>NZ_PVZG01000001.1 GCF_003002065.1 Pseudosporangium ferrugineum
GCAGCGATCTGGCACAACAACAAGACCGGCGCACCCGTCACCCGGTCACTGATCGCCTACGACCACTGACCGGGATATCGGAACTACTCGTCTAGGAGTCAGGAGTCAGGAGTCAGGAGTCAGGAGTCAGGAGCAGGGATACAGGAGGAGGAGCGGGGTCAGAGGAGCCGCGGCGGAGTGTTGCCGGCTGCGACGATGGCGCGGCGCATCGGGACCATTGCCAGCAGGATGCCACCCGCGACGAAG
The DNA here is from genome assembly GCF_003002065.1 of Pseudosporangium ferrugineum. Classification (GTDB taxonomy): domain Bacteria; phylum Actinomycetota; class Actinomycetes; order Mycobacteriales; family Micromonosporaceae; genus Actinoplanes; species Actinoplanes ferrugineus_A. Next base: position 247 of record NZ_PVZG01000001.1, read on the forward strand.
AAGACCACGAGCGACACGATGCCGATGCGGTAGCTGTTCGTCAGCTGGAAGACCAGGCCGAACGCGAGCGGGCCGAGCCAGCTGGTGCCCTTGTCGCTGATCTCGTAGAAGCCGTAGTACTCGCCCTCGCGGCCCTCCGGGATCAGCTGGCTGAACAGCGACCGGCTCAGCGCCTGGCTGCCGCCCATGACCAGGCCGATGCCGACACCCAGCAGCATGAACGGCACCGGCTCGCCCTTCGGGAGCCAGAACGCGACCAGGATGACCACCAGCCACAGGGCCAGGGCGATCAGCACCGTACGGCGGGCGCCGATGCGGGCGGCCAGCGCGCCGAGCAGCAGCGCGCCGCCGAACGCCAGGAACTGCACGATGAGGATCGTGATGATCAGGGTCGACTGTTCCAGGTTCAGTTCCTCGGTGCCGAACTGGCTGGCGAGGGCGATCACGGTCTGGATGCCGTCGTTGTAGACGAGGTAGGCGACCAGGAAGAACAACGTCAGTGGGTACGCCTTCAAGCTGCGCAACGTGTGCCCGAGCTGCCGGAACCCGTCGGTGAGCACGTTGCCGCGCGGGCCGGTGACCGCGGTGGGGTGCTCGCGCAGCCAGCGCAGCGGGATCAGGGTGAACGCCGCCCACCACACGCCCGCCGACACGATGCACCAGCGGGCCAGGTCCAGCGTACGGGCGTCGTCGCCGTCGACGCTGAGGACCGTGACCACGACCAGGTTGAGCAGCAGCAGCACACCGCCGCCGAGGTAGCCCAGCGCCCACCCGCGGCTGGACACCTTGTCGCGTTCGTCGGGGCCGGCCAGGCGCGGCAGGAACGAGTTGTAGACCACGACCGACGCGCCGAACGCGACGTTGGCGACGATGAACAACGCCCCGCCGAGCAGGTAGCGTTCCCCGGTCACGAACGCCATCGCCACGGTGGCGCCGGCGCCGACGAACGCGGCCCCCGCCAGCAGCGGCTTCTTGCGCGGGGCCCGGTCGGCGACCGCGCCCATCACCGGCAGCACGAAGACGGTGAGCAGGACCGACAGCGACACCAGGTACGGGAAGTACGAGCCCGCGGCGATGCCGATGCCCAGCGGATACACCCGTCCGTGGCACTCCTCGGCGCCGAGCGCGCACCCGGCGGCCTGCTCGGTGACCGAGGTCAGGAACGGGCCCAGGAACACCGTGATGACGGTGGTGGAGAACGCCGAGTTGGCCCAGTCGTAGAAGTACCAGCCGGTGCGTTCACGCGGGGTGCTGACGGTCATGGTGGCAGATCATGTCAGCCGTGCTCGCTCCACCAACGGGCGAGTGCGCCGGTGGCCGGGTCCTCGGAGCCGGCGAGCGCCGCCCACGGGTCGACGCCCGGCGGCAGGTCCTCGGCCGCGTACGCCGCCAGCTCCTGCGGGTCGACGGGGACGGCCCCGGCCCCGGCGGTGTGCAGGTCGGTCAGGCCGAGGCTGCCGGTGTCGATCCACGGGAACCCGTCGACCGGTTCGGGCAGCGGACCCACGTCGACGACCGGCGGGAACAGGCCGACCGGGTCGCCGGCCACCTCGACCGCGTCGGGGTCGGCGCCGATCGGGCCCATCCCGTGCCCGTCGGTGACGTCGACGACCTCGTGCACCGCGACGTCGTCGTACCCGGTGCCCGGCTCGGCGTGATCGTCCCAGCCGGGGTCGTCGTCGGCGCCGGGGCCGGGATCGTCGGGGAGTTCCCTGGGAAGATCGTCGTGGTGGGCGAACAGATCGTCCTGGAGATGGAACGGGTCCGCCTCCGGCAGCGGCTCCTCGTGGCCGGCGCCGGGGTCGTCGTGGTGACCCGGGTCGTCGTGGCCGCCGGGGTCGTGGAAGTCCGGCCAGCCGTACTCGTCGCTCATGCGTTCTCCTGACCGATGGATGCGGGTACGGGCGCCAGCGCCCGCGCCCGGTCGAGGACCTCGTCGGCGTTCCTGAGCTGGGCTCGCAGCTGCTGAAGCTCCGCCGTGGCTCGGGAGCGGCGCCGCGCGCGCCCGGCGGCGTCCTCGGCGGCGGCCGCGTCGATCTCGGCGATGTGCTCGTCCAGCTCCCGCAGGCGGCGTTCGACCGCGTCGTCGACGGCGACGCTGAGGGCGTACTGAAGATCGGTGAAGCGGTAGGAGATCTCGTCCTGCAGCGCCGCGCGGGCCTCGCTCAGCACGTCGCGCAGCCAGGCCCGGGCCTGCTGCCGGTCGGTCTGCACCCGGCGGCGGTAGAGCACGTACCCGCCGGCGGCCAGGCCGAGCCCCAGCCCGGCGACGGGGATCAGCAGCCCGCCGGCGACAGCCCCGCCGACGCCGAACACCGACGCGCCGAAGATCGCGCCGCGGCCGGCCATGAACGCGATGCCGCCCGCCGACATGGCGATGAGCAGGTTGTCGCCGGAGCCGTCGCGCGGCGGGCCGGCGGCGAGGGCGTGGCGCAGGGTGGCGTTGAGCCGGTCCAGCACCCCGGCCAGCTCCTCGTCGTCGAACACCTGCGCCAGGACCCGCTCGCCGACCTGCCGGAACGTGGCCCGCAGGTCGTCGGAGAGGCGTACGGCCACCGCTTCCAGCTCCGTGTCGACCTGGTCGGGCAGCGCCGCCAGGCCGTCGCCGCGCAGCTGCTCGATGCGGGCCGTCACGTCGGCCTGCAACGCCGCGATGCGGGTACGCAGCAGGCCCACGGTCTCCACCCGGGCACGCTGCGTCTCGGTGCTCAGCAGCAGGGCCCACTGCCGCGACTCGGTGCGCTTGCGGGCGGCCAGGGCGCTTCGCTCCGCGCGTACGCGGGCGGTCTCGGCCGGATCCGCCTCCGCCGCCTGGACCCGCGCCTGGGCGGCCTGTTCCAGGCGGGCCAGCTCGCCGCGCGCCGAGCGCAGGACGTTCGCCAGCTGCAGCTGGTGGCCGCGCCCGGCGAGCTCGACCAGCGCGTGCTGCAGCTCGGCGATGTGCGAGGCGTCGACGAGCGCGGCCTGCTCCCCGGCCGGTACGGCCAGGGCCAGCTCCGCCAGCCGCGCCGACACCGGGAACCACGGCGCGTCGGCGAACCGCGGCGCCCGCGCCCGCAGCAGCGCCCGGTTGTCCTCGGCGATGCGCCGCCAGCCCGGGTACGCGTCCACCTTGGTCAGCGCGAACACCACCGTGTCGACGCGTTCGCTGGCCGACACCAGGAACTCCAGCTCGGGCTGCGACAGCGGCGCGGACGCGTCGGCGACGAACAGCAGTGCGGTGGCCCGCTCGACGGCGTCCAGCGCGACGGCGGTGTGCGCCGGGTCGAGGCCGCCGACGCCGGGCGTGTCGAGCAGGCTGACGTACTGCAACAGCGGCGCCGGGTGGGTGATCTCGATGCGCCGCGGCGCGCGACCGCCGTCCGGGCCGCCGCGGCCGGTGGCCCACGCGCCGAGCAGGCTCAGGTCGAGGTCGACCGGTTCGGCGAGGCCGGGCACGTACGCGGCGGCGCCGGCCGTGGCCCCGGCGGTGAAATGCAGGTACGCGGCGGTGGCGACCGCGGCGTCGACGGGGGACAGGCCCGGCACCCCGAGCAGGGCGTTGACCAGCGAACTCTTGCCGCGTTTCGTCTCGCCGACGAGCACCACGGACGGCCGGGTCAGCCGACGCCGGCGCAGCTCGGCCAGCTCGGCGCCCGCGTCGGCGTCGGCGGCCCGGACGGCGGCCAGGGCGTCCCGCACGGCGGCATCGAGGCTCTGCGCGAGCTCCCGGGACCCGCTCACCGCCGCGCCTCCTGCTGCCGGATGGCCTGGGCCAGCAGGTGGAAGCCGCGGTGCGCGACCTGCGCCACCCGCGACTGGGCGGGACCCGCGCCGGCGACCGCGTACACCCGCCAGCGGTTCGCCGCCTCGACCGCGGCGGCGGCCAGCTCGGCGGCGTCCGCCCGGGGCAGGCGCAGCACGTAGCGGGCGTCGTCGGAGGTCGCCAGCCGGGTCAGTTCCTGTTCCCAGGCCACCGGCAGCGCCACCTTGCCGGTAGCGACGCGCTGCGCCACCTCCAGCAGCCGCAGCCGGTGGTAGGCGGGCTCGCGCAGCAGCCGTTCGGTGGCGGCGCGCAGCGTCTCCCGGTCGTCGCGGTCGCCGGTGTGCCCGGCGAGGCGTTCCAGGCGCGACAACGCCCAGCCCGCCTTGATCGCGTCGGCGCGCCAGCGCAGTGTCTGCTCCAGCGTGTGCCGCAGCCGCGGGAAGCCGGAGGCCGCCACCAGCCGCCGCACCAGTTCCCCGGTGCCCAGCTGCGGTTCGGCGCCGAGCTGGGCCAGGGCGAAGCCGACGCCGTACAGGTCGAGCAGGGTCAGCAACCGCTCGCGACGCTCGGGGCTGACCGGGGCGGGCCGGGTCCGGAACAGGTCGACGGAGGCGAGCAGCACCTGCAACTGGCCGGCCGGCAATCGAGCGAGTTCCTTCAGGGCGGTGCAGTCGGCCGCGGTGAGCCGCCCCGCCTCCCCGGTCTCGGCGAGCAACCCCACGACGGGCACGACCTCGGACACCGTACGAGCGAGAAGCGCGGCCTGCTGCTCGGCGAGGGGACCGGCGACCGGCCACGGATCCGCCGCGCCGCCGACCAGGGTGTCGACCTTGCCGAACACCCCCAGCGCGTTGATCGGGCTGCTGGCCAGCCGCGCCGACGCCGCCCGGAACGCCTCCAGGGCCCGGACGTCGTCGGCGCGCACCGCCTGGGTGAACACGTACACGACCGCCTCGGCGGCGGCGACCTCGGACGCGGAGTCCTCGTCGATGTCGGCGTCGAACGGTGCGGTCGGCTCGCCCAGCTCGGCCCGGGCGCGCGCCGACACGCGGGTGTCGGTCGACGCCAGGCCCGGCGTGTCGACCACCGTCAGGTCCCGCAGCTTCTCACTGGTCAGCGTCACGTCCACGTACGCGACCCGCCCCGCCGGTACGCCCAGGCGCTGCGGGATCATCCCGTCCTCGCCCAGCGGCAGGCTCGCGCGGGTGCCGTCGCGGCGTACCACGTCGACCCGGTCGGCCGGCCCGTACCGGAACCGGGTGACCACCCGCGTGCACTCGCCGACGGCCGTCGGCGCCACCCGGCGCCCGATCAGTGCGTTGACGAGTGTCGACTTTCCGGCTTTCAATCGTCCCGCGATAGCGACGCGTAGCGGCTCGGCGAGCCTCTCCCGGACCTGTTGCACCTGGCCAGCGGCTTCCGGACCGATCCCGGCCACGATCTCGTCACAGAGAGTGGCTACCCGGTCGGACAGCGGGCCGACGGTCATGACTCGTCAGCCGAGCACACATTCGGCGAGAATGTGCAGACCGCGGCGGTCGACGCAGACAAGGTGGCTGCCCTTCCCTTCACTGGGCAGGGCGGAATCGCCTGCCGCAGCACAGACTACGGACCAGGGGTCGCGGCAGGATCCCGTGTTCGTGCCAAGGGACGCTGCAGGGGGCGCAGCGGGATGGGGGCGTGCGTGTCACAGCAGGACCTGGCCGGGCTGGCCGCCGCGCACCTGCGCCGCCCGGGCCTCGTCGTGCTCACCGGAGCGCCGGGCGCCGGGCGCACCACGCTGCTGCGGCGCATCACCGCGACGGTCACCGGCCCCGCCCACACCGGCGGCGGGCTGGCCATGCTCGCGGCGGTGCCCGCGCTCGCCCTGTCCCGGGCGGTCAAGGCCCGGCTCCCCGCCCACGACGTCCCCCTGCTGGCCGAGGCGGTCCGCTCCCGCGTCCGCGCCGGGTTGCTCGTCCTCGACGATCTCCAGTACGCCGATCCGGCCACCCTCGCTGCCCTGCCGCACCTTGCCGCCCGCGTACGGGTGGTAGCCGCGCTCCGCACGCCGCACCGGCTCCCCGACGCCACGGTGACCGCCCTGCGCGACGCCGCGACGGCCTGGCTCGACATCGCCCCGCTCGACCCGCAGGCCGCCGCGGACCTGGCCCGCCGCACCGCCGGGCAGCTCGACGACGCCACCCTGGCCGCCGTGGTCGCGCGCGCCGGCGGCAACCCCCTGGCCGTGACCGCCCTCGCCCGCCAGGCCGGCGCCGGCCGCGGCGCCCCCGACACCGACGTCGACCAGGTCGCGTACGCGATCGCCACCGCCCTCGCCGACCTGCCGCGCCCCGCCCGCACGGCGCTGGCGGCGCTGGGCCTGCTCGGCCGCCCGGCGCCGCCCACGCTGCTGGGTGCCGGCGCCGACGCCCTGCACCGGGCCGGCCTCGTCCGCGCCGACGGGGACTCGGTCGTGCCGGTATCGGCGTACATCGCGGAGACCGCGGCCGGGCTGCTCGACGCGGACGCCCGCGCCGACCTGCACCGGGCGCTGGCCACCGTCACCCCCGACGCCGAGGCCGCCCGGCACCTCGCCGCCGCGGGGGAGGATCAGCAGGCGTACCGGAAGGCCCTGACGGCGGCCGACCGCACCGCCGGGGGTGAGCGGGCCGATCTGCTGCTGTTCGCCTGCTCGCTGCCGGGCGCGGCCCCGGCGCCACGGGTACGGATAGCGGCGGCCGACGCGCTGCTCGCCGTCGGACGCCCGCACGCCGCCGCCCGCGTCCTCACGGCCGGCACCCCCCGATCCGGCGCCTCCTCGGCCGGCGAACGCTCGGCGGTCGGCGCGCCGCTCGGTGTCGAGGCCGACGTGCTGAGGGGAGAGGCGTTGCTACAGGCCGGCGACCCGGCCGCCGCGCGCGCCGCGGTGCTGCCGGTTCCCGACGCCGCCGGCGCCACGGTCGTCGCGGCCCGCGACCGCATCCTGCTCCTCGCCGACCTGGCCACCGATCCCGCCGGCGCCCTCGACACGGCGGAGAAGATCGCCGCCCGTCACCCGGCCCCGTCGCCGGGCGTGGCGGCCGCGCTCGCCGCCGTCCGCGCCGCCCACCGCGTCCCCGGCTGGGAACGCGACCTGGCCGCCGCGGCCGCCGACGGGGTCGACCCGCTGACCGGCCGCTGGAGCGCGTGGCTGCTCGTCGAACACCTCGCCGCCGACGGACGCCTCGCCGACGCGGCGGACACGGCCCGCAAGGCGGCGGTGGCGTGCGAGGCGGACCTGGCATACAGCTGGCAGACCCGCTTCCTCGCGGTCGCCGGCTGGGCCGACGTCCTGCAGGGCCTGGGCTCCACCGCCGCCGTTGCGGGCCCCGCCGCCCGCCTCCGGGACGCCCCGGCCGATCTTCCGGGATCCGCCGCCGCCCTCCCCGGCGCTGCCGGGCTTCCGGGCGCCGCTGCCGATGACGCGGTGCGGCGCAGCGGTGACCTCGCCGACCGGGCACTGCCCGCGGACGCCCGCGCGTACGCGACCGCGGCGACCGCCCTGGTCGAGGCGGACACCGGCCTGCTCGCCGCCGCCCGGGGCCGGCTCGCGGCCCCCGACACCCACCCCGCCACCGCGTGGGTCGCCCGGGAAGCGGCATGGCTCGACGGGCAACCCGACCGGGCCGCCCAGCCCCTCGACCTCGCCACCACCGGGCTGCTCACCGGCCTGCACCACATCACCGCCCGCTGGGCCGCGTACGACTCCGGCGCCGGGGCCCGTTCGGCGTACGCGTCGGCGTTCGACATCGACGACGCCGCGCCGCCGATCCCGGCCGGGCTGCCGGCCGCCGCCCGCCGTACGCTGACCGCCTGGGCGACCGGCACCGGCTTCACCGCCGCCGCCGAGGCCTGGACCGGCACCGCCCGCCGCGAACAGATCCGCTGCCTGCTCGCCGCCGGCCTGCACGACACCGACCCGCAGCGCGCGGTCACCGCCCTGCTCCAGGCCGAACACCTCGCCGACGACGCCGGCCTGGTCGTCCTCGCCGGCCGGGCCCGCCGCGGCCTGCGCCGCCACCACGTGCACCGCGACACCCGCAGCCCCCGCTCCGGCAGCAACCTCACCCGCCGCGAGACCGACGTCCTGCGCCTGGTCGCGGCGGGCGAACCGACCCGGCGCATCGCGGGCCAACTGGGCATCTCGGCGGAGACGGTCGACACGCACATCAGGGCAGGGATGAGAAAACTCGGAGCCCGCACCCGTACGGAAGCAGCAGCGCTCGCCCTCACCCAGCTGGAAGCCGCCGACGGCCCGCCCGGCCCTCCGACGTACGGCCCCGCGGGGTACGGCCCGCTCGGCGGGTCCGGCTCTCCGGCATCTCCTGGCTTTCCCCATTCCTCCGGCGCCTCCGGTTCTTCCGGCGCGGCCGGGCGGCCGGGGCTCTCCGGGCGGCCGGGGCTCTCCGGGCGGCACGAGGATGAGGAGGGCCGGTGACGCGGCAGCCCGACGCTCCCCGCCACGTCGTCGCCTCCGGTTCCGAGGCCGACACCGTCGTGCGGCGCCTCGCCCGGGACGGCTGGGTCGTCCGCGAGGGTTTCGCGCTGACCGGCTCCGCGTGGGACGTCACCACGGAACGCCTGGTCCTGCACGGGCGCATCACCGACCGCGACACCCTGCAACTCGCCGTCCTCGCCGCGGCGCGCGGGGCGGGCATCGTCGCGGTGTGCGACGCGGACAGCACCATGGGCCGCGCCCTGATCGACGACCTGAGCCGGTTGGGGACGGTGCAGCTGGGCGCGGGCGGGCCGAATGCGGTGCCCGTCGAGGCGGGGGAGGCGGTGGCTGAGCTCGTACCGGAGCAGCGGGCCCTGCTGGACCGCCTGGCCGCCGGCGACACGATCGCCGCGGCCGCGGCGGCGGAGTTCCTGTCCCTGCGAACGGCCAACCGCCGGATCGCGGAGGCGCGCGCCCTGTTCGGCGTCCGCACCACCCGCGAAGCGGTCCTGGCCTACCTCCGCCAGCGCCGCACCCCCGACTGAGCCCACTCCGAGACGGCCGGCGGCTGCGGCTGGAGAATCCGCCCGCCGCCGGCGGCGATGGCCGTATCGATCGCCGCGCCTCCGCCCTGCCGACTCCGGCGGCGCTACCGGCCGATGAGGCGTCCGCCCTGCCGGCTCCGGCGCCACGGCCGAGCTTGCGCGGGGGCTCTTTCAGACCCGGCCGGCGAGCGGGACCGCCGGCCACTTCGCCGGCAAGGAGGAGATCGTCCGCTCCCTGTTCGCCCAGCGCGGCGACGAGGCGGACCGGCTCCTCGACTGGATCCGGTCCCAGCCCCCGACCGTGGACCTGGTCAGGACGGCGGTCCTGCGGTGGGTGGAGTCGTTCTCGGGCGACAAGCTCCACGGCATCCGCTTCCTGTCGGCGAACCCGCTGCTCGTGCGCACCCTGGCCCAGGACGGCAACCGCATCGGCACCACGCTGAGCACCCTGGTCGACGCCCTCGCCGCCCTCCTGCCGAATCCGGCCCCGGCGGACGTCCTGCACCTGCGGATGGCCCTGCTCAGCATCAACGCGGCCGTCGAGGCGGCCGGCCCGGACACCTTCACGGACGACGACATCCTGGCCGCCGCCCACCACAACGCGACGATCCTGATCGACGCCCTCCTCGCCCGATCAGCCACGCGCTGAGCGGGCAGCTCTCGCCGCCGCCCGACTGAGGGCGTCGCTCGCGTGCCCGCCGCCGACCCATCCGCCCCGACCACCCCTCTCGGCCGCGCCTCGCGCGGGACAGCCGTGCCGGAGCGGCCGGACGGTCAGCGGGCCGGAGGTGGCGAGGTGTTCGACGAGCAGCCGCGCGTCCGGCGGACGGTCAGCGGGTCGACGCCGGCGGCCAGGTCGCGTTCCCAGCCGGGGACGGCCGACGGTCAGCGGACCCGCGGCCGTTTGCGGACCCGGGACATGTCCGCCGGCCGCGTGGTGTCCACGAAGTGGGGAAGCTCCGGCTCGTCCTCGCGCAACGGCACCAGCGTGTCCGCGATCGCCTGCACGATCCGGTCGGTCGCCCGCATGGCCTGCGCCCCCGCCGTACCGGTGAGCCCGGACAGGTCCACCGGCTCACCGAAGCGGATCTGCACCACCGGCCGCCGCCACATCGCCCTGAGCACCGACCGCACGATGTCCGTCGGCGACGCGTACGGCAGCACCGCATGCGAACCCCACTGCGCCACGGGGATCACCGGCGCACCCGACATGGCCGCCATCCGCGCCACCCCGGTCTTGCCGCGCTCGGGCCACATCCACGGGTCCAGCCCGATCCGGCCCTCCGGGTACACCAGCACCACCGACCCGGCCTTCAACGCCTCCGCCGCCGTCGGCAGCGCCTCGGCCGCCCGCGCGGTGTACCGGTCGACCCGCAGGTGCCCGGAAGCCCGCATCGCCCATCCCGCGATCGGCGCATCGAACAGCCCGCCGGTCGCCATGAACCGCGGCGCCACCCCCGCGATGCTGCACGCCGCCGTCATGAGGATCGGATCGACCGGGCTCACATGGTTGGCAGCCAGAATCAACGGCCCCCGCCGCAGCTCCGCCGGCACCTCACCGGAGATCCGCAACCGGCAGATCAACGGCACCAGCACCCGCGAGAACCGCAGAAGCACCCGCCACACCCGAGGCACCCGCCACGACGCATCCATAAGTCCGCCATGATCGCACGCCCGGCCCTTCCCGGTGTCCCACCCCCGAACCCCGAGCCGGCCGAACTCCCACATCCCGCACCGCCGTGCGCCGCGCCCATGCCACAGCCGTCACGCCGCAGTCCGCCGCGCCCGTGTCGCAGTCCGTCACGCTGCAGTCTCCCGCAGTCCGTCACGCTGCAGTCTCCCGCGCCGCCGCGCCCGGGTCGCAGTCTCCCCGCGCCGCAGTCCGTCGCGCCCGCCGCCGTCAGCCCGCGTCGCGTAACTCCTGCAGCCGCGCCTCTATCTCCGCCAGCTCCGCCCGCAGCCGTTCCGCCTGCTGCTCCGCCTCCGCGCGCTCCGCCGCCAGGATCTGCTCCACCGCCTCCTGCACCCCCGGCACGTCGACCAGCGACACCATCCGCATGGCCTCCGCCGGCCGGATCACGTAGGGCTTCGCCAGCGCCTTCGCGCCCTGATTCGCCGCCACCGTCCACTCGCCGTCGGTGTAGGCCAGCGTCACCGTCAACCCCGGCGGCGGTTTCGGCTTGGCCACCCGGGCCGGCGCCTTCCGCGGAGCCGGAGCAGGAGCCGGCGCACCCGCCCCGTTCCCGCCAGCCCCGCCGTCCACCGCCGGGCCACCGCGCCCCGCCGCCGCAACACCCTGCTCTCCGCCCGGGGAACCCCCGTCGCCGCCCGCCCGCGAACCACCGGACCGCCCACCGCCGGAACCCGACCCCACCGCCACCGCCGCACCACTCCCACCCGAGGAACCACCGACCGAACCACTCACCGAACCATCCGACGGGCCACCTGAAGAACCACCTGAAGAACCACCTGACGAACTGCCCGGAGGGCCACCTGAAGAACCACCCGAGGAACCCGCCCGTCCACCCCGCGCGGCGACGATCGGCTTGTCGATCACAAACTCCGGCTCCGGCCGGGGCGGTGGCGCGGGCGGCGGGGGAGCCGCCTTGCGCGCGGCCGCGCCCTTCGGCGCCACCTGCAGATCACCGGGCGCGAACGGCAGCTCGTCGCGGCCGAACCGCACCACCACCCACTCGTCCGACTCCGCCGGATCGGTCAGCGCCACCACCTGACCCACCTGCCCGGCGATCTGCCCCGCCGACTCCGTGAACATCACGCGCGGCTTACGCCCGGCACCCAGCGCGTCGCCGATCACCCGCAACTCCTCGGGGCTCAGCCCGCGCACCCCGGTTCGCGCTGCCGCCATCGGTCACCCTCCCTCGAACGTGTGTTCCAACGTCGTCAGTTCTACCAGTACCCACCGACAAGAACCTCGTCAGCCCAGCCGGCCGGTCACCGGATCCCGATCCGTCACGCAGTACGACCGGCCGGCCGGGTCGCGCAGCGTCGTCCACGCCGCCTCGGTCCGCACCACCGCCGCACCGAGCTCGACATGGCGCCTGACCTCTGCATCCCGGTCGTCGGCCGCCACGTCGGGATGCATGCCGGACACCGGGCCGCCGATCCGCTGCAGCAGAAGACGCAACGGCATGCCGTCCGGGCGTACCAGAATCTCGAATTCGGGCCGGGAAGCCGGACGCCGGGGCCAACCCGTCACCGCCGCCCAGAAATCGGCCTCCGCCTCGAACACCGCACCCGGAATGTCCAGACACCACTGATCGACCAGGCTGCGCCCGCCCGGCCACGCCGCCGGCACCGGCCGCACGACCTCGCCCTGCCACGACACCAGGCAGAACAGCAGGCCCGCCGGCGACCGCAGCACCGCCAGCCCGCCCTCCTCGTGCACCACCACCGCACCGAGCCCCACCACCCGGCGCGCCTGCGCCGCCACCCGCTCCACGTGCAGATCCAGGTGGGCCCGCGCCGGGCCGTCACCCACCACCTGCACCCTCAGGTACGCGTCACCGCCGGCCGGAAGCAACGTGGCGAACTCGCCACCGGCCCCGCGCCGGGACGAGAGCCCCGACCCGGTGACGTCCCGCCAGAACTCCTCCGCCGCCCGGGACGGCGCATCGAGGAAGCCCGTCGTCCAGCGCACGAAAGTGTCAGACCCCGCCGATACGGTTCCCGCCATGACCGAGATCCTGCCCTGTCCGTCCCCGACGTCGCTCAGCGGGCGGCCTCCCGCAGCCTGCCCAGAAACCCCGACAGCAGCTCCAGCCCGGCGGGGGAGAGGGGCGGCACCCACCCGCGCCCCTACCTCGTCCTCGAAGACGGCTTCCGCCCCGGCCAGCGACGTGCGCCGGTCCTCGGGATTCGACCGGCGCACACAATGACCCGCCGCCTCGACCGGCCGGCCGCGTCCGGACGAGACGGGCCAGCTCGGCCCGCGCGTCTCAGGCGGCCCGAGTCGGCGTCACCGCGCGCTGCAGCCCGCCGGTGGACGACTCGGCGCCGGGAGGCCCTACGGCCATACCGCAGGCGGCCGGCGTTCCGGGCTCGAACGGCAGAATTCAGATGGTCGATAATTGACATTATGTCAACCTGAGCGCGGAACGGGGTGGTGAGCGGTGAGGTTCGGTGCGGCGGACCCGGTTACGGCCGATGCCACGGTACGTCGAAACCGCCGGCGTCCTCCGGAGTGTCGAATTTGTCGGCACTGAGGCTGCTGTCGGCGCGCCAACTCCGCATACCTCGGCACGCACCCGCACCGCCGGATCCACGCCACGGCACCCGTGCTCTTGCTCGTGCTCGACCGGCGCGCCAGCGTACCCGCGCCGGCGGTACCCGCACTCGTTGCTCCTGCTCGACCAGCGCGCCTGGCGTACCCGCGCCGGCGGATCGTCCACGCCACGGCGGCCGTGGCCCCACGTTGGCTGCGGCTCTTTGCCTCGGCCCCACGGGCTCGGCCTGGCAGCCGATGCCGGCACGCGGGACGGCATCGCTGGTGCGCCAAGTCGCGTCGAATTCGGGATGCTCGTGGATCGCGGACGGTTCGGGGTGTCGGTGAATGGGTCTTTCCTGCATAATATTCCTTATGCAGGACAATCAAGACATTCCGGTCGAGGCGCTTGTGGAGGAGTTTCTCGGGGCGCGGGCCGTTCGGAAGCCGTCGGAGCACACGCTGCTCGCCTATCGGCGGGACCTGCATGCTGTGCTGCGGCTGATCGGTGAGAATGTCACTCTGGGTGACCTCTCCCCCCGTGTCCTGCGGTCGGCGTTTGCGCGGTTCGCGGCCGGGCGGGCTCCTGCCTCGGTGTATCGGGCCTGGTCGAGCTGGAATTCGTTCTTCGGGTTCCTGGTGGTGGACGGCGTGGTGGCCGGGAATCCGATGCCCGCGGTCGGTAAGCCTCGGATGGCGACCCCCTCCCCTAAGCCGCTGCGTGGTGAGGACACGCCCGAGCAGTTGCTCGCGGCCGTGAACCAGGTCGACGAGCGGCAGCGGGATCCGTGGCCCGAGCGGGATGTGGCCGTGCTGGCGCTTGCCCTGTGTGCCGGGTTGCGGCTGTCGGAGTTGCTGGCGTTGCGGGCCGGGTCCGTGATGGGGCGGCCGGGTGAGCGGCGGGTCGAGGTGGCGGGCAAGGGTGGGCGGCCGCGTGCGGTGCCGATCGAGCCCGAGCTCGATGCCGTCGTGGAGCGGTACGTGGAGAGCCGCCGGCTGCGGTTCGGGCGGGTGCGGCCGGATGATCCGCTGCTGGTGGATCGGCGGGGTGAGCCGTTGCGGCGGGGCGGGCTGCAGTATCTGGTGCAGTCGTGTTTCCGGCGGGCCGGGGTGTCGGATCGGGTGCCGCGAGGTGCGCAGTTGCACGCGTTGCGGCATACGTTCGCGACCCGGCTGGCCGAGGACGGGGCGAACGCTTCGGAGATCATGCGGTTGCTGGGGCACGCGTCGTTGACGACGTCGCAGGGCTACATCGAGGTGACGGCGGCGCAGCAGCGGGCGGCGGTGCGCGCGAACCGAACGAACCGCGCGCTGGGTCGGCTGCAGTGAGAGCGGCCTGACGGACCGCGCGCTGCGACAGTCGCAGTGAGAGCGGCACGGCCGGAGAGCCGCCGGCGAAAGCAGGGAGCCGGGAAAGCACAGAGCCGGGGAAAGCGCGGAGCCGGGCGGGAGAGGACGGCGTGGTCAGGGGGCGGTGAGGGCCTGGTGGATCGCGACGAGCAGGTCCGCCCGGGTGAACGGCTTCTCCAGCAGCGTGATCGTCGGGTCGAGGGTGCCGTGGCTGGCCAGGACCGGCGTCGCGTAGCCGGACATGTACAGCACGCGCAGGTCGGGGCGTACGGCCGCGACCTGTTTGGCGAGGGCCGTGCCGAGCATGGTCGGCATGACCACGTCGGTGAGCAGGAGGTCGATCCGGCCGGGGTGGTGCTGGGCGAGGTCGATCGCCGCCGTCACGTCGTCCGGGGCGAGGACCTGGTAGCCGCTGGTGGTCAGGGTCCGGCGGCAGATGTGGCGCAGGGCGGGTTCGTCCTCGACGAGCAGGACCGTCCTGCCGTGGCCGTCGAGGCCGTCGGTCGGGGGTGGGCCCGCGGCGACGGTGGTGGGCTGGCGGTTGGTGATGGGCAGCAGGACGCTGATGGTGGTGCCCATGCCCTCCTCGGAGTGGATGTTGACCGTGCCGCCGGCGCCGGTGACGATGCCGTAGACCATGGCCAGGCCGAGGCCGGTCCCCTGGCCCTGGGGTTTGGTGGTGAAGAAGGGTTCGAAGACGCGGTCGATGACGTCGCGGGGCATGCCGGTGCCGGTGTCGCTGACGCGCAGGCGGGCGTATTCGCCGGCGGGGACCGGCGGGCCCTGGACGCGGTAGTCGCTGTCGACGAGGACGCTGCCGGTCTCGATGGTGAGGGTGCCGCCGGAGGGCATCGCGTCGCGGGCGTTGACGGCGAGGTTGACCAGGACCTGTTCGAGCTGGCCGGGGTCGGCGAGGACGGGGCCGCAGTCGGCGAGGTGGACGTTGAGGGTGATGTGTTCGCCGATGGAGCGGCGGAGCATGTCCTCGACGCCGCGGACGACCTGGGTGAGTTCGAGGACCTGGGGGCGGGTGACTTCCTGGCGGGCGAAGGCGAGCAGTTGGCGGGTGAGGTCGCCGCCGCGGCGGGCGGCGCGCAGGATCTGCTGGATGTCGCGGTGCACCTCGGTCCAGGCCGGGATGCCGGGGCGGCCGTCGGAGGTGGCGGTGTCGCTGATGAACTCGGCGTAGTTGATGATGACGGCGAGCAGGTTGTTGAAGTCGTGGGCGACTCCCCCGGCGAGTTGGCCGAGGCTTTCGATGCGCTGGGTGCGCTGGAGTTGTTCCTGGAGTTTGGCGCGGTCGGCGTCCTCGCGCAGGCGGGCGCGTTCGGCCTCGGCGACGAGGCGGTCGCTGATGTCGCGTACGGCGGCGGAGACGATCAGGCCGGTGTCGGTGTGCAGGCCGGAGAGGCTGATCTCGGCGGGGAAGACGGTGCCGTCCTTGCGTTTGGCGCGCAGGGGCTGGCCGCTGCCCATGGCGCGGTGCACGGGGTGGTCGGCGTAGCGGCGGCGCAGGCCGCGGTGGGCGGTGGTGAGGTCGTCGGGGACGAGGACCTCGATGGGTTCGCCGAGCAGTTCGCCGCGGGTGTAGCCGAAGAGTCGTTCGGCCTGGGTGTTGACGAAGACGATCCGGCCGGTGGCGTTGGTGCCGACGACCGCGTCCGGGGCGGCGTCGAGGAGTTGTTCGAACACCCGGTTGGAGACGGTGTCGATGTCGAGCATGTCGGCCGCCAATCCGGTGCTTCGGTCGCCTGGTGCCGTCCCTATTCGTAGCGCATGGTGGCGGGCTGGGAGGGTGGTTCGGTGGTCTTGCACCGGTGGCCGGTCACCCTGTGCGGGGTGACCGGCCATTTTTGGCGTACGTGTGTCAGCTGTTGAGGAAGGTGAGCAGTGCCTCGTTGAACTCGGTGGGGTGGGAGGCGTTGATGCCGTGGGGCCCGTTCTCGATGACGACGAGCTGGGCGCCGGGGATGCTCTCGGCGGTGCGGCGGCCGCTGTTCTCGATGGGGACGATGGCGTCGCTGTCACCGTGGATGACCAGGGTGGGGATGCTGATCTTGGCGAGGTCGCCGCGGAAGTCGGTGCGGCCGAAGGCGGTGATGCAGTCGAGGGTGCCCTTGGCGGAGGCGACGTGGGCGAGTTCCTGGGCGTAGCGGACCTGGTTGTCGCTCACCTTGAGGGTGCCGCCGGCGGTGAAGAAGTTCTGGGCGAAGCCGTCGACGAAGGCGATGCGGTCGGCGATGACGCCGTCCTGGAAGGCCTTGATGGTGGCGTCGTCGAGGGCGCCGTCGGGGTTGTCGTCGCTCTTGTAGAGGTACGGCGGGACGGCGCCGGCGAAGACGGCCTTGCTGATCCGGGCGCTGCCGTAGGTGCCGAGGTAGCGGGCCACCTCTCCCCCGCCCATGGAGAAGCCGACGAGGGTGACGCCGGTGAGGTCGAGCTGGGTGAGCAGGGCGTCGAGGTCGGCGGCGAAGGTGTCGTAGTCGTAGCCGGTCCAGGGCTGGCTGCTCTTGCCGAAGCCGCGGCGGTCGTACGTGATGACCCGCTTGCCGTCGGCGACGAGGGCCGGGATCTGGGCTTCCCAGCTGCGGCCGGACAGCGGCCAGCCGTGGATGAGGACGACGGGGTCGCCGGTGCCGAAGTCCTCGTAGTAGAGGTCGACTCCGGTGCTGACGGTGGCGTAGGGCATGACGCTTCCTTTCGATCGAGGGGTGGTGGTGTTTCTCAGGCGAGGGTGAGGGTGACGTCGACGTTGCCGCGGGTGGCGTTGCTGTACGGGCAGACCTGGTGGGCGGCGTCGAGCAGCTCCCTGGCGGTGGCCTCGTCGACGCTGGGGAGTTCGGCCTCGATGGCGATGGTGAGGCCGAAGCCGCCCTTGTCGTCGGGGCCGATGCCGACGTCGACGGTGACGGCGACGTCGGTGAGGGTGATCTTCCGGCCGCGGGCCACGGTCTTGAGGGCGCCGTGGAAGCAGGCGGCGTAGCCGGTGGCGAAGAGCTGTTCGGGGTTGGTGAGGTGGCCGCCGGGGCCGCCCATCTCCTTGGGGACGGCGAGGTCGAGGTCGAGCACGCCGTCGCTGGAGCGGCTGTGTCCGCTGCGGCCGTCGCCGGTGGCGGTGGCGGAGGCGGTGTAGATGGCAGGCATCGGGTTCTCCTGTCAGATGGTGCGGGTTGCCGCGCCGCGGATGCGGCCGAGCAGGTGTTGCAGGGTCTGGAACTCCTCGGCGCTGAGGTCGAGGGCGCAGGCCAGCCGTTCGGGCAGGTCGGCGACGCGGTGTTCGAGGTCGGTGCCGGCGTCGGTGGGGCTGATCCAGACGACGCGTTCGTCGTGGGTGCCGCGTTCGCGGCGGATGAGGCCCTGGTGTTCGAGGCGTTTGAGCAGGGGCGAGAGGGTGCCGCTGTCGAGGCGCAGGGCGGCGCCGAGGTCGCGGACGGTGATGCGGCCGCGGTGCCAGATGACGCGTAGGGCGGCGTATTGCGGGTAAGTGATGCCGAGGGCGTCGAGAGCGGGCCGGTAGAGGCCGGTCATGGCCCGTGAGGCTGCGTAGAGCTCGAAGCAGATCATCTGCTCGAGGCCGGTGCTCTCTTCCATGCCGAGAACGCTAGTGCGCAATTGAGTTGTGCGCAACCTATGTGTGCCCGGCGCCACACTAGGATCGGGACGTGATCACCTTCGTGCGACTCCCGGTGGCCGCCATGCGGGCCCTGATCGACGGCGACGTGGCCCGCGCCGGCGAGCTCGCCGGCGCTCCCCTGACCGAGTGGCTGCGCAGCGAGAAGTGGCTGTGGGAGATCCGGG
The DNA here is from genome assembly GCF_003002065.1 of Pseudosporangium ferrugineum. GTDB lineage: Bacteria > Actinomycetota > Actinomycetes > Mycobacteriales > Micromonosporaceae > Actinoplanes > Actinoplanes ferrugineus_A. The sequence goes on from NZ_PVZG01000001.1 coordinate 18,366, forward strand.
TACGCCAGATCGAGCAGGACCCCGCGTCCGAGGACTGGGTGGCCCGCGCGGCGTTCGCCGGCGGCCACCTCGTCGGGCACGGCGGCTTCCACGCCCCACCGGACGCCGAGGGCCGCGTCGAGGTCGGTTACTCGGTCGATCCGGCGTACCGGAGACGGGGTTTCGCCAAGGCGATGCTCGGCGAGCTGATCCGGCGCGCCGAGGCCGACCCGCGGGTCAAGGCGGTGCGGGCCAGCATCCGTCCGGACAACACGGCCTCGCTCGCCACCATCGCCGGCTTCGGCTTCGAGAAGATCGGCGAGCAGTGGGACGAGGAGGACGGCCTGGAGATCGTCTACGAGCGGCCGGCCTGAGCGGGGTCGAGGTGCACCACGAGCGGGCGGTGGTCGGAGACGGCGACGGCCGGGGTGCGGACCTGCACGACCGGGCCGAGGCGGGCGCCGCCACGCGGGTCGGCGAGGATGTGGTCGAGCTGGGCGCGCGGCGCCGGGCTCGGGTACGTCGGCCGCCGCGCGAGGCTGCGCCAGCCGGTGAAGGCGCGCACCGGGCCGGCGGGCAGGTTCAGGTCGCCGAGCAGCACCCTCGGCGCGGGCAGGGCGCGCAGGGCCCGGACGGCGGCCCGCAGCTGGCGCAGGTTCCAGCCCGGCACGAACGACAGGTGGGTGGTGGCGACCGTCATCGGCCCGCCCGGCGCGTCGATGACGGCGGCGATCAGCACCCGCGGCTCGTCCTTGAGCATCAGCAGGCCGCCGTCGGGGCCGGGGATCCAGACCGGCGAGCGTACGGGCGCCGCCGGCAGCGGGGTGATCTGCCAGCGCGCCACCGGGTAGCGGCTGACCAGGGCGATCCCGTACAGCGGATGGACGTTGTCGGCCTCGGAGCGCCAGGGCCGCCAGGTCTCGCCGGGGGTGCCGGCGACGGCCGCGGCGAAGCGGTGGGCGGGGGCGCCGAGGGCCTCCGCGGCGATGGCGGTGAGGTCGAGGTGGCCGCTGCGGGGCTGGGCGCGGTCGACCTCCTGCAGGCCGAGGACGTCGGCGTCGAGGTCGGCGACGGCGGTCGCCACCCGCTCGGCGTGTACGTTGCCGTCGGAGAGGGACCTGCCGTGCAGCAGGTTGAAGGTGGCCAGGCGCACGGGACAAGACCTTATCGAGGTACGCGGGGAGGTGCTGTGTTCAAAGCGGTGTGCTGTGCGGCGTCGGTGTTCCTGCTGATCGGGACGGCGGGGATCTGGCTGCGGAGGCGCCGGGGCCGGTAGTCCATTCTGTCAGGCGTGGATGCGTTCTCGGTCGTTACTCTGCTGGGTGCGGCGACGGCGGCGGGCTGGGTCGACGCGGTGGTCGGCGGCGGTGGCCTGCTGCTGCTCCCGGCGTTGCTGATCGCCGCGCCGGGGCTGCCGCTGGCCACCGCGCTGGGCACCAACAAGCTGGCCGCGGTGGCGGGCACGAGCACGGCGGCTTTCACGTACGCGCGGCGCACGAAGCTGGACTGGCGGGTGGCCGGGCCGGCGGCGGGGCTGGCGGTGGTGGTCTCCGGGCTGGGTGCGCTGCTGGCCGGGGTGGTGCCGGCGGCGGCGTACCGGCCGGTGGTGCTCGGCGTGCTGGTGGCGGTGGCGCTGTTCGTGACGCTGCGCCCGGCGATGGGCCTGGTGGCGGACCCGCTCAAGCGCACCCCGGCGCGCACGGTGGCGGTGATCGCGGTCGCCGGCGGGCTGATCGCGGCGTACGACGGGCTGATCGGCCCCGGTACCGGCACGTTCCTGGTGCTGGCGTTCACCACCGTCGTGGGCGCGGACTTCGTGCACGGCTCGGCCATGGCGAAGATCGTGAACACGGGTACGAACCTGGGCGCGCTCGCGGTGTTCGGCGCCACCGGGCACGTGCACTGGCAGCTGGGCGCGGCGATGGCGGTGTGCAACATCGGCGGGGCGGTGCTCGGTGCCCGGATGGCGCTGCGCCGCGGCTCCGGCTTCGTCCGCGTGGTGCTGCTGGTGGTCGTGCTCGCCCTGATCGTGAAGCTGGGGATAGATCAGTTCCGCGCCTGAGCCGTGCCGCAGAATGGGCGCATGACCGACGACGACCTCATCGCCCGGCTCGAGGAGCAGGAGCGGCGGCTGCTGTTCCCGCGCTTCGACAACGCGGACGCGTGGCACCTGGGCAGCCTGCTCGTGGACCTGGCCACCGGCCGGGACCTGCCGGTGGCCATCGACATCCGGCGCGGCACCCAGCAGCTGTTCCACGCGGCGCTGCCGGGCAGCACCGCGGACAACGACAGCTGGATCGTGCGCAAGGTGCGGGTGGTGGAACGCTTCGCCGCGTCGTCGTACCTGGTGGGGCGGCGGCTCGCGGCGAAGGGCGACACGCTGGACGCGACGTTCGGCGTGGACCCGGCCGACTACGCGGCCCACGGCGGCGCTTTCCCCGTACGCGTGGACGGGGTGGGTGTGGTCGGGGTCGTGACCGTGTCGGGGCTGCCGCAGGCCGACGACCACGCCCTGGTGGTCGAGGCGATCGAGTCCTACCTGGCGGAGTGACCCAGGGCCGCCTCGACGCCCGCCTTGTCCAGCCCGAGCCCGCCGAGCACCCCGCCGCCCTGGGCCTCCTCCAGCATGGCCAGCAGGATGTGCCCGGTCCGCACGGTGTCGTCGCCCAGGCGCAGCGCCTCCCGGAAGGTGAGCTCGAGCACCTTGCGTGACCGCGCGTCGTACGGGATCAGCTCCGGCAGCGTCCCCCCGGGCGCCGCGGGCAGCGCGGCCATCGCGGCGTCCCGGGCCCGGCCCAGGTCCCCGATCGCCGCGTGCGCCCCGGCGCCGGGCACGTCGAGCATCCCCAGCAGCAGGTGCTCGGGGTGGATCTCGGGATGCCCGGTGGCCTTCGCGGCGTTCATGGAGCCCACGACGGTGCTGCGCGCGTTCTCGCCGAACCGGCTGAAACCCTGCGACGGGTCGAGGTCGCTCTTGGGCACGAACCGCTTCTGTGCGGCCTGCTTCGACACGCCCATGCTCTGGCCGATGTCGGTCCAGGAGGCGCCGGAGCGCCGGGCCTGGTCGACGAAGTGCCCGATGAGATGGTCGGCGAGCTCCCCCAGATGATCGGCGAGCAGCACGGCGTCGGACAGCCGCTCGAGCGGCGCATCGGGCCGGTTCGTGGTGATGGCGTGAATAAGCTCGTCAAGCCGCACAGGCGGCGTCAGCTGCGTCATGTCGTCAACCATAGGTTGACGGTGGCGCTCCCGTCAACCTATGGTTGACGGGAGGCTTCGCGGCGGCCCCGCTTGCCCAGCGGGGTCTGCGACAGGTCGACCGCCTGGGACGTGAGGTTCTTGTACGCGTAGCCGCGTGCCGTCAGCCAGGCCACCGCCGCCGCCTCCGCGCGGGCCGTGACCGCCGGGATGTCGCGCTCGTCGTCGACCGTCCCGGCGTACCGGAAGGTGAAGAACGGCCTGGCCGCGATGTCGTAGGTCAGCGACCCCTCGGCCGTGAAAGCCGCGTAGGCGACGTCGTGGCGGTCGGCGTCGGCGAGCAGGCCGGCGCGCTGCGCGTCGGTGAGGGCGTCGAACGCGCCGCGGACGGTGACCCGGATCGTGCGTGAGCTCATGCCGCGACGGTAGAGGCCCGGCCCGCGCCGGACATCTCATTTACCGCCGGGCGTGGCGGCGGCCGGGCCGAAAGCGGTCAGGAACCGGTCGCGGAACCGGTCCATCGGCCACACCGGGGCGCCCGGGCCGGGCTTCAGACCGGAATTCCAGCCCCAGGAGGTGATCCGGTCCAGGACCGCCGGGTCGTGGGCGATGACGGTCACCGGCACGTCGCGGCTCGCCCTGTCGCCGACGATGATCGGGGGCGGCTGGTGGTCGCCGAGCAGGACCATCACCAGGTTGTCGTCGCCGTACGTGCGGATCCAGGACAGCAGCGTGCCGATCGAGTAGACCACCGAGTCGGCGTAGTTGGCGCGCACCCGGGCGGGGTCCTTCCACACCTCCTCGGCGAACGGGCCGCGCTGCCACTGCGCCTGGTACATCGAGCCGTCGCCGAGCTCGTCCCAGCCGACCGCCTGCGGGATCGGCGCCCACGGCATGTGGCTGGACACCAGGGTGATCTCGGCCATGATCGGGGCGCGGCCGGGGCGGGCGTACTCCTGGTCGGTGAACGCCTTGAGGGTGAACTGGTCGGGGACGGGACCCCAGCCGAAGATCGGGCCGTGGTAGCCGAGGGTGTGGGAGTCGTACACCTTCTCGTAGCCGTAGAACTGCGCCTCGGGCCACGCGTACGTGACGCCGGGCTCGACGCCGACGGTCGTCCACGCCTGGGTGCGGTGGAACGCGCTGGTCAGGGTGAGCCGGTCGCCGGAGACGAGCTTGCGGTAGCGCTGCTCGTTGTCGATCCACACCCCGGACTGGAACGTCGCGTGGGCCAGCCAGCTGCCGCCGCCCGCGGTCGGGGAGGTCAGGAAGCCGCTGCGGGAGCCGTAGCCGGCCGCGTCCAGCTGCCGGGTGCCGTCGGCGAGCATCGCGGTGATCCGCTTGTTCAGCACCGGGTCCTCGATCGCCGAGCGGCCGTAGCTCTCCACGAACGCGAAGATCACGTCCTTGCCGCGCAGCCCGGCCAGCAGCGAGGCCGGCGGGGCGTCGCGGAACGCGTCGGCGGCCTCCTGGGCGACGAACTCGTGCCGGTCCCGCACGGCGGCGGGGACCTTGAGCACGTTGTCGCGGGCGAGCAGGGCGGCGCTGTCGGAGGCCACGTACACGCCGGGGACCAGGGAGGCGCCCAGCACGGCCAGGACCAGCCAGGCGACGGCCGCGACCCCGGTGGTGGCGCGCGCCGCGTCCCGGTGCCGGGACGCGACCGCGGCGAGCCGCCGTACGGCGAACAGCATGCCGGCCGGCACACTCACCGCGAGCAGCACCGCCCCGGCGACCGCGCCGAACGCGGCGGCGGAGCCGGAGGACCCCTTGACGTAGCGGTAGCCGTCGGCGAGCAGCGGCCAGTCGAGGACCGGGTCGAACGGCCGGGACAGCGCCGCCTGGAACCCCATGTCGATGATCTTCAGGACGGTCAGCACCCCGAGCACGGCGCCGAGCACCGTCGCGGTGACGGTCCGGGCCCGCGGCGGCAGCACCAGCAGGATCGCGGCGGCGACCAGCGCTTCCAGGGGTACGCGGACGAGCGTCGCCCACGGCGACGAGCCGGCCGGCAGGCGCAGCACCTGATCGGGCACCACCAGGGCGAGGAAGACGACGAGGGCGGCCAGCCCGGTCAGGACCCACCCGGCCGCGCGGCGCGGACGAGACACATCGCGGATCCTACGCTTCACCTCAGCCCCTCATCGGCCCGCTCCGGCCGCGCTGCCCACGGTACTCGCTCGGCGTCAGGCCGTGTTCGGAGCGGAACTGACGGTTGAAGTTCGACAGGTTGCTGTAGCCGCTGGACCGGGCCACCTCGGTGATCGGGTCGTCGGTGAACTCGAGCAGCTGCCGCGCCTTGGCCAGCCGCAACTTGCGCAGGGTGTCGCTGAAGGACTGGCCGGTGGCCCGCGCGAAGTAGCGGGAGAAGCCGGACTGCGACATCCCGACCCGGGCGGCGATCGCGGTGAGCCGGACCGTGCCGTGGAGGTTGGTGAAGACCTCCCGCATCGCGATGTCCACGATCCGCGCCGCCTCGCCGTCGCTGGGTGGCGCGATCCCGGGGCTGGCCAGCAGCTCGCACTCGTGCGGCGGGGCGTCGGCGAGGCTGTGCAGCAGGGCGGTGATGTGGTGCAGCCGTTCCAGGCCCGAGCAGCGGCCGACCGCGAGCAGCGCCTCGGTGGCCCGCGCCGCCGCCGCGCCGGTGTACTCGATGCCGCGCGCGGAGCGGGCCAGCAGCGGCTCGAGCGTGGCCAGCTCGGGGATCAGCGCCTGGGCGTCGCGGACCCACTGGGGATGGAACTGGAACACGACGTCGCGGTCGGCGATGTGCTCCCCCGGCCCGGCGTCGCTGATCCAGTTGTGCGGCAGGTTCGAGCCGACCAGCACGAGCTGGCCCGGCGAGTAGCGGCCGATCCGGTCGCCGACGATGTACCAGCCGGAGCCGTACTGCAGCAGGTGGACCTCCAGCTCGGGGTGGTGGTTCCAGCGCGCGACCGGGTCCGGGTAGCCGTGCATCAGCCAGCGGCCGGTCTGATCCGGTACGGCCGGGATGATCTCGCGCGTCGCGTTCTGCCGGACCAGCCGCCGGGCGCGTTCGGCGTGCGGATGGGCGGGGGTGTGCAGGGACATCGATCCTCCGGGGTCCACGCCACTCGTGCATATAAGTACAAGAAGGTGTGATCTGAGGCACTAGTTCGTCGGGCAACGCTCATTTAACTTCGCGGTAACCAGCATGACTACCAGACAGGTGATGCGGAATGGCGTTCTCGACTGATGCTTTCAGCCGCCGGCAGCTTCTCTGGGGCGGGGCCTCGATCGCCGCGGCCCTCGCCCTGCCGGGGTGCTCCTCCGGCGGCGGGACCGACACTCCCAAGGGCTCCGCGGGCGGCGGCGACCCCTGGAAGCAGTTCACCGGCACCACGATCAACTTCATCTCGGAGAACACGTCGCCCTCGGCGGCCATCGCGGCCAACCTCGCCCCGTTCGAGCAGCTGACCGGCATCACGGTCAAGGTCCAGCAGATGGAGCTGGACAAGGTCGTGGAGAAGTGCAAACTCGACTTCTCCTCGGGTACGGCGCAGAACCACGTCATCTACGCGGACCCGTACCAGATCCTCGCGCCCATGGCCGACGGGCTGGCCGACCTGCGCCCGCTGCTCGACAGCGGCAACTACCCCGGCGTCGAGGGCGGCCTGGACGACTTCATCAGCACCCAGTTGCAGGCGACCGGGACGTTCATCGACGACAAGAAGGTCTTCGCGCTGCCGTACGACGCACCGACGATGATCATGCACTACCGCCGGGACCTGTTCGAGAAGTACGGCGACCGCGCCCGCGCCGACCTCGGCTTCGACCCGACCCCCTCGGACGCCATGACCTGGCAGCAGTACCTCGCGGTCGCCCGGTGGTTCAACCAGAACGCGCGGAAGGACGTCAAGTACGGCATCGGCGCGCAGGCCAAGCAGCACGACTCCCTGCAATGCGACTTCTCCAACGTGCTGTGGGCGTTCGGCGGCGACTACTTCGAGAAGGGTCAGAGCCTCGGCCTCCGGGGCTCCGACGACCCCGGCGCCGTGACCGTCGGCTCGGCCGCCGGCGTCGCCGCGGCGACCTTCTACCGCGAGCTGCTCTCCGCCGCGCACCCGTCGTCGACCACCTGGGACTGGACCGGCCTCGCCGACGCGTTCGTCGCCGGCGAGATCGCGATGTGCCCCAACTGGCACGAGTTCGCCGCCGGCGAGGAGAAGGCCTTCCCCGGCAAGGTCGGGTACGCCCTGCTGCCCAAGGGCCCGTCGCGCCGCGCGCACATCTTCGGCGGCACCGGCATCGGCATCAACGCCAACGCGAAGGGCGACGAGCTCGGCGCGGCGTGGCTGTTCGTCAACTGGGCCACCTCGCCGCAGACCCAGCTGATGAGCCTGGGCTCCAAGGTCGGCGGCGGCACGCCCACCCGTACGTCGGTCTACGGGCTGCCCGAGGTCAAGGCCGAGGAGGGCCGCAGCCCGTCGAAGTTCCCGAACATCCGCACCGCGCAGACCGTGCTCAAGGCCTGGCAGCCGGAGAACATCGGCCTGCGCCCCAAGGTCTCCCAGTGGGTCGAGCTCGACACCATCATCTTCACCGAGCTGTCCAAGATGCTCACCCAGAACGCCGACCCGGCCGCGACCATGGCCGCCATCCAGCAGCAGATGCAGAAGGCGATGCAGTGAGCGTCGGCATCTCGAAGGCACCGCCGGCGACGGCCGTCGCGCCGTCCCCGGCGGACCGGCGGCCGCGGCGCACCCGGCGCCGCCGCCCGCCGCGCGGCCTCAAGACGTTCGAGTTCGCGATGATGGCCCCGGCGCTGACCCTGCTCAGCGTCCTGTCCTGGATTCCGTTCGTCATCCTCGTCGCGATGAGCTTCGCCAAGGTCCGCACCCTCGGCGGTGTCTCGCTCACCTTCACCGGGCTCGACAACTGGACGGCGGTGCTCGGCGACCCCGCCGTCTGGGCCTCCTGGTGGCGGTCGCTGATCTACTTCGTCTCCATCGTCGCGCTCGAGATGCTGCTCGGGCTCGGCGCGGCGCTCGTGCTGCACCGGCTGCTGCGCGGACGCTCGCTCGTGCTGTCCATCGTGCTGCTGCCGATGTTCCTCGCCCCGGTCATGGTCGGGCTCCTGGGCCGGTTCATGCTCGACTCCACCATCGGCCTGTACGCCCAGCTCCTGCAGGCCGCCGGCCTGGACGCGGACCTGCTCGCGTCGCCGGCGACCGCGCTGCCGGTCGTCGCCTCGATCGACGTCTGGCAGTGGACCCCGCTGGTCGCGCTGATCCTGCTCGCCGGGCTCTCCTCGGTGCCGCCGTCGACGCTGGAGGCCGCGACCGTCGACGGTGCCGGCTACTTCCGCACGCTCGTCAGCATCACGCTGCCGCAGATGCGCCCGATCATCCTGGTGGCGCTGCTCGTGCGGTCGATGGACGCGATCCGCTACTTCGACATCGTCACCGCCACCACGAACGGCGGCCCGGCCGACGCCACCAAGATCATCCCGCTGAAGCTGTACGAGTACGCGTTCCGCTTCAACAACCAGCTCGGCAAGGCCGCGGTGCTGGGCCTGACCATGCTGGCGTTCTCCATCGTCCTCGCCCGCCTGTTCCTGCGGTTCTTCGGCGAGCGCACCGCCGGCCCGACCCAAGGAGGTGACGCGTGACGACCACCGCCCGGCACTCCGGGTCCCGCCCGGCGACGCGCGTGCTCGTACCCGCGCTGGCCCTGCTCCTGGCCCTGTGGGCGGCGGTGCCGCTGCTCTGGATGCTCATCACCGCGTTCAAGCCCGGCACCGCGATCCGCACCAGCGACGTGACGCTGAGCTTCGCGCCCACCCTGGACAACTTCCGCAACCTGTTCCTCGGCGGCAACCGGGCCGGCACGTTCCTGCTCAACAGCCTGCTCGTCACCGGCGTCTCGACCGTCATCGCCGTGACCCTCGGCTGCATGGCGGGCTACGGCCTGGCCCACTGGGTGTCGCGGTACCGCACCGACGTGGCGTTCTGGGTGCTGTCCACCCGGATGGCACCCATCGCCGCCGTGATCGTCCCGCTGTTCGTCATGTTCCGCTCCGCCGGGCTGGTCGACACCATCCCCGGCCTGGTCCTGGCCCACCTCAGCTTCAACCTGCCGTTCGCCGTCTGGCTGATGTCGGCCTTCTTCGGGCGCGTACCCGCCTCGGTCGAGGAGGCGGCGCTGCTCGACGGCTGCACCAAATGGCGGCGCTTCCTGACCGTCTCGCTGCCGATGGCCCGCCCCGGCGTGGTCACCACGGCCGTGCTCTGCATGGTGTTCAGCTGGAACGACTACGCCTTCTCGTCGGCGCTCAGCGGCCCCGACACCGCCACGCTGCCGCAGGCCGCCGGGGCGCTGGTCACCCAGAGCGGCATCGACTGGGGGCTGCTCTGCGCCCTGGGCGTGGTCGTCGCGGTGCCCATGCTGGTCGCCGGCCTGGCCGTACGCCGCCACCTCGTCACCGGGCTGTCCCTGGGCGCCGTCACCGGCGAATGACCCCGGCCCCCGATCCGTCCACGGAGGAACCCCCATGCGTGTCGCCCTGCTGCGTGAACCCGGCGAACTCGTCGTCACCGAGCGCCCCGCCCCGCAACCGCCCGCCGGGCACGTCCTGATCCGCGTGTCCGCGGTCGGGGTGTGCGGCTCGGACACCCACTACTTCGACCACGGCCGCATCGGCGACTTCGTGGTGGAATCCCCGCTCGTGCTCGGCCACGAGGCCGCCGGCGTCGTCGAGGCCGTCGGCGAGGGCGTGACCGCCCTGCGCCCCGGCCGGCGCGTGTCGATCGAACCGGGCGTGCCGGACTTCACCTGCGAACAGTGCCTCGCCGGGCGGTACAACCTCTGCCCCGGCATGCGCTTCTTCGCCACCCCGCCGATCGACGGGGCGTTCGCCGAGTACGTCACCGTGCACGAGGCGTTCGCCCATCCCGTACCGGACGAGCTCAGCGACGACGCGGCCGCGCTGCTGGAACCGCTGTCCGTCGCCGTCTGGGCCTGCCGCAAGGCGCGGGTCGGGCCGGGTGACCGGGTGCTCGTCACCGGCGCCGGCCCCGTCGGGCTCTTGGCGCTGCAGACCGCCCGGGCCTTCGGCGCCACCGACGTCACCGTGCAGGACATCAACCCCGACAGGCTGGCTGTCGCCCGTACGCTGGGCGCCGACCGTACCCGCGACGCCCGCGAACCGTGGCCGGCCGGCGAGACCCGGCCCCCGACGGTCCTGCTCGAATGCTCGGGCGCCGCGGTGGCCGCGGCGGGCGGCATCCGGGCCCTGGACCGCGCCGGACGCGCCGTGCTGATCGGCATGGGCGCCGCCGACATCCCCCTGCCCGTGTCGGTCATCCAGCAGCGGGAACTCACGGTCACCGGCACCTTCCGGTACGCCGGCACCTGGCCCGCCGCGATCGCCCTGGCCGCCTCCGGCCGGGTGAACCTCGACGCCCTGGTCACCGGCCACTACGACCTCGCCGACGCCCGCCACGCCCTGACCGCGGCCCGCGACGTACCCGGCTCGGTGAAGGTCATCGTGCGCCCCCACGGAGCGTGAGACCCCCCGCCTCGCTCGCGGCCCGTATTGCGCCGGCGGTCTACAGTGCGCGCCGTGATCAGGCGGATGGTCCTCGCGGGAGCTCTGCTCGCGGGAGCGGGAGGATGCTCGGGCCCGGACGCGGGCGGCGGCGGCGACCCCACCCCGGACCTCCCGCCGGCCACCGCGCAGCAGCGGGTGCGCGAGCACGCCGACCGGGTCGCCGCGATCGCCCGGATCCCCCTGGACGCCCCCGAGGAGGAGCGCCTCACCTGCCCGGGCCAGATCAGCGACTTCCCGGACGACGAGCTCTACCGGATGCAGGGCACCTACCGCCTGCCGATCGCCGCCGCCGAGGAGAAGGCCACGTACGCCCGCCTGACCGGGCACTGGAAGGCTGCCGGTCTCACCCCGAGGACCGGCGACGACCCGTGGGTCAAGGGCCCCTGGGCCGGACCCGCCGACCTCAAGATCGATCTTCTGGACGGCCACACCGTCGCCCTGGCCCGCACGACGGACACCACCGTCCGGATGATCGTCTGGACCCAGTGCCTGCACGAAACGGACCAGGGGGCCGCGTGAACGGCCGGTAATCGGTTGCCGGAGGCGGCGCCGGTCGGTACAAAGCGGGCATGGACCCGCACGATCGGATCGCCGCCCTCGTCGCCCAGGCCGGCTACGGCACCGGCGACGCCGTCGTGGCCGGGCTACGGCGGGGCACCGATCCGCCGGTCATCGTGGCCCAGGGAATCCCGGCCGACACGGTTCTCTACACCGCGTCGCTGTCCAAGCAGGTCACGGCCGCCTGCGCGGCGCTGCTCGTCACCCGGGGCCGGCTGGACGCCGAGTCGGCCCTGGGTGAGTGGATGCCCGAGCTGCCGGCCTGGGCCGACGGCATCCGGGTGCGGCACCTGATCCACCACACCAGCGGGCTGCCCGAGGGCGTCGAATTCGACGAACTGCACGCGGCCGGGCTCGACCGCACCTCCGCCGGCATCATCCAGGCACTCAGCCGCACCGACCGGCTCATGACCGCACCCGGCACCACCTTCCGATACTGCAATTCCGGGTACGTGTGCCTGGCCGCCGTCGTCGAACGCGCCGCGGGCCGGCCCCTCCCCGACTTCGCACGGGAGCAGGTGTTCGAGCCGCTCGGGATGCCCGCCACCCGCTTCTGGCCCGGCCCGCAACCCCATCCCCCGGGCGCCGCACCGACCGGCGCGGGGTACCCGGCGCCGTTGTCGCTCGGCGACGGCGGAATGTGGTCGACCGCCCCGGACCTGCTGCGCTGGAACGACGCGATGTCCCGCGACGAGCTGGGCGTCGCGGCACTCGTCCAGTCGCCGGGGGAACTCGGCGACTACGCCTGGGGGATCGACGTCCGGACGTACGCGGGCACCCGGGTCTACCGGCACGGCGGCCTGTGGGCCGGGCTGAGCGCGCAACTCGTCCGCATCCCCGGCGCCGGCGGGTTCGTCGTGCTCGCCCTCGACATCGACGAGGACCGTACGGCAGGGCTGGCCGGAGCCCTGATCGCGGACCTACTTCCCGGCGCGTAGCCCGGCGTGCATCTCCCACGGTGCCTGTGGCAGCACGCTGCCGGTCTCCAGCAGGGACTTGAGGTTCGCCATCACCGCGGGCCACCCCGCCGAGACGGCCTCGACGTCCTCGTCGGACGCCAGGTTCACGTGCGTGACGGTCAGCCGGACGATGTCGCCGTAGGGCTCGATGAGGAACGTGACCGTGGAGGCGTCGGGCCCGGCCGCGGCGTCCACCTCGCCGAACGTCATGACCAGGCGCCGCGGCGGGTCGACCTCAATCACCACCCCGCCGGCGTCGGCGATGCCGGAACCGTCGGTGCGCCGATGCTCCCAGCGGGATCCGGGCCTCCAGTCGGAAACGTTGCGGTGTCCCCAGTACGCACCGGTCAGGTCGGCGTCGGTCAGCGCCTCCCAGACCCGTTCCGGGGTGGCGTGGATGTAGGTCACGTACACGTAGGTGGGCTTGGGGGTGCTCATGTGCGGCTCCTCTGCGTTTCGCCGGATCTCGTCGAGGACGCCCAGCCGCGGCTCCTCGAACGGGGCGATCCATCGCTGCTGCAACTCACGGATGGGGACAGGGTTGAGGTAGTGCCACTTCTCGCGGCCGTGGCGGACGACGCTGACCAGGTTGGCGTCCTGGAGCACGCCCAGGTGCTGGGTGGCGGACTGCCGGGTCATGGCCAGCCGCGCGCAGAGCCGGCTCAGGGTCTGGCCGTCCTCGTGGCGCAGGCTGTCGAGCAACTGCCGGCGGGTCGGATCGGCGAGCGCCCGGAACACGTCGTCCATGACGCATTATGCAGGCAGCCGCCTGCATAATGTCAATCGGCGCGCGGCAGCCCCGCCAGGGTGGTGTCGACGATCGCCGTCAGGGTGGTCTCGTCATGCCTGCCTTGCCGAGCGCCTCGATGCCGCGGTGCTCGGCCATCAGCAGAGCCGACCGCTGCCAGCCCTCGTCCCGGGCTGCGGGAACCACGTCGAGAGCGAGCAGCTCGATCTGCCGCAGGTAGCCCTGCGCGCTGAGTCCAGTCTGGCCAGGGGCCTCCGACTTTCGCACGCTGCTACACCATAACTGTCATTATGGTGTAGCGACGTTTTGTACCATTTTTGGATTACTGGATTGCCGTTAATAGCAATCCAGTAATTAACGCAGGCGGCGCGCGCGGCTGGATCGCTGCCGGCTCGGCGGCAGCGGTGCTCGGCGTTCGCGATCGGGTTCTAACACCTGGGGGAGCACGTCATGATCGTTATTACCGGGGCCACCGGCGCGCTCAACGGCGCTACCGTCGGTCATCTGCTCGGGCTCGTGCCCGCCACTGACCTCGCCGTCGTGGCGCGCGACGTCAGTAAGGCGCAGCATTTCGCCGAGCTCGGGGTCGCCGTGCGCCACGGCGACTACGCCGACCCCCGCTCCCTGCCGGACGCGTTCGCCGGCGCCGATCAGCTGTTGCTCGTGTCGTCGAACGATCCGGGTGCCGACGCGGTGAGCCTGCACCGGGCGGCGATCGATGCGGCCGTCACCGCCGGCGTCGGGCGGATCCTCTACACGAGTCATCAGAACGCCGATCCGGCCTCGCCCTTCAAGCCGGGCCGGGACCATGCCGCGACCGAGCGGCTGCTCGCCGGGTCGGGGGTCGCCTGGACGGCGCTGCGCAACGGTTTCTACCTGCACAGCATCGACTGGCTGGCGGGGCCGTGGCGGGAGACCGGTGTCATCACGGTGCCGGGGGACGGGCCGGTGTCGTGGACGGCGCGGGACGACGCCGCCGAGGCCGCCGCGCTCATCGTCGCGTCCGGCGGCGGGTACGACGGTCCGGTGACGCTCACCGCGGGCGAGGCGCCGACGTTCGGTGTCCTCGCCCGGATCGCGTCCGAGGTCACCGGCCGCACGATCACGCTGGAGGTCGTGGGCGACGAGGAGTGGCTGGCGGCCCAGAGCACGCCGGAGCCGCTTGCGCGCTTCACGCTCGGCTTCTACCAGGCGGCGCGGCGCGGGGACTTCGCCGGTGTCGATCCGCTGCTCGGCAAGCTTCTCGGCCGGGAACCGCGGACGGTGCGGGAGCAGCTCGCCGCCTAGGGTGAGGCCCGTGGAGCACTCGTCGTCGTTCGGCCGCATCCGGGCGTTCCTGGCGAACCGGCCGGAGACCGCCGCCGGCGGGTTCACCCTTGCCGATGCTGACCTGTGTGCACCGCACCGCCGTTACCAGTCCGTGATCCGAGGTGGAGAACTGGTCCGCCGCCGCGCGCATCGCACCTCATGAACCGACTGCGAGAAGGGTTGCACGATGCGACGCACGATCATGATTTTCGCGGCGACGGCCGCCATCGCCCTGCTTCCGGGCTGCGCCGGCGGGCCGGAACGGGTGAACGGCCGGGCCGAACCGGCCGGGCTCGTCTCCCCCACTCCCTCGGCCCCGGCCCCCGTCCGTACGCCGTCGGCGACACCGCCGTCATCGACGCCGCCGGCGACGCAGACCACCCGTTCCCGTACGCCGGAGACTCCGGTGTTCGGGCCGACCGGCTGGGACGGGCTGAGGATCGGGATGACCGTCAAGGCCGCGAACGCGACCGGCCGGATCTCCGCACCGGTACGGCCCGGCTGCGGCACGGCACCGATGAAGGGCGCGGCCCGCGGCACCGAGGACGTCATCTTCTCCTCGGGCAAGGGCCTGATCCTGATCCCCGCGTACGGCGATGCCGCCACGCCCGAGGGCATCCGGGTCGGCAGCACCTTCGCCCGGCTGACGAGGGCCTACCCGGACTTCTCCGCCCACCTGGAGGGCGAGGAGTTCACCGGCACCGGGACGGTGTTCGGCGGGAAGGAGGACGGGCACCCGGGTGTCCACTACCGGTTCGACGTACGCGACAACAAGGTCGCCCGGATGGCGCTCGAGCACGACCACCAGGACTGCTACGAGTGAGCGTCAGCTCAGCCGGGCGACCCGGCCGATCTCCAGGGCCGCCCACACCGTCCCGTCCGGGGTGACCGCGATGCCGTGCGGTTCGCCGCGCGGCGTCAGCAGATTCCATCCGCTGACCGTGCCGTCGCCGTCGATGTGACCGATCCGGTTGGTGGCCCACTCGGTGAAGTACACGTCGCCCGGCCCGGCGGCGGTGACGGCGTGCGGCCGGGCGGCGCGGTCGGCGAGCGGGAACTCGTCGACCGTGCCGTCGGTCGTGATCCGGCCGATCTGGCCGGCGCCGATCTCGGCGAACCAGATCGCCTCGCCGTCGCTGGTGATCCCGACCGGTGCGGCACCCGGCGTGGGCAGGTCGAAGATGCGGACCTCGCCGTCGGTGGTGATCCGGCCGATGGCGTTGGCCTGGTTGAGCGCGAACCACAGCGCGCCGTCCGGGCCGGCGGTGAGCGCGGACGGGAACGCCTTCGCGACGGGCAGCGGGAATTCGGTGACGTCGCCGTCGAGCGTGATCCGCCCGATCCGGTCGGCGTTGAGCTGGGTGAACCAGAGCGCGCCGTCGGAGCCGGCGGCGATCCCGTACGGGCCCGACCCGGGGTCCGGTAGGGCGAACTCGCTCAGCCGCCCGCCGAGGCTGAGGCGTCCGATCCGGCCGTCCTGCGTACGCGTGAACCAGAGCGCGCTGTCCGGCCCGGTCGTGATGAGCGCGGGCTGGGCGGCCGGTGCCCCCAGATCGAAGATCTCGACGTCGCCGCGCGCGTCGACCCGGGCGATCTCACCGCTGTGCGTGAAGGTCACCCACAGCGCCCGGTCCGGGCCGACAGTCATCCCGTACGGGCCCGCTGCGTCATCCGCGATCACGATCTCCTGCATCCGCACACGACGACCCTGCCGTCACGGGTACCGGCCCGCAACCCCTTTGGACGGCTTCCCACTCATCGAGTGCGGCACGCACGGCGGCGGGACCGGCGTTCAGCAGCGGCAGGCGTACGTCCGGGGTCGGAATGCGGCCGTGCGCGTGCAGCACGGCCTTGATCACCGTCGGGTTGGGCTGCGCGAACAGCGCGAGCGACAGCGGCACGAGCCGGTTGCCGAGCGCGCGGGCGCGGGCCGGGTCGCCGTCGCGCCAGGCGCCGGCGAGCTCGGCGAACCGGGCGGTGTGCAGGTGCGCCGAGGCCAGGATGCCGCCGTGCGCACCCAGCGCGAGCAGCGGCGACACGAACGCGTCGTCGCCGCCGAGGATCGCGTGGCCGCCGGGCGGGCCGGCCAGCAGCGCCACGGTGTCGGCGTCGATGGCGCCGGTGGCCAGCTTCACCCCGGCGACGCCGTCCAGCGCCGCGATCCGGCGCAGCGCCGTGGCGCTCAGCGTCTGACCGCTGCGGTACGGCACGTGGTAGACGATCAAGGGCACCGGGCTGCGCCGGGCGTACGCGCGGAAGTAGGCGACGACGCCCTCCTCGCCGGGCCGCACGAACGGTGGCACCAGCACCAGCTCGGCCGCCGCGCCGTCCGGTACGGGCCCGCCCGCGATCAGCGGCGCGCCCCGCTCACGGCACACCCGGGCGACGACCTCGGTGACCCGGCGCCGCTCACTCCCGGTGAGCGAACCCGGCTCGCCGGTGGTCCCCAGCGCGACCAGCCCGCGCGCGCCGTCGTCGAGCACCTCGTGGGCGAGCCGTTCGAGCGCGTCGAGAGCGACCGTCCCGTCCACCGCGAACGGGGTGACGAGCGGCACGAACACACCGGAGAAAGTCATGCCCCGACCCTCCCCCGCGCCCACCATCAGGTCCAGTTCACATTTGTACGGTGGTGCGTAAGCTCAGCTGATGCTCGACGTGCGCCGGCTGCGGCTGCTGTGTGACCTCGACCTGCTCGGCACGATCGCGGCGGTGGCGCGGGTGAACGCGTACACGCCGTCGGCGGTGTCGCAGCAACTGTCCGCGCTGGAACGCGAGGCAGGGGTGCCGCTGCTCGAGCGCACCGGCCGGCGGGTCACGTTCACCGCGGCCAACCGGGTGCTGGTCACCCACGCCGCGACGGTCCTGGCCGCCCTCGAACAGGCGACGGCGGCGCTGGCCTCGGCGTCGGACCGGCTCTCCGGACCGCTGCGGATCGGCGCGTTCCCCACGGCGGTACGGACGCTGCTGCCCCGCGCCCTCGTGTCGCTGGGCCGCGAGCACCCGGCCCTGGAACTGCGCGTGACCGAGCTCGACCCGGTCGCGGTGCCGCGTGCCCTGCGGGAACGGCAGCTCGACGTGGGCCTCGTGCAGGACTACGACGTCGCACCGGCGGCACCCGACGCGGACGTGGACACGACGCCGCTGCTGGAGGAGACGGTGTACCTGGCCGTACCCGCGCGGTCCGGCACCACCGGCCTCCCGGCGGCGGACGACTCGGCCTGGATCACCGCGACACCCGGGACGCTGTGCCACACGGCCACGATCCAGGTGTGCCGCGCGGCGGGATTCACACCGCGCACCCGGCACACGGCCGACGACTTCGCGACGGTGCTGGCACTGGTCGCGGCCGGTCAGGGGGTTTCCCTGGTGCCCGAGCTCGCCGTCGCGGACGCACCGCCGGGCGTACGCCTGACAGCACTGCCGCACCGCAGGCGGACCCGGATCGCCTGCCGGCGGGGAGCGGCGAGCCATCCGATGGTCGCGGCGTGCACGGCGGCGCTGCGCGACTCGGTCGCCTACTCTGCCGGGCATGTATAGGGCCGTGCTGCTGGACGTCTACGGCACCCTCGTGCACGACGACGAGACGTGGGCGACCGAGGCCGCCGCCGGGATCGCCGCCCGCTCCGGGGCCGACCCGGACGACGTCGCCCGGTACTGGTCCGCGCGCATCTGGGCGATGGCCGGCAGCGCCCACGGCCCGGACTTCCGCCGCCTCGACGACCTCGACGCCGCCAGCCTCGCCGAGACCGCGGCCCACTTCGGCACTCACGCCGGCCCTCCCCGCTATCCCGCCGGCCTTCCCGCGCCGTATCCCGACAGCCTGCCGTTCCTGGCGGCGGCCGGGCTGCCGGTCTGCCTCGTCTCCGACGCCGACCGGGACCGCCTGGAGCCGGTGCTGCACGGCCACGGCATTACGGCCGCCGCCGTGGTGACCAGCGAGGACGCCCGCGCATACAAGCCGCGCCCGGAACCGTTCCGGATGGCGCTGCGCCTGCTCGGCCTGGCCGCGGGCGACGTCCTGCACATCGGTGACTCCCCGGCCGCCGACCTCGCCGGGGCGAACAACCTGGGAATCGACACCGCTTTCGTACGCCGGGACGCCCGCCCGCTGCCACCCGGCGTGACCGCGACGTACACAGTGGACACCTTGACCGGCCTCCTGCCGGTGCTGGGCGACGCTCGCTAGTCCGCGACCCGCCCGGGCCGCCACATCCAGGCCCTGCCACTAACCGTCGGCCGTGTTCCGCACCACCGCGATGGGCGCCTACGACACCCGGGACACCGCGGAGACGTTCGCGGTGCCACCGACCGGGTGGCCGTCGGCTGGCAGCCACCCGGCCGCGTGGTTGCCGGCCGGGTGGTTGCTGGCTACTCAGCCGAGGGTGAGGGGGCGTAGTCCCAGCCTCGCCAGGTCGGCCGCCTCGTCCGGCGTTACCGGCGCCCGGCCGCCGGTCTTGCGCAGCAGCGTCACCGGATCCCACCCGAGCGCGCTGACGGCCGCCTGCCAGTCAGCGCCGAACAGCAACTGCTGCAGATGGCGCGCCGCCGCCGCGGTCAGCCATGGCCGCTGCTCCAGCGCGTCGGCGACGTCGAGACCGTGGACGGCCACCTCGACCACGCGGGTGGAAAGGAAGTCCGTCAACAGCATGGCGTCGCCGTGCCGGGTCCGCACGATCCGGCCGTCGCCTTCCGGACCGCAACTGGTGACCACGGCCGTCGCCGTCTCCGCCAACTGCCGCACGATCGCGGCACCGTCGAGGCCGGCCGCGCGGCCGCGTGCCGCGTCGACCCGGGCGGTGTTGGCCGTGCCGCTGAACCGGTGGTCGCGACGGTAGTAACCGGTGGCCGTCGTGTCCGCCCGCGGCGGCTCCGGCGCGGCGATCATGTCAGGTACGCGTGCCAGCACGGTGATGACGTGACCCACCACGTCGCGGACCCGCCAGGGAGCGCACCGGGTGGCCCGGTCCCACGCCGCGGGCGCCAGCTCACCGAGGGCGCCGACGAGCGCGTCGGCCTCAGCCCGGAACGCGACGAGTGCGGAGCCGTCCTCGGTCATGTGCATCCTCTTCTCGCACGGCCTGACTGCCTCCGTTCTGTGACCGCGACTCCGGCAACCCCGCCACGCCGGCGCCGAGACCCGTCGTCGGGCGGCGGTGGCGTGCGAGGCGAACCTGGCGTACACGGCGTTCTCCTTCGTCGTCGCGGCGTTCCTTTCCGTCTTGTGGCGGGGCGGCGCCGACCGTACCCGCGACGCCCGCACACCGTGGCCGGCCGGCGAGACCCGGCCCCCGACGGTCCTGCTCGGCGGTTCGGCTCCGCTCGCGGGTGGCAGCTCGGCTCCGTCAGGCGTCGGTTCTCGTGGGTGGCGGTTCGGCTCCGTCAGGCGTCGGTACTCGCGGGTGGCGGTTCGGCTTCGTCAGGGGTCACTTCTCAGGGGGTGACCATCGGGCTCCGTCAGGGGTCGGTGGTTTCGAGCGGGGTTCCCGGGCGCCAGCCGCGCCGGCGGCCGTGGCGGATCGCCGCGGCGAGCAGGATCACCAGGACCACGGTGCCCGCGCCGATCGCCGCCACCAGCATGGACATGTCCCGGGCGCGGGCACGGCGGTCCGCGAGGGCCACCGCCGCCGGGTCCTCGGTGTGGACGACCACGGGGGCGACGGCCGGCGGGGTTTCCGGGCCGAGCGTCTCGGTCAGCGCCCGGTACGGGTTGAGGATGCCGAAGCCGTACTCGTCGCTGCGGGCGCCGCCGGGGGCCGGGTCGGCGGTGGCGAGGATGCGGCGGGCGACCTGGGCCGGCGTCAGCGACGGGAACCGCTGCCTGACCAGCGCGGCCGTCGCGGAGACGAACGGGGTGGCGTAGCTGGTGCCCTGGCCGGAGGTGTGGCCCGAGCGGCGGGCGGCGATCGTCACGCCCACGCCGGGTGCCATCACGTCGACGTACTCGCCGTGCTGGGAGAAGTCGCCGCGGACGCCGTCGGCGTTGATGGCGCCGACCCCGATCACTCCGGGGAAGGCCGCGGGATACGGCGTCGGGTTGCCCTCGTCGGGGGCGCCGTGGTTGCCGGCCGCCGCGACGACCACCACGCCCCGGTCGACGGCGCGGGCCACGGCGGCGCGGACCGCCTCGCTCTTGTCCGTCATCACCAGCGACATGTTGATGACGTCGGCGTCGCCGCGGGCGGGGTCGGCCGCCCAGTCGATGGCCTGGGCGAACTTGGCGGGGCTGGCCGGCCCGCTCGGCGCGGACCCGCGGTCGGTGTCGACCTGCTCGCTGACGCGCACCGGCACGACCGTCGCGCCGGGAGCGAGCCCGCGCAGGCCGGCCGACTGCCTCGGGGCGGCCGCGATGATGCTGGCCACCGCGGTGCCGTGCCCGACGCAGTCCTGGCGGCCGTCGGCATTGCCGTGCAGGAAGTCCCGGCCGGCGGCGACCTGCCCGCGCAGCTGCGGGTGTGTGGCGTCCACCCCGGAGTCGATGACGGCGACGCGCACCCCGGCACCGGTCGCGAACGGGGCGAGCCGTTCCGGCGCGAACAGCTGGTCCTCGTACGGCTGGGCGTCGCTGACCTTGGCGACGCCGGGCTGCTCGGGACACACGTACGCCTTGGCCTGCGCCGGCGCGGCCGGAAGCAGCATCGCGACCACCACGGCGACGGCTCCCGCCGCCCTGCTCTTCTTCATGCGTACCCCCGATCGGCTTGGATGCTACCGAGGCGGCGGGTGCGGCGGGGACCCGCGGCCGGATGGTCAGCGGATCGTCAGAATCGGTGTGAGCAGCGACGCGATTGACCGCCTCGGCGGCCCGCCGCTAGGTTGTGAGGACCATCTGCGGCGTCGTGAGGGAAACCGGTGAGAGTCCGGTGCGGTCGCGCCACTGTGAACGGATCCTGCGGGGTCCGTGAGTCAGGACGCTCACGCGTCGCAGGCCTGTCGATCGGGACGCGTCATCCCGCAAGGAGGTCTGATCCGTTATGCCCAAGGTCCAGGCGGTTCGCCCGCTCAGCCCGGCCACCGTCTCCCCCCGCATGCTGTGGACGGCGACCGGCGTCGTCGTCGCCCTGCTCCTGCTCGCCTACCTGGTCGCGTTCGACCAGGGCGCCGTCTCGCGCAGCGGCATGTTCCTGCACGAGCTGATGCACGACGGCCGTCACCTGCTCGGCGTCCCGTGTCACTGACGCCGGCGGGCACGGCGCCGGGCTACGGCGCTCTCCTGCTGCGGGGGCTGCTGGCGGGTCTCATCGCGGGCCTGCTCGCGGGCGCTTTCGCGTACACGTTCGGCGAGCCGAAGGTGGAAGCGGCGATCGCGATCGAGGAGGCCGCGTCCCACGCCGAGGCCGCGGCACCGGCGGCAGCGGGTCACGCGCAGGACAGCGCGACGGCGGACGACCACCACGGCGAGGACGCCCTGGTGTCACGCAACGGCCAGAAGGGCGGCCTGTTCCTGGCCACGGCCCTGTACGGCGTCGCCATGGGCGGGCTGCTCGCCACGGCGTACGCGTTGCTGCGCCGGCGTTTGCGCACGGCGCACGACTCCCGGGCCGCGCTGGGTCTGGCCGGCGCGGCGCTGCTCGGGCTGGTGCTCGTCCCGTTCGTGAAGTACCCGCCGAACCCGCCCGCGGTCGGCGATCCGGCCACGATCGACCAGCGCACGATCAGTTACCTCTCGGTCGTGGTCATCGGCCTGGTCGCGGTCTGGGCCGCGGTGCTCGCGTCGCGCTCGCCGCGCGTCGGCGCCCCGGAGTGGGTACGCGCCTGCGCCGGCCTCGGCGCCTTCCTCGTCGTCGTGGTCGTCGGGTATGTCCTGCTGCCCAACATCGACGAGGTGCCGTCCACGTTCCCGCCCAGCCTGCTGTGGAATTTCCGGCTCAGCTCGCTCGGCACCCAGGTGACGATGTGGACGGTGCTCGGGCTGGCGTTCACGGCACTGCTGTCGAGGCTCGGCCCGGTTCGCCCGGCCGTGCCGCGGGAGCCGTCGGAGTCCGTAGCGGTGTGACCGGTCTGCGGCTGCTCGCCAGCGCGCCCACCGCGGCCCTGCGGGGTGCGCGGTTCGGCGGGGACGAGGATCTGGACGAGGGTGGCCGGCGGGCCGCCCTCGCCATGTCCCCGCCGGGGCGCGGCGACCTGTGGGTGTGCGCGCCGTCGCGGGCCGCACGCGAGACCGCGCAGGCGCTGGGCCATTCGGCGATCACCGAGCCGGCCCTGGCGGACCCGGACTTCGGCCGCTGGGACGGTCTGGGCCTCGACGAGGTGACGGTCGCCGACCCCAAGGGGCTCCAGCAGTGGCTGACCGACCCCCGAGCGGCCCCGCACGGCGGCGAGTCGCTGGCGCGGGTCCGGGAACGGGCCGGAGCCTGGCTGGACGCGATGGCCCGCCAGCGGGTCGTCGCGGTCGCGCACCCGATCGTCGTACGGGCGGCGCTGACCCACGCCCTGCGCCTGCCGGACGAGTCGGTGTGGAGCCTGGAGGTGGCCCCGCTGTCGCTGACCCGCCTGACCCACCGCGCGGGCCGCTGGCACCTGCACTTCCCCGCCGCCCCGTAGCCACCCACGCGGCTCAGCCACCCACGCGGCTCAGTCCAGCACCTCCCGTGCCCCCTCTGCGACCAGGGCCGGCTGCGCGCAGGGGGGGGGGGGGGGGGGGGGGACCGCGATCACCGATGCCCCGCCTCGGCCGTGACCAGCGCCGCACCGTTGCCCTCCCCGCGAACGTCTCCGCGGTGTCCGGGGTGTCGTAGGCGCCCCAGCCATCACCGTCCGCGGCGCCGGCCAGTAACGCTTCGCTTTCCCGCGCGGAGCGCGGTGCACCGGTCACCTTGCTCGCCCGGCCGGCCGTCGCCTCGCCCACGCTACGTCCGGGGCCGCGGATTCCGGCGCCGTCGTGGCCGGCCATCAGGTCGGCGGGCGACTCGACATCGTACGCCGAAGAGCGCCGGTTCCCCGATGTTGTCGTACCCCGGCGATAGGCTCGGTCCCCGATGGCAGACGACGACCTTTCCCCGACGCCGCGGCCCGTGCCGAAGCAGACGGTGCTGACCGTGACGATCCCCGACGAGACGCCGGGTTCCGAACCGGTGCCCGAGACGCGCCCGTGCGCGCACTGCGGACGCTCGGTGCCGCAGCGTGCCTCGGCGGGGCGGCCGTTCCGCTACTGCCGCGACAACGACGGGGAGTGCCAGCGGGCCTCGCGCAACGTGCGGATGCGGCACCGGGCGTCGCCGGGGCTGGCCGGGCAGGTGGCCCGCACGTGGGAGGTCGTCGACCGGCTGGACCAGCTCGTCGGCACGCTGAGCGAGGCCCTGCACGCCGAGATGTCGCCGGCCGGGGTCGAGCGGCGGATCGCCGAGGTTCGCGCGGAGACGTCCCGGCAGATCGCGGCCGCCCACACCGAGCGCGACGACGCACGCCGCGACGCCGACCGGGCCGCCGAGGCCACGGCGGTGGCGGTGCAGGAGGCCGCGGCCGCCCGCGCGGAACGCGACGACGCCCTGCACGCCGCCCAGGCCGCGCACCGGCTGGCGGAGTCCGCGTCCGCCGACGCGCGCCAGGCCACGGCGTCCCGCGACGAGGCGCAGGCCACAGCGACCGCGGCGGCGGCCCTGCGGGTCCAGGCCGAAGCGGATCGCGACGCGGTCCGGCGCCAGCTCGACGAGGCCCGCCGTGAGTCCGATTCCGTACGTCGTGAGCTCACCGAAGCCCGCCACGAGGCCGCGACCACCGCCCGCGACCTCGACCGAGCCCTGGCCGGCGCGGCGGCAACCCGAGCCGAACGCGACGAGGCGCTGGCCACCCGCGACGCCGCCGTGGCCGCCAGTGACGCGGCCGCTCGGGAGCGCAACGCGGCCCACCGTGAGCGGGACGAGGCCCGCGCGCAGCGGGATGCGGCCGTCGCGGCCCGGGACGAGGCCCGGGCCCAGCGCGACGCCGCGGCCGCAGCCGGCGAGCAGGCCGTCGCCGAGCTCGCCCGCACGGTTCAGGAGTCGGCGGCGCTGCGGCGTACCGTCGAGGAGGCCCGCGCGGACGCCGAACGCGACCGGGCCGCGCTGGCCCGGGTGACCGCGGAGCTGGCGGCCGTGCGCGAGGCGGCGGAACGCGACGCCGAGCACCTGCGCCGGCGAGCGGAAGCGGCCCGCGCGGAGGGCGACGCCGCCCACGAACGGGTGGCGCAGCTGTCGGCCCAGGTCAGCGACCTGGCCTCGGCGCTGGCGTCGCTGGGGGCCGGCCGATGACACCGCCCGCCGACCTGCCGAACCCGTCGGTGAGCACGCTGGCCGTGCCCGCGACTGCCCGGGACCTTCACACGGCCACCGGCGGCTGGGTCTCCGGCAGCGTGGACGCGCCGCCGAGCGGATCAGGTAGCGAGGGTGTGCCGCCGAGCGGATCAGGTGATGAGGACGCACCGCCGAGCGGATGGTGGTGAGGGTGTGCCGCCGAGCCGATCCGGTGGTGAGGACGGGGCAACCGGGCCTGCGCGGAGGATCGGGGGCGCCACGCCCGGCCCGGCTCCTTTGCCCGACGTCTTTTGCCCCGAACTCTTCCGCCCCGACGTGGACGGGACCGCGAAGCAATTCGTCGCCCGGAGCGTCGCGTGAGGCCCCCGCGGACGACGGGCTGGTTGCGGGTTGCGAGGGTGGCCGGCTCGGTGTCGGGGCTGGGCCCGCGGTCGTGCCTGCGCTGTCCCGCGCGGAGCGCGGCGGCGCGCCGGCGAGGCGCCGTGTGGCAGCGAGTGGGCTGCGCGGCAGCGGGGTGGGTCGCGGTGGCCGGTGGGTCACGGCGGAGGGTGGATTACGGCGGAGGGTGGCTCGCGGTGGCCGGTGGCTCGCGGCGGGGTGGGTCGCGTGATCGCGGAGGCGTGCGCGGATCTGGATGGGCGGGCTTGGGCATGGCTGGCTGGCCCCTGTGATCGCCGAGGCCTGTGCGGGCCTGCCAACGGGCGGCGGGGCTCGGGTTGCGGCGTGGCGGGGCTCGGGCAGACTGGTGGGTGGGGTGCCGGGCCGGGTGGGGCTGGTGCTATCCGACCGAGTGACCGACATCGCACTATCCGTAGATCGCGCAATATCCCGTAAAGTGGACCAAGGTCCACTTCAGGACAGGGCTGAGTCGGCCGATAGGGGACACTGCCGGTTACGCTCGGAGCGTTAACACCGTCGACACACGGCGGTCGCCCAGGAATCCCGCGACCGCCCCTTTCGTTATACCAACGCAAGTAGCACCACGAGCGAGGGGAAAGCCGATCATGGGCGAACGCATGCTGCGCGGCAGCCGACTTGGCGCAGTCAGCTACGAGTCGGACCGCAACACGGAACTGGCGCCCCGGCAGACCCGCGAATACCTGTGCGTGAAGGGTCACCAGTTCGAGGTGCCGTTCGCCGTCGACGCCGAGGTGCCGATCACCTGGGAGTGCAAGTTCGACGGCAGCGTCGCGCGACTGGTCGACGGCAACGAGCCGGAGCAGAAGAAGGCGAAGCCGCCGCGTACCCACTGGGACATGCTGCTGGAGCGGCGCTCGATCTCGGAGCTGGAGGACATCCTCAACGAACGGCTCCAGGAGGTCCGCACCCGCCGCGGTCGCTGACCGGCACAGCACCGATCATCGCCGTTCCGCCGACGAGGGCGGGACGGCGATCTGCTGTGCGCACCCTGCGACACCACCGGAAGCCGCGGAGCCTCGGGGCCCCGCGGCTTCCGCACACCAGCCCGCCGGCGCCGGCGACGCCGACCGTAAAGCGGCACGTAGGCCACGTAGGCAAGGTCACCGCGAGTCCGAGCGAGCGCCGATCGCCGCCTTCCCCGGCCCCCGGCGGGTTCCGGGTCTCCGCAGGGAGGAACTCGCTCCGCTCGGTCCGGGCGCCTCTCCGCCGAAGCGCGCCACCCGGCCGCCGAGGGTGGCCGGAGTCAGCGCCCCGCACCGGGCCACGGGCGCCGCCCAGCACGATCACATTCGGTCGCGCGGGGGCGGCCGGCGCGGGTCAGCGGACGATCTCGCCCTCGACGACCTCGCCCGTGACGATCGGGCCCGGCGGGACCTCGCCGGCGGGGGTGCGGGTCGCCGTGGGTGGTTCGTCGACCGGGTCGGATTGGCGTACGCGGACGTATCTGGGGCCGAACAGGTCGCCGGCCACCGCTGACGAGACGCGGCGTTCGGTGAAGCGTTCCACGCCGTGGCGGGCCAGGGTGCGGCCCGGCGGGACGACCAGCAGCAGGCCCGCCAGCGCCGACACGAAGCCGGGGACCGCGAGCAGCAGCGCGCCGAGCAGGCCGACCAGCGAGTTGCTCACCTGGCTGCCCGGGGGGCGTCCCGCCTCGGCGGCGGTGCGGAAGGCCCGCCAGCCCCGGATGCCTTCGCGGCGCAGCAGGGCCAGGCCGGCGATGCTGGACACCGCGATGAGCAGGACCGCCCAGCCGGCGCCGAGCGCGTGCGCGACCGCGACGAACGCGGCGATCTCGGCGACCGCGAGCAGCAGCAGCCCCACCGGTAGCAGAGCCAGGCCTCGACGCATTCCCCTCACCCTCCCGAAGGACACTCTCCCGCAGGAGACTCGTCCAGCATGACACGGGCGTGCGCGGTCACGGCCAGGTCGAGGGCTGCTTCGGCTTGCGGCCGAGCCTGTTCAGCAGGGCCTCCTTGCGGGCCGTCGCCCCCCACACAGTGACCCTGAGCAGCTGTTCCTTGAAGATGTTGCCGCTCATCTTGCTGACGCCGTGTTCGCGCTCGGTGAACGTGATCGGCACCTCAGCCATCCGGAAACCGCGCTTGTACGTGCGCCAGGCCAGCTCCACCTGGAACGAGTAGCCCTGCGACGCCACGGTCGACACGTCGATCGCGTCGAGGACCGGCATCCGGTACGCCCGGTAGCCGCCGGTGGCGTCCTTGAACGGCATGCCCAGCGCCATGCGGATGTAGATGTTGCCGCCGCGCGAGAGCAGCAGCCGGTGGATCGGCCAGTTGTGCACGCTGCCGCCGGGGATGTAGCGGGTGCCGAGCACGGCGTCGGTGTCGCGCAGCGCGTCGAGCAGCTTCGGCAGCTCCTCCGGGGCGTGCGAGCCGTCCGCGTCCATCTCCACGACCGCGTCGTAGCCCTTGTCCTTGGCCCACGCGAAGCCGGCCACGTACGCGGCGCCGAGGCCTTCCTTGCCGGCGCGGTGCAGCACGAAGACGTGGTCGTCGGCGGCGGAGATCTCGTCGGCGATGGCGCCGGTGCCGTCGGGCGAGTTGTCGTCGGCGACGAGGATGTCCACGGACGGGACGGCGCGGCGGACCCGGTCGGTGATCAGCCGTACGTTGTCCGCCTCGTTGTAGGTGGGGATGACCACGAGCACGCGGCCGACCCCCGGGTATCCCTCCGAGCCCGCTGCCGTCGGGTTCGCGTCGCTCACCGTTCCTCCGTCGTTCGCTCTGCGGCGCTGTCGTCGCCGCCCCGCCGCCTGCGTCGCAGCGGTGCCGCCGCGGCCAGGGCGAGCAGGGCCAGCGCGACCGCCGCGACCTCCGGCCAATGTCCCAGACGAGTGGCCAGCGTACGCGGTCCCCCGACGTGCATGTCATGCAGGACCACAGCGTCCACATTGAAGCCGGTCGCCCCGTGGACCCGCCCGTCGGTACCGGCGAAAGCGGACACCCCGACGGTGGACACCATGAGCGCGTCGCGGCCGTGCTCGACGGCGCGCAGCCGTACCATCGCGAGTTGCTGGCGTGCCTCGGCCTCGTTGAACGTGGCGTTGTTCGTCTGCACGGCGAGGATCTGCGCCCCGCCGGTGACAGTGTCGCGCACGATCCCGTCGTACGCGACCTCGAAGCAGATGACGTCGCCGACGGTCGCCGCGGGGGTGCGCACCACCCCCGGGTGGTCACCGGCGACCATGTTCTGCACGAGGTCGACCTTGTCGGACACGAGCCGCGCGATCGGGCGCAACGGCATGTACTCCGCGAACGGTACGGGGTGCCGCTTCACGTACACCTGGTCGAGGTCCGGTCCGGTCACCGGCATCCACAGGATGCCGGCGTTGCGGATCTCGCCGGGCACGTCGCCGCGCAGGACGGTCCCGACCAGGATCGGTACGCCGATGGCGCTCGCCGCCGCGGCGATCTGCTGGGCGGCGTCCTGGTTGCGCAGCGGGTCGATGTCGCTGGAGTTCTCCGGCCAGATGACCAGCTGCGGCTGCGGCTTGCGGCCCGCGCGTACGTCCTCGGCCAGCCTCTCGGTGGCCCGCACGTGGTTGAGCAGCACCGCGGCGCGCTGCGCGTTGAAGTCCAGGCCGAGGCGCGGCACGTTGCCCTGCACGACGGCGACGGTGGTGGTGGCCGGTGCGGGCCGGGCCGTCGGCACGAACGCCGGGCCGGCGACCAGGGCGGCCAGTACCACCGCGAACCCGGCGGCCGGCAACCACGTGCGCGGCCGCCAGCTGCGCCAGGCCAGCGCGACCAGCGCGCCTCCGGCCGCGGCGACCGCGAACGTCACCAGCGGCGCCCCGCCGGCCACGGCCAGCCGCAGCGCCGGCGCGTCGTCCTGGGCGAACGCGAGCCGCCCCCACGGGAACCCGCCGAACGGCGCCCGGTCGCGCAGCGCCTCCTGCGTCACCCACAGCAGCCCGGTGAGCAGCGGCCACGCCGCCCGGAACCGGTCGGTCAGCGGCGACAGCCAGGCCGCGGCAATGCCCAGCAGCGCCAGGTAGCCGGCCTGCGCGAAGGACAGCAGCATCCACGGCAGCCAGCCCGCGGCGATGCGGGTCCAGTCGAGCAGCGGCACGAACAGCACCAGCCCGGCGATCAGGCCGACGCCGAACCCGCCGCGCAGCCGCCGCCGGTGCGTCGCCGCGGCCAGCAGCGCCACGCAGACCGGCGCCAGCCACCACAGCCCGTACGGGGGGAACGACAGCAGCAGGCCCGCGCCCGAGATCAGCGCGAGCACGACGGACACCCACCGGGGCAGCGGCCGGACGCCGGCCGGGCCCGGGGCCGCGGCGCCCGCCGGCGCGGGTGTCGGCTGAACCGTCATCAGATCCACCCGCGGAAGGCTACCTGCCAGGGATCACGGAACCGTCGCGCCCGGGCAGCGGGCACGGCGGGCGGGAAAGGAAAGGGAATCGGGGCGCGGCCCGCAGACCACGCCCCGATTGCTCCCAGAGATCTTCTTCCGGGCCGGTGCGCCGGAACGATGTAGCGGGACCTTCGGACCGACCCGCCACGGGCTGGCTGCCCGCGTCACGCCGTTGTCTACTGGCCCGTTCCACCCCCGACCCGCACCGGAAAGACGCGGCAGGTCCGCGCCGCCCCGCCGACCCCCACCCCCTGGACCTGGCGTACGCGTGAGGTTCGGGTCTTGCCGCGTGGCCAGTGGGCGAAGGAACGAAGCGAACAACAACCGCTACCCGGAAAAGGACCCGTCGACGGTACGTCGCACCCCCGGCGCCTTGTCAACCGGGTCACCCGTACCCGGGCGTGTCGCGTTCCTCGGCGTGTCTCGCCGCAAGCCGAGGCCAAGGTCCGCCGCAAGCCGAGGCCAAGGTCCGCCGCAAGCCGAGGCCAAGGTCCGCCGCAAGCCGAGGCCGAGGAACGCCGGAAGCCGAGGCCGAGGTCTCAGGACAGGGCCAGGCTGTTCACCAGCGCCGCCGCCGCCCGCGGATGATCTTCGGCGAGCATACCCGCCGCGGCCAGCACATACGCGGTGTCGACCACCCGGCGCACCGTCCGCGGCGCCGCCCAGCCTCCCGCGGTGTCACCGAGAACGGCGTCGAGAACCGCCGGCCCGCCGCCGTGGCGCAGCACCCCGCCGGAGCCGACCACGAGCCGCACGTCGCGCAGATCGCGCCCGCCCGTCCGCGGCAACCCCGGCCCCGGCGAATGCCCCCGGGCGTGGCGCCGCAGCGCGATCATCGCCGCCGACGCCGCCAGGTCCCGGTCCGTCGCCGCGTCGTACGGCCGCCCGCCCGTGATGTCCGGCACCGGCAGCTTCTCCGCGGCGGCCGCCGCCACCACCCCCGGCGCGCCGACCCCCACACCCAGGTCACCCTCGACGGTGCGGGACCGCCACAACGTGCCCGCCACGTCACGCTGCGGGCCGTGCGACAGCTCCGCGTCCGGCACCAGCGCCGAGTACACGTCCGTCGTCGCCCCGCCCACGTCCACCACCAGCACCCCCGCCGCGGACTCGTCGGCCAGCAGCGACACCCCCGCCAGCACCGCGTCCGGGGTCGCGCACCGCACCAGCGACGCGAACCGCCCGCCCCTCGACAGCCGCTTGCCGCCGATCACGTGCCGCAGGAACACCTCCCGGATCGCCGCGCGCGCCGGACCCGGATCCAGCACCCCGATGCGCGGCAGCACATTTCCGGCCACGGTCACCGGCACCCCCCGATCGGTCAGCACCCGCGCGACGTCCGGGGCCGCCGCCGCGTTCCCCGCGACCACCACCGGCACCCGCAGCCGCGACGTCGCCAACCGGCCCGCGTTGTGCCGCACCGTCGCCTCGTCACCGCCGTCGGTGCCGCCGACCAGCAGGATCACATCCGGACGCGCCGCCCGCAGCGCCGCCACCGCCCGCCCGTCCAGCGGGCCCGCCGCCACGTGCACCACCTGCGCCCCCGCCGACAGGCCCACCCGGTGCCCCGCCTCGGCCGTGACCAGCGCCTCGTACCCGACCACCGCCAGCCGCAGGCCGCCGCCCGCCGACGAGCACACGTACAGGTGATCACCGCCGCCGGCCGCCGCGACCGCCTCGTCGAGACCGGTCAGCACCTCCGCATCCGACGTCGTGGGGACCTCCGCGCGGCCCGTCACCCGCCCGTCGCCGAGCTCCACCCGCAGGGCCTTCGTGTACGTGGACCCGACGTCGACGCAGACGGCCGCGCTCATGCCTTCGCGGGGACGACAACCGTGCCCGTCGCGGTCACCGCCACGATCGGCGCGTCCAGAACGGAAGCCGCCGAACCGCCCGTGCCCCGGCACACCACCGTCGACGTGAACGCGATCTTCCGCGAGCGGGTGCCCATCTTCACCACCGTCGCGGTCACCTCGAGCACGTCGCCGGCCTGCACCGGCGCCTTGAACTGCACGTCGTCGTAGGAGGCGAACAGGCCCTCGTCGCCGTCCAGCCGGATGCACACCTCCGTGGCCACGTCCCCGAACAACCCCAGCGAGTACGCCCCGTCGACCAGATTCCCCGCGTAATGCGCGTGCGAGTACGGCACGTAGCGGCGGTGCGTGACAGTGATCATGATGGGCTCCCTACGAGCGCGTGGACGAGATAGGAGGCGACCTCCCGGGGCGTCGTACCCCGGGAGAAGATCCGGTCGACGCCGAGGTCCGCGGCCATCAACTCGTCGAACCGCGGCCCGCCCACGATCAGCAACGGCCGCCTGCCCGCCGGCATCGCCTCCCGGAACGCCGCCGACATCGCCCGCGTGTTCAGCAGATGCGCGTCGCGCTGCGTCACCACCTGCGACACCAGCACCGCGTCCGCCTTCTGCGCCCGCGCCGTCTCCACCAGCTCCGGCACCGACACCTGCGCGCCCATGTTCGTCACCGCCAGCTCCCGGTACGACTCCAGGCCCTTCTCGCCGGCGATGCCCTTGAGGTTCAGGATCGCGTCGATGCCGACCGTGTGCGCGTCCGTACCGATGCACGCCCCCACGACGGTGAGCCGCCGCCGCAGCTTGCGCTTGATGACCGCGTTGATCTCCTTGGCGCTCAGCAGCGGGAAATCCCGCTCCACCACCTGCACCTCGTCCGTGTCGACCAGGTGGTTCACCCTGCCGTACACGACGAAGAACGTGAACCCCTCGCCCATCGGCTTGGCGTGCACCAGCATCGCCGGGTCCAGCCCCATCTTGTTCGCCAGCTGCACCGCCGCACCCTCGGCACGCTTGTCGTGCACCAGCGGCAACGTGAACGACACCTGCACCATGCCGTCACCGGTCGTGTCCCCGTAGGGCCGCACGATCGTCATGACTCCAGAGCCTCCGTCACCGGGTTGTAGTAACCGGGCTCGTGCCGCGCCACCCCGTCCAGACCCTTGCCCCGGTCCGCGGGCCGCTTCATGATCCCGAACGTGCCGTCCGCGATCGCGTTCAGCAACCCGTCCTCGACGACCCGCTCCAGCAGGCCCACCGCCTCACCGAGCACCTCGTGCGCCCGCCCCTGGATGAACCCGCCCGGCGCCGGCACGAAATCCTCGTGCAGGTTCCCCGCCCCGCTCAGCACGTACCGCACGTTCTGCAGCGCGATGTCGCGGTCCGACAGCCACGGCGTCACCACCGCCTCCGTCATCATCCCCACCAGCAAAATCCCCTGCCCGGTCAGCGCACCCACCAGGTTGAAGAACCCGTCCAGCAGGTTGCCCCGGAACACGTCACCGGTCATGTGCTTCGTCGGCGGCATCCACTTCAGCGGCGCGTCCGGGAACAACTCCCGCGCCAGCAACGCGTGCGCCAGCTCCAGCCGGAACGACTCCGGCACCTCGGGATTGATCTCGAACGCGTGCCCCAGGCCCAGCTGCCAGTCCGCCAGCCCCGCCTCGTGCGCGAAGAACTCGTTCAGCAACTGCGACACCGTCACCGTGTGCGCCGCCTCGACCGCGTCCGCCGTCGTCAGGTAGTTGTCCTCACCGGTGTTGATGATGATCCCCGCCCGCGCGTGCACCTGCCGCGAGAACCGCTGATCCACGAACGTCCGGATCGGATTGATGTCGCGGAACAGGATCCCGTACATCGAATCGTTCAACATCATGTCGAGCCGCTCCAGGCCCGCCAGCGCCGCGATCTCCGGCATGCACAACCCCGACGCGTAATTCGTCAGCCGCACATACCGGCCCAGCTCCCGCGACGTCTCGTCCAGCGCCGCCCGCATCAGCCGGAAGTTCTCCTGCGTCGCGTACGTACCCGCGAAACCCTCCCGGGTCGCACCCTCCGGCACGTAGTCCAGCAACGACTGCCCCGTCGACCGGATCACCGCGATCACGTCCGCGCCCGCCCGCGCCGCCGCCTGCGCCTGCGGGATGTCCTCGTAGATGTCCCCCGTCGCCACGATCAGATAGATCCACGGCCGCCGCGGCGCATCACCCCACCGCCTGATCAGCCGCTCCCGCTCCGCGCGCCGCCGGTCCACCACCTTCAGACCCGCATTGGCCGCCCGCCGCGCCGCCCGCCGCGCCGCCGTCACCTCACCCTTCTTCTCCGGTACGCCGAAACGCACCGCCCCCGCCGCCGCCTTCTGCGCCAGCACCGTCACATCGGCCAGGCCCTCCGCGGCCAGGGCATGGAACACCGGCACCGCCACCCCGTGCCCCAGCCCCACATCCGCGCGCACCGCATCCACCAGCCGGTTCACCCACGGAATGCCGTCGGAGTCCGCACCCCGCACCCCCGCCAGGCGCAGCACCGCCCGCTCCACCGACACGGTCGTGTGCGACCGCGCCAGATCCACGACCGGCTGCCCCGCCCGCACGGCGAGCTCCCTCGCCCGCCGCACCACCTCAGGGTCCAGACCCAACTTGCCCAACGTCACTCCTCGTAGATGGTCTCGCCGGACAACACCGTCCGGCGGCACACCGGCCGCGCCGGCACCTCACCCTCGACCCCCGGCAACAGCGCCGGCAGCCCGCCCTCCACACCCCCGGGCGTCTCCCACACCGCGAACGTCGCCTGCGCCCCCGGCGCCAGCACCCCCGCGTCGTCCACACCCACCGCCCGCCAGCCACCCCGCGTCGACGCACCGAACGCCGCCCGCACACTCATCCGGAACACCGGATTGCGCGGCGCCGCCGCGGCCACCACCGCCGCCCACGGATCCAGCGGCGTCACCGGCGAATCCGAACCGAACGCCAGCGTCACCCCCGTCGCGTACATCGCCCCGATCGGATTCGACGCCAGCGCCCGCTCCACCCCCAGCCGCTGCGCGTACATCCGGTCCGGGCCACCCCACAACGCGTCGAACACCGGCTGCACGCTCGCCACCACACCGAACTCCACCAGCCGGGCGATCATCGCCTTGTCCGCCAGCTCCACGTGCTCGATGCGATGCCGGCCCGCCCGCAGCCGATCCACCCCGATCACCTTCGCCGCCCGGGCGAAACCCTCCAGCACCGCCTCGATCGCCGCGTCACCGATCGCGTGGAAGCCGCCCTGCACCCCCGCCTCGACACACTCCAGCAGGTGCTCCCCCGCCTGCTCCGCCGACACGAACGCCTCACCACAACCGTCACCGTCGGCGTACGCACTGCGCACCGACGCCGTGCGCGAGCCCAGCGCCCCGTCCGCGTACAGATCACCGGCCGCACCCACCGCGCCCAGCTCCCTCGCCCGCAACGCCCCGCCCAGCTCACCCCAGTAGCCGAACACCCGCGGCAGGCCCTGACCCGACAACGCCAGCACCGACGCGAAATCCTGCTCACTGGACGTACCCGGACCCGCGCACTCGTGCACCGCCGCCACCCCGCGCGACGCCGCCAGCCGCAACGCCGAACGCTGCGCCGCCGCCCGCTGCGCCGGCGTCAGCGACCCCAGCGCCACCGCCCGCACCGCATGATGCGCCTGCTCGCGCACCCAGCCCGACGCGTCGTACCCCGGCACCGCCTCGATGCCCGGGCACGCCGCCAGCAACGACGACGACACCAGCGCCGAATGCACCGACGCCTGCGACAGGTACACCCGCCGCCCGCCGGCCACCCGCTCCAGCTCAGCCGCGTCCGGCGGCACCTGATCCGCCCACGTCGACTCGTCCCACCCGTGCCCGTGCACCACCGCGTCCGGCCCCCGCGTGCCCGCGAACGCCGCCACCGCCGCCAGCAGCTCCGGCGCCGACCGCACCCCGGACAGATCCAGCCCGTCCGCCGCCAGCCCGGTATCCGTGGCGTGCACGTGCGCGTCCACGAACGCCGGCGTCACCAGCGCACCGCCGAGATCCACCACCACGTCGGCCGCCGGCGCCTCCGCCGACGCACCCAGCCACGCGATCCGGCCGTCACGCACCAGCATCGCCGTCGCCCGCGGATCCGCCGCCGAATAGAACCGGCCGTGGGAATAGAGCACCGTATGGGAAGTCATGACCGTCAGTGTGCCGAAATCCGCGCCTCGAACAACGCCCGGACCGCAGGAGTGCGCCGCACCACATCGAGCGCGAACTCCGCATGCCCCGGCACGTACCCGTTGCCGACCAGCATCGTCACGTCCGCCGCCAGGCCCTCCGCCCCCAGCGCCGCCGCCGGGAAACTCGTCGCCATCGAGAAGAAGATCACCGTGCCGCCCGCCGCCGTCGACAGGATCGCCCCGTGCTCGCACCCCGGCACATCCACGCACACCACCGTCACCGTCGCCGGCCCGCCCAGCGCCGCCACCACCGCCGCCGACACCGCCACCGGATCCCGCGCATCGGCCACCGCGACGTGATCGGCAAGGCCGGCCCCCGACAGCGACTCCCGCTCCGCGTCCGACACCACCACCCCGACCGTACGGGCACCCGCCAGCCGCGCCGCCGTCAACGCCAGCGACCCGCTCTTACCGGCACCACCCAGCACCGCCACCGACACCGGCGCGCCCGGCCCCGCGTACCCCCGCACCACCCGGTCCGTCAGCGCCGGCGCCCCGCACACGTCGAACACCGCCAGCGCCAGCTCCGGCGCCAGATCCTCCGGCAGCACCGCCACCACCGACCGGCCGAACAGAATCGCGTGACCCGACGCCGGCACCTGCTCGCCGAGGCCGTCCCAGCCCGCCAGCCCATCCGTGATCACCAACGGCGTCAGCGTCAGCGACACCAGCGTCGCCACCCGGTCACCGGCCTTCACCGGCAACGGCGACTCCGGGCCCACCTCGTCCACGACCCCGATCAGCATCCCGCCCGAACCGGTCACCGGATTGTGCATCTTGCCGCGCGAAGCCACGATGCCCAGGACCTCCGCGCGCACCGCCGCACCGTCACCACCGTGCTTCGCCGACAGCTGCCGGAAACTCGCCGCGTCCAGATTCAGCCGCTCCACCCGGATGCGCACCTCGTCCGCGCCGATCTCCGGGCGCGCGTCCAGCTTCCACGCCGCCTGCGGCAGCACCCCCGCCGGCTCCACCACCCGAGACAGCCCCACCGCGAACGCCATGCCCACCATCCCTCAGAAGAAGCTGCCCGATCGTCGCTACACCGTAAATCCTCCGGGCCGAGAGTTACTAGACCGAAGAATCTCCAGTATCGTCGATCACGATCACGATCCCAACCCAGGAGGCTCCGTTGACGCAGCCGGCCACCGCCCCGGACACCACCGCCGGCCAGCCGTACGAATACCGGCGCCGCCCCCTCACCGAACCCGACTGGACCCGCTTCCCCGGCTGGCGCACCGTCACCACCGCCCAGTGGGAATCCGCCCAGTGGCAGCGCGTCAACTGCGTCAAGAACGTCAAACAACTCCGCACCGTCATGGGCGACCTGCTCGACGAGGCCTTCTACGCCGACCTCGAGACCGACATGCAGCGCCTCGCCACCATGTCCATGCTGATCCCGCCCCAGATGCTCAACACCATGGTGCCCGACCGCACCCCCGACACGGAGTCGTTCTACGCCGACCCCGTCCGGCGCTACATGCTCCCCGTCGCCACCGACCGCCACCTCGACTGGCCGTCACACCCCCACGCCAGCCGCGACAGCCTCCACGAGCACGACATGTGGGTCGCCGAGGGCCTCACCCACCGCTACCCGACCAAGGTCCTCGCCGAGCTGCTCAGCACCTGCCCCCAGTACTGCGGCCACTGCACCCGCATGGACCTCGTCGGCAACAGCACCCCCACCGTCGACAAGCTCAAACTCACCCTCAAGCCCGTCGACCGCTACGACGCCCACCTCGCCTACCTCAAGGCCCACCCCGGCGTCCGCGACGTGGTCGTCTCCGGCGGCGACGTCGCCAACGTGCCCTGGAAGCAGCTCGAGACGTACCTGATGGGCCTGCTCTCGGTCCCCACCGTCCGCGACATCCGGCTCGCCACCAAGGCCCTCATGGGCCTGCCCCAGCACTGGCTCCAGGGCGACGTCGTCGAGGGCCTCAACCGCGTCGCCATCACCGCCGAACGCCGCGGCGTCAACCTGGCCGTGCACACCCACGTCAACCACGTGAACTCGCTGACCCCGCTCGTCGCCCGCGCCGCCCGCATGCTGCTCGAGGTCGGCGTCCGCGACGTCCGCAACCAGGGCGTGCTCATGCGCGGCGTCAACGCCACCACGCCCGACCTGCTCGACCTCTGCTTCGGCCTGCAGGGCGAGGCCGGGATCCTGCCGTACTACTTCTACATGTGCGACATGATCCCCAACGCCGAGCACTGGCGCGTCCCGGTCTGGTACGCCCAGCAACTCCAGCACGACATGATGGGCTACCTCCCCGGCTACGCGACCCCGCGCATCGTCTGCGACGTCCCGTTCGTCGGCAAGCGCTGGGTGCACATGGTCGCCGACTACGACCGCGAGCACGGCATCTCGTACTGGACCAAGAACTACCGCACGTCGCTCGAGCACGACGACGCCGAGGCGCTGAACAAGCTCTACGCGTACTACGACCCGATCGACACGCTGCCCGAGTCCGGCCAGGACTGGTGGCGCAAACAGATCGCCGAGTGACACAGAAGGGCCCCGGGAGTGATCTCCCGGGGCCCTTCTCAGCTTGTCGGCTCAGCTGAACGCGTCACGCACGTCCTTGCCGGCGTCCTTCACGTGCTCGCCGGCCTGCTTCGCGTGCGCGGACGTCTCCTGCGCCTGGCCCTCCGCGATGAGCCGCTCGTTGTCCGTGGCGTCGCCGATGCCCTGCTTCGCCTTGCCGGTCAGCTCTTCGGCCTTGTTCTTGACCTTGTCCGTGAAGCTCATCGTCAACCTCTCATCGACTCGAACTTGTTTTTGTTCTTGTCGGTGAGATCAGTGCCCGAAGGGCTCGTTCTTGAAACTCCCGGGTAATCCACCGTGAGCGGGCGCACCGCGTGTAAGGCATCCTAGGATCCTGAGATATATGGTCGGGAAGAATGACGGGATGAGCGACCATGCCGCTTCCTTCGGGGCCGCCGCCACCGCCTACGAGCGCGGCCGGCCCGAATACCCGGACGAGGCCCTGGACTGGCTGCTGCCGCCGGGCGAACCCCGCGTGCTCGACCTGGGCGCCGGCACCGGCAAACTGACCCGGCGCATCGCCGCCCGCGGACTGCCGGTCACCGCCGTCGACCCGTCCGAGGGCATGCTCGCGGAGCTGCGGCGGGTGCTGCCGGACGTGCCGGCGCACGTGGGCACCGCCGAGAACCTCCCACTCCCCGACCGGAGCGTCGACGCGGTGCTGTGCGCCCAGGCGTGGCACTGGGTGGACGTGGCTCACGCCGTACCCGAAGCCGCCCGGGTCCTCTCCCCCGGCGGACGCCTCGGCCTGATCTGGAACCTCCGCGACGAGACCACCGGCTGGGTCCGCCGCCTCGGCGAAATCCTGCGATCCCCGGAGGGGCGCCGCTCCACCGACATCGGGCCGCCGTTCGGGCCGGTCGAGCACCGGCAATTCCGCTGGACGCAGCCGCTGAGCCCCGACCGGCTCCTCGACCTCGTGTCGTCCCGCAGCTACGCCATCCTGCTGCCGCCCGGCGAACGGGCACGGCTGCTCGACCGGGTGCGCGGGCTCACCGAGACCCACCCCGACCTGGCGGGACGGAAGATCCTCGAGCTTCCGTACGTCACGCAGTGCGCGCGCACGTCCCTACCGGCCTGAGCTCAGCCCGCCCAGCCGTGGCGGATCTCCCACTGGTTCTTGTCACCGTTCGTCGGATCGTCGACGGTGTGCACCACCGGAACGACCGGGATCATCTCGTCGGGAGTGACCCGCGGCGGAAGGTGCCGGTAGTCCTCGCGGCTCCTGGCCGCCGGTTCCCGCTTCTCCATGCCCCCAGGCTAGATCCGCCGCGGGTCCCGCACAATCACGCCGCCAGCCGGATTTCCGTCAGTTTTCCCAGGTCGCACCGGGTGCGCGAAGGCACACACTTCCCGCAGCGGACGGGACGGAGCCGCGTTCTCCGTGACGGAGCGCACGCCGCGTGCGGCATCCTAGGATGTCAGCTCCCGGGGGGCGACTTGATCGGCCGGCTTCAGGCCGGCGGCCGTCAGGCGGTACAAGTGGCGGGCGTCCCTGCGGCGGATCGGGCTCCCAGATGGCCTCCAGCAGGCCGCGGTCGGCCAGGCGGACCAGGGACGGTCGAGGTGGCCGGCCGCGAATGAATCCCAGGTCGCGGGACGGCCACACCCTGTACGGCGTCCTAGGAGGCTAGTTCTCTGGGGTGATGCGGGGCGGGCGGTTCTCGTACGGGGTGCTCAGCACCACCGTCGTGCGGGTGGTGACGTTGGCGGCCGTACGGATCTCCTGGAGAAGGCGTTCCAGGTCCGCCGGGCTGGCCACCCGGACCAGGAGCATGTAGAAGTCCTCCCCCGCCACCGAGTAGCAGGAGTCGATCTCGGCGAGGTGCGCGAGCCGCTCGGGCGCGTCGTCGGGTTGCGACGGGTCGAACGGGCGGATCGCCACGAAGGCCGTCAGGGGCAGCTCGAGGGCCTCGTAGGAGACCTTGGCCGTGTAGCCGTTGATCACGCCGCGCTGCTCGAGGCGGCGGACGCGCTGGTGCACGGCCGACACGCTCAGGCCGACGCGTTCGGCGAGGTCGGTGTAGGACAGCCGGCCGTCCGCGGTGAGGGCGCCCACGATCGCCCGGTCGATCTCTTCCACCGCGACAAGATACCGGTCGAAGCACGCGCGCCACGAACGGCCCGCGGGCGGCTCGGCCCGGTCAGTCGCGGGTCAGGGCGCGGGAGATCACCAGTCGCTGGATCTGGTTGGTGCCCTCGACGATCTGCAGCACCTTCGCCTCGCGGAACCAGCGCTCGACCGGGTGGTCACTCACGTACCCCGCCCCGCCCAGCACCTGCACCGCGTCCGTCGTCACCTTCATCGCCACGTCGGTCGCGAAGAGTTTGGCCTTCGCCGCCTCCGTGGAGAACGGCCGGCCCGCGTCCTTGAGGCGCCCCGCGGCCAGGGTCAGCGCCCGGGCCGCCGCGATCTGCGTCGCCATGTCGGCCAGCATGAAGCCCACGCCCTGGAAGGCGGCGATCGGCTTGCCGAACTGGGTGCGTTCCTTCGCGTACGCGCAGGCGTGGTCCAGCGCCGCCTGGGCGAGTCCGACCGCGCACGCCGCGATGCCGAGGCGGCCGGTGTCCAGGGCCTCGAGGGCGATCCGGAAGCCCTGGCCCTCCTCGCCGACGAGGCGGTCGGCCGGGATGCGGGCGTCGTCGAGGACGATCTGGGCGGGCGGGGAGGCGCGCAGGCCCATGGTGCGTTCCGGCGCCTGGGGCAGCAGACCGGGCGTGTCGGCGTCGGCGAGCAGGCAGGAGATGCCGGCCGCCCCGGGGCCGCCGGTGCGGCAGAACACGTTGTAGAAGTCCGCCTGGCCGCCGTGGGTGATCCAGGCCTTGGTGCCGGTCACCACGTACCCGTCGCCGTCGCGGACCGCGCGGGTGGTCAGGGCGGCCGCGTCGCTCCCGCCCTGCGGCTCGGACAGGCAGTACGCCCCCAGCAGCTCGCCGCCGAGCATGTCGGGCAGGGACTTGCGCTGCCGCTCGGTGCCGTACGCGGCGACCGGGAAGCAGGCGAGGGTGTGCACGCTGACCGCCTCGGCGATGGCGAGCCACGAGGACGCCAGCGTCTCGAGGACCTGGAGGTACACCTCGTACGGCTGGCCCGCCCCACCGTCCGCCTCCGGGTAGGGCAGGCCGAGCAGCCCGGCGCGCCCGATGGTGCGCAGCACGTCCCGGGGGAACTCGCCCTCCTGCTCGTACCGGGCGGCGCGGGGCGCCAATTCGCCCTCCGCGATCTCCCGGGTGAGCCCCAGCAACTCGTACGCCTCTTCGGTGGGAAGGATCCGCTCGACCGTCACACCGTTGAGCTTAACGGCCGTTAGGGTGACCGTCAGCCCCGCCACGCCAACTCGGCACACCGCCCGAAAACGGTCAGGCGGCGGCCAGCGCCGGGGACAGCGGGACGGTCAGGCGGCGGCCAGCGCGTCGACCAGGCGGCGGGCCGAGCCCGCCAGATTCCACCGCTCGGCGAGGGCGAGCAGCGCGTCCCCGTCGCGCGGCGCGCGGGGCAGTTCAGGATCAAAATCCGGCAACGGTACGTCCAGCGCCACCTTGCACACCGGCAGCGCCGCGGCCAGGTAGTCCTTGGCGGCGGCGAGCTTGGTGCGCACGCCCGGCGCGAAGCCCGAGTCCGGGTCGTCGAGGGCGGCCACGATCTGCTCGATGCCGCCGTACCGGGCGATCAGCCGGGCCGCCGTCTTCTCCCCCACCCCGGGCACGCCGGGCAGGCCGTCGCTGGGGTCGCCGCGCATCGCCGCGAAGTCCGCGTACCACCGGGCGGGGACGCCGTACTTGGCCTGGACCGCCGCGTCGTCGCTGTCCTCGAGCTTGGCCACGCCCCGGCCGCAGTAGAGCAGCCGGGTGCCGCGGTGGTCGTCGACGAGCTGGAACAGGTCGCGATCGCCGGAGACCACCTCGACCGGGGCCGGCTGGGTCGCGGCGAGGGTGCCCAGCACGTCGTCGGCCTCGTAGCCCTTGACGCCGAAGGCCGGGATCCCCACCGCCTCGAGCACCTGCAGCAGGACCGGGACCTGCTTCTCCAGCGCGGCGGGCACCTCTTCCACGTCGCCGTGGGCGACCCGGTGCTTCTTGTACGACGGCACGAGCGCGACCCGCCACGCCGGGCGCCAGTCCGCGTCCAGCGCGCACACCACGCGCCCCGGGCGCCGGGTGCGGATCAGCTGGGCGATCATGTCCAGGAAGCCCCGGATCGCGTTCACCGGCTCGCCGGCGTCCGTACGGGCGGCGGACTCGGGAATGCCGTGGAACGCCCGGAAATACAGGCTGGGTGCGTCGACGGCGAGTAGTGGTCTCACAGGGACGACCTTAAGCGGTGGGAGGCGGCGGGAACTTTTCCGGCCCGCCGGACGACTATGGGCGCGGCAGTCCCTCTCGGCGAAGGTGGTAAGGCGTGCGTAACGGAGTCCGGTCGGCAACGGTCAGTGTTCTCGCGGTGCTCGGGGTGCTCGCGGTGGGTGGTCCCGCCGCCGCGCACGTCGAGGTCAGCGCCGACAAGAATCAGGCCGGGGCGAGCGACGTGACGCTCACCTTCTCCGGCGAGGCGGAGAACGACGCGGCCGGCATCAGGAGCGAGCGCGTCGTGCTGCCCGAGGGGATCGCCCCGGACGCGGTGACGCTGGTGAAGGCGCCGGCGGGATGGACCTTCGCGCGGACGGCGGACGGCTTCACCGTGGGCGGCAAGGCGCTCAAGGTCGGCACCGACGCCGAGTGGAAGGTCAAGATCGCGAAGCTTCCGGACGGCGTGACGCGGCTGTCCTTCAAGACCCTGGAGACGTACGGCGACGGCAAGGTCGCCCGCTGGATCGAGATCCAGAAGGAGGGCGCGGAGGAGCCGGAGAACCCGGCGCCGCTGATCACCCTGAAGCCGGGCCCGAAGCCCACCGCGACGTCGGCCACGCCCACCGCCACCGCTACGGCCTCGTCCGTGCCCCCGGCACCCGCGGCGAGCAGCGTCCCGCCGACCCTGGCGGCGGAACCGGTCTCCGACGCGTCGGACGACAGCGGCAGCACGTGGTGGATCTGGGTGGTGGCCGCGGTGCTGATCGTGGCCGCCGGCGGCTTCTTCCTGGCGCGCCGCCGCCGGAGCTGAGGCGCCGGCGGAGCCCGCCGGCGGGCCGCACGCTTTGTGTCGATCAAGCCTGAACCAGGCCGCGGCCTGGTTAGGGTCGGAAATGTGATCGAAACAATGCGGCGGTGGCGGATCGCCACCCGGGTCGTGCTGCTCGCCGGGCTGGGGGTGGTGGTCGCGGCGGTCCTGGTCGTGATCGCGGCGACCGGGTTCCAGGCCCAGCACCGGGCGAGCGAGGACGCGCGCGAGGCGATGCGGCTCACCGGGCAGGTGATGGAGGCGAAGTTCCGCACCGCCGACGTCGCCGGGTGGCAGACCGGGTACGCCTTCGACTTCAACCGCGGCGTGGCGGGCGCGCTGTCCGACACCGAGGGGCAGCGCAAGCAGTTCCTCGACTCGGCCGCCGCGCTGCGCGCCGGATACGCCGGGATCGGCAACGAGACGCTGACCCCCGGCGAGCGGGCGCTGCTGGAGCAGGCGACCAGGTCGTTCGCGACCTTCCTGGAGATCGACCAGCGGATCGTGGCGGCGTACCGCAGCGGCACGCCCGCGTCGGTGAAGGCCGGCAACGAGCTGGCCTCCGGCGAGTCGCTCGACGCGTTCGGGAAGGCCGCGACCGCCGCCAGCGACCTCGCCGCCACGGTCAGCGACCGGGGCATGGACACCGCCGCGTCGGCCGCGGCGTCGGCGCGGACCGGGCAGCGGACGGTGATCGTGGCGGGGATCGCCGGGCTGCTGCTGTCGATCCTCGTCGCCTGGGTCGTGTCGCGCAGCGTCTCCGGCCCGCTGCGCGCCCTCCAGCTGCGGCTCGTCGACATCGCCGAGGGCGAGGGCGACCTGCGGGTGCGGCTGGCCGAGACCGGCCGGGACGAGCTCACCGCGGTGTCGCGCTCGTTCAACCGGTTCGTGGCCGGCATCGCCGACGCGATGAGATCGGTCGACGAGCGCTCGCACCTGCTGGCCGACAAGTCTCAGCAGCTCACCGCGGTCTCCGGGGACCTGTCCGCCTCGGCCGACGAGACGAGCCGGCGGGCCGCCGACGCCAGCAGCGCGGCCGAGCAGATCTCGGCGAGCGTGCACACGGTCGCCGCCGGCGCCGAGGAGATGGGTGCCTCGATCGGCGAGATCGCCCGCAGCGCCGGCGAGGCCGCCCGGGTCGCGGCGGACGCGGCCGGCATCTCCGCCGCCGTCACCGGCACCGTCGGCAAGCTGGGCGACTCCAGCCACCAGATCGGCGAGATCGCCAAGGTCATCAGCACCATCGCCGAGCAGACGAACCTGCTGGCCCTGAACGCGACGATCGAGGCCGCCCGCGCCGGCGAGCAGGGCAAGGGCTTCGCCGTGGTGGCCGGGGAGGTCAAGGAGCTGGCGTCGGAGACGGCCCGGGCCACCTCCGACATCGACGCCCGGATCGGCGCGATCCAGGCCGACACGGCCGAGGCGGTCCAGGCCATCGGCCGGATCAGCGAGGTGATCGACCGGATCAACACCCTGC
Source organism: Pseudosporangium ferrugineum (assembly GCF_003002065.1). Lineage (GTDB taxonomy): Bacteria > Actinomycetota > Actinomycetes > Mycobacteriales > Micromonosporaceae > Actinoplanes > Actinoplanes ferrugineus_A. The sequence goes on from NZ_PVZG01000001.1 coordinate 62,881, forward strand.
AGACCACCATCGCGTCGGCCATCGAGGAGCAGACCGCCACCACCGGGGAGATGAGCCGCAACATCGGCGACGTCGCCACCGGTTCCACGGGCATCAGCGCCGATGTGACCGCCGTCGCCGCCACGGCGGAGACCACCAACGCCGAGGTGGCGGCGATCCGCGGTGCGGCCGACGACCTCGCGCAGGTCTCGCAGGACCTGCAGTCGCTCGTCGGCCGCTTCCGGTTCTGACGCCGGGGAATCCGGCGTCGACAGCGATGGTGGGGCCGGACCCCTACGACGGCTCGTAGGCGAGGTTGGGGCGCAGCCAGCGCTCGACCTCCTCGACCGGCATGCCACGCCGCGCCGCGTAGTCCTCGATCTGGTCCCTGCCGAGCCGGCCGACGGTGAAGTAGCGCGACTGCGGGTGCGCGAAGATCAGGCCGCTGACCGCCGCCGCCGGGGTCATCGCGTACGACTCGGTGAGGTCGATGCCCAGCTCCCGGGCGCCCAGCAGGTCGAAGAGGTCCTTCTTCTCGCTGTGGTCGGGGCTGGCCGGGTAGCCGAGCGCCGGGCGGATGCCGCGGAACCGCTCGGCGTGCAGGTCGGCGAGGTCGGGGTCGGCGTCCGGCTCGAACCACTCGCGGCGGACCTGTAGGTGCAGGTGCTCGGCGAAGGCCTCGGCGAGGCGGTCGGCGAGCGCCTTGACCATGATCGACCGGTAGTCGTCGTGCTCGGCCTCGTAGCGCGCGGCCAGTTCCTCGGCGCCGTGGATGGCGACGGCGAAGCCGCCGAGGTGGTCGCCCTCGGGGGCGATGTAGTCGGCGAGGCTGCGGTTGGCCCGGCCGTCCGGCTTCTGCGTCTGCTGGCGCAGCATCGGGAAGCGGACGCCGTTGGCCAGGACGATGTCGTCGCCCTCGGCGTGGGCCGGCCAGAACGCGTACGCGCCCCGGGCCCGGAACGAGCCGTCCGCGATGATCTTGTCGAGCATGGCGTTGGCGTCGTCGTAGAGCTCGCGGGCGACCGGCTGGTCGAGGATCGCCGGGAACTTGCCCTTGAGCTCCCACGCCAGGAACAGGAACTGCCAGTCGATCATCTCGCGCAGGGTGGCGAGGTCCGGCTCCACCGTGCGTACGCCCGTGAACGCCGGCACCGGCAGGTCGGCGAAGTCGACCACCTCGCGGTTGGCGCGGGCCTGAGCGACGGACAGCATCGGCTGGCTGTGCCGGTTGGCGTGCTGCTCGCGCAGCCGTTCCTGCTCGGCGCGGTTGGCGGTGTCCAGCGTCCGGGCGCGGCCGGGGTCGAGCAGGTCGGACACCACGCCGACGACCCGGGAGGCGTCCAGCACGTGCACGGTCGGGCCCGCGTACGCGGGAGCGATCCGCACCGCCGTGTGCTGCCGCGACGTGGTCGCGCCGCCGATGAGCAGCGGCAGGCTCATCCCGCGGCGCTGCATCTCGGCGCCGACCGCGACCATCTCGTCCAGCGACGGGGTAATCAGGCCGGAGAGCCCCACGGCGTCCGCGTCCTCGGCGATCGCGGTGTCCAGGATCTTCGCCGCCGGCACCATCACCCCGAGGTCGATCACCTCGTAGTTGTTGCAGCCCAGCACGACGCCGACGATGTTCTTGCCGATGTCGTGCACGTCGCCCTTGACCGTGGCGAGCACGACCTTGCCCTGGCCGCGGCTCGAGGCCTTCTCCTTCTCCATGAAGGGCTCCAGGTACGCCACCGAGCGCTTCATCACGCGGGCGCTCTTGACCACCTGGGGCAGGAACATCTTGCCGGAGCCGAAGAGGTCGCCGACGACCTTCATGCCGTCCATCAGCGGGCCCTCGATGACGTCGAGGGGGCGGTCGAGCAGCTGCCGGGCCTCCTCGGTGTCCTGCTCGACGAAGTCGACGATGCCGTGGATCAGCGCGTGCTGGAGGCGCTCCGAGACCGGGGCCTCGCGCCACGACAGGTCGACCGTGCGCTTGGTGCCCGAGCCGGTGACCGTGGAGGCGAAGGTGACCAGCCGGTCGGTGGCGTCCTCGCGGCGGTCGAAGATGACGTCCTCGACCAGCTCCAGCAGCTCGGCCGGGATGTCCTGGTAGACGGCGAGCTGACCGGCGTTGACGATGCCCATGTCCAGCCCGGCGCGTACGGCGTGGAACAGGAACGCCGAGTGCATGGCCTCGCGGACCACGTCGTTGCCGCGGAACGCGAAGGACAGGTTGGAGATGCCGCCGCTCGTCCTGGCCCCCGGGCAGCGCTCCTTGATCAGCGGCAGCGCGTCGATGAAGGCCTTGGCGTACCCGTTGTGCTCGGCGATGCCGGTGGCCACGGCCAGCACGTTGGGGTCGAAGATGATGTCCTCGGGCGCGAAGCCGGCCTGCTGCACCAGCAGGTCGTACGCCCGCCCGCAGATGGCCACCTTGCGCTCGGTGGTGTCGGCCTGGCCCTGCTCGTCGAAGGCCATGACGACCACGCCGGCACCGTAGTCCCGGACCTTGCGCGCCTGGGCCAGGAAGGGCTCCTCGCCCTCCTTCAGGCTGATCGAGTTGACCACGCCCTTGCCCTGCACGCACTTGAGGCCGGCCTCGAGGACGCTCCACTTGGAGCTGTCGATCATCACCGGGATGCGGGCCACCTCGGGCTCGGTCGCGATGAGGTTGAGGAAGGTGGTCATCGCCCGCTCGCTGTCGAGCAGGTCGGCGTCCATGTTCACGTCGAGCAGGTTGGCGCCGCCGCGGACCTGCTCGAGGGCCACGTCGACGGCGGCCTGGTAGTCGTCGGCCTCGACCAGCCGGCGGAACTTCGCCGAGCCGGTGACGTTGGTGCGCTCGCCGATCATGACGAAGCCGGTGTCCGGGCCGATCGCGAACGGTTCAAGGCCGCTGAACCGGGTGGTGGGCGCCGGCGCGGGGACCGCACGCGGGGTGCTGCCGCGGACCGCCCCGGCGATCGCGGCGATGTGGGCGGGGCTGGTGCCGCAGCAGCCGCCGACGATGTTCACCATGCCCTCGCCGGCGAACTCGCCGACCAGCGCCGCGGTCTGCGGCGGGGTCTCGTCGTAGCCGCCGAAGGCGTTGGGCAGCCCGGCGTTGGGGTGGCAGGCGACGTACGTGCCGGCGAGGCGGGCCAGTTCGGCGACGTGCGGGCGCATCTCGGCCGCGCCCAGCGAGCAGTTCACGCCGACCACCAGCGGCTCGGCGCGCTCGATCGAGCGCCAGAACGCCTCGACGGTCTGGCCGGACAGGGTGCGCCCGGACAGGTCGACGATCGTCACCGAGATCCAGAGCGGCAGCTGCGGCGCGACCTCGCGGGCGGCGGCGATCGCGGCCTTGGCGTTGAGGGTGTCGAAGATCGTCTCGACGAGCAGCAGGTCCACGCCGCCCTCGGCCAGCACCGAGATCTGCTCCGCGTACGCCGCCTTCACCCTGTCGAAGCTGGTCGTACGGTAGGCCGGGTCCTCGACCCGCGGGGAGAGCGAGAGGGTCACGTTGAGCGGGCCCACCGACCCGGCCACGAACTTGCCGCCGAGTTCGTCGGCGGCCTGCCGGGCGAGCTGGGCGCCGCGCAGGTTCATGTCGCGTACCAGCGACTCGAGGCCGTAGTCGGCCTGCGCGATGCTGGTCGCGGTGAAGGTGTTGGTGGTGGTGATGTCGGCGCCGGCGGCGAGATACTGCCGGTGGACGTCGAGGATGACGTCGGGCCGGGTGAGGTTCAGCAGGTCGGGGTCGCCGGTGACGTCCTTGGGGTGGTCCGCGGCGATGAGCTCGCCCCGGTAGTCCGCGGGCGTCAGCTTGGCGCCCTGCAGCATCGTGCCCCAGGCGCCGTCGAGCACCAGGACACGCTCGGCCATCAGCCGGCGCAGCTCCGTCGTCGCACGTGACTCTGTCGTCGCAGTTGACACAGTGACCACCTCCGCGGGTTTCTCGGAGGCGCCCTTGGTCGGTGTGTGGTTCCAGTCCGAGCGTGGCGGGTTTGCACCCCGTCGCAGCGCCCCTCGGCCTGGCGCAAAAGAATACCCGAAGACGGTCGTATCGCCCCCAGGGGTGCGTGCCGTCCCGTCATCTGGTGGGACACGATCATCGGCCCGGCCGCCCCTCGCCGGCTCCTTCGGACGGCCGCCCCGCCTCCGCCTAACGGGCCGATCTCCGGCGCCCGTCCCTTCCGTCCCCGGCGGGAACGTCGCTGAGCAGGCACGATGCATCCGTACGCCGACCTGGGGGGACAGCACATGGAGATCCATCACTTCGAGCACGGATGGGTCACGCCGGCCGTCAGCTACACCCTCTCCGTCCTCGGTTCGCTGCTCGGCCTCATCTGCGCGGTGCGCCTGCGCTCGGCGCACACCGGGCGCGGCCGGAGGTGGTGGCTGACCCTGTCGGCCGTCGCCATCGGCGGGACCGGCATCTGGACCATGCACTTCGTCGCGATGCTCGGCTTCGGCGTGTCCGGCACCCCGATCCGCTACGACGCCGCCCTGACCGCGGCGAGCGCCGTGCTGGCCATCGCGGCCGTCGGCGCCGGAATGCTGATCGTCTTCGGCGGCGAACGGGCCCGGGCCCTGCGGATCGTCGCGGGCGGCCTGCTGGCCGGCCTCGGCGTCGCGGCGATGCACTACATGGGCATGTACGCCATGCGCCTCAACGGCGAGATCTCGTACGGCCGCACGAGGGTGATCGCCTCCGTGGTCATCGCCGTGGTGGCCGCCACCGTGGCCCTCTGGCTGACGGTGACCGTACAGAAGCCGCTCGTGATCTTCGGAGCCGCGCTGATCATGGGCATCGCGGTGAACGGCATGCACTTCACCGGCATGGCGGCGATGACCGTCCACGCCGGGCCACCGGTCGGCGTACCGTCCGGCGCGAAGGCCACCACCCTGCTCATCCCGATCGGCCTGACGGTGGTGTTCGGCGTCCTCGGCCTGGTGTTCGCCCTGATGGCCGCCCCGACCGACGAGGACCGGGCCGCGGCCGCGTATCTGGCCGCCCTCCTGGAGGCCGGCAGCCCGGCCGCGGCGGCCCATCCGGCACCCCGCACCGCCCCGGCACCCGTCCGCCCGGACGGCACGGTCCCGCAGCAGCGCGGCTCCGCGCTGGGCGGCGCGACCTGGACGTACCGGGACCGCTCGTCGCGTCAATGACCGCCCTACTCCTTGGCCCAGTGCGCGACGCCGAGGAGCAGGCCGACCGTCCCGGCGAAGGCCGCACCCCCGGTCAGCACGGCACCGGGCACGTTGCTGCCCCCGGCGCGGGAGAGCAGGCCGGCCACCCCGCTGACGACGCCGGCCGTCAGCACCATGAGCAACAGCCACGCCCACCGCGAGGACGGGGACGACACGGTCGGGGTCTTGCCGGATTGCTCGGTCATCTCTACCGCCAGGTGCCATTGTCAGGGAGGAGGATGGCCTCAGCATGAGTCAGTGAATCTGACTCATGCACGCCGCGTTCACAATCCGGCAAAGGATCAGCACATCCGCGCTGGTCAAAGCGCTAGTCTGACACGTGGCACGCTGCCACCTGGCATTACCAGTACGCACCCGTTCGAGGAATTCGCGGGGTTCCCAGCGCCCGAAGTGTGACACAGGTTACCGTCCTCCACGCCGATCCAGGATTCATGCAGAGGAGAGACTCAGATGTCGGAGTTGTCAACGGGGACGACGGGCAGCACCAGCGCGGTGGCGGTCAGCGCCGCGGCGGTGAGCGCGCTCATCAGCGGGCCGGGGCCGCGTCTGCGCCCTATCGCCAACCAGTGCTCCGCGAGCTCCTGCCCGACCGTCTACCTGGACGCCGACTCCGGCACCCTGGTCATCCAGGGCTACGACGTGCCCCGCGGCCAGGAGGGTGTGGACGTTCCTGAGGGGGAAAGCCTGGTCCGAGTCCCGATCGAACTCCTCGTCGAAGCCATGACCAGCCTGACCTGACAACGAGAGCGACGACGAGCCGGAGGGAGGGCCACGACGGTGAAGGCACCGGGTCCTTCCCCGGCCGAGCCGGCCCGGGCCGGCGACGACGAGCCCATCGGGGTCACCCTGAGACGACTGAGGAAGGCCCGCAGGATGTCGGGCCGAGAGGTCGCCGCGGCGGTCGGGCTGAGCCAGTCGACCGTCTCCCGGATAGAACGCGGGATCGGGTCGCCCGACCTCGGCGACATCCACAAGATCGCCCGGGTGGTCGGGGCGGACGATCGGCAGACGCAGGAGCTGATCCGGCAGGCTCAGCGGCTCCACGACCGGATCACCGAATGGCGTCCCACCTCGGACTCCCTGGCCGACAGGCAGGTCAGCGTCGCCGAATGGGAGGCCCGGGCACAGACGATCCTCGACTTCCAGCCGACCGTTCTGCCCGGGCTGCTGCAGATATCTCCGTACGCGAAGGCCGTCCTGCGCCTCTTCCAGTCTCTCGCTCGGATCCCGGCGGAACGGTTGACCGAGGCGGCGGTGCTCGCCGCCGTGTCGGCCCGGGTCCAGCGTCAGCAGGTGATCGCGGACCGGTCGAAGACGTTCTCCTTCGTGATCATGGAAAGCGTCCTGAAGAACGCGCCGTGCCCGCCGGTGGAAATGCTCGCCCAGATCCATCACCTGCGCGAAATCGCGACCGGCCACGAGAACGTCAGCCTGACCGTCATACCCGACGGCCGGCCGATGACCATCCCTGCCCTGCACGGCTTCACCCTGTTCGACCGGGACGTGATCCTCATCGACGTCTACAACACCGGCCTGCTGTCCCGCGGCCGGGAGGACATCGAGATCTACCATCGGATCTTCGGGATGAACCTGGACTGCGCCGAGCCGATTGCGCCCTACCTCGACCGGTATCAGGCGCTCTACATCGACGCCCTGACGGCGCGCCGATGATCGGTTGCCGGGGAAACGCAGGTGTTCGGTCGTCTTCCTGGTTCGAGGTGGGCTGATCAGGCCGACGGTACGGCCACCGGCGCCGCCGCCGGGTTTTGCGTGAGGGTGACGATCCGGTCCACGGCGCCGAGGTCGTCGGTGCGGTGGGTGATCAGCAGGACCGTCCGGTCCTCCGCCGCCGAGAGCAGGTCGGTGGTCAGGGCGTGGGCCGTCTCGTCGTCGAGGTGTTCGGTCGGCTCGTCGAGGATCAGCACCCGGGCCTCGGTGAGCAGCGCCCTCGCCAGGGCCAGCCGGCGGCGCTGGCCGCCGGAGAGGGCCACGCCGTGCTCGCCGACCAGGGTGTCCAGGCCCTTCGGGAGCGTGGCGGCCCAGTCGAGCAGCCGGGCGCGGGCCAGGGCGGCCCGCAGCTCGTCGTCGGTGGCGTCGCGGCGGCCGATCCGCAGGTTCTCGGCGATCGTCGTGTCGAACAGGTACGCGTCCTCCGGCAGGTAGGTGACGATCCGCCGGATCGCGGCCGGGTCGAGCCGGCGCAGGTCGGTGCCGTCCAGCGTGACGCGGCCGGCGGCCGGGTCGAGGAAGCGCACCAGCAGCGCCGCGATGGTCGACTTGCCGGAGCCGCTCGGCCCGACCAGCGCGGTGCGGCTGCCCGCGGGCAGGGTCATCGAGAAGTCCCGGACGGCGGTGCGGCCCGGCGCCCACCCGGCGGTGACGTGCGCCAGCGTCAGCGTGCCCGGGCCGTCCGGCACGGGCTCCGGATCGGCGACCTCCGGCACGGGTACGGGCGCCGCGAGCACCTCACCCAGCCGGCGCAGGGCGGCGCGGGCCGCGGCGAAGTGCTGGGCCGCGGCGGGCAGGGTCCCGGCGATCTCGAAGACGGCCAGCGGGGTCAGCACCACGACGGCGAGGAGTTCGCCGGAGAGGGTGCCGGCGCGGACCGCGACGGCGCCGGCGGCGAGGCCGGCGATCAGGCAGAGCCCGGTGCTCAGCGCGGTCACCGCGGCGGACAGGCCGGTCGCCAGCGCCGAGCGTTCCCCGGCCCGGCGCAGTCCGGCGTCGGCCCCGGCGATGCGGGCGAGCTGCCGGTCGACGGCGCCGAAGGCGGTCAGGTCGGGCAGCCCGTGCAGCAGGTCGACGGTGGCGGTGGCCAGCTCGCCGCGCAGCGGGGCGAGCCGCCCGTCGGCGCGCCGGGCGGCCCGGGACTGCACCACGGGTACGCCCACCGCCACCACCAGCAGCGCGACGGCCAGCGTGATCCCGGCGACCGGCAGCATCGAGCCGACCAGCAGGACCGCGCCCAGCCCGACGACGGTGGCGACCGCATACGGCAGCAGCACCCGGGTGACCAGGTCGAGCACCGCGTCGACGTCGGTGACCAGCCGTTGGACGAGGTCGGCGCGGCGGAAGTCGGCGAGCCCGGCGGGGGCCAGCCTCTCCAGGCGCGAGTAGAGCCGCACCCGCAGCGCCCCGAGGATGCGGAACGCGGCGTCGTGCCCGATCAGGCGTTCCAGGTAGCGCAGCACGCCGCGGCTGATGCCGAAGGCGCGCACCGTGACGATGGCGACCATCAGGTGCAGTACCGGCGGGTGCAGGGCGGCCCGCGAGATCAGCCAGGCCGAGGTGGCCATCAGCCCGACCGCGGCACCGGCGGCCCCGGCACCGGCGAGCACGGCCAGCAGCAGCCGCCCGGCGGCCGGCCGCAGCACGGCGAGGACGTTCATGCCGGCACCGGCGCCAGGCAGATCTCGCGGTCGGCGAGGGCGATCAGCTCGGGGCGGTGCGCGGCCATGATGACGGTACGGCCGGAGGCCAGCCGCCGGATCGCGGCCATCACGCCGGCTGCCGTGTCCGCGTCGAGGTTCGCGGTCGGCTCGTCGAGCACCACGATCGGGGCGTCGCGGTGGAACGCCCGGGCCAGGGCGATGCGCTGGCGCTGCCCGGCGGACAGGCCCGCGCCGTCGTCGCCGAGGGGCAGGTCGTAGTCGGGGATGAACGAGTCGGCGCCGGCCAGCCGGGCGGCCTCGACCACGTCGCCGGGGGCGCCCAGCGCGATGTTCTCGCGGATCGTGCCGGCGAACAGCCAGGGCCGCTGCGGCACCCAGGCGATCCGCTGCCGCCAGGCCGCGGGATCCACGCCGGAGAGCGGGACCCCGCCGACGGTCACCCGGCCCGAGGACGGCGCGACGAAGCCGAGCAGCACGTGCAGCGCGGTCGACTTGCCGCAGCCGCTCGGGCCGGTGAGGGCCACGACCTCCCCGGGCTGGATCAGGGCGTCGAGGCGCAGCGCGTCCGCGTCGCGGTAGCGCACCACGACGTCCTCGAAGGCGATCGTGCCGTGGGGTGCGGACCCGGTGCCGGCCGCCGGCAGCGGCGTCTCGAGCAGCGCGAAGGCCTCCTCGGCGGCGGCGAGCCCCTCGGCGCTGGCGTGGTAGTTGGCGCCGACCTGGCGCAGCGGCAGGTACGCCTCCGGCGCGAGGATCAGCACCAGCAGGGCGGTGGCGAGGTCGAGGTGCCCGGAGACCAGCCGCAGGCCGATGCCGACCGCGACGAGCGCCACGGAGAGAGTGGCCAGCAGCTCCAGGACCAGCGAGGACAGGAAGGCGGTCCGCAGCGTGCGCATGGTCAGCCGGCGCTGCTCGGCGCTGATCCGGCGGATGGTGCCGGCCTGGGCGCGGGCCCGGCCGAAGAGCTTGAGGGTGGGCAGCCCGGCGACGACGTCGAGGAAGTGGTGCGAGAGCCGGGACAGCAGCGTGAACTGGCGGCGGTTCGCGGCCTCGGTGTGCAGGCCGACCAGGGCCATGAAGACCGGGATGAGCGGCAGCGTGAGCACGATCGTGGCGGTGGCGACGAGGTCCGCGGGCAGCAGCCGGGCGAGCACGATCGCGGGGACGAGCGCGGCCAGCACCAGCTGCGGCAGGTAGCGGGCGAAGTAGGCGTCGAGCGCGTCGAGCCCCCGGGTGACGAGCGTGACGACCGCGCCGGTGCGGCCCTGCTGCCCCGGGCCGAGGGCGGCCAGCCGGTCCAGGATCCGGCGCCGCAGCTCGGACTTGACCCCGGCGGCGGACCGCGCCGCGGCCACCTCCTGCGCCCAGCCGACGAACGCCCGTCCGGCCACGACCACGGCCAGCCAGGCCAGCGTGGGCATCAGGTCCGCGGCGCCCGCGCCGTGCAGGAACACCGCCGTGATGCCGTTCGCCAGCAGCGTCGCCTGGGCCACGACGAGCGCGGCCAGGGTCACGCCCAGCACCACGGTGACCGCGAGGTACGCCCGGGTGGAGCGGGCGTACCTCAGCAGGCGCGGGTCGAGAGGCTTCACGGGGTGGCCCGCTCGGCGGCACCGGCCGGGGCGGGGCTCACCGGGACGGGGGCCGCGGGGATGTGCTCGACGGTGAGGCGCTTGCGGAACACCCAGTACGTCCAGCCCTGGTACGCCAGCACGATCGGCGTGAACGCGACGGCCACCCAGGTCATCACCTTCAGGGTGTACGCGGTCGACGCGGCGTTGGTGGTGGTGAGGCTGTTCGCGTCGGCGATCGTCGACGGCATCACGTTCGGGAAGAGCGTGACGAACAGCGCGAAGACCGCCAGCACGATGGTCGCGCCGGTGGCGAGGAACGCCCAGCCCTCCCGGCGCACGCGGGTGGCCAGCGCGCCACCCACCAGGGCGAGCGCGGCGGCGGCGGAGAGGATCCAGCCGGCCACGTCGTGGTGCGCGATCGCGGTCCACAGCAGGAACGCGCCCGCCACCGCGATCACCGGTACGGCCAGCCGCGCCGCCAGCTCGCCGGCCCGGCGCCGCATGTCGCCGTCGGTCTTGAGCGCCAGGAACACCGCGCCGTGCAGGGTGAACAGGGTCAGCGTGGTCAGCCCGCCGAGCAGCGCGTACGGGTTGAGCAGGTCGAAGAAGCCGCCGACGTACTCGTGATCGGCGTCCAGGCGTACCCCGCGGACGATGTTGCCGAAGGCCACGCCCCACAGCAGGGCCGGGACGAGGCTGCCGCCGATGATGCACAGGTCCCACCGGCGCTTCCAGGTGGCGTCGTCGCGCTTGCCGCGGTACTCGAACGCGACGCCGCGCAGGATCAGGGCCACGAGGATGATCAGCAGGGGCAGGTAGAAGCCGGAGAACAGGGTGGCGTACCACTCGGGGAAGGCGGCGAAGGTGGCGCCGCCGGCGACCAGCAGCCACACCTCGTTGCCGTCCCAGACCGGGCCGATGGTGTTGATCACGAGGCGGCGCTCGCGGTCGTCGCGGCCGAGCACGGGCAGCAGGATGCCGACGCCGAAGTCGAAGCCCTCGAGCAGGAAGTAGCCGGCCCACAGCACGGCGATGAGGCCGAACCAGACGGTGGTGAGTTCCATGATCGTTCTCTCTCGGTCGGCTCAGTAGGCGAAGGCGAGCGGGCGGTCGGCGTCGTCGGAATCGCCGGCCGGCGGCTCGATCTCCGGCGCGCCGGCCCTGGCGTACTTGAGGAACAGGCCCACCTCGATGACGGCCAGGACCCCGTAGAGCAGGGTCAGCACGATGAGGGAGGTGGCCACCTCGCCGGCGCCGACCGACGGCGACACGCTCTCGGAGGTCTTGAAGACCCCGAAGACGGTCCACGGCTGCCGGCCCATCTCGGTGAAGATCCAGCCGAACGAGTTGGCGAGCAGCGGCATCGCCACGGTGGAGATGGCGGCGATCCACAGCCAGCGGTTGGCCGGCACCCGCCCGCGCCGGGTCGTCCAGAGGGCCACGAGCGCGATCAGCATGGCCAGCCCGCCGAACCCGATCATGAGGCGGAACGACCAGTAGGTGACCGGCACGTACGGGGTGTAGTCGCCGAGGCCGTACTTCTGGGCGTACTCCTGCTGGAGGTTGTTGATGCCCTCCACCTCGCCGTCCGGGCTGCCGGTGGCCATGAACGACAGCAGCGACGGGATCCGCACGCTGGCGACCTCCTCGCGCCCGTCCAGGGAGCCGATGGTGAACAGCGAGAAGCTGGCCGGCTTGTCGGTGTCGTAGAGCGCCTCGGCGGCGGCCATCTTCATCGGCTGCTGCTCGGTCATGATCCGGGCCTGCAGGTCGCCGGTGATGAGCACGCCCACGCCGGCGATCAGGACCACCCAAGCACCGAGCTTGAGGCTGGGCCGGAACACCGCCTCCTGGTTACGCTTGCGCAGGTGCCAGGCGCTGACCGCGAGCAGCACCGCGCCGGCGGTCAGGAAACACGCCGTGATGGTGTGCGGGAAGGTGACCAGCGTGGTGGAGTTCGTCAGCACCGCCCAGATGCTGTGCAGCTCGGCGCGGCCGGACTCCGGGTTGACCTGGTAGCCGACCGGATGCTGCATCCACGAGTTCGCCGCGAGGATGAAGTACGCCGACAGCAGCGTCCCGATCGCCGCGAGCCAGATCGTGGCGAGGTGCAGCCTCTTCGGCAGCCGGTCCCAGCCGAAGATCCACAGGCCGAGGAACGTCGACTCGAGGAAGAACGCCAGCAGCCCCTCGATCGCCAGCGGGGCGCCGAAGATGTCACCGACGAAGCGCGAGTAGTCGCTCCAGTTCATGCCGAACTGGAACTCCTGCACGATGCCGGTCACCACGCCCATGGCGAAATTGATCAGGAACAGCTTGCCCCAGAACTTCGTGGCCCGCAGGTACTGCTCCTTGCCGGTGCGTACCCAGGCGGTCTGCAGCCCGGCCACCAGCGCGGACATTCCGATGGTGATCGGCACGAAGATGAAGTGGTACACGGTGGTGATGCCGAACTGCCATCGGGCAAGGTCCAGGGCGTCCACGGGTGAGTCCTTTCCACGGGTACGCGCCCAGTTTTTTCGATCAGAAGGGCGCCGACTCAGGGCCGAAAGTCCCGACGGGTCCCGGATCAGGTCCCCTTCTGCGGCGGGACCACCGGTACGCCTCGTCCGCGCCCCAGACTATGAGCGGGAACGGCAGCAGGAACGCCAATTCGGCAGCTCCGAGGGCGGTCGTGCCGAACACCTGCTGCAGCGGCGGCAGGTAGCACAGCGCCGCGGCGAACACAAGTTCGAAGGCGATGCCGCCGAGCAGCGGACGGTTGCTGAACACGCCGATCGTGCGCAGGGCGGCGTACTCGGTGCGGGCGGCCAGCGCGGTGCCGATCTGGCAGGCCACGATGCCGGCGAACGTCATCGTCGTCGCCGTGCGGTACGCCTCGTGCAGCGGGCTCCCGGGCCCGGTGGCGGCGCCGGGCCGCCAGCCGGCACGCCAGAGCGTCCAGAAGAAGCCGGCCAGCACCAGCGCCGCCGACACGGTCCCGAGCACGGCCCACGCCCGCACCAGCAGCCCCCGGTCGATCACGCCGGAGCCCCGCGCCCGCGGCGGCCGGTCCATCAGGCCGGGCTCGGCCGGCTCCCGGCCCAGCGCGAGCGCCGGCAGGGTCTCGGTGCCCAGGTCGATGGCGAGGATCTGCAGCACGGTCAGCGGCAGCGGCACCGCGCCGCCGGACAGCGCGAAGATCAGGAACGGCACGACCTCCGGCACGGCGTGCGCCAGGATGTAGAGCACGAACTTGCGCACGTTGCTGAACACCCGCCGGCCCGCGTCGACCGCCCGCACGATGGTGGCGAAGTCGTCGTCGGTCAGCACCATCGTCGCCGCCTCCCGGGCCACGTCGGTGCCGGAGCGGCCCATCGCCACGCCGATGTCGGCGTGCCGCAGGGCCGGGGCGTCGTTGACGCCGTCGCCGGTCATCGCCACCACGTGCCCGGCCGCCCGCAGCGCCTCGCAGATGCGCAGCTTGGCCTCCGGCGACGAGCGCGCGAACACGAGCTCCCCCGGCCCGGCGAGCAGCGCGTCGAGCTCGGCGTCGCCCATGGCGTCGAGCCGGTCGCCGGGCACCACCCGGGGCGGGTCGCCGCCGATGCCGGCCGCGCGGGCGATCGCGGCGGCGGTGGGGCCGTAGTCGCCGGTGATGACGTGGATCCGGATGCCCGCGCGGTGGGCGGCGGCGACCGCGGCGGGGACGGCCGGGCGGGGCGGGTCCGCCATCGCGACCAGCCCCAGCAGGGTCAGCCCGGCCTCCGCGGCGGCGCGGTCGCCCGGTGCGCCGGTCCCGGCCGGGCGGGCGGCGACGGCGAGGACGCGCAGGCCCGCGGCCGCGTACCGGTCGACGGCGGCGCGGACGTCCGCGGCGGTGCCCGGCTCGAGCGGGCCGGTGCGCCCGTCCGCCCGCGCCACGGTGGTGCAGCACGGCAGCACGCTCTCCGCCGCGCCCTTGGTGTGCACCCGTACGCCGTCCGGGGTGTCGTCGAGGGTGCTCATGCGCTTGAGGTGGCCGTCGAAGCCGTACAGGGCGCGCCGGCCACGGTCGCGCTCCTCCGCCGGCACCGCCACGCCCAGGCCGGCGGCGAGTTCCAGCAGGGCCAGTTCGGTGGGGTCGCCCGCCCCCGCGGTCCCGCCGAGGGCCGGGCGGGCGGTCGTGCAGTACGCGCCGGCCGCCGCCAGCTCGCGGGCCCGGGGATCGGCCGGGTCCCGTTCGCCGCCCGGCGTCCACAGCCGGGTCACCCGCATCCGGTTCCCGGTGAGCGTGCCGGTCTTGTCGGTGCAGATGACGGTGGTCGAGCCGAGCGTCTCAACGGCCGACAGCCGCTTCACCACGGCGCCGCGGCGGGCCAGTTCCCGTACGCCCGCGGCGAGCGCCAGCGTGATGGTCGGCAGCAGCCCCTCGGGCACGTTCGCGACGATGAGGCCGATGGCGAAGCTGATCGCGGCCGCCCAGCCGAGCCCGGCCACCACGCCGATCGGCAGGAACGCGGCGCCGGCGGCCACCGCCACGACGGCGATGAGCCAGGTGAGCCGGCGCACCTGCGTCTCCAGCGGGCTCGGCTCCGCCCGGTCCCGCTGCGACAGGGCGGCGATCCGCCCGATCTCGGTCCGCATCCCGGTCCCGGTGACGACGCCGTACGCCTCCCCCGCCGTGCAGACCGTGCCGCTGAAGACGAGCTCCGGAGCCTCCAGCGGGGACCCGGCGACCACCCCGGCGACGGGGTGGCGCGACACCGGCACCGACTCGCCGTCGAGGGCCGACAGGTCGACCGACACCTCGCCGCGGATCAGCCGGGCGTCGGCGCTGATCCGGTCCCCCTCGGCGATCAGGACCACGTCCCCGGGCACCAGCTCGCGGGCGGGGAGCTCGGCGGGCCGGCCGTCGCGCAGCACCCGCGCCCCGGCCGGCAGGAAGGCGGCGAGCGCCTCGACGGCCCGCTCGGCCTGCATCTCCTGGGCGAAGGCGAACGCGGCGTTGAGCAGGATCACCGCGACCACGGCGACGGCGAGCGCCCGGGTGCCACCGATCCACGCCAGCGCCGCGGCGAGCATCAGCAGCAGCGCCAGCGGCTGGGTGAACTGGGCCAGCAGCTCGCGGGGCCAGCGGCGGCCCTGGCGGCGGGTCAGCTCGTTGGGGCCGTACACGCCGAGCCGGCGGGCGGCCTCCCGCGACCCCAGCCCGTCCGGCCCGGTCCGCAGGTCGCGGAAGAGCACGTCGACGGGCTGCCCGGGGTCCACCGCGGCCGGGGCCGGGCCGGCGAGGGTCATCGCAGGTCGATGCGGACGAACCGGGGCGCGGGCGGCACGGCCCGGCGGGGGAACGCCCGCCGGTAGACGTCCCCGGCGGACGGATCGAGCCGGCCGGTGGCGGCGAGCCAGTCGCCGCCGAGCAGGACCTCCACCGGCGCCGGTGCGGTGAAGTGCCGCCACCACGTCTTGCGGCCCGCGTCGCCGGCGAGCACCACCAGGGTGTCGCCGGCGCGGGCGTACTGGACCGGCAGGGAGATCGTGGCGCCGCTGCGCGCCCGGTAGCGCAGCACGGTCAGGCTGCGGCCGAGCAGCGGCGCCAGCGGCGATCCGAGCAGCCGGTGCACCACGGTGTTCGCGCTCATGCCCCGACTGTCGCGCCGGCTCCTCCGGGACCGCCAGGGCCGGAAGTACCGGGTACGGTCACGGTGCCGCAGGCGATCGAGGCGAGGAGTGGCGCGATGACGTCCGGGCTGACCCGACGGCTGGGCACGACCGACGCGGTGACCGTGGGGCTGAGCGCGATGATCGGCGCCGGAGTGTTCGCCGCCTTCGCCCCCGCCGCGGCGGTCGCCGGCGCGTGGCTGCCGCTCGCGCTGGCCGTCGCGGGCGGGGTCGCGTACTGCAACGCGGTGTCGTCGGCCCGGCTCGCCGCGCGCTACCCGTCCTCCGGCGGCACCTACGTGTACGGCCGCGAGCGCCTCGGCGACCTGTGGGGCTTCCTGGCCGGCTGGGGCTTCGTGGCCGGCAAGACGGCCTCGTGCGCGGCGATGGCCCTGACCTTCGGCGCGTACGTGGCACCGGGGCACGAGAAGCCGCTCGCCGTGCTCGCGGTGGCCGCGCTCACCGGCCTCAACCTGGCGGGCGTGCAGAAGTCGGCGGTGGCCGCCCGGGTGATCGTCGGCGCGGTGCTCGCCGTGCTGCTGGCCGTCGTGGTGGCCGGGCTGGCCGGCGGCACCCACCCCGGCGGCGGCACCGCGCCGGTCGACGCGTGGGGCGTGCTGCAGGGCGCGGGGCTGCTCTTCTTCGCCTTCGCCGGCTACGCGCGCATCGCCACGCTGGGCGAGGAGGTCCGCGACCCGGAGCGCACCATCCCGCGCGCGATCCCGGTCGCCCTCGGCATCACCCTGATCCTGTACGCCCTGGTCGCGGTCGCCGTCCTCGGCACCCTGGGACCGGCCCGGCTCGCGTCCTCGGCCGCGCCGCTGGCGGACACGGTCACCGCGGCGGGCGCGTCCTGGCTGACCGGGGTGGTCCGCGCGGGCGCCGCCCTGGCCGCCCTCGGCGCGCTGCTCGCCCTGATCCTGGGGGTGTCGCGGACGACCTTCGCCATGGCCCGCGGCCGGCACCTGCCCGGGGTGCTCGACGCGGTGAGCCCTGGCCACGGCGTGCCGCACCGCGCGGAGGTCGCGGTGGGCGTGGCGGTGGCGGCCCTGGTCCTGGTGGCGGACCTGCGCGGCGCGATCGGCTTCTCCTCGTTCGGCGTCCTCGTCTACTACGCGATCGCCAACGTGTCGGCCCTGACCCTGCGTCCTGACGAGGGCGCACCGCGCCGGATCGTCCCGCTCGCCGGGGTGGCGGGCTGCCTGCTGCTCGCCGCCACCCTGCCACCCGCGTCGGTCGTCGCCGGGCTCGCGGTGTTCGCGGTGGGCGCTCTGGGGTGGCTCGCCGGGCGCCGGGTCAGGGCGGCGGCCCCACCGGAAGGATGAGCCGCGAGGCGGACAGGTCGATGATCCGGTGCGAGGGCGCCGTGCGGGTGGAGGTGGCCGGGTCGCCGTCCGTCCCGAGATCCGGTGGGTGCGCACGAGGTCGGCCGGTTCGTCGAGCGGTTCGCCTCCACGCTGGCCGACGCCGGCTTTCCCCGGCTGGCCGCCCGCGTCTTCGCGACCCTCCTGGTCAGCGACGAGGGGCGGATGACCGCGGCCGAGCTGGCCCGCGCGCTGCGCGCCAGCACCGGCGGCGTCTCCGGCGCCGTCCGCTATCTCGTCCAGGTACGGCTCATCCGGGTCGAGCGGGAGCCCGGGACGCGGCGGCACGCGTACGTGGTCGACGGCTCCTGGTACGAGGCCACGGTCACCGGCAACCCGTTCCTCGACCGGGGCGAGGCCGATCTCCGGGCCGGCATCGCCGCGCTCGGCGGCTCCCCCGCGGCCGGGCGGCTGGCCGAGACGCTGGAGCTCATCCTGTTCCTCCGCGCCGAGACCCGGGCCATGATGCTGCGCTGGCAGGAGCGCAGGGCGGCACTGCGGGCGGGGGTCAGCGAACGGTGACGTCCTGGATCAGGGCGCTGCCGTCGAAGACGTTCACCCCGAAGAGCCCGTTCGCGTACGCGTCGTCCGTCGCGGTGATCACCGGGGTGGCACCGCCGTCGAGGTAGACCTCGAAGCGGTTGCCGGCCGCCACCACCCGCAGGTGGTAGGTGCGGCCCGGGACGATGGCCGTGGGGTGGGTGGCGAGGTCGCGGCCCGGGCGCCACAGTTTCACGTACCCGTCGGTGTCGATGTTGGCGGTGTAGTGGCCCGTCGCGCCGGGCGTCGCGCGGAAGGTCAGGCCCGTGGCCCGGCCGGCGACCACCCGCAGGGCGGCCTCGTAGGTGAAGTCGCCGCCCGTGCGCGGCGACAGCGAGAAACCGTCCCCGGTACGCCGGCCCGCCAGGCCGTCGCCGGGCGCGGTCCACGCCCCGGCCACCGGGGTCCACGGGCCGCCCAGGTTCTGCCGCCAGCCGGGCGCACCGATCCGGGCGTTCTGCAGCACGGCGGCGCCCTGGAAGACGTTCAGGCCGAAGGCGCCGGCGGCGTACGTGTCGTCGGTGGCGTCGATCACCGGTGCGAGGGCGTGGTCGAGATAGCCCTGGAACCGGTTGCCGCGGGCCACGACGCGCAGGTGGTGGAACCGGCCCCGGGCGACGGTCGCCGCCGCCGTGGCGATCTCCCTTCCCGGGCGCCACAGCTTCATCACGCCCGCCGCCGCGTCGACGTTGAGCGTGTAGTTGCCCCGGAAGGTGAGGCCCGCGGCGGCCGCGGTGTCCAGCCGCACGTCCGCCTCGTAGGTGAAGTCGGTGCCGGTGCCCGTACCGAGGTAGAAGCCGTCGCCGGACGCCTCGCCGCGCTTGCCGTCGGCCGTGTCGGTCCAGGTGCCGCCGGCGGCCCGCCAGGGGCCGGCGACGTCGCCGCGCAGGGTGGATTCGCCGGTGCCCCAGGCCGGCCGCAGCGGCGTCAGGGTCAGCGAGGTCAGCTTGACGCTGCCGCCCTCGGCGTACGCGCGGACGCCGTAGGCCCCGGGCTCGAAATCGGCGGTACGGGTGACCGACAGCCGCCCGTCGTTGCCGAAGGTCTCCACCTGCCCCCGGTCGACGATCAGGCGCACCCGGACCCGGCCGCCCACCGGGGGCAGGACGCCGCCGTCGAGGGTGCCGGCCGCCCGGTCGTAGGTGACGTCGCGGGTGGAGGTGCCGTCCGGGCGGACGCCGAGGCGGAACCCGAAGCGGCTCGCGGTGGCGCCGGCCGTGTCGAACTCGGCGGTCAGCTCGTACGCGTCCGCGGAGGCGCCCCGCAGCGGGTCGGTGGCCGGGTCGGCGGTCAGCGTGCGGCCGGTCCAGGTCGTCCCCGCCGTACGCAGCCCGGCGATCTCCGGGACCGGCGTACGCGTCACCCGCGGCACGCCCGCGTACGTGCGCAGCCCCAGCTCGACCGGGAAGGTGGCGCTGCCGGTCCACACGCTGCCACGGTTGCCGGGCATCCACGCCATCTGCACGGTCCGGCGCCCCGGCAGGTTGCTGAAGGTCAGCGCGGCGTAGTAGCTGCCGTCGACCCGGTTGTCGCCCTCGTCCATTCGCAGGGGCGCGGCGCCGCTCCGGTCGGCGGTGAAGGTCGTGCCGTCGAAGGCGCCCACCACGTACTCGCCGCTCGCGTCGCTGAGGATCCACTTCTCGGGGCCGGTGCCGTCGAGGCGCAGCGGGAACATGTCGGGGCACTCGAAGAGCCAGTCCGCCGCGTACCGGCTGGCGAAGGTCCAGGTGAGCAGGTCGGGCGAGGTGTAGAAGTGTGCCGCGTTGCCGCCGCCGGCCGACCAGAACACCATCACCCAGCGCCGGGTCGGCTCGTGCCAGAACACCTTGGGGTCCCGGCTCTCCGCCGGCATCGTGATCACCTTGCGCCCATGGTCGTACGGCTGGAAGGTGTCCCCGCCGTCGTTGCTGTACGCCACGCTGACCCCGTCGGTGCCGGTGAACACGACGATCGGCGCGCGGCTCCCGGTGCGCAGCCCGGAGGTGTTCGCGGTGTCCACCACGCCGCCGCCCGACCACAGGTTCCCCGGATGCACGCCGGGCTCGAGGGCTACGGGCCGCTGGGTCCAGTGCACGAGGTCGGTGCTGACGGCGTGTCCCCAGTGCATGGTGTCCCACTGCAGCCCGTGCGGGTTGTGCTGGAAGAACAGGTGGTAGACGCCGTCGGCGTAGAGCGGCGCGTTGACGTCGTTCATCCAGCCGCCGGCCGCGCTGAAGTGCACCTGGCCGCGGTGCGGCTCGGTGTAGGCCGTGGGGGCGTACGGGAACTCCGGATAGTCGCCCGCGACGCCGGCCGAGGCCGGTCCGGCCGGGACGACGACGGCGGCCGAGACCAGCAGGACCAGGGTGACCAGAGCACGGACGCGCATGAGCCATATCACCATCTATCGATGAATGGCACAACGCCCGGCCCGCGCGCGGCGGCACCGCCGCGCGGGTCAGCCCACCAGGAAGACCGGGCAGGCGGCGTGCCGGACCAGGGCGTCGCCGACCGGTCCGAGCAGCCGGCCGCGGCCGCTCGGGCCCCGGCGGCCCAGCACCACCGCGCAGGCGCCGGCGGACGCGCGGACCAGCGCCTCGGCCGGGTCCCCGGCCAGCAGCCGGTGCCGGACGACCACGTCGCCGGCGGCCTCGTCCCACTCGCCGCGGGCGGCGCCGGTGTGCAGCTGGACGGCGTCGCATCCGCGCAGGCGCGCCTCGCCGAGCGCGAATTCGGTCACCGCGGCGGCGTCCCCGGCGCCGTCCACGACGCCGAGCACCACCGGCTTGCGGGACCCGCCGCCGGACCGGGCGGGACCGGGCCGGCCCTCGGGCGGGCGGACCACCAGCACCGGGCCGCCGTGCCGGGCGGCGACGCGCACCGCGACTCCCGGCCCGGCCGCCTCCGCGTCGGGCCGGCCGCCCACGACGAGCAGGTCGGCGGCGCCCGCCGCGGACAGCAGCCGCTCGGCCACCGGGCCGACCAGCAGCCGGCTGGTCACCGCGACCACGGCCGACGCGGCATGGGCCTGATCGGTCATCCGCTCCAGCAGCCGCGCGCCGCGGTCGCGGACCTCGTCGCGTCCGGGCGCGTCCTGCTCGGGCTGGACGTGCAGCAGTCGCAGATGCCAGCCGCGCAGGTCCGCCTCGATCATCGCCCGTTCCAGCACGAGTTCGCCGGTCGCCGTGCCGTCGACGCCGGCCACCACCGTCGCCAGGCCGTACGGGCTGCGGCGCACGGGTTCCAGCAGGGCGCCGGTCATCGGGGGCCCTCCGGGTAGGCGTACAGCTCGACCAGCCGCACCCGGGCCGCGCCGAGCCGGTCCGCCATCACCGCGAGGAACCGCTGCCCGAGCTCGCGACCCAGGTCGGTGTCCGCGGCCATCAGCTCGCGCACCCGGGCGGCATCGAACTCCACCGCCCGGCACTCCTCGGCCACCACCGCGCCGAGCGTCCACCGGTACGGCTCCAGCAGCCACGACCAGCCCACGACGCCGCCCGCCCGGACGACCTCGATGGTGATGTCACCCCGGCCCTGGACCGGGAACTCCAGCGCGACGGCGCCGGAGCTGAGCAGCCAGAAGCGGTTCGCCGCCGCGCCCTGCCGGAACAGCCGGTGGCCGGGGTGCCGCAGCACCGGCCGGCCCGCGACGGCGAGCCGGTGCAGCCATCCGGCCGGCAGATCGGCGAGGAAGGGATGCAGGGCGAGTTGATCGAAGACGGTCAGCGGTGCCACGGTTCACCCCCGGGGTCAGTGCCGGCTACGGCCGGCCCTGTGCCCGCTCGGCGGGAACACCCGGTCCATGAGGTCCTCCAGCACCGGCCCGGCCACCGTCAGCAGCGTGAACACGGCGAGGATGACGAGAATGAGCCACAGCATGGTGCCCACCTTCTCCAGATGATCGGCGGCCACGGCAACCCCCGTGCACCGATCCTGGGCCCGGGGCGGGCCGGGAGGCAGAGTCGGACGGCCGGGCCCCGACGGGACCTCCGGCCCCCCGCCCGCCGCCGGCAGCCCCGCGGCGTGGACGTGACCACCGGCCCTGCCGCCTGCGACCACCGGGCGCGATGCTGAGGACACCCCACCTGAGGGAGGACACCATGATCGCGCACATCGGGGACCGGATCGTCGTGGAGGGTACGCACCTCGGCGACGCTCGCCGGGTCGGGATCGTCACGGCGCTCGCGCACGAGGACGGCAGGCCGCCGTACCGGGTGCGGTGGCTGGACGACGGGCGTACCACGCTGATCTTCCCCGGCGCGGAGGCCCGCGTGGAGCCCGCGGCCCAGCCGTGAGAACGACGGACGCGCATGACGGCCGGTCGGGGCCGTCATGCGCGTCCGGGGCTTCAGGCGATGCCGTACGCGAGCCCGGTGCCCAGGATGTTGCGGTCGTCGAAGTCGAACGCCAGTTCGTCCACGACCCGGACCACGCCGGCGATCTGGCGGGCGAGCCGGCTCGCGATGTCCGCGGAGCTCCAGCGGTCGACGTGCCCGCGCAGGGTCACGACGCCGTCGGTCACGGTGACCTCGACGCGGGCGACGTCGTCGGGCAGGTAGATCTTCAGGATGCCCTGCTCGACGTCCGCGCGGATGTCCTCGTCCGGGCGCAGGTGGACCTTGAGCAGGTCGCCGCGGGAGACGATGCCGATGAGCCGGCCCAGGTCGTCGACCACGGGCAGGCGCTTGACCTCCTCGCGGTCCAGCAGCCGGGCGGCGGCCGCGATGGCGGTGCCGCCGACGACGGTCACGGCGGGGCTGCTCATCAGGTCGGCGGCGGTCTGCGCGGCGGCCTTGCCCCGTTCGCCGCGGCGGCGCCGGCCCTCGAAGAGCCGGGGTTCCTCGGCGCCGGCGTACTCGATCTTGCGGAGCAGGTCCGCCTCGGACACCACGCCCACGACCCGGTGGAACTCGTCGACGACGGGTACGGCGCTCAGCCGGTTCTTCACGAGCAGATCCACGACCTCCCGGTAGGGGGCGGTGGGGGCGACCGCGATGACCGCGGTGGTCATGACGTCGTCCACGTGCCAGTTCTTCATCACGGGCCTCCTTCGTGCCTCACCTCGAACGCTAGGCGCGCGGCCGGCCGGCGGTCAGGGCCGATCGTCCCGGCCGGGCGGGACCTCGGGACCGCCGCACCGCGAGCCCGGCGCCGGCGCGGCCTGAAATTTCTTGCGAGCCCGGAAACGTCTGTGCATCGACGGATGCCGTTGGAAATCACCGCTCGGTCAGCGCAGGAGCACTCTTAGCTTTCTTAAACGATTAAGAACGGCGCTGGTCCGGTGCCGAATCGTTACTCGGTTGATCAAGCGGAAACATTGCGAAACCCGGCTGCCCGTTCTTGACTGACAGCCGGGGGAACCGGAGACGGTGACGGTGTTGTCACGCCCCGGCGTGATGTGACATAGGGAGAGGTATGTTCGGTCAATCCAGGAGTCCGCGGCTGCGCGGCGCGCTCGCGGGCACGCTGGGCGTGGGCCTGGTGTTCGGTCTGGCCGCCTGCGGCGGCAGTGACGACTCGGACGACGATTCCACGGCCACGTCGTCCATCGACTGCGCGCAGTTCAGCTCGTTCGGTGATCTGAAGGGCAAGTCGGTCTCGGTCTACACCGGCATCGTGACGCCGGAGGACAAGGCCTACAAGGACTCGTACAAGCCCTTCGAGGACTGCACCGGCGTTTCCATCAAGTACGAGGGCGACAAGGCCTTCGAGACCCAGATCCTGGTGCGCGCCAAGGCCGGCAACCCGCCGGACCTCGCGATCGTGCCGCAGCCGGGTCTGCTCAAGCAGCTCGTCGCCACCGGCAAGGCCGTCGAGGCGCCGGCCGAGGTCGCGGCGAACGTGGACAAGTTCTGGGGCAAGGACTGGAAGGGCTACGCGACCGTCGACGGCAAGTTCTACGGCGCGCCGTCCGGTGCCAGCGTGAAGTCCCTGGTCTGGTACTCGCCCAGCGAGTTCAAGGACAAGGGCTACCAGGTCCCGACGACGCTCGACCAGCTCAAGGAGCTGTCGGACAAGATCGCCGCGGACGGCGGCCGCAAGCCGTGGTGCGCCGGCATCTCCAGCGGTGAGGCCACGGGCTGGCCGATCACCGACTGGATGGAGGACTTCATGCTCCGGCTCTCCGGGCCGGAGACGTACGACAAGTGGGTCAACCACGAGATCCCGTTCAACGGCCCCGAGTCCACGGCGGCCCTGGACGCGGTCGGTGAGTACCTGAAGAACGACAAGTACGTCAACGGCGGCCTCGGCGACGTCAAGAGCATCGCCACCACCACGTTCCAGGACGCGGGCCTGCCGATCGTCGACGGCAACACCTGCTCGCTGCACCGCCAGGCGAGCTTCTACGCGGCGAACTTCCCGAAGGACGTCAAGGTGGCCGAGGACGGCGACGTCTTCGCGTTCTACCTGCCGGGCAAGGACGCCGCCAGCAAGCCGGTGCTCGGCGGCGGCGAGTTCAACGTGGCGTTCGCCGACCGGCCCGAGGTCAAGGCGTTCCAGACGTACCTGTCCACGGACACCTGGGCCAACATCAAGGCCAAGGCGTCGCAGGGCTGGGTCAGCGCCAACAAGGGCATCGACCCGAACAACCTGAGCAACCCGATCGACAAGCTGGCCGCCACGATCCTGAAGGACCCGAACACGGTCTTCCGGTTCGACGGCTCGGACCAGATGCCGGCCGCCGTCGGCTCGAACGCGTTCTGGAAGCAGGCGACGAGCTGGGTGACCGGTCAGGACACCAGGACCACCGTCAACAACATCGAGAACGCGTGGCCCAAGTGAGATAGCTCGTTCCCGGGGCCGGTCGCCGAGAGGTGACCGGCCCCCTTGCACCTACAAGGAGGTACGGGTCGCGTGTTAACCGCCGAGACCAACACCGCGAAGATCGGGCTGATGCTCGCCGCGATCCTGCTCTTCGCCGCGGTCGTGGGCATCATGCTCTTCCTCGCCACCCTGTTCCGCGGCCGCCGCGCCGACCGCTGGGTGGCGTACGCCTATCTCACCCCGACGCTGCTCATGCTGGCCGTCGGCCTCGTGTACCCGGGCGTGCGCACCATCTACCAGTCGTTCTTCGACGCGGCCGGCAACGCCTTCATCGGCCTGGACAACTACAAGACGATCTTCACCGACGGCGACCAGCTCACCGTGCTGCGCAACACCGTCTTCTGGGTCGTCGTCACGCCGTTCGTGGCCACCGCGGTCGGCCTGCTCTACGCCATCCTGGTCGACAAGTCGAAGTTCGAGTCGGCCGCCAAGGCGCTCATCTTCCTGCCCATGGCGATCTCGTTCGTGGGCGCCTCGATCATCTGGAAGTTCGTCTACGAGTACCGGCCCGACCAGGGCAACGTGAAGCAGATCGGCCTGCTCAACCAGGTCCTCGTGTGGCTCGGCGGCAGCCCCCAGCAGTGGCTGGTGGACTCGCCGCTGAACACGTTCCTGCTGATCGTGGTCATGATCTGGATCCAGGCCGGCTTCGCGATGACCGTGCTCTCGGCGGCCATCAAGGCGATCCCGGACGACATCGTCGAGGCGGCCCGGCTCGACGGCGTCACGCCGTGGGGCATGTTCCGCTTCGTCACGCTGCCGGCCATCCGCCCGGCGGTGGTCGTGGTGCTGACCACCATCGGCATCGGCACGCTGAAGGTCTTCGACATCGTGCGGACCATGACCGGCGGCCAGTTCAACACCAGCGTCATCGCCAACGAGTTCTACAGCCAGAGCTTCCGCAGCGACAACCAGGGGCTCGGCGCGGCGCTCGCCGTACTGCTGTTCCTGCTGGTCATCCCGATCGTCGTCTACAACATCCGGCAGCTCCGCCGTTCGGAGGCGCTATGACCACCACCACCCCGCCCGCGGCCACGGCGCTCCCGGCGGACCGCGGGGAGCAGTCCGCCGCGGCCGTCGCGAAACGCAAGCTCAGCTCGCCCTGGGCCTCGCTCGCCGCGATCCTCATCGCGGTGCTGTGGACGCTGCCGACCTTCGGCCTGCTCGTCTCCTCGTTCCGCCCCGAGCGGGCGATCAAGACGACGGGCTGGTGGACGTTCTTCTCCAACCCGACGCTCACCATGGACAACTACCGCGACGTGCTCGACTCGGAGAGCGGCGCGGGGCTGGGCTCGTACTTCGTCAACTCGCTGGTGATCACGATCCCCTCGGTGATCATCCCGCTCACGCTGGCGACGATCGCGGCGTACGCGTTCGCGTGGATCAAGTTCCCCGGCCGCAACATCCTGTTCCTGGTGATCTTCGCCCTGCAGATCGTGCCGCTGCAGGTCACGCTGATCCCGCTGCTGACCCTGTACGTCGACGCGGGCCTGGCGAACACGTTCTGGACGATCTGGCTGTCGCACTCGATCTTCGGCCTGCCGCTGGCGATCTACCTGCTGCACAACTTCATGCGGGAGGTGCCGGCGACGCTGCTGGAGGCCGCCCGGGTGGACGGCGCCGGCCACGTGGCGATCTTCTTCCGGGTGCTGCTGCCGCTGCTGCGCCCGGCCCTGGCCGCGTTCGGCATCTTCCAGTTCCTCTGGGTGTGGAACGACCTGCTGGTCGCGCTCACCTTCGCGGGTGGCGGCGACAAGGTCGCCCCGATCACGGTGGCGCTGGCCAACCTGAGCGGCACCCGGGGCACGGCCTGGCACCTGTTGTCGGCGGGCGCCTTCGTCTCCATCATCGTGCCGGTCACGATCTTCCTGCTGCTCCAGCGCTACTTCGTCCGCGGCCTGCTCGCGGGCAGCGTCAAGGGCTGAGCACGGCGCGCGGCCGCCCGGTCCCCCGGGCGGCCGCGGACCGCCGGGCGGCGTCAGCGGACGACGACGACCGGGCAGTGCGAGTGGGCGGCGCAGCGCTGGCTCACCGAGCCGAGCAGCGTGCCGGCGAACGCGCCGTGGCCGCGGCTGCCCACGACCAGCAGGTCCGCCTCCCGTGCCGCGTCCAGCAGCACCTGGGCGGGGTGGCCGGAGACCACGCTGGTGCGTACCGGCACGCCGGGTTCCGGGCCCAGCGCCTCGGCGACCGCCTTCTCCAGGATCTCCTGCGCCGCCACGTCGAAGTTCTGGTACGGCACCGCGGGCACTCCCCACCCCCACACCGGCGGGAACTCCCAGGCCGTGACGGCGTGGATGCCCGTACCCGTCAGCCGGGCCTGTCCCAGCGCCCAGCGCAGCGCCTCGTGCGACGCCGGGGAGCCGTCCACGCCCACGACGATGTCCCGCGGTTCGCTGCCGTGTCCCTCCCGGATCATGCCGCTCACCTCCCGTACCCGATCGCCTCTCCAGTCTTCCGGAGGCAGGACGGGCGGCACAGGGCCGGCGGACCGCGGCCGCCGGGCCCTGGGTCCCGGGCTCAGTCCCGGCCGGGCGGCACCGGCTCCACGCGCCAGATGTCGCGGCAGTAGTCCTGGACCGTGCGGTCGGAGGAGAAGAACCCGCTGCGCGCGACGTTGCGGATCGACCGGCGGGTCCATTCCTCCTGGTCCCGCCAGGCCTCGGCGACCCGGTCCTGGCAGTCGACGTACGCCCGGAAGTCGGCCAGCGTCAGGTACTCGTCGCGGGTCAGCAGCTCGCCCACCAGCAGGTCCGCGCCCTCGCACGCGAACGGCCCGCCGACCACCGCGTCGATCGCGGCACGCAGCTCCTCGTCCAGCTCGTAGTACGTCCGCGGGTTGTACGGCCCGGCCCGCAGCGCCGCCGCCTCGGTCGCGTCCATGCCGAAGAGGAAGAAGTTGTCCGCGCCGACCCGGTCGCGGATCTCGACGTTCGCGCCGTCCAGCGTGCCGATGGTCAGCGCGCCGTTGAGCGCGAGCTTCATGTTGCTGGTGCCGGAGGCCTCCTTGCCGGCCAGCGAGATCTGCTCGGACAGGTCCGCGGCCGGGATGATCAGCTCCGCCCGGGTCACGTTGTAGTCCGGCAGGAAAGCCACCTTCAGGTACGGCGCGACGTCCGGGTCCGCGTTGACCACCTCGGCGACGGTGTTGGCGAGCAGCATGACGCGCTTGGCGGCGTGGTAGCCCGGCGCCGCCTTGCCGCCGAACACGACCGAGCGGCGCACGACGCCGGTCAGGTCGCCGCGCTTGATCCGGTGGTACAGCACGATGACGTGCAGCACCCGCAGCAGCTGCCGCTTGTACTCGTGGAACCGCTTGATCATCACGTCGCAGAGGGCGTCCGGGTCGAGGCTCACGCCGGCCTCGCTCAGCGCGTGCGCGGCCAGGTCCTGCCGGTTGCGCCGCTTCACCGCCCGCCACCGGGCCCGGAAGTCCGGGTCGCCGGCCGCGGCCTCGAGCTCGGCGAGCCGGTCGAGGTCGCGCAGCCAGTCGGTGCCGCCGAGCCGGGCGCTGATCAGCCGGGTCAGGCCCGGGTTGGCGACCAGCAGGAAGCGCCGGGGCGAGATGCCGTTGGTGACGTTGTGGAACTGCCGGGGCATCATCTCGGCGAAGGCGCGCAGGGTGGTCTCGGTCAGCAGGCGCGAGTGCAGGGCGGCGACCCCGTTGACCGCGAAGCTGCCCACGACGGCCAGGTGCGCCATCCGGACCCGCTGTTCCCCGCCCTCCTCGATGATCGACAGCCGGCGCAGGCGGTCCGCATCGCCCGGGTACAGGGCCGCGACCTCCTGCAGGAACACGTGGTTGATCAGGTAGATGATCTCCAGGTGCCGGGGCAGGAGCCGCCGCAGCAGCCCGACCGGCCAGGTCTCCAGGGCCTCCGGCAACAGCGTGTGACACGTGTACGCGAACACCCGCCGGGTGATCGACCAGGCCTGCTCCCACGCCAGGCCCTCCTCGTCCACCAGGATCCGCATCAGCTCCGGGATCGCGATGACCGGGTGCGTGTCGTTGAGCTGGATCACCACCTTGTCGGCGAACGCATCCCAGCCGTCGTTGCGCAGCCGGTAGCGCCGGATGATGTCCCGCAGCGAGCACGCGACGAGGAAGTACTGCTGCTTGAGCCGCAGCTCCCGGCCCAGCTCCGTGCTGTCGTCCGGGTACAGGACCGCGCTGATCGTGCCGGAGCGGACCATGGCCTCCACCGCCTCGCCGTAGCGGCCGGCGCCGAACTGGGACAGGTCGAACGATTCCGGGGCGGACCGGGCGCGCCACAGCCGGATGATGTTCACGGTCCCGGTGCCGTACCCGGGAACCAGCATGTGGCTCGGCTCGCCGAGGACGGTCTCGCCGGGCGTCCAGACGGCCCGGTTGCCGCCGGCCGGCTCGGTGCTGCCGTAGAAGCCGATGTGCTGCTGGTCGTCGGGCGCCCGGAACTCCCACGGGTTGCCGTAGTACGCCCAGTCGTCGGGCCGCTCGGCCTGCGCGCCCCCGCGGAACTCCTGCTTGAAGATGCCGAAGTCGTAGCGGATCCCGTAGCCCACGGCCGGGATGTCGCTGGTGGCGAGCGCGTCCAGCAGGCACGCCGCCAGCCGGCCCAGGCCGCCGTTGCCCAGCCCCGGCTCGACGTCGAGCGCCGCGACCTCGGCCGGGTCGACGCCGAGCGCCTCCAGCGCGGAGCGGGCGACGTCGGCCGTGCCCGAGTACAGCAGGTTCTGCCCGAGCTGGCGGCCGAGCATGTACTCCGCCGACAGGTAGTAGACGAAGCGGGGATTCGCCTCGTAGTGCGCCTTCGTGGTGCGGATGTAGCGGTCGATCAGGTGGTCCCGTACGGTCAGCGCCAGCGCCTGGTAGAGGTCCTGCGCGCTGGCCGACTCGACGGTGGTGCCCCGGGCCCGGGCCAGGTTGCCGAGCAGCTCGAACTCGATCTCCGTGGGCGTGGCACGGACGTGGCTGACTTGGGTCACGGAAATGAGGCCTCTCCCCCGCGGATACTCCGGTTCCCCCCAGTATCTGCGGCGGCGGGTACGCGCGGCGCGACTTGCAGATGAAACCTGTGTTACCGCGCGACCGGCGGGACGGGTGGGACGACGAGCACCGGGCGGTGCGCGTGGTGCAGGGCGGCCATCGCGACCGAGCCGAGCAGGATCTCCGCGACCGCCGAGCGGCCCCGGGAGCCGACGACCACGGCGGCGGCCTTGCGGGTGCGGGCGTACGCGCACAACGCACTCGCCACCGCCCGCCCCGAGCGCGGCAGCAGCCCCTCGGCGCGCAGCACGGTCACCGCGCGGCCGCTGACCTCGGGCCCGTACCCGGCGCCGTCCTCCACCGTGACCGGCTCGACGTCGCGGCCCGGGAACACCCGGCCGGCGGCGATCAGCGCGGCACGGGCGCCGGGTGAGCCGTCCCAGCCGGCCACCAGCGGGCCGGCGGCCAGCGCGGCGTGCTCGGCGGCCAGCAACGGGTGCGGCACGACCAGCACCGGCAGGCGGGAGTAGTGCACGACCATGTCGGAGACGCTGCCCAGCACGGCCCGGGTGCCGCCGAGGCCGCGCGAGCCCACGACCACCACCTGGGCGTCGAGCTTCTCCGCGAGCTGGGCGAACTGGACGCCGTCGCCGCCGTACGAGCGCTCGACGATCGGGTCCGCGCTCCAGCCGGCGGCGCGGGCCAGGGTGACCCCGATCCCGGCGACCCGCTCGGCCTCCCGGGCGCCCTCGCGCTCGACCTCCTCGACGTAGCGGTCGATGCCGGCGGTCCCGGTCCACAGGCGCCGGCGCAGGCTCTCGCTGGCGAAGGGCGGGGTCCACAGGTGCACGACGGCGGCGTGGGCGCCGGGGAAGAGCCGGGCCGCGGCGTCGATCGCCGCGGTCGCCGCGGGCGAGCCGTCGAAGCCGATGATCACACGAGCTGCGGGTCCAGATCCGGTCATGTCCCCAGCCTCGCTCCCGGCACCGCGGCCCGGCCAGGGACCTCCGGCCGTACCGGTACGGCCGGAGGTCCCCGTGGCTCACGCGAAGACCGGCGCCCGGTCGGGCAGGTAGGCCTCGGCGCGGGCGCGCAGGCCCAGCAGCATCCGCCGTTCCATGATCAGGCTGCCGGGCTCCATCACGAGCCGGCCGGTGAGCCGCCGGGCGAGCGAGGCGTCCGGCCCGGCGATGAGGTTGCGGCTGACCAGGCGGGTGCCGCCCCAGCGCTGGGCCAGGTGGAAGCCCCACACCCAGCGCCGGTCCTCCGAGCGGAAGACCAGGGTGCGCTCCGGCTCGCAGACCTCCACCCGCATGCCCGGGCCGTCCGGCCCGAGCGGCAGGACGTCACCCACGGCGAGGTGCTGGAACTGCGGGAGGATCTCGTACGCGCTGTGCATGTCGAGCCCGAACAGGTTCTCGATCCAGTCGTACGTGTACGCGCCCCCGCGCCCGCTGCCCATCTGCACCAGCCACGGCCACACGTGCGCGGGCGGCGAGTCGATCGTGACCGCCCGCGTGGAACGCAGTCCCGCGTCCGGCAGCAGCCCGTCGCCGGGCAGCACGGCGTCCACCTCGTCCGGCGTGGCACCCCAGTTCAGGTACCAGCGGCGCACCGGCGGGGAGTACGCGACGGCGACCGCCGCCAGGCCGCCGACCACGGTCAGGGTTCTCATCGGGTCATCACCACTTTCAGGGCTCCGGACTGCTCGGGGGTCTCGAAGACGTCGTACGCTCGCATGATGTCCGCCAGAGCGAAGCGGTGCCGGACCATGTCGCCCACGCCGAGCTTCCCGGCGGCCACCATGGCCAGCAGCCGCGGTGTCGACGACGTGTCGACCAGGCCGGTGGTGATGGTGACGTTGCGGATCCACAGGTCCTCGAGGTGCAGCGTGGCCGGCGCGCCGTGGACGCCGACGTTGGCGACGTGGCCGCCGGGCCGGACCAGCCGGGTGCACAGCTCGAACGTCTCCGGCAGGCCGACCGCCTCGATGACGACGTCCGCGCCGAGGCCGCCGGTCACCGCGCGCACCGCGTCGGCGGCGAGCCGGTCGGGCAGCAGGGTGATGTCGGCGCCGAACTCGCGGGCCGCGGTGAGCCGGCTCTCCGCCTTGTCGACCGCGACGATGTGCGCCGGCGAGAACAGCTGTGCCGTGCGGATCGCCGCCAGCCCGATGGGTCCGGCGCCCACCACGACGACCGTGTCGCCGGGGCTGACCCTGCCGTTGCGCACGCCGACCTCGTACGAGGTCGGCAGGATGTCCGCGAGCAGCACCGCGGTCTCGTCGGGGACCCCGGCCGGGAGCTTGTGAGTGGACAGGCCGGCGAACGGGATCCGGGCGTACTCCGCCTGCACCCCGTCGGTGGTGTGGCCCAGGATCCAGCCGCCGCCGCCCAGGCACTGCCCGTAGCTGCCCTCGCGGCAGAACCGGCAGGTGCCGCACGCCGAGATGCACGAGGCCAGTACCCGGTCGCCGGCGGCCAGGCCGCGGACCGCGTCGCCGGTCTCCACCACGGTGCCGACCGCCTCGTGGCCCAGCACCCGGCCGGGCTCCACCGCGGGCACGTCACCCCGCAGGATGTGCAGGTCCGTGCCGCAGATGGTGACGGCGTCCACGCGGATGACCGCATCCGTCGCTTCCATGATCTTCGGGTCCGGGACCTCGGTCCACGACCGCTTGCCCGGTCCGCCGTACACGAGCGCCTTCATGACGCCTCCTCCAGCGTGCCTGTACCGCCGACGCTGCCGCCCGCCCGCCCGGGCGGGCAGGGCCGCAGGTCCCGCCGGCACCGGGACACAGGACACCCGTGACCTCGCGAGGGGACGTCCGGCCCTACAGGGCGGGACCGCCGCGGCGGTACCAACGAGGAGACGGAAACTCTTCAGAGAGCGGGGCGGGAGAATGCCTGCGTACGTGTACGACTTCGTCGACGGCGACAAGGACATGAAGGACCTGCTCGGCGGCAAGGGTGCCAACCTCGCCGAGATGACCCGGATGGGTCTGCCCGTGCCGCCCGGGTTCACCATCTCCACCGAGGCCTGCCGGGCGTACCTGCGTACCGGCGACTTCCCGGCCGGGCTGTCCGAGGAGGTGGACCAGCACCTCACCCGGATCGAGGGCGCCACCGGCAAGCGGCTCGGCGACCCCGCCGACCCGCTGCTGCTGTCCGTCCGCTCCGGCGGCAAGTTCTCCATGCCCGGCATGATGGAGACGATCCTCGACATCGGGCTGACCGACGTCAGCGTGCTGGGGCTGGCGGTGCAGAGCGGCGACGACCGGTTCGCGTGGGACTCCTACCGGCGGCTGATCCAGATGTTCGGCCGTACGGTGTGCGACGTGCCCGGCGAGCTGTTCGAGGCGGAGCTGACGCTGGCCCGCCGGGACGCGAAGGTCGCCACGGACGCGGAGCTCGACACCGGGCATCTGCAGGATCTCGTGGAGGCGTACAAGAAGGTCTTCCACGTCCACACCGGACGCGACTTCCCGCAGTCCCCGCACGAGCAGCTGTTCCTGGCGATCCGGTCGGTCTTCTCGTCGTGGAACGCCGACCGCGCGGTGCTGTACCGCCGGCAGGAACGCATCCCGCACGACCTCGGCACGGCCGTCAACGTCATGGCGATGGTGTTCGGCAACCGCGGCCCCGACTCGGGCACCGGTGTGGCCTTCACCCGCGACCCGGCCACCGGCCTGCCCGGCGTGTACGGCGACTACCTGCAGAACGCGCAGGGCGAGGACGTCGTCGCCGGCATCCGCAACACCGTCGGCCTGGCGGAGCTGGAGAAGCTGGACCCGGCGAGCTTCACCGAGCTGACCGCCATCATGGCCCGGCTGGAGGAGCACTACCGCGACCTGTGCGACATCGAGTTCACCATCGAGCGCGGCAAGCTGTGGATGCTGCAGACCCGGGTCGGCAAGCGTACGGCCGCGGCCGCCTTCGTCATCGCCGCGCAGCTGATCGAGGAAGGCCTGATCACGCCGGACGAGGCGCTGCAGCGGGTCACCGGCGAGCAGCTCGCCAAGCTGATGTTCCCCGCCTTCGACCGCGATGCCGCGCCCGCGCCGCTGACCACGGGCGTCGCCGCCTCCCCCGGCGCGGCCGTCGGCGCGATCGTCTTCGACTCGGCCCACGCCGCGGCGGCGGACGGCCCGGTCATCCTGGTCCGCCGCGAGACCAACCCGGACGACCTGCCCGGCATGATCGCCGCCCAGGGCATCCTGACCAGCCGCGGCGGCAAGACGTCGCACGCGGCGGTCGTCGCACGCGGCATGGGCAAGACCTGCGTGTGCGGCGCCGAGCAGCTGGCCATCGACCCGGAGGCCGGCACGGTCACCGTGAACGGCACCGTGCTGCACGCCGGCGACGTCATCTCGCTCGACGGCAGCACCGGCAAGGTCTACCCGGGCGCGGTCCCGGTGCGGCCCTCGCCCGTGGTGCGCTACTTCGAGGGCGATCTGGCCGCCGGCGCGGACCCGCTGGTCGCGGCCGTGGACCGGCTGATGGCGCACGCCGACGCGACCCGCCGGCTGGGCGTGCACGCGAACGCCGACACCGCCGCCGACGCCGCGCGGGCCCGCCGCTTCGGCGCCACCGGCGTCGGGCTGTGCCGCACCGAGCACCAGTTCCTCGGCGAGCGCCGGGAGCTGGTCGAGCGGCTGATCCTGGCCGAGGACGAGACCGGGCGCGACGCCGCGCTGGCCGCGCTGCTGCCCCTGCAACGCGCCGACTTCACCGCGTTGTTCGAGGCCATGGACGGGATGCCGGTCACCGTACGGCTCATCGACCCGCCGCTGCACGAGTTCCTGCCCCCGCTGGAGGACCTCACCGCGCGGGTGGCCCGGGCCGAGGCGCTGGGCACCGATCCCGGCCGCGACGGCGAACTGCTGACCGCGGTGCGGCGCATGCACGAGGCGAACCCGATGCTCGGGCTGCGCGGCGTACGGCTGGGCCTGGTCGTGCCCGGGCTCTTCGCGATGCAGGTCCGCGCGGTCGCCGAGGCGGCGGCCCAGCGGGTGGCCGCCGGCGGCGACCCCCGCCCGGAGATCATGGTCCCGCTGGTCGCGACGGTCCAGGAGCTCGAGACGGTACGCCTGGAGGCCGAGTCGGTGCTGCACGCGGTGCCGGGCGCTCCCCCGATCCGGATCGGCACGATGATCGAGGTGCCGCGGGCGGCGCTGACCGCCGGCGAGATCGCCCACGCCGCCGAGTTCTTCTCCTTCGGCACCAACGACCTCACGCAGATGACCTGGGGCTTCTCCCGCGACGACGTCGAGGGCGCGTTCTTCGGACGCTACCTGGAGCTGGGCATCTTCGCGGCGTCGCCGTTCGAGACGATCGACGCGGGCGGGGTCGGCGAGCTGGTGCGTACGGCCGTCGAGCGCGGACGGGCGGCCCGGCCGGACCTGACCGTGGGCGTCTGCGGCGAGCACGGCGGGGATCCGGCGTCGGTCCGCTACTTCCACGCGGCCGGCCTCGACTACGTCTCCTGCTCGCCGTTCCGGGTGCCGGTCGCCCGGCTCGAGGCCGGGCGCGCGGCCTGCGCCGGCGCCGCCACCTCGGACTCCCGGTAGGAGCGGACGATGCTGACCACGGCGGAACGGCCGGCGACCCTCCCGCAGGTCGTTCCGGTGCGGTGCGGCGAACGGACCATCGGCGCGTTCGTCGTACGGCCGGACGGGGTGCGCTACCGCCCGGTGGTCGACGTCACCCGGCTCGGCATGGCGGCCCTGGGCACCGTGGCGGTGTCCGTGGCCGCCCTCGGGACCGCGGCCGCGCTGCGCCGCCGGCCGATGATCGGCTCGGTGACGATGGGCCCGGGCGGCTGGGTGAGCCTGCGGCGCACCGGCGCGCCACCGTTGCGCTCGGCCGGGCCGCGCCCCTGGTGGGCGCGGCTCCTGGGCGCCCGCGCCCTCGAGGTGCGGTGACCGTCACGTGGCGGGCAGGTGGACGTCCACCTCGAGCCCGCCGCCGCTGAGCGGCCGGGCACCCGCCCGGCCGCCGTGCGAGACGGCCACCGCCCGCACGATCGACAGTCCCAGCCCCGCGCCGCCGGTGTGCGCGGTCCGGCCGGCGCCGCGGTGGAACGGCTCGAACAGCCGCTCGGTGTCCCGCTCGCCGACCACCGGGCCGGTGTTGCTGACGGTGAGGTGGCCGCCGGACCGCAGCCGCACCAGCACCTCGCCGCCGGGCACGTTGTACCGCACGGCATTGTCGACGAGGTTGCGCACGAGCTGGGCGAGCAGCACCGGGTCACCCTCGACCGTGCACGGCTCGGCGGCGTCCACCAGCACCTTGGGCCCGTCGGCCGGGCACGCCCCGGACACCTCCCGGACGACGTCGGTCACCACGCCGTCGAGGGAGACCGGTTCGTGCCCCCGGCCGCCCTGTTCGCCGCGGGCGAGGGTGAGCAGGCCGTTGATCAGGGCGATGCAGCGGTCGTTGTTGCGCAGCAGCTCGTCGCGGACCCGGCGGACCCGCTCCGGGTCGGTGGTGGCGAGCCCGACCTGCAGCGTGGTGCGGGCCACGGCCAGCGGCGTCCGCAGCTCGTGGGAGGCGTTGGCGATGAACCGCGCCTGGGTGCTGAACGCGTCGCCGAGCCGCGACAGCAGGTCGTCGAGGGTGTCCGAGAGCTCCTTGAGCTCGTCGGCGGGGCCGTCCACGGCGATCCGCTCGTGCAGGTTGTCGGTGGAGATCCGGCGCGCCTGCGAGGTGATCACGTGCACCCGGTTCAGCACGCGCCCGGTGAACCACCAGGCCAGGACGCCGACGATGAGGGTCATCACCGCCAGGGCGACGATCCACTGGGTGAGGATCGTGCCGATCGCGTCGTTGCGCCGGATGGAGATCGCGTCCAGCAGCCGCGTGGCGGACGGCGTCGCCGCGGCCGGCGACGTGGGACCGCCCACGCCCCGCAGGTCGGCGGCGTCCAGGGTGGTCACCCGCGCGATCACGATCCGGTTCTGCAGGTAGACCATCGTGACGACCAGCGCGCCGGCGACGAGGAACACGCCGGTGTGCAGCAGCGTGAACCGCCAGCGCAGGGTGAGCCGGCTCAGCACGGCAGGCCCGCCATCCGGTAACCGGCGCCGGGCAGGGTCTCGATGACCCACGGTTCGCCCAGCTTCGCGCGCAGCCGGTGCATGGTCATCCGTACGGCGTTGGTGAACGGGTCGGCGTGCTCGTCCCAGACGCCCCGCAGCAGCTCCTCGGCGCTGACCACCGCGCCGTTCGCGGTCATCAGCGCGGCGAGCACCCCGAGCTCCTTGTTGGACAGGACCACCGGCCGGCCGTCGCGGGACGCCTGGCGCTGCGACCAGTCGAGGGCGACGTCGCCGTAGCGCAGCACCGGCGGCACGGCCGGCTGCGAACGCCGGCCGAGCGCGTCCAGCCGGGCGACCAGCTCCTCGAAGTCGAACGGCTTGCCGAGGTAGTCGTCGGCGCCCAGCCGCAGCCCGGTGACCCGCTCGCCGACCTCGGCCATCGCGGTGAGCATCAGCACCCGGGTACGCCCGCCGGCGGCGATGAGCTGCCGGCACACCTCGTCGCCCGGCGTGCCGGGCAGGTCCCGGTCCAGCACGACCAGGTCGTACGTGTCGCTCGTCAGCATGTCCAGGGCCGTCGTGCCGTCGTGGGCGACGTCGACCGACATCGCCCGGCCCCGCAGCCCCTCGGCGAGGTACCGGGCCAGGGTCCGTTCATCCTCCACCACCAGCACACGCATGGCGTCGAAGGTAGCGCCGCCGCCGTTTCACCGGCATAACACCGGCACCGCCGCCGCGGGTGAAACGCCCGTGAAACACCGGCCTGCGTAGAACTTGCGGTCGCCGGACGGCGTCCGCCGCCCGGCGACCTGAACGTCAGGAGTGCACCATGCGGCGATGGATAGCGGCGGCGACGCTGGGACTGGCTCTGGCCGGGGGCGTCCTGTCCGGGTGCGGCGAATCCGCACGGCCGGAGCAGGTGGCCGGTGCCGGGGGAACCGCGCCGGCCGGGGCCCCGGAGAGCGCACCGCCCGGCGCCGGCGACCCGGCCAAGTTCACGAAGTGCCTGCGCGAGCAGGGTCTCGACGTGAAGGACCCGGCCCCCGGCTCGGGCGAGATCACACTGCCGGATCCGGGTCCCGCGGTCGAGGCGGCCCTGGACAAGTGCAAGCAGTACGACTCCGGCACGCGCGGCAGCACCGGCTTCGACCCGAACGACCCGAAGCAGCAGGAGCGCAACCGCCAGTTCGCCAAGTGCATGCGCGACGAGGGCATCGACTGGGCGGACCCGGTGCCGGGCAAGCCGCTGGAGATGACCAAGCCGTCGCCGCAGATGCTGGCCGCGATGGAGACCTGCTCGCAGAAGTTCCCGATGGAGGGCGGCCGGTGAGGACCCGCACCAGGGCCTGGACGGCGGTGGCGGCGACCGTCTCCGCCGGGGTCGCCGCCGGCGTCGTGCTG
This sequence comes from Pseudosporangium ferrugineum, assembly GCF_003002065.1. Classification (GTDB taxonomy): domain Bacteria; phylum Actinomycetota; class Actinomycetes; order Mycobacteriales; family Micromonosporaceae; genus Actinoplanes; species Actinoplanes ferrugineus_A. Next base: position 100,737 of record NZ_PVZG01000001.1, read on the forward strand.
GTCACCGGCCAGGGCCACGGCGACGGGCCGGCCGCACCCGCCGCCCAGGAGCCGACCGTGCCGGTGACCAGGACCGATCTCGTGCAGACCCAGCAGGTCGACGGCACCCTCGGCTACGCCGGCACCGCGTCGGTGTCCGCCCTCAGGAGCGGCACCGTCACCTGGCTGCCGCAGGCCGGCGACACCATCGGCCGCGGCGAGCACGTCTACGACGTCGACAACGAGCCGGTCACCCTGTTCTACGGCCGGCGCCCGTTCTGGCGCGAGCTGCACGCCGGCGTCCCGGCCGGCCCGGACGTGCGGATCCTCGAGCAGAACCTGCGCAAGCTCGGGTACGCCGACGGCCTGACCGTCGACACCACCTACACCGACGCGACCGCCGCGGCCGTCCGCAAATGGCAGAAGGCGCACCACCGCGAGCGCACCGGCCGGGTGGCCCTGGGCGACGTCGTCGTGCTGCCCGGCGCCATCCGGGTGTCCGCGGTCAGCGCCGAGACCGGGACCCGCGCGGGCGGGAAGATCCTCACCGCGACCGGCACCAGGAAGCAGGTCACCGTCGACCTGCCCGCGGCGAGGTCCGCGCTGGCGGTCAAGGGCAGCAGGGTGACGGTGGGGCTGCCCGACGGCCGGACCGCCCGCGGGCGGATCACCGCGGTCGGCACCACCGCCACGGCACCGCCCGGCAAGGACGGCCAGGACGGCACGCCGACCCTGCCGGTCACCGTCGCCCTCGACGACCCGGCCGCCACCGGCGCGCTGGACGGCGCCCCGGTCACCGTCGACTTCCGCGGCGCGGTCCACAAGGGGGTGCTCGCCGTGCCGGTCGACGCGCTGCTCGCGCTCGGCGAGGGCGGCTTCGGGGTCCAGGTCGTCGGCGGCGACGGCGTCAAGCGGATCGTCGCGGTCACCCTCGGCGCCTTCGCCAACGGCAAGGTCGAGATCCGCGGCGACGGCCTGGCCGCCGGGACGAGGGTGACGGTTCCGGCGACATGAGCGAGGCGGTGATCGACCTGGACCGGGTCACGAAGGAGTATCCCGGCGGGGTGCACGCGCTGCGGGAGGTCTCGCTGCGGATCAGGCCGGACGAGCTGACCGCGATCGTCGGGCCGTCCGGGTCGGGCAAGTCCACCCTGCTGCAGCTGATGGGCACCCTGGACCGGCCCACCCGGGGCACCGTGCGGATCCTCGGTCACGACGTCGCCCGGCTCGGCGACCGGCAGCTGTCGGCCGTACGGGCGAGCTGGATCGGCTTCGTCTTCCAGCAGTTCCACCTCACGGCGCACCTGACGGCCGCGCAGAACGTCGCCGACGGCCTGTTCTACCACGGCCTGCCCCGCAGGCGGCGGCTGCGCGAGGCGGCGGCGGCGCTGGACCGCGTCGGCCTGGCGCACCGGGCCGGGCACCGCCCGCAGGAGCTGTCCGGGGGTGAGCGCCAGCGCGTCGCGATCGCCCGGGCGCTGGTCAGCAGGCCGGCCATCGTGCTCGCGGACGAGCCGACCGGCGCGCTCGACTCGCGCTCCGGCGACACCGTCATCGCGCTGCTGCACGAGCTGCACGCCGGGGGGACCGCGATCACCGTGATCACCCACGACCACGGCATCGCCCGCTCGTTCGACCGGCGGGTGGAGATCCTCGACGGCGAGATCCACGCTGACAACCGGCGGGCGGTGAGCGCCGCATGACCGGGCCTGTCACCCTCCCGCCGCTGCCCCGCACGGCGCGTCTGCGGACGGCCGACGTGGTCGGGGCGGGGCTGCTCGGGCTGCGCGGAAGACCGCTGCGCGCCGTGCTCTCCGCGCTGGGCATCGCCATCGGCATCGCCGCCATGGTGGCCGTGCTCGGCATCGGCGCCGCGAGTCAGGCCCGGCTGCTGGACCGGATCGCCGCCCTCGGCACCAACCTGCTGACGGTGGCGCCCGGGCAGAACCTGTTCGGCGAGAACGTGCCGCTGCCCGACCGGTCCGTCGACATGGTCAAGCGGATCGGCCCGGTCCGGTCGGCCACCGCGACCGGGGGCGTTCCCGGCGCGACGGTGCGGCGCACCGACCGGGTGGACCCGCGCGAGAGCAAGGGGATCCAGGTCGTGGCCGCCCGCCTCGACCTGCTCGGCACCCTCGGCGGCCGGCCGGTCGCCGGCACCTGGCTCAACGACGCCACCGCGCGCTACCCGGCCGTGGTGCTCGGCGCGTCCGCGGCACGGCTGCTCGGCATCGACGGGCCGGGGCGGCAGGTGTTCATCGCCGGGCAGTGGTTCGCCGTCACCGGCATCCTCGCCCCGCTCGAGCTGGCGCCGGAGATCGACATGTCGGCCCTGGTCGGCTGGGAGACCGCCCGGGAGCGCCTCGGCTTCGACGGGCATCCGACCCGGCTCTACTCGCGCTCGGTCACCGAATCCGTCGGGGCCGTCCGCGAGGTGCTCGCGCGTACGGTCAACCCGCAGGACCCGGGCGCCGTCACCGTGAGCCGCCCGTCGGACGCGCTCACCGCGCAGCTGGCCGCGAAGAACACCTTCAGCGGCCTGCTGATCGGGCTGGGCGCAGTGTCGCTGCTGGTCGGCGGCGTCGGCGTGGCGAACACGATGATCATCTCGGTGCTCGAGCGCCGGCGGGAGATCGGCCTGCGCCGCGCCCTCGGCGCCCGCCGCCGCCAGATCCTGCTGCAGTTCCTCACCGAGGCGGTGGCGCTGTCCGCCCTCGGCGGGATCGCCGGGGCGGCGCTGGGACTCGCCGCCACAGTCGGCTACGCCCGCTACCAGGGCTGGCCGCTGGTGCTGCCGGCCACCGGGATCGCCGCCGGAGTCGTCTCGTCCGTGGTGATCGGGGCGGTGGCCGGCCTCTATCCGGCCCTCAGGGCGGGCCGGCTGCCGCCCACCGAGGCCCTGAGGGGCTGACGCCTACGCGGTCGGCTCGTCCGTCGGCTCGACGGTGGGCTCGTCCGTCGGGTCGCCGGTCGGGTCGTCCGTGGGCTCGTCCGTCGGCTCGACGGTCGGGTCGTCCGTGGGCTCCGTGGTCGGCGGGACGGACGGGCTCGGGGTCACGGACGGGCTCGGCGTGGGCTTGACGACCTTCCTGCCGGTCGCGCGCACCACGTCGGCGGTGTACACGGTGCCGGTACGGCGCCCGATCAGCTCGATCCGGAAGCCGGCGCCCAGCGCGGCCACGGTCGCCTTACGGCCGTTGACCCGCACGGAGGCCTTGGCCGGGACGACCACGGTGACGGTGCGCTTCCGGACGTCCTTGGTGCCGCCCTTGACTGCCACCGTGACGGTGCCGGCCGCGACGTCGACCGCGGTGACCTTGCCGGAGGCGGCGAACCGGACCGGCTTCGGGGCCTTGGTGGTCTTGCTGGGCCGGGGGGTGGGCTTCTGGGTCGGCTTGTGCCCGGCCTTGGCCGCGGCGGCCCCCGGCGACGGCGGCTGCGCGAAGGCGACGGCGGCGGTCGAGACGGCGGGGACCACGATGCCCGCCGCCAGCAGGGCGGCGACGGCGGAACGGCGCATACGCATCAGGACGAACTCCTCGTATCGGGGGAGGTCCACGTTCCGGGCCGACGGTTGCGGAACGGTTGCCGGCGGCGGTGCGCCCGGGTAGCGGGCGGCGTCAGGCGCGCAGCGGCAGCCGTACGGTGAAGGTCGTCCCCCGGTCCAGCTTCGATTCGACGCCGACCGTGCCGCCGTGCTCGGTGACGATCGTGCGCACGATGGCCAGCCCGAGGCCGGTGCCCTGCACGGCCCGGTCCATCGCGTTGGCGCCCCGGTGGAACGGCGTGAACAGCCCCGGCAGGTCCGCCTCCGGGATCCCGATGCCGGTGTCGCTCACCGCCACCACGGCCGCGTCGTCGTCGGCGTGCACCCGGCAGGTCACGTGGCCGCCCGTACCCGTGAACTTGACCGCGTTGTCGAGCAGGTTGCGCAGGACCCGTTCGAGCCGGCGGGCGTCGCCGACCACCTCGGCCGGATGCAGCTCGCCGGTCAGCCCGACGCCCCGCGCCCCCGCCTCCGGCGCCACCTCCGCCTGCACCGACCGGGCCAGGGTGGCCAGGTCGACCGGCCCCTGGCCGGCCCCGGGACGGTGCGTGCCGTCGAGCACCATCAGGTCCGCGATCGTGTCCTGGAGGCGGTGCGCGTTGCGCTGGATCGCGGTCAGGCCGCGGCGCTGGATCGCCGTCAGGTCGCCGCCGTCGCCCTCGGTCAGCATCTCCGTGTAGCCGAGGATGCTGGTCAGCGGCGTGCGCAGTTCGTGGGTGACGGTGGCGACGAACGCGTCCTTGCGCTCGTCGAGCACCCGCATCTCGGTGATGAGCCGCTCCTGGCGGTGGCGCAGGCGGTGCTGGCCGACGGAGTGCTCGATCTCGCGGGCGACGGTGGCCAGCAGGCGCCGGTCGTCGCCGGTCCACTCCCGGCCGTCGCGGGGCAGGACGCAGAGCAGCCCCGGCGGGCAGTCCGCGTCCCCGCCGAGCGGCACGGCCAGCGCGCCCGCGGTCCCGGTCAGGGCCAGGACGGTGCCCGGCTCGCCGCCGAGGATCTCCGCCACCACCGCCGGGGGCAGGGGCGCGGCGTCCTCGGGCCAGCTCCCGCCGAGGGTCGTGCCGGGTTCGGTGCAGACGCGTCCGTGCACCGCTTCGGCGCCGAGGGCCTCGCCGAGCAGGCGTACCACCCGGTGGATCCCGGCCGGGCCGGCGCGCAGCTCGACCCCGGCGGCCTGGCGCAGCTCCGTGCGTACCAGCCGGGCCCGGTCCGCGGCGAGCAGCCGTTCGGTCTCGGCGGCGAGCCGGTTCAGCGTCCCGATGACGGCGCGCATCTCCGCCGGCCCCGACGGTACGGCCCGGGCGGAGAGGTCCCCGCCGGCGAGCCGGTCCAGCGTGACCCGGATGTGCTCCAGCGGGGCGAGCAGGAACCGGCGGCCCCAGGCGCCGAGCGCGATCGCCACGCCCAGCAGCACGGCGCCGAGACCGGCGAAGGCCGCCTGGGCCAGTCCGGCCTGGCGGCGGGCGGTGGCCGCGTACGCCTCCTGCTGCGCCCCGATCGCGTCGTCCACGGCGGCGTTGGCGCCCCTCAGCCGGTCGAACAGCTCCTTGCCGCGGGCCGTGCCGGGATCCGCCCCGCCGGCCAGGACGGGCGTCGCGTACGCGGTCAGCCACTCCCGGGCCGCGGACCGCTCCTGCGCCAGCAGGTCCCGTACGCCCGGGTCCGCGGTGTTCGCCTCGGCCTCGTCGAACGCCGCCAGGGCGCGCACCCGGCCCTGGTCGTACGGATCGAGGAAGGCCCGCCGGCCGGTGAGCTGGAAGCCGCGGACACCGGTCTCCGCATCGGTCAGGTGCTGGAGCACGGCGATGTTGGCGTCGCGGGCGCGTTCCAGCCGCTCGGTCCGGGCGGCGTGCTGCACGCGCAGCCGGTCGTCGACCACGATCTGGGTCACGACCACCGCGACGAAGAGCGTCACCAGGATCAGGAAGCCGGCGTTGACGCGGCGCCTCATGCCCATGTCAGGCTCCACCGCCCGGCACGGCGGCGTCCTCCAGCAGCGACCGGATCAGGTCCCGCATCCGGGCCACCGCCCGGATCGCGGCGGTGATCCACTTGCCCGCCTGCTCGTCCAGGACGTCGCCGTACTCGTCGGCGATCAGCTCGAGGTAGCCGTTGACCACCGCGAGCGGGGCGGCCAGATCGTGGCTGACCACCCCGGCGAACTGCTCCAGATCGGCGTTCGAGCGCTTCAGCTCCGCGATGGTGGCGGCGAGGTCGGCGTGTGCCCGTTCCAGGGCCCGGCGCTGCGCCCGGTCGGCGGTCACGTCGGTCATCGCGACGACCGCGCCGAGCCGGGTGCCGTCCGGGGCGGTGAGCGCGCGCCCGTTCGCCACCACCTGCCGGGGCTCCGCGCCGACCGGCCTGATGATCATCTCGGCGTCCCGGACGGCGCCGCCGTGCAGGGCGCGCAGCAGCGGCACCTCGCCGGCCGGGAGCGGGGTGGTGCCGTCCGGCCGGAACAGCCGGTAGCGGGCCGCCAGGTCGCCCGGGTCGACGGCGGGGTCGGCGTCCAGGCCGTGCCACTCCCGGCCGGCGCCGTTGAAGAGGCTGAGGTGCCCGGTGGCGTCCGCCGCCACCACCGCCACGTCGATCGTCTCCAGGACCGCGTCGGTGAACTGCCGCCGCTCCTCCGCCTCGGCCAGCAGCCGGGCGTTCTCCCGCGCCTGGCGGCGCCGCTCGAACAGCGCGAGGATCACCCGGGCGAGGTCGCACAGGCGGGCGATCTGCCCGTCGTCGAGCCGTCGCGGCACGGAGTCGAAGACGCACAGGGTGCCGAGTGCGTGGCCCTGGGGCGTGACCAGCGGCGCGGAGGCGTAGAAGCGCACGTCGGCGAGGAGCCCGGTGACCCAGGGGTTCGCCGCGTAGACCGGGTCGCGGCTGGCGTCGGGGACGTGGACGAACTCGCCGGACTCGAACCGTACGGCGCACATCGAGTCGGCCCGGTCCGAGTCGCCGCCCTCGAAGCCGGTGGTGGTGAGCTGGCACTGCCGGTGCTCGTCGATCAGGTTCAGCGTGGCGGTGGGCACTCCGGCCACCGTCGCGGCCACCCGGACGACCGCCTCGAGCTCGTCGTCGGCGGGCGCGTCGAGCAGGCGGTACTCGTGCAGCGCGGCGAGACGTGCGCGTTCGTCTCCGCTCACCGGTGGTGGCCCCTCCCTCGCGCGTACCCGACGTGAGGTATTTCGGCACCTGAAGGACCGATCTGAACGGGGCCTGCGCGCACGCGCCGTGCACAGACCTGAGAGCTTCCTGAAAGTTGTTACCTATCCGTAACCTGCCTCCCTTGTGTACGTGTGGTGACGATCACAAGGATGCACGTCGACCGATGTGTCCGGTACGGAGGCATCTCCGGGATGCGGACCCCCCAACCCGTCACGGTGCGTAGTCAATGGAGTTTCGGTGACGTTACCGGCCGGTAGCCGCGCCCCTTGTACCGGCCACCCGGTGGAGGCAACATTTCCCGCACGTTAAGACGGCCGCATCGACGGGTCTCATTTCCGCTGCGTGCCGCGGGGCGGTGCGGCCGGGCCGTTCCCCATTACGTACGAGGAGGATCCGTGAAGGATGCGCAAGGCGATCCGGCATACGGTCGCACCAACTGGCGCCGTTTCGCCGTAGCGGCGGTGGTGCCCGCCGCGGCAGCCGGTGCCTTGGTCTTCGGAATGGCCAACGGGGCGTTCGCCGCCTCGTTCGCCGTCTCCGGCCAGACGTTCAAGATCTCGGCCGACAAGCTCGACGGCACCGGGTTCGCCCAGTACGGCAGCTTCGTCGAGAAGAAGGACGGGACGAAGATCCCGGTCGCCATGTCCGGGATCACGTCGGCGAAGCTGTACAACCTGTGCCAGTCGGTGAAGACTCCTGGCCTGCCCATCAGCCTCACCATCCGGGCCGGGCGGGACGACGCCAAGCCGGCGGCGGCCACCAACCTGCTGATCGGTGTCAGCGAGCTCAGCGGCGACGCCGAGTTCACCGACATCAACATCGGTCAGGACGCCTCCACCCTGGGCCTGGGCGGCAAGGACGCGAAGGGCGCGGAGGGCATGTTCGGCCAGGAGGCCAAGCACGTCACCATCACCGGCCTGCGCCAGACCGCCGTCTCCACCACGGCGGGAACGTTCACGCTCAACGGGCTCAACCTGAAGGTCAACTTCGACCCGAGCGGCGGCAAGCCGGCGGAGTGCTACTGACGCACCATCCGAGGCCCGCGGAGTGCACCATCCGCGGGCCTCACCTATGCCGGGGGCCCAGCACCACCTGACTGGAGGAGTACGTGGCAACACCAAGTACGTCGACCGGCGGCGGGTTCCGCCACTGGCGGCGCACCCGGCCGTTCTGGGGCGGGCTCCTGCTCCTCATCGCCGGGCTGGAGCTGTTCCTCAGCGCCAACCTGACGCTCGGCGACCTGCAGGTCCACTTCGGGCCGGAGGGCTTCCTCTCCTACCTGCTGCCCCTGCTGCTCCTGCTCTGCGGCGTCCTCACCTGGGTGACGCCCGGCCAGCGGCTCTTCTACGGCATCCTCGGCCTGCTCACCGCGGTCTACTCGCTGATCGGCCTGAACTTCGGCGGCTTCGGCCTCGGCATGGTGCTCGGCATCTTCGGCGGCGCGCTGGTGCTCGCCTGGTCCCCGGCCCGGCCCGCGCCGGCCGCCCCAGCTCCGGCCCCGCCCTCCACCGGGGCCGAGGAGCCGGCGGAGCTTCCCTACGGCGCCCCGCCGGACTCCGACGTCACCGCCACCCGGTCCCTGGCAGGCCCTTCGCCGGACGACACGGCGGTGCTGCGCTCCGGCATCGTGCCCGGATTCGGGTCGCATGCGGACGATCAAGGCCCCGGCCCGGGCCCCGGGCCGGGCTCGGGCGCCGGGGCCGGTGGGTCCGGGGCCGGTGGGTCCGGGGCCGGTGGGTCCGGGGCCGGTGGGTCCGGGGCCGGTGGGCCTCGTCCCGCCGGGCCTGGGGCGTCGGGATCCGGGCCGGCCGAGCCGCCCTCGCCGCCGGCCGGTGGGGTGCACCGCAAGGCGCTGGTCATCACGCTGGTGCCGCTGGTGCTGAGCGCCGCGCTGGTCACCGCCGGCCGCACGCCCGCCCGCGCCGAGGAGCAGTGCCCCGAAGGCCTGCCGTCGCGCCCGGCCGCCGCCGCCAAGAGGGAGATCGCCCGCCAGTCGTCGGCCTCGGCCTCCGCCGCCGCGGCCAGGACCAAGGCCCGCACCCGTACCTCGCCGCCCGCGGCCCGCAAGAGCGCCCCTCCGTCCTCGCCGTCCTCGCCGTCCTCACCGGGCAAGAGCTCGCCGGCGAAGACGGACGAGGCCGAGGAGGGCGACGGGAAATCCGGCAACCCCATCGTCGACGGCCTGAACGGCCTGGTCGACGGCGTCGGTGACCTGCTCGGCATCGGCGACGACGAGACGCCGAGCGCCTCCCCGAGCGCCACCCCGCCGGAATCGCCCGGCCCTGCCCCGTCCGTGCCCGCCACGACCGCGCCCGGCTCCGGCCCGCAGGACGGCCCGACCGGCAAGCCGGAGCCCGGCGACAGCGGCACGCCCGGAACCGCGACCCCGTCGGGCCCGGCGTCCCCGTCCGCGACGCCGAGCCTGGACGACATCCCGTGCCTCGGCCCCCGGGTCTTCAAGGAGGCGGGCCCGGACGACGTACCCACCGTGTCCCTCAAGGGCGGCACCCTCGAGGGCAAGAAGCTGACGATGTACAACTCCACCTACGACGGCGTGATCGACCTGCCGACCGCGACCGGCACCCTGAAGGCGCTCAAGTTCAGCATGACCAAGTCGGTGACGGAGCCCTTCAAGCTGACCATCCCGGAGAAGAACGGCCACCGGACGATCATCGACAGCAACGCCCTCACCACCGAGGGCAACGTCCGCTTCTACACCCCGAAGTTCAAGGGCAAGCTGTTCGGGCTGATCCCCGTGACCTTCACCCCGGAACAGCCGCCGCCGCTCACCCTGAAGAAGCTGTGGTTCACCGACGTGTCGATCCAGCTGGCGTTCGTCCGCTGCGACAAGCTCACCGCAGACCCGCTCAAGGTGACCGAGAAGGCCTGATCCCGGCCGCAGTGAGCCCGCCGCCGGCCCGGCTCGCTGCGGGTCAGGGGGTGCGGCGTTCGCGCCATCCGCGGACGACCGCGTCCGGGTCCAGCGGCGGGAGCAGCACCGGCGGGCCGTCGAGCAGCCCTGCCCGCGCCTTGCGCAACTGCTCGTTGAGCGCCGCCACGTAGGCGCGCACATCGGCCTCCGACGTCCGCCGGTCGACCATCTCCCGCAGATCCTCGGCCTCCCGCCGCAGCGCGAGCGTGGGCGGCAGCGCCCCGGCGGTCGCACCCTCACGCCGCAGCCAGTCCTTGACCCACCAGTCCTCGTCGTACTCCCGGCCGTGGTCGCTGAGCGGCTTCCCGGCGCCCGGCAGGTCGTCGAACTGCCCCTGCTCCTGTGCCTCACGGATCTTGCGGTCGATGTGCGACTCATACCAGCTCGCCATGCACCCCAGTCTAGGTCGGCGCCCCGCACCCGCCAGATCGCCGTCGTCAACGGGCTCCCCGCGCATGCACCCGGCGGCGCACCCCCGCGACACGTTTCCTGCGGCACGCTCCCCGGCGGCGGCGCGCGGGGGCGCGCGGCGGGGCGCGGGGCGCGGCGGGGGTATCGGGCGGCGTCGGACGAAAGGGCGGCGTCGGACGAGAGGGCGTCGACGTCGGCGTAGGTGGGGACGTTCTCCGGTGTCGGCTCCCCCGCCGCCACGGCCGCGGCGGTCGTCAGGGCCGCGCCGAGCGCCGCCCGGAACAGCAGGGAGCCCATGCTCACCCGGGCCACCCCCAGGGCGGCGAGCTGCGGGACCGTCACCCCCGGTGCCGCCAGCACGTTGAGCGGCACCCCGACCGTTCCCGCCACCGTACGCACGGCCGCCGCGTCCCGCAGTCCCGGCACGAACACCCCGTCCGCGCCCGCGGCCACGTACGTCTCCAGCCGCGCCAGCGTCACGTGCAGCGGCGGCGGGGTGGCGGTGAGCCAGTGCGTGTCCGTACGCGCGTTCACGAACAGGTCCGGGACCGTGGCCTTGACCGCGGCGATCAGCTCGGCCTGCACCGCGGCCGGCGCCAGGGTCCCGCCGGGACGCCCGTCCTCCAGGTTGATGCCCGCCACCCCGGCCTCGGCCAGTTCGGCGGCGAGATCGGCGACCCCGTCCGGCCCCTCGCCGAAGCCGCCCTCGACGTCCACGGTGAGCGGCACCGGCAGCCGGGCCAGCCGCCGGGCCAGGGCGAGCGTCTCCGCCCGGGTCCGGCCGAACCCGTCCGGCAGCCCGTGGGTGGCGGCGACGCCGAGGCTGGTGGTGCCCACCGCGGCGAAACCGGCGGCGGCCAGGGCCAGCCCGGAGGCCACGTCCCAGGCATTCGGCAATACCAGCGGATCGCCCGGCCGGTGCAGGGCGCGAAAATCGGCCATGCCGTCACCGTACGGCCGGAAAGGCTCGGTGCCTACCAGCGGTTGGGTGACCCGGATCGGCACCGGCCGCACGGTCAGGGTCATCCCGGCAGGGGAATCGGGGGCTGACCGGGTTGCCGGACCCGGACCCGGCCTGGGCACCCTGACCACGCCACGCCGCCGGACGGGCACGCCACGCAGGGCGAATGCGCCACGCAGGGCGAATGCGCCACGGAAGGCGAATGCGCCACGGAAGGCGAATGCGCCACGGAAGGCGAATGCGCCGCGCAGGGCCGGTCGTCCCGGGCCGTCCGACTCTGCCGGGCGGGGGCGCGGGGCGCCAGGCTGGGGGTGCGGCCCGGTCCGCGGCACGGAGGTCACCGGCGGGCCGCCGAGCGAGGTGATCGCGATGGCACACCGTATCCGGGTGGTTCTGGCCCTGGTTCTGGGCACCGTCCTCGGTGGAGCCGCCGTCCTGGCGGGTGCCGGCCCGTCCGCCGGGGTACCCGCGGGCGCCGCCGACCATGTTCTGCGGGTCACGGGCGCGGGGCCGTACCGTATCGGGGTTGCGCTGTCCCGGCTCACCGAGGCCGGGCTGGTCGACGCGGTCGCCACCGATCCGGACCGGCCCGGGACCGCGAGCGCCGTGTCCACCGGCGACTGGGCCGGCCAGCTGCTGCTCACCTTCCACCGGGGCGCGCTCATGGTGGTCGAGACGGCGACCGGCGACGTCCGTACGGCGGCGGGCGCGCGGGTCGGCATGTCGTTCGACGAGGTCGCGGCCCGGTACGGCAAGGCCGGGCGGTTCGTCACGCTGCCCGGGGGCGGCCGGGGATATCTGGTGCCTGCCGGCCGGTTGGCGCTGCTCTTCGGTGACCACCCGATCCGCCCCGGCGTCGGGTCGATCCAGGCCGGGCCCACCTGCCTGCTCCTCGGCGCGTCGAGCACGGGCGAGATGCCCCGTGCCGGGACACCGGCCGGGATGCCCGGCGCCGGGACGCCGGGCGACATGCCCCGTGCCGGGACACCGGCCGGGATGCCCGGCGCCGGGGCAGCGGGCGAGATGCCGCACGCCGGGTTCATGGGCGGAAGGTCCGGCTCGATGATGGGCGGCTGAAGCGCACGCCACCCCGGACCGCGCGGGCCCGTCACCGGACCCGCGCGGACGCGTCTCCCGGTCCGCGCCCCGCGTTACCCACAAATTCTATCGGTGCGATAGGATGGTGACCCACGTCGACCAGGGAGCGCGGCATGATTTCGCTGACTGAACGGGCCGCCGAGCTGCTTGTGGCCGACACCGCGTTCGCGCCCTCGCGGCCCGGGTTCGTCGGGGTCGCCGTCGACCTGCTGCTGGCCCATCCGGGTCTGCCGGGGCCGTTCACCGGGTCGCTGGTGGCCGAGCGCCCGCGGCTGCGGCACGGCTTCCTCACCGCCCGTTCGGCGCGGGTGGCCGTGGTCAGCGGGCCGCCGTCGCCGGGCATCGACGTCGCGATCGCCCGCATGGCCGAGGATCTGCCGCTGCCCCTGCCGTTGCTGGGCGGGCAGGGTGTCACCGTGCTGGAGGAGGCGTCCGACGATGTCGATCCGGCAGTGGCGGGCCCGTCGCCGGCGTGGGGCACCGCCGGCGTACGGGTGGCGCTGGAGGCGGGGCTCGACGAGGACGGCCTGCTCGGGCTGCGCCGGCGGTGGGCGCTGGCGCACGCCCTCGCGCCCGTGCTCGCCGCCGCGTTCGCCAACTCGCCGCTGCGGCGGGGACGTCCCACCGGCTGGCGCAGCAACCGTCAGGCGCTGCGGCGGCTGCGGCCCTGCACGGCGGACCCGCGCGCCGACTGGACCGCCCTCGTGATGGACGCGCAGGTCGCCGCGACCGGGCGCACGCTGCGGCAGTGGACCCGCTCCGGGCCGGCCGTCCGGCCGGGGATCGCCGACCTGACCCGGCATCTGCGCGGCGTACGGCCACCGGTCGCGGCCCGCCGGCACCTCGAGATCGACGTCGCGGACCGGCAGCCGGGCGCGGGCTGGCGGATCCCGGTGGCGGTCACGGCCGCGCTCCTGGACGACCCGCGCGCGGCGGTGCAGGCGCTCACCGCCACCGAGCCGCTGCGGACGATCCCGGGCCTGTGGGAGCGCGCCGCCCGCGACGGCCTGAGCGATCCGCACCTGGCCGCCGCCGCGAAGCTGTGCTTCCTCGCCGCGTACGAGAGCCTGGCCCGGCAGGGGGTGTCGCGCGACCTGCGGGACGCGGTCGCGGCCTTCGTCGAGCGCTACGTCATGCGCGGCCGCTGCCCGGCCGACGACGTGCTGGAGCGCGCCACCGCCCCGCACCGCCTGTGACCGGCGCGGTCAGCGCGCGGCGGCAGCTCCGGCCTCCCGGTGATCGCCGCCGGAGCGCATCCCCCGGAAGAAGTCACCGGGTGCCGGATCGTCGTCCCCCGTCCCGAGCGCGAAGTACTCGTCGCCGCTGATCTCCCCGCGGAGATAGCGCTGGGTGTCCTCGCGGAAGATCTCCTTCCGGACGGGACTGCTCGGGACCTTCTGCATACCGCTCACCACTTCATCCCCCTCATGCGGCCGCAATGCCGTCAGCGTTGCGGCTGTCGCCTGGAAGACGCCGGCTGCGCCTTCATAGTCTCCTGCCCGGCCCGCGCGGCGGCGTCCTCGTTGATCGCCATCGCCACGCCGAGGCTGTTCGCCAGCACGATCAGCAGATCCTTGTCGCTGTCGGTGAACACCTTCTGCCGGGGGTGGTCGACCGAGAGCATTCCGAATGATTTCTTCCTGGTCCGCACCGGGACGAACATGAGGGACCGGTAGACCCGTTCCTTCGCGTTGTAGACACCCCGCGGCGGATTCGACCGGATGTCCGGATAGAGCTCTATCCGGGTCCCGTTCGTCATTTTCAGGACCTCTTTGTCCTCATCGCCGTTCGCGCTGCAGAATCGCTCTCTCGGCGGGTCGTTGCGGCCGCGGTGCTTCTCGCGGACGAGGCATTCGCCGGACCGGTGAGGCCGGTGATTACTCAGCAGATAGAGCGCTGCCCGGGTGTCCGCGTCGCCGCAGGTCCGGGCGCTGTCCAGCACGACCGCCTGGAGGTGGCCCATGGCCTTGCTGCGGCTCTCCACGTCGGGGGCGAGGCACAGGTCGTGCAGGGTGTCGATCAGCGGCGGGGCCACCTTGCCGAGGGCGGAGTCGAGCCGGTCGGCGGCGGCCGTCGCCGCGGCCTTCAGCTGCCGCTGCACCAGATAGGTGGCAACCGCGACGTAGAGCGCCGCCACGGCGGAGGCGGCGGCCCATTTCCAGCGGTCCGCACCGCTCGCCTGGCTCGCCGCGGCGGCGAACAACGGCGTCGCGGCGGTCGCGGCGAATCCGGACAGCCGCAGCAGGTGGGACAGCCGCGTTTCGCGTTCCGCACCAGGCACTGCTGCCTCCAGCCCGCCATCCGGCTTACGGCTCAATCGTAGCGAGACCGGTGAGGCCCGTTCGCGAATCGCGGACTTCACCGGGTCGGCGGCACGACAGAACGGCACCAGGAATGGCGTGAAAGGAACGCGACTCTAGGTCGCCGGGCGGAAGCTGTCGAAAATCAATTGGAGATCCTTGCGCGCGGCGGCCCAGGCGCGGTCGGGGGTCTGCCAGTAGATTCCGTACGCCTGGTGCGCCGAGGTCACCACGCCGCGGTTGTTCACGTGCTGGCGGGTGTTGCTGCCGTTGAAGGTGTACTCCCAGTCGGCGGCCTTGCGGAAGTAGGACACCTCGCGGATGTGGATCTCCTTGTAGCCCGGGAACTCGCCGGCCCCGACGCGGTGGTCTCGCTTGCCGCGCCAGTCCGCCACCGGGTCCCACTTCGGCTCGTCGGTCTGGTCGATGCCGAGCGTGCCGCCTCCGCGCGGGTTGCGGAAGTAGACGATCGAGCCGTCCCGGGAGCGGTTCCAGCCCTCGGGCACGTACAGGGCGAAACCGGTCGGGTCCCGGTAGTCGCGCCAGCCGGACGGGCGGGGCGGCAGGACCCGGCCGGTGTTCCTGACCGTGGTCTTCGCCGGTGGCTTCGCGGTCGCCCGCCCGGGTCCGGCGTTCGCCGGCGACGACCCCGGTGCCGAGGGTACGGGCGCGGGCGCCGCCGGGGCCGTGGTGGCGGTGGTGGCCGGCGGCTCCTGCGCCCGGGTGCCCGATCCGGGACCGGTACGGGTCGCCAGCCGGAAGATCAGCGCGCCCGCGACCAGCACCGCCACGATCACCGACGCCAGCAGCACGAGCCGCCGGCGCCGGCGCGGGCCGGTCAGGTCGGTCGGGCCGGCGGGGTCGGTCGGCCCGGCGGCGGTGGGGACCGTGGGGCCGGTGGGGCCGGCGGCCGGCTCCGGGGCGGGCTCGTCGCGCGGGGGCGGGGCGCTCCCGGCGAGCACCGCGCGCAGGCGCCGCCGCGTCTCGGCGATGTCGATGCGCTCCGCCGGGTCCTTGCGCAGCAGCCCGTCGAGGACCGGTTGCAGCGCTCCCGCCCGTACCGCCGGATCCGGTTCGTCCGCGGCCAGCGCGGTCAGCGTGCCCATCGCCGACGGGCGGGCGAACGGCGAGCGTCCCTCGACCGCGGCGTAGAGGGTGGCGCCGAGCGACCACAGGTCCGACGAGGCCTCGGCCGTGCCGTCGGTCGCCCGCTCCGGCGACATGTACTGCGGCGAGCCCAGCACCACCTCGGAGGTGGTGGTGATGACGCTGTCGCCGTCGATGGAGGCGATCCCGAAGTCGGTCAGCACCACCCGGCCGTCGTGGCCCAGAAGCACGTTCGCCGGCTTGACGTCGCGGTGCCGTACGCCCTTGCGGTGCGCCGCCTCCAGCGCCGCGACCAGCTCGAGGCCGATCTCCGCGGCCCGTACGGGGGTCAGCGGCCCGTCGTCGTGGATGACCTCCTGCAACGAGCGGGAGGCGACGTACTCCATGACGATCCAGGCCCGGCCCTCGTCCTCGAAGACGTCGTAGACCTGCGCCACGTTGGGGTGGCTGAGCCGCGCCGCCGCCCGTGCCTCCTGGAGCATGCGCCGGTGCACCGAGTCGCGCTCGCCGGCGACGAGGTCCTCCGGCAGCACGATCTCCTTGACCGCCACCTCGCGACCGAGCACCTCGTCCCGGGCGACCCACACCTGGCCCATGCCGCCGGCGCCCAGCGACTCGCCCAGCCGGTAGCGCCCCGCCACCCCCACCGGTCCCGCAGTCATGCGGGCCGATATACCCGGCGCCGCCATCCGTCACACCGATCCGGCCCGGCGATGGTCCGGGCTAAGGTTCGCGGCGTGGATGACCTCGCGTACGCCCGCGCCCGCGTGACGGAGCTCGGCGCCCGGTTCTGCCTCACCTTCGTCAAGGGCGTCGGCGAGCGCGCCGCGCTGGACCGGATGGGCGCGTACGAGGACACGGTCGCCGAGCGCACCGGCGCGCGGCTGGACGGCCACGCCGCCGCGGTGGACCTGGGCCGCTGGACGGTGGTGATCGAGCCGGGCGGCGCCGAGGGGTCCGACCACGTGCTGCTGGAGGCGGTGTCCCGGGGCACTGAGGCGATGTCGGTGCTGCGCGACGACAGGGCGTCACCCCGGTTCACGTACGCGGTCCGCGGCGGCACGGCGGTGGCGTTCGATCCGGCGTACCCGGCACCGGAGTTGACCTGGGGTTCCGACCCGGAGCTGCTGCGGCATCTCATGGGGGCGGTGGGGCTGCGGGAGCCCGGCGGCGAGGACGAGGAGACGTGGCGCGACGCCGAGGCCCGGGCCCTCGTGCTCGCCCAGCGGCTGACCGGCGCCCGCCTGCCGGAGGATCCGCTCGGCCCGCCCCGGCTGTCGGCGCGGATCGAGCCGTGGTTCGTCAGCCCGCCGCGCCCGGCCGATCTGCTGCGCCCCGGTCCCCGCTTCGCGGCCCTGTTCGCCGCCGCGGAGCAGGCCACCGACGAGCGGAAACGTGAGGTCGCCGCGGCAGAGATGCGCCGCCGCGCCGCCGCCGTGGGCGTGGCCGGTGCCCCGGGCCTCGACGCCGCCCTGGACCGGGCGGCGCGCGGGGGCGGGGAGCCGGTCGCGGCCGGCTCCCCGCTGGGCCGCCAGGTCCGCGAGTGGCTGGACGCCCCGGAGGAGAAGGGCCTGCGCGCGTTCGCGATCGCGCTGCGGGGCGTGCTGGACCGCGACGCCGACGTGGCGCTGCGGGCCGCGCTGAGGCCGCTGCGCAACGCCGGCGCCGGCCCGGACGAGGCCGTGACGGCGCTGGTCGCGGCGCTCAGCGCCCGGTGACCGGCCCCACCGGCACATCACCGCGCGGAGCCCCCCTGCCGGCCGGTGCCGGGCAGCTCGGCGCGATACGAATCGCCGACCGCCTGCTGGGCGGCCCGCTCGACGGTCGCCCAGTGCGCCTCGCGAGCCGTCGCGTCGACCGGTTGCTCGTACTCGGGCATCATCCCGGTGCGGCCGTCGAGCTGCTCACGCAGGATGTCGGCGTGCCCGGCATGCCGGGCGGTCTCCTGCAGGACGTGGACCATGACGGTGAACAGTGTGACGTCGGGCCGCGACCACCACGGCACGTGGCCGGGCGCGTCCAGGGGAAGCTCGTTGATCGTCGTGCCCGCGTGTTCCCAGGCACGGTGATAGAAGCCGATGATCTGGTCGCGGGTCTCGGCCGGGTTCGCCCACAGGTCGCTGCCGTCCGCGTCCTGCCATCGTCCCAGCGGCTGGGGGAACGGACGGCCGAAGACCTCGCCGAAATACCACGCCTCCACCGTCGCCAGGTGCTTCACCAGTCCGAGGAGATTCGTTCCCGTCGTCGTCAGAGGACGCCGGACGTCGTACTCGGACAGGTCATCGAGCTTCCACACCAGCGCCTGACGTGTGGACTCGAGCCGGCGGTGCAGGTGGTCCTTCACGAGATCGTCGAGCACGGACACGAGCCTGCCATCCGAGGGCGAGCGGGGCGACCCCGCCCCGGGTCGGCGGGTGGTCGGACTTCGGTCCGTCAGCTCGACGGGACCTGCACGGCACCGCTGAGGATGCGGTAGCGGGCGCGCTCCAGGCCGTCGGCGTACGGCTCGATCGCCGCGTTCGAGGTGGCGTACCCGACCCCGTCGACCTTCAGGTCGTAGCGCTTCGCCCCGCCCGCCCGGTCGCCCTTGATGAACGCCTGGATCTCCTGGAAGACGCCGTTGTCGACCCGCTTGAGCATCGAGGTGAGGATGCGCTCCTTCACCGCGCCGGCGGCGCCGGCGTACTGGTCGGAGTCGACGCCGATGGCCCACGCGCCGGGGACGGCCGCCACCGCCTCGAGGGCGCCCTGCCCGGAGCCGCCCGCCGCGGAGTAGACGACGTCGGCACCACCGTCGAGCAGCGCCGCGGCGGCGGCCCTGCCCTTGTCGGGCGAGCCGAAGCCGGAGAAGTCCGGCGGCTTGCTCAGGTAGCGCGCGGTCACCCGGATGTCCGGGTCGACGCTGTGCACGCCCGCGGTGTAGCCGGCCTCGAACTTGTGGATCAGCGGCACGTCCACGCCGCCGACGAAGCCGACCCGGCCCGACTCGGTCGCCAGCCCCGCCGCGACGCCGACCAGGTAGGAGCCCTGCTCCTCGGAGAACAGCAGGGACACCACGTTCTTCGCCTGCACCGAGTCGTCGTCGATGATGGCGAACAGCGTGCCCGGGTTCTCCTTGGCGACCGTGCCGATCGCGCCCGCGTACAGGAAGCCGACGGCGATGACCGGGTTGCTGCCGGCCCTGACCAGCTCGCGCAGGGCGGCCACCCGCCCCTCGTCGTCCTCGGACTTCGTGGTGACCTCGGTCGCGCCGACGAGCAGTTCCTTCTTCGCCCGGTCGAGGCCCGCGCCCGCCGCGTCGTTGAAGCTCTTGTCGCCCCGGCCCGCGCTGTCGTACGCGATTCCGACGTGGACGCTCTCGCTGCCCAGCCCGGTCAGTGCGTCCGACGAGACGGTGACCGGCGCCGCCGTGCACGCGGACAGCGACGCGACCGCGGCGGCCAGCAGGGCGGCGGTGATCCTTCTGCGCATCTGCATCCTCAGTACCGGAACTGCCCGACCGCGTCGCGCAGGGTGGTGGACATGCGGGTCAGCTCGGCCGCGGCCTCGCGGGAACGGGCGACCTCGGCGGAGGTGGCCGACGTGGCGGCGGCCACCGCGCGGATGTTCTCGGCGATGCTCGCCGTGCCGCTGGAGGCGGCCATCGCGCCGCGGTTCATCTCGCCGGTCGTGGCGGTCTGCTCCTCCACCGCCCCGGCGATGCTGGTCTGGTAGTCGCTGATCCGGCCGATCACGCCGCCGATGTGCCCGATCGCGGTCACCGCCGCCTCGGTGTCGCCCTGGATCGCCCGGACCAGGCCGTCGATCTCCTCGGCCGCCCGGGCACTCTCGTGGGCCAGGTCCTTGACCTCCCCGGCCACCACCGCGAAGCCGCGGCCGAGCTCGCCGGCCCGGGCCGCCTCGATGGTGGCGTTGAGCGCGAGCAGGTTGGTCTGCGCGGCGATGCTGGTGATCAGCCGCACGGCGTCGCCGATCGCCGACGACGAGGAGCCCAGGCTCGCCACCGTACGGTTGGCGGTCTCGGCGGCGGTGACGGCCTCGGCGGCCACGCCGGCCGCGTCGGTGGCGTTGCGCGAGATCTCCTGGATCGAGATGCCCATCTCCTCCGAGCCCGCCGCCATCGTGTCGACGTTGCGGTTCACGTCCTCCGCGGCGCCGGCGACCAGTTCGGCCTGCTGCGAGGTGTCGCCCACCGCCCGGGCGAAGGCCGCCGAGACGGCGTCCAGCTCGGCGGACGTACGGGTCAGCGCGTCGGCCTGGGTGGCGACGTCGGAGACGATGGCGCGTACGGACCCGACCGCCTGCCCGAGCGCGGTGGCCATCTGCCCCACCTCGTCGCGCCACGCGCTGGCGGGCGTCTCGGTCAGGTCCCCCTCGGCGACCCGGCGCAGGGCGTCGCGGGCGGCGCCGACGGGACGCACGATGCTGCGGGTGACCACCGCGGCGGACGCGGCGCCGAGCAGCAGGGCCAGCGCGGTCGCGATGCCGATGGCCCACTGGGCGCGCGTCGCGTCGTCGGCGGACACCTGGACGGCCTCCACGCTGCGGTGGTCGACCGAGGCGGCGAGCTTCTGCGCCGATACCATGATCCGGTAGTAGCTGTTCCAGCTGTCGTACATGGCGATCTGGTCGGCGTTCCACAGCGCCTGCGGCGTGCCCGGCTTGTACGCGGCCACGAGCTTGTCGTTGACCGCGACGTACGTGCCCAGCTCCTTGCCGACCTGGTCGAACAGGGCCCGCTCGGTGCCGGTGAACGCCCCGGCATCGACGCCGTTCAGGAAGGCCCGGAACGTGTCCCGCTCCTGCTGCCAGGCCTTGTACGCAACCGAGTCGCCGCCCAGCGCCCGCACCGCACCGAGCCGGTAGATGTCGTTGATGTAGCTGGACTGCCAGCCGTTCAGCGTGGCGGCGTGGGTCTTGATCTCCTGCGCCTGCCGGGTCAGCACCTCGAGGCGCCGCACGTCGTTGGCGGAGCCCCGCTGGTCGACGATGGTGGCGAAGGCCATGGCCGCCACGCCGAGCAGCAGCACGAGAACCGCGGCGAACGCGCCGGAGAGCCGGGCGCCGATGGTGAACCGCCGCACGTGGTCCGTCCCTCCGGTAGATGGCGGGCACAGCCGCCGGTCGTCCCTTCGATCGACGCGCGGACCGGGTTCCTGAGCGATTCCGCGGCCCGGCGTCCGGCTGCGGGTGATCCTGCGTGCCACCCGATGCACCGGACGCCGGTCGCCGCCGGCGGAATCTCCTCGTCGAGGACGATCAGCCGTTGCCGCAGATCGCCCCGGCACCGGCGATGCCCAGCACCGCGATGGCGTTGCCGCACACGTTCACCGGGATGTGCACCGGCACCACCACGCTGTTGCCGTTGAGCACGCCGACGTTGGTGTCGCCGTCGTCGTCGTGCCCGTACGCGCTCGCGGGGCCGGCGGTGAGCACGAGCGCCGCGGCGACCGTCCCGGCACCGAGCAGCAGGCCCTTGACCAGCTTCATGTCATACCTTTCGTCGTTCCGACATTGCAGGACTCACCGTAGTGATCAAATCACCGCATGTAGCCGAAACGACGCAAATGTCCGCTTCCGATTCGCCGGCCGAGCGCGACCCGGCGGCCGGGTGCTCGACCGGCTCCTGCGCCCCTGCTGATCATCTGCTACCGTCGGCTCAGGTCATGAGCGCCAGCGACAAGCCCCGGCTCGCTGGCCGGCAACCCTTCCGTTCGCGATGGGGTGCCCCGGGTGAGGACCGGGCCGGCGTCGGCACCGACGCGGGCAAGCGCGGACCCCGGGCGGGGTCCCTGACCTCGCGGAGGTTCCTGTGACCCTGTCTCTGCACCACGACCCGCGGCACGAGCTCGACCACGACCTCGACGTGGTCGGCGACGACACCCCGGTGCGCCTGACCACCGGCGAGACCGTCCGCTTCGCCCATCTCGACCACGCCGCCTCGGCGCCCTGCGTGCGCGCCGCCGCCGACGCCGTGCGCGACCTGCTCCCCTTCGCCGGCAGCGTGCACCGCGGCACCGGCCTGCGGTCCCAGACCTCCACTCTGGAGTACGAGCGCGCCCGCGACCTGGTGGCGTCGTTCGCCGGCGCGCGCACCGGCGACAGCGTCGTCTTCACCCGCAACACCACCGACGCGCTGAACCTGCTCGCCCGCGCCCTGCCCCCGGGTACCACCACCGTCGTCTTCGACGGCGAGCACCACGCCAACCTGCTGCCGTGGCCGCGGCAGCTGCGCCTGCCCTGCCCGGACAGCCCGGACGCGGCCGTCGCCGCGCTGCACGGGGCGCTGCGGACCGTACGCGGCCCGGCCCTGCTCGCCGTCACCGGCGCGAGCAACGTCACCGGCGAGGTGTGGCCGGTGCGGCGCCTGGCCGACGTGGCGCACGCGTACGGGGCCCGGGTCGTGGTCGACGCCGCGCAGCTCGCTCCGCACTCTCCCGTCGACCTGACCGCCCTCGGCGCGGACTACCTCGCGTTCTCCGGCCACAAGCTGTACGCCCCCTTCGGCGCGGGCGTGCTGGCCGGCCGGGCCGACTGGCTCGACGCGGCGCCGCCGTACCTGGCCGGGGGCGGCGCGAGTGGCGTGGTGGGCGACCGCGCCGGCGAGGTCACCTGGGTCCGCGGCCCGGCACGGCACGAGGGCGGGACCCCCAACCTGCTCGGCGCGGTCGCCCTCGGCGCCGTGTGCGCGGCGCTGGGCCGGGCCGACCGTGCGGCGCTGCACGCCCGCGAGCAGGAGCTGCTGGCCCGCCTGCGCGAGGGCCTCGCCGGGGTGCCCGGAGCCGTCGAGGTCAGCGCGTTCGGCGGCGCCGTACCGCAGCTCGGGATCGTGTCGCTCGCCCTGGACGGCCACGACCCCGCCGCGGTGGCGGCACACCTCGCGGACCGCTACGGGGTCGGCGTACGCGCGGGCCAGTTCTGTGCCCACCCGCTGACCCGCCGCCTGACCGCCTCGGCGCGCGCCGCCGCCTGCGGGTCCGGCGCCGCCGGGCTGCTGCGCGTCAGCTTCGGCCTGGGCACCCGCGACGAGGACCTCGACCGCCTGACCCGCGCCCTGGCCGAGACCCTGTCTCAGGGGGAACTCCGGGGCTGATCCCGATGCCGGCCGGGGTGGCCGGCGACCACCATGGAGACATGAACGCCTTCTCCGACTCCATGACCCGACAAGGCCTCGTCCGTCCCCGCCACGGTCGCATGCTCGGTGGTGTCTGCGCCGGGCTGGCGCGTCGCTTCGGGCTCGACCCGTGGCTCACCCGCCTGCTCTTCGTGCTGGTGCTGCTGGTGATCCCCGGCAGCCAGCTGCTCGTCTACCCGCTGCTGTGGATCCTGATGCCGGCCGAGCGGCCCGCGTACGCCGCACCGTCGTATCCCGCCTGACCGCGGCGGGCACCGGCTTCGCACCCGGACGGTAGGGTGCGGGGTCGGTGTGCCCGCGACGTGAGGTGAGGGATGGATGAGCCGGCCCCTGCTCCCCGGTGACCCGCGCCGGCTCGGCCGTTACGAGGTGCTCGGCCGGCTCGGCCAGGGCGGCATGGGTGCCGTCTATCTGGGCGCCGGGCCGGACGGCCGCGAGGTCGCCATCAAGATGGTCCGGCCGGAGTTCGCCGACGACCCCGAGTTCCGGGGCCGCTTCCGCAGCGAGGTGAACCGGGCGCAGCAGGTGCCGCCGTTCTCCACCGCGGAGGTGCTCGACGCCGACCCCGACCACGAACCGCCCTACCTGGTCGTCGAGTACGTCGACGGTCCCAGCCTCGCCGCGGTGGTCCGCGAGCGGGGACCCCTCGGCGGCGCCGCGCTGCACAGCCTCGCCGTCGGCATCGCCACCGCGCTCACCGCCATTCACGGCGCCGGCGTGATCCACCGCGACCTCAAGCCCGCCAACGTGCTGCTCGCCCGGGGCGGCGTCAAGGTCATCGACTTCGGCATCGCCCGGCCGCTCGAGGCCACCAGCCGGCACACGGGCACGAACCAGATGGTCGGCACGGTCGCGTACATGGCCCCCGAGCGGCTCGAGCCGGGGCCCGGGCAGACGGCCGGCTTCCCGGCCGACATCTTCGCCTTCGGCGCGGTGATCGCGTACGCGGCGACGGGCCGCACGCCGTTCGCCGCCGACTCCGCCCCGGCCACCGCCATGCGGATCCTGACCGGCGCACCGCAGCTCGCCGGGGTGCCCGCCGGCCTGTACGACCTGGTCCGCCGCTCGCTGGCGCGGAACCCGGCCGACCGCCCCACCGCCCGCGACCTGCTCGACGCGCTGCTGTCGGGCTCCCCGCCGGCCGCCTCGCCGCCGGGCCCGGTCGCCGAGCCGGCGGTGCCGCCGGCGCCGCCCGGCCGGCCCGGGGAGCTCCCGGAGGCGTGGCACACCCCGCCGGCCGCGCCGCTACCCGCCCCGCGTCGCCGGCGCGGGCGGCTCGTCGTGGCGGGCGCCGCCGTGCTCGCACTCTGCGGGGTCGCCGGCCTGCTCGGCCTGCACCTCGTCAACAAGGGCGGCTCCCCGCCCGTCACGGTCGCCGGTTCGGCCTCGGCGGTCCCGGCCCGGCCGTCCGCGTCGGTGGACCCGGTCCGCAACACCGCCGCCATCCTCACCGGCAGCCGCCGCACCCTGCTGCACATGGCCGACATCGACCGCGACCTGGCCCTGCCCGCCGACGGCCCGGCCCGGGCGTCCGGCGGCACCGGGCCCGACGCCCTCTTCCGGCTGGAGTCGTACGGCGTCGACTTCCTCATCAAGGCGGTCCGCCCCGACGCCCAGGGCCGCGAACGCTGCCTCGGCGTGAAGGTGGTCCCGAACCGCTCGGCGTCGCTGGTCGGCACGGACTGCTCGGCCACGAAGGCCACCGTCTTCTCGATCTCGGCGGAGGGCGGCAAGGACGACAAGGGCCGCCCGACCTACACCATCGCCAACGAGGAGTACGGCATCGTGCAGTGGAGCAAGAGCGACCGGGAGGTGTACGTCGAGGAGGCCGGCGACTACCCGAACTCGGTCCCGTTCAGCTTCGTCGACCGCGGCCCGGCCTGACCCCCGGGTGACATGCCGGTGAAGGCCTTGCGGCCGCCCGCCGGCTGTGATCGCCTCGCAGGGTGGCCTCCGCGCAGCCCGGGGGCGCCGTCGAGAGGAGCAGGTCAGTGTGCACCGAGGAATGCCTCCGCCAGGCCCGTACCGCCCGGGTGAGCCGCCGGGCGGCGCTGCTCGGCGCGGCCGCCGCGGGTGGCGGGCTTGCCCTGTCCGCACCGGCGTCCGCCGCGGCCCCGGCCGCCCCGCTGACCGGCCGGCGCCGCGGCCTGCAGGACCTGACCTACCCGCTGACCACGTCCTTCCCGTCGTTCGCCGACGGTGAGGAGGCCCGCCGCCGCACCTACGTGACGATCGAGGAGGACGGCTACTACATGCAGGAGTGGCGCCTCGTCGAGCACACCGGCACCCACGTGGACGCGCCCGGCCACTTCACCCCCGGCGGGCGGCTGTCGACGGAGCTGACCCTCGACGAGCTGATCGTGCCCGCCGTGGTGGTGGACATCGCGGCCAGGGCCGCCGGCGACCCCGACGCCGAGGTCACCGTGGGTGATCTGAGGGCCTTCGAGCGACGGTACGGCCGCATCCCCCGCGGCGCGGCGGTGCTCATGCACTCCGGGTGGGGCGCGAAGGTGGGCTCGGCCGCCGCCTACCGGGGTACGGACGGCGACGGCGTGCTGCACTTCCCCGGCTTCGGCGCGGACGCCTGCGAGTGGCTGCTCGAGAAGCGGGCGGTCCGCAGCCTGGGCGTGGACACCCTGAGCATCGACCCCGGCCGCTCCGAGGACTTCCCCGTGCACGTGACCCTCACCGGCGCCGACCGGTACGGCCTGGAGAACCTGGCGAACCTCGCGTCGATCCCCCGTCACGGCGCGACCGTGGTCGTCGGGCTGCTGCCGTTCGAGGAGGGTTCCGGCGGCCAGGCCCGGATCTTCGCGACCTGGTAGGCGGCACCCCGGACGGGCGAACCGGGCGCTCCCGGCCGCTCCCGGCGAGCCGCCCGGGGCGATCGCGGCTATCCTCGGGCAGATGTCCAGGAACACCTTGGTCGCGTACGAGCCGGTCTCCACCGACGGCGTGCTCCTCGCGGCGCTCGACGGAGACCTCGACCTCGACTGCGCCGACGAGGTGCGCGACAGCCTCGCCTCGGCGGCCCGTGGCACCGGCTGCCGCTATCTGCACGTCGACGTCAGCGGCCTGACCTTCATCGACTCGTACGCCCTCGGCGCGCTGGTCAGCGCGCGCAACTCCGCGGCGGCGGCGGGGGTGACGCTCGCCCTCGTCGACCCGTCCCCGCCGGTGCGCAAGGCGATCCAGGTGACCGGCCTGGCGGACGTCTTCGGCCTGCCGCCGGGCGACTGAACCGGCGGGTCAGCCGGCGCGGTGGGGGTGGGTCACCACGACCACCGGGCGCGGCGAGCGCTTGATGAGGTCGAGCGGCAGGCTGCCGAGCAGCCGCTCCGCGACCCGCGGCCTGGTGCTGGAGCCGACCACGATCAGGTCGGCGCCGTGGTCGTCGGCGAACTCCATGATCCGCTGCAGCGGGCGGCCGGGCAGCACCACCGTCACGGCCACCTCGATGCCGGCGGCGGTGAGGCGTTCGGCCGCCGCCGTCGCGGCCCGCTCGGCGCGCTCGGTGAAGACGCTGCGGGGGGCGGGGGCCAGCCGTTCGATCTCGACCTCGTCGACGGCGACCACGGCCACCGAGCCGCCGGTCTGCCGGGCCAGGTCGGCGGCCGCGTCGGCCACCCACGGCTGGTCTGCCTCGGGATTCGCGGCCAGCACGATGCGCATGGCCCCGATCCTGCTGCACGACACGTCCCAGGACAAGACACGCTCGACATATCGGAGAATCTGTACGACGCTCGGACCGGGACGCTCGCCCAGGACACCCCCGAACGGCGGAGGTACGCGGCCATGGCAGAGACCGGCACCACGGACGCGACCGGGGAGGACGGCCGGCCCACGCTCAACCGGGTGATCGGGCCCGGGCTGCTGCTGCTCTTCGTGGTCGGCGACATCCTCGGCACCGGCGTGTACGCCCTCACCGGCAAGGTCGCGGCCGAGGTCGGCGGCGCGGTGTGGCTGCCGTTCCTGCTCGCGTTCACGGTGGCCCTGCTGACCGCGTTCAGCTACCTGGAGCTGGTGACGAAGTACCCGAAGGCGGCGGGCGCGGCGCTGTACACGCACAAGGCCTTCGGCGTGCACTTCCTGACGTTCATGGTCACCTTCGCGGTGATGTGCTCCGGCCTGACCTCGGCGTCGAGCGCGTCCAAGGCGTTCGCGGGCAACTTCGCCGAGGCGTTCGACCTGTCCCTCGGCGAGGGGCTGGGCCTGACCGCGGTCGCCGTGGCGTTCATGACCCTGATCGCGCTCGTCAACTTCCGCGGGGTCGGCGAGAGCGTCAAGGTCAACGTCCTGCTGACCTGTGTGGAGCTCGGCGGCCTGCTGATCGTCATCGGGATCGGCGCGTGGGCCATCGGCGGCGGCGAGGGCGACGTGTCGCGGCTGGTGGAGTTCGACTCCCCGCCGGGCGAGAACGCGGTCCTGTCGGTCACCGCCGCGACCGCGCTGGCCTTCTTCGCCATGGTCGGCTTCGAGGACTCGGTCAACATGGCGGAGGAGACCCGGGACCCGGTCCGGATCTTCCCGAAGGTGATGCTCACCGGGTTGTGCATCACCGGCGTCATCTACGTGCTGGTGGCGATCTCGGCGATCACCCTGGTCTCCCCCGCCGATCTCGGCGAGGGCGACGCGCCGCTGCTCAAGGTCGTGTCGGCGGGCGCGCCGGCGTTCCCGCTGACCGTCTTCGCGTTCATCACCATGTTCGCCGTGGCCAACTCGGCGCTGATCAACATGCTGATGGCCAGCCGGCTGCTGTACGGCATGGCGAACGAGCGCGTGCTGCCCCGGGTGCTCGGGCTGGTGCACCGCTCCCGGCGTACCCCCTGGGTCGGGATCGTTTTCACCACCCTGGTCGCGTTCGGGCTGATCTGGTTCGCCGACCTGACGGCGCTGGGCGGGACGACATCGCTGCTGCTGCTCTGCGTGTTCACCATCGTCAACATCGCGGTGCTGGTGCTGCGGCGCGACCGGGTGGAGCACCGGCACTTCCGGGCCCCGACGGTGATCCCGGTAATCGGCGCGGTCCTGTGCGCCTACCTGGCCAGCCCGCTGTCCGGACGCGCCGGCGGCGACTACCGCGTGGCGGGCGTGCTGCTGCTCATCGGCGTGGTGCTGTGGGCGGCCACGTACGCTCATCGCCGCCTGAGCAACTGTCCTGGTCACTACACCTAGCGCTTCTGGAGCACCCCATGACGGACGACCGGTCGATCCGGTCCGCGGACGGCACCCGCCTGACCGTACGCCGGGTGGGCGCGGGCGATCCCGTGGTCCTGCTGCACGGCTCCGGTGGCGGCCTGCACTCCTGGGCGGCGGTGGCGGAGCACCTCGCCGGACCGTACGAGCTGTGGATGCCGGCCCGGCGCGGCTACGGCCCCAGCGACGTACCGCCCGGCCGCAAGTCGTTCCGGGACGAGGTCGCCGACGTGACGGCCGTGATCGAGGCGGCGGGGCGCCCGGTGCACCTGGTCGGCGGCTCGTACGGCGCCACGCTCGCGCTGCACGTGGCGGCCGCGGAGCCGGACCGGGTGCGGACGCTGGCCGTCTTCGAGCCGCCGCTGTTCGCGGCCGGACCGGCGACGGAACCCCTGCTCGAGCGCTATCGGGCGGCCCTCGGGCGCGACGACGCGGCGGGCCTGGCCGCCGTGCTCAACGAGGTGACCCGGGTGCCGCCCGCGGTCGTCGCGGCGTTCGCGGCCGCGGCGGGCGACCGGCCGCCGGACCCGGCCGAGGCGCGGCGCTCCGCGATCGGCTGGCTGCACGACCTCGAGGCGCTGGCCGGCGACGACCCGGACGTCGGCCGCTGGTCGTCGATCACCGTCCCGGCGCTGCTGATGGGGGGCGCCGACACCTGGGACCCGGTGCCGGCCACGATGGACGCCCTGGCCGCCGCCCTGCCCGGCGCGCACCGGATCGTCTGGGACGGCCAGTCGCACTTCGCCACGATGACGGCGCCGGGACTGGTGGCGCGGGCGCTGGCGGACTTCTACGCGGGCGTGCCGGCCGGGTGAGCCGCCAGGCACCGCTCGACCCGGTCGGCCACCTCCAGCAGGTACGGGCCGCGGAGGTGGTCGACCCTCGCGTTCCAGGACGACGGGCCGTGCCGCAGCAGCATCTCGTCGTGCCGGGCGGCCGGGCTCACCCGGTCACCCCGTGGCCCCACCGTCTGGTCGGCGTAGGTCAGCGCGTCGGACATCGGGCCTTCCTCGTACGGGTATGCCGACAGCAACTCCCCCAGCCCCCGCGCCGCCGCGACGAAGCGGGCGCCGGAGTGGTGGGCGACCCGGGCGGCGATGGACAGCGGCCAGCCCCGCCCGGCGAGGTGGTCGGCGCCGTCCAGCGGGTGGAAGCCGGTGACCAGCGCCGGGGTGGCGTACCCGATGTCGTGCAGCCAGGCCGAGGAGACCAGGACGTCCGGGTCGAGGTCGAGCGCGTACGCCAGCTCATCGGCCCGGGCGGCCACGCCGCACGTGTGCCGCCAGCGGTCCCCCATGCCGCCCAGCAGTTCCTGTGCCACCTCGCGGGCGGCCGTCACCAGCAGCGACCCTCGTACCCTCATGGGCGGATCCTGTCGCCCCCGGGTGAACGGAAGTTTGCCGGGCCGTGGCCGCGCCCTGAATCACCGGGGATCGGGGCCGGGCAGCAGCAGCACCTGGGAGAGCGGGCGCCTCGGGGTGGCCGCGGCGGGGCGGCCGTACCCGACCCGGATCACCATCTGGGCCCACGTGCCGCCGGCGGTCGCGGTGAGCAGCCGGCGGACCGCCGGGATCTCCACCGGCTGGCTGATCGGGGTGGTGGCCAGGTTCTGCCACGTGGCGGCGAGCAGCACCCGTTGCAGCGCCTGCCCGGCCGTCACCCACTCGGCGCGCCCGTCACCCTCGGTGCCGAGCACCATGATCGTCGGGTACGGCTCGAAGCCGCCCGGCTCCGGCGGCAGCGGGCGCAGCAGCCCGAAGTCGCGGATCGGCACCGTCTCCAGGGCGTCCCACGGGCCCACCGCCGACGACGGCACGCCGTCCCGCCGGCCGGTGCCGGGCGCCGTCCAGCGCGACATCTCCGCCCGGTAGCCGCCGCGGGCCCGCAGCCGGCGGTCGGCCGCCCGGGAGAGCCGGACGATGGCGTCGCGCGCGGGCGCGTCGGCCACGGTCAGCACCGCTCCCTCGCGCCGCGCGGCGTCGCGCAGGTGCTCGAGCACGTCGGCCGGCACCATGGACCGTGCGAACGGGCGCCGGTTGGTGTGCCGGTGCGCGATGGACGCGGCGAGGGCCTCGACCGCGGGGGTCACCGGCTCCGGGCGTCCCACGGTCACCCGGGCGACCAGGTCCGCGTCGCCGGCGTCGGGGAAGAGCGCCACGCCGGGCAGGAACCCCTCGCGGCGGATCGCCAGCCGCAGCGTGAACAGGGCCGCGCCGACACTGATGAGCAGCTCCCGCCCGGCCGGGTCCAGGACGTCGAGGCGGCGGCGCTGGTCGGCGTACACGTCGACGCCGCCGTCGCGCAGCCGGAACCGCCACGGCTGACTGTTGTGCAGCGAGGGTGCGGCCGTGGCCGCGCGGACGCATTCGCTGAGCACCGCCGGGGACAGAACGTCCCGCGCGCCGGTGAGGGACTCGGGCATCTGCTGCTCCTGTCGCCGGTGGACACCTCCCACGCTGGTCCACGCGGGTCCCCCGGGCCAGGGCCGGTGGTCCCGCCCGGACGGGCCGGGCGGGACCGCGGGACGCTCAGACGAAGGGCCACCCCGACGGCTCACCCATCGCGAGCCGGCCGGGGATCGTCCACTGCGTGGTGGACAGGTTCGCGGCCTGGGCCGCCGCCATGCCGTCGCGGAAGATCCGGCCGAGCCGGCTGTCCCGGTAGAGCGGCGTGGAGCTGCCGATCTCGTACATCGCGACCAGCACCGCGCGGGCCGTCTCGGTGACGTGACACATCGCGCCGCGTACGGCGGCCCGCTGCTCCTCGGTGGTCTGCGCGCCGGCGGCGACCGTACGGTCGAGCTCCCGCTGGGTCTCCAGGAGCAGGCCCCGGGCCGCCGCCACCTGCGACATCGCCCGTCCCACCGCCGTGGCGACGTGCTCCTTCTCCGCCAGCCGCACCCCGTCGAAGCCGGCCTTGGTCCGCGCGAGCTCCGCCGCCTCGTCGACCGCCGCCTGCGCGATGCCGATGAGCACGGCGGCGCAGCCGGGGAAGAGCAGGCTGATCGAGGAGTGCCGGTACGCCGGCCGGTCCAGCCGGAGCGGCGCGAAGAGACCCACGGTCATGTCCCCGGGTACGGCCACCTCGTCGGCGACGACCGTGTTGCTGTCCGAGGCGCGCATGCCGACCACGTCCCACGTCTCCTCCACGGTGACGTCGGCCCGGGGCACCGCGCAGAAGCGCAGCCCCGCGAAGCCCGGCCCGGCCGACGGGTCGGCGCCGGCGATCATGAACCACTCGGCCGCGTGCGCGCCGCTCACGATCCGCCAGCGGCCGGTGAGCCGATAGCCGTCGCCGTCCGGCGTGAGCAGGCCCGGCTGACCCGAGTTGGCGATCAGCGGGTCGGGGCCGCCCGGCCAGATCCGGGCCACCGCCGCCTCGGGGAACCAGCCCGCCGCGAACCCCAGGTTGAAGTTCCAGAGCAGCCAGGCGGTCGGCCCGTCGATGCGCGCCACGGCGGCGTAGACCGCCAGCGCCTCGCCGAGCGTTGCCTCGTGCCCGCCCTGCTCCCGCGGGGTGAGCAGGCCGAAGGCGCCCAGATCGCGCAGCTCCGCCACCAGCGCGGGCGGGGTCCGGCCCAGGTCCTCGGCCGCGTCGCGGTACTTCTCGATGGCGGGCCGCAGTATCTCCGGCAGCTTCGCGATCTCCATGATCGGTCTCCTTCCACGCCGGCCCCTCGGCAGGGCCGTGCGGGACAGGACGCGGCGGGAACGCC
Source organism: Pseudosporangium ferrugineum (assembly GCF_003002065.1). Taxonomy (GTDB): domain Bacteria; phylum Actinomycetota; class Actinomycetes; order Mycobacteriales; family Micromonosporaceae; genus Actinoplanes; species Actinoplanes ferrugineus_A. Next base: position 132,280 of record NZ_PVZG01000001.1, read on the forward strand.
GGAACTGCGCCGGTCAGCCTGTGATCAAGTTCTCATTCCGGGCGCCACCGTAGGTGATCCCGAGCCGGACCACCCGGCCCTGCTCGAGCCGCAGGAGCCAGGCCATCGTCGGCGGGCAGTGCTCGGGATCCGACGCCGGGTTGAGGAAGTCGGTCTCCCACACGAGCACCCCGCGGCTGCCCACGGCATCGTGCAGCCGCAGGCCGACCCCGTCGTTCAGGGTGAGGTCCATCAGCGCCCCCAGCGTCGCCCGGTCGCCGACCAACCCGCCCATCACCACCACCGAGGCGTCCCGCCGGAACCAGTCCTCGATGACCCGCCCGTAGCCGCCGCCGAGCATCGTGGCGACGTGCTGCCGCGCGGTGCGCCGGTGCATGGCGACCTGGGCGTCCGTCGCGGCGTACGCGTCGCCGGCGCTCTCCCGCAGCCGCCGGGCCAGGATCCGCCGGCCGTCCCGCAGCCGGCCGCCGACGACGTCCACCGGGATGCCGCAGAGCCGCGCGATCTGCTCGTACGACGAGAACCCGGTGAAGTACCGCAGCAGCATGACTTCGCGGACCGGGTCCGACAGCGTAGCGACCGCCTGCCGCACCCAGCTCCGTTCGCCGGCGCCGTCCAGGACCTCCTCCGGGCCGGGCTCGGCGGACGGCGGCAGGTAGAGCTCGGGCTCGGCCACCGGCATCGGCCGGCGCAGCCGCAACCGGCTCCGGCAGGTGTTGCGGACGATGGCCCGCAGCCAGGACCCGGCGGACGCGGGATCGCGCAGCTGGCCGATCCGCCGCAGCGCGAGCACGATCGCGTCCTGGACGGCGTCGTCGGCCTCGTCGCCGTACCCGAGCAGGGTGATCGCCGTCGCCCGCAGCGCCGGCCGGTGCCGCTCGGTCAGCACGGCGAAGGCGGACAGGTCGCCCCGCTGCGCCGCCCGCACGAGGTCGCAGTCCGGGCCGGCCAGGGTCTCCACACGCACGCGCGCCACTGTAACCGGGCCGGCCGCACCGCTTGGGCGCCCGGTCAGGCCCCCGCGCCGGCCGGGCCGTTGTCCGGCGGCACGGCGAGCGGGTGGCGCTCGTCGTCGCGGGCGGCCAGCCGCTCCATCGCCCGCGCGTACTGGCCGCGGCTGATCTCACCGGCGGCGAGCTGGGCCACCAGGGCGCCCTCGAGGGTCTCGGGCTCGCGCACCGGGGCCGCCGGCTCCCCCTTGTCCTCCGGCTCCACGCCGTTCCAGGGCCAGAGCACGGAGACGCACGCGCCGATCAGGGCCACGGTGAGCACCAGGGTCAAGAGCATGGTGGATCACCTCCGGCACCCATCCTCGCCGCCGGCGCGGTTGATCGGCAGGGTCCTATGTCGCGGATGGCGGTGGCATCGGTCCCGGGGAGCGGCTGGTCCCGTACGGACGGGACCCTGGGCCCTGGCGGCGCCCTCTTCGCCGGAGTGTCAATGGGGGTGCCACGAGCCGTTCATCACCGGAAGGAGCAGCCATGAGCGCCACCTATCTCATCGTCGTCGGGGTCGACGGCTCCGAAGGAGGCCGCCGGGCCCTGGACTGGGCGGCCCGGGAAGCCGCCGCACGCGGCGGGGCGGTGCAGGCCGTCATCGCCTGGTCCTGGGACGGCATCGAGTACGGGCCGGTCGCCGCGACCAGCCCCCGCGAGGAGGCCGAACGGGCCGGCGCCGTCCTCGACCGCGAGATCAAGGCGCTGATCGAGCGCCGCGGCTCCGACCTGCCGGTCGCCGGCGAGGTCATCGAGGGCCGGCCGTCCGACGTGCTGTCCGCCGCCGGGCGCTCCGCCGACCTGCTGGTCCTGGGCAGCCACGGGCACAGCCGGGTCCGGCACACCGTCCTCGGCTCGGTCAGCGAGGACTGCGTCCGCAAGGCCGCCTGCCCGGTCGTGGTCATCCCGGTCCCGGCCGAGCACCCGCGCAACGCCGCCGACCCGGTCCTGCGCCACTGACCGGCCGCACGCGCGAGGGCGGCGGGGTGGGAACACCCCGCCGCCCTCGCGCCGTCGTCATCCGGCGGTGGTGATCTCGATCTGACGCCCGGACGGCTCGGGGGCGCTCAGCGGCACGCACACCTCGAGGATCCCGTCGCGGTACGTCGCCTTGATGCCGGCCTCGTCGGCGTTCGCGGGCAGCCGCAGCGAGCGCTGGACCAGGCCGTACCGGAACTCGGAGCGGTTCAGGCCCTTCTCCTCCTCGCGGCGCTCGGCCTTCAGGGTCAGCACCCCGTTGTGGGTGGTGATCTGCACGTCCTTGTCCGGCACCAGGCCGGGCAGCTCGGCGCGCAGCACGTACTCCTTGTCGGTGATCTTGTCCTCGAGCCGGATCGCCGGCGTGGGCCGCGGGAAGTCCATCTCGAACCAGTCGGTGACGTCACCGAACAGGCGTGGCAGCAGGGCAGCCATGGCGACACTCCTCTCTTCTCCGCTGCCTCCATCGCACCTCGCGGACCCCGCGGCCGTTCAGGGCCGAACGACCCGTCCGTCCCGGCCCCGGCCGGGCGGGGCCGTGGCGGCGGTCCCGGCCGGCCGGGTGATATCAGAGCGCGCCGAGGAGGTCCGGCGGCGGGGGCGCGGCCGGGCCCTGGTCCGGGCGGCGGCGGATGCGCCGCAGGCAGGAGCGCAGCTTGCTCTGCATGAGGTCGGTGGCCTCCTGGAGGGTCACGCCGACCGCGTGGACGTGGACCGGCACGCCGTTGACGTTCACGTGGGCGTCGACGCGGTCGCCGGGCGCCGCGGCGTCGAGGGTGAGCCAGGACTGGAGCACCGGCGCCGGGGCGTGGTGCAGGGCCGCTTCCAGCTTCTCGACGGCGTAGGTCCGCGCCGGCTCGTCGACCGGGCCGTGCGTGCGGACGTGCGGTGCGGTGGTCAGGCTGTCGTTCCTCATGGCCTACCTCCCGGGTTCGCCCTGCCCTCGTGCAGGGCCGATACGAAGATCATCGGCCGGGCCGGAGCCCGCCGACAGGGTCTTTCGACTCACCCCGTACCGGGCATCACGGTCACCGCGGCCGGGCCAGGCAGGCCGCGGGAAGCCGGTACCAGCGCAACTCCTCCAGGTCCGGGGGCAGGCCGGAAGGCCCGTCGCCGCCGAGGTCCGGCCGGCCGTCCAGGATCCGCCGCCCCTCCTCCAGGAAGCCCGCCAGCGTGTCCTCGCCCAGCACCGGGTCCGCCTCCGCGGCGGCACCGCCGGCCAGCAGGTCGCTCAGGTGGACGGGGACGGGTCGCGGCGTACGGTGCGTCCACAGGCCGGTGCGCGGGTCGAACAGGTAGTCCGGCAGCAGCCGGTCGCCGTGCGCGGCGATCAGCGCGACGGCGTCGAGCAGGTAGTCGGCCACCGTGTCCGAGATGAAGTAGTTGAGGTTGATCCGGCTCCAGCCCGGTTTCACCCCCTCGTAGCCGCGGCCGGCCACCTCCCGGAAGGCCTCCGACTCGGCGTCGCCGATGCCCAGGAGCCGGTGACCGTACGGGCCGGCGCACGAGCAGCCGCCCCGGGCCTGGATCCCGAACAGGTCGTTGAGCAGCGCGACGACGAAGTTGTGGTGCAGGTAGCCGCCGCCGGACCGGATCCGGAAGGACACGATGGACAGCCGCTCGGCGTCCGGGTCGCCGAGGACCTCGATGTTCTTGTGCTCCGCCCACCGCGCCCGGGCGCGGGCCCAGAGCCGCCCCTCACGTTCGGCGATGGTGTCGGTGCCGACGGCCTCCTTGACGGCGAAGACCAGGCCGGCGCGGACCGACTCGACGATCGCCGGGGTGCCGCTCTCCTCCCGCGCCACCGGGTCCCCGGTGTACAGATGGCCCCGCGGGCCGACGAAGACGACGGTGCCGCCGCCCGGCGCGGTCGGCACCGGGCCGGGCACCAGGTCGCGGTGCACGACGAGGACGCCCGGGGTCTGCGGGCCGCCGGCGAACTTGTGCGGTGACAGGAACACCGCGTCCTTGTGGTCGCCCCGCCCCGGCGCCGACTCGCCCATCCGGATCGGTACGTACGGGCCCGCGGCGGCGTAGTCCCACAGCGACAGCGCGCCGTGGGCGTGCAGCAGGGCGGCGATGGCGCCGGTGTCCGACAGGATGCCGGTGACGTTCGAGGCGGCGGAGAAGCTGCCGATCCGCAGCGGCCGCCCGGCGTGCCGGATCAGCTCGCGTTCCAGGCCGGCCAGGTCGATGCGGCCGTCGGCGTCGGCGTCGATCACCACCACGTCGGCGATGCTCTCCCGCCAGGGCAGTTCGTTCGAGTGGTGCTCGTACGGCCCGACGAACACCACCGGCCGCTGCTCGCGCGGGATCCGGGCGCTGAGGGCGTACCGCTCGTCGAGGGTCGCGGCCAGCCGGAGCCCGAGGAGCGCCACCATCCTGGCGATCGCGGCCGTGGCCCCCGAGCCGCAGAAGATCACCAGGTCGCCGGGGCCGCCGCCGACCGCGCGGTGGATGGTGCGGCGGGCCTCCTCCCGCAGCACCCCGGTCTGTGACCCGGTGCCGGAGGACTCCGTGTGGGTGTTGGCGTAGCGGGGCAGCACCCGGTGCCGGATGAAGTCCTCGACGAAGTCCAGCGCGCGGCCGGAGGCCGTGTAGTCCGCGTACGTGATCCGGCGGCGCCCGTACGGGCCGTCGAGCACCGTACCCTCGCCGATGGTCCCCCGGCGGATCCGTGCGATCAGGGTCTGCCGCATGGCCGCTCACCCCTTCCTCCGTGGCCTCCCTTTCGGACGGTAACCGGGACGCCACGAGGCGAGACGTGAGCGGCGGCAGGTCTGCCTCAGAGGACAGGGGTGACGGCCCCGAAGCCGGTCGCGATGCGTACGCCCGCGGCGATGGTGCTCCCGTTGCCCCGGTAGAGCAGCAGCTGGCCGGAGGACGTCTGGACGGCGGCGAGATCGAGATAGCCGTCGCGGTCGAAGTCGCCGACGCCGGTCAGGTCCCGCAGCGCGCCCCAGCCGGTGCCGAGCTGCCGGCGGGCGGCGAAGCCACCGGAGCGCCCGGCGTAGAAGTACAGGGCGCCCGAGGAGGTCAGCCGGGCCACCATGTCCCGATAGCCGTCGCGGTCGAAGTCGCCGACCCCGGCCAGCTCGCTCATCGTGTTCCAGCCGCCGCTGCCCACCAGGACCCGCGGCCCGAGCACGGCGCCGGCCCGCCCGGGGTACAGGTAGAGGTTGTTGTTGCTGGTCTGCACGGCGAGCAGGTCGGGGTAGCCGTCGCGGTCGAAGTCGCCGATCCCGGTGATCTCCCGCAGGCCGCCCCAGCCGGTGGCGATCCGCTTGCGGGCGGCCAGGGCGGTGCCGGTGCCGGGGTAGAACCACAGGTCGCCGTTGGAGCTCTGCCGCGCCACGACGTCCTCCCGGCCGTCGCGGTCGAGGTCGCCGATGCGGACGATGGCGTTCATGGCCTCCCAGCCGGCGCCGACGCGCAGCCGGGCGGCCGTGTCGATCGCCCCGCCGTTGCCGGGATAGATCCACAGTTCGCCGCCGGAGGTGGTCCGGGCCAGGACGTCCGCCCAGCCGTTGCCGGTGAAGTCGGCGAACGGCGTACGCGGCGACGGCGCGACGTCCAGATAGTCGTTGTCGATGTTGATCGTGACGCCGCCCCACGTCTCGTCGTGCCCGCCGCGGTACTGCTTGATCCGGCGGTGCGACGGCCAGTAGCCGGCCGGGATCGCCGGGTCGGTGACCGTGGCGACCTGGTCCCACCGGGCGAAGTCGAGGAGATCCGGGCGCACGTAGCCGGCCGTCGGGTACGCGGCCACCTGGTCCGCCACCCCCGAGCTCATGCTGCTGTAGAAGCCACTCAGGTAGCGCAGGTCGTGCAGGCGGGCGGTCCACGCGCTCATGAACGCCAGCACCCCGGCCCGGCACGTGGCGTCGTCCGTGCGGTACGCCTCCATGTCGTAGATCAGGACGCTGTCCTCGGCCAGCCCCAGCGCGGCGGCCCGGGCGGCGGCGTCCTCCGCGGCGGCCCGGCCCTGCGCGGCGGCCCGCGTGTCGTCGATCAGGATCTTCTTCGTCGACGTCGTGCAGGACGCCTGCGGGCCGACGTACAGCGGAATGAGGTGCCAGCCGGCGGCCTGCTGCGCGGCGACCCAGTCGGCGGTGAGGTTGGCCTGGGTGCAGCCCCGGTTGTCGCCGCCGAAGTAGATCCCGGCCGCGCGGTACGGCGACTCCAGCCACGCCGTCATCGTCGCGGCCGACGGGGCCGCGCAGGCGTCGAAGCCGTACCCGGTGTAGGTCCCCGGCTGGGGCGGCACCGCCGCGGCGGCGGGCGCGGCGATCAGCAGGGGGGCGGCGATCAGCGCCGCGGCGAGCGTACGGAGCAGTCCGGACCTGCGGTCCATGGCGATCCCCTTCCGCGAGGAACCGGCGAGACGCCGGGGGATCCCCCGAGCGAAGCAAGCCGTACGCCCGCGGTGAAGGGCCGGAAGTCCCCTCAGGCGTGACCGGCGCGCAGACGCTGCCGCACCGCCCCCAGCAGGGAGATCGTATGCGCGAGGAGCCCTGCCGCGCTGCCGATCAGCCCGACCGCCAGCACCACGCGCACAACCATCGCCCAGTCGGTGGACGGGTCGGTGAACGCGAACGGGAACACCTCCCACAGCCGGGCGAGGACGGCGATCCCGACAGCGGTGGTGACGATGCCGCCGAGCGCGACCGTCCAGCGCGGATCATGGACGATCTGGACGAGGTCGACCGCCACGCCGATCAGCAGCGAGGCGTTGAGCAGCGGCAGCACCGCGGTCATCCCCCCGGTGAGGAACGGCACCGCGCTCCAGCCGGGCCGCCCGTTGATCAGCACCAGCAGGACGACGTTGACGACGGCGGCGACAGTGTAGCCCGCCCGGCGGGCGGCGGGCGACGGGCGGGGCTTTGCGGCGGACATGGCTGTCTCCCTCCACGTGCCCTCACGCTAGGTCCGCCCGGTGGCGCAACGGCAGCGCCGGAATTCCGTACGCCGGGAGGGTCCCGGCCCGGCCCGGCCGGGACCAACGGCCCTGTCCGCGGGGTGGGCCGCGAGGCAGTGTGAAGAGTGCCCGGATCCTTGCCACCGTCAGGGAGGCCGCCATGACCGCCACCGCACGTCCCTCGTCCCGCCCGGCCGTGGTGGTCGGCACCGACGGGTCGGCCCGCGGCCGGGACGCCGTCGTCACCGCCGCGGCCGAGGCCGTACGCCGGCACCTGCCGCTGCGGATCGTGCACGCACTGACCTGGCCGGCCCTGCCGGTGGCGCTGCCGCCGGGGCTCACCGAGGTCTCCCCGGCCGCCGCGCGGGAGCGGGCCGCGCAGTGCCTGTACGACGCCGTGAAGTACGCCGCCGACGCGGTGCCGGGCGTGGTGACGGAGACCGCGCTGGTCACCGGGCGTCCCACGGCGGTGCTCGAGGAGCAGAGCAGGCACGCGAGTCTGCTGGTGGTGGGCGCGCACGGGCTGGGCGGCATGCTGCTCGGCTCGGTGGCCGGGCACGTGGTGGCGCACGCGGCCTGCCCGGTGCTCGTGGTCCGCGGCGAGCCCCGCCCCACCGGCCCGGTCGTGGCCGGCGTGGACGGTTCCCCGGCGTCGGCTGCCGTTCTCGATGCCGCGCTGCGGGAGGCGTCGCTGCGCGGCACGACGCTGATCGCGCTGCACGCGTGGAGCGGCAGCGACTGGACGGAGCTGAACAGCGGCCTGCCGATGACGTACGAGTTCTGGTCGGGCGAGGCGCAGGAGCAGCGGGTGATGGCCGAGGCGATGGCGGGCACCGGCGACCGCTACCCGGACGTGCCGGTGCGCCGCCGGGTCGTCCGCGGGCACGCCGGGCCGCTGCTCAGCGAGCTGTCGCAGACCGCGCAACTGGTGGTGATCGGCGACCACGACCGGTCCCGGCTCGCCGGGCCGGTCAGCCGGCACCTGATCTTCCACGCCGGCTGCCCCACGCTGGTCGTCCCCGCGCGGCGGGACGCTCAGGGCTTGCGGGCCACCCCGCCGTAGAGGGCCACCTGCGCGTCGGTCAGGGGCTCGTCGGCGTCGGGGCGCCACCGCAGGATCGGCACCACGCCCGGCTCCACGAGCTCCAGCCCGGTGAAGAAGCGCGCCACCTCCGGCCTGTCCCGCAGCCGCGTGGTGATGCCCTGGCGGCGCATGATCTCGGCGAACCGCGCCCACGACTCCGGGTCGTGGTCGGCCGTGATGTGCGACAGCACCAGGTAGCTGCCGGCGGGCAGGGCGTCCATCAGCCGGGCGACGATCGCGTACGGGTCGGCGTCGTCGTCGAGGAAGTGCAGGATCGCGAGCAGCAGCACCGCCACCGGCTCCCGCAGGTCGAGCGTCCCGGTGAGCTCCGGCGAGCCGAGGATCCCGTCGACGTCGTACAGGTTGCCGTCGACGTACGCGGTGCGCCCCTCCGGCGTGCTGGTGAGCAGCGCGCGGGCGTGGGTGAGCACGATCGGGTCGTTGTCCACGTAGACGACCCGCGCGCCGGGCCGCACGCCCTGGGCCACCTCGTGCACGTTCGGCGAGGTCGGCAGGCCCGTACCGATGTCCAGGAACTGCCGGACGCCCGCCTCCGCGGCCAGGAACCGCACGGCACGCCGCAGGAACGCCCGGTTCTGCAGCGGCGCGGTGGCCGCGTTCGGGTTCACCTTGAGCCCCTCGGCGGCGGCCGCCCGGTCCGCGGCGAAGTTGTCCTTGCCGCCGAGCAGGTAGTCGTACACGCGGGCGGGGTGCGGCCGTCCGGTGTCCAGCGGTTCCGCCATCTCTTCTCCCCGGTCCGGCGACAGTAGCGGGCATTGTATGTCCTCACCGGACGCCGCCGGTTCGCCTATGCGCGTGAACAGGAGCCGGACGGGGCGGAGCGACCGGCCGAGCCGGGAGCTGCCGTGGATCTGGTGGCCGACGACCTCGGTTTCCTGCTGTCGATCGGGTTCGCCGAGGGGCCGGCGTCGGCGGTGGGACAGTGCGCGGCGGGGCTCCCGGACTGACGACCGGGTGACTGTGGCTGGACCAACCGCGGTTCGGCTCTATGATCGTGCAGGTGACTGCGCATCGTGCGATGAAGGTGCACGTTTGGATGCACGTGCATGCGGCAATGGAGACTCCCGAGCGGACCGAGGGCTGATCGGGGTGAGCGGGTTGATCGCGGCGCGCGAGGGCACCGGCGGAGGTCCGGCCGCGCTGCGCATCCGGCTCGGCACCCGGCTGCGGCGGCTGCGCAAGCTGCGGCAGATCACCCGCGAGGCGGCCGGCTGGGAGATCCGCGCGTCGGAGTCGAAGATCAGCCGGATGGAACTGGGCCGGGTGCCGTTCAAGGAGCGGGACGTCGCCGACCTGCTCACCTTCTACGGCGTACCGGAGGCGGAGCGCGGCGAGCTGCTGGACCTCGCCCGGCAGGCGAGCGCGCCGGGCTGGTGGCAGGAGTACGCCGATGTCGCGCCGCCGTGGTTCCTGTCCTATCTGGGCCTCGAGGAGGCGGCGTCGCTGATCCGGGCGTACGAGGTGCACTTCGTCCCCGGGCTGTTGCAGACCCACGACTACGCCCGCGCGGTCATCGCGCACGGGCACGCCGACGCCCCGCCCGCGGAGATCGACCGGCGCATCGCGCTGCGCCGCAACCGCCAGCGGGTGTTGCGGCGCCCCGACCCGCCGCAGGTGTGGGCCGTGCTGGACGAGGCCGTGCTGCGCCGGCGCCTCGGGGGGCCGGCGGTCATGCGGGGCCAGCTCGAGGCCCTGATCGAGGCCGCGGAGCTGCCGCACGTACACATCCAGATCGTGCCGTTCCATGCCACCACGCACGCCGCCGCCGGCCTGCCGTTCGCGATCCTGCGCTTCGCCGAGAGCGAACTGTCCGACGTGGTGTACGTCGAGCAGCTGACCAGCGCGCTCTACCTCGACAAGCCGAGCGACGTGGACCTGTACGCCGAGACCATGGAACGCGCCTGCCTGGAGGCCGAGCCGCCGGACCGCACCCCCGCGATCCTGCGACGGGTCCTCGACGACCTCGACGATTCCGAAACCTGATCAGCTGGGCGGTATCCACCGAACGGTGCACTTCAGACATCCGAACCTGCCGACTTCACTCCGATGTGCATATGCACGTGCAGGAGTTCTTGCATCGGCTCTGGCATATGGCCATGCTGGGGCACGTGCGGAGCGTGGACCCGCGGACGGCCCCGGGGCGGGCCGGCCAACCTGAGGAGTGGCGGATGGACAGGAATCGCGGCCCGGCCGGTCCGGTGAGTCTCTTCCCGGAGTCGGACTACCGTTTCGGGGCGGGCCCGCTGCGGATGCGGGTCGAGCGGGTCGACTGGAACCGGCCCGTGCAGTACGACAACGACAGCTGGTACGAGGTGGACGGGGTCGAGGTCACCGCCGACGGCCGGGAGATCGGCCGGCGGCAGGCGCTCGTCCGGGGCCGCAACCTCGCGTCACTGCCGCGTAACGCCCGTCCGTAACGGACAGAAAAGGGCACGTTTTCCTGTACGCCGGACCCTGGCGCGTACCCGCCGCAGCCACCACCATCGGCGGCATGAACCAGCCTGTCCTGATCATCGGCGCCGGCATCGCCGGTCTGGCCCTCGCCCGCGCGCTGCACCGCGAGCACATCCCGTACGCGATCTACGAACGCCGCGCGGAGGCCGCCGACGCCGGGCTGGCCGTCAACCTGCCGGGCAACGCGATCACCGCCCTGCGCCGGACCGGTCTCGGCGACGAGATCGCGGCCACGGCGTACCCGGTGACCCGCCGCGAGTACCGCACCGAGCAGGGCGGCCTGCTGTTCGGCGTCGACGAGACCGCATTCTGGGGGCGGGAGGCACAACCGCGCTGCGCCCGGCGCGCCGACCTCTACGCCATGCTCCAGGCCGGGCTTCCCGCCCAGAGCCTGCACTGGGGCGTCGGCGTGACCGCGGTCCACCAGGACGAGGCGGGCGTCGAGGTGGAGCTCTCCGACGGCTCGACCGCCCGGGGCGGCCTGATCGTCGGCGCGGACGGGGTCCGCTCGACGGTGCGCCGCGCCGCGTTCGGCGAGGAGGGCGTGCGCGTCGCCCTGCTCGCGGCGGCCAGCTACCGCTTCATGGCGCCGAACCCCGGCATCGACCACTGGGCGGCCTGGGGCGGCAAGTTCGGCAACTACCTGCTGATCCCGGTCTCCGGCGACGAGGTGTACGCGTTCGCGGCGGCCACCCGCGGCGGTCCCGCCGAACCGGACCTCGCCTGGCTGGAGGAGACCTTCTCCGGCTTCCCCGAGCCGGTGCGCCAGACCGTCAAGGCCGCGCTCGCCGACCCGGAACGGCTGTACCACTCCCCCGTCGAGGAGATCCGCATCCCGCGCTGGTCGCAGGGCCGGGCCGTGCTGATCGGCGACGCCGCGCACGCCACCGCACCGGTGTGGGCGCAGGGCGCCGCGCTGGCCCTGGAGGACGCCGAGGTGCTGGCCGGCCTGCTCGCCGCCGGCGTGGCCGCCCCGGACGCCGCCGCACGCTTCGAGCAGGCGCGACGGGTCCGGGTGACCCACGTGCAGACCCAGACCGACCGGTTCTCCCGCAACGCGGCGGCGCCGCAGTGGCTGCGCCGGTTCACCGCTCCGGTGGCCGGGCCGGCCGGCTACCGGGCCGCGTACGGACCGCTGCGGTCGTGGCCGCACAAGTGACCGTCAGACCGTGGCGGGGAACCGCTCCCAGACCCGGTGCGCGGCGAGGAGCTCCTGCACCGCGGCCAGGGCGTCCGCCCCGGACCCGGCGGTGACGACCCCGGGGGTGCCGGCCACGCCGGCCTCCCGGAGCACCGTCTCGCCGGCACCCCACGCCCCGATCGCCTTGGCGTGCCGCCACGCCTCCTCGACCAGCAGCAGCACCCGCGGGTCCACCGTGGCCGGACCGGCGGCCCCGGCCTTGGCGTCGCGGGCGGGCAGCGCGTCCGGCGCCGGGACCGGTGCGCCGGCCAGCAGGATCGCGTCGAACTCGACCGAGCGGGCGGTGGCGAACGTGCGCTGCACCGGCGTGCCGTCCACCTCGCCGCCGTGCGGGGCGATCAGCAGCGGCACCATCCCGGCGGCGAACACCGCGCGGCGTACCTCGGCCACGTCCCCGAGCCCGGCCGCCGGGTCGACGACGATGCCGATCAGCCGCCCGTCCGGCGGCCACGCGCCGCCGACCTGCGACAGCGCCGGGCTGGGCTGCGCCTCGGCGAGCGGGACGGCAGGCTCGGGCGCGGGCAGGCCCAGGCCCTTCGCGACCTCCGCGCACAGCACCGGGTCGACGTTGGCGAGGCAGCGCAGCTGGCGCTCCTTGATCGCCTGCTCGTAGCACTTGCCGAGCTCGAACGTGTACGCCCGGATGATGTGCTCCCGCTCCACCGGCGACATGCTCAGCCAGAACAGCCGCACCTGGCTGTAGTGGTCGTCGAACGAGACGGGGTTCGCGCGGACCTTCGGCGCCTCGGCCACCACCACCGGCAGGTCCGCGAACGCGTTCTCCTCGGTGGTGAACGGGTTGCCGCCGTCCAGCGAGTTCGGCCTGTACGGCGCCACCCCCGCGTGCACGGCGTGCTGGTGGAAGCCGTCGCGGAGCATGTCGTTGACCGGTGCGTGCGGACGGTTGATCGGGATCTGCGGGTAGTTGGGCCCGCCGAGCCGGGTGAGCTGGGTGTCGACGTACGAGAAGAGCCGCCCCTGCAGCAGCGGGTCGTTGGTGACGTCGATGCCCGGCGGCAGGTGCCCGAGGTGGAACGCCACCTGCTCGGTCTCGGCGAAGAAGTTGGTCGGCGTACGGTTCAGCACCAGCTTGCCGATCCGCTGCACCGGGGCGAGTTCCTCGGGCACGATCTTCGTCGGGTCGAGCAGGTCGATGCCGGCGAACGTCTCCTCCGGGGTGTCCGGGAAGACCTGGATGCCGAGTTCCCACTCCGGGAACGCGCCGGCCTCGATGGCGTCGTAGAGGTCGCGGCGGTGGAAGTCGGGGTCGACGCCCGCGGCGATCTGGGCCTCCTCCCAGTCCAGCGAGTGCACGCCCAGCTTCGGCTTCCAGTGGAACTTCACCAGCGAGGTCTCCCCGGCCGCGTTGACCAGCCGGAACGTGTGCACCCCGAAACCCTCCATCGTCCGGTACGAGCGCGGGATGCCCCGGTCGGACATGTTCCAGATGGTGTGGTGCTGCGCCTCGGTGTGCAGCGACACGAAGTCCCAGAACGTGTCGTGCGCGCTCTGCGCCTGCGGGATCTCCCGGTCCGGGTGCGGCTTGCCGGCGTGGATGATGTCCGGGAACTTGATGGCGTCCTGGATGAAGAAGACCGGGATGTTGTTGGCGACCAGGTCGAAGGTGCCCTCGTCGGTGTAGAACTTGGTCGCGAAGCCCCGGGTGTCGCGGACGGTGTCGGCGGAGCCGCGCGAGCCCAGCACCGTGGAGAAGCGGACGAAGACCGGCGTCTCCTTGCCCTTGGCCAGGAAGCCCGCGCGGGTCACCCCCTCCGCCGTGCCGTACCCGGTGAAGACGCCGTGCGCCCCGGTGCCGCGCGCGTGCACGACCCGCTCGGGGATGCGCTCGTGGTCGAAGTGGGTGATCTTCTCGCGGAAGTGGTGGTCCTGCATCAGGATGGGCCCGCGCGGCCCGGCCTTCAGCGAGTGGTCCGTGTCGCGCAGCCTGGCGCCCTGCGAGGTGGTGAGATAGGCGCCCTGCTGTGCCTTGAGGGCCGCGGGGACGCCGGTCCCGGCGCCGGTGGGCGTACGGGCGTCGGGCGTGCCCTGTTCCTTCTTCGGAGGCAACGGCTCGTGCGGGGTGGTCGGCTCCTCGACGGTGGCGGGAGCGCTGCCCGGCTTGCCGGGGATCTCGGACGTCAGGGCCTCCGCCACCTTCGCCGCGGCGGCCCCGACGGCGTCCTTGACCGCTTTGACCGGCTTGCTCGAATCCATGTGACGTGTCCTCCGTGAGCGGGTTCGTCCAGCGCTCAGGGGCTACCCGGTCCGCCGCGGGGTAAACGACTTCGGCCCGCGCGCCACCGTCTTGTACGTGACCAGGGGAACGGTCGTGACCACCGGGGTGGCCAGCCCGAACCCCGCCAGGTCGCCGATCACCTGCTCGATCCGCTTGTACGCGGTCGGCGCCTCCTCGAAGAGCAGCTGCCGGTCGCCGCAGACCACGACCGAGCCGACCGGCGTACGCCGCAGCTCCTCGACCGTGTGTTTCGCCCTGCCGCGCCGCAGGGCGTCGGCGCGGGACATCTTGCGGCCGGCGCCGTGCGCGACCGAATACCCGGCGTCGGCGCCCGCGTGGGCCGCCACCAGGTACGACGGGGTGCCGCGGGTGCCGGCGACCAGCACGTCCCGGCCGTCACCGCGCGCCGCGCCCTTGCGGTGCAGGTAGGCGCCCTCGCGGACCTCGACGAGGTTGTGGCACTCGTCGACGATCGGCTCGGCCGGCGCGGCGCCGAGGGCGTCCGCGACCCGCGCCGCCATCAGCCGCCGGTTCAGCGAACCCCACCGCACCGCCTCGTCGTGCCGGGCGAGGTAGGCCTCCGGGGCGGGCGCGGGGCCGGCGCCGTGTACCTCGGTGTGCGCCCGCAGGATCCGCTCCCCCAGGCCGCGGGAGCCGCTGTGCACGATGAGCAGCAGGTCCCCGCCGGCGAGCCCGAGGCGCCGCGCGTGGCCGGCGTCGAGCACCTCGCCGACCCGGGCGAGCTCGACGAAGTGGTTGCCGCGGCCGACCGTGCCGAGCCCCTCGGTGTGGCCGGCCGGGATCTCGCCGTCCCACCCGTACCCGGGAAGGTCTCCGGCCTCGACGGGCCGGTCCAGGTCGGGGAAGCGGGCGGCGAGCCGCTCCGGCACCGGCCGCTTGATCCGGATCGGGAACACGGCGATGCCGCACCCGATGTCGGACCCGACGAGGAACGGGTAGAGCACGGCCGAGGTCATGGCGGCGCCGATCGGGGCGCCCTTGCCGGGATGCAGGTCGGGCATCCCGGCGACGTGCGTCATCCCGTCGAGGGCGGCGACCCGGTGGCACTGCGCGACGGCGTCGGACTCGATCCAGCTGGACGGCGACGCGAAAACGGTCACGGTGGACAAGAACGTTCTCCCGGAGAAGGGTACGGACGATGGCTGCGCGGGTGGTGTCCGTCAGAACGTCATGACCACACTCTGGCCGGGTGACCGGCGTGCGGCAACGGATTTACGGCGCGGTCAGCCACTCCTTCGCGAGCAGTTCGTAGGAGCGCACCCGGTCGGCGTGGTCGAACGTGACCGTGGTGACGAGCAGTTCGTCGGCCCCCGTCGCGCGTTGCAGGGCCCGCAGCTGCCCGGCCACGGTCCGCGGCGACCCGACGAACTGGGTCGCCACCCGGTCCGCCACCAGGTCGCGCTCCGCCTCCGTCCACTCGTGCGCGGCGGCGTCGCGCGGCGACGGGTACGGGATGGCGCCCTCCCCGGTGCGCACGCTGTGCACCCACAGGCCGTACGGGGAGGCCAGCTCCCGGGCGGTCGCGTCGTCGGCGGCGACCACGACGTCGGCCGACACCATCACCCGCGGCCCGGACAGCACCGCCGACGGCCGGAACGCGTCCCGGTACGCCTCCACCGCCTCGAGCACCTTCGCCGGGGCGACGTGGTAGTTCGCGGCGAACGGCAGCCCGCGCCGCCCGGCCACCCGCGCGCTCTCCCCGCCGCTGCTGCCGAGGATCCACAGCTCCAGGTCGGCGCCCTCGCCCGGCACGGCCCGGGCCTCGTTGCCGTGCCCGTCGGTGACCGGCCCCGCCAGCAGCGCCGTGATCTGGTCCAGCACGCCGGTGAGGTCCGGCGCCTGCGCACCCGGCTGCTGCAGCAGCCGGCCGAAGAGGGCGGCGCGCGCCGAGACCAGCAGCGGCGCGAACGAGAACGGCTTCGGGATCAGCAGCCCGTCGACCACCCGCTCGCCGGCCGGTTCGGCCGGGCCGGCCAGCTCGGCGGCGGCTTCCGTGCGGCGCTGGCCGGAGCGGCCCAGGCCCAGGTCGAAGCGGCCCGGGTAGAGGGCGTCGAGCAGCCCGAACTGCTCCACGATGGACAGCGGGGTCTGGTGGCCGGTCTGCACCGCACCGGAGCCCAGGCGGATGCGGTCGGTCACCGCCGCGATCTGGCCGAGCAGCAGCGCCGGCTGCGAGCTGGCCACCCCGGGGGTGAAATGGTGCTCGGCCACCCAGTAGCGGGCGTACCCGAACTGCTCCGCGCGCCGGGCCAGGTCGAGGGTGCGGCGCAGGGCGTCCCCGGCGGTGCCGCCGGCCAGGATCGGGGCCAGGTCGAGGACGGACAGCGGTACTCCCATGATCACTCCTCACCCAGCGGGCGGCTGGGGATGTCGCGGCGCAGCACCGGGGCGATCTCGCTCTGGAACAGCTCGAGGGCGGCCCGGTGCTGCTTGTCGGTGAGCCCGTCCGCGTCGGCGTGCAGGTGCATGACCTCGTGGCCGAGCTCGGCGTGGTAGCGGTGCACCTTGTCGACGATCTGCCGCGGGCTGCCGACCAGCAGGGAGCTGCGGGCGATGGCGTCCTCCAGGGTCGGGAACACCGGATCCAGGCCCATCCGCCGGCCCAGCGCCAGCCGCGCCTCGAAGATCGGCCGGTACGTGGCGATCGCCTCCTGCGACGTACGGGCCGCGTAGAAGCCGGCCGAACCCGCGCCCACCAGCGCGTCCGCGGGGTCGTGGCCGTGCTGCGCCCAGCGTTCGCGGTAGTGGCGGACCAGTTCGGCGTACGGCTCGATCGGGTTGGTGACGTTCGCCGAGAACAGCGGATCGCCGTGCAGCGCGGCCAGCTCGACGGATTCGCGGCTGGTGGCGCTGCCGTGCCAGACCCGGATCGGCTGCTGGAACGGCCGCGGCCAGGTCTCCGCGCCGGTCAGCGGCGGCCGGAAGCGCCCCGACCAGGTCACCTTCGGTTCGCGCCAGAGCCGCCGGAACAGCTCGTAGCTCTCCCGGTTGCGGTCCCACTGGTCGGCGGCGGTGACGTGGAAGAGCTGGGCCTGCGCGGCGCCGTTGCCCTTGCCGATGATCAGTTCGAGGCGCCCGTCGGAGAGGTGGTCCAGGGTGGCGTAGTCCTCGTACGCCCGCACCGGGTCGAGCAGGCTGAGCGTGGTGACCGCGGTGAACAGCCGGATCCGCGACGTACGGGCCGCGATGTGGCTGAGCACCACCGGCGGCGACGACGAGATGAACGGGCGCTCGTGGCGCTCGCCGACGCCGTACCCGTCGAAGCCCAGCTCCTCGGCGAGCACGGCGTTCTCCACCACCTCGCGGAAGCGCTGCCGGGTGCTGCGCGCCGGGTCGACGTGGGTGATCAGGGTGATCAGGAGGAATTTCATGCCAGCCCCAGGTGTCCGCGCAGCGTCGAGGTGGTGTACTCGCTCCGCAGGACGCCGCGTTCCTGCAACAGCGGCACCACGGTGTCGACGAACTCGTCCAGCCCGCCGGGGGTCAGGTGCGGGACCAGGATGAAGCCGTCGCAGGCGTCGGTCTGGACGTACTCGTTGAGCTCGGCGGCGACCCGGGCGGGCGTACCGACGAACGATTGCCGCCCGGTGACCTCGATGATCAGCTCGCGGATGCTGAGGTTCTTCTGCCCCGCGCGGGCGCGCCACTCCCGGGCGGTGGCGAAGCGGTCCGGGAACTGCCCGGCGCGGCCCTGGATGATGCTCTCCTCGTCGCCGGCCGGCTCCATCTCGGGCAGCGGCCCCTCGGCGTCGTAGCCGGACAGGTCCCGGTTCCAGACCTGTTCCAGCAGCAGGATGGCGGTCTGCGGGCTGACCTGCTGGCGGCGGATGTGGTGCGCCCGCTCCTGCGCGTCGGCCTCGGTGGCGCCGAGCACGAACGACACCCCCGGAATGATCTTGAGGCTGTCCGGGGTACGGCCGTGGCGCGGCAACCGGGCCTTGACGTCGCGGTAGAACGCCCGCGCGTCCTCGATCTCGTGGTGGCGGGAGAAGATCGCGTCGGCCTTCGCCGCGGCCAGCTCCCGGCCGCCCTCGGAGTCGCCGGCCTGCAGGATCACCGGGTGGCCCTGCGGGCTGCGCGGGACCCCGAAGCGCCCGGAGACGGTGAACTGCGGGCCGGTGTGCGCGAACGATCCGGTGTCGGCGAAGTAGCCGGTGTCGCGGTCGGGGTGCAGCGGCCCCCACGAGTCCCACAGCTCCCGGGCCGTGTCGATGAACTCCCCGGCGCGGCGGTAGCGGTCGGCGTGATCGAGGAAGCCGCCGCGGCGGAAGTTCTCCCCGAAGAACGGCCCCGAGGAGGTGACGACGTTCCAGGCCGCGCGGCCGCCGGACAGGTGATCCAGCGTGGCCAGCTGCCGGGCCAGCTCGTACGGCTCGTGGAACGTCGCGTTCAGCGTCCCGGCCAGGCCGAGGTGGGTGGTCACGGCGGCCAGGCCGGCCAGCACGGTCAGGGTGTCGGGGCGGCCCACCACGTCCAGGTCGTGGATCAGACCCCGCTGTTCGCGCAGCCGCAGCCCCTCGGCCAGGAAGAAGAAGTCGAACCTGCCGCGCTCGGCGGTGCGGGCGAGGTGCGCGAAGGAGCTGAACTCGATCTGGCTGCCGGCCGCCGGATCGCTCCACACGGTGGTGTTGTTCACGCCCGGGAAGTGGGCGGCGAGGATGATCTGCCTAGGCAACGCGGGCTCCTTCGGCGGCCTCGTACCGGTTGACCGCGGGCGGCAGGCCGAGCCGCTCGCGCAGGGTGCCGGACGGCGGCCCGGTGCGGAAGACGCCACGGTCCCGCAGGACGGGGACGAGCAGGCGGGTGATCGCCTCCAGGTCGTACGGCAGCGCGCCCGGCCGCAGCCGGAAGCCGTCGATCCCGGCGGCGTGCCAGGCGGCGAGGAGGCCGGCCAGCTCCTCCGGAGAGCCGGCGAAGATCAGCGCGTCGGATCTCCAGGGTGCGCCGTACAGCTCGTCGAGGCGGGCCCGCCGGGCGACGGCGTCGCGGCCGTGCTCGTCGAGGAAGACCACGAGGTCGGCGAAGACCTTCAGGGCCGGGTTCGCCGTGCGCAGGCGGGCGGCCAGCTCCCCGGCCGCGGCGGCGTCCGTCGGGGTCACGAACACCACGTCGGCGCTGCCGGCGGCGAACGCGTACGGCACCGCGGAGTGTGCGAGGGCCGCGACGACGGGCTGGCCCTGCGGCGGGCGCGGCACGATCGACGGGCCCTTCACCGAGAACCACCTCCCGGCGAAGTCGATGTAGTGCAGCCGGTCGCGGTCGATGAACCGGCCGGTGGCGGCGTCCTTGATGACCGCGTCGTCCGCCCAGCTGTCCCAGAGCCGCCGGACCACCTCGACCGCGTCGGCGGCCTCGTCGAACAGGTCCCGCAGGCCGGCCCCGAGATCCGGCGCCGGGCGGCGGCCCAGCAGCGCCGCCTCCTCCGGCCGGGCCGACACCCGGGCCTGCCAGCCGGCCCGGCCGCCGCTCAGATAGTCCAGCGTGGCCAGCGCCGTGGACAGGTGGAACGGTTCGGTGTGGGTGGTGGTGGCCACCGGCACCAGGCCGATGTGCCGGGTCGACGGCGCGACCCGGGACGCCACCAGCACGGCGTCGAGCCGGCCGTTGATCTCGCCGGGCGCGGCGGTGGGCGGACCGAACGTGTCCTCGAACGTGACCAGGTCGAGCAGGCCGGCCTCGGCCTCCGCGACCAGGCCGGTCCAGTACCCGGGCGTGAACACGGCGGCGGCGTCGACCGGCGACGTCCGCCAGGCGGCGGGATGCCAGCCCAGGCCGTCCAGCGCGACGGCCAGATGCGGTGCGGGTCGGGTCACGGCGAAACCTCCAAGGTGGGCACCGCGGCGAGCAGCTCGCGGGTGTACTCGTGCCGGGGACGGGCGTACACCTCGTCCACCGGCCCCTGTTCCACCACGCGGCCGTCGCGCATCACGAGCAGCCGGTCGGCGAGGTGGTGCACGACGCCGAGGTCGTGCGAGATGAACAGCAGGGCCGTGCCGTCCGTCGTACGGATGTCGGCGAGCAGGTCGAGGATCTGGGCCTGGACCGAGACGTCGAGGGCGGAGACCGGCTCGTCGCAGACGATCAGGGCGGGCCGGGGCGCCAGCGCGCGGGCGATCGCCACCCGCTGCCGCTGCCCGCCGGAGAGCTGGCGCGGATAGCGGTCGAGCACCGCCGCGCCGAGGCCCACCCGTTCGAGCAGCGGGAGCGGCGAGTCGCCCCGGGGCAGGGCCTCCCCGACGATGCGCCGCACGGTCCAGCGGGGGTCGAACGAGGACAGCGGGTCCTGCGAGATGAGCTGCAGCCGCCGGCGCCGCGGCCGGCGCCGGCGTTCCGGCACGCCCGACCACGGCTCCCCCTCGAGCGTGACCCGCCCGGCCGTGGGCGTGGTCAGCCCGAGGATCAGGTGCGCGACGGTGCTCTTGCCGGAGCCGGACTCCCCCACGACGCCGAGCACCTCGCCCCGGCGCACGTCGAAACTCACGTCGCCGACGGCGGTGTGGCGGCCGTAGTCCTTGCGCAGGCCGGCGGCGCTGAGCACGACCTCGTCGCGGACCGGCGGGCCCGCCCGGCGGTCCAGGGACGCGGCGGCCACGAGCTTCCTCGTGTACGGGTGCCGCGCCGCGGCGAGCAGCTCGCGGGCGGGCCCGGACTCGACGATGACGCCGTCCTTCATCACCAGCACCCGGTCGGCGAGCCGGGAGACCACCGCCAGGTCGTGGCTGATCAGCAGCAGCGCCTCCCCCGCCGCCCGGCGCTCGGCGAGCAGCGCGAGGATCTGCGCCTGCACCGTCACGTCGAGCGCGGTGGTGGGCTCGTCGGCGATCAGCAGCGGCGGCCTGGCCGCGATGGCCGAGGCGATCAGCGCCCGCTGCCGCAGCCCGCCGGAGAGCTGGTGCGGGTACTGCCTCGCCCGCCGCCCGGGCTCGGGGACGTGCACCTCGGCGAGCAGCCGCTCCGGGGTGTCCGCGCGCCGGTGCGCCAGCAGCGCCTCGCCGATCTCGGCGCCGACGGTCCGCAGCGGGTCGAGGGAGACCAGCGCGTCCTGCAGCACCAGGCCCGCGAAGCCGCCGCGCAGCCGCCGCCAGTCGCGGTCTGCGTACCGGCGGGCGTCCCGGCCGTTCACCTCGAACGTCGCGGCCCGCACCTCGGCCCCCGGCCCGGCGAGGCCGACCAGGGTACGGGCGGTGACGCTCTTGCCGGACCCGGACTCCCCCACGATGGCGACACACTCGCCGGCCGCCACGGTGAACCCGACGCCGCGGACGGCCTCGACACGGTCCCGGCCGGCGGCGAACGCGACGTGCAGGTCCTCGACCCGGATCAGGGTGCTCATCGCGGGTCCCGCCCCTCGAAACGGTGCTGGAGATGCCGGCCGACCACGGTCAGCGAGACCACGGTCAGGGTGACGACCACGCCCGGCAGGATCGACGCCCACCAGGCGATGCGCAGGTAGTTGCGGCCGTCGGCGAGCATCGCGCCCCACTCCGGCGACGGCGGCTGCGGTCCCATGCCGAGGAAGCTGAGCCCGGCGGCGGCGAGGACGGCCTCCCCCAGGCCGATCATGGCGAGCACCGGGACCGGGCCCAGGACGTTCGGCAGGACGTGCCGCGCGACCAGGCGCAGGCGGGTGCCGCCGTACGCCACCGCGCCGGTGACGTATCCGGCGCGGCGCACCACGAAGGTCTGCGCGCGGACCACCCGGGCGTAGTGCGGCAGGGTCGCGATGCCGATAGCCCCGACCAGCCCGGCGGTGCCTGGCCCGGCGATCGTGATGAACAACAGGGCGAGCAGCAGCAGCGGGAAGGCGGACAGCGCGTCGAAGCCGCGGGTGAGCGCCTCGTCGGCGTACCGGTGCGCCAGGCCCGCCAGGACGCCCAGCGTGACGCCGGCGGTGACCGCGATCAGGGTCGCGGCCAGACCGATCGCCAGGGAGTGCCGCGCGCCGTGCACGACCCGGTCGAAGACGTCGCGGCCGAGCTGGTCGGTGCCGAACCAGTGCGCGGCACCGGGTGCCTCCAGCACGTGCAGCGGGTCGGCGGCGAGCGGGTCGGCCGCCAGCCACGAGGGCCGGGCCGCCGCCAGCACGGCGACGGCCAGGAACGCCGCCGATGCGGCGACACCCGGTCCGGGGAGACGCATCATCTGCTCCCTCGCAGCCGGGGATCGACGATCAGGTACGCGAGATCCGCGGCGGTGTTGAGCACCACGTACACCAGCGCGGACAGCACCACGACGGCGAGCACGACCGGCAGGTCCTTCGCGGTGACCGCCGCAAGGGTGACCTGGCCCAGGCCGGGCCGCCCGAACACCTGCTCGACGATCACCGCGCCGCCGAGCAGGATGCCGAAGAGCCAGCCGACCAGGGTCACCGCCGGCAGCAGCGCGTGCCGCAGGGCGTGCCGGACCAGCACCGCGCCCTCCCGCAGGCCCCGCGCCCGGGCGGTGACCGCGAACGGCTCGTCGAGCGCGCGGTCGAGCCCGTCGCGCAGCACCTGGGTGAGCACCCCGGCCACCGGCAGGGCGAGGGTCACCGCGGGCAGCACCAGGGCGGCGAACCCGCGGTCGCCGGAGACCGGGAACAGTCCGAGCCGGAACGAGAACACGCTGAGCAGCACGATGCCGATGAGGAACGGCGGCGTGGAGACCAGCACCAGCTCGGCCGCCGAGCTGACCCGCCGGGCCCACGGCCGACGGGTGGTGACGGCCAGGACCAGGGCGAGCGCGATGCCGAGCGCGGCGGCCAGCACCGCCAGCCGCAGCGTCGGGCCCACCTGCTCGCCGACGATCGCGCTCACCGGCCGGTGCAGCAGGTACGACCGGCCGAGATCGCCCCGGGCGGCCCGGGCCAGGTAGTCGAGGTACTGCACCAGGGCCGGGCGGTCGAGGCCCCACTCGTCGATGATCTGCGCGCGGATCTGCGGGGTATCCGCGCCGTCGCCGACGATGCTGTCCACCGTGTCCCCGGGCGCGGCGAGCAGGGCCAGGTACGCGGCCGTCGCGGCGGCCCAGAGCACCACCAGGCCGGTCGCCACCCGCCGCAGCACCGGTCGCAGCATCACCGGGCCACCCAGACGCCGTACGCCCGGTCCGGCACGCCCGCGGTCGGCTCGAAACCCAGCCCGCCGACCGAACGGCTCGCGGCGAGCTGGTCCGCGGGGGCGTACAGCGGCAGCACCAGGGCGTCGTCGGCGACGACCTTGCGCTGGACCTGCCGGTACGCCGCCGAGCGCCGGGCCGCGTCGCCGGTGGCCTGGCCCTGGTCGAGCAGCCGGTCCAGGGAGCGGTCGCGGTGGCCGGTCCGGTTGATCGCCCCCTGCGAGTGCAGCAGCAGGTTGAGGGCCGCGCCCGCGTCGGTGTCGGCCCGGGAGTTGTCGAAGACCTCGTACGCGCCGTCCTCGAGGGCCTTGGTGGCGGTGCCCTGGTCCACCAGGGACACCTGAAGGTCGATGCCGGCGCTCCGCTTCACCGCCGCCTGCACGGTCTGGGCCAGCACGTCGCGGCGGTCGCGGACGAAGGGGGCCGACTGCACCAAGCGTACGGTGAGCCGCTTGCCGTCCCTGGTCCGGAAGCCCTCGGCGTCGCGCGTGGACCAGCCGGCCTCGTCGAGCAGCCGGTTGGCGCCCACCGGATCGTTGCCGTAGCCGCCCTCGATGCTCTTGTCGTAGAACGGGCCGGACGGGCTCAGCACGCTCCACGCCCGGGTGGCGGTGCCGCGGTAGACGGCGTTCAGCACGGTGTCCACGTCGACCGCGTCCCGGAACGCCTTACGGACCCGGACGTCGTCGAACGGCGCGTGGGAGACGTTCAGGTAGTACGCGTACGCGGAACCCGAGTTCAGCGCCCGGGTGAAGCGCAGCCGCGGGTCGGCGGTGATCAGCGCCTGGTCGGTGGCCGGCACCCCCTCGATCACCTGGACCTGTCCCGAGGTGAGCGCGCCGACCCGCACCGACGACTCCTTCAGGAACCGGTACGTGACCTGCTCGAGGTACGCCGGCCGCTCGCCCCAGTAGCGGGGATTGCGGGTGAAATGCACCTCCTGCCCGGCGCTGTAGCGGTCGAGCACGAACGGCCCGGTGCCGGCCAGCGCGGGCCCGCCGGCCTTGAGGTCGGGCGCCTCCCGCAGCGACTTCGGCGACACGATCGCGCCCTGCGGCGACGCGAGGAAGTCGAGCAGCAGCACGTCGGGCCGGGTCAGCCGGTAGACGACGGTGGCGGGGTCCGGGGTCTCGACGCCGCTCAGGTTGCGGAGCTGCACGGCGGCGACGGCGGGGGCGTAACCGGGCGCCCGGAGCTGGTCCGCGTTGGCCTTGACGGCGGCCGCGTCGAAGCCGGTGCCGTCGCTGAAGACGACCCCGCCACGCAGGTGGAACGTGTACGACTTCCCATCGGCGGACACCTCGTATCCGGTGGCGAGCCGGGGCGTGTAGCCGCCCTCGGCGTCGTGGGTGAGCAGGCCCTCGAAGGTGTTGCCGACCAGCAGCCGGGCCTTGGCCTGCGCGTACTGGTGCGGGTTGAAGGTGATCGGCTCGGTCTCGACACCCCAGATCAGGGAGCCGCCGCTGACCGGCTGCCCGGCGTCGGCGGCCGGGGCGCCGCCTCCGCCGCCGGAGCAGGCGCCGAGCGTGAGGGTGACGGTGAGGAACAGGGCTGCGGCGAATCTGCGCACGGAGGTCTCCAGTCGCGGTCCGGGCATGCGGCGGCGCACCCGGCGGGGCCGGGCGTTACGGCGTGGGATCGGGTCGGCGTCCTGTCAGCGGCGACAGCACATGCCGGCACTGCGACACAGATCGATGCTGAGTCGCCGGGTGAGAAGCACCGGTGCGGCCATACCTATTTCCTATAGCCAAACTAGGAATTTCTCAAGGGATAGGTGACGCTCGTCCCGTCCCTTGGATGCTCCCCTGCGGCGCGGACTCCTCGGACCGGTCAGACCGATGCCCGGTCGCGCCTACGCTGCCTCGCTCGACGCGCGGGCGGCGGGGGGCCGGGTTCAGGCGCTCGGGTGATACCACTCGTCGCCGCCCGAGGGCAGGACGCGGGTCAGGTAGTCCGCCAGGCCGTCGGCCACGGTGCGCCGCTCGTCCGTCTCGTGATCCCAGACGACGACGCCGCGCGAGGGGTCGCCGGGCACGAATCCGAAGTGGTCCCCGCCCCCGTTGTCGCCGAAGAACAGCAGGTCGTCGAAGGGCGCGTACAGATCCTTGAAATCCGGGAAGGTGCGGAACTCGACGTTGTCGCGCACGATCCGCTCCACCGGCCAGACCGCGTCCAGCCCCCACGCCCCCCGCACGCCGTCGGTCTCCGCCAGCAACGACGCGAGGTCCTCCGGGAAGAGCTGGCCGAGCCGCTCCTGCGCCGCCGCGACCGCCCCCGGCGCCGCGCCGTCGGAGAGGGTGGCGGAGGGCAGCACCGCGAGGACGATGTCCCGCCAGAACACAGCCAGCATGATGGCATCCTATCGATGCCGAGACACCGGCCCCCGGCGCCGGCCCGGGAGCGAGCCGACCACCCAGGCCGCTCCCCGGCGCGGCGAGGAACGGCCGGCAGCGCACGCGGAGCCGCTCACCGGCGCGGCGAGGGACCGCCGGCACCGCACGCTGGGCCGGTCACCGCCGCGGCGAGGGACCGCCGCCAGCGCACGCGGGGCCGCTCACCGGCGGGGTGGGGCGCCCCGGGCCGCGCGCACGCGCATGCCGAGTTCGAAGAGCCGCCGGCCGTCCTCCTCGGACTCCTCCAACGCGCGGCGGGCGATCGCGGCGGCCGTGCGGTTCACCTCCTCGGCGACGTTCCGGGCGTCCTCGTACGCCGCCTCCGCCTGGTCGGCCCGCGCCACGAGGGAGAGGTCGCCCGGCTCGTCGCGGCGCGCCTCCCGCAGCCCGGTCAGCCGGTCCCAGGCGGCCTTCTCCTCGCGGTGGGCGGCCTGCTGGGCCCGCAACGCCTCGCTGGTCGCCGCGTCCCGGGCGACGGCACGCCTGGCGATGTCCGCGCGAACCGCCTCATACTCGGTCAGCAGGCGGTCGCGGTCGTCCTCGGACACCCCAGCAAGCTAGCACCGGCACGCCGTGATCGGCCCGCCCCTCGGCGCCGGCTGTGGACAACCCGCCCCGGGTCCCCGTCAGCCGGTGAGCAGTCACCCGGCGACCGCGGCCCAGCGATCAGCGCGGGCCCGGGCCGCGCCACCGACCGGCGCACCGGGCCGGCCGGCGCCGCCACGGGCGCACCCCGAGAGCCCGGCGGCGCCGCGACGACAGCCGGCGCCGCTCACGGGCGCACCCCGAGAGCCCGGCGACGACGGCCGGCGCGGCGGAGGGCGCAGTTCGACGTCGCCGCTGTGGCCGCTCGGTCAGGAGACCGCGGCGAGGCGATCGAGGATCCGCTGCGGGAGGGCCTGCTCCGCGAACAGCCGCCGTACGTCCGCGACCGGAAGGTAGCGACCGTCCGCGCCGTCGCGGCCGAGGACCTTCAGGAGGACCGGCCATTCGCCGTTCATGAGCTTGCGGTCGATCCCGCGGCGGCGCCCGGCCGCACGTGCGAAGTTGGCGTCCATGTAGCGGTTCAGGTCGTCGGCGTCGAGGCCGCGCTCCGTCGTGCCGTCCGGCAGGCGCTTCTCGCCGGCGAAGCCGTCCAGCCGGTCGAGCTCCGCCGCGACGAGGTTCGCCCGCTGATCGAGGATGCCGGAGCCGGCCCCCTTCTTGTCGAGCGGGCCGCCGCGCAGCTCGTCGAGACGGACGCCGTGCCGCCGGGTGCGCAGCAGCCGCCCCGGCCCCAGCCCGTTGGACACCGTGGCGATGAGGCGGATCGCCGCTCCCGGGAGCGAGGGCGAGCCGTCACCCGCCGCGGCGACCCGGCGGATCGTGGTGTCGACGGCCGAGACGGGCTGGACATCGCCGGCGAGGTGGCCCTGCGCCACGAGGGCGCGCAGGAAAGGGCAGGGATTCCCCGGGGAAACCGCCGTCGTCTCGTCCATGAGTCCTCCCGATCCGCCACCGCGTCCGGAAGCCCGGCGCCCAATGTGGATCTTAGGAGCGCGAGGGCGGGCGCTCCGCCGGAAAGCGGTGACGGTGCGCGGCCGGACATTCCTCATGCCCGGCCGGACAAACCCTCCACCGGCGCGGCGGCCGGGCCGATCGGCGGGCAACCGGCCTCGGCGACCCGGGGCGAACCTCAGCCCGCACGGGGGCCGGGCCGATCGGCGGGCAACCGGCCTCGGCAACGCGGGGCGAACCTCAGCCCGCACGGGGGCCCGGCCGATCGGCGGGCAACCGGCCCGGCGACCCGGGGCTCAGCCCGCGCGGCGGCGGGGGGAGGTGCCGTAGCGGGCGGCGATCGCCGCCTTGAGGCCGCCCGGGCCGGCCTTCGCCTCCCGTTCGGCGCGCATGACCCGGCGCTGGGCGGCCACGTCCCGCTCCCAGGCGGCCAGGCAGTCCTCGGGCACCAGGTTCGCCGCCGCCACGATCGCTCCCGTCGCGCCGAGCCAGCCGGCGTACCCGAGGAGCGCGGAGGCGCCCACGTAGACGTCGCAGCCGGCCTCGAGTTCGTGGCCCAGCCGGGCGGCGTCGCCGCTCGAGTCCTTGATCCCGGTCACCGGCAGCGTGGCCAGCGCGCCGACCGGCACCGGGCCGCCCGCGACCGCCGGGTAGTGGTAGGCCAGCACCGGCTGCCCGCCCGCCGCCGCGGCCACCGCCGTGTAGTAGTCGCCCAGGTCGCCGCCGAGGCGGGGCGGGGCCACGAGCAGGGCGTCCGCGCCGGCCCGCACCGCCGCCCGGGTCCGGGCCGCCGCCTGTCCGTGCCATTCACCGGATGTTCCGGCGAGGACCGGCACGCCGGGGCAGGCCTCGCGCACCGCGGCGACCAGGGTGACGCGCTCGTCGTCGGTCAGGGTGGACGCCTCGCCGGTGCTGCCGTTCACCAGGACCGCGCGGATGCCGGCCGCGACCACCCGGGCGGCGTGTTCCGCCGTCGCCGCGGCGTCCACGCCCCCGTCCGGGTCGAACAGGTTGACCAGCGCGACCGCCGGCCCGTGCCACAGCGCGTCCGTCATGCCGCCAGACTATGCCCGTTTCGCCCCGGCCCGCCCGCGCCCACCAGGTGAACCGGACCACGCGCTCACAGGGTGAGCCGGACCACGCGCTCACCAGGTGAACCGGACCACGCGCTCAGGAGATGAACCGGACCACGCGCTCACCAGGTAGACCGGAGCACACGCTCACGGGGTGAACCGGTGCACCCGCCGCGCTCACCAGGTGAACTCCTGGCCCCGGGCCGTGCCGGCCGGGATCAGGGGCCGCCCGGTGTACTCCCACGTCTCCACCACCACGTAGCGACCACCTGTCGGCACCGCCAGGTCGACCGGTCCGCACGTGTGCTCGAGCGTGAAGTCCGTGAACATCACGGCCCGGCAGGTGTGCGGCCCCGCGACCACCTCGTCGGTCCGGGCGTCGCGCACGGTCAGGGAGATGTCGGCCTGCACCCCGGGTGACGCCTCCATCCGGCCCAGGACGCGCACCTTCGCCCCGAGGGAGTGGCATGGCTGGGCGAGCACCGGGTGGCCGACGTCCCATTCGTACTCCTCGCCGCACCTGTAGGGTCCGAACCCCGCCTCGGCCTGGGCTTCGGCCTTTCCGCCGCCGGCCGCCAGATCAATCCCCGCGGAGACTTCCGTACGCGGCTGAGCCCCGTCACGCCGTCCGGGGCCGCCGGCGGCGAGGCTCGGGGTGCCGGCGGGGGCCGCCTTCGGGGGTGCCGAACCGGTGGCCGCGTTCGCCGGCGGGAGCGGGGACCGGTCCGGGGCCGCGGGGGCCGTCCCGGGCGGCGCCGCCTCCCGGCCGGCCGTCCGGTTGCCGCTCTCCTGCCAGGCGCGGAAGCCGCTGATCCCCGAGCCGGCGAGCGCCCCCGCCACCAGGACGGCCAGCGCGGCCCGGCGTCCCCACACCCAGGTGCGCGGCCGGTTCGGCGGTCTCCTCCGCGCCCGCGCGGCGGACGCCGGCACCACCGACACGGCCTCCGCCCCGGACCGCGGCACGGACCCGGCCTCCGCCCCGGACCGCGGCGCGGACAAGGCATCGGGATCGGACCGCGAGGCGGGCCCGGCCTCCGCCCCGGACCGCGGCGCGGACAAGGCATCGGGATCGGACCGCGAGGCGGGCCCGGCACCGGGCGGCAGGACGGACCCGGCGCCGGGCCCCGGCACGGCAGGTCGCGGCAGCGCGGGCACGCCGGCCATCTCGTCGCGCAGGGCGCGCAGGAGCAGCTCCAGGTCGGCCGCGGACGGGCGGCCGGCCGGGTCCTTGCCGAGGCACCGCCCGATCACCCGCCACACCGGATCGGGCATGCCGTCCGGGCGGGGCGGCGGTGCGTCGAGGTGGCCGCGCAGCACCGCGAACGGCTCGCCCGTGTACGGCGTACGCCCGCAGACGAGCTCGTAGAGGACGATGCCCAGGGCGTACACGTCGGCGGCGGGGGTGGCGTCGCCGCCGCCGATCGTCTCGGGCGCCATGTAGTGCGGGGTGCCGATCACCGCGTGCGGGGTCGTGACGCCCGGCGCGTCCAGGACCCGGGCGATGCCGAAGTCGGTCAGCCGCACATCGGTGCGGTCCGCGCGTACGTGCAGCAGGATGTTGTCCGGCTTCACGTCGCGGTGCACGATCTGGAGCGAGTGCGCCTGGGTCAGCGCCGCCGCCACCTGGCCGAGCAGCCGCGCCGCCTCGGCCGGTTCCAGGGTTCCCGCGGCACGCAGCCGCTCGCGCAGGCTCCCGCCGCCGACGAAGTCCATCGCCAGGCCCAGCGATTCGCCCACGCTGAACAGGTCGCGGACCCGGACGATGTGCTCGTGCCGCAGCATCTTGAGGATCGACCGCTCCTGCACGAAGCGGGTGACCAGCTTCGGCTGCCGCAGCAGCCCCTCGTGCAGGAGCTTCACCGCCACCTGGTCGCCGGTGGTCTGCTCGAACCCGCGCCAGACCGTGCCGGTGGCACCGTGCCCCACCGGGCAGATCAGGACGTACGAGTTCCCGACGCAGCGCCCGCTGAGGTCGATCGTCGCGGCCTCGTCGCCGGGCGCTGGGGGGATGTGCGACACGTGCAGCGGGGTCCTTCCGGTGTTGTGCGAGCCGCGGCTCCTGTCCGCCCGGGGCGTCGACGATGGTTGCCGTCGATGCGGCGAGCGGCAAGGCCGGTCCGCCCGTTCTGTCAGCAACCGCGAGGGCCCGGCCCCGGCCGTCACCGCGCGCTTCCCGGTTCGTTGGGCAGGGGTGCGGAGCCGGCGCGGTGTGGCGTTCGTCGCTCGGCCGGGCGCGGGCCCGAAACTTGGCTAGCATCCGATTCAGCACCATCGTTCAGCGTGCTCCGGGGTCGGTGAAAGTCCGAACCGGCGGTGACAGTCCGCGACCCGACCGCAGCCGGCGGCCGGTTGACCCGGTGGAATTCCGGGACCGACGGTGAAAGTCCGGAGGGGAGGCAGCACGCGGACGCTCACCATCCGCGTGCGCGGTCTCGCCCCGGCGTGCACCTTCGTCGTACACGGAGGTGGGCCCGCATGCACTGGCTCGACACCCTGCTGACCGCGTTCTACGACGCGAAGTGGCAGGTCACCGAATCCCAGGCGATCTACTACCGGGAGATCGTCGGCAACGCCTTCGGCCTCGGCTCCGCCCTGTTCGGCCTGCGCCGCAACGCGTGGGCGTGGCCGGTGGGCATCGTCGGCAACGTGCTGCTGTTCACCGTCTTCCTGGGCCAGGCGCTCGGCAACGACCAGGGCACCCCGCTCTACGGCCAGGCGTCGCGCCAGGTCTTCTTCATCGCCACGAGCGTGTACGGCTGGTGGCGCTGGCGCCGCAACCGCCACGCCCCGGGCGGCGCCGCGGTCACCCCGCACTGGGCCACCCGGCGGCAGCGGACGCTGATGCTGCCGCTGGCGCTGGGCGCGGTCGTGCTGTGCTTCTTCGTCTTCCGTGCGGTGGGCGCCGGTTTCCCGGTCCCCTGGTGGTATTACCTCGCCGACTCGTGGATCTTCGTCGGGTCGATCCTGGCCACGTACGCGATGGCCCGGGGTTGGGTGGAGTTCTGGCTCTGCTGGATCGCGGTGGACCTGGTCGGCGTGCCGGAACTCCTGCACTTCCGCTACTACCCCTCGGCGATCCTGTACGCCGTCTACGCGGCGTTCGTGATCTGGGGCTTCGTGGTGTGGCTGCGGATCTCCCGCACGGCACCGCCGCCGCGGCTCAGCACCGCCGCCGTCCAGCCGGCCGGCTGAGCACCCGGCGGTCAGGACCAGGCGAGTTCGCCGCGGCGGTCGACGAGCCGGCCGGCCTCCGGGACGCGGGCGCCGACGACGGTGCGGCCGAGCCTCGCCGCCCTCGCCGGCGTCCGGGCGCGCTGAGACCTCAGGCGCGGCGGCGGGCCAGGAGGGTGGAGTCGTCGATGTCGTAGGTCACGCCGTCGCGGACGGTGGTGCGGGGGCGTTGCTCGGCGACGAGGACCTCGAAGGTGTCCGGCAGCGCCGGCAGCAGGTCGGCGGCCAGGAACATCGCTTTGCGGTGCGCCGCGGTCAGGTGGGCGAACATGTCGGACGGGGCGTGGCCCACGACCAGCAGGTGGCCGCCCGGGGCGACCGCCTCGGTGAGCCGGCGGGTGACGTCGACCATGCCGCCGTCCGGGGCGTGCAGGAAGTGGCTGGTGACCAGGTCGTAGGAGCGGTCGCCGGCGGTGAAGGCGCGGGCGTCGACCTGCCACCAGTCGACGCGGCCGGCGACCCCGGCCTGCTCGGCGTGGCGGGCGGCGCGGGCCAGGCCGTTGGCGGAGAAGTCGGCGCCGGTGACCGTCCAGCCGTGGCGGGCCAGCCAGATGACGTCGCCGCCCTCGCCGCAGCCGACGTCGAGGGCGGTGCCCGGTGCCAGCTTTGCCGCCTCGGCCACCAGCTGGGGGTTCGGGTCCCCGCTCCAGATCTTCTCGGCGCCGGAGTAGCGCTCGTCCCAGCTCGGCGGCTCGAACATGGCCGCCGCCTCCTCGTCGGTGAGCTGGTGCTGGTGTCCACTCATCACGCGTTTCCTTCCATCGCCGGGTCGCTCCCAGCATCGGCGGGACCGGGGCGGGACGACAAACTATCTTGCCGTTCCGGCAAACGCGTACGCCCGGAACGCCTCGACCGCGCGCCCGGTGACCGCCGGGCCGTGGCCGAAGACGGCGTGCGCGAAGTCGAGCCCGGCGAGCCGGGTCACGCTGCGGCGCTGTTCCTCGAGGTCGGCCGAGACCATGGCGGGCGTACTGCCGATCCGGCCTCCCCGGCGGCCCGCGGCGGCGTCCCCGGCGAACAGCACCCCGCCCGCGCGGTCCAGCAGGTACGACAGGTGTCCCGGGGTGTGGCCGGGGGTGTGCAGCGCGGTGAACCCGGGCAGCGGCGAGGTGCCGTCGGCGGTGACGACCTCGTCCACGGCGGCGGGCTCGGGGCGGCCCATGACCAGGCCGGCGAGCCTGACCACCGGATGCCGGACGACCGCGCGCGCCTCGCCTGTCACGTACGGGACGTCGTCGCGGTGCGCGACCACCCGCGCGCCGGACCGGCGGCGCACCTCGGCGAGGCCGCCGGTGTGGTCGGGGTGGTGGTGGGTGAGCAGGATCGTGGTCACGTCGCCGATCGAGCGGCGCAGGTCGCGCAGCGCCCGCCCGATGCGCGCGGAGCGGCCGGGCAGCCCGGTGTCGACGAGCACCACGCCGTCGTCGGTCACCACCAGGTGCACGTGGACGTACCCGATGCCGACCTCGAAGACCCCGTCCACCACTTCGCGCATGGCACGATAATGCCGAAAATCGGGCGTCAGCGGCGCCGGGACACGACCGAGGACGCCAGCGCCGCGAGGGCCGTGCGCGCCTCCGCGGTCACCGGGGCCTGCTCGAGGGCGGCTGTCGCGGCGGCGGCCCGGCGGCTGATCAGGTCCTCGATCCCCTCCCGCGCGCCGGTCGCCTCGATCACGGCGCGCAGTTCCGCGGCGCCGTCGTCGTCGAGCTCGGGGTTGCCGAACAGGGCGCGGATGCGGGCGGCCTGGGCCCGGTCGGCGCGGTCGCGGGCCATCGCCACCATCACGGTCGGCTTGCCCTCCCGCAGGTCGTCGATGACCGGCTTGCCGGTGATCACCGGGTCGCCGAAGACGCCGAGCACGTCGTCGCGGAGCTGGAACGCGTCGCCGAGCGGGTCGCCGAACGCCTGCAGCGCCGCCTGGAGGTTCAGCGACGTGCCGGCCAGGGCGGCGCCGATCTGCAACGGCCGGGTGACGGTGTAACGGGCCGCCTTCATCCGGATCACGGTGAGGGCGCCGGCCACCGAGCCGTCGCCCACCCCGGAGACCAGGTCGAGGTACTGGCCGGCGATGACCTCCGTACGCATCACCGTGAACAGCTTGTAGCCGCGGTGGATCCACTCGATCGGCAGCCCCGACTCGTGGAACATGTGGTCGGCCCAGGCGGCACAGAGGTCGCCGGAGAGCAGGGCGGCGCTCTGGCCGTACCGGACGGCCTCGCCCTTCCAGGAATGGCGGGTGTGCACGTCGGCGAAGTGGCGGTGCACGGTCGGCTGCCCGCGGCGCAGGTTGCTGCCGTCCATGATGTCGTCGTGGATGAGGGCGAAGGCGTGGAACAGTTCGAGCGCGGCGGCGGCGGCGACGATCGGCTGCCCGTCGGGCTGGCCGGCGCCACGCCAGCCCCAGTAGCAGAACATCGGCCGCAGCCGCTTGCCGTCGGCCAGCACGAACCGGCGGACGGCATCGAGCACCCCGCGCGGGGTGCCGTCCGGCCAGTGCGGACGCTGCCGGTCCAGGTACGCGATCAGCGCCGACTCGCACCGCCGCGCCAGCCCGGCGGCGTCCGTCTCCGGGGCCATCTCCAGGGTCATGAGCGGAGCCCCGCCAGCTCGAGCAGGAGTCCCTTCACGTCGGTGGCGGCGACCGTCTCCCGGGCGGCCGACGCGTCGGAGCAGAGCAGCACCGGCGCGTCGGCCGGGTCGGCGGGCAGCCGCCCGTGCGAGCCCCGGACCGCCCGCGCGCCGGCGTCCAGGCCGACCACGCTCATCGAGTAGCGCATGCCGAGCTTCTTGCGGGCCAGGGCGAGCGCCGCGCGGCCCTTGGCGGCGTTCGGGCCGGCCGGGTCGAAGAAGAGCTCGGCCGGGTCGTACCCGGGCTTGCGGTGGATCTCGACCAGGCGGGCGAAGTCGGGGGCCGCCGCGTCGTCGAGCCAGTAGTAGTACGTGAACCACGAGTCCGGCTCGGCGACCAGGACCAGTTCCCCGGACCGTTCGTGATCCAGCCCGTGCGCGGCCTGCGCGGGCCGGTCCAGCACCTCGGCGACCCCGGGCAGCGCGGCGCACAGCTTGGCGACCGCCGGGACGTCGTCGGCCGACCTGACGTACACGTGCGCCACCTGGTGGTCGGCGACGGCGAAGGCGCGGGAGGTCCACGGGTCGAGGTACTCCATCCCGGCCTGGGTGTAGACGTTCAGCAGGCCCTCGGCGCGCAGCAGCCGGTTGATGTCGACCGGGCGGGACACGTCCGTGATGCCGTACTCGGACAGGGCCACCACGGTCGCGCCCCGGGCCGTCGCCGCCGCGAGCAGCGGGCCGAGGAGGGCGTCCAGCTCGGCGGCGGCCGCGGCGGCCTGCGGCGACGAGGGCCCGTACCGTTGCAGGTCGTAGTCGAGGTGGGGCACGTAGACCAGGGTGAGGTCGGGGTCGTGGGCGGCCATGATCTGCTCGGCCGCCCGGCAGATCCACGCCGACGACGTGAGCCCCGCGTTCGCGCCCCAGTAGCTGAAGAGCGGGAACGTCCCGAGCTTGGCGGTCAGCTCGTCGTGCAGGCCCGGCGGGTACGTGTAGCAGTCCGGATCCTTGCGCCCGTCCGCGTGGTAGATCGGCCGCGGCGTGACCGTCCAGTCGACGTCGGCGCCCATGGCGTACCACCAGCAGACGTTGGCGACCGTGTAGCCGGGGGCCGCCGCGCGCGCCGCCTCCCAGACCTTCTCGCCGCCGACCAGGCCGTTGTGCTGGCGCCACAGGAACACCTCGCCGAGGTCCCGGAAATACCAGCCGTTGCCGACGATGCCGTGGCCGGACGGCGGGGCGCCGGTGAGGAACGTCGACTGCACCGAGCAGGTGACCGCCGGCAGGACCGTGCCCAGCGGGGCGCGGAAGCCGGTCTCGCCCAGCCGGGACAGCCGGGGCATGTGCCGCAGCAGCCGCGGCGTCAGGCCGACCACGTCGAGAACCACCACCGGTTTCATGACGACACCCCCTGTGCGGTCGCGAGCCCGAGCGCGGTGAGCTGGGCCCGGGCGAAGAAGAGCTCTGCGGCGATCCCGGAGGCGAGCTCCGCGGGACCGGCGGGCCGCGACGCCGGCGGCAGCACGTGCCACGTGTACGTCTCGACATCGAAGTGGTCGCACTCGGCCGTGTCGCCGCCGGCGAGCTCGCGCAGCGCGGTGGCCAGCACGGAGACCGTGGTCTGCAACGGCGGCACGGGCGCCTCGTGCAGCGGGACGTGGTAGTGGATGCGCCACGGCTGCTCGTCGCCGCCCGGCGTGGCCAGCGCCTCGTCCAGGTCGTCGGTGGACAGCCCGAACGGCCCGCGGGTCTGGTGCAGGAAGCGGGGTTCGACGTACTCGCCGAGGACGGCGGCGTCGCGGTGCGGGTCGGTGCTGGCCAGCGCCGCGGACACCTGGGTCTTGACCACCGGCAGCCCGGCCTCGCGCAGCCGGCCCAGGGCGAGGGCGGGTTCCTCCCACGCGCAGGCGAGGTGGGCGAGGTCGAGGCAGACGCCGAGCACCGACGTGTCCCCCTCGCCGAGCAGGGCGACCGCCTCGGCGGTGTTCTCGATGATGCAGCCGGGCTCGGGTTCGAACGCCACCCGTACCGGCCGGGGCATCCGGTGCAGCCCGCGGGCCAGCTCGTCCAGGTTGCGCCGGCAGGCGCTCGCCCGGGCCGCGTCCCACGGCTCGCGCCAGGCGAGCGGCAGCGTCGAGACCGAGCCGCGGGCCGCGTCGGCCGGCATCAGGTCGGTGAGGATCCGGGCCAGGTCCAGCGTGTACGCCAGCCGGTGCGCCGTGGTCCAGTCCGGCTGGTAGACGGCGTGCTTGACGACCGGCGCCTGGAAGGCCTGGTACGGGAACCCGTTGAGCGTCACCACCTCCAGCCCGCGCGCGTCCAGGGCCCGGCGCAGGCGCTGCCGGTCGGCCACGTCGGACGCGAGACCGGCGGCCACCGGCGCGGCGAGCCACAGCCCGAGGCCCAGCACGTCGCTGCCGAGCCGCTCCCGGATCGGTACGGCGTACGTGTCCAGCTGCTCGAGGATGCCCTCCAGGTTCTCGCCGGCGTGCACGTTGGTGCAGTACGACAGGTGCACCGTCTGGCCGTCGCGGTGGCGCAGGCGCATCAGCTGCCTCCCCGGGCGATCGAGCTGCCCGCGTACGCGGACTCCGGGGTGCCGGTCTCGGACAGGTCGAGGCGGCCGGACTGACCGTAGAACTCGACCGGGTTGCGCCACAGGACGCGGTCGACGTCGTCCGCGGTGAAGCCGGCCGCGAGCATCGCCCGTCCGGTCTCGACGGTCAGCAGCGGATCGGAGTGTCCCCAGTCGGCGGCGGAGTTCACCAGCATCCGCTCGGTGCCGTACTCCTTGAGGATCTCCACCATCCGCGGCGGCGACATCTTGGTCTCCGGGTAGATGGAGAAGCCCGCCCAGCAGCCGGATTCGCGGACCGGGGCCACCGTGACCTCGTTGAGGTGGTCGACGGCGACCAGCCCCGGCGCGATGCCCGAGGCGGCGACGACGTCCAGGGTGCGGCGGGTGCCGGCGGCCTTGTCGCGGTGCGGGGTGTGCACCAGCGCGGGCAGCTCGAACCGGACGGCCAGCTCCAGCTGCGCGGCGAAGGCCTCGTCCTCGGCCGGGGTCATCGAGTCGTAGCCGATCTCGCCGACCGCGACCACGCCGTCCTTGTCGAGGTAGCGCGGCAGCAGGTCGAGCACGCCCTTGCAGCGCGGGTCGTTCGCCTCCTTCGGGTTCAGCGCGAGGGTGGCGTGGTGCCGGACGCCGAACTGCGACGCCCGGTACGGCTCCCAGCCGAGCAGCGAGTCGAAGTAGTCGGCGAACGAGCCGGGGCTGGTCCGCGGCTGCCCGAGCCAGAACGCGGGCTCGACCACCGCCCGCACGCCGTTCGCCGCCATCCTGCGGTAGTCGTCGGTGGTGCGTGAGGTCATGTGGATGTGCGGGTCGAAGACGCGCATCAGTCCTCCTTGCGCAGCAGGTGGCGGTTGAGCAACGCGAGGGCGTCGGCCGGCATCCGGCGCCCGGCGGCGGCGCGTTCCCGGGCGAGGGCGGCGAGCATGCCGGTCAGTGCGGCGTCGGCGCGGTCCTCGAGGCGGTCGACGACGCTCAGCGGGATGCCCATGAAGACGCATTTGACGACGCCCTGGCGCCAGGTCGCCGGGTCGAGGCGGCTCGCGTACGGCCCGAGCGCCGCCGCGACGAGCCGGGCGTCGTTGGTGCGCAGGGCGTCCTCGGCGAGCGGCACCCCGGCGTCGCCGATGTTGAGCAGCGGCAGTGCGTGCAGCACGGCGAGGCGTTCGGCGGCGTCGCCGTGCCAGTACAGCTCGGCGGTCCGGGCGGGGTCGGCGAGCGCGGCCAGCAGCAGCACCCGCCCGGCCTGACCGGCGGTCCAGCCGGGACGGTCCGGCAGCGGCCGGCGGCCCAGCTCGCGCCCGGCCCGGGCGAAGAGCGGCGCGACGGCGTCCGGGTCGGCGCGCACCCGGGCCTCGGCGCCGGCCAGCCAGTCCTTCCCGGGTACGGCGGCGACCACGGCACGCAGGTCGTCGAGGTTCATGGGTGCCCCTCCCGGTCGGCTCGGACCTCGGCCTCCGCCTCGGCCTCGATGAGGTAGGCCAGCGAGCGGCGGGCGACGGACGGCGCCGCGTGCGAGTGCCGGGGCAGCTCGACGGCGACCAGCCCGCGGTAGCCGCCGTCGATCAGCGCGCGCAGCACGGGCGGGAAGTCGATCTCGCCGGCGCCGAACTCGAGGTGCTCGTGCACGCCCCGGCGCATGTCGTCGATCTGCACGTTGACCAGGTATGGCGCCGCGGCGGCCACGCATTGCGGCACCGGGTGGGGCTCCAGGCAGCGGCAGTGCCCGATGTCGAGGGTGAGGCCGAAGCCCGCCGGGGCGCCCAGGGCGTCGCGCAGCCGGTACCATCCGGCGAGGTCCTCGACGAGCATCCCCGGCTCCGGCTCGAACCCGACCGGCACGCCCACCATCTCGGCCAGCTCGGTGATCTCGGCGCAGCCGTCGACCAGGCGGTCCCAGGCCGCGCGCTCGCCGACCCCGTCGGGGCGCACGCCGGCCCAGAACGACACCGCCTCGGCGCCCAGGTCGGCGGCGACGGCGACGGCCCGGCGCAGGAACTCCAGCCGCAGCTTGCGGTCGTCGTGCAGCAGCGTCGGCGCGTGCTTGCGCCACGGGTCCAGCAGGTAGCGGGCGCCGGTCTCGACGACCACGCCGAGGTGCCGGTCGCGCAGCTGGTCGGCGACCGTGGCGACGCGCCGGGCCAGGCCGGGCGCGAACGGGTCCAGGTGGTCGTGGTCGAGGGTCAGCGCCACCCCGCAGTAGCCGAGGTCGGCGATCACCCCGACGGCCTCGTGGAGGCGGTGGTTGGCGAAGCCGTTCGTGCCGTAGCCGTAGCGCAGCGTGGTCATGTCGGGGACACCCTGCGGGCGAGCAGCCGGCCGAGCGGGGCGGCGGCCGCGACGGCGAGGCCCGCGAGCACCCGGCCGGACCGGGCGGAGAGCGCTCCCTGCAAGGCCGGCAGGGCGGTGATGCCCGCGCCGACGGCGGCCCGGACCCGGGCGGCGGCGGGGTCGCCGACCACGGCCACCTGGGCGCGCCCGAAGGCGGCGGCGTACTGCCCGGCGAGCATCGCGGCCGGGGCGCCGCCGCGGGCCGCGACCGCACCCGTGATCGCGGCGGTGGTGGCCAGGGTGGCGGCCGGGAGTCGCGGACCAGGGCTGCCGGCGACCTCGTGTCGGGACAGCGCCGTCACCGCGTACGTGTGCACCGCGACGGCGGCGGCGGCCGGCACCGCCCGGACCGGGTTGCCGGCGCTGGCGCCCAGCAGCACGTCGAGCGCCCGGCAGGCGGCCATCCCGGCCGGACCGGCGGCGGTGTTCTTGAGCCGCAGGTCGTACGCCCACACCGCCGCGGCGAGCGGCACCGCGACGGCGAGGGCCCGAGGCCCGCCGGAGCGCCCCGCGACGACCAGCCCGGCGGCGGTGAGGCCGGCGGCCACCCCCAGCGCGGCCGGCGCGCTGATCCGGCCCGACGGGATCGGCCTCTCGGGGCGTTCGACCGCGTCGAGCTCGCGGTCGGACCAGTCGTTGGCGGCCATCCCGGCCCAGTAGAGGCACACCGACGCCGCGGCCAGCCCGACGCTGCGCGGGCCGAGGGTGCCGGCCGCCGAGGCACCGGCCACCACGTCCCCGGGCACCGACAGCGCGGCGGGGGCCCGGACCAGCTCGGCGAGGGTCCGCAGCGGCGCCTTCATCGGGTCAGCCCGGCGGCGAACCCGGTCAGGGCGTCCCACTGGGCGGCGAGCGCGGACGGCCCGTCGCCGAGCGGATCCTTGAAGAAGAAGCCCAGCTCGGGCAGGGCACCGCGGCGCCCGTCGCGGTGCGCGGCGGCGGTGAGCCGGGCCAGGTCGAGCACGAGGGGGGCGGCGAGGGCGGAGTCGCAGCCGTGCCAGCTGAACTCCATGCGCATGCCGGTGCCGAGGAAGCCGGAGAAGGTGATCAGGTCCCAGGCGGTCTTGAAGTCGCCGATCTCCGCGACGTAGTCGATGCGGCTGGTGCCCTCCGGCTGGTAGCCGAGCGCGTCGCCGAGGACACGCTGCTTGCTGGCCACCTTGGCGGCGTTCGCGGCCGGGTCGGCGAGGTTGGCGCCGTCGCCGCCGCCGAGCAGGTTCAGCCCCGACCAGCTCGTCACGCGCAGGTTGCGCAGCGCGAACATCGGCGCGAGCACCGACTTGACGAGCGTCTCGCCGGTCTTGCCGTCGTTGCCGGCGTACGGGACCCCGGCCCGGGCGGCCAGTTCGGCGAGGGCGGGCAGCCGGGCGCCGGTCGACGGCGTGAAGTCCACGAAGGAGCACCCGGCCTCGAACGCCGCGTACGCCACCAGCGAGCTCGGCGGCAGCACCGTCCCGGCCTCGCCGAGCGCCGCGCGCAGGGCGTCGAGGGAGCCGTGGGCGGGATGCTCCGCGACGACGGGCTCGGTGGTGGCCACGTTGAGCACCACGACCCGGTCCAGCCCGTGCCGGTCCCGGAAGTCGCGCAGGTCGTCCGCGATCCGCCCGGCGGTCTCCGCCTGGGTGTCCCCGGACGGCAGCGGCCGCAGCTCCTGCTCGGTGCGGCCCAGCTCGTCGGCGAGCGCGGTGACGAGCCGCCCGGGGACGACCCCGGCGGCGGCCAGCGTCTCGGCCTTCTTCAGCAGCGGCAGGGTCACCACGTCGTGACCGCCGAAGACCAGGTCGGACCAGGCCGGCAGCGGGGCGGCCCGCAGCGGCGGGAGCTCGGTCACGCAACCGGTGGCGTCGACGAGACGGGCCCGGAGGGCGGCGGCGCCGATCAGGGCGGTGACGGCGACGGAGCCGCGTGCGCCGATCAGCCAGATTCCGGTACGCATGCAGCATCCCTCCCGAGAGCGGACAGAGGCGCCTTGGCGATAACACGATGTGTCTCCCGTGTTACGTGAAGCGACGCTAACTCAGCTCCCGGGACAAAGGAAAGCCTCAATATCGAGAAACTTCTCCGTGCCAGGGGAAAAGTTTTGCTCGATGCGTACGAAAGTGGTGCCCGGGCCCCTTTCCCTTGCGGTGTTTCACCTTCTTGGCCGGCCTGTGCTTCTTCGGCACCGCCACGGACTTCGCCGGCTTTTTCGCCGTGGTCGGAGGGCTCGCGCGCCTCGTGGCGAGCGCCGCCGCGCCGCCCGTCCGCGCGGCGAGCACCGATTCGCAGGCGACGCCGTTCACCTCGAAGCGGGTCGGGAAGGCGGCCGCTCCGCCGGCACCGTCGTACGCGGCGTCGAAGCCGGTGTCCGCCGTGGCGCCGGGGGCCAGGCCGGCGCCCACCACCTGGGCCCGCGTGCCCTGGTGGTGCCAGCGCTCGTCCCAGCCGCGCACCACGCGCTGGCCGGACGGCAGGACGAAGGTGAGGCGCCACCGGTCGAACGCGGTCTGCCCGGTGTTCACCAGGGACACGGCGTTGGCCAGGCGGCCACCGGCGGCGCTGCGGACCGTGTAGCGCACCGTGCACCGGGACTCCGGGGCCTCCGCCGCGGCGGCGGGGGTCGCTCCCCCGCGTACCGGATCGGGTGCCTGCAGCGACCAGGCCACGCCCGCGGCACCCACGGCGAGCACCGTGGCGGCCGCGGTGACCAGCGGGCGCCGGCGCGGCGGGCGGCGGATCGGCACCGTGTCCGCCTGCACGGACGAGCCCGGCTCGGGCAGCGCGAGGGGTGCGAGGCCGACCGCCGCGCCCAGGATCCGGGCGGCCTCCGCGGCGTCCGGCCGGTCCCGCGGATCCTTCGCGAGGCAGCGGCGGCACAGGCCGGCCACCGCCGGCGGCAGGCCCGCGATCGGGGGCAGCGGCGCCGGCTCGGCGTAGAGGTGGGCCCGCACCATCTCGGTCACGGTCGCGGCGTGCCACGGCATCCGCCCGGCCAGCGCGCGGTAGAGCAGCAGGCCCAGCCCGTAGACGTCGGTCGCCGCGCGCACCGGACCGCCGTCGAGCCGCTCCGGCGCCAGGTACGCGGGCGTGCCCAGCACCTCGCCGTCGGTCTCGTCGGGGTCGCCCGCGGCGGCCGAGATGCCGAAGTCGAGCAGCTTCACCCCGGCCGGCGTGACCATCACGTTGCCGGGCTTGACGTCGCGGTGCACCACCCCGCGGGCGTGGGCGGCGGCGAGCGCGTCGGCGACCTGGGCACCGATGTGCACGGCGGTGCGCCACGGCAGGGCGGCCCGGGCGAGCAGGGCGGCCAGCGTACGGCCCTCGACCAGCTCCATCACCACGTACGGCTGGGGGGCGGCGCCGGACTCCCCCGGGACCTCGCCGTAGTCGTACACATCGACGATGTGCGGATGCCGCAGCCCGGCGGCGGCGCGCGCCTCCTGGCGGATGCGGGCGAGCTTGGCCGGGTCGGGGGCGGCAGCCGCGGAGAGCACCTTGACCGCGACCTCGCGCTCGAGCACCTCGTCGTACGCGCGCCAGACGACCGACATGCCGCCCACGCCGATGCGGTCGCGGAACTGGTAGCGAAGATCCACCGCCCAGCAGTGCCCGGTGGAGGGCCCCGGAAAACCTCCCGGACGGCCGGCTCTGCCGCGGCTTCGCGGGCACCGTGATCGCCGGGACCGTAGGGTTGCGGCATGGCCATCGAGGACAGCCTGTGGTCCGGGCTCATCAGGGAACTCCTGGACCGCTCGCACCTGTGGCGCCCGGAGGAGGTCGGCGGCATCCTCGACGGCGCCGCCGCCGCGCTGGGCCTGCGGATGACCGTCCACCTGGTGGACCACGAGCAGCTCGCCCTGCACCCCCTGCCGGTCCCCGGCCGCCCCGCCGCCGGGCCGCTGGCGATCGACGGCACCGACGCCGGCCGCGCCTTCGCCCTGATCGAGACGGTGACCGCCGGCGACCGGCACTGGTCCCCCATGGTGAACGGCACGGACCGGATCGGCGTCCTCGAGGTCGAGTTCCCGGCCGGTACGCCGGACCCCGCCCTGGTCCGGGCCTGCGAGACCGTCGCGGGGCTGGTCGGACACCTGATCACCACCACCACGCCGCGCGGCGACCACCTGCACCGGATCCGCCGGACCGGCCCGATGTCCCCGGGCGCGGAGCTGCTCCGGCAGCTCCTGCCGCCGCTCACCGTCAGCGTGACGGACTTCGCCGTCGCGGCGGTGCTGGAGCCCTGCTACGACGTCGGCGGCGACGCCTTCGACTACGCGGCGGACGGGCGCCGGCCCCAGTTCGTGGTCCTCGACGCGGCGGGCCGCCGGATGCGCGCCGGCCTCGCCGCCGCGGTGGTCCTGTCGTGCGTCCGCTCGGCCCGGCGCGCCGGGCAGGATCTGCTCGCCCAGGCCCGCGCCGCCGACGAGGAACTCCTCCGGCAGTTCCCGGACGCCCGCTTCGCCACCGCGGTGCTCGCCGAGCTCGACCTCGACACGGGTCTCCTGAGCTACGTCAACGCGGGACACCCGCCGCCGCTGGTCCTGCGCGACGGCAGCATCGTCGAGACCCTGACCGACGGCCGCCGGATGCCGCTGGGCATCGAGGACCCGAAGGCCTCGTACGGGCAGGTCGAGCTGCGGCCCGGCGACCGCCTGCTGCTCTACACCGACGGGGTCACCGAGGC
Source organism: Pseudosporangium ferrugineum (assembly GCF_003002065.1). GTDB lineage: Bacteria > Actinomycetota > Actinomycetes > Mycobacteriales > Micromonosporaceae > Actinoplanes > Actinoplanes ferrugineus_A. The sequence goes on from NZ_PVZG01000001.1 coordinate 175,615, forward strand.
CCGCGACGACTCGGGTGAGCACTTCGGCATCCGCCGCCTCGCCGCCGTCGCCGAGGAACACGCCGGGGCGGGCCTCCCGCTGCCCGAGGCCCTGCGCCGGCTCGCGCACACCGTCCTCGGGTACCGGACCGGACCCCCGGCCGACGACCTGACCCTGGTGCTGGTGGAATGGTCGGCGGACGCGGCGCTGCGTACCGTGCCACCGACCTCACGAGCGGACGACCAGCCACGATGATGCCCGACATGCTCAGGGTCACGACCCACGACCGGCCCGGCGGCGTCCGCGTGCTGTGCCTGTCCGGCGAGATCGACCACGACAGCGTGGAGGCCCTGCGGGCGGCGGTGGAGCAGGCGCTCGCCGAGGGACGCGACCGGCTGGTCGTGGAGCTGTCCACGGTGGCGTTCTGCGACTCGGCCGGCCTGAGCCTGTTCGTGGAGGCGCACCGGCGGACGGCCGCCGCCGGGGGCTGGTTCCGGCTGGCCGCGCCCACCGGCGCGGTCCGGTACGTGCTGGACGCCACGAACCTGGGCGACTACCTGGGCGTCTACGAGGACGCCGACTCGGCGGCGGCCGGCTGACCGCACCCCGCGTCAGGTGACCGGTTCGTCGATGCCCGTCACGCGGCGGGCCATCTGCCGTTCAGGTGCCGGACGACGGGCGCCCGTAGCGTCCCGTCGTCATGGACACCCCCCAGGTCAGCGTGGTCATCCCGACCCGCAACCGCCCCGAGCTGGTGACCCGTGCGGTCCGCAGCGTCCTCGCGCAGACCGTGCCGGACCTCGAGGTCGTCGTGGTCGTCGACGGACCGGACGAGGCGACCCCGAAGGCGCTGGCCGAGCTCGGCGACCCCCGCATCCGCACGGTCACGCTGCCGGTGAAGGGCGGCGCCCCGAACGCCCGCAACACCGGGGCCCGCGAGGCCCGGGCACCGTGGACCGCCCTGCTCGACGATGACGACGAATGGCTGCCCGGCAAGCTGGCCGTCCAGCTGGAGCTGGCCGCCGCCGCCGGGGTGGCCCGGCCGATCGTGGCCACCCGGCTGCTCAACCGCACCCCCCGCGCGGAGTTCGTCATGCCCCGCCGGCTGCCGGCCGAGGGCGAGCACCTCAGCGAGTACTTCACGGTCCGCCGGGGGCTGTTCCACGGCGAGGGCTTCATCCAGACCTCGACCATCCTGGCGCCGACCGCGCTGCTGCGCGAGGTGCCGTTCACCGTCGGCCTGCGCCGGCAGCAGGAACTGGACTGGACGCTGCGCGCCGTCCGGGCCGCGGGCACCGGGCTGGTCATGGCCGCCGAGCCGCTGGTCATCTGGCACCAGGACGAGAACCGGGAACGGATCAGCCTGGAGATGCCCTGGCAGTCCCAGCTCGCCTGGCTGCGCGGCAACCGTGCGCTGTTCACGCCGCGCGCGTACGCCGCCTTCACGATGAGCGTGCTGAGCTCGATGGCGGCACCGACGCGCAACGCCCGGGTGTTCCGTGAGCTGCTGCGCGAGGCCCGCGAGCACGGCCGCCCCGGCGCCCTGGACTACGTCACCCACCTGCAGATCTGGGCGATCCCGCCGCATCTTCGCCACGTCCTGCGCGACAAGGTGCTGGGGCGCGGATGAGCCGGGTGGTGGTCTGGCGCAGCGGCCTGCTCGCGCCCTCCGAGACCTTCGTCCGCAGCCAGGGCGACGCCCTGACCCGCTGGCAGGTGCGCTACCTCGGCGCGGTGAAGGTGCCCTCCGCGCTGGCCCGGGACGACGACGTGATCGTCTTCCCGCCCGGCGCGGACGAGCGCTTCCTGCGGCTGCGGGTCACCGGCCGCTCGCCACGCCTGCGCCGGATGCTGGCCGCCCTCGGCCCGGACCTCGTCCACGCCCACTTCGGCGGCGACGGCTGGCTGGTCAGCGCCGCGGCGGAGGAGCTCGGCGTGCCGCTGATCGTCACCGTGCACGGCCACGACGTCACGCGCCAGCCGTACGCGAAGGGCCCGAAGGGTGTGCGGCACCGCCGTAACCTGCGGACGGTCTTCCGGCGGGCGGCCGTGATCCTGGCCGTCTCGGAGCACATCCGCCGCCGGGCGATCGAGCAGGGCGCCGATCCGGCCAAGGTACGCGTGCACCACACCGGCGTCCCGATCCCGCCCCCGCCGCGCGCGGAGAAGGAATGGGACGTGGTGTTCGCCGGCCGGTTCGTCCCGAAGAAGGGCCTCGACGACCTGCTGGCGGCCCTGGCCACGCTGCGCGACCTCGAGCCGCGCGTGCTGTTCGTGGGCGACGGGCCGCTCGCCGCCGCGATCCGTACCCGCGCCGCCGGGCTGGGCGTGCCGGTGACCTTCGCCGGGGCCCTGGACCACGCGTCGGCGAGCGCCGCCATGGCCGCGGCGAAGGTCTTCGCGTCACCGTCGCGGACCGCGCCGGACGGGGACGCCGAGGGCCTGCCCACCACCGTGCTGGAGGCCGCGGCGCTGGGCGTACCGGTGGTGTCGACCCGGCACAGCGGCATCCCCGAGGCGGTCGTGCACGGCACGACGGGCCTGCTCGGCGCCGAGGGGGACCGCGAGGCGCTGGCCGCCCACCTGCGGGTGCTGCTGACCGGCGACGAGCTGCGGGAGCGGCTGGGGCGGCAGGCTCGGGAGCACACCGCGGGCCACTTCGACCTCCGCCGCCGGACGGCCGCCCTCGAGCGGCTCTACGACGACGTCGCGGGGGCGGCGGTCACGGGCGGTGCCGCAGCAGGCGCCGGGCCGCGCGTACCCCGCCCACGAACACCTGCCCCGCCCGCGCCGGGCCCTTACCGCTGAGCAGCTCCACCGTCCGCCGGGCCCGGCGCAGGTCGGCCTCGCGGGCGGTGAGCTCCGCCTCGAGGAACGCCGCCTGCGCCCGCACCTCGGCCACCTCCCGGGTGAGCCGGTCGCGCTCGGCCCGCAGCTCGGCGAACGGCAGCGGGCGCGGCTGCCGCACCTCGGCCACGCCGGCCTCGCGGCCGGTCATCGCGGCGAGCAGGGCGGCCAGGTCCGCGGGGCCGGTGACCCCGGGCCAGGGGTGATCGCCGGCACGCAGGAGCCGCTCGGCCAGGTCGTGCAGGGCGTGGTCCGGGTCCGCCGTCGGCACCAGCGGGGTCAGGACGCCGTCCGGGCCGCTGATCACCTGGCCGGCCGGGACGCCGGCCGCCGGGCTCTCCTGCCAGGCCGAGAGCAGGGCGCGCACGGCGGGCAGGTCACGCCGGGCGGCGGCGCCGGCCACGAGGCTCTCGACCGTACGCCCGGAGGGACCGGGCACCTCGACCTCGATCGCGGGCGGGCGGGGGGCCGCGACGACGATCCACCCGGGCGCGAGGGGCTGGCCCCGGCGCAGGCTCTCCCGGGCCCACGGCTCCGGATCGGTCAGCGTCTCCCCGGCGTCCGCGCCGGCGTACGCCCGGGCCAGCGCGGCCTCCGCGGCGCCGCCACCGGCGTCGGACGGCAGGACCAGGCGCGGCGCGACGGGGTCGGGGTAGGCGGCATAGACCCGTGCCGTCCCGCCCAGGAGGCCGGCCAGGGCCGCCGGGGTCGCGGGCCGGGTGTCGTCGTACCCGGGGGTCCAGTCCGAGTCGGCCGGCGGCCGGGGCACCGCCACCAGGCGGTGCAGGCCCAACGGGTTCGCGAGGCCGAGCATCAGCAGCCCGCCCGGCGCCAGCGCGGCCCGCAGCGAGTCCAGCGTGGCGAGCCAGGTGGCCTCGTCCTGCTCGGCGGTGCCCAGCCGGCCGAGCCCGTCGAGCGCGATGATCGTGTCGAAGGCGGGCTCCGCCGCGAGCTTGGCGGGGCCGCCGCACAGCACGGTCAGGTTCCCGGCCGCGGCCAGGCGCTCGGCGTCCGGCACGCCCCGGACCAGCACCGTCGCCCCGGGAAGGGCCGCCAGCAGGGCCGGGTCGTGCGGTCCGGCCACCAGGGTGCGGCCCCGGGCGGCGGCCAGGAAGGGGACGAGGGCGGCGCCGCGGACGGGGCCCGGACCGTGCGCGCCGTCGAGGTCCGACCAGACGAGCATCTCGCCGCCGAGAAACCGCGGGTTCACCGCGCCACCCCCCGCCGGTCGCGCCAGCGCATCAGGTGGCGCAGCTCGGCGGCCGGCACGAGCCGGTCGGCGCCCAGCTCCTCCACGGCGGCCGCCCGGGCCCGGTCGCCGTCGACCTGCTCGCCGTGCAGGAAGTCCCACTGGCGGCGGATCCGCGCCTGTCCCCCGTGCACCGGGTCCTCGTTCTCCAGGGTCATCGGGTCTCCGTAGACGGCGGGTTCGCAGCCCGCGAGGATGCCGTACCAGACGGCGCTGGACAGGCGGTTCGAGGCGACCCGGCGGTGCCGGCGGAGCTCGGCGAGCTGGCGGTCGAGGAAGCCGGCGTCGCCCTCTCGGTGGGCGTCGCCGCGGTAGCCGTGGCAGATCACCCGGAAGCCGGCGTTCTCGTAGCGGCGGCGCACGCCGGGCGTACGGAACTCCTGCCAGTAGAGGCAGACCGTGACCGGACCGGGCTCGGTGCCGCGGATCCGCGCGATGAGACCGGCGTGGTCGCCGACCACGTGCTGGCCCTCCCAGCCGTGGAACGGATACCAGATGGTGCCCTCGCGGGCGGGACCGTCGTCCGGCGGCGGCACCAGCCGCAGCAGGTACGCCCACGGAGCGCCGACGACGTACGTCCCCCGCCGCCCCAGCGACCACGCCCGCCGCCGGGTGCGCTCGGACCAGAGGAACAGCGGTACGCCCGCCACGTACTCGTGGTCGGCCGCCATGCCGTCGCCGATGTTCCACCCGTGCTGGAGGTACCCGGACATCCGGGGCGGCGGGTCGGACCGCACGCCGCAGTAGCGCGCCAGGACGTGCGAGTGCCCGTAGTAGTCGTTGGCCCGGTGCACCGGAGGATTCTGGCGCGCCCGGGCCGGCCCCCGCCACGCCTGCGCCGACTGTTCCCCCATCCGTCGCCCGCGTGTCGCCCGCTATTTCACGGCGGCGGCCGCCTCGCGCTCGCACGCGGGCGTCAGCTCCAGGCTCTTCCTGACGTTGTCGCCGGCCATCGCCCCATCACCGGTCATCGTGACCCCCTTGGCCTTCAGGCACTTCGTCACCTCGTGCTCGAAGTCGGCGGCTCTCGGGTTGGCCGGATCGCGCTCCCACTCGGGCAACGGGAAGTACCTCGCGGTGCAGTCCTGCAACTCCCGGATCTTCTTGCCGGCCTTGGGGTCGACCCGGGTGAGATCGGTGCCCGCGAACTCCGCCTTCTTGGCGTCCACGCGGCTGTAGCCGTACCGCGTCAGACAGTTCTCGTACGGGACCATGAGCCTGTCCTTCTCCTCGGGCGTCATGTCGAGCCGGTAGCGCGGCCGCTCCGGGGTCGGCGAAGCGCCCGGCGCGGGTGCGCCGCTGGCCAGGGTCGCCACCTTGCCCCCGGAGTCGCCGTTCCCGGTCGATGCCTGCGAGGTGCACGCCGACAACGCTCCCAGCGCGACCGCCGCCACCATCCAGTGCCCTCGGCGCATGACAACAGCTCCCTTGCTTCCGCCGGACCGCTCCGGTCCCGTGCAGGGCATGCTGGCGAGAGAACGTGTGGAAGTTGTCAGGGGTTCACTAAACTGCCGGGATGCGGACACGGTCATGGCGGGCGGGAAGTGCCGTCATCGCCGGGGCGGCCGTCGTTCTCGCCGCCGCGCTGGGCCTGCACGCTCTGGTGCCGGGGTGGCTGGGCACGGCGCTCGACAGTGGACTGCCGTGGCTCGGCCTGCTGCTCGTGCCGTTGCTGGCGCTGTCGGCGCTGCGCCGGTCGCGGCGGGCGTTCGCCGTCGCGCTCGTGCCGGTGGTGGTGTGGACCACGATGTTCGGGCGGGTGCTGCTGCCGAGGTCCGGGGCCGATCATCACGACCTGCGGATCGCGACGCTGAACCTCGGCGCCGCCAACGCCGACGCCGCGGCGACCGTACGCGCCGTCGCCGGCGAGGAGCCCGACGTGCTCGTGCTGCAGGAGCTCACCACCGCCAACCGCAAGGTCGCCGAGCGCGAGCTGCGGGACGGGTGGGAGCACCGCATCGTGGCCGGCACCGTCGGGCTGTGGAGCAGGCTGCCGCTGACCGGCACCGCCGCGGTCGACATCGGCATCGGCTGGACCCGGGCGTTGCGGGCGTCGGTGACCACGCCGGACGGTCCCGTACGCGTCTATGCCGCCCATCTCGCGTCGGCGCGGCCGGGCGCGACCGCCGAGCGCGACCAGACGCTGGCCGCCCTGGCCCGCGAGGTGGCGGCCGACCGGAGCGAGCGCCTGGTGGTGGCCGGTGACCTGAACACGACGACCACCGACCGGCGGTTCCGGGAGCTGGCGCCGCTGCGGGACACCCAGCAGGAGGCGGGCGCCGGGTTCGGCTTCACCTGGCCGGCCGAGCTGCCGGTCATGCGCCCGGATCACATCCTCCAGCGCGGCATGTCCACCCAGCGGTCCTGGGTCGTCCGGGTGCCGGGCAGCGACCACCGGGCCGCGCTGGCCGAGATCGACACCGCCTGAGCGGTCGTCAGGCGGGAATCGCGAGCCGGAAGCCGACGCCGCGGCGGTTCTCGATCCAGGCGCTGTCCCCCAGCTTGCGCCGCAGGCTCGCCACGTGGAAGTCGAGGGTCTTGCCCGGGCCGGGGGCGCCGGGTCCCCACACCCGCTCCATCAGGTAGCGCCGGGTCACCACCGCACCCGGTTCGGCGGCGAGCAGGGCGAGGAGGTCGAACTCCTTGGGGCTCAGCGGCACCGGGATCCGGTGCACCCGGACCTCGCGCCGCCGGGTGTCGACGGTCAGCGGGCCGCGGACCAGCACCGGGTCGCCCTCGGACCGGGAGCGGCGGTCGACCGCCCGCAGGCGGTGCACCAGGTCGGGGACGCTGACCGGCTTCGGCAGGTAGTCGTCGGCGTCGAACCCGTCGTCGCGACCGGCGCCGTCCGGCGTGAGCATGATCAACGGCGGGCCGCCGGCCCGGCGGAGGCCGCGGTAGTCGTCGAGGCCGGGCAGTTCCGCGTCGAGCACGACCAGGTCGGGGGGCGGTGCGGCGAGTGCCGCGGCGCCCGTGGCCACGTGGTTCGCCTGGATGCCGTACCGGGCCAGGCCGTCGACCAGCGGCTTCGCGATGGACCTGTCGTCCTCTACCAGCAAGACCCTCATGGGCGATGGTACGGATCATCGCGCCGCACGGTTCAGACCGCGGCCGTCGGGGGTCCGCCGGAGGCGGAAAGGCGTATCCCCGCCCCCGGCGGACCGGGGACGGGGACAACCAACTCTGATCAGCCGCGCGAGGCCCAGTCCCCGAGCGACCAGTCCCGCACCTCGGGCATGTCCTCGAGGTGCTCCACCACGTACTGCTCGTGCCGCGCCAGCTGCGCCTCGCACCACGCCTTGAGGTCGCTCGCCCCGCGGGGCAGGCGCTTGCTGTTGTTGATCGCGTCCATCACGAGGTGGTAGCGCGACGCCTTGTTGCGGACCGTCATGTCGAACGGCGTGGTCGTCGTGCCCTGCTCGATGAAGCCGCGGACCCGGAACCGGTCGGCGTCCGGGCGGCCGTGCACGAGCTGGTGGATCGCGCCCGGGTAGCCGTGGAAGGAGAAGACCACGTCGACGGAGTCCGTGAACAGCTCGGTGAACATGGTCTCGCTCATGCCGTGCGGGTGGTCCTTCGGCCGCGGCAGGGTCATCAGGTCGACCACGTTGACGACGCGCACCTTGAGGCTGGGCAGCTTGTCCTTGAGGATCTGGGCCGCCGCGACGGTCTCCATGGTGACCACGTCGCCGGCGCAGGCCAGGACGATGTCCGGGTCGCTGGTGCCGTCGTCGGTGCCCGCCCACTCCCAGACGCTCGCGCCGCGGGTGGCGTGCTCGATCGCCTCGTCCATGGTCAGCCACTGCAACTGCGGCTGCTTGTCGATCACGATCAGGTTGATGTACGACCGCGACCGGAAGCAGTGGTCGGCCACCGACAGCAGGGTGTTGGCGTCCGGCGGCAGGTAGACCCGGGCCACGTCGCCGCGCTGGGTCAGGACGACCTGGATGAGGCCGGGGCCCTGGTGCGAGAAGCCGTTGTGGTCGTTGCGCCACGCGGTCGAGGTGAGCAGGACGTTGAGGCTCGGCACCTTCTCGCGCCACGGCAGGTGCCGCGCCTCCTGGAGCCACTTGCCGTGCTGCACCGTCTGCGAGGCGCTGACCATGGCGAACGCCTCGTAGGTGGCGAACATGCCGTGCCGGCCGGTGAGGTTGTAGCCCTCCAGCCAGCCGTGGCAGTTGTGCTCGGAGAGCACCTCCATGACCCGGCCGTTGTTGCTGATCTTCACGTCGGCGTCGGTGACGTGCTCCATGAAGCCGCGGTCGGAGACCTCGAAGACGGCGCCGAGCCGGTTGCTGTTGGTCTCGTCCGGGCAGAACAGCCGGAACGTCTCCGGGTTGCGCGAGTAGATGTCGCGCATGAACTCGCCCAGCTTGCGGGTCGACTCGGCGCGCAGCTCGGCCGGCTTGGGCACGTCGATGGCGTAGTCGCGGAAGTCGGGCAGGTCGAGGTCGCGGGTCAGCCTGCCGCCGTTGGCGTGCGGGCTGGCGCTCATCCGCAGGTCGCCGTCGGGGGCGAGGTCGCGGACCAGGGCGGTCGGGGCGCCGCTCTCGTCGAACAGCTCCTCCGGCCGGTACGACCGCAGCCACTTCTCCAGGATCTCCAGGTGCTCCGGGTTGTCCTTGACCCCGGACAGCGGCACCTGGTGCGAGCGCCACGTGCCGGTGACCTGGATGCCGTCCACCGTCTCCGGCCCGGTCCAGCCCTTCGGCGAGCGCAGGATGATCATGGGCCAGCGGGGGCGGACGCCGTCCCACTCGCCGGTGCGGGCCGCCTGCTGGATGTCGCGGATCTTCGTCCAGGCCTCGGCGAGCGTGGCGGCGAAGCGGTGGTGCATGCCGGGCAGGTCGTCGCCCTCGACCTCGAGGACCTCGTAGCCGTGTCCCTCCAACAGGGAGCGGACCTCGGCGCGGTCCTTGCGGGCCAGCACGGTGGGGCCGGCGATCTTCGCGCCGTTGAGGTGCAGGATCGGCAGGACGGCGCCGTCGTGCTCCGGGTTGATGAAGGAGACGCCCTTCCAGGAACCCTCCAGCGGGCCGGTCTCGGCCTCGCCGTCGCCGACGACCGCCACGGCGATCAGGTCCGGGTTGTCCATGACCGCGCCGAACGCGTGCACCAGGACGTACCCGAGCTCGCCACCCTCGTGGATGGAGCCGGGCGTGGTGACCGACACGTGGCTGGGGATGCCGCCCGGCGCCGAGAACTGGCGGAACAGGCGCAGCACGCCGGCCTCGTCCTGGCTGACCTGCGGGTAGACCTCGCTGTAGGTGCCCTCCAGGTAGCCCGCGGCCACCAGGGCCGGGCCGCCGTGGCCGGGGCCGGCCAGGTAGATCGCCTGCTGCCCGGTGCGCTTGATGAGCCGGGAGACGTGCGCGTAGATCAGGGACAGTCCGGGGCTCGTTCCCCAGTGGCCCAGCAGCCGGGGCTTGATGTCGTCGGGGGCCAGCGGCCGGCGCAGGAGCGGGTTGCCCTGAAGATAGATCTGACCGATCGTCAGGTAATTGTTCGCGCGCCACCAGGCGTCAAGGCTCGCGACGTCCCCGTCGTCGAGCCGGCCGAGGCTGGTCAGGTCCTCAGTAAGCGTCGTCATGCCTGCGACGCTACGACAAGATCGCCCGCCTCGCTCAGGGTCTTTGGTCCTGTCCGAAAATGGCTCTCCGGCCCCCGGCCGCGCGACGCGGCCCCGTAACAGAGGCCGCGTACCGTACCGTAGTTCCTGGTCAGCGGTCGTGACGAGGTGGTGGGCCGACGTGGATCTGCACACGGTCGTCGAGGTGGTCAGCCCGGCCCGCGTCGGCGACTGGCGGCCCGGTGACGCCTGGCTGGCCGGCGGCACCGCCCTGTTCGGGGCGCCGCCCGCCGGCGTGACCCGGCTGCTGGATCTGGGCGCCGCGGGCTGGACGCCGCTGACCCCGGGCGACGACGGCCTCGAGATCGCCGCGACCTGCACGGTCGCCGAGCTGGCCGGGTTCACCGGCACCGCGGCGCACACCGCCTTCCACGGGCTGGCCGTCGCGTGCTGCCACGCGTTCCTCGCGTCCTTCAAGATCTGGAACGTGGCCACCGTGGGCGGCAACCTCTGCGCGGCGCTGCCCGCCGGGCCGATGATCGCGCTGACGGCCGCGCTCGACGGGTGGTGCCGCATCCTGGGCCCCGCCGGGGAGCGCCGGGTGCCCGTGGTGGAGTTCGTCACCGGCGACGGCACGACGGTGCTGCGCGACGGCGAGGTGCTGCGGTCGGTCACGCTGCCCGCGGAGGCGCTGACCGGGCTCACGGCGTACCGTCGCGGTTCGCTCTTCCCGCACGGCCGCTCCGCCGTCCTGCTCGCCGGGCGGGTCCCGGCCGGCGGCGGCCTGGTCCTGACCGTGACCGCCGCGACCCCCCGCCCCCACCAGCTGCGGTTTCCCGCCGCGCCGGGGCCCGCGGAGCTGCGCGCGGCGATCCTGGACGCCGTAGGTGACGGCTGGTTCGACGACGTGCACGGGCTGCCGGCCTGGCGGCGGCACCTGACCCTGCGCTACGCCGAGGAGATCCGCGCGGAGCTGGCCCGATGACGGTCCGGATCAACGGTACGGACCACGACCGCGACCCGCGACCCGGGCAGTGCCTGCGGACGTTCCTGCGCGAGCAGGGCTGCTTCGGCGTCAAGAAGGGCTGCGACACCGGCGACTGCGGCGCGTGCACCGTCCACGTCGACGGCGTGCCCGTGCACAGTTGCGTGTATCCCGCGTTCCGGGCGCGCGGCCGGCAGGTCACCACGATCGAGGGGCTGGCCGCGCCGGACGGCCTGCACCCGGTGCAGCAGCGGTTCCTGGACGCGCAGGGCTTCCAGTGCGGGTTCTGCACCGCCGGGATGATCATGACCACGGCGGCGCTGGACGACGAGAAGCTGGCCGACCTGCCGCGAGCGCTCAAGGGCAACCTGTGCCGGTGCACCGGCTACCGCGCGATCGCCGACGCGATCCACGGCGCGGGCGGCGTCGGCGAGCCCCGCGCGGGCGAGGCGGTCGGGGCGAGCACCGGCGCGCCGGCCGGCCCGGAGGTCGTCACGGGCACCGCCCGGTACACGTTCGACCTGGACGTGCCCGGGTTGCTGCACCTCAAGGTGCTGCGGTCGCCGCACGCCCACGCCCGGATCCTCGGCATCGACACGGCGGAGGCGCTGGCGGTGCCGGGCGTACGGGCGGTGCTGACCCACGCGGACGCCCCGGCGCGGCTGTTCTCCACCGCCCGCCACGAGAACCCGGGCGAGGACCCGGCGGACACCCGGGTCCTCGACGACGTGGTGCGTCACGTCGGCCAGCGCGTCGCCGCCGTCGTCGCCGAGACCGAGGGCGCCGCCGAGGAGGGGTGCCGGCGGTTGCGGGTCACGTACGAGGTGCTGCCCGCGGTCCTGGACCCGTTCGAGGCGCTGCGGCCGGGAGCCCCGCTGGTGCACGGCGACAAGGGCGCGGCCGGCAACGTCGCCGGGGAACTGCACGCCGAGCTGGGTTCGGTGGCCGACGGCTTCGCCGCCGCCGACGTGGTCCACGAGGAGACGTTCCGCACGCCGCGGGTCCAGCACGCCAGCCTGGAGACGCACGGCGCGATCGGCTGGTTCGACGAGCGCGGGCGGCTGACCCTGCGGTCCAGCACGCAGACGCCGTTCCTGACCCGGCGGGCCCTGGCCGACCTCTACGACCTGCCGCTGAGCGAGGTGCGGGTGCTGACCGGGCGGGTCGGCGGCGGCTTCGGCGGCAAGCAGGAGATGCTGGTCGAGGACCTGGTCGCGCTGGCGGTGCGGCGGACCGGGGCGCCGGTCAAGCTCGAGTACACCCGGGCCGAGCAGTTCACCTCGGCGACCACCCGGCACCCCTTCACCGTACGGATCAGAGCCGGCGCCCGCCGCGACGGCACCCTCACGGCACTCGAACTGCACGTCGTCACGGACACCGGCGCGTACGGCAACCACGGCCCGTCGGTGATGTACCACGGCTGCCACGAGTCGATCGCCGTCTACCGCTGCCCCGCCAAGAAGGTCGACGCGTACGCCGTCTACACCCACACCGTCCCCTCCGGAGCGTTCCGCGGCTACGGCCTGGGCCAGGTGTCCTTCGCCGTGGAGTCGATGCTGGACGAACTGGCCCGGCGGCTCGGGCTGGACCCGGTGGTGCTGCGCGAGCGCAACGTGGTCTGCCCCGGCGAGCCGCTCGCCGCGCCCGGCGACCACGCCGACGACCTGCTGATCGGCAGCTACGGCCTGGACCAGTGCCTGGACGTGATGCGCGAGGCCGCCGCCGCCCCGCCCGGCCCCGCCGCCCCGCCCGGCTGGCTCGTCGGCGACGGCATGGCGATCGCGATGATCGCGGCCGGCCCGCCCGGCGGCCACCTCGCCGACGCCGCCGTGACCCTGCTGAGCGACGGCCGGTACGAGGTGGCCGTCGGCACCGCGGAGTTCGGCAACGGCAGCACCACCGTGCACACCCAGATCACCGCGGACGCCCTGGGCACCACCCCGGACCGGATCGTCGTCCGCCAGTCGGACACGGACCTGGTCGGCCACGACACCGGCGCGTTCGCCTCGACCGGCGTGGTCGTCGCGGGCCACGCCGTGCTGCGCGCCGCCACCGCGCTGCGGGCGCGGATCCTGGCCCTGACCGGCGGCGTCACGCTCACCGCCGACGCGGTGGAGCTGCCCGGCGGCGCGCTGCTGACCCTGAAGGACCTCGCCGCGTCGTCGGGCGCGCCGATCCTGGCCCGGGGCGAGTGGACCGGTACGCCGCGCAGCGTCGCCTTCAACGCCCAGTGGTTCCGCATCGCGGTGGACCCGGCCACGGGCGAACTCCGCATCCTGCGCAGCGTGCACAGCGCCGACGCCGGCCGGGTGATGAACCCGTTGCAGTGCCGCGGCCAGGTCGAGGGCGGCGTCGCGCAGGCGCTCGGCTCGGCCCTCACCGAACGCATGGTCATCGACGGGCACGGCGCGGTCACCACGACCGGCTTCCGGCAGTACCACCTGCCGGCCTTCGCGGACGTGCCGCGCACGGAGGTGGTGTTCGCCCGCACCGAGGACACGATCGGGCCGCTCGGGGCGAAGTCGATGAGCGAGAGCCCGTACAACCCGGTGGCGCCGGCCCTGGCCAACGCCCTGCGCGACGCCACCGGTATCCGCTTCACCGAGCTGCCGTTCACCCCCGACCGGATCTGGCAGCGGCTCCAGGGCTGACCGCCTCCGGGCAGGGCGGTGCGGCACGCGAGCGACCAGCTGCCGCCGTTCGCCGCAAGCTGTGGATCGGCATCGCTCCTCAGCGATCGGCAGCGGATGGTTCGCGAAGTGCGGCCAGCACGACGCCGTCGATGATCGCGAGCATGAACTCCTCGTCGACGGCCTGTTGCATGAAGAACGCGCGGTAGGCCGCCATCGACGGGATCACCTGCGCCAGAGCGTCGAGGTGGGGCGGCGGGGCGTACTCGCCCCGATCGACGGCCCGCTGGATCAGGAACCGGTAGGCGGCGGTCGACGGCTCGACGATGGCCCTGGTCACGGCGTCCACGGCCCTGGGGGTGCGGGTGATCATGGCCGAGACACTGCTCAGGATGCGCAGGCGCCGCTCGCTGCCGCCCATCCAGTTCGGGTCCAGCAGAGCCAGGAAGTCCGAGCGCAGTGTGCCGGTGTCCGGCAGGCCGTCCGGGCCCAGGTCGGCCGAGTCGGTGCAGGCGATGGCGGCCAGGATCAGCTCGTCCTTGCCCTCCCAGCGGCGGTAGATGGTGTGCCTTCCCGCTCCGGCCCGGGCCGCGACCAACTCGATGGTGACGTCGGCGTAGTCCGTCTCCGCGAGCACGTCGAGGGTGGCCTGCAGGATCCGCGCGTCCTTCTCAGGGTCGCGCCGGCGTCCGGCCTTACCCGCCGTGGGAGCGCTGGTCATCCCGTGATGGTACGCACCATCAATTGCGGCACTGGATAGTGCCGTATTAGCGTGGGGCGTCCCACCGATCCGATCCAGGAGAACCACCATGCACAGCAACGACGTTCAGGAACTGCTCGACCGCGCCGCCATCACCGACGTGCTGTACCGGATCGCCCGCGCGATGGACAGCAAGGACTGGGACCTGCTCGCGGCCGGCTACACCGAGGATGCCCAGGGCGACTACGTCAACGCCGCCGCCGGCGGGCGCGCGGAGATCGTCGAGGGCACCCGGGCCTTCCTGGGGCCGCTCGATGCGACCCAGCACGCCGTGCACAACATCGAGGTCAGCATCGACGGCGACACCGCCACCACCCACGCCACGATGACGGCCCAGCACGTGCGAGGTGAAGAGCAGTTCCTGTTGGGCGGCACCTATGACGACACCTTCCGGCGTACCGAGCAGGGCTGGCAGATCAGCAACCGCCGCATCCGGGGCCTCTGGAGCACAGGGAACCCGGCCGTTCTCACGGTGCCCGTCTCCTGACCGGGGCCGGCACACGATCGCCGCCGGCAGGTTTCCCCTGCGAGCAGCGTCCTGGTCTCACCGGCGTCGGACGCCGACGAGGACAGCGGGTCGAATATCGCGGTTGGTTACCGGCCCGGAGACCGTGACTAGCGGTACAGCCGCAGGTCGGCGATGCTCCACCAGTGCGGGCTCGTGCCGGTGTTGGTGATCCGTACGTAGCGGGCCCGGGTCGGCGGCACCCGGACGGTCGTCAGCTGGCCGGTGCCGCGGCCCGTGGCGAGCGTGCGCCAGTGCGTACCGTCGTTGCTCGCCGCCAGTTCCCAGGAGCGGGCGTAGTCGCCGAGGTTGTCGCCGCTGTCGACGGCGATCTCACGGAACCGGCGGGGCGTGCCGAAGTCGGCGCGCAGGTACTGGCCGGGCGCCTGGGCGGCGGCGCTGGACCAGCGGGTGGACGCGTCGCCGTCGACGGCCGCCGCCGGGTTGTCGCCCGACGGGCAGGCAGTGGCGGTGGCGTCGCCGGGCGGCAGGAGGCGGCCGGCGGCGGGGAGGGCGCCGCGGGGCCAGGTGAAGGGCCGGATGGCGGTGTCCCTGCTGGTCCGGGTCCTCGAGCGGCACGCGGTCGAGGCGCTGCACGTGGAGCTCGCCACCGAGCTCGTCGTCAGGGACTCCACCGGAACCGCTCCGGCCCGATAGGGTTCGCCCGTGACCTCCTTCGCGATCGTGGGCGCCGGCTGGCGCGCGGAGATGTTCTGGCGGCTCGCCGCGAGCCTCGACGACCTCGACTGCGTCGGCGCGGTGGTGCGCACGCCGCGGACGCTGCCGGTGCCCTCGTACGCCTCGCTGGCCGAGTGCGTGGAGCAGGCCCGGCCCGACTTCATCGTCACCGCGGTGTCCTGGGGCGCGAGCCCGGGGATGATCGTCGAGGCGGTCGAGCGCGGGCTGCCGGTGCTGGCCGAGACGCCGCCCGCGCCGGACGCCGACGGGCTGCGGGCGCTGTGGGCGGCGGTCGGCGAATCCGGGCTGGTCCAGGTCGCGGAGCAGTATCTGCTCGTGCCCTCGCACGCCGCCCGCGCCGCCGCCGTGCGGCTCGGCCTGATCGGCACCCCGACCCAGGTGCAGGTCTCGTCGACGCACATGTACCACGCGGTGTCGCTGATCCGGGGGCTGCTCGGGGTGGGGCGCGAGCCGGTCACCGTGCGCGCGAGCCGGACCACCGCTCCCCTGGTCGACCCGCTGACCCGCGACGGCTGGACCGACGACCCGGACCCGCGGCCGGCCACCACCACCATCGCCACCCTGGACTTCGGCGAGGGCCGCTCCGGCGTCTACGACTTCACCGCCAACCAGTGGCACAACCAGCTGCGCTTCCGCCGGCTGCTGGTCCGCGGCACCCACGGCGAGCTGCGCGACGACGAGGTGGTCCGGCTGGCCGCCCCGCGTACGGTGATCCGCTCGCCGCTGGTGCGCCGCCAGACCGGCTACGACCTGGACCTCGACGGCTTCGACACGGACACGATCACGCTCGGCGGCGAGGTGCTCTACCGCAACCCGTACCCCGGGCGGCGCTGGAGCGACGAGGAGATCGCGATCGCCACCCTGCTGGACGCGACCGCCGCCTGGGTGCGCGGCACCGCGCCGGCGCCGTACCCGCTGGCCGACGGCGCCCACGACCACCTGATCGCGCTCGCGATCGAGGAAGCCGCCGACACCGACCGCACGGTGACCACGGCGGCGGAGGACTGGGCGTAATCCGGTTGCGGAACGCCGGAGCGGGTCAGGAGCGGCACGCGGCGGCCGATCGGAAGATCGACCCCGCATTCCGTCCGGACGGAGCCCGCATGAACCCGCGAACCGCTCGCGCGTGCTTCGCCGGCTGGCTGGCGCTGCTCACCGGCATCTACTACGCCTGGCCCGCCACGCACCTGTACTCGTGGGCGGCGATCGGGCTCTCCGGGGTGGCCGCGATCGTGCTGGGCGTCCGCGTCCACCGCCCCGCGCAGCGGCTGCCGTGGTATCTGATCGCCGCCGCGCTGCTCTTCTTCGTCTCCGGCGACACCATCTACTACGCCCAGGTCACGCTCGGGCTCGACGCGCCCTTCCCCGGCCCCGCCGACGTCCTGTACGTGCTCGTCTACCCGCTTCTCGCGGGCGGTCTGGTGCTGTTCGTCCGGGCCCGCTCCGGCGACCGGAACCGGGCCGCCCTGCTCGACGCGCTGGTGCCGACGGTCAGCCTCGGCCTGCTGTCCTGGGTCTACCTGATCGCGCCGTACACCCGGGACACCGAGCTGAGCCTGGCCGAGAAGGCGGTGTCGGTCGCGTACCCGCTCGGCGACGTGCTGGCCCTGGCGATCCTGCTGCGCGTGCTCACCTCCCCCGGCGGCAAGCCCGCGGCGGTCCGGCTGCTGTCGCTGAGCATCGTCGGCGTCCTCGTCTCCGACGTCATGTACGGCCTCGCCCGCCTCGGCAACGGCTGGGCGGTCGGCGGTCCGGTCGACCTCGGCTGGATCGTCCTCTACGGCGCCGCCGGGCTCGCCGCGCTGCACCCGTCGATGACCTGGCTGACCCGCGACGCCACCGCAGGCGACGCCCCGCCCACGGTGGGCGGGCGCCGGCTGGCGCTGCTGACCCTCGCGGCCCTCATCGCCCCCGGCGTCCTGCTCGCCGAGCACCTCGCCGGCGAGGTCGTGGACGCGCCGGTCATCGCGGCCGGGTCGGCCGTGCTCGTGCTGCTGGTCATGGCGCGCGTCGGCGGCCTGCTCGAGGAGCAGCGCCGGGCGCACCACCGGGAGCGGGCGCTGCGCCGGGCCACCGCCGCCCTCGCCGGCGCCGCGACCGGGGACGACGTGCGGGCGGCGGTGCGGACCGCGATCGCCACGATCATGCCGCCGGGCGAGGCGTACACGCTGGTGACCGGGGAGCCGGTGCCGCTGGGCGACGCGAGCACCATGGAGCTGGGGGTCAGCCTGGTCCCCGCCGACCCGGCCGTCGCCGGATTCCCGTACGTGCTGCAGGCCGCCATGGTCGTGCCCGGTCCCCCGCCCGCCCGGGCCGTCGTCCGGCTGTCCGCGCCGGCGGCGACGCTGCGGGCCGTACGCCCCGCGGTGCAGGCCCTGTTCGCCCAGGTGGGGCTCGTGGTGGAGCGGATCGCGCTGGCCGGCGAGATCAGCCGCCGCGACGGCGAGGCGTACTTCCGGACCCTGATCCAGAGCGCGTCCGACGTGATCCTCATCGTCGGCGACGAGGACGAGATCCGCTACGCGAGCCCGTCCGCCGGCCCGGTCCTCGGCCGGCCCGACCTCACCGGCTCCCCGCTCATCCGGCTGGTCGCCGACACCCACCACGACGAGCTGGCCGCCCTGCTGGTGCGTGCCCGCGCCGGGAACCGCGACGGCACCGACCTCACCGTCGTCTGCGCCGACCGCCGCCTGCTGCAGGTCGAGTGCATCGCCCGCGACCTGCGCGACGATCCCACCGTACGCGGACTCGTGCTGACCGTGCGCGACGTGACCGAGCGGCGCCGCCTGGAGAACGACCTCGCTCACCAGGCGTTCCACGACGGGCTCACCGGCCTCGCCAACCGGGCGCTGTTCCGCGACCGGCTCGAGCAGGCGTTCGCCGCCGCCGTGAGCGCCGGCACCGAGCTGGGCGTGCTCTTCGTCGACCTCGACGACTTCAAGGAGGTCAACGACACCCTCGGGCACGCGGTCGGCGACCAGCTGCTGGTCGCCGTCGCCCGGCGCATCGCCCAGGCCATCGGGCCGCGCGACACCGCGGCGCGGATGGGCGGGGACGAGTTCGCCGTCCTGGTCGCCGAGGCGTCCGACGCCCACGCGGCCGAGGGGGTCGCCGCCCGGATCGTGGCCGCGCTCGGCTCGCCGGTCGAGGTCAGCGACGGCCTCGGCGGCAGCCACGTGGTCAGCGGGGCGGCCAGCGTCGGCCTCGCCACCGGCCGGGACGCGGACAGCCCCACCGAGCTGCTGCGCCACGCCGACCTCGCGCTGTACCTGGCGAAGGGTGCCGGCAAGGCCACCTGGCAGCGCTACCGCAGCGACCTGGACACCGCGATGGTGGAGCGGCTCGCGCTGCGTACCGCATTGCACGAGGCGGTCGAGGACCGGCAGTTCGTGCTCAAGTACCAGCCCATCGTGGAGCTGCCCAGCGGCACGGTCACCGGCGTCGAGGCGCTGATCCGCTGGCAGCACCCGGAGCGGGGGTTGCTGGGCCCGTACCACTTCATCGAGCTGGCGGAGGAGTCCGGCGCGATCGTCGGCATCGGCGCCTGGGTGCTGCGCGAGGCGCTGCGGCAGTTCGCCGAGTGGCACGCCGGCGCGCCCGCCGCGCCCCTGCGCTACGTCAGCGTGAACGTGTCGGCCCGGCAGTTCCGGCAGCCCGGCTTCGTGGACCAGGTCCGCGAGGCGCTCGCCGACACCGGCGCCGCGCCGGAATGGCTGCTGCTCGAGATCACCGAGAGCCTGGTGCTGCGCGACGTCGAGCAGGTCTGGGCCGACCTCGAGGAGCTACGCGCCCTCGGGGTCCGGATCGCGATCGACGACTTCGGTACGGGCTACTCCTCGCTCAGCTACCTGCGGCAGATCCCGGTCGACGTGCTGAAGATCGACAAGTCGTTCATCGACGACATCCTGGCCGGCACCCAGCAGCGGGCGCTGGTCGACGCGATCGTCACCCTGGCCCGCCACCTGGAGCTGGCCGTGGTCGCCGAGGGCATCGAGCACGAGGAGCAGCGCGTCGTGCTCGCCGCCATGGGCTGCCCGTACGGCCAGGGCTATCTCTTCGCCGAGCCGCTCTGGCCGGCCGAGATCACCGCCGGCGCGCGGCCGGGCGTGCCGGCCTGAGGCCGCAGGCCGAGCGACGGGACATAACGTGAGAAGTTCTCATGTTCACGCTACGCGCGCTGCCACCGGTGGGTGCGGGATTCGCCGGAGTGCCCCGCTACAGCTGGCCGTGGTTCGGCGGCTGGACGTCCGCCAGCTCGTACGCGCCCAGGTGGTGGTACTTCCAGTCGAGCGGGTCGTGCAGGGTGTGCGTCCGCGAGTTGCGCCAGTGCCGGTCGAGGTCGTACTTCGCCGCCGTCGCGCTGGTGCCGCACATCTGGAACAGCTCCGACGCCGCCTCCAGGGCCACCTCGCTGCCGAACGCCTTCGCCGCCGCCACGGCGAGGGAGCCGCGGGCGGCCTCCGCGGCGTCCGCCGGGATCAGGCCGATCCCGTCGAGGGTACGGGCCGCGTCGGCGAGCAGCGCCTCGGCCGCCCGTACCCGCGCCGCGACCCGGCCGTAGCGGTGCAGCACGTGCGGATCGTCGGTGGCGGTCACCGCGCCGGCCCGCACGGCCTCGGTGGACGGACGGGCCCGTTCCCGCAGGTACGCCCGGGCGTCCCGCAGCGCGCCCCCGGCGATGCCCACCTCGATGGCGGCGTGCACCACCTGCGCCCGGGCACCCAGCTGCTGCGGCACCTCGTACGCCCCCGCGTAGTCGAGCACCAGCGGCACCTCGACGTCCGTGAAGGTCGCGGTCCCGCTGATCGTGGCGCGCTGCCCGATCACGTCCCAGTCGGTGTCGACGGTGACCCCGCCGGCGTCGCGCCGGACGAACGCGAGGACCTGACGGCCGTCCTCGCCGAGGGCGCTGACCGCGATCCAGGCCGAGGTCAGGGCGCCGGTCGTGTAGAACTTGCGGCCGGTGAGCCGGCCGCCCGCGTACCGGGTGCGCAGGTCCTGCGCGTGGGTGCCGCCCCGCTCGGCGATCGCGTTGCCGATCCGCCGGCCGGCGAGGACCTCGGCGTACAGCGTGGCGCGGGTGGTGTCGTCGCCGTGCGCGGCGAGGACGTCGACGAGCAGGTAGTGCGCCTGCGGGACCTGGGCGATCGCCGGGTCCACCGCCGCCACGACCCGGATCACCTCGGCCAGCGTGGACGGGCCGAGGCCGGGCCCGCCGTCCGCGGCCGGGACGGTGATGCCCAGCAGCCCCGAGCCGTCGAGCACCGCCAGCGCGTCGGCCGGCACGGTCGCGGCGCCCTCGCGGTCGCGCCGGATCACGCCCGGCGCCAGCGCCGCGGCGACCTCGTGGGCGGCGGCCACGGCCGCGTCATGGGAGTCGATCATCACCCGCCGATCCTAGGCATCGCTCCCCCGCCGCACCCGTACGGCACCCGCCGCGCACCCGCCACGCACCCGCCGCCGGGTTGACTGATCCGGTTGAGCGGCCGGCGAACGGGGATGCGATGCGGGGCACTGACCGGCGGGCCTACGCGGTCGCCATGGCCGTGGTGATCGCCGGTTACCAGCTGCTCCCGGACGGTCCCTGGTGGACGGCGGCGTGGCAGGTCGGCATCGGCTGGGCCGGCACCGCGGCGATCCTGGCCGGGGCGCGCCGGCTGCCGTGGCGCGACCGGCTGCCCTGGTGGTGCTTCGCGCTGGGCATCTTCGCGAACTCGTCCGGCATCGCCGTGGCGGTCTACGCCGAGAGCGTTCTCGGCCGGGTGGATCTGCCCACCCCGGCGGACCCGCTGTTCCTCGTCCTCTACCCCGCGTGCGCGCTGGGCCTGGCGCTGCTGATCCGCCGGCGCGAGCCCGGTCGCAACTGGACGGCCATGGTGGACGCCACCACCATCACCACCGGGCTGGGCCTGCTCGCCTGGGTGTACGTGATCGAGCCGGCCGCCCAGGAGGCGGGCATGTCGCTGCTGGGCCGGGCGGTGCAGGTGGCGTACCCGGTCGGGGATCTGCTCCTGCTCGCCATGCTGACGCGGTTGCTGCGGGCCGGGGGCGTACGCGGGGCCTCGTTCTGGTGGCTCGCCGGATCGTTCACCGCCTTCCTCGCCGGGGACACCACCTGGGTGGTCCTCGGCAACCTCGGCGACGCCGGCTGGGCGCTGGAGGAGGTCCTGTGGTTCCGCCGGGGCATCGACATGATGTTCCTGACCGCGTTCGCGCTGGCCGGCCTGGCCGCCCTGCACTTGGGCGCCCGCGAGCTGGCCCGGACGGCGGCGCCGCTCCCGCCCCGCCTCGGCCGCCTGCAACTGGCCGCGCTGACCGGCGCCTCCCTCATCGCCCCGGCGATCCTGGCCGGGCAGGTCGCCTCCGGCCGGGTCACCGACGGCCCGGCCATCGTGGTCGGCTCGACGGCCCTGTTCCTGCTCGTCGTGACCCGGATGGCACAGCTCGTGCGGCAGGTCGAGCGGCAGTCCCGGCAGGTGCGCGAGCTGTCGCGCACCGACGACCTGACCGGCCTGCCGAACCGGCGGGCGTGGAACGACGAGCTGCCGCGGGCCCTCGAACGGTCCCGCCGCGACGGCGCGCCGGTCTGCGTGGCGGTGCTGGACCTGGACCGCTTCAAGCAGTTCAACGACAGCTACGGGCACCCGGCCGGCGACCGCCTGCTCAAGGAGGCCAGCGCCGCGTGGCACTCGGCGCTGCGCGAGGTCGACACGCTCGCCCGCTACGGCGGCGAGGAGTTCACCGTGCTGCTGCCCGGCGCGGACCTGGCATCGGCCCGCGCCGCGACCGAACGGGCACTGGCCGCGACCCCGCTCGGGCAGACGTTCTCGGCGGGCCTCGCCCTGTGGGACGGCACCGAGACGTCGGACGAGCTCATCGCGCGGGCCGACGCCGCCCTGTACGCCGCGAAGGGCGCCGGACGCGACCGCATCGTCGCCGCGGACCCGTGGCCGGATGTGCATATGCGCAGGTCGCAATAGGTCGGACGGGCCGCGTCGCGGTGGGCGGCCCGGGCCGCCGACCCGGTAGGGTGGGGCCCGGCCCGCCCCCGATCGCGACCCGGAGCACCCGTTGAGCGCAACCGACGAGATCGACCACCCGGCCGTCGCCGCACCCCCGGCGCCGCCCCCGCACCGGGAGCGCCGGATCGGCTCGGTCGAGGTGCTCGCCGCGCTGCTCGTGCTGCTCGTGGTGTTCCGCGGCCCGCTCGCGTCGCTGATCTCCGGCCCCCGCCTCCAGACCTGGACCACCGTCTTCGTGTCGGTGCTGGTGCAGGCCGTGCCCTTCCTGGTGTTCGGCGTGGTGCTGTCGGCGGTGATCGCGGTGTTCGTGCCCCGCTCCTTCTGGGCCCGGGCGCTGCCGAAGCACCCCGCGCTGGCGGTGCCGGCGGCCGGCCTGGCCGGCGTGGTCCTGCCCGGCTGCGAGTGCGGCAGCGTGCCCATCGCCGGCTCGCTGATCCGTCGTGGGGTCACCCCGGCGGCGGCCCTCGCGTTCCTGCTCGCCGCGCCGGCGATCAACCCGATCGTGCTGACCGCCACCGCCGTCGCCTTCCCGGGCAACCCGGAGATGGTCGTCGCCCGGGGGGCCGCGAGCCTCGTCGTGGCGGTCACCATGGGCTGGCTCTGGCTGCGGCTGGGCAAGGCCGATTGGATCAGGCTGCCGCACCGGCCGGACCTCGACGGCCTGGGCCGCGGCCAGGCGTTCTGGGCGGCGGCGCGGCACGACGTGATGCACGCCGGCGGCTTCCTC
The DNA here is from genome assembly GCF_003002065.1 of Pseudosporangium ferrugineum. Taxonomy (GTDB): domain Bacteria; phylum Actinomycetota; class Actinomycetes; order Mycobacteriales; family Micromonosporaceae; genus Actinoplanes; species Actinoplanes ferrugineus_A. The sequence goes on from NZ_PVZG01000001.1 coordinate 198,588, forward strand.
GTGCTCGGCGCCGCGGCAGCCGCCACGATCAACGTCGTGGTGCCCGAGCGGTGGCTGACCAGCCTCGCCTCGAATCCGGTGCTGTCGGTGCTGGCCCTGGCCGTCCTGGCCGTGCTGCTCTCCATCTGCAGCGAGGCGGACGCGTTCGTGGCGGCCTCGCTCTCCCAGTTCTCGCTCACCTCGCGGCTGGTGTTCCTGGTGGTCGGGCCGATGGTGGACCTCAAGCTGATCAGCATGCAGACCGGGGTCTTCGGCCGCCGCTTCGCCGCCCGGTTCGCCCCGGCGACGCTGGTGGCCGGGATCCTGGCCGGCTCGGCGTTCGGGGCGGTGCTGCTGTGAACCGGCAGGCCCAGGCGGTCATCATGCTGCTGTTCGGCGGGGCGATCCTCAAGGCCTGCATGGGCGACCTCTACCTGCGCTACGTCAAGGAGGGGCTGCGCCCCTTCCTCATCGGCGCGGGCCTACTGCTGGTCGCCGCGGCCGTCATGACCCTCTGGTACGAGCTGCGCCCGCGCCGCGCCGCCACGGCCCCGGAGACCGGCGCTCACCACCACGAGCCGCGCGTCGGCTGGCTGCTGATCCTGCCGGTGCTCGGCCTGCTGCTGGTGGCGCCGCCCGCGCTGGGGTCGTACGCCGCCGGGCAGGCCGGCAGCGTGCTCACCGCGCAGAACTCGTCGTCGGACTACCCCGCGCTGCCCGCGGGCGACCCGGTCGAGGTGGCGGTGCTCGACTACGCCTCCCGGGCGGTGTTCGACAAGGGACGCAGCCTCACCGGCCGCACGGTGCGGCTCACCGGCTTCGTGACGCCAGGGCCGGACGGCGAGCCGATGCTGGCCCGCATGGTCATGTCCTGCTGCGCCGCCGACGGGCGCCCGATCAAGGTCGGCCTCGACGGCGGGGACCTGGCCGGCGTCGCCCCGGACACCTGGGTGCGGGTGGACGGCACGTACGCCGACCGCGTCGGCAAGGACCCGGTGAACGACGCCGACGTGCCGTACCTGCGGGTCACCGGCTGGCAGGAGATCCCCGCGCCGAAGCAGCAGTACGAGTGAGCGGGCGTCGGCGGCTGGCCGGCGGCGCGGCGACGGCGGTGGCGCTGGTGGCGGGCGGGGTGCTGCTCGCGTACCCGGAGAACGGCGACCGCAGCGCGCCCCCGGGGAGGGTGAGCCTGGCGACGGCCTGGCCGGACGCGCAGCGTGCCGACCTCCCCGGCAACGTGCCGGACGGCCCGATCTACCACCCGGAGCTGTTCCTCGACGCGCGGACCAGCGTCGGCACCGCCCCCAGCCCGGACGGCGCGGCGGTGCGGCTGGTCCTGCGCGCGGCCGACGGGTCGCTGCGCGAGCTGCGGCGCCGCCCGATCGCCTCCCGGCCCGAGTTCGGCACCCTGGCCGTCGCCGGCACCGACCTGGTCTGGTCCGAGTCCGCCGACGGTACGCGCACCGAACTGTGGGCCGCGACCACCGCCGGCGCGGACGTCCGGCGCCTCACCCGCGACACCGGCAACCCGGTGTTCGCCGGCTCGCAGTGGGACGTCGTCCTGGCGGACGGCCGGGCCTGGTGGGCCGCGGCCTCCGGCGACGAGGAGACCGAGATCCGGTCGGTCGCGCTGGCCGGCGGGGCCGTCACCGTACGCCGGGTGCCCGGCACCTGGGCGCTGACGGCCTGGCCGTGGCTGACCGACGGCGCCGGCGACCGGACCGGCACCACGACCCTGCGCGAGCTGACCGGCAACCGGGAGCAGCGGGTCGCCACGACCGGCACCGAGCTGACCACCTGCGGCCCGGTCTGGTGCCGGGTGATGGTGCTGACCGGCGACGGACTGGCCCGGATCGACGCCATGCACCCGGACGGCACCGCCCGCCGGCGCATCGCGGGCGGCTCGGCGGGCGCGGCGATCACCGACGTGGCGATCCTCGACCGCTTCGAGATCCTCTCCGAGGCCGGCCCGGACTCCGACCTCACCGGCACGGAGGCGCTGCTCGTCCACGACCTGCGCGACGGCCGCACCGTGGACGTCACCGCGGCCACCGACGGCGCCTTCGCCCGCAACGGCGTGCTGTGGTGGGCCACCGGCGACCAGGACTCGCTGGTCTGGCACACGCTCGACCTGCGTACGGTCTGATCAGCCGAGGCGCGGCGGCAGCCCGAAGAGGGGGAACAGGCGCGGCGTGTCGAGGTAGTTCGTGATCCCGGCGATCCGCCCCCCGAAGATCTCCAGCACGATCAGCGCCCACGGCTCGTGGCCCGCGCCGCCGGACGCCGGCCGGTACTGGCCGAACGCCGGCTGGCCGCCGGCCGCCACCGGGATCAGGCGGGAGCCCCGGCAGCCGCTGCCGGTGCCGGCCATCCAGGCGCCGATGTCGCCGGTCCCGCGCAGCCACAGCGGCAGCGGCGGCATCGACAGCGTCGCGTCCTCGTGCAGCAGCGTGGTCAGCGCCTCCAGGTCGTACGCCTGGAACGCCTCGACGTAGCGGCCGAGCAGCACCCGCTGCGCCTCGTCCAGCGGCCGGTACACGTCCGTGGCGGCGTCCGCGGCGGCCACCGTCGCGCGGGCCCGCTGCAGCGCGCTCGTGACGCTCGGCACGGACGTGCCGAGCAGCTCGGCGACCTCCTGGGCCGACCACGCCAGCACGTCGCGCAGGATCAGCACGGCCCGCTGCCGCGGCGGCAGGAGCTGCAGCGCCGCGACGAACGCCAGCCGGATCGATTCCCGCTCGGCGATCACGTCGGCGGGGTCGGCCCGCTCCGGCACCACCCGGGTGTCCGGGACCGGGCCGAGCCAGACCGCCTCCGGCCGGGGTTCGCCGGGATCGGTGGCGTGCCCGGAGCCGGCCGGGCCGAGATCCATCGGGCGGACCCGCCGCTGGGCGCTGTCCAGCATGCTGAGGCAGACGTTGGTGGCGATCCGGTAGAGCCACGACCGCAGCGCCGCGCGGCCCTCGAAGTCGTCGAGCCCCCGCCAGGCGCGGAGCAGGGCGTCCTGCACGGCATCCTCGGCCTCGAAGGCCGAACCGAGCATGCGGTAGCAGTACCCGGTCAGCTCCGGCCGGTACGCCTCGAGCTGGGCCACGTCGGTCACGCGGCAAGACTACGGAAAATTCCCCGCCGGGCACCGATGACTTTCCGGTGGCCGCCCGGTCTACCCCTGCGACACCCGGACGAACAAGCACAAGGAGTGGCCATGACCGCAACCGGGCAGTACGCGGACGTCAACGGGCTCAGCATGTACTACGAGGTCCACGGCAGCGGGCGTCCGCTGGTGCTGCTGCACGGTGGGCTCGGGTCGGGCGAGATGTTCGCACCGCTCCTCGACACCCTCACGGCGCACCGCACGGTCGTCCTGCCGGACCTGCAGGGCCACGGCCGGACCGCCGACGTCGACCGGCCGCTCGACATTCGCACGATGGCCGACGACGTGGCCGCCCTCATCGGCCACCTGGGCCTGGAGCGGCCGGACGTGGCCGGCTACTCGCTGGGCGGCGGGGTGGCGCTGCTGACCGCGATCCGGCACCCGGAGAAGGTACGCCGCCTGGTCTCGGCGTCGGCCGGCATCCGCCGCGGCGCGACCTACCCGGAGATCCTGGCGCAGCAGGGGCAGGTGTCCGGCGCGGCGGCCGAGTTCATGAAGGAGACGCCGATGTACGAGCTGTACCAGCGGGTGGCGCCCCGCCCGGAGGACTTCCCCCGGCTGCTCGACAAGATCGGCGCGGCGATGGCCGAGGACTTCGACTTCACCGAGGAGGTCCGCGGCCTCCAGGTGCCGGCCCTGGTGGTGGGCGCGGACGCGGACCTGGTGCCGCCCGCCCACTTCGTCGAGGTCTTCGGGCTGCTCGACGGCGGCGCCCGCGACGGCGGCTGGACGGGTGAGGGACGGCCCAAGGGCGGCCACGCGCTGGCGATCCTGCCCGGCCTGACCCACTACGACCTGTTCCGGTCCCCGCTGTTCGCGGCGGTGACGCTGGCCTTCACCGACCGGGAGGACTGACCCCCGGGGCCGCCGGGTCCCCCACCCGGCGGCCCCGCGCCCGTCAGCTGCCGACCGGGCCGCCGTCGAGGCGCCAGGTCACCACCACGGCCGGCTTGGCGAAGTCGCCGTCCGGCCAGGTCGACGCGGGCTTCTCCAGCGTCGCGCCGCTGATCTCGCCCGGGTGCTGCACCGCGGTGAACACCGACCGGTCGTCGCCGGTGATGAACGGCCCGCAGGTCTCCGCGCCCAGCGGCACGGTGAGGAACTGCCTCAGGTGCCCGCGCTCCGGCCCCTCGATCGCCGTGGCGAACAGGCCGTCGTTGCTGCCCAGCGCGTTGCCGTCGGTGGAGATCCACAGGTTGCCGGCGCTGTCGAAGGCGACGTTGTCCGGGCACGAGATCGGCGACACCGCGCTCTTGTCGTAGCCGCCGAAGTACGTCGACGCGTCGGCCGGGTCGCCGCAGACGATCGGCAGCGACCAGGTGAACGACTCGCCCGTGTGGTCCCCGCCGTCCTCGACCAGCTCGAAGATGTGGCCGTGCTTGTTGTTCGCCCGGGGGTTCGCCTCGTCCACGCCCGGGTTGCCGCCCACCGCCCGGTTGCTGTTGTTGGTCATCGCGGCGTAGATCTTGCCGGTACGCGGGCTGGGCTGGACGTCCTCGGGACGGTCCATCTTCGTCGCCTGCACCGCGTCACCCGCCAGCCGGGTGAAGGTCAGCACCTCGGCCGCCGTCATGCCGGGCACGTACGAGCGGTCGCCGGAGACGAGCTTGATCCAGCGGCCGGTGCCGTCGAACGCGCCGTCGGACGGCAGCTTGCCCGTACCGTCGATCTCCGCCGCCGGGCTGTCCCCGGTGACCTTGGCGACGTAGAGCGTGCCCGACTCCAGCAGGGTGAGGTTGTGCCGGCGGTCGCCGGGGAGGTAGCGCTTCTTCGACACGAACTTGTACAGGTAGTCGAACCGCTCGTCGTCACCCATGTACGCGACCACGTGCCCGCTCTTCGCCACGATGACGTTGGCGCCCTCGTGCTTGAGCCGCCCGAGCGCGGTGTGCTTGCGCGGGGTGGAGCGGGGGTCGGACGGGTCCACCTCGACGACCCAGCCGAACCGGTGCGCCTCGTTCGGGTGCTTCGCCAGGTCGAACCGCTCCTGCGCCCGCTCCCACCGGCGCGACCCGCCGGGGTAGCGCGCGGTGGTGGAGATGCCGTAGCGGGCGAGCTTCGGCTTGAGCTCGGCCGGGGCCTGGTCGCCGCCGACGAAGTACTGGTTGAAGTTCTCCTCGCCGGACAGCACGGTGCCCCACGGCGTCACCCCGCCCGAGCAGTTGTTGAGCGTACCGATGGCGGTGGTGCCCTTCGGGTCCGCGGCGGTCCGGAGCCAGGTCGAGCCGGCGGCCGGGCCGGTGAAGGCGAACGGCGTGCGCAGGGCGGTGATGCGGCGGTTGTACGGCAGGCGCTTGCCGCGTACGGGACGCCACTGGCCGGTGTGCCCGACCCGCTCGAGCTCCACCACCGACAGCCCGTGCGCGGCCATCGCCGTCTCGATCTGCCCGACGGTCATCGCCTCGAGCGTGGTGAAGCCGGGGAACATCAGCTCCTCGTTGGTGTACTCGTGGTTGACCACGAGCAGCGCGCGGTTCCCGTCGCGGCCCAGCGGCAGGACCCCCACGAAGTCGTTGTTGAAGCCGAACTGCCGGGACTGCCGGTCGGCGCTCTGCCGCGCGACGTCCAGGGCCGGCGCGCCGGGCAGCACCGGGTCGCCCCAGCGCATGACCACGGCGGTGTCGTACCCGTTCGGCACGACCAGGTTGTCGAGCTTGTTGGGCGGGATCGGCTTGAACGTCAGCGCGCCGGCCCGGTCCCGGCCCGCCGCGGGCGCCGGCCCGGCAGCGGGCACAGCCGAGGGCACGGCGGCGGCCGGCGTCGCCGCGGCGGCAGAGCCGCCGAAGCCCAGCACCATCGCGCCGATCGCCCCGGCGCGCACGACGCCGCGGCGGCTCAGGCCGTCCCGGACGACGTCACCGAGGTACGGGTTGCCCGACTCGTTCGGCACCGGGTGGTCGCACGCGTTGCCGCAGCGGTAGAGACAGGTCATGGCGTCACGCCCGCTGTGGCCGGCCGGGCCGAGCAGCGGGAGCAGACGGGGTCGTTCAGTCATCGGGCGGAACTCCTTGCAGGCGGGTGCGCGTCCTTACGCTGGCCTGACGCTAGGAGGCCGGGGTGAGTCGCAACCCGACTGCCGGTGAACAGAACGTTAACGCCGTGCTCAGGTGCCGATGACGCCCCCGTCCGGGCGCCACGTGACCACCACGGCCGGCTTGGCGAAGTCGCCGTCCGGCCACGTCGAGGCCGGGTTCTCCACCGTCGCGCCGGTGATCTCCCCGGGGTGCTGCACGGCGACGAACACCGACCGTTCGTCGCCGGTGATGAACGGGCCGCACGTCTCGGCGCCGGGCGGGACGGTGAGGAACTGCTTCAGGTGCCCGCGCTCCGGCCCCTCGATCGCCGTGGCGAACAGGCCGTCGTTGCTGCCCAGCGCGTTGCCGTCGGTCGCGATCCAGAGATTTCCCGTACGGTCGAAGGCGACGTTGTCCGGGCACGAGATCGGCGACACCGCGCTCTTGTCGTAGCCGCCGAAGTACGTCGAGGAGTCCGCCGGGTCGCCGCAGACGATCGGCAGCGACCAGGTGAACGACTCGCCCGTGTGGTCCCCGCCGTCCTCGGTGATCTCCAGGATCTGGCCGTGCCGGTTGGCGCGGCGCGGGTTCGCCTCGTCCACGCCCGGGTTCGTGCCGACGGCCCGGTTCGAGTTGTTGGTCAGCGCCGCGTAGATCTTGCCGGTGACCGGGCTGGGCTGCACGTCCTCGGGCCGGTCCAGCTTCGTCGCACCGACCGCGTCCCCGGCGAGGCGGGCGTAGGTGAGGGCGTCGACGGCGCTCATGCCGGGCACGTACGAGCGGTCGCCGGAGACGAGCTTGATCCAGCGGCCGGTGCCGTCGAACGCGCCGTCGGACGGCAGCTTGCCCGTACCGTCGATCTCCGCCGCCGGGCTGTCCCCGGTGACCTTGGCGACGTAGAGCGTGCCCGACTCCAGCAACGTCAGATTGTGCCGCCGGTCGCCCGGCCGGTAGCGCTTCTTCGACACGAACTTGTAGAGATAGTCGAACCGCTCGTCGTCACCCATGTACGCCACGACGTGCCCGCTCTTCGCCACGATGACGTTGGCACCCTCGTGCTTGAACCGGCCCATCGCGGTGTGCTTGCGCGGCCGGGAGCCCGGTTCGTACGGGTCCACCTCGACGATCCAGCCGAACCGGTGCGCCTCGTTCGGGTGCTTCGCCAGGTCGAACCGCTCCTGCGCGCGTTCCCAGCGCCGCGACCCGCCCGGGTAACGGGCCGTGGTCGTGATGCCGTACCGGGCCAGCGACGGCTTGAGCTCGGCCGGGGCCTGGTCGCCGCCGACGAAGTACTGGTTGAAGTTCTCCTCGCCGGACAGCACCGTGCCCCACGGCGTCACCCCGCCCGAGCAGTTGTTCAGCGTGCCGATCGGTGTCGTCCCGGCGGGATCGGCCGCCGTGCGCAGCAGGGCCGAACCGGCGGCCGGCCCGGTGAACCGGAACGGCGTCTCGAGCATCGTGAACCGGCGGTTGTACGCGTGCCGCCCGCGCGCCGGCCGCCACTGCCCGGTGTGCCCGGCCCGCTCGAGCTCCACCACGGACATGCCGTGCGCGGCCATCGCCACCCGGACCTGCTCGACGGTCATCGCCTCGAGCGTGGTGAAGCCGGGGAACATCAGCTCCTCGTTGGTGTACTCGTGGTTGGACACGAGCAGCGCGCGCCGGCCGTCGTGGCCCAGCGGCAGGACGGCGAGGAAGTCGTTGTTGAAGCCGAACTGGCGCAGCTGCGCCTCGGCGCTCTGCCGGTGCACGTCGAACGCGGGCGCGCCGGGCAGGATCGGGTCGCCCCAGCGGATCACCACCGCGTGGTCGTAGCCGTTGGGCACGATGACGGTGTCGAGCTCGTTCGGCGGGATCGGCTTGAAGCCGAGCGCGGCGGCCCGGCCGGAGGCCGCTCCCGCGACCGGTGCTTCCCCGGCGGCCGGCGCTTTCCCCGCGGACGCCACGGGAGCCGCCGGTGCGGCCGCGGCGGCGGGCGTGGCGCCGGCCGCCGCGCCGAAGCCGAGCACCAGGGCGCCCGCGGCGCCGGCCCGCACCAGGCCACGCCGGGTCAGGCCGTCGCTCAGCAGATCGCCGAGGTACGGGTTGTCGGTCGGGTTCGGCACGGGGTGGTCGCATGCGTTGCCGCAGCGGTAGAGGCAGGTCATCTGGTCGCGCCCGTGGGAGAGGACGGGCAGCGGACGCCGGTGTCCGGACATCGGTCGGGGCTCCTCGCGGTCGAGGGAATCAAGCGGGATGAACCGGGTTGAACTGGCCCGACGCGGGGCTGCGGTGAGTCTAAACCGGACCTTGGGTAAACGGAAGGTTAACGATCCGTGGTCAGAACGCCAGCGCCGCGACCTCGTCCGCGCAGCCCCACGACAGCGTCATGCCGGCGCCGCCGTGCCCGTACGCGTGCACCACCGTCCCGCCCGGCCACTTCTCCGCCTCCACCCGCGGGCCACCCCGCCGCGCCGGCCGCAGCCCCACCTTCTCCCCCAGCACCGGCGCCCCGGCCAGCTCGGGCACCAGCGCCACGCAGCGCTCGATGATCGCGTCCCGGGTCGCCGGCTCCGGCGTGGTGTTCCAGTTGTCGGCCTGGAAGGTGCCGCCGAGCACGACGTCCCGGGTCCGCGGGTGCACATAGGTACCGGGCTCGCCCTGGTCGCGCACGGAGACGAAGACGCCGGGGTTGGCGACGAGCACGATCTGCCCGCGTACGGGATGGACCTCGGGGTCCCCGCACAGCGACCCGGCGGCGAGCCCGGTGGCGTTGACGATCACCGGCGCCTCGGTCAGCGCCTCCTCCAGCCGGTCGACGCGGCGGCGCACCACCCGGCCCCCGGCCCGCACGAACCGCTCCCGCAGCCAGGGCAGATAGACGCTCATCTCCACGGTCGGCGCCTCGAAGCGCACCTCCCGGGTCCACGGCGCCCCGATCGGCAGGTACCGGACCCGCCCGGCGGCGGCCGCCCACCACGGCTCGCCGATCGAGCCGTCGCGCTCCAGGTTGCGGGTCTCGCGGATGATCACGCCCGGCACCCCGTCGTGCGCCTGCCGGCGGAACGCCGCATACGTGGCCGCGGCCCAGGTGAGCAGGCGCGGCTCGAAGGTGAGGCCGGTCGGATACCAGACCGCCGCCGCGACCGCGGACACCGTCTCGGTGGGACCGACCGGTGTCCACAGGGTCACCTCGGCCCCGCGTTCCCGCAGCCGCATCGCCGCCGTCATCCCGATGATCCCGCCACCCACCACGATGACATCCGCCATGCCACCATCCTGGCCCACCGGACCCGCGGACGAGCCCTCTCGGTCGGATCGGCGACGGCGCGCCCTCAGAGCCGCTCGAGTGTGGCCGGATCCGGCTCGCCGTCGTAGAACCTGTCCAGCACCGCCTGGAAGGGACCCGGATCATCGGCGGCCCGCGCGAACAACGTCATCGACGAGCGCAGCTTCAGATCGTCGGGATGCCCGAAAATGCGGGCGGCCGTGCGACCCTCGACCGCCAGCAGCGCCCGGGCACACTCGGCGAGACGCGGCCCCAGCACCGGATGCGCCAGGTAGGCGCGGGCCTCGGCCAGGTCACGGATCGCGTACGCCCGGGCCGTGGCACTGGAACCCAGGCCGACGATCTGCGGGAACACGAACCACATCCAGTGACTCCGCTTGTCCCCGGCCCGCAGTTCCGCGAGCGCCCGCTCGTACACACCGTCCTGAGCCGTTACGAACCGGTCGAGATCGTCCATGACCCGCATTCTTCCCCGGCCCCCGCCAGGCCGAGCAGCGGGGCCGCCGCCCGGCACCGGCCCGGATCGGTCAGCACCTCGGTCGAGTCGATGACCTGGTCCGCCGTCCCGGGCAGCTTGGCCAGCCAAGCCGGCAACTGACCGCCACGGGGTGGATGCGGATGACGGCGAGACGCCGCCAACGCGGGACGTGCAGAAGTTTCAAGGCGTCTCTGCGTGAACGATATTCGACGCGCCGGCCAGCGCTTCACCGAGCGCGTCCATGCGGTGTCAGGGGGACGCGGACGGTGCCGCTCGGCTTCAAGCCCTCCAAGGTCGTGTACGGGATCACCCTGAAGTCTGGAGAGGCGTTGACGCCGCAGAATCTGTTCACGTTCTCCCAGGTCGCGACGTACCGGGCAGTACGACACCTGTGCAGTTACGAGATCGAGGTCGAGGTCGTCGGAATCAGTGGGTGACGGTCCACATCAGCGGTCGCCACATCGGATAGGTGCAGTCCGGAACACGGCTGAGAGATTGTGTGGCCCCCGGAAACGTCCGCATGAGGGCTATGGTGTCCGGTGATGCCCGGTTCGGAAAGCCGGGATCACCGTTCATCGGAATCGTTAGGGGTGGCCGATGCCACGGCGGGTTGTTGTTGCCCATCCCGACTTCGGCCGCAAGCTCAAAGCGCTGCGTGAGCAGCATGGATTGTCTCTGCGCCGGCTCGGCGGGATGGTCCATTGTTCGCACGGCCACCTGTGGGATCTTGAATCGGGGAGCAAACGACCGAGTCTCTCCGTCGCGGTTCTGCTGGATCAGGCGCTCAGCGCGGGCGGTCAGTTGTCCGCCATGGTGTCCGAGGTGTCAGCCGACACCAATGCCCGGCCCGGCGCGGCCGAACAAACGGCAGTGGCCATGCCGTCCGGGCTAGAGTTCGCGCCGGACCGGCGGCACGGCATAGATGTCGTCGTTGATCTTTGGCGAGGCGATATGCAGCGGCGGAACCTTCTTCGGCAGGTGGGCTTCAGCGCGACGGCCTTTCTGCCTGCGGCGATGCGATGGCTGATGTCGTCGCTCGACGAGCGCCCGGCCGGCAACGGTGAACGGCTGATCGGGGTCGCCGACGTCGAGACCGTGCGCCGGATGACCTCGACGTCCCGGACGCTGGACAACCAGTTCGGCGGCGGCCACATCCGCGACAGTCTGGTGCGCTTCCTCAACGCCGACGTCACCGAGTTGATCAACGGCCGCTACGACGCGGCGACCGGCCGTCAATTGCTGTCCGCGGTCGCGGAGACGACCCAGCTCGCGGGCTGGGCTTCGTACGACGCCGGAATGCACGGGCTGGCCCAGCGATACCTGATCCAGGCTCTTCGCCTTGCGGCGGGCGCCGGTGACCGGGCGCTGGGAGCGGAGATTCTGGCGGCGATGAGCCATCAGGCCGCGTTCCTGCGCGCCTCCGGCGAGGCGGTGGACCTGGCCAAGGCCGCCGGCCGCGCGGCAGGGGAGGCAGGTATCGCCGCGATCGAGGCGGAGTCGGCAGTTCTCGAAGCCCAAGGCCATGCCGTCGGCGGCAACGAGAAGGCCTGCGCGACGGCTCTGAACAGGGCCGAGGCGATCTTCGACAAGGCTGACCGGACCAGCGAGCCGCAGTGGATCGGGTATTTCGACGAGAACTACCTTGCGGCCAAGTTCGGGCACTGCTTCACCGCCCTGGGCAGGGGCGACATCGCGACAAGATTCGCCACCCGGTCGCTGGCCATGGACGGCCGACAGTATGCCCGGGGCCGGCAGTTCAACCTCGTCCTGCTCGCCGTAGCGCACGCGCAGAACGGCGAGCCGGAGGAATCCGCGCGGGTCGGTGTCGAGGCGGTCGAAGCCGCGGAAGGGCTGTACTCGTCACGCGCCCGTGACTACCTGACCGACCTCGCCGACCGTCTCTCCAAGCATGTCGGGCTACCAGCGGTGCAGGACTTCGCCGAGCGGGCCAGGCCGATCCTGGCCAGCGCCTAAAGCTTTCCGGTCGCCTTCCGCAGCAGCAGGGCGAGCAGCCCAGAAACGGAGCCGGCGCCGACGATGGTGCCATCGTCGATGTGCTGCTGGATCTCGTCGAGCGGGATCCAGCCGAGGCGCTCGGCTTCGTTGATGTCCGGGGCCGCGCCGGTGAAGTCGGCGCCGCGGGCCAGGTAGACGATGTTCTCCTGGTCGATCGTGCCCACCATCGGCTGAAAGCTGATCAACTTCTCGATGCTGCGCGGCCGCCAGCCGGTCTCTTCCTCGACCTCGCGAGCGGCGCAGGTCATAGAGTCCTCGGCCGGGTCGAGGTAACCGCCGGGCAGTTCCCAGACCCAGCGGTCCACGATGAACCGGTGCCGCCACATCATCAGCACGCGTTCGTCGTCGTCGAGCACGATGACCATCGCGGCGGCCGGGATCCGCAGGACGTACTGCTCGAAGCGGACGCCGTCGGGTAGCTCCACGTCCGCGATGCTCAGCACAGCCCGCCGGGTGTCGTCGACGACGCGCTCGCCGTGGATGGTCCATTCACTGGCTCGCTTCGGCTCAACGCTCATCAGCGCACAGTATCCGTACGCCTTCCGGGTTGTACTCCGACACCTGCCGCGTCGGCTGACAGCGGCTGACGCTTGTCGCCTTCATTTCCGGGTCACCGGACCGCCACGCTGTGAACGAAACACCTGGTGAACAGCAGCGAAGCCCACGGCGGCCACCGCACCACGCCGGCCGCCACCCCTGGAAACGAAACCGGGCACGAAGTCCCCGCCGCACCACAACGAACCAGCGGGCCGGGTGAGACCACCGTGACAGTACGTCGCAGGTCGGCGTGCCCTCGACATCACGGAAGGCAGGACATGGCGACGACCACGAACCACCGCGTTCACGGAGGTGAACCCCAGTGGTGGCGATAGCGGCGACGAGCGCACTCCTGCTGGGGTTCCTCGCGGGCCTGATCAGCTTCAAGGTCAAAAGCCGGTGGTGCCCGCTGTGCGGCGCGATGACCACCGCCGACCTGCCCGCAGCGACCGTCCCGCCGGCCGCGCCGTGCGTTCCGAGTTGGTCGGCGCTGCCGACGCAGTCCTACAGCCAGGTCGGGCGAGCTGGAGCTCTCACCCCGGCTCAGTGGCGCCGCGCGAACGGCGGCCGTTGATGCTGGTTGCGAGGACACGCACCAGTCCGACCGGCCGACATGGGACTGCCCGGCCTGCGGCGAGCCGTGGCTGTGCGCACCCGGCAAAGGTCGAGCTGGCTGAGCAGGGTGCAGTGCATCGCCGCCGTCGCGGCCGGGCACTTCATCCGTGACGGCATCGTCCCGATGGTCACCGTCGAACGACTCGAGTACCGGCCACATCGCTACGTCCCCAGCGACGACCAACCCGCCGACGCGCTGCACGCCCGTTGCCACGTCTGCTACGGCACCCACGGCGAGGACAAGCCGACACATCCCGTAGTCGGAAGCGAGAGCACCTCTCCATGAAGCCGAGCGATTGACTTCTCGGCCCTTCAGACTCCCGGTCCGGTCGCCTTCCCTGCGAAAGACGACGACCAGACCGGGGCGAATGCACCACCCGCGAGGACGGACCTCGTGGCGCACACGCAAAGGAGAGCATGCCATGGACACCGACGACCTGTACTCGGTCGAGGTCCCGGAAACGGCGTTCCGCACGCCGTGTGGCGGCAACATCGGCGGCAGCCTGGAGTCCTGCGTCTCGTTCGCGGACATCCCCGGCGAGCCCGGCGCCTACGCCATCCGCGACACCAAGCTCGGCGCGGCCAGCCCGACCCTGCGCTTCAGCGCGGCGGAGATGACCGACTTCGTCATCGCCATCACCGGGCCGGGCGACAACGCCTGATCCGCAAGCCCAGTTCACACCGGGTGGGTCGCCGGAGGGCGGCCCACCGCAGCTGACAACAGATTGAGGAAGCGGGATGACCCTCGGGCACTGGCACGGCTATCTCTGGACCGGATCGAGCAAGGATCTGAAGGACGTATCGCTGCGCCGGCCCGGCGTGCCCGGCACACCCGCGACCCAGGAATTCCTCCGCTCCTCACTGCCACCCATGCGGCTCGGCCATTACCTGTTACGCCGCAACGCTGTATCAGCCGACCTCACCTGGACCGACGTCGACGACGCCATCGACTGGATGGCCGCCACCTACAAAAGCCACCCGCCCATGGAAGGCGACGTCGGATTCCCCGCCGTCAACGGCGCCCGACCACCGCTGGCCGGCGATGTCGGACTGGACGCGCGCAGAGCCACCTCCCGGGACGGGCTGCTCAATGGTGTGGACGCCTACTGGCAGTACTACACCAACCCGAACGGCGGAGTCATCGCCTACGCGGCCATCTGCTGCCCGCACACCCACCTGCCCGACATCCCATGCCCACTACCGCCCCGACCCTGACCACTCCCAGCCCGCGGAGGACGCCGTGACCCTCAGGATGCTGTTCGATCAAGCGACGTACCAGGACATGATGACGAACTGGCCGACCGAACCAGCCATCCACGACCTGCCCGACGGCAGTCACCTGCCGGCCATCGTCAACGCGAAACTACTCAACACATACCTCGAAACCGGGTGCGCGCCCGCCGACGAGATCAACGTCGTCAAGGACGGCGCCGCCCGCCATCCTCGCGCGTACGCGACCGCCGGCAAGCTCGACCCCGCACGGATCGCGATGTGGCGCGAGCGCGGCTACAGCTTCCAGATCCGCAACCTGGACCGCTGGTACCCGCCGCTGCACGCCATGTGCCGAGCCATCCAACACGAGACCGGCTACGGCTGCTACGTCACCGCGTTCGTCACCCCCGCCGGCGCCCAGGGCCTCGACTACCACTGGGACCAGAACATCGGCATCGTCTACCAAGCCGCAGGCTGCAAGACCTGGCAGATCTGGCGGCCGGTCGGCGACGAACCGCATCGCGGCTACAAGGCATCCAACACCCAGCCGCTCGACGAACTGGTCGAGCAGCTCAAGGCCGATGGCCCCGACCTGGAGATCGAGCTCAAACCGGGGCAGGTTCTCGTGCTCCCGCGCGGCTGGGTCCACAACCCGCACGCTTTCAACCAGACCGAGGACAGCGTCCACCTGACCTTCGTCATCCGCGAACGCACCGGCTTCTGGATCGGCGAGAAACTGGCCAAGGCCGCCATCGAGTCGACCTCGCTGCGACGCGTGATCGCGCCGGCGGACATCGTCGGCGACGACGCGCTCGCCGCACAGATCGACCAGGCACGAAAGGCCTTCGTCGACTGGCTCGGCAAGGTCGACACCCAGGCGTTCGCCGCCGAACTGCTCGACACGGCCCGAAGCGAACTCGAACCCGACTACATCTGACGGCCGACCAGAGCACCCGGCTCGGCGGGAACTCCCGCGGATGGTTCACGCAACGACTCCCTCGCTGGCGAGACGGCCATGCCAGCCAGAAGGTCCCAAGACGTCCTAACGGTGTGGTCGCCTATTCGTTACACGCCGCGCAAAGTCGACGCGGTAGACCCAGAGGAACCGGCAGGCGGGCGACGATGACGGAAGCTGACGAAGAGGCGGCGCGGAGGTCCGCCGGCCGCCTCGCGCTGGCGCTGGAAGAGGCCGGCGCTCCGACGTTGCGTTGGAGTTTCCGGCGCCTCACGACGCCATAGGCAGGCAGGGCACGGCGGTCGTGCGCGTCGGTGACCCGGCTGGCGCTGTCCCAAGAACTCGGGGCGAGGCCGTCGGCGGGGTCGATGCCCAGGCGGTCGGTGAAGAAGTCCCCTGCGGTGGTCAGCTCGACCTGGTCCGTGCCGAAACCCTCGAAGGTCGCCGGCAGCGCCGCCAGGTCGGGCCGTGGCGCCCCCGGCGGCAGGAACACCTGCACCCGCGGGCCGAAGTCGTGGTCGGCCGACACCTCGTCGTCGAGGCCGAGCACCTCGGAGCCGTTGCCGAGCAGGGCCGCGGCGTGCTGCCCGGACCCGAGCAGCGGCCGCACCTGCCGGTGGTAGAAGCGGCGGGCGAGCTCGAGTCCGGACAACCGTTTCCACCCGTCAGTAGCGGCAGCGCAGGACGACCATGGTGTGGCCGCCGACCGGCAGGGTGCCCCCGGCCTTCACCGACTTCTTCCGGCCGGCCAGCAGCGGGTCGGCGGTGTCGACCACCTTCTCCCAGGTCCGGCCGTACTCGATCGGCGGGAAGGTGAAGGTGACGTCCTCCGGCAGCGGGTTGAACAGGACCAGGAACGAGTCGTCCACGATGGGCTCGCCGAGGGGGTCCTGCTCGGGGATGCCGTGGCCGTTGAGGAACACCGTCATGGTCATCCCGGACTGCGCCGTCCAGTCCTCCGGCGTCATCGGCTCGCCGTCGCGGCGCAGCCAGGCGATGTCGGGCTGCTTGGAGTCGCCGGCCGGGTCGCCGGTGAAGAACCGGCGGCGGCGGAAGATCGGGTGCCGGGCGCGCAGCGCGGTGAGCTGCTGGGTGAACAGGGTGAGCACGTCGTGGTGGCGGGCGTCGTCCCAGTCGATCCAGGACAGCGGGCCGTCCTGCGCGTAGACGTTGTTGTTGCCCTGCTGGGTGCGGCCGAGCTCGTCGCCGTGGGCGATCATCGGCACGCCCTGCGACAGCAGCAGGGTGGCGAGGAAGTTGCGCTTCTGCCGCTCCCGCAGCTTCACGATGCCGGCGTCGTCGGTGGGCCCCTCGGCGCCGCAGTTCCAGGACCGGTTGTGGCTCTCGCCGTCGCGGTTCTCCTCGCCGTTCGCGTCGTTGTGCTTCTCGTTGTAGGAGACCAGGTCGGTGAGGGTGAACCCGTCGTGGGCGGTGACGAAGTTGATCGAGGCGATCGGCCGGCGCCCGTCGATCTCGTACAGGTCGGAGGAGCCGGTGAAGCGGGAGGCGAACTCGCCGAGGCTGGCCGGCTCGCCGCGCCAGAAGTCGCGGACGGTGTCGCGGTACTTGCCGTTCCACTCGGTCCACAGCGGCGGGAACCCGCCGACCTGGTAGCCGCCGTCGCCGACGTCCCACGGCTCGGCGATCAGCTTCACCTGCGACACCACCGGGTCCTGGTTGACCAGGTCGAAGAACGCGGCGAGGCGGTTCACCTCGTGGAACTCGCGGGCCAGCGAGGCGGCGAGGTCGAAGCGGAACCCGTCGACGTGCATCTCGGTCACCCAGTAGCGCAGCGAGTCCATCAGCAGCCGCAGGGACTCGTGGTGGCGCACGTTCAGGCTGTTGCCGGTGCCGGTGGTGTCGTAGTAGTACTGCCGGTCGCCGTCGACGAGCCGGTAGTAGGCCGGGTTGTCGATGCCGCGGAAGGACAGCGTCGGCCCGAGGTGGTTGCCCTCGGCGGTGTGGTTGTAGACCACGTCGAGGATGACCTCGATGCCGGCCGCGTGCAGGGCCTTGACCATGGACTTGAACTCCTGGACCTGGCCGCCGCTGCCGCCGAACGAGGCGTAGTCGTTGTGCGGGGCGAAGAATCCGATCGTGTTGTAGCCCCAGTAGTTCGACAGGCCGCGCTCCGTCAGGCCGGAGTCGTGGACGAACTGGTGCACCGGCATCAGCTCGACCGCGGTCACCCCGAGCTGCCGGAAATGTTTGATCATCTCGGGGTGGGCGAGGCCGGAGTAGGTGCCCCGCACGTCCTCGGGGATCCGCGGGTTCGCGGCCGTCATCCCCTTCACGTGCGCCTCGTAGATGACCGTCTGGTGGAACGGGATCCGCAGCGGGCGGTCGTTGGCCCAGTCGAAGTACGGGTTCACCACCACCGAGCGCATCGCGTACGGCGCCGAGTCGGTGTCGTTGTACGAGTTCGGGTCGCCGAAGTTGTACGAGAACAACGCGTTGTCCCACACGTGGTGTCCCTCGATCGCCTTCGCGTACGGATCCAGCAGCAGTTTGCTCGGATTGCACCGCAGCCCCCGCGACGGGTCGTACGGCCCGTGCACCCGGTAGCCGTACCGCTGACCCGGCACGATCCGCGGCAGGTACCCGTGCCAGACCAGCGCCTCCCGCTCGGGCAGGTCCACCCGCGTCTCGTTGCCCGCGTCGTCGAACAGGCACAGCTCCACCCGCTCGGCGACCTCGGAGAAGAGGGCGAAGTTCGTGCCGCCCCCGTCGTAGGTGGCACCGAGCGGATACGGGTTGCCCGGCCAGATCTTCATGCGGTTCTCCTCGTGACGGCTTGCGCGCAGACCTTCCCCGTACGCGAGGGAATGAACCTTCCCCGCACCGCCCGCTGACCGTAAGGTACGCCCGGCCGCGCCGGCCGAGGCGGGGAACGGCGCGAAGCACCCGCCCGCGGAATGCTGCATCATGCACACTTCGCGCGGTACAACTGGTGGGATGACCGAGCTCAGCCCCCGCCGCCGCCGGTCGGTGCTCGCGATCTGCTGCCTGAGCCTGTTCATCGTCGGGCTCGACACCACGATCGTGAACATCGCGCTGCCGTCGATCCGCGCCGACCTGGACGCCTCCGTGTCCGGCCTCCAGTGGGTCATCGACGCGTACACGCTGGTCCTGGCCAGCCTGCTGGTGCTGGCCGGCTCGACCGCCGACCGGGCCGGCCGCCGGCGCACCTTCCAGACCGGCCTCGCCCTGTTCACCGCCGGCTCGCTGCTGTGCAGCGTGGCGCCCTCGCTGGGCTGGCTCATCTTCTTCCGCGCGCTGCAGGCGGTCGGCGGTTCCATGCTCAACCCGGTCGCGATGTCGATCATCACCAACACCTTCACCGCGCCGCGCGAGCGGGCCCGGGCCATCGGCGTGTGGGGCGGGGTGGTGGGGCTGAGCATGGCCCTCGGCCCGGTCCTGGGCGGCGCCCTGGTGGCCGCGCTCGGCTGGCGGTCGATCTTCTGGATCAACGTGCCGGTCGGACTGGCCGCGATCGCGCTCGCCGCCGCCTTCGTCCCGGAGTCGCGGGCCGCCCGGGCGCGCCGGCTCGACCCGGTGGGGCAGCTGCTGGTGCTGACGCTGCTGGCCGCCGTGACCTTCGGGATCATCGAGGGGCCGGCGCGGGGGTGGACCGCGCCGGGGATCATCGGCTGCTTCGCGGTGGGGGCGGCGGCGCTGGCGGTGCTGATCCCGTACGAGAACAGCCGCGAGGAACCGCTGCTGGACCTGCGGGTGTTCCGCAGCGTGCCGTTCGCGGGCGCGACGGTGATCGCGGTGTGCGCGTTCGGCGCCCTGGCCGGCTTCCTGTT
This sequence comes from Pseudosporangium ferrugineum, assembly GCF_003002065.1. Classification (GTDB taxonomy): domain Bacteria; phylum Actinomycetota; class Actinomycetes; order Mycobacteriales; family Micromonosporaceae; genus Actinoplanes; species Actinoplanes ferrugineus_A. Next base: position 217,625 of record NZ_PVZG01000001.1, read on the forward strand.
CCTCAACGCGCTCTACCTCCAGGACGTACGCGGGCTCTCCGCCCTGCACGCCGGCCTCTGGACGCTGCCGATGGCGCTGGTCACCGCGGTCGTCGCGCCGCTGTCCGGGCGCATCGTCGGCACCCGCGGCGCCCGGCTGCCGCTGGCCCTCGGCGGCGCGGCCATCGCCCTGGCCATGCTGCCGTTCACGCAGCTCACCGCCCGTACGCCGGTCTGGGTGCTGATGATCGGTTATGTGCTCTTCGGGCTGGGGTTCGGCCTGGTCAACGCGCCGATCACCGACACCGCCGTGTCCGGCCTGCCGCGCGCGCAGGCCGGGGTCGCGGCGGCGCTCGCCTCGACCAGCCGGCAGGTGGGCGCGGCGCTCGGCGTCGCGGTCATCGGCGCCGCCGTCGTCTCCGGGCTGGACGGCCCGTCCGCCGCCCGCTTCGCCGAGGCGTCCCGGGCCGGCTGGTGGATCATGGCCGGCTGCGGCGCCGCCGTGCTGGTCCTGGGCCTGGTGACGACGAGCGCCCGGGCCCGCGCCACCGCGGCGGGCTCCCCCGCGGTTATCGCAGCGAGCGGCGGTCGTCCGGCAGGCGACGGGTGACGCCGGTACGGTCCAGCAGCTCCAGCAGCGGCACGGCCACCCGGCGGGTCGTGCCGAGCGCCTGACGCGCCTCGCTGAGCGTGAACGGCTGCGGCAGCCCGGCCAGCACCTCGCCGGCCCGCGCGACGGCGTCCGGCCGCAGCACGACCGTCCCCGCCAGCTGCACCAGCAGCCCGGCCCGGACCGCCGCGGCCACCTGCCGCACCCCCAGCCCCAGCTCCGCCAGCCGGTACGCCTCCGGCGCCGCGAACGGCCCGGCCAGCTCGGCGAACGCCTCGTCCACCGCGGCGGCCAGCTCGGCCGGCACGCCGGTCCCGCCCGCCGACACGCGGCCCGCGCGCAGCACCAGCGGCGGGGCGACGAGCGCCTCGACCAGCGACCGGTCCGGCAGGGCGAGCCGGTGTCGCAGCGCCTCCACCGGTGCTCCCGGCTCCAGCGGGCGTTCCGCGGCGTACGCGGTCACCTCCGCGGCCAGCCGCACGCGCAGCCCGGCCCAGTGCTCCGGGTCGGCCAGCCACGTGTCCCCCGTGGCGGGCACCCCCATCCGCAGCAGGTCGTCGCGCCGGGCGAGCTTGCGCCGCCGCAGCTCGCCGGCCAGGTCGGGCACGCCGTCCATCCCGGCCAGCGTCGCCGCGCGGGCCGCGGCGGCACCCCGCCGGTTCAGTCCCGGGGGTACGACGTCCAGCACGGTCACGCCCCCGGCCACGTGGTGCCGGCCGGGATCGCGCAGCAGCGCCCGGTCCCCCACGCGCAGCGGCAGGGGGCGGGCGAGCCGCAACCGGGCGGTGTCGGCGCCGAGGGGGCGTACCCGCACCGGAACGGCGGCCGATCCGGCATGCAGGGTGAGGGTGGCCGGAAGCTCGCCGGCCGGGTCGCCGTGCACCCGCACGTCGACGAGGCCGGTGAAGAGGAAGCGGCCGGGCGTGAGCAGCGCGGCGCCCCGCCCCACCTCGTCCGTGCCGACGCCCCGCAGGTTGACCGCCACCCGGGCGGTACCCCGCACCGAGCCGGCCGGCTTCCCGAGGCTCTGCAGGCCGCGCACCCGCACCGCCCGGTCCGCGCCGGTCAGTTCCAGTTCGTCGCCCGTACGCAGCTCGCCGCCGCCGAGCGTCCCGGTGACCACCGTGCCCGCGCCCTTGATCGTGAACGCCCGGTCGATCCACAGCCGTACGGGACCCTCCGGCGGCGCGGGCAGCGCCGTGACCAGCCGGCCGAGCGCGGCCCGCAGCGCGCCCAGCCCCTCGCCGGTGACCGCGCTGACCGCCACGGCCTCGACCGCGCCCAGCGAGCTGCGGGCGAGCTCCGCGGCCGCCCGGTCCCGCGCCGGCCCCGGATCGGCCAGGTCGCACCGGGAGACGACCAGCAGGCCGTGGCGCACCCCGAGCGCGTCCAGGGCGGCCAGGTGCTCGGCGGACTGCGGCATCCAGCCCTCGTCGGCCGCGACGACCACCATGGCGGCGGGCACCGGCCCGATCCCGGCGAGCATGTTCGGCACGAACCGCTCGTGGCCGGGGACGTCGACGAACGCCACGGTGCCGCCGGGCTCCAGCGTGGTCCACGCGAAACCCAGGTCGATGGTCATGCCGCGGCGCCGCTCCTCGGCCCACCGGTCGGGTTCCATCCCGGTCAGGGCGCGGACCAGGGTCGACTTCCCGTGGTCGACGTGCCCGGCGGTGGCGACGACGTGCACGTCAGGCGTCCGCCCGGAGGACCGCCGAGACCAGCGCCCTGTCCTGGGCCGCGGGCACGCATCGCAGATCCAGCAGCAGCCGCCCGCGCACGACCCGGCCGACCACCGGCGGCTCACCGGTGCGCAGCGGGCGGGCGTACGCCTCGGGCAGCGCCACGGCCCACGACGGCAGCTCCAGCTCCGGGGCGCCGCCGCCGCCGACGACCGCGACCGAGCCGGTGACCTCGGCGGCCACCCCGGCGCCGGCCAGCTCCGCGGCGACCCGTTCGGTGCGCGCCCGCAGCTCCCCGGCGTCCATCCGCAACGCCTGCCACGTCGGCGTCTCCGGCCCGGCCACGGTGGCCCGCAGCGCGGCGAGCGTCAGCTTGTCGACCCGCAGCGCCCGCGCCAGCGGATGCCGCCGCAACCGCTCCACCAGCGCGGCGTCGCCCAGCAGCAACCCGGCCTGCGGCCCGCCGAGCAGCTTGTCCCCGCTGGCGATGACCAGGTGCGCCCCGGCCCGCAGGGTCGATGCCGCGTCGGGCTCGTCCGGCAGCAGCGGATCGGCCGCGAGCAGCCCCGACCCGATGTCGGCGACCACCGGAACGCCCAGCCCCCGCAGCTCGCCGATCCCCACCGACCGGGTGAACCCCCGCACGACGAAGTTCGACGGATGCACCTTGAGCACGAAGCCGGTTTCCGGCCCGACCGCCGCGGCGTAGTCCTCCCGCGAGGTCCGGTTCGTGGTGCCGACCTCCCGCAGCCGGGCCCCGGTGGAGACGAGCAGGTCCGGCAGCCGGAACCCGTCCCCGATCTCGACCAGCTCGCCCCGGCTGACGACGATCTCCCGCCCCTGGGCGAGCACGGTCGCGGCCAGCACCAGCGCGGCCGCCCCGTTGTTGACCACGTGCACCCCGCCGGCGTCCGGCACCGCGGCGGCCAGCGCGGCGAGAGCATCCCGCCCCCGCTTCGCCCGCCGCCCGCTGTCCAGATCGAGCTCGACATCGGTGTGACCGGCGGCGGCGACGACGGCCTCGACCGCCGCCGGCGACAACGCGGCCCGCCCCAGATTCGTGTGCAGCACCACGCCGGTGGCGTTCAGCACCGGCCGCAACCCGCCCTCGAGAGCGGCCAGCGCGGCCTCCACCACGTCACCGGGCCCGATCTCACCGGCCCGCGCCCGCCCCTGCGCCCCGACGACGGCGGCCTTGACCTGCTCCCGCCCGAGCCGCCCGGCCGCGGCGACGACCCGCGGATCGCCGAGAACCACATCGGTACGCGGAATGCCCCGCCTCGGGTCCTGCTCCATCCGCACCACCGTATCGAACCGGCGGGTGGGTCAGCGGTGGCCCTCCGTCATCTGTTCGATCAGGGCCGCGAACTCCGTGCTCACCCGGTCCGCCTCGCGGGCCAGCTGGTCGGAGGCCTGCTGGATGCGGACCGCTACCTGACCGGTGCGGAAGGCGGTCTCGCGGACGCTGCTGCGGGCCCCGTCGCCGCCCGCGATGGCGACCGCGACGTCGTCGGTGGCCGAGCCGAGCGAGCGTACGGTCTCCGCCATGCGCGCCATCACCGAGGCCGCGTCGTTCGACGTCGCCTGGATGGCCTCCACCTCGGACGCGATCTGGTCGGTGGCCGCCGCGCTCTGCTGGGCCAGCTCCTTGACCTCGTTGGCGACCACGGCGAAGCCCTTGCCCATGTCGCCGGCACGGGCCGCCTCGATGGTGGCGTTGAGGGCCAGCAGGTTCGTCTGGGCGGCGACGCTGCGGATGACCTCGATGACCCCGCCGATCGTCTCGGCCGCCGAGGTCAGCCCGGTCACCGTGTCGCTGACCTGGTTGGCCTCCTGGGCCGCCTGGGCCGCGGTGCCGGTCGACTCCGCCGCCTGCCCGCTGATCCGGTCGACGGCCGTGCTCAGGTCGCCGGTCGTCGTGGTCAGGTCCGCGGCGGTCTCCTGCATGCTGGTGACGGCCTCGGTGATCCGGTCCAGCACCGTGCGGACCACGGACTCCACCCGCTGCGCCAGGTCGGCGGTGGCCCGCCGCTGGTCCGCGGCGGCCTGCTCCTGCAGACCCGCGGCCTGCTGCTCCAGCTCCTGCTTGGTGCGCAGATTCCGTTGCAGCGTACGCACGGAGGCGGCCATCCGGCCGAGCTCGTCGCGTCCCGCGGGCGGCACCGGCACGTCGAGGTCGCCCGCCGCCAGCCGGTCCAGGGTGCCGGTCATCCGCCGCACCGGGCGCGAGATGGAGAGGCTGACCGCGGCCAGCCCGGCGAGCAGCAGCACCAGCACGACGCCGGTCTGCAGCAGCACCTGGTTGCGCTTGGTGGCCACGATCGCGTCGACGTCGTCGATGTAGATGCCGCTGCCGATGATCCATTCCCACGGGGCGAAGCCGGCCACGTACGAAAGCTTGGGCACCGGGTCCTTGTGATCGGGCTTCGGCCACAGGTAGCTGACGGATCCGGCCCCGTTGGCCCGCACGACCTTGACCATCTCGACGAACAGCAACTTCCCGTTGGGGTCCTCGTTCATCGACAGGTCCTCGCCGTCCAGCGCGGGCGACGTCGGGTGCATGACCATGCGCGGGTGCATGTCGTTGATCCAGAAGTACTCGACCTTGTCGTACCGCATGTTCTTGATGGTCGCCTTGGCCGCGTCCTGCGCCTGGATCCGCGTCAGCGTGCCGTCGGCCTCCAGCTTCTGGTACGAGCCCAGCACCGAGTGCGCCGCCTCGACCAGCTGCCGCATCTTGACCTCCCGCGCCTCCATCTCGGTCGGGCGGATATCGGCGATCCGGACGAACGCGAGCACCAGCACGCCCAGCACCGCGACCAGCGCGACAGCCATGAGCTTGACGGCGATGGAGGCATTGATCTTCCGCACCGGCACACCTTCCGCAGTGAGACGCAGGTCACCGGATTCTTCGGGTCCCGGCCCCGAAATCTGAGCAGTTTACGCGTCCGTTACCGCGTGTAGCCGTCGGATACGCTGACCGCATGGGCCGAGAGCCGTCGCTGACCTTCCGCGGAGCCCTACGGATCCTCGGCAGAACGGAGAGCCCGCTCGTCGACCGGCTGGACACCCTGCTCGGCGGGGTGATCCTGGCCGCGGGGGCCGGCGCCGGGCTGGCCGCCGCGGGCGGACCGGCCGGCGCCGCCGTCCTGGCGCCGGTCTGGGGGTGGATCGACCAGAAGAACGAGGCCACCGGGCTGCTCCGCAAGCTGGTCGTCCGGCTCGGCGGAAAAATCGACGGTACGGCGGGACTCGAGCGCCGGCACCTGATCAGGGCGGCACACAGCACCATCGTGGTCGCCGCCTATTTCGACGTATTCCACGAGGCGGTCACCGACGCCGGGTTCGGTGGCTTCCGGCTCGACGAGCGGGAGCAGGCGAACGCCGCCTTCGGCCCCGCGCCCGGCCAGGCGAACTCCCTGGTCGAGCGGCTGTACACCAGCGAGATCCCGCTGCCGTCCGCCACCCGGGGGTTCGTCGAGAACGCGCGGCAGGTCGACGCCTGGCTCGACCGGCTGCACCTCTCGACGACCGATCTCCTCCAGTCGCTGAGCCTCCTGCGGCTGGTCTCCGAACAGGCACGTACGTTCGAGCGCCGGATGCGGGCACTGCCCCGCAAGGCGGCGGAACGTTACCGCGCGTACTACGTCGACCTGGAGGCCGGCGCGCCGGAATTCCGGATCTGGTCCGAACTGGACGAGCACGCGGCGACGCGGAGCGCGGTCGACACCTCGTTCCTGCAGATCAAGGCCCTGCTCGCCGCGCTCGGCGCGAAGGCCGGGCAGACGCCCGCGGCGGCGCATGCCCTCGACCTCGCCAACACCGGGCGGCTCCGCGACCCCGTGGTCTCCACGAGCGTCCCGTGGCGCGACGCCGCCTTCCGCTTTCCCAGCGTCGCCGAGCTGTTCGTACCGCCCGGGTTCCGCATCTGCGTCTTCGACTCCGGGACCCGGGCGTCCGACGACACCTGGTGGTCGGGCCTGCCGCTGCACCATCACCTGGCGGACCGGCTCGCCGCGCACCTGCTCTCCACGGACGCGACGCGCGGGCCGCTGCTGCTGCTCGGGCATCCGGGCGCGGGCAAGTCGATGCTGACGAAGATGCTGGCGGCCAGCCTGCCCTCCACCGACTACACCACGGTGAGCGTCCCGCTGAGGGCGGTGAGCGCGCACGCCTCCATCCTCGACCAGATCCAGGAGGGTCTCGACCTGGCGACCAACCGGCGGGTGGGGTGGGCCGAGCTCGTCGACGCCACGACGGACCGGCTGCGCGTCGTGCTGCTGGACGGCCTGGACGAGTTGCTGCAGGCGGCGAACCTCGACCGGACCGGCTACCTGCACGAGATCGTCCGGTTCCAGCAGGTGGAGGCCGACCAGGGGCATCCCGTCGCGGTCATCGTCACCTCGCGGACCGTCGTCGCCGACCGCATCGACATCCCGGCCGGCACCGCCACCCTGAAGATCGCCGAGTTCAGTGACGACCAGATCGGCACCTGGATCAGCCGGTGGAACAGCGCCACACCCGCCCTGGCGCGGGTCCCCGGGTCCCGCCGGCTCACCCGGGACGAGGCGCTACGCCAGCCGCACCTGGCCCGGCAGCCGCTGTTGCTGATGTTGCTCGCCCTCTACGTCAGCGGCCCGGGAGCGGCAGAGCTCGACGCGGACTCGTCCAAGGCCACCCTGTACGACCACCTGTTCACCCGGTTCGCCGGACGAGAGCGGACCAAGGACATCCGGCGTACGTCGCTGCGGGAGGAGACCCGTGCCGCCATCGAGGCCTCGATCGACCGGCTCAGCATCGCGGCGCTGGCGATGTTCAACCGCGGGCGCCAGCACGTGGGCGAGACCGAGCTGGGCGGCGACCTCGAGGCCCTGACCGCGGAGTCGACGGACCGTCGGCCCCGCGACTCCGGACGCCGGCTGCTGATCGAGTTCTTCTTCATCCACGCGTCCGAGGCGACGCTGATCGGCGGCGACGCGGCCGAGCGCTCGTACGAGTTCCTGCACGCCACCTTCGGGGAATACCTGGTGGCCCGCAAGATCATCGACGTGCTGCGCGACGTCGCCGACGTGGCGTACAACGGCCGCCGGCAGCGCGACCCCGACGACGATCTCCTGCACGCGCTGCTCTCCCACCAGGCTCTGGCGACCCAACGGCCCATCCTGCAGTTCGCGAGCCAGATCTTCCGGGCGCTTCCGGAGCTTGAGCAGGCGAAGATCGCCAAGGTCGTCGACTTCTGCTCGGCCGGTGGCGCACCCGGCCGCCGTCCGAGAAGTACCGGTCCTACCGCCCGCTGCCGGCCGACCATGTGCGGCAGCTGGCGGCGTACTCGGCGAATCTGGTCGTGCTCCGCCTCAACCTCACCCCGGACGGCCGGCTGACGAGATCACCCCAGCTGGCCCAGGACTGGTCCTCGCTGGTGGCACTCTGGCACGCCGGCCTCGACCCCGATGCCTGGCTGGCCACCCTCGGGGCGATGACCCTCGACCGCCGGGACGGCACGATCCGCACTCAGCCGCCCAGCCACGGACGCACCTTCCCGGAGTACGACAGCGCGCGTCTCGTCGACGACGCGAGAACGGCCGCCCAGCTGGGTCTGGGCGCCGCCGTCCTGCACGGCACCCGGACGATCTTCACCGCCGACGACTGGTGGCTGCAGATGCAGAGCTGGCTCGTGCCGGCGATCGCCTTCGGCCACCTCGACCACATCGTCACCCCCACGCCGCCGGCGCGGGCGAGCCGCCCCGACCGCGACAAGGTGGCCCGCCTGCTCATGCTCCTGCTGCGCACCCGGGTGACCGAGCTGACCGTCAAGGACGCGCGGCAGGTGATCGGCCTGCTGCTGGAGCTCGACCGCTCCCCCGACCCGGTGGCCCTGGCGCTGGCGATCTGCGAGCACCCCCGCCTGCTGGTGGAGATCCCGGCACTCGGCGACGCCCGCCTGTACCGGGACAGCCCGGCGACCGCCATGCTGCTGTACGTGGCCCAGAAGCGGGTCAACCTCGGCGAGTTCGCCGAATGGGAGGCCCTCTACCGCGGCGTCAGCACCGAGGGCCGGTTCTCGACCGAACGCGACGGCATGAGTCTGCAGGAAGCCGAGGTTCTCGTACGCCAGCTGATCTCCCCCGCGAACCCCGCGATCAATTGATCTTGAGGAAGTCCACGGTGCCCTCGTGGAGGTCGAACTCCTGGTTCCGCTTGTCGAAGTCGATCCGGCCCCGCTGCGCGGTGGTCACGTACCCGAGATTCTCGCCCGACCACAGCCGCGTCGCCCGCCGGATCTCGAGCAGGTCGTCCTCGCCGGCGTTGGCCCAGCAGATGCTGTCCTCGTACTCGAACCCGTCGCTGGTCCAGGACCAGAACCAGATCCGGAGGTAGCCCCGCTCGTTGCAGGCCACCCGGTTGAGCGCGAGCGCGGGCGACGCGGGGGCCAGGACGGTGACCAGGCTCAGCGCGAGCGCGCCGGCCAGCAGGCGGGCCCTGCGGGACCAGTTCTTCATGGATCCTCCTCAGTGATCGGTCACCATTGATATCCCTTCTGCCCCGGTCGGGGGGTGAACGCCCGGAAAAATGTGGATGACCCTCCGGCGGCTCTTGTCGGCGCAGCGGCCTTCCCCGGGCGCCACCCGGCACCCAGGGGTAGAGGGTGTCGGCGCCACGCGGACGGGTTGGGGAGCGGAGGCGGACGGGAATCGAACCCGCCTGGCCCGGATGCCGGGCCACACCGGTGTTGAAGACCGGGAGGGGCACCAGCCACCTGAACGCCTCCGCCGGTCAGCGTAGCGGTGGGCGGATCGCCCCGGTTCGTGGGAGGGTTCTCCGGGTGACGATCTCGCAGAGCCGACGGCTCACCCAGTACGCCCACGGCGGCGGATGTGCGTGCAAGATTCCCCCCGGTGAGCTGGAGTCGGTGGTCGCCGGGCTGCTCGGGCCGGGCGCGCCGCGGGGGCCCGGTGAGCTGCTGGTCGGGCTGGACGACGGGGACGACGCCGCGGTGGTGAAGCTGGCCGCCGGGGTGGCCGTGGTGGCGACCGCGGACTTCTTCACGCCGGTGGTGGACGATGCGTACGACTGGGGGCGCATCGCTGCCGCGAACGCCCTGTCCGATGTGTACGCGATGGGTGGCAGTCCCGTCGTCGCGGTGAATCTGCTCGCCTGGCCCCGGGAGCTGTTGCCGATGGAGCTGGCCGGGGAGGTGCTGCGCGGCGGCCTCGACGTGGCCCGGGAGGCCGGCTGTCACGTGGCCGGCGGGCACAGCGTCGACGATCCGGAACCCAAGTACGGCATGGCGGTCACCGGGGTCGCCGACCCGGCCCGCCTGATGCGCAACGACGCGGGCGTGGCCGGCACCCCCCTGACCCTGACCAAGCCGCTCGGCATCGGCGTGCTCAACACCCGGCACAAGTCCACCGGGGAGGTGTTCCCGCAGGCCGTGGCGGCGATGACCCGGCTCAACCGGGCCGCCTCCGAGGCGGCGCTGGAGGCCGGCGCGGTGTGCGCGACCGACGTGACGGGCTTCGGGCTGCTCGGCCATCTGCACAAGCTGGCCCGCGCCAGCGGCGTCACCGCCCGGGTCCACGCCGCGGCGGTGCCCTACCTGGACGGCGCCCGGGACGCCCTGGCCGCCGGGTGCGTCAGCGGCGGCACCCGGCGCAACCTCGACTGGGTACGCCCCCACGCCGACCCCGGCAGCGTCGCCGAGGACGAGTTGCTGCTGCTGGCCGACGCGCAGACCTCCGGCGGGCTGCTCGTCGCCGGGGAGGTGCCGGGCTTCCCGATCGTCGGCGAGCTCCTGCCCGCCCGCGCGGACGGGGTGACCCTGGAGATCCGCTGAGTCGCGCCCGCCTGGGATCATGAGGGCATGATGCTGCTGCTGCCGGCCGATCCGCTGCGCCCGCGCCGGCCCGACGAGCACTTCGCGCCCGAGGCCGCCGCCGCGCGCGACGCCGGGGTGCCGGTGGCCGTGATCGACCATGACGCCTTCGCCCAGGGCCGCGCGACCCCCGCCGCCGTCGCCCTCGTCCCCGCCGGGGAAGAGAGCAACGCCGGCGGAAGCGGCAACGCCGACGCAAGCGGCGACGCCGACGCAAGCGGCGACGCCGGCGCAAGCGGCGACGCCGGCGCAAGCGGCGACGCTGTCTATCGCGGCTGGATGCTGCGTTCCGAGCATTACGCGGACCTGGCAACCGCGCTGGCCGCCCGCCACGTCACGCTCCGGACCAGCGCGGACGCGTACCGGCGGGCACACGAGCTCCCCGGCTGGTACGACACCCTGCGGCCGCTCACCCCCGAGACCGCCTGGACGGAGGGCGACGCCCGGGAGGACTTCGAGCGGGCCCTCACCCGGCTGGGCGACGGCCCCGCGGTGCTGCGGGACTACACGAAGTCGATGAAGCACTACTGGCACGAGGCGGCGTACATCCCGGACGTCGCCGACCGGGATCGGGCCTGGCGGGTCGCCTCCCGCTTCCGGGAGCTTCGCGGTGACGAGTACGCCGGCGGCTTCGTGCTCCGCCGCTTCGAGCCGTTCACCGGCGCGGAGGCCCGCACCTGGTGGGCCGGCGGCGAGTGCCGGCTGGTCACCGCCCACCCGGATACGCCGGACGAGCTGCCCCCGGACGATCTGGACCTGTCCGCGGTGGCCGGCCGGATCGCGGCCCTGGGGCTGCCGTTCGTCACCGCCGACCTGGTACGCCGCGACGACGGCGACTGGCGGGTGGTCGAGGTCGGCGACGGTCAGGTGAGCGACCGGCCGGCGAGCACCCCGGCGGAGGAGCTGATCGCCGCCCTCAGCCGGGCTCGGTAGCGCCGGCCGTCCCGGCGTCGCGCTGGGCGAGGCGCTCGCGCTGGGCGAGGCGCTCGCGCTGGGCGAGGCGCTCGCGCTGGGCGAGGCGCTCGCGCTGGGCGAGGCGCTCGCGCTGGGCGAGGCGCTCGCGCTGGGCGAGGCGCTCGCGCTGGGCGAGGCGCTCGCGCTGGGCGAGGCGCTCGCGCTGGGGCACGACCGTGTACTTCGGGTCCTTGGCCGAGGCGACGCCGCCGTCGAAGATCCCGAACCGGGTCACCAGCGACGCGGTCAGCAGCGACAACCCGGACAGGCCGGAGACCACGCGGCTGCGGCGGCCGAGCGCCGCCCCCACGACGCCCGCGGCCGTCAGCAGCCGGCCCGCGCGCAGCAGGCGGCCCGGCCGGCCCTCGCGGTAGGGCTCGCTGAGGATCCCCTTGGTGGTCTCGATGCGGTGGGCGCCGTACAGCTCGAGGGCCGCGCCGAGCGCCGCCATCCGCCGGGCCGGGCCCGCCTGGCCGGGGGGCGCGGCCAGCAGGCCCACCCCGGCGCCGCTGGCCAGGGCGCTGCCCGCAAAGACGAAGGGCAGTTCCGGGTACGCCTCGTGCCAGCTCGGCGTGGCGGTGTCGGCGAGCAGCACCGCCGTGTACGTGCCCAGCGCCGGCGCGAGCACGGCGGCGCCGTACTGGCCCGCGGTGCCGAGCGGGGGCAGGAGCCGGCGCCCGAGTCCCAGCACGCCGCGGTCGGGCAGCAGGGGCGCCGCCTCGGCGACGGCCGCGACCCCGGCGGCGGCACCGAACGCGCTGAGGATCCAGGTGCCCACCGACATGGGCGAGGTCGGCTTGGCGACGCGCAGCATGTTGACGAAGCGCTCGGGCCGCCCGAGGTCGTTGATCAGGAAGTACGTGCTGGCGGTGAGGGCGCCGAGCGACGCGATCCGCCCGGCGCGGCGCAGCGCGGGCCGCCCGGTGGCGTCCCCGCCGGCGGCGAGCAGCGACGACCCGGCGGCGAGCCCGCCGGTGAACAGGTACGCGGCGATGTCATGGTGCCACACCGGCGCCTTGACGATCGGCCGCCCGTAGTACGACCGGAAGTCCGCCGGCGGCACCATGGAGCGGTCCCCCCGGCCACCCCCGCGCCCACCCTTGCGCCGCCCGCCGGAGGCCCGCCGCCCGTCCCCGGCAGACCCGCCGGCCCGCACGTCGCGGCCCCCGCGGTCGGGCGCGCCACGCTCAGAGCCGCCACGCTCAGAGCCGCCACGCTCAGAGCCGCCACGCTCAGAGGCCCCACCCTCAGAGCCGCCACGCTCAGAGGCCCCACCCTCAGAGCCGCCACGCTCAGAGGCCCCACGCTCAGAGGCCCCACGCTCGGAGACGCCACGGTCGGAGGCAGCACGGTCGGGGACGCCACGTTCGGGGACGCCACGGTCGGGGGCGTCGTCGCGGGGGCTCACGGGCGGCGTCCCGCGAACGAGACGACGACCGCGGCGGCCATGGTCAGGGCGGCGACGCCGGCCCGCTTCCACATGGCCTTCAGGTCGCGGGTGGTCACGATCGGGTCCGGTGGCAGGCCGTACACCTCGGGCTCGTCGAGGAGCAGGAAGAACGCGCCGTCGCCGCCCACGCCGTCCTCCGGGTCGTGGCCGTACAGGCGGGCCTCGGTGACGCCCTGCTCCTGGAGCTTCTCCAGCCGGTGCGCCGCCCGGCCGCGCAGTTCCTCGAGCTCGCCGTACTGGATCGACTCGGTCGGGCAGGCCTTGGCGCACGCCGGCGTCAGCCCGTCGCCGATCCGGTCGTAGCAGAGCGTGCACTTCCACGCGCGGCCGTCGTCCTTGCGCTGGTCGATGACACCGTACGGGCAGGCCGGAATGCAGTAGCCGCAACCGTTGCAGATGTCCTCCTGGACCACCACCGTGCCGAACTCGGTGCGGAACAGGGCGCCGGTCGGGCACACGTCGAGGCAGCCCGCGTGGGTGCAGTGCTTGCAGACGTTGGACATCATCAGCCAGCGGAAGTCGCTGCGCGGCGCGTCGATCGTGCGCCCCGGCAGGTCCGCCATCGGCATCCCGAGAAACTGCGGCCCGGTCGCGGCCGCACCGCCGCCGCCGGACGAGGCGGGAGCGCCGGCAGGGGCGGCAGAGCCCAGCGGGCCCAAAGTGCCCGGCGAGGCCAGGGCGCCCGGCGGGGTCAAGGCGCCCGGCGAGGCCGGAGTGCCGGTCGAGGCCGGAGTGCCCGGCGGGGCCAGGGCGCCGGGCGGGGTGATGGTGCCGGCCGCCGCGAGGGCGTCCACGGCCGGCGGCACGCCCGGGTCCGTACCCGTGTCCTGGCCGGTGCGGGCCGCGGTTACCGCCGCGAGCCCGCTCGCCGGGGGGCCGACCGGCAGGCCGGCGAACGCGCCCGGGGTGTCGGTGCCGCCGCCGCGCCCGGCCACCGGCTGCTCGATGAACGCGACGTGGCGCCAGGAGTTGGCGGTCAGCCCGCCGGTGTTGTCGTACGAGGTGCCGAGCAGGTTGAAGCCGTCGTCCGGGACGAGGTTCCACTCCTTGCACGCCACCTCGCACGCCTTGCAGCCGATGCAGACGCTGGTGTCGGTGAAAAAGCCCATCCGCGGCGGCGGGTCAAGGTAGCCGGCGTCGGGCGCCGGGTCCAGCGGGCCGTAGAGACTGTTCGGTCCGGCCACGTCAGCTCTCCTCCGGCTGGTCAGGGGTGAGAAGCGGCGGCGTGTGGTGCCCCGGCACCAGGCCGGCCCGCTCACGGTAGCCGGTGACGTACGCCAGCAGCGCCGGACCGGTCGGCCGCCGCCCCGGCTGGATGTCGCACGTGCCCACTTTGCTCTCCTGGATCAGCACGTTCGGGTCGAGGGTGATGCCGATCAGGTCGTTGGCCGAGTCGCCGGTGACCAGGCCCTCGCCGCCCCAGTGGTACGGCATCCAGATCTGGTGCACGATCCGGTCCTCGATGCGCAGCGGGATGAGCCGGTCGGTGACCAGCACCCGGGCCTCGATGGCCGCCCGCGCGGTGACCATGTGCGCCCAGCCGAGGTGTTCGAGCCCGCGCTCGGCGGCGAGCTCCGGCGACACCTCGGCGAACATCTCCGGCTGGAGCTCCGACAGGTACGCGAGCTGCCGGCTCATGCCCCCGGCCGTGTGGTGCTCGGTCAGCCGGCTGGTGCTGAACACGTACGGGAAGACCTCGGAGTGCCGCTCGGGCGGGCTCGGGTTGGTGAGGTTGTCCGAGCGGTCGTACACCTTGCGGGTGGGGTTGGCCTGCTGCTCGTAGAGCGGGTTGCGGACCATCGACTCGGCCGGCTCGTAGTGCGTCGGCATGGGCCCGTCGATGAGGCCGCTGGGCGCGTAGAGCCAGCCCTTCCCGTCGCCCTGCATGATGAACGGGTCGTCGCCGGAGATCGCCTCGACGCCGGTCGCGCCCTCCGGCGGCCGGTACGACGGCGGCTTGGTCCTCTCGAAGTCGGGCACGTCGTAGCCGGTCCACTCGCCGGCCTCGGGGTCCCACCAGACGTACTTCTTGCGCTCGGACCAGGGCCGGCCCTCGGGGTCCGCGGAGGCGCGGTTGTAGAGCGTGCGGCGGTCGGCGGGCCAGGCCCAGCCCCACTCGCCGGCCACCCAGCTCTGCTCGGTGCGCGGCTTGCGGCGCGCCGCCTGGTTGACCCCGTCCTTGTAGACGCCGGTGTAGATCCAGCAGCCGCCGGAGGTGGAGCCGTCCGGCCTCATCTCGGTGAAGCTGGACAGCGGGCGGCCGGTGGCGAGGTCGTACCCGTTGATCTCCTTGAGCACGTCCTCACCGCTCGGTTCGTCGCCGCGCTCGCCGTGCAGCGGGTAGTCCCACGTCAGGTTCAGCAGGCCGGCGTCGCGGGGCGCGGCGGAATCGGCCAGCCGCTCCCGCAGCAACCGTCCGAGGTGGTAGAAGAACCACAGCTCGGAGCGGCAGTCGCCGGGCGGCTCGACGGCCTTCTCGCGCCACTGCAGCATCCGCTGGGTCTGGGTGAACGTGCCCTCCTTCTCGGCGTGCGACGCCGCGGGCAGGAAGAAGACCTCGGTCCGGCACTGCTCGGGCACGATCTCGCCGGTGGCGACCTCGGGGCCGTCCTTCCAGAACGTCGCGCTCTCGATCATGAACAGGTCGCGGACGACCAGCCAGTCGAGGTTGGCCATGCCCAGGCGCTGGGCGCGGCCGTGCGCGGAGCCGACCGCCGGGTTCTGGCCCAGCAGGAAGTAGCCCTTGATCTTGCCGTCGATCATGTCGAGGACCTGCTGATACGTGCCGTGGTCGCCGGTGAGCCGGGGCAGCCAGCCGTACCCGAAGTCGTTGTCCGCGGTGGCCGCGTCGCCGAAGTACGCCTTGAGCAGGCTGACCGCGTACGACTCGGCGTTGGCCCAGAAGCCCTGCTGCTCGGGGTGGCGGATGGCGTCGACCCACTGCCGGAACGTCTCGTGCTGGCGGTGGTGCGGCATCGGCAGGTAGCCGGGCAGCAGGTTGAACAGGGTCGGGATGTCGGTCGAGCCCTGGATGCTGGCGTGCCCGCGCAGCGCCATCACGCCGCCGCCGGGCCGGCCCATGTTGCCCAGCAGCAGCTGGATGATCGCCCCGGCGCGGATGTACTGCACGCCGACGCTGTGCTGGGTCCAGCCGACCGAGTAGACCAGCGCGGTCGTGCGCTCGCGGCCGGAGTTGGCCGTCCACGCCTCGCACACCTCGAGGAACTTGTCCCGCGGTACGCCGCAGAGCCGCTCGACCACCTCGGGCGTGTAGCGCGCGTAGTGCCGCTTGAGCACCTGGTAGACGCAGCGCGGGTCCCGCAGCGTCGGGTCGCGGGGCACGTCGGCGGGCACCGGCGGGCCGTGCGACTCCTGTTCGAGGCCGGAGGCGGTCTCCCGGTCGACGTGCGACTCCTCCTCTTCCTGGCCCTCGTCCTGCTGGCCCGCGTACTGCCAGCTGCTCTGGTCGTACGCGCCGGTCTCCGGGTCGTAGCCGGAGAACAGCCCGCCCAGCTCCTCGGTGTCCTGGAACTCCTCACTGACCAGCATGGACGCGTTCGTGTACGCGAGCACGTACTCCCGGAAGTCCTTCTCGTTGCTGAGGATGTAGTTGATGACGCCGCCGAGGAACGCGATGTCGGCCCCGGCGCGCACGGGCACATAGGTGTGCGCCAGCGCACTGGTCCGGGTGAACCGCGGGTCGATGTGGATCACCTTGGCGCCGCGGTTCTTCGCCTCCACCACGTACTGGAACCCCACGGGGTGGGCCTCCGCCATGTTGGAGCCCTGGATGACGATGCAGTCGGCGTTCGCCAGATCCTGGAGGAATCCGGTGGCCCCGCCACGGCCGAAGCTGGTCCCCAGACCGGGGACGGTGGCGGAGTGTCAAATACGCGCCTGGTTCTCGATCTGGATGGCGCCCATGGCGGTGAAGAGCTTCTTGATCAGGTAGTTCTCTTCGTTGTCCAGCGTGGCGCCGCCGAGGCTGGAGATGCCGAGGGTGCGGTTCAGCGGGCGGCCGTCCTCGTCCGCGTCCTCCCAGGTCTCGTCGCGCGCGGCGAGCACCCGGTCGGCGATCATGCTCATCGCCGTGTCGAGGTCGAGTTCCTCCCAGTCCGTCGCGTACGGCCGGCGGTAGAGCACCTTCCGCTGCCGGCGGTCGCTGGTGATCAGACTCTTGCTCGCCGAGCCCTTGGGGCACAGCCGGCCCTGGGAGATCGGGCTGTCCGGGTCACCCTCGATCTGGACGACCTCGCCGTCCTTGACGAAGATCCGCTGTCCGCAGCCGACCGCGCAGTACGGGCAGACCGATCTCGCCACGGAGTCGGCGGTCTCGGTGCGGGCGGTGAGGGCACGGGAGCGTTCCGACTGCGCGGCGGCGCCCCGGCCCAGCGGGTCGGTGCCGGTCAGCTGCCGATAGACCGGCCAGCCCTCGATCCAGGTGCGGACGCCCATGAGATCGACACTAGACCACGGCTCCGGGCGCCGCACGGCACGCGGCGCCCGGCGTGCCCGTCACGCCCCGAGCTTGACGAGGTACGCGTCGAGCGCGGCGTAGCTCTGCTCGGCGCCGGCCGCCGCGCCGGAGGCGACCATGCCGTCCCGGTCGGCCTGCGAGCTGAACGTGGTCGTGCTGGTGACCGTGGTGCGCCCGTCCTGCTCGGTGAAGACGTAGCGGTCCACGCAGACCTGCCCGGCCATCGGCTCGTACTCGAAGGTCCAGGTGAAGGTGTCCGGCGCCTCGATCTCGAGGAATTCGCCCCGGAACGCGTGCTGCCGGCCGTCCGCCGTCTCGACGAAGCGCCAGGCGCCGCCGACCCGGAAGTCGATGGTCACGTCGAGCGGGTTGCCCCGGCCCCACCAGTGCCGCAGATGCTCGGCCTCGGTGTGCGCGGCGAAGACCAGGGCCTTCGGCGCGTCGAAGGTGCGCCTCATGACCAGCTCGGTCCCGGACGGCGTGCTGATGGCGATGGTGCTCATGGCTCCTCCTTCTGCAGGCGTTCCAGGTAGCCACCCAGCGCGTCGTAGCGCTCCTCCCAGAGCCGCCGGTACTGGGCGACCCACCCCGCGACGTCGCGCAGCGGGGCCGGTTCGATCCGCACCCGCCGCCACTGCGCCTCCCGGGTCCGCACGATCAGGCCGGCCCGCTCCAGCACGTTGAGGTGCTTGGAGATCGCCTGGGCGCTGATCGGGAACGGCGCGCCGAGCTGCGCGACGGTCGCCTCGCCCTCGGCCAGCCGGGCCAGGATCGCCCGGCGGGTCGGGTCGGCGAGGGCGGCGAAGACGCCGCTGATCGGATCCGCTGTCGTCATGCTGTCAACCACCTGGCTTATCAACCAAACGGTTTATCAACCGTGCGGTTGAGCCTACCCCTCCCGGGCGGGATGTCAAGACGGATCAGCGAGCGGCGGTCACGGCGAGCACGTCGGCGTCCCCGAGTTGCGCGAAGTCGCGGTAGAAGCGGCCCACCGCGCCGAACCGCTCCGGCCTCCGCAGGCAGATGACCAGGTCGGCGTCGGCGGCCAGGGAGCGGTCGGCCTCGTGCGAGCACACCGGCGCGGCCAGCACCAGCGGCCGGGCGCCGCGGCCCCGGAGCCAGCGCAGGGCCGCCCGGGCGGTCACGCCGGTCGCCACG
This sequence comes from Pseudosporangium ferrugineum, assembly GCF_003002065.1. Lineage (GTDB taxonomy): Bacteria > Actinomycetota > Actinomycetes > Mycobacteriales > Micromonosporaceae > Actinoplanes > Actinoplanes ferrugineus_A. The sequence goes on from NZ_PVZG01000001.1 coordinate 235,808, forward strand.
CCGTCGTCCACGACGATGACCACGCGGTCCGCGACCTCCGCCGCCGGCCGGTCCCCCCGGTACGCCCTGATCCTGCGGTCCAGCTCCGCCCGCTCGGCCGCGACCGTACCGTCGAGGTCCTGCGGGGTCAGCCCCAGCTCGCCGAGCAGGCCCCGGTCGAAGACCGGTTCGCCGTCCTCGGCGAGCGCCCCGACACCCAGCTCCGGCCGGCCGGGCGCGCCGATCTTGCGGGCGACGACGAGATCGAGCTCCGCACCGACGGCCGCCGCCACCCCGGCCGCCACGGGCACGCCGCCGCGGGGCAGCGCCAGCACGAGCGGGCACCGGGTCAGGCCGACGTTGCCGAGATGCCGCGCCACCGTGACGCCGAGGAGCCGCCCGGCCGCGGTGCGGTCGGTGAAACAGGGCTCGGACGCCGTACGGGCAGTCGCCACCTCCTCACCGTAGCGGCTTCCGGACGGGGTGGACCGGGTGCGGCGAACGGTCAGACGTCAGGCGTTTCCCCGGGCTCAGCCCATCCGCAGATAGTGCCGCAGGTCACGGGTCTCGCCGGTGACCGGCCGGACCGCGAGGATGCAGGTGTCGTCGTCCGGGTTGGCCTGGCGGAGGCGGTCGAGCAGCTCCCCCAGCGGCTGCCGGGGCGAGGCCGCCACCGCCTCGTCGACCGTGCGGATCACCGCGTGCAGGCCGTCGTCCGGGCCCCGCCGCCGATGCTCGACGAGGCCGTCGGTGTAGCAGAGCAGCACGTCGCCGATGGCCAGGTCGAGGGTGGCGCACCCGTACCGGGCGTCCTCGACCACGCCGAGCATCGGGCCGGCCGGCCTGGGCAGCGGCGCGGTACGGCCGCCGCGGGACAGCAGCGGCGGCGGGTGGCCCGCCTGGGCCCAGGTGAGCCGGCGCCGGTCCGGGTCGTAGCGGGCCACGATCGCGGTCGCCGTGGTCTCCGGCGTCTCCCGGTCGAGGTCGCAGGTCAGGCGGTTGAGGTGGCCCAGCAGCACGGCCGGGTCGCCGGTGGTGACCGCCAGCGCGCGCAGCGAGTGCCGCAGCTGGGCCATCGTGGTGGCGGCCTGGGTGCCGTGCCCGGCGACATCGCCGACGGCGAGCAGCACCGAGCCGTCGCGCAGGGCCTCGGCGTGGTACCAGTCGCCGCCGACCATGCCCTCCTGCTCGGCCGGCAGGTAGCGGACCGCCACCTTGAGGCCGGGCAGCTCCATCGGGCCGTCCGGGATGGGCAGGATGATCTGCTGCAGCCGAGCGGCCAGCTGGTGCTCGGCCGCCAGCGACCGGCGCTGCTCGGCGAGCTGCCGCTCGACCTCGGCGAGGCGCTGCACGCTGGTCTCGCGCGCGGTGACGTCCTGGACGATGCCGTAGATGCGCAGCGGCGCCCCGGTGGTGTCGCGGACGGCGTCGACGACCGTACGCAGATGCTTGATCCTGCCGTTGATCCGCACCCGGGTGGTCAGGTCGACCTGTTCGGCGCGCTCGAACGCCTCGGCCGCCGCCATCCGCAACGGCAGGTCGCCGGGCACCGCGAGCGCCTCCGACTCCTCGCGCGACAGCGGCCCGAGCGCCGGGTCCCGCTCGTAGATGCGGTAGAGCTGCTCGGACCAGCGCACCTCCCCGCTGACCAGGTCCCACTCCCCCCATCCGAGGTTGCCGAGGCGCTCGGTCGCGGCGATCCGCTCCGAACCGTCCGGGCCGCCGTCGTGGTGTTCCCAGGTCAGCAGCAGGCCGGCGCCCAGGCGGTGGGCCCGCACGCTGGAGCGGCCCGCGGCGTGCCGGAACGGCCCGGTCTCGGCCGGGTCGCCGGTGGCCAGCACCCGCTCGTAGATCGGCCACCGGTCGCTGGCGAGCGTCTCCGGGAAGTGCTCCGACATCCGCGCGCCCAGCAGGCCCTGACCGTGCAGCCCGTCGCCGGCGATCGCCTCCGGGCTGACCGCGGCGAACTCGAGATCGGCGAGGCGGCCGGCGGCGTCACGGACCGGCGTCAGCAGGGCGTGGCGGCCGGGCATGGTGTCGAGCACGGCCTGCACCACCGGCAGCCACGACTCGGGGCGGCGCACCGCCGCGACGCCGACGGCGGGCGCGGGCAGCGGGACGGGATGCGGCGGGCCCTCGTCCTGCTCCGGCACGTCCAGCAGGCCGATCACCCCGGCGGCGACCTCGACCAGATCCCGGCGCTGCTCGGCGCTCATCCTCAGCAGGTGCCGGTGCGCCTCGGCCAGCCGGCACCGGGTACGCCCGGCCAGCAGCCCCACCGCCCGGTCGACGACGGCGCGCCCGGCATCACCCGCGGGCCGGCCGGTGGCCGTGCGCAGGCTGTCCACCGCCTCGACGTACGCCTGCCGACCGCCCATCCAGGTCACTGCCCTCTCCCACGCCGAACACCGTCGCCTCCTGAATACGCCAGCGCGCCCGGCGGCGTCATCCCCCGAACACCCCCACCCCCATCCGACCTGCGGCGCGACGGCCCCCGGATCACCCGGAAGGGCTACCGGCGGCCGGCTCAGATCTCGAACAGGGTGCGCATCGCCTCGGTGAGCCGGGCCATGCTGGCGCCGGTGACCATGCCGATCCGTTCGGCGCCGACCGACGCCGGCAGGCGGCGCAGCCGGTTGACCACCACGACGCCGGTGATCGGGTCCTGCTCGGTGAGGGCCACCGCGTACGGCGGAAGCTCGGTGACGCCGCGCTGGCGGACGATGGGCGCGCAGAACGGGGACGCGTTCGACCGGTCGTTGTAGCTGTCGGCCGAGAGCACGATCACCCGGTAGCGCAGGTCGGTGCGGCTGCCGATGGTCCAGATCTCGCCGCGCTTCACGCGCCGAGCGTACCGTCGGACCGATCTTCCGCGGCGCGCGCGTCCGCCCGCGCCCGGCGGCCCGGGCAGCGACGTCCCGCAGGGTGAACGTTCCTCGTGACCGGTCGAACCTCGGGCGTTGTGAATCCGTAACAATGACCGTGACGACTTGCGACTGACGGGCTGCCGCCCGCCGCTCGCGTGGAGGAAGGACGTTCATGACGGAGAAGGCTCAGATCGGCGTCACCGGCCTGGCGGTGATGGGCCGCAACCTGGCCCGGAACTTCGCCCGCCACGGCCACACGGTCGCCGTGCACAACCGGAGCTACGGCCGCACCAAGGAACTGGTCGAGGAGTTCGGCCACGAGGGCACGTTCCTCCCCGCGGAGAGCGCCGAGGACTTCGTGGCCAGCCTCGAACGGCCGCGCCGCGTGGTGATCATGGTGAAGGCCGGGAAGCCGACCGACGCGGTGATCGAGGAGTTCGCCCCGCTGCTGGAGCCGGGCGACATGATCATCGACGCGGGCAACGCGCACTTCGCGGACACCCGCCGGCGTGAGGCCTCGCTCAAGGAGCGGGGGCTGCACTTCGTCGGCACCGGCGTGTCCGGCGGCGAGGAGGGCGCGCTGCACGGCCCGAGCATCATGCCCGGCGGCTCGAAGGAGTCCTACGAGTCGCTCGGCCCGCTGCTCGAGGACATCGCGGCGAAGGTCGACGGCGAGCCGTGCTGCGTGCACGTCGGCCCGGACGGCGCCGGCCACTTCGTCAAGATGGTGCACAACGGCATCGAGTACGCGGACATGCAGCTCATCGCGGAGGCGTACGACCTGCTCCGGCAGGCCGGCGGCCACTCGCCCGCGGAGATCGCCGACGTGTTCTCCAGCTGGAACGAGGGGCGGCTGGGGTCGTACCTGATCGAGATCACCGCCGAGGTGCTCAAGCAGGTCGACGCCGGGACCGGCAAGCCGTTCGTCGACATCGTGGTGGACCAGGCCGAGCAGAAGGGCACCGGCCGCTGGACCGTGCAGTCGGCGCTGGACCTGGGGGTGCCGGTCAGCGGCATCGCCGAGGCCGTCTTCGCGCGGGCCCTGTCCGGCGGCGCGGACGTGCGCCGGGCGGCGGCCGGCAAGCTGCCCGGCCCGGCGGCGCAGACCGGCGCGGGCGGCGCGGACCTGCGGGCGGACGTCGAGCAGGCGCTGTTCGCCTCGAAGATCGTCGCGTACGCGCAGGGCTTCCAGCAGATCCAGGCGGCCAGCGCGGAGTACGGCTGGGAGATCGACCCGGGCGCGATGGCCAAGATCTGGCGCGACGGCTGCATCATCCGGGCGAAGTTCCTCGACTACATCAAGCAGGCGTACGACAAGGACGCGAACCTCCAGACCCTGCTCGTCGACGACTACTTCCTCGACGCGGTCAGCGGCGCCCAGGAGGCGTGGCGGCGGGTCGTGGCCCTCGCCGCGCAGCAGGGCATCCCGGCGCCCGGCTTCGCGTCGGCGCTGGCGTACTACGACGGCCTGCGCGCCCAGCGCCTGCCGGCCGCCCTGATCCAGGGCCAGCGGGACTTCTTCGGCGCGCACACGTACCAGCGCATCGACAAGGACGGCTCGTTCCACACGATGTGGGGCGCCGAGCGCAACGAGGTCGGCGCCTAGCTGTAGCCCTCAGGCCGCGACGGCGGTGGCGGTCCGCTGCATCAGGACCGCCATCTCCGCCGGCGGCAGCGGCTTGGCCATGTAGTAGCCCTGGCCGAGCCGGTAGCCCATGCGGCGCAACCGGTCCAGCTGCGCGGCGGTCTCGATGCCTTCGGCCACCGCGTACAGGTCCAGATATTCGGCGAGCTGCGCGACCGCCGCGGCCACCGCCAGCCGGCCGCGGTCCTCGCCGTCGCAGATGCCGTCCACGAACGACTTGTCCAGCTTCAGCACGTCGACCGGGAACGCCCGGAGCAGGCTGAGGCTGGACTGTCCGGTGCCGAAGTCGTCCAGGGCCAGGCGTACGCCCAGCTCGTGCAGCGCCTCGAGGGTGTCGCGCACCTGCCGCCCGTCGACCACCGACGACTCGGTCACCTCCAGCACCAGGTTCATCGGGCCGAGCCGGGTGTCGCTGAGCACCGCGGCGACCTCGTCCACGAAGCCCGGCTCGCGCAGCTGCCGGGCGGCCACGTTGACGTTGACCGACCGGATGGCGGCGGGGCCGTACTCGGCCTGCCAGCGGGCCAGCTGCTCGCACGCCTCGCGCAGCACCCACGAGCCGAGCGGCACGATCAGCCCGGACCGCTCGGCGACCGGGACGAAGTCCGCCGGGGACACCAGCCCGCGGGCCGGGTGCTGCCAGCGGACCAGGGCCTCGGCCCCGGACATCCGGCCGGTGTCGAGGTCGAAGACCGGCTGGTACATCAGGAACAGCTCGTGCCGGATGATCGCGTTGTGCAGCTCGCTGCCGAGGCGGGCGTGGTTGACCACCTCGTGGCGCATCCGCGGCTCGAAGCGGGCCCAGGCGGCCTTGCCGGCGGCCTTCGCGGCGTACATGGCGATGTCGGCGTTGCGCAGCATCTCGTCGGCGCTGTCCCCCGGCCCGGCCAGCGCCACGCCGATGCTGGCGTGCGCGAGCAGCTGGTGCTCGCCCACCCGGAACGGCACGGCCAGCGCGGCCAGGATGCGCGCCGCGGCCGCCTCGGCCTGGACCGGCTCGTCGGTGTCGAGCAGGACCGCGAACTCGTCGCCGCCCAGCCGCGACGGCAGGTGGGTGACCGCGCTGTGGTGGCGCAGCCGCTGGGCGATCTGGAAGAGCAGCTGGTCGCCGACGCCGTGGCCCATCGTGTCGTTGACCATCTTGAAGTCGTCGATGTCGACCAGCAGCACGCTCGCCGCGCGGTGCTGGTCGAGGCGTTCGCCGAGCACCGCGCCGAAGCGCGCCCGGTTCGCCAGCCCGGTCAACGGATCATGCATCGCCAGCCGCTCGAGCTCGGCCTGCTGGTGGCGGATGCCGAGCAGCATCCGGTCGTTCGCGCGCAGCCCGAGCAGCTGGCGGGCCGCCACGAAGGCGGCGATGAGCACGGCGCCGACGATGACGACCCGCTGGTCGGTGTCGAGCTGCCGGGCCGAGACCGTGATCACCAGCGCCGCCGTCGCGATCACCGCGACCAGCGGGAGCGCGTTGTAGACGCTGCGCCCGGCCGGTGCCGCGGCGGCGGGCACGGGGCGGCTCAGCACGAGGTGCTGACGGTACGCGGCCAGCGTCATGGCCGCCCCCACCACCGGCAGGGCCAGCACGTTGAACCACAACCGCCCGGTCTCCACCCCGCTGAGCAGCAGCACCGCCACGACCACGCCGGCCAGCGGGGCCGCGGCGAGCATCCGCAGCGCCACGGAGTCGACGACGGTCGCCGGGCTCATCGCCGCCCTGCCGATCACCACCAGCGCGATGAGCCCGCCGATGCCGACCACCGCGGCACCGTTCTGGGCGGCCGGGTCGTCGGTCGGCGGGGCCAGTTCGACGATCACGTACCAGAAGATGAGCGCGCCCGCGACGGCCACGGTGGCGCCGTCCAGCATCAGCTGGGCCCAGCGCAGCGCGGACCGCTTCTCCCGGGGCAGCTGCGCGAAGGCCAGCATCGCCATGACCACGCCGAGCAGCATCGGCCCGGCGACGTACGGCGACATGCCCGGCTGGGTGCTGGCGTACGCGAGGCTCACCACGGCGCCGATGCCCACGCAGATCGCGGCGTGCGAGAAGTACCGCCAGAAGCCGCGTACCGGCCGGGCCACCACGATCATCGCGCCGATCCGGCGACAGGCGACGAAGGCCGCGGCCAGGGCGACCGGGCCGGCCACGAAGCCGGGGCGCAGGGGGCCGGTGGGATCGCGTACCAGCAGCCACCCGACCACCGCCAGCACCGCGCCGAAGGCCACGGCGAGCGGCAGCGGGCCCGGACGGGCCTGCTTCTGCGCACGCCGGCGGCCCACCCGCGTGGCTGGTGACGTCATGCTGGGTACGGCTCCCGTCCCTCGAGGCGGTCCTGGTGGAATTCCAGTCGGCGCCCGCGCGGGCAAGCTGAGAATTACGCAGCCCCGGCGGGATCGGGCACCGTCACCGGGCCGGCGAGCAGGGTGGTCGGGTGGCGGATGCGCCGGCGGGCGCGCGCCGCCTAAGGTCTCAGGCGTCATGGAACGGATCCCGGTCTGGGTGCTGCCCGTCCTGCTCGCCTTCGAGCAGCTGATGGTGTGGCCCGGCATGCCCTGGCTCGAGCAGCGGCCGGTCTCCGCCCTGCACGTGGCGACGGCGCTGGCCGTCACCGCCGTGACGACGGCCGCGCTGCTGTGGCGCCGCGCGGCGCCCCTTCCGGTCGCCGGGGTCGTCATGGTCGCGCTCACCGTCGGCGACCTCGGGCTGCCCGAGGAGGCGCTCTCCGGCATCTCCGCCGCCGACGTCGTCGCCCTCTTCGGCGTGGCGGTGCTGTGCCGGCAGCGTACGGCGCTGCTCACCACGCTCGGCATGATCGTCTGGCAGTGCGGCGTCATGGCGGTCCGGGGCGACCTGGGCTCGGACTATCCGGCGGGCGCGGCCCTGGTCGTGGCGTTCTACGTCATCGTCCTCGCCCTCGGGCGGGCCCGCCGCCGGTGGCACGCCGACCGGGCGCGGGCGGCGGCCGAGCTGGCCGAGGCCGAGGACCGGCGGTCGCGGGCGGCCGACACCGAACGGCACCGGCTGGCCCGGGAGCTGCACGACGTGACCGCCCACCACCTGACCTCGATCGTCGTCATCGCGTCGGCCGCCCAGCGGATCGGCGGCTCCCGCCCCGAGCTGGTGGCCGAGGCCCGCGACTTCGCGGCGAGGACCGGCCGGGACACGCTCGCGGCCCTGCACCGCCTGGTGGCGCTGCTGCAACGCCCCGACGACCGGCCGGGGGCGGCCGGCCCGCGGCTGGAGGAGCTCGCCGAGGGCTTCCGCAAGCTGGGCCAGCGGGTGACGGTCACGGGTACGGCGGCCCCGGGCCCGGCGGTGGCCGAGGCGGCGCACGGCATCGTCCGCGAGGCGCTCACCAACACCCTGCGGTACGCGGCGGGCGCGGCGGTGGCCGTACACCTCGAGGAACTGTCCGGCGGCGCGGTCCAGCTGACCGTGAGCGACGACGGCGCCGCGGCACCGGAGGGCACGGCCGCCGGCCGGCTCGGCTCCGGGCGCGGCCTCACCGGCATGCGGGAGCGGGCCGAGGCCCTCGGCGGCACCCTGGAGGCCGGGCCGCGCCCCGGCGGCGGATGGCAGGTGACCGCGCTGCTGCCAGCCGGCCCGGCCACCGTGGCGGTCGCCGGCCGGCGGCTCACCACCGACCGGCTCATGGACATCGCGGTGCTGCTGCTGGCGCTCGCCATGCCCGCGATCGGGGTGGCGCTGCTGCTCGACAGCGAGGTGGCACCGGGGCTCGTGTCACTGGCCGCCCTGACGCTCACCGCGCACGCCGCGCCCCTGCTGTGGCGGCGCGACCGGCCCTGGACCGTGCTGGCGGTCGCGGTCGCCTCCACCTGGGTGTGGCCGGCGCTGGTCGCGGCGGGCATCCTGCCGATCACGCACGGCTGGCTGCCCATCACCGGCCTCGGCGTCGAGGCCCTCGCCGTGCACGCGGTGGCGCGCTACGGCCGCAGACCGGCGCTCTCCTGGCTCGCCATGGTGGCCGTACTGGTGTCGACCATCCCCGCGATCACCCTGATGCTGGTCCTCGACCCGCCCGCGGACGCCGCCACCGACTCCTACGCCGGGCTGCTGCTGGTCTTCGCGGTCATCGGCGGGATCCCGCTGGCCCTGCCCGTGTTCGGGGCGTGGCTCACCGGCTTCCTCGTGCGCCGCCGCCGGGCGCGGGCCCGGCTGCGGCAGCACCACGCGGTCGCGGCGGCCACCGCGTGGGCCCTGGCCGAGGCGGGCGCCGAGCGGGCCCGGGTGGCCGAGGGGCTGCGGGCCGCGGTGCTGCGCGACACCGCCCGCGTCGCCGAGGCGGCCGACCGCGGCGACCTGGACGAGGTGCTGGACTCGGCGCGTACGGCGCTGGACGGCATGCGCGGGCTGCTCAACGACCTGCGGGAGGCGCCCGCCGCGGACGCGGACGGCGCCGGGCGTACGCCGCAGCCGACGCTCGCCGCCCTGCCGGACCTGGCGGACCGCTGGCGGGCGAACGGCCGGTCGGTGACGCTCGAGGTGGCCGGCGCGGGGCGGGCGCTGGGGCCGGACGTGGATCTGTCCGCGTACCGGGTGGTGGAACTGCTGCTGGCCGGGGACACCGGGGCGGTGACCGTACGGGTGGACCTGACCGGCGATCCGCTGCGAATCCGGGTGATCCCGATGCCGGCCGACCCCGGCGGCGAGGTGGCCGCGGGGCTGCGCGCCCGGCTGGCGGCCGTCGGCGGCTCCCTGGACCCGGCGGCGGACGGATCGCCGGAGGTGCGGCTGCCCGCGACGGCGGCCGGTGGCACGGCACGGACCGGCCCGGCGGCGGCGCCCGGGCCCCAGGAGAACGGGGAGGTGGCGTCATCGCAACCCGGGTGATGGTCGTCGACGACCAGCTGATGGTGCGGGCCGGGATCGCGGCCATCGTCGACGCCGAGGAGGATCTGACCATCGTCGGCGAGGCGGGCGACGGGGCCGCCGCGCTGGAGGTCGCCGCGCGGGTCCGCCCCGACGTCGTGCTGATGGACATCCGGATGCCGGGCATGGACGGGCTGACCGCGACCGCCCGGCTCACCGCCGCGGCGGAGCCGCCCAGGGTGCTCGTGCTGACCACGTTCCACCAGGACAGCTACGTCTACGAGGCGCTGCGGGCGGGAGCGTCCGGCTTCGTGCTCAAGGACACCGAGCCGGCCGACCTGCTGGCCGCGATCCGGGTGGTCGCCGACGGCGAGGCGATGCTCAGCCCGGCGGTCACCCGGCGGCTGATCGACGCGTTCGCCGGCGGCGGCCCGGTGTCGCCCGCCGCCGGCGCGGATCCCCGGCTGACCGGGCTCACCCCGCGCGAACGGGAGGTGCTGGTCAGCATCGCCCGGGGCCTGTCGAACGCCGAGATCGGCGCGGCGCTGGGCATCACGACCGGCACCGTCAAGGCGCACGTCAACGCCCTGCTCGCCAAGCTCGGCGTCCGCGACCGGGTGCAGGCGACGATCGCCGCCTACGACCTCGGCCTGGTGCGGCCTACCCCTTGAGCGCCGAGGAGACGACCGCGCGGGCCTCCTCCTGGATCCGGGCCAGCGCCTCCGGCCCCTTGAACGACTCGGCGTAGATCTTGTAGACGTCCTCGGTGCCGGACGGGCGGGCGGCGAACCAGCCGGACTCGGTGACCACCTTCAGGCCGCCGATCGGGGCGTCGTTGCCGGGCGCGGTGGTGAGCACCGCCGTGATCGGCTCGCCGTCCAGCTCCTTGGCCGACACCTGCGAGGGCGAGAGCTTGGCCAGGACCGCCTTCTCGTCGCGGGTCGCGGGGGCGTCGATGCGGGCGTACGCGGGTGAGCCGAACTTTTCGGTCAGGTCCGCGTAGTGCTGGCTGGGCGTGCGCCCGGTGGTCGCCAGGATCTCCGAGGCGAGCAGGTCGAGCAGGATGCCGTCCTTGTCGGTGCTCCACACGCTGCCGTCGCGCCGCAGGAACGACGCGCCCGCGCTCTCCTCGCCGCCGAAGCCCACCGAGCCGTCCAGCAGGCCCGGCACGAACCACTTGAAGCCCACCGGCACCTCGTCGAGCTTGCGTCCCAGGTCGGCGGCGACCCGGTCGATCATCGACGACGACACCAGGGTCTTGCCGATCGCCGCGCCCGACGGCCAGCCCTCGCGCACCCGGAACAGGTACGAGATCGCCACCGCGAGGTAGTGGTTGGGGTTCATCAGCCCGCCGTCGGGGGTGACGATGCCGTGCCGGTCGGCGTCCGCGTCGTTGCCGGTGGCCAGCTGGAACCTGTCCTTCTGGGCGATCAGCGAGGCCATCGCGTACGGCGACGAGCAGTCCATCCGGATCTTGCCGTCCCAGTCCAGCGTCATGAACCGGAACGTCGGGTCCACGTCCGGGTTGACCACGGTCAGGTCCAGGCCGTACCGCTCGCCGATCTCGCCCCAGTACGCCACCGACGCCCCGCCCAGCGGGTCGGCGCCGATGCGCACCCCCGCGGACCGGATCGCCTCCATGTCGATGGCCGAGCCGAGGTCGTCCACGTACCCGGCGAGGTAGTCGTAGCCGGAGACCAGCTCGGACGCGCGGGCCCGGGCGGCACCGACCCGGCGGACGTCCTTGAGCCCGCCGGCGATCAGGGCGTTGGCCCGGTCCTGGATCCACCGGGTGGCGCCGGTGTCGGCGGGCCCGCCGTGCGGCGGGTTGTACTTGAAGCCGCCGTCGTCCGGCGGGTTGTGCGACGGGGTGACCACCACGCCGTCGGCGAGCCCGTCCGTGCGGCCGCGGTTGTACGTGAGGATGGCGTGCGACAGCGCGGGCGTCGGCGTGTATCCGTCCCGGCTGTCGATCAGCACCGTGACGTCGTTGGCGGCGAACACCTCGAGCGCCGACACCATGGCCGGCTCGGAGAGCGCGTGGGTGTCGCGGCCGAGGAACAGCGGCCCGTCGGTGCCCTGGTCCCGCCGGTACTCGACGATGGCCTGGCTGGTGGCGACGATGTGGTCCTCGTTGAAGGCGGTCCGCAGGCTGGAACCCCGGTGCCCGGAGGTGCCGAACGCGACCCGCTGCTCGGCGGCGCCCGGGTCGGGGTGATCGGTGTAGTAGCTGAGGACCACCCGGGGCACGTCGATGGTGTCGCGGGACTCGGCGGGGGTGCCGGCGCGGGGATGGACGGACATCGAGGGGCCTCCTTGAGGGCGTGGATCTGCCCGGGATCGTATCGCCGCTGCGATACCCGCCGGCCGCGATCGGTAAGCCGCCACGCGGGGATTGAACCTTTCCCGGCGGCCATCCGAACTACCTTCCGTGACAGGGGTTCGAGCGGCTGGGGGGCCGCGGGTGTTTCGCGTACTGATCCTGGTGCTGACCGGGCTCGCCACCGTGCTGCTGCCGGCCTCCCCGGCGGACGCGCACGCGGCGCTGCTCGGGGCCAGCCCGGAGCCGGGCAGCGTGGTCGCCGCCGCGCCGGCCGAGATCGTGGTGCGGTTCAGCGAGGCGGTCACCCCGGTCGAGGGACGCACCCAGGTCCTGGCCCCGGACGGCAAGCGGATCACCGGTACGGTCACCGCCGCCGGCCCGCTGCTGCGCATCCAGGTGCGCCGCGCCGACCGGCCGCTGGGCACGTACGTGGTCAGCTACCGGGTGATCTCCGCCGACAGCCACCCGGTCGGCGGCGCGATGACCTTCTCCGTCGGCGCACCGTCGGCCCGGCCGGCGGAGAGCGACCCCACCGGCGTGCACCCGTCGGTCGCGGTCGCCGTCCCCGCCGCCAAGTTCCTCGGGTACGCCGGCCTGACCCTGATCGCCGGCCCGGCCCTGTTCCTCGCCCTGCTGTGGCCCCGGCGGCTGTCCCGGCGGGGCCCGATCGCGCTGGTCCGCGCCGGCCTGATCGGCACCGCCGCGGCGACCCTGGCCGCGCTGTGGACCCAGGCCCCGGCCAGCAGCGGGGCACCCCTGTGGGACGTGTCGGTGACCGAGCTGGCGGACGTGCTCGCCAGCCCGTACGGGGTAGCGCTGCTGGCCCGGCTCGCGGTGCTGGCCACCGTCGCCGCCCTGCTGCCTCCGGTGCTGCACGGCCACGGCGGCCGGTGGCGGGGCCCGGCGCTGCTCGTCCTCGCCGCCGGCGGCCTGACGACGTGGCCGCTGACCGGGCACGCCACCGAGTCGCCGCTCGCCCCGGCGATCATCACGGCCGACGTCGTGCACCTCGCCGCGATGGCCGGCTGGCTCGGCGGGCTGGTGACCCTGTCGGTGTTCCTGCTGCGCCGCGCGCACCCGCGGGTGCTCGGCCGGATCCTGCCGGCCTGGTCCCGCTGGGCGACCCTGGCCGTGGTGTGGCTGGCCGGCGCGGGAGTCGTCCAGGCGGTGGTCCAGCTGGGTTCGGTCGGCGCGCTCTGGGGCACCGGGTACGGCCGGCTGCTGCTGGGCAAGGTCACGATCCTGGCGGCGGTGCTGGCGGTCGCGGCGGCGGCGCGCGGCTTCGTGCTGCGCTCGCGGGTCACCACCGCTGGGACCGCGCCGCTGCGGCGTACGGTCGGCATCGAGGTCCTGGGCACCGTGGTGGTGCTGGGGCTGAGCGCGGTGCTGGTGCAGACCGACCCGGGCCGCACCGAGACGGCGGAACGGGACAGCTCCGGGCCGGGCGTGTCCCAGACGCTCACCTCCGAGCTGTTCTCGTTGCAGTACTCCGTCTATCCGGTGGAGCTCGGCGAGAACAACACGGTGCACGGGTTCACGTACACGCCGGAGGGCAAGCCGCTGGCGGCCGAGGAGTGGACCGTCACCACCCGGCTGCGCGGGCGGGATCTCGAGCCGTTCACCCAGCCGATGCTGCCGCTGCACCCGCGCAACGACGCCATGGGCGCGCTGACCTTCCCGCTGCCGGGCACGTACGACCTGACGTTCACGGTCCGCACCACGGACATCGACCAGGCGACGGTCCGGACGACGATCACGGTGCCGAAGGTTCCGGAGCGTCCCTGAGTGGGCAGAGGAAGGTCTCCGTCGATCCCAGGAGGCCGGCCGTGCACGTTTCCGTCATCGGCAACCCGGACGACACCGTCGTGGTGACCGTCCGCGGCAACCTGGACCTGGCCACCGCGCCCGTCCTGCGGACGACCCTCGACCAGGTGCTCGACCGGCCGCACCCGCGGGTCGTCGTCGACGTGTCCGGGGTCGGCTTCTGCGACCCGGCCGGGCTCGGCGAGATCGTCTCCGGCCACCGGCGCGCGGCCGGCTCCGGGGGCTGGGTGCGGCTGGCCGCCCCCGGCGACTGGCTGCCCGGCCTGCTGCGCACGGCCGGCCCGATGCCCGCCCTCGGCATCTTCCCGACCGTCGCGGACGCGCTCGCGGCCGGCTTGTAAGGTCGCGGCGTGCTCATCCTGCTGCCGCCGTCCGAGGGCAAGACCGCGCCGGCCGCCGGTGACCCGGTGGACCCCGCCGCGCTCTGGCTGCCCCGCCTCGCCGCCGCCCGCAAGCGGGTGCTCGGCCGCCTCGCCACGCTGAGCCGGCGCCGCAGCGCCCGCGCCGTCGCCGAGTCGCTGGAGATCCTCGGCCTCAGCACCGGGCAGCGCGGCGAGCTCGACCGCAACGCCGCCCTGGCCACCGCGCCGGCGGCGCCCGCGGCCGAGGTCTACACCGGCGTGCTGTACGAGGCGCTGGACGTCGCCACCCTCGCCCCGGACGCGCGCGCCTGGGTCGACGAGCGCGCTGTCGTCTTCTCGGGGTTGTGGGGCGTCGTGCGGCTCACCGACCGCATCCCGGCGTACCGCTGCTCGGCCGGGGTGACGCTGCCCGGGATCGGCGGGCTGACGCCGTACTGGAGGACCGCCCTGACCCGGGCGATGCCGGCCGGTGGCCCGGTGCTCGACCTGCGCTCGGGGGCCTACGCGGCGATGTGGGCGCCGGGGGCGGAGGCCGTGGCGCTGCGGGTGCTGCACGAGCGGATCGTCGGCGGGGAGCCGCGCCGTTCGGTGGTGAGCCACTTCAACAAGGCCACCAAGGGGCGCCTGGTGCGGGCCCTGGCCGTCGCGGGCGTGACCCCGGGCTCGGCGGACGAGCTGCTCGGCGCGCTGCGTGACCTCAAGTTCACCGTCGAGGAGCGGCCCGTCGCGGCGGGCCGCCCCCGTCAGGCGGACGTGGTGGTACGCGAGCTGTAACCGCTACTGCGCGGCCAGCACGTCGACGACGAACCGCAGGTCGCCCGCGGGACGGCCGCCGGTGGCGTTCTCGCCGTACGCGAGGTCGGCGGGGATGTCGAGCTGCACCCGGCTGCCCACCGGCACGCCGACGAGGCCCTGGTCCCAGCCCTTGATCAGCTGTCCGACGCCGACCGGGAACTCGGCGGGCTGCCCGCGGTCCCACGACGAGTCGAACTGCTTTCCGTCCTTGTACGTCACCCCGACGTAGTTCGCCTGGATCGTCTGGCCGGCCGTCAGCTTCGGCCCCTTGCCCGCGACCAGCGACTTGACGGTCAGCTTCCTGACGTCGCCCTTGCCCGCCCGCACGACCGGCTTCTCCTTCAGCGCCGGGTCGAGGGGCGTCTGCGGCGCCGGCGCGCTCGGGGCGGCGGGCTCGCTGGGGACCGGGGCCGGCTCGGTCGCGGCGGCGGGCGGCGCGGCGGCCGGCTCCGGCTTGTCGTCGTCCGACACCTGGATGCCGACGAAGACCGCCACGAGCACGGCGATCACGGCAACTCCGGCGAGCGCGCCCGTGAGCGCCTGGCCGCGACGCTTGCCGGCGGTCTTGTCCTGGACACTCATCTGTACTGCTTCTCCTGTCGGATGGGACACGCGGGAAACTTCGGACACCGTACTCGTCCGGGCCCGTCCGGGCGGACCGCACCTCCGCCGAACCGCCGACCCGGGTGATCAATCGAACGGCTGGTTACTCATTTCGCTCTTCTCCGTCACTCACGCAAGGTGAGACCGTGTACCTCCCCACCGCACCACGGCGGCCGCTCACCGCCGGCGCAGCACCCGAGCCAGAGACTGAGCACAGCGCCACTACCAGGGACAACCCGCCCGGCCCGGCTCCGGCGTCCGGCGGTGCGCCCGCGAACGACCGGGGAGGGTCGGTTGCCGGACGACGACCGTACGACTGGTCGCCAGCCACAGCCCGGGGAGCATGCGTCCGACGCCGGGCGTCGCCGACCCTACCCGGCCGCGTACCCGCGCGGCGGCTACGGATACCGCACCACGGGCCGCCGGGGCGCGGCCGTGCCGCCCGAGCTGCTCGAGGCCCGGCCGCGGCAGTTCAACGAGTTCCTCCTGCCCGCCGCCGTCATCCTGGCCGGCGTCCTCATCGTGGTCGCCTTCGGCCTGGTCATCAGCCGCGCCGTCCGCGACGACGACACCTCGGCCATCCCGCCGGTGCAGCCGCCGGCGCTCGGCGACGTGCCGCTGAACCCGCCCGACCAGTTCCCGATCCCGCTGCCCAGCGCGTCCGGCAGCCCGTCCGCGCCGCCCTCCGCCACGGCCTCGGCCACGCCGAGCCGCACCACGAGCAAGCCGCCGCCGCGCAGGACGCAGCCGCCGCAGTTCGCCGGCTCGGTGACGGTCGCCCGCACCGGCATCCCCGGGCAGGTGGACCTCTCCGGTGAAGGCTCCCGCGACTGGGTGCACTGGGGTCAGCAGAGCACCTTCTCGCTGGAACGCAAGGACGGCGTGTTCGCGATCCTCGAGGGTGCGCCGACCGCTCCCCGGTTCCGGCACGGCTTCAGCCCGCAGCGCTTCGCCTGGCGCGGCGGCTCCCCGGTGGCCTCCTCCGACGGCACCCCGACGGGCATCCGCACCTGCGGCGACGGCAACGGCTTCACGCTGTCCGCCCCGGCGAGCACCTCGGCGCGCACCCTGAAGCTCTACGTGGGCGCGCTCGGCGGGCGCGGCAAGCTGACCGCGAAGCTCTCCACCGGCGGCCCGACGGCCACCGGCAGCTTCGAGAACCGGGGCAACAACCTGGCCACGGTTGCGTTCGTCGTCACCTACCGGGCGCCGAGGAACGGCAAGATCAACCTCAGCTGGGTCACCGACGACTCGTTCAGTTCGGACTGCGGCGGGGTCGCCCTCGAGGCGGCGACGCTGCGCTGAGCCTTCGCGGGGGCAAGGCTCACGGTAAGGGGGAATCGTTGTTCGCCACGTGGGGTGCGTGGGTGGCCCGGTTCCGCTGGGCGGTGCTCGCTGTCGCGGTCATCGCCGTCACGGCGGCCGGCGTCTGGGGCATGGGCGTGTTCGGCCAGCTCTCCGAGGGCGGCTACACCGACCCGGGCAGCGAGTCCAGCCGGGCCGCCGAGGTGGTCCGCGAGGCGCTCGGCCCGCAGGGCGGCGACGTCGTCGCGATCTACCGGCCCGGGCAGGGGTCGATCGACGACCCGGCGCTGGGCAGGCGCATCGAGGCGCGGCTGGCCGCGCTGCCCAAGTCGTCCGTCACGGCGGTCGCCGGTTACTGGCCGGGCCGGGCCGGGCAGTTCGCGGCGGCCGACCGCCGGAGCGCGGTGGCCGTCCTGACCCTGGCCGGCGAGGACGAGGGCGAGAAGCTCGAGGCGTTCCGGGAGATCGGCGACAAGCTCAGCGTCGCCGGGGCCACGGTGCAGCTCGCGGGCGGAGCCCCGCTCGGTGACGCGTCCGCCGCCCGGTCGACCGAGGATCTCGCCTTCGCCGAGGCCGTGTCCCTGCCGATCGTGCTGATCCTGCTGCTGTTCATCTTCGGCTCGCTCGTCGCGGCGTCGCTACCGGTGCTGGTCGGCGGGTGCGCGGTGCTCGGGTCGCTGGGGGTGTTGCACGCGGTCGCGTACACCCACGACGTCAACTCGTTCGCGGTCAACGTGGCCAGCCTGCTCGGGCTCGGCATGGCGATCGACTACGGGCTGTTCATGGTGGGGCGGTTCCGGGAGGAGCAGAGCTTCGGGCGTACGCCGGCCCAGGCCGTGGCCCGGACGGTCGCGACCGCCGGGCGCACCGTGGTGTTCTCCGCGACGCTGCTGATGATCGCCCTGGCCGGCCTGCTGCTCTTCCCCCAGGGGTTCCTCAAGTCGCTCGCCTACGGCGGTCTCGCCGCCGTGGCGCTCGCCGCGCTGCTGTCGCTCACCCTGCTGCCCGCGCTGCTGGCCGTCCTGGGTCACCGCGTCGACAAGCTTCCGGTACGCCTCCCCCGCCGCCGCGGGAGCCGCCCGCCGGGCACGGGCTGGGCCACCCTCGCCGACGTCGTGCTGCGCCGCCCGGTGCTGGTGGCCCTGCCGATCCTCGCGGGGCTGGTCGTGCTGGCCGCCCCGATCCGCGGCGTGCAGTTCGGCGAGAACGACGAACGGGTGCTGCCCGCCGCCGAACCGGCCCGCCAGGCGGTCGAGGCGCTCAAACGCGACTTCCCGGCCCTGAGCAGCGCCGGCGTCCTCGTCGTGCTGCGCGGCCCCGGGGCGGGCGACGGCTCCTTCGCGCAGGCGGTGCACCAGGTGCCCGGCGTCGCGACGGTCACCCCGGCGGGCAGGGGCGGCGGCGTCGTCACGTACACGGCGACGCTCGCGGGCACGGACCCGTTCAGCCCGGCGGCGCGCACGGCGGTCGACCGGATCCGCGCCCTGCCTCCCCCGCCCGGCGCCGAGCTGCTGGTCGGCGGCGCGACGGCCCGCAACGTGGACAGCCTCGCCGCCACCGCCGATCGCCTGCCGCTGATGGTGAGCCTGCTGGTCGGCGCGACGCTGCTGCTGATGTTCCTCGCGTTCGGCTCGGTGCTGCTGCCGGTCAAGGCCGTGGTGATGAGCGCGCTGAGCCTCAGCGCCACCTTCGGCATCCTCGTCTGGATCTTCCAGGACGGCCACGGCGCGGACCTGCTCCGGATCACCCCGGCCCCGCTCGAGGTCGGCATCGTGGTGCTGATGGCGGCGGTCGTCTTCGGCCTCTCCACGGACTACGAGGTGTTCCTGCTGTCGCGCATGGTCGAGGCCCGCACCCGCGGCGCCACCACGGCCGAGGCGGTGACGACCGGCCTGGCCCGCACCGGCCGGGTGATCAGCGCGGCCGCGATCCTGCTCATCGTGGTGACCGGCGCCTTCGCCCTGTCCTCGGTGACCACCATGCGCTTCGTCGGCGTCGGCATGATCGTCGCCCTGTTCCTGGACGCGACCGTGGTCCGGATGCTGCTGGTGCCGGCGGTGCTGCGCCTGATGGGCAACGCCGCCTGGTGGGCGCCGGGGCCGCTGCGCCGCCTGCAGGAACGGGCCGGCCTGGCGGAGTACGAGGACGACGAGCTCTTCCCGACCGTGTCCGTCGGCCGGCACGCCGCTCCCGAACCGGACGCCCAGCCGGCCGCGCGCGAACTGGCCGCCCTGCTCTCGGCCGACCGCGGGCCGGGCGCGGTGGCGACCTCGGACACCATCGTGTTCGCCGCGTCGCCGCCGGGGACCGCCCCGGAGGCCGCCGGGCCGGTGCCGGGCCCCGCGGCGGCCCCGGCCTGGCCGGACCCCGGCGAGCTGCCCGTCGCGGGCTCCGCACCGGGCCCCGGGCAGTCCCGGATCACGCTCGAGGAGCAGGTGCTGCCCGCGCCCGTACGCGCCGCCGGCCGGCGCCCGGAGAGCCTCTCCGACCTGGGCCCGACCGTGGATCTCGGCAACCGCCGCTCCGGGCCGCCGTCCGACACGGTCGACCTCTCCCGGTACGGCCCGGCGGCGGAGCAGCCCTGACCCTCACCGGCGCCTTCCCACCCCCGCCGGGGAGCGGTGCGGGCCGCCGGGTCAGTACAGTGCCCTGCGGAGAGTCAGGGTGCTACCGGAACGGACACGAGCATGACCGCGACAGTTGACGAGACCGCACCGGCCGTGGCGCCCGGCGCGGGACCGGGCGCCGGGGACGGGATCGATCCGGACCGGCTCGCCGTCTGCCTCGCCGTCATCGCCGAGGCCGAGGCCCTGGATCCGGAGCACCCCGACGCCGTCGCCGTGCGCCGGGCCACCGCCGGGCTGTTCAAGGCGGTGAAGGTGCGCCGGCGCAAGGACCGCCGGGAGGCCGTCCTCGCCAACGACCGGGCCGTCACCGCGGCCACCGCGACCGGCGCGCCGACCCGCATCGACGACGAGACGGCGGGCCTGGCCCTGACCACCGCCACCGCCGGCCGGGTCGCCGGGGTCCTCCAGCAGGCCCGGGGCTGCTACATCTGCAAGCAGCGCTACACCGAGGTGGACGCGTTCTACCACCAGCTCTGCCCGCGCTGCGCGGCCGAGAACCACGCCCGGCGCGACGCCCGTACCGACCTCACCGGCCGCCGGGCGCTGCTCACCGGCGGGCGCGCGAAGATCGGCATGTACATCGCGCTGCGGCTGCTGCGCGACGGCGCCCACACCACGATCACCACGCGCTTCCCCCACGACGCGGTCCGGCGGTTCGCCGCCATGCCGGACAGCGGCGACTGGCTGCACCGGCTCCGGGTCGTCGGCATCGACCTGCGCGACCCGGCCCAGGTGGTCGCCCTGGCCGACGCGGTCGCGGCCCGGGGGCCGCTGGACATCCTGATCAACAACGCGGCCCAGACGGTACGCCGCTCGCCGGGCTCCTACGGCGCGCTGGTGGCCGCGGAGTCGGCGCCGCTGCCCGAGGGCCCGCTTCCCGAGCTCGAGTACCTCGGCGGCCACTCCACCGAGGCCCATCCGCAGGCGCTGACCGGGGCCGGCGGCGGGCCGATGTTCGCCCCGCACGCGCTGACCGCGCTGGCCCTCACCGGCGGCTCGGCCAGCCCGGAGCGGATCGCCGCGTCGACGGCCGTGGACGCCGGCGGGCTCGTGCCCGACCTCGCGCCGACGAACAGCTGGAGTGACCGGGTGCACGAGGTGGATCCGCTGGAGCTGCTGGAGGTGCAGCTCTGCAACGTCACCGCCCCGTTCATCCTCGTCAGCCGCCTGCGCACGGCGATGACCCGGTCACCCTTCCCGCGCCGCTACGTGGTCAACGTGTCGGCGATGGAGGGCGTGTTCAATCGCGGCTACAAGGGCGCCGGGCACCCGCACACCAACATGGCGAAGGCCTCGCTGAACATGCTGACGCGCACCAGCGCGGAGGACCTGTTCGCCGACGGCATCCTGATGACGAGCGTGGACACCGGCTGGATCACCGACGAGCGCCCGCACCCGACGAAGATGCGGCTGGCCGGCGAGGGCTTCCACGCCCCGCTGGACCTGGTCGACGGCGCCGCCCGCGTCTACGACCCGATCGTGCGCGGCGAGCAGGGCGAGGACCTGTACGGCTGCTTCCTCAAGGACTACGCCCCGATCGCATGGTGACCGTCTCCCCCGACCTGCCCGTGGTGCGCGAGCTGTCCGGCAACCGCGAGGCCCGGCGCTGGCTGGAACGCCTCCCCGGCCTCATCGACGAGGTCCGCGACGCGCACGGCCTGACCCTCGGCCCGGCCCTGCACGGCGGCAGCTGCAGCTGGGTGGCCCCGGCGACGCTGCCCGGCGGCACGCCGGTGATCGTGAAGATCGCCTGGCCGCACCGCGAGATGTACGCGGAACCCTCGGCCCTGCGCCTCTGGGCGGGCCGGGGCGCGGTCCGCCTCCTCGCCCACGACCCGGACCGGCACGCCCTGATCCTGCACCGCTGCGACCCCGGCGAGCAGCTGACCACAAGCGGCCTGCCGGTCACCGACCGCCTCCTGATCGGCGCGGACGTCCTGCGCCGCCTGTGGTCCGCGGGCCTGCCCGAAGCCGCCCCCGCGGAGCCCGTCGAGGCCGCCCCCGCCGACCCCGCCGACGTGACGGCCGCACCCGCCATACCGATCGAGTCGCTGGTCGATGTGACCGCGGACTGGGCCGATCTCGTCGAGGAGCGCACCGCCCGCCTGCGGCCCGTCGCCGACGCCGGCCTGATCGCGGAGGGCGTGCGGCTGCTGCACGACCTGCCCGCCTCCGCGCCGCACGAGGTGGTGCTGCACGGCGACTTCAACCCGGGCAACATCCTGTCCGACGGCGACGGCTGGGTGGCGATCGACCCGAAGCCGATGATCGGCGACCCGGCGTACGACCTCTGGCCCCTGCTCGAACAGGTCGGCGACCCGTACGCGCACGACGACCCGGCCCGGCCGCTGCGCGAGCGGATCGCGCTGCTGGCCGGCGAACTGGAACTGGACCCGGCCCGGGTGGCCGGCTGGTGCCTGGCCCGCCGGATCGAGACCGCCCTGTGGTCGACCCACCACGGCCGCGTCGCGGAGGGCAGGACCGCCCTGCGCCACGCCGCCGTCCTCGCCCGCCTGATCTGACCACCTTCCTCGCCCGGAGCGCCCCCGCGCCGCCCCCCGGAGCGGCCCGTGCCGACGCTCGGACCGGCCCGTGCCAGCGCCCGGACCGGCTCGTGCCAGCGCCCGGAGAGGCCGCGTGCTGGCGTCCGGACCCCTCGACGTGGGCCAGTGATGCCATGACGGCGCCAATCCTCTTGCCATGGCGCCATTGTGATGCCATAGTGGCGTCATGGACCTGTCGACGTACGTCTCCCGGCTCCGGGAGGAGCTCGCCTCGGCCGCCGAACTGGGCGGCCCCGACACCCGCGCCCTGGCGGAGCGGCTGAGCGCACCGCTGGAGTCCGGCATGCGCCTCGCCCTGCTCGACGCGCTCACCGCGGCGGCCGACGAGATCACCCGGGACCTGGCCCCGGGCTCCGTCGAGGTGCGGTTGCGCTCGGGCGACCCGGCGTTCGTGGTCACCCCTCCCCCGGCCGAGCCGTCGGCACCACCGACGGCGCCATCCGACGCCACCATGGCGCCACCCCCAGCCGAGGGTGACGCTACGGCGTCCCGGATCAACTTCCGGCTGCCGGAGCAGTTGAAGTCCCGCATCGAGGAGGCGGCGGCCCGCGAGGGTCTGTCCGTCAACGCCTGGCTGATCCGCGTCTCCGGCGCGGCCGTGCAGCCCGCCGCACGCCCCACCACCGACCGCGCGCCGATCGCCGGCCAGCGCTACACCGGCTGGGCCCGCTGACCCGCCGGAGCCCGCCCCGTCAACGGGACCGGCGCCACACCCGCTGACCCACCGCACCTCCCGCAGCCCACCCCGCCAACAGGGCCGGCACCACACCCACAGACCCACCGCACCTCCCGCAGCCCACCCCGCCAACAGGGCCGGCGCCACACCCGCCGGACCTCTCGCAGCCCACCCCGCCAACAGGGCCGGCACCACACCCACAGACCCGCCGGACCTCCCGCAGCCCACCCCGCCAACAGGGCCGGCGCCACACCCGCCGGACCTCTCGCAGCCCACCCCGCCAACAGGGCCCGCGCCACACCCACAGACCCGCCGGACCTCCCGCACCGGCCCGCCGCTGCCGGCGCGACAGCCGATCCAGGGCCGCCGAACGACGAACCGGCCCCCGTCATCCACCGGAAGGGACAACCATGCCCGCGTTCGAGTCACCCGGACCCATCACCGCCACCCTCGAGCTCGAGGTCGGCGACGCGCAGATCGCCGCCGCCGACCGCCCGGACACCGTCGTCGAGGTCCGCCCCACCGACCCTGGCTCCGACCGCGACGTCCGCGCCGCCGAGCAGACCCGCGTCGAGTACGCCGACGGCCGCCTGCTCGTGAAGACCCCGAAACCGCGCAACCTCGGCCTGTTCGGGCGCCCCGGCTCGGTGGACGTGCGCATCGCCCTGCCGACCGGCTCCCGCGTCCGGGCCGACGCAGCCGTCTCGGCCTTCCACTGCACCGGCATCCTCGGCGAGACCCGGATCAAGACCGCGACCGGGGACGTACGCGTGGAGCACTCCGGCGTTCTCGACCTGAACACCGCCGCCGGCACCATCGTCGTCGAGACCGCCGACGGGGACGTGCACGCCGCCACCGCCTCGGGCGCCGTGCACCTGGGCTCCGTCGCGGGCTCGGCGGTGGTTCGCAACTCCCACGGCGACAGCCGCATCGGCCGGGTCGCCGGGGAGTTGCGGGTCAACGCGGCCAACGGCGACATCCTCGTCGGGCAGGCCGGCGGCGACGTCACCGCGACCACCGCCAACGGCAGCATCCGGGTGGACGAGGTGCGGTGCGGCGTCGTCTCGGTGAAGACCGCGGCCGGCTCGGTGCAGGTGGGCGTCGCCCGGGGCACCGCCGCGTACCTGGACCTGCACACCTCCTTCGGCAGGATGCGCAACGGGCTCGACGCGGGCGGCGCACCCGAGCCGGGCGAGAGCAGCGTCGAGGTTCGTGCCCGCACCTCGTTCGGCGACATCACGGTCGTCCGCGCGCACGCCGGGGACGTCGCGTGATCACCGCGACGGGTCTGCTCAAGGCGTACGGGAAGAACACCGTGCTGGACCGCATCGACCTGGACGTGCCCGCGGGTTCGGTCTTCGCCCTGCTGGGCCCGAACGGGGCCGGCAAGACCACGACCGTGCAGATCCTGACCACGCTCGTGCGCCCCGACGCCGGCGAGCTGCGGGTCGCGGGGCACGACGTGCGGACCGAGCCGGACGCGGTACGGGCGGCCATCGGCGTCACCGGCCAGTTCGCGGCGGTGGACGGGCTGCTCACCGGCGCCGAGAACCTGATGCTCATGGCCGACCTGCACCACCTCGACCGGCGCGCCCGGCGCGAGCGGACCGCGGAGCTGCTGGCGCTGTTCGGGCTCGAGGACGCCGCCGGCCGGACCGCCGCCACGTACTCCGGCGGCATGCGGCGCCGGCTCGACATCGCGATGGGCCTGGTCGGCACCCCGCGCGTGGTCTTCCTCGACGAGCCCACGACCGGGCTCGACCCGCGGGCCCGGCGGGCGATGTGGGACACCATCCGCGGCCTGGCCGCCGGCGGCGCGACCGTCTTCCTCACCACCCAGTACCTCGAGGAGGCCGACCAGCTCGCCGACCGGATCGCCGTGCTGCACGGCGGCCGGATCGTCGCCGAGGGCACGGCCGAGCAGCTCAAACGCCTGGCGCCGGGCGGCCACGTGACGCTCACGTTCGCCGGCCCGGAGCAGACCGGCGCGGCCGGGCGGGCCCTCGGCGTGACCGTCGCGGACGACCGGCTCACGCTCGACGTGCCCGGCGACGGCAGCGTCCAGGGCCTGAGGGCCCTGCTCGCCACGCTCGACGGGGCGGGCGTGGAGATCGACGAGCTCGCCGTGCACACCCCGGACCTCGACGACGTCTTCCTGGCCCTGACCGCCTCGGCGAAGGAGGACGCGCGATGACGACCCTCTCCTATGCCGTACGCGACTCGCACACGATGCTGCGGCGCAACCTGCGGCACATCCTGCGCTACCCGGCGATGACGGTGATGCTGGCCGGGATGCCGGTGATCTTCCTGCTGCTGTTCGTCTTCGTCTTCGGCGGCTCGCTCGGGGCGGGACTCGGCGGCGGTCGCGCCGAATACCTGGTCTTCGTGGTGCCCGGCATCCTGCTGATGACCATCGGCGGCACGGCCACCGGCACCTCGGTCTCGGTCGCCACGGACATGACCGAGGGAGGGCATCGTGGCCCGCTTCCGCACGATGGCCATCGCCCGGGTGTCCGTGCTGACCGGGCACGTCCTGGGCAGCGTCATCCAGAACCTGATCGGCCTGACCATCGTGCTCGGCGTCGCCGTGGCCGTCGGCTACCGGCCCACGGCGGGGCCGGGTGGCTGGCTGGCCACGATCGGCATCCTCGCCCTGGTCAGCTTCGCCTTCACCTGGCTCGGCGTGGCGCTGGGCATGGTGGCCAAGACGCCGGAGGAGGCAAGCAACACGCCGCTGCCGCTGACCCTCCTGCCGTTCCTGGGCAGCGGCTTCGTGCCGACCGACACCATGCCCGCCGGTCTGCGCCAGTTCGCCGAGTACCAGCCGTACACGCCGATCATGGACACGCTGCGGGCGCTCCTGGCCGGCGGCAGCCCGTCCGGCGGCGACCTGGGCATGACCCTCGCCTGGTGCACGGTCATCGCCCTGATCGGGTACGGGTGGGCCCGGCGCAGGTACAACGCTTTCTGAGCACGCGGAAGGACCCGCCCGGCGTGCCGGACGGGTCCTCGGGCCGCCCCGGTCAGGGCCCGCTGACCAGCGGCTCGACCTGGTGACCGGCGTTCACGGCGGCCCCCTTGTTGTTGATGACGCGCGAGATCGTGCCGGTGCCGCCCAGCGACACCGTCGTCATGTTGGTGAACCTGATGCCGCTCTTCGCGGGCACCTCGAAGGCCCGCGCGTTGACCACGCCGGGGTTGACGTTGAAGTAGCAGTAGCTGCCGAGACCCCACGCCTGGTGGTTGTTGACCGAGTCGGCCACCTTGTACGCCGCCCAGCCCTGCGTCGAGCCGTTCATGTACGCGGCCTGGTTCGGCGGGTCGTACGGCATCTCGTTCTGGTAGAAGTACGTCCGCCCGTTCTCGCCGTTCCAGATCGTCTGGTACTGCTGGTAGTGCTCGACGAAGAGGCCGTAGAAGGTCACGTCGTCGCCGTTGACGATCAGGCCGTTCGCGGCCGGGTTGACCGTCCAGCCGTACGTGCCGTTGTTGCCGTGGTCGGCGCGCCAGATCCAGGCGTGGTCACCGATCACGTCGTCGCTGTTGATCCGCAGGCTGACCGAGGCCTTGCCGGCGATCGAGCCGCCGATGCGGAAGAACACGTCGGAGAGCACGATCGGGTCGGCCGAGTGGTCCGCGGACGCCCCGTTCGGTCCGACCTCCATCAGCACCGGCGAGTTCGTGGTGCCGGCGTCGAAGAGCAGGCCCGCGACCCGGACGCCGTCGACGTCCGCGACGTTCATCGCGGTCACCCCGTTGTCGGGTACGAACGTGGCCAGCCCGAGCCCCAGCACCACGGTGTTCGGCCGGGTCACGTTGATCGGCGCGTTGAGGTGGTACGTCGCCGGCGTGACCAGCAGGTTCTTGCCCGACGCCAGCGCCGCGTTGATCGTCGCCGCGGTGTCGCCCGGCTTCACCACGTAGAAGGTGCCGATCGGCAGCGAACTGCCCGCCGGGTTGCCGCCGGCCCAGCTCGTGCCGGCGGTGTTGGTCCGCACCGACGGGACGAACACCTGGTAGTTGCCGGCGCTGTCGACGTACAGGAAGGGCTTCTCGGCGACCTTGGGGGTCTGCCCCACGGTGGTGAACGGCGGGTTCGGGAAGCTGTTGCCCGGCGCGCCCTGGGCGCCGACGAAGACCTGGTTCCAGTTCGAGCCGTTCCAGCTGCCCATCTGCGAGTTGCGGGTGAGCCACTGCTGCTGCGAGCCGGACTGGATCTGCCCGTCGATCTTCGTGTCGGACATGAAGCCGCCGGACGACCAGCCGCCGTCCGACAGCGCCAGGTTGCCGCGCACGTGCATGCGCCGGTACGGCGCCGCCTGGGAGACGGCCCAGCGGTCGAGGCCGCCGGTCGGCGTGACGGACAGGCCCTCGGCCGAGCGCCAGAAGTTCTGGGTGGCGTTCTGCGAGCCGTCCGGCCACCAGTCGGCCTCGGCGTGCACCCGGCCGTTGATGGTCACCGCGTCCGGCGTCAGGCCCAGCCCGGCGACCTGGGTGAAGAAGCCGACATTCGCGTCCACGTTGTAGGTGCCCGGCCGGAACAGCAGCGCGTACCGCTGGGTGCCGAACTGGTTCTGCACCTGCTGGTTGAACACCTGGTTGAGCCGGTTCTGGATGGTCGACGCGGACATGGACGGGTCGAAGATCGTCACGTTCGGGCCGAGGTCGGGGTTGCCGCCGGCGGGCGGCGTGGTGGGCGGGGTCGGCACGCCGTTGACCGTCCACTTCTGGTTGGCGCCGCCGGAGCACGTCCACAGCTGGAGCTTGGCACCGTCGGCGAGGTTGTTGTCCTTGATGTCGAGGCACTTGTCCGCCTTGACGTTGACCAGGTCGCCGGCCGCGGTGTACGTCCACTGCTGGCTGGTCAGCCCGGCGAAGCAGTCCCACAGGTGCACGACCGCGCCGTCGGTGGTGGCACCGCCGGCGACGTCGAGGCACTTGCCGAGACCCCTGAGCGACCTGTCGTCGCCGTACGTCCAGGTCTGGTTCGGTCCGGAGGCGCAGGACCACATCTGCGGAAGGTTGCCGTTGGCGGTGGAGCCGTCGGTGACGTCGAGACACTTGCCGTTGGCGGAGCTCACGACGCTGCCGGTGGTGGCGGCCATCGCGCCGGTGACGCCGGCGAGGCCGAGTCCGGCGGCGGCGAGCGCCGTCACGGCCACGGCGGTCAGGGTGCGGGGTTTCATGCGGTGTCCTTAGGCCGGGTTGCCCGCGTGGGTGAGGGTTTCCCACGCGACGAAGAGGTTGTTGCTGCCCTGGGGGCGCTTGGCGACGGTGTATACCTCGGTGTTCGACATGGCGATGCCCATCCGGTCGTGCAGCGCGTGGTACGCGACCTCGGTCACCGGCCCGAGGCCCCTGGTAACCGTGCCGCCGCAGATGGTCGACGGCACGGCCGCGCCGTTCTCGAACTTGGTGTGGAAGCCGAGCGCGTGCCGCAGCCGGTCCTGCAGCTCCGGGTAGAGGTCGGCGCCCTGGATCCGGGTGGTCTCCGCGACGTGCGCGATGGCCGAGATGCCGTAACCCGTGTGGGTGAAGTCGCGGCACGTCTCCTGGGCGAGCCCGTCGACGAACGTGCTCTGCCCCTGCCAGTAGTCGATCAGCTCAGCGCGGGTGTCGATGCCCCCGGCCGGCGGATACTTCGGCTGCGACCCGTCCGCGGCGAGGTAGACGTACGAGGCGGCGCGCAGCTTGAAACGGGCGATGGCCCGGTCGTACGAGGCCCGGTCGTCGAGGTGGACGGAGATGCCGACGGCCGCCTCCATCATCGACAGCTCCCAGTTCCCGTTGCTGTGGATCCCGGGGATCACCACGGGCAGGTAGACGGTGCGCAACATCGTGGCGAACCGCTCCTGGTTCGGCCAGTTCCCGTACGCATGCCTGATGATCTCGGCGGCGCGCGGCCACACCGAACCCGCCCAGGCGGTTTGCAGGGGCGCGTTGCTGTTGGTGTGGTTCCTGATCGTCGCGGACCAGGCGTCCATCAGAGCGATCGACTTCTGCGCGTACGCGGAATTCCCGGTGATGTACCACGCGAGCGCATCGGTGTACGCGGCGATCGCGTCCTCCCGCTCGTCGGTGCAACCGTTGTCGGGATTGGAGTACGAGCCGCACTCGACGGTGGCCCGCGGCTTCGGGGTGCGCGACAGGGACGCGTACCGGCTGGCCATCATCTGGTCGTACGCGCCGAGCCAGGGCTGGGCGCGGGCGGCGACCCTGCCCTTCACGAAGTCGAGCTGGGCACGGCTGAGCAGAACCCCGGGATGCGAGAACACGGCGGCTGCCCGCGCGGTGCCGGCGCCGGCTGTCGCGCTGCGGGCTTGCGCGGCGCCGGCTTGCACGGTGCCGGCGAGCCCGGCGTTGTTCCGGGTCGCGGTGCTGTTGCCGGGCGCGCTGTTGCCGGGCGCGGCATCCGGGGTGAGGGTGCCGGCGTCCGCGGCGGAGCGGACGCCGAGGGTGACGACGAGGGCGAGGGCGGCCGTGCCGGCGGCGAGCACGGCACGGCGTGGGGATGATCTGGACAAGACGGACTCCCGTGGGGGCGGGGACAACCGGAAGGGTACTTAACAGTTCGGCCACTCAACCCCGCCAAAAGGGACGCGGTCAAGCAGACATCGACCTACTTAAGGATGACGAAAGGTTGCAGCCCGAGAGAGCGCTTTCTCTTGCCCAGTGGTCAATCCCGGGCCCCGGAACCGGTTACGGTCGGGAAGCGCTCTCCCGCCCCCGTGCGCCACCATCCGGGGACCCGCCGACCCGGCCCAGACCCCACCCGCCGGCCCGCCCGCGAGCCGGCCCGCTGGCCCGCCGGCGACCTGACCCGCCGGCCGACCCGGACTCCACCCGCCATCCCGCCCGCAACCCCATCGGCCGACCGGGCGACCGCCGGGTAGACAGTGTCTACGCGCGCCTGGTAGACACTGTCCATGTCCGACGATCTGCGTGCCCGGCTCGTTGCCGCCGGCGTCGAGCTCGTGGCGGAGCGCGGCACCGGCGCCCTGTCCCTGCGGGAGATCGCCCGCCGCGCCGGCGTCTCGCACGGTGCGCCGCGCCGCTGGTTCCCGACCCATCGTGACCTGCTCGCCGCCGTGGCGCGGGTCGGCTACGACCGGCTCGCCGCGCGGGTCGCCGCCGTGGGACCGGCCGGGACGCCCCGGGACGGGCTGCTCGCCCTCGGGCGGCTCTACCTGGACTTCGCGCGTACGGAACGGGGGATGTTCGAATTGATGTTCCGGCACGAGTTGCTCAGCGGGAACAGCGAGGGGCTGCGCGAGGCGAGCAAGCCGCTGTTCGGGGTGCTGACCGGGCTGCTCGGCCCCGACCGGCCCGGCGCCGCCGCGGTGGCGAGTTCGTTCTGGGCCAACCTGCACGGCATCGCGCAGCTGTCGCTCTGGGGCAGCCTGGAGGTCGTCGGCACCGGCGACGCCGACGACCTGCTGCGGACGGCCGTCGACGCGTACCTCCAGGGGTGCCGGTGCTGACCCGGGTGGCCCGCGCCGGCCTCGTCCCGCTGTCGCGCGTGATGTTCCGGCCGGTCGTGGAGGGCCGCCACCACGTCCCGCTCGACGGGCCCGTCATCATCGCCGCGAACCATCTGTCCTTCCTGGACAGTTTCATCATCCCGCTGCTGACCCCGCGGCCGGTGGCGTTCCTGGCCAAGGACGAGTATTTCACCCGTCCCGGCCTGCGCGGGCACCTGAGCCGCACGACGCTGACCGCCGTCGGCGCCGTTCCCGTGCCGCGCGGCGCGCACCGGGCGGCCCGGGCCTCGCTCGAGACCGCGCTGGCCGTGCTCAAGGACGGCCGCGCGTTCGGCATCCACCCGGAGGGCAGCCGGTCGCGCGACGGCCGGCTGTATCGCGGGCGCACCGGCGTCGCGTGGCTGGCGCTCGCGTCCGGTGCTCCGGTGGTGCCGGTGGCCGTGCTCGGCACCGACCGCGTGCAGCCGGTCGGCGCCCGCCTGCCGCGGCCCGGCAGGGTGACCGTCCGCTTCGGCGAGCCGCTCACCTTCGGCCCGCCGCCGGCCGGTGCCGCCCGGGCCCGCCGCGACGCCACCGACCGCATCATGGACGCGATCGCGGCGCTGTCCGGCCAGGAGCGTGCGGACCACTACAACAAGCTTTCCGGTACGCCGTGAGCACCGCCGCCGTCACCGCAGCGCGGGCAGCACCTTGGCACCGAACGTCTCGATGAACGGCGTGAGCTCCTGCCCCACGTGGTGCAGGTAGATGCGGTCGAAGCCGAGGTCCGCGTAGCCGCGCAGTTGTTCCGTGTGCAGGTCGAGGTCGGCGGAGATGTTGACGACCTCGCGTACCCGCTCCAGGGTCACGTGCTCGGAGACCACGTCGAAGTGCTCGGCCGTCTCGAGGTCCCAGCAGATCGGCGGCGGGAAGATGTTGCTGCGCCACTGGTCGTACGCGATCGCCTCCGCCTCGGCCTCGGTCGGCGCCCAGCTCAGGTGCACCTGCAGGCTGACCGGCCCGCGCCCGCCGGCGTCCCGGTACGCGGCGATCATCGCGCGCAGCTTCTCCTCCGGCGCGTTGACGGTGACCAGGCCGTCGGCCCAGCCCGCGCACCACGCGGCGGTCTCCGTGCTGACCGCGGCGCCGATCAGCGCCGGGGGCGTCTCCGGCCGGGTCCACAGCCGGGCGCGGTCCACGGTGACCAGCCCGTCGCGGGTGACCTCCTTGCCCTCCAGCAGGTCGCGGATGACGCCGACCGACTCGAGCAGGCGCGCGTTGCGGACGTCCTTGCGCGGCCACGGCCCGCCGGTGATGTGCTCGTTGCTGTATTCGCCCGAGCCCAGCGCGGCCCAGAACCGGCCCGGGTACATGGCGCCGAGCGTCCCGATCGCCTGGGCGATGATCGCCGGGTGGTAGCGCTGGCCCGGCGCGTTCACCACGCCGAAGGACAGGTTGGTGGCCTGCAGCGCGGCGCCGAGCCACGACCAGGCGAAGGCGGACTGGCCCTGCCGCGCGCTCCACGGCGAGAAATGGTCGGAGCACATCGCCGCGTCGAAGCCGGCCCGCTCGGCGGCCACGACAGCGGCGAGCAGGTCGGCGGGCGGGATCTGCTCGTGGGAACAGTGGATTCCGTAGTCCGTCATGGCCGGTAACTACCCGCGGACACCCCCTGCCCTAACGTTGCTGCCATGGCCGATCCCGTGTACCTCGACTGTGACACCGGCGTCGACGACGCCCTCGCCCTCGCGCTGCTGCTGGGTTCCGCGGACCTGCTCGGCGCCGGCACGGTGAGCGGGAACACCGGCGCGGAGCAGGCGGCACGCAACACCCTCGACCTGCTCGCGCTGGGCGGGCGCGCCGACGTGCCGGTCGCCACGGGTGCCCGGCACTCGCTGACCGGGACGTTCCGGGGCGCGGGTGTCGTGCACGGCGGCAACGGGGTCGGCGGGGTCCGGCTGCCGCGCTCGGCGGCCGAGCCCGTCCCGGTCGCCGCCGCGGACCTGCTGATCGCCCTGGCCCGGGCCCGCCCCGGCACGCTGCGGGTGCTCGCCACCGGCCCGCTGACCAACCTGGCCGTCGCCCTGCGCCGCGAGCCCGGGCTGCCGCGGCTGGTGCGTGACGTGACCGTCATGGGCGGTGCGGTCCGGGTGCCGGGCAACGTGACCGGGCACGGCGAGGCGAACATCGCGGACGACCCGGAGGCCGCGGCCGAGGTGCTCGCCGCCGGCTGGCCGGTGACGCTGGTGCCGCTGGACGTGACGATGCGGCACTGCTTCGGGCCCGCCGACCAGGACGCGCTGCGGGCGCACGGCACTCCCCTGGCCGCCGCCCTGGCCGACGTGCTGACCGCGTACCTCGACTACTACGAACCGGTGCTGGGCGAGCGCCGGATGCCGCTGCACGACCCGCTGGCCGCGGCGGTGCTGACCGGCGCGGTGACCCCGGCCGAGGCGCCGGAGCTGGGACTGCGGGTCGGCCTGACGGACCGGCGCGGCGGGCTCACCGAGGACCCGGATGCGCCGCGGCGCACCCGGGTGGTGCTCAGCCTGACCGAGCCGGCCGCGCCGGTGCTGCGGGACCTGATCCTCGCCGGCACCTGAAAAGGCTCAGTGCGGGTGGTCGCCGAGCAGCCGGGTGGCGAGCACCGCCGCCTGGGTGCGGCGCTCGAGTCCCAGCTTCGCCAGCAGGCTCGACACGTAGTTCTTCACCGTCTTCTCGGCCAGGAACATCCGGCCCGCGATCTCGCGGTTGGTGAGCCCCTCCGCGACGTACTCGAGGATCCGCCGTTCCTGATCGGTCAGGGAGGCGAGCTCGCGGGGCTGCTCGACGCCGTGCCGGATCCGCTCGAGCACCCGCTGGGTGACGGCCGGGTCCAGCAGCGACTGCCCACCCGCGACCCGCCGGACCGCGTCGACCAGGTCGGTGCCGCGGATCTGCTTGAGCACGTAGCCGGACGCACCGGCCATGATGGCCGCGAACAGCGCCTCGTCGTCCTCGTACGACGTCAGGATCAGTCCCTTGATCGACGAGTCCACGGCGCGCACGTCACGGCAGACGTCGATGCCGTTGCCGTCGGGCAGGCGGGCGTCGAGGACCGCGA
The DNA here is from genome assembly GCF_003002065.1 of Pseudosporangium ferrugineum. Taxonomy (GTDB): domain Bacteria; phylum Actinomycetota; class Actinomycetes; order Mycobacteriales; family Micromonosporaceae; genus Actinoplanes; species Actinoplanes ferrugineus_A. The sequence goes on from NZ_PVZG01000001.1 coordinate 268,766, forward strand.
CGTCGGGACGCAGGGCGGGGATCCGCCGGGCCGCCTCCTGCGCCGACCCGGACTCCCCCACCACTTCGATGTCCCCGGCGGCGTGCAGAAGGTCAGCGAGGCCCCGGCGAACCACCTCGTGGTCGTCGAGCAGGAAGACACGGATCATGTGTCCTTCCTACCCGGGAAAGGCCCGGACCACAAAGAGCCGAAAGTCCCGTGTCCGCGGGGCCGGCGTCTCTGCCACCCCCGCGGTGCCCTCGGCGACGATCGAGATCCACGGGAAGGAGCACGTCATGAGGACCACCCCGATCGTCGTCGGCACCGACGGCACCGCGCCGAGCGAGGCCGCCGTCCGGTGGGCCGCCCGGGAGGCGGCACGGCGGGAGACCCCCCTGCGCATCGTGTACGCGTACCCGCCGCCCCCTGCGGAAGCGGACGCTACCGCCGCGGGCGACGCGCGGCAGCAGGCGGGTGTGATCCTCGACGCGGCGCTCCTGCAGGCCCGGGCCGCGGCGCCGTACCGGATCGCCGTGGAGCTCGAGGCCGTGCCCGGTGAGCCGGTGGCGGCGCTGCTGGGTCAGCCGGACGCCGAGGCGCTGGTGCTGGGAAACCGCGGCCGCGGCGGTTTCGCCAGCCTGCTCCTCGGCTCGGTGAGCCAGCGCGTCGCCACCCACGCCGAGCACCCGGTGGTGGTCGTCCGCGGCCGCACCGAGACGGCCTCCGGCCCGATCGTGGCGGGCGTGGACGACTCGGACGCCGCGGACGGCGTGCTGGAGGCGGCCTTCGAGGCGGCCGATACCCGGGGCGCGCCGCTGGCCGTGGTGCGCACGTACGCGCCGCCGACGCCGCTGTGGGTCGGCGACATCCCCGCCGTGCAGTCCGCCGTGCCGGAGATCGAGGCGGAACAGCGCCGGCGCCTCGAGCAGGACATCGCCCCCTGGCGGGAGAAATTCCCCGAGGTCGACGCCGAGGCCGTGGTGTCGCCCGACGGCGCCGCCGCGGTGCTGGTGGCGGTGTCGCACAGCGCCCGGATGATGGTGGTCGGCAGCCGCGGTCACGGCACGGTCGCGAACACCCTGCTGGGCTCGACCGGCCTGCAGCTGCTGCACCACTCCGGCTGCCCGGTGCTGATCGTGCGGAGCAGGCGTACGGCGCTGGTCGCGGGCTAGATAGCATCTAGCCATGAACGAGCCGCCCTCGCTGGGGTTGACGCCGCTGTCCCGCGTACGCCTGGACGAACTTCTCCAGGAGATGCTCGACCGGGTCGGGGAGGTCGTCACCAGCCGGGAGCGCATCCGGGCGCTGCTGGACGCGGTCGTCGGCATCAGCACCGACCTCGACCTGCGCAGCACGCTGCAACGCATCGTCCAGGCCGCCTGCAACCTCGTCGGCGCCCGCTACGGCGCGCTGGGCGTGCTCGGCCCCGACCGCCGGGAACTGTCCGACTTCATCACCCACGGCATCGATCCCGAGCTGCACGCCCGGATCGGCGACCTGCCGCACGGCCGCGGGGTCCTCGGCCTGCTCATCACCGACCCGCACCCGGTGCGCCTGCCCGACATCACCCGGCATCCGCGGTCGTACGGCTTCCCGCCGAACCACCCACCGATGCACAGCTTCCTGGGTGTGCCCGTCCGTACCCGGGATCAGATCTTCGGAAACCTGTACCTCGCCGAGAAGCAGGGCGCGCCCGAGTTCACCGACGACGACGAGGAGATCGTGGTGGCGCTGGCGGCGGCGGCCGGCGTCGCGATCGACAACGCCCGCCTGTTCACGCTCGCCCAGCGTCGCGAGCGCTGGCTCTCCGCCGCCGCGGAGATCACGTCGGTGCTGCTCGGCACCGTCAACCGCACCGAGGCCCTGCGCCTGATCGCCCGCCGCGCCCGCGAGATCAGCAACGCCGAGCTCGTGCTGGTGCTGCTCCACGACGAGGACACCGCCCGCTACTCCATCGAGGTGGCCGACGGCGCGGACGCCATGGTCGGCCGGATGCTCTCGGTCGACGTCGACGCGCTCGCCACCGAGGGCACCTCCCTCGGTGACATCGCCGACTGGCCCGGGCCGGTGCCGGACGGGCCGGCGATGGCCGCGCCGCTGGCGAACGCCGACATGCCGCAGGGTGTGCTCATCGTGGCGGGGGCCGAGGCCGGGCGGGAGGACGACGCCGCACTGCTGTCGAGCTTCGCCGGCCAGGCCACGCTCGCCCTCGAACGCGCCCGCGCGCAGGAGGAGCGCGAGCTGCTGGTGGTCCTCGAGGACCGCGAGCGCATCGCCCGCGACCTGCACGACGTGGTCATCCAGCGGCTGTTCGCCACCGGCATGCAGTTGCAGGGCGTCGCCCCGCACGCCCTGCGCCCCGACACGGCCAAGAAGATCAGCGCCGCCGTCGACGACCTCGACGCGACCATCCGGGACATCCGCCGGTCGATCTTCGAGCTGCGCGCCCCGGTCGGGCCCTCGCTGCGTACGGAGCTGCGCGACGCGGTCGAGGCCGCCACCGACGCGCTCGGCTTCCGGCCGTCGCTGGACGTGTCCGGCCCGGTCGACAGCGCGGTGCCCGACGACGTGGTGCCCGAGCTGCTCGCCGTGCTCCGCGAGGCGCTGTCGAACGTCGCCCGGCACGCGAACGCGAGCGGCGTACGGGTGTCCGTCCGCGCCGCCGACGGCGAGGTGGTGATCCGGGTGGAGGACGACGGCGTCGGCACCGACCCGGCGGCGGCCCGCGGCGGCCTGGTCAACATGGGCGAACGGGCCCGCGACCTCGGCGGCGTCTTCGAGGTGACCCCCGGGCCGGCCGGCGGGACCATCGTGTCGTGGCGGGTGCCGCTGGGCGGCTGATTTCGGGACCTTCGGCCCTGATCGGCACGGGCCCCGGCGAGCGACCGTGGTGGGGTGACCGACCTGGAGGTTCCGCCCATGACCACCCCCGCCGAAGCGCTGGCGGCAGCAGCCCGTACGTCCCTGCACGCCCCCTCGGTCTTCAACACCCAGCCGTGGCGCTGGCGGATCGCCGGCGACACGATGACCCTGCGCGCCGACCGGTCCCGGGCCCTGGCGGCGACCGACCCGGACGGCCGCCTCCTGCTGCTGAGCTGCGGCGCCGCGCTGCACCACGCCCGGGTCGCCCTCGCGGCGGCCGGGCACCAGGCGGCCGTCGAGCGCCTCCCCGAGCCCGGCGACCCCGACCTGCTGGCCCGGATCACGTTCACCGGCGAGAAGCCCGCCGACGCGCGGGCCGCCGGCCTGGTCGCCGCCGCGGCCGTGCGGCGCACCGACCGGCGCGCGTACGGCGACCGTCCCGTCACCGAGGAGCAGCTGACCGGGCTGCGCCGGGTCGTCGAGGCGGAGGGGGCCTACCTGCACACGGTGCGCCCCGACCAGATGCCGATGCTGGGGATCTCCGCGGAGCTGGCCGGCGAGGCGGAACGGCTGGACCCGGCGTACCGGGAGGAGCTGGAACGCTGGACCGCCCGGCCCGCGCACACCGGCGACGGCGTGCCCCCGTCCACCGCGGTACGGCCAGCCCTGCGCCGGGTACCGGTCCGGGACTTCGTGCCGGACGGCCAGGCCGGTCTCGACGCGGGCGACGGCTACGACGCCGGCGCCGCGTACGTGATCGTCTTCGGCCTCTCCGACCGGCCCGCCGACCTCCTCCGGGCCGGCGAGGCGCTGTCGGCGCTGCTGCTGACCGCGACCGCGGACGGCCTCGCGACCGCCCCGCTGAGCGACGCGGTCGAGGTGGAGTGGCCGCGGCAGCTGCTGCGCGGGCTGCTCGCCGGCATCGGCGAGCCGTACGTGGCGGTCCGGCTGGGCTACCCGGAGACCGCCGCACCGCTGCCGGCCGCGCCCCGCCGGGAGCCCGCCGACGTCATAGAGATCGTCGCCCGATGACCGCGTACACCGGGGAGGACCTGCTCATCGCCGCCGCGGCGGCGGTCCGCGCACCGTCCCTGCACAACTCCCAGCCGTGGCGGTTCCGGCTGCGCGACGGCGCCGTCGAGGTGCTCGCCGACCGGACCCGGCAGCTGTCGGTCGCGGACTCGACCGGCTGGGCGGTGCGGATGGCCTGCGGCGCGGCCACGTTCAACGCCCGCGTGGCGCTGGCCGCGGCGGGCCGCCCGGCGGAGGTCGAGGTGCGCCCGCACGGCGACGTGATCGCCCGGCTCACGCCGGCCGACCCGCGCCCCGCGACCTACGTCGAGACGGACCTGGCCGCCGCGATCGCGCGCCGGTTCAGCAACCGCCGCCCGTTCCGGCCGGACCCGGTGCCCTCGCAGAGCCGGGTACGCCTGATCGAGGCGGCCCGCGCCGAGGCGGCGTGGCTGGACCTGCTCGTGGGCATGACCGCGCTGACCGCCTTCGGCGAGATCGCGCGCAGCGCCGACCGGGTGCTCCGGCGCAACCCGCTCTACCAGGCGGAATTCTTCGGCTGGGCGCACGCCGAGGCGTCGCCGGACGGCGTGCCGGTGACCGCGGGCGCTCCCGCCGCCGAGCCGCAGGACCTGCTGCCGCAACGGCCGTACTCGGACCGGCGCCGGGCCGCGGGCGACGACTTCGAGGCCGAGCCGCTGCTGGCCGTCCTCGGCACGCCCACCGACCGTCCGGCGGACCAGGTGACCGCCGGGCAGGCGCTGCAACGCGTCCTGCTGACCGCGACCGACGACGGGCTCGCGACCTCGATGATCTCCCAGCCGATCGAGGTGCCGACCGCCCGCGAGCAGCTCCGGCGCTCCCTGCGCCGCACCGGCTCCCCGCAGATCGCCCTGCGCATCGGCTTCGGCCAGGGAACCGGCCACACCACGCCCCGCCGCCCCCTGGACGACGTCCTCGACTGATCCTCCGGCCCGGCGCCGCTCCCACCCGGCCCGGCTCGGCGCCGGCCTGGGCCGGTCAGGCGGGGCCGCTGCCGCGTACGTCGCGGTGGTAGGCGGTCAGGGCCTCGCTCATGCCGGCGAGGAAGCGGTGGACCGTGGCCAGTTCCGCGTCGCTGAATCCGGCCATCACCGCGTCCGTACGCTTGCCCAGCGGCCCGAAGAACGCGGCGGCCAGCGCCATCCCGGGCTCGCCGTAGCGCAGGTGGACCACCCGGCGGTCCGCGCTCTCCCGGGTGCGGCGCAGGTGCCCGCTGCGTTCGAGCCGGTCGATGACCGCCGTGGTGGCGCCGGACGACAGCCCGATCTCCTCCCCCAGCCGGCCCGGGGTCAGCGGGTCCCCGCGCCGCTCGGCGTTCATGACCGCGATCAGCGCGCGCAGGTCGGTGGGGTGCACGTCGTGCCGCTGCGCGAAGGCGTGCCCCACGTGCTGCGCCTCGACGCTGTACGACCGCAGCAGGTTGACGATCTCATCGCGGAGCCGTTCCCGCTCCGATTCACGCGCCCGGTACACGCCACCAGTGTTGCAGACTTGTCCACCGTGACGGAGACTCTTTATGGTCGAGATACTTTGTCGCGGAGGTAACTGTCGTGCTGCGTACACTCACCGGGCGGCTCACCGCCTGGCTCGTCCTGCTCGTGGCCGTGCTCGCGGCCGGGGCGATCATCGGGGGCGCCGGCGACGCGCGTACGTCCAACGACCCCACCGCCACGCTGCCCGACGGCGCCGAGTCCACCCGGGTGGCCGCCCTGCAGCGGCAACTCCCGTCGGGACAGACCAACCCGGCCCTGATCGTCTACAGCCGCGGGGGCGCGCCACTGACCGCGGAGGACACCCGGAAGATCACCGCGGACGCGGGCGCGCTGCGGGCCTCGTCGCCGCCGGTGTTCTCGGAGCGGAAGGACGCGGCGCTCATCGCCGTACCGTTGCCGTCGGCCCTGCCGGCCGACGACCTGATCTCCCGGGTCGACTCGCTGCGGCAGACGGCGAAGGCCGGCCTGCCGGACGGCCTCACCGCGCAGGTGACCGGCGGAGCCGGGTTCGCCGCGGACATCGCGGACAGCTTCACCGGCGCCAATACCAACCTGCTGATCGTCACCGTCGTCGTGGTCACCCTGCTGCTGCTGATCACCTACCGCAGCCCGGTGCTGTGGCTGGTGCCGCTCGCCGTCGTGGGCACCGCCGACCAGGTGAGCAGCGGGCTCGTCGCTTTCCTCTCCCGCCACACGAGCCTGACGATCGGCGACTCCACGGTGGGCATCGTGACCGTGCTGGTCTTCGGCGCGGGCACCGACTACGCGCTGTTGCTGATCTCCCGCTACCGCGAGGAGCTGCACCGGCACGAGGACCGCCGGGAGGCGATGCGGCGGTCCCTGCGCGGCGCCGGGCCGGCCATCGCGGCGAGCGCGGCGACGGTCGTGCTGAGCCTGCTCACCCTGCTGCTGGCCAGCCTCGCCGACACGGTGGCGCTCGGCGTCACGGCCGCCCTCGGCATCGGCGTCGCGGCCCTGTTCGCGCTCGTGGTGCTGCCGGCCGCCCTCGTCGTCTGCGGCCGCGGCCTGTTCTGGCCGTTCATCCCCCGCGTCGGCGAGACGCTGTCGCACGGCCTCTGGTCCCGCGTCGGCACCGCCGTGGCCCGCCGCCCCGGCCTGGTCACCGTCGTGTCGCTGGTCGTCCTGGGCGCGCTCTCGGCCGGCATCCCCGGCACCAGCCTCGGCCTCTCGCAGACCGAGCAGTTCCGCGTCGAGGCCGAGTCGGTCGACGGGCTGGACACGCTGAGCCGCTCCTTCCCCGCCGGCGCCGCCGACCCGGCCGTCGTGCTCACCACCCCCGCGCGCGCCCAGGAGGTGCTCGCCGCGGTCACCGCGACCCCCGGCGTCGCCCAGGCCCGGGTCGCCGAGCAGACCCCGGCGGTGGTCCGGATCGACGCGGTGCTCACGGCCGCACCCGACACCCCGGAGAGCTTCCGGACCATCCGTACGCTGAGGAGCGCCGTGAACCCCGCGGACGCCCTCGTCGGCGGCACCGTGGCCACCAACCTGGACGCCCGCGACGCCTCGCGCCGCGACCTGAAGGTGATCGTCCCGGTCATCCTGCTCGTGGTGCTGCTCGTCCTCGGCGTCCTGCTGCGCGCGGCAGTCGCGGCGCTGCTGCTCATCGGCACGGTCATCGCGAGCTTCGCGGCGGCGCTGGGGGCCGGCTCGCTGCTGTTCCGGACCGTCCTGGACTACCCCGGCCTCGACAACCAGGTGCCGCTGTTCTCGTTCCTGTTCCTGGTGGCCCTGGGCGTCGACTACAACATCTTCCTGGTCACCCGCGCCCGCGAGGAGGCAGGCCTGCGCGGCACCCGGGACGGCATGATCCACGCCCTCGCCGCGACGGGGGCGGTGATCACCAGCGCGGGCATCCTCCTGGCGGCGGTGTTCGCGGTCCTGGGCGTGCTGCCGATCATCACCCTGACCCAGATCGGCGTGATCGTCGGCCTGGGGGTCCTGCTCGACACCCTGCTGGTGCGTACGGTCCTGGTCCCGGCCCTGGCCACCCTCCTCGGCGACCGCTTCTGGTGGCCGGCCCGTCCGGCCGCCGCCCACCCCGGCCCGGAGGACCGGCCGGAGCCGGCCGGGTATCCGGAATCGGCCGAGGTGAAGCAGGGCTGACGGCGGCATTCCCATAGGTGGCGAGGGCTCCGGCCCTCGCCACCTTGCCGTGCATCGGGCACACTCGGCGGGCGGCCGATGATTTCCCCCGGCCGAAAATTCGGCGAAAAAATCCCGGCCGGCGTTGAACCCTTCGCATCGGCCGTCCGGATGATGCCGGCGGTTCTGATCTCCTCACCTATTTCTTCTTTAATTCGGCCCTAAGAATTCCTGAAAGATATGGCGCCGAATGGCTTTTCCGTGCCTCGGCTCCTAGCGTCTGGATGCCAGCTCAGAAGGGGGCCGGAAACGGCGTCGGCTGACCTGCGAAAAGGTTGCTGACGATGAGCGCGAGACTACAGAAGAGGTATCACCCATGCGAAGGTCGTCCTACCGCCGGGCCGCTACCCGCCGCGGCCCCGACCGTCGTGTCATCGCCGCGGTAGCGGTGCTTGTCGCGTTCGGTGGTGTCATCGGCATCACCCAGATCTCCAACGCCGACGAGAACAAGGTCGCGGCCTGTGCGCCGGCCGGCGGCACGTCCGCTCCGGCGGGCGCCAGGGCGGCGGCCGATCCCCGGGTGGGCACGTACACCGACAAGGACGGCGACGTCCAGCACAAGGGCGACGGCCAGCTCGCGAAGGGTGAGCGGGCCAACGCGCCCGAGCCCGCCGGCGAGTGCAAGGACGGCAACACCGTCAAGAAGACCGTCAACGGGCTCGAGATCACCACGGACACGTGCGAGGACAGCCGGCTCACCCCGCACGACGGCTTCCAGAACGGCAACCGCTGCGTCTCCACGGAATTCGGCGAGGTCGGCGAGGCGGCCAGGAACCCGACGCTGCTGATCACCGACTCCCCCCGGCGCGTCCGCGTCGGCGAACCGTTCACCCTGAAGGTGAGCACCCGCAACCTGGTCCGCGACCGCTTCCTCGCGGCCGGGCAGGGCGGCTACTACGTGGAGAGCTCCGTCCTCACCGCCGAGGGCCTGGTACGCGGCCACTTCCACACCGCCTGCCGGATGTTGCAGAGCACGTCCGAGGCGGTCGACCCGGCCCCGGTGCCGGCGTTCTTCGTGGCCACCGAGGACAAGCGGGGCGGCGCCCGGCCGGACACCGTGACGATCCAGGTGCCGGGGCTGCCGCAGGCGGGCATCGCCCAGTGCGCGTCGTGGGCCGGCGACGGTTCGCACCGCGTACCGATGATGCAGCGCGCCAACCAGACCCCGGCGATCGACGCGGTCCGCGTGACCGTCGAGGGCGGCGGCGGGGGCGACGGAGGCGACAACGGCGGCGGTAACGGGGACAACGGCAACGGCGACAACGGCAACGGCAACGGCGACAACGGCGACGGAGGCAACAACGGCGGTGGGCAGGACCAGCCCTCGACGCCGCCGGCCGACAACGGCGGTAACAACGGCGGCGGTGACGGCAACGGCGGCGGTAACAACGGCGGCGGTGACGGCAACGGCGGTGCCGTGCCCGGGGCGACGACCACGCCCAAGACCGACGCCGGGAACACCCCGCCCAAGGCGCCGACCGTGACCATCCCGCCGAAGAACGGTGCCGGGGACGAGCCCACCCGCGATCCGGATCCGAAGCCGACCAGGACGACCGCCGCCCCCGCCACGAACGACGACGACGAGAAGGCGGGCACCGACGAGAAGGCCGGCGAGGAGAAGGCCGGTGAGGCGCCGGTGGAGAACGTGGCGGACAAGCCGGCCGCGCCGAAGCCGGCCAAGTCCACCAGGTCCGCCGCGGCGACCGGCGACGAGGACACCGGCGCTCCCGACGAGCCGGCGGCCGCGCAGGACACCGAGGTCACCGACGTCGCCGCGGGCGGCAACAAGCTGGCGCTCACCGGCGCCAACGTGATGACGATCGGGCTCGGCGGCGCCGTGCTGATCCTCGCCGGGCTGCTCGCGCTGAGCGCCACCCGCAAGCGCCGGGCGGCGATGGATCAGGACTGACGCACCACCAGCATCGCGGACGGCCCGGACGATGTCCGGGCCGTCTCTTGCAGACGAACGGCCGCACCGCAACCGCTCCCGGACTATCGGGCCGTTCCGCCGTGGACCCGCGCCGGACGGTGGTCCGAAGAGGACGGGAGGCCAATGGATCTCGCCCCGCCGAGCCGGTAGGTTGCGCCGCATGGAGGCCTTCGACCAGCTCGCCGAGCTCTACCAGGGCGAGCACAGCCACAACCCGTTCCAGGCGGCCCTCATCGAGCGGATCGACTCGCTCGTCCCGGCAGCCGCCCCGATTCTCGACCTGGGCTGCGGCACCGGCGTCCCCACCGCGAAGATCTTCACCGGATCCGGCCACCGCGTGGTGGGCGTGGACATCGCCGAGGGCATGCTCCGGCTCGCCCGCGAGCAGGTCCCGGACGCCGAGTTCGTCAGGGCCGACGTCCGCGAGCTGCCCGCCGACTTCGGCCCGTTCGGGGCGGTGACCGCCTTCTTCTCGCTCCTCATGCTCAGCCGCGCGGACATCGAGAAGACGCTGACCAGGATCGCGGGCTGGCTGGAGCCGGGCGGCTACCTCGGCCTCGGCATGGTCAACCTGGACGCCGACAGCCTGCCGATCGAGTTCCTCGGCGTGCCCGTGACGGTGTCGGGCTACCCGCAGGACCAGCTCGCGGCGCGGGTCACCGACGCCGGCTTCACGGTGGAGAGCGTCGAGACGGTCGAGTTCACCCCGGCGGGCGGCCCGCCGGAGAGCCAGATCTACCTGCTCGGCCGCCTCCCCGGCTGATCCCCGACGGCGCGGCGCCGGCCACCCGGCCGGCGCCCGGACGCCCGAACCGACGCCCGGACACCTCAGCCCGGGCGCCCCGGAGGCCCGAACCGGCGCCCGGACATCTCAGCCCGGCACCCCGGAGACCTGAACAGCCCGGCGCTCCGGACGTCTCAGCCGGCGCCGAGGACGGCTCAGGCCGGGGCCGGGGCTGTCTGCCGCGCCAGGAGTTCGCTCACCGACGCCGGGTCCCCGGGCCGCCCGAACAGATAGCCCTGCCCCTGGTCGCACCCGATCCGGCGGAGCATCTCCCACTGCCCGTCCGTCTCGATCCCCTCCGCGACCGTCTGCAGCCGCAGCGCCTGCCCCAGCCCCACCACGGCGTCCACCAGCGCCACGTCGTCCGCGTCGGTGTCCACCTGCGCCACGAACGTACGGTCGATCTTGATGATGTCCACCGGCAGCCGCTTGAGGTAGTTGAGCGAGCTGTAGCCCGTACCGAAATCGTCGATGGCCAGGCGCACGCCGAGGCGCCGCAGCGCGCCGAGCGTCTCGATGGCCGCGGTGATGTCCTCCATGAGCATCGACTCGGTGATCTCCAGGGTGAGCGCGCCGGCCGGGATCCCCGCGTCCGCGATCGCCGCGGCCACGTCGCCGACCAGGCCCTCGTAGCCGAACTGGCGGGCGGACAGGTTGACGTTCATCCGCAGGTCCGCGGCGGCCGGCGTCTCCCGCCGCCAGCTCGCCAGCTGCTCGCACGCCTGGCGCAGGACCCAGCGGCCCAGCGGCACGATCAGGCCGTTCGCCTCGGCGTTGGCGATGAACTGGTACGGGCTGAGCAAGCCCTGCTCCGGATGCTCCCACCGGACCAGCGCCTCCACCCCGGTGAGCCGCTGCGTGCGCATGTCGACGACCGGCTGGTAGAGCACCACGAACTGCTCCGCCGCGAGCCCCCGCTCCATGTCGACGCGCTGTTGCGCCTCCTCGAGCACGGTCCGCGACATCGACGGGTCGAACACCGCGTAGCCGTTGCGGCCGGCGCGCTTGGCGGCGTACATGGCGAGGTCGGCGTCGCGCAGCAGCTGGTCCGCGCGCCGGTTGCCGCCGGCGATGCCGATGCTCAGCGAGCAGCTGACCTCCCGGCTGGCGAGCCGGACCCGTTCCCGGCCGGCCCGCAGCAGGCGCTCGGCGAGGGCCACGGCGGACGGCTCGTCCACGTCCTCGACGAGGATGGCGAACTCGTCACCGCCGAGCCGCGCGAGCGTGTCACCGGGCCGCATCTCCCGGCGCAGACGGTCGGCGATCGCGGTCAGCAGCTCGTCACCGAGGCCGTGCCCGAGGTCGTCGTTGACCAGCTTGAAGTCGTCCAGGTCGATGAGCAGCACGGCGACCTCCGTGCCGCGCCGGCGGGCGACCGCCTGCTCCAGCCGGTCCCGGAACAGCGCCCGGTTGGGCAGGCCGGTGAGGGAGTCGGTGAAGGCCTGGCGGGTGAGCTGATCCTCGAGGGCGCGGCGCGTACCGATGTCGCGCAGGCTGATGACCGCCGAGCGCAGGTCCGGGTCGTCGACCCGGTTCGTCCCGATGACGTCGAGGTAGACCCAGGTGCCGTCGGCGGCGCGCATCCGCACCTCGGTGCGGGTGGTGTGCCCGGCGGGCGCCGCGAACAGCGCGTGCAGCCAGGCCCGCGCGCCCGGGATGTCGTCGGGGTGGATGATGTCGTTCAGCACCGGCCCGCTGAGCTCCCCCGGCGACAGCCCGAGGATCGACCGCACCGAGCTGCTGGCGTACCGCACGGTGTTGTGCACGTCGATGGCGAAGACGGCGTCGGAGGAGGCCTCCAGCAGCAGCTCGATGCGGCGCTCGGAGGCCCGCCGCCGGTCGTCGAGCCACCGCCGGCTCCGGGCGTTGATCGCGCAGACCGCCGCGACGCTGGCCATGATCCCGGTGAAGACCACGGCCGAGAACGGGCTGACATCCGTACGCAGCGGCAGCAGCACGAGGAAGCCGGCGGCCGACGCCACCCCGATGCCGACGACCACCCAGGGCCCGTAGAGCGCCGCGGACGTCACGAGCAGCACCGCCACGCAGGGCAGGTACGCCATCGGCCCCTCGCGGTCGGCGGCGGCGAACAGCCACGTCGCGGGCAACTCGGCGATCCACCACAGGATCAACCAGCGTCGCGTACGGGCGGAGCGCACGTACCGCCGCCACGGCAGCCGCAGCATCACGCCCTGCAGCACGGCGACCACCACCAGCGGCAGCACCCACCAGCGCGCCTGCGGTGGCCAGTCCACGGCCACGCGGATGCTGCCCAGCAGCGTCACACCTACGGCGATGAACGTCCCGATCCGGATCTGACGCGTCCAGTACTCCGCAGTGTGGTCGTCGATCTCGACCGGTTGCACGCCGGTCTCCATCGGCGCCGGCGACACGGTTGTGAGAACTTCGCCGGGCGGGCGACGAAGGCAGGATGCAGCGCGCCGCCGGTCGCCGCCGAGGCCCTCTTTCCGCTGGTCAGACGGCGGAAACGGGTCAGTCGTCGAAGTCGACGGTCACCGTGGTCGAGACGGGAACCGACTGGCAGGTGAGCACGAAGCCGGCCGCCACCTCGGCCGGCTCGAGCGCGAAGTTGCGGCGCATCCGCACCTCGCCCTCGACGACCCGGGCCCGGCACGTGCCGCAGACCCCGCCCTTGCAGGCGAACGGCAGGTCGGGCCGGGACCGCTGGACGCCCTCGAGGACGGTCCGGCCCTCGGGCACGGCCGCCGTGGTCGACCGGCCGTCGAGGATGACGGTGACGTCGCTGGCCGGGCCGGACGGTTCCCGGGCCTCGCGCAGCGGCTCCGGGGGTGCCTCGTCGACCCAGAACAGCTCGCGGTGGATCCGCTCCGGGGCCACGCCGTGCTCGCCGAGCACCTCGGTGGCGTCGCCGACCATGCCGAACGGCCCGCACAGCCACCAGTGGTCCACCGCCGGCACGTCGATGAGCAGCGGCAGCAGCGTCCGCAGCTTCGCGGCGTCCAGCCGGCCGGTGAGCAGGTCGACCTCCCGCGCCTCGCGCGACAGCAGGTGCACGAGCTCCAGCCGGGACGGGTGGGCGTCCTTCAGGTCGGCGAGCTCCTCGGCGAACATGACGGTGTCGGCGCGCCGGTTCCCGTACAGGATGCTGACCTGCGCGTCGGGCCGGCTCAGCAGCGACGCGGCGATGGAGAGCACCGGGGTGATGCCCGAGCCCGCCGCGACGAGCACATGCCGCCCGCCCGCCTCCAGGTCGGGGGTGAACGCGCCGGCCGGGGGCGCCACCTCGACCTCGTCCCCGGCACGCACCTCGCGCACCAGCCACGAGGACACGACCCCGCCCGGCACCTCCCGCACGCCGATCCGCGGCCTCGCCCCGGCGGGAGCGCAGATGGAGTAGGTGCGACGTTCATCGGACCCGTCCCGCGTACGCCGGACCGTCAGCGACTGCCCCGGCCGGAACGCGTACCGCTCGGCCAGCTCGTCCGGCACCTCGAAGGTGACGGCCACGGCGTCCTCGCAGAGCCGCTCGACGGCGGCGACCCGCAACGGCTGGAACTCGCGTGCCACCTCAGATCTCCTTCACATGCTCGAACGGCTCCCGGCACGCGGGGCACCGGCGCAGCGACCGGCAGGCAGTGGCACTGAACGCGGCGATCTCCTCGGTCTCCGGGTGACCGCACCGAGGGCACGCCACGACCCGCGCCGGCCGCCCGAGCGTGAGCGGCACCGGCCCCCCGGCCCGGCGCGGCGCGTCCCCCGGCGGCGAGATCCCGGCAACGGCCAGCTTCTCCCGCCCGGCCGCGGTGATCCAGTCGGTGGTCCACGCGGGACTCAGCACCGTACGCACGAGCACCCGCCCGTACCCGGCACCCCGCAGCGCCGCGGTGAGGTCGTCCCGGATGGTCCGCATCGCCGGGCACCCCGAGTAGGTCGGGGTGATCGTGACGACGACCCCGTCCGGCGTCTCCGCGACCTCCCGCAGAATGCCGAGGTCGGCGAGGGTCAGGAACGGCATCTCGGGATCGGTGACCCGGGCGGCGACGTCGGCGGCCGTCCGCGCCCCGGCGACGGTCGCGCTCACCACACACCCCCGGGCACGGACCGCGCCACACCCTGCAACTCGGCGAGAATCTCCGCCATGGCCGCCGTGTGCACCCCGTGACGCCCCCCGGCCCCGGCGTCCGCCCCGGCTCCGAGCCCGGCTCCGAGCCCGGCTCCGAGCCCGGCTCCGAGCCCGCCGGCGGGACCGGCTCCGAGCCCGCCGTCGAGCCCCCGGGCGGGACCGGCTCCGAGGCCGCCGTCGAGCCCGCCGTCGGCCCCGGCTTCGAGCCCGCCGGCGGGACCGGCTTCGGGCCCGGCTTCGGCCGGCGCTTCGCCGGCGGAGGCCGCCGGCGGGAACGGCCGGAGGGTTGCCGCGGCGAGGACCCGGGCCCACACGTCGTCGAACTCCTCGCGGGTGGCCGCCGGATCCACCGCCACCCCGGCCCGCACCAGCCGCAGCTCCGTCTCGTGCGGCACGAACAGCTCGGCGAGCAGCGGCGTCACCGCGTCCGTGGCCGCCTGCATGCGCTCGTGGGACAGGCCGGTGCCGTCGCCGAGGCGCACGACCCACTGGGCCGCGTAGTCGCGGTGGTAGGTGACCTCCTTGACGCCCTTGGCCGCGACGGCCGCGAGCACCGGGTCGGCGGAGGCGGTGAGCCGGTCGAGCAGGGCGAGCCGCCAGGTGGCGAACGCGAGCAGCCGGGCGACCAGGTGCGCGAAGTCGGCATCCGCGCGCTCGGTCAGGCGTACGTTGCGGAACTCGCCCTCGGCGCGCAGGAAGGCGTACGCGTCCTCGTCGCGGCCGGCGCCCTCGACCTCGGCGGCCCGGGCGAACAGGAGGCGGGCCTGGCCGAGCAGGTCGAGGGCGATGTTGGCGATCGCGAGTTCGTCCTCGAGCTCCGGCAAGCGGGTCACCCACTGCTGGAGCCGGTGGGACATGATCAGCGCGTCGTCACCGAGCATCAGGCAGTACGCGGCCAGCTCCGCCCGGTCGGCGCCGTCGGGCACGGCGGTGTCCACCCCCGCGAGCGGGTCGGCGAACCCCGTGCCGTACGCCCACCGCGAGTCGTCGGCGTGGTCGGTCAGGGCCTCGTAGGCGTCGTCGAAGGACATGGCGGTCCCCTCAGATGTGCGGTACGGAGTCGGGGATCGCGTAGTACGTCGGGTGGCGGTACATCTTGTCGCCGCTCGGCGCGAAGAACGCCTCCTTGTCGCCGGGGCTGGAGGCCGCCACGTCGTCGGAGCGGACGACCCAGATGCTGACCCCCTCGTTGCGGCGGGTGTAGAGGTCGCGGGCGTGGTGCAGCGCCATCTCGTGGTCGGCGGCGCGCAGGGACCCGACGTGCACGTGGTTGAGCCCGCGCTTGGCCCTGACGAACACCTCGTACAGCGGCCACTCGTGCCTGATCTCGTCCGTCATGACCGCGTTCCCGCCTTCCTGGCCGCGTGCGCCGCGGCGGCCTCCCGCACCCAGGCGCCGTCCTCGTCGGCCTTGCGCCGGTGGGCGATGCGCTGGGCGTTGCACGGTCCGTCGCCGGAGATGACCCGCTTGAGCTCGTCCCAGTCCGGCGTGCCGAAGTCGTAGTGGCCGCGTTCCGCGTTCCAGGACAGCTCCGGGTCCGGCAGGGTGACGCCGAGCGCCTCGGCCTGGGGCACGCTCATGTCGACGAAGCGCTGCCGCAGCTCGTCGTTGCTGTGCCGCTTGATCTTCCAGGCCATCGACTGCGCCGAGTTCGGCGACTGGTCGTCGGGCGGGCCGAACATCATCAGCGACGGCCACCACCACCGGTCGACCGCGTCCTGCACCATCTCCCGCTGCGCGGGCGTGCCGCCCATCATGGTCATCAGCAGCTCGTAGCCCTGGCGCTGGTGGAAGGACTCCTCCTTGCAGATCCGGATCATGGCCCGTCCGTACGGCCCGTACGAGCTGCGGCACAGCGGCACCTGGTTGCAGATGGCCGCGCCGTCGACGAGCCACCCGATGACGCCCACGTCGGCGAACGACAGCGTCGGATAGTTGAAGATCGACGAGTATTTCTGCCGGCCCTCGATGAGCCGGCGGGTGAGATCCCCGCGGTCCGCCCCGAGCGTCTCCGCGGCCGAGTACAGGTAGAGCCCGTGCCCGGCCTCGTCCTGCACCTTGGCGAGCAGGATCGCCTTGCGCCGCAGCGACGGCGCCCGGGTGATCCACTCCCCCTCGGGCTGCATGCCGATGATCTCGGAGTGGGCGTGCTGAGCGACCTGCCGGATCATGGTCCGCCGGTACGCCTCCGGCATCCAGTCCCGCGGCTCGACCCGCTGATCCTTCGCGATCGTGTCCGCGAAGGTCTGCTCGTCGTTCATGACGCCTCCCAGCTGTAGAAGCCCCGCCCGCTCTTGCGGCCCAGCTCGCCGCGGGCCACCTTCTCCCGCAGCAGCCGTGGCGGGGCGAACCGCTCGCCGAGCTCGGTGTGCAGGTGCTCGGCGATGGCGAGCCGCACGTCCAGGCCGACGAGGTCGGTCGAGCGCAGCGGCCCCATCGGATGCCGGTAGCCCAGCTCCATCGCGCGGTCGATCGACGCCGCGTCCGCCACCCCCTCCTCGAGCATGCGGATCGCCTCCAGGCCGAGCAGCACGCCCAGCCGGCTGGTGGCGAAGCCGGGCGAGTCCCGTACGACGACGGCGGTCTTGCCCAGCGCGGCGGCCCACGAGGCCGCGGCGTCGCGCACCGCGCCGGCGGTCTGCGGCCCGGCGACGATCTCGACCAGGCCGCTGGCCGGCACCGGGTTGAAGAAGTGCATGCCGACGAACCGCCCGGGCCGCCGCAGCCCCTCGGCGAGGCCGGCGATCGACAGGGAGCTGGTGTTGGTCGCGAGGACGGCGTCGTCGCCCACGGCGTTCTCGGCCGCCGCGAGCACAGCGACCTTCAGGGGCACGTCCTCGGGCACGGCCTCGACGACGAGCCCCGCGTCGCCGGGCACTTCGCCGGCGAGTTCCACCCGCTCGAGCACGGCACCGGCGTCCTCCGCGAGTGCGCCCCGCTCCGCCGCCCGCCGCAGCCCCGTGGCAACCCGCTGCCGGGCGGCGGCACCGGCGGCCGGGTCCCGCTCCACGACGGTCACGACGGCCCCGGCGGCGGCGAAGACCTGAGCGATCCCCGCACCCATCCGCCCGCCCCCGACGACCCCGACCCGCTTCGGCACGCCGCCGGCCGGGGAAGCGGGCACGCCGTCGGCCCCCGGCGAAGGGGGCACGCCGCCGGCCGGGGAAGGGGGCACGCCGATCTCCGCGGTCATCGGCGGTCACCGGCCAGGAAGGCGTCCATGCGGGCGCGTTTGTCGTCGGACTCGAAGAGGATGGCCTGGGCGAGGTCGTCGGTCACCGGGTGGCCGCCCGGCGCGTCCGCCACGAGCTTGGTGAGCCGCAGGGCGAGGGTGCCGGAGCGGGCCATCCGGTCGAGCAGGGCGTGGGCGCGGCCGAGCAGCTCGTCCGCGGGCACCACCTCGGCGACGAGGCCGAGGCGGTGCGCGTCGGCGGCGTCGAGGCGGCGGCCGGCGAGCAGCACCTGCTTGGCCACCGAGGCGCCGACGAGGTCGCGCAGCCGCCAGCACGCCCCGGCCGCGGCGAGGATGCCCAGGCCCGGTTCGGGGTTGCCGAAGACCGCGGCGGGCGAGGCGAGCCGCAGGTCGCACGCGTAGGCGAGCTCGGCGCCGCCGCCGAGCGCCCAGCCGTCGACGGCCGCCACGGTGGGCAGCGGGAGTCGGGCGATGCGGTCGAAGAGCCGGCTGTTGATGCCCTGCAGCGCCTGGTCGCGGCCGCGTTCGCGCAGCTCGCCGATGTCGGCGCCGGCCGCGAAGGTGCCGCCGTCGCCGGTGAGCAGCAGCAGCCGCGGCCGCTCCTCGAGCGCCGCGCAGACCTCGTGCAGCTCGCGGACCATGGCCGCGTTGATGGCGTTGCGGGAGCCGGGCCGGTGCAGGGTCACCACGACCCGGTCGCCGAGCTCCTCGATCCGGAGCGTGTCCGCCATCAGACGCGCTCCACCAGCAGGGAGACGCCCTGGCCGACGCCGACGCAGAGGGTGGCGAGGCCGCGCCGGGCGTCCTCGCGCTCCATCCGGCCGAGCAGCGTCACGGCCAGCCGGGCGCCCGAGCAGCCCAGCGGGTGCCCGAGCGCGATCGCCCCGCCGTCGGCGTTGACCCGTTCGTCGTCGAGCTTGAGCCGGCGGACGACCGCGAGCGACTGCACGGCGAAGGCCTCGTTGAGCTCGACGGCGTCCAGGTCGCCGGCGTCCCAGCCGGCCCGGGCCAGCGCCTTCTCGGTGGCGGGGACCGGGCCGAGGCCCATGAGGTGCGGGGACACGCCGGCGCTCGCGGACACCACGACGCGGGCGCGCGGCGTCAGGCCGTACCGTTCGACGGCTTCGCCGCTGGCGACCACGACCGCGGCGGCGCCGTCGGACAGCGGGGACGACGACGCGGCCGTCACCACGCCGTTCTCCCGGAAGACGGGCCTGAGCCGGCCGAGGCGCTCGAGCGTGTTGCCGCGCCGCGGCCCCTCGTCCCGGGTCACCTCGCCGTCCTTGACCGGCACGGCGACGAGCTCGGCGTCGAAGCGGCCCGCGTCGATCGCGGCGACGGCCCGCTCGTGGCTGCGCAGCGCGAACGCGTCGCTGTCCGCGCGGGTGATGCCGTCGAGGGCGGCCACCTCCTCGGCGGTCTCGCCCATCGACAGCGTCTGCCGCGCGCGGAACCCCGGGTTGGTGAAGCGCCAGCCGAGCGAGCTGTCGACGACCTCGCCGGGCCGCGCCCACGGGGTGCCGGGCTTGGCCATCACCCACGGCGCCCGGGTCATCGACTCGACGCCGCCGGCGACGACCACGTCGGCCTCGCCGCTGCGGATTGCCCGCGAGGCGGAGACGATCGCGGTGAGGCCGCTCGCGCAGAGCCGGTTGACCGTGTAGCCGGGAACGGTCTCGGGCAGGCCGGCCAGCAGCACCGCCATCCGGGCGACGTTGCGGTTGTCCTCGCCGGCCTGGTTGGCGGCGCCGAGGATCACCTCGTCGATCACGTCGCCCGGCATCCCGGCGCGGCGGACCGCCTCGCCGACGGCCAGCGCGGCGAGGTCGTCGGGACGCACGCCGGAGAGGGCACCGCCGTACCTGCCCTGCGGCGTGCGGACCCCGCCGACCAGGAACGCCTCAGGCATTGCTCTCCCCGGCGACGTGGCGACGCGACTGGAGGGTGAAGAACCGGCCGGTCACGAACGCCGGGTCGCTCAGCGAGGCGGTCGCGGCCGGGTTGGCGGGTGTGCCGTGCAGGTCGCTGAACGCGGCGGTCTGGTTGACGAACACCCCGCCGGTGAGGTTCTGCGACAGGTGCACGCCGGCGTCGAGGGCGGCCTCCCGGGCCGCCGCGAGGACGTCCTCCGAGGTGGAGTAGACCGAGGCGGTGAGCGCGCCGTGGTGGCGCACGGTCTCGGTGAACAGCCGCAGGCTGTGCTCGGTGGACCCGGTGGTGATCACGAACGACACCGGGCCGAACCACTCCCTCGTGTACGCCTTCTCGTCGGCCGCGTCCAGCCGGGCGATGACCGGCGTGCGGATCGTCGCACCCGGGAACTGCTCGTCGGTGACCTCGGCGGACGGGTGGACGACGCTCGGCAGCGACCCGGCCTCGGCGAGCCGCGCCAGCACGCCGTCGTTGACGATGGCGCCGAGGGTGCCCGCGGCCCGCTTCGGGTCGCCGAGGAGCCTGTCGAGGGCGGCGCCGAGGTCGGCGGCGAACTCGTCGGGGCTGCGGTGCCCGGCGTCGGTCTCGATGCCGCCCGAGGGCACGAGCAGGTTCTGCGGGGTGGTGCACATCTGGCCGCTGTAGAGCGCGAGCGAGAAGGACAGGTTGCGCAGCAGGCCCTTGTAGTCGTCGGTGGAGTCGACGATGACCGTGTTCAGGCCCGCCTTCTCGGTGTAGACGACGGCCTGGCGGGCGTTCGCCTCGAGCCAGTTGCCGAACTCGCTGGAGCCGGTGAAGTCGACGATGCGCACGTCGGGGTGGGTGGCCAGGGTCGCGGCGATGCCGTCGCCCGGCTCCTCCACGGCGAGGGTGACCACGTTGGGGTCGAGGCCGGCCTCGGCGAGCACCTCCCGGGCGATCTGCACGGTGATGGCCAGCGGCAGGACGGCACCGGGGTGCGGCTTGACGATGACCGGGTTGCCGGTGACCAGGCTGGCGAACAGGCCGGGATAGCCGTTCCAGGTGGGGAACGTGTTGCAGCCGATCACCAGCGCCACGCCGCGCCCGGTGACCGTGCTGGTCTTCTCGAGCAGCAGGGGGTCGCCGCCGCGCTGCGGCTTGGACCACGTGGTGGTGGCCGGGATGCGCGTCGACTCGGCGAGCGCCACCGCGACGGCCTCCAGCCCGCGGTCCTGCGCGTGGGCGCCGCCCGCCTGGAACGCCATCACGAAGGCCTGCCCGGTGGTGTGCTGCACGGCGTGCGCCATCTCGAAGATCCGCGCGTTGACCCGCCTGAGGATCTCCGCGGCGACGCCGGCGCGGCCCTGCGGCCCGGCGGCACGCCAGCCCGGGACGGCCGCGCGGGCGGCGGCGATCAGGTCGGCCGGCTCACCCTTGGGATAGCGGATGCCCAGTTCGATCCCGTACGGCGAGCGCTCGGTCGCCACCGTGCCGGTCGCGCCGGGCACCTCGATCGGGAAATCGTTGCCGAGCAGGGCCCGGAACGCCTGCTCCCCCGCCCCGGCGGCGTCCTCACCGTAGACCGACTTGCTCGGCGACTCGGGATAGGCGGACCAGTAGCCGCGGACGCCGGCGGCCTCGATGGCCTTGTCGAGCAGCTCGCGATGCGTCCCGTAGAACTCGGCAGGGCTTGTCACCGGCGCTCCTTTGCGATTGGGTGTACCTATTATTTACCGTCCGTTCGGTCGGTTATCAAGCCCCACCCCCACCGGAACGCTGATCGGGAGAGGTATGGCACAGACGGCGGCGCACGAGATGTTCGCCCGGGACCGGGCCTCGCAGCAGCTCGGGATCGAGCTCGTTTCCGCAGGTGACGGCGCTGCGGTCGTACGGATGACGGTGACCGCGGCGATGGTGAACGGCCACGGCATGACCCACGGGGGTTTCGTCTTCCTCCTCGCCGACACCGCGTTCGCGTGCGCGTGCAACAGCCGCGGCCCGGTCACCGTCGCGGCGGGCGCCGACGTGATCTTCCTGCAGCCGACGGCCGAGGGCGACGACCTCGTGGCGCGGGCCGAGGAGCGCTCCGCGAGCGGCCGCAGCGGCATCTACGACGTGACGGTCACCCGCGACGGCGACGTGGTCGCGGAGTTCCGGGGCCGCAGCCGCATGATCAGCCCCGGGCGGCCGGCGTGACGGCGGAGGAGGTCGAGCGGCTCCTCGACGCGCACGGGGCGCGGAGCCGGCGCGGGCGGCCCGGTCACGACCTGGAGGCGGTGCTGACGGCGGCCGTGCAGCTCTTCAACGAGCGCGGGTACGACGCGACCAGCATGGACGACCTGGCCCGGCGGCTCGGGATCACCAAGTCGAGCGTCTACCACCACGTCCGCAGCAAGCAGGAGTTGCTCCGGCTCGCCGTCAACCACGCCCTCGACGGTCTCGACGAGGCGATGGCGCGGGTCCAGCGCATGCACGGGGCGAGCGCCCTCGACCGGCTCGAGTCGCTGATCCGGCTCAGCGTGCTGGTGCTGGCGCAGCGCCTGCCGTACGTGACGCTGCTGCTGCGGGTGCGCGGCAACACCGACGTCGAGACGGAGGCCCTGTTCCGCCGCCGTCTCTTCGACCATCAGGTGACCACGCTGGTCCGGCTGGCACAGTCGGAGGGTGCCGTCCGCGCCGACGTGGATCCCGCCACCGCCGCCCGGCTGCTGTTCGGCATGGTCAACTCGCTCATCGAGTGGTACAGCCCCGAGCGCGGCGGCGCCGAGGACCTGGCCGCGACCGTCACCGCCCTCGCCTTCGACGGCCTCCGCACCCGGCCGTAGACCCGTCAGGAGACCCGAGCATGCAGGACCGATCCCCGAGCCCCGGCGACCTCGAGCCGGTCGAGCGCGCCTCCCTCGACGAGCTGCGCACCCTGCAACTGCGGCGGCTGCAGTGGTCCCTGCGGCACGCGTACGAGAACGTGCCGCAGTACCGCGCGATGTTCGACGAGCAGCACGTCCACCCCGGCGACCTGCGGGAGCTCTCCGACCTGGGGAGGTTCCCGTTCACCGACAAGGCGGTGCTGCGCGCCAACTACCCGTACGGGATGTTCGCCGTCCCGCGCGAGCGCATCTCCCGGCTGCACGCGTCGTCCGGCACCACGGGCCGGCCCACCGTCGTCGGCTACACCGCGGACGACATCCGCACGTGGGCACGGCTGATGGCCCGTTCCATCCGCGCGGCGGGCGGGCGGCCCGGCGACCGGGTGCACGTGGCGTACGGCTACGGGCTGTTCACCGGGGGCCTCGGGGCGCACTACGGCGCGGAGGAGCTGGGGTGCACGGTCATCCCCGTGTCCGGTGGCATGACCGAGCGGCAGGCGATGCTGATCAAGGACTTCGCGCCGGACGTCATCATGGTGACGCCCAGCTACATGCTCGCGATCATGGACGAGATGGAACGGCAGGGCATCGATCCGCGCGGCACGTCGCTCGCGGTCGGCATCTTCGGCGCCGAGCCGTGGACCGAGGATCTGCGTACGGAGATCGAGCAGCGGCTGGACCTGCACGCGATCGACATCTACGGGCTGTCCGAGGTGATGGGCCCCGGGGTGGCCACCGAGTGCGTGGAGACCAAGGACGGCCTGCACGTGTGGGAGGACCACTTCTACCCGGAGATCATCGACCCGCTCACCGGCGAGGTGCTGCCCGACGGCGAGGTCGGCGAGCTGGTCCTCACGTCGCTGACCAAGGAGGCGATGCCCGTCGTCCGCTACCGCACCCGCGACCTGACCCGGCTGCTGCCCGGCACGGCCCGCCCCATGCGCCGCATCGAGAAGATCACCGGCCGCACCGACGACATGATCATCCTGCGCGGGGTCAACCTCTTCCCGACCCAGATCGAAGAGCTGATCCTGCGTACGCCGGAACTGGCGCCCCACTTCCAGTGCGTCCTGACCCGCGCGGGCCGCCTCGACGCGATGACGGTGAAGGTGGAACGGCGCCACGGCACCTCGCCGGAGGCGGCCCGGGCGGCGGGCCGCGACCTGGCCACGATGGTGAAGAACACGATCGGCGTCAGCCTCACCATCGAGGTGATCGAGCCGGACGGCGTGGAACGCTCGATGGGCAAGATGCGCCGCATCGTCGACCACCGCGGCGACCGACCCGGGCCCACCACTCCCTGAACCGCCGCGTCACCGTCTCGTTCCGCGCCACGGACCCGCAGCCCACCGCACCACCCGGCCCCGCCACCCCGGGCGGTCCCGCGACACCGGCGCCGCCCGCCACGGCCGGGGCGTCCCGCCCGGCAGCACCCGGCTGCTCGCGCTGTGGTTCCCCGCCCCGCCGCCCGGCACCACCTCGGTGGCCGTCGACGTGCCCGGCAGGTTCCGGCTCACCGGGCTCCCGGTCACCCGGTCACCCCGTCACCCCGTCACCCGGTCACCCGGTGACCCGGTCACCCGGTCACCCGGTGACACCTAAGCCGGGTCGTAGAGAGCCGGGCGTGGCATGAGGGTGACCTCCACCCGGGAGCCGGTGCGCAGGGCGGCCACGCTCGCGTCCGAGACCACCGCCGCCGCGTAGCCGTCCCAGGCGCTCGGGCCGGCCGGGGTGCCGCCGCCCGCCAGCGAGTCGATCCACTCCTGTAGTTCGACGTCGTACGCGGAGGCGAAACGCTCGCGCCAGTCGGACGGGATCGGGGCGGTGAGGTGGCGGGCGGTGCGGACCGTGACCGGGGTGAGGTCGCCGAGGGCCGCCGTGCCGTCCTCGCCGATCACCTCGCCGCGGATGTCGTAGCCGTAGCGGATGTTCACCGAGATCTCGACGTCGACGATCGCGCCGCCGGTCAGTTCGAGGATGAGGAACAGGGGGTCCTGGAGGCCGCCGCCGTTGCGGTTCCGGCGGGGTACGAGCACCCGCGCCGCCGTGATCTCCTCGCCGAACATCCAGCGCACCATGTCGATCTCGTGGACGGCGGTGTCCGTGATGGCGCTCTCCTTCTCGTAGAAGGCGGGCACCCCGGCGTTGCGATGCGCGCAGTGCATCATCAGCGGCGTCCCGATGGCACCGCTGTCGACCACCGCCTTCAGCGCGCGGTACGCCCCGTCGTACCGTCGCATGTAGCCGACCTGGACCAGTCGCCGCCCGGCGGCGGACTCGGCCTCGACGATGCGCCGGCAGGCCCGTTCGGTGGTGGCGAGCGGCTTCTCGCAGAACACCTGCTTGCCGGCGGCGATCGCGGCCAGCACGTACCGCTCGTGGGTGGGTCCCCAGGAGCAGACGACGACCGCGTCCACGGCGGGGTCGGCGATGAGGTCCTCGCCGCTGCCGTGCACGACCGTCCCGGGCAGCCCGCCGGCCACCCGCTTCGCGACCTCGAGATCCACGTCCGTGACCGCGGTGACGGTGACGCCCGCGAGCACGGTGGTCATCCGCCGGATGTGGTCCTGTCCGATCATCCCGGTGCCGATCACGCCGGCCTTCAGCATGGGGAGCCGTCCTTTCCCGTGCGGACCGGGCCGTGCCCGGTCAGCGGCCCAGCTCGTGGGAGAGCTCGGCCAGTTCGTCGCCGCCGGCCATCTGGGCCGTCAGCTCGTCCAGCGAGACCTCCGCCCGCGCCCGGTCCAGCACCGTCGCGCCGAGCTTCAGGATGATGAAGTGGTCGCCCACCAGGTAGGCGTGGTGCGGGTTGTGGGTGATGAAGACGACCCCCAGCCCCGCGTCGCGGGCCGCCGCGACGTACCTCAGGACCACGCCGGACTGTTTGACGCCCAGGGCCGCCGTCGGTTCGTCGAGGATCAGGACGCGGGCGCCGAAGTAGACGGCCCGGGCGATCGCCACGCACTGGCGCTGGCCGCCGGAGAGGGTGCCGATCGGCTGGTTGATGTCGTTGACGACGATGCCCATCTTGCGGAGCTCCTCGTCGGCGATCCGCCTCATCTCCCTGATCCGCAGGCCGGCCAGCGGGAACCGGCCGGCGGTCAGCTCGGCGCCGAGGAAGAAGTTGCGCCACACCTCCATGAGCGGCACCACCGCGAGGTCCTGGTACACGGTCGCGATGCCGTGGCTCAGGGCCTCGCGGGGCGACGCGAAGGTCGTCTCCCGCCCGTCCACCTTCAGGGTGCCCTCGGTGTGCGGGTGCAGCCCCGACATGATCTTGATCAGGGTGGACTTGCCGGCGCCGTTGTCGCCGAGGACGCAGGTGACCTCGCCCGCGCCGACGCGCAGGTCGATGCCGCGCAGGGCCCGGACGGCGCCGTACGCCTTGCCGACGCCGGCCATCTCGATGAGCGGCTCGCCCCGCCGGAGCCCGCCGTCCGCGTGGTTCGCGAGGGTGTCGGTCATGGCTCAGCCTGCCTTCCGGGTGGTCGACATCCGCTTGACGTACAGGTTGACCAGCACGGCGAGCAGCAGCATGACCCCGAGGAACGCCTTGAACCAGTTGGGGTCCCAGCCCGCGTAGACGATGCCGAGGCTGGTCATGCCGAAGATGAACGCGCCGATGGCGACCCCGGTGGCGTTGCCGAACCCGCCGGTCAGCAGGGTGCCGCCGACGACCGCCGCGATGATGTAGAGGAATTCGTTGCCGACGCCGTTGCCGGCCTGCAGCGTGTTGAAGCGGTAGAGGGTGTGCATGCCGACGAACCAGCCGAGGAACGACACGGTCATGAACAGGCCGATCTTCGACCTGACCACGGGCACGCCCACCGCCCGCGCGCTGTCGGGCGCGCCGCCGACGGCGAAGAACCAGTTGCCGATGCGGGTCCGTTGCAGGATCCAGGCGGAGAGGGCGACGAAGAGGATCCACCAGATGACGGTGATCCACACGGTGACCGGGCCGACCTTGAAGCTCGACGCGAAGATGGCGCCGAGCGAGTCGAAGCCGTCGATCCGGCTGATGTCGGTGCTGGAGACCGAGCCGGTGACCAGCTTGGTGACGCCGAGGTTGGCTCCCTGGAGGACGAAGAACGTGCCGAGCGTGATGAGGAAGCTCGGGATCCCGGTCCGCATCACCAGGTAGCCGTTGAGGAAGCCGACGAGCAGGCAGAACGCCAGCGACAGGAGCGCGCCGATCCACAGGTTGACCCCGAAGTACCAGCAGAACATCGAGTTGACCAGGCCGGCGGTGGTCGTGATGACGCCGGCCGACAGGTCGAACTCGCCGCCGATCATCAGCATGCCGACGCCGACGGCGACGATGCCGATGGTCGACGACTGGTAGAGCACGGTGAAGAACGACTCGGCGGACCGGAAGGCCGGCGCCGCGGCGAGGAAGAACACGAAGATGAGGGCGGCGGCGACCAGCGCGCCCACCTCCGGGCGCGCGAGCAGGCGGCCGGACAGGCCGGGCACGGCCCGTACGCTCTGCGTCATCAGCGGGTGTTGTTCTTCGTGAACGGCAGGATCTTGGCGATGTTGTCCTTGTCGACGAAGGACGGGCCGGTGAGGACGGGCTTGCCGCCGCCGATGTCGTTGCCGTTCTTCAGGTAGAGGTAGAGCGAGCTGACGGCCAGGTAGCCCTGGACGTACGGCTGCTGGTCGATGGAGAACTCGATCTTGCCGTCCTGGACGCTCTGCGCGATGTCGGCGTTGAGGTCGAAGGTGACCACCTTGGCGGAGCTGTTCGCGGCGGCCGTGGCCTTGAGGGCGTCCTGCGCGATGGGGGCGCCCAGCGTCACGATGTAGTCGACCGACTTGTCCTGGGCCAGCTTCGCCTGCAGCGTCGAGACCACCGCGGCGTCGTCGGCGCCGTTGACCTGGAGGTTCTCGGTGCCCGCCACCGCGCTCCGCACGCCGGCGCAGCGGGCCTCGAGCGACACCGAGCCGGCCTGGTGGATGACGCACAGCGGGTGCTTGGCGCCGCTCTTGGCGATGCGCTCGCCCGCGCTCTGCCCGGCGAGCGTCTCGTCGGAGCCGAAGTACATCAGGGCGCCGAGCTGCTTGTACTGGTCGATGCCCGCGTTCAGGCCGACCACCGGGATCTTCGCGTCGGTCGCCGCCTTCACCGCGCCGGCCAGGGCGGCCGGGGTGACCAGCGTGGTCGCGATGCCGCTGACCTTCGAGTCGACCGCGTTCTGGATGAGCACGGCCTGCTTCGCCGCGTCCGGGTCGTTGGAGTACTTCAGGGTGACGCCCTCGTCCTTGGCGGCCTGCTGGGCACCCGACTTGATCTTGTCCCAGAAGGTGTCGCCCGGGGTCTCGTGGGTGACGAACGCGATCGTGTAACCGGAGCTGCCGGGCGCGTTGCCGCCGCCGCCGGACTTCTCGGTCTCCTCCCGGCCGCCGCTGCTGCACGCGCTGACCGCCAGGGCCACGACCGCGGTGAGGGCGGCAAGCCGGGCGCCGCGGGATCGACTCGTCGTCATGAATCTTCCCTTCCAGGGATGGTGAGGACGGAATCAAGGTACGCGTGGGTGCGCGCCGCGATCGGCAGGGGCACGTCGAACTCCACCGGGTACATGTCCTGCTCCACGACGACGAACAGCTCGGCGTCCAGCTCGCGCAGCGCCTCGACGACCGTCGGCACGTCCGGCTCCCCGGCCGGCGGCTCGACGCTGGCGCCCTGCGCGACGGCCCGCCCGAACGGCAGGTCCTCGGCCAGCGCCCGCTCGGCGACCGCCGGATCCATCTGCTTGAGGTGGACGTACCCGATCCGCTCGGGATATTTGCGGATGATGCCCGGCACGTCCGCCCGGCGGTACGCGAGGTGGCCGGTGTCGAGGCACAGCGAGACGTAGCGCGGGTCGGTGCCGTCCAGGAAGCGCTCGGTCTGCGCCTGGGTCTCGACCTGGTAGTCGGCGTGCGGGTGGAAGCGCAGCTTGAGCCCGTACTCCTCGGCGAGGATCCGGCCGAGCGTGTCGGTGTTGCGCACCAGGTCACGCCACTGCTCCGGGCTCAGCTCGGCGGGCTCGTGGTACGCGCCGGTGACGTCGTCGCGGTAGCCGGGCACCGGGACGAAGATGAGGTTCTCCGCGCCGAGCGCGCTGGTCAGCGCGGCGACCTTGCGGGTCTCGGCGAGCACCGTCGCGAAGTCCCGGTGCGGCCCGCCCGCCCCGGCGACGGTGCCGCCGGCGCAGGCCAGGCCCCGCCGGTCGAGCTCGTCGCGCAGCCGCGCCGGGTCGGTGGGCAGATAGCCGTACGGCCCCAGCTCGAGCCAGCGGTACCCGGCCGCGGCCAGCTCGTCGAGGAACCGGTCCCACGGGGTCTGCCGGGGGTCGTCGGAATACCAGACTCCCCACGAGTCGGGGCAGCTGCCGAGGTGCAGGCGGCGGATCGGGGATGCCATGACGCGTTCTCCTCACTCAGAGGTACGGGCGCTGGCCACGCTTGGCGGCCTCGTACGCGGCACGGGCGCCGCGGGTGCTGTCCAGCGCGGACACCTCGGCGACGGGCACGTCCCACCACGACTCCGAGGAGGGGACGGGCGAGCGCGGGTCGGTCTCGATGTGCACCACGGTGAGCCGGTCGGCGTCGCGGGCCCGCTTGAGGCCCTCGGTCAGGTCGGCGATCGTCCGGCAGCGGATCACCGCGGCGCCCAGGCTCTCGGCGTTGGCGGCGAGGTCGACGGGCAGGTAGCCGCCGTCGTAATCGTCGTCGTCGCCGCGGTAGCGGTAGCTCGTACCGAATCGCTGCGAGCCGAGCGACTCCGAGAGCGCGCCGATCGAGGCGAAGCCGTGGTTCTGCACCAGGACGACGACGAGCTTGACGCCCTCGGCGACGGCGGTGACGATCTCCTGCGCCATCATCAGGTACGAGCCGTCGCCGACCAGCGCGTACACCTCGCGGGTGGGGTCGGCCATCTTGATCCCGAGGGCGCCGGCGATCTCGAAGCCCATGCAGGAGTAGCCGTACTCGACGTGGTACTGCTTCGGGTCCCGGGCGCGCCAGAGCAGGTGCAGGTCGCCCGGCATGCTCCCGGCGGCCTGCACCACCACGTCGCGTTCGCCGCAGGCGTCGTTGACCGCGCCGATGACCTCGCTCTGGGCGGGCAGCGGCCCGTGGCCGAGGTGGTACGACCGCTCGACCTGCCCCTGCCACCGCGCCACGTCCGCCGCGTGGCCGAGGGTGAACCGCGTGCCGGCCAGCGCCTCCGTGAGCGCCGTCAGCCCCTCCCGGGCGTCGGCGACGAGCGCGGTGGCGGCCTGCTTGTGCGCGTCGAAGGCGGCGACGTTCAGGTTCACGAACCGTACGCCCGGGTCGGCGAACGCGGTGTGCGAGGCCGTGGTGAAGTCGCTGTAGCGGGTGCCGACGCCGATCACGACGTCGGCCTCGCGGGCGAGCCGGTTGGCGACCGGGGTGCCGGTCGCGCCGGCGCCGCCGACCGCGCACGGGTGGTCCCAGCGCAGCGCGCCCCTGCCCGCCTGGGTGTCGGCCACCGGGATGCCGGTGGCCCGGGCGAACGCGTCGAGCGCGGCCGACGCCCCGGAGTAGACGGCTCCCCCGCCCGCGATGAGCAGCGGACGGCGCGCGCCGCGGATCACCCCGGCCGCGCGGGCCAGGGCGGCGGGCTCCGGCACCGGCCGGGCGACGTGCCAGACCCGCCGGGCGAACAGCTCGTCCGGGAAGTCGTACGCCTCGGCCTGCACGTCCTGCGGCAGGCACAGGGTGACCGCGCCGGTCTCGGCCGGGTCGAAGAGCACGCGCATCGCGGACAGCAGCGCGGACGGCAGCTGCTCGGGCCGCCAGATCCGGTCGAAGAAGCGCGACAGCGGCCGGAACGCGTCGTTGACCGAGACGTCCGCCGAGCGGGGATCCTCCAGCTCCTGGAGCACCGGGGACGCCACCCGGGTGGCGAAGACGTCGCTGGGCAGCAGCAGCACCGGCAGGCGGTTGACCGTGGCGAGCGCGGCGCCGGTGAGCATGTTGGTGGAGCCGGGACCGATCGAGGCGGTGCACGCCATCGCGGAGAGGCGGTCCCGCATCCTCGCGTAGCCGGCCGCGGCGTGCACCATGGCCTGCTCGTTGCGGGCGAGGTGGTACGGCATCGCCGCCTCGCCCGTGCGCTGCGCCTGGAGCAGGGCCTGTCCGATCCCGGCGACGTTGCCGTGCCCGAAGATGCCGAACGTGCCGGCGATCGCGCGCTGCTCGGCGCCGTCGCGCTCGGTCCACTGGTTCGCCAGGAACCGCACGACGGCCTGGGCGACGGTCAGCCTCACGATCGGGTCCTCTCCCTGGTGGACGTCAGCGGGAGCCGGGGGTCGGGGTCCTGGTGCTCCCAGGTGCCGCGGACCCAGGCGTACGCGGGGTCGTCGGAGAACAGCCAGCGGCGCTCCCCCGCCCCGGCCATGACGTTGAGGTAGTACAGGTCGTAGCCCGGCGCGGCCATCGAGGGGCCGTGCCATCCGTACGGGATGAGCACCACGTCGCCGCCGCGCACCTCGGCGCACACGTCGATGTCGTGCCCCGGGTGGCCGTACACGCGCTGGTACCCCGCACCGGCCACCCCCGACGGCGACCGGGCCACCTCGAAGTAGTAGATCTCCTCCAGGACGGTCTCCCCCGCGCCCGCCTCGTCGTGCTTGTGCGGCGGGTACGACGACCAGTTCCCGCCCGGCGTGAGCACCTCCACGGCGATGAGCCGGTCGGCCTCGAACGACTCCGGCGTACAGAAGTTGTTGACCTGGCGGCTGGCCGGGCCGGCGCCGCGCAGCTCGACGGGCACCTCCTCGGCCGGCCCGTAGCGGAACGGCAGCCGCCGCCCGGCGCGGGCCGAGGGCAGCGCGAACCGGCCGCCGTTGCCCGCGCGGATCGTCACGGCGGACCCGGCCGGCAGGTACGCGAAGTCGGTGACCCGGGTGAACACCGACCGCCGCCCGGTCAGCGTGACCCGCTCGTCGTCGCAGGTGACGTCGCAGCCGCCGGCCAGCGGCAGGACGATCATCT
Source organism: Pseudosporangium ferrugineum (assembly GCF_003002065.1). Lineage (GTDB taxonomy): Bacteria > Actinomycetota > Actinomycetes > Mycobacteriales > Micromonosporaceae > Actinoplanes > Actinoplanes ferrugineus_A. The sequence continues at coordinate 300,091 of NZ_PVZG01000001.1, forward strand.
CGTCGCCGCCGGTGGTGAAGCTGACCCGCTGCCCGATCGTCAGGTCGAGCACCCGCAGGCCGCTGTGACCCCAGCCGGCGCGCTCGGGCGTGACGAGGACCTCGAAGGGCGGGGAGCCGGCCTCGCCCCGGCGCAGGACGTGGCTCACAGCAGGCTCACCGCCCGGTCGACCGCGCCCGCCACGTCCCCGCCCGGCGGGTAGAGCAGGCTGCGGCCGATCACCAGCCCCTGCACGGTCGGCAGGGTCAGGGCCCCGGCCCAGCGGGCGTACGCGGCGCCGGGGTCGTCGTCGACCTCGCCGCCCAGGACCAGGGCCGGCAGCGTGGTCGCGGCCATCACCCTGTCCATGTCCTCGACGACGGGCACCTTGAGCCACGTGTACGCCGAGGTCGTGCCCAGCCCGGCGGCCACCGTCATGGCCCGGACCATCGCCTCGGGGCCGAGGTCGTTGCGGACCCGCCCGCCGTCGCGGTCCGCGATGAACGGCTCGACCATGGCCATCAGCCCCCGCCGCGCCAGGCCGGAGACGGCCCGCGCGCAGCTCTCCAGCGTGGCGGCGGTGTGCGGGTCGGCCGGGTCGATGCGCAGCAGCATCTTGCCGCCCTCGAAGCCCGCCGCGGCGATGGTGTCCCCGTCGTACGCGGTGAACCGGTCGTCGATCTCGAAGCTGGTGCCGGCCAGCCCGCCGCGGTTCATCGACCCGATGACCACCTTGTCGTCCAGCGCGCCGAGCAGCAGCAGGTCCTCGAGGATGTCCGGGGTGCCGAGCACGCCGTTGACGCCGGGCCGGGCGAGCGCGGTGCGCAGGCGGCGCAGCAGGCCGGCCCGGTCGCCCATGGCCAGCGGGTCGGCGCCGGCGCGCAGCACGCCCCGGGCCGGGTGGTCGGCGGCGATGACCATCAGGCGGCCGTGCTCCCCGCGCCAGGACGCCGGCCTGCGGCGGCGCTCGGCGGCGGAGGCGATCGCGTACGGCCGGTCCACCCGGGCGGCGACGAGGTCCCGCACGTCAGTCACGGCCGCCTCCCGGAGGTGAGCAGCTCCCGGACCTCGTCCTCGGTCGGCATGGCGTCGGCGCAGGCGAGCCGGGACGCCACGAGGGCCCCGGCGGCGTTGCCGAAGCGCAGGATCCGGCCGAGGTCCCAGCCCGCGAGCAGGCCGTGGCAGAGCGCGCCGCCGAAGGCGTCGCCCGCGCCCAGCCCGTTCACCACGTCGACGGCGAGGGGCGGCGCCTCGGCCTCCTCGCCGCCGCGGGAGGCGAGCACCCCGTCCGGCCCGCGTTTGATGACGGCCAGCTCGACGCCGAGGTCGTGCAGGGCGGCGGCGGCCCTGCGCGGCTCGCCGGTCCCGACGGCCGTGCGGCACTCGTCGAGGTTGCCGACCGCGACGCTCGCGTACGGCAACGCCTCCCGGACCCAGTGCCGCGCCTCCTCGCGCGACTCCCAGAACATCGGCCGGTAGTCGAGATCGAGGACGGTGATGCCGGACCGGGCCCGTTCGCGCAGGGCGGTCAGCGTCGCCGTCCGTGACGGCTCCTGACAGAGCCCGGTGCCGGTGACCCAGAGGATCGCGGCGCCGCGCACGGCGTCCAGGTCCAGCTCCGCGGCGGCGATCTCCAGGTCGGGCGCCTTCGGGTGGCGGTAGAAGTAGAGCGGGAAGTCGTCGGGCGGGAAGAGCTCGCAGAAGGTGACCGGCGTGGGCAGCCCGGGCACCGCGCTGACGTAGCGGTCGTCCACCCCGAACCCGCGCAACGCGTCGTGGACGTAGGCGCCGAAGGGGTCGTCGCCGGTGCGCGTGACGATGGCGGTGCGCCGTCCGTAGCGCGCCGCGGCCACGGCGACGTTGGTGGGACTGCCGCCGAGGAACTTCGAGAACGCCCGGACCTCGCGCAGCGACACCCCGGACTGTTGTGGATACAGGTCTACGCCCGTACGTCCCATTGTCAGTACATCGTCCGCGGGCATGCGGCCCCCTGACGGAGAGCGGTCGGAGCCGGCGGCCCCCGGGTACCACGGTTCGTTTCGATGTAATAACGTGGGTGCTTCCACGTCAATACTTTGTCCTGACAAACTGACTTGCCGACGACGCCGCATGGGGGTTCCGTGGCCCGCGATCTCTCCGCCCCGCGCACGCCGGTCCGCCCGGTGGAGGTGGACAGGAGCAGCCCCGTACCGCTGTATTTCCAGGTCGCCACCCGCCTCCAGGAGCTGATCGAGGCCGGCGAGATCGGCGTGGGGGCCCGGATCGAGAACGAGGTCGACCTGGCCGAGCGGCTCGGCGTCTCCCGCCCCACCACCCGCCGCGCGATCCAGTACCTCGTCGAGCGCGGCATGCTGGTGCGCAAGCGCGGCGTCGGCACCCAGGTGGTGCACCCCAAGGTCCGCCGGCCGGTCGAGCTGTCCAGCCTCTACGACGACCTGGTCAGCACCGACCGCGAGCCGCGCACGGAGGTGCTGGCGCTGAAGGTCGTCCCGGCGCCCCCGGAGGTAGCCGGGGCGCTGGAGCTCTCCCCCGGCACCGAGGTCACCTGGATCGAACGCCTGCGCCACGCGAACGGCGAACCGCTGGCGCTCATGCACAACGCGATCCCGCTCGGCCTGCTTCACCTCGAGGCGCCCGACCTCGCCGCGCACGGCCTCTACGAGCTGCTGCGCCGGGCGGGCTACCAGCCCCGGACGGCGACCCAGGTCATCGGCGCCCGCGCGGCCGGCGCGGCCGAGGCGCGGGTCCTGCGGGAGCGGCGCGGCGCCTCCCTGCTGACGATGACGCGTACGGCCTGGGACGTCAGCGGGCGCGCGCTGGAGTACGGCGCGCACGTCTACCGGGCCAGCCGCTACAGCTTCGAGCTCAACCTCACCGCGGGTTGAGGCTGATACGTCGGTTGGGTGACTGTGCGTGGCGGCCCCGGGTGGTAGACCAGCGCCATGGCGGGATGGGTACGGAACGAACCCGCGGAGTGGACCGAGCTCCGCGTGCACGGCGTCTCGGGGACGCCACCGGAGCGGATGCTCGAGCACCCGACCGTACGGCGGGTGTCCGGGGACGCCGCGAGCGGCTTCTACCGCCGGGTGTGGGAGACCGACCCGGTGGTGGAGGACAACGGGGAACAGGTGCTGGAGGCGTACTCCTGGGGCGGGCTGACCGCCGGCAGCAAGGTGCGGGCGCTGTGGCTGCTGCTCCTGCCGTTCCTGCTGGCCAACGTCGCCTTCTACGCCCGGCCGGTGGACCGGCCCGGGCTGCGGCAGAGCGTCGCCGAGGCGGTGCAGCGGCTGTTCGCGCTCACGATCACCGTGACGCTGGTGCTGGCGACCGTGAACGTGTCCGCCGACTTCGCCGGCTGGCAGTGCGTACGCCCGGACGGCGGGCGCTCGTGCAGCTCGGCGTGGGTGGGGTGGCTGTCCTGGCCGTGGCTGGCGACGCCCGGCCGGCGCATCGCGGTGACCACGCTGCTGCCGGTGGCCGTGATCGCGCTGCTCTGGTGGCTGGCGAACAAGACCTGGGCGAGCACCGAGGAGACGAAGGTCGACCCGGAGCCGCTGCGCTCGGGGCACTGCTCGCCGCTGGAGAACCGGCGGATGTGGAACAGCAGCAAGCCGGTACGCCTGCTGCGCGCGGTGCACGTGATGGCCGCCCTGTCGCTGGTCGGCGTGCTGGCGCTGGCGCCGTTCGCGGCGGGGTGGACGGCCGGCTCGGCGCTGCTGACCGCGCTGGGCGTCCTCGGCGTGACGAGCGTGGTGCTCGCCTGCCTGCCGATCATGTCCGACCGGCCGGAGGCGGGCAGGAACGGCCGCGACGACGCGTTGTCCGCCGTCGTCACCGCGCTCCCCTGGCTCACCGCCACATTGCTGGCCGCGGCGCTGGCCTGGCTGTCCTTCGCCGGCCCGGCGCCGGTGACCACGCCCGGGGCGCCGCGCACGACGCTGCCCTGGCTGTCCGCGGCCGTGCACCTGAACATCACCGCGCAGGCGGTGTTCCTGATCGTGATGATCGCCCTGTTGCGGGCGATGAAGCGGGCGGAGAAGCGGCCCACGGACTGCCCGCCCGCCTGGCGCGGGTACGCCACCGCCGTCCTGATGCTGTTCGCCTCGGCGCTGTCCGGCGCGTACGCCTCCGCCCTGGTGCTCGCCGTGGCGCACGTGCTCGGCAAGCCGATGCCCCGCGACCAGGGCATCGATCCGCTGGTGACGCCCATGCCGTACTTCTGGGTCGCCGCGCTGGCGCTGCTGGTCGCGGTGACCGCCGCGGTGCTGGCCCCGATCGGGTACGTGGCGCTGCGCCGCGGCGCCGGCCGGATGATGCTGCCGCTGGTCCGCGAGACGTATCCGGAGGCCGCCGCGGACCCGCGACGGGCGACGGCGATCGCCCGGCAGTGGGCCACGGCGACGCTGGACGAGACGACCCGCAAGGTGACCGGCTGGTTCGTCGGCATCACGCTGCTGCTGGCCGCAAGCGCCTTCGCCGGGTACTGGATCGACCGGACGGCGACCACCGACACGAGGTGGCTCGGCGGCATGGCGAACGTCGGCGACTGGCTGATCGGCCTGTTCGCCGCCGCGCTCGTCTACGTCGGCCGGCAGGCGTTCCGCAACGCCGGCACCCGGCGGCTCGTCGGCGTCGTCTGGGACCTGGGCACCTTCTGGCCGCGCGCGGCCCATCCGCTGGCGCCGCCGTGTTACGCCGAGCGGGCCGTGCCCCAGCTCATCAAGCGGATCGACGTGCTGCGCCGGGACGGGCGGCACGTGCTGCTGTCCTGCCACTCCCAGGGCACGGTGCTCGGCGCCGCGGTGGTCATGCAGCTCACGTACGAGCAGAGCGCGTCGGTGGGGTTGCTGACGTACGGCTCCCCGCTGCGCCGGCTCTACGCGCGGTTCTTCCCCGCGTACTTCGGGCCGGAAGCGCTGGAGCGGGCCGGGTCGTTCCTGGTGGGCAGCCCGGCAGAGGAGCGCGAGCGGTGGCCGTGGCGCAACCTCTACCGGCCCAGCGACCCGATCGGTGGCGCGGTCCTGGGCGACGGCGCGGCGGTCGTCGACCGGTCGCTCGTCGACCCGGTCTTCGCCCGGCCGACCGGCGACATCGCCGATCCGCCGACCCTGGGCCACTCGTCCTACCCGGACGATCCGCACTGGGCCGCGACCGTACGCGAGGTCAAGCGGTTGCGGCTCGCCTCCGTCCGGACGGCACCGCAGGACGCGGTCGTCGGTACGGGGTGAACCGGGCGGCGGGACGCGGGCCGTGACCCGCGTCCCGCCGCCCGATCAGGGGCGCCACATCCGGAAGAACGGCGTGTCGTCCGGGAGCCGGATGTCGAACGGGGACATCCGGGTGTAGCCGTGCCGCTCGTACAGGCGGATGTTGTCGTCGTTGGTCGCCTCGAGGTACGCGGGGACGCCCAGCCGGTCGTGGGTGTGCCGCATCAGCGCGCTGCCGAGCCCGGCGCTCTGCAGCCCGGGCCGGACCGCCAGGAACGCGAGGTGCCAGTGCGGCTCCTCCGGGTGATGCTTGTCGAAGACCTCGTCGAGCGCCTGGAAGTGCGGCAGGTAGCGGCCGGCCAGGACGCCGAGCCGCTGCTCGTACGCGGGGATCTCGGGCTGTTCGCGCGTACGGTCGAACCAGACCGCCGCGGCGACCAGCTCGCCGGACGGGCCCTCGATGACGTCGATCTTGCCGCCCTCGGGCGCCGACGCCGACAGGAACGTGAAGTAGTCCGTCATGACCGGGAGCCGGTCCGTCTCGTCCGGCACCAGCGAGCGGTTCTGCGGCAGGTGGTCGAAGGACTCGGCGATGAGGCGGCCGACGGCCGGGATCTCGCCGGCGGCGGCGGGGCGGATCGCGGTCACTTGGTGGCCTCCGAGAACGAGAAGGTGCCGGCGGAACGGGCGCCGAGGCCGATGCCCTCATACACGACGGGACGCGTGCGCCGCAGGATCAGCGCCCAGCCGACGCCGGTGACGGTCAGGACGCCGTACGCGAGCGGCACGACCCAGGTGGGCTCCGAGCCGGGCTCGACGCCGAAGAGCGTGGCGATGTTGGTCAGCGCCAGGTACGTCATCACCAGCAGCAGCACCGTGCCGATCGCCGGGGCGCCGAGGCGGTGCCAGGCGTCCTCGCCGGAGGGGTTGCGGGCGAAGTAGCCGATCACCGCCACGGACGTGACCGTGATGAGCAGCAGGACGCCGATGCCGCCGGTGGTGCCACCCCAGAAGAACAGCTGCACCAGCGGGTCCCAGCCCATGATCGCGTACACCAGGATCGCGATCAGGCCGAGCGCCGACTGGGCCAGCGAGCCGTTCTTGGGCGCGCCCGTGCCCGGCACCGTACGCCCGAACGCCCGCGGCAGCACGCCCTCGCGCCCGAGCGAGAAGGCGTACCGGGCGATGATGTTGTGGAACGAGATCATCGCCGCGATCAGCGAGGTGAGGAACAGCGCGTGGCCCAGGTGCAGGGCGGCGCCGCCGAGCCGGTCCGAGGCGAGGTTGAAGAAGAGCTCCGGGCCCTCGGTGCCGGCCCGTTCCACCGCCTGGCCACCGGCCGCGGAGATCATCGCCCAGGACGAGAAGGCGTAGAGGACGGCGATCAGCGCGACCGCGATGTAGGTGGCCCGGGGCACGGTACGGCGCGGGTCGCGGGACTCCTCGCTGAAGACCACGGACTGCTCGAAGCCGACGAAGCCGGTGACCGCCATGACCAGCAGCGCGCCCGCCCCGGCACCGACGAGGCTGCCCGCGTCGACCGGCGCGGCGGACGCCTCGAAGGTCGGTGCGAACAGGTCGGCGACGCTGAACACGGCCACCAGGATGATCTCGGCCACGAGCAGGGTGGCGAGGACCTTGCCGTTGACCGCGACGTCGCGGACGCCGAGCACGGCCACCAGCGCCCAGGCCACCAGCGCGATGGTCCACCACTGGAGGTCGACGCCGAACCAGTCGGCGAACAGCGGGGCGGCGATCGCCCCGAAGCCGCCGTACGAGGCGAGCTGGAAGCTGTTGTACGCGAGCAGCGCCACCCAGGCGGCGCCCACGCCGAAGGGCCGGCCGAGCCCCTGCGCGACGTACGCGTAGAAGGCGCCGGCGTTGGCGATGTGCCGCGCCATGGCGACGTAGCCGACGGCGAAGATCGCGAGCACCACGGCGACGGCGAGGAACGCGACGGAGATGGCGGTGAGCCCGGTGACGGCGAGGCCGGTGGGCACGACGCCGGCGACCACGGTGAGCGGCGCGGCGGCGGACATCACGAAGAAGACGACCGAGGCGACGCCGAGGCGGTCGCGGGCCAGGGCGGTCGAGAGCTGGCTGGGTCTGGCGGGGGTGGTGGTTGCGGGCAAGGGGGGTCTCCAGGTGGGGAGGGGGGTGGTCAGGCCCGTCGGGCCATCACGGCGTCACCCACGGCGGCCTCTGCGTGGCCGACGAGGTGCTGCAGCATGGGCGGCAGACGCCGGCGCAGCTGGTCGAACAGGTGCTCGCGCTCGTGGGCCTCGAGCGTGTCCAGGACGTGCTGGTCGAGGCCGGTGGCGAGCACCAGCCCGGTCAGCACGAGGTCGGAGGTGTCCAGCAGCTCGCCCCGGGTGGCGGAGATGCGGATCCGGGTGCCGGGCCAGCCGGCGGAGGACGTGTCGGCGGGCACGAACCGCACCTTGGTGCCGAGCAGGCCGCGCTTCTCCTTGCGCTGCACGAGGCCCGAGCGGGCCAGGCGGCGCTCGACCAGGTCGGTGGCGACCCCGGTGGCGAGGAAGGAGATCCAGTCGCGGATGCGGCGGTGGTGCGGCTCGCGCAGGAGCTGGCCCAGGACGGCGGCGGTGGCCGGGTCCGGGGTGGGTTGATCGTCGATCACCACGACGTGGTTGTCGCGCAGATCGAGGCGGCGCCAGAGGACGAGCTCGGCGAGCAGCGCGGCGGCGAGCCCGAGGCCCTGGGTGGCCGGGGTGAGCAGGCAGCGGCCGCGCGCCGAGTCGTGCGCGGCGAGATACAGGTCGTCGGCGAGCGGGAGCTGCGATGACGACACGGAATCCCCTCGGGCATGACGGAATGACCACCGGTCGTGGTGACCGGCAGTCACGGGAAGCGGTACGGAGCGGGCGGAGCAGCCGCCGGTAGTTACGGGGAGCGGCGTACGGACAACACCGCGTAGCTTGCCAGCGCACGACTACCCCGCGCAATGTCCAGAGTGGCCCAAGCTTCGATGCATCCTGCACAAGCGAGCTGAGCTGCCGTTTTCCGACAGGCCCGGGGAAGGTATTTAACAGGATCGTCACCTGCCCGTGGTCCGGAGGCGTTCCGAGGGGCCCATTTAGTTGACGTATCAAGTAAATCGCCGTACGGTGGGGGCCAGATAGTTGAAGCGTCAACGGAGGCGATCATGACCATGCCCGCGCTCTTCCTCAGCCACGGCGCCCCGCCGCTGGTCGACGACCCCGCCTGGGTCGCCCAGCTGAAGGATCTCGCCGCCGGCCTGCCCCGCCCGAAGGCGATCCTGGTGGCCTCGGCCCACTGGGAGTCCGCCCCGCTGATGCTCGGCGCCACCGGGACGGTCCCGCTGGTCTACGACTTCGGCGGCTTCGCCCGGCGCTACTACGAGGTGCAGTACCGCGCGCCCGGCGCGCCGGAGCTCGCGTCGCGCGTCGAGAAGCTCATGCCCGACGACGAGCACGTCGCGCGGACCGACCGCGGGCTCGACCACGGCGCCTACGTGCCACTGACCGTGATGTACCCGGACGCCGACATCCCGGTGCTGCAGATGTCCCTGCCCACCCTCGAGCCCGACCGCCTGCTGGCGCTGGGCCGCCGGCTCGCCCCGCTGCGCGAGGAGGGCGTGCTGATCATCGGCTCCGGCTTCACCACCCACGGCCTGCCGTTCCTGCGCGACTGGCGCACCGACGCGGCGGCACCCGGGTGGTCGCGCGAGTTCGACGCCTGGGCGGCCGAGGTGCTGGCCCGGGGCGCGGTGGACGAGCTGGCCGAGTTCCGCACGCGGGCGCCCGGCATGCCGTACGCGCATCCCACGATCGAGCACTTCGCCCCGATGTTCCTGGCGCTGGGCGCCTCCGGGGACCCCGAGCGGCACCCCGAACAGCCGATCGACGGCTTCTGGATGGGCCTCGCGAAGCGCTCTTTCGTGGCGGGCTGAGCGGTGCTCAGGATTCTCCCAGTCTGACCAGGGACCCTTGTGGGTACATTCCGCCCACCACCCCTGCCACGACGTCCGGAGGTTTCACCCTGATGCTGGAGGTCACCGCGCTCGGCTGGACGCTGACCATCGCGGTCATCGTCGCCCTGCTCGCCCTCGACCTGACCCTCGGCGTGCTGCGCCCGCACCGGGTCGGGTTCCGTGAGGCCGCCGCCTGGTCGGTCTTCTACATCGCCGTGGCCCTCGCCTTCGGTGTCGTCTTCGCCCAGATCGCCGGGTGGGACTACGGCACCGAATACTTCGCCGGGTACATCGTCGAGAAGAGCCTGTCCGTCGACAACCTCTTCGTTTTCGTGATCATCATGAGCACCTTCGCCGTGCCGGAGAAGTACCAGCAGGAGGTGCTCACCTTCGGCATCATCATCGCGCTGGTGCTGCGGGTCATCTTCATTGCGCTCGGCGCGACGCTGCTGTCGCTCTTCTCGTTCATGTTCCTGATCTTCGGCCTGCTCCTGATCTACACGGCGGTGCAGCTCTTCCGGCACCGCGAGGAGGATCCGAGCGTCGACGACAACGCCCTGGTCAAGGCCAGCAAGCGGCTGTTCCCGGTGACCGACGAGTACGACGGCGGCAAGCTGTTCACCCGCATCGGCGGGCGGCGGATGGCGACGCCGCTGTTCATCACCCTGATCGCCATCGGCAGCACCGACCTGCTGTTCGCGCTCGACTCGATCCCGGCGGTGTTCGGCGTGACCGAGGAGGCGTACATCGTCTTCGTCGCCAACGCGTTCGCGCTGCTCGGCCTCCGCGCGCTGTTCTTCCTGGTGAAGGGCCTGCTGGACCGCCTGGTCTACCTGTCCACCGGGCTGTCGCTGATCCTCGCCTTCATCGGCGTCAAGCTGGTGCTGCACTGGCTGCACGAGGACGTGTGGCACGACGCGCCGCAGATCAGCACGCCGGTCTCGCTGGGCGTCATCCTGGTCGTGCTGGTGGTCACCACGGTGGCGAGCCTGCTGAAGACCCGCAGCGATCCGTCCGCCAAGGCACACGCCGGCAGCCTGCGGGCCCGCTCCGCGCAGGACGACCACGCCGACCACTGAGCCTTCACCCAGGACACGGAAAGACCCCGGCGACGCTGCCGGGGTCTTTCGCGTCCGGGGGTGGCACCGTCAGGCGGGATAACCGCCGGCACCGGCGCGCGTGCGCTGGCGTTCGTAGTCCTGGTGGTTGAGGATCGCGCGGATCTGCGCCGTCTCGGCCTCGTCGTGCCGGCCGAGGATGAGGTCGAGCTCGGCGCGCTCGGCCGGGGTGCGGAAGGCCGCGAGCTCGGCGCTCAGCTGCCGGTGCGCCCGCCGCTGCACGCGACGGTTCGACAGGTTCACGCGTACGTCCTGGATCCTGTTCTTGAGGGGCATCGTCCGTCTCCTTACGGAAAGTGATGGCGGAAGCCTCGTAGCTCCCGCCTACCAGGTTCCTGGCTCCGGACTACTGCAACAAATCAACCAGGTAAAACATTCGGTGCAAGAGTGACCCGGGCCACCGAAATGCTGTAGCCCGGGTCACTCTCCGTTGCCTATTGGCTGGTCAGGGCGCCCCGGTGTTTTGCACCACAGCGGAGCAAAATCTCAGAGGCTGAGCGTCCAGCTGTTGAGGTAGCCGGTGTCCTGGCTGTACACGTCCCTGACCTGGAGCTTCCAGGCCCCGTTGCCCGCCTCGCCGGACAGGTTGACGGTGTACGTGGTCTTGACGTTGTCCGCGCTGTCCGAGCTGCTGCTGTTCTTCAACCGGTACGCCGAGCCGTCCGGCGCGACCAGGTCGATCACCAGGTCGCCGCGGTACGTGTGGACGATGTCCACCGTGACCGTGGACGTCGCCGAGGCGTTGCGCCCGCAGCTGCCGATGGTGACCGTGCTGGTCACCGCGGACCCCGCGTCCGGGATGGACACGTCGTCCGGGTTGGTCCCGATGCAGTTGCCCGGCCCGGTGCCGGTCACAGTCAGCGTGTACGTGGTGGTGCGCGTCGCCGAACCGGTCCCCGTGACGGTCACCGGGTAGGTGCCGCCCGGCGTCTGCACCGTCGTCGAGATGGTCAGCGTCGACGACGAGCCGGAGGTCACCGAGGCCGGGCTGAAGGTCGCCGTGGCCCCGCTGGGCAGCCCCGAGGCGCTGAGCGCGACGGTCTGCGCCGAGCCCGCCGTGGTGGCGGTGGTGATCGTGGTGGTGGCCGAGAGGGTCGGGGCGACGCTGCCGGCCGCGGGCGACGCCGCGATCGAGAAGTCGTCGGCCGGGTTGCCGCCGCCGGTGCAGGTCGCCTCGCCGCTCTGCGCCGGCACGCTGATCGCGTTCCACGCCGCCTTCACCGTGTTGAACTCGGTGCAGCTGTTCGGGTAGAGGTTCTTCGCCGCGTTCAGGGTGGCCGTACGGATGTTGGCGTACTTCCAGGTCGAGGTCTTGGCCTGCATCGCGTTGTAGTAGATCTCGCCGGCCTTGCGGATGGAGATGCCGGCGACCGACGACGAGTTGCAGGTCGGGCTCGCGGGCTGGCCGTTGGTCGGCGCCGAGCCCTCGGCGACCAGGTAGAACCAGTGGTTCAGCGGGCCGGCCGCGGCGTGCACCTCGGTCGACGGGATCGAGGTCGACCAGCAGTTCGGGTCGCCGGCCAGCGAGGGGTTGTACATGTAGCGGATCGGGCCGTCACCGACCAGGTCCACCTCCTCGCCGACGCTGTAGTCCGGCGGGTCCAGGGGGCTGTTCGCGTACGCCTCGGTCAGCGCGCCGAAGATGTCGCCGGTGGCCTCGTTGATGCCGCCGTTCTCGTTGCCGCTGCCGGCGCCGCCCGGGGTGAACTGGAAGACCGCGTGGCCGAGCTCGTGACCCACCACGTCGATCGGGGTGGCCTGGCGGGCGTTGTCCTGGCTGTGGCCGAAGTTGACGTACGAGCCGTTCCAGTACGCGTTGACGTCGTTGAGCCCCACCCGGATCGGCGGGTTGTTGCCGTTGCCGTTGATGCTGCCGCGGTTGAACCAGGCACCGAGCATGTCGATCTCGCGCTGGGCGCCCCACATCGCGTCGACGCAGGCGGTCTCGAGGTTGGTACCCGAGCCGTTGCCCCAGGCGTCGTCGGTGCCGGTGTACGCGCTGCCGTTCTGCCCGCCGCACTTGAGGCCGGGGCGGGTGGTGTCGGTCATCGAGTACGAGGAGCCGGAGCCGGACGTGGTGATGCTGACGTTGCCGTAGTAGTAGCCGTTGCCCGTACCCTCGCGGACGTAGTCGACCTGGTCGGCCACCGTGCCGGTGTGCGCGTCGACGAAGACGTGCAGGTTGCTCGGCCTGCCCTGGGCCGTACGCCCCTCCACGACGGCCTCGTAGACCAGCTTCGGGGTGCCCCAGGCGAGCACCTTGAGCTCGGGCGTGGTGGCGGAGTCCACCGTGGCCAGCCGGGCCCGCGCGGTCCGGGCGGCCTGCCCGGCGGTGACCGTGGCGGCGGTGCCGACGGCGATCGGGGCGCTCTGCGCGACCGCGGTGTCCTTGACCGCGCCCGCGGCGTCCGTGGTGACCACCACGTCGCCGCCGACCACGTCCAGGCCCTTGAAGGCACGGGCGTACGTCACGTACTGCAGCCCGCGCGTGCCCTGGACGACGCCGGTGCGCCGGAGCGTGTCGCCGTCGGCGCGACGCAGCAGCGACGCCGTGCCGGCGCTGCCGACGAGCCGGTCGGCGGACGACGCCGCCAGGGCCGCCGGTGCGGGTGCGGGGCTGGGGGCCTGGGGTTGCGCCGAGGCCGGCGACGCGGCCAGGGTCAGCGCGGCGCCGGCGGCGAGCGCCGCCGAGGCCGAGATGAGTTTTCTACGTCCCACGCTCGTACTCCTTCTCTCGACCCGGTCCGGGCGAGGCCTGGGCGCGCTGTCCCGGGGTCGGGACGCACCAGGCTGACTGAGCAGTGACGCTATGCATCGACGACGGTCACCGAATCAGGGAAAACCCTTGTCGGTGCCGCGCCCAGCCGCTGGGACAGCTGGGTGCACGAGCGCACGCCCAGCTTGCGGTAGACCCGGGTCAGGGTCGCCTCGACGGTCTTGACGCTGAGGAACAGCCGGGTGGCGATCTCCCGGTTGCTCGCCCCGTCGCGCACGAGCCCCGCGATGCGGGCCTCGGTGGAGGTCAGGCCCAGGTCGGACGGGGGTGCGGCGGTTCCTTCCGTACGCGCCAGCGCCCGTTGCGCCTGCTCGGCCCACGGCTTGGCGTCCGCGGCGAGGAAGAGGGTGAGCGCCGCGCCGAGGGCGAGCCGGGCGGCCGCGTACCGCCGCCGGCGCCGCTCGGCCCCGCCCTGCACGAGCAGCGCGTGAGCCTCCTCCAGCGGCTGGCGCACCCCGGCGAAGTACCGCGCCGCCGCGGCCGACAACGCCACCGCCGAATCGGCCCTCCCCTGCTCCGAGAGCACCACCGCGGTGGCCCGGTCGAGGTGCGCGCCTTCGCTCGAGGCCGCGGTCAGGGAGCCGCGGTAGCCGTCGAGCGCCGCGGCCGCCTCCTCGTGTTCCCCGAGCGCGGCCAGCCCGCCCGCGAGATCGCCCTGCCAGCGCACGATCATCGGGTCGGCGGCGACGGTGCCGAGGTCGCGCAACCGGCGCAGGGTGGCCACCCCCGCCCGGGTGTCGCCGGCGCGCAGCTGCGCCTGGCCGAGGGCGTGCAGGTTCCGGCACAGGTAGAGGCTGTCGCCCTCCTGCTCGGACGCACGTACGCCCCGCGCGGCGTAACCGGACGCGGCGGCGAGGCTGCCTCCCGCGAGCTCGGCGACGGCGGCCGTGTACCAGGTGGGGCCGGGGCTGAGGCCGGCGTGCTGGGCGGCGGTGACGGCGCGGTGGGCGTACCGCAGCGCCTCGCGGCAGCGGCCCGCCCGGGTGGCCACCTCGGACAGGCTGCGCAGCACCTCGACCAGGGCCTCGCCGGTCCGGTCGCGCCCGGCGACGGCGAGCAGGGCGAGCAGCTCGGCGCGGGCCTCGTCCAGCCGGTCGTCGACCATGGCGAAGCGGGCCGCCAGGTAGCGCGGGCTCAGGTGCAGCCACCCGGGCACCTGCGGCGCCGGCAGGGACAGCGCCCGCCGCAGGGTGCCGGCCCACTCCGGCTCGCCGCGCAGGCGCTGCACCTGCGCGAGCGCGCTGAGGGCCATCGCCTCGGTCGCCGGGTCACCGGCCGTACGGGCACCGGCGGCCGCGTCGGCGGCGCAGACGGCGGCGGTCCCGGCGTCCCCGGCGATCATCGCGGCCCAGGTGAGCCGCAGCCGCACCGGCGCCAGCAGAGCCGGGTCCTCGCCCGCGTCGGCGAGCGCCCCCGCGAACATCTCCCCCATGTCGGCCAGCGCCTGACCGGCGAGGTCGAGCAGCACCAGCCGGGCGCGGACCCGGTGGGCGGGCGGGGCGTCGGCGGCGGCCAGCACCGCCTCGGCGGCGCGGCCCGCGATCGCCGGGACGCCCGCGGTGGCCGCGGTCCCCGCGGCGGTGACCAGCCAGGCGAAGCGCTGTGCCGCGAGGCTGCGGGGACAGCGGTCGGCGGCGAGCAGGTACAGCTCGGCGGCTGTACGCCCGGCGCCACGCCGCAACGCCCGCCCGGCCGCCTCGACGAGGTCGCGCGCCACGTCGGCGTCCGGCCGGCCGCTGCGCAGGGCGCGGTGCCGCACCGCGACCGTCTCGTCCAGCGCGGTGTTCGCCAGCACGTCGTGGACCCCGGCACGGCGGGCGGCCCCCGCGTCCTCGGCCAGCACGGCGGCCAGCGCGGGCGGCGTGAAACGGACCGCCTCGCCGTCGCGCGCCACGATCCCGGCTCCGCGGCGAGCCACAGGTCGCGCTCCGCGTCCTCGTGGCCGGCGCGGACGAGCACGGTCACGGTCGGCTCGGTGGCCAGCGCGGCGACCAGCAGGGTTCCGGTCACCGCGGCGGGCAGCGCGGCGAGGCGGCGGCGCAGCAGGGCGCGTACGGACCCCGGCAGCGGCGCCGGCCGCCACACCGGCCCCGGCACCACCGAGCCCAGCGCCAGCGCCAGGTACGGGTTGCCATCGCTGGCCTCGTGCAGGCCGGCGGCCGTACGGCAGGACAGCCCGCGCGCCTCCAGCAGCGCCGCCAGATCGTCCGGGCGCAACGGCGGCACCAGCAGATCGGCGACCGGCGCCGGGCACAGCCGCGCCGCCCGGTGCCGTCCCGTCCCGCCGGGGAGGAACTGGGCCGCGACCACGCGGACCCGCGGTCCCGGGCGCCGGCGCATCGCGAAGCCGATCAGGTCGGCCGACTCGGCGTCGAGCCACTGCACGTCGTCGAGGAGCAGCAGAACGGGCTGGTTGCGGGCGCAGTGCGCGAGCAGTCCGGGCAGCACCAGGCGGCGCACCTGTGCCGGGGCGCCGGAGCGCGGGCCCACACCCCGCCGGAGCTGCGCGAGCGCGGCCCGGTGCGCCGGGGGCAGGGCGGCGACGGCGTCCGGCGGCAGCTGCGCGACCAGGTCGGCGATGCCCGCGTACGGCAGCGAGCGCTCGGCCGCCGCCGGCCGCGACCGCACCACCAGCTCGCCCCGCGCCGCGGCCGTGGCGGCCACCGCGTCGAGCAGCGCCGACCTGCCGATCCCCTCGGGACCGTGCAACGCCACCCCGCCGCCGGCGGCGAGCCGCGCCTCCACGGCAGCGAGCAGCGGCCCCCTGCCGAACAGGGTGGCCGCCGCGGGCCGCGCGCCGGTGTCCAGGGCCGTCTCCCCCGGTGAGAGCTGATCGGGGTCCCAGCCTAAGGAAACCTTCCGGTTTCCATCAACACTTGTGAATGTATCCGTTCCCGGACACGGTGGTGGCGCGGCCCTCGCCCAGGACCGCGCCACCTGACCCGCCCGGGATCAGTCCTGCGACTTGCTGCCCTTGTCCTTGCCGGCACCCGCGTCGGCGCCCTGCTCCTCGGCGCCGGCGTTGTCGTCCGCACCGGCCTCGTCCGCACCGGCGTTGTCACCGGCGTCCGCACCCGCGGCGGCCTTGGCGTCGGCGAGCGTCAGGCACGCGGCCAGCAGGCCCTCGCGCGCGGTGATCACCGCGGCGTCGAGGTCCTCGGCGTTGCCCTGCCCGGCCTCGTCGCCCTGCTCCCCGGCGCCGGCCGCGCCCTTGTCGCCGGCCTTGCCCGCGCCCCGCTCCTCGCCCTCGCCCATCTTCTTGGCCCACCGCTTCGCGATGGCCCGCTTGACGCGCTTGGACTTCGGCTCGGCCGCGGCCTTCCCGCCGGCACCGGCCTCTTCCTTCCCGGCGTTCCCCGCCTCTTCCTTGCCCGCGTCCCCGGCGGCCTCCCCCGCGGCGGCGGCCTGGTCGATCGCGAACTGGTCGCACGATTCCTCGAGTGCCTGCGCCGAGGCGGCGGCCGCCTCGTTGGCGCCCATCTGCTGTTCCGGCTGCAATTTCTCGCCGTCGCAGATGACCGCGCCCGCGTCGATCTCGAGCTTCTCGCAGCCGGCGATGTCGAAGTTCTGGCCGTCCACCACCACGATCTCCGCGGCCTTCGTCTGCTCGCCGGCGGAGGCGAACTGCAGGCCGGTGATGCCGCCGGCCACCAGCACCCCGGCGAATACCGCGGCACCGATCGCCTTGCGATTGACTCCGGTACCCCGTCGCTGACGCAGCCTCATCACCACTCCTCGTCGTCGCTCATCAATGTGCGTTCGGGAGTCGATACGGGACCGGGGCACGACAAGGTTCATCCCGGGGACGAAATTCCGCGGTTCAATTTCGGACGGATTAATTTCGATTCTTTTCGCGGGGCGCACGGGACGCCGGGTGGCCGGTCCCTGCCCGGCGGGTCAAGGATGGGAGACCTACGCCCCGGGCTCCTGGGGCCCGGGCGCCGCCCGCAAGCTCGCCGCCCCGGACGGGTGGCTCCTCGGCGGACGACCGTCCGCACACGCACTATGCTCGGGGAATGAGCAGGATGACCAGCGCACCGGCGCCCGCGCCGTGGGGTCACCGTTGCCTCTCCTACGACGACCCGGCCGCCTTCGAGACGGCCGCGCACGACTTCCTCGCCGAGGGGCTCGCCGCCGGGGAACGGGTCTGGTACATCGCCGCCACACCGCCGAGCGGCTGGGAGTTCCAGCCGGAGCTGATCACGCTCGGTGACCACTATCGGCTCGACGGGGTCGTCGACCCGGATGAGGGCGTCGCGGCGTACGCGGCCGTGACCGAACGCGCCCTGGCGGAGGGCCGCACCGGGTTGCGGGTCGCCGCCGACGCCACACCGCTGGTGCGCACCGCCGCGCAGCTCGACGCGTTCGCCCGCTACGAGCACCGCGTCGACCGGTACATGCGCGACCACCCGTTCTCCGCCCTGTGCGGCTACGACCGCCGGGCGCTCGGCGTGGCGGCGTGCGACGAGCTGGCCTGCCTGCACCCCGAGTCCGACGCCCAGTTCCGGCTGTACGCCACCCCGGCCGAGGTGGCCGACGCGGGGCTGGCCGGCGAGCTGGACGACGCCAGCCGCTCGCTGCTCGCGCTGGCCCTCGACCGCGCCGAACCGTCGCCGGCGGCCGGCGAGCTCGTCATCGACGCGACCGGCCTGACGTTCATCGACCACAACTCCCTGCTCGACCTCGACGCGTACGCCCGCCGCCGCGGCCTCACCGCCGTCCTGCGCACCCGGCTGTTCAGCGCCGCGCACCTCGCCGAGCTGCTCGACCTGCCCAGCCTGCGCGTGGAGCGGGCCGGATGAGGACGGGCGCGGCGGCCGGGCACCACGGCTACTTCCACGCGGCGTTGCAGTACGCCACCGACGACGAGCTCCTGGCCGTCACCGTGCCGTTCCTGCTCGGCGGCGTCGAGGCGGGCGAACCCACCGTCGTGGCGTTCGGCGAGCGCACGGCGGGGCTGGTCCGTGCCGCGCTGCCGGCCGGCTCCGGCGTGGAGTTCCTGTCCGGCGGCGACGCGTACGCCCGCCCCAGCGCGACGATCCGCTCCTATCGCCGGCTCCTCGCCCGGCACGTCGCGGCGGGAGCGGCCCAGATCCGGATCATCGGCGAGATGCCGGCGAAGGCGTTCGGCAACACGTGGGACTGGTGGGCGCGCTACGAGGCGGCCATCAACCACGCGTACGACGACTTCCCGCTGTGGAGCATGTGCGCGTACGACTCGCGGACCACGCCGCCCGGAGTGCTGGCCGACGTCGCCCGTACGCATCCGCGCTTCGCCCTCCCCGGCGGCGGGCACCGGGTCAGCCCGGCGTACACGGAACCCCGCACCTACCTGAGCGAGCCCCGCCCGCCGGTCCCGGACCCGCTCCAGGCCGGCCCGCCCACGGTGACCCTCGCCGGCCCGACCCCCGGCGAGGCCCGCCGGGCCATCCACGCGGCGGATCGCGGCCGGCTCCCGGCGGCGGAGGTCGACGACCTGGTGGTCGCGGTCAGCGAAACGGTCACCAACGCCGTCCGCTACGGCCGCGACCCGGTGAGCCTCCGCGTCTGGGGCGGCGACGACCGCATCGTGGTCACCGTCACCGACGCCGGCCCGGGCCCCAAGAACCCGTTCGCGGGCCTCCTCCCGGCCACCGACTCGGCAACCGGCGGCCGCGGCCTCTGGATCACCCACCAGGCCTGCAACCACGTCGCCGCGGCCCCCGACGACCGCGGCTGGACGATCCGCATGATCGCCGGCAACCCCGCCGTCCCCGCCGCCTGACACCGGCCATCCCCTGCCCGTCGCCGCCGGCCGCCGGCCCCGGCAGGCTTCGCGACGGCCATGCCGGTGCGCGTCGCTCCCGGTCACGGCCAGCAAGCCACCCGCCCCGCAAGCCACCCGCCCAGCAAGCCGCCCGCCCGGGACACCGCCCGCCCGGGACACCGCCCGCCCGGGACACCGCCCGCCCGGCCAAGCCGCCCCAGCAAACCGCCCGCCCGGCCAAGCCGCCCGGCAAGTCGTCAGCCCGGCAAGTCGTCAGGCCCGCGATCACCGGACCCGCGCGTCATCGGACTCGGCGGGCGGTCATGCCGGCGCGGCATCCGGATCGGCGGCCCGGACGCGCCCGGCGGCCGGGGTCGGGCTTGCCGGCCGGGTGCGGTTCGCCGGGCGGGTCCCGCGGCGCAAGCCCCGGGCGGCCGGGCGCCGGGGGCGTGGCATGATGCGCGGGTGCTGCAGCCAGGCCAGCGACTCGGCGACCGCTACCGGCTCGACGTGCGGATCGGCGCCGGCGGGATGGGTGAGGTGTGGCGAGCCACCGACGAGGTGCTCGGCCGGGTCGTCGCCGTCAAGGTCATGCTGGCGTCGGTGGCCGCCGATCCGGGGTTCGCCAGGCGGTTCCTGACCGAGGCGAAGGCCATGGCCGGCGTCAACCATCCGGCGGTCGCCTCGATCCATGACTACGGCACCAGCGACGGCGCCCCCTTCCTGGTCATGGAGTACGTCGACGGGGAGTCGCTCGCGCAGCTTCTCACCCGCCACGGCCGGCTCACCGCGGCGCAGACCATGCTCCTGGTCGCCCAGGCGGCCGAGGGGCTGCGGGCCGTGCACGACCGCGGCATCGTGCATCGGGACATCAAGCCCGCCAACCTTCTCGTACGCCGCGACGGCACCCTGCTCATCTCCGACTTCGGCATCGCCCGGATCGACGGCGCCACCGCGCTGACGACGCCCGGGGCGGTCCTCGGCACCCCGACGTACCTGGCGCCCGAGCAGGTGCTGGGGCGGCCCGCCACCCCGCTCAGCGATCTGTACTCGCTGGGGCTCACGGCGTACGAATGTCTCGCGGGTCATCGCCCCTTCACCGGCGACAACCCCTACGCGGTGGCGCTGCAGCGGGTCCAGGGCGCGCCGCGCACCCTCGCCGGGGACCTGCCGGGCGAGGTGCTGGCGGTGGTCGAGCGGTCGCTGGCCCCGGACCCGGCGGACCGCTGGCCCTCCGCGGCGGCCCTGGCCTCAGCCGCCCGCACCGCCGCGACCGCGATCCCCCACCCCGCCGACCCGGCACCCCACGACGCCCACCCGCCCGCAAGGCCGCCACGCGAGCGCGCCGACCTGCCCGCACCGCCGGCAGACCACGCCGCCCACCCACCCGGACCGCCGGCAGGCCACGCCGCCCACCCGCCCGGACCGCCGGTAGACCACGGCGCTCAACCGGCCGGACCGCCGGCGGGTCACGCCGCCCACCCGCCCGCACCGCCGGCAGACCACGCCGCCCACCCGGCCGGCCGGCCGGCGCGCGACGATGCCCGGCAGGCGGCGAAGCGGCGCCGGACCGTGGCCGCCGCGGCGGTGGCGGTAGTGCTGCTCGGCCTCGGCGCGTTCGGTGCCTGGTGGGCCACCGGCGACGACGACAGCCCACGCGGGAACGCGCCACGCGGCCCGGGACTGACCACCGCAGCCGGTGCCGGCGGGAAGAACGCGGTCCCCCGGGGGTTCGCGGCCTGCGGTGCCGGGCTCTGTCCCACCTCCGCCGCCTGCTGGGACGGCACGGTGGCGATCAGCGGCAAGGCGGCGCCGCCCGGGGAGCGCGGGTGCGGCGAGGACCACTACTGGGAGACCTTCGCGGCGCTGCCCATGCCGTCCGGCGCCGACGGCGTACGCCAGGACGGGTTGATGGGTCGCCGCGACGTGGCGGCGGCGTGTTCGGCCGCGGTGATGGCCGGGCGCAGCAGGGATCCGGAAGCCACGGCCGGGTGGCGCCGCGACGCCTGGCCGTTGCAGGTGGACGGCGGATGGGTGCTGCTCTGCATCGCCGGGTCGGACACCGGCGAGACGACCGGCTCGGCATTCCGCCCGGCCGCGAAGTAGGAGCCGCCCATCGGGAAGGAAGTACGTCCGGCGGAAGGTGACCGGGGACGGTCAGAGGAAGCGCCACAGGCGGTCGGGGGTGCGGCCGTCGCCCACCTCCGCCACCCGCCCGCCGGGGGTGACGCTCAGGACCCGGCCGGTCGCGGCGTTCTGGATGCGGAACGTCCCGGCACCGCCGTAGCGCAGGCGCCACAGCCGGCCCAGCGCCCGCCCGGTCTCCGCGTCCCGGAGCTGGAAGCAGCCGTTGACCCGGTAGTCCGCCTCCCAGCGGCAGCCCTCGCCGCCCAGCCGCAGGCCGGTCCGGGCGTGTTCGATCGTGTGCGGGCCGTCCGGCACGAACCACCAGGCGCGGGCGCGGGGCCCGGCCTCGCCGAGGAGCCGGCCGCCGCCGGCCAGGTCGCGGAGCTGCTGCGTGCCGTCGCCCATGTCGACGGGTTCCCAGAGTTCGCCGCCCGCCCGGCCCGGCGGCGGCGGGCGGGGCGGGGCCCACTGCCAGGTCAGCGCGTTGCCGACCGGCGTGACGTCGCGGATGGGCAGGACCGCGCCCGTCCCCGCGTTGACGAGGCGGAACAGCATCTCAGCGGGCGCGCCGGGTGACGAGGCGCTGCAGGACGATGAAGGCGAACAGCAGGATGCCGATCACGATCTTCGTCCACCAGGAGCTCAGGGTTCCCTGGAAGGTGATGATCGTCTGGATCAGGCCGAGCACCAGCACGCCGAGCACCGTGCCGAACAGGTAGCCCGAGCCGCCGGTCAGCAGCACGCCGCCGATGACGACCGCCGCGATGGCGTCCAGTTCCATGCCCTGCGCGTGCAGGCTGTAGCCCGAGAGCATGTAGAAGCTGAGCAGGACGCCGCCCAGGGACGAGCAGAAGCCGCTCACCGTGTAGACCGCGATCCGGGTGCGGCCGACCGGCAGGCCCATGAGCAGCGCCGAGTCGGCGTTGCCGCCGATCGCATAGACGGTACGGCCGAAGCGCGTGTACGCCAGCACGAACGCCCCGATCAGCACCGCCACCAGCGCGATGACGACGCTCGTGGAGATGAACACGCCGGGGGCGAAGCGGATGCGTTCCTGGGCCATCGCCGTCCAGAACGGGTCGGTGATCGGGATGGAGTTGCGGTTGATCAGGAGCGACAGCCCGCGGGCGAGGAACATGCCGGCCAGAGTGGCGATGAACGGCTCCACCTTGAAGTAGTGGATGACCGCGCCCATGCCGAGGCCGAGCACCGTGCCCATGAGCAGCACCAGGGGCAGCACGACGATCGCCGGCCAGCCCGCGTCGAGCAGCGTGGCGGCGACGACCGTGGTCAGTGCCACCACCGCGCCCACCGACAGGTCGATGCCGCCGGTGAGGATCACGAACGTCATGCCGACCGCGACGACGAGCAGGAACGCGTTGTCCACGAAGACGTTCAGCAGGACCTGGGTGTCGGAGAAGTTCTCGTAGTTGCCGACCCCGGTGGCGTACATGGCGATCAGCAGGCCCAGGGTGACCAGGACCGGGACGTGGCGCCGGTCGAGGCCGCGGCGGCGCCGGGGCGGCGCGGCCGTGGCGGGCCGGGGCGGGGCGCTGACGTCGATCATGCGGAGGCTCCTACGGTCCGGCGGCGGAACACGACCGCGCGGAAGGCGGCGGACTGGCTCAGGCAGAGCACGACCACGACGACCGCCTTGAACAGCAGGGTCGTCTCGGCCGGGATGCCGATCGTGTACGTGGTGATGTCGAGCGCCGAGATCAGGACGGCCCCGAGCACGCTGCCCGCCAGGGAGAACCGGCCGCCGGTGAGGGCCGTGCCGCCGATGACGACGGCGAGGATGGCGTCCAGCTCGATGAGGTTGCCGGCCGCGTTGCTGTCGGCGCTGGCCACGTTGGAGCTGAAGATGAGGCCGGCGACGGCGGCGCAGACGGCCGCGAACACGTACGCCATGATCGTCAGCCCGCGGGCCCGGATGCCGGCCAGCCGGCTCGCGGTGGGGCTGGCCCCGACGGCCTCGACCAGGACGCCGAGCGCGGACCGGCGGGTGAGCAGCGCGGCGGCCACCACGACGGCGGCGACGATCAGCACCGACACGGGCAGGGTGAGGAAGTAGCCGGCGCCGATCATCCGGAACGGCGGCGACGAGACGTTGATGATCTGGCCGTCGGTGAGCAGCTGGGCGATGCCGCGCCCGGCCACCATGAGGATGAGCGTGGCGATGATCGGCTGGATGCCGATGACCGTGACCAGGACGCCGTTCCAGATGCCGAGGACGGCCGCGAGGCCGACGGCGGCGACGACGGCGAGCAGCACCCCGCCGACGCTGCCCTGGTCGGGCAGGTCGCCGATCATCAGGCAGGCGAGGGCGCCGGCGATGGCCATGACCGAGCCGACCGACAGGTCGATGCCGCCGGTGGCGATGACCACCGTCATGCCGAGCGCGACCAGCACGAGCGGGGTGCTGGAGCGCAGCACGTCGATCAGCGAGCCGTAGAGGTGGCCGTCCTGCAGGGTGATCGAGAAGAACCGCGGGGCGAAGAAGACGTTGCTCACCAGCAGCAGGACGAGGACGACGGCCGGCCAGAAGAGGCGGTGCCGGGTCAGGGCGGTCATGGGGTGGCTCCGCTCGCGATGGTCTGCATGATCCGGTCGGCGTCGACGCCGTCCGTGTTCTCGATCTCCTCGACGAGGCGCCGGTCGCGCAGCACCTCGATCTTGTGGCTGAGCCGCAGCACCTCCTCCAGCTCGGCGCTGACGAACAGCACGGCCATGCCGCCGCCGGCGAGCTCGACGAGGAGCTTCTGGATCTCGGCCTTGGCGCCGACGTCGATGCCGCGGGTGGGCTCGTCGACGATGAGTAGCCGCGGCTCGGTGATCAGCCAGCGGGCCAGCAGGACCTTCTGCTGGTTGCCGCCGCTGAGGTTGCGCACCGGGATCTCCGGGTCGGCGGGCCGGATGTCGAGCGCCTTGACGTACCTGGCGACAAGCTCGTCCTGCCGGCGGCGCGGGACGGGCCGGGCCCAGCCACGGGCGGCCTGAAGAGCGAGGACGATGTTCTCCCGTACGCTCAGCTCGCCGATGATGCCCTCGGTGCGGCGGTTCTCCGAGGAGAAGGCGATGCCGTGGTGCATGGCCGTGCGCGGTGCCCGCAGGGTGACCGGCCTGCCGTCGATCTCGACGCGGCCGCTGTCGGGCCGGTCGGCGCCGTAGAGCAGCCGCGCGACCTCCGTGCGGCCGGAGCCGAGCAGCCCGGCCAGCCCGACGATCTCACCGCCGCGGATGGTCAGATCGAAGGGCGCGACCGCTCCGGTACGGCCGAGCCCGTGCGCGGCGACGATCGGCTCACCGGGGGCCGCGGCGTGGCGGGTCTGGTCGTCGAGCCGTTCGAGGACGGTCAGCTCCTTGCCGATCATCTTGGTGACCAGTTCCATCTGCGGCAGTTCGGCGGTGCGGTACTCGCCGATCAGCGTCCCGTTGCGCAGCACGGTCATCCGGTCGGCGATCTCGTAGACCTGGTCGAGGAAGTGCGACACGAACAGGATCGCCACGCCGTCGCGCTTGAGCCGTCGGATCACCTCGAACAGCCGCGCCACCTCGGACGCGTCCAGACTCGACGTCGGCTCGTCGAGGATCAGGACCCGAGATCCGCGGCCGGAGGCCTCCGGTTGAGGGCGGGTGGCTGGGGCGGCAGCGGGGTCCACCGCGCGGGCGATGGCGACCATCTGCTGGATGGCCAGGGAGTAGGAGTGCAGCGGCGCGGAGACGTCGAGGTCCAGGTCGAGGCCGGCGAGCAGGTCGGCGGCCCGGCGGCGCATCGCGGCCCAGCGGATCCGGCCGAGGCGGCGCGGCTCGCGGCCGATGCAGACGTTCTCCGCCACCGACAGGTTGGGGCAGAGGTTGACCTCCTGGTAGACGGTGCTGACCCCGGCCTGCTGCGCCTGGAGGGGCCCGGCGAAGTGCACCGGTTCGCCGGCCAGCCGTACATCGCCGCCGTCGATGCCGTAGACGCCGGTCAGCACCTTGATCAGGGTCGACTTGCCGGCGCCGTTCTCGCCCATGAGGGCGTGCACCTCGCCGGGGAACAGCCGGAAGTCGACCCCGTCGAGGGCGACGACGCCGGGAAAGGTCTTGCGGATCCCGGTCATCTCCAGGATCGGCCGGTCGCTCATGCCGGGCCCTTCGTGAGGCGGCGGCCGCCCCGGGTCCCGGGGCGGCCGCCGGACGGTCAGTACTTGCGGTCGGGCAGGGCGGCCTTGGCCTGTTCCTGGGTGAAGGTGGTCTCCTCGGTCAGCACCCGCTGGGGCACCTGCTCGCCGGCCTTGACCTTCTTGGCCAGGTCCATCAGCTGGGGGCCAAGGAGCGGGCTGCACTCCACGATGTAGTTGATCTTTCCGCCGGCCAGCGCCGTCATGCCGTCCTTGACCGCGTCCACCGTGATGATCTTGATGTCGGTGCCGGGCTTCTTGCCGGCCGCCTCGATCGCCTCGATGGCGCCGAGCCCCATGTCGTCGTTGTGCGCGTACAGCACGTCGATGTCGGGGTAGGTCTTGAGGAAGGCCTCCATGACCTCCTTGCCGTCCGTACGCGTGAACTGCCCGGTCTGCGAGGCGATCACCTTGAACTTGGGGTCGGCCTTGATGACGTCGGCGAAGCCGGCCTTGCGGTCGTTGGCCGGCGCCGCGCCGGGGGTGCCCTGCAGCTCGACGATGTTCACCGTGTCGGTCTTGCCCTCGTACTCCTTGACCAGCCACTCCCCCGCCTTCTTGCCCTCGAGCACGAAGTCGGAGCCGATGAAGCTCTTGTAGAGCGAGGTGTCCTGGGAGTCGACCGCGCGGTCGGTCAGGATCACCGGGATGTCGGCGTCCTTGGCCTCCTTGAGGACGGTGTCCCAGCCCGACTCCACCACCGGCGAGAAGGCGATGACGTCGACGCGCTGGGCGATGAACGAGCGGAGGGCCTTGATCTGGTTCTCCTGCTTGCCCTGGGCGTCGGAGAACTTGAGGTCGATGCCGGCGGTGGCCGCCGACTCCTGGATGGACTTGGTGTTCGCCGTACGCCAGCCGCTCTCGGCGCCGACCTGCGAGAAGCCGAGGGTGATCTTGCCGCCGCCGGAGCCGGAGCCGCCGGAGCCGGCGTCCTCGCCGCCGCAACCGGCCGGCCCGGTCAGGGCCAGGGCGCCGGCGAGGAGCGCGGCAGTCCACTTCCTGGACATGGGTCCTCCTGGAATTCCACTTGTTAGCGTTCACAATTTGAAGTTCGGGGGGCTGCGGGTCGTGAAGGTCGAAGGGAAAAGACACGTCCGCGCCGGAGTTGATCAACGCGGCAGCGGCCGGTACGGCAGCCACACCGCTCTATGCAGTGTCATCCGTCACACGGCGCGTTTCAGGAGTGTTACCGTTCTCAACCCCGGCGTCAAGAGGGTGCCCCGGATCTAGACTGTGAGCCGCCACGACGCGAGATCGACAAGGGGGCCGCGTGCCATCGAAGAAGCGGGTCACGGTGATGCGTGACGTCGCCAAACTCGCCGGGGTCTCCCACCAGACCGTGTCGCGCGTGCTCAACGAGCACCCCAACGTCAAGCAGGAGACGCGGACCCGGGTCCTGGAGGCGATGCAGTCGCTGAACTACCGCCGCAACCTCGCCGCCCGCACGCTGGTCACCCGGCGCTCGCACACGCTGGGGCTGATCGGCTTCGAGACCACGCTGTTCGGCCCGGCGTCCATGCTGCACGGCATCGAGGACGCCGCGCGCACGGCGGGCTACCTGGTGAGCATCGCGACGGTGCGCAACCTGGAACGCGGCGAGGTGCTCGACGCGGTGGACCGCCTCTCCCAGCACGCGGTGGACGGCATCATCGCGATCGCGCCGAAGCCCGCGGTCACCAACGGCCTGCTCCAGGCGCCGGCCGGCCTCTACTGTGTCGCCGTGGGCGGGGCCGGCGACCCGGACGCGGTGCCGACCGTGCGCATCGACAACGCCGCCGGCTCCCGCGCCGCCACCCGGCACCTGCTCGAGCTGGGCCACCGGACCGTCCACCACGTCGGCGGCCCGCACGACTGGCCCGAGGCCCAGGAGCGGGTCCAGGGCTGGCGCGACACCCTGTACGAGGCCGGCGCGCCGGTGCCGCCGGTCGGCTTCGGCTCGTGGAACGCCGAGTGGGGGCACCGGCAGGGGCAGGAGCTGGCCCGCGACCCCGGGGTCACCGCGATCTTCTGCGCCAACGACCGCATCGCCCTCGGGGTGCTGCGCGCCCTGCACGAGGCCGGGCGCCGGGTGCCCGAGGAGGTCAGCGTGGTCGGCTTCGACGACATGCCGGACTCCGGCTACTTCCTGCCGCCGCTCACCACCGTCCGCCAGGACTTCGCCGAGATGGGCCGGCGCAGCCTCACCCTGCTGCTCGAGCACATGGCCGGCGGCGAGGACGCCGGCCCGCCCGCGCACATCGTCGTCTCCCCCGAGCTCGTCGTCCGGGGCAGCACCGCCCCGCCGCCGTCGCGGTGAGTCACAGCGGTGGCCGTACGGTGAAAGCGGTCCCGCGGCGACCCAGCTCCAGCCGGAAGAAGCGCAGCGACACGTAGCGGTCGGGGTAGTTCTGCGAGCGCAGCACGACGGTGCCCGGGCGGCGGCCGTCGACCGGGCAGAACGTCGCGTCGGCGGCGAAGAGCGGCGTGCCGTCGCGCCGGTCGAGCCGCAGCCGGAAGGACCGGTGCCGCAGGAAGTGGCCCGGCCGGTCCGCCGACTCGAACGACACGCACGCGCCGTCGGCGAGCCCGGTCCGCACCGTGAACCGGGTGCCGGCGCGCTCCGGTGCCGGGCTGTTCGCGCCGATGCGGTCGACGACGCCCTGGTCGCCGCGGTGACGCACCCGGAAGCCGGCCATCCGGGCGGGCTCGAGACCCATCGCGGCGCCGACGGTGAACGGCCCGCGCCGCTGCGGCGGAGCGGTCGTGCGGGTGCGGGTCGGTGCGGGCGCCGCGGGTGGCTCGACCGCCGGGCCCGTTGTCGCCGGGCCGGTCGCCGCTTGACCCGGCCCAGGGGCCACCGGGGCCGCGGCGGGCCGGGACGACGGCGCAACGCTCGCGGTCGAGTGGGACCGCCGGCCGCCCACCGAGGACGGCCCGGCCTGCGCGGACGGCGGCCCCGACCCGACGGGGACCGGCAGGGCGGCCGCGACGGTGGGCACCGTCGGCAGCGTGACGAAGCGGGGACCACCGGACGACGGCTGCCGTCCGGTGTTCAGGGCCGCGACGCCCACCACGGTCAGGACGGCGAGCGCGGCGCAGGCCACGACGGCGGTCCGGTGCCGGGGCGGGTCGGGGCGCTCCGGGGCGGCGACCGGCGCCGGCACCGTCGCGGTGGCCGAGGCAAGGAACGACGTGGACAGGGCGCTGGGGACACCGGGGGCGGGCTGCTGCGGGGGCAGGGCGCGGCCGTCGGCGGGGGCGACCCAGCCGCCGACGCGCAGGGGCGGCCGGTACTCATCCTCTGTGGACATGCACTTCCGTTCCGGGGGGGCGGCGGAGCATCACGTGCGAAAGACGCGAAACGCGTCCCGCCATGGTCGGGGCAAACGGCCCGGAAGGCAAGAGGGAACCCGCGTGGCGGCCCGGGACGCGGGGATGGAGCCGCGTCCCGGGCCTGCTTGCGCGCGGATCAGGAGGTGGTGCAGGTGAGGTTGCTCAGGCTCGTGGGCGCGGTGCCCGACCCGAGGAACCCGAACGTGGTGTGACCGTTGGCGGCGATCGCGCCGTTGTAGGTCTCGTTACGCACCGTCGACAACGAACCGCCCGCGGTGTATCTGCCGTTCCACACCTGGTTGACCGTCTGGCCGCCCGGGAACGTCCAGGAGACCGTCCAGCCGTTCACCGGCGTACCGGCGGCGTGCACCATGATCTCGCCCTGGAAGCCGCCGCCCCAGCCCCCGGTGGTGGAGTACATCGCGGAGCAGCCTCCGCTGCCGGACGGCGGCGGGCTGGTCGGGCCGGACGGCGGCGGGTCGCTCGGCGGCGGCTGCGTGGTGCCGTCGCCGACCCCGGTGACCTGGCCGTTGCCGCCGTCGAAGACGACGTCCGAGCAGCCGTAGAAGGTCTCCTGGCTGTCCGAGCGCGACCAGACCGAGTAGATCAGGTGCCGGCCGGTCTTGCCGGACGGCAGGTTCGCCGTCCAGGAGTAGCGGCCGTCCTCGGTGCCCGGGCCGCCCACCGAGGTGGGGTTGACGACCTGGGAGAACGGCGTGGACTCGAGGTCGCTCCAGGTCAGCGCCCGGGTCGGGCTCCAGCTGTCCTTGGTGACGTAGAGCGAGAACGTGCCCGGGTGCTTGGCCCAGTTGTTGTAGTCGAAGCGCATGCTCGCGCCGGACGTCAGGTGGGTCAGCGGCCAGTCGCTGCGGGGCAGGTTGAAGCCCGTGAAGTCGTACGGGCCCCCGGTGCCGCCGCTGCACAGCTGCCCGTCCGGGATGAAGCCGGACGTCCGGCCCCCGCCGTCGGAACGCAGCACGGCGAACCAGTTGTACAGCGACGTCGTGCCGCTCTGGGCCACGGCGGCGGCACACGCCGGGTTCTTCGGCTGGATCGCGCCGTTCGCCGTCAGCCCGTCCTTCCAGCACAGGTACGTGCGGCTGCCGGGCGCCATCATCGCGCCGTGCGCCTCGGCCGGCCGGGCCTGCAGGACCGCCACGCCGACCCCGGTGAGCAGCAGGACGGCGGCGGCCATCCATTTCGCCTTTCGCATCGTCAACTCCTTCCTTCTAGCCGTTGGGGAAGAGCCGGGCGTAGTCCGCGTAGCCGGTGGCGACGTCGACCTGGGCCCAGAAGCGGTGGTAGTTGAAGGTGGGTGCCGGGCCGCCGTCGAGGTATGACTGCACCTTCGGCCAGTCCGGGTCCTTCTTGTAGAAGGAGCGGATGTCCACGAACGACACGCCCGGCTTGATGGCGTCGCCGTTCGGCATCTTGCCGCTCCAGCCCGGCGGGATGTAGATGCCCTGGCCGGTGGCCGGGTCGTAGACGTCGTCCATGCGGTGGTAGTCGGCGCGGGTCTCGGTCACCGACACGCCCTTGCTGTCCTTGTACGCCCAGACCGCGTCGAGCAGCCCCTTGGCGGCGGTCTTCGCCCGCGCGTTGCCGGACTTGGCCGCGTAGTACGTGAGCAGCTTGGCGAACGAGCCGGCCACCCCGAGGTCCTGGCCCTTGCTGGTGACCTCGACGTGCAGGCCGGTGTTGGCCGCCGGGCTCGACGGGTTCCACGTGTTCGGCTTGCCGGTCCACGCCAGGTCCGACGGGATGGCGAAGGTGTCCGCGCCGATCGTGGTGTTGTCCAGCGCCCACGGCACCCACTTGTCCAGCACCGACTTGGCCTTGGCGTCGCCGGTCAGGTAGTAGTACTCGGCGAGCCGCTCCAGCGACCAGGTCTGCATGCCGAACCAGCGGTTCGACGGCGGGTCCTCGTAGACGGGCGCCTCGACGTACGAGAGGCCGTAGAACGTCGGCGTGCCGGACGGCGGGGCCTGGTACGAGCCCTGCCAGCTGTTCGTCGCGCCGCCGGCGATACCGCCCTCGGCCGACTGCAGCCACTGGTAGAACTCCAGCTGCCGGTTGAGGCTGGCCTGCCAGTCCGCCTTGGCGGTCGGCGACTTCGGCGTGAGCGCGCTGACGTTCGCGAGCACGTACGCGGCCATCGGGTTCTGGTAGCCGAAGTGGCTGGTGCTGGAGCCGATCCGCCAGGCCCAGCCGGCCTGGGTGTCGGTCGCCCCGCCCCACGCGTAGTACCAGGACATCAGGTTGTTCGAGCTGCTCTTGCCGCTGCCCGCGGGGCACGAGGTGGAGGTGCAGCCCGGGTTCTTGAAGTACTTGTCGTAGAAGGAGTAGCGCAGGTAGTCACCCATCTTCGCGGCGTTGGCGACGGCCGCGGAGATCTGCGACGCCTTGCCCTGCGCGGTCGCCCAGGTGAGCGCCCAGTACGCCGCCTGCACCGCGCGCGAGTCCGCGTCCGGGGCGTTGGTGTACTTCCACTGCTTGGCGTACGACGTGTCCTTGGTGAACAGGTCGAGGTAGCCGTTGGGGCCGCCGTGCTTGAAGGTGTCGCAGGACGGCTGCGGCACGGTCTCGAACGTCGACTCCTGCGGGCCGCGCTGGAAGGTGTTGATGTAGACGACCCGGGTGGTGCCGTCGCCGCAGCGGCCGAAGCCGTACGTGTTGTCGACGTCCAGCAGCCAGTGCATGCCGTAGACGTCCGACGTGCCGTACGCGGTCTTCAGCTCGTTGGCCAGCGGGTCCTGCCCCACCGACACGCCGGACTCCAGCTGCGACGGGTACTGCGACGGCAGCGGGTGCTCGGCGGCGTACGTGGCCGGCTTCGACGGGTCGTACTTGTCGTTGGTGGGCTGGTCGGCGTGCGACGGGATGATGTACTTCTCCATCGTCTGCCACGCGGTGTTGAACGGCGCCCACTCCCCCGTCACCTGGCCGTGCTCGGCCTCCAGCCACAGCCAGTAGCTGAACGCCTCGGAGGTCGTCTCGTGGCCGTGGTCGGGCGCCTCGTCGATCAGCGTCTCGATCGAGTGGTACGGCACGCCCTCGGTACTGAAGTAGCCGTTCGCCGGGTTCTTGATGTCGCTGTAGAGCTGGGCGAACCGGGCGTCGGCGCTGCCCTCGGCGGCCACCAGCGCGGTGACGGTCGCGCCGGTGAGGCCGGACGCGCTCGCGGTGAAGGTGGCCGAGGTGTTCGTCGCCGCGTCCGCGGCGGCCGACACGGTCACCGTCTGGCCGGTGCCCCAGTTCGACGGGGTGAACGTCAGCGTGGTGGGCGCGGCGGAGACGGTGGTGGCACCCGCGGTCCGCGCGATCGTCACGGTGGTGTTCGCGGCCGGCGCCTTCGACAGCGACACCTTGAAGGTGGCACTCTCGCCCGGCGCCACGGTCACCGACGTGGCGTCGGCGACGATCGCCGGGTTCGCCGAGGCGTCCACGAACACGGGTACGTCCGCGGTCGGGCTCTTCACTCCGGCCGAGTCGTACGCGACGGCCTGCACCCGGTACGCGGCGGTCTGCGCGGGCACGCCGGTCCACGTGTAGGCGTACGGCGCCGAGGTGTCGGTCCCCAGCAGCAGACCGTCGTGGTAGAACTCGACCTTGCTGACCGTCCGCCCGCTCGCCGCCGTGGCGGTGGCCGCGATCGGGATCGACGCGGGCGCGGTGAACCGGGCGTTCGCCGCCGGGCTGCTGATCTCCACGGCCGGGGCCGCGGCGGTCTCGTTGCAGCGCGTGCCGTTGAGCGTGAACGCCGTCGGCACCGGGTTCGCCGAGGTGAACGTGCCGTTGAAGCCGGTGCTGACGCTCGCGCCGGTGCCGAGGTTGCCGTTCCAGGCGGCGTTGTTCACGGTGACGTGCGCGCCGCTCTGCGCGTACGTGGCGCTCCAGCCCTGGGTGACGCGCTGGCCGGCGTCGGGGAAGTCGAATTCGAGGCGCCAGCCGGTGACCGGGTCGCCGGTGTTGGTGATCGCGATATCGCCGGTGAAGCCGCCGCTCCACTGGCTCGCCACCCGGTAGACGACCGTGCAGGCGGCGGCTGCCTGCGCGGGCGGTGGTGCCGCGGTGATGACGAGGCCGGTGCCGAGGAGCGAGGCACCGAAGGCCGCGAGGGCCCTTCTTGCCTTCCGTCTCATGGGGTTCCCTTCTGCGAGGACGGGGGGAGGGGACGGGGGCCGGACGTCGCGGCGCCGGGGCAGCGCCATCGACGGACGTCTCTGATGGGAGCGCTCCCATGAATGTGGGCGTTGTTCATCCGGAAGTCAAGAGCCGGCAACAAGCGCATCGGCGGACGCCGATGCCGGCTCCGCTGAACCGAGTAGGCGACAACCCGCCCGCAGGGTCAGAAGCCGCCCGCGACCTGCGCTTGCGTGCGACCGTCGGCGGCGGTCGCCGCATAGGTGTCGGCGGCCGGGGAGCGCCCGCCGGTCGCGTGCGAATACTGGACCGCGAAGACGTAGGTCCCGGCCGGCAGGGTGACGCCCTCGCGCAGGACGAACCGGTAGACGATCCGGTCCGCCCGCTCCGACACGTCGCTGGTGAGCAGGGTGGCCGGCACGGTGCTCCACCGGCCCGCACCGGCCGCCCCGGCGGTACGCGCCACCACCACGGTCACCCGCAGCGAGCTGACGGTCCGGCCGGTGCGCAGCGTGACGTTGCCCTGTGACCAGCCACGGTGCGAGCCGGGGTCGACGGCCCCCTGTGAACTCAGGAACGAATCCGTCGTGCCGGGCGGCCGGCGGGTGGCGCCGCTCGACGCGGACCCGCGGGGCTCCCGGCCGCCGGGCGGCGTGACCGAGGGGGAAACGGGCGGCGCGGCCGAGGGGGAAACGGGCGGCGCGGCCGAGGGCGGGCCGGGTGGCGGGCCGGGCGCCGGGCCCGAAACCGGGGCGTGATCAGGGCCGCCGCCCGCCAGGCGCACGCCGGCGATGCTGAGCGCCAGCACGACCGCGACCGCACCGGCCGCCGCGAGGGGGCGCAGCCGGAGCAGGGCCGGGCGGGCGGGGCGGGCCCGTCCTCGCGCCACCCGGGCCAGCATCACGGCGCGGTCCGGCAGGTGCCGCGCCGCCTCCTCGCGCAACGCCAGGCGGAGCATCCGCTCACCCACGGTGGCCTCGCACGGTCACGCGCCGCACGCGCCGGGTGCCGGGGTCGCTCACGCCGTCCTCCCGTGGCGGTGGTGCCGGCTGCCCCGGCGGAGGGGGGTGGGGGCCGGGGCAGCCGGGGTCCCGGGCCGGTCGCGGCCGGGCGTACGTTCCGTCGCGCGCGAGGAGACCGGTGAGGTCCGGGAACGGCCTCCCCGCGGGCGAACAACCCCCTAGTGCTCGTCCGGCCCGGAAAGGTTGCCCGGGTCCGCGATCTTTTATTCCGGGGCGCGCAGGACGGTCACGCCCCGGGGTCCGAGCCGGTCGAGGGGGCCGTGCAGCGGCTCGCCCGGCAGACCGGCCAGGCCGACCGGCTCGTCCGTGCGGTTGATCAGGAACCGGAATTCCCCGCGTACGGCCAGCTCGACGCGGCCGCGCAACTCCGGCGGCAGTTCGCTCTCCACCCCCGAGCGGCCGAGCAGCTCGCCGAGCAGCGGCGCCAGGCCGTCCGGGCCGAGGCGGGTCGACACGTACGCGGCCGAGCCACCCGCGTGCTCCCGGCGGGTGATCGCGGGCCGGCCGTCGCCGTAGCGCGCGAGCACCTCCACGCCCTCCCCGGTCACCTCGATCCGGTCGGTCCAGAGGGTGCCCGCCGTACCGTTGTCGAGCGTTGCCCGGTCGCCGTCCGGCAGCGGGGCGAACTCCTCGATGCGGATGCCGAGCAGCTCCCGCAGCGCCCCGGGGTAACCGCCGAGCCACACATGGTCGTGCTCGTCGACGATGCCCGAGAAGTACGTGGTCACCAGGTGGCCGCCGCCGGCCACGTACGCCTCCAGCCGCTGCCGCAGGCCCGCCGGGACGACGTGCAGCACCGGCGCCACGACCAGGTCGTAGTCCGCGAAGTCGGCACCGACCGGCAGGACGTCCGCGCGCACGCCCAGGTCCAGCAGCGCCGAGTACCAGTCCAGGGCCTCCTCGCGGTAGCGCAGCCGGTCGGTCGGGTGCGAGTCCTGTTCCACGGCCCACCACGAGGTCCAGTCGAAGAGCACGGCGACCCGGGCCCGCGTACGGTCACGGCCCGCGACCGCCGCCAGCCGCCGCAGCGTCTCCCCCAGCGCGGTCACGTCGCGGAAGACCGTGCTGTCCTCCCCCGCGTGCGGCACCATCGCCGAGTGGTACTTCTCGGCGCCCGCCCGCGACTGCCGCCACTGGAAGAAGCACACCGCGTCGGCGCCGTGCGCGACGTGCGTGAGCGAGTGGCGTTCCAGGTCGCCGGGCCGCTTCGGCACGTTGATCGGCTGCCAGTTGACCGCGCTCGTCGAGTGCTCCATGAGGAACCACGGGCGCCCGCCCGCCAGGTTGCCGGTGAGGTTGGCCGAGAAGGACAGCTCGTCGAGCGGGCGCGCGGTCCGCTGCACGTAGTGGTCGTTGGCGACGAAGTCGACCTCCGCGGCCCAGTCGGCGTAGTCCATCGCCTTCGTGCCGCCCATGACCATGAAGTTCGTGGTCACCGGCACGTCCGGGGTGAGCTCGCGCAGGACGTCCCGCTCGGCCCGCAGATGGTCCTTGAGCGCGTCGGACGAGAACCGTTTGAAGTCGAGCTGCTGGGTCGGGTTCGGGTGGGTCGCCGCCATCCGCGGCGGCAGGACCTGCGACCAGCCGGAGTAGTGCTGCGACCAGAAGGCCGTCCCCCATGCCGCGTTGAGGGCGGCCAGGTCGCCGTACCGGCGTTGCAGCCAGGCGCGGAAGGCCGCGGCCGCGTCGGCGGAGTAGTCGTACGCGTTGTGGCAGCCCAGCTCGTTGGAGACGTGCCAGGCGGCGAGCGCCGGGTGGGTGGCGTACCGGCCCGCCATCCGCCGGACCAGGCGCAGCGCGTGCTCGCGGAACACCGGCGACGTCGGCCGCCAGTGCTGCCGGCCGCCGGGCCAGACCGTGCGGCCGTGCCGGTCGACCGGCAGGATCTCCGGGTGCCGCGCGGTGAGCCACGGCGGCGGGGAGGCCGTCGCCGTGGCCAGGTCGACCGCGATGCCCCCGGCGTGCAGCAGGTCCATGACCTCGTCGAGCCAGCCGAAGTCGTACGCGCCCTCCTCGGGCTCGAGCAGCGCCCACGAGAAGATGGCCAGCGACACGACGGTGACGCCGGCCGCGCGCATCGCCCGGACGTCCTCGTCCCACACCTCGCGCGGCCACTGCTCGGGGTTGTAGTCGGCGCCGTACTCGAGCCGTGGTGGCTGTCCCGGCCGGGTGGGCCGGAGCCAGCGTGGTGGTGTCGTCACTTGACCGTGAACCCCTGCTCCTTGCCGTACTTCGCGGACCGGTCCTGCCACGCCTTCAGCCCGTCGGCGAGCGGGGTGGCGGACACGTACGCCTGACCGACCGTGTCCTTGAAGATGCTGTTGGCGTACACCTGGAAGGGCAGGTACGACCAGCCGCCGGCCACGTTGCGGGCGGACTCGGCGAAGATCCGGTTGGCCTGCTGCCCGCCGAAGTAGGCGAACTTGCTGTCCAGGAACGCCGGCGAGGTGAGCTGCGCGGTGGTGGCCGGGAAGGCGCCGTTGTCCACCCGGGTCTGCACCCCGTCGCCGTCGGTCGCGTAGCGCAGGAACGCGTACGCGAGCGCCTTGTTGCCGCTCTTCTCCATGATGGCCAGCGAGCTGCCGCCGTTCTCGGCCGACGCCTTGGCGCCCGCCTGCCACTGCGGCAGCGGGGCCACGCGCCACCTGCCGGAGGCCGCCGGGACGCCCGAGGTGAAGTTCGCCGGCATCCACGCGCCGGTGGCCAGGGTGGCGATCGTCCCGTTGCCCAGGCCCTGGTACCACTGGTCGCTCCAGGACACGATCGGCGCGAGCAGCTTCTCGCTGATGAGCTGCTGCCACACCGCGGCGAACTGCTGCGTACCGCTGTCGGCGAAGGTGATCGTCACGGTGGTGCCGTCGACCTGATAGGGCTTGCCCCCGGCCTGCCAGATCAGGCTGGTGACGAACCCGGCGTCGCCGGTGTCGTTGGCGATGTACGCCTTCGGGTCGGCCTTGTGCAGCCGGCGGGCGGCGTCGAGGTATTCGGCCCAGGTGGTGGGCACCTTCAGGCCGTGCTTGTCGAAGACCTGCTTGTTGTAGAACAGCGCCATCGGCCCGGAGTCCATCGGGAGCCCGTAGACGCCCTTGCCGCTGTGCACCGACGCCCACGGGCCGGGGGTGAACGTGCTCTCCAGCGCGCCGGCGCCGTACGGGCCGAGCTCCGCGATGGACTTGCCGAGGGCGAACTGCGGCAGCGCGTAGTACTCGATCTGGGCGACGTCCGGCCCGCCCGAACCGGCCGCGACGGCGTTCTGCACCGCGGTGTACTGGTCGTTGCCGGTGCCCGCGTTGACCAGGTCGACCTTGACGGCGGGGTACGCCTGCTGGAACTTCGCCACGACCTGCTTGAGGGTGGGCTCCCAGGCCCAGACGGTCAGGTTGCCGCCCTTCTGGAGCGCGGCCCGCACGTCGGCCTCCGACACCGGGGCGCCGGAGGAGGGGGCGGAGTCGTCGTCGCTGCCGCCGCAGCCGGCGAGGACGAGGGCGGTGGCGAGGGCTGCCGCACCGAGCAGGCGACGCCGGGGATACGTACGCATGGCTGGGGTCCCTTCTATTGCTTGACGCTGCCGGCGGCGAGGCCGGACTGCCAGTAGCGCTGCAGCAGCAGGAAGGCGGCCAGCAGCGGGAGGACGGTGAGCAGCGATCCGGTGATGACGAGGTGGAAGACCGGCTGGCCGCCGGCCGTGGCGGCCTGCGCGTTCCAGGCGCTGAGGCCGAGCGTCAGGGGGTACCAGTCCGGGTCGCGCAGCATGATCAGGGGCAGGAAGTAGTTGTTCCAGGTGGCGACCATGCTGAACAGCAGGACGGTGACGATGCCGGGGGCGAGCATCGGCACGGCGATGCGGTAGAAGGTCCGCAGCTCGCTCGCCCCGTCCATCCGGGCCGCCTCGATGATCTCCGCGGGCACCGCCTCCCGGGTGAACGTCCACATGAGGTAGAGGCCGAAGGGCGAGATCAGCGAGGGGACGATGACCGCCCACGGGGTGTCGGTCAGGCCCAGGCGGCTGAACATGAGGAACGTCGGCACGGCCAGCGCGGTGCCCGGCACGGCGACCGCGCCGATGACGGTGGCGAAGACGCCGCGCCGGCCCGGGAAGTCGTACGTGGCGAGGCCGTACCCGGCGAGCACCGCCAGCAGGGTCGCGCCGCCGGCGCCGGCGACCACGTAGAGCAGCGTGTTGCCGAGCCACCGCAGGAAGATGCCGTCGTCGTACGTGAGGGTCTGCCGGATGTTGTCGCCGAGCGCGAACCGGCCGTCGTCGAACCACAGGCCGAACGAGCTGAACAGCCCCTCCTGGGTTTTGGTCGCGTTCAGCACCAGCCAGACCAGCGGGACGAGGCTGTAGATCAGCACGATGCCGGTCAGGGCGGTGAGCAGCGCGCTGCGGCGGCGCCGGATCCCCTTCGCCATGGGCTCAGCGCTCCTTCGTGCCGCGCAGCTGGACCGCGTAGGCGATGACCATCGTGATCACGCCCATGACGATGGCCACGGCGGCGGCGTAGTTGTACTGCTGGCCGGAGAAGGACAGCGCGTACGCGTACAGGTTGGGGGTGAAGTGGGTGGTGATCGCGTTGGGGGCGAGCTTCTGCAGGATGCTGGGCTCGTTGAAGAGCTGGAAGCTGCCGATGATCGAGAAGATGGTGGCGATCACGAGCGCGCCGCGCAGGGCGGGCAGCTTGATCGCCGTGACGATCCGGAACTGCCCCGCGCCGTCGATCTCGGCCGACTCGTAGAGCGAGGCCGGCACCACCCGCAGCGCGGAGTAGAAGATCAGCATGTTGTAGCCGACGAACTCCCAGGTGACGATGTTGCCGATCGAGGCGAGGATCAGGCCGGGCGACAGCGGGTCCGGCAGGCTCAGGCCGAGCGCGTCGTTGAGGCCGCCGATCAGCCCGAAGCGGGAGCCGTACATGAAGCCCCACATCAGGGTCGCGACCACCGCGGGTACGGCGTACGGAAGGAAGATCGCCACCCGGAAGAACGCCTTGCCGTGCAGTCGTCCGCTGTCGATCGCGAGCGCCACCAGCAGGGCCAGGAACAGCATGATCGGCACCTGGACGGCGAGGAACAGCGACACCCGGCCCAACGCGGACCAGAAGTTCGGGTCGCCGAGCGCCTGCCGGTAGTTGTCCAGGCCGGCGAACGAGGTGCCGCCGATCAGCCGGGTGCGGTAGAGGCTGAGGTGGATCGAGTAGCCGATGGGCGCGAGGAAGACGAACGCGAACACGGCCACGAACGGGGCGACGAACTGCCAGCCCGCCCAGGAGCGCCGCCTGCGTGTCCCGGCCACCCGGCCCCCTCGCGTTTGCGTAAACATCGACCGGCGTGCCGGCTCGGGTGAACATGTCGAGACGGTGACGGGCGTGATGTTAACGTAAACATGGCTTCCGTACGCGTCAAGAAGGAGTCGCCGCCCATGACCGCTGGCGCGAGGCGCCGCCCCGGGGTGTCGATGGCCGACGTGGCCCGCGTCGCAGGGGTGTCGGCCCAGACGGTCTCCCGGGTCTCCAACGGGCACCCCGGCGTCGTCGAGGCCACCCGCCGTCAGGTGCTCGACGCCATGCAGCAGCTCGGCTACCGCCCGAACAGCGCGGCCCGGGCGCTCAAGCGCGGCGAATTCCGCACCCTCGGCGTCATCCTCTTCACGCTCGCGACCACGGGCAACAGCCGCACGGTCGAGGCGATCGCGGGGCACGCGGCCCGGGAGGGGTACGCGATCACCCTGATCCCGGTCGCCGTGCCCACCCAGGACGGCGTGCTGGGCGCCTTCACCCGGCTCGGCGAGCTGGCCGTCGACGGCGTCATCGTGATCATGGAAGTGCACCTGCTGGACGCGGCCGACCTGACGCTGCCGCCGGGCGTCCAGGTGGTGGTCGTCGACTCGGACGCCGGCGAGCGCTACCCGGTGGTCGACACCGACCAGGCCGACGGCGCCCGCCAGGCCACCGAGCACCTGCTCGGGCTGGGCCACCCGACGGTCTGGCACGTGACCGGGCCCGCGGAGTCCTTCGCGAGCGAGCGCCGCGCCCACGCGTGGCGGTCCACCCTGGAGGCGGCCGGCCGCCCGGTCCCCCCGGTGCAGCGCGGCGACTGGTCGGCCGAGTCGGGCTACCGCGCCGGGCTGGTGCTGGCCGGCGAGCCGTCATGCACGGCCGTGTTCGCGGCGAACGACCAGATGGCGCTGGGCGTGATGCGCGCCTTCCACGAGCGGGGGCGCACCATCCCGGGGAACGTGAGCGTCGTCGGCTTCGACGACCTGCCCGACTCCGGCGCGTTCTTCCCGCCGCTGACCACGATCCACCAGGACTTCGCCGAGGTCGGCCGGCGGTGCGTGGACGGCCTGCTGCGGCAGCTGCGCCACGAGCCCGGCCACGCCGGCACCGAGCTGGTACCGACCCGGCTCGTCATCCGCGGCAGCACCGCCCCGCCGCCGGGCTGAGGCGCCCGGCCGCGAGCCGAGGTTCCGCCGCGGGGCACGAGGCACGGCTGCGGGGCCCGGCCGCCCCGGAGGACGGCCGGGCGGGCCGTCAGACGGCCAGGCGCTGACCCGGGAAGATCAGGTTCGGGTCGGTGCCGACCACTCCGCGGTTGAGCTGGTACAGCGCGCGCCAGCCGCCCTTGACGTGCTCGGCGCTCGCGATCTTCGCCAGGGTGTCCCCCGGCCGCACGGTGTACGTCGCGCCGGTCGCCTTCGCGGTGACCTTCGGCGCGCTCCGGTGCGTCGTGGTCCGCGACGACTTCGACGAGGACCTGTGCGACGACGACTTGTGCGACTTCGCCGTGGAGCCGGACGTGTTGCGGCCCGAGTAGGACTTCGTCGAGCCCGCCTTCTTGCCGCACACCGGCCAGGCACCGATGCCCTGACCGTCGAGCACCCTCTCGGCGATGCGGATCTGCTGCGCGCGGCTGGCCTTGTTCGCCGTGCTCGCGTACTTGCCACCGCCGTACGCCTTCCACGTGCTGCGGCTGAACTGCAGGCCGCCGTAGTAGCCGTTGCCGGTGTTGATGCTCCAGTTGCCGCCGGACTCGCACTGCGCGACGGCGTCCCAGTTCACACCGGACTTCGCTGAGGCCGCGGACGCCGGGGCCATGAGGGCGACGGTGCCGGCCGCTCCCGCGACCACCAGGCCGAGGGCGCGCAGGGACTGCTTGCGGATCTGTGCCATGAAAGAAACCTCCACGCCTGCGAGGTCAGCTGTCGGGTTCGGGCCGAGGAGCCCGGCCGCGCGTGGCGGCTTCACCCCGAGGCGCGCGGCTTGCGCGCCGTGGAACCTGTGGGTCCCCCGCTCCATGCCTGTCGATTGAGGTCCCGGCCCGGTCGGCGGCAGGATTCGGCGTTACCGACCGCGGGGCCCGCGTCAGCGGACCCGGCCGACGGTAACCACCACCGGAGGGCGGGCGGCAAACAAACGGACCCGAAGGTGACGTTGTTTACACCTTTGCGACCGGATTGATCTTCATTCGGCGATCACCCGAAGCTGGATCATCGCCGCAAAACGGGCGTCCGGATCCGCCAGGTCGAGTCCGCCCACCTCGGCCACCCGGCGCAGCCGGTAACGGAACGTGTTGGGGTGCACGTGCACGGCCGCGGCGGCGGCCGCGACGTCGCCGAACGCCTCCAGCCAGGCCCGCAGCGTCTCCAGCAGCTTGGCGTGGTGCCGGTCGTCGTACGCGATCAACCGCCCCACCGGCCCGCCGGGCCGGTCCCCCCGGGCGGTGACCAGGTCGCGCAGGTCGAGCAGCAGCGCCTCCACCTGGACGTCCGCCAGGGTCGCGACGCGCCGCCCGGAGCCGCGCCCGGCCCGCAGCACCCGCAGGGCCCGGTCGGCACCGGCCCGCGCCCCCGCCAGCCCGGCGCCGTCGGCCGCCGGCGGACCCACCCCCACCGCCGCGGGCGTCCGGTCACCGACCCGCTCCAGGAAGTCCTCCGCGATCCGCACCGCCCGCTGCTCGTCCTCGGCCGGCAGCAGGCCGTACGCCACGTCGCCCAGCAGCGCGGCCGCGCAGCGGGGGTGCATCGCGCTCAGATGCAGGGCGAACGCGTCGCTCAGCCGCTGCCGCTCGGTCAGCGACGCCGCGTCGACCGGGCCCGCCACCGGCGCGAGGGCCAGCACGACGACCGGCTGCCCGGCGAGACCTAGCCGGCCCAGGGCGTCGCGCGCGCCGGGGCCGCCCTCGAGGGCCGTGCCGAGCAGGTCGGCCCGCAGCCGCCGCTCGACGTCCGCGCCCGCGCGCACCCGCAGCAGGTGCAGGGCCACCAGCCGGGCGGCGTCGCGCAGCGCCTGGGTCCGCTCGGTGCTCAGCGGCTTGCGCACGGCCGCCCAGATCGAGCCCAGCACCTCGTCACCGGCCCGTACGGCAACCGCGACGCGCGGGACGAACTCCTCACCGCCGAGGTCGAGGGAGTCGATGAACAGCGGCTCGTCGGAGGCGTACAGCTTCCGGAAGACGCCGGAGGCGGTCAGCGAACGGGCGTAGCGCTCGGGCACCTGGCGGCCCAGCACGGTCGCCACCCGGCCCGGGTCGGCCTCGTCCTGCC
Source organism: Pseudosporangium ferrugineum (assembly GCF_003002065.1). Classification (GTDB taxonomy): domain Bacteria; phylum Actinomycetota; class Actinomycetes; order Mycobacteriales; family Micromonosporaceae; genus Actinoplanes; species Actinoplanes ferrugineus_A. Next base: position 342,181 of record NZ_PVZG01000001.1, read on the forward strand.
GCCCGGAGAACGCCAGCACCCGCGAGGCCCGGTCCTCGATGGTCACCGGCGCGTCGATCAGCGCCGCGACGGCGTTGGCCAGCGCGAACAGGTCGCCGGAAGGGATGCCGCCGAGGGTCTCCGGGCCGGCGCCGCCGACGTCGCCCTCGGCCAGCATGGCCCGGAGCATCGCGGCGAGCTGGGTCCACGACGCGCCCGCCGTCAGCGCCAGCACCGCCACCCCGGACTCGCGGGCCGCCGCGGCCACCGCCGGGCCGGACGGCACCGGCGCCCGCAGGACCAGCCCGGCTGCGCCCGCCCTGCCGAGCTGGCGCAGCAGCGCGACGGTCTCCGCCGGTTCCCGGACCCCGACGCCGAGCACCAACGCGTGCCGCGGCGCCGCGCCGTCCTCGAGCGGATCGTGGATCGTCACGCCGCCGAGCTCGTCCGCCCGCGGCTCGCCGTGCACGAGCGTGAGCAGCGTGGCACCGAGATCGTCGAGAACCCGCCCCAGCCTCATGGCGTAAACGTAGCGAGGGCGGCCCGGCGGACCCGCGCTAACCCGCCGGGAGGGTGGGCAGCAGGGCGACGCGCAGCCCCAGCCGGAGCGCGGCCAGGGTCAGCGCGTTCGAGTCGGTCAGCGTCTCCAGGTCGGCGCCCCGGGACGGCTCGCGCAGGCCGAACGCGTACCACCCGCCGTCGGTGGTCGGCCCGATCACCGCGTCGAAGCTGCGCAGCAGGTCGTAGGCGTCGCCGAGCAACTCCGGCGTCACCTGGGGCGTGTCCATCGCGATCATCAGGAACGGGTCCTCGTGCCGGGCGTCCGCGGCGCGGCGGGCCTGCCGGAGGGCCCGCGCACGGCCCGGATCGCAGCGGTACGGCCGCCGCCCCGCGAAGCTCCGCGGCCCGCCGGGGCCCGCCCGGAATTGACAAGTCATGCTCCCTGAGTGACCCGGAGGGCCCGGAAGGTTGCCCGCTTCCGCCGGAAAATCACAGCGGGATCCACTCCGTACCCGTGGTGACCGAATCCAGGACGCCGGCCAGCGGCGCCACGCCCAGCCCCGGGCCGGACGGCACGGTCAGGTGGCCGTCCTCGAGCACGAACGGCTCGGTGAGGTCGGTGGCGAAGTAGCGGTCCGAGGCCGAGGTGTCGCCGGGCAGGGTGAAGCCGGGCAGCGCGGCGAGCGCCACGTTGGCCGCCCGGCCCAGGCCGCTCTCCAGCATCCCGCCGCACCAGACCGGCACGCCGTGCGCCGCGCACAGGTCGTGGATCCGCCGCGCCTCCAGGTAGCCGCCGACCCGGCCGGGCTTGATGTTGACCACCGAGCAGGCGCCCAGCGTGATGGCCGCCGCCGCGGTCCGGGCCGAGGTGATCGACTCGTCCAGGCACACCGGCGTGGCGATCATCCGGGCCAGCTCGGCGTGCCCGACGACGTCCTCCTCCTCCAGCGGCTGCTCGATCAGCAGCAGCCCGAACGGGTCGAGGCGGGCCAGGTGCCGGGCGTCGGCCAGCGTGTACGCCGTGTTCGCGTCCACCTGGAGCAGCACGTCGTCGCCGAAGCGCTCGCGGACCGCGCGGACCGGCTCGACGTCCCAGCCCGGCTCGATCTTCAGCTTGATCCGCAGGTAGCCCGCGTCGAGGTAGCCGCCGACCGCGTCGAGCAGCTCGCCGATCGAGCTCATGATGCCGACGGACACCCCGCACGGCACACGCTCGCGGACGGCGCCCAGCTCGCGGGCGAACGACCGGCCCTCGGCGCGCAGCTCGGCGTCGAGGACCGCGGTCTCCAGGGCCGCCTTCGCCATCCGGTGTCCCTTGAAGGACGCCAGCGCCGGCCCGACCGCGTACGCGTCCAGCCGCGGCGCCGCGGCGAGCGCCGGGATCAGATGGCGGCGCAGCACGTCGGCGGCGGCCTCGGTGTACTCCGGCGAGTAGAGCGGATCGGCCATCGCCACGCACTCGCCCCAGCCCTCGGCGGCGTCGGTCACCACCCGCAGGAGCAGGACGTCGCGGGTCGTCTCGGTGCCGAACGAGGTGCGGAACGGCGACACCAGCGGCATGGCGACGCGGCGCAGCTCGATGCCTTCCAGCTTCACGAGGGTCTCCTCAGGACGTACCAGCCGGCGCGGTCGAACCCGGTGATCCGGGCGCCGGCGGCGAGCAGGGTGGACAGGGTGTCGCGGACGGCGAGGCGCCACTGCTTCGCCGCGCCGGGATCGTGGGCGCGCAGGGCCTCGATGTCCTGCGGCACGGCGACCAGCAGCTTGCCACCGGCGAGGCTGCCGGGCGTGCCGGAGCGGTCGAGGGCGACCACCGCGCCGTCGAGGTCCTCGCGCCCCGGCGCGGGCCGATGCAGGTCCCAGCGCACGAGCAGCCGGTCCGAGGCGTCGTCGCCGTTGATCCGGTCGTGCATCGCGCCGTAGAAGTCCGGCAGGTACTCGTGCGGGACCGCGCCGAGCTTGGCCAGGTTGAAGTAGGCGTTGCGGGCGACCAGCGGATCGTACGTCCAGCTGATCGCGGTGGCGCCGCGCTCGAGGGCCCAGGTGCGCTGGTGCTGCTTGAGCGCGTACCCGATGTGCCGCCCGGCCGCCGCGGGCGCCACCCCGGCGATGTGGCTGTGCAGCTCGCGGTCCACCGGGGCGCCGAAGAAGCCGACGCACGCGCCGAGCAACCTGTCACCGTCGTACGCCCCCGCCACGTAATTCCCCGCCTTCGCGAGCGCGCGCAGCAGCTCGACGGAGAGCACCGGACTTCCGGGATCACCCTGCCAGATCTCGCCGAACAGGCGGTCGACGACGGCCAGCTCGGCGAGTCCGGTCACCGTACGCACCTGCACGCTCATGACCCCAGCTTGCCCGCGCGCACCCTCGTGGTCTTCGTGACGCGGCACCAGAACCGGGGCCGGACTTCGTCGGATGCCACCGAGAGGTAGTGTTCCAGCTCATGTGCTCCCGCGTCTCAGCACGGACGACGTCGCGGTGACCAAGCCGCTCCGCCCTAATGACCCACGGCGACTGGGCGGGTACGAACTGCTGTCACGGCTGGGCGAGGGCGGCATGGGGGCCGTCTATCTCGCCCGCGGCGCCGACGACCGGCTGGTGGCGGTCAAGGTCATCAGGCCCGAGTTCGCGTACGAGGACGAGTTCCGCGCCCGTTTCCGCAGCGAGGTCAACCGCGCCCGCCAGGTCCCGCCGTTCTGCACCGCCGCGGTGCTGGACGCCGACCCCGAGCACCCGACGCCGTACCTGGTCGTCGAGTACGTCGACGGGCCCAGCCTCGCCGAGGTCGTCCAGGAACAGGGCCCGCTCGGAGGCGGCAACCTGCACAGCGTGGCGATCGGGGTGGCCACCGCCATCGCGGCGATCCACGGCGCCGGGGTCATCCACCGCGACCTCAAGCCGCGCAACGTGCTCTTCTCCCTGGGCACCCCGAAGGTCATCGACTTCGGCATCGCCCGCGCGCTCGAGGTGACCAGCGCGCACACCCGCACCGACCAGATGGTGGGGACGGTCGCGTACATGGCCCCGGAGCGGTTCGACTCCGACAGCCGCGCCACGGGCCCCGCCGCCGACGTGTTCGCCTGGGGCGCCGTCGTCACGTACGCGGGCACCGGCCGTACGCCCTTCGCCGCCGACTCCCCCGCCGCGACCGCCGCGCGGATCCTCACCCAGCCGCCGGAGCTGTCCGCGCTGCCCGAGCCGCTGCGCGACCTGGTGGCCCTCACGCTGGCGAAGGACCCGGCCGAGCGGCCCACCGCGCACGAACTGCTCGACATGCTCCTCGCCGCCGGCCCGTCCCTCGCCCAGCGGCCCGAGCTGCGGCAGGCGGCCGAGGCGGTGCAGCACTCGGGGCGGCACTCGACCGGCGACCAGCCGTACCGCCGGACCACCCGTACGCTCACCGGACCGCCTGCCCCACGCCGCCGCAGGCTGATCCCCTGGCTCGCCGCCGGCGCCGCCGCGGCGGCCGTGGGCACCGCGGGCGCCGTGTACGCCGCCACCCGGGACACCTCACGCGGGCAGGTCCTGGCCGAGTTCTCCGTGGCACCGCCCGCGCCGCGCCAGGTCCGCGGCCCGTCCGTGATCGACCCGCTGGACCGGCCCGGCCAGTGGCAGACGGTCACCGACGACAGCTCCGGATCGTGCGTGTTCACCAAGAACGGGCTGCGGATCCGCACCGGGGACAGCGGCACGTACGAGTGCCCCGGCCCGGACGACAGCTTCGCCGGGGACCAGAGCATCGCCGCCGACGTGACCGTGGTGGACCCGGGCAGCTGCGCGCTGATCCGGTTCCGCTACACCGGACGCAGCGGCTACGTGCTCTCGGCCTGCCCGGGTGCGCTGGAGCTCAGCCTCGTCGACGACAACGACGAGACCCTGCTGGCGAAGCTGGCGACCGGCGACTTCGCCCCGGGCGCCCGGCACCGCGTCCGGATCGACCTGCGCGGCCAGGTGGCCACCGTGTCGCTCGGCGACCGGCCGGTCCTGCAGGCGCCGATCACCGACCCCTCCCTGGTCGCCGGCCGGGTCGAGCTCGGCGTGACCAACGACCCCTACCAGGGCACCGGCACGGTCCTGTTCGCCGATGCGGAGATCCGATCCCTGTGAAGCGGTTGCTGCCCCTCGTCGCCCTCGCCCTGCTCGCGGCGTGCACCTCGACCGGAGAGCCGCAGCCCGCTCCGTCCTCGGCCGCGCCCACCGGCTCGCCGCGGCCCACGTTCGCCGACGTGAGCCGCGGCGACACCGACTCGGTGGTGCGGCTGCGGGCCTACGAGCCGCGGGCCCGGTCGGTGGTGGTCGAGCCGACGATCTTCATGCAGGGCCCCGACTTCTGTACGGCGTTCGCCCTGCCGGAGTCCGACCCCCGGTGCAACCTCGAATGGACCACCGAGGACAGCAAGACGAAGGTGACCCTGCCCGTCGACGCCGGGGCACGCCTGCTCACCATGAACGGCGGCGACCCGGACTGCCTGGACGACAAGAGCATGGCGGGCACCTGCCGGCTGACCGAGACGCAGTTCAGCGCCCTGCTGAAGAACAGCGGTGACCTGCTCGTGAGGCTGCGCACCCGGGACGGGACCGTCGTGCAGATGGCCGAGGTCTACACGCCGTGAAAAAAGGACCGGCGCGATGATCTCCGCGCCCGTGGCTCGCGTATCTTGACGTACCGGTCGGCGCTGCGCGCCCCGCGTACCACCGAGGCAGGGACACCGATGGCTGACAGGCAGGACGACGAGTTCGGCGGGCGACAGGACCCCGTGCTGGTCAGGCCGTACATCAGGACCGAGCCGGGCGGCGCCGCACCCGCCGGGCACGACGACCGGCCCGAGGAGACCTGGCCCGAGCCGGCCCCGGCCGGGGACGAGCAGCCGCCCGCCGCCGGCCCGAAGGTGCAACCGTACGTGCCCCAGCAGGCAACCGGCCGCAGATCCGCCCTGCTCCGGCAGCGCCTGATCGTCCTGGGCGGGGTCGCCGTGCTGGCGTTCGCCGGCGCCGGCGCGCTCTTCCTCGCGGCCGGGGACGACCCGCCGCCCCGCCGCCTCACCGAGGCCGGCCCCACCCTCCCCCTGCCCACCGCGGCCGGCCCGGCCGGTACGGGCGTGGCCTCCGCCGGGGCGGTCCGCCAGTCCGCCGCGTCCGCCCGCGGCAGCCGCGCCACCTCCCGGCCGCCCAGCCGGACCACAACCTCCGCCGCGGCCGGCACCGGCGACGGACCCCGGGACCAGCCGGCGCCGACCGGGCCGGGATCGCCCCGCCCGCCCTCGGCCACCCTGGCGCCCCCGCCCGCCGCCGACCGCACCGGGACGATCGCGTCCGCGGGCGGCCGCTGCCTGTCCCTCGGCGGGCTGCTGGGCATCGACGGCAGCCCGGTGCAGGTCGCCGGCTGCACCGGCTTCACCGCTCAGACCTTCACCCTCGCCGCCGACGGCACCCTGCGGGTCTCCGGCCGCTGCGCGCAGGTCACCGACGACGGCGAGGTCCGCTCCACCGGCTGCGACGGCCGGCAGAGCGCGCAATGGCGGGCGGGCCCGGGCGGTTCCCTGGTCAACCCGGCCACCGGGCGCTGCCTGAGCGACCCGGGCACGCCGGGCGCCAACACCCGCGTCGCCGACTGCACCGGCGGCGCCGACCAGCGCTGGACGCTGCCCTGAGCGAGCCGTCCGCCCGTGATGATCGTTGGTCCCGGTAGCCAACCCGAGGTCAACGCTCAGGAGTCCGATCACCATGCTGTCGCGCCGTACTGTCCAGCTCACCGCCGCCGGTGCCAGCCTCGCCGCCGGGATCGGATACGCCACTCCGGCCGCGGCGGCGGTGCGGTACGACCCGAGGACCAAGACCGGCTTCGCCGGCGCCGCGGACGTCCGCAAGGCGTTCGGCTGGAGCGACGCGACGCTGACCGCACGCGCCGGCGCCCTGACCTTCAGCCACGACTTCTGGACCCGGGACACGTACTCCGTCTCCTGCGGCAAGGGGACGTTCCCGGTGCGGCACGACCGCGAGTTCGGCCGCTACGAGCTGGCCGACCGCGTGGTCCGCGAGCCGCGCCGCGACGCGCCGGCCGGCTACGAGCGCAGCCGCCGCACGACCGGCTTCCGGATCACCGGCCCGTACGCGGGAATCTCCGGCACCTCCGTCCCGCCGGCGGTCGGCGACCCCTGCCCCGAACCGCGCGGCACCACGATCCTCCGGCTCCGCCGGGTGTCCACGGCGACCGGCTGGTCCCTCAGCGTCAGCTACGGCACGACCGGGCGGGTCCTGCGGACAGGCCGCTGACCCTCCCTTCCGGTCACCGCCGTCAGCGGGCTTCGAGCGCCCGGATCACCGCGGCCATGTCCTCGTCGCCGTGGCCCAGGGCGACGGCCTCGGCGTACAGGGCGCGGCAGGCGTCCAGCACGGGCGAGGCGATCCCGGCGGCGCGGGCGGACGCGGCGATCAGGTCGTTGTTCATGAGCACATCCCGCAGCGAGGCTTGCACGGAGAACTCCCGGCCGAGCAGCTTCGCCGCCTTCACCCGGGACACGTCGCTGGCCATCGGCCCGGCGTCCAGCACCGCGGTGAGCCGCTCCAGGTCCAGCCCCTGCCGCGCGGCGAAGTGGTACGCCTCCGCCAGCCCGGTCACCATGCTGATCAGGTACAGGTTGACGGCCAGCTTCATGAGCAGCGCCTGCGGCACCGGCCCGCACTCGACCGTCTCGCGCACCATCGGCGCGAGCACCGGCCGTACCGCACCGACGTCGGCGGGGTCCCCGGCGAGCATGGCGACCAGCTGCCCGGCCTCGGCCGGCCGGCGCGACCCGGACATGGGCGCCTCGACGTACCGCCCGCCGGCGGCGGCCACATCGGCCCCCAGCCCCTGCGAATACTCGGGCGACGTCGTACCCATGTGCACGATCAGCCGCCCCGCGACCCCCTCGAACGCGGGCGTCCCCCGCCCCAGCACCGCGTCGATCGCCGCCCCGCCGGCCAGCATGACCAGCACGATCCCGGCCCGTTCCAGCACCTCACCCGGGCTACCGGCGACGATCGCCCCGTGCTCGGCCACCCCCGCACACCGCTGCGTCCGGCGGCTCCACACCACCAGCGGGGTGCCGGCCCGCGCCAGGTTCAGCGCCATGGGCTCCCCCATGACCCCCAGACCGAGAAACCCGACGATCTTGCCGTACGCCATGGCCGTACCGTAACCGCCCGCTGCCCCACCGGCCACGTGCCAATCCGGCGACCGCGGCTCAAAAACGCGTGCGGGCCGGCCCTCGGGACGCCGGCGGCCATCGTCCGTCCTCCTTTCGCACGGCACGGTACGCGCTGGCCAAACGGGGGAGATCCAGTGATACTCCTCGTTACCAGACATTCCGGAGTGGAGAGACGCATGCCTGCACCTGGGCGGTGGACAGTTTCGAGGTCCGGAGCCTCACGAGCCTGACCGGCCGGGCGTACGACGGCGCGACGGTCCTGCCGGTCGGGGGCGCGACGGTCCGGCTGGAGCCGGGCGGACCTGTTCCCCGGCGAGTGCGGGCCGGGCACGGAGCGATAGCGCGCCCGCGGGAGGGCGGGTCCGTATGGTCCGCTCTCGGCGTGCCCGTATGGCCGGTCGTCGTGCCCCCACCGGGCGGCCGGATCGTGCGAGGATGTGCCGCCCCCTTTCGGACTTCCTGACGAGAACAGAGCAGAGACCTCATGCGTAAAGTGCTCAAGCTGCCGCTGGTCCCGGGCCTGGCGGTGGTCGCCGTCGCCGTCACCGGTACGGCGCTGGCCGTCGGTACCGCGTCCGCCGAGACCGGCGGTGCGTCGGACACCGCCCTGGTCGCCACGCTGGACCAGGTGCTCGCCAACTCCCGGCTGGCCGGTTCGACCACGGGGTTGCAGGTGCGGGACGCGACCAGCGGGGCGGTGATCTATTCGCACAACGCCGAGCAGCGGGTCATTCCGGCGTCGAACGAGAAGCTCATGACGTCGGCCGCGGCGCTCGAGGTGCTCGGGACCGGGTACAAGTTCCACACGTACGCGCGCTACTCCGGCACCAAGAGCGGCAAGACCGTCTCCGGCAACCTGTATCTGAAGGGCCAGGGCGACCCCACCCTCACGTACGCGCAGTTCGACGCGATCGCCACCGCGGTCAACCGGGCCGGGATCACCAAGTTCACCGGTTCGCTGGTCGCCGACGACACCTGGTTCGACCGTACGCCGCTGGGCCTGGACTGGTCGTGGCAGGACGAGACGTACGCGGACACGGCGCCGATCTCCGCGCTGACCGTCGCCGCGGACGGCAACTTCAACTCCGGGGCCGTCGCCGTGGTGACCAAGCCGGGCAGCGCCGCCAACAAGGCGGGGGCCGTCACGCTCACGCCGGCCAACTCGGTCCTCAAGGTCGTCAACAACACGGTCACCGGCGCGTCGGGCTCGGCCAACACCGTCTCCGCGACCCGCGCGCACGGCACGAACACCATCACCGTGTCCGGCTCCGTGCCGCTCGGCGGGGCCGCGAAGACCAGCCTGGTGTCGGTGCTGAGCCCGACCCAGGTGGCGGCCGGCGTGTTCCGTGACGCCCTGAAGCGCCACGGCGTGACGGTGGTCGGTGCCACCACCACCGGGGCGACCCCGAGCAGCGCGAAGACGATCACCGACCACGCGTCGATCCCGCTCAGCCAGCTGCTGCCGTACTTCCTGAAGCTGCCCAACAACGGCCACGCCGAGCTGCTGACCAAGGCGATGGGCCGGGCGAGGACGCCGGGTTCCGCCGGCAGCTGGAGCACCGGGCTGGCCGCCTCCACCGCCGCGCTGAAGGCCATCGGCGTCGACACCGGGAAGATCACCATGGGTGACGGCTCGGGCCTGAGCCGCCGCGACTGGCTGACCACCGCCCAGATCGCCACGCTGCTGCAGGCGGCCCAGTCCCGCCCGTGGTTCGCCACCTGGTACGCCGCGCTGCCCATCGCCGGCAACCCGGCCCCGCTCGTCGGCGGCACCCTGGCCAGCCGCATGAAGGGCACGCCGGCCGAGAACAACCTGCACGGCAAGACCGGCACTCTCACCGGCGTCAACGCGCTGTCCGGCTACGTCACCGACCGGTCGGGCCGCAAGCTGCTCTTCTCGTCGATCTCGAACGCCGCGCAGTCCAACGTCGCGGACCTCCTGGACACCGCGGCCGTCGCCATCGCGAGCACCGGCGGCCCGCAGGCGGCCTCCCGCCGGACGGCCGAGCTGCCGACGGTCCCCCGCCACGTCGTCAAGCGCAACGGCGAGGACGTCGAGTGCTCGTGGGTGCCGAACGCCTGCTGATCGCACGGCATCCGACGCCGCCCGGGAGACGCTCCCGGGCGGCGTTCGCGTTCCCGGAGGCGGGTCGCCGCCCGGACCGTCCTCAGAAGCGGGTCGCCACCCGGACGAGCAGGGCCAGCGCGCGGGAGCGGCTGTGCGGCGGCCAGGCGATCACGGTCGTCACGGCGGGCGCGTCGACGATAGGCACCGCGGTGAGTCCCTCAGGCAGGCCGGCGCCGGAGGACTCGGGCATGATCACCGCGGTGCGGCCGAGCGCGATCAGCTGGAAGAGCTGCGTCTGGTTGCGGACCTCCGCGCCGGGGCCGTCGGGGTAGGCGCCGTCCGGGCCCGGCCAGCGGGCCAGCGGCAGGTCCGGAAGGTCGCTGACGTCCGCCGTGCGCAGCTCGGCCCGGACGGCGACGGGGTGCCCGGACGGCACGATGGCGACCTGGCCCTCGGTGTGCAGGATCTCGGTGTCGAGGCCGGCGACGGGGTCGAAGGGCTGGTGCAGCAGCGCCACGTCGGCCCGGCCGTCGTGCAGCAGCCGCTGGGGCTGGGATTCGCAGAGCGCCAGGTCGACGGGGACGGCGCCGGGCTCGGCGGCGTACGCGTCCAGCAGCTTCGCCAGCAGTTCGCCCGACGCGCCGGCCTTGGTGGCCAGGACGAGCCCGGGCCCGCTCGTGCCGGCCCGCCGGGTGTGGCGTTCGGCCGCGGCGAGGGCGGCGAGGATCGGGCGGGCCTCGGCCAGCAGCACCGCTCCGGCGTCGGTGAGCGTCACCCGGCGGCTGGTGCGGTGCAGCAGCGCCACCCCGAGCCGCCGTTCGAGGCGGCCGATCGCGCGCGACAGCGGCGGCTGGGTGATGCCCAGGCGCTGCGCGGCGCGGCCGAAGTGCAGTTCCTCGGCGGCCGCGACGAAGTAGCTGAGCTCCCGGGTGTCCACCGGTCGAGCCTACCGCCGGATCGATACCGCCCGGGTATCGTTGCCCGGCCCGTTCGGTGTTGGTCCGCGGCCGTGCCGCGACCACGATCGACGGCATGAGTGAGACGACGATCGCGCTGGTCACCGGCGCGAACAAGGGCATCGGGTACGAGATTGCGGCCGGCCTCGGCGCGCTGGGGTGGCGGGTCGGGGTGGGCGCCCGCGACGACCGGCGCCGCGAGGACGCCGTGGCGAAGCTGCGCGCGGCGGGAGCCGACGCGTTCGGGGTGCCGCTCGACGTGACCGGCGACGCGAGCGTGGCCGCCGCCGCGGCGCTGCTCGAGGAGCGGGCCGGGCGGCTGGACGTGCTGGTCAACAACGCGGGCATCGCCGGGGCGTGGCCGGACGAGCCGACCGCGGTCAGCCTGGCCGTCCTGCGGGCGGTGGTGGAGACGAACGTGATCGGCGTGGTCCGGGTCATCAACGCGATGCTGCCGCTGCTGCGCCGCTCGGCGCACCCGCGCATCGTCAACCAGTCCAGCCACGTCGGCTCCCTGACCCTGCAGACCACGCCGGGCGTCGACCTCGGCGGGGTGAGCGGCGCGTACTCGCCGTCGAAGACGTTCCTCAACGCGGTCACGATCCAGTACGCCAAGGAACTCGGTGACACGATCAAGATCAACAGCGCCTGCCCCGGGTACGTCGCCACGGACCTGAACGGCTTCACGGGCACCAGCACCCCCGCCGAGGGCGCCCGTCCCGCCATCCGGCTCGCCACCCTGCCCGACGACGGCCCGACCGGCGGCCTGTTCGACGCCGCCGGCCCCGTGCCCTGGTGAGCGGAGCGTGGCATCCCGCGCGGCCGGTTCGCGGCGGGGCGGGTGCGCGGGGCGCGGCGTCATGACCGCGGCCTGGAGCCCGGCGGACCTGCGCCGGATCGACGTCGCCGGCGAGCTGCTCATCGCGGCCCGGCGCGCCGACGGCACCCTGCGGCGCCGGCTGCCGATCTGGGTCGTGACGACCGGGGGCGAGGTGTACGTACGGACGTGGTACCGGCGGGACACCGGCTGGTTCGGTCACGTGCGGGAAACGGGAAGGGCGGCGATCCGCGTACCGGGACTCGATGCAGAGGTTACGGTCGAGGAGGCCGGGGCGGGACCGGACGGGCTGCGCACCGCGATCGACGCCGCCTACCGCGCGAAATACGGGCGGTACGGCGCCGGGGCGGTGGGCCCGATGGTGACGCCCGAGGCCGCCGCCACCACGTTGCGACTCCGGCCGGAGTAGCACGTCGACGCTGCCGAGAGCGTACGCAAATGTTTCGGAATGTATCGGCGTTGACACCGAATGTTTCGGAAGATTACGTTGGCCGGGTCTCCCCCTCCGCGGCTCCCGCCGTACGCAGAAGGGCTTTGCCGATCATGACTTTTGTTCTTCACGTGTCGACCTCCGGTGCCGACGATGCCGACGGCACGGCCGAGCGGCCGTTCCGCACGATCAACCGCGCGGCCGCCGAGGCCCGGCCGGGAGACACGGTCGTGGTGCACGCCGGGGAGTACCGGGAGTGGGTGACGCCCCGGCGCGGCGGCCTCAGCGACACCCGCCGGATCACCTACACCGCCGCCGACGGCGAGCACGTCGTGATCAAGGGCTCCGAGCGGATCACCGGCTGGGAGTCCGACGGCGGCACGGTCTGGCGCGCGGTCGTGCCGAACACGCTGTTCGGCGACTTCAACCCGTTCGCCGAGGAGGTCGCCGGCGACTGGATCGTCTACGCCGAGGGTGCGCCGCACAAGCACCTCGGCGACGTCTACCTCAACGGCCGCAGCTTCTACGAGGTCGCCGGCCGGGCCGAGCTGGACGACCCGCCGCTGCGCACCGAGGTGCTCGACGACTGGACCACCGTCGACGACACCGTCCGGGACCCCGAGCAGACCCGGCTCGTCTGGTACGCCGAGGTGGGCGCCGCCGAGACCACGATCTGGGCGAACTTCCAGGGTGCCGACCCCAACGCCGAACTCGCCGAGATCAACGTACGCCGGTCGGTGTTCTACCCGCTCGTGCCGCACCTGGACTACATCACCGTGCGCGGCTTCGAACTGGCCCAGGCCGCCTCGCCGTGGACCCCGCCGACCGCCGACCAGCCCGGCCTGATCGGCCCCAACTGGGCCAAGGGCTGGATCATCGAGGACAACGTCATCCACGACGCGAAGTGCTCGGCGATCTCGATCGGCAAGGAGGCGTCGACCGGGCACAACTACGCCACCGAGCGCGGCGACAAGCCCGGTTACCAGTACCAGCTCGAATCGGTGTTCTCCGCGCGCCAGATCGGCTGGGACCGCGAGCACATCGGCTCGCACGTCATCCGCCGCAACACGATCTACGACTGCGGGCAGAACGGCATCGTCGGCCACCTCGGGTGCGTCTTCTCCACCATCGAGGACAACCACATCTACAACATCGCCATCAAGCGCGAGTTCTACGGCTACGAGATCGGCGGCATCAAGCTGCACGCGGCCATCGACGTGGTGATCCGGCACAACCGCATCCACGACTGCTCGCTGGGCACCTGGCTCGACTGGGAGACCCAGGGCACCCGCGTCACCCGCAACATCTTCTACCGCAACAACCGGGACCTGTTCATCGAGGTCAGCCACGGCCCCTACCTGGTCGACCACAACGTGCTCGCGTCCCGGGCGTCGTTCGAGTCGTTCAGCCAGGGCGGCGCGTTCGTCGGCAACCTGTTCGCCGGCACGCTGCGCTTCGAGCCGGTGATGGACCGCGCCACGCCGTACCACCGCCCGCACAGCACCCAGGTGGCCGGCTACGCGGTGATCCGCGGCGGCGACGACCGCTACCTCGGCAACATCTTCCTCGGCGGCGACCTCACCGCGGCGTACGGCCCGGAGGGCGGCCACGGCGAGGCGGCCCCGGGGTACGGCCTGGCCGGCTTCGACGCGTACCCGGCCTCCTTCGAGGAGTACCTGGCCCGCATCGACGCCCAGCCGCCGGGCGACCACCAGCGTTACCTCGACGTCCTCCAGCCGGTCTACGCCCGCGACAACGTGTACGCCGCCGGCGCCCGCCCGTTCGCCGCCGAGCCCGGCCCGCACGTCCTCGGCGACGCGAGCGTCTCGGTCGTCGAGGAGAACGACACGGTCTACCTCGAGACGAACCTCCCGGCCGGCTTCGACGCCGCCCGGGTCGGCCCGGTCGGCGGCCGTGACCTGCCCAGGGTCCGCTTCGCCGACGCCGAGTTCGAGGAGCCGGACGGCACCCCGGCGGTCATCGACCTGGACCTTACCGGCGAACGCCGGACCGCCGGCGAGACGGCTGCCCCGGGCCCGGTGGCGGCGCTGAGGTCCGGGACGTCCCGCGTACGCATCTGGTAACGCCCCGGACCACCTCTCACGCCTCGGTCATCTCCCAGTGGAAGTGGGTGTCGTGCCCGGCGACGTTGCGGATGACGTTGACCGCCTGCCGCCCGTCGGTGAGCACGACACCCTGGATCGCCGCCTGGAACGCCGGCGTGAACGTCACGTACACCTGGGTGATCCGCAGGCCGTTCGCGTTCAGCTGGGCGACGACCGTGGCCGCGGTGGCGGCGTTGCGGGCGTTGTAGCCGGCGAACCAGCCGTCGGCGCTGTGCCCGACCTGGTGGGTCTGGTGCGGCGCGAACGTGCCGCCGTGCATGTTCGACATATCGCCCCAAGTCACAGCTCCGATGCCGGTCATGAACGTACGCACCCCGGGACGCACCCAGTCGTCGCCGCCGACGGCCTCGTCGCGCCCGCCGTACCGGTTGCCGGCGGCGTAGCGCTCCAGCTTCTGCACCGCGCCGAAGTCCTTCTGCGCGGTGTCACCGGCAGAGCGCGCCCGGACCCGAAGTGACACCTGGTCACCGGCGGCCACGTCGGCGGCCGGGACCCGGAACAGCAGTTGCACCGCCGCCAGCTCGATGGTCTCCGTGTCACCGAACCGCCGGTACAGGGTGCCGGTGAGGCCCGGTTCGAGCGTCCCCGTGGCGACCACCGCGCCGGCCTGCACCACCTCCAGGGTCAGCTCCTGCAGCGTGTCGTCCTCGTCGCCCTCGACGGTCAGGGAGCCGTGGACGCGGGTGACGCCGCCGAAGTATCCGTGTGCGGACACGCTCATCCGTTGCAGCGCGCTGTTGTCGATGTCGTTCAGCGACAGCGCGGAGATCGTCAGCTTCTTCTTCTGCACCAGGTCGACCACGACGGCGGACGGGAACAGGCCGTCGGCCACGTTGGCGACGCCGAGGAAGAACTGCACCTCGTCGCCGGTCTCCTCGACCGGCATCTCCACGGTGTACCACGCGGTGGCGCCGGCCGCGTCGAAGGCCCACAGCCCGAGGCCGTTCATGCTGTTGCCGGCGTGGATGGTGCCACCGGCGAGCGTACGGGCGTCGATGGAGAAGTAGTCGTTGTACTTGGTGCCGAAGAAGCCGCCGGGCACCTCGGTGGTGACGAACCGGTACCTGACGACCACACTCCTGTACCCGGGTTCCACCTTGAACGCGCGGCCGATGCGCTGCTCGCCCTCTCCGGCCGTGTTCAGCTGCAGGTCGAAGTCGGCCGCGGCTGCCCGCGCCTTCGGGGCGGGCAACTGGGCCTTCGCGGCCCGTGTCCCGCGTGCGCCGGCGGCGGTTCCGGTCCTGGTCTGCGCGACGGCCGGGCCGCCGAGTGGCCCTTCGACGTGCGGGACGATCTCCACCGGCGCGGTGCCGACCTCCCATCCGTCGGCCGTGCCGCCGGCGAAGTCGTTGTTGTCGATCGGGCTGGGCGTCATCGGCGCGGCCAGCGTCAGGGTGACCGGCGAGTCGGGAATGGTCGCCGGCACGGACCCGACCAGGTTCCCGGGCGCCGTCGCGGTCAGCTCGAAGGTGCGGTCGGGCAGGTGGGTGAAGGTGGCCTGCCCGGCGCTGTCCGTCGTCGCGGCGGCGGTGACGGAGCTGTCGTCGGCGAGCACGGCCCGGACCGCGGCGCCCCCGGCGGGTTGCCCACCGGGGGTGTGCACCGTGACGCTCAGCTCCCCGTCACCGAACCACAGGGTCTGGGCGAATCGGACGGTGAAGCCGTACACGTCCTGGCCGAGCACCTCGACGGTGTGCCGGCCGGTGGGCACTCCGCCGGTGACCGAGATCGCGTCACTGGACACGGTGGCGGCGACGGCGGCGCCGTCGGCGTACACGATGACCGTGTCCGGGGCCAGGGTCGGGCAGGAGGAGCGCACGGAGAAGGCGGTGCCGGCCGCGTTGAACCGGTCCGGGGCGGCGCCGTCGAGCGTCAGCACCGCCCGGGAGATCCACTCCGGTTCGTCCTGCGGCTGAGTAGTGCCGGGCGGCCCCGCGTTCGGCGGCCCGCGACGGTGCCGGCGTCATCACCAGCATCAGGAGAAGGGCGGAAAGGACGGTTATCAGACGGCGCATGGTGACCCCCTTGCGGGACGAGACACAGCTGTCACGCTCACCGTCCTCGCGCGACGAGGGACACGGCAGTTCTGTGACCGAAGACCGACCGAAGCCGGAAAGGTAGGACCTTCGGTCAGCGGGACGGGTCGACGACGGTGATGCCGGCGACCGCGGCACTGTCGAAGGTGGGCAGCAGGGCCGCCGCCTCCGCCAGGCCGATCGTGCGTTCGATCAGGTGCTGGGGTCGCAGCCGGCCCTGCTCGACCAGCGCCATCATGGCCGGGTAGTCGGCCGCCGCCATTCCGTGGCTGCCCAGCAGGTCGAGCTCCCAGCCGATGACCCGCGCCATCGGCAGCCGGGGGTGGCCGCCGAGGAGGCCGACCTGCACGTGGCGGCCCCGGCGGCGCAGGCTGAGGATCGCGTCGGCGCAGGTCCGCTCGCTGCCCACCGCGTCGACCGCGACGTGGCTGCCGCCGCCGGTGAGGGCGGCGACGGCGGCCGGGAGGTCGGTGCCGTCCGCGAGCAGCGTGTGGTCGGCGCCGAGGCCTGCCGCGACGGCGAGGGCCCGCGGGTTGCGGTCCACCGCGACGACCCGGGCGCCCAGGGCGCGGGCGATCATCACCGTGCTGAGCCCCACCCCGCCGGCGCCCAGCACGGTCACCCACTCGCCCGGGGCGAGCCGGGCGCGGGCGGTCAGCGCCCGGTAGGCGGTGGCGAACCGGCACCCCAGGCTCGCGGCGGCCGGGAAGTCCACCGTCGCGGGGAGGGCGACCAGGTTGGTGTCCGCGGCGTGCAGCGCGACGTACCCGGCGAACGATCCCCAGTGGGTGAAGCCGGGCTGCTGCTGGTCGGGGCACACCTGGGCGTCCCCGGCGCGGCACCACCGGCACCGGCCGCAGCCGCACACGAACGGCACGGTCACCCGGTCGCCGGCCCGCCACCGGGCGACGCCGGCGCCCACCTCGTGCACCACCCCGGCGAGTTCGTGGCCGGGCACGTGCGGGAAGACGATCCCGTCGTCGTGGCCGGCCCAGGCGTGCCAGTCGCTGCGGCACATCCCGGTGGCCAGCACCCGCACCACGACACCGCCGGGCGGGGCGGTGGGCGCGACGACCTCACGGACCTCCGGCGTGGCCCGGGCGGCATCGAGGACTACGGCACGCACCGGCCCATCATCTCAGCCGCGGCGGGCGTCGGGGCTCATCGCAGGGTGACCGTGAGCGTGTGGCGGCCCGGTCCGGTCGTCGTGGTCAGCTCGTCGCCGCGGGCGGTGTGCAGCCGCCGGGCCGGGACGTGGCGGCCGTCGAGGGTCACCGCGGCGATCCGCGCGCCGGGCGGGACGACGGTGCCGAGGGTGAGCCGGGCCTCGACGGCCGCGTTCACCGTGACCGTCAGCGCGGAGCCGTGGCGGGCCGCCGCGACGTCGAGGTGACCGGTGCCGGCCAGGATGTCCGAGCCCGCGATCCGGCCCGCCGCCGGGATCTGCGGGACCACGGACAGGCGTCCGGCGCCCAGGTCGGGGGCCACGCCGAGCTGCTGGTGGATCACCGGCCAGAGGACGCCGTACGCGCCCCAGGCCTGGAGCACGCTGGACCGGCTGAGGAAGTCCATGCTCAGGTTCGAGCCGAAGTCCGGGGACGGCAGGATCTCCGGCATCGCGCCGGGCATCTCCCACTCGCCCGGGTCGAGCTGGCTGCGCGCGTTCGCGGTGGTGTAGCGCCGCTGCTGCGGCAACCGGCCGTAGTTGCCCTCGGCCACCGCCATGATGGCGTTGCCGAGGGAGAAGACGGTCCGCTCGGACGGTACGGCGGAGACCACGCTGTCGCACGCCGGGCCGGGATCGCCGGCGGGATCGGCGGTGGGGCCGGTTCCGGTGTGGAAGAAGCCGGAAGCGCCGGTGAAGCAGTCCCGTTCCCGCTGGGTCAGCGCGGTGGTGGCGAACCCGGCCGGGGCGAGCGGGCCGCCGGGCGCCGGCAGTTCGGCCTCCATCGGCGTCGCGCCGATCCAGTAGCGCTGGTAGAGGCGCTCGTTGCCCGCTCCGGTGAGCGAGTCGGCGTAGGAGCGCGCGTCGCCGCCGTACCACCAGGTGCGCTCGAAGGCCCGGATCCGCCGGGCGGCCTGGTCCCGCGCCCAGGCCGCGGTGGCCCGGTCGCCCCTGGACCGGGCCATGGCGGCGAGGTCGAGCAGGCCGCGGACGGTGTAGACGGCCACGTCCAGCTTCTCCTCGCCCATGCCGGGACGTTCCACGTTGCCGCTGCCCTCGGGCCAGCCGTCGGCGTCGGCGTCCAGGCCGGTCGCGTAGCGCATGGCGCGCACCGAGAAGTCGTACAGGTCGTCGCGGAACGCGTTGTCGCCGGTCCACCGCCAGACGAGCGCCACCACGCTGGGGAACTTGACGGTCTCGTCGGTGTTGCCGGGGTCGGCGAGGGTTCCGTAGTAGACCTGGCCGTCCGGGGTGACCTCGTGGACCACCTTGCCGGAGCCGCCGTTGACGATCTCGCTGAGGTCACGCAGGGTGCGCAGGTGGTCCTTGACGGCCGCGAACTGTCCCGCGGCCACGGCGGCGAAGGCCGTGTACTCGCCGTCGGTGGCGAAGATCCACGGGTAGTCCGGCCAGCCGGCGCCGATCCAGCGGGCCCGGTCCAGCACGCCGGCCGGCGGCGGGTGGGCGGTGCCCTGGTCGCTGGCGAAGACGCGCAGGTGCCGCGACTCCTGGACGGAGTCGGCGAGGTTCTGCTTGGACCATTCCACGCTGCGCTGCAGCAGCCGGTCGCCGGGCAGGTCCACGCGGCTGTGCCGGGCGACCGCGGCCCGCGCGGCCCGCTTGGCGGCCAGCGCGCCGGCCGGGTCGTGCAGCGCCCGGGCCAGTTCCGCCCGTGCGGGCGCGAGGCCCCGGTCGGACCCGGCGACCGCGAACCATACCGTACGGCCGGAGCCGCCGACCGTGACGTCGTACGTGAGCCGGCCGCCCGTACCCCGGCCGTCCGGTCCGTCGTCGCAGACCACCGGCGCCGGATCGCCGCAGACGACGTCGCCCTGCGGGCCGCGCAGGCCGGGGCCGAGCGCGTGCCCGGCCGGGGTCAGGGCGCTGCCCACCAGCGCGGCCCAGTCGTGCGGCGGGACGCCGTCGACCGGTGGCCGGCCCCGGTCGCGGAAGACCAGGTTGCGGCCGTCGAAGGAGCCGGTGTCGGGCAGGTTGACCGCGCCCTGGCCGGGGGTCGTCCCGCTCCACGGGTACGCCGCCAGCAGCTCCGAGTGCGCGTCCACGGTCAGCCGCACGGTCCCGGCGCGGGGCGGGAACCGCAGCCCGATGAGCGCGGCCCGCCCGCCGTCCGGCACGACGTCGACACGCTGGACGGTCAGGCCGCCGGGCCCGGTCAGGTCCATGGTGGTGTATCCGGCGCCCGCGGTGAACCGGCCGGCCCGCAGCCAGCTCCCGTTCGCGCCGAACCAGATCCCGTCCAGGATCTTGATCGGCGGCGTCCAGAAGCCGCCCATCTCGCCGCGGATGTGCCACCCGGTGGCGGGGTAGGTGCCGTCCTCGGCGCCCACTTCGTACAGCCGGGTCCCGGTGACCACGAACCTGCGGTCGGCGAGCCGGCCGGTCTCGGACAGCCCCGCGGCGGCCGGGACGGCGGCGGGGGCGGGGGCCACGGCGACGGCAGGGGCCGCCGGGGCGTATCCGGCCAGGCCGAGGACGGTGCCGAGCACGACGGCCGCGGTGAGGGCTCGCCCTCCCGCGCGGCGGCGGAGGTGGGGTGCCATGGGCCCACCCTCCTCCGCGGCGCGCGCCCGCACAACCGCCGGGGGTCAGAGCAGCAGCAGGGCCGCCACCTCGACGATCGCGCCCTTCTCGGTGGTGATCCGGGCGGGTGCCGGGCTGTTCATGGTGGCCCACGTGTTGAAATCGGACTCGGTGATCTTGCAGGTGCCCTCGGCCGTCGCCTCGTCGACACAGGAGAGGTCGAGGTCGGGGAAGCCGAGGCGCCGCACCTTCCCGCTGATCGGCACGGTGAGCTTCACGTTGGACCCGGTGGCGACCAGCTTGCGGCGGCACGCGTCGTCCGACGAGGGGATGGCGTACCGGGCGCAGTACTGCGCGCCGGTCAGCAGCGACGTCGGCTCGACGACCGCCGATCGTTCCCGGACGTTGAAGTACCAGAGCCGCACTGTGACCCGCGTGTTCGCCGCGGTGAGGTCCGGGGCGGCCGGGGACGCCGATGACGGGCGGGCCGCCGGCGGGGCGGGGTCGCCGCCGCAGCCGCCGAGCGCGACGAGGACGCAGAGGGCCGCCCCGACGGCGGCGGTGCCCCTCATCAGCCGGTGCGGCCGTTCGCGTACACGACGCGGAAGCCGAGGTGGTCGGCGAGGGCGCCCCACCGGCTGGATCGCATGAGCCGCTCCACGCTGTCGATCCGGCCGCCGTTCACCATGGCGTTGAGCACGACCGTCTCGAAGGCCGCCGACTCCACCCAGTCGATCGCCTTGGTGAAGCCGCAGAGCATGGCGGCCTTGGTCTCGTGCAGGAATTCCTTGAGCACCCGGTCGGAGGCGCGCAGCACCGAGCAGCTGCCGAAGTAGAGGCTGCGGCCGCCGCAGCGCCCGGACATCCAGGCGGCGATCTCGTCGAGCTCGACGGTGGTCTTGTCGGTGAGGCAGAGCTGGGACGGCTGGCCGTGCAGGGCGAAGAAGCCGACCTTGAAGTCCTGGTACTTCCGGGAGAGCCAGGTGTCCAGGTAGTAGTGCAGTTCCTCGGTGGTCGCGGTGTCACGGTGGATGAAGCGGATGCTGCCGAGGCGCTCGAGCAGCTCGAGCGTGGGCAGCACCGATCCCCGCTCGGTGAGATCGTCCTCCCACTGACCCTCGACGCAGAACACTCCCCCGGCCTTCGCCACGGCCCCTCCTCCCGCGCTGTCGCATCATGGCCCGACCGACGACGCTAGCCCACGCCCGCCCGTACGGTGGGATCGGACACATGAAGCCGGATAAGGCTCACAAATACCTCCGGCCCGCCGACTTCTCGGCTCGCACCGCGCCGGGACCGTCCCGGCGCGGACAGGTGGAGGTCACGGGTGCGGAGCAGAGGATGGGCCTGGATGGCGGCGGCAGCGGCGGGAGGCGCCGCGGCGCTCGCCGTGCCGGTGGCGGCGCAGGCGAGCGGACCGGTCACCGGCGCCGGAGTGGTGACGGCCGCCGAGCCGGCCACGCTGACCGTGTCCGCGCCGAACACCGTGGCCCGGCTGGGCTCGGTGACCCTCACCGGCACGCTGTCGGCGGGGGCGGGCACGCTCACCGTCACCCGCAAGGACCTCGCCGGCACGCGGACGCTGCCGTCGGTGACCTCGGACGCCGCCGGCGCGTGGACGGTCCGGGACAAGCCCCCGGTGGGCGGCACGAACACGTACACGATCAGCTGGGCCGGGAATGACACGTACGCGGGAACCAGCGTGCAGGCCAGGGTCGCGGTCTCGCGGCGGGCGTCGAAGGTGACGCTCGGGGTCAACGGGTCGACGTTCGCGTACCGGGGGAAGGCGAAGCTGACCGCCAAGCTCGGCACCACCCACGATTCGCGGGCGCTCTGCCTGTGGGCGACGCCCCGCGGCGGGACGAAGACCAAGGTCAAGTGCGGCTCGGGTACGGTCACCGCCACGTACGCCACGACCCGCCGCACCACCTTCAGCGCCACCTTCGCGGGCGACCAGTGGTACGCCCCGGCGACCGCCACCCGTACGGTCACCGCGCACGCCAGGATCACCCAGGCGCTGGACCGCTCCTACCGCACGTCCGGGGCGGAGAAGCTGTACCGCACGAACGTCGACCCGGTCCTGGTGGCGATGGTGTCGCCGGCCCACCCGTACGGCTGCATCGACCTGCACGCGCAGGTCTACGACGCCGGCAAGTGGTGGCCGCTGCCGACCGCCCGGTGTGTCGCGCTCGACGGCACCAGCATCGGCGGCGGCACGCTCGTCGGCACCCACAAGGCCGGCATGCGCTACCGCCTGCGGGCCGCCTTCGCCGGCGACGCGCTCAACGCCTCGGCGACCGGCTCCTGGCAGTACCTCAGGTTCACCCGGTGACACCCGGCCGGCGCCGCCCGCCCGGGCGGCGCCGGTCAGCCGGCGTCGTGCCGCTGCCGGGCGGCCCGGATGTCGTCGCGGTGCTCGCGGGCCCACTCGTCCAGGGCCCGGACCGGCACCAGCAGGGTGCGGCCCAGCTCGGTGAGCTCGTAGTCGACGCGGGGCGGCACGCTGGCGTGCACCGTGCGGCTGACCAGCCCGTCGCGGGCCAGCGTGCGCAGGGTCAGGGTGAGCATCCGCTGGCTGATGCCGTCGATCCGGCGGTGCAGCTCGTTGAAGCGGTGCCCGCGCTCGCCGAGGAGCACGACGATCGGCACGCTCCACTTGTCGCCGACCCGGTCGAGGATCTCCCGGACGGGACAGTCGTCGGTGCTTACCCCGGGGTGCCTGACGGACATGGATGTGCCCCCTTAACGATCACCCAATGCTGACGCATGATGGGGTTACTAACAATAGGTAACCTAGGAGCACCCATGGACCAGACCACGACCGAACCCGCGCCGGCCGGCCCCGGGCCGGCCGCGGCGCCGCCGGAGGCACCCGAACTTCTCGCGGCGGCCCGGCCGCCGGTGCTGCACGGGCTCGTCGTCCTCGGGGACGCCGACGCCGAGGCGTGCGCCGACGGATCCTGCGGCTGAGGGGGACGGACATGCTGGTGGAGATCTGGTCCGACATCGTCTGCCCGTGGTGCTACATCGGCAAGCGACGCCTGGAGACCGCCCTGCGCTCGTTCGAGCACGCGGACGAGGTCGAGATCGTGTGGCGCAGCTTCCAGCTCGACCCGGGCTACCCGAAGGGCCGCTTCGAGCCGGTGTACGACGCGCTGGCCAAGAAGTTCGGCGGCTCGCGGGCCCAGGTCAAGGCGATGACCGCCCAGGTCGGCGCGCTGGCCGCGGCCGAGGGCCTGCGGTACGACTTCGAGCACGCGGTCAGCTTCAACACCTTCGACGCGCACCGGCTGCTGCACCTGGCGAAGGCGCACGGCGCCGGCGCCGAGGCGCACGAGCGGCTGATGCGCGCCAACCTCGTCGAGGGCGCCACGCTCGACACCGCGACGCTGGTGCGGCTGGGCACCGAGGTGGGCGTGCCGGCCGCGGAGGCGCAGCGGGTGCTCGACGGCGACGACTACACCGGCGACGTCCTGGCCGACATCGAGCAGGCACACCGGTACGGGGCGACGGGCGTCCCGTTCTTCGTGCTGGACCGCGCGTACGGGGTCTCCGGCGCCCAGTCCGCGGACGTGTTCCTCCAGGCCCTGCGCACCGCCCGGGAGGCCGGCGTCCCGGCCGGCTGACCCGCCCCGGTCAGAGCAGCCCGGAGCGCCGCCACAGGGCCAGGCCCGGGCCGCCGATGAGGTCCAGCTCGCGAAGGTACGCGACGATCCCCTCCCCCGCCCACCGCAGCGTCTCGCGGTGGTGCGGGTTGGCCCGCGCGGCCTCCGCGCCCGCCCGCGGGTCGATGCCGACCGACCGGTACACCTCCGGCGCGATGAGCCGCCGCCCGGTGAGGTACGCCGCCCGCGCGATCACCACCCGGTCGTACGCGAGCCGCCGCCGGCCCGCCGCGCGTACCTGCCGGGCCAGTTCCTCGCGGGCGTAGCGGACGTGCCGCGCCTCCTCGATCACGTGGATGCGGGACACCATCCGGACCAGGGGCTGCACCGTCCCGTCCGCCGCCGCCTCGCGCTGGAGGGCGTCGAGGATCTCCTCGGCGATGAGGATGGCCGCGTACATCCGGGGCCCGGTGGCGGTGGCGGCGATCCATTTGCCGAGGCCGTTGTCGAAGGCGCCGACGCGGTAGACCGGGCACCCGAGCTTGTCGATCATGCGGCCGAACATCACCGAGTGCCGGCACTCGTCGGCGACCTCGGTGAGCGCGTACTGGGCGTGCGGCCGGGTGGGGTCCTGCTTGTAGTACTCGCGCAGGAGCAGCTGCATGAGGATCGTCTCGAACCAGATCCCGAGGCCGGCGATGCTGGCCACCTCGTGCCGGGTGAGCGTGCGGCGCTGCCCGGGGGTGAGCCCCTCCCACAGTGCCGTGCCGTAGAGCGAGGACCGGGTCTCCGGCACGAACCAGGCGTCCGGGTCGAGCGGCGCGTCCCAGTCGATCTCGACCTCGGGGTCGTACGAGTGCGACGCCGACGAGCGCAGCAGCCGCGTGGCCGTCTGGGAGCGGTCGGGGAGAACCACGTCTGACCTCCGCGGGGGTTGACGTTACCGGAAGTAACAGCTACTTGTCGTACTATGAACTCCACCGACGGGACCGTCAACCGTGCCGACGGGCGCAGCCGGCGGTGGGCCGATCACCGCGAACGGCGGCGCGAGGACCTGGTCGACGCCGTCATCGAGGCCATCCGCGAGCTCGGCCCGGAGCCCGGCATCGACGCGGTGGCCGCGCACGCCGGGGTCAGCAAGCCCGTCCTCTACCGCTACTTCGAGGACAAGCCGGGGTTGTGGGAGGCGGTCGGGCGGCGGGCGGCCACGGCGCTCGTCGAGGCGGTCGCTCCCGCGGTGGCGGCCGTACGCGAGGAGCGCCAGGTCGTGGCCGCGGCGGTCGACGCGTACCTGTCCTTCATCGAGGCCGACCCGCACCTGTACCGGTTCGTCGTGCACCAGCGCGGCATCGCCCGGTCCCGCGACGTGGTCGCCGACGCGGTGGACACGGTCGCCAGCGGCCTCGCGCGCATCCTCGGCGACCGGCTGCGGGCGCTCGGCCTGGACTCCGGTCCGGCGCTGCCCTGGGCGTACGGAATCGTGGGTTACGTCCAGGCGGTCGGCGACTGGTGGCTGCGGCATCAGCAGCCGATCAGCCGCGAGGCGCTCGCGGAGTACCTGACCGCCTTCCTGTGGGGCGGCGTCACCGGCATCCGGTCAGCCGCGGACACCCCGGGCGGACTGGCGGCGACGCTGTGAGCGACCCCGCCGAGCCCGGCCGGGACGCGCCGAACCTCGCCGAGCGCGGCCGGGACGCGCCGGACCCCGGCGAGCGCGGCCGGGAGGGGCCGGACGTCGGTGAGGCGGCGCGGTGTGGCGCCCCGGACGAGGAATACCGGGGCGAGGCGCTGATCCGGGCCGGGGAGGCGGCGGTGACCGTCGCGGTGCGGCTGTCGGTCCGGTTCGAACCGATCGAGGGCCGCTACCGCTGGGGCGGTCGCGCCGCGCCCGACGAGACCCTCAGCGCCCGGCTCCGGGCCGGCGCCCGCGACGTGACCGTGCGGATCGGCGGGCGCGAGGCGGACGCGCGGCTGGGCGAGCCCGACCCCTGGGGCGGCGTACGCCTCACCGGGGTGGGCCGGCCGCCCTGGAGCGCAACGCCCGGGGCGTGACGCCGTACCAGCGGCGCACCGCCCGGCTCAGCGCCGACTGCTCGGCCATCCCGACCATGGCGGTGACCTGCGTGAACGGCAGATCGGTCCGGGTGATCAGCCGGTACGCGGCCACCCGCCGTACGTCGTCGAGGATCGCCTCGAAGCTCGCGCCCTCGGCGGCGAGCCGGCGCTGCAGGGTCCGCGGATGGGTCCGCAGCCGCCGGGCGACCGCCGCCACCTCGACCGGCGACGAACCCAGCGCCTGGGTGAGCAGCATCCGCACCCGCTCGGCCGTGCTCCGGCCCGGCTGCGGGAAGTGGCCGGCCAGGTAGGCGACCGCCAGGTCGCGCAGCACCTGGTTGCCGCCGCGCACCCCGGCGCTGGTCAGGCCGCCGGGCACCCGCAGCACCGCGTCCGGCCGGCCGAAGCGCACCTCGGCGCCGAAGAACCGGGTGTACGCCTCGGCGGGCGCCAGCGCCGGATGCGGCAGATGCACCGAGCGCAGGCCGTACGGGCCGCCGTGCAGCAGCAGGATGATCCGGTGGAACAGGCCGAGCCCGACGTCGACGACCTGCGGCGGGAGCGGTTCGGCGTCCGTACCCCGGTAGAGCAGGCCCACCACGCCGGGCCGCCCCGACGGGTCCGGGATCTGCGCGACGGTCAGGGCCGGGCTGTGCACGAACAGGTAGCGCCGGGTGGTCTCCAGCGCCTCGCCCAGGGTCGCCGCGTTCTCGATGGCGAGCGCGAGCGGGCCGAGCACCGAGGTGTTCTGCGACCCGGCCAGGCGCAGGCCGAGGTCCGGGCAGGCCAGTTCGGCCGCGGCCGACTCCAGCAGCAGGCCGGCCGCCTCCGCCGGGATCACCGCGTCGTCGGACTCGACCGCCGCGCAGGTCACGCCGAAGCGGGCGAGGAGCTCCGGCCCGTCGCCGCCGAGGCTGTCCACGAGCGCGGGCAGTCCCCGCAGCCCGGCGGCGCGCACCATCGACTCCATGTCGCGCAAGGATAAATCGCTGTCGCGCGAAGGCAAGTCACTGTGCGGGTACGGGCGAACACTGGGACCATGCCCGAACACTTCGACGTCCTCATCGTCGGCGCCGGCCTGTCCGGGATCGGCGCGGCCTGGCGGCTCCGGCAGCGGCGGCCCGGCACCACGTACGCGATCCTCGAGGCCCGCGCGGCGATGGGCGGCACCTGGGACCTGTTCCGCTATCCCGGCGTGCGCTCGGACTCCGACATGTTCACCCTCGGCTATCCGTTCCGGCCGTGGCGCGGCGACCGGTCGATGGCCGCGGGCGACGCCATCCTGCGCTACATCCGGGACACCGCCGACGAGGGCGGGATCACCCCGCACATCCGCTTCGGCACCCGGGTCACGGCGGCGAGCTGGGCGGACTCCCGCTGGACGGTCACCACCGGCAACGGCACCTTCACCTGCGATTTCCTGTACGCGTGCGCCGGCTACTACGACTACGCGCACGGCTACCAGCCGGACTTCCCCGGGCTGGACGACTTCCGGGGCACCCTCGTGCACCCGCAGTTCTGGCCCGCCGGCCTCGACTACGCCGGCAAGCGCGTGGTCGTCATCGGCAGCGGCGCCACCGCCGTGACCCTCGTGCCGGCGATGGCCCCGGAGGCGGCCCACGTGACCATGCTCCAGCGCTCCCCCACCCACGTGCTCGTCCGCCCCGGGCGGGACGTCGTCGCCACGGCCCTGCGCCGGCTGCCGCCCCGCGTGGCGAGCAAGCTGGTCCGCGCCAAGAACATCCTCGTCGCCCAGGGCTTCTACCGCCTATCCCGGCGCCGCCCGGCGACCGCCGCCGCCGTCGTCCGCCGCCTCGCGCTGACCCGCCTGAACGACCCGGCGTACCTCGACGAGCACTTCACCCCCACGTACGGGGTCTGGGACCAGCGGCTGTGCGCCGTGCCGGACGGCGACCTGTTCACCGCCATCCGCGACGGCAGCGCCTCGGTGGTCACCGCCCGCATCGACCGCTTCGTCCCCGAGGGGATCCGGCTCACCGGCGGCCGGGTCCTGCCGGCCGACGTGGTCGTCTCCGCCACCGGCCTCTCGCTGCTGCCGATCGGCGGGATCGAGCTCACCGTGGACGGCGAGAAGGTCGATCCGGCCACCCGGGTCGCGTACCGGGGCGTGATGCTCAGCGGGGTGCCGAACCTGGCGTACTGCATCGGCTACACCAACGCGTCCTGGACCCTGCGGGCCGACCTCTCCCACCGCTACGTGTGCCGGCTGCTGTCCCACATGGACCGGCACGGCTACGCCACCGCGACCCCGCAGGAGCGGCCGGGGCCACGCCGGCCGCTGCTCGACCTGACGTCCGGCTACGTGCAGCGCGCCCTGGACCTCTTCCCGCAGCAGGGCGACCGGGACCCGTGGACGGTCAAGCAGAGCTACCTGCGCGACGTTCTTCTCACCCCGCGTGCCGACGTACGCCGGGACATGGCGTTCGGCCCGAAGCCCGCCCCCGTACGGGAGGAGACCCGGCGATGACCCCGTACCGGTTCGCCGGGCGTACCGCCGTGGTGACCGGCGCCGCAGGGTCCGGGACGCCGCTCCACCGTGCCGGCCACGGCCTTCCCGGCGCGGCGGCGGGTGACGGGCCGGATCGGCGCCTGACCTAGAGTGATCACCATGTCCGTCTGGCCGACCAGTCCCGCCCATCACCGCTGGCTCGACCAGCACAGCCGCGATCTGCTGGCGTTCGGGCGCCGCACCGCCGACCCGGGCGGCGGCGCCCGCTGGCTCGGCGACGACGGCGCGCCGGAGCCGGAGCGGCCGGTGTCCGCCCTGATCAGCAGCCGGATGACGCACGTCTACGGCATCGGCGCGCTGCTGGGCGTGCCGGGCGCGGGCCGGATCGCCGCGCAGGCGATGGCCGGGCTCACCGGGCGGCTGCGCGACCCCCGGCACGGCGGCTGGTTCTCGGCGGTCGCCGCCGACGGCACCCCGGAACCCGGCAAGTCCTGTTACGACCACGCCTTCGTGCTGCTGGCCGCGTCCACCGGGGTGCAGGCCGGGCTGCCCGGCGCCGCCGACCTGCTCACCGCGGCCCAGGAGGTCTTCCTCGACCGGTTCTGGGACGAGTCCGCCGGCCTGTGCGCCGACACCTGGGACACGGCGTTCACGACCCTCGACGACTACCGCGGCATCAACGCCAACATGCACACCGTCGAGGCGATGCTGTCGGTGGCCAGCGTGACCGGCGACCACGCCTGGATCGCCCGCGCCGTGCGGATCTGCCGGTTCGTCGTGTCCGCCGCCGAGGCGCACCAGTGGCGCATCCCCGAGCACTACGACGCCGCCTGGCAGCCGCTGCCCGACTACCACCGCGAGCGGCCCGACGACCCGTTCAAGCCGTACGGCGCCACGATCGGTCACGGCCTCGAATGGTCACGCCTGCTGCTGCACGCCGCCTCCGCCCCGCGCGTGGGCGAGTCGTCCTGGCTCACGACCGCCGCCCGCGAGCTGTTCGCCCGTGCGGTGGCCGACGGCTGGGACGTGGACGGGCAGCCCGGCTTCGTCTACACGACCGACTGGACGGGTCGGCCGGTGGTCCGCGACCGCATGCACTGGGTGGCGGCGGAGGGCATCAACGCCGCGGCGGCGCTGTACGCGTACACCCGCGAGCCCTCGTACGCGCAGTGGTACCGGACGTGGTGGGACTACGCGGACGCGTACCTGATCGACCACGACCGCGGCTCCTGGTTCCACCAGCTCGACGCGTCCAACACCCCCGCCGCGACCGTGTGGCCCGGCAAGGCCGACCTCTACCACGCGTTCCAGGCGACGCTCGGCGCCCGCGTGCCGCTGTGGCCGATGCTCGCGACGGCGGTCGACGAGCACCTGGCCTAGTTCCAACGCCGTTCAGTTAGGGCGTGGTGTTGGGTGTCAAGGGTCGGGGCTGATGATGTCGATGCTGGTGGTGGCTTGGTAGCTGCGCCGGTCGATGTTGGGGCCGCGGGCTTGGTATTTGCTGTTCGAGCGTTTGATCATGCGGGTTTTGGTGCGGATCCGGCGTTCGGGTAGCAGGTTGGCCAGGACGTGGGCGCCGATGACGCCGACCAGGTCGATGACGGTGCCGGTGATGACGCCGGCGGCGTGGATGATCTGGTCGCGGGCGGTGTTCAGAGCGGTGGTGAAGCTGGCCCGGTCGGGATCGGTGCCGGGTCGGCTGTCGGTGGCATCGGTCATGGCGGTGCGCAGAACCTGGTAGGCGGTCAGCAGGGCATACATTTCCTGGTCGATGCCGTCGATGGTGCGTGAGCGTAGGACTCGTCCGCCGAGGATGGAGGATTTGAGTTCGAGGTAGGCGGTCTCGATCTCCCAGCGTTCGTGGTAGAGCCGGATGAGTTCGCCGGCCGGGTAGCGGTGCGGGTCGAGCAGCGTGGTCAGCAGCCGGTAGTCACCGGTTCGGGTGCCGGTCGTGGTGGTGATGCTGATCCGGGCCTCGATCACCCGGATCGGCAGGCCGGCGATGCGGGTCAGCCAGGACCCGTCGTCGAGCTGGCCGGTGATGGCTAGTTTGCGGCCGTTCTTGCAGCGGATCAGCAGGTCTGCGCCGGTCGCGGTGATGGTGGCGAGCAGGTCGGCGGCGGCGTAGTTACGGTCGGCCAGCAGTAGCATTCCCGTGTGCAGACTGCGGGACAGGGTGTGGGCCTGCGCGATCTCGCCGTCACTGATGGGACCGAACACGGCGTCGATGACCGATCGGGTGCCGCAGGTCAGCAGGACACTCAGGCGTAATTGCGGGTAGCCGGACGAGGTGCCGTTGGCGCAGCCGTGTTTGGTGTACCGGCGCAGGGTGGCCGGCGAGTCCGCGACGACCATCGTGGTCCCGTCGATCACTGCCAGCAACATGCCCTGCCAGCGCACCTGAGTGGCAGTGGTGATCGCGGGCCCGCGCAGCAGGTCGAACAATGCCCGCATCGGCGCGGCCCCGAGCCGTTGCCGTGCCTGGCGCAGGGCACTGCCGGTAGGCGTGACGATCGGCAGGCCGTGCAAGCCGCTGAGGAGTTTGCCCCAGACCTGCCGGTAGCCGAGGTCGGCGAACAGACCGGCCGCGAGCAGCAGATACATCACGACCCGGGCCGGCAACAGCCGCAGGCGTTGCTGCGTGCGGCCGGTCGAGGCCAGGACATCATCGATCATCTCGAACGGTACGAGACGGGTCAGCTCACCGAGATGCCCCGGCGCGAACACCCCCGCGGCTACCGTCGTGGTCCGGGTTATGGCAATCTGATCGACCAAGCGGAGTTCCTGGTTCTGGGTTGTCTTGGAGTGACAAACCTTGATACCGGAACTCCGCTTCTCACTTCCCGATCAACACACCTTGACAGCCATCCATACCGCCTAACTGAACGGCGTTGGGCCTAGTTCCCCGGCACGGCGCCTTCCCCGGCACGGCGCCTTCCCCGGCACGGCGCCTTCCTCAGCACGGCGCCGACGTGCCCTTGCCGCGCACGATCCGGTAGTCCCCCGGCGCCGTGCCGCTGACCGTGTACGTGATCCGCCAGCGCGTACACGTCTCGCCGGGCCGTTGCCGCGGCCCGGCGCCGGCCTCCTGGTCGCTGCGGAACGTCACGTCGGCGCGGAGCCGGCCGCCGCCGGCGTCCTCGACCCCGAGCAGCACGATCTCGGAGTCCCGCGTCGTCCGCGTGCCGCGCGCCAGGCCCGCCATGTCCGCGGGATCGCCGGGGTCGACCGAGCCGGACGGGTCCAGCACCGCGGCGACCCGGTCGTAGTCCTTGTCGTTGATGCCGCCGAAGTACGCGTCGAACATGCCGGCCAGCGATCCGGCCCGGCCGTCCGTGACCCCGGGGCCGATCTCCACGATGCCCACGGCGGTGGGAGACGGCTCGGGCGTGGTCACGTCCTCCGTCGCCACGGAATCGGCAGAGGGCTCCGGCCCGGTCTCCTCCGCGGTGGGCTCCGGCTCGATCTCCTCGGCCGTGGGCTCCGCCTCGCCGAGCCCCGCCGTGGCCGCCGGGCTCTCGTCCGCGCGGGCGTCGAGCAGCCGCGGCACGACCAGCGCCGCGGCGACGGCCGTCCCGCCGATCAGCAGGACCACGAGCAGCAGCCGGCCGGGGCCGCGCCGGACCCGCGGCACGACGGCGGGCGCGGGCGCCCAGTGGCTCGCCGGGTGCGGCGACGGCAGCGGTGCGGTCAGCGCCTCCTCGTCCGGCGCGGCCGGCGGCAGCACCACCGGTCGCGGCGCCGCCGGCGGCACGGCGGGCGTCCCGCGCGGCCCCGTGCACACGTCGCACGATGCCGCGCCTTCCGCATTCCGCTCGCCGCATTGCCCGCAGGTCCACATCTGAGTGAGTGAATCGCACTGCCGCCGTACGGAACAGACGGCTTTCTGCCGGAGTCCGGAACCATTCGAAGATCCATTTCCGCCGATCGGACGATGCTGTTCGTAAACCCCTGTTCGGACTATGGGCGAGCGCCGCGCGGGTGGGTAATTTCGGCGGCGACAAGGCCTGTGCAATGTGGATTTCACTCACGATTGAAGAGGGCCATGAGAATCGACGGTACGGCCGGGGTCGAACCCGGCTTCAGCCACGGCGACGGCACCGTGCGCGACCCGGGCGCCCGGATGTCCTCGACGACCCGCTATCTCAGCGGCGCCGCGTACGTCGACGAGAAGTTCGCCGACGACGTGATCCGCGAACTGGTCGCCGACAGCCACCGGGCCGTCGCGCCGGCCGTCGGCTACGACGTCACCACTGTCATCCGGCACTGCTTCCGCGCCCAGCGGCTGTGGCTCGCCCAGAACGCCGTCATCACCGCGATCCTCCTCGTGGGCCTGGCGTTCTTCACCTCGGCCACGGTGACGGTTCTCGCCGTGTGCGTGGCCGCGGCCGTGTTCACCTCGGAGCACCCGGAGCCCGGCAGGCGCCCGTCGTGGAAGGCGGTGGCGACCGGGTTGGCGGCCCTCCTGCTGATCGGCTGCGTACTGGGGCCGCTGCTGGGGCTGGTGCAGGCCCTCGGCGACCCCTTCGCCGGCGGCGGATCCTTCGACGGCTCGTTCGGCGAAGGCGGCACCGGCGGCACGGGCACGGATCTCACCGGCACCGTGCTCGTCTTCCTGCTCAAGGTGGCACTGGTCGCCGGGGCGGCGTACGCGACGGTGGTGTGGTCCCGGCAGCGCATGATCGGGATCATCACCGCGGACCTCGGACGCGGCGGCCCCCGCGCCGCGCCGCCGGCGAACCGGCGGGAGGTCGAGCAGCGGCTGCGGGTGATCGACGAGGCGCAGCACGGCAACATCCTGCTGCACTCGGGCTACGAGCCGTTCGTCGGCGCGGGACGCCGGGCCAACGCCTGGTCCATCGCCACCGAGCTGCGGCCGGAGCAGGACGACGAGCATCCCGGCGACCGGGTCGACGGCGGGTCCCGGCCGCGGCCGCTCACCGGCCGGGTGCCGATCGACCCGGTCGAGCTGGTCACCCACCTGCGGCGGCGGCTGGCGGCGCTGCGTTCCCGGGACCTGCCACCCCAGGAGCGCATCGGCGGACTGCAACTGCGCGACCTCGTGGTCTCCTCCGGCGCGCGCTGGCACGACTACCCGCTCATCGACGAGCGGGCGAAGCTGCCGTACACGTTCGCCCCCGCGGAGGCGATCAACGCGATCATCCGCTTCCCGCAGACCGGCGCCCGGCACTTCCTGCGGGCCACCGTCGGCGCCGCGGAGATGGCCGCCGTCACCGACGACGGGCGCGCCGTCATGCCCGCCGAGCACCAGAGCGTCGTCGGCTCCACGTACGTGCACGTGGCGGTCGAGGGCGGCCTGCTCTACGTCGAGCTGGTCACCGCCGTGCTCGGCCCGATCGAGCAGCGCTACCTCGACATCGACGTCTACGACCGGGGCACCGACGCGCTCACGACGGCCGCGGGCGAGGCGCTGCGCCGGGTCTTCCGCACGACCGCGCTCGCGCCGCTGCGGCTGATCCGCTCCGCCGTACGGGCCGTGACGCTGGTCAACGCGATCCACCGGGCCGACCGCGAGGCGGCCGAGGACGCGGTGTACGACTTCGGCGCGCGGGTCGACGTACGCCAATTGGGTTCCCGCGACGGTTTCGCCAACTATCTGCAGCGCCTCGACGCGGAGAAATACACCCGCCTCATCGATCGGCGGGCCACCGAGGCCATCTACGAATTCCTCACCGACAAGGGCGTGGACACCTCCGATTTCGCGGCCAAGGTGAATTTCCGGCAGTACAACAACACGACGATCGGCGGTTCGGCGTACGGGCCGGTGGCCACCGGCACGGGTGCGTCGGCGACCATGTCGGCGGCCGCGGCCGCATTGACGGGCGGCAGGAAGAAAGGGAACGGCTCATGACCAGCGAGCTGAACATCGGCGGCAACTCGTACGGCCCCAACGCCGTCGGCCGCGGCGCCCGCGCCACCCAGCATCACGTCGCGATCGGCACTCCCGCCGACGACCCGCTGACCGGCGCGCTGGCGAGGCTGCGCTCCCTCGTGGCGGAACACCGCGACCGGATTCCGGAGGCCGCCCGGGTGGAGCGGGACATCGACGCCGTCGAGGAGGAGGCCGCCGGCCCGGACCCGGACCCGGACCGCCTCCGCGACGCCCTCAGGCGCATCGGCCTCCGGGTCGCCGCGGCGGCGCCGGTGGTCAGCGCCGTCAACGACGTCCGCGAGCTCATCGAGCGCCTCCTGCCCTAGGCGGTGGCCGGCGCCGCCCAGGACTCCAGGGTCTTCCCGTCCGGCGGCGGGGTCTGGGCGCCCGCCGATACCGCGGCCAGGAGAGGGACGGTGCCGCGCCTGGCTCCCGGCGTACCGAGCAGGGCCCGGAGGGTGCCCAGCGAGCCGATGCCGAGACCGTGGAGCAGGTTCGTCCAAGTGGCGGCGTGGCGCGGGTCCGGGCAGGTGACGGCGACGAGGCACAAGTCGCGCCAGCGCGTCACCTCGGCGACCGGCACGCCGAGCGCCGTGGCCAGGGCCGCGTCGGTGGCCGGCGGCCGGGCCAGCAGGTCGCCGGGGACGAAGATCCTCTGCTCGGCGAGCGGGGCCGCGTAGGAGACGATCGGCGCGAGCTCGGAGATCCCCGGCTGGCCGGTGACCAGCTGGCGGAAGGGCCCGCCGCTCAGCAGGCCGCGCAGGGCGGGATCGGAGCCCGCGCCGGCCCGCTGCTCCGGGCGCCCGGCGGCGAGCCCCAGCGCGGCGAGGGCCCGCGTCGCCCCGTCCTTCGTCCGGGCCTCACGGCAGGCGATCGCGTAGAGGGCGCGCAGGGAGCTGAGCACCAGTTCCGTCAGGTACCGGTCGCCGGGTTCCAGCCATGGCCCGGCCGGCTCCTTGCCACCGCCGGCCGCCGTGACCGTCGCCGCGAGGGCCGCCGCCAGGGGCTGCGCCTCCGCTGCGAAGTCCTTGACGGTCGGCATGCCGAGCGCGGCGGTGACCGCCCGGTTCATCGCCTCGACGGAGGCGGCGGCGTGCGCCAGGGCCGCGGCCCGCTCCGGATCCGTTCGCTTGTCGTCCTCCCAGTGGCGCAGCCAGCCGACCGCGCTCGAGTAGAGGACCCGGATGCGCAACGCCGCGTACCCGTCGTCCGGGCAGGCCGGGGCGCCCGTGGCCCGGCGACTCTGCAGCCGCTCGTAGAGGGCGTCGAGCCGGCAGGCGACGCCGCGCCACCCGCCGACCCGGGCCGGTTCGCCGCCGGCGAGGGCGAGCAGGTACGCATACCAGGCCAGCCCGTTGGCCGGGTCGGCGTCGATGGCGTCGGCCAGCAGGCGGGTGCGCAGGCCGGGGTCCTGCGTCTCGCCCGCCAGCACCTGCCTGGTCAGGCTGCGCCAGTTCGTGGTGCCGCACAGGCCCTTGGCCAGCCTCGTGTGCGAGCGGCTCAGGGTGATGAGGAAGAGCGCGGCGGCGCCGGTGAGCACGGCGTCCTTCGCGCCGTCCGCCGGGGCGTCCGGCGGCACGAGATCGCGACGCCACACGACCTCCGTGGAGACCGGGCGGCCGTTGCGGGAGATCTCGACCGTCGCGTTGTCCCACTCGCCGAGCGTGACGACCAGCCGCCAGGGCGACAGTCGCAGCACCGCCCAGCCGGCCTTGAGCAACGCCTGGAGGACGGCGCCCTGGGGCATCGCCGCGAACGCGCTCTCGGGCAGCGTGGCGACGTCCGTGCCGCGCGGGATGTGCAGCCCGCGCGGCGGTTCGCCGCCGAGGGCCGCCAGCCGGCCGACCAGGAACGCCGTGGCCTGCGCGTCGCCCTTGTCGTCGGCGGCTCGTACCTCCACCCGCGCGCCGAGCCGCATGCCCAGCCACAGCGCGAGCACGACCGCCGCCACCACGCCGAGCAGGACGGACACGGCCGGCACGAGGAGGCCGGCGGCGTATCCGGCGACGGTCGCGGCGATGCCGGCGGCCCCGGCGAGGCCGCACGCCACGCCGGCCGCGAGCAGCAGGACGCGCCGCGCGGGGTCCTTCGGCAGCGGCAGGCTCGGGCGGGTCAGCACGCGCGCGATCAGCAGCATGGCCACGAGCGCGCCGAGGAACGGCAGCACGAGCCGCCCCAGCGGGTCGGCCCAGCCGGTCCCTAGGCGGTCCTCGCCCCGGGTCCGGCGCTGCACGGCGGTGAGGCCGTCGGTGGCGGCCGTGTTGTCCAGGTCGATGCGCTGGGCCTGCCGATACCAGCGCCGGGCGGCGGCGTACCGGCCGGTGGCGTACGCGTCGTCCCCCGCCGCCACCGCGCCGGCGGCCTCGGCCCGGCGCTCGCGCACGGCGAACACCCCTTCCCGGGCGCAGGCCGGCCGGGACGACGCCATCAGGGCGAGGTACGCCTTCTCCGCGTCCGCCAGGCGGCCGTCCACCAGGGCCTGCCCCGCCGGGGCGCACCCCGCGTCGGTGACGGCCGCGCCCGAGGGCACCGGGAGGTCCGGCGGGTCCCCGGGCGCGCACGCCGCGACGATCAGGGGCAACGCGGCGGCGAGCAGCAGGAGCACCACGCGACGGCCGTGACTCGTCATGCCTGCATCCGACCACCCGGCACGCCCCGCCGTCGATCGGCTCGCCGACAGCAGGGCGCGGAAGTCCCCCGGGTGAGGTCAGACGCCGCTCAGGCTGCCGCCCGAGCGCCGCAGGTAGACGGCCCACGTCACCAGTACGCACAGGGCGTAGAACGCGATGAAGGCGAGGTACGCGGCATCCGCCGTCCGGTACTCCAGGAAGGACTGCCGGAAGGCCAGGTTGACCAGCACCCCGCCGAACGCCCCGATCGCCCCGGCGATGCCGATCACCGCGCCGGACAGCCGGCGGGCCTCGTGCTGGTCGTCCGGGTTCTTCAGGGCGAAGATGCGCGGGATCATCTTGTACGTCGACCCGTTGCCGATCCCGCTGAACACGAACAGGGCGATGAACCCGACGAGGTAGAGCGGCAGCGACTTGAGCTGCGAGGCGAGCAGGACGATGCTCGCGCCGGCCGCCATCGCGATGAAGTTGACGAAGGTGACCCGGGCGCCGCCGAGCCGGTCCGCCAGGGCGCCACCGACCGGCCGGATCAGCGAGCCCAGCAGCGGGCCGAGGAACGTCAGGTAGGCGGCCTTCACCGGCGTGCTGAACACGTCGCTGAACTGCACCTGCAACACCTGGCCGAAGGCGAAGCCGAAGCCGATGAACGAGCCGAACGTGCCGATGTAGAGCAGCGACATGATCCACGTGTGCGGCTCCCGCGCGGCGTCGCGCATGCCGCGCTTCTCGTTGCGGGCCTGGCTGAGGTTGTCCATGGCCAGCGCCGAACCGGCCGCCGCGACCACGATCAGCGGGATGTAGATGCCCGCCACGACGCCCGGGTGGCCGGCGCCGACGACCGCCAGGACGAACAGCCCGACGAGTTGCACCGCCGCCACGCCCAGGTTGCCGCCGCCGGCGTTGATGCCCAGCGCCCAGCCCTTGAGCCGGTCCGGGTAGAAGGCGTTGATGTTCGCCATGGACGACGCGAAGTTGCCGCCGCCGACGCCGGCCACCGCGGCCAGGATCAGCAGCGTGCTGTAGGAGACCCCCGGCTCGATCAGGAACGCCGCCAGCACCGCCGGGATCAGCAGCAGCGACGCGCTGATGATCGTCCAGTTGCGCCCGCCGAACCGCGCCACCGCGAACGTGTACGGGATCCGCAGCACCGACCCCACCAGCGCGGGCACGGCGGTGAGCAGGAACTTCCCGGCCGGGTCGATGCCGTACGCGGGCCCGAGGAAGAGCACCAGCACGGACCACATCGTCCACACCGAGAAGCCGATGTGCTCGGAGAAGATCGAGTAGATCAGGTTGCGCCGGGCGATGGCGGCGCCGCCGTTCGCCCAGAACGCCGGATCCTCCGGGCGCCAGTCGTCGATCCAGTGTCCGCGCACGGTCAGCGCGGGACGTTCCAGGGTCGTGGCACTCATGCGGGAACCTCCGAATAGATCACGATGTGCCCCTCGTCGTCGACGCCGACGGGGTAGACGGTCAGTCCGGGCAGCCCGCTCAGCGAGCAGCCGGTGGTCAGGTCGAAGGCGTTCAGGTGCAGCGGGCAGACGACGACCTTGCTGTCGATCTGCCCGTCGGCGAGGGGCCCGCCCTTGTGCGGGCAGACGGCGGACAATGCGCGCAAGGAGCCGTCGCGCAGCCGGAAGACGGCCACCATGTCGCCGTCCACGGCAAACGTGCGCCCCTCGCCGGGCGGGATCTGGTCCACGGGACCGAGCCGGGTCGTCATCGGACCGGCACCTGCGGCAGGACCACCAGCGGCAGCGACGTCCGGAACTGCCCGGGGGTCGCCGGTGCGGCGCGTTCCTTCCACGGGTCGCGGTAGGCGGCCACGGACTCCGCCATCGCGGCGTCCAGGTCGGCGGCGATGCCGTCGGCGTCGTCGACGACGACCTCGCGGATGCGCTCGATGCCGATCCGGGGCACCCACGCGTACGTGCGCTCCAGCCAGTTGGCGTTCTCGCGGTAGAACTGGAGGAACCGCCCGGTGAGCGTGATGACCTCGGCCGGCGAGTCCACGGTGGCCAGCAGGTCGCCCTTGCGCACGTGCGCCCCCGCCGCCCCGCCGACGTAGATCTCCCAGCGGCCACCGTCGATCGCGACGACCCCCAGGTCCTTCACGTACGCCTCGGCGCAGTTGCGCGGGCACCCGGTCACGGCCAGCTTCATCTTGCCCGGCCCCTCGATGCCCTGGTAGCGCTCCTCCAGCGCGATGCCCAGCGCGGTCGAGTCACCGACGCCGAAGCGGCAGAAGTCCGAGCCGACGCAGGTCTTCACCGTGCGGAAACTCTTGCCGTACGCGTACCCGGAGGGCATGTCGAGCTCCGCCCAGATCTGCGGCAACTTCTCCTTGGGCACGCCCAGCAGGTCGATGCGCTGGCCGCCGGTCAGCTTCACCATCGGCACCGAGTGCCGCTCGGCCACCTCGGCGATCCGCTTCAGCTGCGCCGGGGTGGTGACGCCGCCCTTCATCTGCGGCACCACCGAGAACGTGCCGTCGCGCTGGATGTTGGCGTGCACCCGGTCGTTGATGAACCGCGCGTCGCGCTCGTCGACGTACTCGGCGCCCCACATCATCTTCAGCAGCGACGCGAGGCCCATCTTGCTCTTGGCGTCCTCCTCGCCGCCGGGCACGAGGGTGGCGAAGACCGAGGACACCGACTTCAGGCCGTGGGTACGGATGGCACGCATCAGCTCGGGCTTGGGCATCGGTACGCCGGGCACGTACCAGGAAGCCCTGGGGTCCTCCTCGACCTCCCCGCCGGCGGCCCACTCGACGATCTGCTGGACGAGGCTCTTGCAGGTGCCGCAGCCCTTGCCGGCCCGGGTCCTGTCCATGACGCCGTTGACCGTCTTGCAGCCGCCGTGCACGGTCTCGACGAGAGTTCCCTTGCTGACGCCGTTGCAGTTGCAGACCTGCGCGTCGTCGGCCATGTCGGCGGCGCTCACCTCCGCGGGCGGCCCGCCGAGGTCGAACATCAGCTCGACGCGGTCCTCCGGCAGCGCCAGGCCGCGGTCGAAGGCCTGCATGAGGAAGGCGTACTTGCGCACGTCGCCGACCAGGGTGGCACCGACCAGGCGGCCGTCGCGGATGACGAGGCTCTTGTAGACGCCCCTGCGCGGCTCGCTGAAGACCAGCGTCTCGTCGTCGTCGCGTTCGGCCTCCTTGAGGCCCATCGCGGCCACGTCGACCCCGGCGACCTTCAGCTTCGTGGCGATCCGCGAGCCGTGGTACGCCGCCTCGGGGTCGCGCCCGGTGAGGTGGTCGGCGAGCACCTTGGCCTGGTCCCACAGCGGGGCGACCAGCCCGTACGTCTCGCCGCGGTGCTGGGCGCACTCGCCGACGGCGTAGATGTCGGGCTCGCCCTGCGCGCGCATCTGGTCGTCGACGACGACGCCGCGGTCGACCACCAGCCCGCTGGCCTGGGCCACCTCGGCGTTGGCGCGGATGCCGGCGGCGATGACCACGACGTCGCAGTCGATGGTGGTGCCGTCCTTGAGCCTCACCCCGGTGACCGCGTGCTTGCCGAGGATCTCGGTGGTGAGCGCGTCGGTGACCACCTCGATGCCGAGCTTCTCCACGCTGCGCTGCAGGATCGCCCCGCCCTGCGCGTCGAGCTGGGTGTTCATCAGGTGCCCGGCGGCGTGCACGAGCGTGACGTGGCTCAGGTGGTTCTGCAGGCCGCGGGCCGCCTCCAGGCCGAGCAGGCCGCCGCCGATGACCACGGCGCGCTCGTGCTCGCGGGCGTAGCGGATCATCGCGCGGGTGTCGTCGAGCGTCCGGAACGCGAAGACGCCCTGGTGGTAGCCGCGGCCGGGGCGGTGCACGCCGGGGATCGGCGGCACCCACGCGCGGCTGCCGGTGGCGATGATCAGCTTGTCGTACGGGGTCACCGTGCCGTCGTCGGCGTGCACCCGCTTGGCGGCCCGGTCGATGCGCGCGATCCGGGTGCCGGTGTGCAGGGTGATGCCGTTGTCGGCGTACCAGGACAGGTCGTTGAGGAAGATGCCGGACTCGTCCTCCACGCCCGCGAGGACGTTGGAGAGCATGATCCGGTTGTAGTTGCCGTACGGCTCGTCGCCGAACACCGTGATGGCGAAGTCGCCGCCGCGGGCGAGGATCTCCTCCAGCGTACGGGCGCCGGCCATGCCGTTGCCGATGACCACCAGACGTGGTTGCTGCACCTCAGCGGGTCCCTTCTTCTTCAGTACGCGAGATGGCGACCGCGCACGCCTTGAAGGCGGGCATCTTGGAGTGCCGGTCGAGCGCGGGATCGGTGAGGGCGTTGACGGCGTTGTCGCCGCCCCAGTGGAAGGGTGCGAAGACGGTGTCCGGGCGGATGCCGGCGTTGAGGCGGGCCCGGAAGAACGCCCGGCCCCGGCGGCTGCGGAGCTCGACCATGTCGCTGTCGGCGATGCCGTGCCGCCGGGCGAGGTCGGGATGCAGCTCCACCCGCGGTTCGGGCATCGACACGGTGAGCGCGGCGACGCGGCGGGTCTGGTTGCCGCTCTGGTACTGCTGCATCGTCCGGCCGGTCGTCAGGACGTACGGGAACAGTTTGTCGGGGACCTCGTGCGGGTCGCGGTGCTCGACCCGCACGAACCGGGCCCTGCCGTCCGGGGTCGGGAAGCCGTCGGCGAACAGCCGGGGCGTGCCGGGATGGTCCTCGGCCGGGCACGGCCAGAAGACGCCCTGCTCGGCCTCGATCCGCTCGTAGGTGATGCCGGCGTAGTCGGCGATCCCGCCGGCGCTGGCCCGGCGCAGCTCGTCGAAGACCTCCCGCGGCTCGTCGCTGAAGAAGTCGCCGCGGCCGAGGCGCTCCGCCAGGTCCTTGAGGAAGCGCAGGTCGGTGCGGACCTCCGGGGGCGGCGGCAGCGCGCTGCGCCGGCGGATGACCCGGCCCTCCAGGTTGGTCATCGTGCCCTCCTCCTCGGCCCACTGCGCGGTCGGGAGGACCACGTCGGCGAGGGCGGCGGTCTCGGACAGGAAGATGTCGGAGACCACGAGCAGGTCGAGGGCGCGCAGCCGGTCGATGACGTGGTTGGCGTGCGGCGCGGAGACGGCGATGTTGCTGGCCAGCACCAGCAGCACCCGGACGCCGCCGTCGGTGCCGAGCCGGTCGAGCATCTCGTACGCGGACCGGCCCGGCAGGGGCAGCTCGGCCGGGTCGATGCCCCACACCTTCGCCACGTGCGCGCGGGCGGCGGGGTCGTCGAGGCGGCGGTAGCCGGGCAGCTGGTCGGCCTTCTGCCCGTGCTCGCGACCGCCCTGCCCGTTGCCCTGGCCGGTGATCGTGCCGTAGCCCGAGTACGGCCGGCCGACCAGGCCCAGCGCGAGGGCCAGGTTGAGGTAGGCCTGGGCGGTGTCCGTACCGTTGCTGTGCTGTTCGGCACCGCGGGCCGTGAGGATCATCGACGGCCGCTCGGCCGCCAGCAGCCGCACGGTCTCCCGCAGGTGCGCCTCCGGCACGCCGGTCATCCGCTCGACCCGCTCCGGCCAGTAGGAGTTGACCGCGGTGCGGACCGCGTCGAAGCCCGTCGTCCGGTCCCGGATGTACTCCTCGTCGATCAGAGCCTCGCGGATCGCGATGTGCAGCAGGCCGTTGGCCAGCGCCAGGTCCGTGCCGGGCAGCGGTTGCAGATGCCGGTACGCGCCCTTCGCGGTCGCCGTCAGCCGCGGGTCGACGACGATGTGCCGCGCACCCTCGGCGCGACCGGCGTCGAGGTACTGCATCGAGGGCGGCATCGCGTCCGCCGGGTTGGCCCCGACCAGCAGCACCGTACGCGCCTGGGCCACGTCCTCCAGCGGGAACGGCAGCCCCCGGTCCACGCCCAGCGCCCGGTTGGCGGCGGTCGCGGCCGACGACATGCAGAACCGG
Organism: Pseudosporangium ferrugineum; assembly: GCF_003002065.1. Lineage (GTDB taxonomy): Bacteria > Actinomycetota > Actinomycetes > Mycobacteriales > Micromonosporaceae > Actinoplanes > Actinoplanes ferrugineus_A. The sequence goes on from NZ_PVZG01000001.1 coordinate 384,537, forward strand.
CCGTTGTAGTCGATGGACGCCGAACGCAGCGCCACCCGGACGAACTTGCCCAGCGTGTACGCCTTCTCGTTGGTCAGCCCGCCGCCGCCGAACGCGCCGACGCTGTCCGGGCCGTACCGCTCCTGGCCGGCCCGGATCGCCGTCACGATCCGGTCCAGCGCCTCCTCCCACGTCGCCTCGCGCAGCGGGCTCGTGCGGTCCCCGGCGTCCTTGCGGACCAGCGGGGTGAGCAGCCGGTCCCGGTGGTCGAGCAGTTCGGCGGCGGTCCAGCCCTTGGCGCAGAGGCCGCCGCGGTTCACCGGGAACTCGGCGGGCTCCAGCCGTACCCGCGGGATCTCGGGCGTCAACCGGATGCCGCACTGCAACGCGCAGTACGGGCAATGCGTCTCGGTCACCGTCACGCGACAGATCGTCGCGGGCCGGCGTTTCGGCCACTCGCGTCAAACGATTGCCCCGAGGTTCGGAAATCCCTACAACGCGCCGGCGGCCATTGTGAGATCGCGGTACCGGGCCAGGACCAGGTCCTCGAGCGCCGGGTCCGCGCCCAGCGGCGCGGTCACGTGGTCCGCCCCGGCGCGGTGCAGCGAGCGGTAGAACAGCCCCTCCGCCAGCAGGTACGCCGCCACGGCGATCCGCTCGGCGCCCCGCTCCCGCAGCCCGGCCACCACGTCGGGCACCCGTCGCTCGGTGCCGGAGGCGTACGCGACCGTCGCGCCGAGCTGCGCGGCCACCGCCTCCACGTCGGCCCGCCACGCCGGGTCGGACGAGCCGGCGGCGGCGAGCACGACGGCGTCGCACCGCGGGATCCGCCGCCGCAGGACGTCCGCGAGCAGCGGGTCCGGCCCGAGCGGCGGGGCCACGGTCGCCCCGGCGGACGCCGCGGCCTGCGCGATGTCGACGCGTACGTGGTAGCCGGCCGACAACAGCAGCGGGACCACCGCGTCCGTCTCCCGGATGACGTCGCCGACCCGCGGCTGCTGCACGTCGACGTAGGCCAGGCGCAGATCCGCCTCCGGCAGCCGGCGGGCCACCCGGCCGGCGAGGTCGCGGATCTGGGCCTGCCCGGCGGCGGACCGGGTGCCGTGCGCGACGGCGAGCAGCCGCCTCACGCCTCGTCCACCCGCAGCCGGTAGCCCCGCTTGATGACGGTCTCGATGTGGCCGCCGCCGCCCAGCGCGGTCCGCAGCCGGGCGATCGCCACGTCCACGGCGTGCCCGTCGGTGCCCCGCGGCAGCGCCTCCACCAGCTTCTCCTTGGCGACCACGGCGCCCGGCCGGTCGGCGAGCGAGCCGAGGATCGCCATCGCGGCCGGCGCCAGCGCCTGCACCCGGCCGTCGATGAGCACCGCGTGCCCGCGGATCTCCAGCTCGTCGCCGGCCACGGTCATCCTCCGGGCGCGCCGCGGCAGCTCGTCGGTGACGACCTTGACCAGCGCCCCCAGCCGGGACCGGTGCGGCGTCACCACGGGAACGTCCCGCTCGACCAGCGACGCGGCGGTCACCGGCCCCACGCACGCGGCCATCGTCGCGCCCCGGAACCGCTCGAGCACCTCCCCGGCGGCCGGCCCGGCGATCTCCAGCAGCGCCTGCACGGCCGGCGCGCTGGTGAACGTCACCGCATCGACCTGCCCGGAGGTCAGCTGGCCGACGAGCCGGCGTACCGGCGTCAGGTCCGCCGGAAGCGTCCACCGGTAGACCGGGATCTCCACGACGGCGGCCCCGGCGGACCGCAGCGCCCCGGTGAAGCCGGCCTGCGGCCCGCCGTGCAACTGCACCGCGATCCGCCGCCCCGCGATGCCCTGCGCGAGCAACCGCTCCAGAATCTCCTCGGACGACTCCGTCACCGCGGACCAGTCCTCGGTGAGATCGGCGGCCCGGATCGCCCCGCACGGCTTGGCCCCCCGCGCGATCAGCCGCGCCCGCCCGAGCGCGGCCCGCAGGGTGTCACCCATCCCCCACCCCTCGGCCGCCTCCAGCCACCCCCGGAACCCGATCCCGGTGGTGGCGACGACGATGTCCGGCGCCAGCCCGACACACGCCTCGGTCGCGGCATGCAACGCCTGATCGTCCCCCAACGGCACGATCGTGATCGCCGGCGCGACGACGACCCGGGCCCCCCGCCGCTCGAACAGGGCGGCAAGCTCTTCACGGCGCCGCTCGGCGGTCACGGCCACGGTGAACCCGGCAAGCGGTCCGGCACCATCGGCGATCTGATCGGGATTCACCCGTCAGATGCTCACCACCAGCCATTACGGTCCGGGAACCCGAATGTTTCCCCGGTGATAACGCGGTATCACTTGCCACCCCACCCGCCTGTGACCGGCCCGGATCACGACGCCCTTCCCGCCCAGGCCCGTGGGCCGGCGGCCTTGGCGGAACACCTCGCCGCCCAGCTCGATCTGGCACCGCCGGAATGGTCCCGGGTCCGGATCCTCGATACGCCCTGGTTCCCCTCCCCGCTGCGCTCGAAGCGGATGGAGGCGCTGGTCTGGGCTCCGGCAGCGTTCCGTCGTCGCGGACCTCTTCATCGTGGGCGGAGCCGCGATGGCCCTGACCCACGGCGGCTTCAGCGAGTAGGGGCCGCGGCGGGTGCCGGGCGGTCGGCGGCAGCGTCACCGACCGGCGGCCGGGCCGGGCCGGTCAGCACGCCACCCTCGACGGGGAGGGTGTGGCCGGTGATCCAGGCGGCGTCGTCGGAGCCGAGGAACGCGACCGCCGCGGCGATGTCCTCGGGCTCGCCGACGCGGCCGAGCGGATACATCGACGTGAGCTGCTCCAGCGCGCCCGGCTGGGAGTCCCAGACCGGCGTCCGGACGGTGCCGGGGGCGACGACGTTGAAGCGGACGCCGAGGGGGCCGTACCGGGCGGCGTAGTTCTGGGACATCGCGATCTGGCCGGCCTTCGCCGCGGCGTACTCCACGTTGCCGAAGGCGGCGATGCCGTTGACCGAGCTGATCGTGACAACGTTGCCGCGGGTCTTCACCAGGTGCGGGATGGCCGCCTGGATGCAGCGGGCGGCGCTGAGCAGGGTGACGTCGAGCTGACGGTGCCAGTCCTCGTCCGAGGTGTCCTCCGGCCGCGAGGAGACGATGCAGCCGCCCGCGTTGTTCACCACCAGGTCGAGCCGGCCGAACCGCCCGACCGCGGCGGCCACCGCGGCGTCGATGTCGGCGCGGGAGGTGACGTCGGCCTTGAGCCCGAGCGCGCGCTCGGCGCCGAGCTCGTCGGCCAGCGCCGCGACCGCCTCCTGCCGCAGATCCGTGACGACCACCGTGCCGCCCTCGGCGGCGATCCGGCGGGCGACGGCCTGCCCGATGCCCTGGGCCGCCGCCGTGACAAACGCGACCTTGTGCGCGAATCGCCGCATCACCACTCCCCCTGTCGACACCGCCATTCTGCCCGGCCCCGGCGCCGGGGCCCAGCGGGAAGCCGGCCCTGCGCGGCCGGCTTCCCGTGGTGGTGGTCAGCCGGGCAGCACGCGCCAGCCGCTGAAGACCGTGGGAGCGACGCTCGTGCCCTGGCGTGAGGCGTACAGCGTGCAGCTGTCGTTGGGCGGGTTGTAGCCGATGTTGTGGTACGTGTTCTCGGTGTAGGTCACCCGGTACGCCTCGACGCCGTACTGGCCGACCACCCGGCTGAACGGGGGGACCGGCGCGGAGGCCGAGACGCCGGTCATGGTGGTGGTGCTCATCGAGATGCTGGCGCTGACGTTGGCGGTCAGGAAGCCGAACAGCGAGGCGGACGTGCCGACGGTGACGCTCATGGAGAAGGTCTGCGACACCGACGAGGTGAAGCTGGCCGTCGCCTGGGTGTTCGTGTTGTTGACCACCGCGCGCTGCTCGCTCACCAGGAAGTCCGGGGTCACCGAGTCCACCACGTACTGCACGGCGTAGTACTCCGGGAACCATTCGTGGCTGGTGAGGCTCCATTGCAGGCCGGCGGGGCAGCTGTGCGCCTGGGCCGGCGCCGGCATGGCCACCGTGGTCAGGGCCGACGTCAGAGTGATCAACACGGCACCGGCGGCGATCCGTGGTCTCCAGGATGCGAGGCGCCGCCACCCTCCCCCGGCCCGTGTGCTGCGTTCAGCCATCAAGTCCCCCTCACTCGCGCGGACGTTCCGCCCGTGAGGGTGGCGTGCGGGTGTCGCCAAATTGTTGACAGGCCGCCGATCCCGCTCGGTCGCCGTGGGCCAGGTGGGTGCGGATGGCCGCCACGGTGGCCTCCTCGTCGTCGGCGCGATCGACACCGAGCTCGGTGAGCAGGCGCAGGACGGGGTCGGCGGCGCGGCCCTGCCACAGGTGGACGCGGCCGAGCCCGACCAGCGCCTCCAGCTCGCCCTGGCGGTGGCCGACGGCCCGCGCGACCCGCAGCGCCCGTTCGTAGTGGTCGGCGGCCTGCTCGTATCGGCCCTGCCGCCGGTGGGCATGGCCGAGACCGGTCAGCGCCCTCAGCTCGCCGGGGCCGTGACCCATGCCGCGGGCGATCCGCAGCGCCTGCCGGTGGTGGTCGGCGGCCCGGTCGTACCGGCCCTGCCGCAGGTGGATGCGGCCGAGGCCGACGAGCGCGTCCAGTTCGCCCTGGCGGTGGCCGACGGCCCGCGCGATCCGCAGCGCCCGCTCGTGGTGATCGGCGGCCGTCCCGTCGCGGCCCTGCTCCCGGTGCAGGTGGCCGAGCCCGGTCAGCGCCTTCAGCTCGCCGGGACCGTCGCCCAGGGCGCGGGCGATGTGCAGCGCCCGCTCGTGGTGGTCGATGGCCTCGTCGTGCCGGCCCTGCCAGCGGTGGATGGTGCCGAGGCGCAGGAGGGCGTCCAGCTCGCCCTCCTGATGGCCGGCGGTGCGGGCGGCGGCCAGCGCCAGACCATGAAGGATGCCGGCGTCGTGGTAGCGGCCCCGGGTGGCCAGATGCCGGTGCAGGATGCCCGACAGATTCCGGACGTAGCCGGGCCTGTCCCGGTCGACGGCGTGCCGGGCCGCGGCGAGGAGGTTGGCCAGCTCGGCGTCGAGCCAGGCCCGCGCCGCCTCCGGGGTGCCGAGGTCGGGGGCGGCCACGGGTGCACCCCGCGGCCGGTGCGTCCCCTCGTACGGGTAGGCGACGTCCATCGCGGCCGAGGCCGTGTGCTCGTAGTAGCGCAGCAACCGATCGAACGCCGCCCGCGCGTCGTCCGCCGCGGCGGTGTCCGCGGCATGGGCACGGGTGAGGTCGTGGAACCGGTAGCGGCCGGGAGTGGGTTCCTGCACCAGGTGGGCGTCGTGGAGCCGGTCGAGGAGCCGGTCGGCCCGCGGGACGGTGCCTGCGGCGAGGGCCGCGGCGCCGTACGCATCGAGGTCGGGGCCGGGGTGCACCCCCAGCGACCGGTACATCCACCGCAGTTCGGGGTCCAGGTCCTGGTAGGACACGTCGAGCGCGGCGGTGACGCTGCGCTGCCCAGCCTCCAGCTCGCGGAGCCGCTGCCGCCGGTCACGCAGCCGCCGCACGAGGTCGGGCAGGCGCCAGCTCGGGTGGGCGCCCAGCCGGGCCGCGGCGATCCGGACGGCCAGTGGCAGCCGGCCGCACAGCTCGACCAGCTCGGCCACCCGCTCGGCCGGCTCGCCGGCGAGCCGCTCCCCGTCGACGGCACGGGTGAACAGCTCCACGGCCTCCGGGAGCGAGAGGGTGTCCAGCGACAGCGTGCGCGCGTGGTCCAGCCCGGTCATCCGGCGCCTGCTCGTGACCAGCACCAGACACCCCGCGCTGCCGGGCAGCAGGGGTGCCACCTGTGCCTCGGTGGCGGCGTTGTCCAGCACGATCAGCATGCGCCGGCCGGCCAGCCGGGTGCGGTACAGCGCCGCGCGCCGGTCGAGGCCGGCCGGGATCTCGGTCCCGGGTACGCCCAGGCCGCGCAACAGGTGGTCCAGCGCCTCCGCCGGTTCGGTCGGCTCCGTCTCCCGGGTGTAGCCGTGGAGGTCGAGAAACATCTGGCCGTCCGGGTAGCGGCCGGCGAGCCGGTGGGCGACCTGGACCGCCAGGGCGGTCTTGCCGATCCCGGCCATCCCGTCGATCGCGGTGATCACCACCGCGGACACGTCGGGCGATCGGTCGAGGGCGGCCAGCTCCCGGAGCCGGCCGGTGAAGTTCCGGGGTGCCGCCGGCAGTTGCCGCGGCACCGCCGGCGACCCCGGCGGGGCCAGGACCGGATCGGCCGCCAGCACCTGCCGATGGAGTCGCTGGATCTCCCCGCCGGGATCGGTGCCGAGTTCGTCGGCCAGCCGGCGCCGCAGAGCGGTGTAGTGGTGCAGGGCGTCCGCGGGACGGCCGGTCGCATACAGCGTACGCATATAGACCGCCGCCAGGGACTCCATCAGCGGATGCTCGCCGACCAGCTCGCCGAGCCGCGGCAGCGCCGCGGCGGGATCACCGCCGTCGAGCTCGGCACGGGCCCACTCCAGAACGGCGTCGAGCCGCTGCTGCGCCCACACGTGCCGGGTCCGTTCCACCCACTCACCGGCCAGCCCGGCCAACGGTTCGCCCCGCCACAGCTCGAGCGCCTCCCGCAGCAGGGCGGCGCGGCGGCCGGCGGGACAACCGGCCGCCCCGGCCCGCGCCACGAGACCCCGGAACCTTTCCAGATCAACGGCTTCCGGCCGTACGTCGAGCAGATACCCGTCGCCCCGGCGCACCACCGAGGCCGCCCCGCCACCGAAGGCCGAAGCCTGCTCCAGCACCCGGCGCAACCGCGCGACATGCGTCTGCAACAGCCGGCGCGCCCGCTGCGGAGGAGCATCACCCCACACCCGGTCCACCAGCGTCCCCACGGAAACGGCCCGGCCCGCCTCGGCCACCAGCACCGCGAACACCACCGCCTGCTGAGGCCTGCCGACCCCGAGGACCCGACCGCCCGCAACCACCTCCACGGCGCCCAGCACGCGAAACTCCACGACACGACCCCAGCACCCAGTCCGACCCGTCGACCCTCCGTCCACAATGTAGTCGTTCGGCCCGCGACTGCGGACGGAGAGCGGACCTAGTGCTCCCAGAAGCTCGGAAGTTCCTGGTGCCTCGCGTTCAGATTCAGAGCCAGGGAGCCCGCGGTGAGGCCGACGAACAGCAGGCCGGACACTTCCAGGCAGGCCAGCACCGGATAGTGCACCGGAATCGAGAGGATCGGAGAGCCACCGGCCGGATCCCAGAGGCGGATCGTCCGGTCCCTTCCGCCGGAGGCGAGCAGGGACCGGCCGCCGACAACGACCGGGCACAGCGCGCTCACCCCGTCCAGGTGGCCGGCCAGAACGGCGGTACATGCTCCGTCCCGGGTGTCCCAGATTCGGATCGTACGGTCGTCGCCCGCGGAGGCGAGCCGCCGGCCACCGTCGACCACGACTTCGGTCAACGCCCGCACCGCTCTGCTGTGCCCGTTGAGGCCCGCCAGGAAACGGCCCTCCGGACTCCACAAGAGCACGTTCTCGTCGCCGGCCGCGGCCAGCATCCGTCCGACGCCGTCCAGCTGCCGGATGGCATTGATCCGCTCGACGTTGCCGACCGGTCCGCCGAAGGTCAACCGGTCCGTCAGGCGATGCCGGTGGACGATCCGGCCATCGTCCGGCCGGCAGAACTTCACGGTGACGCGGCGGCCGCGGGCACCCGCGATTGCTACCAGGTCCTCGCCGTCCTCAGCGCGGAAGGCGCAGACCGCCTGGATGTCCTCGAAGCGGCGGATCTCCTTGAGGATCTGCCTGCTGGCTACGGGATCCCAGGTCTGTATGACGCCGGAGTCGGACGCGACAACGAGAAAGTCGCGACCCTGAACCCGTACCTTGCACAGGCTGTTGACGGTTCCGAGACCGCCACCCATCAACCGGACCTCGGCACCGGTTTCGGCGGACTGCAGCCGGATGACACCGCTGGTGCCGTCCACGCCGGCCACCGTGTCGGTTCCCAGGTGTATCGCGCACGCCGCACTGGTGCGACCGCCACGACGGGTGGCCCCGACCCTGCCCTCATCCGCGGTCAGATCCCACAGCCTGACCGTGCGATCCTTGCTACCGGTGGCGAGGTACTCGTGGTCGTCCAGGACGACAGTGCAGACGGTGTTGACCGCGTCCGTGTGACCGGCCAGGACCCGTAGGCAGCTACCTTCGCGCGGGTCCCACACCCGGACGTCGCCGTCGCTGGACACCGTTGCCAGTGCCGTCTGGCCGTCGATCGTGCAGGCGGAGATGCCGAGGATCGCCCTGCTGTGCCCGTTCGACGCTATCGACGGTCTCAGAGTGCCACGGTTGTGGATCAGGATACTGGTGAAGTTGGTTGTGGCGATCGAGACCTGTCCACCTCCGGTCAGCGTGCAGGCAGCACGGACCCGGTCGACGTGGCCGGCGAACTGAGTGATGACCTCCCAGCGGCGTGGATCCCATATCCGAGCGAGGAAGTCGTCCCCTGCCGTCAACACGGCAGCGCCGCGGGCGAAGACGGCCGTCGACACCGTGCGTACCGGGCCCCGGTGTGCCGGGATGACCCGGACCTGACCGGTGTGAACCTCCCAGACTCGGATCATGCCGTCGTCGCAGCCGGCGATCAGATGGGTACGCCGTCCGATGGTGACGGTGCACAGCGACCAGATGGCCGCGGTCGGCCCCTGGAACGTGCCCTCCAGGCGCCTGCTGGTGGCGTCGATGAAGTAGATCGTTCCGCTCCGTCCGGCGGCGGCGAGCAGGGTCCGGCCGCCCCCGGTCACAGGGCAGACCGCGAACAGCGAACCGACCTGTTTCTGGGTCCGCTGTTCGCCGGTCGCGATCGGCACCGCCCAGTGCTGTCCGGTCGCCGGGTCCCAGAGCCGCACGTACGGGAAGTCGCCGACCGAGGCGACATGTGACCTGCGATCGACGGTCACGGCGCAGATCGCCCGCACGGCGCCGGTGTGGCTCTCCAGAATGCTGTGCTCGGCGCGGCTGGGCACCGCCGCCCACGCCGCACGGTACGGCGCCCCCGGCCAGGCCGCGAAGGTGTTCGGCTGCTGCTCCAGCGCGGAGGTCACGCCGAACAGGGCGGCCCGCTCGGCCGGTGGTGCGTTGAGGGCATGCGGGGTCAACCGCAACAGCCGGGCGCGGGTACGCCCCTCAGGTGTCAGCGCGTGCTCGGCGAGCTGCGTCAGGCGTGGGAGATCCGCGTGGAGCAGGAAGGCGTCGTCGGCGAGCAATTCGTCGATCATGCCGGCCTGGGCGGCATAGGCGGGAAGGGTACGCAGCAGATACGGGTCGGTTTGCGCCCAGCCGGCCTGCCGCCCGTAGCCGATGAGGTGCCGGGCGAGCGCCAGCTCGTCGGCGCCACGACGGCCATGCGAGGTGCGACGCTTCACCAGCGAGTCGTTGAGTGCCTGGTGGAACAGCCGGTACCGGGGCGTACCGGCGTCGCGGCTCGACTCGACCAGGAAGTTGGCCGCGGAGGAGCTGGCGAAAGCTACGAGCCCTTCACGACTGATACGCAAGTCGAGCGCTTCCAGCGCGACCCGCCAGAGGTCGACCGACATACCGGGCGGATGGGCATAGGCGAGAGGCGTCAGCAGGTCGGACGCCGGTACGCCGTCGACCGGGGGCAGCCGGCGGAGATATTCGGTGAGCGCCTGGTCGACGGTCGCGGTGAAGGAGAGCGAATCCGGGTCGATGGCCTCGTCGTCGTACATGCCATGGGAGCGGGCGATGAGACCCGCGATGAGAAAGTTCCGGTCCGCGAGGGCGGCGATCCGGTGCGCTACCGGGCCGGCGACCGCCCTGTCGGCGTACGGGTTGCCGGCCCGCTCGGCTCCCAGCAGAGCCAGTGTGGCCAGGACGTACGCCTCGAGGTCCACCTCGGCGAAGTACTGCTGCCGGTCCAGATCGATGAGGTGGGCACTCCTGCCGAACGCCCGCAGCAGGGAACCCTCGTCGTCGGCGCGCCGGCTACCGACGATGACCTGGGCGCCGAACGGTGCGCAGGTGCGAGCGATCGGCAGCAGCAGCGCGGAGACGATCAGCCGGGCCTGCGGCGGGCTGGCCGCCTCGTCGAGGGCGTCCACGATGAGGTTGAACCGGCCCCGGGTCCGCGACAACCGGTCCCGCAGCGAGGGCACCAGGTCGTTGACGGTCCTGGGCATCCGGACGGAAGCGGCACGGGCGATCTCGACGGCCACGTCCAGAGCGGTCTTCCCCTTCACGTGGACCGCGCAGGCCACTGAGCCGACAGGTGCCTGGACGTTGCGGTCGTCCGCGGGCAGCGCCGCGCGGACGGCAGCGTCGGCGGTCGTCACGATGCGGCCCAGCACGGCCGACTTGCCGACTCCCGGAGAGCCGGTGATCACCAGCGCCCTCGTGTCCGGCACCGCGCGCTGCAGCCAGTCGACGATCTCGGTCAGAGCGACCGTACGACCACGGAACCTGTAGCCACCCTCGGTGTCGATGGACACGCCGCGCGCTCGGGGCCGCCAGTGCCGCACCGCCTCCAGGTCGGTGGTCAGCGACCAGCCCCACGCTTCGAGGGCGGTGTCCCCCGCCGCGGCGATCGACCAGGCCGCCAACGCCTGCACGTTCTCGTCCGGCAACTCCCGGGCGATCTGGTGGAGCGTGATCGCCTCGGCGTCGCCGGCGTTCCGTCCACCCTGCTGGGCCTGCACGACGAGACCGACGACCGCGTTGAAGTCGCGAGACCATACGCCGGTGCCGCTGAATCCCGCCTTGACGACGTACCGCGACTGGGTGTCGAGGCGGACCCGCCCGTACGCGAGGGGAATGCCGACCTGCCCGTGCGCGTCCGCTCCGGAGCCGGACTCCCGGGGGAAACCGAAGGCCCACCACCGGTCCCCGACGAGATCCTGGGCGCGCGGTGACCTGAGGGGCGCCGGTGCTGCCTCCGGTGGCGCGTCGGCGGCCAGCTGCAACACCGCCACGTCGAGGTCCCGGTCACCGCGGACCTCCGCGACCTCCCCCCGCACCGTCCGCGGCACCCCTGCCTTGGGGAAAGCGACGGTCATGGCGCTCTGGCCCTCGACCACGTGCCAACAGGTGAGGACCCGTCGCCGATCGATCAGTACGCCGCATCCAAGGGGCGCACCAGCCGCACCGGCAAAGACCGTCACCGTCCAGGGGTCGTACCCGGGCCCGGCAGAATGTCGGCTGTCCGCCCGATCGATGACCATGCGTAGATGTTTGCATCACGTCCTGCAACCGTCCAGACTGGCAATCCGTCCGAGTACCGTCCCGGGAGGTACCATGTCCGACTCGCAGGTTGTCACCTACGCTCTCGACGACGAAGAGCCGGTGTCCATCGAGATCACGCCGGTCGAAGGAGTCATCCCGGTGGGCGTCGAGCAGGTGGCGGGACATGTCCGTCGAGCCGTCGAGCCGGCCATCGCGGCAGCCAGAGAGGTACTCGACCAGACGCGGGCAATGGCACCCGACACCGTCCAGGTGAAGTTCGGGGTCAAGGTCACCGGGACCGCGAACTGGCTGGTGGCCAAGGCAGCGACGGAGGGCAACTTCGAAATCACCCTCTCCTGGCGTCCCGGTCAGGCGCGCCAACCGGAATAGGGCACTGTCGGGATGGAGCTGGCATGAACGTCTTGGCTACCCTGAGCCCGTTGGTCGCCCTGGTCGGGGTTTGGGTCGGTGGGCGGCTCGCGCTGCGGACGCAGCGGGCGTCCTGGGACCGGGCCGATCAGCAGCACTGGCGCGACACCCGCCAGGCGGCGTACACGGAGTTTCTCGGATCTCTGCGGGACTATCGGTCCTACATCGGAAGAACCACCACCAGGATCGGTGTACGGAAGCACGCGGACGGCCGACGGTTGATGCCGGAGTTCGAGCCGTCAGGATCGGAGCACATGCAGCGGTTGGACGCGGCGTTCGCGCAGTTGCAGCTGGTGTCGCCCGATCAGGCCACAGTCGAAGCTGCGCGCTTCGCTGCCCGGGTCAGCCGGAGGACCGCCGTCGCAAAGGGCCTGAACGACACGGCGGCTATCCCCTATGAATTTGATGTCCAGTTCTGGGATGCGCAACTGGCCTTCGTGAATGCGGTCAGGTCGGAGTTCGGCCTGCCTCCGGTTTCCAATGACGGCCATCACGACACCCAGGAGATCGACCGGGTCATGCTGGCCAGATTCGACAAGGCCTGAACGCGTACGGCCGTGTGGTCAGTGCCGCGCGCGGCCGAAGAGGCGGCGGAGGCTGGAGCGGGTGGTGTCGCGGCCTGCGCGCAGCACCGCGCCCGTGCGGTTGACCACGCCGTCGCCGGTGATGAGGAGTTCGCCGACGTACGCGGAGGCGCGGTCCATCACCAGTTTGGCCCGGGCCAGGTCGTCCTCGTCGTCACGCAGTTCCCACAGGCGTTGCGCCTGTTCCCAGGCGTGGGCGCGGGTTGCCGCGACCAGGACGCGCTGGCTCCAGTCGTCGAGGTCGCCGAGGAGGCCGTCGATGCGCAGCTGGAAGCGGGTGGAGTAGCGGCGGCGCAGGCGGGGGATCTCCTGGTAGAAGATCTTGTTGACCAGCAGGTAGTCCGGGTGGACCACCTCGTCGCGGGGCGCTCCCAGCTGCTCCCAGGTGGAGGTCAGGGCCAGCGCGAGGTCGTGATTGATGTGGGCGTTGACGCCGAGCATGGCCGCCGCGAGCTTGCTCACCCCGGGGTCCTGGGCGCGGCGGAAGAGGATCTCCCAGGCGTCCGGTGTGGAGCGGTCCTCGTCGCCCCAGAGGCGCAGCGCCTCGAAGTAGCGCTTGGCGAACTCGATGTCGAGCAGTTCGAGGAACGACGGGTCGCGCACCTCGGTGCCGCGCAGCGACTGGGCGACCCGGTCGGTGATGGTGAAGTAGAGCGAGTTGAACGACGCGACGCGGTTGGCGGCCGGCGGCGGCAGCAGGTTGAGGATCTCCTGGGCGCGGGTGAGCATGCGCAGCACGTCCCCGATGGTGTCCGGGCAGTCCGCGCAGAGCTCGGCCATCTCGCGCGACGCCGGTTCCCAGCCGCGTCCCCGCGGAATCAGGCCCGGCTCGTCGCGGGCGATCCGCAGTCGTTCGGTGCGGAGCAGGTCGGCACTGCTCTGCACTCCACCCCGGTCGAAGCCGACAGTCGTCGTCATCGCGTGGCCCCCCAGCCCCGAAGCTTTTCCGTCGGTCGTTCACACTGCTCACCCCGGCCGGGGTTGACCAGGCTCCCGGCGGCTACCCGACAGTAGAGGGCGTACGGGTCATTGCGACAGTGCATTCCCGTGGCTGGTGAGGACCTTGCGGAGTTCGCGCAGGAGGGTGTCGGTCTCGAACGGCTTGCGCAGCAGGGGCGCGTCCGCGGGCAGTTCCTGGCCGCCGGGTGCCGGACCGCTGGTGTAGCCGGACATGAACAGCACCGGCAGGTCCGGCCGGTGCTGGCGCATCTCGGCGGCGAGCTGCGTGCCGGACATCCCCGGCATGATGACGTCGGTCAGCAGGGCGTCGACGACCAGATCCCCGTGGACGCACATCTTCAGCGCCCGCTCCGGGTCCGGGGCGGCGTGCACCTCGTACCCGGCCTTGCGCAGGATCCGGGTGACGATGTCGCGCACCGCCTCCTCGTCCTCGACCACGAGGATGCGCTCACCGCCGCCCGGCGCGGGGGCGGCCGGCGAGGAGGACGGCGGCGGCAGCGGCTCGGTGCTGGCGGGCAGGGTCACGCGTACGGTGGTGCCGTCGCCGGGGCTCGACTCGAGCTCGATGGTGCCGCCCGCCTCGGTGACCGCGCCGTACGCGGTGGCGAGTCCCAGCCCGGTGCCCTGATCCCGGCCCTTGGTGGTGAAGAACGGCTCGAAGGCGCGGGCCATCACCTCGGGCGGCATGCCACAACCGGTGTCCGTGATGGTGAGCACGGCGGACCGGTCCGTGCCCACGGCGGTGGCGATGGTGAGGTACCCGCCCGACGGCATCGCGGCCCGCGAGTTCATCACCGCGTTGACCAGCACCTGTTCCAGCTTGCTGCGGTCCATCATGACCGGCGGCAGCTCCGGGTCCAGCACGGCGGTGACCTCGATGTCCTCGCCGAGGGTACGGCTGAGCAGCCGCTGCACGTCGGCGACGAGCGCGTTGAGGTCGAGCACCTCCGGCTGGGAGGGCTCGAGGCGGCTGAAGATGAGCAGTTGGCGGGTCAGCGCGCCACCGCGGGCGGCGGCCTGGGTGATGCCCGCGACGTCGGCCCGGCCCGGGTGGTCCGGCGGGAGCTCCTCGGCGAGCATGTCGGCGTACCCGGCGATCACGGCCAGCAGGTTGTTGAAGTCGTGGGCGATGCCCCCGGCGAGCTGGCCGAGCGATTCGAGCCGCTCGGCCTGGCGGAGCTGCTGGGCCAGCTGGTCGCGCCCCCGCTCGGCGACGACCCGCTCGGTGGTGTCGCGCAGGATGCCCTCGACGGCCACGACCCGGCCGTCGGGCTCGGTGATCGCCACCGCGCGCTGCTCGGTCCAGGCCACGTCGCCGGTGCCGCGCTGCCAGCGTACGGTGACGGTCCCGGGTTGCCCGGAGCGCCACGACTGTTCCAGCAGGGGCCGGTCCTCGGGCTCGACCAGCCGGAAGATGAGGTCCGGGTCGGCGTAGAACCGTTCCGGGGCGTGCCCGGTGACCGCCTCGACCGCGGGGCTCAGGTATTCCATCGCCGGTTCGGGCAGCAGCCGGTAGCGGAAGATGATGTCCTCGGCGTGCTCGGCCAGGAGCCGGAACCGTTCCTCGCTGTCGCGCAGGGCCGCCTCGGCGTTGCGGCGCTGCCGCCGGTCGGCCGACTCCCGCAGCTCCCGCAGCACGGCGGGGGCCAGCCGGGTGAGCCGGTCCTTCAGCACGAAGTCGCGCACGCCGGCCCGCATCAGCGCCGCCGCGGTCTCGTCGCCCACCTGGCCCGAGACCAGGATGACCGGGATGTCCTCGTCGCACGCGCGCACCAGCTCCAGCGCCTCCTCGGCGCGGAAACCCGGCATGTTGTAGTCGGAGATGACCACGTCGGGCCGGCGGTCCGCGAGCGCCTCCGCCACCCCCGCCGCGTTGTCCGCCCGTACGTGACTCACCGGGAGACCGGCCCGGGTGAGCTGCCGCAGGATGAGGACGGCGTCGTCGGGGTTGTCGTCGACGACCAGCACGTGGATGGGTTCCATGACGGTCAGCCGCCGGTCCGCGACGGCGCCGGTTCGTTGATCATCAGCCAGTACATGCCCAGGACGTTGGCGGCGGCGAGGAACTCGGCGAACATCACCGGCTTGCGGACGAAGCTGTTGGCGCCGAGCCGGTAGCTGTCCACGATGTCGCGTTCCTCGTTCGACGTGGTGAGGACCACGACCGGCAGCGAGGCCGTACGGTCGTCGCCGCGGATGCGCCGCAGCACCTCGAGCCCGTCGACCTTGGGCAGCTGGATGTCGAGCAGGATGAGGGCCGGCCGCAGCGGCGGGCCGCCGTCGGAGGGGAAGAGCCGGTGCAGCGCCTGCTCCCCGTCGCTCGCCACCACGATCTCGTTGCGGATGTGGTTCTTCTCGAAGGCCCGCAGCGTGAACATCACGTCGTCGGGATTGTCCTCGACCAGCAGGATCGGTCCGTCGCTCATCGCAGCTCCCACCCGGCGGCCGCCGGCGTCAGACTGAATCGGAAGGTGGCGCCCTCGCCGGGTACGCCCTCGGCACGGATCTGCCCGCCGTGCCGGGTGACGATGCGGTGCACGATGGCCAGCCCGATCCCGGTGCCCTCGAAGTCGCTGGCCGAGTGCAGGCGCTGGAACGGGCTGAACATCTTCTGGGCGTACCGCATGTCGAAGCCGGCGCCGTTGTCGCGGACGGTGAACACCTCCACGCCGTCCTGCTCACCGGCCGTGAGGCTGATCCGCGCGCCGGTCCGGTGGGCGGTGAACTTCCACGCGTTGCCGAGCAGGTTCTGCAGCACGAGCCGGATGAGGTCCGGGTCGCCCTGCGCGGTCAGCCCGTCCTCGACCGTGGTGGTGACGTCGCGCCCGGGGTCGGCGGCGCTCAGTTCGGTGAAGATCTCGCGGGCGAGCGCGGACAGGTCGGCCCGGTCGCGGCGCAGCTCGACCCGGGTGGCCCGGGACAGGTGCAGCAGGTCGTCGATCATCTGGGCCATGCGGCTGACGTTGGCCTGGATCCGGCCCAGGTACTGCCGGCCCTGGTCGTCCAGCGCGTCGGCGTAGTCCTCGAGCAGGACCTGGCTGAAGCCCTCCACCGAGCGCAGCGGCGCCCGCAGGTCGTGGGAGACCGAGTACGCGAACGCGTCCAGCTCGTTCGTCGACGCCTCGAGCTCGGCCGTACGCTCGCGGACCCGCAGTTCGAGCTCGTCGTTGAGCCGGCGTACCTCCTCCTCGGCCCGCTTGCGCTCGGTGATGTCGGTGGAGATGCCGCAGATCGCGTACGAGCGCCCGGTCGCGTCGGTGATCGGGAACTTCACCGTCACGTACGTGCGCAGCCCGTCGTCGCCCGGCGCCTGCTCCTCCAGCTGGACCGGCACACCCCCGGCCAGCGCCCGCAGGTCGTTGGCCCGGAACGCGTCCGCGATGTCGCGCGGGAACAGGTCGTGGTCGGTGAGGCCGACGATCTTCTCCCGGCGCAGCCGGAACAGCCGCTCGTACTCGCGGTTGACCAGCAGGTACCGCCCGTCGGCGTCGCGCATGTAGATGACCGCGGAGGTGTGGTCGATGAGCGCCATGAGCTGGTCGTGGCCGACCGCCGCCACGGGCTCGTGCGTCGCCGCGCTGACCTGCGAATCCACCGGCCACCCCCGTGTCGTGGTGGGTTCGCCGGCACGGCCGGTGGCGTCACGCCACCAGCGCCACGGCGACCGACGCTGCTCCCGTAGGGGACGGTACCGCTTCCGGCGTACCGTTATCTGCCGTTTCGCCCGTCACGACCCGGCGGAGCGCCGCCAGGGGGTGTTCCCGGCGGGCCCGGGTCAGCCGCTCGAGGAACGTCTCCGTCATGCCGGTCGTGCCCGCCCGGTTCGACACCAGCGGCTTGTCCCCCACGCCCGCGAGGTCCCGCCGGCTCTGCGGCTTGAACAGGAACTTCTTGGAGAGCATGAGGTGCGAGCCGGCCGCCTGCGCGTGCGCCGTCAGCAGCCGGTACCAGTCCAGCAGGGCGGGATGGTCGCGCACCAGCCGGTGCAGGTCCACCACGTCGGCGCCGGCCAGGCGGTCCGGCTCGACCCGCAGTTCGGACAGCAACCGTACGGGCAGAGCAGGCCGCGCCATCAGGCGTTCCAGCGCCGCGCGCTCGTCGGTGAGCAGGGCCGGGAACAACCGGCGTACGTGCTGGTCGTAGTTCTCGATCCCGATGCCCAGCAGGAAGTCGCGCTTGAGGGCCTCGGGGTCGAGCGCCCCGCTGGGCGGGATGTCGGTGGGCGTCCAGTGCACCGCGAACTGCCGGAACACGTCCATGAAGTGCTCGGCGGGCATGCTGAGCTCGGCCGGCCGCGACGCGAATTCCACAAACAGCCCGCGCAGGGCCCGCAGCAGGGCGGTGGCCAGCCGCAGCCGGGCGACGGCGTCCGGCGAGTCGAGCCGCACGCCGTCCTCCCCGAGCGGCTCCAGCAGGTCGTTGACCGCCAGCTCGACCGCCTCGCTGCTCTTGACCAGCACGAAGAAGCGCTCCTCGCCGCCGGTGCCGGTGTAGCTGCGCACCCGGCCGTCGTCGAACACCCCGGGCAGGACGGCGAGCGGCCGGTCGTCGAGACGCACCTCCACAGTACCTACGTTCCAGCGTACCAATGACGCATAGGACTCACGATGGCAGTGCCCGGTGCCGGTACGGTCGGCCAGCGCCGCGAAGTACGCCCGGAACGGCAACTGCTCGGCCCCCACGACGAGCCCGTCGAAGGCGCGCTCGGGCTCCGACTTGCCGCCGGGGGTCCGCTCCTGGAAGTGCCGGGCCACCGAGGCGCCGGTCAGGCCCAGGTGCACGACCTGCCGCCGGGCCTCGGCGGGGTCGAGGCGCTCGGGCGCGGGCAGGCCGGGCAGCACCTCCGTGCGCAGCACCCGGGTGAGCAGATCGGGCGGCACCTGATCACCGAGAACGGCCCGGTTCATCGCCGGCAACTCGTCGAGAACCCACGCCCCCAGGCGCTGCAACTCCACCGCGACCGCCACCCTCCCGGAATCGGAAACATGAATTCTAGTCATGTCCGACATATCCGATTCGGGTTTCGGCGTTATCCCCGGCACCCCGCCGCCGGTCCTCGCACCGGGCAGCCCGGCGCGGTCCGGCGGGCGGGCCCGGCGGGCCCCCACCGCTACCGCGGGCGGCCTTCGCGCCGGGTCGCCCGGCGCTACCGCAGGCGGCTCTTCTGCACCTTGCCCATCGCGTTGCGGGGCAGTTCCGCCACCAGGTGCACGGCCCGCGGGCGCTTGTGCGCGGCGAGCTTGCCCGCGACGAACGCGATGAGTTCCCCGGCGGCGGGCCGCCCGTCGGCGACCACGAAGGCGGTCACCTGCTCCCCCAGGTCCGGGTGGGGCGTCCCGACCACGGCGGCCTCGCGGACGGCCGGGTGCAGCAGCAGCGCGTCCTCGACCTCGCCCGCGCCGACCCGGTAGCCGCCGGTCTTGATCAGGTCGGTGGAGGCCCGGCCCACGATCCGGTGCCAGCCGTCGGGCCCGATCGTGGCGACGTCGCCGGTGGCGTACCAGCCGTCGGTCAGGGGTGCCTCGGCGCTGCCGTCCGGCCGCAGGTAGCCGTCGAACATCGTCGCGCCGCGCACCTGGAGGTGGCCGATCGACGCCCCGTCCGCCGGCACCGGCTCGCCCGTGTCGCCGACCAAGCGCGTGCGCACCCCGTCGAGCGGGACGCCCACGTGCCCGGGGCGCCGGTCGCCGTCCGCCCGGGCGCTCACCGTGATCAGGGTCTCGGTCATGCCGTACCGCTCCACCGGCGCCTGCCCGGTCAGCGCCACGAGATCATCGAACACGGGTACGGGCAGCGCCGCGCTGCCGGACACCAGCAGCCGCGCACCTCGCAACGCCCGCGCGGCGCCGGGGTCGGCGCAGATCCGCGACCAGACCGTCGGTACGCCGAAATAGAGGCTCCCGCGCGCTCCGGCGTACGCCTCGGGGGTGGGTCTTCCGGTGTGCACGAGCCGCGACCCGGTCCGCAGCGCGCCCAGCACGCCCAGCACGAGCCCGTGGACGTGATAGAGCGGCAACCCGTGCACGAGGGTGTCGCCGCCCGTCCACTGCCACGCCCCGGCCAGCGCGTCGAGGTCGGCAGCGATCGCCGCCCGCGACAGCACGACGCCCTTCGGCGGCCCGGTGGTCCCGCTGGTGTAGAGCACGAGCGCCGGCGTCTCCGCGGCGGGCTCGCCGGGGACCGTGCCGTGGCCCGTACGGCTGACCGGCACGACCGGCAGCCCGCTCTCCCCCGCCGCCGCCGGATCGTCGGAGAGCACGACCGCCGCACCGGAATCCCGCAGCACATGGGCGCGCTCCACCTCCCCCGCGTCGGGCGGCACCGGCACCACCGGCACCCCGGCAAGCAGCCCGGCGGTGACCGCGACGACCGCCGGCATCCCGGGCGCGGCATGCACGGCGGCCATCGGCACCCCGCCCAGCTCCGCGGCCAGCGCGGCAGCCCGCCCCAGCAGCTCGTGCCGCGACAGGGTCTCCCCGGCGACCGTGACCGCGTACGCATCGTCGGCCGGCCCGTGCAGAGCGTTCAGCAAGCGCATGCCCGCGATGATCCCAGACCCGGCGACGGTCTTGAAGTGAAGCGTGGTTGAGGTTCTACCGTCCTCGCATCGCTCGCTCACCACCGGAGGCAGACCATGTTCGACGCCGAGCTCGCCGCCCAGCCCGCCGCCTACTGGACCGGCGTCGCCTACGAGTCCCTCATCGCCTTCACCCGCGCCCGGCAGGTCGAACTGGGCTTCACCCAGCCGCAGTTCTGGCTGCTGCGCAACCTGTCCCCGCGGGATCTCCGGCCCGAGGGCGGCGCCGCGACCGTCCCGCAGCTGCGCGAGGCGATGCGCACCTATCTCCGGCCGGAGGACGACCTCGAGGCCGAAGCGGCGGTCCTGGTGGACCGCGGCTGGCTGACCCGCGACGACGACGGGTTCCGGATCACGGACGCCGGCGAGCGGGCGCGGGTCGGCCTCAAGGAACACGCCCCCGCGATCCGCGCCCTCCTGCACAAGGACATCGACGACGCGGACTACGTCACCACCCTCAAGGTCCTCCGGCAGTTCATCCGCAACACCGGCGGACCGCTGGACTGATCGGGCGGCCGGGCCGGCGGTGGGGCACGGCCGGCATGGCAGCGGTCCGGGCGGGGCCCTATCGTCTTGCGTCATGACGCGCATCCTGCTGATCTCGGGGGACACCCGGGTGGGATCACTGCACACCGCCGCGCTGCGTACGGCGGTCCGG
Source organism: Pseudosporangium ferrugineum (assembly GCF_003002065.1). Taxonomy (GTDB): domain Bacteria; phylum Actinomycetota; class Actinomycetes; order Mycobacteriales; family Micromonosporaceae; genus Actinoplanes; species Actinoplanes ferrugineus_A. The sequence goes on from NZ_PVZG01000001.1 coordinate 404,885, forward strand.
GCCGCCCCGGCCGACCTCGCCGTCACCCTGTACGACGGGCTGCGCGACCTGCCCGCGTACGTTCCCGGCGAGCCCGCCCTGCCCGCCGCCGTGGCCCTGCTGCGTCAGCGCGCCGAGGCGGCGGACGCCGTGCTGTTCAGCACCCCCGAGTACGCGGGTTCCCTGCCCGGCAGCCTGAAGAACCTGCTCGACTGGCTGGTCGACGGCGGTGACCTGCGCGACAAGCAGGCGGCGTGGCTGTCGGTGACGCCCCCTGCCCAGGATCAGGCCGCGCTGGCGACCCTGGAGACGGTGCTGGGCCACGCCGGGGCCCGGCTGCTCCGGTCCGCGTGCATCCGCATCCCGCTGCCACCGGAGGCCGTGGACGAGCGCGGCCTGGTCGCCGACCCGCAGCTGCGGACCGCGCTGCTGGACATGCTGCGGGCGCTCGGGCGTACGCAGCACGCGCCGGCCCAGCCGCCGTCGTGGCAGGTGCACTCCAGCGTCTATCCGGTGGTGCCGCGACGCGACCCGTCCGTGGTCCGTCCCTGGCGGATGCCCACCTGACGGGCGGCTCGCAGCACCTGCGCGCGGAGGCCGCCGTCGGCCAGAATGCCCGAGGCCCGGGCGCGCCCCCGGCCGGTCGCCGAAGACCTCGATCGGGCCGTCGTAGCCGGTCGTCCGGCGGGTGCTGCCGGGTCGCCCCGGGAGGACGACGGCGTACGTACGGGTCCGGGTCAGGCGGCGGCGAGGGCCTCGCCGCGGCTGATCTCGCGGGCGCCGCCGCAGTTCGTGCAGATGCGGATCCAGCGGGCCGCACGCACCGGGAACAGCGGAATGAAGAAGAGGCTGAATTTCGTCGTCCGCTGGACCAGCGACTGGGCCGCCGTCACCCCGCAGAAGTCGCAGCGGCGCACCGCCGACGAGTGGAAACGGTCCTTGGTCCGGAAGCCGAAGATGAGGAACACACCTCCACGATACGGCCGCCCCGCGACCTTCGCCGGGCAGCGCGGACGCCGCCGTGCACCCTCCCGGTGTGTGATCATCGTGCCGCGCGGGGAAGCCGGCAGGCGTGCGGGAAAGCCGGCGGCCGTGCCGGGAAGCCGGCAGGCGTGCGGGAAGCTGGCGGCCGTGCGGGAAAGCCGGCGGCCGTGCGGCAAAACGGCAGGCGTGCGGGCAGACCGGGGAGCGGCGGCAAGCCGGCGGGCGGGCGGGAAGGCCGATGGGCATGCGGGTGGAGATCGAGCACGCGACCGGGCTGTGGTTCGACGACGGCCTGCCGGTGCGGGCCGCGTCGGCGGTGGCCCGGTTCGGCGACGGCTGGCTGATCGTCCAGGACGACGCCACCCACGCCGCGTGGCAGTGCCCCGGCGGGATCCGGCCGGTGCGGGTGCTGCCCGCGGTCGGTGGCCACGAGACCTTCGGCTCGGCCGAGGGCACGAAGCACCTGAAGCCCGACTTCGAGGCGGCCTGCGAGGTGCCGGGCGGGGTGCTGCTCCTCGGCTCCGGCTCCTCCCCCGCCCGCATGCGCGCCTGCCTGCTACGCCCCACCACCGGCGGCACCGCCTTCACCGTGACCGACCTGACCGATTTCTATCATGCGGTCGCCGCCGCCCTGGGCCTCGCCGTCGACCTCCTGAACCTCGAGGGCGCCTGCGTCACGGGAGACCGGCTGCGCTGGTTCCAGCGCGGCAACTCAGCGGCAGGCGTGCCGTCGGCCTCGGTGGACGTGGACCTCTCCGCCCTGCTCGCCGCCCTGAACGCCCCCCACCCGGAAACCCCCGACACGGCCGCACCGGGGCCCGGCGCACAGGAGCCGGACGCGCACGAGCAGGACGCGCACGAGCAGGACGCGCACGAGCCGGACCCGCAGGAACCGGACGCGCAGGAACCGGGCCCGCAGGACACGGGCGCGCAGAAAGGCGGCGGGCACGGCATCCCGGCCGCGGCAATCGGCGGGGTGCGGCGGTATGACCTGGGCACGGTGGCCGGAGTGGCGCTGGCGATCACCGACGCGGTGCCGCTGCCGGACGGCAGCGTGCTGGTGAGTGCCGCCGCCGAGGACACGCCCAACGCCATCGACGACGGTCCGGTGGTCGGCGCGGCCGTTGCCCTGCTGCGGGACGGCGCTCCCGCCGTGGTGGCGGCCCTCCCCAGGCCGGACAAGGTGGAAGGCCTGGCGGTCCGGGCCGTCCATGACGACGGCGTGTCCCTGCTGGCCGTCGTGGACGCCGACGACCCGGCGGTGCCGTCGTCCGCCCTCGACCTCCGCCTCCGCTGGTGACCCCGCCCTCCCCGGGCTGACACCGCCCCGAACTCCCACGACGGCACCGCCCCGACGCCCGGGGTGAGCCCGGCTCGACGCGGCGGGGGTGAGCCCGGCTCGACGCGGCGGGCAGACGCCCGCGAGGAGATGCCCGCGACCAGACGCCCACGAGGAGCCCGACACAACGCCCAGGGTTAGCCCGGCACAACGCCCGGGGCGAGCCCGGCACGATGCCCGGAGTCACCCGGGCGGCGACCCTGGATCGGGGCGTGCCCGGCGGCCGGGCGCGGCGGCGCGCGGGATCAGCGCCAGGACGCGGTCGACCAGTCGTCGCTGGACCAGGAGCGGCCCGACCAGGAGCCGGCCGACCAGGAGCGCCCCGACCACGACCGGCCCGACCACGACGGATCGCTCCAGGCGGCCGTCGTGCCGCTCCAGGGCGTGCTGTTCGACCAGGTCGCCGGGGCCCACGTGCGGGACGCCCAGGAGGTGCCGGTCCAGTCGTCGCCGGCGACGCGGTAGCCCATCCAGAGGCCGCCCGACCAGGACGTACCGGTCGTCGTGCGGATCGCCCACGTGGACGTCGGCAGCGGGCCCCAGACCGAGCGCTGGCCGGTGAGCGGCGCGTTGTCGAAGACCAGGCGGCTCGGGCCCCGGGAGTTGTCCAGGGTGCCCGTGCCCGAGGATCTGTTCCAGGTCTGCGGCGGGGCGGGGACGGCGCTGCGGGCCAGGGCCGCGTTGACGTTGATCTCCCGCAGGCCGAGCCGGGCCGCCGCGCCGTTGGGGACGTACGTGGCGCTCCTGACCAGCCAGTCCTTGAGCTGGTCGGGGGTGGCGGCGGGGCGGGCCTGCACCAGCAGCGCGACCGCCGCGGACGTGACGGCCGCGGCCTGGGAGGTGCCGCTGCCGCGGAACAGGGTCTCGCCCTCGCGGGCGCTGGGGAATTCCGTGTCGATGTACGAGCCGGGGTCGCGCAGGGACAGGATCGAGACGCCGGGGGCGAGCACGTTGATCTGTTTGCCGCTGCCGGGCAGGTTGGTGAACGCGGTCAGCTCGTCGTCGGCGACGGTGGCCGTACCCTTGGTCGCCACCGCCCCGACGGACAGGACCCACTCGTCGGAGGCCGGGTTGGCGAGCGAGCCGGCCGCGTTGCCGTCGTTGCCCGCCGCGGCGACCACGACGATGCCCGCCTGCCAGGCCCGTTCCACCGCGAGGCCGAGCGGGTCGGTCCAGGTCGCCGGGGTGCCGCCGGAACCGTAGGACAGATTCAGGACCCGGATCGGGTACGCGGGGTCGTCCGCGCGATGCTTCACCACCCAGTCGACGGCCGCGATGACCTGGGTGACGTCGACCGCGCCGGTGGCGGTGCCGACCTTGATCGAGGTGAGCCGCGCACCGGGGGCGAGGCCGGTGGCGCCGGTGACCGGGTCCGCGCCGGCGATGATGCCCGCCATGTGCGTACCGTGTCCGAAAGTGTCCAGGTAGCGCAGCTGCGGCGCCTGGGACTCCAGGGACAGGTCCGGGCCGTTGACGATCCGGCTCGGGGGCAGCCCGGCGACGGGGGCGACGCCCGTGTCGATGAGCGCGATCCCGACGCCCCTGCCGGTGAGGTTGCCGGCCGCCCCGGTGGCGGCGCCGATGAGGGCGCGGACCTCTGCGAGGCCGGTCGCGGGGTCCGCGGACGCCGACCCGAGCCACGACGCCCAGTGGCCCGGGCCGGCGGACGGGGCGGTGGGTGCGGACGGGCCGACCACCGCCAGAGCGAGAACGCCGGCGGCCAGCGCCACGGCCCGAGTGTGCCAGCCGGTCATAGTCCCCGCTTCGTTCGTTCGCCCGTCCTGTGGGCGCAGGCATCGGCAGCCGATCGGGGGACCTGAGGACTCCGGCCGGAATATCCGTCCCGGCCCCGGGTAGTTCAGGATCATGAGCGACACGAGGATGCGGCCGGACGGGCCGGCCGGCGACCTGGTCGGCCGCTTGGGCGAGCAGGTCTCCGCCCTGGTCCGCGAGGAGCTGGCGCTGGCCCGTACGGAAATGGTGGAGAAGGGAAAACGGGCCGGGACGGGGGCCGGGATGCTGGGCGGCGCCGGCGTGCTCGCCCTCTACGGCGTCTCCACGCTGCTGCTGACGGTGGGCGCGCTGCTGGCGCTGGTGTGGCCGGCGTGGCTGGCGGCGCTCGTGGTGGTGGTCGTCGTGTTCGCGGTCGCGGGGGTCGCCGCGATCCTCGGCCGCCGGCAGGTGCGCGAGGCGGTGCCGCCGGTCCCGGAAGCGGCGATGGCGAGCACCGGGCGCGACGTCGACGCGGTACGCTCCGCCGTCGGCGAGGGCCGGCGCCGGTGACCGGCGTGGTGGTCGCCACACTCCGGGCGCCCGCGGTGAGGTGGACGACCGGGGAGCCGGCCGCGATAGTGGCCGCATGACCTACGTCGCCGCATCGGATCGTTACATCAGTGGAATGCAGTATCGCCGGACCGGGCGCTCGGGCCTCGACCTGCCCCTGCTCTCCCTCGGCCTCTGGCACAACTTCGGCGACGACACGCCGTTCGAGCAGCAGCGGGCCATCGTCCGCCGGGCCTTCGACCTCGGCGTCACGCACTTCGACCTGGCGAACAACTACGGTCCGCCGTACGGGTCCGCCGAGGTGAACTTCGGCCGGCTGCTGCGCGAGGACCTGCGGGCGTACCGGGACGAGCTCGTGGTGTCGACCAAGGCCGGCTGGGACATGTGGCCGGGGCCGTACGGCCAGGGCGGCGGCGGGCGTAAGTACCTGCTCGCCAGCCTGGACCAGTCGCTGGGCCGGCTGGGCCTGGAGTACGTCGACATCTTCTACTCCCACCGTTTCGACCCCACCACCCCGCTGGAGGAGACCGCCTCGGCGCTGGACGCGGCCGTACGCGCGGGCAAGGCCCTGCACGTCGGCATCTCCTCCTACGACGCGGAGCACACCCGGCGGATGGCGGGGCTGCTGCGGGAGCTCGGCACGCCGCTGCTGATCCACCAGCCGTCGTACTCGATGCTGAACCGCTGGGTCGAGACGGAGGGCCTGCTCGACGCCGCGGAAGAGGTGGGCGCCGGGGTCATCGGCTTCACCGCCCTGGCCCAGGGGCTGCTGACCGGCAAGTATCTGGGCGGCATCCCGGAGGGTTCGCGGGCCACCCAGGGCAAGTCGCTGGACCCGGAGTGGATCGACGACGCGCTGGTGTCCCGGCTGCACGCGCTGCACGACGTCGCGAAGGCCCGGGGGCAGAGCCTCGCCCAGCTCGCGCTGGCGTGGGCGCTGCGGGACCCGCGGGTCACCTCGCTGGTCATGGGCGCCAGCAGCGTGCACCAGCTGGAGCAGAACGTGGCCGCCCTCGACAACCTCGGGTTCGACGACGGCGAGCTGGCCGCGATCGACGAGATCCTCGCGGGCGTGGCCGTGCCGGTGGACCTCTGGCAGGACGCCCGCCGGGGCACTCTCTGACCCTTGCGCATATCGCCGGCCCCCGATGTCGCATAGATTGTGATCCATGGATCACGGCGGAGGGGGTCGGCGATGACGCACCGTTCCGGACCGATCAGCCGGAGGGCCCTGCTGGCGGGGATCGCCGCGGCGCCGGTGCTCGGCGCCTGCGGGGGCGTGTCGACCACCGGGTCGGGCGGCGGCGCCGGCTCGATCACCCTGATGTCCAACCAGTTCAGCCCGGTCGAGGAGAAGCAGCGCTTCGAGAGGATCCTCCAGGAGCGGGTGACCGGCGAGAAGGTCGCCTTCAACCAGGTGGAGACCGGCATCTTCGCCTCCACCCTCCAGACCCAGGCCGACGCGGGCAAGGTGCGGATCTCCGTGGCCGGTGCGTTGCACGGCGACCTGGCGCCGCACGCGTCGCGCCTCACCGACCTCGACGACGTGCTCGCCTCGCTGAGCGACCGGGGTTTCGCCGAGGAGCTGACCGGCCTGGCGAAGCTCGGCGGCAGCACCACGAAGTACATCCCGTGGATGCAGGCGAGCTACGTGCTGGCCGTGCACAAGAAGGCTTTGCAGTGGCTGCCGCCCGGCGCCGACGTGCAGAGGCTCACGTACGACCAGTTGCTCACGTGGACGACGGCGGCACGGCAGGCCAACGGCGGCAAGCCGGTCTTCGGCATCCCGGCCGGGGTCAAGGGCCTCTACCACCGGTTCTTCCAGGGCTTCCTGCTGCCCAGCTTCACCGGCGGGCAGATCACCACGTTCCGCGGCCCGGACGCGGTGACGGCGTGGGAGTACATGAAGCAGCTGTGGGCGCAGACGGCCCGGGCGTCGACCACGTACGACAACCTCCAGGAGCCGCTGCAGCGCGGCGAGGTCCTGATCGGCTTCGACCACGTGGCCCGGCTGGTCGGCGCGCCGGCCGGCAGGCCGGACGACTGGCTGATGGTTCCCGCGCCGAGCGGCCCGAAGGGCCTGGGTTACATGCTGGTGCTCGCCGGGCTGGCCATCCCCGCCGGCGCCCCCGAGCCGGCGAAGGCGAAGAACGTGATCAGGGCGCTGACCACGCCGGAGGCCCAGATCGACGTGCTGCGCCAGAACGCGTTCTTCCCGGTGACGAACGCCGCGGTCCCGGGCGACCTGCCGGGCGCGGTGGCACTGGCCGAGGCGGCCGTGAAGGCGCAACGGGAGGCGCCGGGCGCCATCCTGTCGCTGCCGCCGGTGGGGCTGGGCGCCCGCGACGGCGAGGTCGGCCAGATCTTCAAGAACTGCTTCAAGGAGATCTGCCTCGACGGCCGGCCGGTGCGGCAGGTACTCGACGCGCAGGCCCGGGAGCTCGACCGGATCCTCGGCGAGCTGAGGATCCCGTGCTGGCGGCCGGACCCCGCGGGCAACCCGTGCCGGGTGGCCTGATGCCGCCGGGCGCCCGGCGGCGCGGGCGGCCACCCGCGGCGCTGCTGCTGATCGCCCCGTCGATCGTGTTCATGGCGGCGCTGTTCCTGTGGCCGCTGGTCGCCGGCGTCACGCAGGCGTTCACCGGCCCCGGCGGGCCCACCACCGCGTACGTGCGCCGCATGGCCGACGACCCGTACTTCTGGGACGCCACCCGCAACACCGCGCTGCTGATCGTGGTGCTGATCCCGCTGCAGTTCGCGCTCGCCCTGGCCATGGCGCTGCTGCTGCGCCAGCGACCCCGCTTCGCCGGCCTGCACTTCTACATCTGGGTGGTGCCGCTGGCGATCAGCGACCTCGCCGCCGGGCTGGTGTGGCTGTCGGTGTTCACCGACCGCGGCTACCTCAACTCGGTGCTCGATCACCTGGGCGCCGGCCCGTACGCGTGGCTGTCCTTCGAGAACCCCTCGACCATGTTCCTGGCGGTGGTGGTGGCGGAGCTGTGGCGGGCCACGTCGATGGTGTTCGTGATCGTGGTGGCCGGGCTGCAGAACGTGCCGCGCGACTACGACGAGGCGGCGGCGGTGTTCGGGGCGACGTACCGGCAGCGGGTGCGGCACGTCCTGCTCCCCCAGCTGCGGCCCAGCCTCCAGGTGGCGCTGATCCTGCGGACGATCCTGGCGCTGGAGGCGTTCGCGGTCGCGCAGGCCCTGACCGGGCGTAACTTCCCGCTGCTGGTCGGCGAGACCTACCAGTGGTACTACCAGCTGCAGAACCCGAACGTGGCGACCGCGATCGCGCTGGTGGTGCTGGCGCTGTCGATCGTGGCCGCGGTCGGCTACCTGCGGCTCATGCGCGGGCAGCCGGGGATGCACGGATGAGCCGGCGCGGGGGCCTGCTCGTGCAGCTCGGCTGCATCGCCGTGACGCTGTTCATGGGCGTGCCGCTCTATCTCATCGCGCTGGCGGCCCTGTCCAGCCGGGAGTCGCTCAACCGGTTCCCGCTGCCGCTGCTGCCGACGTCGCTGTCCGGCGAGACGATGTCGACGTTCCTGCGCTCGACCGGCATCGTCGGCGGGCTCATCAACTCGGTCACGGTCGGGCTGGGCACGGTGGCGCTGTCGCTGGCCGTCGGCCTGCCGGCCGGGTACGCACTGGCCCGGTACGCGTTCCGCGGGCGCGACCCGTACCAGCTGGCGCTGCTGCTGACCCGGGCGCTGCCGATCGTGGTGCTGTCGGTGCCGCTGGCCCGGATCTTCCTGGACACCGGGCTCTACGACACCTCGTACGGCGTCACCCTGCTGCACACGGCCCTGGCCCTGCCGACGACGATCCTGATCACCTCGGCGATCTTCCTGGGCGTCTCGCGGGAGCAGGAGGAGGCCGCGATGATCTTCGGGGCGTCGCCGCTGCGGGCGTTCGTCCGGGTGGTCCTGCCGCAGGCGCTGCCCGGCATCGCTGCCTCGGCCATGTTCACCTTCGTGCTGTCCTGGAACGAGGTGCTGGGCGCCAGCATCCTCACCCTGAACCGGCGGACCCTGCCCGCCCAGGTGCTCGCCACGCTGGCCGACTCGCCGCTCGCCTTCCGGTTCGCCGGCGGCCTCGCGCTGGTGCTGCCCGCCCTCGTCTTCATCGCGGTGGTACGCCGCTATCTGCTCAACATGTGGGGCACGACGCTGCGATGACGGGAGACGGCGCATGGCCGGCGTGACGGTGAGCAACCTGGTCAAGACGTACCCGTCGGGCAGCCGCCGGGCCACCGACGACGTCTCGCTGGAGGTGGCCGACGGCGAGTTCCTGGTGCTGGTCGGCCCGAGCGGCTGCGGCAAGACGACGCTGCTGCGCATGGTGGCGGGCCTGGAGACGCCGGACGGCGGCACGGTCAGCATCGGCGGGCGCGACGTCACCGCCCTGCCGGCGCGCGACCGGCGGCTGTCGATGGTGTTCCAGTCGTACGCGATCTTCCCGCACCTGCGGGTGCGGGAGAACATCGGCTTCGGCCTCACCATGCGGAAGGTCCCGAAGCCCGAGTGGGAGTCCCGGGTACGCCGCGCCGCCGCCCTGCTCGATCTGGAGGACCTCCTCGACCGCTATCCGGCGCAGCTCTCCGGCGGCCAGCGGCAGCGGGTCGCGGTGGCCCGCGCGATCGTGGTCGACGCGGACGTCCTGCTGATGGACGAGCCGCTGTCCAACCTGGACGCGCTGCTGCGGATGCAGTTCCGCGCCGAGCTCAAGAAGATCGTCGCCCGGCTCGGCACCACCACCCTCTACGTGACCCACGACCAGGCGGAGGCGATGTCGCTGGGCGACCGGGTGGCGGTGCTGCGCGACGGCCGCATCGCGCAGCTGGGCCCGCCCATGGACGTCTACGACCGGCCGGCCGAGCGGTTCGTCGGCGGGTTCCTCGGCGCGCCGCCGATGAACTTCTTCCTCGCGACGGTGCACGACGGCCGCCTGGTCGTCGACGAGCAGCGGAGCCTGCCCGCGCCGGCGGTGCTGGGCGCCTGGCAGGACCGCAAGATCCTGGTCGGGGTCCGGGCCGAGCGGCTCGGGGTGGGCGTGCCGGACGGCCTGACGGCCGAGGTGGAGGTCGCCGAGCCGACCGGTGCGGCGGTGCTGCTGACCGTACGGTGGCCGGCGGGCGAGCTGAAGGTGCAGGCGGGACCGGGTTTCCGGGCGGCGCCCGGCGACCGGATCACGCTGACGTTCCCGCCCGGGGCCCTGCGCTTCTTCGACCCGGACACCTCCCTGGCCCTGCCGCTCGGCTGAGCCAGGGAGGCACCGCGGTCAGCCCTTCGGCTGGATCCAGATGTTGCGGTACTGGACCTTGTTGCCGTGGTCCTGGAGGCGGATCGCACCGGTGGACGGGCCCTCGGCGATGCTGCCGCCCGTCACGCCGTTGATCTCCACGTTGTCGTGGACCTTCACGCCGTTCCACACCACCGTGATGCGGGCCTTCTCCGTCTTCGTCCCGGCGGCGTCGTAGCGCGCCGCGCGGAAGTCGATGTCGTAGGTCTGCCACGTCTCCGGCGCCTTGGCGACGTTGACGTCCGGTGCCTTCTGCAGGTAGATGGCGCCGGCCTCGTTGGTGTCGAGGGTGGTGTCACCGTACGAGTCGAGGATCTGGACCTCGTACCGCTCCTGCTGGTAGACGCCGCTGTTGCCCCGGTTCTGGCCGGTCACGTCCGGCGGCAGCAGCGGAACCTTGAACTCCACGTGCAGCTTGTAGTCGCCGAACGCCTGCCGGGTCCGCAGGTCGCCGTTGGCCACCTCCATCGCGCCGCCGGGCAGCCGCGGCCAGCCGGCCGTCCGCCCGTCGGTGTGCTGCCACTCGGTGAGGTTCGTGCCGTCGAATAGGGTGATGCGCTCCCCCGGCCGGCGTACGGTGATCAGGTCGAGGTTGACGTTGCCGGCGTCGCCGGTGTCGACCCGGTACTCGATCGTGTTGTCACCGCGGCGCAGCGTGAGCCGCTCGGTCTTGGTGGCCCAGTCGTCCCAGGTCACCGTCGTGGGCAGCACGGTCTGCCGGATCTTGCGACCGTTGACGTAGACGCTGATCGTCTTGTCGCCCTGGAACGGGTTGGGGCCGTTCGAGTAGCGCAGGCCGACCTCGTACTCCCCCGCCCTGCTCACGTCGACGTGCAGCGTGGTGGAGGCGTTGAGGGTGCCGAGACGGTCGACGAAGCCGACGCCGGAGAAGCCGCGGTGGTCGGTGTTCAGCCCGGCACCGCCCTGGCGCCGGCCCTCCTCGGCCTCGTAGTAGACCTGGTCGGCCTGGCGGCCCGGGATGGCGTTGAGCGTGTACCACGCCTCGGTGCTCCACAGCTGCTCGCCGTTCGAGGCGCTGAACGGGCGCGGCGAACGCAGGTAGACCACCCGGTCGGGCAGGAGGCCGTCGATCGTCAGGGTCACCTTCCGCCGGTCGGCGGAGACCTTGGCCGCGGTCACCTTCAGCTTCTGCTGGTCGACCTTGGGTCCGCCGTACGCCGGGGTCGGCGCGTACCGCCACTGCTCGACCTGGTAGCCGGCGGCGACGTTCCCGGCCGTCTCGGCGGACAGCGGCTTCGTGTACTCGATGACGAAGCCGGTGTGCGTGGCCCTGACCGACTTCATGTCGAAGGCGGTGGTGCCGTTCGGGGTGAGCTTCTGCAGCCCGTACCGGAGCTTGCCGGTCTGGCCCCAGTTGCCGTCGGCGCCGAGCCCGCCGATGTAGACGGCACCGTCGGGGCCGATCGTGGTGCGGTTGACGCCGGACTCGAGGCCCTGGGTGTGCCGGAACACCACGCCCTGGTACTCGCCGTGGACCTTCTCCAGGTACGCCCGCTGCAGCCCGCCGTACGTGACGTCACCGAGGAGCATCTGCCCCTTGAACGGGCCCTGCTGGAGCAGCACCGGGGTGCTCGGCGAGTTCGCGATCTCGTTCTGCGGCAGCCACAGCACCGGCTTGGTGACCTTGTTCGCGTCGAACGGGCCGGCCGGGTTGGTGTAGTGGTTGAAGAACCGGTCCTGCTTGATCTGCACGAGCTTGGACGCGGGCAGCCAGCCGCCCTGGTTGTCGGCGACGAACAGGCCGCCGTCGGGGCCCCAGCCGAGGCCGTTGGGCGTGCGCAGGCCGCCGGCCACGTAGCGGACCTTGCCGGTGCGCCGGTTCACCACGATGCTGGTGCCCCGGTTCGCCGCCGGCTGCGGGTTGGTGGTGGCACCGCCGAGGTCGATCGCCACCGACAGGTTCAGGTGGAACTCGCCGTCCCGGTAGAGCAGGCCGAACGCGAACTCGTGGAAGTTGCCGCCGAACGGCCAGGTCGCCACGGTGCGCCGCCGGTCGGCCACGTCGTCGCCGTCGGTGTCGGTGAACTCGGTGAGCTCGTGCTTCTGGGACACGTAGATCTTGCCGTCGGCGACGGCGACGCCCATCGGCTCCTTGAGGCCCGAGACGAACTTGGAGTACCGGACCTTGGAGGGGTCGGTCGTGCCGGTGACGTTGTCGACCAGGTAGACCTCGCCGGTGCTGGTGTCGCTGCCGCCCCAGGTGGTGATGACGAGGCGCTTGTCCGGCGTCCACGCCATCGCGGAGACCTGCGGCTGGAAGCCGTCCGGGCGCAGGTTCGTCAGGGTGTAGCCGGGGTTGACGGCATCGAGCGGCAGCCCGTCGCCGGGGGTGTCGTTCTGGCCCTCGCACTGCTTCTGGCCGGGGGCGGTGACCCGGACGACGCCGGCGTCGGTGCTGAGCACGGAGTTCGGCACCACGGTGAAGCCCTCGGCGCCGGGCGGCTGCCACGAGAACGTCAGGTCCTGGCCGCCGCCGGCCTCGAAGAACTCGATGAACACGGAGTGCGTGCCGGCGGTGAGGTCGGCCGTGCCGTCCTTGGACTCGACGCCGTGCAGGCCGTCGTTGTCGACCACGCGGTTGCCGTCGATGCTCAGCCGGGAGCCGTCGTCGCTGGTCAGCCGGAAGGTGTACGCGCCGTCGGCCGGGACGGTGATGTTGCCGAGCACGTGGGCGACGAAGTTGTCCTCGAACCCGAAGTCCGCGGCGGTGTGCAGATCCACCTGCGGGATCAGCTTGTCCACGTTGGGCGTCTGGCTGGGCTTGAGGGTGCAGATCGCGCTGAGCGGGACGCGGGTGTCGAAGGTACGGAGGGTGAGGCCGGGTTCCTGCGGTGGCAGGTCGGCGGCTTGCGCGGCGGTCGGGTGGGCGGCGACCGCCGCGGTGGTCAGCAGGGAGAGGACGAGCAATCGGACCATGCTGCTCCTTCGAACTGGTGTTACCGCTCCGATTCGGAGACGTGAACATCCTGATCCACAATCGACGAGCGCACCAGAACTTTCCACCCTCGACCTCAAACTTTTGTCGAATATGGAGAAAGTCGGAACGCCGCAAAAGACGCTGCGCCGCCCCAAAACGGAACGGCGCAGCGCCGGGAGGATTTCGCGGGGGACGTCACCCGGCCAGCGGCAGGACCACCTTGGAGACGCCCAGCCGCACGCCGACCTCGGTGCCCGCCGGGTAGCGCAGGGTGTGGTCACGCTCCGTGGAGATCAGCACCACCCCGATGCGGTGCCCCGGGGCGAAGACGTGGTCCTCGGTCTGCAGGTTCCAGCGGAACGTGTACGCCCGGCCCGCCTCGATCGGCGTCGTCCGCGCCGGGGAGAACCGGTTGCGCACGTCCAGCCAGCCCCGGCTGACGATCTCCAACGGGGTCGCGGCGGTCACGTACTCCCGGCGGTTGAAGCAGCCCGGGTCCTCGGGGATGCCCGGCCCGACGCAGTCCTGGCCGGGGATCGTGCGCAGGCCGGCGTACCGGTCGGCGGTGCCGTAGTCGACCAGCAGCGCCGTCAGGTACGGCGACCGTCCCGCGAGGTCGGCGCGCACCGTGATCTCGGGCGTGCCGGACAGCCGGGTCTCCCGCTCGAGCGGCGCCGACAGGTACGCCAGCCGCCCCGGGTCCGCGCTCAGCTCGCCGGCGACCAGGTCCTCGGCCGTGCGCGACGGGTCGTCCACGAAGCTCTGCCGGCCGCCGGGCCGGACCGGCCACGGCGTCAGGGTGCCCGGGCGGCCGTCCGGGGCGGGGCCGCCGAGGGCCATCGCGGTGGGGCGGGTGCCGGGCACGGGCCAGGTCGACGCCGTACGCCACTGGTTCGGCGCCACCTCCACGTCGGCCATCGGCTCGCGCATGATCCCCGTGTCGATCCGGTACAGCCAGTAGTCGAACCAGCGGTGCAGGGTGTCCAGCCACACGTCGCGCCGCACGTTGAAGGGGTCGGTGTGACCGGCCTGGTGCAGCCAGATCTTGCGCGGCACTCCGCGCCGGGCGAGCGCGTCCCACCACTGACCGGCCTGCTGGGTGCGGACGTTGTCGTCGTGCAACCCGTGCACCAGCAGCACGCTCGCCCGCACCCGGCCGGCGTCGCGCACGTAGTCCCGCTCGGCCCAGTAGGCGCTGTAGTCGCCGGTCTCCCTGTCCTGGGCACGTTCAAGATCGGCCATGACGCCCGCGCAGACCTCCGGGTCCGCCCGGGTGAGCACCGCCTTGGCGAGCACGTCGGTGTCCTCGCCCTGGAAGCCGCCGGGCGCCACCACCCCGCCGTTCGCGCGGTAGTAGTCGTACCAGCTGGAGATGCCGGCGATCGGCACGATGGTCTCCAGCCCCCGCACGCCGGTGGCGGCGACCGCGTTCGGCAGGGTGCCGTTGTAGGACACACCGATCATGCCGGTGCGGCCGGTCGACCAGGTCGCGCGCACCGGCGCGCCCGCCGCGTCGACGCCGGGGGCACGCCCGTTGAGCCAGTCGACCACGGCCTTCATGCCCAGCGTCTCGTTGCGGCCGCCGGACGTCGGGCAGCCGGTCGAGCCGCCGCTGCCGAGGCTGTCGGCGAACACGACGGCGTACCCGCGCGGGACGAAGTAGTTGTCGAGGTATCCCGAGAAGACGATGGTCTCGGCCGCCCGGTCCGTGCCGGGAGACGCACCGCGCCGGGCGCCGGCACCGTCGCGGTCGATGTCGTCGTGATTCGGTACGTCCTTGAGCCCCGCGTAATAGGGACTGGGCTGGAAGATGACCGGCACCTTGCGGCCGTCCGGCGTTCGGGGGCGGATGATGCGCACCGCCACCCGGTCGGGCCGCCCGTCGGCGTCGCTGTCGACCGGTGCCTGCACCCACACCTGCTCCCGCACGGCCTGGGTGTAGTCGAACTCGGGCTCGGTGCCGGCCGTCCCGGCGGCGGGGGTCGCGACGGGTCCCGCGGCGGCCGCGGCAGACCCGGACAGAACGGTGACGAAGGCGCAGGCGACGGCGAGCAGCCGCACCCCACCCCGGGAAACAGCCATGTGGACAGACCTCCGGCGCTCGGCTCCTGGGCTGGAGCCTATCGTCTACCATCGATGCCCGGCGCCTCGCACGCGGCCCGGCGACCCCGCGGGAAGATCAACAGGGCTGATCAGAATCAGACACGAGTCCAGGCCTCTGTGTCGTGGACGCTTTTCCCGGTACCATCGCCGCCGCACCGGCGCCACGGGTGCTCGATCGCTTGCCGGGCCCTTACCAGCGGGAACGATGCCCGGTCCGGCGGATGGATCTTGCCGAAGGGTCATTAAAGGACACGTTGACCTTGGCATAAATCACGCCTTGTAATCTGCCAAATACGCTCCGTACGCTGTGCACAGAAAGCCCATCGATCGGCTTGAGTGCCAGGAAATCGGTGGCCTCGACCATCAGGACATTCGGGGAGCATCGCATGGTCATCAAGGTTGTCGAGCAGATCAACGACGACGAGCTCATCGAAACCGCATGGAAGATGTACGAGGAGTCGTTCCGCGGCCTGAATGAACTGGCGGTACAGCGGCATCTGATGTTCCGCAACGAGTTCGAGGACGTGATGCGGGACGGCAGGGTGCAGAAGTACCTGAGCCTCGACGACGAGGGCACGTTGTGCGGGCTGTCGACGTACACGAACGATCTGGACTCGATGCCGTTGATCTCGCCGCAGTACTTCGAGCGGCGCTGGCCCGAGCTCTACGCCCAGCACAAGATCTGGTATTGCGGATTCGTCGCGGTGCTGCCGTCCGGCCGCGCCAATGCGTCGTTCTCCGACCTGGTCGAGGCGATGTACATGTTCGCGGCGGCGCAGAACGGCATCATCGGGCTCGACTTCTGCCAGCACAACGACGCGCAGCGCAAGATGGGCCGGGTCATCCGGCTGATGCTCCAGCGCTTCTCCGGCAACTGCGAGGCCGAGATGATGGACGCCCAGCAGTTCTGGATCTACCAGTTCCCGCAGGCCGCCTGAGCGGTACGCCGGCACCGCCCGCCGTTGTCGGCCGGATCCGAGCTCTTGGGGGGCTGGCGGATCGCGGCCGGCACGGGTTCCTCCTTTCCATCGGCGGCGGGCGGTTTCGGCGTGCTCTTCGAAGGCGACGGCTACTGCCATCGCGACGGTTCGGGGGGCGCCTCCCAGGGCGAGTGCTCGGGCGGCGCGCTGCGCACGTCGCGCAGGGTCGGCGGGTCGCCCGGGCGCGGCGGGATGTCCCGGCGGGCCGAGCGGTCCCCCGGCAGCCCCTGCATGGGCGGCATGTCCCGCGGCAACGGCGGCAGCTCGTGCGTCAGCGACGGCATCTCGCGGGGCGGCGGCGACGGCTCGCGGGCGGCGGCCATCATCGCGCGGGCGCTGATCGGCTCGGTGTGCGAACCCTTGAGCCGCGGCGCGTCCGCGATGAAGCCGCCGTCGGCGCCGCGGCCGATCGCCGCGTAGACCTCGGGCCGGGCCGCGCGCATGACGATCGCCCAGACGAAGCCGACGATGGCGAAGACGGCGTACCCGGTCGGGAAGAGCCAGTGGAACATCGAGCCCGGCTCGATCTGCAACAGGTCGCCGAGGCCGTAGACGGTCGCCGCCAGAATGATGCTGAGCAGCACGAACGCGATGATCGGCGACACCTTCGCGCGCCACACGTTCTCCTGGTGGCGGTGCCGCACGAAGAACACGATCACCGCCGCCGAGGCGCTCCACATGAGGATCAGCACGCCCAGGCCGCCGACGACGGTCAGCCAGGCGAACAGGTAGATCAGCGGGTCGGCGCCGGTGAACCGGTACACCACGATCACGACGAGCGCGAGCAGGCTCTGCGCCAGCGAACCGACGATCGGTGCCCCCGTACGCGGGTGGGTGTAGCCCCACGCCCGCGGCAGCACCCCCTCGCGGCCGAGCGCGAACTGGTAGCGCGACACCGCGGCGTGGAAGGCCAGCAGCGCGGCGAAGATGCTCGTCATGAACAGCACGTAGCCGATGTTGATGAGCGCCTCGGGCACGTGCGGGCTCACCAGCGTGAAGACGAGGTCGGTCTGCTCCGCCTTCGCCGCCGCCACGATGTTGCCCGGCCCGGCGCCCACCGACATGGCCCACGCCGACAGCCCGCAGAGCAGGCCGGCCAGGATCACGGCCCAGTGGGTCGCCCGGGCGATCGTCTTCTTGGGATCCTTGGCCTCCTCGGAGAGCACCACCGTCGCCTCGAAGCCGACGAAGCCGGCGATCGCGAGCACCATCATGGCGGCGACCTCGGGCGTGAAGACCCGGGTCGGCGACAGGGTGGAGAAGGAGACCGAGCCGCCCGCCGGGTTGGCGACCATCACGATGTCGTAGATGAGCACGATGACGATCTCGGCGACCAGCAGTACGGCGAGCACCTTGCCGCTGAGGTCGACCCAGAGCATGCCGAGCACGAAGACCAGCGCCCAGGCGACGATGGCGCAGGTGAACCAGCCGACGGTGAAGCCCAGGCCGTCCAGGACGCCCGAGGCGACCACCCCGAAGAGCCCGAAGAGACCGATCTGCATCATCGCGTACGCCGGCAGCGCCACGAACGCCGCGCCGACGCCGGGTATCCGCCCCAGCCCGTGACTGATGTACGAGTAGAACGCGCCGCTGTTGACGATGTGCCGGCTCATCGCCACGAAGCCGACCGTGAAGATCGACAGGATGCCCGCGACGACCAGGTAGACGACCGGCACCGCCGTGTTGCCCACGACGGCGTAGATCGTCGTGATGGCGCCGATGACGACGGTGAGCGGGGCCGCTCCGGCGACTCCGAAGAAGACCACCGAGGGGACGCCGAGCCGGTTCCGTGCCAGTGCGGTCGACACGATATCGGGTTCGGACACGTCCTTACGCGCCATCAACAGCCTCCCAGCCCATTGATCGATATTGTCCCGCCGGCGATGATGACGGCCGACGGCACTCACCGCCGGCCGACGGCGAGGACCGAGCCGACGGACGCCTCGGTCTGCTCGATCAACTGCCGGAAATCCTCGGGCAGCGTCCCGATGGCGGTCGGGAGCTGCGTCAGGGCGTGGCGGTGCACCTCGAAGTCCCAGAGCACGTGGCGGGTCAGGCCGGTCGCCACGACCAGCCCGGCCAGCAGCCGGTCGCTCGTCGACATCTCCATGCCGCGGACCATGATGTTCGCCAGCCGCATCGGCGCCCACGCGGCCGCGTTGCGCTGCGCCTCGTTGTTGGGCATGTAGAAGGTCTGGGTGCTCAGCATCCGGCGCCGGGTCACCGACTCCACCGCGCCCGAGCGCATCAGCCGCTCGCCGACCCGGTCCGCGGCGTCCTGCGACAGGTACGCCAGCCAGGTGCGCACCTCGCGGTGCTGGGGCTGGGCGATGAGCAACTCCAGGACGGAATGGGAGAGCGAGTCCCGCGGGGGCTGCCGGCTCTCGATATAGAGGTCGCCGTCGAAGACGCGCAGGCGCCCTTCGAGCATCAGCTCGCCCAGCAGGGCGGCGGCGAGGCCCAGGCCCGTCGCCCGGGGGTGCAGACGCGACCGGCCGGTCCGGTCCTCGTGCGCGATCAGGAAGAACTGGTCAGCAAGCACGCCGCTACTCCTTTGACACCTCGACCCGAATCGCCCCCGGGCAACTACCCGTATAGAAGGCAATAACTCGCTGTCCGCAGCATCATGTACCTAGCTCCGAGGACAATGCAAGAAGTACTAGACTCGTAATCGTCCAGCCTCGTCTACGATGGATAGCGGGCCGATACATACCGGGGTAGCGGCCCCTCAAGATCGAGGGAGTGACGGTGTCCACTGACGAGGGTCCCACGCTGCGCCGACGTCGGCTGGGCACCGAGCTGAAACGCTGCCGCGAGCACGCGGGATTGACCCAGGAGAATGTTTCGCGCCATTTTGAATGGCACGCCGCGAAGGTCACGCGGATCGAGACGGCCCGGGTCGCCGTCACTCCGCGCGACGTGCGTGACCTGCTGACTCTCTACGGCGTGGAGGACGAGCAGTACCGCGACGCCCTCATGGAGCTGGCCCGCTCGTCGCGGCAGAAGACATGGTGGACGGACTACCGGGACATCATGCGGCCGGGCAACTTCGTGGGCCTGGAGGCGGAGGCGTCGTCGCTGCGCGCCTGGGAGCCCATCATCCTGCCGGGCCTGCTGCAGACCGAGGCGTACATCCGCGCGCTGATGCGCACCGGGCGGGCGACCGACTCTCCCCAGCAGACCGACCGGCGGGTCACCCTGAGGCTCAAGCGGCAGAGCCGGCTGACCGGTCCGAACCCGCTCGAGCTGGTCGCGATCATCGACGAGTCGGTCGTCCGGCGCTCCGTGGGCGGCCCCGAGGTCATGGACGAGCAGCTGCGCCATCTCATCGACATCGTTAGATTACCGAACGTAACGCTGCAGGTCCTGCCCTTCGACGCCGGCGAACACCCGTTCCTCGGCGGTTCAGCAGCGCTTTTGGAGTTCCGCGAGACCACTCATTTGGATGTAGTTTACCTAGAGGGACTTGCGGGCGACCTCTACGAAGAGCAACATTCAGAGGTCGCTCGCTACCGTCTGGACTTCGAGCGGCTGAGCGCAAGGGCATTGGACCCCCGCCTGAGCCTTAAGATGATCGAAAGTCTCCTGCGCGCGTAGGGGACCAGTACGCACAATCGCATATCGAAGGGAGGTGCATGGCATGCCAGCGCACCGTCTCAACGCTGCCGTCTGGAAAAAGAGCAGTCGCAGCAACGGAAACGGCGGCAACAACTGTGTCGAGGTCGCAGTCCTCGACACAGCTGTTGCCGTTCGCGACAGCAAGAACCCTTCCGGTCCCGCTCTCTTCTTCGACCCGGCGAACTGGACCGAGTTCCTGAACTCGGTGCAGGACGGCGAGTTCGATATCCGCTGAGAGATTACCGATCTGTACTCACAGATGGGAAGTAGATACTCAAAGTCAACTTCCCGAAGGAGCAAGATCGAATTCAAGATGGTGAAAGAGTCCCCATCCGGACTCACGAACCACGCGATCGGGGCGCCCCACCGGGCGCCCCGATTTGCATTTCCGCAGGTCATTGACCGGAAGTGCCGATATTGATCTCCATCGAGGCCGGTCATCGACCTTTCCGGCCGGCCGGGGCATACTGGTAACGCACGCTCCGCATTGATGAGACCACTTAGAGTAAGGGGCCTCCGTTGCGCCCGTCCTCGCCTCACCTCGTGACCGTCACACCGATCACGGACTCACGCCCGGCACCGGTGCTCGAGATGCGCGCCGACCGCATCGTCGCCGCCCTGGACACCTTCCGCGCCGCGTTCCCCGGCGTACGGCCGTTCTACGCCACCAAATGCAACACCCACCCCGGCGTCCTGCGTACCCTGCACGAGGCCGGCTGCGACTTCGAGATCGCGTCCGTGCAGGAGATGGAGGCGCTGGGCGGCATCGGCGTACGGGCCGGGGACCTGCTCTTCAGCAACCCGGTGCGGGCGCGCGAGCAGACCGCCCGGGCGGCCGCCGCCGGCGTGGACCGGTTCAGCGTGGACTCCACCGAGGAGCTGGGCCGGGTCGCCGACGAGGCCCCCGGCAGCCGGGTCTACGCGCGCCTCGCGACATTCGGCGACGACAGCGTCGTACCGAGCGAGGGCAAGTTCGGGGTGGACGTCACCGGGGTGGTCCGGCTGCTCCTGGAGGCGCGGGACCGGGGGCTCGTGCCGTACGGGATCACCTTCCACATGGGGTCGCAGTCGCTGGACCCGGCCGCCCTGCTGCACCCGCTGCAAGACGTGGCCGCCGCGATGGAGCGGCTGCGGCGCGCCGGGGTCCGCCTCGAGATGGTCGACCTCGGCGGCGGTTTCCCGGCGGCGTACGACGAGCCGGTGCCGCCGCTGGCCGACTTCGGGCGGGCCGCCGCGGCGGGGATCGCCCGGCTGCCGTACCCGGTGGAGGTCTTCGCCGAGCCGGGCCGGTGCCTGGTCGCCGAGGCCGGGACGTTCCGCTGCCGGGTCATCGGGGTGGCCGAACGCCCGTCCGGCTGGTGGGCGCACACGAACCTGGGCGTCTTCCACGGCCTCATGGAGGTCCTCGAGTCCGGCGGGGAGCTGCACTACCCCATCCACGACGCCCGCGGCACCCGGCTGCGCCGCTGCTACCACCTGACCGGCCCGACCTGCGACAGCCAGGACACGTTCGCGCGCGACGTGCTGCTCTCCGCCGACCTGCGGGAGGGCGACGAGCTGCTGATCGGCTCGGCCGGGGCGTACACCAGCGTCTACGCGTCCCGGTTCAACGGCTTCGCCCCGCCGCGGGTGGTGCTCGTCTGAATCGCACCGGGAAACAACCGGCGAAACCCTCAGGTGGCGCCGGGCCGGGTCGATGGCCTCCGTCATGACGGCCAGACGAGCACGAGTGCGACGGTACGTGGCGGCGGTCGCGGTGACCGCCGCGGCGACGACGGTGGCGGCCCTGACCGGCGGGACGCCCGCCCAGGCCGGGACGCCCGCGCGGGCCGCCTCGGCCGACTACAGCTTCGACGCCACCGGCGCGACCATGACCGACGTACGCCGGATCACCCGGGCGGACGTCGCGGCGCAGCGTGGCTACACCGGCAAGGGCATCGGCATCGCGCTGATCGACACCGGCGTCGCACCCGTGGAGGGCCTGACCTCCGGCAACGTGGCCAACGGCCCGGACCTGTCGTTCGAGAGCCAGGTGGCAAACCTGCGGTGGCGCGACACGTACGGCCACGGCACCCACATGGCCGGCATCATCGCCGGGCGCGACGCCTCGGGCACCGGCTTCCGGGGCATGGCGCCCGACGCGAAGCTGCTGTCGCTGAAGGTCGGCGCGGCCAACGGCGCGGTCGACGTGACCCAGGTGATCGCCGCGATCGACTGGGTGGTCGAGCACCGCTTCGACGACGTGCGCAACCCGATCCGGGTGCTGAACCTGTCGTACGGCACCGACGGGGTGCTCAGCTACCTGAAGAACCCGTTGTCGCTCGCGGTGCAGAACGCGTGGCGGGCCGGCATCGCCGTCGTGGTGTCCTCCGGCAACACCGGCGGCGCCATCACCAACCCGGCGTTCGACCCGTACGTGATCACGGTCGGCGCGACGGACATGCGTGGCACCACCGCACCCGCCGACGACCAGATCGCGTCCTTCACCAGCGTCGGCGCCGCCCCGCGGGTCCCGGACCTGCTCACTCCCGGGCGTTCCGTGGTGTCGCTGCGGGTGCCGGGGTCGATGGCGGACGCCGCGTACCCGTCGGCACGGGTCGGCGAGCGCTACTTCGTGGGCAGCGGCACCTCCCAGGCGACCGCGGTCGCCACCGGGGCCGCCGCGCTGCTGCTGCAGCGTTACCCGTGGCTGAACCCGGACTCGCTGAAGTGCTCGCTGCGGCAGTCCGGCCCGTACGTGAGCGGCGCCACCGCCGGCGGCCGGATGATCGACCTGGACAGGGCCACCGCGCAGCTGCCGAAGCTGTGCCTGGAGCTCGGCCCGATGTCGACCGGCACCGGCAGCATCCAGGCCGCGCGCGGCACCTCGATCGTCACCCTCAACGGCGTGCCGCTGATCGGCGAACGGGACATCTTCGGCCCGCTGAAGTCGTCGGAGTGGGCGCTGGCGAGCATCACCCACCGCGCCTGGCAGGGCGGCGAGTGGATGGGCCGGCCGATGACCGGCACCGGCTGGGCGGGCACCCAGTACGGCCAGCCGAACTGGGCGGGCCGCGCCTGGTCGGGCACCGACTGGTCCGGGCGCGCCTGGTCGGACATCGCCTGGAGCGGCGCCACCTGGACCGGCCGCGCGTGGTCGAACACGCTGGTGGACGGGGCACCCTGGTCGGGACGGGCCTGGTCGGGCGTGTCGTGGCAGCACGGCACGGGCGGCGCCTGGATGAACTGACCGCTCCCCCGCACCACGGAGGCCGCGCCCGTCGAGGGCGCGGCCTCCGTCGCGGTTCAGCTGAAGACCGACCAGTTCTCGGCGGTCCGGAAGCCCATGCTCCGGTACAACGGCAGGCCGGCGGCGCTGGAATGCAGGTAGGCGACGCGCGCGCCGGCGGCGTACGCGTCGTGCAGGACGGCACCGGTCGCCGCCCGGCCGTGGCCCCGCCCCCGTCGGCCCGGCGGCACCGAGACGTTGAAGACGCCCACCATGTCGCCGCTGAGCACGCCGAACGACGTGGCGACCGGCTCGCCGTCCACCTCGATCAGATAGGCGCTCATCGACGGGTGGTCGAGCACCTCGGGCGCCGCGATCGTCGCGAACAACGACTCCGGTGCCTCGAAGCCCGCCGCCAGGGCCCTCCGGTACGCGAGCTCGCCGGCGCTCGTGACGCGCCGCGACGCGGGAACGGGCGCAACGTCGGCGGCGGTGAGCTCCCTGAGCATGAACGGCAGCGCGACGCGATGCTCCAGCCCGTGGCTCGCGGCCGTCCGGACGATGGCGGGATCGACGTCGTCGCCGCGGACCTGGATGCTCCACGGGACGCCGGACAGCCGGTGCGAGGCCGCCGCCTCGGCGAATCCGGCGGGATCCGGGTCCCGGGCGATGCCGAAGACGCCGTTCAGGGTGGGAAGGGGCACGCCGGAGACGATCTCGGCGATGCCCCCGGCGGAGGTGCGGGCGTAGCCGCCGGGCTGCGTGGCGGTCAGCATCGTCACCGCGTGCAGCCATTCCTGCGCGGCGGCGTCGGCGGTCGGCCGGTGGGTGATCTCCATATCCCCGTCAACGTACGCCAGGGGCGAAAGGTCAGCAGACGACGCGGTCGCGGCCGGTGCGCTTGGCCACGTACAGGTGGCGGTCGGCCTCGGCGAGCAGGGCCGCCTGATCCTCGTCGGGCGCCGGCACGACGGCCACGCCGCCGATGCTGACCGTGACGGGCAGCTCGCCGGTGACCGGAGACCAGGGGTGGTCGCGGACGGCGTGCCGCAGGCTCTCCAGCCACGGCCGGGCGTCGGCCGGGGCCAGGCCGGGCAGGACGACGAGGAATTCCTCCCCGCCCATCCGGGCCGCGAAGGCGTCCGTGTCGCGTCCGGGCAGCGCGCCGGCCAGCAGGTCGGCCACGGCGACCAGGACCCGGTCGCCGACGTCGTGGGAGAGGGTGTCGTTGATCCGCTTGAAGTGGTCGAGGTCGACCAGCGCCACGGTCAGCGGCGTACCGGCCGCGGCGGCGGCCGACATGATCTGCGGCAGCCGCTCGTCGACGAACCGCCGGTTGTAGAGGCCGGTCAGCGGGTCGCGGCGGGCCTGCTCCCGGTAGCGCTCGGCGTCGCGCCGCGCCTCGGCGGTCTCGAAGATCGCCTGCCGGGTGCGAGCGCGCGCCTCCTGCTGCTGCGAGCGGAGGTCCTCCGCCGCCGCGTGGAACCGCTTGTACTCCTCGAACGCCGCCGCGTACTCGCCGCCGGCCGCGTACAGCTCGGCCTGCTCGGCCATCGCGCGGACCCGGGCCGGGCCCTGGTCGTCGCTGGTGCAGGCGGCCCGGCAGCGGTCGAGGCTGGCCTGGGCACGGTCGAGCGCGCCGAGGCGGCGCTGGGCGGTCGCGAGGGTGAGCCGGGCGTCGGCCACGTCGTGCGCCTCGAACCAGCGCGGGGCGTCCTGGATGTCGGCCAGGATGCGCTCCGCGCCCGCGAAGTCGCCGACGCTGATCCGTACGTTGGCGATCGTGTCACGCTCGATGACCAGGAACTCCCGGCCGAGGGCCCGTACGGTCGCGTGCATCCGCTCGGCGATCTGCTGGGCGACGCCGGTGTGGCCGGCCTCGATCTCGGTGTACGCCAGATTGTTGAGCACCAGCATCCGCCGGGTCAGGTCCCCGGACGCCACGGCCAGCTGCTCGGCCTGCTCGTAGCGTTCCCGCGCGGCGTGGATGGACCCGCACTCGGCGAGCGAGTTGGCCAGTCGCACCAGGTAGATGATCCGCAGCCCGGCCGGGGCGGTGTCCTCCAGCAGCTCGACCGAGGACAGCGAGTGCTCGAGGCTGGCCGCGTGGTCGCCGAGGTAGTGGTACGTCAGGGCGAGGTGGAAGTGGCTGCGGGCGCTCAGCGGGCGGCAGTCGTACCGGTCGGCCCAGGCGTGGATGGTCAGGAAGATCCGGGCGGCCGCCCCGACGCTGCCGTTGCGCTGGCGCATGTCGGCCTGGACCAGCTGGGCGCGGCGCAGCAGGACGAGGTCGCCGAGCGCCTCGGCCGCCCAGGCGGCCTCGGCGGCGCGCACCAGGATGGCGTCGACGTCGTGGCCCTGGTGGTTCTCGAGGTCGTCGAGCTCGGACGCCAGCGTCACCGCGAGGCCCGAAGGCCTCGCGACGACGTCCGGCGACAGCTTGCTCACGAGGCTGACGATCGGCAGCCGGGCCGCAAATCGGAGCGTTCGTGACCGGAACGGCACGGCGCGGTGTCCCGGCGGCGGCCCCGGTCGCCGGCCACTGCCGGGAATCCCTCTCCGGCACCGCCGCCGACCTCGGATTACGTCGCCCGGCATGGGGCGTACGTCTGAATCCGTTTCGTGCTTGAAAAATACTTCGGATTCCCTTGTCTTGACGGCTTTGCATGTGTCAAGGTCTCGCCACGTCGACCCGGGAGGTCCGGATACGTGAGTGCTGCGCTGCCCGTCCTGCGGAACTTCGTCGGCGGGTCGTCCGTCGACCCGTCCGGCGGACGAACGTCACCCGTCCTCGACCCGTGCACCGGTGAGGCGTACGCGTCCGCACCCGTCTCCTCCGCGGCGGACGTCGCCGCGGCGATGGAGGCCGCCGAAGCCGGGTTCGAGACCTGGCGGGACACCACCCCGGCCGAGCGGCAGCGGGCCCTGCTGCGCTACGCCGACGCCGTCGAGGCCCGCGCCGACGAACTCGTCGCCGCGGAATGCCGGGACACCGGCAAGCCCGTCGAGGCGACCCGGCAGGAGGAGATGGGCCCGCTCCTGGACGAGCTGCGCTTCTTCGCCGGCGCCGCGCGCGTGCTCGAGGGCCGCTCGGCCGGCGAGTACCTGCGCGGGCACACCTCCTACGTCCGGCGCGAGCCGATCGGGGTCTGCGCGCAGGTCACGCCGTGGAACTACCCCATGGTGATGGCGGTGTGGAAGTTCGCCCCGGCCATCGCCGCTGGCAACTCGGTGGTCCTCAAGCCGTCGGAGACCACTCCGGTGACCACGCTGCTGCTCGCCGAGATCGCGTCGGAGTTCCTGCCGCCCGGCGTGTTCAACGTCGTGTGCGGCGACCGGGACACCGGCCGGGCGCTGGTCGCCCACCCGACCCCGCGGCTCGTGTCGGTCACCGGCTCCACCCGGGCCGGCATGGAGGTCGCCGCCGCCGCGGCGCCCGACCTGAAGAAGGTGCACCTCGAGCTCGGCGGCAAGGCGCCGGTCGTGGTCTTCGACGACGTCGACGTGGCCGCCACCGCCGAGGCCGTCGCCGCCGCCGGGTTCTTCAACGCCGGCCAGGACTGCACCGCCGCGTGCCGGGTCCTGGTGCACGCCCGCATCGCCGACGAGTTCACCGCCGCGCTCGCCGCCGCCGCGAAGAACACCGTGGTCGGCGGGCCCGGCGACCCGGCCGCCTTCTACGGGCCGCTGAACAACGCCGACCAGCTCGACCGGGTGCTCGGCTTCCTCGGCCGGACACCGCCGCACGCCACGATCGTCACCGGCGGGCGGCGCATCGGCGAGCGCGGCTACTTCGTCGAGCCCACGGTCGTGACCGGGCTGCGCCAGGACGACGAGATGATCCGCGACGAGGTGTTCGGGCCGGTCATCACCGTGCAGTCCTTCGACGACGAGGACACCGCCGTGCACCACGCCAACGACACCCGCTTCGGCCTCAGCGCCAGCGTCTGGACCCGCGACCACGCCCGGGCGCTGCGGCTCACCCGCCGCCTCGACGCCGGCACGGTCTGGATCAACACCCACCTGCCGTTCCTGTCGGAGATGCCGCACGGCGGGTTCGGCCACTCCGGCTACGGCAAGGACATGTCCGTGTACGGCCTCGAGGAATACACCCGCATCAAACACGTGATGAGTCATCTCGGCTGAAGAGGTACCAGATGGACGACAGGGCCGCGATCGAGCTCGACGGCGTGCACAAGGAATTCGTGGTCCACGGGGAGACCGTCCAGGCCGTACGCCCCCTCGACCTGGCCATCGGCAAGGGCGAGTTCTTCTCCCTGCTCGGGCCCTCGGGCTGCGGCAAGACCACCACGATGCGGATGATCGCCGGGTTCGAGGAGCCGACCGGCGGCACAGTGTACCTCGACGGCCGGGACGTCACGAATGTGTCGCCGAACAAGCGCGACGTCAACATGGTGTTCCAGTCGTACGCGCTGTTCCCGCACCTGAGCACGTACCAGAATGTGGCTTTCGGGCTGGAGCGCAAGAAGGTCGCCAAGGCCGAGATCCGCCGCCGGGTGGGCGAGATGCTGGAGATCGTCTCGCTGACCGGCATGGAGAAACGCTCGCCGCGGGAGATGTCCGGCGGCCAGCAGCAGCGCGTCGCCCTGGCCCGCGCGCTGGTCAACGGGCCCCGCGCGCTGCTGCTCGACGAGCCGCTCGGCGCGCTGGACCTCAAGCTGCGCCAGCAGATGCAGACCGAGCTCAAGCGCATCCAGCGCGAGGTCGGCATCACCTTCGTCTACGTCACCCACGACCAGGGCGAGGCGCTGACCATGTCCGACCGCATCGCCGTGATGCAGGCCGGCCGGATCGAGCAGCTGGGCTCGCCGCGGGAGATCTACGAGAAGCCGGCCACCCGCTTCGTGGCCGGCTTCATCGGTACGTCCAACCTGCTCGACGGCCCGGCCGGGAGCGTGGACGACGGGATCGCGGTGCTGACGTACGGGCCGGGCGAGCGCGTGCTCGTGCCGGTGCCCGACGGCGTCCGCCCCGGCGACCCCCTCGAGGTCTCGGTACGCCCGGAGAAGATCGACCTCGGCCGCGACGAGCCCGCCACCGCCGGCGGGAGCGTCCTGACCGGCGTGGTGACGGACGTGGTCTACCACGGCACCTCCACGAACTACACGGTGAAGACGGCGGCCGGCGCCGACCTCGTGGTGTTCGACCAGAACGCCTACTCGGCCGAGGACCTGGCCGAGCCCGGCGACCGCGTGTTCCTCACCTGGAGCGCGCAGCACTCGTACCCGATCGGAGTCCGATGAGCCAGCCCCGCATCCCCGACCCGGCCCTGCTCCGCGGCCTCACCCAGCGGCGGCTCGGCCGGCGCGACGCCCTGCGGATCTCCGGGCTCGCGGCGCTCGGCGGCGCCCTGGCCGCCTGCGGCGTCAAGGGCAAGGGTTCCCCCGGCGCCAGCGCGCCCGCCGCCGACGCGGTCGCCAAGTTCTGGGCCGGCAAGACCAGCACCGGCAAGCTGAACTTCGCCAACTGGCCGCTCTACATGGACCCGGCCCACCCCGAGCTCAAGAAGTTCACCGCCGCCACCGGCATCGAGGTGGACTACCAGGAGGTCATCCAGGAGATGGGCCCCTGGTTCGCCAAGGTGCAGCCGCAGCTCGCCGCCGGGCAGGACATCGGCTTCGACCTGATGGTGATCACCAACAGCATCCAGTTCAAGCAGTTCGTCGACTCCGGCTTCCTCGCCCCGCTCGACCACGGCAAGCTGCCGAACTACGCGGCGAACGCCGACGCCGCGTACAAGAAGGAGGCGTTCGACCCGGGCAACGTCTACAGCGTGCCGTGGACCTCCGGCATGACCGGGATCGCGTACGACCCGAAGAAGATCACCCGGCCGATCACCCGGCTCGCCGACCTGTGGGACCCCGCCTTCAAGGGCAAGGTCGGCATGTTCTCCGACACCCAGGAACTCGGCAACTTCGGCATGATGGCGCTCGGCGTCAACCCGGAGAAGTCCACACCGGACGACTGGAAGAAGGCCGCCGCCAAGCTCAAGGAGCAGAAGAGCGGCGGCATCATCCGCAACTACTACGACCAGAGCTACATCGACGCGCTCGGCAAGGGCGAGGTCTGGATCACCCAGGCCTGGTCCGGCGACGTCTTCCAGAAGAACGTCTCCGACGGCACGGACTTCAAGTTCGTGATCCCCGAGGAGGGCGGCACGATCTGGACCGACAACTTCGCCATCCCGGTCACCGCGAAGAACCCGCTCGACGCCCTCAAGCTGATCGACTTCTTCTACCAGGTCGAGATCGCCGCGTCGCTGGCCGAGTACATCAACTACGTGTGCCCGGTGCCGGCCGCCCGCGACCAGATCAGGAAGGACGCGGCGGCGAAGACGGGCAAGGACAAGGCGGCCCTGGAGGCCGTGGCGGACAGCCCGCTGGTGTTCCCGGCCCCGGCCGACTACGCCCGGCTGCACTACTACCGCTCCTTCGCCACCGCCGCCGAGCAGCAGGAGTACCAGGGCATCTTCGAACCGATCGTGCTGGGCTGACATGCTGCGCCGACGGCTCGCCCCGTACCTGCTGGTCCTGCCCGGCGGGCTGTGGCTGCTGCTCTTCTTCGTCGTGCCGATGGTGACGATGCTGTCGCTGTCGCTGCAGCAGGGCGACGTGGTCACCGGCTACGTCTTCACCGGCCACTGGCAGACGTACGTGGACGCCGTCGTCAACTACCGCACCCAACTGGTCCGCTCGCTGATCTACGGCGGGATCACCACCGTCGTCCTGATCGTGCTGGCGTTCCCGGTCGCGTACTGGATCGCCTTCTACGGCGGGCGGCGCAAGGCCACGTACCTGTTCCTGCTGCTGTTGCCGTTCTTCGTGTCGTTCGTGCTGCGCACCATCTCGTGGCGGCAGATCCTCACCGACGAGGGCATCCTGCTCGGGCCGCTCAAGGACGCCGGGCTGCTGCACCAGGAGTTCCACGTCCTCGGCACGCCGGTGGCGGTGATCGGCGGGCTGGTCTACAACTTCCTGCCGTTCATGGTGCTGCCCGTCTACGTGGCGCTCGAACGCATCGACCCGCGCGTCGTCGAGGCCGCCCGCGACCTGTACGCCGACCCCGCCACCACGTTCCGCAAGGTGATCTTCCCGCTGGCGCTGCCCGGCGTCTTCGCGGGCGTGCTGATGACGTTCGTGCCGGCCAGCTCCGACTACGTCAACTCGGCGGTGCTGGGCAGTTCGTCGACCACGATGATCGGCCAGGTCATCCAGTCGCAGTACCTGACCAGCTCCAACTACCCGACGGCCTCCGCGCTGTCGTTCACGCTCATGGCCGTGCTGCTGATCGGGGTGTTCGCGTACGCACGCGCGCTGGGCACCGAGGACGTGATGAAGGTGGCGGCGCGATGACCGGCCGGCGGATGCTGTACGCGTACACCTGGCTGGTCATCGCCTGGCTCACCCTGCCGGTGCTGATCATGATCGCGTTCGGCTTCAACGACACACCCGGCCGCTACAACCAGAGCTGGGACGGCTTCACCCTCAAGTGGTACGGCCGCGTCTTCGAGCTGGACGAGCTCACCCGCGCCCTGGTCACCTCCCTCGCGGTGGCGACCGTGACGATGCTGGTCGCCGGCGCGCTCGGCACCGGCATCGGCTACGCGCTGGGCCGCTACCGCTTCCGCGGCTCCGGCACGGTCAACCTGGTCATGTTCGCCGCGATCTCCTCCCCCGAACTCGTCATGGGCGCCTCCCTGCTCACCCTGTTCGTGTCGCTCGGCGTCGGCCCGGGCGTCGTCACCATCACCATCGCGCACGTGATGTTCTGCATCTCGTTCGTGGCCGTGGTCGTCCGCGCCCGCGTGCTCACCCTCGACCGCTCCCTCGAGGAGGCCGCCGCCGACCTGGGCGCCAACCCGTGGACCACGTTCTGGCGGGTCACGTTCCCGATCATCCTGCCCGCGGTGTCGTCCGGCATGCTGCTGGCGTTCGCGCTCAGCATCGACGACTTCGTGGTCACCAACTTCACCGCCGGCACCACCACCACGTTCCCGCTCTGGATCTGGGGCTCCACCCGGGTAGGCCTGCCACCGCAGGTCAACGTGATGGGCACGCTCATCTTCCTGGTCGGCGTGGCCATCGCCGTCACCACCAGCATCCGCTCCCGGCCGGCACGGCGGCGCTGATGAGCGCGCTCATGCCGGTGGCCGGCCCTGCCGCCGGCGTCCGGTCCCGGGCCAGCCTTGCCGCCAGTGTCCGGCCCTGGGCCGGCCTTGTCACCGCCGTCCGGTCCCGGGCCGGCCTTGCCGGCGGCGTCCGATTTCTGGCCGGCCGGGGGCGGTGACCGTGCGCGCGCTCGCCGATGCCATCCCGGAGCCGTACTGGCTGCGGCAGCCGGGCGCGCCCGAACCGGCGGACCCGCTCACCACGGCCGAGAACGCCGACCTGGCCGTCATCGGCGCCGGCTACAGCGGACTGTGGACCGCGCTGCTCGCCAAGGAACGCGACCCCGGCCGCGACGTCGTCGTGGTCGAGGCAGGCACCGCCGGGTGGGCGGCGTCCGGGCGCAACGGCGGCTTCTGCGCGGCGAGCCTCACCCACGGCTTCGACAACGGGCTCAGCCGCTTCCCCGGCGAGATGGACACCCTCGAGCGGCTCGGGCGCCGGAACCTCGCCGAGATCGAGGACACGGTCCGGCGTTACGACATCGACTGCGACTTCTCGCGTACGGGTGAACTGCACGTCGCCACCGCCGGGTGGCAGGTGCGGGAGCTGGGGGCGTACCACGCCGCGGCGGCCGGGCGGGGCCTCGACGTGCGGCTGCTCGACCGGGACGCCGTGCGGGCGGAGGTGGACTCCCCGACGTACCTCGGCGGGGTCTGGGACCGCGACGGCTGCGCGATGGTCGACCCGGCCCGCCTGGTCTGGGGCCTGCGCCGGGCCTGCGCCGACCTCGGCGTCCGCTTCTACGACAACACCCGCGTCGACCGCATCGACACGATCCCCGGCGGCCTGCGCCTGCACACCCTGCGCGGCCGGGTCGACGCCCGCCGGGTCGCCCTCGCCACCGGCGCGTACGGCAACCTGCTCCGCCGCCTGCGCCACTACGTCATCCCCGTCTACGACTACGCCCTGATGACCGAGCCTCTCACCGCCGGCCGGCTCGCCGCGGTCGGCTGGGCCAACCGCCAGGGCATCGGCGACTCGGGCAACCAGTTCCACTACTACCGGCTCACCGCCGACAACCGCATCCTGTGGGGCGGCTACGACGCCGTCTACTACCGCGGCGGTCGCATCAGCACGGACCACGACCAGCGCACGGCGACGTTCCACCTGCTGGCCCGCCACTTCGCGGAGACCTTCCCCCAACTCGACGGCCTCCGCTTCACCCACAAATGGGGCGGCGTCATCGACGCCTGCAGCCGGTTCAGCGGCTTCTACGGTACGGCCCACAGCGGGCGCCTCGCCTACGCGGCGGGCTACACGGGCCTCGGCGTCGGCGCCACCCGCTTCGGCGCCAACGTGATGCTCGACCTGCTCGACGGGGCCCGCACGCCCCTGACCACCCTGAAGCTGGTCCGCTCCAAGCCGATACCGTTCCCCCCGGAACCGGTCCGCACGGGCGTCATCCAACTGACCCGCTGGTCGATAGCCCAGGCGGACCGCCACGACGGCCGCCGCAACCTGTGGCTGCGCACCCTGGACCGGGTCGGCCTGGGCTTCGACTCCTGAGATCAGCGCGAGGTGGGTCATCCGCTGCTGCATCGCCGCCTGGTCCCGGGCGCCGATCCACGTCGTCATGGGAGGTCCTCGGGCCGCAGGCGGTCGAGAACCTGGCGGCCCAGGCCCGGCGGGACGCCCCGGTCGATCAGGCCCCGGCGGATCAGGTCCAGGTCGGCGCCGTGCCCGCGCAGGTGGTCGATCAGCGGCGCGGAGCGGTCGGGACGCCCGCGGACCAGTTCGGACAGCAGGCGCAACTCGAGGCGCACGGCCGGTACCGCCCACCGGCGAGCAGCGCCCGCGCCGGCGCCCGGTGCGAGACCCGGAGGGTGATCGGGGCTGCCCGGCACCGGGTGGCCGGGGCTGCCCGACGCTGGATAGTCGGGGCTGCCCGACGCGGGGTAGTCGGGGCTGCCCGGCACTGGGTGGCCGGAGCCGTCCGACGCGGGGTGGCCGGGGGCGCAGGGCACGAGGACCGAGTGCCGCCACGGGCCCTCGCCCGCGCACTCGAAGGCGTCGCTCTCGACGGGATACTCGACCGTGCTGAAGCCGACCTTCACCCCGTCGACGACGTAGTGCGCGAAATACTGCTCGGCGCCCGCGAGCCAGGCCGGCGGATCCAGGCACGGGAACCCGTCCAGCGCGGCGGCGAACCGGTCCACATCGGCGCGGTCGGCGACGAGGACGTCGATGTCGCCGGTCGGCAGGGTGACGCCCTGCAGCAGCGCCGCACCCGTGCCGACCAGCCGGTAGTCCGAGCGCGGGCGGGCCCGATCCAGCACCGTGGCCAGCACGGCCACCAACTCGTCGCGGTCCCGTAGCGGGCGGAAGTTCCCCATCCCCGCATCGTGCCCGAGGGGTACGACACAACGGCCTTGGGCATCCTAGGAGGCTGGGTTGAATGGTGGCTGGAGATGGGGCACGGCCGGGGGAAAGGTTGCGGTGGGCTGGAGGCTGGGCTGAGGCGGCCTTGAGGACGGCCCGGCAGAATGGGACGTGCCCGGCCGGGAACCGCGGTCAGATGGCCGTGACGCTCAGACGCCCGAGTGTCACCGCCGCCGATGCGGGCCGGCCGGGCAAAGACCAGAACGGCCGGGGCAAAGACCGGAGCGCGGCCGGGCGGAGACCAGTGCGGCCGGGCGGAGACCGGAGCGCGGCCGGGCGGAGACCAGAACGGCCGGGCCGAGACCAGAGCTGGCCGGGCAGATGCGGAGCAACCCGTTCCGGGATGCAGACGCCATGGTCCGGGGTCCCGGGGCTCGGTCAGCGGCGTTCCCAGGTGTCGCGGAGGGCTGTTGCTCTCAGGGCCGCGTTGATGCCCAGCCAGCGCAGCGGTTCCGGTTCCCAGGGGCGGGAGCGGTGGCCCACCCAGGGCAGCGTCGTGCGTTCGGTGAGGTCGCCCGCGATCAGGTCGGCGAGGGTGCGGCCCGCCAGGTTGGCCGCGGCCACGCCGTCGCCGACGTAGCCGCCCGCCCAGCCCAGGCCCTCGTGCAGGCCGACCGAGGGCATCCAGTCGCGGGGGATGGCGAGGGGGCCGCCCCAGCGGGCCGCGATCGGCGGGTCGATGCCGAACAGTTCGGTGAGGGTGCGGCGCAGGGCGGAGAAGACCGACGGTTCGTGGTCGTAGCGGGGGCGTACGCGGGAGCCGAAGTGGTAGGGCGCCCCGCGGCCGCCGAAGGCGAGGCGATCGTCGGCGGTGCGCTGGCCGTACACGATGAGGTGCCGGTCGTCGCTGAAGGTCTCGCGCCTCGCGAGGCCGATGCGGGACCAGGTCGCGGGGTCGAGCGGGGCCGTCGCGATCATCAGGGAGTAGACCGGGGCGAGGGTGCGGCGGTGGCCCGGCAGGCCGGCGGTGTAGCCCTCCAGCGCCCGCACGATGGTCGGCGCCCGGACGGTGCCGTGGTCGGTGCGGACGGAACCCCGGGTCAGGGACAGCACGCGGGTGCCCTCGTGGATCGTGACGCCGCGTCGTTCGACTGCCGACGCCAGGCCGCGGACGAGGCGGGCCGGGTGCAGGGCCGCGCAGTCCGGGCTGTACGTGCCGCCGAGCACGCCGGTCGCCCCGCAGATCCTGGCGGCGGTCTCCGCGTCGATGAAGTCCGGGGACGCCTCGGCGCGGCGGAGCTGGGCGGGGGTGCGGGCGAGCGAGACCGTGCCGCCCTTCGCGTAGTGGCAGTCGATGTGCTCGGCGGCGGCGACCCGGCCGACCTCGTCGACGGTGTCCGCGAGGTGGCGGTACATGACCTCGGCGCGGTCCTCGCCGTAGCGTCCGGCCAGTTTCCGGTACGGGACCGGGAAGAGCCCCGAGCACCATCCGCCGTTGCGCCCGGACGCGCCGAAGCCGCAGTATTCGGCCTCCAGCACCACGATGCGCAGGTGCGGTGCCGCGAGCGCGAGGTAGTACGCGGTCCAGAGCCCGGTGTAGCCGCCGCCGGCGATCGCCACGTCGGCCGTGGTGTCGCCGGGCAGCGGGGCGCGCCGGGTGAACGGACCGAGGGAGTCCAGCCAGAAGGACGGGGTCAGAGCCGGGTCCATGCCTCGCTCAGCACCGTACGCAGAATCTGTTCGATCTCGGCGAAGTGCTGCTCCTCGCAGACCAGCGGCGGGGCGAGCTGGACGACCGGGTCGCCGCGGTCGTCGGCGCGGCAGTAGAGGCCGGCGTCGAAGAGTGCCTGGGAGAGGAAGCCGCGCAGCAGCCGGTCGGACTCGTCGTCGTCGAAGGTGGCCTTGGTGGCCTTGTCCTTGACCAGCTCGATGCCGAAGAAGTAGCCGTCGCCGCGGACGTCGCCGACGATCGGCAGGTCGGTGAGCCGGTCGAGGTACGAGCGGAACAGCCCGCTCTGCTCGCGGACGTGCCCGTTGAGGTCCTCGCGTTCGAAGATGTCGAGGTTGGTCAGGGCGACCGCGGAGGCGACCGGGTGGCCGCCGAAGGTGATGCCGTGCGCGAAGGACGCGGTGCCGGTCAGGAACGGCTCGACCAGGCGCTCCGAGGCGATCATCGCGCCGAGCGGGACGTAGCCGGAGGTGAGGCCCTTGGCGCAGGTGATGATGTCCGGGGTGTACCCGTACCGCTGGGAGCCGAAGTACTCCCCCAGCCGGCCGAACGCGCAGATCACCTCGTCGGAGACCAGCAGCACGTCGTAGCGGTCGCAGATCTCGCGGACCCGCGGGAAGTAGCCGGGCGGCGGCGGGAAGCAGCCGCCGGCGTTCTGCACCGGTTCGAGGTAGACGCAGGCGACGGTGTCGGGGCCCTCGAACTCGATGGCCTCGGCGATGCGGTCGGCGGCCCAGATGCCGAACTGTTCCTCGGTCATGGACTCGTCGGGGCGCCGGTAGTAGTTGGTGTTCGGCACCCGGACCGTGCTCGGCACCAGCGGCTCGTACTGCTGCTTGAGCAGCGGCAGGCCGGTGATCGACAGGGCGCCCATGGTGGTGCCGTGGTAGGCGACGTTGCGGGAGATCGCCTTGGTCTTCATCGGCTTGCCGGTCAGCTTGAAGTAGTTGCGGGCCAGCTTCCAGGCGCTCTCGACCGCCTCGGAGCCGCCGGTGGTGAAGAAGACCCGGTTGAGGTCGCCGGGGGCGAGCGCGGCGAGGCGCTCGGCCAGCTCGACCGCGGTCGGGTGGGCGTAGGACCAGACCGGGAAGTAGGCGAGCTCGGCGGCCTGCTTGGCGGCGGCCTCGGCCAGCTCGGTGCGGCCGTGCCCGGCCTGCACCACGAAGAGCCCGGACAGCCCGTCCAGGTAGCGCTTGCCGTGCTGGTCGTAGATGTACGGGCCGGAGCCCCGCACGATGACCGGCACCTCGCCGGCGCCCGGCCCGGTGTACGCCGACAGCCGGGTGAAGTGCATCCAGAGGTGGTCGCGGGCCGCTGCTGACAGGTCCTGGCTCATCTCGTTCCCCACGCGTAGGTCTGTTTCGCGAGCTTCAGATACATGAACGTCTCCGTCGCCGAGACGCCCTCGATCGCCCGGATCTTGTCGTTCAACAGCTCCAGCAGGTGCTCGTCGTCGGTGCAGACCAGCTCGGCGAGCATGTCGTAGCCGCCGGCGCAGATCACCACGTAGTCGACCTCCGGGATCGCGGCGATCTCGTCGGCGACGCGGCGCATGTCCCCGATCACCTTGATGCCGACCATCGCCTGGCGGGCGAAGCCGAGCGTCAGCGGGTCGGTGACCGCGACGATCTGCATGAGCCCGTGGTCGAGGAGCCGCTGCACGCGCTGGCGCACGGCGGCCTCGGAGAGCCCGATGGTCTTCGCGAGCGTCGCGTACGACATCCGCCCGTCGCGCTGGAGGTGCTCGATGATCTGCTTGTTGATGCTGTCCAGGGCCTGGTCCGTCACGCCGCGATTATCCCCTCCGGCATTCCATGTACATACGTTTATCGCAGCTCCCGGCGCTCTTGACAAGTGTTTCCGTGGCCACAACGCTCTGCGGACAAGGTTTCAGTTGGCGAAAGGCGCCCCTCATGCGCATCCTTCTCGTCGGGGCCGGCGGCGTGGGCACCGCGGCCACCGGCATCGCCGCCCGGCGTGACTTCTACGACCGTTTCGTCGTCGCCGATCACGACCTCGCGCGCGCCGAGCGGGCGGTCGCGTCCCTCTCGGACGCCCGCTTCACCGCGGCGCGGGTGGACGCCTCCGCCGCCGGCGGCGTGGCCGCGCTGTGCCGCGAGCACGGCATCACCCACGTGCTGAACGCGGTCGACCCGCGCTTCGTCATGCCGGTCTTCGAGGGCGCCTTCGCGGCCGGCGCCGACTACCTCGACATGGCCATGTCGCTGTCGCGCCCGCACCCCGAGCTGCCGTACGAGCGGACCGGCGTGAAGCTGGGCGACGAGCAGTTCGCGGCCGCGGACCGGTGGGCCGGCTCGGGCCGGCTGGCGCTCGTCGGCATGGGCGTCGAACCGGGGCTTTCGGACGTGTTCGCCCGGTACGCCGCCGATCATCTCTTCTCGCGCATCGACGAGATCGGCGTCCGTGACGGCGGCAACCTCGTCGTCGAGGGCTACGGCTTCGCGCCGTCGTTCTCGGTGTGGACGACGATCGAGGAATGCCTCAACCCGCCGGTCATCTACGAGCGCGGCCGGGGCTGGTTCACCACCGAGCCGCTGTCGGAGCCGGAGACCTTCGACTTTCCCGGCGGCATCGGGCCGGTCGAGTGCGTGCACGTCGAGCACGAGGAGGTGCTGCTCATCCCCCGCTGGGTCGACGCCGGCCGGGTCACCTTCAAGTACGGGCTGGGCAAGGAGTTCATCGACGTGCTGCGGACCCTGCACAAGCTGGGGCTCGACCGTACGCATCCGGTCCGGGTCGGTGGCGTCTCCGTCTCGCCGCGCGACGTGGTCGCGGCGGTGCTGCCCGACCCGTCCACGCTGGGTGACCGGATGAGCGGTGCCACCTGCGCGGGCACGCTGGTGAGCGGGCTCGACAAGCAGGGCCGGCCGAGCACCGTGTACCTCTACCACGTCGTCGACAACCGGTGGTCGATGAGCGAGTACGGCTCGCAGGCGGTGGTCTGGCAGACGGCGGTGAACCCGGTGGTCGCCCTCGAACTGCTCGCCGCCGGGACGTGGTCGGGCGCCGGCGTCCTGGGCCCGGAGGCCTTCGACGCCGTGCCCTTCCTCGAGCTGCTGACCGCGTACGGCTCGCCGTGGGCGCTACGCGCCCAGTAGGGACTCCCGCAGGATCTCCAGGCCGCGGTCCACCTCCCGCTCGCCGATGACCAGGGGTGGGAGAAAGCGCAGAACGTTCCCGTACGTCCCACAGGTGAGCACCAGCAGCCCGGCGTCGTGGCACGCCTTCGCCACCGTGGCCGTGCGGGCCGCGTCGGGCTCGATGCCGCCGGGCTTGACCAGCTCGATCGCCAGCATGGCCCCGCGCCCGCGCGCCTCGGCGACGCCCGGATCCCGCTCGGCGAACCCGCGCAGGACCGGGAGCATGCGGGCCTCGATGCCGCGCGCGGCGGCGGCCAGATCGAGCTCCCGCATCGTCTCGACGGCGGCGAGGGCGGCCACGCACGCGAGCGGGTTGCCGCCGTACGTGCCGCCGAGGCCGCCCGCGTGCACGGCGTCCATCAGCTCGGCGCGGCCCGCGACGCCGGCGATCGGCAGGCCGCCGCCCATCCCCTTGGCCGTGGTGACCAGGTCCGGTTCGACGCCCTCGTGCTCGCTGGCGAACCAGGCTCCCGTACGGCAGAAGCCGGTCTGGATCTCGTCGGCGACGAGGACGGCGCCCGCGCCCTTCGCCCAGGCCGCGATGGCGGGCAGGAAGCCCGGCGCCGGGACGACGAAGCCGCCCTCGCCCTGGATCGGCTCGATCACCACCGCCGCCACGTTGGCGCCGCCGACCTGCTTCTCGATGACGTCGATCGCGCGGATCGCCGCGTCCGGCCCGGACAGGCCGCCGTCGCGCAGCGGATACGACATCGGCACCCGGTAGATCTCCGGCGCGAACGGCCCGAACCGGTGCTTGTACGGCATCACCTTCGCGGTCAGCGCCATCGTCAGGTTCGTCCGCCCGTGGTACGCGTGGTCGAACACGACGACCGCCTGCCGCCCGGTGGCGTGCCGCGCGATCTTCACCGCGTTCTCGACCGCCTCGGCGCCCGAGTTGAACAGCGCCGCCCGCTTGTCGAACCGGCCCGGGGTCAGCGCGATCAGCTGCTCGCAGACCGCCACGTACGACTCGTACGGCGCGACCATGAAGCAGGTGTGGGTGAAGCGTCCGGCCTGCTCCCGGACCGCCTCGACGACCCGCGGCGCGCTGTTGCCGACGCTGGTCACGGCGATGCCGGAGGCGAAGTCGATCCACTCCCGCCCGTCGACGTCGCGCAGGGTGCCGCCGCTCGCGCTGTCCACGTAGGACGGCACGACCGAGCCGACGCCGCGCGCGACCGCCGCCGTACGCCGCTTGTGGAGCTCCTCGGAGGACGGCACGCCTCACTCCCCCGTGTAGTGCATGACGTGCTTGATGCGGGTGTAGTCCTCCAGGCCGTACACGGAGAGGTCCTTGCCGTGACCGGAGTGCTTGAACCCGCCGTGCGGCATCTCCGCGACCAGCGGGATGTGGCAGTTGACCCAGACGCAGCCGAAGTCCAGCCGCCGGGTCATCCGCATCGCCCGGCCGTGGTCGCGGGTCCAGACCGAGGACGCCAGGCCGTACTCGACGCCGTTGGCCCAGCGGACCGCCTCGTCCTCGTCGGTGAAGCGCTGCACGGTGATGACCGGGCCGAAGACCTCGTCCTGGATGATCTCGTCGGCCTGGCGCAGGCCGGAGACGACGGTCGGGGTGTAGAAGTAGCCGCGCTCGCCCTGCCGGGCCCCGCCCGCCTCGACCGTGGCGTGGTCCGGGAGCCGGTCGACGAAGCCGCTGACCCGCTCGAGCTGGCGGGCGTTGTTGAGCGGGCCGTAGAGCACGTCCTCGTCGTCCGGGGCGCCGGTGCGGGTGCCCCGGGCCTGCTCGGCGAGGGCGGCCACGAAGTCGTCGTGGACGCCCGGCCCGGCGAGCACCCGGGTGGCGGCGGTGCAGTCCTGCCCCGCGTTGAAGTAGCCCGCCTCGGCGATCGCGGCGGAGGCGGCCTCGACGTCGGCGTCGTCGAAGACCACCACGGGGGCCTTGCCGCCCAGCTCAAGGTGGGTGCGCTTGAGGTCGGCGGCGGCGGACCCGGCGACCTCCATGCCCGCGCGTACGGACCCGGTGATGGAGACCATCCGCGGCACCGGGTGGCCGACCAGGGCACGGCCGGTGTCCCGGTCGCCGGTGACGACGTTGAACACGCCCGGCGGCAGGAACTCGGCGGCGATCTCGGCGAGCAGCACCGTGGTGACCGGGGTGGTGTCGGACGGCTTGAGCACCACGGTGTTGCCCGCGGCCAGCGCCGGCGCGATCTTCCAGACCGCCATCATGAGCGGGTAGTTCCACGGCGTGACCTGCGCGCAGACGCCGACCGGCTCGCGCCGCACGTAGCTCTCGTAACCGGCGAGATACTGCCCCGCGGAGCGCCCCTCGAGCAGTCGGGCGGCCCCGGCGAAGAAGCGGAGCTGGTCGACGGCGGGCGGCAGCTCCTCGCTCGCGGTGAGCCCGAGCGGCTTGCCGGTGTTGCGCGACTCCGCCGCGACCAGCTCTTCGGCGCGGGCCTCGACCGCGTCGGCGAACCTGAGCAGCGCGCGCTGCCGCTCGGCGGGGGTGGTGTCCCGCCAGCTCTCGAACGCGGTGGCGGCGGCCGTGACGGCCCGGTCGACGTCCTCCTCGCCGGACACCGGCGCGCTGGCGAACACCTCGCCGGTGGACGGGTCGACCAGGTCGGCGTAGCGGCCGCCGGCCGGCGCGGCGGCGGCCCCGCCGACGAAGTTGTGCAGCACGGTCTTGGTCATCCGGCCTCCCGGTTCCATGGCGGACAGGTGCGGTATCAGGCTTCGCAGGCCCATCTTTCCACCGAATCCGCAGCTGACAAGCCCCTGTAGCCGCCAGTTCCGTCGATCAGCCCCGTGCGTGCGTGTGCGGCGCCCCCGGGTGGCCGCCGTCGCCCAGCAGCTCGGTCATCCACGGTTCCCGGGGCACCGCGTCGGGGCCGGCCACCCGCATCGCGCCGAGGCAGGTGAGCAGCATCCCCATGGCGAGGAACTGCCGCGCCTCGTCCTCGTCCGCGCCGGTCAGCTCGCGGACGGTCCGGTAGATCCGGCCGAAGCAGTCGCGCACGACGGGGCCGACGGCCGGATCGGCGCCGGCCGCGAACCCGTGCAGCAGCACGGTGATGAGCTCCCGTTCGGCCAGCATGTCGTCGTACGCCGCGCCGAGGCTGTCCAGGGTCGGGGCAGCGGCGGCCGCCCGCCGGAAGCGCTCCTCGATGCGCCGCCCGGCGTGGTCGAGGGTCGCCAGGAACAGTTGCTGCTTGGTGCCGAAGAGGCGGATCACGTACGGCTGCGAGACCCCCGCCAGCCGGGCGACCTGGTCGGTCGTGGTGCCGGCGTAGCCACCGGCGGTGAACGCCGTGAGGGCCGCCGCGAGCAGCTGTTCGTGACGTTCCTCGGCGCTGAGACGGGTCCGTGCCATCCGCCGATGTTATCAGCCGATAACTTCGAGGCCGCCGGCTCTTGCGCAAGGCATCGGATGATAACTAACCTCGTGGCAAGCTAGTTATCATTCGATAACCACAAGGAGTGCCACCATGTCCCTCGCCACCGATGCCCCGGAACGGGTCCGGCAACGACCGGCGCGCCCGCTCGCCGCCGTGCTGGCCGCCGTCGGCATCCCCACCTTCATGGTCACGCTGGACAACCTCGTGGTGACCACCGCGCTGCCGGTGATCCGCACCGAGCTGGGCGCCTCCCTCGCCGACCTCCAGTGGTTCGTCAACGCCTACACGCTGCCGTTCGCCGCTTTCCTGCTCACCGCCGCGGCGCTCGGCGACCGGCTCGGGCGGCGGCGGATGTACATCGCGGGAATCGTCGTGTTCACCCTCGCCTCCGCGGCCGCCGCGCTGGCCACCGAGCCGTGGATGCTCACCGCCGCGCGGGCGGTGCAGGGGCTCGGCGGGGCGGCGGTCGCTCCCCTGTCGCTCACCCTGCTGGCGCAGGCCGTACCCGATCGGCTGCGCAACGCCGCGGTCGGCATCTGGGGCGGGATCAGCGGGCTCGGCGTCGCGGTCGGGCCGGTGGTCGGCGGCGCCGTCGTCGAGGGCCTGCACTGGTCGTGGATCTTCTGGCTGAACGTGCCCGTCGGGGTCGTCGCGGTGGTGCTGGCCGGCACCACGCTGCGCGAGTCGCGGGGCGGGGCGCCACGGCTGGACCCGCTCGGACTGCTCCTGTCCGCCGCCGGGATGCTGCTGCTCGTCTGGGGCGTGGTGGACGGCCCGGACCGCGGCTGGACCTCCGCGCGGGTGCTCGGCATGCTCGTGAGCGGCAGCGCGCTGCTCGCCCTCTTCCTCGCGTGGCAGGCCCGCAACCGCACCCCGATGCTGCCGCTGTCGCTCTTCCGGTCGCGCGGGTTCGGCCTGGTCAGCATCGTGACGCTGACCTTCTCCGCGGGCGCCTTCGGCTCGGTCTTCCTGCTGGCCCAGTTCTTCCAGGTGGTGCAGGGGCTCGGCCCGCTGGAGGCGGGGATCCGTACGCTGCCGTGGACCATGGCGCCGATGGTGGTGGCGCCGCTCGCCGGCATCTTCGCGGACCGCGCCGGGGTCCGGAACCTGATCGTCGCCGGCCAGGTGCTGCTGGCCGCGGGCGTGCTCTGGATCGCGCTGGCCACCACCACGACCGTGTCGTACGGCGACCTCGTGATCGCGTTCGTGCTGGCCGGCGTCGGCATGGGGCTGACGTTCGCGCCGATCAGCACGATGGCCCTGGGCAGCGTCACCGAGGCGGAGCGCGGGGTCGCCTCCGGGGCCAACAACACCCTGCGCGAGCTGGGCGTGGCGGTCGGCGTCGCGACGCTGGCGTCAGTCTTCAGCTCGTACGGCGGTTACACCAGCCACGAGGCGTTCGTCGACGGGATCAGGCCCGCGGTGCTGGTGGGCGCCGCCGTCATCGCCGCCGGGGCCGTGGTGGCGATCTGGCTCCCCCGCCGCCCCAATATTTCATAAGTAAGTCCAAGTATTGCGGGAATGTGTCCGCCGCTGTCACGATGACCGTCGATCCGTCATCCCCCTTCCCTGCCGGCGGATCCGAGGAGTCCCCATGCCCCCCTCTCGCCGCACCGTCCTGTCCTCGATCGCCGCCGGCGCCGCCGCGCCCCTGCTCCCCGGGGGCACGGCGGCGCCGGCCGCCTCCCCGCCCGGCGACGTGGTCGGCAAGATCAGCGCCGGTTACCAGGGGTGGTTCTCCTGCCCCGGCGACGGCGCCCCGATCGGCGGCTGGTGGCACTGGAGCCGCGACCGCTTCCAGCCGCCCTCGCCCGCCAACACCACCATCGTCAGCTGGCCGGACCTGTCCGACCTCGACCACGGCTACCCGACCGCGTACCCGAACCTCGGCAACGGGCAGCCGGCACGGCTGTTCTCCTCCTACGACCAGCAGACCGTCGACACGCACTTCCGCTGGATGCGCGACCACGGCGTCGACACCGCGGCGCTGCAACGCTTCGACCCGACCGGCGACGAAGGGCCGACCCGCGACGCCATGACGGTCAAGGTCCGCGCGGCGGCCGAGGCCACCGGCCGCAAGTTCTACATCATGTACGACGTGACGGGCTGGACCGCCATGCAGTCCGGGCTCAAGGCGGACTGGTCGGCGAAGATGGCCGCACACACCGCGTCGCCGGCGTACGCGCGCCAGAACGGCCGGCCCGTCGCCTGCCTCTGGGGCTTCGGGTTCGACGACCCCGGCCGCTCGTTCTCCCCGGCGCCGTGCCTCGAGGTCATCGCCTGGTTCAAGGCCCAGGGCTGCTACGTCATCGGCGGCGTGCCGACCTGGTGGCGGCTGGGCATCAACGACTCGCGCCCCGGCTTCCTCGACGTCTACCACGCGTTCCACATGATCTCGCCGTGGATGGTCGGGCGCGCGGCGACCCCCGAGGACCTGGACTCGTACTACGCGAACGTCAACACCGGCGACATCGCCGACTGCGCCGCGCACGGCATCGACTACCAGCCCTGCGTGCTGCCCGGCGACCTGTCCTCCGGGCACCGGCGGCACGGCGACTACTACTGGCGCAGCCTCTACAACATGATCCGGCTCGGCTCGCAGGGCCTCTACGTGTCCATGTTCGACGAGTTCAACGAGGGCAACCAGATCGCCAAGACCGCGGTGTCGGCACAGTGGGTGCCGGCCGGCTCGGGCATCCGCGCGCTCGACGAGGACGGCACTGTCTGCTCCGCCGACTACTACCTGCGGATCACCGCCGACGGCGGCCGGATGCTGAAGGGACAGCTCCCGCTGACCGCCGTACGCCCGACCCCGCCGGTCGTCGACGGCCCGGCGCCGGACCTGGCGCTGCGGCGCCCGGCCACGGCAGGCAGCCAGACCCAGGCGTACGCGGCCGGCAACGCGGTCGACGGGGACGCCGGGTCGTACTGGGAGAGCGCCAACCACGCCTTCCCGCAATGGTGGCGCGTCGATCTCGGCGCGGCGCTGTCCGTGTCCCGCGTCGTGCTCCGGCCGCCCCCGGGGTGGGAGCGCCGGACGCAGACGATCGAGGTGCAGGCGAGCACGGACGGCACGGCCTTCTCGACCGTGTCCGCCGCCGCGGGCCGCGTCTTCGACCCGGCGACCGGCAACCAGGTGACGATCGCGTTCGCCGCGGCCACCGCCCGCCACCTGCGGGTCACCGTCACCGCGAACAGCGGCTGGCCGGCGGGACAGCTGTCGGCCTTCGAGGCGTACGCGCGCTAGGCGGCCGGGGCCCGCGCCCCGGCCGCCGCGCGGGGCGTCAGCCGATGCTCACCCAGGCGTCGTCGAGGCTGCCGTGGAACTGGTCGTTGTTGGTGCCCGTACCCTTGCCGCCCAGGCT
Source organism: Pseudosporangium ferrugineum (assembly GCF_003002065.1). GTDB lineage: Bacteria > Actinomycetota > Actinomycetes > Mycobacteriales > Micromonosporaceae > Actinoplanes > Actinoplanes ferrugineus_A. The sequence continues at coordinate 449,746 of NZ_PVZG01000001.1, forward strand.
GAGCGGCTGCGTGGTGACCACGGACAGCGCCGCGGGCAGCGTCTTCGAGCCCTCGACCCGGTCGTCCACCAGGATCGTCAGGGTGGTGCCCGCCCGGCGGCACTCGAGCTTGTGCCAGGCGCCGTCGGCCATCGACTTGCCGCTCTTGGCGAGGTAGATCGTGGTGGCGGTCTTGTCGCTCATCACGCAGCTGGGCTTGCCGGAGACGCCGTCGACCTGGAGCTTGTACTGGCCGCCCGCGGTCGAGTAGCCCTTCTGCAGGATGTTCTCGCCCGAGGACGTCTCGGCCGGGGACAGCAGCACGAGGGCGCCGTACCGCAGATCCTTGGCGCCGGGGTTGAGGTCGGCGGCGTCGGCCGCCTGGAGCACCACCCGCGGGCAGGTCGTGCCGGTGCACTTGGGCGGGAACACGACGGCCTGGCCGGCGCCGTGCGGCACCCGGGTGAGCGTGCCGCCGTTGACCGACACCGTCCTGAGCAGGTGACCGTTGCCGGAGCCGTCGTCGTACGTGCCGTCGGCCACCGTGGAGTCGAAGTTGTACGAGGCCACGTAGGGCGACGGCGGCGCGGGCGGCACCGGGTTCCGCGCGGTGGGGCCGCCGAACGAGGCGTACCGCTTCTGCGTGACGCCGCCGATCGTGGTGAAGTCGCCGCCGACGCTGAGCAGGCCGTTGCCCGCGCTCGCGGTCAGCGTGCGGACGCCGACCACGCCGTTGGCCTGCGGCGCCCACTCGGTGAGGTTGCCGGCGCCGTCGACCGCGGCCAGCTTGACGCGCGGCACCGAGCCGTCCGTGCACACGCCCTTGACGCCGTTGTTCGTGGTCGTGCAGGCCTTGTCGAAGTGGCCGCCCACGTACGTGGTGCCGTCCAGGGTCGCGATGGCCTGGGCGTCGCCGTCGAAGACCCGGGTCCAGCGGGCCTGGCCGGCGAAGGTGTACGCGATGGCCCGGCCGCCCTGCCCGCCGAGCGCGGCGTAGACCCCGGCGCCGTCGGTGGCGAGGGCGAACACCTGCGACACCGGCTTGGGCAGGAAGCTCTTGTCCAGCACGCCGCTCACCGCGTCGACCGCGGTGAGGCGCAGGGTGGACTTGACCGCGTTGGTCTTGTGGAAGCTGCCGCCCAGGTAGACCTTGCCGCCGGCGACGGCCAGCGCGTTCACCGTGTCGTCGGTGGTCGGCGCCCACGGGTCCAGGGCGCCGGTGGCGGTGCTGAACGCCGCCAGGTTGGACCGCGCGACGCCGTCGACGGCGGTGATCCGGCCGCCCACGTACAGCCGGCCGCCGGCCACGGCGAGCGCGTTCGGCTTGCCCAGCACGGTGTGCTTCAGCGCGCCGGGCACGCCGGTGGTGGCGTCGACGGCGGCGAGCGCGTCCCGCGACGCGCCCCCGACCTTGCCGAAGTCGCCGGCGGCGAAGACGGTCGCGCCGTCCACGGCCAGGGCGCGCACGGTCGAGTCGGCCCCGGGGTTCCAGTCCAGCAGGGTGCCGGTGCGCGCGTCGAAGGCGGCGAGGCGCGCCCGCGCGACGGTCTTGCCGCTGATCACGGCGCCGGTGAACGAGCCGCCGACGTAGACGGTGTCACCGCGGTGGGCGACGGCGAACACCGGGCCGTTGAAGGAGGGTGCGCCTGCGGGCGTACCGGAGACGACCTCGGCCAGGGCGGCACCGCCCGCCGCGACCAGGACGGTCGCCACGCCGACGGTGACCAGCTTTCGGGTGGCGGATTTCAGGCCATTTCGGTTGTTAAGCACACCAGCAGTCAACGGCGCTCGCGCCCCGGAGGACGCGAGCGCCGGCGATCTCTTCCCCTACGGGGTGACGGTGAAGGTCCGGGTCGCACCGGAGAACGGCTTGATGCTCCCGGTCAGACCCTTCGCGTCGCCGTGGTGCACGATCCGATAGCTGCCCGGCGCCGCACCGGCGGGAACGGTCCAGGCGATCTGCGCCGTGGAGACGCCGAGGTACTCGCGCTTCCAGCGGTAGGTCGTCTGCCACCCCGCGTCGGTGGACACCGTCGTCCACGCCCCGCCGTCCTGGCGCTGCACCTCGAGGAACGTGCCCTCGTTGCGCAGGTTGTTGTTCGGATGGCCGGTGACGAAGTCGGCGCGCACGGTGGCGCCGCGGGCGTACGAGGCGTCGGGCTGGGTGACGACGCTGCCGAAGGACTTCCCGAGCGGCGGCGTGTCGAGCACCACCCCGGGCCGGACGCTGATCCGGTTCTGCGGCAGGGCGGGCGGCTGGACGGCGCTCGGCGTGGGCTGCCCGGTGCGCAGGGCGACGGCCAGCTTCGCCAGCTCCTGCGCGTACGCCGGCCCGGTGTAGCGGCCGAAGTGCGTCGCGGCGCCCTCGTAGTGCTGCAGGTCGTACTCCTCCGGGGTCGTCACGTAGCCGGCGTAGGCGTTCGCGTACCCGGCGAGGATCTGGTGGGTGGCCACCCCGCCGAGTTCCGCGGCGACCGCGTCGCGCACCCGCTGACCGGCCACGACGGTGAACTCGCCGGGCGCGGTGGTGATGGCGAGCTGGCCGATGCGCAGGATCTGCAACGGCATGATCTGCGGCGTCCACGGCGGGCTCTGGCTGCCGCTGCCCAGGAAGACGTCCTTGGGCGCCTGGCAGGCGCGGACCTCGGCCGGCGTCGGGTTCACCACGATGCCGGCGAGCAGCAGCAGCGGGTTGGTGCTGAGGTCGCCCTCCTCGACGATCGGCGGGCCGGGGCCGTCCTCGGCGCCCGCGGTGAAGTTCTGCCCGAGCGCGCCGGGGCAGGTCCGGTGCGCCTGCCCGTCCGGCGTGTACTGCCCGGCGACCTGGACGGCCGAGAAGTCGACGTACCGCCCGCGGGCGTCGACCGGACCGGTGAGTTCCTCGGTCGCGCTCTCGAACAGCTGCTGCGCCCGGTCCGCCTGGAGCTTGCCGATGATCCGGGTGTTCTCGAACTCGTCGTCGGTCGGGCCCTGGGCGCCGCCGTTGCGCAGGTTCGGCGACATGTCCCCGGCGTTGGTCTGCGCGAACGCGGCCACGAACGCGCCGCGGTGGGCCCAGTCGACGCCGTGCACGCCGTCCTCGATCAGGTGCGCCGCGTAGCCCTTGTTGTCGGCGCTGATCAGGTGGTTCGCCGGGGTCATGGAGGTGCCGTGGGTGGCGAAGAAGTCGAGCAGGCCGACCGGGCGGCCGCCCTGCTCGAAGCGGAGCACGGTCATCCGGGTGTCGACCGCGCCGGGGAACCTCGCCCGGTCGGCCGCCGGATTGTTCTGGAACGCCGGCAGGGACCGGTTGACGTTCGCGCCGGAGAGGGTGCCCTCGGCGATCTTGACGGTGCCCGGCGCGAGGCCGTCGTGTGCCGCGCCGACGGCCCGGACGATGCCGGAGACGATCGCCTCGAAGACCGGCGCCTCGAAGCCCAGCGTGGTCAGGTTCCACATCAGGTACTCCGAGAACCCGCCGGGCCCGGAGTGCGTGTGGGTCGCGGTGAGCACGACGTTCTGGTCGGTGTACGTGGTGCCGTACCGTGCCTGGAGCCGCTTGAGCACCTCCATCTGGACGGCCTGGGTGACGAAGTCGATCTCGGCGCTGACGAAGGCGACGTGGCGCCCGGCGCCGTCGGCGACCACGAAGGCGCGGGCCCACTGGCGCGACGCGATGCCGGAGGTGGTCTGGCCCGGGTCGGCGTAGCCGAGCATGCCGACCTCGGCGGCTTCCCCGGTGATGTCCCCGATGCCCACGCCGACGCGATAGCCGTCGGCCGCGGAATTGTCCGCGGTGGCCGATGCGGGCGCGGGAGAAAGGGATAACAGGCCGACCGTGAGAACGCTGAGCAGGCGTTTGGCGGACAAAGGCACCTCCGGATATAGACCGAGGCCGATCGTTAGGGCCAGATGCTAATCCGGTTCATGTTTTCCCGCACGGACTGTGGAATACTTCCGAGACTTGAAACCGAAACTTACGAGGAGGCGCCCGTGGCACGCGTGACCATCGCCGCGATCGCCCGGGAGGCCGGGGTCTCCGTGCCGACCGTGTCCCGGGTCCTGAACGGCCGCGCCGACGTGGCCCCGCAGACCCGGGAGCTGGTGGAGAACCTGCTCAAGGAGCACGGCTACCGCCGCCGCGCCTCCCGCCAGCAGACCGGCAAGGCGGCCCTGGTGGACCTGGTCTTCAACGACCTCGACAGCCCGTGGGCGGTCGAGCTGATCCGCGGCGTCGAGGACGTCATGCACGCCGCCGGGGTGGGCACCGTGGTCTCGGCCGTGCACCGCCGCTCGACGGCCACCCGCCAATGGCTGCAGAACCTGTACGCCCGCCAGTCCGACGGCGTCATCTTCGTGACCTCGGACCTCAACACCCCCGTCTACGCCGAGCTCCAGCGCCTGAACATCCCGGTGGTGGTGATCGACCCGGCCGGCGGCGCCCCGATGGACATCCCCACGATCGGCGCCACCAACTGGGCCGGCGGCCTCTCGGCGACGCAGCACCTGACCGCCCTCGGCCACCGCCGGATCGGGTTCATCGCCGGGCCCAAGAACCTGATCTGCAGCCGCGCCCGGCTCGACGGCTACCGCACCGGCCTCGAGACGGTCGACGAGTCGCTGATCCGGCAGGGCGACTTCCTGTACGAGTCGGGCTTCGCCGGCGGCCGCTCGCTGCTGGACCTGCCCGACCCGCCGACCGCCATCTTCGCCTCCAGCGACACCATGGCCCTGGGCGTCTACGAGGCGGCCCGGCACCGCGGGCTGCGGGTCCCCGACGATCTCAGCGTGATCGGCTTCGACGACCTGCCGGAGGCGCGCTGGGCCTCGCCGCCGCTCACCACCGTGCGCCAGCCGCTCGCCGAGATGGGCGGGCTGGCCGCCCGGACCGCGTTGCGGATGGCCCAGGGCGACGACATCGAGACCCCCCGGGTGGAGCTGGCCACCGAGCTCGTCGTGCGGGACAGCACCGCACCCCCGCGCACCCCGGCCCAGGTCTCCTGAGCCGGGGCACCCGGGCGGGAATCAGTCGACGATGCGCGGCGCGGTCCTCGCGGCCTCCTTCAGCGCCGCCGCCGCACCGGAGTACGGGTTGTAGGTGTACGACCGGGACAGCGTCCCCGGCACGGTGAAGTACTCGGCGGCGAGCTTCGCGGGATCGGTGGCGATCTCGCCCCGGCCGGGCAGGTCGTCGCCGTCGTCCCAGCCCCACGGCGCGTTCGCGGAGTTGGTGCCGCACGAGAACGTGCCGACGCCGCAGCCGCCCGAGGTGTCCCCGGCGAAGGTGCCGAGGCCGGCGAACAGGTTCGCGTTGTCCCGCTCGGCCCACAGCCCGCCCGCGGCGAAGATGTCGACGAGGGCGTACTGCACGTCGCGGTCGTTGGTGCCGGACGGCGTCTCCGCGGTGGTGGACGGGTAGTAGACGACGCCGTCGCCGTCGATGGTGTACTGCGGGTACGCCTTCAGCCCGTGCCCGCCCCGCTCCTGCGCGGTCACCGGGTGCGCGAACGAGTCGTACGGCGAGGACTGCGTCTGCAGCGTCCCGTCGATCGTCTCGCGCCCGTTCGTCCAGCTGCTGCCGGCCGGCACGTACGAGTAGAAGTTGGTGTGCGCGACCGTGACGGCCCCGCGCAGCACGCCGTAGTCGGTGCCGTTCTTCTCGACCGCCAGGGTGACCCCCTCGCCGTCGTTCTCGTGCTCGGTCTCGAAGAACGGGTGGTCGATCCAGTCCCGCGGGTGGAAGAAGAAGTACGTGAGGTACCAGTGGCTGCCGGTCTCCACGACCGAGTAGTAGACGTGCGCGGCGAAGGACGCCCCCGGCTGGCCGGCGTTGTCCCAGTTGTTGCGCCCGTTGAGGTCACCGTCGAAGTCGACCCTGGTGAGGTAGTCCGACCTGCCGCCGAGCGCGTGGCTGCCGGTGGCGTCGACGTCCTGGTAGTGGATGGGGGCCCAGCGCAGTGCCAGCTGGGCCCGGCTGACCGCCGCGTGCGCCGGTGCCGGCGTCATCAGGCCGGCGGAGACGAGCGCCGCGGCCAGCACGGCCGCGATCCTGCCCTTGACGGACATGTGTTCTCCCGCGATCGAAGAGATAGATCGCGGGCAATCTATGAGATCAATGACGCCGTGTACATGACCGCTGGACGAAGAGTGGGTGGAGCCCGGCCGACAAATCCGCCGCGGCCGCCGCGCCGTGGTCCTTGCGCACCAGGTGCAGGCACAGCTCCAGGCCGCCGCGGCTGTCCGCGGCGGTCAGCACCGGGTCGTCGTCGACGAACCGGACCCCGGCCGCCACCCGTACGCGGGGGAAGCGCCGGGCGAAGAACGGCTGCTGGCCGTCGCGCACCGCGACCCGCCGGCCGTCGAGCACCCCGGTGGCGGCGAGGCTGCCGACGGCCGGCCCGGAGGCCACCACCCGGCAGCCCCGCCCGACCGCCGCCCGCAGCCGGGCCGCGAGCCCGGGAACGAGGCATCCGGCCGGGGCGACGGCCACCACGTCCGCCTCCTCCACCGCCCGCGTCAGGCGGAACAGCGGGCCGGTGAAGACCGCGCGGTAGACGCCGAGGTGCGCGGGCGGGGCGGCCGGCGGTGCCAGCAGGGCCACGGCCGTGGTCATGCCCCGTACCGCCGGCTCTCCGGCGGGCCGAGGTAGCTGTACTTCACGCCGCCGGTGTCCACGACGAGCCGTTGCAGGATCACCGTCGGGTCGACCGTACGGAAGACCAGCGTGTGCCGTCCCGGCCGGTCGATGACGTGGGTGGTCGTGGTGACGGTGACGTTGTCGGAGGTGTTGCGCTCCCACTGCCGGTTCATCGTGGTGTCGTTGGCGCCGGTCGCCGCGATGACGTCGACCGTCTGCGCGGGCTGGTCGTCGACCGAGATCGCGTAGCGCAGCCCCGGCACCGGCAGGGTGCCGTTGCGCGGCGACAGCACCGCGGAGACCCGGACCGGGCCGGTGGTGGTCAGGGTCATCGCGTACTCGAGCCGGGAGCCGGGCCCGCTCAGCGCCGTCAGGCCGTCGCCGGTCTTGCCGATGCGGGGCAGCACCCGCCAGTCGCCGACCTTGCGGGTGTAGTGCGGCGCCTCCATGGCGACGTACCCGTTGGCCTCGACGAAGCCGTACGGCCGCAGCACCGGCTTGCGCACCGGCGCCTCCACGACCACCGTGCGTCCCGCCCCGGTCACCGTGATCGGCACCCGGGTCACCCCGGCCGGGGCCCGCGACCAGTCGACGCGGACGGTGGCCCGGACCTGCCCGGTGACCCGCCCGGCGGCCGGGGTGATCCGGACCCACGGCCGGGCCGCGCTGATCCGGTACGCGAACGGCGCCGCACCCGTGTTGAACACGTCGAGGTACTGCGCCTCCTGCGCCTGGTACGGGCTGAACTCCGGCAGCACCCGCGGGTCCCCGCCGTCGAGCGCCACGCCCATCCCCGCCGCGGCCGGCACCTCCACCCGCTTCAGGTACGGGTAGATCTCGTCGGGCAGCGCCACGTTGTCCTTCTCCGGCTGCTGCCAGGGGGCGTTGGGGCCGTACCGCTCCACGTTGCCGTACCCGATCTTGGGTTGCAGCTGCCAGTTCCGCCATTTGCCGCCGGCGAGCCCGGTGTTGTAATACGCGCTCATCGCCTGGTCCTCGGCGAAGCGTTCCTCCGCCTCGCGGGCCAGCTCGTTGGCCACGGCGCGGCCCTGGGCGGCGTACAGGATGTTGGTGAACTCGGCGCGGCGCAGCGCGTACAGGTTGGCCGTGGCCTTCACCTGATAGAAGACGAGCTGGTAGAAGGCGTCCTGCCAGGCGGCGGGCACCCGGGCGCGGAGCCGGTCGGCGCGCGCGCCGAGGGCCTGCCACTGGGCGGTGACCCGGTCCAGCTCGCCGTAGTCGGTGAGGCTGAACGGGCTGGCCTGGTCGTCGTAGCGGATCTCCCGGGTGGTGGGGTCGAGGGTGATCCGGCGGTTGAGCAGCTCCGGCTTGCGGCGCGACTGGAGGTAGCCGTAGTCGCCGAGCAGGTCCGCGATCGCCGGCGCCAGCTCGGCCCCGAAGTTCTGCGCCGCGTAGCCGCGCTCCCACTCCCCGATCCCGTGCAGCGGGATCGCGGCCGGGTTCCAGGCGTAGTCGAGGAAGAACTGCGTCGGTTCCTCCTCGTTCTTCAGGTCACCCACGTTGACCATCCAGAGCCGGTCGATCCCCGACGTGTACGCCCGGTGCAACTGCTCCCAGGTGTTGGTGAGGTTGACCGTGTCGACCCACTTGTAGTTGCGGCCGCCGCCGACGTAGTCGAAGTGGTAGTACATGCCGTACCCGCCGCCGCGCGGGGGCAGCGACGCGTCCGGGAACTTGCGCATGTTGCCCCAGTTGTCGTCGCAGAACACGACCGTGACGTCGTCCGGCGGGCGGTATCCCTGGTCCCAGTAACGCTGCACCTCCTTGTAGAGGGTCTGCACCTGCGGGGCGCCGATCAGCCCGGTGTCGCGCAGGATCTGCCGCTGGGTGTCGATGATCGAGCTCATCAGGTCGATGCCGTCGCCGTCGGGCAGGCTCACGTCGCCGTTGCCGCGCATGCCGAGCGTGACGACCCCCTCGATCCTCTCCCGCGCCATCCGTTCCGCGCCGTCCCGCCAGTACGCCTTGATCGCGTCGGGGTTGCGCCGGAAGCTCCACTCCCCTGTGCCGGTGGGGTGCCGGTTCCACTCCTCGATGCCGCGCATCATCGGCGCCTCGTGCGAGGTGCCCATGACGACGCCGTAGAAGGAGGCGGTGGCGTGGTTCTGCGGGTCGTCCTCCGCGAACGCGCGCCCCCACACGGCCGGCCACAGGTAGTTGGCGCGCAGCCGCAGCATGGTCTCGAAGACCTTGGCGTAGTACGCCGCGTTCAGCCCGTTCGGGTAGCCGGGGGCCTTGCCCGGCCCGAAGTACCCCGGCGCCCACGTGCCGGTCGCCGGGTTCTCGTCGTTGATGAAGAAGCCCCGGTACTTCACCGCGGGCGTGCCCTGGGTGTGCCGCCCGGGCAGGGCGTAGAGCGCGTCGTGGTGGCGTACCGGCACGTCGTCCCAGAAGTGCCACGGGCTCACGCCGATCCGCTTCGACAGGTCGTACGCGCCGTAGATCGTGCCGCGCTGGTCGCTGCCGGCGATCACGAACGCCCGGCGTACGCCCGGCAGCGGGTGGTCCACGATCTGCTCGACCGTGGTCTCCCACCTGCCGGCGAGGCCCCGCACGTCGAGCCGGCCCGCCGCGACCATCCGGTCGATGAGCGGGCTCTTGCCGACGGTGCCCAGGATGATCGGGTCGCGTCCGGCGGGCGCGCTGCCGGGCAGGACGCCGGTCACCGTACGGAGGTCGGCGCGCAGGTCGTCGGCGACCCGGATGACGCCGGCGTGGTCGCCCGGGTCGACCACGACCGGGGCGGCCCGGCCGCGCTCGGCGATCGGGAACCGTCCGGGCCCCGGGTGGGTGGACACGTAGCCGTCGGTCCGGCCGGCCGCGACGACCGGGGCCGCGGCCGCCGGGGGCGCCACCAGCAGGGGCAGCGCGAGCGCGGCGAGGGCGAGCAGCGGCCTCATGACGCGTGCCCGCGGAAGAAGCGCAGCGGGACGGCAGCCGCCATGACCGCCATGCCGGTGTCGTTGGGATGCAGGTGGTCCCCGCTGTCGTACGCCGGGTTCAGCCGCAGGGGCTGGGCCGGGTCCCGCATGACCGCGTCGAAGTCGGCGATGCCGTCGTACTCGCCGCCCTCCCGGATCCAGCGGTTGACCTCGCGGCGCTTGCGCTCGTTCTCCGGGCTGAAGAAGCCGAACGTGTCGCCCTGGCAGGGCAGGATCGTGCCGCCGTGGACCCGCATCCCGGCCTGGCGGGCGCGGGCGATGAGCTGGCGGTGGCCGCCGATCAGGTCGGCCGCCGTGACCGTCTCGGAGGCCGGCGCGGTGGTGCCCGGATGGCCCAGGTCGTTGATGCCGAGCAGCACGATCAGGTGCCGCGCGCCGGGCTGGGCGAGCACGTCGCGGTCGAAGCGGCGCAGGCCGCTCTGCCCGAAGTACGCCGCGTACGCCACGGCATCGCTGCCGGCGGGCGGATCGGGGTCGTGCAGCAGCCGGTTGCCCGAGACGCCGAGGTTGACCACCCCGCGGTCGAGCCCGGCCCCGCGCAGCCGGGCGGCGAGCAGGTCGGGCCACCGATGGTTCGCGTTGGTCCGCGTGTTGGCCCCGTTCGTGATCGAGTCGCCGAACGCCACGATCGCCGGCGCGTGGCGGCGCACGCTGACGCCGGAGAGGAACAGGTTCTGGGTCACGGTGGCGACCGGGGTGAGCCGGGCGGCGGCGGTGACGTTGCCGTCCGCCACCACGTTCTCCTGGAACGCGAAGGCGGCGAGCGTGGTGACCGGCGTGGGCCCCGGCAGGTAGATGCTCACCGTCAGGTCCGACCCGTCCGGTACGCGCAGCGCCACCGGGTCGCTGACCATCGGCGCCCCCGCCGGCACGGTCACCGCGCCGCGCCCGCCGAAGGTGACCCGCCGGTCGGTGCCGGGCACGGTCGTGGTGGCGGCTCCGGAGCCGAGCCGCCGCGCGACCCGGACCTCGCCGACGACCAGCGGCGCGGTGCCGAACTCGTTGGTGAGGCGCACCCGCAACCGGTCCCCGCCGAGGCTGAGGTGCACGACGTGCCGGACGGTCCGCGCGGACAGGACGGTGGGGTCGCCGGGCGGGACGGTGGTGGGCACCGCCGCCCAGCTGCCGGTCCAGCCCTCACCGGGCGTCTCGTGGGCGTCGGCGGCGCCCGGGGTGGCGGCGACGCCGGCCGCACCCGCGGCTCCGGCGGCGAGGGCGAGGATCGTCCGGCGGGAATGACGGCCACCGGTGACGGGCGCGGACATGCGGCCTCCTTGAGCGGCGGAACGCTCGGAAGTTTCGGAAATCGCCTGGCAACTTCCCGCAACATAGACGTCCATCCAAGTCCGGTCAAGGCCGCCCCCGACCTGCGATGCAGCGTCCTTGATCAGCGATTCCAGCCCGTCATTGGTCCACTTTGTTGCCCGTTGACCATCGCCACTTTCCTGGCCTATGTTCCGGGCACGTAACGGAAAGTCTCGTAACTTTCGGAGCCACCGCCCGTGAGGACATCAACGATGATCAAGACTCCGACGGCGTTCCCCACCGTCATCCGCCGCGACGACCCCCGCCCGGCCGGGAGGTGACCATGGACGACAACCGGCGCGTCACCATCTCCACGATCGCGCGGGCGGCCGGGGTGTCCGTACCGACCGTCTCGCGGGTCCTCAACGGGCACTCCGACGTGTCGGCCCAGACCCGCGCCCGGGTCGAGCAGCTGCTCCAGCAGCACGGGTACCGGCGTCGCAACTCCCGGCAGCAGAACGGGCGCACCGGCCTGGTCGACCTCGTCTTCAACGACCTCGACAGCCCCTGGGCGGTGGAACTGCTGCGCGGCGTCGAGGAGGTCGCGCACGCGTGCGGGGTGGGCACCGTCGTCTCGGCGGTGCACCGGCGCCCGCTCGCCACCCGGCAGTGGCTGCAGAACCTGCGGGTCCGCTCCTCGGCCGGGGTCATCTTCGTCAACTCCGAGCTGACCGCGACCGTCTCCACCGAGCTGACCCGCCTCGGCATCCCGGTGGTGGTCGTCGACCCGGTGGGCAACTCCGACGCCGGGGTGCCGACCATCGGGGCCACCAACTGGGCCGGCGGGCTCAGCGCCACCGAGCACCTGGCCCGGCTGGGGCACCGCCGGATCGGCTTCATCGCCGGACCGCGGCACGTGATGTGCAGCCGGGCCCGGTTCGACGGCTACCGCGCCGGGCTCGAGGCGGCCGGCCTGCGGATCGACGAGGACCTGATCCGGCAGGGCGACTTCTACCACGAGTCCGGGTACGTCCGCGGCGCCGAGCTGCTGGCCCGCCCCGACCCGCCGACCGCCATCTTCACCGCCAGCGACCAGATGGCCTTCGGCGTGTACGAGGCGGCGCGCCGCCGGGGCCTGCGGGTGCCCGACGACGTCAGCGTGATCGGCTTCGACGACCTGCCGGAATCCCGCTGGTCGTCACCCCCGCTGACGACCGTGCGCCAGCCGCTCGCCGAGATGGGAGGTCTCGCTGCGAGGACAGTCTTGCGACTCGCCCAAGGTGAACGGGTGAATGCCCCTAGGGTGGAACTGTCAACGGAGTTGGTCCTGCGTGACAGCACCGCGGTTTTCCGAAAGTTACGGGCGCGGACCGACGCCTGACAGAGACCTGAACGTGACCTGGCCGCAATGCCGCATGGGAGCGATCCCACCCGTGCTGGCGTCGCGTTTTATGTTCCGGGAGGAAGGCCTTTGAGACCCTTGACACACCACCCTTGAAACCCTACGTTAACGAGAAATCTCGATAACTTACGAGCTTCTCTCGAAACTTCCGGTGGCAGGGAACGGCCCGCCGCGGCATCGCGGCACTCGAGTATGGAGACAAGCGTGGAGCGCAGCATGATATCCCGTCGGAACTTCCTCAACCTGGGCGTCGGAGCGGGCGCCGCCGCGGCGCTCGCCGCGTGCGGCAGTGAAGGACCGGGCACCTCCGGGGGCGGCAGCAAGGCCGGATCGGCCAGCTACTGGTTCCTGACCGGTCAGCCCGGCGAGGGCATCCGCCAGCACGCGGTGGACCGGTTCAACCAGGCGAACCCGGACGCCAAGATCACGGCGACGACGTTCCAGAACGACGCGTACAAGACCCGGATCAAGACCGCCATCGGCGCCGGCCAGGCCCCCACCATCATCTGGGGCTGGGGCGGCGGCGGCCTCAAGAGCTACGTCGAGGCCGGTCAGGTCGAGGACCTGACCGACTGGTTCGGCCAGAACGCCGCGGTCAAGGACCGGCTCTTCCCGACCGCGTTCGGCCCCGCCACGATCAACGGCAAGATCTACGCGATGCCGGCCGAGACCGTCGCGCCGATCGTCCTGTACTACAACAAGGAGGTCTTCGAGAAGAACGGCGCCAAGGCGCCGGAGACCTGGGACGACGTGATGAACCTGGTCACCCTGTTCAACGGCAAGGGCATCGCGCCCTTCTCTCTGGGCGGCCAGTCGCGGTGGACGAACATGATGTGGATGGAGTTCCTCTTCGACCGCATCGGCGGCAGCGAGGTCTTCCAGGCCATCTTCGAGGGCAAGGCCAACGCCTGGTCGCACCCGGCCGCCAAGGAGGCCCTGACCAAGCTGCGCCAGCTCATCGACGCCGACGGCTTCGTCAAGGGCTACGCCACGATCACCGCCGACTCCAACGCCGACCAGGCCCTGCTCTACCGTGGCCGGGCCGCGATGATGCTGCACGGCGCCTGGACCTACGGCAGCATGTCCAACGACGGCGGCGACTTCGTGAAGTCCGGCAAGCTCGGCTACATGAACTTCCCGGTCGTCACGGGCGGCAAGGGCGACCCGAGCAGCACGGTCGGCAACCCCGGCCAGTACTACTCGATCTCCTCCAAGGCCACCGCCGAGCAGAAGGAGACCGCGAAGAAGTTCTTCAAGGACACCGTGCTCAACGACGCCGAGGTCAAGGAATGGATCGACTCGGGCAACATCCCGATCGTCAAGGGCACTGAGTCGTCGTTCGCCTCCTCGAAGGACGCCGACTTCCTGAAGTTCATCTACGACACGTCCGCCAACGCGAAGAACTTCGCGCAGTCCTGGGACCAGGCGCTCAGCCCGACCGCGGCCGAGGCCCTCCTGGACAACATCGCCAAGTTCTTCCAGAAGTCCGGCGGCATCAGCCCGGACCAGTTCATCACGAACATGAACGGGGTCATCGGCAAATGACGGCGCTTGCTCCGCCCCCGGTAGGGGTGCGGCCCACCACGAACGGCGGGCGGAGCAACGCTCCCGTCGCCTGGATGGCGGTGCCGGCCCTCGCGATGTTCCTCGCGTTCGGGGTCGTCCCGCTGCTGGGCGTGCTGTTCCTCAGTTTCACCACCTGGGACGGCATCGGTGAGATCCAGCCCTCCGGCCTGACCAGCTGGCGGTCGGTCCTGTCGGACCCCGGCCTGCCGCACGCCCTCTGGGTGACGTTCCTGATCATGGCCCTCTCCTGGCTGGCGCAGACCCCCCTGAGCCTGCTGATCGGCGTCTTCCTCGCCGGCCGGCAGCGCTACCGCGAGTTCCTGGCGATCCTGTACTTCATCCCGCTGCTGCTCAGCTCGGCCGCGCTGGCGATCACCTTCAAGGCGCTGCTCGACCCGAACTTCGGTCTCGGCGAGGGCCTCGGCATCGAGCTGCTCCGGCAGGACTGGCTCGGTGAGAGCAAGCTCGCCATGGGCGTCGTGATCTTCGTGGTCTCCTGGCAGTTCATCCCGTTCCACTCGCTGATCTACCAGGGCGGCGTACGCCAGATCCCCACGTCGATGTACGAGGCGGCGGAGATCGACGGCGCGGGCCGGCTGCGCAAGTTCTTCAGCATCACCCTGCCGCAGCTCAAGTACACGATCATCACGTCGTCGACGCTGATGGTGGTCGGTTCGCTGACGTTCTTCGACCTCATCTTCGTCCTCACCGCCGGCGGCCCCGGCGATGCCACCCGGGCGCTGGCGCTCGACATGTACAAGCGCGGCTTCCAGGCCAACCTGATGGGACCGGCCAGCGTGATCGCGGTGATCCTGGTCCTGGTCGGGCTCGGCCTCGCCCTGCTGCTCCGGCGGCTCGGCGGGCGGGGCGACGAGAGCCAGCTGGAAGGGGCCTGAGATGGCGACGCTGACGACACACGCCCGCACCGCCGATCCGTCGCCGGAACCGGAGGCGACCCTCCGCCGCGGGTCCCGGCGCTGGACCCAGCGCAACTGGATCGGCGGGTCGTTCGGCTGGGTCTGGCTGCTGATCGTGATGGTGCCGATCTACTGGATCGTCATCACCAGCTTCAAGACCTCGAGCAACTACTTCTCGCAGAACCCGATGGTCCCGCCGAGCGAGCCGACGCTCGAGAACTACCGGCTGGTGATCGAGTCCGACTTCGCCCGGTACTTCCTCAACACGACGATCGTCACCGTGGGTGCGGTCATCCCGGCGGTGGTCATCTCGTTCATGGCCTCGTACGCGATCGTGCGCGGCACCGGGCAGCGGTTCCTGCGCTACACCAACTCGCTGTTCCTGATGGGCCTGGCCATCCCGCTGCAAGCGGTGATCATCCCGGTGTACCTGATCATCATCCGGCTGAAGATGTACGACACGCTGGGTGCGATCATCCTGCCCTCGATCGCGTTCGCCATCCCGCTGTCGGTGCTGGTGCTCACCAACTTCATCCGCGACGTGCCGAAGGAGCTCTTCGAGTCGATGCGGATGGACGGTGCCACCGAGTGGCGCACGCTGTGGTCCCTGGCGTTCCCGCTCACCCGGCCGGCCCTGATGACGGTGACGATCTACCAGGGCCTGCTCACCTGGAACAACTTCCTGCTGCCGCTGGTGCTCACCCAGAGCCCGACGCAGCGGACGCTGCCGCTGGCCCTCTGGAGCTTCCAGGGCCAGTACAGCGTCAACGTGCCGGCGGTGCTGGCGTCCGTGGTGCTGACGGCCCTGCCGATCCTGCTCATGTACGCGATCGGCCGACGCCAGCTGCTCAGCGGTCTCACCGCGGGCTTCGGCAAGTAGGACCACCCCGCCGCGCCGGGGGCAGTCGGGTTAAGGCGCGGCAGGGTGGAGCAGGCGACGACGCGAGCGGGCCGTCCGAGGGGCGTTCACGGCCCGCTCGCGTGCGTCAGGGTGAAGGAACGGAAGCCGGGCGGTGCGCGGTGCTGTCGCCGCCGTCCGACGCGGACGCCGGGGCGTCGCCGTGGTCGTCGAGCATCGTGGACTCGTCGAACGGGTCCTGGCCGGCCAGCACGGTCAGCGCCCGCTCCCGGTCGAACTCGCGGGTCCAGGTGCCGATCAGCACCGTGGCGACCGCGTTGCCGGCGAAGTTGGTCAGCGCCCGCGCCTCGGACATGAAGCGGTCGATGCCGACGATCAGGCCGACCCCGTCGAGCAGCTCCGGACGGTGGCTCTGCAGGCCGCCCGCCAGCGTCGCCAGGCCGGCGCCGGTGACGCCCGCGGCGCCCTTCGACGCCACGACCATGAAGAGCAGCAGCGAGATCTGCTCCCCGACGGACAGCGGGTCGCCCATGGCCTCGGCGATGAACAGCGACGCCATGGTCAGGTAGATGGCCGTACCGTCGAGGTTGAAGGAGTAGCCCGTCGGCACCGTGATGCCGACGACCGGCTTGCTCACCCCGAAGTGCTCCATCTTGGCGATGAGGCGCGGCAGCGCCGACTCCGACGACGACGTCGAGACGATCAGCAGGAACTCCCGGCCGAGGTAGCGCAGCAGGGACAGGATGTTGATCCGGGCGACGGCCCAGAGCAGCACCCCGAGCACCACGAAGACGAAGATCGCGCAGGTGGCGTAGAAGCCGAGCATGATCTGCGCCAGGCTCTTCAGCGCGTCGACGCCGGTCGCGCCGACCACCGCCGCGATCGCGCCGAACGCGCCGATCGGGGCGAGCCACATGATCATCGCCAGCACCTTGA
This sequence comes from Pseudosporangium ferrugineum, assembly GCF_003002065.1. Classification (GTDB taxonomy): domain Bacteria; phylum Actinomycetota; class Actinomycetes; order Mycobacteriales; family Micromonosporaceae; genus Actinoplanes; species Actinoplanes ferrugineus_A. Next base: position 466,229 of record NZ_PVZG01000001.1, read on the forward strand.
AGACCAGCCGCTGGATGACGGCGACGGCCCGCAGCACGGGCTCGCCGCGCCGGCCCATCGACTGGCACGCGAAGCCGACCAGCAGCGCCACCAGCAGCGTCTGGAGCACCTCACCGTCGGTGAGCGCCGAGAGCAGCGAGGTCGGGATGATGCCCAGCAGGAAGTCGGCCGTACCCTCGGACGCCGTGTCGCCGACCGCGCCCTGCCCGGCCTTCGCCACCTCCGCGCTGAGGTCCAGGCCCGAGCCCGGGTGGACGAGGTTGCCGACCACCAGGCCGATGGCGAGCGCCACGGTGGACATGGCGAGGAAGTAGCCGAGGGCGAGGCCGCCGACCTTGCCGACCTTGGCGGCCTGGCTGATCGAGCCGACGCCCAGCACGATGGTGCAGAAGATGACCGGGCTGATCATCATGCGGATGAGGTTGACGAAGCCCGAACCGATCGGCTTGAGCTCGACGGCGAAGTCCGGGAAAAGGAAACCGACGGCGATGCCGAGCAGGACGGCGACGATCACCGCCAGATAGAGGTAGTGCGTGCGGTCCCGCCTGGGCGGCGGGACGGTCTCGGTGTCCATGCCGCAGACTGTGGTCTGCGTCTCATCGGCAGGCACCATTGCGTTCATTCTGTTCACCGGGAGGAAACGCGGCGGGGCCCGCCGGAAACACTGGCTGTCCGAGGGGAGAATCATGAGCCGGCGCTGGAGCATCGCGGGCCAGCTGTTCGCGTTGCAGGTGCTGGTCGTGACGCTGCTGGTCGCGAGCGGTACGGCCGGCGCGTTCCTGCTCGCCCGCCGCGACGCGCGCCACGCCGCGATCGAGGAGGTGACGGGGGTGGCCCAGGCCATCGCACGCTCCCCCGCGACCGCCGCCGCGCTGGACGCCCCGGACCCGTCGGCGGTGCTCCAGCCGTACGCGGAGGCCACCCGCACGGCGACCGGCACGGACTTCATCGTGGTGATGGCACCCGACCGCACCCGGTACACCCATCCCCGGCCCGAGCTGATCGGCCAGAAGTTCGCCGGCTCGATCGCGGGCGCGCTCGCCGGCGGTACGGTCGTCGAGCAGTACCGCGGGAGCCTCGGCGAATCCGTGCGCACGGTCGTCCCGGTGCGCGCCGGCGACGGCCGGATCGTCGGGCTGGTGTCGGTCGGCATCACCACCGACTCGATCAACCGCGGCCTGCTGCGCCAGATGCCGGCGGTGGCCGCGGCGACGGCGGTCGCGCTGCTGCTGGCCGCGGCCGGGGCGTGGCTGCTGAGCCGGCGGCTCCGGCGTCAGACGCACGGCCTCGGACCGGCCGAGATGACCCGCATGTACGAGTACTACGACGCGGTCCTGCACTCGGTGCGCGAGGGACTCGTGGTGGTCGACCGGGACGGCAAGGTGGCGCTGATCAACGACGAGGGGCGGCGGCTGCTCGGCGTGCCCGAGGACGCCCCGGCCGACGGCCCCGCCGCCGCGCTGGACCTGCCGCCGGAGGCCGCCGAGCTGATCGCCTCGCGCCGCTCCACCGTGGACGAGCCGGTCCTGGCCGGCGACCGGGTCCTGGTCGCCAGCCAGCGCGAGACCCGCTTCGAGGGCCGCGCGCTGGGCACCGTCCTGACACTGCGCGACCACACCGAGCTACGCGCGCTGACCGGCGAGCTCGATTCGGTACGCGGCCTCACCCAGGCGCTGCAGGCGCAGGCGCACGAGGCCGCCAACCGGCTGCACACCGTGCTGACCATGGTCGAGCTCGGCCGCACCGACGACGCCATCCGCCTCGCCACCGAGGAGCTCGCCCTGGCCCAGGAGCTCACCGACCAGGTGGTCGGCGCCCTGCACGAACCGGCCCTGGCGGCGCTGCTGCTCGGCAAGTCCGCGCAGGCCAGCGAGCGCGGCGTGGAACTCACCGTCGACGACGACTCCCGGGTCGACGGCGAGCCGGTGCCGGTGCGCGACCTGCTCACCGTGGTCGGCAACCTGGTCGACAACGCCCTGGAAGCCGTCGCGGACGCCGGGCCGCCGCGCCGGGTCCGCGTCCTGGTCCGGCAGGAGGACACCGAGGTGCTGGTCAAGGTCACCGACACCGGTCCGGGGCTGACCCCGGACCAGGCCGCCGCCGCCTTCCGGCGCGGCTGGACCACCAAGCACGGCGAGGGGCGCGGCGTCGGCCTGTCCCTGGTCCGGCAGGTGGCCGAACGGTACGGCGGCAGCTACGCCGTCACCCCGGCCGCCGCCACGGGCGGTGCGGTGCTGACCGTACGCCTGCCGGTGCCGTCATGACCGCCATCCGGGTGCTCGTGGTCGACGACGAGCCGCTGATCGCCGAGGCGCACCGGGCGTACACGGAGAAGGTCGGGGGTTTCGAGGTCGCCGGGGTGGCCCACACGGCCCGCGACGCGATGGCGGCGCTGCGCGCCGGCTCGGTGGACCTCGTGCTGCTGGACCTGAACCTGCCCGACAAGCACGGGCTGGAGATCGCCCGGGCCCTGCGCGCGGCGGGCAGCGGCACCGACGTGCTCGCGGTGACCTCGGCCCGCGACATCACCATGGTCCGCCAGGCGGTGGCCCTCGGCGTCACCCACTACCTGCTGAAGCCGTTCACGTTCGCGGCGTTCCGCGACAAGCTCGACCGCTACGCCCGCTACCGCAGCCAGTTCCTCGGCGCCGTCGAGGTGGCGGCGCAGCACGAGATCGACCGGGTCATCTCGACCCTGCGCGCGACCCCGCAGGACGCCCTTCCCAAGGGCCTCGACGCGCACACCCTCGACCTGGTGCTCGCCGCCCTGCGCGAGACGGACGCCCCGGCGGGCCTGTCGGCGGCCGAGGTGGCGGCCCGGATCGGGGCGTCCCGGGTCACGGCGCGGCGCTACCTCGAGCACCTGGCGGACTCGGGACGGGTGCTGCGCAGCCCCCGCTACGGCGGCCCGGGCCGGCCGGAGGTCGGATACCGCCCCGCGCACGGCTGACGTTCACCCTGACGTGCGGGATCAGGCCGCAGGTTCGACAGGCCCGCGAACGGCAAAATCCCAGAGGGTGCCGGGCGGCCCGCCCGGCACGGCCGTTTCGTGAAAGGACCCCCCGCATGCCGATCTCCGTGAACCTCGACGCCCTCCTCGACAAGGCCTACGAGTCGACCTCCCTCGCGGACCTGGCCGACGCGCCGGTGTCCGCCCTGTCCGGCGTGAGCGAGGCCGACGGCGAGGCGCTGCAGAAGGCGTTCAACATCAAGACCATCGGGGACCTGGCCGGCAACAAGTACATCAGGGCCGCCCAGGCCATCGCCGAGCTCGGCCGCCTGGCCAAGTAGCGTCCCACCGTCCGCCGGCGGACGGCGTCGTGACCCGCGGCAGGGAGAGAAGCCGCGGGTCACGACGAGTCGCGACCGCCTCAGGCGGGTTCGACGACGACCGGGGTGTGCAGGACACGCTCCGGGCCGACCTCCCGCCGCTCCCCCGTGAGGCGGACCGTCGCGCCGCACGGCAGGTCGGTCGCCGAGCGTCCGACGTGGATCTCGACCAGGCCCGGATCCACGACCCGGCGCAGGTCCCGGCCGACGAACGCGGTCCGGTCGGCGTGCACGGTGAAGGTCACGCGCGCCGCCGTCCCCGCGGCCAGCGGCACCCGGGCGAAGCCGGCGAGCTGCAGCAACGGCCGGGTGACCTCGGCCTGCACGTCGTGCAGGTAGAGCTGGACGATCTCGGCGCCGTCGCGCGGGCCGGTGTTGCGCACCCGTACGGACACCGTGACCGTGCCGTCGGTGGGGATCTCCGGGTCGCTGACCACCAGGTCGTCGTACTCGTACGTGGTGTACGAGCGGCCGTGGCCGAAGCCGAACATCGGGGTCGGGTCGAGGTTGCTGACCCCCTCGCTGTTCACCCCGAGCGGGGGCTGGAGGTACGTGCCCGGCTGGCCACCCGGCAGCCGCGGCACCTGGACCGGCAGCTTGCCGCTGGGGTTGACCCGGCCGGAGAGGACGCCCGCGATCGCCGCGCCGCCCTCCTCGCCGGGCATGAACGCCTGCACCATCGCCGCGGCTCCCTCGTAGTCGCCGAGCGCGTACGGGCGGCCCGAGACCACCACGACGATCACCGGCGTACCGGTCTCCAGCAATTCCCTGACGAGTTCGCCCTGCACTCCCGGCAGCGCGAGGTCGGGGGCGTCGCAGCCCTCGCCGGACGTACCCCGGCCGAAGAGCGCGGCCCGGTCGCCGACCACCGCGATGCAGACGTCGGCGTCCCGGGCGGCGGCGACCGCGGCGGCGAAGCCGGACCGGTCCTCGTCGCGCACCGGGCAGCCGGCCTCGTAGGTCAGGGTGTCGTCCGGCAGTTCGGCGCGCAGGGCCGTCCACAGCGAGTCCGCGACCAGGCCGAGCCCGTACTCGGGGAACTCGCCGAGGATGTGGTTGGGGTAGGAGTAGCAGCCCATGAACGCCTGCGGGTCGTCGGCGCAGGGTCCCACGACGGCGACCCGGCGCGGGGCGGTGCCGGCACCGAGCGGCAGCACGCCGGAGTCGTTGGCGAGCAGCACGATCGACGCCTCGGCGAGCTCGCGGGCGATGGCCCGGTTGCCCGGCGAGTCGAAGTCGATGCCGTCGCCCGCGGCGACGGACGCCTCGGGGGTCCAGTCCGGGTCGAGCAGGCCGAGCTCGGCCTTCTGCCGCAGCACCCGGCGGGCCGCCCGGTCGACCAGCTCCTCGGGTACGCGGCCGGCCCGCACGAGCTCGATCAGGCCGTCGTGGAAGCCGATCGCGTCCGGGAGCTCGACGTCGATCCCGGCGGCCAGGGCGAGCGCGCCCGCCTCGGCCGGTGACGCGGCGACGCGGTGCATGGACTCGAGGAAGGGCACGGACCAGTAGTCGGAGACGACCGTGCCCTCGAAGCCCCACTCGTCGCGCAGAACCCCGGTGAGCAGGGCGGGGTCGGCGCCGACCGGAACGCCGTCGATGTCGGTGTACGAGTTCATGACCGAGCGGGCGCCGCCGGAGCGGATCGCGGTCTCGAACGGGACCAGCATGATCTCGCGCAGCTCGCGCGGGCCCATCGCGACCGGGGCGTGGTTGCGGGCGGCACGCGACGCGGAGTAGCCGACGAAGTGCTTGAGGGTGGCGACGATGCCCTGCTGCTCGAGGCCGCGGACGTACGCCGAGCCGAGCATGGCCACCAGGTACGGGTCCTCGCCCATGGTCTCCTCGACCCGCCCCCAGCGGTAGTCGCGGACCACGTCGAGCACGGGCGACAGGCCCTGCTGCACCCCGACCGCGCGCATGTCGGCGCCGATCGCCGCGGACATCCGCTCGACCAGCGCGGGGTCGAACGTGGCGGCCCAGGCGAGCGACGTCGGGTAGACCGTCGCGCCCAGCGTGGTGAAGCCGGTGAGGCACTCCTCGTGGACGATCGCCGGGATGCCGAAGCGGCTGCCGCTCATCACCGCGCGCTGGAGCTCGACGACCCGGGCGCGGCCCTCCTCGACGGTGACCGGGCGGGTGCCGAAGACCCGGGTGAGCTGGCCGAGGCCGTACCGCACGGCGTCGTCGAACGGCCGGGACCCGGCCGCGAAGACCTCCTGCATCGGGGCGACGTCGCCGGTGGCCTCCACCGCGAAGCCCTTCCACACGCTGCCGAGCTGAGCGACCTTCTCCTCCAGGCTCATCGCCGCCAGCAGCGCGTCGGCCCGCTCACCGGGCGAAAGGGCGGTGTCGGTCCACCGGCGCTGATCGACCGGGTGCAGCACGGCCATGATTCCTCCTGCCTCGCCGAAACTTCCGGAAGCGTTCCGGACGGCATCCGCAGTCTGCCTCTCCCCCCGAGCACGACGCAAGCCGTAGATTACCTCGAAGTGCAGTTCGGCAGGCGCAAGCGGGGCCGGAACCACGCCGGAAGTTTCAGGTGCCGCGGACGCAAACGATCCCGCCGCCTCCGGGGTGGAGACGACGGGATCGCGGGGTCCGGCCGGGGTCACTCCCCCGGTTTCTTGAACTGCTCCTCCGGCTTGCCCTCCATGTAGTCGGCCACCGTGCGGTAGACCGCCGGATTGACGATGCCGTGCGACATGCGGTCCTTGTGCTCGGCCCAGTCGGGGTTCACCAGATAGCCGGCGACGACGAACGACGTGGTGCCGACCACGAGCGACGCGGTCTTCTCGGCGTCGGACGTACCCGTCTTGCCGAAGATCGGGTGACCCACCGCCGAGCGGGCGTTGCGCTCGGTGGCACCGTTGCAGTTGCCGAGCTGGGCCTGGTCGCCGACCGGGCAGCGGGCCGCGTCGAGCGCCTTGCGGGCCACCTCCTTGCTGGTCGCCCGGGTGCAGTCCGGCTGGCCTGCGCTGATCTTGGTGCCGTCCGCCGACGTGATCCGCTGGATCGGCGTCGGCTTGCAGTACATGCCGTCGGCGGCCAGGACCGCGTACGCGTTGGCGATGTCCAGCGGGGTCGACGCGGTGACACCGAGCGTGAAGGACGCCCACTCGTGGGCACCCTGCGGGTCGTTCGCGATGTCGGCGTCGCCCTTGGCGCGGAACTGGACCCCGAAGCGCTTCGCCACGGCGACCACCTTCTCCGCGCCGACCTGCTCCTGCAGCGGCACGAAATACGTGTTCACCGACTTGCCGAAGCCGGTCCACATGTTGAAGGTGCCCTGCTCGCTCTTCGAGGCGTTGGACGGGCAGTAGAAGTGGGTGCCCGGGCAGGCCGCCGGCGACCTCGGGTCGATGATGTAACCCGACTTGTACGTCGAGCCGGACGTGATCTGGTGATCCAGCTCCATGCCGTTCTCGAGCGCCGCCACCATGGTGAACGCCTTGAACACCGAGCCGGCCTGGTAGCCGTTGATGTCGCCGCCACCGGTGATGATCGGGTTGGTGGTGTTCGGGTAGGTGCCGCGGATGCCCTTCCTGGCCAGGTCCGGGTTCGAGCTCAGCTTGTTCTTCGGATTCGTCGCGCTGTCCAGCTTGAACTTGCGGTTGGCGGCGAGGGCGCGGACCCGGCCGGTCCCCGGCTCCACCCCGGCCAGCAGCAGCGCGTTGCGGTTCTTGTCGCTGATCCGGTCCGAGATCTCCTTGCGGGCCGCCGCCTGCGCGTCGACGTCGAGCGAGGTGACCACCCGGTAGCCACCGCTCTTGAGCTGGCGCTCACGGTCGTACGTGGTCGCGCCGAACTCCTTCTGGCCCAGCCACCAGCGGTAGAAGTAGTCGCAGAAGAAGCCCCAGTTGTTCTTCGCCACCGACACGCAGCCGTTGCCGGGCCGGTTGGTGGTCCGCCCGAGCTTGACCGCCTTGGCCTTCTTGGCCTCCTCCGGGGTGATGTACTTCAGCTCCTGCATGTTGTCGATGATGTAGTTGCGCCGGTCCAGCGCCTGCGGATAGCCGGACGGCGTCGTCGGGTCGAACGACGTGGGCGCCTTCACCATGCCGGCCAGCAGCGCGGCCTCGGGGACGGTGAGGTCCTTCGGCTTCTTCTTGAAGTAGACCTGGCTGCCGGCGTAGACGCCGTACGCGCCGTTGCCGAACGGGGCCATGTTCAGGTAGCGCTCGAGGATCTGCTGCTTGGTCAGCTCCTTCTCGAGCTGCATGGCGTACTTCATCTCGCTGAGCTTGCGCTCCGGCGTGTCCTTCGTGGCGTCGATGGCCTGCTGCGGCGTCTTCGCCGAGTACGCCAGCATCATCCGGACGGCCTGCATCGTCAGCGTGGAGGCGCCCTGCTTGCCGCCGCCGTTCTTGTTGTTCACCAGCGCCCGGGCGACACCCTTGAGGTCGACGCCGTTGTGCTCGTAGAACTGGTGGTCCTCGGCGGCGACGATCGCGTTCTGCATGTTCTTCGAGATGTCCTTCAGCGGCACGTCGCTGCGGAACTCGTCGTACATGACCGCGATCTGGGTCTTGCCGTCCGATGCGAAGATGCGCGTGACCTGGGGCGCCGACTGGTGCTCGAGCTCGCTCGGCAGCTCGGCGAACCCCTGCGAGCCCGCCTTCGCCGCCAGCCCCGACATGGCGACGGCGGGGAAGGAGGCCGCGGCCACCACCACACCGGCCAGCAGGCCGCAGATCACCAGCGAACTGGTGTTGGCGAAGAAGGAGCGATCGCGTTTTCGGGTCCAGAACGTCACCCGACCCAGATTAGCCACGGAGATCCAGCACCGCCTCTCGAGGGTTGCCCCATTTGTCTGCGTGCAGAACGGACTCCAGGGGACGCCGCCGGCGCCACCCGTGCCGTTCCAGATCCGGTACGCGCTCCAGGTGGGTGACCGGGCCCAGGCACAGCCACGCCACCGGGCGCACGCCCTCCGGTATGCCCAGCAGGCTGCGCAGATAGTCCTCCCGGTAGAACGAGACCCAGCCCACACCGAGCCCCTCGGCGGTCGCCGCGAGCCACAGGTTCTCGATGGCGAGGCACACCGAGTACAGGCCGGCGTCGGCGATCGCGTGCCGGCCGAGCACCGCGGGGCCGCCCCGATCGGCGTCGTAGGTGACGACAACCGAAAGAGTGGACTCCATCACACCGTCGATCTTGATCCGGGAGAACCGCTCCGCCGCCTCGCCCTCGAGCCGGTCCGCGAACACCCGGCGCTCGGTCTCGACGTGGTCCCGGAACTGCCGGCGCAGCCGCGGATCGCGCACCAGCACGAAGTCCCACGGCTGCGAGAGGCCCACGCTGGGGGCCGCGTGCGCCGCCGTGAGGATCCGCTCGAGCACCTCGTCCGGGATCGGCGCGCCGGTGAACTCGCCGCGGACGTCGCGGCGGCGGTGGATGGTCTCGTACAGCTCGTGCGGCAAGACGGCTCCCGATGCTCGGCTCTGGGTCAGAGCTGATTGTCGAGGGTCGCCACCCCACCGGCCGCGGCCGCCTCCGGCAGGCGGGCCTTCGCGGCGGCGTCGCCGTACAGGGCCCAGCGCAGGAACTCGGTCGCGGTGCCGGTGGTGGCCTCGAAGTCGGCGCTCCCGGTGACGTGCCCGCCCTCGGTGATCGACAGCATGGCCCGCGACCACGGTACGGCCGAGAAGACCGTGTGCCCCGCCCGGTACGTGACCGTCTCGTCCCGGCGGCCGTGCACGAACAGCATGGCCGCCGCCGGGCCGGTGAACGGCGTGCCCTGGAAGTCGGTGCCGGCGAGCACGATCCCGGCCTTCAGCCGCTCGTCGCGGTGGGCGCTGAACAGCCCGGCGGTGGTGATGCCGCCGGCGGAGTGCCCGGCCGCCGCCGTCCGCGCCGGATCGATCATCGCGGCGGCCGGCCCGCCCGGGGCGAGCAGCGCGCCGATGACATGTGAGGCGTCAGCGGGCTGGTTGACGATGTCCGCCGGGTCGAGGTCGGCGGCGCCGTACGAGGTCCTCGGGTACGTGGGAGCGGCCACCACGAACCCGGCCTGCGCCCAGCGGGCCAGCATCGGCTCGTAGTCGCGCGGCTGGGCGGTGAGCCCGTGGCTGAACAGCACGAGGGGGAACCGCCCGGTCGCCGCGGCGGCCTCGTCGGCCGGCGCCGGGGTGCCCGCCGCCGTGCCGGTCGCCGGATACCAGACCGTGGTGGGCAGGGCCCGCTCGCCGCGGCTGAGCTCCAGCGTGCGGCGGCCCACCGGGAAGGCCGAGGCGGGCGCCCGGCCGGGCGGCGGCACGTACGGCATCGTGACGCTCCGCGGCGCCAGCGACGACGCGGTGGTCGAGGCCAGGATCGGCGCCGCCGAGGCCGGAGCGCTGGTCGCCCCGGCCGTCCCGGTCCCGGTCCCGGTGCCGGTCCCGGTGCCGGTGCCGGTGTCCGCCGTGCAGGCGGCCAGGCTCCCGGCGCCGGCGGCACCCGCCAGCCCGAGCAACAGTGTCCGTCTCCGCATGGTCACCAGTGTGCGGCCCGAACCTGTGATGACCTTGGGAAACACGCACCGGCGCCGCGGCGTGCCGGCCGGGGCGGACCGGGCCAGGCTCCGGATCATGACGAACTGGCCCGTGGTTCGAGAAGGACTACCGGGAGTACGGCTCCGAAGTCCGGCGACTTCTGCGGGATCGAGGTCTCCGGCGTGCTGCCCGACGGCGGCGACGCGCCGGCGAGGCCGCCGGGATGCGGGGGCAGGGCGTTTCGCTGGTGACGCTCGGCGTCGGCGGCCCGAAGTACGATCGCGCCCCGCTAGCGACTGGCCGGCGTGGCGCGACGAGCAGAACGGCTGAGCCGGCGCGGCGGCCGTGCCCCCACACCCGGGGGCACGGCCGCGCGTGTCAGACGAAGATGTCGAGGATCAGCACGCAGGCGAAGCCGACCACGGAGATGACCGTCTCCATCACCGACCACGTCTTGATGGTCTGCCCGACGGTCATCCCGAAGTATTCCTTCACCAGCCAGAAGCCGGCGTCGTTGACGTGCGAGAAGAACAGCGAGCCGCAGCCGATCGCCAGGGCCAGCAGCGACACCTCGGGCTTGTCCAGGGTGCCGGCCAGCGGCGCGACGATGCCGGCGGCGGTGATCGTGGCGACGGTGGCGGAGCCGGTGGCGATCCGGATGCCGACCGCGACGAGGAAGCCGAGCAGCAGCGCCGAGATGTTGGCGTCCTTGGCGGCGTCGGCGACCACGTTGCCCACGCCGGCGTCGACGAGCACCTGTTTGAAGCCGCCGCCCGCGGCGACGATGAGCAGGATGCCGGCGATCGGCGGCAGTGAGCCGCCGATGACGGCCGAGGTCTGCGCCCGGTCGAAGCCAGCCCGCTTGCCCAGGGTCCACATGGCGAGCAGCACGCCGAAGAGCAGCGCCACGACCGGCTCGCCGAGCACCTCGAACGTCTTCCGCAGGCCGGTGCCCTCGTCCAGGGCCAGTTCCGCGATGGCGCGCAGCAGCATCAGCACGATCGGCAGCAGCACGGTGAGCACCGCGGGCCAGAACCCGGGGTTGCGGCGGGACGCGGGCAGGTCGGAGTCGACGAGCTTGTCCGGCTCCTCGGTGCCCGCGTTGGCGAGGTCGTCGCGGTCGACGAAGTCCTGACCGCCGGCCGGGCCGGCGGCGGGACGCTCCGCGGCGCGGCCGGCCCCGGCCAGGACCGCGGTGGCGGGCACGGCGACCGGCACCCGCTTGGCGATGAAGTTGCCGAAGATCGGGCCGGCCACCAGCACCGTGGGCACCGCGCAGATGAGCCCGAACGCCAGCGTCAGGCCCAGGTCGGCATTGAGGTTGGCGATGGCCACCAGCGGCCCCGGGTGCGGCGGGACGAGGCCGTGCAGCACCGACAGGCCGGCCAGCGCCGGGATGCCGATCTTGAGCAGGGGCACGTCCGTACGCTGGGCGACCAGCAGCACGATCGGCACCAGCAGCACGACGCCGACCTCGAAGAACAGCGGCAGGCCGATGAGCGCGGCGACGCCGGCCATCGCCCACGGCAGGGCCGTGCCGGAGAACTTCCGGACGATGGTCGCGACGATGCCGTCGGCGCCGCCGGACTCGGCCAGCAGCGCCCCGATCATCGAACCGAGCGCGATCAGCAGGCCGACGTTGCCGGCGGTGCTGCCGACGCCCGTGGTGAAGGAGTGCACGGTGTCGACGGGGGCCGCGCCGGCGACGATCCCGAGCGCGGCCGCGCCGAGGACGAGGGCGAGGAACGGATGCCATTTCGCCCATGCGATCAGCAGGATGACCACGGCGATACCGAGCACCGCGGCGAGGACAAGTTGGCCGGTTCCGGCGGAGGTGATGGCCTCCGCCGCCAGCACGGGATCAGCGTGCGCTGTCATGGTCGAGCCCTACCCCGATCGAGAGAAGTCGAACCGTGTCCGGACTGCATCCGGAGGCTATCCGACCTTGAGCCTCGAACGGGTTCAGCTCGCCGGGGCAAGATTCCGTTTGACCGTACGGGTCAGCTCATCGGCCAGGATCTCCGTCTCGCCCTTCGCCACGGCGTCGAGCGCCAGCGCCGCCACGCCGGCCGGGTCGACCTTGCGATCGGCCGGTACGTGCGCGGCCATGTCCGTGTCCATGTAGCCGACGTGCAGCGCCGCGACGAGGATGCCGCGCGGCGCGAGCTGCTCGCGTACGGCGTCGGTGAGCGCCCACCCGGCCGCCTTGGCCGCGCTGTACGCCCCCGCCCCGGCGGGGTGGTACCAGGACAGCACCGACAGCACGTTGAGGAACGCCCCGCCGCCGTTGCGCTCGATGATCGGGGCGAACGCCCGCGTCACGCCGAGGGTGCCGAAGTAGTGGGTCTCCATCTCGAGCCGGATCCGCTCGGGGTCGCCGTCGAGCAGGGCGGCGCCCGTGCTGGACCCGGCGTTGTTGATGACGAAGGTGGCGTCCTGCGCCACGGCGGCGGCCCGCGCCACCGACGCGGGATCGGTGACGTCCAGCCGCAGCGGCACGACGCCGGGCAGGTCGATCGCCTCGGGGCGCCGGGCGGTGGCGTACACCTTGGCGCCGCGCCCGGCGAGCTGAGCGGCGAAGATGCGGCCGAGACCGCGGTTGGCCCCGGTGACGAGGGCGACGGAGTTCTCGATGTCCATGCGTTTAGATTATGGGCGTCATCTAACCTCGGCAAGGTTAGATGACGGACGTCATATAATGGTGGGATGGCGCGCGTATCGCAGGCACAGGCCCAGGAGAACCGGGACCGGGTGGTCCGTACGGCGGCCCGCCTCTTCCGGGAACGGGGCGTCCAGGCCGTCAGCGTGGCGGACCTGATGGCCGAGGCCGGCCTGACCCACGGCGGCTTCTACAAGCAGTTCGCCTCCAAGGAGGCCCTCGTCGCCGAGGCCACCGGCCGCGCGTTCGGCGACCAGGGCGCCCGCCTGGCCACCCACGACCACGACCACCCCGGCGACCGCGCGGCGGCCCGCAACGCGCTGCTCGAGACGTACCTGTCCCCGGCCCACCGCGACGACCCCGGCACCGGCTGCCCGGCCGCCGCCCTCGGCCCCGACATCGGCCGCGAGGACCCGCAGGGCCCGGCCCGCGAACCGTACGCGCACGGCGTGGAGCAGTTCGCCCGCTGGATGGCCCGCGAGGACGGCGGCGAGGACCTCGCCGCCATCGCCACGATGGTGGGCGCCGTGATGCTGGCCCGCGCCACGAAGGGCACCCCCCTCTCGGAACGCATCCTCGAGGCGGCCCGCGAAGCCCTCGGCTGACCCGGCTCATCGCCGATCCCCGCGGTCCCGCGGAGCGCGCTAGTCCTGCTCCGGCGGGGCCTGCTCCTCGCCGGTGAGGGGCAGACCCGCCTGGAGCAGGTCGAGGGCCCGGTCCAGGACCTCGAAGTCGCGCGTCTCGTACGGGCCCGAGCCCGGCAGGGAGGCCAGCGCCGCCCCCATGACCGCGCCGGCGAGGACGCGGGCGCGGAAGTCCTCCGGGGGCAGGCCGGCGCGTTCGGCGACGACCGTGGCCAGCATGGCGATGGCCTCGGAATACTGGCGCAGGTAGCGGGCGCGGAGGTCGTCCACCGACTGGAGGATGCGCTGGCGGCGCTGTTCCGCGGCCCACTCCTGCGGCGGGATGGCGGTGTACACCTGCCGGATGCTGCGGCGGATCGCCTCGATCGGGTGCAGGCCGGCGGGCTGGCCGCGGACCGCCTCGAGCAGCAGCGGGTCGTAGTCGTCGGTGAGGACCAGGTCCTCCTTGGTGGGGTAGTACCGGAAGAACGTGCTCGGGGAGACGTCCGCCGCCTCGGCGATCTGATCGACCGTCGTGGCGGCGTACCCCTGGGCCTCGAAGAGCCGCAGCGCGTGCTCGCGGATCGCGGCCCGCGTCCTGGCCTTCTTGCGTTCCCGTAGTCCCGGCGACGTCATACCGTCGATTCTGCCGCCGCCTGCGGGGAAACGGGCGGCAGGGTGACCTCTTCCGGGTTCGCCGGGGCCGCCGGGCGCCCGGGCAGGAAGGCCACGGACAGGATCGCGCCGGCGACCGCGATCACGCCGGCGACCAGCAGGGCCGCGCCCATGCCGTCGGTGAAGGCGGAGCGGACCACCGCCGCGGCCGCGGGATCTCCGAGCCTCGCGGCGACCGACATCCCCGCCGAGACGCTCTCCCGGGCGGCGGCCGGCAGCCCGGAGCCGTCGATGCCGTCGCGGTACGCGGAGTTGAGCACCGTGCCGAGCACCGCCACCCCGATCGCGCTGCCGACCTGGCGCATGGCCTGGATCAGCCCCGAGCCGACGCCGCTGCGCTCCTTGGACAGCGCGCCGAGGGCGGCGTTCATCGCGGGCGGCATCGTGAAGCCCAGCCCGACGCCGGTCACCGTGATCCAGGCGGCGACGAAGCCGTACCCGGTGCCGGGGCCGGTGGCGGTGCCCGCGAACAGGCTGCCCGCGATCATCACCAGGCCGGCCGTGACGACGGCCTTCGCGCCGAGCTTCGGTTCGAGGCGCCCGGCGAGGCGCGCGCCGACCATGAGGCCGCCGATGACCGGCAGCAGCCGCAGGCCGGTGCCGAACGCGTCGTTGCCGCGGACCGCCTGGTAGAACAGCGGGAGGGCGAAGAGCAGGCCGAACATGGCGAAGCTGGCCACCGTGGCGAGGATCGAGCCCCAGGTGAAGGCGCGGGAACGGAACAGCGCCAGGTCGACCAGCGGCGCCTGGGCGCGCCGCTGCCACAGCACGAAGGCGGCCATCACGGCGACGCCCGCGGCGACCGTCACCAGCGATCGGGGGTCGCTCCAGCCGCGTTCGCCGGCCTCGATGATCCCGTACGTCGTGACGACCAGTCCCACCGCCGACAGGACGATGCCGGCCGGGTCGAAGCGCCGGGTGCGGTCACCGTGCGACTCCGGCACCCACAGCGCCACGGCGACGATGCCGACGACGACCAGCGGCAGGTTGATCAGGAAGACCGAGCCCCACCAGAAGTGGTCGAGCAGCCAGCCGCCGACCAGCGGGCCGAGCGGGATGCCGAGGGTGTTGGCGGTGATCCAGACGGTCAGCGCCCGGGTCCGCTCCGCCGGTTCGAAGATCACGGTGAGCACGGCCGAGCTGAGCGGCATGATCACCGCCGCGCCGAGGCCGAGCGCCGCCCGGGCCCCGATCAGCTGGCCGGAGGTGGTCGCGTACGAGCAGGCGGCGGACGCGATGCCGAAGACCGCCAGGGCGCCCAGCAGCATGCGCTTGCGGCCGAAGCGGTCGCCGAGCATGCCGGCCGGGAGCAGGGCGGCGGCGAGCACGAGCAGGTAGGAGGTGGTGAACCACTGGAGGTCGCCGGTCGAGGCGTTCAGGTCGCCGGCCAGCGTCGGCAGGGCGACGGACAGCACGGTGCCGTCGAGCCCGATCGCGATGGTGCTGAGGGAGAGCGCGGCGAGCGCCCACCAGCGTGAAGTGGAAGTAGCCATGAATTGAGAGTAGCTGTCAAAAGCGAGAAGCTGTCAGAAATGTGAGGTGCGCCATGCCCGTGCGGGCGGCCCGGCGCGTTGGTGCAGGCCGCGGGGGCATCGCTGTGCCACCATCACATCGATCACGCCCGAGATCGGCTCGTCCGACCGCCGCAGGAGGTGACCGACGATGAAGAAGGCCGTCGGCTGGATCGTGCTCGTCCTGGTCATCTACTACATCGGCACCAGCCCGGGCCCCGCCGCGGACATCGCGCAGGGCATCGGTGACGGCGTCGCGGAGATCTTCCGCAACATCGGCGTCTTCTTCTCCAACCTGGCCGACTGACCGCCGTGCGGCTGGTCTTCGTGGGCCTGGCCACCGTGGACCTGGTGCAGCGCGTCGACCGGGTTCCCGGCGTGGACGAGAAGGCCGAGGCGCTGTCCACCGAGGTCGCGGCGGGCGGCCCGGCCACCAACGCGGCGGTCACCGCGGCCGCGCTCGGCGCCGAGGTCACCCTGGTCACCGCGGTCGGGGCGCACCCGCTCGGCGACCTGATCCGCGCCGACCTGGCCGACTGCGGCGTCACCCTCCTCGACGCCGGGCCGCACGCCACCGCCCCGCCGCCGGTCTCCGCCGTGACCGTGCTGGACGGCACCGGCCAGCGCACGATCGTGAGCCGCAACGCGCGGGACGTGGCTGTGGGCGTACCGGAAGGGCTGGATGCTGTGCTGTCCACCGCGGACGCCGTGCTGGCCGACGGGCATCATCCCGCGCTGGCCCGGGCCGCCGCGCGCAGCGGGCGGCCGCTCGTGCTGGACGCGGGCAGCTGGCGGCCGGTCTTCGCGGACCTCCTGCCGCACGCCGGGTTCGCCGCCTGCTCCGCGGCCTTCCGGCCACCCGGCGAACGGCCGGCCGAGGCGGCGCTGCGGGCCCTCGGCGTGCGCCGCGGGGCGATCACCCACGGCCCGGGCCCGGTGCGGTGGTGGTCCGGCGACGCGGCCGGCGAGATCGAGGTGCCGCCGGCCGACGCCGTCGACACGGCCGGCGGCGGGGACGCGTTCCACGGCGCGCTCACCGTCGCGGTCGCGCAGGGTGCCGACACCGTCGAGGCCCTCCGGTACGCGGTGAGCATCGCCGCCGTCCGCGTGCGGCACCGGGGCCCGCGCTCGTGGCTGGCGGCCCTGCGCGGCTGACCCGGTCGCCGAAAACGGGTCGCGTGATCCGGGCGGGCCCGCCTACCGTGGTCGCATGCAGCACAGGTCGGTGACGACGACGCCGGGACGACCCGGCGCACCGTCACGCTGACCTTCTGCCAGTGACGACACGGCCCCGGGCGCGATGCCCGGGGCCGTTCGCGCTCCTGGGTCCGCCCGGGCACGACCCCAGGGAGGCACCATCATGATCATCGACCACCGCCGGCTCGGGCGCGAGCTCGACGTCTTCGACTCCGACCCGCTCATCGGCGCCGGCCTGCCGTTCTGGCTGCCGGAGGGCGCCGCCGCCCGGCACGAGGTGGAGGCGTACGTCCGCGACCTCGAACGCCGCGCCGGCTACCGGCACGTGTACTCGCCCGCCTTGGGCAAACAGCAGTTGTACGAGCTGTCCGGCCACTGGTCCCACTTCGCCGGCGACATGTTCCCGCCCCTGCCCTCCGGGGCGGCCGGCGAGGCA
Source organism: Pseudosporangium ferrugineum (assembly GCF_003002065.1). GTDB lineage: Bacteria > Actinomycetota > Actinomycetes > Mycobacteriales > Micromonosporaceae > Actinoplanes > Actinoplanes ferrugineus_A. The sequence continues at coordinate 483,130 of NZ_PVZG01000001.1, forward strand.
CTGATGCTGCGGCCCAGCCTGTGCCCGCACCACGCGCTGATCTTCGGGTCACGGCAGCGGTCGTACCGGGACCTGCCGCTGCGGATCGCCGAGCTGGGCACCATGTACCGGGCGGAACGGTCCGGGGTGCTGGGCGGCCTCCATCGGGTCCGGGCGATCTCCCTCAACGACGGCCACATCTTCTGCCCCGCCGACCGGGCCGGCGAGGAGGTGGCGGGCGTGCTGCGCCTGATGCGCCGGGCCCACGACGCGCTCGGCGTGCGGCCGTCGTCGTACCGGCTGTCGCTGCGGGGAGAGGGCGGCGCGTACGCGGGCGACGACGACGCCTGGGAGCGGGCCGGCCGGCTGCTGCGCCGGGCCCTCGACGAGGTCGCGGTGCCGTACGAGGAGGCCCCCGGCGAGGCCGCGTTCTACGGCCCGAAGATCGACGTCCAGGTCGCCGACCCGGCGGGCCGCGAGTCCACCCTGGCCACCGTGCAGATCGACTTCCACCAGCCGGCCCGCTTCGACCTGTCGTACGCCGACGCCTCCGGCGGCCGGGCCCGGCCGGTGATGGTGCACCGCAGCCTGGTCGGCTCGTTCGAGCGGCTCTTCGCCCACCTGATCGAGGCCCACGGCGGCGCCTTCCCGGTCTGGTACGCCCCGGTCCAGCTGGCCGTGGTCCCGGTCTCCGCCGGCCAGCTGCCGGCCGCGGAGGCCTTCGCCCGCGACGCGATCGCCGCCGGTCTGCGCGCCGAGGTGCACGCGGACGGCTCGGTCGGGGCGCGGATCCGGGACGCCGCCGGGCGGAAGGTGCCGTACGTCGCGGTGATCGGCGCGCGGGAGGCGGCCGGCGGCCGGGTCGCCCTGCGGCTGCGCGACGGCCGGCGCCTCCCACCGGGCCCCGGCGCGGAGGCGATCGCCCTGGTCTCGGCGGTCGCCGCGGCCCGCACCGGGGACCTGCGGGCCTAGGGGGTCGCGTCCAGCGCGCCGAGGATGCGCTTGTGGTGGGCGTCGAGCTCCTCGGCCGGCACGGACGTGTTCACCCGGGCGAAGTCGAAGTCGGCCATCTCGTACGCCGGGAAGACGTGCACGTGCGCGTGCGGCACCTCGAACCCGGCGATGACCAGCCCGGCCCGGGGCGCGTCGAAGGCCCGCTTGAGCACGCCGCCGATCCGGTGGCTCACCGCCATCAGGTGCGCGGCCAGCTCCGGCTCGAGGTCCGTCCACTCGTCCACCTCGGCGCGCGGCACGACCAGGGTGTGGCCGGCCGTGAGCGGCGCGATGGTGAGGAACGCCGCGACCCGGTCGTCGGACCAGACGATCCGGCCGGGCAGCTCGCCCTCGATGATTTTCGTGAAGATCGTCGGCACTGCGGAGATCACCCTCTTCTCTCGTGGCTACACCTCGTCAACGGGCCCGGGGCGGCGATGTTCACCGCCGTCCCGGCCCGGCCGGGTGCGTCAGGCGATGCGGACCAGGTTCTTGCCGATGCCGCCGCCGCGGAGCATGGCGAGGAAGGCCTCCGGGGCCGACTCCAGGCCCTCGAAGATCGTCTCCCGGTAGCGGAGGCTGCCGTCGGCGACCGCCGGGGCCACGTCGCGCAGGAACTCGTCGCGCAGGTCCCGGTGGTCGCCGACGAGCATGCCGCGCAGCGTGAGGCGCTTGCCGATGACCTGGGAGAGGTTGCGCGGGGCCGGGGTGGGCTCGGTGGCGTTGTAGACGCTGATCATGCCGCACACGCAGATGCGGCCGTGCACGTTCAGCGCCGAGATCGCGGCCTCGAGGTGGTCGCCGCCGACATTGTCGAAGTACACGTCGATGCCGTCCGGGGCGGCGGTGCGCAGCTGCTCGCGGATGGGGCCGTCGTGGTAGTCGAACGCCGCGTCGAAGCCGAGCTCGTCGCGGACGTACGCCACCTTCTCCGCGGAACCGGCGCTGCCGATCACCCGGGCCGCGCCCTTGAGGCGGGCGAGCTGCCCGGCGACCTGACCCACGGCGCCGGCCGCGCTCGAGACGAAGACGACGTCACCGGCCTTGAACTCCGCCGAGCGCAGCAGCCCCGCGTACGCGGTCAGCCCGGTCATCCCCAGCACCCCCAGGTACGCCCCCAGCGGCGCCACCGACGGGTCGACCTTCGCCGCCGAGGACGCGCCGACCAGCGCGTACTCGCGCCAGCCGAGGCCGTGCAGGACGACGTCGCCGGGCTCGAAGCCGTCCGCGGCGCTGGTCACGACCTCGCCCACGGCGCCGCCGTCGAGCGCCTCGCCCAGCTTGAACGGCGGCACGTACGACTTGCGGTCGTCCATCCGGCCGCGCATGTAGGGGTCGACGCTCATCAGCAGGTTGCGCACGAGGAGCTGGCCGGGGCCCGGGTCCGGCACCTCGGTGCGGGCGGTCGCGAAGGTGGCCGCGTCGGGCCAGCCCTGCGGGCGCGCGGCGAGGCGGATCTCGGTGGAGGAGACGGTCATGGACCGACCCTAGCCGCCGGGCCCGCTGCCGGGCCCGGCGGCCGATGATCAGACCGTACGGGCGAGGCGGTCGGCGAGCAGCTTCGCGAACCGGGCCGGGTCGGCGAGGTCCCCGCCCTCGGCGAGCAGCGCCGTGCCGTACAGCAGCTCGGCGGTCTCCGGCAGGGCCGGGTCGGCGGCGCGCTCGGCGTACGCGTCACGCAGGCCGGTGACCAGCGGGTGCTCCGGGTTCAGCTCGAGGATGCGCTTGACCGGCGGCACGTCCTGGCCCATCGCCTTGTACATCTTCTCCAGCGTCGGGCTGATGTCGTCGGCGTCGCTGACCAGGCAGGCCGGCGAGGTGGTGAGCCGGGTGGAGAGCCGCACCTCCTTGACGTCGCCCAGGGTCTCGCCGAGCCAGGTCAGCAGCGGGGCGAACTCGCCGGTGCGCTCCTGCGAGGGCTTCTCGTCGGAGGGCAGGTCGACGTTGCCGCGGGCGATGGACTGCAGCTTCCTGCCGTCGTAGTCGGGGACGGCGTCGACCCAGATCTCGTCCACCGGGTCGGTGAGCAGCAGGACCTCGTACCCCTGGGCCTTGAACGCCTCCATGTGCGGGGAATTCTCGACCTGGGCGCGGCTCTCCCCCGTCATGAAGTAGATCTCCTCCTGGCCCTCCTTCATCCGCGAGACGTAGTCGGCCAGGGTGGTCGGCTCGTCGCCGGCGGTGGAGGAGAACGAGGCGACGTCCAGGATGGCCTTGCGGTCGTCGGCCTCGCCGAGCAGGCCCTCCTTCACCGCGCGGCCGAACTCGCGCCAGAAGGTGCGGTACTTCTCCGGGTCCTTCGTCATCAGGTCCTTGACGGTGGACAGGACCTTCTTGGCGAGCCGGCGCCGGATCAGCTGGATGTGCCGGTCCTGCTGCAGGATCTCGCGGGAGATGTTCAGCGACAGGTCGGCCGCGTCCACGACACCCTTGACGAAGCGCAGGTAGTCGGGGATCAGCTCGCGGCTGTCGTCCATGATGAACACGCGCTTGACGTAGAGCTGGATGCCCCGGCGGCCGTCGCGCTGGAACAGGTCGTGCGGGGCGCGCGCCGGGATGAACAGCAGCGCCTCGTACTCGAAGGTGCCCTCGGCCTTGAGGTTGATGGTCTCGAGCGGGTCGGTCCAGTCGTGGCTGATGTGGCGGTAGAACTCGGCGTACTCCTCGTCCTTCACCTCGGCGCGGGGCCGCGCCCAGAGCGCCTTCATCGAGTTCAGCGTGTCCGGCTCACCCTCGGTGCGCACCAGCCGGATCGGGAACGAGATGAAGTCGGAGTAGCGCTTGACGATCTCCCGGATCTTCCACTCGTCCGCGTAGTCGTAGAGCGCGTCCTCCTCGTCCTTCGGGCGAAGGTGGACGGTCACGGCGGTGCCGACGGGCGCGTCCGCGAGATCCTCGATCGTGTACGTGCCCTCGCCGGCCGACTCCCAGCGCGTACCCGTGTCCTCCCCGGCCTTGCGGGTGACCAGGGTGACCCTGTCGGCGACCATGAACGTCGAGTAGAAGCCGACGCCGAACTGGCCGATCAGCTCGGCCGACTCCTTGTTCTCCTTGAGCTGGCGCAGCATCTCCGCCGTGCCGGAGCGGGCGATCGTGCCGATGAGCCCGACGACCTCGTCGCGGGACATCCCGATGCCGTTGTCCCGTACGGTCAGCGTCCGGGCTTCCTTGTCGGCCTCGATCTCGATGTGCAGGTCCTCGCCGCGCAGACTGTCGTCGGTGAGGCCGGCGAGGCGCCGCTTGTCCAGGGCGTCGGAGGCGTTGGAGACCAGCTCCCGCAGGAAGATGTCCTTGTTCGAGTAGATCGAGTGGACCATCAGCTGCAACAGCTGGCGCGCCTCGGCCTGGAACTCCAGCGTCTCGGTGCTCATGTCATCCCTCCGTGCGTCCGGTGTGTTCCCGACGCTGATCGTATGACCCCGCGCGGATCTACCCGAAGGGGTTCCCCGGGACCGCGGGCGGCCAGCTCACCGAGTCGGGGCCGGGCAGCCCGCCGGTGCCGGGCTCCCACGGGAAGCCCGCGCCGTCTCCCTCGGACTTCGCCGGGGTCGGCTCCGGCGGTTCCACGGTGGCCGGGGTGGTCGCGGGCGTCGTCGCCGGGGTCGTCGCGGGCGTGGTCGCCGGGGTCTGCGGGGGCGTGGTCGCCGGGGTGGTCGCGGGCGTCGTGGCCGGCGGCGTCGTCGCCGGGGGCTTCGTGGCCGGGGGCTCGGTGGCCGGGGGCTTCGTGGCCGGGGTGGTCGCCGGCGGGCGGACCGGCGGCGTGGTGGGCCGGTGCGGGGCCGGCCGGGTGGTCGTCGCCGCCGGGGTCGGCACCGGCGGGTGCTCCGCGGGCGGGCGGGGTGCGGCGGTCGTGCGCTGCGGCGCGGCGAGGACCGGTGCGGGTCCCGCGGGCGTGGTGACGCCTCCCGGCACCGTCGTGACCGGGGTCCACGGGGTCAGCGTCCGGATCCGGGACGGCGCCGCCCCGGGCGCATGAGGTGCCGGCGCGGGCTGCACCGGCGGGACGGGCCGGGCCGCCGGGCCGCGCCGCGCCGCCGCACCCAGCGCCTCCTCGGCGCCCGCGACGACCGTGCGTTCCCGGGCCGCGGGAGTGCCGTCGCGGTCCTCGGCGGCGCCCAGCACGACCGCTCCCGTGCCGGAGAGCAGGCACACCGCCGCCATGCACCCGATGATCTGCTTTTCCCGCCTCGTCAACTCAACCATAAAACCGTCATACAGGTACGAACGTGACTTACGCCCCGGTTCGGCGGTAATTCCCTCCGTGTCGCTCCGGGGACCCGCCGGATCGCCTAATCACATTGAGTGATGCGCTCTCCATCTTGCGGGTCGATCATCACTCTGGGTATCTTTCTCCGCGAGATCGCCGGCACCCCGTCGGGCGAGGCTGTACGGGAGTTTCCGGTGAACCTGAGCGAGGTCGCGATGGCCGCGGCAATTACGGTGAGTATCTCCGGTGTCTCTTACGCTGCGTTCCATACCGACACCCTGACGGGGACGACGCTCAAGGTGGCCCAGCAGGTCACCTGCCGCACGGTGGACGAGGCGATCGTCGCGTACGCCGCCGAGCACGGCGGCACCCCCGCGCGCATCGGCCAGCTGAGGGCGTACGTGAAGGGCGACATCTCGGCGTACCGGATCGTCCGCGGCCAGGCCACCGGGCCGGGCTGCCGGCCGCCGGCCTGACCCCGCGCCCGGTCCCGCCGTCACGCGCCGCCCCGGCGGACCGTTGATCGGCTGATGAACCGACGAACCCTGCTGACCGGTGCCGGCGCGGCGGCGGCCGTCGCGGCCACCGGCGCCTACCTCCGCGACCGGTACGCCGCCCGCCCCGTCATCCCCGACGTCCCCCTCGGCGACGAGCGTCTCGAGCAGCGCCCGTCGCGGGCCCGGGGCCGTACGGTCGACTTCTACACCGCCGTCCCGCACGGCCACGGCGACGGCCGCGGCCTGCCCGTCTGCCTGGTCCTGCACGGCGCGTCGAAGACCGCCGCCGACTTCCCGGCCCTGGGCCTCGGCCGCCTGCTCACCGACTCGGTACGCCGCGGCAACCGCCCGTTCGTGCTGGCCGGAGCGACCGGCGGCCGGCTGTCCTGGCGCCCGTCCGGCGCGGACGACCCGCAGCGGATGGTGCACGAGGAGATCCCGGCGTGGTGCGCCGAGCGCGGCTTCGAGACCGACCGGCTCGCGGTGTGCGGCTGGTCGATGGGCGGCTTCGGCTCGCTGCTGCTGGCCGAGACGTTCCCCGGGTTCGTCCGGGCGGTGGCCGCCTTCTCCCCCGCGGTGCATCCGGGCGACGAGGTGTTCGCGCGGGCCGCAGCCCTGCGGGGCACTCCGGTCGGGCTGTGGTGCGGCACGGACGACGGGCTGCTGCCGGACGTACGGGCCCTGGAACGCGCCCTGCCCGAACCGAAAGCAGCCGGGAGCTACGCGGAGGGCCGGCACAACTTCGCCTACTGGAGCACGTGCGTGCCGGAGGCCTTCGACCTCATCGCGGACAGCACCGTGTGACCCAGGTCACGTGGCGCGGGGCATCGCATCGACGGACGCGGTCGTCTTGCCGAGTACCCGACCGTCCTCGACCCCAGGAGCCGCAGTGAGTGTTCTCGCATCCCGGACCAGCGATGCCGCCGTACGCCCGCGCGTCCTCAACGTGGCCGGATATCTGCTGCTCGTCCAGGCCGTCCTGATGCTGGTCGCGCTCGGCACCTCGCTGTACTACGGCGACCTGCTGAGCGGGGAGGGCGCGTCCGCGGGCGCCGCCGCCGGCCATCTGGCCGGCCGGTCCGCGGAGCCCACGGCGTTCGGCATCGCATGCCTCGTCACCGCGACCGCGGTCCTGGCGGCCCTGGCCGTCCTCGTCCTGCGCGCGAACGCCGGGGCACGGATCGCCGCCCTGGTCCTGAGCGTCGCCGGGACCGCCACCGGCCTCCGGCTGCTGTACAGCGCGCCGGCGCCGGCCGACGAGGGTCCGCGCTGGTACGAGGCGAACAGCGTGGTGGGCGCCACCCAGCTGGCCGTGCTGCTCACCTACCTCGGGATCGCCGCCTGCCTCGCGGTGCACCACCGCGCCGGCGTCAGGCGCTGACGGAGGCGGGGCGACGGGCCCGGCGGGTGCGCCCCGGGCGGGCGACCGTGCGGGCCAGGGCCGCGGCCGGGGCGGCCGGGGCGGCGCGGCGGGCGGCCGGGACCCGGCGGGCCGCGGCGGCCACCGTCGCCCGGCGGCCGAGCTCGGCGCGCCACAGCCAGGCGATGTCGATGCCGAAGGTCCAGACCAGCGAGACCAGGACGCCCGCCGCCGCGAGGACGATCAGCGCGTCCGGCAGCAGGCTCGCCGTGGCGACCACGAGGACCACGCCCTGGACCGCGGCGACGACCTTGCGGGAGAAGCGGGGCGGCAGCGCCGCGGTGAGCCACGGCGCCACGAAGGTGGCCGCGTAGAACGCGTAGCGGAAGACCCCGATCGCGAGCGCCCACCAGCCGAAGGTGCTGGCCACGAAGACGCTGAGCACCAGTGCCAGGAACGAGTCGACCTCCATGTCGAAACGCGCCCCGAGGGCCGTCGTGCTGTTCGTGCGGCGGGCGACCTGGCCGTCCACGCCGTCGAGGGCCAGTGCCACACCGACCAGCGTCACCAGGACGGGCAGCGCCACCGGGCGGTCGAACGAGGTCACGACCAGGGCGGTCACGGCGCCGACGAGGGTGGCGCGGCCCAGGGTCACCGCGTTGGCGGGGCCCATCGCGCTCATGCCCGCCTTGCGCATTCCCGTACGCAGCAGCGCGCACAGCACCAGCGCGTAGGCCGTACCGGCGAGCCACCCCGCGGCGCTCATGCCGGTCGTCGCCGCCAGGACGGCCATGAGGACGAGCTGCACGGCCACTCCCGCGAGCGGACCCCGTCCCGAACGAGCCGTCATCGTGCCGATACTCATAGTCACCCTGCCTCCGGATCCGCAAGATCGGATCACGCGTATGGTTGCCGCAGTCCCCCCTGAACACGCTTCCCCGGCGCGTTCGGTTCATACCCCCGAGGAGAAATCAGGTGACACGTACGGCGCGGGCCTTCTGGGTGACCGCACCCGGCGCGGGCGAGATCCGGCCGGTGGTGCTGCCCGAGCCCGGACCGGACGAGGTCCTGGTCCGCACCCTGCACTCCGGGATCAGCCGCGGCACCGAGACGCTGGTGTTCCGCGGCGGCGTGCCGCAGAGCCAGCACGCGGCCATGCGCGCCCCGTTCCAGGAGGGCGACTTCCCGGCCCCGGTGAAGTACGGCTACCTCAACGCCGGCGTCGTCGAGCAGGGCCCGGAGCACCTGCTCGGCCGCATCGTCTTCTGCCTCTATCCGCACCAGACGCACTACGTCGTGCCGGCCGCGGCGGTCACGGTGGTGCCGCCGTCCGTGCCCGCCTCCCGCGCGGTGCTGGCCGGCACCGTCGAGACCGCCCTCAACGCGCTGTGGGACGCCGCGCCGCTGGTCGGCGACCGGATCGCCGTGGTGGGCGCGGGCATGGTGGGCGCGAGCGTCGCCGCGGTCCTGTCCCGTTTCCCCGCCGCGAAGGTGCAGCTGGTGGACGCCGACCCGGCCCGCGAGGAGGTCGCCGGGGCGCTCGGCGTGGACTTCGCGCTGCCCGCGGACGCCACCGGCGACTGCGATCTGGTCGTGCACGCCAGCGCCACCTCCGCCGGGCTCACCCGCTCGCTCGAACTGCTCGCCGACGAGGGTACGGTCATCGAGCTGAGCTGGTACGGCGACCGCGAGGTCAGCGTGCCCCTCGGCGAGTTCTTCCACTCCCGGCGCCTCACCGTCCGCAGCAGCCAGGTCGGCGGGATCGCCCCGGCCCGCCGCGGGCGCCGCTCGTACGCCGACCGCCTCGCCGTCGCCCTCGACCTGCTCGCCGACCCGGTGTTCGACACCCTGCTCACCGGCGGCTCGGACTTCGCGGAGCTGCCCGCGGTCCTGCCCCGGCTGGCCTCCGGCGAGCTGCCCGCGATGTGCCACCTCATCACCTACCCGACAGGAGAGTGAATGTTCAGCGTCACCGTCCGTGATCACATCATGATCGCCCACAGCTTCTCCGGCGAGGTCTTCGGACCCGCCCAGAAGCTGCACGGCGCCACGTTCGTGGTGGACGCGACGTTCAAGCGTCCCGAGCTGGACGCGGACAACATCGTGGTCGACATCGGCCTGGCGAGCCAGGAACTGCACGCCATCTGCGGCGCCCTGAGCTACCGCAACCTCGACGACGAGCCGGACTTCCGGGGCGTCAACACGTCCACCGAGTTCCTGGCCAAGGTGATCGCCGACCGGCTGGCCGGCAAGGCGGCGGACGGCGGGCTGGGCGCCGGCGCCGGCGGGCTCACCGGCATCGCGGTCACCCTGCACGAGTCGCACATCGCCTGGGCGAGCTACGAGCGGGACCTGTGACCGATGCGCTCCACGCGGTGCTGCCGGGCGACATCGACGACCCGGCGGCGCCGAGCGGCGGCAACACGTACGACCGCAGGGTCCTGACCGGCCTGGCCGCGACCCGCGAGGTGCACGAGATCGCGGTCGCGGCGCCCTGGCCGTACCCGTCGGAGCGGGACACCGCGCGCCTGGCGGCGGCGCTGCGGGCGGTGCCGGACGGCGCGACCGTGCTGATGGACGGCCTGGTGGCCTGCGCGGCGCCCGGGGTGGTGGAGGCCGAGGCGCGGCGGTTGCGCCCGGTGGTCCTGGTCCACCTTCCCCTCGGCGACGAGACGGGCGCCGCGCCGGAACTGCCCGCCCGCGAGCGCCGGGCCCTGCACGCGGCCCGTGCCGTGGTGGCGACCAGCTCCGGCGCCGCCCGGCGGCTCGAGCACCTGCACGACCTGTCCGCCGGCAGCGTCCACGTGGCGCCGCCCGGCGTGGACCCGGCGCCGCTCACCCCCGGCAGCGCCTCCGGCGGCCGGCTGCTCTGCGTGGCGGCGGTGACCCCGCGCAAGGCGCAGGACGTGCTGGTGGAGGCGCTGCGTACGCTCGGCGATCTGGACTGGGAATGCACCTGCGTCGGCGCCCTCGACCGGGACCCGGACTTCACCGCCCGGGTCCGCGCCCGCGCCGGCGACCGGGTGCGCTTCGCCGGCACCCGCACCGGCGCCGCCCTGGACGCCACCTACGCCGCCGCCGACCTGCTCGTCCTCCCCTCCCTCGCGGAGACGTACGGGATGGTGGTGACCGAGGCCCTCGCCCGCGGCATCCCGGTGCTCGGCACCCGCGTCGAGGGCGTGCCGGAGGCGATCGGCCGGGCGCCTGACGGCACGGTGCCGGGTGGGCTGGTGCCGCCCGGCGACGTAGAGTCCCTGGCCACGGCCCTGCGGAGCTGGCTGACCGACGCCGGCCTGCGGGAGTCCCGGCGCGCCGCCGCCCGGGCCCGCCGCGCCGGCCTGCGCGGCTGGGACGAGACGATCCGACGACTGAGCGAGGTACTGCACGCATGACCGGAGAGTTCAGCACCGACTGGCTGACCCTGCGCGAGCCCGCGGACGCGGCCGCCCGCGCCACCGACCTGCCCGCCCTGGTCCGGTCCGGCGCGGTCGTCCGGGACCTCGGCTGCGGCACCGGCTCGATGGCGCGGTGGCTGGCCCCGCGGCTGCCCGGCCCGCAGCACTGGATCCTGCAGGACCGCGACCCGGCGCTGCTCGCGTACGCCGCGCAGCACGGCCCCGCCGCCGCGGCCGACGGCAGCCCGGTCACCGTGGAGACGGCCGAGGGCGACGTCGCCGGCCTGACCGCCGCCGACCTCGAGGGCGTGTCCCTGGTCACCTGCTCGGCACTGCTCGACCTGTTCACCGTCGACGAGGTGGCCGCCCTCGCCGACGTCTGCGTCGCGTCGGGAACGCCCGCGCTGTTCACCCTCTCGGTGGTGGGCGAGGTCACGTTCGATCCCCCGCACCCGCTCGACGCCGAGGTGGCCGCCGCCTTCAACGAGCACCAGCGCCGCGAGACCGGCGGACGGCGGCTGCTCGGGCCCGAGGCGGTCGGCGCCGCGGCGGAGGCGTTCGCCAAGGCCGGGGCGTCGGTCACCACCCGGCCGAGCCCGTGGCGGCTGGGTCCCGCGCACGCCGAGCTCACCGCCGAGTGGCTGCGCGGCTGGGTCGCCGCGGCCGCCGATCAGCGCCCGGAGCTGCGCACGGACGACTTCCTTGCGACCCGGCTCGGCCAGCTCGAGGCCGGCGCGCTCCGGGTAACGGTCGGGCATCAAGATCTCTTCGCGCAGAAAGACTGAACCACCTGACGCCACCGGAACGTATTAGTCGCAGAAGGTGACGTGGAGGGGGCTGGGGAATGAACCGATCGATCTGGGCGTGGGTGCGGCTGCTGGGCGGGGTGGGCATCCTCGCCGTGCTGCTCTGGCGCCTGGGCACCGGGGCGTTCCTCGACGGGCTGCGGGTGATCGACGCGGCCACCCTCGGCACCGCCTTCGCGATCGGCGTCACCACCACGGTGTTCAGCGCCTGGCGCTGGTGCCTCGTGGCCCGCGGCCTCGGCCTGCGGCTCTCGCTGCGGGGCGCGATCGCCGACTACTACAAGGCCCTGTTCATCAACGCGGCGCTGCCCGGCGGGGTGCTCGGGGACGTCGACCGGGCGGTCCGGCACGGCCGGGAGGAAGGCGACGTCGGGCGCAGCGTACGGGCGGTGGTGCTCGAGCGTACGGCCGGGCAGATCGTGCTGGTGTCGGTCGGGATCGCGGTGCTGCTGACCGTACCGTCGCCGGTGTTGACCCACCTGAGGGAGCACGGCCGGGTCGTCGCCACGGCCGCCGCGGCCACCGCCGGCATCGCGGTCGTGCTGATCGTCGCCGTCGGCCGGCTGCGCAGCGGGGCGTCGCGGTGGGCCCGGGCGGCCCGCACGGCGGTCACCGAGATCCGCGCCGGGCTGCTCTCGCGCCGCAACTGGCCCGGCATCGTCCTCGCCTCCACGGTGGTGCTCGCGGGCCACCTGGCGACCTTCGTCGTGGCGGCCCGCGCGGCCGGCTCCGAGACCTCGGTGCTGCGCCTGGCCCCGCTCCTGCTGCTCGCCCTGCTCTCCATGGCCCTGCCGGTGAACGTGGGCGGCTGGGGGCCGCGCGAGGGCGTCACCGCCTGGGCGTTCGGCGCCGCCGGCCTGAGCGCCGCCCAGGGACTCACCGTCGCGGTCGTCTACGGCCTGTTCGCGTTCGTCGCGGCCCTGCCCGGCCTGGCCGTCATCGCGGCACGGGCGATCGCGAAGGCGCGGGCCAGGAGGGCCGCCGTCGCGGCGCCGGCCCGCCCGGGACCGGTGATCCTGGAGATCCTTCCGGCGCGTCCCGTTGTCAGGCCCGTCCGGGAGCTGGTCGGCAGCGGTGCGTGAAGGTGCCGCCACCCTCGGCGCGGATTATGTTGGGGCGGTGGAAGATCGGCCGTACGTCCTGCTGAGCTGTGGCATGTCCATCGACGGGTATGTCGACAGCGCGGACGAGGAGCGGCTGCTGCTCTCCAACGACGCCGACTTCGACCGGGTGGACGAGGTCCGGGCCGGCTGCGACGCGATCCTGGTCGGCGCGGGCACGGTCCGCCAGGACAACCCCCGGCTGCTGGTCCGCGACGAGGCCCGCCGCCGGGCCCGGATCGCCCGCGGCGAGCGCCCCGACCCGGTCAAGGTGACCGTCACCGGCACCTGTGACCTCGACCCGCGGGCCCGGTTCTTCACCCTCGGCGAGGCCGAGAAGCTGGTCTACTGCGCGAGCCCGGCGGTGCCCTCGGCCCGCCGCAGGCTCGGCGGCCTGGCCACGGTGGTCGACGCGGGCGACCCGCTGGACCTGGCCCGGGTCACCGGCGACCTGGCCCGGCGCGGCGTCGGCCGGCTCATGGTCGAGGGCGGCGGCACCGTGCACACCCAGTTCCTCACCGCCGGCCTCGCCGACGAGCTGCAGCTCGTGGTGGCGCCGTTCTTCGTGGGCGACTCCAAGGCGCCGCGCTTCGTCGGCGACGGCACGTTCCCGTGGAGCCCGCACCGCCGCGCAGACCTCATCGAGGTGCGCCAGATCGGCGACGTGGTGCTGCTGCGCTACGCCCTGTCCGACCGGTTCCGGGACTGACGGTGACCCCGCAGGTGGAACCGCAAACCGCTGATCGAAATGGGGGCCCGATGTCCGACGCGCCGGCCTGGAGAGACATCCCGCAAGCGACGGTACGGACCCGCGTGACCGTCCCGCTGCGCTTCGCCGACGGGTACGCCACGACCGCCCGCGTGCTGACCTTCGACGGCCTGGTCGACGGCCGCGAGCACCTCGCCCTGGGCCTGGGCGACTGGGAGCGCTCGCTCGGCGAGAGCCCCCTGGTGCGCCCGCACAGCGAATGCCTCACCGGCGACGTCTTCGGCAGCCAGCGCTGCGACTGCGGCCCGCAACTGCGCGAGGCGGTCGAGCGGATCGCCGTCGCCGGCGGGCTGCTGCTCTACCTGCGCCAGGAGGGCCGCGGCATCGGGCTGTACGCGAAGCTCGACGCGTACGCGCTGCAGGAGGCGGGGCTGGACACGTACGAGGCGAACGTGGCGCTGGGCCGCGGTGAGGACGAGCGGGACTACACCGCGGCCGCGCAGATGCTGCTGGCCCTGGGCGCCGACAAGATCCGGCTGCTGAGCAACAACCCGGACAAGGCCGCCCAGCTCCAGGCGTACGGGGTGGAGATCAAGGAGCGGATCCCGACGGGGGTGCACCTGTCCGCGGACAACCTGCGCTATCTCGCGACGAAGGCCACGCACACGGCGCACACCCTCAACCTGCCGGGACTGTGACCGGGCAGACGCCGCCCTCCCGGGGCACGGTCAGGCCGATCAGGTACGCGTCCACCGCCGTCCTCATGCAGTCCGAGCTGCCGTAGGAGCCGTGCCCGGCGCCCGCGTACGTCAGCAGCACGCCGGAGCGCCCCAGCTGGCGGGCCACGGACAGGGCCCAGTTGTAGCCGGTCGCCGGGTCGTGCCGGGCGTTGATCTGCAGCACCGGCACCGGGGTGTGCACGCGCAGCCGGTGCTGCGGGCTCGTCACCGGCTGCTCCCACCCCAGGCACAGGGCCACGGCCAGGGCCCCGGCCGAGTAGCGCAGGTCCCGGGTCTCCGCGCGCCGGACCAACCGGGCGTACTCGTCGTAGTCGCGCACGGTCAGTGACCAGTCGGCGCAGAACACGGGGACGACCGGCGTCGGCACGGCGACCGGCAGCACCGGCTCGCCGTCGCGCAGGTCCGCCAGCGCCGCCGCCAGATCGGTATATTTCGGGCCGTACAGCAGGGCGTGCAGGAGGGCGTGCAGCTGCCAGACGGACAGCCCGGTTCCGCCGCGGCCGGCGTCACGCACCAGCTCGTGCCACACCTGCCGCGCGCCCGGATCATGCACGGCACAGGCGTCTCCGGCCTGCTCGCACCAGGTCACGAACGCGTCGAAGGAGTCCTGCAGCGCCCAGCCCTGCGTCCGCAGGAAGCCGCCGACGTCCTGGCTGTGGTCCATCGCGCTCTCCAGGACGAGGGCGCGGACGTGCGACGGGTAGCGCTCGGCGTACAGCTCGCCCAGCAGGGTGCCGTACGAGCTGCCGTGGAACGTCACCTGCCGCTCCCCAAGCGCCGCCCGCAGGGCATCGAGGTCACGGACCGTGTCCGCGGTCCCCGCGTGGGAGATCAGGGAGGGCGGATCCGTCCGGCACGACGCCCAGTACGCCCGGTTGGTGGCGATCCGCTCGGCGAAGGCGGCCGGCCCGTCGATGACCGGGTCGGTGACGGCGGGCAGGTCGCAGCGCACCGGGGCGCTCCCGCCGACGCCACGCGGGTCGAAGCTGGCGATGTCGAACCGGCGCTGCAGCTCCTCGCTGAAGCGCTTCGAGCCGGTCATGATGCGTTTGGTGCCGGAGTCGCCGGGCCCGCCCGGCCCGAAGATCAGGGTGCCCACCCGGGTCGCGGGGTCCGCGGCACGGCGGGCGATCGCGAAGCGGAAGGTCTCGCCGTCCGGCCGGGACCAGTCCACCGGCAGATCCAGGAAGGCGCACTCGGCGCCCGGCGGTGCGGAGGTGCGGCAGGGCTGCCAGTCGATCGGGGGCGGGCCCGCGGACGCGGACGCGGGCACGGCGAGGACGGTCGCCGCCGTCAGGACCGCCGCGAGGGCTCGGAACATCAGCATGGCTCGATCCTTGTGGGACACACACCACACCCGCATCCGGGACTTCCCGGAGCGCACCCCCGAGTCCGGCGCCTAAGGTCGAGCCATGACGACTGTCGACTTCTACTTCGATCCGGCGTGCCCGTTCGCCTGGATCACGTCCCGCTGGATCCTCGAGGTCGAGAAGCAGCGCGAGATCGACCTCCGCTGGCACGTGATGAGCCTGTACGTGCTGAACGAGAACCGTGACCTCCCGCCGGACTACCGCGCGCTGATCGACCGTTCGCTCGGCACCGTACGGGTCGTCACCGCGGCCGCCCAGCAGCACGGCGACGAGGTGCTCGGCCCGCTCTACACCGCGCTCGGCACGCGCATCCACAACCAGGGCAACAAGGACCTCGACGCGGTGGTGAAAGAGGCCCTCGCCGAGGTCGGGCTGCCGGCGGAGCTCGCCGCGGCGGCGCGGAGCGAGGAGTACGACGCCGCGCTGCGCAAGAGCCACCACGAGGGGATGGACCCGGTCGGCGACGACGTCGGCACGCCCACCATGCACATCGACGGCGTGGCGTTCTTCGGCCCGGTGCTCTCCAGCATCCCCCGCGGCGAGCAGGCCGTCCGCGTCTTCGAGGGCGCGGTGGCGCTGGCGAACTATCCGGACTTCTTCGAGCTCAAGCGTACCCGTACGGGTGGCCTGAACTTCGATTGACCCCGGTTCGTCCACAGGCCACGGCCCGGCTCCGGAGGGAGTCACTAAACTCGCCGGGGTGACTTCCGCTCCCGCCCTCGCCGGGCCCGCCTACGACGTGCTCAACCGGGTCTTCGGCTACGCCGACTTCCGCGGCGGGCAGCGCGAGATCATCGAGCACGTCATCGGCGGCGGCGACGCCCTCGTGCTCATGCCGACCGGCGGCGGCAAGTCGCTGTGCTACCAGATTCCCGCCCTGGTGCGCGAGGGCACCGGCGTGGTGATCTCGCCGCTCATCGCGCTGATGCAGGATCAGGTCGACGCGCTGCGTACGCTCGGGGTCCGGGCCGGCTTCCTCAACTCGACGCAGGACCCGGAGGAGCGGCGCCTCACCGAGCAGCTGTACGTCGCCGGCGAGCTCGACCTGCTCTACGTCGCCCCCGAGGGGCTCGGCGTGCCGTCCACCCAGCGGCTGCTCGACCGGGGCCGGATCGCCCTCTTCGCCATCGACGAGGCGCACTGCGTCTCCCAGTGGGGCCACGACTTCCGCCCCGACTACCTCAACCTGTCGATGCTGCACGAGCGGTGGCCACAGGTGCCGCGCATCGCGCTGACCGCGACCGCCACCAGCGCCACCCGCGAGGAGATCGCGACCCGGCTCGGCCTCACCGGCGCGCGGCACTTCACCGCGAGCTTCGACCGGCCCAACATCCAGTACCGCATCGTCGCCAAGAACGAGCCGCGCCGGCAGCTGCTCGACCTGCTGCGCACCGAGCACCCCGGCGACGCGGGCATCGTCTGCTGCCTGTCCCGCGCCTCGGTCGACAGGACCGCGGAGTTCCTGGTGCAGAACGGCATCGCGGCGCTGCCGTACCATGCCGGGCTCGACGCGCGGACCCGCGCCGCCAACCAGAGCCGGTTCCTGCGCGAGGACGGCCTGATCATGGTGGCCACCATCGCCTTCGGCATGGGCATCGACAAGCCCGACGTGCGCTTCGTGGCCCACCTGGACCTGCCCAAGTCGGTGGAGGGCTACTACCAGGAGACGGGCCGCGCCGGGCGCGACGGCCTGCCGTCCACCGCGTGGCTCGCGTACGGCCTGCAGGACGTCGTGCAGCAGCGCAAGATGATCGAGACCTCCGAGGGCGACCTGGCGCACCGCCGCAACCTGGCCGCCCACCTCGACGCGATGCTCGCCCTGTGCGAGACGGTCCAGTGCCGCCGCGCGCAGCTGCTCGCCTACTTCGGCCAGTCCGCCGAGCCCACCTGCGGCAACTGCGACACGTGCCTGACCCCGCCGGAGTCCTGGGACGGCACGGTCGCGGCCCAGAAGCTGCTGTCCACGGTCCTGCGCCTGCAACGCGAACGCGGCCAGAAGTTCGGCGCCGGCCAGTCGATCGACATCCTGCTCGGCAAAACCACCGAGAAGGTCCAGCAGTTCCGCCACCACGAGCTGTCCGTCTTCGGCATCGGCACCGACCTGCGCGAGCAGGAGTGGCGCGGCGTCGTCCGGCAGCTCCTGGCCCAGGGCCTGCTCGCGGTCGAGGGCGAGTACGGCACGCTCACCCTGACCGACGCCAGCACCGCCGTCCTGCGCAAGGAACGCCAGGTCATGATGCGCCGCGAGCCGGAGCGCACCCGGGCGCCCAAGGCCCGCCGGGCGTCCTCGGGCGGCGCCGCCCCCGCCACCGACCTCGACCCGGCCGGCGCGGCGGCCTTCGAACGCCTCCGCGCCTGGCGGGCGGCGGCGGCGAAGGAGGCGGGCGTCCCGGCCTACGTGATCTTCCACGACGCGACCCTGCGCCAGATCGCGGCGCTGCGGCCGGGCTCCCTCACCGAACTCTCGACGGTCGGCGGGGTGGGCGAGACCAAACTGGCCCGGTTCGGCCAGCAGGTGCTGGAGACGCTCGCCGGCTAGGAGGCGTTCTCTCGTTCTCGGGGCAGCTACCCGGGCGGGGGCGGGCTGATGGGGAAATGGGGTGCCGGGGTCTCCCCGGGGGTGCCATGCTGCGCGCATCGACCTGCTGGGAAAGGACCCGCTGCATGCAGTTCGCCGAGGCACTCGAGCACCATCTCGCCACGATCACGGGCCGGGACGCGGAGGCGTTCCTGGCCACCGTGCACGACGACGTCGCCGTAATCACGCCGGACGGGCGGTTGCTCGCGGGCCGCGAGGAGGTCGGCGCGTTCCACCGGGAGTGGTTCGCCGATCCCGACTGGTCGTGGAAGCTCGAGCCGCTGCGGTGCACGGAGGCCGGCGACACCGGGGTGGCCACGTACGCGGTCACCTACGAGGATGTGGACGCCGGCGGCCGGCCGTACGCGATGAACTATGTCCTGAGTCTGGTCTTCGCCCGGGCCGGCGGGACGTGGCTTCTGCTGCATGATCAGAACACGCGTTCCGTCAGAAGACCGTAAGAGCGCAAACCCTACCGGCCGCCCCCGCCCCCGGGTTTACTCGAGGGCAGGACGGGCCGGGACGACGGGGGGCGGCATGACGGACACGTTCGACGACACGACCCGGGCCCGGATGGCGAGCATCGAGGCCAACTGGGACGAGCGCACCCCGATCCACGCGGCGAGCGCGTTCTACGACGTCGCGGGGCGTGACCCGGAGGACTGGTTCGCCGCGTACGAGTGGGCCGACCTCGGCGACCTCACCGGCCGGGACGTGCTGCACCTGCAGTGCCACCTCGGCACCGAGACGGTGGCGTTCGCCCGGCGCGGCGCGCGCAGCGTGACCGGCCTCGACCTGTCCGGCGCCGCGGTCGCCGAGGCCCGGCGCATCGCCGCGGCCCGCGACGCCCCTGTCGAGTACGTGCGGGCCAACGTCTACGACGCCGCGGCGGCCCTCGGCGACCGCCGGTTCGACGTGGTCTACACCGGCAAGGGCGCCCTGTGCTACCTGCCCGACCTGGACCGCTGGGCCGCGGTGGTGGCCGGCCTGCTGCGCCCGGGCGGCCTGGCGTACGTGGTGGAGTTCCATCCGGCGCTGACCTCGCTCGGGCTGGTCCCTCGCGACCCGCGGGAGCGGGAGCTGCTGCTGCGCAACGACATGATCGGCGGCCGGGGTGCGGCCGAGCTCGACGCGACCCGCACCTACACCGACGGCCCGGCCCTCACCGCGGCGACGACCAGCTACGAGTGGGCGCACGGGCTCGGCGAGGTGGTCACCGCGCTGAGCGGCGCCGGGCTGCGGATCCGCTCGCTGCGGGAGAGCGACGAGCTGCCCTGGCCGCGCTGGCCCCACATGGAACGCACGCCTCAGGGGTGGTGGCGGCTGCCCGCGACCGCACCGAAAGTGCCCCTGTTCTACGCCCTGCTCGCAGAAGCCTCAACATCCGCGCCCGGCCGCCGATGAGTCACGGCGTGAACCCCATGGTGCCGTTCCCGCTGCCGGGCACACAGCTCGTGCACGTCGGCCGGCAGCCGATCTTCGACGCGACGGGCGACGTCGTCGCCTACGAGCTCCTGTTCCGCGGCAGCATGGACGCGATCGAGGCCGGCCGCCGCGACACCTACGCGACGAGTCAGGTCATCGTCAACGCGTTCACCGAGTTCGGCATCGACGAGGTCGTGGGCGACCGCACCTGCTTCATCAACATGACCCGGGAGTTCCTCACCGGCGAGCTGACCCTGCCGTTCGGCCCCGACCACGTGGTGCTCGAGGTGCTCGAGACCGTCGACGTCGACGACGAGGTGATCGCCGGCGTCTCCGCGCTGGTCGCCCAGGGCTACCGCATCGCGCTGGACGACTTCGTCTGGGGCTCCGGCGCCGAGCGGCTGCTCCCGCTCGCCTCCTTCGTCAAGCTGGACCTGCTCCAGGGCGACCTCAGCCACCTCGACGAGATCGTCACGGCCTGCCGGCAGTATCCCGACATCAAGATCGTCGCCGAGGGGCTGGAGACCGGCGAGCAGCTCGCGCTCAGCAACCGGTACGGCTTCGAACTGCGCCAGGGTTACGTGCTCAGCCGGCCGCAGGTGCTGACCGCGGCCAGCCTCACCCCGTCGAAGCTGCGCCGCCTGGAGCTGATCGGGGCGCTGAGCGCCGCGGACGCCGACATCGAGAAGATCCTGACCATCATCGCCGGCGACCCGGCCCTCACCATGCGGGTGCTGCGCGCGAGCAACTCGGCCGCCGTCGGTGCGACCAGCCGGGTCTCGTCCGTACGCCAGGCGGTGGTCATGCTCGGCCTCGCGCACATCCGCCAGTGGGCGATGCTGATGGTCGTCGACGACGTGGCCGAGGCGACGGAGGTGCAGATGGCCGACGCGCTCACCCGCGCGCGGCTCTGCGAGAACGTGGCCTCCGCGTTCGGCGCCAAGTCCGACGCCGCGTTCATGGCGGGCCTGATCACCGCGGTCGCCCAGATGATCGGGCTGAGCCCGGCCGCGATCGCGCACCAGCTGCCGCTCGACATCGAGATCTCCGCGGCGCTGGAGCGCGGCACCGGGGCGCTCGGGCAGGTGCTGCGGGTCGTCAACGCGTACGAGCGCGGGGACCTGAGCGAGGTCGCGGCGGCGTACGCGGGCGAGGACCTGTCCGGCACGGTCATGGCCGCGATGCGCTGGTCCACGATGGCGGTGGCCGCGACCCAGGCGGCAGCGGCGTGACCACCCTTGCCGATCTCCTACTTGGGAAGTAGGGTTTCGGCATGGTGCAGCAGCCGCACGTCACCCAGTTCGCCGGGCCCGTCGACACCGCCACCTACGGCGAGTACAGCATCCCCGGCACGCCCGGTCCCCTGCTGCGCTTCACCGGACGCATCACCACCGGCGGCGAGTTCACCGCGGAGCCGGCGCGCTACCACATCTACGGCGGCTGGTTCTGCCCGTGGTCGCACCGCGTCGCCATCACCCGCGCGCTGGCCGGCCTCGAGGACATCGTCGGCATGTCCTTCGTGGACGACGACCGCGACGGCCGCGGCTGGGCCTTCCGCGAACAGTACGGCCCCGACCCCGTCAACGGCTTCATGCTGCTGCGCCAGGCGTACGAGGCGACCGAGGAGGGCTTCGACGGCCACGTGTCGGTGCCCGCGCTGTGGGACCGGGCCACGTCCCGCCTCGTCAGCAACGACACCCACGGCATCGGCATCGACCTGGCCAGCCGCTTCGGCCACCTGGCGACGCCGGTGACCGACACGTACCCGGAGCACCTGCGCGGGAGCATCGAGGAACTCGACGGGTGGCTCGGCCCCACGGTCAACCACGGCGTGCGGGCGGCCGCCGCGGCTCCCGGCCCGGCCCGCGACGCGCTCCTCGAGGCGTTCGAGCGGCTCGACGACAGGCTGTCCCGCTCCCGGTACCTGCTCGGCGACGACCTGACCGAGGCGGACATCCGGCTCTGGGTCACCCTGGTCCGCTACGACGTGGGCGCCAATGCCGGGCGCGCGATCAATCCGGGTCTGCACGTGTACCCGCACCTGTGGGCGTACGCCCGGGAGCTCTACGCAATCCCGGCCTTCCGCGACACGACCGACTTCGCGACCTTCAGCCGGCCGGGGGCGGCGCTGCCGGACTGGTCCACCCCGAGCGGCCGCTGACCCCATGCCGCCCGGCCGCCGGGACATCCGCCCGGCCGCCCGGACATCCGGCGCCGGGCCGGCCGGCAGCCCGTTCACCCCGCCCACGGGCCACTCCCGACCGGCAGCCCGCCGCGTTCACCCCGCCGCCGGGCTATCCCGACCGGCAGCCCACCCGTCCACCCCGCCGCCGGGCCTACTTCGACCGGCAGCCCGCCGCGTCCACCAGCTCCCGGACCGATACGGCCACGCCGGCAGCCCGCCGCGCCCAACCCGTCGACGGGCCTATCCCCGACCGGCAGCCCGCTCTCCACCCCGGCCGGCCGCGCGGCTTCGGGGGCTCAGGAGGCGTACCAGCGCATCAGGGCCGCGCCCACCGACATGCCGCCGCCGAAGCCGGCGACCAGGACCAGGTCGCCGTCGTGGAGCGCGCCCGCCCGGGCCGCCGCGTCGAGCGCGACGGCCGCGGAGCCGCTGCCGGTGTTGCCGTAGCGGTCCAGGACCAGGTGGGTACGCGCCGAGGCCAGCCCCGCCGCGTCCACCAGCTCCTGGATCATGACGCCGTTGGCCTGGTGCGGCACGAAGTGGTCGATCTCGTCGGCGGTGACGCCGGCGCGCTTGAGCAGCGTCTCGAGCACCGGCGGAACGCCCGACAGCACGAAGTCCCGGACGCCACGGCCGTTCATGCGGAAGAAGTGGTCACCGCCGGCGACCGTCTCGGCGGAGGCGGGCAGGCGGCTGCCGCCGGCCTTGACGTGGATCAGCTCGTGCGCGTCGCCGCGGGTCACCAGTTCCAGATCGATGATTCCGTACGGCGAGGGCACCGCACCGACGACGGCCGCGCCGGCGCCGTCACCGAACAGGATCGCCGTACGCCGGTCGTCGAAGTCGAGGATGCGCGAGTAGACGTCGGCCGCCACCACGAGCACGACCGTGTCCGGCTTCACGGTGACCAGGCTGTTCGCGAGGGCCAGCCCGAAGACGAAGCCGGCGCACACGACGTTGATGTCGAAGCAGGCCGCCCGGTGCGCGCCGATGGCGTGCTGCACCAGCGAGGCGGTCGGCGGCTGCGGCGAGTCCCCGGTCGACGTGGCGACGATGAGGTAGTCGACCCGGTCGGCCCCGATGCCGGCGTCCGCCAGGGCCGCGGTCGCGGCGCGTACGGCCAGGTCGGAGGTGGCCTGGTCGGGGGCGGCGAACCGGCGGGCCTCGATCAGCGTCTTGCGGGCGATCCATTCGGGGGTGGTGTCGGTGACCCGTTCCACCAGGGCCTCGTTGGTGACCTCGTGCTCGGGCACGTACGAGCCCGTGCCGAGGATCCCGGCGCTCGGTATCGACTGCATGCCCGCACTCATCGGCGCCGGAGGGGCAGGGTTGAGGACTCGGCGGGCACGATCACGCCAGCGACGTCCGTAAATGTCCACCTTCGTAATCCGGTTGTTACACGAAGGCCTTCCTCTTCCGAATGAAATTCACGAAGCTCTATCTCAGTCCGGCCCGACCCGGCCGGCACGAGAGGAGATACGGTGCGCACCAGAGCCATCGTCACCGCGACCACACTGGCCGCCTCGGCCGCGCTGGCCGCCCCCGCCGCAGCCCAGGCAGCCGAGCCGCAGCCGGTCACCCCGGCGCTCGCCGTCAGCCGGGCCGAGAACGCCGTCGGCAGCCACAAGGCGGCCTTCGCCGCCGGTGCGGCGGACACGTTCTCGAAGCGCAACGTGCTGGTCGAGAAGAACGGCGCGAGCCACGTCCACATGCACCGCGCGTACCGGGGACTCCAGGTCATCGGCGGTGACGTGATCGCCCACCTGGACACCAGCGGCGCGCTGAGCGCCGTGACCAAGACCCAGCTCGCGCCGCTGACGCTGGCCGCGACGCCGACCCTGAGCGCCGCCAAGGCGGTCAGCGCGGCGTCGAAGGCCCTCGGCGGCAAGGCCACCCCCGGCGCCACCACCACGCTCGCCGTCGACGCGCTGCCCGCCACGCCGGTGCTGGTGTGGCGCACGGTGATCACGGTGCCCGACGCGGCCGGCGGGGAGGGCGTCACCCACGTGCTGGTGGACGCGCACTCCGGCAAGGTCGTCGACAAGTGGGCCGACGTGCAGACCGTCGAGGGCTCCGGCACCGGCTACAACGTCGGCACCGTGCCGCTGGACACCACCAAGTCCGGCTCGACGTACCAGCTCAAGGACCCGGTCCGGGGCGGCACCTACACGACCGACATGAACAACCGGCGCATCGGCCAGGGCCAGATCTTCACCGACCCCGACAACGTCTGGGGCACGGGCACGCTCAGCAACGATCAGACGGTGGCCGTGGACGCGCAGTACAGCGTGGCCGAGACCTGGGACTACTACCTGGAGAAGTTCGGCCGCTCCGGCATCGCCGGCGACGGCAAGGGCAGCTACAACAAGGTGCACTACGGCAACCGGTACAACAACGCCGGCTGGTCCGACAGCTGCTTCTGCATGATCTACGGTGATGGCGACGGCACCACCTTCGGCCCGTTCACCTCGCTGGACGTCGGCGGCCACGAGATGACCCACGGCGTCACGTCGCGCACGGCGGGCCTCGTCTACAGCGGAGAGTCCGGCGGCCTCAACGAGTCGATGAGCGACATCTTCGGCACCCTGGTCGAGTTCCACTCGAACAACGCCAAGGACGTCGCCGACTACCTGATCGGCGAGACCATCCTGCTCGACCACACCCCGCTGCGCTACATGGACGACCCGTCCAAGGACGGCGCCTCGGCCAAGTGCTGGAGCAGCCGGGTCGGCAGCCTCGACGTGCACTACTCGTCGGGCGTCGGCAACCACGCCTTCTTCCTGCTCGCCGTGGGCAGCGGCGCGCACACCATCAACGGTGTCGCGTACAACAGCCCGACCTGTGACGGCAGCACGGTCGCCGGCATCGGCAACGACAAGGCCGGCGCCATCTTCTACAAGGCGCTGACGACCTACATGACCTCCAACACCAACTACTCCCAGGCCCGTACGGCGACCCTGAACGCTGCCCGCGACCTGTACGGCGCCGGCAGCGCCGAGTACAACGCGACGGCGGCCGCCTGGACCGCGGTCAGCGTCGCCTGATCCCAGCCACCCCTCCGCGGGGCCGCGCGCCACGGCGTGCGGCCCCGCCTTGCGTGGAGATAATCAACACCGTGACCAATTGGGAGTACGCACGCCTCGAATACCGCGCCGCGGGCACGTTCGGCGCGGACCGGTTCATGGACTGGACGGCGACGTTCCACCACCCGGGCGGGGTACTGCGCTGGGGAACCGACGAACGCTTCGACGACCTGCGCCACCTCAACCGCGCGGGCGCGGCCGGCTGGCAGGCCTACGACCGGGCCGCCATCCACGTCATCAACGAGCCGCACCGGCTCCACGGCGTCACGTATTCCATGCGGCGCCCCGTGCCGTAGGCCACTCGCCCGCCGCCGCCCGGCCGGGCTTGCGGATCGGCCGGGCTTGCGGATCGGCCGGGCTTGCGGATCGGCCGGGCTTGCGGATCGGCCGGGCTTGCGGATCGGCCGGCTGGCTTTGCGGGACCGGCTGGCTTTGCGGGACCGGCTGGCTTTGCGGGACCGGCTGGCTTTTGCGGGCCGGTTCTAGATGTAGTCCTCGAGGAGGGCCGGGGTCAACCCGGCCTTGTGGATGGCGCGCAGCGCGGAGAGGAAGTCCTTCACGAACGCCTCGCGGAAGTGCATGAGGATGATGTCGCCCGGCTTGACCCGCTTGCCCTCCTGGTAGCGCACCTTCCCCTTGTGGACGGTCTCCTTCCACATGAAGGCCGCCTTCATCCCGCAGTCGTGCGCCGCGCGCAGCGTCGTCGCGTCCTTGTTGCCGAACGGCGGGCGGAACAGCACCGGGCGGCGGTCGTACCACTTCGCCAGCCGGTCCGCGGAACCACAGATCTCGCGCTTCTGGAACGCGTACGACTTGCCCCGCAGGTTGTTGTGCGTGATCGTGTGCGACTCCACCACCGCGCCGGCGGCGATCATCGGCCGGAAATAGTCCGGATTGTCCTTGATCGCATTGGTGGTCAGGAACAATGTCACGGGTACGCGCGCAGCCGCGATCAGCTTCGGCGCCTCGGGATGCTTGAGGAAGCCGTCGTCGATGGTCAGGAACGCCACCTTCTGGGTCGTCGGGATCCGCAGCAGATAGGGCACGCTCCCGCCGGGCGGCAACGCGATCTTCTCCGCCGCCGGGGCCGGCCCGAACACGGGAATGTCGGAGTCCCGCCAGCCGTCGTGCTGCCGGTCGGGTCTCGTGCCGGACGGCGCCCCCGCCGACGGCCCGGGAGCGGCCGAGTGCGACGGGGCACCCCCGGCGCGTCCCGCCTCGCCGCGACCGGCCTCGTCGCCGGCTCCGTCACCGGCTGAACACCCTGCCAGGACGAGGGCCGCCGTCACCGCCGTGAGCGTACGCAAGATCGACATGGTCCGACATCGTGGCGGTTGCGGTGTCAGACCCCCGTGAAGTGCCATTGAGCAGTGGGAATGTGACGTACCGTCATCGCGGCCGGCGTTGTCCACAATGGCGGAGCGGGCGCATCGGGTTTCTGGTTAGGCTCGCTGCGTGACTGATCAGGATTCGGCCGTACGGATCGGCTTCATGTTCGATCGCGAGCGCGCCCCCGAGGAACTCCCCGGTTTCGCCCGCGACCTCGAAGCGGCCGGCGCGGACGACCTGTGGGTGGTCGAGGACCTCGGCTGGGCCGGCTCGGTGAGCGCCGCCGCCCTGGCCCTCGCGGCGACCGAGCGGCTCCGCGTGGGCATCGGCATCGCACCGGTCCCGCTGCGCAACCCCGCCCTGCTGGCCATGGAGCTCGCCACGCTGGCCCGGGTGCATCCCGGCCGGCTGGTCGCGGGCCTGGGCCACGGCGTGCCGGAATGGATGCGCAAGGTCGGCGCCGAGTCACCCGCCAAACTCGCCCTGCTCGAGGAGACCCTGCACGCCGTCCGCGACCTCCTCGACGGCCGCACGGTCACCCGGCACGGCCGCACGGTCACCATCGACGGCCTGACGCTGGTCCACCCGCCCACCCAGCCGCCACCCCTGGTCACCGGCGTCGTGCGCCCCCGCTCCCTGGAGCTCTCCGGCCGATCGGCGGACGGCACGATCCTGGCCGAGGGCACCGGCCCCGGCCGCCTCACGGAAGCCCTCACCCACATCAACCGAGGCCGCGCCGCCGGCGACCGCCCCGCCCACGAAGTGATCGTCTTCGCCTTCCTCCACACCGACGACGACCCCACCCGAGCAACCCGAACAACCGCCGACATGGTGAACGGCCAGGCCGCCTGGATGGGCGTACCCCCCGCCGACCTCTTCACCCTCATCGGCCCGGCAAGCGAGATCCCGGAGCACGTGGCAGCCCTCCACGAGGCGGGAGCAACAACGGTGGTGCTGAGACCCCTCGGCCCGGATCCCCTCGGCCAGGCCCGAACGGCGCTCGAAGCCCTCGACCGCTGACGGCCGGCCGGCCCGCTCGGCGCTCTCTCGGTGCGGCCGCTCCCGCCCGCCTACGACCACCGCCCGGCCGGCCGCCTCACTGCCCTGCGCCGCTCCACCCGCCAGCGCTCCACCCGCCACCTCAGCGCCCTGCCCCGCTCCACCCACCACCGGCTCCACCCGCCACCTCAGCGCCCGGACCGCTCCACCGACCGCCTCAGCGCCCTGCCCCGCTCTACCCGCCACCGCCCCAATCACCGCCTCAGCGCCCGGACCGCTCCACCCACCACCGCCCCACCCACCACCGCTCCACCCGCCCCCGGCTCTACCCGCCGCCGCTCCCTCCTCGCCGCAGCCCTTCTTTCCCGGCCGCCGGGATCGCGGCCGGGCAGCGCGGCCCTCGCGGCAGAGGTAGAAAGGACCGATGACGTCCGAGCGACAGCAGCCCCCGCCCGGCCACCAGTTCGGTGACCGCCCGCCGACCAGCCATGAGCGCAGAACGGGCCGGCCATGGGACGCGTCGTACCACGACGGCCCCGCGCCCTGGGACATCGGCGGCCCACAACCCGCGGTAGTGCGCCTCGCCGCCGCCGGCGGGTTCACGGGCGCGGTCCTGGATTCCGGCTGCGGAACCGGCGACAACGCCCTGCACCTCGCCGCGCCGGGACTGGCGGTCGTGGGCGTCGACGTGGCCGGGACCGCCCTGGCCACGGCCCGCGCCAAGGCCACCGAACTCGGACTCGTAGCCGAGTTCACCGCCGTCGACGCGTTCCGTCTCGAGCGGCTCGACCGTACCTTCGACACGGTCCTCGACTCGGGCATGTTCCACACCTGCGACACCGCCGAGCGAACGACGTACGCCGCCAGCCTGGCCCGCGTGACCGGACCCGGCGCCACCCTCTACGTCCTGTGCTTCAGCGACGAGGGCCCCGGCACGGGCCCCCACCCGGTCACCCGAGCCGATCTGACGGCAACCTTCCACCCCGGCGCCGGCTGGCACCTGACGACCATCGCCGCGGAACGGATCCGCACAAGATTCCACGACGACCACGGCGCCCCGGCCTGGCTGGCGACCATCAACCGCCTCTAGCGAAACCTTCCCCACGCCCAACGCCGATGTCCAACGCCCGGCGGCCGGCAGCCGCCGCGGCCCCCAGGAGGCGCCCCGCCGCTGCGCCTCCCCCGACGGGCGTCCGACCCCAGCCGACAAGTCAGCGCCCACCCCAGCCGCTTCGGCGAGTCATTCCACCGGCCCCCGTAACCGTCGACGCTGCGCCCCCGCGTCCCTTCGCCCGGCGGCTCGCCAGCGACCCCCGGCCCTGCAGCCCGCCACCTCCGCCCTCAACCGCCGGCTACGACCAGCGCTGCTCCAGGTCGCCGAAGTCCGTCAGGTAGCAGGCGATCTCGCCGGCAGCGGTGTAGCCGACCCAGGTGAGGTACCGGCCGTCCGAACCCAGACCGAACGCGACCAGGTTCGCACCGCTGTCCGGGTCCGTATAGGTGGCCGCAGGCTCGTCGCCATCGAACGACAGGTCGGCGATCAGGTCCTCACGCGCCTCATCGTCGTGCAACGCCTCGAACACCTCGGGCGAGCCGAACCCCCCGGTGCCCCCGTCGACCGGATACACGTAGTCCTCGCCGCTCCGCCGCCCCGGCCGCCACTCCACGACCGGTTCCGGCCGCACGACCACCCGGCCCGCGACCACCTCCCCGTCCCGAGTCACCACCTCGACGAGGTAGTCGCCGGGCTCCACGGTCTCATCGAACGCATACCGCTCCGCCTCCCCGACGGGAAACCCCATGCCCGGCTCCGCGGCGATGAGGCGCCCACTCGGCAGCACCAGACGAGCGGCCGGAGCAGCAACGGCACCGGCCAGCGACCGGTTCAGATCAGCACCCATGCCAGCGATCCTCCCACCGACGAGCAAGGCCCCACCGAACTGTTTCAAACCTCCGTCAAATCGCACGACCTCCCGTAAAGATCTCCCCAAGAATGGCATGATCAAAAACGAATCGGGTACGGCCTGAGCATCGCGCAAGGGGCACAATAACGGGGTGCGGCAGCTCCAGTTGTTCACCACCTCCCAGCTGGCCGAAATGCGCGACCGTACAGCCTCGCGCAACCATTCACCATGCAGCGAATCCTTCCGCCGCACCCACGAAAAACACCGAGCCTGGGGCCTCACCCGCCGCCACGCCACCCGCCTACGCCACCTCACCGAGCGCGCCACCCACCCGCCATCCCCCCACGACGACCGCCACCCCTCCGACCCGTATCGACCGTCCCAAGCAGCCACCCCGAGCCAAGCGCCACCGCCCCCACCCACCACAAGCCAGACACCGCCCCCACCCACCACAAGCCGGACACCACCTCCACCCACCACAAGCCACACGCCGCCTCCACCCAGCGCAAGCCGGACACCACCTCCACCAGCCACCGCCAAGCCGCTTGCACCACCCGCCACCAGGCCGCTCGAACCACGATCGCCGATCGTGGAAAACCCATCGTCACCAGCGCCGACCATCGGGATGCTTGCGCCGTCACTGACAGCCGGAGGAGGATCCGCGCCGACCACTGAGGCGGCCACGCCACTACCAGTGGCCAGCACGGTCGCACCGCCACCACCACCGCCACTACCAGCAGCCAGCGCGGGCGCACCGCCGCGACTACCAGCAGCCAGCGCGGGCGCACCACCACCGCCACTGCCACCACCACCGCCACCACCGCCAGCGCCAGTGATGCGAAGCGGCGCGCTCTCGGGATGGGCCGGCGAAGGCGTTACAGCAGGCGTCACCACCAGCAGTCCGGGTTCCCACCACCAGCGGTGGCCGCTCGGAAATGTGCCACCTTTCGGCGGCCGGAAATGCCGTGTCTTCATCATCACTGGCCCGGAGGTTGACGAATTCGAAATGTCGTCCTATTCGCTCACCAGAGCTCCTCCCGAAATTGATTCAGGAAAGGAACGAGACAGCGTAGGCGTTCGCCTGGGAAACCGGGAACGCCGCGCCAAGCCGCCTGCCGGAAGAAGGCTCAATGGCTTCAAGCTGGCCCTGCGGGCGCGGGCCCAGCAGCACGCGGGCGGACCGGAGCGCCCACGCGGACCGGAAGACGGCCGGGCCGGCCACCTGAGCAGGGCCAGGCACGCCGACGGCATAGGGCACGGGACAAATGAACGCGCGATGGGCGCGCGGGCGCAGTAGGCCGCGCGGGCGCGGTGAACGGCGGGCGCAGTGAACGGCGGGCGCAGTGAACGGCGGGCGCAGTGAACGGCGGGCGCAGTGAACGGCGGGCGCAGTGAACGGCGGGCGCAGTGAACGGCGGGCGCAGTGAACGGCGGGCGCAGTGAACGGCGGGCGCAGTGAACGGCGGGCGCAGTGAACGGCGGGCGCGCGAGGCGAGGGGAGGTGAGGTGAGGTGAGGTAAACCAGCGGGCACGCGGTGAACCCACGGGCGGGCACAGGGGCGCGCGGCACGCGAGGGCGCACCGCACACGAGGGCGCACCGCACACGAGGGCGCACCGCACACCAGCGCGCACCTGACCAGCCGCACTACCGCGGGCGGACGACGCGCCGGGCTGGGCGTCGGCAGGGACATCGGACCGGCGTCTCCGCCGGGGCCGGCGGTGATCTCAGGGGGCGGGTGGGCCGGTCCGGGTGGCTGGGCGGGGTGGGGGTACGCGGCCTGGCTGGGCGCGTACCCCCATGGGCGTCAGCTGCTGAAGATCTGGAACTCCGCCGCTACCGCTGAGTTGGCGGCGGGGGCGTTGGTGGTGCAGTCGGTTGCGGCTCGGGGGTCGTTGTCCTGTTCGCCGGCGTAGAGGGGGTTGCCTGTGCATTGGTTGGTGAGGATGCGGAGGCGGACGTGGGTGGCGAGGGTGGGGCGTACCGGGAAGGACTTGAGGATCAGGTTGGGGACCTTGGGGCGGAACTGGCCGGTGTCGAAGGCGTTGGCCGGGCTGGTGTAGGCGACCTTGAAGCCCGCGTCGGTGGCGCAGTCGGCTCCGGTGGCCGCGTTGCAGGTGAGGATCTCGAATTGGCGGACCGTGCTGTACATGACCGAGGTTGCCGCGCCGGCGCCCGGGAAGGCGCTGAGCTGGACGCGGGAGACGAGCTTCGCCGCGGTGGACGGGAGGTCCACCGTGACCTGGCGGCCCGCTACGCCGCCGGTGGAGGTGGCCGTCCAGACCGTTCCCTCCGCCTCGTCGGTGAGGCGGGCCGGGTTGGTGCCGTCGCCGGTGATGGTGGCTCCGGAGGCCGGCGAGGCCAGGTTCGCGGGCATGACCACGCCGATCTGGCCGGTCACCCCGGGGTACAGGGTCTGGGTGAAGCGCTTGTGGCCGAAGCCCGCGCCGATGGCCAGGAACCGGTACGTGCCCGGGGCCAGCGTCACCGTCTCCGGCAGCGCCGTCGACGGGTCGGTGTCGGCGATCGGCACCGCGCCGAAGTCGTAGTCGCCGACGTAGAGGCGTACGGGCTTGCCGGCCGCCTCGCCCAGGGCCTTGAACGTGACCTCCGAGTTCTCCACGTACGGCGACGCGAAGCTGGGCACCGGGTCGGCGTCCGACGGGCCGCTGGTGGCGCCGGCGCCCATGCCGCGGGCGGCGAACGTATTCCAGAGCAGGTCGGCGTTCGCGCCGTCGAAGCGCAGGGCGTCCGCCGTGATCATGTTGTCGCGCATGTCGAGCATGCTGATCGAGCCGGTGGCCGCGAGCAGGTACGAGTCGAACACCAGCTGGATCCAGCGCCGGTTGCCCGGGCACTCGGTGGCCGGCGTGGTGCCCGCCGCGCAGCTCTCCTGCTGGGCGCGGGTGCCCGAGCCGTAGCGGGAGATCAGCGCCCGGCGTACGTCGAAGTTCGTCGCGCTCCAGATCTCGCCGTCGGAGTGCACCGCCGAGCCCCGGTCATAGCCGTAGTCGGAGTAGTTGAGCGGGCTGTTGCTCATGTCGTAGTTGCGGATGCCGGTCACGAGGTCGCCGGTGACGTAGCCGCCGGTGACGTACGGCGTGTTGCCCCGCGGGGTGTAGCCGCTCTCGAACAGGTACTCCATCGCCGTCAGGTCGGACCAGCTCTCGCCCATGGCGCCGCCCTGGGTCGAGCTGATGCCGCTGTCCGGACCGGCGATCATGCGGTTGCTGATCGCGTGCGTGTACTCGTGGCCGATGACCGTCATGTCGAAGTCACCGTCGACGCACGGCGGGTACGCGGCCCCGGCGAACGGCTGCCACATGTACATGTTCGTGGTCGGCTGCATGCCGTCCGGCGGGGTGGCCTGGTTGGCGTTGTTGCGGGTGGTCGCGGTGGCCGCGCCCTGCTGGGCGTTGCCCCGCTCGGCGTCGGCGCCCTTGCCGTACGGCGTCGTGTTGACCTTCTGCAGGTTCCACGTCGCCTCGGTGAAGCCCAGCTTGTACGACCAGTCGTGCATCCGGTTGTGCATGGCGAACAGGTTGGCCGTGGCCGCGTCGACGTCCGCCTGCTCGGGCGAGGTCAGCGTGTTCGGGTCGCACTTGCTGGTGTTCCACTGGTTGGTGAACGGGTATACGTACTCCCGGTCGGATCTCGGGGTGGCGGGCAGCGCCGGGGTGCCGTTGCCCCACAGCCGTACGGACTCCGCCGAGTTGCCGGTCGTGGTGAACGTCGGGGCGCCGGTGGCGGCGTCGACGTCCCACGGCTTGCCGGTGGCCGGGTCGAGGACCTGCCGCGAGCAGCCGGTGGCGGTCGTGGCGCACCAGGTCTGGCGGGTGTCCGCGCCGTTCGCCGGCGGGGTGGCCGGGAAGACCTTCCAGTGCGGGTCGTCCTCGGCGAAGTTGACCAGGTTCTCGCGCAGCAGCACCTTGCCGTCGATCGCGTCGACATACGTGGTGTAGGCCAGCGGGTGGTCCGCGTCGGAGGACATGACCACGACCTCGTACGCGGCGCGCGGGTCGGCGCCGGGCATGGGCACGGCCACCTGCCGCACCCGCGAGTCGGCCAGCCGGTCGCGGGCGATGCCGGCGTCGGCGAGGGCGGCGGCGAGCGCGTCGGCGGCCTTGAGGCGGGCCGCGGCGGGCCGGGCGGTGCGCGGGCTCAGCGAGGAGGTGACGCGCAGGACGTCGCCGCCCTTGACCGCGACCGCCACCAGGCCGTCATGGGCCGCGGGCAGGCCGCCGTACCGCTGGCGCAGCAGCACGACCGTGCCGGCGCCGACCCTGGTGGTGGCGACCGTCTCGAGGTCGTCGACGGCGGCGGCGCGGAGCGCGAAGAGGCCGGTGCTGTTCCGCAGGTAGCCGCGGGCGACGGCCTCGGCGTCGCCCTTGAGCCCGGTGGCGAGCCGGCCCCGCACGGGGGTGACGGAGGCGGGCGTGCCGAGCCTGTTCCAGCGGGCCACGAGGTTGTCGTCGCGCACCAGCGAGCGCTGGGCGGAGGAGGGGGCGGCGCTGCCGCCGCGGTTGTCGACGAAGGAGTAGTCGTCGTCGAGGTGTTCGCCGGTCAGCGGCGTGGCCACGGCGGGCGACGGGTCGGCGGGGGCCGCGCTCGCGCCCAGCGGCGCGCTCGCGATGATGGTGGTAGCGGCGAGGATTCCGGCGACGGCGGACCGTCTGCGTATGCGCACGCATGCCTCCTGGATTCGGTATGGAGGGTCTCCCCAGACGCCCGAGACATTACGGGACCATTGACGTGCGTAGATGAACTAATTGTTTCAACAATGACGTGGATCAATGGTGCTCGACGGGCGGCCACGGCCGGGCTAGGTTGGCGTTCAGGGAGGCCGCCGATGACTCCGCTCGAGGAAGTGACCGCCGCGCTGCGGGCCACGCTGGGCGCGGACCGGGTGGTCACCGACCGCCAGGAGCTGCGGACGTACGAGTGCGACGGGCTGGCCCACCACCGCGTCGTCCCCGGCCTGGTGGTCCTGCCGCGCGACGCCCGGGAATGCGCCCTGACCGTGCGGGCCTGCGCCCGGGCCGGGGTCCCGTTCGTCGCGCGCGGGTCGGGCACCGGGCTGTCCGGCGGGGCACTCCCCCACGCCGAGGGCGTGCTCGTGGTGACGTCGAAGATGCGCGACATCGTGGAGCTCGCGCCGCGGGACGAGCGGGCCGTCGTCGAGCCCGGAGTCATCAACCTGCACGTCACGAAGGCGGCCGCGGCGCACGGCTACTACTACGCCCCGGACCCGTCGAGCCAGCAGATCTGCTCGATCGGCGGCAACGTCGCGGAGAATTCCGGCGGCGCGCACTGCCTCAAGTACGGCTTCACGGCCAACCACGTGCTCGGCGCGCAGATCGTCACCCCGGACGGCGACCTCGTCGAGCTCGGCGGCCGGGCACCCGACACCCCCGGCTACGACCTGCTCGGCGCGTTCGTCGGGTCGGAGGGGACGCTGGGCATCGCGACGCGGGTCACCGTACGCCTGACCCGGCTGCCCGAGTCCGTGCGTACGCTGCTCGCCGCCTTCCCGACCACCGACGAGGCCGGCGCCGCCACCTCCGCGATCATCGCCGCCGGCGTGGTGCCGGCGGCGATCGAGATGATGGACGCGCTCGCGATCGAGGCCGCCGAGGCGGCCGTGGCCTGCGGTTATCCGCGGGGCGCCGGGGCGGTGCTGATCGTCGAGCTCGACGGCCCCGCCGCCGAGGTCGCCGCCCAGTTCGCGCAGGTCACGGCGATGTGCGAGGAGAACGGCGCGTTCGAGCTGCGGATCGCCGGCGACGAGGCCGAGCGGGCGCTGTTCTGGAAGGGCCGCAAGTCGGCGTTCGCCGCGGTCGGCCGGATCAGCCCCGACTACATCGTGCAGGACGGCGTGATCCCGCGGACCGCGCTGCCCGAGGTGCTGCGCCGCATCGGCGAGGTGTCCCGCGCCCACGGCGTCCGGGTGGCGAACGTCTTCCACGCCGGCGACGGCAACCTGCACCCGCTGGTGCTCTTCGACGCCGCCACCGACGGCGAGACGGACCGCGCCGAGACGGTGTCCGGCGCGATCATCGACCTCTGCATCGAGTACGGCGGCTCGATCACCGGTGAGCACGGCGTCGGCACCGACAAGGCGAAGTACATGCCGCGGATGTTCACCGGCGACGACCTGGAGACCATGCACCTGCTGCGGTGCGCGTTCGACCCGGCCGGGCTGGCCAACCCCGGCAAGGTCTTCCCCACCCCGCGGCTGTGCGGCGAGGTGCCCCGGCGGCACGCGGCGACCGACCCGCCGGCCGCGGCGGAGATCTTCTGATGCGCCGGCGTACGGCGGGCAGCGACGACCACGTGGCGGGCGTACCGGCCCGCTACGTCGCCGCGCCCGCCTCCACCGGGGAGGCCGCGGAGGTGCTGGGCGCCGCCGCGGCCGACGAGCTGGCCGTGGTGATCCGCGGCGGCGGCACGAAGCTGGAGTGGGGCCTGCCGCCGCGCCGGCTCGACCTCATCGTCGACACGCACCGGCTGACCGGCGTGGTCGAGCACGCGGCCGGCGACCTCATCACGGTCGTGCGCGCCGGCACTGCCCTGGCCGCGCTGGACTTCGGCCCGCAGCGACTCGCCCTCGAGTCCCCGCTGCCCGGCGCCACCGTCGGCGGCGCGCTGGCCGCCAACACCAGCGGGCCGCGGCGCCTGCTGCACGGCACGGCCCGGGACCTGGTGATCGGCATGACGGTGGTCCGGCCCGACGGCACGGTCACCCGCTCCGGCGGCAAGGTCGTCAAGAACGTCGCCGGGTACGACCTGGGCAAGCTCTTCACCGGCGCGTACGGCACCCTCGGGCTGATCACCGAATGCGCGTTCCGCCTGCACCCGGTCGCCCCGGCCGGCGCCGTGGTGCTGCGCGAGGCGGACGGTCCCGAGGTGGGCCCGCTGCTGGCGGCGATCCGCGCCGAGCAGGTGGTGCCGAGCGCCGTCGAGCTCGACCGCCCCGGACCCGGTCCGGCCACGATCGCGGTGCTGCTGGAGGGCACGGCCGAGGGCGTACGCGAGCGGGCGGCCCGGCTGGAGAAGGTGCTCGGCGGCACGACCGGCGACCTCCCGCCCTGGTGGGGCGCGTATCCGTGGGCGCCGGGCGGCACCGGCGTGAAGCTCACGGCGGCACTGTCCCGGGTGCCGGAGCTGCTCGCGGCGGCGCCGGAGGTCCCGGTCCGCGGTTCGGCGGGCGCCGGCGTCCTGTACGCCGCCCCCACCGGCGACGTTCCCCGCACGGTCGAGCTGCTGCGCGCCGCGGCGGTCCGGGCCGGCGGGCACGCCGTCGTGCTGACCGCACCGCCGGAGGTCCGGGACGCCGTCGACATGTGGGGGCCGGTGCCCGGCCTCGACCTCATGCGCCGGGTGAAGGACCGGTTCGATCCGGGGCACCGCTTCGCCCCCGGCCGTTTCGTGGGAGGCATCTGATGGCCGGAGCCGGAGCGCACGAACCGCCGCGGGACGTCCTCGGGCCCGTCGCCGGCACCCCGGCCTTCGACGACGATCGGCCGCCCAGCCGGGAACTCGCCGGCGACTGCGTGCACTGCGGCTTCTGCCTCACCACCTGCCCGACGTACGTGCTGTGGGGCGAGGAGGCGGACTCGCCCCGGGGCCGGATCCACCTGATGAAGGCGGGACTGGACGGCGAGCCGCTCACCGGCTCGGCGGTGCGCCACTACGACCGGTGCCTCGGCTGCATGGCCTGCGTGACCGCGTGCCCGTCCGGCGTCCGCTACGACCGGCTCATCGAGGACACCCGGGCGCAGGTCGAGCGCAGGTTCGACCGTACGCCCCGGGAGCGGGCCCTGCGGGCGGCGATCTTCGCGCTGTTCCCGTACCCGAGACGGCTGAGGTTGCTGCGCGGGCCGCTCCGGGCGTACGAAAGCAGCGGTTTGCGGGGGTTGATCGCCCGCAGTGGCCTGGCGCGCCGGCTGGGACCCACGCTGGCGACGCTCGAGGCGCTGACGCCCAGGCTGCGCGCGGTGCCACGACCGCCCCGGCTGGTGCCCGCGGCCGGGACCCGGCGCGCGGTGGTCGGCGTGCTCACCGGCTGCGTGCAGAGCGCGTTCTTCCCGGACGTCAACTCGGCCACCATCCGGGTCCTCGCGGCCGAGGGCTGCGACGTGGTCGTCCCGCCGGGGCAGGGCTGCTGCGGCGCGCTGAGCGTCCACAACGGACGGTTGCCGGAGGCGCAGCGCTTCGCCCGGCGGCTCATCGACACGTTCGCCCGCGCCGGCGTCGACCACATCGTCGTCAACGCGGCCGGCTGCGGCTCGTCGATGAAGGAGTACGCCGACCTGCTGCGCGACGACCCCGCGTACGCCGGACCCGCCGCCGCCTTCGCCGCCCGGGTCCGCGACCTCTCGGAGATCCTGGTCGAGCTCGGCCCGGCGGCGGAGCGTCACCCGCTGCCCCTGACGGTGGCCTACCACGACGCCTGCCACCTCGCCCACGCCCAGGGCGTCCGCGCGCAGCCCCGCACCCTGCTCGCCGGCATCCCCGGGCTGACGGTGAAGGAGATCGCCGACCCGGAGATCTGCTGCGGATCGGCGGGGGTGTGGAACGTCCTGCACCCGGAACCGGCCGCCGAGCTGGGCGAACGCAAGGCCCGAGCGGTGCTGGGAACGGGAGCGGAGCTGCTGGTGACGGCGAATCCGGGCTGCCTGATGCAGGTGTCGGCGGCCGTCCGGCGGCTGGGCGGGGAGGTGGCGACGGCGCATACGGCCGTGGTGCTGGACGCTTCACTGCGCGGGCTGGGCGCGGCGGCCCTGACGAGCGAGCGCCGGGCGTGAGCGACCTCCGGGGCCGAGCGCTGACGGCAGATGCCGCGCGTCGCCGACCCGGCACCCAGCGCTGACGGCGGATGCCGCGCGTCGATGACCCGGCACCCAGCGCTGACGGCGGATGCCGCGCGTCGGCGGGCCCCGCTCCGGGGCGTTGGTGAGTGGGGGACGGCGGCCGGGTCCTCTCCTCCCGGCCGCCGTCCGCACCCTGACCGACGGCGGCGGGCCCTCTCCTCCCGGTCGCCTCCGGTCCCCCAGCGGGCTGCCCCGAAATCGGCGGCGCCCGGCACGTGGAAGTTGGGAGCGCTCCCAACTTTCCCCCCGCGATATCGCCGCGTCAAGCCCTTCTCGTCCCTTGTGCGCCTACCGCTCGGGATCCCATTCCACGAGCCGGCCGAAGAGGCTCCGGTCGCCGTCGAGCTTCAGCGGGCCGGCCTGTCGTCGATCAGGCGCAGCAGCTCGGGGAGCTCCGATGCCTTGCCCACCGCCGCTGTCTACCGCCGCGGCGGACGCCCCGACAGCGGATCTCAGCCGGTCCGCACCGCCAGCTCCCCGAGCTCGGACCAGTCGTCCTGATCCACGTTCTGGCTGATGATCCGCGGCGTGGACCGCAGGTGCCGGGGCAGATCCCGCTGAGCCTGCCGGAAGTGCGCCGAGTTCACGTGCGCCGCGCCCGCCTCGGCGTCGCGGAACGCCTCGACCAGCGCATACTCGTGCGGATCGTCCAGGCTGCGGTACCAGTCGAACCACAGGCAGCCCGGCTCGGCGCGGGTGGCCTGGGTGAACGGGCCGGCGATCTCCGGCCACTGCTCGGCATACTCCGGCCTGATGGCGAACTTCGCGGTAATGAAGATCATCGGTACGTCCTCTCGGCGGCTGTCGCGTCCATCTTCACGGCAACACCCCCACCCCGCGAGCCGAGCACCCGTCCCGGCGCGCGTCGGGGTGACGCAAGCGGGAGAACGGCCCGCGACCCGGGCGGGGCGCGGCGGACCCGGGCCGGACGCGCAGGCCCGGGCCGGACGCGCAGGCCCGGGCCGGACGCGCAGGCCTGGCGCATGGGCGCGAGCCGGGCGGGCCTTGCGGGTGGGGCGCGAGGCGAGCGGGTGGGTGGGGTGGTGGGGCACGTAGGCTGGCGGGGTCAGGTTCGGCGCCCGGCGGGTACGGGCTGAAGTCAGGAGGCGGCCACGCCCAGGGAGACCGGTCGCAAGGTCATCGCGTCCAACCGTAAGGCGCGGCACGACTATGCGGTTCTCAAGACGTACGAGGCCGGGCTCGTGCTGGCGGGCACCGAGGTCAAGTCGCTGCGCGCCGGGTACGCGTCGATCGTGGACGCCTTCGCCCAGGAGCACGAGGGCGAGATCATGCTCTACAACCTGCACATCGCCGAGTACGGGTTCGGCTCGTGGACCAACCACGCGCCCCGTCGCACCCGCAAGCTGCTGCTGCACCGGGTGGAGATCGCCCGCATCCTCGACAAGCTGCGCGAGCCGGGCATCGCCCTCGTGCCGCTGTCGCTGTACTTCAACGACGGGTGGGCCAAGGTCGAGCTGGCACTGGCCAAGGGCAAGCGCGAGTACGACAAGCGCCAGGCGATCGCCCAGCGCGACGCCGACCGCGAGATCGCCCGCGCCCTCGGCCGGCACCTCAAGGGCCGCACCCGCGCCTGAACCCCACGCACGAAGGCCCGGCCCCCCACGAAAGCCCGCCCGCACGAAAGCCCGCCCGCACGGAAAGCCCGGCCCGCCCGCACGGAAAGCTCGACCCGCGCACACGAAGCCGGCCCGCACGCACGAAGCCCGGCCCGCACGCACGAAAGCCCGGGCCGCACGCACGAAAGCCCGGCCCGCACGGAGAGTCCGGCCGCCCGAGACCCGACCGCCCACGAAAGCCCGGCCCGGCGCCGGACATGTCGCCGCGCGGCGCCCGGCTACTCCGGGGGCAAGGGCAGCTCCGCCGCCTCGGCCATGCCCGGCGGCAGGGGTGAGTGTTCCGGGGCGGCCAGGTCGCTGCGGGAGAAGCGGCCCTGGTGGCGGGTCACCCGCAGCGGGATGACGTGGATGGGGGGCGGCGCCTCGGCTATCCGGCCCGGGCCCCAGCGGACCCAGAACGGGATGCGGCCCTCCTCCGCCTCGGCGAGGAGCTTCTCGACCGTACGCCGGCGGTCCGTGTGGTCGACCTCGACGACCAGGGGTGCGGCGCCGGGGCGGGCGATGGCCACGTCCAGGACGGAGTGCTGGCGGTCCAGGGGTGGCGGGAGGGTGACGACGCTGGGTGCCCGCCGGTAGACGCGCCAGCCGTGTTCCTCGCCCCAGGCGGCGACCGTGTCGATCAGCAGGGCCGTCACCTGGTCGCGGGTGAGGCCGCCGAAGGTCAGCGCCGTGAGCCGGTCGGCCAGGTCGTCCACACGGGGAGCGTAGACCTCCGGTCCCGGGCGCGATCCGGCGCGATATGGGTTGCAGGAGTGCATAACCGGCGGGACCGGCAGATTTCCTTGTCCCGCAGGGGTTTCCGACTCGCGGATCACCGGGAACCGTGACAGTCTCGGGAGGCAGCTGTGATCTGCGCCATACCCTGCGACTGTTCACCCGGACGGAGGATCGCTGATGATTCAACGGCGGACCGGGGCGGCTCGAAGGCCGTCACGATGGGCGGCGGCGATCGGCGTCGCGGCGCTGTTATCCCCGCTCACGGCCTGTTCCAGCGGCCCCGGCGGCACGGTCGTCAACCTGTACGGCGGCGCCAGCGGCACCGGCTTCGACAAGATCCTCAAGGACTGCAACGACCGGGCCGGAGGCCGGTACACCATCGTCGGCAACCTACTGCCGAGCGACGCCGACGGGCAGCGCGACCAGTTCGTCCGGCGGCTCGCCGCCAAGGACGACGGCATGGACCTGCTCGGCATGGACGTCACGTGGACCGCCGAGTTCGCCGAGGCGAAGTGGATCCGCGAGCTGACCGGCGAGCAGAAGGCCCAGGCCACCAAGGACACCCTGCAGCCGCCGATCGACACCGCGACCTGGAAGGACAAGCTCTACGGCGTTCCGCGTACGACGAACGTGCAGCTCCTGTGGTATCGCAAGTCCCTGGTGCCGACGCCGCCGAAGACGTTCGACGAGATGATCACGATGGCCCAGCGACTCAAGGCCGAGGGCAAACCGTACGAGATCGGCCTCACCGCGGCCCAGTACGAGGGCTACGTGGTCAACGTCAACAACCTGATCACCGCCGCCGGCGGCACCCTGGTGAACGAGGACAGCTCGGCGCCGACGATCGACGACAAGACGGTGCAGGCGCTGACCCTGCTGAAGAAGCTCGCCACCTCGGGCGTCACCAGCGCGTCGCTGTCCAACGCCCAGGAGCCCGAGGTCTTCGCCGACCTCCAGGCCGGGCGGTCGGCGTTCTCGCTCAACTGGCCGTACGTGCTCAGCGCCATGCGCGAGGCAAACCCCGACCTGGTCAACGACCTGGGATACGCGCCCTACCCGTCGATCGACGGCGGGCCGCCGAAGGTGACGCTCGGCGGGATGAACTACGCCATCAGCAGCTACAGCAAGCACCCGGCCGAGGCGTTCGAGGCGGCGATGTGCCTGCGCGACGAGAAGAACGCCCTCAGCGCCGCCCTCGACGCCGGTGACGTGCCGGCCCTCGCCACCGTCTTCGAGACGCCGGAATTCCAGAAGGCGTACCCGATGGCCGACGTCATGAAGGCCGAGCTGCAGGCGGCCGTGCCGCGGCCGGTGTCGCCGGTCTACCAGAACATCTCGACGATCGTCTCGACCACGCTGTCGCCGCCGCAGTCCATCAACCCCCAGGCCGCGGCCGACGAGCTGCGGGACTCCATCAAGGATGCGATCGAGGGCAAGGGGATAGTGCCATGACCGACTGCACCGCAGCGAAGCAAGGGCCAGGAGGGCATGGCCGGGAGGTGCGGCCATGACCGCCACACCGACCGCCGCCGGCGCCCAGGCGGCCGAGGACCGCATGGACGACGGCACCGCCGAGATCGCCCGGCAGCGCCACACCGACGCCAAGCGGGCCGAACGCAAGCTGGGCCTGATGCTGGTCGCGCCCGCCGTCGCGATCATGCTCGCCGTCGCCGCCTACCCCATCCTGTACGCCTTCTGGCTCTCGCTGAACAAGGCCGACCTGCGCAAGCCGGACCAGAACGAGTTCATCTTCCTCGACAACTACGTGACCGTGCTGTCGAGCCCGATCTGGTGGAAGGCGTTCGGCGTCACCATGCTCATCACCGTGATCGGGGCGACCCTCGAGCTGGTGCTGGGCATGCTGCTCGCGATCGTCATGCACCGCACGATCGTCGGGCGCGGCCTGGTCCGGACGTCGGCGCTGGTGCCGTACGCGATCGTCACGGTCGTCGCGGCGTTCTCCTGGCGCTTCGCCTGGACCCAGGGCCTGGGCTGGCTGGCCAGCGGCGACTCGGCACCGCTCACCCAGTTCTGGCCGTCGATCTGGATCATCATCCTGGCCGAGGTGTGGAAGACCGTCCCGTTCATGGCCCTGCTGCTGATGGCGGGCCTGGCCCTGGTGCCCGAGGACCTGCTGAAGGCCGCCTCGATGGACGGCGCGAGCGCGTGGAAGCGGTTCTGGACGGTGACCGTACCGTTGATCAAGCCGGCCATCCTCGTGGCGCTGCTGTTCCGCACCCTGGACGCGTTCCGGGTCTTCGACAACATCTTCGTGCTGACCAGCGGATCGAACGGCACCAGCTCCGTGTCGATGGTCGCCTACAGCAACCTGATCCGCGGGCTCAACCTCGGCATCGGGTCGGCGATGTCGGTGCTCATCTTCCTGACCACCGGCATCATCGCCTTCTTGTTCATCAAACTCTTCGGCACGGCGGCGCCCGGGTCGGACGTGGAAGGGAGGCGGTAGTCATGCAGCCGGAGACCACCAACCGCAAGCTGATGTGGTGGGGCGTCAACATCGTCGTCCTCCTGTACGCGTTCGTGCCGGTGATCTGGATCGTCTCGCTCTCGCTGAAGGACGACGCGACCCTCAACGACGGCAACTACTTCCCGACCTCGCCGACGGACGACAGCTACTCGGCGATCTTC
The DNA here is from genome assembly GCF_003002065.1 of Pseudosporangium ferrugineum. Classification (GTDB taxonomy): domain Bacteria; phylum Actinomycetota; class Actinomycetes; order Mycobacteriales; family Micromonosporaceae; genus Actinoplanes; species Actinoplanes ferrugineus_A. The sequence goes on from NZ_PVZG01000001.1 coordinate 525,664, forward strand.
TCCAACTCGGACTTCCTCCGGGCGCTGATGAACTCGATCGGCATCTGCATCATCGCGACCCTGATCGCCATCGTGTTCGGCACCATGGCCGCGTACGCGATCGCCCGCCTCGACTTCCCCGGCAAGCGCGCGATCGTCGCGACGGCGCTGCTCGTCTCGATGTTCCCGCAGATCGCGCTCGTCACGCCGCTGTTCAAGATCGAGACGGCGCTGGGCCTGTTCGACACCTGGGCCGGCCTGATCATCCCGTACATCGCCTTCGCCCTGCCGCTGGCGATCTACACGCTCTCCGCCTTCTTCCGCGAGATCCCGTGGGACCTGGAGAAGGCGGCGAAGATGGACGGGGCCACGCCGTACCAGGCGTTCCGGCGGGTCATCACCCCGCTGGCGATGCCCGGCGTGTTCACTACGGCCATCCTGGTCTTCATCTCCTGCTGGAACGACTTCCTGTTCGCCCTGTCGCTCACCTCGACCTCCTCGGCCCGGACCGTGCCGGCCGCGATGAGCTACTTCACCGGCGCCACCACCTTCGAGAAGCCGACCGGCCCGATCGCGGCCGCCGCGGTGGTCATCACCATCCCGATCGTCCTCTTCGTGCTGATCTTCCAGCGGCGGATCGTCGCCGGCCTGACCTCGGGCGCCGTCAAGGGCTGACCCGCCACCTCAGCACACCCACCGGAACTCGACACAGCAGAGGAGCTGAAGTGGCCGAGATCGTTCTGGACCATGTCGTGAAGCGCTACCCCGACGGCGCCCTTGCCGTGGACGACTTCAACCTGGAGATCGCCGACGGCGAATTCATCATCCTGGTCGGCCCGTCCGGGTGCGGCAAGTCGACGACCCTCAACATGGTGGCGGGCCTGGAGGACATCACCGCCGGCAAGCTGATCATCGACGGGCAGGTCGTCAACGACAAGGCGCCGAAGGACCGGGACATCGCCATGGTGTTCCAGTCGTACGCGCTGTACCCGCACATGACCGTCGCCGAGAACATGGGCTTCCCGCTGCGGCTCGCCGGGCTGGACAAGGCCACCATCCGGCAGAAGGTGTCGGAGGCGGCCGAGATGCTGGAACTCAGCCAGCACCTCGACCGCAAGCCGTCGAACCTCTCCGGCGGCCAGCGCCAGCGGGTGGCCATGGGCCGGGCCATCGTCCGGCAGCCCAAGGCGTTCCTCATGGATGAGCCGCTCTCCAACCTGGACGCCAAGCTGCGCGTGCAGATGCGGACCCAGATCGCCCGCATCCAGAAGACGCTGGGCACCACCACCCTCTACGTCACCCACGACCAGACCGAGGCGATGACCCTCGGCGACCGGGTCGTGGTCATGCGCGGCGGCGTCGTGCAACAGGTCGGTTCACCCGCCCATCTGTACGCCCGCCCGGCCAACCTCTTCGTGGCCGGCTTCATCGGCAGCCCGTCGATGAACTTCCTCCCCGGCCAGCTCAAGGGCGACGGCACGGTCGTCACGGCGCTGGGCTCGGCGCCCCTGCCCGACCGGGTACGCCAGGCCCTCGACGCCGCGAAGACCACGAGCGGCGACGTGATCGTCGGCATCCGCCCGGAACACTTCGAGGACGCCGCGCTCGTCGGCGACAAACCGGGCGCGACGTTCGACGCCCCGATCGACATCGTCGAGGCGATGGGGTCGGACGTGTACGCGTACTTCACCATGAAGGGCGAGGGGGCCCGCTCCCGCGACCTCGACGACCTCGCCAAGGACACCGGCAACGACCTGCACAGCGACGGCGTGCTGATCACGGCCCGGCTGGACGCCTCCGCCGACGTCCGGCGCGGGCGCCCGGCCCGGCTCTGGTACGACAGCGCGAAGATGCACGTCTTCGACCCGGAGACCGGCAGGAGCCTGATCCCGGCGGAGGCCTGACCGGCGGCGGGTGCGGCGGCCTTCCCGGCGTTCCCGGCGTTCCCGGCGTTCCCGGCGTTCCTGGCGGCGGGTGCGGCGGCGTCACCGGCGGCGTTCCCGGCGTTCCCGGCGGCGTTCCCGGCGTTCCTGGCGGCGGGTGCGGCACCTTCCCCGTGATCGCGGCGCGCGAGGACCCCGTGGCCCTCGCGCGCCGTTGTGCCGGGCCTCGCGCGCCGTTGTGCCGCGGCCTCGCGCTCCGCTGTGCCGCGGCCTCGCGCCGTTGTGCCGCGGCCCGAATTCTTGCCCCGGATCCGATCCGCGGGGCGCTGCGGCACGTACCCCCTCCCGGCATCGACAGGGAGGGAACACCATGCAGGGAACCCACGACCCGCAAGCCGGCCGGACGACGCCGCCCGACTGGCCCGCCCCCGACGCCCCGCTCCCCGGGGAGGAACCGACCGTCGAACTGCCGGCGGTCACGGAGGCGATGCTCGCGGAACACCCCTGGACCGGGCCGACGCTGGCCCGCGCCGCCCTGTCGCTGGCCCTCACCCCCCGCGAGGGCCCCGAGGCAGTGCCCGGTCCGGACGCCCCCGGCCCCGACGGCGACCCGCAGCACGCCGGCCCTGCGGACTCGCCGACCTCCGGCGCCGCGGAATCGCCGCACCCCGGCGCCATGGAATCGCCGCACCCCGGCGCCATGGAATCGCCGCACCCCGGCGCCGTCGAATCGCCGCACCCCGGCGCCGTCGAATCGCCGCACCCCGGCGCCGTCGAATCGCCGCACCCCGGCGCCATGGAATCGCCGCACTCCGGCCCGATGGGCGGGCACGACGGCGGCTCGGCGGGCTTCGAGCCTGCGGGCTTCGAGCCGGCCGGCCTCCAAGCGGCGGGCCTCCAAGCGGCGGACCTCCAGCCGGCGGGCCACCAAGCGGAAAGCTTCGAGGCGGGGGACGTCCAAGCGGCGGGCGTCCAAGCGGCGGGCTTCGAGAGGGCGGAATTCGAGGCGGCGGGCTTTGAGGGGGGCGGTGGGGACGGTGCGGGGTTTGCTTGGGAGGAGGTCGGCGGGCTGGACGCTATCGGGCTTGGGGGCATGTCGGACACCGGGGGGTTTGCGGTGGTGGGGTCCGGGTTCGGGGAGCGGTGGGGCGCCGGCGGGGAGGGTGGGTCAGCGGGACGACCGGGTGTGGCCGCCGAGGTGTCCGGGCAGGCGGACGGGGCTGGGGCGGGGACTGCTGGTGTGGGCGTACCGGAAAAGGAGCTCGGGCCGGCACCCGGCCGGCGGTGGCTGATCGGAGCGGGGATCGCCGCGGCGGCCCTGCTGTTGACCGGGGTGAGCGTCGTCGCGCTCGGGCGGGACGGGGGCGAGCCGGGCGACGGGCGGCGATGGGCGCCACCCGCGGCGGCGGGCGGTACCGCGCCCGGTGACGGCGGGCCGGACGGCGCGGCGACCGGCGGCACCGCGCCCGGTGGCGGCGGGCCGGGCGGCGCGGCTCCCGGCGGCATCGCACCGGGGAGCGGCCGGGACGGCAGCGGGCCGGGGCACACGGCGACGGCGGCGCTCGGTGGGCGGACGGCTGCCGTTCTCGATCTGATCGATGGGGCCCGGACCGTGACGCTGCGCACCGCCGACCTGGGCGACGACCTCTATCGGATCAGTACGCCCGCCGGACCGGCCGTGCCCCGCGCCGATGAGCGGGACGGGCGCATCCAGGTGCGGCTCGACGGCAGTCCCGAGGCGGTCGACGTCGCGCTCAGCACACGGGTGCGGTGGGATCTGCGGGTCGGGGGCGGCGCCGAGCTGAGCACCATCGACCTCAGTGGCGCTCGGGTCGGCGGGGTGGACCTGAGCGGCGGGGCGGGGCGGATCCGGCTCACGCTTCCCGAACCGGACGGGACCCTGAGCGTACGGATGTCCGGCGGCGTCGACCTGTTCGACGTGCGGACCGCCGGGGCCGCGCCGGTGCGGGTGCGGGTCGGTCACGGTGCGGGGCAGGTCGTGCTGGACGGGCGTACGCATCAGGGCGTCGCGGCCGGCCAGATCTTCACGCCCCGCGCGTGGGGCGACACGGCGAACCGCGTCGATGTGGACGCCGTGGCCGGATTGTCGGCGCTGACCGTCGCACCTACCGGCCGGTAATGACAGGATGCGGGGCATGACGACGCTCGACCCGCTTGTCGCGCGCGAGGCCTGGCGGCTCGCCGAACCCCTGCACTCGATGGTCTACTTCGTCCCCGAGGGCACCGAGAACTTCGAGGCGCTGGGCATCTCCGCGCGGGCCGGCTACTTCGCGGCCCGCGGCGGGGTCTTCGGCCCCGTCGGCCCGGGACCGGTCGTGGCCACGTTCTACAACTTCAAGCCCGGGCTGGTCGCGCGCTTCCTGCCCGCGGTCTGGGAGACGACGACCCCGCAGGCCGCGATCGGGGCCCGGCTGGCAGCGGCGGACGCGGCCCTGATCCGCGGCCTCGGCGATACCGTACGCAGCGACGAGATGGCCGAGGCGGCCCGGCTGGCCCGGCGCGCGGCCGAGTCGGCGGCCGAGCACCCGGCCGGCCGGGCCCTGTACGCCGCCCACGCCGAACTGGACTGGCCGGACGAACCGCATCTGGTGCTGTGGCACGCCCAGACGCTGCTCCGCGAGTTCCGCGGCGACGGGCACGTGGCGGCGCTGCTGCTCGCCGAGGTCAGCGGGCTCCAGGCGATCATCCTGCACACCGCCTCGGGCAAGGCGGACGGGGGTTTCCTGCGGGCCAGCCGGGGGTGGAGCCACGAGGAATGGGCCGCGGAGACGGAGAATCTGCGTTCGCGCGGGCTGCTCGCGCCCGCGCCGGGTGCGGGTGGGTCGGATGCGGGTGGGTCGGGTGCGGGCGGCTCCGGTGCGGGCGGCTCCGGTGCGGGCGGCTCCGGTGCGGGCGGCTCCGGTGCGGGTGCGGGGGTGCTCTCGTCGGGTGGGGTGGGGCGCACGGTGAAGGCCGAGCTGAGCGACGAGGGCCGGGCGTTGCGGGAACGGCTCGAGACCGAGACCGATCGGCTGGCGGCGCCGGCCTACGAAGTGCTCGGCGCCGAGGGCTGCGAGCGGCTCGCCGAACTGGTCCGGCCGTGGAGCCGCACGCTGGTGAAAGCGGGCTTTCTGGCCGCCGCCGCCCCGGTCCGGCGCGCGTAGAGCGGGATAGACGGCGGTTCGGGTGCGGCGCCCGGCGGGCACTCCCCTATGATGCGCGCTACATCTGCACCTGAAGCCTTCCGGAGGCAAGTCGTGGCATCGTTCCTCTCCCTCGTAGCCGGGCTCGTGGTCGGTGTGCTCGCCGGTTGGCTGCTACGGGGACGCCAAATCGCCGCCCAGCAGGCCCGCGCGAACGCCGCGCCCGCCGCGCCCGCCGCCCCCATCGCCACCGGGCCCGAAGCCGCCGGGCCCGCCGCGGAGGACGCCGCTCCGGAGTCCGCACCGGCCGTGGCCGCCTCGCCCGACCCGGAACCCGCCGAGCCCGCGCAGGCCGCCGAGGAGGAGACGCCGGTCCCGGCCGCGCGCCCCGAGCCCACGCCGATCTCGGTCGCCGCGGAGCCGACCCCGGTCTCGGTCGCGGCCGAGCCGGTCGCCGTCAGCACCGAGCCGGTCGCGCCGGAGCCCCTCACCCCGGCGACGTCCGCGCCCGAGCCGGTCACCTTCACGGCCGACCGCACCCCGGAGCCGCTGCCGTCCGACGTGGACCCGGAGCCGGCCTCCGTGTCGAAGGCCGAACCGATCGTCGTCCCCGACCCCGAGCCGGCCGCCATCGACCCGGAACCGGCCTACACCGAGCCGGCCTACACCGAGCCGGTCATCACCGAGCCGTCCGTCTCCGGCCTGAGCACCGCCGCCGAGCCCGCCGGTGCTGCCGAGCCCGCGGTGGAGCCGGTCGCCGCCGCTTCGCCCGCTGACGCTGCTTCGCCCGCCGCCGAGGTCGAGCCCGCTGCTTCGTCCGCCGCCGCTTCGCCCGTCGCCGCCGCGGTCGAGCCCGTCGCCGCCGAGCCCGTCGCTGCCGCTGAGCCCGTCGCTGCCGCCGAGCCCGTCGCTGCCGCCGAGCCGGCGTCGGTGGCCTCGGTTCCGGCGCAGGCCGGTTCGCCCGAGGTCGCCGCGGCGCACGAGCCGGACGACCTCACCAAGATCGCCGGGATCGGCCCCAAGATGGCGATGGCCCTGGCCGCCGGGGGTATCACCACCTTCGAGCAGCTCGCCGCCGCGGACGTGGCCACCCTGAAGGCCGCGATCACCGGCGCCGGCATGCGTCCCGCGCCGAGCCTCAGCACCTGGCCGGACCGCGCCCGCGCCCTGGCCGCACTCTGACCGACCGCCCGGCCACGCCGGGCGCAGCACGTCCCTCATGCCCGTCCGGCCACGCCGGGCGGGCATGACGCTTTGCCGGCCCAGGCAGCGCAGGCCGAGGCGAGCAGCCCAAGCCGAAAGGGGGCGGCTCGGGCCGAGAGGGCGGCTCAGGCCGAGAGCGGGCGAGGCAGGCCGGGGCGGGCGACGCAGGCCAGGGGCGACACAGCCCGCGCCGGGCGGGCGACGCAGGCCTGGGCGAGCCGACGCAGGCCGGGCGCACAGCGGAGGGCGAGGCAGGCGGCGCAGGGCGGGAGTGGGCAGCGCGGGGCGATGTGGGCGGAGCGGCAGGGCGGGCGGAGCGGCCGGGGCGGCCGGCGCGGGCGGCGCGGGCAGCGCGGCAGGGTGGGCGGCGCGGCCGGAGTAAGCGGGGCGGCCCGAGTGGGCGGCGCGGCCGGAGCGCTGCCACTGTGAGCTAGTTGCCAATGCTATGCAACAGCATCACGTGCCCAATATGCTGGGCCGCGTAGGTGCCGGACCTGGGGAGGCTTCATGGAGACAGTGGCGATGCACATCGCCAACGGGATCGTGGATGGTCCGGTGTCGGCTCTCTTCGCCGCGGTTGCCGTGATCGCCCTGGCGTTCTGTGTGTGGCGGGCGCGTATCGATCTCGACGACCGGCTGGCGCCGATGGCGGGCCTCGTCGCCGCCTTCATCTTTGCCGTGCAGATGCTCAACTTCCAGGTGCTGCCCGGTGTCTCCGGTCACCTTCTCGGCGGCACGCTGGCCGTCGTGCTGGTCGGGCCGTGGGTCGGTGCGTTGTGCGTGTCGACCGTGCTCATCGTGCAGTGCCTGTTGTTCGCCGACGGTGGGCTCACCGCCCTCGGGCTGAACATCACGAACATGGCGCTGGTCGGCACCGCGGCCGGATATCTGCTGGTCGCCGGGCTCATGCGGGTGTTGCCGAAGACACCGGGTGGGGTGGGCGCCACCGCGTTCGTCGGGTCGGTCGTCGGGGTGGTGGTCGCCTCGCAGGCGTTCGTGTTCGAGTACTGGCTCGGGGGGACGACGGAGCTGTCGCTCGCCACGATCGCCGGGACGATGGCCGGGGTGCACACCCTCATCGGCGTCGGGGAGGGGCTGATCGCCGCCACGACCGTCGCGACCGTGGCCCGCGTACGCCCGGATCTGGTCTATGCCCTGCGACGGTTCCGCACGCAGCCGGCGATCGTGCCGGTGCCGGTCGCCGGGGGTGTCGCGTGACGCGGCGGCTCGGCTGGTTCCTGGCCGGCGGGCTGCTGGTGGCGCTGCTGCTCGCCGGGGTGGTCAGCAACTTCGCCTCGGGCAGCCCGGACGGGCTCGACGCGACCGCGCGGCAGGGTTGCACGTTCGGCCCGGACGACGAGATCACCGGCGGGACGTGCATGCTGCAGCAGGAGCGGGAGCATCAGCTCGAGGGGAGCCCGCTGGCCGGCTACGGCATCCGCGGCCTCGGCGACGGCGCCCTGTCGACCGGATTGTCCGGCGTGCTCGGTGTGCTGGTCACGTTCGGCATCGGCGCGGGAGTCTTCTGGCTGGCCCGCCGCCGCCCCGCGCCGGGAGGCCGGGGCCCCGGCTCCCCCGCCGGCCCGGACGGCCCCGAGAACCGGAACGGCCCGGACAGCAGGACGGCCCCGGAAGGCGACACCGGCCGGGAGAGTGCGACCGGCAGGAAGAGCGCAGCCGGCAGGAAGAGCGCGGCCGACTGGGAGAGCACAGCCGGCCGGGAGAGCACAGCCGGCCGGGAGAGCGGGGCGGCGCGGGAGGCCGGGGTCTAGTGGGTGCCGGCCACGCCCACCCCCTGCACCTCGACCGGCCCAGCCCGGTGCACCGCCTCCCGCCCCAGGTCAAGATCCTCGCCACCCTGCTGTTCACCGTCGTCGTCGTGGCTACCCCGCGTACGGAAATCTGGGCTTTCGGTGGTTATGCCCTGCTGCTGGCGGCGGTCGCGGCGGCGGCGCGGGTGCCGGCGCTGTGGCTCGCCAAGCGTGCCACCATCGAGCTGCCGTTCGTGCTGCTCGCCGTCGCGCTGCCGTTCGCCGGTCACGGGGAGCGGATCACCTGGCTGGGGATGTCGCTGTCGGTGGACGGCCTCTACGGCGCGTGGAACATCGTCGCCAAGGGGACGCTCGGGGTGCTCGCCTCGCTGCTGCTGGCCGCCTCCACGACGATGCGCGACCTGATCCTGGGGCTGGACCGGCTGCGCTGCCCGGCCGTGTTCACCCAGATCGCCACGTTCATGCTGCGCTATCTCGACATCCTCGCCGACGACGCGCGGCGGATGCGGATCGCCCGGCTGTCGCGGGGCTACGATCCGAGGTTCCTGTGGCAGGTGAAGGCGTTCGCGGTCAGCGTGGGGTCGCTGTTCCTGCGGGCGTACGAACGGGGCGAGAGGGTGTATCTGGCGATGGTGTCGCGCGGCTACGACGGGCGGCTGCCCCGGCCCGAGGGCGGGGGTGCGAGCGCCGCGCAGTGGGCCCAGTCGGCCGTGCTGCCCGCGTCCGCCGCCGCCATCGCGCTCGCGGCGGTGCTGGGATGAGCCTGCGGATCGCCGGGCTGACGTACGCGTACCCGGACGGCAGTGTGGCCCTGCGGGGTGTCGACCTGGCCGTCGCGGAGGGTGAGCGCGTCGCCCTGCTCGGGCCCAACGGCGCCGGCAAGACGACGCTGGTGCTGCACCTCAACGGGGTGCTGCACGGCGGCGCGGGCACCGTGGAGGTGGGCGGCCTGCGCGTCGACGCGGGCGACCGGTCGCGGCTGGCCGAGATCCGCCGCCGGGTCGGGATCGTCTTCCAGGACCCCGACGACCAGCTGTTCATGCCCACGGTGGCCGAGGACGTGGCGTTCGGGCCGGCGAACCTCGGGCTGCGCGGCGCCGAGCTGGCGGAGCGGGTCGACGAGGCGCTCGCCGCGGTCGGCATGGCGGAGCACCGCGATCAGGTGCCGCACCACCTGTCGTTCGGGCAGCGCCGGCGGGTCGCCGTGGCCACCGTGCTCGCGATGCGCCCGCAGCTGCTGGTGCTGGACGAGCCGTCGTCCAACCTGGACCCGGCCAGCCGGCGCGAGCTGGCCGAGATCCTGGAGGGCCTGCCGGTCACCGTGTTGATGGTCACCCACGATCTTCCGTACGCGATGCAGCTCTGCGCCCGGTCGGTGATCCTCGACGGCGGCCGCATCGCGGCCGACGGGCCGACCACCGACATCCTCGCGGACGAGGACCTGCTGCGCGCGCACCGGCTGGAGCTTCCCTACGGCTTCCATCCGGTACGCCCGTAGCTCAGGCCTTCGCCTCGCAGGCGCCCGGCGGCAGGGTGGCCTCGCCGAGCAGGCCGAGCGACTGCTTGACCTCGGTGGTCGTGCCGAGCTGACGGAACCGCGCGCCGATCACCACGTCGACCACCGCGCCCTTGCGCTTCGGCTCGTACGCCCGGGTGCCCTCGCCGAGGAAGTACGCCTGCACGAGCTGGGCGGCGCCGACGGCTTCGGGGCCGTACCGGAGCACCGCGACGCCGTCGAAGCGCTTCTTGTTCTCGGCCGACTTCTGCACCTTGAACTCGCGGTTGGCGAACTCCGCGCTGATGTCCTTGGCCCGGCCGGGGGTCTTGGTGCCGTTGAGGACCTTGACGGTGACCTCCTTCGGCCCCTTGGGCAGCTTCAGGTGGGCGACCGGAGCGCCCTCGGGGCAACCGGAGGCCGAGGCGCCCGCCTGGCTGTCACGGACGACCGCCACGAGCACGACGACGATCGCCGCCACGGCGAGGACACCGACGAGAATGAGGGCACGCGCCCGGGTGAAGGTCACGGTCGGCCAGAATAGTCGCTGTCCGCAAATACTTCAGGGCGGGCGTCCTCACCCGCGCCCGGCGCCGATGCCGGCCCGCTCCCGGGCGACCTTCACCGCCCGTTTGAGGGTCGCTATGTCGTACGCACCGTAGTGCCGCCGTCCGTTGACGAAGAACGACGGCGTGCCCGAGACGCCGCTGAGGTCCGCCGAGTCGACGTCGCCGGCCACCCGGTCCCGGTACGCGTGCCCCGACAGGTCCTCGTGGAACCGGTCGGTGTCCAGGCCGAGCTCGTCGGCGTAGCGCAGCAGGTCCACGACGCGCAGCCGGTCCTGGTGGCCGAGCATCAGGTCGTGCAGCTCCCAGAATCTGCCCTGGGCCGCTGCCGCCTCGGCCGCCTCGGCCGCGAGCTGCGCCTGCGGGTGGACGTCGGTGAGCGGCAGGTGCCGCCAGACGTAGCGCAGGTCGGCGTCGGCGAGCAGCTCCCGCACCGCCGGCTCCGCCTGGCCGCAGTACGGGCACTGGAAGTCGCCGTACTCCACGACGGTGACCGAGGCGTCCTCCGGGCCGCGGCAGTGGTCGCGCTCCGGGTCGACGGCGGGGATCAGGTCGACGAGTTCCTCGGTGTCGCCGAGCAGCGCCCGGGCCCGCCGGGCGGCCGGCAGCAGCGCCGCCGACCGGAACACGACCGCGGTCAGCACCGCGGCGGCCAGGGCGGCCGACAGCACACCGATCTTCGCCTCGGCCAGCTCGGGCCCCTCGAACGCCAGCGCGGCGATGAGCAGCGAGACGGTGAACGCGACGCCGGCGATGGTGCCGCTGCCCAGCACCGCCGCCCAGCCGACCGGCGGACGGATCCGGCCCCCGCTGAGCCGGGTCAGCGCCGCCGCCGTAGCCACCACGGCGAGCGGCTTGCCGACCAGATAGCCGGCGATCACCCCCCAGGTCACCGGCGACGTGTACGCCCGCGCCAGGAACCCGCCGTCGAGGACGATCCCGGCGTTGGCCAGCCCGAACAGCGGCACGATGACGTAGCTCGACCAGGGGTGGAACATCCGCTGCAGCCGGTCGTTGGGAGACAGGGTCCGCAGCACCCCGATCGCGGCCGAACGGGCGATCTCCGGCGTGGGCTGCTCCCGGAACAGCTTGAACAGCCCGCTGGCCGTCTCGAGGTTCTCCCGGGCCGGCAGGTACGCGACGGCGGTGAGCCCCATGGCGAGCCCGGCCACCACAGGGTCCACGCCGCTGGCCAGCATCGCCGCCCACAGCACCAGGCCGACCGCGGCGTAGACGGCGGCCCGGCGTACGCCGAGGAACCGCAGCAGCAGCCACACCGCGAACGCCGCCACCGCCACGGCGAGCGGCATCATCTCGATGTCCTCGCTGTACACCACGGCGATGACGACCAGCGCGACCAGGTCGTCCACCACGAACACGGTGAGCAGGAAGACGCGTACCCGATCGGGGACGCCGCGGCCGAGCAGGGCGAGCACGCCGAGGGCCAGCGCGGTGTCGGTCGACATGGCGACGCCCCAGCCATGCGCGCCGGGGCCGCCGCGGGTGACCGCCAGGTAGATCAGGACCGGCAGCAGCATGCCGGCCAGCCCGGCGAGGCAGGGCAGCACGAACCGGCGCCGCTCGCGCAGGTCGCCGAGGTCGAACTCGCGCCGCGCCTCCAGCCCGACGACGAGGAAGAACAGGGTCATCAGGCCGCTGTTCACCCACGTACGCAGGTCCTCGGCGATGGCGTACGGGCCCAGCCGCACGGACAGCACGGTGTGCCACACCGACTCGTACGAGGCGGCGTCGACGTTGGCCCAGAGCAGCGCGGCGGCGATCGCGGCCACGAGAACCCCGGCGCTGCCCGCCTCCGTACGCAGGAACGCCCGCAGCGGCAGCGCCAGCCGGCGCCCCCACGGGGTCCGGTCCCGCATCGCACCGTCCGGCGAGGTGGTCACCGGGTAAGCCTGCTGATCCGGGCCCGGTCCGCGCAAGATCCGCGGGCCGCCGCGCGTCGCCCGATCGGGGGAAGGGCCGGGCCCGCATTGGTACAAAGGGTGTCATGCGGCCGCCGGTGCACTTCGAGATAGCGCGCGTCATGATCGACGGCGGGCGGGAGGTCTGCCTGCGGCTCTTCGGCGAGATCGACGCCGAGGCCCGGTACGAGCTGCGGCGCGAGCTCTACGACGCGGTGCACGACAACGGCGCGCCGCGGGTCGTCGTCGACCTGCACGGCACGGTCTTGCTGGACTCCGAGGCGATCGGGGCGCTGCTCGACGGGCTGCTCCGGGCCCAGGAGGCCGGCAAGAGCCCGCAGATCGTCAACGCGCGCGGCGTGGTCCGCACCGTCCTGCGGGTGACCGGCGTCCTGGACCTGTTCGGGGCGACGGCCGAGTCCTCGGTGGCCCTCGGTGCCCCGGGCGGCGCGGCGGTCCTGCCCCTGCCGCACTCCCCCGGCGGCCCCCGCACGGCACGGCGGGAGGCCACGTAGGACGCCCGGCGTCCGGGTGTCGTGGGTCATGATTTCCGGCCCCGGGGCGCCTGCGATGATGGTCGCGGACGGTCGGGGTCGCGAAGGGGTTGTGCCATGGACGGCATCGGCAGGAACGGCACGGAGACCGGCAGATCCGGCATCGACAGCTCGGTGCCCCATCCGGCCCGCCGCTACAACTACTGGCTCGGCGGCAAGGACAACTTCGCCGCCGACCGGGCGTCCGGCGACGAGCTCGAGGCGGCGTTCCCGAACGTCCGCAAGGGAGCGCTGGCCAACCGTGCCCTGCTGCAGCGCGCCACCCGCTTCCTCGCCGCCGAGGCCGGCATCCGGCAGTTCCTCGACATCGGCACCGGCCTGCCCACCGCGGACAACACCCACGAGGTCGCCCAGGCGGTCGCCCCCGAGAGCCGCATCGTGTACGTCGACAACGACCCGCTGGTCATGACCCACGCCCGGGCGCTGCTGACCACCAGCCCGGAGGGACGGACCGCCTACATCGAGGCGGACCTGCGCGACCCGGAGAGCATCCTGGCCGACCCGACGCTGCGCGGGACCCTCGACTTCGACCGGCCGATCGGTCTCATGCTCATCGCCGTCCTGCACTTCGTCCACGGCCACGGCGCGGCCCGCCCGATCGTCCGCCGCCTGCTCGACGAGCTGCCGTCCGGCAGCTACCTGGTCGCGACCCACGCCACCTCGGATTTCGGTACGCCGGAGCAGCAGGCCCTCTACCAGCGGATGGTCGAGGAGGGCAAGTCGGACGTGTGGACCCGCCCCCGCGACGAGGTGGCGGCGCTCTTCGACGACCTCGAGCTGGTCGAGCCGGGCGTGGTGCCGGCGAGCGAGTGGCGCCCGCAGCCGGGTGACCCGCAGTTCGCGCACAACGAGGTCAACGTCTGGGCCGGGGTCGGCCGCAAGCCCTGAGCGCGGCCGGGGCCCGGCGCGCCGGTGTCTCCGGGCTGCTGTGTCCCACGCCCGAAGCGCCGCGTCGCACTCCGGCGGATCACCGTGCCGGAAGAACACACCAGCACCAGCGGCCCCGTGTCGAGCAGGCGGCGCAGGCGGACCGGGCCCACGACCATCCGCGACCGGGGCTCGGGCGGCCCGGAATGCCCTTATTATTGCGTTCCGTACAGGAGCGAGGTCGGGATGAGCGCCATGACGCACGCAGTGCCGGAACCGCCGGTGCCGGAGGAGCTGGAATGGGCGCTGCGCGAGGCGAACAAGGAGGTCGTCGCCATCGCCCCGGGCTGGTTCCGCGCCTGGCCGTCCGGCGAGGAGAAGTGGTCGGCGGTGAACGTGCGCGCCGCCACCCAGGTGATCGTCAACCACAGCCGCGAGGACGACCGGCACCCGGACGCCTGGACCGTGCGCGCCCTGTTCGGCGACAAGGCGGTGGAGCTGCGCGTCGGCCCCTACGACAACAAGGCCCAGGCGATCTGGGTGGCCCACGCGATCCTCAGCATCGCCTTCGGCAACAACGGCCGCTGAGCCCGCCCGCCGGGCCGGGCGGGTCGGCACGGTGGTCAGCCGGGGCCGTAGGCGGTGAGGCCGCACCAGGCCACGTACTCCTCCGGGCCGCCGTCCGCGAGCGCCTGGCGGGCGTGCCAGACCGCCGTGGCCAGGGAGTCGCCGTGGCTGATCCGGTCGTGCAGGACCGCCATGCAGCCCGCGCAGGCCCCGTCAGGGATCGGCAGGTCCGTGGCCGTGATGCCCGCGCTGCCGTGCGACATCATCGCGCCGACGAAGCCGAGGACCTCGTTGCCGCCGTACGAGCGCTGGGCGCCCGAGTTGCAGGAGGCCAGGACGATGCGGTGCGGTGCCACGCCGCGGGTCAGCATCTCGTAGAGGGTGAGCCGGCCGTCGCTGAGCTCGAGGGCGGAGAACAGCGGGCTGTCCGAGCGGAAGAGGCCGTGGCACGCCAGGTGGGCCAGGTCCGCGTCCTTGATCAGGTCGATCGTCGCGTCCACCGTGCTGTCCGGCGGCACCAGCGTGCGGGCGCCGGGGTGCAGGGCCGCCACCGCGTCCGCCTCGGCCAGGGCGCCGGCCAGATCCGGTCCCGCCACCACCGCGACCCGGGCGCGGCCGGCGTCGTCCGACGGGCCCTTGACCGGGGTACGGCGGGCACGCGCCCACAGCCCCGCCGAGGGCGACACGGAGACCGGCGCCCGGTGCAGCGCGGACCACGGCATGCCGAGGAAGTGCGCGGACGGCACCACCACGAGCGGGACGTCCGCCGGGACGCCGATCGGCGCGATCAGCAGCCGGGTGAGCGCGTCCACGGCGTCGCGGGCCGCGCCGTGCGCCACCGACGAGAACTTCGTGCCGTGCAGCAGGCGCCGCAGCCCGAACATGAGCGCGCCGGCCTCCTGCCGGATCGGCTCCAGCGGGCCCAGCTCCACGATCCGGGTGCGCTTCGCCTCGACCACGACGGCGAGCACCCGGTCGGCGATCACCGCGTACTCGAGGAGCCATTCGCCGTCGAGGGCGCGGCGCAGGGCGGCACCGCTGACCGGGGCCGCCTCCCCCGCCGGGTCGTCGCTCGTCCAGGAGCGGCGCCGGATACGCGCCTCCAGGGTGCTCTGCCGGGCCAGCAGCGCGGCCGGTTCCTCGCCGCGTTCCAGCCGGGCCACGCGGAGCTCCTGGGCGATGCCGCGCAACGCGACGACGTCGTCGTCCACACCGGACGCGGGCGGCTGGACGCGCAGCAGCGCCGCCGCCCGGGTGCGTTCGAGCCACTCCAGGATGCTGCCCGGGGTGCCGGTGGGCAGCAACCGGCGCAGGCCCACCTCGCCCAGCTCGGCACCGTGCCCGGAGGCCAGCACCCGCAGCTCCAGCGACGGCAGGGCGGCCCGGTGGCGGGCGAGGTCGCGCAGGCCGCGTACGCACTCCCGCAGCACGTCGCCGGACTGCTCCGCCTCGGCCAGCAGGGCCCGCGCGATGTGCCCGCGCAGGCGTACGAGCAACGACTGCCCCTCGGCGAGCCGGCCCACCGCGGTCAGTTCGGTGCGGGCGGCCACCGGGCGGTGCAGGGCCAGCGCGGCGCGCCCGGCCGCGAGGTGCCCGTACGCCGCCTCGGCCCGCAGCCCCTGCCCCTCCAGCGTGGCGGCGGCCCGGCGCAGCCGGCGCAGGACGGCCGGCGAGTAGCCGTCGCGGGCGGCGAGCGCCTCGGCCTCGGCGACGGTGGCCCGGGCGGCCCACGCCGGGCGGCGCTGGCGACGGAAATCCTGGACGGCCGAGGCCGCCTCGGTGCCGGCGGTCTCCGGATCGCCGAGCTCCAGCGCGAGCTGCGCCACCCGCAGCCGCGCCTCGGCCGCCATCAGCCGGGCGCCGTGCCGCTCGAAGTCCGCCGCCGCCGACCGGGCCGCCGCCATGGCCTCGTCGAGCAGGCGCAGGTCGCGCAGGACGTCGGCGTACTCCACGTGGTGCTCGCCCAGCGGCAGCCCCGCGGCGGCGTGCAGGCGCCCCGCCTCCTCGAAGTGGCGGACGCTCTCGGCCAGCCGTCCGGCGTGGAAGCTGGACCAGGCGCGGCTGTTCGCGATGACGGCGGTCAGCCGGGGCCCGAGGTCGCCGGCGAGGACCGCGGCCCGGTCGAGGTGGACCAGCGCCTCGTGCGGCCGGCCGAGCAGGGTCTGCGCGTGCGCCAGGTTGTTGGCGGCCTTCACCAGCACGATCGGCGGGCACGCGGGATCGTCCAGCAGGTCGCGGTAGGCCCGGGCGGCGGGCACGATCCGGCCCCGGTTGTGATCGAGGACGGCCAGTTGCAGGCGCAGCTCGGGCCGGTCGGCGGGGTCGATGAGGGGCTCGGCCGTCCGCAGGTCGCGGGCCGCGGCGTCGTAGCGGCCGAGCTCGTGCAGGGCGACCGCGCGGCTGACCAGCAGGTCACCGAGGCGGCGGTCCAGGCCGTGCCGGCGGGCCAGGCGTACGCCCTGGTCGAGCAGCTCGCGCGCACCCTCGTTGTCCAGCGCGACGTGCCGGGACCAGCCCACCGCGCGCAGGGCCGCGACGAGGGCCTCGACATCGGAGCCGGCCCGCGCGCGCCGGAGGGTGACTTCCGCCGCATCGGCGTATCTGGCCGGATCTAGCGTGACTCTCCTGTACGCGGCGTCGGCCTCCTCCCGGAGACCCACCTCCGGATGCAGCTCCGTGTCCGAGTGTTGAGTGTCCAAGAGTTGCGTGTCCACCTGGCACCGCCCGGGGTGACGGGAGCGAAAGTCGCCGACAGCGTACCGATCGAAGGGGAGAGTTAGCCATGACCGTCACCTCACAATGGCCATTTCCGGACACCCGTTCCGCCGCGCAGCTCGCGCACGACCGGGCCGACGTCCGCCGGCAGGTCGACGTCCTCCTGGAGGCGCAGCCCCAGGTGGTGGAGCGGATCCGGGTCCGCCGCGGCGCCGCGGGCAGCCCGATCCTCGCCTTCGCGCCCGACGACACCGATCGCCGGATCCTGGTCGCCGAGAACGAGATCGTCGTCGACCCCACGCCGGAGCAGCGCCCGCAGCTCGGCGCCCTGCTCGCCGGATACCGGGGGCGGGAGCGCCGGGAACGCAGCCGCGGCCAGCGGACCCGGGTGTTCTCCAGCGATCAGCCGCGCGACCTCGAGAGCCTGCGCACCGACGCGAAGCGGCTGCGCCGGCTGGGCGTCACGGCCAACGTCAACATGATCGTGCCGCTCGGGTACGTGATCAAGGGAAGCTCGTACCCCGGGGTCACCGTCGCGCCCCGGCCGTTCGCCACGAACGGCGCCGTCGCCCCGGTGCGGGTGGCCATCATCGACACCGGCCTCACCGACCAGGTACGCACCGACAACTGGATCCAGCAGGTGCAGAACCGCGGCACCGACCCGCTGGACGTGGTGGCGCCGCTGCAGCGCATCGACTGGTTCGGCGGGCACGGCACGTTCGCGACCGGCATCGTGCGGCAGATCGCGCCGGACTGCGACGTGTGGGTCTACCGCTTCACCGGCCCGGACGGCCTCGGCACCGACGAGGCCGCGGCGGACATGATGATCCAGGCCGCCGACGACGCGGCCGGGCAGCGCGTCATCATCAACGCGTCGTTCGGCGCGCCGGCGGTGGACGGTGTCCCGCCCCTGGCCCTGCAGGAGGCCGTCGACTACGTGCACAACACGTACCCGAAGGCCCTGATCGTGGCCAGCGCGGGCAACGACGGCCAGGACCTGCCGCACTTCCCGGCGGCCTTCCCGGGCGTCGTGTCGGTGGGGGCGCTGAACAGCGACCTGAGCCCGGCGGCGTTCTCCAACCACGGCGCCTGGCTGGACTGCTCCTCGGTGGGCGTCGGCGTGGTGTCCACCTACGTGCAGGGGGTGCTGCCGCCCGACACCGGGCTGGGCGCCGACATCACGTTCGGCCCGGACGCCTGGGCGACGTGGAGCGGCACCTCGTTCGCCGCGCCGCAGATCAGCGCGGCGGTCGCGGCCCTGTGCGGTGCCGACGCCTCGCTGACCCCGCGGAACGCCTTCACCCAGCTGATCGGGCCGCGGCCGGACCAGCCGGGCTACGGCAAGGTGGTCCACGTGCTGCCCGGCACCCCGCTCTGAGCGGGACCGGTCAGACGAGCGTCCACTGGGTGGCCACCGGGGCCACCCCCGCCCGGCGGCAGGTCAGGCTCATCGGACCGGGCAGGACGTCGTCGATGACGAACAGGCCCCGGCCGTCGGCGTCGACCCGGCGGGGCTGCGGGACCGCGGGCTGACGCACCTCGATCCGGGCGGGGCCCTGCGGCGCCAGGTGGCCGGTCAGCCGGCGCCGCGGGCCCACGGACTCGACCTGCACGGCGATGACCACCTCGTCGCGGCCGTGCGGGCCGATCACCTGGAAGGTCAGCTGGCGCGGCTGCGGCGCGGTGCCGGGGTCCCGGACGGCCATCGCCTGCCGGTGCACCGCGGCGTCGCCGGTCGCCTCCTCCGAGTCCTCGACGAGGGCGGCGAGGTCGGCGTCGAGGGTGCGCAGCACGAAGCTCTGCCGGGCCAGCTCGACCGCGTCGGCCGGCGGCGGGTCGGCCCGGCCGAACAGCTCGCCGAGGCGGGTGAGGAGCCGTTCGTCCGTGGGTTCGATCGCGTCGTTCACGACAGTTCCTCCAGGCGGCGGGGATACAGACGGGGATTCAGGGGGCGGGAAATACGGTTGCGTAGTGGATTCATCACTGTCATGAACCCCCGCCGGCCGCCTGGATACCTTCTGTCAGGAATCGGCGCAGCTGCCCGAGGCACCGGCCGCGGGTCGGGCCGAGGCTGCCGATCGGCATGCCCAGGGCCCCCGCGGCCAGCTCGTACGACGGCCGGCCGCCCTCCGCCTCGACCACGAGCACCCGCAGCACGTCCCGGCAACGGCGGCTGAGCTGCCGGAAGGCCTGCCACAGCTCGGCGTCGCGGTCGGCCACCAGGAACGGCAGCTCGGGATCGTCGTCCGGGTCGCCGGGCCGGTCGAGCAGCCAGGCGGTGTCGACGGGCTGCGCGCGCCGGGCCCGCCGGATCGCCGCGAGCGCCTCGTTGCGGCAGGTGGTGCCGATCCAGGCGCCGAACTTCGCCGGGTCGCGCAGCGAGTCGAGGTTCTCCAGGACCCGCAGCCAGGTCTGCTGGAAGACGTCGGCGGCGTCGGCGGGAGAGAGCCGGTGCACCCGGCAGACGGCCCAGACCCGGCCGCTGTACCGCCTGACGATCTCGTCCCAGGCCGCGGCGTCGCCACCGGCCGCCTTGCCGACGAGGACGGCCATGTCCGCGTCGGGCTCGCTGTCGCTCATCCCGCCTCCGATAGGGCACTCGGAGCCTTCCGGCCGCGGTGCTCGCGCCCATCGGCCGCCCTGGATGTACCGAATTCAACCTTAGACCACCGGGCCCCGCGAAGGTGATCACGATAGGGTCCGGGGATGTTCGTGATCGACCTCGGCGGCGGCGCCGAGCTGCGTCCGCTCGAGCCCTGGCAGGCGCCGGAGTTCCTCGCGCACATGGACCGCGCGCGGGAGTCCGTCGATCCGTGGATCCCCTGGGCCGGGCTCAGCACCGACCTCGCCTCCGCCACGGCCACCCTCCAGCGGTACGCCGACCTCGCCGCCCGCGACGCCGGCCGCCTGTACGGCATCTGGCTCGACGGCACGCTGGTCGGCGGCACCATGTTCGTCCGGTTCGACGCCGGCACCGGCGGTTGCGAGGTCGGCTGCTGGCTGGAGCCCGCCGGCACCGGACGCGGCCTGATCACCCGGGCGGTCACCCGCCTGCTCGACTGGGCCCTGACCGAGCGCGGCCTGTGGCGGGCGGCGTGGCGGTGCCGCCCCGACAACGCGACCAGCGTCGCGGTGGCCCGGCGGCTCGGATTCACCCTGGAGGGGGTGCTGCGCGGCGAGTTCCCGTACCGGGGGGTGCGGCACGACACCCAGCTGTGGGCGATCACCGCGCCGGAGTGGACCGCCCGGGCTTCTTGACGACACCCTTAACTTCCGGCTGGCAGACTTGGCCGGATGCGAGTGCTGGTGGCGGACGACGAGCGACTTCTGGCGGACACGGTCGCGCAGGGGCTGCGGCGCCTGTCGATGGCGGTGGACGTCTGCTACGACGGTGAGACGGCGCTCGACCGGATCCGGGTGAACACGTACGACGTGGCCGTGCTCGACCGCGACATGCCGGGGCGTACCGGCGACGACGTGTGCCGCTGGGTGGCCCGCACCGACGAGGTGGAGACCCGGGTCCTGCTGCTGACCGCCGCCGCCGGCCTGCGCGACCGGGTGGACGGTCTCGGCCTCGGCGCCGACGACTACCTGACCAAGCCGTTCGCCTTCGCCGAGCTGGCCGCGCGGGTGCAGGCCCTGGCCCGGCGCTCGTCGCCCGCGGTGCCGCCGGTGCTCGAGCAGGACGGCGTCGTGCTGGACGTGGCCCGGCACGAAGCCACCCGCGACGGCCGGACGCTGAACCTGACCACCAAGGAGTTCGCCGTGCTGCACGTGCTGCTCGCCGCGCGCGGCCGGGTGGTCAGCGCGGAGGAGCTGCTCGAGCGGGCCTGGGACGAGAACACCGACCCGTTCACCCACGTGGTGCGGGTGACGGTGATGAACCTGCGCAAGAAGCTCGGGGATCCGCCCGTGGTGCACACCGTGCACCGCTCGGGCTACCGCATCGGCTGACGGCGGCGCGGCGGGTCTGCGGATCGGCCGGCGCGGTCAGGAGGCACGTTTCTTCGCGGCCTCCACGCTGCGCCGCAGCACCTCGAGCAGGTCCGTCACGTTGGTCGGCTCCGGTCCAGATCGGGCGCGCCATGTCCCGTACGTTCCCCGGCCGGCCCCGTCGAAACAGGCGGGCTACTCGTCGGTGAGGACGCCGCGGAAGGTGCGGCGCAGCGCCTGGGCCGCGGTGCTGCCGTGCACGGGTTCGCAGAAGTGGAAGCCCTGGCCGAAGCCGCAGCCCATGGCCGCGAGGATGCGGGCCTGGTCGGCCGTTTCGATGCCCTCGGCCACCACGTTCATCCGGAAGGCCATGCCCAGGCGGACGACCGCCTCGGCGACCGTACGGGCCTGGGGGTCGTCGGCGATGCCGGTGACGAACGAGCGGTCGATCTTGAGGATGTCGACCGGGAGGCGGCGCAGGTAGCTCAGCGCCGAGTAGCCCGTGCCGAAGTCGTCGACGGCGATGCTGATGCCCAGGTCGCGCAGGCTCTCGAGCCGGGCGACGATGTGCGCGTCCGGCTCCAGGATGACCGTCTCGGTCAGCTCGAGGACGAGGCGGTCCGCCGGGAAGCCGGTCTCCCGGAGGATGTTGCGGATCGTCTCGACCAGGGTCGCCTGCTGCACCTGCTTCGGCGACAGGTTCACGCTCAGGCGCAGGTGGTCGGTGTCCGGGACGGCGTCGCGCCAGCGGGCGGCCTCGCGGCACGCCTCGCGCAGCACCCACTCGCCCAGCGGCACGATCGCGCCGGTCTCCTCGGCGAGGTCGATGAACTCGCTCGGGGCGAGCAGGCCGCGCTCCGCGTGCCGCCAGCGGACCAGCGCCTCCACGGCGACGACGTGGCCGGTGGAGAGGTCGACGGCCGGCTGGTAGAGCACGACCAGGTTGCCGTCGTCGATCGCCTGGCGCAGCTCGGTGTCGCGGGCGCGGGTGTCGAGCTCGGCGGTGAAGAGCTCGTAGCGGCCCCGGCCGGCGCGCTTGGCGGCGTACATGGCGGTGTCGGCGTGCTGCAGCAGCGTCTCGCCCTCGGGGGTGAGATCGTCGCGGACCGCCACGCCGATGCTGGCCTCGACGCCGACCACGTGCGGACCGAAGATCACCGGGGTGCGCAGCGCGTCCACCAGCCGCTCGGCGATGCGCGCCGCGGCCGCCCGGTCGGGCAGGTTGTGCAGGATGACCGCGAACTCGTCGCCGCCGAGGCGCCCGGCGGTGTCCCCGGCGCGCAGCACCGAGCGCAGCGACGCGGCGACCGCGGAGAGCACGGCGTCGCCGGCGTCGTGGCCGTACCGGTCGTTGATGGGCTTGAAGTGGTCCAGGTCGATGACCATCACGGCGGTGTGCCGGCCCTCGCGCAGCGGCTGGGCGCCGAGCTCGGCCAGGCGCTCGGTGACCAGGGTGCGGTTGGCCAGCCCGGTCAGCACGTCGGTGATCGCGAGCTGGCGGTTCTCCCGTACGGCGTACATCTGCCGGGCGACGACCAGCGCGGTCAGCAGCACCGCCCCGATGATCATGCCGCCGAACGGGTACATGCCCTGCTCCCGGGCGAGGAGCCCGAGCAGGCCGTAGGCGAGCGCGATGGCGCCGTACGGAAGCCAGTTGATCGGGGCGCGACGGCCCGGCAGCGGCTCACCGCCGACCCGGCCGTAACGGTGCTGGCGGTGCGCGGCCAGGGTGAACAGGTAGCAGCCGGTCAGCCAGAACAGGTCCGGCCACGTGCCGCCCACGAACCCGGCGTGCACCTGGACGTAGCCGTAGTACACGTCCGCGACGACGTACGCCGCGACGCCGGCGGCCAGCAGCCGGATCGGCACCTGTGCGGTCGCGGAACGCCGCAGCAGCACCGTCGCGAGCGCCACCACCAGCAGCAGGTCCCCGACCGGTAGCGCGGCCGAGTACGCGATCTCCGCCGGCGAGGCGTCCACGCCCATCACGAGCTGACCGAGCAGCAGGTACCAGAGCACCATGAACGAGCTGGCCCCGACGATCAGCGCATCGAGCGCGAGCTTGATCCGGTCCCGCCGGGTGCGGCGGGTGCCGGGCAGCAGGAGCAGGCCGGTGAACAGCAACGGTACGAAGGCCAGGAACCCGTAGTCGGCGAACGACGGATACGAGTACGTGTGCAGGACGGCGTCCTCGACGAACCAGGACGTGTGCGCGACCAGCTGGCAGAAGAACGCGGCCGTGATGAACTGCCAGGCCAGCCGGGTGCGGGCGTCCCGGGTGCCGCGGCGTACCACCCGCACGCCCAGCACGGTGAAGAGCAGGGCCAGGGGCGGGTAGATGCCGTCGGCGACGTACACGCGGAGGGTCTCGCTGCCCCACCCGCCGACGTACCAGACGAGGAACGCCGCCAGCAGCACACCGCTGCCGGCGACGGCCGCGTCGGCCGCACGATCCCCGAGGTCCCGCCTGTTCGTCACGCCGGACCATCGACCGCGGCCCGGCCGGCTTGAGGAAACCTTGAGTCGCCTTCCGTACGCGCGAACGCCGTTTACCGCTCTCCGCACCGCGGGTAGTCCCCTCTGATGACGACGCAGCAGGCTCCCCGCCGCGACCGGACCTTCTTCGGCCAGCCACCGGTGCTGGCGAACCTCTTCGGCGTCGAGCTGTGGGAGAGGTTCTCCTTCTACGGCATGCAGGGAATCCTGCTCATCTATCTCTACTACGGCGCGGCCGAGGGCGGCCTCGGGCTGTCCGAGGCGACCGCGACGAGCATCGTAGGCGCGTACGGCGGCGCGGTCTATCTATCGACGATCCTCGGTGCCTGGGCGGCCGACCGCCTCCTCGGCCCGGAACGGGTGCTGTTCCTCAGCGCGATCCTGGTCATGGCGGGGCACGTGAGCCTCGCCGTGTTGCCGGGTCTCGCCGGTGTCACGGCCGGCCTGATCCTCATCGCGATCGGCAGCGGCGGCGTGAAGGCCAACGCCACCTCCCTGGTCGGCACCCTGTACGACGAGCACGACGAGCGGCGCGACGCCGGGTTCTCGCTGTTCTACCTCGGCATCAACCTCGGCGCGCTGGTCGGGCCGCTGCTCACCGGCCTGCTGCAGAAGTCGTGGGGCTTCCACTGGGGCTTCGGGCTCGCCGCGCTCGGCATGGCCGCCGGGCTGATCCAGTACGCGCTCGGCCGCAAGCGGCTCACCGGCGACGCTCGCGCCGTACCGAATCCCCTGCCGCGCCGGAAACTCCTGCCGGTCGCGCTGGTCGCCGCGGCCGCGGTCGCGGTCGTCGTGGTCCTGGCCGTCACCGGGGTGCTACGGGCCGGATACCTGTCGAACGTGGTGATCGTGCTGAGCGCCCTGGCGGCGGTCGCGTACTTCGTGGTGATCCTCAGCAGCCGCAGGATCACCGCGGTGGAGCGCCGCCGGGTGATCGCGTTCATCCCGATGTTCGTGGCGAGCGCCGTCTTCTGGTCGCTGTACCAGCAGCAGTTCACGGTGGTGACGATCTACTCCGACCAGCGCCTGGACCGCGACCTGTTCGGCTGGGAGATGCCGGTCTCCTGGGTCCAGTCGATCAACCCGGTCTTCATCATCGTGCTCTCCGGCGTCTTCGCCGCCCTCTGGACCCGCCTCGGACCCCGCCAGCCGGGCACGCCGATCAAGTTCGCCGCCGGAACCGTGATCATGGGCGTCGCGTTCCTGCTCTTCCTGCCGCTCGCCGGCGGCGGCCCGAACAGCGCGCCGCTGCTCGCGCTGGCCGGCATCCTGCTCGTCTTCACCGTCGCCGAGCTGCTGCTGTCCCCGGTCGGCCTGTCGTTGTCGACCAAGCTCGCGCCCGCCGCCTTCCACACCCAGATGGTGGCGCTCTTCTTCCTCTCGGTGGCCCTCGGCACCGCCGCCTCCGGCAGCCTGGCGAACTACTACAGCGAATCCCACGAGGCCGCGTACTTCGGCCTTCTCGGCCTGGTCGCGATCGTGATCGGGGCGGCGCTCGCGCTCGCCGCCAGGCCGATCGGCCGGCTGATGAGCGGCGTCCGCTGACCCCGGCCCCGCAGCACCGTCCGGGGTCAGCGGCCCGCCGGCCGTCCCGGGCCACCCCGGCCTGCAGGCCGTTGCGGGCGGTCCGGGAAAATGGGCCCGAGCGTACGAGGACGGAAGTTGGGGATCGTGGCAGAAGCAGCAGCAGCCGTCGACTGGGTGAGCCGGTTCGCCGACGAGGTGATCGCCGAGGCGCAGCGCCGCTCGCCGGGCAAGCCGGTGGTGTGCGCGTCCGGGCTGAGCCCGTCCGGGCCGATCCACCTGGGCAACCTGCGGGAGGTGATGACCCCGCACCTGGTCGCGGACGAGATCCGCCGGCGCGGGCACGAGGTCGTGCACCTCATCTCGTGGGACGACTACGACCGGTTCCGCAAGGTGCCGGCCGGCATCGACGCGTCCTGGGCCGAGCACATCGGCAAGCCGCTGACCGCGGTCCCGGCCCCGCCCGGCAGCCGCTTCCCCAACTGGGCCGAGCACTTCAAGGCCGCGATGATCGACTCGCTGGCCGAGCTCGGCGTCGACTACCGGGGCATCTCGCAGACGGAGATGTACACGTCGGGGGCGTACCGGGAACAGATCCTGCTGGCCATGCGCGAGCGCGGCCGCATCGACGCGATCCTGGACCGCTACCGCACCAAGGGCCGCACCGGCCCCGCGCCGAAGCAGAACGCCAAGCTCGACGCGGCCGACGCCGCTGCCGCCGCCGAGGCCGCCGAGGGGTCCGGCGCCGCGGACGAGGACGACGGTACGGCGAGCACCGGCTACTACCCGTACAGGCCGTACTGCGGTCAGTGCGGCAAGGACACCACGACGGTCACCGGGTACGACGACGCGACGACCGCGATGACGTACGTGTGCGCCGACGGCTTCACCGAGACCGTGCTGCTCAGCGAGTTCGACCGCGGCAAGCTCGTGTGGAAGGTCGACTGGCCGATGCGGTGGGCGTACGAGGGCGTGCACTTCGAGCCGTCCGGCGTCGACCACTCGTCGCCCGGCTCGTCGTTCGTCGTCGGCGGCCAGATCGTCACCGAGATCTTCGGCGGCGCCCAGCCGATCGGCCCCATGTACGCGTTCGTCGGCATCAGCGGCATGGCCAAGATGTCCAGCTCCCGCGGCGCGGTCCCGACCCCGGCGGACGCCCTCGCCATCATGGAGGCGCCGCTGCTGCGCTGGATGTACGCCCGCCGCCGCCCGAACCAGGCGTTCAAGGTGGCCTTCGACGCGGAGATCCAGCGCCTGTACGACGAGTGGGACGCCCTCGAGGCGAAGATCGCCGCCGGCACCGCGGCCCCCGCCGACGAGGCCGCCCACGACCGTGCCGTCCGTACGGCCACGGTCACCCTGCCGCGCACCCCCCTGCCGGTCGCCTACCGCACCCTCGCCTCGATCGTGGACATCACCACCGGCCACGACGAGCAGACCCTGCGGATCCTGCGCGACCTCGACCCGGAGCGCCCGGTCACCGATCTGGCCCAGGTCCGCCCCCGCCTCGACAAGGCCCAGACCTGGGTGAACACCCAACTCGCGGCGGACGCCCGCACCCAGGTCCGCACCGAACCGGACAAGGACCTCCTCGCCACCCTCGACGACGACCAGCGCGAATCCCTGCGGCTGCTGGCGGCGGGCCTCGACGCCAACTGGTCGCTGGAGGGGCTGACGACGCTCGTCTACGGCGTACCGAAGGTCATGGCGGGCCTCCCGCCGGACACGAAGCCGACGCAGGAGCTGAAGGTCGCGCAGCGGTCGTTCTTCGTGCTGATCTACCGGCTGCTGATCGGCAAGGAGACCGGGCCGCGGCTGCCCACGCTGCTGCTGGCGGTGGGCGCGGACCGCATCCGCACGCTGATCGGCGGCTGACCGGGAGGCGGCACGTCCCGGCTCGGGCCACCCGGGCGCCCGGCTTCCCGGCGCCCGGCTCGCGGTCGGCCGGGCGGCGGGGCGGGCGAGGGCGAAGCGACCGGGAAGCCTGCCACCGTCATCGGGCCGATCAGCAGCGGGGAGCCGGCGAGCAAGGGGTTTCGGAGGGTGGAATTCTTTGCGAGGCTTTCGTAAGGGATTTCAGGGTCTACAGTGACGGCCATGCGCGCACGACTCTCCGACATCGCGCGCCAGGCCGAGGTCAGCGAGGCGACGGTGTCGCGGGTGCTCAACGACCGGCCCGGCGTGTCCGCCGACACCCGGCAGGCGGTGCTCACCGCCCTCGACGTCCTCGGCTACGAGCGGCCCGAAAGACTCCGCAAACGCAGTGCGGGCCTCGTCGGGCTCATCGTCCCCGAGCTGGAGAACCCGATCTTCCCGGCCTTCGCGCAGACCATCGAGTCGGCGCTGTCGCAGTCCGGCTTCACCCCGGTGCTGTGCACCCAGACGCCGGGCGGCGTCACCGAGGACGAGTATGTCGAGATGCTGCTGGACCGGCAGGTCTCCGGGATCGTGTTCGTCTCCGGCCTGCACGCCGACACCACCGCCGACCACGAGCGCTACCGGCGGCTGGTGGACCGCCCGCTGCCGGTCGTGCTGATCAACGGGTACGCCGAGGGCCTGGACGCCCCGTTCATCTCGTGCGACGACCGGCTGGCCGGCGAGCTGGCGGTCAACCACCTGGTCGCGCTCGGGCACCGGCGGATCGGCTTCGTCTCCGGCCCGGACCGGTTCCTCAACGTGCAGCGCAAGCTCGACGGATACCGTACGGCCATGCGCCGCGAGCTCGGCGTGCCCGACCGGGAGCTCGACGACCTGGTGGCCCTGACCCTGTTCGGCGTCGAGGGCGGCGAGGTGGCGGCCGGGCAGCTCCTGGCGCGCGGCGTCACGGGCATCGTGTGCGGCTCCGACCTGATGGCGCTGGGCGCGATCCGGGCGGCCCGGCGGCGCGGCCTCACCGTGCCGCGGGACGTGTCGGTGGTGGGCTTCGACGACTCGCCGCTGATCGCGTTCACCGACCCGCCGCTGACCACCCTGCGCCAGCCCGTGGCGGCGATGGGCAACGCGGCCATCCGGCAGCTCGTGGACGAGATCAACGGGCACGGCGCGCCCCGGTCGGAGTACGTCTTCCCGCCCGAGCTGGTGGTCCGGGGGTCGACGGCCATCAACAAGAGCGACCGCGGGCCGGACAGCCTGACGGTTCCGGCCGCCTGAACCGATCGTTAAGTTGATCTTTGAAAGTTATTGCGGGCCCCTCGGAGCGGGCTCGCCGCCGTGAGCTGCACTTTCCGCCGACCGGGCGATAACGTCCCCGATCCGGGCTGGAAGCGATACCCGACATCCCGGGCCAAAGACGCACCCGCATCGAACGACTTCTCTTTACGGGTTCGAAACACGCTGCTAACTTTCCTCCACTTGCGCAAGAAGTTTCATCCGCTCCCCGCGCCCCTGGAGGCTTCCCATGCGTATCCGACCGGTCGTCGCCGCCGCGGCGACCACCCTGCTCGCGACGGCCCTGCTGGCCGTCGGCGCCGCCCACCGGGGCGACCGCGCCGAGGCCTCCCCCGCCTCGCCCGGCGCCAAGGACGTCATCGTGCACCTCTTCGAATGGCCGTGGTCGTCGGTCGCGAACGAGTGCACCACCGTGCTCGGCCCCAAGGGCTTCGGCGGGGTCCAGGTCTCCCCGCCGCAGGAACACGTCGTCCTGCCCTCCGCGGGATACCCGTGGTGGCAGGACTACCAGCCGGTCAGCTACCAGCTCACCACCCGCCGCGGCGACCGGGCCGCGTTCGCCGGCATGGTGCGGGCGTGCCACGCCGCCGGGGTGAAGATCTACGTGGACGCGGTGGTCAACCACATGGCCGGGGGCGCGTCGACCGGCAACGGCAGCGGGGGCTCCGGATACTCGCAGTACGCGTACCCGGCGGTGCCCTACGGCAGCGGGGACTTCCACCACTGCGGGCGCAACGGCAACGACGACATCGCCAACTGGGGCGACCGCTGGGAGATCCAGAACTGTGAACTGGTCGACCTGTCGGACCTGAAGACCGAATCGTCCTACGTACGCGGGAAGCTCACGGCGTACCTGAACGATCTGGTGTCCCTCGGGGTGGACGGTTTCCGGGTGGACGCGGCGAAGCACCTGCCCGCCGCCGACCTCGCCGCGATCGTCGACCCCGTCGCCGGCGACCCGTACGTGTTCTCCGAGGTCATCGAGGGCGGCAGCGGCGAGCCCACCCCCGAGGAGTACGCGGGCCTCGGCGACGTCACCGAGTTCCGCTACGGCGACGTGGTCGGCGGCGCCTTCCGGGACGGGAACCTGTCCGGGCTCGACGGCCTGGCCGCCCGGATGCGCCTGGGGTCGGCGGACGCGGTGGCGTTCGTGGACAACCACGACACCCAGCGCAACGGCCGGGCGAAGCTGACCTACAAGGACGGCGCCCCGTACGCGCTCGCCGAGGCGTTCATGATCGCCTGGCCGTACGGTGTCCCGCAGGTCATGTCGAGCTTCACCTTCAGCAACCCCGAGGCCGGTCCGCCGGCCGCCGGCAACGGCACCACCACCGCGGTGAGCTGCGGAAACGGGTGGCAGTGCGAGCACCGCGCGCGGACCACCGCCAACATGGTGGCGCTGCGCAACGCCGCCTCGGGCGCCGCGGTCACCAACTGGTGGAGCAACGGCTCGAACCAGATCGGCTTCGGGCGGGGCAGCGCGGCGTACGTGGCCTTCAACCGCTCCGGGTCGGCGCTCACCCGTACGTTCCAGACGTCGCTGCCCGCGGGCACCTACTGCGACGTGATGGCCGGGGACCACGCGGGAGGGTCGTGTTCCGGGCCGGCGTACACGGTGAACGCCGCCGGCCAGGTGACCGCCACCGTGGCGGCGAACTCGGCGCTGGCGCTGCACGTGGGCGCCCGGGGCACCGGCTCCACCCCGGACGGGTGCCCGTCCGCCGCGGTCTCCTTCGCCGCGACCGCGACCACGACCTGGGGTCAGAACGTCTTCGTCACCGGCAACACGGCGGCGCTGGGCAACTGGAACCCGGCCGCCGCGGTCCCGCTCTCGTCGGCGTCGTACCCGGTGTGGACGGCCACCGTGTCCCTGCCGGGCGGCACCGCGGTGCAGTACAAGTACATCAAGAAGGAGGGCTCGGCCGTGGTCTGGGAGAGCGACCCGAACCGCAGCCGCACCACGCCCTCGGCGGCGCCGTGCTCCGCCACCTGGAGTGACAGCTGGCGCTGAGCCTAGTAACGGAAGGTGGACACGAGGTAACGGAAGGTGGACACGAGGCGGTCCAGCTCGCCGGACGCCGCCGCGAGGCTCCTCGCCGTGGCCTGAGTCGTCCGGGCACCCTCGCTGGCGTGCCCGGCCGTCTCGGCCACCCCGACGATGGTGGAGGCGATCTCGCCGGCGCCGATCGCGGTCTCCCCCACGTTGCGCGACATCTCGTGCGTGGTGGCGGTCTGCTCCTCGATCGCCGACGCGATGGTGACCTGGGTGCCGTTGATCTCCGCGACCACGCCGGAGATCTTCCCGATCGCCTCGGCCGCGGCGCCGCTGCCCAGCCGGATCGCCTCGACCTTGCCGGCGATCTCCTCGGTCGCCTCGGCGGTCTGCTGGGCCAGCTGCTTCACCTCGTCGGCGACCACCGCGAAGCCGCGGCCCCGCTCGCCGGCCCGGGCCGCCTCGATGGTGGCGTTCAGCGCGAGCAGGTTGGTCTGGTGGGCGATGTCGGTGATCAGCTTGACCACGGTCTGGATCTCGGCCGACGACTCGCCCAGGGCCGCGACCGTGTCGTTGGCCTCGGCCGCCGCGCGTACCCCGCCCTCGGCGATGCCGGTCGCGCGGGTGGCGCTGCGGGAGATCTCCTCGATGGAGGCGTTCATCTGCTCGGCCGAGGCGGCGAGCGACGAGACGATCGCCGACACCTCCTCGGCGCTGGCGCTGACCACGCCGGCCTGCGCGCTGGTCTGCTCGGCGCCCCGGCGAGCTGGGTGCTGACCGCGCTGAGCTCGTCGGCGGCCGAGGACACCTCGCGCGCCTTGGCGGCCACCGCGGCGACCAGCTCCTGCATGCGGCCGGCGAAGCGGTTGAAGCCGCCCGCCGCCACGGTGATCTCGTCCCGGCCGGCCTCCTCGAGGCGCTGGGTCAGGTCGCCGTCGCCGTCGGCGATCTCGGCGAGCCGCTCGTTCAGCGTGCCGAGCGGGCGGATGATCGACCGGATCAGCACGAACGCGAACAGCGCCCCGACGACCACGGTCAGGATCCCGACCAGCACCATCACGGCCGAGGCCCGGTCCGACGCGGCGTCGGCGTCCCGGGTCGCCGCGGCGGCGTCGGCGTCGATGCCGGCGGTCAGCGCGTCGACCTCGGCGGCGATGGTGTTGAAGATCTTGATCTCGTCGACCGCGACGAGCCCGTCGGCGCGGGCCAGCCGCTCGCGGTCGCCGCTGCGGTAGTCCTCGACGATCCGCTGGTCGAGGGTCATGAACTCGCCGAAGGCCGCCTCCATGCGGTCCAGGTGGGTGCGCTCCTCGGCGCTGAGCCGGCCCTCGCGCAGGGCGGCGACCTCGGACCGGAAGGCCGCGACCGAGGCGAGGAAGCTCTTGCGGGCGCCGGCCGTGTCGGCGGCGGCGTCCGGGACCCCCCGGCTCACGTCGAACGCGTACGCGGTCTGCCAGCCGTTGAAGTCGCCGGACCGGAACTTGACCTGCATGGCCATCCGGGTGGTCCGCTCGTAGTCGGCCACCTTGGTGGTGGCAGCCGCCTGGTTGGCGATCGCCGACAGGCCGATGGCCACGACCGTGCCCAGCAGAGCGAGCAGGATCGCCATGGCGGCCACCAGTCGCGTACTGATCCGGACCCGTCTCAGACCTGCCGTCACCGCTGCTCCTCATCATGTACCGGTATCGGTGACCGTATCGGCGCGGCGGCGGCCCGGCTGAGGAATCGACGAACAGTTGATCTCCGGGCCGCGCGCGGGCGAGGCATCGCTATGATGGCCCATCGACCACAGTGAACATTTTTCCGCGTGGCATCGGGCCCGGAGGTGCCGGGCCGTCGCCCGGTGGCGGCCGGCGTCGGCCTCGCCACGCTGAAAAACGTCCAGTCATCGCGGGGGCGAGATGAGCGAGCCGATGGGCGCGGGGGCCACGGAGCCGCTGCTCGAGCCGGGACAGGCGCTGGACCGGCTGGCGGCCTGGAAGGGCCGGATCGACCAGCTCGCCGCCGACACCCGGGCGATGAGCGAGCGCCTCGGGGAGCTGCGGGTCACCGCGGCCGACGACAACCGGATGGTCGAGGTGACGGTCGACGCGCAGGGCGCCCTGGTCGACATCCGGCTCGGCCGCCGCATCCAGCAGGTCGAGCCCGAGACCGTGGCCCGCACCATCATGGCGACGATGCGCGAGGCGCGGCGCAAGACCGCGGACCGGGCGCAGGAGATCATCACGGAGACGCTCGGCACCGAGTCGCCCGCCGCCCGGGCGATGGCCGCGCAGGTCGCCGACCGGCTGCGGACCGCGGGCGCCGGCGAGGCCGGGACCCGCGACCGGGACGGGTGGTGAGCGCGGTGGCCGAGGAGTTCCTGGTCGACGCGGCGCAGATCCGCCGGCACATCGGCAACCTGGAGGCGGTCCGGGCCCGGTTCGACGCCGTACGGGCGGCCAGCGCGCACATCTCCGGCGGCGACGGCGCGTACGGGCTGCTCTGCAGCTGGCTGCCGGCCGTGCTGCAGGGGCGCCACCAGCGGCAGGACGAGCTGGTCGCGTACGTGGCGGAGAACCTGTCGATCGCCGCGGACGAGCTGGCCTCGGTCGCCGACGCGTACGAGGAGACCGACGCGGGCGCGGCCCAGGCGGTCCGCCGGGCCGGCGAGGGGCTCGGACGATGAGCGACGGTTCGCTGGTCGCCGGCGTCGTCTCCACCCGGGAGCCGTGGACCGGGGCGGGGCTGGCCGACAGCTTCCAGGGCCTGGTCGGCGCGATCGAGAGCGAGGGCTGGGTCGACGACCTGCTCGCCGGCGCCGCGTTCGGGGTCGAGGTGGTCGCCACCGCGATGGACCCGCTCAGCGCGCTGCTCGCCAACGGGCTCGGCTGGGCGATGGAGTACTTCGAGCCGCTGCGCTCGGTGCTCGACGAGCTCGCCGGCATGCCCGACGTGGTGGCCTCGCACGCCGCCACGTGGCGCAACATGGCCGCCGAGCTCAGCGACATGGCCGCCGCCCTGGGCGGGCACCTCAACGGCGACCTGCCCGACTGGCAGGGGCGGGCGGCGAACGCGTACGTGTCGATGATGGGCCACAACGTAGAGGCGATCGGCGGGCTGGGCGCGGTCGCCGCCGCGATGGCCGCCGCCACCGAGGCCGCCGGCAACATCGTCCAGTTCACCCGCGACATCGTCCGCGACCTCATCGCCGACCTGGTCGCCCGCGTGATCGTCTGGGCGGCCGAGGCCATCTTCGTGGTGACCATCCCGATCATCGCCGAGCAGATCGTCGCGGCGGTGGTGAAGTGGGCCGGCCGCATCCTGACGTACACCACGGCGCTGATCACCAGCATCACCAACCTGACCCGCCTGTTGAACGGCTGACCGGCGGATGGCGGGGGCGAGGCCGCACGGCGGCGGAAGCGGCGGCGGCGGCAACGGGGGTGACGGCGGCGACGGCGGCGGCAACGGGGGTGACGGCGGCGACGGCACCCCGGGACGGCCGGGTCATCCGCGAGGCGGCAGCGGCAACGTGTCGGCCGCCCACGAGACCATCAGCGGCGAGGCGAACCAGGGGCGTGCGCCCGGCGCCGACGGCGGGCCGGCGCGGCCCGGTGACGGCGGGACGCCGGGGCACGGGGACGACCGGACGCCGGGCACGGAGTCGCCCGAGCTGGCCGCGACCGGTCCGGAGCCCGGCTCGCCGCGGGCCTTCGTCGACAACATCGCCGCCGATCCCCGCTCGGTGGCGGGCCGGTCGGCCGAGGACATCGCCGCCCAGTTCCGGGCCGCGGGCTACGACGTCGCCGTCGAGCAGAGCACCCGGCGGGGCACGTCCGGCAACGCCGTGCAGGTGCGCGTCCGGAACCACCCCGAGATCACGAACATCCAGGTGCACCCGGGCGGCGGCCGGCACACCCCGGAGGGCTCGGCATACTGGAAGATCTCCACGAACACGTCCGGCAAGACCTGGGTCATCCCCGGGGACTTCCGGGGCGCCGACGATCTGGGCGGGAATGTCATTCGCTATGACGAATAAGCTGATCAAGGTTGACCGGGTGCGCTCGGCGCGGGAGGCGGCCGAGGTCGAGGAGCTCGGCGCGGACCTGGTCGGGGTCTCGCTCGGTGCCGACCCCCGGTTCGCCGACGACCGTACGGTCACCGTCGAGCAGGCCGCCGAGATCGGGGCCGCCCTGGCGCGCGCGACGCTCGTGGTCGCCATGGAGCTCGGGCGGGACCCGGAGCGGGTGCTGCGGACCGTGACCGCCGTACGGGCCGGCATGGTGCAGCCGCTGGTGGGCACGATCCCCCCGGCCGACGTGCGGGAGGCGCTCAGCGGGGCCGGCGTCGGCATCGTGTACGGCGGCATCGAGATCGCGCACGACGACGACCCGGGCTGGATCTTCGGCGAGTACGACGACACCCCTGACCTCAACGCCGTCCTGTTCCACGCCGACGTGCTGCCCGAGTACAGGCAGTCGTGGGCCTTCCTGCGCGACAAGGCGCCCGAGTTCGACGACGAGTTCCAGATCGCCGACCTCGACCGGCTGGCGCGCGAACGCCCGCTGGTGGCCGGGCTGGACTTCACCCCGGAGAACGCCGGCGAGATCCTCGCGGCGCTGCCGGGCCTGCGCGGGATCGCCCTGACGCTGGCCGGGCAGGCGCGGCGCGGGGACGCGCGGTTCCACCCGTACGAGCGGGCGCTCGAGGTGCTGCGGGCCGTGGAACAGCTCGGCTGAGCCCGCCACCCCCGGCGGCGTGCCGTCGTTGCGATCAACGATGACCGCACTCACCCGCCGCCTCGCCGGGGCCCTCTGCGCCGCTGTCCTGCTCGCCGGTTGCACGCCCGCACGCGCACCCGGGCCGTCCGGGCCGTCGGCCTCCGCCCCCGCCGGCGACGCCCGGCCGAACATCGTGCTGGTGCTCACCGACGACCTGTCGCTGAACCTGGTCCGGTTCATGCCGCACGTGCTCGCCCTGCAGCGCCGCGGCACCACGTTCACCAACGCCACGGTCACGAACTCGCTGTGCTGCCCGTCGCGCGCCTCGCTGCTCACCGGCCGGTACCCGCACAGCACCGGCATCTTCACCAACGACGGGATCGACGGCGGCTTCGTGCTGTTCCACCGCCGTGGCCACGAGAACTCGACGTTCGCCACCGACCTGCAGCAGGCCGGCTACCGCACGGCGCTGCTCGGCAAGTACCTCAACCGCTATCAGCCGGCGAACACGCTGGGGACCGCGGCGCCGTACGTGCCGCCCGGCTGGAGCGACTGGCACGTGGCGGGAAACGGGTACGCGCAGTTCGGCTACACGCTCAACGAGAACCACGTCGTGCGCCGCTACGGCCACGCCCCCGGCGACTACCTGACCGACGTGCTCAGCGCCCGGGCGTCGGCGTTCATCGAGGAGTCGGCCGCCGCCCGTACGCCGTTCCTGCTCGAGGTGGCGACGTTCGCGCCGCACTCGCCGTACACCCCGGCACCGCGCGATGCCGGCGCCTTCCCCGGCCTGACCGCGCCCCGCGGGCCGGCCTTCGACGCGCTGCCCGCCGACCCGCCGAAGTGGCTGGCGGACCGGGAACCGCTCACCGCCGGCGAGCGCGCCCGGATCGACGACACCTTCCGCAAGCGGGCACAGTCGGTGCGATCGGTGGACCGGCTGCTCGCGGCCGTGCAGGCGACCCTGGCCAGGACCGGCGTCGCCGGCAACACCGTCGTGGTGTTCACCTCGGACAACGGCTTCCACACCGGCGAGTACCGCCTCAACCCCGGAAAACAGACGGCCTTCGACACGGACGTACGCGTGCCGCTCGTGATCGCCGGCCCGAACGTCGGCGCGGGCCGGACCGTCGCCGCCCCCGTGCAGAACATCGACCTGCGGCCCACGTTCGCCGACCTCGCCGGAATCCCCGCCCCACCGCAGGCCGACGGCCGCAGCCTCACACCGCTGTTCGCCGGCCCGGAGCCGCCCTGGCGCACCGCCGCCCTCATCGAGCACCACGGCCCCGACGCCGACCCCACCGACCCGGACCGCCCCCGCCCCGGCAGCGGCAACCCGCCGTCGTACGCGGCGCTGCGGACCCCGGCCTACACCTACGTGGAGTACGTCGACGGCTCGCGGGAGTTCTACAACCGGCGGGTGGACCCGCACCAGCTGCGCAACATCGCCGCGAAGCTGCCGCCGGAGCGGCTGGCGGAGCTGCACCGGGCCCTGAAGGCCCTGACGACCTGCCGCGCCGACACCTGCCGGACCGCCGACCGGGTGACCGGCTGAGGACCCGGACGAGAGAGCGGTGGCCCGGCCTGCCGCCGGACGCGGCCGGCCGGGCGCTCCGGGCCGCCCCGCCCGCGGCCGCCTACCGCAGCATGCTCGCGGCCGCTACGGGGTCGTGAACAGGGCGAGGCGGCTGCGCGTACGCCCGCCCACCGCCGTGAAGGCGCCGCCCGCCGCGATGCGGGCGCGGGCCGGGTCGGCGGTCACGACCTGGACGCCCCAGGTGCCGTTGGCGCGGGGGTTCCAGGCGGTGAGGCGGCCGTGGGTGTCGAGGGCCGCGAGCTTGACCCGGGGCGCGTAGCCGGCCGGGCAGCCGAGCTGGGCGATCGTGCTGGTCGTGCGGCAGGCGCGGTCGAAGTGGCCGCCGACGTACGTGATGCCGCGCAGCACCGCGAGGTTGTGCACGTCGCCGTCGAAGAGGTGGGTCCAGCGGATGGCGCCCGCCGGGGTGTAGCCGACCGCCCGGCCGCCCGGCCCGCCGGTGGACGTGGAGATGCCGGTGGGTGAGACGGCGATGTCCATGACGAACGCGGGTGCCTTGGGGCGGAAGGCGCGGACCGGGACCCCGGCCGCCGTGGTCACCGCGGCGAGGCGGGCCTGGGCGGTGCCGCCGACCCGGTGGAAGTCGCCGCCCGCGTAGAGGCGGGTGCGGGTGGCCGCCAGGGCGCGGACCCGGCCGTCGGTGGCCGCCCGGAAGCCGCGGTCGAGGGCGCCCGTGCGGTGCGAGAACGCGGCGAGGTTGCGCCGGGTGACGCCGTCGACGGCGCCGAACGAGCCGCCGATGTAGATCCGGCCGGCGCCGACGGCCAGGGTGGACGCGGTGCCGGAGACGCGGTGCGAGAAGGGTGCGACCCGGCCGGTGACCGCGTCGAGCCGGGCCACCGCGTCGCGGCGCACGCCGCCGATCTCGTCGAAGTCGCCCACCGCGTACACCGCGGGGCGGCCGGTGCGGGTCACCGCCAGCGACCGGACCGTGCCGTTCGCCGTGGGATTCCAGGCCAGGACCGCTCCGGTACGGGCGCTGAACGCGGCCAGCCGCTTGCGGACGTACGTCCGGCCGCGGAACGTCACCTCGGTGAAGGAGCCGCCGGCGTAGATCACGTCCCCGCGGAACGCCAGCGACCAGACGGTCGAGTTGAAGGCGGGCGTGGACGCCGCCGAGTCCCGTACGGTCGCGCCGGCCGGTGCCGGTGCGAGCGGGACGAGCAGGCAGGTCAGGGCGAGGATCGCGGAGAGTCGGCGCACACGTTGATCAACTGGCCGGGCGGGCCGGAGGTCACGCCACCACGCCGGCCCGCCGCTTCTGCCGGTACATGGCGTGGTCGGCGCGGGCCACCAGGGCCTCGACATCGTCGCCGGGGCCGCCGAGGGCCCAGCCGACGCTCGCGCCGACCCGGTGCACGCCGGTCCCGCCCTGGATCGGCTCCGCGATCGCGGCCCGCAGCCGGCCGGCGGTGCCCGCGACGGTGGCGGCCAGGTCCACTCCGGTCAGGACGGCCACGAACTCGTCGCCGCCGGTCCGCGCGATCACCTCCGCGCCGGGCAGGTGCGCGCGCAGCCGGTCGGCGACGAGCTGGAGGACCTCGTCGCCGGCCTCGTGACCGGCCGCGTCGTTGACCTTCTTGAAGCCGTCCAGGTCGATGACGAGCACGGCGACCTGCCGGCCCGGCTGTCGCCCGGCCGCCTCGGCGCGACTTTTCAGCAGGGTGCGGTTGGCCAGCCCGGTCAGTCCGTCGTGGGTGGCCGCGTACTGCGCCTCGGCCCGGCTGCGTTCGAGCTCCGAGTGCAGGCGGGCCTGCTGGATCGCGATCGCGGCGTGCTCGGCCAGCAGCGCCAGGATCTCCTGCTGCTGCGGCCCCGGTTTGCGCAACCCCTCGGGCAGGTCCACGCTGAGCACCCCGAGCCACTCCCCCGACGGCGCCATCAGGGGCGCGAAGAGGCAGTCCATCGGGTGCCACATCGCCGGGTCGTCGGTCTCCTCGATGTCCGGCGTCCACACGTACAGATCCTCGGGGACGCCGGTGCGATGGTCGACGAAGTAGAGGGTGCCCCACCGCTCGGCGCGCCGGAACAGCTCCCGCCAGTTCTCCGCGGAGCCGGTCTTGCCGAGCAGCTCCCGGCGCAGGTCGTCGTGGCCGGCCACGGCGACGGTGGTGTAGTCGCCATTGGACTCGGCGAGGTTGACCGCGGCCAGGCCGAAGCCGGCGACCTCGACGACGCCGCAGGCCACGGCGTCGAGGGTCGCGGTCAGGTCCCGGCTGGCGTACACCCGCTTGGTCACCGCGTGCAGGGCCCGCAGCGCCTGCAACTGGGCGTCGGCACCTGCCATCCAGCCTCCTCGACCGGCGTCCTGATCAACTGACCGTAGTCCATACCTGCACGAGCTGTGGACCCCGGACCCCCGCCGGTGACTCCCGGCATAGCAGGATCGAGCCATGACTATCGCCTACGACGTGACCGGGGACGGCGCCGCCGTTCTCCTCCTGCACTCCACCGCCTGCGACCGGCGGATGTGGGATCCGCAGGTGCCCGTGCTCGCCGACGCCGGCCACCTCGTCGTCCGGTGCGACCTGCCCGGGTTCGGTGACACGCCGATGCCCGTGCGGCCGTACGACGAACCCCGGGACGTGCTGGACCTGCTGGACCTGCTCGCCGTCGAGGAGGCGGCGGTGGTCGGCTCCTCCGGCGGGGGCCGCATCGCGCTGGAGGTGGCCGCGCGCTGGCCGGACCGCGTGGCGGCCCTGGCGCTGCTGTGCACGGCGATGGCCGGCCACGAGCCCGGTGCCGAGCTGCGGGCGTACGGCGATCGCGAGGACGCCCTGCTCGCCGCCGGCGACGTGGCGGGTGCGACCGAGCTCAACGTGAAGACGTGGCTGGGGCCGTACGCCGACGACGCGGCCCGCGCGAAGCTGCGCCTGATGCAGCGTCACGCCTTCGACGTGCAGCTCGCCGCCGCCGACGAGCCCCCGGCGCTGGAGGTCGACGCCGACCTGACCCGGATCACCGCCCGGAGCCTGCTCGTGTCGGGCGCCCACGACTTCGCCGACTTCCGGGAGATCGCGGCCCACCTCGCCGGCTTCCTGCCGCGGGCGCGGCACGTGGAGCTCGACTGGGCGGGCCACCTGCCGAGCCTCGAACGGCCGGACGTGGTCAACGGGTTGCTGCTCGACTTCCTGGGGGCGGTCAGCGCACGATGAGGCGGTTGCAGACGTCGCGCACGCCGGGGGTGGACCAGACCCGGCGGCCCGCCGCCTCCTTCGCGGCCGGCGACTCCGCGTAGCCCTCGATGATGACGACGTTGTTCTGGACCTCGATCACCAGCTCGCGGCACCGGACCTGCGGGTCGCGGGCCAGGCCCAGCGCCGCCTCGCGCAGCAGCGTGGCCTCCGGGCCGGGGCGGAAGAACGTGTCCTCCTCGCCGTCGAGGCCGTACGGCTCCTCGCGGGAGATCCAGTCGTCGTCGAAGGACACGGG
The DNA here is from genome assembly GCF_003002065.1 of Pseudosporangium ferrugineum. GTDB lineage: Bacteria > Actinomycetota > Actinomycetes > Mycobacteriales > Micromonosporaceae > Actinoplanes > Actinoplanes ferrugineus_A. The sequence continues at coordinate 565,173 of NZ_PVZG01000001.1, forward strand.
GGTCAGCTCCTCGCGTACGGTGTGCCGGCCCGCAGCCAGTCCAGGGCCTCGGCGCAGTCGTCGAAGACCGGGAACAGGCCGTCGACGTGCATGGTGTGCAGCACCGTGAGCACGAACCGGGACGGCGCCACCAGGCACACCACGCCCCCGTCGCGGCGGGCGGTGCGGTGCGCGCGGACCAGCACACCGAGGCCGGTGTCGTCGAGGGTGTGCACGCCGGCCAGGTCGATCACCACGTGCGGGTGCCGCCGTACGGCCGCGGCGAGGGCCTCGCGCAGGTCCGGCGCGACGGCGGCGTCGAGGCAGGCACGGACGTGCACCACCGTGGCGCCGGGGCGGTCGTCGAGTTCGACCGGGGTGGCTGTCATCGGGCCTCCTCCACCTCGAGGACGTGGTCGACGCGGGCCAGGCCGAGCATTCTGCGTACCCGTGCCACCGGCGCCCGCAGGGTGAGCCGCGCGTCCGCGCGGATCATCTCCCGGTGCAGCTGGAGCAGCAGGACGATGGCCGCGGCGTCGATCCGGGGGCTGCTGCGCAGGTCGATCACGAGGCGCGCCGGGCGGGCGGCGGCCGCGGCGGCCAGCCGGTCACGCCAGCGTTCCACGGCGGGGCCGTCCAGCGCCTCGGTGACGACGACCGTCGCCTCGGGGACCGGATGCTCCGTTCTCACCCGGCCAGACTCGCGGACGGGTGTGGCAGCCGTTCCGCGGCCGTATGACGGTTCCGTGACATCTGCGCGGCCGGGCGCCCGGAAGCTCGCCGCCGGTCCCGCCCGGCGGGGAGAATGCGGGCATGTCAGCCGTACTGGTGATCGAGGACGACGACCGGATCCGCCTGTCGCTGCTGCTGGCGCTGGAGGACGAGGGTTACGCGGCGACCGGGGCCCCGACCGCCGAGGAGGGCCTCGCCGCGCAGCGCAGCCGCCCCGCCGACACCGTGCTGGTCGACCTCATGCTGCCCGGCATCGACGGCTTCGAGTGCATCCGCCAGCTGCGCCGCGCCGACGACGTGCCGATCGTGGTGATCAGCGCCCGCGACGACACCCAGGACATCGTCGAGGCGCTCGAGGCCGGCGCGGACGACTACCTGGTCAAGCCGGTCGCCGTGAAGGAGCTGACCGCGCGGCTGCGCGCGTTGCGGCGCCGCGCCCGGGTCGTCGCCGACGACGAGGTGCCGGTGCTGCGCTTCGGCGCCCTGGAGATCTCGCCCGAGGCCGGCGAGGTGCGGCTGCACGGGCGGCCGGTGCCGGTGACGCGCACGGAGTTCCAGCTGCTGTGCGAGCTGGCCGAGCATCCCGGCCGGGTGCTGTCGCGCCAGCAGCTGCTGCAGCGCGTGTGGGGCTACGACACCGGCGACGAGCGGCTGGTCGACGTGCACGTGGGGCGCCTGCGGCAGAAGATCGAGGCCGACTCGGGCGCGCCGCGGCACCTGGTCACCGTCCGCGGCCTGGGCTACAAGCTGCAAAGATGAGAAGGGCCGGGCTTCGCGTACGCGTCATCGCCGGTTTCGCCGCCGGCGCCCTCGCCCTGTCGGCGACGATGGCCCTGGTCTCCTTCCAGGTGGTCCGGCGGTCGCTGCTGGACGAGCGGGAGCGCACCGCCGTGCGCGCGGCGTACTACGACGCCGAGGTGGTCCGCTCCGGGCTCGGTTCCGCCGTGCAGCCGGACACGGTCATCGGTCTGCTACGCGCGCTGGACACCGGCGAGAACAGGCGCGCGGTGCTGCAGCGCGACGGCGAGTGGTATTCGCGGCAGGCCGACACCGGGGTCACCGACGCCATCCCGGCGGCGCTGCAGCGGCGGGCGGCCGAGGGCGTGCCGGCGGTGCAGCGGGTGCTCGCCGACGGGCGGGCCACCCTGGTCGTGGCGGTGCCGCTGCCGGACGGCGACGTCCTCTACGAGGTCGACTCGATGCAGGAGCTGGAGCACACCCTCGGGGTGCTCACCGGCGTACTGACCGCCGTCGCGGTGAGCACCGCGGCCCTGGGCGCCCTGCTCGGCTGGTACGCGAGCCGCTACGTGCTGCGCCCGCTGACCCGGGTCGCCGACGCGGCGCAGGAGATCGCCGGCGGGGCGTCGAAGTACCGCCTCGACCCGGCCGCGGAGCCGGATCTCGCGCGCCTGACGACCTCGTTCAACCACATGGTCGACGAGCTGTCCGCGCGGGTGGAACGCGACCGCCGGTTCGCCGCGGACGTGAGCCACGAGCTGCGCTCCCCGCTGCAGACCCTGGCCGCCGCCGCGAGCGTGCTGGAGCGCCGGCGGGACCGGCTCGACGACCGGACGGCGACCGCGGCGGGCCTGGTCACCGACGAGATCGCCCGGTTCCAGAAGCTCGTCGACGACCTGCTGGAGCTGTCCCGCGGCGACCGCCCGGCGGCCCGCGCGGCGGTGGACGTGCCCGCGCTGGCCCGCCAGGTGTGCCGCGACCGGCAGGTGCCCGAGGGCATCGTCGGCGGCGACGGGGCCGGGCCGTGGCTGGTGGACCGGCGCCGGGTGAGCCAGCTGCTCGGCAATCTGCTCGACAACGCGCAGGCGTACGGCGGCGGTGCGGTGGCGGTGCGGCTGGCGCTGGTGGACGGCGTGGGCCGGATCGAGGTGGACGACGAGGGACCCGGGGTCAGCCCGGACGACAAGCAGGTGATCTTCGGCCGGTTCGTGCGCGGCCGCTCCGCCGGGGCGCGCGCCGACTCGGCCGGCGCCGGCCTGGGCCTGGCGCTGGTGGCCCAGCACGCGGCGGCGCACGGCGGCACCGCCACCGTGCTGGACCGTCCGGGCGGCGGGGCCAGGTTCCTGGTCGAGCTGCCGGGGTGCGCCCCGTGAGGCGGTTGATCCTCCTGCTCCTGGCGCTCGGGCTCGCGCTCGGCCCGGCCGGCTGCGGCATCACCCTGGACGACGAACCCCGCGACATCGAGACGCCGGGGCGCCTGGGCACCTCCGGGGAACCGGCCCCGGTGGGCGCCGGTTCGGCCGTGCTGCGGCTGTTCATGGTCCGCGACGGCCGCCTGGTGCGGGTGCCCCGGCGGGTGCCGGCGCCGCTCGGCCCGCGCCAGCAGCTCGACGCGCTGCTCGCCGGCCCGACCGCGGAGGAACGCCGGGACGGCCTGACCAGCGCCGTGACCACGATGACGGTGACCGGCCTGCGGCTGTCCGGCCGCCGCGCCACGATCACCATCGGCGACCGTCCGGACGAGCTGGTCCGCAGCGACGAGGTGCTCGCCTTCGGCCAGATCGTGTGCACGCTGACCAGCCAGACCGAGGTGGGCACGGTGTCCTTCGAGTCCGCCGGCGAGCCGCTGGGCGTGCCCCGCGCGGACGGTTCCCTGGCCGACGGCCCGCTGACCATCGCGGACTACAACGGTCTCCTGGATTGACCGATATAGTGGCGTCCGTCGATGTCATCCGACGAAGGCGGGTATCCCCTTGCGCCTGTTCACCGTGATCGCCGTCTGCGCCACGTTCCTCGGCGTCCCGCAGGCGGCCTCGGCCACCGCGCCGGCGGACTGCTACGACCGCGCCGCGCCCGTCACGTACGAGGAGGGGCGGATCGAGACGCCCGCGCTGCCCGGCGGCACGCGGGTGCCGTACGAGCTGGTCGAGGCCGGCGGCTTCGGCGCGTATCCGGACCGGCTGCGCGCGGAGCTGTGCCGGGTGCGCACTTCCGCCGCGGCGGAACGCGTCCTGCGACGCCACGGCGCGCGGCTGTGGGAGACGGCGGTCGCCCGCGCCCAGGGCCGGATCACCATGGGCACGATCGACCGGTACGACGACCGCCCGCTCTACTGGACCCGGCTGATGGGCACCCGCGACCTCCGCCAGTGGCAGCCCCGGTTCCCGCTCGACGACGCCGGCCGCGCCGCGCTGCTGCGGACCTACGAGTACGCCTCCCGCGGCGTCTCCTCGACGACCTTCGGGCCCGGGGTGAAGCGGGTGCTGGTGAGCGGCTTCGACCCGTACCAGCTGAACGGGGAGATCCGGCGGTCCAACCCGTCCGGCGCGTCCGCGTTGCAGCTCGACGGGCTGACCTACGGCGACGGCGCGCAGAGCGTACGCGTGCAGGCCGTGATGTTGCCCGTGACCTGGAGCGGCTTCGACGCCGGCATCGTCGAGGACGCGTTCGGCCCGCACCTGACCGCCGGGGCGCGCGAGCCGGCGGACCTGATCATGACGATCAGCCAGGGCAACCGTGGCGTGATGAACATCGAGCAGTGGGCGGGCGCCTGGCGCGGCGGCTCCCCGGACAACAACAACGAGGGCGAGGCGGAGCTGATCCCGCCGGCGCCGGGCTGGCCGCAGCCGTCGCCCACCCCGGAGTTCATCGAGACCACGCTTCCGTACGGCGCGATGATCGACGCCGGCACCGGCCCGTGGCCGACCGCGCTCAACCCGCGCCTGTGCGAATGGGCGGCGGGCACCCGGCCGACCGGCCCGGTGCAGTGCCGCACCGACGGCCCCTCCCCCGGCAGCCAGGCACAGTCCGGCGGGGGCGGCGACTATCTGTCGAACGAGAGCATGTACCGCTCCAACCGGCTGCGGCTCGAGCTGGGCAGGACCGGCCTGCCGGGCGGCCACCTGCACATCTCCGCGCTGGTGTACCCCGCGAACCCGCTGGTCGTGATCAACGACGCGTTCTCGGCGGACCGGGCCGCGACGGTCGACCAGACGGTCGCCCTGGTCCGGGCGGCCGGCGCCGCCGCCTGAGAACACGGAAAAGGGCCGCCCTCCAGGGCGGCCCTTTCTTCTTGCGCAAGTTCAGCTCAGCAGCGACGGAATCTTCTCGAACAACTGCGTCGTGTACGTCACCATCTCGTGCAACATCCAGTTCCCACTGAACAGAATCGCCGCACCCACCGCGATCGCCTTCGGCACGAACGACAGCGTCGCCTCCTGAATCTGCGTCACCGACTGGAACAACGAGATCGCAAAACCGATCAGCAACGCCGTCAGCAACACCGGCGCACACATCTTCGCCGCAATGGTCATCGCCTGCAGGCCCAGCTCCACGATCTGCGTGTCCGTCATGCCATCCCCTTCGGGCCCCCACCCCCACCCCGGAGTGCACAACAGGAAGACGACGGTTGCCGTTCGGTGCAGGCCCGCAAAACCCTCAAGTCGGGCCCTGGTTGCGAAACGGTGGTTTCCGGCCGTGTCGCCTCTCACCGATGGATCTTGTCAGCCGCGCCGCGCGTCGCGCCGATGGAGCAGGTGGCCGTGAACATCCCGGCCCTCCTCGATCGTGACGACCGGAAATGGATCATGCACTCCTCTGCTCTGCTCGGCTGGTTCGGCGCTGCCCTGTCCATGACTCTCCCCTGGCCCCAGGTCTGGCGCTCGTGCGCTCAGGGCCGCACCGGCGGCCTGTCGGCGACCGCCTGCTGGATGGGCGCCGCGATGCCGGTCGGCTGGATCACGTACGGGCTCCTGACCGGCGAGATCGTGCAGGTGGTGACGAACGCCGTGACCGGCTCGGCCGGGCTGGCGGTGCTGGTCACCATCCTGGTGAAGCGGGGCGAGCTGCGGAGCGCGCGCCGGCTGCTGATCACCGCGGCCGGTGCGGCCGGCGTGGTGGCCGCCGCCGGGGGCAGCGCCGCCGTCGCCGTGCTGACCGAGGCGACCGGCGCGCACGTGGCGACGTTCCTCGGCACGGTCCTCGCGGTCGCGGCCATCCTGTCGTCGATCCCCCAGCCGCTGGCGCTGCTCCGCGACCGGGGTCAGGACCTCGCTGGCCTCTCGCCGCTGCGCTGGCGGCTGGCCGCGGGTTCCTGCGCGTGCTGGATGGCGTACGGGCTCGTCACCGCCCAGCCGGCGGTCTGGTTGTCGGCGGTGGTCGGCCTGGCCAGCGCCCTGATCGTCTGCTGGTTCCTGCGGCCCGCGCGGGCCACCCGTACGGTCGCCGCGGTTACGGTCCGGGCGGCGACGCTGATCATCCGGCCGGCGCGCGGCACCGCCCGGGTGGTCCGCCCGGCCGGCGCGGCGGGTGAGGCGGCCACCGTCGTCCCGCGGCCGGTCGCGCGCCCCTCGTCCGCCCGCATCGTCCGGCCGGCCTCCGCCGCCGCCCGTTCCGCCCGTCCGGTCACCGGACCGGCCGCCGGCCCCCGCACCGTCCGGGCCTCCCGGGGCGTTCCGGTCTGATCGGGCAGGCCGGATGGCACTCCGCGCAACACTTCCGTCACGAAGATCCTCTACCGGGAAAGCCCGGGCCCGGACCACTGGTACCCTTGCCGCGCTTTTCGCCCCATGGAGGAGAAGACGTGCGCCGGAACCTGCTGGCTCTTGTGACGGTCGGGATGCTGACCATGAGCGGCCTCGCCGCCTGCACCGACGACGACGGGGACGGCACCAAGGTCCCGGTCCGCGGCGGCGACGGCACGGGCAAGGTCGGGGTGATCATGCCCGACACGACCAGCTCGCAGCGCTGGGGCTCCGACGACCCGCGGCTGCTGAAGGCGGCGTTCGACGCGGCCGGCGTCCCGGTCGACATCCAGAACGCCCAGGGCGACCCGGCGAACTTCCAGCGCATCGGCGACCGGATGATCGCCGAGGGCGCCACCGTGCTGATCACCGCCAACCTCGACCCGGCCAGCGGCAAGTACGTGCTCGACAAGGCCAAGGCGGCCGGGGTGCGCACGATCGACTACGACCGGCTGACCCTCAACGCCGGCGCGAACTTCTACGTCAGCTTCGACAACGTCAAGGTCGGCGAGCTCCAGGGCCAGGGCCTGGTGCGGTGCCTGTCGGAGCAGAAGCGCAAGGCCGGCGAGGGCCCGCCGCGGATCGCCTACCTCAACGGTTCGCTGAGCGACAACAACGCCCGGCTCTTCATGCAGGGCTACAACTCGGTCCTGCAGCCCAAGTACGACGACGGCAGCTACCTCAAGGGCCCCGACCAGTCGGTCGACAAGTGGGACCCCAAGCTGGGCCGCTCGATCTTCCTCGAGATGTACGACCAGTTCAAGGACCAGGGCATCGACGGCGTGCTGGCCGCGAACGACGGCCTGGGCGGCGCGGCGATCAGCGTGCTGCGCGAGCGCGGCCTCAACGGCCGGGTGCCGGTGACCGGGCAGGACGCCGAGACGCAGGGCCTGCAGAACGTGCTCGCCGGCGACCAGTGCATGACCGTCTACAAGCCGATCAAGAAGGAGGCGGACGCGGCGGCCCGGCTGGCGATCGCCATCTTCAAGGGTCAGCAGGTCAAGACGACGGAGTCGGTCAAGGACCCGGAGTCCGCCGCGTACGTGCCCGCCGTGCTGCTCGAGCCGATCGCCATCTTCAAGGAGGACGTCGGCAAGGTCATCAAGGACGGGTTCGTCTCCAAGAAGGCGGTCTGCGCCGGGCGCTTCGCGGCGCTGTGCGAGGAGAACGGCATCAAGTGACGCGCACGGGGGACGGCCGCCGGGCCGTCCCCCGTGGTCGCGTCAGGACGCGAACTCGGTGCCCGAGTAGAACGCCGGGCCCGAGCCGGTGCAGTAGTGCACGGCGACGAGCAGCGCCGGCCGGCTCGCCACCCGGTCCGGGACGTACAGGTGCATCCGCAGCCCACTCGGGTTGGCGCCGAAGCCGGTCACCTCCTGCAGCGACGCGGCCTGTGCCACCGCCGGGGGCACCAGCACCGCCAGCGCCGCCACCGCGGCGAGGACCGCCTTCACGATTCCGCGCATGGCGGCCGCGCTCAGCTCGCCGCGCAGGTGGCGGCGGAGGGTCCGGTGCCGGTGCCCTGGAAGCCGAACTCGGTGCTGCCGGAGGCCGGCACGGTGCCGTTGTAGGCGGCGTTGGTGAAGCGGACGGTGCCCGTCGTGCCGCTGTTCTGCGCGCTCCACGTGTTCGTGACGGCGGCACCGGAGGGAAGGGCGACGGTGACGGCCCATCCGGAGAGCGCCGAGCCGCCGGCGGTGACGCGTACGGTGGCCACGAACCCGCCGTTCCACGAGTTGAGCGACACCGTCGCCGTGCAGGCGCCCGTGGGATCGGGCGGGGTGCTGGGCGAACTCGGCGGCGTGCTGGGGTCGACCGGCCCGCCCGCGTTGAGCGCGTTCAGCGTGGACGTGTACGCCGCCTTCTTGTTGCCGTTGCCGTCGAAGAGCAGCGGGGTCCCGCCGGCCCGCCACGAGTCGGTGTCGCGGATGCCCCACACGGTGATGCCGTTGCACCGGGTCACCGCGAGGCAGGCCCGGACCACGCGGGCGTAGTTGTCGGCCTGCGCCTGGCCGGATCCCTCGATGTCGAGCTCGGTGATCTGCACGTCCAGGCCCAGGTTGGCGAAGCGCTGCAGGTTGGCCTGGTAGTCGCTCGGCACCGGGGAGGCCTGGTTGAAATGCGACTGGAAACCGACGCAGTCGATCGGTACGCCCCGCGCCTTGAAGTCCTGCACCATGGCGTACACGGCATTGCTCTTCGCGTTCTGCCCGTCGGTGTTGTAGTCGTTGTAGCAGAGCTTGGCGGAGGGGTCGGCGGCCCGCGCGGTACGGAACGCCACCTCGATCCAGTCGTTGCCGGTGCGCTGCAGGTTGGAGTCGCGGCGGGCGCCGTTGCCGCCGTCGTCGAACGCCTCGTTCACCACGTCCCAGGCGTAGATCTGTCCCCTGTAGTGGGTGGCGACCTGGGTGATGTGGTTGACCATCGCGTTACGCAGCGCCGTGCCGCTCATGCTCTGCGCCCAGCCGGGCTGCTGCTGGTGCCAGGCCAGCGCGTGGCCCCGGATCCGCTGGTTGTGCGAACGGGCGTGGCTGACGATCGGCTCCGCGCGGCTGTAGCTGAACGAGTTCTGCGAGGGCTCGGTGGCGTCCCACTTCATCTCGTTCTCGGCGGTCACCATGTCGAACTCGCGGTCGAGGATGCCGGCGTACGTGCTGTCGGAAAGCTTGCCGGCGGCGACGGCCGTGCCGAAGTACCGGCCGGTGGCCGCCGCCGACGCACCGAGCGTAGTCGCTGCCTCGGCCGAGGCGGTGGCGACGAGCACGCCGCCGAGGGCGACCGCGAGCGCCGCCGCCGCGACGCCGGCGGTCCGTGCGGGGTTTGTCATGGGGGAGCCTTTCGTCGGGGAGGTAGCGCCGGGAGCGATCCATCCGGATCGATCGACGGGTGGCCGGACGCTAACGAAACACTCCCGAAACTTCAACGGCACCCCGCGATGCCTGCCGAGCACACAAAGGCCTCCTTAGGGGATATTTCACTGCGCATATAGGACAAGAGCGATCCGGAAGTTTCGGTTTCTTCGCACCATGCGGAGAATTGGGAGCGCTTCCATCCGATCTCGCCGGCATCGCACCGCGGGTTGCCGGGGAGGCGCCACGCACCCTGGACGCCCAGGAGACGCACCGCCCACCCGGCTGAACCCGCTCGCCGCCCCCCACCCGGCACGGCCACGGCAGTGGCCGTTCCCGCACCCGCCGAGCCTCACCTTCGACCGGCATCGATCACCGTGAGTGATATCGCGGACCCTCGACCGGCGGCGCTGCCGGTCAGGGCTTGCGCAGGAGCGCCACGCGGCCGAAGGGGAGCTGGACGACGCGGACGAACTCGAAGCCGCCGGCCTCGGCCTCCTTCGCCAGCTCCTCGGCCGGCCGCGAGAAGGGCAGTTCCTGCGCGTGGGCGACGAGCCGGTTCAGGGCGAAATCCGCCCGCGCGGCTTCGCTCGACGAGTCGGCGACCATCTCCTGCAGGATCAGCCAGCCCCCGGGACGCAGCGCGCGCCGGACCGCCGCGAGCGACTCGGCGCGGGTCGGCGCGGGGAAGAACGCATGCGCCCAGAAGGCGGCGTCGTAGGCGTCGGCCTCGTCCAGAGTGCGGGCGTCCGCGAGGCGGACCTCCACGCGGTCCTCCACACCGGCCTCCTTGGCCCGGCGCGACAACTCGGCGGCGACAGCGGGGATCCGCTCGACGGCGGTGATCCGCACGCCCGGGTGGACCACGGCCGCGTTGAGCAGGAAGCCGCCCACGCCGCTGCCGACGTCGAGATAGCGGCCCTCCCGCATCGCGGGCAACACCTCGGGCATCGGCTCGAGCAGGGCCGGGATCAGCCCGCGCGCGCTCTCGACGGGGCGCAGACCGAACGACCTGGCGATGACCAGGGCGTCCTGTTCGGTCGCGGGGGCGCTGCCGGTGCCCACGATGTCGGCGATCTGCCTGACCCGCAACGCGTCGGCCTCGATCTGCGCCTCGACGTCGAACGCCGCGCCGTCGTCGAGCAGCTCCGCGAACGAGGCGGCGAGCCGGTACCGGTCGCCGTCCCGGCCGGCGACGCCGTTCGCGACCAGCGCCTCGAGGATGTCGCCGGTTCGCTCGACGGAAAGGCCGGCGAACTCCGCGACCTCGGCCTGCTCGCGCGGCTCCGCCAGGAAACGCAGCCAGCCGTGCCGGTTGACGGCCGCCAGCAGCGCGAAGGCCCGCGCGCCATGTCCCCAGGAGTTCAATAGATCATTTGACATGCCCGTATCGTCGTGGCTGGAGTCAAGCGCGACGGCCGGCCGCCCGCTCCGCGTCCCGATCTCTTCGCACCATGCGCGGAAATTGGGAGCGCTTCCATTGAGGCTTGTCGACCCCCTGTGGCAGGTTGCGGGTGAGGTGCCGGGCTCCGGCACCACCGGCGAGGAGGCCACCGTGACGCCCGAGAAGCCGTACCGCCCGACCCGGCGAGGCCTGCTCGCCGCCGTGACCGGAACCGCCGTGGCCGCCGCCGTGCCCGCGCCGGCCGCCGCCGGGCCCCGCACCCCCGGCCGGCACCGATCACCCTGGGTGACGTCGTGGGCGTCAATGCCCCAGCTGACCGAGCCCGGCAACATGCCGCCGGCGCCGTACGTCCGCGACGGCGTCTCGCTGCCGGACACCACCCTGCGCCAGACCGTACGGGTCACCGCCGGTGGCGACCGGTTGCGGCTGCGCTTCTCCAACGCCTTCGGCGGCGCCGACCTGCCGATCACCACGGTACGGGTGGCGCTGCCCGCGGACGGCCGGGCCGGCGTACCGGCGATCCGCGAGGGCACCGGCCGCACCGTGACATTCCGCGGCGTGCCGTCCGTCGTGGTGCCGGCCGGCGCCCAGATCGTGTCCGACCCCGTCGAGCTGGGCGTGGAGCCGGGCAGCAACGTGACCGTCACGACGTACCTCCGCGACGGCCAGCCCGGCCCGGCGCTCACCTCCCACCCCGGCTCCCGGACGACGTCGTACCTGGTCGCGGGCGACCACACCGCGGACCTCACGCTGACCGGCGCGACCCCGGTGGACCACTGGTACCTGCTGAGCGGGCTCGAGGTGCCGGCCGGAGCGCGCACCCGGGCGGTGGTCGTCGTCGGCGACTCCCTGACCGACGGGCGCGGCTCCACCACGAACGGTAACGACCGCTGGCCCGACCAGCTCTTCGACCGGCTGCACCGCGCGGCGCGCACCCGCCACGTGGCGGTGGTCAACGAGGCGGCGGGCGGCAACCGGGTCCTGCGCGACGGCCTCGGCCCCAACGCCCTGGCCCGGCTGGACCGCGACGTCCTGGCCCAGAGCGCCCCGGCCTGGGTGATCCTCTTCGAAGGCATCAACGACATCGGTACGGCGGAAGCCACCCCGGACGGCCAGCGCCGGATCACGGAGGAGCTCCTGACCGCGTACGACCAGATCATCACCCGCTGCCACGCCCGCGACCTCGACGTCTGCGGCGCCACCCTGCTGCCCTTCGGCGGCAACACCGGCTACGACGACGACGCCGGCCTGCGCGAGGACACCCGCCGTACGGTCAACGCCTGGATCCGCTCCGCCGCCCGCTTCGACGTGCTGGCCGACTTCGACGCGGCCGTCCGCGACCCGGCCGCCCCGTCCCGCCTCCGCCCCGAATACGACACCGGCGACCACCTCCACCTGAACCCGGCGGGCTACCACGCCCTCGCCGAGGCGGTCCCCCTCCGGCTCTTCACCACCGGGTAGCCGCAAGGAAGCCCACCGGCATCGGCGCGGTCGAGCCAGGTCCCTCATCCCGCGATCCGCTCCCGGGCGGCGATCGCGGCGGCGAGCATCATCTCGTCCGCGCGCAGCTCGGCGTCGTCGTCGCCGATGGTGCCCGGGAGTCGATGCCCGGAGGCGATGAACCGATCCAGCCGGTCGAGAATCGGCCGTGCGTGCGGGCCCATAGCGGCCAGGACCGGCAGTGCCCTGCGTCCGTGCAGGTCGTCGGACAGGTATCGCGGGAGGAGGTCGAGGAGTTCATCGGCCGCCGTGGGGCCTTCGTGCTGCCACAGTGCGCCCGCCGTGTCCACCTGCGCCAGACCTGGCCGCCGGAACAGGCTACGCAGCTGTTCGTGTTGACGCCCGGTGAGCCCGCCGTGCCCAGCGAGCCAGGTCAGCAGGGCCGGCGCCACGCCTCCGCGGCGAAGCTCCCGCGGCCGCCCGGCGAGATACTCGTCGGCGCCGCACCGCCGGGCGGGAGTCCGTGGTGAAGGTCAGGAGGTGGCGGGTCAGCGGCTCATCGCGATCGGCCTCGGCTCAGCGAAAGACGGATGCCCGCGCCTCGCTGCCCGGAACCAGGACATCGCCCGACACGATGCCCTCTTCCCACGATTCCCCACCGCTCAAGGGCGGGACCGCGCGCCCTTCTCCACCGTCATGCCCGTGATCCTCGCCCACCGGCAGCGGAGCGCGCAACGTGACGTCCTGCGGGCGTAGCGGCGAGGGCACAGCTACCCTGAGTGACATGCTCCGGTGGGTCCGTACGTTTCTCGTTCTCGTCGTGGTGCTCCCGGGCGCCGTCGTTCTCGGGGCCGGACCGGCCGCGGCCTACGACCGGGAGACGGTGTACGCGCTCGGCGTGGGCGGCAACCTGGTGGCCGTCCTCGACCCGGCGAAGCCGAACTCCGCGGAGGCGGTCATCCCCGTGGCGCCCGGTGCCATGGCGATCGTGCTGTCCCCCGACGGGCTGCGGGCCTACGTCGCCCACCGCGGCGGCGCCCCGTCGATCTCGATCATCGACACCGTGGCCGGCAAGGTCGTGGGCAGCGTGCCGTTGCCGGGCGACCCGTCGTGGCTCGCCCTCTCGCCCGACGGTCAGCGGCTCTGGTTCACCCACCGGCCCGCCTCGTCCTTCACCGAGCGGCCGGCCTTCGTGAACCTGCCGACCGGCGCCGTCCAGCAGCTCGGCATCGACCTCAAGGGGAACTCCTGCCGGATCGGCGTCACGCCCGCTCTCGCCACGGCGGTCTGCCACACCGGCGAGGCCACCTCGCTCACGTTCTCGACCGGCGAGGTGCTGCACGGCCAGGTGCACGGCGACGGCGCGCTCGCCGGCCTGGTCGTGGACCCCGAAACCCACCAACTATGGGCGTACGAGTACTCCGAACTCACGCTGTACGCCGCCGACCCCCGGACGTTCGTACGGCAGAACCGGTTCGTGCTGGGCAGCGTCGTCGAGTACGGCACCGGCCTGGCCTCGCTGCCCGGCGACAAGCGGCTCTTCCACCTCTACGACAACGGCCAGGTCGTCACCCTGGACCGCGACACCGCCGCCGTCCACCACGTCGGCGCCGTACCCGGCACCCCGAAATCCCTCCAGCTCGGCGCCGCGGCAACCCGGGTGTACGTCGCCGCCACCAGCGGCTCCGGCACCACCGTCCACCGCGTCGACACCACCACCGGCGTCACCACCGCCCTGCTGTCCGGCCTCTCCCCCGCACCCCAGGGCTTCGCCGTCGGCACCGTGCCCCAACTGCCGTACCTCGACCTGCAGGCGGCGCTCGCCGTGACCACCGCGGCCGGCCCGGCGTACACCTGGACCGCCCGCCTGCGCAACGCGGACGCCCGCCTGTCGGCGGAGGCCCGCGCGACCCTCACCTTCACCGGCACGACCGTCGACCTGACCGCGGTGCAGGCCCCGCCCGGCGTACGCTGCTCCCCCGCCCGCGCCGGCCTCCGATGCGACCTGGGCCGCATACCACCGGGCGGCACCGTGCCCATCGACGTACGGGTCCGACCGGCCGACGGAGGCACGGTCCGCGCCACCCTCACCGTCACCAGCGACCACCCCGACCCCCGCCCGGCGAACAACACCGCCACCACCACCGCGGGCGGCCGCACCTGACCATCACGGCACGACCGCCGCACCCCCGCAGGACTCGGCAGGCCGGCGCGTCAGTCGCTGCCGAGAGAGCTGAACTGAAGGCCGGCCAGGCGCCAGCCCTCGGGCAACTCGACCCACGTCTGGCCGACCCGGACGGTCAACGTCATGGCCTGCCCACGCCAGCGCGAACGGCTACGCTGGACGCACCGGACGATCGCCGCGTGACCGTAGAACGACACCTCCACGTCGCTGCTCTCAAGGCTCTCGTACGCGAACTCCCCGAACTTGCCGAGCCATTGCGCCTTGTCGAGCACATAGCCCTGTTCGCCGATGGAGCGGAAATCGTCGGCCAGCAGCCGGCTCAACGACTCCGTGTCGCCGCTGGACTCGGCCTCATCGAAGGCCCGCGCCAGCCGTTGAATGTCCCCAAGCATGACCGGATCATGCCTGACCGGGCACCAGCACCGGGCCGTGATCCTGCCGCTGCCCCGTCCCGGAGCCGAGGCCCCGCAAGCCGGACACGCAGCCCGCGCGACTTCGCTCCTGGCTTAACGGCCGGGACCTCGAGAAGGCGAGGTGTCGTCCTATGGTGAGCCTATGGCGGACCTGCGGCACACCGATGGTCATCGCCGGCCGCTGTTGCGCACGGTGGTCGGCGAGGTGTTGCGACGCCGGCGGCTGGAACAGCACCGCACTCTCGCCGAGGTGGCCCGCGACGCGAACGTCTCGGTGCAGTACCTTTCCGAGATCGAGCGCGGGCTCAAGGAGCCCAGCTCGGAGATCGTGGCGGCGGTCTGCGACTCGTTGAGCTTCGAGCTGGTCGACCTGCTCGACCAGGTGCGACAGGATCTCACCGGCGGCCGGGCCACCGTGCTGCGGTTCGGCACCGTCCCCTTGCGCCGGGCAGAGCCGGCGCCGGCGCCGATTCGCTCCCGGCGCGGCGGCGACGTCGTGCTGCTCGCTGCCTGATCCGTGCGGGGTGGCCCGCCCTCTACGCGCTCAGGCGGTATGTGCGGGAGGGCCGGGTGGTGATCACCTGGTCGGCCAGGCCGTAGGCGACCGCCTCCGCCGCGGTCAGCGCCATGCTGCGGTCCGTGTCCTCCCGAATCTTCGCTGTCGAGTGGCCGGTGTGGTCGGCGAGTATCCGGTCCATCTCGGCCCGTACCTTCGCCACCTCTTTCGCCTCGACCGCCAGGTCGGGCAGGGTGCCGCGGGCCTGGCTCGATGGCTGGTGCAGCGTCACCTTGGCGTGCCGCAGCACCGAGCGCTTACCTGGGGCGCCGGCCGCCAGCAGAGCCGCCGCCGCTGACGACGCCTGCCCGACGCAGAAGGTCGTGACGTCACAGCGGATGAAGTTCATGGTGTCGTAGATCGCCGTGAGCGCACTGAACGATCCGCCCGGCGAGTTGATGTACAGCGCGATCTCCTGCTCGCCGGCCGACTCGAGGTGCAGCAGCTGGGCGATCACCACGTTCGCGACACCGTCGTCGATCTCGGTGCCGAGGAAGATGATGCGGTCGGAGAGCAACCGGGAGTAGATGTCGTAGGCGCGCTCGCCGGTCGGCGTCTTCTCCACCACGGTGGGAATCGTGTACTGGCTCATGCGCTCAGCCCCATCGGCAAACGCTGGACCGTGGGGCGCACGTCGTCGACGCTGCCGAGAATGTGGTCGATGAGTCCGTACTCCCGGGCCTCTTCCGCGGTGAACCACCGGTCCCGCCTGCTGTCGCGTTCGATGGTCGCCATGCTCTGCCCGGTGTGCTCGGCGGTCAGTCGCAGCAGCGTGGTCCCGATGCGTTCCAGCTGGTCGGCGTAGATCTCCACGTCGGCGGCGGTGCCGCCGAAGCCGGCGGAGCCCTGATGCATGAGAACCTGCGCGTGCGGGAGGCTGAAGCGTTTCCCTGGCGTACCCGCGGTGAGCAGGAACTGGCCCATGCTTCCGGCCAGACCGAGGGCGAGGGTGCTGACGTCGTTCGGAATCAGCCGCATGGTGTCGTAGATGGCAAGCCCGGCGCTGACCGACCCTCCCGGCGAGTTGATGTAGAGGCTGATCGTGCCGAGCGGGTCCTCCGCGGAGAGCAGCAGAAGCTGCCCGCACAGCCGGTTCGCCACCGGA
Organism: Pseudosporangium ferrugineum; assembly: GCF_003002065.1. Taxonomy (GTDB): domain Bacteria; phylum Actinomycetota; class Actinomycetes; order Mycobacteriales; family Micromonosporaceae; genus Actinoplanes; species Actinoplanes ferrugineus_A. The sequence continues at coordinate 581,317 of NZ_PVZG01000001.1, forward strand.
TCGTCAACCTCACTGCCGAGCACGATGATCCGCTGATGCAGCAGCCGAGCGGCCACCTGGTCGTCGATGGACCCCGCGGTCCAGGGGCTGACCCCATTCGTGAGTTGCATGCTCGCCGTCTCCTCGTGTTCGCCGTGGTGGCCTCCACGATCGGCCGGAAAACGCCGACACACCAAGCAAATCTGCTGTCAGCGGATGGCCGGCAACGAACGAACGCCGGGTCGAGCGGTCACCCTGACCGACGCATTCGACGAAGGAAAGGGCATCACTGCCGACGGGTACGGCCGGTCCGCAGCGCCACGGCGCCGGTGAGGAGCAGCAGGAGGCCGGCTGCGGTCAGGGGCAGGGTGGCCGGGCCGGTGATCGGGAGGCTGCCGCCACCGCCGCCCGTGCCGCCCGCGACCGCGCTCGGTGCGGGCGATGGCGGGTGTGAGGGGGTCTGCGGGGGCTTCTTCGAGAACCGTACCTGGAAGGTTGTGCTGTCGTTCGTGCCGTCGATCCTGCTCGGCACGTCGTCGACGCGCAGGCCTACGCGGTTGCGGGTGCCCCAGGTGTCGGCGTTCGCGCGGGACGGCATGCTGTGCCGCAGCCGGACCTCCTCGCCCGGTTTCACCTCGCGGTAGACGTCGCAGATGAAGCTGCCCGGGTCGGCGAAGCAGTCCGCCTCGGGGTTGGTGACGCGGCCTCCGCCGTACCAGCGGCCCTCGTACGATTCGAAGAGCGTGAAGTGCCGGATCGTGGCGGGCCCGTTGTTGCGGACTATCGCGGTGAACTCCACCGGCTGGCCGGCGGTGACCGGGTTCCTCGGCGGTTCGGCGCGCACCGTGAGATCGGCCCCCGCCACCGCGGTGGTCGTCGCGTCCTGGGTCTTGCCGTCGGCGCCGACACGTACGGTCAATCGGGTGCCCGGGGCCACGTCCTCGCCGATGCCGACGGTCGCCGTCCAGGCCGCGGTGTCCGAACCGATCAGGACGTCGTGCCGGTCGATGCGGCACGTCACGATCTGCCCGGCCGGCGTACAGGGTCCGGCGTTGTAGTTGCCGTTCGAGGTGTTGTACGCGTACGGCTCGGGTGACACGTACGTCATGCCGTCCGGCAGTGTCAGCGTCAGCACGAGGCCGTCGGCCTCCGCGTCGGAGGTGATGCCACGGGCCTGGAACAGCAGCTCCGCCGTGTGGCCGATCGGCGCCTCATCGGGAGCGATCAGGTACAGCGTGCGATCCTCCGGCGCCCGTGCCGCGCCCATCGCGGCCACCCCGCCGAGGAGAAGGGCCATGAGCATGGCAGATCGACGCGTCCCCATGGCCGCGGAGTATGGCACGACGACTCCGGTGATCGGAAGGTCACCGACGCGATCGGCGCCAGGGCTGCGCCCACCCGGCGGGCAGCAGGAAGGCCGCGGCCAAGGCCCCATGTGGTCCTCGAACCGACCGGCCATCCGCTCGCGGTGGAGCGTTCGGGAGATGGCCGAACTACTTCTCCCACCGGTAGCCGAGGGGCCGGAGGAGCGCGCCATCTCAAGCGGACGGCGAACCCCGCGGTGCACCCAGAACCAGCGCCGCCATGTCCAGCAGCCTTGTGTGATAGCCGGCTTCGTCGCCGGGCAGCTCGGGTATCACACACTCGAGTTGGCGCTCGCAGGTCGCGAGGACATCCCACCGCCGGTCATCGATCGCGCCGCCGTTCTGCAGCCAGCTACTGACGCAGCCGGCGACGTTCGCATCGAGCGTGACCATGTCAACGCCGGCTACCTCGGTGGATCTCGAGCGGGCGGGGAGAGTCGCCTCGCGGTGCGCCCTCCAGAGTTCCGCTACGGCCGTCATCCGGTTCTGCTCCACGTCCAACGACACCCCCGGTCCTTGAATACGCACCAGACTGTAGGCGCAGCTGGCTCGCGGTCGGCCTTGGCGGGGTGGGGGTGGGAGCGCACAATGCTGGGCGTGATCGACACGGAGGCGGCGGCTTCGGCGGCTGTTCAGGGGTGGTTGGACTCGCTGGCCGGGGCCGAGGGGTTCCGGGTCAAGGCGGTGGCCGACGGTGGTCCGGTGTGGCGGGCGGTGGCGGGCCGGCCCGGGACTCATCTCGGGGAGTTCTGCGCGCGGGTGGACAAGACGACCGGGGTTGTTCAGGCGGGCTTCGTGCCGCAGGTCGGTCCGTCGGCCCGGGACGGGTATGTGCTGATGATGCGGTCGGTGGTGGTGCCGGAGTTGCGGCGGCTCGGTTTCAGCGGTTCGGGGCGCCGGTTCACGATGCGGGCCGGGAAGCATGCGGGGACGATCGCGTTCCAGCAGTCGCGGGGCAACACGTGGATGGGCGTGAAGTTCACCGCCGACGTCAGCGTGGCGGGGTCCGGTGGGACCGCCCGGCTGGGTTCGATCAGCCATCACGGCGGCGACCACTGGTGGGCGGTCTGGGCAGGGTTTCCGACCGGCGACGTGGCTGCCGATCTGATCACCGCGATCCGGGATCACGCCGTCCCGGCGATCAAGGGCGGGCGCGGACCGGGAGCGTGAACGGGCCGCGGACGTCGGCGGCCAACCTCCGGGTGCGTCGCCGACAGGGTGCGTCTGGGCGCCCGGAACCGGGCATGCCGCCGACGGGATGACCGGCCGGGTATTGACGGCGTCAATACCTTGGGCCCGGTGCGGATTCGGTATGTGCTCCACAACGTGTACGGGACCGGCGGAACAGTGCGTACCGTCATCAATCAGGCGAATGCCCTGTGCGCGACGCATGATGTCGAGATCGCCAGTGTCTATCGGACCAAGGAGGCGCCGGTCTTCGCCATAGATCCGCGGGTGCGGGTCGTCACGCTGACGCAGTTGCGCGAGGACGGTTCACGGTGGACGGATCCTTCGGGGACGAATTCCCGGCTCGCGCGCAAGACCCGGTGGTTCCGCAACCGGCTGCCGCACCGGCACGACTTCCGCTACAAGCGGTGGGATCCGCAGGTCGACGCCGCCGTGGTGCGGTATCTGCGGGCGGAGCGGTCCGGGGTGCTGGTGACCACCCGGCCGGGGCTCAACCTGCTGTCCGCCTGGTTCGCGCCGCGGGGGCTGGTGCGGGTCGCCCAGGATCACATGAATCTGGGGACGTACAAGCCGGCGCTGCGGGAGGCGATGCTGCGGGCGTACCCGCGGCTCGACGCGGTGGCCGTCCTGACCGAGGCGGATCTGGCCGCGTACCGGGAGGTTCTGGACGGGCGCGTGCGGCTGGAACGCATACCGAACGGGGTGCCGGCGCGGGATCCCGGGCCGGCGACCGGGCGCACCCCCACCGTGGTGGCCGCGGGGCGGCTGGGCCGGCAGAAGGGCTTCGACCTGCTCATCGACGCGTTCGGGACGGTGCACGCCCGGCATCCGGAGTGGCAGCTGCACATCTTCGGCGAGGGCAAGCTGCGGGCGCGGCTCGCCGCGCAGATCGAGGACCGGGGGCTCGGCGGGGCCGTCCGGCTGCGCGGGCTCACCCGTACGCTCGACCGGGAACTGGCCGCCGCCTCCGTCTTCGCGCTGAGCTCGCGGTTCGAGGGGCTGCCGATGGTGCTGCTGGAGGCGATGGCCGCCGCCGTGCCGGTGGTCGCGTTCGACTGCCCGACCGGGCCCGCGGAGGTGGTGCGGGACGGCCGCAACGGCCTGCTCGTGCCGGCGGAGGACACGGCCGCCCTGGCCGAGGGGCTGTGCCGGATGATCGAGGACGCCGACGGGCGGGAGGCGATGGGCCGCGCCGCCCGGGAGACCAGCGGCGCATACGCGATGCCCGCCGTGGCGCGGCAGTGGGAGCGCCTCTTCGCGGACCTGGCACGGCGGTGACGAAGATCCCCACGGGGTCGCGCGCGGGGACGGCACTTGCGCGTGATCGTTATTCTCCGCCCGGGCGGTAGCACCGAGCACCACGACGTTGACGTATATCTAAGTTTGGACACTTGATCCCGATGCGCGTACGCGAGCACTCGCTCTTCAGGAACGCGAGCTCCCTGCTGATCTGCGGCCTGGCCTCCGGCGTGGTCGTGGCGGCCGCCGCCTTCCCGGCGGTCGCGATGTCCGGGCTCGCGGCCAAGGCCGGCGGCGAGTCCTTCGCGAGCCTGCCCAGCCAGCTCAAGCAGACCACCGCGCCACAGGTCAGCCGGGCGGTCGCCGCCGACGGCAAGACCCAGGTCGCGGTCTTCTGGGACGAGTTCCGCAGCGACGTCCCGCTGAACGGCATCTCGAAGAACATGCAGGACGCCATCGTGGCCGCCGAGGACCACGAGTTCTTCAAGCACAACGGCGTCGACCTCAAGGGCGTGGCCCGCGCGTTCGTCAGCAACAGCGGCAAGAACAACGGCCAGCAGGGCGCCTCCACGCTGACGATGCAGTACGTGAAGATGTCGCTCGCGTACTCGGCGACCACCCCGCAGGAGGTGGTGGACGCCACGGCGGACAAGCCCAAGCGCAAGATCAATGAGATGAAGTACGCCCTGCAGGTGGAGAAGCAGCTCACCAAGCAGCAGATCCTCGAGCGTTACCTCAACACGGCGCCCTTCGGTAACGGCGCGTACGGTATCGCCGCCGCCAGCCAGGTCTACTTCCAGAAGAAGGCCAAGGACCTGACGATCCCGCAGGCCGCCCTGCTCGCCAGCATGGTGAAGGCGCCCTCGGGCTTCGACCCGACCACGACGGCCGGCTACCCGAAGGCGCTCGACCGGCGCAACTGGGTGATCGGCAACATGCGCGACCTGGGCATGATCACGCCGAAGGCCGCGGAGGACGCGACCAAGGTCAAGCTGGGCCGGACGGTGCAGCGCAGCGGCAACGGGTGCAGCTCGGTGAAGACCAACAGCTGGGGCTTCTTCTGCGACTACTTCTACCGGTGGTGGCTCGGGCGCAACGAGTTCGGCGCGACCACGTACGACCGGGAGCGGCGGCTCAAGAGCGGCGGCTACACGATCCGTACCTCGCTCGACATCAAGGCGCAGGCGGCGCTGCGCAAGAGCATCTCGAAGCGGATGAGCATCAAGGACCGCGACGCGCTGCTGCTGGCCGCGATCGAGCCCGGCACCGGTCACGTACGGGCGCTGGGCGCCAACCGCCGTTACAAGATCGACGATCCGTCGCACCCGCAGAACAAGAAGCACTCCGACCCCAAGCTGGCCGAGCGGGGCATCCGCGGCACGTACCCGAACACCACCAACCCGCTGCTCAGCGGCGGCGGCGACATCACCGGCTACCAGGCCGGCTCGGTGTTCAAGATGTTCACCATCGCGGCGGCGCTGGAGAACGGCTACCCGCTGGCGCACCCGATCAACACCAAGCCGAAGTACATCTCACACACCTACCGGGACGGCAGCTCCGCCGGGTGCGGCGGCTACTACTGTCCGTCGAACTCCTCGAGCAAAACGCAGGGCATGTTCAACATGTGGTCCGCGTTCGGCGGCTCGGTGAACACCTACTTCGTCCCGCTGGAGGAGAGCGTCGGCGCGGAGAAGGTCGTCGACGTGGCCAAGCGCATGGGCGTGCAGTTCCGCACCCAGGTCGACAAGGATCAGGAAGCCGCCGCCCACACGTGGGGCGCGTTCACCCTCGGCGTGTCCAGCTCGACGCCGCTGGAGATGGCCAACGCGTACGCGACGCTGGCCGGCGACGGCATGTACTGCGAGCCCCTGCCGGTGCAGCAGATCACCACGATGTCCGGCGAGAAGCTGGACGTCGCCAAGCCGCACTGCCGGCGCGCCGTCTCCAAGGACGTGGCCCGCGCGACCATCGACGCGGCCCGCTGCCCGGTCGGCGACTCCCCACAGCTGGGCAGCTGCGCGGGCAAGAGTACGGCCGGGGGCACGCACGGCATCGTCGACCACCCGGTGTTCGGCAAGACCGGCACCACGGACAACGACAAGACGGCGTCGCTGATCGTCGGCACCACGTCCGTGGTGGTGGCGGGCTACCTGGTCAACCCGGACTACCAGAACCACCCGTGGAAGATGAGCCACGACATCGTGAACCCGGCGGTGCAGGATGCGGTGCGCGACATCATGAAGGGCGAGCGGAGGAAGCAGTTCAAGAAGCCGTCGGGCTCGAAGATCGCGCGCGGCGAACAGCGCTCGATCCCGGACGTGAAGTGCACCAGCGTCGCGGAGGCCAAGTCCCGGATCACCGGCGCCGGTTTCACCGCGGCGACCGGCTCGGAGGTCCCGTCGAGCTGCCCGAAGGGTCAGGCGGCGGGCACGGAGCCCTCCGGCACCACGATCAAGGGTGGCTTCGTGAGCATCCAGATCAGCGGCGGGCCGGCCAACGCGGGCCCCGGCGGTCCGGGTGGCCCGGGCGGGCCCGGCGGACCCGGGCCCCGCTGAGCCGGATCGGCGCCGGCCTGCGGTTCGTCCCGCGCCGTCCCACCGGGAGGGGGGCGGGGATGCAGACCGGCGTCGATATTGGCAGACTGCCTCGGCATGGAGGTGCACCGTAAGCTCGGCGACCGCTACACCCTGCTCGCTCCGCTCGGCCACGGCGGGATGGCGGTGGTGTGGCGGGCGCACGACGAGGTTCTCGGCCGTACGGTAGCGGTCAAGGTTCTCGCCGCCCGGCACGCGGGCGACCCGGAGTCGCGGGCCCGGATCCGGCACGAGGCCCGGGCCGCGGCCGCGCTGTCGCACCCCAACATCACCCAGGTGTACGACTACGGCGAACAGCCCGACGGCGCCTCGACCACGCCGTACGTGGTGATGGAACTGGTCCGGGGCGGCACCTTGCAGGACCGGATGGCCCAGCCGGTCCCGCCGAAGTTCGCGATGCGCGTCGGCGCGGAGGTGGCGGCGGCGCTGGCCGCCGCGCACGCCGACGGGCTGGTCCACCGCGACATCAAGCCCGCCAACGTGATGCTGACGCCGTCCGGCGCCAAGGTCGTCGACTTCGGCATCGCGGCGGCGATCAACCCGTCCGGCTCGGGCGACCCCGACGCCGAGGTGTTCGGCACCCCGGCCTACCTGGCGCCCGAGCGGCTGATCGACGACGCGGTCGACCCGGCGTCCGACGTCTACGCCCTCGGCGTGCTGCTCTACCGCCTCCTCTCGGGCCATTCGCCGTGGTCGGCGGACACGACCACGCAGATGCTGTCCGCGCACATCTACGTCGATCCCGAGCCGCTCGTGCCGCTGCCGGAGGTGCCCGGATACGTCACCGAGCTCTGCAACCGGTGCCTGAGCAAGGACCTCACCCTGCGCCCGAGCGCCCGGGAGGTGGCGGCCCTGCTCGCCCAGGCGGCCGGCCTGCGCGTCGTCGCGGACTCGCCGGCACCGGTGCCCGGCGCCACCCTGATCGACCCCACCCCGTCGGTCCTCATCCGCCGCGACCCGGGCCCCGGCCCGACGGGAGCGGCGGCGGACCTCGCGCCGCCGCCCACGCCGCCCGCGGCGGAGATCCCCGCGCCGGAAGCCGGCAGCGGGCACGGTGTCGCGGCGCCGATGGGCCGGCACGCGCGCCGGGAGCGGGCCCGCCGCGACCGCCGGGCCTGGATCATCACCGGCCTGGCCCTGCTCGTCGCCCTCGCCGCCGTGCTCTGGTCGGTCCTCCCCCGCGAGACCGCCGGCCGGTCCGCGGACGCGCAACCACCGCCCGTCCGCTCGGCCCCCACCACGGCGGCCCGCGCCGCCGCCAACGCCTCGGACGACACCACCGCCACCGAGGCCCCCGGCGACGACGGCCCCGGTGCGGACCGGCCCACCGCCGGCGGGACTCCCGCGGGCGGGCGGCCGGCACCCGGCACGAGCAGCCCCGGGGCCGGCGCGGGCCCCACCGGCACGGGCACCCCCACGACCAGCCCGCCGGTGCGCACCACGGAACCCACCGAGCCGGAGACCCACGAGTGGACGTTCTCGTCGACCGGCGGCAGCGTGCGCGCCACCTGCGCCGGGCCGGACCGCGCCGAACTGCTCGACTGGTCGGCGGCCAAGCCGTACAAGGTGCAGGAGACCGACCCCGGGCCGTCGTCGGCGCCGTCGGTGACCTTCAAGCACGGCAACCGGCTGGACCGGCTGACCGTCACCTGCTCCGGCGGGGTCGCCTCGTCCTCCTGACCGGTCACCAGCTGTGCAGCGTGCCGTCCTCCAGGCGGTTCACCGGCAGCGAGGCGGCCCGGTACGGATACCGCGCCGCGAGCTCCTCGTCGAGGTCGACGCCCAGCCCCGGCTCCTCGGAGGGGTGCAGGTAGCCGTCCGCGAAGCGGTAGCCGTGCGGGAACACCGCGTCGGTCTCGGCGGTGTGCGGCATGTGCTCCTGGAGGCCGAAGTTCGGGATGCTGAGGTCGACGTGCAGGGCGGCGGCCAGGCACACCGGCGACAGGTCGGTGGCGCCGTGCGAGCCGCTGCGCACGTGGTACAGGCTCGCCAGGTCGAAGATCCGGCGCAGGTGCGTAATGCCGCCGGCGTGCACCACGGTCGTCCGTACGTAATCGATCAGCTGTTCCGTGATCAGCTGCCGGCAGTCCCACACGGAGTTGAAGACCTCGCCGACCGCGATCGGGGTGGTGGTGTGCTGCCGGATCAGCCGGAAGCCCTCCGGCAGTTCCGCCGGGACCGGATCCTCCATCCAGGTCAGGTCGTACGGCTCGAGCGCCCGCCCCAGCCGCGCCGCCTCGATGGGCGTGAGCCGGTGGTGCACGTCGTGCAGCAGCATCAGCTCCGGGCCGAACTCCTCGCGGACCCGGCGGAACACCGAGGGCACGTGGGCCAGGTAGCGCCGGGTCGACCAGGTGGCCTCGGACGGCACCGCGGCGTCGGCCGGCTCGTAGGTGCGCCCACCGGCGCTCACCCCGTACGTGGTGGCCAGGCCGGGGACGCCGGTCTGGACGCGTACGGCGCGGTAGCCCCGCTCGACCTGCCGGCCCACCTCGGCGAGGACGTCGGCGGTCGTGGCGGCGTTCGCGTGGGCGTACACGGTGACCCCCTCGCGGGACCGCCCGCCCAGCAGTTGGTAGACCGGCAGGCCGGCGACCTTGCCCTTGATGTCCCAGAGCGCGGTGTCGACGGCCGCGACGGCGGTCATCGTCACCGGCCCGCGCCGCCAGTACGCGCCCTTGTAGAGGTACTGCCAGGTGTCCTCGATGCGCGCCGGGTCGCGGCCGATCAGGGCCGGCACGACGTGCTCCCGCAGGTACGCGGCGACGGCCAGCTCCCGCCCGTTGAGGGTGGCGTCGCCGACCCCGGTGACCCCCTCGTCGGTGACGACCTTCAGCGTGACGAAGTTGCGCCCCGGGCAGGTGACGATCACCCGGGCCGCCGCGATCCTCACGGGTCCTCGTCGCGGACGCGGGCCACGAGCTGGGTCGGGTTGACGAAGCGCAGCGCCACGACCAGCAGCACCAGCATCATCGACGTGTAGATCACCGCCATGGCGTCGACCGACTGCTGGGCCCGGATGCCGGCCGACGACATCGAGTAGTAGAGCGCCACGACCAGGGTCTGCGAGTCCGGCCCGGCGGTGAGGAAGGTCAGCTCGAACATCCCGACCGTGCGGACCAGCACCAGGATGGCGGCGGCGAGGATGCCGGGCACCAGCAGGGGCGCCAGCACGCGCAGGAAGATCTGCCGGGTGGTCGCGCCGCACATCCGGGCGGCGCGCTCGAGCTGCGGATCGATCTGCTCGATGAACGGCGTCATGGTGAGGATGACGAACGGCACCGACGGCACGAGGTTGGCGAGCACCACGCCGCTGAGGTGGCCGGCGAAGCCGTACTTGTAGAGCACCGTCGCCAGCGGGATGCCGTACGTGATCGGCGGCATCAGGATCGGCAGCAGGAACAGCAGCTGCAGCAGGCGCCGGCCCGGGAAGGACCGGCGGGCCAGCGTGTACGCGGCCGGCACCCCGATGAGCAGCGACAGCCCGACCACGAGCACCGCCACCTCCAGCGTCACGACCAGGACCGGCCCGAGGGTGAAGTCGTCCCAGGCCCGGCCGTACCAGCCGGCGGTCCACCCCTGGGGCAGCCAGGTGTCGAACCAGCGGGTGCCGAAGGAGCTGACCACGACCGAGGCGATCACCCCGGCCAGCATGACGAAGAAGAACAGCACCGCCCCCCAGATCAGCCAGCCGGCCGGGGAGGCGACGATGCGGCGTCCGCGGAGCTCCATCAGCCCTTGCCTATGGTCGAGCCGGTGTAGAGCAGCGCGCGCCAGCCCAGCACGAGGCCGATGACGACCAGCTCGACCACGCCCATGATCACGGCGAGGGCGCTGGCGAGCACGTAGTCGTACTGCACGTACGCGGCCTCGTACGCGGCGATCGAGATGACCCGGGTCTCCCCCGCCGGGTCGCCGACCAGCACCGCCGACGGGAAGACGCTGAAGGCCAGCACGAAGCTGAGGCAGAACGTGGTGGCCAGGCCGGGGGCGAGCAGCGGCAGGGTAATCCGGCGGAAGCGCTGCCGGGCGTTGGCGCCGAGCGTCGCCGCCGCCCGTTCCAGCGTCGGGTCGATCCCCGACAGGTACGAGCTGACCAGCAGGAAAGCGAACGGGAAGCCGGTGATGACCAGGGAGAGGAAGACGCCCCAGTAGTTGTGGGTCAGGCGTACCGGCTCGTCGATCAGGCCGGCGCCGAGCAGCGCGCGGTTGAACCAGCCGGTCGGGCCGAGGAAGTTCAGCAGGCCCTGGGCGGTGAGCACGGTGCCCAGGGTGATCGGCAGGACCAGCAGGGTGGTCAGCACCCGCTTGCCGCGATAACGGCCGCGCATCCGGTACGCGATGGGCACCGACGCCAGCACGTTGAGCAGCGCGGCGGGCAGGGACAGACCCAGCGTCGTGGTCACCGTGTCGCGCAGGTACGGGTCGGTGAGGAACCTCCGGTACGCCCCCAGCGGGCCACCCTCCGGCGGTCGCAGAGACAGGCCGATGCCGTACAGGAAGGGGTAGACGAACAGCACCACGACGAACCCGGCGGCGGGCAGCAGCAGGAGCAGGTTGCGGTCGACGCCGCGGTCGGCGAGCCGGTGCCGCAGCGCGGTCATCCGGGCTCCCCGGGGAAGACGAGCAGCCGGTCGGGGGCGGCGGTCACGTGGATGCGGTCGCCCGGCGCGGGCCGCTCGGCGCTGCGCAGGAACAGGGGCGTGCCGGCGTCCGTCCGCGCCTCCACCGCCACCTCGCGCCCCTGGTACTCGACCACCTCGACGACCGCGGGCACCCCGTCGGCGGCGATCCGCAGGTCCTCGGGCCGGGCCGCGGCGAGCACGCCGGTGCCCGGTGCCACCGTGCCGACCGGCGTGCCGACCAGCGAGATGCCGTCGCCCTCGACGCGGATCCCGGCGCCGGCGCCGCCCGCGGCCCGCAGCGGCAGCAGGTTGCGGTAGCCCATGAACGCGGCGACGTGCCGGTTGACCGGGGCGGTGTGGACCTCCTCGGGCGTGCCGACCTGCTGCACCTCGCCGTCGCGCAGCACCACGAGCCGGTCGGCCAGCGACAGCGCCTCCTCCTGGTCGTGGGTCACGTAGACGGTGGTCAGGCCGAGCGTCTGGTGCAGGCGGCGGATCTCCGTACGCATCTCCAGCCGCAACTTGGCGTCGAGGTTGGACAGCGGCTCGTCCATGAGCACCAGCGACGGTTCGAGCACGACCGCCCGGGCGATCGCCACCCGCTGCTGCTGGCCGCCGGAGAGCTGGCCGGGCAGCTTGCCGGCGTGCTCCTCGAGGTGCACCAGGCGGATCGCGGCGTCGACGCGGCGCCTGGCCTCGGCCCGCGCGACCCGGCGCATCTGCAGCCCGAAGGCGATGTTGCGGCGCACCGACAGGTGCGGGAACAGCGCGTAGTTCTGAAAGACCATGCCGAAGCCGCGGCGTTCCGGCGGCACGGTGTCGAGCCGGACGTCGTCGCGCCAGATGCTGCCGCGGCTCAGCGGCAGCAGCCCGGCGAGGCAGTTGAGCGCGGTGGACTTGCCGCAGCCGGACGGCCCGAGCAGGGCGATGAACTCGCCCTTGCGGATCGTCAGGGTCAGCTCGGCGAGCGCGTCACGCCCGGCGAAGCTGCGGCTGACCCGGTCCAGCCGCAGCTCGGTGAAGCCGGTCCCGCTCACTTCTTCACCTTGGCGCCGCCGATCTCCCGGTCCCAGCGGTCGAACGCGGCGACCAGCTGCTCGGCGCCGAGCGGCACCTCGAGCGGGTGGCCGGCGATGAGGCCGGCGTACTCGGGGCGGCCGTACTCCTCGATCGCCTCGCGGCTGTCCGCCGGGGCCGCCGAGAGTTCGACGCCCCGCACCGCCGGGCCGGGATAGAAGTAGCCCTGGTCGTACGCCTTGGCCTGCTGTTCCCGGGTGAGCATGTGGGCGAGCAGCATCAGCACGGCGGCCTGGTCGTCGGCGGGCACGCCGCGCGGGATGACGGCGTAGTGCGCGTCGGTGACCCAGTGGAAGCCGTCGAGGGCACCCACCCGGGCCTCCTTGGGCACCGTCCCGAGCACCCGCGGGTTGATGTCCCAGCCGGTCGTCGTGGCGATGATCTTCGCCGAGCCGTTGGCCAGGTTCTTCATCGTCTCGCTGGTGCCCGACGGGTACAGCGTGATGTTCTTGTCCAGCTCCTTGAGGTAGGCCCAGGTCTTCTCCCAGCCGTTGACCGGGTCCTTCGGGTCCATGTCGCCCAGCAGGTACGGCAGGCCCATGAGGAACGTGCGGCCCGGCCCGGAGTTGGAGGGGCGGGCGTACTGCACGGCGCCGGGGTTGGCCCTGGCGTAGTCGAGCAGGGCCTGGGCGCTCTTCGGCGGGTCCGGCACCTTGCCGGGCAGGTATTCGATCAGCGGCCCGGACGGGTAGTAGGTGACGGTGACCCCGGAGTCGCCGGCGAGCTTCTGCATGGCGGCGGCACCGGTCAGGTACTCGCGCATGCCGGGCAGGCGGTCGGCGTACTTGGGCAGCAGCGGGGTCCACAGTCCCTGCTGGATCCCGGCGGAGAGGCCGTCCACCCCGGTCAGCACCAGGTCGATGTCGACCCGGCCGGCGTCCTGCTGCGCCTTGATCTTGCCGACGAGCTCGGGCGCGGTCGCCTTCGCGTACGTGACCCGGGAGATCACGTCGGTGTGGCCGGCCACGAAGTCCTCGATCATGCCCTGGGTGAGCTGCAGGTTCCCGGCGACGTCGAGCACGTTCAGGGTCACCGCCCGGGAGGGCTTCGCGGGAGCGTCCCCGCCGGCCGGCGCGGACCCGCCGGAGTCCGGGGCACTGCACGCGGCGAGCAGCAGCAGGACGGTCAGGGCACCGGCGGCACGGCCGGTCCGGGGGTGCGGCGACATGACGGTTCCCCTGTCTCGGTGATGGAAGGGGGACCCTCAAGTTACGAAGAAGTTTCGCCACATTCAAGACAGTTGATATTCGTACGGCGGGAAACCCCAGCTCAGCCCCCGCTAATCCGTTCCCGCAACTTCCGGAAGGGTCAGGGCAGGGGTTCCCAGATCAGGCCGTCGGGGGTCTCGCGGGGGCGGCCGAACTGGGCGTCGGCGAAGTGGATGCCGAAGCCGATCGTGGATTCGTCCTTCAGCTGCCGCAGGATCTCCCGGCGCGTCTGTTCGGAGCGCTGCGGGTCGGGCTCGCCGACCAGGTGCCAGCCGGGGTGGGTCACCTGGATCGGGGAGTGCATGACGTCGGCGAAGACCAGCAGGCGGGTGCCGTCGCCGCCGTCGAGCACGAAGCCGGTCTGGCCGGCGGTGTGGCCGGGCAGCGCCAGCGCGGTGACGCCGGGGAAGATCTCCTCGCCGGCGGTGATGGCGCGGAAGCGGGGCTCCAGCGCCGCGACGACCTGCGGCGTGACTCCGAAGCCGGCGTCGCGCGCCGCCCACTCGGCCTCCGACAGCAGCACCTCGGCGTGGGCGAACTGCGGCTGGGCCGCCCATCCGAAGTGCTCCAGGTGCAGATGCGAGATGGCCACGGCCTCGATCTGGTCCGGCCGCCGGCCCAGCTCGCGGAGGTTGTCGACGAACGCGCCGCCGTACATCAGGGCCGTGCCGTGCTCCGGGCTGGACACCGGCTCGGGGTGGGGTCCGTATCCGGATTCGAGCAGGATCGCGCGCCGCTCGTGCTCGACGAGCAGGCCACCGCTGCTGACCGTCAGCCACCCGTCGGCATCGAGGAAGCGCGCCCCGGCGACCCAGTCCTCGGGCGTCGTGGCGGGGAAGAGGAAGCCGGGCACCATCTTGACGAGGCCGTCGGGCACGTAGCTCACCCGCAACCGGCCGATCTGGTGGGTACGGACGGTGCCGGCAACCTGGAAGCGATTCATGCCGGTGAGACTAGTAGTCCGGTTCAAGAGCACTCAGATCCGGCCCATGACCCTTGAAAGACCAGACTAATAGTCGTAGGCCTAAGCTGCGTGCGTGGAGGATGACGAGCTGTCCCTGACCGCGTACGCCGTGCTGGGAGTCCTGTCGATGAACGGCGAACTGCTGACGGCGGGCGAGATCAAGCAGCGGGCCACCTACGCCCTGCGCTTCTTCTGGGGCTCCCCCGCCGTCAGCCACATCCGCCGGGAGCTGCAGCGCATGCTCGCCCTCGGCCTGGTCGAGGAGCACGAGATCCCGCTGGGCGGCGTGCGCAGGGCGCAGGCGTACCAGACCACCGGGCCGGGCGAGCGGCGCCTGCGGGACTGGGTCGCGCAGGACGCGGCCGACGACGCCGTGGTGATCCGCAATCCCCTGCTGCTGCGCATCTTCCTCGGGCGCGCCATCCCGGCCGAGGACGTCCTCAAGATCATCGATCGTCGCCTGCGGCAGGTCGGCGCCGACCTGGCGGAGGTGTTGCAGGGACGCCGGCGCGGCGACGCGATGGGCCTGACGCCCCACCCGGACCGCCGGTTCAGCGCGGCCGTCTCGGACTACACGATCCGTCAGCTGTACTTCGACCAGGCCAACCTGCAACAGCTGCGCGACACCGTCGCCGCCTTCGACGCCCCGCCGCCGCCGGGCAACCCGCCGTTCCGGCTGAAGGAACCACCGGTCACCAGGTGAAGCGGACGGGGTACGTGGCGTCGGCGAGGCGGTTCTGGCCGGCCACGTTGGGGTGGAAGTAGTCGGTCCTGTTGACCAGGTCCAGGGAGAAGCGGATCCCGTGGGCCGCGCCGCCGTCCCAGCGGCAGCGGTCGCCGTACGCGTCGCAGGCGCGGGCGAGCTGGTCGTTGTAGGCGTCGATGCGGTCGGCCACCCGGCGCCGGCGATCCTGGTCCGCGGCGGCCGTCGACGTCGGGTTCGCCAGCATGGCCGGGCAGATGCCGCGGCGCCAGGCACGGACCGCCCCGGGGTCGTCGTGGCCGAGCTGCCACAGCCGGTGGACGTCGGGAATGCTCACCACGAGGACCCGGGACCGGGGCAGGCCCTTGCGCAGCCGCCCGAAGGCCTTGTCGAGGTGTCCGCGGAAGGTGCGGACCGGCGTCATCTCGTCCACGCCGCCGGAGCAGGCGTCGTTGGCGCCGATGAGCACGGTCACGTACTCGGCGCCGCTGTCCACCGCGGACGCCGCCTGGCCGGGCAGGTCCGCGGCCTGCGCGCCGGGCACGGCGAGGTTGCGGGCATGGCCCTTGATCGCCGGGTTCGCCTCGCGGATCCGGCGGTAGTGGCTGTCCACCGCGTCCGCGCTCCCGGTCGCCCAGGAATTGCGGCTGCACGCCACGAAGATGGTGCAGCTGCCGAACCCGGCCGTGATGGAGTCGCCCAGCGCGACCATCGACGACGGGCGGCCGGGCTTGGGCTTCGGCTTCCCGGTCGGCGCGGGACCCGCGTTGCCGGCACCCTCGCAGGCGAGCGCGACGGCACTGAGGACGGCCAGGACGACGACCTGCCACCGGTGCGGCACGGGACCTCCAACTGTCACGGATTGCACCTATCCGGACACCCTAAGCCATCCACGTCGGACTCCCGCGGCCTGTGAGTTGTTGACATTTCCTGTGTGACTTTGTTGAGATGCGTCACATGTCGAAGTGGACCGCCGGCCTCGCCGCGTGCGTGACAGTGCTCGTCTCCCTCGCCGCCCCGGCACCGGCCGCGCAAGCGGGCCGCGCCGCCGACGTACCCGTGTATCCGGCGGTGGGGCCGGCCACCCGCTTCCTGGACCATGCCGCGCTGCTCGGCGACGTCGCGGAGCCGCAGTGGTACGAGGCGAACATCCCGTTCGTCGACCTGCCCGACGCCGACATCCAGGCGACGTACTACTACCGGTGGCGCACCTACAAGGAGGCGCTGAAGTACGCGGGCCCCGGCGACGGATGGATCGTCTCGGAGTTCCTCGGCCCGGTCGGCTACTCCGCGCCGTACGGCGGCATCAACGCCGCCGCCGGCCACCACGTCTACGAGGGACGCTGGCTGCGCGACCGCCGCTACGTCGACGACTACCTCGACTACTGGCTGCGCGGGTCGGGGGCCGGTCCCAAGCCCGCCACCGACCAGCTCAACGACAACACCACCGACTGGGCCCACCAGTACTCGTTCTGGGCGGTCGACGCGGCCGTCGCGCGCGCCGAGGTGACCGGCGACTGGCGGTTCGTGGCCGAGCGGATGCCGGAGCTGGAACGCCAGTACGCCGGCTGGAAGGCGACCAACTTCGACAGCGAGCTCGGGCTGTACTGGCAGACGCCGGTGTGGGACGCGATGGAGTTCACGGCGAGCTCGTACCAGAGCGACGATCCGTACCACGGCGGCGACGGGTACCGGCCCACGCTCAACGCGTACCAGTACGGCGACGCCCGCGCGCTGGCCGAGCTCGCGCGCAAGATCGGCGACCCGCGGAAGGCCGCGCGCTACGACCGCGAGGCCGAGGCGCTGCGCCGCGCCACCGAGAAGCACCTGTGGGACCCGCGGTCGTCCTTCTACAAGCACGTCATGCGCGACGGGAACCCGCAGCTCACCCCGATCGCCGACCGCGAGCAGATCGGCTTCGTGCCGTGGTACTTCCACATGCCCCCGGCGCGGGACGCGGTCGCCTGGCAGCAGCTCACCGACCCCCAGGGCTTCGCGGCACCGTACGGGCCCACCACCACCGAGCGGCGCAGCCCCTGGTTCATGCACGACGCCCTCGCCGGCTGCTGCCGCTGGGACGGCCCGAGCTGGCCCTTCGCCACCAGCCAGACGCTGACGGCGCTCGCCAACCAGCTCATCGACTACCCGGCCCAGCCGTACGTGGACGCCGGCGACTTCTACGACATCCTCCGCGGCTACGCCCTCACCCAGCGCAAGGACGGCCGCCCGTACGTCGCCGAGGCGCACCACCCCGACGAGGACCGCTGGATCTACGACGGGCGCGGCCACAGCGAGGACTACAACCACTCCACGTTCAACGACATCGTGCTCTCCGGACTGCTCGGGATCCGGCCCCAGGACGGCGACTCGGTGCGGCTGGCCCCGCTGGCCCCGGCGAGCTGGGACCACTTCGCCGCCGAGAACGTGCCGTACCACGGTCGGAACCTCACGGTGGTCTGGGACCGCGACGGGACCGCGTACGGAAAGGGCAAGGGTCTGCGGGTCTGGATCGACGGGGTGCTCCGGCACGCGCAGGGTTCGCTGCGGCCGGTGACCGTCACGTTCGGCGCCCGGCCGCAGGCGCTGCCCGGCCTTGTCGACGACGCCGCCAACGTCACCGAGACCGGCTATCCGGCGGCCACCGCGTCGTACACGTGGCGCGGCGACAAGGCGGCGGACGCGATCGACGGGCAGGACTTCCACCTCGACGTGCCGGCGACCCGCTGGACCACGTACGCCTCCCCGAACCCCAGCGACTGGCTGGCGGTCGACCTCGGCGCGGCGACGGTCGTCTCCGACGTACGGATCGTCTTCTACGACGACGGCGGCGGGGTACGCACCCCGCAGGCGTACGCGCTGCAGTACCAGGCCGCCGACGGCACCTGGCGCGACGTGCCCGGCCAGCGCCGCGACCCGGCCGTCCCGGTGGGCCGCGCGATCAACCGGGTCCTGGTCGACCCGCCGCTGACCACCGACCGGCTGCGCGTGGTGACCAGCCGCACCGACGGCGGCGCGGTCGGCATCACCGCCCTCCAGGTGTGGCGCAAGCCCGATCCGGGCGTCTCCGTCGCCTTCGAGGGCCTCACCGACGGCGCGATCGCCGTCAAGGCGGGCGCCACCGTCACCGCCACGACCCGGGTGACCGGCCGGGCCGAGGTGTCCCTGCACGTGCCGCGCGGCTGGACCGCCGTCCGGGCGCAGCGGCACGGGACGCGCACCACCTGGCGGATCACCGTGCCCGCCGACGCGGACCTCGGCGCGGGCCCGCCGATCCGGGCGCTGGCCACCGGCCGCGACGGCGTCAGCGGCGCGGTCGCACCCACCCGCTACGTCTTCGACCCGGCCGACTTCCCGGTCACCCTCTGGGACGACGACTTCTCCACCGACCGTACGGCCGGATACCGGCTCGACAAGCCGGTGCCCGGCGAGGCCGACCCGGTCCTCGGCGTGTCCGGCGGCGCGCTGACCGCCGGGACGGACCGCCGCGCGTTCGGCGTGCTCGCCGCGCCTGTCGCCACCGGCACCCGGGGCGCCGCGATCGTGGTCGAACCCCGGTCGTTCTCCGGCGCGGACCCCGAGGACAGCCTCTTCCTCGGCCTGTCGGCGTCCTCCCGCGACAACGCCATGGCCTGGTACAACAACCACTTCGGCAGCTCCGGCGCGGATGTGCGGGTGGCCGGCGCGGACCGTCCGGAGGCGACCGGCGGGTGCTGTGCGGCCGTACGCTGGCAGCCCGGCGACCGCTTCGCCGTCGTGCTGCAGGGCGGGCACCTGACCACCTGGCTGGAGCACGAGGGGCGGTGGACCGGGCTGCACGACGCGCCGGTCGGCAACGCCGTCCCGCCCGCCGACCTCGGCGCCTGGTCGCCGGCGGTCGGGCTCCGGCTCGACCGCGGCACGATCGCGCTCGACCGGTTCACGGTGCTCGGCCGGTGAGCTGACCCGGCCGGGCCCGTTGCCCGGGAGCACGCCCGCGGGTTGTTCGTGCGTGGCTGTTCTCGAGACCCCTCAGCAACGGCGCCCGGCCGGCACCCCGGCACCGCGGACCCGGATCGCGGTGCTCGACGGGCTGCGGCTGGTCGCCGCGCTCATGGTGGTCGCCTACCACTTCATCGCGTACGACCGCGGCACGGTCCTGCCCTGGGGCGCCGGCGCCGAACGGGTCTTCCCGTGGCTGTCGCTGCCGGCCTCGTACGGCTGGCTGGGCGTCCAATTGTTCTTCCTGATCAGCGGCTTCGTGATCTGCCTGAGCGCGTGGGGCCGTACGCCCGGGGAATTCCTGCGGTCGCGGGTGATCCGGCTGTACCCGGCGTACTGGGCGGCCGCCCTGCTCACCTTCGCCGTGCTGAGCCTGTGGCCGGTGGTCCGCGAACCCGTCGGCGTCAGCGACCTGCTGGTCAACCTGACGATGCTGCAGGAGCCGCTGGGCGTACGCCCGGTCGACGCCGTCTACTGGACGCTGTGGGTCGAGGCGCGCTTCTACCTGCTGTTCGCGATCGTGGTGTGGCGCGGGCTCACTCCGCGCTCCGCGACGCTGTTCGGCTACGGCTGGCTGGTGGCGGCGGCCGTCGCGACCCAGGCGGACGTGCCGGCCCTCGACGTGATCGTGATGCCCCGGCACGCGCCGTACTTCGTCGCCGGGATCGCGCTGTTCCTGGTGCACCGCGGCGGCGGCCACGTCACGCTCTGGGCGCTGTGCGGGGCGGCGTTCCTGATGGCCCAGCACGACGTGGCCGGGCAGGTCGTGCACGTCTCCCGGGACGTCCTCGGCAGGCCGCTACCGGTGGCGCCGGCGCTGCTCCTGCTCGCCGCCATCTTCGCGATCATGGCGCTGGTGGCGACCGGCCGCGCGGACCGGATCCGGTGGCGCTGGCTGACCGTGGCGGGGACGCTCACGTACCCGCTCTACCTGGTGCACGAGTACGCCGGCTGGACGCTGATCGCGGCCCTGCACCCGCACCTGCCGCGCTACGCCACCCTGGCGATCGTGGTCGCCGTGGTCACCGCGGCGGCGTGGCTGCTGCACCGCTACGTCGAACGGCCGGCGGCCCAGCTGCTGCGCCGCCACCTCACGCGCCCGCTGCCCCGCTGACGGTCCCGGCGGGCAGCATGCCGGTCATGGCGTCGATCTCGGTCGTCTGCTCGTTGATGACGTGCTTGGCGAGGCCGTGGATGTAGACGTTGCGCCCGCCGCCGTCGAGCAGCTCGCGGGACATCGTGACGGCGCCCCGGTGGTGCTCGATCATGCCGGTCAGGTACAGCCGCACCGCGGTCCCGCCGGCCGCGGCGTCGATCGAGGTCAACTGCGCCGGGGTGAGCATCCCGGCGCCGGCACCGTGACCGTGCTCGTGACCCGCGGCGGACTGCTCTCCCCACGCGGTCAGCCAGGCGTTCGTCTCGTCGATCTCCCGCTGCTGGTCCTGGGCGATGAAGCCGGCCAGGTCCCGGATCCGCTCCGGCAGGCCCGGCTTGGCGAGCATCGACCGGCTCATCCGCACCGCCTGCTCGTGGTGCGCGACCATCTCCCGGGCGTACCGCAGGTCGGCCGGGGCGGGCGGGGTCACCGAGGCCACCGCGACCGGCCTGCGCTGCGGCTGGTCCGGCGGGTCGCCGTCGCCCCCGCCGCGGGCGGCGAAGGTCACCACGGTCAGCGCGGTGGCGGCCAGCACCAGGGCGGCGGCCAGGCGGCGTACGGGCAAGGTCTTGCCTCTCCTCACGGCGCGGCCCGGCCCGGTCGCGGGGACCGGGCCGGGCCGTCGATCAGTTGTCCGTCTGCCCGTTGACGCCGTTCCGGTCGGCCGGAGTCAGCGGGTTCATGTCGGTGAAGTCGCGCGGCAGCAGGTCGAAGCCCTGCCAGTGCAGCGGCATCGGGCTCTGGTCCTCGTCGCGGGGGACGTGGTGGAAGCCGACGCGAACCCACATCACCGGGTTCTTGAGGGTCTGCTTGTCCTTCACGTAGTCGAGAATCGTCTTCATGGTCTTGCACTGCGGGTCGGCGTTGTCGGTGGCGAACTTCTCGCAGCCGCGCGCCTCGGTGAAGGTCACGTCCGGCGTCGTCGCCGGGTTGGCCTCGTAGCGGTCGTCCGCGCCGGTCACCAGCTCGAGCGAGCGCTTGTGGCTGTCCTTGTTCTTGCTCGCCTCGCTGACCACCCGCCACCAGCGGCGGTTCGCCTTGGTGAAGGTGCCCTCCTTGTCGATCTTGGTCATGCTCGTCTTGAGCTTGGCCGCCATCGAACCGCGCCCGTCCGTCTTGGTGTCGTACTGCTCGACCTTCTCGCCGCCCTTGCCGTCGATGTTGGTGTCGACCCGCCAGATCGCGCTGTGGTAGTGCATCGAGGCGTAGTCGCGGGCACCCTTGCCGATCGGCCAGCCCCGATCCGCCTTGACGTAGTCGCCGGGCGACAGGTCACCGGTCGCGCCGAGCCGCACCGAGATCTGGCCGTCGTCGGCCAGGCGGTACTCGGACACGTACTCGTACCAGCCGACCTTGCTGATCGTCCGCAGCACCAGGTCGTGGCCCTGCTTCGAGTAGAGTTTGTCGGCTCCGGTCTCGTAGTTGTAGTCCTTCAGCCGGTACGCCAGCCCGGACGGCTCCGCACTGACGCAGAGCACCTTGCGGCGCCGCGCCTCCGGGCCGCCGTCGGAACCCTCGCGCGCCGAGCCGCCCTTGCAGTCCTCGCCGCCGAGGGTCTCCAGGTTGCTGCCGCCGAAGCCGTACTCGGTCAGGTCGTTGTACTCGGTCTCGCCCGAGTCGTACGGCACGTTGAGCTGCCCGAGCCGGATCGAGTCCAGCACCTGGACCGGCGTGGGATAGCGCTTCGAGGAGACGAAGACGTCGTCCAGGACCAGGCCCGCCCGGTCCTGGACGCGCCAGCACAGCTGCCAGGTCGTGCCGTTCGGCAGGGTCTCCTTGACCGTCGAGGACGCCGCGCACTGCGCGACGGCGACGGGCGCCTTGGCGGCCGCGGGCGTTCCCGCGAGGCCGAGCGAGGCGACGGTCAGCAGCGCCGCGGCGGCGCCCGCTGTCTTTCGGTACGTCATGCTGCCGGTTCCCCGTTAGCTCAGGCGGGCGACGGTGCGCCCGGAAAGGTCGATGATCAGGTGGCCGAGGTCGAGGTAGCGACCTTTCGCCTCGACGATGAGCCTCAGGCAGCGGTGCTCGCCGCACTGCGCCACGGCCGGGTCGGCGGCCTGCGCCTTGAACACGTGCGCGGTGGTCTTCAGCCCGTCCTTGCCGGCGAACTGACTGCCGGTGGCCTTCGCGTACGCATCCTTGAACTCGGACGCGAGCGGGTCGGCGAGCAGCAGGTCCAGCGCGGTGTCGACCTCGTGGGCCGACGCCGGCAGATGGAGCCCGGCCGCCGAGTACGAGTCCGTGAGCTTGCTGCCGCCCAGGTCCACGACCTGCTTGATCAGGTTGTTCGTCGCATAGTCGTACAAGTACACCTCGGCCCGGCGTCCCCCGTCGGTGTCCACGATGTCCGCGGACAGGAACTCCGGACCGGCCGCCCCGGAAGCGTCCTTGGCCTTCTCCTTCAGCTCCGGTGTGACCGCGATCTCGCGGGCCTTCTCCACCTCGGCGCTCGTCAGGGCGTCGTTGCCGGTGCCGGCCGTGGGCTCCGGACCCGGATCCGGGTCGGACACCCGCGGCTGCTCCGCCCCCGGGGACGCGCCGGGCGTGGGCGCGGCGTTCACCTGCCACGACGCCACCCCGAAGGCGATGACCGCGGTCACCGAAGCGATTCCGAGGCCCCAGCCCCATTTCCGATACTGCCGCACTGTCGGCATCCTCCCCCATATCAGCGGTGCGCCCAGATCATGCCGGTCGATGCGTGAGGGGGACGTGAGCCGAACGGCCATAAATGTCAAAGCCCGGTAACGATCTAGGATCGCGGCATGACCTCCGTGGAATTCGGCCTCGACACGTTCGGTGACGTCACCGCAGGACCCGACGGCGAGCTCCTGCCGTACGGCCAGGTGATCCGTAACGTGGTCGAGCAGGCAGTCCTCGCCGACGAGGTGGGCGTGGACGTGTTCGGGCTCGGCGAGCACCACCGCGACGACTACGCCGTGTCAGCGCCGGAGATCGTCCTCGCCACGATCGCCGGCCGCACCCGACGGATCAAGCTGGGCACCGCGGTGACGGTGCTCAGCTCCGACGAGCCCGTACGCGTCTACGAACGCTTCGCCACACTGGCCGCGGTGTCGCAGGGCCGTGCGGAGATCACCCTGGGCCGCGGCTCGTTCACCGAGTCGTTCCCGCTCTTCGGCTACGACCTCGGCGACTACGAACGCCTCTTCGCCGAGAAGGCGGACCTCATGGCCGAGCTGCTCACCGAGAAGCCGGTGACCTGGCAGGGCACCGTCCGCCCGCCGCTGCGCGACCAGCACGTCTACCCCAAGACGGAGGCAGGCACGATTCCCACGTGGATCGGCGTCGGCGGCAGCCCCGAGTCGGTGGTCCGCGCCGCCCGCCTGGGCTTCCCGCTGGTCCTGGCCATCATCGGCGGCGACCCGGCCCGCTTCGCCCCGTACGTCGGCCTCTACCACCGGGCCCTCGCCGAGTTCGGCCGCGACCGCCTCCCCGTGGCGGTGCACGCGCCGGGCTTCGTGGCGGCCACGGACGAGGAGGCGGTGGAGACGGTCTGGCCGCACGCCCGCAAGGTCATCACCCGGATCGGCGCCGAGCGCGGCTGGCCACCCCTGACCCGCGACCGCTTCGAGGCGGACGTGACGGAGGGCGCCTGGCACGTCGGCTCCCCGGAGACGGTGGCCACCAAGATCGCCCGCACGGTACGCGAGGTGGGCGCGCAACGCTTCGACCTGAAGTACTCGGTGGGCACCCTGCCCCACGAGGACCTGATGTCGGCCATCCACCTCTACGGCACCGAGGTGATCCCCCGCGTCCGCGAACTCCTCGCCTGATCCCCCCGGGCCGCAGCTCAGCCCCGCCGCACAACCACCCCGCACGCGGCCGTCGCACCGCACAACCACCCCGCGCGGCCGGTGCGCCTGTGGGACGGCAGCTCTTCGCGACAGCCGCATATCCACCCCGCCAGCCGGCCCGGCGAGCGGACCGGACGAGAGCAGGCTCACCCCTCGACCACCGCGCGCGGACCGGACGGAGGCGACCGGCCGGCCGGGCACACGGGCACACGGGCCGTGCCGACCCGGCGCACGGAGACGCGAGGGGATCGGCCCAGCGAGCAGATCGACCCAGCGAGCGGATCGCGGGACCGGCTCGTGGAGGGCCGGCTCGGCGGGCGGGCCGGGCGGGGTCCGGGTTGGTGGGCGCACCCCACCCCTGCGGGGGCGGCGGAGGGGTGGGGTGCCGGGAGGAATGTTCAGGAGGGCGGCGTTATCCGGCCCACCGCCGCGACCACCGCCATGCCGTGCGGGTCGCCGTCGGCCGGGTCCGGCCACTCGTGGACCCAGACCAGGCCCGGGGGGACCAGGTCGGCGTCGCCGAAGAAGCGCAGGATCGACTCGCGGTCGCGGCCGTGGGCGGTGGACACGTCCGTGCGGCGGTAGAGGGCGGTCACCTTGTCGAGGGCGGCGTCGGAGGGGGTGTCGGAGACGCCGTGCGAGATGACGATGTAGGAGCCGGGGGGCAGGGCGGCGCGGAGGCGTTCCACCGCCGGGTAGGCGTCGTCGTCGGGGACGAAGTGGAGCATGGCGACCAGCAGCAGGCCGACCGGTTCGCCGAGGTCGAGCAGGCGGCGGACGCCCGGGTGGTCGAGGATCGCCTCCGGGAAGCGCATGTCGGCCTGGACCGCCACCGCCCACGGGTTGTCCTTGAGGATGTCGTTGCTGTGCGCCACCGCCACCGGGTCGATGTCCACGTAGACCACGCGGGCGTCGGGGATGCGGCGCTGGGCGATCTCGTGGACGTTGCCGACCGTCGGGATGCCGCTGCCGATGTCGAGGAACTGGTGGACGCCGCGGTCCAGCAGGAACTGCACGGCCCGGTTCAGGAACGCCCGGTTGGCGCGGGCCATCTCCCCCGCGCCCGGGATCGCGGCCAGCAGGTGCTGGGCGGCCTCACGGTCGGCGGCGAAGTTGTGGTTGCCGCCGAGCAGGGCGTCGTAGATGCGGGCGCTGCTGGGCCGGCCCGCCGGGTCCGTGTCGGCGTTCGCCATACCGGGGAAGCTTACTCCACTGTGGTCGGTCACGACGCCACCAGTCCGTTCTCCCGTCCGAGGAGCGGGCGCAGGGTCGATCCGCGCAGCAGCACGGGCACCTGGTGCGGGGTCGTCGGCGCGCCGTAGCGCAGGCCCTGGGCGCCGTCGCAGCCCGTGCCGATCAGGGTGGCCGCGCGGACGTCGTCGTCGACGCCGTGCACGGTGAGGGTGAGGCCCAGCGCGTGCGCCACCCGCGCCATGCCGGTGACGAGTTCGCGGTCGGCCTCGGCGCCCGCCGGAGTGGGGTGCAGCAGGCCGGCGGGCGTCCGCAGGCCGTGCACCGGCAGGTCACGCAGGTACGCGAGGCTGCTGTACCCCGTACCGAAATCGTCGAGGACCAGGCGGACGCCCAGCGCGGCCAGCGCACTCAGCACGGCATGGCTGTGTTCCCCGGCGGGCACCGCGTCGATGCCGGACAGGTGCAGGTGGAGCCGCTTGGGCGGCAGGCCGCTGCCGGTGAGCGCCTCGCGGACGAGGTCGGCGATGTCCGGGTAGCCGATCTGGTGCACGGGCAGGTCGACGCCGATGAACGGGCCCTTCTTGCCGCCGTCCCACTGCATCGCCTGGCGGCAGGCCTGGTGCAGCAGGCTGCCGGCCAGCCGGGTGGTGGTGTCCCGGTCGCCGGTCAGCTGGCCGATCCGGTTGAGGTCGAGGGTGCCCAGGTGCGGGTGCCGCCACGCCATCCGGGTGTGCAGGCCGGCGATCCGCCCCGAGCCCAGCTTGACGATCGGCTGGTACGTCGGCGGCCCGGTGACCAGGCCGGTCACGCTCGTCCCGCCGGTACGCCCGGCCGGCCCCGGCTGCGGGTCGTAGACGGCCCAGCGCCCGGTGCCGGCCCGCGCCTGCCGCAGCGCGATCTCGGCGTCGACCAGCACCTGGCCGGCGTCGAGGCCGGCGGCGGCGACGTCGACGACGCCGATGTGGGCCTGCAGCGGGGCGGTCAGGCCGGTGCCGGGCAGCGACGCCGGCTCGGCGAGCGCGACCGCGACCCGTTCGGCCAGGTCCGCCAGATGCGCCACGCCGCCGCTGTCCTGCACCAGGATCGCGAAGGTGTGCGGGCCGTGCCGGGCGATCAGGTAGTCGGGGTGCTGGGCTACCGTCCGCAGCCGGCGGCCGACCTCGGCGAGCACGTGGTCGCCGGCCTCCGCGCCGAACTGCTCGCCGATGGCGCCGTACCCGCCGAGCTCGATCAGGCAGACGCCGGCGTGCCGTTCGGGGTCGTCGCCGTGCGCCGCCTGCCGCAACCGCTGCACCAGCCGCGCCTTGCTCGCGAGCCCGGTGACCGGGTCGTAGTAGGCGAGCCGGCGGTACCGGGCCTCGCTGTGCTGCAGGGCGAGCTGGAACTCCCGGGCGGCCCGCTGGGTGGCCCGGTGCAGCGACTCCTGCTGGGCGAGGGTGCGGGCCTGCAGCGCGGCGGCGAACCCGGCGGCGAAGGTGGCGGCGACCTGGCGCGCCGGGCGGCCCAGGACCTCCCCGTCGGCGAGGTGGTCGAGCACAAGGCTCATCGTCGCCGGCAGCGCCTCGGGCCGCCCGATGCCGAGCGCGACGACCTCGGTCCCCACCCGGTACGCGGCGTCGAGGTCCGCCGGCACCGCATGCGTGGCGTCGTGCAGGCAGGCCGCGAACACGTCGAGGGTCTGCGCCGCGACGGCGTCGGCGATGGGCAGGTAGACGCCCGCCGCGGTGGCCGCCGCCAGCCAGCGCCGCCCGACCGGGCGGCCGGAGTCGTCCGCCGGGGGCAGCGGCGCGAGATCCGGCGGTGCGGGCACCGTGCCGGCGATCGTCCGGCGGGCGCTGATCACCGTACGGGCGGCCCGGTCGAGCGCGGCGTCGGTGTACTGGACCGCAGTCTCGAGGGCGGCGGCGACGATGCCGTCGGCGCGGTGCCGCGCGTCCTCGATCAGGCGGTCGGCGGGATTGTCGCGGGGCAGCGGCGCCGGCCCGGGGTCGTCCTCGGCGACCGGCGGATAGCCGCAGTCGGCGAGCACCCCGTTGAGGGCGGCGATCATCATGGCGTGGGTGAGCACCGGTTCGTCGTGTTCGGACGGTTCGTCGTGCGGGCCGTGCTGCGCCATCAGTGCTCGCCTCCCTCCGGGTCGGCCGGGCGCTTGCCCGTACGCTGGCCGGGTATCGCCTGCCAGAGCGCGACGGCCTGCTTGCGGCCGAGCTTGAGCGCGGTACGCACCGCCTCGGGCGACTTGCCGACCCGGGCGGCGATCTCGGTGGGCGTGAGCCCCTGTGCGGACAGTTCGAGGGCCTCGCGGCGGGCGGGCGGCAGCTGGGCCAGCACGCCGGAGAACCACTCCTCCAGCTCGTACGCGACCAGCTCCGGGTCGTCGGCGCGCGCCTCGTCGAGCTCGGTGACGTCGGCCACCAGCACCTCGAGGTCGCCCTGCCCGATGGCGCGGCGCTGCTTGAGCCAGTGCGAGCGGGCCGCGGTGCGCACCCAGGCGACCGGGTGGGTCAGCTCCGGCCAGCGCCGCAGCGCCTCGCGGATGGCCTCGGCGACCGCGTCCTGCGCCTCCCACCGGTTGGCGCCCTCGCGCAGCAGGTTGCGGACGAGGCCTTCCCAGTAGCGACGGAAGAACTCCTCGATCTCGGCCGCCGGCGGCGGATCGGGGATGAGCCGCCGCGCCGGGACCGGCTCGTCACCCGCCGAGCCGCGCGGGACGGCCCCGGAGGCGGTGTCCGCGTGGTCGCTGCCCACGTCGTGCGCGTCCTGCGCGTCGACCACCGAATCCTCCGTCCGCCGGGAAGTCCCCCTTGTTGGGTCTCCGGGAGCCCTCCGGCGTGACAGCCGCGGCCAAGATTCTTTCCGACGGCTGGCAGGATCATGGTCAGGGCCATCGAGGGATCATGAGGAGGCGCTCGTGGCGGGCACCCTGTACGCCGTCAGCGATCTGCACGTCGCGTACGCGGAGAACCGTGCGCTCGTGGAGAGCCTGCACCCCGTCTCCCCGGACGACTGGCTGATCGTGGCGGGCGACGTCGCGGAGATGTTCTCGCACGTCGAGGCGACCCTGCGGCTGCTGCGCTCGCGCTTCGCCGAGGTGATCTGGGCGCCGGGCAACCATGAACTGTGGACACACGCCAAGGATCCGGTGCGGCTGCGGGGCGTCGAGCGCTACGACGCCCTGGTCGCCATGTGCCGGGAGATCGGGGTGCGCACCCCCGAGGACGAGTACGCGGTCTGGCACGGCGACGGCGGCCCGGCCGTGGTCGCGCCCCTGTTCCTGCTGTACGACTACACGTTCCGCGCACCGGGAACGTCCACGAAGGAGGAGTCGCTGGCGTACGCGTACCGCACGGGTGTGGTGTGCACGGACGAGGAGTTGCTGCACCCGGACCCGTACCCGGACCGGGAGTCGTGGTGCCGGGCCCGCGTGGCCGCCACCGAGGCCCGGCTGGCCGCGGTCGACCCCGGGCTGCGCACGGTGCTGATCAGCCACTGGCCGCTGCACCGGCACCCGACCGAGGTGCTGTGGTACCCGGAGTTCGCCCAGTGGTGCGGCACCGAGCTCACCGCCGACTGGCACCTGCGTTTCCGGGCGGCGGCCGCCGTCTACGGGCACCTGCACATCCCGCGGCGGACGTCGCAGGACGGCGTGCCGTTCCAGGAGGTGTCGCTGGGTTACCCGCGTGAGTGGAAGAAGCGGGCCGGCACGCCGGTGCTGCTGAAGAAGGTCTTCGAGGACTGAGCCGCTCAGGGCCGGGGCAGCGACGCCCCCAGGTTCACCCACCGGTCGGTGAGCTGCCGGCGCCGGCAGGCCACCAGGTGACTGGCCAGGATCGCCGGCTGACCGCCGCGGACGCAGGCGTCGGCACCGGCGGTCAGCACGGCGGCCACCGCTTCGGCGCGGGCGCCCTCGTCGACCAGGGCCACGATCCGGGTGCGGGCGGGCAGCAGCGTGCGCGCCTGCCGGACGGCGTCCTCGCGGGCGCCGCTGATCAGCACGATCTCGTCGGGGCGGACGTCGTCCACGCCCGCCGCGAACCGTACGGTCCAGCCGGCGGGCAGGTGCGAGCCGAGGGCGATGACCCGCCCGGCCGGCCCGAGCACCGCGACCACGGGGTCCGGCCGCTGCCGGTCGAGCCCCGGGACCGGCACGGCGGTCGAGTTCGGCGCGAACGCCCGGTTCAGGTCACTGCGGTTCAGCTGCACAAGCATCTCGGACTCCCCCACGCCGTTCGTCCCTGGGCACCTACCCTCGCGTGCGAGCCTGAGCTGGGCTTGTGCCGTACCTGTGGGTCTGTTGGCAATGACGCCGCCCGCCGGTTCCCTCAGGTCGGCCACCGGCACACCGATCAGGGCGGGCATGACAACTGCGCTGGTCGTGGCGTTCGGCGTGGCCGCCGTGACCGCCGCCACCGTGGCCGTGTCCGGCCTGCGCAGCTCCCGGGCCGGCTCCGCCATCCTGCCGATCGTCGCGTTCATGGGCGCCGGGGTGGCGCTGATCAACGCGCTGAGCGCGGTGCAGCTGCTGGTGCCGGACCGGACGACCGTGTGGGTCGTCGGCTCGGTGCAGGCCGTGGTGTCACCGCTCGTGATGGCGTCGGTCTCGTGCATGGCGCTCGCCCTCTCGGACCGGGCCTGGCGTCTCTCCCGGCGTACCGCGCTGCTGCTGGCCGAGCCGGTGCTGATCCTGGGGGCGGTGGTCACCGACCCGTGGCTGCACCTGCACTTCACCGGCGTGGAGCCGACCGGCTGGAACGGCATGCTCCTGACGGTGCCGGGGCCGACGTTCTGGCTGAACGCCTTCTACATCCAGGCGCTCATCGTCGGCACGGTCGCGCGGGTCGTCGTGCTCATCCGCCGCTCCACCTCGGCCGGCCAGCGCCGGATCTCGCTGCTGGTGCTGGGGACGTACGTGCCCTGCACGGTCATCGCCCTGGTGACCCCGGCGCTGCCGGTGACGCTCATCGACCTCATCCCCCTGGGCCAGGCGATCTGCATGGTCTACATCCAGCTGGTGCTGGCCGGCGGGCTGCCGCAGTTCATCCCGATCGCGCACCGGCACATCTTCGCCACGATGTCCGACGGCGTGATGGTCATCGACCGGGAGACCCGGATCATCGAGGTCAACCCGGCCGCCCGCCGGATCTACCACCGCCTGGTCCCGGGCCTGCCCGCGGACGTGACCGGCCTGCCCGTCGACGCCGGCATCCCGCTCCGGCTGGACGAGCTGCGCGCCACCGAGCAGACCGTCAACGGCCCCCGGGACACCGGAATCGACCTGCACGTGCAGATCACCCCGCTGCACGACCGGCGCGGCCGCTGCCTCGGCTGGGCGCTCGTCGCGCGCGACATCACCGAGCTCAACCTGCGCCGCCGGCAGGCCGAGCGGGCCGCGTCCGAGCTGCGCGAGCAGCTCGCGACGATCGAGGCGCTGCGGGCGGACCTGGCCGAGCAGGCCACCCGGGACGTGCTCACCGGGCTGCACAACCGCCGGTATCTCATGGACCGGCTCCGCGAGGCGCCGCCGGCCAGCCTCGCGCTGCTCGACCTGGACCACTTCAAGCAGATCAACGACATGTACGGGCACGCCGTCGGCGACACCGTGCTCGCCGCCTTCGCCCGCCTGCTGGAGGCCGGGGCGGGCCCGCACGCGGTGGTGGCCCGGTACGGGGGCGAGGAGTTCGTCGTCGCGTTCACCGGGGCGGACGCCGAAACCGCCCGGTGCCGCATCGACGCCCTGCGCGAGCAGGTAGCCCGCATCGACACCGGCCTGCCGCTGACGGTCACCCTTCTCGGCCGGCATCGCCGGTGCGGCGGGCGGCTCCGCCGAGGACCTCCTGCGCCGGGCCGACGACGCCCTGTACGAGGCCAAGCGCTGCGGCCGCAACCGGGTGGAACCGGCGGCGGCTCCCCCCATGGTGGGAACGTACTGACAAAGGCCGGCCCGCGTCGAGGGCGTTCCTCGATCGATAGATGATGGTTGATATTCGGACATCGAGGTGCCACCCTGTCTGGGAGCGCTCCCATGCTCTCGACCCCCGATGAACGGAGGACCCACCGTGCCCCCACACGAGTCCCGCTCAGCCGTCCGCCACCCCGTCCGCGTGCTGGTCGTCCTGCTCGCGCTGGTCGCCGGCCTGCTCCCCTACGCCGGCGCGGCCCAGGCGCACGGCACCATCGTGAGCCCGGCCAGCCGCGCCTACCAGTGCTGGCAGACCTGGGGAAGCCAGCACACCAACCCGGCCATGCAGCAGCAGGACCCCATGTGCTGGCAGGCCTTCCAGGCCAACCCCGACACCATGTGGAACTGGATGAGCGCGCTGCGGGACGGCCTCGGCGGTCAGTTCCAGGCCCGTACGCCGGACGGCCAGCTCTGCAGCAACGCCCTGACCCGCAACGACAGCCTGAACCAGCCGGGCGCCTGGAAGACCACCAGCGTCTCGCGCAACTTCACCGTCAAGCTGTACGACCAGGCCAGTCACGGCGCCGACTACTTCCGCGTCTACGTCAGCAAGCAGGGGTACAACCCGGCCACGCAGCGCCTCGGCTGGGGCAACCTCGACTTCATCACGCAGACCGGCAGGTACGCGCCGGCGCAGAACATCTCGTTCAACATCTCGACGTCGGGCTACACCGGGCACCACATCCTCTTCGTCATCTGGCAGGCCTCGCACCTGGACCAGGCCTACATGTGGTGCAGCGATGTGACGTTCTCCTGACCGGCCGCCGCGGCCCGGGACTCCCCGGGCCGCGGACCGGCACCCGCGGCGACGAGGTGAGGCGTACCCATGACTTCCTGGATCCGCAACCGCTACGTGTGGGCGGCGACGACCCTCCTGGCGACCGCCGGCGCGGCCGTCCTGCTCCGCCCGGCCGCCCCGGCCGACCTGCGGGGACAGCTCTCGGACCTGCTGCGTACGACGCTCGAGCAGACCACGCCGGAGCAGCACCGCCATGCCGGTCACCAGCCCGCGGAACGAGCGCCGGTGATCTGCGGGGTCCGGGTGTACGGCCACGAGCCGGCCTCGGCCACCGCCCTCGCCGAGGTGCGCCGGATCTACGGCTTCCACCTGTGCGGGGTGGCCGAGGAGAAGCGCCCGTGGGACGTCGCGGTCAAGCTGGCCGGCCCGGTGATCGTGGACCTGTCGACCCGGCCGCCGGGCATCCAGGTGGTCGAGGCGACCGACGGCGTCCCGTACGCCGACCGGCTGGGACAGCTGTTCCCGCCCCCGTACGCGGACCTGGCACGCAGGGAGGCGCTGACCGACGCGGAGATGACCGGCCTGCGCCGCCGCTACGACACCGCCGCCCGGCTCTGAACGCACCGGACGCCGCAAAATGCGTTGCCGGGAGCCGGGCCGGCGCGGACAGTGTGGCGATGGCCGACGGGGAAGTGTGCGGTTCCGTCCGCGCGGACATGGCGGGCGTGCGCACCGCCTTCGAGCGGAATTTCACCGACGGTGCCGAGGTGGGCGCGAGCTTCTGCGCCACCGTCGGCGGCGAGACGGTCGCCGACCTCTGGGGCGGGTACGCCGACGCCGCCCGCACCCGGCCCTGGCAGCCGGACACCGTCGTCAACGTCTTCTCGATCACCAAGACCATGGCGGCCCTCACCGCGCTGCTGATCGCCGACCGCGGCGAGCTCGACTTCGGCGCGCCGGTCGCCCGCTACTGGCCCGAGTTCGCGGCCGGCGGCAAGGACGGGATCACGGTGGCGCAGGTGATGAGCCACTCCGCGGGACTGTCCGGCTGGCGTGAGCCGCTGCGGCCCGAGGACCTGTACGACTGGGAGCGGGCGACCGCGGCGCTGGCGGCCCAGGAGCCGTTCTGGAAACCGGGGACCGCGTCCGGGTACCACGTGGTCACCCAGGGCTTCCTGATCGGCGAGATCGTCCGGCGGATCACCGGCCGGACGCTGGGCACGGTGTTCCGCGAGGAGATCGCCGGGCCGCTCGGCGCCGACTTCCACATCGGGCTGCCGGAATCCGGGGAGCCGCGGGTCGCCGAGCTGATCCCGTACGCGGAGGAGCCCTTCTCCGGCGACGTGACGGAGTTGCAGGACAACGCGGCGCACAACCCCCGGATCGAGACATCGACGGTCAACTCGCGGGCATGGCGGGCCGCCGAAATCCCCGCCGGCGGCGGCACCGGCAACGCGCGGTCCGTCGCCGGGGTGCACGCCATCCTCGCCAACGCCGGGGTGGCCGGCGGCCGGCGCTTCCTGTCCGAGGCGACCTGCCGCAGGGCCCTCGAGGTGCAGGTCGAGGGTCCGGACCTGATCCTCGGCATGTCGGTCCGCTTCGGGCTCGGCTTCGCCGTCGGCGGCGACTTCATGCCCGGCCCGAACACCCTGTACTGGGGCGGCGCCGGCGGCTCGCTCGCCGTCATCGACCTCGACGCCCGGGCGACGTACGCGTACACGATGAACAAGATGGGTGGGGGCCTCGGCGATCTGCGCGCCTTCGCGCCCATCTCCGCCGCCTGGGACGCCGTCGCCGGGAGATGAGGCCGGTCTCAGCCCGCCTGCCCCTGCTGCGCGGCCCATTCGGCGACCCGCCGGGCGCTCTCCTGCTCCGAGAGGTCCTCGACCCGGGTCAGGATCGACCACCGTACGCCGTACGGGTCCCGGATGCTGGCGAAGCGGTCGCCCGACACGAAGGTCGACGGCGCCTCCCGGACGACGGCGCCCGCCTCCTCCGCGCGGGCCACGACGGCGTCGACGTCCGGGCGGTACAGGCCGATGGAGTAGCAGTCCTGATCCCCCTCCGGCGGCGCGACCAGGCCGTAGTCGGGCATCGGCTCGCCCAGCTGGAGCAGGCCGTTGCCGAAGTCGAGGACCGCGTGGGCCACCACCCCGCCGATCTCGGTCACGTCGACGACCCGGGCCCCGAAGATCGTGCGGTAGAAGTCGATGGCCCCGCGAGCGCCCGGGATCGCCAGGAAGGGCGTCAGGCTGGTGGCGCCGTGCGGGGTGCCGTTCGTGGTGTACTGGCCGTCGGCGGCCCGGTGGTTCGTCTCAGTCTCGGTCTCGGTCTCAGTCTCGGTCATAGGTGAGGATCGTAGGTATGCCCGGCCTGGAGCGGCTTGAAGATACGCGACAGGATCCCCGGGGCGTGCTCTATCCGGCGCGGCTGCCCACCCTCGACCGGATTCCGGCGCCCCTCGAGGTGGCGCACCTGGTGCGGTGGTTCTGGATCCCCGAGTGGCGGATCCAGCCCGGGCGCACCTCCCGCCAGCACGTCATCGCCTTCCCGGCCTGCAACCTCGTCGTCGAGCCGGACGCCGTCGGGCTCGCCGGGCCGACGACGCGCCGCTCGCACCGGGATCTGACCGGCACCGGGTGGGGCGTCGGGGCGCTGCTGCGGCCGGCCGCGGTGCCGCACCTCGCCGGGAACCCGGCAACGCTGCGGGACGCGTACCGGAAAATGGAGCTTCCGGGGCTGCACCGGCCGGTGGCCGAGGCCATGAACGGGCCGGGCGAACGCCACGATCGGCACCGCCGGGCCGTCGGCGCCTTCGCCGCCTGGCTCGCCGGCGAGGTGCCACCGCCCGGCCCGGAGGCGCTGCTGGCCAACGAGATGGCCGCCGCCATCGACTCCGACCCGTCGATCCGTACGGTCACCGACGCAACCGCACGCCTGGGCATCCCGGCCCGGACCCTGCAACGGCTCGCCGGCCGGTACGTGGGGTTGCCGCCGTCGGCCATGATCCGCCGGCGCCGGCTGCAGGAGGCCGCGGGACGCCTGCGCGACGAGCCGGGCACGACCCTGGCCACCGTCGCCGCCGACCTCGGCTACAGCGACCACGCCCACCTCGCCAACGAGTTCCGGTCGGTGCTCGGCCTCACCCTCAGCGACTACCGGCAGCGGACCGCGCCGGACGCTTGACCTTCCAGCGGCTGCAAGGTCGACGATTCATCCATGGACGCACACCCCGGCCTGCTGACCATCGGCCAGCTCGCGCAGCGCACCGGCCTGGCCGCACGCACCCTGCGCTTCTGGTCAGACGAGGGAGCGGTACCGCCCGTGGCCCGCTCGGCGAGCGGCTACCGCCTCTACGACGCCGCGAGCGTGGCGCGCGTCGAACTCGTCCGCACCCTGCGCGAACTCGGCCTCGGCCTCGACGAGGTGTGCCGGGTGCTCGACGGCGGGACGACCGTCGCCGACGTCGCCCGCGCCCACATCGCCGCGATCGACGCCCGGATCCGCTCCCTCAAGGTCAGCCGGGCCGTGCTGTCCACCGTGTCGAAACGCGACTCCACCGCTGAGGAGACAGCCCTGATGAACCGCCTCGCCCGCCTCTCCGCCACCGAACGCCTGCGCATCATCGACGACTTCAAGGCGGACGTCTTCGGCGGCCTCGACCTCGAACCCCGGCTGCGCGACCGCATCCGCGACCTCCGGATCGACCTGCCGGACGACCCCACCCCCGACCAGGTCGACGCCTGGATCGAGCTGGCCGAGCTGACCCAGGATCCCGATTTCCGTACGCGCATGCGCACGTTCCTCCTGCTGAGCACCCCGGCACCCGGCCACCCCCGCCCACCCGGCTCGACCATCTGGTGGGCCCGGCAGGTGGTGGAAGCCGTCGCGGAGGCCCGATCGCGGCCCGGCGACCCCGCGCCCCTGATCGCCGGCCTGTTCGGCGACGCCGACCTGACCGAGGTGCTGGCCTGCCTGGAGGCCGGGCTGGCGGCCGACATGGAAAAATACCGCATACTGGTCTCCCGGGTACGCGGACAGCGCGCCTCCCGGGACGCCACGGACGACCTGCGCTGGCTGGCGGCGGCCCTACGGAACGCCGTCGCGGCCTGACAGCACAAACTCGCCGCAAGCGGCGCGGGGGCGGCCCTGAGGAACGCCGCCGCGGCCTGACAGCGCAGACTCGCCGCAAGCGGCGCGGGGGCGGCCCTGCGGAACGCCGTCGCGGCCTGACAGCGCAGGCTCGCCGGCAGCGGCGCGGGGGCGGCGCCGGCCGCGGAGGTCAGGCCGAGGCGCGGGCCAGGACGCGGATCGCGGAGGTCAGGTCGAGGGCCGGTGACGTTTCGCCGTGCACCGCCGCCAGCACGGCCGTCACCAGGTGGGCGGCGACCGTTGCCTGGTCGGTGGTCACGGTGGTCAGGGCCGGGTCCGCGAGGCGGCCCGCCGGGAGGTCGTCGACGCCGATCACGGCGAGGTCGGCCGGGGCGGTCAGGCCGGCCGGGCGCAGGCCCGCGAGGACCGCCAGGGCCACCTCGTCGTTGTAGGCGCACACCGCAGTCACGCCGGACCCGTGCCAGGTGCGGACCGCCTCCGCCGCCGGGTCCGGTTCGAGGGGCACCGTGCGGACCAGCGGGGGTGGCAGGTGCAGCGCGGCGCAGCGGGCGCGTACGCCGTCCAGCCGCGGCTCGGCGAAGACGCGGACCCGGTCGTCGTCGGGGTACGCGTACCCGATCCGGGTGTGGCCCGACGCCGCGAGATGGTCCGCCTGGAGCGCGCCGACCCGGTGTTGCGCCCCTTCCGGGGTTTCCGGGCCGGGGCGGCCGAGCGGCGCCTCCACCAGCGCGACCCCCGCCGCGCGCATGGCCCGGGCCTCGGTGCCGGAGAAGCCGCTGAAGGCCAGCACCGCCGCCGGGGTGATCCCGCGCCACAGCTGGGTGACCGGGCGGCCGGCGCGGGTGCCGGGGTGGGCGAGGAGGGTCAGGCCGGCCCGGTCCAGCTCGGCCGAGAGGTTGCCGAGCAGGGCGCCGACCTCCTGGCCGATGGGCCAGTCCGGCAGCAGGCACAGGACCACGTCCGAGCGCCCGGTGCGCAGGGTACGGGCGGCGGCCGACGGCGCGTACCCGAGCCCGGCCGCGGCGTCGAGGACCCGGGCCCGGGTGCCCGCCGAGATGGTCTGGTGGGGGGTGTTGTTGAGCACATAGCTGACGGTCGCGCGGGAGACCCCGGCGATGCGGGCCACGTCGGCGCTCGTGACGCGGCGGGGCGTGGGATCTGTCATGGGCGCTCTCCTCCCGGCGGTCTTGCCGTGGGCGCTCGCGGGTGTCTACCGTACTGAAACGAGCAAGTTACACGTGTCAGTTCCGCGGGGCGACCCCGGAGAGCGCGGAGAGGCCCGCATGAGTACTGCTTCGGAATCCGACCACGCCGCCCTCGTCAAGTCGCTGGATCTGCCCGCCAAGGTCGCCCTGCTCACCGGCGCGACGACGTTCACCCTCGCGCCGGAGCCGGCCGTGGGGCTGGGCGAGGTGCGCCTCTCCGACGGGCCGACCGGCGTGCGCGGCCTCAAGTTCAGCGGCGGCCGGGTGGTCGCGCTGCTGCCCAACGCGACGCTGCTGGCCTCCTCGTGGAGCGAGGAGAGCCTGGCCGAGGTGGGCCGGCTGCTCGCCGAGGAGGCGCTCGCCCAGCGCATCCACGTGGTGCTCGGGCCGACCGTGAACCTGCACCGCAGCCCGCTCGGCGGCCGGCTGTTCGAGGCGTTCTCGGAGGATCCGCTGCTGACCGGCAGGCTCGCGGCGGCGTACGTGCGCGGCCTGCAGTCCCTCGGCGTCGGCGCCACCCTCAAGCACCTGGTGGCGAACGAGAGCGAGACGGAGCGCGACACCGTCGACAGCGTGGTCGACGAGGCCACCCTGCGGGAGGTGTACCTGCTGCCGTTCGAGATCGCGATCGACGACGCGGACGCGTGGTCGGTCATGGGGGCGTACAACCGGGTCAACGGGGTTCCCGCGACCGAGCACGGGCACGTGAACAACGGGATCGTGAAGGGCGAGTGGGGCTACCGCGGGCTGATCATGTCCGACTGGTTCGCCACCCGCACCGCCGCGGCGGCCGCGAACGGCGGGCTGGATCTGGTGATGCCCGGGCCGGACGGGCCGTGGGGCGACGCGCTGGTGGCCGCCGTGCGCGCCGGAGAGGTCGACGAGGCCGTGGTCGACGACCACCTCGCGCGGCTCTTGCTGCTCGCCGAGCGGGTCGGCGCCCTGGGCACCCCGCGCG
Source organism: Pseudosporangium ferrugineum (assembly GCF_003002065.1). GTDB lineage: Bacteria > Actinomycetota > Actinomycetes > Mycobacteriales > Micromonosporaceae > Actinoplanes > Actinoplanes ferrugineus_A. The sequence goes on from NZ_PVZG01000001.1 coordinate 619,372, forward strand.
ACTACCCGGACGAGCTGCCGGCCCCGGACAGCGCCGTACGCCGCGAGCAGCTCACCCGCCTCGCCGCCCAGGGCATGACGGTGCTGCGCAACGAGAGCGAGGTGCTGCCGCTCGACCCCGCGCTGAGCGTGGCGCTGATCGGGCGGCACGCCGTCGAGACGATCGGCATGGGCGGCGGCTCGGCGCAGGTCAACCCGCCGTACCAGGTGAGCATCGCGGAGGGGCTGGGGGCGGTGCTCGACCGGCTCACCGTGGTGGACGGCGTCGACGTGCGGACCCGGCCGGTGCCGGCGCGCGGCGGCTTCCTGACCGACCCCGTCACCGGCGCGCCCGGCATCCGGGTGGTGCTGCGCGACGCGGCCGGCACCGAGCTGGAGCAGCGGCACGTCGCCGCCGCCACGACGATGGTCGGGATGGACGACGACTTCGAGGGCACGGTCGCCACCGCCGAGCTCTCCGGCACGGTCACCCGCTCCGGCGCGGTCGAGCTCGGCGTCATGGGCGTCGGCGGGTGGACCGTGCGGGTCGCCGGCGACGAGCGGTCGTTCGCGCTGCGCACCTCCGGCAAGGGCTTCGGCGAGGAGGTGCTCACCCCGCCGATCTCCACCCACGCGTACGACCTGAGCGAGGGCACCGTGTTCCACGCGACCGTCGAGCTGCCCCACGGCGCCGACTGGTTCGGCGGCGTCGCGCAGTTCGGGCTGATCGGGCACGGCGCGTCCCGCCCGGCCGTGGACGTCATCGACGAGGCGGTCCGGGCGGCTGCCGCGGCGGACGTGGCCGTGGTCGTGGTGGGGCTGACGGAGGAGCAGGAGACCGAGTCCGTCGACAAGCACACGCTGCACCTGCCGGGCGCGCAGGACGCCCTGGTGGAGGCGGTCGCCGGGGCGGCACGCCGTACGGTCGTGGTGGTGAACGCGGCGACGCCGGTGATCATGCCCTGGCGCGAGCGGGTCGACGCGATCGTCTGGGCCGGCCTGCCGGGCCAGGAGGCCGGGCACGCGGTCGCGGCGGCCCTGCTCGGCACCGTCGAACCGGCCGGGCGCCTGGTCACCACGTTCCCCACCGGCGACGGCCGGTCACCCGCGTGGTCGGTCACCCCGGCCGACGGCGTGCTCGCGTACGCGGAGGGCCCGTTCCTCGGTTATCGCGGGCACCACGCCGGCCGGGCGCCGGAGCCGGCCTTCTGGCTGGGCCACGGCCTCGGCTACGGCCGCTGGGAGTACGCGGACGCCCGCGTCGTCACCGGCGACTCCCCCGGTGTCACCGTCACGGTCACCAACACCGGCCCGCGGGAGAGCCGCGAGGTGGTCCAGGTCTACTTCCAGCCGGCCGCGCGGGACGAGCCCGTGCGCCTGGCCGGCTGGGCCGCCGCCACCGTGCCGGCGGGCGGGTCGGCCCGGGTCGTCGTGGCGACCGATCGCCGGATGTGGCGCCGGTGGGACGCCGCCACGGGCGCCTGGGGCAGCGTGGCGGCGGGCGGCGAGCTGCTGGTCGCGCGCGGGCTCGGCGACGTCCGGGCGGTCCTGCCGCTCGGCTGAGCCGGCCACCGGAATAACCCGGGCGTACGTGGGCAATCAGCGCGCCATGATCACGACGATGACCGCCGTGGCCGCGCTCCGCGAGCTGGGCACGGCACTCAAGGACCTGGGGTACGCCTTCACCACGGTCACCCCCGCCACGCACGCCCGGGTGAACCGCCGCCCGGAGAACGCCCTGGCCCGTGACCTGCGCGACGTCCTCGGCTGGAGCCGCCCGTTCGACCCGGACCTCCTGCCCGCCGCGATCACCGCGCTGCTGGACGTGGCCGGGATGCTGGACCGCGACGGCGACCACTGGCGCAGCCGGGTGCGGTTCTCCACGTACGACGACGAGCTGTTCGTGCACTCGGCGTTCCCGACCAGCGCCGCGGACTCCGTGTTCTTCGGGCCGGACACCTACCGGATGGCCGACGCCGCCGCCGCGCACGTCGAGGGCCGGAACCGGCCGGTACGCCGGGCCGTGGACATCGGCTGCGGCACGGGCGCCGGCGCGATCACGGTGGCGAAGCGGGCGCCGGGCGCGGAGGTGCTGGCGGTCGACATCAACGAGGCCGCGCTGCGCTTCACCGACGTCAACCTGGCGCTGGCCGGCACCCCGGGCGTCCGGCCGTGCCACAGCGACCTGCTCTCGGGCGTCGACGGCGACTTCGACCTGATCGTCTCCAACCCGCCGTTCATGATCGACCCGGCCGGGCGGGCGTACCGCGACGGCGGCGGCCCCGAGGGGCACGGGCTGTCCCTGGCGATCCTCGACGCGGCCGCCGAACGGCTCGCCCCGGGCGGCTCGCTCGTGCTGTTCAGCGGCACGGGCATCGTCGACGGCCACGACCCGCTGCTCACGGCGGCCGGGAAGCGGCTCGCGGACACGGATCTGCGCTGGACGTACCGGGAGGCCGACCCGGACGTATACGGCGAGGAGCTCGACGGTGCGGCGTACGCGCACGCCGAGCGGATCGCCGTCGTCGTGCTCACCGCCACCCGGGCATGACCGCGGCGCTCACCCTCGGGGTCGAGGAGGAGTTCCTGCTGCTCGACCCCGTCACCGGGCACAACGCCCCGATCGTGGAGAAGGTTCTCGCCGCGCTGCCGGACGACCTGCGCGGGCAGGCCCGGCTCGAGTTCCGGCACAGCATGCTGGAGATGGTCACGCCGGTCTGCGCGGACGTGACGGAGCTGGCCGGGCGGCTGGCCGTGCTGCGCCGGGCGGCGGCCGAGGCGGCGGCGGAGGCGGGCGCCCGGCTCGTGGCCGTGGGGGCCACCCCGATCGCCGATCCGGTCCGCGAGCCGACCGGCAACCCGCGCTTCCGGGACATCGCCCGGCACTACGGCCCGGTCGCGTACGACGCCGCGGTGTGCGGCTGCCACGTGCACGTCGGGGTGCCGGACCGGGAGACCGCCATCGCCGTGGCCAACCGGGTCCGCCCGTGGCTGCCGGTGCTCCAGGCGCTGACCGTCAACTCGCCGTTCTACGCGGGTGCCGACACCGGGCACGCGAGCTGGCGGTCGCTGCAGCTCAAGCGCTGGCCGGCGCTGGGACCGACGCCCGAGTTCGCCTCCGCCGCGGACTGGGACCGCACCGTGGCGACGCTCGTGTCCTCGGGCGCGATGCTCGACGACACCATGATCCTCTGGTACGCCCGCCCCTCCGCGACCTATCCGACGCTGGAGATCCGGGTGGCCGACGTCTGCGCCACGCCGGGCGACACGGTGCTGCTCGCGGGGCTGATCCGGGCCCTGGTCGCGACGGTGCTGGAGGCGGGCGGGCCGGCCGGGCGCGTACCGGACCACGTGCTGGAGGCGGCGCACTGGAACGCCGCGCACACGGGCCTCGGCGGCACGCTGCTCGACGCGCGTACGGGCACCGCCCGCCCGGCCTGGGACCTGGTCGGCGAGCTGGTCGCCCTGGTCGGGCCGGCGCTGCACCGGCTCGGCGACGCACCCGCGGTGCTCGCCGCGCTGGACCGGGTACGCGCCGGCGGCACCGGGGCCGACCGCCAGCGCCGCGCCGCCTCGGCCGGTGGCCTCCAGGCCGCCCTCGCCGAGGTGACGGTTTCGCCGTAGCTACCGAGCGGTTACATTGCCAGTCAGGAATCATCGACGATCCTGGATGGCTGCCATGTCGGATCAGTTCACGATCGTGACGGACCCCGTCGGAAATTCCGTGGCCCTCTCGGCCCTGTTCGCGGTGCTGCCGCTGCTGACCCTGTTCGTGCTGCTCGGCGCCGTACGGATGCGGGCCTGGCTGGCGGGGTCGATCTCGCTGCTGGTGGCGCTGGTGGTGGCCGTCGGGATCTACTCGATGCCGGTCGGCACCGCGCTGCTGTCGGCGAGCGAGGGCGCGGCGTTCGGCTTCTTCCCGATCCTGTGGATCGTCATCAACGCCATCTGGGTCTACAACCTCACCGTCGTCAGCGGGCACTTCGACGTCCTGCGCCGCTCGATGGCACGGATCAGCCCGGACATGCGGGTCCAGGCGATCATCGTCGCGTTCTGCTTCGGGGCGCTGCTGGAGGCGCTCGCCGGGTTCGGCACGCCGGTGGCCGTCACCGTGGTGATGCTGATGGCGCTCGGCTTCCCGCCGCTGCGGGCGGCGTCGGTGGCGCTGATCGCCAACACCGCCCCGGTGGCGTTCGGCGCGCTCGCCACGCCGATCGTCACGCTCGGCACGGTGACCTCGGGCGCCGGCGACGACGCCCGGCTGACGACCGAGACGCTGGGCGCGATGGTCGGGCGGCAGACCCCGCTGCTGGCGGTGGTCGTCCCGCTGGTCCTGGTCGCGGTGATCGACGGCCGCCGCGGCGTCCGCCAGGCCTGGCCGGCGGCGCTGGTGGCGGGCGTGGTCTTCGCGATCGGCCAGTTCCTGGCGTCGAACTACATCTCGGTGCCGCTGACCGACATCATCGCGGCCCTGATGGCGGCGGCGGCCGTGGTGCTGCTCCTGCGCGTGTGGCGGCCGGCCGAGTCCCCCGACCTGCGGGTCGCGCAAGCGCGGCCGGCCGGCGCGGCGGGTACCCGCTCAGGGGACGAGAAGGACCCGCCGGACGCCCGCCCGGCGGACGGAACGGGCCCGGCCGGCCGGGCGGCGGCGGTGGTGGCCGAGCGGCGGGACACGCCCGTGGAGGTGGTGCGGGCCTATGCGCCGTACCTGATCATCATCGCCATCTTCTCGATCGCGAACCTGGGCCCGGTCAAGTCGGCGCTGGCCCGGGAGCCGTGGACCGTCGCGTTCGGCTGGCCCGGCCTGCACGTGCTCGGCACGGGCGGCAAGCCGCTGTCGTCGACCACCTTCACCCTCGGCTGGCTCCCGGCGGCCGGCACCCTGATGATCCTCGCCGGCCTGCTCACCGCCCTGGTCCTGCGGGTCCGGCCGGGTGCGGCCCTGCGCGCCTACGGGCGAACCTACGCCGAGCTGCGCCACGCCATCGTGACCGTGATGGCCGTGCTCGCCCTCGCGTACGTGCTCAACCAGTCCGGCCAGACCGGCACGCTGGGCGAGTTCCTGGCCGCCGCCGGCGGCTTCTTCGTCTTCCTGTCGTCGATGCTCGGCTGGATCGGCGTCGCGGTCACCGGCTCGGACACGTCGGCCAACGCGCTCTTCGGCGCGCTGCAGGTCCAGACCGCCGAGCGGGCCGGCCTGGACCCGGTGCTGCTGGCCGCGGCCAACTCCTCGGGCGGCGTGCTCGGCAAGATGATCAGCCCGCAGAACCTGGCGATCGCCGCGTCGGCCGTGGGCATGGCCGGCCGCGAGGGCGACATCTTCCGTCGCGTGGTGGGCTGGAGCCTGCTGCTCCTGCTGCTCATGTGCGTCCTGGTGACGCTGCAGGGCACCCCGGTGCTCGACTGGATGGTGCCCTGAGGTCAGGCCGCGTTCCAGGTGCCGATGACCGGGGTGCCGTGCTCGAAGCCGAGCGTCGACAGGGTCGCCGTGTCCAGGCGCAGCAGCCCTCCCCCGCCGGGTGGCAGGCCGATCCAGCGGGCGCCCGCCACCCGCAGCGAGTGCCCGTGCGCGACGAGCGCCACGTCCCCGCGGTCCAGCCACCCGCGGGCCTCCTCGAGCACCCGGTCCAGGCGGGCGCCCACCTGCCGCGGCGACTCGCCGCCGGGGCAGCCGTCGGTCCACAACGACCAGGAGGGGCGGGTCTCCCGGATCGTCGCGGAGGTCACGCCCTCGTACTCGCCGTAGTTCCACTCGGTCAGGTCGTCCGAGGTCGCGGTGACGGTCAGCCCGGCGAGTCCGGCGGTGCGCAGCGCCCGCTTGCGCGGGCTGGAGATCACCGCCGCGAAGCCGCGGCCGCGCAGCCGCTCGCCCACGAGCCGGGCCTGTTCCTCCCCGTCCGGGGTCAGATCCAGATCCGTGTACGAGGTGTGCCGGCCGGCCGCGCTCCACTCGGTCTGCCCGTGCCGGATGAGCACGATCTCCGCCATGATGCCCCCTGTCGTCCCGCGCTACTTACCCCCGCCGGCCCGGGTTCAGCCGCCGGCCAGCAGTTCCTCGAACGACGTCGTCAGCGCGAACGGGTCGGCCACGGCGGCGGGTTCCCGGCGCTCGATCTCCCGGGCGAGCTCCTCCGCCGCCCGCGCGACCCGCACGCGCAGCTGGCCCTCCGCCTCGTCGCCGCCCCAGTCCTGCGAGGCCGCGAAGACCGATGTCGGCACCGGCGCCGCCCGCAGGTACGCGAACATCGGGCGCACCGCGTGCTCCAGCGCCAGCGAGTGCCGGGCCGTACCGCCGGTCGCGGCGAGCAGCACCGGCTTGCCGTCCAGGGTGTCCTTGCCCAGCACGTCGAAGAAGGACTTGAAGAGCCCGCTGTACGAGGCGTTGAAGATCGGCGTCACGGCGATCAGCCCGTCCGCCGCCTCCACCGCGTCCAGGACCTCGCGCAGCGGCGCCGGCGGGAAGCCGGTCAGCAGGTGGTTCATCAGGTCGTGGGCCAGGTCGCGCAGTTCCACGACCCGTACGCTCACCGCCACGCCCAGGCCGGCCGCCCGCTCCGCCGCCGCCGCGGACAACCGGTCCGCGAGCAGGCGGGTGGAGGACGGCCGGCTCAGGCCGCCCGAGATCACCACGAGGGTGCGCTGCCTCATGCCGTCACCTCCGCCTTCTCGCCGGCCTCGCGGGCGGCGAGCAGGGAGGCGTGGGTGGGCGCCTCGGGCACGTGGGCGGGCTTGAGCGCGGCGAACTCCTTGCGCAGCACCGGGACCACCTCCTCGCCGAGCAGGTCGAGCTGCTCCAGCACGGTCTTGAGCGGCAGGCCGGCGTGGTCGACCACGAACAGCTGCCGCTGGTAGTCGCCGACGTAGTCGCGGAAGCCGAGCGTACGGTCGATGACCTCCTGCGGGCTGCCGACGGTCATCGGCGTCTCGCGGGCGAACTCCTCCAGCGACGGGCCGTGGCCGTAGACCGGCGCGTTGTCGAAGTACGGACGGAACTCGCGGACCGCGTCCTGGCTGTTGCGGCGCATGAACACGTGCCCACCGAGGCCGACGATGGCCTGGTCGGGGTCGCCGTGACCGTAGTGCGCGAAGCGCTCCCGGTAGAGCGCGACCATACGCTGCGTGTGCGACGCCGGCCAGAAGATGTGGTTGGCGAAGAAGCCGTCGCCGTAGAACGCGGCCTGCTCGGCGATCTCCGGGCTGCGGATCGAGCCGTGCCACACGAACGGCGGGATGCCGTCGAGCGGGCGCGGGGTCGAGGTGAACGACTGCAACGGCGTACGGTACCTGCCCTTCCAGTCGACCACGTGCTCGCGCCACAGCCGGTGCAGCAGGGCGTAGTTCTCGACGGCGAGCGGGATGCCGGCGCGGATGTCCTTGCCGAACCACGGGTACACCGGGCCGGTGTTGCCGCGGCCCATCATCAGGTCCACGCGGCCGTCGGCCAGGTGCTGGAGCATCGCGTAGTCCTCGGCGATCTTGACCGGGTCGTTGGTCGTGATCAGCGTCGTGGCCGTACTGAGCAGCAGCTTCTCGGTCTGCGCGGCGATGTAGCCGAGCATGGTGGTGGGCGAGGACGGCACGAAGGGCTCGTTGTGGTGCTCGCCCGTCGCGAAGACGTCCAGGCCCACCTCCTCCGCCTTGCGGGCGATCGCCACCATCGCCTTGATCCGCTCGTGCTCGGTCGGCTCCCGCCCGTTCGTGGGGTCGGGCGTGACGTCGCCGACGGTGAAGATCCCGAACTGCATGACCGCTCCCGCGCTCTCGGTCGGGACCTGCCGGCCCCGGACTGCCCCGCACAACATCCTTGACTGGTCAATTATTTCACAGTCAAGGAGTGGTCAGGCGGCCGGGTCCCAGGCGATGAGCTGGTCGAAGATGCGACGGTCGCCGTCCCACCGCACGGAATCCAGCGGTATCCGGCCGTAGAAGAACAGGACCAGGTCACTGGCCGTGCCGCGGGCCGAGACACCGGCCGGGTCCGAGTCCTCGCCGGCAGCGGGCGTCAGGCGGACGACCCGCGCGCCGTCGCCGGAGAGCCGGATGCGCCAGGAGGGGCCCTCGGTGGCGTGGTAGTCGACGACGGCGGGCTCGTGCGGCCAGGCGACCGTCGTGGCGACCAGGGTGAACTGGCATTCGTCGAAACCGTCGAGGGCGACCTCCTCCGGCAGCGGCTGCGCGACCCCCACGGTGAGCTGGGCATCATAGGCGTACACCGCGATCTCGGGAACCTGGCGCCGCGCCCAGGCACCCGAGGATTGCGGTGCGTCGCAGTCGTTCCACCACGTCCAGCAGCCACGGTCCGGGCCGGCCTCGCGCAACGCGCTCGTCAGCCGCTCGACCGACTCGGCCCACCAGCCCAGCAGAGCGTCGCGTTCACGAGGCGCACCCGTGCCGTCGTCCCAGGCCGACTTCCCCGGGGGCCCGTCCGCGGGCCCCGCCGCGACGACGGCGGCCGATTTGCGGCGGCCCATGCCGACGTGGTGCACGAGGTCGTACAGCGTGCGCCCGGGATGGGTGGGGACCGGGACATCGAGGCTGGGCGCCGCCGCGACCGCGGCGGCGAAAGCGGTCGACCGTTCCTCGATCAGCCTTAGATGATCACTGAACGTGAGATTCTTGCGCACCCCGGCTTTCTATCACCGCGTCTCGGCGACCGGACACCGATTTTCGGGCCGGCGCGGCGGCGATCAGCGCGCCCAGGCCCGATGCCTGGGTGCGCCAGTCGCGGGCGTTCGGGTAGGCGTCCGACGTCTGCCCGTTCCAGCGCTCCCCGATCCGGTTCATCCCGTCACGGTCGGCGTTCCAGATGCTGTCGGCCTGCGTACGGGCGTACGCCCGGTAGCGGGGCTCCCCGGTCGCGTCGGCCAGGTCGCCGAGGTAGCGCATGAAGATGCCCTTGAACTGCTTGCCGTTGTCGTCGCAGGTCCGGTCCGGGGCGTCGCACGCCTCGGTGAGGATGCCGTTCTTCGTCAGCACCCCGGGCGCGATCGCCGCGTCCGCGAGGCGTCGCGACGCCGCGAGCACCGACGGATTCCCGGTGGCGCGGTACACCTCCAGCGCGGCGCCGATGGCCAGCCCCTGGTTGTACGTCCAGACCGTGCCGTTGTTGTTGCGGCACGAGCCGTTGAGCCCGTCGTTGACCAGCCCGGCACCGTTGATCAGGCCGCTGGCGGCGAACCAGTTCCACCCCGTCACCGCTCGGCTCCCCCAGGTCGTGTCGCCCGGAAGGCGGTTGTGCAGGGCCGCGGCGAGGCGGATGTAGAGGCCGGCGGTGACCGCGTTCTTGTACGTACGCTCGCGGTCCCACCACACGCCGCCGCCGCACGACGAGGTGTCCCAGTACTGGTGCATGTAGGTGGCGATGGTGACGGCCTCGGCGCGGTACTTCGGGTCGCCGGTGAGGTCGTAGGCGCGTACCCAGGCGAGGCCCCACCAGCCGGCGTCGTCGATCGCCCGGCTGATGAAGTGCCCCTCGATGGGGTCGCTGCTCTTCTCCCCGGCCGGGAACGCCACCTTGTTGACCTCGAAGGTCCGATCGACGATCCACCGATGATCCGTACGCCCGGAGCGCCCCATCCAGTCCATCAGCGTCGTGACGGCCACCGCGGAGTTCCACCAGCTCGACGGCCACCACGCGGTGTCCGGGCGGTACTGCTGCATCAGCGCGTCGGCGGCGGCCGCGGCCCGGTCACCGCCCGGCCTGGCCCACGCCGTACAGCTGCCGTTGTTACCCTCGGCCGCCCGGCCGCAGGCCCGCAGCGCACCGCCGTACAGCAGCACCCTGGGGTCGCGGGCCGCGAAGAGTGCGGTGCGCGCGGAGCCCGACCCGGCCGGGGTGCTGGTGCGGCCGAGCGACGAGCCGCCGGGCCAGCCCGCGCCCTCGTCCCACGAGCGGTCGAGCCAGATCTCGTCGCCGGCCGTGCCGCCGGAGATCGTGCCCCAGATCATCCCCCGGCTGTCGGCGTGCAGGGCGATCGTGCGCCCGCTCAGCGTGGTGGGCGCGACCGGCTGGCTGTCGCCGACATTGCCGGTCGCACCGTCGCAGAGGGCGTCGCAGGCCTTGAGCCGCACCCACTCGGTGCACTGGACGCCGGCCGCGTCGCCGCACGCCCGGACCACGCCACGCCGGTGGGCGGCGGGATCGGCCAGGTTGTACATCAGGGTGCGGGTGCCGGTCCACGTGCCGGGGATGCTCGCCCGGCCGAGCAGCCCGTCCCAGGTCGCTCCGCCGTCCCAGCTGCGGTCCAGCCAGACCGCGTCGCCGGCGGTGCCGTTGTCGATGCTGCCCCACACCATCGCGTCGGCGTCGGAGAGGTGCAGCGAGATCCGCCGGCCGTTCTGGATGCGGTCCGGCACCGGAAAGGTGTCCTGACGGGCGGTGGAGGGGTCCCGGGTGTCACAGGACACGGCGCAGACACCCCCGGCCAGGGCGGCCGGGGGTGCCGCGCCGGGGTCGGCGGCGGCGGGCGACGGGGTGAGGAAGGTGACGGCGAGGGCGATGACGGTGAGGATGGCTCGGCTCATGCGCGGTCCTCCGCTTCTCTTCCCCAAATATTGACGTTCATCAACGTCTTGAGGCAAGGGGCCCGCGCGCCGGATCAGGCCGCCGCCACCGCACCTCCGTCCACCGGCAGCACCGCGCCGTGGACGTAGGAGGCCTCGCCGGAGGCCAGGAACGCCACCGCGGCGGCCACCTCGGCCGCCTCGCCCAGGCGCCGGGCGGGCAGGGCATCGGCCACGGCCTCCAGGCCCGCACCGAACCCGGTCCCCTCGGTGCGGATCGGCCCCGGGCTGACCGCGTTCACCCGGACCCCGGCCGGGCCGAACTCCGCCGCCCAGGCCTGGGTCAGCAGCTTCAGCGCCGCCTTGCCCGACCCGTAGAGCCCGGCCTGCGCGGTTCCCCGGAAGGCGGCGCCGGTCAGCACGTTGACCACCGCGCCGGAACCCGCCTCGACCATGCCGGGGACGAGGTCCTGCACCAACAGGTACGGCGCCCGCACGTTGACCGCGTACATCAGGTCGATGTCGGTCTCGGTCGACGCGCTCGTCGGCCCGAACGAGAAGATGCCGGCATTGTTGACCAGGACATCGACCGCGCCGGTCACCGTACGCGATGCCGCAGCCAGCTCCCGCACACCGGCCACCGTGGACAGATCGGCGGGCAGATAGGTGGCCCGGCCACCGCCCCCGAGGATCTCCTCGACGGCCTCCTTGCCACGCAGGTGGTCACGCCCGGAGACGATCACGAACGCCCCGCGCTCCGCCAGGGTCCGCGCGACGGCCCGGCCGATCCCGCTGGTCGAACCGGTGACCAGGGCGGTCCTGCCCTCGAAACTCTCTGTCGTCATGGACCGGACGCTAGGCCCGGCCCATGACGACGCCAAGAACGCTTGCCGGGTCGGCAAAAACCCGGCCGGACGTCAGCGGCCCTGCAGGGCCTTGACGGTGTCGCCGAAGGTCCAGCCGCGGGAGCCGTCCCAGTTGGCCGACCAGGTCATCAGGCCCTTCAGGCCGCCGTTGAAGCTGTTCCAGGACTGTTGCACCAGCGACGGGCTCAGGTAGCCGCCGCCGGCACCGGGCTGGGCCGGCAGGCCGGGGACCTGCTTGTCGTACGGGATCCGGATCGTGGTGCCCTGGATCGTCAGGCCGTTGTTGAGGCACTGGGTCTGGGCGACGAAGCCCTGCACCGCGCCGGCCGGGTACGAGTCGCCGGAGCAGCCGTACATGCTGCCGTTGTAGTACTGCATGTTCAGCCACCAGAGGCGGCCGTTGTCCGCGTACTTCTTGATGATCGGCAGGTAGGAGCCCCAGATCGAGCCGTACACGACGCTGCCGCCGGTGACGTACGCGGTCTCCGGCGCCATCGTGAGGCCGAAGTTCGACGGCATCTGGGCCAGCACCCCGTCGATGATCCGGATCAGGTTGGCCTGCGACGTGGACAGCGTGGTGATGCTGCCGCTGCCGGTGAGGCCGGTCTCGATGTCGATGTCGATGCCGTCGAAGTTGTACCGCTTGAGGATCGGCACGACGGTGGCCACGAACCGGTCCGCGACCGCGGCGGAACTGAGGTCGATGCCCGCCGCCGCGCCGCCGATCGACATCAGCAGCGTGGCGCCGTCCGCCTTGGCCTGGCACATCTCCGCCGGGGTGGCCACCTTGACGCCGGCGTCCATGCCGTCCTCCCACAGCACCGTGCCGTCGGAGCGGATGACCGGGAAGGCGGCGTTGATGACGTTGTAGCCGTGCTGCCGGAGCCGGGCGTCGGTGATGGGCACCCAGCCGAGGCCGGGGTGCACCCCGTTGCTCGCGCCGTCCCAGTTCTCCCAGTAGCCGACGAGCACCTTCCCGGCCGGCTTCGACTTGACCGCGCAGGCACCCCCGGCCGGCGGCGTCGTGGGCGGAGTGGTCGGCGGCGTGGTCGGCGTCGACGGTGGGGTGGACGGGGTGCCACCCGTACATTCGCCGAGGTCACGCCAGAGGGACGGGGTCGCCGCCGGGTTCCAGCCGGCGCCCGCGTGCGCGGTGTGGGTCACCAGGGCCGAGTAGAGGCGGCTGCTGTACGTCACCTGGGCTCCGGCCGTGTAGGTGTTCCCCTCCGCCCAGGCCGGCGCGGTGCACGCCACGGCGGCGGCCCGCACCGCCGGGCCGGAGACGGCGGCCATCCCGGCGGGCGCCAGGACCACTGTGGTCAGAGTCATGGCGGCCCCGGCGACCAGCGCGAAGACGGTACGACGTTTCCTCATGGCGGCTCCTGTCGATGACCGGGCAGGTCCCCCACATCTTGACGTTCGTGAACTTCTTTATCAAGGGTTGTTAACAGATACGGGCGTGAGGGCGGGGATCAGCAACTCACGGTGACGACCGGCGTCTGCGTGTTCACCGTGACCGTCGGCGGGCTGTAATACGGCGGCGCCACGATGAAGTGGTAGCCGGTCGTGACGTAGTACCGCGGCGAACCGACGCACACCGCGAACGCGACCGACGTGACGGGGCCGGCAGAGCCCATCTGATACTGCAACGCGCCGCGGCCCGAGAACAGGAAGCCGTAGCCGGAGACGAACTCGTACAGGGAGGCCTGGGCCTGGAGCTGGTTCACCGGCGCGCTGCAGCTGGTGACCGCCTTGCCGTCGACCGAGCCGGGCATGCCCTGGGTCGACGCGTGGGGGAACTGCGCCTGGGACAGGCAGTTGATCGGCGGCAGGTCCAGGGCTCGGGCGCCCCCGCCGGTCAGGCGTACGGGCCCGGCGTTCGCGCGGGTCCTCGCCGCCAGGTCGCGCGCGGCGGCCAGCACCTCGGGCGGGACGCCGGCGTCCCCTACGGTGACGACGGGAGGGCGCTCGGCCGTACGGGCCCCGGCCCGGGCCGGCAGGGAGCCGCCGAGCACGGTGAGCACGACGGCGGACACCACGATGGATCGGAAGACGGATCGCTGCGACACAACGGCTCCTCGGGGTAGCGGGAAGGTGGTCCGGCGCCGAGCATGCGGGACCGCGCACCGCGGAGGCTTCGGTGAAAACACCCAACGGGCTACCAGCTTTACGGGCCGCCGGAACCGAGCCGGCGGGCCATCGCGGTGCGCGAGCGTACGCCCAGCTTGGCGAAGACCCGGTTGAGGTGAGACTCGACGGTGCGCCGGCTCAGGAACAGCCGTTCGGCGATCTCCCGGTTGGACAGCCCCTCGACGACCAGCCCCGCCACCTCGCGCTCGCGGACGGTCAGCACCGCCGGATGCCCGCCCGTACCGGCAAGCCAGGTCGCGCCCAGGCCGGCGAGGTCCGCGGCGGCCGTACCGTCACCCGCCAGGCCCCGGCACACGGCGGCCTCCACCGGCGTACCCGCCTCCGCGAACCACCGGGCGGCGCGGGCCGCGGCCGCACGGGCGTCGCCGGAACGGCCCGCCATCACCGCCTGCGCGTGCGTCGCGACCCCGCGGTCGTACGGCGACACGGCGGTGGCGACCGCGTCGGCGCCGCACCCGGCCGCCGCCGCGGTGTCACCCACCCGCGCCGACGCGACCGCGCGCAGCGCCTGGAAGAACACCCGCAACTGCCGGTGTGCGGGGGTGGACGCGGGAAGCAGCTCCAGGCAGCCGCGCGGATCACCGGCGGCGAGCCGCGCCAGCGCCGCCTCCCCGCACAGGATCCGCCGCCACGCCGGTGACCGGGGGCGCCGCTCCCTCAGCAGACGGCCCGCCAGCTCGGTGGCCACCTCCGGGCCGTCCACCCAGAGCAGCGGCCGCATCCGTACGGTCTCCGCCATCGCCGCCATCTCCGGGCTGCCGCTGTCGCGGGCGGCGGCCGCAGCGTCATCGGCCAGGACGAGCGCCTCGCCGGGCCGGCCCAGCCGGGTGTGCAGCATCGCGTCGAACATCAGCAGGTACGGCACGGCGCTGTGGGTGCCGAGGTCGTCGGTCATCCGCCGGGCGCGTGACAGGTGGTGGGCGGCGTCGGGCAGGCGGCCGTACCCGAGTTCGGCCAGGGCGAGCGGCGCGAAGACCTCCACGTACGGGCGGAGCTCGGCGTCGCCCGCGGTGTCGATGTGGCGGGTGGCCGTGGCCAGGTCCGCGCCCGTGTCGTCGCCGGCGTACAGGGCGGCCAGTGCCCGCAGCACGTGGGCGGAGGCGACGAGGCCGGGCCGGTCGCTCGCGAGCAGGGTCAACGCCCGGGCGGCGTGCGCGGCGGAGGCCTCCGGCTCCTCCCGGAACGCCTCGACGGTGGCCAGCTCCAGCCGCAGGCGCCCCTCCTCGGCCGGCGATCCGGGCGTTCCCGCGAGCAGGCGTTCGAGCAGCGCGCCGGCCTCCGCGAAGTCACCCAGCTGCCGGGCGACGACCACGCACACCATCTCCGCTTCCCGTCGGCGCGGGCCGTCGCGCAGCTCCTCCAGCACCGCACGGCTGCGCTCGAGCCGGCCGCCGCGGGCCAGCGCGCGGGCGTACCAGAGGGCCGCGCCGGCGCGTCGCCCGTCGTGCGGTCCGTCATGCGGCATGATGCGCAGCGCCGTGCCGAGCCAGCGGGCGGCCTGCGCCGGTGCCCGGTACGCGTACGCCCGCCCCGCCCCGAGCAGCACCTCGGCCGCCTGCTTGTCGCCGTCCCGGGCGGAGAGCGCGACGTGGTGCGCGAGCAGGTGCTGCTCGCCGCGGACGGCGTGCAGGTGCGCGGCCGTACGGGCGTGGATGTCCCGCCGCCGCGCCGGGCCGGTCAGCTCGTAGACGGCGGCTCGGATGAGCGGGTGCCGGAACCGCAGTCGGGTGCCGCGCACGTCGACGACGCCGATCCGGTGCAGCCGGTCGATCGCGTCCGCGACCGTGCCGGCGTCGAGCCGGGCCACCTCGGCTATCAGGTCCACGCCGGCGTGCCCGCCCACCACCGCGGCGGTCTCCGCCACGTGGCGCACCGGGGCCGGCTGGGCGGCGACCTCGGCCGCCAGCCCGATCAGCACCTGGCGGTGGGTGTTCTCGCGGTCCCCCGGGGCCGGGGCCAGCACGCCGGCCAGGACCTCCTCCGGCATCGTCGCCAGGGTGTGCAGGAACAGCGGATTTCCGCCGCCGGCCCGGGCCACGAGCCGCTGCCGCGGCGCGGGGAGCTCCGCCAGGAGGCGCCCGGCCTCGGCGGGGCTCAGCGGCGGCAGCGGCACCCGGGTGGCGACGCCGGGATGCCGGGCGATGGCCCCGGCCAGCCGCAGCGGCGCCCGCCCGGTGCGGTAGGTGACCGCGATCAGGGCCGGGCCGGGCGGCGGCTTGCGGATCAGCTGCTCGAGCAGGGCCTGCGACGCCGTGTCGGACCAGTGCACGTCGTCGGCGAGCAACGCGGCGCCGGTGATCAACGGACGCAGCTGGGCGGGGGTCCGCACCCCCGGCAGCACGTCGGCGAAGAGCCCGTACGGGACGTCCTGCTCGAACTCGGTGGCGAGGCAGGTGTGGACGGTCAGCCCCGCCGCGACGGCGAGCCGGGCCAGCTCGCCGAGCATCCGGGTCTTGCCGATGCCGGGCTCGCCGGACAACTCCACGACGGCGAAGCCACCCGCCCGCGCCCGGTCCACCGCGGAGGCCAGCAGGCCGAGCTGCGTCTCCCGGCCGACCAGCATCAGCACCCTGGCAGCGTACAACGGCGGAGCGTGGTCACCCGGTGGCGGCGGGCTCCACTTCGGACCAGCGGACCCGCAGGGGCAGGCCGACGAACGCGGCGTACGGTTCCAGGGCCGCCTCCGCGCGGGTCCGGGCCGCGGCGGCGAGCGGGGCCAGCGGGAAGACGTCCACCGTCACCGCCTTCCTGCCGAGGGTGCGCTTCCAGGTCGCCACCGTGCGGCCCGCGGCGACCAGGGTGGACTGGAAGACGCCGTTGCCGCCCGGCACGATCCGGTCGAGGTGGTGCTTGTCCACCATCAGGGCGCGGTCCTTGTAGCCCAGCATGTACTCGTCGAAGCCGGGCAGCGCGGCCCAGTCGTCGCGGGTGGTGGTGCCGGCCGCCAGGGCCGCGGGGTCCGCGATCATCTCGGTGCCGTCGACGCGGACCGTGGTGAGCGTGTCGCCGGCCACCGCGAGGCCGGTCCTCGTGTCGGCCAGGGTGAGGCCGGTCCAGCGGACGAAGTCCTGCCGGGTGGCGGGGCCGTGGCTGCGGAAGTAGCGCCGCACGATCAGGCCCAGGGCCTCCTCGCGGGACGGCCGGTTCGGTTCCGGCACCCACTCGTCGAGCAGGACGAACGTCTGTTCCTTGCCGACGTGCGGCGCGATGCAGGTGACGCCGCGCTGGCTCGCGTACCAGAGGAGGTGGTAGCCGAGCTGACCGCCCGGCGTGACTCCCCCGGCGGCGAGCGCGTCCAGGCACGCGGCCCGGGTGAGGCGTTTGCCGCCGGCGAGGGCCTCGGCGAGGACCTCGACGCCCCGGTCGGCGGTCCGCTCGGACAGGCCGATGGTGGCCCGGCGTTTCGCGGCGCCGGCCAGGGCGCGTACGCCCATGAGGTCGAGCATCCAGCGCGCGTCGGCCGGCGGGACGAGGTGCACCGTGCCGCGCATCGGCCAGGTGCGGATCGCCTCGCGGCGTTCGAGGGCCGCCTCCACGTCGGCGGCCACCGAGCCCGGCAGGCGCACGCCGAGCGACCACAGGCCGCTCGCCATGTCCTGCGCCTGCATCGCGCCGAACCATTCGACGATCGCGGCGACGCTGCCCAGCCGCCGCCCCGGGGTGAGCAGCAGGCTGTGCAGGCGTACGGCCAGGGCTTCCCCGGTCGTCAGGTCCACCGGAACTCAGCGGCCCCGCTGGGCGCGGTAGCGCGCGATCAGGGTGCCGGTCGACGAGTCGGTGGCGGTCGCGGCGTCCGCCTCGCCGGTGAGCAGCGGGGCGAGCTGGTTGGCCATGACCTTGCCGAGCTCGACGCCCCACTGGTCGAAGGAGTTGATCTCCCAGATCGTGCCCTGGGTGAAGGTGATGTGCTCGTACAGGGCGACGAGCTGGCCGAACGTGGACGGGGTGAGCTTCTCCGCCAGGATCGTCGTCGTCGGGTGGTTGCCGGGCATGACCTTGTGCGGCACGATCGCGGCCGCGACGCCCTCGGCCTCGATCTGCTCCGCCGTACGCCCGAACGCCAGCGCCCCGGTCTGCGCGAAGAAGTTGCTCATGAACAGGTCGTGCATCGCACCGGTGTCGTGGTTGGGCACGCTGAAGCCGATGAAGTCCGCCGGGATGAGCTTGGTGCCCTGGTGGATGAGCTGGTAGAAGGCGTGCTGGCCGTTGGTGCCGGGCTCGCCCCAGAACACCTCGCCGGTCTGGTAGCCGGCCGCCGAGCCATCCAGGCGCACGTGCTTGCCGTTGCTCTCCATGGTCAGCTGCTGCAGGTACGCCGCGAACCGGTGCAGATACTGCGAGTACGGCAGCACGGCGTGCGACTGGGCGCCCAGGAACGTGTCGTACCAGACGTTGAGCAGGCCCAGCAGGGCCGGCACGTTGCGCTCCAGCGGCGTGGTGAGGAAGTGCTGGTCCACGGCATGGTAGCCGGCGAGCATCTCGCCGAAATGCTCCTTGCCGATCGCGATCATGACGGAGAGTCCGACCGCCGAGGGCAGCGAGTAGCGCCCGCCGACCCAGTCCCAGAACCCGAACATGTTCTCGGTGTCGATGCCGAAGTCGGCGACCCGCTGCGCGTTGGTGCTGACCGCGACGAAGTGCCGGGCCACCGCGGACCGGTCGCCGCCCAGCCCGGCGAGCAGCCAGTTGCGCGCCTCGGTCGCGTTGGTCAGCGTCTCCTGCGTGCCGAAGGTCTTGGACACGACCACGAACAGGGTGCTGGCGGGGTCGAGGTCGTGCGTCTTCGCGTACAGATCGGTGGGATCGATGTTGGAGACGAAACGGCATTCGATCCCGGGCTCCGCGTACGCCTTGAGCGCCTCGTACGCCATCACCGGCCCGAGGTCGGAACCGCCGATGCCGATGTTGACCACCGTGCGGATGCGCTCGCCGGTCGCGCCGCGCCACTCGCCGGAGCGGACCTTGTCGCTGAACGCGCCCATCCGGTCGAGCACCTCGTGCACGTCGCGCACCACGTCCTGACCGTCGACGACCAGGCTCGCGTCGCGCGGCAGCCGCAGCGCGGTGTGCAGGACCGCCCGGTCCTCGGTGACGTTGATGTGCTCACCCGCGAACATGGCCGCGGTGCGCTCGCGCAGCCCGGCCCGCTCGGCGAGCGCCACCAGCGCGCCGATGACCTCGTCGGTGACCAGGTTCTTGCTGTAGTCGACGTAGAGGTCCGCGACCTGCGCGGTGAGCCGCTCGCCGCGCCGCGGGTCGCTGTCGAACAGCTCGCGCAGGTGCACGCCCGCGAACTTCTCGGCGTGGCCCTGCACCGCCTGCCACTCGGCGCTGTCGGAAACGTGCTCGCTCATGGAAACTCCCGCCTGAACCGAACTATCGGTGCCATCGTGGCACGGATACCCCCTGCCCGCCGTGAATCGCCGGGCGCGAAACCGGTCACAGGGAGAGAACGGCGCGGCGGGGCGGAAGGATGAGGGGATGCGCGCATTCGTCGTCACCGGCCCCGGCACCGCGGGCGTCGAGCAGGTCGAGGAACCGGTCGCCGGGCCGGGCGAGGTGGTCGTGGCCGTCGAACGGGCCGGGGTCTGCGGCACGGACGCCGAGTTCTACTCCGGGCACATGACGTACCTGCACACCGGGCAGGCGGCGTACCCGGTGCGGATCGGGCACGAGTGGTGCGGCACGGTCACGGCGGTCGGCGCCGGCGTCGACCCGGCGTGGCGCGGGCGGCGGGTCACCGGCGACACGATGCTCGGCTGCGGGCGCTGCCGGCGGTGCCGCGGCGGGCGCCAGCATCTCTGCGCCGACCGGTACGAGATCGGCATCCGCAACGGGTGGCCGGGGGCGCTGGCGGAGCGGCTGCCCGTACCCGAGAAGGCCCTGGTGCCGTTGCCCGGCTCGGTGGACGCGACGCTGGGTGCGCTGGTCGAGCCGGGTGCGAACGCGCTGCGGGCGGTCCGCGCTGCCGAACTCTCCCGCGGCGACCGCCTCCTGGTCGCCGGGCCGGGCACGATCGGGCTGCTGACCGCGCTGATCGCCGCCGCCCAGGGCGCCGAGGTCCACGTCCTGGGCGAGACCACCGACTTCGCCCGGCGGGTGGGCGTCGAGCGGGCCTGGACCGCCGCCGACGTGCCCGGCCTGCGCTGGGACGCGGTCATCGACGCGTCCAACGGCAGCGGGATCCCGGCGCGGGCCGTGGAGCTGGTCGAGCCCGGCGGCCGGGTGGTGTTCATCGGCCTCGCCGCCCGGCCGAGCCCGGTCGACACCCGCGAGCTGGTCCTCAAGGACGTGACCGCGGTGGGCGTGCTCAGCGGTTCGGGCGCCCTGGCGGGCACGGCCGGACTGTACGCGTCCGGGGCGGTCGACCCCCGCCCGCTGGTCGCGGCCACCGTCGCGCTGGCCGACGCGGGCGCGGTGCTGGCCGGCGAGCGGCGCCCGGAGTGGGGCCCGGCCCCGAAGATCCACATCGACCCGTCCCGCGGGTGACTCAGCCGGCGGCCGCCGCGATGCCGCCGGTGAGGACGCGGGTGGCCTGGGCGGGCGGCAGCGGCCGGGAGAGGTAGAAGCCCTGGGCGAAGTCGCAGCGCAGCTCGCGCAGGACCGACAGCTGCGCCGCGTCCTCGATGCCCTCGGCGACCGTGGCCATGCCGAGGCTGCGGCCCAGCCGGACGATGGTGCGGACCAGGGCCTCGTCGCGGTCGTCGCCGCCGAGCCGGTCCACGAACGAGCGGTCGATCTTCAGGATGTCCAGCGGGAAGCGGCGCAGGTACGCCAGCGAGGAGTAGCCCGTACCGAAGTCGTCCATGGCCAGGGTGACCCCCAGGGCCCGGAGCCGTTGCAGCTGGGCGAGGTTCTCGTCGGTGTCGGTGAGCAGCACGCTCTCGGTCATCTCCAGGCAGAGCTGGTCCGCCGGCAGGCCGCTCTCGGCGAGCACCTCGGCGACCGTCGCGGCGAGGTCGGTCAGCTCGAACTGGCGGACCGACACGTTGACCGCCATCTTGAGCCGCCGGGTCGTCCCCGCACCCCAGGCGACCGCCTGGCGGCACGCCTCGGCCAGCACCCACCGGCCCAGCGGCACGATCAGGCCGGTGGCCTCGGCGGTGCCGATGAAGTCGAGCGGCGGCACCGTGCCGCGGGCCGGGTGGTGCCAGCGGACCAGCGCCTCGAAGCCGGTGATCTCCCCGGTCCGCAGGTCGACGGTCGGCTGGTAGTGCAGGGCCAGCTCGTCGCGGGCCAGCGCGGCCCGCAGGTCCGCCTCCAGCTCCAGGCGGCTCACCAGCCCGGCCAGCATCGCCGGGTCGTACGCGGCCAGCCCGTCGCCGCCGCCCGACTTCGCCCGGTACATGGCCAGGTCGGCGTTGCGCAGCAGGTGCTCGACGTCCGCGGCGTCCGACGCGCAGGCCAGGCCGATACTCACGGCGACGTGCAGCTCCCGGCCGCCGGCGCAGAACGGCTCCCTCAGCGCGGCGGCGATGCGGCCCGCCACCGCCTCCGCGTCGGCCCGCGCGGTCACCGACTCCACGATCACGCCGAACTCGTCGCCGCCGAAGCGGGCCACCGTGTCGCCCTCGCGGACCGCGGCGCGCAGCCGCTCGGCCACGTCGAGCAGCAGCCGGTCGCCGGCGGCATGGCCGAGGCTGTCGTTGACCTCCTTGAAGCCGTCGAGGTCGAGGAAGAGGATCGCGACGTCGTCCGGGCCCGCGCCGCGGCCGAGCGCCCCGGCCAGCCGCTCCCGGAACAGGGCCCGGCTGGGCAGCCCGGTCAGCGCGTCGTGGTACGCCTCGTGCACCAGCCGGTCCTGCAGTTCCCGGGCGTCGTGCACGTCGCGTGTGTTGAGCACCAGGCCCGCCACCGCCGGGTCGCCGAGCAGGTTGGTGATGGTCATCTCGGCGTACCGCACCCGGCCGTCGCGGTGGGGCATCGGCACCTCGAGGACCGTGACGGTCTCCGGCCCGGCGACGACGGCGTCGATGGCCGCCGCGATGCGCGGGCCCGACCGGGGTCCGGCGATGTCGACGAGCCGGCGTCCGAGCAGCCCGCGGGCCGGCCAGCCGAAGATCCGCTCGACGGACTCGCTCTGGTAGCGCATGGTCGAGTCGGCGTCGATGACGGCGACCGCCTCCGAGCTGCGCTGCACCAGCGCCCGGAACCTCGCCTCGCTGGTCCGCAGCTCGGCGGTGCGCGCCGCCACCCGCGACTCCAGCACGCGGGTGAGGCGCCGGGTCTCGTGCAGGGTGAGCAGTTGCCGCGCCACGAGGAGCAGGACCAGCGCGCTGCCGCACCAGGTGGCGAAGACGCTGGTCCGGCCGGTGACCGCGGCGGCCACGGCGGCGCAGGCCAGGGCGGCGGACACGGCCACGTACGGCGCCAGCACCGCGAACCACTGCCGGACCGGCGGCGAGGGCGCACCGGCCGGGAGGCAGGCGGCGAGGAAGAGCAGCGCGAACGCGAGGAACCAGCCGGTGGCCAGCGCGCCGCCCGAGTCGTACGTCCGCCGCACCAGCGGGTCGAACGCCACGATCCAGCCGACCAGCACCAGCGAGCAGACGACCATCGCGGCGTCGGCGAGGCGGACCGCGCGACGGGTGCCGGCCATCCTGCGCCTCCCCCTCCCGCGGTCCGTCGAGTCTCCCCGTACGCCTTGAGATCGGGCGCCCGATCGGCGACTTGAGGAATCCGCCGCCCGTTACCGCTAGATTTGTCCCGGATGAGCCTCCGACCGTCGCGGGCCGACGCCCGCCGCAACCGCGACCGGCTGCTCGGCGTGGCGGTCGAGGCCCTCTCCACCGGCGGCCCCGGCGTGCCGCTCGAGACGATCGCCCGGACCGCCGGCGCCGGCATCGGCACCCTCTACCGGCACTTCCCCACCCGGGAGGCGCTGGTCGACGCGGCCTACCGCAGCGAGCTCGACCGCCTGTGCGCGTCCGCGCCGGACCTGCTGCGCGCGCTCGCGCCCGAGGCCGCCCTGCGCGCCTGGATGGGCCGGTTCGCCGACTACACGGCCACCAGACCGGGCATGTCCGACGCCCTGCGGATGGTCATCGCCTCCGGCGGCCCCGCGTACGCCCTCAGCCGCGACCTGCTGCTCGCGGCCCTCACCCCGTTGCTGGCGGCGGGCGCCGCGGCGGGCACCCTGCGCGACGACGTGCCGGTGCTGGACGTGCTGACCGGGCTCAGCGGGATCACCCTCGCCGCGGGCGGGCCGGACGGCCGGGAGCGGGCCGGGCGCCTGCTCGACCTGCTCCTGGACGGGCTGCGCCCGCGCTGAGACCCCAGGTCCCCGCTCCGCCTCAGGTGTCCAGCCGCCGGAATCCCGGGCCGCCGTGGTCCTCCGGGCGGTCGATCAGCGCGGCCAGGGCGGCCGGCGGGAGGCGGTCGACGCGGTCCGCGGTGCCCTCCTCAAGGATCGCGCGGTAGGCGAGAGACGCCGCCCGCAGCGCCGCCAGCACGGCCGCGAGGGGGTGCAGCACGAGGCGGACCCCCAGCCGCGCCAGTTCGGCGTCGCCCGGCCACGGTTCCCCGGCGCCGGTCTCGGCGCGGCTCAGCACCAGGGGCACGCCGGGCAGCCCGGCCCGTAGCCGGCCCAGCTCGCCCGGCCGCACGCCGGACACCAGGACCGCGTCCGCGCCGGCCCGGGCGTACAGGCGGCACCGCTCGATCGTGGTGGCGAGGTCGTCACCGGTGGCCTCCGCGACGACGGCCACCTCGGGTGCCCGCGTGGCCAGGGCCCTGATCCGCAGGACGGCCGGGGTCGCGTTCCCGCCGTCGCCGAGGACGATGCCGCCGACGCCGGCCCGGTGGTAGGCGAGGGCGGTCCAGACGGCGTGGTCCGGCGTACCGAATCCGGCGTCCGCGTCGGCGAGCAGCGGCACGCCGCCCACGGCCGGGGCGAGCACCGCGGCCCGGTCGGCGAACTCGGCCGGTCCCGGCGCGGCAGCGCGGGCCGTGGGCGGCGTGGCGGTCCGGGCCGTACCCGGGGGCACGGCGGTGCCGGCCGCGCCCGGGGGCACGGCGCGGGACAGCATCGTGGCCGCGATCGCCGCCCCGGCCAGGTGGACCGCGCGGTGCCCGGCCCGGACGGCGAGCGCGGCGGTGGCCGGGTCGTGGACCCCCGGCACGTGGGTCACGTGGTCGGCGGCGAGCAGGGCCCGCACCCCGGCGGCGGTCACGGGCGGCGTCCCTCGGTGGCGGTCATGCCGTCGATCATGGCAAAGCCATCGGCGCATCGCGATCCACCGATCAGGGCGGCCTTGTAGCAGCGGCCGGGGTCCCGCACATGTACGTCCCGGGTGCGCCTGGAGCACCCGGAACCGGCGGGAGCAGCTGATGGCATTGGCCACCGAGGTACGCGTACGGCGCACGACCCGGCTCTACGCGCTCGACGGCCTGCGCCTGATCTGCGCGCTGGCCGTCGCCGGTTACCACTTCGGCGACTCCTGGCGGCTGGACGGGGTGCACCCGCCGGCCCACTTCCTGCCGCACGCCGCTCCGGTGCTGATCTACGGGTTCCTCGGCGTCGAGGTGTTCTTCCTGATCAGCGGGTTCGTCATCGGCATGAGCGGGTGGGGCAGCACGGTCCGCGGGTTCGTGGCCTCGCGCGCCGCCCGGCTGTATCCCGCGTTCTGGGCCGGGGTGCTCCTCACCGCGCTGGTGCTCAACGTGCTGCCGATCACCGGCGGGCTGCCCGTGACCGGCGTACCGGGGCCGGGCGAGGTGGCCGTCAATCTGACCATGCTGGCCGAGCCGCTGCGGACGCCGCTGGTCGACACCGTGTACTGGACGCTCTGGGTGGAGCTGCGGTTCTACCTGATCTTCGCCTGCCTGGTCGGCGCCGGGCTGACCGAACGGCGGGTGCGGGTCTTCGGTACGGCGTGGCTGGCCGCGGCCGTGGTGCTCCCCGCCTTCCCGCGCGGGTTCCTGCACGAGGTCGTCATGCCGGACTTCGCCCCGTACTTCATCGCCGGCCTCACGATGTACCTGCTGCGCCGCTCCCCCGCCGACCGCTGGTCGTGGGCGCTGCTCGCCGGGTGCTGGCTGGTCAGCCTCCAGCGCGTGTACGTGCGCGCCCTCGACCTCAAGCCCGGCTTCGCCGTACCCGTCTGGCCGGCGTTCGTGCTGCTCTGCGTCGCGTACGCGATCCTGCTCGGCATCGCCCTCGGGGCGACCGACCGGCTCCGCCTGCGCTGGCTCGCCACCGCCGGCGCCCTCACCTACCCGTTCTACCTGCTGCACCAGCGGATCGGATACAGCCTCATCCGCACCGCGCACGCCGCCACCGGCCTGCCCGCGCCGGTCCTCATCGCCGGCGCGGTGGCGCTGCTGCTCGCCCTGGCCTGGCTGGTGCACCGCCTGGTCGAACGCCCGCTCGCCCCGTTGCTCCGGAGATCTATTCTCGGCGGCCGGAACAAAGATGTAGCAGGCGGTGGGGTGCCGGACATGGGCAGGTCATGAACCGAAGTACGCCGGATCCCGAGGCCGTGTTCCGCGAGCTGTACCAGGCGACGTACGACGACCTGCTGCTCTTCGCCGAGCGCCGGATCCACCCGGCGCTCGCCGACGACGTGGTGGCGGAGACGTTCCTGACCGCGTGGCGGCGCCTCGGGGACGTGCCCGCGCCGCTCGACGAGGCGCGGGCCTGGCTCTTCGGCGTAGCGCACAACGTGCTGCGCAACCGGCACCGCAGCGAGAACCGGCACCAGGGCCTGGTGCTGCGCATCCTGCGGGAGCCGGACGCGGTGAGCGGGGCCGAGGCCGAGGGCGTGGCCGCCCGGGTCGACCTCGTCCGGGCCTGGCAGCGCCTGTCCCCCGACGAGCAGCAGGCCATCACGCTCACCGCCTTCGAGGGCCTCACCGGCGCCCAGGCCGGCAGGGTCCTCGGCATCTCCCGCCCCGCGTTCAGCCTCCGGCTGCTGCGCGCCCGGCGACGGCTCCGCCGCCACCTGCGGTCACCGCACGAGGCCGTCGCCCTGAACCGCCCACCCCACCCCGGCACCACCACCGAGATCGGAACGTCAGCATGAACCTCGACCAAGCGCTCCGGGACGCCGCCGAGCCGGTGCCGCCCCGCGTCGGACAGCCGCCCGCCCGCCGGCTGCTCGAGAGCATCGTCACCTCGCCGGTCCCGCCCCCGGCCGCCCGCACCGACGGCCTGTCCCCGCGGGCCGTACGGCGCACCCGCCGGACCGTGCTCGCGGTCCTCGCCGCCGGGGTCGCCGCCGCGGCCGCTTTCCTCGTGCCGAACCTGGGTGCCGGGGCCGCGTACGCGTCCTGGACGCCCCGGCCGGCCCCGCTCCCGGCCGCCGACCGCGCCGACCTCGGCGACCGCTGCGCGGCCCAGGTCCGCGCGACGTTCCAGGGCGTCGACGGCGCCCCGTCGATCGTCCACGGGGAGAAGCGCGGCGACTACGCGTACGTGAGTGTCGTGACCCCGGCGTGGACCGCGACGTGTTTCCGCGACCGCGACGGCGCGGTCCGCCAGGCGAGCATCATGATGGCCCCGGTCGGCGCCGCGACGCTGGGCGGCGCGGGCGTGGAGATGCAGTCGTGGGCGCAGCTGCGCACCGGGGAGGGCCTCTGCCGGCTGATGACCGGGCACGTCGGTGCCCAGGTCACCGGGGTGGAGATCACGGTGCCGGAGGGCCGGGGCGGGCCGCGGGTCGTGCAGGCCACCGTCGAGGACGGCTACTTCCTGGCCTGGTACCCGGAGAAGGGGCAGGGCCACGGGACCACCGTGACGCTGCGCCTCGCCGACGGTCGTACGGTCGAGGGCCTGTCCGCGAAGGACCTCCACGACGCACCCGTCACGGACTGAAACAGAACACGGCACGAGCCGCCCGGCAGGCCCGCCGGGCGGCTCGTGAGTCCGAAGAGGATCAGCGCAGCTTAACGTTGAAGATCGGGTCGGCGGCGAGGGTGCGGAACGCGGCGAGGTTGGCCTTCGTGCTGTCGATGCTGATGTCGCGGTCACCCTCATCGTCGGACTTCGTGTCGAAATACACGATCGCCTTGATGTTCGGACGCTTACGCAGCTCCGGCAACACACTGTTGAACCCGGCCGTCTTGTCCGTCGCCCTACCGACCCGGTGGTACACACCCCACTCGGCGATCATCAACGGCTTACTCGCGTGCTTGCTGGTCGCCCAGTCGTAAAAGGTGGGGCCGTTCGGGGCCTTACGGTCCAGCAGATCCGCGAACGTGCCGTAGTGGTAGTAACCCTTCTCCGCGCTGACGTAGGAGTCCAGGCCCATCCAGTCGACGACGTCGTCACCCGGGTACAGATCCTTCCACCAGGACTGGGCCATCCACTTCTCGTTACCCATGTACGCCATCACATTGATCGCGTTGGTCACACCCTTGGCCCGCAGCCGCAGGATGGTGTGGCGGTACATCGCGGCGAAGTCCTTGGCCTCCCAGCCCGAACCCGGCTTGGCGATCACGTCGTTCTCCGGCTCGTGGTTCAGGACCAGGAAGAACTTCTCCGGGAACGTCGACTGGATCCGCGCGGCGAACCTGTCGATCCGGGCGTCCTGCTCACCCTTGGCCACCTTCGCCCACGTCGACCCGTACGCGATCTTCCAGTTCAACAGCAACACCCGCGGCTTCGCCGCGTCGCGCGCCATCGCCATCTCCGACTTCGTCGGGAACGGCTCATCACCCTTGTGATACGCGTGGAAAATACTCGCGGTACGACCACTGAGCTTCTCCCAATCCTTCAACGCCTGGTCACGCGGCGCGTCGGTGAAACCACCGGCGGCGGCACCCCACAGGACACCGCACGAGGGCACCAGCAGGTCACCGGTCACGCAGTCGCCGGTCGCCGGCGGGGGCATGTCCTCGTCCTCGATCGGGGTCGCGGGCGGAGTCGTCGGCGCCGGCGAGGACTGGGTCGGCGGCGTGGTCGGTGCGGGCGCCGGCTGCGACGGGGACGGCGAGGTGGTCGGCGCGGGGGCGGACTGCGTCGGCGGGGTGCTCGGCACGGGCGCCGGCTGCGACGGGGACGGCTTGGCCGGCGCCGGCGTCGGGGTCGCCTGCGTCGGGGCCGGCTTCGTCGGCGCGGGAGTGGCCGGGACGGGCTTGGTGGGCGCCGGGGTGGTGGGAGCGGGCTTGGTGGGCGCCGGGGTCGTGGGAGCGGGCTTGGTGGGCGCCGGGGTCGTGGGAGCGGGCTTGGTGGGCGCCGGGGTCGTGGGACCGGGCTTGGCCGGCGCGGGCTTCGCGGGCTGGGCGGTGGTGATGATCAGCTCCGGGCCGCCGCCCTTGGCCTCGGACGAGCGGAAGCGCGTGACGCTCGACGCCGACGACCGGACCGCGAAGGAGTAGGCGCCCGGGCCGGTCACGGCCGTACGCAGGTCGATCGAGACCTCGGCGGCATCGGCGGCGGGGGACGCCGTGCCGGCCGGGGCGCCCGGCTGCGGGGCCGTACGGGCGGTGAGCTTGCGCTCCGACCAGCCGGCGTCCGCGACCCGGCTGACCGTGACCGGGCCGCCGACGTCGCCGACCGTGATCAGCTTCAGCCGCGCGCCGGTGACCTTGGCGCCGGCCGGGACCAGGAACTTCAGGTAGGCGATCTTCGAGTCGCGCCCGAGCCGGCCGACCGCCAGCTTGTCCTCGTCACCGAACGTGGCGTCCACGCGGCCGCTGGAGACGTACGTGTCGTCGGTGGCGGCGAGCTTCAGCTCCGGAGCGGCCGGGGCGGCGGCGGCCGGGGCGGCGGCGGCCGGGGCGGCGGCGGCCGGGGCGGCGGCGGCCGGGGCGGCGAGCAGGCCGGCGCCGGTGAACACGGCGGCCAGCGCGGTCAGGTGCAGCTTCGAGCGACGCAAATTCTTCTCCCCCGAGTTGTCCGGCCGCGTCTCGGCCGGGCATGGAGAGAAGATTCCGGGGCGGGCGGTGCGCGGCCGGTGCCCGTACCGGTGCGGGCAGGTTGCGAACCGTACGGACGGCGGCACTTGAGGATTTCCCGGCCCGGGGTCCTATGCTTCGGGCCGTAGATCATCGCCGTACGGAGGGGTTCCTGTGACCGACATCGGCGCCGTCCTGGCGGCCATGCCCGTGGTCGACGGGCACAACGACCTGCCCTCGCGGCTGCGGACGCACGCCGGGTACCGGGTCGACGGCCTCGCCGCCGGCCGCACGGAGTTCCACACCGACCTGGCCCGGCTGCGCTCCGGCGGGGTGGGCGGGCAGTTCTGGTCCGTGTACGTCCCCTCCGACCTGCCCGAGCCCGAGGCGGTGGCGGCGACGATGGAGCAGATCGACGCGGTGTACCGGCTGGTGGCGGCGTACCCGGACGACCTGGCGATCGCGTACACCTCGGCGGACGTCACGGCGGCGATCGGGGCGGGACGGATCGCGTCGCTGATCGGCATCGAGGGCGGCCACAGCCTGGGGACCTCGCTCGGCGTGCTGCGCGCCTTCGCCCGGCTCGGGGTCCGCTACGTCACCCTGACCCACAACCACAACACGGCGTGGGCGGACTCGGCCACCGACGAGCCGCGCAGCGGCGGGCTCAGCGACGAGGGGCGCGCCGTCGTGGCCGAGATGCAGCGGCTCGGCGTGCTGGTGGACCTCTCCCACGTGGCGGTCACCACCATGCACGCGGCCCTCGACGTCGCGACCGCCCCGGTGATCTTCAGCCACTCGTCGGCGCGGGCGCTCACCGACCACCGCCGCAACGTGCCCGACGACGTGCTCGCCCGGCTGCGCGGCAACGGCGGCGTGTGCATGGTGACCTTCGTGCCGCCGTTCGTCTCCGCGGAGGTCGCCGCCTGGACCGTGGCGGCCGACGCCGAATGGCAGCGGCTGGGCCTGGCCGACCCGCTGGGCGGGTGGCCCCGGGCGCCGCGGCCGGGCGAGGAGATCCCGGCGCGGCCGGAACCGGAGCGGACCCCGGCCGGCGAGGACCCGCCCGCCGAGTTCCGGCCCTGGCTGGCCGCCAACCCCCGCCCGGAGGCGACGATCGCGCAGGTCGCGGACCATGTCGAGCACGTACGCGAGGTGGCCGGCCCGGACCACGTCGGGATCGGCGGCGACTACGACGGCTGCGACCGGCTGCCCGTCGGCCTGGAGGACGTGTCGGGCTACCCGCGGCTGCTCGCCGAGCTGGCGGACCGCGGCTGGACCGCGGCGGAGCTGGAGAAGCTGACCGGGCGCAACGTGCTGCGGGTGATGCGCGAGGCGGAGGCGCACGCCACCGAGCCGATGTGGCCGGCTACGACTTTGGGCTGAGGCGGCCCGCGGTTGATCTCCCACCGCAGCCGGATACCGGGGGTTGCGCGCAACAGCGAAGCTGATTCGCATCATGGCAGATCGACGAAGTGTGTTGCGGGGGGCTCTGCTGGCGGCGGCCGGGCTGGGGGTGGGCGCGGTCGGCGCCGACCGGGTGCCAAGCTGGTGCGGCTGGGACAAGCCGCCGCTCGGCGGCGGCTACGCCGCGGCGGCGGACCGGCTCGCCGGGCTGACCCGGCCCGAGGTGACGGTGCGCTACTACGTGCAGACCGAGGAACCGGTGGTCGCGTTCACCTTCGACGACGGGCCCGGCCCGCGGTGGACGCCGATGGTGCTCGACGCCCTCGAGGCGGCGCGGGTGCCGGCCACGTTCTTCATGGTGGGGCGCAACCTCGAGAAGCACGGCGGCCTGGTGCGCGACCGGCTCGGGCCGCACGAGATCGGCAACCACTCGTGGTCCCACCCGGACCTCGCGACCCTGGACCTGGCCGACGCCGGCACCGAGCTGAGCCGCACCCACGAGACGATCCAGCGGGTGACCGGGCGGACGCCGACGCTGATGCGGCCGCCGTACGGGCACCTGGGCGGATCCACGCTGCTGGCCGCGGACTCGCTGGGCTACGACATCGTGCTCTGGTCCGAGCAGATGCGCGAACGCCAGTACCAGGACGACCCGGCCGGGCAGGTCAAGGCGATCGTGGACGCCGTACGCCCGGGCTCGATCATCCTCGCCCACGACGTCGGCGCCGACCGGCGGCTGGTCGCCCTGCGCCACCTCGGCGAGATGTTCGACGGGCTGAAGCGGCGCGGCTTCCGCTTCGCCACGGTCAGCGAACTCACCGCCCTGAGCACCCGGCCGTAGGCCGCCCGGCCGGGGGTAGGCTCGGGGCATGCCGATCGGTGCCCAGCCTCCCGGCCGCCGCGGCACGGTCGACGAGCCGTACAGCCCGCTGAACCTGCGCCTCGTCCTCGCCGCGTTCGGCTTCGTCGTGTGCACCGTCCTGTCCGTGCTCCTGTTCCGCGCCGGCCTGACGATCCCCGGCTGGCTCCTGGCGGCCTGGGCGGCGGTAGCGGCGGCCGACGCGGCGGTGGTCCAGCTCCGCCGCCGCGCCCGAGCCCGCACCGACGGCGGCCGCGACCACTCGTTGTTCGAGTAGTCGCGTCCTGACCCTTTTGGGCGGTAAGTCCCTGTACCGTTCCGTGCTGTGCGTGCCTCCTTGCGCTTTGCCGCCGCTGTTCTGTTGCTCGTCTCGCCGCTGGTGCCGCCCGCCGGGCCCGGGGTGGCCGCGCCCGGGCGGGACGCGGTGCCGCTGATCCTCGATGCCCGGGAACCGGCGCGGCGGACGTTCTCCACCGACGGCCTGGAGCGGCGCCGGCCCGGGCTCGCCGCGCCCGGGTTCGCCGCGCCCGGGGTCCGGCTGGCGGGGGCGGTCACGCCCGCGGCCGGGACGGTGCGGCAGTGGCCCGCGCTCGACGAGGTGAACGGCCGTTTCTACCGCAAGGACTACACGCTGCGCGGCGTCGGCGAGCACGTCGAGGTCTGGGTGGCCCGGGACATCGCGTTCCCCGCCGGTGACTGCCGGCCGGCCGCGTCCACGGTGGTGACCGACGCGCAGGTCGCCTCGCTCGTGCGGGAGTTCGACAGCCGGATCCACCCGCGGGAGACCGCGGCGTTCAGCACTCCACCCGCGCGTGACGGCAGCGATCCGCAGCTCGCCGGGGACTTCACCGGGGCCGGCGGGCGGACGGTCACGCTCGTCGACAACGTCCGCGACGACAACTTCTACGACTTTCCCGCGTCGGCCACGTACGTCGCCGGGTTCTTCTCGGCGCAGCTCAACGACCTGGTCGACCGCAACGTCATGACGATCGACGCGTACGACTGGCAGCACCGCACCGGAGCGACCCCGCCCGACGAGCCGACCGGCGACCTCTGCACGAGCCGCCCGGCGCGGCCCCGGATGTACGAGGGGACGTTCGCCCACGAGTGGCAGCACCTGCTCCAGCACTACACCGACCCGGACGAGGAACAGTGGCTCGACGAGGGCCTGTCCGACTACGCGCAGAGCCTCGTGGGTTACGCCGACACCACGGCCACGGTGCATCAGCGGGGCGCCGACACCCACCTGGTGTGCTTCCAGGGCTTCGCCGTCGTACGGACCGCCTTCAACACCAACCCGCGCGAGTGCGGCGGGGCGCAGAACTCGCTGAACCTGTGGAACGAGGGTGAGCCCGCCGAGGTGCTCGCCGACTACGGGCACGCGTACCAGTTCCTGCTGTATCTGCACGACCGGTTCGGGCCGGGGGTGCTGTCGCGGCTGCACCGCGACGGCCGCCACCGGGGGCTCGCCGCGGTCCGGGCGGCTCTCGGCCCGGACGTGCGCCTGGCCGGCGTCCTGCACGACTTCCAGACGATGACGCTGGTCGACAAGGTCGCCGGGGACGGCACGGCGGTGGGCGTACCCCGGGAGCGGGTGACCGCGCCGAGCCTGCGCTCCACGGTGAACCTCGCGAACCCGGCGTCGTACGACCGGCCCGGTGCGGCCCCGAACGGCGCCGACTACGTGCGGCTGCGGGGTGCGGACGGGCGGGCGCTGCGCGGGGCGGAGCTCCGGTCGGTGGTGTTCCGGGGCGCCCGGACGCTGCCGCCGCTCCCGCTGACGTGGACGGTCCGCGACGGCGCCCTGTTCTCCGGCGACGCGAGCGGCACCGACGCCGCGGCGGTGCTGGCGGTGAAGGTGCCGGCCCGCGGGGCGACGCTCACCCTGCGCGCCCGGTACGGCGCCGAGAAGGGCTACGACTACGGCTATGTGACAGTGTCGGCGGACGGCGGGCGGACGTACCGGGCCGTAGCCGGCGACCGGACCGTGGCGGGACCCCTCGGCCCCGGCGTCACCGGGAGCACCGACGGCTTCGAGCGGCACACCTACGACCTTTCCGCGTACGCCGGCAGGCGCGTCCTCCTCGGCTTCCGCTACGTCAGCGACGCCGGCGTGAACGAGGGCGGCTGGTACGTCGACGACGTCGCGCTCGGCGGCCGGACCCTCAGCGACGGCTCCTCACTGCGCGGCTTCCGGTCGCCCACGCAGATCGCGCCCGTGCCGGTGCACGCGTGGGCTGCCCGGCTGGTCGGTCTCGACGAGGCGGGGCGGCGCGTCCGGCAGGTGCCCGTGGAGCGGTTCGCGCTGCTGCGGGCGTACCCGAAGGTGGTCGCGGTGATCGCCTACGACGAGCCGACCGGCGAGCTCGACCGGTACGCGCCCTACACGCTGACCGTGAACGGGGTCGTGCAGCCGGGCGGCGGCCAGCCGTGACACGTTGACACTGTCATATTGACAGTGTCACTATGGTCGTCATGTGGACGATGGACGAGCTGGTCGAGCGGGTGCGCCGGGCGCTGGCCGCCGAATACCCCGGCGCGCCCAACGGCCGGGTCCGCGACGTGCCCGACCGGCGGGCCATCCGGTGGTACACCACCATCGGCCTGGTCGACCGCCCGTCCGGCATGCGCGGGCGCACCGCCCTCTACGGCCCCCGGCACCTGATGCAGCTGGTGGCGCTCAAGCGGCGCCAGGCGCAGGGCCACTCGCTGGCCGCGATCCAGGCGGAGCTGGCCGGCGCCGACGACGCCGACCTCGCCACCGCGGCCCGGGTGCCCGCGGAGCTCCTCGACGGCGCGGCCGACCTCCCGCCCGCCGAGCTTCTGCCTCCCGGGCTTTCGCCCGCTGAGCTCTCGCCCGCTGAGCTCTCGCCTGCCGCGCTCTCGTCTGCCGAGCGGGCGCCGGAGTTGCTCGCCGGCCTCGTCGAGCCGACGCCCGCCGCACCCACCGCACCCGCACCCACCGCACCCGCACCCGCCGCACCCGCGCCCGCCGCACCCGCCGCACCCGCCGCGCCGGCGCGGCCACGGTTCTGGGCGACGCCGCCCGCTCCGGCGCCGGTCCGGGAGGTGGGCGGGGTCGATCTGGGTGGCGGCGCGATCCTGGTCCTTCCCGTACGCCCGGAGCCCGCCGACCACCGCGACATAGCCGCCGCCGCCCGACCCCTGCTCGACCTGCTGGCCGCCCGCGGGCTGCTGGATTCCGCCCGTACCGATGATGGGAGCCCGTCATGACCCTGTCCGTCACCCCGATGGAGCCGGCGGAGCTCTGCCGCATCCGCGTCCTGCCCGACGCCGGCCTCGGCGCCCTGCGCACCGACCGGGGCAACCTGCCGCTGGACCGGCTCGACGTGCGCGCCCGGATCAGCGGGCTGGTCGCCCGGACGACGGTCACCACCGAGTTCGTCAACGCGTACGACACGGCGCTGGAGGCCACGTACGTCTTCCCGCTGCCCGACCGGGCCGCCGTCACCGGGATGACGATGACCGCCGACGGGCGCACCGTCCGGGCGGAACTGCAGGAGCGCGGCGCCGCGCGGGAGGCGTACGACCGGGCCGTCGAGGCGGGGCAGCGGGCGTCCATCGCGGAGGAGGAACGTCCCGACGTCTTCACCATGCGCGTCGGCAACATCCTCCCGGGCGAGCGGGTGACCGTGGAGCTGACGCTGGCCGGCCCGCTGCCGTGGGAGGACGGCGCGGCGACCTTCCGTTTCCCGCTCGTGGTCGCCCCCCGGTACGTGCCCGGCACGCCGCTGGCCGCCACCCCGGTCGGCAGCGGCCAGGCCCGGGACACCGACGCCGTCCCGGACGCCTCCCGGATCACTCCCCCGGTGCTGCTGCCCGGCTTCCCGAACCCGCTGCGGCTGTCGATCGGCGTCGACGTCGACACCGCCGGGCTGCCGCTCGGCGAGGTCCGCTCCAGCCTGCACACCGTGACGACCCGGGAGGGCCGGATCGAGATCGCCGCCGGGGAACGCGCCGACCGGGACTTCGTGCTGCGGCTGCCGTACGCCGGGAACGGCTCGGGGGCGGTGCTCGTGCCCGACGACGAGGGCGACGAGGGGACGTACCAGCTCGTGGTGCTGCCGCCCGAGGCCGGCGCCGCCCCGCCGCGGCCCAAGGACGTGGTGCTGCTGCTGGACCGCTCGGGCAGCATGGGCGGCTGGAAGATGGTCGCCGCCCGGCGCGCCGCGGCCCGCGTGGTCGACACGCTGACCACCGACGACCGGTTCGCCGTGCTGACCTTCGACCACCAGGTGTCGCGCCCCGACGACCTCGGCACGGGCCTGTCCGAGGCGACCGACCGGCACCGTTTCCGCGCGGTCGAGCACCTGGCCCGGGCCGGCGCCCGCGGCGGCACCGAGATGCTCGCGCCGCTGCGCGACGGGCTCGCGCTGCTCGCGGACTCCACCGGGCGGGACCGGGTGCTCGTGCTGGTCACCGACGGGCAGGTCGGCAACGAGGACCAGATCCTCGCCGAGGTGACCCCGCTGATCGGCACGACGCGCGTGCACACCGTCGGCATCGACCGGGCGGTGAACGCGGGCTTCCTCGGGCGGCTCGCCGCGCTCGGCGCCGGCCGGTGCGAGCTGGTCGAGAGCGAGGACCGGCTGGACGAGGCGATGGAGCAGATCCACCGCCGGATCGGTTCCCCGCTGGTCACCGACGTCACCGTGGCCGGGTTCGAGCCCCAGCGGCCGCAGTCGATCTTCCCCGGCGTGCCGCTGGTCCTCTTCGGCCGCTACGCCGGCGCGGTGCCGGCGTCGGTGACCGTGCACGGACGCCACCGCGACGACAGCCCCTTCACCGTCGAGGTGGCCGCCACCCGCGGCGACGAGCCGGCCGTGACGGCCCAGTGGGCGCGGGCCCGGCTGCGCGAGCTCGAGGACCGGTACGCCGCCGGCGCCCACGACCTCGAACGGGAGATCGTGACCACGTCCCTGCGCTTCGGCGTGCTGTGCCGGTTCACCGCGTTCGTCGCGGTGGACAGCCGGATGGTCACCGAGGGCGCACCGGGCCGGCGGGTGACCCAGCCGGTGGAGTCGCCGTCCGGATGGGAGATGTTCGAGTCGGCCCAGCCGCCGTCCTTCCTGGCCGCGGGTGCCGCGGCGCCGATGCCCGCGCCCGCCGCGCCCGCGGGAGGCCGGCCCGGCTTCGCGCCCGTACGCGCGCAGTCGGCCCGCGGCCCGCAGTCGTTCGCGGCCGTACCGTCCTCGATGATGGCGCGCGGCAGCAGCCGGAAGATGGCCGCCCCGGCCGCCACCGGACTGTCGCTCGCCGACCTCACCGCCATCGTGGCGGTCGAGGCGCGACGGCTGCGCGAGGCGGAGGACCGGCCGGCCGCGGAGCGCCGCGAACTGCTCGCCGACCTCGGGACCCGGCTCAGCGCCCTGATCGAGGGCATGAGCGACGCCGGGATCGCCCCGCTGCGCGAGCTGGCCGAGCGGCTCCGGGCCGGTGGTGACCCGGCGGACGACTGGGCGTACGCCCGGCGGGTGCTGGAGGCGTTCGCCCCCGCGGAGCCGGAGCGCAAGGCGTTCTGG
The DNA here is from genome assembly GCF_003002065.1 of Pseudosporangium ferrugineum. Lineage (GTDB taxonomy): Bacteria > Actinomycetota > Actinomycetes > Mycobacteriales > Micromonosporaceae > Actinoplanes > Actinoplanes ferrugineus_A. Next base: position 655,517 of record NZ_PVZG01000001.1, read on the forward strand.
AAGCGCTGACCGTGCGGTGCCCGGCCCGCGGAGTCCCCGCGGGCCGGGCGCCGGCGGCTCAGAACGGGAAGGTGCCCACCGGGGGCTGCTGCTTCGGCGCGCCGGCCGGCGGCAGACCCTGCGCGGCGATCTCCTCCTTGGTGGCGCGGGCGAGGTCGAGGGCGACCGCCTCCGCACCGCCCTCGTCGTCCAGCGTCGTGCGGAACGGCTGCTCGGCGGTGCAGACGGTGCCCCGGGCCGGCAGCGTCTTGTGCAGCAGGTAGCGGTCCATCGCGGCGGTCACGCACGGGGACGTCCCGTACGCGGTGTGCCCGAAGTTGTCGCTGCTGAGCAGCCGGGCGCCGGGGAGCAGGCGGGCCGAGCCGACCGCCTGGTAGTAGTTCGTCGCCGGGTCCCAGTAGCTGCCGACGACCAGCACGGGGTTGCGGGCCGGCCGGGTGAAGGGGCCGGTGAACGCGTCCTCGTCGCGTACCCGCCAGGTGTCGCGCGCGCACGGCACGCTCGCCCACGCCCAGGCCGGGCCGAAGTACGGCGCCCGCGCGGTGGCCTTCGCGACCTTCGCCGGCCACGAGGAGGCCTTCGCGGGGTGCTGCCCGTCGGTGCACATCACGGAGGCGTACGCGTCGATCGAGTTGTCGTACGGGAACGCCCGCGCCCGCCGCTTCAGCACGGCCGAGGTGAGCGCCGGCACCGAGGCCGCCGCCGGGTGCGTGGACGTCAGCTTCCACAGGTCGGCGGCGAGGCCGGTGACCTCCGCGGGAGCGTCGTCGCCGTAGAGCGCGCCGAGGACGTAACCGATGAAGGTCGCGTACGTGATCCGGGTGCCCTCGACCGTGACCGGCTTCGCCTTCAGCCGCCGGGCGAGGGTGGCGAACCGCTGCAGCGGGCGTCCCGCGGCGAACGCGCAGCGGGTCTCGCCGGCCCGGTCGCACAGCACGAGGATGCGCCGCAGCGCCTTCTCCGCGCCCTGGGCCGAGTGCAGCCGCTCGTCCTGGATCACCCCCCGGGTGCCGGCCGAGCCCACCCACGAGCGCGGGTTGATGACGCCGTCGACGGCGATGGCACGGAAGCGGTCCGGGAACATCGCCGCGTAGTACTGGCCGAGCACGGTGCCGTAGCTGAACCCGAGGTAGCTCAGCTTGCGGTCGCCGACCGCGCGGCGCAGGACCTCCATGTCGCGGGCGACCTCGGCGGTCGACATCGCCCCGGCGAGCCGGCGCCCGGTGGTGGAGCAGCCGGTCGCCAGCTTGCGCGCGCTCCTCAGGTACGCCTTCGTCTGCTTCGCACCCACCGGGAACGCGACGTCCATGCCCTTGAGCGCGGCCATCTGCCGGCCGGTGTCGGCGAAGCACGAGACGTTGTCGCTGGCGCCGATGCCCCGCGGGTCCACGCCGACGATGTCGAACCGCTCCAGCAGTCCGGCGCTGAAGACCATCGGCGCCGCGAGGGCCAGCGAGGTGGCCGAGACGCCGGGGCCGCCCGGGTTGACGAAGAGGCTGCCGATCCGGTGCTTCCGGTCCTTCGCGCGCACCCGCAGCAGCGCGATCGTGGTCTGCTCGCCGTACGGGTGGTCGTAGTCGAGCGGCACCCTGGTGGTCGCGCACTGCGCCCAGCTGTAGCACGGGAACCACCGCAGGTGCGGGGTGGCGACGGCGTCCACCCGGCGTGCCTCGGCGGCGCTGGTCACCGCGGTCCTCCGCGCCGCCGCGCCCGCCTCGGCGGCGGTCACCGTGGCCTGCGTCGCGGCGGTCCGCGGGGCGGGGGCGTGCGGGCCGGCCGTGGCCGGCACCGAGGCGGTTCCGGCGAGAACGAGCCCGGCGACGCCCGCGGCGAGCAGTCGGAGGGAGAGCGGCATTCGCGCGCCTTTCACCAGTAGGTACGAGAAAGGTAGGTAAAGATCGCTTACCTCCGGTACGCCGTTCCGGTGGCCGTACCCTGGCCGTTCGGCCGGTCTTGGTCCCAGGAGTCTCCGCAGGTCACAGCGGTTACGGCGGGTTGCCGGCGGGGTGCGGACGGCCGCTACCCGGCTGCTCCTGAAAGGACCGTTCCACCGGACCGGCGGCACGGCGCCGCACGGGGTAGGTTTCCCGGTGGATCACCCACGGCGGCGAGGCGGCAGATGACGGCAGGGGACGGGACGGCGGACGGGCTCCCGGAGGACGCGGACCCGTTGCTGGTCCGGCCGTACCTGCGCGACGAGCCCGGTGCGCCCGCGCCGGACGCCTCGGCACCGACCTGGCCCGGCTCGGCACCCGACCCCGCCGCCACCGTGGTCCTGCCCACCCCCGTCCCGGCCGGCCCCGGCACCCCGGCCGCCGGCACCCGGCGACCCCGCCGGCGGCTGGTGCTGGTCGCCGGGGGCCTCGCCCTGCTGGCCGCGCTCGGCGTGGCCGGCCTGGTCGCCGCCCTGCCACCGGAGCGGGACCGCCACCCGCAGGCCTTCACCGACGTCAGCCTGCCGCCGCTCACCACCCCGGCGTCGGCCCGGCCGGCGCCCGCGGGATCCTCCCCGGCCGCCGTGGACCCGCTCGTGCCCGGTGCCCGGCCGCCGGCCTCCTCGCCCTCGGCGAGCGTCACCGCCTCGGCACCGGTCCCGCCGGCACCCTCCTCCGCCGCCGCGAAGGCCACGACTCCCCCGGCCGCCGTCCCGGACGTGCTGCTGTCCAGTGCGCCGCCGGCCCTCGCCCCGGCCCCGGGCACCGCGCGCACCGGCACCATCAGCGGCGCGGGCGGGCTCTGCCTCGACCTCAGCAGCGCCCTGCCGTTCGAGGGCAACCACATCCAGGTCTTCGGGTGCAACCGCACGTACGCCCAGGTCTGGACCCTGGCCACCGACGGCACGCTGCGGGTCGCGGGGGTCTGCGTCGCGCCGGCGGACGACGGGAGCGTGCGCGTCACGGGCTGCGACGGCCGCCGTACGGCCCAGTGGCGCCCCGGGCCGGAGCAGTCCCTCGTGCACCTGGCCAGCGGGGGGGTGCCTCACCGATCCGGCCAAGGGGACCGTCTCCGGCTCCGCCGTACGGGTCGGCGACTGCACCGGCGCCGACAATCAGCGGTGGCGCCTGCCCTGAGCCACGCCGCTTCCCGCCACCGCCAGGCCGGTCAGGGCGATCAGCATCCCCCACGACGCCGCGAAACTGCCGGTGGCGTCGCGCAACAGCCCGAGCACCGGCGGCACGACCACGATCGCGACCTGTTGGCGGTCGCGCCCACGGCCTGCGACACCAGGACCGCCGCCGCCCGCCCGGGTGACATCGACGCCACCTCGTGCAGGTGCAGCTGCCGGAATGACGGCCGCCCGCTTTTCTGCCACCGACCGCCACCGCGCGCCGGGCGGTCAGCGGGTGCCCTCCGGCGGCAGCGCCAGATATGCCGGGCGCAGGAGCTCCGTGAGCGGCACCCCGCCGTACGCGAGGGGCGGCGCGTCGAGCTGGTCGAGGAGCAGGTCCGGGCGCGGGGCGGGGGCCGGCGGGTGCGGGGCCGGGGGCGTACCCCAGAAGTCCTCGACGGCGCCGAGGGAGGCCGGCTCGGGGGCGGGGGCCGGGTCCGGCTCGGGGGCGGAGGTGCTGCGGAGGTCGCTCAGGCGGGTGAGCAGCTCGTCGCGTCCCCGGCCGCGCCACGCGAAGGCGCCGAACGGGTCGGTACCGAACGACGCGGCCAGGGCGTAGCAGGTGGCGGCCAGGTGGACGCACGGCAGCGGCCAGCGCTCGCAGGAGCAGTCCATCGCGATCTCGTCGAGGGACAGCGGCAGCAGGGTCAGCCCGGCCGTACGGAAAACGGTGTCGATGTCGTGCGGCATCCGGCCCGCGAGCAGGTCCGCCACGTATCGGGCCTGGGCCGCGAGCTCGTCCTCCACCCGGGCCCACTCCGCGGCGCCGAACGCCCGGACCGCGACCCGGGACCGGAACGCGTGGGTGTCGTCCGGGCCCCGGACCTGCGCGGTGACCAGGCTGGAGGAGATCGACAGGCTGCGGACGTGCCCGGCGCGGGCGTCGCGGCGGCCGCGGGCGAACGTCGGCGCCATCCGGAGCGCCTCGAACATGGCCACGAACGGGGTGGCGAAGTGGTCAGTCACCGATCGCCTCCGGGTCCAGCCGGGTCAGGTCCCGCAGCTCGTCGGTGGACAGGGCGGTGAGCCAGCCCTCGCCGTTGCCGACCACCCGCTCGGCGAGCACACCCTTGTCGGCGAGCAGGCGGTCGATGCGTTCCTCCAGGGTGCCGAGGCACACCAGGGTGTGCACCTGGACGTCGCGGCGCTGGCCGATGCGGAACGCCCGGTCGGTGGCCTGCGCCTCGGCGGCCGGGTTCCACCAGCGGTCGATGTGCACGACGTGGTTGGCGGCGGTGAGGTTGAGGCCCGTACCGCCGGCCTTCAGCGACAGCACGAAGATGCCGGGGCGGCGGTCGGCCTGGAACGCCGCCACCATCTCGTCGCGGGCGCCGCGCGGCGTACCCCCGTGCAGGTAACGGACCGGCACGCCGAAACGCGCCGCGAGGTGCGGCACCAGCATCGACCCGAACCGGGCGAACTGGGTGAAGCACAGCACGCTCTCGCGCTCGGCCAGCGCGGCGTCGAGGATCTCCTCCAGACGCTCGAGCTTGCCGGAGCGCCCGGGCAGCGGCGAGCCGTCGCCGAGCAGCTGGGCGGGATGGTTGCAGACCTGCTTGAGCCGGGTCATCGCGGCCAGCACGAACCCCTTGCGCCGGGTCTCGGTGGCCTCCTTCATCCGCAGCATCATGTCGTCGAGCACGGCCTGGTAGAGGGTGGCCTGCTCGACGGTCAGGCCGCACAGGTGCCGGGTGTGGCGCTTGTCGGGCAGGTCGTCGATGACGGACGGCTCGGTCTTCATCCGCCGCAGCAGGAACGGCCGGGTGGCGTGGCGCAGCCGGGCCGCCGCGTCCTCGTCGGCGTACCGTTCGATCGGCACGGCGTACCGGTTGCGGAAGGTGTTGGCGCTGCCCAGCAGGCCCGGATTGAGGAAGTCCAGGATGGACCACAGCTCGGTCAGCCGGTTCTCGACCGGCGTGCCGGTCAGCGCCACCCGCTGCCGCGCCGGGAACCGCCGCACCGCCCGCGCCGCACCCCCGGAACTGTTCTTGATGTGCTGCGCCTCGTCCAGCACCACCCGGTCCCACGCGACGGCGGCGAGCGCGTCGGCATCGAGCGTGGCCGTCGCGTACGTGGTGAGCACGACGTCGGCCCCGTCGGCGAGCCGCGCCGGATCCGCCCGGTCGGCGCCGTGCAGCACCCGGACCCGCAGCGACGGCGCGAACCGGGCGGCCTCGCGCTGCCAGTTCCCGAGCACCGACAGCGGGCAGATCAGCAGGGTGGGTCCGGTGCGCCGGTGCAGCAGCAGGGCCAGCAGCTGCACGGTCTTGCCCAGGCCCATGTCGTCGGCGAGGCAGGCGCCCAGGCCCAGGCCGTCGAGAAAGGCCAACCACGAGAAACCCCGTCTCTGGTACGGCCGGAGCACCCCGGTCAGCCCCGCGGGCGGGTCGAGCAGTTCCAGGCTCTCCCCCAGCCGCCCGGCCAGCAGGTCGGCGACCCACCCCCGGCCGCGCACCTCGGTGACCGGCAGCGGCACCTCCTCCGGCGGCAGCAACCGCACCATCCGCAACGCGTCCCCGGCGGTCATCGTGCCGCCGCCGCGCCGCAGGAACTCCAGGCCCGCCCGCAGCCGCCCGGCGTCGAGATACACCCAGCGCCCGCGCAGCCGCACCAGCGGAACCTTGACCCGGGCCAGCTCCGCGAGCTCGTCCTCGGTCAGCACCCGCCCGCCCAGCGACAGCCCCCACCGGTACGCGACGAGCGCGCGCAGATCGGTGGTCTCGTCCCGCAACACCGGCGCGGCGGCCGGCGGCGTGCGCACCTCCAGCGCGAGCCCCAGCCGCTGCGGCTCCCGCCACCAGGCGGGCAGCAGCACCCCGAACCCGGCCTGCTCCAGCAGCGCGGCGTGGCCGAGGAACGCGTACGCCCCCTCGGTGTCGAACTCCAGCTCGACGGGCCGGGCCATCCGCAGGGCGTCCTCGAGGGGCGCGAAGAGCCGCGCGGCCCGCCCCAGCCCGGCGATCAGCCGCTCCTGAGGCCGATGCGTCCACCGCCGCAACGGCGCGACGGCATCCCGCCACACCTCGGCGGCGGGCACCAGCAGGCTCGGCTCGTCGAGCGGCTGGAGCAGGAACTCCAGCAGCCAGCCATCGCCGCCCTCCCCGGCAAGGGCGGCATCGACGGCGAGGGCCCGGCGGTCAGCGGCGCCGGGGCCGGCGGCAGCGGAAGCAAGGACGCCCGGTTCGGTGACGCCGGGCGCAGGGGCCGGGCCCCCGACGGCCGCGCCGGCAGTCGTGGGGGCGGGAGCAGCGGTGACGTCGACGGTGGTGGCGTCGGGCTCGTCGGGCTCGGGTTCGTCGAGGCGGCTGAGCCGGAACACGACCCGGACGGCGGCGCCGCTGGTCGCGTCGGCGTGCCACTGCTCCAGCGCGTCGGCGACCGCGTCGAACTCGCCGGGCCGGCCCTCGATCGTCGCCGCGTCGGCGGTGAGGGCGGCGAGCCAGGGCGCGCCGGCCAGGGTGCGGCCGGCCTCGGCGAGGCGGGTGCGGACCAGGCCGTCGACCAGCCGTTCCAGGGCGGTGTACAGGGTGTCCGCGGCGGGCAGGCCGTCGAGGTCGCCGGGGTGGCCTCGTTCGGCGCGGCAGGCGGGGGGCATGGCGGCGGTCAGCTCGGCGAGGCGCGACGCGTCGGCTCCGGTGAGCACGGGCCGCCAGAGGGCGCGTGCCCGTGGCCCGTCGGTGCGCAGGGCCGGCAGCACCCGGCCGCGCGCGACCAGATCGACCGCGAAGGCGCACACCTCGGCGAGGTACAGCAGGGAGGGCGCGGGCCGGGCCCCCAGCTCGTCGGCGAGCTCGGCCGCGACGAAGGGGGTGACGACGGCGGGCACCCGCCACGCCTTCAGCCGCGGCTTCCCGCGTCGCGGCGCCAGCCCCAGCTGCGGCGAGGGCAGCGGCCCGGCGGAGGTGGAGGGCAGCAGCAGGGCCGAGACCCGCGGCTCCCCGGCGTCCGGGACGGCGACGGCCCGCGGGTGGGCACCGCGCACCTCCTCCGGGGAACGGTCCGTGCCGGTCTCGAGCCAGAGGGCCGGAGCGCCGTCGCGGGTGATGAAGCCGTGCAGCACCGTCACCTCGGTGCCGGTCACCGGGCCTGCCACACGATGTCGGGCGGCCGGACGCGGGCGCAGCGGGGGCCGCCGCGCTCGTCGGTCAGGCCGAGCCGCCCCACCAGCAGGCCGCCGTCGTCGTGGACGGTCCGGAGCACCGCCGTCGGCACGTCGCCGAACATCAGCTTGGCGCGGCGGAAGCCGTGGAAGAGCGTGCCGTGGACCGCGCCCCAGCTCAGGTAGAGGAAGCGGGCGCCCGGGCGGCCGTGGACGTACGGCCCGCCGACGTCGAGCAGCTCGTCGACCTCGCGGGACGTGATCTCGAACTCCCAGGCCACCTCCTCGGCGTCGGCGGGGAAGCGGTCGATGACCTCGTTCTTGCGCTGCACCCCGACCTGGACGTTGTCGCGGCGCAGGGCGTCGGCGCCGGGCCCGCCGCGGCGGCCGGGCAGGTCGTGTCCCTCGATCCGGATGTGCACGCCTGCACTCTAGAGCGGCCCCCTGACATTCAGGCGTTGTCGCGGAGCCAGGCGTCGATCAGGCCGCCGAAGTGGCCCAGGAAACGCTCGTGCTCGTGGGGCGGGTACTGGGCGCGTACGGTCTCGGTGAGCAGGGAGCGGAAGTCGGGCGAGCCCACCCAGTCGTGGACCATCTCGTCGACGTGGGACAGGTGTTTCTCGCAGAATTCCTCGTACCGGGCCGTCTCGAAGTAGTCGTCCGCCAGCTTGCGGTAGAGGGCGAGCTTGTCGTCGTACGAAAGGGAAGGGTCGTCGGCGACGGCGAAGTAGGCCGACGAGTCCATGTCGAGCCGGGGTTTGCGGCCGGTGACCACGCAGTAGACGGTCCAGCGCAGCAGCGCCGCCATGGCCCACGGGAAGTAGTAGTGCAGCGACGTCACGGCCACGTCGGGGCACGCGTTGGCGTAGTCGATGGGGTGGACCTCGTCGCCCTTGACCAGCGATTCGCACGAGTTGAACTCCCAGCGGAAGAACGCGTTGACCACGCGGGAGATGGTGACGACCTCGTCGCCGGTCTTCGGGCTGAGGAAGTCGTGGTCGACGGCGTACCGCTCGTGCATGGGCAGCTCGGGGCGGAACTTCATGACCATCGTCTCGGGGCCGATGGTGAGGGAGCGGGCGAAGACGTCGTAGTCCTCGACCGCCGCCTGAAGGTGCATCAGCCGTTCCCCGGAGGCGTCGTACGCCGCGTGCAGCTCGTCCCGGTTCCGGATCTTGGAGACGCCGACCCAGGCGCCGCCGTCGTACGGCTTCATGAACATCGGGTAGCCCACGGACTCGGCCAGCGCCTCCAGGTCGAAGGGCTGGTTGTAGCGCGCGGAGGTGTAGGCGTACCGCGAGTTGTCCAGGGGGTTCTTGAACGGCACCAGCACCGTCTCGGGCACCTTGAGCCCGAGCCGCATCATCGCGCAGTACGCCGCGTGCTTCTCCATCGACTGGAACGTGAACGGGCTGTTCAGCAGGTACACGTCGTCCATCAGCGCGATCTTCTTGAGCCACTCGCGCGGGTGGTAGTACCAGTAGGCGAGCCGGTCGATGACCAGGTCGTGCCGCGGCGAGTCGCGCAGGTTGAAGGGTTCGATGGTGACGCGCACACTGCGGGTCCGATGGGTACGCCCGGAGCCGTCCGTGACCGCGCCGACCCGCCGCAGCAGCGCCTCGTACGCCCGAGGCCAGTCATCCTCGGTCCCCAGCAGCAGTCCGATGGTGTGCTCGACGTCGGCCATTGGCGCCTCCTTGCTAGTTGAACACCTTCTGCAGCAGCGCGGTGAGGTACGGGTCGAGCGAGTCCCGCCAGGCGGTCCAGTTGTGCGCGTCCGGCACCTCGTCGAAGGTCACGGCGTACCCCTGGTCGCCCAGGGCGCGGGCCATGTCCCGGTTGTTGGCCAGGTTCTCCTCCACCGTGCCGCAGGTGAGCGCGGCCGGCACGCCGGGGCCGTCGCCGGCCCGGACCACCTGCCCGGTGAACCGCACGATCCGCAGGTAGCGGCGGAAGCCGGACTCCTGCCGGTCGTGCCGCGGCCGGAAGAAGCTGCCGGACTGCAGGAAGAGGCCGGCGAAGGCCTCGGGGTGGCGGCGCTGGGCGTGCAGCATGGCGAGCGCGCCGAGGCTGGCGCCGACCCCGACCACCGGCCGGTCGGTGCCGAGCTCGGCAGCGATCCGCGGGAGCACGTCGCGGGCCAGGGCGCGGGCGTACGCCGGACTCGCCGAATACCACTCGAGCCGTTCCCCGGGCGGCAGCAGCACCAGGTGGTACGGCGGCACCCGCCCGGCGCCGATCATGGCGGCGGTGTACCGGCCGAGCTCGCCGTACCGGTGGTAGTCGGGGCCGTCGTGGGCGACGACGACGCGGTCGGTGTCCTCCGGCGGCGACCAGATGCGGACCACCATCTCGCCACGGACGCCGGGCAGCGGCACGTACACCTCACGCCGGCCGCCGGGGCTCTGCGGCAGGTGGAGCCAGCCGGGCTCGCGGTAACCGGGGCACTCGAGCACGGACGCGTCGCCGTGGCTGAGCGGGTTGTCGGGGTCGCTGACCGTCTCGCCCCCGCCGCCGGGGTGGCCGAGCGCGAGCCGGTATTCGAGGCGGTCCACGGCGGGGCGGGGCGCGCGCAGTTCCCAGGCCCGCAGGTCGTCGCGGTAGCGGAAGTCGCCGGTCAGGACGGACGACTCCAGGCGTACGGAAGCGAGCCGGCGGTCGTGGTCACGCAGCCGGAACCCGACCTCGGTGGTCGTGCACCACGCTCCGGCCACCGGTTCCATGACGGAACCTTAACCGCTCGCGGGCGGTTCAGGGCGTGTACGTCTGCCGGCCGGCCGGCGCGGCCGGCAGCCCGAACATCTCCGCGAGGCCGGTGACGCGCAGCTGGCGGTGCACGAACTCGCTGGGGTTGCGCAGCACGAACCGGGTGCCGGTCTCGCGCGCGGTGTTGTAGCCGGTGACCAGCGCGCCGACGCCCTGCGAATCCATGAACGTGACGTAGGTCAGATCGACGATCATGCTGGCCGGCCGGTCGGAGTGCAGGGTGCCGACGAGGGCTTCCCGGAGGGCGTCGACGGTGGCGGCGTCGAGGGTGCCGCGCACGTCGACCACGATGGCGCCGTCGGCCTGGCGCCGCGTGGTCATGACGGCCTCGCCCATGCGCCCCACCTTAAGATCCGCTCCGGTCGCTTCACGGTACAACGTCCGCCGTGTCCTCCGCAGGTTGCCGCGCAACTGGGTGATCACGTCGGACACCCTGTCCGGCGGAGGTCACGGGTCAACTACCCATTGCCGCCACGATCGGCAAGCGGCGGAGGAAAGTTTCCCGCATAACGCAGATCATCTTGCGGTATACGCAGGTGAAAGACACGGTGACACCGGGTGGTCATCGACGGGCGTCGTGATGTCGGGGCCGCTCACCCGGGCGCGGCCGGGTGTGGTGCCACCGCGGCGGACACGGCGCGGCCGCCGCCCCTGTGGAGGGTGGACTATGACAACGAGTTCCAGCCAGAAACCGGGCATCTTCGCGATCCGCGACGTCCGGTCGCTGATCACCGAGACCGCCGAGGAGGGCCACGGCCTGAAGAAGGCCGTCGGCTCCTGGCAGCTGACCGCGATGGGCGTCGGCGCGATCATCGGCACCGGTATCTTCGTCGTCATCGGCGAGGGCGCCGGCGTGGCCGGTCCGGCGGTCATCCTGTCCTTCGTGCTGGCCGCCGTGGCCTGCGCGTTCTCCGCCCTGTCGTACGCCGAGCTCGCGTCGTCGATCCCGGTCTCCGGCAGCGCCTACACCTACACGTACGCCACGCTCGGCGAGATCGTCGCGTGGATCATCGGATGGGACCTGATCCTCGAGTACGGCGTCAGCGTCGCCGCGATCGCGGTCGGCTGGGGCGGCAACCTCAACGCCTTCCTGGACGCCGCCTTCGGGTGGACGCTGCCCGACGCGATCGCCAAGTCGCCGGAGGACGGCGGCGTCTTCAACCTGCCGGCGGTCTTCATCGTGCTGGCCATCACGGCGCTCCTGGTCCGCGGGGTGACCGAGAGCGCCCGGGTCAACCTGGTCATGGTCGCGGTGAAGCTGGTCGTGCTGGCGTTCTTCATCGTGGTGGCGCTGTTCAACTTCGGCACCGGGAACTTCCAGCCGTTCGCCCCGGACGGCGTGGACGGGGTGACCGCGGCGGCGGCGATCATCTTCTTCGCGTACATCGGCTTCGACGCGGTCTCCACCGGCAGCGAGGAGGCCCGCAACCCGGCCAAGGACCTGCCCCGGGCGATCATCGGCTCGCTGGTCATCTGCACGATCTTCTACGTGCTGACGGCGCTGGGCGCGATCGGCATCGCCAGCCCGCAGCAGCTCGAGGACAGCGACGCGCCGCTGGCCGCGGCCCTCGATCAGGGCGCGGGCATCAGCTGGGCGGCCGGCATCCTGGCGCTGGGCGCGGTCGTCGCGATCACCAGCGTCGTCCTGGTCATCATGTACGGCCAGACCCGCATCTTCTTCGCCATGTGCCGCGACGGCCTGCTCCCGCGGCGGCTCGCCACGGTCAACCAGCGGTACGGCACCCCGGCCCGGCTCACCATCGGCCTCGGCGTCCTCATCGCGATCCTGGCGGCCCTGGTCCCGCTCTCGGAGATCGTCAAGCTCGTCAACATCGGTACGCTCTTCGCGTTCGTGCTGGTCAACATCGGCGTGATCGTGCTGCGGCGGACGCGGCCGGAGATGCCCCGCCCGTACCGGGTGCCGTGGTCGCCGGTGCTGCCGATCCTGGGCGTCCTGTTCGCCGTCTACCTGATGAGTGACCTGCCGCTCGACACCTGGATCCGGTTCGTGGTCTGGCTGGTCGTCGGCATGCTCATCTACTTCCTGTACGGCTACCGCAACTCCCGGCTGCGTCGTGAGCACACCGACGGCACGCCCGGCTGGGCCCGGGAGGACGAGCAGTCATGACGTCACCGGTGATCGTGGGGGTGGACGGCGGTCCGTCCGCCGAGGACGCCGTGGTGCTGGGCCGGTGGGCCGCGTCGGTGCTCGGCGCCCGGCTGGTCGTCGCGGTGGTGCATCCGGCGCCGTCCGCGCTGGGGTCCGGCCGGGTCGACGCGGAGTGGGTCGCGGACCGGCACCGGGCGGCGGCGGCCGTGCTCGACGGCGCCCGCACGCTGCTCGCCGGCGCGCCCTGCGAGGTCGAGTACCGCACGGTGGCCTCGACCTCGGCCGCGCACGGGCTGCACGACCTGGCCGAGGAGCTGGACGCGGAGGTCATCGTGGTCGGCTCGGGGCGGGCGGGCCCGCGCCACCGGCTCTTCGCCGGCAGCACGGCCGACCGGCTCCTGGCCGGCAGCATGTGCCCGGTGGCGGTCGCGCCGTCGGGGATGGAGGTGCCGCCCGGCTCGGTGGGCCGCATCGGCGTCGCGTACGTGGACACCCCGGACGGCCGGGCGGCGCTGGCCGGTGCCGCGCGGCTGGCGGCCCGTACCGGCAGCGCGATCCGGCTGCTCACGGTGGTGGCGGACGCGGACGCGACCCTGCCGTTCCTGGTCGGGCAGGACGCCGAGCAGGCGTTCCTGGAGACCGCGCGGGAGACGTACGAGCAGTCGCTGACCACCGCGGCGGAGTCGGTGCCGGACGTGACGGTGGACTGGAAGGTCCTGGTCGGCGACGTGGTCGACCAGCTCGCCGAGCTCGAGGACGTGGACGTGCTGTTCTGCGGTTCCCGCGGGTACGGCCCGGCCCGGCGGGTGCTGCTCGGCGGCGTGTCGGCGCGGCTGGTCCGCCGCGCCCGGCGCCCGGTGGTGGTGGTGCCCCGCAGCGGCTGACCGCCCGGTCCCGCCCGCGGGCCGCTCCCGCGGGCGGGGTCAGGCCCGGTGGCGTCCGGGCCGTTCCTGGTACGCCGTCGCGTCGTCGCCCGGCAGCGCCATGTCGGTGGCCGCCTCGGCGGCACGCGGGTCCCACGGCGACACCTTCGGCACCCGGGTGCCCAGGTCGGCCAGGGGCACGTACACGCGGGCGTCCACGGCCTCGGCGAGCAGCAGGGCGGCGACCAGCGCGGTGGGCCGCTCGGCCGGATCGCGGTGCAGGCAGCGCGAGCACAGGTCGAGCACCTCGGGGGCCAGCCCGTCGATGGCCGGCAGCGGGTCCGGGTCGGTGAAGCGCTGGGCGCGGACGAGCTCGGTGCCGGACGCGGCCTGCCACGGCAACCGGCCGGACAGGCAGTGGTAGAGCAGCACGCCCAGCGAGTACATGTCGGAGGCCGGGGTCGCCGGCACCCCGTCGAACCGTTCCGGGGCGACGTACGCGGGCGTTCCCATGACCGGCCCGTCCGGGTCCGGGTCGTGGCTGCCGGCCGCGGCCGCGATGCCGAAGTCGAGGACCTTGGCGCCGGACGGGGTGAGCATGATGTTGGCCGGCTTGATGTCGCGGTGCACGACATGCTCGGCGTGGGCGGCGGCCAGGGCGGCGGCGACCTCGGCGCAGACGCGTACGGCGATGCGCCAGTCGAGCCGCCCCCCGGCGAGATGTTCCATGAGGGTCTGCCCGTCGACCAGCTCCATGACGATGTACGGCACCTCGCGGTCCGGCGCCGGGCTGGTGCCGAAGTCGTGCACGTTGGCGACGTTGGGGTGGGCGAGCCGGGCCGCCGACCGGGCCTCGGTGCGGACGAGGTCGACCCCGTTGCCGTCACCCAGCGTGCCCTCGACCGCGGGCGCCATGATCTTCACCGCGACGGGCCGGTCGAGCACCCGGTCGTGGCCGCGCCACACCTCGGACATCCCGCCGATCCCGATGCGCTGTACGAGCTGGTACCGCCCGCCGAGCGTGCGCATCGGCCAACCCCCAATGGTTCCTCGCGCGGCGCCCGCCCGCGCCGCGATGCCCGCCTCGTTACCCCCGGCGCGGACAGCACAAACTCGATCTTGCCGGGGGTGGTCGCGGCCCGCGCCCTCACCCTCAGCGAGACCGGCGTGGCAGCCCTGGGCGCGGCAGTCAGCACCGCCACCCGGACCGAGCAGGCTGCGCTGTCGGCGGTCGAACCCGACGACCTGCGGGCCGTTCACCGGGCCATGCGCAGCCTGCTGTCGGCCCTTGCCGACGGCTGACCTTCCGCCGCCCGGTGTTGCACAGCAGGCCGGACGCCTGCCGGGGGTCAGGAGGTGAGGACGGCCAACTCCCGCCACCGGCCCGCGCCGACGCCGACGACATGCAGGCAGACGTGGCCGGCTCCGACCCGGTGGTGAGCGCGCACGCGGGCGGGCCCACCTGGACGCTCCGGCCCGCCCGGGTCAGCGTGGCGCCGCCGGGCGGCGGTCCGCGTCCGGCAGGGCCTGAGCCTCGACCACGATCAGGGGGTCAAGGTCGGCGCCGGTGCCGACCCGGTGGGAGACGGTGGCGGCGACGCGGCGGGTGAGGATGCGGCGCAGGCCGGTGGGGCTCAGGGCGGCGAGGGTGAGGCGGCCGGCCCGGCGGTGGGCGGCGGCGCGGGCGGCGACGGCGGGGGCGATGGCCGGGAAGTCCATGTACACGGCGCGGTTCTCCGGTGAGCCCAGGTAGGCGAAGGGGCCGGAGCCGGCCAGCGGCCGCAGGGGCGTACCCATCAGGGCGATGTTGCGGTGGGCCCCGCGGTCCAGCATGGACACGGCGTGGCGGACGCCGCGGCGGCGGCCCTCGACCAGGAACGTGCGGTAGAGCAGGGAGCTGACGACGAGGCCGGAGCGCCCGCCACGGTACCCGGGCAGCACGGCCAGCGTCGCGCAGTCCCAGATCAGGCCGCCGTCCATGCCGTGCGCGGCGAGGATGGTCGCGACGTCGGCGCCGATGTACCGGGGGGCGTCGTCGATGGTCTTGACGCCCCGGCCGGTGCCGCCGATCATCCGGGCCACCCCGGCCGGCACGCCCCGCCGCCGGTCCAGGACCACGAAGAACAGGCTGGTCGCCTCGTACGGGCCGTACTCGGCGGCCATCACCGCCGCGTCGTTGCCGAACGTGCTCTCGAACACCTGCCGCTCGAGCGCCCGCCCCACCCCGGCGAGCGGGGAGTCCGGACCGGCGACCACGCTGATGAAGCGCCCGCGCGGCGCCGGGTGCGCGGCGAGGAACTCCCCGGCGATCCGGCGGGCCTCGGCCGGGCCGAGGTCGTAGCGGGCGCGGGTCGCGGCGGCCATCAGAACTCCTTCGCGACGATCTCGGTGGTGCGGAAATACGCGCGGGTGAAGTCGAGGACCGTGCGGGGGTCGAATGCCTTGCACGTGTAGATGTCCACGCTGAAGAACGAGATCGGGCGCTCCCACGAGTAGAAGTGGGCGCCGGAGGTCTCCCAGTGGATCCAGCCGGCCCAGCCGTACAGCTCGCTGACGTGGGTCACCGGCTCGATGATCGTGATCATGTCGGTGACGTCGGAGAGCCGCCGCAGGTAGTCCCGGATGTGCGCGTCGGCGATCACGAACGTCGGGTACCCCTCGACGACCATCCGCTGACGGGTGATGGCCGGGGCGAGGTCCTTGAAGTCCAGCATGCGCTTCCTTACTGAGAGTCATCCGGTGCGGTTACGGAGAGTCCGCTTCGCGACCTTGGTCTGCGTTGTCCGCCTCGTACCAAATGTAGCCCGACATTACGCAGCGTCAACCCCCGGAGCGGAAAGATCACGCACCGTCGGACGATGTCGGGGCCGGAAAACAAACATGGCGGAGCCCGTCCTCGTGGGACGGGCTCCGCCATGGGCGGTCACTCACCTCGCAGCCGCCGGGTTTTGATGGCGGCGCCGGAGGACCGGGCGTTATGCGGTTGACGGTAGGCGAAGTCGATCACCCGCGGCCCGCGGGGGCCGCGCGGGTGACCCCGCTCTCACCGTCACCGATTCATGCGACGACTTCGGTACGCAGGTCGTGCGCACCGTCGGCGCGGGTGGCCTCGTAGTAGAGGCGCCGGCCACCACCGGGCAGCGCCACCAGGCTCAGGTAGCGCAGGCCGTGGGGCGCGTGCGGGCTGCCGAGCGGCTCGCCGCCCTCCGCGGTCAGCTCGCCGAAACTGCCGTCCAGCAGGCGTACGCCCCGGGCCACGCCGGTGCGCTCCTCCCAGTTCTCCCCCGCCGTCGCCCGCCCGTCGTACGCCGCCAGGATGGTGTCGCCCTCGACGGACACCGAGGAGACCCGCACACCACGGGCGTCCCACTCGCCCGGCCGGCCCGCCAGCGCCGTGCCGCGCCAGGTCCAGTGCACGCCGTCGGGACTGGTCGCGTACTCGGTGGTCATCCGGTCGGCGTCGTCCCAGGACTCGAGGGGGTGCACCGACGCCCAGAGGTGCCAGCCGTACCCGTCGTGGTGCAGCACCGGGTCCTTCACGCCGGCCGTCTCGTCGCCCGCCAGCACCGTCCGGGACGGCGCCGTCGCCAGCCCCTCGGGGGTGTCCGCCTCCAGCAGGTCGACCCGCCAGTGCTTGGTGCCGGGCGTGGCCGCGCTGACGTAGAGCCGCCACCGCCCCTCCGGCGTACGCACGAGGGCCGGGCGCTCCAGCGACTCGGCGCCGAACCTGTCCTTGTCCACCGTGGCGACGACCGTGAAGGTCACGCCGTCGCCCGACCGGGCCACCACGTTGGAGATTCCCCGGCCCTCCCCGATCGGCAGCCGCAGACGGTACGCAAGGTAGATGTGACCGTCAGCGACGATCGAGGACGGGGCACCCGCCCACGCTCCCGGTTCGTCACCGGGCGGCTCGACCACCACGGTCGAGTCCTCCCAGCGAGGCAGCGACAGGCTCTGGGTTCCGATGGACAAGGCGGCTCCGTTTCGTGGCGTCGACGGCACAGCGAAGGGTATCCGCTCAAGTGTGCATTATCTATGGGCAAGATAGGGATTACGACGCGCTCGCGTGTCGGTCCACCGAGAGCCAGTCGTCGTACCGCTCGCCCGTGACGTCCTGCAGCAGCGCGATGTCGTCCGCGAACAGCGGGAGCAGCGCGGCCCGCTCGGCCGGCGTGGTCACCGGCCGGGTCCCCCGCTTGCGGTGCAGCAGGGTCAGCAGCGGGCCCCGGGCGGCCAGCCGCAACGGTACGGGGAACCGGTGCCCGACCCTGCCACCCGCCCGGAGCAGCCCCCGCAGCACCGCGTTGACCCGGTTGTCCTCGACCACGTGGCGGTTGACGTTCTCCCTGGGGATCTCGTGCAGCACGCCGGTCCGCACCCCGAGGAAGTCGCACACCCGGTCGAGGGTGGCCGCCGGCGCGTCCTTGAGCTCCCGGTAGCGCAGCAGCAGCACCTGCTCGCGCGGGAACACCTTGAAGAGGTGCTGCACCTGGCGCCCGTACAGGCCGAGGCCGACGTAGTGCCAGAAGTCGGCCCAGCCCTGCTCTCTGCGCCACTCCTCCGCGCGGCAGGCGGCGAGGAAGTCCGCCTCCGGCTCCAGACCGGCGTTCCACAGATGCGTCCAGTTGGAGTGCGCCCGGTCGACCGGGTCACGGAGCAGCAGAATCAGCCGTACGCCGGGGATCAGGGCGTGGATGCGCTCGTGCGTGCTGTGCTCGTACAGATAGAACGGGGTTGCCTCGCCCTTCAGCGCGCCGGGCGGCGCGGGGTCGAAGAGCGCCTCATAGTCGGCCCGGCGCCACACGTGCTCCTGGTACGTCTGCACGTCGCCGGGCCCACCGGTGACGGGCGGGCGGCCGTCGGTGAGAAAGAACTTGGGCTCCTTGACCGCGGGCAGGAACAGCTGCGGATGCCGGACCAGGGCCGCGTGCAGCGCGGTCGTCCCCGCCTTGGGCACACCGGCGATCAGGAAGTCGGGAAGTGGCATGGGGGTCCCTCCTCGTGCCGCTAAGTGAAGTTAGCCTACAGACTTAGTAGGCAATGGGAAGCCGGTGCCCACCCTGCGAACGGCACTGATACCCCCGGGCGCGCCCTCGCACACACCGCAGCCCCGCCGACACACGCGGGAGAGCAGCGCCGCCACTGGGCGATTCCGCCCGAATCACCGCCGGCCGCCGGGCACGGCTTCCTCACGTCCCCGGCCCGTCGCGCCACGGCCGGGTGATCCCCGCGGCGCGTTCCTCGCCGCGCCGGCCGCGCCCGCGCCAGCGCCAGGACGCGGGACAGCGGGACACAGCGGGGCACAGCGGGACAGCGCGGGACAGCGGGGCACAGCGGGGCACAGCGGGACAGCGGGACAGCGGGCAGCGCGGCACAGCAGGCAACGCGGCACAGCGGGCAAGCGCGGGACAGCGCGGCACAGCGGGCAAGCGCGGCACAGCGGGACAGCGCGGCACAACGAGACGGTGCGGCACGGGCGGAAAGGCCCGGCACAGGGGGACAGCGCGGGACCGTGGTGGGCGAGGGCAGCGGACGGGTGCGGACGGCAGGGGCTCAGGAGGAGCGGCGCCACCAGGTGCGGCGGCGGAAGCGGGGGCAGACGTCCGGCCCGCAGAGCGCGCAGTCCGTGCCGCGGCGGTGGTGCTCGTGGGCGGCCCGCTGATGGCCGCAGACACACAGCGCAGTTCCCGTCATCGCGGCCTCACGCAGGGTGCGGACGCCCGTCGGCGGGGGTGCCCGGGCCGGCGGCTGGTCATGGCCTCAGCCTAGGCATCGACCCGGATTTTCGCCGTGGGCACGCCGAAACAACCGTCCGGCAACCGTCACCCTACGCTGTGTGACAACACTGAGAGTGACCTATGTCACTCCGACAAGTCGGACATCGGGATTTCCTGCCACGGAAGGTCACTCCCGGCCCGCCGCGGCCCGACCGCGCCGTCCCGGCCTCCCTGCGGCGGTCCCGACCCGGCTGTCCGTTACTAAATGTGACTGTCGAGGCGGACGGGCACTTCTGTGGCCCGTGTGCATAATCCCTGCTCATACGTCTGGTCAGGGTTCACCACACGGATGCAGGCACCCTGGCCCTTCGGTTAGTTGACGCTACGTAGCGTGCCGCTAGATTTATCGGCAGAAGCGAGCGACTTGCGGTTCTGCCCCCGGAAACCGCCGATTCTGTCGCATCTGCCCCGCCCCGAAGGGACCGACATGCCGCACTCCTCGACCCCTGGCACTACGCCCAGTAACGGCCACTCGTCACCGACCGTAAGCGTTGTCATCCCGACGCTCAACGAGGAACGGAATCTGCCGCACGTCTTCGCGAAGCTGCCGGCCGGCATCGACGAGGTGATCGTGGTCGACGGCGGCTCGGTGGACCGCACCGTCGAGGTGGCGCGGGAGCTGCGGCCGGACGTGGTGATCGTGCAGCAGACGCGTACCGGCAAGGGCAACGCGCTGGCCTGTGGCTTCGCCGCCTGCACCGGCGACCTGATCGTGATGATCGACGCGGACGGCTCGACCGACCCGGCCGAGATCCCGCTCTTCGTCGCGCAGCTGGTCGACGGCGCCGACTTCGTCAAGGGCTCGCGGTTCTCCCACGGCGGGCACAGCCACGACATCACCCGGCTGCGCAAGCTCGGCAACGACGGGCTGAACCTGGTCGTGAACGTGCTCTTCGGGACCCGCTTCACCGACCTCTGCTACGGCTACAACGCCTTCTGGCGCCGGGTCGTGCCGGTGCTGGACCTGCCCGACACCACGCTGCCCCGCCCCGCCGACGGCGCCAAGCTGTGGGGCGACGGCTTCGAGATCGAGACGATGATCAACATCCGGGCGGCCGCGGACGGCATGCGGGTCGGTGAGGTCGGCAGCGTCGAGCACGCCCGCATCCACGGGCAGAGCAACCTCAACACGTTCCGGGACGGCTTCCGGGTGCTGCGGACGATCTTCAGCGAGTACGGCCGGATGCGCCGCCGTCGCCGCCTCGGCGTGACCGGCAACGGCGTACGCGTGCACCAGCGCACCGCCGGGACCTCGGCGAACAACCCGCCGCGGCACGCCCTCGCCAAGGTCGTCAACCGGCCGCCGGCGGCGAGCGTCTCCCCCGCCACCGATCCCCGGCAGCACGTCGCGCACCTGAACCGCGGCCTGCGCCGCGACGAGACCGCCGCCGTGCGCCACGAGGAGATCCCCGGCCCGCGCCGCGACGAGGTCGTCGCCAGCCGCCGCGACGAGGTCGCCGGCCTGCGCCACGCCGCCCGCGAGGACTGATCGGAGCGCGGGACCTCCCGCCCGCCCCGACCGCCGCCACCGCTCACCACCTGCGCCCGAGGAGCACACCCCGCGTGGAACCCACCCCCCGTCCCGCCGTCAGCATCGTGATCCCCACCCACAGCGAGCAGCGCTGGGCCTCGCTCGTGCGTACCGTCGCGGCCGTCAAGTCGCAGCGGTACACGCCGGCCGAGATCATCGTCGTGGTCGATCACAACCCCGCGCTGTACCGCCGGGCCCGCCGCGACCTGGGCGGCGTGACCGTCCTGGAGAACCTCTACGGCCAGGGCGTCTCCGGCAACCGCAACACCGGCGCGTTCCACACCTCGACGTCGCTCATCGCGTTCGTCGACGACGACGTGATCATGGGTACGGACTGGCTCGGCAGCCTGGTCGTACCGTTCGCCGACCCGCGGGTCATCGGCGCCGGCGGCGGCATCGCCCCGGCGTGGGAGGGCCCCGAGCCGCGCTGGATGCCGGAGGAGTTCCTCTGGGCCGTCGGCGGCTCGTACGCCGGCCTGCCCACCACCACGAGCCGGGTCCGCAACGTCTGGTCGGCCGGCATGGTCGTCCGGCGCTCGGCGTTCCTGGCGGTCGGCGGGTTCCGCACCGGCTTCGGCAAGCTCGGCGACCGCAACCGCCCCGAGGACACCGAGCTGTGCCTGCGGATGAGCGCCCTCGACGGCGGCCACTGGATGTACGTACCGGACGCGATGATCCGCCACGAGGTGCCCGCCGAGCGGTCCACCTTCGCCTGGTTCCTGCGCCGCTGCTACGCCGAGGGCCGGGGCAAGGTCGCGATGGCCGGCCTGCTCGACGGCACCGAGAGCCTGGGTTCCGAGCGTGACTACCTGCGCTCGCTGCCGAGGGCGGTCCTGCGCAACCTGGCCCACGCGGGCCGGGGCCGGGGCTTCGCGCACGCCCTCAAGGCCGGCGGGGTGCTCGCCGGCGTCGCCGCCGCGGGCTGGGGCGGCGTGGTGGAGACGGTGACCGCCCGGCGCACGGAGCGCCGGCCCGAGACGGTGGGAGCGACCCGATGAACGGCAAGGTCTGGGAGCCCGCGCTGCGGGCCGACGAGATGATCACCGCCCCCGCGTTCGAGGCGACCGGCGAGGTGCGCCCCGCCGTCGTCCTCGACGTCGAGCTCTCCGAGCCGCTGCCCGCGGTCGCCGCCGTGGGCCCCGACGGCCGCCGGGTACGCCAGGCCTGGCTGCTCGTACGCCTGTTCACCGAGCCGCTGGGCACCGTGCTGGCCGACGTACCGGAGCAGGGTCTGTGTCCCGCCGACCTGGCCGGCGCGATCGGCGCCGAGCTGGGCACCGCGCTGGCGCCGCGCCTCGCCGGCCTGGGCATGAGCGACGTGCCGGTCGACGGCATCACCCCGGCCGCCGAGCCCGCCTTCCTGGCCCGCCGCCGCGAGGTGCTGGCGGACGCCCCGCCGATCACCGTGGTCATCTGCACCCGGGAACGGCCCGGCGCGCTCGCCCGCTGCCTCGACAGCCTGCTCACCCAGGCGTACCCGGACTTCCGGGTGCTGGTCGTCGACAACGCGCCGGTCTCCGACGCCACCGCCGAGGTGGTCCGCGCGGCGGCCCGCCGCGGTCCGGTCAGCTACCTGCTGGAGCCGAAGGCCGGGCTGTCGTTCGCCCGCAACGCCGCGGTCGCCGCCGCGCCGGGCGAGATCCTGGCCTGGATCGACGACGACGAGTACGCCGACCCGAACTGGCTGGCCGAGATCGCCCGCGCCCTCGCCGACCACCCCGAGGCCGACGTGGTCTCCGGGGTGATCGTCCCGGCGGAGCTGGAGACGCAGGCGCAGCTGTGGTTCGAGCAGTTCGGCGGCCACAGCAAGGGCCGGGGCTTCACGCCCGACGTGTTCAGCCCGGCGACCGCCCACCGGCAGAGCCCGCTCTACCCGCTGCCGCCGTTCGGCACCGGCGCGAACATGACGTTCCGGCCCGGCGTGATCGAGCGGATCGGCGGCTGGGACACCGCGCTGGGCGCCGGCACGCCGGCCATGGGCTCGGAGGACACCCTCGCGTTCACCCAGGTCCTGGTCGGCGGCGGCACGATCGTCTACCAGCCGACCGCGGTCACCCACCACTACCACCGGCGCGACCTCGAGGGCCTGCACAAGCAGATGGTCGGGTACGGCGCCGGGCTCACCGCCGCGTACACGAGCCTGCTGCTGCGGCGGCCGGGGCTGCTGTGGCCGCTGCTGCGGCTGGCGCCGGGCGCCCTGCGCGACCTGACGAGCAAGGACAGCCTGCGGGTGTCGACCCTGCGCGAGGACTTCCCGCGCGAGCTGCTGACCGCCAACCGGCGCGGGATGCTGGCCGGGCCCCGGGCGTACCTGCGGGGACGGCGGGCGGCACGGGCCAAGGCCCGGAGCGGCCGCTGATCGTGGTGACTCCGCCGTTCCCCGGACAGTCGCCCGACGACGCGGCATTCTCGGTACATATGTGGCGAATCGTCAGCATCCGGCGCGCCGCCCCCTCCCGCGGGACGGCGCCATGCTGACCGTGCCCGAACCCGGCGAGCCGGCCCTGCGCCCGGCCGCACCCCTGACCTCGATCCAGCACGTCGAGGCCCCGAGCGACGAACTCGTCCCGCCCGGGGCCCCCGAACCCGCCGTGGAGGCCGTACCCGTGGCTGACCAGCCCGCCACCGACGCGGCACCGGCCACGCCGGCCCGGGTACGCCCGGCGGCGCCGGAGGGTGCGGACGCCGCGGCCCGCTCGGACATCCAGACGACGTCCGGCGTGCCCAAGAAGCCCATCCCCGACGCCCCCGAGCCCCAGAAGCCGGCGGAGCCGGAGCCCGAGGAGCCGGAAGAACCGGCAGAGCCGGAGGAGCCGGAGCTCGAGCAGCCGGAAGAACCGGCGGAGCCGGCGGAGGCCGTTGAGCCGAGGGAAACGGGAGAAACGGAAGAGGACGGGGAGGCGGGCGGCCCTCGGTCCGACCCCGACGAGACCATGGTGGTGCTGACCCGGCCCGCCGACGAGACCGTCGTGATTCCCGCCGCCCTCCTGGCCCGGCCCTCCGCCGACGACACCGTCGTGATCCCGCCGCCCGGCGAGGCCACCGTCCTCATCCCGATCGTCCCGGGACGCGAGGACGGCGAGGGCGTCGCCGGTCCGGCGCGGACGCCCCGGCCCGCCCGTCCCCGCCGGGCCCCGCTCGACCTGGGCCACGCCCCGGCCGTCCTGACGATCTCCGCGCTGGGCGTGCTCATGGTGGCGCTCGCGTACGCCGGCGGCCGGGTCGGCACCGGCACCTCGCAGTTCGCGTACTGGGTGGGGCAGGTCGTGGTCTTCACGCCCGTGGTCGTCCGGCTGCTCAGCCGCCGGATGGCCGGGGTCGCCGAGTCGTTCGTGCTGGTCATGGGCCTGGCGCTGCACCAGTACCTGCTCAAGTGGATGTACAGCCCGGACCAGTTCCGCTTCCCCGACGAGCTCCAGCACTGGCTGGCGACGACGATCATCGTGGAGTCCGGCGAGCTGTTCCGGCCGAACCCGGCCCTGCCGCCCGCGGTGCACTTCCCCGGGCTCGCCGAGATGGGCGCGGCGGTCACCTCGATGACCGGCCTGCCGGTCACCGCCGCCGGGGTCATCGTGGCCGGCGTGGCGCACCTGGTGTTCGTGGCCGTGCTGTTCGCGGCGGTGCTCCGGGCGAGCAACTCCCCCGCCGTGGCGGGCGTCTGCTGTGCGACGTACGCGACCGCCCTGCACTATCTGTTCTTCAACTCGATGTTCCTCTACCAGACCGCGGCGCTGCCCTTCTTCATGCTGACGATCTGGGCGACCCGGCGGTGGCGGGCCGAGGGCGGATGGTCCTTCCTGACGCTCGCGGTGTGCTCGGCCGCGCTCACCACGGTCAGCCACCACGTCACGGCGTTCGCGCTGGTCATCACGCTGCTCCTGCTCGCCGTCGCGGAGCTGGCGGTGGACCGGCCGCGGCGCTGGAACGCGCTCGTGCTGCCCGCCGTCGCGACGGTCGTGGTGGCCGGCTGGATGCTGACCGTGGCCCGCGACGTGCTCGGCTACCTCGAGGCGCCCATCGACCAGGTCGGTCAGACCGTCTCCGACCTGCTGAGCGGCCGTGACGAGGCGTCGTCCACGACCGCCGCGGTCAGCGTCGGGCAGCTGGTCGTGCAGGGCACCGGCCTGCTCGGGCTGTTCGTGCTCTACGCGGCCCTGGTCCGCGACATGATCCACCGGCGGGACCGGGACTCCTGGCGGTGGGCGGCGGTCGTCGGCGGCGCGGTGTTCTTCGCCGGCAACGGCGTGCGCTTCCTCGGCCAGAACGGGCCGGAGATCGCCGGGCGCCTCTCCACCTTCACGTACGTGCCGATCTCGATCCTCGCCGCGATCGCCCTGGTCCGGGGCGTGCAGCTGATCCCGGCCAGGGACGCCGACGGGCACCGGTGGCGGGCCGCGGCGCCGGCCATCGACGTGGTCGCGCCCGGCGGCTGGAACCTCTACAGCCGGGTCGCCGCCGGGTCGGCCCTGATCACCCTGCTGATGATCGGCGCCCGGGCGGGCGGCTGGCCGCCGCTGGGCTCCATCCTGCCGGGCCCGTACCTGGCCGGGGGCTTCGAGCGCTCGGTCGACGTGTACGGGGTCGACACCGCGGACTGGCAGCGGCGGGTCCTCGGGCCGGGCAACCGGGTCGGCGGGGACGTGACGTCGGTGTCGCTGGCGTCCACGTACGGCCGCCAGGACCCGGTCCGCGAGGTGGGCCCGCTGTACTACGCCGACCAGTGGGGCCTGGACCAGGAGCAGTTCGTCGACGACCTGGCGATCCAGTACCTCGTCGTGGACCGGCGCCTGTCCGAGCAGTTGCCCGAGGGCGAGGCGTACTTCGAGAACGACCCGAACGCCGGCGCCATCACCCGGCCGCTGACCGCCACCCAGATCGCCAAGTTCGACACCCTGACCGCCGTGGACCGGCTTTACGACAACGGCACGGTCCGCGTCTACCGCATGGGGGAACCGTGACCGCGCTGCACGTCCGCGTCCTCGCCGCCGCCACCGTGCTGGCCGCCGCGGGCGTGCTGGCCGGGCCGGCGCCGCTGGCCGTGGCGGGCGGGCTGCTGCTCGGCTTCGTCCTGCCGGGTGCGGCGCTCACCGGGGCGCTGCTGCGCGGCCGTACGCTCACCGCCGTCGAACGCACCCTGCTCGCCCCGGCCCTGAGCCTGGCCACGCTGGTCGTCGGCGGCCTGCTCGTGCACCTGTGCCGGCTGCCGCTGAACCGGTGGTCGTGGACCGTGGCCACCGGCGGGATCGCGCTGCTGGCGCTGGCCGTCCAGGTCGTGCTGCCCGGCCCAGCCGTGGCCGGGCCGCCCGCCGAGGAGGCGGCGCCGGTGCCGGCGGGCTCGTGGGAGGCGGCTGCGGTCGCCGAGGGGCGGACCGTGGTGATGACGGTGGCCCCGCACACCTTCGAGGAACCCGCGGACGCCGACGACAAGGCGCGGCGGATCCGGCTGGTGAAGCAGTTGCTGCCGCTGGTGCTGGTCCTGGCGGTGCTCGGCGGCGCCAGCTGGCTGTCGTTCGGGACGTCGCGGGAGACGTACGAGACGACCGTGACCGCGCTGTCCGCGGCGCCGTCCGGGCCGGTCGACGCGGCGGGCGACCGGGTGGTGGCGATGGCGGCGTCGGGGCTGGTCGCGGCGGACGGGCCGTACACCCTGACCGTCACCGGGGCGGCCGGCACCGCGCCGATCCGCCGGATCATCACCCCGGGCCGCGACGGCGCCTGGAGCGAGAACCTGACCCTGCCCGGCGACGAGCGGGTGACCGTGAACCTGTACCGGGCGGGCGACACGGCGGCGTACCGGACCCTGGCGATCAGCGCGGTGGAGTAGCGCCCCGCGGGTGACACCGGTCGAGGTCGCGCGGCACGGCACGGCATACTGGTCGGCGACACGCGACTGGCGGCATCGAGGATGGACCACCATCGGGGAGCACGTCGTGGGCGCCGTCCGCCTGGGTGCCCACGCACTGGGAGACGCGCATGTCCGAAACCCCCGCGGCGCCGGCTCACGAGGCCCGGCTGCTGCCCGGCAAGCCGGTGGCCGACGCGGTCCTGGCCGACGTGGCCCAGCGGGTCGCCAAGCTGCGCGAGGGCGGCGTCCAGCCCGCGCTCGCCACCGTGCTGGTCGGCGACGACGACGCCAGCGCCGGCTACATCCGGATCAAGCAGCGCCAGGCGGCCGAGCTCGGCTTCGTCTCCCCGCACGAGCACCTGAGCGCCACCGCCACCCAGGACGACCTGCACCGGGTGATCGACCGGCTCAACGCCGACCCGGCGGTGCACGCCCTGCTGATCCAGTACCCGCCGCCCGCGCACCTCGACTACGACGCGGCGCTGATGACCGTCGACCCGGACAAGGACGTCGACGGCATGCACCCGCTGAACCTCGGCCGGCTGTCGGTCGGGCTTCCCGGCCCGCGGCCCTGCACCCCGGCCGGCATCGAGGCGCTGCTGGCGCACCACGAGATCCCGGTCGCCGGGCGCGAGGTGGTCATTCTCGGCCGCGGCGCGACCATCGGCCGGCCGCTGGCCATGATGCTGGCGCAGAAGCGCCCGACCGCCAACGCGGCGGTGACCGTCGTGCACACCGGCGTGCCGGACTGGGAGCGCTACACCCGGCGGGCCGAGATCCTGGTCGCCGCCGCCGGCGTGCCGGGCATCATCCAGCCGGAGCACGTACGGCCGGGCGCCACGGTGATCGGCGCCGGGGTCCGGTACGAGGGCCGCCGCCTGCTGCCCGACGTGGCCGAGGAGGTCGCGCGGGTCGCCGGCGCCGTGACGCCGCGGATCGGGGGCGTCGGCCCGACCACCGTCGCCATGCTGTTCCGCAACGCGATCGAGGCCGCGGAGAAGGCGGCCGGCGTCAGCCGCTGAAGCGGGCGCTCTTCGCCATCGCCACGTACGCCGCCAGCGACTCGGCGTCGGTGTCGATGCGCCACTTCTCCGTGTACCCGGGGTGGGTGTCGGTGTCGAACCAGGTCACCCCGCCCACCGCCGGGTGCGCCTGCACCCACTTCGCGAACAGCGTGATCCAGTCCGCCTTCGTCCGGCCGCCCCGGTCCACCGCGCCCACCTCGGTGATCAGGATCGGCTTGCGGGCGGCGTACGAGCGGTAGATCGGCCCGAACAGCGTCTCCGGCTTCTCGTGGTGCAGGTTGTAGCCGGAGACGCCGACCCAGTCGACGTACTTGTCGCCGGGGTAGAGGGTGGCGTACGTGTTCCAGTCCGCGACCGGCGCGGAGTTCCAGTTGGGGCTCCACACCCAGGAGACGTTGTCCGCGCCCTGCTCGCCGAAGATGCGGTGCAGCCGCCGCCAGGACTCGATGAAGCCGCCGGGGTCCTTGTCGTTGCGGGCGGCGCCCCAGCCGTACCAGTCGCCGTTCATCTCCCAGGCCCAGCGCAGCAGCAGCGGGCGGCCGAACGACTTGAGCCGCCGGGCGGCACGCGCGATCAGGGCGTCGCTGGCGCCGGAGGTGATGGCGTCGTACCGGGTGCCGCGCCAGGACACCATCGGGAACGCGTGCCCCGGCAGGCCCTCGATCGAGCGCGGCAGCAGATCCTCCCAGTCGTAGAAGACGTGCAGGATCCGCTCGTCGCGGCCGGTCTGGGTGCGGCGCAGCGCCTGCGCCTCGGTGCGGGTCCGCCCGGACAGGTCCAGGTACGCGCCGAGCAGCGCCCGGCCGGGGCGGAACGGCACCGGGCCGCCGCCGCGGGTCACCACGGCGGGCGGCGGGGCGGCCGGCGGGCGCGGCGTGCCGGACGCGGTCCGGCCCGGGGAGCTGGTCGCCTCCGCCGGGGTGTCCTCCGGGCGGAAGCGGAACGCGGCCACGGCGGCCACGGGCACCGCCGCCAGCGCGGTGAGGCCGAGGACGTGGCGCCGGGCCAGCATGCGACGCGGTGCGCGGTGGGCGGGGCTCATGTCAGGTTCCGCCCGGCGGCCCGGGCCAGTCGGCGGGCCACCCGCCAGCCCGGCTGGGCCAGCCGCTTGAGCCGGGGCACCAGCGGCGAACCCCCGCCGGCCACCAGGGCCACCAGGTCGGCGCCGGTCAGGTCGGGGGTGGGCTGCAGGCGGGGTACGGCGAACCGCCGCTCCCCCGGCGTGTGCAGCCGCCGGCCGACCTCGGTCGCGTTGTCGTGCCCCGCGGCGAGCACGGCGGCCCGCACCTTGGCGCCGTTGTAGCCGTGCGGGTAGGCGAAGCTGCGCACCCGCCTGCCGAGGCGCTGCTCCAGCTCGTCCTTGCTGCGTACGGTCTCCTCGCGCAGCTGGGCGGCGGGCAGCACGTCGAGCGGGTGGTGCACGAGGCTGTGGTTGCCGATCTCGACCCCGGCGTCGGCGACCTCGGCCAGCTCCTCCCAGCTGAGCAGCGCGCCGAAGTCCGGTGACCAGCGGCCGAGCCAGTCGGCGTGCCGGCCGAGGTGGCCGACGGAGGCGTACAGGGTGGCGCCGGCGCCGGCCTCGGCGAGCACCGGCACGGCCGCCGTCAGGAAGTCGCGGTAGCCGTCGTCGAAGGTGACGGCGAGCAGCCGGTCGGTGCAGCCGGCGTCGAGCAGGTCGAGCGCCTCGGTCAGCCCGACCAGCCGGTAACCGGCCGCGGTGAGCGCGGCGAGGTGCTCCGCGAGGCGCGCCGGGGGCACCGCCAGGTCGCGCAGCGGCCCGGCGACGGCGGACACCGAGTGGTACATGAGCGCCGGCATGGTCTCCCACGCAGGCCGCGCAGCCACGGTCACCGCAATCCTCCCCCACCCGCTCGGCTATGACCATTATCGGTCGGCGACCGGGCGAGCTTCGGGGTTCACCGAACTCGTCCACGGGGGCCCGGCCTCTGCCGAAAGTCATAGGCGCCGATCAGGCTTCGGAGGGAAGCGCGGGCACGGTCGGTGACGGCAGGGTGATACCCATGACATCAGACCGCGCGCGCCGCCTCGCCGAGGCCGCCTGTGAAGCCGGGCTCGTGCTCGGCCTCACGGCGCTGCCGACCGCCTGGCGCGCCCTGGACGGCGAGCTCATCGTGATCCTGGCCGGAATGTTCGCCGGGCTCACCGCCGCGACCTACGCGCTACACGCAGTCACGTTCGACTGCTTCAGGCTGACCGCCCAGCGCCAAAAGGGCAGCTTTTCTTATACCCAGCGTAAGGAATGAACCGTAGGACCTCCTGGCCCGTACCCCGGGATGCACCGTCCTTCGACACCCCCGGGAGTGACCAGGATGTTCCGACTCATCCAACTCCACGCGCAGCACGGCGTTCCCCGCATCGGCGTGGATCCCGACGGCTACGGCAGCGAGCGGGCCGCGCTGGCCCGTTACCGAGAGACACCGGCGATGTTCTTCGGCGTGGGCCGCTTCGACGAGTCGGGGCGGCTGGCCGAGATCGTGATGGACACCGCCTGCGGGCCCGCGGTGAACTGTCCGAGACCGGCCGTCGTCGTGCACGCCGAGACCTTCCAGCGGCTCTGCGACACCTGTTCCTTCGGCCTCGACGTGCTGACCCTGCCCGAGCTGGCGATCCGCCTCGGCGTCGCGGTACGCCTCGCGCCGGTGATGGCACCGTCCGGCCGCCATGCCGCCCCCGAGGAGAACTGCTCGGTGGGCAACCGGATCGCCCGGGAGTTCGCCCAGCACATCGACGACCCGGTGTGGCGGATGGAGCTGTGCGCCGAGCTGGCCCGTACGCCCAGCGCCGTCAACGGCCTGCTGATCGGGGTAGGCGCGCTCAGCCACCGGGACGTGCTGGACCACTATCCGGCGCTGTGCGCGCTCGGCACCCAGCTGCCCGTCGGCATCCACGCCGACCTGAGCCGGGCCACGTCCCGCCCGCTGTCCCCGGCCGGCGTCACCGCCCTGCGTCTCGGTCTCTAGCCGCGCGGCCCGGCCGGGCGGCGGAGACAATGGCGGGATGCGATCCTTCGACGACCTGGTGCGGCGGGCCCGCGCGCTCGTGACGGACGGGCGCCGGGCCATCCTCGGCATCGCCGGCGCGCCCGCCGCCGGCAAGACCACCCTGGCCGAGGAACTCGTCGCGGCGATCGCGGCGCAGGGCCCGCCGGGGTGGGTCGCGCACGTGCCGATGGACGGCTTCCACCTGGCCGACGTGGAGCTGGAACGGCTCGGCAGCCGCGACCGCAAGGGCGCGCCGGACACCTTCGACGCCCTCGGCTACGCGGCCCTGCTGCGCCGGCTGCGGGAGGACACCGACGAGATCGTGTACGCCCCCGGCTTCGAACGCGTCATCGAGCAGCCGATCGCCGGCGCGATCCCGGTGCACCGCGCCGCCCGCCTCATCGTCTCCGAGGGCAACTACCTGCTCGTCGACGACGACCGCTGGGGCGCCGTACGCCCGCTGCTCGACGAGGTCTGGTACGCCGACCTCGACCCCGAGTCCCGCCTCGCGCGCCTGATCAGCCGGCACCGCCGCTTCGGCAAGGACGAGCAGGCGGCCGTCGCGTGGGCGACCGGCACCGACGGGCGCAACGCCGCGATCATCGAGGCCACCCGGGATCGGGCCGATCTGCTCGTGCCCCCGGCGCTGATCCGGAGCATCGGCAACCCGCCACCGTGACGCCGCCCGTGGCAGACTTCACGCGTGACAGTCGGTGAAACCGTCGAGACGGCACCCCGGCGACGGCCCGGCCGGGCCGCCCGCTTCGGCCTCATCATCACAGCGATCCTGCTACTGCTGTTCGGTGTGCCCTGGTGGACGCTGGTCGCCGCCGGCAACCACTGGCCCGGCCCGGTCTTCGCGGTGGGCACGATCCTCGTCGTCGCGCTCGCCGCGGCCTTCCCGGTGCTCATGTTCACCGGCCACGGCCCGCACCACCGCGACGGCGCCGCCCGCGCGGCCGACACCCTGCTCGGCGTCGTGTGGGTCCTCTTCACCTGGTCGGTGCTGAGCCTGGTGCTGCGCGCGGTCCTGGCGGTCGCGGGCGTCGCCGACCCGGACCGCTCCCGCATCGTCACGGCGGTGGTCGCGCTGGTCGCGCTGGTCCTGCTCCTCTGGGGGTACGCCGAAGCGATGCGGGTGTCCCGGGTACGCCGGGTGGAGGTGACCCTGCCCCGCCTCGGCGCCGGGCTCGACGGCCTGCGGGTCGTGCTGCTGACCGACACCCACTACGGCCCGATCGACCGGGCCCGCTGGTCGCGGGGCGTCGTGGAGGTGGTCAACTCGCTGGAGCCGGACATCGTCGCGCACACCGGCGACATCGCGGACGGCGAGGTGTCCCAGCGCCGCGAGCAGGCGGCACCCCTCGGCGACGTCCGCGCGAAACTGGCCCGGGTGTACGTCACCGGCAACCACGAATACTTCAGCGGCGCCCAGCGCTGGGTGGAACACATGGCCTCGCTGGGCTGGGAGGCGCTGCACAACCGGCACGTGGTCGTGACCCGCGGCGGCAGCAGCCTGATCGTCGCCGGCGTGGACGACCGCACGGCGGCGGGCTCGGGCGTACCCGGCCACCACATGGACCACGACGCGGCCCTGCGCGGCACCGACCCGTCCCTGCCGATCCTCCTCCTGGCCCACCAGCCCCAGCAACTCACCGGAGCGGTCGCCCACGGCATCGACCTCCAACTCTCCGGCCACACCCACGGCGGCCAGATGTGGCCGTTCCACTACCTCGTCCGCCTCGACCAGCCGGTCCTCCAAGGCCTGAGCCACCACGGCGAACGCACCCACCTCTACACCTCCCGCGGCACGGGCTTCTGGGGGCCACCGTTCCGCATCTTCGCCCCGAGCGAGATCACCCTCCTCACCCTCCGCGCCGGATGACCGCGGCCTACCTGAAGGGCTCGGTCGTGGTGGGACGTGGCGGTTCGTCCTCGCCCCGCCCGCCGGCGCCCGGAACTTCGCGATACCGGGGCACCGGACTCTTCGGTGCGTCGGGAACGTCGGCGGGAGGCGTAGCTCCACGCTGATCCGCGCGTTCTTCCGCCGGAATCTGATCCACGGGCGTCAGCCCGTGCTCCGGCTCAGGAAAATCGGTCATGTGGCCCATGGTGTGCGCACGGCGACGGGACCGCCAGCGAGCCGGAGGAGTTTGGCACACCCCCATGGCGGCCGGCTCAGGGGTGGGCGGGGAAGTGCCGGGTGACCTCGGCGGCCGGGAGCGGGCGGGAGAAGAGGTAGCCCTGCACGTACGAGCAGCCGAGTTCGGCGAGGGCCGCCGCCTCCTCCTCGGTCTCGATGCCCTCGGCGATGACCTGGATGCCGAGGTCGAGGCCCATGGCGATCATCAGCCGGACCAGCTTGCGGCTGCGGGGGTCGGTCCGCATCCGGGAGACGAAGGAGCGGTCGATCTTCAGGGCGTCGAGGGGGAACCGGTGCAGCGCGGCGAGTGACGAGTATCCCGTGCCGAAGTCGTCGAGGTGCAGCTTGAAGCCGTCCTCGTTGAGCTGGCGCATGAGGGTGCTGGCGACGTCCTGGTTGTGCATGATGACGCCCTCGGTGATCTCGAAGATGACCATGGACGAGGGTACGGCGAACTTCTCCAGCGTCTCGTTGACGAACGTCCGCAGTTCGGGGTCCCAGAACTGCCGGTTGGAGAGGTTGACGCTGACGGCCAGGTCGCCCCACGCCGGGTTGTCGTCCAGCCAGGCCCGGGCCTGGCGGGCGACGGCCTCGATGGTCCAGTGCCCGAGGTCGCGGATCAGCCCGGTCGACTCGGCGGCCGGCAGGAAGTCGTTCGGGCTGATCATTCCCCGCCTCGGGTGCTGCCAGCGGATCAGCGCCTCGGTCCCCACCGTGCGCCGGTCGTGCAGGCGCAGGATCGGCTGGTAGTGCAGGTCGAACTGGCCGCCCTCGATGGCCTGCCGCAGGTCGGACTCCAGTTGCAGCTGCTGCACGACCCCGGCGTGCATCGACCCGTCGAAGAGCACGTAGCTGCCGCTCCCAGCGGCCTTCGCCCGGTACATGGCGGTGTCGGCGTCGCGCAGGTACTCGTCGGCGGTGTGGTGGCCGGTCGCGCTGGTGGCGATGCCGGCGGCCGAGCTGACCGCGAGGGTACGGCCGTCGACGTCGATCGGCGCCGAGATGACCGACAGGACCCGCACCACGGTGTTCTGCGCCGCGCCCGGATCGTCGAGGTCCTCCAGCAGCAGCACGAACTCGTCGCCGCCGAAGCGGGACACCAGGTCGTTGCGGCGTACCACCTGGGCGAGGCGTTCGGCCACGTGCACCAGGACCTGGTCGCCGACCTGGTGGCCGAGGCTGTCGTTGATGAGCTTGAAGCCGTCGAGGTCGAGGAAGACCACCGCGAACAGGTAGCCGCTCTGCCGTTCGGCACGGCGTACCGCCTGCTCCAGCCGTTCCAGGAAGAGCGAGCGGTTGGGCAGGCCGGTGAGCTGGTCGTAGTACGCGTCGTGCCGGAGCTGCCCCTCGAGCAGCTTGCGGTCGGTGATGTCGGTGATCGAGCCGACCAGCCGGATGACCTGCCCGTCGTCGTCGCACATCGACCGGCCGTGGTTGAGCATCCACCGGTAACTGCCGTCGGCGGCGCGCAGCCGGTGCTCCAGTTCGGTGGTCGGCGTACGCCCCGAGAGGTGCCCGGAGAGCATGGCGTGGACGGCGGCCCGGTCCTCGGGGTGCACCCGGGAGATCCACTCGTCCGGCTTCGTGGTGATCTCGTGGTCGGCGCAGCCGAGCAGCGCCTTCCAGCGGCTGGAGTAGAAGACGGTGCCGGAGGCGAGGTCCCAGTCCCACAACCCGTCGTTGGCGGCCTCCGCCGCGAGCGCGTACCGCTCCTCGCTGGTCCGGATCTCGTCGAGCAGCGTCTTCTCCGAGTGGATGGCCTGCTCGTTGGTCAGCGCCACCGCCATCAGCACCGCCCAGTGGTTGTACCGCTCGAACGCGGCCTCGGCGCGCGGGTCGAGGGGGCCGGCCAGGGCGAGGAAACCCCAGTCGCTGCCGGCGAAACGCACCGGCAGGACGTACACGTAGCGGAAGTCGTCGCCCTGCTCGTCGGCGAGGCCGACCAGCGGCAACGGCGGGAAGGCGGAGACGGCGCAGGTCTCCGGCAGGGCGGGCAGCCGGCCCGCCCGGTCGTACGTGCTGACCACGCGGAGGGTGTCCGAGCCGGGCCGGCCGTCCCACAGCCCCAGGCAGCCGGTGCGGAACTCGGTGTCCGCCAGCCATTCCAGGGAGTGGCCGGCGAGCGTGGGCTGCCGCACCAGATCCGTGCCGATCATGAAGTAGCGGCGCTGGATCTCGCGGTCGTGGTACACCGTCGGCCGGCCCCGCACGTCGAGGTCGCGGTCCTCGAGCAGGAGCAGGGCCAGGTCGAACACGAGGCGCTCGAAGCGGTTCGCGACCGCGAGGTCGTCCGGGGCGAGCCGCGCGGCCAACGCCTGGGCGAACGTACGGACGGCGTTGACGATCTGCAGCGGGTTCGGCGACTCCGCCACGAGCCGGCGCAGGTCGGCCGTCGTCGTCCGCAGGTCGTCGGCGTGGCCGGTCCCCGGCCCGTGCGCGACCGCGGTGAGCAGCGCACCGAGGCGGTCGGCGACCCCGGACAGCACCTGCCGCTGCGACCAGGTCAGCTCCCGGACGTCGTGGGCGGCCTCCGCCAGGCCGTCGATGAGGCTCGCGCGGATCAGATCCTCGTCCGGCGCGCCCGGCGCCGCCGTGAAACCGCTCTCCGGGCGGCAACCGCACGACTCGCGCCGTACGAACGTGACCGGGGTGCAGTGCGCCCCCGGCGCGACCGGGAGGCCCTCGGCGGCGTCGAGGGCGAGGTTGCAGACGGTGGCTCCGGCGACCAGGAAGCTCTGCGAGATGGTGGACAGCGGCGGCTCGCAGGCGGCGGCCTCGGCGACGTCGTCGAAGCCGATGACCGCCATGTCGGCGGGCACCTTGACGCCCACCTCGGCCAGGGACCGGATCAGCGCCATGGCGACCAGGTCGGTGACGGCCACCGCGGCGGCGGGCAGCCGGCCGCCGGCCCGCAGCTGGGCCACCGCCCGGGTGGCGTCGTAGGACTCGTCGAGCGTCCAGTCGACGGCCGCCTTCGGGCGCGGTGTCAGGCCGTGGCGCGCCATGGCCGCCCGGTAGGCGGCGAACCGGATGACGTCGTCGGCGTCGGCCGGGTCCCGCCCGACGAAGGCGATGTCGCGGTGGCCGTGCCCGACGAGGTGGTCGACGGCGAGGGCGATGCCGCCGTCGTTGTCCGGCACCACGATCGGGCAGTCGAACTCCGGCTTGCGGAAGACCGTCAGCACCGGCCTTCCGGTGCGGGCGAAGTCCTCCAGGACCTGGTCGGGCAGCGACGCCTGGCCGGCGACGAGGGCGTCGAAGTGGTCCCAGCCGATCGGCGTCCGGAAGTCCTCGTCCCGGTAGCCCTGTAGGCCGGCGTCGAACGTCTGGATCGCGATGATGCGGGCGCCGCGGGGCGCGGCGGCCTGGAGCGCGCCGGCCAGGATGTTGCCCCAGAAGTAGCCGTGGACGAACGGCGCGACGAACCCGACCGTCGTGCCTCGTTTCACGCCACCCGCCACACCATCAAGATCGGCGCTCACGGCGATGAGCTAAGGGGCTACGCAAAACCCTGTCAAGAGAGTTATCGCCGGATCGCCACTATTGCGAACTTTTTCGCCGGATACGCCGTTTGCCGGCCCGCGCGGTCAGGCACAGGCCACCCGGGCCGCCGCCCAGTCCGCGTGGTCCAGGCCGTTGCCGTTCCCGCCGTCGTCGACCCGCAACTCCATCGTCGCCGCGCCGGTCAGGTCCACGTTCACCGAGGTGGCCGGGCTGTCCCCGGTCAGCACGGCAGACTCGTAGCGGCGGACGCCGTCCAGCCACACCGAGAAGACCACCGAGCCGCCGCTGCCGGTCTCGTCGTCGACGCCCACCACCGCGCGCAGGCGGGAACAGCCGCCGTCGAGCGGCACGGTGATCCGGGAGGCCGCGTGCACGCCCAGGCCCTTCGGGTACTCCGTACCGGCGATGGTGATCGGGCCGCCGTCGCCCGCCTCCTGCTCGCCGTTGCTGCGGTCCTTCTCCGCCGGTCCCCAGCCGTTGGTCTGCGGGGTGTACGGCCGGTCGCTCAGCCAGGACCAGCCCGGCGGCAGCGGTGCGGCGGTGCTGACCGTCGCGGACGTCGTCGAGGAGAAGCCGTCGGGCGTGGTGGTCACCGCGGTGGCGGTCAGGGCGTACGTGCCCACGTCGGTGTCCGCCGGCGGGGTGACCCGGAACGTCGCCGTGGCCGGGGTGCCGTACTTCACCGTGCCGAGCTCGACCGTGGCCGGTTCGACGGTCCAGCCCTCCGGCGCGCTCAGGCGTACGGTGGCGGTGTTGAGGCCCGACGCGCACCGGGCGGTGACGGTGACCTGGACCGGTTCCGCGGTGCCGGCCTGCACCGTGCCGTCCGTGGTCGCGGCGAGCGACGGCGGGCACGGCGCCGGCACGTCCGAATCGGGTACGCCCCCGGCGGCGGCCTCCGGCCGGGTCAGCGGCCGCAGCACCAGCTCCTGCGAATACGGCACCGACGGCGACAACCGGTACGGCGTCAGCACCGAGTTCGGCGTCTCCCCCATGCCGGTCTCCCCCGCGGCGGCGTGCAGGGTCACCCAGCCGCGGTTGCGGACCAGCGGCAGCTGGTGGTCGTACTCGGCGCGGTCGAGGCGGTCGTACGCGGAGACGCTGACGTCCCGCATCCCGCCGACCAGCAGGCCCGCGCGCCCGTCGGTGAGCGACGCCCAGCGCGCGTCGGTGTGGTTGCCGTTCGCCTGCGGCCGCGAGTACCGCACGTACTCCTTGCCGACGGTGCTGCGGTAGACGCCCATCGGGGCCCCGCTGCGCCGGTCGTTGTACGACTCCTGCGGCCCGCGCCCGTAGTACGCGAACTGCTGCATCTCGTCGGGGACCCGCAGCGCCAGCCCGACGCGCGGCAGGTACGGCAGCGAGCCGAGCCCCGCCCCGGACGGCATCACGTCCTGGCGCAGCGTGATGGTGCCGCGCCGGTCGATGCGGTAGCGCAGGGTCTGGTCGAAGGCGATCGTCCGGCCGGCCTCGCGGGTGCGTACCTCGACGACGGCCGCGTCGCCCTCGGTGGTGGTCCTGACCCCGGTGGTCGAGGAGGTGAGCGCGTCGAGGCCGGTGTCGTGCCAGACGCGGCGGTCGTCGGTGCCCCAGTCGTACGTCTCGTTGCTGGTCGGCGGGCGCCACACGTCGAGCCGCGGGCCGCCGTGCAGCAGCTCCCGGCCCCTCGTCCGCAGCGACACCAGCTCGCCGTCCTCGAAGCGGTAGGTGAAGCCCGGCCCGGACACCTTGACCGTCCCGCCGTCGGTGGTCAGCGCGGGCGCGCCGGACAGGGGCGGGGTCCGGACGCCCGGCACCGCCGTACCCCCGACCGCGAACTGGTCCTGGCCCAGCACCCAGCCGCGCCGCGCCCAGGGCAGATCGCGGGTGCTCTCCGCGGTCACGGTCAGGAAGCGCTCGCGGTCCGCCGGGTTCGCCGGGACCGCCCCGACGTCGAGGTCGGCCGACCCGGAGGGACCGAGGACGAGGGTACGGGTGCCCGACCGCAGCGTCCGTTCCTGCTCGGTCAGCCTCCACCGCACCCGCACCTCGAGCGCGCCCGCCTGCTGCTCGTTGCGCAGGCTGATGCGGCCCGCGGCGGCGTCGGCGGCGCTGATCCGCACGGGCGCGTGCGCCCACGCCATCTCGGCGGTCTCCGGCTGCACGTACCGGTCGGAGCCGACCAGGCCGTCGGTGCCGGACAGGCTGATGCCGAGGCTGAGGAAGTCACCCCGGCGCTGGAAGGTGTCGAAGTCGAGCGCGAGGACCGCCGTGCCGGACGGGTCGGCGCCGGCGGCGAGCTGCTCCGGGGTCAGCGCCACGCCGTGGATGCGGGCGTCGTCGATCAGCCCGCGGCCGAGGCGGGCGTTGCGCAGGTCGTTGTCCTGCTGGGTCTCGGCGTTGTGGCCCAGGTTGACCTCGTACAGGCCGGGGTCGACGGCGCCGGTCCGGGGCGCCGTGGCCACCCGGGAGCCGTCGATGTAGAGGTGCAGCGCGCTGCCGTCGTACACGCCGGTGACCCGGTGCCAGGCGCCGTACCAGTCGGCCGGGACGTCCGCGGCGACGGCGGCCCAGCCGTTGATGTCGGCACCGAACTCCAGGGTGTCGCGGTCACGCATCTGCAGGGCGTACCCCTGGCCCTTGGTGAGGATCGGGAAGCTGCCGGCCCACTCGCCCGGCTTGACCCACGCGTCGAGGGTGAGCGGGCCGGTGAGGTCGAGGCGCGGGTCGCGGAACACGTCGACGAAGTCGTCGAGGCTGGAGAGCGCGACGGCCTTGCCGCGCCGCCCCTGCTCCTGGCCCGGCTTGCCGACGAGGAAGGCCTGGAGGTGCCCGGGGCCGGAGTCGGGGGTGAGCACGAGCGGCTGGCGCAGGTTCTGCTCGGCCCAGTCCCAGATGAAGCCGCCCTGCATCGGCGGATGCTTGCGGGCCAGCGCCCAGAACTGGTCGAAGTTGCCCAGCCCGTTGCCCATGGCGTGGGCGTACTCGCCCATCACGATCGGCTTGGTGCTGCTCAGCGTGCGCGCCTCCAGCCGGGCCGGGGTCGGATAGCGGGGGCCGTCGACGTCGGCGAACGGTGCGTCGCCGTCCGGGTCGTTGGACTGGTGGTAGAGCAGCCGGGTGGGCTCGTTGGCGTCGGCCCACTCCGCCATCGCGTAGTGCGCGGCGCCGAGGCCGGCCTCGTTGCCGGTGTCCCAGAAGATGACGCTCGGGTGGTTCTTGTCGCGCTCGACCATGGCCCGGAACCGGTCGGCGAACGCCTTCTGCCACTCCGGCCGGTCGGCGAGGCACACCGACGGGCAGCTCTCCCGGTTGTGCGTCTCGATGTCGACCTCGTCGTCCACCCACAGGCCGTGGCGGTCGGCGAGGTCGTACAGGTACGGGTCCGACGGGTAGTGCGAGGTGCGGACGGCGTTGATGTGCAGCCGCTTCATCAGGAACACGTCGTCGCGCTGCGCCTGCCGGGTGACGTGCCGGCCGGTGTCCGGATCCGTCTCCGCCCGGTTGGTGCCCTTGATCAGGATCCGCCGGCCGTTGACCAGGATCTGCCGGTCGCGCACCTCGACCTCGCGGAAGCCCACGGCCTGCGCGGTGGTCTGCAGCACGCGCCCGTGCCCGTCGAGCAGTTGCAGCGCCAGCGTGTAGAGGTTCGGTTCCTCGGCACTCCACTTCGCCGGGTTCGCGACGGGCGCGGTCAGGGTCACCCGCCCGCCGCCGGTCGAGCCCTGCGCGGTGGTGACGGTCCGGCCGGCGCCGTCCAGCAGGGTGCCGCGGACGGTGAAGGCGCCGGGGGCGCCGGCCACCTCGACCCGGGCGGAGAGGACGGCGTCGGTGTAGGAGGCGTCCAGGTCGGTCGTCACGTACGCGTCCCGCAGGCGGGTCTGCTCGGTGCGGTAGAGCACGACGTCGCGGAAGATGCCGCTGTACCGCCACTGGTCGAAGTCCTCGAGGTACGCCCCCGAGCCCCAGCGGTGCACCTGCACGGCGATGGTGTTGCGTCCCGGCCGCAGCCGGTCGGTGACGTCGAACTCGGCGGGGGTGTAGCCGCCCTGGTCGTACCCGACGTAGGCGCCGTTGACCCAGACCAGGTAGTTGCTGGTCACGCCCTCGAAGCGGAGGAAGACCCGGCCGCCGCGCCAGGACGCCGGCAGGTCCACCGTCCGCAGGTAGGCGCCCGTCGGGTTCACGTCGCGGGGCACCCGGGGCGGGTCGTCGGGCACGATCTCGGTGGGGATGTTGCGGAACACCGGGTGGTCGGCGAAGTCGGACTGCCAGGTGTGCGGCACCCGCACCGAGGGCCACGCGGACCCGTCGAAGCCCTCCTCGTTAAACGCGGCCGGCACGTCGTCCGGCCGGTCGAAGATCTTCAGCCGCCAGTCGCCGTCCAGGGACCGCACGTACGGGCTGGGCCCGTCGTGCTCGGTCACGTCGGCGGCGGCCTGCGAAATCGAGGCGTACGGCCGCAGATCGGCGTGCGGCGGCTCCTGCCCCTCGGCGGTGAGCTCCGGATCCTCCAGGTAGCGGTACACGTCGGCGACGCTCTGCGGGCCGCCGGGCCCGGCGGTGGCGGGCGCGGCCGGGCCCGCCACCAGCGATGAGGCCATCATCAGGACGGCGGCAGCGGCGGCGAGACGGCGCACAGGGTGCTCCTGACGATCCGGCGGCGAACATCGAGCAGGGTTGATACTTTCCCGCCCGCGAAAAACTGTCAACGTGACCCACCGTCCCCTGTGGCCGGTGGGTTACGGTGCGGGGATGGCACGCCGAGCCGTTCTCGCTTCCACCGCCGCCCTCGCCCTCGTCCTGGCCGGTGCCGCGCCGGCCGCCGCCGGAGCCACGTTCCGCCCCGGGGCCCCGGGGATCGGCGACCCCTACTTCCCGCTCGCCGGCAACGGTGGCTACGACGTCCGACACTACGGGCTCGCCATCACCTACACGCCGGAAACAGGCATGCTGAACGGGGTGGCCACGATCTCCGCCACCGCCACCCAGAACCTCTCCGCCTTCAACCTCGACTTCGACGGCCTCACCCTGCGCTCGCTGACCGTCGACGGCCGCGCCGCGGCGTGGCACCGCGCGGACGGCGAGCTGACCGTCACGCCGGGACGCGGGTTGCGCAAGGGGCACAAGTTCACCGTCGTCGCCCGCTACGACGGTGTGCCCGAGCCGATCGAGGACCCGATCCTCGGCACGACCGGCGTGTTCCGCACCGACGACGGCATGGTCATCGTCGGGGAGCCCGAGGTGGCGTCGACGTGGTTCCCGGTGAACGACCACCCGCGGGACAAGGCGGCGTACACGATCCGCATCACCGCCCCCGAGGGCCTGGAGGCGATCTCCAACGGCGTGCTCCTCGGCCGCTCCACCCGGCCGGGCTGGACGACCTGGACCTGGGACGCCCGGGAGCCGATGGCGCCGTACCTGGCGACCGCGACGGTCGGGGAATACCGGGTGAACGCGTACCGCAAGGACGGCATCCGCTACTGGGACGCCCTCGATCCGAAGCTGTTCGCGCCGATCGCGCCGCCGCGCACCGGCGACCGGCTGGCGATGTCGTTGCAGGGCGAGCCGGCGTACAAGCGGCTCAGCCGGACCCTCGCGGTGCCGGCCGGCGGCGCGAACCTGTCCTTCCACGTCACCCGCGCCACCGAGCAGGGCTGGGACTTCTTCCTGGTCGAGGCGCACACGCCCGGCGCGGACGACTGGACCACCCTCCCGGACGCCAACGGGCACAGCGACACCTGGGCCGGGGCGGTCTGCACGTACGCGCCCACGCTGCACCCCTTCCTGCTGCACTACGTCACCTCGGACGAGCCGGACTGCCTGCCGACCGGAAGCACCGGCAGCTGGCACGCGGCCACCGGCGCGAGCGACGGCTACGAGCAGTGGTCGGTGGACCTGTCGGCCTGGGCGGGCCGGTCCGTCGAGGTGTCGCTCACCGCGGTGAACGACGAGATCATCACCGACAGCGGCGTGTTCGTCGACGACGTCGTCGTCTCCGCCGGCGAGGGCAGCACCTCCTTCGAGGACGGCCTCGGCGGCTGGACGCCGGGCGGCCCGCCCGCCGGCAGCCCGCCCAACCCGGCGACCACGTGGAGCTCGGGCACGGTCGCGGACGAGCCGCCCACCACCGGCGACAACGCGGCGGCCGCCCTGGCCCGGGAACCCGAGATCCTCCGCTTCCTCTCCGACCGGTTCGGGCCGTACCCGTTCCGCGCCTCCGGCGGCATCGTGGACAGCTCCGACGCGTTCGGCTTCGCGCTGGAGAACCAGACCCGCCCGGTCTACGCGCCGGGCTTCTTCTCCTTCCCCGGGTCGGCCGGCGTCGTGGTCCACGAGCTGGCCCACCAGTGGTACGGCGACAGCCTCTCCGTCGACCTGTGGCGCGACATCTGGCTCAACGAGGGCTTCGCCAGCTACGCCGAGTGGCTGTGGGAGGAGGAGCAGGGCCAGGGCACCGCCCAGGAGACCTTCGACGACCTCTACGAGCTGTTCGCCGACGAACCGGAGTTCTGGGCCCTGCCGATCGGCGACCCGGGACCGCGGCACCTCTTCGACGGGCAGGTCTACGTGCGGGGCGCGATGACGCTGCACGCCCTGCGCACCGAGGTGGGCGACGACGCGTTCTTCCGCATCATGCGGAGCTGGGCGACGTCGCGGGCCGGCGGCACGGTCACCACCGCGCAGTTCATCGCCCACGCCGAGAAGGTCTCCGGGCGGCAGCTCGACGACCTCTTCACCGCGTGGCTGTTCAGCCCGACCCGGCCCGAGGTTCCCGCCCGGGCCGTGCGGAGCGGCCCGCACCGCCCGGTCGTCACGTCACCGATCGTGCGGCAGGCCCTGGTGCGCTGAGCCGGCCGCCGCGATCGCGTCCGCGGCGGCCAGCATCAGGTCCCCCACCGGCTGCAACCCGATGCCGGCCGCGAGCAGGCCGGTGGACACCCGCTCGGCGACGCCCCACTCCCACACGGCGGTGGCGTCGAGTCCGGTGGCCGCCGCCAGTTCGCGGGCGCGGTCCCACGGGTCGCCGGCCATCAGCTCCGCCGGGTCCTCGCGCATGAGCACGCCGAGGTCGTACTCGGGCTCGGCGAGCAGGCCGTCGGGGTCGACCAGCCGCCACCCGTCGCCGCACCGCAGCGCGTTCCACCGGTGCACGTCGCCGTGCACCAGGACCGCCCGGGCGTCGTCGTGGGCCGCGATCCTGCGGCGCGCGCAGGCGACCGCGTGCTCGACCGTACGCCGGGCGCACGGCCGGCCCAGCTCCTCCCAGCGCCGCTCGATGCGCCCGATCAGCCATCGGCCCTTGTCCGCGCCGGTCGGCAGGCCGGCGTCCGGGACCGGGCGCCACACCCGGCGGGCCAGCCCGGTGAGCACCCGGAGCCGTTCGCCGAGGGGCAGGTCCAGGTCCGCCATCGACGGGCCCAGGCGCTCGAGCAGCAGCGCCGCACGGGACTCGTCGGCGCGCAGCA
The DNA here is from genome assembly GCF_003002065.1 of Pseudosporangium ferrugineum. GTDB lineage: Bacteria > Actinomycetota > Actinomycetes > Mycobacteriales > Micromonosporaceae > Actinoplanes > Actinoplanes ferrugineus_A. The sequence continues at coordinate 698,739 of NZ_PVZG01000001.1, forward strand.
GCCGTACGCAACCGTCGCCGCCGGCCAGCCGCAGCACCGTGATCTCGTGCGCCGCGGGCCCGCCCCGCCGCGGCACGAGGAGCTTCAGCACGGCGGGAGAACCGTCGGCGAGCGTGACCGGGGTGACGTAGGCCTCGGTCGCGTCCCCGTACGGCGCGCCGGCCTCGAACCCCCACTCCGCGGCGAGCGCACCGATCAGCGAGGGCAGGGCCGCGAGCCACTCCCCGGCCCCCGCGGCGTGGGCCTTGGCGGCGACCACCGGCGGAATGTGCACGGCCGCGATCGTGACACACGTGACCCTCGGGGGCGACGTAATTGCGTTGAGCCGCCGGAGCGGCCCCCGCAGGATGGGGAGACCGCCCCTCCCCTGCTGCCTGAGGACTCCCGATGCGCCTGCTCCGCGACTTATGGGCTACTTCGCCCCGTCGCACCGCCTTCATCGCCGTCCTCATCGTGCTCGGTGCGGCCGGTCAGGCGGCGGCCCTCGGCCTCGCCGGTGCCGTGCTGGTCAACCGCTCCGTGCCCGTCTTCGGCGTGCTCGCCGCCGCCCTCGTCCTCTCCGTGTTCAGCGACGTCGTCGTCGGCCTGGTCGCCGCGCGGCTGACCGCCGACTGGGCCGCCGCCGTGCGCCGCGGGCTGTGCCGGGTGGCCTTCGGGCAGGACGTACCGACGCTGGAGAACACCCCGGTCGGCGAGCTGCTCGACCGCATCGACAGCGACGTCTACCAGGTCGGCTCCGAGCTGCGCGGCAGCGGCGTACGGCTGGCCCAGTCGCTCGCCGTGGCGGTCCTGTCGATCGCCACCGCCTTCTTCGCCTGGTGGCCGGCCGGCATCGGCATGGTGCTGGTGTCGATCCTGCTCGTCGTCCTCATGAACAAGCCGATCCAGCGCATCTCCCCGGCCCGGATCAGCGAGGAGGAGGCCTGGTCCGATCTCGCCGCCGTGATGGAGGAGGCGGTCCACGGCCAGGACGACGTGCGCACCAGCCTCGCCGCCCCGTACGTGCGGCGGCTCTACGCCCAGCGGGCCCGCGAGGTGCTCGAACGCGGCCGGCGGGTCTGGACGATGTCGTCGCGGATCACCATGGGCGCCGGGGCGGTCACCCGTACGCTCATCGCCGTCCTGGTCGTCGGCGGCGCCTGGGCGCTGGCCGCCGGGCACATCGGCGGCGCCCGGCTGACCGCGGTCTGGCTGCTGGCGCTGGGCTTCGGCGGCACCCTCGAGCACGTCACCCGGATGGTCCCCGAGCTGCAGAACGCGCTGGGCGCCTGGAGCCGGGTGCAGCTGCTGCGCGGCGTGCCGCAGGAACCGGCCGGCGGCCTCCCGCCCGCCGACGGCGACCTCACCGTCCGCGACCTCACCTTCCGGTACGGCGAAGCCGGCTCCGGCCGGCCGCCCGCGTTGCGCGACGTCAGCCTGACCTTCCGGCGCGGGCGCTCGTACGCGCTGATCGGGCGCACCGGCTCGGGCAAGTCCACCCTGGCGAAGGTGCTGACCCGGGCGGTCGACGTGCCCCGCGGCACCGTCTTCTTCGCCGGCACCGACCTCAACGACCTCGACGTCGAGGGGCTGCGCCGGTTCACCGCGATCGTGCCGCAGCGCACCGAGATCCTGGCCGGCACCCTGGCCGAGAACATCGCCCTGTTCGACGAGGAGCTGCTGCCCCGGGCCGCCACCGCCGTCGACGAGCTGGGCCTGGGCAGCTGGGTGGAGAGCCTGCCGGACGGCATCGGCACCAAGCTCGGCGAGGGCGGCTACGTGCTCTCCGCCGGCCAGGAGCAGCTCGTCGCGTTCGCCCGGATCCTGGTCCGCGACCCGCACGTGGTGATCCTCGACGAGGCCACCGCGCGGATGGACCCGGTCACCGAGGCGTGGGTGCAGCGCGCCACCGACCGGCTGCTGGAGGGCCGCATCGGCGTCATCGTGGCGCACCGGCTGTCCTCGGTGCGCCGCTGCGACGAGGTCGTGGTGCTGGCCGACGGCGAAGTCCTCGAGGCCGGCCCGCTGGCCGGGTCCCGCCGCTTCGCCGAGCTGCTGGCCAGCTCCAACGTGGTGGCGCCGGCCCGCAGCGGCGGCGGCGTGGCGCTGCTCGAACGCGAGCCGCAGGAGCCGGTGAGCGCCGAGCTGGGCAACAGCCTGCCGCTGGCCGACCCCCCGCCGCTGCCGGAGCCGCCGCGGACCCACACCATGCGGGAGATCTTCCGGCTGACCACCAACGACGCCCGGTACGGCCTCGCCGCGGTCGCCCTGTTCGCGGTGCTGGTGCTGCTCGGCCTCGACGGCGCGATCCTGCCGCTGCTGTGGTCGCGGGTGGTCGACGGCACCGGCGATCCGATGTGGCCGGCGCTGGGCATCGCGGCCACGCTGATCGTCGCCATCCCGACGCTCTACTACACCGGGGCGTGGTTCCCGGAGTGGTGGGTGCGGCAGATGCTGCGGATCAGCATGCGGCTGGTGCACGGCCAGATCGGCCCGCGCCGGATCACCAAGCACACCCCGGCCGAGGTGGTGGCGCAGGGCGGCGACACCGAACGAGTCGTCATGCTCGCCGACAACCTCATCGACACCGCGATCGGCCTGGTGATGATCGTCGCCATGACCCTGGCGTCCCGCTCATGGGTGCCGGCGCTGTTCTTCGCCGGCACGATGGTGGTCTCGGGGCTCGCGGCCACGCTGTTCGGCCCGCGGCTGGAACGGGCCGCCCGGCACACGGTCGCCGCCCGCGCCTCGTTCGCGACCGCGCTGGTGTCGTCGCTCTCGGCGGCCCGCACGGTCAAGCTGGCCGGTGCGACCGTGCCGGTCCTGGCGCACCTGGCCCGGCTCGACACCGTACGCAGCGAGCGCCAGCGCCACGAGATCGCCATCCAGGTGTGGGCACGCTCCACCCCGGCGCTGCTCAGCGGCCTGCTGCCGATCGCGGCGTGGGCCATGTACCTGTCCGGCGACCTGTCGGCGGCGGCCACCCTGATCGCGGTGGCGGTGCTCGGCGCGGCGAGCTGGTTCGCGTGGACCACGGCGTCGCTCGTCTCGCACTTCCCGTCGGCGCGGGTGTGGACGCGGCGGACGACGGCGATGGCGGGCGTGTCGGCGTACTCGTCGGAGGTGCCGGGCGTGGACCTGGCGGCGGGCACGGCCGACGCCCCGCCGGAGGCCCCGCGCATCCCGCTGCGCCGGCTGGAGCTCTCGGGCTTCAGCGCGGTGCACGAGAACGGCACGGTGGGCGCGAAGGACGTGGACCTGACCGTGGACCGCGGCGAGCTGGTGCTGGTGGTCGGGCCGGTCGGCGCCGGCAAGTCCTCGCTGCTGCGGGCCCTCGCCGGGATCGTGCACCACACCGGCACGCTGGCCTGGAACGGCCGGCCGGTGGACGAGCCGGAGACGTTCCTGCGCCCCAACCAGGTCGGGTACGTCGCCCAGCTGCCCCGGGTGCTGTCCGGCACGGTGGCGGACAACATCGCGCTGGGCCACAAGGTCGACGCGGCGGACGCGGTCACCACCGCCCAGCTGGAGCACGACCTGGCGGCGGCCGGCGGCGGCCTGCAACTGCTGATCGGCCACAAGGGCACCCGGCTCTCCGGCGGCCAGCTCCAGCGGCTGGCCCTGGCCCGGGCGCTGGCCCCGCGCACGGAGCTGCTCATCGCGGACGACGTGTCGTCGGCGCTGGACGTCACGACGGAGCTGGAGCTCTGGCGTGCCCTGCGCGAGCACGGCGTCACGGTGGTCGGCTCGACCTCGAAACGCGCGGCCCTGTCCCGGGCGGACCGGGTGGTCGTGCTGATCGGCGGCCGGTCGGTGGCCCAGGGCACGTGGCGCGAGCTCGAGGACCGCTACGGCCATCTGGCCGGCTGACCAGGGGTCCGGTGAGCCCGGCCGGCACCCGGCCGGGCTCAGCGGGCCTGCGCCTCGAGCTGCCGGACCACCTGCGTGACGGTGCCGGCCGGGATGGCGAAGCCGACGCCGACGTTGCCGGTGCTGCGGTCGCTCGCGGTCGCGATGGCCACGTTGATGCCGACCACGGTGCCGGACGTGTCGACCAGCGCCCCGCCCGAGTTCCCCTCGTTGATGGCGGCGTCGGTCTGCAGCAGGCCGGTCAGCTTCTCGCCGCCGGTGTCGACCTCGCGGTCCAGCGCCGACACGATGCCCGAGGTCACCGTGCCCGCCAGGCCCAGCGGCGCGCCGAAGGCCAGCACCGTGTCGCCGACCGCGACGCTGCCGTCCGTGCCGAACGTGGCCGGAGTCAGCCCGGACGCGCCGGTCGCCCGCACCAGCGCGAGGTCGTGGGTGGCATCGGCCGCGACGACCGAGGCGGGCACCGTACGCCCGTCCGCCAGCCGCACGCTGACCGTGCCGCCCGACGCGATCACGTGGTTGTTGGTCAGCATCAGCCCGTCCGCGCCGAGGATGACGCCGGAGCCGAGCGAGGACCCCTCGGGCCCGTCGACCAGCACGGTCACGATGCTCGGCGACACCTTGGCGGCCACGGCGGCGAGCCCGGAGGACGTCGCGGCGCCGGTGGCGGTGGTGGTGGCCGTCGCGGCGGCGGCCGGGGTGTCCGCGTAGTGCCCGGCCACGAGGGCTCCGGCCGTACCCCCGCCCCCGATCAGGGCGAGCAGCACCGCGCCGCCGGCGATCCGCCGGGGCCACCGCCCTCCTCCCCCTCCCCGGTGACTCACCACGTGCGGCGGCAACGGCGGAACGGGCGGCGGCGTGGCGGTCATCGGGTCGTCGGCGTACGCGGGGCGGGTCAGCAGATCAGTCATGACCTTCACTGTTCCCCCGTCCCCTTTCAGCTTCCGGTGAGCCGTCTGTGGGTTCCCTGGACGTCCCGGTTCACCCGTGCGGGCAGCCACCCGTCGCCCGGGCGCGCGGCGGCCGTTAGGTCTGCGGCAGCGCAACCGACGACGGGGAGGGACCGATGAAGAGGATCTGGTGGGCCGCGACCGTGCTTCTGCTGGCCACGGGCGGGTGCAGCAGCGGCGGGGAGGCGGAACCGGCGACCGTCCCCGTACCGGTAACCACGGCCACCACGACCGGCGGGGCGCCGTCCCGCGCCCTGGCGACGGAGAGCACCCCGGCGGCGAACCGGCCGCGGGCCCCGGAGCCGGCCGCGGCGGACCCCGGCGCCTTCATCGGCACCTTCCGCGAGAAGCTCCCCGAGCTGGCCCTCGACCGCCGCGACGACGAGATCGCCCTGATCGCCGAGCAGGCGTGCGCCTCGCTGGCCGCGAACGCGCCCGCCGGCACGGTGGTGGCCGGGACCCGTAGCCTCGGCACGATCGACGCGGAGGCGACCGACCAGGCCACCGCCCGCGAGATCATCAAGCTGGCCATCGACACGGCCTGCCCGGGCCAGAGCCGCCGCGTCACCGAGTTCTGAGCCGCGCCGTCACGACACCGGCGAGGGTGTTACGGCCGCCGCCGGTCGCCGCGTCAGCGCCAGGACCAGCCCCGCACCCACCAGCAGAGCCGCGACGGCGAAGGCGGCGTGGGTCCCCCGGGCGATCACCGCCGGCGGCGCGACCGCGCTGCCGCCCGGGCCGGCGTACGCGAAGACCGCCCCCATCACCGACGCCCCGGTCATCAGCCCCACGTTGCGCGACAGGTGGAGCATGCCCGACACCAGGCCGCGCCGCCGGGGCGCCACGTCGCGCAGCACCGCCGTGTTGTTCGCCGCCTGGAACACCGCGTACCCGGCGGTCACGACGAGCAGCGGCAGCAGATAACCCGGTACGCCGGCCGACACCGGCAGCACGGCCAGCGCGACGGCGCCCCCGGCGATGGCCGCCAGGCCCGTGACCACCGTGGCCCGCGTCCCCCAGCGGTCGGCCGCCCGGCCCGCCGGTACGCCCGCGAGCGCCGCCACCGCCGGGCCGGCCGACATCACCAGGCCGGCCGCCGCCGGGCCGAGACCCAGCGCCCCGGCCAGGTGGAACGGCCCCACCACCAGGGTGGTCATCATGACGGTCGAGACCAGCGCGCTGGTCGCCAGGCCGGCGGCGAGGCCCGGTTCCCGCACGACGCGCGGGGACAGCAGCGGCGACGCGACGCGGTTCTCGGCGATCACGAACAGCACCAGGCCGGCCGCGGCCACGGCGAGCAGGCCCACCGCCCCGGTGCCGGCGGTCGTCGCCAGCGCGTACGCGCCCAGGGTCACCGCCAGCAACGCGGTGCCCACCGGATCGAACCGCCGGCCGCCCGCACGGGCCGCCGGCGCCGGCCGGGGCAGTGCGCGCACCGCCAGCACGAGCGCGGCGAGGCCCAGCGGGACGACGGCGAGGAAGATCGCCCGCCAGCCGAAGCCGGCCACGAGCGCGCCGCCGAGCGACGGCCCGAGCGCCGTACCGACCGCGGACACCGAGCCGAGCAGGCCCATGGCGCTGCCGGTGCGGTCCGCGGGCACGCTCTCCCCGACGAGGGCCGTGGTCAGCGCCATCATGCCCGCGGCGCCCGCGCCCTGGAGCACCCGGGCGGCGATCAGGACGGTCGTCCCGGGCGCGAGGCCGCAGAGCAGCGTCGCGCCGGTGAACAGCGCGATGCTGCCGAGGAGCAGGCGGCGCCGGCCGATCAGATCCCCGAGCCGGCCCGCGCCGACGATCAGGGTGGTGACGGCGAGCAGGTAGCCGAGGACGACCCACTGGACCGTGCCGAAGCCGGCGCCGAGGCCGGCGGCGATGGCGGGCAGGCCCACGTTGGCGACGCTGGTGCCGAGCGACGGCAGCAGCATGGACAGGGAGAGGGCGGTCAGGGCACGCCGGGTCGCCGAGTTGGTCACGATCCGACCGTAGGAGCGATCGGGACCGGGCGGAACGCGCAAAGATGTGAAGCGACCTGTGCACGCAACGCCATGTCTCGTGCCATCATCGGCCGATGATGCGCCCCGACCTCAACCTCCTCGTCACCCTCGACGTCCTGCTCGAGGAGGGCAGCGTGACCCGCGCCGGGGAGCGCCTCGCGCTGAGCCCGTCCGCGATGAGCCGGTCGCTCGCGCGGCTGCGGCGGGCGACCGGCGACCCGCTGCTGGTCCGCTCGGGGCGCGGGCTGGTGCCGACCCCGCGGGCCGTCGAGCTGCGCGAGCGGGTGCGGGCCCTGGTGCGCGACGCCGGCGAGGTGCTGCGGCCCGCCGCCGGGCTCGACCTGGCCACCCTGACGAGGACGTTCACCGTACGCAGCAGCGACGGCTTCGTGGAGCGGTTCGGCCCCGCGCTGGTGGAGTCGGCCGGGCGGGAGGCGCCGGGCGTACGGCTGCGGCTGCTCCGGAAGACGAGGAAGGCGCTCGGGCAGCTGCGCGACGCCATCGACCTGGAGACCGGCGTGCTCGACGAGCCGGTCCCGCCCGGCATCCACAGCCGCCCGCTGTTCACCGACCGGTTCGTCGCCGTGGTACGCCCCGATCACCCGCTCGGCACCGGAAGGCCGACGACCGCGCGCTACGCCGCCGCCCGCCACGTGCACGTGTCCCGGCGCGGCCCGGACGAGGGCCTGATCGACGAGGCCCTGCGCCCGACCGGCCACCGCCGCGACATTGTGACGATCGTGGACGGCTTCGCCGCCGCGGTCGCGCTGGCCCGCGCCTGCGACCTGGTGGCGACGGTCCCCCGGCGCCACACCGAGAACCTGCGGCACGGCCTGCACTCCTTCGAGCTGCCGTTCCGCGCCCCCGAGGTGACGGTGTCGCTGCTGTGGCACGCCCGGCTCGACGCCGACCCGGCCCACCGCTGGCTGCGCGAGCGTGTGCTCCAGGTGTGCCGCGCGGACGAGTCCGGCTGATCGCGGATCGGCCGAAAGTCGCAGGGAACGCCCAGGAGTTCGGGACCGCGGTCCGATGCCGGGCACAGGCTCGGCGCGGATTCTTGGAGTCACCCCGCGAGAAGCCCAGGAGGATGCGATGTCGGCACGAGGAATGCTGAGCGTGGTCGGTACGGCCGTGGGCGGCCTCATCGGCTGGACCGAGGACCCGGCCCCCGCCGCCGACCCGGCCGCGGTGCGCGAGCTCTTCGCCCAGCTCGGCCTGGTCGTCGGCGCGGACGAGGAGTCGCTGGCCGCGGCCGTGCGCCGGTTCCAGGCCCGGGTCGGCCTGGAGACCGACGGCGTGGCGGGCCCGCGCACGGTGCACCTGCTCGCCCGCTATGCCAAGGAAGCCCGCGAACTGCACCGCTTCGAGCACGCCGCCTGACCGGCCGGACCGGCGAGAAGACCCGCCTGACCGGCCCGGACCGGCGAGGAACGCCGGCACCGGCGGCGGCCGGACCGGGATCAGGTCAGCGAGCGCAGCGCGGCCAGCCCGGGGAGCAGGAAGTACTCCCCGCCCCGGCAGGTCACCAGCGGACGCCGGACCGGCACGTGCACCGGCGACTCGCCCTCGACCAGCACCCGCGCGTGCGGCCCTCCGGCCGTGGTGAACACGTCCTGTTCGCCGCCGCGCCCGAAGACGTTGCCGTCGGCCATCCACTCCGTCTGCACGAACTCGAACTGGCGGCGGATGTCTCCCACCACCGCCAGGAACAGCAGGCCCCGCTCCCGGCCGTCGTCCGGCTCGCCCTCCGGCAGGTACGGACCGTACGGGATGCCCCGCCGCAGCATCAGGTGCCGGCGCGACAGCTTGCGGCCGCCGGGCAGGGTGTCCAGCGGGTTGGCCCGGCGTACGTGGGACGCCACCGGGCAGCCGTCCAGGGTGCGGCCGTCGCGCCCGCGGCCGACCAGCGCGGCCGCCGCATCGCCGGCGCCGCCCGCGAAGTGGCCCGCCACAGCCGCGACCGTCTCCCGGAACGCGGCCACGTCCTGCTCCAGCTTGCGGTAGACCAGGAAGCTGCCGTGCCGCACCAGGTCGGCGGGGAGCTCCCGTCCGGCCCGGTCCCCGTCGACGTCCGGCAGGCCGAGCACGAACTCCCCCGGCGGCAGCAGGTCCTCGGGCGCTCCCCGGTCGTACCCCTCGACCAACGGGGTGGAGAGGCCGTCGGCGAAGCCGAAGTGCTCGATGAACGTGCCGCCGGGCTCCCGCAGGCGCCGGCCCTCGCTCGTACCCGTGATCTCGACGCCACCCGCGGCCGTGACGCCCGCGCGCAGCTCGCGGACGACCGCGCCGAGGATGTCCGGGTTCGTGGCCGACACCATCAGCACGGCGTGCACGCCCTCGGTGCCGGTGAACGGCGCGGTCCAGGGTTCCGTCGCGCGGCCGGGGGACAACGCCGGCTCGCGGGCGGCCATGCCGGCCCGGAACTCCTCCGGGAACCGGTCCAGCCCGTCCACGCCCAGGGCGGCCAGGCCGTCGTGGCTCAGGCCGAGGTGCAGGGCGCGGTTCGGGCGCTCCTGGACGTCGGCCGCGGACGTGACGCGGGGGGCCACCGCGGCCAGCCAGGCGCGGGCCGCCGGGCGGTCGGTGAAGCGCAGGAACAGGTGCGTCGCGGCGTGATGGTGGCCGTACCCGCGCAGCACCATGCCCTGGATGTCGTCGAGCGGCAGCGGGCTGCGCCCCGGCGCGCGGACCGGCGCGGGCGGCCGGGCCGAGAAGGTCAGCGGGGGGATCCGGCCCCGGTCGCCGGCCGCGGCGAGCGCGGCCAGCCGGCGGCGCAGCGCCACGGCGTCGCGCAGCTCGGCGACCGTACCGTCGGGGGCGCCGCCGAACGTGTAGTCGGCGCGCTCGCTGCGGTCGGCGAAGAACCGGACGAAGTCCTCCGCCCGTTCGTGGCCCGGGTAGCCCGCGCAGTGGCCCCAGATCGCGTCGGCCTCCGGCCCCAGCGCGCGCAGGCCCGCGAAGAACCGCTCCGCCGGACCGTCCACGGTGGCCGTCATCAGCAGGTACGGGTGCGGCAGGTCGTCCGGCCGGGGCGCCCGGCCGCCGTGCACGACGAGGTCCAGCAACCGCGCCCGGCGGCCCCACACCGCCGGCCGGGTCTGCGCGACGGCGTGCTCCACCACGACCAGCCGGGCGAAGTGGACACCGGGGACGTGGGCGAAGGGCGTACCGATGCCGTGCAGGGCCTTGCGCAGTTCGGCCGCGCGGCCGTCCGCGACGCGGGCCAGGACGGTCACGGACCGGGTGCCACTGTCAGGTAGCCGGGGCATCGTCGCGCTCCCAGGTGTAGAGGTCGCTCTGGACGTCGTGCAGGAACCGCGGCCAGGCCGGATGGTCCGGGGCCGCCTCCGGGTCGAGGTCGCCGAAGTGCCCCCGGTACGCGTCCCGCACCCGCAGCGCGGCGGCCACCTCGGTCACCGACGACTCCGGGTAGGCCGCCCAGTAGTGGTCGACCGGCAGGTCGTTGTGCCGGATGTAGCGGCGGAACGGCTCGGTCGGCAGCGCCCCGGGGAAGCCGTACGACCAGCCCCAGATCAGCGCCATCCGCCGCGGGATGACGATGGAGAACGCGTCGATGTACTCGTCCCAGGACCCGTTGAAGTCGCTGCGGAAGAGCAGGTACGCGTACCGCGAGCGGCGCTCCTGGAACGGGAACCGGGTGATCACGCTCCAGTGCGCGAAGTGGATGAAGGACATCCGCTGCAGGTCACGGCTGGGGCCGAGGAGCTTGCGGACGTACAGGACGGCCCGCAGGGGCCCGGCCCACAGGCGCGGCATCGGGCTGAGCACGGTGAGCGCCGTGCCCCTGCCCGAGCGGGCGGTGACGGTCATGCTGTTCCCCTCCCAGGTCGGCCGGACGGGCCCGGCGGCGACCGGAATACACTCGGCCGATGATGCTCGGACGGACCGCCGAACGCGCATTGATCGACGCCCTTCTGACAGGAGCCCGCGAGGGGCGCAGCGACGCCCTGGTCGTTACCGGCGAGCCCGGCATCGGCAAGACGACGCTGGTCAAGTATGCGATCGAGCAGGCCGAGGGCATGCGGGTGCTGCGCGCCCGGGGCTTCGAGGCGGAGTCGGAGATCCCGTTCGCCGGCCTCGCCGATCTGCTGCGCCCGGTGCTGTCCGAGCTGGACACCCTGCCCGGCCCGCAGGCGGCGGCCCTGCGCAGCGCGCTCGCCCTGGGACCGCCGGTGGCCGGCGACCGCTTCTCGGTGTGCGCCGCCACGGTCGGCATCCTCGCCGCGGCGGCCGAGGAGACGCCGCTGCTGGTCGTGGTCGACGACCTCCAGTGGCTGGACGCCTCCTCGCGGGAGGCGGTGCTCTTCGCCGGCCGGCGGCTGCAGGCCGACGGCATCGCCCTGCTGCTGGCCACCCGCGACCCGGCCGACGCGGCCGAGCTGCGCTCGCCGCAGCTCGCGCTGAGCGGGCTGACCCTCGACGAGGTGGAGACGCTGGCCCGGGCCTCGATGCCCGCCCCGCCGGCCGGCGCCGCCGCGCGCCTGCACGCCGCGACGGCCGGCAACCCGCTCGGCGTGATCGAGCTGTGCCGCGAATGGACGGACCCGCTCGACGACCTCATCGGCGCGCCGCTGATGCCGACCGGGTCGCGGATCGAGCGGGCCCTGGGCTCGCGGCTCGCGCAGGTGCCCGAGCCCACCCGCCGGGCGCTGGTGCTGGCCGCGGCGGCGGTCGGCGGCGACATCGGCACCCTGCTGGCCGCGGCCCGCGCCTCCGGGCTCGGCCTGCGCGACTTCGCCCCGGCGGAGAAGGCCGACCTGGTCACCATCGACGAGCGGCGGATCGACTTCCGGCATCCGCTGCTGCGCTCGGTGGTCTACTACGGCGCCTCGATGGACGACCGGTGCGCCGCCCACACCGCGCTGGCCGCCGCCTTCGCCGGGGTGCCCGGGGACGCCGCCGCCGACGCCCGCGCCTGGCACCTGGCCGCCGCGACCCTGGAACCGGACGACGAGGTGGCCGCGGAGCTGGAGGAGGCCGCGAAGCGGGCGAGCGGCCGGGCCGGCTACGTCGCCGCCGCCCGCGCGTTCGCGCACGCCGCCCGGCTCAGCCTCGGCCCGGACCGGCCGCGCCGGCTGCTGCGCGCGGCCCGGTGCTGGCAGCTCGCCGGCCGCAACGACCAGGTGCTGCCGCTGCTGGACGAGGCGCTGCCGCTGACCACCGATCCGAGCCGCCGGGCGCTGATCCAGCACATGAGCGCGTACGTGCGGATGTGGCGTGCCCGCCCCGACCAGGCGCTGGAGCACCTGACCGCGGATGCCGAGGCCGTCGAGCGCGCGGACCCGAACCGGGCCGCACTGATGTATTCCGACGCCGCGATCCCGTACTTCATGGTCGGCCGGCTGGACGAGTTGCAGGCGGCGGTCGGGCGGGCGCACGAGCTGGGCGTCCGGGTCGGCGGCGCGGCCCGGCTGGTCGCCACGGTCGCGTACGCCGGCGGCCGGGCGCTGGCCGGCGAGCGGGAGCACGCCGTCCGGCTGCTCGAGGACTCCCACCCCGAGCTGCTGCGCGCCGACCCGCTGGTCCGCGCCCAGGAGATCTGCCACGCCGCGCTGACCTGGATCTGGCTGGAGGGCTACGACCGGGCGGGCGAGCTGGTGGACCGGGTGATCGACGCGGCCCGCTCGACCGGCGCGGTGGGCGTACTGCCGCAGGCGCTGGGCATCGAGTCCGAGCTGCATTTCCGGGTGGGGCGCTGGCACGACGCCCGGGCCAGCGCCGCGGAGAGCCTGCGGCTGGCGAGCGAGACCCGGTCGGCCAATCTGTACGGCCTGTTCTTCGCCGGCCGCCTCGACGCGGTGCAGGGACGCCCGGACGACTGCCGGCGCCGGGTGGCCCGCACCGACGAGGTGGCGCAGCGGCTCGGCATCGACTGCATGTCCCTCTACACCGGCCACGAGCTGGGGTTGCTGGCGCTCGGGCAGGGCGACGCCGCGGAGGCGATCGTCCGGCTGGAGGCGGTGCGCGCGCTCCCGGTGGTGCGCCAGATCCGCGAGCCGGCCATCGTCGGCTGGGTGTTCGACCTGGTGGAGGCGTACGTCCGGGCCGGGCGTACGGACGAGGCGCGGGCGCTGCTCGACGCGCCGGAGGCCGCGGGCGACGGCCCCTGGACGCGGGCGGCGGCGCTGCGGTGCCGGGCCCTGCTCGCCGGGCCGGCCGAGATGGAGGCCGCCTTCGAGGCCGCGCTGGCGGCGGAGGCGTGCGCGCTCATGCCGTTCGAACGGGCCCGCACCCAGCTCTGCTACGGGGAGCGGCTGCGCCGGAACCGGCAGCGCGCGCAGGCCCGGCGCCGGCTCGAGGACGCGCTGGAGACGTTCGAGCGCCTGGGCGCCCGCCCGTGGGCGGACAAGACCCGCTCGGAGCTGCGGGCCACCGGCAGCACGGTCGCCCGGTCCACCGCGGCCCTGCCCGGCCTCACCCCGCAGGAGCTTCAGGTGGCGCTGGTGGTGGGGCGCGGCGCCACCAACCACGAGGCGGCGGCGACCCTCTTCCTGAGCCAGAAGACGATCGAGTACCACCTCAGCAACATCTACCGCAAGACCAACATCCGCTCCCGTACGGAGCTGGCGGGCATCGCGGCCGGCGGGGAGGCCTGAGACCCCCGGGTTCAGTGCCACGCGCCGGACCCCAGGCCGCTGCCCTCGAGCTCGGTCCGCAGTTTGCGCAGCGAGCGCATCCGGGTGGGACCGATGCTGCCCACCGGCATGTGATTGATCCGGGCGAACTCGGCGTAGCCCGGGGCGTTGTTGGCGCTGAGCGAGACGAGCAGCGTCCGGGCCGGCGGTGGCAGCCGGTCGACGTGCTGCCAGAGCAGGGCGTGCATGCTGCGGTCGAGGGCCGCCCGCTCCGGCTGCGGCTCCCGCTCGTCGGGCCGGTCGGGCTGCTGCTCCAGGCCGACGACCTCACGCCGGGAGTGGCGCAGCAGCTGGAGGCACTCGCGCCGGGCGACGGTCGCGAGCCAGCCGCCGACCCGGTCCGGGTCCCGCAGGTCGCCGAGGTGCTCGACCATGCGCAGCCAGGTGTTCTGCACGGCGTCCTCGGCGTCGGCCTCGGACAGCCGGAACGCCCGGACCGTCCACCACACCAGCGCCTCGTACCGCTTGATCAGCTTCTCGCAGGCCCGCCGGTCGCCGGCCTGCGCCTCCCGGATCGTTGTCCGGCTGCCGTCGGAGTCGTCGATCACCATCGTCGTGCCCTTCGCCCGAGCCGTCTCACCCACCCGTTCGACGCTAGGGATCGCGGCACCCCGGGGAATCCGGGCGCGACCCTAGTCCCGAGGACCTCACACCCTGGGGTACGTACTAAAGGGTGGTGTCGGTGATCCGATCGGTTCGGGGTCGATGGGCTGTATCACGCGGGCCGTCCGGCAGCCGTAGGGTGGCCGTCCACAGTGCTCTCCCGCTCCGGAAGGACAGTTCGTGCGTATCGGCCTCAACCTCCCGCACTACGGCTCGCTGACGAGCCCCGAGGCCGTCTCCGGGGTGAGCCGCGCGGCGGAGGACCTCGGCTTCGACAGCCTGTGGACCGGCGACCGGATCCTCGCCCCGCTGCGGCCCACCGACCGCTACCCGGGCGGCGACGGCGTCATGCCCGCCGAGATGGTGACCTATCTGGACCCGCTCACGGCGCTCGCCTTCGCCGCCGCAGGTACGTCGCGCATCCGGCTCGGCACCAGCACCCTCAACGCGCCCTGGTATCCGCCGGTGCTGCTGGCCCGTACGCTCACCACCCTCGACGTGCTCAGCCGCGGCCGGCTCGACGTGGGTCTCGGGCTCGGCTGGCAGCGCGACGAGTACGCGGCGGTCGGCGTGCCCTGGTCCGAGCGGGGCGCGCGCCTCGACGAGACCCTCGACGTCCTCGAGAAGATCTGGGGGCAGGAGGTCGTCGCGCACGAGGGGGCGGCCTTCCGCGTAGCGGAGAGCCGGATCCTGCCCAAGCCCGCGCAACGGCCGAGGCCGCCGATCCTGCTCGCGGGCCTCACGCCCCGGGCCATGAGCCGCATCGCCCGGCGCGCCGACGGCTGGCTCGCGGTCGGCCTGCCGCTGCCCTACCTGCGCGCGCTCCGGCAGCAGGCCCGCACCGAGGCGGAGGCGGCCGGCCGCGACCCGGGCGCGCTGCGGGTGGTGCAGCGCCTCAACCCGCGGCTGTCCGGCTCGCCGGCGGACCCCGCCCGGGTGCCGGCGACCGGGACGCTGCGGCAGATCGCCGACTACGCGAAGGCCGCCGCCGCGGACGAGGTCTTCGTCGACCTCAGCCTGACGGTGAGCTCCGAGGCCGAGATGCTCGACGTCGCCGGGACCTTCCTCGAGCTGATGCGGGCGGGCTGAGCGGCGCCGGTACAGGCATGCACCACCACCCCGGGCCGGCGGCGTTACGGTCGCCCCCATGACGCCACGACCGACCGCGGACCCCACCATCGGCGAGCGCATCCGGGCCCGCCGCCAGCTCCGCGGATGGAGCATCCGGTACGCCGCCAGCCGCGCCGGCCTGTCCCACCCCTCCTGGAGCCGCATCGAACGGGGGCTCCAGGCGGCCGACAACCGGTTCGTGCTGGCCGAGATCGCCGGGGCGCTGGACTGCGCACCGGCCGACCTCGCCGGCACCGGAGTCCCGGCCGCCGACCGGGCCGCCGTGGCCGCGCAGGCGGCGGTGCAGGCCGTCCGTCGGGCGCTGGTCGACCTCGACCTCGGGGAACCGGCCGACCGGCCCGCCCCCGCGGTGGACGGGCTCGCGCGGACCCTGGCCCTCGCCGACACCCTGCGGCAGGCCTGCGACTACGCCGGGACCGCCCGGCTGGCCCCCGGCCTGCTGCGGGACCTGCACGCGGCGGCGGGCGGCCCGGACCGCGGGCGGGCGCTGCGCCTGCTCTGCGACGCCGCCTTCATCGCCTCGTCGGTGCTGCGCAACCTGGGGCATCCCGCGGAGGCGTGGCTCGGCGCCGAGCGGTGCCGCGACGCGGCCGACGCCGCCGGGGACCCGGTGCTGCGGGGGTACGCCGCCTACGCACGGGCCACCGCGGCCACCGCCTGCGGCTCGTACGACCGGGGACTCGCCCTGGCCGGGCGGGCGGTGGACGAGCTGCGCCCGCACGCGGGGCAGCCGGGCGGCACGGCGGTCCTCGGCTCGTTGCAGCTGCTCTGCGCGTACGCGGCCCGGGGCAGCCGGCGCCCGGACGACAGCCGCGCCTGGGCGGACGACGCGGCGGCGCTGGCCCGGCGCACCGGCGAGACCACCACGATGGGCCTGTACTTCGGGCCCATCAACGTCGGGATCTGGCGCATCGGCATCGAGGTCGACGGCGGGGACCCGGGCCGCGCGGCGCAGGTCGCCCGCGCCACCGAGCCGTCGGCGATCCCGGCGGGGTTCCGGCAGGTGTACTACTACGCCGACACGGCCCGCGCCCTGGCCCGGCTGCGCGGCCGGGACCGGGAGGCGATCCGCTTCCTGCTCGTCGCCGAGCGCCTGGCCCCGCAGCACGTGCACACCTCGGCCCTGGCCCGGGAGACGACCCGGGCCCTGCTGGATCGTTCCCGCCGCCAGGCCGGCGGCACCGAGCTACGCGGCCTGTGCGAACGCATGCAGGTGGCCTGACCCCTCACCCCCGCCGGCGCCGCGGGCCCTCACGCCGGCGCCGCGGGCCCTCCCTGCCGGCGCGGACGGGCCCTCACTGCCGGCGCGGCGGGCCCCACACCGCCGGCGCGGGCGGGCCCTCATTGCCGGCGCGGCGGGCCGAAGTGGTGGGCCTGGCTGCGGGAGGCGCGCAGGCGCAGGAAGCCCGCGCCCGCCGAGACGCCGGTGATGACGATCAGCGCCGCGATCACGATCTGGTGCCCGAGCGCCACCCGGTCCTGCGACTCGGCGGCGGCCGGGCTCAGCCAGGACTCGCGCCCGGCGGGCGGCGCGGCCGCGGCGGCTGCCGGGCTCTGAGCGTCCGGGGGTACGGCCACCGCCCCGGGCTCGGCCGACCGGGACGCCTTCGGGGTGGGCTTCTTCGCCGGCCCCGCCACGGCGGTCCTCGTCCGCGCCTGCTTGAACACCAGGTCGGAGCAGGAGTAATAGGTGTCCGGCGTGCTGGACGTCTGCCACACCGTGTAGAGCACGTGCCGGCCGGACCGGTCCTTCGGCAGCTTCACGCTCATCCGGTACGCGCCCCCGCGCAGCGGCGGATCCTTGATCTCGGCCAGCGGCGTCAGATCGCCCCAGCCCAGCGGCTTGCGCGGGTCGTAGCCGGCGCCGGTCAGGTAGAGCCGGAACGTGCCCTCGTGCGGGATCGTCCCGGCGTACGTGACGCTCAGCGTGGTGCCGGCGGCGACCCTGGTCGACGGCCAGTCGGTGCGGGGCAGGTCCAGGCCCTGGAATTCGGGCAGGTCGCCGCTGCACAGGTTGCCGTCCGGGATGAACTGGCGGTCCTTGCCGGCGACGTCGGGCACCCGCAGGTTGTCGAAGCTGCCGAACGGACGGCCGTTCGCGGCCCGCGCCGCCCGGCACGCCGCGGCGTCCGCCTCCTCGCCGCCCGCGGCGCAGGCCGCCGTGCGGCTGATCGGGGAGGTCGGGGCGCCGTGGGCCAGCGCCGGCACCGCCGGAAGCACGGCCACGGCCGCGGCGATCCCACCCGAGACGGCGAGAGCGGCGATACGGCGGACGGACCTCATGCGACCTCCTCGGCGGCACCCGCGCGGGCTGAGCGGGCCCACGGCGGACAGTACGGAGGGCGGCCCTCGATCGTTCACCACGCCGGGTGGCGCTGCCCGAAAGCACAGCGGGCTGTGGTTGCATGGCCATGCAGGCAATCAACACAGGAGGACACATGGAAAAGCCCGACGTCGGCCCCATCACCGGTGAGCCGCCGGCCGAGCTCGTCGTGGAGGACCTCGTCGTCGGCGACGGCGACGAGGCCAAGCCCGGACACCAGGTCAGCGTCCACTACGTGGGCGTCGCGTTCTCCTCGGGCAAGGAGTTCGACGCGTCGTACAACCGCGGCTCGGCCTTCGAGTTCGGCCTCGGTGGCGGGCAGGTCATCAGCGGATGGGACCAGGGCGTGGCCGGCATGAAGGTCGGTGGCCGCCGCAAGCTCACCATTCCCCCGCACCTGGGCTACGGCGCGCGCGGCGCCGGCGGCGTGATCAAGCCGAACGAGACCCTCATCTTTGTGGTGGACCTGCTCGGCGTGCGCTGAGCCAGGGCCGGCAGGCCGTACGGGCCGGGACGGGCGTCGCCTGCTCCGGCCCGTTACTGTCGGTGTTCCCCGGGGCCTGGTGGGGGTGCGGGGCCGGGTCGAACGGCTCGCCGAGGGGGATCATCGGGCCGCCTTGAGGTCGGCGCAGCCGGTCTCGCCGGGCAGCAGCGGGCGGAAGGTGAGGGTCCAGCCGTTGCCGCCGGAGATCCACGGCGTGGTGGCGTGCGCGTCCTTCGCCGCGGCGAGGACCGCGTCGCGCTGCTCGCCGGTCACGGTCACGCAGCTGAGCTTCAGCGCCGCGGTCAGCGGCTCGCCGGGCAGCGCCGGCCCGGGCCACTCGACCGTCTTCGGCCGCGCCGGCAGGTCGTCGCCGGGTTCCACGTACGGCCGGACGACGGCGGCCAGGATCTCGGGCTCGTACGGCTTCGCGCCGGGCCCGGCGGCGAGCTTCTCCGCGCTGTCGAGGAACCCGGCCAGTTTCGTGCGGGCCTGCTTCTGCGCCGCGGTGAGCCGGGCGTCGTCGGGCCGCGCCTCGCGCAGGGCGTTGGCGGCTACCCTCTGCTCGCCCGCATCGGTGACCACGGTCACCTCGGTCGTGGTGGCGTCGGCGACACCGGGCTGCCCGTAGTCGGCGCCCTGCCGGACCCCGGCCGCGACGGCCTGCCGGGTCAGCTCGGCCACCTGCGCCGCGGAGATCGTCCGAACCAGGACGTTCGGCAGGGCGGGGCCGGGGTAGATCGCCGTGGTCGGGCCGGTGAAGATCACCCGGCCGTCGGCGTACACGCTGAGGTCGGGCAGCCGGCCGGCGAGCGCGTCCGGGCCGACGAAGCCGCCGGTCTGCGCCACCCGCAGGACCAGCGCGTCGGGGCCCGCGGACGGGCCGGGCGGCGCCGCGGGCGACGGGGAGTCGCCGGGGGCGTCGGCGGCCGGCTGAGCGCAGGCCCCGAGGAGGATCAGCGTGGCGGCGGCAGCGGCCGTACGCAGGCCGCGAAGTGACGTCATGACCGTCCGACGTACCCCCCGGCCGTCCGGTTCCCACCCGCGCGGGAAAAATCCGGCTACTTCACCGAACCGAGGGACAACCCCTGCACCAGTTTGTCCTGGGCGGCGAACCCGGCCACCAGCACGGGCAGCGAGACCACGAAGGCGGCGGCGCACAGCTGGGCCAGGAACAGTCCCTGGCTGGTGACGAAGCTGGTCAGGAACACCGGGGCGGTCTCCGCGACGGTGGCGGTCAGCACCCGGGCGAAGAGCAGCTCGTTCCAGCTGAAGATGAAGCAGATCAGCGCGGTCGCCGCGATGCCGGGCATGACCACCGGGGCGATCACCGAGCGCAGGGTCCGGCTCAGGTTCGCGCCGTCCATGGACGCGGCCTCGAGCATCTCCACCGGCACCTCGGACAGGAACGAGCGCATCATCCAGACCGCGATCGGCAGGTTCATCGAGGTATAGAAGACGACGAGCAGCCAGATGTTGTCGAGCAGGCGGGCGTTCTGGGCGAACAGGTACAGCGGGAGCAGGCCCGCGACGACCGGGAGCATCTTGGTGGAGAGGAAGAAGAACAGGACGTCGGTCCACTTCTTCACCGGGCGGATGCTGAGGGCGTACGCGGCGGGGAACGCGAGCAGCAGCACCAGGGCCGTCGACAGGACGCTCGCGGTGAGCGAGTTCAGCAGTGGCGGCCACGGACTGGCTCCACCGCCGAAGAACTCCCGGTAGCCCTCCAGCGTCAGCGGCGCCAGCACGGACGGCGGGTTGGTCGCGGCGTCCGCCTCGCTGTGGAGGGAGGTCAGCACCATCCAGACCACGGGCAGCACGAACAGGATGCCGACGATCCAGGCCAGCAGGGTCAGCCAGGCTCCGCCGCGTTCGCGGCGCTTGCCTGCCGGGGCGGTGCCGGTGCTGCTCATCGGCCCGTGTCCGCTCTGAACAGCGACGAGACGGTACGCAGGGCGAACGTCGCGATGATGATCGTGCCGAGCACCACCACGACCGCGGCGGCCGAGGCCCGTCCGTAGTCGTGGGCCTGGTAGAAGATCTGGTAGATCGTGTACGGGAGGTTCGCCGTACCCAATCCGCCGGAGGTGATCGTGAAGACCGCGTCGAAGTTCTGGACGATGTAGATCGAGCCGAGCAGCGCGCCGAGCTCCAGGTACTGACGCAGGTGCGGCAGCGTCATGCTGCGGAAGATCTGCCAGCCGCCGGCGCCGTCGATGCGCGCCGCCTCCACCACGTCCAGCGGGCGCCCCTGGAGACCGGCGAGCAGGATCAGCATCATGAACGGCGTCCACTGCCACACCAGCGCGAAGATCACCGACCAGAGCGGCATGTTGCTGATCCAGTCGGGCTGGGGCGGGTCGTCCGCGCCGAACAGCTTCCAGAGCCCGGTCAGCGCGCCGTTGAAGAGGCCGTACTCGGGGTTGTAGAGGGCGTGCTTCCACAGCAGCGCCGCCGCGACCGGCACCACCAGGAACGGGGCGATCATCATGGTGCGCACCGCGCCCCGCCCCCGGAACCTGCGGTCCAGCAGCAGGGCGATCCCCAGGCCCAGCAGCAGGCTGATCAGCACCACGCCGGCGGTCAGCAGGATGGTGGTCCACACGGCGTCGCGCATGTTGACGTCGGTGAAGACCCTCCGGAAGTTGTCCACCCCGGCGAAGCCGACCTCGTCCGGGTAGTACGCGTTCCAGTCCATGAAGGAGATGACCAGGGTCGCCACGAACGGCAGCTGGGTCACCACGATCATGAAGATCAGCGCGGGGAGCAGCGGGGCGCGGCGGGCCCACCCGGCCGCGCGGCGGGCTTTGCCGGGCGGGCGCCCCGCTGCGCCGGACCGGGTGCCGGCCTGTTCGGCGACGGACGTCATCACACCTCAGCCCTCCTTGCGCGACCGGTAGCGCTCGGCGACATCCTCGGCCAGCCGCTGACCGCGCTCGAGGGCCTCGCCCACGCTCATCTGCCCGGCTATCGCGGAGCTGACGTACTGCGAGACCTGGGTACCGAGGTCGGTGAACTCGGGGATGTCGACGAACTGGATGCCGAGCGCGGGCCGGGGCTGCACCCCGGGGTTGCGCGGGTCGGCGCTCGCGATGGCGTCCCGGGTCGGCTCGGCGAACGCCGCCGCCACCTTGAGGTACTCCTGGTTCCCGTACGTGGACGCCCGCTTGCCGGCCGGCACGCGGGACCAGCCGAGCCGGTCGCCGACGAGTTGCTCGTACCGCTTGGACGAGGCCCAGGAGATGAACTTCCAGGCGTTGTCCCTCTTCTCGCTGGCCTGCTGGATGCTCCAGGACCACGCGTAGAGCCAGCCGGAGGCGGGGGTGCGGACCACCGGGGCGGCCGCGTACCCGATCCGGCCCTTGACCGGGGAGCCGTCCGCCTCGAGGGTGCCCGCGGCGCTGGTGGCGTCGTACCACATGGCGGCGTTGCCCTGGACGAGGTTGTTGAGGCACTCGGTGAAGCCGGCCTGCGGTGCGCCGGTCTCGCCGTACGTCCGCACCAGGTCGACGTAGAACTCGGTGGCCTGGCGGAACTCGGGGGCGTCGACCCGGGCGTTCCATCCGGCGTCGAACCACGTACCCCCGAAGGTGTTCACGACCGTGGTGAGCGGGGCGAAGATCTGGCCCCAGCCGGGCTGGCCGCGCAGGCAGATGCCGGCCATGCCGGGCTGCCTGCCGTCCACCCGGGCGGCGATGTCGGCCACCTGCTGCCACGTCGGCCTCGGTGGCATCGTGATCCCCGCCGCGTCCAGGACGTCCTTGCGGTACATGAGGAACGAGGATTCGCCGTAGAAGGGCTCGCCGTAGAGCTTGCCGTCGTCGGCGGTCAGCGACCCGGTCATCGGCGGCAGGATGTCGGCCTGGTCGAACTCCGGGTCCGCGGCCAGATAGTCGTCGAGCGGGGCGATCCACTTGCTCTTCGCGTAGATCGGGATCTCGAAGTTGCTCAGCGACGCGACGTCGTACTGTCCGGCCTGGCTGGAGAACTCCTGGCTGATCTTGTCGCGGACGTCGTTCTCCGGCAGCACGGTGAAGTTGACGCCGATCCCCGTCTCGCGGGTGAAGTGCTCGGCGGTGAGCCGCTGCAGGTCGATCATCTGCGGGTTGTTGACCATGAGGACGTCGATGCTGTTCGCCCCGCCGGAGCCGGCACCGGTGCCGCCCCACCCCGCGCATCCGGCCGGCGCCGCGACGAGGAGGGCGGCGGCTGCCCCGGTCAGGGCCACCCGGATCCGTGCGCGAGCCATGGGCCCTCCCCGGCGAGGCGGACATCGAGACCGGCGACTGTGACGCCGGTAACATTCCGGGGATCAGTACATGCCTGTGATCGACACAATGTCAACCGTTGGTCACGTTCTGCTGCATAAATGACCGTCTACATCATGATGACCGTCCTCAGACGATCACCCGCGCCGCCCGGCCGCGCACCGCCACCACGTCGCCGGGCCGCAATTGCCGGCCCCGCCGTGTGTCCACTTCACCGTTCACGGTCACGTCTCCGGAGGCGATCAGGATCTTCGCCTCTCCCCCGGTGTCGATGAGATCGGCGAGCTTGAGAAACTGTCCGAGTCTGATCATGTCGCTGCCGACGGGCACCTCTCGCATGCGACCATCATGCGCCACGGCCCCGGGAAGATTTTCGGCGCGGCGTTGAACCATTCGCGCCCGCGAGCCGAACTACCCGGCGTGACTCGACTCGAGAAGCACCGCCGGGCGGGCGTGCTCGCCGCCACCACCGCCGCGGGCGTGCTCGGCCTCGCGGCCCCGGCCGCGGCCGACGCGACGGTCAGCCCGGCCGCCGTGCCCCAGGGCAGCGGCCAGAACGTCGCGTTCACCGTGACCAACACGGGGCAGAGCCCGATCACCCGGGTCAGGCTGGTTCTGCCCGCGGACCAGCCGGTCGCCGAGGTCTATCCGCTCTCCGTGCCGGACTGGGCGCCGCAGATCGAGCACCGCAAGCTGGACAAGCCACTGGACAGCATCCACGGCGGCGGCACCCAGGTCACCGAGACCGCCGCCTCGATCACGTGGATCGCGATGCCCGGCAAGACGCTGCCGCCGGGCCGGTCGGCCGACCTGACCGTCGCGCTCGGGCCGCTGCCGACGACCGGCTCGCACATGAGCTTCACCGTGCAGCCGACGTACGCGGACCCGGCCAAGGGCGCACCCATGCCGCCGGTCGTGCTGAACCTGACGCCGGCCGCCCCGGGCCAGGCGGCGGCCGGGCACGGCGGCCACGGCGGCACGGCGGCCGGGGACACGACCGGCTCCGACGCCGACGCGGCGACCTTCGCGGCCATGGCGGACGCGGCGGACGACGGGCCGGGCTTCTGGACCATCGCCGGCTGGGTCGTCGCGGCCCTCGCCGCGGCGGGCGGGGCCGTCGCGGTCCTGCGCTCGCGGCGCCGCACCGAAACTTCCCCGGCGGCTCCGGCCGGGGAATCGGCCGCTCCTACCGGGGAAACGGCCGCTCCGGCCGGGGGAACGGCTGCTCCGGCCGGGGAAGCGGCGGCGGAACGCGAGCTGGTGCCGGCGGGTAAGCCGCGGGTCACCGCGTGGAGGTACAAGGACGGCCCGGAGGAATGACGGACGTCCCGCGCAAGGTGGGCGCGGGCCTGTCGTGATGACGCGCGTGGGGCGCTGACCACGACATGCGGGTGGGGTCCAGGGCAAGACCCACGACCTGCGTACGGCGGGGCGGAGAAGGCCACTTCTCCGCCCCGCTGTGGTTCTACTGCACCGAGACGGTGCGCGGGGTCCGAAGGGCCTCGATGATCTCCTGCTGGACGCGGTCGGCCCGGTCGTGCGGGACCTGGCACGTGCCGGCCGCGAGGTGGCCGCCGCCGCCGTAGCGGAGCATCACCTCGCCGATGTCCACCGGCGACGTGCGGTCGAGGATCGACTTGCCGCACGCGAACACCGTGTTCTGCCGCTGGAAGCCCCAGATGACGTGCACGGACACCCGCGCCTCCGGGAACAGCGCGTACACCATGAACCGGTTGCCGGCGAAGATCGTCTCCTCCTCCCGCAGGTCCACCACCACGACGTCGCCATCCATCCGGCAGACCCGCTGGAGCTGCTCGACGAACATGGCGGACGAGTCGCGGTACATGTCCACCCGCTCGGCCACGTCGGGCATCCGCAGGATCTCGTCGATGCCCATCTGGATGCACGCGTCGATGAGCGTGCGCATCAGCTCGAAGTTGCCGACCCGGAACTCGCGGAAGCGGCCCAGGCCCGTACGGCTGTCCATGATGAAGTTGAGCAATGTCCAGCCGGTGGGATTCAGGATGTCGTCGATGGTGTAGTCGGCCGAGTCGGCCTGGTCCACGGCGCGCATGAGGTCGTCGGGCACCTCCGGGAAGCGCTCGGCGCCGCCGTAGTACTCGAAGACGACGCGGGCCGCCGAGGGCGCGTCGGCATTGATGATGTGGTTCGGCCGGTCCCCCTGGTTACGCAACGTCTCGGAGTGATGGTGGTCGAACACCAGGTGGGCACGGGGGTGATACGGCAGGTTGGTAAGAATGTCACGCTCAGTGATATCGGCCGTGCCGTCCTGGACGTCCTTCGGGTGCACGAACTTGATGTCGTCGATGTCGATGACGTTCATGAACTTGAGCAGCACGGCGCAGACCAGGCCGTCCATGTCACTGCGGGTCACGAGCCGGTACCTCACGAGCTTCTCCCTCTGCCGGGCGGCGGCTTACTTCCTACTTTGCCACTTTTGAGGCTATGGCCCTGGTCGCATCGGCGTACCGGTTTGATCCGGGGAGCGCTCGCGCTGCGTAAAGTTCAGGCGGAAGCTCACGTACGCGGTCGGAGGAAGACCTGACGATGGACAACGTTCCCCAGCTCGCACAGGACCGCAACGCCCCGCCCGCCACGCTGGTGATCTTCGGCGCGTCCGGCGACCTGACCCGCCGCAAGCTGCTGCCGGCCGTCGAGAGCCTGGCGCGGCACAACCGGCTCCCCGGCGAGTTCGCGCTCGTCGGCGTCGCCCGCACGCCGATGGAGGACCAGCAGTTCGCCGACAGCGCCCTCGGCAGCCGCAGCCTGGCGGACAAACCGCAACTCCAGGGCGGAATCAGGTACGTCTCGGGCGGCTACGACGACCCGGCGACGTACAAGCGGCTCGCCGAGGTGCTCGACGAGCTGGACGCCACCCGGGGCACGTCCGGCAACCGCATCTTCTACCTCTCCACCCCCGCCGAGGCGTTCGAGCCGGTGATCAACGGCCTGGCCGGCGCGGGGCTGAACCACGCGCGCGAGGGCTCGTTCTCCCGGCTCGTCATCGAGAAGCCGTACGGCAAGAACCTCGACACCGCCCGCCAGCTCGACGGCATCGTGCATGCCGCGTTCGACGAGCCTCAGGTCTTCCGCATCGACCACTACCTGGGCAAGGACACCGTCCAGAACGTGCTGGCGCTGCGCTTCGCCAACGCGATCTTCCAGCCCATCTGGAACCGCTCCTGGGTCGACCACGTGCAGATCACGGTCGCCGAGACGCTGGGCGTCGGCACCCGCGGCGGGTTCTACGAGCACGCCGGCGCGATGCGCGACATCGTGCAGAACCACGTGCTCCAGGTCCTCGCGCTCGCGCTGATGGAGCCGCCGGCCTCGTTCGACGCCGAGGGGCTGCGCAACGAGAAGGTCAAGCTGCTCCAGGCGATCCGCCTCCCCACCGATCGCGACATCGCCGACCTGGCGGTGCGCGGGCAGTACACCCGGGGCGGCACGCGCGAGGACCTGATGGCCGGCTACCGCGAGGAGGTCGGCGTCGACCCGCTGTCGCGCACGGAGACGTACGCGGCCATGCGGCTCAACGTCGACAACTGGCGGTGGGCGGGGGTGCCGTTCTACGTGCGTACCGGCAAGCGGCTGCCGGCCCGGGTCACCGAGGTCGCGCTGCAGTTCCAGCGCCCGCCGCACCTGCCGATCCCGACCGCGCAGCTCACCGAGCTCGACGCCGACGCGCTGATCCTGCGGATCCAGCCCAACGAGGGCATCTCGCTGCGCTTCGGTGCCAAGGTCCCGGGCCACTCGTTCCGGGTGCGCACGGCCAGCATGGACTTCTCGTACGAGCAGACGTTCCGCGAGGAGTCCCCGGAGGCCTACGAGCGGCTGCTGCTCGACGCCCTGCTCGGCGACCCCACGCTGTTCATCCGCACCGACGAGGTCGAGCAGTGCTGGCGCATCGTCGACCCGATCATCGAGCACTGGGCCAACGACCAGTCCCCGATCCCGACGTACGAGGCGGCCTCCTGGGGTCCCACCGACGCCGACCGCCTCATCGGCCGCAGCGGCCGCAAGTGGCGCAACGAGCTGTAGGGCGGCCACCGGCGGATTCCGCCCACCGGTGGCGAGGGCGCCGGGAACGGCTGGGCGTCGTTCCCGGTGTCCCCGCCACCGACTTCATCGGGGCGGAATCCCGGCCGCGCGAAGCGCGGCCAAGGCGGAGTCGGCATGGACGTTCGGGTCGCGTTCGGCGTGGATCACCTCGAGCACCGTGCGGTCGGTGTCGATGACGAAGGTCATCCGCTTGGTGCTGAGCGGGCCGAGCGGCAGCTTGCGCTTGACCCCGTACGCCGCGGCCACCTCGCTGCCGACGTCGGCGAGCAGCGGATAGTCGAAGCCGTTCAGGTCGGCGAACTCCTTCTGCCGCTCGACCGCGTCCCGGCTGATGCCGACGCGCTGCACGCCCGCCTCCCGGAACTCCGCGGCGAGGTCACGGAACATGCAGGCCTCGGCCGTGCACACGTTGGTCATCGCCGCGGGGTAGAAGAACAGCACCACCGGCCCGGCGGCCAGCAGCTCGCTCAGCCGGCGCTGCTCGCCGTGCTGGTCGGGGAGGGAGAAGTCGGGCGCGGAGTCACCTTTGTCGATCGTCACCCGGCAACCGTACGCGCCGTGAATTCGCCCGCGCGGTACAGCTCGCCTAGGCTGGAGCCACCCACCGATCCGCCCCGGCGAACCACGGCTGACCCCTGCCCGCCCCCGACGAAAGCGACACCCCCCATGCAGGTCTCGGTCGCTCACCACCCACCGAACACGGCCGTGCTGACGCTGCGCGGCTCGCTCGACATCGACACCGCGCCCTCGCTCAAGGCCAACCTGAGCCGCCTCGTGGACCGGCCCAGCCCCCGGGTCGTGGTCGACCTCTCGGGCCTGGATTTCTGCGACTCGATGGGGGTCGGTGTGCTGGTCACGGCGCACGGCCGGGCCATGGAGCGCGGCGGCTGGGTGCGCCTCGCCACGCCGTCGGGCTTCCTGCACCGGCTGCTGCACACGCTGGGCCTCACCGACTACCTGTCGCTGCACGACGACGTGGAGACCGCGCTGAAGGACTGACCCGCCCCCGGCGGATCAACGACAGTCGATGCCTGCGCGATCCCGGCACTCCTATGCTCGGCTGACAGTTGGACCACGGGAGGTCGGCATGAGGCTCTTCTTCAGACGTTCGATCATGACCGCGGCACTGTCCGCCGGCGTCGTCGCGGCCACCGCGACCGGCGCTGTTCCCGCGTCGGCCGGGCAGCGGGCGCTCGCCTGGGAGTGCCCGTCGGGCAACGTCTGCGTCTGGACCGGCTCCTACGGCACCGGCTCGCGCTGCCTGTGGAGCGACGCGGACAACGACTGGCAGGCCGGCGGGATCAGGTGCTCGTGGGCCGCGAGCCAGCCGGTCCGTTCGATCTACAACAACGGCACGAACAGCAGCTACGCCGGGGTGGCGCTCTACCGGGCGGCGAACTATCAGAACTTCCACTGGTGCGTCCCGCAGGGCACCCTCCGCAACGACGAGAACGTCTATCTGCGCTCGCACCGCTGGGTGTCGAGCGCGACCGGCTGCGTCGCCTGACGTTGCGGACCGGACGGTCCTCCGCCGGCCCGCCCCGAGGGGCGGGCCGGCGGTGTCACGAACGGGTCAGCTGGTGACGCCGAAGACGATCCGACCCAGCGTGTCCTCCGTGCCGGCGAAGCCCTCGGCCGGGCTGAACCGGTCGTGGACGAAGTCGACGTCGGGGTCGTCGGCCGTACCGCCGACGCCGTCCGGGCCGACGCCGAAGAGCACGTCGAAGTTGATGCCGCCGGCGTCCATGAGGTTGGGCGTCTCGTCGGCGTTGTCGGTGTGCCAGTTGCCGAAGAAGTGGCCCGCCTCGTGGGCGGTCACGTTGCCGACGGCCTGGCCCACGAACGCGATCCGGTCGCTGTCGGCGGTGAGGTACGTGTTCAGCGAGGGCGCGCTGCCGGCCGGTTCACTGAGCACGTCCTGCAGCACCAGGGCGGTCTCCTCGGTCTCGAAGTTGCCCGGGTCGATGCTCTGCGCGATGCCGATGGTGGGCACGCCGGACTCGTCGATGGTGCCGCCGATGATGATCCGGCTGACGTTCTTCTGACCCCACGGGTCCGCGTGGTCCTTGCTGTTGAGGATCTTCAGCTTGAACCTGCTGTTGAGGCCGCTCTCGATCAGGTCCTGCTTGAGGTTCTCGGTGACCGTGGCGACCACCGTGTCGATGAGCGCGTCCTCCTGCACGCTCGGGATGCCCCACTTGGCGAGGAAGGCCGAGAACGGGCTCAGCGTGACGTTGCCCGTACCGCCGAAGACGCCGGTGTTGACCCGCTCCCCGTCGAAGTCGAGGAACAGCGTCTGGGTGGGCTTGTCGCCCTCCAGCGGCGGCCGGTAGCCCTCGACGGTGATGTCGTAGCTGCCCTTGCCCTGGGAGACGCCGATGTAGTGCCAGCCCGCCTTCGTCGCGACGTAGTCGGTGACAGCCCGGCCGCCGCCCGGCAGCTTGCTGTCCATCGGGTAGATGAAGGTGAGGTCCTGGTCGGAGCCGTGCGCCTCACGCGGGTCGGTGTCGTAGACGGTCAGGTACGCCGCCGCGCCCTTCGACGACGCGCCGAGCACGTCGCCGGCCTTGAGGTTCACGGCGAAGAAGTCCACGTCCGACGAGGCCGCCGTGATGGTCACCGTGTACGGGCCCTCGCTCGCCCCGCCGTCGCCGCTGGCCGGGTCGAACGGATCGGCCGGCAGGCCACTGTAGGCGGCGACGACCGCGTAGTACGTCCCCGAGGTGGGCACGTCGTACTTCAGCAGGCTGTCGAACCCGTCGGCGTCGTCGTTGGCGGCGACGATCGTGCCGTCCGGCGTGTAGAGGGCGACGAGCGTGTCGAGGTCGCCGGTGGGAGTGTCGGTGTCGACGGTGATGGTCTGGCCCGCCGTGGCGGCCAGCTTGTAGAAGTCGAAGTCGTTGGTGCCGGTGCCGGCCGAGCCGTGCGGACCGTCGCCGACCTGGGCCGAGGTGACGATCGCGGCCCGGCTGCTGCCGATGCCGGTCTCCCCGGCGAGCGGGATGGAACCGTCGTCCTCCGGGGTCGCCGCCCGGCTCTGCGGGGTGGCCGACTCGGGGTCGAGCGAGCCGAGGATGCGGATCGCCGCGTCCTGCTTCTTCCCGGTGCCGAAGTTCTTGATGAGCTGGGCGGACGCCGGGTTGTCGTTGGAGCCGAACGTGCCGTCGGGCTCGTTCTCGTCGACGACGACCGCCGAGGCGGCCTTCGCGGCGGCGGACGGCGCGCCCTGGGCCTTGAGCCGGGCCGCGAGCTTGCCCGCGGCCTGCTTCTTCGCGTAGTTGGCCCAGCCGCTGTAGTCGGCCTTCGCCGCGTCCGGGAGCATGGAGAGGTACGGGTTCGGCCCGGCGGGCCGGGCACCCAGGGCGGCCTTCGGAGCCACCGGGATGCCGGCGGCCAGCGAGACCTGGTCGGCGGGGCTGAGCCCCGGATCGGACGGTTTCGGTGCGGCCTGTGCCACGCCCGGCAGGAGCGTGGCGAGCCCTAGCACGACCGCGCCGACGGTCGCGATGCTTCGTCGCATCAGGAATCCCCCTTCAGCACGTCCGGGCCCCCGCCGCGGACGGCAGTGTGGACGCTACTGAAGAGGCCCATCAATATCTAGGGCTGTCAATGACCCCTTAACACCTGTGGCGAGGGGTACGACCACGGTCCACTGGGGACCGTCAGCCGGACACCGCCTCCAGAGCCGCCACCGCCGCGCCCCGCGCACCGGCCATGTCCAGATCGGGCACCAGCGCGAAGGTGGCCGCCGCCTGCTGCTCGCGGCGCAGCTGGGTGTGCTCCCGCACGGTGTTGAGGAACCACTGCCGGAAGTGCGGTGCCGCCTCCACCACTCCCCCGCCGAGGAAGTACGCGGCCGGGTCGGTGAAGTTCGCCGCGATCGTGAAGAGCTTGCCGATGGCCCGGGCCTGCTGGCCGAAGACCGCGAGGGCGAGCGGGTCCTCCTTCTCGCCGTACCCGCGCAGCAGCTTCGCCGCCCGGCCGATCGGCTCGGCCGCCAGCGGGTGCTCCGGGAACCTGGTCAGCCAGTACGGGAGCAGGTTCTTGGTGATGCCGGTGAGCGAGGCGATGCTCTCCACGTCGCCCTCGAAGCCGCAGTTGCAGACCGGTACGTCCTGCCCCTCCTCCAGCACGCCGTGCAACGGGATCTGCACGTGGCCCAGCTCGCCGGCCATGCCCGCCGCACCGCTGATCACCTTGCCCGCCTCGACCACCCCGCCGCCGAGGCCGGTGCCGACGATCGCGGCGACCGAGGACCGGTTCATCGCGTCCGCGCCGAAGTGCCGGTGGTGGGCGTACAGGGCCGCCGCGTTGGCGTCGTTGTGGTAGATCACCGGCAGGCCGATGCGCGCCTCGAGGGCACCGCGGATGTCGAAGCCGTGCCAGGAGACCTGGGAGAAGTTCGTCGATCCCTTGGACGAGATGACCCCGTCGGCGCTGGCCGGGCCGGGGGTGTCCAGCCCGACGGCGCGCACCAGGCTCAGCGGCGTGCTGGTCATCGTCAGGATGCCGGTGAGGGCCTCGGCGAGCGACTCGACGGCCGACTCGGGACCGTCCTGGACCCGGCTCGGATTCTCCACCAGCCGGTCGACGAGGAACTGCCCCGTCGCGTCCAGCACGGTGGCGTTGTTGCAGGTTCCGCCGTTGTCGAGCCCGACCACGACCCAGGAGGCAGGGGTACGCACCGCATCGATCTGATCCACAACTGCGAGCGTACGTTTCCGCGGGCCCGGAAGCGACGGGTGCACCCGGATTGCGGGTCGGGAGCGCCTGGTTGCGGGGCCGACGGCCCGGTCCGTACGGGCCGAAGAGCCCGGCATGCAGACGACGATGCCCCAGCCGACCCGCCGCGCCGTTCTCGGTGGCGCCGCGGCCGTGGCCGCGACCGCCGTCGGGGGCCTCGCGCTCGACGCGGCGCTGGCCGTGCCCGCCGCCGCCGCGCCGGCCGCCGCGATCGACCTCGTCTCCGCCGACCCGATCGCGCACCTGCTGCGCCGGGCCACCTTCGGGCCGACCCCGGCCGCGCTGGCCGAGGCGGCGAAGCTGGGCGTCGCCGGCTGGCTCGACCGCCAGCTCGACCCGGCCGGGATCGCCGACGGCGAGCTGGACGCGCTGCTCGGCCGGCTGCCGCTGGCCGGCGCCGGGATCGCCACCGTACGCGCCAAGCTCCCGCTGCACTCCTACGAGGCGTTCGGCCAGCTCGGCCGCGCCACGGTGGCCCGGGCCATCTGGAGCAACCGGCAGCTGTTCGAGACGACCGCCGCGTTCTGGGCCAACCACCTGCACGTCGCCGCGCCCTCCGGCGGGGTCTGGGACAGCCGGCCCGACTACGACGCCTCGGTCATCCGGAAGTTCACCTTCGGCCGGTTCGCCGACATGCTCAAGGCGTCCGCGCGGCACCCCTCGATGCTGACGTACCTGGACAACCGCACGTCGACGAAGAAGCAGCCGAACGAGAACTACGCGCGCGAACTGATGGAGCTGCACACCGTCGGGATGATCTACAGCGAGGCGGACGTGAAGGCGGCGGCGCGGCTGCTGAGCGGCATGACCGTGGGCTCGGACGGGCTGTACGCGTACAGCGCCGCCAAGCACGCCACCGGCGCGGTCAGCATCCTCGGCTTCAGCCACGCCAACGCCACCGCGGAGGGCGGGGAGGCGGCGGCCCTGGCGTTCCTCGACCACCTGGCGACCCACCCCGCGACCGCCGAGCGGATCGCCACCAAGCTGTGCGTGCGCTTCGTCGCCGACGAGGCGCCGGCCACGCTGGTGGCCCGGCTCGCCAAGATCTACCTGGACAACGGTACGGCCGTCGCCCCCGTCCTGAAGGCGCTCTTCACCTCCCCGGAGTTCGCCGCCGCGGTGGGCCGCAAGGTGCGCACGCCGTTCGAGGACCTCGCCGCCACCGTCCGCGCGCTCGGGCTGGGCCCGGAGGCCGCCGGCGTGGCCGGCCTCGACGCCCTCTACAACGCGCTGGTCAACGCCGGCAACGCCCCGTTCCGCTGGGCCCCGCCGAACGGCTTCCCGGACGTCGCCGCCGCCTGGGCCTCGCCGTCGGCCTTCCTGCTGCGCTGCAATCTGCACCTCAACCTGGCCACCGGCTGGTACCCCAAGCAGCTCACCCGCCCCGCGGATCTGCTCAAGGCGCTCGTGCCCGTCCTGCCCCCCACGTACGGCGGCCTGATCGACGCGCTCGCGGTGCGGCTGACCGGCACCCGGCTCCCGGCCGACCATGTCGCGGCCGTGCTCAGTGTCGCGGGCAAGCTGCCGACCAGTCCTTTGACCGCGAAGGACACGTCGGTGAGCGGCAACCTGCCGTACCTGATCGCCCTCGTCCTCGACTCGCCGACCTTCCAGCTGAGGTGACCATGACCACGACCGCGTGCGGCTGCGACGAGATCAAGACCCTGACCCGCCGGGGCGTGCTGGGCCGCGGCCTCGCCGCCGGTGCCGCCGGCGCCCTGGCCGGCCTGGCCGGCGAGGGTCTGTCCACCCAGCTGGCCTTCGCGGCGGGCACCTACACCGGCGACACGCTGGTGGTGCTGTCGCTGCGCGGCGGCTTCGACGGGCTGTCCGCGATCGCGCCGATCGGCGACGCCGACTACTACCGGGCCCGCCCGTCGATCGCCCTGCCGAAGAGCCAGGCCATCGGCGGCAACGCGATGTTCGGCCTGCACCCGGCGCTGGCGCCGCTGCTGCCGCTGTGGAAGAACGGCAGTCTGGCCGCGGTGCACGCGGTCGGCCAGCCGAACCCCACCCGCTCGCACTTCGCCGCGATGGAGGAGATGGAACGGGCCGCGGCCGGCACGTCGGTGCGCAGCGGCTGGCTCGACCGGATGCTCGGCGTCTCCGGCGCGACCGGCCCGCTCGCCGGCGTCTCGCTCGGCAGCGCCATGCCCGCCCGGCTGCTGGCGGGCCCCGCGGCCGACATCTCGATGCCGGCCATCGACGGCTTCACGGTCGCCGGCGAGAGCGCGAAACGCCCGATGGCCGCCGCCCTGCGCCGGATGTACCAGTCGGCCCCGGACCAGCTCGCGGCCCCGGCGCTGGCCGCGCACTCCGCCCTGACCGCCACGGCCTCGGTGCGGGCCACGCCCTACACGCCGGCGAACGGCGCGGTCTACCCGAAGACGCCGCTCGGCACCGCGCTGCGCGACGTGGCCCGGCTGGTGAAGGCCAGGGCCGGGCTGGTCGCGGCGGCCGTCGACTCCGGCGACTGGGACATGCACGAGGGCCTCGGCACCGCCGTGAAGGGCCAGCGGATGTACGACAACCTGGCCGCGACGGCGAACGCCCTGGCCGCCTTCGCCGCCGACCTCGGCCCCGACGGCATGGCCTCGGTCACCGTGGTGACGGTCAGCGAGTTCGGCCGCCGCGTCGCCGAGAACGCCTCCAAGGGCGTCGATCACGGCCACGGCAACGCCATGCTGCTGCTGGGCGGCGGCGTCCGCGGCGGCACCGTGTACGCCAACTGGCCGGGCCTGGCCCCGGGTGCCCTGATCGACGGCGACCTGGCGGCGACGACCGACTACCGTGCGGTGATCGGCGAGATCCTGCAGAAGCGCTGCGGCTTCGGCTCCCTCACCGACGTCTTCCCCGGCGTGACCCCGGCCTCCTTCGGCCTCGCGGCGGCCCGCTGACCGCTCGCCGCCGACGTGGCCTCCCCGCGGCCCGCTGACCTCAGGCTTCGCCCAGGGAGGGCGGTATGATCGACCTCGATGTCGAGAAGAGGGCCGCTGCGGCCGGCCGATCCACGCAGGCTCGGCGGCTACCGCCTCGAGAGCCGCCTCGGCCAGGGCGGCATGGGCACCGTGTATCTCGGGCGGGACGCGACCGGGCGCCCGGTGGCCGTCAAGGTCATCAAGCCCGAGTACGCGTACGAGAGACAGTTCCGCGAACGGTTCCGCAGTGAGGTCAACCGGGCGCGGCAGGTGCCGCCGTTCTGCACCGCCGAGGTGCTGGACGCGGACGCCGACCACGAGACGCCGTACCTGGTGGTCGAGTACGTCGACGGGCCCAGCCTCGCCGAGGTGGTCGCCGATCAGGGGCCGCTGAGCCGCGGGAGCCTGTACAGCGTCGCGGTGGGGGTGGCGACCGCGCTCGCGGCGATCCACGGCGCCGGGGTGATCCACCGGGACCTGAAACCGGGCAACGTGCTGTTCGCGCTGGGCAGCCCGAAGGTCATCGACTTCGGGATCGCGCGGGCGTTCGAGGCCACCAGCCATCACACCGGCACCGATCAGATGGTCGGGACGGTCGCGTACATGGCGCCGGAGCGGTTCGACGCGGACGCGGCCCGCAGCGTCGGACCAGCCGCTGACGTGTTCGCGTGGGGTGTCGTCGTGACGTACGCCGGGACCGGCCGGACCCCGTTCGCCGCCGACTCGCCGGCCGCGACGGCCGCCGCCATCCTCACCCAGCGGCCGCGGCTGGACGGGTTGCCGGCGCCGCTGCGCGATCTCGTCGCGATGACCCTGGAGAAGGATCCGGCGCGCCGGCCCACCGCCGCCGAGTTGCTCGACATGCTGCTGGCCGCGGACACCCAGGAGGCGCCGGCCACCGGGGATCTCGCCGACCGGCCGGAGCTGCGGCGGGCGGCGCGGGCGGTGCAGCTCTCCGGCCCCACCCGGACCGGGGTGGGTTCCCGGCGGTGGCGGCGCACGGCACCGGTTCTGGCGGCCTCGGCGGTCGCCGTCCTCGCCGCCGGCCTGCTGGCCCTCAGCCCGGCACCGGACCTGCTGTTCGGCACCGACGAGCCGGAGAGCGCCGTGCCGACGAGGGCAGCGCCGGCGGCCGCCCCCTCGTCCGCGGCCGCCCGGTCGGCGCCGCCCGGCCGCCCGGTGGGTAAGCGCTCCGCGTGGGCCTCCGCCTCCGCCTCCGCCGCCGCGGCCGGCGAGGACGGCCCGATCACGATCTCCGCGGCCCCCAGCCGGAAGCCGGTGGGTCTCTGCCGCAGCGAGGACGTCAGCATCACGGTCACGGCGCAGAGCGAGAACCCGACGGCGCTCGGCGCCCAGCGGGGCCTGGTCTCGCTCGTCAACGAGTCGGGCAGCTCCTGCCGGGTCGACGGGCGGGTCCGCATCCGCCTCTACAACTCCGCCGACGAGGCGGTGCCGGTGCCGGTCCGCAACGTCGACGAGCCGGGCCCGGCCGTCGAGATGGTGCTGCGGCCGAACGGCGGGGCGTTCCAGGGCATCAAGTGGCAGGCCTGCGACCGCGACGACGCCGACTGCCCGGCCGGCAACACGCTCCGGGGCAGCCTCGAGGCCTCGGGAGCCGGCGTGGTGGCGGAGCTGGAGGGCTTCCCCGCACCCGTGCAGAGCGCCATCACGATGGCCTCGCTGCAGCTGGGCACGCTCCAGCCGAGCCCTCAGGGCACCGTAGCGTGGTGACCGGCGCGTCGTGGGGCAATGCGAAGGGGGCGGCCGCAGCCGCCCCCTTCATCCCCTTTCACCCTCCGACCGGCCCCGCTTCACCAGGGCGGCACCGGCACGGACATCTCAGCGGGACGCGCCGGCGCGGCGCTTGGTCCACACGTCGAAGGCCACCGCGGCCAGCAGCACCGCGCCCTTGACCAGCATGACCTGCTCGCTCGGGGCGCCGATGAGGCTCATGCCGTTGTTGATGACACCCATGATCAGACCGCCGGTGATCGCGCCGACCACCTTGCCGACGCCACCCTGGACCGCCGCGCCGCCGATGAAGGCCGCCGCGATCGCGTCCAGCTCGAACGCGTTGCCCGCGGTCGGGTTGGCCTGGTTGAGCCGGCCCGCGAAGATGATGCCGGCGACGGCGGCGAGCACGCCCATGTTGACGAAGAGCCAGAAGACGACGCTCTTCACCTTGACGCCGGAGAGCGTCGCGGCCTGCAGGTTGCCGCCCACGGCGTAGATCTGCCGGCCGAAGACCGCCCGGTTGGTCAGCACCGAGTAGCCGATCACCAGCGCGGCCAGCAGCACCAGCACCCACGGCAGGTTGCGGAACCGGGCCAGCTGCACGATCACGAACATCAGGATCACCGCGGCGATGGCGATCTTCGCGATGAACAGCGACAGCGGCTCGACCGCCTGGAGGTAGTTCTGGCGGGCTTTGCGCGTACGCCACTGGGTGAGAACGATCGCCCCGACCGCGACCAGGCCGACCAGGATGCTGAACAGGTCGGCGCCGCCGAGCGCGCCCAGCCCGATGTTGCCGAGGTAGCCGTCGGTGAAGCCGTTGGCCAGGGTCCGCACCTCGTCCGGGAACGGGCCGATGCCGCGGTTGCCGAGGATCAGCAGCGTCACCGCGCGGAACAGCAGCATGCCCGCGAGCGTGACGATGAACGCCGGGATCCCGAAGTAGGCGATCCAGTAGCCCTGCCACGCGCCGATCAGGCCGCCGAAGATCAGCGTGATCAGCAGCGCGAGCGGCCAGGGCAGGCCCCAGTCGACCATCATGACGGCCGCGAACGCGCCGCTGGCCGCCACCACCGAGCCGACCGACAGGTCGATGTGCCCGGCGATGATGACCATGATCATGCCGATGGCCAGGATCAGGATGTAGGAGTTCTGCACCACGATGTTGCTGATGTTCTGCGGCGCCAGCATGTCGCCGCCGGTCAGCACCGTGAACAGCGCGACGATCAGCGCGAACGCGATGTAGATGCCGCTCTGCCGCAGGTTGAAGTTGAACCGCCGCGGCGAGTCGCCCGGCTGCGAGGCCGAGGGCGTGCCGAGCGCGAGGTCGGCGTTGGTGGGTGCCACGCTCGTCACCGCGCGACCTCCTGTCCGATGGTCATGAGGGTCATGAGGCCTTCCTGGGTGGCGTCGGCCCGGGACACCTCACCGGTGATGCGTCCCTCCGACAGCGTGTAGATGCGGTCGCAGAGGCCGAGGAGCTCGGGAAGCTCGCTGGAGATCACGAGCACGCCCTTACCGGCGTCGGCGAGGCGGTTGATGATCGTGTAGATCTCGTACTTGGCACCCACGTCGATGCCACGGGTGGGCTCGTCGAGGATCAGCACGTCCGGATCGGTGAAGATCCACTTGGACAGCACGACCTTCTGCTGGTTGCCGCCGGAGAGCTTGCCGGTGATGCTCGCGACGCTGGGCGCCTTGATGTTCATCGACTGCCGGTACTCGTCGGCGACCTTGAACTCCTCGTTGTCGTCGACCCAGCCGCCCTTGGCCAGCTTGCGCAGGCCCGCGGCGGACACGTTGCGCTTGATGTCCTCGATCAGGTTGAGGCCGTAGCGCTTGCGGTCCTCCGTCGCGTACGCGATGCCGTGGTCGATGGCCTCGCGCACCGAGCGCAGGTGGATCTCCTGGCCGTCCTTGAAGACCCGGCCCGAGATGTCGGTGCCGTACGACCGCCCGAAGACGCTCATCGCCAGCTCGGTGCGGCCGGCGCCCATCAGGCCGGCCAGCCCGACGATCTCGCCCCGGCGCACCGACAGGTTGGCGCCCTGCACGACGACGCGGCCGTGCTGGGTGGGGCTGTGCACCGTCCAGTCCTCGATGCGCAGCACCTCCTCGCCGATCTGCGGCTCGTGCGGCGGGAACCGGTGATCGAGGTCGCGCCCGACCATGCCGGAGATGATCCGGTCCTCGGTCACCTCGTCCTCGACGATGCTCAGCGTGCTGATGGTCCGGCCGTCGCGCAGGATCGTGACCCGGTCCGCGATGGCCATCACCTCGTTGAGCTTGTGCGAGATGATCACGCAGGTGATGCCCTCGTCCCGCAGCCCGCGGAGCAGGTCGAGCAGGTGCTCGGAGTCCTCGTCGTTGAGCGCCGCGGTGGGCTCGTCGAGGATGAGCAGCCGGACCCGCTTGGACACCGCCTTGGCGATCTCCACCAGCTGCTGCTTGCCGACGCCCAGGTCGAGCACCTGGGTGGTCGGGTTCTCCCGCAGGCCGACCCGCCGCAGCAGCTCGGCCGCCGCCGCGTTGGTCTTGTTCCAATCGATGAGCCCCCGGCTGGCCTGCTCGTTACCGAGGAAGATGTTCTCGGCGATCGACAGGTTCGGGGCGAGCGCCAGCTCCTGGTGGATGATGACGATGCCGCGGCTCTCACTGTCGCGGATGCCGGAGAACCGGCACGGCTCGCCGTCGAAGATGATCTCTCCGTCGTACGAGCCGTGCGGGTACACGCCCGACAGCACCTTCATCAGCGTGGACTTGCCGGCGCCGTTCTCCCCGCAGATCGCGTGGATCTCTCCGCGGCGCACGTCCAGGTTGACGTCCTGCAGGGCCTTGACGCCGGGGAACGTCTTGGTGATGCCCTGCATGTGAAGGATGGTGTCGGCGCCGGTCACTTCAGGTCGGCCTCGGTGTAGTAGCCGGAGTCGACGAGCTCCTTCTTGTAGTTGCTCTTGTCGACGATCACCGAGTCGAGCAGCATCGAGGGGACGACCTTGTTGCCGTTGTCGTAGTCCTTGGTGTTGTTCGTCTGCGGCGTCTGGCCCTTGAGGACGGCGTCGGCCATCTCGACGGTGGTCTTGGCCAGTGCCCGGGTGTCCTTGTAGATGGTGCTGTACTGCTCACCCTTGATGATCGACTTCACCGACGCCTGCTCGGCGTCCTGACCGGTGACGACCGGGAACGGCTGGCCGGCGGTGCCGTAACCGTTGCTCTTCAGCGCCGACAGGATGCCGATGGAGAGGCCGTCGTACGGCGAGAGCACGCCGTTGACCTTCGCGCCGCCCCGGTAGGTCGAGGTCAGCAGGTTCTCCATGCGGTCCTGGGCGACGGCGGGCTGCCAGCGCAGCGTGGCGACCTTGTTGAAGTCGGTCTGGCCGCTCTTGACGACCAGGGTGCCGTTGTCGATGTGCGGCTTGAGCACGCTCATCGCGCCGTTGAAGAAGAACGTGGCGTTGTTGTCGTCCGGCGAGCCGGCGAACAGCTCGATGTTCAGCGGGCCCTTCGCGGTGCCCTTCGAGCCGTCGGCGTTGAGCACCTTGAGCCCGGTGAGCAGCGACGTCGCCTGCTGCACGCCGACCTTGAAGTTGTCGAAGGTGGCGTAGTAGTCCACGTTCGGCGAGTTGCGGATCAGCCGGTCGTACGCGATGACCGGGATGTTGGCGGCCTTGGCGTTCTCCAGCTGGGTGGTGATCGCGGTGCCGTCGATCGAGGCGATGATCAGCAGCTTGGCGCCCTTGGTGATCTGGTTGTCGAGCTGCTGGGTCTGGGTCGGGATGTTGTCCTCGGCGTACTGGAGGTCGACCTTGTAGCCGAGCGCCTCGAGCTGCTTCTTGACGTTGTCGCCGTCGCTGATCCAGCGCTCGGACGACCGGGTCGGCATGGTCACACCGACGAGCGCGCCCTTGTTGTCCGCGGCGCCACCCTTCTGGTCGACCGTCTTCTCAGCGTTACCGCAGGCGGCCAGCGCCGCCGCGAGCGTCATGGCCGTGGCCACGGACGCAAGCCGGGTGAACTTCATCGTTTCTCCTTGGGATATGGCAGCGTGGACGCAGGGGACGACTTTCCCGCACGTCCGATCAGAAGTGAACAGGTACGGACATGTTCGTTAGCGGGGTGTTACCTTCTCGCCTACCTCGCGAACTGCCGGTAATACGCCTGGTTCCAGCGCACGCGGTCCGCGAAGTCGTGGGTGGTGGTGTTCTCGTCGATCACGAGCAGTTCGGTGTGCAGCATCTGGGCGAAGTCGCGCAGCGGCTCGACGCCCACGGCCTGGGTCAGCACCGTGTGGTGCGGGCCGCCGGCGGTCAGCCACGACTCGGCCGACGTCGACAGCGACGGGGCCGGCTTCCACACGGCCCGGGCGACCGGCAGCCGCGGCAGGGGCTCGTCCGGGGCGGTCACCTCGATCGCGTTGGCCACCAGCCGGAAGCGGTCCCCGAGGTCGGCCATGCCGATCACCACGCCGGGGCCGGCTGCCGCGTCGAAGACCAGGCGTACGGGATCCTCGCGGTTGCCGATGCCCAGCGGATGGATCTCGCAGGACGGCCGGTCCGCGGCGATGCTGGGGCAGACCTCGAGCATGTGCGCGCCCAGGATCTTCTGCTCGCCGGGCCCGAAATGGTACGTGTAGTCCTCCATGAACGAGGTGCCCGCGCCGGTGCCCGTACCCATCGCCTTCACGGCCGCGAGCAGCGCCGAGGTCTTCCAGTCGCCCTCGCCGCCGAAGCCGTAGCCGTCCGCCATCAGCCGCTGCACGGCCAGGCCGGGAAGCTGACGCAGCCCGCCGAGGTCCTCGAAGTTGGTGGTGAACGCGCCGAAGCCGCCGGCGGTGAGGAACTGCCGCAGCCCCGCCTCGATTCGGGCGGCGTAGCGCAGCGACGCGTGCCGGTCGCCGCCGCGGCCCAGCTCCGGCGCCAGCGTGTACGCGTCCGCGTACTCCGCCACCAGGGCGTCCACGGCCTTGTCCTCGACCGCGT
The DNA here is from genome assembly GCF_003002065.1 of Pseudosporangium ferrugineum. Lineage (GTDB taxonomy): Bacteria > Actinomycetota > Actinomycetes > Mycobacteriales > Micromonosporaceae > Actinoplanes > Actinoplanes ferrugineus_A. Next base: position 739,451 of record NZ_PVZG01000001.1, read on the forward strand.
CCACCACCTCGACCAGGTCGTTCACGCCGTACGTGTTGACCGAGACGCCGAATCGCAGCTCGGCCTCGACCTTGTCGCCCTCGGTGACCGCGACGTCGCGCATGTTGTCGCCGAAGCGCGCCAGCCGCAGGCCGCGCAGGTGCGCCACCCCGGCTGCCGCCCGCACCCAGCCGTCGATGCGCGCGACGACCGACGGGTCGGCGGCGTGCCCGGCGATGGTCTTGCGGGCCACCCCGAGGCGGGTCTGGATGTAGCCGAACTCCCGGTCGCCGTGCGCCGCCTGGTTCAGGTTCATGAAGTCCATGTCGATGGACGCCCACGGCAGCGTGCGGTTGAGCTGGGTGTGCAGGTGCAGCAGCGGCTTGCGCAGCGCGTCCAGCCCGGTGATCCACATCTTGGCCGGCGAGAACGTGTGCATCCAGGCGATCACGCCCAGGCAGGCCGGGTCGGCGTTGGCCTCGAGCATGACCGTACGGATGGCGGCGCTGTCGGTGAGCACGGGCTTGCCGACGATCTCGGCGTTGAGCCCGCCCGCGACCAGCAGCTGCTGGATCTCCTGCGACTGGGCGGCGACCTGATCGAGGGTCTCCGGCCCGTAGAGGTGCTGGCTTCCGGTCAGGAACCAGATCTCGGGCTTCACTTGGCGGGCTCCTGTCCGTAGACGTTCTGGTAGCGGGCGTAGAGCGAGTCGATGTCGGCCTGGGCGATCGGCACCGGCTCGCCGATCTGGCGCGAGATGTGCACGGTGCGCGCGACGTCCTCGCACATGACGGCGGCCTTCACGGCGGCACCGGCGTTCCGGCCGATGGTGAAGACGCCGTGGTTGCGCATGAGCACGGCCGGCGACCGGTGGCCCCGCAGCGTCGCGACGATGCCCCGGCCGATCGAGTCGTCGCCGATCAGCGCGAACGGCCCGACCGGGATCTCGCCGCCGAACTCGTCGGCGATCATCGTGAGCACGCAGGGGATCGCCTCGCCCCGGGCGGACCAGGCGGTCGCGTACGTCGAGTGGGTGTGCACCACGCCGCCGACCTCGGGCATGTGCTTGTAGACGTACGCGTGCGCCGCGGTGTCGCTGGACGGGCTCAGATCGCCCTCGACGAGGTTGCCCTCGAGGTCGGTGACCACCATGTTGTCCGGGGTGATGTCCTCGTACCGCACGCCGGACGGCTTGATGACCAGCAGGTCCTCGCCGGGCACCCGGGCCGACACGTTCCCGGCCGTCCAGACCACCAGCTCGTTGCGCGGCAGCTCGGCGTGCAGCCGCGCGACCTGCTCGCGCAGCTCCTTGATCAGGCTCGTGGCGCTCACCGGGCCGCCACCCGTCGCTGGATGGCCCGCAGCTTGCGCATGACCTTGTTCTCCCCGCGCCCGAAGTAGTCGTGCAGGCGGGTGTACTCCTCGAACAGCTCGTCGTAGACGGCGCTCGCCTCCGGGTCGGGGGTCCACACCGCCTCCCGCTTGCGGCCCATCACCGCGGCGGCGGCGCGCACGTCCGGATAGGCCCCGGCGGCCGCGGCGGCGTGGATGGCCGAGCCCAGGGCCGGGCCCTGGTCGGAGCCGATCACCGACAGCGGGCGCTTCAGCACGTCCGCGTAGATCTGCATGACCAGCGCGTTCTTCATGAGGCCGCCGGCGACGACGAACTCGCGTACGGGCACGCCGGCCCGGTCGAAGGTCTCGACGATGGTCCGGGTGCCGAAGGCCGTGGCCTCGACGACCGCGCGGTAGACGTCCTCCGGCCGGGTCGCCAGGGTCTCCCCCACCACCAGCCCGGACAGCTCGTGGTCGACCAGCACCGAGCGGTTGCCGCTGTGCCAGTCGAGCACCAGCAGGCCGTGCTCGCCCGGGCGCTGCGCCGCGGCGAGCTCGGTCAGCCGCTCGTGGGTGTAGGTCGGCGGCACGTAGTGGGCGAAGATGTCGCCGACGCCGCTCTGCCCCGCCTCGTAGCCCCACAGCCCGGCGACGATCCCGCCGTCGACGACCCCGCACATGCCGGGCACCACGGCCACCTCGTCGCCGTTCATGACGTGGCAGGTCGAGGTGCCCATGATGGCCACCATCTGTCCCGGCTCCAGCGCCTGGGCGGCGGCGGAGGTGACGTGCGCGTCGACGTTGCCGACCGCGACGGCGATGCCCTCGCGCAGCCCGGTCCACTCCGCGGCGCGGGCGCTCAGCGTGCCGGCGGCCTCGCCCAGCTGCCCGATCGGCTGGTCCAGCTTAGCGGCGACGAAGCCGGCGAAGGCCGGGTTGAGCTCGCCCAGGAACTCCGGCGACGGGTAGCGCCCGTCCTGCCGGATGCCCTTGTAGCCGGCCGTGCAGGCGTTGCGGACGTAGCTGCCGGTCAGCTGCCAGACGATCCAGTCGGCCGCCTCGACCCAGCGGTCCATGGCCGCGTAGACCTCGGCGTCCTCCTCCAGCACCTGGAGGCCCTTGGCGAACTCCCACTCGGAGGAGATCAGCCCGCCGTAGCGGGCCAGCCACGGCTCGGCACGCTTCGCGGCGAGCCGGTTGATCCGGTCGGCCTGCGGCTGGGCGGCGTGGTGCTTCCAGAGCTTCACGTACGCGTGCGGCCGGTCGGCGAACTGCGGCAGCTCGTTGAGCGGCGTGCCGTCGGCCGTGGTGGGCACCATCGTGCAGGCGGTGAAGTCGGTGCCGATGCCGATGACCTCGGCCGGGTCGATGCCGGCGGCGGCCACCGCGGCGGGCACGGCGTGCCGCAGCACCTCGACGTAGTCGGCGGGCACCTGGAGCGCCCAGTCGTGGCCCAGCCGGGTGCCGCCGGGCAGCGCCTCGGTGAGCACGGCGTGCGGGTACTCGTGCACGGCGGACCCGAGCTCGGCGCCGTCGGCGACCCGGACGACGACGGCGCGCCCGGAGAGCGTGCCGTAGTCGACCCCGATCACATAGGGGCCGGACGGTGCGTCGGACATGGTGAGGTACCTCCGCGGAGGGGAAACCGGCGTGTCACAGGCCACACACCGGGCGGCGTGCGTCGAGTGTGAACGCTAACAATTCGCGTGTCAACGGGTCTGCGGCAACAAGGTCGCAATCACGCGGAAATGTTGGCGACGCTGGCGCGCTCCACCAGCGTCGGAGCGATGACGACCCGCTCCGGCCCCTCGTTCTCCCCGGTGATCTGGCCCAGCAGCAGGTCGAGCCCGGCGTGCGCCACCGCGTCGAAGGCGGGCCGGACCGTGGTCAGCGGCGGGATGAGGAAGGCGGCCTCCGGCACGTCGTCGAAGCCGATCACGCTGACGTCGTCCGGCACCCGGCGGCCCCGCTCGCTGAACGCCCTGAGCAGGCCCAGCGCCTGGTGGTCGTTGGCCGCGAAGACCGCGGTGACCTCCGGCATCCGGGCCAGCATCTGACCGGCGTCGTAGCCCGAGGCGGCCGACCAGTCGCCCGGCACCAGCGGCGGCACCTCGGCACCCGCCGCCTCCAGGGACGCCCGCCAGCCCTCGATGCGGCCGGCGGCGTCGTACCAGTCCGCCGGGCCGGAGACGTGCCAGACCGTACGGTGGCCGGCCCGCAGCAGCCGCTCGGTGGCCAGCCGGGCGCCGGCCGCCTGATCCACGGTCACCAGCGCGTGCGGGCGGGCGGGATCGCCGTCGATGGTCACCAGCGGCACCCCGGCCGGCATGTCCTCGAGCGCGTCGTCCGCCGAGGCCACCGGCGCGATCACCACCAGCCCGGCGACGCGCTGGTCGAGGTGGCGCTCCACGGCACCCGCGATCGACTCCCGGTCCAGGCGGCCCACGCTGCCCACGCTGACCGCGAAGCCGGCCTCCGCCGCGGCCTGCTCGAAGGCGGCCAGCAGCGAGGCCGGGCCGTACAGGGTGCTGTTCTGCGCGACGATGCCGATGAGCTGGGAGCGGCCCGTGACCAGGGCACGGGCGGCACGGTTCGGGCGGTAGCCGAGCTCGGCGATGGCCGCGCGGACCCGCAGCCGGGTCTGCTCGCGCACGTTCGGGTGGTCGTTGAGCACCCGGGACACCGTCTGGTGCGAGACCCCGGCGAGCTTGGCGACGTCGGTCATGGCCGGACTGCGCGTCGACCTGACGTCCATCTCGTACCCCGATTCCCGGCCGCTCCGGCTGCCCGCGCCCGGCAGCACGGTCACCGCCCGGCGCACGCCGAGGGCCGCATCGTATCGCCGTGGGTGAGCGGGCCGTCGACGCACCGTGCGTCCCGTCCTGCGATGCATTGTTAGCGATAACAAGATCGGCGTCAACCGGGCGGCGGCACCCGCCGCGTCCCGGTGCGCCGGGAGCGACGTCGATCCGCCGTCCCGCGTTCCGGCGCGGTCGGCCCGTCCGGCCCGGCGGACATGCGTACGCTCGGCGGTGATGGACGCGAGCACCGACTTCCCGCCCCTGGGCGGCCATGTCGTCATCGACGGCGCACACGACGGCGGCTTCACCTCCCTGCGCCGGCCCGCCCGCCCGCGCGCGGAGCGGTACGACCTGGGCCGGTCCCTGCGCGAGCGCTCACCCCGCTCCGACCTCGCGCACTGGACGCCGCCGCCGGACCGGGCCGACCCCGTCGACCAGCTCGCCGCGGCGCACGAGGGGCGGCTGGACTGGCTGATCCCGGTGCGGGTCGGGCGCATGGCCGCCTCCCCGTACGCGTTCCTGCGCGGCTCCGCGAACATCATGGCGGACGACTTCGCGTCCCTGCCGCGCACCGGCATCACCCCGGTGATCTGCGGCGACGCCCACCTCGGCAACTTCGGCTTCTACGCGTCGCCGGAACGCGAGCTGGTCTTCGACCTCAACGACTTCGACGAGGCCCACCCCGGCGCGTGGGAGTGGGACCTGCGCCGGCTGGTCACCAGCGTGTGGGTCGCCGGGCGGCAGAACGGCTTCCGCGAACACGCCTGCGCCGACGCCGTACGGCACTGCGTCGAGGAGTACCGGGAGCAGATCGGCCACCTCGCCGAGCAGCCGCTGCTGGCCCGCTCCTTCGACACCGTCGACGTCGACGACCTGCGCAAGGCGGCCACCAAGGCCAGCTTCAAGGACGAGATCGAGCGCGCCGCCCGCCGCGCCCGGCGCCGGACCAGCGACCGGGCGCTGCCGCGCTTCACCGAGCAGCGCGACGGCACCGTGCAACTCGTGCAGGAGCCGCCGCTGATCACCCGGCCCAGCGACACCGACCTCGCGCACCTCGCCGCGGCGCTCGACGGCTACCTCAACACGCTGCCGCCGCACTGGGCGCGGATCCTGGCCGGCTACCGGATCGTCGACATCGCGCACAAGGTCGTCGGAGTCGGGTCGGTGGGGCTGCGGGCGTACGTCGCCCTGTGCGAGGGCAGCAGCCCGGACGACGTGGTGTTCCTGCAGCTCAAGCAGGCCCGGCGGTCGGTGGTGGCCCGGCACCAGCACGGCGCGGCGGCCTGGCACCGGCACCAGGGCCAGCGGGTGGTGGAGTACCAGCAGGCGCTCCAGACGGTGAGCGACCCGCTGCTCGGCTGGGCCACGGTCGGCGACACCCAGTACTACGTGCGGCAGTTCCGCGACATGAAGGGCGCGATCATCATCGAGGACATCAACGCCGCGGCGCTGGCCGACTACGCCGGGATCTGCGGCTACCTGCTGGCCAAGAGCCACGCCCGGACCAGCGGCGCGTCCATGATCGCCGGGTACATCGGGGGCAGCGACAAGCTCGACGACATGCTGTGCCGGTTCGCGCGGGCGTACGCGGACCAGGTCGAGAGCGACCACGAACGCCTCGTCGCCGCGGTGCGCGGCGGCGTCCTGCCGGCGGTGCACGCATGAGCGGGCGGATCAGCCTGGACACCCCCGAGGTCCGGGAATTCTGGCGCGAACGGCACCTGTGCACGCTGACCACGCTGCGCGGTGACGGCTCGCCGCACGTCGTGCCGGTCGGGGCGACCCTCGACCCCGGAGCCGGCCTGCTGCGGGTCACCGCGTCGCGGACGTCGGCGAAGGTACGCCACGTGCTCGCCGGCGCCCGGCGGGTCGCGGTCTGCCAGGTCGACGGCGCCCGGTGGTGCACGGTCGAGGGCCTCGCCGTGGTCCGCGACGACCCGGCGGCCGTCGCCGAGGCGGTACGCCGCTACGCCGAGCGCTACCGGCAGCCGCGGCCCAACCCCGAACGGGTCGTGCTCGAGGTGACCATCACGAAGGTGCTCGGCTCCGCCCGGCTCACTGGAAGCTGATCAGCTCCGGGACGTCCTTGAACCTCAGCAGGTCGCCGGCGCCGTACCGCTTGACGTCCTCGTCGTAGAAGAGCTTGTAGCCCAGGTGGAACTGCTGCGGGCGGCGCAGCCTGTTCCAGGTCGCGTCCTTCTCCGAGCGGGTGCCGAAGCCGTCGATGTGCTGCACCATGGCCAGACCGGGCCGCTTGGCGATCTTCGCCACGTCCGGCAGCATCGACGCCCGGAACTGGTGCAGCACGAACAGCTTCTCCGGCAGCTCGTGCCGCTCCACCAGGCCGGCGACGTACTCCGAGACCCGGTTCACCTCGGCCGGGCTCACCCTGCCGATGGTCCTGCCCGGCACCTTGCCCGGCGGCATCCGCCACTCCGGGTCCAGGGCCAGCCCGACGTGCGGCTCCTTGAGGAACCGCTCGAGCTGCCGCGCCTGGGGCAGGAAGTCCCCGCGGCCCGGCTGCAGGTCCAGCACGACCATGACCTTGTGGCGTTTCGCCTGGTCCACGTACTCCTGGATGCGCTCCAGCGGGATCATCCGGCTGTAGTCGCCGTCCTTGCCCGGGCCTGCCTGGGCGACGCTGGCGATCAGCTCGTACGCCACCTGGACCTTGCGGTCGCCGGCGAACGGCTTCGCGGCGCGACGCAGCTTCGGCAGCATGGCGTCGGGGCTGCCCTCCCCCAGCACGCCGAGCGCGCTGTTGCCGGCCGTCCCGTAGTAGGCGACCACCCGGTACGCCGGGAAGATCTTCGTGCCGCCCAGCGGCAGTTCCTTCGGCGCCGCGGGAGCGGGCGCGGCACTCGGCGCCGCTGAGGGAGCAACGGCCGAAGGGGACGGTTGCCCCTTCTGCGCCGGAGGCTTGTCGGCGCCGCAGCCCGCGAGGACGGCGACGGTCAGGACGGAAACAGCACGGCGGGCCAGCACCTCGACCTCCTTGTCGGCGGGACCGGGCCACCCTACTGCGGACCGCCCGGGCCGGCAGCGCACGAAAGTGGCCGTACCCGGGCGAGGTTGGGTATGCGGGCTCATCCGCGCAGGCCGCGCCCCCGGCAGGGTCTTCTGTCATGACCTCCGCCACGCTCTTTGCGGCCGGGCTCGCGGCCCGCACCCCCGCCGCCCGGGACCGCTACGTCGACCTGCTCCGGGTCGTGTCGCTCGGCGTCGTGATCGCCGGGCACTGGCTCATGGCCGTACCCGAGGCGGGCGGCGACCGGATCACCAACGTCCTCGCCGTCGTGCCCGTGCTCCGGCCGCTGACCTGGCTGCTCCAGGTCATGCCGCTGTTCTTCCTGGTCGGCGGCTTCGCGCACGCCACCGCCCTGGCCTCCCTCGACCGGCGCGGCGGCGGCTACGCGGACTTCGCCCGCTCCCGGATCTCCCGGCTGCTGCGCCCGGCGGCCGTGTTCCTCGGCGTGTGGCTGGCGGTGGCGCTCGGCGCCGCCCTGGCCGGCCAGGACCACGGCATCGTCCGGGTCGCGCTGCGGACCGTCGTGCAACCCCTGTGGTTCCTCGGCGTGTACCTCGCGCTGGTCGCGCTCGCCCCGGTCATGCTGCGGCTGCACCGCAGATTCGGCGGGCGGGTCCCGGTCGCGCTGCTCGCCGCGGCCGCCGTCGTGGACCTGCTCCGCTTCCAGGGGTACGCCGGACCGGCCGTCCTCAACCTGCTCCTCGTCTGGGCCGCCGTGCACCAGCTGGGTTTCCTGTACGCGGACGGCACCCTCCAGCGGTACGGCGCCCCGCTCGCGGGCGGCGGGCTGGCGGCGTTGCTGCTTCTCACGACCGTGGGGCCGTACCCGGTGTCCATGGTGGGCGTACCCGGGCAACCGGTGTCCAACATGTCGCCGCCGACGATGGCGCTCGCCGCCCACGCCCTCTGGCTCACCGGTCTGGCCATGCTGCTGCGCGGCCCGGCGACCCGCCGGCTGGACCGCGCCCGGGTCTGGCGCGGCGTGGTGGCGGCCAACGGCCTGGCGATGACGGCGTTCCTGTGGCACCTGAGCGCGGCGTTCGTGCTGCTGGCGGTGTTCCGCACCGGCATCGGCGGGGCGCCCGGCACGGCATCGTGGTGGCTGACCCGCCCGCTGTGGCTGGCCGCCGCGGCGGCGATCACGGCCGGGTTCGTGACGGTGTTCCGGCGCTTCGACGCACCCCGCCCGGCGACCGTCGAACCGGGCGCGGCGACCGGGCCGGCGGTGGCCGGGGCGGTGGCCTGCACGGTAGGGATGTTCGGGGTCTCGGCGGTGGGGTTCGGCGGGCTGCTCGAGGGGCGGAGCGCGCTGGTGGCGGGGGTGCCGCTGACGGCCCCGGCGGCTCTGGCGCTGATCATCCTCGGCGCGTGGCTGCTGCGCGCCCGGCGTCTCCGGCGCTGATCGCGCTCCCCGCGGGCCGACGTCGCCGGCGCCGGTCGGACTCGCCGCGGGGCCGGCGGCGCCGGGACCGGTCGGACTCGCCGGGGGACCGGCGGCTCCGGGGCCGGTCGTGGCTGTCGCGGGGGCGGCGGCGGTAGGTTGGGGGCGTGAGCAGCCTGGAGGCGGATCCCGAGGTCAGCGGCGCGGTCACCCGGGCGTCGGTCGTCGAGGTGCTCGAGGGCGCTCCGGTGGCCCTGGGCGGCCCGCGCGGCATGGAGGTCGTCCGCACCCTGCCCAACAAGCAGCGGCGCATGGTGGGAGCCTGGTGCTTCCTCGACGCGTACGGGCCGCAGCAGCTCGCCGGGACCGCCGGGATGCGCGTGGGGCCGCACCCACACACCGGCCTGCAGACGGTGAGCTGGCTGGTCAGCGGCGAGATCCTGCACCGCGACAGCCTCGGCAGCCGGCAGGAGATCCGGCCCGGGCAGCTCAACCTGATGACCGCGGGCCGGGGGATCTCGCACTCCGAGGAGACGCCGCCGGTGCACGGTGCGGTGCTTCAGGGCGTACAGCTGTGGGTTGCCCTGCCCGGCAGCGACCGCGACGTGGCACCGTCGTTCGCCCACCACGCGGATCTGCCGGTCCTCACCGACGGCGGCCTCACCGCGACCGTGCTGATGGGCGACCTGGCCGGCGCGGTGTCGCCGGCCCGCTGCTACACCCCGCTGGTCGGCGCCGAGCTCACCCTCGCGGCGGGCACGGACACGGTGCTGCCCCTGCGCCCCGACTTCGAGTACGCGATCCTCCCGCTCGACGGCGCGGTGACCGTGGCCGGACACCGCGCCGGACCGGGACCCCTGACCTACCTCGGCACGGGCCGGTCGTCGCTGTCGCTGGCGGCCGGCACGGACAGCCGCCTGATGCTGCTCGGCGGGGAACCGTTCGAGGAGCGGCTGGTGATGTGGTGGAACTTCGTGGGCCGCACCCACGAGGAGATCGTGGAAGCCCGCGCGGCCTGGGAGACCCCCGACGGACGGTACGGCGAGGTGCACGGCTACGACGGCCCGGCGATCCCGGCACCACCGATGCCGATCACCCGGCTGGTCGCCCGGGGCCGCGTCCGCTGACGGTCCGCCCCCACCCGCGCCGGCGGCCGGGCCGGTGACGGTCGTTCGCGGGGCGCGTTCTTGGGGCGCATTCGCGGCGCGTTCGTGGGGCGCGTCCGCAAGGCGCGTCCGCGGCGCGTTCGCAAGGCGCGTTGGCGGGGCGCGTTCGCGGGGCGCGTTCGCGGGGCGCGTTCGCGGGGCGCGTTCGCGGGTGGGAGATCGACTTCGCGGATCGCACAGAACCGGCTTGACGCTGGTCGTGGGGCGGCGGATCGTCGGACGGACAGCCGGTGACCACGCGGGGCCGTATCCGCTCGGTGCGCTGCGTGACCGCCATGGCCCGCAAGGAGTGCCATGAGCCTGCTCGACCTGGGGAAACTCGCCCTGATCACGCTGACGCCGACCCTGCTCGGCGCAACGCTCGTCTACGCGCCGCGCTGGGGCGCCCGGCTCACCGAAGCCTGGCAGGAGCGGGCGGCCCGCGAGCCCCGCCCGCTCGGCCCGCCGATCGAGCGACTCGCCGCCGACCTCCGCCGCCTGCTCCGCCTGCACGACGAGCTGACCCGCTCGGCCCACATCGCGATGCTCGCCCACCGGCTGTGGGCGGTCGAGGCGGCGATCGGCGTACGGGCGGTGGAGACCGCGCAGGCCCTCGACGTGCCGCACCGCACGCCGGACCGGCCCGGGGAGCTGACCCGGAGCGAACTGGCCGCGCTGCTGCACGCCCTCGCGGACGCGGGCCTGGTCCTGCCGGCCTCGGTCGGCCACTTCACCCGCGGCGGCCGCCTCTGACAGTGCCGGGACGCCGGGCGTGCGCGGGCCGCGAGGCACGCGCCACACGAGGTCGGGCGGCGCGATGACGCGCGCCGCAAAGGCGGCGGCACGGCGAACGCAGGCGACACGGGGGAAGCGCGACGCGAAGGCAGACGACGTGGGGAAGCGCGACGTCACGGCAGACGACGCGGGGAAGCACGACGCGACGGCAGACGACGCGGGGAAGCACGACGCGACGGCAGACGATGCGGGGAAGCGCGAGGCGAAGGCGGGCGGCACCAGAAGGCACGCCCGGCCGAGGTGGGTGGCGCGGGGAGCGCTACGTGGGTGGACGGTGGATGAGGCGGGTGGGGTTCTGGCGCGGCGACCGCCCCTGCCGCGGGGGCGGGGGCGGTCGGGTGGGGTGAAACGGCGGCGGGTGCACCCGCCGCCGTTTCCGGCCCGGCGGTGGGTCAGCGGGGGTGGCTGGCACCGGCCGGGGGGTTCATGGTGGACAGGGTCCAGGTGTCCAGGCGGCGCAGGGCCGACCGGACGGTGGCGCGTACGGCGCCGAGTTCCAGGCGCGGCATGGTCGCTCCTTGTCGATCGGTGTCGGGTTTCTGTCATTCGCCGGGCGGTTCCGGGGCGGCCGCGGCTGCTTCCGAAGGGCTCCGGTGGGGGCCGGCACTGCGCCGGGCCGGCCCGCTCCTCCACGGTGACACCCCGCTCGTCCATGATCCGTGCACTTCGGACGTGTCCCTGAACACGGTCACGCTCTGTGTCCGTACCCGATAATGGTCTTTCGCCCCCGGCAGGGGGTCTTTCTCTGTTTCCTGAGCTGCCCTTTAAGAATGGCTTAAGTTCTGCGGCCGGATCCGGGCCGGAAACATTCGGGGCGCTTTCTGGAATGGACCGGCGGGCTTTCGCCGTTCGTCACTCTGCGTCAAAGCAGACCGACCTTCCGTACGCCGCCCCGTGTGAACTGAACCGCTGGGCGCCCGGGCCCGTACTGTCTGTTGAGGTCGGCACCCGGCGAGCCGCGGCGCCGGGCCGGCCGGCGGGCGTGAGGGGCGTCCGCGGGCCGGGTGACTCGCCTCCGCGGGCGGTAGCGCGGCACGCAAATCCGTGGCTAACCTTCCAACTCGACCGCGCGGAAGGTGGGGAACGGACGCGCGGCCGTACGGGGCGGCGAGGACGGGGGGACACGCATGCGGCATGGGGCCTGCTCGGCGTACCCCGCTGCGCGTCCGGGTGCCGGGGTGGCGCTTCGTCCGGGTGCCGGGGTGGCTCGATGAGCTACGAGGACGACGAGTACTGGGAAGCCGAGTACGACGACGAGCGGCCCGTTCCGTACGCGGACAACACGGTCACGGCGCGTGACCCGTACGCGGAGGCGGCCGTCCTTTCCCGCTGGGGGCCGGAGACCCGCCGGCCGCCGGAACCGCGGAAACGACCCCGGACCCAATACATCGAAGATGATGACTTCGCGGATGCGGCGCGCATTTCGCGTACGCGGGAAACGGCCCCGCCGCCCGCACCGGAACAGGGCGTCGACGAGCTCGCCGAGCGCCGGCAGCGACGGCAGGCCGGCTACCAGCGGTCACCGAAGCGCGAGAAGCAGATCACGCAGGCGTTCGACGGCGAACGGCCGAGCTGGCTCGACGACCCGGACTTCGAGGAGGCCGACCTCAACGCGGCGCCGGTCTCCCCCGGCGTCGACGGCTGGCAGATGCGCAGCCTCGACTTCGACGAACTCGAGTACGACGACCGCGAGTTCGACGCCTCCGACTGGGAGGCGCAGCGCCGGTACGTGGCCGCCCAGCGCGCCCGCCGCATCGAGACCTCCTCGTTCTGGGACGGCGACCAGGAGGAACCGGAGGAGCAGCCCCGCCGCGGCCGCCGCCGCAACGCGGAAGCCCCGGTCACCGGGCGCGCGCGGGTCACGCCCCCGGAGACTGAGGACGAATCCGTCCGGAAGGGACGGACCTCCCCGGAACCACCCCGGAAGGGACGGGGCCAGCGCCCGGCGGCGGTCTACGGCACGCCCGGCGAGGTGCGTGACCCGGCCCGCGAGGCCGAGGACCGGCGCGACGGCGGCCGCAAGCTCGGGCGCGGAGCAGGACGGGGTGCCGGGGTCGGGCGGGACGTTGCCGCTGGCCGGGATGTTGCGGCTGGGCGGGACGTTGCGGCTGGCCGGGATGTTGCCGCTGGCCGGGATGTTGTTCCCGGGCGCGATGTGGCGGCCGGGCGGGATGTGGCGGCCGGGCGGGATGTGGCGGCCGGGCGGGATGTGGCGGCCGGACGGGATGTGGTCAGGGACGGCGGGCGTGGCGCCGGGCGGGAAGGTGGACGGCGGGGCGAGGGACGACGCTTCGGTCGTTCGCGTCCGGAGAGCCCGGCCGCGTTCCGGGACCCTGAGGCGTTCGCGGGCGAGGGGCAGGATCCGGCGGCCTTTACGCGCGGGCCGGCGGCCTTCGCGGGGGATGCGGAGGAGCCGGGGACGTATTCGCGCGGGCCGGCGGCGTTCACGCGCGATGTGCAGGACGCGGTGGCGTTCACGCGGGACTCGCAGGACGCGGCGGCCCTTGCCCGGGAGGCGCGCGAGCCCGCGGCGTTCGCCCGGGACCCGGAGGACGCGGCGGCTTTCGCTCGGGAGGCGCAGGGGCCGGCGGGGCGGCAGGACGACGAGGGTTTCGCGTACCGGCGGGACGAGGACGTGGCGGCGTATCGGCGGGACGAGGAGGCTGCCGCGTTCGGGCGGGCCAGCGTGCGTCCCGCCGCCGAGGAGCCGGCCGGATCGCGGCCGGACGAGGGCGAGGGCGAGCGTCCGGGACGGGAGGGCGAGGGCCCGCGCGTGCTCAGCCGGACCACTCCCCCGCCGGCGCCCCGGATCCTCAGCAAGGCGACACCGCCCGCCCAGCCGAAGGTCATCAAGAAGGCCGAGCCGCCGGCCCAGCCCCGCGTCGTCGCCGCACCGCCGCAGACCGCCGCGCCGCGCGTGGTCACCCCGGCGCCGCCGACGATACCCAGGACACCGCCCTCCACCGGCGCGCAGCCGGCCGCTTCCGGCGCCGGGTACGAGGGACAGCATCTCGACGGCCGCCCCCAGGCCGGTGCGGGCGCCACGCAGACCGGTCCGGCGCACGCCGGTCCCGCGCAGGGCGGCCTGGCGCAGGGCGGCCTGGCGCAGGGCGGCCTGGCGCAGGGCGGTCCGGCGCAGGGCGGTCCGGCGCAGGGCGGTCCGGCGCAGGCTGCTCCCACTCAGGCCGATGCCGCACAGGCAGGTCCCGCGCACGTTGGTCCCGCGCACGGCGGCACCGCTCAGGCTGGTCCCGCGAACGGCGGTCCAGCGCACGGCGGTCCGGCGCACGGCGGTCCGGCGCACGGCGGTGCCGCTCAGGCCGGTGCCGCTCAGGCCGGGGTTGGTTGGGGGGCCGGGACGGGTGCGGCAGCCGCGTATGCGCCGGCGCCGCAGACGATGCCGCCGGTTGCTCCGCCGCCGGTGCCGCCGACCGCGGCGCCGCAGAGTCCCGCCGGGGGGCGGCCGGCCTTCGAGGCTCCCCGCGCTCCGTCGGGCTTCTCGCCCTGGGGCGACCGGGCGGCGCCCGACGCCGAGGGGGCACGCTTCGCGTCGCCGCAGCCGGGGGCGCAGGACGGGGACGTTTCCACTGCCGAGCGGCCGATCGTGGGTGGGCCGCGGACCGCGATGATCCTGTCCACGGGTGAGCCGACGCTCGTGCCGCCGTCGCAGCGCCCGCCGTCGCGGATCGCTCCGCCCGGCGGCTCACCCGGCCAGGAACGACCGGTCAGCGGCGCGCCGGGGCAGGGCCGCCCGGCCGGCGGACCGCCCGGACACGAGCGCCCGACCAGCGGCGCACCCGGATACCAGCGGCCGACCAGCGGCGCGCCCGGATACCAGCGCCCGACCAGCGGCGCACCCGGGCAGGAACGGCCGACGAGCGGCGCGCCCGGATACGAGTGGCCGGCGAGCGGCGCACCCGGGCAGGAACGGCCCACGAGCGGCGCACCCGGGTACGAGCGGCGGGACGTGCCGGTGGACGGTTCGGCCGTTACCGGGCGGGCCGTGGTCGATCCGCGGGTGCTGGGCACGCCGACCGGTGAGGTGCCGGCGGCCCGGCCGCTCGACGCCGCGGCGATGCAGTCCACCGCGCTCGACCGCCATGCCGAAGCGACCCGCCAGGCCGACGCCGCACGCCAGGCCGAGGCTGCACGCCGGGCGGAGGACGCGCGCCGGGCGGAGGACGCGCGCCGGGCCGACGAAGAGCGCCTGGCGGCCGAACGCCAGGCCGAGGCCACGAGGCGGGCGGAGGCGGAGCGTCAAGCGCAGGCCGCACGCCAGGCAGAAGCAGCACGCCAGGCGGAGGCCGCGCGCCAGGCGGAGGCGGCACGCCAGGCGGAGGCGGCACGCCAGGCGGAGGCGGCACGCCAGGCGGAGGCGGCACGCCAGGCGGAGGCGGCACGCCAGGCGGAGGCGGCACGCCAGGCGGAGGCGGCACGCCAGGCGGAGGCGGCACGCCAGGCGGAGGCGGCACGCCAGGCGGAAGCGGCACGGCAGGCGCAGCTGGCCCGCGAGGCGGAGGAAGCGTGGCACGCCCAGGCGGCGCGCCATGCCGAGGCTGCCCGTCAGGCCGAGGAGATCCGTCAGGCCGAGGCCGCCCGGCAGGCAGCCGCCGCCCGTCAGGCCGAGGTGGCCCGGCAGGAGCAGGCTGCCCGTCAGGCCGAGGAGGCGCGGCAGGCTCAGGTTGCCCAGGAGGCCGAGGCGGCGCGGCGGGCCGAGGTTGCCCGGCAGGCGGAGGAGCAGGCCGCGCGGCTGGCCGAGGTGGCTCGGCAGGCGGAGGCGGCGCGGCAGGAGGAAGCGCGGCGGCAGGCCGATGCTGCGCGGCAGGCGGAGATGGACCGGGACGCCGCGGCGGCGCGGCGGGTCGAGGAGGCTCTGCGGCTGGCCGAGGCTACCCGGCAGTCCGAGGCCGATCGGCAGGCCGAGGCGGCGCGGCAGGTGGAGGCCACTCGGGCGTTGCAGCGGGACGGGTCGGGGGCCGCCGCGCAGCCGGTCTCGGCGGTGCCTCCGGCCTCGCGGCCGGGGCCGAATCCGGCGGCCAACGCGCAGCCGATCGGGCGGCTGCTCACGTTCGGGCCCGACGGGCCGCGCAAGTATGCCGACTCGGATCTCGGGCCCACCTGGTTCGGGCCCAAGGCCGACAAGAAGGACGGCGAAACCGGCGCGCAGGACGTCAAGACCGACAAGGCGGGCGGGAAGCCGGAGGCCGGGGTATCCATAGACCTGGACATCACCGACCTGATGGCCGGCCGCACCCCGCAAGAGCCGCCGCAGGACCAGCAGGAGCCGTCGCAAGACCAGCAGAAGCGACCGCAAGAGCAACAAGAGACGCTGCAAGACCAGCAAGAGACGCAGCAAGGGACGCGGCAAGGGACGCGGCAAGACCCGCAGGCAGTGCAGGAAAAGGCGCAAGCGCCGGAGAAGGAACCGGACGGGGACCGCCCGCTCGGCCCGGAGGATCTCGCGGCGATCCGGTGGCGGCTCGACGGGGCCACCCTCAAGGAGGTCGTCGACGACCGGGACGCGCTGCGGGAGCTCGGGGAGCGGATCGACGGGCCGCTCGCCGACGAGAAGGACAACGTCGCGCGGGCCGGGCTGCTCAGTGTGCGGGCCGAGGTGTACCGGTTGCTCGGTGAGCTGGGTCTCGCCGCCGCCGCGAGCCGGTTGGCGCTCGCGCACGCCGAGTCCGCCGGGGACACGCAAGCGATCGTCATCGCCCAGGCCGAGCTGGCGCACGTGTTGCGGCTGCGGGGTGACTACCAGGAGGCCGACCGGTTGTTCGAGGAGGCCGCCGGCGCCGACGCCCCGGACGTGCTGCGCAGCGTCGTGCACGAGAACGCCGGGCGCAGCGCCTACGACCAGGGGCGGCACATGGAGGCGCTGGATCATTTCGCGCGGGCCGTGCGGCTGGGGTCGCCCGACGATCAGGAGCTGGCCCAGCGGATCGACGTCGCGCTGGAGGCCGTGTACATCCACGTGCTGCGGGACGGATGGGGGCCCTATCCGCGGCTGCGCCGCGAGATCCTCGGGATCAAGGGCGGGGATGCGGAACGAAGCTCCTGACGTCCGGTACGCGGTCCAGCCGCTCGCCGGCCACCGAGATCCTCCCCCGGCCGGACGTCTTGGCGTGGTACAGCGCCGCGTCGGAGGCCGTGATCAGGTCGTCGACCGTACCCGCGTCGCCGGGCAGGACCGCCACGCCGATGCTGAGGCTGGGCGCGCCGCCGGGCAGGTCGGTGATGCCTGCGACTGCCCGGGTCAGTGACTCGGCCACGGTGACCGCGGTGCGGCGGCCCGTACGCAGCAGCATCACGAACTCGTCGCCGCCGAGCCGGGCCGCGACGCCCGTGTCGCCGGTGACCGTACGCATGGCCGACGCGACCGCTTGCAGGGCCCGGTCGCCCTCGGTGTGGCCGTACGTGTCGTTGATGCTCTTGAAGTGGTCCAGGTCGACCGTGACCAGCGCGAGGCTGCCGCCGGACGCCGCGACCCGCGCACCCTCCCGGGTCAGGGCCTCGGTGAACGAGCGGCGGTTGGCCAGGCCGGTGAGCGCGTCCGCGTTGGCCTGGCGTTCCAGCACCCGGCGCAGCCGGTCGGCGCGACCCCGCAGGCTCGACACCACGACCGCCGTCATGCTCATCGCCAGCACGGTCGCCACCAGGTCGGCGGTTCCCCGGGCCGGCCCGAGGAGGGTGAGGACCACCGCGGCGTCGCCCACGGAGACGAGCGCGAGGTTGAGGTAGATGGCGCGGCGGCGCAGGAAGTTGGCCGCGTACAGGATGGGCCAGAGGTAGAAGAACTGCGCGCCGGTGCTGGCGTCGTTGGTGGCCAGGTTCAGCGCCGTGATGACGACGGTGGTGATCGCCGGCACGAAGAGCCAGAACGACCGGGGCAGGCTCTCCGGGCGGCGCAGGCAGACCACGCCGGCGACGGCCACCACGAGCGCGGTCACCAGGACGGCGACGATCCCGGACGTCGTGATCCGCGGTGTCAGGATGCCGGTGAAGAACAGGTACGGGGCGGCGGCCAGCGCGAGGTACGCCACCGAACGGGACGCCCCGTGCAGGTCACGCAGCCCTTCTCCGGAGCGGTCCGTCCTGAACAACACACCCCCAGATCGGCCTCCGGGCGGCGTACGTGAGCGTTTAGCCGGTCTCGCGATGGGCGAGGGTGGCGCCGAGGCTGGCGAGGCTGACGAGCACCAGGGCGGCCACCTCCCGCGGGCCCAGGCGCTGGTGCAGGACGACGAGCCCGGCGAGGGCGGCGGCGGCCGGCTCGAGGCTCATCAGGATGCCGAACACCCGGGTGGGCATCCGGCGCAGCGCGTTGATCTCCAGCCCGTAGGAGAGGACCGACGACAGCAACGCGACCGTGGCGGCCCCGATCAGCAGGTGCGGGTGGTCCAGGACCGCGGAGGCGCCGGGTACGCCGAACGGCAGGACGATCGTCGCGGCCACCGCGAGCGCGACGGCCAGTCCGCCCGTACCCGGGACCAGGGTGCCCAGGTGGGCACTCGCCAGGATGTAGCCCGCCCAGCAGAGCCCCGCGGCGAAGGCCAGCAGCAGGCCGCCCAGCGGCGCGGAGACGCCGGCGCCGAGCCCGAGCAGCGCGACACCGCCGCCGGCCAGCAGCGCCCACAGCAGGTCGGCCAGCCGGCGGGTCTGCGCCAGGGTCAGCAGCAGCGGGCCGAGGAACTCGACCGTGACGCCGACGCCCAGCGGGACCGTGCGCAGGGCGAGGTAGAAGAGCAGATTCATGCCGGCCATGGCGACGCCGAGCAGGGCCGCGGCCCGCCAGGCCCCGGCGGTCCACGTCCGGACCTTCGGCCGGAACGCGATCCCGAGCACGAGGGCGGCCACGGCGAGGCGCAGCAGGGTCACGCCCGCCGCGCCCAGATCATCGAAGAGGGTACCCGCCACAGCGCTCCCGACCTGCACCGACGCGATGGCTCCGAGCACGAGCAGGGGCGCCGGCACGACCCGGCCCGGCCGCCGGTCGACGGCGGTCACTCGGTGCGCAGCGCGACGACGGGGTCGAGCCGCCCGGCGCGCTGGGCCGGCACGACGCCGAAGACGATCCCGACCGTGGCCGACACGCCGAACGCCAGCGCGAGCGACCACCAGGTGATCGCGGCGGGCACCGGGGTCAGCCGGTCGACGAGCAGGGCCGCGCCGATGCCGAGGGCCATGCCGAGGACTCCTCCGAGCGTGGTGAGCAGGACCGCCTCCAGCAGGAACTGCAGGCCGATGTCGCGGGGCCGGGCGCCGACCGCCTTGCGCAGGCCGATCTCACGGGTCCGTTCCCGCACCGACACCAGCATGATGTTGGAGACGCCGACGCCGCCGACGAGCAGGCTGATCCCGGCGATCGCGGCCAGCACGCCGGTGAGGACGCCGAGGATGTCCCCGAGTACGCCGAGGATCTGCTCCTGCGTGACGGCGCTGAAGTCGGTGTCGGGGTGCCGTTCGCCGAGGGTCGCCACGATGTCGGCGCCGAGCTCGTCGATGCGCTCGCGGTCCGGCGCGCGGATGGCGAGCCCGTCGATGCGGTCGGTGCCGAGCAGCCGCTGCGCCGCCGTGACCGGCACGTGCACCTCGTTGTCGCGGTCCACGCCGAGGCTCTGCCCGAGCCGCTCGAAGGTGCCGATGACCCGGAACCGTACGCCGCCGATGGTGATCTGCCGGCCGATGGGGTCGCGGTCGCCGAAGAGCTGGGTGGCCACGCCGGCGCCGAGGACCGCCACCCGCCGTCCGGTGCCGACGTCGGCGCGGGTCAGGTAGCTGCCCCGGTCGAGGGTGCGGACGAACACCGTCGGCGTGGTCTCGAGGACGCCCTGGAGGCTGGAGAAGGTGGTGCGGCTGCCCGCGCGTACGGTCTCCCCCGAAGCGACGGTGACCGCGACCCGCGACCGGTCGCCGACCACCCGGCTGACCGCGTCCACGTCGTCGAGCGACAGGGTCGAGACCGACGGGACGGAGCCCGCCTCGAGCCGGCCCGGCACGACGATGAGCAGGTTGGAGCCGAGCCCCTCGACCTGCTGCTCGATCTGCTGCTTGGTGCCGGTGCCGATGGCGACCAGCGCGACGACCGCGGCGACCCCGATGACGACGCCGAGCATGGTGAGGATGCTGCGCAGCCGGTTGGCCCGCAGCGCGTCGAGCGCGACCCGCCACGCCTCGGCCAGCCTCACCGGTCCCCGCCCGGGGTGGGTGCCGGGTCGACGATGAGGCCGTCGCGCATGACGATCCGGCGGTGGGCGCGGGCGGCCACCTCGCTGTCGTGGGTGACCAGGACGATCGCCACGCCGTCGGCGTGGAGCGACTCCAGCAGGCTCAGGACCGCCTCGCCGGTCGCCGAGTCCAGGTTCCCGGTGGGTTCGTCGGCGAGCAGCACCGACGGCCCGGTGACCAGGGCGCGGGCGATCGCCACCCGCTGCTGCTCACCGCCGGAGAGCTGGTTGGGCCGGTGGTCGATCCGGTGCCCGAGGCCGACGCGTTCGAGCAGCGCGGCGGCGCGGGCCCGGCGTTCCCGCCGGCCGACGCCGCGGTAGACCAGGGGCAGCGCGACGTTGTCCCGGGCGGTCGTGCGCGGCAGCAGGTGGAAGGACTGGAAGACGAAGCCGATCACCTCGTTGCGCAGCCGGGCCAGTTCGGGCGCGGAGAGCGAGGTGACGTCGCGCCCGCCGATGACCAGCGTGCCGCCAGTGGGCCGGTCGAGCCCGCCGAGCAGGTGCATCAGGGTCGACTTGCCGGAGCCGGAGGTGCCCACGACGGCGAGGTAGTCGCCGTCGGCCACGGTCAGGGAGACGCCGCGCAGCGCGGGCACCGACACGCCGTCCAGCTCGTACGTGCGGGTGACCCCGGTGGCGACGATGGCGGGGCCGGTCACGGCAGGTCTTGCCCGGCGCTGACCTGGTCGGCGCCGGCCACCACGATCCGCTGCCCGGCGTCGAGGCCGGAGACGACCTGCACCACGTCCTCGCCCTGGACGCCGAGGCTGACCGCGACGCGCTCGGCCTTGCCGCCGCGGACCGCCCAGACGACGTTCCGGCCGTCGCTGGAGACCACCGCGCCGGCGGGCACCGTGACCGCGTCGGCGGCCTGGCGTACGCGCAGCCGCACGATGGCGCTCATGCCGGGGCGGGGGCCGGGGGCGGGGCTGCCGTCGGCGTACGTGCCCCTGCCCAGGGTGAGGCGCACCCGGTAGGAGACGCCGCCGCGGGCCGACGTGGTGGGGAGCAGGTCGACGGCGCGGACCTTCGCCTCGTACGTGGCACCCGCGGCGGCGTCGAGCTCGATGGTGCCGGTGCCGCCCGGCTTCACCAGGAGCACGTCGGTCTCGTCCACCTCCGCGGCGACGCCGAGGCCGCCGGTGTCGACGACGGTGAGGATCGGGGTGCCCGGGCCCACGGCGGCGCCCTCCGGAACGGCCACGTCGACGCCCGGCAGCGGGGCCCGGGCGGCGGGAGCGCCGGCGGCGGCCGGGTCGGCGCCCGCGATCAGGTCGGTGAGCGACGGGGTGCCGGCCGCCGCGGTGCCGCCCAGCTGCACCACACCGGACACCGGTGCCCGCAGGGTGAGGGCGTCGACCGCGGCCTTCGCCAGGTCGTACGCCTGCCGCGCCTGCACCCGCTGCGCCGCCGAGAGGGCCGCCACCGCCTCGCCCACGCTCGCCACCCCGCGTTCGAGGGAGCGTACGGCGGCATCCGCGGCCGCGGAGACGGCGGCGTACTGCTCCCGGGCGGCGTCGAGCTGGGCGAGCAACGCCGTGCGCAGGGTCTCGTCGGTGATCTCGCCGGCCGCCTCCCGGGCCTCGGCGAAGGCCTTGCCGGCGCTCGCGTCGGTGCGCTGCCGGGCCGCCGTGAAGCCGGCCGCCCCGCCGCCGGTGGGCACTCCCCCTGCGGAGGCCGCGTCCCGCGCCTCGGCGGCGGCGTCCAGGCGCTTGCGGGCCGCGGGTGAGTCGACGACCGCGACGACCTGGCCCTTGCGCACCCGGTCACCGGCGTCGACGCGCAGCAAGGCGAGGGTGCCCTCGGCGGGCGCGGTGACCGTCCCGGCGGCCCGCGCGGTCACGGCGCCGGACGCCTCCACGATCTCGTCGACGGTGCCCCGCCCGGCCGTGCCGACGGTCACCCCGGACGGCTCGTCGCCGCAGGAGGCCGCGGTCAGCGGCGGCAGCAGGACGCACGCGACGAGCAGCACGGCGGCGCGGCGGGGGGATCCGGACACGGACGCCACTCTATGTCGCGGGCCGGGGCGCGGGGCCGGGCCGAATGGCCGGGGAACGGCCCGGCCGAACGGCGGGGTGAACGATATCGGACTTCCCTAGCAGATACCCCGGGTGTTGTCAGCTATCCGCCCGGCCGGTGGCGGGACCTTGACTGCGCATCCCACCATGAGCTGAGAACGTGGGATCCGGTCGGCGTCCGCGCCGGCCGCCCACGATGACAATCGGCCGACGAGATGAACCGCGCGTCCCTCCGCGCTCGTAATCCCCAGCACGGTGCCCACCCGCGTACGCGAAGGAACGTGTGACATGTCGCTCCATGGATTACCGGCCGCCGGGATGCTGCGCGCCGACGAGCTGACGGTCGTGCACCACGACGACACGGTCAGCCTGTTCACCGACGTCACCTACATGCTGAGCCGGGACGGACTGCGGGTGCTCACCGCCGGCGGGGACGAGAAGGCCTTCCCGCCGCACGACGTGCTGACCACCCACGTCCGCTACGCCCATCCGCCCCTGGCCGCCTGAGCTGAGCCCGCACGACGACGGCCCGCCGGAGAACCGGCGGGCCGCTGTGCGTACGGCGTCGATCAGGTGCCGGGACGGCGCCCGATGACCTTGACCTTGCGGCCGATCTTGCCGACCTTGTAGTACGCCTTCGCGTCCGACGGCAGCAGGTTGACGCAGCCGTGCGATCCGCGCCACGCGTCGTGCAGGTACGTGGTCGTCTGGTGGAAGCCGATCCCGCCGACGAAGCGCTGCCAGTACGGCAGCCACACCTCGTACGGGTTCGACCACTCCTTCTTCGTGCGCTTGTTGATCTTGTATGTGCCGGTCGGGGTCCGGTAGCCGTTCATGCCCGTACGGGTCACGGTCGGCTTGCGGTACACCTTGCCGTTCTTCATCACCCAGGTCGTCTGGTGCGTGAGGTCCACGCAGAACCGCCACCCCGAACGCGGGGCGCGGCACGACGACGTCTTGGTGTTCGCGAGCCGCTTGGCCACACCGTGCGTGGTCGGGCCCGCGAGACCGGCGGCCGGCCTGATGCCGTACCGGCTCTGGAACTTCTTGATCGCCTTGCAGTCGGCGGCGGACTGCCGGCCGTCCACCGTGACGGCGCCGAAGCCGCCGAGCTTCTTGAGGTAGCCCTCGACCTGCTTCTGATACCTGCCCGTCGCGCACGAGGCCGCGGCGGCCCTCGTGACGACGACGGCGGCGACCGGTGCCGCCGCGGTGACCGGGGACGCGGCTGCTGCCGCACCCGGGGTCACCACGGCAGCGCCGAGCCCGCCGGCCACCGCCGCCGCCACGACGGCGGCGGCGAGGCGCGCGGAAACCCGCTGCACTCCCAAATTCGTCCTCCCCAGGAGATCTGTGAGGCACATCGAAGCACACGAGCGCTCCGGGGAGAGTCGGCCGGACGACCCTGGCACACAACCGGTATGTGCGTCACTGCGGCGTGGCGAAGTCCTGCACCCAGTACGGCGTCCGGTCGGCGGAGAACGCGAGGCCCAGACCCACCTCGTGCAGGCGGCAGTCCATGATGTTCTCCCGGTGCTCCGGGCTGCGCATCCAGCCGTCCACGACCTCGTGGACGCTGTCCTGGCCGCGGGCGATGTTCTCGCCGTAGCGGGACCACTCGTAGCCGGCGGCGCGCACCCGCTCGCCGGCCCGGTCGCCGCGCGGGTCCTCGTGCGCGAAGTAGCCGCGCCGGGCCATGTCCGCCGCGTGCCGGTTGGCCGCCTCGATCAGCCGCCGGTCGACGCCGAGGGGGTCGCAGCCGCCGCGCCGCCGGTGCTCGTTGACCAGGCGCAACGCCTGCTGCTGCACGTCGCCGGAGGGGTCGGCGGAGAGCGCCTGGCCCGCGGTCACGTCGCGGTGGGCGTCCGCGGCCGGGTTCTTCTGCGGTGCGGCGTTCCTGTCCGGCTTCGCCGGCGCGGGCCGGGCGGGTGCCGGATCGCCGGCGGGCCGGTCCGGCTTCGCGTCCGGGGTGCCCCCGGGCCGTGCGGGCGCCGGCCGGTCGGCGGGCTCACCCCCGCCGGCCGGTCCGGGCTCATCCCCGCCGGCCGGTCCGGGCGCATCGGCGGTGGTCGCGGGCGTCCCGGCATCGGGAGCATCGGGTACGGCGGGGAGCACCGGCACGCCGGCGTCCGGGGGCAGCTGGGGCACGGCCGGCAGCTCCGAGATCGCCGTCGACGGCACGTCCGGGGTGGTCTCCGCGCCCGCGGTGGTCGCGATCATGACCCCGCCCACCAGGACCGCCGACACCGCGACCGCCACCACGACAGCAGGCTTGCGCACCGTTGTCCCTCTTCTCGCGCTCGTGGCGCCGCGCCCCGTGCACGCCGCCCTCGAGGAGGACCAACGCGGGGATCGCACAGTCGCACCGACAAATGCGACACTTCATTCTTTCGGGGTCATCCGGCGGGGCGTAGTTGCCGACCGGGCGACCGGTCCCCCGTAACCGGCGCCGTGGCTACCGTTTCGCGGTGCGCAACCGCTACCTGGACCTTCTCCGGGCCGCCGCCATCGTCCGCGTCGTCGTCTACCACCTGTTCGGCTGGCCGTGGCTCTCCCTGCTGCTTCCCGCGATGGGCATCATGTTCGCCCTGGCCGGATCCCTGACCGCCGCCTCCCTGGACCGCCGGTCCGCGGGTGCGGTGCTCACCTCCCGGCTGCGCCGCCTGCTGCCACCGCTGTGGCTGCTCGGCCTGATCGTGGTGCCGGCGATGCTCTACGCCGGCTGGGCCGCTCAGGAGGGCGGCGACCGGCCGTGGAGCTGGAAGCTCGCGCTGTGGATCCTGCCGCTGGGCGACCCGCCGGGCAGCACCGAGGGCATCGACGCCTGGGAGCCGCTCTGGTACATCCGGGCGTACCTGTGGTTCGTACTGCTGTCCCCGCTGCTGTATCTCGCGTACAAGAAGATCGCCTGGGCCGCGGTGGCCGCGCCGATCGTGCTGATCGCGGTGCTCGACAAGACCGGCCTCACCCTGCCGTTCGGTCGCGCGGACGCGGCGATGTGGGACTTCGCCACCTACGGCGCCTGCTGGATCGCCGGCTTCGCGCACCACGACGGCCGCCTGCACCGCCTCCGCCCCGGCCTGGTCGGCGCGGCCGCCGCGGTGCTCGGCGTCGCGGCGCTCTACTGGCTGCACGGGCACCCGGGCGAGGGCGGGTACGACCTCAACGACGTGCCCGAGTCCCAGGCGCTGTGGTCGCTCGCGTTCGTGCTGCTGGCGCTGCGGTGGCGGCCGGACATGACGTGGCTGTCGTACGTACGCCCGCTGGACCGCGCCGTGAACCTGCTCAACGCCCGCGCGGTCACCGTGTACCTGTGGCACAACATCGCGATCGCGGCGATCTGGCCGGTGCTGACGGTGCTGACGCTCGACGACACCGGGTCGATGGAGGGTCCGGTCACGCTCGGCGCGACGCTGGCGCTGACCGGGGTGGCGGTGCTCGCGTTCGGCTGGGCCGAGGACCTGGCGGCACGGCGGCGCCCGAGGCTGTGGCCGGCGGACGCGACCCCCGGCCGCCCGGCAGCCGTCCCCGCAGCACAGGGCCCAGCGGCACCCAACCCCGCGATACCCGGCCCCGCAGCACCGGGCCCTGCGATACCCGGCCCCGCGGCGCCGGGCCCTGCGATAGCCGGCACTGCGGCGCCTGGCCCTGCGACAGCCGGCACTGCGGCAACCGCGGCGCCGGTGGGAGGGCCGTGGGCGGAGCAGCCCGCGCCGCCGCAGGCCCGGCGGGCGGCGTACGAGGAACCCGCGGTCTCCTGGCTCGCCGGTGGTGCCGAGCGGGAGTGATCCCGGCCGTCCTGAACTGAAACATTCTCGCTGTCCGGCGGAAAATGCCCGCTAACCTGAGCGAATGGTGCACCCGGGGCATATCGGAGCACCGGCGGGGACGCCCGCCGGTGTGCCGTCGCTGGTCTTCCGGGCCGGTCCGCTGCTCTGTGCCCTGCGGATCGACGACGTCATCGAGACGATGCGGCCGCTCGTCACCCATCCCCTCGCCGGCACCCCGCCGTTCGTCTCCGGGATCTGCATCATGCGCGGCGCTCCCACCCTCGTCGTCGACGTCGCCCGGCTGCTGGGCGGGGCGAGCGCGCCGGTCGGCCGGTTCGTCGCGGTCCGCACCGAACGCGGTCCCGTGGCGTTCGCGATCGGGGAGATCCAGGGCGTACGGCCGGTCGGCGGCGACCCGGCGGCCCGGCACGAGGCCCTGCTCGGCGACGCCCCGGCCCGGCTGATCGCGGCGGTGGGCACGCTGGACGCCGAGCCGGTCCTGGTGCTGCAGGGCATGCGGTTCGTGCCCGACGAGGTGTGGGCCGCGGCCGGCGACCTGGCGGCCGCGTCGTGAGCACGGCGCCCGACGTCACCGTGTTCCGCACGGTGCTCGCCACCCAGCTCGGGTGGATGTTCGACGACAACGACGTGCCGCAGCTGGCCCAGGTGCTGCGGGACCGGGTCGAGACGGCGCGGCTGCACCCCGGGGCGTACCTGCGGCGGCTGGCGCGCGGCGACTGGGACGCCGAGCTGGGCGCGCTCGCCGAGGACCTGACGATCAACGAGACGTACTTCTTCCGGCACGGCGAGCAGTTCCGCGCGCTGGCCGAGGTGGTGCTGCCCGAGCGGCTGCGGGACCGGTACGCCCAGCGCATGCTGCGCCTGCTCTCCGTCGGCTGCTCCTCCGGCGAGGAGGCGTACACGCTGGCCATCGTGGCGCGGGAGGCGCAGTCCGACCCCGGCTGGATCCTCGACGTGCTGGGCCTGGACGCCAGCGCCGCCATGCTCGAGCAGGCGGCCCGGGCGCGGTACTCCGGCTGGGCGCTGCGCGAGACCCCGGACGCGGTCCGCGCCCGCTGGTTCCACCCCGAGGACGGGGAGTACATCCTCGACCCCGCGATCCGCGCGTCGGTGCGGTTCCGGCGGTACAACGTCGCCACGGAGGACGAGCAGCTGTGGCACTCCGGCCAGTACGACGTGATCTTCTGCCGGAACCTGCTGATGTACCTGACCCCGGACGTACGCGAATCGCTGATCGGCCGGATGACCCGCTCGCTGGCACCGGGCGGCTGCCTGTTCCTGGGTCACACCGACACCCTCGGCAGCCAGCCGGAGGGGCTCGAGCCGCAGCAGTCGCACCAGGCGTTCTACTACCGCCGGGCCCCGAGCGCCGCCACCCTCGCCGCGCAGGCCCCCCGGCTCCGGCCACCCGCCCGGCAGGAGCCCACGCCCGCCTCGCAGGAGGCCGCCCGGGCGGTGCCGCGGAAGGCGCCGGCGACGCCAGCCGCGCCGGCCGCGCCGGGTGATGTGTACGGCAGGGCCCTGGGGCTGTTGCGCGACGAACGCTTCGAGGAGGCGCTGGCCGCCGTGGAGGACGCGCTCGGTGCCCGCCCGGCCCCGCGCGACCTGCTGCTGCACGGCGTCCTGCTGGCCCAGGCCGGCCGCCTCGAGGAGGCCGAGATCGTCTGCCGGCGGCTGCTCGACGTCGACGGGCTGTACGCCGACGCCCACCACCAGCTCGCCGTCTGCCTCGAGGGCGGCGCCGCGGTGGACGTGGCGATCGGGCACTACCGGCTGGCGGCGTACCTGGATCCCGGCTTCGCGATGCCGCGGCTGCGGCTCGGCCTGCTGGCCCGGCGCCGGGGCGAGCTCCGGACCGCCCGCACCGAGCTGGAACGCGCGCTGGCCCTGCTCAAGCAGGAGCGGGAGGAGCGCCTGACCCTGTTCGGCGGCGGCTTCGGGCGGATCGCGCTGACCAGCCTGTGCCGGGCCGAGCTCGACTCGCAGGTGCCCCGGTGAGCCCCGCCGATGTGGGCGTGCGGCTGGCCGGCCTGCGCGAGGAGTTCGACCGCTCGTTCGCCGAGCCGGCCCGCCGCCACGACGTCGAGTACGCCGAACTCCTGGCCGTGCACGCCGGCGGCCGCCCGTACGCGCTGCGCCTCTCCCAGGCCTCCGGGCTGCACTCGGACCGCCCGGTGACGCCGCTGCCCGGCCCGCAGCCCGCGCTGCTCGGCGTGGCCGGCTTCGGCGGCGCGATCGTGCCCGTCTACGACCTCGCCGCGCTGCTCGGGCACGCGCTGCCGGAACGGCCGCGCTGGCTCGTGCTCGCCGCGGGCGCACCCCCGCTGGCCCTCGCCTTCCACGGCCTCGACGGCCACGTGCGGGTGCCCGCCACGGACATCGTCGAGGAGGCCGGCGGCCACGACGGCCGGGACGTGCTGCGCGGCATGGTCCCGCTGGCCGGCGGCACCCGCCCGATCGTCGACCTGCCGGCCGCCCGCGCCGCGGTGCACCGGCTCACCGGCCACAACCCGCACGTCCAGGAGGAGCCATGAAGGCCCGACGCACCTTCGGGAACAAGCTGGCGCTCAGCTTCGGCGTCACGGTGACGCTGACCATCGTCATCTGCGCCGCCTCGGTCGCCGCGCTGTCCCTCGTGATGACCGCGAAGGACAACGCGATCAAGGTGGCGGTCGACGACCTCGCCCGGTCGGAACAGTTACGGACCGAGGGCGAGAGCCGGATAGCGGACTACCGGGCGTACCTGCTCAACGGACGGCAGGAGTATCTGGACCAGACCACCGCCGACCGCCAGCGGTTCCTGGCCCTGGTGACCCAGCTGCGCGGCTCGCTGACCGATCCGGCGGCGCAGAACCTGCTCGAGGCGGTGTCGACGGCGGAGGCGGCGCACGCGGCGATCCTCGACCCGGTGATCGAGCGCCGCAAGGAGATCACGAACCTCACCGACGTCGGGCAGCTGAACGCCACCGACGTCACCCCCGCCCGCAAGGCCCTCCAGGACTCCATCGTCGCCCTGACCGCCCGGGTACGCGAGAACGTCGAGCAGGCCCGGCGCGAGGCCTCCACCGAGGCCTCCCGCGCGATCGTCGTGATCATCGGGCTGGGGGTGCTGGCGCTGATCTTCGCCGCCTGGGTCGCCTGGAAGCTCAACCGCGACCTGCGGCGCGAGGTCGGCGCGGCGATCGGGCACATCCAGAGCTCGTCGGCCCAGCTGGAGGCCGCCGCCGCCCAGCAGGCCAGCGGCGGCCGGGACCAGGCCAGCGCGATGAGCGAGATCACCACCACCATCAGCGAGCTGCTGATCACCTCCCGGCAGATCGCCGACAGCGCGCAACGGGTCTCGCAGATCGCCGAGGAGACGTCGGCCGCCGCGCGCACCGGCGACGCCACCATCGACCAGACCCGGGCCTCGATCTCCGCGATCCGCAACCAGGTGGACCAGATCGTCCAGCACATGCTGACCCTCGGCGAGAAGTCGCAGCAGATCGGCGGGGTCGTCGACCTGGTGTCCGAGCTGGCCGAACAGACCAACATCCTGGCCATCAACGCCACCATCGAGGCCAGCGGCGCGGGCGAGTGGGGCCGGCGGTTCGCGGTGGTCGCCGAGGAGATCCGCAAGCTCGCCGACCGGACGGCCGGGTCGGCCAAGGAGATCCGCGCCCTCATCGACGACGTGCGGGGGGCGGTCAACACGACGGTCATGGCGACCGAGATCGGCGCCAAGTCCG
This sequence comes from Pseudosporangium ferrugineum, assembly GCF_003002065.1. Taxonomy (GTDB): domain Bacteria; phylum Actinomycetota; class Actinomycetes; order Mycobacteriales; family Micromonosporaceae; genus Actinoplanes; species Actinoplanes ferrugineus_A. The sequence continues at coordinate 768,679 of NZ_PVZG01000001.1, forward strand.
TCGACTCCGGCGCCCGCCAGTTCGACGAGGCCACCGACTCGTTCCGGCGCATCGCGCAGCTCGTGGCCACCACCAACGACGCGACCCGGGAGATCGAGCTCTCCACCAAGCAGCAGACCACGGCGGTCGAGCAGGTCAACGTCGCCGCCTCGGACACCGCCCGGGTCACCCGCGAGACCGAGGCGAGCGCCGTGCAGACCCGGCAGACCGCGGCGCACCTGTCGAACCTCTCCGGCGACCTGCTCGACCTCGTCGGCAACGGGCGGTCATGAGCCAGGACCCGCTGCGCTACTTCCGGGTGGAGGCCCGCGAACTGGTCGATCAGATCAGCGCGGGCGTCCTCGACCTCGACCAGCACCCCGGCACCGAACCGGTGGCCCGGCTGCTGCGCTTCGCCCACACCCTGAAGGGCGCCGCCCGGGTCGTCCGCCAGCAGGAGATCGCCGACCGCGCCCACGCCTTCGAGGAGGTGCTGGTGCCGCACCGGAGCGACGAGGGCCCGCTCCCGGCGGCCGAGCTGCGCGAACTGCTGCGGCTCAACGACGAGATCGAGGCGTACGTGTCGGCGATCGAGCCCGGGGAGAAGCCCGCCCCGGCGCCGCACCCCCAGGCACCGGGACCGCGCGAGGCGCACGCGGCGGAGCCGGCCCCCGCGGCCCGGACCGCCACCGCCGACGTGGACGACCTGCTCGACGCCATCGGCGAGGCGCACGCCCGGTTCGCCCCGCTGCGCACCGGCGGGCTCTCCCTCGAACGGCTGCACCGGGCCGCCGAGACCCTCGCCGATCAGCTGCGGACCGGGCGGGCGACGGCCGGCACCCGGGCGGCGCGGGCGGCGGCCGTCCGGCTGGCGGTGGACCTCGGCGCCTTCAGCCGGCAGCTGGCCGACACGGTCGAGCAGGCCGAACGCGAGCTGGACGAGGTGCGCGGCCGGGCCGAGCGGCTGCGGCTGGTCGCGGCGTCCGGCATCTTCACCGCCCTGCACCGAGCGGTCCGCGACGCCGCGGACGCGGAGGGCAAGCGGGTGCGCTTCGAGGGGCGCGGCGGCGACCTGCGGCTCGACCCCCAGGTGCTCACCCTGGCCGGCAGCGCGTTGCTGCACATCGTGCGCAACGCGGTGGTGCACGGCATCGAGACCGAGCAGCGGCGGGTCACGGCCGGCAAACCCGCCGAGGGCACGGTCCTGGTGACGGTCGAGCGCCGGGGCCGCTACGCGGCATTCCTCTGTACGGACGACGGCCGCGGCTTCGACCTGGTCGCGCTCCGGCGCACCGCCGAGGCCCGCGGGCTGCTCACGCCGGGCGACCCGGCACCGGCCGAGGACGCGCTGGTCGACCTCGTCCTGCGCGGCGGGATCAGCACCTCCCCCACGGTGACCGAGGTGGCCGGGCGCGGCATCGGGCTCGACGTGGCCCGCGACGTCGCCGAGCAGCTGGGCGGGCACGTGAGCGTCCGGACCGGCACGGGCCGGGGCACGACGATCGAGCTGGTGCTGCCGCTGGCCCTGCTGTCGCTGCACGGGCTCGTCGTGGAGGCGGCCGGGACCGTCGCCAGCGTGCCGCTCGACTCCGTGCGCACGTGCGTACGGCTGGCCCCCGAGCAGGCCGCGGCCGCGGTGATGACCGGGAAGCTGGCGTACGACGGCGAGGCGGTGCCCTTCCTCCCCCTGGCCCGCGCCCTGTACGCCGGCAGCACCGTCCCGGAGAACGCCGGACCGGGCGTGGCCGTGGTGGTCGCCGCCGACGACGAGTGCGTGGCCGTGGGCGTGGACCGCCTCGCCGGCACCTCCACCCTGGTCGTGCGCCCGCTGCCCGAGCTGGCGCCCGCGGCCCCGGTGATCGGCGGCGTGTCCATGGACCTCGACGGCAACCCGCGCCTCGTGCTCGACGCGCAGGGCCTGGTCGCCGAGACGGCCCGGCTGGGCACCCTCGGCGCGGTGCCGTCACCGGCCACCCCGCGGCTGCCGATCCTCGTGGTCGACGACTCGCTCACCACCCGGATGCTGGAGCGCAGCATCCTCGAGTCGGCCGGCTACGAGGTGGACCTGGCCGCCTCCGGCGAGGAGGGGCTCGAGAAGGCCCGCTCCCGCCGGTACGGCCTGTACCTCACCGACATCGACATGCCCGGCATCGACGGGTTCACCTTCGTCGCCGAGACGCGCGCCGATCCGGAGCTGTCCGGCGTACCGGCGATCCTGGTCAGCTCGCGGGCCAGCGCCGAGGACCGGGCCCGGGGTGCGGACGTGGGGGCGAGCGCGTACGTGGTCAAGGGCGAGTTCGACCAGGAGGAACTGCTGGCCCACATCCGGCGGCTGGTGCCCGCATGATCCGCGTGCTGGTGGTGGAGGATTCGGCGACAATGCGGCACCACCTGCGCAACGCCCTCGCGGCCGACCCCGAACTGCGGGTGGTCGGCGAGGCGGTGGACGGCGCCCAGGCGGTCGAGATGGTCGGCCGGCTGCGCCCCGACGTGGTGACCATGGACATGATCCTGCCGACGATGAGCGGGCTGGTGGCGACCGAGCACATCATGGCGGAGTTCCCGACCCCGATCCTGGTGGTGTCGTCGGCGGACCGGCGGGAGCTGTTCAGCACGTACAACGCCCTGGCGGCGGGGGCGGTCGACGTGCTCGAGAAGCCGCGCGGCGACGAGTCCGACGCCGGGTGGGGGCGGCGGCTGTGCTCGGCCGTACGCCTGGTCTCGCGGATCCGGGTCATCACCCACCCGCGGGCCCGTCTCGACGGCCGCAACCGCCCGGAGAGCAGGCCTTCCGCGCCGGCTCCGGCGGCCTTCTCGGTACGGGACGGCGCCGCGCCGCGGATCGTCGTGGTCGGCGCCTCCACGGGCGGACCCGGCGCCATCACCGACCTGCTGCGCGCGCTGCCCGTCGGCTTCCGGACGCCGGTGCTGTGCGTGCAGCACCTCGCCGCGAGCGAACCCTTCGCGGTGGCGTTCTCCGACTGGCTGGCCGGGCAGACCGGGCGCAACGTCAGCTACGCCACCGACGGCCTGCCGCTGACCGCGCTCGCCGGCCGGGTCCTGCTCGCCCCGCCGGACCGGCACCTGCTCGTGGCCGACGGCGCGGTACGGCTCAGCACCGCCCCGCCCCGGCACTCGTGCCGGCCCTCCGTCGACGTCCTGTTCGAGTCGGTGGCCGCGGAGTACGGTTCCTCCGCCGTCGGCTGCCTGCTCACCGGCATGGGCCGGGACGGCGCCGACGGCCTGCTGCGGATGCGTTCCCGCGGCGCCCTCACGTTCGCCCAGGACGAGGCGAGCTGCATCGTCTACGGCATGCCGCGGGAGGCGGCGCTGCTCGGCGCGGCGGCGTACGTGCTGCCGCCCGCCCGGATCGCCGCCCGGCTCGCCGAGCTCGCCCCGCGCGAGGGGGTGCACCCATGAGCCCCACCGTGCTGATCGTCGACGACAGCCTGACCGTGCGGATGAACCTGCACGAGGCGTTCGAGGCGGACGGCTTCACCACGATCCTCTGCGCGACCGGCGAGCAGGCGCGGGCGGCGTTCGTCGCGGGCGGCTTCGACGTGGCGGTGCTGGACGTGCTGCTGCCCGACGCCGACGGCGTGGACCTGCTGCGCGAGCTGCGCTCCCTGCCCGGGCGCGAGCACACCGTGACGGTGCTGCTGTCCAGCGAGGCCGAGGTCGCCGACCGGCTGCTCGGCCTGCGCACCGGCGCGGACGAGTACGTCGGCAAGCCCTACGACGCCGGCTACGTGGTGGCCCGCTCGCGGCAGCTGCTCGGCGAGGACGGCGCGGCAGCCGACCCGCGGCCGACCGTGCTGGTCATCGACGACAGCCTGACGTTCCGCGAACGGCTGCGCCAGCTGCTCGAGCCCGAGGGGTACGCCGTGCTGACCGCCGCCTCCGGCGAGGAGGGGCTGCGGACGGCGGCGGACCGGCGGCCGCACGCGGTGATCGTGGACGGCATCATGCCGGGCATCGACGGCGCGACCGTGATCCGGCGGCTGCGCCTCGACCCGGCGCTACGCGACACGCCCTGCCTGCTGATGACGGCCGCCGACGACTACGCGACCGAGGTGCAGATGCTGGAGGCGGGCGCCGACGCGTTCGTCCGCAAGCAGCAGGACCTCGCCGTGGTCCTCGCCAAGCTGGCGGCGGTGCTGCGGACCAGCGCCGAGCAGCTGCCCATCGAGGTGATCGGCAGCCTGCACGGCCCGGGCAAGGTGCTGGCGGTGACCGCGGACCGGCGGCGGCTCGACGAGTGGGGCGACGTCCTGCGCGCCGACGGCTACGACGTGGTCGGTGCGGGCAGCGGCGACGAGGCGCTGGACCTGCTCGCGGCGCAGCCGGTCGACTGCATCGTGCTGGGCTTCGACGACGACGCCCGGCGGACCTGCGCGCGCGTCAAGGAGGTGCCGCAGATCCGCGACACCCCGCTGGTGATGGCCGGCGACGAGGACGACGCGCTGCTGGAGTGCCTGGCCGCGGGCGCCGACGACTACGTGCGCTCGGCGGACGGCGCGGACACGCTGCGGGCGCACGTACGGGCCCAGATCCGCCGCAAGCAGTCGCTGGACGAGAGCCGGCGGATCCGCGAGGAGCTGATGCGCCGCGAGCTCGACGCGGCCGGGGAACGCGCCGCCCGCCAGCTCGCCGAGACGCGGGCCGCCCTGGTGGAGGAGCTCGAGTGGCGCAACCGCGAGCTGGAGGCCTTCAGCGGCTCGGTCTCGCACGACCTGCGCGGGCCGCTGCAGGTGATCAGCAGCTACGCCGAGGCGATGCTGGACGAGGACGACGAGCCGCTGAGCGCCCAGGTCCGGCACCGGCTGGAGCGCATCCACGCGGCCGCGGGCCGGATGGCGGACCTGGTCGAGTCGCTGCTGATCCTGGCCCGGGCCAGCCGCGGTGAGCTGCGCCGCCACCGCATCGACATGACCGAGCTGGCCTGGCAGGTGATCCGCGAGGTCGAGGCCCGCGAGCCGGGCCGCGAGATCGAGTTCCGGGTGGACGAGGCGATGACGGCCGACGCGGACGAGGGCCTGGTCCGGGTCATCCTGGAGAACCTCGTCAACAACGCCTGCAAGTTCACCCGCCGGATCGAGAAGCCGTCGATCGAGGTCGGCTGGAGCGGCCCGCACGACGAAGCCCGCTACCACATCCGCGACAACGGGGCGGGCTTCCCGGCGGGCAAGGCGGGCGAGCTGTTCCGCCCGTTCGCCCGCCTGCACAGCGCCGAGGACTTCCCCGGCACCGGTATCGGCCTGACCACCGTCCACCGCGCGGTGGAACGCCACGGCGGCGAGATCCACGCGGAGGGCGAGGACGGGCGCGGCGCGACCTTCTGGTTCACCCTTCCGCCGGGGAGGGCGAGCTAGCGTGGGGGCATGCAGGCAACCATCAATGGGACCGTCGTCGCCGACGCGGCCGAGCCGGATCTGATCACCATCGAGGGCAACTACTACTTCCCGCCGTCCTCGCTCACCGCCGAGCTGTTCAGCGACAGCCCGACGCCGTACAACTGCCCGTGGAAGGGCGACGCGCAGTATCACGACGTGTCGGTGGACGGGACGACCTACCACGACGCGGCGTGGAGCTATCCGAAGCCGTACCCGGCGTCGTTCGACCGGGTCGGGCGTGACTACAGCGGCTACGTGGCCTTCGACAAGACGCAGGTGCAGATCGGCTGAGCCGCACCGCTACGCCGCCAGCACTCGCCGCAGCCAGTCGATGCGGGTGCGGCGGGCGGCGACGGAGATCGGCGCGTCCGGCACCAGGCCGTCGAAGCCGTGATAGCCGCCGGCCCAGACGTGCAGGTCGGCGGTGCCACCGGCGGCCCAGATCCGCCGGACGTAGTCGACGTCCTCGTCGCGGAAGATGTCCGCGCTGCCGACGTCCAGGAAGGTCGGCGGCAGCCCGGACAGGTCCGTCGCCCGGGCCGGTGCCGCGTACGCCGGCACGTCCGCCCCGCCGCGCGCCGTCCCGAGCAGCGCCGTCCAGCCGTACGAGACGTGGACCGCGGACTCCAACCTGACGGCAGGTCGCTGCGCTCGTCCCCGGCGACCATGCCGCCGCCGTGCAGGTAGAGCACGCACGGCAGCGGGCCGGTCTCCCCGGCGGGCCGCAGGATCAGCAGGTCGTCCCGCTCCTCGAAGGTCACCGCGCCGCCGCGGCGGACCTGCTCGTCGGTGAGCCGCTGCGCCGCGCCCAGCGCGCGCCGGGTGGCCAGCGTCTCGAGGGTCAGCGGGCGCGGGCCGGCAGCGAGGATCCCGGGCAGCGCGTCGCGCAACCCGGGATCCACGGCGGAGAGATCGCTCACCCCCGGCACGTTACCCGGCCGGGGCGCCGTCCGGTCAGTCCGTCGCGAGCGCCGCGACCGGGCTGACCTTCGCGGCGCGGCGGGCCGGCAGGACGCCCGCGGCGGCGGTGAACACGATCAGGGCCAGGAACACCACCAGGAGCTGGCCGGCCGGCAGTTCGAGCGGCGCGTTCACCCCGAGGGCCTTGAGCGACAGCCAGGCGTACGGGACGCCGAGCACGAGCCCGATCGTGGCGCCGATCAGGCCGTACAGGCTGGACTCGGCGGTGAGCATCGCCCGCAGGCCGCCGCGGGAGAGCCCGACGGCGCGCAGCAGGCCGGACTCGCGGACCCGTTCGACCACCGAGAGGGCGGTCGTGGTGCCGACGCCGACGACCGCGATCAGCACGGTCAGCCCGACCAGGCCGATGACGACGGCGAGGACGCCGTTGAGCACCAGGTTGAACTCGTCGCGCTGGTCGGCGAGCACCTCGACGCCGTACCCGGGGCGGCCCTGGACGGCCTGGCGCAGCGCCTTCTGCCCCGCGGTGCGGCCCTGCTCGCCGTCCTTGGCCGCGTCGGCCAGCACGCCGGAGTACGTGGCCGTCGCGCCCAGCTTGGTCAGGTCCGACGGGTCGAGCATGAAGTACGCGTGCAGCGGCCCGTCGTCCGGCAGTACGGCCACGACCTCGAGCTTGACCTGCTTCTTGCCCTTGGTGAGCGTGGTGGTGTCGCCGACGTGCAGGCCGTGGTTCTCGGCCGCGTAGCCGGCCAGGACGATCTTGCCGGGGCCGAGCGCGGCCAGCGAGCCCTCGGTCGCGTCGACCTTGCGCAGCTCGGGCAGGCCGGACATGACGAGGTCGGTCGGGGCCGCCTCGTCGTCCGTCGCGCCGACCCGGACGCCGGACAGCCGGCGGTACGGCGAGACGTGCGCCAGGTCGGGGCTCTGCCGGATCTGGTCCAGCACCGCCTGCGAGATCTTCTCGTCGCCGTTGGCGGTCAGTTCGTAGTCGGCGGGCGACGAGACGGCCATCTCCCGGCCGGCGAGGACGCGGACCGAGGCACCCGTCACCACCACGCCGGCGATGAGCGTGACGCCGAGGGCGACGACGATCGAGACGGCGGCCGCCCGGCGGGGGGCACCGCCGACGCCGCCGACCGCGAGCCGCCCGACCGGGCCGAGCCGGCGCAGCGGCCAGCCGACCGTGGCGAGCACCGGGCGCACGAGCAGCGGGCCGAGCGCCATCAGCGCCAGGAACGCCAGGGCGCCGGAGCCGACGGTGGCGAGCAGCATCGGCTCGGGGTTGTAGTTGCGGGTGTCACGGCCCGGCAGGTTGGTGAACACGTACGCGGCCAGCACCCCGGCCCCGCCGAGCAGCAACACGCCGAGCACGCCCCGCAGCACGCCGATGCTCTTGCGCCCGCCGGTGGTGCTCGCCGAGCGCAGCGCCTCGAGCGGTGCCACCTTCGCGGCGGTGAACGCGGGTGCCAGCACGGCCAGGACGGTGATGCCGACGGCGAGCGCGACCACGCCGAGCGCGGGCATCAGCGGCAGGCCGGGAGCGACCAGGTCGAGGTCGAACAGGCCGGCGAGCGGCAGCACCGCGTACCCGACCAGCAGGGCGCCCAGGACGCCCACCGTGCCCGCGACGAAGCCGGTCAGGGCGCCCTCCACCGCGAGGGCACGCCAGATGGAGCCGCGGCCCGCGCCGACCGCGCGCAGCAGCGCCAGCTGCCGCATGCGCTGGGCGAAGACGATCCGGAACGTCGAGGTGGCGACGAGGCCGGCCGCGAGGACGGCGACGAACACGAACACGCCCACCGCGATGAAGACCTCGTCGAGGTCGGAGGCGGCCTCGTTGGCCTCGGCCAGGCGCACGTCGTCGCCCTGCATGACGGCCGCCCGGTCGGCGCCCTCGGCGGGTGCCGGGGCCGCGGCGATGATGCGCTCCGCGGCGGTGGTGACGGCCGCTCGATCGGTGCCCGGCGCGAGCCGCAGTTCGACGCGGCTCATGTACTTGTCGCGCGAGAGCGCCGTCACGATCTTCTCCGGCGCGTACCCGACGAAGCCGTAGTCGCTGTCGGCGTCGACGATCCCGGTGACCTTGACCTGCGCCGGCTTGATCGGCCGGCCCTTGTCGTCCCAGTCGGTGTGGATGGTGACCGCGCTGCCGACGGGCAGGCCCATGCGGTCGGCGGTCCGCGGGGTCACCGCGATCTCGCCGGGCTTCGACGGGTACACGCCCTTGGCGATCTTCACGGTGGCGAGCGGGCCGCTGCCCGGGTCGGACATCACGGCGAGGTAGTCGCCGTTCAGGTCGCCGCCGCCCTCGGCCCGGCCGACCGCCTCGGCGACGCCGGGCAGGGCGCGCAGCGCGGCCACGTCGGCGGCGCGGATCTGCACCCCGCCGCCGCTGTCGGCCGGAGCGCCGATGACCAGGTCGACCGCGGCCGGGGTGCCGCTGAGCCCCTCGATCGCGGTCCGCTCGGTGATCTGCTGGGCGAGGACGGTGGCGTACACGACGAACGAGGCGACCAGCACGGCGAGGCCGGTCAGCAGGAGCCGGGCCGGGCGCTTGGCGACGCCGGCCAGCTGGGTTCCGAGGACCTTCACCGGTGGTTCCCCAGGCTCTGCAGGGCCTCGGTGACGGAGGCGCGGTCGGGGCGGTCGATCTCGCCGGCGATCCGGCCGTCGGCGAGCAGGACGACGCGGTCGGCGTACGCGGCCGCGCCCGGGTCGTGGGTGACCATGACGATGGTCTGGCCGAGGTCGCGGACCGAGCCGCGCAGGAAGGACAGCACCTCGGCGCCGGAGCGGGAGTCGAGGTTGCCGGTCGGCTCGTCGGCGAAGACCACCTCGGGGCGGGCCACCAGGGCCCGGGCGAGCGCGACCCGCTGCTGCTGGCCGCCGGAGAGCTCGCTGGGCCGGTGGGTGAGGCGGCCGTCGAGGCCGAGCACGCCGGTGAGGTGGGCGAGCAGTCCGCGCTCGGCGGTGCGGCCGGCCAGGTCCAGCGGCAGCGTGATGTTCTGCTCGGCGGTGAGCTGCGGGAGCAGGTTGAACGACTGGAAGACGAAGCCGATCCGCTCCCGGCGGACCTTGGTCAGCACCCGGTCCGGCTGCACGGTCAGGTCGGTGCCGCCGAGCAGGGCCTTGCCGGAGGTCGCGGTGTCGAGCCCGGCGAGGCAGTGCATCAGCGTCGACTTGCCGGAGCCGGACGGGCCCATGATCGCGGTGAACTGGGCGCGGGTGAAGCCGACCGTGACGCCGTCGAGGGCGCGCACCGCGGTGTCGCCGCTGCCGTACACCTTCACCAGGTCCACGGCCGCGACGGCGGTGAGCCGGCCGTCGGCGCCGCCCGCGGCGGGTGTCGTCGGCACGTCGGCCGGGGACTGGGTGTGCATGGGGTTGCCTCCGAGATCGCAAGAGATGACGCAAGTGGGGAACTGGGAGAATCCTGGGCGAGGGCACCCGGTCCGCACATCGGTCCGGGGTGGGGCTCGCGGTCCGGCGTGGATCTGCCTTTCGGCCGATGGAGCGCCGGGAGGATGCCATTACGCTGGGTCACGATGTTGACGCAACGCCTGCTTCTGCTGCGCCTCGGCCAGCTCGCCGCCCTGTTCCTCATGGCCTGCCTCGGTCTCTTCGACCTGGCCAACGGCATGACCAACAGCGGCTCCTTCGTGCTGATCCAGATCCTGACCGCGATCGCGACGGCGGTCGTCTGGCTGCCCCGCCATCGCCAGGGCTCGAAGCGTCTGCCGAAAGTCGCACTGGCGCTCGGCATCGGCTCCCTGCTGCTGACGATGGTGCTGACCGGCGACTCCGGGACGGGCGGCAGTTACGGCCTCGCCGAGACCGTCGGACTGCTGGGCGTCCTCTTCGTGGTCAGCCGCCGCGGCGACGCGCAGTGGGCCGTCGGCGGGGTGCTCGCGGTGTCGATGGCGCTCGGCTTCCTCCCGCTGCGCAGCGGGCTGGACTACGAGATGGTCATCGTCGGCCTGATCCAGGGCCTGGCCGCCACGGCCGTGATCGGCCTCGGCGTCTACCTGCGCAACATCGAGGCGACCCGCCGCCGGGCGATGGATTCGGTACGCGCGGAGCAACGCGCCGAGTTCGCCCGCGACCTGCACGACTTCATCGCCCACCACGTGACCGGCATCGTCATCCAGGCCCAGGGCGCCCGCTTCGTCGCCGAGCAGGACCCCAAGCGGGTGCTGCTGGCGCTGGAGCAGATCGAGGCCGCGGGCGCGGAGACGATGGCGTCCATGCGCCGGATGGTCGGCGTCCTGCGCGACCCCGAGGCGAAGCCGGACGCGCCGCTGACCCCGCTGGCCGGGGTGGACGAGCTGGGCCCGCTGCTGGAGCAGTTCACCAACTCGGGCGGCCCGCTGGCCCGGCTGCACCTGGACGGCAGCACCACCGGCGTGCCCGTGGAGGTGTCGACCTCGGCGTACCGGGTGGTGATGGAGGCGCTGACCAACATCCGCCGGCACGCGCAGGGCGCCCGGGTGGCCGACGTGTGGGTCCGGCGTACGCCCGACTGGCTGCTCGTCCGGGTGGCGAACGACGGTTTGCCCCCCAGGGCTCCCGCGACCCGGGAGGCGCCGGGGTACGGTCTCGTGGGCCTGCAGGAGCGGGTCCGCGCGGTCGGCGGGCGCATCACCGCCGGGCCGGGCATCGACGGCGGCTGGGTGGTCGACGCGGCCCTGCCGCTCGACCAGGAGGTGACGCGGTGATCCGCGTGATGATCGCCGACGACCAGGCGATGGTACGCACCGGCTTCGGCATGATCATCGGTGCGCAGCCCGACATGGAGCTCGTCGGCGAGGCGGCCGACGGCGTCGAGGCGGTGGCGATGGCCCGCAAGCTCAAGCCGGACGTGGCGCTCTTCGACATCCGCATGCCCCGGATGGACGGCCTGGAGGCGCTGCGGCTGCTGGCCGGCCCCGGCGTCGCCGATCCGATGAAGGTCGTCGTGGTGACCACCTTCGACCTCGACGAGTACGTGCACCAGGCCCTGCGCAACGGCGCCGCGGGTTTCCTGTTGAAGGACTCCGGCCCGTCGCTGCTCGTCGAGGCCGTCCGCGCGGCCGTGTCCGGGGACGCGCTGATCAGCCCGTCGATCACCGTACGGCTGCTGGAGCACCTGTCCCCGCCGGCGCCCAGCGACGACGACGGCGGCCTCTCCCCGCGTGAGCTGGACGTGGTCAAGCTCGCCGCCCGCGGGCTGACCAACGCCGAGATCGCCACGCAGCTGTTCATCTCCGTCGGCACGGTGAAGACGCACCTCGGCAGCGTGCAGACCAAGCTGGGCGCCCGCAACCGGGTGGAGATCGCGGCGTGGGCGTGGGAGCGTCGGCTGGTGAGCTGACCCTGAACGGGGGATTCCTCCCCTTTGTCCATCAAAACAGGCCCGCGCCGACCGGCCCCGCGCCGACGATCTTGGCCATGCAGCTCAAGCGAAGTGCGCGCCTCGGCCTGGCCGCGACGACAGCGTTCCTGACCACCGCCGGCCTCGCCGCCGCCGTCACCCCGACGGCGGCGGCCGCACCGGCGGCGAACTGGAACCAGGACGGCTACGGGGCCGGCCACACCTTCTACAACCCCGCCGAATCCGTGATCAACTCCGGCACGGTCAAGAAGTTGAAGACCCGCTGGACGGTGACCCCCAAGGCCGCCGTGGACAGCTGCCCGCTGAACCCGGTGGCACCCGTGGTGGCCGACGGCCGGATGTTCGTCCTGGAGCCGGACGGCAACGGCGTGGGGGCGTACGACACGAAGACCGGCAAGAAGCTCTGGGCCCACTTCGCGGGCTACCTGGAGGCCACCGGGCTCGCGGTCGCCGGCGACACGGTCGTCGTCACGGACATCGCCTGCTACTCCAACAGCAACTACGACAGCAACGTGATCGCGCTGGACGCGGCCACCGGCGATGAACGGTGGAGCAGCATCACCGGCTGGACCACCGACACCGTCGTCGTCGACGCCGGGACGGTCGCGGTCTCCGGCTACTGCGGCATCTGCGACGAGGAGCACGGCGTCCAGGCCTTCCGGCTGTCCGACGGCGCGTCGCTGTGGAGCCGACCGAACGCCGTCCTGGCCGGCCCGGTCTCCCGCGGCGGGCGCATCCTGCTCGCCGGCACGACCAGCGCGTACACCGAGGACGCCTCCATCAAGACCGGCATCGGCACCTGGGGCACCGGCCTGCGGTACGCCGCCGGCGCCGCCGACCCGTCCCTCCCCCAGTTCTACGTGTCGAACTCCGCCGGCCTGCGCGCCCTCGCCGCCACCAGCGGCAAGACGCTGTGGTCGGTGAAGAACGAGGCGGGCGAGCTGGCCACCGACGGGCGGCGGGTCTACGTCGCCTCGGCCGGGCGGATCAACGCGTACGACACGGCGAAGGGCAAGCTGCTCTGGACGCGGGCGCTCAAGACCCCGGGCCACCTGGTCCGCGCGGGCGGCCTGCTGTACGCGACCAGCGGCAAGTCGCTGCTGGTGCTGGCGCCGACGAGCGGCAAGACGATCCGCACGTTCGGCACCGCCACCGACCACGTGGTCCTCTCCGCCGGGCGGCTGTACGTCACGAACGGGCGGACGGTGCGGACGTACACGCCGTGACGAGCTCGTCCACGAAGTCCTCGGTGACCTCCTGGCCGGTCACCAGGATCCGGTAGTAGACCGGGCCGACCAGGCGGTCCACCAGCACCTCGAGGTCCGTGCCCGCGGGCAGCTCGCCACGCGCCACCGCGCGTTCGAGCGGCCCGCGGTCGCGCGCCCGCTGCCTCGTCAGATGGTCCTGGCGCAGCCGCGCCGCGAGCGCCGGATCGTGCTGCGCCTGCCCGGCGAGCGCCCGGAACACCGCGCCGGCGTCGGAGCCGGTGAGATACCGGGCCAGCGAGATCAGATACCCCCGCAGATCGTCCGCCAGGTTCCCGGTGTCGGGCGGCGTCAGATCCTCGGCCGCGTCCTCGGCGTACGCGTCGAGCAGCACGTCGGTCTTCGACGGCCACCACCGGTAGATCGTCTGCTTGGCGACGCCGGCCCGGGCCGCGATGCCCTCGATGGTCAGGGCGGCGAAGCCCTTCTCCGCGAGCAGGTCGTCGGCCGCCCGCAACACGCTGCGCCGGGCCTCCTCGCTCCGCCCGTGCCGGTTGCCCCGGTGGTTCATCCTCGACGCCCTTCTTGTCGAGACGCAACGTTGCGTCTACTCTAACTGCCATGACCACCACCTTGACACGGTCGGCCGCTGCCGCCGTACTCGACAGGCTCTTCGCCGCCGCCGAGCGGGACGACGACCGTCCCGTTCCCGATCTGTCGCGCGCGGACGCCCGGCAGCGGGCCGACGCCCTGCGGGACATCTACATGCCGGTCTCCCGCAGCGGCGGCGAACTGCTCTACGCGCTCGCCCGCACCTGCCGCCCCCGCACGGTCGTCGAGTTCGGCACGTCGCACGGCATCTCGACGATCTTTCTGGCCGCGGCGGTGAGCGACAACGGCGAGGGGCACGTCCTCACCACCGAACTGAGCGCCGACAAGGTCGCCGCGGCGGGGGACAATCTGGCGCGGGCGGGCCTGGCCGGCGTCGTCACGATCCTGCCCGGCGACGCCCTCGAGACGCTCGCGGACGTGCCCGGCCCCGTCGACCTCGTGCTGCTCGACGGCTGGAAGGAGCTGTGCCTGCCGGTCCTGCGGCTGCTCGAACCGCGGCTGCGGCCGGGAGCGCTCGTGGTCGCCGACGACACCACGTTCGCGAGCATGGGCGACTATCTGGCGTACGTGCGCGATCCCGCGAACGGATACGTCACCGTGGACTTCCCGGTCGCGGACGGCATGGAGCTGAGCTGCTTCACCCCGGCAGCGTGATCCAGTAGCGCCGCACGGGGCCGTAGGCGGTGTCCCGGACGTCCTCCAGCACCCCGCCGTTCGCCTCGATCACCCGGCGCGACCCCTGATTGTCCACCTTGCACGTCAGCAACACCCGATCAAGACCGAGCTTCCTCGCGTACGCGAGAACCTCCGCCAGCGCGGCCGAGGCGAGGCCACGACGGCGGGCCGCCGGGCGTACGCCGTAACCGATGTGCCCGCCACCGTCCAGGAGCGCCTCGGTGAGCTCGTGCCGCAGCGAGATCGTGCCCAGCACCTCGTCGCCCTCGACGATCCACCAATAGGTGCAGTGCACCCACCCCGGCACCGGCGGCACCTCGGGATCCGACTCGCGCAGCAGCCTGCGGACGTAGGCGGCGAAGCCGTCCGCGGTGTCCACCTCGTCCCCGGGCCGCAGCCCGGACCCGTCCTGGTGGACGCCGCGCCCCCAGTCGTCCCGCGCGGCGAGCCACTGGCGGTGCAGACGGGCGGTGGGCGCGATCAGCTGCGGCATGGCAGGCAGATTAACGGCGCGGTGCGGGACCGGCCACCTGATTCAGGTCCGACGCCTCGAGCCGGGCGAGGACGCGGCGGGCCATGTCGCCGAGGGCGGCCAGCTCCTCGCCGGAGAGGGCGTCGAGGACCAGCGACCGCACCGCCTCGACGTGGCCGGGGGCGCTCTCCCGCACCTTCTGCCACCCCGCCTCGGTGAGCACGGCGTTGGTGTACCGGCCGTCCTCGGGGCAGGCCCGGCGCTCGATCCAGCCCCGCCCCTCGAGCCGCTTGACCACGTGCGACAGCCGGGACAGCGACCCGTTGGCGAGGGCGGCCAGCGCGCTCATCCGGCGGGTCCGCCCCGGGGCCTCGGAGAGGTTGGCCAGCACCAGATACTCGAAGTGGTTGAGGCCGGAGTCGCGCTGCATCTGGGCGTCCAGTGCCGCGGGCAGGCGCAGCAGCAGCCCGCCCACCGGGAGCCAGGACTCCAGCTCCTCGCTGCTCAGCCAGCGGGCCGGTCGCGCGGGTTCGGCACTCACGCCACCATCGTACTGTGAGTTTGAAGCTTCAACTAGGGCCCGTACGGGCTACGCGGCCAGGCCCAGCAGGCGCTGGATCTGGGACTGGCGGGCGACGGTCATCCGGCCGGCGAGGTCCCGGGCCGGCGGGTACCGGCCGCCCGCGGACTCCATCCGGGCCACCTCGACGCAGTTGTGCAGGTGGCCGAGGAGCAGGCTGACCGCCGTACGGTCGAAGTCGCCGCCCTTCGCCGCGGTGAGCTCGGCGATGTCGGACGGCCGCAGCGAGTGCAGGTCTCCGTGGCCGGCGTGAGCGCCGGCGTCCGGGTCCGCGGACGCCGGCTGCTGCCAGCCGGTCAGCCAGCGGCGCATCGTCGCGGCCTCGGCCGCCCACTGCCCGCCGAGCTCGGTCGCGAGCGCCCGGATCCGCGGGTCCGCCGCCCGCCGCGCGGCGGGCGAGACGACCCGGTCGCCCTGGGCGATGTACTCCAGGCTCATCTGCAGGAACATCACATCGGTGCCGTTGTACGCCGCAGCGGGCGCCGGCTCCGGCGTGGCGGCGCCGCCGCAGCCCGCGAGCAGCAGCGCGAGGAGCAGCGCCACGACGCGCGGGGCGGGTCCACGCCGGTGGCCGTGGACCCGCCCCGGGGTCATCGTCAGATCCGTTCCCACAGCGCCGGCACGTTCGGCGGCTCCCAGCCGGCGAGCGCGGTGTGCGCCTGGCGGCAGCGGTACGTCGCCCCGCCGTAGGTGACCGTGCTGCCCACCGCGTACGCCGTACCGGCCTGCCAGGTGCCACCGGCCGGCGGCGTCGTGGGCGGGGTGGTCGGCGGCGGGTTCGGCGGGGTGGTCGGCGGCGTCGTGGGCGGCGGCTGGGTGCCACCGCCGCCGATGTTGAGGTCCACGCAGGCGTAGAAGGCGTTCACCGTGTCGGCGATGTTCCACCGGGCCAGCAGGGTCTGCCGGCCGGAGAAGCTGCCCATGCTCACCGTGTGCGACTTGGTGGCGCCGGGCTGCGCGCCGCCGTCGTTGAAGGAGGCGAGCCGGGTGTTGCCGATGAAGTACTCCCACGTGCTGGTGGCGTGCCGGGCGGTGAGCACCCAGTTGAACGTCACCGTCCGCCCGACCGACGCGGCCGGCCAGTTCTTGCCGTTGTCGTTGAGGACGGCGAAGCGGCTGCCGCCGCCGTTGCACTGCATGGAACCCTTCGGGGCCTCGACGCTCTGCGGCTCGTAGATGATGTCGCCGCAGTTCGCCACCGCGCCGCTGGCGCAGTTGGCCTGCCGACTGGGCGGCGAGGAGATGTAGCCGTGCGCCGAGGCGGGTGCGACGGCGACGAAGAACGAGGCTCCGATGGTGGCGGCGCTGAGCAGGGGAAGGGCGATCCGGCGTCTCATGAAGGGCTCCTCTTCATGGGGGACGGCGAGCCGGGCTGGGGGGACCCGGCCCGCCGCGGGACACGTCCGGGAAGTGCGCGGGAAGGGCACTGGGGGGATCCCGGCTGTTCGCTCAACATAAGTTAAAGCTTGTTAACAGTAAAGAGAGATAGTGAAGTTTTTCGATCCCTGTATTCCCCGCGCTCAGCTTCCCCGCGGGCCTGCCGAACAGCAGGACGTGGGTGAACTTCGCGACGTGATCGGCGGCCGCGCGGTCACGCCGGTGTTCCAGCCGCTCGTGTCGCTGGCGTCCGGCGCCCTGGTCGGCTACGAGGCCCTCGCCCGCGGACCGGCCGGCACCCGCTGGGAGGCCCCGGCGACGCTGTTCGCCGCCGCGCGCGAGGCGGGGCTGGACGGGGAACTCGACTGGGTGTGCCGGGCGGCGGCGTACCGGGTGGCGCTCGAGGCGGGCCTGCGTACCCCGCTGTTCGTCAACATGGAACCCCGGGCCTGGCGTACGCCCTGCCCGCCCGACCTGGCCGGGGTGGTCGCCGCGGCCCACGACCGGCTGCGCGTGGTCACCGAGATGACCGAGCGCGCCATCGCCGACGACCCGTCCGCGCTGCTGGCCGCCACGGCGCACTGCCGCGCGGCCGGCTGGGGCGTGGCCCTCGACGACGTGGGCGCCGACCCCATGTCGCTGGCCCTGATGCCGTTCGTCCACCCCGACGTCGTCAAGCTCGACATGAGCCTGCTGCGCTCGCCGTCGGAGCCGTACACCGCGCAGGTGGTCGCGGCCGTGCAGGCGTACGCGGAGGCCAGCGGGGCCACGATCCTGGCCGAGGGCGTGGAGACCGCGGTGCACGAGCGCATCGCCCGGACCATGGGCGCCACGATCGGTCAGGGGTGGCGCTACGGACGGCCGGGACCGCTGCCCGCCACTGCCCCGGCCGCGGCACCGCTCCTGACGCCGGCGTCCCGGCCGGCGTCGATCGCGGGGACGCCGTACGAGATCGTCGCGCCGCGCCGCCCGGTCGTGGAGACCACCAAGGGGGAGCTGATGCCGATCAGCCGCCACCTCGAGGCCCTCGCCGAGGACGGCCCGGTCCTGCTCGCCTGCTTCCAGGACGCCCAGCACTTCACCCCCGCGACCGCCCGCCGCTTCGCCCGCATCGCCCGGCACAGCCCGCTGGTCGCGGCGATCGGGGTCGGCCTGCCGGAACGACCGGCCCCCGGCATCCGCGGCGCCTCGCTCACGACCGGCGATCCGCTGCGCGACGAATGGAACGTCATCGTCGTGGGCCCGCACCGCGCGGCCGCCCTGGTGGCCCGTGACCTCGGCGACACCGGTCCGGACCGCGACCGCCGCTTCGCGTTCGCCACGACCCACGACCGCGACCTGGTGATAGCGGCGGCCCGCTCGCTGCTCCGCATCATCGCCCCGGCCGAGGGCGCCGACGCCGCGGGCCTGCTCACCCCGGCCTGACCGGGCCGGCGGTCGCGCTCAGGACGCGGCGGCGAGATCCTCCAGGGTGGCCCGGGCGCCCTTGGTGTGCAGGGAGGAGAGCACCGACCGGTACGCCGACACGAAGCGCTCGTCGTCGATCAGGTCGCCGAAGACGTCGCGGTTCGCGAGGAAGGCCAGGGGGTCCTCGCGCTGGCGGCGGGCGGCCTCCATGAGGGGCTCGCGGAGGTTGTCCACGACCTCGATCGGCCTGCCCTGCTCGTCCACGCCCTCGGCGTAGCGGGCCCACGACGCCACCACCGCGGTCGCGCGGAGGATCTCGCCGCCGGTACGCAGGTTGTGGCGGATCACCGGCAGCAGCCACTTGGGGATCCGGTCGGAGCTCTCCGCGCACAACCGCGCGACCGTGTCCCTGACCTGGGCGTTGGAGAAGCGGTCGATGAGCTGGTGCTGGTACTCGTCCAGGTCGATGCCGGGCACCGGTGCCAGCGTCGGGGCGGCCTCGCGGGCCATGTACGCCAGCAGGAAGTCCGCGAACAGCGGGTCCTGGGCGGCGTCGTGCACGAGCCGGTAGCCGCTGAGGTAGCCGAAGTAGCAGAGCGCCTGGTGGCCGGCGTTGAGCAGGCGCAGCTTCATCAGCTCGTACGGTTCGACGTCCGCCACGACCTGCACCCCGGCGTCCTCGAACGGCGGCCGGCCGAGCGGGAACGCGTCCTCGAGCACCCACTGGGTGAAGGGCTCGCAGACCACCGGCCAGGCGTCGTCCACGCCGAACCGGCTGCGGACCTCCTCGCGATCGTCGTCGGTGGTCACCGGGGTGATCCGGTCCACCATGCTGTTCGGGAACGCGACGTTCCCGTCCACCCAGGAGCCGAGTTCCGGGTCGCGCAGCGTGGCGAAGGCGACGAAGCTGCGCCGGGCGGCGTCCCCGTTGCCCTGGATGTTGTCGCAGCTCATGATCGTGAAGGGCGGCAGGCCGCGGGCGCGGCGGCGGGCCAGCGCCTCGGTGATCAGCGCGAAGGTGGTCCGGGGCACGGCGCCGGGCCGCAGATCGTGCCGGACGTCCGGGTTGTCGGCGAGGAACTCCCCCGTGACCGCGCTGAAGTTGTAGCCGCCCTCGGTGACGGTCAGCGAGACGATGCGGACGCCGGCGGAGGCCATCTTCTCGATGACGGCCTCGGGATCGTCGGGCGCGTACAGGTATTCGGTGATGGCGCCGACGATCCGGGGCTCCAGCGTGCCGCCGGGCGCCTTGACGACCAGGGTGTAGAGGCCGTCCTGGGCCGCGAGCACGTCACGCATCCGCCGGTCGGCGGGCATCACCCCGACCCCGCAGATCGCCCAGTCGAGGGCCTTGCCCGCGGACATCAGGCGATCGAGATACATCGCCTCGTGGGCCCGGTGGAACCCCCCGACCCCGAAGTGCACGATCCCGGTACGCAGGGCGCCGCGGTCGTACGCGGGGACCGGCAACCCGGCCGGCAATGACGACAGGTTCCGGGCGTTGAGCGGCAACATCGGGTGTCCTCCCGCACGGCGAGGGGCCTGGGACAACCCCAGCATCGCATCCCGCGGAGCCGCCCGCTGGTGCCCGGCCGCCGACCCGGGCGGGCGCCGTGCGCAAACGGTCACGGCCCGGCGGTGGTGCACCGCCGGGCCGTGCCGTTCCCGCCGCTCAGGCGGTCAGAACCGGCGCCGGGGCGGGCTTGTCGCCGGTCAGATGCCGCAGATAGGCGGGCAGGGTGAGGAACTCCGGGCAGGTCCGCTCCGTGAGCAGCACGGTGAGCAGGGTGCGGGCCTGCCCGAAGCGCCGGGCGGCGTCCTCGTCGAGCGCGCCGGTCTCGGCGAGCACGTCCAGCTCCTCGCGGAGCATCCGGGTCACCAGCCCGGCGGTCACCGGCACGCCGTAGTCGGTCGGGGTCCCGGTCGAGATCCACTGCCAGAGCTGGGTACGGCAGATCTCCGCGGTCGCCGCGTCCTCCATCAGCCCGCCGAGCGCCACCGCGCCCCGGCCGCCGAGCCACGCGGCCGTGTACCGCAGCGCCACGCTGGCGTTGGTGCGCAGTGCCACCTCGCTGACCGCCACGGCCGTCTCCTTGACGTCGAGCAGGTCCTCCGCGGTGACGTGCACATCGTCGCGGCGGCGCACGATCTGATGCGGCTCGAAGCCGAGCCACTGATCGAACACCTCCCGGCACGTCTCGACCAGGCCCGGGTGGGCCACCCACGAGCCGTCGAAGCCGTCGCCGACCTCGCGCCGCTTGTCCTGCCGGACCTGGTTGAGGGCCCGCTTGGCGGCGACCGGGTCACGGCTGGGCACGACGGCGGCCATGCCGCCGATCGCGTGGGCGCCGCGCCGGTGGCAGGTCCGGACCAGCAGTTCCGTGTACGCCCGCATGAACGGCGCCGTCATCGTCACCTGCGAGCGCTCCGGCAGCACCACGTCCGGCCGGTTCTTGATCATGCTGAACAGGTAGTCCCACCGGCCCGCGTTGAGCCCGGCCGAGTGCTCGCGCAGCTCGTACAGGATCTCGTCCATCTCGAAGGCCGCGGTGATGGTCTCGATCAGCACCGTCGCCCGGATCGTGCCGCGCGGGATGCCGAGCTGCTGCTGGGCGAAGACGAACACGTCGTTCCACAGCCGCGCCTCGAGGTGGTTCTCGAGCTTGGGCAGGTAGAAGTACGGGCCGCTGTCGCGGTCGAGCTGCCTGCGGCCGCAGTGGAACAGGTACATGCCGAAGTCGAACAGCGACGCCGACACCGCGCGACCGCCGATCCGCAGGTGGCACTCGGGCAGGTGCCAGCCGCGGGGCCGGACCATGATGGTCGGCATCGACTCCCCGACCCTGTATTCCTTGCCGTCCGGGGCGGTGAAGTCCAGCCTGCCGTCCAGCGCGTCGCGCAGGTTGAGCTGGCCGAGCACCACGTTCTCCCAGGTCGGCGACGTGGCGTCCTCGAAGTCGGCCATCCACACCTTGGCGCCGGAGTTGAGCGCGTTGATCGTCATCTTGCGCTCGGGCGGGCCGGTGATCTCCACCCGCCGGTCGGTCAGGTCCTCGGCGGGCGGTGCCACCGTCCACGAGTCGTCCTTGCGGACAGCCTCGGTCGACGGCAGGAAGTCCAGCTCCGTGGTGCGGGTGGCCCGCCGCCGGCGCCGCCGCTCGAGCAGCTGCACCCGCCGCGCGCCGAACTCGCGGTCCAGCGCCACGACGAAGTCGATCGCCTCGGGGGTGAGGATCTCGGCATAGCGCCCCTGACTCTCGCCGGTGATGGTGATCTCCTCGCCGCTCATCAGAACTGCTCCGCCTCGGTCGAGCCGGACAGCGCCGTCGTGGAGCTCTCCGGGTTCAGCGCGGTCGAGACGGCGTCGAAGTAGCCGGTGCCGACCTCGGCCTGGTGCTTGGTCGCGGTGTAGCCCTCGGACTCGGCCGCGAACTCGGCCTCCTGGAGCTTCACGTACGCGCTCATGCCGGTCTCGGAGTAGCCCTTGGCCAGCTCGAACATCGAGTGGTTCAGGGCGTGGAAGCCGGCCAGCGTGACGAACTGGAACTTGTAACCCATCGCGCCGAGCTCCTTCTGGAACCGGGCGATCGTGGCGTCGTCGAGGTTGCGCTTCCAGTTGAACGACGGCGAGCAGTTGTACGCCAGCATCTTGTCCGGGTGCACCCTGTGGACCGCCTCGGCGAAGGACCGCGCGAACTCCAGGTCGGGCTTGCCGGTCTCGACCCAGAGCAGGTCGGCGTAGTCGGCGTACGCCACCCCGCGGGCGATCGCGGACTCCGGGCCGCTGCGCACCCGGAAGAACCCCTCGGCCGTACGCTCACCGGTGAGGAACGGCTTGTCCCGCTCGTCGACGTCGGTGGTGAGCAGGTCGGCGGCGAGCGCGTCGGTGCGGGCGATGATCAGGCTGGGCACCCCGGCGACGTCCGCGGCGAGGCGGGCGGCGTTGAGCGTACGGATGTGCTGCGCGGTCGGGATGAGCACCTTGCCGCCCAGGTGGCCGCACTTCTTCTCGGAGGCCAGCTGGTCCTCCCAGTGCACGCCCGCGGCGCCGGCGGCGATCATCGCCTTCATCAGCTCGAACGCGTTGAGCGGACCGCCGAAGCCGGCCTCGGCGTCGGCGACGATCGGTGCGAACCAGTCGCGCTCGTGGCGGCCGGCGGCGGTGTCGATCTGGTCGGCGCGCAGCAGGGCGTTGTTGATCCGGCGGACCACGGCCGGCACCGAGTTCGCCGGGTAGAGGCTCTGGTCCGGGTACGTGTGCCCGGACAGGTTCGCGTCGGCGGCGACCTGCCAGCCGGAGAGGTAGATCGCCTTCAGGCCGGCCCGCACCATCTGCACCGCCTGCCCGCCGGTGAGCGCGCCCAGCGCGTTGATGTACTCCTCGTCGTGCAGCAGCTCCCACAGCCGCTGCGCACCGCGCTCGGCGAGGGTGTGCCGTTCCTGCAAGCTGCCCCGCAGACGGACGACGTCCTGCGCGGTGTAGCTGCGCTTGACGCCGAGCCATCGAGGATCGCCGGCCCAGGCCCGAGTGAGGTCCGCGGCGGTACCGCCCCTGACGTCGGTCAGCTGATCAGTCATCTCTTGTCCTTTCCGCCCTGCTCCCCGGTGGAAGAACTCGACTGTTGCGCAGCCCCACCCGCCCTCTGAAGCCGTTTGTGAGGAGAAGAATCGTTAATCTTCTGCTAGCGTAAAAACCCGTGACGGCTTCACCTTCCGACGCCAGCGTCGATCTCGTGACCCTCGGCCAGCGGCTGCGCCATCTGCGCCGGTCGAAGAACATGACCCTCGACCAGCTCAGCGCCGCGGTGGGCCGGGCGCCCTCCCAGTTGTCCCTGATCGAGAACGGCAAACGGGAACCCAAGCTCAGCGTGCTGCAGGCGATCGCGGGTGCTCTGGGCGTACCGATGCAGGATCTGTTGCGGCCGGAAGCGCCGAGCCGGCGCGCCGGGCTGGAGATCGAGCTGGCCCATTTCCAGCGCGAACCCGCCTACCTGGCGCTGGGGCTGCCGGCCGTGCGGGCCGGGCGGCGGCTGCCCGCGGACGCCCTCGAGTCGCTGATCGGCCTGCACCGGGAGCTGACCCGGCTGCTCACCGAGCAGAGTGCCACGCCCGAGGTGGCGCGGCGGGCCAACCAGCAGCTGCGCGAACGGATGCGCCGGCGCGACAACTACTTCGCCGACGTCGAGCGGGCCGCGGCGAAGGTCCTCCAGTCGGTCAAGCACGCCACCGGCCCGCTGTCGCAGCGCGGCATCCTCGACATCGCGGCCCACCTCGGCTTCAGCCTGCACTACGTGCCCGACCTGCCCGGCTCCACCCGCTCGGTCACCGACCTGCGCAACCGCCGCATCTACCTGCCGCAGGTGGCCAGCAACAAGGGCCACGACCCGCGCGCCGTGGTGCTGCAGACCCTCGGCCACTTCGTCCTCGGCCACGAGGACCCGGCGGACTACGGCGACTTCCTCCGCCAGCGCGTCGAGGCCAACTACTTCGCGGCGGCGCTGCTGATGCCGGAGAAGTTCGCCGTCGAATTCCTCAGCGAGGCGAAGGCCGACCGGGCCCTGGCGATCGACGACTTCCGCGACGCGTTCGGGGTCTCCTACGAGACGGCGGCGCACCGCTTCACCAACCTGGCGACCCACCACTTCGGCATCCCGGTCCACTTCTGCCGCGTCCACGAGAGCGGCACGGTCTACAAGGCGTACGAGAACGACGGCGTCCGCTTCCCCGCCGACGTGACCGGCGCGATCGAGGGCCAGCCGGTCTGCCGCAACTGGGCCTCCCGCACGGTCTTCCAGGCCCCGGACCCGTACTCGTCCTTCTACCAGTTCACCGACACCGTCGGCGGCACGTACTGGTGCACGGTGCACGTGGAATCGACCCGCTCGGGCGAATTCTCGGTGACGGTCGGCACCCCGTACGAACACGCCCGCTGGTTCCGCGGCGGCGACACCGCCCGCCGCACGGTCTCCCGCTGCCCGGACCCGGACTGCTGCCGCCGCCCCCCGGCGGCCCTGGTCCGGCAATGGTCGGGCCACGCCTGGCCGAGCGCCCGGGTGCACTCGCACCTGCTGGCGGCCCTCCCGCCGGGCACCTTCCCGGGTGTCGACGCCCAGGACGTCTACGAATTCCTGGACCGCCGAGCCCAGCCCTGACCGGGTACGCGCTCAGTAGTGGATGGTGATGTCCACCCGGCGGTTGCGGGCCCTTCCTGCGGCGGTGTCGTTGCCGGCGGTGGGGTTCGCCTCGCCCTTGGAGATCGCGTGCGTCGTGAGATTCGGGCGGGTGCTGACGAGCCGGCAGACCGCCGTCGCGCGGCGTTTGCCGAGCCGCTGACTGTAGCTCTTGCTGCCGCGGTCGTCGGTACGGCCGATACAGGTCACCGCCCGGGCTCCGCTGAGTTTGGCTCGCAGCGTCACAAGGTAGCGCTGCTGGGCGACGCTGATGCGGCTGGAGTCGGTGCCGAAGTACACCGAGCGGGGCACGGTGAACTGGTTGAGGACCAGGCGGGTGCGGCTGGTGGCGCGCAGGGTCCGGCCGGTGGCGGGTACGGTCGTGCCGGCGACGGCGACCGGGTACCCGCCCGGTGTGGCGGCCATGGCCCGGCCGAGTGGGTTGAGCTTGACCGTGACGGCGGCCCGGCGGCCGGCGGTGGTCATGCCGACCCGGCCGGTGCCGAGGATGACGCGCTTGCCGGAGACGGTGCTCCAGAGCACGACGGTGTTGCGGCCCTTGATCGCCGAGGTGAAGGTGACGATGACCGGAAGCGTGGCCCGGGCCGGTGCGCCCCGGGTGACCATGAGCTTGGTGACCGTGACCTTCGCCGAGCCGGTCGACGGAGACGGTCCGGGAGTCCCGGCGCCGCCCTCGGTCACGACGGCGGTGTAGGTGCCGGTGACCACGGACCCCACGGCGTCGCTGATGCGGTAGGTGACGGAGTTGGCGGTGCCGGCGAAGCCGGCGACGGGGACGAAGGTGATGACACCGGTGGTCGCGTCGAGTGCGTACGTGCCCTGTCCGTCGATGGTGACCATGGTGACCGGCCGGCCGCCGGCGTCGAGCAGGGTGATGCCGCCGCCGGCCGGGACGGGCAGGTTTGTCCGCTGGGTGTCGGAGTTGGTGCCGGTGCTGCCGGAGCGGGTCGGTGGGACGGTCACCGGCAGGCCGATCTTGCGGGCGGTGCCGGCCTCGTTGACGCCGACGGCCAGGAAGGTGTGCTGTCCGGCCGCCAGGTCCGCCGGGACGGTGACCGGCATGGAGAAGGTGCCGTTGCCGTCGGTGGTGACCGTCGCGAGCTGGATCGGCGCCGAGTAGATGCTCACCTGGACCGTGGAGTAGGGCGCGAACCCGGTGCCGATGACGGTGATCTGCTGCGCCGGAGCGGCGAGCGCGAGCCGGCCCTTGTCCGTGGTCAACGTCAGCGGCACGTCGTCGGGTACCTGCGCCGGGGGCACCGGCGCGGACGGGATGACCGCGTTCGACGCCGGCGACGGCGCCGAGCTGCCGCCCGGCCCCTGGGCGATGACCGTCACGACGTAGCTGGTGCCGGCGACGGCGCCGATCACACACGAGGTGTCCGACGCTGTCGTCGCGCAAGACCCTGGTCCGGGTGACGCGTACGCGGTGTAGCCGGTGACCGCGCCGGACGCGGCCGGCCAGGACACCGCGATCGACGAGGTGCCCGCCGTGGCGGTCGCTGACGCCGGCGCAGCCGGGGGGCTGGGGACGGGCGGGGGGATGACGGGGACGGCCGGGGTGACCGAGGATGCCGGGGACTCGGCGCCCGGGCCGGCGGCGTTCACCGCGCGGACCTTCACCTGATACGCCGTACCGTTGGTCAGACCGGTCAGGGTGGCCACCCGGGTGCCATTGGCGCCGGCGGTGGTCGTCACGCTCGTCCAGGTGCCGCCATCGTCGGTGGACACCTCGTAGTCGATGATGGAGCTGCCGCCGTTGTCGGCCGGCGGGGTGAACGTCACCGTCGCCGACTCGCTGCCGCCGGTGGTGCCGACTCCGGTCGGTGCGCCGGGCACGGTGCGTGGGGTGCCGTCGACCGGGCCGACCGCGCCGCCGTCGCCGTTCGCGTTGACAGCGCGGACCCTGATGCCGTACGTGGTGCCGTTGGTCAGGTTGCCGACCGTGGCGCTCAACGGGTCCGTACCGGCCGTGGTGAGGGTTGTCCAGGCGCCGCCGTCGACGGACACCTCGTACCGCAGGATCCCGCTACCGCCGGCCGGCGGAAAGCTCAGGTCCAGCTCGCCTGCGCCGGGAACGACCGTCAGACTCGCGGGCGCGCTGGGCGGCCCCGGCGCCGCCGGGGTGACCTGCGCGGACGGGTCGCTGACCGCGGACTGGCCGGTGACCCCACCGTTGTTCGTGGCGGTGACCGTGAAGGTGTACGCCTGCCCGTTGGTCAGGCCGGTGACCTCGCAGGTGGTGGCCCCGCTGGTCGTGCACGTGTGGTTGCCCGGGCTGGACGTCACCGTGTAGTTGGTGACGGGCCAGCCGCCGTAGGTCGCCGACGCGGTCCAGTCGACGGTGACCTTGGTGTCGCCCGGGGTGCCGGCGACGGCGGTCGGCGGCGGCGGCGCGGAGCTGACGACCAGGCCGATCGGGCTGTTCAGGCCGGTGACGATCGCGGTCGCGTTGCCGCCGGGGAAGTCAGGGGGCATCTTGTACACGGCGCTGGAACCGTTGCTGGACGCGAAGAGGTTGCCGCGGCCGTCGATGGCCAGACCCCACGAGTACTGGACGCCGGTGGCGAAGGGCGTCCAGGTGCCGTCGGTCGCGATCCGGATGATGGTGTAGGCGGTGGCGCTGGTGACGTACACGACGCCGTTGGCGTCGGCGACGATGCCGGTCGGGAAGGCGATGCCGGTGGCGTACACGCTCACGATGCCGGTGCTGGTCACCTTGATCACGCGGTTGCGCGTGTAGTCGGCGACGAAGACGTTGTCGCTGGGATCGACCGCGATGCCGTACGGGGTGACCCCGCCCGGGACGGTGATCGTGGATTGCACGCCGCCGACGACCTTGAGCAGCTGGTTTCCCTGGCCGACGTAGATCGTGCCGGTCGAGTCGATGTTCACCGCGTTCGGATAGCTCAGCCCGGTGACGGCGGTGGTCTGGGTGCCGTCGGCGGCGATCCGGACGATCCGGTTGTTGCCGGCGTCGGCGACGTAGAGGGAGCCGTCGCGCGCGCGGCTCACCTGGTACGGGTCGCTCAGCCCGCTGCCCACGCTGGTCTCCCCGCCGCCGGCCGCGATCCGCAGCAGCGAGGAGTTGTACTGCCCGACGATGTACAGGTCGGCGTACGGGTCGGAGCCGGTGGCTGCCGCCGCGGGCCCGGCCGAGCCCCCGGCGACGAGGCCGCTGGCCACCAGCGACACGACGAGTACGGCCGCGGTCCGCCGGCAGACTGCCCGGAATGCGACGACCCACCGCCGGGACATACGGCGCTGACTGCTGGCGGAGCGATCCGAGCGCATTCTGAGACTCCCCGTGCCGAAAGGCTGACATCGGGAATATAGCTAAACGTCACCCTATTCGTGACGGTTTGCCATGATTGTCGACGCCCTGGGGACCCGGCAGCCGGGGGCCCTGCCGGCGCCGGGCGTTGCGGGTCGCCCGGCGCCGGGAGGGGGTCAGTGGAGGCCGGCCGTGAAGGCGGCGATCCAGGCGAGGGCCGAGTTCCAGTTGATCGTCAGCTCGTTCGTCGACCAGGACTGGATGTCGTCGATGTAGCAGAACTGGCCGACGCAGCCGGTCAGTTTGCTCTGGGCGTACGGGTCCTGGATGGACGAGTTGGCGCCGCCGGCCAGGGAGCCGGCCGGGGGGTTCGGCAGGGCCGGGTCGAGTTGGTGGGCGTACCAGCGGCTGTGCTGGTTGTGGGAGCTGACCTCGCCGTAGCCGGTCACGTAGGACATGTTGAGGGCGTTGCGGCCCAGGAGGTAGTCCATGCCCTCCAGGACCGCGTCGCGGAACCGGCGGTCGTGGGTGAGGTCGTACGCCGAGGCCAGCACCACCATGTTGTTCAGGATGGTGCTGTTGGAGCCCCAGTCCCACATGTTGTTCGCCGGGGCGTAGGGGACGCCGTACGGGTGCGCCTTCTGGATGGCCAGGTACTTCTCGGCGCCGCGTACGATCGAGGCCCTGACCTCGGCGCGACCGGGCAGCTTGCTGGGCACGAGGGCCAGGTCGAGGCGGCCCGCGGCCGCAGTGTTCGCCCAGTCGAAGGCGCCCGCGCCGAAGATGTCCGCGGTGTGCACCGGCGAGGCCAGGATCACGTCGGCGTAGCGCTTCTCGCCCGTGGTCAGGTACAGCTCCGCGGCGGCCCAGTAGAAGTCGTCGTCGACGACGCTGTCGTTGTACGCGCCGCCGCCGGTGCCGTCGGTGACCGGGGCGAACAGTGCCGGGTTGGCCTGCGCCGCGGTGAAGGCGGTGCGGGCCGCGGCCAGCGACCGCTTCGCGAACGCCGGGTCGAAGCGGCGGTAGAGCCGGGCCGCCTGGGCCGCCGTCGCGGCCAGGTTCAGCGTCGCGGCGGTCGAGACCGGGTGCAGCTCACGCTGCTGCGGATCCAGGTGCGGCAGCAGCGGCAGCCCGGTCCAGGCAGCGTCGTGGATCTTGTGGTGCGCCATGCCCGCGTACGGGTGACCCGCCGGCACCTGCATCTTGAGCAGGAACTCCAGCTCCCAGCGGGTCTCGTCGAGGATGTCCGGGACGCGGTCGCCGCTCTCCGGGATCGCCAGCGACGGGTTCGGGGCGTGCACGCGGGTGCCGCGCTCGTACTCGCTCAGCAGCTGCCACGTCGAGATGCCGCCGTTGACGACGTACTTGCCGTGGTCGCCGGCGTCGTACCAGCCGCCGGTGACGTCGAGGCGGTAGTCGCAGACGCCGGGCTGGCAGGGCACGTCGCCGTCGCCGAGGTTCGGCGCCACGTCGACGTGGCCGGCCGGGCGGGCGTACCCGGGGCGCAGGTCCGCGCGGATCTCGGCGCCGCTGCGCTGGGTGTAGAAGAACTTGAGCGAATCGGCGCGCAGCCGGTCGTACGCCTGCTTCCCGAGATCGAACGGCCGGCTCGTCTCACCGTCCGCGACCAGGGTGAGGCCCGTGCCGGCCCGGCGGTAACCGCTGAAGTCGATCGAGTGCACGTTCTGCCCGGAGGACACGTCGGTCCCGCGCGGGGTGGTGCGGCCGCGGGCCACGGTCGCGCCGGCCGAGTTCTTCAACTGCCACGGCAGGGCGGTGGTGGCCGCGGTGACGAGGGTGGCGCGCTTCGGCCCGGACGGCAGGTAGCCGACCTGGTTGACGCGTACCCGGGGACCGGTGTCCGGCTCGTAGACCTCCGGCGGGACGCCGCCGAGCAGCGACACGTCGTCGACGCAGAAACCCCAGGACTCGGCGCTTCCGCCGAGCTGGAACGCCACTTGCGCCTGGGCGGTGGTCACCGCCGAGGTGAAGGTGTACGCGTACGAGTCACCCGCGACGGTCAGGGCGGGCGAGGCCTCGAAGTACGTGTCGTACGGCGCGACGGACAGGCCGGTGATCGCCCGTACGACGTGGCCCTCCGGGGCGCCCGAGGCGGTGAACGAGAACCGGTACGTCTCCCCCGCCACGAGATCGATGTCGTTCTGGCCGACCGACACGTCCCACTTGTCGGTGGTGCCGCCGGGCACGGTGACGCAGGCCCGCCCGTCGGTGAGGGTGATCGGCATGCCGGGGCTCGACCACCAGGGGTCGACGCCGGCCGTGAAGCCGCCGTTGACGACCTGTTCGACCTCGTCGGCCAGGGCGGGCCCGGACGGTACGACCAAGAAGGCGGCCGCGAGAACGGCGGCCGCACCGATTGCGCGTTTCACGGACAGTCTCCTTGGGAGCGCTTCCATAGGTTGGTGGACATATGTTGATGCGCAGGTCACACGCTGTCAACACCAGCGAAACATCCGGTGACGCCGGGCGGGACCCTTTCCGCCGCCCTCGGCACTTTCCGCCGCCCTCGGCACTTTCCGCCGCCCTCGGGACTTCCGCCGTGCTCGATACTTGGGGCGATGAGCGCCTCACGCCCCGGATCCCGCGGGATCCGCGCCGCCCTCGACCGCGCGGAGGCCCGCCTGGCCCGGCTCGCGGACGCCCGCCGCCGCTGGCCGGTCCTCACCGTGACCGCCGCCGTCCTCGGTGGACTCGCCCTGGTCACGGTCCTGCTCGGACCGGTGTCGGCCGCCCTCACCCCGCTCGCCGGCGTGGCCACGAAGGACCGCTCCGCCGCCCTGAACGCCACCCGCCAGGTGCTGCTCGCGGGCATCGCCGGCGCCTTCGCGCTGGGCGGCCTCGCCTTCACCGCCCGCTCGTTCTTCCTCACCCGCCGCGGCCAGATCGCCGACCGCTACGCCAAGGCCATGTCCCAACTGGCCTCCGAACGCCTGGTGGAACGCGTCGGCGGCATCTACGCCCTCGAACACCTCATGCACGAATCGGACCGCAACCACACCACGGTGATGGAGGTCCTGGCCGCCTTCGTCCGCGACCGCACCTCCGCCCCACCCGGCGCCCCGGGCGGCGGTCCACCATCCGCCACCGGTCGCTCTCCCGGCGCCGAGCCGCCGGAGCCGACCGGAGCCGAGCCGCCGGAGCCGACCGGCGCGGAGGCCCAGAGACTCCCCGGCGGCGCGGGAGGCGGGCTGCCGACCGACGTGCGAACCGCGCTGACGGTGCTCGGCCGGCGCCCCCGGCGGCCCGAACGGCACCCGCTCACCCTGCCCGGGGTCGTCCTGCCCGGCGCCGGCCTCGCCGGGGCGTTCCTGGCCACGGCCGAGCTGCCCGGAGCCGACCTGCGGGACGCCGAACTGTCCGAAGCGGACCTCACCGACACCAACCTCATGCGCGCCGACCTGCGCGGCGCCCTGCTACGCGGCGCGACCCTGGCCGGCGCCCTGCTCACCGCCGCCGACCTGAGCGGCGCCGACCTGAGCGGAGCCGACCTCCGCGGCGCGGTGCTGACCTCCACCGCCCTGACCGGCACCATCCTCGACGACGCCCGGCTCGAGGGCGCCGTCCTGACCCCACCGGACGCGACCGGACTCACCGCCCGCCAACTCCGCTCAGCCCGCCTCGACGGCAACACCGAACTCCCACCCGGCCTCGGCCTGAGCTGAACCGGCGAGCCACCCACGACCGGCGACGCCACGAACCGGCGACGCCACCCACGGACCGGCGAGGCCACGGACCGGCGGCGCCACCCACGGACCGGCGGCGCCACGGACCGGCGAGGCCGCCCACGGACCGGACCAGCTCCGGCCAGAGCTGCATCGCGGAGGCCGTGCGGACCGGCCCGGCTCCGGTCAGGGGTGAGCGGCGTCTCGCGCAGGCAGGCCCGGGCCCGGCGGAAGGGGGCGCGGGAGGGTGACGCTGATCCGACACCGGCCGTCCGGCGGTGCCGTGCGTGGCGCTGGGGCAATAAGGTCTGGAGCTGTGGTGGAGCAGTACGGCCTGGGCATCGACCTCGGCACGACCCAGACAGCGGCCGCCGTCCGGAGGGACGGGCGGGTCGAGGTTGTGCGCCTCGGGGGGCGGCGGGCGGAGATTCCGTCGCT
The DNA here is from genome assembly GCF_003002065.1 of Pseudosporangium ferrugineum. Lineage (GTDB taxonomy): Bacteria > Actinomycetota > Actinomycetes > Mycobacteriales > Micromonosporaceae > Actinoplanes > Actinoplanes ferrugineus_A. The sequence continues at coordinate 800,257 of NZ_PVZG01000001.1, forward strand.
GATTTTCGTGCAGGCGGACGGGGAGTTGCTCATCGGGGACGCCGCCGAGCGGCGGGGGCTGAGCGAGCCCGGACGGCTGGCCCGGGAGTTCAAGCGGCGGATCGGCGACCCGGTGCCGGTGCTGGCCGGCGGGGTGCCGTTCTCCGCGCATGCGCTCACGGCGAAGCTGCTGCGGCACGTGCTCGACACGGTGGCCCGGCTCGAGGGCGGGCCGCCCGCCGTGCTGACCGTGACCCATCCGGCGAACTGGGGGCCGTACAAGCGGGAGCAGCTGGACCAGGCGCTGCGGATGGCCGAGACCGGACCGGTGCTGTTGCGCACCGAGCCGGAGGCGGCCGCGCTGCAGCATGCCACCGCCCGGCGGATCGCGGCGGGTGAGACCGTCGCCGTGTACGACCTGGGTGGCGGCACCTTCGACGCGGCGGTGCTGCGGCGGGAGGGCGACGGGTTCCTGCTGCTGGGCGAGCCGGAGGGGGTCGAGCAGCTCGGCGGCGCCGACTTCGACGAGGCGGTCTTCGCCCACGTGATCGAGATGCTCGGGGACGCCCCGGCCGGGCTCGACCCGGACGATCCGGAGGTGCTCGCGGCCCTCGCCCGGCTGCGGCGCGACTGCGTCGAGGCGAAGGAGGCGCTGTCCTTCGACACCGAGGTGATGATCCCGGTGGCGCTGCCGGGCGTGCACACCCGCGTACGCCTGAACCGCTCCGAGCTCGAGTCCATGATCGCGCCGGCGCTGGAGGACACGATCGCCGCGATGCGGCGGGCCCTGCGCCAGGCGCGGGTGGCGCCGGAGGAGCTGGACGCGGTGCTGCTGGCGGGCGGCTCGTCGCGCATCCCGCTGGTGAGTCAGCTGCTGACAGCGGCGTTCGACCGACCGGTGGTGGCGGACCCGCACCCGGAGCACAGCATCGCGATGGGCGCGGCGGTGTCCACGGCCACGATCACCGGCGGCGCCTCCCCCTTCGCCACGGCCGACCCCGCCCCGACCCCGGAGCGGACCACCTACCCGGCCGCGACCCCGGACCGGACCGCGGAGACGGCCGCGGCGGAGACCGAGCCCGTGGAGGCGGCCCCCACGGAGACCGAGGAGATCACCGCCCCGGCGGAGACCGAGGAGATCACGGCCCCGGCCGAGCCGGTGACGGCGCGGGTGCCGGTCGGCAGCGCGCCGGCCCGCCCGCAGGCCGGCCCGGCGGCGACCATGGTGGAGACCGCCGGCCCGCCCCCGGTCGCCTACTCCCGCGGCGCGGCCTCCGTCTCCGCCCCGCAGCCGCCCCCGGTCACAACGACCCGGGCCTTCGCCACCGCGCCCCTCCAGGAGCCGCCCCACCACCAGGTGATCCAGCCGCCGATTTCGCCCGGCGGGCCGGTGCACCACCCTCCGCCGCCGGACCGCGGCGGGGAGTACGGCGGCCGGAAGCGCCGGGGCATGATCCTGCTCGCCGGCGTGCTCACCGCGGCCGTCATCGCCGGCGCCGCCACCCTGGCGGTCATCCTCAGCAGGGGCGATGGCGGCGCGAAGCCGCAGGGTGCCGGCCCCACGCCGACCGCGAGCACGCTGCCGTACCCGACCGACACCATGCTGATCCGGGTGGACACGGGCGGCGCCGGCCGGCCCGAGCGCAAGTCGAACGTCATGCTGCGTACCCCCGGCGTCGACGAGCCGGTGCTGATCTCCGGCACCGGCGGCGACGTGCTGCCGGAGTGGTCGCACGACCGGAAGCGGATCGCCCTGACCCGCAACCTCGACGACGGCAGGAACGAGATCTGGGTGATGGACGCGTCGGGCGACAACGCCCGGAGGCTGCTCACCGGCGTCACCGGCGGCCGGGCGGCCTGGTCGAAGGACGACACCAAGCTCGCCTTCATGAAGGAGGTCGACGGGCGGGGCCAGATGTTCGTCGCGCCGGTGGCCGGCGGCGCCCCGAAGCAGCTGACGTTCTCCCGCGACCTGAAGGACGATCCGGCCTGGTCACCGGACGGCAAGGAGATCGCGTACTGGGTGGAGCGCGACGGGCAGCGCGACGTGTACGCCCTGACCGTCGACGACCCGAACGAGCCGGGCCGGCGGATCACCGAGGGCGACACCGGTCCCGCCGTGGACCCGGCCTGGTCGCCGGACGGGCGCCTCATCGCGTACACGCGGAGCACCGGGCCCGGGCTCTCGGACATCTGGGCGGCCGACGCGGACGGCGGCAAGGCGCGGCCGCTGACCGACGATCCCGCCCGGGAGATGGACCCGTCGTGGGCGCCGGACAACTCCTGGCTGGCGTTCACCCGCGGCCCGCTGGAGGACCCCCGGATCATCATCGTGAAGGCGGACGGCAGCGACGAGGTCAAGCTGACCCCGGGCGACGCCCGGGAGGGTCATCCCTGCTGGTCCTGAACCAGGATCGCCTCGCAGCTGCGGGCCACCGCCCGGGCCGCGGTGCGCAGTTCCCGGGCCGAGAGCGGGTGCTCGGCGACGGCCTGCCAGCGGGCCAGCGCCGACCGGGCCGCCGCGCCGATCGCCTCCGGTGCCACCCCGGCGGGCAGGCCGAGGCGCTGGTGCGCGGCGGCGCCGTCGCCGCCGAGCAGGCGGTCCATCTCGGCGAGCTGGCCGGGGCGGCCGGGCAGGCGGCCGGAGCGGACGAGGTGCAGCAGGCGCAGCTCGACGAACTCGTGGGCGCTGGCCCGGATCCGCTCGACCTCGGCCGCCGCCGCCGATTCCGGGTCGAGGTACTCGTCGAGGACGGCCAGCGCCGAGCGGGCCTTGAGCACCTCGCTGCGGCCGGCGAACTGGGCGGCGAAGACCTCCCGGAGCCGCTCGATGCCGCTGTGCGCGGTGAGCGCCCGGGCCAGGTCGGCCGAGTCGAGCACCTTCTGCTCGCGGATCAGCCGCACTCCCAGCCGTACGCCGAACAGCCCGAACCGTTCCAGCACCGCCCGGCGGGCCGGCGCCGAGTCGGCGAAGCGGTCCGCGGTGAGCAGCAGCTCGACGATGGCGTCCATGGGTTCGGTGGCGACCGCGGCCAGCGTGCGGAACTCGTCCTCGCGCAACGTGGCCCCGGCGGCGCCGAGCAGGCCCGCGACGGGCACGACCACCGGGCAGAGCCGGCGCAGCCGCTCGTCGGCGGCGTAGCGGGCGGCGACGCGCGCGGCGGCCTCCATCGCGTCGAGGCGGGCGCCGCCGATCTCGTCCGCCCGGGACAGCACGCCGACCGCGTTGACCGGGCTGCCGCCGGCGAGGCCGTCGCCGTGGAACGACTCGAGGAACCGTACGTCGCTGGCGTGCATGTGGCGCAGCAGGTAGAGCACCGCGTCGGTCTGCGTGGCGCGTTCCCCCTCGGCCTCGAGAAACGCCATCGTGCGCAGCGACACGTCGGTCGAGAGCGACGCGATGCCCGGCGTGTCGATCAGGGTGTGCTGCCGCAGCCGGGCGCTCGGCACCCGCACCTCGAGGTGGTCGACCTGCTCGGCGGGGCGGCCGAGGCTGATCCGTACGGCGCCGCCGGCCCGGTCGAACGGGCGGGGCTCGGCGCCGCCGTCGCGCAGGTGGGCGGTGACCGCGTAGGTGGGCCCGTCGGCGTACCAGGTGACGATCCGGGTGCACTCCCCCGCGTCGGTGGGCGCGAGTCCCTCGCCGACGAGCGCGTTGAGCAGCGTGGACTTGCCGGCCTTGACCTTGCCGGCGATCGCCACCCGCAGCGGCTCGTCGACGCGCCGCCGGGCGGCCCCGATCGCCGCGCGGACGGCGGGGTCGCGGGATTCGGCGGCGGCGCGGTCGAGCACGGCCCGGACGTCGGCGAGCAGGGTCATGACAGGCGGTCCAGTTCCTCGTGCAGGGCGGCCAGCTGCCGGGCCCGGGCCTGGCGGGCCGCATCGGGCAGGGCGGCGGTCTCGCGTACGGCCGCGGCCGTGCCCGCCGCCGACCGCTGCATCTCGGCGGCCCGCGCGGCGAACTCGTCGCGCAGGAACCGCTGGGTGCGGCGTACCGCCTCGCGGGAGTCGCGTCCGACGTGGAACGTGACGTCGTCGACGTAGCGCCGCAGCGCCGCCTTGGCCTGCTGGCGGCGCTGCTGCACCTGCCGTTCCCGCTCCTGCTTGACGAGGCGGCGGCCCAGGGTGAGCCCGGCGATGATCCCGATCGGTGCCGCCAGGGCGACGTTGAACAGGGCGCCGACCGCCCCGAGCAGGTAGAACCCGCCGTACGTGACCCGGGCCGCGGTGAACGCCCCGAGGAACTGCTGCATGCCCGAGCGGTGGAAGGTCACGTCGAGGTCGGCGACCTTGGCGAGGCCGGCGTCGGGGGCGGGCAGGTCGGCGCCGAACGCGTCCACCTCGACGTCGAAGCGTTCGGCGACCTCCCGGGCGAGCTGGTCGCTGCGGGTCACCAGGAGCATGAGGTTGTCGGCGGCGGCGGACGCGGCCTCGCGGGCGGCCCACGCCTGGAAGTCGGTCCAGGTGTCCCGGGGGTCGGAGGCGTCGATCAGCTCCTCGCCGTCGCGCAGCAGCCGCCGCAACCGTTCCCGCAGGTCGTGGTCGACGTCGGCGGTGAGGTCCTGGATGCCGTCGCCCAGCACGGTCTGCCAGGAGCCGGCCGCCTGCGCCCGGCGGTGCAGCTGGGCGTACCGATCGGAGAGGGCCGGTGCGGCGGCGGGCGCGGACGCGGCAGCCTGCTCGGCCGCGACGCGCTCGCGGAGCTGCCCGACGACGAACGCCAGCTCGGCGCGCGCCGCGGCCTCGACCCCGGCCCGGGCCGCGCCGAGCACGTCCCGGCGCAGCGTCTCGACCAGGCGCGGGAAGCCGGACTCCGCGTTGAGCTCGGTGCTGTCGCGGGCCTGGGCGCGCAGCCGCAGGAACGAGGAGACGGCGACGATCGGCACGTCGAGGCCGGCGGCGGCGAGGTGGGCGGCGTCGAGCTCGGCGATGCGGCGCCACTCGGCGTGCAGGTCGGTCTTGGTGAGGACGCAGATCACCGACGGGCAGCGCTCGGCGACCCGGCGCAGGAAGTCGACCTCGGGGGCGGTCAGCTCCTGGGAGGCGTCGGTGACGAAGAGGGCCGCGGCGGCGGTGGCGAGGGCGCCGAGCGTCAGGTTGCCCTGCGCCGAGTCGAGCCCGCCGACGCCCGGGGTGTCCACCAGGGTCAGTCCGGCGCCGAGCAGCCGCCGGTCGAGCCGGATCTCCACGCCGCGCGGCGCGGGCCCGTCGCCGGCGGGCGCGCCCTCGGTGACGTGCCGGCGGATCTGGTCGAAGGGGACCGGTACGGCGGTGAGGCTGCCGTCCTCGGCGGGGACCCGCAGGTGCACCGCCGCGGGCGTGCCGTAGCGCAGGACGGTCGGCACTGCGGTGACCACGTCGGCGTCGACCGGGCAGACGTCGGTCCGCAGCAGGGCGTTGACCAGGGTGCTCTTGCCCTGCTTGAACTCGCCGACCACGGCGACGGTGACCTCGCCGGAGGCCAGCCGGCCGGCCGAGCGGGCCAGCCGCTCCGCGAGGTCGGGCCGGTCGTTGCCGGCCGCCAGGAGGCGCGCCGCCTCGAGCTCTGCCGGCAGGTCCGTGGGCAACCGTCCTCACCATTCCTCGACGCGGGCCTCTGGCGAACCCTACGCGGACGCCGCCACTTTCCGCGCAACACCCCGTGACCGCCACCACACTCCGGTACTAGATTCACCGGGTGGGCACGCACGAGGTCGTCAACCAGCCGCCGCCGCTCGCCGGTCACGACATCGCCGCCGACGCCGCGCTGCTGGAGGCGGTGGAGCGGGAGGGCGCCGGCTGGGCCGCCGACGACCTGCACCGCCTGGGCAAGCTGGGCGGCGGCGAGGAGGCGCAGCGCTGGGGCGACGAGGCCAACCGGCACGAGCCGCGCCTGCTCACCCACGACCGGTACGGCCACCGCACCGACGAGGTCGACTTCCACCCGTCCTGGCACCGGCTGATGGACGTGGCCGTGGCCGAGGGGCTGGCCGGCACCCCGTGGTCGGATCCGCGGCCGGGGGCGCACGTGGCACGGGCCGCCGGCCTGTTCGTGTGGGGGCAGGTGGAGGCCGGGCACACCTGTCCGATCTCGATGACGTACGCGGTGCTGCCCGCCCTGCGGCACTCCCCCGAGCTGTCCGCCGCGTACGGGCCGCTGCTGGCGAGCCGCGCGTACGATCCGGGGCTGCGCGCGCCGCAAACCAAGCGGGGACTGCTCGCCGGCATGGGCATGACCGAGAAGCAGGGCGGCTCCGACGTCCGCGCGAACTCGACCACCGCGACCCCGGCCGGCGACGGCACCTACCGGCTGCGCGGCCACAAGTGGTTCACCAGCGCGCCGATGTGCGACCTGTTCCTGGTCCTCGCCCGGGCGCCGGCCGGCCTGTCGTGCTTCCTGGTTCCGCGGGTGCTGCCCGACGGCAGCCGCAACACGTTCCGGATCCAGCGGCTCAAGGACAAGCTGGGCAACCGCAGCAACGCCAGCAGCGAGCCGGAGTTCGAGGACACGGTGGCGTGGCCGGTCGGGGCCGAGGGCGACGGCATCCGCACGATCATCGACATGGTGGCGATGACCCGGCTGGACTGCGTGACCGGCTCGGCGTCCGGGATGCGGGCCGCGCTGGTGCAGGCCGTCCATCACGTACGGCACCGGTCGGCGTTCGGCGGCCCGCTGATCGGCAAGCCGCTGATGCGCAACGTCTGCGCGGACCTGGCGGTGGAGACCGAGGCCGCGACGGCGCTGGCCCTGCGGCTGGCCGGGGCCGTCGACCGGGGCGTACGCGGGAACGCCGCCGAGCGCGCCTTCAGCCGGCTCGCCGTGCCGATCGGCAAGTTCTGGGTCTGCAAGCGCCAGCCGGCGGTGGTCGGCGAGGCCCTCGAGTGCCTCGGCGGCAACGGGTACGTCGAGGACTCCGGCCTGCCCCGGCTGTACCGCGACGCCCCGCTGAACTCGATCTGGGAGGGCTCGGGCAACGTCCAGGCCCTGGACGTGCTGCGGGCGCTGCGCCGCGACCCGGGCAGCCTCGACGCGTACCGGGCGGAGATCGACGCGGCGGCGGGCGCCGACCGCCGCCTGGACGAGGCGGCGGCCGGGCTGACCGCGCTGCTCGCCGCGGACGACCCGGAGCCGCAGGCGCGGCGCATCGTGGAGCGGATGGCACTGGTGTTGCAGGGCGCGCTGCTCGTGCGCCACGCTCCGCACGCGGTCGCCGACGCGTTCTGCGCGAGCCGCCTGGCCGGCGACTGGGGGCACACCTTCGGCACGCTGCCCGCCGGCGTCGACACCGCCGCCCTGACCGACCGCGCGCTGCCCGCGGCCCGGTGAAGGTTCAGGTGTCGCGGATCACTGCCGATGGCGTGGGTGTGCGGAACCTACGGGGTGACCGGGTGACGGTGGCGTGGCTGGCGGCGGGGCTGCTGGTCACCGTCGCGTACCCGCTGCTGGACGACGGCACCCCGGCCGCGGCGGTGCTCTACAACGGCTTCGAGGTCGCGACGCTGCTCGCGGTCCTGGCCGGCATCCGGCGCCGCCGGCCCGTGCACCGCACCGGCTGGTACGTCTTCGCCGCCGCCGTGCTGGTCCGGCTGGCCGGTGACATCACGTACGAGATCTACCGGCAGGTGCTGGACGAGCCGCCGTTCCCGTCCCTGGCCGACGTGTTCTACCTCGCCACCTGCCCGCTGCTGGCCGCCGGCGTCCTGCTGATCGCGCGGGGGCGGCTCGCCCGGGACCGGGCCGGCCTGCTCGACTCGGCCATCATCGCCACCGGGCTGGGGCTGGTGTGGTGGGTGTTCCTGGTGGGGCCGATCGCCGCCGACGCGTCCATCCCGGCGCTGGAGCGCCTGGTCGGGGCCGCCTACCCGGTGAGTGACCTGCTGCTGCTGGCGGTCGCCGTGCGCCTGCTGACCCGGTCGGGGCGCCCGACGCTCAGCCTGGCGCTGCTCACCGCGGGGGTGGCCGGCATGCTCGCGTCCGACGCGGCGTACCAGGTCGTGACGGCGTACGCGCCCGACCTGGAGGGCCCGATCGCGGTCGGCTGGATCCTCGCGAACGTCGCCTGGGGTGCCGCCGCGCTGCACCGTTCGGCCGGTGCCGCGGACCCGCCGGCCGGTCCCGCCGCCCCGCGCCTGGGCCGCGGCCGGCTGACCCTGCTGGCCGCCTGCACCCTGCTCGTGCCGGCGGCGCTGTTCGCCCAGGGCCTCACCGCCGGCGCCGCCGGGGTGGACTGGCCCGCCATCGGGGTCGGCGCGGTGCTGCTGTTCCTGTTCGTCCTCGCCCGCATGTCCGGCTTCGTGACGGAGGTGCAGCGCCAGGCGGGGCTGCTGGAGGAGCTGGCCCTGCGGGACGCGCTGACCGGCCTGCCGAACCGGCGGGTCTTCGAGGAGCGCCTCACCGCGGCGGTCGCCGCCGGTTCCGCCCAGGTGGCCATGCTCGACCTCAACGGCTTCAAGGACGTCAACGACCGGCTCGGCCACGCCGCCGGCGACCGCCTGCTCCAGACCGTCGCCGCGCGGCTGCAGGGCGCGCTGCGCGAGGGCGACCTGGTCGCGCGGATGGGCGGCGACGAGTTCGCCGTCCTGGTGCCGCACGCCACCCCGGCGGCCATGGACCAGGTCGTCGGCCGGGTGGTCGAGGCGCTGCGCGAGCCCGTCCGGGTCGACGGGCACGAGCTGCTCGTCGGCGCCAGCGTCGGCACCGCGGACGACGCCGGCACCACGGACGGCTACGAGGTCCTGCGCCGGGCGGACGTCGCCATGTACGCCGCGAAGCAGGCCGGCGAGCGCCACCGCCGGCACACCGCCGACCTGGACGTCCGCGCGGCCGACGAGGCGTGGCTGGGCGCGGAGCTGCGGACCGCGCTCGACACCGGCGGGCTGCACCTCGTCTATCAGCCGATCGTGTCCCTGCCCGACCACCGGATGGCCGCCGTCGAGGCGCTCGTGCGCTGGGATCATCCCGTACGCGGGCCGATCGCCCCGGCCGAGTTCCTGCCCGTCGCCGAACGCACGGGCCTCATGGTCGAGCTCGGCGCCTGGATCCTCGAGACGGCGTGCGCGCGCGCCGCGGAATGGCACCGCACCCTCGGCCCGGCCGCGCCCGCCCGCGTCAACGTCAACGTCTGCGCCCGCCAGCTCGCCGAGCCGGGCTTCCCCGAGCTGGTCACGACCACCCTCGCCCGGACCGGGCTGCCGATCCACCACCTGACCCTCGAGGTGAGCGAGACGGCGGTGCTGCGGGGCGGCCGGGTGGTGCGGACGCTGGAGCAGCTGCACGAGCTGGGCGTACCGATCGGGCTCGACGAGTTCGGCACCGGCCACTCGTCGCTGGGCGTCCTCGACCACGTGCCCGCCGACCTGCTCAAGATCGACCGCTCGTTCGTCGGCTCGATCACCCGGGCGGGCCGGCACGCCGTCATCGCCACCGCGCTGCTACAGGTGAGCGACGGGCTCGGCCTGACCGCCGTGGCCGAGGGCGTGCAGACTGCCGAACAGGCCGCCGAGCTGCACCGGCTCGGATACCGCTACGCGCAGGGCGACTACTTCGGTACGCCCCTCGCCGTCCCCGGCTTCGCCCGTAGCGATGTGGCCGCGATCTCCTGAGCGGGCGGACACCTCAGCTGGGTCCCGCCGCCGCCGATGTCAGGACGTGCGGGGAGAGCGGTTCTGGTGGTGGTGGGTAGCGGCGGGGTCGCTGGCCACGGCCGCCTACTTCCTGCTGCCGGACGAGGGCCTCGTCTCGAACCTCGTGTACGACGCGATCGGGCTGGTCTCCACCGTCATGATCATCGTCGGCGTACGGCTGCACCGGGCCGGCCGCCGCGCCATGTGGTACTGGTTCGCCGCCGGCCAGCTCACCTGGGTCCTGGGCGACCTCGTGTGGGAGTACTACAAGTACGTCCTGGACCAGGAGCCGTACCCGTCCCCGGCGGACGTCCTGTACCTGAGCGCGTACCCGTTCTTCGTGGCCGGGATGATCATGCTGATGCGCGGCCGCGGCGCCCGGGACCGCGACCTGGCCGCCCTCATCGACGCGTCCATCGTCGCGATCGGCCTCGGCCTGGTCTTCTGGGTCTTCGTGATGCACCCCATCGCCGCCGACTCGACCGCCTCGACCCTCGAGCGGGTGATCGGCGTCGCGTACCCGGCGGCCGACGCGCTGCTGCTCGCCATGCTGGCCCGCTTCTACACCGGCGTCGTCCGGCGCTCGACCAGCATCCGGCTGCTCGGCGCCGCCGCGGTGCTCCTGCTCGTGGCCGACGTCTGCTACTCGCTCATCTCGCTCTACTCGGACGTGAACGCCCGGTTCCTGGACGCCGGCTGGCTGCTGTCGTACGTCTGCTGGGGCGCCGCGGCGCTGCACCCGTCGATGCGCGTCGCCGGAACGGCCCGCCGGCAGGCCCGTGACGCCCGGGTGGGCCGGGCCCGGCTGCTGCTGCTCGCCGTCTGCTCGCTGCTCGCCCCGGGCCTGCTGTTCCTGCCCGGCAGCGGCGACCACGTCGACCGGCTGGTCATCGCCGCCGGCGCGGTGCTGCTCTTCCTGCTGGTCGTGGTCCGCATGTCCGGCTTCGTCGGCCAGGTGCAGCGGCAGGCCGACCAGCTCGAGGACCTGGCGATGGCCGACGACCTCACCGGCCTGGCGAACCGGCGCCGCTTCGAGCGCGACCTGCGGACCGCCCTGGCCGCCGGGCGCACCCAGGTGGCGCTGCTCGACCTCGACGACTTCAAGGGCGTCAACGACCGGCTCGGCCACGGCGTCGGCGACCGCCTGCTCACCGTGGCCGGCCAGCGGCTGCGCGCGGCGCTGCCGCCGGAGGTGCTCGTCGCCCGGATGGGCGGGGACGAGTTCGCCGTCCTCCTGCCCGGGGCGACCGGCGCGGAGGCGGACCGGGCCGTGGCGCGGCTCGCCGACGCCCTGCGCGAACCCATCGTCGCCGGCGACCACGAGCTGCTCGTGAGCGCCAGCATCGGCGTCGCGGACGGTGCCGGCACGGCGGACCCGTACGAGGTGCTGCGCCGCGCCGACGTCGCCATGTACGCCGCCAAGGCCGCCGCCGCGGACCGCCCCCGCCGCTACGCCGCCGACCTCGACGAGCAGTCCGACGAGCAGGCCCGGGTCGGCGCGGAGCTGCGGACGGCCCTGGACACCGGCCAGTTCCGCGTCGTCTATCAGCCGATCGTGGCGCTGCCGTCCGGGCGCCCGGTCGCCGTCGAGGCCCTGGTCCGCTGGGCCCACCCGGAACGCGGCACGGTGCCCCCGGACCACTTCATCCCGGCCGCCGAACGCAACGGCCTGATCGTCGAGCTGGGCGAGTGGATCCTGCGGACGGCCTGCGCCCAGGCGATGGAGTGGCAGGCCGCGTACGGCGACCTGGCGCCGGCCCGGATGAGCGTCAACGTCTCCGCCCGCCAGCTCGCCGAGCCCGGCTTCGCCGCCCTGGTGGCGGCGGTCCTCGACGAGACCGGCCTGCCCGCCGGCCGCCTGACGGTCGAGGTCACCGAGACCGCCGTCTTCGGCGGCGGCCAGGCCGTGCAGTCGGTGCAGGACCTGCACGACCTCGGCGTCCACATCGCCCTGGACGACTTCGGCACCGGCCACTCCTCCCTCGGCCTGCTCCAGACGGTCCCGGTCGACGTCCTCAAGGTCGACAAGTCCTTCGTCGACTCCATCACGATGGCCGGCCGGCACGCGGTGATCGCGACCGCGCTGATCCAGGTGAGCGCGGGCCTGGGCCTCACGGCGGTGGCCGAGGGCGTGGAGACCGCGGAACAGGCGGCGGAGCTGCACCGGCTCGGCTACGAGCTGGCCCAGGGCTACCACTTCGGCCGCCCCTCCCCCGAGCCGTCCTTCCTCACCCCCGGTCCGTCGCCGGCCGCCGCGGTCCACGTTCAGAGCAGGTGAGCCGCGCCCAACAGGGACAGCAGGTCGTTCTCGCCGTCCGCAACCATGAATGACCTGGCATCGCGCAGAAGCTTCTCGGGGTAGAAGACGGAACCGTCCGTGAAGCGGACGCCGTCGCGCTGGGTGGCCCTGGCCCCGCAGAGCTGGAAGGCGATGCCGCAGATCTCGACAGCGGCCTCCGTGACGAAGACCTTGGCGGCTGCGGCGTGCGCCAGGGAGCCCATGCCGCCGGCGTCGGTCCGGCCGTAGTTGTGCAGGAACACGGCACGAGTCAGGGCCCGGGCGGCTTCCAGCTTGCCGAACATCCGGAAGATGCGCAGCTGGGTGGCCTGATGCTCGCTGAGGATCCGGCCACCCTGTACCCGTTCACGCACCCAGCGCAGGGCACCCTCGTACGCGGCCCGGGCGGTACCGAAGGCCAGCAGCGCCATGGAGACGCTCGCCAGCGCATGCGTCGCCTGCATGGCGGTGGCGTACGCGTCCTCGCCGATCAGCAGGTGGTCCGCGGGCAGGCGAACGGCGGAGAAGCTGAGCGAGCCCTGGTTCAGTGACCGCAGGCCGTGCTTGTCCAGCGGCCGCCCGCGGGTGACCCCGTCCACGTCCAGCGGGACCACGGCGATGCCGCCGCGGGCGAGACTGGTCCGGTCGATCGTGCAGCAGACCAGGGCATGGGTCGCGGTCATCGCGTTGCTGGTCCAGGCGGCCTTGGTGCCGTCGAGGACCCACTCGTCACCGTCCCGGCGGGCGATGACGTCCCCGCCCGGCACGGCGAACGCGGGGGTGTGCGAGGCCATCATGTCGGAGCCGTGGCCGGCGTCGGTGATGGCGAAGCAGCTCGACCACTCCGGCCGTTGCCCGGTGAAGTACGGACGGCTCAGTTCCTCGACGAGCCGGGGGCTGCCGAAGTCGTGCGCGTACCGGTACGCCATCGGGGCGATGAACAGGCTGGTCGCCAGGCCCGCATCACCGGTCGCCAGCTCCTCCACGACCAGATACTCGGCGAGGCGCGACAGTCCCGGCCCCCCGTACGCCGCAGGTGCGGTCATCGTCAGGAATCCGGCCGCGGTGGCGGCGCCGAGGAAGTCGAAGTACGGCGAACCGGATGCGACCGCCTCCTGCGCGCTCATCACGTCGAGGCGGCGCCCGATCGGCGCCGCGTGTTCCGCGGCGAAGGCCCGTGCTTTCGCCCGCCACCGTGCTGCCGTCTCGTCGATCGAGCCGTCGAGTTCGAGGAACGGTTCGTCCTGAGTCATCGTGCCCCCACTGTCTCTCGGTACGAGAAGGCTCACTTCGGACGATGCCGGCGACAAGGGGCAGCGGGCGACGAGGGACTTATTTCCACTCTTGCAGGTATGAAAAGGCCAGAAGTCGCCGCGAAGGGTGCCGTTCACCGCCGGAAGACCATCAGATTGACACCAGTGATCAACCATCGCCGCCATGCCCGTACCGCGGCGTCACCACTGAGGACGGTCATGAATACCTCGAGCTATGACTATCTCGTCGTAGGAGCGGGCTCGGCCGGCAGCGTGGTCGCCGCCCGCCTGGCCGCCGACCCGCGGGCACGGGTGGCGGTGATCGAGGCCGGCGGCCCGGACGACCATCCGGCTGTCGGCATCCCGCTGGCCTTCCCCACCCTGTTCGGCACCGAGCACGACTGGGACTACCGCACCACCCCGCAGCCCGGTCTGGCCGGACGGGAGGTGCGGGTGCCCCGCGGCCGCATCCTCGGCGGCAGTTCGTCGCTCAACGCCAACGTCTGGACCCGCGGTCACCGGGCCGACTTCGACGGCTGGGCACAGGGCGGCGCCCCCGGATGGACCTACGACGACGTCGAGCCGTACTTCCGTCGCGCCGAGCGCCGCACCGGGACGACCGGTCCCGGCCTGTACGGCACCGACGGACCGCAATACGTCGAGGACGTCCGCAGCCGGCTGGAGGTCACCGACGTGTTCCTCGCCGCCTGCGACGAGCTCGGCCTGCCCCGGTCGGCCGACGCCAACGCCCCGGACAGCACCGGCGTCGCCCGGCTGCCCACGAGTCAGCGGGACGGGCGACGCTGGAGTACGGCGGACGGCTATCTGCGCGGGCTCGGCCGGGAGAACCTCGACGTCCGCTCCGGCCTGCACGTACGCCGCATCCTCGTGGAGGACGGGCGGGCCACGGGCGTCGAGGCCGCCGACCGGGAGGGGCGGGTGGTGACGCTCCTCGCGCGGCGTGAGGTCATACTCAGCGCGGGCGCGATCAACTCCCCTCAGCTGCTCATGCTCTCCGGCATCGGGCCCGCCGAGCACCTCGCGGAACACGGCATCGACTGCGTCCGGCCGCTCGACGGAGTCGGTCAGGGGCTGCAGGACCACCTCTTCGCCCCGCTGATCGTCCACTGCCGGCGCGAGGTCACCCTCGCCGCCGCGGGCAGCCCCGAGGCCCAGGCGGCCTACGAGCGCGACCGCACGGGCCCGCTCACCTCCAACGTGGCCGAGGCGGCCTACTTCGCCGCCAGTTCCCCGGTCCACGCGGCACCCGATCTGGAGATCAGCTTCCTTCCGGCCGCGTTCGTCGACCACGGCATCGACCCGCCGGCGGAGCACGCCCTGACCCTGGCGGTCGTCCTCCTGCAGCCGCGGAGCCGGGGACGCGTACGGCTGCGATCGTCCTCGCCGGACGACGCGCCCGAGATCGACCCCGGGTATCTGCTCGATCCCGCGGGGGAAGACCTGCGGCGGCTGATCCGGGGGCTCGCCGTCGCCCGGCGGATCCTCGGTACACACGCTCTGGCCCCGTACGCCGGCGAGCCGTGGCACCCGGACCTGGACCTGGACGACGAGGCGAGCGTGGAGCACCACGTCCGGCACCGGGCCGACACCGTCTACCACCACGTCGGAACCTGCCGCATGGGCACGGACGAGGAAGCGGTGGTCGACCCGGAGCTCCGCGTCCGCGGCATCGCCGGCCTGCGGGTGGTCGACGCGTCGGCAATGCCCGTCATCCCCCGCGCACACACCAACGCCGCCACCATCATGCTCGCCGAACGCGCGGCCGACCTCATCCGCGGCGCATGATCCCCGCACGCGTACAGGCCGGGCTCTGGAAGCTCATGGTGAGACTCGCTCCCGAGCCGTGGTTCATCGGCTTCATGCGCCGGGCCATGGTGCCCGCCGACCGCTTCCTGCTGGCCCGTAGCCGGGGTCGCGTGAGCGTGGGCGGCACGACCGGCGCTCCCACGCTGCTGCTCACCACGACCGGCCGGCGAACCGGGAAGCCGCGCACCACGCCGCTGTTCTACAAGCCGCACGGTGCGGACTCCTTCGCGGTGGTCGCGTCCCACTTCGGCCGTTCCGGACACCCCGACTGGTCCGCCAACCTGCTCGCCGAGCCGGCGGCGACGGTCACCACGGGCGACACGGTGATACCGGTCAGGGCCCGGCTGCTGACCGGGGAGGAACACGCCGAGGTCTGGGCGTTCTATACCGGTTTCGGGCCGGCCTACCAGAACTATCTGGATTCCAGCGGGCACACCGCCTTCCGCATCTTCGCCCTCGACAGGGTCGTCGCCGTACGGGACGGAGAACGATGAGCAGCCCGCCGAGCACCATGATCGACCTGGACGAGGCCCGGCAGCAGGTGACGGAGTACCTGCTCACCTTCCTCGCCGGCAAGCGGGAACGCGCGCGGAAGGGTGCACTGCCGTCCGAAATTCCGGCCACGCTGGAGAGCTTCGTGGCCGCCGGCGGCAAGCGGCTCCGCCCGCTGCTGTGTCTCGCGGGCTGGCAGGCTGCCGGCGGCGACGGACTGCCCGAACCCGTGCTCCGGACCGCCGCCGCGCTGGAGCTGTATCAGGCCTTCGCGCTGATCCACGACGACATCATCGACAACACCGACACCCGCCGCTCCCGGCCCACCGTCCACCGGGAGATCGCCGCCCGCCTGGGCCACCACGACAGGGCGGCGCAGGTGGGCGCGAGCGCCGCGCTCCTCATCGGCAACATGGCCCTGACCTGGTCGGACGAGCTGTACACCACCGCCGGGGTCCCCGCCGGCCGCCGGGGTGCGGCGGCCTCGGTGATCGACGTCATGCGCGAGGAGATGCACTACGGCCAGTACCTGGATCTGATGACGGCCCTGGGACCGATCACCGACCAGCGGGCGGCGATGGCCGTCATCCGCTACAAGACCGCCAAGTACACGGTCGAGCGTCCGCTGCACGTGGGAGCCGCGCTGGCGGGCGCCGACGCCGGTCTGCTGGAAACGCTCAGCCGGTTCGCCCTCCCCCTCGGCGACGCGTTCCAGCTGCGCGACGACCTCCTCGGGATCTTCGGGGACCCGCTCCTCACCGGTAAGCCGGTCAGCGACGACCTGCGCGAGGGCAAGCGCACCGTCCTGCTCGCCATCGCCGCGCGGCGCGCCACCGCCACGCAACGGGATCTGCTGGAGAGCCTGGTCGGCAGGGCCGGCCTGACCGAGCCGGAGGCCCGCGCGGCCCGCGAGGTCATCGCGGCCACCGGTGCGCCGGAGATCGTCGAGGCGATGATCGCCGAACGGTACCGGGAGTCCCTGACCGCGCTCGACGACGCCCCGCGGCTGCGGGCGCGGGCGACCCTCCGGAAGCTGGCGATGCTCTGTGTGGAGCGCGATTCGTGACCCGTCACGTCGTCGTCGACCTCGACGGCACGCTGCTGCCCGGCGTGCTCGGCAGGCAGTTCATGACTGATCTGATCGAGCACGGCGTGGGCGACGCCGCCGAGGCCCGCGCCTGTCTGCGCGCTATCGCGCGGTACACCGCCGCAGCCGGCGACAAGGCATCCCGGGACCGGATCATGACCGAGGCCTACCGGGCGTACGCGGCAACCCTGAACGGCGTCGCCGAGCCGGACGTGCGCGCGGTGGCCGCCGGCACCTGGCAGACCTGCCGCCGGAGCCTCTTCGCGTTCGCCGAGGAGTTGATCGCCCTGTTCAAGGCCCACGACTTCGAGATCCACCTGATCTCCGGCAACTCGGATGTCCCGATTCAGGAGGCCGCCCTCGACCTGGGCATCTCCTGGAGCCGCGGCGCTCTCAGCGAGACCGTCGACGGCCGGCTCACCGACCGCCTGACGTGCACCCCGGGGCTGACCGGCGGCAAGGAGCGGGTGATGCGCGAGCTGAGGTCGGTTCTGCCGTACGACCCGGGCACCGCGATCGGGATCGGCAACGCCGCGCCGGACGCCGAGGTCTTCGCGCACACCGCCACGGCCCTGGCCTTCGAACCCGACGCCGACCTGCTGGCGCTCGCCGCCCACCACGACTGGCAGGTGGTCGACCGGGACACGATCCTGCCCTACTGCATCCGCTTGCTCGGCCGCCGGTCCTGACCGCTGCCCTGCTCCCCTGGCGCCCGCCCCCGCCCGGACCCGCGGCCGGCGGGGACCGCGACCCGCGGGCCGGCCGGCGCGGCGACCCGCGGGCCGGCGAGGGTCAGGGCAGGGAGGACCAGAACGCGCGCAGGGTCTTCGCGGCGGCCGCCGGATCCTCCATCATCCAGAAGTGGCTGACGCCCTCCACCAGGGCGGTGCGGGCGCCGAGCCGGGCCGCCACCTCCGCCGAGCGGGCCGGGTCGTCGAGGGTGTCGCCGGTCGCCCGGAGCACGAGGCCCGGTGCCGGTGCGGGCCGGGACAGCTCCGCTGCCCAGCCGGCGTGGATGTTCGGCGTCGCGGAGCGGTAGAGGTCGAGGATGCAGCCGCCCATCGTGTCGTCGATGCGCGCCTCGAGTTCGCCGGCGTCCGGGCCCGCGACCTCCAGCAGGGCGTTCTTCAGCCAGGCTGGTTCGCCGCGCTCGCCGGTGCCGCCCCGGCCGGCCGCCACGAACGCCGCCATCCACTCCTCGCCCTGGCCCGGTGTCCGCCACACCTGCGCCATCGGGTGCCAGACGTAGTCCTCGTGCAGCACCGAGGCGCAGTCGATCGCCCAGCTGCGCAGGGGCACGTCGAAGGCCGTGGCCACGCGCGCCACCAGGCCCGCGCCCCAGTCGTGGCCGACCAGGTCGATCGGACCGACGAGGTCACGCAGCGCCCCGGCGAGCCAGGCCGCGTAGTCGTCCTTCGTCGCGCCGAAGCCCGCCGGGCGCTCGGAGCCGAAGCCGGGCAGGCCGAGCGCCACGGTGCCGACGCCGGTCGCCTCGAGCTCCTCGCGCAGGGCGCGCCAGACGACGCCGGTCTCCGGGACCCCGTGTACGAACACAGCCGTCATGCCCCACCCCTCATTGAAGATCATCTTCGATCGAGGTTATATCCTCCCGAGCCGGGCGAACGGGGCGTCAGGGCAGACCGAGCAGATTCCGGACACTGTCCGCGAGGTCGTGCTGGGTGATCGGGTCGACCATGCCGCCGGTGCGGGCGTCCTGCATCGCCTTGGCCAGCTGGACGCGACGCAGGGCCTCCTTGATGTCGGCGCCGGTCATGCCGTGGCTGAGCCGGGCGAGCTCGGCCAGGTCCAGGCCGTCGGCGAACATCGTGAAGCCCGGTTCCTCGTGCGCCGCCGCGAGCTGGGCGATCATCTTGCGGAAGATCTCGGCGCGGCCGGCCTCGTCGGGCTTGGGCACCGAGATCTTGACGTCGAAGCGGCCCGAGCGGATCAGCGAGTCGTCGACCCGGTGCGGGAAGTTGGTGGTGGCCACCACGATGACGTTCGGGTTCACCTCGATGAGGTCGTTCATCTCCTGCTTGAAGATGCCCGCCACGGCGTTGATCGCCTGGCTGGCCGCGTCCCCGCCGGCGCCCGCGTAGCTGATGATCGAGTCGAACTCGTCGAAGAGGATCAGCGTCGGCACCCGGTAGCGGCGGGCGTCGCGGAAGATCTGCTTGATGTTGCGCTCGGAGCCGCCCAGCCACTTGTCGAGGATCTCCGGGGTGCGGATCTCGCGGAAGTCGGCGCCGATCTCGTTGGCCAGCGCCCGGGACAGCATGGTCTTGCCGGTGCCGGGCGGGCCGTACATGAGGATGCCCTGCGGCCGGCGCGCTCCCCACCGGGCCATCGCCTCCGGGTGGCGGAACGACACCGCGATCTGCCGCAGCTCGCCCACCACGTCGGCGAGGCCGCCGACCTGGTCGAGGGTGACCTCCTGGGTGGTGGTGGCGACCCGCGGGATGCTCTCCCGGCTGATCACGTAGCGCCGGCCGGCCAGCGGCTCGGAGCTCGGCGGGAGCAGCTCGGAGACCGCCTGGAGGACCAGCCGGACCATGGCGGTGAGGTGCTCGGGCCGCACGTCGTCGCGGGGCACCTCGGCGCGCAGGCGCACCAGGCTGCCGTCGGCCTGGTAGGTGACCGCCGCCTGCAGCCCGGCGGTCGCGTCGGCGAGGACGGCCGTCTCCGGCTCCCGGTCCGGCGCACCCGCGCTCGGGCGATCAAGACCGAGTTTCCGGTACGCCGCGACGGCCGCCGTTCCCACGCCGTCCACGATCCGGGTGGCGATCGGGTCGCCGGCCTCGATGCGCTTGGCCAGCAGCGTGCCGACCGGGTCGTTGCCGAGCACCACCGCGCGGATCCGCTCCTTCTGCGGCAGGTCGCTCACCGAGGTGCTGATCTCGGCGGAGAACACGTGCACCGGCCCGGCGGCCGTGCCGGCGCTGGAGACGGTCAGCTCGGCCCGGCGCACCGGCGGCGGGAACGTGGCGCGGCGCAGCAGCTCGACGGGGTTGACCCGGGCCGCGGCGAGGATGGTGGCCGCCTCGACGATCTCGACGGTGGCCCCGGCGTACCGGAAGGACTCGGTCATGGTTGTCCCCTCTCCCCGCCCAAGGGTGCCACGGCCGGGGCACATGATCCGTGTCCCGGCCGTGGCGGGTTCAGCAGCCGATCCGGGAGGTGGAGACGGCCACGTCGTCGTACTGCATCGTGCCGGCGGACGCCGGCACCACGGCGCCCGCGAGCCGGGTCAGCACGGCGTGCCGTTGAGCGTGTAGCCGGACGGGTTCGCCGGTGGGGCGCCGGTGAAGGTGGCCTGGAAGCCGGTGCCGGTCGAGGCCCCGGTGGCGAGGCTGCCGTTCCAGGCGGCGTTGCGGACCGTGACCGTGCTGCCGGACTGGGTCCAGGTTCCGCTCCAGCCGCTGGTCAGCGTGACGTTCGCCGGGACGGTGAAGGAAAGCGTCCAGGACGACACCGCGGGCCCGTTGTTGGTGACGCGCAGGTCCGCGGTGAACCCGTTCGACCAGGCGTTCGCCGTGTAGGCCACCGCGCAGGCGCCGGCGGGCGGGGTCGACGGCGGGGTGCCCGGTTCCGGTCCGGCCGCGACGGCCAGGTCGTACGCCCGCTGCGGCACGAACTGACCGGCCGCGGCGAGGCACCCGTCAGCCTCCCCCGGCAGCTTGATCCACAGGTACGCGTCCAGGATCGGGTCCGACACCGCGTCGGTGCTGGGGATGCCGATGGCCCGCCCGGCCGGGTCGCACCACTCGCTGCCGGCCGGCCCGTTGCCGTTGCGGCTCGTGTCGATCACGCCCTTGAGGCGGGACACCCCGGTGGCGGCGATGACGTTCCTGACGTACGGGATCGATTCGGCGTTGCTGCGGTAGTTCGAGACGTTGACCGCGATGCCGTCGGCGCTGTTCGCGATGTCGGCGCGGACGAGCCGGGCGGCCATCTCCGACGGGGAGAGCCACGCCGAGTGCCCCGCGTCGAAGTAGACCTTCGCGGCGGCGGAGCCGGCCCTGAGCTTCTTGCCCGCGTACGCCATCGACGCGTAGACCTCGTCCTGCTGCGCGGGGGTGAGGCAGCTGGTCATCAGCGGCAGCACGTCGGGCTCGAGGATGATCGCGGCCGGGCGGCCCTTGAGCCCGGACGCCACCTGGTCGATCCACTGCCGGTACGCGGCGTGGTTCGCCAGGCCGCCGGAGCTGGCGCCGCTGCAGTCGCGGTTGGGGATGTTGTAGACGACCATGATCGGCGTCTTGCCGGCCGCCGCGGCGGCGCCGGTGTACGCGTCGACCTCGGCGGCCACCGTGCCGGGGTTGTTGCTGGTGAACCACCGGCCCTGCGGCACGGCGGCGATCCGGTCGCGGATCACGGCGGCGCGCGGGTCGCCGGGGTTGGCGGCGACCCAGCGGGCGGCGCCGGTCTGCGGATCGACGTAGAAGGGCGATTCGGCGGCGGAGGCCGGGCCCGGCCAGAGCACGGCGCCGGCCACCAGGACGGCGGCCGCGGCGAGACGAAGACGCATCGGGCAACTCCAGGGATGGGGGACGGGGAGTCGTGGGAGCGCTCCCATATATCGACCACCGTAGGTGCAAGCTCCCCGGAACTTCAAGCGCCCGGCGCGTCAGGCTTCCGGCAGGGGGTCGCCCTGGCGGACCAGCCCGCTCTGGTACGCGAGCACCACCAGCTGCGCCCGGTCCCGCACGTTGAGCTTGGTCATCGCGCGGTTGACGTGCGTCTTCGCGGTCAGCGGCGACACGTGCAGCCGCTCGGCGATGTCGTCGTTGGACAGCCCGTGCGCGACCAGCACCAGGATCTCCCGCTCCCGCTCGGTGAGCAGGCCGAGGGTGGTCGACCGGTCCGCGCCCTCCGGCCGCAGCGTGGAGAGGAAGCGGCTGACCAGCCCTCGCGTGGCCTTCGGCGACAGCAGCGCCTCGCCGCTCGCCACCACCCGGATCGCGTGCAGCAGATCCTCCGGCGGCACGCTCTTGCCCAGGAACCCGCTGGCGCCCGCCTGCAACGCCAGCACCACGTTGTCGTCGTTCTCGAACGTGGTCAGCACCAGCACCCGCACGCCGGCGAGGTTGTCGTCCGCGCCGATCCGCCGGGTCGCCTCCAGCCCGTCCATCCGCGGCATCCGGATGTCCATCAGCACCACGTCGGCCCGGGCCGTACGCGCCAGGTCCACCGCCTCGCGCCCGTCGCCCGCCTCGGCCACCACCTCGAAGCCCGGCTCCGAGTCGATGATCATGCGGAAGCCCGCGCGGATCAGGGCCTGGTCGTCGGCGAGCAGCACCCGGATCGTCACGCGGGCTCCTCGCTCGGCTGCAGGCAACTGGGCCGCGGGGTGCGCAACAGCGGGCGCACCACCGGCTCCGACACCGGCTCCGGGACGGACGCGTCGCTCTCGGTCGGCAGCACGGCGTGGACCCGGAAGCCGCCGTCGCCGGTGTACCCGGCCGTGACCCGCCCGCCGGCCGCCACCGCGCGTTCGCGCATGCCCAGCAGGCCGTACCCGGAACCCTGCGGGCCCAGGATCGGGCGGACGTCGTTCGCGACCTCGAGCACGATGCCGCTGGGGGCGTACTCGACGAGCAGGCGGGCGGCGCCCTCTCCGTACCGGTGGGCGTTGGTCAGCGCCTCCTGCACGATCCGGTACGCCGCCAGGTCGACCATCGCGGGCAGCGGGCGCGGCTCGCCGCGCTGGTGCAGGCGTACGGGAAAACCGGTCGACTCCAGGGTGGCCAGCAGCTCCGGCAGGCGCGACAGTCCCGGGGTGGGCTCGGTGCTCGTCCCCTCGTCGGTGCGCAGCACGCCGACCACCGACTGGATCTCCTTGAGCACCGTGTCGGAGGCCTCGCGGATGTGCGCCAGCACCGGCCCGACCTGGTCCGGCCGGCGGTCCAGCACGTGCGCCGCCGCGCCGGCCTGCACGCTGATCACGGCGATGTGGTGGGCCACCACGTCGTGCAGCTCGCGGGCGATGCGCACCCGCTCGTCCATGACCGCCCGGTGCGCCTCCTCCGCACGGGTCTGCTCGGCGCGCCGGGCCCGCTCCTCCACCTCGTGGATGTACGCCCGGTGCGTGCGCGCCGCGTCCCCGGCCGCCGCGGCCATGAAGATCCACGCGAACACCCCGAGCGTCTCGGCCCGCCACCAGTCCTCGACGGCGACGATCAGCCCGGTCAGG
The DNA here is from genome assembly GCF_003002065.1 of Pseudosporangium ferrugineum. Classification (GTDB taxonomy): domain Bacteria; phylum Actinomycetota; class Actinomycetes; order Mycobacteriales; family Micromonosporaceae; genus Actinoplanes; species Actinoplanes ferrugineus_A. Next base: position 822,969 of record NZ_PVZG01000001.1, read on the forward strand.
TAGACCAGCGAGGAGGCGCTGAGGGCGCAGATCCAGCCCTGCCGCCGCCCGGTGTGCGCGGCGATCGAATACGTGATCACGCCGAGCGCCACGATCAGCCCCGGGTTGGTCACCTGCTGCAGGACCGCGCCGACCGTCGCGGCGATGGCCACCCCCAGCGCGGCGAAGGGCCTGATGCGGCGCATCAGCACCGCCACGAACGCCACCCCGGCCACGGCGACGTCGCTCGGCGTGGCGCGGTCCGCGACCGCCGCCTTGAGCACAGCGTAGGCCAGCACCAGGGCGAGCAGGATGTCGAGCAGCAGAGGCTTGTCCGCCGCTTCCTTCCAGGCCTTGAGCCGCGTTCGGTTGGTCTCCATCACCCTGGACCGTACGCCCGTGCCATCGGACCGGCGTCCTCTCGTCGTAGTAACGGGTCCCGCCCGCGCTACCACGATCATGGTACGGCGATGTCTACGCCAGGACGACGCTTTGCCGGGCACTTCCCGGCACGGTGAGTGGGTCCCTGACGAAGGCTCACAGGAGTACTGATGGCTACCTATCTCTATCGGCTCGGGCGGTTCAGTTACCGCCGCCGGGCGCTGGTCCTCACGATGTGGCTCGCCCTGATCGCGGCCCTCGGGGTGGGTGCCGCCACGTTGTCGGGACCGACCTCGGACGTCTTCAACGTGCCCGGCACGGAGGCCCAGCAGGCACAGGACCTGCTCACCGAGCGGTTCCCGCAGGCCGGGGCGGGAGGCGCGCAGGCACGGGTGGTCTTCGCCGCCCCGGCCGGTGAGAAGCTCACCGACGCCGGCAACCGCGCCGCCATCGGGCGCACGGTCGCCGGCCTGAAGGCCGGCGGGCAGGTCGTGGACGTCACCGACCCGCTGAAGGGCGGGATCAACCCGGCCGGGACGGTCGCGTACGCCCAGGTCTCGTACAAGGTCCAGGCGGTCGAGCTGACCGACGCCGACCGCGAGTCGCTGGCCCACGCCGCGCAGCTCGGGCGGGACGCGGGCCTGACCGTCGAGACCGGCGGCGACGCCCTCGAGGAGCAGGCCGAACAGGGCCTCGCCGAGGTGCTCGGCTTCCTCGTCGCCGCCGTGGTGCTGCTGATCACCTTCGGCTCGCTGGTCGCGGCGGGGCTCCCGCTGCTCACCGCGATCCTGGGCGTGGGCGCCGCGATGAGCGGCATCATGATCGTCTCCGGCTACACCGAGCTCAGCAGCAGCACGCCGACCCTGGCGCTGATGCTCGGCCTCGCGGTGGCCATCGACTACGCGTTGTTCATCGTCTCCCGGTACCGGCACGAGATCGCGCGGGGGCGTACCGGCATCGAGGCGGCCGGGCAGGCGGTCGGCACGGCGGGCTCGGCGGTCACCTTCGCCGGCCTGACCGTGGTCATCGCGCTGTCCGCCCTGTCCGTGGTGAACATGCCCGTGCTGACCCAGATGGGCCTCGGCGCCGCGGGCGCCGTCGTCGTCGCCGTGCTCATCGCGCTCACCCTGCTCCCGGCGCTGCTCGGCTTCGCCGGGGCGCGGATCACCGGCAAGGGCAAGCGCAGCCGGGACCCGGAGGCCGAGGGCGCCCGCCCGACCGCCGGCCGCCGCTGGGCCGGGCTGGTCACCCGCCGGCCCGCGCTCACCCTGCTCGCCGGCACGCTCGGCCTGCTGGTGGTGGCGCTGCCGGCGCTGGACCTGCGGCTGGGCCTGCCGGGCGACAACATGCTGTCGCCCGAGACCACCCAGCGCAAGGCGTACGACCTGCTCACCGAGGGCTTCGGGCCGGGCTTCAACGGCCCGCTGATGATCGTGGTGGACGCCTCGGGCAGCAGCGACCCGAAGGCCGCCGCGGAGCAGGCCGCCGGGACGATCAAGAGCCTCAAGGACGTCGTCGCGGTCAGCCCGGCCGCCTTCAACCCGGCGGGCGACACGGCCATCCTGCAGGTCATCCCGTCGAGCGCGCCGGACAGCCAGGCGACCACCGACCTGGTGCACGCGATCCGCGACCGGGACGCCGACGTGCGCGGCAGCACGGGTGCGGACCTCTCGGTCACCGGCCTCACCGCCGTCAACATCGACATGTCGGCGCGGATGGGCTCGGCGCTGGTGCCGTACCTGGCGGTCATCGTGGTGCTGGCGTTCCTGCTGCTGACGCTGCTGTTCCGCTCGCTGCTCGTGCCGATCAAGGCGATCGTGGGCTTCCTGCTCAGCGTCGGTGCCACGTTCGGTGCGGTGGTTGCGGTCTTCCAGTGGGGCTGGCTGGCCGACGTGCTCGGCGTCGAGCAGACCGGCCCGGTGGTCAGCCTGCTGCCGGTGATCCTCATCGGCATCGTGTTCGGCCTGGCGATGGACTACGAGGTCTTCCTGGTCAGCCGGATGCGGGAGGAGCACGTGCACGGCGCGGCGCCGAAGGACGCGGTGGTCAACGGCTTCAGCCACAGCGCCCGGGTGGTCACCGCGGCGGCGATCATCATGATCAGCGTCTTCTCCGGCTTCATCCTCTCCCCCGAGTCGATCATCAAGTCGATCGGTTTCGCCCTCGCGGCGGCCATCCTCTTCGACGCGTTCGTGGTGCGGATGACGCTCGTACCGGCGGTGATGACGCTGCTGGGCCGCCGGGCCTGGGCGCTGCCCGCCTGGCTCGACCGGATCCTGCCGGACATCGACGTCGAGGGCGAGAAGCTGCGCCCCGAGGCCGAACCCGATACCGCGCCGGACGACGCCGAACTGGTCGGCGCCGGGCGATGAGGCCCGCCGGGCCGCCGCCCGCAGCACGGCGGCGGCCCGGGCGGCCCCGGCCGGTACGCGAACTCCTGCTCGTCGCCGCGCTCTGGCTGATCTACAGCTCGGGCCGGTTCGCCGCCGACGGTCACGTCGCCGCGGCCATGGCGAACGCGGACCGGGTGTGGGACCTCGAACGGCTCCTGCGCCTGCCCGGCGAGCGCGGGGTGCAGGAGCTGCTCGGCACGGGACATCTCGTCGCCGCGGCCAACAGCTACTACGCGTTCGTGCACTTCCCCGCGACGGCGGCGCTGCTGCTCTGGGTGTACCTGCGGCGCCCGGGGGCGTACCGGCGGGTGCGGACCACGTTCGCGCTGCTCACCGGGGCGGCGCTGGCCGTACATTTGATCTTCCCGCTGGCGCCGCCGCGGATGCTCGCGGGCACCGGCCTGGTCGACACCGGGCGCCGCTACGGCCCGGCGGTGTACGGCCCGCCGGACGCGGACGACCTGGCCAACCAGTACGCGGCGATGCCGTCCCTGCACGTCGGCTGGGCCCTGCTGGTGGCGCTGACCCTGATCGCGCTCACCCGCGGCCGACGGCGGGCGCTGTGGCTGCTGCATCCGGCGCTGACCCTGCTGGTCGTGGTGGGCACCGCCAACCACTACTGGCTCGACGCGCTCGTCGCGGTCGCGCTGGTGGCCGCCGCCGGGGCGGCGACCGGCCTGGCCCGCGCCGGACGCACCCGCCCCCACTACCCTGGTCGGGTGGCTTCGGTGCGGGAGACGGTGGCTGCCGTGCTGAGCGGCCGGATCGGGTACGAGGACGGCCTCGACCGACTCACCGTGGCCCCCGCCACCGAGGTGGACCCGGTGCTGACCGCGGCCCTGTTCGACGCGTCCGCGCGGCTGTTCCGCGACGGGTGGCAGCCGGCCGAGCTGCACCGGGTCGTCGCCCGCCGGGGCGATCCCGCGCAGGCGCACCTGATCACCGACGCGGTGGCCGCGTACCTGCGGGGCTTCAAGCCGCGGGCGGTCGATCCCCGCTGGCTGGCCCAGGCCGGCGAGCTGGACGCCCGGGTCTGGTGGGGCACCGACGACGAGTACGCCGGCCAGGTCACGCGGCGCCGGCGCACCGACCGCATCGCCCTGATCGACGCGTTCCTGGGCGCCCTGCGGGTGCTGGCCTCGCTGCCCCCGATCGAGGTGCTGGTGCCGCCGCCGGGGCGGGTGGCCCGCACCCACCGGGCCGCCGGCAACGAGGCGATGCTCCACCGGGTGCGCGCGCTGCTGGCGAAGGCCGAGGCGACGACGTTCCCCGCCGAGGCGGAGGCGTTCAGCGCGAAGGCCCAGGAGCTGATCTCCCGGCACAGCCTGGACGAGGCGCTGGTCGGGGCCGGGGACACCGCGGTCACGCCGTACGCCCGCCGGCTCGGGGTGGACCACCCGTACGAGAGCGAGAAGGCGTCCCTGCTCGACGCCGTGGCCCGGGCCAACCGCTGCCAGGTCGTCTGGTCGCCGGAGTTCGGCTTCGCCACGGTGTTCGGCTTCGACGCCGACATCGACGCCGTCGATCTGCTGCACGCCTCCCTGCTGGTGCAGGCCCACCGGGCGATGGCGCGGGCCGAACCGCCGGGCGGCAAGGCCGGGCGGGCGCGGCTCAAGACCTTCCGGCAGTCCTTCCTGATCGGGTACGCGGTGCGCATCGGCGAACGCCTCGCGGCGGCCGACCGGGCCGCCCTGGCCGGGGCGGAGGACGCCGCCGCGCTGCTGCCCGTGCTGGCGTCCCGCGAGACGCAGGTGCGCGAGGCACGGGAGCGGGCGTTCCCCCGGACGGTGCGGGGCCGCGGCTTCAAGGTCGACAGCGAGGAGGGCTGGGAGTCGGGGCGTACGGCCGCCGACCGCGCGACCCTGCACTGAGCCTCACGGACAGTATGATCTTGACTCCACTGTGTATGGTGACCAGGGTGGAGACGACAACCGTGGCACGCATCACCGTGGTGGCCGGTGACCCGGCCGCCTCCGACGAGGCCGCTCAGCGGCTGCTCAAGGAGCTGCACGGGGTGGCCGAGATCATCGCCGTCGAGCAGGCGACCGTCCCGGGCGCGGCGGACGGGCGCAGCGTGGACGCCCTCGCCGTCGGCACCCTCCTGCTCACCCTCGCCGCCACCCCCGAGGTGCTCGGCGGGGTCCTGACCTACCTCATGGACTGGCGGCGCCGGCCCGGCAACAACCGCGGCACGCTGCGGTTCCGGATGGGCGACCGGGAACTGGAGATCACCGACCCGACGCCCGCCGAGCGCAAGAAGCTCATCGACGCGTTCGTCAGGGAGTTGAGGCGACGCTGACCCACCGACATGCGCTGATCATCGCCACGGAGCACTACGACGATCCCGCGTTCACCCAGCTGCCCGGCACCACCCGCGACGCCGAGGAGCTGCGGCAGGTTCTCGGCGATCCGCACGTCGGCGACTTCGACGTCGACGTGCTCCGGGACCCCGACGTCCTCACCGCCGGTCGGCAGATCAAGGAGTTCTTCTCCAGCTCGGCGCCGGACGACATCCTGCTGCTCTACGTCGCCGGGCACGGCGTCCGCAACGACGAGGGCAACCTCTACTTCGCGGTCACCGACACGGACCCCGGCCTGCTGTTCGTGACGGCGCTGGCCGCCAAGGACCTGAGCCACGAGATCGAGATGAGCCCCGCCCGCCGGGTCGTGGTGCTGCTCGACTGCTGCTACGCCGGCGCCTTCGCCGACCGCCGGAACCTCGACCACGCCGCCCCGCGCCCCGCGCCGCGGACCTCCCCGGCGAGCTCCGCGGGCGACGCCGCGGCCCAGGCCTTCACCCTGCCGCCCGCCGACGACGCGCACGTCCGCGGCCAGGTGATCATCGCCGCCGCCACCTCCATCCAGCAGGCCGTCGAGGGCCGCACCGGCGGGCTGTTCACCCGGTGCGTCGTGCACGGGCTGCGGACCGGCGAGGCCGACCTCAACCACGACGGCGAGGTCGACGCCCACGAACTGCACCTCTACGTGGACGCGCGGATGCGGCGGCTCGGGGCCGGGGTGGAGCAGCATCCGTCGTACTCGGTCCACCAGCTGGAGGGGATGCTGCGCATCGCGCACCGCGCCACCGCCACGGCCCCGCCGCGGACGCTCCTGCCGCCCCGGGCCACGCCGCCCCCGCCACCGGCCGAGGACCGGACGGCCGAGGACCTGCCGCCGCCGGCCCGCGGGGACCCGGGCCGCCGGCCCCTGTCCCGGGCCCTGCTGCTCGCCGCCGCCCTGCTCCTGCCCGGCTGTGGCATCCAGTCGGACAGTCCCCTCGCCGACGGCGGCTGCCCGGCGCCGGCGCACCTGCGGGTCGCCGCGGCACCGGCCGGGTTGGGGGCGTACCGGCAGCTGGCCACGGCGTTCGAGGACTGGGTCGCCGCCCAGCGCCACGGCTGCCGCTCCGCCGACCTGTACGTCTACCCCGTCGGCGCCCAGGAGATGGCCGACGGGCTGCGCCGCGGCTGGGGGCAGGAGGCGGACGGGCGGGCGTACCTGCGCGACGTCGGCCCGCATCCGGACGTGTGGCTGCCCGGCGCCGCGACCGACCTGCCGGCCCTCAGCGGTCCCGCCGCACGGCTCGTCGCGAGCGCGGAGGAGGTCGCCCGCACGCCGATCGTGCTCGGCGTGCCGGTCCGGGCCGGGCTCCCCGAGGACCGGCGGCCGGCGACGCGGACCTGGACCGAGCTGTTCGCCGAGACCGCCGGCCGCGGCGGGGTGGTCCGCGGCGACCCCCGCGTCTCGCCGATCGCCCGGATGGCCACCGCGAAGCTCTACAACGACGGCGCGATCGACCCGGCCGCCGCGCGGACCCGCTACGAGCAGCACCTTGAACAGGCCCTCGACGCGGGCGGGTATCCGGTCGGGGACGAGGCCGGGCTGCTCTGCCGGCAGGGCCTGCTACGGGGGCGTACCGCGGTCGTGGTCACCGAGCAGGAGCTGGTGCGGTTCAACCGCGGCGACGCGCTAGGCGACTCCTGCCCGGAGGCCGTCACGCCCCGCGGCGGTGACCGGCTGGCGGCGTACTACCCCTCCGACACGCCGGCCGTCCGGCAGCTGGTCGTCACCCTCACGTGGGAACGCGACGTGCAGGCGGGCACGACGGCGGCGTACGCGCGCTGGTTCGCCCGGTGGCTGCACACCGACCCCGGGCGCGCGGCGCTGGTCGCCATCGGGCTGCGGCCGTGGGCGTACGACCCCGTCACGCCGATCAGCGGCGAGTACGGCGCCCTCCCCGGCTGGCCCTTCTCCCGGGTGGTGCAGCCCGAACCCGACGCGTTCGTCCGGCGCGACGTGGACGCGGTCTACGCCCGGGCGCGGCGGCCGGCGCACTTCCTGGTGGCGCTGGACGCGTCCGGGTCGATGAACACGGTCACGGCCGACCCCACCCGTACCCGATGGGAGGTCGCGGTCGCCGCGGTCGAACAGGCCGTCACCCATCTCGGCGGCCGGGACCGGTTCGGCCTGCTCACCTTCGCCGGCGCCGGCGGCAGCACCCGCGAGCTGCTGCGACCGGGACCGCCGGGGCGGGACCCGGTCGGCGCGGTCCGGCGGGCAACGGCCGGCATCCGGCCCGGCGGCGGCACCCCGCTGCACGAGGCGGTCCGGCACGGCGCCGCCGCGCTGCGGGCCGGCCCCGGCGCGGGCGACCCCCGGCGCACGCTGGTGGTGCTGACCGACGGCAAGAACACCGGCGCCCAGCCGCGCCCGGCCGCCGCCGAGACCGCCGGGGTCCGCGTCGTCGTCATCGCGGTCGGCGACGTGACCTGCGCCGACGGGAGCCTGCGACGGCTCACCGCGGACACCGGCGGCAGTTGCTTCGACGCCGGCCTGGGCTCGCTCGAGCCGGTGCTCACCCGGGTCTTCCGGGCGATCTGGGGATAGGAGGACCCGTGCGGGTACGCGGCAAGCCGTGGTGGCTCTTCGCCGCCGGCAACCTGACCGGCGCCGCCGTGGCGGCGGCGCTGTTCCTGGTCGGGCCCCTCGCCGGGCCGCCGGAACTGGAACCGGGCGAGCTCGTGATCCTCAGCGGCCAGGACGACAGCACCGGCGGCCAGCGGCAGCAGCTGATCAACCTGTGGAACGACAGCCACCCGCGCAACCGCGCCCGGATCGTCAGCGTGCCGCAGGCCGCCGACGGGCAGTGGATCGAGATGGCGAGCCGCGCCGAGGACGGCGACACCGACATCTTCAACCTCGACGTGGCGTGGACGGCGTACTTCGCCGACCCGCCCTCCGGCCGCCGGCTGATCCGCCCGATCGACGAGTCGCTGCTGGCCGAGGAGCCGGGGCGGGCGTTCATGGCCAAGCCGCTGGAGACCTGCCGGTACGCCGGCAAGCTGTGGGGCCTGCCCTTCAACACCGACGCCGGCCTGCTCTACTACCGCACCGACCAGGGGCTGAAGCCGCCGTTCGACTGGGCGGCCATCGAGCGCGGTGCCGGGCGCGCGGGGTTCGAGGCCGCGTACACCGGCCAGCTCGCCGGCTACGAGGGGCTGACCGTCAACACCCTGGAGGCGGTCTGGGCCGCCGGCGGCCGGCTCGACGTCGCCGCCGACGGCCGGGTCACCCTCGATCTCGACCGGTGGGACGAGGCGATGCGCCGGCTGACCCCGCGCCGCACCGGGCCGCCGGTGGTGCTCCCCCGGTCGACCACGTTCGACGAGACCGGCAGCCGCGGGGCGTTCCAGGACGGGCGGGTGCTGTTCATGCGCAACTGGCCGGTCGCGTACCGTGCGATGACGGCCGGCGACGAACCCGGGCCCGCCCGGCCCCCGGTGAAGTTCTCCGTGGCGAAGCTGCCCGGGCCGAGCGTGCTGGGCGGGCAGAACCTTGCGATCTCCGAGCGCACCCGCAAGCCCCGGGCGGCGCAGGCGCTCATCGAGTTCCTGACCAACGACCAGAGCCAGCGCGCGCTCTTCGACCCGGGCGGTTTCGCCGCGACCCGCGCCGCCGTCTACGAGGACGAGACCATCAAGCAGAAATATCCGTACGCGTCCCTGCTGCGCGAGGCGGTCGACACGGCCCGGCTGCGCCCGGTGTCCCCCAACTACGTGGCCTTCAGCAAGCGGCTGCACCAGCTCGTCTCGGAGGTCCTCACCGGACGGCAGAAGCAGCTGCCCCGCGACCTCGCCGACCGGCTCACGCAGGCCCTGCGGGGCAGGTAGCTCCGCAGGGCCCGCGGGCGGGCGGTCAGTGCCGGCGCAGCAGCTCGTGGGTCCGCTCGATCTGCGCCCACGACTCCGGCGCCACCGGGGCGGACGCCGCCCGGGCGAACCCGCTCGCCAGGACGGGCTTCGACGGCGTGTAGAGCCAGGTGCGGAACAGCTCGTCGAGCTGGAGGCCGGAGACCTTCTCCGACAGCGCGATGAACTGCTCGGTGGTGGCGTTGCCGTACCGGTGCTCGGCCACCCAGGTCCGCAGGATCTCGAAGAAGTCGTCGTCGCCGACCGTGCGGCGCAGCTGGTGCAGGGTCATCGCGCCGCGGTCGTACACGGCGCCGTCGAACAGGTTCGGCGCGGTCGGGTCGCCGGGCAAAACCGTCCAGAAGTCGGCGGGCTCCACCGCGTACAGATAATCGAAGATCTCGTCCGCAGTGCCCTCGCCCTGCTCCTCGGACCACAGCCACTCAGCGTAGCTGGCGAAGCCCTCGTTGAGCCAGATCTCCTTCCACTGGGCCACCGACACCGAGTCGCCGAAGTACTGGTGGGCGTTCTCGTGCACGATCACCGACTGGTTGGCGCCGCCCCGGAAGAACGCCGACGAGTAGTTCGGCCGGGTCTGGTTCTCCAGCGCGAAACCGAGGGTGCCGGGCGGCGTCACCACGCCGCCGCGCGCGGTGAACGGCCACGGGCCGAAGACGCTCTCCTCCCATTCGGTGATCTCGGCCGTACGCTCCACGCTGGCCCGCGCGGCGGCGTCGTAGTCCTCCGGCAGCAGCTCCGAGTACGCGTTGATCACCGGCTCCCCCGACGCCGTGACGTCGCGGATGATGTCGTACTGCCCGATGGTGATGAACGCCAGGTAGGTCGCCTGCGGCTTGGCCGAGCGCCAGTACCACCGGGTCCAGCCGAGGATCTCGGGCGACGGGTTACGCGGCTGCACCCCGTTGCTGATCACCTCGACGCCGTCCGGCACGGCCACCGAGACGTCGAAGGTGGCCTTGTCCGACGGATGGTCGTTGCTGGGGAACCACCACCACGCCTCCTCCGGCTCGCCCACGGCGGCGGCGCCGTCCGGGGTACGGATCCAGGCGGTGAACCCGGCCGCCTCCTTGTTGGACGGCACCCCGGAATACTGCACGACCACGGTCATGGCCTGGCCGTCGGCGACCGTGCGGGCCGGGGTGACGACCAGCTCGTGATCGCCACGCCGGGTGAACGTGGCCGCCCGGTTGTTCACCTTGATCGAGGCGACGTCCAGGATGAAGTCGAGGTTGAAGGAGCTCAGCTCCTGCTCGGCGGTGGCGAGAATGGTGGTCGTGCCGGTGAGCCGGTCCTCGTCCGGGTAGTACCGCAGCCGGATGTCGTAATGGGAGACGTCGTAGCCGCCGTTGCCGTAGTCGGGAAAATACTCGTCCCCGAGCCCGGGAGCGCCGGGGCTGGGCGCGGCGGCACGCGGGGCCGCGAGCGCGCCCGCGGCCGAGGCGGGGACGGCGGTGCCGGCGAGGGTCAACACGGTGGCTGTCGCCGCCACCAGAAGTCGTCGCACGGTCGGGTTCCTTCCGTCGGCGAACCGCGATGTGCGGTCCGGCCTGGATCAGTCGCCGCCGAACCTATCGAAGTCCATCGACGGCCGCGCCCCCTCCGCCGGGCGCGGGAAGGACTCGCCCTCGGTCAACGCCGTCCGCCGTTCGCGCGATGCGCCTGGGCCGGGGTGAGGGAACCCGCCCGGCCTATCTGCGGCAGCCCTCGCGTGGGTCCGGCCCAGTCGGGAGGCTCGGCCCATGAGCGCTCTCGACTCGCCCGGATCCGCAGCTCAAGGCAGGGCCACGGGAGGCCGCAGGAACAGCGGGCGCGGCGGAACGGTCGCCACGGTCGCTTCTGATGCATCAGGACCCCCAGTCGAATTCCTATGACTGAGAGTGACGCTAGGCGTGATCCGACCGAGGGTGATTACCTGCGGTAATCCTCCGTCCTCATGCGACCCCAAGGCGGGATGCCAGCTCGCGGAGGTGCGTCCCGCCGGCGTCCGACCGGGCTCGCCGCAGCATCGCTCCCACGGTGTCGCGGACGACCGGCGAGAGTCGCACACGTTGCGGCGCGACACGTTCCGCGTTGACGAATTGCGCCAGAGCCTCCCCGTCCGCGCGGCGGGTCGAGGCGAGAGCCGAGCCGTACTCGATGTGGAACTGGGTCCGGCGGGAGAGGGAGTGGATCCGCTGCGGAAAAATGGCGCGGGACAACTCGACCGCCCTGCCCGCCTCCCCGCCCTCGAACGCTATCGAGGCGCGCCACTGCGCAACGTTCGTCGGTCCGAAGTTCATCTGCGCGAAGCCGCCGCCGGGCAGGTCCTCCCCGAGAGAAGCAGCAGCATCTTGGGCCTCGTCGAGCCGGTCGCGTGCCGCAGCCGCGTTACCGGAGATCGTCTCAGCCCATGCACTGGTGAGCTGGAGCATCCCGTATGCCTGCCGGACGGCGGGGGCGCCGAGATGGGGCTGGAGCCGGTCGGCGGTGCCGGCGGCGAGGCGCCGGCCGACGTCGCGGCTCTCCGGCGGGAGCATGTGGAGCCGGGTGTACTCCGCGAGCCCGAACCATTCCGGCTCCCCCAACTCCGAGGCGGCGAGGTGGCCACGCTCGGCCGCGGCCAGTGAAAGGTCGATGAAGCCCAGGTATTTGAGGATGAAGGCGGTGTGGTGGGTCGTGAGCGTGAGGAGCCGCAGCACCTCGGCCCGGCCGGCGGCGCGCGGGTCGTGGACCGCTGCGCTGAGGTTCCGCAGCAGTGGCGCGATCATCGGGGAAGCGGCCGAGTAGTCACACACCCGCCGAGCCTGCGCGAGACGGCCGACGTCGGCGCGGAGCTGGTCGAGTGACTTCCCCCCATGGGCCGGGAGGTCGAGGTAGGCGAGCCCGATGAGCGCGGCGCGGATCTCCGGGACCGGGGCGAGGGCCTGCGCGTGCGGGGCGTCGGCGGGCGCGTACGGCTGCCCGGTGAGATCGGCGACGGAGACCTGGAGCGCCTCGGCCAGCCGGACCAGTGTGGAGCGCTTGTCGATCTCCTTCAGGCCGGACTCGATCTGGGAGATGTAGCCCTGGGTCACCCCGGCGAGTCCGGCGAGGGTCTTCTGGCTCAGGGCGCGCTTGAGCCGCCAGAAACGGACGCGGGCGCCCGTGTAGTCCTCCGCCACCTGACACCTCCCGGCAAACACTTCCGACGGTACGTCAGCAAGAAGTGATCGCCTAAGCCGGAGCCCATGTGACGACGCGGGTCAGCCGCGCAGGTAGGCGAGCACCGCGCGGACCCGGCGGTGGTCGTCGGCGTCCGGGGGCAGGTCGAGCTTGGCCAGGAGGCTGCCGATGTGCTTGGCGACCGCCGCCTCGGTGACCACGAGGGCGCGCGCGATCGCCGTGTTGGAGCGGCCCTCGGCCATCAGGGCGAGCACCTCGCGCTCGCGGGGGGTGAGGCGCTGCAGCGGGTCGTGGCGGCGGCCGAGCAGTTGGCGGACCACCTCCGGGTCGACCACCGTACGGCCGCCGGCCACCTGCTCGAGCGCGCCGACGAACTCGGTCACCTCGCCGATCCGGTCCTTGAGCAGGTAGCCGACGCCCGCCGGGTGGCCGGAGTCGAGCAGTTCGGCCGCGTACGTCTGCTCGACGTACTGGCTCAGCACCAGGACCGGCAGCGCGGGGTCCGCGGCGCGCAGGGCGATCGCCGCCTGGAGTCCCTCGTCGCTGAAGCCGGGCGGCATGCGCACGTCGGTCACGACCACGTCGGGCCGGTGCTCGGCCACGGCCGCGTGCAGGGCGGGGGTGTCGGCGACGGCGGCGACCACCTCGTGGCCGAAGCGGCGCAGCATCCCGGCGATGCCCTCGCGCACGATCAGGCCGTCCTCCGCGATCACGACCCGCACGGGATCTCCACGTGCACGAGGGTGGGGCCGCCGGGCGGGCTGGAGAGCGCGACGCTCCCGCCGACCGCGGCGACCCGGTCCGCCAGCCCGACCAGTCCGGTGCCGCGGTCCGGGTCGGCGCCCCCGCGCCCGTCGTCGCGGACGTCGAGGCGCAGCCGGCCGCCGTGCACCCCGGCGCTGACCGCGGCCCCCGCCGCGCCGCTGTGCTTGGCGATGTTGGCGAGCGCCTCGACCACCACGAAGTACGCCGCCACCTCCACCGGCTGCGGCAGCCGCCCGGTGAGCCGCAGGTCCAGCCGGACCGGGACGGGCGCGTGCCCGGCCGCCTCGCCCACGGCCGCCGCCAGGCCGCGGTCGGTGAGGATCTTCGGGTGCACGCCGCGGATCAGCTCGCGCAGCTCGGCCAGCGCCTGCTTCGCGAGGTCCTGCGCGGCCACCACCGACGTCTCGGCCGGCGAGCCGGGCGCGAGTTCGAGGCGGGCCAGGCCCAGCTGCATGCTGAGCGCGACGAGCCGCTGCTGGGCGCCGTCGTGCAGGTCGCGCTCGATGCGCCGGCGTTCCACCTCGAAGGCGTCGACGAGCCGGGCCCGGGAGCGGGTCAGCTCGACCAGTTTCGCGTCGGTGTCGTCGCTGCGCGGGGCGAGGATCGCGCGGGCCATCGCCGCCCGCGCGCCGGCCCACGCGGTCACCGGGTAGGCCGCGATGACGGCCGCCACCGGGGCCAGCAGGGTCAGCGGCAGGGTCGCCGACAGCGGCTTCTCGTCGATGTAGAGGGGCGCGAAGAGGAACGTGGCGGGCATGAAGATCGCCGTGCCGACGACCGCCGCGTCCATCCAGCACAGCACCAGCGCGGACATCATGGCGTAGCCGAGCTCGCGCCAGGTGGCCTGCTCGCGCAGCCGGAACATCAGCCAGGCCCGCAGGCCCGGCTCGGGCGGGCGGCGGTGCGGATCGGGCAGCGCCTCACGGTCGATGAGCCGCATCCGCCAGCGCTCCAGCCGGCCGACGGCGACCCCGGACAACACGGTGGCCAGATAGCCGGCGACGCCGATGACGACGACTGACAGGACCAGCCCGGCGCCGAGCAGCCCGAGCACCACGAAGGCGGTGGCGACGCCGAGCAGCGCGCCGCCGGTCAGGTAGGCCAGCGAGCGCCACGGCCACGACGACACCAGGAACCGGGTCGGGCGCATGGTCAGCGCGTCCAGGGCATTGCGGACCGGCATGGGCAGTGACGCTACCCGGGCGCCCGGCCCGTCACGGTAGTGCTGGATATACCTTCCACCGTCGCCGCAGCGTGACTGTGCCGCACGCCGCGGGCCGCAAGGCTCGACGCCATGACCATCACGAGCATCGGCACCGGGAGGTGCTGCGCCGCGGTGCGCACGGCGCGGCTGGAGGAGCGATGAGCCTGGCCTGGACCATGGTGCGGCACCGGTTCGCCGCGTTCGCCGGCACCTTCGTCGCGATCGCCCTCGGCGTGGCCGTCGTCGCGGGGGCGACGACCCTGTGGGCGTCGTCGCGGCCGGAGGTGCCCGCCCGGCTGGCCGCCGCCCCCGTCGTCGTGCACTCCCCGAGCGTCGGCGGCGGCAGCGACAGCTATCCGCGGTACCGGTCCTGGACGGCGGCGGAGGCACGCGCCCTGGCCTCCCGCCTGGTGGCCGTCCCGGGCGTACGCGCGGCGGTCCCGGACCCGGCCTTCTACGTCCAGCGGCTCATCGGCGGGCGGGCCACCGGCGACCCGGATACGGCGCTGACCGACGGGCACTCGTGGGCGTCGGCGGTGCTCGGCGGCTATCGGCCGACCGCGGGCGTCGCGCCGCGGCGCGACGGGGAGGTGGCGCTGGCCGGCGCGGCGCCGGGCACCCGGATCGAGGTGCTGACCGCCCGCGGGCCGGCCACCTGGCGGGTCACGGCCACTGTGGACGGTCCGGGCTTCTACGTCGCCGACGCGACCGCTTCGGCGCTGGCCGGGGGCGTACGCGTCATCGGCCTGTCCGTCTCGGGCGATCCGGCGCGGGTGGCCGGGGAAGCGGCCACCGTGGCCGGCGCCGACGGGCTGGTCCTCGCCGGCGCCGACCGGGTGCGGCTGGAGGAGGAGGCGGTGACCCGGGTCCGCTGGATCGGCGCGCAACTGCTCATCGCCATGGTCACGCTCGGCGGGTTCGTCGCGGTGTTCGTCGTCGCCTCGACGTGCGCGCTGAGCGCCGCGCAGCGCCGCCGGGAGATCGGACTGCTCCGGGCAGTCGGCGCGACGCCGGGGCAGGTACGCCGCCTCCTGTACGCCGAGACCCTGGTCGTGGCCGTCCTCGGCGGGGCCGTGGGCGTACCGGCGGGAGCCCTGGCCGCTCCCCTGCTGGCGCCGGTGCTGGTCGGCGCCGGTCTCGAACCGGCGGGGTTCTCGGTGACCACGCAGCCGCTCGCGCTGGCCGGTTCGTTCCTGCTCGGCGTGGTGGTGGCGCTCGCCGGCGCCGGGGCCGCCGCCCGCCGTTCCAGCCGGATCCCGGCGCTGGACGCGCTGCGCGACGCCGCCGCCGAACGCCGGGCCATGACCGCCCCGCGCTGGGTGCTGGGCATCCTGACCGCGGCGGGCGGCGGCGCGCTGATGGCCGCCCTGCCCGCGCTGCCGCTCACCACGCGGACCACCGCGGCACTCGGCGCGGCGATGCTGCTGCTCGTCGCGGGGGCCCTGCTCGCGCCCGCGATGATCGTGCCGCTGGTCAGGGCCCTCACCCGGCCGTGGCGGGGCTCCGCCGTCGGCATGCTGGTGCGCGAGGGCACCCTGACCGGGGTGCGCCGGGTGGCCTCGACCGCGGCGCCGGTCCTGCTCACTGTCGGCTTCGCGGCGCTGCTCACCGGCACCGTCGCCACGATCGAGGCGGCGGCCGGGATCGACGAGGCCGCCGAGCTGCCCGCAACGCTGATCGCCGCACCGGACGGCACGCCGGGGCTCTCCGCGGACGCCGCCGACCGGCAACCGGGCGTGGCGGAACTGCCCACCGAGGTGGTGATGACCGTGGCCGGGCGCGCCTCCGCCTACGAGGCCACCGGCAAGGAGGGCGTGAACGGCATCCTGATCGGCAGGGACCTGCCCGGCCCGCCGCCGAGCGCCGAGGTGCGCTTCGCCGACGGCACGACGGCCCGGCTGCCGGTCACCGGCACGCACGACGGCCCGCCCGACCTCGTCACGCTCCCCTACGACCTCGTCCGGGCCCACGACCCGTCCGCGCTGACCGGCTCGGTGCTGCTGGACGGCCCGCCGGTCGCCGCGCCGGGGATGAAGGTGCTGCCGGTGCGCGACTACGTGCAGGGGCTGCTCGACGAGGAGGGCCGGATCATCGACATCTTCCTCGCCGTGCTGCTCGGCCTGGCCGTCGGCTACACCGGCGTCGCCGTGGCGAACACGCTGCTGATGGCCACCGCGGCGCGGCGCGGCGAGTTCGCGGCGCTGCGGCTGGCCGGCGGCGGGACGTCGCACGTGCTGCGGGTGACCTCCGCGGAGGCGCTGCTGGCCGTGGTCACCGGCACCCTGCTGGGTGCGGCGGTCGCCGCGGCGGCCCTGCTGGGCATGCGGCACGCGGTCGAGGCGGAGCTGGACCAGCGGGTGGACATCGTCATGCCGTGGTCACAGACCGCCCTGGTGGCCCTGACGTGCGCCATCGTGGCGGTCATCGCCGCCGCGGTGCCGGTGCTGCGCGCACGGCACGGGGCTGGGTCTCGATGAAACAAGACCGAAACGGAGGGTTGGACCGGGACGACGGACATGCTGGGATCGAGGAGGACGTTCCGGCGGATCTGTGGAGGAGACCCCAGCCATGCTCAACCTCTCCGTGTTCCTCGAGGACAGCGCCCGGCACCATCCCGACCGCACGGCCGTCGTCCTGGGCGACCAGCGGCTGTCGTACGCGCAGGTCGACGCGGGGGCGAACCAGGTCGCCAACCTGCTCGTGTCGCGGGGGATCGGGCCCGGCGACAAGGTGGCGCTCTCCTGCCCCAACCTGCCGTACTTCCCGGTCGTCTACTACGGGATTCTCAAGGCGGGCGCGGTCGTGGTGCCGCTGAACGTGCTGCTCAAGGGGCGCGAGATCGCGTACCACCTGGGCGACTCGGAGGCGAAGGCGTACTTCTGCTTCCAGGGGTCCGCCGAGCTGCCGATGGGCACCGAGGGCTACGCCGGGTTCGGCCAGGCCGAAGGCTGCGAGCACTTCTTCCTCATCACCGCCGACCCGGCGGCGCCGTCGACGGTCGAGGGCGCCGAGACGCTCGGGCAGGCGCTCACCGGGCAGTCGCCGGTCTTCGAGACCGTGCTCGCCGCCGAGAACGACCCGGCCGTCATCCTCTACACCAGCGGCACCACCGGGCAGGCCAAGGGCGCCGAGCTCAGCCACTCCAACCTGGTCCTGAACGCGCTGACCTGCAACCGGCTGTTCCAGAGCGCGCCGGCCACCGACACCCACCTGGTGGTGCTGCCGCTGTTCCACTCGTTCGGCTCCACGGTCAACATGAACGCCGGCTTCTCCACGGCCGCCACGCTGGTGCTCATGCCCCGGTTCGAGGCCGCCGGCGCGGTCAAGCTGCTGGACACCGAGAGCGTGACGTTCTTCGCGGGCGTACCGACGATGTACTGGGGCCTGCTCAACGCCCTCACCGCCGACGTGGACGTGGACCGGATCGCCCGCACCATGCGCCGGGCGGTCAGCGGCGGCTCCAGCCTGCCCGTGGAGATCATCAAGGAGGTCCAGGCCCGGCTCGGGATCCAGATCCTCGAGGGGTACGGCCTGAGCGAGACCTCGCCGGTGGCCACCTTCAGCGACCCGGACAGCGACCCCCGCCCCGGCTCGATCGGCATCCCGGTCTGGGGCGTCGAGGTGAAGCTCATCGACGAGTCCTGGAACACGATCGAGGGCACCGACGAGATCGGCGAGATCGCGATCCGCGGTCACAACATCATGCGCGGCTACTACAACCGCCCCGAGGCGACCGCCGAGGTGATGAACAACGGCTGGTTCCGCTCGGGTGACCTGGGCCGGCGCGACAAGGACGGCTACTACTACATCGTCGACCGGGCCAAGGACATGATCATCCGGGGTGGCTTCAACGTCTACCCGCGGGAGATCGAGGAGGTCCTGATGACCCACGAGGCCGTCTCGCTGGCGGCGGTCATCGGGGTGCCGCACCCGACCCACGGCGAGGAGGTCAAGGCGTACGTGATCCGCAAGGAGGGCGCCACGGTGACCGAAGAGGAGCTCGTCGCCTGGGGCAAGGAGCAGATGGCGAGCTACAAGTACCCGCGGGTGGTCACTTTCGTGGATTCGTTGCCGATGACGGCGACGGGCAAGCTGCTCAAGCGCGCCCTGACCTGACGGTCCACCGGACGCGCCCGCAGGGGGGGACCCTGCGGGCGCCCCCTTCCTGCGTACCATCTGTCGGTCACGGGCCCGTGAAGATCGTTTGCGCGGGTGCGGCACAGTATCGGGTGTGAGCACTCCACCACGCACGGCACCGACGGAGGAAGTTTGAGCACAGCCCAGCTCGACCGGGCGGCGCCCGCGGTGGCCCCGGCGCCGGGTGGGGTCCTGCACCGGGTCCGGCGCCTGCGCCACACCTCGCCGGGCCGCCTGCAGCTCATCCTCGCCGTGCTGCTCACGCTCGGCGCGCTGACCGGCCTCGTCGCCGGCATCACCGCCGCCGCGGCCCGCACCGGCACCGACGACCTCGGCGAACGGGCCCAGCCGCTGCTGGTCGAGGCGGAGACGATCTACTCGGCCCTGGCCGACGCCGACACCACCGCCGCGCAGGCGTTCCTCGCCGGCGGCCTCGAACCGGCCGAGCTCACCCGCCGGTACGAGGCCGACCTGCACCGGGCCACCACGGCGCTCACGTCGGCGGCGCGGCGTACGGCACCGGGCGGCCCGGCCGCGGAGGCGATCAGCGCGCTCTCCGCCGACATCCCGCGCTACGCGGCCCTGGTGGCGAGCGCCCGCGCGAACAACCGCCAGGGGCTGCCGGTCGGCGCCTCGTACCTGTCCACCGCCTCGCGGCTGAGCCGGGAGTCGCTGCAGCCGCAGGCGCAGGCGCTGTTCCGCAGCGCCCAGCGGGAGGTGGACGCCGGCTACTCCGACGCCCGCAGCTCGTGGTGGACGGCGCTGCTGGTGGTGCTCCTGCTGACCCTGCTCGTGACGCTCCTGCTCGCCCAGCGCCACCTCAGCCGCGCCACCCGCCGTACGTTCAACCTCCCGCTGCTCGCCGCCACCGGGGTGACCCTGCTGCTCGCCCTGACCACCGCGGCGGTCCTCGCCGGCCAGCGGGCCCGCCTGGCGGACGCCAGAACGGACGGCTCGCGCCCGGTCGCGATGCTCGCCGAGGCGCGGATCCTGGCGCTGCGGGAACGCGGCGACGAGGCGCTGACGCTCGCGGCGCGGGCCGGCGAGGGCGCGCAGGAGAAGGACTTCGACGAGACCTCGCGGCAGCTCACCGGCCTGCTCGCCGACATTCGCCGGCAGTCGGGCGCCGCCACCTCGGCCGCCGTCACGGCCGCCACCGAGGGACACCGGGACTACGTCGCCGCCCACGACGAGGTGCGCGCCCTGGACAACTCCGGCCGGTACGACGACGCGGTCGAGCTGGCCATCGGCGAGCCGACGACGCGCACCTTCACCGTGCTCACCGACGGCCTCGGCCGGGGCCTGGAGGACCGCAAGGCCGACTTCACCCGCGAGATCGACGACGCCGGCCGCGGGCTGGGCTCGCTCACCGTGCTCGGCCCGCTGCTCGCGCTGGTGCTCTGCGTCCTGGCCGCCGCCGGCATCCGCGCCCGCCTCGAGGAGTACCGCTGATGCG
Organism: Pseudosporangium ferrugineum; assembly: GCF_003002065.1. Lineage (GTDB taxonomy): Bacteria > Actinomycetota > Actinomycetes > Mycobacteriales > Micromonosporaceae > Actinoplanes > Actinoplanes ferrugineus_A. The sequence continues at coordinate 842,634 of NZ_PVZG01000001.1, forward strand.
CATCCGTGCCGCCGCCGTCGCCGCCGTGCTGACCGTGCTCGCCGCCGCCGGCTGCTCCGGCGACTCCACGCCGCTGGCCCGTCCGGCCGGCCCGTCCGCCGAGGCGCCGGCGCCCGCCGGGCCGGCGACGGCACCGGACACGTCGTGCCGGCCGCGCGCCAGCCTGCGGCCCCCGGCCACCCTGCCCGAGCCCGGGAAGATGCCGGCGGGCAGCTACATGCGCACGATCCAGGACCGCGGCCGGCTCGTCCTCGGCACCGGCCAGGACCTGCTGCTGTTCAGCTCCCGCAACCCGTTCACCGGCCGGATCGAGGGCTTCGACGTGGACATGGGCCGGCAGATCGCCGACGCCATCTTCGGCGACCCGGACAAGATCCAGATCAAGGTGATCCCGTACGACAAGCGCATCAGCTCGGCCCACGACGGCTCCGTCGACCTGGTCGCCAACACACTGACCGCGAATTGCGCGCGGTGGAAGGACGTCGACTTCTCGACCATCTACTACGACGCCGCCAAGAGGGTCCTCGTCTCCAGCACGTCGAAGGCACGCGGCATGGGCGACCTCGGCGGCAGGAAGGTCTGCGCGGCCCGCGGCTCGACCTCCTACGACGGCATCGTCTCCGCGGCCAGCAAGCCGGTGCCGGTGGCCCGGGACACCTTCGGCGACTGCCTCGTGGCGTTCCAGCAGAACGAGGTCGACGCCATCTCCACCGACGACGCCATCCTCGCCGGCCTCGCCGCGCAGGACCCGTTCGTGGAGGTCGTCGGCGAGCCCCTGTCCCAGGAGCCGTACGCCATGGCGGTCTCCAAGGAGCACCCGGAGTTCACCCGCTTCGTCAACGCCGTGCTGGCGAGGAACCGGGCGAACGGCACCTGGAAGCGCACGTACGAGCGGTGGCTGCCCGACCTCGGCGCGGCGCCGAAGCCGCCCGCGGCGGAGTACCGGGACTGAGATGACCGCACCGTTCACCGGGCTGCTCGCCCGCGCCGACGCCGAGCTGGCCCGGCTCGAGACCGCCGTCGCGGCGGTCGCGGCCAACCTGGTCGACCTCGACGACAACAGCGCCCGCAAGGACCTCGACAAGGGCCCGCTGACCGGCGCCACCGCCGCCGCGTGGGCCGACGCGACCGCCGCGCTGACCCAGCTGTGGGACGGCTACGGGATGCTGACCGCGCTGATCACCTCGGCGCGGGCCACCCGGGGGCAGCGGCGGCTCAGCGACGCCGAGCGGTCGGCGTACATCGACCAGGTGCTCGGCCGGTCGATCACGCTGTCCACCGCGACCGTGCCCCTCGCCCAGCGCGGCCTGCTCGGCGCCGGGAAGGTCACCACGACGTGCTCCCCCGCCGAGCTGCTGTCGGCGATGGAGGCCGCCTTCGCCACGGCGGTGGACGTGGCCACCCGGGCCGGCGACGTGTGGCACCGGCTGATGCCCGCCGCCGCGGACGCCGCCGCCCGCATCGCCCACCTGCGGACGCTGACCGGCTCCCCCACGCTCGACGAGGCCGACCGGCGGCTCGGCGACTTCACCGCGCTGCTCGCCGCCGACCCGCTGAGCTGCGACGAGCGGGCGCTGGACGCCGTACGCACGCTCGCCGACCGGGCCGACGCCGAACGCACCTCCGCCACCGAGCTGCGGGAGGCGCTGCGGCAGCGGCTCACCGACGCGCACACGCTCGCCGACCGCCTGGCCGCCGCCGCACGCACCGCCGCCGCCGCCGAGGAGTCCGCCGCCGGGCGGTTCCCCGGCCCGGCCGTCGCCACCGTCGGCGGGCCCGACCTGCGACCCGACCTCGCCGCGATCGACGCCCTCGCGGCGGCCGGCCAGTGGGCGCTGATCAGCCCGCGGCTCGCCGCCTGGACCCGGGCCGCCCGGGAACGGCTCGCGGCCCTGGAGTCGGCCGCCGCGCGCAACTCGGCGCTGCTGTCGACCCGCAACGAGCTGCGGGGGCGGCTGGACGCGTACCGGGCGAAGGCGGGCAGCCGTGGCCTGGCCGAGGACCCGGTGCTGGCCCCGCTCGCCGAGAGGGCCCGCGACTCGCTCTACACCGCGCCGTGCGACCTCGAGGCGGCGCGCGCCGCCGTGGCGGCGTACCAGGAAGCGGTCGCCGCATCGACCAGGGAGGGCCGGCCATGAAGTGCCAGCGTGACTGTCCGGGCACCGTCCAGGACGGCTACTGCGACACCTGCGGGATGGCACCGCCGAAGGCGGACGCCACGACTCCCGCGCCGCGGGCCGCGACGGCACCGTCCGTGCGGACCTCGGCGCTCTCCACCCGTACGGGCGGCTCGGCGCGCACCGGCAGCGCCCGCACCGGCAGCCGGCGGCGGCGCTTCGGCGGCGGGCTGGTCGACGTGGCACCGCTGCCGCCCCGCGACCCGGCGACCGCCATCATGGCCGTCGCCGAGGTGCCCGAGGAGAAGCGGTACTGCGGCAAGTGCGGGAACCCCGTCGGCCGGGCCCGCGGCGACCGTCCCGGGCGTACGTCCGGCTTCTGCCCCTCCTGCGGCGAGGCCTTCAACTTCACCCCGAAGCTCGGCAAGGGCGACCTGGTCGGCGGCCAGTACGAGGTCGTCGGCGCCCTCGCGCACGGCGGCCTGGGCTGGATCTACCTGGCGACGGACAAGAACGTCTCGGACCGCTGGGTGGTGCTCAAGGGCCTGCTGAACTCCGGCGACGAGGACGCGCTGGCCGCGGCGGTCGCCGAGCGGCGCTTCCTGGCCGAGGTCGAGCACCCCAACATCGTCAAGATCTACAACTTCGTCGAGCACGACGGCGCCGGCTACATCGTCATGGAGTACGTCGGCGGCGAATCGCTCAAGGGCATCCTCAAGGACCGGTGGTCGCTGCGCGGCGCTCCCGACCCGCTCCCCGTCGACCAGGCGCTCGCCTACGTCCTGGAGATCATGCCCGCCTTCGCCTACCTGCACGACCGCGGCCTGATCTTCTGCGACTTCAAGCCGGACAACGTCATCCAGACCGGCGACCAGGTGAAACTCATCGACCTCGGCGGCGTGGTGCACATCGACGACCACGACGCCGCGCTGTACGGCACGGTCGGCTACCAGGCGCCGGAGATGGCCCAGGCCGGCCCGTCCGTGCAGAGCGACCTCTACACGATCGGCCGCACCCTGGCCGTGCTGACCACCGACTTCCGCGGCTACCAGACCACCTTCAAGGACAGCCTGCCCGAGCCCGGCGAGTTCGCGGCCTACCGGGAGCACGAGTCGTTCCACCGGCTGCTGCTGCGCGCCACCCGCACCGACCCCGCCGAGCGGTTCGTCGACGCCGGCGAGATGACCGAGCAGATGCTCGGGGTGCTGCGCGAGGTGCTGGCGGCCGGCGGGGAGCCGCACCCCACCACGTCCCGGTTGTTCACCGGCGAGCTGCGGACGGACGCGCGCAGCGACGAGCCGCAGTGGCGCTTCCTGCCCTCGCCCATGATCGACCTCACCGACCCGGCCGCCGCGTTCCTGGCCTCGGTGACCGTCACCGACCCCCGCGAGGTGCTGACCCTGCTCGGCAAGGCGCCCGAGCACACGATCGAGGTGCGGTTGCGGGCGCTGCGGGCGTACATCGACCTCGGGGCGGACGCGCACGCCGAGGCGGTACGGCTGCGGGACTCGCTCGCCGGTTCCTTCCCCGGCGACTGGCGGATCGCCTGGTACGACGGGGTGCTCGCGCTCTCCTCCGGCGACCTGCGGCGCGCCCGGGAGCAGTTCGACGCCGTCTTCTCCGCGCTGCCCGGCGAACTGGCGCCCAAGCTCGCGCTGGGGCTCAGCCTCGAACTCGCCGGCCAGCACGCCGAGGCGGCCCGGTACTACGACGTGGTGAGCCGCACGGATCCGGCGTACACCACCGCCGCGGCGGGGCTGGCCCGGTGCCGGCTGGCCGCCGGGGACCGCGACGGGGCTGTGGAGGCGTACAACCGGGTGCCGGGCACGTCGGCCGCGTACCGGAGCTCCCAGGTCGGCGCGGTCCGCGCGCTGGTCCGGCCGCACCCGGCGGCACCGGCCGCGGTGACCGCGCTCGCCGCCGCGGCGGCCCTGCTGGACCGGCTCGAGATGGAGGCCGCCCAGCTCGCCGCCCTCCGCGCCGAACTGCTGGAACAGGCGCTCACCGCGCTGCGCGCCGGCACCCCCGTCCCCGTCGCCGTGCTGGGCACCCCCGGCGACGGCGTCGCGCCCGAGCGGGAGCTACGGTTCGCGCTCGAGGGCGCGTACCGGGAAATGGCCCGGGCCGCCCACGGCCCGGAGAAGATCCGGCTCGTCGACCTTGCCAACGCCTCCCGACCGAGGACCCGCACATGACCGTCACCGACGACTGCGCCTCGTGCGCCGACGAGCGCGCCGCCGGCGCCGCGTTCTGCGAGAACTGCGGCAGGGCCCTCGCCGGCGGCGCCGAGCCCGCGGCCGGCACGGACTGCCCCGCCTGCGACTCCACCGGTACGGTCGGCGCGGACGGCTACTGCGGCAACTGCGGCATGCTCGCCGTCCGCCCCCGCGACCACGCCGAGATCGACGCCGGTGAGGTGGCGGGCGCGGCGACCGACCGGGGGCTGCGCCACCACCGCAACGAGGACGCGATGTGGCTGGCCACGCGCGGCACCGACGTGGACGCGGTGGTGTGCGACGGGGTCTCGGCCTCGTTCGACCCCGACGTCGCCTCCGAGGTGGCCGCCGAGGCCGCGGGCAAGGTCCTGGCCGCCGCGACCGGCGACCTCGCCGAGCACGTCGCCGCCGCCATCACCGCGGCCGCCGAGGCGGTGGCCGCCCTCGCGGGCATCGGCGATCCGCGCCGGGCGGCGTCCAACCCGGCCTGCACGATCGTCGCCGCCTGCGTCCGGGACGAGCGGATCGCGTACGGCTGGGTCGGCGACAGCCGCGCGTACCGCATCCCGCCGGAGGGCGACGCCGAGCAGCTCACCGAGGACGACTCCTGGGCCACCCACGCGATCGCCTTCGGGGTGGAGCCGCAGGTGGCCTGGAACGACCCCAAGGCGCACGCCATCACCGCGTGGCTCGGCGCCGACGCGGGCCCGGTCCGCCCCCGCACCGCGACGCTGGAGGGCGGGCAGCCGGGCCTTCTCGTGCTCTGCAGCGACGGGCTGTGGAACTACCTGACCGAACCGGCCGCGTTCGCCGGGACCGTGCGCCGCGCCGTACGCGAAGCACCGGACCTGGTCTCCGCCGCCCGGGCCCTGACCGCGTTCGCCAACGAGCAGGGTGGCGCGGACAACACCACCGTCGTCCTCGTACCGATCAACTAGGGAGAGCCCATGGCATACACCGCCGAGGCGTTCCAGAACGAGTTCCTCGCTTTGGGCGCGACCGAGGTCAACGCGATCGTCACCGTGACGTCGTCCGGCGCGGAGGGCGGACGGCGCACGGCCGGGGCGACCGAGATCATCATCGTGGACTGCTCCGGTTCCATGCAGGCCGAGGGCCGGATGGTCGCCGCCCGCCAGGCCGCCAAGGCCGCGGTGAACTGCATCGACGACGGCGTCCGCTTCGCCATCATCGCCGGCGTCAGCACCGCCCAGCAGCTCTTCCCCGCCCCCGGCCAGCTCGCCGTGGCGACCCCGGAGATCCGCGCCCAGGCGGTCGGCGCCATCGACCGGCTCCAGGCCAACGGCGGTACGGCCATGGGCGCCTGGCTCAAGCTCGCCCACCAGCTGTTCGCCCAGCGCCCCGGCGACATCCAGCACGCGATCCTGCTCACCGACGGCGAGAACGGCGAGTACCGCGGCTACCTCGAGAACGTGCTCCAGGAGATCGGCGGCTCGTTCACCTGCGACTGCCGCGGCATCGGCACCAGCTGGCAGGTCTCCGAGCTGCGCAAGATCGCCACCGCGATGCTCGGCTCGGTCGACATCGTGGCCCGCCCGCAGGACCTCGCCGCGGCGTTCGAGCAGATGATGACCGCGGCGATGGGCAAGACCAGCGCCGACGTGCAGCTCAAGGTGTGGACCCCGGTGAACTCCACGGTCCGCTTCGTCAAGCAGGTCGAACCCCAGGTCACCGACCTGACGGGCAAGCGTACGGAGGACGGCCCCCGCGCCGGCCGCTACCCGCTGGGGGCCTGGGGCTCGGAGAGCCGCGACTACCACGTGTGCATCGACGTGACCGCGGGCGCGGCCGGCGACGAGATGCTCGCGGCGCGGGTGTCCGTCGTGGAGGGTGAGACCGTGCACGCCCAGTGCCTGGTCCGTGCGGTGTGGACGGACGACGCGGCGCTGTCCACCCGGATCAACCGGCAGGTCGCCCACTACACCGGGCAGGCCGAGCTCGCCGACGCCATCCAGGCCGGGATCGAGGCCCGCAAGGCCGGCGACGACCGTACGGCCACCCTCAAGTTCGGCCGCGCGGCCCAGCTCGCCCACGAGAGCGGCAACAAGGCGACGGAGGAACTGCTGGCCACGGTCGTCGAGATCGAGGACGCGGCGACGGGCACCGTACGCCTGCGCCGCAAGGTGGACGCGGCCGACGAGATGGCCCTGGACACCCGCTCGACCAAGACCGTACGGGTGGGACGGGCGCAGTGAGCACGTACGCCTGCCCGAAGGGTCACGCCTCCACCACCGACGACTTCTGCGACACGTGCGGCGCGAAGATAGCCGGTGCCGCCCTGCCGCCTCCGACCGGCGCCGCATCGGCTCCGTCGCTGTCGCCCCCGACCGGCGCCGCGCCGGCTCCCGGGCTGTCGGCCCCGGCCGACGCCGCGGCGGCACCCACCGCCGGCTCCTGCCCGCACTGCGGCGCCCCGCACCCCGGGACCGGCCGCTTCTGCGAGGACTGCGGCTTCGACCACCACACCGGCAAGATCCCGGTCCTGACGACCCCGCCGGCGTCCCCGGCCCCGGCGGCCCCCGCGGCGGCATGGACGGCAACAATCGCGGCGGACCGCGAATACTACGACGCCAACGCGGTCGAGGGCGCCGACTTCCCGGCGGACCCGAGAACCCGCACGATCACCCTCCCCCCACCTCAGCTCCGCATCGGCCGCCGCAGCACCTCGAAGGGCACCGACCCGGAGATCGACCTCGCCGACGACGACCCGGGCGTCTCCCACAGCCACGCCCTCCTCACCTTCAGCGTCGACGGGGTATGGCTTCTGTCGGACCTGGGCTCGACCAACGGCACCTACCTGAACGACGAACAAAAACCCCTGACGGCAGGCCAGACCCGCCCCCTCACCAACGGCGACCGTGTCCACGTCGGCGCCTGGACCACCATCACGGTCCACGCCCCGTCATAACGCCGCCCCCTGCCCGTCCGCTGCCCCCTGCCCGCCCGCTGCCCGCCGGCGTCCGCCCGCCACCCTCTGCCCGCCGGCGTCCGCCCACCATCGCCCTCTGCCCGCCGGCGCCCGCCCACCACCGCCCCTCTGCCCGTCCGCCGTCCGCCGCCCGGCGGCCGCGGCCGTCTGCCCGCGGCCTTGCTTTGCTGCCGGCCAGCCTCCACCCGGCCCGCCCTCTTCGCCCGGCCGTCGATCACCGTGCCGTCGAAGCCACGCCCGCCGCCGTGTGCCATCCTCAAGCCGTGACAAGCAACGGCACCGTGCGGGCCTGGCACGACGACGAGGGCTGGGGCATCATCGACTCCCCCGACACACCGGGCGGCTGCTGGACCCACTTCAGCAGCATCCTCAGCGACGGCTACCTCACTCTGACCGGCACCGACCAGGTCACCTTCGAGTTCGAACAAGCCTCCCAGGACGGCTACGCCTACCGCACCACAGCCATCTGGACCGGCCCCGAACGCCCCAAGCCGCCCACACCCGGCGAGCCGTCGGCCGCCTTCACCAGCACCCTCCGCCTCGACTTCGACTGATTCCTTTACCCGGCGCCGCCTGCTCGCCCGCCGCCGCCCGCCCCGGCGCCGCCTGGCCCGCTCGCCCTCCCAGGTCCCCTCCCGGGCGTCCGTTCAGCCGGGGTCACCCATTTCCCCGCGGACCGGCCCGGCGGCGCGATACCGTCGGGCCGCGATGAAGGACGAGCGCATCGGTACGGTGCACCGAACCCAGGTGATCGACCTGCTGAACCAGGCGCTCGCCGAGGGCCACCTGTCCGAGTCCGGCTACGACACCCGGATCGTGGCGGTGAGCACGGCCACGTACGCGTCGGACCTCCAGGCCCAGATCCAGGACCTGCCACCCCGGCTCCAATGGGACCCGCGCAACGCCGCCCCACCGACACCCCCGGACCGCAGCGCGGGCCGCGGCGCCCTGATCCTGGGCCTGATGGCCGTACCCCTGTCGTTCTGCCTGATCGGCGGCCTGCTGGGCATCGTGGCCATCATCCTGAGCACCCGCGGCCGCGGCGCCCACGGAGTCGGCCCGGCCCTGATCGGCCGCGTCCTCGGCATCATCAGCATCGTCCTGTCCCTCGGCGCGGTCGCCGCCCTCATCTTCGCCGCCCGCACCGAACTCGGCCCCTGACCGCGGCGCGCGTGGCTCGTCCCACCCCCGGCACGACGCGCGTAGTTCGCCCTCGCCCTCGGCCCCGGCGCGCGTGGCTCGCCCCGCCCTCGGCCCAGCGCGCGCCGCTCGGCCCGCCCTCAGCGCGGCGCGCGTAGCTCGCCCCCGGCCCCGGCGCGCGTGGCTCGGCCCGCCCCAGGCGCGGCGCGCGCGGCTCGTCGCACTCCGGCCCCACGTGTGTCCCGCCCCCGGCGCGTGGCGCGTCCCGCCCCCGGGCGCGGCGCGCGCGGTTCGCACGTCGCCCAGGTTCGTTCTCCGTGTCCGGCTCGGCGGGCGTTCGGCCGACGCAGCCTCCAGCGCTCACCCCCACAGGGCGCGGTGGGCCTCCTTCCACAGCGCCGGGCTGCGGGCGTACAGCGAGGTTCCCGGGCCGGGTCCCCGGATTCCGTCCGCACCGCCGTAGGCGCCGCCTGCTTCGGTCACGATCAGGGACGGGGCCGCGAAGTCCCAGATCTGCCCGCGGGTCTGCACCGCCAGGTCGAGTTTTCCCTCCGCCACCAGCAGCGGCGCGTGCACGTCCCACTCGACGGCGGTCGCATGCTCCACCAGCGGGGCCGCGATGAGCCGGTCGGACTCGAAGTAGTTCGGTGGGGCCGGGACCACGCCGACCTCCGCGCCTTCCAACGTGTCCGGGCGGCCCGTGGCCACGGTGACGCGCTTTTCCGCCGTACCGTCAAGGTTCGAGCGGTAGGCGCCGCCGCCGCGGCGCGCCCACCAGAGCGTGCCCTGCGCGGGCACCGCGGCCGCCGCGGCGACGATCTTGCCGTCCTCCTCGAGGGCCACCAGCACGAGCCAGCGGTCGTCGCCGGAGACGAACAGGGCGGTGCCGTCGATCGGATCCACGATCCATCGCCGCCGCCCCTCCCCGACAACCGCACCACCCGGCTGAAGAGAGCCACCCAGCTGGGCAGTGCCACCCGGCTGGGCAGTGCCACCCGGCTGGGCAGTACCACCCGGCGAGGCAGTGCCACCCGGCGAAGCAGAGCCGCCCACCTGAGCAGAGCCACCCGCCTGAAATGAGCCGCCCGGCCGAAGTGGGGCGCCCGGCGGAAAAGGGCCGCCCGGCTGAGCCGGGCCGGGCGAGCCGGTCACCGTCCCGCCCTCCTCGCCCAGCACCGTGTCTCCGGGGCGCTCGCGGCGCAGCAGCTCCCGGATCGCCAGTTCGGTCTCCCTGTCCGCGGCCGTCACCACGCTGCCGTCCGGCTTGGTCTCGCGGGGCAGATCGGCCAGCGCCGCGAAGTGTCTGAGCGCCACCGCGGAGCCGGCGCGGGCCGCCTCGCGGGCAACATCAAGGTCACTGAGCACGGACCCATCCTGCCCGATCCGACCGGGCCACGCCCGGCCGCTGTGGACGAACAGCCGGCCCGTATCCCGCCGCTGTGGACAAACCCCGGACCGCTCTCACCGGCCGATACAGTCACGTTCATGCATCGCAGCCGCCTGTACGGGCTTTTCATCGACACCCCGGACGCCGACGACGCCGCGGCCTTCTGGTCCGCCGCGCTGGGTGTGCCGGCCGTTCCGGAGCCGCACGAGGAGCAGTTCATCATGTTGCACGGGGCACTGCCCAAGCTGGTCGCGGGCGTGCAGCGGGTCGACGACACGCCGCGCTACCACGTCGACATCGAGACCGATGACGTCGATGCCGAGACGGCCCGGTTGACGGCGCTGGGGGCGGTGGAGGTGAACCGGTGGCAGGGGTGCCGGATCCTGCGGGCTCCGGGTGGCCATCTGCTGTGCGTGATCCCGGTGCACAGTGATCCTGCCCTGTTCGACGCCGAGGCGCGCGGCTTCCCCTAAGCCTCGCCCATCACCAGGCCCTCGATGGTGTGCTTCTGGGTGATGGGGGTGAGCACGTCGACGACCGGGCAGTGCAGGTGGTCGCGGACCTGCTGGGGCAGCGAATCCCAGTAGCCTCGGGTGACGGCCGTGTCGTGGCGTTGGCCGTTGACGCCGCCGGGGGCGTCCACGCCGAGGACGAGGACCGGGCGGGATTTCTGGGACTCGTTGCGCGTTCCGCGGTGGATCGTGAGGGCGGACCGGGCCGAGATGTCGCCGCGCCGGGGGTATTTGCGGACGGCGCGTTCCTCGTAGCGGGGGTAGAACGGCTTGGGCGGGAACATGCCGTGGCCGAATTCCGGCTCGTCGTCGAAGTGGGTGCCCGGGGCGATCTCGAACGGGCCCATGTCCTCCTCGGTGTCCACGGCGGTGAGGTTGAACGCCAGCGAGTCCAGCACCCGGGTCTCGCGGGTGATCTCCGGCATGGGGAAGTCCCGGTGCCACGGCTGGTTGACGGCGCCGGCGAACGGGATGTCGAAGCCGAGTTCGACGATCTCGTACCGCGGGCCGAGGACCGCCTCGCAGACGGCGGTCACCCACGGGTGGGTGACGAGGTCGACGAAGCCGCGCAGCTGTTCGGGGTGGATCTCCACGTAGTAGCGCCGGGGGCCGCGGCCGACGGCGCCGCCGGGCCGGTTGATCGCCTCCGCGAACGCCTTGTCGATGTCCTCGCGCATGGTGTCGGCCCACTCGGTGGTGAAGGCCCCGCGGCATGCGGTGATGCCGTCGCGGTAGATCGCTTCCCTGGCGGCTGCTCCCGGATCAGTCATGCAATTCATCATTGCAACGTGGCATGCAACGTTGCAAGCGGAGCCGGTAGGGTTTTCATCATGAGCGCGAGCCTGCGTCAGGTGGCCGAGCGGGCCGGCGTGTCCGTCCGTACGGTGTCGAACGTGGTCAGCGGCTTCGCGCTGGTCGCCCCGGAGACCCGGGCGCGGGTCCAGGCCGCGATCGACGAGCTGCAGTATCGTCCCAACGCCGCGGCACGCCACTTGCGCGGCGGACGCTCCGGCCTGGTCGCGCTGGCCATCCCGGAGATCGCCTCGCCGTACTTCGGGGAGCTGGCCGGCCTGCTCGTCGAGGAGGCCGAGAAGCACTCGTGGATGCTGCTCGTCCAGCAGACCGGCGGCGACGCGGAGCACGAGCGCGGCCTGCTCGGGGGCGTACGCGGTCAGGTCGTCGACGGCCTGGTGCTCAGCCCCTGGTCCCTCTCCCCCGCCGAGTTGCGGCGCCGGCCGGACGCCGTACCCGTGGTGCTGCTCGGCGAGCAGGACGCGGACGGCCTGCTCGACCACGTCGCGGTCGACAGTGTCGCCGCCGCGCGCGACGCCACCCGGCACCTGATCGACCGGGGCCGCCGCCGGATCGCCGCCCTGGGCCTGCAACCCCACCTGGAGAACGGCACGGCGGCCCGGCGCGTCGCGGGCTACCGGCGGGCGCTGGCCGAGGCGGGCGTGGCCGCCGATCCGGCCCTGGAGATCGCGGTGCAACGCCTGCACCGCGCCGACGGCGCCGACGGCATGCGGCGCCTGCTCGACGCCGGGACCCCGGTCGATGCGGTCTTCTGCTTCAGCGACCAGCTCGCGCTCGGCGCGATGCAGACCGCGCTGCGTGCGGGGTTGCGCATCCCGGCGGACCTCGCGGTGGCGGGCTTCGACGACGTCGAGGACGGCCGGTACGCGACCCCGTCCCTGACCACGGTCTCGCCCGACAAGACGGCGATCGCCCGGGAGGCGCTGGCCTGCCTCGCGGACCGGCTCACGGGAGATCGCGCCGCGCCGGCCCGGCGCATCGTCATTCCGTACGCCCTGACGGTGCGCGACAGCACCTGACCGAGCGCCTCCATCAGCGGCAGCAGGACGCCGAGGTGCCGACCGGCCTGCGGTATCACCGCCGCGGCTCCGGCGCCGAGCGGGGTCACCACCACCGCCCCGGCACCGGACGGGGCCACCCCATCGCCCCGGCACCGGACGGAGTCACCACCGCCGCTCCGGCACCGGACGAGGCCGCCACCGCCGCTCCGGCGCCGGGTGGGGTCACAGGGCCGTCTGGTAGGCCAGGACCCCCCGGTTGATCGTCGTCATCGCCTTGCGGGCCGTCTCGCGCAGTTCCGCCGATGCCGCCGAGGCGTCACGGAGCTGGGCCAGGAGGTCGAGGACCTGGCGGGCCCAGCGGACGAAGTCGCCCGCCGGCATGTCCGCGTCGTAGTTGTGGCCGCTGGCCAGGACCCGGGCCAGCGGTTCGCCGCGGGCCCAGCGGTAGATCGGCCAGACGAAGCCCGCGTCCGGCTCCCGGGTCAGCGACAACCCGTGCGACGCCTCCTGCGACTCGATCTCCGCCCACAGCTTGTGGCAGGCGTCCACGGCGTCGGAGGCCGGACCCTTGGGGACCGAGGCCCGCTCGTCGCTCTCGCGGCGGGACTCGTAGAGCACCATGGACACCGCGGCGGCGAGTTCCTCGGGGGCGAGGCCGTCCCACACCCCGCGGCGCAGGCACTCGGCGACGAGCAGGTCCGCCTCCGTCCAGATGCGGCCCAGCATCCGGCCGGCGTCGGTGACCTCGCCGTCCGGCGAAAGATAGCCCCGCTCGGTGAGGACCGCGCAGACCTGGTCGAACGTACGGGCCAGCGACCCCGTCCGCCCGGCGACCTTGTCACGCAGCGCCTCGGTGTCGCGTTCGAGGCGGTGCCGGCGTTCCGCCCAGCGGGCGTGGTCCTCGCGCTCGGGGCAGGCGTGGCACGGATGCTGCCGCAGCTGCACCTTGAGCAGGGCGACCTCGGCATCCTCCCCCGGCGCGCCCCGGTTGCGCCCGCGCCGGCCGCCGGCCCGCTCGTGCCGGTCCAGGCCGGTGGCGCTGACCGTGGCGGCGAGGTCCCGGCGCGCGGCCGGCGACCGGTGGTTGAAGTGTTTCGGCACCCGTACGCGATCGAGCACGTCGACCGTGCCCGGGAAGTCCGCGGGACCGACCCGCCCGGCCCAGCGGTCCTGGGTCAGCACCAGCGGCCGGGGCTCGCCGAAGCCCCCGGCCGGCGGTTCGAGCACCACCGCGAGGCCGGCGCGGCGGCCCTGCGGCACCCGGATCACGTCGCCGACCCGCAGCTTCTCCAGGGAGGACACCGCCGCGGCCCGGCGCTGGGAGACGCCCTGCCGGGCCAGCGCCCGCTCCCGGTCGGCGATGGCCACCCGGATGGCGAAGTACTCGTCGAAGTCGCCGTGGTGGCAGGTCGAGTCCTTGCCGTACGTCCCCATCGTGTCCACGTTGCGCTGCACCTGCCGGGCCAGCCCCACCACCGAGCGGTCCGCCTGGAACTGGGCGAACGACGACTCGAGCAGGTCACGGGACTTCTCCGCGCCCACCGACCCGACCAGGTTGACCGCCATGTTGTACGACGGCCGGAAGCTGGACCGCAGCGGATAGGTACGCGTCGAGGCGAGCCCGGCGACGTGCCGCGGGTCGACCTCGGGGCTCCAGAGCACCACCGCGTGCCCCTCGACGTCGATGCCGCGCCGGCCGGCCCGCCCGGTGAGCTGCGTGTACTCCCCCGGGGTGAGGTCGACGTGCGCCTCGCCGTTGAACTTCACCAGGCGTTCGAGGACGACGCAGCGGGCGGGCATGTTGATGCCGAGCGCCAGGGTCTCGGTGGCGAACACCGCCTTGACCAGGCCCCGCACGAAGCACTCCTCGACGGCCTCCTTGAACGCGGGCAGCATGCCGGCGTGGTGGGCCGCGACGCCCCGCTCGAGCCCGTCGAGCCATTCCCAGTAGCCCAGCACCGACAGGTCCTCGGCCGGGATGCCGGCCACCTTGGCCTGGGCGATCGACCGGATCTCGGCGCGCTCGTCGGGGTCGGTCAGGCGCAGGCCGCCGGCCAGGCACTGCTGCACGGCCGCGTCGCAGCCGGCCCGGCTGAAGATGAACAGGATCGCGGGCAGCAACCCGGCGCGGTCCAGCCGGTCGACCACCTCGGCGCGCGGCGGCGGCTGCCAGCGCCGGGGCCGGCCGCTGCGGCTGTGCCAGCCCGGCCCCGCCGTCCGGTCGGTGAGCTCCAGCCGGCGCAGCATCTCGCGGGTGTAGCGCAGCAGCTCGGGGTGGACGTCGTGCTTGCGGGCCGCGTCGGCGTCGTGGAACAGGTCGAACATCCGTTTGCCGACCAGCATGTGCTGCCAGAGCGGCACCGGCCGGTGCTCGCTGACCACCACCTCGGTCTGGCCGCGCACGGTGACGAGCCAGTCGGCGAACTCCTCGTAGTTGCTGACCGTCGCGGAGAGCGAGACGAGGGTCACCGATGCCGGGAGGTGGATGATCACCTCTTCCCAGACCGCGCCGCGGAAGCGGTCGGCGAGGTAGTGCACCTCGTCCATGACCACGTACGCCAGGCCCTGGAGGCTGGCCGAGCCCGAGTAGAGCATGTTGCGCAGCACCTCGGTGGTCATCACCACCACGGGCGCGTCGCCGTTGATGACGTTGTCGCCGGTCAGCAGGCCGACCTGGTCGGCGCCGTAGCGCTCGACGAGGTCGTGGTACTTCTGGTTGGACAGCGCCTTGATGGGCGTGGTGTAGAAGCACTTGCGCCGCACGCCGGAGCCGTCGGCGCGCAGCGCGAGGTGGACGGCGAACTCGCCGACCACCGTCTTGCCGGCGCCGGTCGGGGCGCAGACCAGCACGCCGCTGCCCCGCTCGAGGGCCTCGCAGGCCTGTCGTTGGAAATCGTCCAGGTCGAAGCCGACGTCCAGCATGAAGTCGTCCAGGGCCGGGAACTCGGCCGCACGGGCCGCCCGCCTTCTCGACTCCGCGTAGCGTTCGGCGGGGCTCGTCATGACCACAAGGCTAATGCGTGGGTCCGACAACAACGAAGGTCATGGCTCCCCGGGCGGTTGCCGACAGCCGCCCGCGGGCGCCTGGGTATCGTGCACGGCGTGCCGGATGCCGCCGAATCGACCGCTCCCCCGTCGCACCGTCAGGTGGACGCCGTGCTCTTCGACTTCCACGGCACGCTGGCCCAGGTGGAGGAGCCGGTCGCGTGGGTGACCGCCGCGGCCGCCACCTGCGGCGCCGAGCTGGACCGGGGCAGGGCGACGATCCTGGCCGACCGGCTGGTCACCGCCGGGCGCGCCGGCGGGCCGCTGCCGCACCGGGTGCCGATCCATCTGGCCGAGCACTGGGCCGACCGCGATCTGTACGAACACAGCCACCGCGCCGCCTACACGGGCCTCGCCGCCACGGTCACCACGAACGTCGAGGGCCTGCCCGACGCCCTGTACGAGCGCCTGCTCGTCCCCGAGGGCTGGCTCCCGTACGCGGACACCCTGCCCACCCTGCGCATCCTGCACGAGGCGGGGGTGAAGGTCGGGGTGGTCAGCAACATCGGCTTCGACATCCGCCCGCACTTCGCCGCGTGGGGCCTGGACGGCCTGGTCGACGCGTACGCGCTCTCCTACGAGGTGGGCCGCACCAAGCCGGACCCGGCGATCTTCCTGCGGGCCTGCGGCATGCTCGGGGTCGACCCGGAGCGCACGCTGATGGTCGGCGACAGCCCGGCCGACGCGGGCGCGGTGCAGGCCGGCTGCGCGGCGCTGGTGCTGCCGGCCGCCGAGCCGGGCCGCCCGAACGGCCTCGGCGCCACCCTGGCCCTGGCCGGCTGCGCGTGAGCCCGGCGCCCGGCGACGGGCGCCGGCACCTCAGAGGTAGGTGTCGACCAGCGTGCCCATCGTGGCGTTGACGCTGCGGATCGGCTCGTGCTCGTCCTGCGCCGCCACGTGGTCCGCGACCGTCGGTGCCTCGCCGCCCTCGGGCGCCTTCTTCGCCGCTGAGGCGTCGGCGGCCCCGAGGTAGGCGCTGGAGATCGTGCTGGCGCTGAGCGAACCGACCGACATGCTGCCTCCCGCGTCTTCCGTGGCTTCCACCGTTCCGTTCGGCCCGGCGGAGCGGGCGCTGACCCCGTGCTCAGCGCAGCAACCGGACGGCTCCCGGTTCGCAGCCGATCACCAGCGGCAGCGGGGCGAGACGTTCGCCGTCCGCGTACCCGATGATCCCGGGCGTGTCGATCCGCACCTCGCGGGCCCGGTAGGTGGTGACCAGCGGGTCGGTGACGTGGGTGCCGCGCCGCAGGCGGGGCTTGAGCCGGGCCAGCGCGACCCGGCCGAGCGGCGCGGCGACGACGACGTCGAGCAGGCCGTCGGCGGGGTCCGCGCCGGGGCAGATGCGCAGGCCACCGCCGTAACTGGGACAGTTGCCGACCGCCGCGAGCACGCCCTCGAAGCTGCGGTCCTCGCCGTCGAGGACGAGGCGGTAGGGGCGCGAGCGCAGCCGGGCGGTCTCGAGCAGGATGGCGAGGTCGTAGCGGCGCGGGCCGCGGGGCCACGGCAGCCGGTTGGCACGCTCGTTGACGATCGCGTCGAAGCCGGCGGCGAGCACGGCGCCGAACCAGCGCACGCCGCCCTCGGCGGTGGTCACCCGGGCCAGGTCGAGGGGGTGGTCCCGCCCGTCGCGCAGCGCGGCCGCGATCGCCTCCGCGGCCCCGAGCGGATCCGGGGGTACGCCGGCACCCGCCGCGAAGTCGTTGCCCGTCCCGGCGGGCACCACCCCGAACGGCGTGCCGCCGCCCGCCACGGCCTGCAGCGCGCAGTGCACCGTGCCGTCGCCGCCCGCGGCGACCAGGGCGGCGGCTCCCTCGGCGATCGCCCGGTGGCAGGCCGCCTCGGCCTCGCCGGCGGTGGTCGCGGGGAGCAGGCGCACCGGGCGGCCCCCGGCCCCGAGCCGGTCGAGCACGGCCGGAAGCAGACCGCGGTGCCGGCCGCGCCCCGCACGGGGGTTGGCCAGCACCGCGATGTCGTCGCTGCGGGTCACCGCGGTCAGGTCATGTCGTCGAAGCGGCTCTCCAGCGGCAGCGGTTTCGCCACCGGCTCCGGTGCCTCCACCGGTGCGGGCGCGTCGACGCGGTCCGAGACCCCGACCGGGACGCGTTCCTCCTCCAGCGAGGAGACCTCGTCGTCGTCGAGGTCGCCGTAGATCTCCTTGCCGCGGCCCTTGCGCCGGTCGTTGAGCGCGGCCACCCCGACGGCGACGAAGTAGAGCAGCGTCATGCACAGCGCCAGCAGCGTCATGCCGAACGGGCCCGGGTCCGGCGTGGCGATCGCCGCGAAGGCGAACGACAGGAAGACGACGATCCGCCACCAGCTCAGCAGCCGCTTCGCCGTCACCACGCCGGTGAAGTTCAGCATGAGCAGGATCAACGGGAACTCGAACGCCGCCCCGAAGATCAGGATCATGTTGGTGACGAAGCCGGTGTAGCTGGTGACCTCGAGCTGGGTCGGGCTGCCGAGGACGCCGGCCTCCATGATGAAGGCCAGGCTGTGGCCGATCACGAAGTAGGCGAGGATCGCGCCGCCGGCGAACAGCGGCGCCGCGATGGCCACGAAGATGTACGCCCACTTGCGCTCGTGGCGGTGCAGCCCCGGGGCGATGAACGCCCACAGCTGGTAGAGCCAGACCGGGGCGCCGACGATGAGGCCGACCCACAGGGCGACCTTCAGGCGCAGCACCAGCTGGTCGGTGGCGCCGAGCGTGAGGAACGTGCACTGCCGCTGGCCCTCGCCGTTGGTCACCCAGGACGACGGCAGGTCGCAATACGGCACCGACAGCAGCTCGAAGACCTGCCGGGAGACGATGAACCCGACGATCAGGCCGGCGATGATCCCGAGCGAGGCCCAGAACAGGCGGTTACGCAGCTCCCGGACGTGCTCGATCAGGGTCATCGAGCCGTCGGCGGCCTGCTCGAACTTGCTCGGACCCCGGCGGCGCAGGGCGATGGCCACGGCCGGTCAGCGGTCGTTCGTGCGCTGCACCGGGTCGACGTACGGCTGCGCCGGCGGCTGCTGCGGCTGCTGGTACGCCTGGCCCTGCTGCTGGTAGCCGTTCGGCGGCTGGTAGCCCGGGGCACCCGGCTGGTGGATCTCGTTGGGGTGTAGCGGCTCGCGCGCGTACTGCGGCTCGGCCTTCTCGGCCACGTTGTTGTCGTCGACCAGGCCCTTGGTCTCGGCCTTGATGATCCGCAGGGACCGGCCGAGCGACCGGGCGGCGTCAGGCAGGCGCTTCGCGCCGAAGAGCAGCACGAGCACGACAACGAAGACGGCGATGTGCCATGGCTTGAGGGCGCCCATGGAGAACTCCAGTCGGTGGGATCACGGTCTTTCCGGATGGTGCGGGGTCCATCGTACGTGTCGATGCTGGGAGTGACCCCTGCCGGACCTGTTTGTTTGGCAGCCGGTCCGAGGAATTTTCGGACAACGGGCCGGGAACGCCGCACGCTACCACGGGGCGGGGACGCTCTGTAAAGAGTGCTTACCGTCAGCCGCGCCGCGCCCGGCCTTGATGACGGCGACCTGGCCCTGCGCCACCTCCGCCCGCTGCTGGAGGCCCTCCACCGTGGTCTGGAGGACGAGGGCCTTCTCCTGGAGCTTCTCCGCCTGTTCCTGCCGGCGCAGCAGCTTGCGCAGCGCCCGGTCGAGACCGCGCAACCGGCCCACCACGGACAGGATCGCCGCCCCGAGGATCACCAGGGCGAACACCACTACCGCGAGCACGATCCACAACACCATGGCGGACAGCTTAGGGCGTGCCGGGGGCCGGCGCCGCGTACTGGTCCAGCGCCGTCGTGGCCTGTGCCCGGATCCGCTCGACCAGCGCCGCCGGCCCGACCACCGTCACGTCGGGGCCCACGCCGAGCAGGAAGCGCTGCGCCCAGCCGAGGTCGGTGACCCGCATCGTCACCACCCACTCGTCGCCGTCGCGGCGGACCTCCTCGCACGGGTAGTACTCGGTGATCCAGCGGCTGCCGCGGCCCACCCGCAGCGTGACCAGCGGCAGGTCCGGCCCGGGGTGGAACACGCCGTCGCGGACGTCGTGCGGCACCGCCTTCGCGGGCGGCGCGGCCGGCTCGTCCAGCTCGGTGAAGGCGTCGATGCGGTCGATGCGGAACAGCCGGGTGCCCTCGGCGCGCCGGCACCACGCCTCCAGGTAAGCCCGGTTGCCGACCATGAGCACCCGCATCGGGTCGATGACCCGCTCGGTCGTCTCGTCGCGCGCGGCGGTGTAGTAGGTGATGCCCATGGCGTGCCGGCGCTCCACGATGGCCCGGATCGCGTCGAGCCGCTCGCTGTTGGCCGGCAGGCGCACGGTCACCGGCGCGTCGCCGAGGTCGCCGGCCGCACTCTCGATCTTGGCCAGCGCCCGCTCGATCGCGTCCCGCGAGCCGATGCCCGGGGTCTCGGCGAGCATCCGCAGCGCCACCACCAGCGCGAGGGCCTCGTCCGGATTGAGCCGCAGCGGCCGGTCGATGCCCGCGTCGTAGGTGATCGTCACCCGGTCGCCGTCGAGGGCCATGTCGATGAGGTCGCCGGGGCCGTAGCCGGGCAGCCCGCAGACCCAGAGCAGCTCCAGGTCCTCGCGCAGCTGCCGCTCGGTGATCCGGAAGTCGGCCGCCGCCTCCGCGACCGCGATCCCCGGCCGGGCCAGCAGGTACGGCACCAGGTTGAGCAGCCGCCCGAGCCGGTCGGCGGAGGCGCGACCGGCCGGGGTGCGCTGCTGCGGCGTCACGACGGCACTCCCGCCGGGGCCGGCTCGTGCCGGGCGACGACCTCCTTGAGCTGCTGGATGACCGCCTCGCGCAGCTCCGGCGGCCCGTCCGCGCGCACCTCGGCGCCGTAGCCGACCAGCCGTGACGCCAGCCACTCGACGTCGGAGTACGGGATCGTGAGCCGGTCGCCGCCCGGGGCCGGGACGGTCTCCACGGCCAGCCGGCGCAGTCCCGCCGCCCGGCCCGGACGCACCACGACCGTGGCCCGGCCGGTGCGTTCGGCCGGCCCGGAGAAGCTCGCGACGTGGCTGATCAGGTCGGTGTTCTCCGGGGGTGTGAAGGCGCCCTCGGGCCCCACGGCCCGCACCGGCCCGACGATGCGGGACAGCCGGAAGCAGCGGGTGGCGTCCCGGTCGCGGTCGTGGCCGACCACGTACCAGCGGCCCTGCCAGCACACCACGCCCCAGGGCTGGAGCCGGCGGGTGGACGGCTCGTCGACCTCGGGCACGCGATACGAGAACGTCACCGCCCGCCGCGCCCGGGCCGCCCCGGTGAGCGGCGCGAACGCCGGGTCGACGGTGACCACCGGCTCGACGCCGAGGGTCGCCTGCGGGTCCACCTCGACGCCGGCCGCCCGCAGCTTCGCCAGGCCGGAGGACGCGGCGGCGGCGAGACCGGCGTGCTGCCACAGCCGGGCGGCGATGCCCACGGCGGCGGCCTCGTCCGGTTCGAGCGGAATGTCGGGCAGGGCGTACTCGCGGTGCGCGATCCGGTAGCCGTGCTCGGTGTCGAACGCGCTGGCCAGGCCGGTCTCGAGCGGTACGCCCAGCTCCCGCAGCTCCGCCTTGTCCCGCTCGAACTTGCGCTGGAAGGCCTCGTGGTCGCGCGGGTCCTCGGGATCGTGCTCGTACCCGGGCACGGTCGCGGCGATCTGCGCGGCGGTCAGGAACCGTCGCGTGGACAGCAGACAGATCACCAGGTTCACCAGGCGCTCGGTACGGGTCCGCGACACGACCGAAACGCTAGCAGCCCGGCGTCGCCTATGGCGGCATGCGGATCGCGGGGACGGTTATCTCCCGCCACCCGGGGGAAGCACTCTGCCGTGCCCGAGACCTCCCCCACCGCGGAAACCACTCAAAACCCCCGGGACGAGCCGCCGGTCGGGCTCGCCGGCGCGGCCGCGCTGCCCGCTCCCGCCGAGCCGGACGGCGGTGGGAACGAGAGCGTCGGCACGGTCGTCCTCGCCGGGCTGGCCAACCAGATCGCCGACGACCTGGCCGCCATCCCGGTCGTGACGGCGGTGCCGACGCTGCTGACCATGCAGCTCGGGCCCGGCGAGATCCTGGTCGCGGCGAAGGTCGACTTCGACGACGACGTCACCGGCGCCCGGATCGAGGAGGCGTCGGACGAGGCGGAGCGCCGGCTGCGGGCCCGCTACCCGGGCATCCGCTACGTCTTCCTCGACCCGACGCGCGGCCGCGCCGGACGCAATCACCGCGACGGCGGGGTGGACCTATAGGGTCGCCGCCATGGTGCGCTGGCGGTCAGGAACGGTTTCTTCGGTACGCCGGAAGTGGCGCGGCGCGATCGAGCTGGAGGTCGCCACCGGGGACGGCCCGCTGAGGGCGCTCGCGTACCCGGAGCTGACCGGCGCCCCGGAGCCCGGCGACCGGGTGCTGCTCAACGTGGGTGCCCTGGTGATGGGCCTCGGCACCGGCGGCTACGCCCTGGTCGTGGCCCTGCCCGACCGGCTGCCGCCGGACCCGGCCGACGACGGCACGACGCGCGACTCGGGCCACCTGGTCAAGGCCCGCTACACGCCGTTGCAGCCGATCCTGCTCGGCGTGGACGAGGAGGCCTCGCCGCACCGGGAGGCGCTGGCAGAGGCGACCGGCATCGACGACATGCCGGTGGTGACCGCGGACCTGCACTCGGCGTTGCCGGCGATCCTCGCGGGTGTCCACGCCGACCGGCCCGACGCCCGGGTCGCCTACGTCATGACCGACGGCGGTGCCCTGCCCGCCTGGTTCTCCCGCACCCTGGACGGCCTGCGCGACCACCTGGCCGGCACGGTCACCACCGGCCAGGCGTTCGGCGGCGACCTGGAGGCGAGCACGGTCCACACCGGCCTGCTGGCGGCCCGGCACGTGCTCGGCGCCGACGTCGCGATCGTCGCCCAGGGGCCGGGCAACCTCGGCACGGGTACGCCCTGGGGCTTCTCCGGCGTGGCCCTCGGCGAGGCGGTCAACGCGACGGTGGCGCTGGGCGGGCGGCCCGTCGGCTCGCTGCGCATCTCGGACGGGGACGGCCGGCCCCGGCACCGTGGGGTCTCCCACCACAGCCTCACCGCGTACGGAAAGGTCGCGCTGGTCCCCGCCGACCTGCCGGTGCCGGCCGACCTGCCGGTGGACCTGGCCCGGGACGTCTCGGAGGCCCTCGCCCCGCTGAAGGTCCTGCACAGCGTGGTCGAGGTCGCCACCGACGGCCTCGACGCGGCACTGCAGGCGAGCCCGGTCACCCTGTCGACGATGGGCCGCGGGCTGGCCGAGGACCACGCCTACTTCGTCTCCGCGGCGGTCGCCGGCCGGCACGCGGCCTCGCTGCTAGCTCTCTAGCCTGCGGATCAGGGTGACGCCGTCACGGACCGGCAGCATCACCGACTCGACCCGCTCGTCGGCCACGACCAGGTCGTTCACCTCGCGGATCGCGGCGACGGCGGCCGTCGGCGTGCCGGCCGCGACCACCTGGCCGCGCTGGAGCACGTTGTCGAGCACGATCAGGCCGCCGGGCCGCAGCCGCGGGACGAGCTCCTCGTAGTACGCCCGGTAGCCGGTCTTGTCCGCGTCGATGAACGCGAAGTCGACGACCGGGCCGGCGGGCAGCGCCCGCAGGGTCTCCACGGCCGGGGCGATCCGCAGGTCGATGCGGTCGTCGACGCCGGCCCTCTTCCAGTACGCCCGCGCCACCGTCGTCCACTCCTCGGAGACGTCGCAGGCGAGCAGCCGCCCGCCCGGCGCCAGCCCCCGGGCGATGCAGATGGCCGAGTAGCCGGTGAAGACGCCCACCTCGACCGCCGTACGCGCGCCGGTCAGCCGCACGAGCATGGTGAGCAGCTCCCCCTCGTCCTGGGAGATCTGCATGCCGGCGGCGTCCGGGAACGCGGCCCTGGTCTCGGCGGCGAGCTCGCGGAGGACGTCGTCCGCGGGGGTGCAGTGGGCGAGCAGGTAGTCGCTGAGCGCGGGAGCGATGATGTCAGCCATACCGGCCAGCCTCGCCGATCCCGCCCGCGCGGGCAAAACCCCGCGCGGGGGTCAGCTGGAGATCACGAGGTAGAGCCAGCCGAGCACCATCGCGGCCACGGCGACCGCCATGACCCACGTGGGCACCAGGTGGTCGCCCTGGCGGTCCCGGGCGAGCTGCCCGCGGATGCGCTCCCGGCGACGCTCGGCGCGGGCGCGGAGGAAGTCCTCGACCGAGCGGCCGGGCTTGTCCGCGGGCGGGTCCTGGCCGGGCTCGTGCGACGCTGAAGTCATAGCCCGGCCAGCCTAGCCCTCCCGGCTCACATGCTCGCGATCAGGCGCTCCACCCGCTCGTCGTACGCCCGGAACGGGTCCTTGCACAGCACGGTCCGCTGCGCCTGGTCGTTGAGCTTGAGGTGCACCCAGTCGACGGTGAAGTCGCGCCGCTTCTCCTGCGCGTGCCGGATGAACTCGCCGCGCAGCCGCGCCCGCGTGGTCTGCGGCGGCGTCTCCTTGGCCTCGAAGATCTCCAGGTCGTTGGAGATGCGGTCGACCTGCTTACGCTTCTCCATCAGCGCGTACAGGCCCCGGCCGCGGCGCACGTCGTGGTACGCCAGGTCGAGCTGGGCGATCCGCGGGTGCGACATGGGGATGTCGTGCTTGGCCTGGTAGCGCTCGATCAGCTTGAGCTTCGACACCCAGTCGATCTCCCGGGACACCGGGTCGAGGTCGCCGCTCTCGATCGCGTTGAGCACCCGGCCCCACAGCTCGACGACCCGCTTGGCGGTCTGGTCGCCGCCGCGCCGCTCGACGAACTCGGTCGCCTTGGCCAGGTATTCCTGCTGGATCTCGAGGGCGCTGACCTCCTTGTTGTTGGCCAGCCGGATCTTGCGGCGGCCGGTGACGTCGTGGCTGACCTCGCGGATGGCCCGGATCGGGTTCTCCAGCGTGAGGTCGCGCATGACCACGCCGGCCTCGATCATCCGCAGCACGATGTCGGCGCTGCCGACCTTGAGCAGCGTGGTGACCTCGTTCATGTTCGAGTCGCCGACGATGACGTGCAGGCGCCGGTAGCGCTCGGCGTCGGCGTGCGGCTCGTCGCGGGTGTTGATGATCGGCCGCGACCGGGTGGTGGCGCTGGAGACGCCCTCCCAGATGTGCTCGGCGCGCTGCGACAGGCAGAACACCGCGCCGCGCGGCGTCTGCAGGACCTTGCCGGCGCCGCAGATCAGCTGCCGGGTGACCAGGAACGGGATGAGCACGTCGGCGAGGCGGCCGAACTCGCCGTGCCGCGACACGAGGTAGTTCTCGTGGCAGCCGTACGAGTTGCCGGCCGAGTCGGTGTTGTTCTTGAACAGGTAGATCTCACCCGCGATCCCCTCGTCGTGCAGCCGCTTCTCGGCGTCGACGAGCAGGCCCTCGAGGATGCGCTCCCCGGCGCGGTCGTGTGCCACCAGATCGGTGACGGAGTCGCACTCGGGCGTCGCGTACTCGGGGTGGGAGCCGACGTCGAGGTAGAGGCGGGCACCGTTGCGGAGAAAGACGTTGCTGCTGCGTCCCCAGGACACCACTCGGCGGAACAGGTAGCGGGCCACCTCGTCGGGCGACAGCCGCCGCTGCCCCCGGTAGGTGCACGTGACTCCGTACTCGGTTTCGAGGCCGAAAATTCGCCGTTCCATGACGAAACACTAGCCTCACAAGGCCTCCGAGCGGCAGTGACAACGCGCCCTTTCACCGCAGCGCAGCGTGGCGATCTTCATCCGCAGGCCCCCGACCTGCGGATACACTGCGGACCTGATGAATCTTCTGGTCACCGGCGGCGCCGGCTTCATCGGCTCGGCCTTCGCGCGGGCGGTCCTCGCGGACACCCTGCCGGGCCTCGAGGGCGCGCGGGTCACCGTCCTCGACAAGCTCACGTACGCGGGCAATTTCGCCAACCTCGGCCCGGTGGCGCACAGCAAACGCCTCGACTTCGTCCCCGGCGACGTCTGCGACACGGCGCTGGTCGCCTCGGTCCTGCCGCGCCACGACCACGTGGTCCACTTCGCGGCGGAGTCCCACGTCGACCGCTCGATCCGGGGTGCGGCCGAGTTCGCCACCACCAACGTGCTGGGCACCCAGGTGCTGCTGGACGCCGCGCTGCGGCACGGCGTCGAGAAGTTCGTCCAGGTGTCCACGGACGAGGTCTACGGCTCGATCGCGTCGGGCACGTGGACGGAGGCGACCCCGCTGGCGCCGACCTCCCCCTACGCGGCGACCAAGGCGGGGGCGGACCTTCTGGCGCTGGCCTTCTTCCGTACGCACGGACTGCCGGTGACCGTGACCCGCTGCGCCAACAACTACGGGCCGTACCAGCACCCGGAGAAGCTGATCCCCCGCTTCGTGACGAACCTGCTGAGCGGCCGGAACGTCCCGCTGTACGGCGAGGGCACCCAGATCCGCGACTGGGTCCACGTGGAGGACCACTGCCGCGCGACCGCGCTGGCGCTCACCGCCGGCCGCCCAGGCGAGGTGTACCACGTCGGCGGCGGCGACGAGCTGACGAACAAGGAGCTGACCGGGCTGCTGCTCGACGCGTGCGGGGCCGGCTGGGACCGGGTGGACCACGTGCCGGACCGCAAGGGCCACGACCACCGGTACGCCCTCGACGACACCCGCCTCCGCGAGGAACTCGGCTACCGCCCCGCGATCGACTTCAGCACCGGCCTGGCGGAGACGGTCCGGTGGTACCGCGACAACGAGGACTGGTGGCGTCCCCTGCTCGGCGACTGAGCCCCGGCCGGTACGGCACAATCCCACCATGTCCGCACACCCGCACCTGGTCCGCCAGGCCGCCCTCCAGGCCGAGGCCGCGACGGTCCTCACCGGCCTGGACCTCGCGACACTGGTGGCCGGCATCGGCCCGCTCGTCCCGGCCGGCAGCGTGGTCTCCGGCCTCATGTGCTGGCGCGATCTGGACCTGATGCTGCACGTGGGCGCGGACTTCCGGCCCGTCGACGTGCTCGACCTGATGCGCCGGATCGTCGAGCGCCCGGGCGTGGTCGGCCTGCAGTACAGCGACGAACGCGGCCCGCGCGCCCCCACCGATCAACGGCGGGACGAGCGGTACCACGTGCCGATCACGGTCCTGCACGCCGGCGAGACCTGGCGGATCGACCTCACGCTGTGGCTGCACGACCCGCACCTGAACATCCCCGCGTGGCACGAGGACCTGAGCCGGCGGATCACCGGCGAGCAGCGCCTGGCCGTGCTCCGCATCAAGGACGTGTGGCACCGCCACCCCGCCTACCCGGACGAGATCGGCGGGGTGGACATCTACACGGCGGTGCTCGACCACGGCGTCAGCCGGCCGGACGAGTTCGGCGCCTGGCTGGCCGAGCGCGGCCGAGCGCCGCGCTAGGCCAGTCCTGGCGGGCCCACCGCAGCCCGGCCGTGAACGGCCGTCAGTCCTTCTTGTCGTCGTCGTCCGGCTTGCCCTCGAGGTCGACCGAGGCCGCGGACACGGTCGGCTTGTCCTCGCCGGGCGCCGGCGGCGCGGTGTCGCCGGCCTCGCCCACCTCGGGCTCCGGTTCGTCCTTGCCGCCGCCGAGCAGCGACTCCAGCGCCGCCCCGGCGATCCGCCGGAACGCCCGGCCCTTGCGCTGCCGGTCGAGGACGGCCACCTCGAGCTGGGAGGCGCCCAGCTCGCGGGCGGCGCCGTTCTCGCCGCCGACGCTGCCGAGGCCCTTGACCGCCAGCGCGAGCGCGGTCGGCAGGTCGGCGGCCACGTCGTGGCGCTCCTTGAGGACGGTGGAGATGGCCTCCGCCGAGCCGCCCATCGCCATGAAGCCGGGCTCGTCCATGACCGAGCCGTCGTAGGTGATGCGGTACAGTTCGTCGGCCTCCGGGGTGGCACCGACCTGCGCGACGCAGATCTCCACCTCGTACGGCTTCTGCGTCTCCGAGAAGATGGCACCGAGCGTCTGCGTGTACGCGTTGGCGAGGGCGCGGCCGGTCACGTCGCGCCGGTCGTACGCGAGGCCGTTGAGGTCGGCCATCCGCACGCCGGCCCGGCGCAGGCTCTCGAACTCGTTGTAGCGGCCGACGGCCGCGAAGCCGATCTTGTCGTAGAGCTCGCTGATCTTGCGCAGCGAGGTGAGGTTCTCGGCGACCAGCAGGATGCCGCCCTCGTACGTGAGCACGACGGCGGAGCGGCCGCGGGCGATGCCCTTGCGGGCGTACTCCGAGCGGTCGCGCTGGACCTGCTCGGGTGAGGCGTAGAACTGCATGGCCACGGGTGGCTACTCCTTCGATGACCGGGACGACGGATGTGAACGGAGGGCGGGAACGAGGTCCGGCGCGGCGCCGGGGCACGCGCGGCCCGGACGGGGCCGGGCGCGGTGCGGGCGGCGGGGCGCCGCTCAGCCGCCCGGGTTCTCCATGCGTCCGGCGACCACTTCCTCGGCCACCGCGTTGATCTCGGCCTCGGTGAGCCGGTGGGTGCTGTCCGCCGTGGCGGTCATGACCACCGGGTAGATCTTGCGGGTCAGGTCGGGCCCGCCGGTCGCCGTGTCGTCGTCCGCGGCGTCGTAGAGCGCCTCGACCGCGAGCCGGATCGCCTCCTGGGTGCCGATGCCCGGCCGGTACCGCTTCTTGAGGGCGGCCTTGGCGAACAGCGAACCCGAGCCGATCGCGTCGAAGCCGGTCTCCTCGTAGAGCCCGCCCGCGACGTCGAAGCTGAAGATGCGCCCGACCCGGCCCGGGTCGGCCGGGGACAGGTCGAAGCCCGCGAACAGGGGCACGACGGCGAGGCCCTGCATGGCCGCGCCCAGGTTGCCGCGCACCATCGCGGCGAGCCGGTTGGCCTTGCCGTCGAGGGACAGCATGGCGCCCTCGATCTTCTCGTAGTGCTCCAGCTCGACCTGGAAGATGCGCATGAGCTCGATGCCGATACCCGCGGTGCCGGCGATGCCGATCAGCGAATACGCGTCGGCGGGGTGCACCTTCTCGATGTCGCGGCTGGCGATCAGGTTCCCCATGGTGGCGCGCCGGTCACCGGCCATCACGACACCCTCGGTGGTGGCGATGGCGACGATCGTGGTGCCGTGCGGCGCGATGTCGGCCGACAGGCCCGGCGGCAACGGCCGGCGGCCCGGCAGCAGCTCGGGGGCGGCCTGACTCAGGAACTGCGTGAAGGATGACGTCCCCGCGTTGGTGAACACATCTGGAAGACGCCCGGATGGATCAAAACCCGCTGCCACGTGGTTCCTCTCGAAAACGTGATCGCGGCGGCGAGGGGTACGGGCCGTCCCGTGACCACCCGGGCCCGCCGTCGCAGTTGAAGCACAATATCCCGCGCGCCGGACCGACGCGATCATCGCCATCGAGGTGTCGATCCGGCGCGGCAGATGTCCGTTAGAGGGCGTTCGCCCTACTGGCCGCCTTTTTGCACGTAACCCCGCACGAACTCCTCGGCGTTCTCCTCCAGGACGGAGTCGATCTCGTCGAGCAGGTCGTCGACGTCCTCGGTGATCTCGGCGTGCCGCTCGGCAACCTCCGGGTTGGCCTCGGTGGTGACGTCCTCGATCTCCTCGTCGCGCTTGCCCTTGCCGGACTGCGACTGACCGCCGGTGTCTCGCGTTGCCATCCCTGTCCCCCTTCAACACCCAACCGCTTCGGGTTGGGAAAAACCTACCTCGCCGGTACGACGAAAACGGCTGCCCGCCCGCGTGTTTCTCTCCCGGCGAACCGGCTCATCGGCTCGTGATCACCTCGAGCAGGTCCTTGGCGGTGTCACACCTGTCGAAGAGCGCCCCGACGTGCTTGCGGGTGCCCCGCTCGGGCTCCATCATCGGGACCCGCACGAGCGACTCGCGGCCCACGTCGAAGATGACCGAGTCCCAGCTCGCCGCGACCACTTCGGACGCGTACCGGGCCAGGCACTGACCGCGGAAGTACGCCCGGGTGTCCTCGGGCGGCTCCACCATCGCGCGCTGGGTCTCCTCCGGCTCGAGCAGCGTCTTCATCGAGCCCCGGGCCACCAGGCGGTGGTAGAGGCCCTTCTCCGGGCGTACGTCGGAATACTGGAGGTCGACCAGCTGGAGCTTGGGCGACGACCACGGGAGGCTCTCGCGGTCGCGGTAGCCCTCGAGCAGGCGCAGCTTGGCCACCCAGTCGAGCTGGTCGGAGCAGCTCATCGGGTCGTCGCCGAGCTTGGTGAGCACGTCCTCCCACCGGTCCAGCACGTCGGCGGTCTGCTCGTCGACGTCGGCGCCCTGGCGCTCGTCCACGAACGCCCGGGCCCGCTCGAAGTAGGCCCACTGGAGGTCCAGGGCGGTGAGCCGGCGGCCGTCGCGCAGCCGCATGAGGTGTTTCAGGGACGGGTCGTGGCTGACCGCCTTGAGCTCGGAGACCGGGTCGGCCACGCCCAGCTCGCCGGTGAACACCTTCTCCTCGATCATGTTGAGGATCAGCGCCGTGGTGCCCATCTTCAGGTACGTGGCGATCTCGGAGAGGTTGGCGTCGCCGATGATGACGTGCAGGCGGCGGTACTTGTCCGCGTCGGAGTGCGGCTCGTCGCGGGTGTTGATGATCGGCCGCTTCAGCGTGGTCTCCAGGCCGACCTCGACCTCGAAGAAGTCCGCGCGCGACGAGATCTGGAAGCCGGAGCCGGAGCCGTCCTGGCCGAGGCCGACGCGGCCGGCGCCGCAGAAGATCTGCCGGGTGACGAAGAACGGCGTCAGGTGGGCGACGATGTCCGCGAAGGGCGTCTGGCGGCGCATGAGGTAGTTCTCGTGCGCACCGTACGAGGCGCCCTTGTTGTCGGTGTTGTTCTTGTAGAGCTGGATCCGGTGCGTGCCGGGGATCGTCGCGGCGCGCCGGGACGCCTCGGCCATGACGCGCTCGCCGGCCTTGTCCCAGCGCACGATGTCCAGCGGGTTGGTGCACTCGGGCGTGCTGTACTCGGGGTGGGCGTGGTCGACGTAGAGGCGGGCGCCGTTGGTGAGTATCACGTTCGCCAGACCGAGGTCCTCGTCGGCGAGGGCGTCCGCCGGGTCGTACGCCGCGCCGGAATACGTGAACCCGCGGGCGTCGCGCAGCGGCGACTCCTCCTCGTAGTCCCACCGGGCCCGGCCGCCGCGGTTGAGCTCGGGGCGGGCGCCGTACGCGTTGACGACCTGGGAGGACGTGACCATCGGATTGGCGCCGGGCTGCCCCGGCACGGAGATGCCGTACTCGACCTCGGTGCCCATAATCCGTCGAACGCTCATGCGACCACCCTGCCCGCCACTGTGCTGCCGTTGCCCATGTATCGAGCCTAGACGCTTCCGTATCGGTTCTCGCCCCGGGCCGTACGCGTAACGGCACGCACAGTGGTCATCAGGCGCCACAGCGGGACGACGTGGAGATGGGAAGACGCGGGCGGAGGACGACCTCCGCCCGCGTCCGCGAGCGTCTGTTACAGGTACTGACCGGTGTTGCTGGCGGTCTCGATGGAACGGCCGGCCTCGGCGCCCTTGCCGCCGGAGACGAGCGTGCGGATGTAGACGATCCGCTCGCCCTTCTTGCCGGAGATGCGGGCCCAGTCGTCCGGGTTGGTGGTGTTGGGCAGGTCCTCGTTCTCGCGGAACTCGTCGACGCAGCTGTCGAGCAGGTGCTGCAGGCGCAGCCCCTTCTTGCCGGAGGTGAGGAACTCCTTGATCGCCATCTTCTTGCCGCGGTCGACGATGTTCTGGATCATCGCGCCGGAGTTGAAGTCCTTGAAGTACAGGACCTCCTTGTCACCGTTGGCGTAGGTGACCTCCAGGAAGCGGTTCTCCTCGGACTCCGTGTACATCCGGAGCACGACCGCCTCGATCATGGCCGCGACCGTGACGTCGGCGTCGCCACCGTGCTCGGCGAGGTCCTCAGAGCTGAGCGGCAGGCCGGGGAGGATGTACTTGGCGAAGATGTCCTTCGCCGCCTCCGCGTCCGGGCGCTCGATCTTGATCTTCACGTCGAGCCGGCCGGGGCGCAGGATGGCCGGGTCGATCATGTCCTCGCGGTTGGAGGCGCCGATGACGATGACGTTCTCCAGGCCCTCGACACCGTCGATCTCGCTGAGCAGCTGCGGGACGATGGTGTTCTCGACGTCGGAGGAGACGCCGGAGCCACGGGTCCGGAAGATCGAGTCCATCTCGTCGAAGAACACGATCACCGGCGTGCCCTCGCCGGCCTTCTCCCGCGCCCGCTGGAAGACCAGGCGGATGTGCCGCTCGGTCTCACCCACGTACTTGTTGAGCAGCTCGGGACCCTTGATGTTGAGGAAGTAGCTGGTGTGCTTCTCCTCGCCGCGGCGCTCGGCGATCTTCTTCGCCAGCGAGTTGGCGACCGCCTTGGCGATCAGGGTCTTGCCGCAGCCGGGCGGGCCGTAGAGCAGGATGCCCTTCGGCGGGCGCAGCTGGTGCTCCCGGAACAGGTCGGCGTGCAGGAACGGCAGCTCCACCGCGTCGCGGATCTGCTCGATCTGCGAGTGCAGACCGCCGATGTCGGTGTAGTCGACGTCCGGCACTTCCTCGAGGACGAGCTCCTCGACCTCGCTCTTCGGGATCCGCTCGTACGCGTACGCCGAGCGGGGCTCGATCATCAGCGAGTCGCCGGCCCGCAGCTTGGAGATCTCGAGCGAGTCGGCCAGGTGGACGATCCGCTCCTCGTCGGCGTGCGAGACGACCAGGGCCCGGTCTCCCGGGGCGCCGCCCGGACCGGCCAGGACCTCCTTGAGCAGGACGACCTCGCCGACCCGCTCGTAGCCGAACGCGTCGACCACGTTGAGCGCGTCGTTGAGCAGCACCTCCTGCCCCCGCTTGAGCTCCTCGACCTCGAGGGACGGGGACACGGCCACCCGGAGCTTGCGCCCGCCGGTGAAGACGTCGACGGTGCCGTCCTCGTGGGCGGCCAGGAATACGCCGTAGCCGCTGGGCGGCTGGGCGAGCCGGTCAATCTCTTCCTTGAGAGTGACGATCTGAGCCCGGGCTTCCTTGAGGGTCGCCACGAGCCGGTCGTTGTTCTCGGTCAGCCGGGCCAGCTGCGCCTGCGTTGCCGCGAGCCGTTCCTCGAGCTGCCGGACGTGTCGGGGGCTTTCGGTCAACTTGCGCCGTACCAGAGCGAGTTCCTCCTGCAGGAACGCAACCTGGCTGGAGAGATCGTTGGCCTCTTTCTCCCAACGTGCGGCGCGTGAATCCGCCTCGTCGCTACGTGCCACGTCCCACCTCCCCGGGGGCTCGAACGTCTTGAGAGAAAGACTAACCGGTGCGGGGCGGATTTCGACCCATGCAACACCCTCGTCACTGAACCTTGATCGATTGGGTCAGGTGGGCGCACCGGGTGGTCAGACCCTTCGGGTACCGTCGGAGCGGGCGAAACATGGGAGGTGTTCGGTGTCCGCACCGACCGAAACTGATGAACTCCAGGTCTGGGTGGATCAGGACCTGTGCACCGGCGACGGGCTCTGCGTGCAGTACGCCCCGGAGGTGTTCGAGTTCGACATCGACGGCCTCGCGTACGTCAAGGACAGCGGCGGTGAGCTGCTGCAGAGCCCTGGCGTGCGCACCGGGGTGCCGGAACGGCTGCGCCTCGAGGTGATCGACGCGGCGAAGGAGTGCCCGGGCGACTGCATCCACGTGGTGCGCGCCTCGGACGACGTGGAAGTGGCCGGTCCGGACGCGGACTGAGCCCTTCCGCGCTCCTGCCGGGCCGGAGCACGCCAAGCCCGGCAAGAGCGGAAAATGTCACAGTGTCGGGCGGCCGACCAAAGATGCGACTATCCGGGAAAATTCCTCCAGTCGGGCGATTTGCCCCGGCCCGCCGTCGTCGAGGGTCTTGCCGAAGCGCAGCGCGTCGTGGCGCAACGCGGCCCGGCCCTCCTCCTCGGCCATCCCCGGCGGCGGCACCGCGTCGTCCACCGAGCTCAGCAGCAGGTAGACGTCGATGCTGTCGACCCGCGCCTGCCCGCTGGAGGTCCGGGTCAGGCGCCGCCGGCACCCCACCTCGGTGACGGTCGACAGCGGCACCACCCGCAGCGACGAGGTCATCGAGCCGACCGGGCCGTCCCCGGGCGCCACGTCCTCGCCGTGCCACAGCACCAGCCGACTGCCGTCACAGATGACGACCTCCTGCCAGACGCCGTTGACCTCGTTGACGAAGCGCTCCAGCGTGAAACACAGCACGGACGCCCCGCGCAGCACGCCGAAGAGCGCGTCCAGCGCCACCTCGGGGTCGCGCAGGTAGGCGCGCGCGGCCGAGTCCAGGTCCTCGTACGGCGACCAGTCCGGGAAGACCGCCGGCATCTCGTTGCTTCCCCCGAACGGCGGAGAACTCATCGCGGGCACCCGTTCCTCCCCAAGCCATCGGATCCGCGACGGAAACTACCGGACGCGCGCCGGGACGTCACACCCCGGGATCGCCGTCGATCTCTGCGCGCTCCGCGGCCAGGGCGGCCTGAGCGGCCCGGCGCAGCGCATACGCCTCGGCGCCCTTGCTCGGCTTGCGCCGGCGCGGCGGGGCGGTGACGCCGGGTGCCAGCTTGCGGGCCGACACGAGGAAGGCGGTGTGCGCGATCATCCGGTGGTCCGGGCGTACGGCCAGGCCCTCGGCGTGCCAGTCGCGCACCAGCGACTCCCACGCGCGCGGCTCCGTCCAGCCTCCGCGCTCCCGCAGCGCCTCCACGAGCTCGGAGAGCTGCGGAGTGGTGGCCACATACCCGATGAAGACCCCGCCGGGCACGAGCGCCTTCTCGACCATGCCGAGGGCCTCCCAGGGGGTCAGCATGTCGAGGATGATCCGGTCGAAGCCGGTGCCGGTGGCGTCCGCCACGTCGCCGTGGTGCAGGTGCCAGGCCGGGTGCGGGCCGCCGAAGAACGCCTCGACGTTCTTGCGCGCGATGGCCGCGAAGTCCTCCCGCAGCTCGTACGAATGCAGCTCGCCGCTGCCCCCGACGGCCCGCAGCAGCGAACAGGTGAGCGCCCCCGAGCCGACGCCGGCCTCCATCACCTTCGCGCCCGGGAAGACGTCACCCATGGCGACGATCTGCGCGGCGTCCTTCGGGTAGATGACCTGCGCGCCGCGCGGCATCGACAGCACGTAGTCGGAGAGCAGCGGACGCAACGCCAGGTACGCCGTGCCGCCGCTGGACGTGACGACACTGCCGTCCGGCAGGCCGATGAGGGCGTCGTGCTCCAGCGCGCCACGGTGGGTGTGGAACGCCTTGCCGGGCTCCAGCACGATCGTGTGCATGCGATTCTTGGGATCGGTGAGCTGCACACGGTCGCCCGGGCGGAACGGGCCCCGGTGGGCGGGCACCGGCTCGGCGGCGACGGTGTTTTCCTGAACGGTCACAGATCCCTCTCTCGGTCTACCTCGCGGCGGGGCGGCGGGCCGGGCGGCGCGGCTCCAGCAGCTCGGCCAGATCCGCGACGTTCAGCACGCCGACGACATCCTCGCCTGAGGTCACCACGTACTGAGCACCCGGGTGGGCCTGAACGGCCCGGACCACCTGCTCGCCGGTCAGCCCCACCCGCATGGCGGGCAGCCGCGCCACGTCGCGCGCGACGCTGTCGACGCTCACCCAGGGCCGCCGCTCGGCCGGGACGGCGGCCGCGGCGGTGCCGTCCACCAGCGCGACCACCCGGCCGCTCGAATCGACCACCGCCAGACCCTTGCGCGCCGGCTCGGCCGCATCGGCGCGGCGCTGCGCCTCCGCGATCGACGTTCCCGACGGTACGGCGAACAGCGGGCGCGCCAGCTTCGCGAGATCGACCAGCGGGAACCGCCGCGTCATCCGCGCGAGCCGGATCGACTGGCCCGCGCCCTGCCACAGCGTGAACACGACGAGCAGGATGAACACCAGGCCGAAGAGGGTCAGCAGGTCCAGCCGGTAGAGCGTGAACACGGCGAAGGCGGTCAGCAACGCGATCGCCCGCCCGGACCAGGCGGCCAGCTCGGTGGCCCGGTTCCGGTCCCTGGTCACCGCCCACAACCCGGCCCGCAACGCCCGCCCGCCGTCCAGCGGCAACCCGGGCAGCACATTGAAGATCGCCACGATGATGTTGCTGGCGGCGAGCTGAAAGGCTATTTCCCCGGCCACCGTACGGCCGGGGAGCAGCAGGGCGGCGGCGGTGGCCAGGACGCCCAGGACCAGAGAGACGGCCGGCCCGGCCAGCGAGACCAGCGCGTCGACGCGCGGGGTCGGCGCGTCCCGGTCCATCTCGGTCCAGCCGCCGAGGAGCTCGAGGGTGATACCGCGCACACCGATGCCGTACCGCCGGGCCG
Organism: Pseudosporangium ferrugineum; assembly: GCF_003002065.1. Lineage (GTDB taxonomy): Bacteria > Actinomycetota > Actinomycetes > Mycobacteriales > Micromonosporaceae > Actinoplanes > Actinoplanes ferrugineus_A. Next base: position 878,051 of record NZ_PVZG01000001.1, read on the forward strand.
TCAGGGCGTGGCCCAATTCGTGCAGCAGCACCGAACCCAGCAGACAGACCACGAAACCGAGGCCCACCGCGTACGCGAAAGGGGCCGCCAGGCCGAGCTCGTTCTCCGCGTAGCCGCCGTAGACGACCGTGACCAGCACCGCGAGCAGCAGCATGGAGGCATTGACGAAGACCGGGATGCCGAGCACCCGCGCGACCTCCCGGCCGCCGCGCCGCCGGGCGGGCCGGTTCCGCTGCCTGCTGTCGTCCACGGCATCGATGCTACGGACCGAGTCTGAGAGGCCCGCGTGGCCGGTTTCGTCGTACCCCTCCCCTAGCCTTACCCCCATGACGGCAGAAACTGTTTTGTCCCCCTCCGAGCCCGGCCGGGAACGGCCCGCCGGGCCCTCGCTCTCGCCGTCACGGGCGGCGGACTTCAAGACCTGCCCGCTGCTCTTCCGCTTCCGCACCATCGACCGCCTCCCCGAGCAGCCGACCCGCGACCAGGTCCGCGGCACGCTGGTGCACGCCGTCCTGGAGCGCCTCTTCGACCTCCCGGCGGAGCAACGGACACCGGCCGCCGCCGCGGCCCTGGTGGCACCGCAGTGGGAACGGCTGGTGGCCGAGGAGCCGGCGCTGTCCGGGCTGTTCTCGGTGGCGGAGGACGCCCCGGCGCCCGTCCCGGTCCTCGACCGGCCCCTCGACGACCGCCCCGCCCCGGCCCAGGTCCCCGCCCAGCCCACCGCCGGTGCTGTTCCGGGCGCGGGGTGGGATCCGGCGGTCGTGGCGAACGGGACGGAGCCGCTGCCCGGCATGCCGTCGGACGAGGCGGCGCGGCTGGAGGCGTTCCTGGCCGACGCCGGCGAGCTGCTCGACGGCTACTTCGCGGTCGAGGACCCGCAGCGCCTCGAGCCGGCCGAGCGCGAGAGCCTGGTCTCCACGCTGGTCGACGACGAACTGCTGATCCGCGGCTACATCGACCGCCTCGACGTCTCCCCCGCCGGCGACCTGCGCGTGGTCGACTACAAGACCGGCGGCGCCCCCCGCGAGGCTTTCGAGGGCCGCGCCCTGTTCCAGCTCAAGTTCTACGCCCTGGTCCTGTGGCGCACCCGCGGCGTCGTCCCCCGCGTCCTGCGCCTGCTCTACCTCAAGGACGCGGAGATCTGCGACTACAGCCCCGACGCCGAGGAGCTCGAACGCTTCGAACGCACCCTGGTCGCCCTGTCCCAGGCCATCGAACGCGCCAAGCAGGACAGGGACTTCCGCCCCAAGCCCAGCCGGCTCTGCGGCTGGTGCAGCCACCAGCAGTTCTGCCCGGAGTTCGGCGGCACCCCACCCCCCTACCCGGAACCCCCCGCCCGGCCCGCGACCGCAACCCAGGACCAGTCCCCCGACGAATCGCAGGCCCCACCCGACCACCGCGAACCCTGACCCCGCCCGGCCCGCCGTCCACCCCGGCCCGCCGCCCACCCCGGCCCGCCGGCTCCGCGTGGACCGGATCGTCGCCACGCCGATCGCCTTCTCCATCATCGAGGCGACCCCGCCTGACGACCGCGCCCCCGGCCTGACGACCGCGCCCTGGCCCGGCGACCGAGCCGGGCGAACCCGGCCACCGAGCGGGGTGGAGCCGCGCAGCTCCGGACCACGCCGGCCCGGCCCGGACCAGACCGGGCCGCGCCACACCGCGCCACACCGCGCCGCGCCGCGCCACACCGGCCGGGCCGCGCCACACCGGCCGGGCCGCGCCAGACCGGGCGGGCCGGGCGGGCCGGGCGGGCCGGGCGGGCCGGGCGGGGATGGCCGTACCTCGGGACGGGGCGTCGGGTCCGGGGGCCGATCGCTTAGGGTGAGCGCCGGAACCGGTACGGGGAGGCTGGCGGTGGCTGCGGGCGACGGTGAGGGTGTGGCCGGGGCCGCCGGTGTGCGTACCGTCCGGGTGCTGCTCGCCGATGACCAGCCGATGCTGCGGGCGGGGTTGCGGATGGCGCTCGCCGCCGGCGGGCTGGCCGTCGTCGGGGAGGCCGGGGACGGTGCCGAGGCCGTCGAGCTGGCCCGGCGGCTGCTGCCCGATGTCGTCGTCATGGATCTGCGACTGCCGCGACTGGACGGGCTGACTGTCACGCGGCGGATCGCCGGATCGGGGCTGCCCGTGCGGGTGCTCATCCTGACCACCGACGACGCCGACGAGACGGTGCTGGGGGCCGTCGCCGCCGGGGCCTCCGGATACCTGTGCAAGGACGTGCCGGGGGACGAGCTCGTGGCTGCCATCCGTACGGTGGCGTCCGGGGGTGCGGTCGTCGCGCCGTTGATCCTCGACCGGTTGCTGATCCGGCTGGCCGAGACCCTGCCCGCCGCGGAGACCACGGCGGCGGCGCCCGCGCTGGACACCCTCACCGAGCGCGAGCGGGAGGTGCTGGTCCACGTCGCCAAGGGTCACTCGAACGCCGAGATCGCCCGGGCGCTGCTGGTGAGCGAGACGACCGTGAAGACACACGTCGGTCACCTGCTGACCAAGCTCCGGCTGCGGGACAGGGTGCAGGCGGTCGTTCTGGCCTACGAGACCGGCCTGGTCCGGCCCGGCGGCTGACCCGCCACAGAACGCGCCCGGCGCCCGACCGCAGAACGCGCCCGGCGCCCGACCGCAGAACGCGCCCGGCGCCCGACCGCAGAACGCGCCCGGCGCCCGGCCGCAGAACGGGCGCGGCGTCAGGCCACGGCCGGGAGGGTGAGCGCCCGGTGCACGTCGATGTTGCCGCTCGCCGTACGGACGCGCAGCTCGAGCGTGGCCGCCGCCCGGCCCTCCGCCGGCGCGTCCCCCATCGCGAGGTCGCTGCTCGTCGAGCCTGTGGCCGTGCTGAGGTCGAGCCAGACGCCCGTGCCCGGCGTGACGCCCACGACCACGTCGCCCGACATGGTGGCGAGGTCCGCGCGGCCGCGGGTCATGACGCCGATCTCCACCGTGCCGGAGGCCGTCCGCGCGCTGACCGAGCCGCCGGCCCTGGCGACCGTGATGTTCCCGCTGGCGGTGCTGGCGTTGACGTCACCGGTGACGTCACCCGCCCACAGCGCGCCGGAGGCCGAGTTCAGGCGCAGCGAGCCGTCCACGCGGTCCGCGAGGACGTTCCCGGAGGCCGACTTGAGCCGGGCGTCGCCGGTGGCGTGCTCCAGCCGTACGTGCGCCGAGGAGAGGCTGGCGTGCACCGTCGAGTAGCGGCCCGCCAGGCGCAGGTCCGCCGCCGCCGACCTGGCCGCCACGGTGCTGTCGAGCGGCACCCGCACCGTGACGTGTGCCCCGGGCGTACGCCGCCACCCCCAGCCCGCCGCATCCGGGGCGTGCACGATCAGCGTGCCGCCCTCCAGAGCGATGGTGAGGTGGGCGGACGCGTCGGTGCCGTCGGGCGCGATCACGTCGACGCGGGCGGTGGTGCGGTCCTCGGCGATGACGTCCGCGCTGCCGCGGTGCAGGCGCAGCGAGACGGTGACGGGGCCGGTGAGGTCGAACTCGGGCATGGCGTTTCCTTCCCGGAAGGGGTTCAGGCCTGCGCGTATCCGGTGATGCGGCGGCCGGTGCGGCGGGGCGCCTGCGGGGACGGCGGGACGGACGTGCCGGAGGCGGCCGCCGCGACCGCGCGCACCAGCCAGGCGTTGACCGAGATGCCCTCGGCCGCGGCGGCCTGTTCCACGTGCGCCTTGAGGGCCTCGGGCATGCGCAGGGTGAGCCGGGCCAGGTCGCCGCTCTCGGCCGCGGGCGGCGCCGGCGGGGGGTCGGGCGGCGGCTCGACCGGCGCGTGGCTGACCACGAGGTCGGCCTCCCGGCCGCGCAGACGCACGTCGACGACGGGCCCGTGCAGCTTGGTGGTGATCTCGGCCGTGGCGTCCGACAGGGCCTGGAGCAGGGCGAGCCGCGCGGACGCCTCGAGGGCGTGACCGAGCAGTTCGCCGGCCCGCGTCGTGTCCGGGCCGCCCGGCGCGGCGGCGGCTGCGAGGTCGGCCTGGAGCGACTCCAGGTACGGCGTGAGGTCCATGTCGCCAATATGACGTCATCGTTGACGTCTGTCAACCGCCATGATGACGTCATGAGAGGTTCCGGGGAAAACCCTGAGAGGCCCTGGGTGACGACCCTCAGCGAAATCTCGCGTCACCCTCCGACCCCAGGCGGACGCCCCGGCCCGGCGCCGCCGAAAGACTGACGGAGCCGGCCGGGCGACCAGCCCGGCCGGACCACCGCGGCGCGCCGGGACCGCCCGGCCGCGGCGGACGGCATCGAGAACGCGGCACCCGCCGGGACGCGCCCGGCGCGGAAGCGAAGACGGATATTTCAGGGGGCGACAGTGGCAGCGACGAATGCCGACCGGCCGGCGGCGGCCCGGGCCGACGAGGTCTGGAAGGTCTACGGCTCGGGCGAGGCGCGGGTCGTCGCGCTCCGGGGCGTGACCGCGGAGTTCGGGCGGGGCCGGTTCACGGCCATCATGGGCCCGTCCGGCAGCGGCAAGTCGACGCTCATGCACTGCCTGGCCGGCCTGGACACGGTCGACCGCGGGACCGTGCACGTCGGCGACACCGAGGTCAGCAAGCTCAACGACAAGACGCTGACCCGGCTGCGCCGCGACCGGATCGGCTTCATCTTCCAGCAGTTCAACCTGCTTCCCACGCTGAGCGCCAAGGAGAACATCCGGCTGCCGCTCGACATCGCCGGGCGCAAGCCGGACCCGCAGTGGTGGGACATCGTCATCGACACCGTCGGCCTGCGCGACCGGCTCAGCCACCGGCCCAGCCAGCTGTCCGGCGGCCAGCAGCAGCGCGTCGCGTGCGCGCGGGCCCTGATCGGCCGGCCCGACGTCATCTTCGCCGACGAGCCGACCGGCAACCTGGACTCGCGGTCCGGCGCCGAGGTGCTGTCCTTCCTGCGGGCCAGCGTCCGCGAGCACCAGCAGACGATCGTGATGGTGACCCACGACCCGGTCGCCGCCAGCTACGCCGACCGCGTCGTCTTCCTCGCCGACGGGCAGATCGTCGACGAGCTCGCCGACCCGACCGCCGAGACCGTCCTGGACCTGATGAAGCGGCTGGACACGCAGGCCGAACCGGTGATGCTCTGATGCTGCGCGCCACCTTCAAGAGCCTGCTGGCCCGCAAGCTGCGGCTCATCCTGTCGGGGCTGGCGGTCGTGCTCGGCGTCATGTTCGTCGCCGGGGCGTTCGTGGTCACCGACACGCTGAGCCGCTCCTTCGACACGGTCTTCGCCAGCGCGTACTCCACCACGGACGTCTCCGTGACCGCCGAGCCCAAGGTCGAGGTCTCGGAGTTCGAGGGCGAGCAGGTCGCCGCTCCCCTGCCGGCGTCCGCCGTCGACAAGATCAAGACCCTTCCCGGCGTACGGTCGGCAACCGGTCTCGTGGAGGCCGACGGTGCCCGGGTGATCGGCAGCGACGGCAAGGTCCTGACCTCGATGGGACCGCCGCGGCTGGGCGTGGCCTGGACCGGCGAGGACGACCTCGTCACGCTGCGCGAGGGTCGCGGCCCGACCGGCGCCGACGAGATCGCCGTCAACGCGACCGTGGCCGAGGGCGCCGGGATCAAGGTCGGCGACCGCGTCGGCGTGCTGACGCTGGAGCCGAAGAAGACGTTCACGCTCGTCGGCATCTACGGCTACAGCGGCGACCGGGACAGCCTCGGCGGCGTCCAGGAGGTCGCCTTCACCGAGCCGGTCGCGCAGAAGCTGATGCTGGACGCCCCCGGTTCCTACACCTCCGTACGCGTCCAGGCGGCCGGCGGCGTGACCCCGGAGGCGCTGCGCGACCGGATCGCCCCCGCGCTCGGCGCCGGCTACGTGGTCAAGACCGGCGACCAGCTCGCCGAGGAGAACGCCGCCGACCTCCAGGAAGGGCTGGCCTTCTTCGGTCAGATCCTGCTCGGCTTCGCCGGCGTGGCGCTGTTCGTCGGCGTGTTCCTGATCCTGAACACCTTCTCGATCATCGTGGCGCAGCGGACCCGCGAACTGGCGCTCATGCGGGCGCTGGGGGCGAGCAGCCGGCAGGTCATCGGCTCGGTGCTCGTCGAGGCGGTCGTGATCGGGCTGGTGGCGGCGGTGCTCGGGCTCGCGGCCGGGGTCGGGGTGGGCGCGCTGCTGGCGTACCTGTTCGCGTCCTTCGGCGGGGGCGGCCTGGAGCTGGCGCCGCTCGCGGTGCCGGCCACCGCGGTGATCAGTTCCTTCGTGGTCGGCGTGCTGGTCACGGTCGTGGCCGCGGTGCTGCCGGCGCTGCGGGCGGCACGGATCGCGCCGGTCGCGGCGATGCAGGACGTCGCCACGCCGGACCGGCCGCTCACGAGGATCAGCGCGGCCGGCGGGGCGGTCACCGCCGCCGGCGCCGCGATGCTGGGCGTCGGCCTGTTCGCGGACACCGGCGCCGAGCTGTGGCTCATCCTCGGCGGCGTCCTGGTCTCGTTCATCGGCATCGCGCTGCTGACGCCGCTGGTCAGCCGGCCCGTGGTGAGCCTGCTGGGCCGGCTGTTCTCGTGGTCGCTGCCGGGCCGCCTGGGCCGGCTCAACTCGGGCCGCAACCCGCGCCGGACCGCGATCACCGCCGCCGCGCTGATGGTGGGCATCGCCCTGGTCACCGGCGTCACCGTGATCATGGACTCGGCGAAGAGCAGCCTCAAGGCGGAGGCGGCCCGGGTCCTGAAGGCCCAGATCATGATCAGCGGCGATCAGAACGGGCCGCGGGCGCCGACGTACGATCCGGCCGTCGTGCGCCGGGCCGCCCAGATCCCGGGGGTACGCGCGGCAGCCGGCCTGTGGAGCGACCAGGTCGTCATCGACGGCGACAAGCAGTACGTGAACGCGACCGACGACCTGGCCGCGCTGGCCCAGACGTACGGCACCGGCGGCTCGCTGAACGCGCTGGAGGACGACCAGATCGCGGTGAGCGTGCCCGAGGCGGCGGAGCGTGGCTGGCAGGTCGGCTCGACCGTCACCGTGCAGGCGTCGCGCGGCAAGGAGCGCACGTACACCGTCGCGGCCACGTACCCGGAGGACTCCCTGCCCGGCCGGATCATGCTCCCGGCGGCGGCGACCCGGGACTTCGGCGTACCCCAACCGGTTCTGGGTTTCGTGCGCCTCGACGACGGCGTCCCGGTCTCGGCGGTCCTGCCGCAGGTCAAGGCGCTGGTGGCGGACAGTCCCGAGGTGTCGGCGACGGACGCGGCCGCGTTCGTCGACGATCAGGCCGCCACCTTCGACACGCTGATCACCATGATCCAGATCCTGCTCGCGCTGGCGATCCTCATCGCGGTCCTCGGCGTGATCAACACCCTGGCGCTGTCGGTCCTGGAACGCACCCGCGAACTCGGGCTGCTCCGCGCGGTCGGCCTCGGCCGGGCCCAGACCATGCGCATGGTGACGGTCGAGGCCGTCGTGATCTCGGTCTTCGGCGCCCTGCTGGGCGTGACGGTCGGGGCGGGCATGGGTACGGCGGTGACCCGCGCCCTGGAGAGCGACGGCATCACGGAGCTCGTGCTGCCCTGGTCCCGGATGGGGACGTACCTGGTGCTGGCGGCGCTGGTCGGGGTGATCGCGGCGGTGCTGCCGGCCATCCGGGCGGCCCGGCTCAACGTCCTCGGGGCGATCGCCCACGACTGAGGCCCTCGTCGCCCTGCCCCGCTGCCCGTTACCGGCCCTTCCGGGCCGCTGTGGGCGGCGGGGCAGTCCTTGTTTCACGGGCGGCGCTTGTCTTCACGGGCGGCGCTTGTTCCACGGGCGGCGCTTGTTTCACGGGCGGCGGGCAGCGCTGGTTTACGGGTGGCGGGGCAGGGCGCCGAGGAGGGTCGCGGTCAGAGCCTGCTCGAGGAAGGGGGCCGGGTCGAGGCGGAAGCGGGCCAGCTCGGGGTCGCCCTCGTAGGCGGCCTCCAGGCTGGCCGGCGGCGTGCGATAGGGCGCGAGCGCGCCCGCGGTGAGCAGGGCCTGCAAGCTGAAGAACGTCGTCTCGTCGCCGAGCTCCGGCAGGTACTTGCGGACCAGCGCGGTCATGTCGGCGAGGCGGTCCAGCGAGGCGTGCTTGTAGCGGGCGACCACCTCGACCGAGACGTTGTGCTCCAGCACGCTCCCCTGCGCGGCGAACAGCTCGCACAGCACCGGGCGTCCGGACAGTGAACGGCTGAGGGTGCCGGCCAGGGCCGCGGCCCGCTCGCCGACGGGCAGACCCCCACCGACGCCGGCGGCGAGCTCGTCCGCCAGGTCGGCCAGCCACTCCCGCAGGAAGCGGTCGAGCAACTCGAGCAGCACCGCCTCGCGGGACTCGAAGTAGCGCAGCACGTTCGGTTTCGCCAGGCCGACCCGGCGGCTGAGCTCGTTGAGGGTGACGGCGGCGACCGGCATCTCCCCGAGCATCGCCGACGCCATGTCGAGGATGGACTGACGGCGGAGCTCGCGCTGCTGTTCGGTCCGGGCCCGCTGGAACGTCACGACCACCATCCTAACTTAAGTACCCCCGGTACGTTGACACCGTACCGGGGGTACTTTAACGTGAACGGCACAAGATACCTTCGGTACGTTAGCGAACAGGGAGTCGGCATGAGCGAGAACTGGACCACGGCGAACATCCCGGGCCAGCACGGACGCGTGGCCGTGGTGACCGGCGCCAACACGGGCCTCGGGTACGAGACCGCCAAGGCACTCGCCGAGCGCGGCGCCTCCGTCGTCCTCGCGGTGCGCGACGTCGCCAAGGGCAAGGCGGCGGCGGCCCGCATGACCGGCGACGTCACGGTGCAGGCGCTGGACCTGACCTCCCTCGATTCCGTCCGTACGGCCGCGGCGGCCCTGCGGTCCCGTCTCGGCCGCATCGACCTGCTGATCAACAACGCGGGCGTGATGTACACCCCGAAACGGACCACCCGCGACGGCTTCGAGCTGCAGTTCGGCACCAACCACCTCGGCCACTTCGCGCTCACCGGCCTGCTGCTGGACCGCATGCTCCCCGTGCCCGGCTCCCGCGTGGTCACGGTCAGCAGCACCGGCCACCGCATCCGCGCCGCCATCCACTTCGACGACCTGCACTGGCAGCGCTCGTACGGCCGGGCCGCCGCGTACGGCCAATCCAAACTGGCCAACCTGATGTTCACGTACGAGTTGCAGCGCCGGCTCGCCGCCCACGGCACCACCATCGCGGTGGCCGCGCACCCCGGCCTGTCCAGCACCGAACTGGCCCGCAACACCCCCGCGGCCTTCCGCGTGCCGATCACCTGGCTGGCCCCGCTCCTGGCCCAGACGCCGGCGATGGGCGCGCTGCCGACCCTGCGCGCCGCCACCGACCCCGCAACGCTCGGCGGCCAGTACTACGGCCCCGGCGGACGCCGGCAGATCAAGGGCCACCCCCGCCTGGTGACCTCCAGCCCGGCCTCGTACGAGGTGGCCGTCCAGCAGCGCCTCTGGTCCGTCTCCGAGGACCTGACCGGCGTGACGTTCCCGGTCATCGAGCCCCACCGGCACCCGATCCCCGCCGGGCCGGCCACCAGGTAACCCCGCGGCCGGAATTCCCGGTCCCGGCCCCGCCCGGGGATTCCCGGTCTCGACCCCGCCCGCTCTGAGACCGGCCCCGCTCCGGGGTCCGGCCCCGCTCTGGGGTCCGGCCCGCTCCGGGGTCCGGCCCGCTCCGGGCTCCGGCCCGCTCCGGGGGTCAGGTGGTGACGCGGGCGAAGACGGTCGCGAGGTAGGCGGGGTCCACTCCCACGAGCGTGTCGCGCAGGTGGACCCCGTCGGTCGGTGGCAACTCGAGCTCGGCGGGGACCGCCAGCACCGCCGCGCCCGACGCCACCGCGCTGGCCATGCCGGTCGGCGAGTCCTCGATCGCGACGCACTCGTCGACGGGCACGCCGAGCAGTTCGGCCGCACGGCGGTAGGGGGCCGGGTCGGGCTTGGGCGCCGACACCTCGTCGCCGCAGACCACCACGTCGAAATTCTCCCGGCCGAGCGTCTCCAGCGCGACCTCGACGAGCCGGCGCCCGGTCGAGGTCACCAGCGCCGTCGGCAGGCCCGCCGCCCGGACGGCCCGGAGCAGCTCCATCGCGCCCGGCCGCCAGACCAGCCCCTCGGCGAACAACTCCTCGACGCGCCGCTCGAGCCACTCCACGTCGGCGGGCTCGTCGCGGTCGGGCTGGCCGAGGTCCTCGCGCAGGATCCGCATCGAGGTGGCCATGCTGCTGCCGATCATCGCGAGCCGGGCGGACTCGGACAGCGTCCCGCCGGCGTGCGCGGCCAGCTCGTGCAGCGCCACGTCCCAGACCTTCTCGCTGTCGACCAGCGTGCCGTCCATGTCGAAGAGCACCGCGGCCGGTTGTCGTGATGTCAGGGCAGGCCTCCCGAGCGCCGAACGTCGAGGTCCCATTGTTCCTCGCCGGGCGCCCCGGCGTCGCCCGGTGTGACCGCTACGACAGGTTGCAGGGGTCCAGCGAACGCCGGTACCCCTTGCTGAAAGAGCTGGTCCGCTGCTGGGCGGTGCCGTGCGCGCCCTCGGCGAACCAGGGCTGGCCCGGGTCGTCGCCGACCGCCTGGAGGCCGCGCGCCAGCTCGTCCAGATCGCCGTCGTCCAGCCGCAGCCGGTTCGCCTTCTCCTGGTCGCCGATGTACGCCCCGGCCATGCAGTCGGCCTGCAACTCCTGCTGGATCGTGAACTGTTTCTGGATGCCGAGGCGCCGCTGGATAGCGTGCGCGTACTCATGGCCGAGCAGGTAGAAGATGAACGCATCGCCGATCTGCCGGAACGCGGCGAACGCCCAGTCCGCGTCGTACGCGATGAAGTCCCCCGCCGAGCAGTAGGCCGCGTTCCGCAGCCCGAGCGCCTGGCCCCCGCACTCGACCTCGCCCTTCTCGTCGTACGGGATCAGCTCGGCGATCGGCTGGAACGTCAGCCCCGACCGCCGGAACTGCGCCTCCCAGTACTCCTCGGCGATCCTGCGCGCCGATTCGACGTCGGACTGGAATTCCTCGACTGTGTCCGTACCGTCGACATCGGGGTCGGCGGGCTTGCCCGCTTCGGTCGTCCGCGTCTGGGCGGGACGTTGCGGCTGGCCGGACGGCGCCTCGGGCGCGGCCACGCAACCGAGGGCGACCAGGGCCCCCACGACGAGAGCCGGGATCGCGAGGCGGTTGCGTGGCACCGGCATGCGGGGTCCTCCGAGGGGCAGGCGAGACCGGGGTACCTCCACGATACGGAGGGCCGCCCGCGCGCGGATCAGGGTGTGTGCCACTCCGATGCCAGGTCCGCCCGGCGAGTCGCCCCGCCGCGCCGGAGGGTGTGTCGCTGGACACCGCCGCGGCCCGGGCGAGTCGCTCCCGCCGGGCGTAACTTGCGAAGGGACTACTCGCCGGAGGACAACCGTGAAGCAGGTATCGCTCGCCGGGCTCGACGTGTCCCGTCTGGGCCTGGGCTGCATGGGAATGTCGGCCTTCTACTCGGGCAAGGGCACCGACGACGCCGAGTCCGTGCGGACCATCCACCGCGCCCTCGAGCTGGGCGTCACCCTGTTCGACACGGCCGAGCTCTACGGGCCGTACACGAACGAGGAGCTCGTCGGCCGCGCCCTGGCCGGCCGCCGCGCCGAGGCGGTGATCGCCACCAAGTTCGGCCTGCTCTCGCACCGCGGCGGCGACGGCGGCCGCACCCTGGACGGCCACCCCGACAATGCGCGCGCGGCGGTCGAAGGCTCACTCAAGCGGCTCGGCACCGACCACATCGACCTGTATTACCAGCACCGCATGGACCCGAAGGTGTCGGTCGAGGAGACCGTCGGGGCCCTGGCCGACCTGGTGCACGCCGGAAAGATCCGGCACATCGGCCTGTCCGAGGCCGCCCCGGAGACGATCCGCCGGGCGCACGCCGTCCACCCGATCACCGCGGTCCAGTCGGAGTATTCGCTGTGGACCCGCGACCCGGAGGCCGAGGTGCTCCCGACCCTGCGCGAGCTGGGCATCGGCTTCGTCCCCTACTCCCCGCTGGGCCGCGGCTTCCTCACCGGCGCGATCCGCTCCGCCGAGGACTTCGACCGGGACGACTTCCGCCGCGGCAACCCCCGCTTCCAGGGCGACAACCTCCAGCAGAACCTGCGCATCGTCGACGAGGTCCGAGCCGTGGCCACCGAGGCCGGCGCGACCCCGGCCCAGATCGCCCTCGCCTGGGTCCTCGCCCAGGGCGACGACCTCGCCCCGATCCCCGGCACCAAGCGGGTGACAAGGCTCGAAGAAAACACCGCAGCCGATTCCGTACGCCTGACCACCGCCCAACTCGCCCGCCTGACAGCCATCCGCCCACCAACCGGCGAACGCTACGCAGACATGTCGGAAATCAACCACTAGCCCCGGCGCTCCACCCCTCACCCTGCTGCACGGCAGGCCGATCCGGCACGGCCCAACCCGACCCGATCCGGCGCGACCCAACGCGGCGTGACGCGACCCGGCGTGACGCGACCCAGCGTGACGCGACCCAGCGCGGCTCGGCGCGGCTCGGCCCGTTGCAGCCGACCGGACGCCTTCCCGGACCCGGCGCCTGGCCGACCAGACGCATGCCCCGGCCGGACACACGCTGGGCCGGGGCCGGGGCCGGGGCCGGGACCGGGACCGGGACCGGGACCGGGACCGGGACCGGGACCGGGGCCGGGCTTGGCGGGGCGGGGCGGGGCATGATGGGCGCGTGCGGATCGAGGATGTCACGCCCGAGACCATGCGTCCGGTGCGCCGGCCGTGGCTTGTACAGAGCTGGCATGACCTGGCGTTTCTGCACTGGGCGGTGCCGCCGGAGACGGTGTCGCCGTTCCTGCCTCGTGGCACGGTGCCGGACACGCTCGACGGGGTAGCGTACGTCGGGTTGATCGGGTTCCGGATGGTGAAGCTCGGGCCGTTGCGCGGGCCGGGGATTCCGTACCTGGGCACGTTCCTCGAGACGAATGTGCGCCTCTACAGCGTCGACGACCGGGGACGGCGGGCGGTGGTGTTCCTGTCGCTGGACGCCGAGCGGTTGCTGCCCGTGCTCACCGCGCAGGCGACGCTGCGCCTGCCGTACAAATGGTCCCGGATGTCCCTTGAGAAGAACGACGGCGTCCTGCGTTACGCCAGCACCCGCCGATGGCCCGGGCCGCGGGGTGCCCGGACGGCCTTTTCGGTACGCGTGGGAGCCCCGCTCGACGAACCCACGCCCCTCGAGCACTTCCTGACGGCCCGCTGGGGTCTGCACACCCGCGCCTGGGGCCGCACCGTGCACCTGCCGAACGAGCACCCGCAATGGCCGCTCGCCCGCGCCGAACTCCTCGAACTGGACGACGGCCTGCTCCCCGCCGCCGGCCTCCCGGCGATGACGGAACCCCCGGTCAGCGTCCTCTACTCCCCCGGCGTCCCGGTGACCTTCGGCGGCCCGGCAGTCGCCGCAACCTGACCCCACCGGCCAGCATCGGGACCCGGCGGGATCCGACACACGCGGGCCGGTGCGACCCGCGGACCGGCGCCGGACGCCGACCGCACGGAGAAGACCGGGACCGGAGGCACCGGCAGCCGCAAACCGGGATCCCACCGCCGGGAGGGCAACCGGGACCCCACCGCCGGGAGGGGCAACCGCGGCAAGCCGTAGTCGGGCCGGGTCAGACGCGGGCCGGGATGCGGCGGTGGAGTTCGGCGAGCAGGACGTCCGGGCCCGGGGACATCAGGCCGACGTCCAGGAGGAATGCGGGGCCCGAGTCGCGGCGCAGCAGGCGGGGGCGGCGGCCCGGGCCGGGTAGCTCGGTCACCGCGGTCATCGTGGACGGGGTGATCACGAGTTCGGTGAACGGGCCCCACCGGCGCAGGCCGACCGCGGCGACCGCCGACCAGGGTAGGTGCACGCCTCGCCGTCCGGTGGCACCGAATTCCAGGCCGCGGATGGAACTCTTGAGCCAGCCGAAGCGGTTCCACGCCGCCAGGACGATCAGGCCCGCGCCCGCCACCGGCACGATGAGCAGCGCCTCCACGGCCCGTACCAGGTCACCGGCGGTCGGGCGGACGCCGAGGGCGAGCGCTACCAGCAGGATCAGCAGGACGCAGGCCAGCGAGCCGAGGGCTATCACCCAGAGCATGGTCACGAAGACCATGGCGCGGGGCTGGAAGAAGGTGGTCGCGTCCTCGCCGACCTCGAGCGGATGATCCTCCACAAAACCGATTATGCGGGCAAATGCCGCCGCCGACTCCCGGTTCGGCGGTCCCCGCGGCCGGGTCGGTCAGACGGCCGGAGGGCGGCCGGCGGTGGGTGGGTCAGACGGCCGGAGGACGACCAGCGGCGGGTTGGGTCAGACGGCCGGAGGACGACCAGCGGCGGGGTGGGTCAGACGGCCGGAGGACGACCAGCGGCGGGTTGGGTCAGACGGCCGGAGGACGACCAGCGGCGGGTTGGGTCAGACGGCCGGAGGACGACCAGCGGCGGGTTGGGTCAGACGGCCGGAGGACGACCAGCGGCGGGTTGGGTCAGACGGCCGGAGGACGACCAGCGGCGGGTTGGGTCAGACGGCCGGAGGGCGGCCGGTCAGGAGGTCGGCGACGCGGTAGAGCGAGCCCAGCAGGCCCGGGATCGACGCCGGGTCCTTCAGGCGGCCGGGGGTGAAGGTCATCAGGTCCGCGCCCTGCAGGGTCCAGGCCGGCACGGCGCCGTCTACGTGGGCCTGCAGGAGGGAACCGCTCAGCGGGTACGGCGATCCGGCCGGTTCCCCCACCACGCGGAAGTCGTGGTCGAAGCGTTCGTGGCCGAGGGTGCTGCCCGCGCCGAACAGGGCCCGGCCCCACTTGGAGAGGGTGCCGCGGGGCTGGATGCCGACGTACGCGGACGGCCGGTCCAGGTGGACGACCAGGACCGTGTAGTGGTGGGTGGTCGAGCGGGTGCCGTGGGTGGTGCCGCCGTTGCCGTCGGGCGTGCTGGTCGAGGTGGTCTCCGTGTACGAGTAGTCGGCGACGCTGGCTCGGCGTCCCCACAGGGGGCCGGTGAGCGCCAGCGTCACGCCGCGGCGGTTGCGGCCCGGCAGGCGGGAGCTCCAGTCCACGGCGGGATTCGGTACGAGCATCCAGCCGTGGGCCGCCGCCCAGCCCTGCAGGGCCTCCCGGCGTTCCCGCTCGCGCCGGCGGCCGACGACGGCTGCCAGGACGACGAGGACGACCACGACGGCCACGCAGAGAAGCAGCCCGGCAACGAGCACCACCCCATCCATGGCGGGACAGCTTGCCACGCCACGCGCGATTCCGCAGGTTACCCGCCCGCCGCGCGATCATGACCGCCGCCGCACGGCCCCGCGAGACCCGCACGCCGGGCAAGAGCCGCCATGCCGGCGCACGGTAAGAAACGACGGCAAAGAGGGCTCGGCAGGCAAGCGGCGGGCGGCGGGCGGCGGCGCGCAGGCGGCAACGGCGGCGGCCGGGCGGGGACAACGGCAGGAGGGCGGCAACGGAAAGCCGGCGGGCAGGAACGACGGCGGCCGCCCACAGGACGTGGGCGGCCGGTCGCGGTTCGGCCGGGGCGGTGGCCAGGGATCAGTTGCGGGCGGACACCGTGGGCAGGCTCATGGTGTCGGCGCCGAGCTGGTCGCCGTCGACGACCTGCTCGACCGGTTCGACGCCCGCCGCCGTGGCGACCGCCTCGGCCTGGGCCTCGGAGGTGACGCCGAGCTTGGCGAGCTGGCGGGTGTAGCTGCGGGTCGCCGTCCAGAGCTTGTAGATCAGCAGCAGCTCGAACGCGGTGAGCAGGGCCGCCGACGCGATCGTGACCGGGATGATCTGGCCGGTGACCGGGCCGATGATGAAGATAAACATCTGGAACTCGATGCCGCTGAACAGGTGCGCGCGGATCCGCTGCCGGACGAGCATGTTGCGGACGCGGACGAAGGCGCTGAACTTGGTGCGGAAGTCGCCGTACACGTCGACCACGGGGCGCTCCGCCCCCGTACCGTCGGTGGCTGTCGTGGCCGTGACCGCCGCGCCCACCGGGTGTTCGGCGTCGGTCTCCTCGACGAACATCGGCGCGGCCGCGCCCTCGCCCTGGGCCGCCTCCAGGCGGCGCCGCATGTCGTTCTTGACCTTGCCCATCTGGAGGGCGTTCAGGTAGCGGAAGCCGTCGAGGAAGATGACCAGGCCGGCCATCCACAGGTAGTGGATGTTGTCGGTGCGCTCGTACTGGCCGGCCATCAGGGCCACGCCGCACACGACCACGCGCAGGCGGTCGAAGACGTAGTCGAGCCAGGAGCCGAAGACCGAGCCGGTGCCCTTCAGCCGGGCGATCTTCCCGTCCATGCAGTCGAGCACGAAGCTGAAGTGGAAGAGGACGGCGCCGGCGACCAGCCACGGGTAGTCGCCCTGGGCGAAGCAGTACGCGGACACCACCCCAAGGATGAACGCGCCCATGGTGAGCAGGTTGGGGGTTACCCAGCGGATCGGCGCGACCAGCCAGACGAGCCGCGAGGCCAGCGGGTCGACCAACCAGACCGTCCACCAGGCGTCGCGATCCTTATAGGTACGCGTACGGATCTCGTCAAGCGTGAAGCGTCGTGCCATGCCACAACTCCACCGGGGTGATGAATACATGAATAGTGAGACGCGCGGACATTACAGGAGACCGTCTCGCAGCATAGATGCCTGGGCAAGAAGCGGGACAAACAGCGACATGTTCGGCCGATAGGCGATAGACGATCATGAACAACGGACCACCCCGGGCTCCGGCGGACCCCGTCCGAGCAGCGGATCCCTTCCGGCGATTCTTGTGTACGTAAGGAGCAGTGCTTGATCACGTACGGTGATCTTGGGCTCGTGAGGAAGATCACCGGGCGGGGCTGACCTCGATCGGGCGACGGATCAGGTTGGCCCGCGTGCCCTCGCATGTCAGGATTCCGGGACGGTACGGGCCGGCCGACCTTCCGGGGGGACGACGAGTGGACGCCGAGCATGTGGCGGACGATCTGGATTCGGTGCTGCTGACCGAGGAGCGGATCCTGACCCGGGTCGGCGAGCTCGGGCGGACGATCGACAAGGACTACGCCGGCCGGGAGCCCGTGCTCGTCGGGGTGCTCGGCGGGGCCGCCACGTTCACCGTGGACCTGGCCCGGTCGCTCGAGAGCCAGGTCGAGATCGGCTGGATGGCGGTGCGCTCGTACACGACGAGCAAGCGCAGCTCCGGCTCCGTACGCCTGCTCAAGGATCTTGATCTGGAGATCGAGGGGCGGCACGTGATCATCGCCGAGACGGTGATCGACACCGGCCTGACGATGTCCTGGCTGATCGGGAACCTGCGGCAGCGCGGCCCCGCCTCCATCGCGGTGTGCGCGCTGCTGCGCAAGCCGAACACCCCCGCCTTCGACGTGCCGGCGTACGTGGGCTTCGACGTGGAGCCGGGCCTGATCGTGGGCTACGGCCTGGACTACCGCGGGCACTACCGCAACCTGCGCTGCGCCGCCGTGCTCGCCCCGCACGCGGTCCGCTGACCTTCCCCCGCCGCCGGCACTGACGGCGCGGCCGGTCACGCCGGCCCCGGGCGCGGGACGACCGCGCCGGGCGCTCACCGGGCGAGACCGGCCGGCGTCGATGTGCCACGATCACGCATGCCCGTGACCAACCCCTGGCTGGCCGGCCCGTCGCCGTCCGGCCGCCTGCCCACCGACCGGCTCGAGGAACGCATCCTCAACCTGCTCTCCTCGCAGAACATGTGCGTGCTCGCCACGGCCGGCCCGGCGGGCCCCCTGGCCACCCCCGTCCGCTACTTCCACCTCGACTTCACCCTGCTGTTCACCTCGGCGGCCGGGTCGCCGAAGCTGCGCAACATCGCGGCCGACCCGCGCGTCTCGATCGGCGTCTTCGCGCCCCTGGTGGGCCAGGCGAGCAGCCGCGGCGCCCAGGTCTTCGGCGAGGCCCGGATCCTGTCGCCGGACGATCCGGAGTTCGGCGACTTCTGGCCGGCGGTGCGCTGGCAGTCCGACCACGTGGAGCGGTCGCGGTCGCTGGACGACCCGCCGCTGGGTCCGCTGGTGGTGGTGCCGGCGACCCGCATCGTCTACACCGAGCACTGGCTGCGCCGCGACGGCTACGCGCCCCGCCAGTTCTGGAAGCGCGCCCCCGCGGCCCGGTGAGGCCCGCCCCACCCGGGCCCGCCGGGGCGCCGCCGGGTGGGATTCGGTGACGGCACGTAGGCTCTGAGGTACTGAGGTACGAAAGGTTGGCATCGTGACAGAGTTCGACGGCCTACCCCTGCTGCGCTCCCCGGTGGCGATCGCCGCCTTCGAAGGGTGGAACGACGCCGCCGACGCGTCGACGGCCGCGGTGGAACACCTGGAGCAGGTGTGGCAGGCCCGCGAGATCACCACCATCGACCCGGAGGAGTTCTACGACTTCCAGGTCAGCAGGCCGACCATCACCATGGCGGAGGGCGAGACCCGCAAGATCGAGTGGCCGACGACCCGGTTCGCCGTGGCCAGCCCGCCCGGCACGGACCGCGACGTGGTGCTGATCCGCGGCATCGAGCCCAGCATGAAATGGCGCACCTTCTGCGAGCAGATCCTCGAGGTCTGCCACAGCCTGGAGGTCGACCGGATCGTGCTGCTGGGCGCCCTGCTCGCGGACGTCCCGTACACCCGGCCCCTGCCGATCAGCGGGACCGCCTCGGAGAAGGAGGTCGCGGAGAAGTACAAGGTCGTCCCGACCCGCTACGACGGCCCCACCGGCATCGTCGGCGTCCTCCAGGAGGCCGCCGGCCGCGCCGACCTCGACGCGCTGTCCTTCTGGGTCCACGTCCCGCACTACGCCAACAACCCGCCCTGCCCCAAGGCGACCCTGGCACTGCTCAGCCGCCTCGAGGACGTGCTGGACCTGCCCGTACCGCTGGCCGACCTCGCCGAGGAAGCCGACGAATGGGAGAAGCGCGTCCGAGCGGCCGCCGAACAGGACGCCGAACTCGGCGAATACGTCCGCGAACTCGAGGAACGCGTCGGCGACGAGGGCATCAAGCCCCTGACCGGCGACGAGATCGCCAGCGAATTCGAGAAATACCTCCGCCGACGAGGCGGCTCGGCCGGCCCCACCGCCGGCTCCTGGTAGCCGCAGAGATCCCCCTGGCCCCGCCTCGTCGCGGGGCCGGGTGCGGCCTCGCCGCCCTCAAGGTCGATGAGGAATGCACGAGCCGGCGCAGGGCCGGAGTCAGGCAGATGCGGGCATGCGCCTTTCCCCTTCGGCCCGGAAGGGTTCTGTCTGCGGCGTAGCAGATAGCGCGCGCCGGAGGCGTCAGCGCCAGAAGGTGGCTATTGCCGCGTTGATCAGGGTCAGGGCCAGGATGCCGATGAAGTGGCCCCGGTTGATGTCCTCGCGCTTGCGGCGCCACGGGATGAAGACCATGACGAAGATCATGATGGCGATGAGCAGTTTGACCGCGAGCTTGGCCGGGCTGGGTTCGGCGTCGCCGCCGCCGCGGAGGGGGGCGGCCAGGGCCAGGCCGGTGACGACCTGGATGATCGCGCCCCACAGCATGGCCGGGTTGATCCGGAGCTTGCCCGAGACGAACTGAACGACCGCGCCGCCGAGCAGCAGCGCGAATCCGATGAGGTGCGCGTAGCGCAGGATCAACCGCAGAGCCTCCATGGCGGGAGAGCCTAGTCGGCGCCGCCCTCCCCCATGACCAGCAGGTGCCGGGACGCGCCGCGGGAAGGGGCCCGCCAGCTCTGCAGAAGCCCGCCCATCCAGATCCGCGCACAGCCGGCCGGCTTCGAAGGGCCGCACCCGCGTGTCGCGGTGGGCTGGCGCACCGTCCGTACGGCATCCTAGGAACCTAGGGTCTGGAGGTCGGACATGACGATCAATCCCGGCGCCGCGGAGTTTCCGCATCGGCAGATCGCCGCGCTGCTCAAGGAGCGGATCCGGCGCGGCGAGTGGCAGCCCGGTGAGCGGCTGCCCTCGATCCCCGCGATGGCCGAGATGTTCGGGGTGGCCAAGCAGACCGTGCAGCGCACCGTCGATCAGCTGCGGGTCGAGGGCATCCTGATCACGAAGCCGGGCTCCGGCACGTACGTGCGCGGCACCCGGCGGCGGCTCAACCGGCTGGCCCGCGGCCGGTACGGCCTGCACCGCGGCTACCACGCCGACCTGGCCGCCCGGTACCGCCAGCAGCTCACCGCCGTCGGCAAGGAGGCCGCCCCGCCCGAGGTCGCCGACGCGTTCGGGGTCCGCGACGGCACCGAGATGCTGGTCCGGCGGCATGTCGTGCGCGCCGACGACGCGACCGTGGAGGTCGGGGCGTCGTGGTTCCGGGTGACCGACGCGACCGGCACCTCGCTGGAGCGCGCCGAGGCGTACGGGCGCCCGCTCTACCAGGAGGCGGAGGAGGCGATCGGCCGGCGCTACACGTCGGCGACGGACACGATCAGCGCCCGGCAGCCCAGCCGGGAGGAGGCGGAGATCCTGCAGATCCGGCCGGACACGCCGGTGCTGCACCTGCTGCACGTGGCGTTCGACGAGACCCGCAAGCCGATCGAGGTGGCCCAGGCGACCTGGCCCGGCCCGATGACGACGCTCACCGAGGAGTACCGGATCCCCGAGCCGGCCCCGGACCCCGACCCGGACCCGGGCCTCACCCTCGCGTGACCGCCCCAGAGCCGGCGGCCGGGCTCACCGCCGGGCGGCACCCCGCTTGGCGGCCGGCATCCCGCAGCGCGAGCCCGCCTCGGTGGCCAGCACGTTCTCCTCCAGCGCCCGCAGGCTCGCCAGGGCCGTACGCCGCTGCGCCTCCGTCATGTCCCCGGCCGTCAACTCCTCGAGCTGCGTCCAGATGTGTTCCACGCAGGAGCGCAGCTCGTCGCCGGCCGGCGTCGTGGCGACCAGGGTCGCCCGGCGGTCGGCGGGGTCGGGCAGCCGGCGCACGTAGCCGGCCGCCTCCAGCCGCTGCACGATGCGGGTCGTGCCGGCCGAGTCGGTGCCGAGCTCCTCGGCGAGGGCCGCCTGGCGTTGCGGGCCGGACTCCCACAGTCGCATGAGGAGGAGCTCCTGGCTCGGGTGCAGGCCGGCGGCGCGCAGCAGACGGCCGGCGAGAAGCTGGTGGATGCGGGCGAGCCGGAAGATCGCGTGGCTGATCGGGCCGCCCGCGGCCGCCCCCGGCAGCTGACGGAGGCCGTCCGGATCGCCGCTCATGCGGCCAGCCTAGCTCCGGCGGACGGTGACCCTGATCACCGGAAGACCTGGAAGAAAGCGCGGCGGCCGGGGATTACCTGTCCTGGACAGCAGATTCGCTGCCCAGGACAGGAGTTTGTGATGCCCTCCGCATTCGACGAGATCCGCATCGGCCGCCACACCGCCCGCAACCGCGTGGTGATGGCCCCCATGACCAGGAGCCGGGCGTACGGGCCCGGAGCGAGCCCCACCGAGCTCATGGCCCGGTACTACGGGCAGCGTGCCGGCGCCGGCCTGATCATCACCGAGGGCACCCAGCCGTCCGCCGTGGGACAGGGCTACCTGAACACCCCCGGGCTGCACACGGCCACTCAGGTGGAGGCGTGGAAGCCGGTGACCGCCGCGGTGCACGAGCGGGGTGGCCTGATCTTCGCCCAGCTGATGCACTCCGGCCGGATCGGCCACCCGAGCCTGCACGGCGCCACCCCGGTCGGCGCCTCCCCGGTGGCCGCCGCCGGCACGGTGTTCACCGCCGAGGGCCCGCAGGACCTGGTCACCCCCGAACCCCTCGACGAGGACGGGATCCGCGCCACGATCGCCGACTTCACCGCCGCCGCCCGCAACGCGATCGAGGCGGGCTTCGACGGCGTGGAGCTGCACAGCGCCAACGGCTACCTGCTGCACCAGTTCCTCTCCACCAACGCGAACCTCCGCACGGACGGCTGGGGCGGCACCGTCGAGGGGCGCATCCGGCTGACCGTCGAGGTGACGAAGGCCGTCGCGGCCGCGATCGGCGCGGACCGGCTGGGCGTACGGATCTCACCGTCCAACCCGTTCAACGACATCACCGAGGACGGGCACCGGGAGACGTACCTGGCGCTGGTCGACGCGCTGAACCCGCTCGGGCTCGCGTACCTGCACGTCGCCGAGGGGCCGGACACCGAGTTCACGCCGCGGCTGCGGGAGCGGTGGAGCGGCACGCTGATCCTCAACCCGTACACGCCGGGCGCGTGGACCGGGCCGGAGGCGCTCAAGGCCGTCGAGAACGGCGAGGCGGACGCGGTCTCGTACGGTGCGCTCTTCCTGGCGAACCCCGACCTGCCGGAGCGGCTGGCCGCGGGCGGCCCGTTCCAGCAGCCCGACTACGCGAAGGCGTACGGCGGCGACCACAGCGGTTACACCGACTACCCGGCGCTGGCCGACGCCTGATCCCGCCCGCCCGGCGGCCCGCAACGGCCGCCGGCAACGGCGGACGGGCGGACGGCCGCCGGGCGCTCCTACAGGCGGATGCCCAGGAGGGCGTCGACCGTCCGGGACATGAGCGCCGGAGCCGCCGCGTCGTCCCCCGCGCCCGACAGGGCGGCCTCGGTCCAGGCATCGACCACCGCCAGCGCCGACGGGGTGTCCAGGTCGTGGTGCAGGGCTTCGCGTACGGCGGACAGCAGGCCCTCGCCGGACGGGCCCGACGCGGCCGCGGCCGCCGAACGCCAGCGGGACAGCCGGAGTTCGCCCGCCTTGAGGACGTCGTCGGTCCACTGGCGGTCGGTGCGGTAGTGCTCGGTCATCAGGCCGAGGCGTACGGCCATCGGGTCGACGCCGTCGCCGCGCAGGCGGGACACGAAGACCAGGTTGCCCTTGGACTTGGACATCTTCTCGCCGTCGAGGCCGATCATGCCGGCGTGCACGTAGTGGGAGGCGAACGGCGCCTCGCCGGTGAGCCGCTCGGCGTGCGCGGCCGAGCACTCGTGGTGCGGGTAGAGCAGGTCGTTGCCGCCGCCCTGGACGTCGATCGTGGTGCCGAGCAGGCCGAGCGCGATGGTCGCGCACTCGATGTGCCAGCCGGGGCGGCCGGGGCCCAGGTCGCCGCCGTCCCAGGCGGGCTCGCCGTCGCGGGCGCCGCGCCAGAGCAGCGGGTCCAGGGGGTCGCGCTTGCCGGCCCGGTCCGGGTCGCCGCCGCGCTCGGCGGAGAGCGTCAGCATCTCCTCGCGGGACAGATGGGACTCGTAGCCGAACGACGGCGCCGCGGAGACCGGGAAGTAGACGTCGCCGGTGCCGTCGTCCAGCGTGTACGCCGCGCCGTCGGCCAGCAGCTCGCGGACGTGCCGGGCGATCGCCGGGATGGACTCCACCGCCCCGACGTAGTGCGCCGGCGGGATCATCCGCAGCGCCTCCATGTCCTCGCGGAACAGGGCGGTCTCGCGCATCGCCAGGACGATCCAGTCCTCGCCGTCGCGGGCGGCGCGCTCGAGCAGCGGGTCGTCGATGTCGGTGACGTTCTGCACGTAACGCACCTCGTGGCCGGCGTCGCGCCAGGCCCGCTGCACCAGGTCGAACGTGATCATCGTGGCGGCGTGGCCCAGGTGGGTCGCGTCGTACGGCGTGATGCCGCAGACGTACATCGTCGCCGTGGGCCCCGGTGCGGTGGGGACGACCGCGCGGCGGGCCGAGTCGTACAGCGCCGGCGGGGCGGCCCGGCCCGGCAGGGTCGGCACGTCGTGCCCGGTCCATGCGTCCATGGTCACGAGCCTATCGAGCCCCACCGGGACTGTCGGCGCCGCGTGAGTAAAGACTCAGACCGGCGGCCAGGGCACCGCGGGCCAGTCCTGCGGCGGCTGCGGGAACCGGCGCGAGCGCAGCAGCCGGCGCACCCGCAGCCGGGCGTGCTGCACCTCGGTCAGGGTCAGGTGCTCCTCGAGCTGCTCCCCCAGGCCGCCGTCCAGCTGCGCCGAGAGGCTCTCGAGCACCTCCACCGACTCGGGCGGGATGGGCCGGCCGGTCCAGCCCCAGAGCACCGTGCGGAGCTTGTTCTCGACGTGGAAGGACACGCCGTGGTCGACGCCGTGGATGCGGCCGTCGGCGGCGTACAGGACGTGGCCGCCCTTGCGGTCGGCGTTGTTGATCACCGCGTCGAGGACGGCGAGGCGGGACAGGCGCGGGTCGTCGGCGTGGGCCAGCGCGTACGCGTCGCCGTCCTCGTCCCGCGCGGACGCCACCGGCATCCAGCCCTCGGGCACGTCGTACGCCGGCACGAACCCGATCAGCGACTCGGCGTCCTCGGGCTCGTCGATCCAGAGCTGGCAGGCGCCGCTGCCGAGCGGCCCGTCGCGCAGGATCGTCGGCGGCACCAGCCCCCACCCGGTCGCCCGGGAGACGAGGAACGCCGAGACCTCGCGGCCGGCCAGCGTGCCGTCCGGGAAGTCCCACAGCGGTCGCTCACCCTGGACCGGCTTGTAGACGCAGCGGCGGGTCAGCCCGTCGAGAGTGATCTCGGCCCGCAGCGTGGTGTTGGAGGCGTCGACGAGGCGGCCCTCCAGCTCCATCGTGCCGTGGGTGAGCAGCTCGAGGGCCTGCTCCTCGGCCAGCACGGAGGCGGGCCCCGTCATCACCGGTGGTAACCGTTGTGCCGCGGACAGAGATGGCCGGCCGGGTCGAGGGGCTGACCGCAGAGCGGGCACGGCGGGCGGCCGGCGGCGACCACGCGGCGGGCGCGGTCGATGAACGCCCGGGCCGCCTCGGGGGTGAGCCGCACCCGCAGGCGGTCGAGGTCGTCGTCGGGTTCGTCGTCCTCGTCATCGGCGGGGCCGTCCTCGTCGTCCTCGTCCTCGTCGTCGTCGAGCTCGACCTCCGCGTCGCCCTCGCCGGCCTCGATCGCCTCGATGACGACCGTGGTGGTGTCGACGTCGAAGGCGAGCCCGAGCGTGCCGACGCGGAACTCCTCGTCGACCGGCGTGTCGAGGGGCTCGTTGTCGTTGACGGCGAGCGGGGACGTCTCCGGCAGGTCGACGCCGAACCGGCGGCCGGCCTCGGCGAGCAGCTCCTCGAGCTTCTCGGCGAGCAGCGACACCAGCCCCTTCTCCAGCGCCACGCTGATCACCCGGCCGCCGCCGCGGGCCTGGAGGAAGAACGTCCGGTCGCCCGGCTCGCCCACCGTCCCGGCGACGAACCGCTCAGGCGGCTCGAAGGCATGCACCTGGTGGGTCATGCCAACGACCCTATCCGCCCGCGCGCGGGAGCGCGCAGCGCACCGGGCCGGTTCGCCGAGGGCGCAACGCGAGCACACGCAGCGGTAACACGCCGGTCACGCCCGGTATTCACACCCCCGCGCCGGCGCCGCCGCCCACGGCGGCGTCGGACTGCGAGGCCGGGTCCGCGGCCTGCCCGTCGGCCTTTTTCGGGGGTACGAGCGCGCTCAGGTCGGCGGTGTCGTTGAGGCGCACGAGGAACGGACGGGTGGGTGTGTACCGGATCACACTCACCGACGCCGGGTCGGCCACGATCCGCTGGAACTCGTCCAGGTGCAGGCCCATGGCGTCGGCGACGATGGCCTTGATCACATCGCCGTGGCTGCACGCGACCCAGAGGGCGTCCGTACCGTGCTCGGCGGTGACCTTGGCGTCCCAGCGCCGGATTGTGGCCACCGCGCGCGCCGACATGGCGGCCATCGCCTCGCCGTTGGGGAACACGACCGCGCTCGGGTGCTGCTGCACCACCGGCCACAGCGGGTCCTCGGCCAGCTCCTTGAGCGGGCGGCCCTCCCAGTCGCCGTACCCGCACTCGATGAGGCCCTCGTCGACCGCCGGGACCACGTCGGGCAGGGCCAGCTCCACGGTCTGCCGACAGCGGATCAGCGGGCTGGTCACGACCGCGGCCAGCGGCAGCGCGCGCAGCCGCCCACCGACCCGGCGGGCCTGGTCCCGGCCGGTGTCGTCGAGCTCGACGGGCCGGTGCCCGGCCAGCCCGCCGGTGGCGTTGGCGGTGGTGCGCCCGTGACGCAGGAGCAGGACGGTGGCCACGGCTACCCGGCCACGCCGGCGGCCTCGTACGCCTCGGCGACCGCCCGCAGCGTGGCGATGCCGCTCTCCAGGTCGCCGACGTACGGGCTCACCGACAGCGTCCCGACGCCGGCCGCCGCGTACTCCCGGATCCGTTCGGTGATCCGCTCCTTGCCGCCGAGCAGGGACGTGCGGTCGATGAAGTCCTGCGGCACGGCCGCGGCCGCCTCGCGCATCTTGCGGTCCAGGTAGAGGTCCTGGACCTCCTTGGCGGCGTCGGCGTAACCCATCCGCACGGCGAGCTGGTTGTAGAAATTCTGCTCGCGGCTGCCCATGCCGCCGACGTAGAGCGCCGCGTACGGGCGGATCAGGTCGGCGCAGGCGGCCACGTCGTCGCCGAGCGCGACGGGCACGGTCGGGCAGACGTCGAACCCGGTCAGCCCCGCGCCGGACCGGGACCGGCCGCGCTCGATGTGCTGCAGATACTCGCCCGCGGCGTCCGGGGCGAAGAAGATCGCCAGCCAGCCGTCCGCGATCTCGCCGGCCAGCTCCAGGTTCTTCGGTCCCACGGCCGCGAGATAGATGGGTACGGCCGTACGCGGCGGATGGAAGCCGAGCCGCAACGCCTTCCCGGGCCCGTCCGGCAGCGGCAGCGTGTAGTGCTCGCCCTCGTACGCGACCGGCTTGCGGGCGATCGCCAGCTTGACGATGTCGACGTACTCGCGGGTGCGGCCGAGCGGCTTGGCGAACCGCACGCCGTGCCAGCCCTCCGAGACCTGCGGGCCGGAGACGCCCAGCCCGAGCCGGAAGCGCCCGCCGGAGAGGGCGTCGATGGTGGCGGCGGTCATCGCGGTCATCGCGGGGCTGCGCGCCGGGATCTGCATCACCGCCGCGCCGACGTCGATGCGCTCGGTCTGCCCGGCGATCCACGCCAGCATGGTCGGCGAGTCGGAGCCGTACGCCTCCGCCGCCCACACCACGGCGTAGCCGAGCCGGTCGGCCTCCTGCGCCATGGCCAGGTGATCGGCCGGGGTGCTCCACGAGGTCTGGTATCCGAGGCTGAGTCCGAGCCGCACGGGTCCTCCGATCCTGCTGCCGGAGCACCGATGCTCCGCGCTACGAAGCCTAGGCGAACACGCTGAGTGATCTTCGGGGTGCCGGGTCGCGTACCCGACGCATCCGCGACCCTATTGAGCTGCCGCTGGCGTTCCGCGGGGGGTCTTGTCTGAATAAGGTTCACCCATGCAACAGCGACCGCTCGGCCGAAGCGGGCTGGCGGTCTCCCGGCTGGCCCTCGGCACCATGACCTGGGGACGGGACACCGACCCCGACGACGCGGCCGCGCAGCTCAAGCTCTACCTCGACGCCGGCGGCACGCTGATCGACACCGCCGACGTGTACGGCGACGGCGACGCGGAGACGGTCATCGGGTCGCTGCTCGACCACCTGGTCCCCCGCGACGAGGTGCTGATCGCCACCAAGGCCGGCCTGGGCCACTCGCCGCACCGGCGCCGGGACAGCTCTCGCGGGCATCTGCTGCGCACCCTCGACGCGTCGCTGCGCCGGCTCGGCACCGACTACGTCGACCTCTGGCAGCTGCACGGGTACGACCCGCACACGCCGCTGGAGGAGACGATGGCGGCGCTGGACCACGCGGTGCACACCGGGCGGGTCCGCTACGTGGGGGTGTCCAACCTCGCCGGCTGGCAGACCGCGCAGCTCGCGACGTGGCAGCGGGCGTACCCGGGACGCGCCCCGATCGTCGCCACCCAGGTGGAGTATTCGCTGCTGGAGCGCGGCATCGAGCGCGAGGTGCTGCCGGCCGCGGCGGCGCTGGGCCTCGGCGTGCTGCCGTGGTCGCCGCTGGGCCGCGGCGTGCTGACGGGCAAGTACCGCAACGGCCGCCCGCTGGACTCCCGCGCGGCCACCGACCACCTGGCCCCGTTCGTGCAGACCTACCTGGAGCCGCGCAGCTCGAGCATCGTCGAGGCGGTGGTGACGGCCGCCGCCGGCCTGGGCGTCGAGCCGCTGGAGGTGGCCCTGGCGTGGATCCGCGACCGTCCGGGCGTGGCAGCACCGATCCTGGGCGCGCGCACGGCCGGCCAGCTCCAGGGCGCGCTGCTCAGCGACGACCTCACCCTGCCGGCCGAGATCGCCCACGCCCTCGACGACGTGTCCGCCGTGCCGGTCGGCTACCCGGAACGCGAGGGCCTGACCGGCCCGGGGGCTGGTGGCCCACCCGCGGCTGACGCATATTAGGACGCATGGACTACGAGTACGCGCCGCTGCGGTTGCCGTCGAACGTCGATCGTCTGACCGCCGCGGCGCAGCTGGCCATCCAGGCAGAATTCTCGGGCTGGGAACTGGCCCGCGTCCAACTCTTCCGCGACGGCACCCGCCAGGTAATGCTCCGCCGAAAAAAGTCCCCCACTCCCCAACCCGGCCTGTCTGTATAGCTGGCTGAGCTGCTGGCCTCCGCTTCGCTGCGGCGGGCACTGCGCCCCTGGGAGCCTGTGTCGAGGGCACCAAAACACACCACGGCAAAAGGCGCCTAGTGTGTTTTGGCGCCCTCGACACAGGCGGGCGCAGTGCGACTTGGGTCGCGCAACGCACCTCGGTGACTTGGGTCGGGCAGTGCGCCTCGGGGTTGGTGTGGTCTGGCGAGGGTCTACGGCCTTGACCCGGTCGCATTGCGCCCGCCTGTGTCGAGGGCGCCGGAACGGACTAGGCGAAGCCGTGGTTCGTTCCGGTGTTCTCGACACAGGCTCCCAGGGGGCGCAATGCCCGCCGTAGCGAAGCGAAGGCCAAATTAATGGGCGTGGTCGGCTTCCTCGTCGTCGCCCAGGAAGGGGTGTTCGTCGAGGCGGCCGACGAGTTGGTCGTCCGGGCCCGGGGTGAACGGTCCCGTGCCGTCCTCGTCGGCGAAGGCCTCCAGGTCGAGGGGTTCCTTCACCTCCGAGACCGTCAGCAGGCCGTCGAGGGGCTCGAGCTCCGGCACGTCGAGCGACGACAGGGAGCCGTCGCCGGCCTGGAGGAGCTCCAGCACCGCCTCGCCGACGGAGTCGACCGTTTCGGGTTCCTCGTCGTCGGGGACCATGGTGCGGCGGGCGGCGTCGGCCACCCGGAGCAGGGCCGCGACGCTCGGCACGCGGTAGTCGCGGCGCTGGCGCACCGAGACGACCTGGGGGTACGGGTCCGCCGCGGCGCCGTCGAGGCCGCCGATCGCCGTACCGAAGCGGGCGTCCGCCTCGTCGGGGTCGATCGATTCGACGTCCCAGGGTGTCACCTCGCCGAACGCCTCGAGCAGCTGCTCGTCGTAGGCGAACGAGGTGTTGTTCAGGTTGACGTAGGCCTGCCACACGTCGTCGTCGTCGACCCGGCCCTGGGCGGCCTTGACCGCCGCCAGGTGGGCCCGGGCGGACTCCACGACCCGTTCGAGGGCGGCGTCCAGCTCCGCGTACTGGTCGGTCATGGTTAGAAAAGTCCTCTCATCAGCTCGCCTTGAGCAGTCGGTCGAGCACACGCACGCCGAACTGTAGTCCTTCGACGGGGACACGCTCGTCGACGCCGTGGAACAAAGCCGAGAAGTTCAGGTCGGCGGGCAGTTTCAGGGGCGCGAACCCGAAGCAGCGGATGCCCAGCGTGGTGAAGGCCTTGGCGTCGGTGCCGCCGGAGAGCATGTACGGCACGGCGCGCGCGCCCGGGTCCTCGGCCCGCAGCGCGGCGCCCATGGCGTCGACGAGCGCGCCGTCGAAGCCGGTCTCCAGGGCCGCCTGCTGCTGGAGGTGCTCGATCTCGATGTCCGGGCCGATCACGCCGCGCAGCTGCTCGAGGAAGAGCTCCGCCTGGCCGGGCAGCGTACGGCAGTCGATCGTGGCCGAGGCCTTGCCGGGGATGACGTTGTCCTTGTAGCCGGCCTCGAGCCGGGTCGGGTTGGCGGTGTTGCGCACGGTCGCGCCGATCAGGTTGGCGATCGGGCCCAGCTTGGCGATCGCCAGTTCGGGCTCGTCGGGGTCGAGTTCGATCCCGAGGGCCTCGGAGACCTGTTCCAGGAAGGAGCGCACGGTCGGGGTGATCACCATCGGGAACCGGTGCCGGCCGACGGCGGCCACGGCCTCGGCCAGCGCCGTCACCGCGTTGTCGTCGTGCACGAACGAGCCGTGGCCGGGCCGCCCCTTGGCGTGCAGGCGGAGCCAGTCGATGCCCTTCTCGGCGGTCTCGACCAGGTAGAGGCGCAGGTCGTCGTTGATCGTGTACGAGAACCCGCCGACCTCGCCGATCGCCTCGGTGCAGCCCTCGAACAGCCCGGCGTGCTCGCGGACGAGGTACTGGGAGCCGTACTCCATGCCCGCCTCCTCGTCCGCGGTGAACGCGAGGACGATGTCGCGGGGCGGGACGACGCCGGTGCGCTGCCAGTCGCGGACGACGGCGAGCATCATGGCGTCGAAGTCCTTCATGTCGATCGCGCCGCGGCCCCACAGGTAGCCGTCCTTCTCCTCGCCGGAGAACGGGTGCACCGACCATTCGCCGGCGTCGGCGGGGACGACGTCGAGGTGGCCGTGCACGAGCAGGGCGCCGCGGGAGCGGTCCCGGCCGGGGATGCGGGCGACGAGGTTGGCGCGCCGCGGCGCCGACTCGTGCAGTTCCACCTCGATGCCGACGTCGGTGAGCTGGGCGGCCACGTACTCGGCGGCGGCGCGCTCACCGACGGTGGTCCGGGGATCGCCGGTGTTGCTGGTGTCGATCCGGAGCAGGTCGCGGCAGATGCCCACGACCTCGTCGGCGGCGGTGACGGGTTCCATCCGCTCTTCTTACCAGCTCACCCCGGCACGCGTTTGGCGGGAGATCGGGTCCGGGTATGTCCCGGCCGTGTCCGTATCCCTGCCTCCGCTGCCGCCGGTCGGCGGCGAGACCACCGGCCCCAGCATCGCCGACGTGGTCGCCCGTGAACACCGCGAGCTGCTCGCCCTCTGCGAGGAGCTGACGGCCGACGGCACCGACGCCGGCCGCCGGGCGACGATCGCCCAGGTCGTCAGCGCCGCCCTGTCGCGGCACCTGTCCGCCGAGGAGCAGTACGTCTACCCCGCGGTGCGCGCCACCGTGCCCGACGGCGACCAGCTCGCCGACCGGGAGATCGCCGAGGACCGCGCGTTGCTGGAGGCGCTGCGGCTGCTGGAGGCCGCGGGCGACGACGATCGCGCGCGGCGGGCGGCCGACGTGCACCGCCGGCTGGTCCGGCACGCCGACGCGGCCGCGGGCGAGTTGATGCCGCTGCTCGTCCGGATGGTGTCGGCGGAGGAGATGATCCGGCTCGGCAACCGGGTGGAGCTGGCCGAGGAGGCGGCGCCGACGCGCCCGCATCCGGGTACGCCCGCGACCCCGCCGTGGAACAAGGTGGTCGATCCGGCGGTCGCCATCGTGGACAAACTTCGCGATGTGGTGGGGCGCCGGACCACGTACCCACGGGACCTCTGAATTCACTGATAGTGATAGATTAAGCACTAATCGTTCCGGTACGGCCGTACGGGTTAGCTAGTTCTGTCCTTTTGTTTAACCCGTTTGTCACATCTGGACGATCTTTGGATGGCCGAAGGTCTAGCCGATATCCCGCGAACGTCCTACCGTCACGCTATGAACCTGGAGCTGCGGCATCTCAAGGTGGTCTGTGCCATCGCGGAGACGGGCAGCGTCACGAAGGCGGCGTCGCAGCTCGGACTCGCCCAGCCGGCCCTGACCGCCCAGCTGCAACGGATCGAGCGGACGCTGGGCGGTCCGCTCTTCGAACGGGACCGGCGCGGTGCCCGGCCGACCGCCCTCGGCGAGCTCGTGCTCTCCCGCGCCCGGGTCCTGCTGCCGGCCATGAAGGGCCTGCAGGACGAGGCGGCCCGGCTCGCCGGCGCCGGCAGCGACACCACCATGAGCCGCTACCGGATCGGCTCGATCGGCGGCCCGATCATCGGCGGCATGGTGCACCGGCTCTCCGAGGACCAGCCGGACGCCCAGATCTCCACGCACGCGTCGTACTACGTGGAGGAGCTCGCCAACCAGGTGCTCGCGGGCAAGCTCGACTACGCCCAGGTGGGCGTGTGCGGCGACGCCATCCCGTCGGCCGAGTACGGCCTGGTCTGGCAGACCATCGCGATCGACGCGGTGTGCGTGCTGATGCCCGAGGACCACCGCGCGGCCAAGGGCACCGAGGTGGACCTGGCCGGCCTCGCCGACGAGCAGTGGGTGGCCGGCACCGGCGACGGCTGCTTCGCCGACTGCTTCGCCGCGTCCTGCGCCCGCTCCGGTTTCACGCCGCGGCGGATGCTGGAGACCGACATCCGGGGCTGCGTCGACATGGTCGAGTCCGGGCTGGCACTCGCGCTGTGCCAGCCGACCTTCCGGCCGCCGGCCGGCCTCACCCACCTGCCGATCCAGGGCGGCCCGCTGCGCTGGCGGCAGGTGCTGGGCTGGCACCCGGACAGCCCCGCCGCCCGGGTGGCGCCGCGGCTGCTCGGCATGGCCGCGGAGACGTACCAGGAGGTCGTCGCGCGCAACCCGGGCTATGTGGAGTGGCTGGCCGACTATCCGCAGCTGGGCGTCCAGCAACTGGCGACGGCGTGACGAGAGCCCCGGCACCGTGGCGCCGGGGCTCCCCGGTCAGGCGGCCGCCGGTGCGGGCGACTCCACCGTGAAGGTGAGCCGGCCGCCGTCCGCGTCGACCCGTACCGTGCGGCCCGGGGCGAGCTCGGCGTCGAGCAGCATCCGGGACAGCCGGTTGTCCAGTTCGCGCTGGATGGTGCGGCGCAACGGGCGGGCGCCGTACTCGGCCTGGAAGCCCAGCTCGGCCAGCCGGTCGACGGCCGCCGTGGTGACCTCCAGCGTGACGTCCTGGGCGTGCAGCCGGCGCCGGGTGTCGTCGAGCATCATCGACGTGATCTGCCGGAGCTGATCGGTCTCGAGCTGCCGGAACACGATGATCTCGTCGATCCGGTTGATGAACTCGGGCCGGAACTGCTCGCGCAGCCGCCGTTCGAGGCGGTCACGCAGCTCCTCGTCCGCCGACCGGGCGCCGCCGGTGCCGAAGCCGACCGTGCGCTTCGTGCCGCTGATGATCTCCGACCCGATGTTGCTGGTCATGATCAGGACGGTGTTGCGGAAGCTGACCGTCCGCCCCTGGCTGTCGGTGAGGCGCCCGTCGTCCAGCACCTGGAGCAGGATGTTGAACACGTCCGGGTGGGCCTTCTCGATCTCGTCCAGCAGCACCACCGAGTACGGCCGCCGCCGGACGGCCTCGGTGAGCTGGCCCGCCTCGTCGTAGCCGACGTACCCGGGAGGAGCGCCGACCAGCCGCGAGACGGTGTGCCGCTCCTGGAACTCGCTCATGTCGAGCCGGATCATCCGGTCGGCGTCGCCGAACAGCGCCCCGGCGAGCGAGCGGGCCAGCTCCGTCTTGCCGACGCCGGTCGGGCCGAGGAACAGGAAGCTGCCCACCGGCCGGTCCGGGTCGCCGAGACCCGCGCGGGACCGCCGGACCGCCTCGGCGACCGCGGCGACCGCGTCCTCCTGGCCGACCACCCGGTCGTGCAGGTGGGCCTCCAGGCGCAACAGCCGGTCGCGCTCCTCCTCGGTGAGCTGCGCGACGGGGATGCCGGTGGCCCGGGACACCACCTCGGCGACGTCGGCGGGGGTCACCTGCGGCACCCCGTCGCCACCCCCGGCGGCCTCCGCCGCCCGCTGCCGGACCTCGCTGATCTCGTCGCGCAGCCGGGAGGCCTTCTCGTAGTTCTCCGCCGCCACCGCCTGGTCGCGGTCGCGGGCGAGCTGCTCGAGGAGGCGCTCCCGCTCCCGGACGTCCGCGGCGGGGGTCTTCACGCGCAGGCGTACCCGGGCACCGGCCTGGTCGATCAGGTCGATGGCCTTGTCCGGCAGGAACCGGTCGGTGATGTAGCGGCTGGACAGCTCCGCCGCGGCGTCGAGCGCCTCGTCGGTGATGCGCACCTGGTGGTGCGCCTCGTAGTTGTCGCGCAGGCCGCGCAGGATGGCGACGGTGTCCTCGATGCCGGGCTCGCCGATCAGGACCGGCTGGAAGCGCCGGGCGAGGGCCGCGTCCTTCTCGATGTGGCGGCGGTACTCGTCCAGGGTGGTCGCACCGACCACCCGCATCCGGCCGCGCGCCAGGGCCGGCTTGAGCATGTTGCCGGCGTCCATGCCACCGCCCTCGCCGCCGCCTCCACCGGCGCCGACCAGGGTGTGGATCTCGTCGAGGAAGACGATCAGGCCGTCGCCGCGCTCCTGGATCTCGTCGATGACCTTGCGCAGGCGCTCCTCGAAGTCGCCGCGGTAGCGGGTGCCCGCGACCAGCCCGGCCAGGTCGAGCTGGATGACGCGTTTGCCGGCCAGCGTCTGCGGCACGTCGCCGTCGACGATGCGCTGGGCCAGGCCCTCGACCACGGCGGTCTTGCCGACGCCGGCCTCCCCGATCAGGACCGGGTTGTTCTTCGTACGCCGGGACAGCACCTCCACGGCCTGCTCGATCTCGTCGGCCCGGCCGATGACCGGGTCGATCTCGCCGCGGCGGGCCAGCTCGGTGAGGTCCACGCCGTACTCGTCGAGGGTGGGGGTGTCCGTGCCGCCGCCGCCCTGGCCACCGCCGGTCGGCGGCTCGCCCTGCTGCAGGGTGCGCGGGTCGACCCGGCCCGCGAGCAGCCGCCCGCCCGCCGAGTCGGGGTTGAGCCCGAGGGCCATCAGGATGTGCTCGGGGCCCACGTAGGACGCTCCGACCGCCCGCGAGATCTGCAGGCTGTCGAGCAGCGCGCGCTTGGCCGCCGGGGTCAGCGCGACGCGCTCCGGCAGCGGGCTGCCCGGCGTGCGGGCGGGAACGCCCAGCTCGGCCAGCAGCGCGTCCGGGTCGGCGCCGGCGCGGCGCACGAGCGCCTTCTGCGCGTCCTGCTGGAGGGCGCCCCAGAGCAGGTGGTCGGTGTCGAGGTCGGCGATCGCCGCGCCGGGCGGGGCGACCTCCGCGGCCCGCCGCGCCGAGTCCGACAGGACCTCGCGGGCGTCCGCGCTCATGAATCTGGTGATGTCGATCCGCTGGGCGGACCGGCGTGGCTCGGCCCCGAAGAAGCGGGCGAACAGGTCGTCCCAGTCGCCGGGGCCGGTCGGTCCGAGGGGTCCGATACTCATGCTCTTCTTCTTTCGTTCGACCTACGGCAGGCGGAACGCCACCGGGGGCGCGGGCGATTCCGGTGTGAGACGCTCCTTACATGCCTCTCCCCCTGCTCGTCGTGGACGCGGCCAACGTCGTCGGCTCCAGACCCGACGGTTGGTGGCGGGACCGTGCCGGTGCCACCGCGCGCCTGCGCGACGCGCTGCGGCCGCTGACCACCCAGGGACTCCCGGACCTGCCCGGGCCGGTCGAGATCGTCCTGGTCGTCGAGGGGCGCGCCCGCGACGTCGCGGCGGGTGAGGGCGTCCGCGTCGAGCGCGCCCCCGGCTCCGGCGACGACGCGATCGTGGCCGTGGTGGCGGCCGAGGGCACCGGCCGGCAGGTCGTGGTGGTGACCGCGGACCGGGGCCTGCGCGCCCGGGTGACCGCCCTCGGCGCCGAGGTCCGGGGCCCCACCAGCATCCCGCGCTGAAACGGGCACTCGGGCACGACCCCCGCATCGCGGACGACTAAGCTGGTCGTCACGCACCGGCTCCACTTCACCAGGAGGCTGCACCTGTGGCCAGCGTCGCCGAGGTCAGAGCGGCCGTGGACGCCGCACTCCAGCAGGTCACCGAGGGTCAGGCGGCCATCCAGGCGGCCCGGGAGAAGCTCGGCGAGGCCCAGCAGAGCCTGGCCGCCGCGCTGGACGGGTCCGCCAACGACGCGGTCGGTGCCGCCCACGCCTCCCTCGCCCAGGCCGACCAGCAGCTCGAGGAGTGCCTGGGGGCCACCCTGATGGCGGTCGAGCAGGCGCAGACCTACACGGCGACCCTCTGACGCGATGTCGCTGCTCGAGGAACTCGGCGCCCAGCTCCGGGCCACGTCGGAGGAGCTGCCCACCGGACCGGTGTCGGTGGCGATGGAGCGGCTGCGCAGCGCGTCCGAGCTGCTCAACTGGGTGCGGCAGAGCTCGGTGGACCCGATGGGCGTGCCGCAGCTGGGCAACGCCGTCGAGCACGCCGAGCACGCCGCCGCCGCGCTGCGCCTCGCCCAGGACGCCATCGCGTCGTACCTGGCCGCGATCGGTCTCGCCGGCGCCGGCGGCGCGCCGCCCGACACCGACTACAAGGCCGGGCTCCAACCGCCGGACCGGACCGCCGGGCCGGAGGCGCAGCAGCCGCCGCCCGAGCAGCTCGGCCCGTGGTGGCAGGAGCGGGTCGCCGCGCTGACCGGCGAGGCGCCGCCCCCGCCGCAGGAGAACGGCGCCGACCGCTCCGGCGACACCGCCGAGCTGCTGCGCCGGGTCGCCGCCGGGGTCCGCTCCGGCGACCGCGCCCAGCTCGGCCGCGACCTGCACCGGGTGAACGCCGCGACCGGCCTGGGCCTGTCCGCGGCGAGCACCCCGGTGCTGCACCGGCTCGCCGGCGACCTGCTCGGCCACGAGCCGCGGCCGGAGGACCTCGAGCGGCTGCGCACGGCCGCCACCGGCCGGGTCCGTTCCCTGCTGCCCGGCACCTCGCCGGCGGTGGTCGACACGCTGCTCGCCCGCATCTGCCGCGCCCCGGCGAAGGCCGAGACCCCCGCGCACCCGGCCGATTCCGCGGTCACCGCCAGCGTGCTGACCGGCGTCCTGCTGGCCCGCCTCGGCCGCGACCCGGACACCCTGCACCCGGACGCGCCGGAGCCCCTACCGCCCCGTGGTGCCGATGCCTGACTCGACCGCCCAGCAGGTTCTGGAGGTCCGGGCCGCGCTGTCGCACGCCCTCGGCGTGGCCACCGACGCCCTCCGGGCCGCCCGGGACGAGCTCGACGCGGCGACCACCCGGCGCTCCCGGATCGTCGCCGCCGCCCGCGAGCGCCGCAAGCGCCTCGCCCACGAGCGGGACAAGCGGCTGCGCCAGATCGACGAGTTCCACGAGCGGGACCTGGCCGAGCTGGCCGGGGCCGCGGCGGAGACGGCGCGGCTCGCCGCACCGGGCGCGGCCGGGCTCGGCTGGCCACGGTGGCGTGCGACCCCGGCCGGCACCCCGGTGCCCGCTCCCGAGCTGCGGGTGGGGCGGTTGCTGCTGCCGTACGACGGGGAGGTGCCCGCGCTCGTGCCGTTGCTCGACCGGGGGCACGTGGTGGTCCGCGGCGACGAGCGGACCGGCGACGACGTGGTGGCCGGGCTGCTGCTGCGCGCGCTGGGCGGCGCCGAGCCGGGCCGGATCACGCTGACCGGGTACGACCCCGAGCAGCTCGGCGGCGGGCTGGCCGGTTTCGCCCCGCTCGCCCCGGCCGGGGTGCTGCAGTTCGTCGGCCCGGGCGGCCTGGGCCCCCTGCTGGACGAGCTCGTCGACCACGTGCGCCGGATCAACGAGACCGTGCTGGCCGGCGAGCACTCGTCGCTGCGCGAGCTGGCCGCCGCGACCGGGCGCCGTCCGGAGCCGTGGCGGGTGGCGATCCTGCTCGGCGCCGGCCGCCCCGACGAGCTGTCCCGGCACGAGCGGGGCCAGCTCGACCGGCTGCTGCGCACGGGGGCGGCGTGCGGCGTGCACCTGATCGTGCGGGGGCTGCCGGTGCCGGCCGGTCCGGGCATCGAGATCGTGAACGCGGTGCCGGGCGACGAGGCGCGCGTCAGCGGCACCGGCGACCTGCCCGTACGCCTGGACCCGGGGCCGCCGCCGGCGATCATCACGGCGACCTGCCGGCAGATCGCGGACGCGGTGGCGGCCGGCCCGGCGCCGGTGGCCCTGGACAGCCTGCTGCCGGAGCGTGAATGGCAGGAGAGCTCCGCCCGGGCGCTGACCGCCCCGCTCGGCGACAGCCCGCAGGGCGCCCCGGTGCACGTGACCCTCTCCGACTATCCGCCGCACGCCCTCATCGCGGGGCCCTCCGGCACCGGCAAGACCAACCTCATCTACGCGTGGATGGGGGCGCTCGCCGCCCGCTACTCCCCCGCCGAGCTGGCCTTCTACCTGCTCGACTTCAAGGAGGGCGTGTCCTTCGCCCGGTTCGCGCCGGGCCGCCGGGACCCGAGCTGGCTGCCGCACGTGCGCCTGGTCGGCCTCAACGTCAACACCGACCGCGAGTTCGGCCTGGCCCTGCTCCGGTTCCTCGGCGCGGAGCTGCGCAGCCGGGCGGACGCCGCCAAGCGGCACGAGGTGACCAACCTGGCGGAGCTGCGCGCCGAGGACCCGGAGGGCTCCTGGCCCCGGATCGTGGCGGTCGTCGACGAGTTCCAGGTGCTGCTGTCCGGCCGCGACGCCGTCGCCGCCGAGGCCGTCGACCTGCTCGAGGACCTGGCCCGCCGGGGCCGGTCGCAGGGCATCCACCTGGTGCTGGCCAGCCAGGACGTCTCCGGCATCGAGGCGCTCTGGGGCCGCCCGGCGCTGGTCGCCCAGTTCTCGCTGCGCATCGCCCTGCCCCGGGCCCGCCGGGTGCTCGCCGAGACCAACACGGCCGCCGACGTGCTGCCGCGATACCACGCCGTGGTCAACGCCGACTCCGGCGCGACCGAGGCGAACCGGGTGGTCCGGGTGCCCGACGCGGGCAACCGGGAGCGGTGGAGCGACCTGCAGCACCGGCTCTGGCGGCGGCGCCCGCAGGAGCTGCCGCCGCCCCGGCTCTTCGACGGCGACGCGATCCCGCGCCTGGACGACAGCCCCGACTTCCGGGGGTACGCGCCGGCCGCGACGGTCGCCGCGCCCGAGGTGCTGCTCGGCGAGACCATCGACGTCGAGGCCCGGTCCGCGCGCACGGTGCTGCGCCGGGCCCCGGGCCGCAACATCGCGGTGATGGGCCAGCGCGTCGACGAGGCGTGCGCGGTGCTGCACACCGCTGCCCGATCGCTGGCCGCGCAGTTCACCCCGGGCGCCGCCCAGTTCCGCGTCGCGTGCCTGGACAGCGACGCTGCCGCCGCGGTCGAGGCGCTGCGGGGCGTCCTGCCGCCGGAGACCGGCTATTTCGACGGGGACACGGTCGAGATCCTGCTGGAGGACGCGGCCGACCGGGCTGCCGCGGGCTCGGCCGAGGACCGGCCGCTCTTCCTCTTCCTGTACGCGGTGGACGCCGCCCCGGGCCGCGCGAACGACCTGCTGCGGCGCATCCTGCGGCAGGGCCCCGAACGGCGGATCCACGTGATCGGCTGGTGGCGCGGGGCGTCGCTGCTGCGCGACACGCTGGGCGGGCAGGGCACGCGGACCGACGTCATCGGCGCCTGGGTCGCGCTGGACGTGCACGGCAGCGAACTGTCGCCGTACTACCCGGGTCACGGCGCGCCGGTCTGGTATCCGCGGCCGTGGCGTGCCCTGCACTTCGACCGCTCGGTCCACCGTGGCGCCGAGGTGATCATCCCCTATGGACCATCATGACGGCACCTGAGAGCGACGGCGTGCTCGAGCGCCGCACGCCCGACTACCGCGGCGTGATCCGCAAGCTGACCAACCTCGACGAGGAGGCGGCTGCCCACCGCGCCGAGGCCCGGACCTGGCACGACACCCGGGCCGCGGAGGCGGACGAGGCGGTCCGCACGGCCGACGACCGGGTACGCCGCGCCGAGACGGCGGTCCGGCAGGCGCAGCGCGAGCTGGAGGAGATCGACGCGCGGGTGGCCGGCGTCTGGGCGGAATTCTCGCACCGGGCCGGCCGGGCCGCGGAACGCTTCGGCCCCGCGCTGGAGCCGGCGGTGCCCCGCCAGCGGGACAGGGACGCGGAGGCGTACCTGGAGGAGGCGACCGCGGCCGCCGCGCGCAAGACCCCGCCGAAGCCGCTGAAGGGCGCCACCCTGCTCTACGTGGGCATCGGCGCCCTCGGCGGCGCGGTCGGGCTGGCGGCCTGGTCGCTGCTGCGCTGGGCGGGCCGCGAGGGCGGCGGCGACCTGGCCGTCGGGCTGCCGGTCGTGGCGCTCGTGGTGGCGCTGCTCGGGCCGATCCTGGCGGTGGTGACGGCCAAGCGGGTGGCGGACCGCAGCGGCACGCCGCTGGACGCCTCGTCGGTGTCCACGGTGCTGATCGCGGCGCTGATCACCGCCGGGCTGATCCTCGTGATGGTCCGCAACAACGCCGCCGCCGCGGGCGGCTGACCCTCAGGCGGGGGTCAGCACCGCCTCGCGGAGCAGGCGGCGGGCCAGGACCAGCCGGTCCGCGTCGTCGTCGAGGCCGGGCAGGTCGCCCACCCGGTGGGTGCGCCCGTCCAGCGCCGCCCGGACGGCGGCCGCGCAGAAGGACGGGAAGCGCAGCGTACGCCCGGAGAGCCGCAGCACCACGTGCGACGGACCGTCGTCGCGCAGGTCCCAGCGGAGCCCGCCGCGGACGGCGACGCGGTCGTCCGGGGTGAGGTTCTCGGCGTACGCGAGCTGGGCGAGGGGGCGGACCGGTGCCGGGCGCGCGGCGGGCCAGGAGCGGGCCCGGAGGCGTTCGGCGACGTCGGCCGGGTCGGCGGTCTGCAGCCAGTCCCGCAGCGCCGCCACCGTCGCGGCCAGCTCCGGCTCGACCTCGGCGGGGTCGGCCACGTCCAGGCCGTACGGCAGGGTGGCGCGCAGGCGCTGGTCCGCGGCGGCGAGGCCGAGCAGCTCCTCGACCAGGGCGTACCGGGTCAGCGAGCGGATCCCGAAGGTCAGGTGCAGCGACCGCTCCCCCTGCGCCTCGGCCGAGTGCAGCCACCCGCGCGGCAGGTAGAGCGCGTCGCCCGGGGCGAGCACTACGTCGAGCGCGGCGGGGCCCTCGGCGACGGCACCGACCTCGTCGGCCCGGCCGCCCCAGGCCTGGCGTTCGAGCGGCTCGGGCAGCACCGGCTCGTGGATGCGCCAGCGCTTGGTCCCGTCCACCTGGAGGACGAACACGTCGTGGGTGTCGTAGTGGGTGGCGAAGCCCTTGTTGCCGGCCGGCGTCAGGTACGCGTTCACCTGCAGCGGCCGGCGCAGCTCGGCGCCGAGGCGGCCGGCGTACCGGATCAGCGGTGGCCAGAGGCGGTGCAGGCCCTGGAGCACGAGGGTCGCGCCGTCCGCGTACAGCTGGAGGATCTTGTCGTCGACGACCTGGTCGCCGATCTCCGCGCCGGCGCCGCCGGAGCCGGTGAAGCGCGCCGCGGGCAGGACGGTGCCGCGGTCGGCGACGCGCAGGAACGGCGTCCGCAGCCCGCGCTCGGAGAGCAGCTCGTCGACGGCGTCCGGGGAGAGCAGGTCGAGGAAGCCGTCCGGGCCGGCCAGCTCGTCGGCGCGGGTGAGCAGCGGCTGCCTCCCCCAGTACGCCTCGGCGAACTTGGCCGGGTCGGCGGCGATCACCCGGGACAGGGCCGGACGGTCGTCGGTGCCGTCCGGCGTCGGGTGCGTCATCGCGCGGGTCCTCAGGAGGCGCTGCCGTCGGCGCCACCGTCGTGGCCGCCCGGGTTCGCGCCGCCGTCCGCCGGGCCCTCGCCCGACGCGCCACCGTCGGCACCGCCGTCGACGCCACCCGGGTTCGCGCCGCCGTCCGCCGGACCCTCACCCGACGCCGCGCCGTCCGCACCGCCGTCGTGGCCGGCCGGGTTCGCGCCGCCGTCCGCCGGGCCCTCGCCCGCGCCGCCGTCCGCGCCGCCGTCGTGACCGGCGGGGTTCGCGCCGCCGTCGGCCACGCCCTCGCCCGAGACGCCGCTGCCGCCGGTGATGTCGTCGTCGTTGAGTCGCATGATCGTTTCCCTCCGTTGGTGGAGTTCCCGCGGTACCCCGTTTCGATCACCCCTAACCGGGGGAGAACCCGGGGTGTGCTGGTGATGGGTACCTCGGGCTGGCAGTACCGGGACTGGCGTCCTCCGAAGGGCGGCGACGACAGCCGGCCGTACCTGTATCCCGAGGGTCTTCCGCAGCGGCTCTGGCTGGAGCGGTTCGCCGGGGCCTTCGCCACCGTCGAGATCAACAACGCCTTCTACCGGCTGCCGGAACGCGACACCTTCGCCCGGTGGCGGGCGCGAACCCCCGACGACTTCTGCTTCGCGGTGAAGATGAGCCGCTATCTGACCCACATCAAGCGGCTCAAGGAGCCGGCCGAGCCGGTGGCCCGGTTCCTGAGCCGCGCCGACGCCCTCGGCGACAAGCTGGGCCCGGTGCTGATCCAGCTGCCGCCCACGCTCAAGGTGGACGTCGCGGCGCTGGACGAGACGCTCTCGCTGTTCCCGCGGGAGGTGCGGGTCGCGGTCGAGCCGCGGCACGACAGCTGGTGGACCGACGACGTCCGCGAGGTGCTCGAGCGGCACAACGCGGCGCTGTCCTGGGCGGACCGCAAGGGGCGCCCGATGACCCCGCTGTGGCTCACCGCGGACTTCGCCTACCTGCGGATGCACGAGGGGCGGGCCCAGCCTTGGCCGCACTACGGGCGCGCGTCGCTGGCGTCGTGGCTGGAGCGGCTGCCCGCCGTACGGACGTATGTGTATTTCAACAACGATCCCGGCGGCGCGGCCGTCACCGACGCCACCGCCATGGCCGCGATGGCCCGCCGCCGCGGGTGCCCGGTCACCCGCACGCCGTAGGGTGGGCGGGATGCGCGTCGAGCTGAACGGCCGGGAGCCGGGCATCGCCGAGCTGCACCGGCTGGTCGAGCTGAACTACGGCCACTACACGGCCTTCCAGGTGCGCGACGGCGGCGTCCGGGGCCTCGCGCTGCACCTGGCCCGGCTCGCCGACGGCGCCGAGGAACTGTTCGGGCACCGCATCGGCGTCGAGGAGGAGCACCGCCTGCTCGGGCTGGTGCGGCACGCGCTGGGCCGGGTCCGCGACGCCTCCGTGCGGGTGACGTTCGTCCCCGGCCCCGGCGGCGACGGCCCGCCCGACGTCCTCGTGTCGGTGGCCGACCCGGTGCCGGACCCGCCGGGCCCGCCGCTGCGGATCCAGACCGTCACCTACGAGCGCGACCTGCCCGAGCACAAGCACCGCGGCACGTTCATGCTCGACCACCACGTCCGCGAGGCCCGGCTGGCCGGCTTCGACGACCGCCTGTTCGTGGGGCGCGACGGCCGGATCCGCGAGGGTACGGCCTGGAATCTCGCAGTCTGGGACGGCGACCAGGTGCTGTGGCCGCA
Organism: Pseudosporangium ferrugineum; assembly: GCF_003002065.1. Classification (GTDB taxonomy): domain Bacteria; phylum Actinomycetota; class Actinomycetes; order Mycobacteriales; family Micromonosporaceae; genus Actinoplanes; species Actinoplanes ferrugineus_A. The sequence goes on from NZ_PVZG01000001.1 coordinate 921,101, forward strand.
GGCGCCGGTCCTGCGCGGGGTGACCATGGTGCTGCTGCAGATCGCGATGACCATGAACGGCGCGCCGTGGGGGCTGCGCCCGGTGAGCGCCGCGGACCTGACCGCCTTCCCGGGCGCGGCGGCGGTCAGCGCGGACGGCGTACGCGGCATCGCCAGCCTCGACGAGGTGCCGTGCACGGACAACCGGCTGGTCAAGATGCTCGCCGAGACGTGGGCCGAAGTGCCCCTCGACGAGCTCTAGATCTAGAGCAACTCCATCAGGGTTGCCGCGTTGCGCTGGGCGTAGTCCGAGTAGCAGTTGTTCATGAAGACCTGGGTCCGGCCGGCCTCGTCCGCCAGCGCGCGCAGTTTCGGTGCCCATTCCTTCAGCTCGGCGCGGGAGTAGTCGTAGCCGAACTTCTCGTGGATGTCCTTGCTGGTCCACTTGTCGCTGTGGCCGTGGAAGCGGACCACGGCCAGGTCGGCGGTCGCGGCGACCACCGGCGGCACCGAGGATCTGTGGCCCTGCGGCATGTCCACGCACACCAGCGGCAGCTCGTTCCTGCGCAGGAAGTCCAGCGTCTCCCCGGCGTTGTCGCCGTCGAACCAGGAGGCGTTGCGGAACTCGAACACCGGGCGCAGCGGCTTGCAGCGGGCCGCGACCTCGCGCAGGTAGTCCTTGTTCGACCGGCGGATGCCCCACCACGGCGGGAACTGGAACAGCAGCGCCCCGAGCTTGCCCGCCGCCACCAGCGGGTCCAGGGCGGACAGGAAACGGGTCCAGATCTCCTCGTACGACTGCGCCGGAAGGTCGTCCGGGTACACGTTCTTCTTGCCGGTCTCGGGGCGCAGATCCTTGTAGATCGCCGAGACCCTGGTCGGGTGGCCGGTCAGCAGGCTGAACGCCTTGATGTTGAAGGTGAAGCCGTCCGGCGTACGCTCCGCCCACAGTTTCGTGGTCTGCTCGGCCGGCGGCCCGTAGTAGGTGGCGTCGACCTCGACCACCGGGAACTGCTTCGCGTAGTACGCCAGGCGCTTCTCGGGGTTGTCGGCCGTCGCCGGATACCACCCCGACTCCAGCAGCGTCCGGTCCGTCCACGACGCCGTGCCCACCTGGATCTCGCCCATCAGGTCAAGTTAGCCCCGATGTGACCGGTCCGCCGCCCGGGTGCGGACGGCGGACCGGTGCGACGTCGTGGTCAGCCCGCGCGGCGCTCGCGGTTGGCCTTGCAGTGCACGCAGGTGGTCGCCGACGGGAACACCTCGAGCCGCTCCACCGGGATCGGGTTCGAGCAGTTCTCGCAGTTGCCGTACGTGCCCTCGTCGAGGCGCTGCATGGCGATCTCCGCCTGCGTGCGCCGGTCGAGCAGGGTCCGGAGCAGCGACGTGGCCGCGTCGCGCTCGGCGGTCTTGGATCCGCTGTCCGCCTGGTCGTCGCCGGCGGCGTCGCCGATCTCCACCAGCCTGAGCCGCTGGTTCTCGGCCACTGCCTCCTCGTACTCGGCGTTCAGATCGTCGAACCGGGCCTGCAGCAGCGTCCGGATCTGGTCGACCTCCTGCGTCGAACGCCCCTTGGCGGTGTCGGCACCTTTACCCGTGATGACCGCACTGTTGACGAGCATGTGCTCCCCCTGCCCTTCCCTCTGCCCCTGCCGGTGGACTCCCCCGAGACGGCCCGTGTCGCACCGTGGGGTCGCCTGATACCCACCGCCGAAGATCGGAAACCCGACCCCCGCCAAAAAAGTAACCGCAGCATAACTGTCAGTGCTCGCTACCGCCACGGACTGCGCGAACCTGCTTTCGCGTCGCAGGTCACAGGGGGTGTGAACGGGGATTCACTCACGATCGAGGACCATGGCCGGGCGCCTCGGGTCGTCCAGCCGCACCACGACGTCGGCGAATGCGGCGGGGTCGACCTCGGCGCCGTACCGCGCGAAGGCGGGCAGGGTCCAGCGCTCCTCCGGGCCGGTGCGCCGGGCCAGCGCGGCCGGCGACAGTGCGAGGTGGACCGAGAGATCGAACGGCAGGCCGGCGCCGAGCAGCAGGGGGCCGCTCACGATCACCACGGCGTCGGGCGCGAGGGTGACGTACGGCTCCCGGGCGGCCCGGTCGGCCGCGGCGTCCCAGAGCCGGGTGACGATCCGCCCGTTCCCGCCGGGACCGGCCGGGTCGAGGACCTCGCGGCGCAGCCCGGCCTCGTCGACCCAGCCGGCGTAGAACGAGTCGGGGTTGGTGCGCCCGAACTCCAGGCGCAGCGAGGCGGGACGCAGGAAGTCGGCGGCGGACACGTGCACCGCCGGGCGGCCCCGGACCCGCAGCGGGTCGACGAGGGCGCCGGCGAGGTCACCGGGGCGGACGGCGGGCGGGCCGTCGACGGCCACCCGCAGCCGCTCGGCCGGCCGCAGCCCGGCGAGCCGGTCGGCCAGCTCCTCGATCAGGACCTCGGTCGAGACGGGACGCACGCGCACCCGCCGAAGCCTAGCCCGCGGTCAGTCGTGCGGCAGGACCACGATCCGGGCCTCGTCGGAGAGCCGGTAGCCGACCCCGTAGACCGTCGTGATCAGCGGCAGGTGCGAGCCCATCTTGACGCGCAGCCGGCGGACGTGGACGTCGACCGTACGCTCGCCGGTGTGCTCGTAGCCCCAGACCGCGTTGAGCAGCTGGGTGCGGCTGAACACCCGGCGGGGGTGCTCGGCCAGGAACAGCAGCAGATCGAACTCGAGGCGGGTCAGCGGCAGCAGGACGCCGTCGAGCAGGACCTGGCGCGACGCGGTGAGCAGGCGCACCTCGACCGTGCCCTCGCGCACCGGCTCCGGCGCGATCGGGTCCGCCAGGCCCGCGGGCGATTCCACCGCGACCGAGCCCTGCCCCGCCTCGACGAGCTCACGCAGCGCCTCGAGCAGCCGGTGCGCCTGCGGCGGCAGGGTGTCGCCGGTGAGCGGGATGTTGAGCGTCACCGTCAGGGCGGCGGCCGGCGGCGGTGGGGCCGCGGCGGTGCGCCGGATCGCGGCCACCCGGCCCGACCCCGTCGCATGTCGTCCCGTACGCCCCGGCAGGGCGGTGACCGGCATGAAGCCTCCCGCGTCAAAGAATGGAAACGCCGCGCACGACAAGAGCCGCCCGGTATGACGAGCCCCGTATGACAACGGTCATCGAATTAATGCACGCTTAAACCGCGGTCGATATTTCCGGTGCGCCGCCCGATGGGTCAAGACGGCAACCACACTGTGGGAATCTCGTTCCATAACTGGCCGATGCAGCGTGTTTTCCCGCACAGACAATGCGATTACTGTCACGGTCGTTATCGGCGGGCATCCGTTTCTTGCAGTTCTGAATAAACGGGCAGGCGCCACCCCGGCACCGACGGCCAGCGCACCGTCAGGACCACCGTCTCCACGTCGCCGGCCCGCCAGGAATGATCATGGCCGGGCCCCCAGACCACGTAGTCGCCCGGCTCGCGCAGCACCACCGTGCGGTCCCGCAGCTCGATGTCGAACGCGCCCCTGATCAGCACCAGCAGCGCCGTACGGGTCTCCCGGACGGCCCACGCGGCACGGCGGTCGCCGGGCGGGTGCACCCCCCACTTCACCTCGACGGCGTCGCTGTGCAGCAGCGAGCCCGGAGGCATGAAATGGCCGAGCAACCACCCCTGGTTGCGCACCCCGTCCGCGCCGGCACGGCCCACGTAGACCCCGTCGGTCACCGCCACCCCCTCCTGGAATGCAGGGCAGATTAGCACCGTACGCTGGCCGACATGGCCGCGGAATTGGACGCCGAAACGATCGCGTTCGCGCACCGGATGTTCGACCTCGCCCGCTCCGGCGGCACCGCCGAGCTCACCGGCTTCCTGGCGCAGGGGCTCACCCCCGACCTGACCAACGACAAGGGCGACACGCTGCTGATCCTGGCGGCGTACCACAACCATCCCGCGGTGGTCGCCGCGCTGCTGGCCCACGGCGCCGACCCCGCGCGGGTCAACGACCGGGGCCAGACGGCCCTCGCCGCGGCCGTGTTCCGCAGGAGCGCCGAGTCGGTGGAGGCCCTGCTCGCCGCCGGCGCGGATCCGGACGGCGGCGCGCCGAGCGCCCGCGAGACGGCCGCGTTCTTCGCCCTCCCCGAGATGACCGAGCTACTCCTGCGAGGCGCCTGACATGACCCTCGCCGGAGAGATGGCGGCGGTCGCCGCGGAACTGCTGGCCGGGTGCCCGGAGGCCGGGGCCGGCTTCGACGACCCGCAGCGGCACTGGATCGAATACCGGCCCCGGCCGCGCCCGGGCGTGTCGCTGGCCGGCCTGGCACCCGGGCCCCGCAAGATCGTGCACCGGCTGCTCGCCACCGGGCTGAGCCCGGCCGCGTTCGCGCAGGCCATGGCCGTACTCGCGCTCGAAGAGGTGCTGGACCGGCGCGAGGGCGGCCACCGCGGCCGGCACAGCGAGGACTACCGGGTGATCGTCTTCGGCACGCCCGGCGGCGACGCGTGGGCGTGGCGCTTCGAGGGCCACCACCTGTCGGTCAGCATGACGATCGCCGGCCGCCGGGTCTCCCCCGCGCCGGTGTTCCTCGGCGCGAACCCGGCGCGGGTGGACGCCCTGGGCCGGCCCGTGCTGCGCCCGCTGGGCGCCGAGGAGGACCTCGGGCGCGAGCTGCTGCTCTCGCTGTCGACGGGGGCCCGCCGCATTGCGGTCGTGGGGGACGTGGCGCCGTACGATATCCGCACCGGGACCCATCCGCGCAGCGCGACCATCGCACCGGCCGGCATCGCCCGGGCGGACCTGAGGCCCGGCGAGCGTGCGCTGCTCGACCAGCTGGTGGCGCTCTACCTGGGGCGGCTGCCGGACGAGCTGGCGGCGCAGCTGGATCCCGCGGGCGGCGAGCTGCACTTCGCGTGGGAGGGGCCGCCGCAGCCCGGCACCCGGCACTACTACCGCGTCCAGGGCCCGGATCTGCTCATCGAGTTCGACAACACCACCGACGACGGGAACCACGCGCACACGGTGCTGCGGCGCCCGCACGGGGAATTCGGCGGCGACCTCCTGGCCGCCCACCACGCGGGGCCGTCCCACACTGCCTGACCGCCCCGGCCGGGACCGCGGCGGCCGGGACCGCGCCGCCCGGGACCATGGCGGTCCCGGCCGGCGGCGGCATCAGCTGGAGGCGCCCGAGGTGAGGCGCCGGCCGACCGCCGCGATGAGGCGGTCGAGCTCCGAGCCGAACGGGTTGTCGTGCACCAGGTACGTCCACGTCGCGCTGGGGCGGACCAGCTCGGCGTTCTCCGGCTGCCACCCGTCGGTGAAGTCGGTCTCCTCGAACGTCTCGATGGTGCGCCGCTCGATCTCGGTGAAGACCTTCTGGAAGGCCGGGACCGCCGCGCGGTGGAACTCGTCGAGCGGGTCGAGCTTGCCCAGGGCCCGCAGGTGCACGCCCTCGCGCACCTCGGAGAGCTCGGCCAGGTGCTCGGCCCACAGCCGGTCGAGGTGGTAGAGCGCGATCGAGCGGGCCGCGTCCGACAGCACGTCCTCGTCGATCTCCTTCGCCTTCTCCGGCGTCTTCTCCAGCAGCATGATCGCGGCGACCTCGCTGGTCAGCAGGCGCTCGCGGCGCTCCGCCAGGGCCAGCCGCTGCTGCTCGATCACGACGCTGTAGCGCCAGGTGTTGCGGTGGATCTCGTGGTTGACGCCCTCCGCGACGCGCTGGGCGTGCTCGACCGCGTACTCGACCTGGTCGTCGTGGACGACGCCGTCCATGTCCATCCGCGGCGACGACGGCAGGATGTCGCCGGCGTGCCGGGTGATCAGATCGTCCTCGAGGCTGACGAAGAAGACCGAACCGCCCGGGTCGCCCTGGCGGCCGGCGCGGCCGCGGAGCTGGTCGTCGACGCGGCGGCTGTCGTGCCGGCCGCTGCCGATGACGTAGAGGCCGCCGAGCTCGACGACCTTGTCGCGGTCCTTCTCGTCGCTGCCGCCGAGGCGGATGTCGACGCCGCGGCCGGCCATCTGGGTGGAGACGGTGACCGCGCCGAGCGCGCCCGCCTCCGCGATGATCGCCGCTTCCTCGTCGTCGTTCTTCGCGTTCAGCACCACCGACGGCACGCCGGCCGCGGCCAGCTGCTTGGCGAGCAGCTCGGACGCCTTCACGTCGAGGGTGCCGATGAGCACCGGCCGGCCCTTGTCGTGGGCGATCTTGATCTCCTCGACCAGCGCCTCGTCGCGCATGTCGTGCGCCGAGTAGATGCGGTCCGGCTCGTCCTCGCGGATGTTCGGGGTGTTCGACGGGATGACCGCGACCTCGAGCTTGAAGTACTCCCGCAGCTGCTCGCCGACGTGCACGGCGGTGGCCGTCATGCCGCACACCGTCTTGTAGAGCGCGATGTACGCCTGCACGGTGATCGTGTCGAGCACCTCGCCCTCGGCGGTGGCGTGCAGCCCCTCCTTCGCCTCCACGGCCGCCTGGAGGCCGTCGGGCCAGCGGCGGCGCTGGGCGACCCGGCCGCGCATCTCGTCGATCAGCTCGACCGTGCCGTCGCGCACGATGTAGTCCACGTCGCGGCGCAGCAGGGCGCGGGCGTGCAGCGCCACGTTGACCGCCGAGAGCTGGGCGACGTGCTCGTCCGCGTACAGGTCGATGCCCATCTTCTCCTCGAGGGCCTTGAGACCCGCGTCGGTGAAGGCGACGCTGCGGCCGTCCTCGGCGACCTCGAAGTGCTTGCCCGCGCGCAGGTCCCGGACCAGCTCGGCGGCCTCGTGCACCGGGTCGCTCTCGCCGAGGGTGCTGCCGGCCAGCACCATCGGCACGCGGGCCTCGTCGATGAGGATCGAGTCGGCCTCGTCGACGATCGCGGTGGCCGGCGCGCGCTGCACCCGGTCGTCGACCGACGTGACGAGCTGGTCGCGCAGGTAGTCGAAGCCGCCCTCGCTGACCGAGACGTACGTGACGTCCGCCGCGTACGCCGCCCGGCGCTCCTGAGGCGTGGACGCCTCGGTGACCCAGCCGACGGTCAGGCCGAGGAGCTTGTAGACCGGCTCCATCCAGGTGGCGTCGCGGCGGGCGAGATAGTCGTTGACGGTCAGCACGTGCACCGGGCCGTTGCCGAGGCGGACGTGGCCGTACGCGGCGATCGTCGCGGTGAGCGTCTTGCCCTCACCGGTGGCCATCTCGGCGACCTTGCCGGACAGCAGCGCCATCGCGCCGACCAGCTGGACGTCGTAGGGCCGCTGCTCGATCGCGCGCCAGGCGGCCTCGCGGCCGATGGCACACAGCTCCTCGTAACTGGTCGCCTCGCCGGCCGCGGCGGTCAGCGCCTCGTCGTCGAGCTCCTTCAGCGCGTCCTCACGGGCCTCGATGGCCGGCAACCGCTTCTCCAACGGCCCCAGATCGACAGTGGTGCCCGGACGCTGCAGGAACTTGCGGAACCGGCTCTTCAGCCGCTGAGACACACCCATGGCGCGTTACGGTACTTCACTTTCCTGCGAGCGGGGTGCCGACTCCCGCGCCCGTCACGGAACCAGCAGTTGGTGCGCGGCCAGCTCCCGGTAGAGCGGGCTGAGGTCGAGCAGCTCACGGTGGGTGCCCTGGGCGACGACCCGGCCGCCCTCGAGCACGATGATGCGGTCGCTGTCGATCACGGTGGAGAGCCGGTGGGCCACGACGACGAGCGTACGGCGGACCGACGCGGTCGCGATGGCCTCGCGCAGCGCGGCCTCGTTGCGGGCGTCGAGGTTGCTGGTCGGCTCGTCCAGCAGCAGGATCGGCGAGCCGGCGAGCAGCGCCCGCGCGATGGCCAGCCGCTGCCGCTCCCCGCCGGACAGCAGCACCCCGCCCTCGCCCACCTGCACGTCCAGGCCCTCCGGGGCCCGGGCGACGAGCCCGCCGAGATTCACCTCGCCGAGCGCCGCCAGCAGCCGGGCGTCGTCCGCGCCGGGGGCGGTGAGCAGAAGGTTGTCGCGCAGGGTGCCGGCCAGGACGGGCGCCTCCTGCTCGACGTAGCCGAGCTTCGCGCGCAGGCCGGCCCGCGGCACCTGCCGGATGTCGGTGCCGTCCACCCGGATCGTGCCGTCGCTCACCTCGTAGAAGCGCTCGATCAGGGCGAGGGTGGTGGACTTGCCGGCGCCGGAGGGGCCGACCAGCGCCACCCGGGAGCCGCGCGGGACGGTGAAGCTGACGTCGTGCAGCACCTCGCCGCCGCCCGGGTAGGCGAACGACACGTGCTCGAAGGCGACCGCGTCGGCCGCGCCGGCGGCGTCCGGAACCGCCGCCACGTCACCCGCCGACTCCGCCGGCAGGTCCAGGATCTCCTCGATGCGCTGCAGCGCGCCCAGGCCGGTCTGCAGCCGGGTGTACGCGCTCAGCGCCTGCCCCAGCGGCAGCACCAGGAAGAACAGGAACATGATGAACGCGACCAGCTCGCCGACCGTGATCGCGCCGGACGCCGCCCGGGCCCCGCCGACGCCCAGCACCAGCAGGAACGCTCCCTGCGTGGCCGCCGTCGCCGCCGGCCCGATCAGCACCTCGAGCCGGGCCACGCGCATGCCGGCGTCGTACGCCTCCGCCGCGCTGCGCCCCACCGTCCGCGCCTCACGCTCCTCGGCGCCCGCCGCCCGGATGGTGCGGACGGCGGAGATCGACCGCTCCACCGCCGAGGTCATCTCGCCGAGCCGCTCCTGCGCCCGCTGGGACAGGGCCCGCACCCGCCGGGACGCGGTGATCGCCACGCTCATCCCGACCGCCAGGCCGGCCGCGGCCACGCCGAGCAGCAGCGGGTCGAGCACGGCCATCGCAATCGTCGCGCCGGTCACCATCACGACGCCGGTGACGATCTCGAGGAGCCCGGACGTGACGACCGCGCGCAGCAGGGTGGTGTCCGCGCCGACCCGGGAGAGCAGGTCGCCGGTGCGCCGGGCGTCGTACTCGGCGATGGGCAGCCGCAGCAGGTGGCCGGCGAGCCTTCGGCGGGTGGTCAGGACCACGCCCTCGGCGGTGCGCTGGAGCAGGAAGTCGCGGATGCCGCCGATCGCGGCGCCGGTGATCAGCAGGGCGACGAGCAGTGCGACCCCGGCGGCGGCCGGGTGGCCGGCCGAGATGTCGTCGAGCACCGTGCGCACCAGGACCGGCTGGGCCAGCGCGGCGGCGGCGCCCACCAGCGACAGGGCGGCGACGGCGGCCAGGGTGCGGGCATGCTCACGCAGGTACGGCAGGAGCGCCGGCAGTCCCACCCTCCTGGCGTCCATGCCGGAGAGCGTATCCGCCCCGCGCGCCCGGCCACGGGTGTCGCCGGACACCCCGGGCCGTTTGCGTTTGCCCCGGGTTCCCGGCGGGCACATGGTCCGGACGACGCGACGGACACGACGCGACGGCTGACGAAGGGTACGTATGTCGAGCCAGCTGGTCTGCCGCCCGGAGCAGGACCTCCCGGTCGCTGTGCTGCGGGTCAGCGGGGTGCTGGACACGGTCACCGGCGACGCCCTGGACCGGGCCGTCACGCGCAGCCTCGCCACCCAGCCGGAGTCCCTGCTCGTCGACGTCAGCGAGCTCGAGGTCGCCGATCCGGTCGCCCTCGACGTGCTCAGCTCGATCGTCTGCCGTACGGCCGAGTGGCCCGCCGTGCCGCTGGTGCTCTGCGGCGCGGAGCCGGCGACCGCGCGCACCCTGCGGGACCGGCTCGGCTGCGACGGGGTGACCACCGAGGACAGCTGCGCGAAGGCGCTTGCCGCGCACGGATGGGAGGAGCCGGAGCCGCACCGCATCCGGTTACGCCTGCGTCCCGTGCCCGACGCCTGCCGCCAGGTCCGGCACGTGGTGACGCAGGCGTGCACCGCGTGGCAGGTCAGGGACCTCGCCGCCACCGTGGGGCTGGTCGCCACCGAACTCGTGGCCAACGTCGTGCGGCACGCGCACACCACCATGGAGTTCACCCTGGGGCTGCGCGACGGGCTGCTGTGCCTGACCGTACGCGACGGCAGCCGCAAGCTTCCCCGGCCCAGGGACCCGGGCGTCTCCGAGGCGGGCGGTCGCGGGCTGCACCTCGTACGGGAACTCACCGACGCCTGGGGTGTGCTGCCCGTGCCCGGCGGTAAGGTGGTCTGGACGAAACTGACGACGGGAGCGGCGTGACGGCCGAGCACCGCGACGTGGTTGCCGTCGGCGCGTCCGCCGGGGGTGTGGAGGCGTTGCGCGCCCTGGTCGCCGGCCTGCCGGACGGTTACCCCGGCGCCGTCCTCGTGGTGCTGCACGTGCCCCGGGATTCCCCCAGCGCGCTGCCCGCCATCCTGACCCGCAGCGGCCCGCTGCCGGCCGCCACCGCCGTCGACGGCGAGGAGCTGCGGCACGGCCGCATCTACGTCGCCCCCAACGACCACCACCTGCTGGCCTTGGAGGGCCGGATCCGGCTGACCCGGGGCCCGGCCGAGAACGGCCACCGCCCCGCCGTGGATCCGCTGTTCCGCTCGGTCGCCCGCAGCTACGCGGAGCGCGCCGTCGGCGTCGTGCTCTCCGGCTCACGCGACGACGGCGCCGCCGGCCTGACGAGCATCGCGGCCCGCGGCGGCACCACCGTGGTGCAGGACCCGGCCGACGCGCTCTATCCCTGGATGCCCCGCGCGGCCATCGCCCACGTGACACGGACCACGTCCTGCCCGCCGCCAAGCTCGGCGGCCTGATCGCCGGGATCACCGCCATGGATCTCCCCGAGCGCCGCCCCGCTCACGACGACAAACTTCTGGATGCCGAGGTCGCCATCTCCGAACTGGGCCCCCTCACCACCGACGAGCTCGACACCCCGCCCGCCGGCTTCGGCTGCCCGAGCTGCGGCGGGAGCCTGTTCCAGGTCGGCGGCGGCCCGGTGCCGCGCTATCGCTGCCGGGTGGGACACGCCTGGTCCCCGGAGAGCCTTCTCGACGAGCAGGCGGTCGCCCTCGAAGGGGCGCTCTGGATGGCCCTGCGCGCGCTGGAGGAGAAGTCGGCGCTGAGCCGCCGGATGGCCACCGCGGGTGCGCACCGGCAGTCCGCGTCCGCCGACCGCTTCAACGACATGGCCCGCGACGCCGAGGTGGCGGGAGCCACCCTGCGGCGGCTGATCGCCCGGCTCGGCTCCGCGCCGCACGCGGACGACACGACACCGTCGTCCTGACCTCGCCACCCGCCTGCGATACGGTTCCGGCGTGAACGCGATCGACCCCGACTTCGAGGCCCTGCTCGTCTACCTCAAGGAGTCGCGCGGGTTCGACTTCACCGGCTACAAGCGGTCGAGCCTGATGCGCCGGGTCAACCGCCGCATGTCCCAGGTCGAGGCGGCGGACTACCCGGAGTACCTCGACTTCCTCCAGGTTCACCCGGACGAGTTCACGGCCCTGTTCAACACCATCCTGATCAACGTCACGGGCTTCTTCCGCGACGCCGACGCCTGGGACTACCTGCGCGCCGACGTGCTGGGGGCGCTGGTGTCCGCCAAGTCCTCCGACGCGCCGATCCGCGTCTGGTCCGCGGGGTGCGCCTCGGGCGAGGAGGCGTACACGCTGGCGATGGTGCTCGCCGAGACGCTCGGCCTGGAGGCGTTCCGGGAACGGGTCAAGATCTACGCGACCGACGTGGACGAGGAGCAGCTGGCCGAGGCCCGGCAGGCGAGCTACGGCGAGCGCGAGATGCAGGCGGTGCCGCCCGAGCTGGCGGCCAAGTACTTCGAGCCTGTCGGCAACCGGTTCGTCTTCCGCAAGGACCTGCGCCGCTCGGTGATCTTCGGCCGCAATGACCTGGTGCAGGACGCGCCGATCTCCCGGATAGACCTGCTGACCTGCCGCAACGCCCTGATGTACTTCAACGCCGAGACCCAGGCGAAGATCCTGTCCCGGTTCCACTTCGCGCTGTCCGACGGCGGGGTGCTCTTCCTCGGCAAGGCCGAGATGCTGCTGAGCCACGGCAACCTCTTCACCCCCATCGACCTCAAGCGGCGGGTGTTCCGGCGCGTGCCGCGGGTGATGCCGATCGCCGGCGCCGTCTTCGCCGAGCCGATCCCGGCCGGCACCGGCGGGGTCGTGGGCCTCGACGAGCTGCGCAACGAGGCGTTCGCCGCCAGCTCCCTCGCCCAGCTCGGTCTCACCTCCGACGGGCTGGTCGCCCTCACCAACCGGCGCCTGGAGAAGCTGTTCGGGGTGTCGTCGCGGGACATCGGGCGGCCGTTCCGCGACCTCGACCTGTCGTACAGGCCGGTCGAGCTGCGCCGCTACATCGAGCAGGCCCAGCTGGAGCGGCGCACCCTGCGCGTCGCGGACGTGGAATACGGCCGCAACGGCGACGTCACCCACCTCGAGGTCCAGGTCAGCCCGCTCACCGGCAAAGACGGCAGCCTGCTGGGCGTCAACCTGATCTTCCACGACGTCACCGCCGCCCGGCGGCTGCAGGACGATCTGGAGCACGCCAACCAGCAGCTCGAGGCCGCGTACGAGGAACTCCAGTCCACCAACGAGGAGCTCGAGACCACCAACGAGGAGCTCGAGACCACCAACGAGGAACTCCAGTCGACGGTCGAGGAGCTCGAGACCACCAACGAGGAACTCCAGTCCACCAACGAGGAACTGGAGACGATGAACGAGGAGCTCCAGTCCACCAACGACGAGCTCCAGAGCATCAACGACCAGCTCCGGGTCAGCACCGCCCAGCTCGACGAGGCCAACTCCTTCCTGGAGACGGTGCTGACCAGCCTGCGGGCGGGCGTCGCGGTCGTCGACCGGGACCTGCGGATCCGGATGTGGAACCGCCGGGCGGAGGACCTGTGGGGCGTACGGTCGGGCGAGGTGGTCGGCCAGCACTTCCTCAACCTGGACATCGGGCTGCCGTTCGAGCAGCTCCGGCCGATGCTGCGCGGGTCGCTGGGCGAGGACGGCAGCTCCGGTGAGGTGTCGGTGGACGCCGTCAACCGGCGCGGCCGCGCCGTCGTGGTCCGGGTGGCGTGCGCCCCGCTCCGGGGTCAGGAGGCCTCCCGCGGGACGGAGGGTGCCATCATCGTGATGGAGGCGGACGACGTCTGACGTTTCGGCCGCCCCACTGCGGGTATCCCGCTTTCTCACCAGCCAGGGAGGACGAGCAGTGGGCGTCGATGCGCTGGTGCGGGAGGTCACGGGGGGACGGCTGTCCGTCGCCCTCTGCGGCGACCTCGGCCTCCCCGAGGTGGCGTCGCTGCGGGCCCGGCTGCTGAAGAGCCTGGCCGAGCAGCCCGACGCGTTGCTGATCGACCTCTCGAACCTGACTGTCCGCGAGCCGCTGGCCCTCGCGGTGTTCTCCACGCTGTCCCGGCAGGCGGCACGGTGGCCCGGCATCCCGGTGCTGATGTGCGCGCCACGGCCCGACGCCCGGCGGACGCTGACGCTCGCGGCGTACAAGCGGCTGCCGGTCTTCCCGTCGGTGGACGCCGCCCTCGCCGCGCTCGACGACGACCGGCAGGTGCAGCCCGACCTCAGCGACGAGTTGCTGCCCCTGCGGGGCGCGGCCCGGCAGGCACGCAACGTCGCCACCGACGCCTGCCTGCGCTGGGGGCTCGACCGGCTGGTGGCGCCGGCCAGCCTGATCGCCAGCGAGCTCGTCAGCAACGTGGTGGACCACGCGAGCACGATGATGACCCTGCGGCTCACGCTGCGCCGCCACTACCTGCACATCTCCGTCCGCGACGGATCGTCCGCGGAGCCCGCGCTGCGCTCCGGCGCCTCGCCCGACGCGTCCAGCGGGCGAGGGCTCATGCTGGTCGACGCGTCCGCGCACGCCTGGGGCTGGCTGCCGTGTGAGGGCGGCAAGGTCGTCTGGGCGTCGCTGTCGACGCGGTGACGACCGCCCGCTACCCGCCCATCAGGTTCTGCAGGCCCGAGACGGCCAGGATCCGCGCGACGTAGGGCTGGGCGCCGGTCAGGGACAGGCCGGTCCCCGCGACCGCGGCGGCGGACGCCGCGTCCAGCAGCACGGCCACCCCGGCGGCGTCGACCAGCGGCACCCCGGCCAGGTCGATCACCAGCCGGTCGGCGTCCGCGGTCGAGACGGCGTGGCGCAGCGCCGTGCGCAGCCGCTCGGCGGTGTCGCGGTCGACCTCGCCCCGCACCCGTACGGTGAGATCGCCTCCGGACCGGTGCACCGAGATCTGCATGCCGTGGACGTCGGACGGCCCGTTCGCACCCTCCCAGCGCGGCAGGGAGTCGCTGAGCATCGCCTCCCTGAGCCAGGCCAGGGACCGGCTGAGCAGCCGCGACACGTGCATCTGCGAGATGCCCAGCTCGGCGGCGATCTCCGCCTGGGTGCGGTTGCCGTAGAACCGCAGGGCCAGCATCTGCCGCTCCCGCGCGGGCAGGCGCAGCAGCAGCCCCGCGACGGTCAGCCGGTCGTCGATCATCTCCAGGTCGGCGTCCGGATCGCCGAGCAGGTCCCCGAACTCCGCCGCGCCGTCCCCGCCGGCCGGCGCGTTCAACGACGACGGTGAGTAACCGGCCGCGGACTCCAGCGCCTCCCGCACGGCCGCCTCGGTCACCCGCAGCCGGGCGGCCAGCTCGGCGGCCGTGGGCGTGCGGGACAGCTCGGTGGTCAGCACCATCGACGCGTGCCCGACCTCGAGGCTCAGGTCCTGGATGCGGCGGGGGACGTGCACACCCCAGGTCCGGTCGCGGAAGTGCCGCTTGATCTCACCGGAGATCGTGATGACCGCGTACGCCGTGAAGGAACCGCGCTCGGGGTCGTACCGGTCGATGGCCTTCACCAGCCCGAGGCGCGCGACCTGCTCGAGGTCCTCCAGCGTCTCGCCACGGCCCCGGTAACGGCGCGCCATGCGACCCGCGAAGGGCAGGCACGTACGGGTCAGCTCGTCCCGGAGCACGGCACGCTCCGGGGCCGAGGCCTCCGCCATCCTGGTCGCGTACTCGACGGCGGCGGTGTCGAGGTCCTCCAGTACACGCGTGTGCGTGTCGTCCTGAGCGGGCATACCGCTCCCCCCTCGACCGGTCCGGATCGGCCATCCCCGCACCGGAACCCCATCTGGTCCGGACGGGTGGCCCTGCCCGCCGGAATACTCGTCGCCGACGCTACTGCCCCGTGCGGATACGGCTGAAACGCACCGATCGGAACAATGACTCCCGATGCTCTACTGCGGAGGCCGCCGAGGAAGCCCGCTCGGCGCCTCACCGTCGTCCTCCGGCGCGTCCCACGACTGGGCCGGCCGGGGCGGCTGCGCGGCGGGCGACGGGCGCTGCGGCAGACCGGACGGCGCTCCGGCGTCACCCGGCGCGGGCTCCAGCGGCCGGTTGAGCTGGCCCATCTGCGGCGGCTCGAGCGGCGGGCGGTTCGGCCGGGGCGCCGGCGGCTGCTGCCGGGCCTCCGGGACGGCGGACTGCGCGAACGCCGAGGGCTGCTGCCGGGCCTCCGGGGCGGCGGGCTGCGCGAACGCCGAGGGCTGCTGCCGGGCCTCCGGGGTCGCGGGCTGCGCAAACGCCGAGGGCTGCTGCCGGGCCTCCGGGGCGGCGGGCTGCGCGAACGCCGAGGGTGCCGGGTAGGCGGACGGCTCGCCCGGGGCCGGCTGGGCGCCGGGGGCCTGCGGCTGCGGCTCCTGCTGCGGACGGGCGAACGGGCTTTCCGCTGCGGGCCCGAAGGGTGCGTCCGCGGGCGGCTGGGGACGCGCGAACGGGGAGTCCGCGCCCGGCTGGTTCAGGCCCGGCTGGCTCAGGCCCGGCTGGCTCAGGCCGGGCAGGGTGGGGCCGGCGGGCTGGGCGATGGCCTGCGGTGCGTCCTGGAGGGCGGACGGGTTGCCGCCGCCGGGCTGCGGGTTCAGCTGGCCCATCCGCGGCGGTTCCAGCGGCGGCCGGGTCATCCGCGACGCTGGGTCGACCGGGCGGAACGCGCTGTCGGCGCTCGCCGGGCCGGCCGGGGCCTGCGGCGCGGCGCCCGACGCCGGAGTCTGCCCGGGCGGGGTGAGTGCCGGGGCCTGCGGTGCGGCGCCGGGCGCCGGAGGCTGCGCGGGCGGGGTGAGTGCCGGGGCCTGCGGCGTGGCGGCCGGGGAGGCGCCCTGCGGCGGCGGGGTCGGGGCCGGTGGTTGCGGGGGCGTGAGGCCGGACGGCGTGGCGGGTGCCGGCGGTGCGGTCAGGCCCGAGGGTGGCTGCACGGCGGTGGCCGGCGGGTGTGTGCCGTTCGGGGACGCGGGGCCCGGCTTGGCGGCCCGGTCGGCGAAGGCGGATTGCAGGGTGTCGCCGAGCGGCGCGGCCGGAGCGCCGGGCTCGGGCGTGGGCTCGGCCGCGGGCGGTTCGGGCGTCCGGGGCGGGGCGTCCAGGCTCATCGGCTCGAACGGGGTGACGGGCGGCGCCTCGCCCGGGTGGTAGGGCGAGACGAGCGGCTCCGACGGGCGGGCCGACGGGGTGAAGCGTGGCGCGTCCAGGGGGCGGTTCTGCTGGGTGAACACCGGCGGGCCGAGCAGCAGCGGGTCGACGTCCGGCATCTCGCGGGCGGGCGGCGGCGCAGGCGAGGCAGGCGAGGTAGGCGAGGCAGGCGGGGCAGGCGGGGCCTGGGGTTCCGGCGCGGCCTGCGCTTCTGCGGGTGGGTGTTCCGCCGGCGAGGTTCCGAATCCGGCGAAGGCGGGCGGCGCGTCCGGGGCAGGCGGGCCACCCGCGGAAGGTGAGACCTGGGACGGCAGGGCCCGGGACGGAAACTCCGGGGCAGGAAACGCCGGGGAGGCGCCGGCCGGGGACGGGGGGCCGTCCGGTAAGGAGGCGGGCTCCGGGCGGTCGCGGGACTCCTGGAACGTGGGCGGGGCGATCGGTTCGCGCGGGATGTCGAAGGACGGCGGGGCCACCGGGACCGGGTCGATCGTGGATGCCGGCTCCGGCCGCGGCTCCGCGGCGGGCGAGGCCGGACCCGGCATCGGCGCGGTGGGACCGGACATCGGCGAGGCCGGGCCGGACATCGGCGGCCAGGACGTCGGCGCCGCCGGAGGGGCCACGGAGAAGGAAGGCGTCGGAGCGGCCGGCCCGGAGGCGGGCGGAGCGGATTCCCACGCGGCGGATTCCGGCGGGGCGGATTCGAACGGGGCGGAGAAGGTCAGCGGCGACGCCGGCGGGGAGACGGGTGCGGAGGCCGGCGCCGGCAGCGGGACGGTCGCCTGCTGGGTGGCCGTGGTGGGCAGGCCGAGCGGCGAGGCCCCGAGACCTCCGCGGGCCGCCTCGATCAGGCCGGACGACTCCGCCAGGCCCGCCGCCTGGACGACCTCCGCAGCGGCGCGGCCGACCGGGCACGGCAGGGGTTCACCGCAGGCCGGGCAGGTCGTCATGCCCTCGTGCGGGCCGACACCGCCCGCGTGGGACCGGACCATCTCCCAGGCCGTACGCGCCAGAATGCTGTCCGGGTTGACGTAGTTCGTCCCGCTCGCCATGTGTTCTACCCCCGTAGCTCGCCCGTGACAGGCGTTCACGGTCAAGTTCACCGTGAACGGCGCAGCTCCGGGCCGCTTTCGCACAATCGGTAGACGGACGGGTCCGCGCGGGTTTCCCCGGGGTGGACCGCGGGCATCGCTGCGGCATGAGCGGTCAGGCGGACGAGCAGGGCGCGGTCGTGGTCCCGTACGAGGACGGGCCGCTGCTGCTGCGCGGCCGGTTCACCCTGCGCACCCCGGACGGCGAGATCATCGAGCCGGGGCGGGGCACGGTCGCGCTCTGCCGGTGCGGGAAATCGGCGATCAAACCCTTCTGCGACGGTACGCACAAGGCCATCGGCTTCCGCGCCGGCACCGGCCGCGACACCCCGGCACCCCGCGAGATCACGGCAACCCGCGAGACCACGGCACCCCGAGAGACCACGGCATCCGGCGACAGTGCGGCACCCCGCGACAGCGGCAGCGGACCCACGCCCGGCTGAGCGGACCCGCGGCCCGACGCTAGATCCGCAGCGAGGACTCGCCCTGCTCCCAGCGGGACAGCACGTACCCGGCCCAGCGGTCCTCCAGGGTCAGCACGCAGCGGGCCCCGAACAGCACGTCCGCCGCCAGCTCCGGCTCGGCCGCGCAGAACGACCCGCACATGTCGAACGCCGCGATCTGCTCGTGCACCGCGTCCGCCTCGACGTGCTCGTCGTAGAAGCGGGTGGCGTTCTCGTCGCCGCCGAGCCGGCGCAGCCCGTTGCCGTACGCCCGGTTCGGCCCGGTCGACGTCATCTCGTACGCGGCCAGATGCCCCAGCAACGCCCCCCGCAGCCGGCGGTGCAGCCCGAACAGCGACATGAGGTTGTTGTTGGCGAGGGTCTGCCACGGCACCACCTCCACGTACGCCCCGTACGTGGTGTCGAGCCCGAGCGCCGTCATCGTCTCCTTGAACATCTCCTGGTGCATGCGGGCCGCGGTGCCTCCGCCGTACTCGTCGATCTGGACCTCGATGAGGGCGGCCTTGGCCGCACCGCTCAGCCGGGGGATCGCGAAGGTGTGCGGGTCCGCCTCGCGCAGGTGGTAGACGGACCGGTGGGTGGCGAACTCGCGGAACTGCTCGTAGCCGGCCCGCCCGCGCAGATAGCCGGAGAGCGACGGCCCGCCCGGCTCCCGGGTCATCGCGATCAGCTGGTGGGGCACGTCACCGGTGTCCCCGGGTACGGGCAGCCGCCGCAGCTCCGCCTCGAACGCCGCCTCCAGCCGGGCCCGCAGGCCGAGCAGGCCCGGGTGCCACTCCCACGTGTCGTCGACCCCGTCCCAGCCGCGGTAGTGCAGTTCGTAGAGGACGAACAGGGCGAGGTGCAGGTCGTCGTCCGAGTCGGGGTCGCCGGCGGTGAAGTCGTGCGGGCCCTGGGAGAGCGCGGTGATGACGGCGTCCGACACGGGGCCGCGGGACGAGGGAAGCTTCATGGGGCGACTTCCTGACGCAGGAGAACGGAACGGAGGAGTTCCCGGTCCGCCCTCCCCCAAACGATCACGCCTTGTTTCGCGCCTTCCGCACGAGCTACGTGAGTTGCCAATTCACTCACTGTGGTCGAAACATCGCTCTCCGTACCATGAGGGAACCCCCAGGAGGTGATCCCCATGGATGACACCGAGCTGTACCGCGAGCGGATCCTCCGGCATGCCGGTCCGGTCATCACCGGGCGGTTCCTCGGCTTCCGGACCTCGTACACCCGCGAGGTCCGGGTCGGGCAGCCGCTGCTCATCGTCGTCTTCGTGACGGCGTCCATCGCCCAGGCGCTGCTGGCCCTCATCCGCTCCGGCGGAGGCGCCCGGCGACGGTTCAAGGATCTCAAGAAGGGCCCCGAGTACCTGGTCACGCCGGTCCGGCTGCGCGACGACCTCGGGCAGACGTACGAGGTCGAGATGCACGGGCAGCTCCCCCAGTCGGCGCTGCACCGCGGCGACCTCGTGCAGGTGCGCACCGTGCCGCAGAAGGACCCCGACCTGCCCGTGAAGCTGCACCAGGTGCTGAATCTGGAGACGCTGCAGCCGTACACGCCACGGATCCCGACGATGTGGTCGCACCTGGGTCCGGGCCTGCTGATCCAGGCCGTGCTCGGCCTGCTCGTGGCCGGCGCGCTCGCCGTGGCCTGGATCAGCTGAGGCGCTCAGAGGCGGGCCAGCGGGACCACCGCGGCCATCGCACGGTCGCCGGCGTCGTTCGGGTGAAGGTGGTCACCGCTGTCGAAGGCGGGCAGCATCCGCTGCGGGTCCGCCGGGTCGCGGGTGGCGGCGTCGAAGTCGGCGAGCCCGTCCAGCGCGCCGTCGCCGCCCGCGCGGATCCACTCGTTGACGGCGACCCGGGTCCGCTCCAGCTCCGGCGTCCACGAGCCCCAGCCCTTCCACGCCATGATCGTCGCGCCGACGACCCGCAGGCCGCGGGCCCGCGCCTGCGCGGCGATCTGCGCCAGGCCCGCAATGATCTGCTCCGGGTCGGCCTGGTGCGGCGTCTGCTGAATGTCGTTGATCCCCTCGAACACGATCACCGTACGGGCACCCGCCCGCTCGAGGACGTCCCAGTTCAACCGGGTCAGCGCGCTCGGGCCGAAGGTGTCGTAGATCGTGTAATTCGGCGCGTTGCTGTCCAGCAGGACGCGGTTGCCGCTGATCCCGGAGTTGGCGATCCCGTAGTCGGGCACGGGGCTGCTCGCGAGCCGCGCCGCGAGATAGTCCGTCCAGCGCCGGTTGGCACCCCAGGTCGACGTGACGCCGTCGGTGATGGAGTCGCCGAGGGCCACCACCGTGCCCGGCCCGCCCGAGACGTCGACGCCGTTGACGTAGTGCCACACCCGGGTCGTCTCGCCGAACGCGGTGGAGGCCTCCTCACCCGCGTGGTCGGCGGGACCCCGGCTGAAGAAGGAGTCCTGCATCGCCGCCGGGTGGTAGGTCACGGTGCCGGACGGCTGCGGCGTCCAGGTGCTCACCAGCAGGTCCTGATCGGCCGGCACGGAGAGGCGTACGGGATCGCTGACGACCTCGGCCCGCGCCGGGACGGTGATCGACGCGCGCCCGGCGAAGAGCACGTCGCGGACGGTGCCGGGCCGGGCCGAGCCGTCACTGCGGTCGACGGTGCCGTCGCGGCGGCCACCGGTGTGCGCCGAGATCGCGACGGTCACGTGGCCCATCAGCACCGGCTGGGTGCCGAAACGGTTGGAGAGGTGGATCCGTACGGTGCTGCCGCCGGTCGTGGTGTGCACGACGTTGCGGATGGTGAAGCCGGCGTAGCCCTGCTCCACGCCGGAGACCGCCGCGGCCGGCGCGGTCGCCCACGCCGTGGTCCACGCGGGCCCGCGCCGCTCCGCCTCGGCCGGGGCCGCGACCATGGCCAGCAGCAGCGTGGACACTGCCGCGATCCGGGTGATCCTGCGCATCGTTGCCTCCCCAGCCGGGTTCAGGACAACGATCAGTCTCGATGCGTACCCGTCATCTGTAAAGGCCGGGACGCGCCGTCGCCGACCAGACCGCGCGACCGCGCCCACCGCTCGAAGACGACGGTCGCGAACGGCGGCACCGAGCAGGCCAGCGCCACCAGCGTCACCCACCACCGCCAGCCGGCGGCCCGGGCCTGCACCACGGTCACCGCCAGGTACGCCATGAACAGCGCGCCGTGCAGCGGACCGGCGATCTTCACCCCGATCTCGTCGTGCACGACCACGTACTTGAAGAACATTCCGGTCAGGAGCAGCGCCCAGCTCACCGCCTCCGCGATTGCGACGGCCACGAAAAGGGCAGGTATGCGGCGCACGCCGGAGCCTCCAACGGAATGTCCGGCGCGTGGGATGGTGCGCCGGAGGGCGGACTGGCAGATCATAGGGGTTGGCTCTCGGGAAGGGCGGTGCGCGGTGGGCGAAGAGGTCGAGCGTCGGGAATTCAGCCGCGAGGACCGGACGAAGTACCGGCACAAGATCCGCCGCAGTCTCGACGTGTTCGCCTCGATGCTGCGCGAGGCGCGCTTCGAGTTCGAGCGCCCGCTGACCGGCATGGAGATCGAGCTGAACCTGGTCGACGGCAACGCCGACCCGGCGATGCGCAACGCCGAGGTGCTCGCGGCGCTGGAGGACCCCGACTACCAGACCGAGCTCGGCCAGTTCAACATCGAGATCAACGTGGCGCCGCGGCGGCTGGCCGGCGAGGAGAACGCCGACCTGGAACGCGAGCTGCGGGCCAGCCTCAACAACGCCGAGGAGCACGCCCGCCAGGCCGGCGCGCACATGGTGATGATCGGCATCCTGCCGACGCTGCGCAAGGAGCACCTGACCACCGACGCGCTCTCCACCAACCCCCGGTACGCGCTGCTCAACGAGCAGATCTTCGCGGCCCGTGGCGAGGACCTCGACATCCGCATCGACGGCATCGACCGGCTCGCCGTCACCACCGACAGCATCGCGCCCGAGGCGGCCTGCACCAGCACCCAGTTCCACCTTCAGGTGAGTCCCGCGCAGTTCGCCGCGTACTGGAACGCCGCCCAGGTGATCGCGGGCGTGCAGGTGGCGCTCGGGGCGAACTCGCCGCTGCTCTTCGGCCGGGAGCTGTGGCGCGAGACCCGGATCCCCCTGTTCGAGCAGGCGACCGACACCCGGTCGGAGGAGATCCGGGCCCAGGGCGTACGCCCGCGGGTATGGTTCGGCGAGCGCTGGATCACCTCGGTCTTCGACCTGTTCGAGGAGAACGTCCGCTACTTCCCGGCGCTGCTGCCGATCTGCGACGACGAGGACCCCGAGCAGATCCTGGAGAGCGGCGACATCCCGCAGCTGAGCGAGCTGCGGCTGCACAACGGCACCGTCTACCGCTGGAACCGCCCGATCTACGCGGTGGTCAGGGACCGCCCCCACCTGCGAGTGGAGAACAGGGTGCTGCCGGCCGGCCCGACCGTCGTGGACACGGTGGCCAACGGCGCCTTCTACTACGGCCTGGTCCGGATGCTCGCCGAGGCCGAGCGGCCGATCTGGACCCAGATGTCGTTCAGCGCCGCCGAGGAGAATTTCCACTCGTGCGCCCGGCACGGGCTGGCGGCGTCGGTCTTCTGGCCCGGCCTCGGCTACGTGCCCGTCACCGAGCTGGTGCTGCGCCGCCTGCTCCCGCTGGCCCACGAGGGCCTGGCGAAGTGGGGCGTGTCCCGCGGCGAACGCGACCGCCTGCTCGGCATCATCGAGCAACGCTGCCTGACCGGCCGCAACGGCGCGACGTGGCAGGTGGAGACGCTGCACGCCCTGGAGGGCGACGGCCTGGACCGGCAGGCGGCCCTGCACGAGATGCTGCGCCGCTACCTGCCGCCGATGCACGAGAACGTCCCGGTCCACGAGTGGCCGCTGAACTGACGGGCCGCCCGGGCCGCTTTTGCTGGGACGTGGTCAGGCCGCCCGCGCGATCGCCACGGTGACGCCGGGGAAGACCTGTTTCGGCAGGATCAGCGCGGCTCCGGGACCGGCGGCGGCCAGGGCGGCCGCCTCGGCGACGCTCGGCACCCCGGCCAGGGCGGCGACCCGCGGCGAGGGCCGGGCCGGCACGACGGCCGCGAGCAGCTCCGGCGGCACCGGCACGAGCGGCCATCCCCGGGCCCGCGCGAAGGGTGCGAGGACCGGGGCGCGACGATCGAGGGTCGCGACCGCGGAGACGGCCGAGCCGGGCACGCCCGCCCGGGAGAGCGAGGCGTCCACGGCCGCGCCGAGCTGTCCGGGCGTCACCGCGGCGCGGACCCCGACGCCGAGCGTCAGGCTCATGCCGGGGCGGGCACGGCCGCCGCGGCCGTCACCACGCGGCGGGCCATCGCCGGGTCGGCCGCCCAGTGCAGGTGCAGGTAGGACGCGTGCAGGGCGGGGGCCGCGAAACCCTCCGGGTCCGCGCCGCGCCACGCCCAGGCCGCTCCCCCGGCGGGTTCGAGCAGCAGGCCCGAGCGGGGGTGGACGGTGGTCCGGTGGAACTCGTGGCCGGTGATGCGCGAGCCCGCCGGCAGCAGGGGGCTGTCCGCCAGCGCCACCGCGTCGCGGTAGCCGAGGGTCAGCGACGGGGTCATCGCCGCGTCCGCGTCGAGGACGCCGCACATCGGGGCGCCGTCGAGGGTGCGGCAGAGCCAGAGCAGGCCCGCGCATTCGGCGACGATCGGCATGCGTACGGCCGCCATCGACGCCACGGCCAGGCGCAGGGGTTCGTTGGCGGACAGCTCGGAGGCGTACACCTCGGGAAAGCCGCCGCCGACGACCAGCGCGCGGGTGCCCTCGGGCAGGGTCTCGTCCCGCAGCGGGTCGACCACCACGACGTCGGCGCCCGCGCCGGTGAGAAGTTCGGCCGTCTCGGCGTACGCGAAGGTGAAGGCCGGGCCGCCGGCGAGCGCGACCACGGGACGGCCCGGCACCGGCTCGGCGGTGGCCGGGCTCCAGGGCGTCGCCGTCAGCGGGGGTGCGGAGCGGGCCAGCGCCAGGACCGCGTCGAGGTCCACCGCCGACTCCACGAGCGTGGCCAGGGCGTCGACGGAGGCCAGCGCCTCGGCCCGGCGCTCGGCGGCCGGCACCAGGCCGAGATGCCGCGACGGCGCCTCCACGGCGGCGGCCCGGCGCAGCGCCCCGAGCACCGGCGTGCCCACCTCCTCGCACGCCTCCCGCAGCAGCGCCTCGTGCCGGTCCGAGCCGACCTGGTTGAGGATCACCCCGCCCAGCCGCACCGTGCCGAAGCTGCGGAAGCCGTGCACCAGCGCGGCGACGGACCGCCCCTGCGCGGCCGCGTTCACGACCAGCACCACCGGCGCGTCGAGCAGGGCCGCCACGTGCGCGGTCGAGCCGGTGTCACCGGCGCCGGTCCGGCCGTCGTAGAGCCCCATGACACCCTCGACGACGGCCAGGTCGGTGCCCGCCGAGCCGTGCGCGAAGAGCGGCCCGATCAGCTCCTCGCCGACCATGACCGGGTCGAGGTTGCGCCCCGGCCGCCCGGCGGCGAGCGCGTGATAGCCCGGATCGATGTAGTCCGGCCCCACCTTGAAGGGCGAGACCGACAGACCCCTTCCCGCGCACGCCGCCAGCAGGCCCGTCGCCACGGTGGTCTTGCCGTGCCCGGACGCCGGCGCGGCGATGACGATCCGCGGGATGCTCACCACTCGATGCCCCGCTGTCCCTTGCGGCCCGCGTCCATCGGGTGCTTCACCTTGGTCATCTCGGTGACCAGGTCCGCGGCGGCCAGCAGCTCGGGGTGGGCGTCGCGCCCGGTGATGACGACGTGTTGCACCCCGGGCCGCTCCCGCAGGGTGGCCACCACGTCCGCGACGTCCACCCACCCCCACTTCATCGGGTAGGTGAACTCGTCGAGCACGTAGAAGGTGTGCGTCTCGGCGGCGAGATCCCGCTTGATCTGCGCCCACCCCTCGGCGGCCTCGGCGGCGTGGTCCCGCTCGGTGCCGGCCCGCTGGATCCACGACCAGCCCTCGCCCATCTTGTGCCAGGCGACGGGCGCCCCGCCGGGCACCTGGCCGAGCGCCTTGAGCGCGGCCTCCTCGCCGACCCGCCACTTCTCGCTCTTGACGAACTGGAACACGCCGACGGGCCACCCCGCGTTCCAGGCCCGCAACGCCATCCCGAAGGCGGCGGTCGACTTCCCCTTGCCGTGTCCGGTGTGGACGGCGAGCACGGCCTGGCGGCGGCGCTGCCGCGTGGTGAGCCCGTCGTCGGGCACGCTGGTGACCTGTCCCTGCGGCATCAGGCAGCCCTCCCGGGGTGCACGCCGGCCGGTCCCGGCCGGTGGTGGGTCGCTCCGTCGGCGGCCAGGGCCTCCAGCGGCAGGACGTCGGCGTCCAGCGCGGTCGCGAGCCGCCGGGCGAGGCCGAGCCGCACCGGCCCGGACTCGCAGTCGACGACGACCGTGGCGACGCCGGCCAGCACCGGGGCCAGCAGCACCGGGTCGGCGCCGCTGGTCGCGCGCCCGTCGGTGACCACGACCAGCAGCGGGCGGCGGCGCGGGTCACGGCGGCGCTCGGTGGCGATCGTGGCGGCGGCGGCCCGCAGGCCGGCCGCCAGCGGGGTGCGCCCGCCGGTGCGCAGGCTCGCGAGCCGCAGCACGCCGACCTCGTGGCTGGAGGTGGGGGGCAGCACCTGCTCGGCCGACGACCCCCGGAACGTGATCATGCCGATCCGGTCCCGCCGCTGGTAGGCGTCGCGCAGCAGCGACAGCACCGCGGTCTTCACCACGGTCATCCGCTTGCGGGCCGCCATCGACCCGGACGCGTCCACGACGAACAGCACGAGGTTGGCCTCCCGGCCGACGTGCACGGACTCGCGCAGGTCACCGGGCCGGACCCCGGCCCCGCCGCGGTGCAGCGCCGCCCGCAGGGTCGCCGGAAGGTGCGGCGCGCCGCTGAGCCTGCCGCGTGGCACCCGCGATCCGACGACCCGCCCCCGCCGCGCGAAGGCAGGCGACCGGCGCCCGGCATGCCCGCCCTCGCCCCGCGCGGCGATCCGCAGCGTCCGCGGCCGGTACGCCGCCCCGGCCGCCGCGCCCTTCCGCCCCGCCGGGCCGTTCCGGCCGCCGCCCTCTTCCGGACCGGCTTCGTGCGAAGCGGTTCCCCGCTCCTCCGAGCCGTCACTGCCGCCTCCCGGCCCGCCCGGCCCCCCACCGTCCGGACCGCCGCTGTCCGGCGCGCCGCTGTCCCACCCGCTGCTGCCCGGCCCGCCGCTGCCCGGCCCGGTGCCGTCCGGCCCGCCGCTGCCCGGTCCGTTGCTGTCCGATCCGCTGCTGCCCGGATCCCCGGTGTCCGGACCGGTGTCGCCGGGGCCGGGCCCGCCCGCGTCCGGCGGCGGTGGCGGCTCGTCCGGGTCGTCGCCGCCCGCCTCCCGCAGCGCCTCCTCGAGCCGCTGCTCGTCGGTGCCGGGCGGATCCAGCGGGTCCTTGCGGCGCCGGTGCGGCAACGCCAGCCGCGCCGCGTCGCGCACGTCCCCCGCCGTCACCCGCTCCCGGCCGTGCCAGGCGGCCAGCGCCACCGCGCACCTCGCCACCACGAGGTCGGCGCGCATGCCGTCCACCCCGTACGCCAGGCAGATCCGGGCGATCCGGTCCAGCTCCGCGTCCGGCAGCAGGACCGCCGGCACCGCGGCCCGGGCCGTCGCGATCCGGGCGGCCAGCGAGGTCTCGGCGGCGGCGAACCGGGCCGCGAAACCGTCCGGGTCCGCCTCGTACGCGAGCCGCCGCCGCACCACCTCGGCCCGCTGCACCGCCTCCCGCGGCGCGGACACCGTCACCACCAGCCCGAACCGGTCGACGAGCTGGGGCCGCGGCTCGCCCTCCTCGGGGTTCATCGTGCCGACCAGCAGGAAGCGGGCCGCGTGCTTGACCGAGACGCCGTCGCGTTCCACGTGCGCGCGCCCCATCGCCGCCGCGTCCAGCAGCAGGTCGACGAGGTGGTCGGGCAGCAGGTTGACCTCGTCGACGTACAGCGCGCCGCGGTGGGCCGCCGCCAGCAGGCCCGGCTCGTACGCCTTCACGCCGTCGGCGAGCGCCCGCTGGATGTCGAGGGTGCCGACGACCCGGTCCTCGGTGGCGCCGACCGGCAGCTCGACCAGCGTGGCCGGCCGGTGCCCGTGCGGCGCGCCGGGCTCGTGCGGGCCGTCGGGGCAACCGGGGTCGGGCGCGCCGGGATCGCACGCGAAGCGGCAGCCGCGCACCACGTCGACCTCGGGCAGCAGGGTGGCGAGGGCGCGCACCACGGTGCTCTTGGCGGTGCCCTTCTCCCCCCGGACGAGCACCCCGCCGACGGCCGGTGACACCGCCGTGAGCAGGAGGGCGAGGCGCAGATCGTCAAGGCCGACGACGGCGGAGAACGGATACGGCGTCACGCCACGGTCCTTTCCGCGGGTGTCCACGCCCGCGTGCAGAGGGAGCGAGCGGCCGGAGTCTCCTGACTCCCGGGCAGCCGCCGGCCGCCCGGTCACAGTGGCGGGACCGTCCCGGATTCGCACCGGGTTCCTCCGCTTACCGCTCGCGGGTCACTCTGTCGCACCGCCGCCCACCCCGTCAACGCGGACCGCCGTGGCCATCCTCACCCGCGAACCGGGGTCCCGACCGCCTTCTCCGTGCCGGGCAGCGGCGACGGCGCCAGCCTGTCCAACTCGGTCAGCACGTCGGTGACCGCGAGCGCCGACTTCTCCACCAGCGGCCGCAACCGCTTGTAGAGCGCGGCGTCCGCCTCGTCCGGCCGGGTGTGCGCGGTGATCTCCACCAGCGCCGCGGCCCGGTCCAGGTCGGGCAGCTCGCCGATCGCGTGCAGCCCGAGCAGGCACGCGCCGAGCGCCGTCCCCTCGGGCGTGTTCGCGATCGCCACCGGCAGGTCCAGCGCCGACGCCAGCACCCCGACCCACAGCTCCGACGCGACCGCCCCGCCGGTGGCGCGCACCTCGGTCATCGGCACGCCCTCGGCGGCGAAGGTGTCCCGCACCAGCGCCAGCTGCTGGCACACCCCCTCGACCGCCGCCCGGACCAGATGCGCCCGGCCGTGCTCGCGCCGGAGCCCGAGGTACGCACCGCGCATCCCGCCGCGCCACCAGGGCGCCCGCTCGCCCAGCAGGTACGGTAGGCAGATCAGCCCGTCGCTGCCGGCCGCGACCGTGGCCGCCTCGACCAGCAGCGCGGCGTCGCGGACGTCGGCGTCCTCCCCCTCGGCGGGCGGGCGGTCGAAGCCCTCGGCCATGGTCTGCCCGGCCCAGCGCACCACCGAGCCGGCGTTGTTGACGGCGCCGCCGAGCACCCACCGGTCCTCGGTCAGCGCGTAGCAGAACAGCCGGCCGGCCTTGTCCGCGATCGGCGCGTTCACCACCGTGCGCAGCGCGCCGCTGGTGCCCAGGGACACCGCGGCCACGCCGGCCGGCGTGGCGCCGACGCCGAGGTTGGCGAGCGGTCCGTCGGCCGCGCCGATGATCAGCGGGGTGTCCGCCGGCAGTCCCGCCGCCGCGGCCACCTCGGCGTGCAGCTTGAGCGCGGTGGTGGTCGGCACGACCTCCGCGAGCCGCCCCGCGTCGATGCCGGCGATGTCGAGCGCCTCGGGGTCCCAGCGGCGCTCGTGGATGTCGTACAACCCGGTGCCGGAGGCGACGGAGAGATCGACCACGAAGGCGTCCCGGGCGAGCCCGCTGAGCACGACCTCCTTGACGCCGCCCCAGCGCGGCGTGTCACGCAGCATCGCCGGGTCCTCGGCGCGCCACCAGGCGAGCTTGGCGAGTGGTGCCATCGGGTGCACCGGGGTGCCGGTCCGCGCCTGGAGCGGCTTGGCCCGGCCGGCGGCGGCGAGCTCGTCGCTCTGCGCCGAGGACCGGTTGTCCGCCCAGGTGATGAGCGGGCCGGTGGGGTTGCCGCCGGCGTCCATCGGCACCAGGCCGTGCAGGAACGCGCTGAGGCTGACGGCGAGCACCCGGTCACCGCGCTCCCGGCACTCCCGCGCGACGGTGACCAGCGCCTCGGTGGCGGCGTCGCGCAGCCGGACGGGGTCGAGCTCGGCCCGCCCCGGACCGGGCACGGACAGCGGGTAGTGCACGCTGGTCATCGCGCGCACCTCGCCGTCGAGCCCCGCGGCGATCGCCTTGGTGGCGGTGGTTCCGGTGTCGATCCCGATGACGACGTCCATGCACCCTCCCGAGTTCGCGGCCGGCACCCGGCACCCGGCGACGAACATGCCCGCTGCGGCGCCCGCTCAAGCGGCGGCCGCGAGCGGCCTGCCGAAACCCTAACCCGACCAGATCCTCCGGTACGGCGTGAGCCACGCCTCGAGCGCACGGAACGGCCCGGGCTCGAGGCGGTAGATCCGTTGCTGGGCGGCGGTGCGGCTCGACACGAACCCCGCCTCGCGCAGCACCTTGAGGTGCTTGGACACCGCGGGCTGGCTCAGGGCGAGGACGCCGACCAGGTCACCGACGCTGCGTTCGGCGAGCCGCAACTCGTCGAGGATGCGGCGCCGGGTGGGCTCGGCCAGCACGGAGATGGCATCGACGGGCACGCGAGCGACTATTCCACTCGGGTTATATAACCGTCAAGGCATGAAAGCGGTGCGATGATGGCCGGGTGCGGGTGCTGATCGTGACCTCCGGATCCACCGGCGACGTGGCGCCGTACACGGGCCTCGGCGAACGGCTCCGGGCCGCCGGCCACGACGTCACCCTCGCCACCCACGAGCCGTTCCGCGACCGGATCGCGCTGCCGTTCGTGCCGCTCCCCGGCGACCTGCGCCGGATCCTGCCCCGGGCGCGCGGGCAGGACGGCACGGGTTCGGGGACGAGCCCGTGGGCCCTCGCCCGCCTGCGGCGCATCGCCCGCCCGCTGATCGCCGAGCTGGCCGGGGGCGTGGCTGCCGCCGTACGCGAGACCCACCCCGAGGTTCTGCTGCTGTCCACGCTGGTCGCGCCGCTCGGCTATCAGGTCGCCGAGGCCGCGGGCATCCCCTGGGCCGGGGTGTTCCTCCAGCCGCTGTACCCGACCGGCGACTTCGGACCGGTGCTGGTGGGCGGCCGCTCGGCGGGCCGCACCGCCAACCGCCTGATGGGCCGGATCACCGAGGCCGCCGCCCGCCCGCTCTACCGCGCGCCGATCCGCGGCCTGCGCGCGGAGCTGGGCCTCCCCCGGGTCGGCACCCGGCGCCTCCAGCGCGAGCAGCAGCACCGCTGGCCCACCTTCCACGGCTTCAGCCCGTCGGTGGTGCCCCGCCCCACGGACTGGCCGGCGTCCCAGGAGATCGTCGGCTACTGGTGGCCCGCCCACCCACCCGGCCGGCCGTCGCCGCCCGATCGGCACACGCTCCCCGGACCCGGGACCCCGGCCACCGCGCCGCCGGCCACCGCGCCGCCGGTCGCCGGGCCGCCGGTCGCCGCGCCGCCGGCCACCGTGCCGCCAGCCACCGCGCCGCCGGTCGGTCCGCAACCGCTTCCCCAGTCCGGGACGCCCGTGGCCCCGCCGCCGGCCGATCCGCAACCGGTCCCCGGACCCGGGGCGCCGGTCGCCGGGCCGCCGGCGCTTTCCGGATCCGGGACGCCGGTCGCCGAGGTCGAGGCGTTTCTCGCGGCCGGGCCGCCGCCGGTCTTCGTGGGGTTCGGCAGCATGGCGCCCGGGCACGGCGGGCGCCTGGCCGGGCCGGTGCTGGCGGCGGTGCGGGCCGCCGGGGTCCGCGCGGTGGTGCAGGCCGGCTGGTCGGGGCTGCGGGCCGGCGACGAGCCCGGCGTGCTGAGCGTGGGCGCCCTGCCGCACGACTGGCTGTTTCCGCGGATGGCGGCAGTTGTGCACCATGCGGGGGCCGGGACGACGGCGGCGGGGCTGCGGGCGGGGGTGCCGGCGGTGGCCGTGCCGGTGCTCGCGGATCAGCCGTTCTGGGCTTGGCGGCTGCACGCCCTGGGGGTGAGCCCGCGGCCGCTCCCGTTCTCCCGGCTGACCGCGGACCGGCTCGCGGCGGCGCTGACCGAGGCCACGACGGACCCCCGGATGCGCGCACGAGCCGCCGCCCTCGCCGCGGACCTGGCGCGCGAGGACGGCGCCGCCCGGATCATCGAGTGGCTCGCGGAACTCGGAGAAGCCGCCAGCCGGGCGACAGCGGCCCGCCGGGCGACAGCGGCCCGGCCCGGCGCCGGGCCCTCGCCCCGGACGACGGCCGGGCCCCCACCCCGCACGACGGCCGGGCCCTGACCCCGCACGACGTGACGGCGACGATCGCCCTCGCCCGTGCCCGGAAGAAGCCGGGCAGCACGCGGGAAGCCGGGCCGTGTGGGGGAAGCCGGGCCGTGTGCGGGAAGCCGGGCCGTGTGCGGGAAGCCGGGCCGTGTGCGGGAAGCCGGGCCGTGTGCGGGAAGCCGGGCCGTGCGCGAGAAGCCGGGCAGCGCGCGGCGGAGACGCCGCCGGCCGCCCCGGAGAGCCGGGACGGCCGGGAGGCGGAAGCGGGTCAGCGCTCGCTGATCGGCACGAACTGCCGCTCGGCCTCGCCCGTGTAGAGCTGGCGCGGGCGGCCGATCTTCGTGGTCGGGTCGGACATCATCTCCGCCCACTGCGCGATCCAGCCGGGGAGCCGGCCGAGCGCGAAGAGGACCGTGAACATCTTCGTGGGGAAGCCCAGGGCCTTGTAGATCAGGCCCGTGTAGAAGTCCACGTTGGGGTAGAGCTTGCGGGAGACGAAGTAGTCGTCGGCCAGCGCGATCTCCTCGAGCTGGAACGCGATCTCCAGCAGCGGGTCGGGCCGGTCCAGCGTGGCCAGCACGTCCTGGGCCGCCTTCTTGACGATCGCGGCGCGCGGGTCGTAATTCTTGTAGACCCGGTGGCCGAAGCCCATCAGCTTGACGCCCTTCTCCTTCGCCTTGACCCGGCGGACGAAGGACTGGACGTCGCCGCCGTCGGCGCGGATCTGCTCGAGCATCTCCAGCACCGCCGAGTTGGCGCCGCCGTGCAGCGGGCCGGACAGCGCGTTGATGCCCGCCGCCACCGAGGCGAACAGGTTGGCCTGGGCGGAACCGACCAGGCGCACCGTGGAGGTGGAACAGTTCTGCTCGTGGTCGGCGTGCAGCACGAACAGCATGTCGAGGATCTTGGCGATCTTCGGGTCGATCTCGTACGTGACCGTCGGCAGCCCGAAGGTCATGCGCAGGAAGTTCTCGACGTAGTCGAGCGAGTTGTCCGGGTACGGCAGCGGGTGCCCGATCGACTTCTTGTACGCGTACGCCGCGATCGTGGGCAGTTTCGCCATCAGCCGGATGCCGGAGATCTCGACCTGCTCGGGGTCGGTCGGGTCCAGCGCGTCCTGGTAGAACGTCGACAGGGCGGTCACCGCCGAGGACAGCACCGCCATCGGGTGCGCGTCACGCGGGAAGCCGGAGAAGAAGGTGCGCATCTCCTCCTGCAGCAGCGTGTGCACGCGGATCTTGTCCGCGAACTCCGCGAGCTGTGCCGGCGTCGGCAGGGCATCGTGGATCAGCAGGTAGGAGACCTCCAGGAAGGAGGCCTTGCCCGCGAGCTGTTCGATCGGGAAGCCCCGGTAACGCAGGATGCCCGCGTCGCCGTCGATGTAGGTGATCGCCGACGCGCACGAGGCCGTGTTGACGAAACCCTGGTCCAGGGTCACGTAGCCGGTCTCCTTGAGGAGGGCGCTGATCTCGATCCCGCCCGGGCCCTCGACCGCCGGGCGAACCGGCAGGGACAACTGGCCACCGGGGTGGTCGAGCTTGACATCCGTCATGTATTTCCCTCACTTCACCGGCAGATGTCGCCAATAACCTGCCGTTCACCGTAAACCCTCAAGCTGAACGGGTCATCAGTCGGTCGACCGCTGAGGCATTGATCACGACTGCCGATCCCGCCTCAACCATAGATAATGGTCGGTGGACCGCGTCGGCGCGGTGCGGAGGTGGTGAACCGATGCAGATTCCGGCACCTGCTCCTGTCGTCGTGGGCGTCAGCGGAACGGCCGCCGGCCTGGCCGCCACGCGGCTCGGCGCCCGCGAGGCGATGGCGCGCGGGAGACCGCTGCGGATCGTGCACGTCTTCGCCTGGCCCGGCCGGCACTACTCCGATGATCCTCCTGATTATTGCTCGGCGCGGCGGGAAGCCGATCTCATCGTGCGCGAGGCCGTGGCCACCGCGAGCCGTTCGGTGCCCGGTGTCCGGGTCGAGGGCGTGCTGGTCGACGGCCAGCCGGTGCGTGAGCTGCTGCGTCGCAGCCGCACGGCCGAGCTGCTCGTGCTCGGCGACGACGACCTCACCACCGCCCCGGGGCTGCCGCCGGACTCGGTCGCGGTCCAGGCGGTCGCCCGCGCCCGCTGCCCGGTGGTGGTCGCCCGCGGCGTCCGCCCGCCGTCCGGGCCGCTGCTGGTCGCCGTCGACGGCTCCCCCGCCTCGTTGCAGGCGCTGCGGCTGGCCGCGGGCGAGGCCGGCCGGCGCGAGCTGGCCCTGGAGGTGGCCCACGTGGTCGGCCGGCCCGAGCAGGAGCCGGCCGGGCGGCGGCTGCTGGAGAACGCGATCGCCGGGGTGCCCGGACTCACCGGGGCGCGGACCCGGCTGCTGGTGGGAGATCCTGCGCCAACTCTCGTACGCGCTTCCCGCCGGGCGCGCATGATGATCGTGGGCCCACGTGGCACCGACGGCAGCTCCCTGCTGGGCGTCGTGGCGGGCGAGCTGCTGCGTCACTGCGCCTGCCCGACCCTGTTCGTCCACGGCACGACCGCCGGGCAGGGCCCGGGAGACGGTACGGCCGCCGGTCCGGGAAACCGGACGGCTGCCGGGAAGGGCCCCGGGAACGGTACGGTGCGAACGGCGGGGGCGCTGACGAGCTGACGGCCAGGGGGCGATGCGGCGTGCGATCCACGGCTGGGCGCCGCCCTGTGCGCCGCTGGTGGCAGGTGTTCGGCGTGGCCGGCGTGGCCGCGACGGTGGTGTATTCGCTCGACCTGTCCGCCGCGGTCAACTCCGCCTGCTTCATCGCCATCGCCGTCGGCACCATCGCCGCGTGCTTCTCCGCGCCGCGCCGGTTCACCGCCCGCTCCCGGTACGCGTGGCCGTTCATGGGCGCCGCCGCCGTGCTGTTCCTGATCGGCCTGATCGTCCGGCCGTCGGTCACCGCCCAGCCGCTGCTGGCCGACGCCGCGACCGTCCCCGGGTACGTGCTGCTCGCCATCTTCTTCGCGGTCCTGCTGCGGGCCCGGGGCAGCGTCGAGCGGCACGCGATCCTCGACGGGCTGATCGTCTGCCTGGCCGGCGGGCTGGCCAGCGCCCTGCTGCTCGCCGCGCCGGCCGCCGCCATCACCGACCGCCCGCTGGTCGTCTCCGTGCTCGCCGGGCTCTACCCGCTGTTCGACGTGGTGCTGCTCGCGCTGGGCATCAACCTGACCTTCACCGCGCGTACGTGGCCGCCGAGCCTCATCGCCCTGGTCACCGGCACCGGGCTGATGGTGGTCGGCGACCTCGCGTACGCGATCATCGGGGTGTCCGGGCGCACCTACGCGTCGCCCCTGCTGGACGTGCCGTTCCTGCTCTCGTACACGCTGCTCGGGGTCAGTGCCCTGCACCCCTCGGTGGCGGAGCTGGGCCGTGCCGACCGGCACCCGGTGCAGGCGTGGTCGTGGCAGCGCATGACGCTGCTGGTGCCCGCGGTCGCCACCCCGTTCGTGCTGCTGATGACCGTCGGCGACCGCTCGTCCGAGTACCGCGCGCTGATCGGCGCCTGCGGCCTGGCGATCGTGGCCCTGCTCATGCTGCGCGCCGTGTCCGCCGTGCAGGCCCACGTGGCCGCGCAGCTGCACTCGGAGTACCAGTCGATGCACGACCCGCTGACCGGCCTGCCCAACCGCAGGATGATCACCGCCGAGGTGGAACGGCTGGTCGCGGGCCTGCCGCCGGGTCCGGCCCGGGTCTGGGCAGGCCTGCTCGACCTCGACGGCTTCAAGTGGGTCAACGACTCGTGGGGGCACGACACCGGCGACCAGCTCGTCATCGAGGTGGCCGCCCGGCTGCGC
Organism: Pseudosporangium ferrugineum; assembly: GCF_003002065.1. Lineage (GTDB taxonomy): Bacteria > Actinomycetota > Actinomycetes > Mycobacteriales > Micromonosporaceae > Actinoplanes > Actinoplanes ferrugineus_A. The sequence goes on from NZ_PVZG01000001.1 coordinate 955,952, forward strand.
GCCGCGGTGCCGTCCGGGACCCTGCTCGCCCGGGTCGGCGGGGACGAGTTCCTGGTCGCGTACGTCGGTGAGGAGACCGGGGCGCTGCGGCTCGTCGACGACATCCAGGGCTGCTTCGCCACGCCGGTGCCCGTCCGCGACACCGAGGTCGTGATCAGCGCGTCGATCGGCCTGGCCCACGCGCCGGGCGGCGGCGACGCGGCGGCGGTCGCCGAGGCCCTGCTGCGCGACGCGGACACGGCCATGTACCGCTCCAAGGGCGAGGGGCCCGGCCGGAGCACGATCTTCGACGCGTCGATGCACGACCGGGTGCGCGAGCGCATCGAGCTGGAGGGCGCGCTGCGTACGGCGCTCGCCGAGAACAGGCTGACCGTCGTCTACCAGCCGATCGTGCGGCTCGACAGCGGCCGGCCCACCGGCGCGGAGGCGCTGGTGCGCTGGACCCACCCCGAGCGCGGCCCGATCCCGCCGATGACGTTCATCCCGGTCGCCGAGGACGCCGGGCTGATCGACGCCCTCGGCACCTGGGTGCGCAACGAGGCGCTGAGCCAGCTGGCCCGCTGGCGTGCCGACGGCACCGTGGACGGCGACTTCTACCTGTCGATCAACGCCTCGCCGCGCCAGCTCGAGGATCCCCGGCTGCCGGTGATCGTCGCCGGGGAGCTGCGCCGGTACGGCGTGCCGGCCTCGGCCGTGGCGGTCGAGATGACCGAGTCGGTGATGGCCGACGGCGGCGGCATCGCCGCCCGGGTCCTGTACGAGCTGCGCCAGCTGGGCCTGCGCCTGCTCGTCGACGACTTCGGCACCGGCTTCTCGGCGCTGGGCTACCTGCGCCGGTTCCCGGTGACCGGGGTGAAGATCGACCGGTCGTTCGTCTCCGGGCTCGGGGAGAGCGCCGAGGACGAGGAGATCGTCCGGGCCGTGGTGGCGATGAGCCGGGCGCTGGGGCTGAGCATCGTCGCCGAGGGGGTGGAGACCCGGGTCCAGCGCGACGCGCTCGCCGCCGTCGGCGTCACCCAGGCGCAGGGCTGGCTCTGGGGTCCCGGCGTGGCACCCGAGGACTTCGCGCTGCACTGGGCCGCGGACCGGCACGCACCCGGCCCGGCACCGCTGGCGGCCGGGAACCCCTGACGGCTGGTTTATTCCCGGGACGTGACAAACGTCTCCCCTCCCACTGGCGCACCACGGGCGAGTCGGGCATTATTCGCTCGCCCGGGTTTCTCGCATCGGGACCCGCGCTGCCGATCAACGGGTCAGCTGCCGCTAACGGGACAGGGAGGCGACATTCATGACGACTTTGCTCGAGGCCGACGGTTCGGTGATCTGGCTCGTGGCCGTGCTGGTGGTGCTGGCCTCCGGACTGGCCGCCGCCCTGCTGGCCGCCAGCCGCGCCAACGGCACCCCGATGCGCGTCGAGCACCGCTCGCCGGAGCGCTGACCGGCACCCCGCCGCCTGATGCGGCAGGCTGGGGGCATGCGCTTCGCCACCTGGAACGTGAACTCCGTCAAGGCCCGCCTCCCGCGCCTGCTGGACTGGCTGGACGGGACCCGGCCCGACGTGCTGTGCCTGCAGGAGACCAAGGTCGGCGCCGACGCCTTCCCGGCCGCCGAGGTGGCCGAGCTGGGTTACGAGACCGCGGCGTACGGCCAGGGCCGCTGGAACGGCGTCGCCCTGCTCTCCCGCGTCGGCCTCGACGACGTCCGGCGCGGCTTCGACGGCGAACCCGGGTACCCCGAGCCCGAGGCACGCGCGATCAGCGCCACCTGCGGCGGGATCCGCTTCACCTCGCTCTACGTGCCCAACGGCCGTACGCCGGACGACCCGCACTATGCGTACAAGCTGGCCTGGTTCGCCGCCCTGCGGTCCGCCCTCGCCGAGCAGAAGGGCCCGGCCGTGCTGGCGGGCGACTTCAACGTCGCGCCGGCCGACGAGGACGTGTGGGACGTCCGGGTCTTCGCCGGTTCCACGCACGTCACCCCGCCCGAGCGCGACGCCCTCGCCGCCCTTCGGGACCTGGGGTTCACCGATGTCGTCCCGCGCCCGCTGAAGGGCGACCGGCCGTACACCTACTGGGACTACCGGGCCGGGATGTTCCACCAGAACAAGGGCATGCGCATCGATCTCGTGTACGCCACCGCGGACGTGGCCGCGGCGGTCCGCGACGCCGTGGTCGACCGGGAGGCCCGCAAGGGCAAGGGACCCTCCGATCACGCGCCGATCGTGGTCGACACCGATCCGCAGTCCGGCTTCGGCGCCCGCGACCAGCGCCTACCCGGCGCGTAGGGTGGGTGGACGCGACCGAGAGGAGGGACCGCGATGACAGCCCAGCTTCCGCTGCAGGGCGACCGGCACGCGAGCGGTCCGTCCCTCGCGCCCCCCGCCCTGCTCCGCGCGGTCCTCGACGCCTCGGCCGAGGCGATCGTCGTGTGCGCCGCCGCGGACGACACGGTCGTGCTGGTCAACGCGGCCGCCGCCGAGCTCGTCCCGGCGCTGGCGCCCGGCTCCCGCGCGACCCTCGCCCCGGGCGCCGAGACGTTCACCGACGTCGTCGCGGGCCGGCAGGTCCACGGCCGCCGGCGTCCGCTCGACGAGGATCACTACGCGTGGTATCTGCGCGACTGCACCGAGGAGTTGCTCCGGGCCGAGCAGTCGCGGGCCGAGCGGGCGCGCACGGAGTTCCTCGCCGAGGCGGGGCGGCGGTTGTCCGCGTCGCTGCATCGGCGGCGCTGCCTGCGTACGACGGTCGAGCTGGCGGTGTCGCACCTGGCCGACGCCGCCGTGGTCGTGCTGCCCGCCGACCGCCGGCAGAGCGAGTGGGTCCGGCTGGTCACCGGCGGCCGGGTGGAGGAGGGCACGCTGCGGGAGCAGGTGCTCGCCGAGGTGCCGAGCCTCGAGGACGCGCTCGCCGGCTTCCCGCCCATCCCCAGCCGCTGGCTGGACGCCTCCCAGGTGCCCGGCTGGCTGCTGCCCGGCGACTTCGGACCGGTCGGCGCGCTGCTCGTGACGCCGCTGCCCGGCAACGCGGAGCCGGCCGGCGCGCTGATCCTCGCCCGGCGCGGCGCCGGCGCGACGTTCGCCCCCGACGACGAGATGCTCGCGCGCATCTTCGCCGCCCGCGCAGGCGCGGCGATCTCGGCGGCCGCGCTCTACCGCGAGCAGGTCGACACGACGGCGATCCTCCAGGCGGACCTGCTGCCACCCCAGCTGCCCCGGCCGGACGGCGTCGAGCTGGCCGGCTCGTACCAGGCCGCCCGCGACGCGCTGCGGATCGGCGGCGACTTCTTCGACGTCTTCGAGACCGCCCCGGCCGGCGGCTTCGGCGGGCCCACCACGACGGCCGGTCAGGCCGGCGGCTTCGGCGGGCCCACCACGACAGCCGGCCAGGCCGGGGGTCCGGAGGCGGGCCCGGGCGGCGAGACGGTGATCGCGCTCGGCGACGTGTGCGGCAAGGGGCCGGAGGCGGCCGTGCTGACCGGCAAGATCCGGCAGACGCTGCGGGCGTTGTCCCTGGTCGAACGCGACCCCGCCGTCATGGTCCGGGTGCTGAACCGGGCCCTGCTCAGCGCCGGGCGCCAGCACCGGTTCGTCACGCTGGTCGTCGGCACGATCACCCGCGCCGAGCACGGCCGGGTCCGGATCGACCTGGCCACCGGCGGGCATCCGGTGCCGCTCGTGCTGCGCGCCGACGGCACGGTCGAGGCGGCCCCGATCCGGGGCACCCTGGTCGGCGTCGTCCCCGAGATCTCCGTGCACCCCGGCACGGTCGAGCTGGCACCGGGCGAGCTGTGCCTGCTCTACAGCGACGGCCTCACCGAGGCGCGTGGCGGCCCCTCCGGCCAGGAACAGTACGGCGAGGCCCGGCTGCACGACGCCCTGGCGAGCTGCCGCGGCATGCCCGTCGACGCGGCCGTCGAGCGGATCCGGCAGCTCGTCTCCGACTGGGTGCACGGCGGGGTGCGCGACGACATCGCCATGCTGGCCGTGCGCGCGCCGGCCCGGACCAAGCTCAGCCTGATGGACACGGGCCCGGCCGGGTCGCCGTTCGCGATCGACGCCCGCCGGGGCGAGCGGAGGAACCGCGCCCGCTGATGACCGCCTTCACCAGCACTCCCCCGGGCTCGCTCGACGACCCGGAGGTCGCCGCGGAATATCTGCGCCTGGTCGGCGACGGCGACGAGTACGGCGCGATCGAGGTCGTCAACGGCCTGCTCGACGCGGGCGTGCCGGCCCCGCGGATCATGCTCGACCTCATCGCGCCCACCCAGGGCCGGGTCGGCGAGCTGTGGGCGGCCAACGAGTGGTCGATCGCCCGCGAGCACGCGGCGACCGCGATCAGCGAGCGCGCCCTGGCGGCGGTGTCCGCCCGGTCGGCCGCCCGGCCCACCCGCGGCCGGGTGACGGTGGCCTGCGTCGACGGCGAATGGCATGCCCTGCCCGTACGGATCCTCGGCGAGATGCTGCGGCTGGACGGCTGGCGGGTCGACTTCCTCGGGGCCAGCGTGCCGGGCCCGCACCTGGTCACCCACCTGCACCAGACCGGCCCGGACGCGGTGGCGCTCAGCTGCATGATCGCGACCCGGTTGCCGCGGGCGCACGCGGCGATCACGGCGTGCCGCTCGGCCGGGGTCCCGGTGATCGCGGGCGGGCGCGGGTTCGGCCCCGACGGGCGCTGGGCGCACCGGCTCGGCGCGGACGCGTGGGCCGCCGGCGCGCAGGAGGCGGTGGTCCGGCTGGCGCGGGACTGGCCGCCGGTGGTCGGGGACCCGTACGGCAACGGCTTCCTCGGCGACGACGAGTACACGTACGTGGCGCGCCACCGCGGCGATCTGGTGCACGGCGCGATGGCGCGGCTCGTGGCCGAGTACCCGCCGGTCGCCGCGTACGACCAGCGCCGGCTCGACTCGACGCTGGAGGACCTGGGCCACGTGGTGGACTTCCTCGCCGCCGCGCTGTACGTCGGCGACCCGGAGGTGTTCACCGACTTCGCCGCCTGGACGGCCGCGGTGCTCGAGGCCCGCGGCGTGCCGGCGACCGCCCTGGTGGCCGGCCTCCGGCTGGTACGCGACCAGCTCCGCGACTTCCCGGCGGCGACGGCCACCCTCGACGCGGGGCTGACCCGGATCGCCGGATAAACGGCTGGCGCGACGCGCGGGGCCGGACTACCGTGGGGCGCATGATCTCCTGAGACGCTGCCTCTGCCGCATTCCGGCACCGGGTAGTTCCGGCGGCGTACGTCCGCCGTGGGTCCGCCGCAACCGGCGCCCGGGGCTCATCGCGCTCTTTCTCTCCACGGCACTCCCCCTCGACATTGCGAGGAGGCACCACCATGCCTGCCCAGCCCTTCTCCGTCCACGTCGATCCGGACGATCTCGCCCGCGCCGACCTGACCGCGGCGGTGGACGTGCCACCGGCCACCGGCCGCACGGACACCCGCCCCGGCCGCGCGGCCCGGCACGGCGCCGGCGACGACCGCCAGGCCGCCCGGGAACGCTCCGGCCGGGCCCGCTCCGGCCGCGCCGCGGCGGCCGGCACCGGCCGTTCCTACGCCTTCCGCCGCAGCTGACCGGCCCCGCCGATCCGCCGCGACCGTCCGGCCCGGCCAAGCGGCACCGCTGATCGGACGCGACCGTCCGGCACCGCTGATCCGCACAGCGATCGGCACCGCTGATCGACGCTGCCGGCCTCACGACGGACCGGCGCATCGGCGCGGCTGAACGGCACGGCGCATCGGCGCGGCTGATCGGCGCGGCTGATCGGGATAGATCGGGTTGGAAGGCCGGGACCCTTGCCGGGGTCCCGGCCTTCCGTTGTCCGGACCTCCGCCGGGCCGGGCCGATGAGTGGACGGCGGCGGTCCGGGGCTCAGCCGAGGCGCGCGTACACGTCGTCGAGCAGCCCGTGGTACATGTCGCTGCGGGTGTTGAAGTTCGGGCCCCCGATGCGCAGCGGCAGGTTGTTGCCGATGGACAGCTCGGCCGGGATCGCGATGCTGCCGCTGTCCCTGCCGTCGACGTAGACGGTGAGCCGGGTGCCCGAGCGCTGGCACATGACGTCGTGCCACTTGTTGTCGGCCACCCCGGCCTTCGAGCGGACCAGGTAGGGGGTTGCCGAGCCCTGGCCGACGACGACGCAGTGCGCCTTGGCCTGGTTGGCGCCGATCTGCAGCTTCCACTGGCTCTCGGTGTCGACGACGCCCTTCTGCACGACGTTCGAGGAGCCGGTCACCTGGGCCTTGGTGAGGCGCAGGGTGGCGCCCCAGCGGAACAGGCGGGTGCCCGGGTCGAGGTCGGGGTCGTCGGTCCCCTCCAGCAGGGCGCGCGGGCAGGCGGAGGCCTTCGCGGCGCAGGGTACGGGGAAGGCGGCGTACTTGTCGGCGGTGGTGCCGTTGAAGTTGATCCGTCCCCGGTCGGCGGTGCGGACGGTGAGCGCGCTGCCACGCCCGGAACGATCGGCGACCCGGCCGCCCGCGACGGTTCCCGTGTCGAAGGTGTACCGCGCGACGGTGACCGGCGCGGGTGCTCCCGCGGCGGCCCTCGCGGAGAAGGCGCTGGCGGCGGTGGCGGCGCTCGCGGAGGGGGCAGCGGCGCTCGCGGGGGCGGCGGTGGCGGCGAGGCCCGCGGTCAGGAGGGGCAGAGTCAGGACAGTCGTGGCGATTCTGACGGAGAGGTGCATGAGCAGAAGGTACTTTCAGCACGAAACACCGCGAAGTGCCCGAACTCGGTGTTTCGGGCAGGCCTCGGAGCAGACCGGCCGACGCTCACGGCAGACCGGCCGAGGCTCGGCGGCAGACCGGCCGGGGCTCAGAGCAGACCGGCCGACTCCGCAATCATGCAGACGGCCACCAGGCGCATCAGGTGCCACTCGGCGGCGAGCCAGGCGGAACCCGACAGGTACGCGTGGCCGGGCTGCGGCAACGGCCGGCCCATCCGCTGGGCGGCGGCGGCGACGGACTTGGCGTACGCGGCCAGCCCCTCGGCGTCGACCTCGCGGCCGGCGTGGTGCAGGGCGTCGCGCACTGCGGCGGCGTGCTGGTCGACCTGGGCGAGCAGGCCGGCGTCGCCGAGGGCCGCGGCGAGGCCGTCGACGCCCACCCGCGCCATCATCTCGTCCAGCAGCGCGCGGGCCGGGTCGACGGCGGGAGCGGCGGAAATCGGGGCGAAGGCGAGGAATTCGTTCGTCATGGGAAGGACGCTAGGGCCTCCGGGCCGCCGCCGACAGGCGGGTAACCGAACGGCACCCGACCGCTCCCCACAGCGCACCTCCGCCACCGCCGACACCACCGGCCGCCGCCCAGAGCCGGCCGATGCCCGGGGCCGGCCGCCGCCCGGGGCCGGCCGGTGCCCGCCGAAGCCGACCGGTGCCCACCCGACGCCGACCGGTGTCGCCCGCAGCCGGCAGATGCCGCCGGGTGCGCCCGGCCGCCCGGTCAGGCCGGCAGCTGGTCCATGGCGCGGTAGATGCGCTTGTCGGAGACCGGGTACGCCGTACCCAGAGACTGCGCGAAGAAGTTGATCCGCAGCTCCTCGATCATCCAGCGGATCTCGCGCAGGCCCTCGTCGGCCGGGCCGCCCCGCGGCAGTTCGTCGCGCAGCTCCCTGTACTCGCCCTCGATCTCCTGGAGCTGCGCCATCAGCTGCCGATCCCGCGCCAGGTTGCCGCCGAGGCGGTCGAGGCGGTACGCGATCCCCTTCAGGTAGCGGGGCAGGTGGTGCAGCTGGCGCCAGCCCGTGTCGGTCACGAAGCCCGGATACACCAGCGCCTTGAGCTGCGCCCGGATGTCGGCGAGGGCCGGCACCATCGCCGGGTCGCGGGTGGTGCCCAGCCGCTGGCCGATCTCGTACGCGGTCGCGAGCACCGCCCGCACCTGGGTGACCACCGTGGCGGTGGCGTCGACCAGGTCGGCCCGGACCTCCTCGCGCAGCCGGGTGAACTCCTCCGTCGACCAGACCGGCCCGCCCGCGTCCTGCACCAGCCGGTCCACGGCCGCGCCCGCGCAGTCGTCCAGCAGGTCGGCGATCGAGCGGTACGGGTTGCCCCGCGACAACTCCAGCTTCGCCCGGTTGTCCAGCCGCCCCTGAAGGTAGCGCGCGGCCGGCGGGAGCGTCAGCAACAGCAGCCTGCGGGTGCCGGCGCGCATCGCCTCCCGCTGCTCCGCCTCGGTCTCGAACACGCGGACCGCCACGCTGTCGCCGTCGTCGGCCAGGGCCGGGTGGACGGTGACCTCGTAGCCGCCGCGGACCTGCTGGATCGTGCGGGGCAGCGTACCGAAGTCGTTGGTGGTGAGGCCGCGCCGCTCGATGTCGCCGGCCGCCGCGGAGATCGTGGCCTGGACCTTCGGGGCCAGGGCGGTGCGCAGCACCTCGAGGTCGCGGCCCTCGCCCACCACGTCGCCGTCCTCGTTGATCACCTGGAAGTTCATCCGCAGGTGGTCGGGGACCTGGCCGGGCCGCCAGGCGTCGCGCGGCACCACCGTGCCGGTCAGCCGGCGCAGCTCGTCGCCGACCGCGTCGCTGAGCGCACCGCGGCGCACCGGCACGCGGGCCAGCACGGCGTCGGCCCAGTCGGGCACCGGCACGAAGCTCGTCCGCAGGTGCTTGGGCAGCGCCCGGATCAGCGCCACGACGATGTCGCGCCGCAGGCCGGGAACGTTCCAGCCGAAGTCGTCCGCGTCGATCTTGTTGAGCAGCGCCAGGGGCACGCGGACGGTCACCCCGTCGGCGGCGGTGCCGGGTTCGAACTGGTACGAGAGCGGGAGGCGTACGCCGCCGGCCAGCCACGCGTCCGGGTACGCGGCCGGGTCGACCGCGTCGCGATCCGCGTTGACCAGCATCTCCCGGGTGAAGGTGAGCAGCTGCGGGTTCTCCCGGCGCTCCTTCTTCCACCAGGCGTCGAAGTGCCGGGCGGAGACGACGTCGGCGGGGATGCGCGCGTCGTACAGGGCGAAGACCGTCTCGTCGTCGACCTTGATGTCGCGCCGCCGGGCCCGGTTCTCGATCTCCTCGATCCGCTCGAGCAGGCGCGCGTTCTCGGCGAGGAAGCCGTGGTGGGTGTCCCAGTCGCCCTCGACGAGCGCGCTGCGGATGAACAGCTCGCGGCACAGCTCCGGGTCGACCTTCGCGTAGCCGGTCTTGCGCCGGGGCACGATCGGCAGCCCGTAGAGGGTCACCTTCTCGTACGCCATGACGGCGCCCTGCTTCTTCTCCCAGTGCGGCTCGCTGTAGCTGCGTTTGACCAGGTGCGGCGCCAGCTTCTCGGCCCACTCGGGCTCGATCCGCGCGTTGACCCGGGCCCACAGCCGCGAGGTCTCCACCAGCTCGGCCGACATGACCCACCGCGGCTGCTTCTTGAACAACGCCGAGCCCGGGAACAGCGCGAACTTGGCCCCGCGCGCGCCGAGGTACTCCCGCTTGTCGACGTCCTTCAGTCCGATGTGGCTGAGCAGGCCGGCCAGCAGGGCGGTGTGGAAGCGCTGGCCGTCCGGTATCCGCTCGTCGTCCTCGGTGAACTCCAGGCCGAGGTTGCGGGCGACCTGCCGCAGCTGGGCGTAGATGTCCTGCCATTCGCGGACGCGCAGGTAGTTGAGGAACTCCGCGCGGCACAGCCGGCGGAACTGGTTGCCGGAGAGCTCGCGCTGCTTCTCCCGCAGGTAGCGCCACAGGTTGAGGTAGCTGAAGAAGTCCGATTCCTTGTCGGTGAACCGGGCGTGCTTCTCGTCCGCCTGCTGCTGCCGGTCGGAGGGGCGCTCGCGCGGGTCCTGGATCGACAGCGCCGCGGCGACCACCATGACCTCGGCCACGCAGTCCTGCCGCCCGGCCTCGATCACCATCCGGGCCAGCCGCGGGTCGACCGGAAGCTGCGCGAGCTGGCGGCCCATCGGGGTCAGCTTGCGGTTGCCGAGCGCGCCCAGCTCCTCGAGGAGCTTGATGCCGTCGGTGACGTTGCGCCGGTCCGGCGGGTCGATGAACGGGAAGGCGGCCAGGTCGCCCAGCCCGATGTTGGTCATCTGGAGGATGACCGAGGCGAGGTTGGTCCGCAGGATCTCCGGCTCGGTGAACTCGGGGCGGCCCTCGAAGTCCTCCTCGGAGTACAGCCGGATGCAGATGCCGTCGCTGGTCCGCCCGCAGCGGCCCTTGCGCTGGTTGGCGCTGGCCTGCGAGACCGGCTCGATGGGCAGCCGCTGCACCTTGAGCCGGTTGCTGTACCGGGAGATGCGCGCGGTGCCGGGGTCGATGACGTAGCGGATGCCGGGCACGGTCAGCGAGGTCTCGGCGACGTTGGTGGCGAGCACGACCCGCCGGCCGGTGTGCCGCTCGAAGACCCGGTGCTGCTCGGCGGCGGAGAGCCGGCCGTACAGCGGGACGATCTCGGTGTCACGCAGGTCGCGGCGGTTCAGCGCGTCGGCGGCGTCGCGGATCTCCCGCTCGCCGCTGAGGAACACCAGGATGTCGCCGCGGCTCTCGCGGCCGAGCTCGTCGACCGCGGCGGCGATGCCGTCGATCAGGTCGACCGGTTCCTCGCGCTCCTCCTCGGTCTCCTCGACCAGCGGCCGGTAGCGCACCTCGACCGGATAGGTCCGCCCCGACACCTCGATCACCGGCGCGGGCTGGGCCGCTTCCGACGCCTGGTCCTCCGGACGGCGCGGAGAACCCGGAACTACGAACTGCGCGAAGTGCTCGGCGAAACGCTGCGTCTCGATGGTCGCCGAGGTGATGATGAGCTTGAGGTCGGGGCGCTGCGGCAGCAGCTGCTTCAGGTAGCCGAGGATGAAGTCGATGTTGAGGCTGCGCTCGTGCGCCTCGTCGATGATCAGGGTGTCGTAGCGGCGCAGCATCCGGTCGTGCTGGATCTCCGCCAGCAGGATGCCGTCCGTCATCACCTTGATCATGGTCTGGTCGGACACCTGGTCGGTGAAGCGGACCTTGTAGCCGACCGTCGCGCCCAGCGGGGTGCCGAGCTCCTCGGCGATCCGCTCGGCCACCGTGCGGGCGGCGATCCGCCGCGGCTGGGTGTGCCCGATCTGGCCGCGCACGCCGCGCCCCAGCTCCACGCAGATCTTGGGGATCTGCGTGGTCTTGCCGGAGCCGGTCTCGCCCGCGACGATCACCACCTGGTGGTCGCGGATCGCGGCCAGGATGTCGTCCTTGCGGGCGCTGACCGGCAGCTCCGGCGGATAGGAGACCCGGGGCACGCTCGCCAGCCGCGCGTCGCGGCGCTCCTCGGCCCGGGTCACGTCGCCGGTGATCTCGGCGAGCACCGCGGCCCGCGCGGCCTCGTCGCGGATCTTGCGGGTGCCCTCGAGCCGCCGCTGGAGCCGGCGCTCGTCGCGAGGGAGCAGGTCGGACATTCTGCGGCGGAGCTCGACGAGGTCCTCGCTTACGGGCGTTACAGACATGGCGCGTCAACAATAGGCACACCCGGCCCGGAATGCCCGGTGATTATCGCCGCCCCCGGCTCAGCCGAGGCGGGAGAGCCCGTCGATCTGCCCCATCTCCTCGTCCGAGAGCACGAAGCCGCCGATCTGCGCGTTGCGGGCGATGCGCTCGGGGGTGCCGCTCTTGGGGATGACGACGAACCCGTGCTGTACGTGCCAGCGCAGCACCACCCGGGCCGGATCGACGCCGTGCGCGGTGGCGATCCGGGTGAGCACCGGGTCGTGCAGGTTCGTGGTCTTGAACGGCGAGTAGCCCTCGACCACGACGCCGCGCTCGCGGTGCCCGGCGACGAGCTTGGCGTCGTACAGCTTCGGCCCCCAGCGGATCTGGTTGACGGCCGGCCTCTCGCCGGTCGCGGCGACCAGCTCGTCGAGGTCGTCGAGGTCGTAGTTGCTGACGCCGACAGCGTGCGCGCGGCCCTCGTCGCGGGCGACCAGGAACTCGCGCCACACGGCCACCGATCCGCCCCGGCGCGGCGGCCAGTGGATCAGCCACAGGTCGACGGCGTCGAGACCGAGCGCGGCCAGGCTGGCGTCGAGGGTCTCCCGCTCCCGGCCGGCCCGCTCCGGCGGCAGCTTGGTGGTGACGAAGACCTCGTCGCGGGGCACACCGCTGTCGGCGATCGCCCGGCCGACCTCGGCCTCGTTGCCGTACATGGTGGCGGTGTCGAGATGCCGGTAGCCGGCTTCCAGGGCCTCCCGGACGGCCTCGTACGCGGCGTCACCGCGCAGTTGCCAGGTGCCGAAGCCCAGCAGGGGCATGGCGAGCGGGCCGCCGAGGGACACGGAGGGAAGGGTCATGCCTCCATCTTGCTCCGGCCACATCATTGCCGCCCCGCAACAAATTTCCCGCCGCCCGTGTCCGCCGGGCGGTCCGGGTCTTTATGCCTGCGACATCGCCGAGTGAAGAGATCCGGAGCACGCATGATCGTCGTCGCAGAGGACCACGAGGACATCCTGTTCGTGCTGCAGCGCGCCCTCGAGCGCGCAGGCCATCAGGTCGTCGCCACCACCGACGGCGCCGCGGCGCTGGAGGCCGTCCGCGAGCACCGGCCGGACGTCGTGGTGACCGACGTCGACATGCCGCGGATGAGCGGGCTGGAGCTGTGCCGGGCGATCCGCGCCGACGAGGGCCTGCGGCACATCCCGGTGGTGCTGGCCAGCGGGTCGATGCTGCCCGGCGACGCCCGGGCGGCCGAGGTGGGCGCGAACGCCACGCTGCTCAAGCCGTTCCTGCCGGCCCAGCTGCTGGCCTGCGTGGCGGAGCTGATGCCGCCTCCGCCGGCCTGACCGCGTGCCCGTCGCCGTCCGGCGAGATCGCCGCCCGGCGGGCGAGCGCCCGCTCGAGCAGGGCCCGGTCGAGGGCCTCCCGGTCGAGGGCCTCCCGGCCCGGGCCGCCCGGGTCCGGCTCGGCGGTGGCCAGCGGCAGGGTGAAGGTGAACCGGGTGCCGCCCCCGGGGTTGTCGGACACGCCGATCGCGCCGCCGTGCCGCTCCACGATCCGGCGGCAGATGGCCAGGCCGAGGCCGGTGCCGGCGTACCCGGCGGCGGTCCGGGCCCGGTGGAACGACTCGAAGATGACCGGCTGGTCGTCGGCCGGGATGCCGATGCCCCGGTCGGCGACCTCGATCCGCGCCCAGCCCTCCTCGGCCGGCCCGGCGGTGACGTCGATCCGGGCCGCCCGGCCCGACGCGACGTACTTCAGGGCGTTGCCGACGAGGTTGTCCAGCACGTGCCGCAGCATCGCGGGATCCGCCCGGACCACGGGCAGCGGGCCGACGTAGATCTCCGGCGGCGGCGCACCGGGCGCGCGCGGCTGCTGCGTACGCTGCTCGATCACGTCCGCGACCAGCGGACCGAGCGGGACCGGCCGCAGCTTGAGCGGCGCGTCCCGGGCGGTGGTGTACGCCAGCAGCGTGTCGATCATGGCGGCCATCCGGTCCACCGCGCCGGCGATCCGGTGCAGCGACCCCCGCACCTCGGCCAGCTCGGCCTCGCCGGGCACGCCCTCGAGCTCGTCGACGGCGGTCTCGCAGTGCCCGCGGATCACCGCCAGCGGCGCCTTCAGGTCGTGGGCGACCACGCCGGCGAAGACCGCCAGGTCCGTCTCGTAGCGGCGCAGCTCGGTGATGTCGTGGAAGACCGCGACGGCGCCGTGCTGGCCGGCGCTGGGGTCGAGCGGCCGGCCGTCGACGCTGACCAGGATCCCGTCCGGGCGGCCCTCGTTGCGGATGACCATCTCCACGCCGTCGGACGCTTCCCCGCGCAGCGCCCGCACCAGCGGCATCTCGTCGATCGGGAACGGCGTCTGCCCGTCGGGGCGGTACAGCCCGTAGTGCTGCTGCCAGCCGTCCGGCCCGTCGACGTCGTCGGCGACCCCGAGCAGCGCCTTCGCCGCCGGGTTGTGCAGCAGGAAGGCGCCGTTCTCGTCGACCACGCCGACGCCGTCGCCGAGGCTGGCCATGATCGCGCTCAGCAGGCCCGCCTGGCGCCGGCTCTCCGCCTCGGCGGTCCGCAGGCCGGCGGTCGCGGCGAGCACCTGCTCATGGGCCCGCGAGCGGCTGGTGGCGAGCACCCACACGAGCAGGGCCAGCATGACCGTGATGCCGATGCCGCCGATCAGCACGGCGGTGGGGGTGGCCGTACGGGCCCCAGGCAGATACCGCGAGTCGGCCCCGGTCACCAGCGTCCACTGGCGGTCGGCGACCGGGAAGGTGGCGCGGCGGGTCAGCTCCCGGGAGCCGCGGGCGTCGTACGCGGCCACCTCGACGCGGCGGCCCGTGCCGTCGGTCGCGTACAGCTCGCCGTCGATGAGCCCCTGGCTGGCGGTGCTGAGCACGCCGCCGAGGAAGTCCCTGCCGTGCAGTCCGAGGGCGAGCCAGCCGCGGAACACCGGCGTCGCGCCGGGAGCCGCGGCCACGGCGAAGATCGGCGAGACGAACAGGAACGACAGCTGCTGCCGGGCCGCCGGGATGGCCCGGTCCCGCAGCAGCACGTACGCGGCGGACACCGTGGGCTGCCCGGTGCGGCGCGCCTCCACCAGCGCGGCGGTGGGTTCCGGGGCGGCCGACACGTCGATGCCGAGCGGGCTCGCGGCGCCGCTGTTGAGCGGGCGGCGCAGCACCGGGAAGAGGTGCTCGGGGGCGGCGCCGCGCGGCTCGAGGGTCAGGCCCGCCGCGCCCCGGGACCGCCACAACCGTTCGGTCTCCCCGATCCGGTCCGGGGCGGCCGGGACGACCAGCGCCACCGAGGTGGCGCCGACCAGCCCGGCGCGGTCCAGCGGGGCGGTGGCGGCGGCGAAGTCGGCGGCGGTCAGCCGGGCGTTGGTGCCCAGCCCGGCGGCGACCGCCTGGAGCAGGTCGCGGTACCGCCCGGTCTCGCCCGTGACGGCGGCCCGGGCGACGGCCGTACGCTGGTCCATCACCCGGTCGCCGACGGCGTGCTGCTCGGCCCGGAGCGCCCCGACGGTCAGCAGGGTGACGGCGACGCCGACCGCGAGCACGACGGCGACCAGCACCGGGCCGACGGAGCGCCCGCGCCACGCTGTCGGCCGCCTGCTTCTCACCGAACCGAGCATAAGAGGCAAATCGCCCCCGGCGAGCCTACTTCCAGGTGTCGTACTGGTACAGCTTCCAGGAAGCCATGATGCCGGTGACCTTGGTGTAGTAGTTCGGGTCGGTCGCGTACCCGGCCTTCCACACGCTCCAGATGAACTTGTTGGCGTTCTTCGTGTACGCGAACGCCGGCTTGTAGCGCGGGTTCACCCGGAGGAAGTTGCCGTGGTCCCGGAAGGAGTGCGACTGGGTGGCGTACGTCCGGAAGGCGGCCGAGGTCGAGAAGCAGTTGCCGGCCTTGGTGCACTCGTTGGTCCGGTAGACGTGGCAGCCGTTGGCGAGCTTGCCGTACGAGGTGCCCTGGCACTTGATCCCGAAGAAGTTCTTGTCGACGGTCGAGAGGCCGCTGCGTCCCCAGCCCGACTCCAGGATGGCCTGGGCGATGGTGACCGACGGCGGGACGCCGTACTCGCGCCAGCCGCGCTGCGCCCCCGGCACCGACGCGCGGATGAACTGCTCGGGGGTCAGCGTCACCGTGGGGGCGGGCACCGACGAACCCGTGCACGCCGGCACCGGCCCCGAGTACAGGTAGGCGTGCGAGATGTACGCGCCGGACGACGTACGGTCCCACTGGGTCGTGGTCCGGACCGTGCCGTTGACGTTCTGGCCGGTGACCGCGCAGGCGAGGTCGACCTTGGCGCCGGAGACGACGGTGCCGATGACCGCACCGGAGGTCGACGGCGCCGAGCGCAGGTTGACCCGGCCGTCGAAGCTCTTCACCGTGCCGACGACGTACTTCTTCCTCGCGACCGGTTTGGCCTTCGGCGGCACCGCGGTCGGGGAGCTGACCGCGCAGCGCGGCAGCGCGCGCGAGGCGGAGACGTAGCCGTGCGAGATGTACCGGCCCGTGCTGAGCCGGTCCCACGCGGTGGTGGTCCGCAGCGTGCCCTTGACCCTCTGACCGGTCTGCGTGCACTCGACGGTGATCTTCTGCCCGTTCCGCAGCGTCCCGACGATCTTCGCGGTCAGCGACGGCCCCGACCGGACCTTGAGCGTGGAACCCACCTTGACGGTCGCGGACACCCCGGCGGCGCTGGCGGCCTGCGGTGCCACGACCAGTCCGGCACCGAGGGCGGCGACCAGCAGCGGGCCGGTGAGCAGTCGTCGGGCGGAAAGCAACATGCACGTCCCCTCGTCACGGCCTCGGCGTCCCCTGCGCGTCGGCTCCGTTAGAAGGTCGCGGCGGGCCGTTGCGGGCCGAGAGCGCCCGCGGGTGCAGTCACGTTGCCGGCCCCGGCCGCGCTTGAAAACGGCGCGGGATGGGCATTGCGGAACCGCCCAGTCGTGACGTTCAGGAGGACACCCGCCGATGACGGCCCTGGCTTCCCGCCCCGTGCAGACCGAGACAGCGCCCGCCGCCGCGCGCCGCGGCGTCACCCACGTGTTCGGCCATGCGTTCGTCGGCCTGCTCGCCGCCGCGGGCGTCGCCCTCGTGTACTACCTGTGCGTCCGCACGCCGCTGGGCCAGACCGTGGACACGCTGGTCATGCGGGGCGCCGACGTGGACCATCCCCGGGTCGTGCAGGTGCTCGACCGGGCCCTGAACGGCACGACGCTGGTCAGCCTCGTGGCGATCTGCCTGGCCGCCGCGGCGATCGGCGTCGTCCGCCGCCGCGCCGACCTGGCGATCGGCGCGGCCATCCTGGTGCTGGGCGCCAACGCCACCACGCAACTGCTCAAGAGCCGGCTCCCCCGCCCCGACCTGGACGGCTTCCCGGCACCGAACTCGTTCCCCAGCGGCCACACCACCGCGGCGGCGGCGGTCGCGTTCGCGCTGATCCTGGTGCTGCCGTTCGCCGTACGCGGCACGGTCGCGCTGGCCGGCGCGGCGTACGTGACGATCATCGCGATCGCCACCGTCTGGGCCGGGTGGCACCGCCCGAGCGACACCGTCGCCGCCCTGCTGGTCGTGCTGGCCTGGGGCGCGCTCGCGTCGGCGTTCGTCCGGGCCCGCCGGGTCCGGATCACCGGCGTGACCGCCCGCCCCAACCGCAAGGCGATGCTGATGTTCGGCGTGACCGGCGCCGTCACCGCGGTGCTCGGCGTCCTCGGCCTCGGCGCCGTGGCCGTCGCCGAGCGGGCCGCCCCGGACCTCGCCTCCGGCCGCCTCGCCTTCGCCGCCGGCATCGCGGCGATCACCGCGGCGGTCGCGGCCGTCTTCACCGTGTGGGTCCGCCTCGCCGCCGGCGACCAGCCCGCGAACCCGCCGGCGCTGTCAGACTGAGACCTGAGGAGGCTCTCATGACCATCCCGACCCCCGACCCCGCAGCCATGCCCGGCACCTCCGGCACCGTCCCGCCCGGCCCGGCGGGCGTCCCGGCCACCCCACCCGCCGCGGCCGGCACCAGCGCCCCCGGCCCGACCGTCGCGGTGGCCACGTACCCCGACTACGCCCTCGCCCAGCAGGCCGTCGACTACCTCTCGGACAACAAGTTCCCGGTCGAGCGCACCAGCATCGTCGGCACCGACCTGCGCCTCGTGGAGAACGTCCTCGGCCGCATGACCACGGTCCGCGCCGCGATGGCCGGCGCCGCCAGCGGCGCCTGGTTCGGCATCTTCCTGGGCCTGTTCTTCGGCCTGTTCAGCGACTCCAACTGGTTCAGCGTCATCTTCCTGGGCCTGCTCATCGGCGCCCTCTGGGGCGCGGTCTTCGGCGCCATCGCCCACGCCATGACCCGAGGCCGCCGCGACTTCTCCTCCCGCAGCAGCCTCCAGGCCGCCCAGTACGCGATCATCGTCGAAGCGGACGTCGCCGACGAGGCCCGCCAGCTCCTCACCCGCCTCAACTGGCGCACCAGCGGCGCCAGCTGAGCGAAAACGGCCAAGCGCCGTCTCCGGTCCCGGAGGCGGCGCCTTCTTCCGTACGCCCGCACCGGCACCCCGTCCGCGTCGTGGCCGAGCCCTCAGGAGCCCGACGGGTGTGCGGTCAGACGCCGGCAATCTCCGCCGGGTCCCGGCTGACGATCAGGTTGCGCGACGTCCACGGCCGGGGAGCCTCGCCGAGCACCATGATCCGTTGCCGCGTCGTCCGCGGCACCCCGGGCGGCAGAACCGGCGCCAGCACCTCGAACACCCGCTGCGCCTCCGGCCACCCGAACTCATCCCACGTCGGCGTCGCCAACAGCCAGAACCCGCCCGCAGCCAACCTCTCCACCTGAACGAACGCCCCACTGGCCCGCAACGCCGGCAGACCACCCAGACGCTCGCCCAACTCCTCGGCCAGCACCGTAAGCCAGCCGTAATCGCGCACCACCTGCCGCGACATCTGCCGCCCGTCCGTACGGTTCAGCAAATGCTCCAGCGGCGGGGCGTACCCTTCCTCCAGCAGATAGATGCTGCCGGAACTCGGATTCGACCGCTGAGCGACTTCGTGCAGAACGGCCAGCAGATCACGCTGACCCGCAGCGCTACTCGCCACCTCATCCTCGACCTCGGTGAACAGCTCCACCCAACCGTCACGGTGTTCCATCGCCACCGACAGATCGAGCAGACTTCGCCGGCCCTGCTCGTCATTCAGGATGATCTCCACGGAAGCAATTCTCGGCAGGTCCGCCAGCCGACCGAGCAGGCGGGCCAAAGCCTCCTCGGAATAGGTCTCCACCGGCTCGTCCAGCTCAAGAATCTGCTGCACCGAGACACCCGCACGCCAACCGAACGGCTCATACGCATCCCACTCGATCTCAGCCGGCGGCGCGGTACGCACATGCCGGCCAGGAGTACCCAGCAACCGCTCGAAACACAACCTGAACCACAACCGAGCCGCCTCCACGACACGGTCACGGTCCGACCCCACCGACAACGTCAACTGCGCAGCCACACCGCGGCGCGGCAGAACAACCGGCTCACGGTCATGCGCCTGGTCCACGTACGACTCACCGCTCCTCCATAGTGGGGTCGGCGCCGGGACTCTTGCCCCGGGCAGCGACCGCATCCGGTTCATCCCGCGAGGTCGAACATACTGCGCCTGAGCGCCTCAGCGCTGCCGAGGGCCAGCACCGCCGGCGCCGCAGGAGCCAGCGCCCACCCACCCAGAGCGCACACCACACCGACACCACCGGCAAAGGCCCAGCCTCTCACCTTGTCCTCGACCTCGGCTATTCAGACTGAATGCGACGCATCGAGGGTGATGAAGGAAAGGTGCACCTGACCTGCAAGGATGTGGGTGTCTAGACCATGTCCACAG
>NZ_PVZG01000002.1 GCF_003002065.1 Pseudosporangium ferrugineum
CTGAACGCCTTCCAGATCGCCTTTGAAGGCCGGCTCACTCCGGCCGACAACTGACCACCTCAACAACCAAGATCAGCCGTTAACTTGACACTCCCCATCCACGGGCCGGATCTACGATGGCGTCGCCGAAGAGGGAAGCCATCGGATACGGGAGGCCCTCAACAGAATGAATGACCCCACCCATCCGCTCATCCACCCGGACACGATGGTCAATGTCGTCAACCATAGCCGTCGAGCGTGGTGGCGCCCATGGTGGTCCGGTCGCGAGAGCGCGGCCGGGACCGTGTCAGGGCTGCCCGTGCCGTCGGCCATTCGTGTTGTCGATGTTCAGCAGCTGCGAGCCCTCATCGAGGCTGCTGAGGGTAACGGCCTTGGCTGGCATGCCAACGACGTGGTTCTGCGAGACGGAGACCTGTACGTACTCCTGCCGTATTCGTTCGAGCAGGAACCGGTCCGGAGCTGGAAATGCCGTGTGATCGCTCTCGTTGAAGGCATGTCGACCGAGGTCGGCAAGGCAAAGATAATCGGATACGGCCGTCTGGACGTGTCGCGAGACGTCTTTCTGAAGCTGCCGCGCGCCTCCCGGAAGGTGGAACGCCAGTTGGTGCACTGGCTCGGCGGGAAGGCAGCCGCGGCGGTCTGGAAGGACGTGCGCAGCGATCAGCCGACTGGGTCACCACCTGAACAGGGATAGCATGGGACCCTGCCTCGCCCCGTGCCAGCCTCGCCGGCACGCTCACCGCCGGCGGCTGAGGACGCTGGATCAGGGAGCGTCTCGCTCCGGCGGTGGCGGGCGCGGCACACACCCGTGCCAGCAGCAGCCGGCCTCGAACCCTTGGCCGAACGGCGCTGCCGCTAGTTGCCGGCGGCGCCGAGGGATTCGAGGGCGGCCATGGATTCCAGGGAGAGGAGCCGGGCGTTCTCCAGGGCGGCCACCACCCAGCGGTCGTCGCGCCACACCACGACGAAGAGTTGCATGGAGAAGCGGGTCGATGGGGGCTCGTCCTCGCCGGGCATGAGGATGCCGACGCGGCTGTGCACGACGCCCACGCCCGGGCTGACGATGCGGGCGAACAGGACGTGGCCGCGTACCAGGCGGGAGCCTTTCATCATGGTGCCGAGGAGTTCCTCGTGGGCCGCAACCGCTTCGGTGCGACTCGTGTAGATGGTTCCCTCGAGCTCCGCGAACACCACGTCCTCGGCGAAGTCGGCGAAGAAGCCGGCGACGTCCCCGCTGTTCCAGGCCTCGTACATGCGCAGCGGGATGGCGCTCATCGCCTCGATCGACTGTTCCATGATCATCCTTCTGGGTCGGGGTGGCCTCCATCCTCACCGGGGGCGGGTGCGGGCGCCTTGACATCCCGTGCCCGGTTGCTGGACTTCAGCGCCACCGGGTTGCAGCCGTAGGTCGCCGTGAAGAGGCGGCTGAAATACGCCGGATCGCGGAAACCCCAGCGGGCGGCGACGGCAGCGACCGTACGGTTGCCGTGCATCAGGTCGGCCCGGCACCGCTCCAGGCGGCGCCGGCGGATCAGGCCCGCGACCGTCTCCGGCTGGTCCTCGAAGAGCCTGTGCAGCCGGCGTACGGAAATGTGGTGTGCCGCCGCCAGCGCCGGCGGTGACAGGTCCGGATCGGACAGTCGGGCCTCGATGTGCCCGACGATGCGGTCCCGCATCGCCCGGTCCGGAGCCGGGGCCGCCTCGTCGTCCAGCCTGGCCTGGAGCGTCACGGAGATCAGCTCGGTGACCGCCGCCGCCGTGCGCTGCGCCTCGCCGTCCCGGAACCCGTGCGCCGAGCGGGCCAGGTCCCGCGCCAGCGACGCCACCAGGGCCGCCGGTCCGCGATCGCCCTTGATCCGTACGCCGGCGAGGCGGGCCGCGTCACCCGGGCGCAGCCGCAGCTCGCGCCGGGGCACCAGGATGCTCACGTGCCGGGAGGCGGTGCTGGCGAACCGCACCGGCCGGGCCGGATCGACGAGAACCAGGTCGGCGGGCCCGAGATCGGCCGTGCCGCGGCCCTGCTCCACGCCCGCGCGCCCGCGCACCATGACCTCGATCTGCCAGAACTCCTCGTCCGCCGCTCGGACGGACCGAGGGTCCCGGAAACACTCGCCCTCGGGCGTGACCAGCTCGATCAGCCGGAGAGCCCCCAGGTCGCGCCGCACGATGCCGGCCCGGAACTCCGCGGAGCCGTGCCGCCCGCTGCGGACCGGCGGCATGCCGCTGGCCACGAGCATCTCCTGAAAGGCCCCGATGTCGGTGAACACCGCTACCGCCCCGGCGCCGGGATGAGCCGGAGGTCCGGGTGGGGGTGGGTCATCAGGGCATCTCCCGGGTGAGCAGGCGGTGGGCGTGCTCGAGCCGGGCCCGGGCCTGGCCCGCCCGCAGGCGCCCGCTCGCCTGAAGGGTAGCCAGCCCGTGCAGGGCCGACCAGGCGACCTCCGCGCGGGTGCCGTCGGCGTCGGGGAAGGCGTCGCGGATGCCCGCGAAGGCACGCCGGAGCGGTGCGGGGGTGTCGTCGGCCGCGAAGGCGAGCCCCGACGGCAGCGAGAACATCGCCTCGTAGACGCGGGGGTGGGCGGCGGCGAAGTCGAGGTAGGCGCGCATCCGCGCCATCGGTGCGGCCTCCACCGCCTCGAGGGCCGACGCGAGGTCGCTGAAGCCGGCGAGCGCCACCGCGTCGATGAGGGCCTGGCGGCCGGCGAAGGCCGAGTAGAGCACCGGCTGGGTGACGCCGAGTTCGCCGGCGAGGCGGCGCATCGTGACGGCGGTCCAGCCGCCGGCCTCGGCGAGCTCGCGGGCGGCGCGGACGACCTGATCGCGGCGCAGGGCGAGATCGGGGGCGGGTCGGGGTGGCTCGGCACCCGCTTCCTGCTCACCCCCGCCCGTGCCACGCTCGACTTCGGCGTCGCCGCGGACAACCTCCGCGCCCTGACCGCGATCAAGGGCGTCCGCGACATCGCCTCCGGCCTGGTGCTGCTCGTCGTCTGGGCGGCCGCCGGGCGTACGGCCCTGGGCTGGGCGCTGGTCGCCGCGGCCTTCACGCCGGTGGCGGACGCCGTCATCGTGCTGACCAACGGCGGCAGGCGCGCCACCGCCCTGGGCGTCCACGGGGTCACGGCCGCCGTGCTCGTCGCGGCCGGCCTGATCCTGGCGCTCGGTTGAGCGACGGCCCGCCGGTGCCGGCCCTACGCCGCGAAGCGGAGCAGGTTGCCCGACGGGTCGCGCACCGACAGGACGCCCGCCTCTATCCGGTACGGGTGATGGGCAGCGGAGAGCCGCCCCAGGAGTGCTCCGGTCTCGGCCGTGCCGGAGAACACGAGCCCGGCGGCGATCAGCCCGGCCGTTTCTCCCGCGACAGGGCGGGGATTGCCGGGGCCGAAGCGGTTGGTGAAGACGAGCTGGGCCCGGTCGTCCTCGCCGGCGCCGACGCCGAGGAAACTCCCGCCGAGGGTGGCCACGACGCGGAAGCCCAGCACGTCGCAGTAGAACGACCGGGTGGCCGTGAGCCCGGCGTCGGTCGCCTTCAGCTGGACGTGGCCCATGGTCGTACCGTCGGGCAGGCCGCGGTAGGGCTCGTCGGCGCCCTCCTCGCCGAGGAGCAGGTCCTCGCTCAGCGGATCGGCGACCGCCGCCGGCCGGCCGTCCTGCCAGCGCCACTCCTCGCGGGGCCGGTGGCAGGTCAGTTCGACGGTGTGGCCGTCGGGATCCTCGACGTAGGCGGACTGGGCGACGGTGTGGTCGATGAGCCTCGGGTCTCCCCAGCGCGCGTAGTGCCGGACGAAGCGGGCCAGGTCCGCGCGTGCCGGCAGGGCGGGGGCGAAGTGGCTGAGGCCCGGCCCGGACGGCGGCGCGGGTGCCGCCCCGGGGTTCTCCCGCAGGACGGCCAGGGGCCGGCCGGGTACGCCGACCGTCACCCGCCCGGTGTCGCTCTCGAGCAACCGCATGCCGATGGCCTCGGTGTAGTAGGCGACGCTGCGCGCGAGGTCCGCGACGGTCAGCTCCACCGGGCCGAGGGTGAGGTTCTTGTCCATGACGTTCCTCCGGGACGGTTCAGCGGGGGGCGGTGAAGAAGGAGACGATCTCCAGGGGCGCCTCGGGGCCGAAGCACATCTCCAGCCCCTGCGCGGACGCCCCGGCGGAGGCGGCGGCCCGCGCGAACATGTCGCTCTCGTAGGCGGCCAGCGCGGCCTCGGGATCGCCCGGGTGATCGAGCAGCGCCCGGGCGAGTTCGGCGCCGTCGAGCAGGGCGAGGTTGGCGCCCTCCCCGGCGTACGGGGACATCACGTGAGCGGCGTCCCCGACCAGGGTGACGCCCGGCACGCGGTCCCAGCGGTGACCGACGGGCAGCGCGAAGATCCGGCGCGGTACGAACGAGTCGTCGCAGACGCGCAGCAGCTCGGTCAGCTCCGGCGCCCAGCCGTCGTACTCGGCGAGCAGCGTCGCCCGGGCCGCTCCCGGGTCCGTCCAGTCGATGCCCGTCGCCGTCATCCAGTCGTGCGGCACCCGCATCGCGGCGCCGAGCTCGATGTGGGCGCCGCCGTGTCCCATGATCGCCCGGTCGCCGCCGAGCGCGAAGATCATGCCGGTGCCGACGGTCGCCGCCGGGCCGGGGTGCGCGGCCGGGTCGGGGATGCGGATCTCCACGTGGGTGATGCCGCAGTACGCCGGCTTCGCGTCCGACAGCAGCGGCCGTACCCGTGACCAGGTGCCGTCGGCGCCGACCAGCAGGTCCGCCGCGGTTGTGCGGCCGTCGGCGAAGGTCAGCTCGTGCCGGCCGTCCGGGCGGGTGGCCGCCGCCGTGACCCGGTGTCCCCAGGCGATCCGGCCCGGGTCGAGGGAGTCGAGCAGCAGGCGGCGCAGGACGGTCCGGTCGATCTCGGGGCGCCCGCCCTCCTCGCCGGGCGGCCCGGCGTCGAGGTGCACCTTGCCGTTCCGGTCGAGGACCCGGGTGTGCTCGCCCTGCGGCTGCACCCGGGCGCGGAACTGCTCGAAGAGTCCGGCCGCCCGCAGTGCGAGCTGGCCGGAGTCGTCGTGGATGTCGAGGGATCCGCCCTGGCTGCGGGCGTCACCGTCGGCGTCGCCCTCGTAGACGGTGGCGTCGGCACCGTGGAGCTGGAGGATGCGGGCGAGGACGAGGCCCGAGAGGCCCGCCCCGACGATCGCGATGGTGGGTTGCGTCATGACCGGACGGTAGCACGACCATGGTCGTAACGACCATGGTCGTACGGCAGTTCACGGCGACCATGGTCGTGCTAGCGTGACCGGGTGAGTGTGCAGAGCCGTCGCGAACGCCCCGCCAAACCCGCCCTGACCAGGCAGGGAATCATCGAGACGGCGCTGCGGATCATGAACGACGAGGGCCTGGGCAAGGTGACCATGCGGCGCGTGGCCGCCGCGCTCGACACCGGCCACGCCTCGCTGTACGTGTACGTCCGCGACACCGAGGACCTGCACGCGCAGATCCTGGACACGCTGATCGCCCCGCTCGTCGAGGCGGGCGCGACCGGGGAGACCTGGCGGGACCGGGTGAGGTCCCTGCTGGTCGGCTACCGCAACGTGCTGGCCACGCGCCCCGAGCTCGCCCGCATGGCGCTGTCGACCCAGCCGAGCGGCCCGAACTACCTGGCCCTGGTCGAGGCGGTCCTGGCCCTGCTGCACGAGGGCGGCGCGGACGACCGGGCGGCCGCGTGGGGAGTCGACATGCTGCTGCTCTACCCGACCGCGCTCGCCGCCGAGCACACCGCCCGGGAGCCGGCGAAGCGCGCCGCCGGCGACCTCGACACCCTCCGGGACGTCCTGGCCGGGATCGATGCCATCCGCATGCCGCACATCGCCCGCCTCGGCGGCCTGCTGGTCTCGGGCGACCCCGACGAGCGCGCGGCGTGGGCGCTCGACGTGCTGCTCGACGGCATCCTCAACGCCGCCCTGCCACCCGGCCCGGCCTGACCAGCCCTTCCCATCGGCGCGGCTTGCGCGGCGTTGCTTGCGTGGGGCGGCGCGGCTTGCGCGGGGCGGCTCGCGCGGCGCGGCGCGGCGCGGGGTCAGGGCAGGGTGACCTCGTAGAAGCGCGGCTTGTAAAGGTCCGCGTCGTTGGCCGTGTCCGACAGGTCGGCACCGTTCCAGGCGATGCTCACCAGCAGCCGGCCCGAGTCCAGCGCCTGCTCGGGGTGCAGCTGCGGCGAATACGTGAGGTAGCGCTGCCCGCCCGCCGTGGTGCCGGCCGGTGAGCTGATCGTGGTCGTGCCCATCGCGCTGCCCCACGGCTGGGACCGGGTCTCGACGTACACCGTGTCGCCCCAGCCGTTCCAGGGCTTGTAGGCCAGCACCCAGCGGCCACCGATCACGCGGACGCTGGAGATCTGCGCCTTCAGGATCGGCTCGGCGAGGGCCATGTCGGGCTGCCACGCGCCGGCGGCGTCACGGAAGCGCCACGCGCCGGAATTCTCCACCGAGCGGACCGGCACCCGCGCGACGTAACTGCGGTGGGGTGCGAACGCGTCGCCCGGCGCGTTGGCGAAGCCGAAGACGTACACGTAGGCGCCGCTGACCACGGCGTCCATGCTGAACTGGGCGGTCGCCGCGGAATCGCCGTCCAGCTTGCCCGTCGAGGGGGTGGCGAACATGCCGCGGAACGCCAGGGTGCCGTCCGCGTTGAACGCGAATTTCGCCAGCTCGGCCCCGCGCAGCTGGAAGTACGTATCGGTGTTGCGTACCCGCTGGCACAGCACGTAGAGGAAGCCGCCGGCCTGGAACATGCCCTGCGTCCAGTAGCGGTCCCCGTCGGCGGCGTCCGGCACGGCGTTGCGGAAGGTGGTCGCGTCCCACCCGTCGCCGCGCTGCACCAGGATCGTGTTCGGCAGGAACTCCCAGCCCGGCCGGTAGGCGCCGGTCGCCGGATCCTCCTCGCCGATGATGGTGTCGCCGAACGACCAGTAGGTCAGCCCGTTCGTGGCGCGCAGGCTGGTGACCTGGTCCCCGCCGCTCCACGTCCAGTCGTTCTTCGCCTGGAACCGGGCCTCGAAGCCGGCCGCGTCCGCCGCGGCCCGCGCCTGCGCCACGGCGCCGGCCTCCCGCGTGTCGCCTCCGGCCGGCGTGTCACTGAGCCCGGCCCGCGTGTCACCCGCGGCCCGTGGTGCCGGGGTGTCGGCGGCGCGCGCGACCGCGGGGGCCGGCGGCAGGAGGGTGACGGCGAGCAGGGGCACGACGGCGGCGAGCGCACGAGCCAGCATGATCGCACCCTAACATCGACGGGAATCGAACGGCGCCCGGCGTGGATCTTCGTTTCGCCGTGCCTTTTCCCCGGGGCGTGAAAGGCTGGGACAAACCCCAGGAGGAGACATCATGCGTACGGCAAAGCTCGGTGAGCTCGAGGTCGCCCGGATCGGCCTGGGCGCGATGGGCATGTCCCACGGCTACAGCGGCGCGGGCAGCGACGACGCCGAGTCGATCCGCACCGTCCACCGTGCCCTCGAGCTGGGGGTGACCCTGATCGACACGGCCGAGATCTACGGGCCGTACGTGAACGAGGAGCTGGTCGGGCGCGCCCTGCGGGGCCGCCGCGACCAGGTCGTGCTGGCGACCAAGTTCGGCCTCGTCTCCCACGACGGCCGCGTGCCGGGAGGGCTGGACAGCAGCCCGGCCAACATCCGCACCGCGGTCGAGGGCTCGCTGAAGCGCCTCGGCACCGACCGGATCGACCTGTACTACCAGCACCGGGTCGACCCCGGCACCCCCATCGAGGACACCATGGGCGCGCTCGCCGGGCTGGTCCAGGAGGGCAAGATCCGGTACGTCGGGCTCTCCGAGGCCTGGGCCGGCACGATCCGCCGCGCCCACGCCGTGCACCCCGTCACCGCCCTGCAGTCGGAATACTCCCTCTGGACCCGTGACCAGGAGGAGCTCCTGCCGCTGCTGCGGGAGCTGGGGATCGGGCTGGTGGCGTACTCGCCGCTGGGCCGCGGGTTCCTGACCGGCGCCCTGCGTACCCCGGCCGACATCGAGCGCCTCGACGACAGCGACTTCCGCAAGCACCACCCGCGCTTCACCGGCGAGAACTTCCAGCGGAACCTGCGCATCGCCGACCAGGTGCAGGCGGTGGCCGCCGAGGCGGGCGTCACCCCGGCGCAGGTCGGCCTCGCCTGGCTGCTCGCCCAGGGCGGCGACATCGTGCCCATCCCCGGCACCAAGCGGGTGAGCCGGGTCGAGGAGAACACCGCCGCGGACGCCGTCACCCTCACCCCCGAGCAGCTCGCGACCCTGACCGCGCTGCCCGTGGCCGAGGGCGGCCACCACACCGAGGAACAGATGAAGGTGATCGAACGCTGAGCCGCCGATCTAGGCTCGACCCATGCCCACGACCCCGCTGCCGCCGAAGCTGACCGCCTTCCTCCGCCGCCCGCTCCCCGCCGTCATGGCCACCGTCGCCGCCGACGGCCGCCCCGTCACGGTGGCAACCTGGTACCTGCTGGAGGACGACGGCCGGATCCTCCTCGGCCTCGACGCGAAACGCGCCCGGCTCAAGCACCTGCACGCGGACCCGCGCGTCTCCCTGACCGTCCTCGCCCCCGACTGGTACAGCCACGTCAGCGTGCAGGGCCGCGCCGTCTCCATCGCCGACGACACGGACCTGAAGGACATCGACCGCCTGGCCCGCCACTACCTCGGCGAACCGTACGCCAACCGCGAACGCCCCCGGATGACCGTCCAGGTCGAGATCGACCGCTGGCACGCCTGGGGCGAGCTGAGCGAACACTGACGCCTACGGGAATCCGCCCCGCCCCGCATACGCGCCTCTTATTCGGGCGGGGCTTCGCCGAGCAGGTCGCGTCGCCATGCTGCGAACCGGCTTCGGAGATCATTCAGCGCTCGGCTCGGAATCCCGTACTGATCGAAGTCCGCCGGGTCCAGGACGTCGGCCTGCTCCAGGGCGCCGGCGAAGATGCGCCGGTCAAAGCCGGAATCGGCTCGTTCGGCGAGGCGTAGGAGGTCTTCGCGGGAGTACTTTCCTGACCGCAGTGTGGCATCGATGTCGATGAAGTCGCGAGCGAACGCCCGGCCATAGAGCGCGCTCATTTTGTTCGCTACCGCATCATCGGGATGCAGGACTGGGCCGATGGACATCAGGATCGGGTCGTTGGCACGCCAATCGACGCCCAGTTCCACCTTGGCCGTGTGCCTGCCCTCGGTCGCCACCATCCTGGCGAAGGTGTCGTACCGCCGCTCGACATCAACCGCGACCCCGTCCTCGCGGTAAGCCCGGACGACGGCCGTCACCGCTGCGCCGAACTCCCCACGACGGTCATGCGGTGAACACGAGTCGCTCGTGAAAAGGGTCCACCTGTTATGCGGCTGCCGTGCGGGTGGCGGCGAGCTCCGGGAAACGTTCCTCCCAGCGGCGCCGGAGCTGCGGCGGCAACCAGAGGGTGGGCCAGAGGCGGAGGAGTAGTTCGCGGTCGAGCCAGGCGTTCAGATCTTCGACGCTGCCGGCCTCGATGAGTACCACCTTGTACATGCCGGCCAGGCGTGCGGGCCGGCCGAGGTCGTAGTTCGCGCGGCCGGACCAGTCGAGATGAGGGGGCAGGGTGACCACGCCGCGGGTCGGCCCGGTCAGTGCTGCGAGCGTGTCGGCCACGACATAGGGCTTGCGATCACCGTACGGAAGGTAGCCCACCGGCGGCCGGGCACCATCCGCATCTGCGTGTTCAATGCCTTCACCCACGCTGCCAGCCTACTTCCTGATCCGCCGTGCGGGGTGAAGGCCGGTCGGGTGGTCTGTGGGGCGGTGCGGGCAAGCGCGCCGAGGGGGAGCTGGGGGAGCGTCGGGCTATCGGCAGCAGCGCGTACGAGACCGGGACGCCGGCCGGCATCCCCGCCTTCGCCGGCGATCGGCCGGTGGCGCTGGTCACCCTCGGCACGGTCGTGGACGACCTGGACCTGCTCCGCTCGGCGGTCCGCGCGGTCCTCGGGACCGGCTCGCGGAGCGCCTGAATCCCGCCGCCGTCCGGTCCCGGCTGCGCGCCGGTCTCGCCTGAGCGCGCACCGAGCCGGACCCGCCCGAGCGAGCGCCGCGGCGCCCCTGAGCGGGCGCGGGGCCGGTGGGCGGGGTTCAGGTGGGGATCGTGCGGGGCAGCGAGCGGGCCTGGTCGACGCGTTCGCGCCAGGCCTCGCGGACGGCGGCCAGTTCGGCGCGGTGCCGGCGTTCCCAGGGGGCGAGGCGCGGCGCTACCAGGCGCATGGCGATCCGGTAGGCCGGGAGGCGGCAGTCCACATCGGCGGCGAACGCGGCCCGGACCTGCTTGACGCCGCGCCGCCAGGCCGCGCCGGGCTTGTGGCCCGGCAGGGGAGCGTCCGTGTACGACAGCCGCGGCGCGAAGAGGAAGTCGGTGCGTTCGTCGACGTCGTACCCGTACCGGCTCCTCATGCAGGACCGGTACGGGCGCATGGCGGCGACCACCGCGGGGTTCCGCTCCACGCCGTCGAGGAGGCCGGGGAAGCCGGAGAGCGGGTCGGCCCCGGCTGGCGGCACCACGAGCGACGCGACGGCGAGACAGGCCAGCACCACGATCGACTTCGTCCTCATACCCGGGCAACGATCACGGGTGGCCGGTGGTACCGGGGTACTACGGCCCGGGCAAAGATCCGACCGCGGTACGACGGATCGCCGCCCGGGCGGATCTAGCGTTTGCCTCACGACGCCGGGACCCGGCGGACCGGTGAGGGGGAAGCGATGATCGAGGCACGACAACTGACCAAGCGCTACGGCGACAAGACCGCCGTCGACGGGGTGAGCTTCACCGTACGGCCGGGGGCGGTCACCGGCTTCCTCGGCCCGAACGGGGCCGGCAAGTCCACCACCATGCGGATGATCATCGGGCTGGACGCGCCCACGTCGGGGACGGTGACCGTGAACGGCCGCCCGTACGCCCGGCACGCCGCGCCGCTGCACGAGGTCGGCGCGCTGCTGGAGGCGCGGTCGATCCATCCGGGGCGGTCCGCGTTCGACCACCTGATGGCCGTGGCGCACACCCACGGCATCCCGCGGCGCCGGGTGTCCGACGTGATCGAGCAGACCGGCCTGCAGTCGGTGGCCCGCAAGCGCGCCGGCGCCTTCTCGCTCGGCATGGGCCAGCGGCTGGGCATCGCCGCGGCGCTGCTCGGCGACCCGCAGACCGTCATGCTCGACGAGCCGGTCAACGGGCTCGACCCCGAGGGCGTGCTGTGGATCCGTACGCTGCTCACCGGCCTGGCCGCCGAGGGCCGGACCGTCTTCATCTCGTCGCACCTGATGAGCGAGATGGCGCTGGTCGCCGACCACCTGATCGTCGTCGGCCGGGGCCGGGTGCTGGCCGACACCACCGTGCAGGAGCTGGTGCTCCAGGCCGGCGGCGACACGGTCGTGGTGGCCAGCGCCGACCCGGCCGAGCTGCGCCGGCTGCTCGCGGGCCCGGGCGTGGAGATCACCGGGCGGCCCGGTTCCGAGCAGCTGAGCGTCACCGGGCTGTCGGCGCGGGAGATCGGGCTCGTGGCGGCCACGCACGGCGTGGCCCTGTTCGAGCTGACCGCCAAGACCGTTTCCCTCGAGGAGGCCTTCATGGAACTGACCAGAGAATCCGTCGAGTACCACTCGGCGACCGTCCCGGGGAGGGCGGCATGAGCGTCGCCACCGACACCCGGCCCGTCGAGGCCACCCCGGTCCGGGCCGTGGATCCGCGCGTCCGGGTGACCGCCCGGGGGGTGCTGCGCTCCGAGTGGTCGAAGCTGTGGTCGCTGCGGTCGACCTGGATCACGCTCGGCATCGGGCTGCTGTTCCTGCTCGGCTTCGGCACCATCGCGGCGCTGCGCTACGAGTCGATGCTGGGCTCGGCGCAGATGGATCCGGATTTCGCCGACTCCACCGCGTACAGTCTCGCGCTCTTCGGGGTGCCCTTCTCCCTGATCGCCCTGGGCGTGCTCGGGGTGCTGACCGCGTCGGGCGAGTATTCGTCCGGCATGATCCGCTCGACCCTGGCGGCGGTGCCGCGCCGCCTGCCGGTGCTGTGGACCAAGGCCGCGGTGTACGGGGTCCTCGCGTTCGTCGCCGCCACGGCCGGTGCCTTCATCGGCTTCCTCATCAGCAGCGGCGTGCTCGACGGCACCCCGGCGGAGCTGGCGCTCTCGGCCGACGGCGTCGTGCGCGGCCTGCTCGGCACGGGCGTCTACCTGGGGCTGGTCGGCGTCATCGGCGTCGCCCTCGGCACCCTGCTGCGCTCGACCGCCGGCGGCATCTCGGCCCTGGTCGGCACGTTCATGCTGGTGCCCGGGCTGATGTCGCTCCTGCCGCAGGCGTGGCGTGACGACCTCAACCCGTACCTGCCCAGCAGCGCCGGCGACGCGATGACCGCGATGCAGCACTCCGCCGGCACGCTGTCGGCCGGGGCGGGGCTCGCGGTCCTGCTCGGCTGGACGGTCCTCGCGCTCGGCGGGGCCGCGTACCGGCTGATGCGCTCGGACGCCTGATCTCGGGGTCCCGTGCGAGGCGGCATCCGGCTCGGCCGGGTGCCGTCCGCGGCCCATGCCGGAGGATGAGTTCATGATCAGCGAGCACGGGCTGGCCGACACCCGGCTGTTCCGGTACGGGCGCCGCCTGCGGCAGTGGACGGCCGAGCACCCGTGGGTGCCGGACACGGCCGTCCTGCTGGCGATCGTCCTGGTGTTCTGCGTGCCCGACCTCATCCAGGACCACCGGCCGTCGCAGGCACCGGTCGTCTTCACCGACCCGCCCCGCCCGCAGATGATCCTGTGCCAGGCCGCCCTCATCGTGCCGCTGTGGTGGCGCCGCCGGGCCCCGATGGCCGTGCTCCACGTCGTCCTCGCCGTCTTCGTGGCCGAGTGGGCCGCCGGGGTGCTGCTGCGCGCCGACGTCGCCGTGCTGGTCGCCGTCTACAGCCTGGTGCTGCACGGCCGGCTCCATCGCCTGCTCTGGGCCGTGCCGGGGCTGGCCGTGGCGGTGGTCGTGATCGTGGCGCGACTGGCCGGCGACGTACCGGTCCAGGACGTGCTGTTCATCGTCGGCAGCTTCGGCACGGCCGCCGCCGCGCTCGGCTTCGCGATCCGCGTGCGCCGCGCGCAGGTCGCCGCGCTGCGGGAGCGGGCCGCCCAGCTGGAGACCGAACGCGACCAGCGCAGCCGGCTGGCGGCGGCCACCGAGCGGGCCCGGGTCGCCCGCGAGATGCACGACATCGTCGGCCACAGCCTCTCGGTGATCATCACGCTGGCGGACGGCGGCCGGTACGCGGCGGGCACGTCGCCCGAGCGCGGTGCCGAGACGCTGCGGCTGATCGCCGAGACCGGCCGCGGTTCCCTCGCCGAGTTGCGGCGGATGCTGGGCGTGCTGCGCGAGCAGACCGACGAGCCGAACCTCAGCCCGCAGCCGCGGGTGGCCGACCTCGACTCCCTGTGCCGCCGGATCCGCGCCGCCGGGCCGCAGGTCGAGTATCAGAGCAGCGGTGCCCTCGACGCCCTCGACACGGGCGTGCAGCTGACCGCGTACCGCATCGCGCAGGAGGCGCTGACCAACGCGCTGCGGCACGCCGGTCCGCGCACCCGGATCCACCTGATGGTGCGGGTCGAGGGCGGCCGCCTGCGGATCACGGTCGGCGACTCCGGCCCGCCGCCCGGCGAGCAGCCCGTACCCTCTGCCGGTGAGGGTCACGGACTCATCGGGCTGCGCGAGCGCGCCGCCCTGTACGGCGGCACGGTCACGGCCGGCCCGGCGCCCGGCGGCGGCTGGACGGTGACCGCCGACCTCGACGCGGAGGGCGGAACGGCATGATCACCGTGCTCATCGTCGACGACCAGCCGCTGCAACGCTTCGGCTTCCGGATGCTGCTCGACAGCCACCCGGACACCGAGGTGGTCGGCGAGGCCCAGAACGGTGCCGAGGCCGTGCGTCAGGCCACCGAGCTGCATCCCGACGTGGTGCTGATGGACGTACGGATGCCCGGCATGGACGGCATCGAGGCGACCCGCCGGATCGTCGCGGACGGCGGCCGGTCGCACATCCTCATGCTCACGACGTTCGACCTCGACGAGTACGTGCACGCCGCGCTCCGGGCCGGTGCCAGCGGTTTCCTGCTCAAGGACGCGTACCCGGAGGAGCTGCTGGCCGGCATCCGGGCCGTCGCCGCGGGCGACGCGGTGATCGCGCCGGTCCTGACCCGGCGCCTGCTCGACGCGTTCGCCGGCCGGCTCGGCGACGGACCGGACGGCACCCGGCCGCCGGCCGACCCGCGGCTCGCCACCCTGACGGAGCGCGAACGGGAGATCCTGGTCGCGATCGGCCGCGGGTGGACCAACGGGGAGATCGCCGAGCGGCTGGTGCTCTCCGAATCCACGGTCAAGACCCACGTCGGCCGGGTGCTCGCCAAGGTCGGCGCCCGGGACCGGGTCCAGGCCGTGATCTTCGCGTACGACCAGGGCCTCACCCGGCCGCAGCGTCCGGGCTGAGCCTGCCGGCCACCTCGCCGACGCTCATCTCGCCCTCGCCCTAGGCTGCACCAGTTCCATGGCTCGGACCGTGGTGTCGTCGCGCGGGGTGAAGATGAGCAGGCGCTGCCGGCCGCTGTCGCTGAAGACGACCTCGCAGTCGAAGTCCAGCCGGCCCGCCGCGGGGTGCAGCAGCGACGTCGTCTCCTGACGGCAGATCCGCACCTCGTGGTGCTCCCACAGGCGACGGAACTCGGGGCTGTGTGCCCGCAGCGCGGCGATCAGCCGGGCCCCCTCGGCCGGGTCGGGCTCCAGATCCGCCGCCGCCCGGACGGCGGCCACATAGGTCGCACTCTGCTGCTCGTGGATGTCCGGCGGATAGAGGCCGCGCTCCTCCGGCATCGTGAACCAGCGGAAATAGCCGCTGGCGGCCGGCCCCTCATGCTGCGTCTGGTCGCCGAACAGGGCCAGCGCCAGGTCGTTCTGCAG
Source organism: Pseudosporangium ferrugineum (assembly GCF_003002065.1). Taxonomy (GTDB): domain Bacteria; phylum Actinomycetota; class Actinomycetes; order Mycobacteriales; family Micromonosporaceae; genus Actinoplanes; species Actinoplanes ferrugineus_A. The sequence continues at coordinate 14,956 of NZ_PVZG01000002.1, forward strand.
CAGCGTCCGGCCCAGGTTCGAGACGACCATCGCGGGGCTGCGGTCGAGCGCGTGCAGCACCCGGCGCAGGCCCGGATCGGCGCCGTCCGGCTCCGGGGCGTCCTGCGGCGGGTTGTGGCCGATCAGGCGGAACAGGTGGTCGCGTTCGTCGGTGGTCAGCTCGAGCGCCCGGGAGAGCGCCGCCGCGACCTCCGGCGAGGGTCGCGGGCCGCGCCGCTGCTCCAGCCGGGTGTAGTAGTCGGCCGAGATGAACGCCCGCGCGGCGACCTCCTCCCGGCGCAGGCCACGGGTCTTGCGGCCGGCCGGGCGGTCGGGCACGAGCGCGGCGCGACGGTAGCGCAGAAAATCCGCCAGTTCCTCGCGATCCATGGCGCGAATGTCCCAGGACCACCCGATGCCGTCAACTTCCCAGGGATTGTGCGTCCCTGGCAGCGACCTGCCCGCCGTGCCACCGTTCCGGCATGATCGACGCAGCGGTGGACGAGGGCTACGGCCCGGTGGCCGACGCGTTCCGGCGCAACTTCACGCAGCGGGGCGAGATCGGCGCGGCCTGCGCGGTCTACCGCGACGGACGCAAGGTGGTCGACCTCTGGGGCGGCTACCGCGACGGCACCACCCGCGCGCCGTGGGAGCGCGACACGATGGTGCCGGTCTTCTCGACGACCAAGGGTGTGTCGTCGACGACCCTCGCGGTGCTGCACTCGCGCGGGCAGCTCGACTACGACCGGCGGGTGGCGTCCTACTGGCCCGAGTTCGCGGCCGCGGGCAAGGAGGCGGTGACCGTACGCCAGCTCCTGTCCCATCAGGCCGGGCTGCCGGTCATCGACCGGCCGCTGGAGCTGCGCGACCTGTCCGGCTCGCCGGCGCTCTCGGCCGTGCTGGCGCAGCAGCGTCCGGCGTGGACCCCGGGCGAACGCCACGGCTACCACGGCACCTCGCTCGGCTGGTACGAGAGCGAACTCGTCAGCCGGGCCGACCCGCGGGGACGCCGCCTGGGCCGGTTCTTCGCCGAGGAGGTGGCGGCGCCGCTCGGCCTGGACTTCCACATCGGCCTGCCGGCGGGCACCGACCGCGGCCGGATCGCCCGCATCCACGGCTTCCGGCCCTGGCAGATGATGCTGCACCTGAACGCGATGCCGCCGTCCTTCGTCCGCGCCTTCTTCAACCCGCGCAGCCTGAGCGCCCGCGCCTTCCGCAACCCGCGGGTGCTGGGCGAGCCGGACAACATCAACCGGCCGGACGTCCAGGCCGCGGAGATTCCCGCCGTCAACGGGATCGGCCTGGTGCGTTCCGTCGCCAAGCTCTACGGGGACGCGGCGACCGGGGGCGCCGGGCTGGGCCTCACCGCGGCGACGCTCGACGAGCTCAGGAACCCGGCGGAGCCGCCCTCGCGGGGGCTCACCGACGAGGTGCTGCGGGTGCCGACCCGGTTCTCCCTCGGCTATGTGAAGCCCTTCCCCGCGTTCCGCTTCGGCTCCGCGTCCGGCACGGCCTTCGGCACGATGGGCCTGGGCGGGTCCTTCGCCTTCGCGGACCCCGACACGGGTACGGGCTTCGCCTACGCGATGAACCGCACCGGCTTCCACCTGTGGGACGACCCGCGCGAGGTGGCGCTGCGCGACGCGCTGTTCGCCGGGGTGCTGGGCGAGATGCCGCAACGCCCCGACCGGCGGGCCCGTGCCGCCGCCCGGCGCTGACCTCTCCGGACGTCCTGCGAGGACGCGACTTGACGCAGCTGCATCCTTTGCTGAGTAAGATTTACTGCCATGCATCTTGACCTGAACCTGCTGATCGCGCTGGACGCCCTGCTGGAGGAGGGCAGCGTGATGGGTGCGGCCGAGCGGCTGCACCTGTCGTCGCCCGCGGTCAGCCGCACCCTGGGCCGGCTGCGCAAGCTCACGGGCGACGACATCCTGGTGCGCACCGGCCGCACGATGATGCCCACGCCGTACGCGACGGCGATCCGGGAGGACGTGCACCGGCTGGTACGCCAGGCCCACGACGTCCTCGTGCCGAGCCGCGAGCTGCACCTCGACGAGCTCGACCGTACGTTCACGCTCCAGTGCCACGACCTGCTCGCCACGGCGCTGGCGCCGCTGCTGCTCGGCCGGATCATGGAGCGCGCACCCCGGGCGAGCCTGCGGATCCTCGCCGAGAACGCCACCGACACCGACGACCTGCGGCGCGGCCGGGTGGATCTGGAGTTGGGCGAGGGACGGCCGAGCCTGCCGGAATTCCGGTCGGAGAACCTGGGGCACGACCCCCTCGTCGTCGCGATGCGCCGGGGCCACCCGTGCGCCGAGGGCCTGCACCTGGCCTCGTACGCGGCCCAGCCGCACGTGCACGTGTCCCGGCGCGGCCGGCTCACCGCCCCCGTCGACGAGGTGCTGGCGGCCGAGGGCCTGCGCCGCCGCGTGGTGGCCGCCGTCGCCACCGGCACCATGGCCCTGCACGTGGCGAGCCGCAGCGACGTGCTGGTGACCACCACGGCGGTGATCAGCCGTCCGCTCCTCGACGCCTTCGGGCTGATCACCCGCCCGGCGCCGGTGGAATTCCCCGCCGCCGCGATCAACGCCAGCTGGCACCAGCGCTACGACTCCGACACCGCGCACGCGTGGCTGCGCGAACAGGTCCGGGCCGCCGTCGCGGACCTCGTCACCGATTAGGCCGGCGGCACGGCGACGGCACCCGGGAAACGCGGGTTCTCGGCCTCGTCGAGCATGGCCGCCGCCACGGTCGCGCGGGTGATCCGCACGGAGAAGTCCAGCGGGGGCGCGTCCGCCAGGCCGACGGTGCGCCGCCCGGGGCTCTCCGGCCCGAGGTCGAGCAGCCCGGCGTGGAAGACCGTGCCGCCGGCGTCGAGCACCGTGCCGTCGGCCGTCCGCGGGCGTCCTCTCACGCGCCGGGGAGCAGCATCGCCTCGATGAGGTGCGGGCCCGGCTCGCTCAGGGCGTGGCGGAACTGCCGGGCGAGCTCCTCGGTGGTCCACGCGCGGGTGGCGGGCACGCCCAGGCCGGTGGCCAGGGACACGAAGTCGAGGTCCGGCCGGGACAGGTCGGCCAGCCCCGCCGCCGCGGCACCCGCACCCACCCGGTCGAGCTCGCCCCGGAGGATCGCGTACGCCCGGTTGTTGAGGATGACCGTCGTGATGTCGAGCTGTTCGCGCGCGTGGCTCCACAGTGCCTGGAGCGTGTACATGGCGCTGCCGTCGGCCTCCAGGCAGACCACCGGGCGGTCGGGGCAGGCCATCGCGGCGCCGAGCGCGACGGGCAGTCCCTGGCCGATCGACAGCCCGGTCAGGCCCAGCACGTCGTGCGGCGGCGACGAGGCGGTGGCGGTGTGCAGGGTGGTCAGGCCGGCGGTGATGGACTCGTCGCACACGATGGCCTCCTCGGGCAGCAGCGCCCCGACGACCGCCGCCCAGTTGCCGGCGGTCAGTTCGCCCGGCGGCAGCGGCGGCGGGTCCAGCCGGGCCACGACGGGGGTCACGCCCGGCGCGACCTCGTCGGCCAGCGCCTCCAGGAAGTCCGCCGGCAGCGCGTGGATCCGGGTGCCCGCGGGCGTCGGCCGCCCGGTACGCCCCGGATACGCGAACGAGGTCACCGGTTCCCGCGCGCCGGCCAGGACGAGGTGCCGCACGCCGGTGAGCTGCGCGGTGATCTGCTCCCCGCGGTAGGCGAGCGGTTCGGTGAGCGGCACCCCGGCGCCGCGCCGCTGCCGGGCCGGCCAGTTGCGCGACAGCAGTCGCGCCCCGGTCGCCCGGGCGATGCGGCCCGCCGCGCGCAGGCCGGGTCCGCTCAGCGCCGTACCGTCCAGCAGCAGCGCGACCGGCTCCCCGGAGCGCAGCACGGCGGCGACCGGATCGAGCTCCACCGGGGACGGCGCCGCGGGGGCCGCGACTGGCTCCGGCGGTGCCAGGCGGGCCGGCGCCGACCAGGACAGGTCCGCCGGTACGACCAGCGTGGCGATCGCTCCCGACGTGCCCGTGCGGTCCGGGCCGGTGCCACCGGGCGCCAGCGATGCCGCGACGGCGGCGGCGACGTCCGTGCCGAGCCCGTCCACCGTCGAGGAGCGCCGCAGCCAGGCCGACACGGTGCCGGCGAGCGCGTCGATGTCCGACTCGAGCAGCGAGTCGAGCGGCTTGTGGCCGAGGGCGTGATCGCCGACCAGGTTCACGATCGGCGTGCCGGCCCGCCGGGCGTTGTGCAGGTTCGCGACGCCGTTGGCCAGCCCGGGACCGAGATGCAGCAGCGTGGTGGCCGGGCGCCGGGCCATCCGGCCGTACCCGTCGGCGGCCCCGGTGGCGACGCCCTCGAAGAGGCACAGCACGCCGCGCAGCGCGGGCAGCCGGTCCAGGGCCGCCACGAAGTGCATCTCCGACGTTCCCGGATTGGCGAAGCAGACCTCCACCCCGCCACCGATCAGCGTACGGGCCATCGCCTCGGCGCCGGTCATCCCGCTCATCCGCACCTCCGCGCCGAAGCTAGCAACCCAAGATCGTCAACGGCGAACCGGTGGGCCGTTGGTGCAGGGCCTTTGCACCGTTTGCCCAGGCGTACGGACAGGGCGGGCGGATCCTCACTATCGTTGACCCTCCGATGTGTTCAGCGCGTTACCGGGAGGATCCGCATGGCGTCAGCCGCGCGTACGTTCGCCACCATCGGCTCGGTCGAGCCGCCGACCGGCGCGCCGGCCGGGCTGGACCGGGTCGTCGTGCTCGGCGGCAGCATGGCCGGGCTGCTCGCCGCGCGGGTCCTGGCCGACCACGCGGCGACGGTCGTGGTGATCGAGCGGGACACCCTGACCGACGTCGTCGCCCCGCGGCGCGGCGTGCCGCAGGGCACCCAGGTCCACGCGCTGCTGCAGGCCGGCGGCCGGCAGCTGGAGCGCTGGTTCCCCGGCTTCGACGCCGGCGCCCGGGCCGCCGGGGCGCAGCCGATCTCGCCCCAGCAGTGGGCCTCCTACACCGACGGCGTGCGCAAGCCCGTGGCCCCGATCGGCGACGCGCTGACCGCCACCCGGCCCTTCCTCGAGCAGCAGGTCCGCGAGCGGGTCCGCGAGCTGCCGAACGTGAAGATCATCAACGGCCGGGTCACCGGGCTGGACTTCAACGCCACCGAGGTCACCGGCGTGCGGTACGAGTCGGACGGCGACGGCGGCCACGAGCCGGCCGACCTGGTGGTGGACGCGACCGGCCGGGCCAGCAAGGTCTCCGACTGGCTGACCGCGGCCGGCTGGGACGCGCCGCCGATGACCCGGCAGATCACCGGCATCAACTACGCGACCGCGTTCTTCCGACGCCCGCCGGGGCGCCCCGACATCGGCGCCGCGCTCTGTGCCCTGACCCCGGCGAAGGGCGGTGACCTCGCGGGCGTGGCGTTCTCGGCGGTGGAGAACGACCGCTGGATCGTCATGATGGGCGGCTACGGGACCTGCCGGCCGGGGGAGACCGCCGAGGACCTGATCCGGCGCTGCCGCCAGGACTTTCCCGAACCGTTCGGCCGGGCGGTGTCGCACGGGATCATCGGGGACGTGATCACGTACCGCCAGGCGGACAGCCGGCGCCGGGACTGGGCGAAGGCCGGGCGGCTGCCGGCCCGGCTGCTTGCGGTCGGCGACGCGGTGGCGTCCTTCAACCCCATCTACGGCCAGGGCATGTCGTCGGCCGCCCTGCATGCATCCTGCCTGTCGATGTTCCTGCGCTCCGGCCCCGACCTGACCGCCCCGGCCCGGCCGTTCTTCGACCTCCAGCAGGTGGTCGTGGACGCCGCGTGGGCGACGTCGACGGCCGGCGACCGCGCCCGGCCGTCGATCAACCTGCCGCCGCGGGGCCTCGAGCGGGTGCGGGCCTCGCTGGCCGGCATGGTCGTCGAGGCCACGACGGTGGACCCGGTGCTCGCCCTCGGCTTCGCCAAGGTGACCCAGATGATCGAGCACCCGGCCGTCCTCGCCACGCCCGGCTCGCTGTGGCGGGCCTGGCGCGCCCGCAGCGTGCCCCGGCCCCGGCCGGTCCCCCCGCTGGAGGCCGCCTGACGGCACCGCGGGCCGAGCCGCGGCCGGGGATCAACCCTGCGAGAGAACCTCGGCGAGGACGCGCAGCTCCGCCGCCTCGCGGGGGGTGCCCAGGGCGGACGCGCAGGTGTCGAGCGTCTTCCACAGCGCCCAGCCGCGGCCGCGCGCCCACGTGGCGTCGTCGGCCGGCAGGCGCTCCCGGAACGCCCGCCGGCCGTCGGCGGTCAGCAGCGTCCACGCGACCGCCAGGTCACAGGCCGGGTCGCCGACGCCGCACGCCCCGAAGTCGATGACGGCCGCGAGCTCCCCGTCGCGCAGCAGCAGGTTCCCCCGGGCGACATCGCCGTGGAACCACTTCTCCACACCGTCCCCGCGCGCGTCCAGGGCGGCCCGCCAGAGCTCGACGGCCCGGCCGGCGTCGATCCGGCCGCCGAGCGCCGTGAGGGCCCGGTCCACGAACGGCTGGAACGCGTGCAGCGGGCCGCCGCGATACCAGTTGTGGAGCCCCGGGCGCGGCCCGCCGGCGCTCCCGGCACCGTGCAGGGCCGCGAGGAACCCGGCCAGGTCGAGGGCGAAGGGTACGGGCCGGGCGATCCGGTCCGCGCTCGCCGGTTCGCCGTCCAGCCACCGGTAGACCGACCACGGGTACGGGTACCCGGCGCCCGGCTTCCCCTTCGCCAGCGGCACGGGCACCGGCAGCGGGAGCCGCGGGGCGAGCACCGGCAGCCACCGGTGCTCCTTGTCCACCGCGGCGGCGTACTCGGCGGCGCTCGGCAGCCGCACCGACATCTCCGCGCCGAGGTGGAAGGTGCGGTTGTCCCACCCGCCGTCGCGCACGGGCCGGACCGGCAGGCCGGCCCACTCGGGGAACTGGTCGGCGACGAGCCGGCGCACCTGCTCCGGCTCGACGGCGATCCGCCGCGGGGCGGGACCGAAACGCGGTGTGCTGCTCACGGAACTCCCTGTCCGGCCGGGGAAAACCGGGGGAGTCTATGCGGGCCGCGGCGCCCGGTCGAACGATATCGGCGCCCGCTTCGCGGCGGGAGGTCAGGGGTGGATGGGGCCGTCGGTGCGGGTCAGGCGCTGACCGGTGCCGCCCCAGCGCACGGCGATGATCTCGGCCGCGATGCTCAGCGCGGTCTCCTCGGGCGTACGGGCGCCCAGGTCGAGGCCGATCGGGGAGGCGAGCCGGGCCAGGGCGCCGTCGGTCAGGCCCGCCTCGCGCAGCCGCTTGAGCCGGTCGTCGTGGGTGCGGCGGGAACCCATCGCGCCGACGTACGCGACCGGCAGGCGCAGCGCCACCTCCAGCACCGGCACGTCGAACCTGGGATCGTGGGTGAGGACGCAGACGACCGTACGGTCGTCGACGCGCCCCGCCTGCGCCTCGGCCGTCAGGTAGCGGTGCGGCCAGTCCGTGACCACCTCGTCCGCGGCCGGGAACCGGCGGGCGGTGGCGAACACCGGCCGGGCGTCGCAGACGGTGACGTGGAAGCCCAGGAGCGACCCGATCCCGGCGGTGGCCGCGGCGTGGTCGGTGGCGCCGAAGACCAGCATGCGGGCGGGCGGGGCGAACGCGGACACCATCACGGACAGCCCCTCGCCGCGGCGTTCACCGTGCGGTCCGTAGTGCAGCAGCCCGGTGCGGCCGGCGGCGAGGAGACCGCGGCCGTCGTCGGTGACGGCGTCGTCGATCCGGTCGTGGCCGAGCGACCCCTCCCGGCCGTCCGGCTCGATCAGCAGGTGGCGTACGGCGCCGGCCGCGAACGTGCTGGCCAGCGCCACCGGCCGCCCGTCCCGCACCGCCGCTACCAGGGCGGGCAGCTCCGGGAAGCTGTCCGGGCCGACCCGCTCGATCAGCAGCTCGATGGTGCCGCCGCAGGTCAGGCCCACCTCGAAGGCGTCGTCGCCGCTGACGCCGAACCGGGCCGTGCGGGCCGTACCGGTTCCGGCGACCTCCCGGCACAGCTCGTAGACCGCGCCCTCGACGCAGCCGCCCGAGACGCTGCCCGCGACGGTGCCGTCCGGCCCGACGGCCATGGCCGCCCCGGGCTGCCGCGGCGCGCTCGACCAGGTCGACGTCACGGTGGCCAGCCCGGCCGGCTCCCCGGCCTCCCACCAGGTGAGCAGACTGTCCAGGACGTCGCGCATGCGGCCCCCTCCGGGTGCGGTCGGCGGTTCCACCGTACGGCGTCCCGTCCCGGTCACAGCAGTTTCTCGGGGGTGATCGGCAGGTCCCGGATCCGCCGGCCGGTGGCGTTGTGGATCGCGTTCGCCACGGCCGGTGCCACCCCGGTGCTGCTCAGCTCTCCGATGCCACGCGCGCCGGCCGGCGCGTACGGATCGGGGATGTCGGTCCAGATCAGGTCGATCGGGGGCACGTCGAGGTGCGCGGGCACGTGGTAGTCGCCGAGGCTCGCGTTGACGATCCGCCCGTTGCGGTCGTCGAAGACCGTCTCCTCGGTCAGCGCCGCGCCGAGCCCCATGACGATCCCGCCCCGGAACTGACTCGCCGCCGTCCGGGGATTGAGGACGCGGCCGCAGTCGATCGACCCGAGGATCCGGCTGACCCGCGTCTCGCCGGTGACCGAGCTGACCCGTACCTCGCAGAAGATGGCGCCGAACGAGAACATGGAGACGTTCGCCATCTCGGCCGGCGGTTCGCCGCTGCCCTCGACGACGAGCTCCGCGCGCCCGGCGCGGGCCAGGACGGACTCGTAGCTCTCGTGCCGGGACGGGTCGTCGAGGGCGGCGAGCCCGCCGTTCACCGCGCCGACCTCGGCCAGGGTGAGCCCGGCGAGCGGCGACCCGTCGCGGACGAGTTTCAGCAGCTCATCCATGAGGTTGCGGGTGGCGGCGAGCAGCGCGCCGCCGATCCCGGCGCTCTGCGAGGACCCGACGGCGAGGAAACGGCCGGGCATCGCGGAGTCGCCGTACCCGACCGACACCCGGTCGATGTCGAGCCCGAGCCGGTCGGCGAGGATCTGGGACTGCACGGTGGCCGTACCCATGCCCATCTCGTGCGCGGCGACCTCGGCCCGGGCCCGGCCGTCGGCGGTGAGCCGGATCCGGGCGGCCCCGCCGGGGCGCCGCTGATAGTGGTGCGAGACCATCGCGCAGCCCATCCCGGCGAGCCATTCGCCGTCGCGGACCGAGCCCGGCACGGGACTGCGCCGGGACCAGCCGAACCGCTCGGCGCCCGCGCGCCAGGCCTCGGCGGCGTGCCGCGAGGAGAACGGCTTGCCGCCGATCGGGTTCGTCGCCGTCTCGTTGCGCAGGCGCAGCTCGATCGGGTCCATCCCCAGCTTCCCGGCCAGCTCGTCCACGGCGCTCTCCAGGGCGAAGAAGCCGATCGTCGAGCCGGGCGTCCGCATGCTGCAGTTCTGCACCAGATCGGCGTACGCCATGGAGGTGTCGAGCACGAAGGCGTCCGACGCGTAGTGGTTCTGGCTCGCCATGGACAGCGGCTCGGGCCAGGGGGAGTGCCGGGTGGTGGCGTACGCGCCGGTGTGCACGATGGCACGGATCCTGCCGTCCTCGTCCGCGCCGACGGCCACCCGCTGCTCGGCCGGCGGGCGGCCCCCGGTCATCCGGAAGACGCCCTCGCGGGAGAGCGCGAGGCGCACCGGGCGTCCGGCCGTCCGGGAGGCCACGGCGGCCAGGACGTGGTGCTGCCACAACACCTTCACGCCGAAGCCGCCACCCACGAACGGCGACGTCACCCGGATCCGGGCGGGGTCGATCCCGAGGATCTGCCCCAGCGTCCACGCGGTGTGCAGGACGCCCTGGGTGCTGTCGTGCACGCGGAGCTCGTCGCCGTGCCACGCCACGGTGACCGCGTGCGGTTCGATGGTGTTGTGGTGGTGCGGCGGGGTCCGGTACGTCTCGTCGACCGACACCGCCGACGCCGCGAGGGCCTGTTCCGCGTCCCCGAGCTCCACGCGGATCCGCCGGCCGAAGATCTCGAGCGGCCTCGTGCCCGCCGCGAGCGCCGCCGCGAAGGAGGTCACCGCCGGTTCGGCCGCGTACGTCGCGTGGATCAGCGAGGCGGCGTGATCGGCCTGCTCCTGGGTCTCGGCGAGGACGAGCGCGATCGGCTGGCCGTTCCAGTGCACGCGGTCGTCCTGCATGACCGGGAGCCGCTCGAAACCGATCCCCGGATCCCGCAGGGACATGTCGTAGCCGGGCTGGGGGTTCAGCCGGGGCGCGTTGCGGTGGGTCAGCACCAGGACGACGCCGGGGGAGGCCTCGGCCGCCGCGGTGTCGAGCCCGGTCATCCGTCCCTTGGGGATGGTGCTGTAGGCGAGGGCCGCGTAGGCCAGGTCGTCGTAGCCGTACTCGGCGGCGAAGGGTGCCCGGCCGCGTACCTTGACCGGGCCGTCGAGGCGGGCCAGCGGCGTGCCGACGTAGCCGCGGTGCCCGCGGGACAGCGGGTCGGCGTGCGCGACGCCGGCCCAGTTCTCCGGGACCGCCGGCACGGGGGTCGTCGTCCGGCCGGGGCGCCGCGCGAGGGCGGCGCCCTCCTCGACCAGCTTCGCGTCGTGCGCGTCGCTCATGCCCGCTCCTCCCGCACCAGTCCATCGAGGACAGCCGTGATGGTGCGCACCGCCAGCTCCACCTTGAAACCGTTGTCGCGCAACGGGGTCGCCGCGGCCAGCTCCGCCTCGGCCGCGGCCCGGAACGCCGTGGCCGTGGCCGGGCCGCCGATCAGGGACCGCTCCGCCGTGTACGCCCGCCACGGCTTGGGCGCGACGCCGCCGAGCGCGAGCCGGGCAGAGGTGACCACACCGTCCTGCACGCCGAGCAGTGCGGCGACCGACACCAGCGCGAACGCGTAGCTGGCCCGGTCCCGCACCTTCCGGTACGCCGAGCGCTCACCCGTCACCGGCGCGGGCAGCTGCACGCCGGTGATCAGCTCGCCGGGTGCGAGCACCGTCTCGATCTCCGGGTGGGTCCCGGGCAGCCGGTGCAGGCCGGTCAGCGGCACGAGGCGCGATCCGCCGGCGCCGCGCAGGTGCACGTCGGCGTCGAGGGCGGCGAGGGCGACGCACATGTCCGAGGGGTGGACCGCGATGCAGGCCGGCGAGGCGCCGAGGATCGCGTGGCCGCGGTGGGGCCCGCCGACCGCGTCGCAGCCCTCGCCGGGATTGCGCTTGTTGCACCGGTATCCGGCGACGTCGTAGAAGTACGGGCAGCGGGTCCGCTGGAGCAGGTTGCCGCCGACCGTCGCCATGTTGCGGATCTGCCCGGAGGCCCCGGCGAGGATCGCGCGGGACAGCACCGGATAGCGGGTACGCACGAGCCGGTGCTCCGCGACCGCGGTGTTGCGGGCAGCCGCCCCGATCATCAGGCCGCCGCCGCTGTCCTCGATCGACGAGGACAGTCCGGTCACGTCGACCAGGGCGCTCGGCCGTTCGACCGTCCGGCGCAGCAGGTCGACCAGGTTCGTGCCGCCGCCCAGGTACGTGCTGCCGGCCGTGCCGGCGAGGCGGACGGCGTCTTCCTCGTCCCCGGCCCTCGCGTACGTGAAGGGGATCATCGGGTCCGCCCCGCGAAGGTCTCCGCGACGGCGTCGGCGATGCCGTTGTACGCGCCGCAGCGGCACAGGTTGCCGCTCATCCGCTCGCGCAACTCGTCGCCGTCCAGGCCGGCCGTGGCGGCGCCGAGGTCGGCCGTCACGTAGCTGGGCACGCCGCGCTCCACCTCGGCCATCATGCCGAGGGCCGAGCAGATCTGGCCGGGCGTGCAGTAGCCGCACTGGAAGCCCTCGTGCTCGACGAACGCCCGTTGCAGGGGGTGCGGGGTGTCGCCCTCGGACAGGCCCTCGATGGTCACGACCTCGCGGCCGGCGTACTGGACCGCCAGGGCGAGGCACGACAGGACGCGCTGCCCGTCCACCAGCACCGTGCAGGCGCCGCAGGCGCCCTGGTCGCAGCCCTTCTTCGTGCCGTGCAGCCCGGCCTGTTCGCGCAGCAGGTCCAGCAGGGACACGCGCGGGTCGTCCGGCAGGGCCACCGGGCTTCCGTTGATCCGCACCGGTCCACCGTCCTCGGTCATGGTGGGAGCCTCTCGTCAGCGGCCTAAGTGGAAAAGTTTTCCGGATAGTAGGCACGGCGGTGGAGGGGGCGCAAGGGCGTGCTCGATTTCCGGCTACCGGGCGGGGTCGTGGCGCAGGCCGTCGAGGAAGACGGCGACGACGCGCTGATTGTGGTCGATTCCCCGCCCCGGCGCCGGCTGGGACAGCATCGTGAGGGCGTGCAGAAGATCCTCGGCGCCGAGGTCCTCGCGGACCGTCCCCTCGGTCACGGCGGCGTCGAGCAGGTCGGCGACGATCGGGCCCAGCCGCCGCAGGAAGTAGCCGGGCAGCTCCCGGAACGCCGGATCGCCGGATTGCAGCGCCGAGGCGAGCCCGCGCTTGGTCGCGATCAGCTCGGTGAACCGCCGGGCCCAGAGGCGCAGCGCCTCCGCCGGCGGGTGCCCGGCGGCCAGCGCGGGACCGGCCTGCGCGACCGCGTCGATGCCGCTCTCCACCACGGCCTTGACCAGGTCGGCGCGGTGCGGGAAATGCCGGTAGAGCGTGCCGACCCCGACGCCGGCCAGGTCGGTGATCTCCTTCGCGGGCGCCTCCACGCCGGAGGTCGCGAACACCGCGCCCGCCGCTTCGACCAGCGCGTCGATGTTGCGGCGGGCATCGGCGCGCCGGCGCGTCACCGGCGCCCTGTCCTCGGCCATCCCGACCTTCCTTGCACTGCCGACCGGTTTCCGGAAGGCTCTTCTCACTTATCGTAGGCCGACCTCGATGACGGAGTGATCCGGTGAAGGTGCACCACCTCAACTGCGGCACGATGCGCCCGCCCGGCGCCTCCCTGGTGTGCCACGTGCTGCTCCTCGAGACCGGCAACGGCCTGGTCCTGGTGGACACCGGTTACGGCCTCGCCGACGTCGCCGACCCCCGCCGCCGCATCGGGCCGGTGCGCAGCTTCGTGCGGCCCGTGCTCGACGCAGGGGAGACGGCCGCGCGGCAGGTCGAGGGGCTCGGCTTCCGGCGCGAGGACGTGCGGCACATCGTGCTCACCCACTTCGACGCCGACCACATCGGCGGCCTCTCCGACTTTCCCGAGGCGAGCGTGCACGCCACCGCCGACGAGGTGTCCGGCGCGGTCACCGATCCGACCCGGCGCGAGCGGCAGCGGTTCCGCCCCGCCCAGTGGGCGCACGGGCCCCGCCTCGTGGAGCACGGGGCGGCCGGTGAGTCGTGGCGCGGCTTCGCCGCCGCGAAGCCCCTGGACGAGATCGCGCCGGGCATCGTGCTCATCCCGCTCCCCGGCCACACCCGCGGGCACGCCTGCGTGGCGGTCGACTCCGGCAGCGGGTGGCTGCTGCACGCCGGCGACGCGTTCTACTACCGGGGCACCGTCGACGGGAGCGGCGGCGTGCCGTTCTCGCTGCGTGCGCTGGAGACCATGGTCGCGTGGGACCGGAGCAAGGTGCGCGAGAATCACGCCCGCCTGGCGGCGCTGCTCGCCCGCGACGAGCCGGACCTGACGGTCTTCTCCGCCCACGACCCGGTCGCGTTCGCCGCCCTCAGCGGCGGCTGATCCGCAGTGGACGGTGCCGCCGCGCCGGCCGCCGGGGCCACGGGCGGTGCCCCCTCGGGCACGATGGGCCCTCCCGCCCGTCACTGACGGGCCCGACCACGATCCACAGTGTCACGATCGGCGCCATGCTCCGAGGCCCGAGCACCGACGATCACGCCTCCACCGCCGCCTACTCCGCCATCTCCGCCCACGCCGAGGTCCGCCCGATCCCGGAGGTGCTGCGGGACAACGCTCTCCACCGGGGCGACCGGCCGGCGTTCTCCGACGACCGGCGTGCGGTCACCTGGGCGCAGGTGGGGGCGCGTACCGCGCGGCTGGCCGTGGCGCTGGCGGTGGAACCGGGCGAGCGCGTCGCGTTCGTGCTGGATCACGGCGTGGACCTGGCCGAGGCGGTGCTGGCCACGGTCCGGGCCGGGGCCGTCGGCGCGCCGCTCGGGCCGCGCGGCACGGACGGCGAACTCGCGACCCTGCTCGCCGGCTGCACCCCCGCCGTCGTGGTGGCCGACGAGCGGCACCACGCCCGGATCGCGCGGCTGGCCGGACGGCCCGTGCGGCTGCTCGCGCCGGGAGCGGCCAGCGCGCCCGGGGACGCCGTACCCCGCGACGACCCGGGCCTCGACGAGCCCGCGTTCCTGCTCTACACGTCGGGGACCACGGGCGTACCCAAGGGCGCACTCGCCACCCAGCGGGCCGCGCTGTGGTCCGCGGTCTCCTGCTACGGCCCGCTGCTCGGCCTGAACGCCGCCGACCGGCTGCTCTGGCCGCTGCCCATGGCCCACAGCTTCGCCCACTCCCTGTGCGTGCTGGGCGTGACCGTCGCCGGCGCGAGCGCCCGGATCGTGGACGCGCCGGACCCGGCCACCGTCGCCCGGCTGATCGGCGAGGAACGCCCCACCGTGCTGGCCGGGGTGCCGGTCACCTACCGGCACCTGCTGGACGCCCGTCCGGACCGCACCGGCTCGCTGCGGATCTGCGTGACCGCGGGCGCGGTCAGCGACGCGGCGCTGCGGGCCGACGCGGAGGCGCTGCTCGGAGTGCCGGTGCTGGACTGCTACGGCAGCACCGAGACCTGCGGCATGATCGCCGTCGAGCCGGCCGCCGGGCCCCGGCGGCCGGGCACCAGCGGGCCGCCGGTGCCGGGCGTCGAGGTCCGGCTGACCGACCCGGTCACCGGCGGGCCCGCCGACGGCGAGGGCGAGATCCGGGTACGCGGCCCGAACCTGATCCTCGGCTACCACGGGCAGCCGGCGGCGACCGCCGAGGCGCTGCCCGGCGGGTGGTACCGCACCGGGGACCTGGGCCGGATCGACGCCGACGGGCACCTCACGGTGATCGGCCGGACCGGCGACCGCATCGTGCGCGGCGGCGCCAATGTGGACCCGGCCGAGGTGGAGCGGGTGCTGCTGAGCCTGCCGGAGGTGGGCGACGCCGCGGTGGTGGCACGCCCGCACCCGCTGCTGGGCGAGGTGCCGGTCGCGTTCGTGGCACCGGCCGGTGCGGAACCCGACCCGGCGGTGCTGCTGCGGGCGTGCGCGGCGGCGCTGTCGGCGTACAAGGTGCCGGAGGAGATCGTCTTCACCCCGGCGATCCCGCGTACCGGCTCCGGCAAGCCGCGGCGGTCGCTGTTGCGCGAGGGGCTCGCGGCCGTGCCGTCCGCGGAGACGGCCCGCTTCGACGCGATGACCGCCGGCGAGCGCCGGGCCGCGCTGGCCGAGCTCGTCCGCACCGAACTCGCGGCGATCGGCGGCCCGGTCACCGGGATGGCCACCGCCTTCGCCGACCTCGGCGTGACGTCCGTGCAGGCGGTCACCGTGTGGCACCGGCTCGGGGTGCGTACCGGGCTGCGGCTGCCCACCACGGTGCTGTGGGACCACCCGAACCCGGCGGCGCTGGTGGCGTACCTGGACTCGCGACTCGGCGGGGCGCCGGCCAGCGTCACCGAGCGGCCGCGGACGCCTGCCGAGCCGATCGCGATCGTCGCCGCCGGATGCCGCTTCCCCGGGGGCGTACGGTCGCCCGAGGAGCTGTGGCGGCTGGTCGACGACGGCGTGGACGCCACCGGCGAGTTCCCGGCGGACCGCGGCTGGGACACCGACGCCGTCTACGACCCCGACCCGGACCGCGCCGGTGCCACGTACACCCGGCGCGGCGGCTTCCTCTACGACGCGGCCGACTTCGACCCCGGCTTCTTCGGCATGTCGCCGCGCGAGGCGCTGGCCACCGACCCGCAGCAGCGCCTGCTGCTCGAGGTCGCCTGGGAGACGTTCGAGCGGGCCGGCCTCCCGGCGCCCGCCCTGCGCGACAGCGACACCGGGGTCTTCGTCGGCCTCATGCACAGCGACTACGCCGGGCGCCTGGGCGACAGCCACGACCTCGAGGCACACCTGGGCATCGGCTCGGCGGGCAGCGTGGCGTCCGGGCGGATCGCGTACGCGCTCGGCCTGCGCGGGCCCACGCTGACCGTGGACACCGCGTGCTCCTCGTCGCTGGTCGCCATGGACCTGGCGGCCACGGCGCTGCGGAATGGCGAGTGCCGCCTCGCGCTCGCGGGGGGCGTCACCGTGCTGTCCACCGTACGGCCTTTCCTCGCGTTCAGCCGCCAGCGCGGGCTGTCCCCGGACGGGCGCTGCCGCTCGTTCGCGGCCGGGGCGGACGGCACCGCCTGGGCCGAGGGCGCCGGGCTGGTGCTGCTGGAACGCCTGTCGGACGCCCGCCGCCTCGGCCATCCGGTGCTCGCCGTGCTGCGCGGCTCCGCCGTCAACTCCGACGGCGCGTCGAACGGGCTGACCGCCCCGAACGGCGCCGCGCAGCGGGACCTGATCCGGCTGGCCCTGGCCGACGCCGGGCTGGCGGCGTCCGACGTGGACGTCGTCGAGGGGCACGGCACCGGGACCCGGCTCGGCGACCCGATCGAGGCCGCCGCGGTGCTGGCCACGTACGGGCAGGGCCGCGCGGAGCCGGTGCGGCTGGGCTCGGTGAAGTCGAACCTGGGCCACACCCAGGCGGCGGCGGGCGTGGCCGGCGTGATCAAGATGATCGAGGCGATGCGGCACGGCCGGCTGCCCCGCTCGCTGCACGGCGACGACCCCTCGCCGCTGGTCGACTGGGCCAGCGGCGCGGTACGCCTGCTCGGCACCGCGGAACCGTGGCCGGCCGGCGACCGCCCCCGGCGCGCGGCGGTGTCGTCGTTCGGCATCGGCGGCACGAACGCGCACGTGATCCTCGAGGAGCCGCCGGCCGCGGAGCCCTCCGCCGAGCGGGTGCCGGACGTGTGGGACCGGGCGCCGTGGTGCTCGGCGGGGCGGACGGGGCGGGGCTGCGGGCGTACGCGCAACGACTCGCCGGCCTCCCGCCGGACGGGCTCGCCCGGGACGTGGCGTACTCGCTGGCCACCGGTCGGGCGCCGCTGACGCACCGGGCGGTGGTCCGCGGCGGCGACCCCGACGCGCTGCGGGCCCTGGCGCGGGGCGTGCCCCATCCCGCCCTGCACGAGGCCGTGGCCCACCGCGAGCCGCGGACGGCGTTCCTGTTCACCGGCCAGGGCGCGCACCGGCCCGGCATGGGCCGCGCGCTGGCCGCCGCCTTCCCGGCCTTCGCCGCCGAGTACGACGCCGTGTGCGCCGCGTTCGACGTGCACCTGGACCGGCCGCTGCGCGACGTCATCGACGCCGGCCCGGAGCTGCTCCAGCGCACCGACTACGCCCAGCCGGCCCTGTTCGCGTTCGAGGCCGCCCTGTACGCGCTGTACCGGGCGTGCGGCGTCCACCCCGGCCACCTCGCGGGTCACTCGATCGGCGAGCTCACGGCCGCGTACGCCGCCGGCGTGCTCGACCTCCCGGACGCCGCGCGGCTGGTGGCGGCGCGGGGCCGGCTGATGGCCGCGCTGCCGCCCGGCGGCGTGATGGTCGCGGTCCGGGCCCGCGCCGACGAGGCGGAGAAGCTGCTCGCCGACGCATCGGGCCGGGTCGCGCTCGCCGCCGTCAACGGGCCGGGCGCCGTGGTGCTCTCCGGCGCCGAGGACGCGGTCGCCGACCTGGCCGCGCGGCTCGGCGGCGGGCAGCGCCGGCTGCGCACGAGCCACGCGTTCCATTCGCCGCTGCTCGACGCCATGCTGGACGACTTCCGCGCGGTGGCCGCGACCGTGACGTACCGGCGGCCGTCGCTGCCCGTGGTCTCCGCCGTGACCGGGCGGCCCGAGCCGGACGCGCTCGCCACCGCGGACCACTGGGTGCGGCACGCCCGGGACACGGTCCGCTGGGCCGACGCGGTGGCCTGGCTCGACGGCGCCGGCACCACCGGCTACGTGGAGGTCGGCCCCGCCGCGGTCCTGGGCGTGCTCACCCGGGAGTGCCTCGCCGCGGACAGCCCCGCCGACGTCATCCCCGGCGTCCGCGACGACGCCGAGGTGCCGGACTTCCTCGACGCCCTGGCCACCCTGCACGTGCACGGGGTGGCGGTGGACTGGCCGGTCGCGTACGCCGGCAGCACCGCCCGCCGCCGTGACCTGCCGACGTACCCGTTCCAGCGGGCCCGTTACTGGCTCGACGCGACTCCGCCGGCCGCCGCCTCCGGCCACCCGCTGCTCGGCGACGCGCAACCGGCCGCCGACCGCCCCGAGGTGCGGCACTCCGGCGTGCTGTCCCTGGGCCGCCAGCCGTGGCTGGCCGACCACGTGATCGGTGACGAGGTCGTGGTGCCCGTCGCGGCCCTGGTCGAGATGGCGTGGCGCGCCGCCGGGCCCGGCGCCGCCCTCACCGGTCTCACCGTCGACACCCCGCTGGTGCTGTCCGGCGCGACCGACGTCCAGGTGGTGGCCGGGCCGGACGGGGCGATGGCGATCTGGTCCCGCCCGTCCGGGCAGGCGGGGGAGTGGACCCGGCATGCCTACGCGGAGGCGGCGGCCCCCGCGGGGGCGGCCCCCGCCGCGCCGGGGACCTGGCCGCCGCCCGGCGCCCGGCCCGCCGGCGTCGACTACGACCGCCTCGCCGGGGCCGGATTCCGTTACGGGCCCGCGTTCCGGGGGTCACCGCGGTCTGGAGCGACGAGAGCTCGGTCTACGCCGAGCTGGCGCTGCCCGCCGGGCCGGCCGTCACGGCCGGCGCCTACGGGCTGCATCCCGCGCTGCTCGACGCCGCCCTGCGCAGCACGCTGCTGGCCGAGCCGCCGGACCGGCTGCGGGTGCCGTTCGCGCTGTCCGGCGTGACGCTGCACGCCCCCGGTGCCGCGGCCGCCCGGGTGGTCTCGACGCGGCTCGGTCCGGACGAGGTGCGGATCACCGTCACCGACCCGTCCGGCCGGCCGGTCGCCACGGTGGAGTCGATGGTCAGCCGCGAGGTCACCGACGGTGGTGCGGCCCGCCGGCACCTGTACCGGCTCGACTGGGCGCCCGCCGGCCCGGCCGGGGCCGCCGGGCCCGCCGAGGTCTTCCGGCCGTCCGGCGGGGACGGTGACGCACCCGCCCGGGCCCGCGTCCTGCTCGCCGCCACGCTGGCCCGGCTCGCCGGGCACGCCACGGACGACCGGCCCGGCCGCCTCGTGGTGGTCACCGAGCGCGCCACCGGTCCCGATCCCGACCCGGCCGCCGCCGCGGTGTGGGGGCTGGTGGGCAGCGCCCAGGCGGAGCACCCCGGCCGGTACGCCCTCGTCGACCTGTGCGGCACCCCGGAGTCCGCGGCGGCCCTGCCCCGGGCGCTGACCCTGGCCGAGCCCCGGCTGGCGATCCGGGGCGGCACCGTGCTCGCGCCCCGCCTCGGGCCGGCCGGACCGGCGGACGGCGTGCCACCCGCGTTCGACCCGGACGGCACGGTGCTGATCACCGGCGGCACCGGTGGGCTCGCCGCCGTGCTCGCCCGGCACCTCGTCAGCGCGTACGGAATCCGGCATCTGGTCCTCGCGAGCCGGCGCGGCAGCGCGCCGGAGTGGACCGGCGAGCTCGACGCCGACGTGGCGGTGGTGGCCTGCGACGTGAGCGACCGCGCGGCCGTCGACCGGCTCGTCGCCCGTTGCGGTCCCGGCCTCACCGCCGTCTTCCACCTCGCGGGGGTGCTCGACGACGGCCTGCTCACCGCGCTGACGCCCGGACGGCTCGCCGCGTCCCTGGCGCCCAAGGCGGACGCCGCCTGGCATCTGCACGAGGCCACCGAGCGGTCCGGCCTCGCCGCGTTCGTGCTGTACTCGTCCGCCGCCGGGGTGCTCGGCCGGCCCGGGCAGGGCAACTACGCCGCCGCCAACGCGTTCCTCGACGCGCTCGCCGCGCACCGCCGCGCCCGGGGGCTGCCCGCCCATTCGCTGGCGTGGGGCCTGTGGCAGGCCGGCGAGGGTGGCATGGGCGAGCGCGTCGCCTCCGGCGCGTCCCGGCGGCGGCTCACCGGCGGCGGCGTGCGGGCCCTCACCGCCGCCGAGGGCGCCGCCCTGCTCGACCGGGCGCTGCGGACCCCGGAGCCGGTGCTGGTGCCGATCGCCATCGACCGTCGGGACCTCGCGGCGTCCGGGCCCGTGCCGCCGATCCTCGCCGGGCTCGCGCCGCCGCCGGCCCCCGCGCCCGGCGCCGCCGGCCCGGAGCTCGGCGGCTGGCGCGACCGGCTCACCGCGCTGCCCGAGGCGGAGCGGAAGGACACCCTCGCCGGGCTGATCCAGGCCGAGGTCGCCGCCGTGCTGGGCTTCCCCGGCGCGGCGTCGGTCCCGGCCGGCCGCGACTTCGCCGACCTGGGCTTCGACTCGCTGGCCGGCGTGCAGCTGCGCAACCGGCTCAGCGCATTCACCGGCGCCCGCCTGGACGCCACCGTCGTGTACGACCACCCGTCGCTCGCCGCGCTGACCGCCCACGTGTACGCGGCGATGGACCTCGGGGCCGCCGGGGAGCCGCCGCCCCCACCGCCGACGGCCGCACCCCCGGAGCGGCTGACCGCCGTGTACCGGCGGGTGCTGCGGACCGAGGGCGTCCGGGCGGCGCTGGCGCTGCGCTACCTCGCCTCCGCCGGGCTGCCGGCGTTCCCCGCCGCGGACCGGGCCGAGCACGCCGTCGAACCCCTGCGGCTGGCCGCCGGCGACCCGGCCGCACCCGTGCTCTTCTTCCTGCCCGGCTACCTCGCGCTGGCCACGCCGGCTCCGCTGGGGCTCGCGCGGGCCCTCGACGGCGCGTACGACCTGCATGCGTTGAGCAACCCGGGGTCCGGGCCGCGCCGGGAGGTCCCGGACAGCGTCGACACCCTCGCCCGGTTGCACGCGGACACCGTGCGGCGGATCGCCGGGGACCGGCCGGTGGTGCTGGTCGGCTTCTGCACCGGGGGCGCCATCGCGCACGAGGTCGGCGTGCGCCTCGCCGCGGACGGCTTCCCGCCGGCCGGCCTCGTGCTCGTCGAGACCCATCACGGCGCCGCCGGCCGTGACGACCCGCGGTCCCTCGCGCTCGTCGAGAGCGACCGCGAGCTGCCCGAGGAGCTGTTCCACGGGGTCTTCACCGATGCCGCGATGCTCGCCGGCGGGGCGTACCTGCGGCTCTTCGACGCCTGGAAGCCGGGCCCGTCGCCGGTGCCGGCGCTGCTGCTGCGGGCGGGCCCCACCCGCGAGATGCTCGCCGCCGACCCGGCGGGCGACTGGCGGCCCCGGTGGCCGCTGCCGCACGAGGTGATGGACATCCCCGGCGACCACGACAGCGTGCTGAGCGCGGACGGCGCGAGCACCGCGGCCGCCCTGCGCACCTGGATCGAGGCCCGTGCCGGGCTGGAGGGGGACGAATGACCGGGAACTACGACGTGGTGGTGGTCGGCGGCGGGCCGGCGGGGTCGACCGCGGCCACCGTGGTCGCGATGCGCGGCCACCGGGTGCTGCTGCTGGAGAAGCAGACGTTCCCGCGGTACCAGATCGGCGAGTCGCTGCTGCCGTCCACAGTGCACGGACTCTGCCGCATCCTCGGCGTCGCGGACGAGGTGGCGGCGGCCGGCTTCACCCTGAAACGCGGCGGCACGTTCCGCTGGGGCCGCAACCCGGAGCCGTGGCAGTTCTCCTTCGCCATGTCGCCGCGGCTGCCCGATCCCACCTCCACCGCCTTCCAGGTGGAGCGCTCGAAGTTCGACGAGATCCTGCTGCGCAACGCCGCCCGCCGGGGCGTCACCGTCCGCGAGGGGTGTGCGGTCCGCGGCGTCGTCGAGCGGGACGGCCGGGTGGGCGGCGTCGAGTACGACGACCCGGACGGCACCCGGCACACCGTGCACGCCCGGTACGTGATCGACGCGTCCGGCAACACCAGCCGCCTGCACGGCCGGGTCGGTGGCTCGCGGGTCTACTCCGATTTCTTCCGCAACCTGGCCGTGTTCGGCTACTTCGCCGGCGGCGCCCGGCTGCCCGAACCGCACGCCGGCAACATCTTCTGCGCGGCGTTCGACGCCGGCTGGATCTGGTACATCCCGTTGCGCGACGACCTGACCAGCGTCGGCGCCGTCATCGGACCGGAGCACCGGGCCGAGGTGCAGCGCGACCCCCGGGCCGCCTGGCGCGCGATGATCGACGCCTGCCCGGAGGTCCGCACCAAGCTGGGCGGCGTGCCCACCGCCACCGAGGCGCCGTACGACCAGGTGCGCGTCCGCAAGGACTACTCCTACTGGAAGCGGTCGTTCACCGCGTCCGGCATGGTGCTGGCCGGCGACGCCGCCTGCTTCGTCGACCCGGTGCTCTCCTCCGGCGTGCACCTGGCCACGTACGGGGCGCTGCTCGCCGCCCGCTCGATCAACGCGGTGCTGGACGGCGCGGTGCCCGAGGACCGCAGCCTCGCCGAGTTCGAGGCCCGGTACCGCCGCGAGTACGGCGCGTTCTACGAGTTCCTGGTGTCCTTCTACGACATGCAGCGCGACGAGACGTCGTACTTCTGGCAGGCGAAGCGGGTCACCTCGGTGGACGTGACCGAGACGGCCGCGTTCGCCGAGCTGGTCGGCGGCCTGCTGCCGGGCGAGGCCGGGATCGGCGTGCGGCTCGCCGGCGCCGCCGCGGACCTGGGCGGCGCGGTGGACCGGCTCGCCGGCGCCGACGACCGGTTCAACCCGCTGTACGGCTCCCGTACCGTCGGCGAGACCTTCCGGCAGGGCCGCAACCTGCAGGAGGAGGCCCTGTACGGCGCGCCCCTCGACGACCGCGGTGACGGCCTCCCGCTCGCCAAGGACGGGCTCGGTTGGACACTCTGAGCTGCCGGTTCGGCGACCCGGCCGGCGTGGCGCACCCGCTCGGCGTGATCCGCTGGACCACCGCCGCGGCCGGTCCGGCGATCCGGCACGGTGCGCCCGCCCTCGACCTGCACGTCGCCCGCGACCCCGGCGAGGCGGTCACCGAGGTGTGGACCACGAACCGGCCGGTGACCTCGGGCGTACGGGACGACATCGCGTACGGCCACGACGGCCGGTACGCGTTCTGCGCGGTCTCGGTGCCGCCCGCCGCCCGGTACGCGCCCGGCGTGCAGGACGCGTACCTGCGGGCGTTCGCGCTGCTCGGCGACCTCGGCTACCCGTACGTGTTCCGGATGTGGAACGCGGTCGGCCGGATCAACGAGCCGAACGCGGACGGGCTGGAGACGTACCGCGACTTCTGCCGGGGGCGGGCGGACGCGTTCGCCCGGTCGCCGCTGCCGCCGGGGCCGCTCCCGGCCGGCACCGGCGTCGGCGCCCGCACCGACGGCGTCGCGTTCTACCTGCTCGCCCGCCGCGAGCCGGGACACACCGCCGTGGAGAACCGCCGCCAGGTGCCGGCCTACCGCTACCCGGTCCGCTACGGCCCGCGCCCGCCCGCGTTCGCCCGGGCCAGCCGCCTGCCCGGCGGTCCGCTGCTGGTCTCCGGCACCGCCAGCATCCTCGGCCACGAGACCGCCCACGCCGGGGACCTCGCCGCCCAGTGCCGTACGACGCTGGAGAACCTGGCCGCGCTCGCCGACCCGCGCTCGCTGCGGGCCGTCAAGGTGTACGTCCGGCACCCGGCCCACCGCGACCCGGTACGCCGCCTGCTCGGCGGCACGCTGACCGGGGACGTCGCCTACCTCACCACCGACCTGTGCCGGCGTGACCTGCTCGTGGAGGTGGAGGGGATGGCTCCGGTGCCGGTGCTGGCAGGAGCCGGGTGAGGAAGCTCCGGCAGGCGCCGGCGTCGATCTCGTCGGACCGCCACGCGACGTACCCGTCGGGGCGGATCACGAACAGCGCCTGCGCGTCGTCGCGGACCAGGCCGTAGCGTTCGAACACCTCGACGCAGTCGACGGGCTCGACCCGAGGGTCCCGGCGGCACGCCACCCGGCCGACGAGGTGGGCGACGATCCCGCCGCCGAGCGCCTCGATGCCGCGCAGGCCGGCGGTGAGCCCGGCAGCCTCCTCGTCGCCGAGCGGCTTGCGCGACAACGCCACGACGCGCAGCCGGTAACCGGCCAGCAGGTCGAACATGGACCGGCCGGTGCTGAGCCGCGCGTCCGGCGCCCGCCCGCCCGCGTGCGGTCCCGCCGCCGAGCGGATCACCCCGTCGGCGGCGAACGGCCCCGGCGGGTAGGCCAGCCCGGTCTGCGACAGGCGCCGGAACGCCTTGCGGTGCGGCAGCGGCGCCGCGCTCATCCGGCCGATGAGGAACGGCCCGAGCAGGTCCCGCAGCCGTCCCCGCCAACCGGGCAGGTTCGCCGCGACCCGGTAGAGCCGGTCGGTGAAGCGCAGCAGTTCCACCCCGACCGGGTGCCGTTCGTCGTGGTAGCTGTCCAGCAGCGCGTCGCCGGCGCCGGCGTGCAGCACCGCCGCGAGCTTCCACGCCAGGTTCGCCGCGTCCTGCAACCCGGTGTTCATGCCCTGCCCGCCGGCCGGGGAGTGGATGTGCGCGGCGTCGCCGGCCAGGAACGCCCGCCCGGCGCGGTAGCGGTCGACGTGGCGCAGGTGGGCCTGGTAGCGCGTCGTCCACACCGGATCGGAGAGCGTCACCGGGACCCGCATCGCCAGTCGCAGCTCCGTCTGGAGCTCGTCGAGCGTCACGGGCCCGGAGCCGCCGGACGGGTCGGTGGTCATGACGCGGGAGCGGGCGGCGCCGTCCAGCGGCAGGAACAGTCCGATCCGGCCGCCGTTCATGAAGATGCGGAACCGGGTGTGGTCGAAGGGCCAGTCCACGCGGCAGTCGGCGAGCAGGAAGCGCTGGGCGTACCCGTCGCCCTCGAAGCTCAGGCCGAGCTGCTTGCGGACCGTGCTGTGCGCGCCGTCCGCGCCGACGAGGTAGCGGCAGGTGACGTCGCCGGTGCTCAGCCGGGCCCGCACGGACGTGTCGTCCTGGGTGAACGACTCGAGCCGGGTGCCGCGCTCGACGGTGACCCCGTGCCCGGCCAGGTCGTCGAGCAGCACCTGTTCGACCTCGTTCTGCGGCGCCATCAGGATGAACTGGTACGGCGTGTCCCCGGCCCGCGCCCGATCGAAGTCGAGCCCGCCCACCGGCCGGCCCCTGATGTGGAAGGTGATCCCGGTATTGATCACCCCGCGGGCGAGAAGCTCGTCCGCAAGTCCCACTGAGCGGAACAGTTCGACCGTACGGGCCTGGACGGCGAACGCCCGCGACTCGGTGGCCGGCCCGGCACCGGCGTCGACGACACGCACGGTGACGCCCTGCCGCGCCAGCAGGGCGGCGGTCATCAGCCCGCTCGGCCCGGCGCCGGCGACCAGCACCTCACAGGAGGTCACGGCCGGTCACTCCGTCCCGGCCGGGGGCGTGCTGAGCATCCGCAGGAACTGTTGCCGCAGTGGCCCCTCGACGTGCGGCCGGATCTCCGCGATGAAGTCCTGCACGTACGGCTGCGCGACATGCCGCTCGAGGTCAGCCCGGGACCGGAACACCTCGTAGATGACGAACAGCGCCGGATCGGCCCGGTCCCGGTACACATGGAACCCGACGGCGCCCGCCTCGGCCCGCAACGGCTCCACGAGCGCCAGGATCAGCTTCTCGACCGTGGCCTCGCTGCCGGGCCTGGCCCTGGCGAAACCCAGGTGCGTGTACGGCCCGGTCTCGTCCTCGTCGGGCTCGGGAAAAGCGATGCGTTCTTCACTCACGGCTACCTCCCTCGGCTGGGTAACAGTCTCGTTTCCCACCGGCGTCCATTCCGAGGCCGAGTCCCGCTCAGCGGTACACCGTTACGCCGACCGGTGGGCGCGGGAGCCGGTCAGGCCGGGTGCCACCTCCGGGCGGAGCACGAAGCGGTCGTCGTAGTCGCCGCCGTTCCGCGGGCGATACGGGATCGGCTCGGTCGCCGGGACAGCGCGGAGGCGCTCGCG
The DNA here is from genome assembly GCF_003002065.1 of Pseudosporangium ferrugineum. Classification (GTDB taxonomy): domain Bacteria; phylum Actinomycetota; class Actinomycetes; order Mycobacteriales; family Micromonosporaceae; genus Actinoplanes; species Actinoplanes ferrugineus_A. The sequence goes on from NZ_PVZG01000002.1 coordinate 40,829, forward strand.
CAGTTCCTTCGCCGCGCCGGCCGCGTCCTCGGGCGTGAAGCGGTCGGTGCCCCAGAGCAGCACCGGCGGCAGGACCTTGGCGCCGCCGTAGAAGAGCATGCCGTGCTGGAGCGGGAAGAGCAGTTCGTCGACGGCTCCGTGGATGCCGCGCTCGCCGTAGAAGCCGGCCGGGCCGCCCATGGTGACCACGGCCAGCGCCCGCTTGCCGGCGAGGAATCCGTCGCCGTAGCCGCTCCATTCGCCGTCCGGGCCGCGCAGGCCGTACGCGTACCCCTGGTGCCACACCCGGTCGAACCAGCCCTTGAGGATGGCCGGCATCCCGAACCACCACAGCGGGAACTGGACGACGAGGGTGTCCGCCCGGTCGATCTTCTCCTGCTCGGCGCGGATGTCGGCGGCGACGGTGCCGGCGTGGTGGGCGTGCTTCGCGGCGTCGGCGACCCGGAACCGCTCGGCCGGGTCGTGGGCGTACGCGGAGGCGTCGACGACGGGGTTCCAGCCCATGGCGTACAGGTCGGACACCTCGACGTGGTGTCCCTCGGCGCGCAGCGCCCGCCGGCCCTCCGCGGCGAGGAAGCCGTTCAGGGAGCGGGGTTCGGGGTGGGCCAGGATCCAGAGAACGTTCATGCCTCCGATCATGGAAGCCGGCGACCGCCCCGGCGACCGCCCCGGCGGACAACAAGTGTCAGGATCGGGCCACGCCGCCTACCCGCCCACCCGGAGCAGCTCGTTCAGCCCGCTGCGCCGCCGCAGCGCCGTCTCGGCCGCCACGACCGCGGCCACCGCGGCCAGCAGGACGACGGCGGCGACGCCCGCCTGCCACCACGGCACGGCCAGCGCCGGGTCGCCGTCCCACCCGACGAGCAGGCGCAGATCCAGCGAGTTCACGGTCAGGACGGCGAGGAGCACGCCGAGCGGTGGCCCGGCGACGGCCGCGACCGCCACCGGCGGCAGCAGTTCCCCGGCCGCCACCCAGCGCCCGTCGCGCAGCCGCAGCCCGAGGGTGCGCAGCCGGCCCAGCGTCTGCCACCGCTGCGGGGCGCTCGCCGCCGCGGCCAGCGCCAGGCTGAGCAGGCCCAGCGCGATCAGGACGGCGGCGGTGAGCCAGGCGAGCCGCAGCAGCCCGGCCGTCAGCGGGGCCGTGCGGCGCTCCCGCAGCACGTCCGTCCGCGAGACGGTGTCGACGGCCGCGATCCCGGAGACGGCCCGGGCGGCTCCCGGCCCGGTGACCCAGATGGTGTCGGGCACGACGGGTATGCCGGCGGCGGTGAGCGCCGCCGCGTCCACCACGATCGTGTCGCCGGTGTCGCCGATCGCCGGTGCCTCGCCGACCGCGGTGAGGGGCACGGCCGGCATGTCCTCGCGGGGCAGGGCCAGCCGCGTCCCGGGGCGCATGCTGCCGTCGGCCGAGCGCACCAGCACCGGCACGTCACCCGCGGCCCGGCCGGCGAGCCCGGCCAGGGCGGGCGTGTCCGGCAGCGGGGTGGTGGAGAGCAGCCTCCGGTACGCCCCGGAGTCGACGATCACGAACCGGGGCGTGAGCAGCCCGGTGCCGTTCGTCACCCGCGCTCCCTCGATGACCTGGGCCGTGACGGCCTGCCGTACGCCCGGCGCCGCGGCGATGCGCCGGGCGAGGGCCGGCACGTCGACGCCCGAGGAGGGGCCGGCGTCGACGCGGGCGTCCGCGCCGACCGTGCGCCACGCCGCGTCCGCCAGCCCGCGGTCGGCGGTGGTGCCGACGGTCAGCGCGAACGTCGCCAGCGCGGCGCAGACCACCAGGGCGAGCAGGGGCAGGATGCGGGCCCCGGTGGCGGCGGCCTGGGCGGTGCCGAAGACCCTCATCGGGTGGCGGGACCGCAGGGCCCGGCGCAGGGCGAGGCGCAGGGCCGGGGGGAGCAGGCGGACGAGGACGAGCGCGCCGACGAGGACGCCGAGCGCCGGCGCGCTCGCGCCGAGCACCGCGGTGTCGCCCTGGCTCTTCCACGCGTCGAGCGCCCCGGCCGGCTCCGAGACCGATTCCAGAATGCCCCGCTGGTGCAACGCCACCATCGCGCCGGCCGCGGCGACGACCACGGCGAACTCCAGCGCCGCGCGCCGCAGCAGGGCGGTGCGGTGCAGGTGGCGGCGGGCGCTCCGGTTGGCCGGTTGGCGCTTGTCGCGGGTGGCGCGGGCGGCGAGCGTGACACCGTACGCCGGACCCGCCGCGGCCGCCGCGACGACGACCGGGATCGCCCACCCCCAGGACACGCCGGGGGCCACCAGCCGGGCCAGGACGAGCCCGAGGGCGGCGGCCGTCAGCGCGACCGCCGCCGACTCGATCAGCAGTTCCACCGCCAGATCGGTGAGCCCGGCGCCGCGCTGCCGGGCGGCGGTGAGCGCGACGGCGCGGCGGCGGGCCAGCAGGGCGGCGGCGAGCATCAGCACCAGGACCGTGCCGGCGAGGACGCTGACGAGCAGGACGGACGCCTGGGCGGTGGCCGCGTTCACCCGCGTCTGCACGTCGCTGAGCACCTTGTCGAGCTGGGTCTGCCACTGGAGGGTCTCGTCCTGGTCGGTGGCCGCGGCGGAGATCGCCTTGAGGGTCACCAGCGTGGCGGCGATCCGGCGGGCCGAGTCCGCGTCGATCCGGTCGGCGTCGGGTTCGAAGTGGATGCCGCGGTCGAGGTCGCCGCTGTCCACGGCGAGCCGGGCGTCGGGCAGCGATTCGGGCGACAGCAGGCCGCCGAGCCGGGTGATGCCGACGCCGTCCGCGCTCGACGCCGGGTTCAGCAGACCGGGGGCCAGCCGCCAGGTCGGATCGCTGCTGTCCGTCGCCCGGAAGATGCCGCTGATCCGCACGTCACGGACGCGCCGGAACTTGTCCTTGAGCGGGATGCGGTCGCCGGGACCCAGCTTCAGGGCCGCCGCGTCCGCCTCGGAGAGGCCGACCTGCACCGGCCACGGCGGGGAGTTCGGCCGCAGCACGAAGTCCGGGTCGGAGGCCGGCGCGGAGGACCGGGGCGGGACACCCGCGATCCAGGTGACCCGGGTGGCGCTGTGCGGGCCCCTGTCGTCGGCGAGGTACATGAACCGGAACGTGCGCAGCAGGCTGCCGTCGGTGACGTCGAGCGAGGGCCCGGTGACCACGGCGACCGGTGGCCGCAGCGCGGCCCGCAGGCCGGGGTCCAGCGCGTCGCCGGCGCGTTCGCGGAGGTAGTCGACGTCGTCGGCGATCGTGGGCACGCGGCCCCGGCCACCCTCGACGTCGTCGTAGGACCAGTGCGACTGCGACACGATCTCGGCGTCCTGGCCGGCGCTGCGGACGGCGTCGCGGACGGCGTCGTCCGCGGTCGCCCGCAGCAGCGGCGGTGCCGCCCCGGCGAGCAGCGTGACGGCGGTGACCACGGCGGCGACCAGCAGGAGCGGGCCGGCGTCGGCCCGCGCCCGGCCGCGGACGCTGGGCCAGTGCACGGCCGGGCGCCTCACGACGTCACCCGCAGGTGCGCGGCGTCGGCCCGCCGGGTCTGCGCGACGACCACGGCGCCGACCGTGAGCACGCAGGCGGCGAGGAACAGGGCCGTCAGCGCGGTCTCGGCCGCCCACGGCCATTGGGGAACCACTCCGGGCACCGGTCGCGCCCCCGTCTCGGATCGGATCATGTGCGGCGTGACGAGCCGGGTGGCGAGCCAGCCGACGACCGCACCCGCGAGCACCACGGGCAGCAGTACGCCGGCGTGCTGGCCGAGCAGCGCCACCCGGACCTGGCGCCTGGTCACCCCGAGGCCGCGCAGCCGGGCCACCTCGACGGCGCGGAGCCGCAGGTCGGCGGTGACGTGCAGGACGATGCCGGCGAGCAGCAGCAGCGCCGCGGCCAGGACGAGCAGCCGGACCGCCGGCGCCACCCCGGCGCGCGGCGGGCTCTCGAGGAGCCGTCCGGTCTCCCCGGCGCGGGTGGTCACCGTGCCCAGGCGCAGGGCGGTGGTGCGGGCGGCGGCGTCGGCGTACGCGGGCTCCCCCACCCACCAGGCGTCCAGCGGGAACTCCAGGTCGCCGCGGACGGCCATGGCGCGGGTGAGCGCGTCCACATCGGCCAGCATCGCGGGCGCGGTCGGCGCGGCCGGTACGGCCGGCAGCACCTGGGCGACCGTGACCGGCACCGGCGTCACGCCCACCGGCACGCTGAGCTGGGCGCCCGGCCCGATGCCGAGGTCGTCCGCGAGGCGGGCGGACACGGCCACGGGGACCCGGCCCGGATCGCGGAAGGCGGTGGCGACCAGCGTACGGGCGGCCTCGTCCGGGCCGCTGAGCTTGACGTCCGCTGTCATCGCCAGCCGGGTTCCGGCCGGCGTGCCGGTGACCGTGACGGCCGGGCGGGAGAGCTGACCGGCGGCCGGGGGCGCGGAGGACGCGGTCCACGAGGCCCCGGGCCGGCCCGCGGGCACGGTGAGGGTGGCGGCGACGGCGATCTCGCCGCCTGACGGTCCGCCCCCGGCCGGCGCGACCGGCAGGGCCACGGCGATCAGGCTCAGGCCCGCGCCCGGCGTGCAGCCCCGCACCCGGTGGGTGGCGCCGTCGAGCGGGACGCTCCGGGCGATGCAGGAGGTGCGCATGCCCCAGCCGTCCTGGAGGAGCAGCCGCGGCGTGACCGCGATCGGCACGTCGCCGGTCGCCGTCCCCCGCAGCGTCAGGGCCGCGCCGGCGGGCACGCCGACGCCGGTGACCCGCTCGGCGGGGGCGAGGGCGGCGCCGACTCCCGCCCACGTGCGGCCGTCGTCGAGCCGGCCGCGCAGCAGCGGCCCGGCGCGGCGGGTGTCGGTGGCGATCAGCCGCGGCGGGTCGCCGACGCGGCCCACCCACTGCCCGATCGGCACGCCCCGGTCGGTGGCCGGGCTGACCTCGCCGCCGGTCGCCGCCGCGATCGCCGCGGTGTCGCCGGCCCTCGGGGTGCCGGAGGCGGCGACGGTGAGGTCGGTGCCGACCGCCAGGTCGGCCTGGTCGTGCTGGGCCCGCTGCCAGGTGGCGTCGAACGCGACCCCGAAGGTGCCGGCCGCGCAGGCGAGCGCGACGAGCAGGCCGGCGGCGACGGCGTGCGGCCGCCGGGCGGCCTCGAACGCGGCGAGCGGGAACGTCAGGCCCCGGGAGCGGCGGGCCACCCGGTCGAGGCCGCGCAGCGCCGGCGGCACGACCCGGAGCAGGACGGCGGCGCCGGCGGTCAGCACCAGCGCGGGGGCGGTCACCCGGACGGCGTCCGTACGGCCGGTGGCGCCGGCCGTCTGACCGTGCAGCTGCCACCACCCGGCCGCGGCGAAGGCCACCAGCAGCAGGTCGGCGCCGGAACGGGCGAGCACCTCGGCCCGGCGGCGGCCCCCGCCCGTGGCGCCCCGGCGCACCGCCAGGGCGGCGAGCACCGCGGCGAGCCCGAGGGCGCTGAGAGCCACCACGATCAGCTGCGGCGCGTTCACCGCGGGATCCACGGCCAGCCCGGCGCCGGACAGCGGCGGCAGGTGGGTGAGCCCGGCGTGCAGGGCGGCGGACGCCGGGGCCGCGAGCGCCGCGCCGAGCACGGCCAGCACGGCGGCCTCGCCGACCGCGATGGCGGCGAGCTGCCCGCGGCTGAGGCCCAGCGCGGCCAGCAGGGCGGTCTCCCCGGCCCGGACGCCGGCGGTGAGGCGGCCGGCGAGGACCAGGGCCGTCGCGCACAGGGCGCACCCCAGGACCGCGACCGCGAGCACGACCGCGGCGGCGACCTCCTGCTGGGCGCGGGCCGCGTCCAGGGTCACCGGCAGGCGCGCGTCGACGCGGTAGAACTTCACCCGGTCGCCCAGGGTCCCGCCCAGGCGCCGGTCGGCCCCGGCGAGGGTGGCCGACACGGCGTCCAGTTCGGAGCGGGTGGCCCGGGCGAGGCCGGGGTGGGCGGTGACCTCGAGCCGGTCGATGGCGGAGGTGCCGGCGAGCAGGACGTCCAGGTCGACGAGGAAGGGACCGTACGCGCGGACGGGTGCGGGCTGGCCGTTCTCGAAGGCGCCGTCGTACCCGGCGCCGTACAGGGGGTCGCGGTCCCAGCCGGTGGCCGGCAGCGGCCGGGCCACGCCGACGACGGTGACGGTGAGCGCCGGCGACGGGTCGAAGGCGCGTTCGGGGCCGAGCCGGACCGTGTCGCCGGGGGAGAGCCCGAGGACCTTCGCGGTGGATTCGAGCACGACCGCTTCCGGGACGGCCGCCGCCCGGGGCCAGCGCCCGGCGGCGAGGACGGCGTGGGCGGGCAGATCGCTGATGCCGGAGAGGTACGTCTCGGCCGTCGTCCCGCTCGCGCCCGACCGGGCCGGCAGTGACCGCATCCGCGACGACGCGCGGGTGGTCGTCGTGGCGGGCAACGGCGCCAGCGCGGAGACGAGATCGTCGCGGGTCTCGGCGGCCACCGAGGCGGCGGCCTTCGCGCCGATGTCCGCGGTGTACGCGGTGACCTTCACGTCGGCGGGGTCGGCCCGGGACGCGACGACCTCCAGCGCCTGCCCGCCCGTACGCGTGACCAGCAGCGCGCACGTCCCGGCCAGCGTGGCGCCGACCGTGACCAGCATGAGCAGCGTGCCGAGCAGCGCCCACTGGCTGCGTACCCGGCGGACGAGGACGCTCAGCACGCGCGGCCCCCGGCGCCGGTCACGATCCGGCCTGCTCGTCGACCCGGCCGTCGTGCATCCGCAGCACCCGGTCGGCCAGCGCCATCATGACCGGGTCGTGGGTGGACACCAGCACGGTGACCCGCTCCGACTCCACCACCCCGCGCAGCAGCGCCATCACGGCCAGGCCGGTCTCGGCGTCCAGCTGCCCGGTGGGCTCGTCGGCGATCAGCAGCTTCGGCGAGGCGGCGAGGGCGCGGGCGATCGCCACCCGCTGCTGCTGGCCGCCGGACAGCTCGTCCGGGCGCTGCTCGGCGTGTCCGGCCAGGCCGACCAGGTCGAGCAGCGTCGCGACGCGGCGTTCGCGCTCCGCGGCCGGCACCCGGGCGAGCCGCAGCGGGATGCCGACGTTCTCCGCCGCCGACAGCACCGGGATCAGGCCGAACGTCTGGAACACGTACGCGACCTTCTCCCGCCGCAGCCGGGACAGGCCGTCGTCGTCGAGCGAGGTGACCTCGGTGCCGTCGACCACGACCGTGCCGTCGTCGGGGGAGTCGAGCCCGCCGACCACGTTGAGCAGGGTGGTCTTGCCGGAACCCGAGCGGCCGACGAGGGCGACCATGGTGCCCGTGCCGACGTCGAACGACACGTCGCGCAGGGCGTGCACGGCGGCCGGGCCCTCGCCGAAGCGCCGGTGCACGCCGCGCACGCTCAGCATCGGGCCGCCGGTCACGCGTCGCTCCCGGCGTCCGGGCGGATCTCGACGCGGTCGGCCTCGAGCGTCAGGCGTACCCGGCGGGTCAGGGCGAGCGCCTCGCGGTAGTCGCGGGGCACCTGCACGCGCCCGGCCCGGTCCATCACGGCGTACTCCTCGGCGATGACGTGGGTGCCGCCGTCCGCGGCCTCGGCGGTGCGCCGCAGCACCTCGCTGCTGGTACGCCCGTCCCGGATCGCCACCGTCCGCTCGACCCGCCCGCTGACCTCGGGGTCGTGGGTGACGATGACGACGGTGACGCCGAACCGCCGGTTGACGTCGTGCAGGGCGTCGAACACCTCGGCCGACGTGGCGGTGTCGAGCTCGCCGGTGGGCTCGTCGGCGAGGAGCACCTGCGGCCGGTTGGCGAGCGCGACCGCGATGGCGACCCGCATCTGCTGCCCGCCGGACAACTGGCCCGGCCGCCGGTCGGCGCATCCGCCGACGCCGAGGGCCTCCAGCAACTCGGTGGCCCGGCGCCGGCGCGTGCGGGCCGGGGTGCGCGCGGCGGTCATCGGCAGGTCGACCATCTGGTGCGCGGTCAGGTACGGCACCAGGTTGCTGGACGTCTGCTGGCGTACGAACCCGACGGTGTGGCGCCGGTAGCGCACGCGGTCGGCCCGCGACATGCCGAGCAGGTCCCAGCGGCCGACCCGGGCACGGCCGGCGGTGGGCGCGTCGATACCGGCCAGAATGGACAGCAGGGTGGACTTGCCCGACCCGGACGCACCGACGACGGCGATCATCTCGCCGCGGCCGACGACCAGGTCCAGCCCCTGTAGGGCCTGCACCTCGACGGACCCGGTCTGGTAGATCCGCACCAGGTTCTCGCAGGCGATCATCGTCTCGGGGGCGTCGGCCGCCGTTGGCTCGTGCACGTGCCCTCCTCCGGCCCGCCCGTCGGGACCAAACTCGACCATCATGCTCGATGATCGCCACCCCCGTCCCGCAACCCCGGCGACGATGTTCGACCTTGACATTGTTCGTGTTGCCAACCATTCTTGAGTGGTTCGCAATGCAAACTGATTGTGGGGAAAGGGGCGGCCGTCATGACCGCATCGCAGAGCCCGCGGGACCACCTCAGGCTGCGCATCGCTGCGGCCCGGCGGCGTTCCGCGGCCGGGCGGCAACTCAAGCGCGACGCGCGCGTGCTGCGCCGGCAGGCGAAGACCGCGGCCCTCGTCGCCTGGTCGGCGCTGGCCGAGGCCGGGGTGCGCGGCCTCGGGCGCCTCATCGATCGGGGCGGGTCGCCGCGTTAGGCTGCTCGCCATGACGGGGTGCGACGTGCTGGTGCTCGGCGGTGTCGGCATCGACACCATCGTCCGGGTTCCGGAGCTCGCCGTCCCACCCGGCGACTGCCTCGGGGTGCCGCCCATCCGCGACTACGTGGCGCACTCCGGCAACGGGGTGGCCCTGGGGTTCCACGCGCTCGGCCTGCGTACCCGGTTCATCGATGTCATCGGCGACGACCCGCAGGGCCGGCAGATCCTGGACCGCTATGCGGGCGTGGGCCTGGATTTCCTCGCCCTGCCCGCGCCGGCCGGCACGCCGCGCAGCGTGAATCTCGTCGACGACGCGGGCCGCCGGTTCTCCTTCTTCGACCCGCGGCACCCGCCCGGCCTGCGCCTGCCGGAACGGTCCTATCTGCCGTCGCTGGAACAGGCCCGGCACCTGCACGTCGCCGGCAGCCGCGGCTATGACGCGTTCGCGCACGCGCACCGGCGGGGAATCACCACCTCCACCGACATCCACGCCTGGGACGGCACGGGCCACGAGGTGCCCGTACGCGAGGCGGATCTGCTCTTCCTCAGCGCACAGACCGCGCCGGAGCGGGTCTCGGACCTCATGCGCGCGGTGCTCGAGCGGGGACGGGCCCGGGTGGTCGTGGCCACCGAGGGTGCCGCCGGTTGCCGGGTGCTGACCCGGGCGGACGGCCGGGAACGACGCTTCCCGGCCGTGCCGCCGGAGCGGCCCGTCGTCGACAGCAACGGTGCCGGCGACGCGTTCAGCACGGCGTTCATGAGCCGCTGGTTCGCCGGGCGGCCGATCGCGGAGTGCGTGCTGGCGGGCGCCGTCTCCGGCGCGTTCGCCTGCGGCGCGGAGGGCACCCACGAGCAGCTGATCGGCGCCGACGAGCTGGAGCGGGCCATCGCGAGGGCCGTGGCGGGCGGCCTCCCCGAGGGCTACGGGGACTCCTGACCGGACAGGAACGCGGCGAACGTACGCGGGGAGCGCCCGGTCACGTCCTCCACCGTGCTCGTCGTCCGGTCCTCCGCGCCGCCCGCGATCGCCACGTCCAGGCCGGCCAGGAGGTCGGCGAAGGCCGCCGGGAGGCCGCCCGCCCGCAGGCGGCGCGACAACTCGCCGGCGCTGACCCGGCGGTGCCGCACCGGGTGCCCCAGGTGGTCGCCGAGCGCCGCGGCCACGTCGTCGAAGCTCAGCGGCTCCGGGCCGGTCAGCAGCAGCGGGCCGTTCTCCGCCCGCGTCGCGGTCAGCGCGTGACCCGCCACGGCGGCGATGTCGCCCGGATCGATGAAGGGCACCCGGCCGTCCCCGGTGGCGCTGACCAGCTCGCCGTCCGCGCGGGCCGTCCGGGCGTGCGGGTGGTCGCCGGTGAAGTTGCTGGCGAACCACGTCGGCCGCAGGACCGTCCACTCGGGCACGAAGGCGGGCAGGAGGGCGCCGAGCCGGCCCGGCCCGGGGCCGCCCACCGGCACGGCCGACGAGCTGAGCAGGACGATCCGCGCCACGCCCGCCTCGCGCGCCTCGGCCAGGAACGGCGCGACGACGGGTTCCGGGTCGGCCACGCCGGGCGGCGCGACCAGATAGACGGCCCGGATGCCGCGTACGGCCGGTGCGAACGTGCCGGGATCGGCCCAGTCGAAGCGCACGTCGGCGGCGGGGGAGCGCCCGGCCCGGCGGACCGGTACGCGGCGCGCTGCCAGGTGCCGGGCGACCCGGCTGCCCGTGGTGCCGGAGGCGCCGAGGATCAGGACGGTCACGCCGCCGCGCCCTGTCCGACCGGGACGTCGCCGAGCGCGAGCGGGTTCCAGTAGTCGCGGTAGTGCCGGATGAGCCCGCCGGTGACGGTCAGGACCGCGATGTAGCGCGCCGTGTAGGCGGTGCCGGTGGCGACGACCCGGCCGCCGGCCGCGAACTCGGCGACGATGACGGCCGGGTCGGTGGTCTCGTGCACGTCGAGGTCGAACACCCGCTGGACGTCGATCAGGTCCGGATAGTCGGCGAGGTAGGCGCGCACGGCCTCGCGACCGTCGAGGCGTTGCGGCCGGCCGGGCGGGGCGAAGGGGAACTCCATGACGGCGTCCTCGGCGTACAGATCGGTGAACGCGTTCATGTCCTTGGCGAGCAGGTGGTCGATGGCCTGGCGGAGCACGTCCTTCGGCTGCGGGGACACGCGGCCTCCTCGGATAGGATGTGGACTGGCGGTCCGTTTCACCGTAGCGGACTGACGGTCCGTTTTCCAAGGGGGTGGCGATGCGGTCCGACAAGGCGCGCAACCGAGAGGCTGTGCTCGCCGCGGCGGGACGCCTGTTCGACCGGGCGGGCGACCCGGACGAGGTGTCGATGGACGCGGTCGCCGCGGCAGCCGGCGTGGGCAAGGGCACCCTCTTCCGCGGCTTCGGCGACCGGCTCGGCCTCATCCGCGCGGTGTACGACGAGCGGGTGGCAGCCGAGCTCTCGGCCGCGGAGCCATCGGCCGCCGGCCCCGCCGATCAGGCCCTCGACCTGCTCGTCCGCACCTGGCGGTTCAAGCGGCGGCACCGCGTCCTCAGTCTGGCCCTGGAGCGGGCCGGGTACGGCAGCCCGTACCGCAACGAGAGCTACGCCGGGCTGCACGCGACCCTCGCCGGCCTGATCGCGCGCGCCCGCCCCGGCTCCCCGGCGGGGTTCCTCGCGCACTCCCTGCTCGCGGCGGTCCGCAGCGACCTGGTCGAGCACCTGAGCGACCAGCCGCCCATCGACGTCGAAGCGGGCCTGCGGGACCTCGTCGGCAGCGTCTTCGCCGAGGCCCGCGGCCGGCCCGCGGCCTGAGCCGCCGGGGCGCCCGCCGTCAGGCGCCCGGCAGGAACACGATTCGACTGCGGCTGTCCGCCGGGCGGGTCCACGTCCGCTCGACGTCGCGCAGCGGCACCGGGGAGGCGGGCACCGCGAACGTGCCGTCGGCGATCAGGGCGGCCACCGCGGGCACCTCGGCCGCCGTCTCGGCGCCGGTCAGCGACCCCTGCCCGCTGCCGATCAGCCGCAGTCGCGAGGATCGCAGCAGGCCGGCCGGCACCGCCGCCTCCGCGCCGGCCATCTCGCCCAGGTTGATCCAGGTGAGCGGGCCGGCGCCGGGGTCGCGCCCGGCGAGGAGGGCGGCCATCGTGGCGACGGCCGGCGGTCCCCAGAGGAAGTCGAGGACGACGTCCACGTCCCTTCCCGCGCGGGTGAGCCCCGCCGGATCGCCGAGCAGGGCGGTGCCGGTGGCGCCGGGGATCGCGGCCAGCCGGGCGGCGTCGCGCCCGACCGCGATCACCCGGCCCGCTCCCAGGTGGTGCGCCACGCGTACGGCCATCCGCCCGGTGCCGCCGGTGGCACCGACGACCATCACGGTGCTGCCCCTCGCGAAGGTGATCCGCCGGCGCAGCGCCAGCCAGGAGGCGATGGCGCAGTTCAGCGTGGCGGCCACCGCGACGGGATCGGCGGTCTCCGGCAGGGCGATGCCGCGGCGGGTGTCGATCACCGCGCGCTCGGCCATCGAGCCCGGCGCGCCGCCGAGGAAGTACCACAGGTCGCCGCCCGGGGCCCGTCCCACGCCGTCGATGCCGGGCACCAGCGGCAGGTGTTCCCGGGCGCTGGTGTAGTGCGAGCCGTCGGCCTGCATCCGGACGCGGGGGTGCAGGCCGGCCGCCAGGACGTCGACCACGAGGTCGTGCTCGCCGCCCGCCCGTGGCTCGGGGACGTCCCGGTAGTGCGGGGGTTCGTCGTACGAGGTGACGACCGCGGCCCTCATGCGAGCAGCTCCGCGAGGGCGGCCGCGGAGAGGGGGCGGCCCGGGGCGGCGAACATGCCCTCCGGGTCGAGGTACGCGTTGCCGCCGGGAGTGCCGGGCGCGAACCTGCGGCTCTCGCCGAGCGCACCGGCGTCGTACGCGTCGTAGCCCAGGGTGTCGAGGAGCGCCGCGACCCTCGCCTTGGCCGCGGCGTCGTCGCCGGCGATGGGCAGGGCGCACCGGCCGGGGGCGCCGGCCGGGCGGCCGAGGGTGGCCAGGTGCTTGAAGAAGATGTTGCTGAACGCCTGGACCACCGGCGACTCCGGCAGGTGGGCCTGGAGCACGCCCGCGGCGGTGGTCTCGCCCGCCTCGATCCCGGGGAAGGCGCCGTCCCGGCCGGGGTTGTGGTTGACGGTGCTGATGACGACCCTGCCGCGCAGGTCCGCGGCGGGGACCTGCCGGTACGCCTTCAGCGGGACGGACACGACGACGAGGTCGCCGTCCCGCGCGGCCTCCTCCGGCGTCGCCGCCCTGGCGCGATCGCCGAGCTGGGCCGCCAGCTCCCGCAGGCTTCCGGGGCCGCGGCTGTTGCTGAGAATCGTGTGGTGGCCGGCGTCGGCGGCGAGCCGGGCGAGGGTGCCGCCGATCTTCCCGCAGCCGATGATGCCGATGGTGGTCATGCTCGTGTGCTCCTCGGGGCCTAAAGTGAAGGAGGACCTGCGCCTTAGCGAAGGGGTGCCTTCACTTTAGCGAAGGGGGTCCTGCGTTTGTCAATCGTGGTGGTCCCGGAGGTGTGTGTGATGGATACGACGGAGCCCGCGGCGCGCACCGTACGGCGGCCGCTGCGAGCCGATGCCCGGCGCAACTTCGACGCGCTGATCGACGCCGCCCGGGAGGTCTTCGCCACCGACGGCGCCGCCGGGTCGCTGGAGGGGATCGCCCGCCGCGCCGGGGTCAACATCGCCACGCTCTACCGCAACTTCCCCACCCGGGCGCACCTGTTCGAGGCCGTCTACCTGGACGAGGTGGAGGCCCTGGCGCGGACGGCGGCGGACCTGGGCCATCTCGGCCCCTGGGACGCCCTGGAGACCTGGTTGCGCCAGTTCGTCAGCTACGCGACCACCAAGAAGGCCGTCTACGACGCGATCGCGCACCAGGAGGAGATGTTCGTGGCGGGCCGCGACATCATCCACGCGGCCGGCCGCCCGCTCCTCGAACGGGCCCAGCAGGCCGGCCAGGCCCGCGGCGACGTGAGCTTCGACGACGTGCTCTTCCTGGTCAACGGCGTCAGCGGGGCGAATTTCGTGCAGGACGCCCAGCGGGACCGGGTGCTGACCATGGCGCTGGACGGCATCCGGCCCCGCCCCTGATCACCCGAGCTCGGCCAGGTCCACCGAGGCGGCCATGGCCCGGGCGCCGGCGTCGTTGAGGTGCATGCCGTCGCCGGCGTCCAGGTCCGGGCGGATGCGGTCGGGGGCGCCGGGGTCGGCCACCGCCCGGTCCACGTCGAAGAACGCGTCGACGGCGGTGGTGCCGCGGAGCCAGTCGTTGACCTCGCGGCGGGCGGCGAGGCCCTCGGGCGTGCTCAGCCCCTCGTAGGTGGCGCCCCCGAACGGGCCGATCGTGCCCGCCAGGATCCTCAGGCCGGCGTCGTGGGCGCGGGCGGCCAGCGCGGTGAAGCCCTCGATCAACTCGCCGGACGTGGCGGGGGCCGCGCCGTACATGCGGGGCAGGACGAGGTCGTTGATGCCGAGGAAGACCAGGACGTGGGTGACGCCGGGGATCGCGAGCACGTCGCGGTCGAAGCGCGCCAGGGCGTGCTCGCCGACCCCGTCGACCAGCAGCCGGTTCCCGGACAGGCCCTGGTTGACGACCCAGCCCCGGTCCAGCCGCCGGTTCAGGAGGTCCACCGAGCGGCGGTCCGCGCCCGGAGTCGTGCCGACACCCTCGAACCAGGAGTCGCCGAACGCCACGGCGACCGCGGTGTCGTCCGGCGCGAGCACGTCGACGCCCGAGACGATGAACCGGCCCGCCACCCGCTCCTCGTCCGGCAGGGTGGCGGAGGCGGTGTGATCGCCGGCGGCCGTCCGGGCGGTCTCCAGCGCCATGTGCGAGTACGTCGTCAGTCCCGTCTCCCCGGGCAGGTAGAGGCTGACGGTGAGATCGGCCCCGGCGGCGACCGGCAGGTCCACGGGATCCGAGACCGCCTCCTCCCGCGGCGGGATCACGAGCTTGCCGATGCCGCCGAACGTGAGGGCCGCCAGGCGGTGCCCGGTCCCCGCGGTGGCGGCGCCGATCGTGAGCGGGGTGCGGCCGTAGCGGTTCGAGAGGCGTACGCGGATGCTCTCCCCGCCGCCGGCCAGGTGGATGCGCTGACGCAGGGTCTGGTCGGCGAAGCCGCGCGGCTCGCTGAACCTGATGGGCTCGTACGGGCTGATCATCGCCGTACGGAATCCGGCCGTCCACATGGTGAGCCTCCGTTCTGGTAACTGCTGGGCTTGCTGCACCACTATGGTTAGGCAACTTCCCGATGGGAAGTACGTACCCGAAGGTGCGTAAGTGAGCCCGAGGAAGGAACGGGGATGGCGACGACCACGGCGGCCCAGCGGCGGGCGCGGGCCAAGGCGGAGTACGACGCGTTCCTGGCCGGCTGCCCCAGCCGCAAGCTGCTCGACCGGATCTCCGACAAGTGGGTCACCCTGATCCTGGCGGCCCTGGGCGGCGCCGGCGGGCCGATGCGCTACTCGGAGCTGGGCCGCCTGCTCGCCGGGATCAGCCAGAAGATGCTCACTCAGACGCTCCGCTCGCTGGAACGCGACGGCCTGGTCACCCGCGCCGTGACCCCGACGGTGCCGGTCACCGTCACGTACGAGCTGACCGCGCTCGGCTCCTCGCTGCACCTGCTGATGCGGGGCCTCAAGGCGTGGGCCCAGGAGCACATGGACGAGGTGCTCGCCCACCGCGAGACGTACGACGCCCGGGACGCCTGACCTGGCGATTTAACGATTGCCGAAGTCTTGCTGAACACCAGGCGTCCACAGTCTGTCGGGGAGTGTTCACTCCCCGTACGGATGGAGGTCGTGGTGTGTCGTCGATCAGCGAGGTGACGGTGGTGGTGGCCGACCCGCAGCCCGTCGTGCGCAACGGGCTGCGGGCGCTGCTGGGCTCCGGCACCGGCGTGCGGATCGCCGCCGAGGCGGACACCCGGCGCGACGCGGTCCGGCTGGCGTCGGCGCACCGGCCCGACGTGCTGATCCTGGACCTGGACCTGTGCGGCGGGACCGAGGCCATCGCGGAGGTTCTGCAACGGGCGCCCGGCGTGGCCGTCCTGATCTTCACGACCCGCGACGACGACGCGTCCGTGCTCGCGGCCATGCGGGCCGGCGCCAGCGGCTATCTGCTCAAGAGCACGGGCGACGAGGGGATCCTCCGGGCGGTCCGGGGCCTCGCCGCGGGCGAGGCGGTCTTCGGGTCCGTGATCGCTCGCCGGCTGACCGGCCTGCTCGCCGTGCCGCCCGCGCCGGAGGAGGCCTTCCCCGGGCTGACCGCGCGGGAGCGGCAGGTGCTCGACCTGGTGGCGACCGGCCTGCGCAACGCGGCGATCGCCACCCGGCTCCAGCTGTCGCCCAAGACCGTCAGCAACCACCTCTCGGTGATCTTCGGCAAGCTGCGGGTGGACGGGCGCCCGGGCGCGATCGTCCTGGCCCGCGAGGCCGGGCTGGGCCGCCGGTAGCCGCGGCCGGCCCGTTCACGCCCCGGTCCCGGCCGGTGCGTTCGCCATCGCGTCGGCGAGCCGGGTGATGGTCGGCCGCAGGTACAGCTCGCGCAGCGACACCCGGGGCAGGCCCGCCCGGCTCTGGGCGGCGAAGAGCCGGACCGCCAGCAGCGAGTTGCCGCCCAGCTCGAAGAAGTCGTCGTCGACGGTGACCGCGCGGCCGAAGACGCTGCCCCAGATGTCGAGCAGGGCGCCGGTGATCCCGTCCGCCGGCGGCGGGTCCGCCGCCGGCGCCGGAGGCTCGCCGCCGGTGGGGGCGGGAAGCGCGGCGACGTCGAGCTTGCCGTTGATGGTCAGCGGCAGGGCGGGCACCGCGGTCACGGTGCTGGGCAGCATGTACTCCGGCAGCATGCGGGCCGCCGCGCGGCGTACGGCGGTCGCCGAGCCGCCGTCGAGCACCACGTACGCGTCGAGCCGCGCCTCCTCCGCCGCGCCGGTGACCACCACGGCGGCCTCGGTCACGCCCGGCTGCTCCCGCAGGACGGCGCGCACCTCGTCCGGCTCGACCCGGTGCCCGCGCAGCTGCACCTGGTTGTCCAGCCGCCCGAGGTGTTCCAGCTGCCCGTCGGGACGCAACCGGCCCCGGTCGCCGCTGCGGTAGATCGTGCCGCCGGCGTGCCCGTCCGGCCGGAACCGTGCCGAGGTCAGCTCGTCGCGGTTGAGGTAGCCGGCGGCCACGCCCGCGCCGCCGACCCAGATCTCGCCCTCGGCGCCGAA
The DNA here is from genome assembly GCF_003002065.1 of Pseudosporangium ferrugineum. Classification (GTDB taxonomy): domain Bacteria; phylum Actinomycetota; class Actinomycetes; order Mycobacteriales; family Micromonosporaceae; genus Actinoplanes; species Actinoplanes ferrugineus_A. Next base: position 57,664 of record NZ_PVZG01000002.1, read on the forward strand.
CGGCAACGGGCGGCCCCGGCCGTCGCGGACCGAGACGGACCATCCCGGCAGGGCGGTGCCGACCGAGCGCGACCGTGACGCCATGTCGGCGGGCGTCACCGTACGGGTGGTGACGTGGACCGTCGTCTCGGTGATCCCGAACATGTTCACCAGGCGCGTACGCGGATGCCGGTCGTGGAACGCCCGCAGCGCCGAGGCGTCCAGCGGTTCGCCGCCGAAGACGACCAGGCGTACGGACAGCCCGCGCGGCGCCTCGGCGTCCGCGTCGCGCAGCTGGGCGAAGGCCGACGGCGTCTGGCTGAGCACGGTGACCCGCTCCCGGCTGACCAGCTCGTGGAACTCCTCCGGCGAGCGGGACACCCAGTACGGCACGCCGACCAGGCGCCCGCCGGTGAGCAGGCAGCCCCACATCTCCCACACCGAGAAGTCGAACGCGGCGGAGTGGAACAGCGTCCACACGTCGCCGGGGCCGAGCCCCAGGTCGCCGGCCGTCGCGTCGAGCAGCGCCATGACGTTGCGGTGCGGCACGAGAACCCCCTTCGGGCGGCCGGTCGACCCGGAGGTGTAGATGATGTACGCGGGGTCGTCCGGTCCGCCCGCGGACGCGACGGGGCGCGCGGCCGGGCCGTCCGCGCGCAACTTGTCCGGCGAGGTCAGCGGCACGCCGTCGACCTCGGGGAAGCCGTCGACGTCGGTGACGACCAGGGCCGGCCGCGCGTCCCGGACGGTGAAGGCGAGCCGGTCGGCGGGCGCGCGGACGTCCATCGGCACGTACGCGGCGCCGGTCATCAGCACGCCGAGCAGTACGGTCATGAGTTCGGCGCCGCGATCCAGGCAGACGCCCACCCGGGTGCCGGGGCCCGCGCCGCGATCACGCATGGCCGCGGCGAGCAGCTCCGCGCGGCCGGACAGCTCGCCGTACGTCAGCGTCGTCGCCCCGTCGGTGAAGGCGGGAGCGTCCGGCCGCTCCCGGGCGAGGGCGGCGAAGGCGGCGTGGACGGTGCCCCGGCGCCGGCCGGTTCCCGCCGGGGTCCGGCCGGCGCCGAGGACCCGGGCGGTCTCCTCGGGGGTCATCAGCTCCACGTCGGAGACCAAGGTGGACAGTGGCCGACCGGCCAGGGCGGCGGCGGCCCGGAGCAGCTGCGGGGCGAACGCCGCCGCCACCGCCGGTGCCAGGTACGCCTCGTCGAAGAGGCAGTGACCGGTGAGCCGCCCGTCCGGCTGCCACCGCCAGGCGACCGTCACCGGGAACGGCGGGGCGGCCGGCTCGCACCGGACCGCCGGGTCGGTCGCGGGCAGCAGGATGCCTAGTGCGGGCAGCCGGTCGGCGTCCGGGCCGGCGTGCAGACCCGCCTCGGCCCGCCGGGTCAGGGCGTCGAGCGTGTCGTCGTCGGCGACCTCCGGCACCGCGACCGTGACCGCGTCCGGGCCGACCACCGCGAACGCCGCCGGTTCGCCGTAGCGTGCCAGCACCAGCGCCGTCGCGGCGACGAGCTGCGCCGGCTCCGGGCGGGGGCACGGCACCGAACCCAGCTCGGCACGGGCGTACCGGCCCGCGCGGGTGCCGTCGCCGAGGCCGAAGGCGGGTGCCGGGGCCACCGGGGCGGTCCACGGTCCGGGTGGTGCACCCGGTGCCGGCGGCGTGCCGGGGGTGGCGGCGCCGGTCAGCTCGCGGGCGAGCCGGTCCAGGTCCGCCGGGCCCAGCGCGGCACGGTGCGCGCTCAGCACGAGGTCGGCGCGGCCGTCGGCGTACCGGAGCAGCACCGCCCGCACGCCCGGAGCCGGGACCGGCCGGCGCAGCTCGCGCCGCCGCTGCCGCGCGGCCTCGTGGTGGCGGCGCGGGACCGGCAGGGTCTGCGACCAGACTTGTACGGGCGAACCGCCGGCGAGCCCACCGGCGGGCAGCGGCACCACCAGTCCGTGCGTGGCGCGTTCGGGCCGGGTGCCGTACTCGGGATGGGTGAAGAAATGACGGGCATCCATGCGGACTCCTAGCGTGCGGTGAATCCGCCGTCGACCACCTGGACGGTCCCGGTGACCTGGCGGGCGTCGTCGCCGGCCAGCCACAGGGCGGCGGCCGCGACGTCGGCGGGCTCGACGAGCGCGTTCATGGGCTGGGCCTGGACGAAGGTCGCCTCGTGCTGGGCGACCGGCACGTCGAGGCAGCGGGCGATCTCGGAGAGCATCCGGCCCTCGACGGCGGGATCGTCGCGCACCGAGCCGGGGCACAGCGCGTTGATCCGCACCTTGAGCGGGGCGTAGTCCAGCGCGGCGGCCCGGGTCAGCCCGATGATCCCGTGCTTGGCGGCGACGTAGCCGGCGAAGTTCCGGTAGCCGACGAGCCCCGCCGTGGAGGCGATGTTGACGATGCTCCCGTCCCGGCGGTCCAGCATGGCCGGGACGACCGCCTTGATCATCCGCCAGGCGCCGGAGAGGTCGACGTCGATCATGACCGCCCACTCCCGCTCGGTGATCTCGTGGATCGCCTTGCCGGCGGGCGCCGCGATGCCGGCGTTGTTCACCAGCACGTCGATGCGGCCGAACCGGTCCAGCGCCGCGCGGGCGACGGCCGTCGCGGCGGCCTCGTCTCGGACGTCGCCCTCGACGGTCAGGACCGTGGCGCCGTGCTCCCGGCACCGCGCCGCCGTCCCGGCCAGCTGCTCGGCCGTCCCCAGCGGGTAGGGGACCTCGTCGAGGTCGGCCGCCACGTCGACGAGGACCAGGTCGGCCCCCTCGGCGGCGAACCGTACGGCGCAGGCCCGCCCCAGGCCGCGCGCGGCCCCGGTGATGATGGCTGTTCTGCCGGTCAGCCTCATCGTGGACCCCGGACCGCCGGCTCGGCGGTCGAGCGGGCCACGACGGACAGGACCACCGCCGGTGACCCGGTCAGGTACATGTGGCCGCCCGGCAGCTCGACCAGCTCGAAGGCGGCGGCGGTGGCCGCCTTCCAGCCCGCCGCCTGCCCGAGGCTGACCAGCTCGTCGGAGACGGCGTGCAGCACGGTGATCGGCGCCGCGAGGGGCTCGGCCGAGAGCGGCCGGTACGCCTCGTGCATCTCCACGTCCGCGCGCAGCGCCGGCAGCAGGATCTCGCGCATCTCGGGGTGGTCGAAGACCGGGTGCCGGTAGCCGGCGAGCTCCTCGACGCGGGCCAGGAACCGGTCGTCGTCGAGGCCGCTCGCCCGCCGCTCGCGGACCGTCCACGGGTCCGGGGAGCCGCTGACGAACAGGCGCGCCACCGGAATGCCGTTCGCCTCGAGCCGCCGGGCCAGCTCGTACGCGAGCACCGCCCCGAGGCTGTGCCCGAACAGCGCCAGCGGTCCCGGCCCCAGCGGCAGCCGGGCGACCTCCTCCAGCAGGCCGTCGGCGGCCCGGTGCACGTCGGTGCACGGCGCCTCCGCGATGCGCCGCTCGCGGCCCGGCAGCTGCACCGGGTGCACCGTGACACCGGCGACCTCCGCGTCGCGCCAGGGGTGGAAGAAGCTGGCGCCGGCACCCGCGAACGGCACGCACAGCAGCTGGACGGGCATGGTCGTCTCCTCGCGTGACAGGTTCATGAGCCGGCCACCGGTACGGCCGGCGCCGCGTCCTCGACCGGGGAGTCCGGCCGGCGGGCCCGCTGGGCGGCGGGCACGATGAGCGCGGCGGCGACCAGCACCACCGCGGCGATGAGCCCCCAGCCCCACGCCCCGAACGCGATGACGATGCCGGAGAGCAGCGCCGGCCCGACCACGTTCTGGCTGATGACGTGCAGGTCGAACGTGCCCAGGTACTCGGCCGGCGCGCGCTCTGGGGCCAGCCCGTACGCCATCCCCCAGGCCGACGCGGACTGCATCACCTCGGTGACGGAGAAGACCAGCAGCGCGGTGATCAGCACGGCCATGGTGACGACGGTGTTCGAGGTCCAGGTGGTGACGGCCGCGATCCCGCAGGCGGCGGCCAGCCAGACCCCGGAGCGGCGCGCCATCCGCGAGGCGCCGCTGAGGGTGTCCGCGCCGCGGCTCGCCCGCACCTGGAAAGTGATGACGAACGCCGTGTTGAGGACCAGCATCAGCGGGACCGTCCAGTGCGGCGCCGACGTGCGGGTCAGCACCCACAGCGGCAGCGCCACCAGCACGATGTTGACGTGCGTGGCCAGCACGGAGGACAGCCCGACGACGGAGACGAAGCGCAGGTCGCGCACCGCCGAGAACTTCTTGGCGCGTACGGCGGTGGGCCGGGCCCGGTCCGCGGGCAGGAAGCGCACCAGCAGCGCCGCGACGGCGATGAGCACCGCCGTGGACAGGGGGATGGCGTCGAGCACGTCGCGTCCGAGCACGGCGACGGCGGCGATGCCGCTGCCGATGCTGAACCCGATGTTGAACACGGTGCGCATGACGGCCCGCATCCGCACCCGGTTCTCCGGCGGGACGAGCGTCCCGATCAGCGCCGCCATCGACGGGCCGGTGCCGAACTCCAGGAAGCCCATCACCACGATGAGGGCGAAGAAGACCGGGAGCGAGTGCACCAGCGGGTAGAGCGTGAAGCCCACCGCCTCGGCGACGAACAGGATGGTCAGCAGGCGCCGGGCGCCGATCCGGTCGGACACCATGCCGAGCAGCAGCGAGGCGGTGAAGCCGGCCAGGCTGGCGGCGGAGATGCCGAGGCCGACCTGGGCGGGACTCAGCCCCACGGCCAGCGTGAAGTAGATGACGTTGCCGCTCATGAACACGCCCTTGCCGACCGATTCGGCCAGCCGTATGCCCATCAGCTTTCGAAGGTCCGGTTCGGACGGAATGAATCGCACCGGCACATCGTGCGGCGGCCGGGCGCCCGGCCGGCAGGGTCGCCGGCCAGGGCGGACCCGGGAACGTTTCCCGGTACGGCCGGGAACCCGCGCCCTGCCCGCCGGGACGCCGGGCGGCCAGGGTGGACGTCATGTTGGACCTCAGCACACTCGACCTTGCATGGCTCGCCAACCGGCTGCAGCGGCGGTTCGGTTCCCGGGTCGACCCGTGGTGCGAAGGACTGCCCGCCCGGGTCACGGACATCGCCGCCCGGTGGGACCTGACCATCGAGGCGCGGATCGGCCGTGGCAGATCCTCGGTCACGTTCCGGTGCGCCGGCCCGCAGGGCCCCACCGTCCTGAAGATCTGCCCGGACCCGTCGATCCTCGCCGAGGAGGTGAAGATGCTGCGCCTGCAACTGCCCAGCGGGCGGGTGCCGATCGTGTTCGAGCACGAGGGCGAGGCGGCGCTCATCGAGCTGATCGGCTCCGGGGTGCTGGCGGAGGACCTGCCCACCCCGCCCACCGGGGAGGAGTACGCGGCCTTCCTGCGCGACCTGCACTCCGTGCCGCTGCCCGGGCGGGCGCCCCGCCGGCTGCACGGCTGGACCGAGGTGCTGTTCGAGTCGGCCAAGCGTCGCGGCGCCGACCTGGGCACCAGTCCGCAGCTGCGCGACGAGCTGATCGCCACGCAGCCCCGCGAGGTGCTGCTCCACGGCGACCTGCATCTCGGCAACGTGATCGACGGCGAGGAGCGCGGACTGGTCGCCGTCGACCCCATCTGCTGCGTCGGCGACCCGTGCTTCGACGCCATCGACTTCGCGCTGGAGGGCACCACCCGCGAGGAGATCCTGCGCCGCCGCGACGAGCTGGCCAAGGCATACGACCTCGACCTCGAGCGGTACGACACCTGGTGCCGGGTCACCGCGCCGATCGCCTTCGCCGACGCCTCGCACGTGAAGCCGGCCCACGCCGCCGCCATCCGGGCGTACCTGGACACCCCGCCGCTGCGCGGCTGACAGAGGAGATTTCGTATGTCGCGCACCGGCCCCGCGTCCTTCGCGCACGAGCGCCTGTTCTTCGTCGACAAGCTGCAACCCGGTCACGCCGGCTACGTGGTGGCGTTCGCGCTGCGGCTGCGTGGCGACCTCGACGCCGGCCGGCTGCGCCGGGCCCTGCGGGACCTGGTCAGCCGGCACGACGCCCTGCGCACCACCTTCGAGGTGCGTGACGGCCGCCTGTTCCAGCGGATCGACCCCGCGGCGGAACCCGCGATCGAGGTCGTGTCCCGCCCGGCGGAGGACGAGGAGGCGGGGGACGCCTACCTGCGTGGCCTCGTCACCCGGGGCGCCCGGGAAGCGTTCCCGCTCGACGCCGGGCCGCTGCTGCGGGCCACGATCGTGTCGTGGTCGCCGGCGGAGCACGCGCTGGTGGTGCTGGTGCATCACATCGCCTGCGACGGCTGGTCGGTGGGCCTCCTGCTGGCCGACCTGGCCGCGTTGTACAACGGCGTGCCCGTCGCCGCCGCGCCGTCCTATCTGGACTACTCCGTCGCCCAACGCGAGGAGTGGGAGACCGGCGACGACAGCCTGGCCTTCTGGCGCGGGAGGCTCGCCGGGGCACCGGCCCTCGCCCTGCCCACCGACCGGCCGCGCCCGGAGGTGCTCGGCGACCGCGGCGCGGTGCTCACCCGGCCGCTGCCCGCCGAACTGCTCGCGGGGCTGACCGAATGGTCGCGCGCCCGGCACGTCACGCTGTTCGTCACCGCGCTGGCCGCGTACGCCGGCCTGCTCGCCCGGGACCTCGTCATCGGGGTGCCGGTGGCGAACCGCCTGGAGGAGGAGCAGGAGGCGCTGGTCGGGTGCCTGGTGAACATCCTGCCCGTGCGCCTCGACGCGTCGGGCGGCCTGCCGTTCACCGGGCTCGTCCAGCGGGTCCGCGAGGCCACCCTGTCCGCGCTCGCCCACCAGCACGTGCCCTTCGAGCGGATCGTCGCGGCCGTCCGTGGCGACAGCCGCGCCCCGCTGGTCCAGACGTCGTTCGGCGTGCAGAACTTCCCGTTCCGCCTGCCGGAGTTCGCCGGCCTGGCGGTCACCGAGGTCGAGGCCGAGATCGACGCCGCCAAGTTCGACCTCGGGGTGTCCGTCGACCTCAACGCGGACCGGCCGTTCGTCCGCGCCGAATACAGCACCGACCTCTTCGGTGTCGGCACCGTGACCGCCCTGCTGGACGCGTACGTCGCCACCCTGAGCGCGGTGGCCCAGGCGCCGCCCGGCGCGGAGCCCGACCTCCACCGGATCCGCTGGGCCCCGGCCCCGGCCCCGGCCGGGCCGGCCGCCGTCACGCCGGGCGCCACGGTCCCGGACGCGGACCGCGAGGTGCGGGAACGGATCCGGCTGATCTGGGCCGAGGTCCTCCGCCGGCCCGACGTCGCGGCGGGCGACAACTTCTTCGACCTCGGCGGCACCAGCCTCGGCATGATCGCGCTCCAGCAGGCGATGAGCCGGGCCGGGTTCGACATGGCCATGGTGGACCTGTTCCGGTGCGGCAGCGTCGAGGCCTGCGCGCGGCACCTGACCGCGGCACCCGCCCCCGCCGCGCTAGACGGCGACCGCACGGCCCGGCGCGACGCCGCCGTCCGCGGACTGGCCGAGCGCCGGCGCGCCCTCGCGGGAGGCGGCCGTGGCTGACGACGACGCGGGACGCGTGGCCGTCGTCGGGATGGCGGCCCGGGTGCCGGGCGCGGACGACGACCTCGACCTGTTCTGGGACAACATCGAGCACGGCGTCGACTCGGTCGGCCACTTCGACCGCGAGGAGCTCGCCGCCTGGGGCGTCGCCCCGGAGCTGCTGGCCCGCGCCAACCTGGTGCCGGCGCACGGCGTGCTGCCCGACCCGTTCCGGTTCGACGCGGAGCTCTTCGGCTACTCGCCCGACGAGAGCGCGCTCATCGACCCGCAGCAGCGGCTCCTGCTGATGTGCGCGTGGGCCGCGCTGGAACACGCCGGGCAGCCGCCCGTCGCCGCGAACGGCAACCGGACCGGCGTGTACGTCGGCACCGGCATGAACGTCTACCTGATCGACAAGGTCCTCAAGCACCGGGCGGCGATCGCCGACGCGGCCGGCCTGATGCTGGTGATCGGCAACGACAAGGACTTCGCCGGCACCCGGATCGCCTACAAGCTCAACCTGCAAGGGCCGGCGCTGACCCTGCAGACCGCCTGCTCGACGTCGCTGGTGGCGGTGCACACGGCGGTGCAGAGCCTGCTCACGTACGAGACGGACATGGCCCTGGCCGGCGCCGCCACGGTGGCGCCGCCGTCCCGCCGTGCCCACCTCTACCAGCAGGGCGGCATCTTCTCGCCGGACGGGCGCTGCCGGACGTTCGACGCCGCGGCGAGCGGCACCGTGCCCGGCGACGGCGTCGGCGTCGTGGTGCTCAAGCGGCTCGAGGACGCGCGGCGCGACGGCGACACGATCCACGCCGTCATCGCCGGGACGGCGATCAACAACGACGGCTCGCGCAAGACCGGCTTCACCGCCCCCGGGCCCGCCGGCCAGGCCGCGGTGATCAGGGCCGCGCTGGCGGTCGCCGGCGTCGAGCCGGACAGCATCGGCGTCGTCGAGACGCACGGCACGGGCACCGCGCTGGGCGACCCGGTGGAGGTCGCCGGCCTGCGGGAGGTGTTCGACACCGGCACCCGCACCCGGCAGTGCGCACTGACGGCGGTCAAGTCCAACATCGGGCACCTCGACACCGCCGCGGGCGTCGTGGGCCTCATCAAGATGGTCCTGGCCCTGCGGCACCGCACCGTCCCGCCGGTGGCGCACTTCGAGACCCCCAACCCGCACCTCGCCCTGGACCGTACGCCGTTCCGCGTGCCCGCCAAGGCCGAGCCGTGGGAACCCGTCGGCGGCGTCCGGCGTGCGGGCGTGAGCGCCTTCGGCATCGGCGGCACCAACGCCCACGTCGTGCTGGAGGAGGCGCTGCCGCAGCCGGAGCCGGCCGGGCCCGCGGCACCGCAGGTGCTCCTGGTCTCGGCCAGATCGTCGGACGCGCTCGACCGGCGCCTGCACGAGCTGGCGGAACACGCCGAGCGCCGGCCCGGCGACCGGTTCGCCGACGCGGCGTTCACGCTGCGGGCCGGCCGTACCCCGATGCCCTGGCGCGCCGCGGTGGTCGCGGACGCGGCCGGCGCCGGGCGGGCGCTGCGGGCCGCGGACACCCGGCGCCAGCTCGACGAGCGGCGGCGCAGCCGGGGAGTGGTCCTGGCGTTCACCGGCCGGCTGCGGCCGGTGGACACCGCCGACCCGGTGTACCGGGCGGTCCTCGACGAGGTCGCCGGCCGGGTCGGCGGGCTGCTCGGCGCGGACCCGCACGCCGCGCTCCGGGACGCGGCGCCCGGCAGCGACCTGGACCGCCTGGCCACGTTCGCCGCGGCGGTGGCCCTCGCCCGCGGCGTGCTCAGCCGCGGCATCCAGCCCCGTGCGGTGCTGGGCCCGGGCGCCGGGGAAATCGCCGCGGCCTGCGTCGCCGGGGTGTTCACGGTGGGCGACGCCGCGGAGGCGCTCGCCCGGGGCGGAATCCCGGCCCCGGTCGCGGCCCCCGCCGTCCCGGTGCACCCCGGCCCGGTCGCCGAAGCGCTGACCGGCCTCGACCCGGCCGCCTGCCTCGCCGTCGGGCCCGCCCTGCCGGCGCCGGCGGACGGCGTCTCCCCGGTGCTGCTGGCCGCCGCCGACCACCTCGGACTGCTCGAGGCCGTCGCCGGCCTGTGGCAGCTCGGGTTCGGCGGCCCCTGGGAACCGATCCACGACCGGGGACGGCGGCGGATCCCGCTGCCCACCTACCCCTTCGCGACCCACCGACACGTCATCAAGGAGCAGTAGAGATGCAGGACGTCACGGACGAGACTCGGGTGCTGGCCCTCGCCCAGCTGTGGAAGGACGTGCTCGGTGTCGAGCAGGTCGACGAGCACGACGACTTCTTCGCGCTCGGCGGCCACTCGCTGACCGCGCTGGACCTGACCACCCGCATCCGGGAGGAGCTGGAGCTGGATGTACGGCTGGCGCACGTCTTCGACAACACCACGTTCGGCGCCATGACGGAGATCGTCCGGACGGCGGCCCCCGCCACCGGGCCGTTCTGAGATGGCCACCCCGGACTGGGAGCCGCTGATCGCCCGGGTTCTCGACCCGGGGGAGGACGGCAGCTCGTTCGTGGCGCGGGGCGGCACCTCGCTCCAGGCCATCGAGCTGCTCTCCCTGGGCCAGCGGCACCTGGCACTGACCGTCGACCTCGCCCGGCTCCTCGGCCCTGAGCCGCTGGGCACGGTGCTCGCCGCGGCGTCGCCGTACGCCGACCCGGTGCCGCCCCCGGCGCAGCAGGGCCGGGCCACCCGGGAGCTGCTGCCCGGCCAGCGCCCGATGCTGGCCGCGCACCTGCTCGAGCGGGACCGGCCGTACCACCTCATGTTCACCCTCGAGGCCGCCGGGCCGCTGGAGCCGTCCCGCGTCGCCCGGGCCCTGGGCCGGCTCGTCGCCCGGCACGAGTCGCTGCGCACGATGTTCGTCGCGTCCGCCGGGTCGTACGGCCGGGTCGTGCTCGGCCCCGCCGAACGCCCGAGGCTGCTGCACCAGGCGCTGCCCGGGCTCCCCGGCCCGGCGGTCGACGCCGTGCACGAGCTGTACGGGCCGGCCGCCGCCGAGCTGCTGCGCCCGTTCGAGCGCCCCCCGGTGGCGTTCGTGCTGACCCGTACGGGCGACCGCCACCTGCTCACCCTCCTGGCCCACCACGTCGTCGTGGACGGGTGGAGCATCGGCGTGCTCTGCCGCGAGTTCACCGAGCTGTACGCCGCCGACCGGGACGACGCCGTCCGCGGCCCGTCGCCGGAGCAGACCGGCGACCGGCTGGCCGCGGTGGAGGCCTCCGGGGCGCTGCCGGCCGCCCTGGAGCGCGCCGGCGCCCGCCTCGCGGGGGTGCCGACGTCGGTGAGCCTGCCGACCGACCTGCCCCGCCCGGCCGAGCTCGGCGGAGCCGGCACCCGGCTCGCCTTCACCCTGCCGCCCGGCCTGCGTACGGCCGTGGACGGGCTCGCGCGCCGCTGCGCGGTGACCGTGACCACCGTGCTGATGTCGGCGTGGGCGCTGGTGGTGGCCCGCCGCACCGGTCTCGGCGATTTCCTGCTCGGGATCCCCGCGGCCGGGCGCTTCGACGCCGCCACGCTCGGCGGCGTCGGGCTGTACACGCGCGTCGTGCCCGTCCGGTGCCGGGCCGGCGACGACCTCGGCCGCGCCGCGTTCGTGCGCGGGATCGGCGAGGCGGTCTCGCAGGCCGTCGCCGACGCGGACGTCCCGTTCGAGCGGCTCGTCGCCGCCGTCGGCGAGGAGCCCGACCCCGCCCGCAACCCGGTGGCGCAGCTCGGTTTCGCCGCCCACCACGAACTCGTCCCCGAGACGATCGGCGACTGGTCGGTCCACGAGGGACACTGCCGGGGCGCCGTCTTCGACGCGATGCTGTACCTACAGACGTGGTCGGACCGGCCCCGCCTCGCGCTGGAGTACGCCCACGGCGCCCTCACCGCGGCCGAGGCCGGCGAGCTGGCCCGGTCGCTGGAGGCGGCGCTGAGCGAGCTCACCGAGGCGCCGGACGCGCCCCTGTCCGAGGCCCGGACCATCGCGCCGGAGCAGCGCCGGCTGCTCGCCGAGTGGGGCACCGGCCCGGCCGCCGACGCCCCCGGCGACATTTGGAGCAGCTTCGCGCGGGTCGCCCGGGACCTGCCGGACACGGTGGCCGTCCGCGACGACGGCGGCGAGCTGACGTACCGGCAGTTGCACGCTGCGGCGGTCGAGCAGTCGCGGCTGCTGGCGGGCGCCGGGGTCGGCGCGGGCGACCGGGTCGCCCTCGACCTGCGCCGCTCGGTGGACGAGGCGGTCGCCGTGCTGGGGGTGCTGCGGCTCGGCGCCTGCTACGTGGCGGTGGACCGCACCGCCACGGCGGAGTGGCACGCCCACGTGACGGCGATCGCCGCGCCCCGGGCCTGCGTCAGCGACCGCTCCGACGGCCCGCGGGGTCTCGCCGTGACGGACTGCCCCCTGGCCGGCGCTCCGGCGGGGGACGCGGAACCGCCCCCGGCCGCACCGCCGGACGGCAGCCGCGCCGCGTACGTGTCCTTCACCTCGGGCTCGACGGGCGTGCCCAAGGGCGTCGTGGTGCCGCACCGGGCCGTGCTGCGGCTGGCCGCCGACCGTGCGATGTTCGCCCCTACGGCACCGCTGCGCATGCTGCGCCTGGCCCCGCTGGCCTTCGACGCCTCGACCCTCGAACTGCTGGTGCCGCTCGTCCGGGGCGACACGGTCGACGTCTACCCGCCGGCCGAGCCGACGCCGGCGGGCCTGACGGAATTCCTGCTCACCCGGCCGGTGACCCACGCCTGGCTGACCTCCGGGCTGTTCCACCTCGTGGCCGACCACCGGCCGGACGCGTTCGGCCGGCTGCGGCAGCTGTTCACCGGCGGCGGAGCCGTCTCGCCCGAGCACGTGCGGCGGGTGCTCGAGCGCTGCCCGGACCTGCGCGTCACCAACGGGTACGGCCCCACCGAGAACACCACGTTCACCACCACGTTCCATGTGGACGCCGCGCACGAGGTGGGCCCGGCGATGCCGATCGGACGCCCGGTGGCCGGCACGGACGTCGTCGTCGCCGACCGCCACGGCCGTCCCGTCCCGCCGGGCGGCGTCGGCGAGCTGTACGCCCTCGGGCTGGGCCTGGCCGACGGCTACCTGCACGACGACCGGCGCACCGCGGCGGCCTTCACCGGTGACGGGCAGGGGCGCGCGTACCACACCGGGGACCTGGTGCGGTGGGGCTCGGACGGGCAGTTGCGGTTCCTCGGGCGCACCGACCGGCAGGTGAAGATCTCCGGGCACCGGGTCGAGCTCGCCGACGTGGAGCGCCGGATCAAGGGCCACCCGGCCGTCGTCGACGCCGTGGTCTTCGCCGCGCCCGCGACCGACGGGCGGTCCGCGAGGCTGTGCGCGGCGGTCAAGCTCCACCCGGGACAGGACGGCATCGCGCCCGTACGGACCGCCGTCGAGGCCGGGCTGGCGCCGCACGCCCGCCCCCAGCGCTGGACGGTCGTGGCGGAATTCCCGCTCAACCGCAACGGCAAGGTGGACCTCGACGCACTGGCCGCGGCGCCCCGCCCGGCCGCCGAGCCGCCGGTCCGCACCCGGACGCTGTCGATCGCCCGGCTGGAGAAGCTGGTCGCCGACGCGTGGACCGCCGTGCTGGGCACCGACGACTTCGACGTCGACGAGGCCTTCTTCGACGTGGGCGGCGACTCGCTGCGGCTGGCGGTGGTCCGCACCCACCTGCGTGCCGAGCTGGGCGGCCACCCGCTGCCGCTGACCGACCTGTACCGCTATCCGACCGTGCAGACCCTCGCGGGCCACCTGCACGCGCTGACCTCCGGAGGACTGTCATGACCGGTGACGAGGACATCGCGATCGTCGGGATGGCCGGTCGCTTCCCCGGCGCGGCCGATGTGGAGGAGTTCTGGTCCAACGTGGCGTCCGGGCGGATCTCCATCCGTACGCTCGACCGCGCCGACCTGCTCGCCTCGGGCGTGCCCGCGGCCGAGGCGGACGACCCGGCCTACGTGCCGGCGCGCGGGGTGCTCGCGGACGCCGACCTGTTCGACGCGGACTTCTTCGGCGTCGTCCCGGGCGAGGCCGCGCTCATGGACCCGCAGCACCGGCTGCTGCTGCAGACCGCGTGGGAGGCGCTGGAGTCGGGCGGGCTGATCACCGCCGCGCCGCCCGGGTGGGTCGGCACCTTCGCCGGCGCGGGCTTCAACTACTACCTGCACCACACCGTCCTGGCGGACCCTGCGACCGTCCGCGACCACGGCCTGCTCGCGGTCGTGCTGGGCAACGAGAAGGACCACCTCGCGGCGAAGCTGGCGTACCGGCTGAACCTCGCCGGCCCGGCGGTGACCGTGCAGACGGCCTGCTCGACCTCGCTCACGGCGGTGCACCTCGCGTGCCAGAGCCTGCGCGCCGGCGACTGCGACGTCGCGCTCGCCGGCGGCGTCTGCGTGGCGGTGCCCCAGCATTCCGGCTACCTGTACGAGCCCAAGGGCATCCTGTCCCCGGACGGCACGTGCCGCCCCTTCGACGCCGCTGCCGCCGGCACGGTGCCGGGCAACGCGGTGGCGGTCGTCGCCCTGAAACGCGCGTCCGACGCGGCGCGCGACGGCGACCTCGTCCACGCCGTCATCAAGGGCTCGGCCATCAACAACGACGGCGGCGCCAAGGTCGGCTACACCGCTCCCGGCGTGGCCGGCCAGGCCGACGTGCTGCGGCGGGCGTACGCGAACGCCGGCGTCGACCCCGCCACGGTCGGCTACCTGGAGGCGCACGGCACGGCCACGGAGGTCGGCGACGAGATCGAGCTCGCGGCGCTCACCGAGGTCTTCGGCAAGCGTGCCGCGGACGCCCCGCCGTGCTCGCTCGGGTCGGTCAAGGCCAACGTGGGGCACCTCGACGCCGCCGCGGGCGTGGCCGGGCTGATCAAGGTGGCCCTCGCGCTGCGGGCCCGCCGGATCCCGCCGCTGGCCGGGCTCGGCGTGCCCCGCGACGAGTTCGCCTCGGACTCGTTCCCCTTCACCCTCGACCCGGCGGCGCGGCCCTGGACCGTGGAACCCGGCGGCGTCCGGCGCGGGTCGGTGAGCTCGTTCGGCCTCGGCGGCACCAACGTGCACGTCGTCCTCGAGGAGGCGCCGCGGCCCGGTGCCGGCCCGGACGGCGGCCCGGCCTCGCGGCCCGCGCTGCTGACGGTCTCCGCGCGTACGCCGGACGACCTGGCCGCCGCCCGCCGCCGGCTGGCCGCGAGCCTGACCGGGTCCGTGAGCCTGCGGGACGCGGCCCTGACCCTCCAGTCGCACCGGCGGCCCTTCCGGCACCGGCAGGCGATCGTCGCGCGGGACGTGGCGCAGGCCGTCCGCGACCTGTCCCGCGACGGCGGTCGCGCCGCCGCGCGGCGGCCCAGCCTGGTCTTCCTCCTCCCCGGTCAGGGAGCGGAATTCCCCGGCATGGCCGCCGACGTCTACGCCGCCCACCCGTCGGTGCGTGCCGACGTGGACCGGGCGGCCCGCATCCTCGCGCCGCTCCTCGGCCTCGACCTGCGCGACGTCCTGCTGGACCGGGACGCGTCCGAGGAGCTGATCCACCGCACCGACGTGGCCCAGCCGGCGCTGCTCGTCCACGGGTACGCCCTCGGCCGCCTCCTGACCACCTGGGGCCTGCGCCCGGGCGCGCTGCTGGGCCACTCGGTCGGCGAGTTCACCGCCGCCTGCCTGGCCGGCGAGCTCGGCTTCGGGGCGGCGCTGCGGCTCGTGGCGAAGCGGGGAGCCCTCATGCGGGACGCGCCCCCCGGCGGCATGCTCATCGTCTTCGCGGGCGAGGACGAGGTCCGGCCGCACCTCGGCGATCTGGACCTCGCCGCCGTCAACGGACCGCGGGCGGTGGTCGTGGCGGGCCCGGCCGGCGCGCTCGACGGGCTGCGCGGGCGGCTCGACGCGGCGGGCCTCACGCACCGCGCGTTGCCGGCGCGGCGGGCGTTCCACTCGCGGATGATGACCTCGGCCGCCGAGGAGTTCGGCCGGTACGCGGCCACCGTGGCGGCGCACGACCGGCGCCTCGACGTCATCGACGCGAGCAGTGGCGACCTGCTGGAGCGCGGCGGTCACCGCGACGCCGCCGCCTGGGCCCGGCAGCTCCGCTCGCCGGTGCGCTTCGACCGGGCCGCCCGCACCGCGCTCGCCCTGCCGCGCCCGGTGTTCCTGGAGGTCGGACCGGGCCGGGCGCTGACCGGGGCGGTACGCCAGGCCGGCGGCACCCCGGCGGCGACCGTGGCCGTCCAGCCCGACCGCCGCGCGGACGGCGGCGACGCGCTGGTGGCGGCGGTCGGTGAGCTGTGGGCCGCCGGCGCCGGCGTCGACTGGGCGGCGTTCCGCGGCTCGGACGGGGCGCGGCGGGCGGTGCTGCCGACGTACCCGTTCGCCCGTACGCGGCACTGGCTGACCTCCGGGCCGGGCCGCCCGGTCCCCTCCGCACCGGTGGAGGAGGCCCCGCCGCCGAGCGCGGGCACCACCGTCGAGCGGGTGATGGGGATCTGGCGCGACGTGCTCGGGATTGCGGGCGTGACCAGCGAGTCGAACTTCTTCGACCTGGGCGGGGAGTCGCTGCTGTTCCTGCGGATGATCGCCCGCACCCGCCGGGCCTTCGGCGTGCCGATCGACGTCGAGGAGGTGTCCCGCCGGCCCACGCCGGACACGCTGGCGGCCCTGGTCGACGCCGCGGGACGGGGCTGACGTGGCCGTTCCCCTGCTGTCCGTCGAGCGGGTCCGGGCCCGCCCCGGCGGGGTCCGGGTCGTCGTGGTGGACCTCCGGCCGCTGGCGGGCTCGCGGAGCCTCGCCGCGGCGCTGGCGGCCGGCGACGACCGGCTCGACCTGCGGCGGATCGACGTCGTGCGCGACCTCGCCGCCGCCGGCACCTACCTGAGCCTGCCGGACCTGGCCTACTCGTACGCGCCCATGCTCGGCCACGTCGACGGCATCGTCGGCCACCTCGGCGCCAGCGTGCTCGCCGGCGCGATGGCCACCGCCTTCGCCGAGCCGGACGGCGTCCGCCCGCCGGTGCTCTTCGTCGATCCCGCCCGGCCGACGGTGCGCCAGGCCGTCGACGACTGCGGCGCGTTCCTGGCCCGGTTCGGTGCGCCGCCGCCCCCGCCCGGCTCGGCGTGGGGCTGCGGCGGCCAGCCCGCCCACCTGCTGATGACCTCGGCGCTGCGGGCGGCGATCGCCGGCCCGGCCGCGGACGGTCCGGAGGCCGAGGAGGCGGTGGCCCTGCTCGCCCGCTTCGGCGGCTGGCTCGGCTTCCTGCTCGCCGCGGCCGACGCGCCGGGCCTGAACGGCAGAGGGGTGCCCGGGGCCGACCGCACGGTGGTCACCGCGTGCCCGGAACGGCCCGCCCTGCCCGGGGACGCCGCCATGCCGCTGCCGGGCGACCCGGCGGCGGCCACGCCGGGCGGCGGCGCCGGGACCGTGCCGCTGGACGACACCACGGTGCGGCAGGCCGTCGCCGCCATTTACGACCTCGTCTCCGATCGGAAGGGGGACCGGCCATGACGGCCCGGGTTCTCGGCTTCAATCCCGCACCCGTCGCGTTCCCGGACACGCCGGTGCCCGAGATCATCCGCGCGCAGGCGGGGCGTACGCCGGACCGCGTCGCGCTGAGCGACGGCACCCGGCAGCTCACCTATCGCGAGGTGATGGACGAGGCCGCGCTGCTGGCCGGCCGGTTGCAGGCCGCCGGGATCGGGGCCGGCTCGGTCGTCGGGCTGTGCGCCGAGCGGAGCGCCGACATGGTCGTCGCGGTGGTCGGCATCCTGCTCGCCGGCGGCGCCTACCTGCCGCTGGACCCGTCGCACCCGCGGTCGCGGCGGGAGCTGATGCTGCGTACGGCCGGAGCCCGCGCCGTCCTGGTGAGCGACGCGTGCCGCCCGGCCTTCGACGGCGAGCCGGCGCTGTTCGACCTCACGGGCGCCCCCGTGGGCGGGCCGCCGGTGGGAGCGGCGCTGGACTGGCGCGGGCACCGTTTCGCGGAGGACCTCGCCGACGGGCTCGCGTACGTCATCTTCACCTCGGGGTCGACCGGCCGCCCCAAGGGTGTCGAGATGACCCACCGCAGCCTCACCAACCGGCTCGCGTGGATGCAGGCGGAGTACGCGCTGACCGCCGCTGACGTGGTGCTGCAGAAGACGCCGTACACCTTCGACGTGTCGGTCTGGGAACTGCTCTGGCCCCTGATGTACGGCGCGCGCCTGGCCGTGGCCGCCCCGGAGGCGCACCGCGACCCGCTGGCCCTGATCGAGGTCGTCCGGCGGGAACGGGTGACGGTGATCCACTTCGTACCGTCGATGCTCGCACTGTTCGTCGGCGAACCGGGGTTCGAGGAGTGCACCGGCCTGCGGCTCGTCATCTGCAGCGGCGAGGCCCTGCCGCCGAAGACCGTCAACGCGCTCACCGCGGCCCTGCCCGCCGAGGTGCACAACCTCTACGGCCCCACGGAGGCCGCGATCGACGTCACCGCGTGGCGCTGCCGGCGGCCGGAGCCCGGCACCGGCGTGCCGATCGGGCGGCCGATCAGCAACGTGGCGGTCCACCTGCTGGACGACGAGCGCCGGCTCGTGCCGGTCGGCGCGGTGGGTGAGCTGTACCTGAGCGGGAACTGCCTGGCCCGGGGGTACAGCGGCGCGCCCGGGCTGACCGCGGAACGGTTCGTCGGGATCGAGGTGGGCGGCCGGCGTGTCCGCGCGTACCGGACCGGGGATCTGGCGCGCTGGGACGAGGACGGCTGCCTGCACTACCTCGGGCGTGCCGACGACCAGGTCAAGATCCGCGGCCAGCGGGTGGAGCTCGGCGAGATCGGGGCGGTGCTCGGGGACCACCCCCTGGTGCGCCACGCCGTCGTCGTCCTCCGCGGCGACCCGGCGGCCCTCGTCGGGTACGTCGTGCCGGCGGCAGGCGAGCCGATCGACGAGCGCGAGTTGCGCTCCTACCTGCGCGAACACCTCCCCGAGCACATGGTGCCGGCGCGGTACGTGTCGCTGGGGCAGCTGCCCACCACCGCCAACGGCAAGGTCGACCGCGCGGCGCTGCCGGAGCCGCCGCCGCGCCGCCGCACCCGGCGGTGACCGGTCAGCCCGGCCGCGCGACGTCGCAGATGTCCGGGCCCGGCGGCAGCCCGAGCAGGGGAGCGGCGTGCGGCCGCCGTGGCGCGTGGCGCGGCCAGGACAGGACCGTACGCACGTCGGCGGCCGGATGGTGAAGGTCGTACCCGTCCGGGCCGGGCCGTCCGTCGCGCAGCGAGGCCGCGATGGTGGCGAGGCTGGCGCACGGGTCGGTCGCGGCCTGGGCGGCGGCGAGGGCCAGCGCCTGGGGGAGGCGCTCGCAGCGCGCGATGATCTCCTCGACGGCGTCCGGCTCGGCCGCCAGCCGCTCCGCGCCGAGGCGCCACCGCAGCAGGTCGCGGGACTCGGCGGACGACAGCAGCCCCAGCATGAGCGGGTGGGCCCCGTCGGCGGCCACGAGGTCGGTGAGCCGGACCCGGCTCGTCACGATCGCCAGGCAGCCCGGTGAGCCCGGCAGCAGCGGCCGCACCTGGGCCGCGTCGCGGGCGTCGTCCAGCAGCACCAGGATCCGCCGGCCGGCCAGCAGGCTGCGGTAGAGCCCGGTCTTCGCCGCCAGGCCGGCCGGGATGCGCTGCGGGCTCACGCCGAACGCGTCGAGGAACCCGCGGACGGCCTCCGCCGGATCCATCGCCGCTCCGCCCGGGTCGCAGCCGCGCAGGTTGACGTGGAGCTGGCCGTCGGGGAACCGGTCCGCCACCCGGTGGGCCCAGCGGACCGCGAGCGCCGTCTTGCCCACCCCGGCGGTGCCCGACACGGCGGAGATGACCGCCGTCGCCGGGTGCTCCCGGGACTCGGCGAGGACGGTGTCGAGCGCGGTCAGTTCGCGGTCGCGGCCGGCGAACCAGCGCAGCGACGCGGGGAGCTGGCGCGGGACCGGGCCCTTTACCTGCCGGGGAGCCGGTTGCGGCGCGGGTGCGGCCGCGCCGACGGTGAGCGCCGGATCCGCCATGAGGATCCGCAGGTGCAGGGTCCGCAGGGCCGGTCCGGGGTCGACGCCCACCTCCTCGGCCAGGTGCAGGCGGATCGCGTCGTAGTGCTGAAGCGCCTCGGCCTGCCGCCCGCACCCGTAGAGCGCGCGCATGAGCTGCCCGGTCAGCCGCTCGTCCAGGGGATGCGCCGCGACGGCCGCGGACAGGTCGGCCACCAGCGCGGCGTGCTGCCCCCGGTCGAGCGCGAGGTCGTTGCGATCGAGCAGAACAGCCAGCTTCTGTACGCCGAGAGCCTCCCGCACCGCGTTGATCCACGGCACGTCCAGCGTGGCGAACGCCTCTCCCCGCCACAGCGAGAGCGCCTCGTCCATCAGCGTGGCCGCGGTGGCCGTGTCCCCGGCGGTACGCGCCCCGCGCGCCAGCTCCTGGAAGCGGTGCAGGTCGACCGCCCGGGGGTCGACGGCCAGCTGGTAGCCGCCGGGCTGCCGGACGATCCGGGCGTCGTCGGTGCCGGCCAGCACCCGCCGCAACCGGGACAGGTAGCCCGCGACCGCGTTGCGGGCGCGCTGCGGCACCCGGTTGCCCCACACCCGGTCCACGACCTGGTCCACGGGCACCGTCTGGTTGGCGTCCACCAGCAGCGCGGCCAGCACGCACCGCTGCCGTACGTGACCGACCTCCACGACGCGGTGGTCGATGCGCACCTCGATGTCGCCGAGCACCCGGAACTCGACTGTCACGGCCCGCTCCCTCCACATTGGATCGAGACCGCGTGGCGGTGCGCGGGCTCGAGACGATCGGCATGTGCTCCGGCCGTCATCCGTCCCCGCGACCGGCGTTTCGAAGTATGCCGCAATGGTTCCGCCCGCCGATGGCGAATGGCGTCCCGCTCCGGCCGGGCCGGCCTCCCGGAATGTGGGCGCGCGCGGCGTGGCGGCGGTGCTCCCGGCCGCCGCCCGGGCCCGGAGCGGATCATCATCGACCCAGTTCAGGTGCCATGCTCGCGGGAGCGGTGCCGTTCCGTGCCGCCGTCCGCCCGGAAGGCGCAATCGTGCCGGATGCGGACGGTAATGCCATTGCAGCGTGATGATCCCAGATGGACCGATAGCGTCCGGATGGTCGTGGATGAACCGGCGGACCGGTCGGGTATCGGACTCTGTCGATTCTCGAACGGGAAGTATTTCGGATCTACGCTATTCCGGGTGCCGCCGCCTATCCTGCCCTTGATATGAGCGACGACATCCTGATCACCAGCCTGACCGAAGCCGTCGAGGCCCGGCCCGACGACCTGACCCTGCGCCTGCACCTCGGTGGCCTGCTCGTGGAGGCCGGCCGCGCCGTCGAGGCGGTCGCCCAGGCGGGCCTGGTCCTGGCCAGAGACCCCGGCAACGCCGGCGCGCAGACCCTGATGCAGCGCGCCCTCGCCGCCACCGCGCCCGCCCCACAAAAGGACAAACCGGTCGAAGGGCCGGAAGACGTGCTCGCCGCGTACGAGGAGGAGCTGTCGCCCGTCCTGCCGCCACGCTTCGCGCCGTCCGAGGAGGGCGGCGGCCCGCTGCCGGCGGACGGCCCGCCCGAGCCCGCGCGCGGCGGCGGCGACCGCAAGTTCGATGTCGAGCGCTCGACCGTGCGGCTCGCCGACGTCGGCGGCATGAAGGCCGTCAAGGAGCGCCTCGAGCTCGCCTTCCTGGGCCCCATGCGCAACCCCGAGCTGCGGAAACTGTACGGCAAGAGCCTCCGCGGCGGCCTCATGCTCTACGGACCCCCGGGCTGCGGCAAGACGTTCATCGCCCGGGCGGTGGCGGGCGAGATGGGTGCCCGGTTCATGTCGCTGTCGATCGTCGACGTGCTCGACATGTGGATGGGCAACTCCGAGCGCAACCTGCACGAGCTGTTCCAGACCGCCCGCCGCAACGCGCCCTGCGTGCTGTTCCTCGACGAGATCGACGCGCTCGGCCAGAAGCGGTCGCAGATGTCCTCCAGCTCGATGCGTACGGTCGCGAATCAGCTGCTCGCGGAGCTCGACGGGGTCGACACGGACAACGAGGGGGTGTTCGTGCTCGCCGCGACGAACACGCCCTGGCAGGTGGACCCGGCCCTGCGCCGCCCCGGGCGCCTCGACCGGATGGTGCTGGTGCTGCCGCCCGACGCCGAGGCGCGACAGGCGATCCTCGAGCTCAACCTGCGCGACCGCCCGATCGCCGGCATCGACCTGCCGAAACTCGTCGCCGCGACCGAGGATTTCTCCGGCGCCGACCTGACCCACCTGTGCGAGTCCGCGGCCGAGTACGCGATGGCCGACTCGATGCGCACCGGCACGATCCGGATGATCGAGCAGCGGGACTTCGTCCGGGCGCTGAACGAGCTGCGGCCCTCCACCGGCCCGTGGTTCGCCACCGCCCGCAACGTGGCCATGTTCGCCAACGAGGGTGGCGCCTACGACGATCTCACGGCGTACCTGAAGAAGCGGAAGCTGCTCCGATGACCGCGACCACCCCGCCCGGCGAGCTGAGCGTCCGGGCGAACCACCTGCTGCAGGCCGGGCGCCCGGACGAGGGCGCCCGCCTGGTCGAGCGGCAGCTGGCCGAGGATCCCGACAACCTGACGGCGCTCGTGGTCCTCGCCGCCTGCCGGCAGGCGGCGGGCCGGTACGGCGAGGCGCTCGACGCGGCCGGCCGGGCCGCGACCGTGGCGCCGGAGCAGCCGGTCGCCCACCGGCAGGCCGCCGCGGCGCTGCTGATGCTCGGCCGCACGGGCGAGGCCGTCCGGGCCGCCCGGCTCGCCCGCGACCTGGCCCCGCAGGATGCGCACGGGGAGGTGGCGCTGGTCTACGCCCTGTTGCAGGCCGGCGGCACGGCGAACATCGTGGCCGCCCTCGAGGCCGCCGGGCGGGCCCGGGAGCTCGCCCCCGAGGACCCCCTGGTCCACGTCGCGCTCGGCGACGCCCAGCGCCGGACGGCCCGGTTCGAGGCGGCCCGGACCTCGTACGAGCAGGCCCTCGCCCTGGCCCCGGACGACCCCATGGCGCTCTACTCGCTGGCGGAGATGGACGCCGGGCGCGGGCGGGCCCTGAGCGCGTCGCCGGGCCTGGCCGCGGTCCTCGGCGCCGCCCCGGCCGACGAGACCGTGGTCCGCGTCGCGACCCGCAGCGCCCGCGGCGCGTTGTGGCTGGTCACGGACGTCGCCAGCCTGCTCCTGGTGGTCGCCTCGGTGGCCGCGGGCCTGCTGCGGGCCCGGATCGACGGGCCGGCCGGCCTGGCGGTGGGCCTGCTCGCGGCCGTGGCCGGCATCGCGGGCGCGGCGGCCTTCCTGCGGTGGCGGCTGCGGGCGCTGTCCGGGCCGACCCGCGCGCTGATCCGGCAGAACCTGCGCCGCCCGACCTTCGCCCTGGCCGTG
The DNA here is from genome assembly GCF_003002065.1 of Pseudosporangium ferrugineum. Lineage (GTDB taxonomy): Bacteria > Actinomycetota > Actinomycetes > Mycobacteriales > Micromonosporaceae > Actinoplanes > Actinoplanes ferrugineus_A. The sequence goes on from NZ_PVZG01000002.1 coordinate 80,507, forward strand.
CTGCGGCTGCTCGTGACGGCGGTGGCCGCCCTGCTGTTCGCCCTCGACCCCGACCCGGCCGGCAAGGCGGGCATCAAGGTGTTCGCGATGCCGGCGACGTCGCTGCCCTTCATCCTGCTGGTGCTCCGCGCCCGCAATTGGTTCGCCCGCGAGGTCAGCTGGTTGCTCCGCCGCGGCTGGTTCGGCATGGCACGGGGCCGCACCACCCCGTCGTGACCCGTTGACATTGTTTGTGTTCCCAACCATCATGGAGGTGGTTGGGAACACAAACTATGTCTTCCGGAGGTCATCATGCACGCCGCCGTCCTCAGCACCGCCGACCGCCCGCCCGTGTACGCCGAGCACGCCGAGCCCGTCGCGGGCACGAGGGACGAGATGGTGGTGGAGGTGCTCGCGGCGGCCCTGCACCATCTCACCCGGGCGAAGGCGGCCGGGGCGCACTACAGCAGCACCGCCGCCCTGCCGCTGATCCCCGGGGTCGACGCGGTCGTGCGCGGCCCCGACGGGGAGCTGCGCTACGCGGTGCTCGACGACACCGCGTACGGCACCTTCGCCGAGCGGACCGTCATCGACGTGCGCCGCAGCGTCGTCCTGCCCCGCGACTCCGACCCGGTGCGGATCGCCGCCGCGATGAATCCGGCGATGAGCTCCTGGGTCGCGCTGCGCCGCCGGATCGACTTCGCCACCGGCCGGCGCGTCCTCGTGCTCGGCGCGACCGGCAACGCCGGGCGGATGGCCGTCCAGATCGCCCACCACTTCGGGGCCGGCCAGGTGATCGCGTGCGGCCGCGACGCCGGCCGGCTGGCCGCGCTGACCGCCGTGGGCGCCGGCGAGACCATCACCTTCGACAAGGCCGGCCTCGCCGCCGACGTCGACGTCGTCCTCGACTACGTGTGGGGAGAGCCGGCCGCCGAGGCGATGATGGCCATGCTCACCCACCGCGCCGACCGTGGCCGGCCGCTGACCTGGGTCTCGATCGGCTCCGTCGCCGGGCCGGCCGCGCCCGTGCCGTCGGTGGCCCTGCGCTCCGCCCAGCTGCGGATCGTCGGCAGCGGCATCGGGTCGGTCTCCGCGCGGGACATCCTGGCCGAGCTGCCCGCGCTGGCCGCCGCCGTCAACGACGGCACCATCGACGTGCAGGCCCGCCCGGTGCCGCTCGCAGAGGTCTCGCGGGCGTGGACCGCCGGGTCCGGTGACCGCGTCGTCTTCGTGCCCTGAGCCGCCCGCGCAAGGGAACAGGCCGGGCGCCGATCCGGATGAGGATCGGGGCCCGGCCCGTGCCGGCCGGTCAGTGGGTCAGTACCGCACGGTGATCACCACGCGGCGGTTCAGGCGCTGGTTGGCGGTGCTGATGGGCTTCACCCCGCCCGCGCCGACGGTCCGGATCGCCACCCGTACGCCGAGGGCCCGCAGGTATTTGCGGACGGCGACGGCCCGGCGCGCGGCGAGGAGCTTGTTCGCCTTGCGGGCCGCCTTCGACTGCCGGCCGGTCTGCGTGTAGCCGGTGATCGTGACGGCCTTGGCGCCCCGCATCGCGCTGACCTGGGTGCGGATGGCCCGCTTCGCGGTCACCGTGAGCCGGGCCGACTGGTACGGGAAGATGAACGACCGCAGCTGCACGGTGTTGACCTTCGGTTTGGCACCCGAGCCGGTCTTCGCGGAGCACGAGTCGTTCAGCACGACCCAGTTCGAGTCGCGCACCGTGGAGCCGTCCGGCGCGGTACCGGTCAGCACCAGCTGGTGCAGGCCGCCCAGCACGCACGCCTTCTTGGGGATCTTCACCGCGGCGCGGAAGCCGCCCAGCGAATTCGTCACGCCCGACGCGATGACCACCGGCTCCGAGAACATCCGCAGGATGTAGCGGGACGAGGGCGCCAGCCCGCCGCCGGTCATCGTGGCGTTCGCGCCGACCAGGCTCTGGTTGGGCGGCAGGGTCAGATTCAGATTGATCTGTACGGGCTTGGTCGGCGGCGGGGGAGTCGTCGGTTCCGGCTCCGGTGTCGGCGTGGGAGTGGGAGTCGGCTCGGGCGTCGGTTCGGGCGTCGGCACGACCGGCGGCGGGCTGACCGTTACCGAGGCCGTGTTCGTGGAGGTCTCGTAGGTCGTGCTGCCCTGGTAGGTGGCGGTGATGGTGCCGGTCGACAGGGTCGTCGAGGTGAAGCACGCCTGGCCGCCGCTCAGGGTCACCGTCCGGTTCAGGTTGCCCGGCCCGGTGAAGACGACGGTGCCCGTCGGGGTCGGGATGTTCTGCTGGGTGAGCTGCGGCAGCGAACCGGTCACCGTGGCGCAGACCGCGACGGCCGTGCCCCGTACGGAGGTGGCCGGCGTGGCCGTCACCGCCGTCGTGCTGCCCAGCGGGTTGACCGTGACCGGGGTCGTGTCCGTCGAGGTGAGGTAGCCGGTGGTGCCGTCGTACGTGGCGGTGATCGTCCCGGTCTCCAGCGTCGTGGAGTAGAAGCACGCCTCGCCGCCCATGAGGGTCTCGGTGCGGTTCAGGCTCCCCGGGCCGGTGAACGTGACGGTGCCCGTGGGAGTTCCGGAGCTCGGCAGGGTGTCCAGCGCGGGGCCGCCCGTCACGACGGCGCAGACCTCGACGGCCTGGCCGCGTACGGACACGCTCGGCGTCGCCGACACCGAGGTCTCCGTCTCGGCGGGGTTGACGGTGACCTCGGCCGTGTCGGTGGAGGTCTTGAAGTCGTCGTCGCCGCTGTAGGTGGCGGTGATGGTGCCGGTCTCCAGCGTGGTGGAGATGAAGCACGCCTGGCCGTTGCTGAGGGCGACCGTCCGATTGAGGTCACCGGGGCCGGTGAAGGTGACCGTGCCGGTGGGCGACGGGCCGTTGCCGTTGGCGGTGCCGGTGCCGCCCGCGCGGGAGAAGGTGACGAGGCCCGTCGTGCTGCCCGCCGAGGAGAACGACTCGGACACCGAGGCGCAGACGTCCACCCCCTGGCCGGTCACCGTCGTGGCCGGCGACGCGGACGCCGACGTGACCGTCTCCGCCTTGTCGACGGTGACCGGCGTGGTGTCCGTCGAGGTGTTGTACTTGGTGTCACCGCCGTAGGTGGCGGTGACGGTGCCGGTCGTCAGGGAGGTCGACGAGGTGCACGCCTGGCCCCCGACGAGGACGGCGATGTCGTTCAGCCCGCCGGGCCCGGTGAAGGTGACCGTGCCCGTGGGTGCCGGCGTCAGGATGTCGGTGACCACGGGCGCGGCGGCGGTGACCGTGGCGCACAGCTGCACCAGGTGGTTCCGCACGGAGGGGTCGGGGGTCGCGGAGACCTCGGTCGTCGTGTCGGCCGGGTTGACCGTGGCCGTGGTCGTGCCCGACGAGCTGAGGTAGCCGATGCCACCGTCGTAGAAGGCGCTGATGACCCCGGTCATCAGCGTGCTCGAGTTGTAGCACGCCTGGCCCCCGGTGAGGCTGGCCATCCGCAGCCCCTCCGGGGTGAGGAACGTGACCGCGCCCGTGGGTGTCCCGGTCGCCGGCGCCAGCGCGGTCACCGTGGCGCACACCGTCACCTCGTCGCCGGTCACCGACGGGTTCGGCGTCGCCGAGACCACGGTCGTCGTCAAGGCCGGCAGGACCGTCACCGGCGTGGATCCGCTGCCGGGATCGATGTCCTGGTTGGCGTCCCCGGAGTAGAGAGCGGTGATGGTGCCGCTCGTCAGCGTGGACGACGTGGTGCAGGCCGTGCCCGTCTGGTCGAGCACGACGTTGGCGAGCAGCCCGGCGCCGCCGAAGTTGACGGACCCGGTGGGCGTGACGAGGTCGCTCGCGGTGACGTTGCTCGGCTGGGACAGGATGATCTGGGCGCACACCGTGACCGACTGCCCGGTCACCGAGGTCTGGGGCGTTGCGGTGACCTGGACGGTCGTGGTGGCCGCGTACGCCGGCGTTCCGGTGGCGAAGACGGCGGCGCTGCACAGCAGCGCCAGGAGCGCGCCGAGAACGATCGCCGGAGCGGGCTCGCCCGTGTCCCGCCTTATTGCGCTTCTCCGTAGGGCTGTCACACCTAGCACTGTTTCCCCCGTTGATCCGACCGCGACTGCTCACTCTCTGTAGTGAGACCGTTACTGAATATAGTTCAGTTCTTTCGCTGTGCCCCGGCAATCCTCAACCCCGCCCTCCTGCGGCCGATTCAAGGGCACACCGAGGGGCCGGCCCCGGCGCAACCGGGCCGCACCCGATCGGGCACCGGCGGCGCTCCGTACGCCCCGGAATCTCTTTCGTATGCCCGGCCGACGACGCGGCCGGACGAAACGGGGGAGATCAGATCTTGCGCAGCTCGACGATTCGCCGGACCGTGCTTTCGCTGACCACCGTCCTGGCCGCCGCCCTCGGTGCGGTGACCGGGACCGCCGGAGCCCAGGCCGCCCCTTCCGGCGCGCCGGCCCCGTCCGGGTGTGTCACCGGCAAGCTGCTGGTGCCGTCGTGCGGCGTGCTGTGGGGTGCCGCGGCGGGTGGCTTCACGTCGGCTCCGCGCGACGGGGCGTTGAAGGATTGGGAGAAGCTCAGTGGTCGTACCGCGAGTATTTTCCACGCGTATCACAAGGGTGATGAGCCGTTCCCGACGAAGTCGGAGATGGCGATGGCGCGGGACGCGGCGAAGCCGCGGGTGTTGCTGTTGAACTGGAAGATCGCGTACGGGTCGACGTGGGCGAAGGTGGCCAAGGGTGAGCAGGACGCCCGGATCGACAGGTTCGCCGCGCGGATCCAGTCGACGTTCCCGGAGAAGTTCTTCCTGGTGTTGAACCACGAGCCGGAGAACGACGTGATCGCCAAGCCGGGTTCGGGCTGGGAGGCGAAGGACTTCGCCGCGATGTACCGCCACACCATCCTGCGGCTGCGGGCCAAGGGCGTCACCAACGCGATCAATGTGATGGCGTACATGGGTAACGAGAAGTGGATGGCCCAGTCGTGGTGGAAGGACCTGTACCCGGGTGACGACGTCGTCGACTGGATGGGTCTGGACTCGTACGTGAGTGCGGAGAAGGGTTACTACCACTACGGCACGTTCGCGGATCTGCTGGATCGTAAGGCCCCGAACGGTCCGACGTTCTACGACTGGGCGACCAGCAAGCACGCGGGTAAGCCGTTGATGATCGCTGAGTGGGGTGTGTACCACCGGGTCGGTAGGGCGACGGACAAGACGGCCGGGTTCAACAGTGTGTTGCCGGAGCTGCGTAAGCGTCCGAACATCAAGGCGATCGTGTATTTCGACACGAAGTCCGACGATGAGGGTGACCGCGACATCAGCATCGACAGCACGAAGGCCAACCTCGCCGCGTTCCGCACCCTCGCCGCCGACAAGACCTTCGACGTCAAGCTCTCCATCGGGTAGGACCGCCCCTCCCACGATGAACGCTCCGCTCCCGGGTCCCACGATGCACGCGCATCCTGGGACCCGAACACGTTCATCAGTTGCCCGGGAGGCACGTCATGCAGTACCGCACACTGGGGCGCACCGGCATCAAGGTCAGCCCGTACGCCCTCGGCGCCATGATGTTCGGCAAGGCCGCCGGGGTGGGAAACCCCGACCACGGCGAGTCGGTCCGCATCATCCACAAGGCACTCGACGCCGGCATCAACGTCATCGACACCGCCGACGTGTACTCGTACGGCGAATCCGAGGAGATCGTCGGGGAGGCGCTCCGGGGGCGCCGGGACAGCGTCGTGCTCGCCACCAAGTGCGGCCGGCCGATGGGCGAGGATCCCAACCGCCAGGGCGCCTCCGGGCGCTGGATCCGGGCCGCGGTCGAGGACTCCCTGCGCCGCCTCCGCACCGACTACATCGACGTCTACCAGATCCACCGCCCCGACCCCGAGACCGACATCGAGGAGACGCTCTCCGCGCTCACCGGCCTGGTCCGCAGCGGCAAGGTCCGCGCGATCGGCTCGTCCACCATGCCGGCCTCGGACCTGGTCGAGGCGCAGTGGGTCGCCGAGCGGCGCGGGCTCGAGCGGTTCCGCACCGAGCAGCCGCCGTACTCGATCCTCAACCGCACGATCGAGCGTGAGGTGCTCCCGGTCGCGCAGCGCTACGGGATGGGCACCCTCGTCTGGGGCCCGCTGGCGCAGGGCACGCTGACCGGGCGCATCCGCAGGGGCCGCGAGACCGACCTGCGCCGCGTGGGCCTGTTCAGCCACATCAGCGACGAACGCCGCCTCGACGCCGTGGAGCAGCTCGTGCCGCTCGCCGACAAGGCCGGCCTGCCGCTGACCCACCTCGCGATGGCCTTCGTGATCGCCCACCCCGGCGTGACCAGCGCCCTGCTCGGGGTCCGCACCATGGCGCAGCTCGACGACCTGCTCGCCGGGCTCGACGTCGCCCTCGACGACGAGATCCTGGACGCCATCGACCGGATCGTCCCGCCCGGCACCGAGGTCGGGGCGCTCGACCAGGCGTACGTGCCCCCGGCGCTGCGGTCCACGGGCCTGCGCCGCCGCCCGTTCGCCGCCCGTTCCGCCGCCTGAGTTTCGCGATAGCGTCGGGGGATGAGCAATCACACCGAGTTCATCACCCGGTACAGCCGCTTCATCGAGTCCACAATGCTCGACGAGGAGGCGTTCGTCGCGGGGCTGCCCGACTACATCACCGACGAGTCGGTCCTCGTCGAACCGGAGAGCCTCTTCGGCCGGCTCGTCGGCTTCCAGGGGTGGAAGCAGTGGCGGCAGGCGGCGGCGGACATGGCGGTGCGCACCGGGGTCTCGTTCACGTCGAGCGGGTCCGAGTTCTTCGAGAACGGCGACACGGTGCTGCACACGTACGATGTCGAGTTCTCCGCCCGCGAGAACTATCCGGACGGCTGGCGCACGTCGCTCGTCGAGCGCTACGACTTCGCCGACGGGAAGATCGCGCGGCTGACCGAGTACTACGCCGACACGGCCGCGTTCCTGGCCTTCCTCGCCTGACCCCGTACAACCTGGTGCAGTGACCGGCCGTCGGCCGGTATGCCGAAAGTCTGACCCGCTCCCGGCGAAGCTCCGTCGTTTCCCGGACGCGCGCCGGGGGCGGGCGGCGGCAGAATTCTCCGCATGACATGGAAGATCGCACTGTTCATCGGCCTGATCGGCGTCCTCATGCTGATCCTCTCCACGGTTCTGGTCCGCCGGGGCCGGGCGGCTGCGGCGAGGCGCCCGATCAATCCGCAGGCGTTGCAGGCGGACGTCGAGGCGGCCCTGGACCGCGACGACCTGGTCGGGGCCGTCAAGCGCTACCGGGAGCACACCGGCGCCGGGCTGGTCCAGGCGAAGGAGGCGGTCGACCGGATCGCCCGCGACCGCCGGTAGCTTCTCTGGTCATGGATGAGAACAACGTGCGGTCCGTGGAGATCGAGCGCACCGGGGCCGGGGAGTACGTCGTCCGCAACGTCCGGGGCGGGGAGATCGCGCTGGGAGCCGGCGACGACGCCACCTTCACGCCGGTGGAGCTGCTGCTCGCGGCGATCGGCGGGTGCACCGGGATCGACGTCGACCTGGTCACCGGCCGGCGCGCCGAGCCGAGCCGGTTCGTGGTCCGGGTCAGCGGTGACAAGGTCCGCGACGAGGCGGGCGGCAACCGGATGCGGAACCTGCGGGTGGAGTTCGACGTGGCGTTCCCCGCGGACGAGGGCGGTGACCGGGCGCGGGAGATCCTGCCCCGGATCATGGCGCAGTCCCACGACCGGCTGTGCACCGTCTCGCGGACGGTCGAGCTCGGCACCGCGGTCACGGTCACGCGGGCCGGCGACTCCCACGCGGACTGAAGTGATAGGTTGACCGCCGCCGTGCACCACTGCGAACCGAGGAGGTGAGTCCCATCAACGCTGTGACAGGTCGGGCCTCCCTCCCGCGCATGGCCTAGGGAGCGCCCGCGGAAGGCACTCGAAAGGCCTGATGCGCTATGCGTTTCACCTCCGACACGTCGTCGAACGGCGTTCGTGAACAACTCTTCGTCCTGGACGGGGCCTCCGGCGAGGTTCCCGGCGTGCTGTGGACGCCCGGCGACGCCGCCGGTCCGCGTCCCCTGATCCTCATGGGCCACGGCGGCGGCCAGCACAAGAAGGCACCCGGCGTCGCGGTCCGGGCGCACCGGTTCGTCACCGGGGGCGGGTTCGCGGTGGCGGCGGTCGACGTTCCCGGCCACGGCGACCGGCCCACGGACGAGGAACTGAACCGGCTCGCGACCGCGAACCAGGCGCGGGCGGACGCCGGGGAGGAACTGGCCCCGCTGATCGCCGGGTTCCAGGCGCTCGTGTCGCGCCGCACCGTGCCGGAGTGGCGGGCGGCCCTGGACGCCCTCCACGCCCTCGACCACGTCGGCGCCGGACCGGTCGGCTACTGGGGCGTGTCGCTGGGCTGCGGCCTGGGCGTGCCCTTCGTCGCGGCGGAGCCCCGGGTCCGCGCGGCGGTGCTCGGGCTGGGCGGCGCGCCGGCCTCGGCGGACGTCGCCGCGCGGATCACGGCTCCGGTCCAGTTCCTGCTGCAATGGGACGACGAGCGGGTGCCGCGGGCGCAGGGGCTGGCCCTCTTCGACGCCTTCGCATCGGCGGAGAAGACCTTGCACGCCAACCCCGGCAAGCACGGCGAACTGCCCGCCTTCGAGCTGGACGGCAACCTCCGGTTCTTCGAGCGCCATCTCCGCTGACCCCGTGGTGCCCGCCGGGACGGTGGTCCCGGCGGGCACCACGGGTTGACACATTGACGAAGGTCAGTATTGACTCGGCGGGACGACAACGTTGTCACCACCGTCGGAGGGATTCCCATGCGCAGAGGAACGGCCGCCCTGCTGGGGGTCCTGCTGGCCATCGGCTCCGCTCCCGCCGCCGCCGCGATGCCCGCCGCCGCCGCGATGCCCGCCGCCGCCGCGGCGCCGGCCGCCGCTGCGGAGTCGAACGGCGGCGTGCGGATCATGCCGCTCGGCGCGTCCATCACCGACGGGTTCAACGTGCCCGGCGGTTACCGCATCAAGATGTGGGAGCTGTTCACCGGCGCCGGCTACCGGGTGGACTTCGTCGGCTCCGGCGCCAACGGCCCGGCGTCCCTCGGCGACCACGACCACGAAGGCCACAGCGGCTGGCGCATCGACCAGATCGACGCCTCCATCGCGGGCTGGCTGCGCACGTACGCGCCGCGCACGATCCTGGTGCACCTCGGCACCAACGACATCAACCAGAACCACGACCTCGCCAACGCCCCCGCCCGCATGTCGGCGCTGATCGACAAGATCCGGGCCAACGCCCCGACGGTCGAGCTGTTCATCTCCACGCTGATCCCGGAGTCCGACCCGGTGGCGGAGGCCAGGATCCGGGACTTCAACGCGGCCCTTCCCGGGATCGTGGCGGGGAAGGGCCCGCTGACCCACCTCGTCGACATGCACCCCGTCGTGCCGGTGACGGAACTCGCCGACGGCACCCATCCCACCGCGGCCGGCTACGACCGGATGGGCGCCAGGTGGTTCAGCGCCCTGCAATCGGTGCCGTCCAGCCTGGACGCCCAGGTGCAGCCCCCGGTCGGCGCCGACGTGATGATCGCCAACCCGCAGTCGGGCAAGTGCCTCGACGTGCCCGGCACCGCCACGGCGGACGGCACCCAGCTGCACATCTACGACTGCCTGGGCAGCACCATCCAGAAATGGAACCGCACCGCCGCGGGCGAGTTGCGCGTCTACGGCAACCGCTGCCTGGACGTGAACGCCAACGCCACCGCGAACGGCACGAAGATCCAGATCTGGACCTGCAACGGTACGACGGCCCAGCGGTTCACCTTCCGCCCCGACGGCACGATCGTCGGCGCGAACTCCGGCAAATGCGTCGACGTGAGCGCCGGCGGCACGACCAACGGCACGCTGGTGCAGCTGTACGAGTGCAACAACACCGGAGCCCAGCGCTGGTCGGTGCGATAGCTCAGCGGCGTGCGCCGCCGCGCGCGAACGGGCCGTCGCCGGTGAAGACCAGCTTGGCGAAGCGGTCGGCGATCAGCCGGTGGGTCGCCGCGTCCGGGTGCAGCCGGTCCGGGAGGGGCAGGTCGGTGGAGTCCTGCTCGCCGTACAGGTCGAGGCCGTTCAGGTAGTGGAGGTGGGGGTCGCTCGCGGCGCGTTGCGTCACGATGCCGGCCAGCTCCTCACGGATGACCCGCAGTGTGAGCTTGCCGGCGGCGCGTTCGGCGGGGTCGCCGGTGGTGACGAACTTGACCTGGCCGCCGTCGCGGAGGGCCGCCAGGTCGAACGTGAGCGGGCCCGGGGTGTCCTCGTGGATCGGGCAGTGGATGGCCGAGACGACCAGCAGGGGAGTGGTGGGATGCCCCTCGCGGACGGTGTCGAGGAAGCCGTGCACGGCCGGGACGAACGCCCGCAGGCGCATGACGTCGGCGTTCACCAGGTTGATGCCGAGCTTGACACTGATCAGGTCGGCCGGGGTCTCCCGCAGGACGCGCGCGGTGAACGGGTCGAGCAGCGCGCTGCCGCCCAGCCCCAGGTTGATCAGTTCGACGCCGCCGCGCGCGGCCGCGAGGGCCGGCCAGGTGGTGGACGGGCTCGCCGCGTCGGAGCCGTGGCTGATCGAGCTGCCGTGGTGCAGCCACACCGGCCGGTCGCCGCCGGTGACGGGCGAGACCGGGGCATCCGTACGCAGCGCGACGAGCTCCACCCCCTCGTTGTGCGGCAGCCAGATCTCGACGTCCTTGGGCGTGCCCGGGAGGCCGGTGAACGACACGGTGCCCGCGGGGCCGGCGTCGAGGCTGGTGCTGCCGGCGGCCAGGTCGATCGTCAGCGTGTTGCCGCCGGGCACCGTGGCCTGCCCGGCCAGGCGGCCGTCGACGAGCAGGTCGTACACGCCCGGCGGGCGGGCCGGGATGCCGGCGTAGACCCGGCGGGTGGCCACGGCGTCCAGCTCGACGGCCGTGGCGCTGGTGCGGAAGCTGACCCGTACGCCGGAGGGCTGCGCCTCGACCATCGCCAGCTGCGGATCCGGGGTCTGCGCCCGCGCCCGGGCCGGCAGCCGGTGCGGCCGCAGGCCGTGCTCCGTACGCTCCAGCTCGGCCGCGCCGCGCACCAGGCCGGCGGTGATCGGGGTGGTGATCCAGGGATTCATGCGGTTTCCTCCGCGGGCCAGTTGCGCAGCAGGGCGTCGAGGCCGTCCATGATGCGGGTCCAGGACCGCTGTGCGTCGGGGCTGCTGTGGTCGAAGGCGCCGGCCAGCTCCAGGCTGATGTAGCCGTGGAAGGTGCTGCCGATCAGGCGGACGGCGTGGGTCTGGTCGGTCTCGCCGAGGTCGTAGCCGCGCAGGATCGCGCGGGTCATCCGCGAATGCCGGGGGCCGGCGCCGGCGGCGGCGGTCTGCGGGTCGAGCCGCCGGCGAGCGGCCGCATACCGCCCGGGGTGCTCCCGCGCGTAGTCGCGGTAGGTGTCACCCAACGCCGTCAGCGCGTCCTTGCCGGCCCGGCCGGCCAGCGCCTCGGCGGCCCGGTCGGCGAGCTCGGCCAGGGCGAGCAGCGTGATCCGGGTCTTGAGATCCTGCGAATTCCGTACGTGCGAGTACAGGCTGGGAACCTTGACGCCGAACTGCCGGGCGAGCGCGGAGACAGTGACGGCGTCGAAGCCGATCTCGTCGGCCAGCTCGGCCCCGGCCAGCACGAGCCGCTCCGGTGTCACCCCTGCCCGCACCATCGCCGATCTCCTTAAGGTCTACGGCAACAGCCTAAACCCTTTAGGAAGCCGGGTCCAGCACTCACGTGCGCGAGGAATCCTGGGCCGAACGACGCCGGCTCGCCGCGACAGGGCCGCCGCGACAGGGCCGGCGCGCAAAGGCGGCCGCGGAAGGGGCGTCACGAGGCCACGGCGCTCACGATGGCGTCGCGGGAGGCGGTCACCTCCCGGCGCAGCTCGCCGAGGTCGACGCCGACCAGCCGGCCCTCGGACTTCACGGTACGGCCGCCGACCAGCACCGTGCTGACGTTGCGCGGGTCGGCGCCCAGCACCAGCGTGCCGACCGCGTCGTTGAGCGGCATCGTGTTGACCGCCTCGGCCTCGACCACCAGCAGGTCGGCCTGCTTGCCCGGGGTGAGCGAGCCGGTCACCGCCCCCAGCCCGGCCGTCTCGGCGCCGTACAGGGTGGCGAAGCCGAGCACGTCCCGGGTGGTGATCCGGGGCGCGGAGCCGCCCACCGCCCGCATGCGCTGCACCGCCAGCAGCACCCGCATCTGCGTGAACATGTCGCTGGCCAGCGCCACCTCGACGTCGATGCTGAGCCCCGGCCGTACGCCCACCGCCAGCGCCTCGTCGATCGCCGGGATGCCGGTCTCCAGGCCGAGCTGGGTGTCCGAGGTGGGGGCGAGGGAGATTCTGGTGCCGGATTCGCCGATCGCGCGCCACGCGTCGGGGGTCAGGCCGGTGGCGTGGATCAGCGTCAGGCGCGGGCCGAGGAGGCCCTGCCTCTCCCAGGCGAGGACCGCCTCCGACGACGGCACGCCGAACACCGCGTCGACGCTGACCTCGACGTCCAGGTCCCGGGCCACCGCGGCGAGCTCCGGGCCGTACGCCAGTTCCGGGCCGGCGATCTCGGCCGTGGCCAGGGCGGCCAGCCGCAGCGAGACGCGGTCCGGCAGCTCGGCGCGCAGGCGCGTCAGGTCGGCCGGCCACTGCCGGTCCCAGGTGCCGAAGTGCGGGCCCATCGAGGCGTGGACGCCGCGGATGCCGGTGCCGGCGAGGGCCCGGACGGCCGCGTCCGAGTGCGCCGCGCTCCGCGAGTTGTGCGAGAAGTCGAGCATCGTGGTGATGCCGGCGTCCAGCGCGGTGAGGGCGGCGAGGCGGGTGCCCACGTACATGTCGTGCGGGGTGTAGGCCGGCGCCACCTCGGCGAGCGTGGACGTCACGTACGCGCCCAGGTCGAGCACGTCCGGGATGGTGCGGCGCATCTGGGCCTGCCACGCGTGCCGGTGCGTGTCGACGAAGCCGGGGGCGACGATCCGGCCGGTCGTGTCGACGACGGTCGCGCCGGCGGCCGCGGGATGCTCGCGCAGGTCGGGGCCGACCGCGGCGATCGTCTCGCCGGTGACCAGCACGTCGCCGCGGGCGAGGTCGCCGAGCCGGGGGTCCATGGTGACGACGGCGCCACCGGTGAAGAGGGTTGCCATGACGGGTCTCCGTTCAGGATCGGCGGGTGAGGACGTATCCGGCGTGGTGCAGCACGCCGTCGGTGAACCGGCCGTAGGCCCAGAAGCCCAGGTCGTCGTGGTAGACGATGCGGTCGCCCTCGATCTGGAACGACCCCTGGTAGGCGTGCGGGCGGCCGTCGCGCGTCTCGTCGTAGCGGCCGTCGGCGGTCAGCTCCTGCTCCAGGAAGCCGGTCGAGTCGACCCACACGCCGAGATGGGGGGAGGCCGACGTGGGCGCCGGCGGCACGAACGACGTCAGGGTCGCGCCGTTGAAGATCACGAACTCGCCGTCCGCGACGACCGCCGGGGCCTGCGAGGGCCACCAGATCAGCATTTCGAACGTACGGGCGGAGCCGGCGGTCCCCGACGGCACGACCGCGAACGTGGCCGGATTCCCCGGCGTCAGCGAGCGCGGGGCGGCGCCGAACACCGGCACGAGGGCCAGCCCGGTGCAGTCCACCACGACGGCGTTGTCGTCCTCGGCCGCGGTGTGCAGCCCCGGACCGACGCCCACGATCTCGGCGCCGACCACCATCAGGTCCGCGCCGGTCAGGTCGCCGAGCACCGGGTCCAGCGTGTGGACGGTGGCGTTGACGAACAGCAGCGGCCGGCCCTTCTCCGCCGACAGCACCGCTTCGTCGAGTGTCTTGGTGTTCATCGCGTACCTCCTTGGTCACCACCCTCGGGCGTCCGGCGGGCCGCAACCAGGCCGCGCTCTCCCGGGGTGCGGCACACCCTGGCAGCCCCGCGGAGGGCTCCCTACGCTGGTCGCATGGTGGAAACCCGGCTCGGAGCGTTTCTCGCGGCCCGGCGCGCCCGGCTCACCCCCGGCGACGCCGGACTGCCCACGACCGGCGTACGGCGGGTCGCCGGCCTGCGCCGCGAGGAGGTGGCGGTGCTGGCCGGGGTCAGCGCCGACTACTACACCCGGCTGGAGCAGGGGCGTGAGCGCAATCCGTCGCCGTCCGTGCTGGACGCCATCGCCCGCGCCCTCCAGCTCGAGCCGGACGCCCGGGAGCACCTGTTCCGGCTGGCCGACGCGCCGATCGGGGACGTGCCCGCGCCGCAGCGCCCGCAGGTGGCGCGCGGCCTGCGCGAGCTGCTCGACGCCTGGCCGGACACCCCGGCCGTGGTCATCAACCGGCGGCTGGACGTGCTGGCCCGCAACGCGATCGCGGAAGCCTTCTACGCGGACTTCGCGAGGGCCGACAACTACGCGCGGATGACGTTCCTGGACCCGTACGGAAGAACGTTCTTCGCGGATTGGCCCCGGGCCGCCCAGTCCTGCGTGGCGAACCTCCGGCTGGCGCTCGGCCACGACCCGCACGACCGGTCGGCGCTGGACCTGGTGGCCGAGCTGAGCGAGCGGGCGCCGGAGTTCCGGGAGCTGTGGGAGCGCAACGACGTCCGCGGCAAGACCCACGAGGCGAAGACGTTCCGGCACAGCGCGGTGGGGGAGCTGACCCTGTCGCACCACGCGTTCGACGTCCGCGGCTCGGCCGACCAGCAGTTGATCGTCTACCAGGCCGAGCCGAGCAGCCGCAGCGCCGAGGCCCTGCGACTGCTGACCATGCTGCCGCGCGTCACCGTTCGCTGACCGGCAGCCCCTCCGCCTCGGCGAACCCGGGCATGGTCGCCGGCGCCGTCGTCGCGACGGTGATCCACCTCGGGGCCGCCGCCCTGCCGGCGCGCGGCGCCCACGTCCTGCGGCCGGCGCGGTAGCGGAGGCCGCCGGCGGTGCCCGGCCGGAGGCGGGCCGCTGTCAGGACGGCAGGGGGTGGACGGTGCAGCAACACCTTTCCGGCCATCAGCCGGCTTCCCCGGTCACGTAGGCCGCCAGGTTGCTCAGCGTCTGCTGCCCGCCCTCGACGGCGTGGTACTTCTCCACCGCCCGGTCGCGGAGTTCCCTGGTGGGGAAGGTCGTGCGCAGCACGACGCGGGTCGCCGCGCCGTCCGGCGTGAAGGTCAGGACCGAGGTGAAGGAGTCCGGGTCGTCGCGGGACTCGCCGTGCAGCATCGCGATCCGTTCGGCCGGGACCAGCTCGGTCCAGGTGATCCACTCGGGATAGTCGGTGCCGTCCGGCCCGTGCATCACGAAGTCCCAGACGCCGCCGACGCGGAACTCGAAGGACCGGGTGGTGGTGCTGAATCCCTCCGGGCCCCACCACCGCGACAGGTGCCGCACCTCGGTGAACGCCTCGAACACCAGCTCCCGCGGCGCGTCGACGAGCCGGGAGATCACGATCTCCCGGTCGGTGGCCGCCGGCTCCGTATCCGCCATCTCAATCCTCCTGTGTCCGCTTGAGGTCCTGCACGTACGCGTCCAGCCGGTCGAAGCTCCCGGCCCAGAACTCCTCGAACCCGCCGAGCCACTCGTGGACCGGCCGCAGCCCGCGGGCGTCCAGGCCGTAGAAGTGCTGCTTGCCGGCGCCGCGCAGCCGCACCAGCCCGACCTCCCGGAGCACCCGCAGGTGCTTGGAGGCACGCGACGGGCTCATGCCCAGTTCCTCGGCCACGTCGGTCACCGGTCGCTCGCCGGAGCGCAGCAGCGTCAGGATGTCCCGGCGCTGCGGCTCGGCGATCGCGTTGAAGGCGTCGGAGGTCGTCGCTGCTCGTGCCATGGCCGTGATCATATTCCGTTATCGGAAAACGTCAAGCCGGGCGGCCTCCGGGCAGCGCGGATAGCATGGCCGGATGGGGAGCGACTGGCTGGCGGACGCGGTGCTGTACGAGATCTACCCCCAGTCGTTCGCCGACTCGGACGGCGACGGGGTCGGCGATCTCCGGGGCGTCATCGAGCGGCTCGACCACATCGCGTCGCTGGGCGTCGACGTCATCTGGTTCAACCCGTGCTTCGCCTCGCCGTTCGTCGACGCCGGCTACGACGTGGCCGACTACCTCACCGTCGCCCCGCGGTACGGCACCAACGACGACGTGGCCGAGGTGGTGGCCGAGGCCCGGCGGCGGGGCATCCGCGTCGTGCTCGACCTGGTCGCCGGGCACACGTCGATCGAGCACCCGTGGTTCCGCCGGGAGCTGGCCGCCGACGGCCCCGCCCCGGACGGTGACCGCTACATCTGGTGCGAGGAGCTGCCGGCGCGGTCCTGGACGCGGGACATGCCCGGCACACCCGCCTGGGTGCGGTCGCCCGGCCCGCGCAAGGGCTACTACCTCAAGAACTTCTACGACGAGCAGCCCGCCCTCAACTTCGGGTGGGCGTCCCGGACCGGCGGCGAGACGTGGCGGGACGCGGTCGACGCGCCGGGCCCGCTGCGCAACCGGCGGGCGCTGCGGGACATCATCGCCTTCTGGCTGGACAAGGGCGTCGCCGGGTTCCGGGTCGACATGGCGTTCTCGCTGGTCAAGGACGAGGACTGGGCCGACGGCCTGCGCGAGACGACCGCCCTGTGGCGCGAGCTGCGGGAGTGGCTCGACGAGGCGTACCCGGACGCGGTGCTGATCCCGGAGGGCACCGAGCCGCGCACCGGCGGGCCGCTCGCCTTCGACGCCGACTTCTTCCTGGTCATCAAGGCCGAGCACGCCAGCCTGTTCGACAACCACGCCGCCGGCATCCTGCCGTTCCAGCCGCCCGTCGAACCGTTCTTCGACGCCGAGGGCCGGGGCAGCACGCGGCTGTTCCTGGACGGCTGGAACGCGGCACGGCGGGCGGACCCGGCGCGGCCGATCCTGATGTCCACGGCCGACCACGACTTCAGCCGGTTGCACTGCGGCCCGCGGACGCCCGACCAGCTCGGCGCCGCCCTCACGTTCCTGTTCACCTGGGGCAGCGTCCCGTGCCTCTACTACGGCGACGAGATCGGCATGCGCTACCTGCCCGGCATGCCGGACGTCGAGGGCGCGATCTGCAACCCGTCCTACAACCGGGCCGGATGCCGCACCCCGATGCAGTGGGACGACGGCCCGAACGCCGGGTTCTCCACCGCGGACGCGTCCCGCCTGTACCTGCCGATCGACCCGGACCCGCGGCGCCCGACGGTGGCCGCGCAGGAGGACGATCCCGCGTCGACGCTCTCCTTCGTCCGGCGTCTCATCGCGCTGCGCCGGGCCACCCCCGCGCTGGGCGCGCGGGCGTCGATCCGGGTCGTCCACGAGGGCTACCCGTTCACGTACGTCCGCGGCGGGTCGCACCTGGTCGTGGTGAACCCGCGCCGCGAGCCCGCGGAGGTGAGCGTCCCGGAGGCGGCCGGCGCCTCCCCGCTGCTGGCCTCCGGCGTGAAGGCGACCCCGGACGGCTTCCGGGTGGACGGCTTCGGCTACGGCATCCTGGCGCTGCCGGGCCACTGACGACGAGTCGCCGCCCGCCCGGGCGACAGCACCGGCCACGAGGCGGTCCCGGCGGCGAGGCGGTCCCGGCGGCGAGGCGGTCACCGCGGGGGCCGACGGGCCCGGAGGGGCGGGACCTCGGCCCCGTCCCCGGAAGGGGCGCCGGCGGCAGACTGAGGGCGCAACGACGGTGAGGAGGCCGGCATGTGCGTCATCGATCCGTCGCGTCCCTGCGGGGGCTGCGCCGCACCGGACCCGCGGGAATGCCCGTACCTGTATCTGCTCGACGCGGACGAGCTCGAGGCCCTTCAGGCCAGCGCGAGCACCCGCAGCAGCAGCCGGGCCGCCTCCCCGCCGTCCTCCACCGCCGTGTCGACGGCGCGCGGGACGTCGAGGTCGTCGAGCAGCGCCGTGACGACCCCGGCGGAGGCGTGCGCCGCGCCGCCGGGACGACTCGCCGCGGTGTAGAGCAGTTCGAGGCGGGACGCGGCCCGGTCGAGCTCGCCGCGGCTGTACTCCCACGGGGTGTGCCACGGCCGGTCGAGCACGAGCAGCCGCACCGTCGCCGCGGAGTGGTCGCGCAGCAGGTCCGCGACCAGGGTGAGGTTGCCGGTGCTCTTGGCCATCTTGGCGCCGTCCTGGTGGACCGCGCCGACGTGCAGGCGGGCCCGGGCGAACGGCGTCACCGACGTCGCCGCCTCCACCATCGCCGCCTGGTAGGCGTGGTGCGGGAAGGCCAGGTCCGCGCCGCCGGCGAGCACGTCGACGCTCGCGCCGAGCGCCGACAGAGCCATCGCCGCGCAGCCGGCGTGCCATCCCGGCCGCCCCGGGCCCCACGGTCCGGGCCAGGCCGGCTCCCCGTCCGCCGACGGGCGCCACACCGCCACGTCGAACGGGTCGTCGCGGTCCGCGTCGTGCGGGTCGTCACCGAACTCGGCGGAGCGGGCCAGCGCCTCCTCGCGCGGCAGGCCGGAGCTTTCCGCGACCGGCGCGCCGCGGAAGAACACCGCACCGTTGCGGACGTACGCCCGGTCCGCGGCCAGCAGCGCCACGGCGAGCTGCTGCACCGTACGGATGTGGTGCCGCGCGTGGGGTTCGTGGGCCGGGCGGCGTACCCGCAGGGCCGTCATGTCCTTGTCGAAGGCGTACTCCTGGTGCAGCGCGAACTGCGCGAAGTCGCTGCCCCGCACGCCGGCGGCCCGGGTCAGCACGTCGTCGACGTCGGTGACGTTGCGGCAGCCGACGGTCTCCACCCCGAGCAGCCGCCAGACCGACGTGAGCAGATCCGACCGGACGAACGTCGCCGCGTGCCCCAGGTGCGTCACGTCGTACGGCGTGATCCCGCAGGTGTAGACCCGCGCGGTGCCGGCCACCGGCAGCGGCGTCCCGCGCAGCCGCAGCGCCGCGTCGTGCGGCACCGGCCCGGCGGAGGTCGCGTCCGGCGCGCTGCGATAGGTCATCCGCCCATGATGTCCCCGGCCGGGCGCTGGGGCCAGGAACTCGTCCGGACGACCGCGTGGTGCGCCCGCGCCCAGTCGGCGACGAAGTCCTCCGCCTCCTCGGGCGTGCCGGTGGCCAGCAGCGCCGTCAGCGAGTCCCGCAGCGATCGCAGGCCCGCGGCGGTCATCGGTACGCGCACCGTCTCGTGATACCCGACCCGCACCGCGTACGGGTAGATCGGGTCGCTGGTCGCCTCGGCGCGCAGCGGCGGACAGCCGGCCTGCTGTCCCGGCCGGCCGGCCGGGCCTGCGGATGCGTACTCCTGGAACATGGCGACGTCCTCTCGGCAAGCCTGCACCCCAGCCTCGCCGACGCGCCGGATCGCCCCGGGTGCCCGCCGGGAGCAGCTTCGTAGCGGGCCGCCGTCAGGCCGGCGCGCCGGCCCGTTCCGCGTGCGCGGCGATCAGGCAGGCGATCGCCTCGGTGACCCGGCGGGCGTGGGCGAGGTCGATGGACTCGTCGATGCCGTGCATGTTGCCGTCGGGGTCGATCGCGCCGGTCACCACGAACTGCGCCGACGGGTAGCGGCGGCCGAGCATCTCGATGAAGGGGATGCCGCCGCCGACGCCGAGGGCGGCGCACGGTGCGCCGAAGACCTGCTCGCTCACCTCGTCGAGGGCGGCCGTCAGCCACGGTGCCCGGGGCGCGGCGTTCCAGCCGTCGACCAGCATGAAGTCGGTCACCTCGACGTCGGCGCCGTACGGAACCCCGGTGGTCAGGGTCCGCACCAGGGCCTGCCGGGCGGTCTCCGGATCGACCGTCGGCGGGAGGCGGAAGCTGAGCCGCAGCGACGTCGAGGCGCGCAGCACCGCGCCGGCGACCCCCGGGTCGGGCAGGCCTGCGGCACCGATCACCGACAGCGCCGGCCGCCAGGTGTTGTTCAGGAGCAGCTCGGTGTCGTCGCCGTCCATCGGGCGGGTGCCGCCGGCGAACGGGAACCGGCCGGCGACGCCCGGCTGGAGCGCGGCGAGAAGCTCGGTCTCGGCCCGCCGGGCGTCCGGGATCGGCGTGTGCATCTCCGGGACGGTGACCCGGCCGGTGGCGGCGTCCTCCACCCGGTCGAGCAGGGACCGCAGGATGCGGAAGGAGCTCGGCACGATGCCGCTCGCGATGCCGGAGTGCTGCGGGTGGTCGAGGACCCGGACGGTGACCGTGGCCTGCACCGCGCCGCGCAGGCTGGTGGTCAGCCAGAGCCGTCGGTTGTCCAGGCCCGCCGAGTCGAGGCAGATCACCAGCTCCACGTCGCCGAGGCGGCCGGCGAGGTGCTCGAGGTACGCCGGCAGATCCGGGCTCCCCGACTCCTCGCCCGTCTCGAGCAGCACGACCGCGCGGCCGTGCTCGCCCCCGGCGGCACGGACGGCGGCGAGCGCGGTGACCGCGGCGTACCCGGCGTAACCGTCGTCGACCGCGCCGCGCCCGTAGAGCCGGCCGTCGCGCAGCACCGGCTGCCACGGGCCGAGCCCCTCGGACCAGTCGCCGAGCGGCGGCTGCTTGTCGAGGTGTCCGTAGAGGACGACCGTCCCGCCCTCCGCCGCCGCGCTCGTCGCCGGCACGTCGACGAGAAGCAGCGGCGTGCGGCCCTCGAACTCGATCACCTCGGTGTGCGCGCCGGGCAGCAGTCCACTGCCGAGGATCCACTCCCGCACGTGCCGGACGGCGTGGTGCAGGGTGCCCTTCGCGGCCCAGTCCGGCTCGTACGCGGGCGACACCGCCGGGATCGCGATGAGTCCGGACAGCTCGCGCACGACCTCGTCCCGCCACCACCCGTCGATCGCCTTGCGGAAACGCGAGCCGTTTACGTCCGTCATTGTCGATACGTCCTTCGTCCGCGGGACCGCACGCATTCCGCGGCCCGCTGTTCATTGCGGGAAAGGTGGTCGCCGTCACTTTCCGCGCGATTATGGCGACTGTTGTTCGTGGCCGCGTGAGCCTATCTTCTGCTCACCGGCGACCGAGGTAGCGGTCCGCCACGACCGCGGGCTGCTCGGTGATCCGGCGCTCCGCCAGATTCCGGGCCAGCCGCAGGAACTGGGCGTGCGTCCAGGCCAGGGGAGTCGCCGAGAAGGTGGGCGTACCGGGCGCGAAGCCGGGACCGCCCGCCGGGGCGGTGCGGTCCCAGACCTGCTCGGGGAGCATGCCGCCGGGGCCGGTGGCCCGGGTCATCGCGGCCAGCCGGGCGGCGGCCGCGCGGGGGTCGCCCGCGGCGATCTCGTACTCCCCGCGCTCGCCGCTGAGCAGGGGCCAGGCCCGGCCGCGGGAGACGAGCGAGCCGTCGGGTTCGCCGTACTCCCACGGGCTGCCGTCGAGTTGCTCGCCGAAGCCGTCGAACGAGGCCCGGTGCCAGAAGAAGCCGCGCGGGGTGCGTACGCCCAGCTGCGCGTCGACCACGGCGAGGCTGTTGACCACGTCGGGGTCGGCGGCGGGCAGGACGCCGAGGCGCACCAGGTCGAGGAAGCCGGGGTCGACCACGCGGCGCTGGTCCACGGCGGCCGGGCCGCCGTCGCCGATGGCGTAGGTGGTGCCGGCGTCCGGGTCGCCGTCCTTGGTCAGGCGCAGGAAGTACGGCTTCCGCGAGTACGGTCCGGTGCTCGTCACCGTCCAGGACCTGACCCGGGCCCGCCACGAGTCGGCGGTCGCGAGGTAGCGCCGCGCCGCGGCCGGATCGCCGTGGGAGCGGGCGACCGACGCCGCGCAGACCAGCCCGGCGATCGCCGTGGCGATGGTGTTGGGGGAGTAGCCGGACTGGTTCTCCCAGCGTTCCTGCGGCGTGAACGGCGCTCCCGGGTAGGCGACCAGGAAGTCGGCCGCCCGCTTGATGCCGGGCCACGCGTCGCCGCGGCCCAGCTGGTACGCCAGCACGATCGGCAACGCCACCTCGTCGAGTTGCAGGCCGCCCCACACCGGGGTCCCGTCGACCTGCGAATTCTGCGGGAACGAGCCGTCCGCCTTCTGCTGCACGCCGAACAGGAAGTCGAGGGCCCGGTTCGCGCCCGCGCGGTCGCCGGCGGCGATCAGGCCGGTGGCGATCTGGTACAAGTCGCGCGACCAGACCAGGTGGTAGGGGCCGGACGGGTCGTCCGTACCGAACGCCCACGGTGCGGCCGGCGCCGCGACGTACGCGCCGGGGTGGGTCTTGTCCTCGGAGGCCGCGAGGATCATCGCCGAGGTGCGGAAGAGCTTCCGCTGCGCGGTGCCGTGCAGCGACCCGGGTGGTGCGCCGAGGCCCGCGAGATAGCGGTTCCATCCGTACGCGTACGAGCGCGCGACCTTCCCGAACCCCTCCGCGAGCGACCGCCGGGCGGTGGCGAGGGCGCCGGCGGCCGACCCGGCGAAGCCGAGCGCCAGGGTGGGGTGGTGTCCGCGCAGCTTCGCCGTCTGCACGAGGTTGCCGGCCGCGGCCGAGGACCAGTGCCAGTCCATCCGTCCGTCGCGCAGGTCGGTGCGGCCGTCGCTGACCCCGGCGAACCCGCTGGAGGTGGCGGCGAACGGGCCGGTCAGCGCGCTGGACACCGCGCCGTCCGTGGCCAGCAGCGCCCCGCCCGCGGTGCGCCCCGAGTCGCCGCCGCGGGAGTTGCCGAGCGCCGGGTCGTAGATCGCGTACAGGTCGTGGCCGGGCGGCGCGGCGAAGGAGAGGGCGGCCAGCACCGTCGAGCGGGCCGGGTCGGTGGCGTAATCGGCGGTGAGGCGCCAGTCCGGGCCGGCGAAGGTCTGCCGGAAACGCAGGCCGTCGCGCTGCTCGGTGCGTACGGTGGCCTTCGAGAGGCCGCCACGGGAGGTCACCGCGAAGGTGAGGGACCGGGCGCTCGGGCCGCCGGCGGTGGGGTAGAAGATCTCGCCCAGCCCGCCCTCGCGCTGCACGGTGGCCCAGACGCGGCTGGCCCGCGTCCGCGACGTGAGCAGTCCCGACTTGTCCGCCGGGAGGTAGCGCTGATCGACGCCGGGTGCGCCCGGGGCGGCGCCGGTCGCCGGCGCGGCGGGCGCGACCGCGAGCGTGGCCACCAGCAGCAACGGCAGGGCCGGCAGGATCGGCGTCATCTCGGCGGCCTCCTCGGGGCTCGGACGTCTCCGGTGTACCCCGCCGGGGCCTTGATCGCACCCGCGGCGCGGGGCCGGCGGCGGGGGGAGTTGACTGGACGGCGGATCGTCGTCGAGAGGGAGGACGCGGGCGGATGCGCGTTGCGGTTCTGGGTGCCGGTGTGATGGGTGCGGGCATGGTCGGTGCGCTGCGGCGGGCCGGGCACGAGGTCGCGGTGTGGAACCGTACGGCCTCGCGGGCGCGGGAGCTGAGCGCCACGGGCGCGGTGCCGGCGGCGACGGTGACCGAGGCGGTGACCGGCGCGGACGCGGTGCTGACCGTGCTCTTCGACACCGCCGCGACGCTGGCCGTCAAGGCGGAGCTGACCGCGGCGCTGGCGCCGGGGGCGGTCTGGATCCAGACCGCGACCGTCGGTCCGGACGGCATCGCCGAGATCGCGGCGGAGGTGCCGGCGATCCTGGACGCGCCGGTGCTGGGCACGAAGAAGCCCGCCGAGGACGGCACCCTGGTCGTGCTGGTCTCCGGCGATCCGGCGCTGCGGGACAGGTGCGCGCCGGTGTTCGAGGCGATCGGCTCGCGGACCGTCGTGGCCGGCGACACGGTGGGCCCGGCCAGCGCGCTGAAGCTGGTCTGCAACTCGTGGGTGGCGCTCGCCATGGCCGGGATCGCGCAGTCGGTGCGGTTCGCCGACGCGCTCGGGGTGCCGCCCGGCCTGTTCCTGGAGGCCATCGACGGCACCGCGACCGGGATGCCGTACGCCCAGGTCAAGGGCGGGGCGATCGTCGCCGGCGACTACACCCCGTCGTTCGCCGTGGACGGGGTCGTCAAGGACCTCGGGCTCATGATCGAGGCCGCCGGGCGCACCGGCTTCCCGGCGGAGCTGCTGCGGGCCGCGCAGGACCTGTACGTGCGGACGGCGGAGGCCGGCCACGGCGACGCGGACATGGCCGCCGTGGCGGAGGTCTTCCGCCGATAAACTTGATTCATTCCAGAAAAGCGGACTATGTTGGTGCCCATGTCGTCCGACCTCGAGGCGCAGCTGCGGGCCGCCTCGCTGCGCGTGACCCGGCCGCGGCTGGCCGTGCTCGCGGCGCTGCGTGACCACCCGCACGTCGACACCGACGCGGTGATCGCGCTGGTGCGCGAGGAGCACCCGGCGATCTCCCGCCAGGCGGTCTACGACGTGCTGCGGGCGCTCACCGACGCCGGCCTGGTGCGGCGCATCCAGCCGGCCGGCGCCACCGCCCGCTACGAGCGCCGGGTCGCGGACAACCACCACCACATCGTGTGCCGCTCCTGCGGCGCCATCGCCGACGTCGACTGCGCCGCCGGCCACTCACCCTGTCTCACCGCCTCCGACGACCACGGGTTCGTGATCGACGAGGCGGAGGTCGTCTACTGGGGCACCTGCCCCGGGTGCCTGACCGAACGTACGTCCCCAGCATTCGCCGGATCGGAAGGAAACAGATGAGCGACACCAACACCGGGCCGTCCAGCGCCCAGGGCGTGGACCGCAAGGCGGAGGCCGGTTGCCCGGTCGCGCACGACTCGGTGACCGCGACGGGCAGCGAGAGCGAGAACCCGGCGATCGACTCGCCGACCCCGAAGACCGCCGGGCGCCCCCGGACGAACCGGGACTGGTGGCCCAACCAGCTCGACCTGTCGGTGCTGCACGCGCACTCCTCCAAGAGCAACCCGCTGGGCCCGGAGTTCAGCTACGCCAAGGCGGTCTCGGAGCTCGACGTCGAGGCCCTCAAGCGGGACATCGTGCAGGTGCTCACCACCTCGCAGGACTGGTGGCCGGCCGACTTCGGCCACTACGGCGGCCTGATGATCCGGATGAGCTGGCACGCCGCGGGCACCTACCGCATCCACGACGGCCGCGGCGGCGCGGGCGACGGCGGTCAGCGGTTCGCCCCGCTGAACAGCTGGCCCGACAACGCCAACCTGGACAAGGCCCGCCGCCTGCTCTGGCCGGTCAAGCAGAAGTACGGCCAGAGCATCTCCTGGGCCGACCTGCTGGTGCTGGCCGGCAACGTGGCCCTGGAGTCGATGGGCTTCAAGACCTTCGGCTTCGGCTTCGGCCGCGAGGACGTGTGGGAGCCCGAGGAGATCTTCTGGGGCCCCGAGGACACCTGGCTGGGCGACGAGCGCTACGTCTCCGAGAAGGAGATGGCCGCGGACGTCGGCGCGACCGAGATGGGCCTCATCTACGTCAACCCCGAGGGCCCCAACGGCAACGCGGACCCGCAGGCGGCGGCGCACTTCATCCGGGAGACGTTCCGCCGGATGGCCATGAACGACGAGGAGACCGTCGCCCTCATCGCCGGCGGCCACACCTTCGGCAAGACCCACGGCGCCGGCCCCTCCGACGGCCACGTCGGCCCGGAGCCCGAGGGCGCCCCGATCGAGAACCAGGGCCTGGGCTGGCTGAGCACGTACGGCAGCGGCAAGGGCGGCGACACGATCACCAGCGGTCTCGAGGTGACCTGGACCGACAAGCCCACCCAGTGGAGCAACCGGTTCTTCGAGATCCTCTTCGGCTTCGAGTGGGAGCTCACCACGAGCCCCGGCGGCGCCAAGCAGTGGGTCGCCAAGGACGCGCCGGACCTCATCCCGGACGCCCACGACCCGGCGAAGAAGCACAAGCCGACGATGCTCACCACCGACCTGTCGCTGCGTGTCGACCCGGCGTACGAGAAGGTCTCCCGTCGTTTCCTGGAGCACCCGGACGAGTTCGCGCTGGCCTTCGCCAAGGCCTGGTACAAGCTGCTGCACCGCGACATGGGTCCGGTCAGCCGCTTCCTCGGCCCCTGGGTGCCCGAGGCCCAGCTGTGGCAGGACCCGGTGCCGGCCGTCGACCACGAGCTGGTCGGCGAGGCCGACGTCGCCGCCCTCAAGGCGAAGATCCTCGACTCCGGGCTGACCACCGCGCAGCTGGTCTCCACCGCCTGGGCGTCCGCGGCCAGCTTCCGCTCCACCGACAAGCGCGGCGGCGCCAACGGTGCCCGCATCCGGCTCGAGCCGCAGCGCGGCTGGGAGGTCAACGAGCCGGAGCAGCTCGCGTCGGTCCTCGGCACGCTCGAGGGCATCCAGCGCGAGTTCAACGAGGCCGGCGGCGCGAAGATCTCGCTCGCCGACCTGATCGTGCTGGCCGGGTCGGCCGCCGTGGAGCGGGCCGCCCGCGACGCCGGCGTCGAGGTCACCGTGCCGTTCCACCCGGGCCGCACGGACGCCACCCAGGAGCAGACCGACGCCGAGTCCTTCAAGGTGCTCGAGCCGCGCGCGGACGGCTTCCGCAACTACCTGCGCGCCGGCGAGAAGACCCAGCCGGAGGTGCTGCTCGTCGACCGCGCGTACATGCTCGACCTGACCGCGCCCGAGATGACCGTCCTGATCGGCGGCCTGCGCGCGCTCGGCATCACCGTGGGCGCCAACCGGCACGGCGTGCTCACCGACCGGCCGGGCGTGCTGACCAACGACTTCTTCGCCAACCTGCTCTCGCCGGGCACCCGGTGGAAGGCGTCGGAGTCCGAGGAGCACGTGTACGAGATCCGCGACCTGGCCACCGACGAGGTGAAGTGGACCGCCACCGCGGTCGACCTCATCTTCGGCTCCAACTCGCAGCTGCGCGCCCTCGCCGAGGTCTACGCCAGCAACGACGCCCGGGAGAAGTTCGTGGCCGACTTCGTCGCCGCGTGGACCAAGGTGATGGAGCTCGACCGGTTCGACCTCGCCTGATTCACCACTGCCCCACCGACGGGCCCGGCCGCGACGGCCGGGCCCGTTCCGTGTCGCGGCCGCGATAATGCCGGACGTGGACATCAGCGTGCGCGTCGTCGAATACACCGGTCAGATCGTCGCCGGCGGGTCCCGCAACGCGCTGGGGGTGAGCCGGGCCGCCTCGGAGGACCCGGCCGCCTACCCGCTGCTCGCCGGAGTCGACGAGCTCGACGACACGATCTTCAACTGGCGCCAGTCCGTCGTGCTGATCGACGAGCTGCACCGGCTGGCCGCTGCGACGCAGGACCCGGAGGTCCGCGCCGCCGCCGCCGACATCATCTCCCTGGCGGAGCTGCTCGCACCCGCGCCGCAACGGCCGCACCATCGGCGCCTGATCTTCATCGGGGACTGACCGGTTCCGGGGGCCGGGCCGGCAGCACGAGGGTGACGGTGGTGCCGGCGCCGACGGTGGAGTCGACCGCGATCGTGCCGTGATGCGCGTGGGTGATCGCCTCGACGATCGCCAGCCCCAGGCCGGAACCCCCGTACGCGCGACTGCGGCTGCCCTCCGCGCGCCAGAACCGTTCGAAGACGCGGGGCAGGTCGGCCGCCGCGATGCCGGGGCCGTCGTCGATCACCTTCAGGGTGACCTGCTCGCCGTCGGTCGCGACCTCCACGCGTACGGCCGTGTCGTCCGGGGTGTGCTGGACCGCGTTGCCCACCAGGTT
Organism: Pseudosporangium ferrugineum; assembly: GCF_003002065.1. GTDB lineage: Bacteria > Actinomycetota > Actinomycetes > Mycobacteriales > Micromonosporaceae > Actinoplanes > Actinoplanes ferrugineus_A. The sequence continues at coordinate 107,910 of NZ_PVZG01000002.1, forward strand.
GCGCAGCACCTGTTCCAGCCGGGGCGCGTCGCCGGTCAGCGGGATCGGGCCGGGCGCGGACAGGGTGATGGCCCGGTCCGGATAGATGACCTGCGCGTCGGCCACGATGCCGTCGGCCAGGGCGGTCAGGTCCACCTCGTCCTGCGCCAGCGGCCGGCCCGCGTCGAGCCGTACGAGCAGGCCGAGGTCCTCCACCAGCAGGCGCATCCGGCCCGCCTCGGCGTCGATCTGGGCGAACGCGGTGGCCACCGCCGGGCCCTCGATGGCGCCCTGGTGGTAGAGGTCCAGCCAGCCGGAGATGGTGGCCAGCGGGGTGCGCAGCTCGTGCGAGGCGTCGGCCGCGAACGAGCGTACGGTCTCCTCCGCCCGGGCCTGGGTGTCGAACGCCCGGTTGACCGCGTGCGCGAGCTGGTCCGTCTCGCTGCGGTCGCCGCGGGTCGGCAGCCGGGACGCGAGCGAGCCGGCCGCGATGGCGTTCGCCGTACGGGCCATCCGGACGAGCGGTCTCATGCCCACCCGCAGCACCGTGACCGCGAGCGCCAGGGTCAGCACCAGCACGCAGACCACGACGACGGCCTGCCGCACGAGCAGGGTGTTCAGGGTGCCCTCGTCGTCGGAGGTGTTCAGGTAGAGGATCAGGGCCGCCGGCGAGACCTCGCGCCCGTCCGGCCAGGCGATGCGCAGGCCGGGGCTGGGCACGCGGACGCAGAGGAACTCCGGCGCGTTCCCGGGTTCCTCACCCACCTCGTACGCCGCCAGCGTCCCGGTCACCGCGAGGAGCCGGCCGGTGTCCACCTCCGGCCGGTCCGTGCTGAACAGGATGCTGTCGTCGGCGCCGACACCGACGACGCCCAGCGGCGCGCCGACCAGGGCCTGCATCTGATCGGCGTAGACGGTCTGCGGGCCGCGGGCGAGCGCGTCGCGGTACTGCGCGGCGTTGACCCTCAGCACGTTCTCGTTGCGGTCGTCGAGGAAGCGGTCGAGCAGCACGCCGCTCGCGGCCGACGCGGCGACCAGGCCGGTGGTCAGGAGCAGGGCCAGGCCGGCCAGCATGCGCGTACGCATGCTGGACGGCCACCGGGGGCGGATCACCGCCCGGACGTCTTCCGCAGGCTGTAGCCGATGCCGCGCACCGTCTGCAGCAACGGCTCCCGGCCGGTGTCGACCTTGCGCCGCAGGTTCGACACGAACCGCTCGACGACCGTCGACTCGCCGCCGAAGTCGTACTGCCACACCGCCTCGAGGATCTGCGAGCGGGACAGCACCTGACCCTGGTGGGTGAAGAGGAAGTGCAGCAGGCGGTACTCGGTCGGGGACAGCTCGATCAGGTCGCCGCCGCGGTGCACCTCGTGCCGGAGCACGTCCATCACGAGGTCGTCGCAGGTGAGCTTGCCGTCGTCGGCGGCGCCGCCGGTGCCCCGCGCCCGGCGCAGGAGGGCCTGCAGCCGGGCGCCGACCTCGATGACGCTGAACGGCTTGGTGACGTAGTCGTCGCCGCCGAGCTGGAGCCCGCGTACCCGGTCCTCCACCGCCTCGCGGGCGGTCAGGAAGAGGACCGGGACGGTCACCGAGCGGGCCCGGAGGAGCTGGATGATGTCGAAGCCGTCGCTGCCGGGCAGCATGACGTCGAGGACGATCACGTCCGGTGGCGTACGGGCCAGCGCCTCCAGCGCCTCCGGCAGGTCGGCCGCGGCGTCGACGTCGAAGCCGGCGAAGCCCAGCGCCGAGATCATCAGCCGGCGGATGCCGGGGTCGTCGTCGATCACCAGGACCCGGTCGGTGTGCATGGAGATCATTATCCGTGCACCGGCACCGGCTCGGCCGAGCGTTCCCGGTCGTCCGCCCGGTCGTCTGCCCGATCGTCCGCCGCGATGGCGCCGCTGCCCTCGAGGTCGACCTTCGGCAGGAACCGGGCCAGCCGCCGGGGCAGCCACCAGGCCCGGTCGCCCAGCAGCGCCAGGGCCGCCGGCACCAGCGTCATCCGGACCAGGAAGGCGTCGACCAGGATGCCGACGGCCAGGGCGAACGCGATCGGCATGATGTCCGGGTCGTGCGACATCACGAAGCCGACGAACACGGCGATCATGATCAGCGCGGCCGCCGTGACCACCCGGGCGGAGTGCCGGGCGCCGGTGATCAGCGCCCGGTGCGCGTCGCGGTGGCGGCCGTAGTCCTCCTGCACCGCCGACACGAGGAACACCTCGTAGTCCATGGCGAGGCCGAACAGCACGGCCATCACGATGATCGGCATGAAGCTGCCGACCGGGCCGAGGGCCGGCACGCCCAGCAGCCCGGACAGCCAGCCCCACTGGAAGACGGCGACGGTGGCGCCGAGGGACGCGCCCACGGACAGCAGGAAGCCGGCCGTGGCCTTGACCGGGATCGCGATGGAGCGGAACGCCACCATGAGCAGCAGCAGCGACAGGCCGACCACGACGACGGCGAAGGGCACGATGGCGCCGCTGAGCTTGGCCGACACGTCGATGCTGACGGCGGTCAGGCCGGTCACCGCGACGTACTGGCCGGTGGCGGAGGACACCGGGGCGAGGGCCGCCCGCAGGTCGGTGACCAGTTTCCGGGTCTCGCCGGAGGTCGGGCCGTGCGCGGGGACGATGCCGATCCGGGCGGCCGAGCCGCTGCCGGCCACGTCGACCGGCGTGACGCTCGCGATGCCGGGCATGTCCCGCAGCCGGTCGCGCACCGTGGCGGCCGTGCGCTCCACCTGCGCCTTTCCGGACCCCTCGACGAGGACGACCAGCGGCCCGTTCGCGCCGGGGCCGAACGCTTCGGCCACCATGTCGTACGCCTGCCGGCTCGCGGCCGTCTTCGGGTCGGAACCCTCGTCGGTCAGTGCGAGCGTCAGCTGGGTGACCGGTGCCGCCATGGCGAGCAGGAGCAGCGTCCCGGCGACGAGGGTGCGGACGGGACGGCGGGCCACCCCGCCGATCCACCGGACGCCGAGCGACGGCCGGGCGGTCTCCGTGAGTCGCCGGGCGGCCCGGGAGCCGGGCTTCGGGGCCAGCCGCCGCCCGGCGATCGCCATCAGGGCGGGCAGCAGGCCCAGCGACATCAGCACCGCGGCGGCGACCGCGGCGGCGGAGGCGAAGCCCATGGAGCTCAGCGTCGGCACCCCGGCGACCGACAGCCCGGCGAGGGCGATGACGACCGTGGCACCGGCGAAGACCACCGCGCTGCCCGCCGTGGCGGTGGCCCGGGCGACGGACTCGGCGACCGGCATGCCCGCCGCGAGGTTGCCGCGGTGCCGGGAGACGATGAACAGGGCGTAGTCGATGCCGACGGCCAGGCCGAGCATCAGCGCCAGGGTCGGCGCGTTGTCGGTGATGCCGAACACCGCGGACAGCCCGATCATCGCGGCCGTCGTCCCGGCGACCCCGATCAGCGCGGTGAGCAGCGGCAGGCCGGCGGCCATCAGCGAACCGAAGGTGATGATCAGCACCGCGAGCGCCACGAGCAGGCCGATGACCTCGCCCGGGTGCACCGGCGGGCCGCCCTCCTGGAACGCGTCGCCCGCGTAGACCACGCGGGCCCCGGCCGCACGCAGCGGCGCGCCGGCGGCCTTCACCGCGGCCAGCGTGGCCGGCGCGACGTCGGTGCCGGCAGCGACGCCGAAGGTCACGTCGGCGACCGCGGTCCGCCCGTCGGGGGAGATCATTCCGGCGTCGGCCGGGTCGCTCACCGCGGTGACGCCGGGCACCTTGCCGGTGTCGGCGAGGACCCGTTCCAGCGTCCTGCCCAGCGCCGGATCGGTCAGGCGGGCGCCGTCGGGGGATCGGAGGACCACCCGGGCCGACTGCGACTCCGGCCCGGCGAAATGTCGCTCCATCTTCGTGTACGCGGTCTGCGCCGGCGATCCGGGCACGGAACTGCTCGACTCGAAGGTGCCCGGGAAGAGGATCGCGAGCATCACGACCGCGCCGATGATCACCGCCCAGCCGATCAGGATGCGGTATCGGGCGCGCGCACCGAGCGCGCCGAGGCGGTACAGGAATCCGGCCATGTCGTTTCCTCTCGTACAGCTGCGGACGCGACTGATCCTGCTGACGGGAGTTGAGGGAACGACCCTGCGAACCTTGACGGTTTCCTGACGGTCCGCTGCGTGATTCGTCAGGCGGGCGGCCGGACGGCATCCATGGCCCGGTCGATGGCCGCCTCGAACGGGCCCTCGGCACCGGACTCCAGCCAGGAGTGGTGCGCGGCCACCAGGCACCCGAAGGCCGCGGCGGTGAGGGCCCGGGGCGCGGGGTCGCCGGGAGCGTACGGCGTGCCGGCCGCCTCCGCCCGCTGGACGAGCAGGGCGATGACGGTCTCCTGTGCCTCCTGCAGCTTGCGCAGGTATCCGGCGAGCAGCACGGGGGTGCCGAACACCAGCCGCAGGATCGGCGCGGCGTACTCCGGGTGGTACGGCACGCCGAACACGTCGAACCCCCGGCGCAGCGAGGTCCAGACCGGCTCGCCGGCCGGGCGGGCGCGCACCAGGTCGAGCAGGTCGCCGACGATCAGGTCCACCTTGCCCAGCAGGATCTCGTCCTTGGCCGCGAAGTAGCGGAAGACGCTGCGCTGCGACAGGCCGGCCGCCGCGGCGATGTCCTCGGTGGTCGTGGCGTCTTAGCCACGCTCGACGAACAGCCCGAGGGCGGCCTCGGCGATCTCCCGCTGAACGGCGCGGCGGGTCCGTTCGCGCAGTGTCGGTTCCCTGGCGCTCATGGCCGCCGAGCCTAACGGACGCCAAAGTTGACAATGACTGACAGAAGAGTCATAGGATGCCATCCATGTCAAAGATCATCGTCATTACCGGCGCGTCCGACGGGATCGGTGCCGCCGCCGCCCGCCTGCTGCACGCCGAGGGGCACCGCGTCGTCATCGTCGGGCGCTCGCCGGCCAGGACCGCGGCCGTCGCCCGGGAGCTCGGGGCCGACCACTTCGTCGCGGACTACGAGCGTCTCGCCGACGTGCGCGCCCTCGCCGCCGCGCTGGACGGGGCGTACCCGCGCATCGACGTCCTGGCCAACAACGCCGGCGGCGTCTTCGGCGACCGCGCCCGGACCGCCGACGGCTTCGAGAAGACCTTCCAGATCAACCACCTGGCGCCGTTCCTGCTCACCCGGCTGCTCACCGGCAAGCTGGTGACCAGCCGGGCCACGGTGATCCAGACCTCCAGCGCCGCGGCCCGCATCGCCGGCAAGGTCGTCCCGGACGACCTGCAGCACGACCGCGACTTCACCCCGGAGCGGGCCTACGGGACGACCAAGCTCTACAACATCCTGATGACCACCGAGCTGCACCGCCGCTACCACGGCCGGGGCCTGTCGGCGGCGGCGTACTACCCGGGGGTCGTGGCCACCAGCTTCGCCCTCGGGTCGCAGAGCTGGCTCCGGCACCTCTACCGGCTGAGCCGGCCGCTGCTGGCCTCCCCGGACAAGGGCGCCGCCCCGCTGGTGCGGCTGGCCCAGGGTGAGCCGGGCCGCGACTGGGAGTCCGGGGCCTACTACGAGAAGGGCAAGGTGGCGAGGCGCACCAACCCGCAGGCCCGTGACGCCGCCCTGGCCGCCGAGGTGTGGCGGCGCACCGAGGAGCTTCTGGACGCGGCACCCCGATGAACCGCAGGAAATCGCCGATCCTCCGCAACGTCCGGCATGTCGCGGCGGCTCCGCCCGGCCTACCGTCGAAGCGTTGATCTTGGGGAGGGAGAGCGGCGATGTCCGGTTACGACGTGACGGCCCGGTCGGGTGCCCCGGCGGAGGCGATCTACGAGCTGTGGGTCACGCCGGGGACCTGGCCGCGATGGTCGTCGGTGGACACTGCCGGGGCGGAGGGAGGCGATGCCGCCCGGCCGCAGGGGGTCGGCGGCGTGCGGGTGTTCCGCACCGGCCGTAACGTGAGCCGGGAGCGGATCACCGCGCTGGTGCCGGGGCGGCGCATCGAGTACGACATGCTCTCGGGCGCGCTGCGCGACTACCGGGCCGCGGTCGAGCTGACGCCGCTCGACGGCGGCGGCACCGCGATCCGGTGGTCGGGCACCTTCCGGGGCAACGTCGTCATGGGGTGGTATCTGCGGTGGTACATGGCTCGCATGGCGCGGGGCCTCGCGGCCCACGCGGAGCGGGTCACGGCCGGGTGATGCGGAAGCGCGACGGGCGTACGCCGGTCTCCCGCAGGAAGGCCGTGGACAGGTGGGCCGGGCTCGAGAAGCCGCACCGGCCGGCGGTCTCCGTGACGGTGAGGCCCCGGCCCAGCAGCCGCTTGGCCTCCTCGATGCGCAGCTCGATGAGGTAGCGGTGCGGGGTCCGGCCGGTGGACTGCTTGAACACGCGCAGGAAGTGGAAAGGGCTCAGCCTGACCGTGGCCGCCACCTCGGCGAGGGTGACCGGCCGGCCCAGGTTCTCCCGGAGGTACGCCAGCGCGACCCGGATCCGGGCGTCGGCGACGGGACGCGGGGCGCCCGGCGCGGCGGCGGTCAGGTGGGCCGCCAGGAACGCGGCGGCGGTCTCGGCGTAGAGGGCGTCGGCGCCGTTGCCGGCGGCGGTGGCCAGGGCGGGCAGCAGCGTACGGACGAAGGCGGGGTCCGGCGTCCCGACGGCGGCGGCGGGCGGCGAGGTGCCGAGGTCGGCGCTCATCCGGTCCACCCGGTCCGCGGCCAGGTGCAGGTGCAGGGTGACCATCGGCTCGTCCGTCTCGTAGCGGATCCGGGTCGGCGCCCCCGGCACCGCGCGGCCCACCAGCCCGGGCCCGATCGGCCGGCGCCGCCAGCCGTCCCCGGTGTCCACGTGCAGGTCCCCGCTGCCCGCCGTGACCAGCCACAGGTGGTGATCGGTGGACGGCGGCAGGACGAGCTGACCGGCGGCCGGGGCGTGCGCGAAGCGTTGCAGCAGCAGCGCCCGCCAGCCGAGGTCGTCCCAGCTCGAGAGGCTGCGGGAGGCGTACGCCGCGAAGTCGTTCCCGGCGTACCCGGCCATGTCGAAGGCGCGGTGGCGGTCGTGGCCGGGATCCGGCATGGTGTCCTCCGCACTGCGATCACCCGCCGTTCAGGACGTACGAGCGGTCCGGGTTGAGGGTGACGGCCACGTTGGTGCCCGCCTCGATCATCCGGGCCGGGTCCGGCCCGGCCTCGGTGACCTGCAGCGTGCCGCTGATCGTCTCGACCTCGTAGTCGACGCTGTGGCCGTGGAACGTGGAGCGCAGGACCGTGCCGATGCCGCCCTCCGCGGCCGGCTCCAGCGAGATCGTCTCCGGCCGGATCATAAGGTACGCGCCCGCGCCGCCCGCCCGGACCGCCGGATGGGCCGGCACGGTCAGCCGGTTGCCCAGCGCGTGCACGACCGCCGAGCCGTCCCCGACGTCCTCCGGCGCGACCTCGATGAAGTTGGCGCGGCCGATGAAGTCGGCGACGAAGATGGTGGCCGGCCGGAAGTAGATCCGGGCGGGCGCCGCGACCTGCTCGACGCGCCCCTTGTTCATCACCACGATCCGGTCGGACATGCTCATCGCCTCGTCCTGGTCGTGGGTGACGTAGAGGCTGGTGATGCCGAGGCGGCGCTGGATGCGGCGGATCTCGGCCCGCATGGCGCCGCGCAGCTTCGCGTCCAGGTTGGACAGGGGCTCGTCGAAGAGCAGCACCTTGGGCTGCATGATGAGGGCGCGGGCCAGGGCGACGCGCTGCTGCTGCCCGCCGGAGAGCTCGTGCGGGGAGCGGTTCTCCAGGCCTACCAGGTTCATGCTGGTCAGCGCGATCTGCATGGCGGTACGGACGTCGTCGTGCGGGCGCCGGCGCAGCTTGAGCCCGTACGCGATGTTCTCCCCGACGGTGAGGTGCGGGAAGAGGGCGTAGCTCTGGAAGACCATCGCCATCGCCCGGCGCTGCGGCGGGGTGCGGTCGATGGGCGCGCCGTCGAGCTGGATGCCGCCGCTGGTGGCGGTCTCGAAGCCGGCCACGATCCGCAGCGTCGTGGTCTTGCCGCAGCCGGACGGCCCGAGCAGGGTGATGAACTCGCCCGGCCGCACGTCGAGCGACACGTCGTCGACGGCGGTCACGCTCGCCGACCGGGAGGTGAAGGTCTTCGTGAGCCGGTCGAGCCGCAGCGCTCCCGCCTCCGCGCGGTCCTTCGGCGGCGTCAGCTCGCCGGGCGCGTGCGTCATCGTCATCGTCCGTTCCTTCCGGTGGGCGCGGCGGTGCGGTACAGCGACACGGTGCCGCCGACGAGGAGCCGGATCAGGCCGAACCCCGCCAGCACGACCGCCGTCAGCACAGTGCAGTACGCGAAGGCGACGCCGTACCGGCCGGTGTTGGCGGCGCTGAGGATCTGCGAGGTGATGATCTTGGTGTTCGGCGTCACCAGCAGGATCACGGTCGAGATCGAGGTCATGCTCCGGGCGAAGCTGTAGCTGAGCCCGGTCAGCAGCGCCGGCCGGATCAGCGGCAGCACGACGCTGCGGAACGTCCGGAACGAGCCGGCGCCGAGGTTCATCGACGCCTCCTCCAGGCTCGGATGGAGCTGGGTCAGGGCGGCGCCGCCGGTCCGCAGGCCGGCCGGCACGCTGCGGGTGATGTAGGCGAGCACGATGGCCAGCGAGCCGCCGGCGATCGCGGTGCCGCCCACCAGCCCGGGAAAGACCAGCAGGTCACCGACGTAGCGGTCGGGCCGGTACGCCAGCAGGTAGCCGATGCCGAGCACGGTCCCGGGTACGGCCACCCCCAGCGTGCCGGCGAAGTCCAGCCAGCCCGCCGAGCGCCGCAGGTGCCGGGTCGCGAGCCAGGCGATGAGCAGCCCGAAGACCCCCGCGACCGGGGTGGCGACGGCGGCCAGGAGCGTGGTGTCCGCGAGCGCCGCCCGGCCGGCGCCGAGCACAACCTCCCGGAAGTGCTCGAGGGTGAAGCTGTTGTCCACGCCGAACACCCGCGTCACCGAGCCCGCGATCACGGTGCCGTAGAGGCTGACCACGACCAGGGCGACGAGCACCGCCAGCCCGAAGATGGGCCAGCGGGTCCAGCCGCTGATCAGGTGCACGCTGCCGGAGGGCCGGCCGGTGATGGTGGTGCGGATCTTCCGGCCGAGCCAGTACCGCTGGGCCAGGTAGAGCGCGATCGACGGGACGAGCAGGATCAGGCTGTACACGGCGGCGCTGGTCGTGTCGTACTCGCCGGTGACGGCGAGGTAGGCGCGGCTGGCGAGCACCGTGTAGTCGCCGCCCAGCGCCAGCGGGTTGGCCAGGTCGGCTATCGCCTCCACGAACAGCAGCAGGAACGGTGCGGCCAGGCCGGGGGCGAGCAGGGGGAGCTGGACCGTACGGAAGATCTGCCGCCGGCCGGCGCCCATGTTCATGGCCGCCTCCTCCATGGCCGGGTCCAGGCCCCGCATCATCCCGAGGATGCCCAGGTACGCCACCGGGAACAGCGACAGCGACAGGACCAGCACGAGGCCGTCCAGCCCGTAGATGTCGTACTCGACGCCGAACAGGCCGTGGGTGATCGCGCCCTGGCGGCCGTACAGGACGATCGCGGCCGTGGCGACCGCGAAGGGCGGGCTGACGATCGGCATCAGGGCCACGACGTGCAGGATCCGCTTGCCCGGCACCGCGAGGCGGGTCTGCACGAACGCGAAGAGGAAGCCGATGGCGGTGCCGCAGGCGCCGACGAGCAGCCCCAGGACGAGCGTGTTGCGCAGGATCGTGAGGTCGACGCGGGAGGTGAGGAACTCGGCGTAGCGCGGCAGCGCCTCGCCGGACAGCGCGGTGGAGAGCACGGCGGTCAGCGGGAAGAGGCTGCCGAGGGTGACGAGCAGGATGCTCGCGGCGACGGCCGCGGTCACCCCGACGTCGCGGGAACGCCGGCGTGGTCTCGGCGGAGGAGGCGCCGGCGCGGCCTCCACGGCAGGGGAGAGGGTCGTCATGACTTCGGGGCCTGGGCGACTTCGTCGTCGAACCGCTTGGTGAGGTCCTTCTTCGCCCGCCCCGCGGCCGTGACGTCGTAGTCGACGAGCTTCACCGTCGACAGGTCGACGCTCTTGTCCGACACCGTGGCGCCCGGGTTCGTCGGCACCTGGTACGACTTGACCGACGGCCCGATCTCCTGCGCGGCCGGCGTCAGGGCCCAGTCGACGTACTTGCGGGCGCTGTCCGGATTGTGCGCGTTCTTGATGAGCGCCACGCCGCCGACCTCGTAGCCGGTGCCCTCGGCCGGGAACGTGACCTCGAGGTCCTTGAAGCCCTGCTCCCGGGTCGCCACGCAGTCGTGGGAGAAGATGACCCCGACGCCGACCTCCCCGCGCGCGGCCTGCTGGCCCGGCGCGATTCCCGACTTGCTGTACTGCAGCACGTTCGGGTGCAGCTGCTTCATGTAGCCCAGCGCCGCATCGGCGTTGCCCTGGTGCAGCGCCACCTGGGTCCACAGCAGCGTGTACGCGGTCCCGGAGGTGGACGGGTGCGCGATGCCGACGTCCTTGCCGAGCCCCGGGTTCAGCAGGTCCTGCCATGACCGCGGCGCCGGCACCTTCTTCTCGGCGAGCACCCTGGTGTTGTCGCAGAAGCCGAGGACGCCGACGTACACGCCGGTCCAGATGCCGGCCGGGTCCTTGTAACGGTCCGGGATCACGGCGGCGTTCGGTGAGACGTACGGCTCGAGCAGCCCCTGCTCGCTGGCGGCGGCGAAACCGTCCGCGGGCCCGCCGTGCCAGACGTCGAACTCGGGGTCGGCCTGGCCCGCCCTCAGCCGGGCGACGGTCTCGCCGCTGGACAGCCTGACGAACTCGGCCTTGACCCCGGTCGCCTTCGTGAACTGTGCGGTCATCGCCGCGCACCATTCCTCGGTGGCGCCGCAGGCGACGACCACCTTGCCGCTGTCCTCGGCCGGCTCGCCGGCGGCGTCGTTGCGCGCGCAGCCGGCGGCCACGAGCGCGGGTACGGTCAGCAGAACCAGTCCGGCCCTGACCCGGAACCGTTGCTGGGATGTCATCGACCCCACCTCCTCGGTACGCCGGGCGTCCGCTGGCCCGGGATTGAAGTCACCGTATGAGGTGGGATGCCGCCACGCGGTAACAGCGCGGTGGGCCAAGGTGACAGCCGTGTTACCGGCGTGGGTCCGGTGTCACCCCGCCGGGGCGGGCGGCAGGTCGGGCATGACGTAGCCGGCGCCCCGGATCGTGCGCACGTAGGCGGTGCTGTCGCCGTCGGCCGCGAGCCGGGAGCGGAGCCGGTACACGGTCGACTTGACCACGTCCCGGCCGCCGAGGATCTCCGTGGTGCCCCAGACCGCCCGCAGCAGGTCCTGCCACGACTGCGGGGTGCCGCGGTGGGCGGCGAGGTGGAGCAGCAGTTTGAACTCCGTGTACGGCAGCTCCAGCCGCCGCCCGCCGAGCATCGCCGACCGCGCGCCCGGGTCGATGACCAGGTCGCCGACGCGCAGGACGGTGCCGGTCTCGCGGCGGCGCACCAGGGCGGCGGCCCGCAGCGCCACCTCGCGCGGATGGAACGGCTTGGTCACGTAGTCGTCCGCGCCCCGCTCGAGCCCGGCGATCACGTCGTCGTGGTGCGCCAGCGCGGTCAGCAGCATGATCGGGACGTCGGAGCGGGCCCGGATCCGCTCGCACAGCGTCAGCCCGTCGATCGCCGGCATGAGCACGTCGAGCACGACGAGGTCGACGCCGCGCGAGCGCAGCAGGTGCAGCGCGGTGGCGCCGTCGTGGGCGACCAGCACCGAGAAGCCCTGCGTCTCCAGCGCGTACCCGATGATCATCGTCATCTGCGGCTCGTCGTCGACGACCAGCGCGGTGGTCATTCCGGCGCTCCCGCGGGCAGCGTGAGCAGGAACGTCGTGCCCCGCGCGGACGTCGTGTCGATCATGATCGCGCCGTGGTGCAGCTCCACGATGGACTTGGTGATGACCAGGCCCAGGCCGGTGCCGTCCTCGAGCGGCCGGCCGGTGGCGAAGCGGCGGAACAGCCGGTGGCGCTGCTCCCGGCTCATCCCGGCACCGTCGTCGGTGACGTAGACGGCGATCCCGGTGTCGACCGCCATGACCCGCACGTCGACGTTGCCGCCGACCGTGGTGAACCGGCTGGCGTTGGACACCAGGTTGGTCAGGGCCTGCGAGATCAGCAGCGGGTCGGCGGCGATGCGCGGCGTCACCTGCGGGGTGTCGAGGGTGATGCGCTGCTGCCGCTGGGCGCACAGCGGGCGCATCGCGGTCACCACGTCGCGGGCCAGCACGGACACGTCGGCCGCCTCCAGCCGCGGGGTGAACAGGCCCGCCTCGATCTTCGCCTGGGTGAGCAGGCTTTCGCACAGCGACACCACGTGGGTGCACTGGTGACCGATCACCGAGAGGAAGCGTTCCTGCGCCGCGGTCAGCGGTCCGGGCGTGCGCTCCAGCAGCAGGTCGGCGGCGCCCTTGATCATGCTCAGCGGGGTGCGCAGCTCGTGGCTCAGCGCGGTGACCTGCTCGGCCCGGCGGTCGACCTGCGCGGCCAGATTGTCCAGTTCCGCCCGCTGGATCCGCAGGACGTGGCGGGTGCTCGCGGCGGCCACCACCACGCCCGCGGCCAGGCCCGCCACGGCCGTCGCCGGCGACCAGCGGCCCGTGGCGGCCAGCGCGGCGGCGGCCACGACTCCGCCGGCCGCGGCGAGCCAGGCCACCCACAGGGCCCGCGCGACCAGCCACCCCGCCGGGCCCGAGACCGCCACGTCCGTCGTCACCACGTCACCCCGGTGGGGAACGTATCAGCTCACCGCCGCGCCGGGCAGTGCCCGTCAGGGCAGCGGGTGCAGCGCCAGCGGCACGTGATGCTGGCCGGCGTGGATGTCCCGGTCGCGCAGGCTGCCCTGCGCCACGGGACGCGGGAACGAGATCTTGACGACGTTCAGCGCCGGGATGCGGAAGATCCGGATGGTGTCCGCGGGTACGCCGTACAGGCGGGCGATCACCGGCGCGTCCAGGTAGGCGGGGTCGGCGACCAGCGCGTACCCGTCGGCGTCGCGCATGAACAGCTCCATCGTCACCCAGAACGGGCCGGCGTTCTTGGACCGGACCTCGACGGCGAGGTCGGCGACGGTACGCGGGCGGGCGTTATCGGACATCGCTGGGCTCCGGGAGGTTGATGCGGAACAGGCTGGTGGGCGAGTCCACGTCGACGACGTGGTGCAGGACGAACTCGTACGCCGCCCCGCGCTCCGTCTCGGCGGGCGAGTACGGGAACGCGAGGCTCGGCAGGTAGTCCATGTCGGGCGTGGGCAGGTGCAGCATGAGCGGATTGGCGATCTTCGCCACGGCCGTGGCCGTCGCCTGGTCCGCGGCGCTGACCAGGAGCATCACGCCGACCTCGCGGGGCGGCCGGGTGTCCGGGTCGATCGCCTCGAGCACGGCGTCGTGGCCGTACAGGCGGATGTCGAACGCGTACTCGTCGCTGCCGAGCCCGAGCGTCTGGGTGACCCGCTCGACGGTGATCCGCCGCAGCAGCGCCGCCCACGTGCCGATCTGGCCCAGGATGTGCGGGTCGCGGATGGCGGTGAACGACATCGTCTCGTAGCCGGTGATCCGGGCACCCTCGAGCTTGTTCGTGTACGGGGCCGGCTCGAACCGCGAGCCCTCCACCCGGACCCGCCGCTCGTCGAGGGCCCGGTACGTGGCGTCGCCGACCATCAGCGTGCCGGCCGGCTCCCGCATCGAGAACGGGTCCGCGGTCTCGTAGAGCATGTGCGCCGCGACCGAGGTGGGCGTGCACGCGACGGCCGGGTCCAGCGGTTCGATGGTGAAGCCGGTGGCGTCGATGGTGGCGAAGACCCCGCTGGAGCGCGGGTTCGTGGTGCACTGCGCCCCGCACTCGACGATCTTGGCCGCGTGCCAGGCCGGGCCGGCCGGCATGCCCGCCATGAGCGGGAAGGCCGCGGCGACGGCGGTGTCGGTGGCGCGCCCGGCCAGCACCACGTCGGCGCCGGCCGTCAGCGCCTCGGTGATCGGCTCGTGGCCCATCATCGCGACGATGTGCTCGCAGCTCTCCAGCGTCGCCGGGTCCAGGTCGCCGGTCGGCGCGAGCGGATGGATCCGGCCCTGATCGAGGTACTCCTTGAGGTCGGTGGCCCGCTGCTCGCTGTAGATCGTGGCGATGCGCAGCCCCAGCCCCTCCTCGGCGAGGATGTCGCGGGCGATCCCCGCGACCCAGTCGACGCCGGAGTCGGTGCCGCTGGTGCCGCACGAGCCGACGATCAGCGGGATCCGCGCCTTCGCCGCCGCGCGCAGCAGGAACCGCAGGTCGCGGGCGACGGCCGCCGCGGTGGTCTTGGCCGTCCCGGTGCCCAGATAGTACGGGCCGGAGTCGGTCGACCCCCCGTCCACGGCGATGACGTCGGCGCCCAGCTCCAGCCCCCGCTCGACGACCTCGGGCGGGAATCCCGAGCCGAGCATGCCGGAGGGCACGAGGACGCGTACGGAATCGGTGGTCATGGGTTTCCTCATTTCAGTGCGGTGGCGATCGCGCGGCCGGCCTGGCGCCCGGAGAACAGGCAGCCGCCGAGGAAGGTGCCCTCCAGCGCGCGGTAGCCGTGCATGCCACCACCGCCGAATCCGCTGGCCTCGCCGGCGGCGTAGAGCCCGGGCACCGGCTGCCCGGCGGCGTCCAGCACCCGGGCGTCGAGGTCGGTGTGCAGGCCGCCGAGCGTCTTGCGGGTGAGCACGTGCAGGCGTACGGCGATCAGCGGGCCGGCCTTCGGGTCCAGGAACCGGTGCGGCGGCGCGGTCCGCATGAGCCGGTCGCCGCGGTAGTTGCGGAAGTTGCGGATCGCGGCGATCTGCATGTCCTTCGTGAACCCGTTGGTCAGCTCCCGGTCGCGGGCCTCGATCGTGCGCCGGATGTCGACCGGGTCCAGGGGCGCCTCGGGGGTGAGCGCGTTCATCCCCTTGACCAGCTCCTCCAGCCGGTCGGCGACGACGAAGTCGGCACCCTTGCGCTTGAACGCCTCCACCGGCCCCGGGGCGCCGCCGCGCAGCCGGCCCAGCACCCGCTTGACGCTGCGGCCGGTCAGGTCGGGGTTCTGCTCCGAGCCGGAGAGCGCGAACTCCTTCTCGATGATCTTCTGGGTCAGCACGAACCAGCTGTGGTCGTGGCCGGTGGTCCGCAGGTGGGCGAGCGTGCCGAGGGTGTCGAAGCCGGGGTAGAGCGGCACCGGCAGCCGCTTGCCGCGCGCGTCCAGCCAGAGCGAGGACGGGCCGGGCAGGATGCGGATGCCGTGCGCGGCCCAGATCGGGTCCCAGTTCTGGATGCCCTCGACGTAGTGCCACATCCGGTCGGGGTTGATGACCGCACCGCCGGCGTCCTGCGTGATGGCGATCATCCGTCCGTCCACATGCGCCGGAACGCCGCTGATCATGTGCTCGGGCGGGGTGCCGAGCCGCTGCGGCCAGTTGCGGCGGACCAGCTCGTGGTTGCCGCCGATGCCGCCGGACGTGACGACGACCGCCTCCGCGGTGTACGCGAAGTCGCCGGTCTCCACCCGCGAACTGGCGGTGCCGCGGGCCGCGTCGCTGGGCTCCAGGATCTTCCCGGCGGCTCCCACCACGGCGCCGCCGCTGGTGGTCAGGGTGTCGACCCGGTGCCGGAAGGCGAACCGGACCAGCCCGCGCTCGGCGGCCTGCCGTACGGTCGCGATGAACGGTGCCAGCACGCCGGGGCCCGTACCCCAGGTGATGTGGAACCGGGGCACCGAGTTGCCGTGCCCGAGGGCGTCGTAGCCGCCGCGCTCGGCCCAGCCGACGATCGGGAACACCGGGATGCCGAGCTGCCGCAGCCACGCACGCTTCTCGCCGGCGGCGAAGGCGACGTACGCCTCGGCCCAGCGCCGCGGCCACTCGTCCTCGGCCCGGTCGAAGCCGGCGGTGCCCTGCCAGTCCTGCCAGGCGAGCTCGTGCGAGTCGCGGATGCCCATCCGGCGCTGCTCGGGCGAGTCGACGAGGAACAGCCCGCCGAACGACCAGAACGCCTGGCCGCCGAGGCTCTGCTCGGGTTCCTGGTCGAGCAGCAGGACCGAACGGCCGGCGGCGACGAGTTCGGCGGTGGCGACGAGGCCGGCGAGTCCGGCGCCGACGACCAGTACGTCCGCGGACGCGGTCCGGGTGGTCATGCGATCTCCTTCGTGAGCGGGTGGGCGGGCCGGCCGTCGAGCGCGGCGACGAGTTCCCGGGCGCCGTCCAGGCCGGCGGCCTGCCGGGCCTCAGCAGTCTGCCCGGCCATGTGCGAATAGACGACGATGCCCTCGACCCCGCGCAGGACGCTCCGCTCGGGCAGCGGTTCCACGTCCACCACGTCCAGGGCCGCGCCGGCCAGCCGGCCCGTGCGGACCGCCTCGGCCAGGGCCGCCTCGTCGACGATCGGGCCGCGGGCGGTGTTGATCAGATGCGCTCCCGGCTTCATCCGGGCGAGGGCGGCGGCGTCGATGAGGTGCCGCGTACGCGGGGTCAGTGCCGTGTGGACGGACACGTAGTCGGAGTCGCGCAGCAGCTCGTCGAGGGTGACCCGGGTGACGGGCGCGGGCAGCTCGCCGGTGCACAGCACCCGCATGCCGAAGGCGGCGGCCAGCGGGGCGACCCGCGCCGCGACCGCGCCCCGGCCGATCAGCCCCAGCGTGCTGCCCCGCAGCTCGTGGCCGTCGGTGCGGGGCCAGCGCCCGGCGGCGACCCCGGCGGCCATCGGCACGAGGCCGCGGGCCTGGGCGAGCAGCAGCCCGATGGTGTACTCGGCCACCGCGTTGGCGTTGATGCCCGGCAGGTTGCTCACGGTGATCCCGAGCCGGGCGGCGGCGGCCACGTCCACGGAGTCGTACCCGACCCCGGTCCGTACGACCGCCCGCAGCTCCTTCGCCCGGCTGAGCACGTCCTCGGTCATCGGCTCGTTGGCGATCAGCGCACCCTCGGCGCCGGCCAGCGCCGCGACGAGGTCGTCCGGCCTGCGCGGCCCCCGCATCGGGTCGTGCCGGGTGGTGAAGCCGAGGCCGGTGAGGTAGGCGTCCACCTCGTCGCCGGGGGTGAGGTAGTCGGTGGTGATGAGGATGGTGGGCATCATTCTCTTTCGGTGAGGGATACGGCCCGCTCGGCCCTGTGCGCCTGCTGGAGGCGGCCGAGGCGAACGACGACGAGGACGGCGAGCAGGGCCAGCACGCCGATGTAGGTGAGCATCCCGGTCCACCCGAACAGGTCGACCACGCCGCCGATCAGGGCGGGGCCGCCGAAGCCGCCGAGGTACCAGGTGACCGCGTACAGGCCGGTGTAGGCGCCGTAGAAGCGGCTGGACGGCGCCAGGTTCCACAGGGCGACCGCCGCGTTGATCGTGAAGGCGGCGGCGCCGATCGAGCCGGCGCAGAACGCGACGACCGTGCCGGTGGGCGTCTGCACGAGGGTGCCGGTGGCCAGCGCGACGGCGAAGAGCACCATGCCGGCGCCGATGGTGCGCAGGCGGCCGAAGCGCTCGGCGAGCAGCGCGGCCGGGTAGGCGGCGGCGACGTACACCAGCCCACTGGGCAGGGTCAGGCCGCCGGCGTCGCCGCGGCTCAGCCCGAGGACCTCCATGCCGTACGGGGTGATCAGCGACCGGGAGGCGAACCAGGCCCCGCCGAAGAGCAGCACGGCGAGCAGCAGCAGGACCGGGCGCCGGTCGGTGTCCGTGAGGATCCTCCGGATGATCCGCCGCATCGGCTCGCGCACCGGCCGGGTGCCGCCCTCGCCGTCCTCGGCCGCCGCCGCCCGGTACGCCGGCGACGTGTTGTCCCGGACGTTGAGCAGCAGGACGGCCGTGCCGGCCAGCATGATCAGCGAGGGGATCGCGAACGCGGCGTGCGGGTGCTCGTCCACCACGAGCAGGCTGATCAGCGACGCGACGATGATGGTGAGCGCGGTCGCGATCTTCACGACGGCGTTCGCCCGGCTGCGCCGCTGCGGAGGCAGGAAGTCCGGCACCAACGACTCGGCCAGCGGCCGGGTGGTGTTGACGAGCAGCGCGTAGCAGAACATCACCGCCGCCAGCGTGATCAGCGACGTGGTCCAGGGCAGCAGCAGGAAGATCAGCGCGGCGAGCGGCATGCCCACCGCCAGGTACGGGATCCGCCGTCCCCACCGGGTGCGGGTGTGGTCCGACCGGTTGCCGATCCAGGGCTGGACGAAGATGCCCAGCAGGTTGTCCATGCCCATGAGGGCGCCCACGAGGGCCGCGCTCGCCACGTGCTCGCGCAGCAGGACGGGCACCTGATTGTCGTAGAAGTTCCAGGTCGACTCCTGCGCGAAGAGCGCTAGGGCGATGAAGAACGTGATCCGCCGGTTGGACACCCGTCCACCTCCTTGTGTCCTGCGCCACGTTAATTTGCTGTAGCAAACGCGTCAACAGTTGCAAACAAACTTGCTACGGCATGCGCTATGGTGAGTCGCATGATGACAGCCGGGACGCTCGCCGATCAGGCGTACCGCCAAGTCCGCACCGCCATCGCCACCGGCGAGCTCGCACCGGGGGAGAAGGTGACCGAGCGCGGCATGGCCGAGCGGCTCTCGATCAGCCCCACCCCGGTCCGCGAGGCTCTGCGACGGCTGGAGCTCGACGGCCTCATCGAGCGGATCGGACCGCGGACGGTGCTGGTCGCGTCGATCCGCGACGCCGCCATCGACGACCTCGCCGAGGTGGAGGTCGGCCTGCGCGGCCTGGTCGCCCGGTTCGCCGCCCGGCACGCCACGGCGGACCAGCTCGACGCGCTGGACGCGATCCTCGACCGCGCCGACGACCTGCTGATCCTGCTCAAGGAGCGGAACGCGCAGGAGCGGCCGGTGGACCGGCACCTCGCCGAGCTGTTCGACACCATGCAGCAGTTCAACGACACGGTCAGCGCCTGCGCCCACAACCCCGTGCTGGTCCGCATGCTGGAGCAGAGCCGCGTGTTCAGCCGTCCGCGGCGCCGCGAGCTGCTGCTGCGACGGGTGGCGGCGGACGAGAATTTCGGCATGGAGCGCTACACCAGCCATCGTGCCCTGGTGCGGGCGCTGCGCGCGGGCGATTCCGCCACCGCGGAGCGGATCGCGCTGGAGGACGCTCAGGGCGGCCTCGCGGCACTGCGGGAGGCGCTGTGACGACGCACCGCATCGCCGTCATCCCCGGCGACGGGATCGGCAAGGAGGTCGTCCCCGCCGGGCTGGAGGCCCTGCACGCCACCGCCGGCCGGTTCGACCTGCGACTCGCCTTCGACACCTTCGACTTCGCCAGCGCCGACTACTGGCAGCGGCACGGCACGATGCTGCCGAACGACTGGGAGGAGACGCTGCGCGGGTACGACGCCATCTACTTCGGCGCGGTCGGCTGGCCCGAGGTCGTGCCCGACCACGTGTCGCTCTGGGGCAGCCTCCTGCAGTTCCGCCGTGTCTTCGACCAGTACGTGAACCTGCGCCCCTGCCGCCTGATGCCCGGCGTCCAGAGCCCGCTGGCCGGCCGCGGCCCCGGCGACATCGACTTCGTCGTCGTGCGCGAGAACACCGAGGGCGAGTACTCCAGCGTGGGCGGGCGCATCTTCGAGGGCACCGACCGCGAGACCGTGCTGCAGGAGACGGTCATGACCCGGGTCGGCGTCGACCGGGTGCTGCGCTTCGCCTTCGAGCTCGCGAGCCGCCGCCCGCAGCGGCACCTGACCTCGGCCACCAAGAGCAACGGCATCTCCATCTCGATGCCGTACTGGGACGAGCGGGTGGCGGCGATGGCGGAGGAATTCCCGGGCGTACGCCTCGACAAGTTCCACATCGACGCGCTCGCCGCCCACTTCGTGCTCCACCCGGGATGGTTCGACGTGGTCGTGGCGAGCAACCTCTTCGGCGACATCCTCTCCGACCTGGGCCCGGCCTGCACCGGCACGCTCGGGATCGCCCCGAGCGCGAACATCAACCCGGAGCGCGAGCACCCGAGCCTCTTCGAACCGGTGCACGGCTCGGCGCCGGACATCGCCGGCAAGGGCATCGCCAACCCGATCGGCCAGATCTGGTGCGGCTCGATGATGCTCGACCACCTGGGCCATCCCGAGGCGGCGGCGCACCTGCTCGGCGCCGTCGAGGACGTGCTGGCCCGGGGCCCGCGGGACGCGCCGCTGACGCCCGACCTGCACGGCAGCGGCACGACGGCGGAGCTCGGCCACGCGATCGCGGAACGCGTCCGCGAGGCCTGAGCCCTCTCCGGCCGCCACCCCGGGCCGCTGCCCCGGTTGGTCAGGCCGGGCCGCGCAGCGCCTCCGCCGGTTGCAGGGCGGCCGCCCGGGACGCCGGGTACAGCCCGGCGACGAGGCCGACCAGCGCGCCGGTCAGCGGCGCCCCGGCGGCCAGGGTGCCGTCGATCACCGGGGTCCAGTCGCGGACCACGCTGATCACGACGACCGCCAGGATGCCCGTGCTGGCCCCGACGATCCCGCCGAGCAGCCCCACGATCATCGACTCGGCCAGGAACTGGGCGGCGATGTGCCGGCGGCGGGCGCCCAGGGCGCGGCGCAGCCCGATCTCCGCCGTCCGCTCCAGCACGGTGACCAGGGTGACGTTGGCGATGCCGAGCGCGCCCACCACCAGGGACACCAGACCCAGCACCAGCAGCATGCCGCTGACGTCCTGGGCCACGCCGGCCCGCAGGCTGTCCGGGTCGGGCGGGGCGCTGACCTGGAGGGCGAGCGGATCGTTCGGGCTCAGCGCCACCGGTGCCTGGGCGGCGATCAGCGGTGCGGCGCCCAGCGCGGTGGTCACCAGCACCGTGTCGACCGGGCCGGCGCGGACGGTCCGCTCGGCCGTGGTCCACGGCAGGACGACCGCGTTGTTCACCAGCGCCTGGTCGGTGCGGCCGCTGGTGCCCAGGATGCCGATGACCGTGAACGCCTGGTCGTCGACGAAGACCGCGGGCTGGTTGCCCACCCGGGTGACGCCGAGCTGCCGGGCCGCCTCGGTGCCGAGGACCGCCACCCGGTCCCGCCGGTCGAGGTGGCCCTGGTCGAAGAACCGGCCGGTGGCCACGGCCGCCCGCGCGGCGGCGGGGAACGCGGTGTCGGTGCCGATGACCGGCACCTTGCGCAGGGCGGCCCGGGACGGATCGCGCAGCAGGGTCGAGCGTACGGGCAGCTCGTCGCCCTTGCGGGAGCGCGAGTAGCCGCTCGCCGCGGTCACGCCGTTGAGCCGCCGCAGGTTGCCGAGCGCCGCCCGGCCGACCGCCCCCGGCACGGCCACCGTCACCGTGACCTCGGTGGCCGTGGCGGCGTCGAACCGCCCCGCGATCTGGTTGCCGGCGGTGGCGGAGACGCCCAGCGTGGTGACGAGCGTGCCGATGCCCAGCACCGTGCCGAGGACCGTGAGCGCCGTCCGCGCCGGGCGCGAACCGATGCCGCCGAGCGCCTCGCCGAGCAGGTCCCGCAGCCGCACCCCGGTACGGCTCACCGCGGGGCCCCCGCCGCGACCGGGACCGGCCTGCCGTCGCGCAGCCGGATCCGCCGGTCCGCACGCCCGGCGACCGTGTCGTCGTGCGTGATGACGAGCAGCGTGGTCCCGTTCGCCCGCAGCTCGTCGAACAGGTCCAGCACCGCGCCCGTGGTGACGCTGTCGAGATTGCCGGTCGGCTCGTCGCACAACAGCAGGGCCGGCGCCCCGATCAGCGCGCGGGCGATGGCGACCCGCTGCCGCTCGCCCCCGGACAGCCGGGTCGGCAGGAACGTCCGGCGGTGGCTCATCGCGACCCGGTCGAGCGCCTCGGCGGCCCGGTCCCGTCGCTGCGTACGGGTCAGTCCGGTGTAGAGGCCGCCGAGCATCACGTTCTCCTCGACGGTGCGGTAGTCCATCAGGTGGAAGGACTGGAAGACGAAGCCGATCCGGGCGCCGCGCAGGGCGGTGCGCTGCCGGTCGCCGAGCGCCGTCGTCTCGGCGCCCTCGAGCAGGTACGAGCCGGTGTCCGGCCGGTCGAGCAGGCCCAGCACGTTGAGCAGGGTCGACTTGCCGGAGCCGGACGGTCCGACGATGCCCACGTAGTCGCCGCGGCGCACGGTCAGCTCCACGCCGGCCAGGACGTGCACCGGCGGGTCCCCCGGGAACGAACGGCCGACGCCGGTGAGCCGGATGACCTCGGTCATGACCCGCCCACCACGACCCGGTCGCCCGCCGCCAGCCCGGCGTCGCCGGGGGTCACCTCGACGTACCCCTCGGCGGCGAGCCCGGTGGTCACCGGCACGTCCCGGGTCGTCCCGGCGCCAGCGTCCACGGTGACGTACGCCTGCCCGCCCGCCGAGGTGAAGACCGCCGCGACCGGGACGGCCAGGACCGCCCCGCCGCTGTCGCCGACCGTGATCTCGGTGCGCACCGACTGCCCGGTCAGCTCGCCGAGCTTCACGCCCTTCGCCGCGCCGAGCCGGATCGGTACGCCCACCGGCGCCTCGTCGTCGTCCTTGGCGTCCGTCTCCTTCTTCGGCGGCGTGGCCCGGTCGGTGACCGAGGCGCCGACGGCGGTCACCTTCGCCCGGTACGTCTTGCCGGACGGCGACGTGAGGGTCGCCGGCTGCCCCTTCCTGAGCAGCTCGGCGTCCTCCGGGGTGACCGTGCCGTCGATGACCGGCGCCGGATCGGCGACCGTGGCCACCTCGCCGGCCGCCTCCCGTCCGGCCCGCGCCGTCACGGTCGTCACCCGGGCCGGCAGCCGGGGCAGGAACACGATCTCCCCGCTGTAGATGCGGGCGCCCCGGGTCCTGCGCCACTCGGCGAGCTCGGCCCTCGCGTCCTTGCGCGCCTCGAGCCGCCGTCGTTCGGCCAGCTGGGCGGCGGTGGGCAGGACGGGCTCGTACCCCCGGTCGCGATACCACGCGGCGGCGGCGCCGAGCACCTCCCCGGTCAGCGGCCCGGAGGCGGCCAGGCCGGCGCCCGGCCGGAGCCGGCGCAGCGCGGCCCGCAGCTGGCGCACGTCGTCGCCGGTGCTGCCCTCGGTCAGGGTGCGGTACATCGGCACCCGGCCGGCGAGCGCGAACACCGGCCGTCCGTTGATCTCCATCAGGACGTCGCCCTCCCGTACGGTACGGCCGGCCGTGGCGGCCTTCGTGACCACCGGACCGCTCGACAGGTCGCCGTCGAGCGGGGCCACCGCTCCGGTCAGCACGACCGGCGTGGGCTTGCGGTAGGTGACCGACGTCTGGACCACCACCACGGCGGCCAGCGGACGGCGCTCGACGGGCACGGTGATCAGCGAGGCCGGCGGCGGCTGCCGGCCGGCGGCGGCGTCGGCGGGGGACTTCACCCCGGCGGCGATCGCCCAACCCGTGGCCCCGGCGGCCAGGGCCACCGCGGTCGTCACGGCGACGACGCGCGGCGGCCCCGGGCGGGGCAGCAGCCGGACCCTCAACCCTGGCCCCGGCTGAGGTGCACGATCGACGGATAGCGCGTACGGACGATGTCCGCGTACGGCCCGCGGCAGTCGAGGTCGTCGAGCGCCTTCCCGATCTCCGCCTTCAGCGCCGTCCGCGGATCACCGGCCGTCGAGGTGTCCTCCTCGCCCACGGCCACGGCCGACGCGGGCCGGACCTGTTCCAGCACGAACGTCTCCACCTCGCCCGGCTCGCCGCGGCTGATCCGGTAGCCCTTGCTGCGCAGGCAGTCCGCGTACTTCTGGGCCGCCGCCACGACGGCCGGGTCGCTGCCGAACTTCTCCCAGGCGCGCTCGGCGTCGGCCTCCGCACGGTTGATGTCCGTGATGCCGAAGACCGCCTTGCTCGCCTGCTCGACGCAGCCGGGGGTGCCCGCGACGCCCGGCTTGCCGCCCGTGCCCATGGCCTTGTCGTAGGCCTGGCGCTGAGCCTCGTCGAGGTCCTCGCGGATCTTGTTGTTGGGGTTCTCCCGGGCGCTCGCGTTCGGCTCGTTCACGAGCGGGTCGTTCGGGTAGACCTCCTTGGCCGCGACGCCGAAGCCGTACTTCTGCCGCAGCGGCCGCACCACGTCGTCGGCCTGCAACAGCGACGGGGGACCGATGTACTGGTCCACCCGCGACACCGTCGACGTGGTGCTGGGGACGTACCGGAAGCCCTTCTGTTTCATGCAGTCGGCGATCATGTTCTCCGCCTTGCGCTGCTGGGCCGCGAAGTCGTCCTGGACCGCGGCCGGCGGGCCGTCCGTGGCCGCCGGACCGTCCGATGTGGTGCCGCACGCGCCGAGGAGGAGGCCGGCCGGTACGAGGCCGGCGGCGATGAGTACGCGTCGCATGTCGTGCTCCCGGTGAGAAGTGGATCTGACGCCGGGAACTATGGACGAAAGGCCCTAACCGGAGCGTAAGGGCGGCGCTTATCCGGCCTTTATCCCCGGCCCGCGGGCCCTCGGCCGGCGGGCAGGTCGACCTCGAGGCGCAGGCCGTC
This sequence comes from Pseudosporangium ferrugineum, assembly GCF_003002065.1. Classification (GTDB taxonomy): domain Bacteria; phylum Actinomycetota; class Actinomycetes; order Mycobacteriales; family Micromonosporaceae; genus Actinoplanes; species Actinoplanes ferrugineus_A. The sequence goes on from NZ_PVZG01000002.1 coordinate 132,282, forward strand.
GTGGCCGGTGGAGTGGCAGGTCACCGTGCCGCCGTGGGCGCGCACGATGGAGCTGACGATGGTGAGGCCCAGCCCCACCCCGTCCGCCCGGTTGATCCGGTCGCCGCCGAGGCGCTGGAACGGTTCGAACAGCCGGGCCACCGCGGAGACCGGTACGTCGTCCCCGGTGTTGGCGACCGTGAGCGTGGGCCGGTCGCCGACCACCACGTCGATGGTGCCGCCCGGCCGGTTGTACTTGACCGCGTTCTGCACGAGGTTGATGACGAGCCGCTCGAGCAGCAGTTCCTCGCCGTCCACCGGGCGCGGCGACAGCCGGCTGGTGATGGTGACGCCGGCCGCGGCCGCCTGCTCGCGGTGGTCGGCCAGCACCTTCTCGACGACGTGGTCCAGCCGCACCGCGGTACGCCCGGCCAGCCCGCGGTCGCTCTCGCTGAGCACCAGCAGCGCCTCGATCAGGTTGACGTTGCGCTCGTTCGCGGCCAGCAACTGCTCCGCCACCACCTCCACCTTCTGGGGCGTGGGGTTGTTCGCCAGGCTCACCTCGACCAGCGCCCGCTGCACGGCCAGCGGGGTGCGCAATTCGTGCGAGGCGGCGGCCGCGAACCGGCGCTGGGACTCGTAGCCCACGGCCACCCGCTCGAGCATCTCGTTGACGGCGCGGGCCAGCACCTGCGCCTCGCCGCCGAACCGGCCGGCGGTGAGGCGCTGACCGAGGTTCTGCGGTCCGACCACGCGGATGACCCCGGCGACGTCGCGCAGCGGTCCGAGCGCCCACCGTACGGCCACGAGCAGCAGCCCCGCCCCCAGCAGGACCAGCACCGCCTCGACGATCCGGGCCTGGGTGACCGGGCCGGCGGGCAGGGCGCACCACCAGCCCGGCGACGGTTCCGCGGACACCGCCGCCGCGGGGCACCCGCCGCCGAGGTGAGCGCGCCACAGCAGCAGGACCCGGCCGGCGAGCTCCGGCACGAGGCGGCCGAGGAGGACGGCCGCGGCGCAGACGAGCAGGACCCGCCACCGCGGGGAGCTCAGGCGCACCTAGGCTCCGAGCCGGTATCCGACGCGCGGCACCGTGTGGATGAGCGGCGGGTCGCCCAGCTTCTTGCGCAGGGTCATCACGGTCACCCGTACGGAATTGGTGAAGGGGTCGGCGTTCTCGTCCCAGGCTTGCTCCAGCAGTTGCTCGGCGCTCACCACCGCCCCGTCCGCGCGCAGCAGCACGTGCAGGACCGCGAACTCCTTGGGCGACAGCGCCAGGGGCAGCCCGTCGCGGTAGGCCCGGTGCTGGGCCGGGTCCAGGACGACGCCGTCGTGTTCCAGCACCGGCCTCGTCGCCCGGCCCGGCCGGCGGCCCAGGGCCTGCACGCGCGCCACCAGCTCGGCGAAGGCGAACGGCTTGGTGAGGTAGTCGTCGGCGCCGAGGCCCAGCCCCTCGACCCGGTCCCGGATCCCGGCGGCGGCGGTCAGCATCAGCACCCGGGTGTCGCGGTCGGATTCGAGGAGGCGGCGGCACACGGCGTCGCCGGACAGCCCCGGCATGTCCCGGTCCAGGACGGCCACCTCGTACTGGTTCGTGAGCACCCGTTCCAGGGCGCTGGCCCCGTCGTACACGACGTCGACCGCCATGGCGAACCCCCGTAGCCCCTCGGCGACGGTGTCCGCCAGGACCCGCTGATCGTCCGCCATCAGCACCCGCATGACAGGTGATCCTCCCCAGACCGCATGCCGCAGGATCGCACAGGCGCCATAAAGGCTGCATAAACGCCCTTTCCAGCCCGGCGCGCCGCCCGCCGGTGGAGGCGTTCGCACGGGCCCCGCGAGGCTCTAAGCTGCATGCGTGGGCGGGCCGGAGGGGATTGCGGACGACGTGCGGTTGCTGCGGCTCCAGGCCGTCACCGACACGGCGCTGTCCCGGCTCGCCGTGGCGGACCTGCTCGACGAGCTGCTGGAGCGGGTCACCGATCTGCTCGACGCGGACACCGCGGCCATCCTGCTCATGGACGCCCATTCCCGGCAGCTGGTCGCGACCGCGGCCAAGGGCCTGGAGGAGGAGGTCCGCGCGGGGTTCCGGGTGTCGGTCGGCCGCGGTTTCGCCGGCCGGGTGGCCGCGACCCGGCGACCGGTGGTCATCGCCGACGTCACCCCGGACGACGTGGTGAACCCGATCCTGCTGGACAAGGGCATCCGGTCGCTGCTCGGCGTGCCGATGATGGCCGACGGTGAGGTCGTCGGCGTGCTGCACATCGGCAGCCTGTCGCCGCGGGTGTTCACCGCCGACGACGTGCAGCTGATGCAGCTGGTCGCCGACCGGGCCAGCCTCGCGGGACAGATCCGCTCGCACAAGCTCGACCAGTCCGCCGCCCTGGCCCTGCAACGCAGCCTCCTGCCCGCCACGCTGCCCCGGATCGAGGGGGTGGACCTGGCGGCGCGCTATGTGCCGGGGCACGCGTACGGCATCGGCGGCGACTGGTACGACGTCTTCACTCTGCCCTCGGGCTGGCTGGGCGTGGTGATCGGCGACGTCTCCGGGCACGGGCTGCCCTCGGCCGTGGTGATGGGCCGCATCCGCAGTGCGCTGCGGGCGTACGCGCTGGTGTGCGACGATCCCGCCGAGGTGCTGACCCTGCTGGACCGCAAGGTGCACCACTTCGAGACGGGCGTGCTGACCACCGCCCTGTACGCGATGATCTCGCCGGACCGGGAGACGGTCCGGCTGTCCTCGGCCGGTCACCTGCCCCCGATCCTGGCCGCGCCGGACGGCCCGGGCGTGGTGCTCGACATTCCGGTCGGGCCGCCGCTCGGCGTCGGGCGCCCGTCCATCGGCCGGCGGACGGCGACGGTGGCGTTCCCCGCGGGCGGCCTGTTCGTCTGCTACACCGACGGGCTGGTGGAGCACCGGGGCGAGGTCATCGACGAGGGGATCGGGCGGCTCGCCGACGCGGTGCGCCACGCCGGCGCCGACGCGGTGTGCGGCACGATCATGAGCCGTACGGCGAGCGAGCTGCCGACCGACGACATCGCCCTGCTGGTCGTCCGACGCCCTTTTGTCGAGTGCAACAAAAGTTCATAGCTTCTTCATGAAAGTTGTGGACTTCCCGACACAAGGCGCCTAGCGTCCCAGGCATCGATGGTCGTCGACTTCCGGTCCCGGCCGTGCTGTGCCTGCGGAGCGCACGATGAAAAGTCTGATGCACCCCCGTCCCCGGGCGGCCCTGTTGCTGGGCGCCGCCACCCTCCTCGCCGTCCTCCTCCCCGCCCTGCCCGCGGAGGCCGCCGTGCCGCCGCAGGAGCCCGGCGTCACCCTGCGGACCTACGACCTGCAGGTGTCACGCGACACGATCTGCACCCTCAAGCCCGGCCAGACCCCCAACGTCGACAAGCTCATGCCGGCGATCAACTGGACCACCGCGGCCGACTTCGGCTTCGAGGACCGCTTCCAGGCGGAGGTGATCGGCAACGTCGCCATCCCCACCGCCGGCACGTACGCCTTCCGCCTCACCAGCGACGACGGTTCCCGGCTGCAGATCGACGACACGACCGTGATCAACCACGACGGTGCGCACGGTGCCACCTCCATGGAGGGCAGCGTCTCCCTCACCACCGGCTACCACGGCCTGCGCATCGACTACTTCGAGCGCGACGGCGGACAGCAGCTCACCCTCGAATGGCGTCCGCCCGGCGCGAGCGCGTTCGTGGTCGTGCCCACCTCCGTGCTGAGCACCGATTCCGGCGTGGTGCGGGTGACCGCGCCCGGGCGCAAGGAGTGCGAGGCCTCGGGCGACAGCCCCGGCGACGGCCTGCCGCTCACCTCGGTGCACCCCGGCTACACGCTCACCAACCTGCGGCCGAACGGCTTCCAGCCACAGGTGAGCGCGATGGACTGGTTCCCGGACGGGCGCCTGGCGATCGCCACCTGGGGCGGCAGCGACACGGTCGCCGGTGAGGTGTACGTCCTCAGCGGCGTCACCGGCGCCACGTCGCCGAGCCAGGTCACGTACAAGCGGATCGCGACCGGCCTGCGCGAGCCGATGGGCCTGAAGATCGTCGACGGCCGGATCTACGTCTCGCAGAAGCACGAGCTGACCGAGCTCAACGACACCACCGGCGACGGGGTCATCGACCAGTACCGCCGGGTCGCGACGTGGCCCTTCGACGGCAACTTCCACGAGTTCGCCTTCGGCCTGCTCTACAAGGACGGCTACTTCTACCTGAACCTGTCCGTCTCCATCGACCTCGGCGGTGCCACCACCCAGCCGCAGGGGTCGCCCAACCGGGGCACCAGCCTGAAGATCAACCGTACGACCGGAGCGGTCGAGTACGTCGCCGGCGGACTGCGCACGCCGGACGGCATCGGCTGGGGGCCGGAGGGCGACATCTTCGTCACCGACAACCAGGGCGGCTGGCTGCCGGCCTCGAAGCTGGTGCAGATCAAGCCCAACCGCTTCTTCCACCACTACACCAACCCCGACGGCCCGTTCGACGCCCAGCCGGTCACCCAGCCGGTGCTGTGGCTGCCGCAGAACGAGATCGCCAACTCGCCCAGCACCCCGCTCATGCTCGACACCGGACCGTACGCGGGCCAGATGCTCTTCGGCGACGTCACGTACGGCGGCGTGCAGCGGGCGTACCTGGAGAAGGTCAACGGCCAGTACCAGGGCGCGGTCTTCCGCCTCACCCAGGGACTCGAGATGGGCGTGCTGCGCCTCAGCCAGGGCCCGGACGGCGCGCTCTACGCCGGCGGCCTCGGCGCCGGCGGCAACTGGGGCCAGGAGGGCAAGCTCACGTACGGGCTGCAGAAGCTCACGCCCAACGGCACCAGCGTCTTCGACATCAAGGCGATGCGGGCGATCGCGGGCGGCTTCGAACTCGAGTACACCCAGCCCGTGTCGGCCACCACCGCCGCCCAGCTGGCCGCCCGCTACCGGGCCGAGCAGTGGCGCTACGTGCCGACCCCGGCGTACGGCGGCCCCAAGGTCGACGAGGAGACGCTGCAGGTGGCGTCGGCGACCCTGTCCGCGGACCGGCTCAAGGTGACCCTCAAGCTCAACGGGCTCAAGCCGGGCCGGGTCGTGCACGTACGTTCGCCGCGGCCCTTCACCTCGACGAGCGGCTCGTCGCTGTGGAGCACCGAGGCGTGGTACACGCTGAACAGCCTCGCCGACGGCACGACGCTGCGCACCGACCGGGTCGAGGCGGAGAACGCCGGCCTCAGCGGCACCGCCGGCGTGGCCACCGACCACAGTGGATACACCGGCACCGGGTTCGTCGCCGGCTACGGTTCGGCGGGCGCGGCGACCACGTTCAGCGTCGACGTGCCGTCGGCCGGCTCGTACCCGGCCACCCTGCGGTTCAGCAACGGTCCCAACCCGTCCGCGGGCGCCAAGACCGTGAGCCTGTACGTCAACGGCACCAAGCTGCGGCAGATCAGCCTCGCCGACACCGGCAACTGGGACACCTGGGCGACGAGGACCGACTCCGTGACCCTGCGGGCCGGCGGCAACACGATCGCGTACAAGGTGGACAGTGGCGACATCGGGCACGTCAACCTCGACAGCCTGACGATCGGCACCGGGGGGACCGCCGCGGCGCCGCGTACCGGCACGATCACCGGCATCGGCGGCAAGTGCCTGGACGTCTCGAACGCCGGCACCGCCGACCGTACGAAGATCCAGCTGCACACCTGCAACAACAGCTCGGCGCAGAGCTGGACCCGCGACGGTGACGCGCTGCGGGCCCTCGGCAAGTGCCTGGACATCGACAACGGCGGCACCGCCGACGGCACCAAGGTGCAGCTCTACACCTGCAACAACAGCGCCGCGCAGGTGTGGCAGCCGCAGGCCAACGGCTCGCTGCTCAACCCGCAGTCGGGCAAGGTCCTGGACGTCGCCGGCGGGGCCACCGCCGACGGCACCCAGGTGCAGATCTGGGGCTGGGCCGACGTCGCCCAGCAGAAGTGGACCCACAACGGCACCAGCAGGGTCACCCTCTTCGACGGCGGCACCCTCGCGGGCTTCCAGAACGCCGACGGCAGCGCGCCGACGTGGCCGGTCTCCGGCGGCTCGGCCGAGGTGCTCGGCGGCGACCTGCGCACCAAGCAGACCTTCGGCGACTTCAAGCTGCACGCCGAGTTCTGGCTGCCCGACCTGCCGGCCGACGTGACCGGTCAGGCCCGCGCGAACAGCGGCATCTACCTGCAGGACCGTTACGAGCTGCAGGTGCTCGACACGTACGGCAAGGCCACCCTCGCCGACAACGAGTGCGCGGCCATCTACCAGAAGCGGGCACCCTCGGCGAACGCGGGCACCGCACCGGAGACCTGGCAGACCTACGACGTCACCTTCCGCGCGGCCCGCTACGACGGCACCACCAAGACCGAGGACGCCCGCGTCACCGTGGTCTGGAACGGCACGACGGTGCACAACAACGTGGCCATCGACGGCCCCACCGGCGCGGGAGCCGCCGAGGGACCGAACTTCCTGCCGATCCGGCTCCAGGACCACGGCGACCCCGGAGCGAACGTACGGTATCGCAACATCTGGATCGAGCCGGCGTAACCGGTCAGGGGGCGCGCACCCGTCGGTGCGCGCCCCCTGGCGTCACGCGGACCGCAGCCGGGCCCGCCACGGATGCCCGGGATCGACCAGGCCGAGCGTGGCGTCGAGCCAGCCGCGTTCGGCCCGGGACAGCAGGGGCAGCACCCCGGTGAAGTCGGCCTCGTCCTTGTCCCGGGCGTGCTTCGCCTTGAACAGCAACACCACTTCGATGCCCAGGTACGGGATCCCGTCGCCGTCGCGCCGGACGACCTCCCGGTAGGGCCGCCGGATCCGCTGCTCGTCCCGCCGGCAGATCCACACGTCCCCGTCGTGCGGCTCGCGGAAGACGTCGAAGCGCCACCGCCGCGCGGCCGGGTCCCAGGCCCACGTCTGATGCGAGTCGCCGGCCGGCGCCGCGCCGGTCATCGGCACGAGGGCGCCGTCGCCCGCCGGCACCCAGAACTCCAACTCGGGAAACAGCGGCGGCAGCAGCGCGAACTGCCCGGCCGGCACGCCGATCTCCACGTCCTCGTGGGCCCGGGTCCGCTCGCCGCGATGGAGGTCGACGGCCCAGCCGCCCGCGACGTACCAGGTGAGCCGCGCGTCCCGGAGCCGCCCGGCGAGCTCACGGGGATGCCAGGCGTCCCACGCCTCGATGTCAGGATGCTCCACACCACCGACCCTATGCGGCCCGCCTCCGCTCAGGTCTCACGCGCCGCCCCGGCCTCCGCCTGCCGTGGCCTCGCGCCGTCCCGGGCCGCGCGCCGCGTCGTGCCGGGCCGCGCGTTGCTCAGCCGAACGCCTCCCGGGCGAGCGCGACCACCACCGTCACCGCTCCGGTGGCGATGATCGTCGTACTGGTGACGCGCACGAATCGGGTGTCGGCGGAGGCGGGAGCCTCCAGGGCTGCCAGGACCACCCCGACACACGCGGACAGGGCGAATACCACGATGGCGATCATGGTCACCGCTTCGCAGGAGAGGACGGTTCCGCCCCACGATGCCCGAGGCGCTGCCCCGTACGGAAGCAACGAGGGCTGACCACCACATGAACTTGCGATGATTCCGCGGCCCGGCGGTCACGGTCGTGGACAGGTCAGCCCCGCGACGAGAACGTCCAGCGTCTCGCTGACGGCCGCGTCCCTCTCCTCCGGGGTCAGGTAGGGCAGGAGATCGAGAAACATGATCGCCAGTCCGTGTACGGCGGCCCAGCTCGCCATCACCGCCCGGTTCGTGTCCGCCGGATGCAGGCAGCCGGCCCCCACGAGCCGGTCGAGCGCGCGCAGCAGGTGGAACTCCGGCTTCGGCCGATCGTCATCGTGATCGGTTCCGGTCGCCTCCTCGGGCACACCGGGAACGCCGATGCCGGTCGGGTCGCCGCCCATCGCGGTGCGGAACAACCCCGGCTCGGTCAGGGCGAAATGGAGGTAGGCCCGGCCGACCTCGCGCAGGTACGTCTTCGCCGCCTCCGCGGGATCGGCCGGTTCGTCCGGCGCCGCGGCCTCCAGGTAGGCGTCCATGGCTGCGGCCATGTCGCCCAGCGCCCGGTCCGCGACCGCTTTCTTGAGTGCGGTCAGGGTCGCGAAGTGCCCGTACGCGGAGTTCGGCGCGACGCCGACGATCCTGGCGACCTCCCGCAGGACGACCGCCTGCGGGCCGCCCTCGCGGGCCACGCCGATGCCCGCCGTGATCAGGGCGGCGCGCAGGTCGCCGTGGTGATAGGTGGCGCGGGTGCGGGGGCGTTTCTCGACCATCGTTGAATCCTGGCATGCCGGTGGGGCACGCGAGTCGCCACGGGTTGACGCCCGGAGCGCCCGGCCGCAATACTCACACTGTCCAGATTGCCGAACCGGTCGTCCTGCGCCTCCGGCGCGGACCGTTTCCCCGGCCGAAAGTGGGTACCCCGAATGGTCACGTCCTCGAAGATCCGGCCGCCGAGCTCCCGGTCCGGTTCCCGGGTGAGCTGGACCGTCATCACGCTGATCTCGCTGGCGATCGCCGGCTACTTCGTCGGTCAGTACGCGACCGGCAGCCTCCGGGACCTCGGCGCCGAGGAGGTCGGCCTCGCCTCGACCTACGCGAACCGGCCCGTGGTGGCCCAGGTCGCGTTCTACGTCCACATAGTCTCGGCCGGCCTCGCCCTCGCCGTGGGCCCGTTCTCGTTCGCGAGGATGATCCGCCGCCGCTACCTCGGCCTGCACCGCTGGATCGGACGCGGCTACCTGATCGCCGTCGCGCTCGCCGCCGTGTCCGGCTTCGTGATGGCGTTCTTCAACTCCGCCGGCTTCGTCGGTTTCTTCGGCTTCGGCACCCTCGCAGTGCTCTGGGGCTGGACGTCCTACCGCGGGTACCGTGCCGTCCGCGCCCGTGACCTCGCCGGCCACCAGGCATGGATGATCCGCAGCTTCGCCCTCACCTTCGCGGCGCCCACCCTGCGGCTCTGGCTCGGCATCCTGATCGGCGTCCAGTTGCTGGCCGGCCGCGGCGCCGGGACGGACCCGGACGAGCTCGTGCGCAACGCGTACGCGGCCGTGCCGTTTCTCTGCTGGCTCCCGAACATCGTCGTGGCCGAACTCCTGATCCGCCGCCGCAACCTTCCCGGCCTCCGCTTCTCCCCATCGCCCACGGCACGCCGGATGTCGCAGGCGGTGGCCGGAGCGTGAGGGTCGCTGCGCGACCGCCGTCCCCATGAGACAGACGCGGGATCCGGTTCGGAGGGGGCGTGCCGATGCGGGGCGGCGATAGAATCGTCAGTCCGGGTGGCCGGCAGAGTGTCCGGTGCTGAGGAGGACCCGATGACCCCTCGACCGTGTACGGACGGCACCCTGCGGCACCTGTCCGTGGACCTCGACGACGCCCCCGGCGGGGACGGCGGAATGACGGGCTACACGCTGTGCTCCTCGCCGGAACGGCACATCTGGGGCACCGACCAGTGGGCGATCGACGTCGCGTACGACATGTATCTCAGCGACACGTGCATCGACATCGCCTCGCTGCCGCCGTGCGAGGAGTGCCTGCGGGTGGCGGAGCTGCTGGCCGGCCCCGGCGACCCGCCGCCGCTGCACGTGCGGCCGCGCCGGCCGGACTTCGCCACCGGCTTCACCGGCGACGAGATCCGGAGCCTCCTGCGCACCGACCTCGCCACCGGCGCCTCGTCCGGCCGGCACGCCGCCGTCCACCTCCTCGGCTTCACCGCGATCCCGGACCAGCCGGGCTTCGGCGACCTCGTGCGGATCCTGGACCTGGTGTGGGACATGGGCGACACCGTACGGATGGGACAGGTCACCGACTGGGCCGCGGTGGTCGCCTTCGCCGCGACCGCCGACGTCCCGGACCGGGACCGCCGGCTGATCGCCGTGGCCGCGAGCCTCGCCGGCGGCCCCCCGGTATCCCTGGAAGCAGCCGTCAACCTCTACGCCGACGCCCCGGCGGCCCGCCGCGTCATCGAAGCGGTCGCGATCGCCACCGGCCACGGCGACCGCTGGGACCTCATCGAGAAGCCGCCGCAGGCCCCGCGATCCTGATCGCTCGCGTGTCCCCGCGGCCCTGTGGAGTGCGCGGTCCGGCGGCGACGGGGGTCGCACCGGCACGACGCGGCGTCCGCTTCGTCGGCATCCGGGTGGGCGCGATGGGAGATTGCGTGTCCCTCTGCGGGATGACGAGTGGAATGTGCGATTCTCGGTCGCGGTGCTTTAGCATCCAACAGTTGCTCGGACGGGGACCGCGAGGCCGGTCCAGCCTGGAGGGAGATGTCGTGTCGAAGCTTGAAGGCGGCAGCGGGGGAAACTGATTCCACCCGCCGAGATCGACAGAGGCCACACGCGCGGCGTGCGGCCTCTGTCGTGAGTGGCGCTCAGACGGTGGGCCAGCTGAACGCGAGCCCGTAGCTTTCTCGCGGTTGGCACGGCCGGTCGGTGAATGTGAACTGCACGTCGCGGCCGATGATGGGGAGCAGGCGCCGGTCGCCTTTCGGCGGAGGGTCGTACCGCTCGCTCTGGTTGGCCTCCGCGTACCACCACACCGATTCGGGCAATTGATCGTGATCGAACCGTATCCGGATCGTCAGGCCGCTGACCGGGACCAGGCCGCCGTAGGCAACCTGACCTCGGGCGATGCCGTAGTGGTCGACGTCGACGTCCACCCAGAGCCGTTCCTCCTCGATGTTCTCGTCGATCACCTCGGAGGCGAAGTGCGCCCGTTCGCCGGCGCGCAGCGGGGCGGGGAACCGGAGCCGGGTCACCGCCGGCCGGCCGGGACGGGGTGATTCGACGAACTCCGCCGTGCAGCCCCACAGCGCCTGGACCGGCACATAGGTGATCCTGGGAGGTGCACCGGCGAAGCCGCGGGCGGTGTAGTAGGCGACGTCGTCCCGGCGTGCGGTGACCAGACGTTCCGTGATGCGGCGGTAGACCGCACGGCGTCGCATGAAGACCGTGGTGACGAAGAGGTTGACGAAGACCGGCTGGGCGCCGGGCGAGGGTTGCCGCAGGCCCGTCGGGGAATCGCTCGGTTCCCCGAAGTACACCGGCCAGCCGGCGGCCGGCTGATGTTCCCGCCGCCCGCTGTCCCGCGGCCGGTACGGCGCCCAGGCGCCGGGCTCGGCCAACGCCCGGAAGCGGTCGTCGAGATGGGTGGCCAGTGCCCGTACCCCGCGCTTCCAGGCCATCTCCATCGGCTGGGTCGTCGTGGGATCGCCGAACACGTCCGGCAGGGCGGCGAGTTGCTTGAACCGGTCGTGGAGCGAGCCTCGCCACGGCTCGGCGATGCCCGGGACCGGCAGCCGGAACGCGGCGAACAGGGCGTGGCGCCGCCGTGACCCTCTCGTCGGGCCGACGTCCGGAGCGACGACGCCCTCCCGGACGAGCCCCCAGACGGCCTCGGCGCGTTCGCCGGCCGTCCAGCCGGTCAGCGCGACCGCCGGCCGGGTCAGCGCGGCGAGTTCCCGTCCGATCCGGCTCTCCGGCACTTCGAAGGCGTACCGGAGCAGTTCCGACGGCTCACCGTGATTGCGCCGGCCCAGATGCCGCAGCGCGGCTTCGAGCTGATCTCGCGTCGTTCCGGGCCCGCTCCCACTCACGCTCACCACCGTGATCAGCTCCCCGACCGATCATGCGACGACGGAAAACGACAACCCGACGATAACCCGACGACGGCCTGCCGCACATTATTGCTGACCGATGCCGGATTACTTCCGTACGGCCGGCCGCCCCGGAGCGGGCGGTGCTTACCGTGGATATACAAGGGTGAGGTAGCTGCCCCGCAGGCCGGGGAGGGCGAGCCGTTCGCTTTTCCACCAGACTCCCTACCCTCCTGACGTACGTCGGATGGGGGATATCGGCATGGTGCTCATCGCTTGCCCGGCCGGAGCGGACTAGGGATGCCGTCATGGTGGACGGTCTCTCGCCGGTGGCGGCCATCATCCTGCTTCTGTCGTACCCGGCCTTCGTCTTGATCATGGCCGGCGTGCTGCGCATGTGTGGCGTCTCCCGCGACGAGATCGCGAAATGGGCGTTGCGGCAGGCCTATCGGCAACGGGTGACCGACTTCGTCCACTCGATCCGGCGCGGTCCCTCCAGCGAGCGCGACCAAGCACCCGGCGACGACGCCGATCCCGGATGACCCGGGCGGTCGCCTCCGGTCGCTCTCAGTCGACGAGGGTCTGGGTGCCGAGGACGATGGCCAGGGCGAGGCGTTCCGCGTCCTCGGTGCCCGGTTCGGCGGTGTAGACCGTGATGCGGAGGTCGTCCTGGGCGACGAGGAGGGCGTCGCAGTCGAGGGTCAGGCGGCCCGCTGCCGGGTGGTCGATCAGTTTGCGTTTCGAGGGGTCGGGGAGGGGTGGCGGGTCGGCCGTCTCCCAGAGTTCGGCGAAGCGGGGGCTCTGCTGGGTCAGGTCCGCGATCAGGCGCTTCAGGGCGTGGTCCGCCGGGTAGCGGGCGGCGGTCAGGCGCAGGTCGGCGACCAGGCGGGCCTCGTGGTCGGCCTGTTCCTCCGGGGTGTGCACGGTGCGGTTGTGGTGGCCGAGGAGGTTGCGCCAGATCGCGTTGCGGGCCAGGCCGCGCCAGGTGGTCGTGTCGCCCATCAGCGCGTTGTAGGGGGCGTTGGCGAGGACGAGGGTCCAGCCGGCGTCGTACACGATGACCGGGGTGTGGGAGAGGCGGTCGAGCAGGCGCTGGATGCTGGGCGTGACGCGGGAGGGGATCACGTCGGGGCCGGGCGTGGCGTGGCCGGCCAGCCGGTAGAGGAGGCCGCGTTCGGTGGCGGACAGGCGCAGGGAGCGGGCGAGGGCCTCCACGACCTGCGCCGACGGCGTGGTCGCGCGGCCCTGTTCGAGCCGGGTCAGGTAGTCGGCCGAGATTCCGGCGAGGGCGGCCAGTTCCTCGCGGCGCAGGCCGCTCGCGCGGCGGCGGGTGCCCACCGGTACGCCCACCGTCGCGGGCGCCACGCGGTCACGCCAGCGGCGCACCGTCCGGCCGAATTCCCAGGACTCCATGGTGTCAGTCTGCGCGCCGGGCGGGCCCGTGTCCTGGCCCTGGTGGTCCTACGACAACGGGACGGCTGCCTGATCGCCCGCGCCGCTCCCAGGATCGGGGCATGACCACCACCGAAACAGGAACCGTCCTGATCACCGGCCCCACCCGCGGCCTGGGCCGCTCCGCCACCCTCGCGATGGCCGGCCGCCCGGCGCGGGAGCGTCCCGACCTGCTGCTGGCCGGCCGGGGCGGGAAGGCGCTCATCGAGGTCGCCGCGGAGGCGCGTGCCCGCGGGGCGAGGGTCCACGAGATCCCCGTCGACCTGGCCCGCCTCGCCGACGTACGGGCAGCCGCGGCCACCGCGCGCCACCTGGTCGAGTCCGGCGCGGTGCGTCCCCTGCGGGCCCTGATCGCCAACGCGGGCCTCATGTCGCCGGACACCCGCACCGCCTCGGCCGACGGGTACGAGCTGACGTTCGCCGTGAACTACCTGGCGCACGCCCAGCTGATCGGCGACCTGCTCGGCTCCCTCACCGCGCCGGCCCGCGTCGTGCTGCTCGGCTCGAACGTGTACAGCGCCAACTTCTGGCGGCGGCTGCTGGGCGTACCGCCGGCGGAGTGGCGCGACCCGGCCGAGCTGGCCCGGCCCGCTGCCGCCGGCACGGCCACCGGTCTCCGGGCTTCCGGCGTCGCGTACGCCAATGCGAAGCTCGCCGTCCTCTACTACGCCCACGAACTCCAGCGCCACGCCGGCCCCGGCGTCGACGTCACGGTGTTCGAGCCGGGCTGGATGCCCGGCACGGCCCTGAGCCGCGGAACGCCCGAGGTCTTCCAGGCGATCGGCCGTGCCCTGGGACGCCTGCCCGGCGTGTCCACCCCGCAGCGCTCGGGGCCGCTGCTGGCCTCGCTGGCCCTCGACGACAGGTGGGCTGGCCTGCGCGACGGCGCGTTCGTTGTGAAGGGCAGGGTGGCCGGCGTGCGCCCGGTCGCCCACGACCCGGACCGCGAACGCCGCCTGTGGGCGGCCACCGCCGGACTCCTGCCCGTCTGAGCGCCCGGCATACTCGGCAGCCACAACGGAAAGCTCGGGGGTTCGGATGCGGGGGAAGGTTCTGCTGGATCGCGCCATCGACGTGTCGTACTCGACCGCGGTGGCGGGACCGGGCGACGACCCGGGTTGCGAGCCGGAGGCGTTCTGGCGGGGCCAGGTCAACGGCCTCTGCGGCGCCGGCTTCCGCGGCCATCTCTCGCTCGTGACCGGTCTGCACACCGGGTACGTCCACCTGACCGTCGAGCTGTTCGACGCGGAGCCCCCACTCGCCGGCGACTGGGAGGAGGCCGTCGAGGTCTCGTTCCGGCAGCGGGCGAAGAAACTCTGGGTCGGCGGCCTGATGAGCCGGCCGTACCCGGTGGCGCTGCCGCGCGGTGACTACCGGGTGCGTTACTGCGCGCGCGGGATGGAGGAGGGGCGGCGCCTCGACACCGCGGACGAGGACGAGGTCGTCGACGCGTACGCGCTGCAGTTCTGGCCGGGGGAGCCCGCACCGGACCGGATCGTCCGGCAGACCGGCGAGACCGCCGCGTACTGGCACCGCGCCCACCCGCGGCGCGCGCGGGCGGACCGGAAGCCCGCCACCCGCGAACGCCGCAGGGGCGGGTCGCGGCGGAGGGCTCCGCTCGACCGGCTCGACGCCGATCTCGGGTCCGCGCTGGCCGAGGCGGGCGACGAGGTCTGCACCGCGGTGGCGCGGTGGGCCGCCGAGCGTGCCGTCGCCGTCGCCGGGCTGGAGCGGTGGCCCGGGATGGCCGAGGCGCTCGCCGCGGTGCGGCGCGGGGAGCCGGTGGCTCCGGCCGAGCTCATGGCGCTGCTCGACGACCCGGACATGGTCCTGACGACGGTGGTCCTCCCGGCGGCCGGGCCGGACGGCCCGCCGACCGAGATGGCCCAGGCGTACGTGGCCCTGCCGGCGGTCCTGGCCCTCGCGGACCGGCCTCCGCTGACGGCGGCGACGAACGCGTTGCGGGCCGCGGCCGGCGCGCACGGCGAGGACGGGTACCGCGAGTTCTTCGCCGGGTTGAGGGTGGCGTTCCCGGTGCTGGCGGGTGTGGTACGACGTACCGGTGACACCTGTACGCCGCCGGGCTGACGCGACCGAGAACCGGGCCCGCATCATCGAGGCCGCCCGGGCCGAGCTCGCGCGCGACGCCGACATCCGGCTGAATGCGGTCGCTCAGCGGGCGGGGGTCGGTCAGGGCACGCTCTACCGGCATTTCCCGACCCGGGCGGACCTGCTGGCCGAGGTCTACCGCGCCGATGTCGACGAACTGGTGGCCGCCGCGCCCCAGCTGCTCGCGCGGCACGACCCGCTCACCGCGCTGCGGGCGTGGTTCGGCCGGGTGGCCGCGTACGCCGAGGTCAAGCGGGGTGTCTTCGCGGCGCTGGAGGTGGCGACGTGGCAGGACCTGTCGGCGCACAGCCTCGGCCCGATCGGCGATGCCGTCACCCTGCTGCTCGACGCCGGGAAGGCGGCCGGCGTGATCCGGCCGGACGTCGACGCGCGGGACGTCATCATCCTGATCGGCTACCTGTCGCGGCTGGACGCGGCCGAGTTCGACGCCCGGGGGCGGCATCTGCTCGAGGTCGTCCTGGACGGGTTGCGGTACCGGGACTGAGCCGGCTCAGGCGGCGGAGGGCTGCGGCACGCCGGCGAGGAGCAGGGCCGTCGCCTCGTCCGGGGGGACCGGGCGGGAGAACAGGTAGCCCTGGCCGAGCTGGCAGCCCAGGGCGACCAGGTCGGCGTGCTGCTCCGGCGTCTCGATGCCCTCGGCGACCACGGTCAGGCTCAGCGACTCGGCGATGGCGAGCACCGCGCGGACGATGCCCCGGTCGGTGGCGGTGTCCGGCAGGCCGGCCACGAACGAGCGGTCGATCTTGACGCTCTCGACCGGGAGCCGCTTGAGGTGGCTCAGGCTCGAGTAGGAGATGCCGAAGTCGTCCAGGGCGAAGTGGACGCCGGCGGCGCGCAGGGTGGTGGCGAACTCGTTGACGTCGATGCGGATGGCGCTGTGCTCGGTGGTCTCCAGCCACACGTCCGCCGGGTCGGCGCCGCTCTCCTCGATCACTTTCAGCGTACGGGCGGCGGCATCGGCCTGGTGCAGCTGGACGGGCGACAGGTTGACGCTGATGCCCAGCCGCTCGCCGGAGAGCAGCCGCCGCCACCCGGCGAGCTGGCGGCAGGCCTGGCCGAGCACCCATTCGCCGATCGCGGTGATGGCGCCGGTCTCCTCGGCGAGCGGGATGAACTCGTCCGGCGGCACGAGGCCGCGCACCGGGTGGTGCCAGCGGCAGAGCGCCTCGAAGCCGATGATCCGGCTGCTGCTCAGCTCGACGATCGGCTGGTAGTGCACGGCGAGCTCGCCGCGGGCGGACGCGAAGGCCAGGTCCGAGCGGAGCTGGAGCCGGTCCAGGCTGCGGCGGGAGGCGGCGTCGTCGAACACCTCGGCGCGGCCGCGGCCGGCGTGCTTGGCGGCGTACATGGCGGCGTCCGCGTCGCGCAGCATGGTGGCCGGGTCGGCGTGGCCGCGGACGCCGAGCACGCCGCCCACGCTGGCGGAGATCTCGACCCGCTCGTCGAGGAGCGGGAACGGGACCTCCATCGCCTCCACGACCCGGTCGCCGGCGGCGCGGACGTCGTCCAGGTCGGTGACGCCGTCGAGCAGGACGACGAACTCGTCGCCGCCGAACCGGGCGAGCAGGTCGCCCTGGCGCATGCAGCCGCGCAGCCGGTCGGCCGCCTGCACCAGCAGCTGGTCGCCGGCGTCGTGGCCGAGCCGGTCGTTGACGTCCTTGAACTTGTCGAGGTCGCAGAAGAGCAGGCCCACGTGGTCGGGAGCGTCCACCCGGGCGAGCGCCGCGTTGAGCCGGTCCGCGGTGAGCGCGCGGTTCGCCAGGCCGGTCAGCGGATCGTGGGTGGCGCGCCGGCGCAGCTCGTCCTCGAGCCGGCGGCGCCGGTCGATGACCCGTGACGACAGCACGACGGTGTTGTCGGCCGCCATCGGGCGCAGGGCGCTCTCCACCCACACCCACCGGTCCTCGCCGGTCAGCAGGCGGTACTCGATCGTCGGGGTGTGCGCCGGGCCGGTCAGGGCGGCGGCGACCGCGGCCCGGTCGCCGGGGTGGGCGAGGGCGGCCACCGGGGTGCCGAGCAGGCGGCCCGGGGGCAGGGCGAGCTCGCGCTCGTACGACGGGGACGCGTAGACGAACCGGCCGGCGTCGTCGACCACCGCGATCAGGTCGCTGATCGACTCGGTGATCAGGCGCAGGGAGTTCTCGCTGGCCTGCAGCGCCAGGTACAGCTCGGCGTTGTTCATCGCGACGCCGACGTACGTGCCGAAGAGGGTGCCGGCCTCGGCCGCCTCGGAGCGGAACGGCACGCCGTCGTAGCGGAAGGCGTACAGCACGGCGGCCGGGGCGTCGTCGCGCATCACCGGCACGGCGAGCACCGATCCGCCCATCGGGAAGCCGTCGTGCACCCCGCAGTAGGTCTCGCCGGCGCTCAGCGCCTCCCAGCCCCACAGCTTCGCGACCTGCGGCGAGTAGCCGTCGGGCAGGACGTCGGTGCGGGTCGCCGCGCTCAGCGCCGCGACGCCGTCCTCGATCGTCACCACCCCGCCCTCGGCGCCGCCGACCAGGATCGGGAAGAGCCGGGCCGCCTCGTCGTAAAGCGTCGGCAGGTCGAGGCAGCTGGTGAGGCGGTGGCCGAGCCGGGCCAGGTTCTCCACGGTCGCGCTGCGACGGCGGGCCTGCACCGCGAGCCGGAGCCGGGAGGCCACCGACCGCAGGACGGGCAGGTCCGCGGAGGGGAAACCGTCGGGGCGGGAGCGGAACATGATCAGCAGTTCGTCGGCCGTACCGTCCTCGCCGGCCGGCACCCAGACGGCCGAGGCGGGCGCGAGGCCGGCCAGCGACGGCGGGAAGTCGGTGTCCGGGTCGAGGGCCGCGCCCGTACGCGCGATCGCCGTCCCGGCCGCGATGGCCTCCGCCGCGGCGCCGGCGAGCGGCCAGCCGTCGGTGTACGCCGCGTCGCCCTCCGGGATGCCGCAGGTGCCGGTGAGCTGGAGGCGGCCGGCCACGACCCGCGCCGAGACGGTGACGTCGGCGGCGTAGACCTGCGACAGCACGGCGAGCGTCCGCTCCACCAGTTCCGTCGGCGACGACGGCTGCCCGAGCACGGTGAGCACCCGGATCAGCCGCGAGGTCTGCCGGTACGCGTCGGCGGCGGCCGCGGTGGCACCCGCAAGCTTCTCCCTGAGCCGCTCGCCGGCCTCGTCGGGCGCGATCTTGTCCATCGAGGTTCCCTGCTCAGAGGGCCAGCGCGGTGATGGTGGCGTTGTGGTAGCCGGACACGCCGACGGACCGGGCGAACTCCCCGTACGTGTAGAAGCCGAAGGTGGCGACGGAGCCGGCGGCCTTGTGCAGCCGGGCGGCCTCCTCGCCCTCGCGGTCGCGCAGCAGGTCCAGCCGCGCGATGCAGCTGAACGTCAGCATCACGGCGGGCTCCTCGATGCCGCTGAGGGCGTCCTCGACCACGTTCTCGATGACGTCGAGCAGGTCCTGCTGGTCGGCGGAGACGATCTGCACGGCGCAGTACTCGGGGAGCGGCGTGAAGGTGTTCACGGCGCCGTTCTCGTCGATGTACGCGCCCCGGACGACCTGCGTGCCGTCCGGCTCGATCAGCCCGAACGAGTGCGCGGTGCGCCAGTCGGAGCGGGCGCCGAGGGGTACCGGCGCCGCGCCGTCGTCCACGATCGTCTCCCGGTAGACCTCGGCGGCCGGCCGCCCGTCGATCTCGTGCACCACCTGGCCCTCGACGCGGGTGACGAGCATGGGCAGGCCCTGGGCCCGCCAGCCGTGCCCGGAGACCACGCGCAGCGGCTGCTCCGCGCCGATCCAGACCGCGACCGCGCCGTTGGCGACGACGTCGCCGCCGTGGAACACCGACGAGCCGGCGAACGTACGGTCGTCCCCGGCCGCCCCGCCCACCACCGGGATCCGCGCGCCGGTGACCCGGTACAGCCCGGTGAGCAGGCCCTGCATGTCGCCCGCCATGCCGTCGGCGAGCACCAGGAGGGCGCCGTGCGGTGCGGGTTGCGGGCCGGCGGCGTCGACGGCCCGGCGGGCCAGGTCCCGGCCGGCCGCGGTGGTGTCGGCGCTGATGCCGCCGACCACGGCGGTGCCGTACTGGTACCGGCCGCCGCCGAGGATCATCACGCTGACGGCGGTGCCCGGCGGGGTGAACTCGCCCTCGGCGAACTGCCCACTGGTCGTGGCGCCGACCAGCGGCGTCTCCCCGGTGACGGCGCGGACGCCGGCGAGCAGCGCGGCCAGGTCGTATCGGATGGAGGCGTACACGATCACCAGGTCGGCGGCGGCGCCGTCGAGGCCGGCCAGGGCGGTGCGGGCGGCCTCGGATCCGGCGGCGGTGGCGTCCTCGTGGCTGCTGTGGCCCGTCCCGAACGGCATTCTCGTCATGTCCTCCGAGATCGGCCGCCGGGGGACCGATCTTAAGACAGGCACGGTCCGACCTCAAGCCATCCTCAAGCCGTGTAAAACTTTCTAGACATGAAGTCAAACATGCCTTACCTTGAGGATGTCAAAAATTCCTTACATGTGGGGTGGACGTGGCACACGAGGAGAAGAGAGCCTGGATCCGGCTCGTGGTGGCGGTGCTCGGGTACGCCGCCTATCTGATCGCCGTCCTCGCCGGGCGGGACGGGCGCCCCCTCGCCTCGGTGCCGTACGCGGCGGCCATGCTGTGGACGATCGGCGCCGCCATCGCCGCGTCGATCCTGGCCGAGGTGGTGGTGGCCGCGGCGAACCCCGGCGCCTCCCGCGTCACCGACGAGCGGGACCGGGAGATCGGCCGGCTCGGCGAAAGCGTCGGCCAGTCTTTCGTCGTGATCGGCGCGATAGCCGCGATGCTCCTGGCGATGGCCGAACGGGACCCGTTCTGGACGGCCAACGTCATCTATCTCTGCTTCGTCCTGTCGGCCGTCCTCGGCGGCATCACCAAGGTCGTCGTGTACCGCCGGAGCGTCCCGCAGTGGTGAAGCCCACCCGTGTCACCAACAGCATCCGGGCCCTGCGGTTCGCCCGCGCCGAGATGACCCAGGCCGAGCTCGCCGAGACCATCGGCGTGACCCGGCAGACGCTGATCGCCATCGAGCAGGGGCGCTACTCGCCGTCGCTGGAGGTGGCCTTCCGGATCGCCCGGGCGCTCGGCGTACCCCTCGACGACGTCTTCCAGTATCCCGACACCCCCGGGGAGCAGCAGTGAGAGCGATCGTGCGCGACACGTACGGCCCGGCCGGCGGGCTCACCCTCCGCGAGGTCGCCCGGCCCCCGATCCGCGCCGGCGAGGTGCTCGTCGAGGTGCGCGCCGCGGGCGTGGACCCGGGCGTCTGGATCCTCATGACCGGGCGGCCGGTGGCCGTACGCCTCGCCACCGGCCTGCGCCGTCCCCGCACGCGCGGCCTGGGCCGGGCCGTCGCCGGGGTGGTGGCCGAGGCCGGCCCCGGCGTCACCCGCTGGCGTCCCGGCGACGCGGTGTACGGCACCTGCGAGAGCGGAGCCTTCGCCGAGTACGCGGTCGCCCGGCAGGACCGGCTGGCCGCCACGCCCGCCTGCCTCACCTTCACCCAGGCGGCGGCGGTGCCCATCTCCGCGGTGACGGCGCTGCAGAGCATCCGCGACGCCGCGGTACGGCCCGGACAGCGGGTCCTGCTCACCGGCGCCGCCGGCGGCGTCGGCTCCTTCGCCGTCCAGCTCCTCAGGGAGCGCGGCGCGACGGTGACCGCCGTCTGCGGCCCGGGGAAGGGGGACCTGGTCCGTTCGCTCGGCGCCGGCGACGTCATCGACTACACCCGCGAGGAGGTCGACCGGGACGGGCCGCGCCACGACGTCATCATCGACACCGCGGGCAACCGGCCCCTCGCACTGCTGCGCCGCGCCCTCGCCCCGGGCGGCACGATCGCCCTGGTCGGCGGCGGCCACGCGAAGGGCGCCGTGCTCGGCGGCTTCCAGCGCCAGATGGCCGCGCCGCTGCTGTCACCCCTCGGCCGGGGACGCCTGCGCGGCGTCGCCGCCCGGGAGCGCGGGGAGGACCTCGACGAGCTCGCTCCGCTCCTGGAGTCGGGCGCCGTCGTCCCGGTCATCGACCGCACCTACCCGCTCGCCGACGCGGCGGAGGCCGTCCGCTATCTTGCCGGCGGCCACCCCGCGGGCAAGGTGATCGTCACGGTGTGACCGCGGGCCGGGCCAGCAGGCGGGCGATGTTGTCGAGGATCTCCGGCCGGTGCAGGTACGCGGTGTGGCTGTCCAGCACGCCGTCGTAGGCGCCCGGCAACTGCTGGGCGCCGAACAGCGGATCCGAGGGGCTCGACCGGTAGTAGTCGACCGCGGGCGGCAGATGCGCGACGTCCCACGCGTGCGTGGTGGCGTACACGTTCTCGGTGCGGGTGCCGAGGAAGCCGTTCGCCGACTCCTGATCGGTGCCGATCGAGCCGATCAGGTAGACCCGGTCCGCCGAGACGCCGTACTGGGCGGCGGTGATGCCGTAGGCGGTGCTGCCGTAGCTGTGCGCCAGCAGCACGTTGTTCGAGGGCACGTCGCCCAGGTGCGTGGTGCGCAGCCCTTCCTGGAACCGGTGCAGCGGCTCCGCGGCGTCCCGCGCATAGCTCGAGAAGCCCACCTGCGGGCCCAGGTCCGGAGCGTCGTAACCCAGCCACACGATCGCCGCGGTGTGCTGCGGGGAGCGGGCGAGGACGGCCTCCATCCGGTCGAGCGCGCCCGGCACGGTGCCCAGGTCGCTGCCCATCCCGGGTACGTAGGTGAGCACGGCGCCCGCCCGGTCGGGGTTCCCCAGCGCTACGACGGCGCGCCCGTCGCCCTCCGCCGAGAACGAGAGCAGGTGTGCCCGCGGATCACCCTGGAGGCGGGTCCGCAGCTCCTCCATCTGCCGGAGCTGCCGCTGGGCATGCGTCTGCTCGAGAACGGTGCCCTCGTTGCCGGCGCCGTTGTCGATCTCCTGCTGGTACCGCTGGATGAGATCCCGCTGACCGGAGATCGCGTTGTCGAGGTTGTGGCGGTTCGCCTGGTCGCGCGACTCCGCCGGGACGCCGTCCAAGCCGCCGACCAGCTCCGGATGAGCGGCCAGCACCGAGTCCCGCGGGCCCTCGGCGAGCTGCTGCCACCAGTCGTGCACCGCGTCCGGATGCGTACCGGCGCCCGGGATCCCGTCCCTCGTGACGAGCGCGGCGTCACCCGCGGGCGCGCCGGCCGCGTCCGGCTCCAGTCGCAGCAGCAGCTGCCGGTACATCTCCGACACCCGCGCGTCCCCGCTCCGGTACGCCTCCGACGACCGGTGCACGCCCTCGGACATCGCCTCGGCCTCCGACGTCGCGGCGGCCAGGTACGCCGTCAGCAGCGTCGCGGCCTCCCGCCACGACCCGTGTGCCGCCGCCGAGTGCGGCGCCGCGCCGAACGCCGCCGGCGCCAGGTTCACGCCCGCGTACCGGATGCCGGCGGGCCCGAGCTCGGCCGCCACACCGGCGAGCCGGCGCGCCACGTCGAGCATGCGTGCCGGCTCGGCATAGAAGTTGATCCGGTCGAATCCCGCCATCGGTGCCTCCGTCGCCGTGCCCGGTCCCTCGTCCCAGCCTCAGCCGCCGCGGTGGCGGCGGCAACGGCAGAAATACCCCGCCGGGGGAGTGCCGGGCGGGGCACTTCCGCCGTGCCGGGCCCCGCCGGTCCGGGCCTAGCGTGACGGCGAGGGAACCGAGATCAGGAGGAAGCAGATGGCGATGACATCGGCCGGTCAGATCGAGAGCGTGCTGGCCGCGGCCGAGGCGAGGGTCAGCGCCGCCCGGCAGCAGGTGGCCGGCGACCCGTACGCCCTCGACGAGGCGGGCCGGACCGCGGCCGGTTGCGCCGCCCGCATCAGGGGGACGGCGGAGCGGATGACCGCGACGCGGACCGCGCTCGAGGAATCCTGGGCCGCGCCCAGCGGTGCCCTCTTCCAGGCCCGTACCGAGCCCCTGCCGGGTGGGATCGCCGCGGCCGAGCGGCTCTTCACCGGGCTGGGCGCCGGCCTGCGGAATCTGTCCGCGACCCTGCGCCTGGTGCGGGGTCACGTCGACGCCGTCGGCCGCTTCTTCGATTCGTACGCCCGCGGGGTCCGGGCCGCGGTCAGCCGGTCGTCCGCCCTGCCGGACGGGATGGTGCAGCAGGTGGACCGGCACTCCCGGATGTTCGCCGGGGCCGCGGAGGCCGGGGTGCGCGAGCTGGATGCGGCGCTGACGGAATTCAGCACCGCCACCGCGCCGCTCGTCAGTGAGCTGGCGGCGGTGCGGGCCGCCGCGCCCGTCAGACCGTGACCCGCAGCCGCGACGAGATGCCCTCGCCGATGGCCAGCCGGGTCAGCTCCGAGCGCCGCCGCTGACCCGTCTTCTCCCGGATCCGGTCGAGGTGCGAGCGGACCGTCCGGACGCTGATGCCCAGCGCGCGGGCGATGTCCACGTCCCGCTCGCCCTCGGCCAGCAGGCCCAGCACCTCCCGCTCGCGCGGCGTCAGGGCCAGCCGGGGCCCGGCCTGCCGCGGGCGTGCGCTGTCCAGCAGGAAGCCGGCCAGCGTGGGGGACACGTACGTGCCCCCGTCGGCGACCTGGCGGACCGCGGCCGCGATCTCCCGCTCCTCGGCCGACTTCGTCAGGTAGCCCCGGGCGCCCGCCGCCAGCACGGCGAGCACGTCGGCCTGGCCCGCCTGGGCGGAGACGACCAGCGGGCGATGCCCCGCCTCGGTGACCGCCAGGGCCGCGGCGGGTCCCTGCCGGCCCGGCAGGTGCAGGTCGAGCAGGACGACGCCGCCGGGCCGGGTGCGGTACGCCAGGAACTCCTCGACCGACCCGGCCACCGCACCGAGCGTGCAGCCGGGCAGCCCGTCGACGACGCGGGCCAGTGCCATCCGGTAGAGCGGGTGATCCTCCACGATGGAGACCAGGATGGACGTGTCCGGGGTGAGGGGCATGGCGGGGCCTCTTCCTTCGTCGGTGCGGGTCGTCATTTCGCTTCCTGCCGGGCCGCCTCGGCGGACAGCTCCGGCCCGGCCGGCAGCAGGCGCAGCAGCGCCGCATCCACTCTGACCGCAGGGATGTCGCCGTAGCCGAGGGCGCGTGCGTCCTTGCTGTCCTTGAGCGGGTACCGCAGGCCCTGGTCCGTGACGAGCTGGACGGGGCCGCCGGGCCGCTGCCGCTCGATGAGGAGCAGGCCCGTACCCGGGGGAACGTAGACCTGGTCCGCGACGCCCTCCTCGCGTGCCGCGGCGGGGACCGGCAGGGCCCGGCCGCCGGGCGGCAGGGGGAGCGCGCGGGCGGTCCACAGCGGTACGGGCCCGGCGCTCGCACCCCCGGCGCAGAGCACGGCGGCCGCACCGCCGGCGTCATCGACCTCGGGCAGCCGGGCCGGGTACGGTGGCTCCTCGGCGCGCCGCCCGA
Organism: Pseudosporangium ferrugineum; assembly: GCF_003002065.1. Classification (GTDB taxonomy): domain Bacteria; phylum Actinomycetota; class Actinomycetes; order Mycobacteriales; family Micromonosporaceae; genus Actinoplanes; species Actinoplanes ferrugineus_A. Next base: position 156,833 of record NZ_PVZG01000002.1, read on the forward strand.
CCAGTCCGGAGGCGGTGATGTCCGCGGCGGAGACGGTCGACGGCCGGGCCACCCCGTCCGGGTACGCCGCCCGGTTCGCGGGATTGCCGACGATCAGCGCGGCCTCGGTCTGCCCGATCGGCAGCAGGGCCGCACGCGTCGCGAGGTAGTAGCGGCTCTCGCCGTCCACGCCCTCCGCCAGCAGCACCTGGCCCACCCGGGTGCCGCGCCCGGCGAGCTCCGGGCCGGCGCCGCCGCTGCCCGGCACGGTGAGCAGGGCCAGCTCCGGGCCCTGGGGGACGGTGTCCAGCCAGGCGGTGGAGACGGTCCGGGGTCGCACCGCGTCCCAGCCCAGGGCGCCGACCGCGTTGCCACGCAGGCGCATCCGCCGCCCGTCGGCGAGCAGGTGCCGGGACCCGCCGGCGGCGACGATGACGCCCCGCCCGCGCGGTAGCCGCTGCGGCGCGGGCCGGCCGATCACCAGCGTGGTCACCGTCGAGCCGGCCCGTCCGGGCCCGTCGCACACCACCCAGGGCCCCTGGACGAGGGCCTTCGGCGCGGCCAGCGAGGCCGGTGCGTCCGGGATGCCCAGCGGACGCCCGCGCGGGGCGCCGGCCAGCGATCCGGCGGCGATGGTCGTGGTCCGGGCGCCGCCGATCAGCAGGCGGGCGGAGGCGTGGTTGAGGACGGGATGCACGAGGCCGTCCGCGCCCAGCACGAAGCTCGCGCCGGACTCCTTCTCGATGAGGATCCGGCCCGGCTCACGCCAGTCGGCGGTGCTGCCGGGCCGCAGCACCGCGAGGACCAGCAGACCTCCGCAGACCAGCAGGACGGCGCCGGCGCCGGAGGCGGTCGCCGCGAGGACGCGCCGGCCCGGTGCCACCGGGTGGTTGGCATCGCCGAACTGCAGCGCGGAGACGATGCGGCGGCGCAGGAACTGGAAGGCCTGGAGCTGATCACGCTGGGTCCACATCGTCCACCTCGCGGTTCCGTCCGTGGCGGTCGGTCTTCACGAGGTACTCCGTCGGCGGCGGCCGGACGGTTCGCGGATTCTCCGGGGAATTCCGCGGGACGTCGTCAGCCGGCGAGCGACCGGACCGAGCCGTACAGGCCCAGGACGGCAGCGGCGGCCGGAATCAGGGCGGTGACCGCCACGAAGTCCATGACGTCGAGGAACCGGGCCCAGTACGGCGACGGAGGCCGGCGTCCCGCCCGGACGGCGTGCACGGCGCAGGCCGTGCCGGCGAGCAACGCGAGGGCACCGACCGCCTGCGGGGCCGGGGGACCGCCGTGGCGCGCCACCACCACGGCGGTGGCACCGAGGGCGGTCAGGCCGGCGCCGAGCAGGGCGGCCCGCTGCGCCACGCCGAGGTACGCACGACTGCGGATCAGCAGCGCCAGCCCCGCCACCGCGGCGAGGATCCACCCCGCGACCGCCGGCGTACGGAGCAGCACGGCGCCGCCCGCGACGACGATCAGCGCCTCGGCCGTCAGCAGCGCGGTGAGCGCGGACTCGGCGTCCGCGGCCCGGCCCGCCACCAGCGGAGCCGGAGTCGGGGGCTCCGTGGCCCGGAACGCCGCCATGTCGGTGGGCACCACGGGCAGCGGAACCCGGCCGAGGCGCAGCGCCAGGACGGGGAACCCCGGGCCGGCCACCACGGCGAGGACCATCAGCACGGCGGCGGCGCCGGCGGGGGTCGCCCGGCCGCCCGCCACCACGGCGGCGGCGACGGCACCCGCGACGGCCGTGCCCCCGGCGGCCGCGAACCACGCCCGGTACGCGGGCAGCAGAACCGCACAGAGCAGCGAATACCCGGCGGAGGCCGCGAACGCCGTCACCGCGGGGCTCGCGGCGGCCGGTGCCGGCCCCAGGGCCAGGAGGCAGGGCAGGCCGGCACCCGCGAGGGCCGCCCCGGCCGCGGCGTCGTCGCGTACCCGGGTCACCGCCACTCCGGCCGTCAGCAGCGCGGCCGCGAGCAGCCCCGCGGCGACCGGCCCGGCCGGCCACCCGGCGGCGGCGACCGCGACCACCGCCGCCGCGCCGAATGCCACGGCGGCGACCAGGGCGGCGAGCCGGCGCGACAGGGCCGGGCCCCAGCGGCCGGGAGCCTCGCTCACGTTGCTCGCGACGGCGTCGACCAGGTCGTCGAAGATCGCGGTCGCCGCCGGCCGGTCCGCGGCCACGAGATGCAGCAGCTCGCCGTCCCGCAGGCCGAGGGCGGCGACGGTGCGATCGCCCGGCAGCACGTCGCCGCCCACCCGGACCAGCCGGAGACCCGGTCCGCCCGGCCCGGCGAGGGACCGCGCCAGCACGGGAACCAGCTCGGCGACGGTACTCAGGGCGGGCAGCGCGACGTCGGCGCGGCCGTTGTCGCCCACGACGGTGACGCGCCGCGGTGCCGCCGGCGCGGGCTGCGGCGCGATGAGCGGGCCGGTGGCGTCCGGGGCCGGCGTGGCCCTCGGGAGTGGCGGCGCCGGGCGGCCCGGCATCGGCAGCGGCGGCAGCTCGGCGATCGACATCGGGTTCACCCCTCCACGGGGCCGAGCACCGGTGCGAAGATCTCCCGGCCGGCCTCCTGGAGCCGGGCGAGCCCGTCGTTGACCGCCGCCAGCACCAGCGTTCCCACGGTGTCGGCGTCGTACCGGCGGTAGGTGTCGGGGTCGATGCTGACGTCGACGAACTGCCCGGTGCCGAGGAGCCGTACGGTCACCTCGCCGCTGCCCGCGTAGCCGGTGATCTCGCGCGTCTCCAGCTCGTGCTGGAGTTCGCCGATCCGTTCGGTGCCGGCGCGTACCTCCTCGAGCAGGTCGTCCAGTGAGGCGCGGAGCTGCTCGGTGCCGGGCTGACTGAGTTCCATCGGACGTACCTTCTCTTCTCGTGGCGGGTCAGCGGGCGGTGCCCGGAAGCAGGGAGCCCAGTTCCTTCGCGATCGTGGCGAGGAGGGTGACGATCGCTGCCACGCGTACGGTGGCGATGGTGTCCAGGGTGGCCTTCGTGGAGCCGGCGAACGACGCCAGCCCCGACGTGGCGCTGACCGCCAGCGATCTCGCCGCGGCGTGGGTGTGCGGGTGTGCCAGCAGGGACGCCACCACGGGATTCACCGAGCCGACCACCGACCGGTAGGCCTGCTGGATCAGCGTCAGGGCCGTGGCGACACCCGCCAGCTCGGCCTGGAAGGTCTCGACGGCCTTGACGATGCGCTGGAACACGGCGATGGTCTCGCCGAGCTTGCCGAGCGCTCCGTCCGAGGCGGAGCCGCCGGGCCAGGCCCGGCGCAGGGCGTCGCCGGAGTCGCCGACGCCGTTCACGACGCCGGCGAGCCTGCCGATGTGGCCGGCCAGCTCGGTGACGTACCGCAGGACCTGGCCCGGTTCCGTGCCGGCGATCCACGGCAGGACCGTGGCACCGGGTCCGCGGCCACCCGCGGCGGCGTCCATGGCCGAGGAGTTGGGGAAGTACATGCCGGGCTCCGATCTGTGGGTCAGCGGTGGTGTTCCCCGGCGGCCATCCGGTGCAGCGTCCCGGCGATCCGATCGTCGTGGCCCGCGTAGCCCTCCGCGCTCGCGGCCACCCGCTCGTTGAGCTTCTGCAGGACGACGGCGACCGCCTCGAGGGCGACGACCAGCTGCTGCTGGGCGGAGGCGCTGGAGGTCGCGGCGGCGCCGCCGATGTGCCCGTACGCGGCGGCCGGCAGGGTCACGCCGCCCGCATCCCGCGTGCCCGCCCGGAACTGCGACAGCAGGCCGTCCAGCCCCGCGACGACCTTCAGCACCTCCGGGACGGAGATCTCGTATCCGGTGCCCATCACGCCTCCCTCGGCCGATCCGACGCTCTCCGCACCGACGCTAGGAGGGCATCCGAGCCGCGGTAACGGCGGAATTACCCACGCTGTCGCCGCAGAAATGCCGACTGTCGCCGGGCCGGGCGAGGGGCGACCGTGGGGCGTAGCGGAACGACAGCCGGCCGCCAGAGCGGGAGACGACCATGTCCGGAGAACGGTTCACGCACGGCCCCGGCACCCCCGCGGTGGCCAGGCCGCCGGCGGAGATCGTGCTGCAACCGCCGCCGGCGATTCCCCGCTCCGGCGGCACCCGCGGTGCGCAGCAGCTGATGTTCATGCTGCCGATGATGATCGGGATGGGCGCGATGTCGTTCGTCTACATCGGCCGGTCGAGCGGCATCGGCACGGTGGTCTTCGGCGGTCTGTTCGTGATCGTGATGGGCGGCATGCTCGTGATGACCCTGTCCGGCGGCCGGATGGCCAAGAAGGCCCAGATCAACGACGAGCGCCGGGACTACCTGCGCTACCTGGCCGGGCTGCGGGACGCCGTACGGCAGGCGGCGGCGCGCCAGCGCGAGGGGATGCTGGAGGCCCTGCCGGCTCCCGGCGACCTCTGGACCCTCGCCGGCACGCCCCGCATGTGGCGCCGGCGCGTCACCGATCCCGGCTTCGGCCGGGTGCGCGTCGGCCTCGGCCCGCAGCGTCTCGCCACCGCCCTGCGCCCGCCGCAGACCGCGCCGCTGGAGGAGCTGGACCCCGTCTCGTCCACGTCGCTCAAGCGGTTCCTGCGGGCGTACGCCGTGGTCGACGACCTGCCCGTGGCCGTGTCGCTGCGCGCCTTCACCAGGATCGCCATCGGCGGCGAACCGGTCGGCGCCCGCGACCTGGCCCGGGCCGTCGTCGCCCACCTCGCTGCCCTGCACGCCCCCGACGACCTGCGGATCGCGGTCTGCGTGGACGATGCCGGGGCATCCGCCTGGGACTGGGTGAAGTGGCTACCGCACGCGGCGCACCCGGTCCGCGCCGACGCCACCGGCCCGCTGCGGCTCTTCGCCGGGGGGACCCGCGACCTCGCCGGGCTCGTCGCCGGGGACCTCGCCGGGCGGCCCAGGTTCCAGCCGGGCGCCGGCGCACCCGCGGGCATGGTGCATCTGGTCGTCGTGCGGGACCTGGCGGGCGGTGCCGCCGCGGGCACGGCTCCCGGAGAAGGGCTCGCCGGTGTCACCGTCGTCGACGTCGGCGGCGCGGGGGACCGGTCCGCCACGGTGCTCGGCCTCGTCGTCGCGGACGGGCGCCTGGGGGTACGCCGGCCGGAGGGGACCGTGCTGGCCGGCGTACCGGACGGGCTCGATCCGGTGACGGCCGAGGCCGTGGCGCGGCAGTTCGCGCCCTGGCACCGCCGTGCGCCCGCCGGGAACGGCGCCGGCGCGACCGGACCGGCGGAGCTGGCCGGCCTGCTGGGCATCGGCGAGCCGCGTGACCTCGACGTGGCGCAGACGTGGCGTCCGCGACCGGCCGGGGACCGCCTGCGGGTCCCGCTCGGCACCGACCTGCACGGCGAGCCCGTCCTGCTCGACCTGAAGGAATCCGCCGAGGGCGGCATGGGCCCGCACGGGCTGGTCATCGGCGCCACCGGATCCGGCAAGAGCGAGCTGCTGCGGACGCTGGTCACCGGCCTGGTCACCACGCACTCGTCCGAGACGCTCAACCTGGCCCTGGTCGACTTCAAGGGCGGCGCGACGTTCACCGGCATGGCCGATCTGCCGCACACCTGCGCGGTCATCACCAACCTCGCCGCCGAGCTCACCCTCGTCGACCGGATGGGCGACGCGCTGCGCGGCGAGATGGTCCGGCGCCAGGAACTGCTGCGCGCCGCCGGGAACTACGCGTCCGTCCGCGACTACGAGAAGGCCCGGCAGGCCGGTGCCGACCTGGCGCCGGTGCCGTCCCTGCTGGTCATCATCGACGAGTTCAGCGAGCTGCTGTCGTCGCGGCCGGAGTTCATCGAGCTGTTCGTGATGATCGGGCGGCTCGGCCGGAGCCTGGCGATCCACCTGCTGCTGGCCTCCCAGCGGCTCGAGGAGGGGCGGCTGCGCGGGCTGGACAGCCATCTGAGCTACCGGATCGGGCTGCGCACCTTCTCCGCCGCGGAGAGCCGCACGGTGCTGGGCGTGCCCGACGCGTACGAGCTGCCGGGCGAGCCGGGCGCCGGCTATCTGAAGATGGACACCACGACGCTGCGGCGGTTCAGGGCGGCATACGTCTCCGGGCCGGTGGGTTCGCCGCGGCGCGGGCCGAAGGGTCCCGGCCGGCGCGAGCCTGAGCCGGTGCCGTTCACCGCGCGCGCCGTCGCTGCCGCCGGGCCGCCGCCGGTGGCGCCGTCCGCACTGGACGCGACCGGACCCTCCACGATGGAGGTGCTGCTGGGCCGGTTGGGGGGCAGGGGCCCGGCGGCGCACCGGATCTGGTTGCCGCCGCTCGCCGAGCCGCCCACAATCGACGAGCTTCTGCCCCCGCTCGGCGCGGACGAGCGGCGGGGACTGTGCCCGGCGGGCTGGGACGGCAACGGGCGGCTGACCGTACCCGTCGCGGTGGTCGACAAGCCGTTCGAGCAGCGCCGGGACGTGTTGTGGGCGGACCTGTCCGGCGCCGCGGGCAACGCCGTGGTGGTGGGCGCACCGCAGAGCGGGAAGAGCACGCTGCTGCGTACCCTGGTCTGCGCCCTGTCCCTGACCCACACCCCGCGCGAGGTCCAGTTCTTCCTGATGGACATGGGCGGCGGGGCGCTGTCCACGCTGTCCGGGCTGCCCCACGTGAGCGGGGTGGCCGGCCGCCTCGACGCGGAACGCTGCCGGCGCATCGTGGCCGAACTCGACTGCCTGCTCACCGAGCGGGAGGCGCTGTTCCAGGAGCACGGCATCGACTCGATGGCGGCGTTCCGGCGCGATCCGCCGGCCGGTGCGGACGGCCGGGTCTTCGGCGACGTGTTCCTGGTCATCGACGGCTGGATGACCCTGCGCCAGGAGTACGAGGCGCTCTCCGAGACGATCTCCTCGCTGGCGGCCCGCGGCCTCGGCTACGGCATCCACGTCGTGCTGTCGGTCAGCCGCTGGATGGAGCTGCGGCCGGCCCTGCGGGACATGATCGGCACCCAGTTCGAGCTGCGGCTCGGCGACCCGTCCGACTCCGCCGTCGACCGCCGCGCCGCGGCCGCGGTGCCCACCGCCGCCGGGCGCGGGGTGACCCGCGACAAGCTCCACTTCCTCGCCGCCCTGCCCCGCCTCGACCACAGCCGGTCCGGGGACGACGTGGCGGCCGGGATCGCGGACCTGGCACGCCGCGTCGCGCGGGCCTGGCCCGGCGGGAGGGCCCCGCAGGTACGCCTGCTGCCCCGCCTGCTGCCCGCCGCGCAACTACCGGCGGCGGACGGGAGCCGCCCGGTGCCGATCGGCATCGCCGAGGCGGATCTGCGCCCCATCGCCCTCGACTTCGACGCCGACCCGCACCTCATCGTGTTCGGCGACAACGAGTCCGGCAAGTCCGGCCTGCTGCGCCTGCTCGCCAGTGGCCTGACGGACCGGTACGCGCCGGCCGAGGCCGCGATCCTGGTCGTGGACTACCGCCGCAGCCTGCTCGACGTGGTGACCGGCGAGCATCTGCTGGCGTACGCGGGCTCCGAACCGACCCTGACCGCGACGATCGGCGACGTGGCGAAGGGGATGCGGGACCGGTTGCCCGGGCCCGGCGTCACCTCGGAGGAGCTGCGCCGCCGCTCCTGGTGGACCGGCCCGGAGCTCTTCATCCTGGTCGACGACTACGACCTGGTCGCCGGGCCGGGCGGCAACCCGCTGCTCGCGCTGGCCGACCTGCTGCCGCACTCGCGCGACATCGGCCTGCACCTGCTCGTGGCCCGGCGCAGCGGCGGTGCCGGGCGGGCCCTCTACGAGCCGGTCCTGCAACGCCTGCGGGAGCTCGGCACCCCGGGAATCCTGCTCTCCGGCGCCAAGGACGAGGGCGCGCTGCTGGGCGGGCTCAAGCCCAGCCCCCGCCCGCCCGGCCAGGGCCAGTACGTCGGCCGGCGCGGCGACGCGTCCGTCCTGCAGGTCGCGTGGGGTGGGTAGAAGTGCCGTACCCGCGGCCCCCGGCCGCTCATAGCCTCGGAAGCACACCATCCACCACGGAGTGAGGGAGGAACGTCATGGCCGGAACCGGATTCCAGAGCGACGCCGCCGCGATGGCGCGGGCGGTCACCGGATTCCACGAGTCCGCCGCCGACGCACGCTCGACCATGAGCGCGCTCGAGGGCGACCTGACGAGCATGCTCAACCAGTACCGGGGCGCGCAGGCGCAGGCCTTCTGGCAGCTGCACCGGCGGCTGCAGGAGGACATGCGCAGCGCCGGCCAGGAACTCGACCTGATGTCGCAGCTGGTCGGCGACAGCGCCGCCAACTACGACACCGGCGACACCGATGTCGCGTCGACGCTCAACACGCTGTCCGGCCAGACCGGCAACAGCACGGTCCTGAACCGTCTCGCCGGCGCCTGACCGCGCCCGCCCACCGATCAGAAGGGTTTGCCGACATGCCATCCGCCGAGGTCATCAACGTCGACTTCGCGGCGCTGCGCGCCGCCGCCGAATCGCTCTCCGTCAAGGCCAAGCGCCTCGAGGCCATCATGAACACCCTCCAGCAGTCGCTCGCGCCGATCAAGGAGACCTGGTACGCGTCCGGCAGCTCCGCCGGCCAGGCCGCCGAGCAGAGCGAGACCCGGCTGCGTACCGCCGTCGCGGACATCACCGCGGTCATCGCCCAGTTCTCCGCGAAGACGACCGAGGCGCACGACATGCAGGTGGCGCTGGAGAACAAGAACACCAGCTTCTTCGGCTGACCTTTCCCGTACGCCCACGGCAGTGCCACGCCTACCGGGTGGCACTGCCGCACCGAACCGAGGAGGCGGCTGTGCCCGAGAACTCCGGTGCCGGCTCGTTCCAGGTACGCCCCGGGGAGCTCGAGCGGCTCGCCGATGAACTTGCCGCCCAGCGGGACGCCGTACGCCATCCGGCCGACCGGCTCGCCGCGCTGGGCGCCGATCCGCTGGAGCCGGGCGGGTTCGCGGAGGCGTACGCCCTGCGCGAGGCGCACGCGGCGGCGGCGCTGCGGATGCACCAGCTCGCGTACGCCGTCGCCATGGCGGTGGACTTCGCCGAGGAGGTGACCCGGGCGATGGCCGCGGGCTACCGCGCCGCCGACGAGTCGATCGCCGACTCGTACCGGGCCCTCTACGCCGCACCGGCGCGGGAGGGATGACGCGATGCGAGCCGTGGATCCGCCGGACGTCTGGACCGACTTCTCGCGCTACCCGCACGAGGAGCTGATCCGGGCGCTGTCGATCAGCAACCCCCACGAGATCGTGGCCGCCGGTGACGCCTGGGCCGCGGTGGCGGCGGCCCTGTTCGAGCGGGCGCAGGACATCGCCGATCGCTCCGGGGCGCTCTCGTCGAGCTGGACCGGCGCCGCCGCCGACCGCTACCGCACCATGACAACCGAACTTCTGACCGGCGTACGCCGGATCGCCGCGACCGCGCAGGAGGCCCGCGACCTCATGTACGCCGCCGGTGAGGCCCTGCACGCCGCGTGGACGGCCATGCCCGCGGTCTCCGGCGAGGAGGCCCGCAGGCAGGCGGTGCTGATCATGGCCCGGCTCGCCGAGCGGTATCTCGCCGTGACGGCCGAGCTCAACGAGACGATGTCGCAGCTGCTGCCGGCGGGAACCGATCCGGCGCTCGCCGGCGCGGGCGGGGCGCCGTCCGGCTCGCTGCCGCCCGGGCAACTCGTCTTCGGCAACCCGTCGGGGCCGGTCGCGGGCGGCCGGCCACCGCTGTTCGGCGGGATGCTGCCGGCCGGGCTGGCGGCGGCGGGCCTGGTGCTCGGCCGGCCGTTCCTGCCCAGCCTGCTGACTCCGCGGCGCGGGGGACCTCCGCCCGCCGCCGCGGTTCCCCCGGTTCCGCCGGCTTCCCCGGTGGCGGGCGGGGCCGGCCCGGGTGGCGGCGGGCCGGCCCTCCCGGAAGCCACGCTGCCCACCGCGGCCAGCGCCGGTCCGGGCCTGGGCGGCGGGCCGGCTCCGATGGCCGGCCCGGGTCCGGGCGGCGGTGGGTCCGCCCTGGGTGGGGGCGGCGCGGCGTTGCCGTCGCTGCCCGACCCGGGCGCAACGGCGGCCGGCGGCGGCGCTCCGGCGGGTCAGGCGCCGCCCGGCGGCATCGCGGCCGCCTCCGGCGGCGGTGCCGGAACCGGCGCGGGTGGCATGCGGGGGATGCCGATGATCCCCATGATGCCGATGGGCATGGGCGGCGCCGAGGGCGGCGGCGGCCGGCGGATCCCGCAGTGGCTCGTCGAGACCGAGGACGTCTGGGGCGAACCGGCCGTGGTGACCTCCTCGGTCATCGGCGACGAGGGCGCGGCGGGCACGTGGTGGTGACCCGGGCCGGCATCCACAGCCGCACCCGGGTGCCGCGCCCCGGCGAGGAACCGATCTCGGCGTCCCCGCCGGCCTCCCGGACCCGGGCGGTGATCGACTGCCGGGTGCCGAAGCCCGGCGCGGTCCGCCCGGGGTCGAAGCCGCGGCCGTCGTCGCGTACCACGATCTCGACGCCGTGGCGCGCGGCGGCGATCCGGACGACCACCCGGCGCGCGGCGGCGTGCTTGATCACGTTGCCCAGGGCCTCGCGGGTGGCGTCGCGCAGGCACTCCTGCCGCCACGGCACCGGCTCGGGCAGGTCCGCGGCCGCCACGAGCTCCACCCGTGGCCCGTCGACCGGCATCTCCTCGACGAGCCCGGCCAGCGTCTGCGCCAGGGACAGCCGCGGCCCGGCCGGTGCCGCACCGCCCAGTTCCCCGAGGCTGCGCCGCAACATCGCGGCCTGGCGGTGCGCCGTGCCGCGCAGCCGGGCCAGCGACTCGGCGGGGGAGAGGCGGTCGGCGGCGTCGGCGAGCGCCATCGTCTCCAGCGACTGCAGGGCGGTGTCGTGCAGGGACCGCAGCAGACGCGCGCGCTCGGCGGCCCGGCCCGCCCGGTAGGCAGCCGACCGGACCCGGGCGAGCACCGCGCCCGTTCCCACGGCGACGCCCGCGGCCACCAGCACGGCGGCCCACCCGTTCGCCCTCGCCGCCGTCAGCAGCAGGATCAGCGCGGCGGCCGACCCGGCCGCCCATCTCGGGCCCGTTCCCGGACCGGCGTACTCCATCGTCGACATCGGACCGCCTCCCCGCCCGGCCGCCGGCTCCCCGCGGCGGCCCCTGGCCGGTATTCCGGTCCGGACCCGGCGATCGGTTCTCGCCGGAGAAATATCCGGCAGCCGCGAACCGAACCGCACCCCGGGCGCGAAGTACCTCCGTACGGCACTCGACGGACCGGCCACGAGGGAGTTCCCATGAAACGCAACGGCCCCATGCTGACCCTGCTGGCCGGCATCGGTGTAGCGGCGGTGCTGTTCCTGCTCAGCCTCCAGGCGACGCGGAACGCCGACGCCGCGCTGACGGCGCCGGCCGCGGTGGCGAGTGCCCCGGAACCGAGGGTGAAGGCCGGCGTCGTCGCGGTGCCCGACGGCGGCCGGGCGAGTTCCCCGCCGGTGGCCCGGGTGCCCACGGCCGGCACGCCGACGACGGCGGACGGACAGCCGCCGGCCCAGCAGCCGACCCCGGACGGCAGCTACGCCGGGCGGCTGACGGCCGGCACCCTCGCCCTCACGATCAAGGGCGGCAAGGCCATCGCGTACGTGTGCGACGGCAGGAGGACCGAGGCGTGGCTGAAGGGCACCGCGCGGGACGGCCGTTTCGACCTCAGCGGGAAGAACGGTGCCACCCTCACCGGAACCGCCGACAAGAGGCACGCCACGGGCAGGATCACGCTGAACGGGCGAACGTCCGACGTGGACATCGCGACCGTGCGGAAGCCGTCGGGGCTGTATCGGGCCACTGCCGACGTACGCGGAGCCAAGCTTGTCGGGGGTTGGATCGTTCTCGAGGACGGCAGCCAGGTCGGCCTCGCGACGATCGGCGGACGACCGGCCACGCCGTCCCGGGTCGACGTCACGACGGGCCGGGCGACGGTCGACGGCACCCCGGTGACCGCCACACCTGCCGATCCGGCCCGATGAGCGCCGCAAGCGGGCCCACGGACGCCCCCGCCGCCATGCTCGTGCCGGTCCTGATCGGCGGCCTCGTCGCGATCACCCTCGGGGTGTACGGCCATCTGCACGCCCCGACCGGGATCGGCGTCAACCTCGCCGGCTTCTCCGGCCCGCTGACCGTCAAGGTGTGGCTGACCACGGTGTCGGCGCTGCTCGCGGTCGTCCAGCTCGTCTCCGCCCTCGCGTTGTACGGTCGCCTGCCGAAGGTGCACGCCCCGTCCTGGACCGGCGGCCTGCACCGGTGGTCCGGCCGCGCCGCCTTCCTCTGTGCGGTGCCCGTCGCCGTCCACTGCCTGTACGCCCTCGGCCTGCACTTCTCCGACCCCCGTACGCTGCTGCACTCCCTGGCCGGCTGCCTGTTCTTCGGTGCCTTCACGGCCAAGATGCTGCTGCTGCGCCGGCCGGGCCTGCCCGGCTGGGCGCTGCCGATCGCCGGGGCGGTGGTCTTCACCGCGCTGGTCGTCCTGTGGCTCACCTCGTCCCTGTGGTTCTTCGGCACCACCGGCTTCCGGCTCTGACCGGCCCGCGCGCCCGGCCGCGCCGGGCCCGACCGAAAGGCAACGATCATGGACGACAGCACCGGTTCCGGGCGGGGCTGCGGCGAGCAGTGCGCCGGTCGGCGTTCGGTCCTGGCAGCCGCCGGTGCCACGGGCGCGGCCGCGTTGCTGGGCGGCTGCCAGGTCTACGACGAGACGTCCCCGCCGCCCGCCGCTCCGGCCGGTGCGTCGGCGGGCTCCCCGCTGGCCCGCCTCGACGAGATCCCGGTCGGCGGCGGCAGGATCGTCGGCGAGCTGCGGCTGGTGCTCACCCGGCCCGAGGGCAGGCAGGTCCGCGCCTTCTCCACGGTCTGCACCCACCAGGGCTGCGCCGTCGACCGGGTCGCCGACGGCGTGATCTCCTGCCCGTGCCACGGCAGCAGGTTCGCGATCGCCGACGGTTCGGTGGTGGCCGGCCCGGCGACCCGGCCGCTCACGGCGCTGCCGGTCAGCGTGGACGACGACGTCATCCGGCTCGGATGAGCGCAGGGCGCGGCGCCGCGGGTGGCACGGTGCTGCCGGGGCGGCGCAGTACACTCGTCTCCACAATGGATGAGACGCCGCTGGCCGGTGCGTTCGCCGAGGGCCACGAAGAAGGGTTCGCCGCGGTCTACGCGGCGTTCCGCGGCCCCGTCTTCGGGCTCGCGATCACCATCCTGGCCGACCCCGGTCTCGCCGAGGAGGCCGCCCAGCAGGCCTTCATCGGCCTGTGGCGCAACCGCGACCGCTTCGACCCGCAGCGCAGCCTCGCGGCGTGGATCTTCGGCATCGCCCGCAAGGCCGCCATCGACGTCTACCGCCGCGAGCGCCGGGGTCCCGCCACCACGGCGCAGGAGGCGGACATCGCGGTCGAGGGACTCTCCGCCGAGCGGCTCTGGGAGGTGTGGGAGGTCCGCCGGGCCGTGGAGGGCCTGCCGCCGGACGAGGCCGCGATCGTCCGGCTCGCCCACTACTACCAGCTGACCCACGGCGAGATCGCCGAGCACCTCGGGATCCCGGTGGGCACCGTGAAATCCCGGTCGCACCGCGCCCACCGCCGGCTCGCCGGAACGCTGAGCCACCTCTTCGACGAGCCGCAGCCCGCTACGGCCGGCGAAGTACCGGCAGGAGGTCACCGATGAGCGAAGACGTCATCGAGCGCCGCGCCCGAGCGCTGGAGGCGCTGCTGAGCCCCGCGACCGCCGCCGCTGACCAGCGGGCAGCGGCCGGCGACGAGCGGGAGGCGGCCATGATGGCCCGGATCGGGTCGCTGCTCGGCCGCCCGGGCACCTGGCAGTCACCGGCCGCCGCGACGCTGCCCGACTCCCTGCTCGCCGAACTCCGCGCGGCCCGGACCCCGCCGGCCACCGCGGCGGTGCCCGCACCAGCACCAGCACCCGCGCCGCCCGCCGCCGTCGACGAGAGCCCGACGTCCGCCGCCGCTGCCTTGCCGCCCGTGGTGGAGGCGCCGCCCGTGGTGGAGGCGCCGCCCGTGGTGGAGGCGCCGCCCGTGGTGGAGGCGCCGCCCGTGGTGGAGGCGCCGGCCGTGGTGGAGGCGCCGCCTGCCGTCGAGCCGGACGCCCCGCCTGCCGCCGAACCGGACGCCCCGCCCGCCTTCGGGCACCTGCCGCCGGCCACGAGGCGGCCGCGGTGGCGGTGGTCGCCGCCGCACTGGACGTCGCCGCGGTTCGCGCTCGGTGCCGCCGGTGCGCTGGCGGCGGTGCTGCTGGTCGTCGTCATGTTCGGCGGTGAGCTGCTGGGCCGCGAGGACGGCACCTCCCGGCAGATCGCGGTGATCCGGCTGGCCGGCACCGGCGACGCTCCGGGGGCCGGCGCCACCGTGCGGGCGATCGAGCGGGACGCCGGGTGGCGGCTCGAGGCCGACATCGGCGGCCTGGCGCCGGCGGCACCGGGGGAGTACTACCAGGGCTGGGCCGTGCGCGACCGGGAGATGGTGCCGCTGGGCACCTTCCACATGCACAAGCCGGGCCGCGTCGAGCTGTGGTCCGGAGTGCCGCTGCGACAGTTCAGCCGGATCGAGGTGACCCGTCAGCGCATCGGCGCGGGCCAGACCCCGGGCGTCCTGGTCCTGGTCGGCCAGATGTAGCGGGCCGCGATCGACACCTGATCTCCTGACCGGGCAGGCCACGGCGAGGGACGCCCACCGCGCGGCGGATAATGGTTGGCATTGCGAACATGTCGTCTAGGGTGGGGTCATGACTTCCGATGCCCTCGTCGACGATGCCCTGGTGCGCAGCGCCTTCCGGGTCATGGCCGTGCTCACCCGGATCGGTGCCGAGAACGATCTGTCGCTGACCCAGCTGCGGGTGCTGGGCATCCTGCGGGACCGCCGCGCCCGGATGACCGAGCTGGCCGCCTTCCTGGGCCTGGACAAGTCGACGCTGTCCGGGCTGGTCGACCGCGCCGAGCGGCGGGGGCTGCTGGCCCGCGGGAAGAACCCCGGCGACGGCCGGGTCGTCGACGTGTTCATGACCCCCGCGGGCCTCGAGCTGGCCGAACGCCTCCAGGGCGAGTTCCGGCGCGCCCTCGCGCCGGCCACCGGCCAGCTCGACCCGGGGCAGCGCGATCAGCTCGTCCACCTGCTCGAGCTCGTGATGGGCACGGACCCGCCCGCGGGGCCTGCCCGCGGGGGCGCCGGCCCGCCGCTCAGCTAGCCGCTGCCTCGGCGATGTCGGTCGTCGTGGCCAGCTCGCGGCCGTTCTCGACGTCCGCGGTCAGGGCGGTGATGCGGGCCGTGGCCAGGGAGTACGAGTCCGAGCCGAGGATCTGGTGCAGCGGCGCCGACCCCGTGCGGGCCACGGTGATGATCGCCGCGGCGGCCTTCGCCGGGTCGCCGAGCTGGGTGCCGGGCATGCCCTGGTGGGCCTGCGTCATCTCCCGGATGCCCTGGTAGCCGTCGGTCACCCGGGACGGCAGGCGCAGGCTCACCGGGCGCAGGAAGTCCGTACGCATGTAGCCCGGCTCGACCAGGTTGACCCGGATGCCGAAGTCGGCGACCTCACCGGCCAGCGACGCGGCCAGCCCCTCGAGGGCGTACTTGGCCGCGCAGTAGGCGCCCCAGCCGGGGAAGGCGGTCAGGCCGAGGATCGACGAGATGTTGATGATGTGGCCGCTGGTGCGGGCGCGCATGCCGGGCAGGACCGCCCGGAGCACGTTCCACGCGCCGAACAGCTGCACGTCGAACAGCTCGCGGGCCTCCGCGTCGCTCACCTCCTCGACGGCGGCGAGCAGGCCGTAGCCGGCGTTGTTGACGACGACGTCGACGGTGCCGAAGCGCTCCTCGACGGCCCGGACGGCGGCGCCGACGTCCTTCTCGTCGGTGAGGTCGACGCGCAGGGGCAGCAGCCGGGACGTGTCGGCGGCGCCGAGCGCGGCGGTCAGCCGCTCGGTGGAACGGGTGGTGGCGGCGACGTTGTCCCCGCCGGCCAGCAGCTGCTTCACCAGCTCCAGCCCGAGTCCGTGGGAGGCGCCGGTGACGAGCCAGGTGGCGGGACCGGAGGTGGGGTACGGCATGGGAGTTCTCCTTGCGGATCGGTGATCGGAACGGATTCCATGCTGCTGCGGCGCACCCCGGTGCCGACACGGTCAGGCAGGCCCAGCGCTACCTGGGTACGCCATGCCCACCCAGTCCCTGGGCATCGCACCCCCGCCCCGGCAATCATGGTGGTATGGCGGGACGCAATGATCTGGGCGACTTCCTGAGGAAGTGCCGGGCGGACACGACGCCGGAGGCCGTGGGACTACCGGGCTATGCCGGCGAGAGCGGGCGGCGGGTGCACGGGCTGCGGCGCGAGGAGGTGGCGCAGCTGGCCGGGATGAGCGTCGACTACTACACCCGGCTGGAGCAGGGCCGGCACACCAGCCCGTCGGAGGCCGTTCTGGACGCGCTGGCCCGGGTGTTCGGGCTCGACGCCGCGGCCCGCGCCCATCTGGCCGATCTCGCCCGCCCGGCGCGGCACCGCACCGAGCAGGTGCCGGTGCAGCGGGTCCGGCCGGCGATGCAGCAGATGATCGCCTCGATGACCGAGCACCCGGCGTTCATCGTGGGGCGCCGCACCGACGTCCTGGCGTCGAACACGCTGGCGCGGGCCCTGCTCACCGACTGGACCCGGCTGCCCCCGCGGCACCGCAACTACACCCGGTGGGTCTTCCTCGACCCGGCCGCCCGCGAGGCGTTCGCGAACTGGCCGGCCGTGGCCGCCGAGGTGGTCGGCACCCTGCGGCTCTACGCCGGGCGGTTCCCCGACGATCCCCAGCTCAGCGAGCTGGTGGGGGAGCTGACCATCAAGAGCGCCGATTTCCGTACGTGGTGGAACGGTCACCGGGTGCACGAGCGGACGCACGGCACCAAGCACATGCGGCACCCGGCCGTCGGCGACATCACCATCCGCTACGAGGCGCTGGCGTTGCCGGGCGACGAGGAACAGACCCTGTTCATCTACACCACCGACCCGGGCAGCCGCTCGCACGACAACCTGCGCCTGCTCGCGCTCTGGGCGGCCCAGCCGCACGCGGGCACCGCCCAGGCCGGGCCCGGCACGCCGGCCCGCGCCCCCCTCGACCAGGTGGCGGACTCCGAGTAGCGCCCGGCTCGGGCCCGTCGCATGACCAGCCGCCACGCCGCGGCGGAATGGCGGGTCATGCCGTCTCGTGGCGGGCCGGTCGCCGGGCCGCCACGGTGGAGTGGCTGGTCACGCCGTCTCGTGGCGAGCCGGCCGCTGGGCCGCCGTGGCGGAGTGGCTGGCCAGCAGGGCGAGGGCGTCGGCGTCCCGGCTGCCCGGTTCGGTGTGGTAGACGGTCAGCGTCTGGCCGCTGCTGCCCTCGAGCCGCAGCGTCTCGTAGTCGACGCCGAACTCGCCGACCACCGGATGCCGGAATTCCTTGCGCCCGCTCGACCGGACGCGCACGTCGTGGCGTGCCCACAGCCGCGCGAAGTCACGGCTCTTCAGGGTCAGCTCGCCGACGAGGGACGCGAGGCGCGCGCTGTCCGGGTCGGCCTCGGCGCGCAGCCACGCGACCGCCTGCCGCGCGGTGGACTCCCAGTCGGGCGAGAGCGCCCGTTGCGCCGGGTCGAGGAAGGTCGCCCGGATGAGGTTGCGGTCCCGGCTCAGGCCGGCGTGGATCGCCCCGGCGAGGGCGTTGTACGCGAGGATGTCGCCGTACCGGTTCTGCACCAGGGCCGGGGTGTCCCGCCAGAGTTCGAGCAGCCGCAGCATCCCGGGCGGTACGCGTTCGGTGTCGCCGGACAGCCCCGGGTCGCCGTGCGCGAGCCGTCGCAGGTGGGCCATCCCGTCCGCGTCGAGCCCGAAGACCCGGCCGAGGGCGGTGAGCACCTCGGCGGACGGGTTGCGTTCGCGACCCTGCTCCAGGCGTACGTAATAGTCGGTGCTCATGCCGGCCAGGACCGCGACCTCGTCACGACGCAGGCCCGGCACCCGCCGGCGACCGCCGGCCGGCATGCCGAAGTCCTCCGGCCGGGCCCGGTCACGGCGGGCGCGCAGGAACTCCCCGAGGGCGTTGCTGGTCATCCGCCAAGATTACGAGCAGGCCGCCGCGACCGGGTAGGTGTGCGACTGCCACGATCGCTCAGGTCTGCGCCGGGTCGACGAGCAGGGGGTCGAGGGTGAGCCAGTTCTCGCGGGTGGCCGCGGCGGCGCCCTCGACGTCGCCGGCCTCGCAGAGGGCGATGATGCGGTCGTGCAGGGTCACCGAGGTGCGGCCGCTCAGGGAGGAGAAACGCAGCCGTTCCAGGCGCCGGAGCACCGGTGTGAACTGCTCGAGCACGCTGCGCAGGGCGGGGTTGGCCGACGCGGTGACCGCCACGCCGTGGAACTCGTCGTCGGCGGCTGTCGCGGCGTCGAGGTCGTCGGTGCGCAGGGCCTCGGCGAAGCGGGTGTTGGCCGACCGCATGGCGTCGAGCTCGGCGGTGGACAGGTTCGGCAGGGCTTCGCGTACGGCGAGCTCGTGCATGGCCGCGGTGACCGACTGGGCGGCGCGGGCGGCGCGGACGTCGAGGGGGCTGACCATGGTGTAGCGGCCGGGCCGGGTGTGGATGAGGCCGGCCTCCTCGAGCCGGGCGAGGGCCTCGCGGACCGGGGTGCGGCTCACCCCGAGCCACTGGGCCAGCTCGGCGTCGTGGAGCCGTTCGCCGGGGGTCAGCGTGCCGTCCACGATGGCGTCGCGGATGGAGCGGTAGGCGTTCTCCCGCAGCAGCGAGCGGGGTATCACGCCGGTGCGGGCGGGGATCGGCACGCGATATATCCCATACCGCGGGCCCGGGGCTGTCAAGGATCAGCCGGCGGCGACCCGGCGGCCGGTGAGGGCGACGCTGACGCGGTTCTTGCCGGCGCGCTTGGCGGAGTACATCGCGGCGTCGGCGTCGTTCATCAGGTGGTCGACGTCGCGGTGGCCGTGCCGGACGGCGACGCCGATGCTCGCTCCCACGGTCAGGGGCACGCCGCCCACGACGATGGGCTCGGCGATCACCTGCAGCAGGCGGGAGGCGAAGCGGGCCGGGTCCAGCGCCGTCCCGGCGTCCTCGAGCAGGATGGCGAACTCGTCCCCGCCCAGCCGGGCCGCCACGTCCCCGGCGCGGACCTCGCCGTTCATCCGCTGGGCCACCGCGCGCAGCACCTGGTCGCCGGCGGCGTGCCCGTAGCGGTCGTTGATCGGCTTGAAGCCGTCGAGGTCGATCATGACGATCGCCGGCGGGTCCGGCCGGCCGGCGGTCAGCGCCGCCCCGGCCCGTTGCAGGAACAGGTCGCGGTTGGCCAGGCCGGTCAGGGCGTCGTGGAAGGCGCGGTGGCGCAGGTCGTCGGCGAGGCCGAGGGCGCGCAGGGCCATCGCGCAGGTGGCCGCCAGGCTCTCGATCGGCTGCCGGATCTCGCCGGCCAGGGGGCGCCGGCTCAGCACGGCGATCTCCCCGTACGCCGTGTCGCGCGAGGCGATCGTGGCGTGAAAGGTGTGCCGGCGGCCGGCCACCCCGGTCTCGGGGACCCGCGGGCCGGGCCGGAGGCGGATGTCGAGGCCGACCGGGCCCTGCTCGTCGCCCACCAGTTCGGCGAGGGTCTCCAGGCAGGCCGAGCGGATCTCGTCGCGGTGGGTGGCCGTGGCCAGCCGGACGGCCGCCGTGTTCAGGGCGCTCTCCCGCCGCACGAGCAGTTCGTAGCGGCCGGCGGCGTACGAGACCCAGAACATCAGGCTCGCCAGGATCGTGATGGTCACGGCGCTGGTCAGGACCGTCTGCGCGGCGTCCGTGACGACCGCGTCCTCGAAGCCTAACCGGACCGACAGCACGAGGCTGCCCAGGGTGGCCGTGATCCAGCCCGCGAGCAGCAGGCCCAGGTCCCGGAGCCTGCCGTAGAGGCTGCGGAACAGCAGGCTGCCGACCAGCAGCGGGTTCGCCAGCGCGCTCGCACCGAGGAAGGTGCAGGTCATGGTCAGGACCACGATCTCGAGCGGGAACCCGGCCGTGGGGAACCGCTTGCGCTGGTAGCCGCCGACCCACCACCACGCCAGGAAGCCCAGGCCGGCGAGGATGCCGCCCCGTTGCGGCGGGGGATACCCGGCCAATCCCAGCAGCACGAGGACCGCGACGAGGGTGAGGCAGACGAGGCAGAGGGCCAGGCCGGCGTACCGGATCCGGGAGCGCAGGCCGGCCGGGAGGGCCACCAGCGCGCGGAGGCCGGCGACGGCTCCGGTCATCGCCGCTCCTCCCGCTCGACCCTCGCGGCCCTGCGCCGGGAAGGTGCCCGAGTGTCCATCGGCGGACCGCCCGGGCATCTGAGGCGCGCCGGGCGTACGCGCTCAGCAGTTACGGGCCGGCCGTTCGGCGGCGCCCTCGCTCACCTGGCGGGCGACGTGACAGGCCACCTCGCGCAGCACGCCGACCTGCTCCTTGGTCAGCCCGTCGATGACGAAGCGGCGCACCGCCGCCACGTGCCCGGGCGCCGCGGCGACCACCAGCTCCCAGCCCGCGTCGCTGAGCACCGCCCGGGTGTAGCGGGGGTTGTCCGGGTCGGGCTCGCGCCGCAGCATGCCCCGCTGCTCGAGGCGCTTGACGACGTTGGACAGCCGGGAGAGCGAGCTGCTGGTGTGCTGGGCGAGGTCGCTGAGGCGCAGCGTGCGGTCCGGCACCATGGACAGGTTGCTCAGGACGAAGTAGTCGAACAGGGTCAGGCCGTTGTCGCGCAGCAGCTGGGCGTCGAGCGCGCTGGGCAGTTTGAACATGAGGCTTGCCAGGGCCAGCCAGGCGTCCCGCTCCCAGTCGGCCAGCCACCGAGGTTCGTCCGGCATCCCCCCAGCCTACGGCCCGGTGTCACCGGCCGGACGTGACCCGGGTCGCATTTCGGTTCAAGCTTGAACTTCATGGCGTACGCTCGGCTTCAAGCTTGAACCTCTACCAGGGAGCACCCATGACCTTGTTCCGGCTGGACGCCAGCATCCGTGTCGACGGCTCCGCGAGCCGCGAGATCGCGGACATCGTCGAGCAGGAGTGGCTCGCCGCCCGGCCCGGCGACCCGGTCGAGCGCCGCCACCTCGGCGTCGACGTCCTCCCCGCGACGGCCTGGGCGGCGGCGGTCTCCGCGGGCATGACCCCGCCGGAGGCCCGCACCGCCGAGCAGGCCGACGGCCTCGCGCTGGCGAAGGTCCTGATGGACGAGCTGCTCGCCGCCGACGCGATCCTGTTCGCCGTGCCGCTCTACAACTACGGCGTCTCCCAGCACTTCAAGACGTACATCGACCTGGTCTGCGCCGATCCGCGGTCGGCCGGCACACAGTTCCTCGCGGGCAAGCCCGCCGTGCTGGCCACCGTCCGCGGCGGGGCGTACGCCGCCGGTACCCCGCGCGAGGGCTGGGACCACTCGACGCCCTACCTGCGCCGCATCATCGGCGACTCGTGGGGCGCCGACCTCACCGTCGTCGAGCGCGAGTTCACCCTCGTCGGCGTGAACCCGGCCCTCGACGCGTTCGCGGACCAGGCCGCCGAGATGCACGCGGGCGCCCTCGAGTCCGCCCGCGAGGCGGGCCGCGCGCTGGGGGCCCTGCCCGCCCTCGCCTGAGCGGCCCCGAGATGCCGGCGCGCAATCGACGGCGTGCCGGCACCCGGCCCTGGGGTGCGGGCTTGACCGGCGACGGGCGATGTGCAATATATTGCAGATCCTCGCCGCGAAGGAGCCCGCCCATGCCGCTCGCCGACCACGCCCGGTTCCCGCTGCTGTTCGGGCCCAGCCCCGTGCACCCCCTGGAGCGGCTCAGCGACCACCTCGGCGGCGCCCGCGTGTGGGCCAAGCGGGAGGACTGCAACAGCGGGCTGGCGTACGGCGGCAACAAGACCCGCAAGCTGGAGTATCTGCTGCCCGACGCGCTGGCCGCGGGCGCCGACACGCTGGTCACCATCGGCGGCATCCAGTCGAACCACACCCGGCAGGTGGCGGCGGTCGCGGCCCGCGCCGGGCTGAGGGCGGTGCTGGTGCAGGAGAGCTGGGTGGACTGGCCCGACCCGGTCAACGACAAGGTCGGCAACATCCTGCTGTCCCGGATCATGGGTGCCGACGTGCGGCTGGTCCGGGCCGGGTTCGGCATCGGGTTCAAGGAGAGCTGGCACCGGGCGCTCGAGGACGTGCGGGCGGCGGGCGGCACGCCGTACGCGATCCCGGCCGGCGCCTCCGACCACCCGCTCGGCGGTCTCGGCTTCGCGCAGTGGGCCGAGGAGGTGCGGCAGCAGGAGCGTGAGCTCGGCGTCTTCTTCGACACCGTGGTCGTCTGCAGCGTCACCGGCAGCACCCAGGCCGGGATGATCGCGGGCTTCGCCGGTGAGGACCGGCCGCGCCGGGTGATCGGGATCGACGCCTCCGCGCGCCTCGACGAGACCCGGAGCCAAGTCGCCAAGATCGCCCGCGGCACCGCGGAACTGGTCGGGCTCGGCCGCGACCTGCGCGACGACGAGATCACCGTGCTGGCGGGCTGGGCCGGCGACAGGTACGGCATCCCCGTCGCCTCCACCCTGGACGCCATCCGGCTCACCGGCCGGCTCGAGGGGATGATCATCGACCCGGTGTACGAGGGCAAGTCCATGGCCGGCCTCATCGACCTCGTCCGCTCGGGCGACATCCCCCGGACCTCGACCGTCCTGTACGCCCACCTGGGCGGCCAGCCCGCCCTCAACGCCTACAGCGGCGTCTTCTGACCGAGCCGCCGGAGCGCGTCCTTGTCGGGCTTGCCGCTGGGCGCCACCGGCACCCGGTCGATGACCGTGACCGTCCGCGGCCGTCCGGGGCCGGTGACCAGCTCGCGCAGCTCCCGCGGGTCGGGCCGGCGGCCGGCGGCCGGCACCACGAACGCGTGCGGGGCCTCGCCGGTCTCGTCGTCGGGGCGGGCGACGACGTATGCCTCCGCGACGTCGGGGTGGGCGGCCAGCAGGCGTTCGATCGGCCCCGCGTGGACCAGCTCGGCGTGCACGAAGATGACGTCGCGGGCCCGGCCGGTGAGGCGCAGGTAGCCGTCGGCGCCGAGGGTGCCCAGGTCGCGGGTGCGTACCCAGCCGTCCAGGAACACCTCCGCGCTGCCGGCCGGGTCGTTCCAGTAGGAGGAGGCCTGCGCGGGCGTGCGGGCGTACACCTCGCCGTCGCGGACCTCGACCCGCACCGCCGGGCGGCCGACGGTGTCGAGGGCGGCGGGGAACTCGTCCGGGGTGACCATCGAGATCATGCCGGTCTCGGTCTGGCCGTAACCGTGGAAGATCACCGGGCCGAGCACGTCGATCGCCTCGGCCAGCCGTCCCGGGTCGAGCGGCGAGCCGGACACCATCAGCGCCCGCAGCGTGCTCAGGTCGGCGGGGCGGGCCCGTTGGTCGCGGACGAGCTGGTGCAGCCGGCCGACGGTGATGACGCTGGCGGTGGCGCGGTGCTTCGCGAACGCCTCCGGGAACGCCGGCGGGTGCGCGGCCACCAGGGTGCCGCCCGCGGCGAGCGTGAGGACGCCGTACTCCAGCATCACCTGGCTGGTGAGGGAGCCGAAGACCAGGTAGCGGTCGAGCCGGGCGGCAAGCGCGCGCACGGCCGGCGGCCACCGGTTCGGATGGGCGGCCCAGCCGGCGGTCATGGCCGCGTACGTCTGGCAGCAGCCCTTCGGCGTGCCGGTGCTGCCGCTGGTGTAGATGACCCGGGCGTAGTCGCCGGGGCGCCCCGCGGCGACCAGCCCGGCGCCGTCGTCGGGATGCCCGGCCAGCTCGGCGAGGGCCGCCTCGTCGATGAGCACGGCGCAGGCGCCGGGCAGCACCTCGGCGACCTGGTCGGCCCGCACGCAGGCGACCCGGGCGCCGACGGTGAAGGCGGCGAGGATGCCCGCGAACGCCTCCGGGTGCACGCCGACCTGGAAGAGCACCCCGTCGCGCGGGCCGATGCCCCGGGCCCGCAGGCCGGCCGCGCACCGGCGGATCATCGCCGACATCACCGCCGCGGAGACGACCCGGTCGCCGTCCTCGAACACCGGCCGGTCGCCGGCCGCGGCGAGCAGGTTCAGCACGGGTTGCGGCCACACGGTCAGAGCAGGCCCTTCAGGAAGACCGCGAGCGGCTGCTGGTGCACGGACGGCAGGTCCCAGTGGTTCTCGAGGTTCTCCGCCAGGTGGTGGGCGCCGAGCGGCTCGCCGTCCCGGTACGCCCGCACCACCGGATGCAGGTAGCTCGCGTCGTGGGCGGCGGCCGCGTCGTTCTCCGCGATCCGCGGCACGGAGACGTCGAACGGGTCCACGGTGTCGTGGTCGGGGCCGTACTCCAGCGTGACCAGGAAGGACAATCCGGGCGGGCCGCTCGCGTGGAAGTACGCCACCGGCATCTCCTCCCGGTACGCCGCCGACGGACCGTCCACCGTCACCACGTCCGCGAGCACGGCGAACTGCTGCCACAGCGCCGAGGTCACGTTGATCCGGGCGATGATCGCGGCGGTGATCGCCTCCGGGGTGGCCTCCAGCGGGGTGGCCGGCCAGGGGCGGTCCTCGTGCCGCTCGCCGAGGATGTGGCGCAGGGCGCGGGTGCCGTACCGGAAGCCGTGGATGAAGCCGTTGGTGGACTTCTTGAAGTCGCGCTGCTGGGTCAGCGTCCCGGCGAAGTAGAGGCCGGGCACGGTCGCCGACTCGTACGCCGGGGTCTGCTCGGGGAACCGGTCGTCGATCACCAGCCGGGGCCGGGCGGACGCGTCGAACATCGAGGCGTCGAAGGCGAAGCCGGTGCACAGGATGATGCGGTCGTACTCGAGGACCCGGATGGCCTCGACCGTACGGGCGTAGCGGAAGTCGACCCGGAAGCCGCCCTCGGGGCGCGGCGCGATCCGCTCGACGGTCCCGTCCAGCACCGCGTTCTGCGACTTCAGCTGGTACGTGTCGAGGAAGTTGTTGTTGACCGCCCGCAGGTGGCCGACGTAATGGGTCTGCCAGGCCAGCCGGATCGAGTGCGGACCGGCCACGTGGATGACCGCGGCGGTCTCGACCAGCGCGTCGGCCGTCTCGAACGCGGAGTTGCCCTTGCCGACGATCAGCACCCGCTGGTTGACGAAGCCCTCCGGGTCGACGTCGACCGTGTCGTAGCGCTCGGCCAGCTCCGCGCCCGGGATGCCCGGGACGTGCAGCCGGGACACGCCCGTGGCCACGATCACCCGCGACGCCCGGTACGTGCCGCCCGCCTCGACCGTGAAGCCGCCGGCGTCGCGGGCGACCCGGGTGACCCGTGAGCCGTAGACCACGTTCAGCCCGCGGGCGAAGTCGGCGAGGTAGCGCACCAGGTCGTCGGCGGCGGGGAAGTACCGCTTGCTGTACCGGGTGAACAGCAGGTCCGGGTCGTCGGTCAGCAGCGAGTTCCAGTCCGAGCGCAGGTTGAACTCCGGATCGTCCGACCCGGTCCACACCTTGTTGATCGAGATGAGCTGCCGGTGCCGCGGGTACGTGCGGAAGAAGGTCCCCGGCCCGTCCCCGGCCTCCAGCACCACGTAGTCACGACCGTCGCGCTCCAGCAGGGAGGCGAGCTGCAGTCCGGCCGGTCCCGCCCCGATGATGAGGTAGTCGTGCGTCATGGCCGGCACGGTAACGGCGTGATTTCAGAGCGTTCTGAGATCCGCTGCCTAGCGTCGCCGGGCATGAACCTCGCCGCTCCACTCACCGTGGACGACCTGCTCGCCGCCCGCGATCCCGTGCCGGTCGGCCTGGACGCGGCCCTGCGCGACCGGCTCGCCGAGGGCCGGGACTTCCTCGGCAAGGTGCTGGGTGACGACCGTGCGGTCTACGGCGCCACCACCGGCTTCGGCGCCCTCGTCGGGTACGCCGGCCGCGCCGACCAGCGGGACCAGGCCGACAACACCCTGGCGCACCTGGGCGCCGGCCAGGGCCCCGACCTCGACCCGGCGCTGGTACGCGCGACGATGCTGGTCCGGGCCCGGTCGCTGGCGCAGGCCGCCTCCGGCGTCTCCCCGCACGTGGTGGAGGCGCTCGCCGCGATGCTCGGCACCACCTTCGCGCCGGCGGTGCCCCGCTACGGCTCGGTCGGCGCGAGCGGCGACCTGATCCCGCTCGGCGCGGCGGCCCAGGCGCTGCGCGGGCGGGGGTACGCGTACCTCGACGGCGAACGGATGCCGGCCGCCGACGCGCTGGAGCGGGCCGGCCTCACCCCGCTGCCCCTCGACGGGCGGGACGCCCTCGCCCTGGTCAACGGCACCTCGCTGACCACCGCGGCGCTCGCCCTGGCGCTGCACGCCGCCCGGGACGCGCACCGCGCCGCGCAGCACCTCACCTGCCTGCTGGCCGATCTGCTCGGCTGCGACCCGCAGTTCCTCGACGAGCGGCTGATCCGCCGCTTCGCCCACCCCGGCGCGATCGACGTGGCGGACGCGATGCGCACCACGCTCGCCGGCGTGGTGCCGTCCGGGGACCGGCCGTTGCAGGAGCCGTACAGCGTCCGCTGCTCGCCGCAGCTGCTGGGCGCCGCCGAGGACGCGCTGCGCTACGTGGACGGTGTGGTCGCCGCCGACCTGGCCGGGGTCAGCGACAACCCGCTGTTCTTCCCCGGCGACGACGCGGTGGTGCACGGCGGCAACTTCTTCGGCCAGCCGGCGGCGTTCGCCGCGGACCTGCTCTCCTCGGTCGTGGCCCAGCTCGGCAACCTGGCGGAGCGGCAGCTGGACCTGCTCGTGGACCCGCACCGCAACGGCGGGCTGCCGCCGATGCTCGCGGCCGGGCCGGGGCAGCAGCACGGGTTGCAGGGGGTGCAGCTCGCGTCGACGGCCCTGGTGGCGGAGCTCCGCCGGGACGCGATGCCGGCCGGCATGCAGAGCCTGCCGACGAACCTGCACAACCAGGACGTGATCCCGCTCGGCACCCAGGCCGCGCTGCGCGCCCTCGACCAGTCTGCCCTGCTGCGGCTGATCCTCGGCTCGCTGGCGCTGGGCCTGCGCCAGGCGGTCCACGTCGGCGCCCGCCGGCCCACGGCCGCCGGGACCGGCGCCCTGCTGGCGGCGCTGGCCCGCCGGATTCCGCCGATCGACCCGGACCGGCCGCTGGAGGCGGACGTGCGTACCGCGGCTGATATTTCTCTGAATTGGGGTTTCTAGCGTGCGATCCGTGACGCTCGACTATCTGATCATCGGGGCGGGGCCGGCCGGACTTCAGCTGGCGGCCCTGCTGGAGCAGGACGGTGCCGACTATCTCGTGCTGGAGGCCGCCGAGGCGCCGGGTGCGTTCTTCGCCCGGTACCCGCGGCACCGGCAGCTCATCTCCATCAACAAGCCGCGTACCGGCTCGGACGACCCGGAGCTGAACCTGCGGCTGGACTGGAACTCGCTGCTGACCGACGATCCGGCGCTGCTGTTCACCGCGTACACCGACCGGTACTTCCCGGACGCCGACGTGATGGTCCGGTACCTGGCCGACTTCGCCGCCAAGACCGGGGTGAAGGTCGCCTACGATGCGGCGGTGACCCGGATCGGCCGGGAGGAGGGCGGGTTCGTCGTCGAGGCGGACCGGACGTACCGGGCCCGGCGGGTGATCGTCGCGACCGGCGTCTCGCGGATGTACGAGCCGGAGATCCCCGGTTTCGAGCTGGCCGAGCGCTACGACACCATGTCCGTGGACCCGCGCGACTATCTGGACCAGCGGGTCCTGATCATCGGCAAGGGCAACTCCGCGTTCGAGACGGCCGACGCGCTGATGGAGACCACCACGGTCATCCACGTGGCCGGCCCCAGCTCGGTGCGGCTGGCCTGGCGGACGCACTACGTCGGTCACCTGCGGGCGGTCAACAACAACTTCCTGGACACGTACCAGCTGAAGTCGGCGAACGCGGTGCTCGACGGCACGGTCCGGTCGATCGCGCGGGACGGCGACGGCTACCGCGTCACGTTCGCCTTCGCCCGGGTGAACGAGGTCGTGAAGGAGCTGTCCTACGACCGCGTGCTGGCCTGCACCGGCTTCGCCTTCGACGCCTCGATCTTCGACGCGTCGTGCCGCCCGGAGCTGGCGATCCGGGACCGCTTCCCGGCGCAGACCGAGGCCTGGGAGTCGGTGAACGTGCCCGGCCTCTACTTCGCCGGCACGATCACCCAGCAGCGTGACTTCAAGAAGTCCACCAGCGGCTTCATCCACGGCTTCCGCTACGGGGTGCGCGCGCTCCACAAGATCCTCAAGCAACGGTACGAGGACACGCCGTTCCCCGCCGCCCGGATCGGAGCCGGGCCGGACGAGATCACCGCGGCGGTGATCGGGCGGGTCAACCGCACCTCCGCCCTCTGGCAGATGTTCGGCTTCCTCGGCGACGTGGTGACCGTGCACGGGGACAGCGCGGCGTACCACGAGGAGGTGCCGGTCGCGTACTTCGCCGGGGGCGGGCTGGGCGACACCGGCGACGGCGCGTTCGTCGTGACCCTCGAGTACGGCCCCGACCACGACAAGGTGGACCCGTTCGACATCGGCGTCACCCGGATCTCCCAGAACGACCCGGGCCGGGCGCACGACGCGGCGTACCTGCATCCGGTGGTCCGGTTCCATCGCGGCGGCGAACTCGTGGCCGTCCACCACCTCGCCGAGAACCTGGAGAACCGGTGGGACCGGCCGGCGGTGCACGTGGCCCCGCTGGCCGCCTTCGTCCGCAGCTGCCTCGCGTGACGCCGCGGGCGATGACCGCCACCGCCGACCGGGCGCAGGCCGTGCTCGACCCGGTGTACTGGGACTACTTCGCGGGCGGGGCGGGCGACGAGCGGACCCTGCGGGCCAACGAGGAGGCGTACGCCCGCCGCCGGATCGTGCCGCGGGTGCTGCGCGGGGTCGGCGAGCGTGACCTGCGGACCACCCTGTTCGGCACCGAACTGACCCTGCCGGTGCTGATCGCCCCGACCGCCTTCCACCGGCTCGCCCACCCCGAGGGCGAGGCCGGTACGGCGGCCGCGGCGGCCGGCGCCGGCACGGTGATGGTGGTCAGCTCGGCCGCCACCCAGCCGATCGAGGAGATCGCCGCCACCGGCGCGGCGCTGTGGTTCCAGCTGTACCCGCAGCCCGACGCCGCGTTCCAGGAGCACCTCATCCGCCGGGCCGAGCGGGCCGGCTGCCGGGCCCTGGTGGTCACGGTCGACTCGCCGGTGTTCGGCCTGCGCGACCGCGACAGCCGGCACGGCTTCACCGAGCTGCCCGCCGGGTACGCCTGCGAGAACATGCGCGACGCCGCCGGCCGGGTCCGGGACATCGCCATGGACGCGGCGCTGAGCTGGGACCACGTCGACCGGATCCGCGCCGCCACGGACCTGCCGATCCTGCTCAAGGGCGTGCTGCACCCGGGCGACGCCGAGCTGGCCGCGGCGCACGGGGTGGCCGGCCTGATCGTGTCCAACCACGGCGGTCGCCAGCTCGACGGCGCGATCGCCGCGCTGGACGCGCTGCCCGCGGTGGCCGCCGCCACGGCCCTGCCGGTCCTGGTCGACGGCGGGGTCCGGCGCGGCACGGACGTGCTCGTCGCGCTCGCGCTGGGCGCCACCGCGGTCCTGATCGGCCGGCCGGTCGTGTACGCCCTCGCCACGGGCGGCCGTCGCGGCGTACGGGAGCTGCTCGAGACGGTGCGCACGGAGCTGGACCACGTCCTCGCCCTGGCCGGCGCGCGGCGGCCGGCGGATCTCACGCCGGACCTCGTCGCATGAGCGCACCGGCCTACCTCGCCGCCGCGGCCGCACTGGTCGCGGTGCCGACGCTGCCGCGCTGGCTGCCGCCCGCGGTGGTCCGGCTCCGCGAGCTGATCTTCGCCCGGGTGAACGGCACGCAGGGCATCCCCGTGCCCGGCCCGCTGGTCGGCGCCGAGCACTTCGAGGAGGTCTACTCGCACCCGGCGGCCGACGGGCGCAGCCGGGGCGCGGGCCTGTCCGACCTGTTCTGGTACTGGCTGGCGCCCGGCCCGCAGATGCACCAGGAGCATCTGGAGCCGGGGCACCGGTACCGGACCGTCGCCCTCACCACCCGCAAGGTCCTGGCGATCCCGCGCGGCCGCGCCGACGAGCTGGCGACCGGTGCCGCCCGGCGCATCCTCGACGGTCTGCCGCCGGGGCGGGTCCGGCGGCGGCTGCGCGACCTGATGATGCCGCTGTGGGCCGAGGTCTTCTACGAGCTGGTCTTCGCCGAGCCATGCCCGCGCCCGGCCCGCGACCTCATCGTGGCGAACGCGGACGACGTGGTGACCGCGCTCAAGGCCACCGGGCTGCGGCACATGGACCGGCGGGACCGGCTCACCCGCTACCTGCTCGGCCGGATCGGCGACGGCACCTGCCCGGTGGTGCTGCCCGAGCCGTTCACCGCGCGGGAGACCGCCTGGTACCTGCAGGGCGCCTTCTTCAACACCGCGGTCGTGCAGATGTCCGAGGCCATGGCGCACGTGCTGCTCTGCGCGGCGGCGTACCCGCCGGCCCGGGCCGAGGTGGACGACGACGCCGCCCTGGACCGGCTGATCGACGAGACCCTGCGGGTGCATCCGCTGTTCGGCGTCGCGCACCGGATCACGTCCGCGCCGATCGAGGTCTCCGGGGCCACCCTGCCCACCGGCTCGGTGCTGCTCTTCAACTACCTCGCCTACCAGCGCACCGGGCCCGCCGCCGACGACGCGTTCGATCCCGGCCGGTGGCTGTCGCTGAAGCGCGGCGAGGCGAACTTCATCCCGTACGGCATCACGGCGAACCGCGCCTGTCCCGCGCGCGGGGTCGCCCCGGTGATGCTGCGCGCGGTCACCCGTGAGGTCCTGCGGCGCTTCGCCGTCGACTCGTCGGCGGCGCACACCCGGTCGCTGCCGAGCCGCGGGCCCGCGTACCTGACGCCGGACGGCTCCGCGCGTCCCGGCCGCCCCCGGCTGGCCGCCATGCGGCTGGGCGACCGGTGGGCGGACACCGGCCGGGCGGTCGTCCAGCTCGTGCTGGGCACCTGGATGGTGCTGGACGCCCGGCGCCGACGGCTCTGCGCCACCTATTTCGAGGAGGTACGCCGGTGACACCGACCGAGCTGGCACCGCGGTTCTTCATCGCGGTCGCGGTCATCCTGGTCTTCTGCAAACTGGTCGCGTGGCTGCTGGGCAAGGTCGGCCAGCCGCCGGTGGTCAGCGAGATGCTGGCCGGGGTCCTGCTCGGACCGTCCCTGCTCGGCCTGCTGCTGCCGGACGTGCAGGACGCGCTCTTCCCGCAGCAGCTCTACCCGGTGCTGTACGTGGTCGGCCAGATCGGCCTGGTGCTGTTCATGTTCCAGGCCGGGTATGCCTTCGCCCGCCACCGGATCACCAGCCTGGCCGGCATCGCGGGCACGGTGTCGCTGGCCGGCGTGGCCGCGCCGCTGCTGCTCGGCGTGCTGCTGGTGCTGGTCACCGGCGACGCCGTGCCGATCCGTCCGGAGGGCGTGTCGGTCGGGGTCTCGGCCGCGTTCGTCGGGGTGGCGCTGGCGATCACCGCGTTCCCGATGCTCGCCCGGATCATCACCGAGCGCGGCCAGGAGGGCACCCGGCACGGCTCGCTGGCGCTGGCCAGCGGCGCGATCGACGACATGATCGCCTGGATCATGCTGGCCGTGGTGCTGGCGTTCGCGTCGGGCGCGGCCGGGCCGGCGCTGGTGACGGTCGTCGGTGCGGTCGTCTTCGGGCTGGTCATGTGGCTCTTCGGCCGGCGGGCGATCGTGCTCGCGGCCCGGTGGGGCGGGCTCCTCGGGGTGGTGGTGACGCTGTTCCTGGTCGCCTGGTACACCGACGAGATCGGCCTGTACGCCGTCTTCGGCGCCTTCGCCGTGGGCGTGGTCGCGCCGCACACCCCCGAGCTGGACGCGATCGTCGACACCCTGACGCCGGTCGCCTCCGCCCTGTTCCTGCCGCTGTTCTTCACCTTCAGCGGGCTGCGTACGGAGTTCGGCCTGCTCGGCGACCCGGCGGTGCTGCTGTTCGCGGTGGCCTGCGTGGTGCTCGCCATCGCCGGCAAGTTCGGTGCCTGCTGGGCCGCGGCCCGGCTGGGCGGCGAACCGAACGAGGTGGCGCTGCGGGTCGGCGCGCTCATGAACGCCCGCGGCCTGATGCAGCTCATCGCGCTGAACGTGGGCCTGGAGGCGGGCGTCGTGAACCGGTCGCTGTTCACCGTCCTGGTGCTGGTGGCGCTGGTGACGACGCTGATGACGACCCCGCTGCTGAGCCTGATCGAGCGCCGCCGGGCGCCGGCGACCGCCGACAGGTTGCTCGTAGGTTAAATATTTGTGACTTCAAGTTCTGTCTATGCAGAAGGAGCAATATCGACCATTATCTCTGCATGCGCCTGCTGCTGGTCGAGGACGATCCGGACCTGAGCGAGATGCTGACCGAGACGCTGACCGACGAGGGCTACCACGTCGACCGGGCCCCCGACGGCCAGCGCGGACTCCATCTGGGCCTCACCCGTCCGTACGACGTGCTGGTCATCGACCGGCTGCTGCCCGCGCTGGACGGCCTCGACCTGCTGACCCGGCTGCGGTCGCGGGCGGTCCCGGCGCGGGCGCTGCTGCTCACGGCGCTGGGCACCGTCGCCGACCGGATCGCCGGGCTGGACGCCGGCGCCGACGACTACCTGGCCAAACCGTTCGACCTGGACGAGCTGAGCGCCCGGCTGCGGGCGCTCTGCCGCCGGATCCCGGACACCGCCGAGGCGCTGCACGTCGGGCGCGGCCTGCTCGACCTCGCCGCCCGCGACGTGGTGCTGCCAGACGGCGGCCGGGTGGCGCTCTCCGCCCGCGAGTTCGAGCTGCTCCGGACCCTCGCCGACCGGCCGCACCAGGTGTACTCCCGGGCTCAGCTGCGCCGGCGGGTCTTCGACGAGGCCGCTGCCGCCTCCATCGTGGACACCTACGTCTACTACCTGCGGCGCAAGCTCGGCCGGGGCGTGGTGCGTACGGTCCACGGCCTCGGCTACCGGCTCGGTGCGCTGTGACCACCGAGGAGGACGCGCTCGTCCGCCGGTCCCGGCTGCGGATGGGCCTGTTCGTGGGCCTGGCGGTGGGCGTCCTGCTGGCGCTGGTGGGGGTGGTCGCGTACGCCACGCTGGTGCGCAACCAGGAGCGCCAGATCCAGCGCGAACTCGCCTGGGGCGCCGAGCACGGCAGCGTCACCGGGCCGGTCGGCTGCAACTGGATCGTCTCGATGCGCGCGGGCCGGATCTCGGCGGGCCCGCTCGCGCCGCCGCCCGGCTTCCCGCTGCGCGACGCCCTCGACCGGGTGGCCGCCGGCGGGCCCACCGAGATCACCACCGTGGACACCGCGGCGACCGTCTACCACGTCCGCACCGGCCTCCGCGACGGCGCCGCGGTCCAGGTCATCTTCGACGCCCGCTACCAGCTCGCCGACCGTCGCCACCTGCTGTGGGCGTTCATGCTGGCCGCCGCGGTCGGCCTGCTCGCCGCGCTGATCACCGGGCTGATCGTCGGCCGGCGCGCGGTCGCGCCGCTGGCCGAGGCGCTGGCCCGCCAGCGCCGCTTCGTCGCCGACGCCAGCCACGAGCTGCGCACCCCGATCGCCCGCGTGCACACCCGGGCCCAGCTGCTCGCCCGGCGCTCCCGCAACGCCCCGGCCGCCGACCGCCGGGACCTGGAACGCCTGGTCGGCGCCACCGGGCGGCTCGGCGAGATCGTCGACGACCTGCTGCTCTCCGCCCGGCTGTCCGCCGCGCCGGAGGACCAGCCGCCGCGCGAGCCGGTCGACCTGGCCGCCCTGACCCGCGAGGCCGCCGGGATGGAGGCGGTGCAGGCCGCCGACCGCCGGGTCTCCATCGTGGTGTCCGCGCCCGCCGCCCCGATCCGGGTCCCCGGCATCCGGTCCGCCCTGCACCGGGTGGTCTCCGAGCTCCTCGCGAACGCGCTCACCCACACCCCGGCGGGCGGCCGGGTGCTGCTGACCGTCCGGGCCGGCGACGACGAGGCGCAGCTGACCGTCGCCGACACCGGTGCGGGCTTCCACCCGGACGACGCCGGCCGGCTCTTCGACCGGTTCCACCGCGGCCCGGGGGCGGGCGAGCGGCGGTTCGGGCTGGGCCTGGCCCTGCTCAAGGAGGTGGTGACCGGCCACGGCGGCACGATCACGGCCGAGGGGCATCCGGGGCGGGGCGCGACCTTCACCGTACGGCTGCCGCTGCACCCGGACCCGGGCGGCCCCGCGGGCTCGGCCGTGCGCCGGTGGCCCGCCCGCGTGCGGGCCCGCGCGGGGTGATGCCGGGGCACTACAGTTGCGCCATGAGCAACGGGACGGACCGGCCGGCCGCCCTGGTGCAGTCGGTGGACCGGGCGGTGACCGTCCTGGAGATCCTGGCGCGCCGGGGCGACGCCGGGGTCACCGAGATCGCGGCGGAGCTCGGCGTGCACAAGTCGACCGCCTCGCGCCTCGTCGGGGCGCTCGAGGCGCGCGGCCTGGTCGAGCAGCTCTCCGGCCGGGGGAAGTACCGCCTCGGCCTCGGCATGGTGCGCCTCGCCGGCGCTGCCGCCGCGCGCATCGACCTGCCCGGCGCGGCCGGACACGTCTGTGCCCGGGTCGCCGGCGAGCTGGGGGAGACCGTCAACGTGGCCGTCCTGGACGACGACCAGACCGTCAACGTGTGCCAGGCGCTGGGCCCGTCGGCGGTCAACAGCTACAACTGGGTGGGCCGGCGCACGCCCTCGCACGCCACGTCGAGCGGGAAGGTGCTGCTCGCGTACGCGCCGGCGGAGGTGCGGCGGGCGGCGCTCGCGGGGCCGCTCACCGCGTACACGCCGCGTACGATCACCGACCCCGGCGTCCTTGCCCGGCAGCTGTCCGAAGCGGAGCGGGCGGGCTGGGCCTCGACCGTGGAGGAGCTCGAGATCGGGCTGCACGCCGTCGCGGCGCCGGTCCGGGGCGCCGGCGGCCGGGTGGTCGCGGCGATCAGCGTGGCCGGGCCGTCCTACCGGCTGCCGGAGCGGATGTTCGCCGAGCGGGCGGCGCGGCTGCGGGAGGCGGCGGCGGAGATCGGCGGAAGTCTGGGCAACCCGGGCTGAACCCTTTGCGGCTGCGCATTGCGCTCTGGTAAAACTCTGCGGCCGGCATTGACCACTGTGGTGCTCCACCACAATCCTATGGCGAGCCCGGGACGCTCTGTGCCCGGCGCCTATCCGGTCAGTCACAGGGAGCATGACGCTGAACAGCCCCGCAGCACACGAGTACGACGTGGTGATCGTCGGTGGTGGCACGGCCGGCGCGGTCGTCGCATCCCGGTTGTCCGCCGATCCCGCGGTGCGGGTCTGCCTGGTGGAGGGTGGCCCGTCGGACGTCGGCGACGAGCGGGTGCTGAAGCTGCGCAACTGGCTCAACCTGCTGGAGTCCGAGTTGGACTACGACTACCCGACCGTTCCGCAGCCGCGCGGCAACTCGCACATCCGGCACTCGCGGGCCCGGGTGCTCGGCGGCTGCTCCTCGCACAACACGATGATCAGCTTCCTGCCGCCGCCGGAGGACTTCGCCGACTGGGAGGCGGCCGGCGCGACCGGATGGTCCTACGAGCGGATGCTGCCGTACTGGCACCGGCTCGCCGTGCACATCGAGCCGGTCGCCGAGGTGGACCGCAATCCGCTCACCGCCGACTTCATCGCCGCCTGCCACACCGCGCTGGGCGTGCCGGTGCACGAGGACTACAACGCCGCGCCGTTCGCCGAGGGCACCGGGTTCTTCCCGGTCGGCTACGACCCCGGCACGGGCATCCGCT
The DNA here is from genome assembly GCF_003002065.1 of Pseudosporangium ferrugineum. Taxonomy (GTDB): domain Bacteria; phylum Actinomycetota; class Actinomycetes; order Mycobacteriales; family Micromonosporaceae; genus Actinoplanes; species Actinoplanes ferrugineus_A. The sequence goes on from NZ_PVZG01000002.1 coordinate 192,531, forward strand.
CGTCGGCCTCGGTGGCGTACCTGCATCCGTACCTGGACCGGCCGAACCTGACCGTCCTCACCGAGACGTGGGCCTACCACCTGGACACCGACGGCGCGGACCGGGTCACCGGGGTGCGCGTGCGCACCGGTGACGGCGAGCACGTGACGCTGCGGGCCACCGCCGAGTACGTGCTCAGCGCCGGCGCCATCGACACCCCCCGGCTCCTGCTGCTCTCCGGCATCGGGCCCGCCGCGGACCTGCGCAAGCTCGGCATCGAGGTCGCCCGGGACCTGCCCGGGGTGGGGGAGCACCTGCTCGACCACCCCGAGTCGCTGATCCTGTGGGAGGCGAGCCGCCCGATCCCGCCGCAGTCGGCGATGGACTCCGACGCGGGCCTGTTCGTGCGCCGCGACCCGGAGGCGACCCGGCCCGACCTGATGTTCCACCTCTACCAGATCCCGTTCACGCTGCACACCGCCCGGCTCGGCTACGACGTGCCCGAGTACGGCTTCGGCATGACGCCCAACGTGCCGCGCCCGCGCAGCACCGGGCGGCTGTGGCTCGCCGACGCCGACCCGCTCACCAAGCCCGCCCTCGACTTCGGCTACTTCACCGACCCGGACGGCTACGACGAGAAGACGATCGTGGACGGGCTGCGGATCGCCCGCGAGGTCGCCGCCACCGAGCCGTTCAGGTCCTGGATCGCCCGCGAGATCGCGCCCGGGCCCGCGGTGCAGAGCGACGAGGAGCTGTCCGCGTACGGCCGGGCGGTGCATCACACGGTCTACCACCCGGCGGGCACCTGCAGGATGGGCGCCGACGCCGATCCGCTCGCCGTCGTGGACCCGGAGTTGCGGTTGCGCGGCTACCGCAACGTACGGATCGCGGACGCCTCGGTGTTCCCGACGATGACCTCGGTCAACCCCATGGTGGCCGTGCTGCTGGTCGGCGAGCGGGCGGCCGATCTGGTCGGCGCGTCGCTGTCGGCCGGCTGACCCGGACCGCCCACGCCGACCCGCGATCGCGAGGATGTTCATGACGGCCGAGAGCGCACCACCCCCGCCCACCATCGCCGTCGACCGGCTCTGGAAGGTGTTCGGGCCGCACGGCGGCCGGGTCCCCGGCACCCCGCTGGCCGACCTGTCCCGGGCCGAGCTGCGCGCCCGCACCGGCTGCGTGGCCGCCGTGCGCGACGTCAGCTTCGACGTGCGCCCCGGCGAGGTCTTCGTGGTCATGGGGCTGTCCGGCAGCGGCAAGTCGACGCTCGTGCGGTGCCTGACCCGGCTGATCGAGCCGACCAGCGGGGAGATCCGCATCGACGGCGAGGCGGTCGGCGCGATGAGCCCCCGGCGGCTTCGGGAGCTGCGCCGGCACGGCGTCGCCATGGTGTTCCAGCACTTCGGGCTGCTGCCGCACCGGCAGGTCGTCGACAACGTCGCGTACGGGCTGGAGATCCAGGGGGTGGGCCGGGCCGAGCGCCACGAGCGGGCCCGCCGGATGCTCGGCCTGGTCGGTCTCGACGGCCACGAACGCCACTACCCCGACCAGCTCTCCGGCGGCATGCAGCAGCGCGTGGGCCTGGCCCGGGCGCTGGCCACGGACCCCGCGGTGCTGCTCTTCGACGAGCCGTTCTCCGCGCTCGACCCGCTGATCCGCCGCGACATGCAGGCCGAGGTGCGCCGGCTGCACGCCGAGGTCGGCAAGACGCTGGTGTTCATCACCCACGACCTCGCCGAGGCGCTGTCGCTGGGCGACCGCATCGCGGTGATGCGCGACGGCGTCCTGGTGCAGGTGGGCATGCCGGAGGAGCTGGTCGGGGCGCCCGCGGACGACTACGTGGCCGACTTCGTCCGCGACGTGCCCCGGGCCGACGTGCTGAGCCTGCGGTGGATCACCCGGCCCGCGGCGGACGGGGAGGAGCTCGCGGACGCCGCCCTGCCCGCGCAGACCAGGATCCGGGACGCCGTCGAGCGGGTGCTGCGGGCCGGCCGGCCGGTGCCCGTCACCGACGGCGGCGCCCCGGCCGGGGTGGTCGACGTGGCCCAGCTCCTGCCCGTGCTGGCCGGCAACCGCGCCGGGGGGCCGGCGTGACCACGGTCGTCACGGACGCCCCGGCCGCCGCGGGGACGGCCGAGCCGGACGGCGGCGGGCGCCCGCGCCGCGCGCTGCCGCGCCGCGCCGTGCTCACCGCCGGCGTGCTCGTCGTCGTCCTCGCCGGGTACGCCGTCGTCCGCACCGCGGGCGGGGTGGACGGCGACGACGCGGCGGCCTTCCGGTTCTTCGACGATCTGCGCGACTGGGTGGACGCGAACCGGGACACCAGCCCGCTGTTCCTGTACGGCTTCAACTACCTGCGGCTGGGCGTGTCGCTGCTGGTCGGCGCGGTGCACGGCGCGCTGTACGGGCTCGGCTGGGCCGGCCTGGTCGCGGTGACCGCCGCCGTCGCCGCGGTGCTCGCCGGCTGGCGGGTGGCGCTGCTGGCCGCCGCCGGATTCCTCTCCTTCGGGGTGCTGGGCCTGTGGCAGGAGAGCGTGGACACGCTGGTGCTCACGCTGTCCGCGGTGCTGCTGGCGGCGCTGATCGGCGTACCGCTGGGCGTGCTGGCCGCGCGGGTCGCGCCGGTCGGTGCGCTGCTGCGCCCGGTGCTGGACGTCATGCAGATCCTGCCCACGTTCGCGTACCTGGCGCCGATGACGCTGCTGTTCCTGATCGGGGAGCCGGCCGCCACGATCGCCACGGTGATCTACGCGCTGCCGCCGGTCGTACGGATCACCGCCCTGGGCATCTCCGAGGTGTCGCGCACCGCGGTGGAGGCGTCCACCGCGCTGGGTTCGACCCGGTGGCAGACCCTGGTCAGGGTCCGCCTGCCGCTGGCCCGGCCGACGATCGTCCTCGGCGTGAACCAGGCGATCATGATGGCGCTGTCCATGGTGGTGGTCGCCGCCCTGATCGACGCGCCGGGCCTGGGCCAGAACATCGTGCAGGCGCTGGAGCGGGTCAACGTCGGCGCCGCCTTCGACGCCGGGCTTGCGATCGTGGTGATGGCGGTGGTCCTCGACCGGATCACCACCGGCGCCGCCCGCCGGGCGGCGCCGACCCGCCACGACTCCCCGCGCCGGCGCCTGATCGCGGGGCTGGCCGCCGCCGCGGTGGCGGCGACGGTGACCGTGCTGGGCCGGCTGCTGCCCTGGGGCGCCGAGTTCCCGCAGAGCTGGCGGTTCTCCTTCGCCGCGCCGGTCAACACCGCGACGGCCTGGGTCGAGCTGCACCTCTACGACGCGACCGAGGCGGTCAAGAACGTCGTCACCGCCGCCCTGCTGGATCCGGTGCAGACGGTGCTGACCACGACGCCGTGGTGGTGGTTCGCCGCCGCGGTGGTGGCCGTCGGCGCCCTGACCAGCGGCTGGCGGCCGGCGGTGGTGGCCGGGCTCGCCGCGAGCGGGGTGGCCGGCCTCGGGCTGTGGCAGAACGCCATGCAGACCCTGGCGTCGGTGCTGGTGGCGACGGTGGCGACGATGGTCGTCGGCGTGCTGCTCGGCGTCTACTGTGCCCGCCACGACCGCTTCGCCGCGGCGCTCCGGCCGCTGCTGGACGCGGCACAGACCATGCCCTCGTTCGTCTACCTGCTGCCGGCGGTGGCGCTGTTCGGTGCCAGCCGGTTCACCGCGATCGCCGCCGCCGTCATCTACGCCGTGCCCCCCGTGGTCCGGCTGGTCGAGCGCGGCGTCCGCGACGTGCCCGCCGGGGCGGTGGAGGCCGCCGTGTCGGCGGGATCCACCCCGGCCCAGCTCCTCTGGAAGGTGCAGCTGCCGATGGCGCGGGGCGGCCTGCTGCTCGCCGCCAACCAGGGCATCGTCATGGTGCTCGCGATGGTCGTCGTAGGTGGCCTGGTCGGCGCCGGGGCCCTCGGCTACGACGTGGTGGCCGGCTTCGCCCAGCGCGAGGACTTCGGCCGCGGCCTCGCCGCCGGGTTCGCCATCGTGCTGCTCGGCGTGCTGATGGACCGGCTCACCCAGGGCGCCGGCCGCCGCGGCACCGAACTGCGGCGCGCGGCCGGCTGAGACGTATCCCCATTTCCCCACACCGCCGCCGCCCGGCGGCGAACCCTCGGAAGGAAGTTTCATCGATGAGAAGAGCGACGACAGGCCGGCTCACCGCGGTGGCCGCGGTCCTGAGCCTGGCCCTGGCGGGATGCGGCGGTGCCAAGTCCGACGCCGGTACGGACAAGGCGGCCGCGGGCGGCTCGAAGGGCACGGTGAAGATCGCGATCAACCCGTGGGTCGGCTACGAGGCCAACGCCGCGGTGGTCGCGTACCTGCTGGAGAAGGAGCTCGGCTACACCGTCGACAAGAAGAACCTCAAGGAGGAGATCTCCTGGCAGGGCTTCGAGACCGGCGAGGTGGACGTGGTGCTGGAGAACTGGGGTCACGACGACCTGAAGAAGACCTACATCCAGGAGAAGAAGGTCGCCGTCGAGGTCGGCCCGACCGGTAACAAGGGCGTCATCGGCTGGTACGTCCCGCAGTGGATGGCCGAGCAGTACCCGGACATCACCGACGGCAAGAACCTCAACAAGTACGCGAACCTGTTCAAGACCTCGGAGTCCGGTGGCAAGGGACAGCTGCTCGACGGCGACCCGTCCTTCGTCACCAACGACGCCGCGCTGGTGCAGAACCTCAGGCTCAACTACAAGGTCGTGTACTCGGGCAGCGAGGCGGCCCTGATCAAGGCGGCCCAGCAGGCGACCGCGCAGAAGAAGCCGCTGCTGTTCTACTTCTACGAACCGCAGTGGCTGTTCGCCAAGGAGAAGTACGCCCGGGTGAAGCTGCCCGCGTACACCGCCGGTTGCGACGCGGACCCGAAGAAGGTGGCCTGCGACTACCCGGACTACACCCTGGACAAGATCGCCAGCAAGAAGTTCGCCGATACCGGCGGTGCGGCGTACCAGCTGGTGAAGAACTTCCAGTGGACCAACGAGGACCAGAACCTGGTCTCGGACTACATCACCAACCAGGGGATGACCGCCGAGAAGGCGGCCGAGAAGTGGGTCAAGGAGCACGAGGCCACCTGGAAGCCCTGGATCCCCGCCGGGAGCTGATCCACCGGCCGACCGTCGCTGAGGGTGTTGCGTATGACGCAGAGAGTTGCGTTAATAGAGACACCAGCGGAGGGGGTCGGCCATGGTCCACCATCCCCGGGTCCACCCACCACGAGTCGTCGTCATCGGCGCCGGCATCGTCGGGTGTGCCCTCGCCGACGAGCTCACCGAGCGCGGATGGCACGACGTCACGGTCCTCGAGCAGGGGCCCCTGTTCGCCACCGGGGGCTCCACCTCGCACGCGCCCGGCCTCGTCTTCCGGACCAACGTCTCGCGCACCATGGCCCACCTGGCGCGGTACACGGTGGACAAGTACACCCGGATGGGGTGCTTCGACGCCGTGGGCGGGCTCGAGCTCGCCACCGGGCCGGAGCGCCTGCGGGAGCTGCACCGCCGGCACGGCCTGGCGACCTCGTGGGGGCTCGAGGCCCGGCTGCTCGATCCCGGCGAGTGCGCGGCCCTGCACCCCCTGCTCGACCCGGACCTGCTGCACGGCGGCCTGTACCTGCCCGGCGACGGCCTCGCCCGGGCGCTGCCCGCCGCCGAGGCGCAGGCCCGCGCGGCGACGGCGCGCGGTGCCCGGTTCCTCGGCGGCCGGCGGGTCGTCGGCATCGACAGCGCGGGCGGGGCGGTCACCGCGGTCCGCACCGAGGGGGAGAGCTACCCGGCCGACGTCGTCATCAGCTGCGCCGGCTTCTGGGGGCCGGCCGTCGGCGCCCTCGCCGGCGTCACCGTGCCGCTGCTGCCGATGGCCCACCAGTACGCGCGCACGGCGTCCCTCCCCGCGCTCGCCGGGCGCACCGGCGACGCGAGCGCGCCCATCCTGCGCCACCAGGACCGCGACCTGTACTTCCGGGAGCACGGCGACGGGCTCGGCGTCGGCTCGTACGCGCACCGCCCGCTCCCCGTCGACCTCGCCCGCCTGGCCCCCGGCGCGAACCCGTCGGTCCTCGCCTTCACCCCGGACGACTTCGCCGAGTCCTGGACCGCGGCGCAGGAGCTGCTGCCGGCGCTGCGCGGCACGGACGTCGCCGAGGGCTTCAACGGCGTCTTCTCGTTCACGCCGGACGGCTTCCCGCTGCTGGGCGAGTCGCGCGAGCTCCGCGGCTTCTGGACGGCCGAGGCCGTCTGGGTCACCCACTCGGCCGGTGCGGCCCGCGCCGTGGCCGACTGGCTCGTCGACGGCCGCCCCGGCCTGGACCTGCACGAGTGCGACCTGAACCGCTTCGACGCCGGGCAGCTCACGCCGGCCTTCGTCCGGCAGCGCGCGATCCGCAGCTTCGTGGAGGTGTACGACATCGTGCACCCGCTCGACCCGCCGGGCCCGCCGCGGGCGTTGCGGGTCAGCCCGTGGCACGCCCGCCAGACGGCGCTGGGGGCGGTGTGGACCGAGGCGAACGGCTGGGAGCGGCCGCTGTGGTACGAGGCCAACGCCGGCCTGCCCGTACCCGCGCACGGCCTGACCCGCGAACCGTGGTCGGCCCGGAACTGGTCGCCCGTCGTGGCGGCGGAGGCCCGCGCGACCCGGGAGGGCGTCGCCCTGTACGACATGACGTCGCTGAGCCGGCTGGAGGTCGCCGGCCCCGGCGCGGCGGCGTACCTGCAAAGGCTGGCGAGCAACGACGTCGACCGGCCGGTGGGCACGGTGGTCTACGCGCTGCTGCTGGACGATGCGGGCGGCATCCGCAGCGACATCACCGTCGCGCGGCTGGACGAGGAGCTGTTCCAGGTCGGCGTCAACGGCCCGCTCGACCTCGAGTGGCTGCGGCGGCACCTGCCGGGCGACGGCTCGGTGTCGCTGCGCGAGGTGACCGGCGGCACCGGCGGGCTGGGCGTGTGGGGGCCCCGGGCCCGCGACCTGATCGCGCCGCTCGCCGACATCGACGTCTCGCACCGGGCGTTCGGCTACTTCCGGGCCCGGCGCGCGCATCTGGGGGACGTGCCCGTCACCATGCTCCGGCTGTCCTACGTGGGGGAGCTCGGCTGGGAGGTCTACACCAGCGCCGAGCACGGCCTGCGGCTGTGGGACACGCTGTGGGAGGCCGGGGCCCCGCTCGGGATCGTCGCCGCGGGCCGGGGCGCCTTCACCAGCCTGCGCCTCGAGAAGGGCTACCGGGCCTGGGGCACGGACATGACGGCCGAGGACGACCCGTACGAGGCCGGGCTGGGCTTCGCGGTCCGGCTCGACGCGGGCGACTTCACCGGCCGCGCCGCGATCGAGGGCCGGTCGGCGGCCACCGCCCGGCGGTTGCTCACCTGCCTGCTGCTGGACGGGCGGGCGGGCGACTGCGTGCCGCTCGGCCGGGAACCGGTGTACGCCGGAGGAGCGCCCGCCGGCTACGTGACCAGCGCCGCGTACGGCTACACGGTCGGCGCACCGATCGCGTACGCGTGGCTGCCGCCGGCGCTGGCCGTACCGGGAACCGCCGTGGAGATCGGATATCTCGGCCGGAGGCTGCCGGCCACCGTGACCACCGATCCGCTGTTCGATCCGAAGCACGAGCGTCTCCGGCGGTAGCCGGGGCGCGGGAGGAGGCGACGTGCCGGCACATGACGTCATCGTGGTGGGGCTGGGCGGCATGGGCAGTGCCGCCGCCTGCCACCTCGCCGCCCGGGGGCACCGGGTGCTGGGCCTGGAACGGTTCGGGCCGGCCCATGACCTCGGCTCGAGCCACGGCGGCTCCCGGATCATCCGGCAGTCCTACTTCGAGGACCCGAGCTACGTGCCGTTGCTGCTGCGGGCGTACGAGCTCTGGGAGGGGCTGGCCCGCGACTCCGGCCGGGACGTGATCACCCTGACCGGCGGCGTGATGGTGGGACTGCCGGAGAGCCGCACGGTCGACGGCAGCCGGCGCAGCGCCGTGCAGTGGGGCCTCGACCACGAGATGCTGGACGCGGCGGAGCTGCACCGGCGCTTCCCGACCCTGACCCCGGCCCCGGACGAGGTCGCGCTCTTCGAGGCCAAGGCCGGTTTCGTACGCCCGGAGCAGTCCGTGACCGCCCACCTCGAGCTCGCCGCGCGGCACGGCGCCGACCTGCGCTACGAGGAGCCGGTGCTGCGCTGGGAGCCGACGCCCGGCGGGGTCAGGGTCACCACGGCGAAGGGCACCCACACCGCCGGCCACCTGGTGATCTGCCCGGGCGCCTGGGCCCCGGAGCTGCTGGCCGACCTGGGCGTGCCGTTCGTCGTCGAGCGTCAGGTGCAGTACTGGTTCGCGCCGGCCGGCGGCGTCGCGCCCTTCACTCCCGACCGGCACCCGATCTACATCTGGGAGGACGCGGAGGGCACGCAGATCTACGGCTTCCCGGCGATCGACGGGGACGACGGCGGCGCCAAGGTGGCGTTCTTCCGCGGCGGCGAGCCGTGCGACCCGGCCACCATCGACCGGACCGTGCACGACCACGAGGTCCGGCGGATGGCCGCGCAGACCGCACCGCGCCTGCCCGATCTCGCGGGCCGCTTCCTGCAGGCGAAGACGTGCATGTACACCAACACCGCCGACGAGCACTTCGTCATTGCCGGGCACCCCGGCCACGGGTCGGTGACGGTGGCGTGCGGGTTCTCCGGGCACGGGTTCAAGTTCGCCACGGTGGTCGGGGAGATCCTCGCCGACCTCGCCACGGCGGGCAGCACCCGGCATCCGATCGGGTTGTTCGATCCGAGCCGCCTCGCCCCCGCGGCGCCCGCGTCCGGACAGGGTTGACGTCGTGACCGCCACGGAGCTGCCGCCGAGCCTGCTGCCGACGCTGCCGGGCCGCTACTACACCGATCCCGCGGTCTTCGCGGCCGAGCAGGAACGCGTCTTCGAGGCGATGTGGTTCTGCGCGGTGCGGGGCGCGGACATCGGCTCGCCGGGCGACTTCCGTACCGTGCCGATCGGCCGCGAGAGCGTCCTGGTGACCCGGGGGCGCGACGGCGGGGCGCGGGCCTTCCTCAACCTCTGCTCGCACCGCGGGGCCACCCTGTGCGGCGAGGAGGCCGGCAGTGTGCGGCGCACGTTCCGGTGCTCGTACCACGCCTGGTCCTACGACCTGGACGGGCGGCTGGTCGCGGCGCCGAACCTGGTGAAGATGCCGGACGTCGACCGCGAGCGGTTCGGGCTGCGCCCGCTGACCGTCCGGGAATGGCTGGGCTACGTGTGGGTCTGCCTCGCCGACGAGCCGCCGTCGTTCGAGGCCGACGTCATCGGCGCGTGCGTGCGGCGCCTCGGCGACGCCGCGGCGATCGACCGGTACGGCATCGACCGCCTCGTCGTCGGCCGCCGGATCCGCTACGACGTACGGGCGAACTGGAAGCTCATCATCGAGAACTTCATGGAGTGCTACCACTGCGCCACCATCCACCCGGAGCTGGTGCACGTGCTGCCCGAGTTCGCCGGCGGGTACGCCGCGCAGTACTACGTCGGGCACGGGGCCGAGTTCGGGCCCGGCGTGGCCGGCTTCACCGTGGACGGCGGCCCCGGCCTCGACCGGATCGGCGGCGTCTCGGCGGAGCAGGACCGGCGGTACTTCGCCGTCACCGTCCGGCCGCAGGTCTTCGTGAACCTCGTGCCCGACCACGTGATCGTCCACCGCATGTTCCCGAGGGCCGCGGACCGCACGGTCGTCGAGTGCGACTGGCTCTTCCCCGCCGAGGTGGTCGAGGCCGGCGCGGACCTGTCGCGGTCGGTGGAGTTGTTCGACCGGGTCAACCGGCAGGACTTCGACGCGTGCGAGGCGTGCCAGCCCGCGATGGCCTCGAGGGGGTACGCGGCGGGCGGTGTTCTGGTCCCCAGTGAGCATCACATAGCCGACTTTCACGCCTGGATTCGGCACATGCTCGGCAATTGACGCTTAATGCAAGCCAAACGTCCGTTCCCAATCCGCGGCCGTATCGTAACGCATTCGTAATCTCCTACCGCGAATCTGGTCCAGCTCAGTTGACCGTGCACTGTGGGCGCTTGTCCGATCACAGTGGACCACGGTGTAGCCCCCGCGATGCGGCGAGGGAATGCAGCTCGACGGAGGGAGAAGGATCGCGTGTCCGAGGCGGGCGGCAACGACACTTCGACGGCAGGGTCCGACGGGGTGCCCGCCGCGCCGGACCCCGTGAAGCCCGCGGGGCGCGGCGGAGGTCCCATCCGCCGCCGGGTGATCCGCACCCTGACGCTCCCGGTGGCCGCGGTCCTGCTGCTGCTCGGCGTCATCACCGTCATCCAGGTCGACGACTACCGCACCGCGGCCCAGTCGGCGCGGGCGGTCGACCTCGTGCTCGCGGTCCAGGACCTCGTGCAGGAGCTGCAGACGGAACGTGGCCTCACCGCCGGCCTGCTCGGCGGCAACGTGGGCTTCAAGGCCGAGCTCGGGCCCGCCCGCAAGCGGGTCGACGACCAGCGCGCCGCCGTGGAGCGGCTCGTCTCCTCCGGCGGCGACGTGCAGGAGCGGGTCGCCTCGGCCGTCCGCGGCCTCGACGGCCTGGCCGGGGTGCGGGCCGGCACCGACGCGGGCGGCGCCGGGCGCGCGCCGACCTTCGACTTCTACACCGGGCGCATCGCCGCGCTGAGCAACCTCGACTACCGGCTCGACAGCTCCGCGGACCCGGCGCTGCGCCGCGGGGTGGCCACCCTGGAGGCGCTCGGCGACGTCAAGGAGAGCACCGCGCAGGAGCGGGCGTTCCTCAACGGCGTCTTCTCGGCCGGCGGCTTCCGCGGCGCCGAGTACCTCCAGTTCGTCACCATGAAGGCGACCAAGGACGCGGCCCTGACGGCGTACGGGCAAAACGCCACCGCCACCCAGCGCACCGCCCGGGACTACGTCCTGGACACCGGCGCGGCCCGCGTCGCCGCGTACTTCGAGCAGCTCGCGCTCAAGGCCGGCGACGGGCGCAACCTTCAGGTCAACCCGCAGGCCTGGTGGTCCGCGCTGACCACCGTGCTCGACGACATGCTGCGGCTGCAGCAGCACGTGGGCTCGGTCATCCAGGCCCGCGCGCAGACGTTGCAGGACCAGGCGACCACCCGGATGGGCGCGCTCATCGGCGCGGTCCTGCTCTGCTTCGCCGGCTCGGTCTACCTCGCCACCGTCGCCTCCCGGTCGATCGCCAGGCCGCTGGCCACGCTCGCCGCGGAGGCCAACCGGCTCGCGGGCGAGCGGCTGCCCGAGGCCGTGCGCAAGGCCACCGCCGGCGCCGACGACGATCCGCCGCCGCCGGTGCGCGTGCCCGCCGGCGCCAGCGACGAGGTGCGGCTCATGGCCGACGCGCTGGAGCGGGTGCAGGCCACCGCGTACGGCCTCGCCACCGAGCAGGCGATGCTGCGGCACAGCACCACCGAGTCGCTGGCGAACCTGGGCCGGCGCAACCAGAACCTGCTGCGCCGCCAGCTCGGCTTCATCACCAGCCTCGAGCGCGAGGAGTCCGACCCGACCGGCCTGGCGAACCTCTTCGAGCTCGACCACCTGGCCACCCGCATGCGCCGCAACGCGGAGAGCCTGCTGGTGCTCGTGGGCGCGGCGAGCCCGCGGCAGTGGGCGCAGCCGTCACCGATCGCCGACGTGATCCGTGCCGCCGTGTCCGAGGTGGAGGAATACCGCCGGGTGACCCTGCGGCGGGTCGACGACGCGTTCGTCATCGGTGCGGTGGTCAGCGGCGTCGCCCACATGCTCGCCGAGCTGGTCGAGAACGGGCTGACCTTCTCCCCGCCGGACGCCGACGTGGAGATCCAGGGCCGCTTCCTCAACGACAGCTACCTGATCGCGATCACCGACCAGGGCATCGGCATGAGCCGCGCCGACATGGAGATCGCCAACCAGCGCCTGCGCGGCGAGGGTGACTTCATCACCGCGCCGACCCGCTTCCTCGGCCACTACGTGGTCGGCCGGCTGGCGATCGAGATGGGCATCGACGTCCAGCTGGCGCCCTCGCCGGTGACCGGCGTGACGGCCCGCATCGTGCTGCCCGCCGCGGTGCTGGCGCCGGACGCCACGGCGGTCGGCGCCCCCGCCCCGGCCGCGCCGAGCCGGGCGCCGGCCGCGCCGTTCGCCGACAGCCGGCGCGCCCTCGGCCCGGCCGCCGACGTGGAGACCACCCAGGTGCTCACCCTGGAACCCGGCCAGGAACCGCCGTCGGCCACCCCGGACCGGCGGATACTGGCGCAGTCCATCGAGTACGTCACGGTTCCCGGCGCGCCCGCCCCGGCCCGCTACGAGCCCACGGCGAGCGCCGAGCCCGCACCGGCGCCACGGTTCGACCCGGTGGCCCCGGCCGGCGGCGGGGGAGGAGGCGAGGAGCCCTGGCTGCCGACGGGCGACGACGGCGCGCGTACCCCGAACGGCCTGCGCAAGCGCAGCCCGAAGGCCCGCAAGCCGTCGGGGGCGCCGCAGCCCGCCCGGCCCCGCGGCGCCGACCGCCCGGCGCCCGTCGGCGACTCCCCGGACGAGGTGCGCAGCCGCCTGACCGCCTTCCGCAGCGGCATGCAGCGCGGCAGCACAGAACATTCCGATCGCTCTTGAACGGCTTTCCCCGTACGCCGGTGACGATGTCGAAAGAAGTGCCGCATGAGTGTTGAGACGTCAGCAGACCGCTACCAGTTCAACTGGCTGCTGGGCAACTTCGTCCACCAGACCGACGGCGTCCGCGATGCCGTGGCGGTGTCCTCCGACGGGCTGCTCATCGCCGGGTCGGACGGCCTGAACCGGGCGGAGGCCGACCAGCTGGCGGCCATCGTGTCGAGCCTGTCGAGCGTCGCCCGCAGCGCCTCGCGCCGCTACGACTTCGACGGTCTCAAGCTCATCATGATCGAGATGCGCCGGGGCTTCCTGCTCGTCTCGGTCATCTCGGGCGGCAGCTGCCTCGGGGTCGTCGCCGACGGCCACAGCGACGTGGGCCTGATCGGCTACGAGATGTCGATGCTCGCCGAGCGCTTCGGCGACCTGCTCACCCCGGCGCTCATCTCCGAGTCCCGCCGGTACCTCCCGCGATGAGCAACTACCCGTACGCCGGCGGCGCCCCGTACGCCGACCAGGGCGACGATCTGGTGGTCCGGCCGTTCATGCTGACCGGCGGGCGGACCCGCCCGCTGCACGACGGGCTGCGCATCGAGACGCTGCTGCGGGCCGCCCCGGCCGCGCTGTCGGCGCCGCTGCGGTTCGAGGCCCGCCACATCGTCGAGCTCTGCCAGGCCCCGATGTCGATCGCCGACCTGTCGGTGGCGTTGCGGGTGCCGCTGGGCGTGGTGCGGGTCATCGTCGCGGACCTGGTCGCGGAGAGGTACCTGGCGATCGAGGAGCAGCTCGAGGAGCTGCCCATCGCCTTGATCGAGAGGATCAGAGACCGTGTACGGGCCCTCTAGTGAGCCGGAGCACCTGGCGCCGGTGGCCGTCAAGATCGTCATCAGCGGCGGTTTCGGCGTGGGCAAGACCACCTTCGTCGGGGCCATCTCCGAGATCGAGCCGCTGGTCACCGAGGCCGAGATGACGGAACGGTCGATCGGCGTCGACGACACCTCGGCGGTCTCCGGCAAGACCACCACCACGGTCGCCCTCGACTTCGGCCGGATCACGCTGGACGACGCGCTGCTGCTCTACCTGTTCGGCACCCCGGGCCAGGACCGCTTCTCGTTCCTCTGGGACGACCTCGTCGACGGCGCCCTCGGCGCGATCGTGCTGCTCGACACCCGGCGCATCGAGGACTGCTTCCCGGCCCTCGACTACTTCGAGGAGAAGGACATCCCCTTCCTGATCGGCGTGAACGCCTTCGACCACGCCCGGCGCTTCGACCTCGAGGAGGTCCGTGACGCCCTCGGCGTGGGCCCTGCGGTGCCGATCGTCGAGTGCGACGCCCGCGACCGGGAGTCCGTGAAGGACGTGCTCGTCGCCCTGACCGAAGTCGTCCTGGTGAAGCGCCTCTCCCGGCAGCAGCGGGCGGTGACCGCGCGATGAGCCCCACCCGTGGCACCCGGCGGCTGCTGGCGGCCCTGTCCGCCGTCACCCTGGCGGCGGTCGCCGCCTGCGGCTCCGACCATCCGATCACCCCGCCGCCCGGCGCCGCGCGCACCCCGTGCGGCCCGGTGTCCATCGCGGTCAACCCCTGGGTCGGGTACGAGGCCAACGTGGCCGTCGTCAGCTACCTGCTCAAGCACGAACTCGGCTGCACCCCGGTGGAGAAGGACCTGACCGAGGACCAGTCCTGGGCCGGCCTGGCGACCGGCGAGGTGGACGTCATCCTGGAGAACTGGGGACACGACGACCTCAAGAAGACCTACATCGACGACAAGAAGGTCGCCGTCGAGCTCGGCCTGACCGGCAACAAGGGCGTCATCGGCTGGTACGTGCCGCCGTGGATGGCGCAGGAGCACCCCGAGATCCTCAAGTGGAAGAACCTCAACGACTTCGCGGACACCTTCCGCACCTCCGCCTCCGGCGACAAGGGCCAGTTCCTCGGCGGCGACCCGTCGTTCGTCACCAACGACGCCGCCCTGATCAAGAACCTCAAGCTCGACTTCACCGTGGTGTACGCCGGCAGCGAGGACAAGCTCATCGCCGCGTTCCGCAAGGCGCAGAGCAAGCGTGAACCGCTCATCGGCTACTTCTACTCGCCGCAGTGGCTGTTGTCGGAGATCAAGCTCGTCCACGTGCCGCTGCCGCTGTACAAGCCGGGCTGCGACGCCGATCCGAAGACGGTCGCGTGCGACTACCAGCCGTACGACCTCGACAAGATCGCTCGCAAGCAGTTCGCCGACTCGGGCAGCCCGGCCGCCGACCTGATCAAGAACTTCCAGTGGACGACCGAGGACCAGAACAGGGTGGCGCGCGACATCACGGTGAACAAGCTGTCCCGGGACCAGGCCGCCAAGCGCTGGCTGGACGCCCACCAGGAGACCTGGCGGGCCTGGCTGCCCGTCCGCTGAGGCCCCGCCGCCGGCTCGGCTCTCGCCGGCGAGGCGGGTGCCGGGCCGTCGGACGGCGGCGGGGGCAACAAGCGGCCGGTCAGGAGGCTGCCGGTGGTGCGGCGCGCTGCGGGGCGTACCCCGGGGGCTGGACGGGCGGCGGCAGCAGCGGTTCGAGGGGCACGACCGGACGCTCGACCGGGGCGTCCGCGGTCACCTCGGCCTCCTCGCCGTAGAGCACGACCGGGAGCCGGGCGTCGGTGCCGTCGCGCAGGGTCACGCGTACCGTCTCGTGGTCGGCCTCGACCAGCAGCCGCACGCCGCTGTGCCGCAGCCGGAACCGCAGCCCGGTGATGCCACCGGGCAGCCGGGGAGCCAGCGTGAGCACGCTGCCGCGCTCGCGCAGGCCGCCGAAGCCCTCGACCACCGCCGACCACGCCCCGGCCAGCGACGCCAGGTGCAGCCCGTCGCGGGTGTTGGCGTGCAGGTCGCGCAGGTCCACGAGGGCGGCCTCGGAGGCGTAGTCGTGGGCGAGTTCCAGGTGCCCGACCTCGGCGCACAGCACCGACTGGGTGCAGGCGGACAGCGAGGAGTCCCGTACGGTGATCCGCTCGTAGTAGTCGACGTTGCGCGCCGCCTGCTCGGGGGTGAACTCCTCCGGGCACCAGTGCATCGCCAGGACCAGGTCGGCCTGCTTGATGACCTGCCGCCGGTAGAGCTGGAAGTACGGGGCGTGCAGCATCAGCGGCTCGCCGGGATGCTCGCCCGCGAAGTCCCAGGGTGCGTAGCGGGTGAAGCCGGCGGACTGCTCGTGCACGCCCAGGCGCTCGTCGTAGGGCACGTGCACCGCCCCGGCCGCCGCCCGCCACGCCCGCGGCTCGTCCGGGCGCACGCCGAGCCGGGCCGCGGCCTCGGGACGGCGGGTGCATGCGTCGGCGGCGGCGCGCAGGTTGCGGGCCGCCATCAGGTTCGTGAAGACGTTGTCGTCGGCGACCGCGCTGTACTCGTCCGGGCCGGTGACGCCGTCGACGTGCCACACCCCGGTCGCGTCGTGGTGACCGTGGGAGACCCACAGCCGGGCCGTCTCGACGAGGATCTCCAGGCCGCAGTCGCCCTCCAGGGCGTCGTCGCCGGTCACCTCCCGGTAGCGCTCCACCGCCCGGGCGATCACCGCGTTCAGGTGCAGCGCCGCCGTCCCGGCCGGCCAGTACGCCGAGCACTCCTCGCCGTGGATCGTGCGCCACGGGAACGCCGCGCCCTCGAGCCCGAGCGTCCTCGCCCGCTGCCGGGCCTGGTCGAGGATGCTGTGCCGCCAGCGCAGCACGTCGGCCGCCGCGTGCGGGGCGACGTACGTCAGCAGCGGCAGCACGAAACCCTCGGTGTCCCAGAACGCGTGGCCGTCGTACCCGGGCCCGGTCAGGCCCTTGGCGCCGATGGCCCGCCGCTCGGCACGGGCGCCGGCCTGCAGCACGTGGAACAGCCCGAACCGGACCGACTGCTGGAGCACCGGATCGCCGTCGATCTCGACGTCGGCGGCGTCCCAGAAGTCGTCGAGGTACTCCCGTTGGGCGGCGGCCAGGCCGTCCCAGCCGGCGTAGCGGGCGCCGGTCAGGGCGCCGGCCGCCTGGTCGCGCAGCGCCTGGGGCGAGCGCGAGGAGCTCCAGGCGTACCCGAGGAACTTGGTGACCCGCAGGCGCTCGCCGGGCCGCAGGACGGTGACCACCGTCGTGCGGGCCCAGTCGCCGCGCACGTCGGTCTCCTCGTCGTAGTCGCCGGGCGCCTCGATCGCGTGGTCCATCCCGGCGGCCATCAGCAGGCCGCTGGCGCGGGTGCGGTGCAGCAGGACCGCGCCGTGCTGCTCGGTGTCGCGCGACACCGCCACCAGCGGACGGTCCAGCGCGGCGGCGACCCGGGGGTCGGAGGACGCCTGCGGCTGCTTCTCGTTGGCCACCAGCCCGGACTGCACGGTGATCCGCACCTCGTGGCCGACCGCCTCGACCTCGTAGTCGACCGCGGCCACCGTCCGGTGGGTGAACGACACCAGCCGGGAGCTGCGGATCCGCACCCGCCGCCCGGCCGGCGACTCCCAGTCGACGCTGCGCCGCAGCACCCCGGCCCGCAGGTCCAGGACCCGCTCGTGGGCGCGCAGGGTGCCGTGCGCCACGTGGAACGGCTCGTCGTCGACCATCAGCCGGATCAGCTTGCCGTCGGTGACGTTGACGACGGTCTGGCCCTGCTCGGGATAGCCGTACCCGCCCTCCGGATACGGCAGCGGCCGCTGCTCGTAGTACGAGTTGAGGTAGGTGCCGGGGATCACGTGCGGCTCGCCCTCGTCGAGGTTGCCGCGCAGCCCGATGTGCCCGTTCGCCAGGGCCAGCACCGACTCGCTCTGCCCGAGCCGGTCCGGGTCCAGCGCGGGCTCGCGGATCTGCCACGGCTCGACCGGGAAGACGGCGTCGCCGATCCCGATTCCTTCGGTACGCATGTGACCTCCGTCGTGCGCCATCCGTCACCCGTACCCGCGGTGCCGCTTGCACCAAACGGAGCGCGCGCGGAAGCCGGACCGCGGCCGGTGACGTCGTCACCCTGCGGACCGCACTCCGGTGGTGTCCGTACGGCGGTGCCGCCGCCCGATCCACCAGGCGTCGAGGGAGGGCCGTCGCGGCCCGGACGGTGCCGGGGTGGGCTCGGCGGCGGGCGTGGCGGCCTCCGGGGCGGGCGCGCCGGCGGTGACGTTCTCGCGGGCGAAGACCTTGAGCAGGTCCGTGGCGGCGACGATCCCCAGCATCCGCCGCCGGTGGTCGACCACCAGCAGCCGTTTCACCCCCGCCCCGGTCATGGCCGCCGCGGCCTCGGCCGGGGTGGCTCCGGGGGCGACGGTCAGCGCGGGCGCGCTCATCATCCGGCGGGCCGTGGTCCGGCGCCAGGTGAGGCCCGGGGCCGCCGGGCGGTGGCGCAGCGCCCTGAGCACGTCCGTGCGCGTCACCACGCCGAGCACCACGTCGAACTCGTCCACGACGGCCAGGGCGCTCACGTCGTACGCCGTCATCAGGGTGACCACCTCGGTGGGCGTGGCGTCCCCGGCGATGGTGAGCACCTCGCCGGTCATCACGTCCCGGACCTTTCCCTGCCGCATGACTTCTCCTCTCGTCGCTCCCCTTCGACCCTGCCCGGCCCGGTCGCGGACGGACAGGGCCGGCGCGGGCCGATGCCGCGGCGGCAGGTTGCCGGGGACCGGCAAGGTCAGGCGTGGTGGCGGGCCCGGGGGATGCTCTCGCGGGGCACCCCGGCCAGCTCGCCGGCCAGCCGCTGCATCAGCGTGGCGAGGGCCCGCCGGTCGTCGTCGGGCCAGCCCTGCAGGGCCCGCTCGAACAGGTGCGTGCCGACCTCGTCCATCTGCCGCAGCTGGCGCCGGCCGAGGTCGGTGGCGGAGAGCAGGGTGGCCCGCCGGTCGCCGGGATCGCCGTGGCGCTCGACGAGGCCGCGGTCCTCGAGGCGCCGGATCTGGGGCGTGACCGTCGATTTGTCGACGCCCTGCCGCGCGGCCAGCTCCGAGGCGCGTACCGGCCCGTGGGTCGTGATCGCCCGCAGCAGCGTGATGTCGTTGGTGGACAGCTCCTGCGCCGCGCTGCCGAGCAGGGCCCGGCGTACGTCGCCCCGGTGCGCCCACCGCATGAGCTCGGTGAACGCCTCCTGCACGCGTTCAGGAGGTGACATGTCGTTCTGCACGGAGGACACCTTACTCAATTAGATGGTTTGACCCAACCAACTTTCTAGGTTATAGTTTGGTTATACCAACTATTTGAGAGGTGGCGAGCAGGCATGGTCACCAGTGCGACCTTGCTCCGGAGCACGTACCGATCCGACGACCGCGACCACCGCCTGGGCGAGTTCCGGTCGTACGCCGAGGCCGAACGGATGGTGGACCGGTTGTCCGACGCCGGGTTCCCGGTCGAGCGGGTCCGGATCGTCGGCATCGGCCTGCACAGCGTCGAACAGGTGATGGGACGTCTGACCGCCGCCCGCAGCGCGCTGATCGGCGGCGCCCTCGGCGCGTGGCTCGGCCTGCTCACCGGCCTCGTGATCGGCCTGCTCATCGCCGACGCGGCCTGGCTCGCCCACTCGATGGGCGGCCTGCTCGCCGGTGCCGTCGCCGGCGCCGGGATCGGCCTGCTCACCCACTGGTCCGGCGGCGGCCGGCGCGACTTCGCCAGCACGACCGGCATCCAGGCCGAGCGGTACGCCGTCGAGGTCGCCGGCACCCACGCCGCCGTGGCGCTGCGGGCGCTGGACCGATGAGCGCCGGGGGAGGCCCGATGGAGCTCACCCGGA
This sequence comes from Pseudosporangium ferrugineum, assembly GCF_003002065.1. GTDB lineage: Bacteria > Actinomycetota > Actinomycetes > Mycobacteriales > Micromonosporaceae > Actinoplanes > Actinoplanes ferrugineus_A. The sequence continues at coordinate 211,806 of NZ_PVZG01000002.1, forward strand.
CCGCGCTGCCGGGGCTGGGCGTGTCCTACACCTTCGCCACGGAGGCGGGGCAGCGCGTCGGCGTGGTGGCGCACCTGAGCGGCCGGCGCGACCTCATCTCGTACGACCCCGCCGATCACGACGAGGTGCTGCACGCCACCGCGCTGAACGAGGCGGAGGCGGCGACGGTCGCGCAGCTGCTCGGGATGCCCGTGTTCGTCGACCAGGTGACCGAGCTGGCGACCGGGCTCGAGGGGGTGGAGGCGGTGCGGATCCCGATCGGGGCGGGGTCGCCGTACTGCGGGCGGCGGCTCGGGGACACCCGGGCCCGGACGCGTACGGGAGCCTCGATCGTGGCCGTGATCCGCGACGGGAGCGCGATCCCGTCGCCCACCCCGGCCTTCGCGTTCCGGGCCGGCGACGCGGTCGTGGCCGTCGGGGACGAGGTTGCGACGACGGCGCTGCGGGAACTGCTCATCGACGGCTGATCCGGACCACCGCCCCGCCACCCGGGGCAGAGGGGGGACACCACGCGTGCTGGTGCTGCTCATCGTTCATCTGACCGCCGCGATGCTGGCGCCGGGCCTGGTACGCCGGCTCGGCCCGCGCGCCTTCTACCTGCTGGCGGCGGTGCCGGCCGCGGGGCTGGGATGGGCGCTCACGCACACCGCCGCCGTGCGCGACGGCCGCGCGGTCGCCGAGGTGTACCCGTGGGTGCCCCGGCTCGGCGTGGACCTGGCGCTGCGGATGACCACGCTGTCCTGGCTGATGGTGCTGCTCGTCGGGGGCGTCGGCGCGCTGGCGCTGATCTACTGTGCCCGGTACTTCGGCGCCGCCGAGCCGGGACTGGGCCGGTTCGCCGGGGTCTTCGTCGGGTTCGCCGGCGCCATGCTCGGCCTGATCGTCTCGGACAACCTCCTCGTCCTGTACGTCTTCTGGGAACTGACCACCGTCTTCTCGTACCTGCTCATCGGGCACGACCCGGCGGCGCGGGCGAGCCGGGTCGCCGCGCTCCAGGCGTTGATCGTCACGACGCTGGGCGGGCTCGCGATGCTCGTCGGCATCATCATGCTGGGCGAGCACGCCGGGAGCTACCGGTGGTCGCAGGTGGCCGCGACGCCGCCGGACGGCGCGTACCTGGCCGTTGCCGTGATCCTGCTGCTGCTCGGCGCGCTGAGCAAGTCGGCGATCTTCCCGTTCAGCTTCTGGCTGCCGTCGGCGATGGCCGCGCCGACGCCGGTCAGCGCGTACCTGCACGCGGCGGCGATGGTGAAGGCCGGCGTCTTCCTGATCGGGCTGCTCGGGCCGGTGCTCGCCGGCGCCGGGCCGTGGCGCCCGGTCCTGCTCGCCGGCGGGACCGTGACCATGCTCTTCGGCGGGTGGTCGGCGCTGCGCCAGCACGATCTGAAGCTGCTGCTCGCGTACGGGACGGTCAGCCAGCTCGGCCTGCTGGTCGTCGCCCTCGGCGCGGGCCTGCGCGACGCCGCGCTGGCCGGCGCGATGATGCTGCTGGCGCACGCCATGTTCAAGGCGGCGCTGTTCTTCGTGGTGGGCATCGTCGACCACGCCACCGGCACCCGGGACCTGCGCGAACTCAGCGGCCTGCGGCGCGCGGCGCCCGCCCTGTGGATCGTGGCCCTGCTCGCGGCGGCCTCGATGGCCGGCGTGCCGCCCCTGGCCGGGTTCGTCGGCAAGGAGGCGATCCTCGACGCGTTCCTCGGCGGTGCCTGGTGGGAGCGGCTGGTCGTGGCCGGGGTGGTCCTCGGCTCGGCGCTGACGGTCGCGTACACGCTGCGCTTCCTCTGGGGTGCCTTCGCCGGCAAGGCGGGCGTCGAGCCGCGGCCGGTGCACCGGGTGCCGTGGCCGATGCTCGCCCCGGCGGCCCTGCTCGCGGTGGCCGGTCTCGCGGCCGGGGTGTTCGCGCCCGCGCTCGACGGGCTGCTCGCGTCCTATGCCGACACGTACGCGGACCCCGGGACGTACCACCTCGCGCTGTGGCACGGCCTCACCCCGGCGCTGGGCCTGTCCGCGCTGGTGCTGGCGGGCGGTGCCGTGGTGTTCGCGCTGACCGCGCGGACCCACGGCTGGCGGCGGGCGCGGTTGCCGGTGGACGGGGGCACCGCCTACGAGCGGGCCATGGCCGGGCTGGGCCGGCTCGCCGTCGAGGTCACCGGCGCCACCCAGCGCGGCTCGCTGCCCGTCTACCTCGGCACCATCCTGCTCGTGCTGGTGGCGCTCGGCGGCAGCACGCTGCTCGCCATGTGGCCGCTGCCCGGCGGCTTCCGGTGGTGGGACAACGCGCTGCAGCTCGTGCCGGCGGCCGTCCTGATCATCGCGGCGGTGTTCGCGGCCCGGGCCCGGCGGCGGCTGGCGGCGGTGGTCCTGGTCGGGGTGACCGGGTACGCCACCGCGGTGCTGTTCGTCCTGCACGGCGCCCCCGACCTCGCCCTGACACAGCTGCTCGTGGAGACCTGCACCATGGTCATGTTCGTGCTGGTGCTGCGCCGCCTGCCCGGGCACTTCTCGATCCGGCCGCTGGTGGCCGCCCGGCGGGTGCGGGTGGCGATCGGCGTCGCGGTCGGCGTCGTCGTCTCCGGCCTCGCGTACGCGGCGACCGCCGGGCGGCAGGCCGTGGCCATCTCCACCGCCTTCGCGGAGCCCGCCGTGTCGTACGGCGGCGGCCGCAACGTGGTCAACGTGACGCTGGTCGACATCCGCGCGTGGGACACCATGGGCGAGATCTCGGTGCTGCTGGTGGCCGCCACCGGCGTCGCGAGCCTCGTGTTCGGCGGCTCCCGGCGACTGCTGCGGCCCGGGCGCCGCCCGCCGCTGCCGGCCCCGCCGCGCGGGCAGGTGTGGCTGATGGCCGGGCACACGCTCGACGCCGGGCTGCGCTCGCCGATCCTGGAAGTGGTCACCCGGCTGGCCTTCCACACCGTCGTGCTGTTCTCGGTGTACCTGCTCTTCGCCGGGCACAACGCGCCCGGCGGCGGCTTCGCGGGCGGCCTGGTCGTCGGCCTGGCCCTGGTGCTGCGATACCTGGCCGGCGGCCGGCACGAGCTCGACGTGGCCGCACCGGTCGACGCCGGCGCGGTGATGGGTGCCGGGCTGTTCGTCGCGCTCGGCACCGGCCTGGCCGCGCTGATCGCGGGCGGGGAGGTGTTGCAGAGCACGCTGCTCGACTGGCACCTGCCGCTCGTCGGGCACGTGCACTTCGTGACGTCGATGATCTTCGACGTCGGCGTGTACCTCGTGGTGATCGGGGTGGTGCTCAACATCCTGCGCAGCCTCGGCGCCGAGGTGGACCGCCACGAGCTGATCGAACGCGCCGTGGCGGACGCCCGGCGGGAGGAGGAGCTGGTATGAGCCCGAACCTGCTGCTGGTGATCGTCGTCGGCGTCCTGTTCGCCGCGGGCGTCACGCTGCTGCTGGAACGCAACCTCACCCGGGTCATCCTGGGCATCACGCTGCTGGGCAACGGGGTGAACCTGCTGATCCTGCTCGGCGGGGCGTACGGCGGGCCCCCGATCGTCGGGGTCACCCCGGAGCCGCGGATGAGCGACCCGCTGACCCAGGCGATGATCCTGACCGCCATCGTCATCACCCTCGGCATGACCGCGTTCCTGCTCGCCATGGCGTACCGCAGCTGGCTGCTGACCGGCCACGACAACGTGCAGGACGACGTCGAGGACCGTCGCATCCGGGAGCGCGCCGAACGCGATCAGGGCTTGGCCGAACCGGACGACGAAGAACCGGCCGCCACCGTCGCCGCCGGGGCTCCACGATGACCTGGCTCGTACCGCTGCCGGTCGTCATGCCGCTGCTGGGCGCGGCCGTGGCCATGCTGCTGCGCCGCCACCCGGGCCTGCAGCGCGGGGTCAGCCTGGTCGTGCTGGGTGCCACGCTCGCGGTCGCGGTCGCCCTGCTGGCCCTCACCGCCACCGGCGAACCGCTGACCGTCGCCGTCGGCGGCTGGGCGGCGCCGATGGGCATCGTGCTCGTCGCCGACCGGCTCGCGGCCCTCATGCTCGTCGTGTCCGCCGCTGTGACGCTGTGCGTGCTGGTCTACTCCATCGGGCAGGGCATGGCCGGCGGGAACGACGTCACCCCGGTGGCGGTGTACCACCCGGCGTACCTGATCCTGACCGCCGGCGTCACCAACGCGTTCCTGGCCGGCGACCTGTTCAACCTCTACGTCGGCTTCGAGATCCTGCTGGCCGCCAGCTACGTGCTCATCACGATGGGCGCCACCAGGAGCCGCATCCGCGACGGTACGACGTACGTGGTGGTCAGCCTGCTGTCGTCGCTGATCTTCCTCACCGCGATCGGCCTGACCTACGCCGCCACCGGCACGCTGAACCTGGCGCAGCTGGCGGGCCGGCTCGACGCGCTGCCGGACGGCCTCCAGCTGGCCCTGCAGAGCATGCTGCTGCTCGCGTTCGGCATCAAGGCCGCGGTCTTCCCGCTCTCCGCGTGGCTGCCCGACAGCTACCCCACGGCGATCGCGCCGGTCACCGCGGTCTTCGCCGGCCTGCTCACCAAGGTCGGCGTCTACGCGATCATCCGTACCCAGACCCTGCTCTTCCCGGACGGCCCGGCGGCGAACGTCCTGCTGGTGGCCGCGCTGCTGACGATGATCGTCGGGATCCTGGGCGCGGTGGCACAGTCCGACATCAAGCGCCTGCTGTCGTTCACGTTGGTGAGCCACATCGGATACATGCTGTTCGGGATCGGGCTCGCCTCCGACGCGGGGCTGTCCGGGGCGATCTACTACGTCGTGCACCACATCATCATCCAGACCACGCTGTTCCTCGCCGCCGGGCTGATCGAGCGCCGGGGCGGCAGCACCAGCCTGGACCGGCTCGGCGGGCTCGCGCGGCTGACGCCCGTACTCGCGGTGCTGTTCTTCCTGCCCGCCCTGAACCTCGCCGGGATACCGCCGTTCTCGGGCTTCTTCGGCAAGCTCGGCCTGCTGCAGGCCGGCGTCGCCGAGGGCGGCGCCCTCGCCTGGATCCTGGTCGCCGGCAGCGTGGTCACCAGCCTGCTGACCCTGTACGCGATCGGCCGCGTCTGGAACCTCGCGTTCTGGCGCACCCCGCGCCTGCCGGTCCCGGCCGACCGGGTACGGGCCCTGCCGCGGCTCATGGTCGGCGCGACGCTCGCCCTCGTGGTGCTGGGCACCGGCCTCACCGTGGTCTCCGGCCCGCTGTTCGACGTGACCGGCCGGGCGGCCACCGAACTGCTCGACCGCGAACCGTACGTCCGCGCCGTCTTCGGGGAGGCGCCGTGACCCGGGCCGGGTGGCGCGACCGCCTCGTGGCCGCGGCGGGGCTGGTCGCCGTGTGGATGCTGCTCTGGGGGGTCTTCTCCTGGGCCCACCTGATCGGCGGGATCGTCGTCGCCGCCGTCGTCCTGCGGGTCTTCCCGCTGCCGCCGGTGACCTTCGCGGGGCGCCCCCGGGTGCGCGGGCTGCTGCGCTTCGCCGCCCGCTTCACCGGTGACCTGGTCGTCGCCAGCGTGCAACTGGCCGCGCTGGCCTTCCGCTTCGGCCACCAGCCGCGCAGCGCCATCATCCGGGTGCCGCTGCGGGTGCCGTCCGACCTGGTGCTCACCCTGACCGGTGAGGCCGTCTCGCTGGTGCCCGGCAGCCTCATCGTGGACACCGACCAGGCCTCCACCACGCTCTACATCCACGTCATCGGGGTGTCCGGCCGCGACGCCGTGGAACGGTTCCGCCGCAGCGTGTACGAGACGGAGGCGCGCATCGTCCGAGCCGTCGGATCCGATGCCGAGATCAGGATGCTCGACAGCCGAGCCTCCGCCGGAAAGGGGGAACACCCGTGATCGCCGTCGGCATCATCGTGTCCGCGCTGCTCTTCGCGGCCGTGTCGCTCGTGCTCGTACGGATCGTCCGCGGCCCGACCACGCTGGACCGGATCGTCGCCGTGGACGTGCTCCTCGCCGTCGTGGTGTGCGCGATCGCCGCCGAGGCCGCCTTCACCCGCGACGCCACCTCGCTGCCCATCCTGGTCGTGCTGTCGGTGCTGGGCTTCATCGGCTCGGTGAGCGTCGCCCGGTTCTCGCCCCGGAGCCGTCGATGACCCTGCAGAGCGTCGCCGACGTCCTCGCCGGCATCTGCCTGATCTCCGGGGCGCTGCTCAGCCTCGCGGCGGGGGTCGGGCTGCTGCGCTTTCCCGACCTGCTCTCCCGCATGCACGCGGCGACCAAGCCGCAGGTGCTCGGCCTGCTGCTGATCCTGGCCGGCACGGCGCTGCGGCTGCAGAACACCGTGGACATCACGACCCTCGTGCTGGTCGGCGTCTTCCAGCTGGCCACCGCGCCGGTCGCCGCGCACATGGTCGGGCGGGCGGTCTACCGGGCCGGTCAGGTCCGGCGGGACCTGCTGGTGGTGGACGAACTCGCCGAGGACCGCGCGTCCTGACCCGTTCTTGCCGACGGTCGGCAACAATGGTGCCCACCATCGAGAACCAGGAGGCGAGCCGGACGTGGCCGACAGCACGCGGCGCCGGGCCGCCGACCCCGGACCCCCGGACTGGCTGGCCGAGGTCGCCGAGGGGGCGAGCCGCGACGCCGGCGGGGTTCCGGTGGAATTCCTCGGCGACTACCTGACCCTGCTCGCCGACGCGGCGACCCACGGGCGCCAGGCCAAGCGCCGCGAGCTCGACGCCGTGGGCGTGCTCGGCCGGCGCGCCGCCGAGCAGGGCATCTCCGCGGGGCGCGTGGTGCAGCTCTATCTGTCCGCCGCCCGGCGGCTGTGGCAGGACCTTCCCATGGTGGTGCGCTCGCGGGACCGGGAGGCGGTGCGCGCCGCCGCGGCGGCCGTCCTCCAGGTCGTCGACGACGCGGTGGCGACCCTCGCCGAGGGCTACGCGGACGCCCGCCGCGACCTGGTGCGCCGGGAGGAGTCACTGCGCCGCGAGCTGATCGACGACCTGCTGCGCGGCGACTCCGATCTCGGCACCCTGGTGGAGCGCGCCGAGCCGTTCGGCCTGGACCTGGCCCGGGTCCACCAGGTGGCGCTGGCGGCGCCGAGCCGGCGGCTGCCGGACGCGGACGCGGCGATCAGTGCCCTCGAGGCGGTGGTGTTCGACCGGCTCGGCGACCGGGACGTGCTCGTCGCCACGAAGGAGGGGCTGCTCGTCGTGCTGGCGCCGGCCGACGCCGTCGCGGCGGACCGGCCGGCCCCGGGGCAGGGCGCCAGCACCGAGCTGGGCCGGCTCATGCACCGCGAACTGAGCCGGTTGCGCCGCGGGCGCCCGTGGCGGGTCGCCGTCGGCCGGGCCCACCCCGGCGTCTACGGCATCGCCCGCTCGTACGAGGAGGCCCGCGAGACGCTCACGATGGCCGGGCGGCTGCACGCCGACACGCCCGTGGTCACGGCGGAGGACCTGCTGATCTACCGGGTGCTGCTGCGCGACCAGCCGGCCATGGTGGACCTGGTGCAGGCCGTCCTCACCCCGCTGACCCGGGCGCGCGGCGGGGCGGGGCCACTGCTCGACACGCTGGACGCGTACTTCGCCACCGGCGCGGTGGCCACCGAGTCGGCGAAGCGGCTGCACGTGTCGGTGCGGACCGTCACGTACCGCCTGGACCGGGTGCGGACGCTGACCGGCTACGACCCGGCGGATCCCGCCCACCGGTTCACGCTGCAGGCGGCGGTGCTCGGCGCGAAGGTCCTCAACTGGCCGGGGTCGCCGCTGCCGCTTCCCGCCTGACGCCGGTGGCCGCCTCGCAGGGCACGCAGTGCGTGGCGCAGGGCGTGGCCCGCAGCCGGCCCAGCGGGATCGGCCGGTGGCAGGCCGCGCAGGCGCCGTACGTGCCCTCGGACATCCGCCGGAGGGCCTGCGCGGTGTCGGCGATCCGCTGCCGCGCCGCCGCGGTCAGCCGGTCGAGGGCACCCGCGTCGTAGCCGCCGCGACGGGGCAGCCGGGCGTACACCGTCAGCTGCGTCAGGCGGGCGGTCTGGACGGCGAACTCCTCCTCGAGCATGGTGCGGAACAACTCGATGGGCTCCGCCGGCGTTCCGGTGATGGTCATGTCGCCTCCGGTCTGCTGTCAGGCTCCGGCACGGTCTTTCGGCGCCGGCCCCTCCCGGGTGCCGGCGGGGTGGCGCAGCAGCGACATCGCTGCCAGGCCCGCCCCGTTCAGGGCGGCGGTGCGGGGGCCGGCGGCCCGGTGGACGCGCAGTCTCAGCTCGCTCGAGACGGCCGTGGCCAGCCCGGGGTGCAGGGCGCCGTCGCCCACCAGCAGCACCCCGCGCGCCATCGCCCTGCGCAGCTCCGCCCTGTCGCCGCCGGCCCGCAGATCGTCGAGGTGACGGACGACGTTGTCACTGATCAGCTCGACGGTGGCGCCCCGGGCCAGGTCCCGGGTGCCGAGGTCGGAACGGCGCGCCGCGACGACCCGGCCGTCGCGCAGCAGGGCCACCTCGGTCAGCCCGGCGCCGACGTCGACGACGAGCAGCGAACCGGCGGCCGCGCCCGAGCCGATCGCGGCGGCGCGCACGGTCTCGACGAACAGCACCCGGCTGGGCGCGAGGACCTCGTCGAGCACGCGGCGGGTGGCCTCCTGCTCCGCCCCGGAAGCCAGGACGGGCCGGCAGGCGACCACCACCCCGCCCGCGGGTACGGCCTGCGGATACTGCCGGACGAGGCGTTCCAGCAGGGCCACGGCGCCGTCGACGTCCACCACGCGTCCGCGGCGCACCGGTGACCTGTCACCGCAGGCGCCGCTCACCGTGCCGCGTTGCGCCGCCCACACGCCTGCCGTGCAGCTGCCCAGGTCCACGGCGACCGCTGCGGGTGTCATCCGTGGTGCTTCCGCTGGCAGGGCACGCAGTACCGGGCGTGCGGGAGCACCTCGAGCCGCTCGCCCGGAATCGCGCCGGCGCACCTCTCGCAGTGCCCGTACGTGCCGTCGGCGATGCGGCGCAACGCGCCGGTGATCTGCTCCAGGCTGTGCCTCGTGGCGGACAGCAACGCCGCCTGGTGGTGCGCCTCGGCGGGGTCGCCGGTGTCCGCGCTGATTTCGGTGTATTCCTTGAGCCGCGCGGTCTGCAGGGCGAACTCCTCGCTCAGCGACGCGCGTACGGCGGTGAAGTTGGTCATGACGTGGTCCTCCTCAGGTGGTCGGCGCGGACGGTCGCGGCCGGCCGGGTGGCCGCGGGGCGGCGTGGGGCGGTCGCCGCGGGCACCAGGAGCACCGGGCAGCTCGCCCGGTGCACGCACTGGTGCGCGACGGAACCGAGGATCAGCCGGGCGAGGAACCCGGGCCGTGAAGCGCCGAGCACCAGCACCCGGGCCCCCTCCGCCGCCCGGAGCAGCTCCTGGGCGGGACGGCCCCGCAGCACCCGTGGCCGGATCGGCACCGAGGCGCCGTAGTCGCGGGTGACCTCGACCAGGGTGTCCAGCAGCATCGTCTCGGTCGCGGCGCCGAGCTCGTCGCCCGGGTACGCCGCCGCGGCCCACTCGGCGCCGTAGTAGTACGCCGCCGGTGGGGTCCACACGGCGACGGCCTCGACGTCGGCGCCGATGCGCCCGGCGTGCCGCAGCGCCCACCGCAGAGCCGCCTTCGAGGCGGGGGAGCCGTCCACGCCGACGACCACGGGTGACCTCTCGACCTGCCGCATCACGACCGCCTCCTCACCGGGTCTCCCCTCCAGCGTCCGGCGGGGCGGGGGTGGCGGGTAGGGCGGCGGACGGCGAACAGCCGGAGCCCACGTTGCCGGAGACCGGCAACGTGCTTCCGGCTACTCCTGATCGCGGAGGCTCAGCGAGTCGACGATGGACGTGCAGGCCAGCAACCAGGCGCGGCGGGTCGCCACCGCCACCGAGTCGAACTCGATCCGGCCGCCGGACCGGACGTACGGGTCGTACGGGATGACCGCGACGTCGCGCACGACGGCCCGGTAGCGTTCGACGATGTCGTCCAGGAGGGCGGGGTCGGTCCTCGGGTCGGCGCAGGACACCACGGCGACGGCGTTCGAGGCGAGGTCGCCGCGGCCGCTGCGCAGCAGGTGGTCGAGCATCCAGAGGCCGCTGTCCGCCACGTCCCGCTGGACCGTCGTGGGAACGACCAGGCAGTCGGCCAGGTCCGTGGCGGCCCGCCAGTTCGGTGCCCGGACGTTGTTGCCGGTGTCGATGACCAGCAGCCGGTAGTAGCGGCTCAGGGCCGTCCACAGCTTGCCGAACGCCGCGTCGTCGATGACGTCCATGCTGCCCGGGACGTCGTCGGAGGCGAGGACGTCGAAGCGGGCCCCCTGCGGGCGCAGGTACGCGGAGAGCCGCCCGACGCTGGCCGGCGTGGACAGGAACTGGTCGATGTCGCGGAGCAGATCGACCACCGTCCGGCGATGGGTGGCCTCCTCGGCGCGCATGCCCAGCGTGCCGCGGGTCTCGTTGTTGTCCCACGCCAGCGTGTAACCGCCCCGGTGGAAACCCAGCGTGGCCGCGGCGAGCAGGGCGGCCGGGGTCTTCGCCGCGCCGCCCTTCGGGTTGGCGACCACCACGGTCATGGTGCGGCTGAACGGGCGCAGCAGGCGCTTGCGGGCCGCGCGGTGCACCAGCTCCTCGCGCTTGGCGGGCAGGGTGAGGGCGCCGCCGGTGACCCGGTTGGCCCGGCCCCGCCACCCCCACTGCGCCGGCCGTTCCGGTGCTGTCGCCGCCGGAGTCGGAGCCGGTGCCGGGTCCGCGGGCTGCGACGCGGGTGCGGAGCTGGGCGCCTGCCACGCGGAGGTCTTGTCACTGTGCGCGTTCATGGAATCCCCTCGAGGGTCGGCGAACTCTGCGGTGCCGGGGACGGTGCGGACGGCGGGGCCACAGCGTCGCTCGGCGGACAGGGCGGGGGTCGGCCGATCCTCCGGGCCCGCACTGTACGTCACATCGCGGTCCCCGGTGAACCTGGCGGTCCCGCGTCCGTCGTACGTGGTGGGGGTCGGTCCGACGCACGGCGGTCGAAGGGGATGGTGGGACGACGGGAATGCCCAGGCGACGAAGGAAGAACGCGCGGACGGCCGCGGCGCTGACCTCGGCGGTGCTGGCCGCCGCCGTGCCCGCACCGGCCCGGGCCGCGCCCGCCGAGCCGCCGCCACTGCCGGGGCCCGGCAACGGGTGCGCCGGCCCGTCCCCGGTCGTGGCCGGTGACACCTCGTGGGCGTTCAAGCGGGTGGGCCCCACCGGCGTGTGGCCGCTGACCAGGGGCGCCGGCGTGACGGTGGCGGTCGTCGACACCGGCACCAGCCGGGCCGCCGCCGGCCTCTCCGGCGCGGTGGCCGCCGGCACCACCGTGGTGGGCCGGGGCCGGGGCGACAGCGACTGCGCCGGCCGGGGCTCCGCGCTGGCCGGGCTCGTCGCGGCCCGGCCGGTCAGCGGCAGCCTCTTCGCCGGCGTCGCGCCGGAGGCCCGGATCCTGCCGGTCCGCATCGTCGACGGAAAGGGCAAGGTGCCGCCGGGCGCGCTGGCCGCCGGGATCCGGGCCGCCGCCGGCGCCGGGGCCGGGGTCATCCTGATCGGGGTGGGCGTCCCGGCCCCGGACGACGCGCTCCGGTCGGCCGTCCGGTCGGCGGTGGCACGCGACGCGGTCGTGGTCGCCGCGGTGTCGGACCGCAACGCGCAGGAGGGCCGGCCGCCGGCGCCGTGGTATCCGGCGAGCGACCCGGAGGTTCTGGCGGTCGGCGGGCTGTCCGCGTCGGGCGCCCGCACGGAGAGGGTGGCAGAGGGGGCCGGGCTCGACCTGCTGGCGCCGGGGGAGCGGGCCTACACCGTGGGACCCCGGGGCGGCGGCAACTACACGGTGGGCGGGCCTGCGGTCGCGGCGGCGTACGTGGCCGGCGCGGCGGCGCTGGTGCGCGCGTACCACCCGGGGCTCGGCCAGGCGGAGGTGCGGCGGCGGCTGACCGCGACGTCCGAGCCCTCCGACGGCGGGGCGGGGGTGCTGGACATCTACGCGGCGGTCGCCGACGTGGCCGGGCCCGCCGTCGTGGTGCCGGGCGGCTCCGGGGGGGGGGAGCGTCGTGCTGCCCACGGCCGCGCCCCCCGCCCCGGCGAAGGTGATCGCCGGGGCGGTCGCCCTGGGCACGGCGGGCGCGGCGCTGGGGGCGTACCTGATCGCCCTGGCCGTCCGGAGCCGGCGCCGCCTGCGGCGTTCCTGACCGTCCCGGCTCAGGAACCGACCAGCTCGCTCGTGGGCCGCCAGGCGGTCTGGATCAGCTTGCCGCCCCGGCGGGTGCACAACAGCGCCCGCCCCGGCGGCAGCTGCCGCGGCCGCACGTTGCCCAGCAGCGGCCCCTCGTTCGGTGGGCAGGACAGCGCCAGGTCCGGCGTGTTCGTCTCCTGCATGCGGCGGATCAGCGGGTCCATCGACATCCGGACGACGTTCGCCGCCCCCCGGGTCACCACCATGTGGAAGCCGATGTCCGCGCCCTGCGCCAGGTACGGGACGAGCGGCAGCAGCGGCGAGTCGTGCCCGGCGAGCAGGTCGTAGTCGTCCACCAGCACGAACAACTGCGGCCCCTGCCACCAGTCACGCCGGCGCAGCTGCTCGGGCGTGACGTCCGGGCCGGGCATCCGCGGCTTCAGGCCGGCCGTCGCGTCGACGACCGTCTGCGCCGTGGAGTCCGCCGACACGGAATACCCCAGCCGGTATTCGGCGGGCACGCAGTCGAACAGCTGCCGCCGGTAGTCCACGAACATGATCCGCGCCTGCTCCGGCGTGTAGCGCGCCACCACCGACTGCGCGAGGTGCCGCAGCACGGCGGTCTTGCCGCTCTCGTCGTCGCCGAGGACGGTCAGGTGCGGCAGGTCGCCGAAGTCGTGCCAGACGGGCTGCATCCGTTCCTCGTCGAGCCCGATCGCCACCCGCACGTCGCCCTCCGGCTCCGGCAGGGAATCGGCCGGCAGGACGGCCGGCAGCGTGCGGACCCGGGGCGCCGGCTCGAAATCCCAGAAATCCCCGACCATGGACACCAGCGACCGTACGCCGTCGGCCACGCTCGCCGGATCGGTGTCCCCGTCGATGCGCGGCAGCGCCGCCAGGAAGTGCAGCTTGTCCGCCGTGAGGCCGCGGCCCGGCACCTGCGGCACGGTCGCCGCCAGGCGCAGGTCGACGGCGGAGTCGACGGGATCGCCCAGCCGCAGTTCCAGCCGGGTGCCGATCTGGTCGCGCATCCCGTGCTAGACCTCCGACCAGCGGCCGGCGGTGAGCAACAGGTGGACGCCGAAGTTCAGGCCCTGGGCGGCGATCTGGCGTACCGGGCCGTCCAGCGCCTCGAACTCGGAACGCAGGGTGAACCAGCCGTCCACGACGAGGAACACGTCACCGTACGGGTCGTCGGCGACCCGGCCGTCGGCGCGCATCCGGCGGTAGGTGGCCATGCTGTCGACGCCGAGCTCGGCGAAGCGGCGCTCCCGCTGGGCGATCAGGGCGGTCACCTCCGCCACCGTACGGGTGACCCGGTCGGCGTCCAGCCGGCCCGCGACGCTGCCCACGTGCGGCAGCCCGGCGACCGAGCTGAGCGCGCCGCCGCCGAAGTCGAGGCAGTAGAACTGCACCTCGCGCGGGCTGTGTGTGAGAGCCAGGCTGCAGATCAGCGTGCGCATGACGGTGCTCTTGCCGCTGCGCGGCCCGCCCGCGATGCCGACGTGCCCGCCGATCCCGGCGAGCTCCACCACCAGCAGGTCGCGGATCTGCTCGAACGGCCGGTCGATGAAGCCCAGCGGCGCCACCAGCTCGCCGTTGCCGGCCCACTCCGGCGCCGACAGGCCCAGCTCCGGATCCGGCGCCAGGGTGGGCAGCAACTGGTCGAGCGTGGGGGAGGCACCCAGCGGCGGCAGCCACACCTGGTGCGCGGGAGCGCCGCGCTCGGCGAGCTGGCCGGCCATCACGGACAGCACGTTGTCGCGCCCGGACGGGTCGGCGGCCTCCACCGCCTCGGCCACCGGCTCCGGCGCGGGCGGCTCGGGCCTGCGCAGCTCCACCGGCTCCAGCGTGTACGGCGCGATCTGCTGCTGCACGACCTCCTGCGGCGCCCGCTCCTTGGCGGGGCGGTGTGCGCCGGACACGTACGCGGCCCGGAACCGGATCAGCGTCGACACGTCGGTCCGCAGGTAGCCGTTGCCCGGCGTGGGCGGCAGCTCGTACGCGTCCGGCACGCCGATCACCGACCGGGACTCCATCGCCGAGAACGTCCGCAGCCCGATCCGGTACGACAGGTGCGACTCCAGCTGGCCGATCCGCCCGTCGTCGACGCGCTGGCTGGCCAGCAGCAGGTGCACGGCCAGCGAGCGGCCCAGCCGCCCGATCATCACGAAGAGGTCGATGAAGTCGCGGTGCGCGGCCAGCAGCTCGCTGAACTCGTCGACGACGATGAACAGCGTGGGCAGCGGATCCAGCGGGGTGCCCTGGGCGCGGGCCCGCTCGTACTCCAGGGCGGAGCTGTAGCCGCCGGCCGCCCGCAGCAGCTCCTGCCGGCGGATCAGCTCCCCGTGCAGGGCGTCCTGCATCCGAGCGACCAGCGCCGCCTCGTCCGCGAGGTTGGTGATCACCGCGGAGGTGTGCGGGAGGCGGTCCAGGCCGAGGAACGTCGCGCCGCCCTTGAAGTCGACGAGCACGAAGTTCAGCGTGTCCGACGGGTGCGTGGTGGCGAGCGCGAGCACCAGCGTCCGCAGCAGCTCGGACTTACCCGAGCCGGTGGCACCGATGAGCATGCCGTGCGGGCCCATGCCGCCCAGCGCCGACTCCTTGATGTCCAGCTCGACCGGCGTGCCGTCGGCGTCGACGCCGATCGGCACCCGCAGCCGCTCCGCGTCCGGCCGCGGCGCCCAGAGCCGCGCCACGTCCAGCCGGCTGACGTCCGCGATGCCCAGCAGCGCCCCGAGGTCGAAGCTCATCTTCAACGAGTCCTCCGTGGCCTCGCTGACCACCCCGAGCCGGTACGGCGACAGCAGCCGCGCCACCGCGCGGGCGGCGGCCACCCCCAGCCGGTCGGGACGCGCGGACCGGGTCCGCACCTCGCCACCCACCCGGTCGCGGCGGACCATGAACAGGTCGTCGTCCTCGACGTGGAAGGTGAGCACGCCCTTGCCGGCCGCCGGGGTGTCGTCGTCCAGGTCGATCAGCACCGCGTTGCGATAGCCGGCCGAGGCCAGCCGCGAGGCGTTGCCCATCCGGCCGCCGTCGCGGATCACCAGTACGAACGGCTCGTCGCGGCTCGGCGGGGTGCCCTGCTCGTACCGGGGACGCTCCACGAAGGACTCGCCGAGGAGCCGTTCCAGCGCCTCCACCGAGTCGGCGGCCAGGCGTACGGGCCCGGCGCCGTCCTGGTCGGTGAGGTGCTGGGCGTGCGGGAGCCACTTGACCCACTGCCACGCCGCGGTCCCGGATTCGTCGGCGCAGAGGGCCACCCGTACCTCTTCCGGCGCGTGCAGGGCCGCGAGCTGCATCAGCAGCGAGCGGACGAAGGCCCGGTTCCCCTCCCGGTCCGGACCGCCGACCCGGATCTGGGCGAAGCCGCGGAGGAACAACGCGACCGGCTGGTCCGCGATGGTGGTGTATGCGTGGATGAACCGGCGCAACGACTTCGCCGACGCGGGGACGGGGGCGTTCACGGCCGCGATCCGGCACCGGCTCGCCGGTCGCGGGCGGCACCTCGCCGTCGAGATCAACCCGCGGTTCGCCGGGCTGCTGGCCGAGCGGCACCCGGGCGTCGACGTGGCCGTGGCCGACGCCCGCGACCTCGGCGACGTGCTGGCGGCGCGGGGCCACCCGCGGGCGGACGTGATCGTGAGCGGCCTGCCCTGGGCGGCGTTCGGCGGCGACCGCCAGGACGCGCTCCTGGGGCGGGGTCCCCACTGATGCATACGTACCGGAGGGGCCCGTGTTCACACCGTAGATCTGAAGGTTGCGGCGGGGGCTGCGTTGAGCAGGAATGTGCGAGTCCTACCGCAGATCGACGACCTGCCGCCGCAGCTGGCCAACAACCGCAGCCACTGGCAGAGCTGGGGCACCGTGGAGGGTGCCGCCGGCTCCCTGACCGTTCACCGCAGCGGCCTGCCGCACCCCATGCTCAACGGGGTGACGCGGGTGCACGGCGCGAACCTCCCGGCGGCGTACGACGAGGCCCGCCGGCACCTGGCGGGCGTGCCGTCGCTCTGGTGGGTCGGCGCGGACAGCGACCCGGGCACGGCCGGCTTCCTGACCACCAAGGCGGTCGAGGTCGCCTCGTTCCCGGTGATGGCGTTCGCACTCGACCGCCTCCCCGAGGTGGCGGCGCCGTCGCGTTTCCGGGTCACCGAGGTCGCCGACGCCGCGGACGTGGCGGCCTTCGTCGACACGTACGCCCGCCCCATGGGTGTCCTGCCCTCCTCGGTCCTCGCCGTCACCGCGGCCGAGGTCGAGCGCGGCAACCGCTTCGACGGGCTGGCCCGCTTCCTCGGCTGGCTCGACGACCGCCCGATCGCCACCGCCGAACTCTGGATCAGCGACGGCGTCGCCGGCCTCTACACGGTCAGCGTCGACGGCGCCCACCGCCGTCGCGGCTTCGGCGCCGCCGTCACCGTCGCGGCCCTGCGCGCCGCCCGCGCGCGGGGCGTGCGCGTCGGCACCCTCCAGGCCGGCGGCGGCGAACGGCTCTACCGCCGGATGGGATTCCGTACGGTCGGCCGGTACCGCGTCTTCAGCCTGTGACCGCGGTCCCGCTCAGCCGGCGAGCAGGTCACGCCGCCGCGCCGGGCATGACGGCGCGGTGCCACGCCGCCGTCAGCGTCCGGGCCGGCAGCGGGGCGGACCGACCCTCCCGCGACCGGAATCGCTGCGATCGGCCCTCCGGCGCCGATACGCTCCGGCAGGTAAGGCAGGCTCTCCACATTGATCGACGAAAGGGGTCCGTCGTGGCCTCAGCACGGACAACCACCAGCAGATCCCCGGCCGGGCTGATCCGGCTCTCCGGCATCCTCCTCGTCGTCGCGGGCGCGGTCATGCTGATCGGCGGGGCGGTCACCTGGTTCACCGTCTCCGGCCAGCTCGCGGACGAGAAGATCACGGTCTCGGCGGACGCCGACAGCTTTGCCGGCGAGAAGATCGACGGACCGTTCACCGCGTACGCCGAGGCGCAGGTCATCGAGAAGCATGCGCTCGCGGCCAGCGGCGGCAAGACCTACGCCGAGCTCCCCAAGGACGACCCGAAGCGGGAGGTCGTGATGACCGGCTCGTTCCTCCGGTCGTCGCTGTTCACCTCGGTCGTGTCCTTCGGGGTGGCCGCCATGGCCATGGGCCTCGGCGTGCTCGTCGCGATTATCGGGTACGCGCTGCTCCAGCTCGCCCGGTATCTCCCGGCGCCGCCGGTGGCCGGGACCGCCGCGGACTGACCCGCCGGGCCGGAGCCTGCGCGACCGCCGGGCTCCGGCCCCTCCGGCAACCTTTTCGCTCCGTGGCCGGGCCGAGGCTGCACCTGCCGCCCCGGAAGCTCGTCTGGACATCAACCGTCCGGACGAGGGAGCGACCACGATGCGCCAGGATCACCGTGCCGACCAGCGAATACGCACCGGGGCCAGGCGGTTCCTCGGCGCGGCCTGCATCGCGGTGCTCGCCGCCGTCCTGACGACCACCGGTACGGCCGCCCCGGCCTCGGCCGCGGTGCCCGCCGCCGCGCAGAAGTGGTCGTCGCTGATGTGGCACAGCCTGACCCCGACCCCGCAGTACGTGGCCCTCCGCAAGAAGCTCGCCGACCAGCGGTCCTCCCTGTCGACCCGGTCCGCCCGCATCACCCAGGCCCGCGCCACGCACGGCGCCGCGCAGACCAGCCTGACCACCGCCGTCGCGGCCGACGCCGCCACCCGCACCAGCCTCGCGCTCGCGACCGAGGCGCTGACCACCGCGCGGAACAAGCTGACCCTGGTGTCGCGGGAGCGGCCCCGCAGCGGCACCGCCGTCACCGCGGCGAAGAACGCCGTCGCCGCCGCCGCGACGACCGTCACCGCCCGGCGGGCCGAGGCTCGTACCACCGCCGCCGCGCTGAAGACGGCGCAGGCCGCGTCCGGGGCCGCCACCACCGGCCTGGACCGGGCCGTCGAGGCCTGGCGGACCATGTACGCCGCCATCAAGATCAATCAGCAGCGGCTCATCGCCCTCGACAAGTCCGCTCAGTACGCGAGCCAGGCCGCCGCGCTCAGCCGCACGGTCGTGACCGAGGTCCGGGCCTCCTTCAAGGTCGCCGACACCACCTCCGTCAACGGCATCACCGTGCACAGGAGCGTCGCCTTCAGTTTCCGGCGGATGCTCGCCGACGCGAAGGCCGACGGGGTCGTCCTGTCCGGCGGCGGGTTCCGCACCCGGCAGCGGCAGATCGAGCTGCGGAAGATCAACGGCTGCCCCGACGTCTGGACCGCGCCGGCGTCCTCGTGCCGGGTGCCGACCGCGATCCCCGGCCGCTCCCTGCACGAGCTCGGCCTGGCCGTCGACGTGACCGCGGACGGCCGTACGCTCGGCGCCGACAGCCCCGGCTTCCGCTGGCTGGCCGCCAACGCCGCCACGTACGGGTTCGTGAACCTGCCGTCCGAGCCGTGGCACTGGTCGATCACCGGCGGCTGACCGGGGGCGTCACGAGCCGCGGCGGCGCAGCCCCGGCCGGGTGAGCGCGGGCGGCACGTACGAGACGTCGAGCGGGCCCAGGTCCACGCCGGGCGGCACCACCTCGTCGATCCGGTCGAGGACGTCGTCGCCCAGCGTGGCCCCGCCGGCCGCGAGCAGGTCGTCGAGCTGGGCGAGGGTGCGCGGCCCGATGATCGCCGAGCTCACCGCGGGATGGCTCACCGCGAAGCCGAGGGCCAGGTGGGTCAGCGACAGCCCGGCCTCCTCGGCGACCGGGACGAGCCGTTCCACGGCCTCGTGCTTGCGCCCGTCGGTCATGTGCCGGGGCACCCAGTGCATCCGGCCCGCCGCGACCGGCTCGCCGCCGCGCCGGAAACGGCCGGTGAGCAGGCCCATCGCCAGCGGGCTCCAGACCAGGGTGCCGAGGCCGTACCGCTCGCAGACCGGCAGCACCTCGCGCTCGATGCCCCGGTTGAGGATCGAGTACGGCGGCTGCTCGGTCCGGAACCGGGCCAGCCCGCGCCGCTCGGCGACCCACTGGGCCTCGACGATCCCGGCGGCCGGCAGGCTGGAGTGGCCGATCGCGCGCACCTTGCCGGCCCGCACGAGGTCGGTCAGGGCGGCGAGGGTCTCCTCGACGTCGGTGTCCGGGTCGGGGTGGTGCACCTGGTAGAGGTCGACGTGCTCGACGCCGAGTCGCCGCAGCGAGTCCTCCAGCGCGGTGACGATCCAGCGGCGGGAGCTGCCGCGGCGGTTCGGGTCGTCGCCCATCGGGCCGTTGACCTTGGTGGCGAGCACCACGTCGTCGCGCCGGCCGCGCAGGGCGCGCCCGACGATGCGTTCGGTCTCGCCGTCGCCGCCGTACACGTCGGCGGTGTCGATGACGTTGATCCCCGCGTCCAGGGCCCGGTGGATGATCCGGGCGCAGTCGTCGGGATCCGCGTTGCCGTAGGGGCCGAACATCATGGTGCCCAGCGAGTACGGGGTGACCTGGATGCCGGTCCGGCCCAGGGGGCGCGTACGCATGCGGGGTCCTCTCGGGTGAAGGGGTCGACGGCCGAAGATTCGCAGGGCCAGGTGCCAGGATGTGTCACCTACCCGGGGCAGAATCGACGGCATGCCGAAAACCTCCGCCCGGCTCCTGGCCCTGTTGTCGCTGTTGCAGACGCGCCGCGACTGGCCCGGAACGGTGCTGGCCGACCGCCTCGACATCAGCCTGCGGACGGTGCGCCGCGACGTCGACCGGCTGCGTGAGCTGGGCTACCCGATCGCCGCCGCGAAGGGGCCGGACGGCGGTTACCGGCTCCGCGCGGGCACCGAGCTGCCGCCCCTGCTGTTCGACGACGAGCAGGCGGTCGCCCTCACCATCGCCCTCCAGCTCGCCGCGAGCACCCCCGGCACCGGCATCGCCGAACCGGCCGAGCGGGCGCTGACCACCGTCCGGCAGGTGCTGCCGTCCCGGCTGCGGCACCGCATCGAGGCCCTGCGGGTCACCGCCGTCGAACGGCCCGCCACCCGGCCGGCCGCGCCCGTCGACGGCGCCCTGCTCCTGACCGTCAGCGCGGCGGTCCACGCCCGCGAGGTCCTGCGCTTCGACTACGGGCCGGAGCACGGCGACCGGCCCCCGCGCCGCGCCGAGCCGCACCACGTCGTCACGTGGGACGGCCGCTGGTATCTCGTCGCGTGGGACCTCGACCGCGAGGCGTGGCGCACCTTCCGCGTCGACCGGATCCGGCCGCGTACGCCGAACGGCCCCCGCTTCACCCCGCGCGAGGTGCCCGGTGGCGACGTCGCCGGGTACGTGGTCGGCACGTTCCGCGGCTCGGACGACGGGCAGTGGCCCTGCCGGGGCACGGTGATCCTCGGCCTGCCCGCCGCCACCGTGGCGCTCTACACCCGCGACGGCGTCGTCGAGGAGCTCGCCCCGGACCGCTGCCGCCTCACCCTCGGCTCCTGGTCCTGGCCCGCCCTGGCCGCCGCGATCGGCCGCTACGACGCCGACATCGAGGTCGAGGGCCCCGCGGAGCTGACCGGGGCCTTCGCCCACCTCGCCCGGCGCTTCGCCCGGACCGCCGCGGGCCCGGCCGGAAAAAACTCCTGAGAATTTTCCGGGGAGGTGTCGATCGGCGCGGGACCCGTTCGTAGCCCTGGTGAGAAGCCACCATGTCATCGACGGACCATCGGAGGACGAAATGAAGCAGTACCTGCTCGCCGTACACATGGTCGAGGGCGCGCCCATCCCCTCGCCGGAAGTGACCGAGAAGATGTACGCCCAGGTCGACAAGATCAACCAGGAGATCCAGGCGGCCGGCGCCTGGGTGTTCGCCGGCGGCCTGATGCCGGCGGACAGTGCGACCGTCGTCCGGTCCGACAACGGCCGGACGACGATGACCGACGGGCCGTTCGCCGAGACGAAGGAACAGCTCGGCGGGTTCTGGGTGCTGCGCTGCGAGGACCTCGACGCGGCCCTCGCCTGGGCCGCCAGGTGCTCGGAGGCGTGCCTGGGCCCGGTCGAGGTGCGTCCGTTCCAGGACGAGCCCGAGGCCTGACGGGACCGGCACACCGTGGATCTGGACCGCGTCTACCGGGCGGAGTACGGCCGCTGCGTGGCCACCCTCACCCGCCTCCTCGGCGACCTCGGTCTCGCCGAGGAGGCGGTCCAGGACGCCTTCGCGACGGCCCTGGAGAAGTGGGAGACCCCGCCGCCCAACCCGGGCGCCTGGATCGTCACGACCGCCCGCCACCGCGCGATCGACCGGCTCCGCCGCGAGTCGACGCGCGAGGCGCGGCATGCGCAGGCGTTGCTGCTGCACCAGCGGGACGAGCCACGGGAGGAGGCGGGACCGGTGCGCGACGACCAGCTACGGCTCATCTTCACTTGCTGCCACCCGGCGCTGGCGCCGGACGCGCGGACCGCGCTGACGTTGCGGCTGCTGGGCGGGCTCGAGGTCGCGGAGATCGCCCGCGCGTACCTCGTACCCGAGGCGACGGTCGCGCAGCGGATCGTGCGCGCCAAGAAGAAGATCCGCGACGCGGCCATTCCCTACCGGGTGCCCGCGGCCGACGAGCTCCCGGACCGGCTGCCGCCGGTGCTGACCGTGCTGTACCTCATGTTCAACGAGGGCTACGCGGCCACCACCGGCCCGCTGATCAGGACGGATCTGTGCGCCGAGGCGATCCGGCTCGCCCGCGAGCTCGCCGCCCTGATGCCGGACGAACCCGAGGTTCTCGGGTTGCTCGCCCTGCTGCTGCTCACCGAGGCGCGCCGGCCGGCCCGGCTGGGCCCGGGCGGTGAGCTGGTGCGGCTGCCCGACCAGGACCGGACACTGTGGAACCGTACGCTCATCGCCGAGGGTCACGCCCTCGTCCGCCGGTGCCTGCGGCGGGGACGGCCGGGCCCGTACCAGATCCAGGCCGCGATCAACGCCGTGCACACCGACGGCCCGGCCACCGACTGGCGCCAGGTCCTGGCGCTGTACGACCAGCTCCAGGCGCTGGCGCCCACCCCGATCGTGGCGCTGAACCGCGCGGTCGCCGTGGCCGAGGTGCACGGCCCCGCGGTCGCCCTGGCCACCCTCGAGGACGTCCGGCTGCCGGGCTACCACCTGCTCCCGGCCACCCGCGCCGACCTGCTGGCCCGCCTCGGCCGCAACACCGAGGCCGCGGCCGAGTACGACCGCGCGGCAGCCCTGGCCGCCAACGAGACGGAACGCGCGTTCCTCCGGGACCGCCGGGCGGCACTCTAGGCGCTCAGCCCCGCACCGCCGCCGACCACGAGGTTCTCGCCGGTGACGTAGGCGGCCCCGGGCGAACCGAGGAACGCGACCACCTCGGCGACCTCCTCGGCGGTCCCGAGCCGGCCGAACGGGACCCGCGCCGCCATCTGCTCCTGCGCCTCGGCCGGCACGCCGAGCTTCGCCAGGAGGCCGGTGGCGATCGCGCCCGGGCTGACCGCGTTGACGCGGATCCGGCGCGGGGCGAGTTCCAGGGCCAGCGACGGTACGAGCGCCAGCAGCGCACCCCGGCTCGCGGCCGCCGCCGACCCCGCCACGATGCCCCGGGTGGCGCCGATGCCCACGGTGAACACGACACTCGCGCCGTCGTTGAGCAGCGGGAGGGCCTTCTGCAGGGTGAAGAACTGGCCCTTGAAGTTCACCGCGATCAACTCGTCGAACGTGGCCTCGTCGTACTCGCCGACGGGTCGCGCCCGCATGATGCCGGCGTTGAGGAAGAGCAGGTCCAGCGAGCCGAACCGGTCCCGGACCTCCGCCACGATCCGGTCGGTGCCGGCGAGGGAACGGGCGTCGGCGTGCCGCACGAGCACGTCGTCCGGCAGCTTGCGCCGGGCCTCGCCGACCGATTCCGGGGTGCTGCCGGTGACCGCGACCCGATAGCCGCCGCGATGCAGGAGGGCCGCCGTGGCCAGGCCGATTCCGCTGGTGCCGCCCGTGATGAGGGCCGTCCGTGAGGTCATGCGTCCACGCTAGGCAGGCCGCCGGGGGCACGTCCAAGGCCCGTTTCTCATCGCGTGATGCCCGACGGGCATCGCGGTACCGTGGACCGATGGACGTCGATCTGCGCCTGGTCCGGTACTTCACCGTCGTCGCCGAGCACGGCAACGTCCACCGCGCGGCCACCGCGCTGCGGATCGCCCAGCCGTCGCTGAGCCGCCAGATCCAGCGCCTCGAGGCGGGCCTCGGCGTCCGGCTGTTCGACCGCACCAACCGGGGCAGCCGCCTCACCGCGGCGGGCGAGGCGTACCTGGCCGAGGCCCGGGGGCTGCTGCGGGCGGCCGAACGGGCCCGCAACCGGGCGCGGGCCGCCGCGGATCCCGGCACCCTGGTGATCGGGTACACCGGCAACCTGCCGGTGACCGCCGCCGTGCGCGAGCTGCGCCTGCGGTATCCCCGCGCCACCGTGCACACCCGGCACCTGCTCTGCGCGGACGTCCGGCCGGCCCTGCTCGACCGCCGGGTCGGCGCGGTCCTGGCCCGGCTGCCGTTCCCCTCGGCGGGCCTCGACCTCGGCGTGCTCTACGAACACCCCCGGGTCCTGGTGATGCCGGCGGACCACCGGCTGGCCGGCCGGGACGCGGTCACCCTGGCCGACTTCGCCGACGTCCCGCTCGTCCGGTACGCCGATCCCGCCCTCGACGCCTACTGGCGTGTCGACCCGCGCCCGGACGGCGCACCCGCGCCGGACGGCCCGCTCGCCCTGACCGTGGAGGACAAACTGGAGCTGGTCGCGACCGGCGACGCGCTGACCCTGGCGCCCGCCGACGAGCGCCCCGACACCCTGCGGAGCGACCTGACCGCCGTGCCGGTGCGCGACCTCCCGCCGAGCACGGTCGTGCTCGCCACCCGCGCGGGCACCACCGACCCGATGATCGACGACCTCCGGACGGTCCTCACCCCCCGATGAGGCGCCGTCGCGGCCGTGGACCTTCGGGTGGTCGCCCGGGCCGCCGGCCGATCGCGACGAGACCTCGCCGGGGTGCTGCGCGGCCCCCGTGTTCCGCAAAGCACTTGACCTGGACCTTTGTGCAGGTTTTAGGTTCGCCGTATGAGCATGGAAGTCACGGCCTGGATGTCCCTGCACCACGCGATGCATCAACGCGACCAGCGACCCTTCTCCCGCGCGACGCTGAAGCGGATCGCCGGGTTCGCCCGGCCGCACCGCCGGCTGCTCGGCTGGTTCCTCGTCGGCAGCGTGGTCGCCGCCCTGTTGACCGTCGCCGCGCCGGTGCTGGCGGGGCGGGTGGTCGACGCGATCGTGTCCGGCACCGACACGGGGCCCGTGGTGCGCCTCGCCGCCGGGATCGCGGTGATCGCGCTGGCGGAGGCGGGCCTCGGGCTGCTCACCCGGTACCAGTCGGCCCGGATCGGCGAGGGCCTCATCGTCGACCTGCGGACCGCCGTCTTCGACCACGTGCAGCGGATGCCGGTCGCGTTCTTCACGCGTACCCGGACCGGCGCCCTGGTCTCCCGGCTCAACAACGACGTCATCGGGGCGCAGCAGGCGTTCAGCAACACGCTCTCCGGCGTGGTCGGCAACACGGTGACGCTGCTGCTCACGCTGGCCGTCATGCTGACCTACTCGTGGCAGATCACGCTGCTCGCCCTGCTGCTGTTGCCGATCTTCGTGCTGCCGGCCCGGCGGATGGGCCGCCGCCTCGCCCGGCTCGAACGCGAGGCGGCCGAGCACAACGCGGCGATGAGCACCCGGATGACGGAGAAGTTCTCGGCGCCCGGCGCCACCCTCGTCAAGCTCTACGGGCGGCCGGCGGAGGAGTCCGCGGAGTTCGCCGCCCGCGCCTGGCGGGTGCGGGACATCGGCGTGCGCACGGCGATGCTGCAATGGGTCTTCATCACCGCGCTCACGGTGGTCGGTTCCCTCGCCCTGGCCCTGGTGTACGGCCTGGGCGGCGTCTACGCCATCCGGGGGCAGCTCGACGCCGGCGCGGTCGTCGCCCTGGCGCTGCTGCTGTCCCGCCTGTACGCGCCCCTGACCTCGCTGGCCAGCGCCCGCGTCGAGATCATGAGCGCGCTGGTGAGCTTCGAACGGGTCTTCGAGATCCTCGACCTGGAGCCGATGATCCAGGACCGGCCGGACGCCCGGCCGCTGCCCGACGGTCCGGTGGCGGTCGAGTTCGACGACGTCCGCTTCGGCTACCCGGCGGCCGACAGGGTGTCGCTGGCCTCGCTGGAGGACGTCGCGAAGCTCGACACCCGCGGCGGCGAGGAGGTGCTGCACGGCGTCTCGTTCCGGGCCGAGCCGGGCCAGATGGTGGCGCTCGTCGGCTCGTCCGGGGCCGGCAAGTCCACGATCGCGCAGCTGCTGCCGCGTCTCTACGACGTGGAGGAGGGCGCCGTACGCCTGTCCGGCCGCGACGTCCGGGAGCTGACCGCCGACTCGATCCGCGGCGCCCTCGGGGTGGTGACCCAGGACGGGCACCTGCTGCACGACACGATCCGCGCCAACCTGCTCTTCGCCCGCCCGGGACGCCACCGAGGACGAATTGTGGGACGTGCTGCGCCGGGCCCGCCTCGACGCGCTGGTCGAGTCGCTGCCCGACGGGCTGGGCACGGTCGTCGGCGAGCGCGGCTACCGGCTCTCCGGCGGCGAGCGCCAGCGGCTCACCATCGCCCGGCTGCTGCTGGCCCGGCCCCGGGTGGTGATCCTCGACGAGGCGACCGCGCACCTCGACTCGACGTCCGAGGCGGCGGTGCAGGCGGCCCTCGGCGAGGCGCTGAGCGGCCGGACCAGCGTGGTGATCGCGCACCGGCTGTCGACGATCCGCGCGGCCGACCAGATCCTGGTGCTGGAGGACGGCCGGGTGGTGGAGCGCGGCCGGCACCCCGACCTGCTGGCCCGCGGCGGCCGGTACGCCGAGCTCTACCGCACCCAGTTCGACGAGCCCGTACCGGCCTGACCGGGTCCGCTCAGCCGCTGCGGCTCGGGCGGGCCAGCGACAGCAGGAAGATCGTGGAGAGGAGCCAGCCGGCGAGCGTCGCGATGTGCAGCCACCACTCGACCGCGCCGCCGTGCGGGGTGCGCGCGTTGGCGTACCAGGTGGACCGCTGGCCGAGCGAGATCAGCGGCACCACCGTGTCGATCGCGTACAGGGCCGGGCTGAAGCAGCGCACCTGGCCCTCGCCGCAGGCGTCGGCGCGGGGGTGCCGCGCACTTTCGCTCACCGGCTCGGCGGTGGGCTGCGGGGCCGGAACCGGGGCGGCGTCGACCGTGACGAGCCGCCCGTCGGCGGCGTAGACGTTGCCGCGCTCGTCGGTGGCGCGCATCGTGTCCCGGGCGACGGACTGGTGCAGCGACACGGTGACCGCGATGAGCAGCGCCATCAGCAGCCAGAGCACCCGGCTGGGGCGGAAGCCGTACCCGACCGTCAGCCCGTACGCGAGGTCGAGGACGTAGCGCAGCGGGCGGGTGCGGGCCGGGACGGCACGACGGGCGGCGTGCCGCTGGTCGATCAGGATCTCCTCGGCGTCGGCGGTGTAGCCGTGCCGGCGGAACACCGCGGCGAGCTGCTCGTACGGGCCGGAGTCGTACGCGGCCTGCCCGAGCAGCCACCTGCCCCGCTTGGCGCTGTCCCAGTCGATCGGGGTGCCGGTGCCGCCGGGATGCTCGAACCGGTCGTAGGTGAGGCCGGAGACGACGAAGCGCTGCGGCCAGTGGTCCGGGTCGTCGGCGAGGATCGGCGTGCTGACGTTGGTGAGGTCGACGCTCGGCGACACCTCCGCCCACCCGAGGTAGAGGCCGCCGCGGACGGTGGCCGAGATCGCCTCGATCGCGTGCCCGGCCGGGTTGCGCATGCTCGGCCCCGGACAGTGGAACACGCCGCCCCGGCAATCCAGCCGGCCGTCCACCGTGGACCTGTTGAGCAGCACGTACCCGGTGGACCGGAAGCCGTCGACGAGGCGTACGGAACCACCGATCAGGCACTGGTGCAGCGAGAGCGAAGGGCCGCCGGGGTTGTCCAGGACCGCGCCGCCGGCGTCGACGGCACCCTTGATCACGGCGTTGCGGAAGCGCACGTACCCGCCGGTGGCCGACATCTGCTCCAGGCGCAGATCGCCGTCGATCGCCGCGCCCGAGCCGGAGACCAGGGACCCGCCGCGCGGCCGGCTGAGCCGCACGCCGCGCAGGGACAGGTTTCCGTGCACGCGCATGCCGGTGAACCGCAGCTCGCCCCGCACGGTGACGCCGGGCGACATGGTGAGGTTCGACCGCAGCTCGGCGTTCGTCAGGTCCAGCGCCCGGCGGTCCGGGGCGTCGAACCGGCACGACCCCTCCACGGTGAGGCTGCCGAGGTCGCTCAGGGCCAGGTCGACGCCGCCCTCGAACCGGCAGGCGCCCTGGAGGGCGAGGTCGCCGCCGACGCTCAGCCGGGGCGCGTTCACGGCCGTGCCGACGGTCCGGTTCGGACCGTACGGCCCGGCCACCGGCACGGGCGAGAGCGCCGTGACGATCGCGTCGCGCACCAGCATCTGCCCGCCGATCCGGCCGTTGCCGAGGTCGATGCGGCCGGTGATCGCGGGCGGGCGGCCGGTGACCGGCTCCGGGATCAGGAAGAGGCTGCCGCCCACCTCCACCTCGCCCAGGTCGAGCGCGAGCCCGCCGGGACCGCCCAGCGTCGCCCCGGTCAGGTCCAGCGTGCCGTCGATCCGCGCGCCGATCATGCGTACCTCGGCGGTGGCGGTGAAGCCGCGCAGCAGGCGTACGGTTCCGCCGACCCGCATCCGGTCCGCCTGGATCGCCCGCTCGCCGCCGGCCACGATCGTCGTGTCGACGCACAGCAGCCGTCCGCCGATCTGCGACTCGCACAACCAGATCGCGGACCGCTTCGACGTGCTCGCGCTGGTCCGGTGGGCGCCGCTGACCGCGGACCGGGACAGATCCAGATCACCGCGGATCTGTACGCCGTTGGCGAGCAGCCCGGGCAGCGCGGGGGAGTCCGTGATGGTGAGCGCCGGCAGCCGCGCGTTCTCCAGCACCGGCGCGGCGTCGAAGGTGCACCCGTGGAAGCGCACCGGGAAGCCGATCTCCGTGCCGGCCAGGTCCAGCGTGCCCCGCACGCGCAGGTGGCGCAGGTGCAGCCCGCGCGGATCGACCCGGGCGGCGTCCGCCGTGCAGCAGCGCCGGATCGCGTCCGCGTCGACGCCCCGGCGCCCGCCGCCGTCCACTGTGCCGCCCGACCGGCAGGCCCTCAGCAACTCGCGGTACGGCACCCTGCCCCTCATCCCGTCACGGTAGCGCCCCTACCGGTCCCGGGGCCTCAGCCGACGCGGACGGCGCGGACCACGGCGTCGCGCAGGGGCTCCGCGTGGCCGACGTCGTTGAGCCGCTCCTCGGCGGTGACGACCTTCCACCGCGTACGGTCGAGCCCGGCCACGATGTCCGCGACCGTGACCGAGGCCTCGGCCGGGTGGTGCCCGTGCCCCGGGCTGTGCAGGTGCCCGACGATGAGCAACGTGCCGCCGGGCGCCACCCACCGCGCGATCCGCTCGTAGAAGGCGAGCTGTGGCATCGCGGGATGCGCGTAGTGCGTGGTGACGAGGTCGAACTCGGCGGCCGGCTCCCACACGGTCAGATCCGCCTCGACCCACTCCACGCGGTCGCCGAGCCCGGCGCGCGCGGCCCGCTCCGCCCCGCGGGCCAGCGGCGCGGCGGCGATGTCGGCGGCGACGACCCGCCAGCCCCGCTCGGCGAGCCAGATCGCCTCGGCGCCGGCCCCGCACCCCGCGTCGAGGGCCGTCCCGGGCGTCAGGCCGTCGACCTCCCGGGCGAGATGCGCCTGCGCCGGGTGGCTGCCGTGCCCGTCACCGGACGCCTGACTCCAGTGCTGCGTCCAGTACGTCGCGTCGAAGCCGTGCTCCATCCGACCTGCCCCTTCGTCGTCACGTGCGGTTCCCCCTGACTGTCCGCCGCGCCGGTCGGATGAGCAAAGCTTCTTGCCGAATGGCAAAGTGGCGGCATGGAGAAGGACTGGGCCCGGACCCTCGACGCGGTCGGCCCGAGGCTGAAGCACCTGCGCCTGCGCCGCGACATCACGCTCACCGCCCTGGCGGCGGAGACGGGGATCTCGATCAGCACCCTGTCGAGGCTGGAGGCGGGGCTGCGCCGGCCGACCCTGGAACAGCTCCTGCCGCTGGCCCGCGCGTACGGGGTCACCATCGACGACCTGGTCGACGCGCCGCCGACCGGAGACCCCCGGATCAACCTCCGCCCGGTCGCGACCGGCGACGGCTCCACGGTCCTGCCGCTGACCCGCCGCCCGGGCGGCATCCAGGCGTACAAGTTCGTCCTCCCGGCGGGCGCGGACGACCGGGAGCCGGAGCTGCGCACCCACGAGGGCTACGACTGGGTCTACGTCCTCAACGGCACGCTGCGTCTCGTCCTCGGCGAGCACAACCTGATCCTCCAGGCGGGCGAGGCGGCGGAATTCGACACGCGCACGCCGCACTGGTTCGGCGCCACGAGCGCCGGGCCGGTGGAGTTCCTCAGCCTGATCGGCAGGCAGGGCGAACGAGCCCACCTCCGGGCCGCCCCACCCGGCTGACCGCCGGCCCGCGGGGCGGTCAGTTGTCGAGGCCGGCCAGGACGATGTTCTCCTCTGTGGCCGCCGACTCCGGCGTCGTCGGGTCCGGGTCCGGGTTCGTGGGGGGAGACGTGGTCTCCGTCGGCGGGGTGGTGGTCACCGGCGGGTCCGACGGCTTCGGCTCCGACGAGGTCGGGGGCGGCTGGCTCGGCGTGCGGGGCGGCGACGACGAGGGCGCGGCCGGCGGGGTCGTCGTCGGGCGGGTCGTCGGCCGGGTCGTCGGGTTCGCCGGGGGCGGGGCCTGGTAGACCGGGTTCGTCGTGGCTGTTCTGGTGCGGGTCTGGCGCTCCACGTCGTCGACCGGGATGTCGCGGATCGGGGCCGTCGTGGTCGGCGACGCGGTGCTGGGCCGCGGCATCGGGGTCACCGCTCCGGCGCCGCCCGCGCCGTCGACGGCGGCGTCCGCGGGGCGGCCGCCCGGGGTGGCGCCGCCGTTGGCGAGTTGGAGGCCGAGGACGCTGACGACCGCCAGGACGACCGCCAGCGAGGCCGTGACGGCGGCGCGGTGCCGGGGGTGCGCCAGGTGGGCGGCGGCGATGGACGCCGCCAGGGTCGCGCGGCGGGGGCGGGCCGGTTGGGCCGCGCCGGCGATGGCCGCGGTGAGGGCGGCCCGCCGCGGAAGCACCGGCCGGGTCGCGGCGGTGGGAGCGACAGGGCGGGTCGCCGCAGCGACCGTCGAGGCAGGGTGCGCCGCGGCGGCGGCTGCCGTGGGAGCGGGGTGTGTCGAGGCGGCACCGCGGCGCCGGGACCGGGTGGTGGTGGCGCGGCGCGCGGAGGTCGCGGCGGGGATCGGGGAGCGCACCGAGCCCGCGGCGCGGCGGAGGATCTCGGCGGCGGCCGCGGCCGTCGGGCGGCGGGCCTGGTCGTCGGCGACGCAGGCCTCGTAGAGGCGGTTGATCTCGCGGGGGAGGCCGGGGATGCGCGGGAGGCGGGCGGTGCGGCCCTCGTGGCGGGCCGCGAGGATCTCACCGACCGTGCTGCCCGGCCAGGCGCGGGTGCCGGTGAGGCATTCGAAGAGCATCAGGCCGAGGGCGTAGACGTCCGCCGCCGGGTAGGTCGGCTCGCCGCGCAGCTGTTCCGGCGCGAGGTTGGCGGGGGTGCCCCAGAGCTGGCCGTGGGTGTCGAAGCTGCTCTGGCCGGCCGCCGCGGCGATGCCGAAGTCGAGCACCTTCACCCCGGCGGGGGTGAGCATGACGTTGCGGGGCTTGACGTCGCGGTGGACCAGGTCGCGTTCGTGCGCGGCGGCCAGGGCGGCGGCGGTGTCCGCGCAGACCGCGGCGGCGCGGCGCCAGTCCAAGGCTCCGGTGCGGGCCAGCTCGTCGGCGAGGGTGTCACCCTCGAGGAATTCCAGGATCAGGTACGGGACGCGCTCGTCGCCGTCGATCGCCTCGCCGTAGTCGTACACGCGGGCGATGTTGGGGTGGCTGAGGCGGGCGGCGGCGCGGGCCTCCCGCAGCACGTCGACGGCGGGTCCGTTGCCGTCCGGCCGGTACGGCGAGAACAGCTTGACGGCGATCCGGCGCTTCAGGGTGCGGTCGTAGCCGCGGTGCACGACCGCGCTGCCGCCCCGCCCCACGGCCTCTTCCAGCCGGTAACGCCCCGCGAGCGATTCCACCCCGTGACTCCTTCCGGCCGTCGGTACTGGCGGCGCCTGGCCGTCACGCACCGTGCTGCTGTCCGGTGGCGGGGCCGTCGTTGCTGGTCACCGGCCGGATCGCGGCCCGTGAATGCCGCTCATCGTACCCGACCTGCGGCGTGGCGAAACACCCGTGAAGAGGGTCGCCCGGACGCGGGATGGCCATCACGGAGAGTGATGGCCATCGGCTGCCTATTTCGTCTTTTTCGCGACCTCGCGTTCGCATTCCGGCATGTACTGGAGGCCGAGCCGGATCGACCGTGCGTCGTTGTCGTCGCCGCCGAGGGCCGCGCCGAGCCCTCCGTCGCCCACTGTCACATACTCGACACCCTTGGCCTTGAGGCATCTGACGACGGCGACCGCGAAGTCCCGGGCCTCCGGGTTCGCCGGGTCGCGCTCCCACGGCGGCAGCGGATAGAACCGCGGCTCGCAGACGCGGTTCGCGTCGTCCTCCCTCTTCTGCTCCGCGGGGGTGACCACATGCATCCGGGGGACGTCGCCCTTGGCCGGCTTGCCGGCGGGCTTGCGGGCCCCGTGCTCCGCCATGCACTTCTCGTACGGCCGGAGCATCGCCTCGAACTCCGCGGGGGTCGTGTCCAGCCGCTCCCGGGGCCGCTCCGGCGTCCGCGCCGAGGCGGAGGCGGACGGGGTGCCCGCGTCGCCGGCCACCGTCGCCACCTTCGCCGTGCCCCTGTCCCCGGCCGGTTCGCCGGAGCCGCACCCCGCCACGGAAGCCAGCGCGATCATCGCCACGATCGCCCCGTGTCCCACCCGCATGAACTCATCCCCTCCCGGGCGCGGGACCGCCCCGTGCCGACCGACAGCCTGCCGGGGCAAAGTCAGGAAGCTGTGAGGTCACCGTCGCGGCCGGTGAGGCGGGCCAGCGCGGTCCGGGCGCGGTCCTGCTCCTCCGGCCGGTCGATCTCCGTGGCCAGCGCCAGCGCCTCCCGGTGCCGGGCGATCGCCTCGCCGGTGCGGCCCTGTCCCGCCAGCGCGGCACCGAGCCCGTTGAGGACACAGGTCTGGCCGTACCGCTCGCCGAGCTCGAGGAAGATCGTGAGGGCCCGCTCGTAGTGGCCGGCCGCCTCGGCGTAGCCGCCGAGCAGGGTGGTGGCGTCGCCCAGGTTGTTCAGCGCGGTGGCCTCCCCGCCACGGTGCTCCAGCTCGCGGAAGACGGCGAGAGCCCGCAGGTTGTAGCCGGCGGCCGGGGCGGGCAGGCCCATCCGCACGTGCATGCTGCCCAGGTTGGTCAGGGTGTTGGCCTCGCCGAGCCGGTCGCCCAGCCGGACGAAACGGTCGAGTGCCTGCTCCTGGTAGGTCGCGGAGAGCTCACGCTGGCCGGCGGCGCTGTGCACCACACCCAGGTTCCCGAGGGTACGCGCCTCGCCCGGCCCGTCACCGAGCTCCCGGAAGAACGCCAGCGCCCGGGACAGGTGCCCGATCGCTTCCGGGTGGCGGCCCAGTTGCCAGCACACCACGCCCAGGTGGGCCAGCGCGGTGGCCTCGGCGAGGCCGTCGCCGAGCAGCCGGGCGGCGTGCTGCGCCTCGGTGTGCACCGTGAAGGCGTCGGCCGGGTGACCGCCGTTGTCCAGGTACGCGTACAGGATCCCGGCGAGCCGTACGGCGTGCTCCGGCCAGCCCTCGCGGGCGGCGTGCAGGCAGACCGCCACCAGGCCGGCGCGTTCCCCGTCGAGCCAGAGCAGGGCGGTCTTCGGGTCGTCGAGCGCGGGCCCGCCGGGCGGCCGGGGCGGCAGGACCGGCCTGCGGTGCCGCTCGGCCGGGTAGAGCGCGTCCATGGCGGCAGCCGCGCCGTGGACGTAATGGTCGAAGAGGCGGCTCAGCGACTCCCGGCGTTCGGCGGGGCGGTCCTCCTCGCGGGCGCGGTCGGCGGTGTACGCCCGCACCAGGTCGTGCAGCACGTAGCGCCCGCTGACCGGCTGCTGGACCAGGTGCTCGCCGGTGAGGTGGCGCAGGTCGGCGACGGCGGTGTCGCGGTCGGTGCCGAGCAGCGCGGCGGCGGCATGGTCGTCGAGGTCGGGGCCGGGGTGGGCGGCCATGCGGCGCAGCAGCATCTGCCGCCGGGCGGGAAGGTGCTGCTAGGACAGGTGCAGCGCGACCTCCACGCCGCTGTCCAGCCGGCGGTGACGGTGCCGTTCGTCGAGCCGGTCGGCGTGGTCGGTCACCGTCCAGCCGGGCCGGGCGCCCATCTGACCGGCGACGACGCTCAGGGCCAGCGGGAGGTGACCGCACCGGGCGGCGATCCTCGCGTACGCGGACCCGTCGTCGCCGACCGCGATCCCGGGCACCGACCGCCTCAGCAGCCCCTCGGCCTCGTCCGGCCCGAACGGCTCGACGTCGAGACGGAGAACCCCCTCCAGCCCGTCGAGCCGGCGCCGGGAGGTGATCAGCGTCAGCGTCTCCGGGCCGCCGGGGAGCAGCGGGCGCACCTGATCCTCGTCCGCCGCGTTGTCGAGCACGACGAGCGCCCGCCGACCGGCCAGCAGCTCGCGGAAGAGGGCCGACCGGGCCGGCAGGCCGTGCGGGATGTCGTGGCCGGACACCCCGAGCAGGCGCAGGAAGCCGTCGAGCACCGCGCCCGGCTCGGTCGGCGGCTGCCCCGGGTCCGGGTGGAAGCCGCGCAGGTTGACGAAGAGGGTCGTGCCGGAGCCGCCGCCGGCGGCGAGCAGGTGACCGGCGTGGACCGCCAGCTGGGACTTGCCGACGCCGGCCATCCCGGAGAGCACGCACACCAGCGGTCCCGCCGCGGCGCCGGCCGCCCGGGTCAGCCGGGCGGTCTCGTCCCGCCGTCCGGTGAAGGACGGCACGTCGTCCGGCAGCCGGTCGAGCACCCGCACCTGGCCGGCGGCCGCGGTCTCGGCGAGGGTGACGCGCAGCGCCTGCTGCCAGTGGGCCAGGTAGCCGGTGTCGTCGTGCAGGGCCCGTACGACGGCGAGCATCAGGTCGCTGTTGATCCGCCGCCGGCCGGTCTTGAAGCAGTCGACCACCGTGCCCCGGCGCGCGAGCTCCGCGTCCGGGCGCCTGGCGGCCCGCCGGTGCTCGTTCACCCGGCGCGTGACGGCGTCGTACGAGGGATTCCCGGCCCAGAGCTTGAGCGCGCGCAGGCAGCCGACGAGCTCGTCCAGGCTGCGGACGGCTCCCGGATCGGGCGGCCCGGACGCCCCGTCGGCAGTCGTCATGCCACCTCCCCGAGGCGCCACGATATCAATCGATGCGGGCGGCGTACGGATTCGTTTGGACTCGACCCGCGGCGGCCCCCACCGCGTTGCGATGGATCGTGGCGGCACCCCAGGGGGCGGCCTGCGCGGCGGGGTTACGGGGGGCTGCGCCGGCCGGCCCCGGTCACGGGCGGGCGATCAGCACGGGGCAGGCGGCGTGGCGCAGCAGCCGGCTGCCGGCCGCGCCGAGCAGCACCCCCTCGAAGCCGTGGCGCCGCGGGCCCACGACGACGAGCTGGGCGTTCGCGGTGCGCTCGGTGAGCACCACGTCGGGGCGGCCGGTGACGATCTCGCGGTGCGCGGTGACGCCCGGGTACTTCTCCCGCCAGGGGTCGAGCAGCGCGTCCGGGTCGCCGCCGAGGGGCGGCCCGGCCGGGTCCGCGCCGCCGCCGGCCCGCGCGGTGATCGCCACCAGCGGGGCGTCCCGCAGCGCCGCCTCCTCGAAGGCCCGGCCGACCACCGTGCCGGCGTCGGGCCCGTCGTCCGCGCCGGCCAGCACCGGGCCGTCCGCGGCGGCGTGCCCGCGCACGACGGCCACCGAGCGCTTCGCGTGGGTGGCGACCTGGGCGCCGACCGATCCGGACGGCAGCCCCGGCAGCCGGCCGGCGGGGCGCGCGCCGACGACCAGCAGATCGGCCGTCTCGGCGGCGTGCAGCAGCACCGGCACCGCGTAGCCCGGCAGCGCCAGGCAGCGGACCTCGACGCCGGGCGCCTCCGACCGGGCGAGGGTGACCGCGGCGTGCAGCACGGCCTCCGTCCCGGGTGCCGGCGCCGCGCGGGGGCCGGGCCGGTCCCGGTGGTACGCCGCCAGCACCCGCAGCTCCGCCTCGCGCCGGCGGGCCTCGACCGCCGCCCAGCGCACCGCCGCGGTCGCGCCGGCCGAACCGTCCACGCCGACCGCTATCCGCGTCCTGATCATGGCCGCCTCCTCGCAAGCCAGGAGGGCCCGACGTACGGGGGTCCCGGACCAGCCTCGTCCCGCGCCGCACCGGAGGCAAGGCCGCTTGCGCGCCGTGCACATTCCACCCGGGCCGGCGGCCGGAGGCTCAGGAGCCGGCCACGGGTGCGGGCGCGGTCCAGCCGGTGGCCCGGATCCATCCGGCCAGGTCCAGCGTCGCCGGCTCGATCGACCGCACCGCCGCGAGGTCCGAAGGCTCCTCCGCCGCCTCCGCGAACTGCCGGAACATCGCCCGGTCGAGGTCGGTGGGAAGCACGCTCAACGGGAGGGCCTCGTACCGTGCCGGGAGCCCGGCGCGCGCGCCGAACGCCGCGGCGATCCGGGGGCCCGTCAGCTCGTCGCCGACGAGCTCGACGGCGCCGCCGGGCGCCTCGGCGGTGCCGAGCAGGAGCGCGGCGGCGACCCGGCCGATGTCCCTGATCGAGATCATCTTCAGGGCGACGTCCTCCGGCAGCGGCAGCCTCAGCACGATCTCCCCGTCCTCCAGGCTCGGTGCCATCACGCTCGTGAAGTTCTCCATGAAGGCGGTCGCGCGCACCATCGTGGCCCTCAGGCCGGACTTCCTCAGGTGCTCCTCGATCCGGTGCTTCGAGTCGTGGTGCGGCACCCCCGACTCCCGGTCCGCGCCGAAGACCGAGTTGAACACGACGTGCGGGACGCCCGCCTCGACCGCCGCGTCGACGAGCGCGGTGCCGATGCGGACCTCCGCCTCGACCTCTTCGAGGCTGTTCGCCTCCGGGGTCATGAAGTGGAACGCCTCGACCGCCGTCAGCGCGCCGGCCAGCGACGCCGGATCGTCGGCCCGGACGGCCGCCAGTTCGACGCCGCGGGCGGCCAGCGCCCGGGCCCGGCCGGACCGCGGGTCGCGGACCAGGGCCCGCACCCGCGCCCCGTGATCCAGCAGCGCGTCGACCACCGCCCCGCCCTGTTGCCCCGTCGCGCCGAAGACCGCGATCGTGCCGGTTGTTGTCGGTGTGCTCACCGTTGCCACCCCTCACTAGTTCATGCCGTGAACGAAAGTAGTTCATGGCATGAACTTCGTCAAGGCGCGGGCTGGTGCGCGGCGGGCGGAGCGAGGTCCGAGGTGTCCACGATGGTGGTGGCCACGCGCGCGAGGTCGCGCTGGTCGTCGGTATCAAGGCTGCTCGCGATCTCGGGCAGGCGCCTGGTGATCTCGGCGTAGACGGCCTCGCCGAGCGCCTTGCCCGTGGGCGTCGCGCTGAGCATGACTATCCGCCGGTCCTGTGCCGAGCCGGTCCGGCTGACCAGTTCGAGCCGGGCGGTGCGGTCGACCAGCTGGCTCAGGGCGTTCTTGGTCATGCCCAGCGAGGCGGCGAGGTCGGCCATCTGCCGCGGCTGGTTCCTGACCGCGCAGATCAGCGTGGCCTGCGAGGGGGTCAGGTCGAACCCGGCGCAGATCTGCGCGTACTTGCGCTGGATCACCACCGAGAGCCAGAAGAGCTTGTCGCCATAGTCCACGCCGGCCTCCT
Source organism: Pseudosporangium ferrugineum (assembly GCF_003002065.1). Taxonomy (GTDB): domain Bacteria; phylum Actinomycetota; class Actinomycetes; order Mycobacteriales; family Micromonosporaceae; genus Actinoplanes; species Actinoplanes ferrugineus_A. The sequence continues at coordinate 248,821 of NZ_PVZG01000002.1, forward strand.
CCTCGTGACGAGCGATCAGCCTACTCGTGCGGGCCGGCGGGCCACGCCACCGTCGCGCCGCCGCGGACGAAATCCGCTCTTGACATACACGACTTAATTCAAGTCGTATTGACAACGTTGTCACCTGCTCCCCGGAGGTTCCCATGCCCGACACGCCGCCCGTCTCCCGGCGCGCCCTGCTCACCGCCGCCGGCGGCGGACTGCTCGCCTCGTTCGGCGTACAGTCGCTTCTTCCCGAAGCCGCCGGGGCCGCGCCGCCGCCCGCGGCCGGCACCGACCTGGCCCTGTTCCGTCCGGTCACCGCCAGCTCGACGGCCTACGCACCCACCCCGCCCACGTTCGCGGTCGACGGCCTCGCCCGGGTCGGTGTCCAGGGCTCCGGCTGGCGGGCCCTGCCCGGCGACCCGCAGTGGATCGCGGTCGACCTGCAGGGGCCGTGCGAGCTCAGCTCCGTCACGCTGACCTTCGAGGCCACCCTCGACGACGGACCGTTCGACGGGGACTGGAACGCCACCGAGGGCGATGAGGTCCTGTCCAGCGCGGCTGTCGCGTACCGGATCGAGGTGTCGGCCGACGGCACCGCCTGGACCGTCGCGCACGAGACCGCCGACGGCGGGGGAGGGGTTCAGGCCGTGGACTTCCCGGCGCCGGTCCGGGCGCGGCACGTGCGTCTCACCGCCACCCGGCGCTCGACCAGCAACCCGGTCGGGCTCAACGGCTTCCAGGTGTACGGCCGCCCGCTCGCCCCGCGCCCCGCCGCCACCGGCTGGACCGACTGGGCCGGCGGCAACACGCGCCCGGCCCCCGCCCTGCGGACCGCGCCGGACGGCACCGTCCCGCTGGAGTCCGGCTGGGCGCTCACGCTCGACGACTTCGCCGGTACGGCCGACGGCGCCGCCCTCTCCACCGGCCGCCGCGACGTGCGGGACTGGCTGCCCGCGACCGTTCCCGGGACGGTCCTCGCCACCCTGGTGGAGCGCGGCCACCTGCCCGACCCGGTCGGCGGCCTCGAGAACCTGCGGGTGCCGGAGGCCCTGTCCCGCCACGCGTGGTGGTACCGGCGCGCCTTCACCCTGCCGCGCGGCTTCGACGCGGGCCCGGGCCGGCACGTCTGGCTGGAGTTCGACGGCGTCAACCACCGCGCCGAGGCGTGGGTCGACGGCACCGCCGTGGGCACCGTCACGCACCCCTTCGCCCGCGCCGCGTTCGACATCACCGAGGCGATCCGGGGCCGCGCCGAGCACGCCGTCGCGGTGCGGGTCACGCCGATGCCGCACCCCGGCACCCCGGGCGACAAGACGCTGGAGAGCTGGACGTTCCTGCAGGGCGGCTCGCTGTTCCTGGACTCGCCGACCTACCTGGCGGCCTCCGGCTGGGACTGGATGCCCGCGGTCCGGGACCGGGCGGCCGGCATCTGGAACCACGTCCGGCTCCGCAGCACCGGCGCGATCGTGATCGGGGACGCCTACGTCGCCACGAAGCTGCCCGGCGCGGGCGCGGGCACCGCCGAGCTGACCGTCACCGTCCCGGTGCGCAACGCGGCGAGCAGCGCCACCGAGGTCACCGTGCGCGCGGCGTTGTGCGGCACCACCGTCGAGGAGACCGTGACCGTGCCCGCCGGGGCGACCAGCAAGGTCGTGTTCACGCCCGGCCGGCATCGCGCGCTGCGGCTGAGGAATCCCCGGCTCTGGTGGCCCAACGGGTACGGCGAGTCGCACCTGCACGACCTCACGGTCACCGCGGTGGCCGGGCGCCGGGTCAGCGACGTGCGGACGACGCGGTTCGGCATCCGCGAGTTCGCGTACGAGTCCTTCCAGCCCGTGGTCGTCTCCCCGCCGGCCGTCCCGCCGCTGTCCTTCCACGACGGGCGGGCCGAGCAGACCGTGACCTTCCCCCGGCAGCACCGGCGCCACGTGCGGATCCAGGCCGGGGCCCGCGCCACCGGCTGGGGCATCTCGCTGTGGACGCTGTCGGTGGCGGACGGCCCGGACGGCGCCGACCTGGCCCGGGGCGCGACCGCGTCCGCCCTGAGCGAGGCCGACGGGACCACCGCGGCGGCCGTGACCGACGGCGATCCGGGCACCCGCTGGTCGTCGGCGTACCGTGACGGCGAGTGGATCCAGGTGGACCTGGGCGAGGCCCGCGACTTCGACCGGGTCACGCTCGTCTGGGAGTCGGCGTACGCGCTGGACTTCCGGGTCCAGGTCGCCGGCGACGGGGACGCGTGGACCGACGTCAAGGTGGTGAGCAACGAGACGCCGATGGGGAACACCGGCCCGCAGAAGGTCGAGCTGCCCGAGCAGACCGCGCGCTACGTACGCCTCCAGGGCGGCAAGCGGGTCACCGACTGGGGCATCTCGCTGTGGGCGCTGTCCGTACGCCGCGGGGCCGAGCCCGGCACCGACCTGGCGCGCGGCCGCACGGCGACCGCCTCCTCCAGCGAGAACGGCTACCCGCCCGGCAACGCGGTGGACGGCGACCCGCGCACGCGCTGGGCCTCCGAGGCGCGCGACGACCAGTGGATCCAGGTGGACCTGGGCGGGCCGGTCACCTTCGACGAGCTCGAGCTCGTGTGGGAACAGGCGTACGCGCGGGAGTTCGTCGTCCTGGTCTCGCCGGACGGCCGGGACTGGCGCGAGGTGAAGGCGGTCAGCAACGCCGCCACCGAGCTGAGGATCAGCGTCAACGGCGTGCCGGTCTTCGCCCGCGGCGGCAACTGGGGCTGGGACGAGCTGCTGCGCCGCACCGAGCCGCACCGCACCCGGGAGACCGTCGCGATGCACCGCGACATGAACTTCACGATGATCCGCAACTGGCTCGGCAGCAGCAACCGCGAGGAGTTCTACGCCGCCTGCGACGAGTACGGCCTGCTGGTCTGGAACGACTTCTGGGAGGCCGGGGCGTTCCTCCAGGAGTCGGCCGTCTACGACGAGATCGTCGCCGACACGATCCGCCGCTACCGGCACCACCCCAGCATCGTGGTCTGGTGCGGGGCCAACGAGCAGTTCCCGCCGGCCGCGATCGACGCCGGCCTGCGCCGGGCGGTCGCCGCCGAGAACCCCGAGATCATCTACGTGCCGTCGTCGAACGCGGGCATCGTCAGCGGCTCCGGGCCGTGGCACTACGTCCCGCCGGAGACGTACGCCGACCCGGCGATCTACAAGGCCGGCGTGCTGGGCTTCCACACCGAGATCGGCATGCCGGTGGTGCCGCACGCCGAGACGATGCGCAACCTCGCCGGCGCGGAGCAGGCCTGGCCGATCTCGCAGGTGTGGGGCTACCACGACTGGGCGGTGCACGGTAACCAGCACGTCGACTACTACCAGCAGGCCATCGAGGAGCGGCTGGGTGCCGCCGCGTCGCTCGAGGAGTTCACCGCGCGGGCCCAGTTCGTGAACTACGAGAACCACCGCGCGATGTTCGAGGCGTGGAACGCGAGCCTGTGGCGCAACGCCGCCGGCCTGCTGCTGTGGATGTCGCATCCGTCCTGGTACAGCACGGTGTGGCAGACGTACGACTACGACCTGGACGTGAACGGCGCCTACTACGGCTCCCGCAAGAGCTGCGAGCCGCGGCACGTGCAGGCGGACCCGGGCACCTGGCGGGTCCGGGCGGTCAACCACACCCCCGCGGCGCTGACCGGCGTCACCGTCACCGCGCAGGCCTACGACCTCACCGGCCGCCGCCTCGGCCCGGCGCAGCGGCAACAGCTGTCGGTGGCGCCCTCGTCCACCACCGCCGCGTTCACCGTCACCCCTCGCAAGGACCTTCATCTGGTACGCCTGGAGCTGCGCGACGCGAAGGGAAGGCTGCTCTCGGAGAACACGTACTGGCGCTACGCGGAGCCGGGGGACATGCGTGCGCTGTCCGCCCTGCCGAAGGCCCGGGTGACCGTCACGACCGCCCCGGCCCGGGTGCCGGGCTCCGAGGCCGTGACCGCGACGATCAGCAACCGGGGCGCCGTGGTGGCCGCGATGGTGCGCGTCGCCGTGCGCGACGGCCGCGGTGACCGGGTCCTGCCGGCGGCCTACGACGACAACTACCTCTGGCTGCTGCCGGGGGAGACCCGGCGGGTGGTGGCCTCCTGGCCGCGGCGGCTCGGCCGGCCCCGGGGGCTGCGGGTGACCGCGGAACCCTACAACTCCTGACCCGCGCGCGGGAACCGATCAGGATTCGAGAAGCGCGCGGTGCCCGGCCGGCCCTAGCGTGGATGCCGGCGGCCGGATCGACCGGTCCGGCCCGCGCGACCTCGAAGGAGTCATCATGAGCAGCTCTTCCACCCAGGGCGTCAAGACGGTGCTGCACCCCGTCTCCGACCTCACGAAGGCCAAGGAGGTCTACACCGCCCTGCTCGGCACGCCCCCGCAGACCGACGAGCCCTACTACGTCGGGTACGAGGTCGCCGGTCAGCACATCGGGCTGGTGCCCGGCGGCGGCCCGCAGGGGATGACGTCGCCGGTGGCGTACTGGCACGTACCGGACATCGAGGCGCGGCTGGCCGAGGTGACCGCGGCGGGCGCCACCGTCACCGAGGCGGCGCACGACGTCGGCGGCGGACGCCTGGTGGCCACCTTCACCGACCCCGACGGCAACGTCCTGGGCCTGCTCCAGGACCGGTGAGCCCCTCCGGGCCCCGGAACCGGCCATACTGCTCCGAGCAGCCAGGACCTAGTCAGGAGACACGATGAGCAAGGCCACGGGGACGCACGCGGCGGACAGCCATGATCTGATCCGGGTGCACGGCGCGCGCGAGAACAACCTCAAGGACGTCACCGTCGAGATCCCGAAGCGCCGGCTGACGGTGTTCACCGGGGTCTCCGGCTCGGGCAAGAGCTCGCTGGTGTTCGGCACGATCGCCGCGGAGTCGCAGCGGTTGATCAACGAGACCTACAGCGCCTTCCTGCAGGGCTTCATGCCGACGCTGGCGCGGCCCGAGGTGGACCTGCTCGACGGGCTCACCACGGCGATCATCGTGGACCAGGAGCGGATGGGCGCCAACCCCCGCTCCACCGTCGGCACCGCCACCGACGCCAACGCGATGCTGCGCATCCTGTTCAGCCGGCTCGGCAAGCCGCACATCGGCTCGCCCCAGGCGTTCTCGTTCAACGTCGCCTCGATCAGCGGCGCCGGCGCGGTGACCACCGAGAAGGCCGGCCGTACGGTCAAGGAGCGCCGCGCCTTCAGCATCACCGGCGGCATGTGCCCGCGCTGCGAGGGCATGGGCCGGGTCTCCGACATCGACCTCACCGAGCTGTACGACGACAGCAAGTCGCTCAACGAGGGCGCGATCACGATCCCCGGCTACAGCATGGAGGGCTGGTACGGGCGCATCTTCCGCGGCTGCGGCTACTTCGACCCGGACAAGCCCATCCGCCGGTTCACCAAGCGGGAGCTCGACGACCTGCTGTACCGCGAACCCACCAAGATCAAGGTGGACGGGATCAACCTGACCTACTCCGGGCTGATCCCGCAGATCCAGAAGTCCTTCCTGGCCAAGGACGTGGCCGCGCTCCAGCCGCACATCCGCGCCTTCGTCGAGCGGGTGGTGACGTTCTCGGTGTGCCCCGAGTGCGACGGCACCCGCCTCAGCAAGGAGGCCCGCTCGTCGCGGATCAACGGGAAGAACATCGCCGAGCTCTGCGCGATGCAGATCAGTGACCTGGCCACCTGGATCCGCGACCTCGAGGAGCCGTCGGTCGCCCCGTTGCTCGCCGGGCTGCGGCACCTGCTCGACTCGTTCGCCGAGATCGGGCTGGGCTACCTCTCCCTCGACCGGCCCTCGGGCACGCTGTCCGGGGGAGAGGCGCAGCGCACCAAGATGATCCGGCACCTCGGCTCGTCGCTCACCGACGTCACGTACGTGTTCGACGAGCCGACCATCGGCCTGCACCCGCACGACATCGAGCGGATGAACCGCCTGCTGCTCCAGCTGCGGGACAAGGGCAACACCGTGCTGGTCGTGGAGCACAAGCCGGAGACGATCGTGATCGCCGACCACGTGGTCGACCTCGGCCCCGGCGCCGGGACGGCCGGCGGGGAGGTGGTCTTCGAGGGCACCGTGGCCGGGCTGCGGGCCGGCACCACGCTCACCGGCCGGCACCTGGACGACCGCGCGTCCCTGAAGCCCTCGGTGCGCGAGCCGGCCGGTGCCCTGGAGATCCGCGGCGCCGCCACCCACAACCTGCGCGACGTCGACGTGGACATCCCGCTGGGGGTGCTGGTCGTGGTCACCGGGGTCGCCGGGTCCGGCAAGAGCTCGCTGATCCACGGCTCGGTGGCCGGGCGCGAGGGCGTGGTGTCCGTCGACCAGACCGCCATCCGCGGCTCCCGGCGCAGCAACCCGGCCACGTACACGGGGCTGCTGGAGCCGGTCCGCAAGGCGTTCGCGAAGGCCAACGGCGTCAAGCCGGCGCTGTTCAGCGCCAACTCCGAGGGCGCCTGCCCCACCTGCAACGGCGCCGGCGTCATCTACACCGATCTGGCCATGATGGCCGGCGTGGCGACCACCTGCGAGGAGTGCGAGGGCAAGCGGTTCCAGGCCTCGGTGCTGGAGTACCGCCTCGGCGGTCGCGACATCAGCGAGGTGCTGGCGATGCCGGTGGCCGAGGCCGAGGAGTTCTTCGGGGCGGGCGAGGCGCGCACCCCGGCGGCCCACGCGATCCTGGACCGGCTCGCCGACGTCGGGCTGGGCTACCTCACTCTGGGCCAGCCGCTCACCACCCTGTCCGGCGGCGAGCGGCAGCGGCTCAAGCTGGCCACCCACATGGGCGAGAAGGGCGGCGTGTACGTGCTCGACGAGCCGACCAGCGGCCTGCACCTCGCCGATGTGGAGCAGCTGCTGGGCCTGCTCGACCGGCTCGTCGACGCCGGCAAGTCGGTCATCGTCATCGAGCACCACCAGGCGGTCATGGCGCACGCAGACTGGATCATCGACCTCGGGCCGGGCGCCGGTCACGACGGCGGCCGGGTGGTCTTCGAGGGCACCCCGGCCGACCTGATCGCCGCGCGTTCCACGCTGACCGGCGAGCACCTGGCCGCCTACGTGGGTTCCTGACCGCCGGGGGTGTGCTCCACGAGGCGGCCGCCGGTCTCGGCGTACCCGGCGCCGGTGAGGGGGCACACCCAGACGCCGTCGCCCTTGGCGACCAGCGGCCGCCCGGCCCGCCCGACCCAGCCCACCCGCCGCGCGGGCACGCCCACGACCAGCGCGAAGTCGGGTACGTCCTGGGTGACGACCGCGCCGGCGGCGACCAGCGCCCACCGCCCCACGGTGACCGGGGCGACGCACACGGCGCGCGCGCCGACGGCCGCGCCCTCGCCGACGGTCACCCCGACGGCGGTCCAGTCGCCGGCCGACTTGGGCCGGCCCTCGGGGGTGACCGCGCGCGGGTACTCGTCGTTGGTCAGCACCGCGGCGGGGCCGATGAAGACGCCGTCGGCGAGCCGGGCCGGCTCGTAGACCAGCGCGTGGTTCTGCAGCTTGACGTTGTCGCCGATGACGACGCCGGGGCCGACGTACGCCCCGCGGCCGACGTTGCAGTCGCGGCCGAGGGTGGCGTCCTCGCGGATCTGGGCCAGGTGCCAGATCCGGGTGCCCGCGCCGATGCCGGCCCGCGGGTCGACGTCGGCGGTGGGCGCGACGGTCACGCCGTCCCGGTCCTGTGCTCCGGTCGTCTCGGCCTCGGTCATCTGGATCCTCCCGGCGGGCGTGGCGGGGTGCCTGCGGACCGGGCCAGCGTAGTGGTGGCGCGCGGCGCGGCGGTATCGGCGGAAAGGCGCCGGATCGCGGCCGGGCGGCCGGGCACCCGCGTGGCGGCATATTGTCGGATTGGTCCGCAGCAATGCGTCAAAGGCCAGTGATCGGGGCGATCGAGGCGCCCGGGATTGTCTCCGCGAGGCATGCCGGAATTGGCGTGATTGGCGCGTTAATGGTCGACCTGACGGCCCTCGTGCGGGCCCGGAACGTCAATCAGGGCACCAAGTTCCGGTTCGCGGTGATGCTCGCATCGGCTGAACCGGTAGCGCTTGCGCCGGACCGGCCATAGCTCCCCCGTCCCCTCGTTTCGACCCCCTGTTCGGTACTCGACAAATGCAACTGCCGGGGTCACCGTGCTCCGTAGCATGTAGCCGTTCCGGGTCCGGAACGAGGCCGGTCCGTCGGTTGGGGGGAACGCCCGTGGGGACACGCCAATTCACACGAGACGTCGTGATCGTCGGTGGCTGCGGGCGGGTGGGACTGCCGCTCGGCATCGCACTCGCGTCGCGGGGCCAGACGGTCACGCTGTACGACATCAACGACGCCGCGGTGTCCACTGTGAACGCCGCGCGGATGCCGTTCGACGAGGACGGGGCCGCCGGCCTGCTCGCCGAGGTCGTCGCGGCGGGGAAGCTGGTCGCCACGACCGACCCCGCCTCGGTGGCCGCCGCCGAGCACCTGGTCGTGGTCGTGGGCACCCCGGTCGACGAACACCTGAACCCGGACCTCGGCGTGGTGCCGCGGGCCCTGGAACGCTGCGCCGAGCACCTCGTGCCGGGCCAGCTCGTCATCCTGCGCAGCACGGTCTATCCCGGGGTCACCGCGCTCACCGAGAAGATGCTGCGCAATCGCGGCATCGAGGTCGACGTCGCGTTCTGCCCCGAGCGCATCGCCGAGGGCCGGGCGCTGACCGAATTGTTCGAGCTTCCACAGATCGTGGCCGCTCGCAGCCCCGAGGTGAGCCTGCGGGCGGAGAAATTCTTCCGCAACCTGACCGACCAGATCGTCGCGGTCTCGCCCGAAGAGGCCGAACTGGCCAAGTTGTTCACGAATACGTGGCGGTACATCAAGTTCGCGACCGCCAACCAGTTCTGGATGATGGCCAACGATTTCGGTCTCGACTACAGCCGGATCCGGCACGCCATCACCTACGACTACCCGCGCGCCGCCGACGTGCCGATGCCGGGCTTCGCCGCCGGGCCGTGCCTGCTGAAGGACACCATGCAGCTCGCGGCGTTCAACAAGAACAACTTCGTGCTCGGCCACGCCGCGATGCTCATCAACGAGGGCCTGCCGCTCTACCTCGTGTCGAAGATGGAGGACCGCTTCGACCTGAGCGACCTGACCGTCGGCGTGCTGGGCATGGCGTTCAAGGCCGGCAGCGACGACCCGCGCGAGAGCCTGGCGTACAAGCTGCGCAAGATCCTGACCCTCAAGGCGAAGTCCGTGCTGTGCACCGACCCGTACATCGCCGACGACCGGTTCGTGCCGCTCGAGGAGGTGCTGGCCCGCGCCGACGTGCTGGTCATCGCCGCTCCGCACGCCGACTACGCCGGCCTCGACACCGACCTGCCGCTCATCGACATGTGGGGGCTGACGCGGCGCGGGGTGCTCGTATGAGGCCCCGGGTCTCGGTCGTCATCCCCGTCTACAACGAGGGCGACGCGATCATGCCGTGCATGGAGCGGATCCTGCGGGACGTGCTGCTGCCGGCCGAGATCCTGCTCGTGCACGACACCCCGGACGACACCACGGTCCCGTACGCGCAGAAGCTCGCCATGGCCGACCCGCGGGTGCGCCCGGTGCTCAACACGTACGGCCGGGGACCGGCCAACGCCATCCGCTTCGGCATCGACGCGGCGCTGGCGCCGGTCACCGTGGTCACCATGGCCGACGGCTGCGACGACCCGCGCCAGATCGACGGCCTCGCCCGGCTGGTGGAGCGGGGTGTGGTGGTCGCCGCCGCCTCCCGCTACATGCCCGGCGGCCAGCAGGTCGGCGGCCCGCGCCTGAAGCGGCTGATGTCGCGGTGGGCCGGGCTCAGCCTGTACCACTTCACCCGGGTCGGCACCCGCGACGCCACGAACAGCTTCAAGGCGTACCACACCGACTTCGTCCGCCAGGTGGGCATCGAGTCGCGGGCCGGCTTCGAGATCGGGCTGGAGCTGACCGCCAAGGCCGCCCGGGCCCGGATGCCGGTGGCCGAGCTGCCCACCATCTGGCTCGACCGCCAGCTCGGCGAGTCGCACTTCGACCTCGGCCGGTTCCTGCCCAGCTACCTGCGCTGGTACCGCTTCGCCTTCGGCCGCCGGCTCACCATGGAGCAACTCGCCGCGCGCCGGGTGCGCGTCGAGGCGGCCGAGCAACCCGTCCCGTCCGTCGCGCTCGAAACCACCAGCTAGGAGAATTCGTGTCCAAGGTTCTGATCACCGGCTCCGCCGGGTTCATCGGCGGCTACGTCGTGGAGGAACTGCTGTCTCGCGGGCACGAGGTGGTGGGCGTCGACAACTTCTCCAAGTACGGGCCGGTGTCCCACTCGTACGACGACGATCCGCGCTACCACTTCGTCGAGGGCGACGCGCGGGACGTGGACCTGCTCAGCGGGCTGCTGTCCGACTGCGACCACTTCATCGCCGGCGCGGCCATGATCGGCGGGATCTCCTACTTCCACGCGTACGCCTACGACCTGCTCGCCACCAACGAGCGGATCATGGCGGCCTCCTGCGACGCGGCCATCCGCGCGCACCGCGAGGGCAGCCTGCGCAAGGTCACGTACCTGTCGTCGTCGATGGTGTTCGAGTCCACCGGCCACTGGCCGTCGAAGGAGGGCGACGAGCGCCGGATCCCGCCGCCGCTGTCGTCGTACGGCTTCCAGAAGCTCGCGGTGGAGTACTACGCGCACGCCGCTTGGGACCAGTACAAGCTGCCGTACACGATCGTGCGGCCGTTCAACTGCGTCGGCGTCGGCGAGGGCCGCGCGCTGGGCGAGGCGGAGGTGCTCTCCGGCAACGTCAAGCTCGCCATGTCGCACGTCGTGCCGGACCTCGTGCAGAAGGTGCTCAAGGGCCAGGACCCGCTGCACATCCTGGGCGACGGCGAGCAGGTGCGCCACTACACGTACGGCGGCGACCTGGCCCGCGGCATCGCGACGGCGATGGAGCACGAGCGCGCCCGCAACGAGGACTTCAACATCTCCACCGCCGAGTCGACCACCGTCCGCGAGCTGGCCGGGGTGATCTGGCGGAAGATCAAGGGCCCGGACGTGCCGCTGCGGCTGGTGTCCGACGACCCGTTCGAGCACGACGTCCAGAAGCGCGTCCCGGACGTCACCAAGTCGCGGGAGGTGCTCGGCTTCGAGGCGACCACCACCCTCGACGAGATGCTCGACGAGGTGATCCCGTGGGTGACCCAGGCGGTCGCCGAGGGCCGGCTCTGACCGCCGGTTCCCCCGTGCTGACCGGCGGGCCCGCACCCTCGGGAGCGCCCGGGCGCCCGCACGCGGCACGCCCCGGGGAGGTGGCCCGTGCGCTGTTCGTGGCGCCGCCGCCGGGGCGGGTGAGCGGCCGGGCGGTCGCCCTGGCGGTGCTCGCCGTCGCGGTCGCCGCGGCGGTGGGACTGCTGCGCCAGCCCGGCGCCGGCGCCCTCGACACGGTGTGGGCCGAGGACGGCAGCGTCTTCCTCGCCGACGCCCTGCGGGAGGGCCCGTTCGCGGCGCTGCTGAACTCGTACGCCGGCTATTTCCACGCCGTGCCGCGGCTGCTCGCCGCGCTGGCGTCCGCGCTGCCGCTCAGCGCCGCCTCGGCCGTCCTGGCCGTCTCGGCGGCGCTGTGCACCGGCCTGCTGGCGCTGCTGGTGTACGTCGCCAGCGCCGCCCACCTGCGCTCCCGGCTTTCCCGCGTCCTGGTCTCCGCCGGCCTGGTGGTGGTGCCGGTGGCGCAGGATGAGGTGCTGAACTCGGTCGCCAACTTCCACTGGTACGGCCTCTACGCCCTGTTCTGGGTGCTGCTGTGGAGCCCCCGCGGGCGCGCCGGCCGGGTCGTGGCGGTGGCGACGGTGCTGCTGGTGGCCACGAGCGACATCCTGGTGGCGGCGTTCGTGCCGCTGGCCCTGTTCCGTGCCGTGCGGCGGGCCGGGGACGGGCGCCGCGACCGGCTCGGCCTCGCGCTGGCCGGGGCGCTCGCGGCCGGCCTGGCCGTGCAGGCCGCGGGGCTGCTCGGCGGCTCCAGTTCCCGGGCGCTCGCCCCGGATCCGGTGCCCGCCGCCACCGGCTACCTGCTGCGCGCGGTGCCCGCCCCGCTGGTCGGCCAGCGCTGGCTCGGTCAGGGTGTCGACGCCTCCTGGCTCCTGCTCGCCGGCCTGGCCTGGCTCGTGGTCCTCGGCGTCCTGGCGGCGGCCCTGCGCGGCCGGACCCGCCCGGCGTGGGTCCTCGCCGGCACGGCCGCCCTGCACAGCGCCGTGCTGTACGCGCTCCCGGTGACCCTGTCCGGCGTGGCCGCCCCCCGCTACACGGTCGCTCCCGCCATGCTGGTGGTGACCGCGCTGGTCGCCCTGGCCCAGCCCGCGCCGCCCGGCGAGACGGTCGCCCGCCGGGCCCAGGTCGCCCCGCTGCACCTGCTGGCCGGGCTGCTGGCCGTCGTGGCCCTGGTCAACCTCCGCGTCGACAACCCGCGGGCGTACGGGCCCCGCTGGAGCGCCGAGGTGGACCGCGCCGGAGTGGCCTGTGCCACCGACGGCACGGGCACCGAACTGGTGATCGCGCCCCTGCGCGTTCCGGCGTGGACGGTGCCGGTGCGCTGCCCCGACCTATGACGCCCTGGGAGGACCACACGTGATGCCACGGATCGGCACGCTGGCGAACCGGAGGATCGAGGCCTACCGGCTCCGCGCCGAGATGCGCCGCCGGCAGCCGCCGTCGCTGCGTACCGCGCCGGCGCGCGGCGAGCGGCCGGTCGTCTACTACCTGACGCCCGACCTCGACCTGCCGGTCGGCGGGATCCGGGTCATCTACCGGCACGTCGACGCGCTCAATGCCCTCGGGCTGCGGGCCAGGGTGCTGCACGGCAACCGGGGATTCCGGTCCACGTGGTTCGCGCACGACACCGCGGTGACCTACGCGAGCGACGTGGCGCTGACCGCCGACGACGTGCTCGTGGTGCCCGAGTGGTACGGACCCACCCTGGACCGCCTGCCCGCCACGGTGCCGCTGGTCGTCTTCAATCAGCGCGCCTACGACACCTTCGACTTCGTGCCGTACCCCGGAACCGGGCCGGGTGCCCCGTACGCCGGCTTCCCGAACCTGCGGGCGCTGCTGACCGTTTCGCGCGACAACGCCGAGCTGCTCGCGTACGCGTTCCCCGATCTGCCGGTGCACCGGGTCCGCAACGTGGTCGACGCGGAGATGTTCCGCCCGGGCCCCGAGGTTCCCGCCCGGCGGATCTGCTTCACCACGACCCGGCGCGAGCGCGAGCGCGACCAGCTGCTGCACATCCTGCGCTCCCGCGGGGTGCTGGACGGCTGGGACGTCGTGGCGATCAGCGGCCGCTCGGAGGCGGAGGTGGCCGCGATCATGCGGGACAGCGCGGTGTTCCTCAGCTTCAGCGACCGCGAGGGGTTCGGCCTGCCGCCGGCCGAGGCGATGGCGAGCGGCAGCTACGTCGTCGGCTATCCGGGGCTGGCCGGGCGCGAATTCTTCGACCCGGCCTACTGCGCGCCGGTCGACGAGAACGATCTGCTCGGTTTCGCCCGGGCGGTCGAGACGGCGTGCGGCGCGTACGACGCGGATCCGGTCGGCTTCGCCAAGGCCGGGCGGCTCGCGTCGGAACGCGTGCTGTCGGAGTACGCGCCCGAGCGGCTCGACGAGGACCTGCTGGCGTTCTACCGACCGCTGACCGGCCGATGAGAAGGCTCGGCCGCCCGACCGGCTCGCCGGGTACGGCCGAACGGATCGGCTTCGGCAGGCACCCCTTCAGGTTTCCGACAGCGTGCTGGTGCCGCCCCGCGACCCGTTGCTAGCTTGCCCGCGAGCCCCCTCACCAGAAGTGGATGTCAGTGAATTCTCCGCGCATTCAACCCGACGAGCCCATCGGTGTGGCCGTCGTCGGGGCCGGCTACTGGGGCCCCAACCTGGTCCGCAATTTCCAGGCCACCCCCGCCTTCCGGCTGCGCCGGCTGTGCGATCTCGACGTCGACCGGGCCCGGCGGGTCCTCGGCGGCTACTCGACCGTGGAGGTCTGCGCCGGCCTCGACGAGGTGCTGGCCGATCCCGGGGTGCACGCCGTCGCGATCGCCACCCCGGCCGGCACGCACCTGCCGGTGGCGATGGCCGCCCTCGAGGCCGGCAAGCACGTGCTCGTCGAGAAGCCGCTCGCGGCCACGTACGAACAGGGGCGGCGGCTGGTCGAGGAGGCGGACCGGCGCGGCCTGACCCTGATGTGCGACCACACCTACTGTTACACCCCCGCGGTGCTGCGCATCCGCGAGCTGCTGCACTCCGGCGAGCTGGGGGAGCTGCACTTCCTGGATTCCGTACGCATCAACCTCGGCCTGGTGCAGCGCGACATCGACGTGGTCTGGGACCTCGCGCCGCACGATCTGTCCATCCTGGACTTCGTGCTGCCGCCGGGCGTGACCCCGGTCGCCGTCGCCGCGCACGGCGCGGACGGCATCGGGGCCGGCCGGGCCTGCGTGGCGTACCTGACGCTGCGGCTGAACACCGGCGCCCTCGCCCACGTGCACGTGAACTGGCTGTCCCCGGTGAAGGTCCGCACGGCCATCTTCGGCGGTTCGAAGCGGACGCTGGTCTGGGACGACCTCAATCTGAGCCAGCGGCTGGCCGTCTACGACCGCGGGGTCGACGTGGCCTCGCCGGACGAGCTCGGCGACGAGCAGCGCCGGGACATCCTGGTGTCGTACCGGTCGGGGGACATGGTGGCGCCGGCGCTCACCGAGCGGGAGGCGCTGCGCACGATGGTCGAGGAGTTCGGCCGGGCCATCACGACGGGCACGCCCGCGCTCACCGACGGCCGGTCCGGCCTGCGGGTGCTGGAGATTCTGCAGGCCGCCTCGCGCAGCCTCGCCGACGGGGGAAAGATGATCGAGCTCGACGAAGGGCACATGGCGTGACGGGCGTAGAGATCGAGGGCTCGCGGGCCCTCGTCACCGGTGGGGCGGGCACGATCGGCTCGCACGTCGTCGACGAACTCATCCGCGGCGGGGCCGCCGAGGTCGTCGTCCTCGACAACTTCGTGCGGGGGCGGCGCGAGAACCTGGCCTGGGCCACCGCCAACGGTCCGGTGCGGCTCGTCGAGGGCGACATCCGCGACCGCGAGCTGGTACGCGCCGAGACGGCCGGCAAGGACCTCGTCTTCCACCTCGCCGCCATCCGCATCACCCAGTGCGCGGAGGAACCCCGGCTGGCCAACGAGGTGCTGGTCGACGGCACGTTCAACGTCGTCGAGGCCGCCGCCGCCGAGGGCGTGCGGAAGGTCGTCGCCTCGTCGTCGGCCTCCGTGTACGGCCTCGCCGAGCAGTTCCCGACCACGGAACGGCACCACCCGTACCACAACGACACGTTCTACGGCGCGGCCAAGGCGTTCAACGAGGCCATGCTGCGCAGCTTCCACAGCATGTCCGGCCTCGACTACGTGGCCCTGCGCTACTTCAACGTGTACGGCCCCCGGATGGACATCTACGGCCTCTACACCGAGGTGCTGATCCGCTGGATGGAGCGCATCGAGTCGGGCACCCCGCCGCTGATCCTCGGCGACGGCCTGCAGACGATGGACTTCGTGCACGTGGCGGACATCGCGCGCGCCAACATCCTGGCCGCCCGCGCCGACGTCACCGACGAGGTGTTCAACGTCGCCAGCGGCACCGAGACCAGCCTCAAGGAGCTGGCGCAGGCGCTCAGCGAGGTGATGAAGTCCGACCTCGCGCCGGAGCACGGCCCGGCCCGCGCGGTCAACGGCGTCACCCGCCGGCTCGCCGACACCCGGGCCGCGGCGGACCGGCTCGGCTTCCGGGCGGAGATCGGGCTGCACGAGGGCCTGCGGGGCCTGGTCGAGTGGTGGCGGGAGTCGCGATGAGCGAGCGCCGCATCCCCGTCATGATCCCGATGCTGGGCGAGGAGGAGGCGCAGGCCGCGGCCGACGCCGTCCGGTCCGGCTGGGTCGCCCAGGGCCCCCGGGTCGCCCGTTTCGAGCGGGAGTTCGCGGCCACGGTCGGCGCCGGGCACGGCGTCGCCGTCAGCTCCTGCACCACGGGACTCCACCTCGCGCTGGTGCTGCTGGACGTGGGCCCCGGCGACGAGGTGATCGTGCCGTCGCTGTCGTTCATCGCCACCGCCAACGCGGTGCGGTACGTCGGCGCCACCCCGGTCTTCGCCGACGTCGACCTGGCCACCGGCAACGTCACCGTCGAGACCGTGGAGGCGGTGCGCACCGGGCGTACCCGGGCGGTCGTCGCCGTGCACCAGGGCGGCGTCCCGTTCGACACGGCCGCGCTGCGCAAGGCCACGGACGGCTGGGGCGTCGGCCTGGTCGAGGACGCCGCCTGCGCGGCCGGGTCCACCGCGTACGGGCAGCCGGCCGGCGCCGGGGCCGCGATCGCGGCCTGGTCGTTCCATCCCCGCAAGCTCATCACCACCGGCGAGGGCGGGATGGTGACGGTCGACGACGCCGGCTGGGCGGCCCGCCTGCGCCGGCTGCGCGAGCACGGCATGAACGTCTCCGCGGCCGACCGCCACGCCAGCTCGCAGCCGGTGCTGGAGGCGTACCTGGAGACCGCCTACAACTACCGGATGACCGACATCCAGGCGGCCGTCGGGCTCGTGCAGCTCGGCCGGCTCGCCGGGCTGGTCGCGCAGCGCCGCGCGCTCGCCGCCCGCTACCACGACCTGCTGGCCGGCATCGACGGCCTGGTCCCGGTCCGCGACCCGGCGTACGGCCGGACCAACTACCAGTCGTTCTGGGTCCTGCTGAACCCGGAGTACGCCACCGGCCGCGACGAGGTGCTCGCCGAGCTGGCCGCCCGGGGCGTGTCCGCGCGCCGGGGCATCATGGCCGCCCACCTGGAGCCCGCGTACGCCGGCGTCCCCCACGGGCCGTTGCCGGTGACCGAGCGGCTGACCCGCGACTCGCTCATCCTGCCGCTGCACCACGCGCTCACCGGGGACGACCAGGACCACATCGCCGGCATCCTGCGGGAGCTGGGCCGCCGGTGAGGGACCTGGTCATCGTCGGGGCCGGCGGCTTCGCCCGGGAGACGGCCGCCGCGGCCGCCGCCGCCAACCGGGAGCGGCCCACCTGGCGGATCCTCGGCTTCGTCGACGACGACCCGGCGCTGCACGGCACCACCCGGTCCGGCCTGCCGATCCTCGGCGGGGTGGACGGCGTGGCGGAGCTGCCGCACGCCGGAGTCGTGGTCTGCGTGGGCAATCCGCGCGACTACACCGCCCGCCGCCGCCTCGTGGAGCGCCTCGCCCTGCCCGCCGAGCGGTACGCCACCGTCGTGCACCCGTCCGCCGAGGTGGGGGCGGGCTGCACCACCGGCCCGGGCAGCGTGCTGCTGGCCGGCACGGTGCTCACCGCCGACGTCACCGTGGGCGCGCACGTGGCCGTCATGCCGCAGGCCGTGCTCACCCACGACGACCGGGTCGAGGACTACGTCACCGTCGCGTCCGGCGTACGCCTCGGCGGGGGAGCGGTGCTCGAGCAGGGCGCGTACGTGGGCGCCGGGGCGCTCGTCCTCCAGGGCGTCACCGTCGGCTCCCGGTCGCTGGTCGGCATGGGTGCCGTCGTCCTGCGCGACGTCCCCGCCGGCCAGGTCTGGGCCGGCAGCCCGGCCCGTTTTCTCCGCACCGCCGACCAGCCCGCCGAGGAGCTGACACCATGACCCGCATCCCGCTCGTCGACCTGGCCGCCGCCCACGCGGAGGTGGCCGAGGAGGTCGAGACCGGCTTCAAGCGCATCATCGCCGAGACCGCGTTCATCGGCGGCGCCGAGGTCGCCGCCTTCGAGCAGGAGTACGCCGCGTTCTCCGGCCTGCCGCACTGCGTCGGGGTGGCGAACGGCACCGACGCGCTGGAGCTCGCGCTGCGTGCCGTCGGCGCCGGCCCCGGCACCGAGGTGATCCTGCCGGCCAACACGTTCATCGCCACCGCCGAGGCGGTCGCCCGGGCCGGCGCGCGGGTGGTGCTGGTCGACTGCGATCCGGGGACGTATCTCCTGGATGTGGACGCCGCCCTCGCCGCGGTCACGCCGGCCACCCGGGCGATCGTGCCGGTCCACCTCTACGGTCAGCTCGCGCCCGTCGAGCGGCTCCGGGCCGGCCTCGCCGGCCGCGACGTCGCCATCGTCGAGGACGCCGCGCAGTGCCAGGGTGCCACCCGCTTCGGCCGCGCCGCGGGCGCCGGCGGGATCGCCGCGACCAGCTTCTACCCGGGCAAGAACCTGGGCGCGTACGGCGACGCCGGCGCGGTCGTGACGGCCTCCGCGGAGCTGGCCACCACCGTACGCACCCTGGGCAGCCACGGCGGCCTGGTCAAGTACACCCACGACCTGGTCGGGGTGAACAGCCGCCTCGACGGCCTCCAGGCGGTGGTGCTGCGCGCCAAGCTGACCCGCCTCGCCGACGGCAACTCCCGCCGCCGCGCCGCCGCGGCCCGCTACGACGAGCTCCTGGCGGGCCTGGACGTGGTGCTGCCCCGGACGCTGGAGGGCAACGAGCACGTGTGGCACATCTACTGCGTCCGGGTCCCCGGCGACGGCACCGCCGCCCGCCGCGACGAGGTGCTGTCGCGGCTGAACGCGGCCGGCATCGGCGCGGCGATCCACTACCCGGTGCCGGTGCACCGCACGGGCGCGTTCGCCGGCCTCGGCGGCTCGTTCCCGCACGCCGAGGCGGCCGGCCCGGAGCTCCTCTCCCTGCCGATCTATCCGCAGATCACGCCGGACCAGCAGGCCCGGGTGGCCGAGGCGCTGTCCGCCGCCCTGGCGGCCGTCGGCTGAACGTCGGCGCGGGACCGCCTTTCCGCTCCGCGGTTCGGGCGGAACGGGCGTCCAGGCGGCACCCCGGACGCCAGTAGCGTGAGGCGGGCCCCGGTGGGCCGGGAAGGTGGGGCGACGTGTACGTGACGCTGCGGGACCGGCCGGGGGCCGACGCGGCGCCGGGGGCCGGGCGGGCGCTGCGCCGGGTCTCGTCGACGGTGGTGCTGCTCGGCGTGGTCAGCCTGCTGACCGACGTCTCGTCGGAGATGGTGGCCTCGGTGCTGCCGCTGTACCTCACCGCGGCGGTCGGCCTCAGCCCGGTCGCGTACGGCTTCCTCGACGGCGTCTACCAGGGCGTCAGCGCCTTCGTCCGGATCGCCGGGGGCTACGCCGGGGACCGCGGCGGCCGGCCCAAGTGGGTGGCGGTGCTCGGTTACGGCGCGTCGGCGCTCAGCCGCATCGCCATGCTGCCCGCCGCGGGCTTCGCGGCCATCACGGGCGTGGTGACCGCCGACCGCCTCGGCAAGGGACTGCGGACGGCCCCCCGCGACGCCCTCATCGCCGAGGCCTCGGACCCCGCTGTGCTGGGCCGCTCCTTCGGCGTGCACCGCGCGCTCGACACCTGCGGCGCGGCGCTCGGGCCCCTGGTGGCCTTCGCGCTGCTCGCCTCCGTGCCGGGCAGCTACGACTCGATCTTCGTGGTGTCGTTCGCGTTCGCCGCGGTCGGCGTGGCCGTGCTGGTGCTCTTCGTGCCCAACCTGCGGACCACGGCGTCGTCGGCCCGGGTCGGGCTGCGCCGCGCGCTGCGGGACATCGGCGGCCGGTCGCTGCGCCGGCCGCTGCTCGCCGCCGGGATGCTGGGCCTGCTCACCGTCGGGGACGGCTTCCTCTACCTCTCGCTGCAGGATCGCGACGAGATCGCCGCCGGATACTTCCCGCTGCTGTACGTCGGCACCAACGTCGCGTACCTCGCCCTGGCCGTGCCGCTGGGCCGGCTCGCCGACCGGGTGGGCCGGGGGCGGGTGCTGGTGGCGGGCCACGGCGCCCTGCTCGTCTGCTACCTGCTGGCCGCGTTGCCGGCCGGCGGGATCGGCCTGACCCTGGCGGTCCTGCTGCTGCTCGGCGTCTTCTACGCGGCGACCGACGGGGTGCTGCCCGCCCTCGTCAGCCGGCTGGTGCCGGCCGAGACCCGGGGGAGCGGGATCGCGGCCGCGCAGACCGTCGTGGCGCTGGCCCGCTTCGCGTCCTCGGTGCTCTTCGGTCTGATGTGGACGGTGCAGGGACCGGCCCGCTCGCTGCTGCTGTTCGCGGCGCTGCTGGCCGTGGCGGTGCCGGTGGCGGCGTGGCTGCTGCGTGGCATCGGCCGGGCGGAGGCCGCGTGACGCTCCGGCTGCGCGTCGCCCTGCTGGTGGCGGTCCTGCTCGTCGCCGCGCTGGGCGCGGGCGGATATGTCTGGAAGGTGCGCCAGGACCAGGCCGAGGCCGTCGCCGCGGCCCCGGCGGTCGCGCAGGGCGGCGACCTCGCGGCGTTGCGCGCCGCGCCGCACCTGGTGTTCCGCAGCACCGCGCTGGGGGAGAACTACGGCCGGGTCGCCGTCGCGCCGCTGTCCGCGCCCGGCGGGCCCCGCGCGTTCGCCCCGGTGGCCTGCGAACGGGTGTACGCCACCGCCGAGGACGCGATCTGCCTCTCCGCGGACCGGGGGCTGGTCACCACGTACCAGGCCCAGCTGCTCGACGCCGCCTGGGCCCCGGTGCGGGATCTGCCCCTGACCGGCGCTCCGAGCCGCGCCCGGCTGTCCCGCGACGGCTCGCTGGCGGCCACCACCACGTTCGTCTTCGGCGACTCGTACGCCAACCCCGGCCAGTTCTCCACCCGCACCGTGGTCACCCGCACCGACGGCGAGGTGGTCGGCGACATCGAGAAGTTCCGGCTGATCGTCGGCGGGAGGACGGTCACGGCGGCCGACCGGAACCTGTGGGGCGTCACGTTCGTCGACGACGACCGGTTCTACGCGACCGCCGCCTCCGGGGGCCGGACGTGGCTGGTGGCGGGGAGCCTGTCCGCGCGTACGGTCACCGCCCAGCGCACCGACGTGGAGTGCCCGTCGCTGTCGCCGGACGGCACCCGGGTGGCCTTCAAGAAGCACGGCGACCTGCCGGCGGGCAGGTGGCGCCTCGCCGTGTACGACCTGCGCACCCGGACCGAGACGCTGCTGGCCGAGACGCGCAGCGTCGACGACCAGGTCGAGTGGCTCGACGACGGCACGGTGGTCTACGGGCTGCCCCGGGAGACCTCGGGCTCGGCGTCGAGCGACGTGTGGCGGGTGCCCGCGGACGGCACCGGCAGGCCGGAGATCCTGATCCCGGACGCCTGGTCGCCGGCGGTCGTCCGCAACCCCTGATCCGGGGCGGTCGGGCCGGGCCCTCGAGCCCGGGGCCGTCCTGGCGGGACCGCCTCTCCCGGGGCGGTCAGGCCGGGACCGGCTCCGCCGGGCCGGGTGCGGCCGGGGCGGTGCGCAGCTCCCGCAGCTCGCCCCGCAGGCGGTAGCCGAGCGCGGCCAGCGCCCCCGCTCCGGCGACCGCGCCGACGGCCAGCACCACCGGATCCGGCGGGCCGAGCAGGACCGCGGCCACGCATACCGCGGCGGCGACCGCGGCGCCGGCCACCGGCAGCGCCAGCCGGGCGCCGAGCCGGGCCGGTGGGACGCCGGCGCGGCGCAGCTCCCACAGGTAGATCGGCAGGACCACGAGGCCCGCCACGGCGAGCTGCGCGGCGCCGGCCCCGGCCAGCCCCGCGGTGGTGGCGCCGGCGTACAGGGCCGGGATCAGCGCGAGGAGCCAGACGACCTGGACGGTGAAGACGACGCGGGTGTCGGCCAGCACGACGAAGTAGTCGTACACGAGCTCGAAGAGGATCCGCAGCGCGGCCAGCAGCACGAGCCACACCAGCACCGTCGCGGCCGGCTGCCAGACGGCGCCGTACACGAGCCGGATCAGGGGTGTCGCGACGCCGGCCAGGACGGCGCAGGCCGGCAGGGTGATGGCGGCCAGCAGCCCGGCGGTGGACAGGAAGGTGCGCCGCATCGCCCGCGGGTCGCCCTGCAGGCGGGCCAGGGCGGCCGGGGCGACCGCGCGCACGGGCTGGGAGAACACGCTGACCGGCCAGTTCGACAGGTTCGCGGCGAGCACGTAGTAGCCGAGCGGCACCGGGCCGAGCAGCGCGCCGACCAGGACCCGGTCGACGTTGGCGACGGCGAAGACCACGATGCTGGAACCGGCCAGCGGCAGGCCGAACTTCAGCAGTGCCCGGGCCTGCCGGCGGTCGAAGCCGAAGCGCAGGCCCTGCGGGGCGTACCGGAAGAAGAGCACCGCCCCGGCCGCCGCGCCGGTGAGCTGGCCGACCGCCAGGCTCATCGCGCCCATTCCGGAGAGCGCGCAGGCGATCGACGTCAGCGCGCTGCCCCAGTTGGTCACGAGGTCGGCGACCGTCTTGCGGTCCTGCCGGAACTCCCGCTGGAGCAGCGCGACGGGGGTGGCGACGAGGCCGCTGATCACGACGCTGAGCGCGAGGACGCGGACCAGCGGCGCGGCGCGCGGATCGCCCATGGCGGTGGCGAAGGCCGGGGCGCCCGCGAAACACCCGGCGTAGACGAGCAGGCTGGTGCCGGCGGAGATGGTGGCCACGGTCGGCGCGATCTCGCGCGGGTCGCCCGGCCACCGGACGATCGCGAGGCTTACGCCCAGCTCGTTGAAGCTGAGCACGGCCAGCAGCGCCACCATCGCGACGGCGAACGTGCCGAACTCGGCCGGGCCGAGCAGCCGGGCGAGGGCGATGCCGATGGCGAGGGTGCTGAGCTTGCCGATCGCGGTGCTGGCGAAGCTCCAGCCGACGGCGCGGCCCGCCTTGGCGATCAGCGGGGCGTCCTCCCGGATCCCGAGCCTCACCCGCCGGCCCTTCGCAGGCGCTGGCGCAGGGCGGGCGGCATCAGGTCGGCGGAGGCCTTGTGGGCGGCGACGCGGCCGGCCTCGGCCAGCGTGGCCCGCCGGTCCGCCGGGGCGGCCAGGGCCCGCGCGTAGACCTCGCTCAGCGAGTCGGTGGCCGCCTTCAGGCTGAACCGCTCCACGACCGTGCGGCGCGACCACTCGCCGAGCCGCTCCCGGCGGGCCGGGTCGGTGCTGAGCGCCCGGATCTGCGCGGCCAGCGGGGCCGGCGACAGCTCCCCGGTGCCGGTGCCGAAGAAGCCGGCGTGCAGGAAGTAGCCGAGCTCCTCCGGGGTGCACGGGCGGGAGAACCCCTCGACGCCCAGCACCACCAGCGGGGTGCCGAACGCCATCGCCCGCAGCGCGGATCCGCCCATGCCCAGCGCGATGTCCGTGGCCGCGTACGCGGGACGCGGATCCTCCAGCGATCCGGTGAGCACCACCGCCGGCCGCCCGAGCGCCGCGTTGACCTCGCCGGCGCGGGCCCGCAGAGCCGCGTACGAGGGCCCGTCGCCGACCACCACCAGCCGCAGCCGGTCGTCGCCCAGCAGCGGCAGCGCGGCCATCGCCCGCTCGATGCCCTCCGCCTTCATCTCCGGCTCGAGCCGCGACACCACGCACAGCATCAGCTCGTCGTCGCCGATGCCGTACGCCGCCCGGAACGCCCGCCCGTCCACCACCGCCGCGTCGTCCGAGTCGGTGTCGACCGGCGGCTCGACGAGGTGGGCGGACATCCCGTACCCGCGGGCCTGCTCGGTCAGCTCGCGGGTGCCCAGCACCAGCTCCGGGCGGCGGGGCAGCCAGCGCGGTACCGCCATCCCGTAGATGGTCGTCACGAACGGCAGCCCCAGCCTCAGGTGCGGGCCGTAGAACGCGTCCAGGGCCATCGGGAACTCGTACACGTGCACGAGGTCCGCCCGGTGCTCCCGGGCCGCCTCGGTGAGCGCCCGGGCCACGCCCCGGCGGGCCGGCAGCACGCGCCGCCCGCGGGTGGCGCGGTGCCGGACCAGCGTCACCGGGAAACCCGCCGAGCGGGCCAGGTCCGCGACCGGGCCGGGCGTGCCGCCGTGCATGCCGAACACGGCGACGTCGTGGCCGTGGGCGCGCATGGCGGTCGCCAGGTCGAGCGCGTTGAGCTGGCTCCCACCCAGTTCCAGGTGGTGCAGGCCGACGAGCAGGCGCAACGTCAGGTCCTCTCCTCGCGGGAACGGCGGGCCGGATCAGGCGTCGGACTTGAAGATCACGTCCACCCAGTAGTTGTGCGCCGATCCCGAGCCGGGGAACGCGCCGCCGGCACCGTAAAGATACCGGGCCGCGTACGACGGCACGTGCAACGGCGGATTGTCGACACCTGACGCCCCGAAGGCGTTGCCGTCGACCGCGTAGTGCCCCGCCGTCGTGTGGTACGAGACGACGTACCACGTGTTCGGCGTGAGCGTCACCGGCGTGGAGAACAGCATGTTCTGCCAGCCGGACGCGGTCTCACCGGAGAACGTGCCGGTGGCCACCTGCTGGCCGGCGTTCGTCCACAGTGTTCCGGTGTGCGTGCCGGTGTTGCCGGGGCCCTTGTAGAAGCGCACGCCCAGCGCCTTGCCCGCGACGTCGCTGCGGAACTGCAGCCCGACCTCCAGCGCGTCGCCGTCGTTCCAGCTGGCGTTGGCCGGTACGGCGTCGGTCGCGAAGACCGTCTGCGCGCCCTCCGGCAGCGGCGTCGGCGTGGTGGGCGTCGGGCTGGGGGTGGTGGGCGTCGGGGTCGGGTCGCCCCCGCCTCCCGGCACGAACAGCGCGTCGACCCAGTAGTTCGACGACTGGTACGAGTTCTGCGGGAACGCGTCGCTGCCGTACACGAACAGGCCGTTGACGCCCGACGGTGCGCTCAGCGGGCCGTTGCTGTACGCACTGTTGAAGAAGTTCGTCGTGATGGCGTACCGGCCGTTGGGCGCGAAGTAGGACACCACGTAGGTGGTGCCGCCGGTGACGGCCACCGGCGAGTCGAACAGCGCGGTCTGCCAGCCGACGGTCGCCGAGGACGGGAACGTCACCTTCCGCAGCTGGCTGCCCGTGGCGCTCCACAGCGTGCCGGTGTGGCTCCCGGAGTTGCCGGGACCCTGATAGAAGCGGATGCCGACGATCTCCCCGGACGAGGCGGGCACGAACTTGGTGCCCAGCGACACCGCCGACGAGTCGCTGGCCGCCGGCGTGGCCGGGGTCATCGTCGACGGGAACAGCCGGGCCACCGAGGCGTCGACGTCCGTGGTGAAGGACCAGGTGTACGTGACCGTGTTGCCCTGCTGGTCGGCGGCCTGCACGGTGGCGTCGTAGCCGGTGGCGGACGACAGCGCCGCGGTGGGCGTGAAGGTCGTCGTCCGGGTCGCGTCGTCGTACGCCTTCGACCCGGCGACCGTGGTGCCGTCGGCCTCCTTCAGCGTGAACTGCACCGAGGACGGGACGACGGACTTGGAGAACACCGCCGCGGGATTGACGGACGTCGCGATGCCGGACGCGTCCGCCGCCGGGGTGCTCGCCACGACCACCGGGGCGGAGTTGCCGGTGTCGACGAACAGCACGTCGACGTAGTAGTTGCTGTCCTGCCAGGTGCTGTTCGGGAAGCCGCCGCCGTCGGCGTAGACGCCGTTGCCGCCCGAGGCCGACGAGCGCGGGGCGACCAGCGGTCCGGACGTGATGCCCGCCGACGTGAAGGCGTACGGGTCGGCGGCGTAGTGCCCGTTCGGCGCGTAGTACGACGCCACGTACGTGGTGCCGGCCGCGACGGGCACGGCGTTCTGGAACGTGAGCGTCTGCCAGCCGGAGGCGGTCTCGTTGCGGAAGGTGCCGGTGGCGAGTTCGGTGCCCGCGGCGCTCCACAGCGTGCCGGTGTGCGTACCCGTGTTGCCGGTGCCCTTGTAGAACCGGATGCCCGAGATGTAGCCGCTGGTCTGGGGGATCACCTTCATGCCCACCTCGACCGGCGACGAGTCGCTGACGTCGGGGTTCTCCGGCACCTTGCCGCCGAACACCGACACCTTGCCGGTGAGGGTGAGCGCGCGGGTGGCCGGGGTCTGCTGGATGTTGCCGTTGTCGTCGATCGCCCGGACGCGCACGGTCTGGCTGCCCAGGCCGGCCGCGAAGAAGCTGTACGTCCAGCTGGTCGTCCCGGTGGCCGGGTGCCAGGTGCTGCCGTCGGTCGAGACCTCCACGCCGGCCACGCGCCCGCCGGTGTCGCTCGCCGTGCCGGTCACCGTGACCGCCGCGCCGTTGGCCACCGTGGCCCCGGACGCCGGGCTGGTCACCGTTACCGTGGGCGCGGTGGTGTCGTTGGTGCCGGGCAGGACGCTCAGCGTGCTCATCACGGTCAGCGGGGTGACGCCCATGTCGGTGAGGAGGTTGACGGTGGCCTGCTGCATCGCCCGGTCGGGCGGCGACTGCACGCCGTCGTGCTCCTCGTCGAGGCCCCAGCCCCACTGGATGGTCCCGGCGCCGAAGACCAGGGCGCCGCTCGGTGCCCGGTACAGGGTCAGGCTGTGGGTGGTCGTGCCGGGCGTGACCAGGGTGCCGAAGTCGCGCAGGTACTCCGGCGTGCTGTGGGTCGTGGTGGACATCCGGATCAGGCCGGCCGGCCGGAACCCGTTGTCGATGTCCTCGTCGGACTCGTAGCCGACCGTGTTCGGCGCCAGCGTGGCGGTCTGATCGGTGCCCAGGCCCGCCACCGACGTGCCCCGCCAGAAGCGGAGCTTGCCCTGGGCCGCCGGCACCTGGAGCGCGAAGCTGGCGTTGTTGGACTGGAACATGGTGCCGGTCAGCCCGTTCTCCGGCTTCCCGCCGTTGGACGGCGGGCTGAACCGCGGATCGCGCCAGGTGCCGGTCCACTCGCCGGACGGGTCGATCTTGTCGTTGGCCCAGGTCTCCTTGTAGCAGACCAGGGTGCGCGAGGCGGTGCCGCTGCCGTCGACGCTGTTCTCCCAGCGGGTCTTCCAGTACACCTCGTTGCCGCTGAAGAAGGCCAGGTGCACGCCGGCGTCACGGGCCGCCTCGACGTTGGCCCGCTGCGTGCCGGACCAGTACTCGTCGTGGCCGACGGAGAGGAAGACCTGGTGGTTGCGGATCAGCGCCCCCCGCCGGTCGGAGTCCACCCCGGTGGTGTACGAGACGTCGTAACCGTTCTGCTCGAGGAAACGAATGGTGGGGTATTCGTTGCTGAAGAGGAAATCGCGTGCGGTTACGCCGCCCCGGGTGGCAAAGGGACGGTTGTAGCTGATTTTGTACGCCCGGCCGTTGTCGCCGCCGGTGTAGAAGTCCGATCCGCCGTAGTCGTTGTACGCCTGCCACGTCGTGTCGGAAGTCTGGAAGAAAAGGGCGGAATGGCTCGCGTCATTGCGCACGATGAACGGTATGTGGCTGCCGTCGCCGGCACCGGGGCGCTGCAACCTGGCGATGTAGACGCCGGAGACCGCGTTGGCCGGCACGGTCCAGCTCGCCGAGACGCCCCAGGTGCCGCAGTCGTAGATCTCGGTGGTCGCGCTGGTCACGCAGGCCGGCTGGATCTGGGGCAGGGTGGCGGACGGGGTGACCGTGTCGATCTGCCGGGCGCCGTCGCCGTCGTACCAGCCGAGGCGGTAGATCGTGATGCTGTAGTTCGCCGCCGTGGTCTTGATTTTGAAGCGGACCTGCTGGCCGACGTTGGTGCTGATGTCGGTGGCGAAGCCCTGGATGGCCGGGTCGCCCACCCCGTCGACATCCCAGACATCGCGGCTCGTTCCGGGCTTGCTGTTCTCGCAGACGATGGCGTTGCTGGAGGCCCCGCACGGGTCGACGGCCGCCGACGCGGAGGTGCTCACCACGAGCGCCCCGGCGGACGCCAGCACGAGCGTGAGGGCCGCGCCCAGGGCCGCCCGGAATCTTCTCGGCCGAATCAACGGCACCTCTACCCTGTCGCCGCCCACGGCCGTCCTCCGCATTCCACTGTGTAGAGCCGGTACCCCTCCAGGCTCGACGGAACGGTATCGAGCATTCGGCGTGACACCTATAACTCGATGATGTCGATTCGAGCGCGGTAAGGACGAAACAGCGGTCATCCTTAGGTACAGGTGTGGTGTCCGAGGTGCTCGTATTCAATCGGATTACCGACACTGACGGGCTTTTGCCCGCGATCGCGGTTCAGTCCAGTGGCCGGGGCACGCCGGAGGTGCGGACGTGCCGGGCCGGATGGGTCAGCCGCCAGACCGCGCCGCACGCGCCCATCAGCAGGAACACGGTGACGGCGAAAGTGGTGAACCACAACGAATCCACCGTGGCGGCCACCAGCAGGGAGACCACCTGGGCGGACACGAGGGCCGCGCAGAGATGACGGTCCTCCACGCGCTCGGAGCGCCGCCAGGCGATGACGGCCAGCACGATGGCGCACAGGTGCATGCCGGCGAACACGGCGACCCCGACGAGCCCCTGGGTCACCACCGTGTAGAGCCACTGGTTGTCGAGCACCAGGCCCTGGTACAGCTCCGGCACGAGGGTGTTCGGCCCGCGGCCCAGGATCGGCCGCTGCGCGAACCAGTGGCCCACCAGGTGGTAGTCGTCGGTACGCCCGGAGATGCTCGGGTCCTCGTCGGCACCGGTGAACATGTAGGTGACCGTGCCGAGCAGGCCGGGCCGCACCACGACCAGGCCGCCGACGACCACCACCGTCAGCAGGGCGATGTTGTAGCGCATCCGCCAGCCCCACTGGATCATCATGATGACCAGAACGGCGCCGAGCGCGACGACCCCGGTGCGCGAGATCGACATCGGCAGCGCCGCGGCGCACAGCAGCGTGCACACGGCCGCCGCACGGCGGTGCCGCTTCAGCTCCCCGAACCGGGCGAAGTGGATGCCGAACGGCACCGCGATCGCCATGATGGCGCTGAACTCGATGTAGTGCGCGGCCGTGGAGGCCACCCGGAAGAAGTCGGAACCCCGCTCCGAGAACCCGATGATCCCGCCCTTGACCTCCAGCCCGGGAAGGACCAGATACTCGGCCAGGTTGATCTTCGCCGTCGACTGGATGATGCCGATGACCGCCATGTAGCCGGCGCACCACACGAAGAACCGCAGCACGCTCTTGAGGCGCGTCCAGTTCGGGATGCCGTCGGCCATGATCAGCGTGATGCCGAGGAACTGCAGCAGCTGGAGCATCGCGAAGTTCTGGGCGTTGGCCTCGGTGCCCGGCAGGCCGCGCAGCATCCCGGCCAGGTACGAAGCGGTCGTGCCGGCCAGGTAGGCGAAGGCCGCCCAGCGCATCGGCTGCGGGCCGCTCATCGCCAGCCGCCGGTTCAGCCGGGTCAGCGCCCACCAGCAGAACAGGCCGAAGGCCAGCAGCAGCGCGGGCCGCCCCGCGAACGACATGTTGGGCACGATCAGCGTGCCCGGGATGAGGTACAGCAGGGCGGTCATGACGTTGACCATCGCCGCGACGTCGAGCCGCACCTGCCGCCGGGTGGCGTAGGTGCCGGCTTCGATCAGCGACGGCTCGAGGTCGTACGGGTGGTACCCGACCGCGCTCACGGCGGCCTCAGCTCTTGTCTTCCCGGGCCCCCCGGGGAACCGGCAGGATGATGGTGGCGTCGATGTTGTCGGCCGCCGGACGGGCGCTCCGGGAGACCACGACCCCGCTGCGGCCGTTGGCCGTACCGTTGCGGTCCGACCCGTTCCTGGTGCCCGCCTCGCCGCCCTCGCCGCGGGTCGCCGCCTCGGCCCGCGCGGCGATCTCCGCCCGCGCCGAGGCCTCGCCGTGCCGGCCCTTGTCCTCCGCCTGCGGGGCGTGCGGGTGGCCGGCCGGATAGATGCGGGCGGTCTCCTCGCGTCCCCGTCCGCCGCGGTCGGCCCGGGTGCCGGTCTCGGCCCGCGCGCTCGCCGAGGGCAGGCGCAGCACGACGGTCGAGTCCACGGCCGGCGGCGGGGAGACCGAGCCGGTGCGCTGCGCCGGGACCGTGGCGGTGAACACCGGTTCGTCCGCCTCGTCCGCCGCCCGCTCGGTGCGCCTGCGCCGCATCCGCAGCAGGGCGTCGAGGCCGATGGACGCGCCGACGCTCAGCATCAGCGCGAGCCCGAACGCGACGATCGCCACCCGCTTCTTCTTCGACGTGACCGCCTCGACCTTGTCGCCGTTGTCCAGCGCCAGCGTGGTGATCTGGTCCTGCTTCGGGGCGTCGAACTGCTCCTGCAGCGTGAGGACGAGCTGGTCGAGGACCTTCATGAGGCGCTGGACCGTGGTGGTGGCCTGGGCGCGGGACGTGCCGATCGCCTCGATGGTCAGGTACGTGGTGCCGTACTCCATCGTGACGGTGAAGTTGTCGGTGTAGCCGGCCGCGGTCAGCTGGGAGAGCACCTCTTCGCTCTGCGCCTGGAGGATCACCGCCGAGCCGAGTGCCGGGAAACCGAGATCCAGCCACCGGTTGTTCGGCTTGGGCGCGTTCGCGCCGGGGGAGGGCGCCTTCCGCTCCGGCGGCGGGATCAGTTGCAGGTGCCCGACCGCGCTGTAGTCGGGCTGGACGTTCTGCGACACCACGAAGACGCCGGCCAAGGATGCGAGCAGCACCGGGGCGAAGACGTACCACCGCCGGAACAGCATCTTGGTGAGATCCCAGAGATCCACGATGTCCTCTCGTCGACGCGCCGGCGAACCACTCGCCCAGGACGACCTCAGCAGGCCGCCGGCGGACCGGCGGGGATACGGGTCAGGGTACGCGACCGGCAACAGGCTGCCCAGGGACCGGAATCGGCTTACCGGGCCTGAAAAGGGGCCGGACCGGACCGGGATCGCCAACCCGACAGACAAACCACCGGTCATCCCCGGCAAAACGGCCTGCTGTACAAAACGGCCAGGTCAGCCCTCCTGCCACCGAGCCCGGCATTTGCCGCGCGGCCGGCCGTGCTACCGGCACTGCCTGTCCGGAGGATCCCGCCCGGGCGGAGACTGCCTAATGTGACTGGCATGCCACGATGCCGCGCCGCTGAGCCGTACCCGTGAAGGGTTTTCTGGCGATCTCCGCTGCCGGCGGACGGCCCGGTGCGCGGCTGCCCGCCGGTGTCGCGGCGCTGCTCGGCGAGGCGGCGGCGAGCCATCGCACCCCGGACGGCTGGGTGGTCCTGACCCCCGCCGGTCCCGGTGACGAGGTGGCCGATCCCGGGACCGCTTTCACCGTACGGCTGACCCGGTCGATCCGTGACCGCACGACGGACCTCGAGACCGGCGCCCTGGCCCGCCTGCTCGCCGGCGGCACCCCGAGCGATCCGGCCGCGCTCGCCGCGATCCTGCCTCCCTGGGGCGCGGCGCACCGGGCCGGCCCGGACGCACCGGTGGTGATGGCCACCGACTGGCTGGGGATGCGGCACCTCTACCACTGGCAGGGCGACGGCATCGCCGCGATCTCCACGAGCGCGCGCTGCCTGGCCCGGCTCGCGGGCGCGGGCCTGGACACAGCCGCGCTCGGCGTGCAGAGCCTGCTCGGCTGGCAGCTCGGCACGACCACCGCCTTCGCGGACGTGCGGAAGCTCGGCCCCGGGTGCCTGGCGGTGCTCGCCGGCGGCCGGGTCTCGGTGCGCCGCTACGCCGACGAGTCCCTCGCCCGTCCCGCGACGGCGCCGGAGTTCGGGGACGTGGTCGACGAGATGGCCACCATCCTGCGCGACTTCCACCGCGGATACCTCGCCGATCACCCCGGCACGGTGCTGCAACTGACCGGGGGGCAGGATTCCCGCCTGCTGCTCTGCGCCGTGCCGCCGGAGCAGCGGGCGAGCCTGCGGGCGCTGACGCTCGACGTGCGCGGCGGCGTGGAGTCCCGGATCGCCGGGCGCCTCAGCGCGCTGGCCGGCCTGCCCCACCAGGTGTACCGGGTGGACCAACAGCCGCCGGTCAGCGATGCCGTCGTGCACGACGCCGCGCTGGCCGCCGCCGCTGCCCTCGAATGCGGCGCCAGCCCGGTCGCCCTGGCACCGCTGGCGCTGATCGAGGCGCAGCTGGAGCAGGGGCACCGGCTCTCCGGCGCCGGCGGCGAGACCGCCCGCGGCTTCTACTACGCCGGGCAGCCCGCCCACGCCGGCACCTCGGCGCGGCTGGTCGAGCGGCTCGCCGGCTGGCGGCTCTTCGTCAACGAGGCCGTCGCCGCGGACGCGCTCGACCCCGGGTTCGCCGCCGCCCGCCGCGAGGCGCTCGCCGCGGTCGAGGCCTGCTTCCGGGGATACGACGACGACTGGTTGCGCGCCACCGACGAGTTCTACCTCTGGCAGCGGACCCAGCGGTGGGCCGGCGCGCACGGCACCGCCGCCGCGACCGACCGGTTCTTCGTCAATCCCTTGCTGGACCGCAGGTTCATGGAGCTCGCGCTCGTGCCGGCGCCGGAGGACAAGCGCGGCTCGCGGCTCACCGGACGGCTCATGGTCCGCCTGGATCCCGCGCTGGCCGCCGTGCCCCTCGACTCCGGGCTGGTGCCCGGCCGGCTGGGCGGCGGCGGGTGGCGGACCCGGGCGGCGCTGGCCCGGGTGGCCGCCGGCAAGGCCGCCGCGAAGCTGCGCCAGCGGGCGACCGGCGGACGCCGCACCCAGCTCGGTGCCGCCGCGGTCGCCGAGGCCGTGGTGCGCCACTGGCGCGCGGAACCCGGCCGGGCGGCGGCCCTGCGCGACACCGGGATCATCCGCGCGGACTGGCTCGGTGAGCTGCTCGCCGGCCGGCGCCCCGCCGATCCGGCAACCGTCGCCTTCCTGCTCAACGTGCTGGTGGCCACCGAGGCCGCCAGCGGACATCCCGTACCCGCCGGCGCCGGTGCCGCGCCGGTCCGGGGCTGACGCGGCGCTACGCCGAGCCGTCCGGTGCCGACCGGCGGCCGATCCGAAGGAGAAGACACGTGTGCGGTCTGGTCGGGCGATGCACGCATGCCGGCGGCACGGTCACCGCGGACGAGATCCGGGAGGCGCTCGCGCCGATCCGGCACCGCGGTCCCGACGCCGACGGGGTCTGGACCGGCGCGGGGATCGGGCTCGGGCACGTACGACTGTCCATCCTGGACCTGAGCGATGCCGCCGCGCAGCCGATGGTCTCGCCGGACGGCCGCTACGTCCTGGCGTTCAACGGTGAGATCTACAACTTCCGGCAGCTGCGCGACGAGTTGCGCGAGGCCGGCGTGCAGGTGCACTCGACCGGCGACACCGAGGTGCTGCTCTCGCTCATCGCGGTGCACGGCTGCGCCGCCGCGTTCCGGCGTCTGGAGGGGGACTGGGCGGTCGCCGTCTGGGACACCCGCGACGAGGTGCTGACGCTGGGCCGCGACGTGCACGGGGTCAAGCCGCTCTACTTCAGGCGTACGGCCGACGGCGGGCTGCGCTTCGGCTCCGAGATCAAGGCGCTGGTGGCCACCGGCGGCGCCGCGGCCGAGCCGAGCGTCGCCGGGATCAACGCCGCCCTGCTGGGCTACTCGATGACGTGGGGCGATCGCACCCTCTACCGCGGCGTGCACGCGGTGCGGCCCGGCGAACGGCTGGTGTTCGACCCCCGCCGGGGCACCGTGGACCGGTCGCTGTTCGCCCGCATCGTCGACTGGGTGGACGACGATCTCTACCGCGAGCTGTCCGCCGCCCCCGCCGCCGAGGTGGTGCGGCGGGTCGACGAGGCGATCGGCGCGGGCGTGCGCTCCCGGCTGGTCAGCGACGCCCCGCTGGCGTGCCTGGCCAGCGGCGGCGTGGACTCCAGCCTGATCGCCACGGTGGCCGGCGGGGAGCGCCCCGACCTGCCCCTGTACCACGCCGACGTGGTCAACGACAGCGAGCGGCCGGCCGCCGAGGCGCTGGCCGCGGCCCTGGGACTGCGGCTGCGCACCGTACGCGTGACCGACGCCGACATCATCGCCGCGATCCCCGACGTGACCTGGTACAACGACGGCCCGCTGATCTACCACCTGAACGCGCTGCCGTTCTACGCGGTGTGCCGGCTCGCGGCCGAGGACGGCATCAAGGTGCTGCTCACCGGCGAGGGCAGCGACGAATACCTGATCGGCTACCCGGATCAGGCGCTGCGTCCGGTGCTGGATCTGGTGGGCCGGGTGAAGAAGGTGCCCCGCTCGTGGCTGTCGGCTCTGTCGCCCAAGGCCGCCAAGCTGTTCTGGCCGCACCCGGACGACACGTTCGCGCAGCGGCTGGTCGAGCTCAGCTCCGGCTTCGAGGCGCAGACCGTCGGCCTGGCCAGCGGCGGCGCGGTCGGCGAGGCGGGCCGGCGCCGCGACCGCCGGTCCCGGGTCGCGTCCCTGGACCTGGCGCAGTCGCACCTCGTGTCGCTGCTGCACCGCAACGACCGGCTCGGCATGGCGTGGGGCCTCGAGGCCCGATTCCCCTTCCTGGCACCGGAATTCACCCGGCTCGCGGTCAACCTGCCGGACCGCTACAAGCTGCGCCGCACCGTACGCGCCAACGACCGGCGCCACCCGTTCATCGTGGACAAGTGGGCGATCCGCGAGGTGGCCGCCCGCCGCCTGCCGAAGAGCCTCGCGGCCCGGCCGAAGCGGGGCTTCCCGGTCTCCATCACGCGCCGGCTGACGGTGTCGCCGAAGTTCTTCGAGGACGGCTTCGTCGCCGACATGTACGGCCTGAACGACGCGGCGATCGCGGTGGCCGTCGGCGACGGCCCGAGCGAGTGGCTGACCCGGCTGATCCTCACCGAGGTATGGGGACAGCTCTTCTTCCGCGGCGCCGGCCGGGAGCAGATGGGTGAGGCCCTGCAGATCCACACCACGACCTGAGCGGCACCGTCAGGACTGCGGCTTCACCTCGCCGGACCCGTCCTGCCAGGTGTTGCCGCGCCACTCGTTGCCGGCATGCATCTCGAACGTGGCCACCGGACCGTAGTAGCCGCATTTGGGGCCGTACTTCTTGCCGAAGCGGTTGTCCACATATCGGATATTGGTGCCGATCGGATACGGCTTGGCGGAGGTCGACCCGCCGTACGTGCAATAGCCGCCATCGGTGTTGAAAAGGTTCTTCTCGATCAGCGCACCGTCGATCGGCGCGAAATCGCCGTAGAGCGACAGCGCCGAGGAACACCCTTTGCTCTGGCAGTCGAGGTTGTTGTGCACGACGGTGAAGTTCTTGCCGCCGTTGGAACCGATCGCGGTCTGGTGCGCGCCGTCGACGTACACCCAGCCGTGCAGGTACGAATCCTCGATGCGCACGTTGTTCGCCATGTTGGCGCCGCGGCCGGTGCCGTGGATGTGGCACCGGATGCAGGTGTAGTCGTCGCTGCCGATGGCGGCCTGCCCGTTGGGGTCGACGCCCCCGCCGCCGTCGATCTCCACGTCGACCAGCTTCAGCCCGCCGAGGCTCCAGTCGGTGAGGTACGTGGCGCCGACCAGGCCCTCCACCCGGGAGCGGGTGATCGAGACGTTCTTCGCCTGGATGGTCAGGCCCTTGAGGAAGCGGCACCCGTCCAGCTTGGTGTTCGCCCTCGTGATGGTGCCGTTGCAGGTCCGCAGCTTGACGCCGGTGTGCTGCCAGCCGGTGCAGCTCGCGTCGGGGAACGACGGGAAGGCGCCGCACGGCCCGGACGGACCCGCGGCCGACTTCGGCTCCGGCTTGCGGGTGGCGGGCGCACGGGAGGGCCGGGAACTGCCGGAGGGCGTCGCGGACGGCTTCGCCGAGGGGCCGGCGCCGGTGGGCGCCGCGGTGCCGGACGGCAGCGCCGGCGACGATGCCGCGGCGCCGGCCCGGGCGTCGGCCACCGGCTCGCGGGCCGTGCCCGGGCCGATGAAGCGGAACAGGGTGGCGCCGGCGACCATCACCAGCAGCGCGCCGAGGATGGCGAGCACCATCCGTCCCCGGGGCTCGCGGGCGCCGTGGCTGCCGCGCCGGCCGGCTCGGTCCGGTCCGGCTGCTTCGTCCTCGTGGGCTGTCATGTCCTCCGCCGACCGTTATCGGTTCGCCCGGCCCGATCCTCGTCGCCGGCCGGAGTCCGGCCCGCCATTCCTGCGCGCATTGCGGGGCGCCTATTCATCGTCGGGAGCGGCCCATGCTAGCACCGCCGGCCGGCCCTGGGACCCCGCCGCCCGGAATGCGGAATTGCGGCCGGAGCGGCAATTCCCGCATATTTCCGCAGAGTCCGGAATGCGCGGCGCACCCGGGCCGCCGGAGGAAGGGGCGGCGACGAATACCCGACAGTCCGGGGTGTCCGTCCGGGGGAACCGCGCGGGCCCCGCGATTGGCAGGATGGTGGCGGCCGTGCCCGCCGCCGTACGTGAGGAGCCGCGTTGACCGACGCCGAGGAGACGATCGCCGTGGTCGTCGTCACCTACCACAGCGAGGCCGTGCTGCCGGGGCTGCTGACGACGCTGGAGCAGGGCCTCGACGGGCTCTCCTGGCACCTGACCGTCGCGGACAACGCCTCCGCCGACGAAAGCGTGGCGACCGTGCGCCGCCTGCTGCCCGCGGCCCGGGTGGTCGAGATGGGCCGCAACGCCGGGTACGCCGCCGGGATCAACGCCGCGGTGGCCGCCGCCGGGGAGCACACGGCCGTGCTGGTGCTCAACCCGGACATCCGGCTCACGCCCGGGTGCGGCCGGGAGCTGGTGGAGGTGCTGCGGCGTACCGGAGCGGGGATCGTGGTGCCGCGCATGGAGCGCGGGGACGGCTCGCAGATCGCGGCCCTGCGCCGGGAACCGTCCATCCCGCGGGCGTTCGGGGACGCGCTGCTCGGCGCGTCCCGGGCCACCCGCTACCCGTGGCTCGGCGAGCTGGTCGCCGGCGAGCGCAGCTACGCCGAGGAGACCGTCGCCGACTGGGGCGCCGGCTCGGCGATGCTGATCAGCGCCGAGTGCTGGCGCCGGGTCGCCCCGTGGGACGAGTCGTTCTTCCTCTACTCGGAGGAGACCGACTTCGCGCTGCGGGCCCGCGACGCCGGGCTGCTGACCCGGCTGGCGCCGCGGGCCCTCGTCGTGCACCTGGAGGGCGAATCGAAGGTGTCGCCGCGGCTGTGGGCGATGCTGAGCGTCAACCGGGTCCGCCTCTACCGCCGCCGCCACCGCGCCTGGGCCACCGCGCTCTACTGGTCGGCGCTCGTGCTGCGCGAGGCGTCGCGGGCGGTGCTCGGCAACCCGGCGAGCCGGGCGGCGGCGACCGCGCTCACCAGCCCGCGCCTGCTGCGCACCGCTCCCGGTCCGGAGTGGATGGTCCGGCGCGGCTGACGCCCGATCAGTTGCGGCGCAGGCGGCGCAGGACGGGGGCGGAGGTTCGCCGGGCCCGTTCGACGACCTCCATCGCGCGGCCGGCGGCCTTCGCCGCGCGTCCGCCGCCACCGCCGGCCAGGCCGCTCACCGGCCGGTCGCGGAAGACGGCCTCGAACTGCCGCGACCGCAGGGACCGGTACACCGCCTGGGGATCCGGCCGTCCGGTGTCCAGCCGCAGTGCCACCGCCAGCGGGAAGAACTGGCGCCGGGTGTGGAAGTCCACGGCGGCGAAGGACGGCAGCCCTTCCCGCCGGGCCAGGGCGGCCGCGTGCCGGTTGGGGGCCACCCCGTCGTACTTGCGGTTCCACACCTCGACGGCGGTCAGCAGCGGCGACCAGGCCGGGTCGTAGCGCCGCCACGCGTCGCGCCGCCACGGGTGGGCGAGCACCGCGCTGCCGCCGTCCGCGGCCACCTTCGCCAGCAGCCCGCCGATGTCCGGCGTCGCACCGTAGAACGGCACGTCGCCCCAGACCGGCACGTGCACGAGATTGTCCGGGTCGTTGTACTCGATGCCGGGCACCAGCAGCACCTCCGGCGTGCTGGCCGCCGCGCAGGCGGCCCGGTACTCGTCGAGCCGCCCGGCGGGGAATTCCCTGCTGTGGTCGGCCAGGAGCACGACGCCGTAGCCCCGCTCGCCGAACGCGGCGGCGATGGCGGGCAGCGACCACGTGGCGTCGTCGGACCATTCGGAATGCACGTGCGCCGCCGCGCGTACGGTCGTCATCCGCGCCGCCGCAGCTGGGCGGAGACGGTCTGCCAGGTGTCGCGGGCCAGCACGGCGGTCTCACCGCGCCGCGCGTGGTACCACCGGGTGCCGCGCCGGGGCCGGAGCATCGCGGCCAGCGTGGCGGCCCGCCCGGGCCAGCGCCCCGCGTCGGCGCCGCGGGCGCCGCGCAGGACGGCCAGCAGGTGCACCGCCTCGCGGCCGAGATGCCGGCACACGAGATGCGGCGCCTCGGGCCCGGCGGGCGGCCGGAAGGCGGGGTCCAGGGTGCCGCGCACGGCCCATTCGGGATAGGGGAGACCGCGGTGCCGGGCCAGCGCCATGCTGCCCCACGCCCGCCCGTTCAGCTCCATGAACCACGCCTGCCCGGCCGCGTCGCGCAACAGCTCCAGCATGAAGATGCCCTGCCACCCGGCCTCGGCGAGGAACTGCCGGGCCGGTTCCACCAGGTCCGGATCCACGGGTACGGACGCACAGGCGCTCGAACCGGAGCCGCGCGGGTTCATCATGCGGATGCGGCGGTGGGCGGACAGGGCGTACACCTCGCCGCCGGCCGCATAGCCGAACAGGCCCTCGCCGGTGCCGTCCACGAGCGGCTGCACGAGGGCGGGGCCGCCGATCCCGGCCGCGACGGCGGCCACCTCGCCGGCCTCCGTGGCGATGCGACCGGCGGGGCGGCCCAGCCGGCCATCGGTCTC
Organism: Pseudosporangium ferrugineum; assembly: GCF_003002065.1. GTDB lineage: Bacteria > Actinomycetota > Actinomycetes > Mycobacteriales > Micromonosporaceae > Actinoplanes > Actinoplanes ferrugineus_A. The sequence goes on from NZ_PVZG01000002.1 coordinate 287,195, forward strand.
CACCACGGCCAGCGCGGACTTGACCATCCACGGCCCGGCCCCGGGCAACACCTCGGCCGGCGGCGGGCCGGGCTGCACGGTCAGGGTTTCCGGGACCGCGAAGCCGGCCTTGCGGGCCAGCGCCAGCTGCTCGCTCTTGTCGAGCGCCACGCGCAGCGCGTCGCGGTCCGGCCCGGCGATCGCGGTGTCCCCGGGCGGGAGACGGTCGACGACGAGCAGTGCCGCGTCGTCGAGCGGCAGCACGGCCGCCGGGCGCTCCGCGTCGATTAGGGCGGCCACCGCGACCGCCGTTTCCGCCACCCCGGACTCGGGCGCGGGCACCGGCAGGACGCGTACGCCGCGGGCCGAGGCGAGCGCGGGACGGATGCCGGCGCGGGTGAACGCCACCACCTCGAAGCCGGCGTCGCGCAGGCACCAGGCCGACTCGACGGCCGCCAGGGACTCGGCGAAGCCAAGGAGGATCCGGGGCCCGTTCACCGCCACCGCTTCACCGTACCCACCGCGGCGGCGCGCAGCCGGCGGCTCAGCGGTGCCCTGCGGAGCAGCTCGGCGCGCAGGCCGGCCGGGTCGTCGTGCTCGCGGACGCTGTAGCGCGGCTGGAGCCAGGCGTCCGGCCGGGCGGGCCGCCGGTCGCTGGTGTAGACGCGGGTGTAGCCGTGCCGGCGCAGCCGGGTGATCACCTGCCGGTCGTAGCGGCCCAGCGGGCAGGCCGCCGTCGTCACCGGCGCGCCCGACGCCTCGGCGAGCACCTGGCGGGCGGCCACGAACTCCTCGTCGCTGTCGGCCTCGCTCAGCCCGCGCCACGACCGGTGCCGCATGCCGTGCGAGCCGACCTGCATGCCGCCTCGGCGCAGCTCCCGGACGCCCTCGGTGCTCACGCTGCCCGGCTGGTCGAGGCGGCCGGCCAGCAGGAAGAACTCGGCGGTCAGCCCGCGCTCGAGCAGGGCGGGCAGGGCCAGCTCGACGTCGGAGGCGTTGCCGTCGTCGAAGCTGAGCCGCACCGACGGCCAGGTCGCCACCTCGTCGAGGACGGCGTGGAACCGTTCGACGGAGACCCAGTAGTGGTCCTCGCCGGGTTCGAGCTCCCGGCCCGGGGTGCCGACGCCGTGGAAGCAGACGTTGACGGTGGGGTGCGCGGACATATGACCTCCTTACCGCATCGGGGCCTGCGACGGGCGTCCCCAGCCGACCTCGCCGGCGCGGCGACGGGCCAGCAGCGCCGCCCCGACGGTCAGCGCGACGTAGCAGACGGCGGCGGGGGCGAGCCAGGGCCGGGGGACGACCACGTCGCGCAGCCACGAGGACCGTACGGCGGCCCGCACCTGCCCCGGTCCGCCGGCGCGCAGGGCGGCGTTCCCGGCGCGCACCCGCACGAGGCGGCGGAGCAGGTCGCGGGTGCGCCGGGGGGTGCCGACCGCCACCTCGACCGCGGCGACCTCGCGCTTCTCGGCGGCGGCGAACTGCGAGTCGAGGAAAAGGTCGTCGGCGATCACGTCGGGGAACTCGGCGAAGCGCGCCCGCCCGGCGGCCGACACCCCGATGAGGCCCCGCCCGAACAGCGCGCCGTCGTACGCCGGCAGCCGCCCGTTGATGGCGTAGAAGGCCCGTACCGGCACCGGACGCCCGGCCAGGTCGAGCCGGCGGCGCGGCACCACGGCCAGGGGCGGCGAGCCGCCGGTGGTGAGTGCGGCGGCGAGGGCGGCGATGCCACCGGGCGGCACGACGATGTCGGCGTCGAGGTAGAACCGCGGGAACCCCCGCGCCGCGGCGTCGCCGGCGTTCAGGGCCGCCGCCTTGCCGGGCCGGGCCCGCTCGAGCACGCGTACGCCCGGCCGGGCCGCCGCCACCGCGGCCGTGCCGTCCGTGCAGCCGTTGGCGACGACGGTGATGTCCAGGCCGCCGGGACCGGCGCCGGCGAGCAGCGCGTCGAGGCACCGCCCGATGACCGCCTCCTCGTTGTAGGAGGCGATGACGACGCTGGGCCTCACTCGGACACCGCCGGCTCGGCGGGGCGCCGTCCGTTCTCCGCCGTGCGGCCGGCCGGCGCGGTCCGCTGGGCGGGGATGACGATCCGGGGACCGCGGCGCTTCAGCAGGCGGTTCCAGACGGCCACGTAGCGGCGTGCCTGGTGCTCCCAGGACAGCAGCTCGGTGAAGCGGGACAGCCCGGTCTCGCGCATGCGGCGGCGCCGGGCCTCGTCGTCGAAGAGGTCGTTGACCGCGCGGGCGAACTCCTCCGGCGCGCCGGTCGGCACGTAGACCGCCGCCGCATCGGCCGTGCGCCGGGTCTCGGTGAGGTCGGCGGCGACCACGGGCACCCCACGGCCGAGGTACTCCACCGTCTTGGCCATCGTGGAGAGGTCGTTCATCGTGGTCGGCAGATCGGGCTGGATCGCCACCGTCGCGTGGCGCAGAAGGTCGTCCACGGCCGGCCCGTCCAGCCAGCCGGCGAACTCGACCACGTCGCCGAGCCCGCGTTCGGCGACGAGCTTGTGCAGGGCCGGCAGCGATTCGCCGTCGCCGGCGATGATGAGCCGCCAGTCGTCGCGGCCGCGCAGCCGGGTCAGCTCGCCGGCCGCCAGCACCGCGCCCTCGACGTTGTCCTGCGGGCCCAGCACGCCCAGGTAGACCAGGCGGTGCGGGGCCTGCGACGGCTCCGCGAGGTCCTCGGCGGGCCGGCGGATCTCGGCGAGCGCGGGCCCGTTGCGCACCACGGTGACCCGGTCGGCGGGGATGCCCTGGCGTACGGCGTGGTCCCGGAACGATTCGTTGGTGGAGAAGACCGCCGACGCGGTGCGCAGCGTGAGCCTCTCCTGCCACTTGAGGACGGCGAGCACGATGCGGTTCGGGGCGCCGCCGGACCGGGTCACGTAGACCTCGGGGGACAGGTCGTGGTGGTCGAACACCCACGGCCGGCCGAGGGCGCGCACCAGCAGCGCCAGCGGCCAGTAGATGTCCGGCGGGTTGCACACCTGCACCGCGTGCGCCCGGCCCGCGAGGATCTCGGCGATCAGGCGGACCGCGATGCACAGGAAGGACCAGGCGAACTCCGCCACGAACGACAGGACCCCGGACCCGTAGACCACGATCGGGTACGGCCGCAGCCGCGTACCCCGGCTGCCGGGCAGAACCTTCAGGTCCTTGTTGCCGCGCGGGGCGATGACGGTGACGTCGTAGCCTGCCGCCTCCAGCGACAGGCATTCGCGGATGACCCGGCGGTCGCGTTCGGCCGGCAGATTCGCGATGAGGATGGTGATCTGGGGTCGGTTGCTGGTCATGCGTCCGGAACCTCCTCGGTCGTCACGTGCGGGGCTTGGGGGCGGAGCCGGCCGTGGCCGGCGGGGTGCGACGGCGCAGGAGCAGCCGGATGGCGGGGTTCTCGACGCCCTCGTGCAGCAGCCAGCTGCCGGCCAGCGCCAGGGCGAGGGAGACGAGCGCGATGCCGAGGCCGGCGGCGGCCGGATGCCCGGTGCCGGCGACGTGCACCACCAGCCGCAGCACCAGCTGGTGCACCAGATAGAAGGCATAGGAGAGCTCGCCGAGCCGGACCCAGCGCGACGAGCGCCACGGGCTGGGCGTGCCGGCCACGTCGGCGGCGGCCACGGCGGCGACGAGCAGGGCCAGCGGTATCACCGTGGCCGCCACGATGCGGAAGTCGTCGGGCAGCCAGCGGGAGCCGAGGTAGGCGGCGATCGCCAGGGCCGTGGCCGGTGCCAGGCCGAAGCGGCGCGGCCACCGTCCCTCCTGGACGATCCTGGCGAGCAGCATGCCGGCGGCGAACTCGGGCAGCCGGCTCACCGGGAAGACCCAGATGAACCAGTACCGGTCGGCGAGCGGCAGCGCGTGGGCGGCCACCGGCACGAGCCACACGAGGCTCAGGGCCGCGGCCGTCGCGGGCCACAGCGCACGGCCGGGCAGGCGCGGGAGAAGCAGATACAGCACCGGGAACAGGGCGTAGAAGAACACCTCGCATGCCAGCGACCAGCTCACGGTGTTGAGGCCGAAGAACACGTCGAGGTCGGGCGACCAGGCCTGCACCAGCAGCAGATTCGGCAGCCACACGGCCAGGGCGACGCCGCTGCCGCCGGCCACGGCCAGCGCGACGGCGACGAGCCAGGTGGCCAGGTGGTCGGGATAGATCCGGGCCGCCCGGCGCCGCCAGAAGCGCCGGGCCGTGTCGCCGGGCCGGGCCGACCAGGTGAGCACGAAGCCGCTCAGGACGAAGAAGAAGGAGACGCCGGCGGCGCCCGGGCTGAACACCCATTCCATCGCGGTCCGTGCCGGGCCGTCCGCCACCAGGCGTTCGGTGTGGACGTGGAAACCGAAGACCAGAAATGCGGCGACGAACCGCAATCCGGTCAAGGACGGCAGACGCGAAGGAATGGGAGAGGAACTGCGCCGGGACGCGGCAGCCGGCTCAACGGCTGTCACGGCGTCACCATACCGGCGTCCGGCGGTCGCCGGAGTCGGCGTCGCGACAATACGGGAAACGGTTCCCGCCATACCACGGGCCGGCCGCCGGAGTCCACGATGAATGGCGTCGGAATAGTGACAGCAATGAATCCGGCGACCCCGTCCGTACGCCGTTCTGCCTGCACAACCGCCTCCGTCGTCGACCACGACCCCCGGTGGCCGGTCCCTGATGCCCGAATTGCAGCGCAATGGCGAAAATGGCAGGGAACGGCCTTTCGTCGCGGACCCGCAAGTCCCACCCGAGAACCCTGCTGAATCCGGGCGGGCCGCGGTAGGCCCTTCCGTTCGAGAGATATGGCGAATCGGTTGAAAGAAATTCGGAATGAGTGCAAGACGCGCAGATCGGACGAACCGGCGGTCCACAGTGCACGGTGGTCTTAATGCGACGTCCCGGCCGCCGGGCGGAGATTCTTTAGTACAGTCACCGGCGGGCGTCAATCGCCCGAACGGAACGCGAACGTGGCCCTTCGATGTGCCGGATGGCCGACGGCTCATGTCGCCGCGGGCCGAGGTTGGTTACCGTGCACGACTGTGGGCTTTCATTCTCTGCGCTGGCGCCTCGTCGACCGTCCGGGATCGCTCGGCGACCGGATGCGGGCCAGGCGCGCCGGCTGGCTGGCGGAGCAGTTCCCCGACCTCGCGGAGATGTCCGTCATCGACCTCGGCGGCCGGGTGAGCAGCTGGGCCGGCGCCCCCGTACGCCCGAAGCACGTGCACGTCGTCAATCTCGAGCGGGAGAGCGGCGACGTGCCGTCGTGGGCCGAGGTCGACCACGGCGACGCCTGCGACCTGCCGGAGGCTATCCGCGGGCGCCGCTACGACCTCGTGTACTCCAACTCGGTCATCGAGCACGTCGGCGGCCACGAGCGGCGGCTGCGGCTGGCCGAGGCGGTGCACGCCCTGGCCGACTCGCACTGGGTGCAGACGCCGTACCGGTACTTCCCGATCGAGCCGCACTGGGTGGCGCCGGGCATGCAGTTCCTGCCGGCGGCGGCGCGCACGACCATGGCGCATCGCTGGCCGCTGGTGCACTCGCGGGCCGACGACCGGGCCGGGGCGCTGGAATCGGTGCTGTGGGTGGAACTGCTCGACCGCACCCAGATGCGGTACTACTTCCCGGATTCCACGCTGCGCGCCGAACGCTTCGCCGGCCTCACCAAGTCGCTGATCGCTGTCCGCGCCGCCTGACGGCCCGGCGCCCCGGCGGCGGGCCGGGCCGGCACCTCGGGCGGCGCTCCGGCGGCGGGCCGGGCCGGCACCTCGGGCGGCGCGCCCGTTCCGGGCCTCAGGGCCGGCCGAGGGCCCGGTATTCCCATCCCGCGGCGCGCCAGGTCGCGCGGTCGAGGGCGTGCCGCCCGTCCACGATCCGTGCCGACGTGACGACGGCGGCCATCGCGGACGGCTCGATCTGGCGGAATTCCGTCCACTCGGTCAGCAGGACGACCGCGTCCGCGTCCCGGGCGGCGTCGAGGGCGCTGGTGGCGTACGTCAGACCGGGGTAGGCCTTCGCGGCGTTCCCCATCGCGGCGGGGTCGAAGACGCGGACGTCGGCGCCCATGGCCTGCAGGGTGCCGGCCACGTCGAGCGCGGGCGCGTCACGGATGTCGTCGGAGTTCGGCTTGAACGCCGCGCCGAGGGCCGCGATCCGTTTGCCGGCAACGTCTCCGCCGCACAGCTCGACGACGAGGTCGACGGTGCGGGCGCGGCGGCGGCGATTGATGCCGTCGATCTCGCGCAGGAAACCGACGGCCTGGCCGACGCCGAGCTCCTCGGCGCGGTGCGCGAAGGCGCGGATGTCCTTGGGCAGGCAGCCGCCGCCGAAGCCGAGCCCGGGGCGCAGGAACTTGCCGCCGATGCGTTCGTCGTAGGCCAGCGCCTCGGCGAGGTCGTGCACGTCCGCGCCGGTCGCCTCGCACACCTCGGCCATCGCGTTGATGTAGGAGATCTTCGTGGCCAGGAACGAGTTCGCCGCGACCTTCACGAGCTCGGCCGTCTGCAGATCCGTGACCTTGACGGGTACGCCCTGGGCCAGCACGGGAGCGAACGCCGCGCGCAGTCGCTGCTCCGACCACGCGGAGGTGACGCCGAAGACGAGCCGGTCGGGCCGCATGGTGTCGTCCACGGCGAAACCCTCGCGCAGGAACTCGGGGTTCCAGGCCAGTTCGACCCGTTCGCCGGCCGGTGCGAGCGACGTCAGCAGCGCCGCCAGCCGGGCCGCGGTGCCCACCGGGACGGTCGACTTGCCCACGACCAGGGCGCGGCGGTGCAGGTGCGCGGCGAGCGCGGTGACGGCAGCGTCCACGTACGTGAGATCCGCGGCCTCGGAATCCGGCTGCTGCGGGGTGCCGACGCAGATGAAGTGGACGTCGCCGAACTCCCCGGCCTCCCGGAACGAGGTGGTGAAGCGCAACCGGCCCGAGGCGAGCGCCTTGGCGAGCTGCTCGGGCAGGCCGGGCTCGAAGAACGGCACCTCGCCGGAGTTCAGCCGGTCCACCTTGGCCGGGTCCACGTCGACGCCGACGACCTCGTAACCCATGACGGCCATGCAGATCGCGTGGGTGGCGCCGAGGTAGCCGGTGCCGATGACGGTGATGCGGGGGCGCGAATCCATCGCTGTCCTTCCCAGGTGTTCAGTGAACCATTTTCAACCTGACATCGAGCCCGACGGTGCCGCGCCGTCGACCAGCGGCGGCAACTGCCGGCCTCGCCACGTTGAAAAAGTTCAGTACGCGCCCGAGCTGCGGACGACCGCGCTGACGGTACGGGCGAGGATGGCGAGATCCATGGCGAGCGACCAGTTCTCGACGTACGTGAGGTCGAGCCGGATCGACTCCTCCCAGGACAGGTCGGAGCGCCCGGAGACCTGCCACAGGCCGGTCAGGCCGGGCTTGACCACGAGCCGGCGGCGCATGTCGGCCGGATAGCCGGCCACCTCGCCGGCCAGCGGCGGTCGCGGGCCCACCAGCGACATGTCGCCCTTGATGACGTTCACCAGCTGGGGCAGCTCGTCGAGGGAGAACCGGCGCAGCCACCGGCCGATCGGGGTGACGCGCGGATCGTTGCGCATCTTGAACAGCATGCCGTCGTGGTCGTTGAGGTTCCGCAGCTCGGCCAGGCGCGCCTCGGCGTCCACGTGCATGGTGCGGAACTTGTAGAGCATGAACGGCCGGCCGTCCTTGCCGACGCGCTCCTGCCGGAAGATGGCCGGGCCCCGGGCGTCGCGCCCCAGCCGTACGATCGCGGCGATCGCGACCAGCAGCGGGGCGGCGGCGAGCAGCAGCAGCAGCGCGCCGACCCGGTCGAAGACGGCCTTGACGATGCGGGCGCTGCCCTTGAGGCGCGGATGTTCGACGTGCAGCATCGGCAGCCCGTCGACCGGGCGGATCGTGGTGCGGTCGCCGGCCACGTCGACCAGCGTGCTGGCCACGATGAGGTCGATGTCGTCGCGCTCGAGCTGCCAGGCCAGCTGGCGCAGGGCCGTACCGTCGATCTCGGGGCAGGAGAGCACGACCACCGTGTCGGCGTGCGCGCGGATGACCGCCGACGCGACGCCGTCGAAGGTGCCGTAGATGGGCGGCAGGCCGGGCGTGAAGCCGTCGCGGCGCGGGCCGGGCGGCAGGCAGGCCCCGATGACGCCGAGACCGTGGTGGCGTTCCCGGCGCAGCCGGCGGGTCATGTCGGCGACCGCCCGCTCGTGGCCGACCAGGATGACCCGGTGCAGCCGCTCGCCGCGGGCCCACGAACGGTGCAGGGCCTGGCGGAACATGTACCGGGCGCCGAGATCGACGACGATCGCGAGCGGCAGGGCGATGCTGACGTAGCCGCGGGCCAGACGCAGGTCGAACGCGAAGGAAACAATGGCGAGCCCGGCGGTCAGCGCCAATCCCGAGCGGAACACCCGGGCGTACTCGTCGGTGCCGACGAACAGGTGGCGGGGCTCGTGCGCCCGATTGACGGTGAGGCAGAGGATCCAGGCGATCGGCATTATGAACGTCAACAACAAATAGCCGCGCATGTACGGCTCGGCGCCGGTCGAGCCGAATCGCACCACCAGGGCCAGGGACGCGGCGCAGAGGCCGACGACCGAGTCGATGAGGAAGAGGATCAGGACGTACCTGCTCTGCCATCCGGCGCGGTCCACGCCCGCCCGGAAGGGCCGGTTGAACTGCGTGGACGCGTCGGTCACCCCGAGCGTCGACACCGGTTCGATCGTCTGCACGCCTTGCCCCCGTCATGGATCGCAGCGAACCCGAGGTCTTGTTCTCCCGGCTTGCCGGTCGTGCCGCGCGGTAACCCGTGTGACACACGAGAAAGACTGCTGAATGGCGCCCTGTCCGCGCTACATCTTTCCGTTCGATACGGTTGCCGAATCGGATGAGGCAGGAAGCGATAAGGGTGCAAGGTGGTCAGATCGGACCTATCAGATTCTCGGCACGGATTCGTCCCACACCGTGGCGGAAATGCGCCGCGGTGCCGAACTCCTACTACCGGAATGGTGTGTGGTCAATCGGTCGGCGGGGATGAGGAGATGTCGTCAACCCGACGCCTTGTTTCGATATAGGTAACACACTTCTCGTATTGCGGCAGCAGCCCGGCCGCCGCCGCGGTGGCCAGGTCCGGCGCGTCGGCGTCCTTCGTGGACAGCGCGGGCGCGGCGGCCGGCCAGGCGATGCCGAGCTCCGGATCCAGCGGGTGGATGCCGTGCTCGTGCCCGGGCCGGTACGTGGACGAGCACAGGTATGCCACCGTCGCGCCCTCGGAGAGGGCGCAGAACCCGTGCCCCAGCCCCTCGGCGAGATACACCGCCCGGCGCTCCTCGTCGTCGAGCGGTACGGCCTCCCACAGCCCGAACGTGGGCGACCCGACGCGCAGGTCCACCACCACGTCGAGCACGGAGCCCGCGACGCACGTGACGTACTTGGCCTGCCCGGGCGGCACGTCGGCGAAGTGGATGCCCCGCACGACGCCCCGGGCCGACGTGGAGAGGTTGGCCTGGGCCAGTTCCAGCGGATGCCCGACCGCCTCGGCGAGCGCGTCGAAGCGGTACCACTCCAGGAACGAGCCGCGCGCGTCGCGGTGCTGCACCGGGGTCACCTCGTACGCCCCCTCGATGCCCAGCGAGCGGATCTTCACCGGGCACCCCCGAACCGGTCGCGGTCGAGCAGGCGCACCAGATATTCGCCGTACCCGCTCTTCATCAGCGGCCCGGCCAACTCCCGCAGCTGGTCGCCGGAGATGAAGCCGAGCCGCCAGGCCGCCTCCTCGACGCAGCCGATCTTCATGCCCTGGCGCTCCTCGATCACCCGGACGTACTCCGAGGCCTGCACCATCGACTGGAAGGTGCCGGTGTCCAGCCAGACCGTGCCCCGGTCGAGGACCGTCACGTCGAGCCGGCCCTGGCGCAGATATTCCTCGTTCACCGCGGTGATCTCGAGCTCGCCGCGCTCGCTGGGCTCCAGCTTCTCCGCGATCCGCACCACGTCGGCGTCGTAGAAGTAGAGGCCCGGCACGACGTACGTGGACTTGGGCCGCTCCGGCTTCTCCTCGATCGAGAGCACCCTGCCGGCGTCGTCGAACTCGACCACCCCGTAGCGGTGCGGATCGGCGACCGGGTACGCGAAGACGCGGCCGCCCGCCGGCTCGCCGAACCGGGCCAGCTGCCGCCCCAGGCCGACGCCGTGGAAGATGTTGTCCCCCAGGATGAGGGCCACGGGCTCGTCGCCGATGAAGTCCGCCCCGATCCGGAAAGCCTGGGCGATGCCGTCCGGTTCCGGCTGTTCCGCGTACGACAGGGAGAGCCCGAAGCGGCTGCCGTCGCCCAGCAACCGGCGGAAGTGCGGCTGATCCTCGGGCGTCGTGACGACGAGGATCTCGCGGATGCCGGCGGACACGAGCGTGGTCAGCGGGTAGTACACCATCGGTTTGTCGAAGATGGGCATGAGCTGTTTCGACATGGCCATCGTGATCGGCCAGAGCCGCGAGCCGGTGCCACCGGCGAGCAAAATTCCGCGCACGCAGGAAGGTTAAGCAGAACGCGCAGTGGTACTACACTCGCCAGCCGTGCAGATTTTTGTCACCGGCGGCGCCGGATTCATCGGATCGGCCTATGTACGCGCCCTCCTCGCGGATGATTACGCAGGTGCCGCCGGTGCCTCCGTGACGGTTCTGGACCTGTTGTCCTATTCCGGTAATCGCGCGAACCTCCCTTTGACGGATTCCCGACTACGGTTCGTCCAGGGCGACATCTCGGATTCCGCCCTGTTGCGGGAGCTGCTTGGTGGTCACGACGCAATAGTCCATTTCGCGGCGGAATCCCATGTGGACCGGTCGATCGCCGGAGCCGTACCTTTCGTCACCACCAACGTCCTCGGCACCCAGGTGCTGCTCGACGCCGCGCGCGAGGCGGGGGTCGGCCGGTTCGTGCACGTCTCCACCGACGAGGTGTACGGCTCGATCGAGGAGGGCTCGTGGACCGAGACGTGGCCGCTCGCGCCGAACTCGCCGTACGCCGCCTCGAAGGCCGGCTCGGACCTGCTGGCGCTGGCGGCACACCGTACCCATGGCATGGATGTCGTGGTGACCCGCTGCTCCAACAACTACGGGCCCCGCCAGTTCCCCGAGAAGGTCATCCCGCTGTTCGTGACTAACCTGCTGGACGGCAAGGAGGTGCCGCTCTACGGCGACGGCGGCAACATCCGCGACTGGCTGCACGTGTCGGACCACTGCCGCGGCATCCAGCTGGTGCTGGAGAAGGGCCGGGCCGGCGAGGTCTACCACATCGGCGGCGGCACCGAGCTGAGCAACCGCGAGCTGACCGGCAGGCTGCTCGAGGCCTGCGGCGCGGGCTGGGACCGGGTCCGCCCGGTGGCCGACCGCAAGGGTCACGACCGCCGCTACTCCCTGGACATCACGAAGATCGGCGACGAACTCGGCTACGCGCCCCGGACCGGCATCGTGGAAGGGCTCGCCGCCACGGTCGCCTGGTATCGCGACAACCGGCAGTGGTGGGAGCCGCTCAAGGCCCGGACCGCCTGATGCGCTGGCTCGTCACCGGCGCCGGCGGCATGCTCGGCCACGACCTGCGGACGGTCCTGGCCGAAGCGGGGGAGACCGACGTGCGAGCGGCGTCGCGCGCCGACCTCGACGTCACCGATCCGGACGCGGTGCGCGAGGCGGTGGCGGGCGCGGACATCGTGCTCAACGCCGCCGCCTGGACCGATGTGGACGGTGCGGAAACCGCTGAGGCGCAAGCGATCGCGGTCAACGGCGACGGCGTGCGCCACCTCGCCGCCGCGGCCGGGAAGAGGCTCGTCCACCTCTCGACCGACTACGTCTTCGACGGTACGGGCACCGCACCGTACCCGGAGGACACGCCGGCGGCGCCGGTCAACGCGTACGGGCGCAGCAAGGCCGCCGGCGAACGGGCCGTCCTGGACGCCGGCGGGTACGTCGTGCGGACCGCGTGGCTCTACGGCGAGCACGGCCCCAACTTCGTCCGTACGATGCTGCGCCTCGCCGCCGAACGCGACACCCTCGAGGTCGTCGACGACCAGCAGGGCCCGCCGACGTGGTCGTACGCCCTGGCCCGCCAGCTGGTCGCGCTGGCCACCGCAGCGACGGCCGGCCACGCCGCGCCGGGGGCGTACCACGGCACCGCCGCCGGCTCGACCACCTGGTACGGCCTCGCCCGCGCCGTCTTCGCCGAGGCGGGCCTCGACCCGGACCGGGTACGCCCGACCACCAGCGACCGCTTCCCCCGCCCGGCCCGCCGCCCCGCCTACAGCGTGCTCGGCCACGACCGCTGGTCCGGCACGGGCGTGGCACCCCTGCCGCACTGGCGCGCCATGCTCACCGAGGCGATGCCGGCCCTGCTGCGCCCCTGACCCGGCTCCGGTACGGTCACGCCCATGGCATGTCGTATCGGCGAACTCGTCCTCGGTTGCCGCGACCCCGAGGCCCTGGCCCGCTTCTGGTGCGAGGTCCTGGACTTCGTCGTCCTCGCCCGCGAGGACGACGGCTCGGTGGAGATCGGCCCCCGCGAGGGCTTCGGCGGCCCCCAGCCGACCCTCTTCCTGAGCCGCCGCGCCGAGCCCGAGCCCGGCAAGTCCCGCCTCCACATCGACGTCAACGCCACCGACCGCGACCAGGACGCCGAACTCGAACGCCTCCTCGCCCTCGGCGCCCGCCGCGCCGACATCGGCCAGACCGGCCAGGAGTCCTGGCACGTCCTCGCCGACCCCGAGGGCAACGAATTCTGCCTGCTCAAGGGCCGCCTCGACCCCCTCTGACGGGCCCGTGGGACGGGCACCGTGATAGACCTTGGGGGTGAGTCACCCGATCATGTTCGACGACGCCGACCCGCTGCTCGGCCGGGTGCGGGCGTTCGCGCTCGCGTTGCCCGGTGCGGCCGAGAAGATCTCGCACGGGCATCCGGCGTTCTACACGACCAGGGTCTTCGCCTACTACGGTGGCTCGGTGAAGGTCGACGGGGTCTATCAGCGGCACGAGCATTCGGTGCTGGTGCTGCTCGATCCGGGGGAGCGGGCGGCGCTGCTCGGTGAGGCGCGGTGTTACCTGCCGGCCTATCTGGGGGCGTCCGGGTGGCTCGGGGTGGACCTCGGCGACGACACCTGCTGGGACGAGATCGGCGAACTGATCGAGACCGGCTACCGGCGTACGGCGGGGAAGCGGCGTGTGGCGCTGCTGGACGGCGGCCGGGCGTGATCGGGGCGCCCGTGCTGACCCGGCGGGCCGAGGAGGGCCGGGAGGTTCCGGTGCTCGTGTGGCGGCCGGGTGCGCCGGTGCTGGCCATCTCGTCGGCCGTGGTCGGGGGCGGGATCGGGCCGTGCCGGTGGGTGGTGAACGCGACCGTACCGATGTCCTACGACCGGGACGACCCGGCCACGCACCTGGGCGAGATCGCCGGCGGCCTCGGGTTGTCCGGGCCGGGCGTGGGCCTGCTGACCGGGGTCGACGTGGCCGGCCTGGTGGCCGCGGACGACGGGGGAGTGCGCCTGTGGGCGACGGTCGGCCTCGGCGCCCCGATCCAGGCGGCGGCCGACGACGACCCGGTCCCGCCGCACGCCGGCACGATCAACATCGTCGCCTGGGTGCCGCGGCGGCTGAGCGACGGCGCGCTGGTGAACGCCGTCGCGACCGTCACCGAGGCGAAGACGCAGGCGATCCGGGAGCTCGGCCTGGCCGCCACCGGCACGGCGACCGACGCGGTGGCGGTCCTCTGCCCGCCGGACGGCCCGGCCGCGGCGTACGCGGGCCCGCGCGCCGAGTGGGGCCGGCACCTGGCCCGGGCGGCCCACCGCGCGGTCCTCACCGGCGGCGCGGCGAAGGGCCGGGCCGCCTGGTCCGACCGCCAGGACCTGCCGGTCCCGTCCAGAGCGCCCGCCGCGACCTGACCCGGCCGGCGCTCAGATCCGGCGCAGGACCGAGACGACCTTGCCCAGGATCACGGCGCGGTCGCCGTCGATGGGCCGGTACGCGGGATTGCGGGGCTCCAGGAGGACGTGGCCGGAGCGGCGGCGGTACACCTTCACGGTGGCCTCGTCGTCGATCATCGCGGCCACGATGTCGCCGTTGTAGGCCTCCGACTGGCGGCGCACGACCACGAGGTCGTCGTCGCAGATGGCCGCCTCGATCATCGAGTCGCCGCGGACCCGGAGGCAGAAGTGCTCGCCGCGGCCGACCAGGTCGCGCGGCAGGGTGAGGGTCTCCTCGGCGGACTCCTCGGCCAGGATCGGGGTGCCGGCGGCGATCACGCCGACCAGCGGCACGCCCACCGTGTCGTCGTCGCGCACCGGCCGGGCGGCGGACTCGAGGAACATCCGGACGTCGAGCGGGCGGGTCGCGGAGCGGCCCCGGCGCAGGAAACCGCGGTCCTCGAGCGCGCGCAGGTGCCGGCCGACCGACGACGTGGACGCCAGCCCGACGGCGTCGCCGATCTCGCGGGCGGTCGGGGCGTAGCCGTGGCGCACCGCCCAGTCCCGGATGACGCCGAGGATCGCTCGCTGACGCGGTGGCAGCGTGGACGTGTCGTACTCGTCATCCGGGAACACCGCACGATCCTGACGCATCCGGGGCCGGCGGGCGTCGCGGCACGCCGGGCGGGTCATCATCCGGCGGCGGTGAGCTTGCGGCCCACGTCCGCCGCCCCGCCGTACTGCTGAGGGGCGGGGCGCCGGGGCGGCCCGGCGCCCCGTCAGGCGCCGACGATGTCGCGGGTGACGGCGGCCTGTTCGGTGAGCACGCCGCTGATCATGGTCTGGGTCTCGTTGATCCGGTCGACGATCTGGCCGATGCCGGCGAGCGCCCCGACGACCGTGGCGGCGTCCTGCTGGATCGCGGTGACCAGGGTCCCGACGTCGCCGGTGGCGCGGGCGGTGCTCTGGGCCAGCTCCTTGACCTCGCCGGCGACGACGGCGAAGCCCTTGCCGAGCTCGCCGGCGCGGGCGGCCTCGATGGTGGCGTTCAGCGCGAGCAGGTTGGTCTGCTCGGCGATGCTGGTGATCACCTTGACGACGTCGCCGATCTTCGTGCTCGACTGCTCGAGGCCGTTCACCGAGGCGTTCGCGTCGGCCGTCATGCTCTGCGCCTGGGGGCCACCGAGGTCGCGGCGATGACGTTGCGCTCCGCCTCCTCGATCGAGGTGACCAGCTCGGCACCGGCGGAGCTGATCCGGTTGGCCTCCTCGATGCGCTGCCTCGCCTCGGCGACGAGGAACACCGCGTTGCGCAGCGCCTCGGTCCGGCTGGCCGACAGCTCGCCGAGGACGTCGGTGGTGAAGAAGTCCATCGTCCCGACCACCCGGCCGTCGGCCAGCACCGGGAAACACACCCCGCTGCGCACGCCGGCCTGGACGGCGACGGGTGCCCGTACGCAGTCGGTGAGCTGCCCGATGTCGGCCACGAAGACCAGGTCCTTGGCCTGCCAGGCCCGCCCGGAGAGGCCCACACCCTCGGCGAACGACGCCGCGAGGGTCACCGTGCGGAACTCGGGGCCGGCGTCGCCGGACTCCGCGGCGAACCGGAGGACCTCACCGTCCGGGTCGACCTCCCAGAACGAGCCGTACGCCCAGCCGAAGCTCTCCCGGACGGTGTCCAGCGCGATCCGCGTCGCGTCGGCCACGCTGCGGGCCCGCCCGAGCGCCTGCACCACCCGCAGCACGGCCGCGTTGTTCTCCTGCGATTCCGTCACCGCCGACCGCGCGCTCGCCAGTACCGCCGCCCTGCCCGCTCCGAACCAGCCCATGTCCGCTCCCACCGCGCTCCGACAACCTCCAGTTGCCGCCAAGTTCGGCCGGATCCCGCCACCGGTGAGGGGACGGCTCCGTCCGACTTTTACCCGCAACTGCACCGCTACCGGGCGGCCCGGGCCGGCGGTCCGGCCCGGGCCGTCGCCTACCGGGAGGCGGCCTTCGGTACGGCGGTGAGCGTGCCCGAGGAATTCTGGATCGCGTAGCCGCAGCCGCTCCCGCAACCGCACTTCCCGGTGAGGACGGCCGGGCGGGTGCCGGTTGCTCCGCTTCCATGCCGTTCCTCCCTGATCGTGCGCCGGACGGGGAGTCCGGGCGCCGCTCAGGGTGCGGCCGGGCGTTGAAACGGCACTGACGGGGCGCTGACTCAGGCCTCCGCCGGCCGGGCCGGGGCCCCGGATCTGAGCAGGGCGCGGTATTCGCCCGGGGCCATGCTGCGGGCGCGGCGGAAGGCCCGGCTGAACGCGTGCGGGGAGCCGTAGCCGACCGCGGCGGAGATCGACTCGACCGGGTCGTCGGTGTCCCGGAGCCGCACCGAGGCCAGGTCCATGCGCCACTGCGTCACGTACGCGCCGGGGGACTGGCCCAGGGCGTTGCGGAAGTGCCGGTCCAGCGTCGCCCGCGACACGCTGACCGCGGCGGCCAGCGTGTCGGTGGTCCACGGGTGGTGCGGCTCCCGGTGGACGCGGGTGAGGGCGTCGCGGACCACCGGGTTGCGCATCGCGGCGAGCCAGGACCCGGACCGCTGCCGCGGGTGCCGGGCGAGCCAGGCGCGGAGGAACTGCACCAGCAGCACGTTGACGATGCTGGTGACCACGGAGGTCGTGCCGAGCTGCGGCTCCTCGAGCTCCGCGGTGAGCAGCTCGACGGTCCGGGTGAACTGGCGGCTGTCGCCCGCCGCGACGTGCATCGGCCCGGTCGCCACGGTCAGCACGGGGGTGCGTACCGCCGGATCCTGGTCGTAGTGCAGCGTGATCATCTCCGTGCGCACCGGCGGCATCCCCAGCCGCAGCGGCATGCCCGCCGCCCGGGCGCTGCGGGCCGCGCCGCCGTCGCAGGGCCCCATGGTCGCGCCGGGATCGCCGGCCAGCCCGTGCGGGGTGCCCGGCGCCAGCAGCACGGCATCGCCCTCGCCGATCGGGGCGGGCGGGTCGCCCGGCCGGTGCAGCCAGGCGCTTCCCTGGGTCACCACGTGCAGGGCGGCCCCCGGATAGGAGTCCAGCCACTGGCCCCAGGTCTCCCCGGCCTCGAGCCGGACGCCGACGGCCCCCCGCGCCCCGGTGAGGCGCAACGCCTCCGCCAGCACGTCCATACCGCTCCTCTTCACGACACGTCCAGGACTATCTTGCCCGTCACCTCCCGGGCGAACAGGGCCCGGACAGCCTCGCCCACATCCTTCCAGTCACCGCGTCGCCCGATGGGGGCCGTCAGCCGTCCCGCGGCGAGGAGGCCGAGCAGGTCCGTCATCTCCGCGGAGAACAGGTGCCAGTCCATGTCGCCGTAGGTGTGCAGGCGGCGGGACTCGCCGAAGGCGAACAGCGACCCCGGCGGGAAGGTGCTCTCCCCGCCCGAGGCCTGGCAGACCATGTGCAGGTCGCCGCCGTCGGCGAGCACGCCCCAGGCCTGCACGAGCTGCTCCCCGCCGACCGTGTCGAGCACCAGGTCGAACCGGTCCTCGGCCTGCGCGAGGTCGGTCAGCACCCGGGTGGCGCCGAGCTCCCGCAGCCCGGCCGCCCGCTCCGGGGAGCCGGCGAGCGCCGTCACCCGCGCCCCGGCCGCCGCGGCGAGCTGGACGGCGAAGCGGCCGACGCCGCCGCTCGCGCCCGTGATCAGGACCCGGCGGGCCAGCAGCGAGCGCTTGCGCAGCACCCGCAGGGCGGTGACGCCGGCGATGCCGAGGGTGGCGGCGTCGGCCAGGTCGACACCGTCGGGGACGACGCTGGTGAACGCCGGTTTGACCGCCACCCGCTCGGCCCAGGCGTACGGGGCCCCGGCCAGGGCGACCCGGGTACCCTCCGGCGGACCCGAGCCGTCGGGCGCCGCCCGCAGCACGACGCCGGACGCGTCGAAGCCGTGGATGTCGCCGGCCGGGTACTGGCCGGCGTGCCGCAGCTCGCCGTAGTTGAGGCCGATGTGCCTGATGTCGACCAGCAGCTCGCCGGCCGCCTGCTCGGGTTCGTCGACGTCGGCGAATCGGACCGGACCGTTGTCGCCGTGTTCGACCACTAGTGCTCGCATGGGAGAAGCCTCCCGCGGGGCAGCGGACGCGACCAGCACCGCGTGCCTCGGATGGTTGACCATCTGTGTCACGCGACGGTGCCCGGGCCGGACGAGCCGGCCCGGGCATCGCCTCAGCGCCGGAGGCCGCGCTCGATCGCCTCGATGATCCGGGGCCGCAGCTCCGCCGCGCTGATGATGGCGTCCACCGAGCCGACGTCGACCGCGCGCTGGATGCTGTGCACCCGGTCGAACTCGGCCGCGACCTCGCCGAGCTTCTCCGCGCGGACGGCGGAGCGGACCTCGTCGAGCTGGGCGTTCAGCGCCGCGCGCTCCGCGCCGCTGGCCCCCGACAGCCGGGTCTGGAGTCCGGTGACCCGCGGATCGGTGGCGGTGCGGTTGTTGACCTCGCCGGAGAAGACGACGGCCGCCGCCGGGGCGCCGCCGAGCACCGACGCGAACGAACCCTCCAGCGCCAGCACCGTCATGTTCGGGTTGAGCGCCTTGGAGAAGACCACGAACGCGCCGCCGTGGTACCGGGAGATCACGCAGAACACGATCGGGCCGTCGAAGTTGACGATCGCCCGGCCGATCTCGGCGCCGTACTCCAGCTGGAGTTTGCGCATCGACTCCGGCGAGCCGTCGAAGCCGGACAGGTTGGCCAGCACGACCAGGGGCCGGTTGCCCGACGCCGCGTTGATGGCCCGGGCGGTCTTCTTCGACGAGCGGGGGAACAGCGTGCCCGCCGTGTACGTGTCCGGCCCGTCGGTGGGCGGGAAGCCGCGCCGGGGCACCGAGCGCGACTCGATGCCGATGAGACAGACCGGCCGGCCGCCGATGTGCACGTCCTGCACGGCCGCGGTGTCGGCGTCGGCCATGCCCGCCCAGCGTTCGAGCACCGCGTGGTCCTGGTCGGACACGGCGCGCATGACCGTACGGATGTCGAACGGCTTCTTGCGGTCCGGGTTGTGCCGGGCCGAGAAGATCTCCCCGACCGTGGTGAAGTCGCTGCCGGCGAGCGTGTGCGGGTAGTCCGAGACGTCGCGGTCGACGGGGTCGGTGGTCGCCGCCGGCCGCGGGCCGGTCTCGCCCGGCACCACGTACGTGTGGTCGTAGTGCGCCATCAGCACGTCGCGGGCCCCGGGCAGGTTCGGCGCCCAGTACTGGGCCTGGCCGTTGGGGCCCATGACCCGGTCGTAGCCGCCGATGCCGAAGTTGTCCTCGGCCGACACGCCGCCGGAGAAGTCCAGCGACTGCTTGCCGGTGAGCACCATCGCCGAGTCCGGCGTCATCACCAGGATGCCCTTGGTGTGCATGAGCATGGTGGCTTCGGCGTTCCAGTACGGCTGGGCGCCGACGGTGATCCCGGCGACCACGATGTTGATCTCGCCGCCGTCCTGGGTGAACGTGACGATGCGCTTGAGCGCCGCCGCGACCCAGTCCATGTTCTCGGTGCCCGAGCTCATCGAGATCTTCGCGCCGGCCGAGAGGGCGAACCACTCCAGCGGGACCCGCATCCGCTCGGCCAGATCCAGCGCCGCGATGACGCGCGCGCACTCCGGCTCCGACAGCGCGCCCAGGGCCCTGGTGGGGTCGCCGAGCAGGACGACGCGGGTGATGCCCTCCGGGTGCCGCTCGGTCGGGGTGCTGACCACGCCGGCCACGATGGCCGCGGTGTTGCGGCCCTTGGGCCGGTCCACCGGCACCAGCGCGCCGTGCTCGTCGAGGTCGTGCTCCACGAAGCTGCCCCGCGCCCCGGCCAGCAGCCCGGTCAGCTCGTACGGGTAGACGTTGCCCCGCCGCGCCGCCCGCAGCACCTTCTGCCGGTAGTCGTCGAGGGGTTGCAGCGGCTCGGTGGACGGCTCGACGACGTCCAGCCGGGCCCCGTGCCCCGGGTCGAGGGTGATCCGCACGGCCACCTCGGTCAGCTCCCCGGACGAGGTGCGCTGCCGGGCCAGGAACTGGACCTCCTCCAGGCCCGCGCCCGCCGTGGTCGGCAGGGTGCGCTGGACCAGCGCCTCCAGCTCGTCCGTGGACAGCTCGGTGGGCGGCCAGACGTACATCGTGATCCGGTTGGTGTCGAACCGCTTGTTCTGCGGCCGCTGCGCCTGGATCGCGCGGATCGCGTCGAGGCAGGCGGTCGTGGTGTTCTCCAGGGCCGGCAGGGCCACCAGCCGGCCGTCGGTCTCGCGCAGCGGCGTCAGGTCGCGGACCTGGGCCAGCGCGATGAGCCGCTCGTCGGCCGGGTTGCTGCGGGCCACCGCCTGGAACAGGTAGACCTCCTCGTCGGCCGACGGCAGCCGGGTGAGGGTGAACTCGCGCAGCCGCTGCAGTTGCAGGCGGTGCGCGATCTGCGGGTGCAGACCGCGGATCAGCCGTTCCTCGGCGAAGCCCGCGCCGTCCGGGCGGAAGGTGAAGTGGTGGTGCATGGCGCCGCTGGTGCCGGCGACGGTGATGGTGATGCGCCGGACACCGGCCGGCTGCGGGTGCCCGGCGAGCAGTTCGCCGAGCCGGGCGGCCATGGCGTCGGCGTCGTCCGGCTGGCCGGCCCAGGTGACGTAGAGGTCGGCGACCAGGCCGTGCTCGGGGACGTCGGCGGCGAGGGTGCCGAGCGCACCGAGGGCGCCGGGCAGCCCGGCGATGTCCACGGCGGTGGTCGCCACGTGGGCGACCTGGTCGGCGCGGGCCTGCTCCGCGGTGACGAAGCGGCCGCCGGGGGTGTCGCGGACGGCCACCCCGGACAGCCCGCGGTTGCCGTAGTACCGGCGGGTGAGCACCTCCAGCAGCGGCGCGTGGTCCCGGCCGGGGCGCCCGATGCGCTGGCCGATGAGCCGGACCAGCGGCTCGGAGCTGGCCACCATGGACTGGATCCGCGCGGCGCGGTCCGGGGCGTCCGGGTGGTGGTCGAGGTGGCGCAGGTCGTCGCGGACGGCCGCGTACACCTGGGCCCGGTTGCGGCGCAGCAGCGGCTGGGCGAACCAGCGGAACACCAGGCCGCGGGCCAGGTCGGAGACGGCCGGGAAGCGCACCTGGGTGGCCTCGATGAGGTGCTCCAGGGTGAGCCCGGCACGTTCCTCGAGCTCGTCCAGCGGCGGCGGGCCGGCCAGCCACTGCCGCAGCAGCTCCGACACGATCGCCACGTCGGCGGACATGCGCTGCTGCGCCAGGAAGATCCGGAAGACCGCGGACTCGAGCTCGGGCGTACGGTCCAGGCCGGTGATGCCGTAGTGGCCGAGCACCTGCTGGAGCCGCGCCTGGAAGTCCTCGGTGACGCCGGCGCGCTCGACGTCGAGGCTCTGCAGGTAGCTGTGGAAGTACTCGCGGGGGCTGTGCACCGGGCTGCCCGGCTCGCCGTCGAGGGCACCGGCGGGCTTGTTGCGGCTCAGCTCCAGCAGGTCCGCGAAGACGGTCAGCAGGTCCAGTTCGCCGGGCAGCGGCCGGCCGCCGAGCTCGTCGCGGGCGGCCAGATATCCGGAGAGCACCCGGCGGCGGTCCTGCGGGTCGACGTCGAAGCCGAGCAGCAGGCTGCGCAGGTCCTGCAGCCCGCGCGCGACCCGGTCGGCGGCCGGCACGTCGGCCGGCTCGGCGGGCAGGTCGATGACGCCGGTCTCGCCGGTCTCCGCGGCGCCGGCCTCGGCGCCCTCGTCGGCCAGCGGCTCCAGGCGCATCAGCGGGGTGCCCGTCTCCACCTGGCTGCCCACGGTCACCGGGCACTCGCGGACCCGGGCCCGGAACGGCGCCCGGAGCACGTTCTCCATCTTCATGCTCTCGAGCACGACGATCGGCGCGCCCGCCTCGACCTCGTCGCCGACCGCCAGCGGCGTGGCCACGACCAGGGCCGGGGCGGGGGAGCGGACCACGCCGCCCTCGTCGCGGCTGATCCGGTGGGTGACCCCGTCGACCTCGACCAGGTGGATCGGGCCGTGGGTGGCGGTGGTCAGCCGGAAGCGGTGCCCGTTGACCAGGATCTGGCCGCTGTGCTCGTCGTAGCGTTCCAGCTCGACGTCGACGGAGTGCACCTCGGCGCCGGCCGAGACGCCGACCCGGAAGCGCTTCTGGCCGATCCGGCCGACGTGCACGCGGTATCCGGCGCCGCGCAGCTTGAGGTCGAGCGGCCGGCCGGTGTCGTGCCGGACCTGCGGGCGCCCGCCGTGCGCCGTCTCCAGCAGCCGCTGCCGGCTGACCTCCTCCTCGTCCTGGTACGCCTCGATCGCCGCGGCGGCCAGCGCGATCGCGGAGTGCCGGTGGTTGACCAGGCGGCCCTCGGCGCGGACCCGGTCGATCCAGCCGGTGTCGGCGCTGGCGTCGATGACCTCGGGCTGGTCCAGCAGGTCGAGCACGAAGCTCTTGTTGGTGGCGCCGCCGTCGATGATCACCGTGGTCTCGGCCATCGCGCGGCGCAGCCGGCCCAGCGCCTCGGCGCGGTCCCGGCCGTACGCGATGATCTTGGCGATCATGGAGTCGAAGACCGCCGGGATGGTGTCGCCCTCGCTGACGCCGGTGTCGACCCGGATGCCGGGGCCGGCGGGCAGCACCAGGCGCGCGATGCGGCCCGGCGACGGCGCGAAGTCCCGGTCCGGGTCCTCGGCGTTGAGCCGCGCCTCGACCGCGTGGCCCAGCTCGGTGGGCTGCTCGCCCTCCAGGCGGCCGCCGTACGCGACGTGCAGCTGCAACTTGACCAGGTCGGTGCCGGTGGTGATCTCGGTGATCGGGTGCTCGACCTGGAGGCGGGTGTTGACCTCGAGGAACGCGAACAGCTTGTCGCCCGGGTGGTAGAGGAACTCGACGGTGCCGGCGCCGCGGTACTCCACGGCGAGGGCCAGGCGTACGGCCGCGGCCTTGAGCTCGGCGGCCTGCTCCGGGGCGAGCACCGGGGACGCCGACTCCTCGATGATCTTCTGGTTGCGCCGCTGCACCGAGCAGTCGCGGACGCCCAGCGCCCACGCCGTGCCCTGCCCGTCGGCGATCACCTGGACCTCGACGTGCCGGGCGCCGGAGACCAGGCGCTCCAGGAACACCACGCCGGAGCCGAACGCGCGCAGGGCCTCCTGGCTGGTGCGCTCGTACGCGTCCGCCAGCTCGTCCGCCGAGGTGACCTTGCGGATGCCCCGCCCGCCGCCGCCCGCGGTGGCCTTGAGCATCAGCGGGTAGCCGATCTGCTCGCCGTGGCGCAGCGCCTCGTCGAGGGTGGCGACCTCGCCCCGGCTCCATGGCGCGACCGGCACGCCGACCTCCTCGGCGATCAGCTTGGAGCCGATCTTGTCGCCGAGCTTGCGCATCGCCTCGGCGCTCGGGCCGACGAAGGTGACGCCGATCTTCTCGCAGAGCTGCGCGAACGCGGGGTCCTCGGCGACGAAGCCCCAGCCGACCCAGGCCGCGTCGGCGCGGGTCTCCACGAGCGCCCGTTCCAGGACCGCGTGGTCCAGGTACGGCCGCGCCGAGGCGGGGCCGAGCGGGTAGGTGATGTCCGCTTCCCGGACGAAGGTGGCGCTGCGGTCGTCGTCGGTGTAGAGAGCCACCGTCTCGATCCGCGTTCCGGTCTGGGCGGATAGATCCCGGACGGCGTGGATGAGCCGCATCGCGGCCTCTCCACGGTTGACGATGGCGACACGTTTGAACACCGGCGAAGTCTCCCAACTGCCCACGAACAGAAGGCGACGTCCGGATCTCGGAGCGTCGCCTGCCTCTGTCTACACCCTGGTGGATTACCGCCCGGTAGACCAATGTCCCGGACCGCGCATGGTGGAGCGCTTGCGTTGTAGGAATCCCACAAATCGAGCCGTCCGGCGCAGCTATACACCCAGATGTATAGTGTGCCGCCATGACGATCGCGGCGGCCTTCCTCGCCCTGCTGGAGGAGCGGCCCCGGCACGGTTACGACCTGAAGGGTGCCTACGACCGGCACTTCGGCCGGGACCGTCCGCTGCACCACGGCCAGGTGTACGCCACGCTGTCCCGCCTGCTCAAGAACGGCCTGGTCGAGGTGGCGGCGGTGGAGCCCGGCGCGGGCCCGGACCGCAAGCGGTACGCCATCACCGGCCCCGGCGTCACCGGCGTGCGGCGCTGGATGTCCGAACCGGAGGACCCGGCCGGCTACCTGCACAGCGCCGTGCACGCCAAGGTCGTCGGCGCCCTGCTCACCGGCCGGTCCGCCGCCGCCGTGCTCGACGCCCAGCGCGCCGCCCATCTGCGCGCGATGCGGGAGCTGACCCGCCGCAGGACCACCGGCGACCTCGCCGACCGGCTCCTCTGCGACCACGCCCTGTTGCACCTGGAGGCGGACCTGCGCTGGCTGGACCTGACCGTCACCCGCCTCGACGAGCTCGCCGCCGCGGTGCGCGGGTGAGGCGGTAAGTCCATATTGCTGGCATATCACCGTATGTGTCGCGCGGGCCCCGGGACCGTACGGCCGGGTCCGCATCGGGCGGTCAGCCGGTGCCGGCCATCGCCGTGACGTGCGAGATTGTCGCGCGGACACGGCGAGGAGGCAGGGATGGACGACGCACTCCGGGAGTACGCCGCCGGCCGCGAGGATGCCCTGGCCGGGCACCGCGACGCCGACCGGGCCGGCCACCCGGAGACCGGCCCCGACTACCGGATGGGTTTCCTCGACGCCCGGATCGAGGTCTTCCGCATGCTCGCCCAACTGCGTGCCCTCCTGGAGGAGAACGGCTGAGCCGCCGGCCGTGACCGGCGGCTCCACCCTATGGCCGTCAGGCCGGGCCGAGGCGCCGTGCCGACCAGTCGAGGATCGCCTGGTTGGTCTGCGGTGCCGTGCGGTGCAGCGTGACGTTGTGGTTGGCGTCCGGTACGACCAGGGCGTCGACGGTCGCGTCCGGGCCGTAGTAGGGCCGTTCGTCGGCCGTCAGGGCCTCGCTCGAGGAGCAGTCCGCGGACGTGAGCCCGTTGCAGAATTCCGGCTCCTGCCGTCCGACCACGACGAGGACCGGGACGTTGATGTTCTTCGACTGCGCGAACAGGATGTCCGGCAGGGCCGTGAACCGCTCGGACTGCGTACCGGTCTCCTTGAGCCGCTCGTCCAGCTCGATGACGGCCGGATCGGTGTTGCGGGCCTCGTAGTACGCCGACCGGGCGCCCGGGAGGGTGGTGACGTAGCCGAGGTCGAGGCCGCTGGTGACGAACTTCGGGTCCAGCGGCGCCGGGTAGTACCGCAGCGAGTCGATCGCGAGCCCCTCCAGGCTGGCCTGGTGGGTGACGGCCGTCGCCACGACGGCGTCGACGTCGCGGTACGTGCCGGCCTCGAGCCAGGAGATGAGCGCGCCGATGCTGTGCCCGACCAGCATCACCTTGTCGAACCGGCCGCCCAGCTCGCCGCGGCGCAGGGCCTGCACGACCTGATGGACCGAGGAGGCGTTGGCCTCGTGCGTGATCTGGACGCTCGGCGGGTGGGCCGAGGCGCCGTGGCCGAGCCGCGACAGGTTCAGCGTGGCGAAACCGGCGGCGTTCGCGGCGCGGACGTACGAGTACCGCTCCGGCTGGTACGGGAAGTCCCAGTAGTACTGCCCCCAGGTGATGCCGTGCACCAGGACCTGGACGACCTTCGCGCCGGCCGGTACGCACAGCCGCCCGGCCATCGGCATCGGCGTGCCGGCGACGGTCACCGGCACGGACACGTCGGTGCAGGTGACCTCGGGCGCGGCGGCACGGGCGGCGACCGGGGCGGCGGTGGACAACGACAACCCGAGCAGCACCGCCAGGGCGCCGTGGGTCAGGGCTCGCATGCGTTCCTCTTCCCGGACGGGGTGATGATCCGTGATCGTAAGGATCATTGCCGCGCTCGGGATGCCGCGCCCCTTTTCATGCCCTATCGGGCAGCGGGAACGGGTGGGACGCCCGGAAGGGGCCCCACCCGCCTCGTCACCTACCCGGCTGCCCCGGTCAGCAGGGGTCGACCGCGTCGATCATGTTCGCCAGTCCCGACCACCGGTTCAGGTTGTAGTCGGTGTGCGGGGCGGTGCTGCCGAACTTCCACTTCCAGCTGCCCTCCCAGTTGTAGAAGCCCGCCGTGGTGCCGGCCGTCTGGCTGTTGTCGTACGACTCCAGCCGGTCGTTCAGGCCGTAGTCGCCGAGGTTGATGAAGTCGCAGTAGTAGAGGTTGAACAGGACCCCGCTGAAGTTGGGCCGGTCGAAGAGGCACAGGTACTCGTACGAGCAGTTGGCCATGGTCCCCGCGCCGGACAGCGGGCGGGCCCGCTGTTCGCCCGGCACCGGGACGACCGCCCGGACCCGGCCGTCGGCCGACCGCACCTCGTTGGCGCTGACCTGCCGGCCGCCGGTCTTCATGCCGGCGAGAATCCTGTCGACCTCGCCCTGCAACTGCCGGGCCTGCCGCTGGTCGAGACCCGCGGCGCGGGCCTGCTCGGCGAACGCCGACCGCGACGCCGTGTCCCCGGCGGACGCGTTCGCCACCTGGGCGGGCGCCGCGACGACGGCCAGGGCGGCGAGGGCGACGCCCCACCTCTTGGCGTTGCGGATGATCGTCTCTTTCATTCCCGTGTCCCTTCGTTGCTCCGAAAATCGAGTTCCGCCTTGCTGAACGCGCATCTCTCCAGCTCCCCCGTGGGCTCGAACCCCCTCCGCCGTCGCACGGTGGAACCGGGCCGGCCGGCGCCGGTTCCGTCCACTGGTCTAGCAGCGATGTCGGCCGATGCGGCGGATGATCGACGCCGATCAATCAATAGCCGGACAATCACCGGAGCCCGGGCAGGGTGAGGCCCGGAGTGGCGAAGGTGGAAAGGGCGACCGGTAAGGGCGGCCGGTCTACCAGGTCCAGCGCCAGAAGCGGCGCTCGTAGCGGACCAGCAGCGAGCCGGCCGCGGCGCTTCCGGTGATCACGAAATGCGGCGAGGTCGAGCCGGGCTCCGGGATCGAGGGAACCTTGAGGCTGGCCGACCCGGCGCTCAGCGTGACGCCGTCGATGTCGGCGGTCGCTCCCCGGGGGAGCACGATGGTCGTGGAACCGGCCTGGGTGGACAGCGCGATCTCGACGACCGGGTGCGGGATGACGGCGTGCCGCAGGTCGAGCTTGACCATGCCGGCCATGCTGCGCACCACCAGGCGGCGCGGCACCGACCACCGGCCGGTGCGCTTGAGGTGGCCGGCGTCGCTGCGCAGCTCGACGACGTCGGCGGGGGTGACGGCCGGCGCGGCGGCCGGCAGGTCCGCCACGAACGGCTCCACGTCCCCGTGGGTGCGGGCCCGGACCACGCCGTCGACGCGTTCCTCGAACTCGGACATGGTGAGGCGGCCCTCGGCCACCGCGGCGCTGAGCCGGGCGATGACCTGCTCCCGCTCGGCGTCGGAGATGCGTACCGTTCGGTTCGACGGTGCGATGTCGCCGCTCACGCCGCCGAGCTTACGCCGTCGGCGTCCGTTCCCGGCAGCGGCGCCTCAGACGACCGGGGTCACGTCGTCGGGAGCGGTGGCCGGCGTTCCCCGCAGCCGGCCGAGCACCTTGGGCGTCACGGCCCGGTACGCCGCCGGGCTCACCGGGTTGAGCCAGTGCGACGCGCGGACCAGGGCGCTGATGGTCACGCCGAGGTCGGCCAGCACCTCGTCCAGATTGTGCAGCGAGTACGGGATGATCTTCGTGCCCCGGCAGTGGTGCCCGTCCGTGGCCTCGTCCATGAACGCCAGCTGCTCGGCGACCGCCCGCCGCCGCTCCTCCGGCGGGGGCAGCCGCAGGCCACCGGCCAGGTCCGCGGCGATCCAGACGGCCGCCATCTCGGCGTTGAGCGGGCTGAAGAAGGACGAGTTGTAGCCGTTGAAGTACAGGCCGGGCACCGGCGGGAGGATCTGGCGGTAGAGCAGGAAGTTGCCGCGCTCGTCCAGCAGCGACGACCGCACGTCCGGGTCCAGGAACGGCACGCCCTGGGTGAAGCCGGTCGCGCAGACGACCAGGTCCGCCGGCACGGTGGTGCCGTCCGACAGCTCGGCGTGCGGGCGGCCGTCGACGGCGAGCAGCCGGACGATCGTGGTGTCGCGGTGGACCCGGATGCGCCCCGCCTCGACGCCCTCGAAGAAGCCCTCCGTGGCCAGGCCGATCGCGCCCTTGACGATGCCCTCCATCGTCCCGCGCGGGACGAGGCCCAGCTGGTCCAGCTTGAACTGGCGCCGGGACACCGTACCGATGGAATTGATCATGTTCCGGCGGACCGGGTCCGCCGGGCCGTGCAGGACCCGCTCCACCGGGCCGGGACGCAGGTAGCGGAAGAGCGCCTCGCCCATGCGCGTCAGCAGCAGGAACTTGAAGTTGACCCGTCCGGCGATCCGGCGGGGCACCTTCCACAGCAGTTGCCGCGCCACGACGTGGGTCGACGCCGCCACCTCGCTGAGCGGGACGGTCACGTCGCAGGCGGACTTGCCGTAGCCGACGACGACCACGTGCCTGCCCGCGCCCTCGGCCGCGTCGTGGACCTCCGTGCCCGCGCACACCCGGCCGCCCGCCGCGGTGAACTCCTGCCTGCCCGGGAAGTCGGGAATCGCCGGCTCGCAGAAGACGCCGTTGGCCACGACCAGGCGATCGACCTTTTCCGTACGCACGGAGCCGTCCACCGTGGACCGCAGCGTCAGGGTCCACCCGTCGTCCTGCCGGGCGGCGCGCTCGACCGACGTGCCGAGCAGCAGGTGCCGGTCGACCCCGAAGGTCTCGGCGTAGCTCTCGAGCCACCGCTGCACCTGGGCGCCGGTCGGCCACTCCGGGAAGTCGCGGGGCATCGGGAAGTCCGACAGCGAGTACGTGGCCTTCGCGCTCTGCGTGGTCAGCCCGGGGTAGCGCCGGGTCCGGCTCCACACGCCGCCGACGTCCGGGGCCCGGTCGGCGACGAGCACCTCGTGGCCCGCCTGGAGCAGCACCTTCGCGGTGGTCAGCCCGGCGACGCCCGCGCCGACGATCCCGACGCGCATGGTCAGTGCCCCCCGGGCGGGAGCTGGAGCTCGATGCCGAAGTCGGCCATGATCGCCTGGAGCTTGCCGATGTCCTTCGGTCCCGGCGGCAGTGCGCCGAGCGCCTGGTAGTACGCCTCCAGCCCGGCGGGGGAGACGACCGAGACGATGCGGGCCTCGTCGGCGTACGGGTTGCGGAAGGTGTGCACGACGTTGCGCGGCAGGAACAGGTAGTCGCCGTGGTCGAGCACGAAGTCCTCGCCGCCGAGCCGGACGTCGAGCCGGCCGGCCAGGCACATGAACGACTCGTCCTCGCGGGTGTGCAGGTGCGCGGGCGGCCCGTCGGTCTCCGGGGGAACCGTGTACTCGAAGAGGGAGTACGCGTCCCCGGTCGACTTGCCGTCGGTCTTCATCGTGATGCCCAGCCCGATCGCCGGGATCTGCGTGCCGTCGCGTGACGCGAGCTTGTATCCGCCGCCCAGACTCACCCTGACCTCCTGATGTGTGGTCCGGCTCACAGCCTGAGCGGCGTCCCGCGGCGGCGCCAACGCGGCGTCCCGCTGACCGGGACGCAATGTGGGTCAGCGACGCGCGTACGCCCGGGAGGCCGCCGCCGCGGCCAGCCGCACCGCGGGCCCGGCGAGATTGGCCCGCACGAGCGCCGTCGGGCCGGTGACCGACAGGGCGGCGGCCACCTCGCCGAGCGGGCCGAAGACCGGCGCCGCGACGCAGCTGACGCCGATGTTGCCCTCCTCGCGGTCGACCGCCCAGCCGCGGTCCGGGATGGCGGCCAGCTCGCGCCGCAGCCCGGCGGCGGAGGTGATGGTGCGCGGCGTCCGGGGCTCGAGCCCGTCGGCGATCACCGCGTCCACCGTCGCGGCGTCGCAGTACGCCAGGATGGCCCGGCCCAGCCCCGAGCAGTGCGCCGGGATCCGGCCGCCGACCTGCGACAACATCGGCATCGGGCGATGACCGGTGATCTTCTCGACGACCAGCACCCGGTTGCCGTCGAGCACGCCGAGCTGCACCGTGATGCGGGTGGCGGCGTGCAGGTCGTGCAGGAACGGCAGCACCGACTCGCGCAGCTCGTGCCGGATCGGCGCCAGGCCGGAGATCTCGAAGAGCCGGTTGCCGATCCGGTAGCGCCCGGCCGGCTTGTCCAGCCAGCCCAGCTTGATCATCCGGTCGGCGGTGCGGTGGGTCGTGGACCGGGGCAGGCCGCTGCGGGTGACCAGCGCGGCCAGGGTCAGCTCGCGGTGGGTCGCGTCGAACGCGGCGAGGATCGCCGCGGCGCGCTCCAGCCCGCCCGAGCCGGTATCCCGCTCAGCGGGACTCATCGTTGGTACTCCGCGATCATCGGGTCAGGCTAACCGCAATTGCCCGATCGCCGGGAGGTGCGCCATCACGGTTCGGACCGCATTCGTCGGCGGCGGCTCCGGCGGCATCGGCCGCGCGACCGCCGAGGCCCTCGCCCGCAGCGGGCACCGCGTGGCGATCGCCGGACGGCACGCCGGGCCGCTCACCGCCACCGCCGCGGAGCTGAGCGGGCTCACCGGCCGGCCGGTGCACCCGGTGGTCGCCGACCTGCGCGACCCGGCGTCGGCCGAGGCGGCGGTCGGCGAGGTGACCGGCCGGTTCGGCGCGCTCGACGTGCTCGTGCTCAACGCCGGTGGCCCGCCGCCGGGCCGCGTCCTCGACGTCGGCGACGGGCAGTGGCTGGACGCCTTCGACCTGCTCGTCCGCGGCCCGCTGCGCTACGCGCGGCTGGCCCTGCCCGCGATGGCGGCCCGCGGCTTCGGCCGGGTGATCGTGGTGACCTCCACGGCCGTCCGGCAGCCGCAGCCCGACCTGGCCGCCTCGGTCGTGCTGCGCGCGGCGGTCACGGCCGCCGCCAAACTGCTCTCCCTCGAGTACGCCGACCGCGGCGTGACCGTGAACTGCGTGGCCCCGGGCCCGACCGCCACCGCCCGGCGGCACGAGGTGCTCGCGGCCCGCGCCCGGCGCACCGGCGAGACCCTGGCCGGCGTCGAGGCCGCCGACGTGGCGAGCGTGCCGGCCGGGCGCCCCGGCGACCCCGCCGAGATCGCCGCGGCGGTGGACTTCCTCGCGTCGGCGGCGGCCGGCTTCGTGAACGGGACCGTGCTGACGGTCGACGGCGGACGAACGGAGACGATCTGATGGCACGTTCCGGACCCGGCTTCCGGCTGGGCGACTTCCTGAGCAGCATCGCGGACGCGGTCCCGCCCGGCGCGGCGCGGCCGATCGTGGTGCACGACGCCGAACTCGAACGGCTGCCCGCCGACCGGGTGCACAACCCGACCGAGCTGCGCATCGCCGGCCGGCTGCCGACCACCACCCTGGAGATCTTCCGGCAGACCATCCCGCCGGGGCTCAGCTCCGACATGCAGCGGCACCACCACGAGACGGTGCACTACGTCATCTCCGGCACCGGCCACACCGAGGTGGAGGACGACACGGAGAGCTGGTCCACCGGCGACTTCGTCTACACCCCGCCGTGGACGTGGCACCGGCACTACAACGACTCCGGCGAGGAACCCGTCGAGTTCCTCACCATCGAGAATTCCCGGCTGCTCGCGCTGCTCGGCCTGGAACGCCGGCAGAGCGCCGGGCTGGCCACGGTCGACGAGGCCCGCGCCCGGTTCAAGGAGGAGGGCTCCCATGAGTGACCTGCCCGAGCACCTCAGCATCTGGGGTGAGCTCGCCGACGTCGATCACGAGCTGCGGCACGTCGAGGTGGGCGGGGTGCGCACCCGGGTGCTGCGCGCGGGGGCGGGGCCGGATCTGGTGCTGCTGCACGGCACCGGCGGGCACCTGGAGGCGTACGCGCGGGACATCGCGGGACTGGCGGCGGACTTCCGGGTGACCGCGTACGACATGGTCGGCCACGGGTGGTCGGAGCTGCCGGACCACCCGTACACGATCGACGTGCTCTCGGATCATCTCCTCGGGCTGCTGGACGCGCTGGGCATCGAGCGCGCCCACCTGTCGGGGGAGTCGCTGGGCGGCTGGGTGGCGGCGTGGACCGCGGCGCACCACCCCGCCCGGGTGGCCCGGCTGGTGCTCAACACCCCGGGCAACATCGCCAACAAGGCCGAGGTCATGCGGCGGCTCAGGGAGAGCACGCTGGCCGCGGTCCGGGATCCGAGCGATGCGACCGTACGCCGCAGGGTCGAGTTCCTCTTCCACCACAAGGAGATGGTCACCGACGAGCTGGTGAACCTGCGGCGGGCGGTGTACAGCCGGCCCGGCTTCCTGCGCGCGATCGACAACACGCTGGTGCTGCAGGACCCCGAGGTGCGCCGCGCGTACGCCTGGGATCCCGGGTGGGTCGGCCGGATCACCGCGACCACCCTGCTGCTCTGGACCGACCACGACCCCACCGGCGGCCTGGACGAGGCGCGGCTGCTGCTCGGCTGGCTGCCGGACGCCCGGCTGCACGTCATCGAGGACGCCGGGCACTGGCCGCAGTGGGAGAAGCCGGGGGAGTTCCTGCGCGCCCACCGCGACTTCCTGCTGCTCGAGAAGGACCCCACATGACCGAGATCGCCGGCCTCGTCGGCATGTCCCACTCGCCGTTCGCGACGATGCTGCCGCCCGCCTCGCCGGGCGAACCGGGCGGCACCTTCCTCGCCGACGCGGCCCGGGTGGCCGCCGCGGTGGGGCGGCTGCGCCCGGACGCGGTCGTCGTCATCGGCCCGGACCACTTCCACGCCAACTTCTACGACCAGATGCCGCCCTTCGTGCTCGGCGTCGAGGAGGCCGTCGGCTTCGGCGACTTCGGCAGCACCGCCGGCCCGCTCCCGGTCGCGTCCGCCCTCGCCTGGGCGGTCCGCGACGGCCTGGCCGACCGCGGCTTCGACGTGTCCCTGTCGTACTCGCTGACCGTCGACCACGGCGTGGTGCAGAGCTACGAGATGGCCACCGGCGGCCTCGGCGTCCCGCTGGTCCCGCTGGTCGTGAACACCGCCGCGCCGCCCCTGCCGTCGCTGCGCCGCTGCGTCGCCCTGGGCCAGGCCCTCGGCGCGGCGGTCCGGGCGGCGGACGTGCCGGGCCGGGTCCTGATCGTGGCCAGCGGCGGCCTGTCGCACTGGCTGCCGTCCAACGACCCCCGCGACCCGTCTGTGGCCGGCGACAAGCGCGCGTCGCTCATCCACGGTCGCCGCGACACCCGCGCGTTCGCCGCGGCCCGCGAGCCCCGCGTCCGCGCGATGGCCGGAGACCCGGACGCCCCGGTGAACGCGGGCTGGGACCGGTGGTTCCTGCGCCAGCTCGGCACCGGCGACCTCGAACCCGTCGTGGACCTCGGCCACGACAAGCTCGAGGAGGTCGCGGGCAGCGGCGGCCACGAGATCCGCACCTGGCTGATCGGCCACGCGGCGGTCCGCGAACCGCTGCGCTGGACCAGCTACGAACCGGTCCCGGAGTGGATCACCGGCATGGGCATCGGCACCACCTTCGACCTCGCCGAGCATTGAGCCCGAGCCGGCACCGGAACCGGCAGGAGCCGCCGGGGCCCACGGGCCCCGGCGGCTCTCAGCGTCCGGCGGCGAGGTCGAGGGCGATGTCCACGAGCATGTCCTCCTGCCCGCCCACCAGCCCGCGCCGCCCCGCCTCCAGCAGGATCGGGCGCACGTCCACCCCGTAGCGGCGGGCGGCCGTCTCGGCGTGGCGCAGGAAGGACGAGTAGACGCCGGCGTACCCGAGGGTCAGGGTCTCGCGGTCGACCCGGACCGGGCGGTCCTGGAGCGGGCGGACCAGGTCCTCGGCCGCGTCCTGGAGGGCGAACAGGTCGCAGCCGTGGGTCCAGCCCTCCAGGTCGGCCACGGCGATGAACGGTTCCACGGGGCAGTTGCCGGCGCCGGCGCCGTGGCCGGCGAGCGACGCGTCGACGCGGAAGGCGCCCTCCTCGACCGCCGCCACCGAGTTCGCCACCGACAGTGACAGGTTCTCGTGGGCGTGGATGCCGATCTCGGTCGACGGGCCGAGGACGTCCCCGTACGCCCGCACCCGCTCGCGGACGCCGCGCATCGTCAGCCGGCCGCCGGAGTCGGTGACGTAGACGCAGTGTGCGCCGTACGACTCCATCAGCGCGGCCTGGCGGGCCAGCGGCCCCGGCTCCGCGAGGTGGCTCATCATGAGGAAGCCGGAGACGTCCATGCCGAGCTCGCGGGCCGCGGCGATGTGCTGGGCGGCCACGTCGGCCTCGGTGCAGTGGGTCGCGACCCGCACCGACCGGACGCCCAGGGCGTACGCCTCCCGCAGGTCGCGGACCGTGCCGATGCCGGGCAGCAGCAGCGTGGTGAGCCGTGCGCGGGTCACCACCGCCGCGGCGGCCGAGATCCAGTCGCGGTCGGCGGCGCTGCCCGGCCCGTACGTGAGGGAGCCGCCGGCCAGGCCGTCGCCGTGCGCGACCTCGATGGCGTCCACCCCGGCCGCGTCCAGGGCGGCGGCGATGCGGGCCACGCCGGCGGGGTCGATCCGGTGCTGGACGGCGTGCATCCCGTCGCGCAGGGTCACGTCCTGGACGTACAGCCGGCGGGTCACGCGAGCACCGCCCGCGCCGCGATCTCCTCGGCCACGCGGACCGCCGCCGACGTCATGATGTCGAGGTTGCCGGCGTACGCGGGCAGGTAGTGCGCGGCCCCCTCCACCTCGAGGAACACCGTCACGACGTGGGTGGCGCCGGCGGCGCCGAGGGTGGCGACGCTCCGGCCGTCGGGCACCGGATGCACCTGGACGCGCTGCTTCAGCCGGTAGCCGGGCACGTAGGCGGCCACGTCGGCGACCATCGCGGCGATCGACGCGCGGACCGCCTCGTGCACCGCGGGGGACGGGTCGGTGATCAGGGCGAGCACGGTGTCGCGCATGATCAGCGGCGGCTCGGCCGGGTTCAGCACGATGACCGCCTTGCCCCGGCCCGCGCCGCCGACCGTCTCGATCGCCCGCGCGGTCGTCTCGGTGAACTCGTCGATGTTGGCCCGGGTGCCCGGACCGGCCGAGCGGCTGGCGATGGACGCGACGATCTCGGCGTACGGCACGGGGGTGATCCGGGAGATCGCCGCCACGACCGGGATCGTCGCCTGCCCGCCGCACGTCACCATGTTCACGTCGGGGGCGTCGAGATGGTCGCGCAGGTTCACCGCCGGCACCACGAACGGTCCGAGGGCGGCCGGGGTCAGATCGATCAACCTTTTCCCGTACGGCCGCAGCCTCGCCGCGTTCGCGTGGTGTGCCGCCGCCGACGTGGCGTCCAGGACTATCCCGATGTCCGCGAAGCCCGGCAGGGCGATCAGGCCGTCGACGCCCTCCGCCGTGACCGGGACGCCCCACCGCGCCGCGCGGGCGAGCCCGTCGGAGGCCGGATCGATGCCGGCCATCGCCCCCATCTCCAGCCTCTCCGACACCCGCATGATCTTCACCATCAGGTCGGTGCCGATGTTGCCCGGCCCGATCACCGCCACCCTCATGCCGTCTCCGTCCGTGCCGCGTCGTCGCCCCGGTCCCCGTTCACGCCGCGCCGGGCGTGCGCGGTCACCGCGCCGAGGCCCGTCACCGTCGCGGTGTAGGTCGCGCCCGCCACGAGCGGGACCATCGGCCCGAGCGCCCCGGACAGCACCACCTGGCCCGCCCGCAGCGGCTCGCCGGCGTCGCGCGCCACGCCGGCGAGCCAGGCCAGCGCGGCCAGCGGATCGCCGAGGCAGGCGGCGCCCGAGCCCTTCGACACGACCTCGCCGTCACGGGTCAGCTCCATCACCGTCGCCACCGGTGGCACCGCCGCCGGCGTCGCCTGCCGCCGGCCGAGCACGAACATCCCGCTCGACGCGTTGTCGGCCACGGTGTCCGCGATCGAGATGTCCCAGCCCGCGATCCGGCTGTCCACGACCTCCAGCGCCGCCACCTGGTACGCCACCGCGGCGCGTACCCGGTCCGGGGTGAACTCGCCGGGACCGTCGAGCCGCGCGCCCAGCACGAACGCGATCTCCGCCTCGATCCGGGGCTGCAACAGTCGCGCCGTGTCGACCTCGCCCGTGCTGCTCGCCTCCATGTCGTCGAAGAGCATCCCGAAGTCGGGCTGCCCGACGCCGAGCTGGCGCTGGACCGCCGCCGAGGTCAGGCCGACCTTCCAGCCCACGACGCGCGCCCCGGCCGCCAGCCGCTCGCGGGTGACCTCCCGCTGCACGGCGTAGGACGCCGCGACGTCGTCCGCGCCGATCAGATCCCGGACGGGGGGACACGGGACCCCGCTACGGGCCGCGTCGAGCAGGCGTCGCGCGGCGGTACTCACAGCTGGTGCCGTCATGGCCCCACGGTGCCGGGCCGCCGCGCGCCGGTCCACCGCGGTGTTCCGCTCAGTGGAACGGTTTCTCAGCGCCGCCGGGTCAGCGACTTGGCCTCGTACATCGCCGCGTCGGCCTCGCGCAGCAGGTGGTCCGGCGGGGTGCCGTCGCCGCGGGAGAGCGCGACGCCGATGCTGACCCCGACGTGCACCTTGTGCCCGGCGACGGCGAACGGCTCGGCGATCGAGGCGGTGATGCCGTCGCAGACCGGCTGGTGCCCGTGCGGGCCGGCGACGCCGTCGAGCAGCACCACGAACTCGTCGCCGCCGAGCCGGGCCACGGTGTCGGACCGGCGCAGCAGCCGGGTCAGCCGGACGGCCACCTCGACGAGCAGCTCGTCGCCGGCGGCGTGGCCGTACGAGTCGTTGACCGCCTTGAACCCGTCGAGGTCGAGCAGCAGCACCGCGAACCGGCGGTCGGGCTGCCGGGTGGCGCGCAGGTGCGCCTGGTTCAGCCGGTCCTCGAGCAGCACCCGGTTCGGCAGGCCGGTGAGGTGGTCGTGGAGCGCCGCGTTGCGCAGCGACTCCTCCTTCTCGCGCAGGGCCGCCACCATCGCCCGGTGCTCCAGGGCCGCGGCGAGCAGCGCGCCGGACTGGTTCATCATCTCGCGGCCGGGCGGGGTGGTGGCCTGGATGCGCCCCACCGCCGCCAGGAAGCCCCAGTCGCGGGCGCCGCCGCGGACGGGCACCACGAAGACCGCGTTGCCGGGTTCCGCGTCGGCCAGCTCGAACAGCCACGGCGGCGGGAACTCGCTCGCCGGGGTGGAGCCGGCGAGGCGGCCGGCGCCGGTGCCACCGTACTCGCCGACGACGTCGAGCGGCGGGTCGTCGCGGTCCGGGTCCGGCTCCGTCCACAGCCCGAGGCTGCCGCCGATCGCCGGGGTGCTGCCGAGCCAGGCGAGCGTACGCGGATCCCGGTCGTGCGCGCCGAGCAGCTCGATGCCGAGCTGGTGCTGGATGTTGAGGGTCTCCTGGAGGTACTGGACCTGGCCGAACAGCGCCCGCGTCGCCTCCTCGGACACCGGCAGGCTGCCGTCGCCGCAGCCGCACGAGGCGCGCGCGACGAAGGTCGTGGGCACGTGCCGCAGCACGGGTGCCGGATCGGCGTCCCGCTGCAGCTCCAGCATCAGCTCGTAGACGGCCGCGCCGACGTCGTCGAGTGGCTGCCGCACGGTGGAGATGCCGGGACGGGCGAAGGTGGCGTCCGCGATGTCGTCGAAGCCGGCCACTGCCA
This sequence comes from Pseudosporangium ferrugineum, assembly GCF_003002065.1. Taxonomy (GTDB): domain Bacteria; phylum Actinomycetota; class Actinomycetes; order Mycobacteriales; family Micromonosporaceae; genus Actinoplanes; species Actinoplanes ferrugineus_A. Next base: position 324,646 of record NZ_PVZG01000002.1, read on the forward strand.
TGTCGCCCGGGACCGCGTACCCCGCGGCGGCGAGGCGTCCGGCGAGGCCGATGGCGTTGCGGTCGGTGCCCAGCACGATGGCCGTCGCGGGCATCCGCGCCCGGATGAGGGCGTCGGCGACCGCCGCGCCGCCGCTCTCGTGGTTGTCGTCGGTCTCGTACAGCAGGCTCGTCTGCGGCGTGAGCCCGGCGGCGCGCAGCCCTTCGAGGTAGCCCTCGTACCGTTCCCGCAGGTCGAAGTGGGCCAGGTTGCCGGCGAAGGCGATCCGCCGGTGGCCGTGCTCCACGAGGTGGGCCACGGCCTCGCGGACGCCGCTGCGGTTGTCGACCAGCACGGACGAGCAGTCGTGGCCGGTGGCGTCCTCGCCCACGTAGATCACGGGCATGCCGGCCTGCCGGGCCCGCCGCGCGTAGCCGGGCGGCACCGCGCCGGGCAGCACGACGAGCCCCGCCAGGTGCCGCCGCGCCACGGCGTAGCGGAAGTCGGGCACGCCGGCCCGGTCCGCGCTGTGCGAACCGGGGTCCAGCGTCTGCACCGCCATGATCCGGTCGCCGCCGGCCGCCGCGGCGGCGGCGATGCCCGAGATGATGGCGCCGTAGTAGTCGCCCCCGACGAAGGGCGACACGACCCCGAACGTATGTCTGTGCATGGCGCCGTCATGATCGGCCGGTGCCGCTCGGACCTGAGCGGACCCGTGATCACCAGGGTGCGGGCGTGCCGTCCCACGAGAAGAAGCCGCCGCTCGGGCCGTCGTCCGCCAGCAGCGCCAGCCGTACGGCCTCCGCCGCCGCCTCGCCCGGATCGCCGCCCAGCTCGGTGGCGCGGGGGGTGAGGTTGGTGGCCCGCAGCCCGGGTGCGAGGGCGTTCACCTTGATCTTCTCGGCGGCCAGCGCCTGCGCGTAGTAGACGGTGAGCGCGTTCAGCGCGGTCTTCGACGACCGGTACGCCGCCGCGAGCCCGCCGCTCATCGCGTGGTCGAACTGCGGGTTCGGCCCGGTGCTCCAGGCCAGAGACCCGGTGCCGCTGGACACGTTGACGATGCGCGGGTGCGGCGAGCGGCGCAGGGCCGGCAGGAAGGCGTTGGTGACGGCGAGGACCCCGAAGACGTTGGTCTCGTAGACCCGGCGCAGCGTGTCCACGTCCAGGTCGGGGGCGGGCCGGCCGGCGTCGGCGATGCCCGCGTTGTTGACCAGCACGTCGAGCTCCCCGACCCGCTCCGCGGCGGCGGCGATCGACTTCTCGTCCGTCACGTCCAGGACGAGCGGGCGGGCGCCGGCGCCGAGCTCGTCGACGGCGGCGCGCCCGCGTTCCGGGTCGCGGGCCGAGGCGTACACGGTCAGCCCGCGGGCGAGCAGTTGCCGGGCCACCTCCCTGCCGATGCCGCTGTTCGCCCCGGTGACCAGCGCCGTGCCCGGTGACTCCATGACGTCTCCTCCCATCTCCAACGGTGCCGTTGGAGATGTCCACCGTAGGGCGCGCCCGGAGGAACTGCAACGCTGCCGTTGGAATTTGTAGGATGAGCCGATGGCGTGGGACACCGAGGGAACGCGGCGACGGCTCAAGGAGGCCGCGACCGCGGAATTCGCCGAGCACGGCCTCGACGGCACGACGATGACCCGGATCGCCGCCCGCGCCGGCATCAACAAGGAACGTCTCTACAGCTACTACGGCGACAAGAACGCCCTCTGGGAGGTCGTGCTCGCCGACGAACTCGACCGGCTCGCCGCCGCGGTCGGCGTGCGCGACGACGGCGACATCGGCGACTTCGCCGGCGCGACGTACGACTACCACGCCGCCCACCCCGAACTGGCCCGCCTCCTGCAATGGGAGGGCCTGACCCGGGCCCCGGCCGCCCGCGCCGCCGAGCGCACCGCCCGCTACCGCGACAAGGTGGACCTGGTGGCCCGCGCCCAGCGCGAGGGCCGCCTGGACCCCGCCGCGGACCCGGCCCACCTGGTCTTCGCCCTGATCGCCCTCGCCGCCTGGTGGCAGACGGTCCCCCAGCTCGCCGCGATGATCACCGGAGCCGACCCCGCCGACCCTGGTGAACGCGCCCGCCGCCGCGCCTTCGTGGTGGAGGCGGCCCGCCGCCTGGCCGCCCCGCGCTGACCCCCACCCGCCGCGGTCCGCGCGATCGGATGCCGGTCGCCGTCGCGCGCTGCGAGGTCGGGCCGGGAAGTCCGGCCACACCCTTCGACGGTACGCAGCCGGCCCGGTTCGGCCTCGCTGACGTGACCCTGCGGCGCCAGGCCGGCGGCCGGCCCCTTGACCCGCCGGGCGGCCGGAGTTGACGGTTCCGCTTTCACTGGTCGAGGTCCTCGCCACGCTGGCCAGTCCGCACCGGCTGCGGGTGCTCGCGGCGCTGACCGGCGGGCGCGCGTACGTCTCCTGAAGGGTGCCGAATGACCGCCCTCGGCCTCAGCCCGCCGGTCACGCTGCTCAACGTCCCCAACGCGATCACCGCCGTACGGACGGCCTGCTCCGTCGCGTTGGCCGTGGCGGCCCTGACCCAGCGCAGCGCGCCCCTGCTCGTCGCCGCGTACGCGATCTACTGGGCCGGCGACATCCTGGACGGCCTCACCGCCCGGGCTCTGGGCCAGGAGACCCGCGCGGGCGCGGTCTTCGACATCGTGGCCGACCGCGCCTGCACCTCGGCCTGCGCCGCCGCCCTGGTCGCGCTGCGCCCCGGCACGGCCCTGCCGATGGCGGTGTTCCTCGTCCAGTTCATGGTGATCGACCAGTTGCTCAGCCTGATGTTCCTGCGCTGGCCGCTGCTGAGCCCCAACCACTTCGCCCGGGTCGACCGCCGCATCCACCGCTGGAACTGGTCCCCGCCGGCCAAGGCGCTGAGCACCGCCCCCGTGGTCCTCCTGGCCCTCGTCGCGCCGGTGGCCGTGGCTGTCACCTTCGCCGCCGCTGTCGCCGCCGTGAAGGTCGTCTCGCTCGCCGCCGCCGCCCGGCTCCCGGCGGACCTGCCGCGAACCCGGCCATGATCGCGGTCCTGGCGGCGTCGGCCGTCGGACTCCTGTCGGCCTTCCTCCCGTTCACCCCGGCCGAGCCGTACCTGATCGCCGCCGTGGCCACGACCGGCACGCCGCCGTTCGCCCTCGGCCTGGCCGCCGAGACCGTGGGCAAGGTCCTGATCTTCCTGGGTACGCGCGGAGCGATCCACTCACCCTGGCTGCGGCGCCGCCTCACCCGCCGCCCGCGTCCCGCCCCGCGGCCACCGGGCCGGCTGGGCACCCTGCTCGCCCGTCCGAGGGCGGCCGGCGCCGGGCTCGTCCGCCTGCTGGACCGCCCCCGCCAGGCCGCCGCGATGCTCCTGCTCAGCGCCGCCGCCGGCGTCCCGCCCCTGCTGGCGGTCAGCGTCTACCTGGCCCGCGCCCCGATGCACCCGCTGGTCTTCGCGGCGACCTGCTTCCTGGGCCGCGCGATCCGCTTCGTGGTGATCGCCCTCGCTCCCCGCCTCGCCGGCTACTGAGCCCGCAGTCAGGCGCTGTAGACCTCCACCTCGTAGATCCGGGCGGTGGGGCCGCCGTCCTGCTGGCCGGCGTCGATCACCAGGCGTACGTGGCGGGCTGTCGCCGGGGGTGCCGTGGTCGTCGTGATGCCGTCGGCGTTGGCGGTCACCGTGGCGAAGGTGGTCCAGGTGGTGGCGTCGGTGCTGGTCTGGATGCGGTAGGCGCGGGTGTTCCAGGCGTTCTGTTCGCCGCCGGACGAGGCGTGGCGGACGACGACCGTGCGGACGGTGGTGGCGGCGCCGAGGTCGGTCTGCCAGGTCGCGCCGCTGGTGCCCGTACACCATTTGCTGTTGCCGGCGGTGGCGCCGTCGGCGGCCCTGGCCGCGTCCTCGGCCGGGGCGCAGGCCGGGCTCGCCGTCGCCGGGTGCTTGAGGGCGAGGTTGACGGCGGCGGCCGGGTCGGCGGCCTGGCGGGTGCTGCCGGTGACCGCGAGGTCGTCGACGTAGCCGCGGAAGGGGCCCGTGCCGGCGGGCTGGTCGTAGCCGAGGTGGACCCGGTCGACCGTGCGGCCGGCGAGGGCGCCGAGGTTGACGCGGACGAGGTTCCACCTGTTCACCGCGAGGCGGCCACCCTCGCCCTGGAACTGCGGGTGGGCGCGGACCCCGTACTGGTCGGCGGCGCCGGAGTCGCGCAGGCTGGTGCCGTCGGTGAAGCTCAGGTCGACGGCCACGTACGTGCCGTTGGCCTGCTGCGGGTAGATCCAGTACGTGAGGACCGAGGCGGCGGAGAGCCGCAGGTGGGTGTCGAAGACCCGCATGTACGAGTAGGAGCCGCTCGCGCTGAGGTCGTTGCCGGAGTACATCAGCGCGTTCGCCCCGCCGCGGGAGGTCTCGGCGCGGGGCCCGGTCTCCATCCCGGCCAGGTTCGCCTGGTAGCCGCCCACGTTCACGGCGGCTTCGGCGGTGTCCGTCCAGGTGGTCGCGGTCTCGCCCGGTTCCAGCCCGGTACGCAGCAGCGGCCAGTCCCGGCCCCCGCCGAGTTCAGCCTCCAGCGCGGCGTACCAGAGGTCGGCCATCTTCGTGTAGCCCGCGTCGCCGGGGTGCAGCGTGTCCCTCATGTCGGCGGTCGTGATCGTGGTGTTGAGGTCGACCAGCCGGGCGTACGCGCGCGACGCCAGCACCGGCGGCACCGCCGCGTTGAAGCTGTCGACCCGCGCGTCGATCGTGGCGTCCAGGGCGGGGACGATCTGCGCCACCAGCACCACCGCGGACGGCGCGCCGGCGTGGATCCGGTCGAGCAGCGTGCCGAGCCGCGCCGGCGCGGAGGCCACCTCGTAGTTCTGGTTCATGTCGTTGGTGCCGATGTGCAGCAGCACGACGTCGGGCCGGGCGGTGGCGAGCCAGCCGTCGACGGAGGCGATGATCTGGTCGATGCGCCAGCCGGAGTGGCCCTCGTTGTCGGTGTCCGGCAGCGATCCGGACCGCGCGCTGCCGACGTAGTCGACGGCGAGCCCGGCGCCGCCGGTCAGGCGCTGCCACAGGTCCGCGCGGTAGCTGGAGGTCGTGCTCGACCCCTCGCCCCAGGTGATGGAGTCGCCGAGCGGCATGATCCGGACCGGCCGCCCGGTGACCGGGGCGGCGTGCGCGGTGGCGGGGACGAGCAGCGTGGCCGCCGCGGCCAGGGCCGCGGCGAGCAGGCGGGACAGCGTACGCATCGAACCCTCCAGTGCCATCGACAAGAGTCAATGTCGAACTCTACGGCATGCTGGGTCGGAGCCCGTGCGACCGTGGACGACCATGGTCGTGACGACCATGGTCGTGCTACGGTGCCGTCGTGGCCGGCGCCGAGCCTGCCTCGTTTCATGAGGGGGAGAGATGTCTGCGATCGCTCGTTGGTGTTTTGCGCACCGGCGCACCGTGCTCGGCCTCTGGACGGCCCTGCTGATCGCCCTCGGGGTCGGATATGCGGCCGCCGGGAGCACCTATTCCGACGACTTCAGCCTGCCGGGAATGGAGTCCACCAGAGCCCTGGAGCTGCTCGAGGACGCCCTGCCGGAATCGTCCGGTGACACCGAACAGATCGTCGTCCACGTGGACCGGGGCACGGTGCGCGACCCCGCCGTGCGCGCCAGGATCACCGCGATGCTGGCGCGGGTCGAACAGATACCGTCGGTCACCTCGGTCGCCAGCATGTACGCCGAACAGGGCGCCGGCCAGATCAGCGCCGACGGCCGTACCGCGTATGCCGAGGTGCAGATGAACGCGCTTCCTCCAGACCTGCCGCCGGCCGATGTCGACAAGGTCATCAGCACCGCCGAGGCGGCCCGCGGCCCGGGACTGCGGGTGGAGCTGTCCGGGCCGGCGATCGAGAACGCCACCGAGCCGGCCCAGGGGAGCACGGAACTGATCGGCATCATCGCCGCCGGGATCGTTCTCCTCCTCTTCTTCCGCTCGCTGATCGGGATGCTGCTGCCGCTGGTCGTCGCGATCGCCGGCCTCGGCGGCGGTCTGATGACGATCGGGCTCCTCTCGCACCCGATCACCTTGAGCGACATCGCGCCGACCCTCGCCGCGCTGATCGGCCTGGGCGTGGGCATCGACTACGCGTTGTTCATCGTGACCAGATACCGCGGCGGCCTGCGCGCGGGCCTCTCGCCGGAGGAGGCCACCGTCCGCGCGATCAACACCTCCGGACGCGCCGTGCTCTTCGCCGGCGGCACGGTGATCATCGCGCTGCTCGGGCTGCTGGTGCTCCGGCTGAATCTGCTGACCGGCATGGGTGTCGGCGCGGCCGTGGTCGTTCTGTTCACCCTGTTGTCCGCACTGACCCTGCTGCCCGCGATGCTCGGCTTCGCCGGGACCCGGGTGCTGCGCCGCGCGGAACGGCGGGCGCGGGCCGCGGGCACGCCCCGGCCGGAGAGCGCGTCCGGGGCGCGCTGGGCGGCTCTCGTCCAGCGGCGCAGGGCCGTGCTCGGCGCCGTCGCGCTGATCGTGATCGCGGTGCTGGCGATCCCGGCCTTCTCCGTCCGGCTGGGCGCCTCGGACGCCGGTAACGACCAGGCCGGCACCACCACGCGCGCCGCGTACGATCTGCTCGCCGACGGGTTCGGCCCGGGTTTCAACGGACCGCTGCAGCTGGTCGCCGAGCTCGGTTCCGCCGCCGACGGCCGGGCGCTGGAGCAACTGCTCGAGAAGGTGAAGACGGTCGACGGGGTCGCCGCGGTCGCCGCGCTACCCGCCGAGCCCGGCGCGAAGGTGGCCGTCGCGATGGTGATCCCGACGACGGCGCCGCAGGACGCGGGCACCACCGAGCTGATCGATCGGCTGCGCGAGGAGGTGATCCCGGCCGCCGAGAACGGGACCTCCCTGCGGGTGTACGTCGGCGGGGCGACCGCGATCTTCCAGGACTTCGCGACGGTGCTGTCCGACAAGCTGCCGCTGTTCCTCGTCGTGGTCATCGCCCTCGGCTTCCTGCTGCTGACGGTCGCGTTCCGCAGCGTGCTCGTGCCGCTCACCGCGGCGGTGATGAACGTGCTCGCCGCGGCCGCCTCGTTCGGGGTGATCGTCGCGATCTTCCAGTGGGGCTGGGGCTCGAGCCTGCTCGACCTCGGCGGTCCCGGACCGGTCGAGTCGTTCGTCCCGGTCATCATGCTGGCGATCCTCTTCGGTCTCTCGATGGACTATCAGGTCTTCCTGGTCAGCCGGATGCACGAGGAATGGGAGCGCACCCGTGACAACGGGAGGTCGGTCTCGATCGGGCAGCGCGAGACGGGCCGGGTCATCGTCGCCGCGGCGCTGATCATGATCTTTGTGTTCGGCGCCTTCGTGCTCGGCGGCGAACGGGTGATCTCCGAGTTCGGCATCGGGCTCGCGGCAGCGGTCGCGATCGACGCGTTCCTCATCCGCAGCATCCTGGTGCCGGCGCTGATGCACCTGTTCGGCCGGGCGAACTGGTGGTTGCCCCACCCGCTGGACCGGGCTCTTCCGCACTTCAGCGTCGAGGGCGATCAGGACGGCCCGGGGGAGGCCGGCGGCACGGCCACGACCCCGGCCGGTCCCGGCGGGGAACTGGCCGACGCGTCGCGCTGAACCGGGCGCGCCGCCGTCGCGGGTGCGGGCCTCGACGGGCCTGGTCCGCACCCGGGGTCCCGCGGCGGCGGGAAAGCCCGGCTCCGCGGTGGCGGGCTGGGCGGTGGCGGGCTGGGCGGTGGCGAGCTATGCGGTGGCGTGCAGGGCGGCGGCCAGCTGGTCCGACCAGGCCCGGACGACGCGGGCGCGGCGGCGGGAGTCGTCGGTGAGGACGTCGGCCAGGGCGAGGCCGCGGGCCAGGTCGAGGGTCGCCTGGATGAGGGCGCGCAGGGCCGGGTCCGCGTCGTCGACGCCGAGCAGGCGTACGGCCCGGCGGTGCACGCCGCGGGCGAAGCGGCGCTCCAGCGGCACCACGGTGGCGCGCAGCTCCGGGTCGGCGGCGGCCACGGTCCACACCTGAAGCGCCGCCCGGAACAGCTCGCCCCCGATGGCGTCGACCAGGCCGGTGACGACCGCGTGCACCCGGTCGGGGCCGCTGCCGCCGGGGTCGGGGAGGGCGTCGAGCAGGGCCGCCCGCTCCTCGAACATGTGCTCGAGGGCGGCCAGGATCAGCGCCTCCCGGGTGCGGAAGTGGTGCTGGACCGCCCCGCGGCTGATGCCGGCCTGCGCGGCGATGAACGCCACCGTCGAGACCTCCCACCCGTGCCGCGCCAGGCACCGGATCGTCGTCTCCAGCAGCCGGCGGCGGGTGGCCCGGGACCGGTCCTGCCGGGGTTCCGTGTCAGCCATCGGCGGTCAGCACGACCAGCGTGGTGTCCTGGGCGACCTGCCGCCCGACCGCCACCGGCAGCTCGGCCACCGTGCCGGCGGCGGGCGCGTGCACCACGTGCTCCATCTTCATGGCCTCGAGCCGGATCAGCGGCTGGCCGGCCGCCACGGTGTCGCCGACCGTCACCTCCACCCGGACCACCGTGCCGGGCATCGGCGCCACCAGCGCCCCGGCCGGCAGCTGGGCGGAGGGGTCGGTGAAGCGCGGCACGCGGCGCAGCTCCACGGCGCCGCGCGGCCCGTCGACGACCACGCGGTCGGCGAAGCGGCCCACGGTCCAGCGCCGCCGGACACCGTCCAGCTCCAGCACGACGGCGTCGCCGGCCACCTCGACCGCGCTGACGGCGCCCCGCCCGTCGACCTCGAGGCCGTCGTGGCCGAAGCGGTAGCGGACGGCGAGCTCGCGCCCGGCCACCTCGTAGGTCCGGGTGCGGAAGCCGACCGGGAGGTTGCGGAACCCGCTCGTCACCCCGGGCAGCAGCGGCCCGCGCTCGGCGGCCGCGTCGGCCAGCGCCGCGACCAGGGCGGCCGGTTCCGGGTCCGGGGCGACGGCGGCGATCAGCCCGGCCGGCGGGTGCGCGGCGTAGAAACCGGTGTCCGCGGTGCCCGCCCGGAAGTCCGGGTGCTCCAGCGTCGCCACCAGCAGGTCGCGGTTGGTGGTCACGCCGTGGATGCGGGACCGGCGGAGGGCGGCGGCGAGCTGCCCGGCGGCTGCCCCGCGGTCGTGGGCGTACGCGACCACCTTCGCGAGCATGGCGTCGTAGTGCGGCCCCACCTCGCTGCCGTCGTCCACTCCGGAGTCCAGCCGGAGCCCGTCCGGCCCGGTACGCCCGAACTCCGCCGCCACGCCGGGCACCTCGAACCGCACGAGCGTGCCGGTCTGCGGGCGCCAGTCGTCGGCGGGGCTCTCGGCGTACAGTCGCGCCTCGATGCTGTGGCCGGTCATGGCCGGCTCCGGACCGCTGAGCGGGCGCCCCGCGGCGATGTCGAACTGGAGCGCGACCAGGTCGGTGCCGGTGACCGCCTCGGTGACCGGATGCTCGACCTGGAGCCGGGTGTTCATCTCGAGGAACCAGAAGCCGCCGGTCCCGTCGGCGAGGAACTCGACCGTGCCCGCGCCGAGGTAGCCGACCGCCGCCGCGGCGTCGCGGCCCGCCGCGAGCAGGCGCGTGCGCAGGTCCCCGCCGATCCGGTCGACCAGCGGCGACGGCGCCTCCTCGATGACCTTCTGGTGCCGCCGTTGCAGCGAGCATTCGCGCTCGCCGAGCGCCCACACCGTGCCGTGCCCGTCCGCGAGGATCTGCACCTCGACGTGGTGGCCGGACTCCAGGTACCGCTCGCAGAAGACGGTGGGGTCGCCGAAGGCGGTGGCGGCCTCGCGGGAGGCGGACGCCACGGCCCCGGCCAGCTCGCCGAGCTCGCGCACCACGCGCATGCCGCGCCCGCCGCCGCCTGCCGACGCCTTCACCAGCACCGGCAGATCCGCCTCGGTGACGCCGGCCGGGTCGAGCTCCGCGAGCACCGGGACGCCCGCCGCCGCCATCCGCCGCTTCGCCTCGACCTTGCTGCCCATCGCCTCGATCGCCGCCGGCCCGGGGCCGATCCAGGTCAGTCCCGCGCCGAGGACGGCACGGGCGAAGCCGGCGTTCTCGGAGAGGAAGCCGTAACCGGGGTGGACGGCGTCGGCGCCCGCCCGGCGGGCCGCGTCGATGAGGAGATCGGCCCGCAGGTACGTGTCCGCGGGCGTCACCCCGGGCAGGCGCACCGCGCTGTCCGCCTCCCGGACGTGCGGGGAGCCCGCGTCCGCGTCGGAGAAGACGGCGACGGTGGCCAGCCCGCGCCGCCGGCAGGTGGCGAAGACCCGGCGGGCGATCTCGCCGCGGTTGGCGACCAGGACGCTGGAGAAGGGCATGGGGCTCACATCCGGAAGACGCCGAAGGCGTCGGTGCCGTGGACGGGTGCGGTATGGATCGCGGACAGGGCCACGCCGAGGACGTCGCGGGTGTCGCGCGGGTCGATGATGCCGTCGTCGTACACGAGCCCGGACAGCACCACGGGCATCGCCTCGGCGGAGATCTGCCGCTCGATCGCCCGGCGCACCATCTGCGCGCCGTCCTCGTCGAACGGCTTGCCCTGGGCCAGGGCGGATGCCTTCGACACCATGTAGGTGACGTCGGCGAGCTGCTGCGCCCCCATCACCGAGGAGCGGGCGCTCGGCCACGAGAACACGAACCGGGGGTCGTACGCCCGCCCGCACATGCCGTAGTGGCCGGCCCCGTACGAGTTGCCGACCAGCAGCGACAGGTGCGGGACCGTCGAGTTCGACACCGCGTTGATCATCATGGCGCCGTGCTTGATGATGCCGCCCTGCTCGTACTCCCGGCCGACCATGTAGCCGGTGGTGTTGTGCAGGAACAGCAGGGGCGTGTGGGACCGGTTCGCGAGCTGGATGAACTGGGCGGCCTTCTGCGACTCGGCGCTGAACAGCACCCCGCGGGCGTTGGCCAGGATGCCGATCGGGTAGCCGTGCAGCTGCGCCCAGCCGGTCACCAGCGAGCTGCCGTACCGCGGCTTGACCTCGTCGAAGTCGCTGTCGTCGGCGATCCGGGCGATGATCTCGCGGGGGTCGAACGGCGCCTTCAGGTCCGGCGGCACGATGCTCAGCAGCTCGTCGGCGGCGTAGCGGGGCGGCCGGGGCGAGGCGGTCGCCGGCCCGCCGGCCTTGCGCCAGTTCAGCCGGGCGACGATGCGCCGCCCGATCCGGATGGCGTCCTGCTCGTCCAGCGCGTAGTGGTCGGCGAGGCCGGAGACCCGCGCGTGCATGTCCGCGCCGCCCAGCGACTCGTCGTCGGACTCCTCGCCGGTCGCCGCCCGCACCAGCGGGGGGCCGGCGAGGAACACCTTGGACCGTTTCTCGATCATCACCACGTGGTCGCTCATCCCCGGCAGGTACGCCCCGCCGGCGGTCGACGTGCCGAAGACCAGCGCGATCGTCGGGATCCCGGCGGCGGACAGGCGGGTGAGGTTGCGGAAGACCGCGCCCCCGGGGATGAAGACCTCCTTCTGGGTGGGCAGGTCGGCGCCGCCGGACTCGACCAGGCTGATCACCGGGAGCCGGTTCTGCAGCGCGATCTCGTGCATCCGCAGCGTCTTGCGCAGCGACCAGGGGTTGCTCGCGCCGCCCTTCACCGTCGGATCGTTGGCGACCAGCAGGCACTCCACGCCGCTGACCACCCCGATGCCGGCCACGACGCTGCCGCCGACCGTGAACGGCGAGCCGTAGCCGGCCAGCGCGGCCAGCTCCAGGAACGGCGAATCGAGGTCGAGCAGCAGTTCGATGCGCTCCCGGGCGGTCAGCCTGCCGCGGGCATGGTGCCGGGCGACCGCCTTCTCCCCGCCGCCGGCCACGGCCCGGGCGGTCTCGGCGCCGACGGCGGCCAGCGCCTCGAGCATCGCCTCCCGGGCGGCGCGGGCCTCCGGCGCCGCCGGGTCGAGCGCGGACCTCAATATCGTCACAGTGCTCCCTCCAGCAGTGCTTCCGGGATCGGCACGAGCCGCGAGCGCAGCCATTCGCCGAGCCCCTTGGCCTGCGGGTCGAACCGCCCCTGATAGGCGACGCCCAGCCCCAGCAGCCCCTCGACGACGATGTTGACGGCCAGGATCCCCGGCAGCCGGGTGATCCGCAGCGGCAGCCCGCGGGTCTCCGGCAGCAGCTCCCGCACGGTCTCCTCGGTCAGCAGGGCCGACAGCCAGGGGTACGCGGCCTCGTCGCGCACCCACACCCCGACGTTCGCGTCCCCGCCCTTGTCGCCCGACCGAGCCCCGGCCAGCGTGCCGAGCGGCAGCCGGCGCACCGGTGAGCCGCCGGGCGCCGGGGCGGGACCGGGGCCGGTCAGCGGCGCGAGCGGCCGGGTGAGCGGCGGCGGGCCGATCGCCTCGGCGCTGCCGTCGGGCAGCACCACCTCGTGCGCCGGCGCGGCCTGCGGCACGGAGCCGGCCGTGAAGACACCGTACGGGTGAGCGTTGCCGGGCGGCGTCGTGGCGAAGAAGCCCGGGTACGAGCCCAGCGCCAGCTCGACGGCCGCGCCGCTGAACGCCCGCCCGGCCACCCGCGGATCGGGGTCCCGGGCGACGGCGGTGAGCAGGGCGGACGCCTGCTGCTGGGTGGGCGCGTCCGCGGTGTCGAGCCGGGCCAGGCTCCAGACCAGCTCCGCCGGCACCGTATGCAGGGACGCCTCGAACTGGCGCCGGAACAGCGCGGCCTTGGCCTCGACGTCCAGCCCGGTCAGCACCACGGTCAGCTCGTTGCGGTGGCCGCCGATCGAGGTGCACGAGACCTTCAGCTCCGGCGGTGGGGGCTCGCCGCGTACGCCTGCGATCTCGACCCGGTCCGGGCCCGCCTGCCGCAACGACACCGTGTCGAGGCGGGTGGTGACGTCCGGCCCCGCATAGCGTGCGTCGCCCACCTCGTACACGAGCTGGGCGGTGACCGTGCCGACCGTGACCGCGCCGCCGGTGCCGGGGTGCTTGGTGATGACGCTGGTGCCGTCGCGGTGGATCTCGGCGATGGGGAAGCCGGGGTGCAGCGGGTCGGCGACCTCGGTGAAGAACGCGTAGTTGCCGCCGGTGGCCTGGGTGCCGCACTCGATCACGTGGCCGGCCACGGTGGCCCCGGCGAGCGCGTCGAGGTCGGTGCGTGCCCAGCCGAAGTGCGCGATCGCCGGCCCGACGGCCAGCGAGGCGTCGGTGACCCGGCCGGTGACGACCAGGTCGGCCCCGGCGGCCAGGGCGCGGGCTATCCCGAAGGCGCCGAGGTACGCGTGCGCGCCGAGCGGTGAGCCCAGGCCGAGCTCGGCCGCCCGGCCGGTCAGGTCGTCGCCGCGCACGAGGGCGATCCTGGGGGAGAGGCCCAGCTCCCGGACGGCCGCCACCAGGCCCTCCGGGTTGACGCCGCCGGCGTTGCTGACGATGCGCACGCCCCGGTCGAGCGCCAGCCGCAGGCAGTCGCGCAGCTGGGTGAGGAACGTGCGCGCGTAGCCGGCCGACGGATCCGACGCCCGGTCCCGGGCCAGGATCAGCATGGTCAGCTCGGCGAGGTAGTCGCCGGTCAGCACGTCCAGCTCGCCGCCCTCGAGCATCTCGCGCATGGCGGACAGCCGGTCGCCGTAGAACCCGGAGCAGTTGCCGACCCGCAGCGGACCGGGGTCGGAAATGCGGCTCATGCCCGCTGACACTGGCACAGCGGGCAAAAACAAGCAAGCGCGCTTGTTTCTCCGGCCGGCGTTTCGCTACCGTCGGCGGATGCGCCTCAACGATGACCACCGCGCCTTCTCCGACAGCGTCCGCCGGTTCGTCGACGCCGAGGTGAACCCGCACGTCGACGCGTGGGAGGCGGCCGGGCGGGTGCCGCTGCACGACCTGTTCCCCAAGGCCGCGGCGCTCGGCCTGCTCGGCCTCGAATACGACCCGGCGTACGGCGGCGAGGGCGCGGACGCGAGCTTCCAGCTGGTCGCCGCCGAGGAGTACGGCCGGATGCACGCGAGCGGCGTCGGGATGGCCCTCGGCGTCCAGGCGATGATGGCGACGCCGTCGCTGCACGAGTACGGCACCGAGGAGCTGAAGCAGCGCTACCTCGCCCCGGCCGTCGCCGGCACCGCGGTCACCGCCATCGCCGTGACCGAGCCGGACACCGGATCGGACGTGTCCCGCCTGCGCACCCGCGCGGTCCGCGACGGCGACGACTGGGTCATCAGCGGCCGCAAGGTCTACATCACCAACGGTGCCCAGGCCGACTGGGTGTGCCTGCTCGCCCGGACGTCCGACGAGGGCGGCTACCGCGGCATGTCGCAGATCGTCGTGCCTACCGCCACGCCCGGCTTCGGCGTGGCCCGGACCTTCGAGAAGCTCGGCAACCGCTGCTCCGACACCGCCGAACTGGTGCTCGACGAGGTGCGCGTGCCGGTCGCCAACACCATCGGGGAGATCGGCCGCGGCTTCCAGCAGCAGATGCGGCAGTTCGTGACCGAGCGCCTCTTCGCCGCGTACACCACCGTCGGGCAGTGCCAGTACGCCCTCGAGCGCACCCGGGCGTTCGCCCGCGACCGTACGGTCTTCGGCAGCCCGCTCGCCGACCGCCAGTACGTCACCTTCCGCCTCACCGAGCTCCAGGCGGAGGTGGACCTGCTCCGCAGCCACAACCTGATCACCTGCGAGGCCCTGATGGCCGGCGAGGACGTCACCCGCCTCGCCACCGTCGCCAAGCTCAAGGCGGGCCGCCTGGTCCGCGAGGTGGCCGACTGGTGCCTTCAGTTCCACGGCGGCATGGGCTACCTGGAGGAGACCTGGACGGCCCGCATGCTCCGCGACACCCGGCTGGTCTCCATCGGCGCGGGCGCCGACGAGGTGATGCTCCAGGTCCTCGCCCGCCTCGACGGCCTGCCCGCCTGAGCTCAGGACGGCAGGGTTCGTCTGCGGTCGGACGGGATGCCGCGGGAGGGGGCCTTCGGCAGGAACCAGACCGGGTTCCCGGCGCCCACCAGGCGGTTGTCGGCGAGGCGGACCTGGGTGCGTACGTAGGCGCCGGGGCCCGGGCGCACCTTCACCCGGAAGCCGGCCGCCGGGACCGACCCGGCCGGGACACGCTGGACCGACACCGACGGGGCCAGCTTGCGGGTGCCGGCCCGGTCCGCCGCGCCCGTCACGATCTCCAGGACCGAGCCGGCCGGGAGGGAGGTCGCCACCGCGTCGACCTTCACCGTCGCGGCCCTGGTGACGTGGACGGCGCCCATCGCCGGGCGGCCGCCGGCGAGCAGGTCCAGGGAGCCGCGGTAGTAGAGCGGGTCGACGAACCAGGCGGCGCCGCGGCGCAGGGCGGCGACGACGTCGCCGCGGCGGCGCGACGGGGCCCAGGCGTACGTGAGGAAGCGTTCCGGGCCGGCCAGCCAGTCGACGCCGTCGTGCTCGTCGCTGGCGCCCACCGCGGTGAAGAAGAGGGCGTTGCGGGCCGCCACGTCGTAGACCCACAGCAGGTCCTCCTGCGGCTCGCGGCCGATCTCGACGAGGTCCGCGCCGAGCTTGTGCCGCTCGATCATCAGGCGGGCCAGGCCCTCGCGGGTCTCGACGTCCATCGGGTGGTTCCAGCAGACGATGCCGCCGTGGCCGTGCAGCCAGTCGATCATCTTCGCCGCCGCCGCCGGGTCGTCGTCGCGGGCCGGGGGTGACGGGAAGGGCGGCAGGGTCTGGTCGCCGCCGTACCAGTTCAGGTGGCGTACCAGGGAGATCTCGTACGCCCGGTACTGCTTGACGTCCTCGTACTCGCCGGCGTAGTGCTCCAGCACCTCGGCCCGCAGTTCCTCGCCGCCCTGGCCGGCCCGGCGCTCGCGGCGGAGGACGAGCCGGTCGACGACGAACCCGGCCTGCCGTCCCGGGCCCGCGGACACGCCGATCCGCAGGCCGCGCATGCTGTTGTCCGGGGCGACCAGTTCGGGCCAGAGCCGGGCGATGTCCTCGACGAGCCGCAGCGACAGGCGGGTCCAGGTGCCCGCCGGCGCCGGCACGTCGACGATCCCGAGCAGACCGAGAGTCGTGTACGCCGGCTGCCCCGCCCCGCCGACGCGGTACCGCAGCACGTACTCGCCGGCCGGCTGCTGACCCCGCGCCGGGTGGTACGACAGCTTCATCTGCACCAGCAGCACCGCGTCCGGACCGGCCTGCTCGGGCAACACGTCCAGCTCGAGCACCGTGTCCGCCACGCACGTGTGGTACGCCGAGTTCCACGCGGACCCCGCCTGCCACAGGATCCCGCCCGCGGAGGCGGCGCCGAGCGCGGTCAGCCGCATCGCCCGCCCGGAGTCGCCGGGCGCGGCCGGCGCGGGGACGAACGTGACGACCGCGTTCGCCAGCACCCCCTCGGTCTGCGGCGTCCAGGTCCAGGCCAGGCCCTTCTCGAGCTCGGTGGCGCCGTCGAAGTGCACCTTCCTGCGGTGGTCGTGCGCGGCGACGCGCCAGTCGTGGTCGGTCCACCACACCAGGTCGACGCCGAGCCGGCGGGCCTGCTGCAGGTGCGCCTCGTAGCTGGCGCCGCCCTCGCTGAACGGCCCGTGCAGGTGCATCGCCATGCTGACCGGCCGCAGCGGCTCCCCGCCCGCGGCGGCCGGGTCACCACCGGCGACGGACAGGCCCGCGCCGGTCGCGGCGGCGGCGAGCACGGTACGGCGAGCGACGGGTCGATGCTCGGACATGACTCCTCCGTGACGTACCCGGCGGAAAGGCCTACGCCCTACGACTGTGCCGCCCCGGCCCACGTCCGAGAGGACATCCCGCGAACTGCCGCGAACGGTCCGCATCTGTGCTAAACGCCTGCGGCACCCCGGCATCGCCCGGCCGACGTAGGATTCCGGTCCGAGGCCCGCACACCCGGAGGATCCGCTTGGCTGCACGAGTTCGCCGACGGCTCTGCTCCGGTGCCGTCGCCGCGGTCCTGCTGAGCGCCGCGCCCGCCCTGTCGGCCTGCAATCCGCCCGCCCCGGTCGCGGACGCGACGCCGACCGTCGCCGCCTCCGCCCCGGCGAGCCCGTCCGGGACGCCGTCCGCCGTACCGCCGGCCGTCGCCAGGCCGAAGGTGAGCCGGGCCGCGCTGGCCTACTTCTTCAAGATCGCCCTGGGTGCCGAGTACGGCGACGAGCTCAGCGTGGTCGTCCGCTGGACGAAACCGGTGGTGACCGTCCGCACCGACGGCACGGTCAGCGCCGCCAGCCGCGACTGCCTCGAGCGGGTCGTCGCGGACTTCAACGCGCTGAGCGCCACCACGAAGTTGCGGCTGACCGGCGGCGGCACCGCCGACATCCGCATGTTCTTCGGTCCCGTCTCGCGCTTCCGGGCGGTCGAGCCGGCGTACGTCCGCGACAACGACGGGTTCTTCTCGGTCAAGTGGGCCGGCGACCACGCCATCACCGCGGGCACGGTGCTGATCCGCACCGCGGGCATCGGCGCGACCGTGCGCTGCCACCTCATCCGCGAGGAGCTCACCCAGAGCATGGGCCTGATGCGCGACGCCGACGACTACCCGGACAGCGTCTTCTACGGGCGCTACTGGGCGACCCCGACGCGCTACTCCCGGCTCGACGAGAAACTGATCAGGCTCCTGTACGGCGGAGCGGTGCACCCGGGCGACGGGCGGGACGCCGTCACCCGCGCGGTCATCGTGTCGTAGGAGCCGCGCGCAGCTCCGCCTGGTAACGCCCCGGCGTCTGGCCCACCACGGCCGTGAACGCGTCGATGAAGCTGGACGGGTTGGACCACCCGCACGCGGTCGCGGTCTCGGTGACCGACCGCCCGTCGGTGAGGTGGATCAGCGCGTGGTGGATCCGCAGGACCGTGCGCCACCGGTGGAAGCTCATGCCCAGTTCGGTGTGGAACAGCCGGCTCAGGGTGCGCTCGCTCGCGCCGGCCGAGCGCCCCAGCTCGGCCAGCGTGGTGTTCCGCGCGGGGTCGGTGTGCAGCAGGTCGGTGACGGCGCGCAGCCGGTCGTCGTGGGGCTCGGGCAGGTGCAGCGAGTGCTCGGGGGCCTCGGTGAGCTCGTCGAGCACGACCGCCCGGAGCCGTTCGTACGCCCCGGGGCGCTCCAGCGAGAGCGCGCTGCCGGCGATCCTCGCGATCCTGGAAGGCGGCGACCTGCCCGCCGAGGTCTTCGTCGAGGTGCCCACCGCCGCGGATGTGCGTACCGGCATCGCCACACCGGCCGGCACGACGATCCACTGGCTGCCCCGCGACGAACCCGCCGCCCGTCCGGGAACGCTCGCGCTGCGGGCCGTCCGCGACCTGACCCTGCGCCCCGGGCCCTTCTACGCCTGGGCCGCGGGGGAGTCGGCCCTCGCCACCGGCGTCCGCCGCCACCTCGTCGGCGACCGCGGCGTCCCCCGCTCGGACGTGGCGTTCCTCGGCTACTGGAAGCACGGACGGGCCAGCGCCGGCTGACGCCTGTCCATACCCGACGGTGGCAAATCGCCTGCCCGTGTTTGCGCGAACTTCCGTACTCCCCGGCCGCCCGTCGTTGCTTGGATGGGCCTGACTCCCCGCCCCGGGGGAGTCGGAGGGGGTTCCCGTGCACATGAGACTGAAGACGCTCGGTGCGGCCGTAGCGGCAAGCCTGGTCCTCACGGCCGGTGCGGTCGCTCCGGCCCGGCCGGCCCAGGCCTCCATCGTCAACTGGTTCGAAGTGATCATCACCGCGGTGTCGACGCTCGCGGCGAACAGCGGCGGGGGCGGCAACGACGCCCAGCTCGAGGCCGCCAAGCAGCAGATCATCCACGCGGTGGAGAGCTCGAAGCAGGAGATCCTCGCCCACATCGACGCCATCGCCGCCGCCGACGTCGAGGCGTGCACCCAGTCCGCGGTCACCAAGTTCGCCCAGATCGACAGCATGCCGGGCAGCCTGCTCGGCCCGTTCGTCAACGGGGCGGTCGACTGCGCCCATCTCTCCAGCTCCTACTTCAACACCGTGCAGAGCCTCCCGGCGGCCGACAACATCGGCAAGCTCATGGGGGTCATCTACGCGATCGCGATGACCGGCTTCGCCAAGTACGGCCTCAGCACCCGGTCCCTGCTCGGCAACCTGATCACCGGGTACGAGGCCGTCGCCGTGAAGATGAAACCGACCCGCTGCGGCATGCAGGACGCGCTGCAGGACAACGAGGTGCGCCCGCGTCCCGGCGACCCGATGTACTGGATCGTCTGGTGCGAGGCGTACAACGGCGACCTCGCCAACACGACGTACAACACGATCTTCCCCGCTTCCCCGACCGAGGCGGACTTCGACGCGGTGCGGCTGCAGGCGGGCCGGAACACCTCCTACGCCACGGCCGTCCACGCCCTGCCGGCGCTGCGCGCGGCGTAGCGGCCCCGAGATCCGAGGAGAAGACAGTGCGAAAGGCGGGACTCCTGCGGCGTGGCCTCACCGCCGCCGCGGCCGGCCTGGCCCTGACCGGGGCGGCCGTGGCCGCCGCCCCGGCACCGGCCCGGGCCGACGCCACCTACGAGACGTTCATCCAGTTCTTCATCAGCGCGTACGACAAGGGCAGCGACGGCAGCTACTCGGTGGCCGAGATCAACGAGCTGATCCAGCAGGTGATCGGCGCCGTCAACGGGGCGAAGAGCGACGTGCTCGACCGCCTCGACGATCAGCTGACCAGCGAGCTGCGCGGCAAGGCCGAGGCCGCCGTCACGAAGGTCGAGCTGCTGCGGGTGCCGTGGCTCGCCGGGCCCGCGATCAACAGCACGCACGACGCGGCGTACTCGGCCAAGGCCCACCTCACCACGGTCGCCGCCGACGACGGCGCCCTGGACGCCGTGGGTCGCGCGATGATCGTGCTCTTCGCCGAGCTGAACGCCGCCTACCTCATGGTGGACGCCGACGAGGGCACCAACCTCGCGGCCGGCCAGCGCCCGTACCTGCGCCAGGGCCTCGAGCAGCTCATCCGCGAGATGCAGCCCGACTGCGCCCGCAACAGCCTGCCCAGCGCGGGCTACGTCTCCTACGTCTGCGAGTTCGACGGCCGGACCGTGCGCGCGGAGTACTGGGCGGGCAGCGACTCGTACACCATCGACGGCAGCGCCCCGATCCCCGGGCAGATCGACCCGGGCCTGGTCGAGGACTACACGATGGCGCGCACCGTCCTGCCGGACGCGGAGCGGTTGCTCGCCGAACTGATCCGGGAAGGGGTCCGGCTCCCATGAAGAGCAGCCTGAGCAGGGTCGTCGTGGCCGCGGTGGCCGCGATCGTCATCACCGTCAGCGGCACCGCACGACCCGTCCAGGCGTCCGTCGCGCAGTGGGCCGCGGTGGTCGTCAGCGTGGTGCAGTCGCTGTCCGGCGGTGATGGCGGGCTGGAGCGGGCGAAGCGGGAGATCATCGCCGCGGTCGAGAACTCCAAGCAGGAGATCCTCGATCACATCGACGCCATCGCCGCCGCCGACGTGGAGGCCTGCACCCAGGCCGCCGTCACGAAGGTCGCCCAGATCGACAGCATGCCGGGCAGCCTGCTGGGGCCGTTCGTCAACGGGGCGGTCGACTGCGCGTACCTGTCCACGTCCTACTTCAACGCCGTGCAGGGTCTTCCGGCGGCCGACAACATCGGCAAGCTGATGGGGGTCATCTACTCCATCGCGATGGTCGGGTACGCCAAGTACGGCCTCTCCACCACCGCGCTGCTCGACAGCCTCGTCGGCGGTTACCACGCGGTCGTGGCGCGGCTGGTGCCGGCCTGCTCGCACGACTGGATGTTCGACGACAACCCGCGGCACATCTACGAGGTCACCGTCACGTGCCAGCTCTACCCGGGCATCGTCGGCACCGACACCATGCTCAAGGGCTGGCTGCCGGGACGCCCCGAGCCGGCGATCCCGTACACCGCGGCGATCGCCGCGGTGGACGCTCAGACGAGCCGCGGCGTGGCGATCGCTGCCCTGCCACAGCTGCTGGCGGCTCGCGGCTGACACCGGTCAGCCGCTGCGGAGGCCGAGCCGGCGCAGGACCCCTGCGACCCGTTGCCGCTCCTCGGCCATGAACGCGGCGAAGCCGGCGCCGTCCAGGTAGGCGCCGGTCCAGCCGAAGCGGGCCCGGGCCTGTTCCCACGGCGCCGATCGCGCCACCGTCGCGACGAGGGTGCGCAGCCGCGTCACGGCGTCCGGGGGCAGGCCGGGCGGTGCCACGATGCCCCGCCAGTTGTCGAGGACCACGTCCAGGCCGGCCGCGCGTACGGTCGGGGCCGGCACCTGGGGCACCGGCCGCCCGCTGGTCACCGCCAGGGCCCGTAGCTGCCCGGAGCCGAGCTGGCCCGCGTACTCGCCGAGCCCGGACATCGCGAACGCGACCTCGCCGCCGAGCAGCGCCGCGAGCAGGTCCCCGCCGCCGTCGTGGCGCCGGTACGCCACCCGGGCCGGTGCCAGCCCGGCCGCCTCGGCGAGCAGCATCGCCGCCAGGTGGTCCGGGCCGCCCGCCGAGGAACCGCCGCCCACCGGCACGCCCGCGGGATCCGCCCGCCACGCGCCGACGAGGGCGTCCAGCGACCCGTACGGTGAATCCCGCCGCACCACGAGGATCGACGGCTCCTGCACGAGCCGGGCGACCGCCGTGGTGTCCCGCAGGCCCGCCGCGGCGCCGGCGGTGATCTCCGCCCCGACCAGGCCGAGGCCCATCAGCATGAGCAGGCGCGGGTTGCCGCGCTCGTACGCGAGCCGCCGCAGCCCGACCGTGCCGCTGCCGCCGGGCAGGTTGAACACCTCCACGCCGGGGGCGATGCCGGCCGTCTCCAGCGCGGTCGCCAGCACCCGGGCCGTCAGGTCGTACCCGCTGCCCGGCGGGTTGGGCACCATGATCCGCAGGTCGTCCGGCGGCCCGCCGCACCCCGTCAGGGCAGCCGCCAGCGCGCCGCCGAGAAGGGTGCGCCGCCGCATCCGCACAGTCTGGCGCAGCCGGGCCGATCGGCGCAGGATGCAACAGATGAGACAGCGGCTCTCCCTCGCCGGGCAGTTGCTCCTGCTCCAGCTCGCCATCGTGCTGCTGGTGGTCGGGGCGGTCGCCGCCGTGTCCGTCGCCGAGGCGGACGCCTCCTTCCGGCGCTCCGAGGGCCAGCGGCTGCGGTCGGTGGGCGAGAACGCGGCGATCAACCGTACGGTGAGACTCGGTCTGGGAACCCCGCTCGGCCGCGACGCCCTCGAGACGGTCGCGGAGAGCGCCCGTGCCGTCTCCGGGGCGTCCTACGTGGTCGTCGCCGACGCCGCCGGCACCCTCGTGACCGGACCCGACGCGGGCCGGCGGGTGCCGCTCGGCGCGAGCACCGCGCTGACCGGGCGGTCCTGGGTGGGCGTGCTCGACGACGGCCCGAAGGTCCTGGTCGCGCACGTCCCGGTGCTCGACGAGCGGGACGGCCGGTTCCTCGGGCTGATCGTCGTGGGGCGCACCTATCCGACCGTGGTCGACCGGCTCGGCAGCGCCCTGACCAACCTGCTCACCTACCTCGTGCTCGGCGCGGCCCTCGGCGTCGGCGGCTCCCTGCTGCTGAGCCGGCGGGTGAAACGGCAGACGCTCGGCATGGAACCGCGCGAGATCCGCGGCCTGGCCGAGCATCGGGAGGCCATGCTGCACGGCATCAGGGAGGGCGTCATCGGCACCGACTCGGCGCAGCGCGTGACGCTCGTCAACGACGAGGCGATCCGGCTGCTCGGCCTGCGCCCCGACGCGGTCGGCCGGTCCCTGGCCGAGCTGCACCTGGAACGCCCGCTGCTGGACGTGCTCACCGGCCGCTCGGCCGGCGCCGACCAGGTGGTGCTCAGCGACGAGCGGGTCGTGGTGCTCAACCGGCAGCCGGTGGTGCTGCACGGCCGCGACGCCGGCTCGGTGACCACCCTGCGCGACCGCACCGAGCTGACCGCGCTGCGGCGCGAGCTGGACGTGGTCCGGCACACCACCGACACGCTGCGCGCCCAGGCGCACGAGTTCGTCAACCGCCTGCACACCATCGCCGGCCTGGTCGAGCTGGGGGAGCACGACGAGGTGGTGCGGTACATCACCCGCACCAGCGAGCTGCACGAGAGCCTGGACCGGGAGGTGACCCGGGCGGTGCGCGACCCGGCGCTGGCCGCCCTGCTGATCGCGAAGGCGAGCCTGGCCGCCGAGCAGGGCGTGACCCTGAGGCTGGCCGCGGAGACCGACCTGCCGCCCGTCGACGACCGGCTCTCCGCCGACCTCGTCACCGTGGTCGGCAACCTCGTCGGCAACGCCTTCGACGCGGCCGGCCCGGGTGGCTGGATCGAGGTCGCCGTGCGGGCCACCGGGGGCACGGTCGTCGTCACGGTCACCGACTCCGGTCCCGGCGTCGGCCCGGAACTCGCCGAGCAGGTCTTCCGCCAGGGCTACAGCACGAAGGGCGGGCAGGACGGCCACCACGGCCTCGGCCTCGCGATGATCCGGCTGATCTGCGTCCACCGCGGCGGTTCGGTCACGGTCAGCGGGGCCACCTTCACGGCCCGGCTTCCGTACGCGGAAGAGCCCGCCCGATGATCCGCGTGCTGGTCGTCGACGACGACTTCATGGTGGCCAAGGTCCACCGCGGCTTCGTGGACCGGGTGCCCGGCTTCGCCACGGCCGGCGTGGCCCACACCGGCGCCGACGCGCTGGCCCGGGTCGCCGACCTGGAGCCGGACCTGGTGCTGCTCGACATCTACCTGCCCGACCTGACCGGCCTCGACGTGCTGCGGCGGCTGCGCGAGACCCTGCCCGGCGGCGGCCCCGACGTCCTGGCCCTGACCGCGGCCCGCGACGTGACGACGGTCCGCTCGGCCCTGCGCGGCGGCGTCGTCCACTACCTCCTGAAACCCTTCTCGTTCGACGTCCTGCGCGACCGCCTCGAACGCTACGCGGCGGCGCACGGCCGCCTCGCCGCCGCCACGGACGTCGCCCAGTCCGACGTCGACGACCTCTTCGTGGCTCTGCGGGCCACCACCGCCCCGATGCCCAAGGGCCTCACCCAGGACACCTCGCTGCTGATAGCCGCCGCCATGCGAGCCTGCGACGGTGACCTGTCGGCAGAGGAATGCGCGGAACGCATCGGCCTCTCCCGCGTCAGCACCCGCCGCTACCTCGAACACTTCGTGAGCGCGGGCAAGGCCGAGGTCCGCCTCCGCTACGGTGTGGCGGGCCGCCCGCAGCGCCGCTACCGCTGGATCTCCCCGGCCTGACGGAACCGGCCGTCTCAGGGCTCGGGGAGGAGTTCGACGTAGCCGTCCGTGCCGTGGACGCGGATGCGCCGGCCGTCGGGGATCAGGCGGGTCGCGCCGGTCACGCTGACGACCGCCGGGAGGCCGTACTCGCGGGCGATGACCGCGCCGTGGGTCATCAGGCCGCCGATCTCGGTGACCAGGCCGGCGACGGCGACGAAGAGCGGGGTCCAGCTCGGGTCCGTGTGGGCCGTCACCAGGATGTCGCCCGGTGCGAGGTCGGCGTCGGACAGGTCGAGGATGACGCGGGCGCGTCCCTCGACGGTGCCGGCGGAGACGGGCAGGCCGGTCAGGGCGCCGGGCGGCACGTCGTCGCGCCGGTACGCCCCGTTGAGCGCCTCACCCTCCGAGGTCAGCACGCGCGGCGGCGTCAGGGCCCGGTACGCCCGGAAGTCCTCCCGGCGCCGCCGGATCAGCGCCCCGTCCACGTGGCGGGTGCGTACGGCGTCGTGGAATTCGCCGAACGTCAGGAAGAACACGTCGTCCCGGGCGGCGAGCACCCCGTCGCGGACGAGGGAGTCCGCCTCGGCCATCAGGGCCCGCTTGTAGACGAGGTAGCGGGCGATCACGGCGTACTTCGGGTATTCGCGGTAGCCGGCGAACGTGCGTACGCGATCGATCATCCGTTCCGTCTCCCCGGCCTTCCGCTCGCCGTCCGGCAGGGCGCGGACCCGGGCGAGCACCTCCCGGGCCTTCGCCTGCGCCGTCTGCCGTCCCCGGGCGAAGCGTTGCCGCGCCGCGCCCGGCGCGAAGTTCCTGACGTTGTCGAGGATCAGCGGCACGAGCGTGGCAGGCTCTTCGCTCCAGCGCGGCCGGGTGATGTCGATCTCGCCGACGCAGCGCATGCCGTACCGGTCGAGGTAGGCCTCGACGGCCCGGCGCGCCTCGGCGCCGCCGGGGAGCTCCGGCAGCCGGTCCAGGAAGTCGTCGCCGGCGTGCTCGCGCAGGTACGCCACCACCTCCGGATGCGGGCGGACGGCATCGGCGACGTCGAGCAATGCCAGCCCCATCTCCGACGTGATGTTGCCCGGGGCGGACAGGGTGAGGGTGTCAGCCGCGTTCCTCTCGCCGAGCCATTCCCGCAGCCGGTCGTTGAGCCACCAGGCGGCGTCCATCCCCGCCATGATCGCGCGGATGCTGAGCGGGTCACCGAGAAGCCGCTTGTGCTCCGGGAACGCCTCCTCCCGCAGATAGTCGAAGAGCGCGGGACCGGTCTTCGCCCGGATGGCCTGCCGCAGGGCGGCGTGGGCGGCCTCGCTGCGCGCGATCAGCCCGGCGACGACGGCCGGATCGGTCTCGATGGGGTCGGGCGGTCCGCCGGTGTGCGGCCCGGCGGGGACCGGATCCGCGGTCTCCGGGACGAAGCCGCGGGCGAGGATCGTCTCGAGCGCGTCCCGGGTCAGCGGGTCGGACCGGCCGATCATCGTGAGGAACGCGGCGCGGGCGCCCGGCGCGGCCAGGCGCCCGGTGGCGTCGACGAACAGCCTCCCGCCGGCCTCGAGCATCGGCGCCATGGCCGTCAGCTGCCACAGCGAGATGCCGAGCGGCCGCATGGCGTCGGTCATCATCTGCTGGTGGCCGACCGAGAGGTAGACCCGGTTCTCCCGGCCGGGGGCGGCCGGCACGGGGAACAGCGTGGTGATCGGCCGGCTCTGCACGATCTGGAAGTCGTCGCCGGCCAGGCACCATTCGATGTCCTGCGGGCTGCCGAAGTGCGCCTCGATCCGCCGCCCGAGCTCCACGAGCCGCAGCACCTGCGCGTCGGTCAGGGCCGGCTGCGTCTGCCGGTGCCGCTCGACCGGCTCCTCCCGCGTGCCGCCGCCGGGGAGCGGGCGTACGGCACGCTGCTTGGCGGCGACCGTACGGGCGACGATCGCGCCGTCGCGCACCGCGTAGACGTCCGGGTTCACCAGGCCGGAGACCAGCGCCTCGCCGAGCCCGAAGCTCGCGTCCACGGTCGCCACCCTGCGGTTGCCGGTGACGGGGTCGGCGGTGAACAGCACGCCGGACGCCTCGGGGAACACCATCCGCTGCACGACGACGGCCATGCTCACCGTACGGTCGTCGATGCCGTGCTGCCGGCGGTACGCCACGGCCCGCTCGGTGAACAGCGACGCCCAGCACCGGCGCAGGTGCCGCAGGACCTCCGCCGTGCCGACGACGTTCAGGTACGTGTCGTGCTGGCCCGCGAAGGACGCCGTCGGCAGATCCTCCGCCGTGGCACTGGAGCGCACGGCGTACGCGTCCGTCGCGCCCAGCCGGCTGAGCGCGTCCGTGACCGCCGCCGCCACGTCGTCCGGGACGGCGAGCTCCGCGCCCGCCGGCGCCTGCGCCACGGCCCGGCGGAAGGCGGCGGTGGTCACGCAGAACCCGGCCGGCCCGCCGACGCCGTCGATCCGCGCGAGCTCGCCCAGGTTCGCGGCCTTGCCCCCGGCCGCCGCCGCGTGCGCCCGGCCGGCCTCCCCGAGATCCATCGTGTACGGCTCGTTCACTGAGCTACCTCCGGGCCGTCCGACACCAACGGCCGCCGATTGTGCGGCACCACCCCGGCCTTGCCGCAAGCCACCCCGTCCGCAGTACGGTAAAGGTGGCGGAGGCACGCTCCCGGCGAAAACCGGATGCTTCAGCCGGTCGCGGCCGGCAGGATCGCCTGCGGCGCGGCTGTGATCGCGTCGTCGTCGCGACCATGTCGTTCCAGGCGCCGGACTTCCACCGCCGGGACGGCCAAGCACCACTTCCTCAAGCGGCTGGGCCGCCCGGACCGGTGATCCGGGCGGCCACGCCGTCAGAGGACGTACCCGTAGACGGTGGCGGCGAAGCCGGGCGTCGCGACCTCGGTGCCGGTGGTGCAGCCGATCCCGTACATGAAGTTCGGGTCGCCGCCCAGGCATTCGTAGATCGCGCCCGGGGTGTCGCCCGGCGGCGGCGCCGGGGCGCCCAGGTCGGTGCCGTGCTCGCCCGGGGACGAGACGATCGCGTCCAGGCCGTCGCGGCCGTCGAGGTTCAGGACGCGCACGTCGTGGCCGAAGCGGTCACCCGGCTCGGCGACGCCGTCGACGTACTCGTATCCCTGGGAGATGTCCCCGCCGTGCGGGACCAGGCCGGTCGCGGTGCCGCGGAAGAGGCTGGTCACGCCGGCGTCGGCGACCGTGCCGCGCGGGGCTCCCGGCGCGTCCACCACGTCCTGGCCCGGGACGCCGACCACCAGGTCGCCGAGGCCGTCCCCGGTGACGTCGCCGGCGGCCACCGCGGCGCCGAACCCGTCGCCCGCCCGCGGGTCGTCCGGCACGCCGGCGGTCGCGCGGGTCAGCACGGAGGACGGCGTGACGAAGAAGCCGTCGTTGCCGCCCTTCAGGACCGCCACCATGCCGGCCCGGTCGGCTCCCGCGACGACGGCCTCCGGCGTGCCGGCGAAGAGCTCGTCCGCGCCGTCCTTGTCGGTGTCGGCCATCGTCAGGCCGCCGTAGCCGAGCCGCACCGGCCGCACGCCCGGCGCCGCCGTCCCGAAGTCGTCGCCCTCGACCGAGAAGACGCCGATCACGTTGAGGCCGGTGCCGGCGCCGAGGATCAGGTTCACCATGCCGCGGCTCGCCCCGGTGCCGCCCTCGTTCTCGCCCGTGCTGGCGATCGCGAGGTCGCCGTAGCCGTCGTGGTTGAAGTGGCCGATGGCCAGCCGGTCGCCGAACCGGTCCCACGGTGTCGGGCTGCCCGGCACGTACGCCGTGCCCTGGTCGAGCCAGCGGGCCCCGGTCGTGCTGATGCCCCGCGCGTCGCTCAGGAACATGACCAGGCCGCCGGCGTCGGGAACCGTCCCGATGGTCTCGCCGGGCAGGCCCACGGCGAGGTCGGCGCGGCCGTCGCCGTTGATGTCGCCGGCCGCGAGGGCACCGCCGAACTCGTCGCCGGCCTCGGCGTCGCCGGGCACGCCGGCGCTGCTCTGGTTGAGGTGGCGGACCGCGGACGCCCGGAGGCCGTCGGCGGAACCCGGGAAGATCCACAATCCGCCCGCCACCGTACGGTTGGTGCCGTCGGCCTCCGCGGGGTTGCCCACCACCAGGTCGTCGTAGCCGTCGTTGTCGAAGTCGCCGCTGGTGATCGCCGCGCCCAGGGTCAGGGCGTCACCGCCGCCGGTCCCGCCGAGGTAGTCGACGTGGCCCCCGGACGAGTAGCGCACCACGACGCCGCCGCGGGCCGCGGCGGCGATGTCGTCGAGGCCGTCGCCGTCGAAGTCGGACGTGACCGGGCCGGAGCCGGAGCGCTGCGTCGCCGGTGCGGCGACGCGCTGGAACGTGATCGAGGCGCCGTCCCGGGTGATCGTCCGGGCCTCCGGGGCGGCGGCGTGGGCCACCGCCGGACCCGGGACGGCAAGGACGATGCCGGACATCGCGGCCGCGGCCGCGTACTTCCTGTTCAAGAAACTTCCCTCGTTCGTGCTGTCCGCTTCCCCCGAAGCGGATAGTGGAGACCCAACACGGCGTGACCCTTCCGGCACGCGGTGATCATCAGGCACGGCACGAACGGGGGAGACAGGACACGATGGAGCGAGCAGAACTCCGGCGCGCGGTCGAGGCCGCCCGGGCGACGGTTTCCGGGCTGGGCCTGCCGGTCGGCGAGGTGGTGGTCGTCCACAACTCGGACCGGGTCGCACTGCGCCTGGTCCCGTGCGAGGTGCTGGCCCGCGTCGCGCCGGGCCGGGACGTCGCCGAGGCGGAGTTCGAGGTGGACGTCGCCCGCCGGCTCACCGCCGTGGGCGCCCCGGTGGGCGGGCTCGATCCCCGGGCCGGGGCCCGGGTGTACGCGCGGGACTCCTTCGCCATCACGCTGTGGACCTACCACGAGCCGGTGGCGCCGGAGGTCGGCCCGGCCGGTCACGCGGACGCGCTGCTGCGGCACCACGCCGCCCTGCGCCGGGCCGAGCTCGACGCACCGCACTTCACCGACCGGATCGGCAGGGCGCTGGACGTCGTCGCCGACCCGCGGCAGTCACCCGACCTGCCCGATGACGGCCGGAAGCTGCTCACCGCCACGCTCGGCGCGCCGGCCACCGGAACCGCCCGCGAGCAGCTCCTGCACGGCGAGCCGCACCCGGGCAACCTCCTCGCCACCCGGCAGGGCCCGCTCTTCGTGGACCTGAACACGTGCTGCCGCGGCCCGGTCGAGTTCGACCTTGCCCACGCGCCCGAGGAGGCCGACGCGTTCTACCCGGGCGCCGACCCCGCCCTGATCCGCCGGTACCGCGCCGTGAACTGGGCGATGTTCGCGGCCTGGCGCTGGCGCCGCGACGATCAGATGCCGGACCGCGACCGCCGGCGCGCCGAGGCGCTCGACCGGGTCCGGGCCGCCCTCGACCGCTGCTGACCGGTCACGGCCGAGGTTCTCCAGGTCGCCGAGGGGATCGCCGAGGCGCCCGCGCGGGCGACCCCGCTCGAGGCCCTCAAGCGCGGCTACGCCCGAGGGCGAGGGCGGCTGATCAGCGTTCGTCGTAGGCGCGCTGCCGCTCCTGGATCTCGGCGGCGTGGGCGACCGTCCAGTCGTAGAGGTGGCCGAACGGCTCGCGCAGGGAGGCGCCGAGCGGGGTCAGCGAGTATTCGACGCCGACCGGGGAGGTCGGCAGCACCCGGCGCTCGATCATCCCGTTGCGTTCGAGCCGGCGCAGGGTCTGGGTCAGCACCCGCTGGGTCACGCCGCCGAGGCGGCGCTTGATCTCGTTGAAGCGGCGCGGCTCGGCGAGGACGGCCATCGTCATCATCGACCACTTGTCCGCGATCTGATCGAGGATCGGGCGGCTCGGGCAGTCGGACCGGAACATCAGCTCCTGATCGGCGACGGCCCGGTAGACGGACTCGGTAGCGGCCACGGCGGTACCCTCCACGATCCCTGGGGTGCCCGAAGCGCGTTGCCGACGCGGATCGGCACCGATCTCAGTCTAGGCAGGCATCCCGGTCCTCAGTCCTCCTCGGCGAAGGTGAGCTTGCGCGGCTCGTCCCCGGCCCGGCGACCGCGCAGCCGGGCGACGATCCGCGGCAGGTACGGCACCAGCACCGCCACCACCGCCAGCAGCAGCATCCCCACGGTCAGCGGCCGGGTGACGAACACCGACAGGTCGCCGTCGGAGACGAGCAGGGCGCGGCGGAACTGGACCTCCATCATCGGACCGAGGATCAGCCCGAGGATGACCGGGGCGATCGGGAAGTCGAAGTGCCGCATGCCGAAGCCGACGACGCCCACGGCGTACGCGATGAAGACCTGGTTGACGCTGCCGGTCGACGCGTACACGCCCAGGGTGGCGAAGACCAGGATCCCGGCGTACAGGATGGGCCTGGGGATCTGCAGGACCTTGACCCAGATCCGGATGAGCGGGAGGTTCAGGGCCAGCAGCAGCACGTTGCCGACGTAGAGCGAGGCGATCAGCGCCCACACCAGCTCGGGGGAGTTGTCGAACAGCTGCGGGCCGGGCTGCAGGTTGAAGATCTGGAAGGCGGCCAGCATCACCGCGGCGGTCGCGGAGGTGGGGATCCCGAGCGTGAGCAACGGTACGAGCACCCCGGAGAACGCCGCGTTGTTGGCCGCCTCGGGGCCGGCGACCCCCTCGATCGCGCCCCTGCCGAACTCCTCCCGATTCTTCGCCCGGTGCTTCTCGTACGTGTACGACAGGAACGTCGGCACGTCCGCGCCCCCGGACGGCAGCGCGCCGAACGGGAAGCCGAGGGCGGTGCCGCGCAGCCACGGCGCCCAGGAGCGGCGCCAGTCATCGCGGGTCATCCAGCCGTGCGCCGTGCCCGGTTCCAGGGGTTCGACGTGCTCGGGCAGGGCGCCGAGCCGGCTGGCCACGTAGAGCGTCTCGCCGATCGCGAAGAGGCCCACGATCACCACCACGATGTCGATGCCCTCCAGCAGCTCCATCGTGCCGAACGTGAAGCGGGCCTGGCCGGTCAGGGCGTCGATGCCGACCAGGCCCAGGAACAGCCCGAGGACCAGCGACAGCAGGCCGCGCAGCAGGGAGCGCCCGACCAGCGCGGTGACCGCCACCATGGCGACCAGCGACAGCGCGAAGTAGTCGGCCGCCCGGAACGTCGTCGCCAGCTTCGCCACGGGCTGGGCGAAGATGCTCAGCAGCAGCGTCGAGATGGTGCCGGCGACGAACGAGCCGATCGCGGCGGTGGCGAGCGCGGCCTTCGCCCGGCCGCGCCGCGCCATCTGGTGGCCCTCGATCGCGGTCGCCACCGACGCCGACTCGCCCGGGGTGTTGAGCAGGATCGACGTGGTGGAGCCGCCGTACATGGCGCCGTAGTAGATGCCGGCGAACATGATGAACGTGCCGATCGGGTCGTCGAGGCTGAACGTCACCGGCAGCAGCAGCGCGATGGTGAGCGCCGGGCCGATGCCCGGCAGGACGCCGACGAACGTGCCGAGGGTGACGCCGATCGCCGCGTACAGCAGGTATTCCGGGCTCAGCACCGTGCCGAAGCCGGAGAGCAGGTCGCCGAGGACGTTCACAGCGGCAGCACCCCCGCGGGCAGGAAGATGTCGAGCAGCCGGGTGAAGGCCAGGTAGACCACGGTCGGCAGGACCACCGCCACGATCGCGTCGCGCAGCGGGTGGCGGCTGCCGAGCACGCGGGCGACCGCCACCACGAACACCGCGGCGGAGAGGATGAAGCCGGCGTACTCCAGCGCCACCGCGAAGCCGGCGAGGCACGCGG
The DNA here is from genome assembly GCF_003002065.1 of Pseudosporangium ferrugineum. Taxonomy (GTDB): domain Bacteria; phylum Actinomycetota; class Actinomycetes; order Mycobacteriales; family Micromonosporaceae; genus Actinoplanes; species Actinoplanes ferrugineus_A. The sequence continues at coordinate 356,438 of NZ_PVZG01000002.1, forward strand.
CCACACCGGCCGGCGCGCGCAGGCCGGCCGGCTCCCGCGGCTCGTCCGGCGCCCGGAGCTGCCGCAGCAGGTAGAGCGCCGCGATCACCACCCAGGCGGCGCTCACCACGACCGGGGCCAGCCGCGGGCCGCGCAGGGCGAGATCCCCGCCCGCCGCCCGCAGCGCCGACACGAGCAGGGCGGCGCCGGTCAGCAGCAGGGCGGCGGCGAGGACGACGCCGGAGCGCCGGACGGCGCCCATCTAGCCGAGCCCGCTGTCGGTCAGCACCGTGGTGATGCGCCGGTTCTCGTCGGCGAAGTACGCGGCGGCGGCGTCGCCGCTGCGGTAGAAGTCCTCCCAGCCCTGCTGCTGGAGCGCCGCCTTCCAGCCCGGCGAGCCGTGCAGCCGGTCGATCAGGGCGGTGACGGCCTCCTTCGCGGGCCCGTCGATCCCCGGCGGTGCCACGATGCCGCGCCAGTTCATCAGCTCGACGTCGTACCCCTGCTCCTTGATCGTCCTGGTCGGCGTGCCGGCGCCGACGTCGACGCCGGTGGCCCCGGAGACCGCGAGGGCGCGCACCTTGCCTGCGGCGACGAGATCCTTGAACTCGCTCTGCCCGGACACGGCCGCGGTGAGGTCGCCGGCGAGCAGCGCCGCCTTCGACTCGCCCCCGCCGGAGTACGCCACGTACTTCATCGCCTTCGGGTCCGCGCCGGCCGCCTTCGCGAGCAGCCCCACCAGGATCTGGTCGGTGCCGCCGGCCGACCCGCCGCCCCAGGTGACCGACGCGGGATTCGCCTTCGCGTCGGTCATCAGCTGCTCGAGGGTGCGGTACCGGGAGTTCGCCGGCACCACGACGACCTCCTGCTCGGCGGTCAGCGTGGCGATCGGGGTGACCTGGTCCAGCTTGACCGGTGACTTGTTGGCGACCACCCCGCCGACCATGACCAGGCCCATGACCATCAGGTGGTGCGGGTCGCCGCTGTTCTTGGCGACCAGCTGCGACAGGCCGATCGTGCCGGCCGCCCCGGTGACGTTGTAGACCTCCACGCTCTCCCCGACGAGCTTGTCGTCGGTCAGCACCTTCTGCATGGTGCGGGCGGTGAGGTCCCAGCCGCCGCCGGGCGCGGCGGGCACCATCAGCTGGAGGGTCTTGCTCGGGTAACCGGCGGCGGACCGCCCGCCGGCCGTGTCCTTCTCGCACCCGGCGGCCGCGGCGGCGACCAGGGTCACGGCCATCGCGGCCGCGAGTAGGCGCCCCGGGCGCCGCTGCTGCATGTCCTGCACGACCGCTCCCTCATGTTGCGCACGTGTTTCGCCGATGCTGCAACACGCGGCGGTCGCCGGTCATCGTTGTGAAAGCGGTGGTCGTTCTGGTCTTTGTGGTCCCACGATCGGTCCGGCTACCGGTTGACGGACCTGGGCACGCTCGGCGGGCGGAGCAGCTACGCCGCCGCCGTCAACGACGGGGCTTCGGGTCAGGCCGGGGCCGGGACCGGTGGGCTGAGGGCGCGCAGGGCGCGGACGACCGGCAGGGTGAGCAGCAGGCCCAGCACCGGCACGAGGAAGGCCGCCCGCAGCCCGACCGGCTCCGACAGCAGGCCGAGCAGCACCGCGCCGACCAGCGCGCCGCCGTAGTTGAAGAGGTTGACGCGGGCGATCACCTCGTCGCTGTTGCCCGGGGCGGCGTGCCCGGCCGCGCTGAACGCCAGCGGGACCAGGACGCCGACGCCGAGGCCGGTGAGGGCGAAGCCGGCGACCGCCACCGGGACCGACGGAACCGCCGCGACCAGGGCGCAGCCCGCCGCGCAGGCCAGCAGGGAGGCGGCCGCGGCGGCCGTACGGCCGGCGCGGGGCACGACGTGGTCGCCGGCCAGCCGGGAGACGAACACCGCGACCTGGTACGCGGCGTAGCCCAGCGGCGCCACCGAGTCCGCCGCCCGCAGCGAGTCGTGCAGGTAGACCGAGCTCCACGTGCTCACCGCCGAGTCGGCGAGGAACGCGGTGAAGACCAGCACCCCGCAGATGAGCACGATCCGGCGGGTGCCGTCGGGGCGGCGGCCGGCGCCGGCGAGCGCGGGCAGCACCGTGCGGGCCGGCTCGTACGCCCGCCACCCGGCCGCGGCCACCACGACGGCGAACGCCCCCGCGGTGCCGACGGCCACCCCGGCGCCCGCCCCGCCCGCGACGAACGCGGACATCAGCAGGGCCGCGACGAAGGCGGCGGCGGTGTACGCGGCGAACAGCCGGTTCATCACGCTGCGCCCCAGCCGCACCTGCACGAGCACGCCCTGCATGCTCAGCGAGGCGTCGACCGTGCCCAGGCCCACGCCGTACGCCATGAGGATCGCGACGAACGCGGCGGTGGGCGTACGGAAGGTGGTGAGGCCCAGCGCGACGCCGACCGCGACCAGGCCGCCGGCCAGGGCGAAGCGGCTGCCCCACCGGGCCGCGACCGCGTCGGCGACCAGCGAGCCGCCGGCCGCCGCGACGACCACCAGCAGCAGGATGACCGACACGAGCGCGTCGTCGAAGCCCTGGCGTTCCTTGAACATCGGCAGGGCGGTGACCACCGCCGCGTAGCCGAGGCCCTGTGCCGCGTACCCGGCACCGATCCACCGGGCGCGGGCGCCGCCGGTGGGTTCCGCCGCGCTCACCGCGGCTCCGGCGCGGGCCGGGGAACGCTCTCCATGGGCGCTCACTCTGGCACGTGATCGCCGTCACGTCGAGAGGCGCCGGGGTGGGCCGGCGAGCGGGCCAGCACGAGCAGCAGCTCGAACCGGGCGGCCGGGTCGTCGAGGTCCGTGCCGAGCAGTTTGCGCAGCCGTCCGAGGCGGTAGCTGACCGTCTGCGGGTGGACGAAGAGCTCCGCGGCCACCTCGGACCGCGAGCCCCAGTGCCGCAGCCAGCTGTGCAGGGTGGCGAGCAGCTGGGTGCGCTGGGCGGGACGCAGCACGTCCAGCGGGGCCAGCCGCCGGGCGGCCAGCGCGGCCAGCGCCCCCGGCTCGCCGCGCAGCCCGAGCGTGGCGAGGTGGTCGTCGGCGAAGACCGGCCCCGGATCCGGCCCGACCAGCCCGGCGGTCAGCTCGGCGAGCCGGACCGCCTCCGGCACCTGCGCCCAGCCCGTGGCGGGCCCCACGACCGCGCCCCGGCCGGGCAGCATCTCGGCGAGCTGCGGCCGGGTGGCGCGCGGCCCGGCGCGCAGCAACAGGATCGCCTGGTCGCCGCGTTCGACGACCACGCCGTCGCCGGCGTAGCGGAACCGGGCGTCGCGGGCCTGCCCGGCGGGCAGCAGCACCGGCACCACCTCGCCGAGGCCCGGCCAGCCCGCCGCCGCGGCCGCCGCGGCCACCACGCTGGGCGGGGAGCTGCCGCGCAACAGCAGCTCGGCCAGGTGCCGGCGGCGGCGGTCACCCTCGCCGGCCTGCTCGCGCAGCTGCCGCGCGAAGCCGTCGGTGCCCGCCGCGACGAGTTCGTCCACGTACGCGGTCACGGCGTCGGACAGGTCGATCAGCTCGTCGGTGCCGACCGGCCGCCGGGCCGCGAGCGCCTCGGCGGCCAGCCGGAGCATCATCCGCGCCGCCGTCCGCAGCGAGGCCAGCAGCGCCTCCGGCCCCCGGTCCTCGCGGGCCTCGGCGGCGCCCAGCGCGACGAAGACGTCGCGCACCGCGGGCGGCAGCGCGGGCTCGCCGGTGCCGACCAGGTCGAGGAACCGTTCGAAGGCGACCCGTACGGGCCCGTGCAGGTCCCGCTCGACCTTGGTGTCGCCGAGGGAGGCGATGACCGGGTGCGCCGCGGTGACCGCCGCCGCCACCGCGCGGACCGTCCCGTCCAGCCGGGGCCGCATCGCGGTGGCCAGGTCCGCGGGCAGCCGCCGCCACGGGGCCGGGGACACCGGCGGGGTCGTCATCGGCCGATTTTGGCACGGCGTGCTAAAACGCGCCCGGAATCTCGCTGTCCGCGCGATGGTGATGGGGCACGCCCGCACCGGGGACGATGCGAAGGAAGAGTTGGCCGGCCCGTAGGCGAGGAGACCACCGTGCGGCACCTGACCTCCCGGCAGCACGTCGTCGACATGTGCCGGACCATGCTGGAACGCGGCTACCTGAAGGCGACCGAGGGCAACGTCTCGGTGCGCGTCCCCGGCCACGAGCTGTACGCCGTCACGCCCAGCAACTACGACTACGACAAGATGCGGGTCGAGGACGTCTGCCTGGTCGACTTCGCCGGCAAGCACGTGCCCGACGACTCCGGCGCCGGCCTCGCCCCGTCGATCGAGTGCGGCATGCACGCCAACATCTACCGCGAGCGTCCCGACGTGAACGCGATCGTGCACACGCACCAGCCGTACGCGTCGGCCCTGGCCTTTCTCCGCAAGCCGATCCCGGCGCTGACCGACGAGCAGGTCCGCTTCCTGGGCCGGGAGGTCGCCATCGTGAACTATGCGCCGTCGGGCACCGGCTTCCTCGCCCGCAACGTGCAGAAGAAGGTGGCCGGCGGCGACAACGCGTTCATCATCGCCAACCACGGGATCGTGGCGCTGGGCACCGACCCGGACCGGGCCGTGTTCAACATGGCGCTGCTGGAGAAGGTGTCGATCGCGTACCTGATGGCCCTGACCACCGAGACCGGCAAGGTCTACACCATCCCGGCGGCGATCCGGGAGGTGGCGTTCGGCAAGTTGCGCGCCGACGAGAAGCGCATCGCCGCGCAGATCACCAAGGCCGTGACTCCCGTACGCGTGCCCGACGGCGAGCAGCCGCCCAGCGCGGACAAGGTGGCCGCCGCCGGGGAGCCGCCCGCCGAGGCGCCGGGTTACGCGATCACCGACTACCCGGACGTGCCCGACACGCTGCGCCGGTTGAAGGCGCTGGTCGCCCAGCCGGTGCGCGGCCTGCGGCACGACGCGCTGCTCGACGTGCTGAACTACTTCGACACCAAGTGCCGGGCCAGCCGGGAGATCACCGAGCGGGCGAAGAAGCGCATCCCCGGCGGCGTGCAGCACAACCTGGCGTTCAACTACCCGTTCCCGCTGGCGATCGACAAGGCCGAGGGGGCGTACCTCACCGACCGCGACGGCAACACCTACATCGACTTCCTCCAGGCCGGCGGCCCGACGATCCTGGGCAGCAACTACGCGCCGGTCAACGAGCGGGTGGCCGCGGTGATCCGCGAGTCCGGGCCGGTCACCGGGCTGTTCCACGAGTACGAGCTCAAGCTCGCCGAGATCATCAACCGCTACATGCCGCACATCGAGATGTACCGGTCGCTCGGCTCCGGCACCGAGGCGGTGATGGCGGCGGTCCGCGGGGCGCGCGCCTTCACCGGCAACAAGATGGTGATCAAGGTGGGCGGGGCGTACCACGGGTGGTCCGACACCATGGTCTACGGGCTGCGGGTGCCGGGCACGTACCGGATGAACGCCAAGGGGATCCCGTTCGGCGCGACCGCGCGGACCCGGGAGGCCTTCCCGCACGACCTCGGCCAGCTGCGCCGCAAGCTCATCGAGAACCGGGTACGCGGCGGCACCGCGGCCGTGATCGTGGAGCCGGTCGGCCCCGAGTCGGGCACCCGGCCGGTGCCGCTCGACTTCAACGCCAAGGTCCGTCAGCTCTGCGACGAGTTCGGTGCCCTGCTGGTCTTCGACGAGGTGGTCACCGGCTTCCGGATCGGGCTGGGCGGCGCGGCCGGCTACTTCGGCGTCCGGCCCGACCTGACCGTGCTGGGCAAGGCCGTCTCGGGCGGCTACCCGATGGCCGGCGGGGTCGGCGGGCGGGCCGACGTCATGGCCGTCTTCGGCTCCGGGCTGGACGGCAAGAGCGGCGCGCACATCCAGGTCGGCGGGACGCTCTCGGCGAACCCGCTGTCCTGCGCCGCCGGATACTTCGCGATCGAGGAGATGGCCCGGACCAACGCGCCGGTCATCGCGGGCCGGGCCGGCGACCGGCTCACCCGCGGGCTGCAGAGGCTGATCGACCGGTACGGGCTGCCGTACGTCGCGTACAACCAGGGGTCCATCGTGCACCTGGAATGCAGTGGCGTCATGCTGCTCGACATGCGCAACCCGCTGAAGCTGCTCAAGGAGAACAAGGCCCGCAAGCGGCTCATGGAACAGATGGGCGCGGCGTACGCGGCGCACGGCATCATCACCCTGGCCGGTTCGCGGATGTACACCTCGATGGCCGACACCGACGCGGTCATCGACGACGCGCTGGACCGCTTCGACCGGGTCTTCGCCCAGGTCGAGGGAGTCTGACGGGTGCCGGCGACGCCGCCGCAGGTGCTCGCGATCGACCTGGGCACCTCGGGGATGAAAGCCGCCCTGGTCGCCGCGGACGGCACGGTGACCGGCTGGGCCGAGCGGGCCGTCACGCTGCACGTGCTGCCGGGCGGCGGCGCCGAGCAGGATCCGCGCGAGTGGTGGGACGCGCTCGCCGAGGTGGTGGCCGAGCTCGGCCGCGGCCACCCGGAGCACCTGCGGGCGGTCACCACGGTGTGCACGTCGACGCAGGGCGAGGGGACGATCGCGGTCGACGCCGCGGGGGAGCCGCTGACCCGGTGCATCAGCTGGCTGGACATGCGCGGGGCGGAGCATCTGCGGAGGCAGTTCGGCGGGCCCGTCTCGTACGGTGGCTTCTCGGTGCCCCGGATCGCCCGCTGGCTCCGGCTGACCGGTGGCATGCCGTCGGGCACCGGCAAGGACCCGGCCGCGCACATGCTGTGGATCAGGGACGAACTGCCCGGGGTGTACGAGCGCACGGCCACGTTCCTCAACGTGCTCGACTGGATCAACCTGCGGCTGACCGGCCGTACGGTGGCGACGGTCGACTCGATCCTCACCTCCTGGGTCACCGACAACCGCCGCCCGGGCGCGATCCGGTACGCGCCCTCGCTCGTCGCCGCGTCCGGCATCGACGCGGCCAAGCTGCCGCCTATCGTGGCCTGCACCGAGGTGATCGGCACGCTGTCCCCGGCCGCGGCGGCGCACCTGGGCCTGCCGGAGTCGGTGCGGGTGGTCGCGGGCGCGATCGACAACACCGCGGCGGCGATCGGCGCGGGCACGGTCCGCGACAACGAGCCGCATCTGTACGTGGGCACGTCGTCGTGGATCGCCGCGCACGTGCCGCGCAAGAAGACCGACGTGGTGGCGCAGATCGCGGCGGTGCCCTGCGCGCTGCCGGACCGCTATCTGATGACGGCCCTGCAAGCGACGGCCGGCGCGAACCTGACCTGGCTGCGCGACAAGGTGGTCGAGTACGACGACCCGCTGCTGAGCGCCGGCCACGTCAGCCGGGACGAGACCTCCATCTTCGACGCCTTCGACCAGATCCTGCCGAAGGTGCCGCCCGGTGCCAACGGCGTGCTCTACACCCCCTGGCTGTACGGCGAGCGCGCCCCGGTCGACGACGCCAACCTGCGCGCCGGCTTCCTGAACATCTCGCTGGACACGACCCGCTCGGACCTGGCGCGGGCGATGTTCGAGGGGGTGGCGCTCAACACCCGCTGGCTGGCCGGCGCGGTCGACCGCTTCCTCGGCGCGCCGGTCACCTCGATGGCCATCACCGGCGGCGGCGCCCTGTCCGACTCCTGGTGCCAGATCTTCGCCGACGTCCTGGGCCACGAGATCCGCCGCGACGCCCGCCCCCTGGCGGTCAACGCCCGCGGCGCCGGCTGGATCGGCGCGGTGGGCGCCGGCCTGATCGCGTTCGCCGACATCCCGGACCTGATCCGCACCGACCGCGTCTTCACCCCGGACCGCACCCACCACGAGACCTACGACGGCATCTTCGAGGTCTACCGCTCGGTGCACAAGCACCTCGCCCCGATCTACCGCCGCCTCAACGGCTGACCGGAGGCGCTGGCTGCCGGCTTGATCTCGGCGGTCCCGTCCGGCGCGGCCCGGCCGGCGGGGTCAGCTGATCGGGGCGGCCGGCCGCGGGCCCGGGCGGTCGCAGCGGTCGTCGACGACCACGAAGGTGTAGCGGCCGGAGCCGACCTCGGCGGACACCGTGCCGTCGCCCTGCCGGACGGTCCGGACGCCGTCGGCCCTCGCGAGCGGGGTCCCGCCCTCGGTGACCGCGCACGCGTGCCGGGCGGGGAGTTCGACGGTGGTCCGGGCGCCGACCGGGACGGTCACGGTGAGGCGCAGCGTGCGGCCGCTGCGGCTCCAGTCGCTGGTCACCGGGCCGTACGGGGTCCGGGTGGTGGCCTTGGCCCAGTCCAGCCCTCTCGTCACCTTGGGCGCGATGGTGAGGTCGCGGTAGCCGGTCTCCTCCGACGCGCGGATGCCGGCCACGTCGTGGAAGAACCAGTCGTCGACGGTGCCGAGGAAGTAGTGGCCGCGGGAGCGGGCCTCGAGCGACCAGTGCTCCCACATCGAGGTGGCGCCGTTGGCGATCATGTAACCCCACGACGGGTACGTCGTCTGCCGGGCCAGTTGCAGGGCGACGTCGCCGTAGCCCGCCTCGGTGAGCACCGGCAGCAGGTACTTCGTGCCGAGCACGCCGGTGTTGAGGTGGTCGCCCTTGGCCCGGACGTCGGCGACGATCCCGGCGGCCACCCGGGCCGCGGTGCCCTCGTCCGGGGTCAGCCCGAACGCGAGCGCCAGCACGTTGTGCGTCTGGCGGTAACCACGATCGCCGTTGCCCCGGTAGTACCCCGCGGCGCTGTCCAGGAAGGTGGTGTTGAAGGCGGTCTTCACCCGGGCGGCGTTGGCGGCGAACGCGGTGGCGTCGGCCGTCTTCCCGAGATGGCGGGCCGCACGCTCCATCGAGGACAGCATCGCGTAGAGGTACGCCGTGCCGGAGACGCGGACGTCCTCGGGGGCGTTGCCGCCGGCCGGGCTGGCCTCCGGGCTGACCCAGTCGCCCAGCCGCGGGTCGGCCACGATGCCGTTCGCCGTCCGGCCGTACTCGAGGTCGGCGTAGCGCTTCATGCCGTCGTACAGCTCGGTCAGCGTCCGGTCGTCGCCGCCGTACTGATAGAGCCACCAGGGGATCATCACGTACGCCGAGTGCCACGGCGGGTTCACGCCCCACTGGCCCCAGTCGCCCGAGCTCGGCGCGATCACCAGCGGCGCGCCGGCGGCGTCGCGGGTCTCGTGGACGTCGCGCATCCACTTCGCGAAGAGCTCGTGCACGTCGAGGTTGAGCATGAACATCTCGGCGCCGAGCGCGGCGTCGCCGGTCCACCCGTTCTTCTCGAACATCGGGGTGTCGGTCGGGATGCCGTGGATGTTGTTCTTCAGGGTGTCCACAACCGCGCGGTGGGTCCGGTTCATCGTCTCGTCCGAGCTGGCGAACGAGCCGGTCTCGGCCGCGCCGGTGTGCACGGCCTGGGCGGTGAACGCGCTGAGCGGCGGCGGCGAGCCGCCGGGCCAGCCGGTGACCTCGATGTACTGGAAGCCCTTGTACGAGAAGCGGGCCTGCCACGATTCGGGGGCGCCGGTGCCGCGCAGGATGAACCGGTCGGTCTGGAAGCCGGACTGGAAGCCGCCGTTGTTGGAGAAGTCGACGCGGCCGGTGGGGAGCAGCTTCTCGCCGTACTGGGCGCGGATGGTGGTGCCGGCCGGAGCCTGGGCGGTGATGCGCACCCAGCCCGCCAGCACCCGCGGGAACTTGACGACCCAGACCCCGGACGCCGGCTGGGTGATCTCGGCGGCGGGCAGCGATCCGGTGACCCGGATGGGCTGCTGGCGCTGGTTCACCAGGACGCCCTTCGGGCCGGCGACCTCGCTCGCCGGGGCCCAGGCCCGGTCGTCGTAGCCGGTCGTGTCGAAGCCGTCCCGGGCCTTGCGGGCGTCGTAGGTCTCGCCGGCGTAGAGGTCGTCGAAGACCGTGGGGCCGTCGGTGATGGTCCACGAGTCGTCGGTCACGACGTCCCGGGTGCGGCCGTCGGCGTACTCCAGGTGCAGGACCGCGCGGACCACCGGCTCGTCGTGCCACGGCGGCGACTGCCACCGCCACACGTTGCCGCCGGTCATGCCGTAGAAGCCGCGGCCCAGCTCGATGCCGATCGCGTTGGCTCCCCGCGCCAGCCGGTCGGTGACGTCGACGGCGGCGTACTGGACGGTGTCGTCGTAGTCGGTGAAGCCCGGTGAGAGCACGCCGTCGTCGATCGGGGCGCCGTTGAGGGAGACCTCGGCGTAGCCGCCGGCGGCGTAGTAGAGCGTGGCGTCGGCGATTCTGCCGTCCACCGGGAATTCCTTGCGCAGCAACGGCGCCGGGCGTACCTCGGCCTGCGGCGCTCGCACGTTGCTGCCCCACGGGCCCTGGCCGTACGGGGCCTGGACGACCGCCGTGCCCCAGGCGCTGTCGTCGTACGACGGCGCCTCGAAGCCGGCCGGGACGGTCCTGCTGGCCTTCCAGTCGGTGCCGGTGGTGAACACCGACGTGCTGCCGTCGGTGTAGGTGATCCGGATCTTGGCCACGAGTCCGGCCGGCGTCCCGGGGCCGTTGTCGGTGCGGACCGCGAACACGTTGCGGTCCGGTTCGAGGGCCACGCGGTACTCGTGCGACTGCTGCCACTCGTTGTCGGCGCCCCCGGTCTCGCCGAGCAGCGCGCCGTTGACCCACAGCCGGTACAGGTCGTCGCCGGTGATCAGGATCTCGGCGGACCGGGCGGTCCGGCCCGCGGGCGGGACGCGGACGGTGCGGAACGCGCGCGGCTCGGCGGGTGCGACGGGCGTCGTCGCCTCCGGCGTCCAGATCCACGAGGCCCCGCTCAGGTTCAGCCGGTCCGGGGTGGCGGTGCGGGCATTGCCGATCCAGGCGCTGCCGGCCCAGTCGCCGGCGTCGTACAGCCCGGTGCGGAAGTGGCTGACGGCGGAGGCGGGGCCCTTGGTGGTGCCGATGTCGACGCGCCAGAAGTAGTCGGTGGCGGCGGCGAGGGCGGGGCCGCCGTACGCGACGTCGAAGGACCGGGCGGAGAGCGTCCTGCCGCTGTCCCACACGAGCCGGCCGGCGGCGAGGCGGGACCTGCTGGTCGCCACGCGTACCCGCCAGGACGTCTGCTCGACACCCCGCAGGCCGGACCCGGTGACCCAGGAGAACCGTGGTTGCGCGACGTCGATGCCCACCGGTTCGGTCTTGCGCTCCACCTGCAACAGCGACAGTGAGACCGCCGGGAGGGCGGCGGTCGCGGGCGTACCGGCGACCGGGAGGCCGGCGAGGGAGGTGAGCAGGCAGACGGCCATGACCAGCAGCCGGGAACGGTGGGTCCGGCGGGGCCGGAGGCGGGCGGGTGCGGGCACGGTGGGGACCTCCCGGCGGTTGGAACGTTTCAGGAACTTAACACGATCGATCTATGCGCGCCATACCCCGCCTGCTCCGGACGCCGACCGGTCCTGCTCCCCGGCGGCACCCGTCGCGCCGGAGTATGGGTGGCTCGGACCTGGCGAGAAGGCGGCCGTATGAGAGCTCAGCAGCGCGCGTGGCGGTGGTTCCTGCTGGGCGGCGTACCGGTCGTGGTGGCCGGTGCGGTGCTCGGCCCCGCCGCGCAGGAGGCCGGGTACGCCGCCTTCGGTGCCGCGGCCGGTGCCGCCGTCATCGTCGGGATGCGGGCCCACCGGCCCGCCCGGAAGCTGCCGTGGGTGCTCCTGGCGGCCGGGATGGCGTGCGGTGCCGTCAGCAACCTCGCCTGGTCGGTCGCCCTCCTGCTGGGCCGCACGCCCACCGGCCTCACCGTCGTCGACGCGGTGTACTACGGCATGTACCTGCTGGTCGCCGGGGCGCTGGCGGTGCTGGCCGCGCGGGGAAGGGGCTCCGCGCTCGTCGGCATGGCCGAGGCCGGGATCGTCGCCTGCACCGCCGCCGTCCTCGCCTGGGTGTTCCTCATCGACCCGTTCGTCGACGCGCGCGACGACTGGGCCACGGGCGGCGGCGCGCTCGCGTACCCGGTGCTCGATCTGATCCTGCTGACCATGGCCGTACGCCTCGCCGTGACCGCGGGCTCGCTCACCCGGACCCACGCGCTGCTCCTGTTCTCCGTCGCCGCGCTGGTGGTCGCGGACGTCGGCTACTTCCTGTGGGTGGCGTCCGGCGGCCCGTGGTCCGGCTCCGGCGGCAGCGCCGCCGGCTGGATGGTGTTCTACCTGCTCGTCGGCGCGGCCGCGCTGCACCCCTCGATGGCCGTCGGAGCGGGCGCCGCCGCGATCGGGCGGTACTGGCGCTCGCCGCGGCGGATGACCACCTTCTACGCGGTCCTGGTGCTGGTCGGGCCGGTGGCCACCGCGTACGCGTTCTGGCGTGACCTGGACCGCGGCCGGTTCGACACCCTCGACATCGCCCTGCCGCTGACCGCCGCCGCGGCCACCGCGGTGCTGCTCGTCATCCGCCTGTCGCACACGAGCACGCTGGTGAACCGGCGGGCCGCCGACCTGCAGGCCGCGCTCGACGACCAGGCGGCGATGCAGCAGCGGATGACCCACCTCGCGCTGCACGACGCCCTGACCGGCCTGCCGAACCGGCTGCACCTGGAGCGGCTGATCGAGGAGGCGGTGCACGCCGGGCGCGACGGCTGCCTGCTGATGGTGGACCTCGACGGCTTCCAGCACGTCAACGACAGCTTCGGCCACCCGACCGGGGACGCGCTGCTCGACGAGGTCGCCCGGCGCCTGCACGCCGAGGTGGGCAACGCGGGCACGCTGGCCCGCCTGGGCGGCGACGAGTTCGCGCTGCTGCTGCTCGAACGCGACGCCCTGGTCGCCGAGGGGCACGCGCAGTCGCTGCTGCGGGCCATGCGCCGGCCGGTCGAGGTGCTCGGCCACCGGCTGCACGTCACCGCCAGCGTCGGCCTGCGGCACCTCGCCTCCGCCGCCGGCAGCGCCGAGGTGCTCAGCGACGCGGACCTCGCCCTGTACGCGGCGAAGGCAGCGGGCAAGGACCGGGTGGTCGCGTACGACGTCACGCTGCGCGAGAATCAGCTGCGCCGGATCGCCGTGGTGGACCGGCTGCGCACGGCCATCGGCACCGACGCCATCGTGGTCCACTACCAGCCGATCGTGTCGCTGGAGACGGGCGGCTTCATCGCGGTGGAGGCGCTGGTCCGGTGGGTCCCGCCCGGCGAGGCCCCGATCGGCCCGGACGACTTCATCCCGGCCGCCGAGGACAGCGGCCTGATCGTGCCGCTGGGGGAGCAGGTGCTGCGCCGGGCCTGCCACGACGCCGCGGTCTGGTACCGCCGCTACGGCACCACGCTGACCGTCAACGTGTCGCCGCGCCAGCTCTCCGAGGCCGACTTCGCCGCCCGGGTCATGCGGGCGCTGCACGACGCGGGCCTGCCCGCCGCCGCGCTCATCCTCGAGATCACCGAGGGGGTGCTGGTGGGCGCGGGCGCGCAGGCGGACCAGACCATCGCGCACCTGAGCGAGCTGCGGCGGTTCGGCGTCAAGGTTGCCGTCGACGATTTCGGCACCGGCTACTCGTCGCTGGCGTACCTGCGCGACCTCCCCATCGACATCCTGAAGATCGACCGCTCGTTCATGCCGGACGCCGCCACCGGCGACCCGGCCCAGCAGGTGGCCCTGGTCCGCACGATCGTCGACCTGGCACACACGCTGCGGCTCACCGCGGTCGCCGAGGGCGTCGAGACGGACGAGCAGACGACGGTCCTGCGCACCCTCGGCTGCGACAAGGGCCAGGGCTTCCACTACGGCCGGCCGGCGCCCGCCGACCGCACCGCCGAGGTCCTCGCCGGCGTCGTCACCCCCGCCGTCCCGCCCTCCCGTTAGCGGTTGGCTGACAGATTCTGTAATCTGTCAGTTCACACCGGCTCGGGAGCGGAGAACTGCGATGCGTGCGATCGGATTGACCGAGTACGGCGACCCCGGCGTCCTGAGGCTCGTCGACGTGCCGGCCGAGGATCTGGGCGACGGGCAGGTGCGCGTACGGGTGCGGGCAGCCGCCGTCAACCCGACCGACACCGGCCTGCGGGCCGGCCTGCGCGCCGCCGGCGACCGGCCGGCCGGGGGCGTCGACGTCCCCGGGATGGACATCGCCGGCGTGGTGACCGGGCTCGGTGCCGGCGCGGGAGCCGGGCTGGCCGTCGGCGACCACGTCATGGGCATCGTCGTGCCGGACGGCCCGCACGGCGGATATCGCGAGGACATCGTGCTGCCCGCGGCCTCCGTGACCCGGGTGCCGGCCGGCATGGACGACGTCGCCGCGGCGACGCTGCCGATGAACGGGCTGACCGCGACGCTCACCCTGGACACGCTCGGGCTCACGGCGGGGCAGGTGCTGGCGGTCACCGGCGCGGCCGGCGCGTACGGCGGCTACGTCGTGCAGCTGGCCAGGGCCGCCGGGCTCACCGTGATCGCCGACGCCGCCCCGGCCGACGAGGCGCTGGTGCGCGGGCTGGGCGCCGACGTCGTGGTGGCGCGCGGCGCCGACGTCGCGGCCCGCTTCCTGGAGCACTTCCCCGGCGGCGTGGACGGGCTCGCCGACGGGGCGCTGCTGAACGAGGCGGTGCTGCCCGCCGTACGGGACGGCGGCGCGGTCGCCACCCTGCGCGGCTACCCGGGCGACGGCCGCCGGGACGTGCGCGTCACGCCGGTGATGGTGCGGTCGTACGCGCAGGAGCGCGCCAAGCTCGACGGCCTGCGGGACCTCGCCGAGCGCGGGGTCGTCACCCCGCGCGTGGCGGACACCTACCCCGCCGAGCGGGCGGCCGACGCGCACCGCCGCCTCGAAGCGGGCGGCACCCGCGGCCGCCTGGTGCTGGTCTTCGACTGACGGCCTGTCACCGGCCGGCGCAGCGGTCAGCGGCCGATGCCCTTGGCCGCCGCCTCCCGCTCGCAGGCGGGCTTCAGCTCGAGGCCCTTGCTCGCCGAGCCGTCGTCGAAGGAGTAACTGCCGTCCGAGGGGTTCTCCACCATCTTGACCCCCTTGGCGCGCAGGCAGGTCGCGACCGCGCGGGCGAAGTCGGCGGCGTGCGGGTTGTCCGGGTCCTCCTCCCAGGCCGGCAGCGGCATCTTGGACCGGCACGCGACCTTCGCCTTCTCCAGCACCCCGGGGGCGAGCTTGGTCATGGACCTGAAGTCGCCCCAGCCCAGGAACCGCGGCTCGGGCACGCCGTTCGCCTTGACGCAGCTGATCAACGCCGCGTCCAGCGCCTCCCTCTCCTCGTCGGTGATGTCGAGGCGCAGCCGTGGCCGTCCGGCGTCGGCGTCGGCCGGGGCGGAGGCCACCGGACCGGCGCTCGCGAGGGTGGCCACCTGCGCCTCGGAGGTGGACTCCTCCCCGGTGCACGCGGCGGGTCCGAGCAGGGGCAGGGCCAGGAGTGCGATCAGCTTCTTCTTCACGGCGACCAGCGTGACCGGGCACTGTGAAGATCCCGTGCGAACGCTATGCGGGTTCCTTCGCCGCCGGCAGCCGCAGCGTGAACGTGCTGCCGGCACCGGGCGTACTGACCGCGGACACCGTGCCGCCGTGCGCCTCCGCGAGTTTCCGGACGACGGCGAGGCCCAGGCCGGTGCCGCCGGTGCGCCGGTTGCGTGACTTGTCGGCCCGCCAGAACCGGTCGAACACGTGCGGCAGGTCCGCCGCGGCGATGCCGGGCCCGGTGTCGGCCACGTCGATGACGACGACCGATTCCACCCGCCGGGCGCGTACCGTGATGGACCCGTCCGGCGGGGTGTACCGCTCGGCGTTGGCCACCAGGTTCCCGACCGCCTGGCGGATCCGGATCGGGTCCGCCACCAGGAGCAGCCGCGGCGGCGCCTGCACCGTCACCCGCCCGCTGCCGGTCGCCGCCACGTGCCGCAGCAGGTCGGCCAGGTTGAGCTCCACCGGTTCCAGCCGCAGCTCTCCCGCGTCGGCCAGGGCGAGGTCCCGCAGGTCGTCGACGAGGCGGTGGAGCAGCGCGGTCTCCGCCAGCAGCGACGACACCAGTTCCGGGTCGAGGTCGGCGACGCCGTCGTGCGCCGCGATCAGCCAGCCCCGGATCGTGTTCAGCGGGTTCCGGAGCTCGTGCGAGATGTCGCTGGTCAGCTCCCTGCGCTGCCGCTCGGTGCCGGCGACGTGCTCGGCCATCTCGTTGAACGCCGCGGTGAGCTCGGCGATCTCCCAGCCGGCGGTGGTCCCGGCCCGCGCCGAGCGGTCGCCGGCCCGCATGCGCCGGGCCGCCACGGTCAGCGCGTGCACCGGGCGGATCACCCGGTCGGCGAGCAGCAGGGCGACGCCGACGGTGAGCACGGCGACGATCCCGGCGGCGCCGGCGATGCGCAGCGCACCGGCCGACGACAGGCCGACCTCCGTTCCGGTGCGGTCGCCGGCGGGGACGATGCTGAGGAACGCGGTCGGCGCCACGTACGACCGCAGCATCTGCCGCCGCGCGTCGACCAGGCACTGCCGGGCCTTCGGATCCTGGGCGGCGCCGGTGGTGACCTGACCGGTGCCGTCCAGGCTCAGCCGCGCCGCCCCGCGCGGATCGATGCACTTGCGCGCCAGCAGGGCCAGCTGCCGCAGCGCGGCCCGCTCGGTCGCGGTCGGGGTGACCGTGGGGGAGTCGCTGAACCCGACGTACCCGTCGCCCTCGGCGAGGAGCCCGGTGCAGGCGCGCGGGGCACGGGCCTCCGGGATGCGCAGGTACGGCCGCCCGCTGGTCACCTCGGCGACGTCCACGGCGACCCGGTGCCGGCGCAGGCAGGCCGCCGCCCGCTCGGCCAGCACGGTGAGGTCGCCGTGCTCCGGCGGGGTGAGCTGGAACGGCCCGACCACCAGCGGGTTGATGCCGTCGCGGAAACGGACCGCTGCCAGCGTACGGTCGATGGTCAGCGGATCCACCGCCACCGACGGGTACGCGGTGCCGGCGCTCCCGGGCGCGCCGGACGGGCCCACGACCGGCCGGCCGTCGGCGGTGGTCAGCGCGATCCGCAGCCCGTCGTGGGCGAGGTCGGCGCTCAGCCCGGCGATCAGCGGGCCGGCCGACGTCCAGTCCGGATGGGTCGCGGCGTAGTCGATCAGCGCCTGGTACACGTACGGGTAGTGGCCGCGCACGGACTCCTGCTGCCGGTTGATCGACGTCGTGGTGCCGTACACCGCCAGCCAGGCGGTGGCCGCGACCGCCGCCGTCGCCACCAGGACGGTCCCGGCGACCAGCCGGGCCCGCAGCCCGTACCTACGCGCCATCGTGCATCTTGTAGCCGACGCCGTAGACCGTGCGCAGCAGGGCCGGGTCGCGCGGATCCGCCTCGATCTTGCGCCGCAGGTTCTTCACGTGCGCGTCGACCGTGCGCTCGGTGACGAAGCTGTCCCTGCCGTGCGCCCGTTCGAGCAGCTGGGCGCGGCTGAACACCCGGCCCGGGCTGGACATCAGCGCCTCCAGGATGCGGAACTCGGCCGGCGTGCACTCGATCCGCCGCTCGTCCCGCCGTACCTCGTGGCGGATCCGGTCCAGCGCCAGCGGTCCGGCCCGCAGCGGCAGCGCGACCGCGTCCCCGGCCGGGCGGGCCCGCCGCAGCAGGGAACGCACCCGGGCCATCATCTCCCGCGGGTCGTACGGCTTGGTGAGGTAGTCGTCCGCCCCCAGGTCGAACCCGGCGAGCTTGTCGTCGCCGGTGGACCGCGCGGTCACCATCAGCACCGGCAGGTCGTAGTCGCGCCGCAGGGCACGCAGCACGTCCAGCCCGTCCAGCCGGGGCATCATCACGTCCAGGATCAGCAGGTCCGGCCGGCGGCTGCGCACCTGGTCGACGGCGGCCCGCCCGTCGGACACGACGAGCACCGTGTGGTCCTCGCGCCGCAGGTAACGCCGCACGAGTTCGGCCTGTTTGTCGTCGTCCTCCGCGACCAGCACGTACGCGCACACTGCCCGGCCTCCTCGATCGTCCGGCCCCGCAGTCTGGCACCCGCCCGCACTTACCTCGATGCTCGGGAGTGCGAAGCGGGCTGACCGCGTTCCGCGGGAACCGGCCGCCACTCGCGCCTGATCAGCCCGTAGACCCAGGAGTCGGAGACCTCGCCGTTCACGACGCAGTCCTCCCGCAGCGTGCCTTCCCGCACGAACCCGAGCTTCTCCAGCACGCGGGCGGATCCCGCGTTGCGCGTGTCGGTCGCCGCCTGGACCCGATTCAGGTCCAGCGTGTCGAAGGCCCACCCCAGCAGGGCGTACGCGGCCTCCGTCGCGTAGCCGTGGCCCCACGCCGCCTCGTTGAAGCAGTAGCCCAGCGACGCGCTACGGTTCGGCGGATCCCACCGGTTCAGGCTGCACCAGCCGAGGAACGCCCCGTCCGAGACCCGCTCCACGGCCGGCCGCGCCCCGGTGCCCCGCTCCGCCATCTGCCGGCAGACCGTCAGGAAACGCTGAGCCCGCCCGCGTTCGCTCCACGGTGGCGTGTCCCAGTAGCGCAGCACGGAGGCGTTGCTGTGCATGGCGAAGAGGTCGTCCGCGTCCGCGTCGTCGAAGGGACGCAGCCGAAGGCGATCGCTGTGCAGCGTGGGGGTGGGCAGCGACATGCGCGTCAGGCTATCTCCCGTGATCGATGGCCGATCAATCACGGTGACCGTCGGATCCGGTCAGGCGGTGGTCTCCGCGTCGGGTTCCCCGGCCAGCGTCTCGTGCAGGTTCGTCACCTCGAGCACCATGCGGACCATCGGCCCCGGGTCGCGCAGCCGCAGGCTGATGCCGTTGGCGGTCGCCGCGCGCTGGGCGGCGACCAGCATGCCGAGCCCGGAGGAGTCGAGGAACGTCACCGCGCTCATGTCGATGTCCAGGCGGGCGCAGTCGCGGCGGTCCACCACCTGCTGCAGGACCTGCCGCAGGACGGCGGCGTTGTCCGCGTCCACGTCGCCCTCGGGCGCGACGACGATCGTGTCGCCCTCCCGCTCGATGGTGCAGTCGAATGGCATGAGTCGGTTTCCTCCCCGGTCGCGGCGCCCTCCGTACCCTTCCCGGCGGCGCGCGAAACATCGTGGGCACCGGGCCCGGCCGCCGTCACTGTTCGGAGCACTCGCCGCCGGGCGTGCTGAGTTGCTCGTGCAGGGCCTTCATCAGCTCCACGCCGGTGAACGGCTTCTCCAGCAGGTGCACGTCGGCGGCCAGCGTGCCGTGCGTGGTGAGGACCGGCTGGGCGTACCCGGACATGAACACCACCCGGATGCCCGGCCGGGCCGCGGTCACCGCCTCCGCGAGGTCCTTGCCCAGCATGCCCGGCATGATCACGTCGGTGAGCAGCACGTCGATCGGCCCGTCGTGGCCGGCGCACAGGTCGAGGGCCTCCCGGCCGCCGGCCGCCGACAGCACGGTGTAGCCGCCGCGGCGCAGGATCCGCCCGGTGACCTCGCGCAGCGCCGTCTCGTCCTCGACCACCAGGACGGTGGCGCCGTGCCCGTGGAGGTCCGCCGTCGCCTCGGCGGGGCGCTTCTGCGGCACCGCGGCGTCGGTGACCGGCAGCAGGACGGTGATGGTCGTGCCGAAACCGGTCTCGGAGTAGATGTGCACGGTGCCGCCGGCCTGGGTGACGATGCCGTACACGGTGGCCAGGCCCAGCCCGGTGCCCTGCCCGCTGGGCTTGGTCGTGAAGAACGGGTCGAAGGCCTGCTCGATGACCTCGCGCGGCATGCCCGTGCCGGTGTCGGACACCCGGAGCCGCACGTAGCAGCCGGGGCTCAGCCCGCTGCGTGCCGCCGGGTGGGTGTCGTCGACGGTGACCGTCGCGGTGTCGATGGTGATGTGGCCGCCCGAGGGCATCGCGTCGCGCGCGTTGACGGCCAGGTTCACCAGCACCTGTTCGAGCTGCCCGGGGTCCGCCATGACCGGCGGCAGCGGCGCCGTGACCGTGGTGAGGCCGATGTGCTCGCCGATCGAGCGCTTGAGCATCTGCTCCACCTCGGTGACCACCGTGCTGACGTCCAGCGGGCGGGGCCGGATCACCTCGCGGCGGGCGAAGGCGAGCAGCTGGTGGGTCAGGTCGCTGCCGCGGCGGGCGGCGCGGGCGATCTGCTCGGCGTCGTGGGCCAGCGGGGTGCCGGTCGCGTCCTCGACGATGAACGACGCGTAGTTGAGGATCACGGCGAGCAGGTTGTTGAAGTCGTGCGCGATCCCCCCGGCGAGCTGGCCCAGGCTCTCGAGGCGCTGGGTGCGCTGCAGCCGTGCCTCGATCCGCTGCCGCTCGGCCTCCTCCCGCAGCGCCGCCTGCTCGGCCTCGGCGGCGAGCCGGGCGGTGATGTCGCGGACCGTGGCGACCACGATGACGCCCTCGCCGGTGTCGAGGCCGCTGCACGAGATCTCGACCGGCAGCTCCTCGCCGTCGCGGCGGCGGGCCGTCCGCGTCACCCACCGCGGCGCCTCCCCGGGCTGTTCGCCGATCCGCTCGCTGTCGAGCGCGGTGCCCGCCCCGGCCCGCAGCATGGCCCCGGCCGGCGGGAGCCCGTCGGGCAGCAGGCGGTGCACGGCCAGCTGGGTCAGGTCGTGGCGGGGATATCCGAACAGGCGTTCCGCCTCGGCGTTGACGAGCACCACGTTCCCCGCGTCGTCGACGCCGAGCAGGGCGTCCGGCGCGGCGTCGAGCACCGCCTGCACCCGCGCCTCCGCGTGCTCGCGCTCGCTGATGTCGCGGGCGGTGCTGGTCATGCCGACGATGGTGCCGCGCGGGTCGCGCAGCGGGGAGACCAGCACGGACACGGTGATGGGGGAGCCGTCGGCGTGCAACCGTACGGTGCGGTAGCGGTCCATCCGCCCGCCGATGCGGACCAGGGTGAGGATCTCGGCCTCGTCGGTGCGGCGTTCCGCCGGGATGATCCGGTCGACCGGGCCGCCGATCATCTTGTCGGCGGGGTAGCCGTACAGCAGCTCGGCCCCGGGATTCCAGGTCAGCACGGTGCCGTCGAGATCGGTGGTGACGATGGCGTCGTGCGACGACTGCACGATCGACGCCAGCAGGCCGCGGGCCTCCCCGGCCTCGCGCTGGGCGGTGTCGTCGCGGATGATCGCGATCACGTACATCCCGTCCTCGGCGGCGAGGGCGGAGATGGACGCCTCCACCGGGAACGCCTGCCCGTCGCTGCGCAGCGCCCGCAACGGCACGCGGCGCAGCGGTGGCCGCCGGCCGGCCAGGTACGCGGCGCGCTGGTCCGGGTACCGGCCCCGGGCGTCCTCGGGGAACAGCACGTCCACCGACTCGCCGAGCAGGCCGGCGGGCGGGTGACCGAGCATCTCGTGGGCGCGCCGGTTCGCGAGCACGATCGTGCCGTCCGCCCGGGTGACGATCACCGCGTCGGGTGCCTCGTCCACCAGCCGGCCGGTCAGCGATCCGAGCGTCTGCACCATGCCTCGATCCCGGCGGCACCCCCGCAGGACCGCCTCACCCAACGTAGAGTCAGAGGCACCCCCGGTGCTCGCGGTTCGCGGAAACTGTTCGGAGGGCGGCACCCATGGCCGGCGACACCCATCTGCCCACGGAGATCGACCCCGACCGGCCCAGCGCGGCCCGGATCTACGACGCCTTCCTCGGCGGCGACCACAACTTCGCGGCCGACCGTGCGGTCGCGGACCGGGCCGTCGAACTGGTGCCCGACCTGCCCAGGATCGTCCGGGCCAACCGCGCCTTCCTGCGCCGCGCGGTGCGCTTCGCCGCGGACCGGGGCGTGCGGCAGTTCCTCGACCTCGGTTCCGGCATCCCGGCCGAGGGCGCCGTGCACGAGGTGGCGCGGGCGGTCCGCCCGGACGCCCGGATCGCGTACGTCGACCGCGAACCCACCGCGGTGCTGCACGCCCGGGAGGTCGTCGGCGCGGACCCGGGCACCGTCATCGTGCACGGCGACCTGCGGCGTCCCGGGGAGATCCTGGCCGACCCGGGGCTGGCCGCCCTGATCGACCTCTCCGAGCCGGTCTGCCTGCTGATGCTCGCCGTGCTGCACTTCCTGCAGGACGGGCCCGAGCTCACGGCGACGCTGGCGGGCTACCGCGACGCGGCCGTGCCCGGCAGCGTGCTCGCGGTCTCGCACGTCACCGCGGGCACCCGGTCCGGGCAGGTCGACCGGATCAGCGATCTCTACAACCGTACGGGCACGCCGCTGGTGGTCCGCGACGGCGAGCAGCTCGCCGCCCTCCTGCGCGGCTGGGAGCCGGTGGAGCCGGGCGTCGTGTACGCGCCGCAGTGGCGCCCCGAGCCCGCCGACGGCTGGACGGGCGACCCCGGGGACTCCCTCTCCCTGGCGGTCGTCGGCCTGCGTGCCTGAGCCGAGCCGCGCTACGCCGCGTCCTGCCCGGCGGCGCCCCGGGTACGCAGCATCGCCCACCCCACCAGCGCCGCGGCGACGACGGTCAGCGTGAGCCCGGAGACGGTGACCGCCCGCTCGAACTCCGCGCTCTGCCGGGCGCTCCAGTGCGACGTCGCGACGGTGCCGGTGACCAGCGCGGCCAGGATCGTGCCGGTCACCGCGATGCCCGCGCCGGAGGTGACCTCGGTGGCGGTGTCGGCGAGGGCCGCGCCGATCGTGGTGCGGTTCTCGGGCAGGCCGCGCAGCACGGTGACGCCGGCGACGACGCCGACCACGCGCATCCCGGCCGCCACGAGCACGAGGGCGAGGGCGACCCAGACGTACCCGAAGCGGCCCAGGGACCCGTAGACCGCGAGCCCGGCGACGACCGCGGCCGCGCTGAGCCCGGCGGCCCGGCCGAGGCCGGCGCGGCGCACGAGCGGCCCGATGAACGCTCCGCCCGCGACCAGGACGATGACCTGCGGCAGCATCCCGAGGGCGGCGAGGGCCGGCGGCCACCCCCAGTCGAGCTGCAGCTGGAGCGTGACCAGGTAACCGAGGCCCGCGGTCGCCAGCCCGGCCGCCGCCTTGTACGCCAGCCCCGCGGAGACCAGCGGCCGGGCCACCAGCGCCAGGTCGAGCAGCGGGTGACGGGCCGTACGCTCGCGGACGGCGAACAGGGCCGCGCCGGCCAGCGCCGCCGCGGTGGTGGCCCACGGCGCCCACGACCGGGCGCCCTCGCCGACGAAGAGGGCCGGCGCGACCAGGGCGAGCACGATGGCGGCGGTGCCCAGCGCCGCGCCGGGCAGGTCCATCGGGTCGCGGTGCAGCTCCGCCGGCCCGTCCGCGGCGATGCCGAACCGGACGCCGGCCGTCGCGAGCGCCGCGATCGGCACGTTGATCAGCAGCAGGGTCTGCCACGGCGCGACGGCGAGCACGAAGCCGCCCACCGGCGGTCCGACGGCCAGCCCGACCAGGCCGACGGTCGAGATCAGGGTGGTGGCGCGGACGCGCAGGCCGTCGTCGTCGAACAGCCGGAACGCCAGGGCCAGCGAGCCCGGGGTGGTCATCGCCGCGGCGACCCCCATCAGCGCCCGCACCGCGATCAGCTGCTCGGCGGTGGTGACGAACGCGGTCGCCAGGCTCGCGAGGCCCAGCAGCGCCAGGCCGGCGAGCATGACGCGGCGGCGGCCGTACCGGTCGGCGAGGGCGCCGCAGAGCAGCATCAGGCCGCCGAAGACGACCGCGTACGCGCCCGTCACCCATTGCAGAGCGACGGTCGACGCGTGCAGCTCGCGCCCGATCGTGGGCAGCGCGACGTTCAGGATCGAGTTGTCCAGCATCTCGACCAGGAACACCGCGGACAGCCCGGTCAGCGCCACCCACGCGGCTCGCAGCGACCGCGGCCCGTGCTTCTCGTCGTTGTCCACGCCGGCAACGATAGGGCTAACGGTTAGTGTTTCGCAACGGTTAGGGTTTCTCTGCTACGCTGGGGGCGTGACCGAGCCGGGACGACGCGAACGCAAGAAGGCCGCCACCCGCCGGGCCATCGCCGACACGGCCCTGCGGATGTTCCTGGAGCGCGGCTACGACGCCGTGGGCATCCGGGAGATCGCCGCGGCCGCGGACGTGGCGATCACGACGCTGTTCGCGCACTTCCCGTCGAAGGAGGCGCTCGTCTTCGACGAGGACGGCAAGCGCGAGGAGTGGCTCGTCCGGGCGGTCACCGACCGCGAGCCGGGCCGGTCCGTGCCGCAGGCGCTGCGGCACCAGCTCCACGTCACCGTGCGCGACTTCGCCCGGCCGGGCACCGCGCCCTTCTGGGAGCTCGTCGACAGCTCCCCGGCGCTGCGCGAGTACGCGTCGACCATGTGGCTGCGGCACGAGGACGCCCTGGCCGGCGCGATCGCCGCCGACCTCGGCCTCGCGGAGCCGTCCCCGGCCTGCCGGGCCTTCGCCCGCTACGTGCTCGGCGTCTACCCGCTGGCCCGCGAGGCGGAGGACCCGGCGGCCGCGGTCGACGAGATCTTCGACCTGATCACCCCCGGCTGGGAGGCCGTGGTCAGCCGCGCCGCTGCGCCGGAACCCGGGCCGCGTCCTCGTCCGTCTCGCCGATGAGGAAATGCGGGCGCCGCTTCGACTCGCGGTAGATCCGGCCGACGTATTCGCCGATCATGCCGAGCAGGACGGCCTGGAAGCCGCCCATCCCGATGACCGCCACGATGATCGTGGTGTAGCCGGGCACGTCCACCCCGGAGACGACGGCGTGGGCGACGACCCAGAGGGCGTACCCGAGGGCGAAGACGGTCGCGAGCAGGCCGCCGTAGAGGGCCAGCCGCAGGGGTTTGTCGTTGAACGACAGCAGGCCGTCGAACGCGTAGTTGATCAGGCGGCCCGCGGTCCAGCTGCTCCGGCCGGTGCGCCGCCGCTCGTTCGGGTACGGCAGCACGACGGTGGAGAAGCCGATCCACGAGAACAGCCCCTTGGCGAACCGGTTGTACTCGGGCAGCGCCAGGATCGCGTCGACGGCCCGGCGGGACAGCAGCCGGAAGTCCCCGGCCCCGTCGTCCAGCCGCACGTCGATCCAGCGGTTGACCGTACGGTAGAAGAGCCGTGCCGTGGTCCGGCGCAGGAACGCCTCGCCGCGCCGGTCCCGGGTGGCCACGACCTGGTCGAAGCCCTGCCGGTGCAGCTGGAGCATCCGGGGCAGCAGCCGCGGCGGATGCTGCAGGTCCGCGTCCAGGATGACCACCGCGTCACCGGTCGCGCGGCGCAGGCCCGCCAGCATCGCCGCCTCCTTGCCGAAGTTGCGGCTGAACGACGTGTAGCGCACCGACGGGTCCTCGGCGGCCAGCTTCCGCAGCACCTCCAGCGTCCCGTCGGTGCTGCCGTCGTCGACGAAGACGAACTCCACCGGCACGCCCGGGACGGCCTCCCGCAGCGCCTCGTGCAGCGGCACGAGGGAGTTCTCCTCGTTGAAGCAGGGCACCACGATCGACAGCGGCGCGGGGTCAGGAGAGCCGGTAGACGAGGGCATCGCCGACCTCCTCCCGGGTGATGCCGAGCCCGTCCGCCGGCCGGTCCGGCACGCCCTCCCACGGCGTCCCGCCCAGCTCGTCCGGGAGCACCACGACCGATCTGATCCCGTACGCCCGCAGCAGCGCGACGCTGGCCGGATCGGGGAACGACTCGGCGCCCCGGCGGATCTCCTCCTGGCCGGCGGGGACGAACGAGGCGAGCCCGTTGACGACCCGCGGGAACCCGTCGGTGCTCCACAGCGCGATGTGCAGCTCACCGAGCCCGTCGCTGGGCAGCACCAGCATCGGCTCCGGCGCGGCCCGCATCGCGGCGGGCGCGTCCGGTACCCGCGGGTGCGGCGTCCGGTTGACGCCCTCGGCCAGCACCAGCACCAGCGGGATCGCGATCAGGGCGCGCCACCGGCCGACCGGCCTGGAGAGCAGCCCGGCGGCGAGCACGGCGAGGAAGAGGCTGATCCAGATCATCAGCCGGCCGGGCGTGCGCAGCGCCTCCCACCCGGGCAGGATCTTCGACAGGGTGAGGTAGCCGGGCTCGCCGTCCGCGCCGAGGTTGCTGCCCAGGCCGAGCGCGGCGCTGGTCAGCAGGCCGGCGCCGAGCAGCACCCGGTGCCGCACCGGGAACACCGACCAGAACAGCCCCAGCACGCCGAGGACCATGAGCGCCGCCCCGGTCATCAGGGCCATCTCCGGGGGCCACGACAGTTTGTCGCGCGCCGCGGTGAAGTGCTCGCCCCACAGCCACGAGTCCGCCGGCGGGACGAAGTAGCCGCGCAACGGCGGCGAGTACATGCGTGTCCACTCCAGGTCCCGCCGGGCCTGCGGGTTCAGCTCCACGACACGCAGGAAGAGCCGGCCCAGCGACGCGCAGGTCAGCGCGAAGATCACCGCGCCGGCCAGGTCCGCGATCAGCAGCCGCCGGTCCGGGCCGCGGCGCCGGCCACGCCAGAGGAACCAGGCGTACGCCGCGCAGCCGGCCAGCAGCACGTAGACCAGCGGCAGGCCGATGCCGAAGCCGAGGCTGATCTGCCAGGCGGCGACGAGCCAGCCGCCGAACGCCCACCACGGGCTGTGCCGGTCGGGCCGGTGGCCGTGGCGCAGGGACCAGCCGTGCCCGCGCGCCAGCATCGCCAGGCACAGCGCGATCCCGCCGGTCGAGAGCACGTTCAGGTGGCCGCTGTGGGCGAGCCGCCAGGGCGCGTACGCCCACGCGACCGCGGCCACCGTGGCCGCCGCCGGACGGGCGCCGAGCTGGCGGACCAGGACGTACGCCCCGAACGCCGCCAGCGCGTGGGCCGCGACGTAGAGCAGGTTGTAGCGCAGGACGGCCGCCTGCGGGCCGTGGCCGAACCATCCGGCCGGCGCGTAGCCGAGCAGGGTGTCGCTGTACGCGAGCGTGTACGGCGCGGGGTAGAACGTGTTCGAGTCGATCCAGTTCAGCGGGTCGGTCAGCAGCGCGTGCCCGGCCCACGCCACCTGCCACGCCTGGAGCGTGGGGTCGCCCAGGTCACCCGGGATCGTCGTCCACGGATGGCGCAGGGTGGGCCAGGTCAGCGCGATCGCCAGCAGTGCCGCCCCGGCTCCCGCGGCGGTCACTTCCAGGCGTACCCGTCTCGGCATGTGCGAACCTCCTCGGTCGGACGCCAAGGACGAGTGGTGATCGCTCCGCTATGGCAGCAGTGATCTAGATCACGATCGGCATAGCCGGGCGGGGCCGCTTCCGTCTTGGGGGACGAGGAGGGCGAGTGGACAGCGCGGCGGAGCAGCATTTCCGGGAGTTCGTGGCGACCCGGACGCCGGCGCTGATGCGCACCGCCTACCTGCTCACCGGCAACCAGCACGACGCGGAGGATCTGCTGCAGGGCGCGCTCACCGGGCTGGCCATGCGGCTGCGGTCGATCGACGTCCTCGACCTGGAGGCGTACGTCCGCCGCGCCATGTACCACCGCCAGGTGGACCGCTGGCGGGTCCGCCTGGGCCGCCGGGAGACGCCGACCGACCCGCGGGCGGTGCAGCTGGACGCCGTGGTCGGGGACAGTAGCGGGCGCATCGCCACCAAGCTCCTGGTCCAGGACGGCCTGCGGCGGCTGACCGCGAAGCAGCGTGCCGTCGTGGTGCTGCGCTACTACGAGGACCTGCCTGAGGCGGAGATCGCCGCGCAGCTCGGCTGGTCGGTCGGCACCGTCCGCAGCACCATCCACCGATCCATGGCCAAACTGAGGTCCCTCGTCCCGGACCTCGCGGCGCTCAGGGAGGAGATGTAATGGACCAGGACATGCTCCGTTCGGTCCTGCGCGACATCTCGGCCGACGCGGTGCCGACCCCGCTCGCGGACCGCGCCCTGCGCGGTGCCTCCCGCCGCCGCCGTACCCGGGCCGCGGCCGGGGTCGCCGTGGCGGCCGTCCTCCTGGCCGTGCTGCCGTTCCTGCTGCCCGCCGGCAACCGGACGCCGCAACATCCGGGCCCGCCCGCGGCCGGCACACCCTCGGCCCCGGCCACGCCCGCGCCGTCCGCCACCCCGGACGTCTCCCGCTCGGCCACCGCCGAGGTCAGCCCGCCGGGCAGCTCGATACCGGTCTCCCCGCCGGCCACCTCCTCCAGCACCCCGCCGCCCGGGTAGCCGGCCCGGCCCTCACGGGTGACGCAGGTGGGTGCCCGCGGCCTCGCGGAAGCCCGCGACGAGCGGGTTGTCGTCGCCGCGTCGGGTGGCGACCACCACGTGGCAGGGCTCGATGCCCTCGACCGCGACGGTGGCGAGGTCGTCCCGGCCGGTCAGGCGGCGGTCGCGGGCCGGGAGCAGGGCCACCGCCCGGCCGTCGGCCACCGCGTCGAGCTTGTCCTCGACCGCGTCCGCGACCAGCGGCGCCACGGGGGCCGGGCGGTGCCGCGTGCCGGGCTCGAGGCGCCAGAAGCCGATCCACGGTGCGGGGGCGCCGGCGCACGCCACCATCGGTTCGGCGGCGAAGTCGCCGGGGGTCACGGTCTCCTTGCCCGCCAGGCGGTGAAAGGCCGGCAGGACCAGCACCCGGGGCTCCTCGTAGAGGACGGTGACGTCGAGGTTGCCGGCGGGCACCGGCAGCGGCGTCCGGGCGACCAGCGCGTCGACCCGGCCGTCGGGCAGCGCGCGGGTGTCCTGCCAGCCGAGGTGGCGGGTGCGGACGTGGGCGTCCGGGTGGCGCCGACGCAGGTCGCGGACCGCCCGGGTGATGACCAGGTCCTCGGCGTAGCCGATGGTGACGGAGCCCGGCGGGGCGGCGTCGCGGGCCGCGCGGACGGCCAGGCCGGCGTGGTGCAGCAGGGTCTGGGCGCGGGGCAGGAAGGCCTCGCCGGCGGCGGTCAGCCTGCTGCCCCGGGTGCCGCCTTCGCCACGGCCCTGGCCGCGCGCGGCTCGGACCTCGTGCTGGTCGCCCGGCGCGCCGGGCGGTTGGCGGCGACGGCGGAGCAGTTGCGCCGGACGTACGGGATCCGGGCCGAGGCCGTCCCCTGCGACCTCGCCGGACCCGACGCCGGCGACGACCTCCGCAAGGCCGTCGCCGATCGGGGCATGACCGTCACGGGCCTGATCAACAACGCCGGGTTCGGCACCTTCGGCCGGTTCGCCGAGGCCGATCCCGGGCGCCTGGCCGCCGAGATCGCCGTCGACGTCGCCGCGCCGGTGCGGCTCACCGCGGCGTTCCTGCCGCGGATGCTGAGCGCCGGCACCGGGTTCGTCATCAACGTCGCCGGCGCCTCGGCCTACTTCCCGTCGCCGAGGATGGCGGTCTACAGCGCCGCGAAGGCGTTCGTGCTGAGCTTCAGCGAGTCGCTGTGGACGGAGCTGCGGGGGACCGGCGTCGCCGCCTTCGCCGTGTGTCCCGGCGCCACCGCCACGGACTTCACGACCGGCATGGGTACGGGCGCGGACGTGCTCGCCGCCGGCGCCGTACGCGAACCCGCGCAGGTCGTCGCCACGGCGCTGGCCCATCTCGAGCGCCGCGATCCCGGTCCGGTCGTCGTCGACGGGTTCTCGAACCGGCTGGGCGTGCTGACGACGAGGCTGGTGAGCCGGCGTGCCGCCGCCGCGATGATGGACCGCATCTCCGGCCCCGGCCGCCGTGCCCGCAACGCCGCGGACGCGTGAGGCGCTACGACGCCGACGACGCCCGGGCCGGGCCCCCGCACCAGTGGGCGAGGGCGGCGCGCAGTCCCTCGGTGTCGGACGCGGCGCCCGACCACGCCGTGTACGCGTCCGGGCGTACCAGGGTGATCCGGTCGGCGGCCGGCGCCGCGCCGGTGAGGGTGACCCGCTCGGACCACGCCCCGATGTCGAGGTGCGGCGTGCCGAGCAGGAGGAACCGGCCGTCCCGCAGCGCCTGGTAGACGCGGCGCCCGTCGGGCAGCGGGCTGTCGGGCACCCGGTCCGCGCCGTCGCCGTAGCTGATGCCGACCCCGGACACCATGAGCGCGCCCTTGCGGCGGACCGCCGGCACGCTGAGCGCGAGCCGGGTCACGGCCATGCGCAGTGCCCGTTGCGGCGCCGAGCGGGCGATGCCGGAGCGGACCAGGGCGCCCGAGGCCCGCAGCGCCGCCTTGCCGATCGGGTGCCGCTCCGCCTCGTACGTGTCCAGCAGCCCGTCGTGGCCCCGCACCGCGGAGGCGAGCTTCCAGCCGAGATTCGCCGCGTCCTGGATGCCGGTGTTCATGCCCTGCCCGCCGGCCGGCGAGTGGCAGTGCGCGGCGTCGCCGGCCAGGAAGACCCGGCCGACCCGGTAGCGCGGCGCCTGGCGCTCGTCGGAGTGGAAGCGGGACATCCAGCGCGGGTCGTGCATGCCGTAGTCGGTGCCGCACGCCCGGCGGACCGTGTCGCGCACCTCGTCGAACTCGACCGGCTCGGAGGTGGGCCGCTCGTTGCTGTTCCAGCTGAAGATCCGGTACCAGCCGTCGCCGAACGGCGCGATGAACGCCATGGCGCCGACGCTGGAGTTGACCGTGAGCGTCTCCGCGGGTTCCTGGGCGAGCCGCACGTCGGCCAGCATGATCGAGCGCAGCACGGCCTTGCCGGGGAAGGGCAGGCCGAGCGAGCCGCGGACCGCGCTGCGCACGCCGTCGCAGCCGACCAGGTAGCGGGCCCGCAGCGTACGGCCGTCCTCCAGGGTCGCCGTGACACCGTCGGCATCCTGCGCCACCGACGCCACGGCGGCGCCGGGGGTCACCTCGACGCCGCGGCCGGCCAGCACCCGCTCGGTCTCGTACTGCGGGGTGACCAGGACGAAGGGGAACCGGCTCGGTACGCCGGTCAGCAGCACCTCGGCCACCCCGAACAGCCGGATGCCGGGCACCTGCCGCCCGGTCGCGACCAGTTCGTCGGCGACGCCGCGCGCGTCGAGCTGCTCCAGCGTCCGGGCGTGCACGGCGAACGCGCGGGTGGTGTTGGGCTCGGCCGAGCGCCGCTCCAGCACCAGGTGGGGGACGCCGGCGCGGGCCAGGTCGCCGGCCAGGGTGAGCCCGGTGGGCCCCGCGCCGACGATCAGCACATCGGTATCCATCGCTCGATCCTCCAATGCCAACAAATGTTTGCCAATACTCGTTGACCCGGGGCAGCGCGTCAACACCTGTGGGCCTACACTCGTGGGCATGAC
This sequence comes from Pseudosporangium ferrugineum, assembly GCF_003002065.1. Taxonomy (GTDB): domain Bacteria; phylum Actinomycetota; class Actinomycetes; order Mycobacteriales; family Micromonosporaceae; genus Actinoplanes; species Actinoplanes ferrugineus_A. The sequence continues at coordinate 387,270 of NZ_PVZG01000002.1, forward strand.
CGTGGAACACGACGTGCCGCCCCGCCGCTCCGATCGCACCCGGGCGGCGATCCTGGCCGCGGCGCGCGAACGGTTCGCCGCCGACGGATACGCCAAGGCCACGATCCGGGCGATCGCCGCCCAGGCCGGCATCGACCCGTCGATGGTGATGCGCTACTACGGCTCCAAGGAGAAGCTGCTGGCCGCCGCGGCCGAGTTCGGCCTGGAGATGCCGGACGTGTCGCAGCTGTCGACCAGCGCCCGCAGCGCCGCGCTCGTCCAGCACCTCATCGACCTCTGCGAGCGCGACGACACGATGATCGCCCTGCTGCGCCTGGCCGCCACCCAGCAGGCGGCGGCCGAGCGCGCCCGCACGATCGTCGCGCAGCAGATCGAGCCCGTGGTCGCCACGATCGAGCCCGACCCGGAGCTGGCCACCCGGCGGACCGGCCTGCTCGCGACCCAGATGATGGGGCTGGCCCTGACCCGCTACGTCCTGCAACTGCCGGCCGTGGTGGCCATGACCGCGGAGGAACTCGTGGCCTGGATCTCCCCGGTCGTCGAGCACTACCTCACGGGCCGGCCGGAGTAGGCCCGGCGGCTCACAGCCGGTACAGGCGGGTGGCGTTGTCCCGCAGCACCATGGTCGCCAGCCGCTCGACGTCGCCGGCGCCGATCACCCGGTCGTCCCGCATCGCCGTCAGCGCCATGGCGAGCGCCTCCCGCGCCGTACGGTCCAGCAGCCAGGCCTTCTCCTCCCAGCCCTGCAGGAAGTTGGACCGGGGCTCGGCGCCGGAGAGGTAGGCGAGCGCGAGGTCGCTGTACGCGTCGGTGCCGTACAGGATCTTCTCCGGGAACCACTCCAGCGCGTCCCGGATGATGCCGGCGAGGTTGCGCCCGTACAGGTGCACGGTCGCGCAGGAGATGTTGAGGTGGACGTTGTCGTGGGACAGCGAGGCGACGGCCTGCTTGTCGAACGGCCAGCCGGCGTGCAGCATCAGGAAGCTGGTGCCGGGAGCGGCCACCACGGCGGGTTCCATCAGCAGCGGATCGCTGCCCTGGTTGCGGAAGTGCCGCCGGGGCCCCTGCCCGGTGTGCATCTGCACCGGCAGGGACAGCTCGGCCGCCTTGCGGGCGATCACCGCGAACAGGTGGTCCTCGAGGTGCCGGTGCTCCTCGCCGGTGATGCCCCCGGTCATCGCCCGGCGGTACAGCTCGGCCGCGTCCTCCCCGGTGACCTCGGCGAAGTCGATGGGGCGGTAGTAGGGCGTGTGGATCTTGAGCGCCACCGCCCCGGTGGCCCCGCGGTCCTCGAGCTCGGGTTCCAGCACCCCGTGCACGTACTCCGCCAGCGTCGCGGGCGGGCCGTCCAGCCCCGCCCGCTTGCAGGCCGCGTCGATCTGCGGCTGGTACTGACGGGTGAAGGCGTCCTGGCCGACGGCCGGGACCGGCCACATGAGCCAGTCGGCGAAGGCGATCCACCGGAAGCGGGGCGCGGGCAGGGACGGCTGCGGGCAGTGGTCGACCGCCAGCATCGTCGCGATGTTGATCCGGTCGAGGACCCAGGCGCCGTAACCGGTTCCCCGCTCCGCCTGCACCCGCTGCTTGGCGGCGAAGAGCTCGACGAGGTGGGCGTCCTCCAGGTCGTCGTGCTCGTAGCCCCACAGCGCACGCCAGGCGTCGGCGTACTCGGGATTGGTCTGCCGCATCCGCACCGGCCGCGGGTGGTCGTACGGGGAGATCGGGTTTCCGGGGTCCGGCGGCACCTCCCACTCCGGGGGGACCGGGTGTGCGTGGTCGTCGATGGCGGCGATCCCGCGGACGAGCCGGTGGACGCCGGGATCGATGCCGGGCCGGCTAGGCATGGGCTTTCCTCATTCCGGTGGTGGATTCGGTGGCGGGTGGCGTGGCGCTGTCCCGGACGGCGCGCACGAGGACGATCACGGCCAGGGCCCCGGCCGCCGCCAGGGCTCCCGACAGCAGGAACACGCGGTCGAGGCCGGCCAGGGCGGCGTCGTGCAGCGCGGCCGGCACCGCGGCCGGGCCCGGAGCGGCCCGGCCCGCGGACAGGGCATCGGCGACGGCGGCCGGGTCCGGTACGCCCGCGGACGCCAGCGAGGCCGTCGCCCCGGCGTTGAAGGCCGTCGCGAGCACGGCGATGCCGATCGCGAAGCCGAGTTGCCGGGCCGTGCTCACCGTGCCGGAGGCGATGCCGCCGCGGTCGGGCGGCACGCTGCCCATCGCCGCCGCGGTGAGGCTCGGCACGGCCAGCCCGGTGCCGGTGCCGGTCAGGGCGAGGCCCGCCGTGAGGCGGGCCAGCTCGCGTCGCCGTGCAGCAGGGCGGCGCCGGCGAACGATCCCGCGGCGACCAGGGTGAGACCGGCGGCGATGACCCGTCCCGGGTGGAGGCGGTGCAGCGACCTGCCGGCCTGCCAGGAGACCAGGAACGCCGCCCCCGCCAGCGGAAGGGTGGACAGGCCGACGCCGATGGGCGAGACGCCCTCGACGCCCTGCAGCCAGATCGACGTGTAGGTGAGCGGGGCGAACGCGACGAAGTTGACGATCAGCGCCGCGAGATCCCCTGGACCAGCACCCCGCCGACGATCGGTCCCACCGCGGCCGCCGCGCTCGCGACCGCCGCCCAGAGCCCGAACGCCTTGCCGCGGTCGGTTCCCTGGTAGGCGGAGTTGAGCAGCGCGGTCGTGGTCGCGAACAGCGCCGCCGCGCCCACCCCCTGCAGGATGCGGAAGACGACCAGGGTGGCGTCGTCCGGAGCGGCGCCGCAGAGCGCCGACGCCGCGGCGAAGAGCGCGAGGCCGCCGGCGTACGTCCGCCGGTGCCCGAGCCGGTCGGCCACCGCGCCCGCACTGAGCAGCAACGCGGCGAGCGCCACCACGTAGCCGTCGACGATCCACTGCAGCGACACGGGGGAGGCGTCCAGGTCCGTCGCGATGCCCGGCAGGGCCACCTGGACGACGGTGGTGTCGACCAGCAGCATGAACGTGCCCAGGCTGACGGAGATCAGCGGCATCCACTTCCTCATAGGAAGTGCAGCCCGCCGTCGACGTTGAGCGTCTGGCCGGTCAGGAAACCGGCCCCGTCGGACGCCAGGAAGAGGATCGCCCCGACCAGGTCCGCGGGCGTCTGGTCGCGATGGAACGAGCGCTGATCGGAGGCGACGACGGTGTCGCCCGCGGCCAGGAACCGGTCGACGATCTCGGAACCGATGCCGCCCGCGGCGCCGGTGACGACAACTGTGCGATGTGCAGACATGTCAGCCACCTTATCAGTCAACTGACAACATGCAAGTCGGCTAGCGTGGTACCCGGACTCCGGGGGACGCGACAGGCGAGGCAGGGCACGATGGCGGAGAACTTCGAGGACCGGCTGACGTACCTGATGCGCCGGGTGAGCACGGCGCTCGCGCAGGACGTCGACCGGGCGCTCCGGGACTTCTCGATCACCCACGCGCAGTACGGCGCGCTCGCTCAGCTCGGCCTCGTCGACCCCGAGGCGCTCTCGGCGGCGACCATGGCGGAACGCAACGGGATCACCGCCCAGTCGATGTCGGCCGCGATCGCCGGGCTGCTCGACCGGGGCCTCGTGCGCCGCGAGCCGCACCCGACCCACGGGCGGATCCTGCAGGTCCGGATCACGTCGGAGGGCGCCGCCCTGCTCGCCCGCGCCCACGCCGCCACGGGAAGGGCCGAGGAGCGCGCCCTGGCCTTCCTCGACGACGAGCAGTACCGCGTCCTCCGCGACACCCTCCGGAACACCATGCACAGCATGGGCCTCTACCTGTACACCCCGGCCGACGACCCGGCGTGACCCGGCGGCCCCGGGTGCCGCAGGTCCGGCGGGCCGATGCTCCGGTCCGGGGTGACCGGTCTTGTCCTCGATCCGACGGGGTCCGCGCATTGTGGACGATCATCGGCCGGACCTAGTCTGCGGGGGACGACGGTTCACGGGGGTTTATCGGGCGTCACCGCACCAGCGTGCTCTCCGGCATCCTCGCTGACCCTCTCGTCGGACGGAACAGTCGCAATGGGGGGCAGGCCATGAGAATGCAGGCCGTGCAGACCACGTGCGACTACGTGCCGGGTCAGTACTGGCCGGACCAGTACTGGCAGCTTCTGCCGGTCGGTTCCGCGTACCTGATCCACAGCCCGTTGTTGAATCTCTGCCTGACCGCCCGGGGCTCCGGCGAGTCGGCGGCGGTCGCGACGACGTGCGGGGGATGGAACGACCAGTTGTGGCGGTGGCGGTTCAACAGCGACAGCACCGAGCAGTTCGAGAACGTCAATTCCGGGCTGTGCCTGACCGCCCGGGGCTCCGGCGAGTCCGCGGCCGTCGCCACGTCCTGCGACTGGAAGCAGGGCAGGCGCTGGGCCGACCAGCACTGGATCACCTTCTGATCCTCCGCGTCGCCCCGTTCCGGCGGGGCGGCGCCTCCGCGCGCGTCCTGAGCGGGACGACCGCGGGACCCGCGTCGGCCCGGGAGCGGGAGGGTGCCCGGGTCAGAGCCGCGCGGGCTGCCGGACGGCCGCCGCGGGCAGCGTGAAGACGAAGCAGGTGCCGCGCCCGCCGGGATTGGGCTCGGCGCCGATCGTGCCGCCGTGCCGCTCCACGATGCGGCGGCAGATGCCCAGCCCCAGCCCGGTGCCGGCGTACCCGGCGGTGCGGTGGGCGCGGTGGAAGCTGTCGAACACCCGCCCGTGCTGGCCCGCGGGGATGCCGATGCCGTTGTCCCGTACGCGTATCTCCACCAGCCCGGCCTCGGTCAGGCCCGCGCCGATCTCCAGTTCCGGGGTGACGCCGGGCGCGGTGTACTTGACCGCGTTGCTGATGATGTTGTCGAGCAGCTGCCGGACCAGGATCGGATCGGCGTGCACCGGGGGCAGGTCGTCGACGTGGAACCGGGGCACCGGCGCGCCGCCGCTCTCCGCCTGGTCGACGCGGGCGGCGGTCAGCTCGGCGACCAGCGGGCCCAGCGGCAGGTCCACGGCGGCGAGTTCGGCGTCGCGGGCCGTCGTGTACGCCAGCAGATCGTTGATCAGGTTCCGCATCCGCCCGCCGGCGCGCTGGACCCGGCGCAGCCCGTCCCGGGCGTCCTCGGTGGCCGGGTGCTCCGGTGCCTCGCCGAGCGCGGTGAGCGCGGCGTCCGACCAGCCCTCGACCGTGGCGAGCGGGTTGAGCAGGTCGTGTGCCACCACGCCGGCGAAGGTGGCCAGCTCGTCGCGGTGCCGGCGGTCCGCGGTCACGTCGCTGAAGATGCTGACCGTGCAGGGGCGGCCGTCGATGGGCCGGGGGATCGTCGTGGCGGTCACGTGCAGCACCCGGCCGTCGGGCACGTGCGGGTTCCGCACGACCATGTCCATGCTGTACGGCGCCCCGTCGCGCAGGACCTGCCGGAACGGCATCTCCTCGTCGGCCAGCGGGGTGCCGTCCGGGTGGAACAGGCCGTAGAAGGAGGTGCCGGCGACCCGCCGGTCGGCGCTGACCGCCCCGCCCATGAGGTGCGCGGCGGCCGAGTTGCGCAGGATGACCCCGCCGCGGTCGTCCATCACCACGAGACCCTCGGCCATGCTGTCGACGATCGTGCTCAGCACCGTCGCCTGCTCCCCGGCGAGCCGCTCCGAGCTGCGGAGGTCGCCGAGCAGCCGGTCCCGTTCGTCGCGGCTGAGCGCCAGCGCGAGGCCGACGACGGCGACCATCCCGACGAACGCCTGGGCGATGAGGGCGCGTACCGCGCTGTCGCCGATGTGCGCGAACGGGCCGTCGCCGTGCAGCGTGAACAGCACGGCGGCGGCGCCGAAGGCCAGATCGTGCAGGACCACGAAGCCGGTGTGCAGTCGCAGGCCGGCCCACACCGTCATGGTCAGCAGCGGGAAGGCGAGCGGCAGCCCGTGGTCGATGCCGAAGGCGACCGTGTACGTGACCACGGACATCGCCACCACGGCGGCGTACTCCAGCAGGCGCCGGCCGGTGAGCGCGGAGGTCCGGTCGCGCAGCAGGGCACGCGGGTCGCGCCGGCTGTCGGCGTGCAGGCGGTGCAGCGCGTACCCGAGCCGCAGCCCCACCGCGCCGATCAGCAGGATGCTCACGGTGTTGCGGGTCATCCACACCGCGGTGGCGGTCCACGAGTAGAAGCCGTTCACGAGCCAGCCGGCGGTGGGCCCGATCAGCGCGCCGGCCGCGGTGGCCAGGAACGCCGAGGCGATCAGGTGCCACAGCTCGGCCACCCGGGACAGGGGCTGGTCGCCTCCGCCGCCCCACAGGTGCGGCAGCCAGCGGCGGAACAGGTACGCGAACAGGCTCGCCTGGGCCAGGTTCGCCACCACGAACATCGCCGCCAGCACCGCCGAGGCGCCGGTGGCCACGTTGACGGTCAGCGTCACCGCGGCCAGCGCCAGGGCGTCCAGCGCGCGGTAGCGCGAGCGGCGCTGGGCGAGGAACCACACGGCGCTGACGCCCGCGGCCGGCCACACCAGGCTCAGGTTGTTGCCGTCCATCAGGGTCTGGCGCCCGAGCCAGGTGGCGACCATGTAGAGCAGGGCGAAGGCCGCGGTGCGCCGCAGGGAGGTGCCCAGGGTCATCGCGCCGTCCCGGGACGCCGGGGCGTGCCGCTGTCCCGGGTGAGCACGTCGTGCAGGGCGTCATGCAATGCCGCGGGGGTGAAGGGCTTCGGGACGTACCCGGCGTGGTGGCGGGCGGCCCGGGCGAGCACGTCGGCGTTCCAGAGCACGGTCAGGAACAGCGCCGGCAGCCCGGGCAGCGTGGCGCGCAACCGCTCCAGCAGCTCGAACCCGTTCACGCCGGGCATGTCGATGTCGAGCACCGCGGCGTCGGGCGGCCCGTGCAGGGCGACCTCGGCGAGCGCGGTGGGACCGTCGTGCGCGCAGATGACCTCGTGTCCCGCGCGTACCAGGTGGCGCGCTATCAGGGCGCAGATGTCCGGTTCGTCGTCGACCACCAGCAACCGTGCCATCGGCTCCACCTCCCTCCCCGGAATCCCTATCGGCAGCGGGCGGCCGGGCGCTTAGCGCGCCCGGGTTTCGGCCGGGAAGGGAGCGGGGTACGCCGGCACGGCGGTTGCGGCGGCCGGGCCCCGGCGCGGGTGCGAAGATGATCGGATGTCATCCCCACCGGCCGGGCCCGCCGTGCAGGCGCTGATGCTGGCGAGCCGGGCGTTCGTCGGGCTCACCGTCCGGTCGCTGGCGGCCGTGGAGGGCGACATCACGCTGCCCCAGTTCCGTACCCTCGTGGTGCTGGCCGTCCGGGGTCCCCAGCGCAGCATCGACATCGCCGAGGAGCTACAGGTCAACCCGTCCACCGGCACCCGCATGCTGGACCGGTTGCTGCGCAAGGGCCTGGTGCGCCGGGTGCGTTCCACGCAGGACCGCCGGGTGGTGCGCGTGCGCCTCACCCCGGGCCGGCCGGCAGATCGTGGAGCAGGTCATCACGCGCCGCCGCGCCGACCTCGAACGGATCGTCGCCGCCACCGCCGAGCTGTGGCAGCCCGCGGTCACCGACGCGCTCGCCGCCTTCGCCGCGGCCGCCGGTGAGGTCGGCGAGCAGGACTGGTGGCTCGGCTGGGCCGCGCACCGCGACGACGTGGACGAGGAGGCCGGCGTCAGCTGAGCAGGATCGCGCCCAGCACGGCCAGGCAGCCGGCGATCTCGATCAGGCCCACCCGCACCGGGGCGAGCCGGCGTCGCGGCAGCAGCCAGGCGCGGGCCAGCAGCAGGGCGAAGACGACACCCAGCGGCACGCTCAGCCAGGCCGCGACGGCGGCGGCGACGAGGTGGTACGCCACCGAGGCCCTCCGGTACGCGGCACTGCCCCGTTCCCGGATCATCGTCTTGACGTAGAGCACGGTGCCCGCGAAGTAGAGCAGGACGGCGGTGAACGCCACGCCCACCGTGGCCGGCGGCTCCCCGGCCACGGTGGCGGCGACCAGCACCATCAGGCAGCTCTGTGCCACCGAGGCCAGGTCGTTGGCCAGGGCGCGCTCGCGGCGGCGCCAGGCGTACGCCACGTTCACCGCGAGCAGCAGCGCGTAGGCGGGGGCGTAGGCGAGCACCCCGGGACGGGCCGCCACGACCACCGCGCCGAGAACCGCCGCGACCGGCGCGTACGCGAGCAGCGGCGCCCGGAACCGCCGCAGCCGCCGCGTCTTGACCGCCTGGAGGGCGTAGTAGGACGCCAGGTAGCCGGCGAGCCACGCCCCCAGCAGCGGCGCGTGCGGCCAGCGGAACCCGGCGACCAGCACCCCGGTGAGCCAGGGGAGCAGCAGCATCGCCCAGGCGCCGTGCTGGGGCGGGACGAACCGCCGCACGGCGCGCCGCCGGGCGGAGGGGCGCGGTGGCCGGGCGGCGGCGGTGGCGGTCACCGGACGGCCTCGGCCGGCAGGCGCACGACGCAGGCGTCCGGGGCGCCGAAGGGTTCCAGCACCGTGCCGTCGGAGGGGGCGCCGCGCTGGTCGAGGATGCCGCGGATGACGCCGGCGTGCAGCCCGCACATCGCGTCCGGGTCGCGCCCGACCAGGTCCAGGAACGGGCAGGTGCGCAGGTGGATCTCGGTGGGGCGGCCGTCCGCCGGCGGTTGCGGCCGGGGGGTGAAGCCCAGCCCGTCCAGCACCGTGACGACCGTGTCGGCGGGCGTGCCGCCGGGCGTCGCCGCCGCGAGCTGCCGTCCCCAGTCCCGTCCGGCGCGCCCGGCCTCGTGCCGCACGTCGCCGCCCGCCCGGGTCAGATGCTCCAGCAGCGCCGCGGCCAGCGCCCGGTACGGCGCCGGCGCGGGATCCGTGGTCGTCGACCGGTAGCGCCACGCGGGCCGGCCGGGGCGCCCGCCGCTGGCCCGCGCCTTGACCAGCAGGCCGGACTCGACGAGGCGGTCCATGTGCGCGCGGGTGGTGGACAGGTGCTGCCCGGTGCGGGTGGCGACGTCGGCGGCGGTCAGCCCGCCGGCCTCGGCGCGCACCAGCCGCAGGATCGTCGCCCGGCTGGCGGAGCCGAGCGCCCGGTGCCGATGGGTGTCGATGGCCTCGCCGCTCGGCCCGGTCCTCGGGGTTTCCATGGTTACCTACGTTATAACGCTTCCCGGCGTCAAAAAAAGCCGGTGCCCGCCCGAAACCCGAATAAACCGCGTTCGATCCGGATATTCTGCCCATCAGGAGCCACCGCTGGAGGGGAAGCGTCCCGTCCGTACAGGACCTAAGTCCCTGTCACGCCGGTTTTCGTGACGGCACGCTGGGCGACGGGAATCGGGCCGGCCGACCACCGGCGACGAGACAGTGGAGACGACATGAGCACAGCTCCGGACCGGACCGGCGGCAAGGCGTACCTGATGCTGGCCCTGGCGACGATCGGCTTCGCCGTCAACTTCTGGGCCTGGGCGCTGCTGAGCCCGCTGGCCGTCAAGTTCACCACGGCCCTGCAGCTCACCTCGTTCCAGCAGGCGCTGCTCGTCGCGGTGCCGGTGGTGGTCGGCTCCGTCGGGCGGATCCCGGTCGGCGCGCTCACCGACCGGTTCGGCGGGCGGTTCATGTTCCCGCTGATCTCGCTGATCACCATCGTCCCGGTGCTCTATCTGGGCCTCGCCGGGCACGGCTCGCTGGCCGCGCTGCTCATCGGCGGCTTCTTCCTCGGCATCGGCGGCACCGCCTTCGCGGTGGGCGTGCCGTTCGTCAACGCCTGGTTCCCGCCGGAGCGCCGGGGCCTGGCCGTCGGCGTCTTCGGCGCCGGCATGGGCGGCACCGCGATCAGCGCGCTGACCACCGTCAAGCTCGTCAACGCCAACGGTACGGCCGCCCCCTTCGTGCTCACCGCCGTGGTGCTCGCCGTATACGCCGCCGTCGCCGCCCTGGTGCTGCGCGACGCCCCGGGCCGCCAGGTGCCCTCGGCGCCGCTGTCCACCCGGCTCGCCGCCACCCTGCGGCTGCGCATCACCTGGCAGGCGTCGGCCCTCTACGCCGTCGCGTTCGGCGGTTACGTGGCGTTCTCGGTGTACCTGCCGGCGTACCTGAAGACGGCGTACGGGCTCACCCAGGCCGACGCCGCCAACCGGATGGCCGGTTTCGTCCTGCTCGCGGTCGTGATGCGGCCGGTGGGCGGCTGGCTGTCCGACCGCTTCTCCCCGGCCCGCGTCCTGGCCGTGTCGCTGCTGGTGGTCGTCGCCGGCGCGCTGCTCCAGTCCCTGACGCCCGGCCTCATGCCGCTGGGCACGATCGCCTTCCTGTCCATGGCGGCGGCGCTCGGCGCCGGCAGCGGCGCGACGTTCGCCCTGGTCGCGCTCGGCGCACCGGCGAACCAGGTCGGCTCGGTCACCGGGGTGGTCGGCGCGGCCGGCGGGCTGGGCGGCTTCGTCCCGCCCCTGGTCATGGGCGCCATCTACGGCGCGCTGGACTCGTACGCGCTGGGCCTGATCCTGCTCGCGGTCGTCGCCGCCGCCGCCCTCGCGCTGGACCTGCTCTCCGTCGCCCGCACCACCGCCCGCACCGGCACGGCCGCCCATGTGTGAGTACTGCGGCTGCCAGGACGTCACCGCCATCGCCGACCTCACCCGCGAGCACGACGCCGTGGTGGCCCTGATCGCCGAGGTGCGCACGGCCTTTGCCGCCGGCGACGCCCCGGCGCTGGCCGGCCTCGCCCGGCGGATCGCCACGGTCCTCGAGCCGCACACGGCGGTGGAGGAGGAGGGCCTGTTCCCCCTGCTCACCGACGACTTCCCGGATCACGTGGCGGTGCTGCGCGACGAGCACCGCAGGGTCGAGGCCGTGCTGGCCGCGGCGCAGGACGGGACCCCCGCCGACCCCGGCTGGCCCGCCGCGCTGATGGACGCGATGGAACTGCTGCGCGAGCACATCCTCAAGGAGCAGGACGGCGTCTTCCCGGCCGCCCTGACCACCCTGGGCGGGGCGGACTGGGACGTCGTGGACGCGGTCCGGGCCCGGGTCGGCGTCCGCGTCCCGATGTGAGGCCGACGCGAAAGATTGCACGGTGCAAACGCTTGGATTTCGCATCGTCATGGCTAATGTGATGATCTCCGGGCCACCCCTCGGCCCGCTGCCGGTACGGCGAGGAAGGGACCTTCCGTGAGCAGACTGGACGACCCGCTGAGCGATGCGCTGGTCGGGACGCGGCGCTTCTTCACCCGCGGGGAGGTATCGGCCGACCACCGCACCCTGCATCAGATCGGCGGGCGGCAGGCCGACACGTTCTACCGGGACCGCTGGTCGCACGACAAGGTGGTCCGCTCGACGCACGGGGTGAACTGCACCGGCTCCTGCTCGTGGAAGGTGTACGTCAAGGACGGCATCATCACCTGGGAGGCGCAGCAGACCGACTACCCCAGCGTCGGCCCCGACCGCCCGGAGTACGAGCCCCGCGGCTGTCCCCGCGGCGCGGCCTTCTCCTGGTACACGTACTCGCCGACCCGCGTGCGGTACCCGTACGTGCGCGGCGTGCTGCTGGAGATGTACCGGGAGGCGAAGAAGCGCCTCGGCGATCCCGTCGCCGCCTGGGCCGACATCGTGTCGGACCCGGAGAAGGCGCGCCGCTACAAGTCCGTACGCGGCAAGGGCGGCCTGGTGCGCGCCACCTGGGACGAGGCGACCGAGCTGATCGCCGCCGCGCACGTGCACACCATCAAGGAGTTCGGCCCCGACCGGCTGGCCGGCTTCTCGCCGATCCCCGCGATGTCGATGGTCTCGCACGCGGCCGGCGCCCGCTTCTACAACCTCGTCGGCGGGGCGATGCTGTCGTTCTACGACTGGTACGCCGACCTGCCCGTCGCCTCCCCGCAGGTGTTCGGCGACCAGACCGACGTGCCCGAGTCGGGGGACTGGTGGGACGCCGGCTACCTGATCATGTGGGGCTCCAACCTGCCGGTCACCCGTACCCCGGACGCGCACTGGATGGCCGAGGCGCGCTACCGCGGACAGAAGGTCATCGCGGTGGCCCCGGACTACGCCGACAACGTCAAGTTCGCCGACGAGTGGCTCGCCCCCGCGCCGGGCACCGACGGCGCGCTGGCCATGGCCATGGGGCACGTCGTGCTCAAGGAGTTCTTCGTCGACCGGCCGGTGCCGTACTTCACCGGCTACGTCAAGCGCTTCACCGACCTGCCGTTCCTGGTCGGGCTCGAGGAGGACGGCGAGGGCGGGTACCGGCCGGGCAAGCTGCTCACCGCCGCCGACCTCGGGCGCGAGGAGGAGCACGCGGCCTTCAAGACGGTCCTGCTGGATGCGGCCGGCACGCCGGTCGTGCCCAACGGCTCCCTGGGCTTCCGGTACGGCGACAGCGGCGTCGGCAAGTGGAACCTCGACCTCGGCGACGTGGACCCGCTGCTGTCCGCGGCCGGCGGGGACGAGCCCGCGGTGACCGTGGTGCTGCCCCGCTTCGACACCGCCTCCGGTGCCGCCGAGCCGATGCGCCGCGGGGTGCCCGTGCGCCGCGTCGCCGGCCGCCTCGTCACGACCGTCCACGACCTGCTGCTCGCCCAGTACGGCGTGGGCCGCCCGGGCCTGCCCGGCGACTGGCCGACCGGCTACGACGACGCCACCCAGCCGTACACCCCGGCATGGCAGGAGACGATCACCGGCGTGCCGGGGCCGGCCGCCGCCCGCATCGCCCGCGAGTTCGCCGCGAACGCGGAGGAGTCGAAGGGCCGGTCCATGATCCTGATGGGCGCCGGCACCAACCACTGGTTCCACTCCGACACGATCTACCGGTCGTTCCTGACCCTGACCACGATCACCGGCTGCCAGGGCGTCAACGGCGGCGGCTGGGCGCACTACGTCGGCCAGGAGAAGGTCCGCCCGATCACCGGCTACTCGGTGCTGGGCACGGCGTCGGACTGGTCCCGCCCCGGCCGGCAGATGATCCAGACCGCGTACTGGTACCTGCACACCGACCAGTACCGCTACGACCCGTTCTCGGCCGCCACGCTGGCCGCCGGCAAGGAGGGCGGTACGTTCGCCGGGCGCAGCACCGCGGACCTGATCGCCGCGTCGGCCCGGATGGGCTGGATGCCGTCGTTCCCCACGTTCAACCGCAACCCGCTCGACCTGGCCGACGAGGCCGGCGCGGCGGGCCGGCCGGTGGCCGAGCACATCGTCGAGCGGCTCACCGGCGGCGACCTCCGCTTCGCCTGCGAGGATCCGGACGCGCCGGAGAACTTCCCGCGCGTGCTGACCGTGTGGCGGGCCAACCTGCTCGGCTCGTCCGCCAAGGGCAACGAGTATTTCCTGCGGCACCTGCTCGGCACCGACCACGCCGTCCGCGCCGAGGAGGCACCGCCGGAGGCGCGCCCGAAGGACGTGGTGTGGCGCGACGAGGCCCCCACCGGCAAGCTCGACCTGCTGCTCACCCTCGACTTCCGGATGACCTCCACCACGATCTACTCCGACGTGGTGCTGCCGGCCGCCACCTGGTACGAGAAGCACGACCTCAACACCACCGACATGCACCCGTTCGTGCACTCGTTCAACCCGGCCATCGCCCCGCCGTGGCAGACCCGCACGGACTGGGACGCGTTCATGAGCATCGCCAAGACGTTCAGCGCGCTCGCCGCCACCCACCTCGGCACGCGCACGGACGTGGTGGCGGCGCCGCTGCTGCACGACACCCCGGACGAGCTGGCCAACCCGCACGGGCGCGTCCTGGACTGGAAGGCCGGCGAGTGCGCGCCGGAGCCGGGCCGGACCATGCCGAAGCTGGTGACGGTGGAACGCGACTACGCGGCGATCGCCGACAAGATGGGCGCGCTCGGGCCGCTGCTGGACACCCTCGGCGCCACCACCAAGGGCGTCACCTTCGAGGTCGGCCGCGAGCTGGAATACCTGCGGCACAAGAACGGCACCGTCCGCGGCGGCGCCGCCGACGGCCGGCCGTCGATCGCCCGCGACGTGCAGGCCTGCGAGGCGATCCTCGCGCTCTCCGGCACCACCAACGGTCACCTGGCCACCCAGGGCTTCAGGACCATGGAGAAGCGCACCGGGGTACGCCTGGCCGACCTGTCCGCCGAGCACGAGGGCAAGCAGATCACGTTCGCCGACACCCAGTCCCGGCCGACGCCGGTGATCACCTCGCCGGAGTGGTCCGGTTCGGAGTCCGGCGGGCGCCGCTACTCGCCGTTCGTCATCAACGTCGAGCGGCTCAAGCCGTGGCACACGCTGACCGGGCGGCAGAGCTTCTACCTCGACCACGACTGGATGGCCGAGCTGGGCGAGTGGATGCCGGTGTACCGGCCGCCGCTGAACATGCACGCCCTCTTCGGCGAGCCGCGGGTGGGGGAGCAGGGGGAGCTCGGGATCACCGTGCGGTACCTGACGCCGCACAACAAATGGTCGATCCACTCCGAGTACCAGGACAACCTGTTCATGCTCTCGCTGTCCCGCGGCGGGCAGAACATCTGGATGTCCAAGGAGGACGCGGCGAAGATCGGCGTCCACGACAACGACTGGATCGAGGCGGTCAACCGCAACGGCGTCGTCGTGGCCCGCGCGATCGTGTCGCACCGCATGCCCGAGGGCACCGTCTACATGCACCACGCGCAGGACCGGCTGATCGACGTGCCGCGTACGGAGACCAACGGCCGGCGCGGCGGCATCCACAACTCGCTGACCCGGCTGCTCGTCAAGCCGACGCACCTCATCGGCGGATACGCCCAGCTCTCCTTCGCCTTCAACTACCTAGGCCCCACCGGCAACCAGCGCGACGAGGTCACCGTCATCCGCCGCCGCTCCCAGGAGGTGCAGTACTGATGCGCGTCATGGCCCAGATGGCGATGGTGATGAACCTCGACAAGTGCATCGGGTGCCACACCTGCTCGGTCACCTGCAAGCAGGCGTGGACCAACCGCACCGGCGTCGAGTACGTGTGGTTCAACAACGTCGAGACCCGGCCCGGCCAGGGCTACCCGCGCCGCTACGAGGACCAGGAGACGTGGCGCGGCGGCTGGACGCTGAACCGCCGCGGCCGGCTGACGCTCAAGGGCGGCGGCCGCTTCCGCAAGCTGCTGACCATCTTCTCCAACCCGAAGCTGCCGGCGATCCAGGACTACTACGAGCCCTGGACGTACGACTACGAGACGCTGACCAACGCGCCGCTGCAGGAGCACACGCCCGTGGCGCGGCCGAAGTCCCTGCTCTCCGGCAAGGACATGGCGGTCACCTGGTCGGCGAACTGGGACGACAACCTCGGTGGGTCGCCCGACCACGGCGACAAGGACGTGCTGCTCAAGGGCATCGCCGACAAGGTGAAGTTCGAGTTCGAGCAGACCTTCATGTTCTACCTGCCGCGGATCTGCGAGCACTGCCTCAACCCGTCCTGCGCCGCGTCGTGCCCGTCCGGGGCGATCTACAAGCGCGCCGAGGACGGCATCGTGCTGGTCGACCAGGACCGGTGCCGGGGCTGGCGGATGTGCGTCTCCGGGTGCCCGTACAAGAAGGTCTACTTCAACCACCGCACCGGCAAGGCCGAGAAGTGCACGTTCTGCTTCCCCCGGATCGAGGTGGGCATCCCGACCGTCTGCTCGGAGACCTGCGTCGGCCGGCTGCGCTACATCGGCCTGATGCTGTACGACGCCGACAAGGTCCTCGACGCGGCGTCCACGAAGGACGACCACGACCTGTACGAGGCACAGCGCCAGGTGTTCCTCGACCCGAACGATCCCGCGGTCATCGCCGCGGCGGAGCAGGCCGGCATCCCGCGCGACTGGATCGAGGCCGCCCAGCGCTCCCCGGTGTACGCCCTGATCAACACGTTCAAGGTCGCGCTGCCGCTGCACCCGGAGTACCGCACCATGCCGATGGTCTGGTACATCCCGCCGCTGTCGCCGGTCGTCGACGTGGTCCGCGACACCGGCTACGACGCCGAGGACCGGGGCAACCTGTTCGCGGCGATCGAGGCCCTGCGCATCCCGGTCGACTATCTCGCCCAGCTGTTCACCGCCGGCGATCCGGCCCCGGTCGACGCGGTGCTGCGGCGGCTCGCGGCGATGCGCTCGTACATGCGGGACCTGAACATGGGCCGCGACGCCGACGAGACCATCCCGGCGGCGGTCGGCATGTCCGGTGAGCAGATCTACGACATGTACCGGCTGCTGGCCCTGGCCAAGTACGACGAGCGCTACGTCATCCCGCCGGCGCACGCCGAGCAGGCGCACAGCCTCGAGGAACTGGCCACCGAGTGCAGCCTCGACTACGAGGGCGGCCCCGGCATGGGCGGCTCCGGGCCGTTCGGCGAGATGTCCGGCACGCCCACGCCGATCGCCGTGGAGAACTTCCACATGCTGCGCGACCGGCAGACCACCGACACCATCGTCGATCCGGGCGACAAGGCCCGGCGGGTGAACCTGCTCAACTGGGACGGCAAGGGCCGCCCCGAGGGCCTGTTCCCGCCGCGCCGCGAGGACGGGGAGGACAAGCCGTGACCGTCGCCGACCCCCGCGCCTGGCAGGCGCAGTCGCTGCTGCTGGACTACCCCGGCGACCAGCTGTACGGGCGGCTGGACCTGCTGACCGAGGTGGCCGCCGCGCTGGAGCCCGCGGTGGGCGCCCCGCTGCTGCGCTTCCTCGACCACGTACGGGCGACGCCGCCGGGCGAGCTGGCCACCGACTACGTCGCCACGTTCGACCATCGCAAGCGGTGCTGCCTCTTCCTGACGTACTACGCCCACGGCGACACCCGCAAGCGCGGCATGGCCCTGCTCTCGCTCAAGCAGACGTACGCCGCCGAGGGGCTGCACCTCGGCGACGACGAGCTGCCGGACCACCTGGCCGTCGTGCTCGAGTTCGCCGCGTCCCGGCCGGACAGCGGCCGGGCCCTGCTCCAGCGGCACCGGGCCGGCCTCGAACTGCTGCGCCTGGCCCTGCGCGACGCCGGCTCGCCGTGGGCCGCCGTGCTCGACTCGATCTCGGCCACCCTGCCGCCGCTCGGCGGGGACGAGCGCGCGGCCGTCGCGCGGCTCGCCGCCGAGGGGCCGCCCGAGGAACAGGTCGGCCTCGCCCCGTTCGCCCCGCCGGAATACATGCCCCAGCCCCAAGGAGCGCTCCGATGAACGTGCTGCTGTTCGTCGTCGTGCCGTACGTCGCGCTGACCGTCTTCGTCGCCGGCCACGTCTGGCGCTACCGCTACGACAAGTTCGGCTGGACCACCCGCTCGTCCCAGCTGTACGAGCGCCGGCTGCTGCGCATCGGCAGCCCGCTGTTCCACTTCGGCATCCTGCTGGTGGCGCTCGGGCACGTCGGCGGGCTGCTGGTGCCGGAGTCGTGGACGGACGCGGCCGGGGTCAGCGAGGACGCGTACCACGTGGTGGCGGTGGGGCTGGGCACCCTGGCCGGCTTCTGCACGCTCGCCGGCGCGGCGATCCTCGTCTACCGCCGCCGTACCGTCGGACCGGTCTTCTCGGCCACGACCCGCAACGACAAGATCATGTACGTGCTGCTGATCGGCACCATCCTGCTCGGCCTGGGCACCACCGTGCTGGGCAACCTCACCGATCACCCGCACGACTACCGGCTCACCGTCTCGCCGTGGTTCCGCTCGATCTTCACCCTGGACCCGCGTACGGACCTGATCCTGCAGGCCCCGATCGGCTTCCGCCTGCACGCGCTGTCCGCGTGGCTGCTGTTCGCCTTCTGGCCGTTCAGCCGGCTCGTGCACGTGTTCTCGGCGCCGCTGGGCTACCTGACGCGGCCGTACATCGTCTACCGCAGCCGGGACGAGCAGATGGGCAGCCGCGCCACCCGCCGCGGCTGGGAGCGGGTGCAGTGAGCCCGCTCAGCCCTGAGCGGTGGGCCGCACGACCACCTCGCTGATGTCGACGCCGGCCGGCTGCGCGATGGCGTAGCCGACGGCGGAGGCCACGGCGGACGGCGGCATGGCGACCTCCCGGCGCTGCCGGTCCAGCGCCGCGGCAGCCGCCGGGCTCGCGCCCTTCCCGACGCCCTCGGTGTCGGTGAAGCCCGGCGACACCAGGGTGACCCGCAGGTCCGGGCCCGACTCCTGCCGCAGCCCCTCGGTGAGGACCTTGACCGCCGTCTTCGTCGCCGCGTAGACCCCCTGGGGCACCTTCACCACGTACGCCGCGGTCGACGCGACGTGGACGAACTGGCCGGAGCGCTGCCGCCGGAACACCGGCAGCGCCGCGCCGATCCCGTTCAGCACGCCGGTGAGGTTCGTCGCCACCATCGCGTCCCAGTCGTCCTGCCGCAGGTCGTCGAACGGCGAGATCGCCATCGTGCCGGCGTTGGAGACCAGGACGTCGAGCCGGCCGTGCCGCTCGACGGCAGCGCCGACGAGCCGGGCCAGATCCTCCCGGCGGGTCACGTCCACGACCACCCCGATGGCGTCGCCGCCGCTCGCGGCGATGCGGCCCACCACCTCCTCGAGCCGGTCCCCGCGGCGCGCGCCGAGCACCACCCTGGCGCCGTGCGCGGCCAGGTGCTCCGCCGTCGCGGCACCGATGCCGCTGCTGGCCCCGGTGATCGCGACGACCGTTCCCTCGAGCTGTTCATGCATGACGACCCCTTCCGGACACGTGTCCGCATAAACGGTAGTGGACACGTGTCCGCTTGTCGAATGCGGTCAACTCCGGCCCGGGGCTGCCGATGGAGAAGGGGGTGGAAGGGGAACCTGTGAGCAGTCGCGCCGGTCCGTCGCGCGCTCTCGCCGGGCGCCCGGCCACCGTCACGCTCGGCGTCGCGTCCGCCCTCGTCCTCGCCGCCTACCTCGCCGGTCCCGCCCCGCTGCGGGCCGCGATGCTGCTCGTGTCGAGCACCGTCGCGATCCTGGCCCTCGGCGCCGGAGTGCGGCTCAACCGGCTCACCGACCGGCGCCCGTGGACGCTGGCGGCGGTGGGGCTCGCCCTGCTGACCGTCGTGAACGCCTGGTGGTACCTGAGCGACCGGGTCTCCGGCTGGTCGACCGGCGGCCTGACCGACCTCCTCCAGATCGCCGGCTACCTGGCGATGCTCAGCGCGATCCTGCTCGTCGTGGTCCGGCACGCGCCGCACGACGGCGGCGGCGTCATCGACGCCGCGGTGGTCGGCGTCGCCGTGGCCGCCCCGCTGTGGGAGTTCGTGATGCGCCCGCGCCTGCTCGCCGCCGGCCATTCCACGGTGTGACCCAGGTGGTGGTGCTCGTCCAGCTGATGGTGCTGCTCGGCATCCTCGGTGCGCTGCAACGGGTGTCGCGCACCTCGGGCCGGCGCCTCGGCTCACTCCTGCTGCTGTACGTGTCGCTGGTCGCCACGGTCACCGGGGTCCTCGCGTCCGACTTCGGGACCGGCTCCGAACCGTTCTCCATCTCGGTGGCCTGCTACATCGTCGGCTACCTGAGCCTGGGCGGCGCCGCGCTGCACCCCAGCGCCGAGGCCCTGATGCATCCCGCCGGCGCCCGCCGCAACGGCACCACCCGCCTGCGCCTCGGCCTCCTCGGCGGCTCCATGGCGCTGATCCCGGTGGTCGGCGGCATCCCGCAGCTGTTCGGCCGGTCCGCCGACGGCCTGCTGCAGACTCTCGGCCCGCTGATCATGGTGCCGCTGGTGCTCACCCGGATCGGCCAGCTCATCGGCCAGCGCACCCGCGCCGAACAGGACCTTGCCTACCAGGCGACCCACGACGACCTGACCGGGCTGGTGAACCGGCGCCACCTGTTCGCCGTGGTCGCGCAGGCCCGCGCCGCGCGCCGGGGCGGCCCGCCGTCGCCGGACGTGGTCCTCTACTGCGACCTCGACGACTTCAAGCCGGTGAACGACCGCTACGGCCACGAGGCCGGCGACGAGGTGCTGCGCCGCGCCGCCCAGCGCCTGGTCTCCACCCTCCGCGACCAGGACGTGGTGGCCCGCATCGGCGGCGACGAGTTCCTCGCCTACTGCCCCGGCGCCGACGAGGCCACCGCCGAACTCCTGCGCGGCCGGGTCGAGGAGGCCCTCCGCGCCCCGATCCCCTGGCGGGGCCACGAACTCCGCGTCTCGGTCAGCGTCGGCACCGCCTGCGACGACGGCCGCTACACCGGACCCGGACGAACTCTTCGCCGCGGCGGACCGCGCCATGTACGGCCGCAAACGCGCCCGCAAGCAAACCTCACCCGTACCCGCCTGACAGGCCGGGGAGATTTGTCGCCGGCGGGTGGAACGGGTAGAGATGCTGCCGTGAAGCCGATTGTGCGGGCCGTCGTCGCCGGGGGTCTGGTGGTTGCCCTGGGTGCCTGTTCGTCCGGGGAGGCGGTCGCGCCGCGGGTGACGGTGTCCGCTTCCGGGGCCGTCGAGGTGCCGGCGCTGGCCGACACGGTCGTGCGGCCGCTCGCCGGGAACGGGGGAGCGCCGTTCGATCGGGAGCGGCGGGTGCAGGCGCCGCCCGGGTGGACGGTCAGCGTGTGGGCGCGGGTGCCCGGCGCCCGGCTGCTGGCGTGGACGCCGGACGGGCGGCTGCTGGTGTCGCGGCCGAAGTTCGGGGACGTGGTGCGGCTGGTTCCGGGGCGGGACGGTGAAGCGCCGGCACAGGGCACGCTCGTCGGCGGGCTGAACCAGCCGCACGGGCTGGCCTTCGCCGGCAGCACGCTGCACGTCGCCGAGAGCAGCCAGGTCGACGCGTTCGCGTACGACGCCGGCGCGGTGTCCGGGCGGCGGATCGTGGCCGGCGGGCTGCCCGACGACAAGAGTCCCGAGCTGGGTGGTGCGTACGCCCACGCCCTCAAGAGCGTGGCCGTCGGCAGGGACGGCGCCCTCTACGTCTCGGTCGGCTCGACCGGCAACGTGTCGGCCGAGGACCGGGACGCCCGCCCCGAACGGGCCTCGATCCTGCGGGTGCCGCCGGGTGGCGGGCCGCCGGCCGTCTTCGCGCGCGGCGTCCGCAACGGCACCGGGCTGGCCGTCGACCCCGACGGCGGGGTGTGGACCGCGGTCAACAACCGGGACAACATCGGTTATCCGTACGACGGCAGCGACCGCGGGAAGGTGCTGCGGGCGTACGTGAACGATCATCCGCTGGAACCGCTCGCCCGGCTGGAGCAGGGGCGCGACCTCGGGTGGCCGTTCTGCAACCCGGACCCCGACCTGCGGCCGGGCGAGGAGGACTCCCCGCTGAGCTACACCGGGCGGCCGTTCGTGCGCGACGTCCAGACCAACCCCGGTGGCGAGAAGCTCGACTGCGCGGCGCTGCCCCCGGTCGAGCAGGGCATGGGGGCGCACTCCGCGCCGCTGGGGCTGAGCTTCGCCGTCGCGCCCGGGCTGCCCGGCGGGTACGGTCCGGGCGCGCTGGTCGGCATCCACGGCTCGTGGAACCGCACCCCGCCCCGGCCGCCGGAGGTGTCCTTCTTCGCCTGGCGGGACGGCACGCTCGGGCCGCAGCAGACCCTGCTGACCGGCTTCCAGGCGCCCGACGGTACGCGCTGGGGGCGGCCCGTCATGGCCGTGCAGGGCCCGGACCGCGCCCTGTACGTCAGCGACGACCTCGCCGGCGCCGTCTACCGCGTCGCCGGGTCGGGGTAAAAGGACTGGACGCCACGGACGCCGGGTTTGTAGCTTGCCGGTGACGTGACCCGCCCGAGGAGGTGACACCCATGACCGCAGTACCGATGTGGGTGCTCCTCCCCGCCGTCACGGCCGGGCGACAGCCGTAGGTGTCGCCGGGAGCGCCCCGCCAGCAGGCACTCCCGAGAGGCACCACTCATGAACTCTTCCCGACCCACCGACGTGATCATCGCCGGGTGCGGGCCGGCCGGCGCGATGCTGGCCGCCGAGCTGCGGCTGCACGGCGTACGCGTGCTCGTCCTGGACAGGGAGACCGGGCCCGCGTCGTTCGCCCGCATCGTCGGGCTGCACATCCGCAGCATCGAGCTGATGGCGATGCGCGGCCTCCTGGACCGCGTCCTCGCCCGCGGCCGGCGACGCCCCGCCGCGGGTTTCTTCGCCGCCATCGACAAGCCCGTGCCACCCGGCCTGGACTCCGCGTACGCCTACCTGCTCGGCATCCCGCAGCCGGTCATCGTCCAGCTGCTCGAGGAGCACGCGGTCGCCCTCGGCGCCCGGGTCCGGCACGGCGTCGCGGTGACCGGACTCCGGCAGGACGACGAGGGCGTGACCGTCGAGCTGGCCGGCGGGGAACAGCTGCGTTCCCGCTACGTCGTCGGCTGCGACGGCGCGCGCAGCACGGTGCGCCGCCTCCTCGGCGTCGGCTTCCCCGGCGAGCCCGCCCGGACGGAGACGCTGATGGGGGAGATGGCGGTGGCCGCGCCGCCGGAGGAGATCGCCGCCGCGACAGCCGCGGCCCGCGGCACGCACCACCGGTTCTGGCTCCGGCCGATGGGCGGGGGGTTCTACAGCGTCGTGGTCCCCGCCGCGGGAGTCGGCGACCGCGCGGAACCGCCCGTCCTCGAGGACTTCCGCCGGCAGTTGCGCGCCGTCGCCGGCACGGATTTCGGCGTGCATTCCCCGCGCTGGCTGTCGCGCTTCGGCGACGCCACCCGGCTCGCCGACCGGTACCGGTCCGGGCGGGTGCTGCTGGCCGGCGACGCGGCCCACATCCACCCGCCCATCGGCGGTCAGGGCCTCAACCTGGGCGTCCAGGACGCGTTCAACCTGGGCTGGAAGCTGGCCGCGCAGGTGCGGGGCTGGGCGCCGGAGGCGCTGCTGGACACGTACGAGGCCGAGCGCCGTCCGGTCGCCGGGGACGTGCTGGACAACACCCGCGCGCAGACGGAGCTGCTGGAGACCGGGCCGGGCCCGCGGGCCGTACGCCGGCTGCTCACCGAGCTGATGGACTTCGACGTGGTGAACCGCCACCTGATGGAGAAGATCACCGGGATCGGCATCCGCTACGACTTCGGCCCCGGCCCCGGCCCGGTGGGCCGCCGCCAGAGCGACCTCGACCTCTCCCGGGGCCGGCTCTACGACCGCCTGCACCACGGCCGCGGCGTGCTGCTGGACCGCACCGGCCGGCTGACCCCCGGCGGCTGGTCCGGCCGCGTCGATCACCTCGCGGATTCCGGCGCGGCCCTCGACGCCCCGGCCGTGCTGCTGCGCCCCGACGGCCACGTCGCCTGGCTCGGCGACGACCAGCGGGACCTGGACGACCACCTCGCCCGCTGGTTCGGCAGACCCGCCGCGCCGGTCCGCGCAGGACGCGACGCCCGCGAACCGCACCTCCGGGAACGGCCGTGACGGACGCCCCCGCAGGTGCCGGCGCAGTCAGGACGCCGCGATCATGGCCTCGACCGGCATGATGGCCGCGCCCAGGGCCACCGCGTCGCCGCCGAAGGTGGAGGGGCGGAGGTCGAACTGGGCGGCCGGGCGGGGGAGGCTGTGCGCGCGGATC
The DNA here is from genome assembly GCF_003002065.1 of Pseudosporangium ferrugineum. Lineage (GTDB taxonomy): Bacteria > Actinomycetota > Actinomycetes > Mycobacteriales > Micromonosporaceae > Actinoplanes > Actinoplanes ferrugineus_A. The sequence continues at coordinate 410,571 of NZ_PVZG01000002.1, forward strand.
GCCCGCTCGAGGGGTTCCGCCAGGCGTTCCATCAGGCGCAGGCCGACCCAGCCGCCGATGATGATGCGCCGGGGGTTGGTGAGGTTGACCATGTTGGCCAGGCCGAGGCCGATCGTGTCGACCAGGTCGTCGCGGAGCCGGGACGCCGCCGGGTCCGATTCCGCGGCCTCCAGGAAGGCGCCGATCGCCCGCCAGCCGGTGCCGTCGAAGACCCCGCCCCGGTCGCGCCAGGCTTTCAGGATGGCGTCGGAGCCCGCGTACGCCTCGATGCAGCCGTGGCCGCCGCAGCGGCAGGGACGGCCGCCGCGTTCGATCTTGGTGTGGCCCCATTCTGCGGCGCTGCCGGCGTACCCGTGGGTGAGCCGGCCGTCCGCGATGACGCCGAGGCCGACGCCGCGGCCGAGGAGGGCGACCAGGCAGTGGCCGACCTCGTGCGCGGCGCCGAACCAGAGCTCCGCCTTGGCCTGGGTCTTCGCCCCGTTCTCGGCGAAGACCGGGACGTCGGCGGAGACGAGCTGGTCGATCGGCACGGGCGGCCAGCCGAGCGTCTGCGCGTACAGGATCTGCTCGCCGCCGGGATCGGTCTCGACCAGGCCGGGCAGGCCGACGCCGACGCCGAGCAGGCGGGTCCACGCCTGGGGGTTGCGGTCGCGCAGCGCCGCCAGGGCCTCGCGGAGGTCCTGCGCGATGGTGGCGGCCGATTCCTCCTCGCGCCCGCCGCGGAACTCGCGGTCGACGCGGCGCAGGGTGAGGTCGAACAGCTCGACCGCGACGCCGCGTTCGCCGACGTCGGCACCGATCGCGTACGCGGCCTCGGGACGGGGGCCGATCAGCGCGATGGGCCGGCCGCCGCGGGACGCCACCGAGCCGTTCTCGCGGACCAGTCCCTCGGCGATCAGCTCGCCGACCAGCTTGGTGACCGACGCGGGGGAGAGGTCGCACAGCCGGCCGAGCTTGGCCCGGGTGGTCTCGCGGGCCAGGATGATGTGCCGCAGGATCTGCGAGCGGTTGCGGTGGCGCAACGATGTCACGGTGGATGCCTCGGGCACGACCAGGCGCCGCCCCGAGGTGTAACTGACGCCCATATGCCTCCGACAGCCGCGACCTGGGCCCATGTCTACCCGGTCGGGCCGGTGAGGTCCAGTCCCCGCAACGTGGCGCGGGTCGCCGCGCGGACCACCAGCGCGTCGCCGGTCCAGCGCACGCCGAACGCCGCCGGGTCGTCCGCGCGGACGGTCCAGGCCCCGGGGCGGGCGGCCAGCGGGAAGCGGAGCTCCCGGCCGGGCTCCACGACCTGCGCGAGGGGTTCGGCGTACGGCTCACCGGCGGTGTGGTGCCAGAGCGCGTCGAGCGCGTCCGCGTCGTGCCCGGCGAAGCGGGTCCCGGCGTCCGGCGTGGTGTAGCCCCAGGCGGGCAGGTGCAGCGGGGGCCGGCCGAAGAGCGCGCCGACCACGGCGTCCTGCGGCTCGCAGCGGGCCAGCGCCACGTTGTCGAGCATGGCGTCGAGCAGCCGCCGGGCGGTCGCCTCGTCCACGTCGCCGGCCGGGTCGGCGATGCGCTCCCAGCCCGGCGGCGCCGGCGCGGAGACCGGCGAGGTGCGGGTGTCCAGCTTCTTCCACGGCCAGAAGTTCCACCCGATGCCGTGGTGCTCGTACAGGCGGGTGGCGGTGTAGATCCACTCCGGGGTGTTCTCGCCGCCCTCGCCCATGTAGATCGGCAGGCCGAGCCGGTCGCGGGCGCGCAGGTAGTCGTCGATGCTCGCGCGTTCCGGGGCGCACCAGTAGCGGTGGAACTGCAAGGCCGAGTTGGGGTCGAGCACCTCGGTGAAGATCGAGACGTCGGTGGCCCACTGCGGGCCCTCGTACATGATGAGGTGGTCCGGGTCGACCTCGCGGATCGCCGCGGTGAGGTCGGCGTAGAGGGCCAGCAGCTCCCGCGGGTAGACGTGCTGCCACTGCTCGGGCAGCGGCTCGTTGAGCAGGTCGTAGCCGAGCACGGTGGGGTTGCCGCGGTAACGGCGGGCGATCTCGCGCCACAGGTCGACGGTGAGCCGCCGGTAGCGCGGTTCCATGAAGAGTTCCGGCAGGCCGCGCGGGGAGTCGTCGATGGTGGTGCCGGTCTGGCCGCCGGGGGCGCCGTGCAGGTCGAGCAGCACCCACAGGCCGTGCCGGGCGCACCGGTCGATCAGCCGGTCGACGAGCGCGAAGCCGTCGGCGCGCAGGTCGCCGTCACCGGTGAGCAGCACCCGCGAGTTGATCGGCAGCCGCACGTGGTCGAAGCCGAGCGCGGCGATGCGGGCGATGTCCTCCTCGGCGATGAACACGTCGCGGAACCGCTTCCAGAAGTCGGCCGCGGCGGCGGCGCCGATCAGCCGCTCGATGCGGGCCTCGATCTGCCGCGGGGACGCGAGCCCGTCGCCGAAGCGCCACATGTAGCCCTCGGGCAGCAGCCAGTTGCCGAGGCCGACCCCGCGCAGCAGCAGCGGCCGGCCGGCGGCGTCGACGATCTCCGGTCCGCGGCGGTGCACGTACGCCATGGGGCCTCCCTTAGGTTCCGACTGAAAATAACGGATCCCGTACCGTTCCACGACGGGTGGGACACGCGATTCGGGGGTAGGCGGCGACTATGCGGCTCGCAGTGCTCGACATCGGCTCCAACACGATCAACCTGGTCGCCGCGAGCGCCGAGGGTGGCCTGCCGCTGCCGGCGCACACGTGGAAGGCGTACACCCGGCTCGCCGAGCGGCTCGGCCCGGACGGGACCATCGCGCCGGGCGGCCGGCGCCGGCTGGTCGCGGTGGTCGCGCAGGCCGCGGAGGAGATCCAGCGGGCGGGGGTGGACCACCTCTTCGCGTACGCGACAGCCTCGGTGCGCGACGCACCCAACCGCGACCGGGTCCTGGCGGACGTCGAGGACGCCACCGGGATCCGGCTCGGCACGCTGTCCGGGCTGGAGGAGGCGCAGCTGACGTTCTTCGCGGCCCGGCGCTGGCTCGGCTGGAGCGCCGGGCCGATGCTGCTGCTGGACATCGGCGGCGGCACGCTCGAGGTGGCCTTCGGGCGGGACCGGCTGCCGGACAATGCGCTGTCGCTGCCGCTGGGCGCCGGGCGGCTGACCCGGGAGTTCCTGCGCGACGGCGACCCGCCGCCGGCCCGGGCGGTGCGCAACCTCCGCAAGCACGTACGCGACCAGGTGCGCCGGATCGCCGCGCACGGCTCCTGGGAGTCGCCGCGTACGGCGGTGGCCGCCTCCAAGACGTTCCAGCAGCTGGCCCGGCTCACCGGCTCGGCGCCGCTGCACCTCGGCCCGTTCGTCACCCGGGAGCTGAGCCGGCAGGCCCTGCGGCCGTGGATCGACCGGCTCGCCGCGCTGCCGGCCGCGAAACGCCAGCGGCTGCCCGGGGTGTCCGCCCACCGGGCGGGCCAGATCCTCGCCGGCGCCATCGTGGGCTACGAGGTGATGCGCGGCCTCGGCGTCCCGTCGCTGCGCATCTGCCCGTGGGGGTTGCGCGAGGGCATCCTGCTGCGCCGTCTCGAGACCCGGCACCCGGAGCTCGGCAACGCCGCCTGGACGCCCTGGCCCCCGCCTTTCCCGCGGAAAGCAAGTTGACCGTTTAGGGAGGATTTGGGTGGGTACGCTGGAGGAATGGCGACGGTACTCGTTGCGGAGGACGATCCGGACCACCAGCGGCTGATCGCCGGGGTGATCAGCCGCCTCGGCCACCACGTCACGGTGGCCGGGGACGGGCGGGCGGCGCTGTTGTCGGCGGCCCACCGGGTGCCGGACCTGGTCGTCGCCGACGTGGACATGCCGGAGCTCGACGGGCTGCAGCTGTGCCGGGCCCTGCGCGAGGATCCCGTGCTCGGCGCCGTGCCGGTCGTCCTGGTCACCGCGATGGCGCTGCCCGACGACCGGCTCCAGCGCGACTCCGGGGCCGCCGCGGTGATCCGCAAGCCGTTCACGCTGCACGAGTTGTCCGGCGCCCTGGCCCCGCACCTCGCCGCGGCGTCCGCCGCCGCCGACGGGCCCGACGCGCCGGCGGAGCAGGCCGGGCTGGACCCGGAGTTCGTGTCCGCGCTGCTCCGGAGCATCGACAGCGGGGTGGCGGTCTGCGATGCCGCCGGCCGGATCATCCTGCTGAACCCGGTGCTGCGCGGCTTCTTCGGCGAGGACAGCGCCGCCGTGCCGCTGAAGGAGTGGGCCGAGCGGTTCTCGCTGCGCCACCACGACGGCAGCGAGCTGCACGCCGACGATCTGCCGCTGCTGCGCGCGCTGGCCGGGGAGGTGGTCGAGCATGCCGGGCTGCTGGCCACCGACCGGGAGGGCCGCCCGCGGTGGCTCACCATCAACGCCCGCCCGGTCCGCGACCACCACGGCGCCGTGGCGGGTGCGGTGGCCGCCGTGCACGACGTCACCGCGGAATACCGGTCCCGCATCTACCAGGCGTGCAAGAACGAGGTGCTCAAGGCGCTGGCCGAGAGCCGCAGCGCCGCGGAGGCCCGCGGCAAGGTCGTGCGCACGGTCGGCGCCACCCTCGGCTGGCGGTACGTGCGGCTGTGGCTGGTCGACCCGGTCACCGACCGCCTGCGCCCCGAGGCGACGTACGCGGGCCCGGACGAGCGGCCGCTGCCCGTACCCGCGAGCATGGCCCGGGGCCGCGGCCTGGCCGGCCTGTGCTGGCAGCGCGGCGAGCTGATCTGGGTGCCGGACATCCACGCCGACGGCGCGCCGATCCTGCCGGAGGTCGTGTCGGCGACCGACTGCCGGGCCGCCGGCGCGGTGCCGGTGCTCAGCGGAGAGCACGTCACCGGCGTCATGACCTTCTTCTCGTACGACCCGCAGGAGCCCGAACCCGCGCTCGCCCTGCTGCTCAGCGGCATCGCGGGCAGCGTCGGCGCGCACCTGGAACAGCACCGCGCGGACGACCTGGCGCAGCACCTGGCCGCGGCCACCGACGAGTACATCGCCCTGGTCGGGCACGAGCTGCGGACGCCGCTCACGTCGATCAGCGCGTACACCCAGCTGCTGGCGGAGGCGCCGGAGCTCACCGGCGAGCTGCGCGAGATGGCCGAGGTGGTCGACCGCAACAGCCGCCGGCTGCGCTACCTCGTCGAGCAACTGCTGGACCTCGCGGCGCTCGACGCCGGCCACCTCGGCCTCAACCTGGGCGAGGTGGACCTGACGAGCGTCGTGACTGCCGCCGTCGATGCCGTCCGCGAACCGGCCGCCGGGCGTCGCATCGCGGTGGAGGCGGACCTGAGCCCCGGGGTGCAGCTCGTGGGCGACGCCGACCGGCTCCGGCAGGTCGCGGACGGCCTGCTCGACAACGCGGTCAAGTTCAGCCGGGACGACTCGGCCGTCACCGTACGCCTGACCGGCGACCCCGAGGCGGTGGTGCTCACCGTCAGCGACACCGGGATCGGGCTGCCGGGCGACGACCGCGCCGCGCTGTTCCGCCGGCTGTACCGGGGCGACAACGCGCGGCACACCGGCATCCCGGGCAACGGGCTCGGGCTGGCGCTGTGCCGTGCCGTGGTGGAGCGCCACCACGGCACGATCACGCTCAGCGCGCACCCTCCGGGCGGCACGACCGTGACGGTCCGGCTCCCCCGCCACAGGGGATAGCGCCGCCCGCCCGGGGTCTCGCCCGGCGCACTGTCCGGGATGCCGCCCGGGGTCTTGCGCGGGTCTCGCCCGGGGTCTTGCGCGGGGTCTCGCGCGGGTCCCGCCCGGGGTCTCGCGCGGGTCCCGCCCGGGGTCTCGCGCGGGTCCCGCCCGGGGTCTCGCGCGGCTTCCGCCCGGGGTCTCGTCCGGGGTCTCGCGCGGCTCCCGCCCGGGTCCCGCCCGGTTTTCCGCCCCGGGGTGACGTCCGGGCGGGGGAGCGGTCCGTCAGCGGCCGAAGCCGCCGTGCCCGCGGCCGCCGAAGCCGCCCGGCCCGCCGAACCCGCCGGGTCCGCCGAACCCGCCCGGCCCGCCCTGGAAGACGCCGGACTCGGACGCCTTGAGGATCGCGGCGGCCTGGTCGGCGGTCAGCGTGCCGGCCGCCACCGCCTCGTCGAGACGCTTCTTCAGCTCGGCCGTACGGTCGGCCTTGAACTTCTCCTGCTGCTCGGTCCGCACCTTCTCCAGCGCCGCGGCGACCTTGGCCTTGTCGATGCCCAGCTCGGTGGCGAGCGCCCCGGCCAGCTCGTCCTGCCGCTGGGTCCGCAGGGCGTCCCGGTCCGCGTCGGTCTTCCCCGGCGCGGCGGCGGAAGCCGACGACGACGGCGACGGACTCGGGTCGGCCAGCGCGGGCCCGGCGAGCGCGATGCCGAGGACGCCGATCGCGCCGGTCGCGGTCAACCCGGCGATGGCGGTGGTCAGTTTCATGGAACGCTTCACGTCGAACCTCCGGATGACGGTGTGTCGCTTCCACCGTCGGCCACGGACCTGTCAGGAACCTGTGCCCCGGCGCAGCGCCACCTGAAAACCCAGGCGGGTACGGTCCAGCGCTGCCATGGCGGGACGCCAGCGGCCGCCCTCCTCGGCCAGACCGGCCAGCCCGGACAGCCGCAGGTGCCGCGCGGCCGCCTCGTCCCGCGATCCGTACCAGGCCACCGGGCGGCCGGCCAGGCCCCGGGCCCGGTCCAGCTCGTCGTCCGTCCAGGCGACCTTGATCCCCAGCCCGGCCACCGCGGCGACCGGGGCGGCGGCGGCCAGCGCGAGGGACTCTCTGTCACGTCAGCAGTGTGCCAGCACGCGAGCGGGGCCGGGGCTCGTCGTGAGCCCCGGCCCCGCGCCGTCGATCCCGGTCAGTTCCGCCAGTCGAGAACGAAGGCCCAGTAGATCAGCGTCGCCGCCTCCTGGGAGGTGAGCGCCGGCTTCCTGCCGACCGACTGGACGACCACCTTGGCCATGTAGAGCATGAAGTGCTTGCGGTCGAGGGAGGCGTCGAAGTCCTTCAGCGCCGACGCGGCGGACGGGTCGAGGTACTGACGGGTCAGCGCCTTGAGCCACGGGATGGTCGGCTCGACGGTGAAGCTCAGGGTGACCGCGGCGGCGGTGTTGCCCGCCCGGTCCACGGCGCCGGTGCACGCCGCCGTGTAGACCCCTCGGTCGTTGCTGGTCAGCGCCGGCTTGGCCGCGGTGGCCACGCCCGAACCCTGGTCCGTCGTGCGGCAGGTGACCGCGGGGACGGCCTCGGCGCCGTACCGGCCGCCGTTGGTCGCGCCGGCCACCGTGACCGTGGGGGCGGTCCGGTCGATGTTGAGGCTGACCGTGCCGGTGGTGGTGTTGCCGGCCCGGTCGGCGGCGGTGCCCGGCACGCTGACCCCGGCGCCCTCGGTGGTGACCGGGGTGGCGGCGGGGCAGAAGTCCACGCCGGATCCCGTGTCGGTGCAGGCGTACCGCACGGTGGGGACGGTGCGGTACCAGCCGTCGGCGTTCTTCACGCCGTCGACCTTCGCGGTCAGCTCCGGGCCCACCAGGTCGACGTCGACCTTGACCGACGCGGTGGTGGTGTTGCCGGCCCGGTCGGTCGCGGTGCCCGAGATCGCCTGCCCGGCGCCGTTCGTGGTCACCGTCGTGTCCTCGGGGCAGGAGACCAGGCCCGAGCCCTCGTCCTCGCAGGTGAAGTGGACGGTCGGGGCGGTGTTGTACCAGCCGCCGGCGTTCGGCGCGTCCACCACGGCCGCCGTGATGACGGGCGGGGTCCGGTCGACGTTCAGGGTCACCGACGTGGTGGTGGTGTTACCGGCCTTGTCCGCGGCCGTACCCATCACGATCTTGCCGGTGCCGTCGGCCACCGCCGCGTCGGCGGGGCAGGAGGCCAGGCCGGAGACCTGGTCGTCGCAGGTGAAGTGGACGGTCGGGGTGGTGCGGTACCAGCCGTCGGCGTTCGCCTCGCCGATCACCGTCGCGGTGATCTCCGGGGCGGTCAGGTCGACGCTGACGGTCACCAGCGCGGAGGCGGTGTTGCCGGCCCGGTCCGTCGCGGTGCCGATGACGACCTGGCCGCCGCCGTCCGTGGTCACCTCGGTGTCGTCGGGGCAGTTCGCGACGCCGGCGCCGCCGTCGGTGCAGGTGAAGTGGACCTTCGGGGCGGTGCGGTACCAGCCGCCGGCGTCCGGCTCACCGATCACCGAGGCGGTGATCTGCGGGGCGGTCCGGTCGACGTTCACGGCGACCACGGTGGTGCTGGTGTTGCCGGCCCGGTCCACCGCGGTGCCGGTGACCTCGAGACCGGCGCCCTCGCCGTCCACGGTCACGTCCGCCGGGCAGGTACGCACTCCGGCGTCCTCGTCGGCGCAGGTGAAGTGCACGGTCGGCGACGTGCGGTACCAGCCGTCGGCGTTCACGTCGCCGAGCACGGTGGCGGTGATCGCCGGGGCGGTCCGGTCGACGTTGAGGGTGACCGTGGCGGTCGCGGTCGAGCCGGCCCGGTCGACGGCCGTGCCGGTGATCCGCTGGCCGACGCCGTCGGTGGTGACCTTGCGGTCGGCCGGGCACTCGGCGATGCCGGAGCCCTCGTCGGCGCAGGTGTAGTGGATGGTCGGCGTGGTCGTGTACCAGCCGTCGGCGTTGGCGTCACCCACGACGGTGGCGCTGACCGACGGCGCGACCTGGTCGAGGTTGACCACGACGGTGGCGGTGCCGGTGTTGCCGGCCTTGTCCGTCGCGATGCCGGTGATCCGCTGGTCGGTGCCGTCGGAGAGGATCCGCGTGTCGGCCGGGCAGGTCGTGACGGTGGAGAGCTCGTCCGAGCAGGTGTAGTGGATGGTGACCGGCGCGTTGAACCAGCCGTCGGCGCTCCTCGTGGCGTCGACGGAGGCCGTGACCACCGGAGCGGTCCGGTCGATGTCGAGCGGGAGGCTGATCGTCGCGGTGTTGCCCGCGGCGTCCACGGCCGTGCCGGAGAAGCGCTGGCCCGCGCCGTCCCGGTCCGCCGTGACGTCGGCCGGGCAGGTCGCGACCGTGCCGGCGTCGGTGCAGGTGAAGTGGATGGTGACCGGCGTACGGAACCAGCCGTGCGTCGCCGTCTGGTTCAGGGACGCGGTGATCGTGGGCGGCGTCCGGTCCGAGCCGCTGCCGACCGTCGTGGTGGTCGTGGTGGCCCCGGTGACGGGGTCGACGACCGGCGCGGACGGGGTCGGCTCGGCCGACGGCGAGGAGCTGGGGGCCGGGGCCGGGCTGCTCGCGCTCGCCGACGGGGTGGGCTCGGCGCTCGGCGTGGTCACCGGCGGGGCGGGCGGGGGCGTGGGCTGCTCCCACACCGGCACGGATCCGCTGGCCGCGCCGCTGCCGCCGTTGACGTTGTACGCCCGCACCTCGACGTTCCAGCTCTTCGCGGTGTCCAGGGTGAGCGTGGCGGAGGTGGCCGGCGCCTCGACCCGGATCTCCCGGGTGATCTTGGACTCTCCCCAGCCGAGGACGTAGAACGTCGCCGCAGGGTCGCCCGCCGGAGCCTGCCAGACGACCTCGGCGGTGCCGGGTGCGTCGGCGCGGCGCTGCACGACCAGGGCGGTCGGGTCGGCCGGGCGGTAACGGTCCATCAGCGACCTCGCCGTGAGGCAGGCGCCGAACTCGTTGACCGTGGTGACGGCGATGTTGTAGGTCCGGGCCGGGTCGGCGCCCGGGTAGCGGAAGAAGGTGTCGGTGACCGTACGGTCGGCCAGCACCTTGCCGTTGTCGGCGGTCAGCACGACGCGGTAGCCGGTCAGCGGCGTGTAGCCCGGCCAGGCCGGCGCCTTCCACGTGGCCACGGCGACCGTGCCGTTCTCCTCGCGGCCGGTGACCTGGCCGAGGACCGCGCTCGGCGCCAGCGACCGTACGGTCGTGTAGCCGGTGTTGGAGATGCCGCCGGACGCGTCGGCCGCACCGACGCGCATCTTGAACGGGGTGCAGGGTCCGGAGGCGTCGACCGTGTACGTCGTGGTCGTCGCGGGCACGCTGACCACGGTCTCCACGTCGCCGGCGATGACGTCCACGACGTAGTGGTCCACGTCGGTGGCGCTCTTCCAGCTCATCTGGATCTTGCGTACGTCGTCGGCCGCGCGGGCCACCGTCAACCCCTTGGGGGCCGCGGGAGCGGCACTGGCCACGGTCGGTGTGCCGACGAGGGTCACCGCCACTCCCAGCACCCCGGCGCCCACCGCGGTGAGCACTCGCCTCACGTCCATCAGACCTCTTCTCGGTTCGAACAGTCGGATGTCGGATCGGCGGGGGATCTCAAGCCGGCCTCAAGGACTGCTCTCGTTGGGGACAAGTTCGCGGCGGGGACCGCGAGGGGGCTTCAGTGGGCCAGGTCGGCCGCGACGGAGACCTGCCCGGCACCGGTGCTGACGGCGGCGGGCAGGGTGAACCAGATCCGCGCGCCGCCGCGGAACCGCGGGTCGGCGCCGATGGCACCGCCCAGCCGGTGCACGATGCGGCGGCAGATCGACAGGCCGAGACCGGTGCCCGGGTACGCGTCCGGGTGCGCCCGGTGCAGCTCGCCGAAGATCGCCTCGTGCTGCCCGTCGGGGATGCCGATGCCCTGGTCGGTCACCTCCACCCGGACCACGCCGCCGCTCGTGCGCGCGGAGATGTGCACCCGCGCAGCCTCGCCCGGCCGGACGTACTTCAGCGCGTTGCCGAGCAGGTTCTCCAGCAGCCGCCGCAGCATCCCGTGGTCGCCGCGGACCGCGGGCAGGGTCTCCCACGTGATGTGCGGGGCGGGACGCGGGCCGGCGCCGGGGCGGGGCAGCTCCACCGCCCGGTCCGCGACCACGTCGTCGACCAGGGCGGACAGGTCGATCGTGGTCAGGTGCAGGCCGGCGCCGCGCACGGTCGAGTACGCCAGCACGTCGTCGATCAGCCGGCGCATCCGGTCGGTGCCCCGGTTGATCTCGGCCACGAAGTCGTCGTAGTCCACCGGGCGCGGGTAGCCGACGTCGAGGTGGGTGAGCAGCTGGGCGTACCCGCAGATGCCGGCGAGCGGCGCCTTGAGGTCGTGGCTGATCTCGCGGGAGAACGCCTCGAGGTCCTGCACCGAGCGGCTCAGCTCGGCGACCCGGCGCTCGAGCTCGGCGTTGCGGCGGCGTTCGCGGTCGAGTTCGGCGTACACGTCCGCGGCGGGGCGCGGCACCGGGGCGACGACGTACCGGCGGGAGAGCCGGCCGATCCGCTTCCGGCGCTGCGACCACCGTTGGGCGCGGGAGGTCACGACTGGCATGGGTGCACCGCTCCGGGGGGTCGGGAAGGCGGGGGCGAGGACGGGCTCAGCGGATTCCGGCACTGTCCTGCCTCTCGTCGGCGGCCAGGTAGCCGGCCATCACCCGGACGGCGCCGGGCACGGCGCCCTCGACGTCGGCGACCAGCGCGTTCAGGTCCCGCTCGCTGGTGCCGGGCACGGCGTTGCGCTCCACCCGGGCGCACGCCTCGGCGAGCGGGCCGGCGCCGAGCAGGGCGCTGGACGACTTGAGCGTGTGGGCGGTGGCGCGCAGGGCGTCGCGGTCCTGCTTGCGCAGCGCCTCGGCGAGGGCCGTACGCCGCCCGTCGAGCTGGGACAGGAAGGTGTTGACCGTGGTCACGACCAGCGCCCGGTCCTCGAGCTGCTCCTCCAGGTCGAGCAGCTTGCTGAGGTCCGGCACGTCGCCGTCCCGCGGCTCCGGCTCCTCCGGCGCCTCCTGGGGCTCCCCGGCCGGTTCCGAGAGGTACGGCTCCAGCGCCGCCCGCAGCTCCGGCAGCGTGATCGGCTTGCTGAGGTGCCCGTCCATCCCGGCCGCCAGGCAGCGCTCGCGGTCGCCGTGCAGGGCGGTCGCGGTCAGCGCCAGGATCGGGGTGCCGCACCCGGCCGCGCGGACCCGCCGGGTCGCCTCCAGCCCGTCGGTGCGCGGCATCTGCAGGTCCATCAGCACCACGTCGTACGCCGTGCCGCCGAGCATCGCGTCCACCGCGGCGGACCCGTCGGCCACGGTGTCGCAGGCGACGCCGAGCAGCTCGATCATCCGGCGGAACACGGTCCGGTTGACGTCGTTGTCCTCGGCGAGCAGCACCCGCCCCCCGGCCAGCGGCGGCACCGTGACCGGGGCGCCGCGCACGCCCGTACGCTCGAGGTTCAGCGCGGCGACCAGCCGGCCGAGCACGAGCGGCGCGGTGAGCACGCCGGGCTTGCGCACGATGCCGGTCCGCGGGTCGGTGGTGCTGATCATCAGCGCGCGGCCCTTGGGCCCGAGCACCTCGATGACGGCGTCGGCGCGGCGGACCGCCTCCGGGTCGTGCGAGTCGTCGCACCACAGCACGGTGTCCACCTCGGGCAGCCGCCGGCTCAGGTCCTCGAACCGGGCCGGCACCGGCTCGGCGCCGGCGCTGGTGAGCAGCCAGGAGAGCGCCAGCTCGGAGCGGGGCGACGGGGCGACGACCGCGACCCGGCGCCGGGTGAGCGGCAGCGGCGCGGGGCCGGCCGGCTGCTCCGGCGCGGTCTCGAGGGGCAGCCGGATGAGGAACTGGGAGCCCTCGCCGGGCTCGGACCGTACCTCGATCGTGCCGCCCATGCAGCGCACCAGCCGCGCGGCGAGGGCCAGGCCGAGGCCGGCGCCCTCGTGCCGGCGCGCGGCCGACGAGTCGGCCTGCACGAAGGGCGCGAAGATCCGCTCCCGGTCCGGGTCGGCGATGCCGGGCCCGGTGTCCGAGACGGTGATCACGTACGCGTCCCCGCCGTCCCGCGCGGCCGTGACGATGACCTCGCCGGCCTCGGTGAACTTCACGGCGTTGCCGACGACGCAGGTGAGCACCTGGCGCAGCCGGCCGATGTCGCCGACCACGGCGGCGGGCAGATCCGGGGCGGGCGCGGCCAGCAGCAGGATGCCCTTGCGGCGGGCCTGCTGCTGCAGCGGCTCGACGATGCCCTCCAGGACCGGGCGCAGCGCCACCGGCCGGCGCTCCACGTGCAGGCTGCCGGTCTCCAGGCGGGCCAGGTCGAGCAGGTCGTCGGTGAGGCTCTTGAGGGCGTGCACGGACCGGTGCACGCTGTCGACCACCTCGCGGACGTCCTGCTGCAACGGCTGGGCGCGCAGCAGGTCGACGGTGGCGACGACGGTGGTGACCGGGGTCCGGATCTCGTGCCCGAGCAGCGCCAGGAACTGCGACTTGGCCTGGGCCACGGAGTCGTCGTCGGCGGCGGTGAGCGGCTCGAGGGTCACCAGGCGCCGGCGCGAGCCGCAGTCCGTCTCCAGGTGGGTGACCCGCAGGGTTCCCGGGCCGGCCGCGCACCGGCACGGCAGCACGGTGGGCGCGGAGCCGGGAGTCGTCTCCCGTACGGCGGTGAGCAGCCCCTCATGTCCCGGGCAGGGGTCCGTCCCGGCGCCCAGCACGGTGCCCTCGGCGGGGTGGCCGCCACCGTCCGGCCCGGCCCATCGCCCGTTGGCGACCAGGACGAGGCCGTCCGGATCCACGATCGCCGCCGGACCGGGGAGGGCCTCGACCAGCGTGCGCGCCGCAAATCCCATGCGCTGACCTTTCGGGTGCCGGACGCGGGGGGTCGAGTCCGTTCACCCAGGCTGCCGGGACCTGGGGGCGGTGCGGGAAGCGTTCGGTTGCAGCTCGGTTTCGCTCGGCCGGGCGCGGCTCAGGCGGCGTGCCGGCAGTGGTAGCCGACCGGGGCGGCCACGAACGCGAGGGGCGCCCGGCGGGCCCGGCCCCGGGAGCGGCGGCGGTGCAGGGCGCCCAGCGCCAGGCCGAGGATCGCCACGCCGCCGATCGACCAGGGCAGCACGTCCACCGGACCGCGCACGGCGGCCCGCGGCGGGACCGCGGAGATGAGCACCCGCGACGAACCGGAGGCGGAGCGGCCGGCGACCACGATGCTGGCCCCGGACTGCCCGGCGGCGATGAGCGACTGCGGCACGGTGACCCGGACGCGGCCGTTCTCGTCGCTGCGCGCCTGCTGGATGGGCTCGCTGCCGAGCCGCACCGTCACCATCGCCCGCGGCCGGTACGCGTACCCGTCCACCCGCAGCTGCTGGCCGTCCTCGATCCACGTCAGGGCGAGCTTGTCCGTGCCGGTCCCGGCGGCCGCGGCGGCCGGGGAGGCGGGGCTCAGCAGCAGCGCGCCGCCGAGCGTCAGCGCGGCCAGGACGACGGTGAGGACGCGGCGGGCGGACGTGGAGAGGTTCATGTTCTCCAGGTTGGCCCGCCGCCGCGCCGTTGGGAACGGAGTCGACCCAACCTTGCCCGTCGCCTGACCCAACCTTGAGCCGGGCTCAGCACCCGCGGGGCGCTGCCGATGGGGAGGTCACTGATCCGCTTGCGCCGCCGCCGGGAGGGAGGACCGTGTCGCTCGACCTCACCGCCGCGCCGCCGGCGCCGCCTACCGCCCCGGCTCATGCCGCCCCGGCTCATGCCGCCCCCGCCCATGCCGCCCCGGCCCACGCCGCCCCGGCCGCGCCCGGCGCCGCCGATCCGCCGTCGCGTCCGGCCGCCCGGCACCGCCGCCGCGGGGGCCTGCCCGAGCTCGCCGAGCGGCTGTGGCGCCCGCCGCTGGCCCTGGCCGTCGCGATCTTCGCCGCCTGCGGGCCGGCGCACGCGCTGGGCCACCCCGATCTCGTGTTCAACGCCGTCCTCGTCGCCCTGGTGCTCAGCTCCGTCTCCGTCCCCCTGGGGCTGCTCGCCCTGCGCCACGTCCCCGATGCCTGAGAACCAGGGTGTCCTGCGGCGCTGGACGGACCGGTCCCCGAGGGTGGTCGCGCGGCCGTACCTGATCGTCCTCGCGCTCAACGCCCTCGTGGTCAGCCAGTGGTTCCGCACCGGCACGTTCATCGCCGCCGGGGACATGGGCGCGTTCATCCGGCGCGGGTGGGCGCCCGAGGCCACCTGGGCCTGGAACCACCAGACCACCGGTACGGGCTCCGCCGGCTACACCATGGCCCGCGGCTTCGAGTTCGTGCTCATCTGGGCGTGCAAGAGCGTCGGGCTGACCGAGTACAGCGCGCAGTGGCTGTTCTACATCTGCATCTACGGGCTGGTCGGCTTCGGGATCGCGTACCTGGCCGGCGCGTTCGTGCGCAGCGAGCCCGCCATCGTGGCGGCCGGCGCGTTCGGGCTGCTCAACGGCTTCTTCCTGACCCGGCTGCCGAACCCGCTCAACATCATCTCGGTGGGGTCGGTGGCGCTGATCACCGGCATCGCGATCCGGGTGGCGCAGGGCCGGCGGGTGCCCGTACCGATCGCCGGCTTCGCGCTGATGCCCACGTCCTTCCTGTCGTTCAACCCGCCGATGCTCGTGGTGGCGTACGCGTGGGCGATCGGCGGCACCCCGTTGCTGGCCTGGCTGGTGCTGGGCCGGGCTCACGCCGTACGGCTGCTGAAGTGGTTCGTCCGGGCCACGCCGTGGGCGCTCGGGCTGAACGCGTGGTGGCTGGTCCCGCTGGCGCAGAGCTACGTCGGGGGCGGCGGCGCGACCGCGAACGCCACCTTCACCGACCCGACGAACTGGTCCTGGTCGCAGGTGAACAACCTGCCGCCGAACATCCTCACGATGGTCGCCAACTGGGCCTGGTTCCGCCCGCAGTACCTGCCGTTCGCCGCCGACCTGGACCGGCCGTGGTGGATCTGGATCCGGTACCTGCTGCCCGCCCTGGTCTTCCTGGCGCCGCTGCTGTGCCCGCCCCGGCTGCGGCGGGTGGCGTTCGGGCTGATCGCGCTGATTCTGCTGTTCGTGTTCCTGGCCAAGGGCCTGCGCCCGCCGCTGAACCAGATCAACATGTTCCTGTACCTGCACGCGCCGGGCTTCTGGCTGTTCCGGGAGCCGATGAGCAAGCTGGGGCAGCTGCTGGTCTCGTTCTTCGGCGTCATGCTCGCCATCGGCGTCGAGGGCATGCTGATGAAGCTGCGGTCGATACCGCGGCTGCGGGTGCCCGGCTGGTCGCGGCGGTTCGCGTACGCCGGATCGGTCACCCCGCTGCTGCTCGTGCTCGCGTACCCGTACCCGCTCTACACCGGCGAGGTGATGCCCGACGAGCGGCCCA
This sequence comes from Pseudosporangium ferrugineum, assembly GCF_003002065.1. GTDB lineage: Bacteria > Actinomycetota > Actinomycetes > Mycobacteriales > Micromonosporaceae > Actinoplanes > Actinoplanes ferrugineus_A. The sequence goes on from NZ_PVZG01000002.1 coordinate 426,554, forward strand.
CCCAGCCGTCCACGCACGTGCGGGTGGCGCAGGAGTGGTGGGACATCGCCGAGCACATCGACGCCGACACCCGCTCCGGCAAGGTGCTGGTGCTGCCCCTCGACGACTACTACCAGATGCCCACGACGTGGGGCTTCTTCGGCGTGGACAGCATCGCCAACCTGCTCATCCAGCACCCGGTGGTGCAGCCGAAGCCGGACGGCTACTTCGGCGACGGCGCCGGGTTCAGCGCCGACGTGAAGGCGGTCGAGGCGGCGCTGCTGGCCGGGGACCTGACCCCGGTGCCGAAGCTGCTGGACGCGATCGGGGTCAGCCGCGTCATCGTCCGGCACGACCTGGTCCGCGGCCTGCCGAACCGCTACTTCGCCGACGACCGGATCCTCGGCGCCGCGATGGCCCGGGTGCCCGGCGCCGAGCTGGACTTCGACGGCATGCTGCAGATGTGGAAGTTCGGCGGCGGCACCAGCCCGACCGTGCGGACGTACGACCGGGTGCTGGACGCCCCGGCGCGGGCCGACGCGGGCGCGGCGGTGCTGGGCACGGTCGGCACCCGCACCGCGATCGCCGCGCGCAAGGAGGCGACGGCCGCCGTCCTCAGCCCCCAGGTCGACGACACCGTCACGGTGACGCCGGACGTCGTGCACTGGCCGGTGCCGGCCGTGGACAGCGGATCGCCCACCACCACGGTCGACGTCGCCGCCGGCCGCTACACGCTGGCCCAGCGGGCCCGGGCCGCCGCGGTGCTGGTGCCGCGGCTGGACGCCGCGAACAACCGCCTGCTGCTCGAGGACCCGACGGTGGTGAAGGTCGACGGCAGGGCGGTGTCGGCGCGTCCCGCCCTGTCCGTGCCGCTCCCCGCCGGCCGGCGGGTCCGGGCGCTGCAGATCGGCAACCGGACCGTCTCGCTGGACGGCGCCGGCACCCCGGCCTCCGTGCCGGTCGGGTCGGCCACGAAGCTCACCCTGCTCGCCGCCGCGGAGCGGCCCGGCAAGGTCAGCGACTACACGCCGGTGTTCGACTGCAACAACTACGAGCCGCGGCCGTGGAGCCAGCTCGGGCTCAGCAGCACCGTCCGGGACACCCCGCAGGGCCCCACCGTACGGCTGAGCGCCGGCGACCACGCCGCCTGCACGAAGGTGGTGGTCAGCGACGCCCAGCCGGGTCAGCTCTACCGGGTCCGGGTGCAGTACCGCCACATCACCGGCGCGCGCCCGCAGATCTGCCTCTGGCAGGCCGGCGCCGCCGGGTGCGAACTCGCCGCGCGCCCGGTGCTGGACCAGGACTGGGCCACCTTCGAGCGGACGGTGACCATCGACTCGCTCGCCGACCAGCTCCAGATCATCCTGCACGCCGACGTGGGGGAGCGGCTGCGCCCGAAGACCGTGGTCGAGTACCGCGGCATGCAGGTCACCGCGCTGGAGCCGGTGGCGACGCCGACCGTCTGGCCCCCGGCCGTCCCGGACGTCACGGTCGACCTCAGCGCCGGCCGGCACGAGCTGCGCGTCGACGGCGGCCCGTCCGGGTCGGTGCTGGCGCCGTTCGAGCCGCTCGAGGACTGCTTCCGCTACGACGACCAGACCGCCGAGGAGGCCGGGCTGAGCGCCGAGTCGCAGATCGGTGCGGACGGGGAGACCACGTACACCCTCAAGGCGGTACGCCACCTCGCGTGCATCGGCGCTACGGCGAGCGACGTGGGGGCGGCGTCGCTGTACGAGCTGTCGATGCAGGCGCGCAGTGTGGCCGTACGGAATCCGAAGTTCTGCCTGTATCTGCGCGGCCCCGACCTCTGCCGGAGCCTGCCCACGGTGGGCCTCTACAAGGGATGGACGTCCTACGAGGCGCTGGTGCCGCCCGACCCCAACGCGGTCGAGACCCGGCTCTACCTGTACGGCCTGCGCGACCTCCGCGAGCAGCAGCAGTCCCAGGTCGAGTACCGCGGGGTGCGCCTGCGCCCGGTGGCGTCCCCGTCCTCGGTCGTGCTGGTGCGCCAGGAGACCCCGGCGGCAACGTCCACGGTGGACTGGAAGCGGCAGAACCCGGCCCAGTTCACCGGCACCCTCACCACCTCCGGCCACACCACCGTGGCGCTCGCCGAGAACGCCGCGCCCGGCTGGATGCTGACCGGCGTCGAGGGCGCCCGCAAGGTGACCCTTCAGGGCTGGATGAACGGCTGGGTGGTGCCCGCGGGCGGCGAGTTCCACGTGCGGTACGCCCCGGCCCGGACCGCCCGCTACGCGCTCTACCTGCTGCCGGTGATGGTGGCCGCCTCGCTGGTCTTCATGTACGCCGTACGCCTGCCGCGCGGCCGCCCGGGCGACTGGGCCGCACGCCACCGGCACCGCCGTCGCCTCCCGTTCCTCCGGAGGCGGACGTGATCAGCCGTCGTCGTGCCGCCGCCCGTTACGGCCTGGCCGTGCTGCTCGTGCTCGTCCTGGTGCTGGTGTGGCTGCTGAGCCGCTGCTCGGCCGAGCCGACGACGATCCGGATGGCGGCGGTCGGCGACATGGCGTGCGACCCCGACGACCCCGACTTCGACCGGACCACGAAGGAGCGGGGTGACCTCTGCCGGCACCAGGCGGTGTCGGACCTGGCGGTGGCGATGGACCCGGACGTGCTGCTCGGGCTCGGCGACTTCCAGTACGAGCTGCCGGCCGCGGAGGCGTACCGCACCGTGTACGGGCCGTCGTTCGGCCGGCTGCTGGACCGCACGGTGCCGGTCTTCGGCAACCAGGAGTACAAGGTGCAGGACGCCAACACGTTCACCGCGTACTTCGGCGACCGGATCGGCGACCCCCGCGGCTACTGGTCGCAGGACCTCGGTAAGTGGCACCTGGTGGTGCTGAACTCCAACTGCGCGGCGGTGGCGGGCGGCTGCGGCGCCGGGTCCCCGCAGCAGACGTGGCTCGCCCAGGACCTCGCGGAGAACGACCGGCGCTGCGTGATCGCGGCCTGGCACCATCCGCGCTGGTCCACCGGCATCGCGGGCTCGGACGTGCGGACCGCCGACCTGTTCGACACCCTCTACGACCACGAGGTCGAGCTGGTGCTCTCCGGGCACGAGGCCGACTACGAACGCTTCGGCCCGCTCAACCCCCAGGGCAGGCCCGACACCCACGGGGTACGCCAGTACGTGATCGGCACCGGCGGCCAGGCGCACTACCTCCCGGGCAAGTCCGACGCCACCCGCGACGAGCGGGGCGACCCGCTGATCCGCACGGACGGCCCGTCCAGCGAGTACGCCGACTTCGACCACCACGGCGTGCTGGAGCTGGTGCTGGCGCCGGACTCGTGGACGTGGCGCTTCCACCCGCTCGAGGCGGGCCGCCCGGTCACCGACGAGGGCCGTGCCTCGTGCCACTGACCGTCCCATACTCGGCCAATTGCCACATACCGGAGATACGCTGGCGACCATGACGACGACGGGCCGGGAGGTGGCCGAGTGGGCCGCGCCGGTGGGGGAGGGCGCACCCGCCCCCGCCGCCGGCCGCTCCGGCTTCGTGTCCGGCGCGGCGGTCGGCCTGGCCCTGCTCGCCGGCTTCGGCCTCGGCCGCGTCACGGGCACCGGTGGGGCGCAGCCGGCCCCGGCGCCGAGCGCGGGCTACGTGCAGTACATGGCGGGTTCACCCGCGCCGGGCGGCGCCACGGCGGCGCACGTGCACGCCGGCAGCGGCGCGGCGGCCGTCACCGGTCCGGCGGTCGGCGGGTTCGCCCGTACCGCCTCCGGCCTCACCCTGGCGCCGCGGGCCACCACGTTCGCGGCCGGGCGGCGGCAGGCCTTCGCGTTCCGGATCACCGCGGCGGGCGGGGCGCCGGTCACGACGTACACGCCGGTGCACGACAAGCTTCTGCACCTGGCCGTGATCCGGCGCGACCTGACCGGCTACCGGCACGTGCACCCGGTCATGGCCCCCGACGGCACCTGGAGCATCGACCTCACGCTGGCCGGGCCGGGCAGCTACCGGGCGGTCGCCGACTTCACCGCGATCCTCGGCGGTCAGCAGATCGCCGCCGTGCTGGGCACCGACCTGACCGTGCCGGGCGCCTACCGGCCGGTCGCCCTCCCGGCCCCGGCGACCACGGCGACGGTCGACGGCTTCACGGCCCGGTTCACCGGTACGCCGCGGACGGACACGACCCAGCCGCTGCTGATGAGCGTCACCGGGCCGGACGGGAAGCCGGCCGCGCTGGAGCCCTACCTCGGCGCGTACGGCCACCTCGTCGTCTTCCGCGAGGGCGACCTCGGCTACGTCCACGTGCACCCGGAACCGCAGCCGGTCGCCGGCGCGGTGAAGTTCTGGCTCGCCGCGCCGGGACCGGGCCGCTACCGCATGTTCTTCGACTTCCAGGTGGCCGGCCGGGTCCGCACCGCCGCCTTCACCGCGGCGGTGGCATAGGCCCGTCGTCGTAGCCCTCGCCGGCGCGCTCCCGCCGCAGGTACGCCTCCGCGCGCCGGGCGACGGCGGTGTCCTCGGCGGCAAGACCTTCGTACATCGGCCGGATCTTCTCCGTGGGCTGCCCCGGCGGCAGCCCGGACGTCGTCGTCGTGCGGCAGGACGTGGGCCGGGCGCAGGCCCGGGCTGGTCACCAGGACGCCGTGCTCCTTCGCGGCCGGGTCCGGCGGGGCGGCGCTCTGCACGTCGTGCGGCAGGACGACGCAGGTGGGGCCGCGGGTCGCCAGCGCGGTGCGGAACGCCTTGTCGATGAGCATCGGCACCTGCTCGCTCGTGTGGGCCGCCTGTACGAACTGGGCGCAGACGTCGCCGAAGAGCCGGACCAGGTCGATCTCCTGCTGGTACGCGCTGCCCAGCACGGTCGAGGTCTGCTGGCCGACGATCGCCACGACCGGCTGGGAGTCGAGCTTGGCGTCGTAGAGGCCGTCAGGCGCTCCACCAGGACGTCGGACACCGTTCGCTTCGCCATGCCGCACCACCTCCGGGTGCCGGCGTACCCGCGGGTGGCGTGTTCAGTCCTGCACGCCGCCGCCGGCCGTGGTGGACTGGGCCCGGGACCCGATCGTGAGGAGGGCGTCGTGGTGGACCGCATCGCCGACCCGTGGGGGCCGCGCACACCGTACGGGCCGGGGGAGCCCTGGCCGGAGCGCGTCGACCTGTTCCTCGGCGGCGGCCTCGCCGAGGACGACGTGGACGGGTGGTACCAGTCCGCCTCGATCCTGCACTCCAACGGCGACGCGATGGACATCGCCGTGAAGGACGGGCGCATCGCCGGGGTGCGCGGCCGCGCCGCCGACCGGATCAACCGCGGCCGCCTCGACCCCAAGGACCTGTACGGCTGGCAGGCGAACAACAGCCCCGACCGGCTCACCCGCCCGCTGGTCCGCGAGGGCGGCCGGCTGGTGGAGAGCGACTGGGACACCGCGATGGGCCGGATCACCGCCCGCTCGCGGGAGCTGCTCGACGGGCCGGGCGGCTGGGGGCACTTCGGCTTCTACACCAGCGGCCAGCTGTTCCTGGAGGAGTACTACACCCTCGGCGTGATCGGCAAGGCCGGTATCGGCACCCCGCACATGGACGGCAACACCCGGCTCTGCACGGCGACGGCCGCCGCGTCGATGAAGGCGAGCTTCGGCACCGACGGGCAGCCGGGCTCGTACACCGACGTGGACCACTGCGACGCGATCGCCCTGTGGGGACACAACGTCGCCGAGACCCAGACCGTCCTGTGGATGCGCATGCTCGACCGCCGGCGGGGGCCGAACCCGCCCGCGATGCTGGCCGTCGACCCGCGGCTGACGCCGGTGGCGCGCGAGGCCGACCTGCATCTGGCGGTGCGCGCCGGCACCAACCTGGCCCTGCTCAACGGGCTGCTGCGCGAGATCGTCCGGCGCGGCTGGTACGACGAGCGGTACGTCGCCGCGCACACGATCGGCTTCGACGAGCTCTGCCGGGTCACCGACGGCTACCCGCCCGCGCGGGTGGCGGAGATCTGCGACGTCCCCGCCGCCGACGTGGAACGCGCGGCCGAGCTGGTGGGCACCTCCGGGCGGCTGCTGTCGACCGTGCTCCAGGGCTTCTACCAGTCCAATCAGGCCACCGCCGCGGCCTGCGCCGTCAACAACCTGCACCTGCTGCGGGGCATGATCGGCCGGCCCGGCGCGGGCATCTACCAGATGAACGGCCAGCCGACGGCCCAGAACGCCCGCGAGTGCGGCGCCGACGGCGACCTGCCCGGGCTGCGCAACTGGGACAACGAGCGGCACATCCGGCAGCTCGCCGAGCTGTGGAACGTCGAGCCGGACACGATCCCGCACTGGGCGCCGCCGACGCACGCCATGCAGATCTTCCGCTACGCCGAGCAGGGCTCGATCAAGCTGCTGTGGATCAGCGCCACCAACCCGGCGGTGTCCCTGCCGGAGCTGGCCCGGATCCGCCGCATCCTGGCGGCGCCGGAGCTGTTCGTCGTCGTGCAGGACCTGTTCCTCACCGAGACGGCGGAACTCGCCGACGTGGTGCTGCCCGCCGCCACCTGGGGCGAGAAGCGGGGGACGTTCACCAGCGTCGACCGTACGGTCCACCTCAGCGAGAAGGCCGTGGAGCCGCCCGGCGAGGCGCGGCCCGACCTCGACATCTTCCTCGACTACGCCCGGCGGATGGACTTCCGCGACCGCGACGGCAACCCGCTGATCACGTGGCGGACCCCCGAGGACGTGTTCGAGGCGTGGAAGGAGTGCTCGCGCGGGCGGCCGTGCGACTACACCGGCATCACGTACGACAGGCTGCGCGGCGGCAGCGGCATCCAGTGGCCGTGCGACGAGCGGCGTCCGGAGGGCACCGAGCGGCTCTACACCGACGGCGTCTTCTCCACCGACCCGGACTACTGCGAGACGTACGGCCACGACCTCGCCACCGGCGCCGAGTTCACCGAGCGGGAGTACCGGGCGCGGGAGCCCGGCGGGCGCGCGTTCCTGCACGCCGCCGCGTACCAGCCGTCCGCCGAGGTCACCAGCGACGAATATCCGCTGCTGCTGACCACGGGACGCACGGTGTACCAGTTCCACACGCGTACGAAGACGGGCCGGGCGCCGCAGCTCAACGACGCCGCCCCGGACGCCTGGATCGAACTGCACGCGGACGACGCGGCCCGGTACGGCATCGCGGACGGCGACCTCGTCGGCGTCGCCTCGCCGCGCGGCGCGATCGAGGTGACGGCCCGCATCGGCCGGGTGCGGCCCGGCGTGGTGTTCGTGCCGTTCCACTACGGCTACTTCGACGTCGACCCGGCCGGGCGGACCCCGCGGGCGGCCAACGAGCTGACCGTCACCGCCTGGGACCCGGTCTCCAAGCAACCCCTGTTCAAGACCGCCGCCGTCCGCGTGGCCCGGCTGTCCCGCAACGGAGACTGACGATGCACCTCGCCCACTACCTCGGCCTGCTGCACCGCGCGCAGTCCACCCTGGCCGGCGCCTTCCGCGAGGTCGCCGGGGCGCACGCGGCCGAGCCCGACGTCTTTCACCTGTGCCACCGGCAGGCCCAGGTCTGCGACACCCACGCGGAACTGCTCGAACCCTTCGCCCGGCGGTACGCCGAGGAGGCGCCCGACGAGCCGGACCGGCTGCACTCCGAGCTGTTCGGCGGCACCCGTACCGGGGGAATCGGCCTGCTGCGCGACCTGCAGGACCTCTACCTGATGGCCGCGGAGTGCGACATCTGCTGGACCGTGGTCGGCCAGGCCGCCCGCGGCGCCCGCGACCGGGAGCTCCAGCGGGTCGTCGGGCGCTGCGAGGGCGAGACGGCGGTGCAGCTCACGTGGCTGCGTACCCGGATCAAGCAGGCGGCGCCCCAGGCGCTGGTGGTCGCCGGCTGATCAGTCGAGCACGTGCTTGCCGGGGTAGCCGAGCACCGGTCCCTCGCCGAACGAGGTCAGCGTCCGCAGGCCCCAGCAGGACACCGCGCCCGAGGTCGTCGCCGCGCAGCTCGCCGTGCCGTTGGTGGCGAACGACGCCGCCGGCAGGATGCCGTTGTTGTCGTAGACCACCTGCGCCACCGGTTCCGCCTCGCGCAGCAGGCCGTTGCCGACCTGCCCGCTCGACCCGGCGCCGAAGCACCAGCCCTGCGCGTTGGGGCTCTTGACGCAGGTGACGTCGCCCCACGCCACGGCCCGGGAGGCCGACATCTGCGGCACCGCGGTCGGCACGGCGCGGTCCGTACGGTCGCCGAGGCCCAGCTGGCCGGCGTTGTTGGCGCCGAAGCACCACAGGGCCCGGCTCGGCAGCAGCGCGACCGCGCACGTGTGCGCCCGGCCACCGGCCAGGTTGATCACGCCGGCCAGATCCGGGATCTTGCGGGCGCGCGGGCTGGTGCCGGCCACCCCGAGCTGGTTGTCGCCGTTCTCGCCGAAGCACCAGACGGCACCGGAGGCCGGATTGCTGGTCGCGTAGTTCTCCGCGGTGCACGCGTGCCGGTAGCCGACGGCGATCTGGGACAGGCCGCCCAGCGGCGTGCCGTCGTCGCCGAGCACCTGGGCCGGCGCCGGGTGCGGGTCCGCGCCGGTCAGGTCCGCGCCGAGCAGGTCCGAGCGGCCGAAGCACCACAGCGTGCCGTTGCCGCGGCGTGCGCAGGTCACCTTGTCGCCGACCGCGATCTCGCTGGCACCGGCGATCGCCACCTTGGACACGCCCACGGACTCCGCGGCCGGCTGACCGGCCTGGCCCGCGTCGTTGGCGCCCCAGCAGTACAGCTCGTTGGTGGTGGTCGCGGCGCAGGCGGTCGCGGCGCCGACGGCCACCGTCCGGGGCACGACGCCCGCGGGCAGCTCCACCTGCACCGGGCCCGGCCTGGGCACGCCCGGCTGCCCGCCGGCGGCGCCGAGGCGGTTGCGGCCCCAGCACCACACGGCGTTGTCGCGGACGACGCAGCTCGCGTCCGTACCCATGGCGATCTTCGTGGTGCCGGCGAGGCCGACGATCGGGGCGCTGGGCTGCGACATCCGGCCGTCGTCGCCGGTGCCGTGCTGGCCGGCGCCGTCGTCGCCGAAGCACCACAGCGAGCCGTCGCGGGTCAGGGCGCAGGTCGTGGCTCCGGCCCCGGCGGCGACCGCGGTGGCGTCGTCGAGATTCAGCACCGCGACCGGTTCCGTACGGTCCACGCCCGCGCCGTCCCCGAGCTGGCCCGCGCCGCCCGCGCCGAAGCAGCGGGCCTCGCCGGACAGCAGGCTCACGCAGGTGTAGCGGTGCCCCGCGCTGACCCCGGTGGCCGCGGGCACGTCCACGGTCCCCGGGCCGGTGCCGGCGTGCCCGAGCTGACCGGCGTCGCCGGCGCCGAAGCAGGACACCGCGGCGCCGAGCAGGACGCAGGTGTGGTCGGTGCCGGCGGAGACCGCGGTGACGCCGGTGAGGCCGTCGACCCGGGCCGGCGCCCGCTCCGCCGAGGGCGAGCCGGAGCGCTGGCCGGCGTCGTCGGCGCCCCAGCAGGCGACCGTGGCGTCGGCGAGCAGGGCGCACGCGTGGTGACCGCCGACGGCGACGTCGGTGGCGGCGGCGGGCAGCGTCACCCGGACCGGCACGCCGCCGGTCGGGGCGCCGCCGAGCTGGCCGTCGGTGCCGTCGCCGAGGCACCACACCTCGCCGGCGGTGACGGCGCAGGTGGTCGCGCCGCCCGCGCCGACGGCGGTGACGCCGGCCAGGCCGCCGACCCGCTCCGCGCGGGCGGTGCTGCCCGGGTCGCCGAGGACCGCGCCCCAGCACCACAGGTCGCCGGTGCCGTCGACGGCGCAGGCGTGCCGGGAGCCCGCGGCCACCCGGGTGACGCCGGCCGGGCCGGCCACGACGACGGGACCGCTCGCCGCGGCGACGGTCGAGCCGTCACCGAGCTGGCGGCTGTCGTTGCCGCCCCAGCAGCGGGCGGTGCCGTCGATGTGCACGCCGCAGGCGAACGCGCCGCCGACGGCGATCGCGCGCCACGGGGCCCGCGGCACCACCACGGCGATGGGCGACAGGGGGGACGTCGTGCCGTCGGCGTACACGGACTGCACCTGGAAGCGGTACGGCGTCCCGTCGGTCAGCTCGCGGGCGGTCAGCTCCGGGCGTACGGTCGTGGCGATCTCCACCCCGTCGCGCAGCACCCGCCAGCTCGCGGCGACCTTGCCCGGCGCCGGCGTGAAGTGCAGCAGGGCCTCCTCGTGCCGCTCCTCGGCGGTGACCGCGGGAGCCTGCACGGGCGGCGCGGCCGGGGTCGCGGTGACGGCGCCCGAGGGTCCGGACTCGTTGCCCCGCGAGTCGAGCGCGGTGACCGTGTAGCGGTAGGTGGTGCCGTTGTCGAGGGCGCCGTCGCGGACCGGCGGGCCGTCCACCTCGGTGAACCGGGTCCCGTCGCGGAACACGCGGTAGCGGGCCGGCGCCTGCGCGGGCACCGTCCAGGTCAGCGTGACCTCGGTGTTGCCGGCGACCGCCTGCAGGCCGGTCGGGGCGGACGGGGGGACGACCCGCGGCGTCGCGGTCGCCTCGGCGGACGGCGGCGACTGCCGGCCGTCGGCGCCGACGGCGATGAGGGCGTACCGGTAGGTGATGCCGTTCGCGGCCGACGTGTCGACGAAGCCGGTCCGGGTCAGCAGGCCGCCGAGGACGACCCCGTCGCGCCGCAGCAGCCACCGGCCGGTGCCGCCGGCGGGCCACGTCAGGGTCACCTTGTCGTCGCCCGCGGCGGCGGTCGGGGCGGCCGGCGGCAGCGGATCCGGGGAGGGGACCGCGGCCACCGCGACGCTGCCCGGCCCGGCGACCTGATTGGCGTTGTACGGCCGCAGGCTGTACGCGTACCGGGTGCCGTTGACCAGCCCCGAGTCCACGTACGTCACCGCGGCACCGGGCACGTCGGCGATCTTGAGGCCGTCGCGGAACAGCTCGTAGGCGGCCACCGGGTTCACCGGCGCCGGCCAGGACAGCTCCACCGCGCCGTCGCCGGCGCGCGCGCTCACCGGCCCGGGAACGGACGGCACGGCGTAGGGCGTGGCGGCCTTGGCCGGGGAGAAGGCGGACACCTGCCCGGAGACGACGACCTTCACCTGGTAGCGGTACGCGGCGGCGTTCGGCAGGCCGGCGTCGGTGTACGCGGTCGCCGGCGCCTCGACGGTCTTGATCTGCTTCGCGTTGCGGAAGAGCAGGTAGCGCTGGGCGCCGGCGACCGGAAGCCAGGTCAGGGCGACCCGCGCGTCGCTCGCCACGGCGGTGAGGCCGAAGGCGCTGCGCTGCTCGGCGGCGGTGGGCACGGCGGTGAGGCGAGCCGGCACGGAGGCGGTGCCGTTGCGGTTGACGGCCTCGACGTTGAGCGCGTACGAGCGGTCGTTGGTGAGCCCGGTGACCACCAGCAGCCCGTCGGCGGCCGGTACGGCGGCCTTGCGGGAACCGTTGACCACCGCCCGTACGGTCGCGGCCAGCGTGTTCGCCGGCCGGTTCCACGTGACGGTGACCTGGCGGTTCTGGTGGCGGATCGCGACCCCGGTCAGCCCCGGCGGTGCCGCCAGCGGCGTGACGGTGCGGACGGCGCTGTTCTTCGACCGGCGCCCCTTCGCGTCGACGCTGCGCAGGACGTACTTGTACGTGAGGCCGTTGCGCACCACGGCCGAGGACCAGCGGGTGCCGCGGACCTTCTGCGCGACGACGACGCCGTTGCGCAGGACGTCGACGCCGGTCGAGCCGCGGGCCGCCGTCCAGGACAGGCTGACCTTGCCGTTGCCGGCGACGGCCTTGAACGCCGACGGCGGCGCGACGCGGGTGGCCGCCGCGGCCGTGGTCGCGCCCACGACCCCGAGCCCCAGGGCGACGAGGAGGACGGCGAGCAGGGACAGCGGGCGCCGGAGCGCGTACGTGATCAGTGACATGTGCCCACACCGGCGTCGGAGTAGCTGATCGGGGCGGGGGCGGCCTGGCTGAAGCTCCACTCGTACCGGCCGTCGCCGAGGCGCAGGAACAGCATGCCGAAGAGCGCGATCGCGCTGCCGGCGTAGCTGGTCTCGACCGAACCCGCGAGGTCGGGACGCTGGGCGTCGGTGGCCACCGAGTAGTTGTTGGCGCCGCCGGTGCCGACGATGAACGTGCGCATGCCCTCCGCCTCGGGGACCACGACCGGCGGGGCCATCGTGGTGGAGCTGGTGGCGGTGGCCCGCCCCAGCGGCGCGAACCGCTGGTAGTTGTGGTCGTGGCTGGTGAGGATCACGTCGGCGCCCGCGTCGAGCAGGGTGTTCCAGACCGGGGTCATGGGCGCGTACGCGCCGTGCGCGCCGGCCGACCACAGCGGGTGGTGCCAGTACGCGAGCGTGCACGAGGCCGGATTCGCGGCGAGGTCGGCCTTCAGCCACCGCAGCAGCGCGCTGTTGTCGTCGCAGGGCGTCCCGGGGCTGCACAGGACCGAGTTGATGGCGATCAGGTGCCACTTGCCGACGTTGTAGCTGTACGTCCCCGGCACCTGGTACGAGTTCTTCTCCTGCGCCACGACCCCGAAGTAGTCGTAGTAGCCCGCGCCGTTCGCCGTCTTGTACTCGTGGTTGCCCGGCACCGGCCTGGTGATCGCCTTGTAGCCGCCGAAGAACTGGTCGTACACGTTGGCGAACTCGTCGTGCGTGCCGTTCTCGTACTGCAGGTCGCCCAGCGGCAGGAACGCGGCCAGGCGCTGCCCGGCGAGCAGGTCCGCGACGTTGTTCTCCTTGCAGCCGGCCGTGCTGCCCTCGCCGCCGCGGTACACGGGGTTCGTCGGCGCGCACGCGATGTCCCCGACGGCGGCGATGAGCTCGCCCTCGCCGTCGGCGAGCTGCTGCGGCGCGGCCGTACGGGCGGGACGGCCGGCGCCGGCCATGCCACCGGCCGCGGCGAAGGCGCCGGCCGGGAGCAGCACGACGACCAGCAGCCCGAGCAGGAAGCTCGTGCGGCCGCGGGGACGGGAGACGGGTCCGGACTTCACCGGACCACAGTGCCGGTCCCGGGGCGCCCGGCGCGGTGCCCCACGGTTGCGAACCGGGAGTTCCGGCCGTTCCGGCGCCGCCGAGCTGCGACAGTGGGCAGAGTGTACGTGTCGCTGCGGGACCGGCCCGCCGGAGACGCCGGTGACACCCCCGGCCCCGGCGCCGTCCGCCGCCGGGTCGCCTCGACCGTGGTGCTGCTCGGCCTCGTCAGCATGTTCACCGACGTCTCCTCGGAGATGGTCGCCGCCGTCCTCCCGCTGTACCTGACCGCCGAGCTGGGCCTCGGCTACGTGGCGTACGGCTTCCTCGACGGCGCCTACCAGGGCGTCAGCGCGCTGGTACGGATGCTCGGCGGCTACGCCAGCGACCGCACCGGCGCCGCCAAGTGGATCGCAGTCCTCGGGTACGGCGTCTCGGCGGTGAGCCGGCTGGCGATGCTCCCCGCACACGCCTTCCTCGCGATCACCGCCGTGGTGACCGCGGACCGGCTCGGCAAGGGCCTGCGCACCGCGCCCCGCGACGCCATGATCGCCGCCGCGTCCCGCCGGGAGGACCTGGGCCGCGCCTTCGGCGTGCACCGGGCGCTGGACACCGTCGGGGCGGCACTCGGGCCGCTGGTCGCGTTCGGCCTGCTCGCCGCGGTCCCGGGCGGCTACGACTCGGTCTTCGTGGTGTCCTTCGCGGTCGCGGCGATCGGCGTCGCCCTTCTCGTGCTGTTCGTGCCCGCCCGCCGGGCCCTGCCGGCGGCGCGGCTGCGCGCCCGCGGGATCCTGCGGGAACTGACCGGCCGCCGGCTGCGCCGCCCGGTCGTCGCCTGCGCCCTGCTCGGCGCCGTGACCGTCGGCGACGGCTTCCTCTACCTGTCGCTGCAACAGCGCACCGACCTCGACGCCACCTTCTTCCCGCTCCTGTACGTCGGCACGAACACCGTCTACCTGCTGCTGGCGGTGCCCCTGGGCCATCTCGCGGACCGCCTCGGCCGGGCCCGGGTGCTCGTCGGCGGGCACGTGGCGCTGCTCGCCGCGTACCTCGTCGCGGGCGGTCCGGTGCCCGGCGTGGCCGCGGTCGTCGCGACGCTGGTGCTGCTGGGTGGCTTCTACGCCGCCACGGACGGGGTCCTGCCCGCGCTGGTCAGCCCGCTGGTCGCCGACGAGGCCCGGGCCAGCGGGATCGCCGCCGCGCAGACGGCCGTGGTGGTGGCCCGCTTCGCGTCGTCGGTGGCCTTCGGCGCGCTGTGGGCGGTCAGCGGCCCCGGCACCGGGCTCGTCGTCTTCGCGGCGCTGCTCGGCGTCGTGCTGCCCGCCGCCGCCTGGCTGCTGCGGAGCGCGGAGGCCGGGAGATGACCGCCGACCCGGCCCGCAGCCGCCGGGTGCGCGCCTTCGTGTTCCTCGCGGTCATGCTGCTCGCCGTCGGCGGTTCGGTGGCGTACGTGGCCCGGGCGTACGGCGACCGCGTCCGCGCCTCGTCCGGGCCGGACCGGGCCGACACCGCGGCCGACCTGGCCGCCGTCACGGCGAGGCCGCACGTGGTGTTCCGCAGCACCGCCCCGGGACCGGCCGAGGGCCACGTCGCGGCGGTGCCGGTGGACGCGGCGGGCGGGCCCCGGGCCGTCACCCCGGCCGTCTGCGACCGCGTGTACGCGACCCGCGCGCACGCCGTCTGCCTCGCCGCCGAGGCCACCTTGAACGCCCGCACCTACCGGGTACGCGTGCTCGACCCCGGCTGGACCTCCGGCCACGACCTGTTCCGGACGCCGGGGCTGTCGAGCCGCACCCGCCTCTCGCCGAGCGGCGCCCTGGTCGCCACGACGGCGTTCGTCTACGGCGACTCGTACAACAGCCCCGGCAAGTTCTCCACCCGCACGACGATCACGCCGGTCGGCGACACCCGCGCCGGCACCGACCTCGAGAACTACACCCTGACCATCGACGGCCGGGTGACCCGCAACCCCGACCGCAACTTCTGGGGCGTCACCTTCGCCGACGACGAGACCTTCTACGCGACGGCCGCCACCGGCCGGCACACGTACCTCGTCCGCGGCAGCGTCCGGGCCCGCACCCTGACCGCCCTGCGCCGGGACGTGGAATGCCCCTCCCTCTCCCCGGACGGCACCCGCATCGCCTTCAAGAAGCACGGCACCCTCGCCGACGGCGAATGGCGCCTCGCCGTCTACGACCTCCGCACCACCCGAGAAACCCTCACCGCCGAAACCCGCAGCGTCGACGACCAGGCCGAATGGCTCGACGACACCCACCTCCTGTACGGCCTGCGCACCGGCCCGGTGAAGTCCGGCACCACCGACATCTGGACGGTCGACGCCTCGGGCGGCGGCACCCCCCGCATCTTCATCCCCCAGGGCTGGTCCCCCTCCGTCATCCGCTGACCCGCCGCGGGTTGCCGGGGGCGGGCAGAATGTGCCGGTGATCGGACCCCGGGCCCCTCGACTCGCCGTGCCGCTCGCGCTCGGGGTGCTCCTGGCCGGCTGCGGCCCGCCGCCGGTCTCGGCCGGCACGCAGCCGCCCGCGCCCGTCTCCCCGGCGCCCGCGCCGTCGGCGCCGGCGGGCCGGGGGTGTCCGGAGGAGGGCGTGCGGGTCGAGGTGGGGCAGGGGGATGCCGCGTCGGGGCTGCGGGTGCTCGGGCTCTCGCTGGTGAACTGTGGGTCCCGGGCGTACCGGGTGAAGGGTTATCCGGGCCTGCGCGCGCTCGGCGCGGACCGCAACGCGCTCGGGGTGCGGGTCCTGCACGGGGCCGCGACGATCGCCGGGAGCGGTCTGCCGGGGGACGGGCCGCCCGGGCCGGTGGTGCTGGAGCCGAGGGAGCGGGCCGGCGCGACCCTGGCGTGGCGCAACACGTACGACGACCTCCGGGAGCCGCCGGTGACCGTGCGGTTCCTCGAGGTCGCTCCGGTGGCCGGCCGGCCCGTTCAGGTCGTCGAGCCGGAGCACGGGCTGGATCTGGGCAGCACCGGGCGGATCGCGGTCAGCGCGTGGAGTCCGCGGCCGGCCGGGTGAAGAAGCGGGTGATGTCCCCGGCGGCGGTGGGGGACAGCATCATCGCCTGGACGCGGGCGGACATCTCGGCGATCGGCCCGATCCTGGCGAACATCGCCTCCTCGTACGCCGGGATCGCAGTGCCGGGGTCGGCGGCCAGCCGCGCGGCGAGTTCGGCGGCGTCGAGCATGGCCTGGTTGGCGCCCTCGCCGACCGGCGGCATGAGGTGCGCGGCATCGCCGAGGAGGGTGAGGTCCGGGCGGCCGGCCCAGCGGGTGCCGGCGGGCATCGCCTGGATCGGGCGCGGCGCCGGCGGGGTGTCGGCGGCCTCGATGAGGGCCGTGAGGCGCGGGTCCCAGCCGGCGAACAGGTCCAGCAGGGCGTCCCTGCTGCGGTAGGTCCCGATCGGGGTGCCGTCCGGGCGCAGGGTGATGCCGACGCGCAGGCTGCCGTCGCCGGTGCGTTGCGCCGCCAGGACCCGGTTCACCCCGACGCACCACAGGTTGCCGGGGCCGACCAGCGCGGCCAGGCCGGGGTGGCGCCGGTCGGCGTCCCGGACGGTCAGCTCCACGAGGGTGGCCACGGGGATCAGGTCGGCCTCCATCAGCAGCGGCCGGACGGCCGAGCGGGCGCCGTCCGCGCCGACGAGGAGGTCGCAGTCGGCCCGGTGGCCGCCGTCGAACGTCAGCGCCCAGCCGCCGCCGGGCCGCGGGGCCGCCGCGGTGAGCCGGTGCCCCCAGGCGACCGTGCCGCCGGGGAGGGAGTCGAGCAGCAGGTCGCGCAGCACGGTCCGGTCGATCTCGGGCCGGCCGGCGAACGAGCCGGGTTCCGGCGTGTGGTGCACGAGGGTGCGGCCGGCCGGGTCGAGGATGCGATGCTCCTCGCCCCCGGGCCGGGCCCAGGAGCGGAACCCGTCGGTGAGGCCGGCCTCGGCCAGGGCCCGCTGGCCCGATTCCGGGTGCAGGTCGAGCATGCCGCCCTGCGGGCGCGCGGACCGGTGCGGCTCCCGCTCGTACACGACCGCCTCGATGCCGTGCCGGTGCAGGATCCTGGCCAGGGTCAGGCCGCCGAGCCCGCCGCCGGCGATCGCGATTCTCATTCCCGCTCCCTTACCGTACGATGTACCTCATGGATACACCGTACGGTAGCGAAGTCGTGCCCGTCTGGGAACGCCCCGAGCCCCGGCCGCGGGCGGCGCCGGTGCCGTTGAGCCGCGACCTGATCGCCACCGTGGCGATCCGGCTCGCCGACGAGCACGGCCTCGACGGCCTGTCGGTCCGCAAGCTCGCGAAGGAGCTCGGCGTCGGCCCGATGCGGCTCTACGACTACGTGCGCGGCCGGTCCGAGCTGCTGGACCTGATGGTCGACGTGGTGTACGCCCCGATCGCCGAGGCCGGCCGGCAGTCCGGCTGGCGCGAGACGGTGCTGGCCGTCGCGCAGGCCACCCGCGCGGCCGCCCTCGAGCACGAGTGGTTCGCCGACCTGCTCGGCGGGCGGCCCCACCTGGGGCCGCACGGGCTCGCGGTGGCCGAGGCGATGGCGGCGGCGCTGAGCCGGGCCCCCGCCGTGCGTGGCATCGACGATCTTCAGCGGGCCCTCGGCGCCCTCAACGCCTTCCTCGTCGGCGCCGTCCGCCGGGAGGTCACCGAGCGGCGCACCGTCCGCGCGACCGGCACCGACGAGGCCGCCTTCCAGACCGGGCTCGGCCCCTACCTGAGCCGCATGCTGGAGACCGGCCGCTATCCCACGGTCGCCCGGCTCGTCATCGAGGGCGCCCACCTCGACCCGGCGGAGAGCTTCGCCCACAACCTGACCACCGTGGTGGACGGCCTCGCCGGTGGGTCGACGCGGCGCGTCAGAAGATGATCGGCGGCCGGACCGGGGGTCGCACCGGCGGCGGCCGGACCGGAGGCCGGACCGGGGGACGCACCGGCGGCGGCCGGAAATACGGATCGCTGAAGCCCGGCGGGCGGTAGTACTCGGGCGGTGGCACGTAGGGTCGGATGGGCGGCAGCCGCAGGTCGGGGACCTTCGGCACCCCGCCGAGCCGCGGCGGCGCCGCCCTGCGGGCCGCCGCCTCCCGGGCCGCGCGCACCCGCGTCACCGACCGGTCGATCTCGATGCTGCCCGCTTGCAGGTTCGTCATCAGCAGACGCCGGAGCTCCACCTGCCGGTTCGCGTCCGCGGCATGCCGCGCCACCGGCTCGCCGACGTCGGTGCGGGCGACGATGTCCGTGGCCTCCCGGACGACCGCGGCGGGCAGGTTCCGCGCGCCGCTGAGCGCCCGGGCGAGCAGCCGGTCGTACGCCCGCGCCAGCCGGTCCTGGAGCGTCCGGTCGATCGCCTCGGCGAACGCCTGGACGAGCGGCTCGGTGATCGGCGCCGCCTCGAACAGCGGCTTGGCCACCTGCAACAGGCGCTCGCTGACCAGCTTCTCCAGCTGGAGGGTGACCTTCTTGCGGCCGTCCGCGACGAGGTCGACGCCGGGCTCGGGCAGCGCGGCGGCCGGCGTGCGACCGGCGGCCACCTCCGCGGGGCTCACCCGGTCGGGCAGGCCGGCGCGGGCGGTGCCGTCGACCCGGAGCTCGGCGGGCAGCGCGCCGGCGCGGGCCCGGCGGGCCGCCTCCGCGGCCAGGGTCCGTTCCAGCGCGGCGTTGCGGACCCCGTACTCGGTGCGGGCCTGGGCGGACCGCGCCTGGAGGCGGTCGAGCAGGTCGCTGATCGTCGTCTCGCGGGAGAGGGCATCGGCGTACGCCGGACCCAGCCCGGTCCGGATCTTGTCGAAGAGGCGGCCGGCCACCTCCCGGTTCAACGCCGTGTCGAGGTCGCGGCTGACCTCCGCGTACCCCTGCTGGGCCACCTTCAGGCGCAGCCGCAGGTCCGTCGCGGGCGTGCCGAGCTGCATCCCGAACAGGGTGAACGCGGCCAGCGTGGCCAGCCCGGCGGCGATCGGCCCGGTGTAGCGGGTGTACGCGTCCGCGCCGCGGTGCAGGGCCGCCGCGGCCCGCTCCCGCCGGGTGATCAGCAGGCAGGTCAGCACGTGCACCGCGAGCAGCAGGAGCAGCACCTCGGGCTCGGTCAGCTTGAGATGGTCGGCGAAGAACCCCGACACCGCCTCGAAGCGGCGCTGCCAGGCGAGGAGGGTGCCCGCGGAGAGGTCGTCGCCGGCCACCCGCACCACCGCGTCGAGCAGGCAGTACGCCGTGGTGGCGGCGCCGATCGGGATCAGGTACAGCACCCCGTACGCGGCCAGGTGGTAGCGCAGGCCCTCGGGCGGGACGCGGCGGGTGTACCGCCGGCACCACCGCACGAGGACCCACAGTGCGCCGGCCGCGAGCCAGTACGGGGTCATTCCTCCATGGAAGCCTCCACAGTGGTGGCCGTCCACCCCGTACGGGTGCTGCTATCCGACAGCGACCTCCCGGCCGCGGGCGAGGACCCACCGGACGGTGCGCAGCGCGGCCGGGTCGGCGAGCGGATCACCGTCCACCGCCACCAGATCGGCGTCGAAGCCCGCGGCGACGCGCCCCTTGCGCGACCCGAGCCCGCAGGCCGTGGCCGCGACGGAGGTGACCGCGCGCAGCGCCCCGGCCGGGCCCAGCAGCACGTCGGCGGCCAGGGCGACCGCGAACGGCAGCACGTCGTGCGGCTTGGTGTTCTCGATGCCCGCGTCCGTGCCCACGAGCATCCGTGCGCCGGCCGCGTGCAGGCCGCGGAAGTTCGCGACGATCCCCGGCGTGCGCGCCCGGACCGCGGCCGAGGGCGCCGCTCCGGGGACCGGCACGTTGCCGACGGTGATCCCCACGGCGACCCCGCTGCGCGCGATGCGGCCGAGGAGCTCGCCCGGCTCGTCGACGCCGTCGGCGCTCCAGAACGTCACGTGCTCCAGGCCGTCCACCCCGGCGTCCAGCGACTCCCGGATGGCCGCGGTGCCGTGGGCGTGCGCGACGACCGGCAGGCCGAGCCGGTGCGCCTCGTCCACCGCGGCCCGCAGCACGTCCGGCGGGAACTGGGACACCTCCTGGCGGGTGCCCGGGGTCAGCCGGCCGCCGCTGGCCATCACCTTGACGACGTCGGCGCCGCGTGCGGCGCGGTCGGCCACGGCGGCCCGTACCGCGTCCGGCGACGGCTCGACCCCACCGCCGAGGAAGTGGCAGTGCCCGGCCGGGGTGGTGACCGGCGGCCCGGCGGCGACGATCGTGGGCAGGTCGTCGCGGCCGCGCAGCCGCAGCGAGAGATGGCGCAGGTCGCCGAGATCCCGGACGGTGGTGATGCCGGCGCGCAGGGCGGTGCGGGCGGCCCCGGTCATGGCCGCGACGACGGCGTCGTCGTCGCCGTCCCGGGCGGCCAGGGCGGCGACCGGGTCGGCGCCCGCGTCGAGAGCGAGGTGCAGGTGGGTGTCGATCAGGCCCGGCAGCAGGGTCGCTCCCGGCAGCTCCACCACCCGCGCGTACGGCGGCGGGGCTGCGCCACTGTCGACGGCGGTGATGGTCGCACCGTCCACCATGACCAGCGGGTCGGGCCGGAGGGTGCCCGTGACGCCGTCGAAGAGGGCCGCGGCCCGGACCGCCAGCGGAGCGGGCCGCCCGGTCACCCGTGAAGTGATCACGGGGACACGGTAGTGCCGCGCGGCTATCCGACCGGCAGGGCGGCGGTGGTCCCGTAGGCCCGCGCGGTCACCGCCGCGGCGCGGTCCCAGCCGAGGCGGTCGCGCACCGAGCGGACGCCGGCCTGGGCGTACCGGCGCCACGCGAGCTCGTCGGTGAGCAGTTCGGCGAGGGCCGCGGCCAGCGCCGCCGGGTTCGCCGGGGGCACCGCCACGCCGTTGACGCCCGGTTCGAGCACCGCGCGTACGCAGGCCACGTCCGTCGCCACCACCGGGAGCCCGACGCTCATCGCCTCGGCGACCGCCATCGCCGGCGGCGAGGTGGTGTAGTCGAACTTGAACGGCCAGGTGCCGACCTGCGCGGCGGCGAGCTCGGCCAGCAGGTCGGGCACGGTCTCGGTGACCACCTCGACGCCCTCGGCGGAGCCCGCGCGGGCCAGGATGGCCGGCAGCTCCGGGCGGGGGATGAGCAGCAGCCGCAGCCGGGCGCCGGGAACCCGGGCGCGCACCGCGGGGAACGCGGCGAGCAGGGTGTCCAGGCCGCGCACGCTCTCGGCGCGCCCGGCGAACACGATCGTGGGGCGGTCGGCGGTGAAGCGGGCCCGGCGGTCGTCGGCGGGCGCGCCCGAGGGCAGGCGGGTCACGGTCAGGCCGGGCCGGCCGCCCAGCCGGCCGGCGACCCTCGGGTCGGGCGTCAGGACGGTGGTCACGCCGGCGCGGCGCAGCGCTGCCGCGGCCAGCGCCGGCGGCAGCAGCGTGGTCAGCGCCACCCGCGGCTGCAGGACGTTCGAGGCCCGCATCTCGGCCACCGTCGCCCGGCGCCAGGCCGCCGGTCCGGGCACGGTCGGCCAGGCGTACGCGGTGAGCACCACCGGGTACGGCCGCAGCACCGGCATCGCCGCCTGCACCGGCCCGAGCGCCCCCGCGTGCAGGTGCACCACGTCGGGCCGGATCCGGGCCAGCACCCCGGCCAGCGCCGCCGTGCGCCGCAGCGGGAACGTCGCCACGCCGCCGCCCAGCTCGTGCACCCCGGCGAAGGCGTCCCGGCCGTCGTGGGCGCGGGTGGTCACCAGGTGGTGCTCGCCCGGCACCCGGCGCGCGGTCTCGGTGACCGTACGCCCCATCGCCTCGTGCGCGGAGAACTCGGCGATGAGGTGGGCGACCCGGGGCTCGGTCACCGGGCGCCGCCCGGGGAGGACGCCGCGCGGCTGTCGCGGATGCCGAGCACCAGCCCCGCCGCCTCGGTGGCCTTGAGCGTGGCGAGCCCGGCGGTGAGCACCGGGTGGCGCAGAAGGCTCCCGGGCTTGCGCAGCAGGGCGGTACGCGCGAACTTGCTCCCGCTGGAATCAGCATGCATGCGTACATACTGGTCGATCCAGCGGCCGTAGTAGCGCTTCTTCGCGAAGGTGGCCCGCAGCCGGATCCGGCCCTCGTCGTGCCAGATCCACGCCGTGACCCGGCCGACGGCGGTGATCCGGCGGGTGCGGTCGGCCAGGTCCCAGTCCTCCGCCGCGGTCAACTGCTCGTCCCAGCCGCCCAGCTCCTCGATCACCGCGCGCCGGAAGGCCCGGGGCGACTCGACCGCCGGGTCGCCGACGTACAGGTGCTTCTCGAGCTGCCGGCAGCGGGCCAGGAAGCCGTCGCCGAACGAGCGCTCGGGGATGACGAGCGCGCCGACGCCCGGGTGGGCGGTGAACTCGGCCTCGATCTGGGCCGCGATGTGCGGCTCCAGCACCATGTCGGAGTCGATGAAGACCACCACGTCGCCGCTGCTGCGCGCGGTGCCGTGGTTGCGCTGGGCGCTGCGCTCGGGGCCCCACTGGAGCACCTGGTCGGCGTGCCGGCGGGCGATCTCCGTGGTGGCGTCCGCGGACCCGTTGTCGACCACGACCACCTCGACGTCGGGGTGGTTCTGGTTACGCAGCGACGCCAGGCACGCGTCCAGCGTCCGGGCCGAGTGGTACGTCGGCACCACGAAGCTGATCCTCATGACTTCTCCTGTCGGGGGTTCGGGCGTGCAGTTCCACGGCGGTCAGCAGGGTGGCGGCGACGTCGTCCCAGCCGTGGGCGCCGCCGTACGGCACCGGGGCGAAGGGCTCGGCCATGCGGGCGGGCAGCAGCTCGCACAGCCAGCGGGCCAGCGCCTGCGGCTCGGGCGGCACCACGACCCCGCCGGCCGCCCGGGTGGAGTCGCGCAGCCCCGGTACGTCGTACGCGATCGTCGGCGTGCCCAGCGCGGCGGCCTCGGTGACCACCAGCCCCCAGCCCTCGCGGACGCTGGTCGACAGGTGCACGTGGGCCCGCGCCATCCGGTCGTGCTTGACCCGCTCGCTCACCCGGCCGAGGAACTCGACGCCGGGCGGCGCCGCGGCGCGCAGCTTGTCCAGCAGCGGGCCGCCGCCGATCATCCAGAGCCGCAGGCCGGGGATCTCGCGCCGGGCCAGCTCCACCGCCCGCAGGACGTCCCACGGGCGCTTGTAGCTGACCATCCGGCCGCAGAACACGGCGGTGGGCCGGTCCTCCTTGGCGACGGCGGGCAGGTCGGCGGGGGGCTCGTAACCCTCCGGCACCACGGTCACGTCGCGGGCGCCGAAGCGGGCCAGCGCGTCGCGGGTGGAGTCGGAGACGGCCAGGATCGGCGCGCCGCCCAGCCGGCGCAGCCACTCCGGCTCCAGCCGGTACCGCCCGAGGTGGGCGGCCAGCGGCGGGGCGTTGTGGTGCCAGATCTCCTCGCACGTCTGGTGCACCAGCGCGATCGTGCGGGCGCCGTCGTCGACCCACTCGTGCGCCAGGAAGGGCACGGTGTTGGTCTCGTCCACCACCACGTCGAAGCGGCCCCGGCCGTAGCGGTCCCACCAGCGGCGGGCCTCGCGGTAGACGGTGAAGCGGTTACCGGCGCGGACGACGCGGTAGCCGTCGACGATCTCGGCGGCGGGCTTGCCGTCGACCGAGGAGGCGAACAGCGTCACCTCGTGCCCGGCCCGGGCCCACCGGCGCAGCACCTGCTCGGTGTAGACCTCCGCGCCGCCGGCGGCCGGATGGGACAGGTCGCGCCAGTTGAGCACGAGGATGCGCACGGGGACCTCCGCGGGTCAGGCCGCGGTCGCGGCGGTACGGGAAGGATCGGCACCGCCGCCGGTCACTTGAGCGTTCGGCCGCGGGGCGCGGGCCCACCGGCGACCCTCGAGCAACGCCATGACCAGCAGCGTCGGGGCCAGGGCGGCGGCCGAGCAGGCCGCGATCTGGGTCGCCGAGCCGTGCCAGGTCTCGATGAGCGCCACCTCGAGCACCGCGCCGCACCACGGGACGGCGATCAGGCGGGAGCGCCGGGCCAGCGCCGCGTGGGTCAGCACGGTGACGAACGAGGTCAGCGCCGCCACGCCCGCCAGCGCCCGGACCAGGCCGGCCGCGTCGGCGTACCCGTCGCCGTAGAGCACGGTGAGCACCAGGCCCGGCACCGCGACGACGACCAGCCCGCCGAGCAGGGCCGGGCCGGTCACCGCGGCGCCGCCGCCGAGCAGGGCCCGGCCGCGGCCGGCGGTGGGCCAGGCGGCGAGCAGGCGGGGGAAGACGGCCGCCATGATCCCGGCGGGCAGGGCGAGGACGGTCTTGGCCACGGTGGCCGCCGCGACGTAGGACCCGGACGCGGCGTCGCCCAGGTGGTGCCGGGCGAGCAGCAGGTCGGCGGTGGAGAACAGGAACAGGCCGGTCACCGCGAACCCGGCGTGCGCGACCGCGCCCAGCCGCAGGCCCGTGGTGCCGTACCGGCCGGCCGGCCCGCGCAGCCGGCCGGCGGCGACGAGCAGCGCGGCCACCTCCGCGGCGACGGTGCCGGCCAGCGCGCCGGAGACGCCGAACGGCACGACCAGCGCGAGCCCCAGCGCCAGCCGGGCGACCGTACCGACCAGGTAGGTCATGGCGACGGTGCCCACCTGCCGGTCGCCGAGCAGCAGCCCGCGCGCGGCGGCCACCACGGCGGCGACCAGCAGGTACGGCGCCAGCTGCGCGGCCTCGGCCAGGGACGCCAGGTGGAAGTAGTCGCGCAGCAGCGGCGCGCCGAGCAGCACGAGCAGGGCCGGGGGCGTGGACCAGAGGGCGACCGAGCGCAGCGTACGGCGGGCCGTGTCGCGGGTCAGCCCGTGCTCGGCCACCAGGGCGGACGCGGCGGTCTGCAACGCGCCCAGCGGCACCCCGAGCATGACCATCGCGCTGAGCACCGCACCCAGGGCCCCGTACGATCCGGGGTCGAGCATCCGCCCGACGACCGAGTGGAAGGCCAGGTTGCCCGCGCTCTGCACGGCCACGGCCACGGCGATCGGCGCGGCACCCCGGGCGGCGAGGCGCGCGAAGCGGCGGGCAAGGTCGGTCACACCGTCTCTATCGACGGCTCGGCCGCCGACCTGTCCGATTTTTCGGCCTGCTCCGTCACGAAACCCGGGACCGGCTCGTGCCCCGAGGGCCATAATCGGGGTGAAATGACCGATTATCGGCCCCCTCGTGACGTCCCGGCGGGTACCTCGCCGGTGCCTCGTCGCGCCCCGGCGGCGCCGGCGCGGGCCGAGCTGCTGGCCGCCGTGGTCGCCGCCCTCGACGCGACCGGGGAGCGCTGGGCCTGGCAGGGCGAGGCCGGGGCACCCGAGCGCTGGCTCGCCGCGACCGGCCCCAAGGACCTGGACGTCTGGTACGCCGCCCCGCCGTCCCCCGGCGACCCGGTCGGCGTGCTGGCCCGTGCGTACGCCGCCGCCCGGGTGGCCGAGGCGCACGACCCGCGCCGGCTGCGTCACGTGAGCCTCGCGGTGGAGACCGCCACCGGCCCGGCCGTCGTCGACGTGACCCGGGGCGACCTGTGCGTCGGCCCGGTGCTGCTGGTGCCCGCCGGCCGGGCCACGACCGACCCGCTGACCCACCGCCTGACCGGCGCGGCGGCGGTCGCCGACCTGCTCGTACGCCCGGTGCTGCGCGGTCGGCTGCCCGGGCCGGACCGCCTCGCCGAGGCCCGCGCCGCGTGGGCGGCCGCGGAACCGGGGCACCGGCAGGACCTGGCCCGCCGGCTCACGGCCCAGCTGGGGGCGGGGGTCGCGGCCGACCTGATCGCGGTCGCGGGCGGGGCGGCGCCCGGCGCGCGGTTGCCGCTGCGGGCGCGCGTACGGCTGGCCGCCCGCAGCCTGACCCCCGCGGCGTTGCCGGCCACCTGGGCCCAGCGCCGCGCGGTGCTGCCGGCCGGCCGGTCGGCGGGGCCGCTGGGGCTGCGTGTCCGGGGCGTGGTGGTGGCCCTGGTCGGCACGGACGGCTCGGGCAAGTCCACGGTCGCCGGCGGCCTCCACGACCGCCTGCACCGGTACGGCCTGCCGACCAGCTCCGCCTACTTCGGCATGGCCCGCGGCAACCTGCCCGGCGTGGCGCTGGCCCGCCGCCTGCTCGGGGTCGGCTCCACCGAGCCGGCCCGGCCCGCGCTTCCCGCCCCGCCGGGCTCACCCGTCCCGGCCGCGACGCCCGCGCCCCTGGACCACGCCCCGCTGCGCCGGGTCGCCGCCTGGTTCTACGCGGGCGAGTACGTGTGGCGCTACCTGCGCGTGGTCGCCCCGGCCGTGGCCCGCCGCCGGGTGGTCATCGCCGACCGCTGGGTGTACGACCTGCGCGAGTCCCCGTGGCCCGGTTCGCGTGCCGCCCGGGTGGCCGAGCTGCTGGTGCCCGCCCCGGACGTCCTGGTGCTGCCCGACGCCCCGGCGGAGCTGATCCACGACCGCAAGCCGGAGCGCGGCCTCGCCGAGCAGGCCGCCCAGCAGCAGCGGTTCCGCGAGCTGCTGGCCGAGCACCCGGCCCGGCACGCCGAGCTCGTCGTGGACACCTCGGGCGCGACGGCGGACCCGCTCGCGCCGCTCGTGGCGGCGGTCGTGCAAGCCGCGCACCGCCCGCGGCGCCGCCCGCGGTGACCCTCGCCGCCCGCCCCCGGCCGGGCGCCCGGCACCGCGACGATCCCGTGCGGCGGGTGCCGCGGCACCGGCGGCTGCCCGGCGTCGACCCGCGTACGGCCCGGCTGACCTTCGAGTCGGGGCTGCTCGGGCTGGTGGCCGGGGTGATCGTGGTGGCGCCCTGGACGCGGGAGGGCTACCTGCTGCTGCTCGACTGGGTGGCCGGCCCGCACCAGGCGATCACCCCGGGCCTCTACGGGCTCGACCCTGCGGCGCTGGACGCGTTGCCGTACCGGCTGGTCACCCACGCGGTGCGCCGGGTCGTGGGGGCGGGCGCCACCAGCTGGCTGGTCATCCTCTGCTACTTCCCGGTCGCGGCGTCCGGGGTGTCCGCGCTGGCCGGCGGCGGGCGGTGGCGCCGGCACAGCGCGGCCCTGTTCGCCTGCTGCAACCCCTTCGTGGTGGAACGCATCCAGGCGGGACACGTCGCCTTCCTGCTCTCCGTGGCGCTGCTGAGCTGGCTGCTCGCCTCCGCCGTGCGGGCCCGCCGCCGCGACCGGTGGTTCGCCGCGCGCCCGGCCGGCTGGTACGCCATGGCGATGGCCGTCGGCCCGCACGCGGCCTGGCTGGGCGGCGCCGGGCTGCTGGCGGTCGCGCTGCTGCCGCGCCCGCGGCTCAAGGACCTGGGCCGGACCGCGGTGGTGATCGCCGCCGCCGGCTGCATCTACGCGTACGCGCTCGCGGTCGTGCTGAGCGCGATCCTCACCGTCCGCGTCGGCGGCAGCGACCTCGAGGTGTACGCCCCGCACGCCGGCCCCGGCGGGATGTTCGCCACCCTGGTCTCGCTGCGCGGCTTCTGGCGCGGCGGCGCGGACAGCAGCCCCCAGGTCGGGCTCGGCCTCGTCCCGGCCGCCGTGATGCTGGCGGCGGCGCTCGCCGGGCTGGCCCGCCTGTGCCGCCGGGAGCCCGTCACCGGGCTGCCGCTGGCCGTGCTCGCCGTGGCGGGACTGCTGCTCGGCGCCGGGATCCACGGGCCGCTGGCGGGGGCGTACCGGGCGGCCTTCGACGTGGTTCCGCTCTTCGTCGCGATGCGCGAGCAGCAGAAGTGGGTCGCGCTGACCATGCTCGCGTACGCGGTGGGCATCGGCGTGACCGTCGAGCTGCTCGCCGCCGCCTGCCGCGCCGCGCGCCCCGCCGGGATCCGCCTCACCGCCGCCGGCGCCCTGGTCGCGGTCGCGGGCGTGTACGCCGTCCTCGCCCCGTCCCTGGCCTGGGGCCTCGGCGGCAGCGTGAAGGTGAGCCAGTACCCCGAGTCGTGGTACGCCGCCGACGACATCATGGGCGCCGGCTCCGAGGCGGTGCTCTTCCTGCCCTGGCACGAGTACCAGCCGTTCGGGTTCACCGGGTCGCGGACCGTGGCCACCCCCGCCGGAGCCTTCTTCCGCCGGCCCGTGCTGGCCAGCGACGCCGTCGAGCTCGGGCCGGTGCGCACCAACTCGGTGTCGCGGCGCACGGCGTACGTCCAGCGCCTCGTGGCCGCGGGCGGCGCCGGCGGCTTCGGCCGCCTGATCGCGCCGCTCGGGGTCCGGTACGTCGTGCTCGCCCGGGACCGCGAGGCGGAGGAGTACGACTGGCTCGCCGCCCAGAAGGACCTGCGGCGCGTGCTGCGGACCCGTCAGCTGGACGTCTACCGGGTCGAGGCGTCGGGCACCGGCCGGGTGGTCGCCTCGCGGGCCGGCGGCTACGACGACGCGGTGGCGCTGGCCGCGCGCGGGGCGCTGGGCAGCGAGGCGATGCTGGAGGACGGTCCCGCCACCGGGCGGCCGCCGTCGGCCGCGTCGGGCGGTGCGCACCGCCGGAGCTCCACGAGCTGGCAGGTCGCGCCCGGTACGCCGGGCTGGGTGGTGATCCCCGAGGAGTGGTCACCCGGGTGGAGGGCGGGGGAGCTGCCCACCCGGCGGACGGTGGCCGGGACCGTGGCGGTCGAGGCCGGCCCGGGGGCGGTGACGGTGCGGTACGAGCCGTGGCGGGCGCTGCGGCTGGGGCTGCTCGCGTCCCTGGTGTCGCTGGTGGTCCTGCTGGTGGCGGGCCTGGTCGAGCACCGCCGGGACCTGTCCCGCTGGTGGGCCGCGCCGGGCCCGCCGCACGAACCTCGGGTTAGGCGGCCTCGGCGTGCTGCCACGGCGCGGCGGCGGGAGCGGCGGCCGGGGCCGGCACCGGGCGGTACTGACGGGTCAGGTGCAGCCGGCCGAAGATGACCAGGGTGTCGCGGATGGTCCGCAGGATCGCCGTGGCGCCGACCGTCGAACCGGCGACGCGCTCCTCGAGGTGGACCGGCGCGCCGAGGAAGTTGCGGATGCCCGCGGCCTTGGCGGCGACGAAGAACTCGAGGTCGAAGGCGAAGCGGCGCTCGCGCAGCCGGGGCAGCAGGTCGGCGAGCACGTCGCGGCGCAGCACCTTGCAGCCGGTCTGGGTGTCCCGCATGCCCAGCAGGAACAGCAGCGTGACCAGCGTCGAGTAGAAGATCGAGACGAGCTTGCGGAACGGCGAGGAGGCGCTGGCGGAGCGGGCGTGGCGCTTGTCGGCGTACACGCCGGCGTGGCCGCCCTCGCGGGCCATGCGCAGGTAGTCGATCAGGTGCCGCGGGTCGATGTCGCCGTCGGCGTCGACGAAGCCGATCCAGGAGCCGCGGGCGGCGGCGAAGCCCAGGTGCAGCGCGCCGCCCTTGCCCTGGTTGACCGGGCTGGTGATGACACGGACGCCGGGGATGCCGGCGAGGGTGCGCTCCGAGTCGTCGGTCGACCCGTCCGAGACCGCGATGACCTCGTACGCGACCTGCTCGGCGGCCAGGCACTCGACCAGGCTCAGCACCGTGCGGCGCAGCGCGGCCCCCGGGTTGTAGAACGGCACCACCACGGTCAGCTCCACGGCCGGGTCGGCCGGCGCCCACAGCCGCGCGGCGTTGAACAGCTGCGCCGGGCGGGCCGAGGCGGAGGCGGTGGCGGTGGTGGGGAGCAGCGTCGCGGTCATGCCCCTGGTGTTCGGACCGCAACCTCAACGCAACCTCTGGCCGTCTTCAAGGCAACGGCAAGCTTGGCCTGCAACTTTTGAGTGGCATCATGCGGATATGACCCCCTCCCGCCTCCGCCGCTCCGCCCTGGTGCTCGCCGCCTCGGTGCTGGGGTCCGTGCTGGCCCCGGGCGTGGCGCTCGCCGACGGCCCCGGCTACGGCGGCACCGCGGACTCCCTGACCGTCCAGTGGCGGCTGCCCGCCGGCACCACCGCCGAAGGGCTGGCCGTCTACGCAGTCGGCTTCAAGAGCGGATCCCCGGTGAAGCTGCGGGTGGGCGCCGCCGCCGAGCGCCCGGTGGTCGCCGACGCGGCCGGTGCCCTGCGGGTGATCGTGGTGAGCGCCGCGGCGGCCGCGACGCCGGCGGCGACCCCGGACACCACCGTGCTGCCGGTCACCGACCCCGGTGCGGCCGGGCGGCTCTCGCCCGGCACGAGCGTCCTCGCGGTCGGCCAGACCCCGGCCGGCGCGCTGCGCACCCTGGTCGGTTCGGTGCCGCCGCCCGAGGCCGGCCGCGGCCTGCCCGACGTGGCCCCGTGGGCGGGCGCCGCCGCGGTGCTCGCCGCGGCCGCGATCTGGACCCGCCGCCGCGGGGGCGCCGCCCTCTCCCGGGCCACCCTGCGCTACCGCCACCCCGCGCGGCACCGGGCCTGACCAGGAGCTCGCATCGGGCAGGCGAACTCACCGTCCGCGGCGCAACCAGGGCTGCAGGATCCGGGTGATCCACGGGAGCACGAGATAGGTCATGATCGGGGTCAGCACCAGCGTGCTGATCAGGGTGCGCAGCACCACGTCAAGGGTGGCCAGGTGAGGTGCCAGCAGCCAGGCGGAGAGCAGGCTGACCGGGAAGAAGCCCAGCCAGATGGTGGTCGCCTGCTTCCACCGGGCCGGAGCGGCGGGCGCCGGCTGATCGACCTGCGACTCCCGCGGCGGGTCGAACCAGCCCTCGATTCCGGTGCGCTTCTCCGTCCGGGTGTGTTCGACGAAACCCTCGGCCGAGGAGAGCCACCACTGCCGCTGCGGCGACTGCTCCCAGCTGCCCAGCGCGCCGGCGTCCGCGAAGCGGTAGAGCATGTGCCACTCCGGCGAGCGTGGTTGCGGCCGTACCCAACCGGCGCCGAGGAATCCCGGGAAGGTCTCGGCCAGCGAGACCCCGGCCCGGACCCACGCGGCCATCTCCGCGTCCCGCGACGGAGCGACCCGCCGGGTGATCGCGACGGTAACGGCTAGCTGCGACGACCTCTTCATGTCTCACATTGTGGTAAGCCGGTATTTCCGGCGTGCGTCGTCCCGCTGATCAGTGTCGTGCCCCACGCGGGCGCCGCCCGGGGCGGGTCAGGGCTCGAAGCGGTAGCCGACGCCGCGCAGCGTACGGATGTGCCGTGGGGACGAGGCGGACTCGCCCAGCTTCTTGCGCAGGTTGCCGACGTGCACGTCGATGATGTGGTCGTCGCCGTACCAGTTGTCGCCCCAGACGTCCTCGAGGAGCTGGCCGCGGGTGAACGTGCGGCGCGGCGCGGAGGAGAGCAGGTCCAGGATGCCGAACTCGATCTTCGTCAGCTCCAGCACCTGGCCGTCCAGGGTCACCTCGCGCACGTCGGGGTCGATGCGCAGCCCGCCGTACTCGCGGATCGTGGTGCCCTGCCCGGCGGCGGAGCTGCGCGGCCGGCGCCGCATGGCCTGGATCCGGGCGGCGAGCTCGCGCGGGGAGAACGGCTTGGTGACGTAGTCGTCGGCGCCGACGGACAGGCCCACGATCTTGTCGAGCTCGTCGGTGCGGCCGGTGACCATGACGATGTACGCGTCGGTGAACTGGCGGATCTGCCGGCACACCTCGATCCCGTCGACGTCGGGCAGCCCGAGATCGAGGATGGCGAGGTCCGGGCGCTCCTTCTGGGCCTGCTCGACCGCGCCGCGGCCGTCGGTGGCGACGACGACGTCGAAGCCCTCCTTCTCCAGCAGGTGTTGGCAGAGCAGCATGAACTCGGGTGAGTCCTCGACGACGAGCGCGCGCGGCCTGGCCACGGGACCTCCAGTTTCCTGCGGGACGGCGGACGGCCGCGCGGGGGTGCGGCGCGGCTTGACGGTCCTATCGGTCGATCACGGGCGAATCAAAGGTTCCGAACGGCCGTCACACGTCGCGCAGCAGCCCGGCGTCGGCCCGGTCCGGCAGCGGGCCGGGGCGCGCCATGAAGAAGCCCTGGCCGAGCTTCACCCCGAGGGACCGGAGTTTGCGGTGCTCGGAGACCGTCTCGATGCCCTCGGCGATCAGCATCGCGCCGATGTCCTCGGCGAAGCCGACCAGCGAGCGGGCCAGCGCCATCCGTACCGGATCCTGGTCGATGCCCCGGGTCAGGGTGATGTCCAGCTTGATGATGTCCGGGCGCAGCTGGAGGATGTGGCTCAGGCTGGCGAACCCGGCACCGGCGTCGTCCACGGCGATCAGCACGCCCGCGGCGCGCAGCCGCTCGGTGACCCGGACCAGCGCGGGATAGTCGTGCACCTGGGTGTGCTCGGTCAGCTCGACGGCGATGCCCCGGGACGCGTGGGCCAGCAGCGTGGCGCAGACCTCCGGGGTGAGCAGCGCCTCCACCGACAGGTTCGCGCTCAGCCACGCCCCGGACGGCATCTCGTCCAGGTACGCGAACGCCCGCTCCAGCGCGACCAGCTCCAGCTCCACCCCCACGCCGGCCTCGGTGGCCGCGGCGAACGCGTCCGCCGGGTTCGGGAAGTGCGCCTTGTCGAACCGGGCCAGCGCCTCGTACGCCTGCACCACGCCGTCCTCGAGCCGCACCACGGGCTGGAAGGTCGGCTGGATCGCCTGGGAGTGGATTACTTCCCGGAGGTTCGTCATGGCGGGCGGGCCGGCCGGGGTGCGAGTCATGCCGTACGGATCGGTACCGACCCTCAAGGCAGTCTCATTCGGCTTTCAAGGAATCGGCAAGTCTGCCGGCCGGTGCGCCGGGCCCCGGACATGACCTGACCCCGGCACGCCAGGCGCGACCGGGGTCTGCGGTGCATCGGGGGAGGGCTCAGACGAGCACGGCATCGCGTTCGCGCGCCCGGTGCAGGCACTCGATGAGCTCGTACGGGTCCACCTCGACGTCCGCGTCGACGTCGACCACGCCGACGTAGGTGCCACCGGCGGCGGCGAGGCCGCGGTGCAGGGCCGCGCCCTTGTCCTGCAGCTCGGGGTCGGCGATGACCCGGATCCAGGGCAGCCCGGCCAGGCTGCGCTCGGACCCGTCGGTGGAGCCGCCCCGCACGGCGATCATCTCGAAGGAGATGTTCTGCGCGAACAGGGTCTCGGCCACGTGCTCGACCGTGCTGCGCAACTTCGCGCCCGGGTTGTGGAACGGGATGACGACGGTGAACTCCGCGGCCGGGCCCGCCGGCCGGGGGGCGCGCGCGGCGGGGCCGGCGACGACGAAGGGAGGGACGGCGATGAGGTGAGCGACAGTCATGCCCGATGTTTCGGCCGCCCACCTCAACGCCGCCTCAAACCGCTCTCAAGCCGTCCGCAAAGCTCACGGCGAATGTGGCACAGCGGGATGGTCCGGAGGCGGGGCGATAATGGGCGCTGTGCGCGCGCTGAAGATGACGACATCTGACCTGGACCAGGCGGGGGCCATCCTGGGTCGGCACTTCTACGCCAACGACATCGACCCGCTGGCGCCCGCGGGCCGGTGGGAGGCGAGGTTCGACGTCACGCCGGCCGAGTCGGTGGTCATCGGCGACCTGCGCTTCGGCCGGGACGTGCGGATCGCGTTCGGGGACCTGGGGGCGTACCACGTCGACGTGCCGCTGTCCGGGGAGCTGCTCTGGCGGCAGGGCGACGGCGGGCTCCGGACGACCGGCCGCGGCAGCGCGGCGGTCTTCCAGCCCGAGGGCGCGACGGTGCTCGAGCGGTGGAACGCCGACTGCCGGCTGCTCGCGGTCAAGATCGATCGGGTGGCGCTGGAGGATCAGCTGTCCCGGATGCTCGACGCGCCGGTGCCGAGGCCGCTGCGCTTCGGGCCGGGCTTCGACGTCGGGTCCGGGCCGGGAAGCACGTGGGCGCGGCTCATCCGGCTGCTCGCCACCGACGCGGGCCAGCAGGCCGGGCTGATCCGGCACCCGCTGCTCGGCCGGAGCCTGCGGGAGAGCGTGCTCACCGGGTTGCTGCTCGCCGCGGACCACCCGTACCGGGACCGGCTGGACGACCGGCGGCCGGTGCTGGCCGCGCCCCGGGCCGTGCGCCGGGCGGTCGAGGCCATGCGCGACGACCCGGCGCGCCCGTTCACCCTGTCCGACCTGGCGGACATCGGCGGGGTGGGCGAGCGCTCGCTGCAGTACGGGTTCCGCCGCTACGTCGGGGTGACGCCGATGGCGTACCTGCGCAAGGTGCGGCTGCGCCTGGTGCACGAGGAGCTGCGGGCCTCCGGCGCGTCCGGTGCCACGGTCACCGAGATCGCGTACCGCAACGGGTTCGTGCACCTGGGCCGGTTCGCCGCCGCGTACCGGGCCGAGTACGGCGTACCGCCCTCGCACACCCTGCGTGGCTGAGGCTCAGGGCCGCTCCGCGCCGAGGGCGGGCAGGACGTGGCTGCGGGCGTACGCGATGGCGGCGGGGGTGTCCGGGAAGATGTGACCCTCGCGGCGCAGCCGGTCGGCCACCCCGAGGGTGCTCAGCACCTGGTCGTGCCCGGGCCGGATGCCGGACAGCAGCACCAGGATGCCGCGGCGGCGCAGCCGCTCGACGGCGTCGCCGAGCACGTGCGCCCCCGTCGCGTCCATCGTGGACACGCGCGACATGCGCAGGATCACCACCCGCACGTCGGCGACGGCGGACAGCTCCAGCAGGAACGTGTGCGCGGCGGCGAAGAACAGCGGGCCGTCCAGCCGGTACGCCACGATGTGCTCGGCCAGCAGCGCGTGCTCCTCCGCGCTGTGGTCGCCGGGCTCCAGCGGCACCCGGTCCAGCCGGGCCGTCCGCGCCACCGCCCGCAGGGCCAGCAGCACCGCCACGCCGATCCCCACCGCGACCGCGGTGACCAGGTCGAGGGCGACGGTGACCACGAACGTGAGGGCCAGCACCAGCGCGTCGCCGCGGGTCGAGCGGGCCAGCGCCCACAACGAGCCGACCTCCACCATCCGTACGGTGGTGGCCAGCAGCACCCCGGCCAGGGCGGCCAGCGGGATCCGCCCGACCAGCGGCGCCGCGGCCAGGACGATCACCGCCAGCGCCACCGCGTGGGTCAGCGCGGCCAGCTTGGACCCGGCACCGGCCCGGACGTTCACCGCCGTGCGCGCGATCGCCGCGGTCGCCGGGATGCCGCCGAACACGGGCACGGCCAGGTTCGCCAGCCCCTGCCCGAACAGTTCGCGGTCGGGGTCGTGGCGCTCGTTGACGCTCATCCCGTCCGCGACCGTCGCGGACAGCAGGCTCTCCAGCGCGGCCAGCGCCGCGACGGCCAGCGCGGAGGGCAGCAGCGCCGCGATCGCGCCGGGGTCCACGAAGTCCAGCGACGGCGACGGCAGCCCGGCCGGCAGGGTCCCGATGCGCGGCAGGTCCAGGCCGGTCACCTCGGCCAGTACGGTCGCCGCGGCGACCGCGAGCAGCGAGAACGGCACGACCGGCCACCGGCGGGCGCCGAGCAGCATGAGCGCCGCCACCCCGAGGGCCACCGCGACCGGGGCGGGATGCGGCTGGGCGGCGAACCGGGTCACCGCGTCGGCGGCGACCGCCCACACCCTGTCGCCGTGGCCCGCCGCCACGCCCAGCGCCGCCGGCACCTGTTGCAGGGCGATCACCACGGCGATGCCGGCGGTGAAGCCCTCGATGACGGGCGTCGGCAGGTACTGCACCAGGCGGCCCAGCCGGGCGAGGGCCAGGGCGACGAGCATGAGGCCGGCGAGCAGGCCGACCAGGAGCACGCCCTCGGGGCCGAACCGGGCCACCACCGGGACCAGCACCACGGTCATCGCGCCGGTCGGGCCGGACACCTGGAGGTTCGAGCCGCCGAAGACGGCCGCGACGGCGCCGGCCACGACCGCGGTGATCAGGCCGGCCTGGGCGCCGAGGCCGGACGTCACGCCGAACGCGAGCGCCAGGGGCAGGGCGACCACCGCCACCGTGAGGCCCGCGACCAGGTCGGCGCGGGGGTTGCGGCGCACCGCCGCCCAGTCCGAGGGCTGGGGGAGCAACCGGGTGGGGCTCATCGCTCGAGGCCGTCGGCGCGGAGCTGCTCGAGCAGGCCGTCGCGGTCGCTGAGGACCGTGCCGAGGATCCGGCGGGCCGCGGCCAGCAGCTCCGCGACGTCGGGGGTGCTGAGGGCGTACGTCACCGCGGCGCCGTCGCGTGCGGAGGTGACCAGCCCGGCCCGGCGCAGCACGGCGAGCTGCTGGGAGAGGTTGGACGCCTCGACGTCGATCTCGCGCAGCAGGTCGCGCACCGGGCGAGGGCCTTCGAGCAGCAGCTCGAGGGCCCTGATCCGGACGGGGTGCCCGAGGGTGCGGAACAGCTCGGCCTTCACCTGGTGCAGCGGGACCGCCACGCGCCCTCCTCGGTCGTTCTCAGCTGTTGACGACTTTAGCAGTTGAAGAATTCTTCAATTCGATCGCCGCCAGGTTGCGGGGCAGCCAGCGCACCTGGCCGGCGGTCCGCGCGTTCGACCCGTACGCCAGCAGCGTCAGGAAGACCCCGTACACCGGCAGGTGGCCGAGCAGCTCCGTGCCGCCGAACAGCAGCAGCGTCGCGTTGAACGGGATGCCGGCCACGAGCACCGCGACCTGCGGCAGCGCGCCCGAGATGACCAGCAGGCCGAAGAGGAGCTCGGTGGCGCCCGCGACGGCGACGAAGGTGTCCGGCGGCAGGTGGATCCCGACCGCCGCGAACACGTCGAGCTGCGGGAACATCCGCAGGGTCTCGCGGGCCAGCGCCGGGTTGGCGAGCTTCTCGGCGAACGCCAGCGTGATCAGCGCGCCGCCCGCGCCCAGCCGCAGCGCGAGCAGCGCCCGGCGCAGCGTCACGGCGTCCGGCTCGACCCGGCCGAAGGTGGCGTCCGACGGCGGCACGAAGGCGAGGAAGACCGCGACCCCCAGCAGGTCCAGCGCCGACAGCAGCCCGACGGGCCCGGTCACCAGCAGGGCCAGCGGGCCGGCCAGGGCCAGCCCGACGGCGGCCGGGCGCAGCCGGATGCCGGTGATGAACCAGACGCCGAGCGCGCCCTCGAGCAGCAGCAGCGCCGCGCCCCCGGACAGGTGCCCGACCTCGAGGTCGTGGGTGAGGAAGTGCCCCGACACCCCGGCCGCCAGCAGCGACACGCCCAGGTGGATGGCGAGCAGCCGCGGCACGTACGGCACCAGCCGCCCGGCGAAGCTCAGCGCCCGCAGCTCCGGCAGCGGCAGCCAGTGCACCGCCACGTACCGCCACACGACGGTGACCAGCACGACGCCGAGGATCAGCGCCAGGGTCAGCGGTCGCCACACGAACGACCAGTCGCCCGGGTAACCGTCCGGGTCCGGGACGAACCACTTCTCGTGCGCCGACGCGGGGCTCGGCACCGCCAGCACGGCCGCCGCCGCTCCGATGGCTGCCGCGCAGCGTCCCCAGGTGCCCCTCATCGCTTCTCTCCTTCGTCGTACGTCCGCACCATTCCTACGGACCCGCGGGCCGGAGATCGAGGGTTGCGGCCCGGGTCAGGACCAAGGTCCCGGGCATTCGGGACCCTCGCCGGGCGGCCGGCCGGAGTTTCACGGGGCCGGCGGCAGGGAGAGGGTGAACAGCGAGCCGGCGTTCAGCGTGGAATCCAGCGTCACGTCGCCGCCCATGGCCCGGGCCAGCCGGCGGGCGATGAACAGGCCGAGCCCGGTGCCGCTGGTGCTCATGGTCATCGGGTCCTCGACCCGGTGGAACTTCTCGAAGACCTTCTCCACCGAGTCGGCGGGGATGCCGCGCCCGTGGTCGCGGACGTCGACGTGCAGGAAACGGCCGTCGCGGCGCAGGCTCACCTCGACCGTACGGTCCTCCGCCGAGTACTTGAGGCCGTTGCCGATCAGGTTCGTCAGGACCTGCACCGTACGGCCGTTGTCGCACCGGGCCGGCCACTCCCCGGACGGCGCGTGCAGCACGATCCGCGGCGAGCCGAGGTCCTCCACGGTCTGCCGCACGATCGCGACGAGGTCGTGGACGCCGGTGCTGACCTGCAGCGAGGCCTCCTCTGGGCTGTCGCCGAAGCGCGAGGCCAGCAGCAGGTCCTCGACCAGCCGCGACAGGTGCGCCGCGCGGTCGCCGATCAGGGCCAGCGCGTCGGCACGCTTCTGCGGCGTCATCCGCTCGCCGCGCGTACGCAGCAGGTCGACGTACCCCATGATCGGCGTGAGCGGGGTGCGCAGCTCGTGCGACACCATGGCGATGAAGTCGCTCTTCAGCCGCTCGGTGCGGTACTCGCGGGTCAGGTCGCTGATGACCACGACGTCGCGGACGAGCTCGCCCGCGGCGAAGATGGCCGAGTGGGCGAGCCGCAGCCGGCGCTCCTCGCCGTCCGGCCGGCGGACGGTCAGCTCGGTGGCCACTCGCGGTTCCTCCACCGACACCGGCAGGAGCTGCGCCGCCTCCTCCTCGGCCGGCACGTCCAGCAGGCCGGCGACCGGCCGGCCCAGCGCCTCGGCGGCCGGCGTGCCGGCCAGGTCCGCCAGCGCGCGGTTCCAGACCTGGACCAGCCCGGCGCCGTCGATCACCATGATGCCCTCGGCGGACTGCTCGACCACGGCCTGCAGCTTGCTGCGCTCCTCGGTGAGCCGTTCGAGGTGCTCGGCGCCGCGGATCGCCACCGCCAGCGCGTTGCCGAGCGAGGCCAGCAGGGTCACGTCGCCGGTCGACATCCGCCGGCGGCTGCGGCTGCCGAACGCGGCCGTGCCCAGCCGGCTGCCGCCGCCCTCCACCGGCACGACCA
The DNA here is from genome assembly GCF_003002065.1 of Pseudosporangium ferrugineum. Lineage (GTDB taxonomy): Bacteria > Actinomycetota > Actinomycetes > Mycobacteriales > Micromonosporaceae > Actinoplanes > Actinoplanes ferrugineus_A. The sequence continues at coordinate 464,974 of NZ_PVZG01000002.1, forward strand.
CCACGTGCCGCAGGCCGGGCGGCAGGTTCTCGCTGAGCTGCACCGGAGCGTCGGTGTCGCGGTGCGCGGCGAGGAACGGCGGCAGCGGCACCTCCCGTACGGCGGCCGGCTCGGCGGCGTCCACCAGCAGCGCCGAGCCGTCCTCGTACAGGTCGATGGCGGCCACGTCGGTGTCGAAGGCCTCCCGCACCAGGACGAGGAACCGGCGTACCACGTCCTCGCGCCCGGCCAGCGCGTGCGAGAGCTGCAGCAGGCTCGACGAGCGGGCGCGTTCGTCGGCCTCGCGGGCGGCGGCACGGTACGCGTACGTGACAGCCAGGGCCGGCATGGCGGAGAACGGCAGCAGCAGCGGCGCGTTCAGCGCGATGACCGTCGTCGTCAGCCCGGTGGCCACCGTGCCGACGGCCATGTAGACGGAGAGCCGGGTCTCGTCGCGCACGATCGCCCACGGCGAGACCTCGTTGATGACGGCGAGGATCTGGGCCAGCAGGCACAGGTTCACCATGGTGAACGCCAGCGTGCCGACCAGCACCCCGGCGAGCACCCGGGCCGTCATCGTCTCGCCGCCCTCGCCGCCGATCAGCTGCACCAGCAGGATCAGCACGGACACGGCCGCGGTGTACGTACCCAGGTTGAACGCCGCCTTGACCACCGGGCGGCGCTGGACGGCGCTGGCCAGCACGAGGCCCGCCACCGCGGCGAGCAGCGCCGGGCCGGGCGGCAGCAGCAGGACGTCGATGATCAGCGCCGCCTCGTAGAGGCTCAGCTCCTCGACGGCGTCGCCGTGGCGCAGCCGCACGACCGTGATCTCGGCGAGGCAGGTCAGCACGATCAGGCCGGGCACCAGCCAGGCCATCGGCACGCCGGCGCCGCCGAGCACGCTCCCGCGGTCGGGCAGGGCCAGGGTCACGGTGGCGCCGAGGGCCGCGCCGAGCGTGCCGACCGCCAGGACGCTGCGCAGGATCGGGTCTCCCGCGTACGCGCGCACGGCGCCGGCCACCCGCTGCGGGAGCGGGCGGCCGGCGCCGTGCGGCGAGGCGGTCACGACCGGGGCAACCAGGCCCAGGACGAGGCGCTCCACCGCTCGGCGGCCCAGGCCCGCGCGGCCCAGTCCTCACCGGCCCAGGCGCGGGCGCTCCATTCGGCGTCCGCCCAGGCCCGCGCGGCCCAGTCGTCGGACGCCCAGGCGCGCGCCGCCCAGGCCCGGGCCGCCCAGGCCCGCGCGGTCCAGCTGTCGTCGGCGCCGGCCCAGGCCCGCGCCGCCCAGGCCCGGGCGGCCCAGGCGCGGGCGGCCGGGTCGAGCTGCGCCCAGGCCCGCGCGGCCCAGTCGCGCGACGCCGGGGTCAGCCGGTCCCACGCCCGCTCGGCGGCCCTGCCGTCGCCGGCCACCACGGCCTGGGTGAACTCGGCCCAGCGCTTCGCGTCGCGGCCGACCGCGGCGGTGTCCTCGTCGTAGCGGCTCTGCGCCTTGCTGGTGCGCCATTTCGGCGCGGCGGCGAGCACCCGGGGCACGTCGAGCCCGCCCGCGCCGCCGCCGGCGGCCGTCGTCAGGCCGGGGCTCGCGTACGCGGTCGACACCAGCAGGTTCTTGACCGCGTCGGGGCCCAGCCGGGGCTGCACGGCGATCGCGCCGGCGATCGCGCCGGACGTCACCGCGGCGGCCATCGACGTGCCGGAGCCGCGGAAGTAGCCGTCGCCGACCCGGGCGCCCGGGTTGCCCCGGTCGACCACGCTGCCGGGCGAGCGCAGGCTGATCACGTGACCGCCGGCGGCCACCAGGTCCGGCTTCGCGTCGCCCTGCCTGGTCGGGCCGCGGCCCGACCAGGCGCCGACGACGTCGTCGCCGCGCTCCGCGGTGCCGGAGACGTCCAGCCCGCCCGTGGTGAGCAGCAGCGGGTCGTTGCCGGGGGCAGTCACCGAGCCGGTGCCGGGCCCGTCGTTGCCCGACGGTACGACCACCGTCACGCCCTGGCGCCACAGCGACTCGAGCGCCTGGTTCAGCGGGTCCACCTGGTACGGCAGCGGGCTGTCGGAGGACAGCGACAGGTTGAGCACCTCGACGCCGCGCCGGTGGTCGCTGACCCACTGGAGGCCGCGCAGGACGGTGATGAGGTCGGTGCGGCCCTCGGCGTCGGCCACCTTCACGTCGACGAGGTCGGCGGCGGGCGCGACCCCGCGGTACGCCCCGCCCGAGGCCCTGCCGGAGGCGGCGATCAGGCCGGCCATGAACGTGCCGTGGCCGTAGCCGTCGCCGGCGCCCGTACCCGTGAGGTCGACGCGGGCGGTGACCCGGCCGGCCAGGTCCGGCACGTCCGCGATGCCGGTGTCCACGACCGCGACGGTCACCCCGTCGCCCTCGTTGCCGCGCGCGGGCAGGCCGACCATCTGGCGGACGGTGGTGGCGCCGCCGTCCGGGTTCGCGCCGGCGTCCGCGACGGTCAGCTCCCGCTGGGGTGCGACCGTCCAGGCCGGGTCCAGGGACGTGCCCTGGGGCAGCAGCGCCGCGACGCCGCCGGCGACGGGCAGGTGCGCCAGCACCCGGCCGCCGGCGTTCTCGACGGCACGGGCGGCGGCCTCGGCCCCCGCCCCGGTCACCACGACCTCGCGCAGGGGCGCGGCGGCGGGCTGGGCGGCCGCCGCCACCGGCGCGGCGGTCAGCGTGACGACGGCGGCCGCGGCCAGCGCGACTCCCCGGCGGCGATTAGATCTCATGGCGTTCGCACCTCACTGGTCGGGAGGAAGTCCCTGTCCGCGGCGGCACGCGGAGGGGAACCGGTGCCGTCGCGTGGGGGAACATCGGCGGGGTCGCGGCCGACTTGAGCTGAAATTGAGGTTCGATACGGTCGCCTCACAGGTCGCTCGCCCGTACCTGCCGGCTGAGCACGCCCTCGACGAGGTCGAGGACGGCGTCGGCGGTGAACGGCTTGGCCAGGTAGTAGTCGACCCCGTCGGCCCACGCGCGGGAGTTGGTGTCCGGCTCGGCCGCCGCGGTGAGCATCAGCACCGGCACGGGCTCGCCCGGCAGCGCCCGGATCGCGGCGAGCACGCCGAAGCCGTCCAGGCCGGGCATCATCACGTCGAGGATCACGAAGTCCGGCGCCACGCTGTCCACGGCCCGCACGGCGGCCAGGCCGTCCACCGCGACGCTGACGTCGTAGCCGTCCATCTCGAGGACGTCGGTGAGCAGGCTGCGGATGCCCGGATCGTCGTCCACCACCAGAATGCGTGCCACGGATGTCACCCTTTCGTCTCCCACCGGCCGGCGGGCACGGTGCAGGAATGCGCCGCGCAGGCCGGCGGCTCGGCCTGCCGGAGTGCCTCCCCGGCCGCCCGCCGCCAGTCGGTGGCCTGCGCCCGCAGCTGCGGATGGTCGAGCAGCAGGGCCAGCTCCTGCTCGTGGTCGCCCGCCGCGGGCCCGGACCGGGCCTGTTCGACGAGCAGGTGGGCGGTGCGCAGGGCGCCGGCGACGCCCAGCCCGGCGGGTTCCGGGCGGTGCGGGGTGTCGCGGTGGGCGACCGCGGCCACGACCGGCGCCGGTACGCCCCACAGGTGCAGCAGCTCCACCGCCACGTCGCGGAACGGGACGCCGTCGCGCGTACCGGCCGCGAGGTCGACGGTCGCGGGGGTGGCGTCCGTACCGGCCAGGCAGACCAGCCGGCCGATGTCCTGCAGCAGCGCCGCCGCCTGCGCGTGCGGCCGGTTCGCGGGGGAGGCCACCCGTTCGACCAGCCGGGCGGTCGCCATCGCGTGCCGCCACGCGGCCTCCAGGAGCGGGCCGGCGCCCGGGTGCCAGCCGGCCGGCGCCAGGCGCTCGCCGGCCGCCGCCACGGCCTGGACCATCGGCGCGCCCATGGCGTGCACGATCGACTCGACCGAGGAGTTGCGCGGACGGCCGCCGAAGAACCGCGACGTGGACAGCTGGAGCAGCTTGGCGGCGAGCCCGATGTCGCCGGTCGCGGCGCGTACGGCGGTCTCCAGGCCGGTGTCGGGCGCCCGGAGCCCGGCGACGTGCTCGGCGTGCCCGGGCAGCACCGGGACCGACTGCACGGCGCCGGCCAGGCGGCGGGCGGCCCGCGCGTGCGAGGCCGACGTGTGCACCAGGAGCTGCTCGATGACCGCGGTGACGCTCTCGGCGTCGGAGGGTTTGATGAGGAAGCGGTGCCCGGCCATGGCGACCTCGACGATCGCCTCCGGCTCGATGTGGCCCGACAGCACCACCCGGGCCGCGTGCGGGTGCGCCCGGGACGTCTCGGCGAGCAGTTCCGCGCCGTCCATGCCGGGCATCCGCATGTCCGAGACCACCACGTCGAACGGCGTCCGGGCGAGGAGTTCGAGCGCCAGGGCGCCGGAGGTGGCGAACTCCATGTCCCACTCGGCCCGCCGGCCGCGCAGCGACCGGCGGAGCCCGTCGAGGATGCGCGGCTCGTCGTCGACGAACAGCACCCGGGGCCGGCCGCTCATGGCTCCCGGCGCCCGTTGACCGGCAGGCGCAGCGTGAACGTGGTGCCCTCGCCCGGCACCGACTCGACCGCGATGGAGCCGCCGTGCCGGTCGAGCACCGCACGGGCCAGGGCCAGGCCCTGCCCGGAGCCCTTGCCCACGCCCTTGGTGGTGAAGAACGGGTCGAAGATGGACTGCTGGAGGTGCGCCGGGATGCCGCTGCCGTTGTCGGCGAAGCGGATGACCACGGTGTCGCCGGCCAGCCGGGAGCTGATCCGGATCTCGCCCCGCTCCGCCCGGCCCTCCAGCGCGTCGGCGGCGTTGACCAGCAGGTTGAGGAAGACCTGGTTGAGGTCGCCGCGGTGGCACATCACCTCGGGCAGCTCGGCCAGGTCGAGGTGGACGTCGGCGACGTACTTCACCTCGTTGCGGGCGACCGTGAGGGTGGTGCGGATCGCCTCGTTGAGGTCGGCGTACGACTGCTCCGCGGTGTCCTTGTAGGTGAACGACTTCATCGCGCGGACCAGCGACGCCACCCGCTCGACGCCCTCGAGGGTCTGCTGCACCGCCACCGGGATCTCGGCGACGAGGTACTCGACGTCCGCCACCTCCTCGGCCTTGCGGGCCCGGGCGGTGCGCTCGTCCCAGGCGAGCTCGCCGAGCTCGTGCGCCATGCACTCGCGGTAGACCACGAGCAGCTGCCACATGTCGCGGTAGGCGTCGGCCAGGAACCGGGTGTTGTCGCCGACGAACTGGATGGGGGTGTTGATCTCGTGCGCGAGGCCCGCCGAGAGCCGGCCGAGCGACTCGAGCTTCTGGTCGTGGTGTGCCTCGATGTCGGCCTGCCGCGCCTCGGTGACGTCGCGGAAGGTCACCAGGGTCCCCGGGCTGCCGGCGCCGGCCTGCAGCGGGACGACCGAGCAGACCACCTGGAACGTCGAGCCGTCCGCGCGGACGAGGACCTCGTCGACCATCGCCGCGGGCCCGGGCGGCGCGCCGCCGGGCGGGTGGGTGCCGCCCCCGGCGGGCCGGTGCGTGAGCTCGTGCGCCGGACGCCCCAGCAGGTCCTGCGCGGAGCGGCCGAGCATCTCGCAGGCCGCGCGGTTGACCGACGTCAGCCGGCCCTCGCTGTCCACGGTGTAGAGCCCCTCGGCGGTGTCCTCCATCAGGGCGGTGCGGAAGGCCTCGGCCGTGACCAGATCGGTGACGTCCGTCAGCACCAGGCACACCCCGCCCGGCACGGGCCGGCAGTCGGCGCGCCAGGTGCCCCGCTGACCCGAACCGTTGGCGACCCTCAGCCCGGCGACCGGTTCCCCGGTCCGGACGACCGTCTCCAGGGCGTCGAGCAGCGGCGCCGGAAGCTCGGGGAAGGAGCCGGTCAGGGCCGCGTACGCCGCGTTGTGGCGTACCGGCCGCAACCGGTCGTCGAGGAGCGCTACCCCGGCCGGCACCGTCGCCTCGACCGCCTCGAGAATCGCCGAGACGTCGGTCATCCGGTCTTCCCCCACGGCTCTCCCTTTCGCGGCCTCGATGCCGGCCCTGTCCCGTGCTCCTCTTCGGCATCCCGGCGGCACAACTGAGCCCCCTGTCCCGGGCCGGGCGGTTAAACGGTGGATGCTCCACTTACCGGAAGGCTGTATGCCCGGCCGCGTACGCCGATAGAGAAGGGGGAAGCGCAGACCTCCGGAGGCCGGGGAGCACGTGATGGACGGTATGCCCGCAGGGGTGCAACGGTGGACCCGCGGTACGGCGACCATGCTCGGGCAGGTCCGTACCCTTTTCCTGATCATTCTGTTGATCTGGCCGTTCTTCGGGCTGTGGGGCGTACGCCAGGCCCCGCCGTCCCTGCGGGTGGTGGCCGTGGCGGCGGCGCTCGGCCTGCTCGCCTGGCTCTGCGCCGGATACCGCCGGCAGCGCTTCCCCGCCTGGAGCTGGGTGGCCGAAGGCCTGCTCGTCAGCCTGGTGGCGGGCGCCTCGAACTACGGCAGCACCGTCGCCGTCTGCTTCATGTGGGTCAACTTCCGCGCGCTCTACGGCTCGCTGCGGGAGAAGGCCGTCGCCGTCGCGACCCTGACCGCGGTCATGGTGGCCGGTGTCGCGGTCTTCGGCGCGCGGATCGACTCCGTCGTCTCGCTGCTGCTGACGGCCTACCTGTCGCTCGTGGTGATGCACATGCTGGCGCGGGCCGGCGCCGCCCGGGACCGCGCCGCCGCCCGCGAACGCGCCGCGGCCTCCGCCGGTGCCGGCCTGGTCGCCGCCACCAGCCGGGAGGAGGCCATGGACGTCACCCTGGGCTCGGCGCTCAGCATGGACGAGCAGGTCGGCGCCGCCCTCGTGGTCACCCTGGCCGGACCGGCCCTGCACGTGGTGGCCGCGGCCGGCGAGGTCGGCACCGAGGCCGCGGGCTGGGTCGCCGAGCGGGCCGCGCTGCCGGAGCGGGCCCGCGCCGCCCTCGTGCCGGGCGGTTTCGAGGCGCTGATCGGCACGGCGGCCCGGGAGGCCGCCGCGGTCCTGCGGCTGCGCGACTTCCCGGTCGTGCTGGTGGCGCCGCTGGCCGTCTACGGCTCCTGCTTCGGCCTGCTCGTGCTCGCCATGAACGGGCGCTCCACCGACGACCTGTCGTCCCCGGTGAAGACGCTCGCCGACGAGGCGGCGCTCACCCTCGACCAGCTGCTCAACCGCTCCCGGCTGAGCGCGGTGGTCGACCACTCGCCGGACGCGCTGGTGCTGGCCGGCGAGGCCGGGATCATCCGCTTCGCCAACCCCGGCACCGCGCTGCTGCTGGGGGAGCCGAGCTCGGAGCTGACCGGCCGGCACCTCTGGTCCCTGCTGCACCCGGACGACCTGAAGGAGATCCTGCGGGCCGCGGCCGCCCCCGGCACCCCGGTGGCCCGCCCCTGCCGCATCCGCGCCCGCGACGACGCCCCGTGGATCAACGTGGAGGCGGTCCTCGACTACGTCAACGAGCACGACGGCTCGCGCAGCATCGTCTTCAACGCCCGGGACGTCTCCGAGCGGCAGCGCCTCGAGCTGGAGCTGCGGCACGCGCAGAAGCTCGAATCGGTGGGCCGGCTGGCCGCGGGCATCGCGCACGAGATCAACACCCCGATCCAGTTCGTCGGCGACAACGCCCGGTTCCTCGAGACCGCCTTCGCCGACCTCAACCGGTTGCAGGACGCGTACCGGGACCTGCTGGTCCTGGCCGCCGAGGGCGGCGAATGCGGCGCGGTGGTCGAGGAGGTCAACCGGATCGCCGAGGAGATCGACATCGAGTTCCTCCTGGAGGAGGTCCCGATGGCGCTGCAACAGAGCCTGGAGGGGATCAGCCGGGTGGCGGGCATCGTGCGCGCCATGAAGGCCTTCGGCCACCCGGGCAGCGAGGAGAAGACCCAGGCGAACCTCAGCGACGCCATCGCCAACACGCTGATCGTGGCGAACAACGAGATCAAGTACGTCGCGGACGTGGAGACCGACTTCGCCGACCTGCCGCCGGTGCACTGCCACCTCGGCGACATCAACCAGGTCGTGCTGAACCTGGTGGTCAACGCGGCGCACGCGATCGGCGCCGCGGGCCGGGGCCGGGGCACGATCACGGTGCGGACCCGGCTGGAGGACTCGCAGGTGGTCATCGAGGTCGCCGACACCGGGACCGGCGTACCGCCCGAGATCGCCGACAAGCTCTTCGACCCGTTCTTCACCACCAAGGAGGTCGGCACCGGCACCGGCCAGGGGCTCGCGCTCGTCCGTACGCTCGTGGTGGACCGGCACGGCGGCGCGGTCGACTTCACCAGCGAACCGGGCGTGGGGACGGTGTTCACCGTCCGGCTCCCCGTCGACCTGGCGGAGGGCAACAGCCTGGCCGAGGTCGGCGCGTGACCCGGCGCCCGCACGTCGTGTTCGTCGACGACGAGCCGCGGATCCTGAGCGGGCTGCGGCGGATGCTGCGCACCCACCGCGACCAGTGGGACATGTCCTTCGTCGAGGGCGGCCAGGCGGCCCTGGAAACCCTGCACAGCCGGCACTGCGACGTGATCGTCACCGACTACCGGATGCCCGGGATGGACGGCGCCGAGCTGCTCGAACGGGTACGCACGGAATTCCCGGCGATGGCCCGCGTCATCCTGTCCGGGCAGACCAACGAGGACAACCTGCTCAAGATCATGGTGCTGGCCCACGAGTTCATCAACAAGCCGAGCTCGCCGGACCAGATCATCGCGGCGGTCGAGCGGCTCATCTCGTTCAGCCCCACCGCGTCCGACGAGGCGGTACGCCGCGACGTCGCGGTCATCGAATCGCTGCCCAGCCCGCCGCACACCCTCATCGAGCTGACCGCCGCCCTCGGCGCCGAGGACGCCTCCGCGCAGTCGGTCGGCCAGATCCTGGAGCGGGACCCGGCGGTCGCCGCGAAGGTGCTGCACCTGGTGAACTCGTCGGCGTACACGATGGGCCGCAAGGTCAACGGCGTGGTGCAGGCGACGGCGCTGCTGGGGGTGGCCACCGTACGCGGCCTCGTGCTCATGCACGACCTGGTGCGCACCTTCGACCCCGGGGGTGTCCTGCCGGCCGCCTGGATCGAGACGCTCACGGTGCACGCGGTCGGGACGTCCCGGCTGGCCGGCCGGCTCGCCGCCGGGCGCGAGTGGGAGGGGCACGCGTTCACCGCCGGGCTCCTGCACGAGGTGGGCCAGCTCGTGCTCGCCTCCTCCCGGCCCGCGGAGTTCGCCGGCGTGCTCGCCGCCTGGCGCGACACCCCCGGCACGCCCCTCTGCGAGCTCGAGTCGGGCGCGTTCGGCGTCGACCACCGCGAGATCGGCTCGCGCCTGCTGCGGCTGTGGTCGCTGCCGGAACCGGTGATCGAGGCCGCCTCGGCGCACCAGGGCCCGCCGGCGCCCACGGACGTCACCGATCCCACGTCCGCCGTCGCCCTGGCCCACCATCTCGTGGAGGCGGAGCACGAGACGGTGTGCGGGCCGTACGCCGAACCCGAGCCGTTCGACGAGGAGGCCCTGGCCCCGCCGGTCCGGGAGGCGATCAGCCGGTGGCGACGGGAACGCTCGCCACGCTGACGTCGGGCGCGCCGATGACCACCAGCGGCTCGGCGACGCCGTCCTCCAGCGCGGCGAAGTTGCGCAGCCGGGTGATCAGGCCGACGGTGACCTCCTGCCCCGCGCTGACCAGCCGCACGTGCGACCTGCTCGTCACCGGTACGGCCAGCACCATGCCGGGGCGCAGCTCATTGAGGGCGACGGCGCGTACGGTCTCGTCGCCGGTGTCCGTCGCGGCCTCGCCCAGCGCGGCCACCAGGTCGGGGTCGTACCGGCCGGCCAGCGCGCCCAGCGTGGCGGCGGCGACCGGGTGGCTCGACCCCCGGGTGATCAGGTCGTCGTAGTCGCGCAGCAGGTGGATCAGGCGCCCGCCGAGCGGGATCCGCTCCTCCCGGACGTCGTCCTCGGGCCGCCCGGAGCCGTCGAAGTTCTTCAGCGAGTACCGGATCGCCTCGGCCACCTCGGCCAGCCGGGGGATCGCGGAGACCAGCTGGACCGAGACGGTGGGCAGGTCGTCCACCATGGCCTGCTCGGCCGTGCTCAGCTCGGCGCCCTCGGTCAGCTTCGTGGCCACCGCCGGCGGCAGCGAGACGACCCCCAGCTGGGACATCAGGACCGCCAGCTCGACGGCCCACCGGTCCTCGACCGGTTCGCTCAGCCCGTCGAGGATCCGCGAGGCGAGCCGGGACATGCGGTTGGCCCGCCCGAACGCGTCGGGGCTGGCCAGGGAGAGCACGTCGGTCAGCGCCTTGACGCTGCCGTTGAGGGTGCGCTCGAGCAGTTCGCGCTCCGCCCGGACGAGCCGGTGCTGGGCCACGCAGTCGCGCAGCGCGGCGCTCATCGTCTCGGTGTCGACCGGCTTGAGCAGCATCCGGAAGACCTGGCCCCGGTTGACGGTCGCCGCGGCGTCCTCCAGGTCGGTGTGCCCGGTCAGCAGCATGCGCGTGCTGTCCGGCGCGACCTTGCGGGCGGCGGCCAGGAACTCGGCGCCGTTGATCCCGGGCATCAGGAAGTCGGAGACGATCACCTCGAACGGCTCCGGCCGGCGCAGCGCGAACAGGCCCTTCGCCGCGCCCACCGCGGTCTCCACGTCGAACTCGCGGCGTAGCTGGCGCCGCATCCCGTCGAGGAGACTCGCTTCGTCGTCCACGAGCAGGATCCGCGGGCGTTGTCCCGGCACCGTCATCGTCACCCTCCGCCCGGAGCCTATCGGGCAGTTCCACCCGTAGACGCGCAAAGCGGCTCATTCGACGGCCGCCATGTCCGATAGTGAGAACGATTCGGTCTTTGGCTGAGGGGCGGGCATGGCACATCCGGTGAGTCGCTGGTTCGGTAACCTGCGGATCGGCGTCAAGATAAGTCTGGCGTTGCTGGTCGCCGTGCTCGGCGGGGTCTCCGTGGCGGTCGGCGGCATGATCGGCCTGCGCGAGGCGAACGAGAACGCGGTCGAGATCTACGAGGAGAACCTGCGGCCCACGGCCTCCCTGGCCCGGCTCCAGGGCGCCTTCGACGACCAGCTGCTGGCCCTGGCGCTCGCCGAGGTCTCCGATGCGGGCAGCAGGACGGCGCAGTACCGGCAGGCGGCGCTGGACGCCGGTGCCCTCGTGGTCAAGGGCCTCAGGGAGTACGCGGACGCCGGCCTCGAACCCGCCCAGCGGACCGCGGTCGACGAGCTCAACCAGGCGCTGAGCGCCTTCACCCGGGTCCGTGACGACCGGCTGCTGCCCGCCGCCGTCGCCAACGACGGGGCCGCCTTCGACGAGGCGTACACGTCCGACGCCGAGCCGCTGATCGCACGGATCAACAAGGCGTTCGACACCCTGAGCTCGTTCGAGGGCTCGACCGCCGCCCACGCCGCCGAGCAGAGCGGCGACATCTACCGGATGAGCCGGGCCGTCATGCTCGGCAGCCTCGCCGCCGGGTGTGTGATCGCGGGCCTGCTGGGCTGGCTGACCGTACGCCGGATCACCGGCCCGCTCGGCGAGGTGAACGACACCCTCGCCCGGGTCGCCGACGGAGACCTCACCGGCACGGTGCCCGTCCGCTCCGGCGACGAGGTGGGCAGGATGGCCGGCTCGCTCAACCGCGCGTCCGGCAGCATGCGCTCGACCGTCCAGGCCCTCGGCACGGCCTCGCAGTCGCTGGCCGCCGCCGAGCAGCTCTCGACCACCAGCACGCAGATCGCCGGCAGCGCGGAGAAGGTCAGCGGGCAGGCGATCGCGGTCTCCGCCGCCGCCGAGCAGATCCGCCGCAACGTCGACACGGTCTCGGCGGGCTCCGAGGAGATGGGCGCCTCCATCCGGGAGATCGCGCAGAACGCCAACCAGGCGGCGGAGGTGGCCGCGGAGGCCGTCACCCGGGCGCGGAGCACCAACGACACCGTGACCAAGCTCGGCGAGTCGTCGGCGGAGATCGGCAACGTCGTCAAGCTGATCACGGCGATCGCCGAGCAGACGAACCTGCTCGCCCTGAACGCCACCATCGAGGCGGCCCGGGCCGGCGAGATGGGCAAGGGGTTCGCGGTGGTCGCGTCCGAGGTCAAGGATCTCGCCCAGGAGACCGCGAAGGCGACCGAGGACATCAGCGGCCGGGTCACCGCCATCCAGGCCGACGCCGGCACGGCGATCACCGCGATCGGGGAGATCGCCGACGTCATCGCCCGGATCAGCGACTACCAGACCACGATCGCGGCGGCCGTGGAGGAGCAGACGGCGACCACCGGCGAGATGAACCGCGGCGTCACCGAGGCGGCGTCCGGCGTCGGCGACATCGCCGGCGGCATCGACACCCTGGCGACCGCCGCGGCCGTCACCACCGAGAGCGTGGCGGACTCGCGGCGCGCCGCGGCGGAGCTCGCCCGCATGTCCGGCGAGCTCCAGGCCCTGGTCGGCACCTTCCGGGTGTGACGGGCGTCAGCCGCCCGCCCGGCCGCGCCCGCCCGGACCGCGGGGTGGACGGCTGCCCGACCGGCCGCGCCCGCGCGGACCGCGGCTGGACGGCCGCCCGCCCGCCCGGCCAGCCGCGCCCGCCCGCCCGAACCAGGGCTGGACGCCCGCCCGACCGGCCGCGCCCTCCCGCACGGACCGCGGCTCAGGGGACGGCCGACCGTGCGGCGCAGAGCTCGCGGCGCAGGCCCGGCTCGGTCAGGTCCGCGCCGAACAGGGGTGAGCCGGGCTGCAGGACGGCGCTGTCGGCCAGCCCGCCGACGATGGCCGGGGTGAAGCCGATCCGGTCGACGAACGCCGCGACGTCCGCGACCGCCGGCGGGTCGTCGCCGGCCACGCCGAGCGCGATCCGCCCGGGTGCTCCGGCGGGGCGGGCCAGGTCCTCGATCTCGTGGTATCCGATGTGGTTCAGCGTCTTGACCAGGCGCGCGGTGCTCGGCAGATGACTCCGGACCACCTCGCTCGAGGGCCGGTCCGCCGCCTCGAACTCGGGCAGGAGCCCGTCGATGGGCCGCCAGTAGTTCATCACGTCGATGACCGTGCGACCGGCGAGCCCCGCCAGCGGCAGGTTCCGGTAGCGGCGCAGCGGCACCGCGATGACGACGAGGTCCGAGCCGGCCGCGAGTCCGGCGGCGTCCACCGTCGTCGCCTCGGGGATCATCACCCTGGTGATGAGCCCGCTGCGCTCGGCGGGCCCGGAGGTGGCGATGCGTACGTCGTAACCGGCCCTGATCGCCACCCGCGCGATGGCCGTGCCCGACTTGCCGGCGCCGAAGATGCCGATCGTCCGTACGCCCATCACGCCGCCTCCCCGACCGGCGCGACGGCCTCGCGGCGGGCGACCTCGGCGCGCACCACCGGTGCCACCTCGGTGCCGAGCAGCTCGATGGCGCGCATGAGGTCCCGGTGGGGCACGGGGCCGACGGCCAGTTGCAGCATGGTCCGCTGGTGCCCGAGCACCTCGTGGTAGTGCAGGATCTTCTCGATCACCTGTTGCGGGGAGCCCACCGCGTACGTGCTCCCGGGCCCGTTCTGGGCGGCCATGTGCTCGGCGGTCACCTCGCGGACACCGAGCCTGGCCCCCACGACGTTGCGCAGCTCGGCGTCGGCCGGGAAGTAGATCTCGCCGGCCCTCTGCGAGGTGTCGGCCACGAATCCGTGCAGGCTCATCCCGATCGGCAGGCGCTCCTTGCCGTAGTGGCCGAGCGCCTCCCGGTAGAGCTCGGCGATGGGCGCGAGCTGGTGCGCCTGCCCGCCCAGCGTCCCGATCATCAGCGGCAGGCCCACGGCGGCGGCCCGTACCGCCGACTGCGGGCTGCCCCCGACGGCCACCGACACCGGCAGCGGGTCCTGGACCGGGCGGGGCAGGACGGTCTCGCCGTGCAGCGGCGGACGGAAGCGGCCCGACCAGGTGACCGGCCCGCCCTCCCGCAGGCGCAGGAGCAGCCGCAGCTTCTCGTCGAAGAGCTGCTCGTAGTCCTGCAGGTCGTGGCCGAACAGCCGGAACGAGTCGAGCAGGGCGCCGCGGCCGACCATCAGCTCGGCGCGTCCCCCCGAGACCAGGTCGAGCGCGTGGAACTCCTCCAGGACGCGCACCGGATCGGCGGTGCTGAGGACCGTGACCGCGCTGGTCAGCCGGATCCGGGAGGTCCGCGCCGCGGCCGCGGCGAGGGTGACCGGCGGCGCCGGGGCCCCGAACGCCGGGTGGTGGTGCTCGCCCAGGCCGAAGACGTCGAGGCCGACCTCGTCGGCCAGGACGATCTCCTCGATCAGCTCCGGGATCCGCTGCGGGGCGGCGACGCCGCCCCTGACGGACACGTCGGCGAAGGTGAAGGCGCCGATCTCCATGACTGCTCCTCGGGTTAAGTGACGCAACTGCGTCATTTATAACCCCGGGTGGGCCGATCGCCCTCCGTGACGGTGGTTACTTCTCGCGATTCGCTTTCATCAAGGCGTGATAGGTCTCGGCGGCCGACGGGGCCGGGGGCAGCGGCCCGCCGCCCGGCGCGGCGAACGCCTGCAGGAAGTAGGCCAGCAGCCGGTCCGACATCCGCTCCGCGACCCGGCCGGCGCCGGCCAGCACGCCGGCGTGCGCCAGCAGCAGCAGCGGGATGTCCTCGGCCGAGAAGTCCGCCCGCAGCCCGCCGGCGGCCTTCGCCCGGGTGATCAGCTCCTCGACGGCGGCCCACGCCCGCCGCCGGTACTGCTCGTACCCCAGGGAGGCGGGGAACGTCCTGGTCAGCACGTCGGCGAAGCCCCGGTCGGCGAGCTGCGCCCGGGCCACCCAGCGCACGTACCCGGTGAAGCCGGCCCAGGCGTCGTCCTGCTTCAGGGCCGCCTCGGCGATCTCGGCGTACAGCACGAGCTTGTCCTCGAAGACCGCCGCGAGCAGCTCGTCGCGGCCGGCGAACCGGCGCCGCAGCGTCGGCTCGCTGACCCCGGCGTGCCGGGCGATCTGCCGCATCGACACGTCCAGCCCGTGCTCCGAGAACACCTCCCGGGCCGCGGCCACCAGGCGCTCCCGGTTGCGGGCGGCGTCCGCCCGCAACCGGCCGTCCCTGCGCTGCACCATGGACGCAGGCTACGACACCACCCGCCGCCGCGAACCGGGTCCCGGCCGGCGGCGGGACGGCGCCGCTATCCGGTCAGCGCCTCCGTCGGCGTCAGCCGCGCCGCCCGCAGCGCCGGATAGAACCCCGCCGCCGCACCGACCAGGAGCGTCGCCGCCAGCCCACCGGCAAGAGCCCACCACGGTACGGCCACCGGCCACGACCGCCACCACGACCATCCGGCGGTGACGGCGCTGCCGGCGGCGACCCCGGCCGCCCCGCCGGTGGCCGCGAGCAGCAGCGACTCCATGAGGAACTGCCCGCACACCTGCGCGCGGGTGGCCCCCAGCGCCCGGCGCAGGCCGATCTCGGCACGGCGTTCCAGCACCGAGATCAGCATGGTGTTCGCGACGCCCACGCCGCCGACGAGCAGCGCCACCGCGCCCAGGCCCAGCATCAGCCCCTGCAACGCGACGTCGGTGGCCCGGGCCGCGGCGAGCGCGTCCGACGGCCGGGACACCAGCACCTCGTTCGGCGCCTGCGGGTTCACGGTGGCGGCGAGCACGGCGCGGACCTGCTCGACCGCCGCGTCCAGCGACCGCGTGTACACGGTGGTGGGCGAGCCGTCGAAGCCGAGCAGCCGCCGCGCCGCCGACCAGCCGATCAGGGCCGCCGAGTCGAGCTCGCGGGCCAGCGGCACCGGCGCCAGGATCCCGACCACCGCGAACCACTGCCCGCCCAGCCACACCCGGGGACCCGGCCCGCGGATCCCGAGGCGCTCGGCAGCGGTGGCGCCGAGCACGACGACCGGCGCGTCCGGGGACGTACCGGTCAGCCACCGGCCCCGGGCCGGCGTCGCGCGCAGCGTCTCCGGCAGGTCGTCGCGGGCGGCGAGCACCGCGATGCTGCCGCTCTCCGCCGCCGGTACGTGGTCGTTGCGGTAGACCTTCGCGTCCACCGTCCCGGTGGCGCTGACCGCGCGGACCGGGCCGATGCGGCGGACCATGGCCAGCGACTCCGGCGGCAGGGCCGCGTCCGCACCGGAGAACGTCCGTCCCGGCGCGGCGGTGAGCAGGTTGGTGCCCAGGGCGGCCAGGGTACGGTCCAGGCCCGCCCGGCTCGACGCGGAGATGCCCACCACGGCGAGCATGGCGGCGATGCCGATCGCGATGCCGGCCGCCGACAGCACCATGCGCAGCGGCCGGGCCCGCAGCCCGGCCGCGCCGAGCCGGACCACGTCCGCGGCGGCCAGCCGGGCCGGCCGCGGCGGGCCCCCGGCCCTGCCGTCCGGCCCGCCCGCGGCCCTGCCGTCCGCCCCCGGCGCGTTCACGGCTGCGCCGTCCTGCGATGGCCCGCCCGCGGCGCCACCGTCCGGCCTTCGTGCGCTCATGACTCCACCAGCCTGCCGTCGCGCAGCCCGACCCGGCGCGGCAGGGCCGCCGCGATGTCCCGGTCGTGCGTGATCACCACCAGGGTGGTGCCCGCCGCGTGCAGGTCGTGCAGCAGCGCCATGACGCCGGCCCCGGCGGCCGAGTCGAGATTGCCGGTGGGTTCGTCGGCGAGCAGCAGCTCCGGCTCGGCGACCACGGCGCGCGCGATAGCGACGCGCTGCCGCTCGCCGCCCGAGAGCTCGTGCGGCCGGTGGTGCGTCCGGTGCCCCAGGCCGACCCGTTCCAGCGCGCGGGCGGCCCGCCGCAGTCGTTCGCGCCGCCGGACACCGCTGTAGAGCAGCCCGTCCGCGACGTTGCCGAGCGCGCTCACCCCGGGCGCCAGGTGGAACTGCTGGAACACGAAGCCGATCGTCCGGGCCCGCAGCGCCGCCAGGTGCCGGTCGGCGAGGGTCGCGACGTCGTACCCGGCGATGCGTACGGTCCCCGCCGACGGCCGGTCCAGGGCGCCGAGCAGGTGCAGCATCGTCGACTTGCCGGAGCCCGACGGGCCCGCCACGGCGACGAACTCGCCCGCGCCGACGGTCAGCGACACGCCGTCGAGGGCGGTCACCCCGGGATACTCCTTGCGGACGGCGGTCATCTCGATCATGCCGGCATCCCCACGGTCAGGCCCTCGGTCAGGCCCTCGCCGCTGACCTCCACCCGGCCGCCGGCGAACAGGCCGACCCGCACCGGCAGGTAGCGCGTCCCGGCCGCGTCGACGACCTCGAGGCCGTACCCGCCCTCGGCGAGCGCGACCAGGGCGGCGACCGGGACGGTGAGCACGTTCCGGCGCTCCTCACCCCGGTAGGTCACCTCCACCGGGCCCTCCCGGAGCCGGCCGGGGGAGCGGCCCAGGGCGATGGTGACCGGCACCGTCGGCTTGCCGCCGTCCTGCTTCGGCTCGGCCTTCGCGCCCACGTGCCGTACGGTGCCCGGCACCTCCCTGCCGTCCGGCAGGGTGACCCGCACCTTGACGCCGGCGGCTGCCCAGCCGGCCGCGTCCGCGTCCACGCCGGCGGTGACGACGGTGGCCGCCGGCGTGTACGCGAGCACCTCGCCCGTGGCCGGCGCGCCGACCCTGGCCCGCAGTTCCGCGATCCGCATGGCACCGTTCGCCACGACTGCCCACGTGGCGTCGACGGTCCCGGTCTCCGGCAGCCCGAGCCGATCCTGCCAGCGCCGCACCACCCGCGCCGTGGCGGAGGTGTACTCGTCGTCCACCGTGAAGCCGTCGTAGCCCAGGGCCTCCAGGTTGCGTTCCAGCTGGGCGACGTCCGGTCCCTCCGCGCCGGGGGCCAGGGGACGGTAGACGGGCAGGACGCCGTACAGCAGCACCATCGGTCTGTTGTCGGCGCGCAGCACCGTGCCGCCGCGCTTGACCACCCGGCCGGCCGGGGGCAGCCAGGTGATCGTGCCGGTGGCCGTGGAGGTGATCGGCACCGGGTCGCCGTACCCGAGCTCGCCGTCGATCTTCACCGAGGACGCCAGGGTCTCGCGGCGTACCTCGGCCGTGGCCGCCGGCCGGTCCGGCGCCGCCGCCGGGCCGGACCGGCCGTCCAGGCCCACGGCCGCCGCGCCGGCGCCGCCCAGGACCGCCGCGGCGGTGGCGACCACGGCCACCGTGCGCCTGCGGCTCATCCGCCCACCCGGGTCACGCCGCTGATGCCGTCCGGGCCGACACCCTTGCACTTCTCGGTGGCCTTGCGCATCGCCTCGTGATCGCCGGACCCCTCGGTGAACGTCAGGCCGCCGGTCGCCGGGTCCGGATCCGGGAAGTCCGGCACGCCGTTCTCGCGCATGCACTTGGCCAGGTCCCGCAGCTTCGCGATGTCCTCCGGCGTCATCTTGGGCGGCTCGCCCCCGTTGGGCAGCAGGGTGCGGCACTTCTCCATGGCCGCCTGCATCTTGCGGGACTCCGGGGTGTCCGCGGCACCGGCCCGCTGGGCGGGGATCGCGATCATCCCGTCGGCGTTCGGGTCGGGGACGTCGACGCCCTCGGCCCGCATGCAGCCGGCGAACTCCCGCCGCTGCCCGGCCTCGTCCGCCTTCGCCGCCGAACTGGCGTGGCCGCCGCCGGCCGAGGCCACCGGCGTCTCGTCGGCGCCGCCCCCGCATCCGCCCAGGGCCAGCAGCACGAGCAGCGGCGGTACGAACCTTTTTCCGTGTCTCATCACGGCTCCTTCCGGTCGGCGCACAGCAGACCGCGGCGCCCGTAGGAGCGGCATCAGCGCCGGCGCTCACAGGATTTTTATGGGCGGGCCGGTCACCATGTCCGGGTGCGGGTATTGATCGCGGAGGACGAGGTCGTGATGGCGGACGCCATAGCGGAGGGCCTGCGGCTCCAGTCGCTGGCGGTGGACACGGTCCACGACGGGTACGCGGCGCTGCAACGGCTGGCGGTGAACGACTACGACGTGCTGATCCTCGACCGGGACCTGCCCGTGGTGCACGGCGACGACGTCTGCCGCGCGGTGGTCGCGGAGGGCGGCACCGTACGCGTCCTGATGCTGACCGCCGCCGGCGAGCTGGACGACCGGGTCCGCGGCCTGGCCCTCGGCGCCGACGACTACCTCCCGAAGCCGTTCGCCTTCGCCGAACTGGTCGCGCGGGTCCGGGCGCTGGGCCGGCGCGCCCGCCCGGCCGCGCCGCCGGTGCTGGAACGCGCGGGCATCCGGCTGGACACCTCCCGGCGTGAGGTCTTCCGCGACGGGCACTACGTGGCCGTGTCCCGCAAGGAGTTCGCCGTCCTGGAGGAGCTGCTGCGGGCGGGCGGCGCGGTGGTCAGCACCGAGGAACTGCTGGAACGGGCCTGGGACGAGCACACCGACCCGTTCACCAACGTGGTCCGCACGACGGTGATGACGCTGCGCCGCAAGCTCGGCCCGCCCGCCGTCGTCCGGACGGTCACCGGAGTGGGGTACCAGATCCCGTGACGAACCGATGGACCGTACGCGCGAAGCTCACCGTCCTCTACGGCACCCTGTTCCTGCTGGCCGGGACGGCCCTGCTGACGATCACCTACTTCCTGCTCGCCCAGTCGCTGCGCAACCAGGGGGTCGACCAGACCACCGTCCTGACGGTCCCCGGCCTGCGCCCGGCGGTGCCGGCGCGCGCCGCGAGCGCGGACGACCCGGAGGTCACCCTGCCCGACGGGTTGACCGCCGCCCAGCAGACCGAGATCGAGGAACGCTGGAAGCTCGCCGAGAAGCTCCAGGAGGACTTCCGCTCCCGGACCCTGACCTCGCTGCTCCAGCGCGGCGGCATCGCCCTGGCGGGGGTGGGCCTCGTCGGCGTGTGGCTGAGCTGGCTGGCCGCCCGCCGTACGCTGCGTCCGCTGCAGCAGATCACGGCGACCGCCCGCCGCGTCGCCGACCGCAACCTGCACGAGCGCATCGGGCTGACCGGCCCGCACGACGAACTGCGCCGCCTGGCGGACACCTTCGACGACATGCTGGCCCGCCTCGACGGCGCGTTCGCCGCCCAGCGCCGCTTCGCCGCCAACGCCTCGCACGAGCTCCGCACGCCGCTGGCGATCAACCGCACCCTCATCGAGGTGGCGCTCAGTCGCCCCCACCCGTCCGCCGAGATCCGCCAGCTCGGCGAGACGATGCTGGCGGTCAACGCCCGCCACGAGAAGCTCATCGACGGCCTGCTCCTGCTGGCCCGCTCGGACGGCGCGGTCCTCGACCCGGTGCCGGTGGACCTGGCCGACATCACCACCCGGGTGGTCGCGGGCGTCACGGAACCCGGGGTGGAGCTGGCGGTGAGCACCCGCCCGTCGCCCGTACGCGGCGACCCGGTCCTGCTCGAACGCATGGTCCAGAATCTGGTGCAGAACGCGGTGGCGTACAACCGGCGCCCCGGCCGCGTCGACGTCGTCTGCGAGCCCGGGACCCTGACGGTGACCAATACGGGGCCGGTGATCGCGGCGTACGAGGTGCCACGCCTCTTCGAACCCTTCCAGCGGCTCACCGACCGGGTCGGCTCGGCCCGCGGCACCGGCCTCGGCCTGTCCATCGTCCGGTCGGTGAGCCGGGCCCACGGCGGCGAGGTGACCGCGCAGCCCGGCCCGCACGGCGGCCTCACCGTGACCGTCACCGTCCCGCCCGGCCCCGGCGCTCCGTGAGCCTTTCCCGCCCGGTCTGAGCACTTTGTGATCTTCCGGGTGAGCAGCCCGTCGTGATGACATGCCGCGGTGCCCGCCGTCCCCACCCCGGCCCGCCGGCGCCTGAGCGGCACGGCCGGCGCGACCCTCGTCGTCGCGCTCCTGGTGCCGCTCGGCGTCCTCGCCCGCCGGGAGCCGCCCGCACCCGGAGCCGCCGCCCAGCCCGGACCCGTCGCCGTGCTGCACGCCGCCGCCGAGGCCGCGGAACGGTCGGCCCCGCCGGTGCTGCGGCCGGGGGAGACCCGCTACGTCGCCGTCCACCGGTCCACTCTGGAATCGGTGCCGGCGGGCCGCGGCCGCACCCTGGCCGTCCGCAACGACACCCTCACCGAGGAATGGATCCCCGCCGACCGCCACGACGAATGGCTGCAACGCGTCCGCGACGCCGCCCCGCCGCAGATCTGGGACGACCGCTCCCGCACCTTCGTCGACGACGACCCGGCCCCGGTCACCGAATGGCGCGGCCGATGCGGCTCGTACTTCGCGAGGAGGACCCAGGACCCGTGCCGGCGCCCCGGCCTGTGGCAGGACCCCACCCCGCAGTTCATCGCGACCCTGCCCGCCGACCCGGCAGAGCTGCTGGCCCGCCTCCGCGCGAGCGCCCCCGACGGCGGCTTCCGCGACCAGGAGGCCCTGCTCGGCGCCGCCCAGGCCCTCGAACGGGACCTCCTGCCCCCACCGGTACGCGCCCGCATCTACCGGGCACTGGCCCTGCTCCCGGGCCTCACCGTCACCGGCCGCCGAGCGGTCCCGCACGGCCGCCCGGGCACCGCCCTCGGCCTCGACCACGCCGGCACCCGGGCGGAACTCGTCATCGACCCGGCCAACGGCGTCTACCTGGGCCGCACCCGCTCCCTCACGGCCCCCCACGACGGCCTCAGCGCCGGCACGGTCACCGACGCCGCCGCCCTGACCACGGGCATCGCCCCCGGCCTCGGCGAGCCCCCACGGCAGCTCCGCCGCTCCGACCGCTCCTAGCGATCCCTCCGCCGCCCCTCAGCGCGCGCCCCACACGTCGCCCGCCTCGCTGCCCTGCGTTTCCGTGTTCCGTGCCTCGCTGCCCTCTCTGCCTCGGCGTCCCCGCTGCTCGCCAGTCCAACCCGCTTCGGCCGCGCCGCTTCGGCCGCGCCGCTTCGGCCGCGCCGCTTCGGCCGCGCCGCTTCGGCCGCGCCGCTTCGGCCGCGCCGCTTCGGCCGCCCCGCTTCAGCTGCCCACTCCACTTCGGGTGTCCTGCTGCCTCGGCTGTCCTCGCGGTGTCAGCCGCCTCAGCTGCTGGGCCGCCAGCCCAGCGCCGGTCCGAGTCTCGTCGCCATGTCCGTCAGGATCTGCACGTAGTCGTCGTGCTCGAAGCTGAACGGCAGCGCGAACGCCACCTCGTCGATCTCGCGGAACGCGGCGTGCGCCCACAGCCTCTCCGCGATCTCGTCCGACGTCCCCACCAGATCCGGCGCGAACATCAGCCGTCCCGGTCCCTGCGGCGCGCTCGTCCGCGGCAGGCGCTTCTCCGCGTACGCCTCATACCTGGCCCGCTGGGCGGGCGTCGCCGTGTCGGTGGGGATGACGACCAGCCCCTGCGAGACCCGCGCCCGGTCGCCGTCGGGGTGATGTGCCCGGAACGCACGCACATGGGACAGCTGGACACTGGCGAAGTCCTCCGACTCCTCGGCCTTGACCACGCTGCTGGTCAGGAAGTTCATGCCGTGCTCGCCGGCCCACTGCGCCGACCGCAGGCTCGCCCCGCCGTACCACATGCGAGCCCGCAACCCGGCCGAGTGCGGCTCGACCCGCTCGGAGAACACCTCGAAGCCCTCGACCCCGCTGAAGTCACTGGCCGGCGCCCCGGCAACGAAGTCGAGCAGCCGCTCCACCCGCCGGTAACTGAAATCCTCGGCATCGCCGCTGTCCGGGTAGAGCGCCCCCTTGACGGTGCCGTAGTGCATCGGCGGCCCCACACTCACGCCCGGATTGAGCCGCCCCCCGCTGAGCACATCCACGGTGGCCAGATCCTCCGCCAGCCGCAGCGGATTCTCCCACCCCAACGGAATGACCGCGGTACCCAACTCGATCCGGCTGGTGCGCTGCGACGCGGCGGCGAGCACCGCGACGGGCGACGAGATCCCGTACTGCAGATGACGATGACGAACCCAGGCGCTGTCGAAACCCAACTCCTCACCGAGCCGGATCACGTCCAGCGTGGACTCGTGCCCGGCCCGCGGATCGCCCCGGTCGAACAACCCGATAGTCAGAAAACCCAGCTTGCGCAACGGTACGGAAGAAGACGGCACCCACCGATTCTGCCCGATCACGCCCCCACCCACCCGAAGACCAGCCCAGGAAAGCCGGCACCCCACCACCGATCCCGCCCGACCGAGCCCACGCCCACACCTCCTGCGCCCACGACCCGCCCGTTGCCGCGCCTACGCCCCTTCCCGCGCCTGCCTGCGCCCGTTCTCGCGCCTGTGCCTGCGCCCGTGGGTCCGTGCCTGTGTCTGGGCCGCCGGCCCCCGCGCGGCCTCCGCCCGTGCCCGGCCCTCGCCCGTGCCCGTGCCCGGCCCCCGCCCTCGCCCGTGCCCGTGCCCGGGCCCGCCCTCGCCCTCGCCCGTGCCCGGGCCCGCCCTCGCCCGTGCGCGGCTCTCGCCCGTGCCCGCCCGCGCCCGTGTCTACGCCCGCACCTGCACCCGTGCCTGCGCCCATGCCCGCGTGCCTCCGCCCCCGCCTGTGCTGAGCGCGCGGAGGCCGGCGGCGCGCCGCTCAGGCTTCCCGTTCATGCCCGTGCCCACCCGAAGGCCGGCGCGATGTGTTCCGCGATCGTGGCGAGGATCCGCGCGTTGTATTCCACCCCCAGCTGGTTCGGCACGGTGAACAGAACCGTGTCGGCGGCCCGCACGGCCTCGTCCGCGGCCAGCTCGGCGGCGATCTTGTCGGGCTCTCCCGCGTACGTCCGCCCGAACCGTGACCGCACCCCCTCCAGCAACCCCACCTGGTCTTCCTGGGCCTGATCGCCGAAGTAGATCCGGTCGATGTCCTCGGTGATGGGCAGCACGCTGCGCGAGACGGAGACCAGCGGCTCGTGCTCGTGCCCGTGCTCCTTCCAAGCCTGCCGGAACAGCTCGATCTGTTCGGCCTGAAGCCGGTCGAACGGTACGCCGGTGTCCTCGGTCAGCAGCGTGGAACTCTGCAGGTTCACGCCCAGCCCGGCCGCCCACTGCGCGGTGGCCCGGGTCCCCGCACCCCACCAGATCCGCTGCCGCAACCCGGGCGCCTGCGGCTGGATCGCCAGCCCACCGCTGATCCCGGTGCGCGCCGGATCGGTCCGGGCCACGGCGGTCCCGTCGATCGCGGCGAGAAACACTTCGGTCTTCCGCCGAGCCATATCGGCGGCGTCTTCCCCGTCGGGCGGCACATACCCGAACGCCTCGGCCCCCCGAAGAACGGTCTCCGGCGATCCACGGCTCACCCCGAGCTGAAGCCGCCCACCGCTGATGAGATCGGTGGCAGCGGCCTCCTCGGCCATGTACAGCGGATTCTCGTACCGCATATCAATAACGCCGGTTCCCATCTCGATCCGCGACGTCCGGGCGGCAATAGCGGAGAGCAGAGGAAATGGCGACGCCAACTGCCGCTCGAAATGATGCACCCGCACGAAAGCCCCGTCGATCCCCACCTCCTCGGCGGCCTGAGCCAACTCAATAGTTTGAATGAGTGCATCGGCAGCAGTACGTGTCTGCGACCCCGCCGCGTTTCGCCAATGCCCGAAGGACAAAAACCCGATCTTCTTCTTCACCCTCGCCCCAACCGACGACCCCACCACCTGATTCCCGCCCGCCCCCGAGCCGCCGGAGACTGGTCCGCCGCCTGGACGTGACGGGCTCCGGGCGAGGAGCGAACCGGAAGCCCCACGGCGGAGAGGCGGCTGACGCCGGGTGGTCTGATCCGCCACTCCGTCCTCCAGCCTCGGACAGCATCACGACCACTACGTGCCAATCCCCGGCACGACTCCAGGGGCGGCGTGATCTTCGACGAGTGCAGACAGCTCACTCGAGATCCTCCTTGCTCCGACCGCTCACCTGAGAGCCCGTCATGGCCGCCGGCCACCACCCGGCCCGCTCCTGACGTCGTCTCCACTGCCAGCCCCGCCCGCTCGAGAGCGGCGACCCGCGGATCCACCGCATTGCCGGATCGGAGCTGCCTCGACCATAGCCCTCGCCGCATATAAGAAGCCAATCGGATCGCATTCCAGTGACGGATGCAATGCGGGAATGGAGGTGCATTAGTGCGAATCTGGAGTCTTGTCAACTCGGCAGGCCCCGCGATTTTGGCATGATCAAGAGCGCTCCGAACGTGCCGATGCCGCCAGGGATCCGGGATGATTGGCCGGTGCGGCAGCTACAGTTGTTCACCACCTCGGAACTGGCCCGAATGCGGGACCGGACGAGGTCGCGCGCCTTTTCGCCCACCCGCGACGAGTTCCGCCGCACCCACGAGCGCCACCGCGACTGGGGCCTGAAACGCCGCCACGCCGAGCGCCTCCACCGGGCCCGCCCCGCCAACCCGATCCGACCCGGCCTCTCACCTGGAAGGCCGGCCGGACCACCGCACGGCTCGCTGCCCGGACCACCGCACGGCTCGCAGGCTGGTCCACCGCACGGCTCGCCGGCCAGATCACCGCACGGCTCGCTGACCGGACGGCTGGCAACGGCACCTCCCCAGAGCGCCCGTCGGCCAGTTCCATTCCCGGCAACGGTCCCACCCTCGACGCCGTCGACGCCGTCGACGCCCTCGACGCCGCCGACGCCGACGGCCACGCCGACGCCGCCGGCCACGCCGCCTTCGCCGTTGCCGATGGTCGCCGGTCCGCCCACGGCATCTACGTGCTCTGCCGGGGCCTTCGTGCGGCGTCGCGACGGCGTCGGCCGGCCTGCGCCTGCACCGTCGACTATCGGGAGTGGCCCTGCCGTGTCCTCACGCGAGTCCGGCGAGCGCGCGGCCGGCCAGGCCAAGACCGACCACCACGATGAAGGCGGCGGTTGCCGTGGGACCCGCCGTGCGCCAGCGGGCCGCCAGGCGGAACCGGTCGCCGAGGCGGTCGCGTACCCGCACGAGGAGCAGACCCGCGGCGGTCAGCGTTGCGGCCATGCCCAGACCGTAGGCGAGCACCAGCAGGACCCCGAAGACGGTATGCCCCAGCGCAGCCGCACCGAGCAACACGACGAGCGCGGTGGGACTGGGCACCAGCCCCCCGGCAATCCCCATCCCGGCGAGACCCCACCGGCCCGGCCCGTGGTGCCCATGTCCGTGGTGGTGTCGTCCATTTCCGTGGAGGGGACTGTCGTGGTGGTGCTGAGGCCCGTGGTCGTGGTCGTGTGGCCCATTGTTGTGGCGCTGAGGGCCGTGCGCGTGGTCGTGCTGCGCGTTGTCGGGGTGGTTGTGGGGCCCGTGGTCGTGGTCGTGCGGCTCGTTGTTGTGGCGCTGAGGGCCGTGCGCGTGGTCGTGCTGCGCGTTGTCGGGGTGGTTGTGGGGCCCGTGGTCGTGGTCCTGTTGCGCGTTGTCGGGGAGGTGGCGCCTGTGCTCGCGGTGGCGTCGGCGGAGTGTTGTGAGGAGGGTGGCTGCGCCGATTGCTGTCACCAGGGTGCCGGAGGCCACGCCGAGCCAGCTCAGGACTGCTTCTCCGGCGATTCCGGCTGTGGTGGTCAGGAGGAGGCCGAGGGCCAGGACGCCGCCGGTGTGGGTCGCCGTCACTGTGGCGCCTACCGCGATCGCATCTCGGGGTCTGCCCTGGCTGCCGGCGAGGTAGGCGGCCATCACGGTCTTTCCGTGGCCCGGGAGGGCGGCGTGGGCCGCGCCGAGGACGAGGGCCAGGAGGACCGCGAGGATTCCCACCAGTGGGGTCGTGGCCCGCCCGGCGGCTGCGTCGGTGAGCCACCGTTCGGCGCTTGCCAGCGGTCCTGGCAGGAAGGCGGACGTTGCGGTCGTCTCCGCCGGACGAGAGTCGTGCCCGCCGGGTGCCGGAGCCGCGGTGGAGTCCGTGCCGCCGGCGGCAGAGGGCACGGTGGTGTCCGAGCCGCCAGCGGCAGGGGGCGGGGTGTCCGAGTTGGGGGGCAGGGTGTCCGAGCTGCCGGAGGCGGGGGGCGGGGTGTCCGAGCTGCCAGCGGGAGAGGCCGCCGTGGTGTCCGGGCCGCCGCTGGCAAGGGGTGCGGTGGTGTCCGGGCCGCCGGCGGCAGGGGCTGTGGTGGTGTCCGGGTTGCCGGTGGTGGAGAGGGCCGGGGCGTACGGGAGGGTGCGGAAGGTTGCTTCGCGGGTGTCGGGGGGTGAGGTCAGGAGGTCGGTGGGGTAGTGGCGGAGTTCGTCGCTGACTCCCGTTGTCGGTAGGGGTGAGTTTTCCAGGCGGAGGCCGGCTCCTGAGGCGACCAGTTCGCGCCAGCCGATGTGGGTGTCGCGGAAGGTGTTGGTTATCGATATTCGCGTCGGGGTGTTCAGGGGGGCCGGGGCGGTCAGGGTGCAGGTGAGGCGGCTGGTGCGGAGGCCTCCGGCGCCCTGGGCGTACGTGAAGGAGGTGGTCGTGATCGTCCAGGTCAGGGGGGTTGTGCCGGCGGTGACCTTCAGGGCTGTGGATGCCTCCTCGCAGGTCGCGGGTGGGGCCTGGAGGGTGGGGAGTTCGGCCAGGTCGGCGGCGACGGTGGCTTCGATGTGGTCGGGGTGGAGGGTCAGGGCCGCGTAGCGGTTGACCGAGAAGTTGCCGAGGGGGTGGGCCGATGCCGGGGCGGACGGGAGGGTGGCGAATGCGGGCACGGCCAGTGCGGCCACGACGAGCAGGCGTTTCATGGCTGGGCCTCCGTGGCCGCGAGGGCGCGGGCGGCGGTCGGGCCGTCCACGGGCGAGAAGTACGGGTTGAGGGCGCGGACGCGGCGGAGTTGTTCGCGGGCGGTGGGCAGGTCGCCGGTGCCGAGGGAGATCAGGGCGAGGTGATAGGCGTACGCGGCGTTGCGGGGGCCCGCGGTCACGGCTCGGCGGGCGTACGGGAGGGCCTGACGGTCCTGGCCCGCGGTGTGGAGTGCCAGGCCGAGGGTGTCGGCGACGTCGGCGAAGGGGCGGCGGGCGTACTCGGCGCGGGCAAGGCGGACCGCCGCGGGGGCGTCACCGCGGGCGAGGGCGAGGAGGGCGCCGGTCAGGTCGTCGCGGCCGCCGCCGGCCTCGAACAGGCGGTGTGCGGCGTCGGCCAGGGTGAGCTGCCGCTCCGCCTCGTCGGTGCGGCCGGCCAGGCGCAGCAGGGTGGCGTACTCCATCAGGCTGTCCGGGGTCGGCGTGCGGGCGGCCACCGTCGCGGCGTCGGTGAGTGCGGCCGTGAGGTTGCCGGTGGCGGCGGCGACCCGGGAGCGGCCGCGCAGCAGCGGTTGATAGGACGGCGCGGCGGCGAGGCCGGCGGCGTACTCGGCGCCCGCCGCCCGGGGGTCGCCGGACGCCCAGGCGAGGTCGCCGAGCTGGTTGCGGCAGAACGCGACGTCGGCCGGGTCGGTCGCGGCGTCCAGGGCCCGCCGCATCAGCGCGGTGGCGCCGGCGAGGTCGCCGCGTTGCTCCAGGTCGTACGAGGCCCGGGCGTACGCGGCCAGCCCCGGGCGCAGGTCGAGCATCCGCTGCACGGCGCGGGTGGCGGCGGCCGCGTCGCCGAGCTGGGTGTGGGCGTCGGCGAGGACCCCGTACGCGTCGGCGCTCCACGGGTTGTCGCGCAGCGCGGCCCGCGCCCGGTCGCGTGCCGCGGCGAAGTCGTGCCGGGCGTTGGCCAGGGCGCCGAGGCCGGTGAGAGCCTCCGGGTTGCCGCGGGGGCGTACGGCCAGCGAGCGCCGCAACGCCCCCTCCGCCTTGGGGTACAGCGCGGGGTCGGCGGTGACCCGGGCCCGCTCGACGTAGGCGAGCCCGAGCTCCGCCCAGGTGCGGTAATCCTTGGGCAGGTCCCGAAGACGCCGCTGAGCCCGCGCGATGGTCTCGCCCGCCCGATCGGGACCGATCGGCGCGTCAGGTCCCGCGCCGGGCCCGGCATTCGATCCGCCCGCGGCGCGCCCGTCGGAACCGGCGGCCGGCCCGTGCGAGCCGGCGCCGGGCCGCCCACCCTGACCCGCGCCCGGAGCCGGATCGGGCCGCCCGGCCGAAGCCGTGCCGTGCCGGACCTCCGAAGCCGGACCGGTTCGGCGGTCCGAAGCAATGGCTTGGGCGTCGGCGAGGGCCGGGGCCGGGGTGGTGGGTTCGGGTGGGCCGAGGACGGCCCCGGCGGTGAAGACCAGGGCCGCCGCGGTGACGACCAGGGCAGAGGTGCGTGCGAGCCGGTGCATCGGGACCTGCCCTCCTCAGAACCGGGCGGTGTCGTCGGGCAGGATGCGGCGGCGCCGGACCAGCCAGTACCAGGTGCCCACCACCAGGAGCAGGCCCGAGCCGGCGGTGGCCGCCACCAGGACGTACCGGGCTCGCGTTCCCGTGCCGGGGGAGTCCTGGGTGGAGGCGGAGGCCGGGCGCAGGGCGGAGCGGGATGCGGGCTTCTCGATCGCGGCCGTGCCCCGGGTCTGGTTGGGCAGGGCGAGGTACGGGAAGTCCGTGCCGAACTCGGCGTCGTTGGCGTCGACGCCGTCGCCGGCGGCCAGCGCGGCGACGAGTTTGCCCGACTGGGCGGCGCCCTCGACGGCCTGCACCGAGATGTCCACGGCGTCGTCGGTGAGCCGGCGGCCGTTGGGGAAGCCCTGGAGGTCGCCCTTGAGGACGCCGAGACGGTCGGGCCGGTCCGCCACCGGTACGCCCAGGTTCAGCCGCAGCATCTCCGAGGGGCGGAACCGGCCGGGGTCGACGTCACGGTTGTTGAGCTGCGAGTTCAGGTCCGCCTTGATCGGGCCGCCGGCCTTGGTCGTGACGCCGGTCAGGAAGATCTCGACGAGGTCGTTGCGGGGGGTCTTCGGGGCGGGGATCCCGTACACGCCTTCGATGAGTTTCGGCAGTTCGGGGCGGCGGACCCGGTCGACCACGGCGGGCACGCCGGCGTCGCGGTGCGGGGGCAGGGCGTTGAAGGCGTCCTTGAGCCCGGCCGGCACCACCACCTCGTTGACCAGCGGGTTGCCCAGGCGGGAGACCTGCACCCGGTCGTCGCCGACCTTCGCGGGGGAGCCGGTGAGGCGTACCCGGTTGCGTTCGGTCGTGGTCCAGATCCCGATGACCGGGTTGCGTTTCGCGTCGCCGCCGAGGGCCACGTCCTTGAACGGCACCTGGATGGCGACGCTGTTGACGTTGTAGCCGGCGAGGGTGTCGCGGCCCGTCTCGCTCAGGTCGCCGCCGTAGAGCAGGTCGAAGACGCGCAGGTCGAGGAAGAACGGGTCGTCGGCCTGCCCGGCGAACAGTTTCCACCCGCCGTCGAGCTGGATCGTGGCCTGGTCGCGCAGCTTGCCGTAGTCCGGCATCGACGCCGCGCCGATCCGCGACGGTGCCACCGGCGCGCCGGTCACCCGGGTCTTGAACGGCGCGCCGCCGAACGACGACTCGAGCTTGTACGTCTGCCGGAAGAGCAGGTTCTTGTCGTTGAGCGAGGTGACCGGCCCGTCGTTGTAGAGGAAGGTCCGGTTGCCGCGGCGGTCCTCGGTGGAGAAGGTCCAGCGGAAGACGGCATCCGCCTTGGCGTCGCCGTCGCTGTCCACATTGATCAGGTACGCGGCGTCGGTGGCGAACGGGTAGAAGTTGGGGCCGCCGTCGGGGTCCTCGAACGGGATCCAGTTGGCGATGAACGTGACGTAGCCGGGGCGTTCGGGGCTGACGAAGGCGTACAGGTCGGTGGTGTCGGCGGCGGGATCCGCGGCCGTCAGCGGTGCCTCGCGGTGGCTGGAGGCCACGGAGGACTGCGGTCCGAGGGCCGCGACGGACGCGGCGAGCACGAGGCCGGCGGCGAGACCGGGCAGAGCCCGGCGCCGTCGGCGGAGAAGTGGGGTCATCACTGTCCTCCCGTAGGGGTGCCTGCGGGAGGACTTCGGTTCCCGGGTGCGCCCGGACGGGTGGCAGTCGGATTCCTGTCACCGACCCATCCACCGCCACCAGCGGCTCCGAACCGGCCTAATCGCCACCGCCACCAGCGGCTCCGAACCGGCGTAAATCGCCGCCGTCAGCGGCTCCGAACCGGCCTAATCGTCGGCGTCGGCGTCGCTGTCGTCGCCGGGGGCGGTGCGGCCGGCGCCGTCGCGCAGCCGGTCCATGCGGTCGGCGCCGCGCTGGACGGCCTCGCGGGAGCGGTGCAGGAACTCGTTGCTGCGGCCGGTCTTCGCCGAGGTGCGCTCGATGGCGCCGCGGAAGCGTTCGATCGGGTCGACGACGCGGCTGTCCTGCCGGCCGGCGTCCTCGTCGAGCAGCCGTTCGCGCTGGTTGGCGGCGGCCTCCCGGGCGTCGGCCTCGAGCTCACGACGATCGGCGAGCCGCTCGCGGGCGTCGGCGAGCTGGTCGCGGGCGTCGGCACGGTGGTCGCGAGCGGCGGCATGGTGGTCGCGGGCGTCGGCGAGGCGGTCGCGGGCGTCGGCGGCGTGTTCCCGTGCGGCAATCCGGCGTTCCCGCTCGCTCAAGTCCGCCGCCCTCCGCCCGTCCCCGTCGTCGTCCGCGTCCGCCCCGCTCACGACCTCACACTACCCACGTGCGCGGGCCGGTCACACCACAGCGCGCAGTACTATCGGCGGACCCTGACCGGAGGTGTGCCGTGCCGCGAGACCGCCGCCCGCGGCCCGGTGTGGGGCTGCTCGCCGCGCTCGCCGCCGGGGCCCTGCTGCTCGCGGTGCCGCCGGCCGCGTACGGGCGCCGCACGCCTCCCGCGCCGGCGGCCGTGGCCTGGCCGGGGGTGCAACGGGCGAGCCTCCCGGCGGATTTGGCGGACGGCACCGCGTACGAGCCGGGGGTGTTCGTCGACGCGCGGACGTCGGCCGGCACCGCCCGCAGCCGGGACGGCCGGACGTTGCGGCTCGTCGTGCGCGCCGCGGACGGCTCGGTGCGGCTGCTGCGGGCGCTGCCGTCGGCGAGGAACCCGTCGTTCCAGACCCTCACGGTCGCCGGTGGCCGGTTCGTCTGGTTCGAGCGTACGGACGGGGGTGTCCTCGAGGTGTGGGGCGCCGCGGTGGCGGGCGGCCCCGCGCGCCGGATCACCGCGGACGCCGGGCAGGCGCGGTTCTACCGGTCGGACGACGACCTGGTGTTCGCGGACGGGCGGCTGCACTGGGTCGCGGCGGGGCCGGGCGGGGCGACCGAGGTGCGTGCGGTGGCGCTCGCGGGCGGCCCGGTCGACGTCCGCGTGGTGCCCGGGACGTGGCGCCTGCTGAGCTGGCCCTGGCTGGTCGACGGGATCGCCGACACGCGGGGCGCCACGACCCTGCGCAACCTCGCGACCGGTGCGGACGTGGCGGTGGCCCGGCCGCGGAGGGGCACGGTGGGCTGCAGCCCGGTCTGGTGCCGCATCGTGTCGCTGGACGACGAGGGCTACAGCCGGATCGAGCTGATGCGCCCCGGCGGCGGCGACCGCCGGGAGGTGGCCGGCGGCACGGCGGCGACCGAGATCGTCGACGTGGCGCCGCTGGACCGGTTCGAGGTCTTCGTCACGATCGGGCGTACGGCGGAGCTGACCGGCAACGCCGAGCTGCTGGTGCACGAGACCGGCACCCGGCGCACCGTGCAGGTCAGCCCCGACGCGGGCAGCGTGACGTACCGCAACGGCGTGCTGTGGTGGTCGACCGGCAGCCAGGAGAGCTTCGTCCGGCACACGCTGGACCTGCGTACGGTGCGTTAGAAAAGCGACAGCTGGCCCGGGGTGGGATCGCGGCGCCCGCTCAGCCCGCCGCGGATCACCCAGGGCCGCAGCTCGGGGATCGGGTCCTCGTCGCGGGGTTCGCGCTGCGGCGGCACGCCGCCGGTGAGCGCCCACAGCGACGGCCCCAGGTTGATCCCGCGCGGGCGCAGCGCCCGGCGGAAGCCGGCCAGGCTCAGCGGCAGCCGGGTGGACTCCAGGTCGGGCAGGTCCAGGTCGGTGCGCATCCGCATGAGCCGCCGGTTGCGGTCGATCAGGTCCCGTACGCCGTCGGCGGCGAGCTGTGCCGCGGCCTTGTCGCCCACCGCCTCGCGCACCAGGTGCTCCTCGCCCGCGTCCAGGGCGGCCCACGCGCCGTCGACCGTGCCGAAGGCCGCGAGCAGCTTGGCGGCGGTGGCCGCGCCGAAGCCGCGGACCCCGGGCAGGTTGTCGGACGGGTCGCCACGCAGGGCCGCGAAGTCCCTGTACTGCCACGGCTCGACGCCGCACAGCTCGGGCAGCCCGGCCGCGTCGACCAGGACCGCCTCGTCGAAGCCGCCGTTGCGCACCCGCAGCACCGAGGTGGTCTCGTCGATGAGGGCGAACGCGTCCCGGTCGCTGGTCATCAGCACCGAGCGCCAGCCGTGCCGCCGGGCGTGGGCCGCGGAGCTGGCCAGCACGTCGTCGGCCTCGTACGCGCGCGGCACCACCGTGCGCACCCCGGCGGCGGCCAGCAGCCCGGGCGCCCCGGCGATCTGCTCGCTGAGGTCGGCGGGCTTCTCCGGCCGGTGCGCCTTGTACGCCGGGTAGTCGGCGCGCCGGGCGGAGTCCTCGGGGCAGTCGAAGCCGACGATCAGCGCGTCCGGCCGCAGGTACGCCGCGGCCCGCGCGATGTACCCGACGAGCCCCCGCAGCGCCCACACCGGCCGGCCGTCGCCGTCGAGGAACCCGTCCGCCGCACCCGCGTGGTACGCGCGATGCACCAGACTGTTCCCGTCGAGCACGAGCAGCAGGGGGACCGGGGGCGGCACCCCGCGAGTGTAGGCCCGCGCCGGGCTCAGTCCGTGCCGGACTCCCCGCCGCCCGCGCCGGGCTCAGTCCGTGCCGGACTCCCCGCCGCCCGCGCCGGGCTCAGTCCGTGCCGGACTCCCCGCCGCCCGCGCCGGGCTCAGTCCGTGCCGGACTCCCCGCCGCCCGCGCCGGGCTCAGTCCGTGCCGGACTCCCCGCCGCCCGCGTTGATCGACGACGCGGTCAGCGCGCCGCTGCCCAGCCCCCAGCGTTCGAGCAGCTCCGCGTACGCGCCGGAGCGGATCAGCCGGTCGAGCGCGTCGCGCAGGCTGTCCCGCAGGCCGGTGCGGCCCTTGGGCACGGCGAGGCCGTAGAGGCCGGGCTCGTACTGCACGGTCGAGGCGAGCTGGAAGTACGCCCGGGTCCGCGCGTCGGTGGTCAGGTGCACCGCCGGCGGGTAGTCGGTGAGGCTCGCGACCGCCCGGCCGGTCCGCAGCTGGAGCACCGCGTCCGAGTTCGTCTTGTACGTGCGGATGGTGATCGGCCGCGCGCCGCACCCGGGCTGCGAGCGTTGCAGCAGGTCGACCTGGATGGTGCCCTTCTCGACGGCGACGACCTGCCCGCACAGGTCCTTGAGGTCGATGACGCCGCGCGGGTTGCCGCGTTGCACGACGATCGACGTACCGGCGGCGAAGTAGTTGATGAAGTCGGCCTTCTTCTCCCGCTCGGCCGTGTCGGTCATCGCCGAGAGCACCCCGTCGTAGGCGCCGTTCTTGGCCTCGCCGAGCGCGGTGTCGAAGTCCGCGGGGACCATCTCCACCTTGACGCCGAGCACCGCGCCGAGGGCGGCGGCCAGGTCGGGATCGAACCCGATGACGGTACGCCCGTCGGTGCCGTACGACTCCATCGGCGCGTAGCTGGGGTCGGTGGCGAGCCGGATCACGCCGCTGTCGCGGATCTCCTGGGGCAGCGCGTCGTGCAGCGCCCGGTCCAGCGCGACCGTGCCGGCGCCGGTCGTGCCGCCGCCGGCCTCGCCGGTGCCGCAGCCGCCGGAGACGACCGCCAGCACGACGCCGGTCAGCGCGAGCCCGGTCCTGGTCAGCTTCCTCATGGCGGTGCCTCCTTAGGATCGCGCGACGGCGGGCAGGTCCCGCCGGACGTCGCCGGTCGTGCTCTCGATCAGGTCGTTCCAGGTCAGGGGCGGTGCGAGCAGCGAGCCCTGGGCCGCGTCGCAGCCGGCGTCCTCGAGCCAGCGCCGGACCTCGGGGCTCTCCACCCCCTCCGCGGTCACCCAGCAGCCCAGTCCGTGCGCGAGTTCGATCACCGAGCGCACGATGGCCTCGCTCTGCGGGTCGCGGCCGAGGCTGCTGACGAAGACCCGGTCGATCTTGATCTCGGAGACCGGGATGTTCCGCAGCTGCGAGAGGCTGGTGTAGCCGACGCCGAAGTCGTCGACGGCCACCCCCGCGCCGAGCGCGACGAGGTCGACCACGGTCCGGGTGGCGATCGCGGTGTCGCCGGCCAGCGCGGTCTCGGTCACCTCGAGCATGAGCTGGTCGGCGGGGGTGCCGGTCTCGGCGAGCGCCCCGGCGACGAAGCCCGCGAAGTCCGGCTCGTCCAGGTTGCGGGCGGAGACGTTGACCGCCACCGGCCAGCTCCGCCCGGCCGTGGTCCAGTCCCGCTGGTCGGCCAGGGCCCGGCGCAGCACCCAGGCGGTCAGCGGCTGGATCAGCCCGGACTGCTCGGCGGCGGGCAGGAAGTCGGCCGGCGGCAGCAGCCCGCGTACGGGATGGTGCCAGCGGACCAGGGCCTCCACGCCGCAGATCTCGCCGTCGGAGAGGCGGATCTTCGGCTGGTAGTGCAGCACCAGCTCGTCGCGTTCCAGGGCGTGCCGCAGCTCGGCCTGCACGACCAGCCACTGGGTGGGGTGCGCGACGGCGCCGCCGGCGTACACGACGATCCCCGAGGTGCCGCGTTTGCCCTGGTACATGGCGGCGTCGGCGCGCTGGAGCAGCTCCTCGACGCCGGTGCCGTGCTCGGGGTACGCGGCGACGCCGAAGCTGGCCTCGATGGTCAGCGGGATGCCGTCGAGCACGACCTCCTCGGTGAGCCGGTCCCGGGCACGGGCGAGCAGCGCCGGCGCCTCGGCGGGGGTGACGCCGGGCAGGATCAGGCCGAACTCGTCGCCGCCGAGGCGGGTGACGGTGTCCTCGGGGCGCAGCGCGGACACCAGCCGGTGCGCGACCACCCGCAGCAGCTCGTCGCCGGCGTGGTGGCCGAGGGTGTCGTTGACCTCCTTGAAGTGGTTGAGGTCGACGAGGGTCACCGCGCCCCGGCGCGGAGCCGTCTCCAGCGCCGCCTTCGCCCGGGCCCGGAACGCCGCCCGGTTCGGCAGCCCGGTGAGCCCGTCGTGCATCGCCTCGTACTCCTGCCGGGCCGCGTAGCGGCGCAGCGACCGGGTGGTGGACCAGGAGATCAGCGCCAGCACCAGGTAGAGGCCGACCAGGCCGGCACCGAGCCGCCAGTACGTGATCCGCAGCTGCTCCCGGAGCCGCGCGGCGATGCTCTCGTACGGCAGGTAGAGCTCCAGCACCCCGATCGCGCGCCCGGACGCGCTGGCGACGACGGGCTGGAGCACCCGGATGACCTCGCCGGGCCCGCGCTCGGGGTCGGCGACCACGGCGACGTCGGTGCGGCCCACCGCGGCGGTGGTGAACGCGGGATCGGAGACGGGGATGCCGCCGGCCGTGGAGCCGTCGTCGGAGAAGACCACCTGGCCGGTGAAGCTGCGCAGCCGCATCCGCAGCACCGAGCCGTGGAAGATGGCGAAGTCGGTCGCGGCCTGGAGCCGGTCGCGCTGCGCCACGGTCAGCCCGGAGGTCAGGTCGGCGTCCTCCAGCGCGGGCGCGACGGCCATCTCCTCGATGACGACGGCCTGCGCGCGGCCCTGCTCCTCGCCCTGTCGCGCGGCGTCGTCGCGGTAGCCGTTGACCAGCACCACGCCCAGCACGGCGACCGGCACGAGGCTCGCGGCGGCATACGCCACGAACAGCCGTGACCCGCCCCTGGCACCCCTGCTCCGCAGCCGCACGCCGGGTCTATCGGCGCGCGGGTGCTCCGCTCAAGGAGAACTGAACAGCAGGTCGAGGTGGGCGTCGAGGGCGGCCGGCGCCCGCTCGGGGGTGTACTGCCCACCGAGCAGGTAGACCCCGAGACCCTCCATCAGCGCCAGCAGGCCCGCGGCGGCGGCTTCCGGATCGCGTACGGGCAGCAGCCCCGCGAAGAACCCGCTCAGCTCCGCGGTGTCCGCCCGCAACGCCCCCGCCTCCGGCCGCACCGCGGTGTACGCGAGGAACGCCAGCGCCACCCGCCCGTCGTCGCGGCTCTCCGCGTCCAGCGGCAGGACGGCGGTGATGATCGTCCGCAGCAGGTCGCGCGGCGCGGGGGTGTCGCCGAGCCGGGCCACCGCCGCCGCGGCCCGCGTGGATCTCGTCCTGCCCGGCGATGCCCCGCAGCAGCGTGGCGGCCCGGGCGGCGGTCCGCAGCGCCGCCGCATTCGCCGCCCCGGTGCGCGACGATCCGGCGACCGGCGCGAACCGCGGGTCGGCCAGCACGTACTCCATGGCCGCCTGCGCCCGCGGGCCGAAGTGCTCCTGCAGCCGCTCGCCCACCTCGCGCAGCTCGCCGAGCCGCGACCGTACCGTTTGACAATGCGACTGCAACGTAAAACCTCGCTGCTCGACGAGGACGCGACGCTGCCACGGGGAGGGGCCGGCCTCTACGGAGTGAGGACGATCTTGCCGCGGGCGTGGCCCGACTCGCTGAGCTCGTGCGCGGCCGCCGCCTCGGCCAGCGGGAACACCGCCGCGACCGGGACGGTGAGCCGCCCCTGCCCGGCGAGTCGCACGGCCGCGTCGAGGGCCCCGGCCGACTGCGGATCGGCGCCCTGCCCGCCGCCGGTACGGGACTGGTGCACTCCGTGCGCCGCGGCGTCCAGGTCGGCGATGGTGACCACCCGGGCGGGGCCGCCGGCCAGCGCCACCAGGTCCGGCAGGGAGCCCGAGCCGGCGCAGTCGAACACGGCGTCCACCCCGCCGGGCGCCAGGTCCGCGACCCGCCCGGCCAGGCCCGGGCCGTACGTGGTCGGCGTGGCGCCCAGCCCGGCCAGGAAGTCGTGGTTGCGGGTGCTCGCCGTGCCGATCACCGTCGCCCCGCGGGCCGCCGCGAGCTGGACCGCCATCGTGCCCACGCCGCCGGCCGCGCCCTCGAGCAGCAGCGTGGTGCCCTCCCGCACGCCGAGCAGGTCCAGGACCCGGGTGGCGGTCTCGATGTTCGCGGCCGCGCCCCCGGCCGTCGTCCAGGACCACGCGGCCGGCTTCGGTGCCCACAGGGTCAGCACGGCGTAGCCGGCGTTGGCGCCGCCGAGGCGGGCGAGGTCGGTCATCCCGAAGACCTCGTCGCCCGGCCGTACGCCGGTCACGCCCGCACCGGCCTCGTCCACCACGCCCGCGGCGTCGACCCCCGGGATGTGCGGCAGGGGGATCGGGAGCCGGTCGCGGAACCGGCCGGAGCGCAGGTACCAGTCGCCGGGCGTGACGCCCGAGGCGAGGACCTTCACGCGGATCTGTCCCGGTCCGGCGTGCGGTTCCGGCGCGTCCGCGACCCGCAGCACGTCGCTGGGGCCGTACTCGGAGAATTGCAGTGCTCTCATGCCCCGGACGCTAACGGGACGCCCCCGTCCACTTGGCTAAAGTGAGAGCGGTGACCGCCCCTTTGCCTCAGCCGCTGCGCTCCGACGCCCGCGACAACCGCGACCGCATCCTCGCGGTGGCCCGGGCGGTGTTCGCCGCCGAGGGGCTCGACGTGCCCCTGCGGGAGATCGCCCGCCGGGCCGGCGTCGGCCCGGCGACCCTGTACCGGCGGTTCCCGACCAAGGAGTCGCTGGTCGTCGCCGCCTTCGCCGAGCAGATGGGCACCTGCGGCGCGATCGTCGCGGAGGGCGCGGCGGACCCGGACCCGTGGCGGGGCTTCCGCACGGTGGTCGAGCGCCTCTGCGACCTGCACGTCCGCGACCGCGGCTTCACCGTGGCGTTCCTGACGGCCTACCCGGGCGCCATCGACTTCACCGCGACCCGGGAGCGGGCCCTGACCGCCCTCGGCGGCCTCGCCCGCCGCGCCCGGGAGGCCGGGGCCCTGCGCCGCGACTTCGTCCTGGAGGACCTCGTCCTCGTCCTCATGGCGGTCAACGGCATCCGGGCCCCCTCCGAGGCGGGCGCGGTGGCGGCGGCCCGGCGCTTCGCCGCGCTGGCCATCGAGGGCTTCCGCGCGAGCGGCGACGTGACGCCCCTGCCTCCCGCCGTCCGGCTGCCGCTCATCCCCGTCCGGTAGGGGCCGCTGGCCCGCCCGCCGCGGCCTCGATGGCGGACCTGAAGTCGGGGCCGGCCCCGATCTGGGCCAGCAGCACGTTCGCCGAGTTGTAGCAGTGGAACCGCTCGATCTTCCCGTCCCGCAGGTACCAGAGATCCGCCGTCGGTACGTCGATCCGGTTGCCGGTCGGCGGGATGGCGCCGATCGGGGTCGGGAACGCGCCGAGATGCGTTCCCTGAATGCGCAGCTCGACGGCGACGACCTCACCGATCGCGTGCAGCTCGAGCAGCTCGCGGTGGATGTCGGGGAAGACGCCGGCCAGGCCCGTCAGCGCCAGGGGGATCTCGTCGCCGCGGAAGCTCTGCGCGTTCGGCATGTCGTGGAACGATCCGTCCTCGGTGAACAGGGCCCGGAAGCCGGGCCCGTCCAGGACCGATCCCTCCGCCAGCCGGTACGCCTCGCGGACGATCTCTTCGTTGCTCTTCACGTCGTGCCCCTCCCGATCGGTTATTGACTGGATGGACAATAACGTATTCTCACTGACGTGGCCCGTCCCCGGAAGTTCCTCGAGAGTGATGTCGTCAGCAGCGCCGGCGAGGTGTTCGCCGTGCACGGTCTCGCCGCCGCGACCCTGGACGACCTGGTGCGGGCGACCGGCCTGGGGAAACAGAGCCTGTACAACGCGTTCGGCGGCAAGCGGGAGTTGTTCCTCCGGGCGCTCTCGGAGGACCGGGAGGAGGCGACGCGTGCCGTCTCGGAAGCGCTCGGGCACGACGACGCCTCGCCGCTGGAGCGGATCCGGGGCCACATGCTCCTGCTGGCGATCGAGTTCAGCGGCAGCGACCGGCGGGTCTCGCTCACCACGCGGGCGCTGGTCGAATCGACCGGCGAGCAGGATCCCCTGTCGACGGTCACGAGGGCCGGCATCGAACAGCTCGCCGAGGTCTACGCCGGATGCCTGGAGCATGCCCGGGAGAACGGCGACCTCCCGGACGACGCGAACGTGCAGTCCCTGGCGATGTACTTCGTCGCCGTCACCCGCGGGATGGAGCTGCTCGGCCGCGCCGGTGTCGGCCGCGGCGTTCTCACCGCGGTCGCCCTCGACTCGCTCCGCGCCCTCGACGGCGAGCGGATGGCGGACGCCGGCGACCACCCGCCGGCGTGACCGGGCCCGCTAGCCCGGTGCCGGCATGTTGTGGCGGGTGTACGCCGGCTCGCGCCAGCCCAGCATCGCCTCGGTCATGCGGACGGCCTCCACGGCGGGCCGCACGTCGTGCACGCGGACGATGCGGGCGCCCTGGAGGACGCAGAAGACCACCGCCGCCAGGGTGCCGGCCAGGCGCTCGCGCTGCGGCACGTCCAGGGTCTCGCCGATGAAGTCCTTGTTGCTCACCGCCGCCAGCAACGGGTGGCCGAGCTCCGCGACCTCGCGCAGCCGCCGGGTCACCTCGAGGGTGTGCCGGGTGTTCTTGTTCAGGTCGTGGCCGGGATCGATGATGAGCTGCTCCGGCCGTACGCCGCGGTCCAGGGCGAGCCGCACGCGCCGGCGCAGGAAGTCCGTCACCTCCGCCGTCACGTCGCCGTAGGCGGGGGCCGGGTACGGCGTCCGCGGCGCCGCCAGGCTGTGCGTGATCACCAGGGCGGCGTCCGTGCCCGCCACCACGTCGGCCATCGCCGGGTCACGCAGCCCCGACGTGTCGTTGATGACACCCGCGCCCGCCTTGATCACCTCGCTCGCCACCTCGGGCCGGTACGTGTCCACCGACACCACCGCCCGGCCCTGGGCCGCCTCGACCACCGGCAGCACCCGGTCGAGCTCCTCGGCGGCGGTCACCTCCGGCCCCGGGGCGAACGGCACGCCGCCGATGTCGATCCAGTCGGCGCCGGCGTCGGCGGCCGCGCGTACCGCCTCGGTGGCCCGGTCGAGGGCGAAGGTGCGGCCCCGGTCGTGGAACGAGTCGGGGGTGCGGTTCACGATCGCCATGATCGCCACCCGCCGCGAGAAGTCGTACGGGCGACCGCCGACGACCCGTTCGGCGCTGATCAACGGCGGCGTGTAGTGGTTCACGCCCGGAGACTAACCCGGCACCTGAGGTGCGGGAATTAGGGGCTCCCGGAGATGATCGCGGAGCCCTAGGGTGCAAGGGGTGACGGAAGCGGGACTCGCGGTCAACGACGTGCGGGGTCCGCTGCGCTACCTGTGGTGGCTGCTGTGCCGGCAGAAGCGCCGGATCGCGGCCGGGGCGCTGCTCGGGTCGTCGTGGATGGTCGGGCTGACGCTCCCGCCGTACCTGCTCTCCCAGGCCGTTGATCTGGGCCTGCGCCGCCGCGACCTGGACGTGCTCGCCGGGTGGGTCGCCGCGCTGCTCGCGGTGGGCCTGGTCAACGCGTTGCTGGCGATCCTGCGGCACCGCACCATGACCAAGATCCGGCTGGACGGCGGCTTCCGCACGATCCGCGCGGTGATCGCCCACGCCACCCGGCTCGGCGCCGCCCTGCCCCGGCGGATCGGCGCGGGTGAGGTCGTCACCATCGGCGTCGCCGACGTGTGGGTGCTCGCCCAGGCCCTCACCGTCACCGGCCCCGGGCTGGGCGCCGCGGTCGCGTACGGGGTGGTCGCCGTCCTCCTGCTGCGGATCTCGCCGCTGCTGGCCGTGGTGGTGCTGGCCGGCGTGCCCGTGCTGGCGCTGGTCGTCGGGCCGATGCTGCGCCGGCTGCAACGCGCCGGGGCCCGGTACCGGGCGCATCAGGGTGCCCTGGCCGACCGGCTCGTCGACATCG
This sequence comes from Pseudosporangium ferrugineum, assembly GCF_003002065.1. Taxonomy (GTDB): domain Bacteria; phylum Actinomycetota; class Actinomycetes; order Mycobacteriales; family Micromonosporaceae; genus Actinoplanes; species Actinoplanes ferrugineus_A. The sequence goes on from NZ_PVZG01000002.1 coordinate 506,490, forward strand.
TCGCGGGGCTGCGCATCCTCAACGGCCTCGGCGGCAAGCAGGCGTACGCCGGCCGCTACCGCCGCGACTCGCGCCTGGTGGTCGACGAGGGCTACCGGGTCGGCGCGGTGACGAGCTGGATCCAGGCCCTCGGCGTCGGACTGCCCGCCCTGTTCCTCGCGGTCGTCACGTGGCTGGCCGCCCGGATGGCCGCCCAGGGCACGATCACCGTCGGCGAGCTGGTCGCGGTCTGGGGGTACGCGGCCATGCTCGTCGTGCCCGTGGCGTTCGTCATCGAGGGCGGCTTCGACGTCGGCCGAGCCCTGGTCGCCGGCCGGCGCATCCTCGAGTTCCTGCGGCTGCCCGCCGACCCGGTGCCGCCCGGCCGGGGACCGGACGGGCCGGCGCCGCTGTGCGATCCGGAGTCCGGTGTGGTCGTCGCGCCCGGCCTGTTCACGGCGCTCGCCACCGCCCGCCCCGTCGACGCGGCCGCCGTGGTCGACCGGCTCGGCCGCTACGGGCCGACCGCCGCCGTCTGGGGCGGCACGCCGGTCGCCGGGATCGCCGTCCGGGACCGCATCCTGGTCGCCGACAACGACGCGTACCTGTTCACGGGCACCCTCGGGGAGATCGTCGCGGGCCGGGCCGCGGTCGACGACGCCGCCGTGGCCCGCGCCCTGGCCGCCGCCGCGGCCGGCGACATCGTGGACGGCCTGCCCGGCGGCACCGCCGCGGTCCTCGACACCCAGGGCGGCAACCTCTCCGGCGGCCAGCGCCAGCGCATCCGCCTCGCCCGGGCGCTGCACGCCGACCCGGAGATCCTGCTCGCCGTCGAGCCGACGTCGGCCGTCGACGCGCACACCGAGGCGGCCGTCGCCCAGCGCCTCCGCGCCGCCCGGGCCGGCCGCGCCACCCTCGTCACCACCACGTCGCCCGCGCTGCTGGAACGCGCCGACGTCGTGCACTACCTGGTCGGCGGCCGGGTCGCGGCCACCGGCACGCACCGGGAACTGCTCGCCACCCAGCCGGGCTACCGGGCGCTGGTCACCCGCGCCGTCGGCGAGGACGCGCCGGCCGGAGCGCTGCGATGACGACGCTGCCGGTCGCCGGGACCGCGCACGTCCGCCGGGCCGCCGCCGGCCTGCTGCGCGCCGAGAAGCGGACCGTCGCGGCGATGGTGCTGCTCAACGCCCTCGCGGCGGTCGCGGGACTGGGCGGCCCGTGGCTGCTGGGCCGGATCGTCGACACGGTCGCCGCGGGCGACGCCTCGCCGGCCACGGTGGACCGGCTCGCCGGCGGCATCCTGGTGTGCACGGTCGCGCAGATCGTGCTGGCGCGTACGGCGCTCGCGGTCGGCTACCGGTTCGGGGAGCGGACGGCGGCCCGCGTCCGGGAGCGGTTCCTCGACCGCACCCTCGCCCTGCCGGCCGCCGTGGTGGAACGGGTGCCGGCCGGCGACCTCGCCACCCGGGGCACGGCGGACGTCGGCACGGTCGCCACCACCCTGCGCGACGCGGTGCCGGAGGTGCTGATCGCCGCCGGTCAGGCCCTGTTCGTGCTGGTCGCGGTGTTCGTGCTGGACCCGCTGCTGGGCGCGGTGGCGGTGCTCTGCCTCGCGGGCATCCCGGTCGCGACGCGCTGGTACCTGCGCCGGGCCCGCCAGGCGTACCTGCGGGAGGGTGCCGCCGGCTCGGCCCTCGCCGACGAGCTGGCCTCGACGATCGCGGGTGCCCGTACGGTGGAGGCGTTCGGGTTGCGCGAACGCCGCGTGGCGGTCGTGCGGGACGCGACCACCCGGGCCCGCCGCACCCGCCTGCGGACGTTGTTCCTGCGCAGCGTGCTCTTCCCGGCGGTCGACGTCTCCTACGTCGTGCCGGTGGTGGCGGTGCTGCTGATCGGCGGCGCCCTCTACGTCGACGGGCGGCTGAGCCTCGGCGCGGTCGCCGCGTCGGCGCTCTACCTGCGGCAGCTCGCGGTGCCGCTGGACGCCATCCTGATCTGGCTGGAGCAGCTGCAGAGCAGCGGCGCGTCGTTCGCCCGGGTCGAGGGACTGGCGGCGATCCCGGCGGCGGTCACCGTGCCGGGTCCGCCGCCGGCGAACGACCGGATCGAGGTGCGGGGCGTCCGGTACGCCTACGACGGCGGCCGCGACGTGCTGCGGGGCGTGGACCTGACCGTACGCCCGGGGGAGCGGCTCGCCGTGGTCGGCCGTTCCGGCGCGGGCAAGTCGACGCTGGGCCGGTTGCTCGCCGGGGTGGACCGGCCGCGCGGCGGCACGGTGACGGTGGGCGGGGTGCCGATCGCCGACCTGCCCCCGGACCTGCTGCGCCGCCAGGTGGTGCTGGTGAGCCAGGAGCACCACGTCTTCCGCGACGCGGTCCGCGACAACCTGACCCTGGCCGCGCCGGACGCGACCGACGAGCAGCTGCGGGCGGCGCTGGCGGTGGTCGGCGCGGACTGGGTGGACGAGCTGCCGCTGGGCCTGGACACCCCGCTGGGCGGCGCGGGCGTGGCCCTCGACGGCGCCCGGGCCCAGCAGCTCGCCCTCGCCCGGGTGGTGCTGGCGGACCCGCACACGGTGGTGCTGGACGAGGCGACGGCGCTTCTCGACCCGGCGACCGCCCGGAACGCGGAACGGGCGCTGGCGGCGGTGCTGCACGACCGTACGGTCATCGCCGTCGCGCACCGGCTGCAGACCGCGCACGACGCCGACCGGGTCGCGGTGCTGGAGGCGGGGCGGCTGGTGGAGCTGGGCACCCACGACGAACTGGTCGCCGCGGGGGGCGCGTACGCGTCCCTCTGGCGGACCTGGCACGGCCAGGACCGTCAGGCGACCACCACCGGGTGGCGCACCACCGCGTCGAAGAGGTAGCCGAGGTCGTTCGGCGCGGTCACGTCCGGCTGGGTGTTGCCGTGCACGTCCGTGGCCCGCGCCAGCAGCTCGTGGCGCCCCGCCGCCGGCCGCCAGTCGAGCTCCCAGCGCTGCCAGGCGCCGCCCTCGCTGCCGCCGACCGGCCGCGCCCGCCGCCAGTGACCCCCGCCGTCGGTGCTGACCTCGACGTGCCGGATCCGGCCCGCCGCCGACCACGACCGCCCCCGCAGGCGCACCGGCCGCCCGGCCGGCAGCGACGCCTCGCGGTCCAGCTCGAACGCGCTCTTGATCACCTGCCGGTCGAACGGCTGCCCGTCCGCCGGGTAGCCCGGCCCGAAGAGCCGGTAGAACTGCGTGTTCCACGGCGAGAACAGCGGCTCGTCGGCCACCTCGATGCTGCCCACCCACTTGATCGAGGCGATGCCGATCCAGTGCGGCACGATCAGCCGCACCGGGAAGCCGTGGTCGGGCGGCAGCGGTTCCCCGTTCATCTCGTACGCGAGCAGCACGTCGTGCAGGGCCTTGCGGACGGGCAGGGGCCGGCGCACCGGACCGAGGTCGGCGCCGCCGCTGACGAAGTGGTCGTCCAGGCCGCTGGGCAGCACGTCGACGGCGTGCCGGGTGAGGCCGGCGCGGCGCAGGACGGTGGACAGCCGGACGCCGCGCCAGCGGGCCACGCCGATCGCGCCGAGCTGCCAGGCGGTGCCGGACACCGGCTGGCCCTGCTGCGTGGTGAAGAAGCTGCGGCCGTTGCCCGCGCACTCGACGGGGGTGGTCACGGTGTGCGAGGGCAGGTCGACCAGCTCCGCGTACGAGAGTGCGACCGGCCCGTGCCGCAGGCCGGCGCCGGTGAGGTGCAGCCGCCACGCGGCCGCGTCGATGACCGGGGTGCGGGTGTGGTTGCGGACGAAGAAGCGGTCGACCGGCACGAGGTAGTCCTGGCCCGCCATGGCCGGCCAGCGCATCTCGGCGTTGGTGCCGAGAACGGTGAAGAGCTCGGGCGGCAGCGGCTTGAGGATCGGCCCGGCCGCGGCGGCTGCGGCCGATGCCGATGCCGATGCCGCGGGTGCGGGTGCCGCGGCGATGCCCGCCGCCGCGGTCAGCTTGAGGAGATCACGCCGGGAGAAGCCGCGCGCCCTCCCGGCCAGCCACTGGCGCAACCGGAGGCCGTCGTAGGTGCTCTCGTGCAGCAGATCGTCCATCGGCGAGGCTCCTCGGTTCCGCTCGGTGACGGCGGTCAATATGGTAAACCGATGGGCGCTGTAGGAGAAGTGCCGGCCCTCGTGCGTACCCTGCGAAAGGTGATCTATGCAGGGAGAATTCGATTTTTTGTCCGGGCCGGATCGTGTTCGGTCACCCCCTCCAGCGGGTAGGCGATGGGGGACGCACCAACGGACGAACCACGATGGAGGTAGCGATGAGTGACCCCTACACGGGCGCCCGCGCACCGGACGGCACGACGGGATACGGCGAGGTGCCGGTGCAGCCGGTGACGGAGACCTACCCGGCCCCGACCGGTGTGACCACCGGGGACGACCGCGCCTTCGGCAGCACGACGGACTCGTCGATCGCTGCGGGCGGCTCGTCCGCTTCGGGCGGCACGTCGTCGGCTTCGGGCGGCACGTCGTCCGCGCCGGGCGGCTCGTCGTCCGCGGCCGGTGCCAAGGAGCAGGCCAAGCAGGTCGCGGGGGAGAGCGCGCACGCCGCCGGCCAGGCCGCCGGCGAGGTGAAGGACACCGCCAAGGAGCAGGCCCAGCGGGTCGGCGCCGAGGCGAAGGCCCAGGCGCGCACCGTCGCCTCCGAGGTCCGCGACAGGGTCGGCGGCCAGGCCCGGAGCCAGAACGACAAGCTCGTCGGCAACATCCGCCAGGTCGCGGACCAGCTCGACGAGATGCGCGGCGACCGGCAGGACTCGCCCGCCGCGGCCGTCGTCTCCCGGATCGCCGACGGCGGCCGGCAGATGGCCGACTACCTCGACCGCAACGGCCCCGACGGCGTCCTGCGCGAGGTGCAGGACTTCGCCCGCCGCCGCCCCGGCGCCTTCCTCGCCACCGCGCTGGCCGCCGGCTTCGTCGTCGGGCGCCTCGGCAAGGGCGTGATGAAGGCCGACGACACGGCCGGCAAGCCGCAGACCGACTCGTTCGTCTCGGGCGCCGACTCCGGCGCCGCGTACGGCACCGGCGGCACCTATGCCGCCGGCTACGACACCACCGCGGCGACCACCACCGGGGGCACCTACGCCGAGCCGTCGACCGGGTACACCACGAACGGCACCGAGTACGCCTCCACCGGTACGGGCACCCCCCTCGTCGTGGAAGAGGAGTATCCGGGCGGTATCCGGTGACCGCGCCGTACCGGGCCGGTCCGGACCACGCCGAGGAGGTGTCGGCGACCTCCGTCGGCGAGCTGATCGGCAACATCAGCAACGACCTCTCCCAGCTGTTCCGCCAGGAGGTGGAGCTGGCCAAGGTCGAGATGAAGCAGGAGGCCACGAAGGCCGGCAAGGCCGCCGGGTTCCTCGGCGTCGCCGCCTTCGCCGGCTACCTGGCGACCGTGCTGCTCAGTTTCGCCCTGGTGTTCGCGCTGGGCAACGTGATGGATCTCGGCTGGGCCGCGCTCATCGTCGCGGTCATCTGGGGCATCGCCGGCGCCGTTCTCTTCGCCAACGGGCGCAAGAAGCTCAAGACCGTCGACCCCGTGCCGCACCGCACCGTCGACACGCTCAAGGAGGACGCCCAATGGCTGAAGAACCCGACCGGCTGAGGCAGGAGATCGAGCAGACGCGGGCCTCGCTCACGCGGGACGTGGACCTGCTCGCCGAGAAGACGAGCCCGAGGCAGGTGGCCAAGCGCCGCTGGACCTCGGTGAAGGAGAAGGTCATGGGATCCTCCGAACACGCCCGGCACGCCACCTCGGGCGCCGCGCACTCGGCGGCCGGCACGATGCATTCCGCGGCCGGCTCGGTGCAGTCCGCCGCCGGCACGGTCCAGGACAAGGCATCGCAGCTGGGCGACAAGGCCTCCGACGCCGCCCACACCGTCGCCGGCAAGACGTCGGACGCGGCCCACAGCGTCGCCGACTCGGTCCGCGGCGCCCCACAGGCCGTGACCCAGCAGGCCCAGGGCAACCCCCTCGCCGCCGGCATCATCGCCTTCGGCGTCGGCATGCTGGCCGCCACCCTGATCCCGGTCACCGACGCGGAGAAGCGCGCCGGCGAACAACTCAAGGAACACAGCGGCGACCTGACCGACAAGGTCAAGGACGTAGCGGCCGAACTGAAGGACGACGTCACGGGCACCGTGCAGCAGGCCGCCGGCCAGCTCAAGGAGACCGCCCAGGACGCCGCCCAGACGACCCGGCAGCAGGCCCGGTCCTCGGCCCAGGACGCCAAGGACCAGAGCAGGCAGGCGGTCGCGGACGCCCGCTCCTGACCGGCCCAGCGACGAACGGGCGCGGTGACCAAACGTCACTGCGCCCGTTCCGGTCTTGATGGGAACCTCAATTCGTCCTTGAGCCGGGGCTCCGCAGCAGGCGCTCGCCGTCAATAACGCGCCGAGATGCTCAGACCTTCATTCCGAACAGTTTTTCGGCGTTTCGGTACGCGATCTTCTCCTTGGCTTCGCGGGGCAGATCGACGCCGCGGAACCAGTCGGTCTGGACCTTCATGTCCGCGAACGGGTAGTCGGTGGCGAACATCACCCGATCCACGCTGAAGTACCTCAGCAGCAGTTCGAGCAGTTCGGTCTGGGGGAACGCGCTGGTGGTGAACCAGAAATTGTCCTGGAGATACTGCTCGAACGGCTTGTCCAGGCTCTTCTCGGTCACCTCGCTCATCTTCTCGAGGATGCGCTTGTAGAAGAACGGGAGGCCCTCGCCCATGTGGCCGATGATGATCTGGAGCCGGGGGTGCCTGTCGAAGACCCCCGAGGTGATCATCCGGACGCATTGGGTGACGACTTCCTGGTGCCATCCGTATGCGGAGATGCTGAGAACCTGGTCCTGGAACTCCTTCTGATACTCCGGCCGCATGTTGCTGTAGTAGATCTGGAAGACCTCGTCAGGCGGCAGGCCCGGATGGATGTAGATCGGCTTGCCGAGGGCCTCGGCCCGCGTCAGCACGGGCTCGAAGTCGGGATGGTCGAGGAACTTCTTCCCGATGATCCCGTTGGTCAGACATCCGAGGAAGCCATCCTCCCGGACCGCCCGCTCCAGTTCGTCCGCCGAGGCCTCCGGATTCTGCAGCGGCAAGGTGGCGAATGCCTGGAACCGCCCCGGATACGTGGCCATCGGCCCGTCGACCAGCAGCTTGTTGAGGCGCCGCGCGAAGTCGATGCCCTTCTTGCCCGGGACGTTCTGGACGCCCGGCGTATGCGCGGAGAGGATCTGCACGTTGAGCCCCGCCTCATCCATCGCGCCGATGCGGCGCGGGCCGAGCTCGGCAAGTCCGGTGTCCTCGAGGAACAGCCTGTCGTTCAGCACCATCAACTCACGCGTGGAGAAGGTCTCCTCGGTGCCGATGAAGGGCAGATCCCGGTCTCGCAGGGCGATGTCCGTCGTCTTGTCCGCCGCCTCGTTGTCGTCCACCGCCTTGTTGTCGTCAGTCGCCGAGGCGATGGCATGCGTGGACAGGCCGGCACCGACGCCGAGTGCCGTGGCTGCGGCCAGGAAGCCGCGGCGTCCCATGGGCTTCATGTCAGGTCTCTCTTCAGGTGTCTGTGTGATGCGGTCCCCGTTCGGCACCTCAACCGCCCCGACGGCGCTGCGTTGGCTGCCATCACTACCCTCCTGCACGCGGGTTGTCTCGCTCATCCGACGCCGAATTCGTATCGAGCGAATCTGAGACGACCGTTAGAGAGCATCTGATCCTGTGTGGAGTGACATCACGTTTGCGCACGTCATCGGCAGCCGGAAGGAACCGATGCGGGATCATGAGGCTGCTTGAAGTGGGCCGACTTCTCGACGAGGGTGCGCCGACGTCTGCGGTGCCGGAAGCCGCGGCCGGCGGCGGCGTCCCGGGAAGCTTGAGGTCGGGGTAATGTGGTGCGCACCCGCCGTGATGGCCGGCTTCCGCCCGAGTCCGGGGAGAGATGCGATGACGAGCAACAACCCGCCCCCGGACGCCGCCGGCCAAGGGATCTGGCGAAATCTCGCGATCTGGATCGCATTCGGCGCGCTCTTCGGCGTCGTCGGCGGAGGGCTTCTCGACAACGTCGGTCTGGGCATCGCGCTGGGTTCGTGCCTGGGGGTGGCCGCCTGGGCCATCTTCATCGCACCGCGAAGGAACAGCAGCGGCGGTTCCTGAGCGTCGCGCGCGGGCCACCGGGTCGCGCCTCCACCGCGAAGTCCACGAAGGAACACCGGACTCGGACCAGGGCTCAGCCGAGGGTCGCCCGGATGGTCGCTGCGCGCCCGTCCAACTTCAGCAGCTGTACGACGTACCCTCCGGATTTGGGTTTGGCCGGGGCTCTGTCGCACCCGAGCCTCGCGCCGCCGTCGGCGTGGATCTCCAGAGCGCACCCCGGGCCTGCCAGGTAGCCGCCACCTCCGCCCCAGCCATTGGGTTTGGTCAGTCGCGCCTTGACGCCGCCGTTCTCCAGGAAGGCCGACACCGTCCAGTCCCGGAGCGAGAACTCGACCGATCCCGAGAAGGCCACCTTGCAGTCGCCGTCGGCGCAGCCCGGGAACTCGGTGCCGCCGCCACTCGGCGCTTTCGATTTCTTCGACGTCCTGGGCTTGGCCTTGCGGGTGTTGCCCGCGGTGGGGGAGGGCGCGGCGTCGCCGATGCTCGACGGGGAAGCAGCGCTGGAAGGGGTCGCCGAGGGTGCGGCGGCGACGAAGGTCGGTGGCGCCTCGGAGCCGCAGCCTGCGGTGGCCGAGACCAGCAGTAGCGTCCCGATCGCCGTACGTTTAGCGGACCACAGAGGACGGATTGGCATGCGGCGGAGTGTAGCGGCCCGGTCCGCTCCAGCAGAGACTCTGCGTTGACGGTCGTATCCCGCGTACAGAAATCCTGAGGTCAGGGGGCGGAACGTGCCCGGACCGAGGCGATCCGGGGAGATCATCTCTCCCCGGATGCCCCCGCACCGCGTGTCGCCGACGATCAGCAGTTGTAGTACCAGCCGTGCGAGACGCCCTTGTCGCTGGACGCGGGCTTGCTCTCGAAGTAGGTGCCGGCTTGCAGGCAGATGGTCATCCTGCCGGTCCGGTTGTAGTTGTCGTACACCCGCACGAAGGTCGGGCCGGAAAGGTAGCCGTGGTTGTACCAGGACGAGTCGTGCTTGAAGACCTTGTCCGAGCGGTTGCTGAACCAGTTGTCACCCCAGTTGTCGTCGTTGCCGGCGGTGCCCCAGACGCCGTTCTTGAAGTTGACGTTGTTGTAGACGCAGAACTGCCCGGGATCGCACTGCTGGGGGAGGTCCGCCCGGGCGGGCGACGCGACCGCGATGGTCGCGGCGGCGCCGGCGAAGCTGAGCGCGGCGGCCAGGAGGCGTTTCATCGTTGGTGCTCCTTCGTAGTGCCGGTGTGCACCCGGGACGGTCCCGGGAATTCAGGAGTCCTCGCCGGCGAGCAGGCGGCGCGCGTACGGCAGTGCGGCCTGTTCCCGGCGGGACAGATCGGTGAGCGGGACCCTCAGGTCGGCGCGGACCCGTCGCTGGGCCGCCGGAGTGAGGCGGCGCGCGGTCGCCGACAGCCCGGCCTGCCGGTTGCACCGGGCGGAGGCCACGGCGGCGGTCCGCGATCGCTCGGCCCGCTGATCGGGGGGAAGCGCCGCGCCGGCCTCGGCCACGCGGGCGGTGAGCTCGGCCGGGTCGGCGACGGCCCAGTGCCGTTTCGCCATGCAGGTCCGCCACCGGGCCTGGGCGGCGGTGAAGGCCGGGTCGGCGGTGACGCGGGCCTGGACGAGCGGGTTGATGTTGTCCTTGGTGATCCGTGCGCGCACGTACGCGTCGAGATCGTCGTAGAGCAGCCGTAGCGCCTCGCTGCGGCAGCCGGCCCGGCTCTGCCGCACGGTGCCACTGGGCAGCGTCACCTCCACCCACGGGCCGGTCGCCGGATAGCCGTACAGTGCGGTGGCGAACGCCTCGCGGCGAGCCGGAGCGAGCCCCTCGACGTAGCGGCCGAGCCTGGTCGGAGCCGGGGGTGACTCCGTGGCCGCGCCCGGTCCGGCCGCAGCGGCGCGTTTCTCGTCGTCCTCCGGCCACGCGGAGTCGAGGGCCGCCGGGTGAGGGGGAGCGGCCAACTCCTGCCGCAGCTCCACCGGGTCCAGGGGATAGTCGAACCCGGCACCTCGCATACACCGACCGACCAGAACCGTCTCGGCGAGCCGCAGGACGGCGGCGTCGTCGGCCCCGAGTGCCAGCGAACGGACGTCTGCCGGCAGCGCCTCATCCGGGCCCGCACAGGCGCCGGCCAGCAGAACGACGAACGGGAGAAGCAGCAGCCTCCGGCCGATCCGCGACGACGTGAGCATCACGATGATGTCCCTTCGATGCGTGTGGCGAGTCATCTCCGCCGCACGCAATTCTGGGCAGGTGCCGCTTACCGCCCACTTACCTCGCCCCGCCGCCGGCAAAGGCTCTAAGCGACCGTCGCGGCGTTCAGCATCACCTTCTGCCAGGCGCCGAGGCTGGCGTCCCGGCCGGTGAGCAAGCGCTTGCCGGGTACAGCGCTTCCCGGATGAGAGCGACGACAAGGGTTCCTGGGAAGAACCAGCATCGGTCCGTGACCTGTGACCGCGACTCGCAAGTCAACTCGCCGGCGCGCTCCTACACACAACCTCCACCGGACGGCACCTACGGCCCCGGCCACCGAAACATCGGTCTCAGCCCGGAGTCGTGGTAGCTCAGATTCGCCGACAGGCACTCGCCGCGGGCGGCTTCTCCGAAATGGCCCTCTACGTGCTCGCCGCTGCTCAGAACACGCCCATCTTGTCAGCTACCCGGCTGACCGATCGCGGTGCCCGGATCGGTGCTCTGTTCGAGGGCCGTCCACCACTCCTCCAGTTCGTCGACCCGGCTCTGGAGTGCGGCGTTCGCCGCCCGGGCGGCCGCGAGTTCCTCGGTCAGCGCCCCGATCGGCCCGGAGGCGGTCAGGGCGTCGATCCATCCCCTGACCAGCGGATCCTGGGCGGCGACCCGGCGCAGAGCGGAGGCGACCACCTCCGGTGACAACTCAGCCACGAACTCTCTCGGGAGCGTGAGCAGGCGCGCGACCTCGCTGAGGCTCCGCGCGGCGGTCATCTGGCGCCGGAGGCGCTCAGCGGACGGCACCGCCGGTTCGACCGGTGCCGCGGCCGCCGCGGCCGGCTTGGCGGACCCAGGATCGGGCTTCGACGCAGGCGCGGGGGTAGCCCGCTCCGGTTCCGGCTCGGACTCGGCGTCCCACGGAAGATCGGGAAGATCGTCGCCCACCCAGGCGTAGGCCAGGGTGTCGCCCTTCTGCCGTCGGACGACATTTGGCCACTTGGGCAGCACCGCCAGCGCGCGGGGCCAGTGCCGGGCCCACGTCTCGTTCCGGAGCCCGAGCTCGATCAGATGCTCCCGAATCTCTCGAACCTTCAGCGGGACCGGCGAGTCGGCCAGCAGGTGGAGAACCACCGCGAGGGGCTCCTGGGCGAAGACGGCATGGAACAGCCGAGTGTCGGACAGGGCCAGGAACCGGAGCGAACCCCTCGTCGCGACGTGAACGTCGGCGGCTCGCCGGACGCGCTCTTCCTCACCGGTGTCATCCCACTTGACGTGATAGATCGTCCCGTCATCGGCAAGGATCGATCCGGTTCGGGCACGGCGTACGCCGAACGCATCGGACACCCTGACAAGAACCTGGTCTACGCTCACGAGTGCGACTGTAATGGTTGTCGTCGCGGCCGGAGCGCCGGCCGAAGTCAACCCGTCCTGGCCAAACGCATCGTCCGTCCGCGTGCCCGGCGTCGGCCGCCGACCTCAGGTTGATCGCACCGACCCGGAAGCAGGCGCCGCGCAGCGCCTCACCCAAGCACCGCGGTCGCTTCGATACCGAACGTGGCAGACATCAGCGGCACGCCTCGCACCGACGGCGGCCTGACAGTGCACCGGTCCACGTCCACGTGGCGGCGAAATTCCCGGCGATCGCGGCGTCGCGCTGGCATGATCATCGGGTGCCGGTAGCCAGCGTTTCCTCAGACGTTCAGATCGCCTACGAGACGTTCGGGAACCCGCGCGATTCCGCGGTGCTGCTTGTCATGGGATTCGGAGCGCAGATGATCGCCTGGCACGAAGACCTGTGCCAGATGCTCGCCGGACAGGGCCGATATGTGATCAGGTACGACAATCGGGACTGCGGTCTGTCCACGACATGGGACCAGTACCCGGTCGACCTGATGGCGTTCATCGGCACGGTCAGCGCCGGTGACATTCTGGCAGCTCAGAAAATGATTCCCTACACCCTCTCGGACATGGCCACCGACGGCATCAACCTGCTCACGGCGGTGGGAATCGAGCGCGCGCACGTTGTCGGGGCCTCGATGGGTGGCATGATCGCGCAACGAATGGCGATCGAGCATCCTTCCCGAGTCCGCACGCTGACATCCATGATGTCCTCGACCGGCGAACCCGAGGTGGGGCAGTCCACGCCGCAGGCTCAACAAGTCCTGTTCACCCCGAGACCAGCCAACCGCAACGGCTACATCTCCTCCGCCGAACGTGAGCTGGTGTGGGCGTCACGCCGCTACCCCGAGCTCATCCCCGGCGCAAAGCTTATGCTAGTACCCGATATGGGACACGACCGCCCGAGAGAACTCTGGACCGATCTCGTCACCGCCATCGCCGACCACACACAATAAGTCGACCTGACCGGCAGCGGACGAAGCACCAACTGAAAGGCCGCACGAGGCAATTGTCAGCAGGAGGCTCGGTCCACTCATCTCGGCATAGGCCCGCTTACGACGACCTACGCCGCGTGTCGGACGGCCGCTGTCGGCGCACGTAGTTGGCTGTGCAGCTGCGGATCGTGGGTTCTCCGTGGCAGATCCGGATGCTTTGCGGGAGGGGTATCGCCGTCGTCGACGGGATGCTGGCAGGCGCGGTGCGCTGGTGTTCAGGTTCTGTTCGAAGGCTGGTTCACCCACCGCTTGACGTGGCGCCAGAGAAACCGGAACGGTGCCTGCAGCGTGCGGTAGACGGCGCTGAAGATCGCTGACAGCACCCATTCGACGACCTTGGCCCACGCTCGTGCGACGGCGTCGAAGAGGATGATGAGCGGGAGAAAGAGGAAGTAGATCCCGAGGGTCAGCGCGCCGAGCAGCAGGTGACCCCAGATCGGCATGCCGGCCAGATCCTGCTCCAGCCAGTGTGGCTCCGGCTTCCGCCGCGTCGAGGGCAGGGGCGGGGGCCGATGCGGATGTTGGGCGGGTGGCGGGAGTGGCGGCTGGTACGGATGCTGCGCCGGTGGCGGGAGCGGCGGCTGGTACGGATGCTGCGCCGGCGGCGGAGGCGGCGGCTGGTACGGATGCTGATCGCCGTGCGGCCGGGAATGCTGGGGATGCACGAGTCCAATGTAGGGACGTCGGTCAACATTGAAGATCGGGACTGTCGCCGCCCCGTTGGCCGGACCGGACAGCCGCACCGCACTATGCGACCGCGGCTGCGCTGGGCTCAACTGGGCCGGCCCGAACCTTGTCGGCGGGGTCTTCACGGTCGCCGAGACGACGAGGGCCGAAGGGTGTTGCTGGAGTGGGTCGACGGTGGGCGGACACGACTGGCCGGTGATGGTCAGTACCGTTCACGTCGGGCGCCATCGGTGGTGTTGGCCATCACGGCGCCGAGCCACGATCGCGTGCTGACGCACCCGTTCCGCGACAGGTCGGCACCGGGAGTGATGAGGGTCAGGGAACCGTACGATATGGAGCTTGTTCGCCGGGGCGGGCGCTGACTATCGTTCGTGGATGGAGCGCCAGCATCGTGCGGGTCGGTCGTGGGTTGCGTTCGCGGCCGTCGTCGGAAGCTTCCTTGTCGGGGCCTTCTTCCTGGTCGCGGCCGTTCTTGTCGTCGCCGGTGTCGTTACTGTGGCCGGCTGGGGTGAGGGCACCCTCGTGCAGCGGGTCGTGGTCGGGCTGGTCGCGGCCTCGGTGGGTGGGGTGACGCTCGCCGCTGCCGGCATGCAGGTCCGCGAAGGTACGGCCGGCACCCGCGCCGCCGGGGACTCCCGTCCTGCGCGGACCGGCCCGTTCCCGGCCGGCACCCGCGCCGCCGGGGACTCCCGTCCTGCGCGGACCGGCCCGTTCCCGGCCGGTGGTGGGGACGAGGACGGCTACGGGCACGCCGGTTTCGGCGTCGAACCGTCGGTGCGCCGGCGCGAGGGGTCCAGCGCACATCCGGGAGTGGGCGAGTTCTGACCCGCTGCCGGCAACAGTACGTCTCCGTAGCGTGCGCGATGGTGGGCCGGCCGACCAGCGAGCGGCTCCTCCACCGGAGCAGTCCCGCTCGGGGCCGCCCGCCGGACAACGTCCGCGCGCCGGTGTCAGGTTTCGGGCTGGTCGTGGTGGAGGAGTTCCAGGGTCCGGGAGAGGGTGGTGTCTGTGCTGTGGGCGGCGATGCCGGGGTTTTCGAGGTGCGCGGACAGGTAGTCGTCGAGCGCGCGTGCGCGTGAGGAGGCCGCGTCGGGGCCGTCGAGGAGGTCTTCGAGGTGGGGGCCGGGTTCGGGGTCGTCGGTTGCCGGCTGCGGTGCGTCCGGGTCCGGCCGGAGGCCGGGCGGCTGGGGATGGGGGTGGTCCTCCGCGTGCATCACCAGCGCCGGGATCGCGATCTCGAGGATGCGGGTCGCGAGGCGGCTGGGTGGCGCGTCGAGGAGGCTCTGCGGCACCTGGAGGCGGAAGCCCGCGCTGTCGACGGCGTACCGGAGGGTGTCTGCTGCCGTGACGGTGATCTGCAGCGGGCGTGACGTGGCCGCCGCGATGAAGGGCCGCCACAGGTCCAGGCAGTGTTCGGCGGTCGTGACCGCGGTCTGCAGTTTCTTCGGCCTGGCGGCGGTGAGGCCGGCGGTTTCGGCCCTGAGGGTCACGAGCGGGAGGGGCGGGACGGGATGGGTGGCCGGGGCGGGTTCCTTCACGGCGAGCAGCAGGTGGCCGGGGTCCGGCGAGCCGGCGAGGTGTGGCGGGTCCGGGTTGGCGGCGGCGTAGGAGGGCCGCGGCGGCGGGCCGAACGGGTCCCCCAGGCCGGGGTCGGCCTGGGGGCGCACGGCCGAGGGCATGCCGATGCCGTGGTGCGCGCCGACCACCTGCAGGGCGTGCAGCACCGCCTGGAGCAGGCGCAGCCCGAGCAGCCCGTCCCCGGGCGTCACCGTCCAGGCTCCGGGGATCGCCAGACCGCAGTGGATACCGTACGGGCCGTCGTCGCCGTCCGGCCCGGGCTCGGTCCGCAGGTACTCCACCGCGGCCGCCGGGCCAGCGGCCGGCGAGGCGTGGATCTGGACGTGGCTGCGGGCGGGGAAACGGCGCCTGAGCCACGCCGGGCCGGCGAGGCAGTGGCTGACGCGGCCGGCCACGTCGCTGCCCACGGCCACCATGCGCCGGTAGCCGTCCGCGGTGGGCCCCGCCGGCGCGAGGGCGAGGTCGCCGGCCGGGGGGTGCGACCCCTCTGCGCCCGGCGGCGCCGACAGATCGAGCCAAAAGGACATAACGATCATTCTAGGGCTAGAGGTCGAGGCCGCGCCGGATCACCGGAAACCGCGACGGCCGGCCATGAGGATTCCTCCCATAGCGGGCGGCTTGGCCGCAACCCGGCGCACAGGGCAAGCGGCTCGCCCCGCCGGCCACGGACGCTGACGTCGCCGCCGTGGAGGAGGCCCACGGCCTGCGGCTCCCTCCTGACCTGGCGGCCTGGTGGCGGCGGTCCGACGGAGTCACACCCGGCGCCGGCAGCACGGCCTCCATCATTCCCGGTGGTTTCTATCCCGCCACGACGAGCGGAGCCGTGGCCAATCTGCTGCGCGGGCGGGAGCTGGCCGTCCGGGAGGCCGGGGTGGACCAGGAATACGCCGACCTGGTCGCCGAGATTCGCGCCCATCCGGCGGGTTCCACGACCGACGCCTGGGCTCGTCTGGACGAATGGGTCACCGTTTCCGAGGACAGCGACGCCTTGTTCGTCGACTGCCGCGCCGGAAGGCTGCACGGTTGCGTGATGCTGCGCTCCGGTGTGGGAGGGCAGATCGGGCCGCTGTGGCCGGACATCACCGCGATGTGGACGGAATTGGCGGACCTGCTCGAGCGGATCGATCCCGCGGCTCCTCCGGAATCGGTCACCACCAGCGTCAGTACATGGCACATCCCCTCGTCGTGGGGGGAGCCCCCGCGGTGAGTCAGGCGGCCGGGAGGCGGAACTGCTGGACGAAGTCCCACAGGGTGCGGGAGGCGTCCACCTCCGAACCGGGCTCGGTCGCTCCCGGCCAGACGTGGCCGCCGTTGCTGATGCGGTAGAGGACGACGGTCGCGCCGCGGCGGCAGTCCGTGTACGCCAGCCGCGTCACGTGCTCGGTCACGGTCGTCGGCGTCGGGCCGGTCCGGCAGTCGTTGAGGCGTGCCCAGGTCTGCGCCGCGAGGGGCACCGCGTAGCCCCAGCGCAGGTCGGTGCTGCCCGGGTACGGGTTCACCGTGTCCTGCTGTCCGTGCCAGGTCACCACCGGCACCGGCCGGGTGGGGCGGCAGTCCTCGAGTTCGGGCACGGTCACGTCGTCCGGGTCGGGGCGGCCGGCGCGCAGCCCGGCGACCGGGGCGACGGCCGCGATCCGGTCAGAGAGATGGCAGGCCAGGGCGGACGACATCCGGGCGCCGCCGGAGTAGCCGGTGGCGTAGGTGCGGCGAAGGTCGGTGCAGAGCCGGGTGGCGAGGACGTCGATGACCCGGCCGAGGTAGGCGATGTCGTCGCGGGCGTCCGGCGGGGGCAGCTGCCCGGCGGTGGTCGGTACGCCCGGCACGTTCCACGCCCAGCTGCCGTCCGGGGGCATCGGGTCCTGCGGCAGGGTGATCGCGCCGCTGGGGGCCGCGACGATGAAGCCCTCGTCGTCGGCGACCGGGCGGAGCCCGCTGTAGTCCATCTGGCCGGGGCCGTTGCCGCTGCTGCCGTGCAGGTTGAGCACCAGCGGGGCGCGGCGGGCCGGGGACAGGCCGGCGGGCACGTGCGCCAGCACGGGATAGGTCGTTCCCTCGAAGTCCACGTCGACGGTGACGTCCCCGGACGGGCGCGCGCAGGACGGCGCGGCGGCGGCGACCGGCACGGCGGCCCCGGCGGTGAACACCACCGCGACGACGGCGGAAGCGGCGGCGAAACGCAAGGCTCTCATCGATGGAAGCCTATATCAATCGGTTGTTTGACGGCCGCGCGGCGGGGCACCGATACGGACAGTGATGACGAGGGGGCGGGCATGAAGGTCGGTTACAAGCTGGCGGCCGAGGGGTTCGGGCCCAAGGAGTTGATCGCTCAGGCCGTGCAGGCCGAGCGGGCCGGGTTCGACTTCGTCGAGATCAGCGATCACTACCATCCGTGGCTGGACGTCCAGGGGCATTCGCCGTTCGCGTGGACCGTGCTCGGGGGGATCGCGGCGCGGACGTCGCGGATCGGGCTGGCGACCGGGGTCACGTGCCCGACGGTGCGGTATCACCCGGCGATCATCGCGCAGGCCGCCGCCACGCTGGCGATCATGTCGGACGACCGGTTCACGCTGGGGATCGGCGCGGGGGAGCGGCTCAACGAGCACGTCGTGGGGCAGGGGTTCCCGAGTGTGCGGGGGCGGCACGAGCTGCTGCGCGAGGCGCTGGAGATCATCAAGCTGCTGTGGCAGGGCGGCTACCGGTCGTACGAGGGTAAGCATCTGCGGCTGGAGGACGCCCGGGTGTTCGATCTGCCGGACCGGCTGCCCGTCATCGCGGTCGCCGCCGGGGGCAGGGACGCCGCGGCCATGGCCGGCGAGCTGGGGGACGGCCTGTTCACGACCGAGCCGCGGACCGACCTGGTGGAGGCGTACCGGGCGGCGGGCGGTGACGGGCCGCGCTACGCCGAGGTGCCGATGGCGTGGGCGACGACCGAGGAGGCCGGGGTGCGGGAGGCGCTGCGGACCACGCGCTGGGCCCTGACCGGTTGGAAGGTGATGAGCGAGCTGCCCAATCCGGCCAACTTCGAGGCCGCCTCGGCGACCGTACGCGAGGAGGACATCCGCGGGCAGTTCGCCGTCGGCCCCGACCCCGAGCCGTACGTGGAGGCGGTCCGGACCTACGTCGAGGCCGGGTACGACCACATCGTGCTGCAGAACGCGGGACCGGACCCGGAGGGCTTCATCGACTTCTTCCAGAAGGACCTGGGCGACCGGATCCGGGCCCTGTAGCCACGACGCCGGCGAGACTGATTTCCCCGGTAGGGTTCGCAAGATCGGGGTATAGGCGAGGGCCATGACGACCCGGATCGATCGCGCCGCGCCCGAGACGGATGACGTGACCGTGGTGGTGGCCACCCGGAACCGGCGTGAGCGGCTGCGGGAGACGCTGCCGCGGCACGCCGCGCCCGTCATCCTCGTGGACAACGGGTCCGACGACGGCGGGCCGGACGACCGGCCCGGCGTGGACGTGGTGCGGCTCGGCGAGAACCGGGGTGCGGCGGCGCGCAACGTGGGCGTCGAGCGGGCCGCCACGAGGTACGTGGCGTTCGCCGACGACGACTCGTACTGGGAGCCCGGTTCGCTGGCGGGGGCGGCCGCGCTGCTGGACGCGTACCCGAGGACCGCTCTTGTCTGTGCCCGCGTGCTGGTCGGGCCGGAGGGCCGGGAGGACCCGACCTCCCGGGCCATGGCCGGCGCCCCGCTGGGCGTGCCCGGCGACGCGCCGGGGCCGTCGATCCTGGGCTTTCTCGCCTGCGCGGTCGTGGTCCGCCGGGACGCGTTCCTGCGGGCGGGTGGCTTCGCGCCGGAGCTTCGGGTGTACGGCGAGGAGGCGCTGCTCGCGATGGACCTGGCCGCGGCCGGTCACCGCCTCGCGTACACGCCGGCGCTCACCGTGCGGCACCTCCCGCAGCCGGGTGGCCGCGATGCCGGCGCCCGCCGCCGTCAGGAGGTGCGCAACCGGGTGCTGACCGCGATGCTGCGGCGGCCACCCGCGGTCGTGCGCCGCACCCTGGCGGCCGGCTGGCGGGAGGACCGCGGCGGGGTCACCGACGCCCTGCGGATGCTGCCCTGGGTCCTGGGGCACCGGCGGCCGCTGCCCCGGGACGTCGAGCGGGATCTGGTCACTCTCGGCGGCTGACGCCGGTCACCAGCCGGACGGCGGCGCCTCGATGTGGACGGCCTTCGCCGCCGTCAGCTCGTCGAGCAGCTCCGGGCCGTACCCGAAGCCCTGGCCGCTGCCGCGCCGCGGGTGGGCGGCGCCGCCCGGGGCGCCGCCGAAGACCGCGTTGATCTTGACGGTGCCGGCCGGCAGCTCGCGCCAGGCCTGCTGGGCGTGGCTCATCGAGCCGGTCAGCACGGTCGCGGCCAGCCCGTACGGCGAGTCCGCCGCCCGCGCCAGCGCCTCGGCGAACGAGTCCACCGTGACCACCGGCGCGACCGGACCGAAGGTCTCCTCACGCACCACCGCCATGTCGTCGGTGCAGCCGGCCAGCACGGTCGGCGGGTAGAAAGCGCCCGGCCCGTCCGGCACGGTGCCCCCGGCGACCACCCGTGCGCCCGCCTCCACCGCGGCGCTGACCTGCGCGTGCACGCCCTCGCGCAGCCGGGTGTCGACCAGCGGGCCGAGCTCGGCGGCCCACGTGCCGGCCTCCCGCGCCAGCGCCGCGAGGAACGGCTCGGCGACGTCGCGGTGCACGTAGACGCGTTCGACCGCGACGCAGATCTGGCCGGAGTTGGCGAACGCGCCGAGGGCCGCCTGCCGTGCCGCCCACGCGGGGTCCACATCGGCGTCGACGATCAGCGGGTCGCTGCCGCCGTTCTCCAGCAGCGCCTTCGCCCCGGTGCGCGCGCACGCCGCCGCGATCGCCCGGCCGGTGGCGGTCGAGCCGACGTGCGCCACCACGTCCACCTCCGACCCCGCCAGCGCGGCGCCGACCGTACCGTCGCCGCTGAGCAGGGAGAACACGCCGTCCGGGAAGTGCGGGGCGAGGAGCCGCGCCAGCCGCCACCCCGTCGCGGGGGTGCGCTCGCTGGGCTTGTGGACGACCGTGTTGCCGGTGACCAGGGCGGCGCCGAGCAGGCCGCAGGAGACCGCGACCGGGTCGTTCCACGGGGTGATGACGGCGACGACCCCGCGCGGGCCGTACGCCATCAGGTCGATCGCCTCGTCGTTGCCGGCCAGGCTGCGGCCGCGGTGGGTGGGGCCGAGTTCGGCGTACTGGCGCAGCGTGCCGACGCCCGCGCCGATCGAGTCCTTCGCGCCGCCGGCGGGCTTGCCCATCTCCGCGCTCATGATCCGCGCGAGCTCGTCCGCCGCCGCCTCCACCGCGTCCGCCGCCGCGTGCAGGGCCGCCGCGCGGGCCACCGGAGCCGTCCGCGCCCAGCCGGCTGCGGCGTCGCGGGCGGCCTTCACCGCCGCCGCCACGTCGGCCCCGGAGGCGATCGGCACGGCGCTGACCGGCTCGCCGTCCACAGGGTTCACCACGGTCATCCGGCGCGTTCCGGCGCCGGGACCCCAGGCGCCGCCGATGAGCTGTTCCACGTCATACATGAGGCGCCGGTTGCCCTCGCCGATCCCGTCCAAACCTCGCGGGCGTGCCTATCAGTGCAGGTCACGACGCGAGTAAAGAAGTTTCGAAGATGTCGATGACCATGCGAGTAAAGGCGGAGAGCACGGGTACCCGGCGCCCCATGCGAGTCCTGGGAATCAATGCGATATTCCACGATCCGGCCGCCGCGCTGATCGTCGACGGTCAGGTGGTCGCCGCCGCGGAGGAGGAGCGCTTCAGCCGGCGCAAGCACGGCAAGCGCCCCGTGCCGTTCTCGGCCTGGGAGCTGCCCGAACTGTCCGCCGCGTGGTGCCTGGAGGAGGCCGGCCTGAGGCCCGGCGATCTCGACGCCGTCGCGTACTCCTTCGACCCGGGGATGACGCGTGAGGCATCCTCCCTCGGCCTCGACGACCCGTGGGACCACCTGCGCGCCGACTACGCGCGGCGGGCGCCGCAGTTCCTCGCCGGCGCGCTGCCCGGCCTCGACCCGGAGCAGGTGCGCTTCGTGCCGCACCACGTCGCGCACGCGGCCTCGGCCGGGCTGTCCGTGCCGGAGGACAGCGCCGTGCTGGTGCTCGACGGGCGCGGCGAGGTCGCCAGCCACCTCGCCGGCGTCTACCGCGACGGGCAGCTGACCACCGTCGCGAGCCAGGAGCTGCCGCACTCGCTCGGGCTGCTCTACGAGGACCTGACCCGCCACCTGGGCTTCCTGCACTCGTCGGACGAGTACAAGGTGATGGCGCTGGCCTCGTACGGCCGGCCCCGCTACCTCGACCTGTTCCGCGAGTGGGTGCACGCGAACGACGACGGCGGCTTCACGGTCGAGCGGATCGACTGGTCCGCGCTCACCAAGGCGCGTCCGGCCGACGGCGAGATGACCGACGCGCACGCCGACCTCGCCTCGAGCGTGCAGGTGCGCCTGGAGGAGGTGCTGCTCGACCTGGCCCGGTGGACGTACGAGGCGTCCGGCGGGGCGAAGACCCTGACCATGGCCGGCGGCACCGCGCTCAACTGCGTGGCCAACGCCCGGATCGCCGCCGAGGGCCCGTTCGCGCGGGTGTGGGTCCAGCCCGCCGCGGGCGACTCCGGCACCGCGCTCGGCGCCGCCCTCACCGTGGCCCGCACCGGCGGGCCGGTCGCCCCGTTCACCGGCGCCGACCTGGGCCGCGGCTGGAGCGACGAGGAGCTGGAGGCGGAGCTGACGCGGGCCGCGCTGCCGTACACCCGGCCCGCCTCGATCGCCGCGGAGGCCGCCGGGGTGCTGGCCCGCAACGGCATCGTCGCGTGGTACCAGGGCCGCAGCGAGTACGGCCCCCGCGCCCTCGGCCACCGCTCGCTGCTGGCGCACCCGGGCGACGCCGACACCCAGACCCGGATGAACAACGTCAAGGGGCGCGAGCAGTTCCGCCCGATCGCGCCGATGGTCCGCGCCGAGCGCTTCGCCGACATCTTCGAGGGCGTCTTCCCGAGCCCGTACATGCTCTTCGTGCACCGGGTGAGGCCGGAGTGGAAGGACCGCATCCCCGCGGTCACCCACGTCGACGGCACCGCGCGCGTGCAGACGGTGGACACCGGCACCGAGCCGCTGGTGGCGGAGATGCTGGCCGAGTTCGAGCGCCGCACCGGGCTGCCGGTCGTGGTGAACACGTCGCTGAACACCGCGGGACGGCCCATGGTGGACACCCCGCGCGAGGCGATGGAGCTGTTCGGGTCCGCCCCGGTGGACCTGCTCGCCCTGGGCCCGTTCGCGGTGCACCGCGCGACCGCCTTCGGGGACGGTCGATGACCGGCGTCTCGGTGGTCGTCCCGACGCTGGGCCGGCCGAGCCTGACCGCGCTGCTGACGGCGCTGGCCGCCGGCGACGCCGCGCCCGGGCCGGTGGAGTTCCTCGTCGTCGACGACCGGCGCGACGCGGCCGGCGAGCTGCCCGTGCCGCCCGGCCTCGACGCGAAGGTCCTCCGGGGACCCGCCGCCGGTCCGGCCGCGGCCCGCAACGCCGGCTGGCGGGCCGCGCGCCACGAGTGGGTCGCGTTCCTCGACGACGACGTGCTGCCGGACGCCGGTTGGCTGCGCGGGCTGCACGAGGACCTTGCCGGGGCGGGCCCGGACGTCGGGGGAGTGCAGGGCGACCTGCGGGTCCCGCTGCCCGCGGACCGCGCGCCGACCGACTGGGAACGGGTGACCGCGGCGCTGGCCGACGGCGCCTGGATCACCGCGGACATGGCCTACCGGCGGTCGGCGCTGCTGGCCACCGGCGGCTTCGACGAGCGGCTGCCGCGGGCGTTCCGGGAGGACGCGGAGCTCGCGTACCGGGTGCGGGAGGCGGGGTTCGCGCTGGTCAAGGGGGCGCGGACGGTCACCCATCCGGTGCGCCCGGAGAACCGCTGGGTCAGCGTACGGACCCAGCGCGGCAACGCCGACGACGCGCTGCTGCGCCACCTGTACGGCCCTGCCTGGCGCACGCGCCTCGAGATCCCGCCGGGTCGCCGGCGCCGGCACGTGACGGTGACCGCCGTCGCGGCGCTCGCGGTGGCGCTCGCCGCGACCGCCGTCCGCACCCGGCGCCGGGTGCCGGCCGTGGCGGCGGTGGCGGCCGGCGCGCTCTGGGCCGCCGGCACCGCGGAGTTCGCCGCCGCCCGGATCGGGCCCGGTCCCCGCACCCGGGACGAGGTCGTCACGATGGCGCTGACCAGCGCTGTCATCCCGCCGGTCGCCACCGTCCACTGGCTGCGCGGCCTGCTGCGGTGGCGCGGCGCCCGGCCCGTGGGATCCCCGCGATGAGCGCCCTGTACGCGGCCGTCCTGTTCGACCGGGACGGCACGCTGATCGCCGACGTTCCGTACAACGGCGACCCCGGGCTGGTCCGGCCGATGCCCGGGGCGCGGGACGCGCTCGACCGGCTGCGCGCCGCCGGGCTGCGGCTCGGCGTGGTCACCAACCAGTCCGGGCTGGCCCGCGGCCGGTTCACCGCGGCCCAGCTCGACGCCGTCAACGCGCGCGTCGAGGAGCTGCTGGGGCCCTTCGGCACCTGGCAGATCTGCCCGCACGACGACACGGCCGGCTGCCGGTGCCGCAAGCCCGCGCCCGGCCTCGTCGAGGACGCGGCGGCGGCGCTGGGCACCGTGCCGCAGCGCTGCGTCGTCGTCGGCGACATCGGCCGCGACATGGTGGCCGCCGGCGCGGCCGGCGCCGCGGGCATCCTCGTGCCCACCGGCGTCACCCTCGCCCCGGAGATCGCCGCCGCCCCCGCCGTGGCCGCCGGCCTCGCCGACGCCGCCAGCCTCATTCTCGAGCGCCAGGCCCTGGTCACGCCGGCCGCCGGCCGCCGGCGCGCCGGCACCGTGCTGGTCGTGCGCGCCGACTCGGCCGGCGACCTGCTGCTGACCGGCCCGGGGATCCGCGCCGTCGCGGCCGGCGCCGAACGGGTGGTGCTGCTGTGCGGCCCCCGCGGGCGGGGCGCCGCCGAGCTGCTGCCCGGCGTCGACGAGATCATCGAGGCGCGGCTGCCGTGGATCGACCCGGATCCGTCGCCGGTGGACGCCGCCTTCGTCGGCGGCCTCACCGCGCGGCTCGCGGCGATCGGCGCCGACGAGGCCGTCGTCTTCACGTCGTTCCACCAGTCCGCGCTGCCGCTCGCCCTGCTGCTGCGCGCCGCGGGGGTCGCCCGGATCACGGCGGTCAGCGACGACTATCCCGGGTCGCTGCTGGACGTGCGGCATCGCGTACCCGCCGGGGTGCCCGAAGCGGAACGGGCCCGCTCGGTCGCCGCCGCCGCGGGTTTCGCCCTGCCGGAGACCGACGACGGCGGCCTGCGCGTCGACGTGGGACCCGTCCCGGCCGGCGCCTACGTGGTCGTGCACCCGGGCGCGTCCGTCGAGGCGCGCTCCTGCCCGCCGGCGACGATGCGCGCGATCGTGGCCGCGCTCGCCGCCGAGGGGCACGAGGTGCTGGTCACCGGCGGTCCCGGCGAACGCGACCTGGCCGCCTTCGTGGCCGGCGACGACGCCACCGACGCGGGACCCACCGGCATGGCCGGGCTGGCGCGCCTCCTCGCCGGCGCGGCCTGCGCGGTGGTGGCCAACACCGGACCGGCGCACCTCGCCGCCGCGGTCGGCACACCCGTCGTCAGCCTCTACGCCCCGACCGTCCCCTTCGGGCAGTGGGGGCCGTACCGGGTGCCGTACGTGCGCCTCGGCGACCCCGCAGCCGCCTGCCGCGACACCCGCGCGACCCGCTGCCCGGTCGCGGGACACCCCTGTCTCTCCTCGATCCGGCCCGCCGACGTTCTCGCCGCCCTGCGGCTGCTCGGCGTCCGGGCCCCCGCGACGCACACGGAAGAGGTAGCCGCGTGAACATCCTCCTGTGGCACGTGCACGGGTCCTGGACGACCTCGTTCGTCCACGGCAAGCACCGCTACCTCGTCCCGGTCAACGACGAGCGCGACGAGTGGGGGCGGGGCCGGGCGCGTACCTTCGACTGGCCGGGAACGGCCGAGGAGGTCGACGTCGGCGCCCTGCGGCCCGAGGACGTCGACGTGGTCCTGCTCCAGCGCCCCGGCGAGCTCGAGCGGGTGGCGCACCTGCCGGCGCCGCGGATCTACGTCGAGCACAACACCCCGAAGGGCGGCGTGCCGGACTCGCGGCACCCGATGGCCGACCGCGACGACCTGGTGATCGCGCACGTCACCCACTTCAACGACCTGTTCTGGGACACCGGGGCGACCCGCACCGCGGTGATCGAGCACGGCATCGTGGAGCCCGCGGCGCGCTGGACCGGCGAGCTGGAACGGTTCGCGGTCGTCACCAACGAACCCGTGCGGCGCCACCGGGTCACCGGCACCGACCTGATACCGCGGTTCGCGGCGGTCGCCCCGCTCGACGTGTACGGCATGGGCGTCGCCGGTCTGCGCCTGGCCGGGGTCACGCCGTACGACGACCCGCCGCAGGCGCGCATGCACGAGGAGATCGCGCGGCGGCGGGCGTACCTGCACCTGTGCCGGTGGACGTCGCTGGGGCTGAGCCTGCTCGAGGCCATGCAGATCGGCATGCCGGTGCTGGCGCTGGCCACCACCGAGGCGATCGCCGCCGTCCCCCTGGACGCCGGCGTGCTCTCCACCCGCGTCGACACCCTGGTCGAGGCGGCGCACTGGCTGATCGACGAGCCGGACGCGGCGCGGCGGCTCGGCGCGCGCGCCCGCCAGGTCGCCCTGGCCCGCTACGGCCTCGACCGCTTCCTCGCGGACTGGGACCGACTGCTGGAAGAGGAAACATGCGCATCGCGATGATCTCCGAGCACGCCAGCCCGCTGTCCGCCCTCGGCGGGGTCGACGCCGGCGGCCAGAACGCGCACGTCGCCGAGCTGTCCGCCGCGCTCGCCGAGCAGGGCCACGAGGTCCGCGTCTACACCCGCCGCGACGACCCGGACCTGCCCGTCGTGGTCGCGGCGAACGGCTTCGAGGTGGTGCACGTGCCGGCCGGTCCCGCGCGGACGCTGGCCAAGGACGACCTGCTGCCGTTCATGGGCGACTTCGCCGAGTGGACCGCCGCGGACTGGCGCGGCACCTGGCTGCCCGACGTGGTGCACGCCCACTTCTGGATGAGCGGGCTGGCCGCGGTCACCGCCGCCCGCCGCCACGACGTGCCGGTGCTGCTCACGTACCACGCGCTCGGCTCGGTCAAGCGCCGCCACCAGGGCGCGAACGACACCAGCCCGCAGCACCGGGTCGCGTACGAGCGCCAGCTGGGCCGGGTCGCCGATCGCGTCGTCGTGCAGTGCCAGGACGAGATCCGCGAGCTGATCGCCATGGGCGTACCGCGGTCCTCGATGGCGCTGGTGCCCTCGGGCGTCAACACGACCCTGTTCCGCCCGGGCGGCCCGGCCGAGCCCCGCGACCCGGCCCGGCCGCGGATCCTGACGGTCGGCCGGCTGGTCGAGCGCAAGGGCTACGAGGACGTGGTCCGGGCGCTGCCCGCGGTGCCCGGCGCCGAGCTCGTCGTGGTCGGCGGGCCGCCCGAGGGCCGCCTCGACGACCACCCGTACGCCCGCCGCCTGCGCGCCCTCGCCGAGGAGTGCGGCGTCGCCGGCCGGGTACGCCTGGCCGGCGCCGTGCCCACCGGCGACATGCCGCGCTGGTACCGCTCCGCGGACGTGCTCGCCGCCGCGCCCTGGTACGAGCCGTTCGGGCTGACCCCGCTGGAGGCCATGGCGTGCGGCGTACCCGTGGTCGGCACCGCCGTGGGCGGCCTGACCGACACGGTCGTCGACGGCGTGACCGGCGACCTCGTGCCGCCCCGCGACCCCCGGAACCTGGGCACCGCCCTGCGCCGGCTGCTCGGCGACGACCTGCGCCGCGTCTCGTACGCGGCGGCGGCGGCCGACCGGGCCGCCCACTCGTACTCCTGGCGGCGCGTCGCCGCCCGGCTCGCGGCGGTCTACGCGACCGTCGCCGGCCGGACCCTGAGCACCACCACGGATTCCCCCCGAGAGGCGGTTGTGTGATGGACCTGTTGGACTCCCATCTGCGTGGCATGGCGGCCGCGCTCGGCCCCTTCCGGGCCGTGGCGTCCGAGCGGCTGGCCCGCTGGGGCGCCCAGCTCGCCGGCCACCTCGGCACCGGCGGCCGGCTGCTCGTGGCCGGCAACGGCGGCAGCGCCGCCGAGGCGCAGCACCTGGCCGCCGAGCTGGTCGGGCGGCTGCGCGGCGAGCGGATCCCGCTGTCGGCGATCGCCCTGACGCCGGAGTCGTGCGCGGTCACCGCGATCAGCAACGACTACGGCTACGACGAGGTCTTCGCCCGGCAGGTGCGCGCGCACGGCCGCCCGGGCGACGTGCTGATCCTGCTGTCCACCAGCGGCCGCAGCCCGAACCTGGTGCGGGCCGCGCGGGCCGCGCGCGAGGTCGGCGTCCGGAGCTGGGCGATGGTCGGCGACGGCCCGAGCCCGCTCGCCGAGGCCTGCGACGAGGTGCTGTGCTGCCCGGCCGGCGACTCGCAGGTCGTGCAGGAGCTGCACCTGATCGCGGTGCACGTGATGTGCGAGTACGTCGACGCCCACCTGCCGGGGGTGCTGGCGCAGGCCGGGTCCGGCCGGCGCGAGGCGGTGCTGGTGTCATGAGCCGCCCCCTGCTGGTCGTCGTCGGCGACACCCTGCTCGACCGCGACGTCGAGGGCGCGGTGAACCGGGTCGCGCCGGACGCGCCCGCGCCGGTGCTCGACGAGCGGTCGGTCACCGACCGGCCCGGCGGCGCGGGCCTCGCCGCGCTGCTGGCCGCCGGCGGGGAATACGACGTCGCGCTGGTCACCGCGCTCGCCGACGACCCCGCCGCGGCCCGGCTCAGCGAGCTGCTGGCCGCCGCCGGCATCGAGGTGTACGCCCTGCCGCTGCCCGCCGCCACCCCGGAGAAGATCCGGCTGCGCGCCGGCGGCCAGGTCCTGGTCCGCCTCGACCGCGGCGGCGAGCCGGTGCCGCCCGGCGCCGCCCCCGACGCGGCGCTGGCCGTCCTGAGCGCCGCCACCGCCATCCTGGTCAGCGACTACGGCCGGGGCGTCGCGCGGCACCCGGAGCTGCGCCGCGCCCTCGAGGCGGCCCGGGCGCCCATCGTCTGGGACCCGCACCCGCACGGCCCGGCGCCGGTGCCGAATGTGCGCCTCGTGACCCCGAACCAGGCCGAGGTGCGCAAGCTGACCGGCGACGCGGGCGCCGGCTCGATGCTGAGCACGGTCCAGCGCGCCGGGCACCAGTTGCGGCAGCGCTGGCGGGCCGGGGCGGTGGCCGTCACCGTCGGCGCGGCCGGCGCGGTGCTCTGCCACCAGGGGCCCACCCCGCTGGTCGTGCCGGCGCCGGAGCAGGCGGACGGGGACACGTGCGGGGCGGGGGACCGGTTCGCCGCGACCGCCACTCTCGCCCTCGCCCGCGGCGCCCTGGTGTCCGAGGCGGTCCAGGAGGCCGTCGCCGCCGCGACCGCGTACGTGGCCGCCGGGGGTGTGGCCGCCGCACCGGTCCCCGCGGAGAAGCCCGGGAAACCGGAACGCATCGGCGCGGCGGAGGCGGGCCGCCTGGTGGCCGGCGTCCGCGCGCACGGCGGCACGGTCGTCGCCACCGGCGGCTGCTTCGACCTGCTCCACATCGGACACCTGGCCACCCTGCGGGCCGCCCGCCGGCTCGGCGACTGCCTGGTCGTGTGCCTCAACTCCGACAGCAGCGTCGCCGCCCTCAAGGGGCCGGACCGCCCGCTCACCCGGCAGGAGGACCGGGCACGCCTGCTCGCCGCCCTCGACTGCGTCGACGCCGTCGTGGTCTTCGACGAGCCGACGCCCGAGGCGGTGCTGACCTGGCTGCGCCCGGACGTCTGGGTCAAGGGCGGCGACTACGCCGACGGCGGCCCGGACCTGCCCGAGGCCGGGCTGATGCACCGCTGGGGCGGCCAGACCGTGATCGTCCCCTATCTCGACGGCCGTTCCACCACCCAGACCATCGCGGCGGCCCGGTCCGCCGCCTCCAGGAGGTAGTCATGGACGCAGTCATCGTCACCGGCGGTTCGAGCGGCCTCGGCGCCGCCGTCGTCGACGCCGTGGTCAAGGCCGGCGGACGCCCGTTCGTCATCGACCGGCAGCCGCCGGCCGACGGCGTCCCGTGGGTCGAGTGCGACCTCGCGGACACCCGCGCCGCCGAGGCCGCCACCCGCGAGCTCGTCGCGCGGGCCGGGGGCGGCATCGACGGCGTGGTCACCGCGGCCGGCATGGACGTGCCCGGTGCCCTCGCCGACGTGCCGGGGGAGACCTGGGACCGGATCGTCACCATCGACCTGCTCGCCACCGCCGCGGTCATCCGGGCCGCGATCCCGGCGCTCAAGGAGTCGCACGGCGGCGTGGTCACCGTCGCGTCGACGCTGGGGGTGAAGGCGGTCAGCGACGCCACCGCGTACTGCGCGGCCAAGTTCGGCGTCGTGGGCTTCACCCGGGCGCTCTCCGCCGAACTCGCCGGCCAGGTCAACGTCACCCTGGTGATCCCGGGCGGAATGCGCACGAGGTTCTTCGACGACCGCGACGAGCGTTACCGGCCCGGCCCGGACGCGATCCTCAACGACCCGGCGAACGTGGCGAACGCGGTCATGTTCGCGCTGAGCCAGCCCGCCGGCAGCGCGGTCCGCGAGCTGGTCATCGCCGCCGAGCGGGAGACGTCGTACCCGTGATCCTGGTGCTGCGGGCCCTCGGCGTGGGCGACCTCGCCGCGGGCGTGCCCGCCGTCCGCGCGGTCCGGTCAGCCTTTCCCTCCCGGACCCTCGCCCTCGCCGCGCCGGCCTGGCTGACGCCGCTGATCGACCTGATCGGCGGCGTCGACCGCGTGGTGCCCACCGACGGGCTCGGTGCGCCGCTGCCCGCGCTGCCGCCCGTGGAGGTGGCGGTCAACCTGCACGGCAGCGGGCCCGAGTCGCACCGGCTCCTGCGGGCCGTGCGGCCGGCGGAGCTCTGGGCGTTTGCCGGCCCGGAGGCGGGGCATCTGGTCGGTCCGATCTGGGCCGAGGAGGAACACGAGGTGCGACGCTGGTGCCGGCTGCTCCGCCACTACGGCGTTGCCGCCGATCCGACCGACCTGTCCCTGGCCGTCCCGGACGCCGCCGTGCCGCGCGGCGCGACGATCGTGCACCCGGGCGCCAAGTCCCCGTCGCGGCGCTGGCCGCCCGAGCGGTACGCCGCGGTGGCGAAGCACCTGGCGGCGGCCGGGCACCGGGTGGTGATCACCGGGTCGGCCGCCGAACGGGACCTCGCCGGGCGGGTCGCGGCCCTCGCCGGGCTCGGCCCCGGCGCCGTCGCGCGGACCGGGCTGGCGGAGCTCGCCGGCCTGGTCGCGCATGCCCGGCTGCTGGTCAGCGGGGACACCGGCATCGCGCACCTGGCCACGGCGTACGGGACGCCCTCGGTCGTGCTGTTCGGGCCGGTGCCGCCGCGGCGCTGGGGGCCGCCGCCGGACCGGCCGTACCATCGGGCGATCTGGCACGGCACCCGGGCCGAGCGCGGCGACCTGCCCGGGCCGGGGGTGCACCCGGCCCTGCTCGCCGCCGGCGTCGACGAGGTGCTGGCCGCGACCGCCGAGGTGGAGCGTCATGCGGTTACGGCGTAGCGACCTCACCCGGCCCGGGTACGGCCGGCGGCGCAGCGGCAAGGGCTTCAGCTACCGGGACACCGGCGGCGGGCCGCTGAAGGACGCCGCGGCGGTCGCCCGGATCAGGGAGCTGGTCATCCCGCCGGCCTGGACCGACGTGTGGATCAGCACCGACCCTCGCGGGCACATCCAGGCCACCGGGGTCGACGCCGCGGGGCGCAAGCAGTACGTCTACCACCCGCGGTGGCGCACCGCCCGCGACGAGAAGAAGTTCGAGCACGCGCTGGAGGTCGCCGAGCGGCTGCCGGAGATCCGCTCCCGGCTCTGCGCCGACCTCAGCGGGCGCGGCCTCACCCGCGACCGGGTCCTGGCCGCGATCACCCGCCTGCTCGACATGGGCATGTTCCGGGTGGGCAGCGACCAGTACGCCCAGCGCGACGAGGACCCGTCGTTCGGCCTGTCGACGCTGCGGCCCGAGCACGTGCGCACCCGCGGCGGCTGCGTGGTCCTCGAGTTCGTCGGCAAGTCGGGCAAGGAGCACGCCACCCCGGTCGGCGACGGCGAGGTCTGCCAGGTGCTGCGCGACCTGCGCCGGCGGCGGCGCGGCGAGGAGCGGCTGTTCGCCTGGTACGACCGGAGCACCCGCCGGTGGCGGGAGATCCGCGCCGACGACGTCAACGACTACCTGCGCGAGATCAGCGGGCACGACATGACCGCGAAGGACTTCCGGACGTGGCACGGCACGGTCAAGGCCGCCGGAACGCTGGCGCAGGCCGGGCCGCAGAAGAGCGGCACCGCCCGCAGGAGAGCCGTGTCCCACGCCATGAAGGAGGTGGCGGAGCTGCTCGGCAACACCCCGGCGGTGGCGCGCAGCTCGTACGTCGACCCGCGCGTGGTCGAGGCGTACGAGAACGGCGAGACCGTCGGCGAGCCGACCGAGGAGGCGGTGCTCGACCTGCTGCGCGACTGATCCCAGACGCCGGGATATCCTCCGCCGTGATCGAACGACTGACCCCCGAGACCTTCGCCGCCCACCTGCCCGGCCTGGCGGACCTGCTGGTCGACGCCGTGCGCGGCGGCGCCTCCGTCGGATTCCTGGCCGACCTCGACCGGGAGTCGGCAGCCGCGTGGTGGGGGCAGCGGGCCGCTGCCGTCGCCGACGGCAGCCTCGCGGTCTGGGTGGCCGCCGGGCCGGCCGGCCCGGCGGGCACGATCAGCCTGGCCTTCGCCGGCAAGCCGAACGCCCGGCACCGCGCCGACGTCGTCAAACTGGCCGTGCGCCGCGACCAGCGGGGCCGCGGCCTCGGCCGGGCGCTGCTGGACGTCGCCGAGCGGGCCGCGGCCGCCGCCGGGATCACCCTGCTGCTGCTCGACACCGAGACGGACAGCCCGGCCGAACACCTCTACCGATCGGCCGGTTGGCGTCGCTACGGCATCGTTCCGGACTACGCGGCGGGACCGTCCGGTGAACTTCGCGACTGCAGCTTCTTCTACAAGCCGATTTCCCTTGCGCCCGCGTCCGGCGCCGCCGATGGTGGAGTGTGGCCCGCACCCAGCTCCTGATCGACTTCGGCGAGGTGATCAGCGTCGCGCAGCCCGCCGCCGACGTCACGGCGATGGCGGACGCCGCGGGGCTGCCCGCCGCCGAGTTCAGCGCCCGCTACTGGGCCTGCCGCCCCGGCTACGACGGCGGCGGCAGCGCCCGCGACTACTGGCACGACGTCCTCGGCGCGGCGCCCGGCCCGACCCTGTTGCGCCGCCTCGTGGAGCTCGACGTGGCCAGCTGGCTGCACCTGAACCCGGACGCCATGCGGATGCTCGCGCTCGTGCACGCCGCGGGCGTACCCGTGTCGTTGTTGTCGAACGCCCCGCTCGAGCTCGCCCGCGAGCTGGACCGGCATCCCGGCCTGGGCCCCTTCCGCCGCCTGCTGTTCAGCGCCGACCTCGGCCTGACCAAGCCCGACCCGGCCATCTACGCGGCGGCCCTCGGCCTGCTCGGCGCCCGGCCGGGCGCGGTCGTCTTCGCCGACGACCGCGCCCCCAACGTCACCGCGGCGGTGGCCCTGGGGCTGCGCGCCCTGGTCTGCACGGGTACGCCCGACAGCCTCGCCCGCGTCGCCGAGGCGGTCCTGCCCGCCGGCCGGCCGCTCATCCCCTGACGACGACCTTGCCCTTGGTGTGACCCTCGGCGAGGTACGCCAGGCCGCCGGCCGCCTCCGGCAACCCGATCTCGCGGTCCACCAGCACCCGGAGGCCGTCGTCGAGCAGCTTCACGACGGTCTCGAGCCGGGCCGCGTCGGAGGCGTGGAAGACGAACTCGGCACGAAGCCCCCGCGCGGCTGCCCGCGCGACGTCCGGGGGCACCGGGGTCGCCACCAGCAGCCCGCCCGGGACGAGGGTGGCCAGCGACCGCTCCTCGACCGCGCCCCCGACGGTGTCGAGGACGACGTCGACGTGCGACACCCGGTCCTCGAAGGGCGCCGCCGTGTGGTCGATGACCTCGTGGGCGCCCAGCTCCTCCGCGATCGCGACGCCCGCCCCCGACGCCGTGGCGATGACGTACGCGTCCAGCCGCCGGGCGAGCTGCACGGCGAAGCTGCCGACGCCGCCGGCCGCGGCGTGGATCAGCACCCGCTGCCCGGCGCGGACCCCGGCCACCTCGGTGAGGGCCTGCCACGCCGTCGCCGCCGCGGTGACCGCTCCGGCGGCCGGCCCCGGCGGCACCGACCGCGGCGCCGCCACCAGCTGCTCCGCCGGGACGACCGCGGCGGTCGCGACGGCACCGCCGGCCGACGGGTCCAGCCGGGCGAGGACCCGGTCGCCCGGCGCCCAGCCCGGGGCGCCCGGGCCGGCCCGGCGCACGGTGCCGGCGACGTCGGTCCCCAGGGTGTACGGGAACCGCACCGGGAACATCCCGTGCATCGCCCCGGCCGCGATCTTGAGGTCGAGCGGGTTGAGCGCCGCGGCGGCGACGTCGATCAGCACCTCACCGGGGCCCGGCTCGGGGCCGGTCACGTCGGCAAGCCGGGGCGCGTCGCCGTACGCCCGGATCTGCAAGGCTCTCACTGGTGTTTCCCCTCGTCGCCCGATGTGTGCGGCGAGTATCACCGGGCCGCGCGGGGGCGAACCAGGTGTTGTCAGCCCCCCGCTCAGCTCTCCGCGACCGTGGCCTTGCAGGTGACCTCCTTGCCGGGCGCGCCGGTTCGCTTGTCGGCCTCCTTGCCGTCCACCACGATGCGGCAGGTGGCGGCGCCCTTCGACGCCGTGGCGCGCACCTCGAACGTACCCTTGCTGATCCTGGCGTTCTGCGACAGCGGCAGCTTCTGGGCGGCGAACGTCACCGACGAGTTCCCGCCCTCCTCCGGCGGGAGCACCCGGGTGACGTCCGCGGTCGCGCCGCTCTCCCCGGAGACCTCGTACGTGATCTCGCCGTGCTTGCCGCCGTCCCCGCTGCCGCACGCGCCCGACAGCAGGACAGTCGCGCCGATCAGGACAGTGGCCATGACACGCTTCACCGGTGTGCTCCTTCGCTCCGCGGGTCCGTAGTGGACCTTGTTGGGGAGGACTCTCGCAGGTGGGAGGCGCCGTCCGGATCGGCCGCGGGTAGGAACCCGGCGGGCCCGGGCCTCCGCCGAACGGCCGGTGCCGGGCGGTCCTCAGGCAGTGCTTCCGGCCGGGGCGGTCAGCCGGCCCGCGCGCAGCTCGAACGTGGCGTCCACCCGGTCGAGCCCCTCGGTCCGGTGGGTGAACAGCAGCACCGTGCGCCCGCCGGCGGCCTCCAGCAGGTCGGCCATCAGCGCCGCGGCGGCGGCCTCGTCCAGTCCCTCGGTCGGCTCGTCGAGCACGAGCAGGCCGGGATCGGCCAGCAGCGCCCGCGCGGTGGCCAGCCGCCGCCGCTGCCCGCCGGACACGGTGCCGCCGCCCGATCCCAGCCACGTGTCCAGCCCCCGCGGCAGCCCCGCCAGCCACGGCCCGAGTCCCACCCGGGTCAGGGCCGTCCGCAGCTGCGGGTCCGTCGCGGCCGGGCTCGCGAGACGCAGGTTCTCCCGTACGGTCGACGCGAACACGTGATCGGTGTCGTCGCCGACGAGGACCGTGCGGGCCGGCCGGCGTACCGTCCCGGAACGGGGTTCGAGCAGCCCGGCCAGCACCGCGGCCAGCGTCGACTTGCCACCGCCGGAGGGACCGAGCACCGCGACCCTCGCCCCGGCCGGCAGGTCGAGGTCCGCGCCCCGCACGGCCGGCGGACGGCCGGGGTCCCATCCGGCCACGACACCGCGCAGCACCACCCCGCCCGCCCCCTCGCCGGGCGTGCGCCGCGTGGCCGGTCTTTCGCCGGGCGTGCGCGGGGCGGTCGGCCGCGTCGTGGTCAACTCGGCGAGGCGGGCCCGGGCCGCGGCCGCCCGGCGCCGGGCGCCGGCCGCGTCCGGCAGGGTGGCGACCGGCTCGCCCAGCGCCACCACCGCGAGCAGCAGGACCGCGGCCCACTCCGGCGAGATCCCGTCCGCGCCCCGCAGCACGATCGCGGTGCCGGCCACCGCCACACCCCACCCCAGCAGGCCCAGCGCGGCGGCCGCACCGGCCACGCCTGCCGCCCGCGCCTCGAGCCGGGCCAGCTCCCGGCTCCGCCGATCCGGTACGCCGAGAGCGTCGCCCCGCAGCGCCAGCTCCTCGACCCCCTCCACGGTCTCCACCACGGCGTCCCGAACCTCGGCGCGGGCCCGCCCGAGCGCCGCCTCCCCGCGCCGGGTCAGCAGGGCGGCGAGGGCCGGCGCGAGCACCGCCGACACGAGCAGCCCGGCGCCGAGGGGCAGGAGCAGCCCCGGCACCACCGCCACCGCGACGGCCGTGGTGACGAGCAGGACCACCACCGCGCTCAGGGCGGGAAGCGAGCCGCGCAGCAGCCCGTCCACCCGCGCGTCGACGTCCGTGCCGATCCGGGTGAGCAGGTCACCGCGCCGCCGCAGCCGGGGGCCGGGCACCCGCGGCACGAGGTCGGCATAGACCCGCGACCGCCACCGTCCCAGCCGGGCGAACGCCACGTCGTGCGCCACCAGACGCTCGAGGTAGCGCAGCAGCGGGCGCGCGACCGCGGACCCCCGCACCAGCACCACGGCGGTCGACAGGCTGAGCACGGGCGGCAGGGTGGAGGCCCGCACCAGCAGCCAGGCCGCCGCCCCGGTCAGCACGATCCCGGCCAGCGACGACCCCACCCCGAGCCCCACGGCCGTCCCGACGCTTCTCCCTATCCTCCTAGGATGCTTGAGGGGTGGTGTGCCCGGTCGCCCGGCGCCGGCACCCGTCCCGCCCTCGTCCCGCGCGCCCGGCGCCGCGCGTTCACCGGAGCCGGCCCGGCCCGGGGGCGTCACCTCGATCACCCGGTCCGCCGCCGCGAGCAGCGCCGGCCGGTGCGCCACCACCAGCACCGCGCATCCCCGGGCCGCCACCGCCCGGATCCGCGCGATCACCGCGGCCTCCGCCGCCGCGTCCAGATGCGCCGTGGGCTCGTCCAGCAGCACCACCACCGGGCTGCGACCCGCCGCCGTCCGGAGCAACGCCGCCAGCGCCAGGCGTTGCCGCTGCCCGGACGACACCCCGCTGCCGTGCTCGCCCAGCACCGTCTCCGCCGTCACCTCTGTCCGGAGCCCGACCGACTCCAGCGCCTCCCGGACCCCCTCGGCCCCCGCCCCCGGGAAGACGTCACCCACCGTCCGCACGTGCGGCAGGGCGGGCCGCTGCGGCAGATACAGCACCCCCGGCCCGGAGACCTCGACCCGGCCACCGTCCGGCGGCTGCAGGCCCGCCACCGCCCGCAGCAGCGTCGTCTTGCCCGCCCCCGACGGCCCGCGCACGGCCACGACCTCGTGATCACGGACCGCCAGGCCGTCGAGTTCCAGCGCGTCCGAGGCCGCACCGGGATAGCGCACGCGCAGCCCGGAGGCGTACACGGCGGGCACGTCACCGTCGCCGGAGCGGGCGGGCAGGTACGCGGCCGGCTCGCACAGCATCTCGTCCACCTCGGCGATCACCGCGGACGCGTCCGCGCTCGCGTGGAACCGGGCCGCCACCTCGCGCAGCGGCCGGTACGCCTCCGGCGCCAGCAGGATCACCAGCAGCGCCGGGCCCAGCCCCAGGTTCCCGCTCGCGACCCGCAGCCCGGCCTCCACGGCGATCAGCCCGACGGACAGCGTGCCCACCAGGTCCAGCGCCGTGGAGGAGAGGAACGCGACGCGCAGCACGCGTACGGTGGCGGACCGGTGCTCGTCGGTCAGCTCGCGCACGACGGCGGTCTGGCGGTGCGCCCGGCCGAAGACGCGCAGCGTCGCGAGCCCGCGCACGACGTCGAGGAAGTGGCCCGCCAGGCGCGCGTCGGCGTCCCGGGCCTGCCGGGCCCGCTGCTGGGTGGCCCAGCCGATCAGCGCGCCCAGCACCGGGATCAGCGGCAGCGTGACCAGGGCGATCACCGCGGAGGTGGGGTCCACGACGGCCATCGCGACGAGCACCAGCGGCGGCAGCACGACGCCCAGGACGAGGGCGGGCAGGTAGCCGGAGAACCAGGGCCCGAGCGCGTCGAGACCCGAGGTGAGCGCGGCGCTGAGCCGGCCGCTGCCGTAGGACGCCACCCGCGCCGGGCCGTGCCGCAGCGCCGCCGCGAGGGTCGCGCGGCGCAGCTCGTCGGTGACCCGGGCGGCGGTGCGCCGGGCGACGACCTGCTCGGCCCAGGTGAGTCCGGCCCGCAGCACGAAGGCCGCGGCGAGCAGCGGGACGGCTTCGCGACCGGTGACGATCCGGGCGAGGGCCACGGCGACGACCACCGTGGCGGCGGCCTGACCGGCCCCGATCAAGGACAGCACGGCTGTTCCCGTACGCGCGGAGCGGGCGTGCCGCAGCAGCCGGGGGTCGACCGGGCCGCGGCTCACGACGGCACCCGCTCGCTGGCGACGCGCCTGCGGAACACCCAGTAGGAGTAGGCCTGGTAGACCAGCACGCCCGGGAGCACGACCACCCCCACGACGCTGAGCAGCCGCAGCGCCGAGTCGGTGGCGGCGGCGCCGGTCCTCGTCAGCGACCAGGCCGGGTCGAGGGTGCTGCGCAGGAGCACGTCGCCGTGCACGGTGAACACGGCGGCGACGGCGCCGGCGACCCCGAGCGCGGCGCCGCCGAAGGCGACCGGTTCGTGGCCGTGGCGGGCGATCAGTCCGATGCCCATGCAGAGGACGGCGGCGGCGAGGATCACCCGCGACCCGGCGAGGAACCCGGCCGCGCCCAGCAGCACCGTGCCGGCCGCGGCGAGGCGTACGCTCCAGCGCCGCGCCCGGGCGTGCACCGGACCGGTCGTGCGCAGGGCGAGGAACGTGGCGCCGAGGAGCAGGGCGGCGAACAGGGCGAGGGCCGCGCCGGCCAGGGCGGGCCCGGTGGCCAGCGGGCCCAGGCTGCGCGCCGGGCCGGTGCCGGTGACCTCGCCGCCGGCGCCGAGCGCGAGGCCGTGGGTGAGCACGCCGAGGACCGCGCCCCAGAGCGCGACGATGCCGGCCGAGCTGGCGGCGAGGGCGGCGTCGCAGCGGCGGCGCCAGCGCTCGCCGTCGCCCTTGCCGCGGAACTCCAGGGCCACCCCGCGCACGGCCAGGAGCAGCAGGAGGGCGGCCATCGGCAGGTAGAGGCCGGAGAGCAGGGCGGCGTACCAGTCGGGGAAGGCCGCGAACGTCACGCCGATCGCGGCGACCAGCCAGACCTCGTTGCCGTCCCAGAACGGCCCGACCGTACGCACGATCGCGCCGCGCTCGTGGTCGTCGCGGCCGAGCACGGGGCTCAGCAGGCCGACGCCGAAGTCGAAGCCCTCGAGGACGAAGAAGAGGACCCAGCAGAGGACGACGAGCGAGAACCACACGGTGACCATGGCGTTCCTCAGTAGACGGGGGCCGGGACGCGCTCGGCGCCGGGCGTGGGCGTGGGTTCCGGGGCGAGCGGCAGGCGGGAGAGGTGGCGGACCAGGCGCAGCCAGACGACGGCGAGGACGCCGTAGACCACCGCGAAGCCGATCAGGGAGCCGAGCACCTCGCCGCGGGTGAGGCCGGGGGAGATGCCGTCGGCGACGCGGGAGATGCCGAAGGCGAGCCACGGCTGGCGGGCGGTCTCGGTGAAGATCCAGCCGAAGGTGTTCGCGGCGGCGGGCAGCACCGGGATCAGCGGCAGGAAGCGCCGCAGCAGCGGGTGCGTACGCCGGGCGCCGCGGGTGCTCCACAGGTAGTACGCGGCGACGGCGGCGGCGAGCATGCCGATGCCGATCATGAGCCGGAAGCTCCAGAAGGCGACCGGGATCATCGGCACGTAGCTGCCCGGCCCGAACTGGGCGGTGTACTGCGCCTGGAGGTCGTCGATGCCCTGCACGGTGGCGCCCGGGCCGCCCTTGGCCAGGATCGAGAGCAGCCGGGGGATCTCGATGCTGAGGAACGGTTCGCCGGCGCCGGGCCTGCCGAGCGCGAAGACGGAGAAGGGCGCGCCGGTGGTGGTGCGGTAGAGCGCCTCGGCGGCGGCCATCTTCATCGGCTGCACCTCGGTGATGACCTTGCCGAGGTGGTCACCGGTCAGCGCGGTGAGGGCGCCGCCGGCCACCGTGAGCCAGGCGCCGAGGCGGGCGAGCGTACGGAAGGAGGCCTCGGCGCCGTCGCGCAGCCGCCACACCCCGACGGCGAGCAGCAGCGAGCCGCCGGCCATGGCCGCGCCGGCCAGGGTGTGCGGGAACGCCGCGAGGTTGACCTTGTTGAGCAGCAGCGCGCCGAAGTCGTCGAGGCGGGCGCGCCCGGTGACCGGGTCGAGCGAGTACGCGACCGGGTTTTGCATGAACGAGTTGGCGGCCAGGATGATGAACGCGGACATCACGGTGCCGAGGGCGACGACGACGATCGTGGCGGCGTGCAGCGTGCGGGGCAGCCGGTCCCAGCCGAAGTACCACAGCGCGAGGAACGTGGCCTCGAGGAAGAACGCGAGCATGCCCTCGATGGCGAGGGTGGGCCCGAAGACGTCGCCGTAGAAGCGGGCGAACGCGCTCCAGCCCATGCCGAACTGGAATTCCTGCACCAGGCCGGTGACCACGCCGACCGCGAAGGTGACGATCAGCAGCTTGCCGACGAACTTCGTCAGGTCCCGGTACGCGTCCCTGCCGGTGCGCAGCCACGCGATCTGCAGCCCGGCCGCGGTGCCGGCGAGGCTGATCGACAGCGGCACGAAGAAGTAGTGGTAGATCGTCACGACCGCGAACTGCAGCCGGGTCAGGTCGAGCACGTCCACGCCAGCGTCCCCTCTACGACAACTCGTAGTAGATACTACGACGCGTAGTACGACGACGTGCAGTAGAGTGGGTCACATGGCACTGGGGGACCTCGAACGCGAGGTCATGCAGCAGTTGTGGGACGCCGGCGAGCCGCTGACCGTGCGCCAGGTGCACGACCGGCTCAGCCGCGAGCGCGACCTCGCGTACACGACGGTCATGACCGTGCTGGACCGGCTCGCCAAGAAGAAGGTCGTCACCCAGCAGAAGACCGACCGGGCCTACCGGTACGCGCCCGCGCAGTCCCGCGAGGAGATGACCGCCGCGCTGATGCTCGACGCGCTCAGCGCCGCCCCGGACGGGGTACGCGACGCGGCCCTGGCCCACTTCGTCGGGCGCATCGACCCGTCCGCGCTCACCGCCGCCATCGAGGCCGCCCGCAGGGGCCCGGCCGGATCGTGACCGCGCTGCTGCTCGGCGCGCTGGGCCTGACCCTGTCCCTCGTGGTGCCCGGAAGCCTCGCCGCGGCCCGCTGGCCCGCGCGGGCGCCGGCCGCGGCGGTGGCGCTGTGGCAGAGCATCACCCTGACCGGCATCCTCTGCGCGCTCGGCGTCGTGCTGGCCGGCCCGCAGGAACTGGTCGAGGAGCTCGGTTCCGGCAAGCCGGCCGGTGCGGCGGCCCTCGTCGCCGCCCTCGTCGTCGCCGCGCTGATCATCGTCCGGCTGCTCGTCTCGCTGGCCGGGGTGACGTACCGGTCGAGGACCCGGCGGGCCCGGCACCGCCTCCTCGTCGACCTGCTGGACGACGCCGAGCGCCACGGCGAGCTGCCCGCCGAGGTGCCCGAGGGCCTGCGGGTGCTCGACGGCCCGCTGCCGTTCGCGTACTGCCTGCCCGGCCGCAGCCCGCGCGTCGTGCTCAGCGGGGGAGCGCTGCGGGTGCTGGACCGGGCGCAGGTCGCGGCGGTGATCGCGCACGAGCAGGCGCATCTGCGGCACCGGCACGACCTCGTGATGGAGTCCTTCACCGCGTTCCACCGGGCGGTGCCCCGGCCGCTGCGCAGCCGGGTGCCGCTCGACGCGGTGCACCTGCTGCTCGAGATGGTCGCGGACGACGCGGCCCGGCGGCGGTGCGGGGCCGCTCCGCTGCGCAGCGCGCTGGCCGTGCTCGGCGACGCGGTGGGCCCGGACGGGCCGCGGCCCGGCGACTCGGGGTCCCGGGATGCGGCACGGCCCGGCGGCCCGGGGTCCCGGGATGCGGCACAGCCCGGCGGCGCGGGCGCTCGGCGCCGTGGCGGCCCGGGGGAGGCGGGCGTGCGGGATCCCGGCGGCGCGGAGGACGGGGGTGGGGCGGGTGCGGAGCGGCGGCAGCGGATCGATCGGCTCGACGGTCCGGATCCTCGCTCGTCGATGTGGACGGTCGCGGCGACGCTCATGGCGGTCGGCCTGCTGGTGCTACCCACAGTCATCGTGGTGGTCCCGTGGCTCGACCGCGCACTCTCCGCATGGCCGCTCTAGGTCGTCCCTTATTACGCACCGTCACCGGTCGTGACGCGGTGGGTGTCCTGTTACCGCCGTGTTCTGTTCTGCGGAGATCGGGAGTACGGTGGTGCCCGACTCGTCGGTCCCCCCTCGTCCAAACCGGGCGAACTGGCGGGTCACCGCCTAATCGTGCACACGAACCGGGGACCCATGTACCTGGGGTGAAGCCGCAGCACCACCGCGGCCGGGCGCGCTTCCCGTCCGAACCCGACAGCTGACCCGGTCGGCGGCCGAGGGAAGAAAGGACACTGCACCTACGTGAAACGGATCGGGACGCGACGCGCCGCGATTCTGCGCAGTCTGCTCGGTGTCATCGTGGCGGTCGGGGTCTTGCTGGTACCCACCGCGGCGCATGCCACGCCGTCGCCCTCGAGCATCGAGAAGCAGATCGATGAGCAGTGGAACAAGCTCGAACCGGTC
Organism: Pseudosporangium ferrugineum; assembly: GCF_003002065.1. Classification (GTDB taxonomy): domain Bacteria; phylum Actinomycetota; class Actinomycetes; order Mycobacteriales; family Micromonosporaceae; genus Actinoplanes; species Actinoplanes ferrugineus_A. Next base: position 548,339 of record NZ_PVZG01000002.1, read on the forward strand.
ATCGAGCAGTACAACGACGTGCACAACCAGCTGATCAAGAACCGTGCACAGCTCAACAAGATCAACAAGCGGCTGCAACCCCTGCAGCTCGAAGTGGATCTGGCCATGTCGCAGGTGAGCGGGATGGCGGCCGACGCGTACATGCAGGGCTCGCCGGGCATGATGAAGGCGATGCTCGTGAGTGGCTCACCGACCGGGCTGACCGAGAAGCTGACGTTCCTCGATCAGATCGCCAGTCACCAGCGGCGCGAGGTGGCCGGCGTGGCCAAGCTCCGCGACAAGTACGCGAAGGACAAGGAAGCACTGGTCACCCTGACCGACGCCGTGGCGGCCCGCGACAAGGACCTCGCCACGCGGAAGAAGGAGATCCAGAAGAAGGTCGACTCGCTGCAGAAGCTGCGGACCCGGGCGTACGGAGCCGCCGGCGCCAACGACGGTCCGCTGCGCACCGGCCCCTGTCCCGTGACCTACACGAACGACAAGGGCGGGCGCGCCGCGCAGCGGGCGTGCGACCTCATCGGCGTCAAGTACATCTTCGGCGCCGAGGGGCCCAACGGCTACGACTGCTCCGGCCTGACCAAGGTCGCCTGGGCCGCCGCGGGAGTGCACCTCGAGCACTTCACCGGCGACCAGGTGCACACGGGCAGACCGGTCAGCCGAGACGACCTCTACCCGGGCGACCTGCTCTTCTACGGCCGCCCGGTACACCACGTGGGCCTCTACGTGGGCGGCGGCACCATGGTGCACGCCCCCCACACGGGCGACCACGTCCGCATGGCAAAGATCGACAGCCCGGGCGCCATCACGGCCATCCGCCGGCCGGGCTGACCCAGCACCACCGTAGGCAAGAGCCGCCACGCCCCACGTGGCGGCTCTTTCGCTTCTCACCCCCGGCCCCTCATCTCACCCGCGGCCCCTCATCCCACCCGGGCTCTTTCCCACCCCGACCCTTCATCCACCCCGGCTCTTTCTCCCACCCCCACCCCTTCATCCGGCGCCAACCCTTCATCCCGCGCCAACCCTTCATCCCGCGCCGGCCTGCTGGTCCCGTCCCGGCCTCGCGGCCCGTCCCGGCTCGCGGCGATTCACGCCGGCCCCCGTTGCCCGCCGCGGCGCGCTTGTCGCATCACCTGTCCACCCCCTCACCGCCCGCCGGCCTTCTGGCCCGGCTCGTTCCCTCCGCGGCCTCTCGTGCCCGGCGCTCCCTCTCCGTGCTTCTTCCCGGCCCTTTCCTGGGCCTTTCCCCCTTGCCGGCACTTTCCTGGACCCTTTCCGCCGTGACCCGGGGGATGGGGCGCAGGCATAATCGCGTGTCATGAGCGACGCCCTGAACCGCCGGCCGTGGTGAACGCCGCCTACCGCGAAGCGCGGCACCTCGCGGAGATCGGCCGCTACGCCGACGCCGAGGCGAAGCTGCGCACCGCCCTCGCCGACGACCCGGACGACGCCGACCTGCTGATCCTGCTCGCCTACGCCCGGCGCCGGCAGCAGAACTATCTGCCCGCGTTGCAGGCCTGCGACGCGGCGATCGCGGCGGACCCCATCTCCTCCGGCGCCCACGCGGAGCGGGCCGAGGTGCTGATCACCCTCATCCGCGGCAGGGACGCGACGGCCGCGGCGGAGGAGGCGGTCCGGCTGGACCCGGCCCGCCCCGGCGGTCACCTCGTGCTCGCCCGCGCCCTCGCCACGGCGAACCGGCTCGACGAGGCGTGCGCCGCGGCCCGCCACGGCCTGTCCCTCGACCCGCAGTCCGTCGAGGCCCTGCTCACCGTCGCCGAGGTCGAACGGTACGCCGGCCGCCGCGACAACGCCGGCGAGGCCGTGCGCGCGGCCCTCGCCCTCGACCCGGAGAACACGTACGGACGCTGGCTCACGGCGATGCTCGACGCCGAACGCCTCCACGTGGGCCGCTCGATGCGCGCCCTGCGCGACGTCGCCCGCGACAACCCGGCCCGCCCCGACGTCATCTCCATGACCTGGCCGGTACGCAGCCTCCTCACCGCCCTCCGCCGCTGGTTCGCGGCGGCGACCGCCCTCGTCACGATCGCCGCCCTGGTCGCGCTGCGCTGGCCGCCGGCGGTCACCCCGAGCCGCGCCCTCGCCGCCCTGATCGCGGCGGTGGTGATCGGTTTCGGACTCCGCGTGCTGATCCCGGCCGGCCGTCTCCCGTGGCGCTGCCTGCACCTGGTGCCCCGGCTGCTCCGCCGGGCCACCCACGCGAGCCTGGTCACGGTGGGTGCCATGGTCACGCTGCTCATCGCGTACGCAATGACGGGTCTCTCGTGGTTTGCGCTCCTGGCCGTGGTGGCGGTGCCGGTGCTGTGGGTCCTCGGCGCGGCGGAGATGCTGGGCCTGCGCATCGACGATCCCGGCTTCCGGCACGCGATGGGCGACTCGAGGGAGGAGTTCCGGGCCTGGGGCGAGGACTTCAAGCAGTGGTGGCGCGACACGAAGCGAACCCTGCGCGAGTCCGGAGCCGATCCCGCATCGCCCGACCCTGCCGCCGGCTCCCCGCCTCCGGCCGGCTTCCCACCTCCGGGCTCGGGGCCCTTCCCGCCGCCTGCCGGGCACTCGCCGCCCCCTGGCTACCCGCCGCCTCCGGGGTCCTTGCCGCCTGCCGGCTACCCGTGGCCTCCGGGATCCCCGCCGGCTCCCGGCTTCCCGCCGCCTCCGGGGTCCTCGCCGGCTCCCGGCTTCCCGCCGCCTCCGGGGTCCCCGCCGCCGTCCGGGTTCTCGCCGCCTGGGGGTTCGCCGGCTTCCGGGGTTGAGCCGCCACCAGGACATTCAGGACACTCCGGACCGCGGCAGGAACGGCCCGGGCGGTGAGTCACGCGCATCAGCATGGTCCTGTGCCCGCCGCGACCCGCCGCACCCGGCGGATCGTCACCGCGGTGCTGGTCCCCGCGGCCGTCCTCACCCTGGTCGCGCTGGTCGTGCTGTCGCCCGGCAGCGTCCGGGACGAGCCCTCCACCGCCGGCGGGGAACGGGCGCTCGGCACCGTCACCGCGGTCGCCGAGCAGGCGTGCCCGGCGGGCTCGGCCCAGCGCCGCTGCGGCTCCGCCACCGTACGGGTGACCGACGGCCCCGGCAGCGGCACGAGCCCCGCCGTCGACCTCCCGCAGGGCCCCGGCTCCACCGCCCTGCACGTCGGCGACGACGTGGTGCTGCTGTACTTCCCGGAGGCGGTGCCGGGCGGCCGGGCGTACGCGGTGGTCGACCGGCAGCGGTCCACGCCGATGACCTGGCTGGTGGCGCTCGCGGTCGCGGTGATCCTGGCCTTCGGCCGCCTCCGCGGCGTGACGTCGCTGGCGGGTCTGGCGGTGAGCTTCGGCGTCCTGCTGCTGTTCGTGGTGCCCGCCATCCTCGACGGTTCGCCTCCGCTGGTGGTGGCCGTGGTGGGCGCGTCGGCCATCATGTTCGCGGCCCTGTACCTGACGCACGGCATCAACGTCCACACGTCGGTGGCGGTGGCCGGAACCCTGGCCAGCCTGGTCCTCACCGGCGTGCTCGGCGCGGTGTTCACGTCGGCGATGCACCTGACGGGCGCGGGCAGCGACGACAGCGCGTACCTGTCGGTGACCCGGGCCGGGCTGGACCTGCGCGGACTGCTGCTCGCGGGCATCGTGATCGGCGCGCTCGGCGTACTCGACGACGTGACCGTGACCCAGGCGGTGACCGTGGCGGAGCTGACACCGACGGCAACCAGCCGCTGGGCGCTCTATCAGGCAGCGATCAGAGTCGGTCGCGCCCACGTCGCCTCGGCGGTCAACACCATCGTTCTCGCGTACGCCGGAGCGTCGTTGCCGTTGCTGCTGTTGATCGCCGCCGGGAGTCAGCCGGTGGGAGAGTTGCTGACCAGCGAGTTCCTGGCCCATGAGGTCCTCCGCAGCGCCGTGGGAACGATCGGCCTGGTCGCCTCGGTCCCGATAACCACAGGCCTGGCGGCGCTGGTGGCGGACGTGGGCAGCCGGGGGAGCGCCGCGTCGCGAGGCGGTGCGGGACACGCCAGACACCGTGGCTGACTGAACAGCCGGGCTGATCGGCGCGGCGAAGGGCCTGGCCGAGTTCTGATCCGACCGGTCGGCGCGGCGAGTTGCCGGGTCTGGCCGAGTTCTGATCCGGCCGGTCGGCGCGGCGAGTTGCCGGGTCTGGCCGAGCTCTGATCCGGCCGATCGGCGCGGCGAGTTGCCGGGTCTGGCCGAGCTCTGATCCGACACGCCCGGCCGGCCGGCGACATCCCGGGCCGACCTCGCCGTACCCGCGGCCCGTTTGACGGCTCCCGTCCCCGCGAGGTTGGGTGGACCTCCCGACCCGCCCCTCCCCATCGGAACGGAGTGCGCCCGGTGATCCTCGACTGGCCCGGTTGCCGCAATGCCCGTGACGTCGGCGGCCTGCCCACCGTCGACGGCGCGTCGATCCGAGCGGGCGCGCTGCTCCGCTCGGATCATCACGCCCGGCTCACCCCGGCGGCGATGGAACGCATCCGAGCGGCCGGAGTCTCCCGGATCGTCGATCTGCGCTGGCCGCACGAACTCGACGAGCACCCCAGCCCGTTCGCCGGCGACCCGGTCTACGTGCACGTTCCCCTCCTCATGGATCCGATCACCTACGACTACACGGACGAGTCGTACGGCCCCCTCCTCGACCACAACCGGAAGCACGTCGCCGCCGCGTTCCGGGCCGTAGCCACAGCCCCGCCCGGCGGCGTGCTGGTGCACTGCCACGGCGGCCGAGACCGTACGGGCATCGTCGTGGCCCTCGCCCTCGCCGCCGCCGGCGTCGCACCCGCCGCGATCGCCGAGGACTACGCCCTCACCGCCGACGCCCTCGCCGCCACGATGCTGAACACCCTCGACCACGCCGAGCGCGAGTACGGCGGCGTCGAGGCGTACCTGCGGACCGCCGGCGTCACCCGGTCGGAGATCGACGCCGTCCGCGAGCGCCTCCGCGAACCATCCTTCCTCACCGAAGCCCGCGCCGGCTACGACGCGTTCGCCGGCGAGTACGCCGACCGTTTCCGCGACGAGCTTGCCCACAAGCACTGGGACCGCGCCCTGCTCAACGGACTCGCCGACGTACTACGTGCTGCTCCGGGCCCGGTGCTCGACGTAGGCTCGGGCCCGGGCGTCGTCACGGCGTACCTGAAAGGCCTCGGTCTGGACGTTTCCGGAGTCGACCTCTCGCCGGAGATGGTGGCCATAGCCCGCCGCGACCACCCCGGCATCCCCTTCACCACCGGCTCCATGACCTCCCTGAATCGCCCCGACGCCACCGTTGCCGCGGTCGTCGCCTGGTACTCGATCATCCACGTCCCCGACGAGGAACTGCCGACAGTCCTCGCGGAGTTCCGCCGCGTCCTGCGCCCCGGTGGTCACCTCTTCCTGGCGTTCCAGGTCGGAGACGACGAACGCCACCACCGCGGCCTCACCTTCCGCCGCCGGCGCCCCGCGCAGGTCACCGACGCCCTCCGCACGGCCGGCTTCGAGATCCGGCTCGAAACGGTCCGCGCCCCCGACGACTACGTCGTCCTGAAGGAGCAATCACCCCAGGCCTACGTGCTGGCCCGCTCCGAACTCTGACGTCAACCCGTCGGGCCGCGGCAGGTTTGCGTGCTGGCCGGCTGCGAGCCCTGACGTCAACCCGTCGGGCCGCGGCAGGTTTGCGTGCTGGCCGGCTGCGAGCCCTGACGCCAGCCCGTCGGGCCGCGGCAGGTTTGCGTGCTGGCCGGCTGCGAACCCCGGCGTCGACCCGCCGGGCCGCGGCAGGCCTGTGCCATGGCCCGCTCCCAGCCCCGGCGTCGACCCACGGGGCCACGTGGACGTGTGCCGACGGCAGACCCGGACGACGCACGGCGCACGGTGCTGGGCGCGCTGGGCGTGCTCGGTCGCCCGGCGACGCGGTGGAGCTGGATCAAGCGCGCCGTGAGGGCTGCGGCCGGCCTCACCCGGTGTCCACAGGTTGGTCGTCCGGATCCGCCGTCGGCCGGCCGTGCAGGCGCGCCCAGCTCCGGCGGTCGCCCCAGATCGAGTAGGGGTCGAGGTACGGTCGCGCGAGAGTGATGAGCTCGGCGTCCCCGTGCCCGTGCAGCTCGTCCTGCGTGATCTTCCGCACGGTGCCCGCCAGGATGTCCGCGAGCTGCACGCGCGGCTCCGTCTCGGCCGCGGCGAGCTCCACCCGCTCCAGCGTCATCCCCGATCGCCGGAGCACCCGCTGCAGCTCCGCCACCCGTTCACCGGGCAGCATCGTCTGCCGATCGTGGACGATGGTGACGGGCCGCCCGCCTCCGCCCCACCGTGCCACCGCCCGCACGAGAGCGGGGATCAACGGGTCCAAGATCGACAGCGAAGGATCATTCTTCATCCGTACGCGCAGAGCCACCGCTTTGTCCCGCGCTCCGGTCTCACCGCCGATGCCACCGGCGTCGTCCTCGCGGTCGAGGGCGGCGAAGAACGCGTCGACGGGCCCGGCGACGTCGTCCCGATCCTTGCCGCGCATGAGGTCGTTCGCCGCCACCAGCAGCTCCTGCACCGGCCTGGCGGTCGCCGCGTCCGCCCGGCCGGCCACCGCCTGCCCTGCCCACGCCCAGCGGTAGAGCCTGTCGGCGGCGGTCCTGGCCCGGCGATCGGTGCTGAGACCGGGAGCATCGGGCTCGGCGAAAACCAGATCGGCGAGCTTGCCCAGGACGTAGCAGACCTTGTCGATCACGTACACATGGGCGTTGCGGAACAGTGGGCTCGACGGGCCCAGGAACCACACGAGCACGGCCCGATGCTTCTCCCTCAGCAGATGGTTCGCCTTGTACTCGGTCGCGGGTGAGCGGATCCGCTGCCGCAGCTCCGCGAGACAGGCGGCGGAGAGGTCGGCGGGCAAACGGACACCCGCATGCGCGAAGACATCGGTGGTGGTGCCGATGAGCTTCTCGCCCTCGTACCCGGATTCGTCGCACGCGATCTGGAGTCCCTTCACGAACAAATTATGTCCCGGACAGCCGCCGATCGATCTTACGAACTTCTTACAGTTCTAGAACTCCGCCGAGCGATATGGCATGCTCTGCGAAGAGTTATAGAACTATGGAGGCTGTGATGACCCTCGCCCTGTCCCGACCGATGCGCGAATCGGCAGTTGGCGGCCGGTTCGGCGCGTTCGGTGGCCGGTTCGTCCCCGAGTCCCTGATCCCCGCCTGCGCCGCGCTCGAGGAGGCCTTCCGGGAGGCATGGGCTGATCCCTCGTTCCGGCAGCAGCTGGACATGTTCCGCACCGTGTACGCCGGCCGCCCCACCGCTCTCACGCCGGCGTGGAACCTCTCCGCCGAGCTGGGTGTCACCCTCCTGCTCAAGCGCGAGGATCTCGCGCACACGGGCTCGCACAAAATCAACAACGTGCTGGGTCAGGCGCTGCTCGCCCGGCGGATGGGCAAGACCCGGCTCATCGCCGAGACCGGAGCCGGCCAGCACGGCGTGGCCACCGCGACCGCCGCCGCGCTCTTCGGCCTGCGCGCGACTGTCTTCATGGGAGAGCTCGACATCGCGCGGCAGGCGCTGAACGTCTTCAGGATGACCATGCTCGGTGCCGAGGTCGTGCCCGTCACGAGCGGTAGCCGCACCTTGAAGGACGCGACGAACGAGGCGATGCGGCAGTGGGTCTCGTCGGTCGGCGACACCCACTTCTGTCTGGGGTCGGTCGCCGGGCCCCACCCGTACCCGTGGATGGTCCGGGAATTCCAGCGGGTCATCGGCGACGAGGCTCGCAGCCAGTGCGCGGCCGAGTTGTCCACCGGTGCCCCCGACGTCGTGGTTGCCTGCGTCGGCGGTGGATCCAACGCCGCGGGAACCTTCGCCGGCTTCGTCGACACCGGGGCCCGCCTGATCGGTGTCGAGGCGGCGGGCGGCGCGGCGATGACCGACGGCACCGTGGGGGTCGTGCACGGGTCCCGGTCCATGGTGCTGCAGGACCAGCAGGGCCAGATCGCGGAGGCGCACTCGGTCGCGGCGGGCCTGGACTATCCGGGCATCGGGCCGGAACACGCCCACCTGGGAGCCGCCGGCCGCGCCGAATACGTCACCGTGACCGATGAGGAGGTTCTGGCCGCGGTGCGCCGGCTCGCCCGCGCCGAGGGCATCATCTGCGCGCTCGAATCGGCGCACGCGGTGGCCTGGGTGCTGGGCGCGGCGGGAACGGATCGGCTGCCGTCAGGATCGACGGTGCTGCTGACCCTGTCGGGGCGCGGCGACAAGGACATGGGCCAGCTCCAGGAGATGGCCGCATTGCGCGAACCCGGCGTTCGGGTCGATGCCGCTGCGGGGCGTGCTCACCCCGGAGCCGCCGCGGTGCCGGGCGGGGAGGTGCTCTGATGGGCGGCGAAGTCGCGGCTCTTCCTGGCGGTCCCACCGCGACGCCGGGCTCCCGGCGGATTTCCCTCGGTGCGGCGCTGCGCGCTGCCCGGCGCCCCCTGCTGGTGCCTTACGTGACCGGCGGTGTGACCGAGGCCTGGATCGACTACGTACTGGCCTGCCAGAACGCCGGCGCGGATGCCATCGAGGTCGGCCTGCCCTTCTCCGACCCGATGCTCGACGGCACCACCATCCAGCAGGCGTCCGACCGCGCCCTTGCCCGGGGCGCCACGGTCGACGGGATCCTCGCGGACCTCGCGGCCGCGACCGGTCGGCTCCGCGTGCCGATCATCGTGATGACTTACGCCAACCTCGCGCTGCGCGTGGGAGTCCGCCGGCTCGCCGACGCCGGCGTCTCCGGGCTCATCGTTCCGGACCTGCCGCTGGAGGAGTCGGCGGAGCTCGAGGGCGAAGCCGCCGCCGTCGGCATCGACCTCGTGCTGCTCGCTGCTCCCGCAACCCCCGACGACCGCCTCCGGGAGATCTGCGCCCGCAGCCGAGGCTTCGTGTACGCGATCAGTGTCATGGGCACGACGGGGGAGCGCGACAGGCTTTCCGCCACGGCGGCCGACCTGGTGCGACGGGTGTGGGAAGCAGCAACCCCGCGAACCCGGGACCGGACCGCGGGCCCGCGCCCGCATACCGGCACCACCGAGCGAAGTCCTGACGACCCGGTCGCCGAAGGGTGCGCCGACCGCGGACAAGCCGATCGATCAGGCGACGGAAACTTTCGCGGCGTTCCGGTTGACGGTCTCACCGAGGGAGCTCGCGGTGTTCCTGTTGGCCGCGTTGTCCGGGATGCTCGCGGCGTTCCCGCTGGCCACGTTGCCGGGGAAGTGAGCGGCGTTCCTGTTGGCCGCGCGGCCGGGGTAACTCGGGGGCTTCCGACTGGCCGGGTCGGCGACGGAACTCGCGGCGTTTCGGCTGGCCGCCCTGTCGAGGATGAGGGTGCTCAGCCGAGCGCTGCGGCTCACGAGGTGCGTGCCGGAGTCGAGGGGCCGAGTGGCGGGGGCGGTGGGCTGCCAGTGCTGATCGGGTTCGGGGTGTCGACGCCGGAGCAGGCCGCCGAGGCGGGACGCGCCGGGGACGGTGTGATCGTCGGTGCGGCGCTCATGCGTAGGGTGCTCAGCGGGGCCTCGGCCGACGATCTGCGGGACGACGTCGCGGCCCTGCGCGCCGCACTCGACCTGGGGGTGTCCACTGGAACGCCGCACGCCGAAATATCAGGTGATCGCCGATGACCTGACCGCGAAGATCCGCGCCGGCGAACTGGCGCCGGGTTCGATGCTGCCGCCGCAGAAGGAACTGAGTTCCCGGTACGGGGTGACGCTGGTGACCCTGCGTCAGGCGCTGCAACGGCTGGAGGACGAGGGGCTGGTCTCGCAGGAGCCGGGACGGGGCACGTTCGTGGCTTCGCCCCGGTTGATGTACCGGCTCGACTCGCTGCGCGGGCTCGCCGAGGACCTCAAGGCGCAGGGGCAGGCGGTGACCACCCACATCGTCGGCCAGGACATGCGTCGCCCGCCTGCCTGGGTGGCCGCTCACCTGGATGTCCCGGCGACCCGCCGGGTGCTGCGCCTGGAGCGGCTGCGGTTGCTGTCCGGGCGGCCCGCCGTGCACCAGTTGTCGTGGGCTCCGGACCGTGTGGGCCTTCGGCTCGCGGACCTCGACTACAGCGGTGCCTCGCTGTACGCCGTGTTCGCGGCCCACGGCGTGGTGGTGCACCGGGCCTCGGAGGTGTTGCGGCCCGCGCTCCTCGACGAGGACATCGCCGCGCTGATGCACCAGGAGGCGGGGCTGCCCGTGTTCGTGTCCGACCGGGTCACGTACGGGCTCGACAACCGGCCGATCCTGTTCGACCGCGCGACGATCCTCGGCACCGTCATGGAGATCCGCACCGAACGCGCCGCGACCGGCGTCTCCCTCCAATGGACCCGCCAGCAGAACTGACCCACCCGCCGGTCTCGCGCAGCGGCCCGCCGAGCCGCCGCCCGCCGCCGGGTTGGACCGCCCCACGGTGAGTGGGCCACGGTGGGCGGCGCGGTGCCCGGTGCGCCCACAGCGGGGCGTGCTGCGAATGCGGCGGGAGCGGGCCTGGACGAGTGGGGACGCCCTGCGGTGCGGCCGGCGGAGCGGGCGGGGCGTGGACGGGTGGGGTGCGTGGCGGAGGCTGCGGGCGGGGCGTGGATGAGTGGGGACGCGCTGCGGGTGCGGCGCGAGCGGGCAGCGCGGCGGAGGGCTGCACTGCGGGTGTGCGGCGCGAGCCGGGTATGGCACGGGCAGGTCGGCGTGAGTGGGGTTGGTGCCCGAGTAGGACGGCGTGCAGCTGGGACACATGCGGAGTTGGGACGCCTGTGGACTTGGGGACGCCTGTGGAGCTGGTGCGCGAGCGGAACGGGCGCGTGTGGACCTGGTGCGCGAGCGCGGACGCGCGTGTGGAGGAGGCGCGCGTGTGGAGGAGGCGCGCGTGTGGGAGGGGACGCGCGTGTGGCGGGAGCGCCGGTGGGGCTGCGCTGCGGGCGCCTCCGGTTCGTGGTGGCTGATCGTTCTGCGGTGGCGGGTCGCGGCGGGCGTCTCCTCGACCCGGTCGATCCGGTCGCCGTGTGACCCGTCTCGGGTCAGCTTGTGACGTCGCGGCCGCTGAAGCGGGCCCAGGCTGCCGACAGGAAGACCAAGATGTAGGCGCCGGCTGATGTCAGTCCCGGGATCAGTGCTTCCCAGGCAACCGGTTCGCGGAGGAGTTCGCCGAAGTCTCGCCAGTGCTGGGTCAGGAGGTAGGGGTGCAGCCAGTCGAGTTGGGGGATCTGGCCCAGGACGAAGCTGGCCACCGTCAGCATCGTCAGGGCGATGGTGGCGCCCATCGGTTGCTCCGTCAGGGTCGACAGGAAGAGGCCTACCGCTCCCAGGGCTGCCAGGCAGACGCCGAGGTAGAGGCAGATAACCAGGAGGCGGAGGAGGGCCGTTGCCAAGCCTATGCGGGTGCCCGACAGGGTTGTCACGTCGCCGGCGCCGAAGAGGAGGAAGCCGGCGAGGAGGCCCGAGGTTGCCACCACGAGCGGAGCGAGGAAGGCGCCCATGAGGATGCCCGCGTACTTGATCGCCAGGAGGCGGGTGCGGGCCACCGGGACCGTCAGCAGGTAGCGGAGGGTGCCCTGGTTGGCTTCGCCCGCCACCGCGTCGCCGGCGAGCATGGCTACGGCTATCGGGAGGAAGAGGGTGAGTTCCACGCCGAGGGCTGCGAGGGCTACGAAGTAGCCGTTTCCGGTGATCTGGCTGAAGAAGTCCGGGCCCTGGCCGGGGCCGCGGCCGGCGTCCGGCACCGTGAGCTTCATGGCTGCGGCGAGGATGACGGGTACGGCCGCGAGCGCCGCGAGGCCTGCCTGGTTGCGGCGGCGGACGGCGATCAGGCGGAGCTCCGAGAGCAGGAAGCGGGGGGAGAGCCGGGTGTCAGCCTGAGACATCGAATCCTCGCCCGGTCAGGTGCACGAACACGTCCTCGAGGCTGGGTGCTTCGACGGTGAAGCCGCGTACGGCCACGCCTGCGTGCACGAGGTCCGACACGACCTTCTCCGGGGCGACCGCGCCGAGCTGGCCGGAGGCCTCGGAGGCCGTCTCGGCGAGTTCGGTCAGGCCCAGGGTGCGCAGGACCTGCGCCGCCTCGGCCGGCTGGTCGGTGAGGACGCGGGCCCGGGGTGCCGCGTCGGAGCGCAGGTCCGCCAGCGGTTCCTGGGCCACCAGGGTGCCGCGGTGCATGACGCCGACGTGGGTGCAGACCTGTTCGACCTCCGCGAGCAGGTGGGTGCTCAGCAGCACCGTCGCTCCCTCCGCCGCGAGCGCGCCCACCAGGGTGCGGACCTCGCGGGTGCCCTGGGGGTCGAGGCCGTTGGTGGGTTCGTCCAGCACGAGCAGTTCGCGGGGCTTGAGCAGCGCCGCCGCGATCGCCAGGCGCTGCTTCATGCCGAGCGAGAAGGTGCGGTACCGCTTTCCCGCCGCCGCGGTCAGGCCCACCCGGTCGAGGGCGTCCCCGATGCGGGCCTCGGCCGTGCGGGCCGTCGCGGTGCGGTCGGCGGCGTCGAGGCGGCGGAGGTTGTCGCGGCCCGAGAGGTACGGGTGGAAGCCCGGCCCCTCGACCAGGGCGCCGACGCGGGGCAGCACGTGGCCGGCGCGGTCCGGCATCGTCTCGCCGAGCAGGTGGTGGCTGCCGGCGGTGGGGGCGATCAGCCCGAGCAGCATCCGGATCGTGGTCGTCTTGCCGGAGCCGTTCGGGCCGAGGAAGCCGTACACGGCGCCGCGGGGGACAGCCAGGTCGACGGCGTTCACCGCGACCTGGCTGCCGAACCGCTTGGTCAGCCCGTGTGAGGCGACCGCGAGGTCGGTCACTGACCCGCTACCTCGTACAGCTTCTCCGGGGCGACCGCGCCGACGAGGACCCGGCCGTCGTCGGTGAGCAGGGCGCTGAACAGGGCGCTCTGCAGCAGCCGGCCGCTGCCCCAGGTGCCGCTGACCTTCGGCAGGGCGCCGGTGATCGCCTCGAGCTGCTGCGTACCCTCGGCGTTCCTGGTGTCGGTCTTGGCCGTGGAGGTCTTGGCCACCAGGACGGACGTCCAGCCCTTGCCGACGACCTTGGTGCCCTCCGGCGCCGACTTGTCCGACTTGTCTGCCTTGTCAGCCCTGTGGGGCGCGCCCGGCTTCGCGGAGGAAGAGCGGTCGGGTGTGGTCACCTTGGCGCCCGGCGGCGGGTTGAAGGTGAACTGCTCGGCGTCCGGCGTCTCGAAGCTGACCTGCTGGAACGCGATCCGCAGCGCCGGGTTGTTGGCGTCCTTGGCGTACACGTCGACGCCCAGCGGGATGTGCTTCTCCGCGTCGATCGCGAGGCGTACCTGGCCGACCAGCGACGCCGTGTCGCGCGGCGTCAGGACCAGCTCGTACGCGTCGCGGCCGGCGACCTTCGCCGCGCCGGTCGTGGTGACCGCGGTGGTCGGGTCGATGGCGGCGAGCGCGGCGTCCGCGGCCTCCTGCGGGGTGGCCGGCACCGCGCCGGCCAGCGTCTTGCGCTCCTGCCGCTTCGCGTCGGCCGGGATCTTGATGTGGGTGGCGGAATTCTCGGTGCTGCGCCACACCCACATGTCGGTGCCGTTGCGGATGACGTCCGTCTCACCGAGGGTGCCGAGGACCGCCAGCCGCACCTTGTCGTCGCCGGCGTACCAGACCCGCGCGGTGTTGCTGCCGGCCACCAGCTTCATGAGGTCGGCGTTGCTGCCGGCCCCGCCGGTGATGCCGGGCAGCGAGGGCAGCCCCAGATCCGCGGTCTGCACCACCGTGCCGGACAGGCCGTCGATCTTGGCGGTCTGCACGTCCACGAGCAGCTGGGCGGCGCTGCGCTCCGGCAGTGCCGGGTCCGCGCTCGCCGCGATCGTGCCCGCCGCCGCGCCGCCACCGATGACGACGACCGCCGCGGCCGCCGGAACCAGCCAGCGCAGCGCCGGCCTCGACCTGAAGACACTCACGATGTCCACCTCCCGTTGTGTGCAGCCATCCTCCGCCGCGAGGCCTGTGATCCGGCTGAGAACATCCCTTAGGGGGAGGAGCCCCTGTGCCAAGGTAGTCGGGTGCGGTTGCTGGTGGTGGAGGATGAGGAGCGGCTCGCGAGCGCGCTGCGCCGGGGGTTGCAGGCCGAGGGGTTCGCCGTGGACGTCGCCCTGGACGGGGCGGACGGCCTCGAGATGGCGCGGCACGGCGAGTACGACGCGATGATCCTGGACGTCATGCTGCCCCGGCTGTCGGGTTACCGGGTCGTGCGGCAGCTGCGGGCGGAGCAGAAGTGGCTGCCGGTGCTGATGCTCTCGGCCAAGGACGGCGAGTACGACCAGGCCGACGGCCTCGACTGCGGCGCCGACGACTACCTGACCAAGCCTTTTTCGTACGTCGTACTGCTCGCCCGGCTGCGTGCGTTGCTGCGCCGGGGCACCCCGCAGCGCCCGGCGGTGCTGCGGCACGGCGACGTCGAGCTGGACCCGGCCCTGCGCAAGGTCACCGTCGACGGGTCCGAGGTGGCGCTCACCGCGCGGGAGTTCGCCCTGCTGGAGTACCTGATCCGGCGTCCCGGCGAGGTGGTCTCCAAGACCGAGCTGCTCGACCACGTGTGGGACGCCGCGCTGGAGACCGCCGAGAACGCCGTCGAGGTGTACGTCGGCTACCTGCGGCGCAAGATCGGCCGGGAGCGGCTGGAGACCGTCCGGGGCGCCGGGTACCGGCTCGCCGCGGCCGGTGCCGACGGGGCCTGAGCGTGGCCTGGCTGCGCCGGCTGAGCCTGCGGGCGCGCCTGCTGCTCGTGTCGGTCGTCGTCCTGGCGGTGGGGCTGGCCGGCGGCGGTGTCGCGCTGGTCGCCACGATGAACTTCGCCCTGCTGCGTACGGCCAACACCGAGGCGCTGGAGACCGCCCGCGCGGTGGCCGCCCTGGTGAACACCGACTCGTTGTCCGATCCGGTCCCGGCCGCTCCGGCCGTACGCGTGCAGGTTCTCAATGCCCGCGGCCAGGTGCTGTCCGTCTCGGCCGGCGCCGACCGGCTCGTCCCGATCCTCTACGCGCGGGAGCTGTCGGGGCTGCCGGACGGCGAGGGCATGTTCATCCCCGGTTCGCGGATCGGGTTCGACGGGCGGGTGCGCGTGGTGGCGCTGGCGGCGGGGCCCGCGGACGAGCGGGTCACGGTGCTCGTCGCCCGGCCCACCGACGATCTGAAGCAGAGCGTGCACCTGCTGCGTACGACGCTGCTGGTGACGTTCCCGCTGCTCGTGGCGCTGCTGGCGCTGGTGGCGTGGCGGGTCGTGGGCGCGGCGCTGCGGCCGGTCGAGGCGCTGCGGGCGGGGGCCGAGGAGATCACCGGTGGGGCGCGGCCGGGGCGGCTGCCCGTACCCGATTCCGGCGACGAGATCCACCGCCTGGCCGTGACCCTCAACGACATGCTGCACCGCCTGGACGCGGCGCGGGCGCGGCAGCGGGCGTTCGTCGCGGATGCGGCGCACGAGCTGCGCAGCCCGCTGACCAACATGCGCACCGAGCTGGAGGTGGCGCAGCGGCTGCCGGACACCACGGACTGGCCGGAGCTGGCCGGGGACCTGCTCACCGACGTGCAGCGGCTGAGCCGGCTCGTCGACGACCTGCTGCTGCTGGCCCGCGCGGACGACGCGACGACCCGGCCGGCCCGCGCGCCGGCCGAGCCGGTCGAGCTGGGCCAGCTGCTCGCGGAGGTGGCGGGCCGTTACGAGGTCGCGTACGAGCGGCCGGCGGTCCCGCTGCGGGTGCGCGGCGACCGGGACGCACTGGGCCGGGTGGTGGCGAACCTGCTGGACAACGCCGTGCGGCACGCGCGTTCGGCGGTGCGGCTGGAGGTGGTGGCGGACGGGGCGTACCAGCGGATCGCCGTGGTCGACGACGGCCCGGGCATCCCGGCGGCGGACCGCGAGCGGGTCTTCGACCGGTTCACCCGCCTCGACGACGCCCGGGCCCGCGACGCCGGCGGCTCCGGCCTGGGCCTGGCCATCGTCCGGGAGCTCGTTCGCCGGCACCACGGCACGGTCACGCTGCGCGGTGCTGTCCCGCCGCCCGGCCTGCGCGCCGAGGTGCGCCTGCCCGCCGCCTGAATCGCCGAAGTCCCGGGAACTTTTCCCCCCGCCGGCCCGACCAACGACCGTGCGCGCACCCCCGTCGCGCCCTGTCGAGCCGGAAGGTCCGAGATGTCCCTGCTCAAGCGTTCGGTGGTGGTCGGCGGTGCGATCGCCGCGCTGACCCTCGCCACGGCGGTGCCGGCCGCCGCGCACGTGACCGTCAACCCCGGCACCGCCGTCCAGGGCGGCTTCGCGAAGGTCACGTTCCGGGTGCCGAACGAGACCGACGCCACGGATACGACGAAGGTCGAGGTCGCCCTGCCCGCCGGCACGCCGTTCACGTTCGTGTCGCTGAAGCCGGTTCCCGGGTGGACGATGACGGCCGAGAAGACGAAGCTGCCCCAGCCCATCGAGGATCACGGCTCGCTGATCAGCGAGGCGGTCTCGAAGATCGCCTGGACCGCCACCGGCGACGCGGCCGTCAAGCCGGGCCAGTTCCAGGAGTTCGACGTCTCGCTGGGCCCGCTGCCGAAGACGGACCGGGTGGTGTTCAAGGCGCTGCAGACGTACTCGGACGGCAAGATCGTGCGGTGGATCGACGAGCCTGCCTCGGACGGCACCGAGGTGGAGCATCCCGCGCCGGTGCTGAGGCTGACCGCCACCGCCGCGGACACCCTGGCCGCGGCCGGTGCGCCGGCTGCCGGGGCGGTCGCGGACGACGGTGACGACGAGGGCGGCGGCACCGGGACGTGGGCCGGGTTCGCGGGCATCGCGCTCGGCCTGGCGGCGCTGGTGCTCGGGCTGCTGGCGTACCGGCGCTCCGGTGCCGCCGCCGCGCCGCCGGCCGGACCGGCCGCCGCGGAGTGACCGACGACGAGGTGACCGGGTGGGCGCTGGCCGCCGGCCGCGGCGACGCGGACGCGGCGGCGGCGTTCGTCCGGGCCACCCAGCGGCAGGTGCGGCGGTTCCTGCACCACCTGGCCGGCCCGGCGGAGCTCGACGATCTGGTCCAGGAGACCTATCTGCGCGCGCTGCGCAGCCTGCCCGCCTTCGCGGGGCGCTCGCACGCCCGCACCTGGCTCTACACGATCGCCCGCCGGGTGGCGGTGGACCAGGTGCGGGCGGCGGTGGTCCGGCCCCGGCTGGCCGGGATCGAGGACTGGCAGGCCGCGGCCGACGCGGCGACGGCCGGGCAGCGGCCCCGGTTCGAGGACCACCACGCCCTGCACGACCTGCTGTCCGGGCTCGCGGCGGAGCGCCGGGAGGCGTTCGTGGCGACCCAGATCCTCGGGCTCTCGTACGCGGAGGCGGCCGAGATCTGCGACTGTCCGGTGGGGACGATCCGCTCCCGGGTCGCCCGCGCCCGCGAGGAACTGGTGGCCCGGCTGGCCGAGCAGGACGCGGCCGCGGGGTGAGGCTCAGGCGGCGCCGGTGTAGAGGTCGTACGTCCGCCCAGCGCTCGCCCGGGCCTGCTCCGGGTCGTCGCCGGCCGCGATCGCCGCCTCGGCCCACGCGTCGGCGCTCTGCCGCAGGAAGTCCTTGCCCTCCGGCGACGCCACGAACGCCGCGGCCTCCTCCGGCGTGATCGCGGAGCCCGGCGCGGCCACGTTGTTGGCGATGCCCAGCAGGATGCTGTCCCAGCCGATGCCGACGGCGGAGGGGCCGTACTGGTCCCACATCTCGGCGGTGACGTGCGCGGTGTGCTCCAGCTGGAAGCGGGTACGCCCGTCGCCCTCCGCGGTCAGCCGTACCTCGATCCAGCTCACCTCGTTGTTGAACTCCCAGGTGGCGTCGAAGGCGTGCGGCGCGTCGCAGCGGGTGACCGTGCCGCCCGCGTGGCCCTCGAGCTGGTAGCGGCCGCCCTCGCGCAGGTCGCCGCTGATCGGCACGAACCAGCGCGGGATCCGCTCGGCGCTGGTCACCGCGTCCCACAGGTCGTCGAGGTTCGTGTCGTACACCTGGACGATCGTCGCCACGCGGGCCTCGCCGGCCTCGAGCCGCCGCGTGCCGAGGGTCCGGCTCACGTCGCTGATCTGCTGCTTCACCTGGATCATGGGTCCACTCCCGGGTCGTCGTCATCGCGGGCGGCGAGGCGCCGCTGCCGCTTGCCGCGGGCCACCTCGGTGGCCAGCGCGTCGAGGTGCGGTGTCCAGAACCGCCGGAACCGGCCCAGCCAGGCGTCGGCCTCACGCAGGGCGGTGTCGTCCACCGCGTAGAGCCGCCGGGCGCCGTCGGGGCGCACGGTCGCGAAGCCGTTGTCCCGCAGCACCCGCAGGTGCTGGGAGACCGCCGGCTGGGAGATGCCGAACTCGGCCCGGATCACCGCGGTCACCGCGCCCGAGGACTGTTCGCCGTCGGCGAGCAGCTCCAGGATGCGGCGGCGCACGGGGTCGCCGAGCACGTCGAACGCCTGCACGGGCCGACGTTATCAAGCCGCACTTATATAAGCCAGCACGGAATCAGGCGATTTCCGGCCGGGAGCGCTGGCAGACTCGGCAGATGCGACTGGCCGGGGTCCTGCTGTGCGCGCTGCTGGCCGGCTGCACGGAAGCCGGGCCGCCGGAGGAGCCGCCGGTGCCGGGGGCGATGCCGGGGTCGGCGGCCGGCCCGTCCTCCCGAGCCGGCTGGGGCGGGACGTCGGCGTCCGCGTCGCCGTCGCCGTCGCCGTCGCCGTCGCGCGGGCCGAGTCCACCGGCGGTGCTCTCGAAGGGCTGGGAGGTGACGGTCTACTACACGGCGGTCGAGGAGTACCACTCCGGCGACGTGGAGACGGTGACCGGGTGCCCCGGGCTCGACTGCGCGCACGGCGACGAGGACCTGGGGGAGTACCGCTCCGGCTTCGTGGCGGCGGTACGGGAGGAGGGCACCGGGCGTACCGCCGACGGCAGGTATCTGAACTGGTCGTACGACGTGGGCTTCTGGCTCGACACCCAGCCGCGCGACACCGGCGGGCGGAGGCTGCGGCCCTTCGTCTCCGCCGCGGCCGACCCCGGCGTGCTCGCGCGCGGCACCCGCTTCCGGATCGCCGGCTGCGGGCGCACGGACGACGGCTCCCGGCCGGCCGAGCCCGTGTGCAAGGCGTTGCGCGACGCCCGCTGGACGGTCACCGACGAGTTCACCCCCGGGCTCGGCGGCAACCGGCACCTCGACGCGTACATCGGCGAGGAGACCGGACCGGATTTCACCTCGTCGCCGTGGTACCTGACGCTGCGCGGCGCGACGTTGCGGTGGGGCTGACGGTCAGGACGCGTACCGCTGGCGGGCGCGCTCGCGTGCCTTCGCGGCCTCGATCTCGCGGTCCCGCGGCGGGGCGGCGGTGACCAGCTCCTCCAGCAGCGTGCTCGTCGCGGCGGTCACGGCGGCGACCGCCCTGTCGAACGCCTCCTGGTTGCGCTGCGAGGGCCGGGTCGAGCCGGCCACCTTCCGGACGTACTGCAGCGCGGCGGCCTGCACCTCGTCGGGCGTCGCCGGCGGCTCGAAGTTGTGCAACTGACGGATGTTTCGGCACATGGGCCGAGCCTAGCTCCGCCGGGTAGGTTCTTCCGGTGACCGAGCCCGAGGAGCGCCTGCCCGCCGCGACGCCCGCCGACCGTCGCCGCCGCCGGTGGGTGGTGTTGCTGCTGGTCGTGGTGCTGCTCGGGCAGATGGCGGCGGCCATGGTCACCACGGCGGTGCAGCAGACCCCGACGATCGACGAGCCCGTGTACGTCGGCACCGCGGTCACCTACCTGCACGAGCGCCGCGTCGTGTTCAACCCCGAGCACCCGCCGCTGGGCAAGCTGCTGATGGCCGCCGGGCTGGCCTTCGCGTCGCCCCGCCTCGATCCCGCGTTCCGGGGCGACCAGGGCGAGCTGGGCCGGCACGTGCTGTACGAGGCCGGCAACGACCCGTACCGGTTGATGTTCCTGGCCCGGCTGCCGATGATCGTCCTCACCCTGCTGTTCGGCCTGGTCGTCTTCGCGTTCGCACGGGACCTGACCGGCGCGGCCGGGGGAGTGCTGGCGCTGGCCCTGTACGCCCTCTCGCCCGACGTCATCACCCACGGCTCGCTGGCGACCCTGGACGTGCCGGCCGCCGGCTTCCTGCTCACCGCGGTCTGGCTCACCTGGCGGGCGCGCGACCGGCCGGCGCTCTACCTGCCGCTGGCCGGCGTGGCCCTCGGCGCGGCCCTCGCCACCCGGATGAGCGCGCTGCCCGCGGTGCCGGTGGTGATGCTGCTGGCGCTGCTCGCCACGCCGGCGTGGCGCCGGCGGGTGCCGGCGCGCGCCCGGCTGCGCGGGGTGGCCGCCGCGCTCGGCGTCGCCGCGCTCGCGATGCTCGTCGTGTGGCTGTGCTACCTGGCCGTCGACCCGTGGCTGCGGTGGCAGGAGCCCGCCGGCGTGCCCGCGGCGCACGGCCTGCGCGGGCTGCTCACCGGCCTGCTGCCGCTGCCGGAGTCGTACCGCGACGGGATG
Organism: Pseudosporangium ferrugineum; assembly: GCF_003002065.1. Lineage (GTDB taxonomy): Bacteria > Actinomycetota > Actinomycetes > Mycobacteriales > Micromonosporaceae > Actinoplanes > Actinoplanes ferrugineus_A. Next base: position 568,789 of record NZ_PVZG01000002.1, read on the forward strand.
CGCGTGCAGTTCGCCTTCGAGGACACCATGTTCAGCGGGTTCCTGTTCGGGCGGCACTACCAGGGCTCGCTCTGGTATTACCTGCCCGCCGCGCTGCTGGTGAAGACCCCGCTCGGGATGCTGGTGCTGTGGCTCGCCGGGGCCGCCACCATGCTCGCGCTGCCCCGGCTGCGGACGGCGGCGCTGTACCTGCTGCCGCTGCCCCTGCTCCTGCTCGCCGTGGCGATGACCGGGTCCCGCGACTTCGGCACCCGGTACGCGATCTTCATGCCGGTCTTCCTGGCCGTCGTGGCCGCCGCGGTGGTGCTGCTGCGGTGGCGCTGGGCGCACGTCACCGCGGGGCTGCTGACGCTGTTCGTGGCGGTCAGCTCGGTGCGGACGTTCCCCTACTACCTGCCGTACTCCAACGAGGCGTTCGGCGGGCCGTCGCGGACCCATCTGCGGCTGCACGACTCGAACGTCGACTGGGGGCAGGACCTGGGCCGGCTCGCCGACCGGCTGCGGGAGAAGTACCCCGGCGAGGAGGTCTGGCTGGTCTACAAGGGCGCGGGGGTGCCGTCGGCGTACGGGATCAGGGCCCGCAACCCGCTGGGCCGCTCGCCGGAGAAGGTGCACGGCCTGCTCGTCGTCTCGGACAGCTCGATCGCGAAGGCGACCGGCGCGCTGGCCACCCTGCTGGCCACCAGCGGCGAGCCGATCGACGAGGTCGGCCACTCGATCAGCATCTACCGGCGGCCCTGATCGGCGGGCTCCCGGGCCGTGCCGATGGCCGCGCGCGCGATCTCCTCCGCCCGGGTGCACGCGGCCGGCAGGTCGGCGGCGGGCACCGGGCGGCTCAGCAGGTAGCCCTGCGCGTAGTCGCAGGTCATGTCGCGCAGCCGGAGCAGCGCGGGGACGTCCTCCACGCCCTCGGCGACCACCGACAGGCCGAGGTTGTGGCCCAGGTCGACGGCGCTGCGGGCCATCACCGCGTCGGGGGTGCGCAGGTCCGGGTCCTCACCCAGGTCCTTGATGAACATCCGGTCGATCTTCAGTTCGTCCGCCGGCACGTGCCGCAGCTGGGCGAGCGAGCTGAACCCGGTGCCGAAGTCGTCGACGGAGACGCTGATGCCGTGGTCGCGGATCTCCACCAGCGCCCGTACGGTGCTCGCCGGGTCGGCCATGATGCTGGTCTCGGTCAGCTCCAGGCGCAGCAGCTCCGGGGGCAGCCCCGCCGCCGCCACGGTGTCGAGCACGGCCGGGACGAAACCGGCGTCGATGAGGCAGCCCGGTGACACGTTGACCGCGACGCTGTAGGAATGTCCCGACATACGCCACGCCGCCGCCTGATGCACCGCCAGGGAGAGCAGGTGGCAGGTCAGCCGCACCTCGAGGCCGCTGGTCTCGGCGATGCTCAGGAACGCCGCCGGCGGCAGCATCCCGCGCTCCGGGTGCTGCCAGCGCACCAGGGCCTCCACCGAGGTGACGGTGCCGTCGCTCAGGCGTACCTGGGGCTGGTAGTGCAGCTGGAGCCGGCCCAGCGGGTCTCCCTCGTCCAGCAGGGCGCGCAGCTCCGCCAGGAGCTGCATGCGGTCGCGGCTGCCGGTGTCGGCGCTCGCGTCGTAGACCGCGAGCCCGGCGCCGCCCGCCTTCGCCCGGTACATCGCCGCGTCGGCGCGCCGGAACAGCTCGTCGCCGGAGCCCTGCGGGAGCAGCGCGATGCCGAGGCTGCCGCTGATCGCCGCGGGCCCCGCGGCCAGCACGAAGTTGCGCCGCAGCGCCTGGATCATGCTCTCGCCGAGGGCGACGGCCGTGCCCGGGCCGGGGACCCGGGGCAGCAGGACGGCGAACTCGTCGCCGCCGAGCCGCGCCACCAGCCCGGCGTCGCCGACGGCGGCGGTGAGCCGCCGGCCGGCCTCGACGAGCACCTGGTCGCCGGCCTGGTGCCCGAGGGTGTCGTTGACCGCCTTGAAGCCGTTGAGGTCGACCACCATCAGCGCCACCTGACGGCCGTCGGCGGGGTCGGCGTCGGCGAGGGCCCCGGCCAGGTGCTGACCGAACAGCGTGCGGTTCGGCAGGCCGGTGAGCGGATCGTGCAGGGCGCGGTGCCGGCTCTCGTCGGCCTGCTCGACCAGCCGGCGCTGGTAGCCGCCGACCAGCCGCATGATCATCCCGACCAGCGCCAGGCCGATCGCGAAGCCCAGCATGGTGCCCGCCAGCAGCCGCACCTGCGTCTGCCGCAGCGCGGTGACCTGCTGCTGCGCCGCGTCGTGGTATGCCCGGGACACGTGGTCTATGTCGTCCTGCAACGTGTAGTAGGCCGGCGTCACCTCGAGCCGGTCGAGCTCGCCGTGCCCGGCGTCGCCGGCCGCCGTGACGTCGAGCAGCTCGTTCGCCAGCTCCCGGTACGCGTCGTGCTCCTCCCGGAGCCGCAGCGCGTCGGCGCGCGCCTGCCCGCTGCCGATGTCGGCCACCTCGCCGAGGGTGCGGTCGGCGGTCACCGAGACCTGCTCGAAGCGCTGCCGTACGGCCACCGACGGCTCGACCTGGTAGTGCCGCAGGTTCACCTCCTGCGTGGCGATCGCGATCCGGGCCTCGAAGAACAGCGCGTCGATCTCGAGGGCGTGCTGCTGCTCCTCGGTGGCGCGGGTGGTGGCCAGCGCGCCCTGGACCACGTACGCGGCGAGCGCCAGCAGCACCGCGGCGAGCGCGGCGGTGGTGCCTGCGCCGCGGCGCAGGAAGCCGCCGACGCGGGTTCGCAGAGTCTCTCGGTGTGGCCGGGGCACGCTGCACAGATCGGCATCCGGAGGCCGCGCTCAAGGGAACGGTGTCCTCAGGTGTGCGGCCCCCGGACCGATGAGGCTGCCATGCGTCTGGTGACCGGTGCCCTGGCGGCACTCCTGGTGGCAGTGACGGCCGGCTGCGCGGACGCGAGGGCCACCGGCGGCCCGGCGGCGCCGGCGGAGCCCGTTCGCCTCGGCACTCTGGTGCCGCTGAGCGGGCGCAGCGCCCCGTCCGGCGAGGCGATGGTCAACGCCGCCCGGATGGCGGTCGACGAGGCCAACGCCCGCGGCGGCGTCCTCGGCCGGCGGATCGAGCTGGTCGTCGGCGACGACGCCTGCGACCCCGGCACGGCCGTCGCCGCCGCCCGGCGCCTGGTGGCCCAGGACGTCACCGTCTCGGTCGGCGGCTACTGCTCGAGCGCGACCGTGCCCACGCTGAAGGTGTTCCGGCGGGCCGGCGTACCGATGATCATCCCGCAGGCGAACTCCACCGATCTGCTGGCGCCGAAGTACGACAGCATCTTCCTGATCTGCGGCACGGTCACCGCCGAGGCGGACTTCGCGGCGGCGTGGATCCGGCGCCTCGGCGGGCACCGGCTGACCGTGGTGCACGACGGCACGAGTTTCCCGGTCACCCTGGCCCGGTCGACGGTGGCCGCGGCCAAGCGCTCGGGCATCGCCGTCAGCGGGGAGCTGGAACTGAACCAGGGCGCGGAGAGTTACGCGCGGACGGCCGCCGCGGTGATCGGCACCGGCGCGGACGTCGTCTACTACACGGGCTACTACGCCGAGGCCGGCCGGCTCATCGCGGACCTGCGCGACGCCGGGTTCGGCGGGCGGATCCTGGTCGGCGACGGCGCCACCGACGGCCCGCTGCTCGACGAGCTGTCCGCGGCCCAGAGCCGGGAGGTCTACGGCACCGCGATGCTCTTCCCGGATCTGATGCCCGAGCTCGCGGAGTGGTCGCAGCGCTACCGGGCGGCGACCGGCTCGGCGCCGGGCCCGTCCACGGTCGAGGCGTACGACGCGGTGAACGTGGCGCTGGACGCGATCCAGCGGGCCGGCAGCACCGACCGGGAGGCGGTGCGCAAGGCGATCGGGGAGACCGCGGTGACCGGGATGTCCGGGCAGCTGAGCTTCCGGCCCGACGGCACCCGCACCACCCCGCGCTTCCTGCTGCTCCAGGCCGCCGGCGCGCGCTTCCGGCTGGTTCCGCAGCCGGCCGGCGATTGATCCCCGACCGTGCGGGGTATCCGTGCGCGGGTGAGTGAGAAGCGGCCTGACGCGCGCACCACGCGCGCGGCGGATCTGATGCACCTGAACGCGATGGCGCTCGAGGAGACCGAGCAGAGCCTGCACGACAGCGCCGACGGCCGGGCCGACCCCGAAGCCGCGGAGCGCCTAAACCGCCTCGCGGACTCGATGACGGAGACGGCGCGTGACATCGCCGCCCGGGCCCGTGACCTCTCCGATCCCGGGTCGCCGCGGCCCTGACCGGCGCGTTGCGCAATCGTTGCTGCACGGCAAGCAATTTGCCTCTACAGTGCACTGCGATGCGGACGCCACCGTGGGCCATCTCCGATCACCCCGCCGAGGGCGGGGTGATCCGTCTCGGCGTCCGGGGTGAGGTCGACCTGGCGACCGCACCGGACCTCGAACGGGCCGTGGCCGGGGCGGTGGCCCGCCCCGGCGCCCGCGAGGTGCTGGTCGACCTGTCGGCGGTCACGTTCCTGGACGCCTCCGGCATCGCGGCGCTGGCCCGGTCGCACCTGCTTGCCGCCGAGGCCGGCGTGCGGCTGCGGGTGTGCGGCGCCCGCGGCGTGGTGCGCCGCGTGCTGGCCATCGCCGGCCTGGCCGCCTGGCTCAGCCCGCCGTGAGCTGGGCCCGGAGCTTGCCCAGCGCGCGGGTGATCAGCCGGGAGATGTGCATCTGCGAGACGCCGATCCGCCCGGCGATCTCCGACTGGGTCAGGTTGCCGAAGAACCGCAGGGACAGGATGGTGCGCTCGCGCTCGTCGAGGGTCGCCATCGCCGGACCGAGCGCGATCCGCAGCTCGGCCAGCTCCAGGTCGTGGTCGTCCGCGCCGAGCAGGTCACCCAGCGAGGTGGCGCCGTCCTCGGTGACCGGCGTCGACAGGCTCGTGGCGCTGTAGGCCCGGGCCCCCTCGAGCCCCTCCAGCACCTCCTCCTCGGTGACGCTCAGGTGGGCCGCGATGTCGGCGACCGTGGGGGACCGGCCGAGCGACTGCGTCAGGGCGTTGCCGGCCTCGGTGATCGACAACCGCAGCTCCTGGAGCCGCCGCGGCACCCGGACCGACCAGGTGCGGTCGCGGAAGTGGCGGCGGATCTCGCCCAGCACGGTCGGGATGGCGAACCCGGCGAACTCGACGCCGCGCTCCGGATCGAACCGGTCGATCGCCTTGATCAGGCCCACCGTGGCGGTCTGGAGCAGGTCGTCGTCCGGCTCGCCGCGGCCGCTGTAGCGCCGTGCGAGGTGCTGGGCCAGCGGCAGCCAGGCGCGAATGGCCTCGTCCCGCAGTCTCGCCCGGCGCGGCCCGGGGGGCGCCGCCGCCATCTCGCGCAGCGCCTCGAGGCCGGTGCGGGTCACCCGCGTGGTCGTGATGGTCATGTCGTTTCCCTTCGCCGACCCGGCTGTCTACCCGGCACGACCGATCCTAAACGACGCAGAAACCGACGCAACCTGACTGCGCCTTTCCGGCAACCGGCCGGGCACCCCGCGGGGAGACCCTGGACCTTCCCGTACGCGGGTGAGCCGCGCCCGCCGCCCCGGCGCGGGCCGCGGGCTATCGTGATCGGGTGTCCGCCCTCGCCGCCGTGACCGCTGCCGGCCTCGCGCATTCCGTCGTCCGGCACGGGCCGGTGAGCAGCGTGGCCGAGGCCGCCGCCGTGCAGGGTGTCGAGGTGTGCGACCTGGTGAAGACGCTGGTGGTGCGCCGCGCCGACGACGACTACCTGTTCGTGCTGGTGCCCGGCGACCGGCAGATCTCGTGGCCGAAGCTGCGGGCGCTGCTCGGTGTCAGCCGGCTGTCGATGCCCGACGCCGCCACGGCCAGGGAGGTCACCGGCTACGAGCGCGGGACCATCACGCCGTTCGGGTCGGCCCGGCCGTGGCCGGTGGTCGCCGACGAGCGCCTGCGCGGCCGGGAGATCAGCCTGGGCGCGGGGGAGCGGGGCGTCGGCCTGCGGGTCGCCGCGGACGAGGCGACCGTCGTGCTCGGTGCGGCGTACGCGGACGTGACCGAGCCGTCCTGAGGTCACGCCCCGGCGACGATGACCTCGGTGCCGGTGCGGCGGATGGCCTCGACCCCGGTGGCGTCGGCGCTGCTGTCGGTCACCAGGGTGGCGACGTCGGTGATGGCGCAGATGCCGGCCAGGCAGACCCGGCCGACCTTGGAGCCGTCGGCGACCACGATGACCCGGTCCGCCCGGCGGATCATCGTGGCGTTGGTGTTGGCCTCGATCTCGTCGTGGGTGGTGAGCCCGCCGCGGGCGCTGATGCCGTCCACGCCGACGACCGCGACCTCCATGTTGAGCCCGGACAGCGCGTGGTCGGCGATCGGCCCGACCAGCTCGTACGACTGGGTGCGGGACACGCCGCCGGTCATGATGAGCTTGAGCCGGGGCCGCAGCGCCAGCTCGGCGGCGATGTTGAGCGCGTTGGTGACCACGGTCAGGTCGACCCGCTCGGCGAGCAGCCGGGCCAGCAGGTGCGTCGTGGTGCCGCCGGTGAGCCCCAGCGTCAGCGGGCCCTTCGGCAGCAGCTGCGCCACCCGCTGCGCGACCAGCGCCTTCTCCTCGCGGTGCTGGCCGACCCGGTAGCGGACGGGCAGCTCGTACGCGACGTCGACCGCGACCGCGCCGCCGTGGGTGCGCGACAGCAGCCGCTGGTCCTCGAGAACCTGGAGGTCCCGGCGGATCGTGGCGGGGGAGACGCGGAACTCGTCGGCCAGGTGGCCGGCGTCGACGGAGCCGTCGCTCGCCACCCGGTCCAGAATGGCCGACACCCGGTCGGCGCGCCGCAGGGAACTCGGTGGCATCGTGCCCCTCTTCTACCAGCCCATTGATCAAACGCGCAGTCACTGTAGTTCGTTTCCAAGCGAAACACCAGAATTCCTTGCGCGGTCGGTCAACGAGACCGAAGAATCCCGCCATGACCGTGATCGCTTTCCTCGGCGCGGGCAGCGTGGTGTTCACCCGCGAGCTGCTCGCCGACATCCTCTCCTTCGACGAGTTGCGCGGGGTCACCCTGGCGCTGCACGACATCGACCCCGAACGGCTCGAGACCGCGGAGGCCATCGCCCGGCGTACGGCGGAGCAACTGGGCGCGGCGCCCCGGATCACCACCTCGCTGGACCGCCGGGCCGCCCTGGACGGCGCGGACTTCGTGATCAACGCGATCCAGGTCGGCATGCACGCCGCGACCGTGCGCGACTTCGAGATCCCGGCGAAGTACGGCCTGCGCCAGACCATCGGCGACACCCTCGGCGTCGGTGGCATCTTCCGGGCGTTGCGGACGTTCCCGGTCCTCGACGGCATCGCGGCCGACATGCGCGAGATCTGCCCGGACGCCTGGCTGCTCAACTACACCAACCCGATGGCGATGAACATCGGCTACCTGGCGGCGACGGCGCCGCAGCTCAAGGCGGTCGGGCTCTGCCACTCGGTGTTCTGGACCGTGCACGACCTCTGCGCGCTGCTCGGCGTGCCGCTCGACGAGGTGGACTACCGGGCGGCCGGGGTGAACCACCAGGCCTGGCTGCTGCGGTGGGAGCACCGGGGCGAGAGCCTCTACCCCCTGCTGGACGAGCGCCTGGCGGCCGATCCGGAGCTGCGCCGGCGGGTCCGCATGGACATGTACGGCCGCCTCGGCTACTTCCCGACCGAGACCAGCGAGCACTCCAGCGAGTACGTGCCGTGGTACCTGCACCACGACGAGGAGATCGCCCGCCTGCGCATCCCGGTCGGCGACTACCTGCGGATCAGCGCGGACAACGTGGCCGAGTACCACGAGACCCGCCGGTCCGTGCTGGCCGGGGAGCCGCTGGACGTCAGCCGCGACGCCACCGAGTACGCCCCGCAGGTCATCCACAGCATCGTCACCGGGACGGTGCGCCGCGTGCACGCCAACGTCGCCAACCGGGGGCTGATCAGCAATCTGCCCGAGGACTACGCCGTCGAGGTGCCGTGCGTGGTGGACCGGCTCGGCGTACGCCCGGAGCGGGTCGGCGCGCTGCCGCTGCAGTGCGCGGCGCTCAACCGGGCCTTCGCGAGCGTGGGGCAGCTGACCGTGCAGGCCGCGGTGACCGGCGACCCGCGCATGGTGCGGCAGGCGGCGATGGTCGACCCGAACACCGCCGCCACGCTGACCGTGGACCGGATCTGGGAGCTGTGCGACGAGCTGACTGCCGCGCACGGTGACCTGCTGCCCGAGGCGCTGCGGGGATAACGTGCATCGTGGAGTGCTCGTTTGTTGACGAGACCTTGTGAAGCGAAAACAAACGAGCATAATCCTCGACCATGAACGACACGTCCGAGGAAATCGCCAGCCAGCCCACCGTCTGGCAGGAGGGCCTGCGGCGCACCGCCGAGGCCCGCGAGCTGCTCGCCGCCCCCGGCGAGCGGATGCTCCTGCTGGGCTGCGGAACCTCCTGGTTCGTCGCCCAGAGCATCGCGGAACTGCGGGAGAGCGCCGGTCTCGGCGAATCCGACGCGGTGTGCGCCTCGGAGTACCGGCCGCGGCGCCGCTACGACCGGGTCGTGGCGATCACCCGTTCGGGCACGTCGACCGAGGTGCTCGACGCGTTGCGGCAGGTGCCCGCCGGCACCCGCCGGGTCGCCGTGACCGCGGTCGGCGGCATGCCCGTCGACGGCCTCGCCGAGGACCGCCTGCTGCTCGACTTCGCCGACGAGCGCAGCGTGGTGCAGACCCGCTTCCCGACCACCGTCCTCGCCGTCGCCCGCGCGGCGTTCGGCGAGGACCTGAGCCACCTGGCGGCGCACGGGCGCGCCGCGCTCGAGGCGCCGCTGCCGGCCGACCCGGCCGCGATCGAGCACCTCGTGTTCCTCGGCACCGGCTGGACCGTCGGGCTCGCCCACGAGGCGGCGCTCAAGGTCCGCGAGTCCGCCCAGGCGTACTCGGAGTCGTACCCGGCGATGGACTTCCGGCACGGCCCGGTCGCCGTCGCCGGACCGCGCAGCCTGCTCTTCTCGTTCGGCGGCGTGCCCGCCGGGCTCGACGACGCCGGCCGCGCGGCCGGCGCCACCACCTACCGCGACGACCGGGACCCGCTCGCGCAGCTGGTCCTCGCCCAGCGTTTCGCGCTCGCCCTGGCCGCCCACCGCGGTCTCGACCCCGACCGTCCCCGACTGCTCACCCGCTCGGTCGTCCTCACCGACGCGGCCTGACCTTTCCCCCGATCGAGAGGCCCAGCGATGATCACTTCCAGGCGCGGCCGGCTGACCCGGCTGCTCGCCGTCACGGGTACGGCCCTGCTGCTGGCCGCCTGCACCGGCGGCACCGGCGACAAGGGCGACAAGAGCGACGCGGCGAAGGGCTACGACCCGGCCGCCCCCGTCACCATCACGTGGTGGACCGGGCAGACGTCGGAGGCCGAACAGGTCGCCGAGAAGCTCGCCGCCGAATACCAGACCGCGCACCCGAACGTGACCATCAAGACCTCGGCCGGCGCCTCGACCACCGACGAACTGCTCACCAAGCTGTCCGCGGGCTTCACCGGCGGCAACTACCCCGACATCTCGTACGCGTACGGGAACTGGGCCGGCGACCTCGCCGCGAGCGGGCGCACCCAGGACCTCACCTCGTACGTCAACGACCCGTCGTTCGGCTGGACCGAGATGCCGGAGGCGGCGCGGACGGTCGCCACCGCGGACGGCAAGGTGATCGGCATCCCGGCGCTGGTCGACAACCTGGCGCTGATCTACAACAAGAAGCTGTTCGACGCCAAGGGGGTGGCGTACCCGACCGACGAGTGGTCGTGGGAGGACTTCCGGGAGGCGGCGAAGAAGCTGACCGACCCGGCGACGAACACGTACGGGACGGCGTACTCGGTGGCGGGCAGCGAGGACACCACCTGGCACCTGTGGCCGCTGCTCTGGCAGCACGGCGGCAAGATCCTCGACGGGACGAAGCCCGCCTTCAACTCCGACGCCGGGGTGCAGGCGCTGGAGAAGCTGCGCGTGATGGCCGTGGACGACAAGTCGATGTACCTCGACCAGACCGACCAGAAGTACGGCCCCCTGTTCAACAGCGGCCACGTGGCGATGATGCTCTCCGGGCCGTGGTCGCTGCTGGAGATCAAGGACGCGAAGCTGGACTACGGGGTGGCGTTCCTGCCCGGCGTGAACGGCGACCACCAGACCGTGTCCGGCCCCGACCTGTGGGTGCTGTTCGACCACGAGGACGCCAACCGGGCCGGCGCCGCGCGGGACTTCATCAAGTGGCTGACCAGCGCGCAGACCGACGCGAAATGGAACCTGGCGGTGGGCAACCTGCCGCTGCGGTCCACCGAGAAGGACACGCCGGAGTTCGCCGCGTACGTGAAGGAGTACCCCGGCGGCCGCAAGTTCTTCGACAACCTCACGAACGCCAAGCAGGCCCGGCCCACCATTCCCGGCTACGAGGTGATGAGCCGCAACGTCGGCGACGCCATCGCCCGCGTGCTGCAGGGCGCGGCGAGCCCGAAGGAAGCGCTCGACGAGGCGGCGCGCAAGTCCGCCGGGGCCCTGGAGGACTGATGGCCCTCACGTTCGCGGCGACCCCGCGTGCGCACCGGCCGGACGTCACACCCCGTCCGGCCGGGCGGCGGGGGCGGGCCCTGCGCCGCAACCTGACCGGCTGGGGCTTCGCCGGTCCCGCGACCCTGATCGTCGTCGGGCTGTCGCTGTTCCCCGCGGTCTGGGCGTTCTTCATCTCCCGCACCAAGTGGAACGGCATCGCCCCGGCCACCGACGTCGGGTGGCGCAACTACGAACGGATCGCCCAGGACCCGGACGCCGCCGCCGCGGCCCAGCACACGCTGGTGCTGACCGTGCTGTTCGTGCCCGCGTCGATCCTGCTCGGCATCCTCATCGCGGTCGCGCTCAACCAGCGGATCCGGCTCATCGGCTTCTACCGCACGTGCATCTTCGTGCCGTACGTGGCGTCGGCGGCGGCCACCGGCATCCTGGCCGGCTTCGTGTTCAACCCGCAGTTCGGCGCCGCCAACGAGACGCTGCGCCGGCTCGGCCTGCCCGCCCAGCAGTTCCTGGAGAGCCCGTCGCAGGCGTTGCTGGTCGTCTGCCTCATCGCGCTGTGGGGCGAGGTCGGCTTCTGCGCGGTGGTGTACCTCGCCGCGTTGCAGGACATCCCGAAGGAGCTGGTCGAGGCGGCGGTGGTGGACGGGGCGAGCCGGTGGCGCGTCTTCCTGCACATCACCCTGCCGGAGCTGCGGCCGGTGACCGTGTTCACCGCGATCTGGCAGACCATCACGGCGATGCAGCTGTTCGACCTCATCTACACCACCACCCGCGGCGGTCCGATGAACAGCACCCAGACCGTCGTCTACTACATCTACGAGCTGGCCTTCGAGACGCAGCGGCTCGGGTACGGCGCCGCGGTCGCGTACCTGCTCTTCGCCGTCACCATGCTGCTGACGCTGGCGGTCGTGGGATACAGCCGGCGGTCCGGATCGGAGGCCTTCTGATGAGGTGGCGCCTGCCCTTCAGCCCCTGGCACCTGCTGCTCATGCCGCTCGCGCTGATCTTCGTCCTGCCGCTCGTGCAGATGGTCCTGACCTCGTTCATGACCGCGCAGGAGATCAACCAGTTCCCGCCGAAGTTCATCCCGTCGAGCCTGCACGTGGAGGGCTACCGCGCGCTGCTGGCCGAGACCCACATCGTGCGCTGGTTCGCCAACACCGTGCTGGTCTCGACCATCGCCGTGGTGGCGCACCTGGTGCTCTGCTCGCTGGCCGGGTACGGCTTCGCCCGCCTGCGGTTCGCCGGCCGGGGCCTCGCCTTCCTGGCCGTCGTGGCGACCGTGATGATCCCGATCCAGCTGCTGATGATCCCGACGTACCTGATGTTCGCGCGGGCCGGCATCGTCGACACCCTGGCCGCGGCGTTCGTGCCGTGGCTCGCCTCGGCCTTCGGCATCTTCCTCATGCGCCAGTTCTTCCTCGGCCTGCCGGTGGAGCTGGAGGAGGCGGCGACCCTGGACGGGTGCAGCACGCTGCGGACCTTCGTCAGCGTCGTGCTGCCGCTGGCCCGGCCGGCGCTGGCCACCCTGGCGGTCTTCACCCTGCTGTCGAGCTGGAACGACCTGCTGTGGCCGCTGATCGCGATCTCCGACGACAACAGGTTCACCCTGCAGATCGGGCTGGCCAGCTTCCAGGGCACCCGGCGTACGGAATGGTCGCAGCTCATGGCCGGCAACGTCATCGCCACGATGCCGCTGATCATCGCCTTCCTGGTGGCCCAGCGGCGGTTCATCGCGACGATGACCTTCACCGGCCTGAAGGGCTGAGCTCCTCCCGCGTGGCCTGGGCGGCGGTCCCGCCGGCCGCGCGGGTGCTCAGCGACCCCGCGGCGGCGGCCCAGCCGATCGCCTCGGCGGTGGGCAGCCCGGCCAGCCGGCCGGCCAGGAAGCCGGCGTTGAAGCTGTCGCCCGCGCCGGTGGTGTCGGCGACCTCGACGGTACGGCCGGGGGCCGCCCATTCGCCCTCGGGAGCCCAGGCCCGCGCCCCGGCCGCGCCGTTCTTCATCACCACGGTGGTGCCGAGCCGGGTGAGCCGCGCGGCGGCGGCGTCCAGGTCGTCCTCGCCGGTCACCGCGCGCAGCTCGTTGGCGTTGGGCAGGAACACGTCGGTGTGCTCGAGGATCTCGGTGACGGACTCCCAGCGCTCGGCGGGGTCCCAGTTGGTGTCCAGCGAGGTGCCCACCCCGGCCGCCCGGGCCCGGGCGAAGATCCCGGCCAGCCCGGCCGCCAGGCGCGGCTGGAGGTAGAGCGACGCGACGTGCAGGTGCCGGGTAGCGGCCAGGTGGGCGTCGGTGACGTCCTCGGGACGCAGCGCGGGGATCGTGCCCGGCAGCGTGAGGATCGCCCGGTCGTCCTCGGCGGAGAGGATCACGCTCAGCCCGGTCGGCACGTCCGCGCCGGCGCCGGCGAGCAGCAGCTCGACGCCGCGTTCCTCGAGGCGCTGCCGGGTGAACGCCCCGAACACGTCGGCGCCGACGGCGGTGAGCAGCGCGGTGCGCAGGCCCAGGCGGGCGCAGCCGGCCGCGGTGATGGCGGCCGAGCCGCCCAGGACGAGGTCCGCGCCGGAGAGCAACTGCTCGGCCTGGCCGAAGCGGGGCCGCACGTCGCCGCGCAGCACGAGATCCGGGTTGGCGTCCCCGACGACCAGCACGTCCATCGCTGCTCCTGTCCACATGGACAATCCAGGTTGTCCATTTGCCTCTTTATCCCCCGGGAGGGGGTGCCGGGAGCACCATACGCTCACAAACAGCTATTGACACCTGTTCGTTCGATCAGTTGAATCGGCGGCAACGATCGAGCCCAGCCGGTAATCCCCAGCCCGGCATCCAGGTCGCCAGGTCGCCTTCGCGGCGCCCGAGGCGGGGCAGATCCACGAGCCTTGGAGTCCAGCCGTGGTCACCCGTACCGTCCGCACCGTCCTCGCCGCCGGCACCGCTCTCGCCGCCGCGGCCCTCACCACCGTCTTCGCGCTGCACGCCGACGCGGCCCCGATCCCGGCGGCGGCCCCCCGCGCCGCCGCGGTCACGCTGCCGCCGGTCAACGCCAAGTTCGACTACCAGATCGGCGCCGCGTACCCGCCGCCCTCCGGGGTGCAGGTGGTCAGCCGCGACCGCGAGGCGCCGGTGGCCGCCGGCCTCTACAACATCTGCTACGTCAACGCGTTCCAGGTCCAGCCCGGCGAGGTCGACTGGTGGAAGGCCAACCACGACGACCTGCTGCTGAAGGACCGCAACGGCCGGTACGTCGTCGACGGTGACTGGAACGAGATCCTGCTCGACATCTCCACGCCGGCCAAGCGCACCGGGGTCGCCGCGGTCGTCAACGGCTGGATCGACGGGTGCGCCCGGTCCGGCTTCAAGGCCGTCGAGCCGGACAACATCGACTCGTACGACCGCTCCCAGGGTCTGCTGACGATCGACCACGCGATCGCGTACCTGAAGCTGCTCGCGCCGCACGCCCACGGCGCCGGGCTGGCCATCGGCCAGAAGAACACCACCGCCCTGGGCACCCGCGGCAAGGCCGCCGGGCTCGACTTCGCGGTCGCCGAGGAGTGCGGCAGCTACGACGAGTGCGGCGACTACACCGACGTCTACGGCAACAACGTCATCGACATCGAGTACAAGGACAGCTCGTTCAAGAAGGCGTGCACGGCGATCGGCGCGAGCGTGTCGGTCGTCCGGCGTGACGTGAACGTCACCGCCCCGGGCAGCGGCACCTACAAGTACAACGCCTGCTAGGCCCCCGATGATCGTCACGGTGACGCTGAACCCGGCGCTCGACCTGACCTACACCGTGGACGCCCTGGTGCCGCACGGCACCCACCGGGTGGCGGCGGTGGCCGAGCGCCCCGGCGGCAAGGGCCTGAACGTGGCGGGCGTGCTGCACGCGCTCGGTGAGCCGGTCCTCGCGACCGGGCTGCTCGGCGGGGCGACCGGTGACCGGGTCGCCACGCTGCTCGCCGAGCAGGGCGTGCCGGCCGCGTTCGAGCCGATCGCCGGGGAGACCCGGCGCACCGTGGCGGTCACCGACCGGCAGGACGCGACCGGCTTCTGGGAGCCCGGCCCGCGGATCGGCACCGGGGAGTGGGCGGCGTTCGCCGCCCGCTTCCGCGGGCTGCTCGCCGGCGCGGACGTGGTCACGCTCAGCGGCTCGCTCCCGCCCGGCGTCCCGGAGGACGGGTACGCCGTCCTCATCCGCCTGGCCGCCCGGGCCGGGGTCCCGACCGTGCTGGACACCGGCGGGGAGGCCCTGCGCCGCGGCCTGGCCGCCGGGCCGGACCTCGCCAAGCCGAACGCCCACGAACTGGCCGCGCTCGTGCCGGGCGGGCGGCCGGCGGACGTGCTGGCGCATGGCGCCCGGGCCGTCGTGGTCTCCCGCGGGCCCGAGGGGCTGCACGCGCAGAGCCCCGAGGGCGCCTGGCAGGGCATCCCGGCCGCGCCGCTCACCGGCAACCCGACCGGGGCGGGCGACGCGTGCGTGGCCGCGCTCGCCCGCGGGCTGCGCGACCGTACGCCGTGGCCGGAGCTGGTCGCCGACGCGGTCGCCCTCTCCGCGGCGGCCGTGGCCGCGCCGGTCGCCGGGACCGTCGACCCCGGCCTCTACCGCCGGATGCTGCCCGGCGTCACCGTCACCGACCTGCGCACCGCCGCCTGAGAGGGGCAACCGTGTTCACACCGACCGGCGAGATCGTCGCCGCGGCCCGCGCCGCCGGCGGCGGGGTGGGCGCCTTCAACGTCATCACCGTCGAGCACGCCGAGGCCATCGTGGCCGGCGCCGAACAGGCCGGGTTGCCGGTCATCCTGCAGATCAGCGAGAACGCGGTGCGCTTCCACCACGGCCGGCTCGCCCCGATCGCCGCCGCCGCGCGCTGCATCGCCGAGACGTCCACGGTGGCCGTCGGGCTGCACCTCGACCACGTGGAGAGCGACGAACTGTTCGACCTGGCCGCCGCGCACGGCTTCGGATCCGCCATGTACGACGCCTCGAAGTCCGCGTACGACGAGAACGTGGCGCGGACCGCGGCGGCCGTCCGCCGGGGTCACGCCCGGGGGCTGTGGGTGGAGAGCGAACTGGGCGAGGTCGGCGGCAAGGACGGTGCGCACGCGCCGGGTGTGCGTACGGACCCGGGGGAGGCGGCCGCGTACGTGGCGGCGACCGCGGTGGACGCGCTCGCCGTGGCGGTCGGGTCGTCGCACGCCATGCGGACCCGTACGGCGCGCCTCGACCACGACCTCATCGCCCGGCTGCGCACGGCCGTGCCGGTGCCGCTGGTCCTGCACGGCTCCTCGGGCGTGCCGGACGACGAGCTCGCGGCGGCGGTCCGCGGCGGCATGATCAAGATCAATATCGGTACGGCCCTGAACAGCGCCTTCACCGCCGCGGTCCGCGCCGACCTGGACGGCAACGCGGCGCTCGTGGACCCCCGGCGCTACCTGGCGTCGGCCCGCGAGGCCATGACGACGACCGTCGCGGCGGCGCTGCGCGTGCTGGGGGAGCCGGTCCCGTGCCCGTGACGCTCGCGCTGGCCGGTGCCGGGCTGCGCGGTCTCACGTACGCGCGGCACGCCGTCGCCACCGGCCGGGCGCGGGTGGTCGCGATCGCCGAACCCGACCCGCACCGCCGCGAGAGCGCCGCCGCCGAGTTCGGGGTCGCACCCGTCCACGCCTACCCGGGCTGGGCGGAACTCGCCGCCGCGGGACGGCTCGCCGACGCCGCCGTCGTCGCCACCCAGGACCGGATGCACCGCGACCCGGCCGTACGGCTCGCGGACCTCGGCTACCACCTGCTGCTCGAGAAGCCGATGGCGCCCACCGAGGAGGAGGCGTCCGCGATCGCCGCGGCGGCCACCCGCAACGGGGTGATCCTGGCCGTGTGTCACGTGCTGCGCTATACCGCGTACACGAGGATGGTGAAGGGTCTGCTCGACGACGGGCGGATCGGCCGGCTGGTCAGCTTCGACCACCTCGAACCCGTCGGCTGGTGGCATCAGGCGCACTCGTTCGTGCGGGGCAACTGGCGGCACGCCGGCACGTCCGGGCCCATGCTGCTCACCAAGAGCTGCCACGACCTCGACTGGCTGGTGTACGTGACCGGGCAGCTGCCGTCGCGGATCAGCTCGTTCGGCAGCCTCACCCACTTCCGCGCGTCCGAGCGGCCCGAGGGTGCCGCCGGCCGCTGCCTCGACTGCGCGGTCGAGCCGGCCTGCCCGTATTCCGCGAAGCGCCGCTACTTCGCCGCCCTCGCCGACCCGGACGAGCACTTCTGGCCGCTCGGCGCGATCACGTCCGAGTACACGGCCGAGGCGCTGACCGAGGCGCTGCGCACCGGCCCGTACGGTCGCTGCGTCTACGCCTGCGACAACGACGTCGTCGACCACCAGGTGGTCGCGATGGAGTTCCCCGGCGGCGCGACCGGCTCCTTCACGATGAGCGCCTTCACCCCGATGGAGCAGCGCCGCACCCGGCTGATGGGCACGCACGGCTACCTCGAGGGCGACGGCCGCACCGTCCGCCACGTCGACTTCGTCACCGGGGAGGACCGTCGCCACGACTCCGCCGTCGCGGGTGGTCCGTCCGCGGCCGACGGCCACGGCGGCGGCGACGAGGCGCTGACCGGGGCCTTCCTGGACGCGGTGGCCGCGGGCGACCCCGCGCTGATCACCTCCGGCGCGGCGCAGAGCCTGGCCACGCACCGGGTGGTGTGGGCCGCCGAACGGGCCCGCGAGGGGGGCGAGGTCGTCCACCTGCGCCCGGACGGGACAGTGGTCACTCCAGCAGGGCGTTGAGGGTACGCCGGAGCGGGCCGGGAGGGCGGCACCCTCAGGGGCCGGTGCCGCGACCCCGCGGGCAGACTCGCCGCGCGGTGCTGGCCTCGACCGGGCCGATCCAGCATGCTTGGTCGCCATGCATCCAGCCACGCCGATCCCGCCGGCACCACCGCCCGTCATGCGGTATTCGTCCGGTCTGCTGTTCGGCGTCGCGGCGGTCCTGCTGCTGCGGGCGGTCGTCGACCTGGCCTTCGTCAACACCGATCTCAGCGTCTACAAGGATGCGTACACCGGGACGACCGGCTCGGCGTTCGGGAGCCTGGTCTACGCGACGCTGAGCCTCGTCGGCGGCGCGGCGGTGTCCATCATGGCCATCCTGAACCTGCACGGCAGCGACAGGTCCCGCGTCACCACCTTCGTGCTCGGCGGGCTCTTCCTGAGCTGCGGCGGGTGGGGCGACCTGCCGGACGTCTTCCAGGGGCCGGCCGGCCGGGTGGGCGGCGACGGGTTCGCCCGCGTGGCGCCCGCCGGCTACGGCCTCGTCGTCGGGGTCCTCGACCTGTCGCTCGTGCTGGCCCTGCTGGTGAGCCTCGTGCTGCTGGCGTTGCCGCCCTCGACGCGCTTCTTCCAGGGGCGGCGGCCGGTCGGCTACGTGACGGTCCCGGTCTACCACCCGACCGGCCCGCAGCCGCCGGTGCATCCCGGGCCCCCGCCGCCGTTCCCGCCGTCGTCGTCCCCGCCGCACACGACCAGCATTCCCATGGCCGACCCGTGGGCGGAACGGGGCTGAGCCTCACCCCGCGGTGAGGATCTCGGCGCCGTCCTCGGTGATGGCGATCGTGTGCTCGCTGTGCGCGGTCCGGCAGCCGGTCGCGCTGCGCAGGGTCCAGCCGTCGGCGTCGGTGACCAGCCGGTCGGTGTCCGCCATGACCCACGGTTCGAGGGCCAGCAGCAGCCCGGGGCGCAGCCGGTAGCCGCGTCCCGGCCGGCCGGTGTTCGCGATGTGCGGGTCCTGGTGCATGGTCGAGCCGACGCCGTGCCCGCCGAACTCGGTGTTGACCCGGTAGCCCGCCGCGCCGAGCACCGTGCCGATGGCGTGCGAGAGGTCGCCGATGCGGGCCCCCGGGCCGGCCGCGGCTATCCCCGCGCTCAGGGCGCGCTCGGTCGCCTCGATCAGGGCGACGCTCTCCGGCGGCCGGGTGCCGCCGACGAGGAAGCTGACGGCCGAGTCGGTGACGACGCCGCCGAGGGAGACGGCGAGGTCGAGGGAGAGCAGGTCGCCGTCGGCGAGGGTGCAGTCGTGCGGGCGCCCGTGCAGCACGGCGTCGTTGACCGAGGTGCAGATGTAGTGGCCGAACGGCCCGCGCCCGAAGCTCGGCTCGTAGTCGACGTAGCAGGACTGCGCCCCGGCCTCGG
The DNA here is from genome assembly GCF_003002065.1 of Pseudosporangium ferrugineum. Taxonomy (GTDB): domain Bacteria; phylum Actinomycetota; class Actinomycetes; order Mycobacteriales; family Micromonosporaceae; genus Actinoplanes; species Actinoplanes ferrugineus_A. The sequence continues at coordinate 587,509 of NZ_PVZG01000002.1, forward strand.
CGATCATGGCCTGCGCCCACCGGTCGATGTCCAGCAGGTTCGTGCCGGCCGTGCTCCGGGCCCTCAGCGTCCGCAGCATGCCGGCGACCAGGGCGCCCGACTCCCGCGCCCGCGCCAGGCCGTCCGGGCTCAGGATCTCGATCATGCGGCACCTCTCCTCGAACCAATAAGTATCCCGGCCATATTATCCCGGTACTAGAATCGGCCCATGGTCAGGTTGCCGCTCAGTCCCGAAGAGGTCGCACGCGGGCAGCGCCTCGGCGCGCTCCTCCGGCGAGCCCGGGGCGGGAGATCCATGCTCACCACCGCGCTGGACGCGGGCGTCTCCCCGGAGACCCTGCGCAAGATCGAGACCGGCCGCATCGCTACCCCCGCCTTCCCGACCATCGCGGCGCTCGCCGAGGTCCTCGGCCTGTCGCTGGACGAGGTGTGGTCGCAGATCAAGGAGCCGGAGGGTGTGGCCCGGCGGCTGGCCTCCTGAGCCTCAGCCGACGTGGGCCGCGTCGAGGGCGGCCTGCAGCGACTCGACGTAGCCGCCGCTGGTCACCGTCGCGCCGCTGACCGCGTCGATGTGCGCGTTCTGCGCCCGCAGCACCTCGGCGCGCAGCCGCGGCAGGGCGTACCCGTTGATCTCGTCGTCCCGGTCGTTGCCGGTCGGGTGCCGCAGCGTGCGTACGTCGATGATCCTGCTCCCGGCGAGGACGACCTGGACCTGGACCGGGCCCCAGCGGGTCCGGGCGACGGTGCCGTTGACCGTGGTCCGGGCCGGCCCGGACGGCCGCGCGGCACCCGGCGGGGCCGGCGACGGCGGGACGATGCCCGGAGCGGCGGCGGACGGCACCGCCGTGGGCGCCGGGGCGCCCAGGCTCGTGCGGTAGCTGAACAGCAGCACGACGGCGGCGATCGTGGAGACGATCCAGAGCGTCAACCGGCGCATGCGGGCCTCACCATGCGAACTCCTCGGAGTGGATCAGATCATCGGGTACGCCCGCGTCGCGCAGGCAGGCGCGGACGGCGGCCATCCACGGCGGCGGCCCGCACAGGTACGCCTCCCGCCCGGCGACGTCGGGGACGAGCCGGCGCAGCGCCGCCGCGTCGTCGCCGGCGCTCCACCCGGCCGGCAGCCAGCTCCCGTGGCGGGGCCGGCTGCCCTCGAGGTGGACGATCCGGACACCGTGGCGGCGGGCCAGGTCGTCGAGCTCGAGGCGGAAGACGCCCTCGGCCCGCGTACGCACCCGGTAGAGCAGCGTGGCGCCGGTCCCGGCCGGGCCGAGGTCGTCGAGCAGCGCGCGCATCGTGGTGATGCCCACGCCCGCGGCGATCAGCAGCGGCGGCCGGCCGCTCGACCGCTCGGCGGTGAGCGTGCCGTACGGCCCCTCGACCAGCACGCGGGTGCCCGGCAGCAGCCGGCCGACCCGGTGGCTGCCGTCGCCGAGGTCCTTGACGGTGATCCGCAGCAGGTTGTCGCGGGGCGCGGCGGACAGCGTGTACGGGTGTGCCCGCGACCACCCCGGCCCGTCGAGGAACCGCCACAGGAAGAACTGCCCCGCGCGGACGGGCAGCCGGTCGAGCCGGTGTCCCCGCAGGTAGACCGAGACCACGCCGGGCGCCTCGGGCACCACGGCGTCGACCCGCAGCCGGTGGTACGCCGAGCGCCCCAGCGGCAGTGCCACCCGGAAGGCGAGCACCGCCGCCAGGGTCGCGCCGTACAGCCCCCACCAGTAGAGGCGGGCGAGGGGCGAGGCGGTGAAGTCCGCGCCGGTCCACAGCTGGTGCGGCAGGGCGAGGCCGACGCCGAGGTACGCGTACAGATGCAGCAGATGCCAGGTCTCGTAGCGCTGCCGCCGCCGCGCGGCGCGGACCGAGAGCACCACCACCAGGATCAGCAGCAGCGTGCCCGCCGCCGCGAGGAGCATTCCCGGGTACGTGACCACGAGGCTCCAGGCCTCTCCGGGCACGCTCGCCGGTGCCGTCCGCGCGTAACCGGCCGTGATCAGCACGACGTGCGCGAGCATCAGCCAGAACGACAGGAACCCGATGACCCGGTGCCGCCGGGCGAGCAGGTCCTGCCCGTAGGCGCGCTCGACCCACGGGATCCGGGCCATCAGCAGCACCTGCAAGAGCAGCAGGTCGGACGCGACCAGTCCGGTCACCCGGCCCGCGGAGGTCAGCGGCTCGCCGGGGCCGATCCCGCCGTTCGCCAGCCACAGCGCCACGACGGCCACCACGCTCAGCACGGCCGCGGGCCCGGCGAGCCGCGTTCTCCCGTTCCGGCGGCGGGCCGGACCGGCGGGCCGCGTTGCCTCGTCTCTGCGGCTCGCCGGCCCGGCGAGCCGCGTCGTGTCGTTCATGCGGCCAGCGTGACGCGGCCGGATGGGAGAACTCGAAGATCCGCCGGGCGTGACGAGGGACACAATACGATACGAGACCGTTCCGTATCGCGGCGGACCGGCCTACTGTCGGCCAGGGATACGGGACCGTTCCGTATCGTAATGGTCACCTCACGGGAGAGCGCCACTCATGGACGTACCGCACACGGGACACCCCCGGCGCTGGGCCATTCTCAGCGTGCTCGTCATCAGCCTGCTCGTCGTCGTGCTGGACAACACCGTCCTGAACGTCGCGCTGCGCACCATCGCCGACCCGGAGGCCGGCCTGGGCGCCAGCCAGGGCCAGCTCGAATGGGCCATCAACTCGTACACCCTGGTCTTCGCCGGCCTGCTCTTCACCGCCGGCATCCTCGCCGACCGGCTCGGCCGGCGGATCACCCTCACCGTCGGGCTCGCGCTCTTCGGCCTGGCCTCGCTGCTGTCCGCGTACGCGGGCTCGGCCGACCAGCTCATCTGGGCCCGCGCCCTCATGGGCCTGGGCGCCGCGGCGGTCATGCCCGCGACCCTGTCGATCATCGCCAACGTCTTCGAACCGCACGAGCGCGGCCGGGCGATCGGCATCTGGGCGGGCGCCGTCGGCCTCGCCGTCGCCATCGGCCCGATCGTCGGCGGGCTGCTGCTCGAGCACTTCTGGTGGGGCTCGGTCTTCCTCATCAACGTGCCCGTCGTCATCGTGGGCGTCGTCCTGGTCACCGTCCTGGTGCCGGAGTCGCGCGACCCGCGTCCGGGTCGCATCGACGTGCTCGGCGTGCTGCTCTCCATCGTCGGCCTCACCCTGCTGACGTACGGCGTCATCGAGGGCGGCGAGAACGGCTTCGGGCGTCCGGAGGCGTGGGGCGCGCTGGCCGGGGCGGTCGTCGTGCTCGCCCTCTTCATCGCGTACGAGCGCCGCATCCCGTTCCCGTCGCTGGACGTACGCCTCTTCGCCAACCGCCAGTTCTCCGCCTCGACCGGCATGATCGGCCTGGTCTTCTTCGCGGCGATGGGCTCGATGTTCTTCAGCGCCTTCTACCTGCAACTGGTCCGCGGCTACGGCCCGCTCGAATCCGGCGCGCTGTTCGTCCCGTTCGCCGTCGGCCAGATGGTGTTCGCGCCCCGCAGCGCCGCGATGGTCAAGCGCTTCGGCCCGAAAGCGGTCAGCACCGCCGGCCTGCTGCTGGTCGCGGCCGGCCTGGCCGGGTGGATCGCCGTCGGCGCCACCACGCCCATCTGGGTCGTCGGCGCCCTCTTCGGGATCATGGGCGTGGGCATGGCCAACGTCATGCCGCCGGCCACCGAGTCGATCATGGCCGCGCTGCCCCGGGAGAAGGCCGGTGTCGGGTCGGCCGTCAGCAACACCATCCGCCAGATCGGCGGGGCGCTCGGCGTGGCCGCCCTCGGCGCCGTGCTCTCCTCCGCGTACCGCGACGACATGGCCGGCGCCACGTCCGCGCTGCCGGCCGCCGCGCGCGACGCGGCGAGCGAGTCCATCTCCGGTGCGTACGGGGTGGCGGCCCAGGCGGGGCCCGCGGGACCGGCGCTGATCCAGAGCGCGAACGACGCCTACCTCACCGCCATGCACTACGCCTCCATCGGCACCACGGTGTTCGCGCTGCTCGGCGCCGTCGTGGCCGTCATCTGGCTGCCCGGCAAGCGGCCCGAGCAGGCACCGGCACCGACCTCCGCGGAGGGCCTCGCCGAGGAACAGGGCGTGGAACTGGTCGAGGCGTGATGCCCGCCGTGGCCGGAAAGTGAAGGCTCGGTAACAATGGAACGCATGACGACCGTCAGCGTTGACTCCGGGGCCGACCAGGGCCGCAAGGCTCCTGGCCGGCCCCGCGATGCCCGGGCCGCGGAGGCCATCCTGGACGCGGTGACGACGCTGCTCGGCGAGGGGCAGAGCGCGGACTCCCTCTCCATCGAGGCGGTGGCCGCGAAGGCGGGCGTCGGCAAGGCGACGATCTACCGCCGCTGGGCCAACAAGGAAGCGCTGCTCATCGACGCGGTGGCCCGCATGAAGGGGCCGCTGCCCGTCCCGGCCGGCGAGTCCGTCCGCGACGACCTGATCATGCTGGTCAGCCACGGCCGCAACCGCCGCATGGAGCGCTACGGCAAGGTCACGGCGTGCCTGATGCCGGAGATGGTGCGCAGCCCCGAGATGCACGCGGTCTACCAGGCGGCCATCGAACCCCGGCGCGAGGTCATGCGCCAGGTCCTGCGCCGCGGCATCGAGACCGGCGAGCTCCGCGCCGACCTCGACATCGAGCTCACCCTGCTGATGATCAGCGGGCCGACGGTGGCGCAGAACATGCTCCACTGGAACCCCAGGGTCCCGATCGAGGGGTACGCCGAGGCGCTCGTCGACGCGATCCTGCGGGGCGCCGCCGCGGTCAGCGAGCCATCAGCGCCCGGAGCGCCTTGACCACCTCGGTGGGCGCCTCCTCCGCCATGAAGTGGCCGCACGTGACGGTGGCGTGGTGCAGGTCCGGCGCCCACGCGCGCCAGACCGCCGCCGCGTCGTAGCCGAGCGTCGCACCCCAGTCCTGCTGGAGGACGGACACCGGCATGGCGAGCGTACGGCCGGCCGCCCGGTCGGCGGTGTCGTGCTCGAGGTCGATGCGGGCCGAGGCGCGGTAGTCGGCGACGATCGACGGCACCGCGCCCCGGGACGCCCGGAGGTACTCGTCGCGCACCGCGGGCGGGATGGCCGACGGCTCCCGCACCCACGCGTCGATGAAGTGCCCGAAGAACGGGTCGGCGGCGGCCCCGATCATCGCCTCGGGCAGCCCCGGCGGCTGCGCCATCAGATAGAGGTGGAAGGCCACCGCGGCGTCGACCCCGTGCAGCACCTCCCACATGTCGAGGGTCGGCACGATGTCCAGCAGGGCCAGCCGGGTGACCGCCCCCGGATGGTCGAGCCCGGCGCGGAAGGCCACCAGGGCGCCGCGGTCGTGCCCGGCGAGGACGAACCGGTCGTGGCCCAGCACGCGGGCCAGCTCCACCACGTCGGCGGCCATCGTGCGTTTCGCGTACGCCGTACCGTCGCGGTCCTCGGGTTTGCCGCTGTCGCCGTAGCCCCGCAGATCGGGACAGATGACGGTGTGGTCGGCGGCGAGATCGGCGGCGACGTGCCGCCACATCAGGTGGGTCTGCGGGAACCCGTGCAGGAGCACGACGGGATCGCCGCTGCCGCCGACCGCCGTGCGCAGGGAGACCCCCTCGGCGACGGGAACGTCCTGGTATGCGAATCCGGGAATGACATGGCTCATGCCCCGGAGCCTGCCCCGCCCCGATCAGCGTCCGATGAGCGCCGGATGAGCGGCCCGGGTGCCCGGTGCCGGCGCCCGCCGGCGGCCGGCCCGACCTACGATGGGTGACCATGACCCGCACGGCCTTCCAGGTGCTCGGGCCCGTCGGTGCCAGCACCGGCCGGGGCCCGGTCGCGCTCAGGGGAGCCCGGCAGCGCTCGGTGCTGGCCCGGCTGCTCATCGCGCGCGGGCGGGTCGTGCCGGTCACCCGGCTCGTGGACGATCTCTGGGAGCGGCCGCCGGACGGTGCGGTGGCCGCCCTGCGCACGTTCGTCGCGGACCTGCGCCGCGCCCTCGAACCCGACCGGCCACCCCGCGCGCCGGCGTCCCTGCTGGTGACCGCCGGCCAGGGATACGCGCTGCGCCCGGCTCCCGGCGCGGTGGACGCGTGGCGCTTCGAGGCGGCCGTGGCCTCCGGCGCCGCTTCCGCGCAGACCGTGCCCCTGCTCGACGAGGCCCTGGCGCTGTGGCACGGCCCGGCGTACTCGGACTGCGCCACGGCACCGTGGGCCCGCGCCGAGATCGACCGGCTCGACGAACTCCGCCTCCTCGCCGTCGAACGCCGGGCCGCGGCGCTGCTGGCCCTCGGGCGAGCGGAGGAGGCGGTGCCGGGCCTTCAGGCGCACACCGGCGAGGCGCCGTTCCGCGAGGACGCCTGGCACCTGCTCGCCACGGCCCTCTACCGCACGGGCCGCCAGGGCGAGGCGCTCGCGGCCCTCCGGCGGGCCCGGGAGCTGCTGGCGGGGGAGTTGGGCGTCGACCCCGGACCGCGGCTGCGCCGCCTCGAGCAGGACATTCTCGCCCAGGCCCCGCACCTCACCGCCGGCGTCCCGCCCGCCCCCGTCCCCGTCCCCGGCCCTGAGGTCTCCTTGTTCGGCCGCGACGAGGAACTGTCGAGACTTCTCGGCGCCGCGCGTGCCGCGCAGGAGCGGGAGCGGCCGGTGCTCGCCCTGATCGCGGGGGAGGCCGGCGCCGGCAAGTCCGCCCTCGCCGAGGCCCTGACCGGCCGGCTGGCCGCCCGGGGCTGGAACACCGATGCGGTACGCGCCCCCGACTACGAGGATGCCCCCGCCCTGTGGAACCTGCCCACGACGCCGGAAGCCGCCGACCCGGCGGTCGCGCGCTTTCTGCGGCACCGTGACCTCGCCGCCCGGTTCGCCGCCTGGGCGCCCGTCGTCCTGGTCGCCGACGACCTGCACCGCTTCGACGCCGACGCCCTGGACCTGCTGACCCATCTGGCCGCCGGCGCCGGCCCGCCGCGCGGTGCCGTCCTCGTGGTGGGCACCTACCGGACCGGCGAACTCGGTCCCCGGCTGACCGCGGCGCTCGCCCGTGTCGCCCGCGCCGAGCCCGTACGCGTCCACCTCGGCGGCCTCGCCGAAGCGTCCACCGCCGAGCTGATCGCGTCCGTGACCGGCCACCCGGCCGACCCCGGGGCCGTCCGCGCCCTGCACCGGCGCAGCGGCGGCAACCCGTTCTTCGTCCGCGAACTCGCCCGGCTCGCCGCGGCCGGAGCCGACCTCGACGACATCCCCGCGGGCGTCCGCGACGTCATCCGCCACCGCCTCGACCGGCTCCCCGAGTCCGCGCGCACGGTCCTGCGCCGGGCCGCCGTCCTGGGCCGCGACATCGACCCGGAGGTCCTTCTCGCCATCGTCGGTGACCGGGCGATCGACGCGCTGGACGCCGCCCTGCGGGCCGGCTTCCTGACCGAGACCGGCCGGGACCTGCGGTTCACCCACGTGCTCGTGCGCGACACCCTCTACGACGACCTGTCCACCGTACGGCGATCCCGCTGGCACGCCACGGCGGCGGAGACGATCGAACGCCTGCGCCCGGCGGACCCGGTCGCCCTGGCCCACCACTATGCGCTGGCGTCGGGCCCGGGCACGGCGGCCCGGGCCGCCCACTATGCCGCCCGGGCCGCGGAGCAGGCGGAACGGCGGAGCAACCCGCACGAGGCGGCCCGCTGGTGGCGGGCGGCGCTCGACCGTACGGGCGCCGGCGACCTGCGCGGGCGCCTCACGGCGATGATGGGCCTGGGCCGGGCCCTCGCCGTGACCGGCCACCTGGCCGGGACCCGGGCCCTGCGCGCCGAGGCGGTCACCGCGATCACCGGGCTCGACGACCCGGAACTGGCGGCGACGGTCCTGACCGCCTTCGACGTACCGGCGGTCTGGCCCCGCAACGACGACCAGGCCCTGTCGGACCGGATCGTGGCGCTGGCCGAAGATCTGTTGCCGGCCGCGCCGCCGGACCTCCGGGTCCGCCTGCTGACGACCCTCGCCCTGGAATCGCGGGGCAGCACCGACGACCGTGGCCGCCGCGCGGCGGAAGAGGCCGAACGGACAGCCCGCCGGTCGCGGGACCCGGCCCTGCTGGCCCTGGCCCTGAACGCCCGCTACATGCACGCCGTGCACCGCTGCGGCATGTCCGCGGAACGAGCCGCGATCGGCGCCGAACTCGTGGCCCTGGCCGCCGGCAACGACCTGGTGACGTACGAGGTCCTGGGCCACCTGATCCTCCTCCAGTCGGCGTGCGCGACGGGCGACTTCCGGACCGCCGACACGTGCGCGGAGGCGGCCGACCGGCTCGCGGAGCGCTACGACCTGCCGGTGGTGGGCATCTTCACCCAGCTGTACGCCGCCTTCCGGCTGGCGGCGGGTCCGGCACGCGACGAGGAATCCGCCCGCGGGACGGCGGAGGCGACGTACCGGACGGCCTGCGACCGCCTCTCCGCGGCCGGCATGCCGGGTGTGAGCGACGGCCTGCTGGGATTGGCCCTGCTCTCCCTCGATTCTCCCGGCCCGGCTGAAGGCCTCGGCCCGTACGAGCCGTGGGCCCGTCCCGGCCTGTTGCTGGCCCGTGGCCGCCGCGACGAGGCGGCGGAGGCCCTCGCGAACCTCCCCGACTCCCCGCACGACCTGCTGCGGGAGGCCCGCCTCTGCCTCGCCGCGGCCGCCGCGGCCGAACTCGGCGACCGCGACATCGCGGCCCGGCTCCACGCGGACCTGCTCCCCGCGGCGGCCGAACTGGCCGGAGCGGCCGGCGGCGTCCTGTCGCTCGGCCCGGTGCGCGACTACCTCACCGCCCTGGAAGCCCTGCTCTGAATCCCGGCCGGCCGCGTACCTAGAGCACCTCGTCGTTCAGGTCCGCGAGCAACGTGTCGCCGCTCGCGAGCAGGTCGAGCCACCGTCCCGTGCGGGGGAGCTCGTGCTCGAAGAAGTACCTCGCCGCCAGCCGCTTGCCGTCGTAGAAGGCGCCCTCCTTCGTCCCGGCCGTGATCGCCTGCTCGAGCCACAGCCAGGCGATGACGATGTGGCCGGCGGTGTGGAGGTAGGCTGTCGCGTTGGCCAGGGCCGTCCTCGGGTCGCCGGACGCCCACAGGGTGCGGGTCACGTCGGCGAGGCGCGCGCAGGCCGCCTCCAGCGTCCGCGCCATGGCGGCCAGCGGCGGCGGCGTCCTGGCGATGGTCGCGCCGATCGTGCGGAGCAGGAGGGCGAGGCCCGCGCCGCCGTTCATCGTGACCTTGCGGCCGAGCAGGTCCAGCGCCTGGATGCCGTCGGTGCCCTCGTGGATCGGGTTGAGGCGGTTGTCGCGGTAGAACTGCTCGACCGGGTACTCGCGGGTGTAGCCGTACCCGCCGTGGACCTGGATGGCGTGGTCGTTGGCCCGCAGGCACCACTGCGACGGCCACGCCTTGACGATGGGCGTCAGCACGTCGAGCAGCACGGGGGCGTCCGGGGAGTCGTCGTCGAGGAGCTTGGCGGCGTACAGGATGAGGGCGAGACCTCCCTCGACGTAGGTCTTGGACGCCAGGAGCATGCGGCGCACGTCGGGGTGCCGGATGATCGGCACCGGCGGCGCCGACGGGTCCTTCGCCTCCGCCGGGCGGCCCTGCCGGCGTTCCCTCGCGTACGCGAGCGCGTGCAGGTAGCCGGTGTACCCCAGCGCCACGGCGCCCGCGCCGACCCCGATCCGCGCCTCGTTCATCATCTGGAACATGTAGGCGAGGCCGCGCCCCTCCTCGCCCACCAGATAGCCGACCGCGCCCGGCGCCCCCAGCGGCGTGTACGTCCCGTCGCCGAACGCCAGCACCGCGTTGGTGGTGCCCCGGAAGCCCATCTTGTGATTGAGCCCCGCCAGCACGACGTCGTTGCGTTCCGCCAGCACACCACCGGCGTCGAGCAGGTGCTTGGGCACGATGAACAGGGACAGCCCCTTGACCCCGGCCGGCGCCCCGGCGACCCGCGCGAGCACCAGGTGCACGATGGTCTCGCTCAGCTCGTGATCGCCGGCGGAGATCCACATCTTGCTGCCGTGCAGCCGGTACACGCCGTCGCCGGCCGGGACCGCGCGGGTGGTCACGTCGGCGAGCGACGACCCGGCCTGCGGCTCGGACAGGCACATGGTGCCCATGAACCGCCCCTCGAGCATGGGCCGGACGAACGCCCTGACGTGCTCCTCCTTCGCGTACGTCAGCAGCAGGCCGGCGTTGGCCATGGTGAGCATGGGGTACGCGGAGGTGGCGATGTTCGCGGCCTGGAACCACGCGAAGCACGCCCGGAGCACGACGTGCGGCAGCTGGAGCCCGCCCGCCTCCTCGTCGAACGCGCCGGCCAGCAGCCCGGTGTCACTGAACGCCTTCAGGGCCGCCTTCACCTCGGGGATGACGGTCGCCCTGCCGCCGTCGAACGTCGGCTCCCGCAGGTCACCCGCCCGGTTGTGGGTGGCGAACTCACGCTCGGCGATCCGCGCCGACACCTCCAGGAACGCGTCGAAGGTCTCGCGCGAGTGCTCGCCGAACCGGGGCCGCTTCGTGAGCGCCTCCACGTCGAGCCACTCGTACAGAAGGAACTCGAGATCGCGCTGCGACAGAATCCGAGACATCACCCGAGCCTAACGGCGTCGCCGGCGCAGTGGCTCCGAGCGCGAGGATCGATCCCTTCGAGCGGCCGGGCTACCCCCGCATCGCTGCTATCACCGCTGTCCGTACGGGTTCGTGGGTGAGCGGAGGCAGGTCGTCGGGCCGGAACCAGCGGATCTCGTCGTGCTCCTCGGGGGCGGCGTTCGTCGGTGTTCCCTCCCACTGCTCGACGATCCAGGCGCTGAAGTGCACGGCCTCCTCGCCGAGGCCCTTCTGCAGCCGGCACAGGTGGATCGCCGATCCTGGCTCGATCTGCACGCCGATCTCCTCGTCCAGCTCCCGGGCGAGGGCGTCCAGTTCGGTCTCACCCGGCTCCATGTGCCCGCCGCCCAGGCCCCACATGTCCGGATAGACGTGGCGGTGCGGACTCCGGTGCACGAGCAGGACCCGGCCCTCGCGAACCAACGCCCCCATGACGATCCGGATCATGGGCTGGCCGGCATGGTCGCGCTCACCCATTGACGTCTGCGGCAGGGGAGGTGCCGGCGAGGAGCCGGGCGAACTCGTCGGCGGGCATGATGCGTACGCCGAGCTCTTCCGCCTTCGCGGCCTTGCTGCCGGCCCCGTCGCCGACCACCACCAGGTCGGTGCGGGTGGAGACCGAGCCCGATGATCTGCCGCCGAGGCGTTCGACGGCCTCGTTGCCCTCGTTGCGGGTCAGGCCGGGAACCGAGCCGGTGACCACCACGGTCATGGGGCTGCCGTCCTCGCGCTGCAACGGCAGACGCGGGGCGCCGGCGGCCGGGCCGGGTGCGGGCCGGGGGGTGAGCTCGGGCTCGGACATGGCGAGGCCGCGGGCGATGAGCTTGTCGATGACCGGGGCGAGGTCGGCCAGCTCCGCGGCGATCGTGGCGGCGCGTTCCGGCCCCACGCCGTCGACCTGCTGGAGGTCTTCCACGCCGGCCGCCCGCAGCGCGGACATGGTGCCGAAGTGACGGGCCAGGCGGCGCGACATCGACCGTCCCGTCATTCGTACGCCGAGGCCGGTCAGGACCCGCGACAGCGGCTGCGACCTCGACGCCTGGATGGTGGCGACGAGCTTGGTGGCCGAGGTGCGACCGAGCCGTTCGAGCCGGGCGAGCGCCTCGGCGTCGAGGTCGTACAGGTCGGCGGGGTCGGTGACCATCCCGGACCGGACCAGGCCCGCGATGACCTTGTCGCCGAGGCCCTCGATGTCCATCGAGTCCCGCGCGGCGAAGTAGGACAGCGACTCCTCCGCGCCGCAGGCCCGTCCCCGCACGCAGCGCCACCGCTTCTGCGAGCGGTCGATCTCGCCGCCGCAGCGCGGGCACGCCTCCGGGGGTGAGAAGGGCACGGCGCCGGCCGGACGCGCGTCGAGCAGGGCGCCGGTGATCTCGGGAATGACGTCACCGGCCCGCCGCACGAACACCGTGTCGCCCACCCGGACGTCCCGGCGCACCAGGTCGTCGAAGTTGTGCAGGGTGGCGGAGGTGACGACGACGCCGCCGACTTGGACCGGCTCCAGCACCGCCACCGGGGTGATCAACCCGGTGCGCCCGACCTGCACCTCGATGCCGATCAGGGTGCTGGTGCGGGTGTCGGCGGGGAACTTGTGGGCGATGGCCCACCGCGGCGCGCGGCTGGAGAAGCCCGCCCGGTCCCGGTCGGCGGGGTCGTCGGCCTTGACCACGGCACCGTCGATGTCGAACCCGAGCGTCCCGCGCGCGGAGCCCAGCGCGTCGATCGCGGCCACCACCTCGCCGATCGTCGCGCACCGGGGCATCCCGGCCGGTGATCCGGCGGTGGTGGCGACCCCGAGGCCGGCGATCGCGTCCATGGCGGCGGAGTGGAAGAGTCCCTCGCCGCCGGGCAGATCGTGCACCGCGTAGGCGAAGAAGGACAGCGGCGCGTCGTACGCCCGGTCCTGGGCCCGGAGCGTGCCGGCGGCGGCGCTGCGGGGATTGGCGAACGCCGTGCCGCCGTGCCCGGTCCGCAACTCGTTGGCGCGGGCGAAGTCGGCGTCGGTCATGAACACCTCGCCCCGGACCTCCACGGTGACCGGCCGGTGCAGCTCGGCGGGCAGCCCGGCGACCAGCCGCGCGTTCACCGTGACGTCCTCACCGGCCCGCCCGTCGCCGCGGGTCGCCACCTGGGTGAGCCGCCCGTCGGTGTAGCGCGCGGCGACGGCCATCCCGTCGATCTTCGGCTCGACCGTGTAGCCGTTGGCCGGCCGTCCGAGCAGCCGCTCCAGCCGGCCCGCCCACGCCGTCAGCTCGTCGGCGTCGAACACGTTGTCGAGGCTGAGCATGGGCGTGCTGTGCGGGACGTCCCCGCCCGCGATGCCGGCCGCGACGGTGGTGGTGGGCGAATCGTCCGCGGCCCACGCCGGCTGGTCGTGCTCGGTGGCCGCGACCCGGGCCAGCAACGCGTCGTAGGTGGCGTCGTCCATCACGAGGCCGGCGCCGGCGTAGTACGCCTCAGCGGCGGAGCGGATCTGCCGGATGGCGTCCGCGTATTCCTCGCGGCCGGCGTACGGCTCGGCGTGCGCCGCGTCGACGACCGGCGCGACCTCGTGCATCGTGGACATGTGGCACCTCTCCCTCGTGATGCCTACTTCTTACCGGAGGGGTCCGACAGAATCCGGGAGGTGATCTCGACGCCGGCGGCGCGGAGCCGGTCGACCAGGACGTCGCCGAGCGCGGTGGCGGGTGTCAGCACTCCACCGCCGGACGGCGGCAGCGAGTCGCGGTCGACGGCGAGCGCCAGGGCCGCCTCGCCGAACATCAGCGCGGTGGCGGCGTACCCGGGATCGCCCTTGGCCCGGAAGCGCGCCGTGTAGCGTGCGCCCGTCGTGGTTCTGGTGAAGATGTCCATCGTGAAGTGGCCGGTGCGCCGGGTCTCTTCGTCCGGGCCCTCGCCGGGCTTGGGCAGCAGCCGGTCGAGCACGAATCGGGTGGGCGGCATCGACAGGCCGGCGGCCAGCGCCACCAGACCGGTCTTGGTGCCGGCCGCGATCACGGGGGAGAGCGGCGAGGTGCCGACGCTCGTGGCCTCGCGGTACCGGAAGCTCCGCCCGTACGCGAACTGCCGCAACGCGTTGCTGCGCCGCACGACCCGCGTGTTGTAGGGGGCCATGACGAACGGCGCGAGGTTGCCCCGCAGCGCGGGATCGACCTCGGGACCGCGCAGCGTGACCAGGTCCTCCTGCCGTCCGAGGTCCGGCTCGGCGCTCCGGTCGGGGCTCAGCGAGTACGGGCTCGCCGCGATCCGCCGCAGGTCCCGGTCCTTGCGGACGGCGTCGAGCTGGTGCCGCAGGGAGTCGATCGTGCCGCCGCTGAACCCGCCGCGCAGCCTGGTCACGACCAGCGTCGTGTCGGTCAGCTCACCGGCCCCGTCCGCGGCCACCCGCCGGTGCAGAACGTGCACGCCGAGATCGGACGGGATGGAGTCGAAGCCGCAGGAGTGCACGATCCGGGCGCCGGTCGACCGCGCGAGCTCGTCGTTCTCGTCGATGCTGCGCCTGGCGAAGAGCACTTCACCGGTCAGGTCGGCGTAGTCGGTGCCCGCGGCCGCGCAGGCATGAGCGAGGGTACGGCCGTACTTCGCGTACGGTCCGGCGGTGGTCGCCACGACCCGGGTGGAGGCGGCCATCGCCGCCAGCCGGTCGGTGTCGTGCGCGTCGGCCACGATGACCGGCCAGTCGACCCCGAGGCGGTCCCGCACGGCGGCGAGCCGGTCGGCGGACCGCCCGGCAAGGGCGATCCGGGTGCCGGCCGGGGCGTGGGCGGCCAGGTATTCGGCGACGAGAACTCCGACGAAGCCGGTGGCGCCGTAGACGACGATGTCATGATCCCTCATGCCGGTCGATTGTCCGGCATGCCGGTTCCGGGCGCCGCGCCGTCCCTCAGACCGACGCAGTCGTACTCCCAGAAGGTGGCGGAATACACCAGGGTCCCGCTCATCCACGGCTCGTAGCCACGCAGCGGCATCACCTGGAAGGCAGCGTCGGGGATCCGCAGCGACGGCTTACGGAACCCGCGCTCGCCGCCCGGCGTGAATCCGAGGCGCGAGTAGTACGCCGGGTCCCCCTCGAGGAAGACGAGGGGGACCCCGCGCCCGTCCAGCACCTCCAGCCCCGCGGCGATCAATGCACCCCCCACACCCTTTCTCCGGTACGCCGGAAGCACCGCGAGCGGACTCAGCACCTTCACCTCGACCAGCCGCGACGGCGCGTCGAGGAGGCTGCGGGTGAACATGACGTTGCCCGCCACCGCGCCGTCGATCACCGCCACTAGCGACAGGGCGTCCGGATCGTCCCGGCGCAGACCGTCGACCAGGGCGGCCACCACCGCACCCTCGTCCCCGAACGCCGTCCGGTGAAGCTCCAGCACGGCCGCATGGTCTCCGGGTCGTTCCGCGCGTATCTCCATGTGCGCGGACGCTAACGGTGCTGCCCCGCGTCCACCACCGATTTGCCGTGTGACGCCGGATGTCCGCCCACCGTCGCCGGTCAGAACGCCGCGGTGGACTGCCCACCGTCGATGGTCAGGACCGTGCCGTTGATGAAGGCCGCCTCGGGGGAGAGCAGGAAGGCGACGGGTGCGGCGATGTCCTCCGGGGCACCGAGCCGTCCCATGGGCGTGCCGGCGGCGTCGGCGAGCTCGCGCCAGTTGTCCCCGCCGGCCTCGCGCATCGCCCGCTCGACCAGGGGGGTGAGGACGCCGCCGGGTGCGATCGCGTTGACCCGGATGCCGAACCGGCCGTACTCGAGTGCGGCGCTGCGGGTGAGCCCGATGACGCCGTGCTTGGCCGCCACGTAGCCCGCGCGCTGCGCCACTCCCCGGATGCCGGCGAGGGATGCCATGTTGACGATCGCGCCCCGACGCTGCTCGCGCATGATCTTGAGCGTGTGCCGCATTCCCAGGTGGACCCCGACGAGGTTGACGCCGATCACGCGGTCGAGCTCCTCGGTGCCGTAGTCCTCGGTGAGGCCGTGCTTGCCCTCGATGCCGGCGTTGTTGACGACCCCGTCGATGCGCCCGAACGTCTCCATCGTCGCCCGGACGTAGCCGGCGACCTCCTCCTCCCGGGAGACGTCGGCCGTGACGAGCAGGGCGCGGGATCCGGGGGAGGCCTTCTCGAGCTCGTCGCCGGTGCCGGCCAGGCCCTGCTCGTCGACGTCGACCAGGGTCAGCTCCGCCCCCTCGGTGGCCAGGAGAACGGCGGTGGCGCGGCCGATGCCCGACCCCGCGCCGGTGACGATGACGGTCCGGCCGGTGAAGTCACGCACCACGGCACCCCGTTTTCCCGGGCAGTTCCCCGCCGCTCACTCGGAGCCCAGCCCGGGCATGTATCCGCCGGCGGTGCCGCGTACGGCGGCGTCGACGAGTGTCCTGATCCGGTCGGCCGGAACCGGTGCGCCGGGGTTGGTGACGTGCCAGTGGTAGCCCTCCTCCCGGGAGAGGCCGTCGGGTGCCTTTCCGGCGAAGTAGGGCTGGACGTAGACCGGGGTGGCGGGTTCGCTGCGCCAGCTGTCGGCGAGGGTGCCGATGTCCACGGCGTCGTAGCCCAGGGTGTCGAGCAGCGCCGTCACCTGTGCCTTGGCGGCGGGGTCGTCGCCGGCGACGGGCAGGCCGCTGCGGTCCGGGTCGCCGGCGGGACGTGCGCGGTTGGCGAGGCTGATGGAGGTGATGTTGTTAAACGCCTTGACGACGCGGGAGCCGGCGAGGTGCTGCTGCACCAGCTGGCTCGAGGTGAACCGGTTCGAGTCCAGTTCGGCCATGCGGCCGTCGCGCTGCGGGTAGTAGTTCATCGTGTCGATCACCGTCTTTCCGGCCAGCTCCGCCGCGGGGAGCCGGCGGTAGGCGTGGAGCGGGATGGTGGCCACCACCAGGTCGCCGGCCCGCGCGGCGTCGGCGGGGGTGGCGGCGCGCGCGTGGTCGCCGAGTTCGGCGACCAGGTCGGCGAGGGAGTCCGGGCCGCGGGAGTTGCTCAGGACGACGTCCAGGCCGGCGGTGACGGCCAGGCGGGCCACGGTGGTGCCGATCATGCCGGCGCCGATGAATCCGAGGGTGGTCATGGTTCCTCCAGTCGACGTTTCCCTACGACTGTAGGTTAACCGACAAGTGTAGGCAATGTAGGCTGGCTCACGTGTCGAGAACGGAAGGCGGCCCTGCCGTGGGTGATCGCCGGGTGCGGCGTACCCACGCGGCCCTCCAAGGTGCGCTGATCCGGCTGGCCGAGGATCGCGAGCTGTCGCAGATCAGCGTCGCCGACGTCGCCGGCCAGGCGGGCGTGAGCCGGTCGACCTTCTACGACCACTACCGGGACGTGCACGAGCTGGCCGAGGCCGCCTGCACGGGGATGATCGACGAGTTGGTCGACGTGATGACCGCCCTCGGCGGCGACCACGGGACGGGAGACCCGATCGGGTCGCTGCGGACGTTCTTCGCCGCCCTCGCCGAGCATGCGAGCCTGTACCGCAGTCTGCTGGGACCGCAGGGAAGTGCCCGCGTCATCGACCACATCCGGCGCCGCATGTCGGCCGCCGCGTTGACGAGGGCGACCGGTGGCGGCACGGCCGCGCCCGGCGACCCGCTCCACGTGCCCGCCGCGTTCATCGCGGGCGCGCTCGTCGGGGTGGCCACCGACTGGCTGCAGCGCGGCTGCGCGCACACCCCGTCGGAGATGGCCGAGCTCACCTGGCCGATCCTCTCCGTCTGCCACTTCGGCACGCGCGCCCCGGCGCCCCGGCCCTGACCCGTGGCGAGCGCGGGCCGCCGCGCCCGCCACGGGAGGTCATGTCAGGTCGAGGAGCACTTTGCCGACCACGCCGTTCTCCGCGGCGAGGTGCGCCGCCGCGGTCTCGGCCAGCGGGAAGCGCAGCAGCGGCAACCCGTGCTCCTCGCCCACGCCCATCGCGCCGTCGCGTACCGCCGCGGTGACGTCGTCGGCCGCGGCGGCCAGCCGCTCGGCGTCCCGGAAGAGGTAGAAGAACTGGTACCGGACGTCGAGCGCGATGTTGCGGGTGACGTCCAGGTGCAGCTCGCGGCCGGTGCCCGCGTAGACGGCGATCGTGCCGCCGATCTCGAGCACCGCCAGGTCGAGCTCGATGTTCTCGCTCACGGAGACCTCGACGATGAGGTCCACGCCGCCGCCGGCCGCCGTACGGATCTCGGTCGCCGGGTCGCCCTCCCGGTAGTTGACCACGTGATGGGCGCCGGCCGCGGTGGCCAGCGCCGCCTTCTCCGGCCCGCTGACCGTGGCGATCACGGTGGCGCCGGCCCAGCGGGCGAGCTGGACCGCGGCGTGCCCGACCGCTCCCGCCCCACCGGCCACCAGCACCGTCCAGCCCTCCAGCGCCCCGGGAGCCAGGCGCCGTGGACCGTCCTCGGCGACCGTGAGGGCCCGGTGCGCGGACAGTGCGGGGATGCCCAGTGACGCGCCCAGCTCGAACGAGGCGTCGTCCGGCAGCGGCCGCGCCGAGGACGCCGGAACGACTGTGAACTCCTGAGCGGTGCCGGCGGCCCTCGGCGTCACCGCCCCGAACAACCACGCCCGGTCGCCGCGCGCGAACGTGCCGACCCCCGGACCGACCGCGTCGATTTCGCCGGCACCGTCGTAGTGCGGGGTCAGCTCCGGAAACGGCAACGGCCATCTGGGGTTGGAACGCATCACCAGGTCGGCCGGGTTGATGCCGGAGGCGCGGATGCGGACCCGGACCTCCCCGGGCCCCGGCTCGGGCACGTCCCGGTCGACGAGCTTCAGGACGACCGGGTCGCCTTTTTCGCGGTACACGACGGCTTTCATGCATCGATCATCGTTGCCGCCCGGCCGTCGCGCCCTATGTTCTGTGCCTCTCATCCCAAGCTTGATTTCATCCTTGAAGTGTGTCTACTGTCGAGCCACCGACGAGCCGGCACTCTCCCGGATCGCGTCTGCGAGGCCGTCGGCGCCGGCGTCGTCCCTCCGGACGCGCCTCCCGGCCTCGACCGGGCGATCGATCTCAACGTCCAAGAAGGAGAGGTCATGTCAGACGGCATCGATCTGGAGTTGTTGCGCGCGAAGTACCGCACCGAGCGGGACCGGCGCATCCGGCCCGACGGCAGCGCGCAGTACCGGGCCGCCGCCGGCGAGTTCGGCTTCTACGCCGACGACCCGTGGACCCCGCGCATCGAGCGGGAGACCCTGCACGACCGGGTCGACGCGATCGTCATCGGCGGCGGCTTCGGCGGGCTGCTGGCCGGGGCCCGCCTGCGCCGGGCCGGCATCGACCGGATCCGCACCATCGAGGAGGCCGGCGACTTCGGCGGCACCTGGTACTGGAACCGCTACCCCGGCCTGCACTGCGACATCGAGTCCTATGTGTACCTGCCGCTGCTGGAGGAGGTCGGCTACGTCCCGAAGTGGCGCTACGCCCCCGGCGAGGAGATCCGGCAGCACGCCATGGCGATCGGCCGGACGTTCGACCTCTACCGCGACGCCTGCTTCCAGACCCGGGTCACCGAGATGCGCTGGGACGAGGACGCCACCGAGTGGATCGTGCGTACCGACCGCGGCGACGAGATGCGCGCCGAGTACGTGGTCGTCACGCTGGGCGCGTTGAGCAAGCCGAAGCTGCCCGGCATCCCGGGCATCGAGAACTTCCGCGGGCACACCTTCCACACCAGCCGCTGGGACTACGGCTACACCGGCGACGACCTCGAGAAGCTCGCCGGCAAGCGGGTCGCCGTGTTCGGCACCGGCGCCACCGGCGTCCAGGTCGTACCGCCGCTCGCGGAGGCCGCCGGTCACCTGTACGTCTTCCAGCGCACACCCTCCACCGTGGACGTCCGCGACAACCGCCCCACCGACGAGGCGTGGGCCGCCTCGCTGCGCCCCGGCTGGCAGCGCGACCGCATGGAGAACTTCCTCAAGTCCGTCACCGGGGTCCCGGTCGAGCAGGATCTGGTCGGCGACGGCTGGACCGCCAACTCGGCCCTGCACCGCAGGGTGCTGCCGGGCGTCACCGTGCTGAGCGACGAGCAGGAGGAGCTCGTCGACGCCCACAAGATGAACCGGATCCGCGCCCGGGTCGACACCGTCGTCGCCGATCCCGCCACCGCGGAGAAGCTCAAGCCCTGGTACCGCTACATCTGCAAGCGGCCCTGCTTCAGCGACCTCTACCTACAGGCCTTCAACCGGCCCACGGTGACCCTGGTCGACACCGCCGACTCCGGCGGCATGCCCGAGATCGGTACGCACACCGTCGCCGGTTATGAGATCGACTGCATCATCTTCGCCACCGGGTACGAGGCCGGCGTCACCGACGTCATGTCCGGACGGATGCTGATCCACGGCCGCGACGGCGTCACCCTGCTCGACTCGTGGAAGGCCGCCGGACCGCGCACCCTGCACGGCATGACGATCCCCGGCTTCCCCAACCTGTTCCTGATGAGCTTCCTGCACGCCGTGACCGCGTCCAACTTCGTGCACGTCCTCGACGAGCAGGCGCGCCACATCGGCGCCATCGTGGCCGAGGCCCGCTCCCGCGCCGCCCGCTACGTGGAGCCGGCCGCCGACGCCGCCGACGCCTGGGTGGCCACCATCGCCGAGACAGCCGTCGACAACTACGATTTCCAGCTCGACTGCACGCCGAGCTTCTACAACAACGAGGGCCACCCGGTCAGATCCTCCCTGGCGGCCGTGCAGTACGGGCGGGGACCGATCGCCTTCTTCGACCTGCTGCGCGAATGGCGCTCCACCGACGGTTTCGCGAAAGTCCTGCACTAGGGAGGGCATGTGGCCCCTTCTCGGGCATACCCCCGTGGGTATCCTGTAGCGGGGGCCGCCGCGGGGGCGGCCGGGAGGTGAGGGCCGGATGAAGACCGTCATCGTGGGTGCCGTGGCCGGCGGGATGTCGGCGGCGACGCGGCTGCGCCGCCTCGATCCGGCTGCCGAGATCGTGGTGTGCGAACGCGGCGAGCACGTCTCGTACGCCAACTGCGGGCTGCCGTACCACATCGGCGGGGTGATCGCCGACCGTCAGGCGCTGCTGCTGCAGACGCCGGACAGCCTGCGCGCCCGCTTCGACCTTGACGTGCGGACGCGTACCGAGGTGACCGCGATCGACCGTGCCCGCCGGCTGGTGCGGCTTCGGGAGGCCGGCGGCCGGGAGTACGAGGAGAGCTATGACCGGCTCGTTCTCAGCCCGGGTGCGGCACCGTTCGTGCCGGACCTGCCCGGCGTCGAGCGGGCGTTGACCCTGCGGTCGGTCAGCGACGCCGACCGGTTCACCGCCCTGCTCGCCGACCGGCGGCCGCGCACCGCCGTGGTCGTCGGCGGCGGCTTCATCGGTCTGGAGACCGCCGAGAACCTCCGCCGCCGAGGACTGCGGGTCAGCCTGGTCGAACTCGATCGGCAGGTACTCGCCCCGCTGGACGCGGAAATGGTCACCGCCGTGCACGCCGAACTGCGCCGCCACGACGTGGCCCTGCACCTGGGGACAGCCTTGACCAAGGTGCTGCCCGACGCCGTGCAGCTCGACGGCGGGCGCCTGCTCGACGCCGACCTGGTGGTGCTCGCGATCGGCGTACGCCCGGAGACCGGCCTGGCCCGCGCCGCCGGACTGACCATCGGCCCGCGCGGCGGCATCGCCGTCGACGAGACCATGCGTACCAGCGACCCGCACATCTACGCCGTCGGCGACGCCGTCGAGAAGAGCGACCACCTCAGCGGCGAAGCTGCCCTGATTCCGCTCGCCAACACCGCCAACAGGCAGGGCCGGCTGGCCGCCGACGCGATCGCCGGCCGGCCCGCACGCCTGGACGGACGCCTCGGCACCGCCATCGTGCAGATCTTCGACCTGACCGTGGCCGTCACCGGCTGGAGCGAGAAGCGACTCCGCGCCGCGGGCCGCCCCTACCAGGCGATTCACACCCACCCCGCCTCGCACGCCGGCTACTACCCCGGCGCCCGGACCATGGCCCTGAAACTGCTGTTCGACCCCCACGACGGCCGCATGCTGGGCGCCCAGGCCGTCGGGGGCGACGGCGTCGACAAACGCATCGACGTCATCGCGACCGCCATGCGCGCCGGCCTGACCGCCGACCAGCTCGCCGACCTGGAACTCGCCTACGCGCCCGCCTTCGGCTCCGCCAAGGACCCGGTCAACATGCTCGGCTACATCGCCGACAACCTCCTCACCGACCGGCAGCGCACGGTCCAGTGGCACGAGCTCGATGCGGCCGTCGGCGCCGGCGCCACCCTGATCGACGTACGCACCGCGGCCGAGCACGCCGCCGGGCACATTCCGGGGTCGATCAACCTGCCTGTCGACGAACTCGGCGACCGCCTGCCCGAGGTGCCCGACGGCGAGGTGATCGTCTACTGCGAGGTCGGCCAACGCGGCCACACCGCCACCGCGCTGCTGACCGGCCGGGGTCGCCGAGCCGCCAACCTCGACGGCGGCTACCGCACCTGGCGCGCCGGCATGACGAGCCCTTGGGCCGATCCTCGCCACGGATAGACCGGGGTCGCTCGCCCGGCCGTGCGGGACCTTCGGCCCTCCGGCGAAAGATCGCCCGGTGCCACAGTCGGAGGGAGCCCGTTGCGAAGGAGAAACCTGCCATGACCCTGACGATCGCCGGATTGACGGCCACCGAGGTGCTCGACTCCCGGGGCCGCCCCACCCTGGCGGTGACGCTGCGACTGCCCGACGGCCGCAGCGTACGCGCCGGCGTGCCGTCCGGTGCGTCCACCGGCAGCCGCGAGGCCGTCGAGCTGCGCGACGGCGATCCTCGCCGCTATGCGGGCAAGGGCGTGGTGAACGCCGTGGGCAACGTCAACGCCGAGATCGCGGATCTGCTGCGCGGCCGGGAGTTCCCGGACCTGGCGAGCGTGGACCGGGCGCTGATCGAGGCGGACGGCACGGACACCAAGGCGCGGCTGGGCGCCAATGCCATCGTCGGGGTGTCCATGGCCGCCGCGCGGGCTTTCGCGTTGCTCGCCGACCGGCCCCTGTGGCGGTATCTGGCCCCGGCCGGGGTCACGCCGCGGCTGCCGGTGCCGCACTTCAACGTCGTCAACGGCGGCGCCCACGCACCGAACCGGCTCGACTTCCAGGAGTTCATGATCGCCCCGCTGGGAGCGCCCGATCTGGCCGAGGCGGTGCGTGCCGGTGCCGAGGTGTACGCCGCGCTGCGCCGGCGCCTCGCGGACAAGGGCTTCGCCACCGGACTGGGCGACGAGGGGGGCTTCGCGCCGGAGATCGACGCCCCGGAGGACGTGCTCACCACGCTCGTCGACGCGATCACCGACGCCGGCTACACCCCGGGCCACCACGGCGTGGCCATCGCGCTCGACCCGGCCGCGAGCGAGTTCTACCGCGACGGCAGCTACCACGTCGCGGGGGAGAGCCTCAGCACCGGCGACATGATCGCCCGTTACGAGGCGATCGTGAACCGGTTCCCGGTGTGGAGCATCGAGGACGGCCTGGCCGAGGGCGACTGGGACGGCTGGGTCGAGCTCACCGCGCGCCTCGGCGGCCGGGCGCAGCTCGTCGGCGACGACCTGCTGGTCACCAACCCGGCCATCGTCGCGGAGGGGATCGACCGCAAGGCGGCCACCGCGGCCCTCATCAAGGTCAACCAGATCGGCACCGTGACCGAGACCCTGGAGACCATGCGCCTGTGCCGCGAGGCCGGCTGGGCCCAGATGGTCTCGCACCGCTCGGGCGAGACGGAGGACACCTTCATCGCCGACCTCGCGGTGGGCACGGGCTGCGGGCAGCTCAAGACCGGTGCGCCGGCCCGCGGTGAGCGGGTCGCCAAGTACAACCGGCTGATCGAGATCGAGGCCGGCAGCGACCTGCCGTACGGGCGGGCCTGACAGCCGCCACCGGCCCCGTTCCGAGGAATTGGGGCGGTCGATGCGCCCGGCAAGGTCGGTGCGGGCGGCCTCGAAGGCGTCGTCACGGACCGGGTCGAGCACCTACCAGGGCAGCGGGGGCGGATTCTCCGCCGCCGGGGCGTCGCTGGTCTGCACGCCGCCGATCCGTGACTTCGAGTCGCTCGGCCCTGGCTGAGGGGCCGGCCCCGGAGTCACGCCGGCGGTGTGTCGGGTGTCGTGCTGGTGGTGCTCGATGTCGGCTTGCCCGATGCGGACGGCCGGGAGGTGCCGGCGGTCGCGCGGGCGGACGGCCGGGAGGCGCCGGTGGTGATGCTGACGGTCGCCGCGCCTACGTCGCGGTGGGAGAGGTGAACAGCGCGAGCAGGTCGCCGATGTGGTGGTCGGCCTCGGCGGGGTGACGGAACCGGCCGGCGGGATTGACCGTGTAGCGGTTGCGACGTCCTATCCGTTCATGCCGCAGGTAACCGGCGGCTTCGAGGTCGGCGACGATGCTCTGGGCGGCGCGTTCGGTGATGCCGACGACGTCGGCGACCTCGCGCAGCCGGATGCTGGGATCCCGGGCGATGCTCAGCAGGACGTGGGCGTGATTGGTCAGGAACGTCCACTCCCTCCCGGGGCGCACCGGTCCGGCCTCAGTGGTCATGGACGCATGGCCTCCCTCTGTGCGGTGATACGGCGGGCCCCAATATACGCACGCGAAGACGCGAAATCCTCAGCGTATTTTCAGCGGCGAGCCGTTGTCATACGATCCGTGGTTCGTGAATCATTGGTCGTAGTTCGAGGGGGAGTACCCGAGCGCTCGACGCGTCGTCGTCAGTACGGACCCGGCCCATCCGGGTTCCGGCGGCGCAGCCACCGGCTGTGGTGGCCCGGAGAGACCTTCGACCAGCACGCGCGGCCCGCTGTCGCGGGTTCGCCTGGTCGAAGGGTGTCTTTCGTTGACTGTCTCCTGGTGGGTCTGGGCAGCGCTCATGCTCGCGGTGGCCGCGATGCTGGCCGTCGACCTGTTCCTGCACCGCGACAACCACGTCATCGGCTTCCGCGAGGCCGCGATCTGGTCCGGCGTCTGGATCGCCGCCGGGCTGCTGTTCGGTGTGATCCTGTGGGTGTGGCAGGGCGGCGACGTGGCCGGCACCTACTACGCCGGCTACCTGATCGAGAAGGCACTGTCGATCGACAACGTGTTCGTCTTCGCGCTGATCTTCACGTACTTCGCGGTCCCGGCGGCGTTTCAGCACAAGGTGCTGTTCTGGGGTGTCATCGGTGCACTGGCCTTCCGGCTGGGGTTCATCTTCGTCGGTGCCGAGCTGCTGGAGACGTTCTTCTGGACGGCGTACGTGTTCGGGGCGTTCCTGATCTATACGGGGTTCAGGATGGCCTTCCGCCACGGCGAGCAGACCCCGCCGGACCGCAATCCGGTCGTCCGCCTCCTGCGCAAGGTCGTCCCGACCGACCCGGCCTACCACGGCGACAAGTTCTTCACCCGCGTCGCCGGCAGGCGCGTCGCCACCCTGCTCTTCGTGGTCCTGATCGCGGTCGAGGCCACCGACCTGATCTTCGCCATCGACAGCGTCGCGGCGATCCTTGCCATCACCACCAGCACCTTCATCGTCTGGACCGCGAACGCCTTCGCCATCCTCGGCCTGCGCAGGCTGTACTTCTGCCTGGCCGGGTTGTTGCGCCGCTTCGTGCACCTGCACTACGGCCTCGCTGCCCTGCTCGCCTTCGCCGGCGTCAAGCTGATCCTGTCCGAGACCCCGGTCGGCAAACTACCCATCCCGGTCACTCTCGGCGTCATCGTGGTGACGATCGCGGTATCGATCGGGTGGAGCCTGCGCACCACCCGCGACACCACTGCCTCGTCCGGCGCGCCACCGTCGCGCACCTGAACCTCCCGCCCCGGCACACGCTTCCGAGGGGAGGGCAGCGATGACCGCAATCCTGTTGCCGCTGTCGCCCGGCTCACCGCAGCAGGGATCGGTCCCCCGTGGACCTCCGGGCGCCGGATTCCGTGCTGTCCGGCCATGAGTCACCCGCGCCCGGGTCCGGTGGCCGTGCCGGCGTCGCGCGGCCCGGACGCACCATGGAGGTGAAGGGCGGGGACACGCCCGGAGTCACGGCCGGTAGACATGCGGTAACTACCCGAGCAGGGTGGGGCGGACCGAGGGACCATCCCCGCGCCTACATGCGAGGTTCGACTCCTCGCCCGGCCACAGTGGCGGTAGCCACCGCAGCAGTCCTCACCTGTCCAGGCCCCGCGATGAAGGGAGCACCCCTGCTCGGCAGCCGACGACTACCGTCGGAGGTTGCTCATGCCTCGGCCCCGGCCGCGCCGGTGGTCACCTCGGACGCCGCGACCGTGCACGGCTGAGCTCCCCGTGGCCGGCGGCGTCGTTCCGGCGGGCGACCGTTTCGAGGGCGTGGCATGGCAGCGCACCATAGCCGTTGAGGCGTCTGCCGGCCACGGTGATCAATGCCATGGGGATGCCGCCGGGTTCGGCTGCGGTGAGTTGTTGCCATAGATGTGCAACTGCGGCAAGCTGGCGTCAGTAGTCCTCCGATCGTGACCAGAAGCCTTCGCAGGCCGGTCACCCCGGCCTGCCCAGACCTGGGAGTCACCCCTGTGATGGTTCGATCGCATCGTCCGGCACGCCGCCTGATCGCCGCGGTCGCCGGTCTTCTGCTGCTGACCGCCTGCTCGTCGACCGCGGCCGGTCCCGGATCGCCGGCAGCGAGCTCCACCTTCGTGGTCGCCATCGCGGGGGAGCCGGACACGCTGAACCCGGTGCTGAACTTCGGAGTCGACGGCGCGTCACTGATCTTCGACGGCCTGGTCGCGCGGGATGCGCAGAACGTTCTGGCGCCGGCCCTGGCGGCCGGACTGCCCACCGTCTCCGCGGACGGCCGGACCGTCACGGCGAAACTGCGGAAAGGGGTGACCTTCCACGACGGCGGCCAGCTGACGGCCGCGGACGTCGTGTTCACGTACCGGGCGGTGCTGGACCCGAAGGTCGACTCGATCCTGCGTTCCGACCTGGACATGCTCGCCACGGTCACCGCCCCGGACCCGGCCACGGTCGTGTTCACTCTCAGACACGCCTACGCGCCGTTCCTGCAGCGGCTGACCTTGGGCATCGTGCCGGCGAAGTCGCTCAGCGGGCAGGACATCAACAAGGCCGCCTTCAACCGGCAGCCGATCGGCACCGGCCCGTACAGGGTGGAGTCCTGGACCGCCGGGGACCGCCTCGTGCTCACCGCCAACGACACCTACTGGGGTGGCAGGCCGGCCAACCGGAAGCTGATCGTGGCGTTCGTCGCCGACGACAACGTCCGGGCCCAGCGGATGCGCGCGGGGGAGTTCGACGCCGCCGAGCTGGCGCCCAAGCTCGCCGCCGGCTTCGACAACGCCACCGGCTACACGGTGCAGCGGGTGCCGACCGCCGATTACCGCGGGGTGATGCTGCCCTTCGGCAGTCCGGTCACCGGCGACCTCGCCGTCCGCCGGGCTCTGTCGGTGGGCGTCGACCGCGCCGCGATGGTGCGGGGGGTGCTCGCCGGCGCCGGAGAGCCTGCCTTCGGGCCCGTACCGCCCACCTCCGAATTCGCCGACCCCACCGCCGCGGCAAAGACATCAGCGGACACCGCCGCGGCGGCCGCGCTGCTCGACGCGGCAGGCTGGACGCCCGGCGCGGACGGCATCCGGGCGAAGGGCGGACGGCAGGCGGCGTTCACCCTGATGTACCCGGCCGGCGACAGCCTGCGCAAGGAACTCGCCCTGGCCGTGTCGGCGGACGCGAAGAGGATCGGCATCAAGGTCAGCCCGGAGGGCCTGACGTGGGACGCCATCGACGCCAGGATCACCAGGGACGCCCTGCTGATGGGGTTCGGCACCCCGTACGATCCGGATTTCGTCTCCTACAAGCTGTTCGGGTCGAAGTTCGCCGCTCAGGGCTACTTCAACCCCGGAAGCTACCGGTCCCCGGTCGCCGACAGGGCTTTGCAGGACGGCCGGGACCAGGCCGATCCGGCCAGACGCAGAGCCGCCTACGCCACGTTCCAGCGGCAGCTCGCCGCCGACGCACCCTGGGTGTTCCTCACCTACCTCAAGCACACCTACGTGGTGAGGGCCGGCATCACCGGCGTCACCCCGCGGGTCGAGGCGCACGAACACGGCGTGGCCAACAGCCTGTGGTGGAACATCAACACCTGGACCCGCGCGTGAGCCGGAGGGCATCCGTACGCCGCCGGGTGCTCGCCGGTGCCGGCCCGGTGATCCGCCGCCGGCTGCTGGTCGCGGTGCCGGTCCTGATCGCCACCAGCATCGGCATGTTCCTGCTCGGCGCGGCCTCTCCGATCGACCCGGCCAAGCAGTACGCCGGCGCGGCCGCGTTCACCGCCACCGAGGAGAACCTGGACCAGATCCGGGCGAACTGGGGAGTCGACGACCCCCTGCCCGTGCAGTACGCGCGCTGGGTCGGCAACCTGCTGCGCGGCGATCTGGGATGGTCCACGAGCAGGCACGAACCGGTGACCGCGGTCCTCGGCGCCCGGGCCGGCTGGACCCTGCTGCTGGTGAGCACCGCGCTGGTCGTGGTCCTGTTGTCCAGCCTCGTGCTCGGCACGCTCGCCGCGTACCGAAGGGGTGGTCTGCTGGATCGGGGCCTGCGGGCCGCCGCCTACGCGGTCGAGGCGATGCCGGTGTTCTGGCTCGGCCTGGCCGGGATCGCGCTGTTCGCCCTGACCCTGGGCTGGCTGCCCGCCGGCGGCCTGACGGAGGTCACCGCGACCACGACCTCGGCCGCGGACGTGGCATGGCATCTGATCCTGCCGGTCGGGGTCCTGGCGATCTCCCAGGCGCCCTGGTTCCTGCTGTTCGTGCGGGACTCGGTCGCCGAGAGCCTGCGCGACGACCACGTCCTGGCCGCCAGGGCACGGGGCCTGCCGGGCGGCACGGTTCTGTTCGGGCACGCGCTGCGGACCGCGCTGCTGCCGTTCCTCACCCTCATCGGCACGCACCTGCCCGAGCTGGTCGGCGGCGCGGTGCTGGTGGAGACGGTGTTCTCGCTGCCCGGCCTGGGCGCGGTCACCGTGCAGGCCGCGCTGGGCACGGACTTCCCGCTGCTCGCCGCGATCACCCTGGTCACCACCGCCGTGGTGCTGTCCGCGAACCTGCTCACCGACCTGGCCTACACCGCCGCCGATCCCCGGGTGCGCCTCGATGGCTGAGACCCTGCGCCGCGTCCGGCTTCCCCGCCCGCTGCCGGGCCGCCTCGGCGTCACCACAGCCACCGCCGTGCTGGCATCGGCAGTGCTCGCCTGCCTGCTCGCACCCGTGCTGTGGCCGCTGGACCAGAGCGCCGTCGACCTCGCCCGGATCCGGCTGGCACCGTCCTGGGCCCACCCGGCCGGCACCGACGACCTCGGCCGCGACGTCGCCCACCGCACCCTCTACGGCCTGCGGGTCTCGCTGCTGGTCGGCGCCGTCGCCGCCCTGGTCGCCACCATGATCGGCGGGATCGTCGGCGGGATCGCCGGCACCCTCGGCGGACCGGTCGACCGGATCCTCATGCGGATCGTCGACACCGTCGCCGCGCTGCCGCACCTGCTCCTGGGAATCTTCATCGTCGCGATGCTGCGGCCCGGCCTCGGCGCGGTCATTCTCTCCGTCGGGCTGACCCACTGGCTGTCCACCGCCCGGATCGTGCGCTCCGAGCTGCTCAGCCTGTGCACCCGGCCGTTCATCGACGCCGCGATCTCCGGGGGCGCCGGCCGGCTGCGGGTGCTGACCCGCCACCTGCTGCCCCACGTGCTGCCGAAGCTGGCCCTGGCCACCACCCTGATGGTCCCGCACGCGGTCTGGCACGAGACCGCCCTGTCGTTCCTCGGCCTCGGCCTGCCACCGCACCTGGCGTCGCTCGGCAACATGATCAACGACGGGCAGGGGTCCCTGCTGACCGGCGCATGGTGGGCCAGCCTGATGCCCGGCCTGGTCATCGTGATCGTCACCCTGGCCCTGGCCGCGATCGTGGCCCGCTGGCGCGACCGCCTCGATCCCCGCGTCCGGGCGGAGCTGCAGCTGTGACCACCACCGTGCGTACCTCGGCGCTGCTGGGGATCAGTGACCTGACCGTACGGTTCGAGCTGCCCGACGCGACCGTGGACGCCGTCACCGGCGTCAGCCTCGCCGTGGCCCCCGGCGAACTGCTGGCGGTGGTGGGGGAGTCCGGCTGCGGCAAGTCCGTCCTCGCCCATGCCCTGCTCGGCCTGCTGCCCGCCAACGCCACCGTCACGGGCCGGGCCGTGCTGCACGGCGGTGAGGCCCCGGTCGACCTGCTCGGGGCCGGCGAGAAGATCCTGGCCCGTACGGTACGCGGACGCCGCATCGGTCTCGTCCCGCAGAGCCCGGCGACGGCGTTGACCCCGGTCCGCACCGGCCGCCACCTGCTGGCCGAAACCCTGCGCGTGCACGGCCGGGCCCGCGGCGACGCCGAAGCGGTGGCCGCCGATGCCGGGCTCGCCCCGGCCGACCTCGACCTCTACCCCCACGAACTGTCCGGCGGCATGGCCCAGCGACTCGCCACCGCCCTGGCGCTGGCACCGGACCCGCCGCTCCTGCTGGCCGACGAGCCCACCTCCGGCCTCGACCGGCTCCTGGTCGATGCCACCCTCGACCTGCTCCGGCAGCGCTGCGACAACGGCGCCACGGTCATCCTGATCACCCACGACCTCGCCGCCGCGCAACGCGTCGCCGACACGGTCGCGGTCATGTACGCGAGCCGCATCGTGGAACACCGCCCCGCGGCCGGGTTCTTCGCCGGACCTCGGCACCCGTACGCCCACGCCCTGCTCGAGGCCCTTCCCGACCGTGCCTTTGCGCCGATCCCCGGCCACCCACCGATGCTGACCGAACTGCCGGCCGGCTGCGCCTTCGCGCCTCGCTGCCCCCGCGCGGCTGACGAGTGTGGCAGCCGGCCCGGCCTCGCCCCCGACGGGCCGGGGCGCGTGGCCTGTCACCGCCCGATCGGAAGCCACCCGTGATCACCGCCGACGGCATCACCGTCGCCTACGGCCGCCACCGGGTCCTCGACGGGGTGTCGCTGAGCGTCGCACGGGGAGAGACGGTCGGGTTGCGCGGCCCGTCCGGCGCGGGCAAGTCCACCCTGCTGCGGGTCCTGGCCCTGCTGCACCGCCCGGTGGCCGGCACGGTCAGTATCGACGGCACGGCGATCACCGGCATCCGGTACGCGGTGCCGCCCGCCGTCCGGACCCGCATCGGCGTGCTCTTCCAGAGCCCTCGCGCCGCCGCCGACCCACGACTGTCCCTGGCCGACCTCATCGCCGAACCCCTGCGCGTCGCCCGGCTCCCGCGCGCGACCGTCACCGGGCGCGTCGCCGAACTCGCCGACGTCGTCGGGCTGACCGCCGACCTGCTGATCCGCCGCCCGCACGCGGTCAGCGACGGGCAGCTGCAACGCGCCTGCCTCGCCCGCGCCTTCGCCCACACCCCGGACTATCTGCTGTGCGACGAGGCCACCACCATGCTCGACGCCGCCACCCAGGCCCTGATCGCCGCCGTCATCACCGATTACCAGCAACGGCACAACGCGGGCGTCCTGATCGTCACCCACGACCCCGCGCTGATGACCCGGTGGGCCGACCGTTGTCTCGATCTGGGCGACCTGGCAGCCGTCGACCCTTGATGCACCGTGGCGGTCCACCGCCGCCCGGGCCGGCCCGGAGCCGGCCCGGGCGCGCGGGCCGGCAACGACATCGTGGTGTTCCCCGCATCACGGCGTGGGCCATGGCGTCACGTGGGCGGGCCGGTCTCGGCTGCGGCAGCGATGTGCAGGGTCAGCTGCTGGACCAGTTCCTCCATGCTCTCGCCGGTCTGGGAGCGCAGGATCGTCAGAGCAAGCTCGGCGAGGAACTGGAAGCCCCGGGTGCGGCAGGCCTCGTCGGGGAACGCCTCCAGCAGGGCTTGCGCGCCCGTGAGGTCACCGCGGTGTTTGGCCGCGATGACCCCGGCGGCGCGTTGCGCAGCCTGGAAGACCGACTGCGCACCGGCATCGCTCATCGTTCAGGGCGCGACGATGATCGGGTTGCCGGCGGCGCGGGCGGCGTCGAACCGCTTGGTGACGTCGGCCCAGTTGACCAGGTTCCACAGCCGGTCCACGTAGTCCGGCCGCACGTTCTTGTACTGCAGGTAGTAGGCGTGCTCCCAGGCGTCGAAGACCAGGATCGGCGTGGACCCCTGCCCGACGTTGCCGTGGTGGTCGTAGACCTGCTCGACGATCAGGCGCTGTGACAGCGGTTCCCAGGCGAGCACACCCCAGCCGGAGCCCTGCACCCCCTTGGTCGCGGTGGACAGCTGGGCGGAGAACGCCTCGAAGGAGCCGAAGTGCTCGACGATCGCGGCGTCGAGGTCGCCCTCGGGGCGGTCGGCGCCGGTACCGGGGCGCAGGTTGTTCCAGAAGATCGAGTGCAGCACGTGCCCGGACAGGTTGAACGCCAGGGTCTTCTCCAGGCCGACCAGGGCGTGGTAGTCGCCCTTCTCGCGAGCCTCGGCGAGCTGGTCGAGGGTGTCGTTGCTGCCCTTGACGTACGCGGCGTGGTGCTTGGAATGGTGCAGCTCGAGGATCTGCCCACTCATGGCGGGCTCGAGCGCGCCGTAGTCGTAGGGCATGTCGGGAAGCGTGTAGATGGCCATGACCATCCTTCCAGTCGCCGCTCTTTTGCTATTGCCAGTATTCTGCAACACGGGATGTGCGGGCGTGCGGTAAGGGGGGCCTTGCTCATCCGGCGCTCAGTGCCGGCGTACCTCGGCGGCGGCCCCGGCGAGTCGCCTGAGCGAGGTGTCGACCTCGTCGGCTCCGGGGCCGCGGTGGTCGGCCGGTCCACAAGGAGCGGGGCCGGGTGGGGATGAGGGTGCCGTCAGCGGGGTATGGGCAAGGGCACAAGCCAGCTCACAGGGAGATCAGACAATGCTGTTCGCACTTGTTCGCCGGTACGTTCTGATGGCTATCGCCGTTCCGCTGGCCGCCGCCGGCGCCCGGAAGCTGAGCGATGTGGTCGAGGCCAAGCGCGGTCCGAGTCGTGGCACGCGGATGCTGCGCAAGGGGGCCGACACGCTGCAGGGGCAGTTCGGGCGGCAGAAGAAGCGCCGCCGGTTCGCTTTCGGGCGCTGACGCTCGGGCCGTGATCGCTGAGGGGCCGGGTGAGTTACGGCGGGGCTCGTCCGGGTACACCGGGCACGCATCAGTGTCGTGGTGAGGAGTGC
Source organism: Pseudosporangium ferrugineum (assembly GCF_003002065.1). Lineage (GTDB taxonomy): Bacteria > Actinomycetota > Actinomycetes > Mycobacteriales > Micromonosporaceae > Actinoplanes > Actinoplanes ferrugineus_A. Next base: position 620,239 of record NZ_PVZG01000002.1, read on the forward strand.
CGGCGTGTCGGTCATGCGGACCAAGCCCCTTGAGGATGTCATTGCTCAAGGGGATGACGATGATGGCGGCCGGGGGCTGCGGCGCCGGCTGGGTCCGCTCGACCTCATGGGTTTCGGGATCGGGATCGTCATCGGTACGGGGATCTTCACGCTGACCGGCATCGAGGCTCGCGATCATGCCGGGCCCGCCGTCATCGTCTCGTTCGCGCTCGCCGGGGTCGCCAGCCTGCTGGCCGCCCTCTGCTACGCGGAGCTGGCCTCCAGCGTGCCCACCGCCGGCAGTGCCTACACGTACGCGTACGCGACCATGGGTGAGATCATCGCCTGGATCATCGGGTGGGATCTGGTGCTCGAGTTCGCGCTCGGGGCTGCCGTGGTGGCGCGGGGGTGGTCCGGGTATCTCGCCGAGTTGTTCGACCTGCCGGGGGCGGTCTTCGGCGAGGGCAGCACCGTCAACGTCGGCGCCACCGTGATCACGTTGGTGCTCGGGGGCGTGGCCACCGCAGGGATCCGGCAGTCGTCGCGGGTCACCAATGTGCTCGTCGTCGTCAAGATCGCCATCTGTCTGTTCGTCGTGGTGGCCGGGGCGTTCTTCCTCAAGGCGGCGAACCTGACGCCGTTCGTGCCGCCCGCGCAGCCCGTCGAGGGCGGGGAGGCCGGGCTGACCCGGCCGCTGTCGCAGGTGCTCTTCGGGCTCGAGCCGTCGGCGTTCGGCGTGGCGGGGGTGCTGACCGCCGCCGCGGTCGTGTTCTTCGCGTACACCGGGTTCGAGGCCGTCGCCAACCTGGGGGAGGAGACGCGGCGGCCACGACGGGATCTGCCGTTGGGCCTCTTCGGGACGCTGGCGGTGTCCGCCCTGCTCTACGTGCTCGTCTCGTTCGTGGTCGTCGGCATGGTCGACTACCGGGAGATCGATCCGGGGGCGCCGATCGCGTCGGCGTTCTCGGCCGTCGGGGCCGGGTGGGCCTCCTCGCTCGTCTCGATCGCCGCGGTCGCCGGCCTCACCAGCGTGATCCTGGTCGACATCGTCGCCATCGGGCGGATCGGGTTCGCCATGTCGCGCGACGGCCTGCTGCCGGCGAAGGCGGGCGCCGTGCACCCCCGCTGGGGTACGCCGTACCGGACCACGCTCGCCGTGACCCTCGGGGTCGCGCTGCTTGCCGGGTTCGTGCCGCTGTCCTCGCTCGCCAACCTGGTCAGCATCGGCACGTTGTTCGCGTTCGTGATCGTGTCGGTCGCCGTACCGATTCTGCGGCGCACGCGGCCCGGGATGGAACGGCCGTTCCGGGTGCCGTTCTCGCCGGTGGTGCCGGCGTTGTCGGCGCTGGCCTGCCTCTACCTCATGACCAACCTGTCGGTGGAGACCTGGTTGCGTTTCCTCGCCTGGATGGCGGCCGGGCTCGCGATCTATGCCGGGTACGGCCGCCGCCGCAGCCGGATGGCCCGCAGGGAACTCGACCCCGCGAACTGACCCCCGGCGCGCCGAAGCTGGTCATGGCTGGCTGGCGGTGGCGGTTGTCGTGGGCGGAGCGGGACGGCTCGACCGCGGTGGGGCGGTTGTCGTGGGCGGAGCGGGGTGGCCCGGTGGGCGGTTGTCGTGGGCTGAGCCGGGTGGCCCGGCCGTGGCGGGGCGATTGTCGGGGGCGGGGCGGGAGGCCGGTCAGGGGGACCGGTCCCGGCGGTCGGTCCCCGCGGATCGGAGCTGGGCCGGGCCGGTGGGGCCGGGCCGGTGGGGCTGGGCGGCGGGGCCCGGGACGGCGGGGCTGGGACGGTGGGGCCCGGGACGGTGGGGCCCGGGACGGTGGGGCCCGGGACGGGGGTCAGTCGGTGTCGGTGCGGTAGCCGGACGGCGCGGACAGGTCGATCCGCCAGCTCTGGACGCCCGTGCTGTCCACGAGTTCCACGTGGCTGATCTCCACCGCTCGCCGCGGGGCCGGGACGCCGCCCGCCGGGACGCCGTCGGGGGCGGTCAGGACGGTGATCTCGTCCCAGGCCGGTGGGGCGAGGCCCGCGCCCTGCTCGTACGGGGGGTCCCACTCGTCCGGGAGCTCCGACAGCGCCGCGCGCAGGGCCTCGCGGGCCGGTTCGTCGGTGCGGGTGGCCGGGTCGAGGGGGGTCACGTACGCCGCGAGGGCCGCGGTCAGGCCGGCTGTGCGGCGGAGGGCGTCGTCGCAGGCCGGGAGGGTGGCGATGCGGTTGACCGGGGCGTCGGCGTGGCACAGGAGCACGAGGCGGCCGAGGAGGCCCGCGCGGGGCAGGCCCGTGAGGTGCAGGGGCTCGGCGGCGAACGGGAAGCCGTGGCTGCGCAGGTCCGCGGTCAGGGCCTCGCGCAGGGCCTGGTCGGCGGGGGCCGCCAGCAGGTCGGCCAGCGCCTGGCGGAGGTCCTGCCGGGCCAGGACCTCGTCGAGGCCGGTGCGCGACATGCCGGGGCGGGCCACGAAGCGGTTGATCGTGACGGTGTCCGGCGTGGCCGGTGCCCGTACGCCGGCGACCCTGATCCTGCGGTCCACGGCCGTGAGCAGGTCCGCCCGGCGGCCTTCCGGATCGAGCGACGACGTCTCCCAGTCGTCGCCGAGGTCGAGGTCGGCGGCGGCCGGGCCGAACGGGTCACCCGCGAGGGTGACGCGGGGCGTGATCACCGCGGGGCCGCCGGGCCCCGCCACCAGCTCGGCGCTGATGTCGGCGAGCGGGCGGATCAGGGAGCGGAGGATCTGTTCGCGGACCGCGGGCAGCTCGCGGTCGGTGACGGCGGCCAGGAAGAACGGCCACAGCAGGAACGGCACGGGTTCGCCGGTGACGATGCGGCGCCACTCGGCGTCGGCGTCCTGGAACGCGCCCGCGGTGGCCGCCTCCGGCGAGATCTCCTCCGAGCGCCAGAACTCGTCGGTGGTGTCACCCGCGCCGTGGTCGGCGACCGTGCGGTGCAGCAGCAACCAGCCCGCGGCGGGGCCGTGCGGCACCCACACGAACCGTGTCGTGACCGTTCTGGACCCGTCCGTTGATCCGTCGCCCCGGCTCATCCGGCCTCCTCGGGGAGTCGCTCATCGAAGCAACTTAGCGCCGCCGGGCGGCCCCGTCACCGCCTGCGACCGTACAGATGAATGTTGATCTCTGCGAACCCGGTGGGGTCAAAGGCTCGGACGAGAGCGTTCTCCCGTTCTAGGGTGGTGCATCCGGAACTTCCGCTGGACCCGGGAGAACACATGCGTATCAGCGACGTACTGCGCGACAAGGGCGACCGAGTCGTGACCGTGACCCCCGACCACACCGTCCAGGAACTGCTCGCCACCCTCGCCCGGCACCGGATCGGCGCCGCGGTCGTGTCCGCCGACGGCGCGACGGTCGAGGGCATCGTCAGCGAGCGCGACATCGTCCGCAGCCTGGCCGCGCGCGGAGCCGCCGTGCTCGCCGAGGCCGTCTCCGCCATCCACACGGCCGAGGTGCGCACCGTCGGGCCCGAGGCCGACGTGGCCGAGGTGGAGCGGCTGATGACCGAGCACCGCTTCCGGCACGTGCCGGTGGTGGCGGACGGGCGGCTGGCCGGCATCGTCAGCATCGGCGACGTGGTGAAGAAGCGGATCACCGAGCTGGAGGTGCAGACGACGGCGCTCAGCGGCTACATCACCGGGGAGCGCGCGTGACCCGGAGCGGCGCGGCCCGGCGACGGTAGCCGGCGGGCCGCGCCGCGGCGATGCGGGACGGCTCCGGTTCGCCCGCCGGCCGGAGGGGCAACGGCGGCGGCAGCCCGCACGGTGGCGTCCTTCTGGGACCGGTTGTCAAGCTCCGGGGGAGGGAATCCGTGGCTCCCGAAGTCCCGACGGGTGGCGAATCCGGCAGGGTTGGCGCCGATCGGCCCCGGGTAGGCGTGCTGCCGTGACGGACTTCAAGGACGCGGGTGCGCCCGCCGCCACCCGGGTGGTCTGCGCCGACAGCCTCGGTGCCGCCATGCTGCGGGCCACGGCCCGGGCGGTGCGCGGCCGCGACTGCCGGGGACTGGACCGGGTGCCGATGCTGGGGCAGCGGTCCATGGTGCGCGAGGAGCTGCGGCTGGAGGCGCTCGCGTACGACGCCGTCGAGGAGGCGCTGCCGGTCGCCCTCGCGGCGCGGCTCGACGCCGATGCCGTCGCCTCGTGGATCGCCGGGCACTACCCGGCGGAGGCGTACCCGGCGGTGGTCCTCGGGTCGCCGCACGGCGGGGCCGCCCACCTGTGCGCCGCCCTCGGCGCGCCCTGGCTGCCCGACGGCTTCACGGTCACCGTGCCGTGGCCCGGCGGGTCGGTCGGCGACTGGGAGGGCGCCATGGACTGGGGCTCGATCATCGCGGACGCCATCGTCGCGGCCAACCCGGACGTGACCGTACGCCAGGTGCACGACCCGGTGCAGCGCGGCTCGCTGTGCGGCACCACCGTCACGCTGCACGTGCGGTGGCGGCGGCTGCCGGCCGCGTACCGTGGCTTCCTGCACACCCGGCTCGAGCCGGGCGCCGCCGCCCTCGTCGTCCGCGACGTGCGCACCTGGCCGGTGCTCGACCTCGCCCCCGGGCACAGCTTCCAGCTCGGCAGCCCGGTCAGCGGCTGGACCGCCGAGGACTACTCACTGGACAATCCGGCCTTCCGCCGGACGCTCGCCGGCCTGGAGGAGACCCGCTGGGCGGCGCCGTACCCGGACGTGCCGCAGGGCCCGGCCGAGCTGTCGGGGGAGGCGGACTTCGGCGCCGACCTGCGCCGCTGCGCCACCGCGCCGGTGCGGATCCGGTACGCCCGCCCACCCGCGCTGAGCACGTTCGTGGCGGGGCTCTACCGGCGCTGGCTGGCGGACGAGCGCGGTGGCGGCGAGCACTGCGTCATCGGCTGCGGCGCGCTGCTCGATCCGTGGCTGACCCTGGCCGCCGGGCTGGTGCCGTACTGGCTGGAGGCCGCCACCCGGCAGTCCGTGGACGCCACGGAATGGTGGCTGGCCGGCAGCGAGGGCTTCGACACCATCACGGTGCTGCCGCAGCCGCCGGGATCGCGGTCGGAGGCGTACGCGCCCGCCGGCCAGTGGCGCTCGGTGGCCTCCTTCGCCCGCCTCCGCCCGCACCTGGACTCGATGACGTTCAGCCACTACCCGCAGTTCCCGCTGCCGACCGCGCAGGCGTCCGCGGTGCTCGCCACGGCGACGCCGGTCGGGGCCGTACCGCCGCCGAAGCTGACCGCCGACGAGGTGCTGACGTCGCTGCGGACGACCGGCGCCGCGCTGGGGCTTCTGGTCAGCTGACCCCGCACCGGGGCGGCTCCCGGCATAGGTTGGGCGGTATGGAATATCGCCAGCTCGGCCGCTCCGGCCTCAGAGTCTCCGTCCTGACCATGGGCACCATGACCTTCGGCGGCACGGGCAAGTTCGCCGTCGTCGGCGACACCGGCGTCGCCGAGGCGCGACGCCAGGTCGACCGGTGCCTCGATGCCGGCGTCAACCTCATCGACACCGCGGACGTCTACTCCGGCGGCCTGTCGGAGGAGATCGTCGGGGAGGTCCTCGAGGGCCGCCGCGACGACGTGCTGATCGCCACCAAGGTGCGGATGGCGATGGGTCCCGGCCCCAACGACGCCGGCCTCTCCCGGCACCACATCGTCGCCGGCTGCGAGGCCAGCCTGCGGCGGCTGCGCACCGACCACATCGACCTCTACCAGGTGCACGAGTGGGACGGACAGACGCCGCTGGAGGAGACCCTGGAGGCTCTGGACCAGCTGGTGCGCCAGGGCAAGGTGCGCTACGTCGGCGCCTCCAACTACGCCGGCTGGCAGCTGATGAAGGCCCTCGGGATCGCCGACCGCACCGGCACCCCCCGCTTCGTCAGCCAGCAGATCTACTACTCGCTGCAGGCCCGCGACGCCGAGTACGAACTGATCCCGGCCGCCGTCGACCAGGGCCTCGGCGTCCTGGTCTGGAGCCCGCTCGCCGGCGGCCTGCTCTCCGGCAGGTACCGGCGCGACCAGCGGCCCCCGGCCGGCTCGCGGCAGCTCACCGACTGGAACGAGCCGCCGGTGCACGACCGGGAACGCCTCTACGACACGGTCGAGGTGCTCGTCTCCATCGGCCGGGACCGTGGCGTGTCCGCGGCCCGGGTGGCACTGGCGTACCTGCTGGGCCGCCCGGCCGTGACGACGCTGGTGGTCGGGGCCCGCACCGAGGAGCAGCTCGCCGACAACCTGGCCGCCGCGGACCTGGAGCTCACCGCCGAGGAACGGGCGCGGCTGGACGAGGCGAGCGCGCAGCCGCTGCTGTACCCGTACTGGCATCAGGCCAAGACGTCCGGCGACCGGCTCTCGCCGGCCGACCTCACCCTGCTCGGCCGGCACCTCTGAACCGGCCCGGCGCGGTCCCGTACGCCCGGCGGAAGGCGTTCGCGAAGGCGTACTCCGTCGAGTAGCCGACCTGGCGGGCGATCGCCGCCAGGGAGGCCTCGGACTCGCGCAGGAGCCGGGCCGCGCTGCCGAGGCGCCACGTCGTCAGGTACGCCATCGGCGGCGTGCCGACCTGCGCCGTGAAGCGCCGGGTGAGCGCCGCGCGGGACAGGCCCACGGTGGCGGCGAGGTGGGTGACCGTCCAGCGGGCCGCGGGGTCGGCGTGGATGGTGTGCAGGACCGCCGTGACGGCCGGGTCGCCGACCGCGGGCGGGCCGTCGGCGTGCCGCCGGTCCAGCCACCGGCGCAGGGCGGTGACCAGCACCAGGTCGAGCACCGCGGGCCGGGTCACCGCGGCGCCCGGCCCGGTGTCGGTGGCGTTGTCGTCGAGAAGCTGGACGATCGACCGCAGCGCCGCCGTCCCGCCGGGGTCCGGGGTCAGCACGAGCAGGTCCGGCAGCGCCGCCAGGTACGGGTGGGGCCGCCCCCGGTCCAGCCGGTACGCCCCGCACAGGAACTCGAAGTCGGCGCTGCCGCCGGCCGTCCACGCGGGAGCCGTCACCGCGGGCGGCAGGCCGGCGAGCTCGCGGGGGGTGGCGCTGAGGCCGTGGTCCGCGCCGGAGGTGACCAGGACGATGTCGCCGGGCGCCAGCGCGACCGGTGGCGCGTCGCGGGCCAGCAGCCAGCCGGTGCCGCGCAGGACGATGTGGAAGCCGCTGCCGGTCAGGCCGGAGTAGCGCAGCCCCCACGAGCCGGTCAGCCCGAACCGGCGGACCGTGCCGCGTCCCACCCGCAGGCTCGCGACCGCCTGGCTGATCGTGTCCACGCCGCCGATGCTAGATCCCGCGGAACAGGGCCGGACGATCGCGTATCCGGGTGAGCCGCTCGCGTATCGCCGGGGCGGGAGGCGGCTGGTTGGGTCGACGCACATGAGCGACAACGACAGAAGCGACAGCGGGATCAGGGACTGCCTCGTCGTGGGCGGGGGCGCGGCGGGGCTGAGCGCGGCGCTCACGCTGGGCCGGGCGCGGCGGGCGACGCTGGTGGTCGACGCCGGCCGGCAGAGCAACCTGGTCGCCGCGGGGATCGGGGGCCTGCTCGGGCACGACGGGCGGACGCCGGCCGGCTACTACGCCGCGGCGCGGACCGAGCTGGCGGCGTACCCGTCGGTCGAGGTGGTGGCGGACGAGGTCACCGGCGGCCGGCGCGAGGACGACGGCACGTTCACCGTGACGCTCGGTGGCGGCGGCGTCGGGAGGGCCCGCAGCGTGGTGCTGGCGCCCGGCATGGAATACCGCCACCCGGCCGTGCCCGGGCTGCGTGAACGCTGGGGCGGGCCGGTCTTCCACTGCCCCTTCTGCCACGGCTGGGAGCTGCGTGAGCGGCCGATGGGGGTGCTTGCGCGCGGGGCTGTGGGCGTACACGGGGCGTTGAACCTGCGGGCCTGGACCGGCAGGGTGACGTTGCTGACCAACGGCGCCGGGGTCACCGCCGAGCAGCGCCGGCAGCTGGCCGGCGGCGGGGTCGGCCTGGACGAGCGGCCGATCGCCGCGCTGGACGGGCCGGGCACCGCGCTGCGGGCCGTGGTGTTCGCCGGCGGCGGGGAGCTGGCGATCGGGGCCCTGCTGGTCAAGGCCACCCTGTACCAGCGGAGTCCGCTGGCCCGGGAGCTGGGGGCGACGCTGATCGAGCCGGACGAGATGCTCAGCGTGCAGGCGATCCGGGTGGATGCGATGGGCCGGACCGGGGTGCCGGGGCTCTACGCGGCCGGGGACGCGGCGACGTCGGTCCCGCCGTCGCTGGCCGCCGCGGTCGCCTCCGGTCATCTCGCCGGTGCCGCCGCCTCCGTGCAGCTCGCGGTGGCCGGACGGCGGTGAGGCGTCAGGCCGGGCCGCGGTCGGGGAAGGTGAACGTGGTCCGGGCCGGTTGATCGCCCTCGGTGACGACCATGCGCCGGTCCTTCCCGGACCATTCGACCGTGCCGAATCCCGGACTGACGATCGTGTACGCCGCCAGCCCGCTCGCGTCCGTCCGCCCGGACGGCCGGATCGTGAAGACCGTCGCCGGTGACCGCCCGCACGGGACCGTCACCAGGCCCGTGCTCTCGCCCGGCTTGACGCGGACGCCGAGGCAGTTGCCGGGATACTTCGGGGACAGCCACCGGATCTCGTGGCCGGAACCGCTCGGGACCAGCGTGAACAGCGTCACCGGGTCCAGCCCCTCGGCGTCGCGCGTGGTCTCCGCCTCGCCGCCGTTCGGGTAGATCCACAGGTCCTCGCCGGTCTCCACGATGTGGATCATCGAGCGCCGCCCGCCGGCGAGGGCGTCCGGCGCCGCGGGCCTCTTCGCGGCCGGAGAGCCGTCCCCGGTGGCCGCGAAGCTCCGGGCGGTGAGGCCCGCCGCGGCCAGCAGGCCCACCGCCGCGACCGCGACGGCCGCCCGGCGCGGGCCCCGGCGGCGGGCCGGGGACGCCGGCACGGCCGGCGGGGCGGCGGACACCGGCGGATCGTCCGGGGGCGGGCCGGCCAGCAGCTCGTCGAGCAGGTCCCGGGCGGCCGGCCGGTCGGCCGGGTCCTTGGCGAGGGCGCGGCCGACGAGCCCGCGCAGCGGGTACGGGACCCCGGCGAGATCGGGCGGCTGGGTCAGGATCCGCATGGCGGTGGCCGGCGGGCTCTCCGCGTGGAACGGGGTACGCCCGGTCGCGGCGTACACCACCAGGGCGCCCCACGCGAAGATGTCGGACGCGAACCCGGCCGTCCTGCCGTCCTCGAACCGTTCCGGCGCCATGTACGCCACCGTGCCGACCATGTGGTCCGTGGCGGTGTGGTGGCTGGTGGCCTCCAGCGGGCGGGCGATGCCGAAGTCGATGACCTTGACGCCGCCGTGCGGGAGCAGGACGTTCTCCGGCTTCAGGTCGCGGTGCACGACGCCGGCGTGATGGATGGCGCTCAGCGCGGTGGCGGTGCCGACGGCCAGCGTGTGCAGGGCCGCACCGGTCAGCGGCCCGCGCCGGTCGACGACGGCGGCGAGGCTGGGACCCTCGACGTACTCGACGACCAGGTAGGGCGGGTCGTGGTCCGGGTCGGCGTCGAGCACCTCGGCGGTCGAGAACGGCGGGACCTGCCGGGCGCGGTTGACCTCGCTGCGGAAGCGGCCGCGGTATTCGGGCTCGTCGGCGTACTCGGGGCGGATGACCTTGATCGCCACCTGCCGGCCGCCGGGCGCGTGGCCGAGGAACACGCTGCCCATGCCGCCCTGCCCGAGCCGCGCGACCACGGTGTAGCGGCCGAGCCGCCCGGGATCGCCCGGTCGCAGAGGCACGGCCATCCCGACTGCTCCCCACCCCGCTCGTCCACTCGCCCGGGACCCTACCGGCGGGCGCGGACGGCCGGTAGCCGCGCTGCCCGAACAGACCCTCATTCGCGGGTGAGTGCCCGGGCGGGCGCGATCCGCAGGGCCCGCCGGGTGGGGATCTCGACGGTCAGGAAGGCCAGCGCCGCCACCACGATCAGCACGCCGGGCGCCAGCCACAGCGGACCGGCCGGCCACGGCCGGTGCAGAAAACCGATCGACAGCAGTGCCAGCGGTACGGCGGCCAGCACGATCCCGGTGACCAGGGCCGCGACGCCGACCAGCCCCGCCTCGGCGCGCATCATCGCGCGGACCTGGCCCGGGGTGGCGCCGATCCACTGCAGCGCGGCGAGTTCGGTGCGCCGCTGCGCCGTCGCCGCGACGAGCTTGTTGGCGATGCCGAGCAGCAGGTAGCCGAGCAGCACGCCCAGCACCGCCACGTTGATCCACAGCTGGGCCGGCACCGGCACGTCGGCGCGCGGATCGCGGACGGTGAGGCCGGGCAGGACCGCCGCGACGCGCTCCCGGGTCGCCGCGCTGCCGTCCGTGCTGACCAGCAGCCGCTCGTCGAGCCCGGTGGTGGTGTGCCCGGCGACGAGGTCGTGGGAGAGCACCAGCGGGCCGAAGCCGAGCCCTCGGGAGTGGACGGCGACCACCCGCGCGGTGACCTCGGCGCCGTCGCCGAGGATCAGCGAGACCGTGGAGCCCACTGTCACCTTGCGGCTGCGGGCTGCCGTGGCGTCGACCGCCACCGTGGCGCCGCGCAGGTCCGCGAGGCTCCCGGACGTCACGCCCAGGTCGAGCACGCCGGCCGCCTCCGCGGGGACGGCGAGTGCCGGCGCGGCCTCGGTCTGCAACTCGCCGGCGAACCGGTACGGCCACACCACGGTGGTCGGGGTGACCGGCGCCGCGGCCCGCACGCCGGGCACCGCCGCCACCGCCGCGGCCGTGCCGGCGGGCAGCCCGCCCAGGCCGGGCGCGGACACCTCGACGTCGGCCGTGGTGCCGGCGCGCAGGTCGCCGGCGGTGGCGCGCAGCACGGTGGTCTGGGTCAGCCCGTACGTGAGGGTGAAGACGACCGCCATCGCGAGCGTGGTGACGGCGCCGGCGGTGCGCAGGGCGTACCCGTGGCTGTTGGCGACCGCGAGCCACGCCGGTGCCGGGACGTCCGGGCGCAGCCGGCTCCGCAGCCACCCGGCGGCCCGCTGCACCAGCAGGGGACCGGCCAGGGCGAGGCCGATGGTCGCCAGGATGCCGGACATGGCGGTCCCGGCGGCGCCGATCTCGGTGCGGCTCACCAGCGGGGACACCGCGAGCACGGCGGCGGCGGCCATCAGCAGCAGCCCGGCGAAGGCCCGGCCGCGCGACGGGTGCCGCGGCTCCACCCGGGACTCGGCGACCGCCTCGGCGGCCGGCATCCGGGAGGCACGCCACGCCGCGCACCAGGCCGCGACGACCACCGCGGCGAGCAGCAGCACGACCGCCGCCAGCCCCGGCAGCGGGCTGATCGTGAGCGGCAGCACCGACGGGAGCAGGCCGATGTGCACGAGCAGGCCGCGGAACTGACCGGCGAGCAGATAGCCGAGGGCGATACCGGGCGCCAGCGCCAGGGAGGTGACCGCCACGGCCTGGGCCACGGCGAGCCGGCGGACCTGCCGCGGCGTCGCGCCGACCGCCCGCAGCAGGGCGAGGTCGCGTCGTTGCGCCGCGACGGAGACGGACAGGGCGCCGGCCACGATGAACCCGGCGACCAGCATCGTCACGCCCGCCATCGAGCCGGCGAGCACGGGCAGGGTGGCCCGCGCCGACCGGACCTCCGGGGCCACCACGTCGCCGCGGGCCGCGCCGGTGGCGACGGTCAGGTGCTGGGGGCGTACGAGCTCGCGGATCCGCCCGGCGGCGCCGGGGTCGGCGGCGCGCACCGCGACCAGGTCCACGGCGCCGTCCCGGCCCGCCAGCCGCGCGGCCGTCGCGTCGCTCAGATAGATGCCGCCGTACGCCCGGGACAGCACCGCCGTCACCCGGTACGTGCCCTGCCGTCCGGCCGCGACGAGGGTGACCCGGTCCCCGGGGGCGGCACCGGCGGCGGTGGCGAGCGACGAGTCCAGCGCCACGTCGAGCGGCCCGGCCGGCGCGGTGCCGGTGATCCGGGCGTCGCCCAGCAGGGTCGCCGACGCCCAGCCGTGCCCGGCCGTACGCGGATCGGCGGACGCCACCGGCCCGGCCGGGGTGACCACCGCCGCCGGGAAGCTCACGTCGCCGACCGCGGCGGTGACGCCGGGCACCCGGGCGACCTGCGCCACGACGGAGGCGGGGATGCGGGCCCGCTCGGGAAGCTCGACCGCGAGATCGCCGCCGGCGTCGAGGGTCTGCGGCGCCGCCACCACGAGGTCGGCGCCGCCCAGCCGCCCGGCCGGGGCGTGCGAGCGCAGGCCCGACTCGGCGAGCACGGCGATGCCGGTGACGAAGGCCGCGCCGCCCAGGGTGGCGCAGAAGACCGCGATCAGGGCGGCGACCCGGTGCCGGGCCATCCGCAGGGCGAGGTGCAGCACGATCTACTCCGTCTCCAGGGTGGTGAGCCGCTCGGCCAGGTATCCGGCCGCGGGCTTCTCGATGGTGTCGACGATGCGGCCGTCGGCCATGACCAGCGCGCGGTCGGCGTGGGCGGCGGCGCCCGGGTCGTGGGTGACCATGACGACCGTCTGGCCCAGCCCGTCGACGAGGTCCCGCAGCAGCGCGAGGACCCCCCGGGCGGTCCGCAGGTCGAGCGCCCCCGTGGGCTCGTCCCCGAAGACCACCGCCGGGCGGGTGATCAGCGCGCGGGCGATGGCCGCCCGCTGCTGCTGGCCGCCGGAGAGCTCGGCGGGGCGGCGGGCCAGCATCCCGGTCAGCCCGACCCGCTCGGCCAGCGTCGTCAGCCACTGCCGGTCGGCCGGCGCGCCGGCCAGCCGCAACGGCAGGGTGATGTTCTCCTCCACGGTGAGCGAGGGCACCAGGTTGTACGCCTGGAACACGAAACCCACCCGCTCCCGGCGCAGCTCGGTGCGCCGGGTCTCGTTCAGCGAACCGATCTCGGTGCCGCCGACCAGGACCCGCCCGGAATCCGGCGCGTCGAGCCCCGCGGCGCAGTGCATGAGGGTGCTCTTGCCGGAGCCGGACGGCCCCATCACGGCGACGAACGAGCCCGCGGGGACGGTCAGCGACACGTCGTCGAGGGCCCGGACGCCGCCGGGATAGGAGCGCGTCACGCGCTCGAGGACCACGGCGCTCATCGGGTGCGGCCCCGGTAGTGGTGGACGACGAGGCCGGTGGCGCAGGCGAGGGTCACGAGCCCGAAGGCGGCGCCGAGGAAGATGTTGTCGCCGGAGGTCGAGGCGACCGCGTTCGCGGCGGCGCTCACCACGAGCACGAGCCACAGCAGCGGACGGAGGGCGCCGGTACGTTCCTGGTTGCTTTCGCTGTTCGTCATGCCGTCAACGCTAGGAATTCCGGGTCCCGGCGACGATCCCGCCAGCTCGCCTCCGCGGGTACAGCAGGCTGTACTTCTCCGCCACCGGCGTGGCCACCGGCGCCGCCGCTGCTCTAGGGTTGCTGCCCGTGAGGTCAGCCCCGGACGGAGTGCGGTTCTGGCGTACGGAGCTGCGCGCCCTCGGCCGCACCACCCGGGACGCGCTGGAGCGGCTCGTCGGCGGCCTGGGCACCGCGGCGCTCGCCCTCACCGCCCTGTTCTGGCTCCTCTTCGTCGCCGTCGGCTGCCTGGTCGGGGTGGGGCTGCCGTTCGTGCCGACCGCCCTGCGCCTGCAACGGTTCGCCGCCGACCGGGAACGGGCCCGGCTGTCCCGCCGCGGCGGCGACGAGGTGGTCAGCCCCGGCCCGGCGCCGGCCCGGTGGCGCGACGCGGTCGCCGACCCGGTCGTCCGCCGCGAGTGGCGGTGGCTGGCCATCCACGGCACGTACGGCCTGGTGCTCGGCATCCTCGGCATCGTGCTGCCGGTCAACGCGGTGCGCGACGGCACCTTCCCGCTGTGGTGGAAGCTGCTGCCCCCGCAGGACGCCACGTCCTCGCTCGGCTACCCGGTCGTGCACGACTGGATCGGCGCCTTCGGCGTGTGGGCGCTCGGCGTGGCCTGGATCGCGATCGCCGTCGGGCTCGGCCCCGCGCTGGCCCGCGCCCAGTCCCGCCCCGGTCGCCGGCTGCTGCCGCCCGGCGCGGACGTCGACCTGTCGATGCGGATCGCCGAGCTGACCGCGACCCGCGCCGCCGCCCTCGACGCGCACGCCACCGAGCTGCGCCGCATCGAACGCTCCCTGCACGACGGCACCCAGAACCGGCTCGTCGGCGTCACCGTCCTGCTGGGTGCGGCCCGGCGCGCGCTGGCCCGGGACCCGCGGGCCGCCGGGGAGATGCTCGAGCGCGCCCAGGACGCCGCCGAGCAGGCGCTGGCGGAGCTGCGTACGGTGGCCCGCAGCATCCTGCCCCCGGTGCTCGCCGACCGTGGCCTCGCCGGGGCCCTCGACGGCCTCGCCGCCGCGTCCGGCGTGCCCTGCCGGGTGGACGTCGACCTGCCCGGCCGGTGCGCCGCCGCGGTGGAGGCGACGGCATACTTCGTGGTCGCCGAGGCGCTGACGAACGTGGCCAAGCACAGCGGCGCCCGCGCGGCCACCGTGACCGTACGCCGCCACGGCGGCCTGCTCAGCCTGGCCGTCACCGACGACGGCCACGGCGGCGCCGACGAGGACGGGGGTTCCGGCCTGACCGGCATCCGCCGCCGGGTCGGCGCCCTGGACGGAACCCTGACCCTGACCAGCCCACCCGGTGGGCCGACGACCCTGCGGGTGGAGCTGCCATGCGGATCGTGATCGCCGAGGACGACTCGCTGCTGCGCGAGGGCCTCGCCCTGCTGCTGCGGGCGGAGTCGCTGGATGTGGTGGCCACCACCGGGAACCCCGCGGAGTTCCTCGACGCGGTCGGCGAGCACAAGCCGGACGTGGCGATCGTGGACGTGCGCATGCCCCCGACCCACACCGACGAGGGCATCACCGCGGCCGTCGAGGCGCGGCGCCGGCAGCCGGGCATCGCGGTGCTGGTGCTCTCGGCGTACGTGGAACAGGCCTTCGCCACCGAACTGCTCAGCGGTGGCGCCTCGGGGCTCGGCTACCTGCTGAAGGAACGGGTGGGACGCGTCGAGGAGTTCCTCTCCGCCCTGCACCGGGTCGCGGACGGCGGCACCGCCATCGACCCGGAGGTGGTGGCGCAACTGCTCACGCGTACGCGCCCGGACGCGTCGCTGAACAGGCTCAGCCCCCGCGAACGCGACGTGCTGGCCCTCATGGCCGAGGGCCTGGGCAACACGGCGATCGCGGAACGCCTCTTCGTCACCGAGGGCGCGGTGCACAAACACATCCGCAACATCTTCGCCAAGCTCGACCTCCCCCCGGACGACCGCGCCGACCGCCGCGTCACGGCCGTCCTGCGCTACCTGGAGGACACCCAGCGCCGCGGTTGAGCTCAAGTCGATCAAGGAGCCGATCGGGGTGGGGTGACCCGTCTGCTCGCCGGCTCTGCCGCTGCCCTGATCGCCTCCGCCTCGGTCGTCGTCGCGACCGTCTCGCCCGCTCCGGCAGCCCCACCGCCGACGTGCACCTCCGCGGGGCTGACGGTCGCCGCGCTGCACGGGCCCAACTTCTACATCGACACCTCGACCACCCCGGCGCTGCGGGGCGCGTACGCCGGCTACCGCGTCACCGACACCTCGGGCGAGGCGCGCCGTGATCTGTGGGTGGCGCTGAGTGACTTCACCGGCGGCTCGGTGGCCTTCGGCACCGGCCAGCCGGGCGCCCAGCAGGTCGCCACGCTCGGCGGCGGGGGCGACGCGGCCCGCTTCTTCTACCTGACCGCCCAGACGGCCACCACCACGGCGCAGCAGCACACCGTGAGCGTGTGGCAGGGCCGCCCGGATCTCCCGGGCGCGGCCCGGCTGTGCGCCGAGAGCGGCGGCTTCGCGGCCGTCGAGGGGACACCGACGTCGACGGGACCGCCGCCCTGCCCGCGATCGACCCCTCGGTCAACGACCTGACGGTCAGCGCGTCGGTGAGCCCGGCCCGCCTGCCGGACACCGGCGGCACGGTCACCTACCAGGTGCCGGTGGCCGGCACGGCCGGTGCCGTCCTCGACGCGTTCACCGCCACCGTCCCGGCGGGGGCGTCGCTCGTGCCCGGCTCGGTGCGGTGGCAGGGCTCGACCGTCCCCGACGGCGTGGCGACCGCGGGCACCATCGTGTTCCAGGGACCCTTCACCAAGACCGGCACCGGCGACACCCTGACGTTCGCCCTCGAACTGCCGGCGGTCTCCGGCAACCGGACGACCAGCGTGGTGGGCACGGTCGGCTCGGCAACGATCGACACCACCCTGACCCTGACCGACGAAGCGCCCGCGACCGGCACCGTCAACGTCAACACGTTCCCGGTCGCCACGCCGGACGCGGTGACCGTGGACGCGGACCGGACGTCGGTCACCGGCGTGCTCGGCAACGACACCGATGCCGACTCCGACCCGCTCACGGTGACCGCGGCGGGACCCGCGGGCCACGGCACGGTCTCGGTCGTGGCCGGGGTCGTGAGCTATACGCCGGACAGCGGCTTCACCGGCGGGGACACGTTCCCGTACACCGTCTCGGACGGCCGGGGCGGCACGAGCACGTCCTCCGTCACGATCACGGTCAGCGCGCCCCCGGTAGTGGAGCCTCCTGTGGTGGAGCCTCCGGTCGTCGAGCCGCCGGTGGTGGAGCCCCCTGTGGTGGAGCCCCCTGTGGTGGAGCCGCCGGTGGTGGAGCCGCCGGTTGTCGAGCCGCCGGTTGTCGAGCCGCCGGTGGAGCAGCCGCCGGTCGTGGAGCCGCCGGTGGAGCAGCCGCCGGTGGAGCAGCCGCCGGTCGTGCAGCCGCCCGCCGCGCTGGTGCTCGGGGCCGATCAGATCAGCACGGCGAGCGGGACCGGCGCCACGATCAGCCCGCTGGGCAACGACACCGGCGACGGCCCGCTCGGCGTCCGGTCCGCCGGCGGCGCCGCGCACGGCACCGTCACGGTGACCGGCGACGACGTCACGTATCAGCCGGAGGCCGACTACTGGGGACCCGACTCGTTCACGTACGTCGCCGCCGACATGCACGGCGCCACGGAGACCGGGACCGTCACCGTGAGCGTGCTGCCCGCCCCGGCCCCCGTGGCCGACGCCGTCACGGTCGAGTACCGGACCGGCACGCTGATCGACGTGCTGGCCAACGACCCGCCCGGTGCCACCGTCACCACGGTCACCGCCCCCGCCCACGGCACCGTCACGCGCGTCGGCGGGTCGGTGCGCTACGTCCCGGCGTCCGGCTTCGCCGGCACCGACAGCTTCACCTGCCGGCTCACCGGCCAGCCGTCCTACGCCACCGTGTACGTGACCGTCGCCGCTCCGGCACTGCGCGCCGCCGATGACGCCGTGACCGTGGTCCGTGGCACCGCCGGGCGCATCGACGTCCTCGCCAACGACCACGGCACCCGGCTCGTCGTGGCCGGCGTCTCCGGTGCCGCCCGCGGCTCGGCCGAGCTGCGGGACGACGGCGTCTGGTACACGTCCGCCGAGGCCTTCCGGGGTACGGACAGCTTCACGTACACCGTGCTGGACGAGGCCGGGCGTACCGCCAACGCCACCGTGCGGGTCACCGTCCCGAACGCCGGCCCGGTCGTCGCGGCGGTCACCTCGCGCACGGTCACCGCCGGCGGGACCCTGGTCGTGCCGTTCGGCGTCGACGACCCCAACGGCGACGAGCTGACCCTGACCGCGGGGGAGCCGGCCGGCACCGACGGCGCGGGCGCGCGGATCCGGCGTACGGTGTCGGGCAACCGCCTGACCCTCGCCGTCGACGAGCGGTTCAGCGGCGTGGTGACGATCCCGGTGACCGTACGCGACGACGAAGCGAGCGCCGCGACGGAGCTGCACGTGACGGTCCTGCCCGCCCCGGCGGCCTCGGCCGTGGGCGCCGTCCTCCCGGACCCGGGCGCCCGGGCGGAGCTGGCGAATCCCGTCTACGTCGACGGCCGCCCCACCTCCCGCACCCTGTCCGACCGGGTCGACTCCGTGGTGACCTGGCGGTCCGCGCCGGCGACGAACCTGCTCGGCTACCGGGTGACGCTCAACGGCACCCGGGTCTGCACCCCGCGCCCGGTCGCCGGCCCGGTCCAGTCGTGCCGGATCAACGGCACCGCCCTCGGCCCCGGCGACGCGGTACGCGTGGTCGCCGTGGGCGCGAACGGCACCCTCTCGGAGCCGATCGCCGCCCGGATCGCCCCGGCGTCCTCGGCGAGCCGGCTCCTGGCGGTCGTCTACTTCCCCGTCGCCGACTTCGCCCTCGACGCCGCCGCCCGCCGGGTGCTCGCCACCGTCGCCCTGCAGGCGCGCACGTACGGCTTCGGCACCGCCCTGATGGAGGGGCACACCGACGCCGACGGCACGGCCGCCTCGAACGTCACCCTCTCGCAGCGCCGCGCCGCCCAGGTGGCCGCCTATTTCCGCCGGGCCTATCCCGGGCTGCGCGCCACCCACAACGGGCGGGGTGAGAGCCGGCCGGTACGCCCGAACGCCACGGACCGCGGCAAGGCCGTCAACCGCCGGGTCGAGATCTACATCGGGTAACGGGTGCGGCCGTGAAGAGGCCGATGTCGATGTTGCCGCTCGTGACGACCTCCCGACGCGCCTCCGGCGGAGGTAGGGGCAGCCCTACCGCGGATACGCCCGGTGACCGGGTTCTTCGGCCTCGCCGCCGCCGGAAGGATCGGTGGCACCGAGAAGACGAGGAGTCATCGATGCCGATCGAGCAGGCACACACACCACGGCGCGGACGGACGCTGCTGGTCATGGGCGGTCTGGGCCTGGCGCTGGCCGCCACCGTGCCGGCCGCCTGGGCGGCGACCGGATCTCCGGACCGGCAGCCCCCGGCCGCTACGGCGGGTTACGCGCGGTTCTACGAGCAGAAGCCGGTCTGGGGGGCGTGTGAGCGCGCGAGCGCCACCGTCCAGTGTGCGCGGGTCACCGTGCCGGTCGACTGGGCCGCGCCGCAGGGGCAGACCATCGACCTCGCGGTGGCGCGCAGTGCGGGCGGCACCGGCGGCCCGCTCGTGCTCAACCCCGGCGGGCCGGGCCTGTCCGGCGTGAACTTCCTGATCCGCGGCGAGCAGGAGCTGCGCGGCGACGGACTGGCGGCGTACGACCTGATCAGCTGGGACCCGCGGGGGTCCGGCCGGTCGGCGCCGCTGACCTGCCCCGAGGACGCGACCGCGGCGATGGAGAAGGCCGACGCCTCGCCGGACACCCCGGCCGAGGCCCGGGCGTTCGACGCGGCCGCCGCCCGGTGGGCACGGGCCTGCCGGGCCGCGTCCGGGCCGGTCTTCGACCACGTGGACGCCGGCAGCACCGCCCGCGACCTCGACGTGCTGCGCGCCGTGACGGGCGCGCCGAAGCTCAACTACCTGGGCATCTCGTACGGCACGATGATCGGCGGCCGGTACGCCGAGCTGTTCCCGCAGCGGGTCGGGCGGATGATCCTGGACAGCGCCGGGCACTTCGACCAGACGTACGGGTCGTTCCTGTCCGGCGTCGCGCAGGCGAAGGAGCGGGCCCTCACCGATTACCTGACCGGCTGCGCGGACCGGCCCGAGTGCCCGCTCACGCGGATGACGACCGGCGAGGCGCGCGGCTGGATCCAGCGGCTGCTGCGCGGGACGGACCGTGACCCCCTCCGCAGTGGTGACACGACGGTGAGCCAGGCGCAGTTCGCCGCGGTGCTGGCACGCGACGTGTCCGACCGGAACGGCTGGGAGCGGCTGGACGCGGAACTCGCCGAACTGCTGGCCGGGGAGGCGAGCATCGTGGCCCAGACCGCGCCGCCGACCACGATGGACATCGACAACATCGCCACCACCTGCCAGGACCTGCCGGAGCGCCGGACCGCGGCGCAGGTGCTGCGCGACTCCCGCGCGGTCGCGCGTACGGCTCCGACGTTCGGCCGGGAGATCACCGCCGGCTCGCCCTGCGTGCACTGGCCGGCGCCGGTGCCCACGCCGCCGCACAAGCTGCACGCGAAGGGCGTCCCGCCGATCCTGGTCGTGGGCATCACCCGGGACACCGCCGGCCCGTACCGGTGGAGCAGGGAGCTGGCCGCGCAGCTGGGCAATGCGCGTCTGCTGACCTACGACGGCAGCGGCCATGGCGCGTACCTGCTCGACAAGTGCGTCCGCGACGCCGCGAACGGCTTCCTGGCCGACGGCACCCTGCCCGCCGCCGGCGCCGTCTGCCGCGCCGCCTGACCCCGGATGCCGGGGCGGCCCCCGGGCCGCCCCGGCAGCGTCACCGGGTCGGGTAGTCGCCGCCCGCCAGGTCCTCGAGCAACGTCCGGTGCGGCGTCACCGGCCGGGTCCGGCCCGTCCTTCCCGGTGGTCTCCCGGCCCGCGGTCATGACGAGCGTGCCCGAGGCCGGGATGCGGCCGGGACCCCGGCGCCGCCGGCCGGGACGCGGCGTCCGGCGGGCCAGGCCGGTGACGGCAGGACCCGCGACCTGCACACCCCCGCCGCGGCCTCCCCGGCTTTCGCCGAAAGCTGATGGCGGCGAGGCGCGATGCCGCGCCCGGAAACCCGGAACGACCGTCAGGCGACACCGGTGAGGAAGAGCAGGCCGGCGGCGATGAGGCCGGCCTCGACCAGGAGGACGAAGGCCCGGTCGTGGAGGCGGCCGACGATGCGCCGGCCGGTCCAGGCGCCGGCGACGGTCGCCGGGGTGAGGGCGGCGCCGTACAGCAGGATGCGGTGGCTGAGCAGGTTGCCCGCGCCGTACGCGGCGAGCTTGGCGAGGTGCAGGCTCAGTGCCGCGGTGGCCTCGGTGCCGATGTAAGCCGCGCGGGTCAGGCCGTACGCGAGGAAGAACGGGGCGGTCAGCGGCCCGGCCGAGCCCAGCAGCGCGGAGCTGAGGCCGGAGGCCGCGCCGACGCCGGCGAACGTACGGTCGCGGGGTCTGCCGGGGTGCGGATTGAGCCGGCGCCACGCGACCACCGCGACGAGGAAGACGCCGAGCAGCCGCTTCAGCGGGCTCAGCGGGGCGTGGCTCAGCAGGAGGGCCCCCGCGACCGCGAACGGTACGGCCCCGGCGGCGAACCAGCCCACCAGCGGCCAGCGGACGTCGCGGCGGTTGAGCCACAGCCGGCTGCCGTTGCTCGCCAGCTGGGTCAGGGTCAGCACGGGCACCGCCGCGCGCAGCCCGAACAGGGCGGTGAACACCGGCAGCAGCAGCACCCCGCCGCCGAAGCCGGCGACCGCGGAGAGCAGGGCGAGCAGGAACGCCGCCGCCGAGGCCGGCAGCAGCGTCCACATCGTCTCCGTGCTCACCGCACCAGCATGAGCGAAGGGGCGGTACCCGTTCTCGCGGGTACCGCCCCTTCGTGCGGGGTCGTCACTTGAGCCAGGGGAGGCGCTGCACCAGCGGCAGCCGGCCCCAGATCCTGCCGAGTCCGAGGGTGTCGCCGGCCGCGGTCAGGGCCAGGACCACCAGGACGCCCGCGTAGATCAGGTGGTCGTCCATGAAGGGGTTGTTCTCCGGGGGCAGCACCGCGGTCCACATCGCGACCAGCAGCACCGAGCCGGCGACCGCGGCGATCCGCATGCCGACGCCCGCGATCAGGGCGATGCCGATGCCGGCCAGGCCCAGCATGAACAGCCAGTCGGCCCAGGCCGCGCCGGCGAAGCTGTGGTAGAAGCCCTCGAACGGGCCGCTGACGGCCTTGCCCAGGAAGCCCTTGGTGGGGCTGCCGCCGTCGATCCAGGCGTTGGCGGCGGGGGTGCCGTGGCCGAGCCCGAACAGCTTGTCGAGGAACGCCCAGAGGAAGACCCAGCCGAGGGCGAGCCGCAGTCCGGCGAGGACATAGCGGGTGGCCTTGCGGGCGGTTGCGTCCCCGGTCGCCGGGACGGGGGTCGCCGGCGTGGTGGTGCGGTGGTTGGCCTCGTGATGGGTGGCGGCGGTCATTGTTCCCACGTCCCTTCTCTGTTTCGCTTCACCTCTATTCAGCCTTGTCGACGCCTTGAGCGTGAGGGCCGGGGTGCCGCATCGAGCGGGACTTTGGTCCCCCGCCGTCCCGGTCACCGGACGATGACGTCGTCCAGGTCGCGGCGGGGGGTGGGGCGGCCCGGGTCGCCGTACCCGATGCGCAGGGCGATCTGCGGCGTGCCGGACCGGCGCAGGGCGCGGCGCAGCTGCTCGCGGGCGGCGGGCACCTCGATCGGCTGGGACATCATCGAGCTGGCCAGGCCGGCGTCGGTCGCGGTGAGCAGCACGTGCTGCAGCGCCTGGCCGGCGATCAGCTGGTCGGCGGGGCGGTCGCCGGCGGAGCCGAGGATGCCGACGAGCGGCTCCGGTTCGAAGTCGCGGCCCGGCGCCCGCCGGCGGTCGGTGAACGCCCGCTGCGGCAGCAGGTCCTGCGGCTCCGCGGCCGGCCCGCCGGCGGTCACCGGCACCCCGTCCGCCGCGCTGTCGGCGTGCGTCCAGGCGGCGAACTCCGCCTGGTACATGGGGTCGCGGCGGAGCACCTGGTCGGCGCTGCGGGCGATCTGGGCGAAGCCGCTCAGCGCGGTCATGCCCACGAGCAGGTCCAGCCAGCAGCCCTCGGCGCGGGCGGCCTCGATGAGCCGGACCCGGGCGTCCTTCGGCACCGGGTCGGGCCAGAACGGCCGGCGGTTGCTGTAGCGGTGGGGGATCGCGGCATGAAGATCCAGTTCCGCGTACGTCGGCGGGCGCGGCGTGCCCGGCGTCAGGCGTGCCACCACCTCCGGACGATCCACGTACGGCCGCAGCACCACCTCCGCCGGGGTGCCGTTCGCGGCCAGCGCGAGCCGGGCGTTGTACGTGGCCGCCCCGCAGGCGATCCGCACCGCCCAGCCGCCGCTGTCGGCGACGGTGAGCTGCCGGCCCGGGTCGCTGAGCAGCTCGATGCCGCCGTCACGCAGCCGCAACAGCCAGGGCTGGCTGTTCAGCAGCGACGGGGCGCGGACGGCCGCCGCGGCGGCGAGCCGCAGGGCGGCGGTGTCGTACGGTGACGTGCTCACGGCGGTGTCTCCTTCACGGCGGCGGCCGCTGCTCACTTGTCGGCGATCTCGATCACGTCTTCGGCCCGGCGCCTCGGTGCGGGCGGCAGCTCCTCGGTCGCCTCGCTGTAGCCGAGCCGGATGACGACGTACGGCTCGCCGACCCCGGCCAGCAGGTCGCGCAGCAGGCGGCGGGGCCATTCGACCTCGATGGTGTCGCTCAGCGGCGCGGTGGCCAGGCCCTCCGCGGTGGCGCCGAGCAGCAGCGCGGACAGGGCCTCCCCGCCGCGCAGCAGGTCCTCGGGGCGCTCGGTGAGGCCGAACAGCACCACGTACGCCGCGCCGAGGTCGAAACCGTCACCGGCGGCCAGGCCCGGGGTGCCGTCCGGCGCGTAGTCGCGTACGGGGACGCGGCGGGGCGCCTGCCGCACGGCCGTGGACGCCGGGACCCCGTCGCCGCTGTCCGCGGGGCGGTGGGTCCACTGCCGCAGCTCCTCCCGGTACGCGGGATCGTGCAGCTCGGCGTCGGCGGCCCGGCCAGTCGAGGTGGCCAGCATCGGCATCTGGTCACGCCGGACGATGTGCAGGTACGCCCCCTCCGCCTCGACGGTGCGGCGCAGGTCGGTCAGCGTCTGCTCGGGCACGGCGCGCTCGCCGAACGCCCGCCGGTCGGTACGGCGCAGCGGGATCGCGGCGGCGAGGCGCTCGGCCGGCCGGTCCGCGTCCGCGGTGCCGGTGACGGTGACCAGGGCCAGCAGGTCGGGGCCACCACCGTCGGGCAGGCGTACGACGTGGGTCTGCCAGCCCTCGGCGGCCAGCGCCACCCGGGCGTGGTGCAGCGCGGCGCCGCAGCTGAGCAGCAGGAGGTGCCCGTCGGGGTCGGTGGCACTGAGCGCGCGGGTACGGTCGGCGTGCAGCTCGAGGGTCTCGCCGCTGAGCCGCCAGCGCCACGGCTGGGTGTTGAACACGGACGGGGCGTGCAGGGACGCGCGGGCCGCGGCCTCGAGAGCCTGGGCGGCGCGGGACGGTGCCGTACGGCCGTTCTGTGCGGTCATGGTGGGAACCTCCTGCCTTCTACTCCTACCGTGCCGGTCGGGGGCCCGTCCGGGTCAGGGCCGAAAGTCCCGGGGAAAGCGGTCCTCCGGCGATCACCCGGACGGGTTACGCGTCAGGCTCCGGGGCGTTCGCGGACGATCGCCACCGGGACGGCGGTGCGGTGCAGCAGGTGCTGCCCGACCGAGCCGAGCACCATCCCGCGCAGGGCGCCGCGCCCGCGGCTGCCGACCACGACGAGCTGGGCGGCCCGGGCCGCTGCGGTCAGCGCGTGCGCCGGGTGATCGACGACGACCTCGGGGAAGACCGCGACGTCCGGGTACTTCTCCAGCCAGCCCGCCATCAGGTCCTCGAGCTCGTCGCGGTCGGCGGCGACCGCGGCGGCCGTGACGGCCGGCGGCACCTGGAGCAGCCCGTTGGGCGGGGTCACCGCCTGGACCACGTGCAGGGTGGCGTCGCGGGCCTGGGCCTGCTCGAAACCGAACCCGAGCGCCAGCTGGGCGGCGGGGGAGCCGTCGTAGCCGACGAGGACGGGCGCACCGGGCTCCGGCGTGCCGCGGGTGACGACGACCGGGCAGTGCGCGTGCGCGCTGACGGCCACGCTCACCGAGCCGAGGACGACGCCGGCGGCGCTGTGGCCGCGGCTGCCCAGCACGATCAGGGACGCCTCGGCGGAACGCTCGACCAGCGTCTGCACCGCGTTGGCGTGCTCGATCGACGTCTCCGTGCGTACCCCCGGGTGGGTCTGCCGGGCCGTGGCGACGGCCTCGTCGAGCATGCCGTGGACCCCGCGGTCGATCTCCCCGCCGGGCCAGACCGCCGGGGCGGGGATCCGGGTGGCGGCCGGGACGTGCGTCGGCCATTCCATGGCGTGGAAGAACTCGACCAGCGCGCCGGTGTGCGCGGCCTCGTCCAGGGCCCAGGCGGCGGCGGTACGCGCGTCCGCCGAGCCGTCGTAGCCCACGATGATCTTCCGGGCGGTCATGGGAGCCTCACTCCTCGGTGGCTGGTGCCCGGTGCTGAGGTGTGCTGCCGGACCACGGCCACCGGGCAGGCCGCGTGGTGCAGCAGGTAGAGGGCGGTGGAGCCGAGCAGGGTCCCGGCGACCGCGTTGCGGACGTGGCTGCCGACGACGACCAGGCCGGCGTCGCGCGAGGCGGTCTCCAGGGCCGCCGCCGCGGCCTCGTGCGAGGTCGTGACCGTGGTCGGCACGCCGGGGAAGCTCTCCCGGCAGCGCCGCAGGAGCAGGTGCAGCCGGTGGTCGTCGGCCGCGGTCTGCTGGGGGGTCGGCACGGCGAGCGCCGGGACCACGCCCAGCCACGGCGACGGCAGCGGGGTGAAGCAGCGCAGCACGTGCAGCGCGCAGCCGCGGCTGTCGGCGGCCTCGTACGCGGCCCGCAGCACCGCCTCGGCGTTCGGGGAGTCGTCCACGCCCGCGACGACGGGCCCGCCGGCCGGAGCCTCGTGGCCGCGTACCACCGCGACCGGGCACTCGGCGTGGGTCACCACGCGCTGGCTCACCGATCCGAGGAGCAGGCTGGCCAGGCCGCCGCGCCCGCGGTGGCCGACGACGACCAGGCCGACACTGCCGGACAGTTCGATCAGGTGCGACGCCGGGTCGCCGATCAGGGCGTCGGCCTCCAGCCAGATGCCGTCCGCGACGCCGCGGGCCTGCCGGAGCGCGGCCGCGGTGACGGTGTCGGCGAGGCTGCGGCCGGCGTCGATCCGCACGGCGACGCAGTCGGAGCGGCCGGACTCGGTGTCCCAGTCGAAGGTGTGCACGATCCGGAGCAGCACGTTGCGCCGCGCCGCCTCGGCCGCCGCCCACCGCACCGCGGCCGTGCCGGCCATCGTGCCGTCGGTCCCCACGACGATGTCGCTGCGTCCCATGGCCTGCTCCTTCGCTCTCCCCGATCCTCGCGTCGCGGCGCGGCCCGGCGGCAGGGCGGCAGGTCCCGGTTGCCCGGGACCACCGGCCCTGACCGGTGGACCCGCGCGCGCCTAGCGTCGGGGACGGAGGAGAAGGAGGTACGGCCATGAAGCTGTGGCGGGTGGACGACGTCATGACGAAGGACGTCGTGGCGGTCCGGGAGGACACGCCGTACCGCGAGGTCGTCGATCTGCTGATCAGCCGGCGGGTCAGCGCGGTGCCGGTGGTGACCGCGGGCGGGCGCGTGGTGGGCCTGGTGTCCGAGGCTGATCTGCTGCACAAGGTGGAGGCGGCCGGCGAGGACCGGCCCCGGATCTTCGAGGGCCGCCGGCGCCGCGCGGCCCGGGTCAAGGCGGGTGCGCGTACGGCGGGCGACGTGATGACCGCGCCGGTGGTGACGACCCCGCCCTCGCTGTCGGTGGCCGCCGCGGCCCGCAGGATGCAGCACGAGCACGTCAAGCGCCTGCCGGTCCAGGACGACCACGGTCACCTGATCGGCATCGTGACGCGCAGCGACCTGCTCCGGGTGCATCTGCGCACCGACGCGGAGATCCGCCGCGACGTGGTGGACGAGGTCCTTCGCGACGCCCTGGCGCTGCGTGACGGCACCGTCCGGGTCGAGTCCGCCGACGGCGTGGTCAGCCTCAGCGGCCGGGTGCACTTCCGCTCGGCCGCCGAGCGCGTCGTGCGCCTGACCCGCCGCGTGCCGGGGGTCGTGGACGTCGCCGACGGGCTCTCGTACGAGGTCGACGACAGCCTGGCCACCGGCTCGGACCTGGGCGCCCCGTTCGGCGTCGCCTGAGGCGCCGATCACCGCGACGCCCGGCCGGAGGGTTCCGGCCGGGCGTCGCCGCGTGCGGCGGGCCACATAATTGACCTACAGGTCAAGAATGGTGCTACGGTCGCGCCATGGGCAGACCGAAGCAGTTCGATCCGGCGCTGGCAGTCGGGCAGGCGATGGACCTGTTCTGGCGCCGGGGCTACGCCGGCACGACACCGCAGGACCTCGCCGGCGAGCTGGGGATCGGCAAGGGCAGCCTGTACCACGCCTTCGGCGGGAAGCGGCAGCTGTTCGACCTCGCCGTCGAGCGCTACCTGGACCAGCACGTCGAGGCGACCATCGCCACGCTGGAGCGGCCCGGCCCCGCCAGGGAGCGGCTGCGTACGGCGCTGCGCCGGCTCGTCGAGGCCGACGCGGACCACCGGGGCTGTCTGATGATCAACAGCGCGGTGGAGTTCGGGCTGCCCGACGACGCGGTGGTGCGGCAGGTGCGCCGGATGTTCGCCCGCATCGAGGGTGCCTTCGAGGCGCTGCTGGCGAGCGGGCAGCGCGCCGGGGAGATCCGGCCCGACCTCGACGCCGGCGCCACCGCCGGCCTGCTGCTGAACACCGTCGCCGGACTGCGTGTCCTGGCCCGCGTCGAGTCCTCGCCGGACCGCCTGCTGCGGGTCGTCGACGCCACGGTCGACCTGCTCTGACGACCACGAACCCCCTGGAGACCGGCATGAGCCGTGCACTGACCCTCAGCACCTTCGACGCGCCGGCCCGTGCCGGCAACCTGACGCTCGGCGTTCCGGCGCCCGAGGGCGGATGGACCTGGCCCCCGACCTCGGTGACGCTGATCGCGGGGGAGCGGGAAGCGGTGCTGGTCGACACGCTTCCCACGGTCGTGGATTCCCGCCGGCTCGCCGACTGGATCGCGGCGAGCGGCCGGGAGCTCACCACCATCTACCTCACGCACGCCCACCTCGACCACTACCTCGGCACCGCCGCGCTGCTCGAACGCTTCCCCGGGGCGAGGGTGGTGGCGACCGGTGAC
Organism: Pseudosporangium ferrugineum; assembly: GCF_003002065.1. Classification (GTDB taxonomy): domain Bacteria; phylum Actinomycetota; class Actinomycetes; order Mycobacteriales; family Micromonosporaceae; genus Actinoplanes; species Actinoplanes ferrugineus_A. The sequence goes on from NZ_PVZG01000002.1 coordinate 647,881, forward strand.
ACCGCCCGTCTCATCGCCGAGGAGGCCCGGACGGGGAAGGACCGGGCCACGTTCGGCCCGTTGTTCGCCGACGAGATCGGTGCCGTCGTCGTCGTCCCGGAGGTCCTCGGCGGTCACCGCATCGATCTCGAGGGACACGAGCTGCGAGCCGTCGCCGCCGGGCCGTCCGAGATCTCCCACTCGTCGTTCCTGCACGTGCCGGAGCTGGCCGCGGTCATCGTCGGCGACATCGCCTACGACGACGTCCACCTGCCCCTGTACGACAGCGATCCCGGCTCGCGCCGGCGGTGGATCCGGACGATCAGGGACGTCCAGGCGGTGGATCCGGAGATCGTCGTCGCCGCCCACCGCCGCGCCGGCGCCAGGACCGGCGCCACGGTGCTGCAGAAGACGATCGACTACCTCGAGGAGGCCGACCGTCTCCTCGCGGACGGGCCGACCGCGAGCGGGTTCACCGCCCGGATGCGCTCGGCCCATCCCACGCGCCTCAACCTGACGACGCTGATCTTCTCCGCGGCGCTCCTCGGCCTCGAGGGCTGACGGCGCACCCGGGGGATCAGTCGACCGGCTCCACCACGATCACCTCGAAGGCGGGGCGGCGCGGCACGGCCGGCAGCGGCTCGCCGGTCGCCGGGTAGCCGATGCGGACGACCAGGAACGGCTCGCCCGGGACGGGAAGCATGCCGCGCAGCAGGTGACGCGGCCAGCTCACCTCGACGGCGTCGCTCAGCGGTGCCGTGGCGAGCCCGCGGGCCGTGGCCTCCAGCAGCAGGGCGGACAGTGCCTCGCCGCCGCGCAGCAGGTCGAGCCGCTTCGCGGACCGGCCGTACAGCAGCGCGTACGCGGTGCCGCGGTCGGTGCCGGGCCCCGCGTCCAGGCCCTCCTCGCCGTCGGGGTCGAAGTCGCGGACCGGGACCGGGCGGCGTGCCGGGTGGACGGTGTTCGCCACCGGGATCCCGTCGCGCAGCTCCGCCGGCCGGTGCGTCCACTCGTGGAGTTCGGCGCGGTACTCCGGGTCCAGGGTCTCCGCGTCGGCGGCCAGCTCCTCGGAGACGGCGAGCAGCGGCACCTGGTCCGGGCGTACCGGATGCAGGTGGGCGCCCTCCGCCCCGGCCAGGCGGCGCAGCGCGGTCAGGGTCTCCTTGCGGACCGGGCGGTCGGCGAACGGCCGGCGGTCGGTGCGCCGCAGGGCGACGACGGCGGCGAGCCGCCGCGCCTGCGGGTCGGCGGTCACCCGCTCGCCCACCGTCACGGTGGCGAGCAGCTCCGGATCGTCCGGGTCCGGCAGGCGGTGCACCACCGGCGCCCAGCCGTCGGCGGCGAGCGCGATGCGGGCGTGGTGCAGCGCCGCGCCGCAGCTGAGCAGCAGCAGCCGGCCCTCCGGATCGGTGTCGCCCAGCTGGCGCCGCCGGTCGGCCCGCAGCTCCAGGGTGTTCCCGTGCACCCGCCACTGCCAGGGCTGGGTGTTGAAGACCGACGGTGCGTGCAGCGCCGCACGGGCGGCCCTGCCGAGAGCGGTACGGGTGCCCGCGCCGGACGTGGCGATCATGGCCGGCCTCCTTGCGCCGATTCGAGTGTTTCCACCGCCAGCGTCACCCGGACGGCCGGGGCTCCCGCAGAGTCGTCCGGCCCCTCTGCGCGGGACCTGCGGCGCGACGCCGCCCCAACAGGTTCCTCACATTCACGGGCTTAGATCCCCCGCATGCCATCGATGGATCATGGGAGGAAGGCCGGGCCCGACACCGTGGGCCCGAAGCACGCTCGGCACCGTGGGCGGAGGTTCCTGCCGCTCTGGTTCCTGCGGTTGCCGCGATGGTTCCGCCGCACCGTGGCGGCCGTCGCACTGACGGCCCTCGCGCTCGGCATCACCGGCGCCGGCTACGTCTCCAGCGTGGACCTGCCACCCGACCCGATGGCCCCGCAGGCCTCGGTGCTCTACTACCGCGACGGCCGTACGGTGCTGGCCCGGATCGGGCTCGCCGACCGCACGGACGTGCGCCTGGACAAGGTGCCCGAGCCGGTGCGGCACGCCTTCCTCGCCGCCGAGGACCGGGGCTTCTACGACCACTGGGGCGTTTCCGTACGCGGCCTGCTGCGCGCGCTGTGGGCGAACATCGCGCACGACGGCGGCCAGGGCGCGTCCACCATCACTCAGCAGTACGTCCGCAACGCGTACCTGACGCAGGAGCGGACGGTCAGCCGCAAGGCCAGGGAGGCGGCCCTCGCGCTGAAGGTCGAGAACCGGTTCAGCAAGGACGAGATCTTCGAACGCTACCTCAACACCATCTACTTCGGACGCGGGGCGTACGGCATCGAGGCCGCCGCGCGCGCCTACTTCGGCACCGCGGTCGAACGGCTCACCGCGCCCCAGGGCGCCGTGCTCGCCTCCCTGGTCAAGGACCCCACCCGCGGCGATCCGGCGGTGGACCCGGAGTGGGCGAAGACCCGGTGGAAGTGGCTGCTGCGGTCGATGGCGGCGCAGGGCTGGCTCGACGCCGCCGCCGTCGACGGCACCCCGTACCCGGCGGTGGCGAAGGAATCCGTCACCACCAGCACCATCGGCGGGCCGGCCGGGCTCATCGCGGACCGGGTGGAGGACGAGCTCACGAAGAAGGGCATCAGCCGGCAGCAGATCCGTACCGGCGGGCTGCGGATCACCACCACGATCGACGCCACCGCGCAGACCGCGGCCACCGAGAGCGTCGGCGGCGCCCTGCGCGGCCAGCCGAAGGAACTGCGCGCCTCGCTGGTCGCCATCGACCCGGCCGACGGCGGGGTCCGCGCCTACTACGGCGGCGACCGGGGCCGCGGCTACTTCGACGACGCCATGGCCGCCCGCCCGCCGGCCTCGACCTTCAAGCCGGTCGTGCTCGCCGCCGCCGAGGAGCGGGGCATCGGCTTCCAGTCGTGGTACGACGGCAGCTCGCCCCGGCTGTTCCAGGACCGCGACGGCGCACCGCTGTACAACCAGGACAACCTGCAGTGCCCCATCTGCCCCCTGGACACCGCGATGGTGCACTCGCTCAACACCCCGTTCTACGCCCTCGCCGAGGAGATCGGCCCCGACGCGGTCCGTACCCTCGCCCGGCGGCTCGGCGTGCCGGAGAAGTACGGCGACCAGGAGACGCTCGTCGACCTGAAGGGCGAGCCGGCTCCCGGCCGTACCCGATCGGACATCGCCCTGGGCCGTTATCCGGTGACCCCGGCCGACCTCGCCACCGTGTACGCGACCCTCGGCGGCGGCGGACGCCGGGCGGAACGGCACTTCGTCGCCCAGGTCGTCACCGCCGACGGCGAGGTGCTGCACAAGGCCTCCAAGAAGACGAAGGAGGTGCTCTCCGCCGACGTGTCCGCGGACGTGGGCGCCGTCCTGGCGAAGGTCGTGGAGCACGACGGCCCGGTGCCCGGCGTCGCGGCCGCCGCGAAGACCGGCTCCCAGCAGTGGGCCGACACCACCGACTCGTCCGACGCCTGGACCGCCGGCTGGGCGCCGGGACTCGCCGCGGTGGCGTGGGTCGGCCGGGAGAAGCCCGGACCCATCCGGCAGAAGGACGGCAAGGCCATCAACGGCAACGGCATGCCGTACACGATCTGGAAGACGTTCCTGGGTGACGCCCTGCGCGGCCGGCCGGCCGCGGCGCTGGCCGAGGCGCCCCTGGTGGGCAAGGTCGTCCGGGCGGACCTGGGCGAGCTGCCCAAGAACGCCAAGGCGTTCCCGGGCCTGGTCTATCCGGGGCCCCAGCGCGGGGACCAGGTCGACCGGTCCCTGGCGACCGGCTCCTGGGACGAGCGGGTCAAGCGGCTGGACGGCGCGCTCGCCAAGTACGGCTCCACCGTCGGCGAGTTCACGGTCTCCGTCGTCGACCGCAGGACCGGCAAGCGGTACGACTACCGGGGCGACGCCCGCCTGGAGTCGGCGAGCGTGATCAAGGTGGAGCTCCTGGCCGCGTTGCTGCTGCGCGCGCAGGACGAGGGCCGCACCCTCACCGCCACCGAGAAGGGCCGCGTCGCCAAGATGATCAAAGCGAGCGACAACGGGACGGCGAAGAAGGTCTACCACTCCATCGGGGGCCCGGCCGGCCTCCAGGAGGCGTGCGAACGGCTCGGCCTGCGCGACACCGAGCCGGACGAGCAGTTCGGCCTCACCCGCACCACGGCGAGGGACCAGACCCGGATGATGCTCGCCCTCGCCGAGGCCGGGAGCCCGCTCACCGAGCGGTCCCGTACGGCCGCCCTGCAGCTGATGTCCTCGGTGAACGCCGACCAGAACTGGGGCATCAGCGCCGCCTCCCTCGACGGCGAACGGGTGGCCCTCAAGAACGGCTGGCTCGCCCGGTCGGCGGAGAACAACCGCTGGATCATCAACAGCACCGGCCGCATCACCGGCGACAAGACCGACGTGGCCGTGTCCGTGCTCTCCCACGGCCACCGCGGCCAGCAGACCGGCATCGAGGTGGTCGAGCACGTCGCCGCCCTGACCCGCAGCTATCTGGGCTGGTGAGGGACGGCCCGCCCGGCGGGCCGTCCGGCTCTGCCCGCCCGGCACCTCCACCGGGGACGGTGGAGGTGCCGGCCCGCCGGCCGGCACCGGGGGGAGGAGCTGACATGGTGCACGGACTGTGGAGTGTGGCCACCGCGGTGGCCGCGGTGACGATCGCCGGAACGCCCGCCGTCGCCGGAGCGCCCGTGACGTACCACCGGACCGTCACGCTGGGCACCCTGGGCGGGGCGAGCAGCGCCCCGCAGGGGCTGAACGACGAGCGCGCGGTCGTCGGCTGGGCGGAGACCGGCGACGGCCGGACCCATCCGTTCCTCTGGCGCGACGGCCGGATGACGGACCTCGGCACGCTCGACGACGGGGACGGCGGCTGGGGGATCGCGGCCGCCGTCAACCGGTGGGGCACGGTCGCCGGGCAGAGCCGCGGCCCCGCCGGCACCCGCGCGGTGCGCTGGCAGAACGGCGGGATCACCGACCTGGGTACGCTCGGCGGCGACTACAGCTTCGCCACCGCGATCAACGATTCCGGGACGATCGCCGGGGCGAGCACGACCCCGGACGGGTCCCTGCACGCCTTCGTCTGGCGGCGCGGCACGATGACCGACCTCGGCGTGCCCGGTGCCCGCGAGGCGTTCGCCGAGGACATCGACAACCGCGGCCGGATCGTCGGCTGGCGGGCCGCGGGCGATGGCACGGCCGCCGCCTACCTGTGGGAGCGCGGCACGGTCACCTTCCTGCCGGCCCTCGGGCAGGGCGGCCGGGCGCGGGCGATCAACGAACGCGGCGACGTCGCGGGCGCGGTCCTCGCCGGCGGGTCGTCGCGCGCGGCCCGGTGGCGGGGCACCCACCTCGAACTGCTCGGCAACCTCCCCGGCGGGAACGCCGCCGGCGCCCTGGCGGTGAACGACGACGGCGTGATCCTCGGCGTGGGCAACGTCGCGCCCGGCTCGGCGGAGGACCACGCCTTCCTCTGGCGCCACGGCACTCTCGTGGACCTGTCCACGTCGGGCGTGCCGAACAGCGCCGTGGGGCTCGACGACCGGCTGGAGATCATCGGCACCGTACCGAACGCCGCCGGGGACGGACCGCTCGCCGCCCTCTTCGTGCCCGCCGGGTAGGGCCCCTCATCGACGGATATCTGCGCAGCGCCCGGCACGACGCGGAGGCGGCGGGCGATGCCTATGCCGCGGTGGTCGGGGAGGTTCTGGCCGCCGCCGGCCGGCGCCCGGGCGGGGGAACGCCCGGGGCCGGGGTTTCCGTACGCCCTCGGTGGGGCATGCTGGGCCGGCGAGCGGCGGAGCCGGCGGACACCGTGCCCGGGGCCTCCCGTCGCGAGGGAGGCCGCAGGTGGAGACGTCGCACGAGATGATCCTGGCCCGGCGCGGTGCGGCCGGGACCGAGGAATGGGCGTGCCGGGAGTGCGGGCGCAGGCTGATGCTGCGCTGGGAGCCGGAGTTCGAGCGGCTGGTTCTCGAGCCCGGCGACGAACGGGTGGCGCATGCCGGCGCGCAGGGAATCTCGGTGGGCGGGCGGGCCGGTGAGGTGCCCGCCGGTGGGACGCCGTTCGCCGAGCACGACCGGCACTGGCTGCGCGCGCACGGGATCGAGGCGGACGGGTCCGCGGCGTGACCGTCCGCCGGCGCGGCCGGGGGCCGCACCGGCGGACGGGACGGTTCACGCGTCCATGAAATCGATGATGCCGGTCTCCGCGAAGCCGCGCATCTGGAGGGGTACGTCCAGGTTGCGGTAGCGGACCACCGCGATGACCTGGTACGCGCCCTCGCTCACGGTGTGCGGGTCGAAGTGGAATGTGTACTCGTACGTGCGCGGCAGCGGTTCCGGGGCGACCGAGTCGACGTCGACGACCGCGGTGCCGAGCAGGCCGTTCGTGCTGCCCACACCGTCGACGTTGTCGATGTAGATGCTCAGGTGCCACTGGCCGCCGAGGAACGACGCCGTCGCGCCGTCCAGGCTCCACGTCAGCGCCATCTCGAACGGGGCGTCCGTCTGGATGATGTACGGCATGGTCTGCGGGTCGCTGGGGTCACGCGGGGTCACGCTGATGGTGCCGGTCATGCCCGCGGGAGGAAGCTGGAAGCCGGACATAATTACCTCCTGACGATGTCGGCCGGCCGATCCGCCGGTCATCTCCAGCCTCGCGCCCGGCGCTTATCCGATCTCGGCGGGCGGCTTAACGCGCCGGGCGGATCCGTTAAGCGGTCTCACACCGGATCGTGGCGGCGGATCGCCCGGTAGAGGTCCACCGTCTCGGCGGCCGGTTCGATGCTCAGCTCCGCGCCGAGGGTCCGTACGCAGGTCCGGAACTGCAACAGGGCGAGGTGCGGCAGGCCCCGCCGGCTGTGGCAGCGCATGAGCAGCCGGTGCGCCTCCTCCCGGCACGGATCCTCCTCGAGCAGGCGCAGGACGAGGTCCGCGGCGCGCGCGTACCGGCCCTGGTCGAAGTGCAGCCGGGCGAGGCGGTCGAGGGCGTCGAGCTGCCGCAGGCGGAGCCCCCGGCGCAGGGCGGACGGCCACTCCTCGTACGGCTCGTCCGCGAGGAACTCGCCCCGGTACAGGCCGGTCGCGTCCTCGTAGGCGGCGACCGCCGCGTTGTCGTCACCGCCGCGCTCGTCGGCCCGGGCCCGGGCGATCCGCTCCTCGAACCGGTCCACGTCCACCCACAGCGTCACCGTCGGGTGCAGCCGGTACGACGACCCGGCGAACACCACGACCGGCGCTCCGGTGCCCTCCCGCAGGGCGCGCCGCAGCCCGTGCAGGGCGACGTTGAGGCTGTTGCGGCCGGCCTCGCGGGCCGTACCGGGTCGCAGGGCGTCCGCGATCGCCTCGCCGGAGGGCCACGGCTCCCGATGGGTGACCAGGTACGCCAGCAGCGACCGGATCCGCGGTCCCATCCCGTCGTGCACCGCGACGTCGTCGACGGCGGCGCGGAACGGGCCCATCAGCTCGACGACGAGCATCGGGCCCGGCCGGCCGGGCGCCGGGGCCCCGGCGCCCGCCGGTCCGGTCTCCCCGGGCGTGGCCTGCGGTGCGGGGACGGTCCGGTGGCCGGTCAGCGCCCTGCGCAGCCGGGCGCCGAGGCCCCGGCCGGCGTCCGCCGGCCGGCCCAGGTTCAGCCCGCGCAGCCGCAGCGGGATGGGGGCGGCCGACCAGCCGGTCCCCGGCAGGCCGGGCACGCTGGGGCCGGACCCGACCGCCGCGAGCAGCCGGCCCAGCACCTCGTTCTCCCGCCCGCGCAGGGCCAGCGCGGCGGTCCGGTGCCCCTCCTGGCGGCGGCGCAGCTCGTCGATCTGCCGGCTCAGCGCGCCCGCCGAACGGATCAGCTCCGGCGCGGAGCCGGCCGGGCAGGCCCCGGCCGCGCGGGTGAAGCACACCAGGGCGGTGTCCGTGTCGCCGCTGAGCAGGGCGGTGGTCGCCTGCTGCCAGGAGGGCCACACCACGGCGCCCGGTTCCGTTCCCGCCTCGGCGAACGCCACCGCCGCGCTGGACCGCGCGCGGGCGGTGGGCAGGTCGTCGGCGGCGACGGCGACGCTGCTGGCGGCCAGCATGCTGCGGCCCGCGCCACCCGGGTCCGCGCGTGCCAGGTACCGGGTGGCGGCGAGGTCGAACCAGCGGTGGGCGGCCGGCGCGTCGCCGCGGACCGCGGCGATCTCCCCGCGGTCGTGCAGCAGGTCCGGATGGCCGGTCAGCACGTCGGCCGGAAGCCGGGCGGTCCACTCCTCGAGCGTCTGCCAGCGGCCGAGGTCCATGAGGTTGGCGGCGTGCGCGTCGATGGCCTTCGCCGCGGCCTCCTCCTCGTGCGCCTCGAGGTAGAGGCCGACGGCCCGGTCGAGTTCCCCGTCGCGGAGCAGCGCATCGGCCGCGCGGCGCAGCTCCCGGGGGCCGGGCAGGGCCGACGGCGCGAGGACGACGGAGAGCGGCCCGGACCAGGCCGCCCGCAGCCGGAACCAGCCGTCGTCGAGGCGCTGCCACCAGGGCCCGGCGGGCTCGCCGCGCCCGTACTCCAGCGCCGTCGCCATGCCGAGCCGGCGCCGCTGCCGGTCGTCGAGCAGGGGTACGAGCAGCCCGGCGGCGCGCAGCAGCAGGTCGTCGACGCCGCTCGCCCCGGACAGGCCGTCCTCGGCGGCGGGGCCGAGCGCGGTCCGCACCGCTCGGGCGGCGGCCCGGGCACCCGCCGCGTCCTCCCACCGGGTCCGCCGCCGGGCGCCCGGTGCCGGCCGTCGAAGGTCACGGGTGGTCCAGCGGGCGGCGTCGGCGGGGAGTCCGGTGGGGTCCAGGCCGGGGAACGCGAAGAGGACGCACGGTACGCCCCGGCGGCGCAGCCCGGGCAGCACCCGGGAGCCGAGGAGGTCGAGGGTGACGCCGGGCCCGCGCAGCCGGTGGGCGTGCTCGAGGACCAGGGTGCCCTTGTCGGCCAGGACGTCGGCCAGGTCGGCGGCGAGCCGGTCGAAGAGGGGAGGCCATCCGTACGCCGGGCCCGGGCGCTTGCGCATCAGGGCGAGCGTCGCCTCCGCGCAGCCGGGACGGTAGCGCCCCGCCGCCTGTGCCAGCGACCGGAGGAACGCGGCCGGGTCGTTGTCCTCGGGCCGGAGCCGCAACCAGAGCGGGCTGCGGCCCGCGGCCGCGAGCACGCCGGTCAGACCCTCGGTGAGCAGGTGGCCCGCCGGCAGGTCGTAGACCGTCAGCGGGCCGCCCGAGGTCCGCGCGAAGAAGGCCCCGCCGGCGTCGTCGTCCGCGACGGGTGCCAGGGCCTCCGCGCCGTGCGGTCGCAGCGTCGCCATGCGCCTCACCTCGACTGCCAGGCGTCACCATCCTGTCACTTCAAGGTGAACAAGTCGCCGGCGCAGATCAGCAGGGTCCGAAGTCCCTACCGAGGATGAGTGAAACGCTCCGGGGTCGGCTCAGAACACGGGCACACCCACGCCGCGGAACTCCGCGTAGACCCGTTCCACCGCTTCGGGGTCCGGCGGTGCGGTGCCGGCGAGGGGGAAGGTGAGGCCCAGCGCCTCCCACTTCGCGGCGCCGAGGCGGTGGAACGGCAGGACGTCCACGCGTTCCACCGTCGGCACCTCGGCCACCAGCCGGGCCACCGCCGCCACGTTCTCCGGGTCGTCGGTGAGGCCCGGGACGAGGACGAAGCGGACCCAGACCGGTTTGCCCAGGTCGCCGAGGCGGTGCGCGAACCGGGCCGTCGGGTCCAGCCGGCCGGTGCGGGTGACCCGGCGGTACGTCCGCGGGTCACCCGACTTGATGTCCAGCAGGACCAGGTCGGTGGCCGCCAGCAGGGCGTCGTCGGCCCGGTCGCCGAGGAAGCCGCTGGTGTCCAGGGCCGTGTGCAGGCCCAGTTCCTTGCTGCGGGTCAGCACCTCGCGGGTGAAGTCGCGCTGCTGGAGCGGCTCGCCCCCGCTCAGGGTCACCCCGCCGCCGGAGACCTTGATGAAGCGCTCGTAGCGGCGGATCTGGGTGAGCAGGTCGTCGGTGCTGGTGGGGGTGCCGCTGCGCCGGTACCACGTGTCGGGGCTGTGGCAGTAGAGGCAGCGCAGCGGGCACCCGGCCAGGAAGGCCACGAACCGGGTGCCCGGCCCGTCGACGCCGATCGAGACGTCCCAGGAGTGGACGGAGCCGATCACCACAGCGCCCCGTGGAACGTGCGCGAGATGACGTCGCGCTGCTGCTCGGTGGTGAGCCGGACGAAGTTCACCGCGTACCCGGAGACCCGGATGGTGAGCTGCGGGTACTTCTCGGGGTGCGCCATGGCGTCCTCGAGGGTGGCCCGGTCCAGCACGTTGACGTTGAGGTGGAAGCCGCCGGCCGCGGTGTAGCCGTCCAGCACGCCGGCCAGGTTGCCGATCCGCTCCTCGCGGCTGCGGCCCAGACCCGCCGGGGTCACCGTGGTGGTGAGCGAGATGCCGTCGCGGGCGCTGGCGTACGGCAGCTTCGCCACCGACAGGGCCGCGGCGACCAGGCCGTGGCGGTCCCGCCCGTTCATCGGGTTGGCGCCGGGCGCGAACGGCTCGCCGGCCCGCCGGCCGTCCGGGGTGTTGCCGGTGTGCTTGCCGTACACGACGTTCGACGTGATGGTCAGCACCGACAGCGACGGCTCCGAGTCGCGGTACGTCGGCTGGCGCCGGATCTTGGCCATGAACCGCTCGACCAGGTCCACGGCGATGGCGTCGGCCCGGTCGTCGTTGTTGCCGTACGTCGGGAAGTCGCCGTCCACCGTGTAGTCCACGGCCTTGCCGTCGGTGTCGCGCAGGACCTTCACCTGGGCGTACTTGATGGCCGAGAGGCTGTCCGCGGCCACCGAGAGCCCGGCGATGCCGGTCGCCAGGAAGCGGTGCACCGGGTGGTCGTGCAGGGCCATCTCCAGGCGCTCGTACGCGTACTTGTCGTGCATGTAGTGGATGACGTTGAGGGCGTCCACGTAGGTCTCGGCGAGCCAGTCCAGCGTCCGGTCGAACGCGGCCATGACCTGCTCGTAGTCCAGCACGTCGGTCTCGATCGCCGGCATCGGCGGGGTGACCTGGGCGCCGGTCAGCTCGTCCCGGCCGCCGTTGATCGCGTACAGCAGGGCCTTGGCCAGGTTCGCCCGGGCGCCGAAGAACTGCATGTCCTTGCCGACGCGCATGGCCGACACGCAGCACGCGATCGCGGTGTCGTCGTCGTACGCCGCGCACAGCAGGTCGTCGTTCTCGTACTGGATCGAGCTGGTGTCGATCGACACCTGGGCGCAGAACCGCTTGAAGCCCTCCGGCAGGTCCGGCGACCACAGCACGGTCAGGTTCGGCTCGGGGGCCGGGCCCAGGTCGTACAGGGTCTGCAGGTAGCGGAAGCTGGTGCGGGTGACCAGGCCCTTGCCGCCGATCGCCTCGGTGACCCAGGTCGGGTCGCCGGAGAACAGCTCGTCGTACTCGGGGGTCCGCAGGAAGCGGATGATCCGCAGCTTGATCACGAAGTCGTCGATCAGCTCCTGCGCCGCCTCCTCGGTGAGGGTGCCCTCGGCGAGGTCCCGCTCGAGGTAGACGTCGATGAACGAGGAGGTGCGGCCCAGCGACATGGCGGCGCCGTTCTGCTCCTTCGTGGCGCCCAGGTACGCGAAGTACAGCCACTGGATCGCCTCGCGCCCGGTGGTGGCCGGCCCGGAGAGGTCGTAGCCGTAGCCGGCCGCCATCTCCTTCAGCTCGCCCAGGGCCCGGATCTGCTCGGCCAGCTCCTCGCGGTCGCGGATGACGTCCTCGGCGGAGAGCTTCCCGTCGAGCGCGCGCTTGAGCTCCTTGCGCTCGGCGATCAGCCGGTCGACGCCGTAGAGGGCGACGCGGCGGTAGTCGCCGATGATCCGGCCGCGGCCGTACGCGTCGGGCAGCCCGGTGATGATGTGCGAGCGCCGCGCGGCGAGCACGTCCTCCGGGTACGCGTCGAACACGCCGGCGTTGTGGCTCTTGCGGTAGCGGGAGAAGATCGCGTGCACGGTGGGGTCGAGCGCGTACCCGTACGCCTTCAGCCCGGCCTCGACCATCCGCAGGCCGCCGGCCGGCATGATGGCGCGCCGCAGGGGGGCGCTGGTCTGCAGCCCGACGATCAGCTCGTGGGAGCGGTCGATGAAGCCGGGAGCGTGCGAGGTGATCGTCGACGGGGTGTGGGTGTCGATGTCGTAGACGCCCCGGCTGCGCTCCTCGACGAACATGCGCTGCAGCTCACGCCAGAGCCGCTCGGTGCGGTGGGTGGGGCCGGCCAGGAACTCCGCGTCGCCGTCGTAGGGCGTCACGTTGTCGTGGATGAAGGCGGAGACGTCGATCGTGTCGCGCCATCCGTCGCCGGTGAATCCGCGCCAGGCGTTGCGTGCTTCCATGATTCCTCCTCGCTGATGATTCCAGCCTCGCCGATCCCGGCTCCGGTTGATCAGGGCCGTAGGTCCCGGCAGGCGGGGCCTACCGGGACCTACGGACCGTGCCGTGCGTCACTCTCAGGGCAGCAGCACGAGCCGGGCGGGGACCCGGCCGGCCAGCACGTCGGCGATCGCCGCGTTGATGTCGTCGAGCGGGCGCGGCTCGAACAGCACGCGGGTACGCCCGGCGGCGTGCAGCTGGAACACCTCGGCCAGGTCGGCGCGGGTGCCGACGATGGAACCGATGATCCGGATGCCCTTGAGCACGGTCTGGAAGATCGGCAGGGACATCGCGTTGTCCTTCGGCAGCGACACCAGCACCAGGCGGCCGCCGCGCCGCAGCGAGGCGTGCGCCTGCTCGATGACCCGCGGGCTGGCCGCGAGCACCACGGCGACGTCCGCGCCGCCGAGCGCCTCGATGGCCGCGACCGGGTCGGTGGTGGCCGCGTTGACGACGTGGGCGGCTCCGAGCTGTTTGGCCAGGGACAGCTTCTCCTCGGTGACGTCGACGGCGATGGTCTCGCCGCCGAAGATCTGGGCGTACTGCTGGGCGAGGTGGCCCAGCCCGCCGATGCCGAAGATCGCCACCCGGTCGCCCGGGGTGACCCCGCCGACCTTGACCGCCTTGTACGTGGTGACGCCCGCGCACGTCAGCGGCGCGGCCTCGGCGGGGTCGATGCCGTCGGGCACGCGGACGACGTACTGGGCGTCGGCGACCGCGAACTCGGCGTGCCCGCCGTCGATGGAGTAGCCGGTGTTCTGCTGCGCCTCGCACAGCGTCTCCCAGCCGCTCACGCAGTACTCGCAGGTGCCGCAGGCGTGGCCCAGCCACGGGATCGCCACCCGGTCCCCGGGGGCGTGCCCGGTGACGCCGGCGCCGACGCCCTCGACGATGCCGACGCCCTCGTGCCCCGGCACGAACGGCGGCGCCGGCTTGACCGGCCAGTCGCCCTGCGCGGCGTGGATGTCGGTGTGGCACAGCCCGCTCGCCTCGATCCGGACGAGCACCTGGCCGGCGCCCGGGACGGGGGTCGGCACTTCCTTGATCTCCAACGGCTTGTCGAAGCCGGTCACCACTGCGGCGCGCATGTCCTTCCTCCGTCTCTCGGGTTCTCCCTCCAGGGTGACGGCCGCCCGTGCTGTTGATCAGAGGACTACGGCCCGTGACCACGGGACCTCGGGCGGCCGGGCCGATTCGCGACCCTGGGCGTCGCGATGATCGCCGCGTTCGCCGGTCTCCTGGTGAGCGCCGCGCCGGCGTCCGCCGCCGGAGACGCGCGCTACGAGAACGTGGGAAATCCGGGCTGGTGCCTGGACGGTGACGGGGGTTCCGCCTATCTCCACCAGTGCAATGCCGGGAACGTCTTCCAGGTGTGGACCGTCGGGAACTCGGGCTGGATGGAAGTGAGGCACAAGAACTCCGGCACCTGCCTCAAGGCCCTGTCGAACAACCTCGTCGGGCTGAGCAACTGCGGCGAGTGGGGAACCAGCTGGTACGCGGCGGGCAGGAACGGCTGGGTGAAGTTCGTCAGTGACGCCTGGGGCTCCGGCAAGTGCCTCCGGCCGTACGGCACCGAGCAGGGCGGACAGACGACGTACGGCCTCGGCGTGTTCGTCTGCAACCCGGACCGCCCCAACGACGACCCGTACGCCACCGACATCGTCCCGAACATCGTCGCCTGGCGCTTCCACTGACCCGGACATCCGCGCGTGCCGGGCCCGGGCGGCGGGGACGCTGTCCGGGCCCGCTCAGGAGCCGGCGGGCGGGCGGTTGCGGACGAAGGCCGCGGCCCGGGCGGTCGCGTCGCGGTCGATCGCCCGCAGGGTGTTGTCGTCGAGCTGGTGGTCGGTGCGCATGCGCCCGGCGAGCCGGGCGATCGGGTCGTGGCCGGGCCCGGGGGACCGCAGGCCCAGCAGGCACGGCCCGGCGCCGGCGCGGAGCACGCCCGCCTCGGCGCCGGCCGCGCCGGTGACGGCCTCCACGTCGTCGCCGTCGACCGAGAGGACGGTGGCCGCGGTGCCGGCCGCGGCGAGGTGGCCGCGGTGGCAGAACAGCAGCGGGACGCCGCCGAGGTCCCCGCCGGCCGGGGCGGCGCCCGGCAGGCAGACGGCCACCACCCGGTGGTCGCCGTCGCGGGCCGTGTCCCGGGCCCGGGCGACCGCCTGGTCCGGGCCCGCGGCCGTGGTCACGTCGCCGCCGAACAGCGCCGCGGCCGCCACGAGCGCGTGCCAGGGTCCGTGCGGCCCGGCGGCGATCAGCGCGTCCCCGGGGGCCAGCGCGGTCAGCAGCCCGACCGCGACCGCCTCGTCGCCGGCCTCCGGCGCCGGGGTGGCCGCCGCCAGGGCGAGCTGCTCCTCCAGCCGCCGTACCAGCAGCATGCGATGCAGCAGCTGGGTGCGCCGCGCCGCCGGTGCGGCGTGGGCCGACGAGGTCCGTCCCATGGCTGCCTCCCGGGTGCGCGTGCGGCTGTGGGACCGACGGTCCCCGCACCGGCGGCTACGCACAAGGGCCGGACGGCCTCAGGCCGCATATTCGCGGACGCCGACGAGGAGGGCGCTCAGCCCCTTCTTGGCGTCCGCGAAGAGCATCGCGGTGGACGGGTGGGTGTACAGCTCGTTGTCGATGCCGGCGTAGCCGTGGCCGAGGGAGCGCTTGATGACGATGACGCTGCGGGCCCGGTCGACGTCGAGGATCGGCATCCCGGAGACCGGGTTGCCCGGCCGCCGCGCCGCCGGGTTGGTGACGTCGTTGGCGCCCACGACCAGCGCCACGTCCGTCCCCGGGAACTGCGGGTTGACCTCCTCGAGATCCTTGAGCTGCGCGTACGGGGCGTCCGCCTCGGCGAGCAGCACGTTCATGTGGCCCGGCATCCGGCCCGCGACCGGGTGGATCCCGTAGCTGACCTCGGCGCCGCGCTCGGTCAGCGCCCGGGCCAGCGCGACGAGTTCGTGCTGGGCCTGCGCCGCGGCCAGGCCGTAGCCGGGCACGATCACGACCTTGTGGGCGTACGCGAGCTGCAGCGCGGCGTCCTCGGCGGTGACCTCCCGGACCGGGCCGGTGCTGCCCGCGGGCCCGGCGGCGTCGTCGCCGGTGCCGTAGCCGCCCGCGATGATGGCGCTGATCGGGCGGTTCATCGCGTCGGCCATGAGCTTGGTCAGGATGGCGCCCGCCGCCCCGACCAGGGCCCCGGCGATGATCAGGGCGTCGCTGCCGAGGACGAAGCCGGCCATGGCGACCGCGGTGCCGGTGCAGGCGTTCAGCAGCGAGATGACCACCGGCATGTCGGCGCCCCCGATGGGCAGGGTGAGCAGCACCCCGGCGGCCAGGGCGGCGAACCCGATGCCGTAGAGCGCGGCCATCCCGGCGTGACCGGTGAGGAAGAGCCCGGCGAGCACCACGGCGGCGAGGCCGAGGACGGCGTTGATCCACCGGCCGCCGGGCACCCCGATCGGCCGGCCCGGCACCATCCCGGCCAGCTTGCCGGAGGCCACCAGGGACCCGCTCAGCGTGACCCCGCCGATGGCCAGGTCCAGCACGGTCGTGACCGACGTCCGCACCGGCTGCCCGGCGAGGTCCGCGGAATGCGCGAGCGCGTCGCCGAGGGCGATCAGGGCGGCCGCGCCGCCGCCGACGGCGTTGAAGAGGCTGACCAGCTGCGGCATCGCCGTCATCTCGACCCGGCGCGCGGTGATCAGCCCGGCCACCGCGCCGAGCACGCCGCCGGCGACCAGCGCCGCCACCGCCCAGCCCGCGATCACCCGGTCGTGCACCAGCACCGCCGCGGTGGTGACGATCGCGGCGGTCATGCCGGCCGCCGACAACCGGTTGCCGCGGCGCGCCGACGCCGGGGCGTTCATCAGGTGCAGCCCCAGCACGAAACAGACCGCGCAGGCGAGGTAGATCAGGTGCACGGTCGTGTCGAAGCCGCTCATCGGCGCCCCTCCTTGCGGGTGCGGAACATCGCGAGCATCCGGTCGGTGACGACGTACCCGCCGGTGACGTTCATGGCGGCGAACGCGGCCGCGATCAGCACCAGCACGTAGCCGGCGACGGTGGTGACCGAGGCGGCCAGCAGCATCACGCCGACGATCACGACGCCGTGGACGGCGTTCGCGCCCGACATCAGCGGCGTGTGCAGGGTCGCCGGCACCTTGCTGATCACCTCGAACCCGACGAGCAGGCTCAGGGTGAACACGGTGAGGTCCGCGAGCAGCAGCGCGTTCATGATGTGACCTCCTGGTCGAGGGCCTCCCGGACGCGCGGGTGCACGACCTCGCCGTCGCGGGTCACCACGACGGCGGCGTGGATCTCGTCGGCCGGGTCCAGCGCCGGCACGCCGTCGCGGATCAGCGCGGCGAGCAGCGCGCACAGGTTGCGGGAGTACGCGGCCGACGCCGCCTGCGGCACCTGGGCGGCCAGGTTCCCGGCGCCGATCACGGTCACCCCCCGGTCCGTACGCACGGTGCCGCCGGGCCGGGAACCGTCGACGTTGCCGCCGTGCGGGCCGGCGGCGGCGTCGACGACCACCGAACCCGGCCGCAGTGCCGCGAGGGCGGCGGCGGTGACCAGCACCGGCGGCCGGCCGTCCGGCACCTGCGCCGTGGTGATGACGATGTCGAAGCCGGCCACCGCCTCGTCCAGGGCCCGCTGCTGCCGGTCCGCCTCGTCCGCGGTGAGCGCCCGCGCGTAGCCGCCCTCGCCGGTCGCGGCCGGGGTGCCGAGGCGCAGCACGTCGGCGCCGGTGGAGGCGATGTCCTCGCAGGCCGCCTCCCGGACGTCGTACCCGGTCACCGCCGCGCCGAGCCGCCGGGTCGTGGCGATCGCCTGCAGCCCCGCGATGCCGGCGCCGAGGACCAGCACCCGGGCCGGCCGGGTGGTGCCCGCCGCGGTCATCAGCATCGGCAGGTAGCCGCCGTACGCGTCCGCGGCGACCAGGGCCGCCTTGTAGCCGGCCACGCTCGCCTGGGAGGTGAGGGCGTCCATGGCCTGGGCCCGGCTGAGCGTCCGGGGCAGCAGGTCGAGGCTGACCGCGGTGACGCCGGCCGCGGCCAGGGCCCGGACCAGCGCCGGACGGCCGCGGGGCGCGAGCAGGCCCACCAGCAGCTGTCCGGCGCGCAGGGCGCCGGCGTCCTCCGGCGGGCCGATGCCGGCGATCACGTCGCTGCCGGCGTACAGCAGGGGGTGGGTGGTGACCGTGGCGCCGGCGGCCTCGTACGCCGCGTCGTCGTGCCACGCGCCGGCTCCCGCGCCGGCCTCGACGAGAACGTCGAGGCCGATCCGCCGCAGGCGGGGCACGTCGCTGGGCACCAGGGCCACGCGCCGTTCCCCGCCCGCCGCCTCGCGCGGCACTCCGATGGTCGTCATGCGTTCTCCCGCCTTCCGCGCCGCGACGATGCCGTCCGGCCAGGTCGACCGCCGTGAGGCCCCGGCCGGACGGCTGCTGCGTGCCGCCGGATCTCAGATCAGCCAGCGGTGGCGCTGCACGAACGGCAGGCCCGCCCACCAGCGGCCCAGCCCCCAGGTGTGGCCCGCGTAGGTGAGGGCCACGACGACGGCGCCGACGGCGTACATGAAGTGGTAGTCGGTGATCGGGTTGGTCGAGCCGCTGGGCTCGCCGGAGCTCGTGTGCTGCGCCAGGGGGAACTCGGCGAACCACATGAACGCCATCATCAGCGTCGCCGCACCGGCGGCGATCCGCAACCCGATGCCGAGCACGAGGGCGACGCCGATGCCCAGCAGGCCGAGCATGAACAGCCAGTTGGCCCACCAGTCGCCGGCGATGCTGTGCGCCGTGCCCTGGAAGGGTCCGATGTCCACGGACGACAGGAAGCCCTTGGTGGGGGAGCCGCCGTTGATCCAGGCGCGGGCCGACGGTGTCGCGTAGCCCCACCCGAACGTCTTGTCGAAGAACGCCCACAGGAACACGAAGCCGAGCGAGATGCGGAACACGGCCAGCGCCTTCGCCGCCGTCTTGGTGAGCATGTGTCCGGGTGCCTCGACCTTCTCGAGGTGCGCCGCGGATCCGCGGCCGATGGTGGTCATGGTTTCCTCCTCCAGCGATGTCCTTCCCCTGACGCTGCCCCCGCGGCGCCGCGCGCACCCGGGCCACACCGCCCGAACCGGCCGGGTCCTTCGGCCTCACGTGCCCCGGGCGTCGGCCGGGAAGCGTTCCGGCCCCCTCGCCGCCATCTCCTCGTAGAGCTGCCAGTGCTGGTCGACGGCCTCCTGCGCCAGCGCGGCGAGCCGCTGCGCCGTCGCCGGGTCGGTGCTGTGCAACTGCCGGAAGCGCAGCTCCCGTTCGGTGTACGCGCTCAGCGGCAGCCGGGGCCGCGCGGAGTCGAGCAGGAACGGGTTGGCCCCGGCGGCCCGCAGCACCGGGTCGTAGCGCATCAACGGCCAGTAGCCCGTCGCCACGGCCCGGTGCTGCTGGTCCATCCCCTGGCGCAGGTCGATGCCGTGCGCGATGCAGTGGGCGTACGCGATCACCAGCGACGGGCCGTCGTACGCCTCGGCCTCGCGCAGCGCCCGCAGGGTCTGCTGCGGATCGGCGCCCATGGCGACCCGGGCGACGTAGACGTTGCCGTAGGAGATCGCTTGCAGCGCCAGGTCCTTCTTCGGGGTGCGCTTGCCGCCGGCGGCGAACTTGGCGACCGCGGACAGCGGCGTCGCCTTGGACATCTGGCCCCCGGTGTTGGAGTAGACCTCGGTGTCCATGACCAGCACGTTGACGTCGCGTCCGCCGGCGAGCACGTGGTCGAGGCCGCCGGCGCCGATGTCGTACGCCCAGCCGTCCCCGCCGACGATCCACACGCTGCGCCGCACCAGGTGGTCCACGACGCTGCGCAGGTCGGCGACGGCGGGTTCGGCGGGGTCGAGGCCGGCCAGCCGGCGTTCCAGCTCGGCGAGGCGGCGGCGCTGGGCGGCGAACTCGGACTCGCGCCGCTGCGGCGCCCGCAGGATCTCGTCGACCAGGTCCGCGCCGAGCCGCTCGCGCAGCTGGCCCAGCCGCGCCGCGGCCAGGTCGCGGTGCAGGTCCGCGGCGAGCCGGAAGCCGAGCCCGAACTCGGCGTTGTCCTCGAACAGCGAGTTCGACCAGGCCGGCCCGCGTCCCTCGGCGTTGTGCGTCCACGGCGTCGTCGGCAGGTTCCCGCCGTAGATCGACGAGCAGCCGGTGGCATTGGCGACCATGAGCCGGTCGCCGAACAGCTGGGACAGCAGCTTCAGGTACGGCGTCTCACCACAGCCGGCGCAGGCCAGGGAGAACTCGAAGAGCGGTTGCAGGAACTGCGCGCCGCGTACCGTCTCGAAGTCGACCCGGGTGCGGTCGGCCACCGGCAGGGTCTCGAAGAAGGTGATCGACTCGCGGCCGGCGTCGAGGGCCGGCTCCCGCGCCGCCAGGTTGATCGCCCGGTGCTCCGGGTCGTCCGGCGCGCTCACCGGGCAGGCCTCGACGCACAGGCCGCAACCGGTGCAGTCCTCGAGGTACACCTGTAGTGCGAACCGCGAACCGGGCAGACCCCGGGCGTTCAGCGGGGCGCTGGCGAACCCGGCGGGCGCCCCGGCCAGCTCCTTCAGGTCGAAGAATTTGCTGCGGATCACGCTGTGCGGGCAGACGAAGCCGCAGTTGCCGCACTGGATGCACAGCTGCGGGTCCCACTCGGCGACGAGGTCGGAGACGTTGCGTTTCTCGTACGCGGTCGTCCCGCCCGGGTACGTCCCGTCCGCCGGCAGCGCGCTCACCGGCAGCCGGTCGCCGTGGCCAGCCATCATCGTGGCGGTGACCGCCCGGACGAACGGCGGCGCGCCGCCGGGGACCATGGGGGCGGGTTCGCGGACGGTGGTGGCCGCGGCCGGGACGCGCACCTCGTGCAGGCCGGCCAGGGCGTGGTCCACGGCGGCGTGGTTGCGGGCCACGACCTCGGCGCCGCGCCGGGCGTACGTTCTGGTGATGCTCTGTTTGATCCGTGCGATCGCCACGTCGCGGGGCAGCACGCCGGAGATGGCGAAGAAGCACGTCTGCAGCACGGTGTTGGTGCGCCCCGGCAGCCCGGCCCCGGTCGCCACCCGGTCCGCGTCGACCGCGTACAGCCGCAGGTGCCGGGCGATGATCTCCTCCTGCACCGGCCGGGACAGCGCGTCCCACACCTCGTCCGGTGGCCGGGGACAGTTCAGCAGCAGCACGGCGCCGTCGGCCGCGGGGGCGAGGACGTCGGCGCGCTCCAGCAGGCTCGGGTGGTGGCAGCCGACGAAGCCCGCGCCGGTGACCAGGTAGGGCGCCCGGATCGGGGCGGGGCCGAACCGCAGGTGCGACACGGTCATCGAGCCGGATTTCTTCGAGTCGTACACGAAGTAGCCCTGGGCGTGGGTGCCCGGATCGGCGCCGAGGATCTTGATGGTGTTCTTGTTGGCGCCGACCGTGCCGTCCGAGCCGAGGCCGAAGAAGACCGCCCGTACGGTCTCCGCCGGCTCGATGTCGAGGGGCCCGTACGGCAGGCTGGTGCCGCCGACGTCGTCGACGATGCCGATCGTGAAGCGCCGCCGCGGGTGCTCGCGGGCCAGCTCGCCGAGGACCCCCGCGACCATGCCCGGGGTGAACTCCTTCGACCCGAGTCCGTAGCGCCCGCCGATCACCGCCGGCCGGACGGCGCGCGGGCTCTCGGCCAGCGCGGCGAGCACGTCGAGGAACAGCGGTTCGCCCTGCCCGCCGGGTTCCTTGGTGCGGTCCAGCACGGCGACGCTGCGCGCGCTCTCCGGGACGGCCGCCGCCACCTCCGCCGCCGGGAACGGGCGGAAGAGGCGGACGTGGACGACGCCGACCCGCTCGCCGCGCGCCACGAGGTGCCGGACCGTCTCGGCCGCGGTCTGCGCCCCGGAACCCATGAGGACCAGGACCCGTTCCGCGTGCGGATCGCCGTGGTACTCGACGATGCCGTACCGGCGGCCGGTGCGCCGCGCGAGCAGGTCCATCGCGTCCTGCACCGCGCCGGGCACCCGCGCGTAGTACGGGTTGACGGTCTCGCGGCCCTGGAAGTAGACGTCCGGGTTCTGCGCCGTGCCCCGGATGAACGGCCGCTCCGGCGACAGCGCCCGCGCCCGGTGCGCCCGGATCAGGGCCGGCGGGACCAGCGCCCGCAGGTCGTCGTCGTCCAGCAGCTCGACGGTGTTGAGCTCGTGCGAGGTCCGGAAGCCGTCGAAGAAGTGCACGAACGGCACCCGGGTACGCAGCGACGCCGCCTGGGCGACCAGGGCGAGGTCGTGGGCCTCCTGCACGGACGCCGAGGCGAGCAGGGCGAAGCCGGTGGCGCGGACCGCCATCACGTCCGAGTGGTCGCCGAAGATGGACAGTCCCTGCGCGGCCAGGGACCGGGCGGCCACGTGCAGGACGGCCGGGGTCAGCTCCCCGGCGATCTTGTACATGTTGGGGATCATCAGCAGCAGGCCCTGCGAGGCGGTGAACGTCGTGGTGAGCGCCCCGCTCTGCAACGCGCCGTGCACCGCTCCCGCCGCACCGCCCTCGCTCTGCATCTCGACGACCGCCGGCACGGAACCCCACACGTTCGGCCGGCCCGCCGTGGACCACTCGTCGGCCAGCTCCGCCATCGGGGACGAGGGCGTGATCGGATAGATGCAGCAGACCTCGTTGAGCCGGTACGCGACCGACACCGCGGCCTCGTTGCCGTCGATCGTCACGCGCGTCATGACGTCACCTCGGGAATCAGCTCGATGGCGTGCACCGGGCACTGGTCGAAGCAGGTGCCGCAGCCGGTGCAGCGGGCGGTGTCGATGCGGTAGCCGCGGCCCGGCCCGAGCTTGACGATGGCGTCCTCGGGGCAGGAGCCCAGGCAGCCGTCGCACTCGAAGCAGGTGCCGCAGGACAGGCAGCGTCCGGCCTCGTACCGCGCCGCGTCCGGGTCCAGGCCGCCGACGATCTCGGCGAAGTCGCCCGTACGGGTGGCCGCGTCGCGTTCGGGCTGGGCGCGGCGCGCGTTGTCGCCGAAGTACCACGGGTGCAGGTCGCCGAACCCGGCGGTCCGGGGCGCGGCCGGCGGCTCGTACGTGCTTGCCCGCAGGTAGGCGTCGATGTGCCGGGCGGCGGTCCGGCCGTGTCCCACCCCGACGGTGACGGTGCGCTCGGCCGGCACCAGGTCGCCGCCGGCGAACACCCCGGGGCAGCCGGTCATCAGCGACGGCGACACCACGACCGTGTCGTCCGGCGTGAACCGCACTCCCGGGACGCCGCGCAGGAACGTGACGTCGCAGCGCTGCCCGAGGGCGAGGATCACCGTGTCGGCGCTGAGCGTCTCGGTGCGGCCGGTAGGCACCGGCCGCCCCTCGGCGTCGAGCTCCATGACCTCGACGGTCAGGTCCGGGCCGTCGACGGCCTGGATGGTACGCAGCCAGTTGATCGTGATGCCCTCGCGCTCGGCCTCCTCGGCCTCCTCGGGGTGCGCGGGCATCTGGCCCCGGGTCCGCCGGTAGACGATGACCGCCTCGTCCGCGCCGAGCCGCCGGGCGACCCGCGCGGCGTCCATGGCGGTGTTGCCGCCGCCGTAGACGGCGACGCGCCGGCCGATCGCGGGTCGCTCGCCGGCGGCCACGCTGCGCAGGAAGCCGACCGCGTCGACGATCCGGCCGGCCTCCCGGGCCGGGATGTCGACCCGCTTCGACAGGTGCGCGCCGACCGCGACGAACACGGCGTCGAAGCGGCCCTCCGCACGCTCGGCGACCAGGTCGCGCACCGGGTGGCCGGTGACGATCTCGACCCCGAGGGCCTGGATGCGGGCGATCTCGGCGGCCAGCACGTCGCGGGGGAGACGGTACGCGGGGATGCCGTAGCGCATCATGCCCCCGGGCTCCGCCCCGGCGTCGTGGACGACGACGCGATGCCCCAGCCGCGCGAGGTGGTACGCGGCGGACAGCCCGCTCGGCCCGGCGCCGACGACCAGCACCCGCCTGCCGGTGGGCGCCGCGGGCGGATCGAAGGCCCAGCCGCGGGCGATCGCCAGGTCGCCGAGGAAACGCTCGACACTGTGGATCGACACCGAGGAGTCGAGGTGCGCGCGGTTGCACGCGTTCTCGCACGGGTGATAACAGACCCGGCCGTGGATGGCGGGCATCGGGTTGTCCGCGACGAGGATGCGCCAGGCGCGTTCGTGCTCGCCGGCCTGAGCCGCCGCCAGCCAGGCCTGGATGTTCTCACCGGCGGGGCAGGCGTCGTTGCACGGCGGCAGCAGGTTCAGGTACACCGGCCGCCGGTCCCGGACGGCGCCCGTACGCGCCCGGTCGTGCAGCAGGTCGGGCAGGGGGGTCAGGTCGGGGCTCCGCGCGTCCATGCCGGCCTCCTCAGGGACGGTTACGCCCAGCCTGCGCCGCCGGCGGTGCGCGATGGAGGGGCGGACGGCCCGTCGGGCGGGGCCCAGCGGGCACGCCTCAGGACGGCTCCGGCGCCGCCGGATCACCCGCCCAGCGGCGCGCGGTGGCCCGGATGTCGTCCGCGATGCCGGGCTGCAGGGCGTACGGCAGGTCGTGGCCCATGCCCGGGTGGATCACCAGCCTGGCGCCGGGGATCGCCCGCGCCGTCGCGACGCCGCCGGGCAGCCGGACGAGCGGGTCGGCGGCGCCGTGCACCACGAGGGCCGGCATCCGCAGCCGGCGCAGCAGCGGGCGCCGGTCCGGGGCCGTCACGATCGCCGCCAGTTGCCGCAGGACGCCCGCCGGGTCGTGACCGCGGTCGTAGCTGAGCCGCGCCGCCTCGCGCAGCCACTCCTCGTCGCGGGGGTACGCCGGTGACCCGATGATCCGGAAGATCCGCACGACCTGCCGCGCCGCCGCCTCGCGCCCGCGCCCGGGCGGGCGCAGCAGGGCGGCGGCCGTGGCGGGCCAGGGCCGGCCGATGTGTGGCGACGGCGTCGAGGACAGCGACGTGAGGGTCCGCACCCGGGGCGCGTGCCGGGCCGCCAGGGTCTGCGCGATCATGCCGCCGAGCGAGACCCCGGCCACGTGGGCGCTGTCCCAGCCGAGCGCGTCGAGCACCGCCAGGGCGTCGTCCGCCATGTCGGTCAGGCCGTAGCCGGGCCGGCGCAGGCGCGCCAGGACCAGCGGCGACGGCACGCCCAGCCCGCGCAGGTGCGTGGACAGGCCGACGTCGCGGTTGTCGAACCGGGCGACCCGGAAGCCGCGCCCGGTCAGCAGCTCGACGAACGTGTCCGGCCAGAAGTGCAGTTGCAGCCCGAGACCCATGATCAGCAGCAGGGGCTCGCCGCCGGGCGGCCCGTCCACCCGGTAGGCGAGCTCGACCGTGCCGTGGCGGGCGACGCCGGTGACCATGACCCCAGCGTCGCGCCCCGGCCCGGCCGTGCGCACGGGCCGTCCGGCCCTGGCGTCCCGGCTCACCGGCACGCGACCGTGGCAGCAGCAGGCGACGGCCGGCCGAGGAGGGGCGCCATGGAGTATCTGAGCCCGCTGGACGCGTCCTTCCTGGACCTGGAGGACGCCGACCCGCACGCGTCGCTGGCCATCGCGTCGGTGGCCGTCCTCGACGGGCCCGCGCCCGGCCAGGCCGAGTTCGCCGCGGCGATCCGCGGCCGGCTGCCGCTCGTGCCCCGGTACCGGCAGAAGGTCCGGCGGGTGCCGTTCAACCTGGGCCGGCCGGTGTGGGCCGACGACCCCGGCTTCGACCTCGACTTCCACCTGCGGCGGACCGCCCTGGCCGAGCCGGGCGGCGACGCCGCGCTCGAGCGCCTCGTGGGCCGGGTGATGAGCCAGCGCCTCGACCGGGACCGGCCGCTCTGGGAGGACTGGCTCATCGAGGGCCTGCCGGAGGGGCGCTGGGCGCTGCTGTCCAAGGTGCACCACTGCATGCTGGACGGGGTCTCCGGCAACCAGCTCTACCGCCTCATCTGCGACGCCGGCCCGCACCCCCGCCGCTCCCTGCCGGACCACTGGCAGCCCCGCACCGGCGCCGGCGCGCTCGACCTCACCCTCGACGCGCTGGGCCAGCTCGCGCGGATGCCCTTCGACCAGGCGCGGATCGCGGCGCGGGCGGTGCGTACCCCCGGCGCCCTCGCCGCCTGGCTGCTCCGGACGGCGCGCGGGCTGGCGACCCTGGGCGCGGGATTCGTGCCGGCCGCCCCGACCTCGCTGTCCGGTCCCCTCGGACGGGCCCGGCGCTACGCCGTGGCCCGCACCCCGCTGGCCGACATCGCCGCGGTGTCCGACGCGTTCGCCGTGAGCATCAACGACGTGTACCTCGCCGCCGTGGCGGGGGCCTTCCGCCGCCTGCTCCTCGACCGCGGCGAGGAACCCCGGGCGGACGCCGTCCGTACCCTGGTGCCGGTCAGCACGCGCGGGCCCGGCGGCGGCGGGCCGCTCGACAACCGGCTCGCGTCGCTGCTCCTGGTGCTGCCGGTGGACGTCGGCGACCCGGCCGAGCGGCTCCGCGAGGTGCACCGGCGCGTCGCCCTCCTGCGGGCGAGCGGCGAGGTGGAGGCCGGGGCGGCCCTGGTGGCGCTGGCCGAACGCGAGCCCTTCCCGCCGGTGTCGCTGGCCATCCGTACGGCGCTGCGCCTGCCCCAGCCGGGCCTGACCACGGTCACCACCAACGTCCCCGGCCCGGACCGGCAGCTGTACGTCCTCGGCCGGCCGATCCGCGAGATCCTGCCGTACGTCCCGATCGCCGAACGGATGCGTATCGGCGTGGCCGTCTTCACGTACGCCGGCCAGGCCGCGTTCGGCATCACCACCGACTTCGCCTCCGTGCCCGAGGCGACCGCCTTCGCGGACGCCGTGACCGCCGAGGTGGCCGCGCTGCTGGTCGCGGGCCGGCGCCCGGCTCCGGCCCCCGCGCCCGCCCCGCGGCGCCGCAGGCCGGGGCGCACGGCGGCGGTGTCGTGAACGATGCCCGGTACGGCCTCTGGACGGCCGTGGCCACCGTGACCGCCTGCACGGCCACGGCCGCCACGGCGGTCACCACACCGCCGCGCTCGGGCCCGTACTGCCGGAGCGGCTGCATCGGCTATCCCTACACCGAGGCCGCGGCGTTCGTCCCGCGCGACTACGTGTGGATGTATCCGGCGCTGCTGACGGCCCTGTTGTTCGTCGTCCTGGCGGTGTGCCTGCACGGCCGGGCGGCACCCGGGCGGCGGGTGCTCACCGGGGCGGGGGTGGGGTTCGCGGTGACCGGTGCGGCCACGCTCGTGGCCGACTACGCCGTTCAGCTCACCGTGATGCAGCCCAGCCTGCTCAGCGGCGAGACCGCGGGGCTGTCCCCGCTCTCGCAGTACAACCCGCACGGCGTCTTCATCGCCCTGGAGAACGTCGGGTATGCGACCGTGGGCCTGGCGCTGGTGTTCCTCGGTGGTGGACTGGCGGGGCACGGATCAAGGCCGATCCGCGCGGCCGGCGCGGTTTTCGCGGCGGGCGGAGCGCTGACCACGGCCGTGCTCGTCCTGTACGGGGCGATCTACCGGGCCCGCCTGGACTACCGGTTCGAGGTCGTGTCGATGCTGATCACCTGGATCGCGCTGATCGCGGGCGGGCTGCTCCTCGTCGTGGCGTTCGCGAGGGCACCGCGCTCCCCGGAAACCGGGACGTGAACACGGACGCGGCGTCGCGGCGGGCCGCTGGCGTGGCGTGCCGCGGGCGTGGTAGGTGTCATCGGTGTTTCCTGCGGGGGAAGGAGCCGGCATGACCACATCGACCGAGGCGATCTCCATCGCCGGGCTGAGCAAGTCGTTCGGCCGGACGAAGGCGCTGGACGGGCTCGATCTGAGCGTCGCCGCCGGGGAGGTGCACGGCTTCCTGGGGCCGAACGGCAGCGGGAAGACGACCACGATCCGGGTGCTGCTCGGCCTGCTGCGGCCCGACTCCGGGCGGGTGCGGCTGCTGGGCGGCGACCCGTGGAGCGACGCGGTCGCGCTGCACCGCCGGCTGGCGTACGTGCCCGGCGACGTCACGCTCTGGCCCGGCATCAGCGGCGGCGAGGTCATCGACCTGATCGGCCGGATGCGCGGCGGCCTGGACCGGCGGCGCCGCGACGAGCTGCTGGAACGCTTCGACCTCGATCCGCGCAAGAAGGCCCGGACGTACTCCAAGGGCAACCGGCAGAAGGTCGCGCTGATCGCCGGGCTGGCCTCGGACGCCGAGCTGCTGCTGCTGGACGAGCCCACCTCCGGCCTGGACCCGCTGATGGAGTCGGTGTTCCAGCAGTGCATCCAGGAGGTCAAGGAGCAGGGGCGCACGGTCCTGCTGTCCAGCCACATCCTCGCCGAGGTGGAGGCGCTGTGCGACCGGATGAGCATCATCCGGATGGGGCGCACGGTCGAGTCCGGCACCCTCACCGAGCTGCGGCACCTGACCCGGACGTCCATCGCGGTCGAGACCGCGCGGCCGCTCGACGGCCTGGAGGAGCTGCCCGGCGTGCACGACATGGTGCTGGAGGACCATCACGCCCGCTTCGATGTGGACACCGCGCAGCTCGACACCGTGGTGCGCCGGCTGGCGCCGCTGGGCGTACGGAGCCTGACCAGCACGCCGCCCACGCTGGAGGAGATGTTCCTGCGCCACTACGGCGAGGTGCAGCCGTGACCGGCGTACCCGGGCTCCTGCGGTTCATGCTGCGCCGGGAACGCGCCGCCCTGCCGTGGTGGCTGCTCGGCGCCACCGTCCTCGTCCTGGTGCAGTCCACCCAGAGCCAGGAGCTGTACGGCACCCCCGAGGCGCTGGAGCGGCTCCGCCGTACGATCGGCAGCAACACCGCGGTGATCGCGATGAGCGGGCCGACCCGCCTGCTGGACTCGATCGGCGGCGAGGTCGTCTTCGAGATCTTCGCGTTCGTGTCGGTCGTGGTCGCGCTGATGAACATGTTCCTGATCGGCCGGCACACCCGTGCCGAGGAGGAGACCGGCCGCGCCGAGCTGCTCCGCTCCGCCCGGGTGGGGCGGCAGGCGCCGCTCGCCGCCGCGCTCGCCCTGGCCGGCCTGACGAACCTCGCCGTGGGTGCGCTGCTGACCGCCGTCATGGCCGGCACCGGGCTCCCGGTGGGCGGCTCCGTGCTGTTCGGCGCCGCGATGGCCGCGGTGGGGGTCGTGTTCGCCACGCTCACCGCGGCGGCGGCCCAGGTCTTCGAGAACGCCCGTGCCGCGTACGGGGCGGTGGCGCTCGTGCTCGGCGCCGCGTTCGTCCTGCGCGCCGCCGGCGACGTCGGCAGCGGCGCCCTGTCGTGGGCCTCGCCGATCGGCTGGGGCCAGCGCACGTTCCCGTTCGCCGGCGACCGGTGGTGGGTGCTGCTGGTCCCGTTCGCCGCCGCCGCGCTGCTGGTGGCGGTCGCGGTGGCCCTGTCGCGCCGCCGCGACTTCGGCGCCGGCCTGGTGCGCCCGAGGCCCGGCCGCGCCCACGCCACCCGGTCGCTGAGCAACCCGTACGCGCTGGCGTGGCGCCTGCAACGCGGCAGCCTGGCCGGCTGGGCGGCGGGACTCGCCCTGCTCGGGGTCGCGTACGGGTCGATCGGCGACAGCATCCAGCAGTACGTCGAGGACAACCCGGAGATCGCCGAGTTCCTGCCCGGCGGGGCGGCGGACGTGGTGGACGCGTACCTGGCGCTGACCGTGGGCATGGCGGCGCTGCTCGCGGCGGCGTACGGGGTGGCCGGCATGCTGCGGCTCCGCGGCGAGGAGACGTCCGGGCGGGCCGAGCCGGTCCTGGCCACGGCGACCGGCCGGCTGTCCTGGCTGGCCGGTCACCTCAGCGTGGCCCTGGCCGGCAGCGCCCTGGTCCTGCTGGCGTTCGGCCTGGGCGAGGGCGTGACGTACGGCCTGACGGTCTCCGACGCCGGCCAGGTGCCCCGGCTGGCCGGCGTGTCCCTCGCCTACCTGCCCGCGGTGTGGCTGGTCGTCGCCGTGGTGGTGCTCGCCCTCGGCTGGCTGCCACGCCCGGCCGCGGTGCTGGGCTGGGTCGCCGTCGGCTACTGCTCGGTGATCACCCTCTTCGCCGACTCGTTCGACCTGCCCGGCTGGGTGCGGCGCGCGTCGCCGTTCGCCCACACCCCGCAGGTGCCGCTCGCGGATCTGACCCCGGCACCCCTGATCACGATCGTCGTCCTCGCCGCGCTCGCCGTGGCCGCGGGATACGCCGGGCTGCGCCGCCGCGACGTCGGCTACTGAGCCGCCGGGGGAGGTCCTCCGGCACTACCGCGGTGACGGGCCGGCGACCTAGCGTCGCCGGCGAACGCTCGTGTCTGCGGAAAGGGGAATCCCATGAGACCGCGGGTGACAATCCTCGTCGCGGCCCTCGCCACGTGCGGCTCGTTCGCCGTGCCGGCCGCCCCCGCCGGGGCCGCCGTGCCCCTGGCGTACCGGACGGTGCAGCTCGGCATCCAGGGCACGGCGGAGGCGATCAACGACAGGGGGCAGGTCGCCGGGCAGGGGGTGTTCGAGCCCGGCAGCTTCCACCCCTTCCTCTACACCGGCGGCCGGTTCGTCGACCTCGGCGTGCTCGACGGCGGCCGGTACGAGTCCGGCGACGCCGCGGACCTCAACAACCGGGGCCAGGTCGTCGGCTCCAGCATCGTGACCGCCGACCAGGAGGAGAACCCGGCCCAGCACGCGTTCCTGCGGCAGCGCGGGCGGATGACCGACCTGGGCACGCTCGGCGGCCGGTACAGCCGGGCGTCGGCGATCAACGAGCGCGGGCAGGTCGTGGGGGACAGCGACACCGGCACGGCGGCCGGGGTCCAGGCGTTCCTGTGGCAGCGCGGCACCCTGCGCCGGATCGCCGGGATGCGGTCCGCCGCCGACATCAACGACCGCGGGCAGATCCTCGGCTACAGCGAGCTGCCGCGGCCGGGCGGCATTCGCGCCTTCATCTGGGAACGGGGACGGCTGATCGACCTCACCCCGCGTGGGATACCGGTCTACCCGAACATTCTCGGCTTCAATGAGCGGGCACAGATCGCCGGTTACCGGTACGGCGACCCCGGCACCTCGGCGGTCGTCTACCGGTAGGCGGCGCCCGGTTTCCCGACCCGGCGGGGGTGGCGGACGGCGATGACGACCCCCGGCCCGCTCACCCTGCTGCCGGGTCTGGCTCTGCTGCGCGGGTACGACCGGGGCCGGCTCGGCGGTGACCTGCTCGCCGGCCTCACCGTGGCGGCGTACCTCGTGCCGCAGGTGATGGCGTACGCGGGCCTCGCCGGGCTGCCCCCGGTCACCGGCCTGTGGGCGATCCTCCCGCCGCTCGCCCTCTACGCGCTCCTCGGCTCGTCGCGGCACCTGTCGGTGGGGCCGGAGTCGACGACGGCGCTGATGACGGCCGCCGCGATCGGCCCGCTGGCCGGCGGTGATCCGGGCCGCTACGCCGCGCTGGCGGGCGCGCTCGCCGTGACCGTCGGCGTGCTGTGCCTGGTGGCGTTCGCGGCCCGGCTGGGCTTCGTCGCGGACCTGCTGTCCCGGCCGGTCCTGGTCGGATACCTGGCCGGGATCGCCGTCACGATGATCGCCGGCCAGCTCGGCAGACTCGCCGGGGTGCGGGTGACCGGCGACAACGTCCCCGCCGAGCTGGTCTCGTTCGCCCGCCAGCTTCCGCGGACGCAGGCGGCCACCGCGCTGTTCGCCGCCGCCCTGCTGGCGTTGCTCTTCCTCGGGCACCGGTTCCTGCCCCGCCTGCCGACACCCCTGATCGTGGTGCTGCTGGCCACCGCCGCCGTGTCCGTGTTCGACCTGGGGGAGCGCGGCATCGCGATGGTCGGCGCGGTGCCCGGCGGGCTGCCCGCCCCGGCGCTGCCCGCGCTCGGCGATCTCAGGGACCTGTTGCTGCCGGCGGTCGGTGTCCTCGTCGTCGGGTACACCGACACCGTGCTGACCGCGCGGACGTTCGCGGACCGCGGCGACCGGCCGGTCGATGCCAACCAGGAGTTCCTCGCCCTCGGCGTCGCCAACATCGGCGCCGGGGTGTGGCGGGGCTTCCCGATCAGCAGCAGCGGGAGCCGCACCGCGCTGGCGGTCGCCGCGGGCGGGCGTACGCAGGTGTATTCGCTGGTCGCGCTGGCGTGCGTCGTCTCGGTGCTGCTGTTCGCGGGCCCGATGCTGGCCCGGTTCCCCGCCGCGGCCCTCGGCGCCATCGTCGTGTACGCCGCCACCCGCCTCATCGACGTCGCGGCCTTCCGCCGGCTGGCCGCGTTCCGCCGCAGCGAGCTGCTGCTGGCGCTGGCCGCCTGCGCCGGCGTGCTCGTGTTCGACATCCTCTACGGCGTGCTGCTCGCCGTCGCCCTGTCCGTGGCGGAGATGCTGCACCGCGTCGCCCGGCCGCACGACGCGGTGCAGGGCTTCGTCCCCGGCCTCGCGGGCATGCACGACGTCGACGACTATCCCGGCGCGACCACCGTCCCCGGCCTGCTCGTCTACCGCTACGACTCGCTGCTGTTCTTCGCCAACGCGGAGAACTTCCGCCGCCGCGCCCTCGCCGCCGTCGCCGCCGCGCCGGAGCCGGTCGCCTGGTTCGTCCTCAACGTCGAGGCCACCGTCGAGGTGGACAGCACCGGCCTGGACGCGCTCGAGAGCCTCCGCGCCGAGCTGGCCGCGCGGGGCATCGTGGTCGCGTTGGCCCGGGTCAAGCAGGACCTGTTCG
Source organism: Pseudosporangium ferrugineum (assembly GCF_003002065.1). GTDB lineage: Bacteria > Actinomycetota > Actinomycetes > Mycobacteriales > Micromonosporaceae > Actinoplanes > Actinoplanes ferrugineus_A. The sequence continues at coordinate 679,903 of NZ_PVZG01000002.1, forward strand.
CGGCGCTGCGCGCGTACGGCCTCGTCGACGCCCTCGGCCCGGACCGCATCTTCCCGACCCTGCCCACCGCGGTCGCCGCCTACCGCGCCGCGCGCGGGACCGGTCCGGAAGCGGACCGGCCCTGAACGGGCCTCAGTCCACGGTCCGGATCGACGCGGTCACGCTGTTGTTCCACACGGTGGCCTCGCCGAGCCGGGCCACGGCGGCTGTCGAGCCGGCGACCTCGAGATCGAGGCTGCCGCCGGTGATCGCCGCCGGCCGGCGGAAGGTGAACGTGCGGGTGACCGCCCCGTGCGCGGGCGGTGGATCCACGGTCACGGTGAAGCCCGGGCCCGTCGCAGGCCCGGGTGAGGGCCAGGCCGTGCCGGCGCGTTCGAGGCCCGCGGACGGGTGGAACTCGACGACGACGCGCTGGGGGAGGGTGCCCCAGCCGTGCCGGACGGTCACGGTGAGGGTGCCGTACCGGTACCCGGCGACGGCGGGCCCCAGGACGAGATCGCCGGTGGAGACGGAGGTCTCGGTCACGTAGCGGTTCGCCGGCATCCGCGCCGCGCCGCTGACCTGCACGAAGCGCCCGTCGTGCCAGCCGTAGCCGCGGGTCTGCCAGGCCTGCGGCGTACGGTCGTCACAGCAGACCTGGTAGTCGCCGAGGCGGACGGTCACGACGCCGTCGTCGCCGACGGACGCGCTGCCGTCGCGGATGTCGCGGATCTCCCCGGTGGTCGCGACCACCGGACCCATCGTGACGATCCGGCCGGCGGTGTTCCGGTCGAACGCGACGATCTGCTTGCTCCCGCCCTCGATCAGGCAGCCGATCCCGGCCACGGTCTCCCCGGCCCCGTCCCGGTCGACGTCTCCGTAGGCCACGGAGAGGATCACGAGCCGGCCGCAGCTCGGCGGCTCGCGCCCGGTGCCGGCCGGCGGGACGGCGAAGACGCCGTCGTGGAAGCGCACGCGTCCGGAGGGTCCCCGGAGGTTGTCCGCGGGCCAGGGCGGAACGGTCAGGGTGCTGTTGGCGAGTGTCGTGAGCGAAATGCGGCCGTCGGGCGCCGGTGCCGGTGCCGAGGACGGCGGGGGTGACGTGGGGGCGGCCGGCGGCGAGGGCGGGCTGCCGGCCGGGGCGGCGGGTGGCTCGCCTCCGCCCCGCAGAACGAGATACATCCCGATGGGCAGCAACAGGACCAGGGTGAGGAGCGCGGCGAGTCCGGCGATGCGCCACGCCCGCCGGTGGCCGTCCGGCGGCTCGGGTACGGCGGGAAGCCGCAGGGTGGGCTCATCGGACATCGCGCACCTCCCGTGTCGCTGTGCCGACGGCTTGCACCCACCAGGGTGTCAAGCGCCGGCGTGCGGCGACCAGGGGAGGAGGTCGTGTCCCGCCGGTCCGGACGGTTCGGGCTTCCGGACCGGCGGGCGCTGACCGGGCGTTACCGGGTCGCGCGGCGGGCGAGGCGTTCGATCCGTCGCCTCGCCGCCGTGGGCGCGTCCGTGACGGCGGCCGGGAGCTTGCGGGCGCGGCGGCCCGGGTTCGCCGCCCGGGCCTTGAGGAAGGCCCGGAGCACGAGCAGGCCGGTGATCGCCACGATCTGGCCGCCGAGGACGATGCGGTTGACGTCGATCGCCGGGCGCCAGCTCACCCTGCCGTTCTTCAGGACGTACACGCCGAGGGGTTTGGCCGACAGGCCGAGGCCGCCGCCGGTGCCGCCGCTCTCCTGGCCGTCGGGGGCCGGGCCGGTGCCGCTGCCGCCGCCCGCGCCGCCGCCGACCTTGGCGACCGGCAGGACCAGCGTGCCGTCGTGCTGGACCGGGGTGCCGAAGGCCTTGCCGGCCGTCGCGCCGTCCACCACCTCCCGCAGGGTGTCGAGGATCGGTGACTCCTTGGCCGGGCTGACCGTCATGGCGTCCATCTCCTTCGTCCGCCGCCCCGCGGTCCGCGGGACGGACCCGTCGTCCTACCATGGCAGCTCGCCCGGCGGTGGCGACAGGGCCGAACGGCCGTTCACGCCGGCAGCGACAGGTCCCGACGGCGCAGCCGGATCAGGCCGGCCAGCAGCAGCACGGCGAGCACCGCGCCCAGGGCGATCAGCGGGGTGGCGCCGACCGCGACCGCCGGCGCCTTCGGCACGTGGGTGAACGGCGACAGGTCCCGCACCCAGCCGGGCAGCCCGAGCGTGGTGCCGAAGATCGGTCCGGTGAGGACGGCCGCGATCAGGGCGGCCCACGCCACCCCGCCGGCGAGCCGGGGGAGCAGCGCCACCGCGCCGATCACGGCCGCGCCGACCACCAGGACCGCCGGAAGCTGGACGAGGGCGGCCGGCACCAGGGTGCGTACCTCGCCGACCGGGTCGCCGAGGACGGCACCGGCCGTCGCCGCCGCGCCGAGGGCGAAGAGCAGCAGCAGCGCGGTCGCACCGGCCAGGGCCGTCACGGCATGGCCCAGGGCCCAGCGGACCCGGCCCACCGCGGCGGCCAGCACCGGCTCGAGCGGGCCGTCCGCCTCCTCGGTCCGCAGGCGCAGCAGGACCTGGACGACGTAGATCGCGGCGGCCAGGCCGGCCATCTGCAGGATGGAGGTCCGGTACGCGTCGACGATCACGTCGCTGCCGCCCGTCCGGGTGTACCACTCGCGCGCCGAACCCGTGGCGTCCGCCACCTGCCCGGCGAGGCCGCCCATGATCAGGCCGAAGCCGAGCATGCCGGTGGCCCAGCCGAGCAGGGCGCCGCGTTGCAGCCGCGCGGCCAGCCCGATCGGGCCGCGGAGCAGACGGCCGGCCCGGCGGTGACCGGTGCGCTCCGGCAGCAGGCCGCGGCCGAAGTCCCGGCGGGCGGTGAGCCGCACCGCGATCGCCGTGGCGGCCAGGAAGCAGCCGGCTGCCAGGCCCAGCGGCCACCAGTGGTTCCCGTCGAACGCCCGCGCCTGCTGGCCCCAGCCGATCGGGGAGAGCCACGCCGGCCAGGCGCTGCGGACCCGCAGCCCGGTGGCGTCCGGATCGCCGGCCATGTTGCCGACGCCGGCGGCCAGGAACGCGGCTCCCAGCACGGCGGCGGCCTGACCGCTCGCGCCGCGGGTGGTCGCGGACAGCTGGGTGGTGACCGCGGCGACGCCGGCGAACACCAGACCGACAGCCCCCACGGCGGCACCGGCGGTGAACGAGCCGGCGGCGGGCATCCCGGCGGCGGCGAGCGCGAGGCCGAGCAGCACGGCCAGGGCCGCGTCCGCCGCGACGGCCACGATCAGCGCGGCGGTGAGCGGCGCGTGCCGGCCCACGGCGGCGGCGCCCACGAGCTCGGCGCGCCCGGTCTCCTCGCCCTGGCGGGTGTGGCGCACGACCGCGAAGACGCTCATCAGCGCCGCGAGAACGGCGAGGAGCACGAAGTTCCGGACCATCGCGTACGCGCCCGCCGAGCCGCCGGAGGCCAGGCCGAGCAGGCGTATCCCGGGGCTCGTGGCGGCGAGCCGGCTCTCCCGGGCGAGGTCGGCGGGATCGGTCAGGTCCGCGGCCCACATCGCGGTGGTGGCGGCGGTGAACGCGCTCAGGCCCAGCAGCCACGCGGGCAGGGTGAACCGGTCCCGGCGCAGCGCCAGCCGGGTCAGCGCGGGCAGGCCGGCCAGGGCGTTCATCGCATGCCCGCCGGTTGCGGCGCGGCGCTCCCCGCGTAGTGCCGCCGGAACAGTTCCTCGAGCGTGGGCGGGGTGCTGACGATGCTGCGTACGCCCAGCCCGGTCAGCTCGGCCAGGACGCCGGTGACCGCGCCGTCGTCCACGGTGAAGTACGTACGCCGGCCCTCGGCGTGGAGATCGTGCACGCCCGCGAGCGCGGCGAGCCCGCCGGCCGGCCGTACGGTGTCGACGACCATGCTGGTGCGGGTCAGGTGCCGCAGCTCGGCGAAGGTGCCCGACTCGGCGGCCCGCCCGGCCCGCCCGGCCCGCACGATCGTGACCCGGTCGCACAGGGCCTCCACCTCGGACAGGATGTGGCTCGACAGCAGCACGGTACGGCCGGCGGCGCGCACCTCCCGCACCACGTCCTGGAACACCCGCTCCATCAGCGGATCCAGCCCGGACGTCGGCTCGTCGAGCAGGTACAGCTCCACGTCGCAGGAGAAGGCCGCGACGAGGGCGATCTTCTGCCGGTTGCCCTTCGAGTAGGCGCGGCACCGCTTGGCGGGGTCGAGGTCGAAGCGGTCCAGCAGGTCGGCGCGGCGCTTGTTGTCGAGCCCGCCGCGCAGCGTGCCGAGCAGGTCGATCACCTCGCCGCCGGTCAGGTTGGGCCACAGGTTGACCTCGCCGGGGACGTACGCCAGGCGCCGGTGCAGGCGTACGGCGTCGTGCCACGGGTCGCCGCCGAGCACCTCGGCCTCCCCGCCGTCGCGGCGCAGCAGGCCGAGCAGGATCCGGATGGTGGTGGTCTTGCCCGCCCCGTTCGGTCCCAGGAAGCCGTGGATCTCCCCGGCGCGGACCGTCAGGTCGAACCCGTCCAGGGCCCGGGTGGCGCCGAAGGACTTCCGCAGCCCGGAGGCCGCGATCACCGGGGTCATGGTGCACCTCTTCTCCTGTCCACTCCCGAGCGTGCTCCGCCGTACGGGCACCGGACAGGGCAGCAGGGCCCCCCGGGCGGGCCCACCGGCGGCCGGGGCCACCCTCCCGGGCCGCTGCGCCCCGGGCGCCGGGACGTTCGGCCCTGCTGCCGGCCGCCCGGGGAGGGACAGGGTGGGGGTAACGACAACGCTGGAGGCGTACCATGACCTACCGCATCGCGATCAACGGCTTCGGCCGGATCGGCCGCAACTATCTGCGTGCCCTGGCGGACAAGGAACTGGCCAACACGGGCCTTCAGGTGGTCGCGATCAACGACCTGTACGACTCCGCGATGCTCGCGCACCTGCTCGAGTACGACTCGACGTTCGGCCGGCTCGACGCGCAGGTGAGCTTCGACGACGACGCGCTCACCGTCGGCTGGCACCGGATCCCGGTGTTCTCCGAGCGGTCCCCCGACGCCCTGCCCTGGGGCGAGCTCGGTGTCGACCTGGTCATCGAGTCCACCGGCAGGCTGCGTACGCGTGAGGCGGCGGCGCTGCACCTCAAGGCGGGCGCCGGCCGGGTGCTGATCTCCGCCCCGGGCAAGGGCGTGGACGCGACCCTGGTCCCGGGCGTCAACGCGCAGACGTACGACCCGGCCCTGCACACGGTCGTCTCCGCCGCGTCGTGCACCACGAACTGCGTGGCGCCGCTGGTGAAGGTGCTGCACGACGCGTTCGGCATCGAGCACGGGTATCTGACGACGGTGCACGCGTACACGAACGACCAGAACGTCCTGGACGCCCCGCACAAGGATCCGCGCCGGGCCCGGGCCGCCGGGGTCAACATCATCCCGACCAGCACGGGCGCCGCCCGCGCGGTCGGCCTGGTCCTGCCGGAGCTGGCCGGCCGGCTCGACGGCGTGGCCCTGCGCGTCCCGGTGGTGGACGGCTCCGTCAGCGACCTCACGCTGCAGTTCGCCACGGAGGTCAGCGCCGAGCAGATCAACGCCGCGGTCGCCGGGGCGGCCGGCGCCGGGGGCCCGATGCACGGGATCATCCGGTACACGGAGGCGCCGATCGTCTCCACCGACGTCGTCGGCGACCCGGCCTCGTGCGTCTTCGACGCGAAGCTGACCCAGGCGGCCGGCCGGCTCGCGAAGGTCTTCGGCTGGTACGACAACGAGTGGGGCTACACCAACCGCCTCGTCGACCTGACCAAGCAGATGGCCGCCGGGAGGTGACGTCATGCACGCCAAGGACATCATGACCAGCCCGGTCCACGTCGTCCGGCAGGACGCCTCGGTGGAGAGCGCCGCGGAGCTGATGACCGCGAAGGCGGTCACGGCCCTGCCGGTGGTCGACGCGGCGGGCCTGCTCGTCGGCATGGTCAGCGAGAGCGACCTGCTGTGGCACCGGGTCCCGTCCGACCCGACGGCGCACATGCGGCGCCACCCGGACACCGACCCGGCCCGCCGCCCCGGCCTCGTCGCCGAGGTCATGGCGCCGTTCCCGCTCACCACCACCCCGGACGCCGACGTGGCCGAGGTCGCCGACACGATGCTGCAGAACGACGTCCGCAGCCTCCCGGTCGTCGACGACCGCGACGTGATCGGCATCATCAGCCGTCGCGACATCCTGCGCGCGATGGTCCGCAGCGACGACGTCCTGGTCCGGGAGGTCCAGCACCGCCTCGACGAGTACGCCGACGGCGACCGGCGCTGGACCGCGGTGGTGGAGGGCGGCGTCGCCACGGTGACGGGCACGTTCACCTCCGACACCGAGCGGGCCGTGGTGCAGGTGCTGGCCCGTACGGTGCCGGGGGTGGCCCTCGTCCGGGTGCACGAGGCCTGACGGCGGCACCGGGGCCGGTCAGTCGATGACCGGTTCCGGTGCCGTGCGGTCGTGGACGACCGCCACGGTGCACGGCGCGTGGTGGAGCAGGTGCTGGCTCACCGAGCCCAGCAGCATGCCGCGGAGCGCGCCCCGGCCGCGGCTGCCGACCACGAGCAGGCCGGCCGTCGACGCCGCCGTCGTGAGGGCGGCGGCCGGGTGTTCCGCCGGGAGTTCGAGGTGCAGGTCCACCCGGGGGAACTTGGCGTGCCAGGGCGCGGCCAGTTCGTCGAGCGCGCCGCGTTCGTCGCCGGCCGGCGGTCCCGGGTGCGGGGCCCGCGCCCGGATGATCCGCAGCGCCGCGTGGCGGGCCGCCGCTTCCTCGAAGGCGAACCCCAGCACGAGGTGGGCGGCGGGCGAGTCGTCGACGCCGGCCACGACGTCGCGGCCGGGCAGGGGGTCGCCGCGGACCACGACGACCGGGCAGCGGGCGCGGGCGCTCACCGCGACGCTGACCGAGCCGAGCAGGCCGGTGACGGCGCTGTGGCCGTGGCTGCCGACGACGATCAGGCTCGCCCCGGCGGAGCGGTCGATCAGGGTCAGCGCGGCGCTCGCGTGGACGATGGAGACGTCGGTGCGGACGCCCGGGTGGCTCCGGCGGGCCGCCGCGACCGCCTCGTGCAGGCCGCTCCTGATCGCGCGGTCGGTCTCCCCGTCCGGCCACACGGCGGGCACCGGGACGGTGGAGGCGGCCGGTGCCCAGGCCGGCCATTCGTAGGCGTAGAAGAACTCGACGGGCGCGCCCGTGCGGGCCGCCTCGTCCAGGGCCCAGGCCGCGGCGGCGCGTGACTGCGCCGACCGGTCGTAACCGACGATGATCTTCCGGGTGTTCATGGTCCTTCCTTTCGGCCGGGAGGGGGTCACGGGCGGCCGGCCGCGCGCAGCCGGCGCAGGGCGGGGTCCGGCTCGGCGCCCGCGGGTACGAGGCGCAGCTTGGCGTCGACCGCCACGACCCCGTCCGGGCCGGCGAGGACCGGGTTCAGGTCGAGTTCGGCGACCTCCGGGTGGTTCTCGGCGAGCCGGCCGAGCCGCAGCAGCAGGTCCTCCAGGGCGGCGGTGTCGGCCGCCGGCCCGCCGCGGTATCCGGTGAGCAGCGGCGCGCTGCGCAGGTCCTGCCACATGCGCCGGGCGTCGAGGTCGGTCAGCGGCACCAGCCGCAGCGAGCGGTCGCCGAGCAGGTCCGTGCGTACCCCGCCGAGCCCGAGCAGCAGCACCGAGCCGAACGACGGGTCGTGCGCGATGCCGGCCACCAGCTCCACCGGGGCGCTCACCTGCCGCTGCACGAGGGCGCCGGCGCCGGGAGCGCCCGCGGCCACCACCGCGTCGAAGGCGTCGCGGACCGCCGCCGCCCCGGTCAGCCCGAGGCGTACGGCGCCGGTGTCGCTCTTGTGGACCAGCGCGGGATCGGCGGACTTGAGCACCACCGGGTAGCCGAGACGCTCGGCCGCGGCCACCGCCGCCACGCCGGTCCGGACCCGTTCGGCGGGCAGGATCTCGATGCCGTAGCAGTGCAGCAGGCCGGCGACGCGCGGATAGGGCAGCCACCCGCCGCCGTCGGCGAGCGCCCCGGCGATCAGCTCGCGGGCCCGCTCCACGTCGACGATGCCGAGGTCGGGGCGGCTGCCGAGGGGTTGCCGGCGCCACGCGGCGTAGGTGCTCGCGTGGGCCAGGGCCGCCACCGCGCGTTCCGGGAGGGCGAAGACGGGGGCTCCGCGCGTACCCAGGACCGGTGCCTCGTCGCCGCGGCCCACCAGGACGGCGGCGACCGGCAGGTCCGGGCAGCCGTCGACGACGGGGCCGAGCGCGGACAGGATGGCCGCCGGCGCGTTCGCCCGGGTCGCCACGATCACCAGCAGCAGCGCGTCCGCCTCGCCGCTGCGGGCCACCGACTCCGCGGCCTCCGCGAAGGCCGCCGGCGTCGCGGACGCCCCGAGATCGACCGGATTGTCGCTGCTCGCGCAGCCGGCCAGTGTGCCGCGGACGGCCGGCGACAGGGCCGGGACCCGCAGGCCCCGCGCCTCCGCGGCGTCGGCGGCGAGCACGTTGAGCCCGCCGGCGTTGCCGACGATCGCGAGCCGGTCCCCGCCGGGCAGCGGCTGGCCGGTGAGCATCCGCGCCGCGTCGAGCAGCTCGCCGAGATCATCGGTACGCACCACGCCCGCCTGCGCGAACAGGGCGTCCACGGTGGCCGCCGGGGCCGCCGCGGCGGCGGTGTGCGAGGCGCCGGCGCGCTGACCGGCGCGGGACCGGACGCTCTTGATGGCCAGCACCGGCTTGCGGCGGGCCAGCGCCCGGACGGTACGCGCGAACTTGCGCGGATTGCCGAAGGACTCCAGGTACAGCGCGACGGCCCGGGTGGCCGGATCGTCGTACCAGTACGCGATCAGGTCGTTGCCGCTGACGTCGGCCTTGTTGCCCAGGGACACGAACGTGGACACCCCGCATCCGGTACGCAGCGCGTTGTCCAGCAGCGCGATGCCGACCGCGCCGGACTGCGAGGCGATGGCGAGGCCGCCGGAGGGCGGGGGAGCGGGGGCGAAGGCGGCGTTGAGGCGTACCCGCGGGTCGGTGTTGAGCACGCCGAGGCAGTTCGGGCCGACCAGGCGGATGCCGTGGGCGCGGGCGATGCCCAGCAGTTCCCGTTGCCGCCGCTCGCCCTCGGGCCCGGCCTCGCCGAAGCCGGAGCTGAGCACCACCGCCGCGCGGGCCCCGGCGGCTGCGGCGTCCCTCAGCACCCCGGCGACCTCCTCGGCGGGCACGGCGATCACCACCAGGTCCACCGGCGCCGGCAGGTCGCGCAGGCTGCGGGCGACCGGGATGCCGTCGATGGGCGTGGCGTGGCGGTTCACCGCGTACAGCCGGCCGGTGAAGCCGTATTCGCGCAGCGCGCGCAGGGTCTCGTGGCCGACGCTGCCGCGGTGGTGCCCGGCGCCCGCCACGGCGACCGAGGCGGGGGTGAGCAGGGCGGCCAGGGAGGCGCGTTCGGCGCACCGGTCGCGCGCGTCGATCGCCGCCACCGCGGACTCGTCGTCGCCGGTGGCGAGGCCGACGTCCACGACGCCGTCGCCGAACCGGGACCAGACCCGCGCGCTCAGGTCGTGGGCCACCCGCAGCATGCCGGTGTTCACCGGCAGCACCTCGCCGACCAGTTCGGTGATGCCGAGCGCGCGGGCGCGCACGGCGAGGTGCTCGAGCAGCAGGGTGCCGATGCCGCGGCCCCGGGCCGGCTCGGCGACGAAGACCGCGAACTCTGCCCGGCGCGCGGTGTCGTCGGTGCGTTCGGCGGACGCGACGCCGACGATGTGCCCGGCCTCGGCCGCGGCCACCACCAGGTGCCGGTCGTCGCGGTGCCGGCACAGCCGGTCGATCTCGGCCGAGATCGCCGCGCTGCTGGGTGCCGCGAAGAAGCGCAGCCGCAGGCTCTCCTCGGACGCGGCGCCGAAGAGGGCGGCGAGCGCGCGCCGGTCGCCGCCGTGGACGGGCCGGATCGTGACGATCCGGCCGTCCGAGGTGAGCGCGTCGGCGCGGCCGGCGCTCGCGGCCCCGGCGGTCATGTCGCCCGCCGCTCCACGGGCCTGGCGATGAAGACCGGGCAGTTGGCGTGGTGCAGCAGCTGCATGACGGTGGAGCCGAGGAACGTGCCGGCGACGGCGCCGTGGTCGTGCGTGCCGACGACCACGAGCTGGGCGCCGTGCGACACGCCCACGAGCACGCCCGCCGCGCTCTCGTGCGTCAGGATCGTCTCGACCGGCACGTCCGGGAACTTCGCGCGCCAGGGCGCCACGATCTGCTCGAGCCGTTCGCGTTCGGCGGCGTCCTCCTCGGGGGTCGAGATCTCCACCGCCGGCACCGAGCTGCTCAGCCACAGCGGCACGGCCGGCAGGTACGAGTGCACCACGGCCAGCGCGGCGCCCCGGGTCGCGGCCACCTCGAACGCGGTGGCCAGCACCTGCTCGGCGGCGGGGGAGTCGTCGACGCCGACCGCGACCGGCCCGTCCGTGACCTCCTCGCGGCCCCGCACGACCACCACGGGACACGGCGCGTGCGTCGCGACGCGCTGGCTCACCGAGCCGAGCAGCAGGCTGGCGAAGCCACCCCGGCCACGGTTGCCGAGCACCATCAGCTCCGCGTTGCCGGCGATGGTGAGCAGCTGGGACGCGGCATGCCCGAGCAGCGTGTCGCGCTCGATCCGGATCCCGGGCGCCACCTCGCGGGCCTGGTCGAGCCCCGAGACGGTGACCGCCTCGGCGAGCTGGCGGGCCACGTCCACGTACTGGTTGCTGTAGTCGAAGCGGCCCTCGCGCCACTCCCAGTCGTACGCGTACACGATCCGCAGCGCGAGCCCCCGCCGGTCCGCCTCGCGTGCCGCCCACCGCACCGCGGCCCTCGCCGGAGCCGTCCCGTCGGTGGCCACGATGATCGCCCTGGTCGTCATGACTCCTCCCCTCGTCCTGCTTCGATCGTCGTCCCGGCGGCCGGGCCCGGGTCAGGGCGGAAGGTCCCGTCCCTGCGGGCCGATCGACGCTGCACGATCCGCAGCAGCAGCGCCGGCACGGTGGCGACCGCGGCGCAGGCGACCAGCTCGGCCAGGGTCAGCGTCTCGGTGCCCAGCAGCGTCCGCAGCGGGCCCACGAGCACGCCCGCGACCTGGAGGATGCCGGAGAACGCCACCGCGGCCAGCAGCGCCCAGTTGCGCGGCGTGCCGGGGTCCGGCTTCGCGCGGACGGCCAGCGCGACGCCGAGCTGCGCCAGGCCCAGCACCGTGAACATGATCGACTGCCAGGGCCGGTCGAGCCGGTCCGCGACGACGCCCGCCGCCAGCACCACGCTCGCCACGCACAGGCCGCCGAGCAGCACGCTGCGCAGCAGCCCGTCGCCGAGCACCGACTCCTGCGGCGAGCGCGGCCGGCGGCCCAGCACCCCGGCCTCGGCCGGCTCGGCACCCATCGCCACCCCGGGCACGCCGTGGGTCAGCAGGTTGATCCACAGCAGCTGACCGGGCAGCAGGGCCAGCGGCATGCCGAGCAGCGGGCCGGCGAGCATCACGAGCAGCTCGGCTATGCCGCCGGAGAGGGCGTACCGCAGGAACCGGCGGATGTTGTCGTAGATGCGGCGGCCCTCGCCGATCGCGGCGGAGACCGTGCCGAGGTTGTCGTCCACCAGCACCAGCTCGGCGGCCTGCCGCGCGACCTCCGTGCCGCCGCCCATGGCCACGCCGATGTCCGCGCGCCGCAGCGCCGGGGCGTCGTTCACGCCGTCGCCGGTCATCGCCACGACCTCGCCGCGCTCCTGGAGGCCGGCGATGATGTCCAGCTTCTGCTCGGGGCGGGTGCGGGCGTACACCCGGGCCCCGGCGATGTCGTCGGCGGTCAGCGGTCCCGCGTCGCCGCGGACCACCCGCTCCGCGGGCAGGCCCAGCTGGGTGCCGATGGCGGCGGCGGTCGCGGGGTGGTCCCCGGTGATGAGGATCAGCCGTACGCCGGAAGCCTCGAAGGCCGCCGCGGTGTCCCGGGCCGACGCGCGCAGCGGGTCCCCGATGGCGACCAGCCCGGCGAGTTCGAGCGGCGGCAGGGCGTCCAGCTCCGGCGGCGTGCCGGCGGTGGCGGTGGCGACGGCGAGCACCCGCAGCCCGTCCGCCGCGAGCTCCGCGGCGGCGTCCAGCAGCTCGCCGTGCGCCCGCGCATCGAGCACCGTCTCCGGGGCGCCCTTGCACACCACCAGATAGTCCCCGCCCGGCCGCTCGTGCACGGTCACCATCCGCCGGGTGTCCTGATCGAACGGTTGCTCGGCGATCCGGGACGCGGCGGCCCGTTCCGCCCCGGGGTCGAGACCGCAGCGGGCGGCGAACGCGACCAGCGCCGCCTCCATCGGGTCACCGGCGGCGCCCCACTCCGGCTGCCGTTGCCCGGGGGCGATCAGCTCGGCGTCGTTGCACAGCAGGCCGGCGAGGGCCAGGTGGCGGAGATCCTCGGGCGGGGTGACCGGGGTGCCGTCGTGCCGGATCTCGCCGCTGGGGGCGTACCCGGTCCCGGAGATCGTGAAATGCTCCCGCCCCGCCGTGACCGCCCGCTGGACGCTCATCCGGTTCTCGGTGAGCGTCCCGGTCTTGTCGCTGGCGATGACGGTGACCGAGCCGAGGGTCTCCACCGCGTGCAACCGGCGCGGGATCGCGCTGGTGCGGGCCATCCGCCGCGCCCCGAGCGCCAGCGCGAGGGTGACCACGGCGGGCAGCGACTCGGGCACCGCGGCCACCACCAGGCTGACCGCGGTGATCGCCATCCGGGCGACCGGCTGCCCCGAGAGCAGCCCGGCGGCGAAGACGATCGACGAGACGGCGACGGCCGCGATCCCCAGCACGCGCCCCAGCGCGGCGATCCGCTTCTGCAGCGGCGTCGGACCGGGCCGGGTCCCCGCGACGAGGGCCGCGATGCGACCGAGCGAGCTCGCCGCCCCGGTCCGCACCACGACGCCGGCGGCGCGCCCGGTGTTCAGCACCGTGCCGGCGCTCGCCTCGTCGCCGGGCGTCCGGTGCACCGGCACGGACTCCCCGGTCAGCGCGGACTCGTCGAAGGCGGCCCGCTGCGCCTCGGTGAGCCGCAGGTCGGCGGGGACGATGTCGCCGGCCTCCAGCCGGACCAGGTCGTCGCGCACGATCGTCGCGGCCGGGACGATGCGGTCCGCGCCGTCGCGGACCACCCGCGCCTCCGGGGCGGCGAGCTGGTCGAGCGCGGCGATCGCCCGGTCGGCCCGGATCTCCTGGGCCACCCCGATGACGGTGTTGACGATGACCACGAGCGCGATGACCGCCGTGTCGGGCAGATCGTCGAGCAGCGTCGTCACGACCGCCGCGGCGATGAGCAGCAGCACCAGCGGATCGGCGAGCTGCCGCCAGATCCGGTGCAGCAACCCGCGCGGTGCGGGCGGCTCCACCGTGTTCGGCCCCTCGGCGGCCAGGCGCGCGGCGGCCTCGGCGGCGGTCAGGCCGCGGGCCCCGGTGAGCAGAGTGTCCACGTGATCCTCCTGCGGGTCCCTTTGTCCGCTGCGCCTCCAAGGTTGCGCCGGGGGTGCGCCGGCCGCACGGGCCACCGGTCCCGCGGGGAGGGGCCATCAGTCCCGCGGGGCGGCGAACCGGTCCAGCTCGGCGGCGAGCTCCGCCGCCAGCAGCGGCAGTTCCGGGAACGCGTCCGGGTCGGCCATCGCGGTCAAGGTCAGCTTCCCCGCGTACGCCAGAGCCTGGAAGGTCACGGTGAAGTTGGAGTCGCCGCCGACCGCCAACGGGATCATCGACCGTACGGCCGCACCGCCGAACCGCAGCGGCCGGGCGGGCCCGCGGACGTAGCTGACCAGGGTGTGCGCCCGCCGCTGCCGCCGCATGTACCAGCGGTACCCGCCGAGCGCGGCGAACCGCCGGAACACCGGGCCGAGGACGGTCACCGGCGCCGGTCCGGCCGCGAGTCCGCGCCGGACCGGCGCCGGTGACCGGTCGCGGTCACCCGGCGGGCGCGGCCGGCGGGCGTACCGTCGACGGGCACGGCGACCAGCAGCGGGCTGTCCGCCCCCGAGGGCCCGGCGCCGGTGCGCGCGCCCGCCACCGGGATCGCCGTCAGGATCGCGGGGACGGCCTCCCCGCGGCCGGCCAGGACGCGGTGCAGCGCGGCGGCCACGGCGACCAGCAGCACGGAGTTCACCGTGGCACCGCACCGGTGCGCCGACTCGTGCAGCGCCGCGGCGCTCCTGGTCACGGCCACGGCACGGCGGTACGGGCCGGTGGGCCGCAGCAACGAGCAGGCGGGCGCCCGGTGCGGGGTCAGGCCCCCGGCGGCGAGGACGCCGCGCACCAGCCGCCGCATCCGCCGCCGCGGCTCCGGCGCTGCCTGCGATCGTTCCGCCGGCCCGTCGTCGGTCAGACCGGCCAGGATCGTCAGCCCGCCCAGGCCGTCCGCGACCGCGTGGTGCAGCACGACGACGAGGGCGGTGGCGCCGGTCGCCAGCCCGTCGACGACCGCCGCCCGCCACAGTGGCCGGCCGCGGTCCAGGGGCTCGAGCAGCAGCGCCGTCGCGGCGTCCAGCAGGGCCTGCCCGTCGCCCGGCGGCGGGCATCGCACGCCGCGCACGTGGTCGCGTACGTCGAAGGGGTCCACCGTGGCCCAGACACCCGGATCGGCGATCCGCTGCCGCAGGCGTGGCACCGCCGCGACGCGCGCGGCGAGCAACCCGGTGGCCGCCGGCAGCCCGACCGCCCGGTCCAGCACGAGGATCACGGCGAACTGTACCGGGACGTCGCCGGTGTCCATGGCCAGGAAGGCCAGGCCCGCGTCGTCCACCCGCGCGGCGGTTCCGCTCGGCTCCATGGCGCCAGTGTCGGCACCCCGCGGCGGGGGCCGGCAGGGCCGGTCGGCCCGGCAGCAACGGTCCACCGGCCGTGCCACGGCACGCCCGCGGGCGCCTACGGTCCCGATATGGACAGCGCCGTGTGGTCGAAGCGGAATCTGCCGGTCGTGGTCGGTATAGACGGGTCGCGTTCGCATCCGGGCACCGTCGATCTGGCGGTGGACCAGGCCGTACGCCACCGGGCACCGCTGCTGATCGTGCACGTGTGGCCGGGCCGGTACTCGGGGAGCTTCCGTACCCACGATGCCCTTCCGACCGAGGACGACGGGCGCCACCTGCTCGAGCTGGCCGCCCGCCGGGCCCGGCACCGCGCCGGGAACCTGACCGTGAGCACCGAGCTGGCCGCCGGCAGCGTGTCGCAGATCCTGACGGCGCGCTCGGAGTCGGCCCGGCTCGTCGTGGTCGGGCACCGCGACGCGATGCCCGCGCGGGCGAGCTGGGGTTCGACGACGGCGTATCTGGCCCACCACGCCGGCAGCCCGCTGCTGGTGAACCGGGGCACCGTGCCGGAGCACGGCCCGGTGGTGCTGGCGGTCTCGGCGCGCGAGCCGGTGACGGCGACCGTGGGGGAGGCGTTCGAGGAGGCCGCCTCGACCGACAGCAAGCTGGTCGCGGTCCACGTCTGGAACCAGACCGGCACCCGCCCGCCCACCGGCTCCCTCACCACCGGCACCGGGTACGGCGAGGCCCGCCGCGAGGCCGAGCGGCACCTCGCCGAGGTGCTCGCCGGATGGTCCTGGCGCTACCCCGACGTGGAGGTGGAGCGGCTGCTGCTGCACGACCTCGACATCGGCTACACGCTGGAGCGGGCCTCCCGGCGCGGGCGGCTGCTGGTCGCCGGGATGGGCCGCAGCGGCCGGTTCGTCGAGCTGATCTACGGCTCGCTCGGCACCACGCTGATGCGCCAGGCGGCCTGCCCGGTGCTGCTCGTCCCGATCGGCTGGCCCGCCGTCACCGCCGCGTCGGGCGGCGTCACCGCGGACGGCCGGTCCGGACGCTGAACCGGGCCGTCCGCCACGGGACCAATGGCCCTGGGTGCGCCACGCCGTCAGGCAGTGTGATGGTGAGCGTGACGACGTTCAGCGTCTTCGATCTCCTGGTCCTGCACCCGTTCCTGTCCGGCATGCCCGGGCCGCGGCTACGGCAGGTCGCGGTGCACGGCCGGCCCGTCGTGTGGCCCGCCGGGTACCGCGTCTTCCGCGAGGACGCCGTGGCCGCGAACTTCTGGCTCGTCACCTCCGGCGAGGTCGACCTCGACTTCCACGTGCCCGGCCGCGGCGACGTGGTGATCGACAGCGTCGCCGGCGGCGGGCTGCTCGGCCTGTCGTGGCTGCGGGCGCCGTACCGGTGGACGACCGGGGCGGTGTGCACGGACCGGTGCCAGGCGGTGGAGTTCGACGCCCGGGGCGTGCGCAACCTGATGGCCGAGGACAGCGGCTGCGGCGCCGACCTGACGCGGCGGGTCACGGCCGTGCTCGGCGACCGCCTGCGCGGCGCGCGGGCCCGGCTGACCCTGCTCGGCGCCGTCCCGCCGGATCCGGCGGGGACCCTCAGCCGGGCGCCGCGGGACGAATGACCCTGGCCCGGCCGGCCCGCGGGGAGTGTGCTCAGAACAGGCGCACGGACACCCGGGAGGCTGTGATGAGTCATCTCGACGACAGGAGAACCACCCGCAACCGCTACAGCGAGGCGATCGGGCGGTACCTCGGTGCCACGGGATACCGCGAGCCGGTGCCCGTGCCGCACGGGCGGACCAGATCCACCACCGGTGTCGTGCTGGCCGGGGTCGACGAGACGCCCACCAGCTACAGCGCCGTGGATCACGCGGCGGTGCAGGCCGAGCTGCGGGGCTGGGACCTGCGGCTGCTGCACGTCCAGCACGGGTACGAGATCGGCGCCGCCGCCGACGAGGCGAGCCGCCGGCTGCTCGAGCACATGGCCGAGCGGGTGCGGGCGTACTCGCCGGGCGTCGCCGTCAGCACCCGGGTGGCGGTCGGCGCGGCGGCCCCGCTGCTGCTCTCGGACGCGTACAACGCGAACCTGCTCGTGGTCGGCCACCGGCACCACGCGACCGGCACCGCGTTCGGGCTCAGCGTGGCGGACCGGGTGGCCGCCCACCACACCGGCCCGGTGATGGTGGTGCGCGTGCCGGGCTGGCCCCCGGGACCGGGCTTCGGCACCCGGCCGATCGTCGTCGGCGTCGACGACAAGACCCCGCCGGCCGTGTTCGAGTACGCCGTCGACGAGGCCCGCGTCCGGGGCAGCGACCTGATCGTCCTGCACGCGGTCGCCCGGGTCACGGCGGACCACGAGCCGGAGGAGTCCCACGGCGTGACGGTCCACCGGCAGTACGTGGCCCGCGACCCGGTGGCGGCCCTGGTCGGCGCGTCGGCGAGCGCCTCGGCGGTGGTCGTCGGCCGGCGCGGCCCCGGCAGCTTCGCCGGTGCCCTGCTCGGCTCGGTGAGCCGCGCGCTGGTGCAGCAGGCCCGCTGCCCGGTCTTCCTGGTCGGCTGACGGGCACCGCCGTGACCACGCTGGTGGTGCTCGCCTGGGTCCTGGTCGGCGTGCACCTCGTGCTCCTGGAGATCGAGCTGATGCTGGCCCGCCACGCGGAACGGGCGCTGCGGGAGAGGGGCCTCGGCGGGCGGGAACCGGACCGGTGCGCCGGGGCCGACCCGTGCCTCGGGCCGCTGTTCGGGCTTCCTCCCCGGCCGGCCGCGGCCCGCTCGCCGGGCGTCCCTTCCCCGCCGGCCGTCCCTTCCCCGCCGGCCGTCCCTTCCCCGCCGGCCGTGCCTTCCCCGCCGGCCGTGCCTTCCCCGGCGGGCGTTCCTTCCTCGCCGGCCCTCTCCGCCTCGCCCGGCGTTTCCGCCGGCCTGGCGGAGGCCGTGTTGCTGGAGCGTCTTGTCGCGGGTGAGGTCAGTCGCGAGTGGTATCGCGCCGAGATGGCCCGGCTCGCGCGGGAGGACGAGCGCGTGCACCCGGTGGGGCCGCCGCCGGCCTGAGGACGTCGAGAGGCCCACCGGCAGTGCCCGTTGACGAGCATTCGCGGCGGGTGGGTGTGCGCGACGGATGATGACCAGTCAGGCGTCGCCCCGCCGCCGAGGTTCCCTTTCCCGTGCCGGTGGGCCTGCTCCCAGACTCGGCCAGGGTGCCCCGGTACACCAGGGCCGAAAGACCTTGAGGACGCGGGGGCCACGGCCGGAAAGAGCACGACATATGCCCGTTCGGCTCACCGCGTTCCCACCCGCAACGGCTACTCTCGGTGATGTCCAGAAAGTCGGAACATACGGGGAGTTGCTGGTGGTGGACGTGTTGAGCGTCAAGGCGCCCGCCCGGGATCGCTACTTCGATACTCTGCGTGCGCTGGCGATCATGCGGGTGGTGGCGTACCACGCCTTCCACTACGCGGTGCTGGCGCTGCTGTTCCCCTCGATGGGTGTCATGTTCGCGCTCGCCGGCTCCCTGATGGCGAAGTCGCTCGACCGCTCCGCCGGTGCCCAGGTGATCCGCGGCCGGGTACGCCGCCTGCTGCCCGCCCTGTGGGTGATGGGCGCCGTCCTCGTGCCGCTGATGCTGATCGCGGGCTGGGGCCACCGCCCGGCCTGGCCCGACTTCCTGCTCTGGGTGGTGCCGCTGGCCACCCCGCCGGCCAGCCACGGCATCGGCGACGTCGGCGCGGAGGGTGCGGGTGTGCTCTGGTATCTGGCCACGTACCTGTGGCTGGTCCTGCTGTCGCCGGTGCTGCTCAAGCTCTACCGCCGGCAGCGGCTGCTCACGATCGCGCTGCCGCTGGTGGTGCTGGCGGCGCTGCACAGCGTACGGATCGCCGACGGCAACAACGCCGTGCAGACCGCCGGGTACGTGCTCACCTTCCTCCCGTGCTGGCTCCTCGGCTTCGCGCACCGCGACGGCGACCTGCGGCGGATACGCCCCGTGGTGGTGGCCGGCGTGGCCGTGGGCTGCGCGGCGCTCGGCCTGGGCTGGGTCGTCGAGCACCCCGGTCCGGGCGGCCTCGACCTGGTGCCGTTCCCGCTGGCGCACGCCCTGTACTCGATGGGCTTCGTGCTGGCCCTGCTGCGCCTCGACCCGGGCCTGGCCTGGCTGAACCGGATGCCGCTGCTGCAGAAGCTGGTCGCCGCGCTCAACAACCGGGCGGTGACGATCTACCTGTGGCACAACGTCATCATCACCGTGGCGATCATCGTCGGCGACCGGCTGAACCTCTGGGACGTCAAGCAGGGCGCGCTGATCTACCTCGGCTTCACCTGCATCGCCCTGTCGATGCTGGCGGTCGCGGTCTTCGCCCTGGGCTGGGTCGAGGACCTGGCGGCCCGCCGCCCGCCACGCCTGCGCCCGTGGCCGGTCCGCACCCCGAAGCACGCCGCTCCCCGGCTCCCCGCCCCGGCCGACCGCGGCGACCGCGTCGGCGCCGCCGCCTGACAGAGATGATGTTGGTGAGCACCTCCCGCCGGGGTCTGACCCTCCGCCTGACTGACTTCGGGTCCTTTACGGGATTTGTCGGCCCTGGTCGGGAGGTGCTCGTGCACTCATCAGGCGTGGCGTTGTGACTTCATAGGAGCCTGGCTAGTGTGCTGCGCCGGAAATTCGCCTGTTAAGTCGGTGTAGGGTGGGTTGATGGCACGAACCGGGCGCCCGACTGCACCGCTGGTGTTGACCGA
>NZ_PVZG01000003.1 GCF_003002065.1 Pseudosporangium ferrugineum
GACCCAGCCACGCCCGCAGACCCAGCCACGCCCGCAGACCCAGCCACGCCCGCAGACCCAGCCACGCCCGCAGACTCAGCCACGTCCGCAGACCAGACACGCCACAGGCCGGCCACGCCGCAGACCCAGCCACCCCGCAGGCTGTGCCACTTAGCGCGCGACCCCAGCCCGGAGACCGGCCCTGCACCCCCAGCCACGACATAACGCGCGACCGCCAAGCCGCAGGCCTGGCGGGCAGAGCCACCGGCCGCACGGGTGGAGACCTGGGCGCGACGTGAGCCGCAGCGCCACCTGAAGGCGGGTCCGAACTGGCGAGGAGCGGCGGCATTGACGCCTCCTTCCAGGGATAGCTTGGAGCCCATGGTCCGGATCATGAATCCCGCCGCGACTCGCGCCAGCGGAACGGCCGCAGGCCTCACGGTGCTCTCAGGGGCGCTCATCATGCTGCTCACGCTCATCGCGGCGCCGGGTTCATGGCTGGAGGGCTACGTGAGCGAGGCGGGCACCTCCAGCGCGCCCTGGGCTACGGCGTACAGATGGGGGCTGATCGTGCTGGCCGTCGGAGTTGCGCTGCTCGGGCTGACGGTGCGACCGCTCTCCCGGCCGCTCGCGGCACTGCTGGGCGGCGCCGCCGTCTTCGCGGCCACGTCGGGGACGGTGCCCTGCACGGATCGCTGCCCCTTGCCACCGTTCGAGCCCACCACCGTTGGCGACGTCATGCACGCCGCCGCGAGCATTCTGGGAATGGTGCTCCTGGCGGCGGCCATGGCCACCATGGCGTTCTCGCCGGCCTTCCGCGTGGCCGCCCGGCGACTCGCGGCGGTGGCCGTGGTCCTGACCGTGCCGCTCGGTGGGGCCTTGGGCTTGACCATGCTCTTCGTCGGCCGGGCGCAGCTCGGGGCGACCCTGGAACGGGCGGTGCTCGCTGTTGCGGTCGCCTGGCTCATCGGCACCTCCACATTGACGATTTTACGTAAGTCCATCATAGTGGAGTCATGGAAGACGACACAACCTCATCGATCGAGCGCCGGGTCACCGAGCTCGAACGTCGCTTCGCCGAGCTGATCGGCAGGTCCGCGGACGAGAAGCCGGCGCCCACCCCCTCCCGGCCACCTGACACCTTCTGGGCGCTGAACGGCCTCCGCGACGTGGTCGGCGAAGACAACGCCGGAGCGGTGCTGTTCACCGGCATGGTCAACCTGCCGACCGGCGAGCATCTCGAGTGGCAGCACGACACCGCGGTGGACGACATGCTCGAGGCTGACTGGTCGGACTGGGCCGGCACACTCGGCGCCCTCGGGCACCCGATCCGCCTCCTGCTGCTGCGCCGCGTGCTGGCGGGCGCCCGCTCCGCGACCGAGCTGGCCGCCGACGAAGCCCTCGGGACCACCGGCCAGCTCTACCACCACCTGCGCCAGCTCGTGTCGGCCGGCTGGCTCCGCTCCTCCGTCCGAGGGCAATACACCGTGCCCGACGAGCGAGTGGTGCCGCTCCTGGTCATCCTCTCCGGAGCAAAACAATGACCTGACCGCGCAACTCAACAATGACGCCCGCTCGAAGGCTCTCGTCGGCGTCCCGGATCGGGTTCGCAACTGCTGCGGCTCCGCCGTCGTGCTACCGGAATCACGCGGCCATCACGCACTTGTGGCCGGCGCGACACCCTCAGCACAACGACCGACCGCATGCAGCAAGCGGACCGCACCCGTCGGCTGCCACCGCCTGCCTACAGAGCCCGCCTACAGAGCCCGCCCAGGCGGCATGAGCGCGACACACCGACGACGAGTCCTCGCGACCCCACCTGCTCTGAGCAGCGACGGCCCGTCAGGCGACGCGGCGGACGATGGACAGCAGGGACTGCTCGACGTCCTCGATCGCACGGTCCGGCTGGAAGACCAGCCAGTCCACCGCGACGACCAGGCCGACGCCGAACAGTGCCGACGACGCCACCCGTACGTCGAGGTCCTCGGGCAGGTCGCCGGAGTCCACCCCTGCCTGGACCGTCTCCGCGATGACGCCGATCGCCTGCTCGCGCAGCAGGATCA
Source organism: Pseudosporangium ferrugineum (assembly GCF_003002065.1). Lineage (GTDB taxonomy): Bacteria > Actinomycetota > Actinomycetes > Mycobacteriales > Micromonosporaceae > Actinoplanes > Actinoplanes ferrugineus_A. The sequence goes on from NZ_PVZG01000003.1 coordinate 2,043, forward strand.
GCGTCTGCTGCCATTCCCGGTTCGTCCGCCACATCTCTGAGAGGAGCAGCTGTGCGAAGGCCCGGTAGCGCCGGATGTACTCGAGCTGGGCGCGTACGAGCGCGCCCACTGCCTCGCGGGGAGGCAGGCCGGCGACCGCCGTACGGAACTCGTCGGTCAGCAGGCCGATGCCGTGCCGCAGCAACTCCTCGAACAGCGCGGTCTTGGAGGCGAAGTTGTAGTAGACCGTGCCCTTGGCGACCTTGGCGCGCAGTGCGATGTCGTCCACCGTCGTCGCCGAGAAGCCTTGTTCGGCGATCAGTTCCACGGCCGCCTCGAACAGGCGTTGGCGGGTGTCCTCGCGCCGGCGGGTACGTCCGTCCACAGTTGTCAGATCACCAGCTCCGGATGCAGGTCCCCGTGTGTGAGGCGGCGTTTGCGGCCGGCCACCGCGACGGTCAGCGCCAGGGCGGCCAGCCCGTACCCGAGGAGGGCCAGGACGCCGGTGACCACCGTACCCGCCGGGCCTCCGTCGATGGTGTGGCGCAACGCCTCCACGACGTACGTCATGGGGAGCAGGGGATGGATCGCCTGGAAGAACCACGGCGTGGTCTGCACCGGATAGGTCCCACCCGACGAGGTGAGCTGCAGCATCAGCAGGGCGAGCGCCACGATCCGGCCGGCCGGGCCGAGCGCCGCGCCAAGCAATTGCATGACGGCGGCGAACGCTGCTGCGGTCAGCATCAGCAGCCCGAGGGTCGCCACCGGGGAGGCCGGTCCCAGCCCGAGCCCGAACACCACCACCAGGAACAACACCACGGCCTGCACCAGCCCGACCGCGAGCGCGGGCAGGAAGCCGGCCAGGGCCACCCGGCGCGCGGGCGCCCCCGAGACCACGTACCGGCGGTTCAGCGGCCGCATGACCATGTAGGTGATCATCGCACCGACCCAGAGCGCGAGGGCCAGGAAGTAGGGCGCGAACCCCACGCCGTAGGTGGCGGCCGCGTGGCGCACGTTCCGGTCCAGCCGCACGGGGTCGCTGAGCAGGTCTGCACGGGCCGCGGGGTCGTCGCCGTACCCGGGGATCCGGTTCGCGCCGTCGCTCAGCCCCGACGCGAGCCGGGAGGCGCCGCCCTGCAGGTCGCCGAGCCCGGCGGTGAGCCGGCGGCCACCCGAGGACAGCGTGTCCAGCCCGTTGTCCAGCCGGCGCGCCCCCGACGCGAGCTGGAAAATGCCGCCTCGCAGGTCGGCCGCGCCTGCCTGCGCGTCGGCCGCGCCCTTGTCCAGTTGCTGCGCGCCGGTCGCCAGGTCGCCGAGTCCGTCGGCCAGGTCGTCGACCCGCGCCCTCGCCGCAGCCACGTCGTCGGCCAGGTGCGGCGCGGCCTCCGCCACCTTGCGCGCGGTCTCTGCCACGTTCTGCAGGCGCTTGCTCAGCGCGGACAGGTCCGAGTCGTCGACGGCGGACTGCATCCGCTTCGCGGCATCGACCAACTCATCCGCGTACGCGCGAGCCTGGTCGACACCCGGGGTATCGCCGGGAAGGCCGTCCACGTACGCCCGCAGCCGCGTCGCGTTCCGCACGGCGTCGTCGGCGGCGGCGTCGAGTCTGCCGACGTTGCGGGACAGCAGGTCGGCACCGCGCGCGACCTGGTCGGCGGCGTCCTCGATGAGCCGGGCGTTGTCCCGCAGCACCGGTTCCACCCGGTCAGCGGCGGAGTCGACCGCGGTGGCGAGCCGGCGTCCGCCCGCGGCTGCCTGCTGCGTGCCCGTGGCGAGTTGAGCCGCGCCGGCCCGCAGCGCCGCGAGCCCGTCCGCGAGGTCGTCCGCGCCCTGTGCGGCCGACCCGAGACCGGAGGAGAGCTGTCCCGCGCCCCGCTCCGCGTCGGTCAGGCCTCCTTCCAGCTGATCGGCGCCCTCATGGGCGTCGCTCAGGCCGTCATCGAGCTGATGCGCGCCGTCGGCCGCCTTTTCGGTCTCCTGCTTCAGATCCGTGAATCCGATGAGCATCTTGTCGAAGTAGCCGGCCTGGGCGGTCTGCGCGGCGGCGGCGCGGACCTCCTCGAAGACGGTGCGCGAGAAGACTCCGGAAAGGTAGTTCGTGGCGTCGTCGTTGATGACGAGGAGTTCGGCGGCGCGTGGCTTCGCGTCGGCGTCCGGACCGGTGGTGAGATTCGCGGAGAAGTCGCGCGGAATTCGCAGTGCCAGCTGATAACGGCCGTCGGTCAGCCCGCGCTCCGCACCCCGCTCGTCGGTGACCTGCCAGTCGAAGATCTCCCGCTCCACCAGTTCGTCGGCGAGGTCCTTGCCGGCATGCACCCTGGTGCCGTCCGTGGCGGTGACCGCCGCGTCCTCCACGACGAGAGCAGCCGGAATGTGGCTGAGACGGCCGTAGGGATTCCAGAAGGCGGCGAGATAGAGCGCGCCGTACAGCAGGGGAATCACGCAGACCACGACGAGAGCCGCGGCGGGAAGGCGACCGCGGAAGAATCGGCGAAGCTCGAAGCCGGCGAGGCGAAGGCTGCTGGCGGTCATTTCTCGTCTCCTTCCCGATCGTCGCGGCCGTGGAGCCGAACCACAGTGGACACCCGCTTCTCGTCCACCTCTCTGGCGGTGATCAGCACTGCGACGCCCTCGGCCGTCGTCTCGCCGATCAGCCGCCAGAGCGCCTCCCGCTCCCCCGCGTCGAGCCCCTCGTCCACGCCGTCCAGCGCCACCACCTGTGGATCCGAGATCCGGGCCAGAACCAGACCCCACACCTGTCTCTCGTACGGGCTGAGCTCGAAGCCCCGCGCCGCGGGATCGAGGCCGTGCAGAGCCGTCTCCCCGCCCGGCCGTCGCCCGGTGAGCAGCATCCTCTCCCGGACGTGCTCAGCGACGGTCAGGACGGACTCCGGTTCGGAGACGCCCGGGACGTGGCCGAGTTCGGCCGTACCCGTGATGTCGACCCGGCCGGCCGACAACCGGAACCGCTGGGCGAGCGCGAGCAGCATGGTCGTGCGGCCACTTCCCGGCGGCCCGACGACCGCGGCGACCTCGCCGGGCGAAACGTCGAGGTCGAGGTCCTGGAAGAGCCATCGGCGCCGGTGGCGCACGCCCGCGCCCCGGGCACGGAGAACCGTCATAACGAACACCCACTTTTACACTGACTGGTCAGTGCAAAAACCTACCCCCGATGGTCCTCGGTGGAACGGTGGGGTGGCAGACCTCACGGCACCTCGGATTTTTCCCACCTCGAACGCGAGGAGAGCACGGTGGACCGAGCCGCGGCCGGCGGGCAGGATCGAAGCATGCTGAAGCGATGGGGCATGACCGTTCCGCTGGCCGGAGTTCCGCTCGTCGATCACGCCGCGGTGTTCGGGGCGCTGACCGATGCGGGCTTCACCGACCTGTGGTCGAGCGAGGTGAACGGCACCGACGCGTTCACACCGCTCACCCTCGCCTCCGCCTGGCAGCCCGGCGCCCGACTGGGCACCGCCATCGCCCCGGTCTTCACCCGGGGGCCGGGTCTGCTGGCGATGACCGCGGCTGCCCTCGCCGAGGCCGCGCCGGGTCGCTTCCAGCTGGGGATCGGCGCCTCCTCACCGGTCGTCGCGGGTGACTGGAACGCCGCGGAGTTCACTCAGCCCTACGCCCGGAGCAGAGACATGCTTCGCTTCCTCCGGGCGGCGCTGGCCGGCGAGACGGTCGACCAGTCGTACGAGACGTTCCGGGTCCGCCGCTTCCGCCTCGAACGCCCGCCGGCCGTTCCGCCGCAGCTCCTGCTTGCCGCGCTGCGTCCCGGCATGTTGAGGCTGGCGGCGGCCGAGGCCGACGGGGTGATCCTCAACTGGCTCGCCGCGACCGACTTCCCCCGAGTGCTCGCCGAGGCCAAGACCGACGACCCGGGCTTCGACGTCGTCGCTCGCATCTTCGTGTGCCCGACGGCCGACGCTGCGCATGCCCGCACCGTGGGCCGTCGCATGATCGCCGCCTACCTGACCGTGCCGGCCTACCTGGAATTTCACCGCTGGCTCGGCCGCGAACCGGTCCTCGCTCCGATGTGGAAGGCGTGGGCGGCCGGTGACCGCAAGGCCGCACTCGCCGCCATCCCGGACGAGGCGGTCGACCAGCTGATCGTGCACGGCACCCCGGAGGAGTGCGGCCTCCACGTCGCGCGCTACGCCGAAGCCGGGGTCAAGGTGCCGGTGATGGCCCTGCTTCCCACGCCGGAGCTCGAGAAGGGAGGCCCCGCGGCGCTCAAAGCCCTGATCACCGCCTTGAGGCCGCCGCAGTGAGCAACCCTCGAGGCCCCCGCGGTAAGCAACGTTGAGGCCCGCAGTGAGCGACCCCTAAGGCCCCCGCGGTGAGCGACCCCTAAGGCCCCCGCGGTGAGCAACCCTTGAGGCCCAGCGGTGAGCAACCTTCAAGCCCTCGCGGTGAGCAACCTTGAAGCCCTCGCCGTGAGCAACCCTTGAGGCCGCCGCGGTGAGCGACCGCTAGAACAACACCGTCGCGAAGTTGCCCTGCTGCACGAAGCCGCACCGCGCGTAGACCCGGCGGGCGGCGGCGTTGTAGTCGTTCACGTACAGGCTCACCGTGGGAGCGACCCGGCGCAGTGCATCACGGAGGACCGCTGCCATCGCTCCCGCCGCCAGGCCGCGGCCGCGGTATTCCGGGTCCACCCAGACTCCCTGCACCTGGGTGGTTCGCCGGGTCACGATGGCCAGCTCCGCCTTGAAGATCACCCGGTCGCCGACGAAGCGTGCGTAGGCGCGCTTGCCGCGGACCAGCTCGGCGATGCGGCGGCGGTAGCCCCGGCCACCGTCGTCGAGCAGGGGGGAGACTCCGACTTCCTCGGTGTACATGGCTACCGCGGCAGGGAAGAGCTGGTCCACCTCTTTGGTGTTGACCAGGCGCACCTCGGGGTCCGGGGCGATCGGGGCCTCGCGGTCCGCCACGAGCAGGGGCTGATGGGGGCGCACGTCGCGGGCCGGGCCCCAGTGGCCGCCGAGGCGGTCCCAGAGGTCGAGGACAGCGTCGGCGCGGCCGATGATCGACGAGCAGATGCGGGGGTCGGCGCCCAGCAGGTCGGCGAACGCCGCGACGGCGGCCGGGGTGGCGCAGACCGGCACCAGGTGGGCGCCCGACCAGCACAGGGATTCGACGCGGCGACCGGGGCCGTACCCGTAGATGCGGCCGTCCGAGCGCCACCAGTTCAGGCCGTGGGCGGCTACGCGCTCGGCGATCTGGGCGCCGGCGTACGGGTCTTGGTCGAGGATCCGCTCGACCGTGGCGCGCTCGGGCTCCCCGAGTTGGCGAATGGGCACCGTCAGCACAGGTATCAGATTGCCAGATGGTGGCCCCCGCATGCCCTCCGCGCCCCGCCTGTTTGAAGAAACCCTTGTCGTCGACACGTTGCCGATATATCGTCTAACTATCGACAACAGATCGGAGATAGTCATGAGGCACGAACACCTGCGTCACCTGCACGAGGCTCGGATGCGGAACTTCGGGTTCCCGCCCGGGTTCCCCTTCGGCCAGGGCGGTGCCGGCTTCGGCGGTCCGGGCTGGGGACATGAGGGCCCCGGCGGTCGCGGCCATCGTCGCGGCGGGCGAGGAAGCCGGCCCAACGTCCGGCCCGCCCTGCTCGCGCTCCTGCTGGAGCGTCCGATGCACGGGTACGAGATGATCCAGGAGTTGGAGAGCCGCACCGGCGGCATCTGGCGTCCCAGCCCCGGCTCCGTCTACCCGACCCTCCAACTGCTGGAGGACGAGGGCCTGATCGAGGCCGAGGCCACCGGCGGCCGCAAGCGCTTCACGCTCACCGAGGCCGGCCGCGCCGAGGCGCAGACCGCCGCGGAGAACCCGCCGTGGGCCCAGTTCAGCGACGACACGATGTCGCAGGTCCAGGACTTCCGCGACGCGGCAGTCGGGATCATGAGCGCCCTGCGCCAGGTCGGCTTCAACGGCACGCCGGAGCAGCGCCAGCGCGCCCTCGAGATCCTCAACGAGACGAAGCGGAAGCTCTACGCGATCCTCGCCGACGGCGAGTAACCCGCCTGACGAATGGGCGCACCGATCCGGTGCGCCCATTCTGCGTTTGCCGACGTGCTCGGAGAAGCGGCCAAGCGTCTCCACCGGTCAGCAGCGGACCCGGCAGAACGCGCAGGGCGGCGGCCAAGAGAGAGGCCACGCGAGAAGCAAACCGAGCCGGCCCAGAGCCAACAGGCCGGCAGAGCCAACAGACGAGGCAAAGACGCCGGGCGGCGAAACGCCCGGTTAAGCAGAACGCCCCGCCAAGCAGAACACCCGGCCAGGCAGAGACAGCGGGCAAGCAGAGACGGCGGGCGAGCAGAGACGGCGGGCAAGCAGGGACGGGAGGCCGGAGCGGCCCCGGGCGGGACCGGGGCACGCCAGGCGGATTTCGTCAGGAGCCGTGTGCGGGCTCGGGCCGGTGCTGCGGTTGTCGGGCTTGTCGCGCCGTACCGGAAAAGGTTTGTCTGTTTCTTGCGCGAGCCTCAGTGGACCGTGACCTGGGGGCCGGGGAGGAGTTCGCGGAGTTCGTCCGGGAGGTCGGCGCCCATGTCGTCGGCCAGGCGGAGGGCTTCCTCGACGAGGGTCTCGACGATGATCGATTCCGGGACCGTCTTGATGACCTTGCCCTTGACGAAGATCTGGCCCTTGCCGTTGCCCGACGCGACGCCGAGGTCGGCTTCGCGGGCCTCGCCGGGGCCGTTGACGACGCAGCCCATGACGGCGACGCGGAGCGGGACCGGGAAGCCTTCGAGGGCGGCTGTGACCTGCTCGGCGAGGGTGTAGACGTCGACCTGGGCTCGGCCGCAGGAGGGGCAGGAGACGATCTCGAGGCCGCGTTCGCGCAGGCCGAGGGACTCGAGGATGGCCTGGCCGACCTTGATCTCCTCGACCGGCGGGGCGGAGAGCGAGACGCGGATGGTGTCGCCGATGCCTTCCGCGAGGAGGGCGCCGAACGCGACCGCGCTCTTGATCGTGCCCTGGAAGGCCGGGCCCGCCTCGGTCACGCCGAGGTGGAGCGGGTAGTCGCACTGCTCGGCGAGCTGGCGGTAGGCGCGGATCATCACGACCGGGTCGTTGTGCTTGACCGAGATCTTGATGTCGCGGAAGCCGTGCTCCTCGAACAGCGAGCATTCCCAGAGCGCCGACTCGACGAGGGCCTCGGCCGTCGCCTTGCCGTACTTCTCCAGCAGGCGCTTGTCGAGGGAGCCCGCGTTGACGCCGATGCGGATCGGGGTGCCGGCGTCGGAGGCCGCCCTGGCGATCTCCTTGACCTTGTCGTCGAACTGGCGGATGTTGCCGGGGTTGACCCGGACCGCCGCGCAGCCGGCGTCGATCGCCGCGAAGACGTACTTGGGCTGGAAGTGGATGTCGGCGATCACCGGGATCTGCGACTTCTTGGCGATCGCGGGGAGCGCCTCCACGTCGTCCTGCGACGGGACCGCGACCCGGACGATCTGGCAGCCGGAGGCGGTGAGCTCGGCGATCTGCTGCAGCGTGGCGTTGACGTCCGCGGTGAGCGTGGTGGTCATCGACTGGACGCTGACCGGGGCACCGCCGCCGACCAGCACCCCACCGACGTTGATCTGCCGGCTGGGGCGCCGGGACGCCAGCGGGGGCGGGGGTACGGCGGGCATACCGAGACTGATTGCGGTCATTTCACACTCACCTGGAGAAGATCGAGATCGGGTTGACGACGTCGGCGGTGATCGTCAGCAGCGTGAACGCGCCACCGATCAGGATGACGGCGTAGGTCAACGGCATGAGCTTGTAGTAGTCGACGCGCCCGGGGTCGGGCTTCTTCAGTCGAGCGTAGATCCACGAGCGGACGCGCTCGTACCAGGCGATCGCGATGTGACCGCCGTCCACCGGCAGCAGCGGCAACAGGTTGAAGAGGCCGATGAAGACGTTCAGCGAGATGAAGATCATCAGGAAGATCTCGGGCACGCCGCGCTCGATCGCCTCACCGCCGAGCCGGCTCGCGCCCACCACGCTGATCGGGGTGTCGGGGTCGCGTTCGTCGCCGGTGATGGAATTCCAGAGCGCGGGCACCTTCTCCGGGATGCGCTTCATCGCCGCGAAGGACGCCTTCACCAGGGTCCAGCCGTAGTCGAAGCTGGCGCCCACGCCGTCGATCGGGCCGTACGTGACCAGCCCCGGCATGTCGAGCCGCGGGCCCACGCCGGCGACGGCCACCTGCTTGACCTCGCCGTCGGGGTCGTCGAGCGGCGCACGCTGGGCGGAGATCAGGTTGACCTTCGTGGTGCCGGCCACGCCGTCACGGGTGTAGCCGAACGGGACCTCGCCCGGGGGCAGCGCGCGGATGGCGTCGGTCAGCTCCCCGTAGTTCTGGATCGGCTTGCCGCCGACGCTGGTGATGATGTCGCCGCTCTTGAGGCCGGCCACCGCCGCGGGAGCCTTCGGGTCGGTCGGCGCGCAGCCCTGCTGGTCGGTGACGACCAGTTGCACGCACTCGCCGACCGAGATCCGCGCCGGGATCGCGCGCTCCTCCGCGGCGGTCTGCGGCAGGTCGGGGTTGGGCAGTCCGACGAAGACCGCCGCGAACCACGTCGCCACGATCGCCAGCACGAAATGGGTGATCGAGCCGGCGGACATGACGATCGTGCGTTTCCACACCGGGAACCGCCACATGGCCCGCGGCTGGTCCTCCGGGGCGACGTCGTCGTCCTGCGGCGTCATGCCGACGATCTTGCAGAAGCCGCCGAGCGGGATCGCCTTGAGGCCGTACTCGGTCTCGCCGCGGTGGAAGGAGAAGATCGTCGGCCCGAAGCCCACGAAATACTTCGTCACCTTCATGCCGAACCGCTTGGCCGTGATCATGTGGCCCAGCTCGTGCAGGCTCACCGAGATCAGGATCGCGAGCGCGAACGCCGCCGTCCCCAACCAATACAGCATCAGGCTCCTTCAGCCGCAGTCGCGATCATCCGCTGTGCCTGGGACCGCGCCCAGGTCTCCGCGGCAAGCACCTCATCGACGGTACCCGGCTCGTCCAGCCCGGGCGCCGCCGCGAGCACCGCCGCCAGGGTGTCGACGATGCCCAGAAAAGGTAGCCGACCGGACACGAAGGCGGCCACACACTCCTCGTTGGCGGCGTTGAAGATCGCCGGACGGCAGCGGCCCGTGCGGCCGGCCTCCTTGGCGAGCTCCACCGCGGGGAACGCCTCGGCGTCGAGAGGGCGCAGCTCCCAGGTGTGCGCGAGGGTCCAGTCCACCGCGGCGGCTGCCTCCGGCACCCTTTCCGGCCAGGCCAGCGCCAGCGCGATCGGCAGCCGCATGTCGGGCGGGCTCGCCTGGGCCAGCGTCGACCCGTCGGTGAACTCGACCAGCGAGTGCAGCACCGACTGCGGGTGCACCATCACCTCGATGTCGTCGTACGGCACACCGAACAACTCGTGCGCCTCGATCACCTCGAGCCCCTTGTTCACCATCGTCGCCGAGTTGATCGTGACGACCGGGCCCATGTCCCACGTCGGATGCTTGAGCGCCTCGTCCGGGGTGACGTTCGCCAGCTCGCTGCGCCGCCGGTCCCGGAACGCGCCGCCGCTGGCCGTGAGGACCAGCCGGCGCACCTCCCGCTCGGCGCCGCCACGCAGGCACTGGGCGAGCGCGGAATGCTCGGAGTCGACGGGAACGATCTGCCCCGGCCGCGTCGCCGCGGCCTTGACCAGCGGGCCGCCGGCCACGAGCGACTCCTTGTTGGCGAGCGCGAGCGTACGCCCGGAACGCAGCGCCGCCAGCGTCGGCGCGAGCCCGAGGCTGCCGACCACCCCGTTGAGCACCACGTCGCACGGCCACTGCGCGAGCTCGGTCATCGCATCCGGCCCGGCCACGATCTTGGGAAGCTTGAAGTCGCCGGTGGCCCAGCCCCGCTTCTGCGCCTCGGCGTAGAACGCGAGCTGCAGATCCTGCACGACACTCGACCGGGCCACGCCGACGACGTCCACGCCCAGCTCCAGCGCCTGCGCGGCAAGAAGCTCGACGTTGCCGCCGCCGGCACCGAGCGCGACCACCCGGAACCTGTCCGGATTGCGCCGGACGATGTCGATGGCCTGGGTCCCGATGGAACCGGTGGAACCGAGCAGCACGAGCTCACGCATGACAGCCATCTTCCCGGACGCCCCCACGGCCCCTCCGCTCAGCCTTCCTCGTCGAGCAGGTCGGCCGGATCGATCTCGAACGCGAACGGCTCCCGCATCGCGAACGTCCCGCCTCCGGCCGCCGCCACGACGGGGACATACTCGCCGTCGGCCAGCTCGTGCAGCACCAGCGACGGGCCCCGGTCACGAAGGTCGAAATCCGCGCCGGGACTCACCACGACGCTTCCGCCGACCACCTCGACCCGCGGGCCGTTGTTCTCGGGCAGCAGGTCGAGGGCTTGCTGCGCGGTCCACGGCCGGGTGAGCACGCCGAGATGGCCGAAGGACGGCGCTGCGAGGGTCGATGCCATGGAACTCACCTCCTGCGGGAATCGTGCCAGAGTCGGGGTCGTCACGGCTCGGGCCTGTGGACAAGCCGGGTGGGTGGGTATGGGTAGGGGATGCGAAACCTGCGCCGGCTGGTGGCCGTCACGTTCCGCCCGTTGCGGGGACGGGATCTTGCTCTGCATGCCGCCGCGATCACGTTCTACGCCGGGATCGCCGTCGTGCCGGTGGCGTTGCTGGCGGTGTGGATCACCGGGTTGGTGGCCGGGCCGGAGCGGGTGCGGCAGCTCACCGGGCAGGCGGTCGCCGCCCTTCCGGACGCGATCGGGGCGCCGGACGCGCTGGCCCGGCTGATCGAGGCCGGCCTGCAGCTGACGCCGGTGCTGGCCCTGGCCAGCCTGCTGCCCGCCACGCTCTACGGCGAGGGCCTGCGCCGCGCGTTCGTGAGCCTGCGCACCCGGCCGGCCGGCCGGCTCGAAGTGAAGCAGCGGCAGCCGCGGGAGGAGTCCCTGGTGGGCTGGCGTGGCCGGGTGCTCTGGCTGCCGTTGCTCGCCGCCTCCCCCGCCCTGCTGCTCGCCCTGTTCCTGGCCCTGCCGGTGACCAGCGGCCTGTGGGTACGCGGCGGCTGGTACTCGGTGGCCGGCGTCGTCCTGTCCTTCCTGGCCGCCTGGCTGGTCCTGACCCCGGTGGTCATCTGGGTGTACCGCGGGGTGGCGCCCGGCCGGCGGGAGTGGCTCGCGACGGTGCTCGTGGGTTCGTTCACCGCCGCGAACCTGTCCGGCTTCCTGCACGGGTTCGTGCTGTTCTGCTCGCTGCCCCTGGATCTGGGAGCGCCGTTCGGCGGGTTCACCGAGATCGGCGGGGTGGTGGCCGTCGGGCTGTGGCTGTACCTGTTCCACGTGATCCTGCTGGCCGGGTTCGCCGCTACGGAGAGCGCGAGTGCGTACCAGCGGTCCCGCGGCGACGGCAACGGCGAGCAGAACGCCGCCGCCGCGAATCCGGAGGTGTCAGCAGTCGCCGCAGGGTGCCCTCAGGCGGACACCGACTCGGGCCGCGCCGGGGCGTCCGGGGCGGGCGGCGTCTCGTGGATGCCGTAGCGGGCGTAGAAGCGGCCCAGCACCCCCGGCGCCCACCAGTTCCATCGGCCCAGCAGGCGCATCGTCGCCGGGACCAGCAAAGCCCGGACCAGGGTCGCGTCGACCACAATGGCCACGATCATGCCGACGCCGATGGTCTTGATGACGGTGACGCCGCCGGTGGCGAAGCCGGCCACGACGGTGATCAGCAGCAGCGCGGCGGCCGTGATGATGCCGCCGGTGTGCTGCAGGCCGGTGGCCACCGCGGCGGTGTTGTCCTGCCGGGCATCCCATTCCTCGCGGACGCGCGACAGCAGGAACACCTCGTAGTCGGTGGCCAGGCCGAACAGGACCGCCAGGACCAGGATCATGTTGCTGGGTTCGATGTAGCCGGTCGACTCGAAGCGCAGCAGGCTCTCGAAGTGGCCCTCCTGGAAGATGAAGACCACCACGCCGAAGGAGGCGCCGATCGAGACCAGGTTCATCAGCACCGCCTTGACCGGCAGCAGGATCGAGCCGAACGCGAGGAACAGCAGCACCATGGTGGCCGTCGCCATGATCAGCGCCATCCAGGGCAGCCGGTCCGCGAGGCTCTCCAGCAGGTCCAGGTCGATCGCCGGGCGCCCGCCGACGAGCATCTCGGCGCCGGCCGGCGGGGACAGGTCACGGATGCCGGAGACGATCTCCCGGGACTCCGCGCCGGAGAGGGTGGCCGGGTAGGTGACCGTGATCAGCGTGGCGTCGCCCCGGGCGGCGGTCACGGTGGCGGCGGTGACCTCGGGCAGGGCGCCGATCCGCTCGGGCAGGCCGGCGGCGGGGCCGGTGACCAGCACGGTGATCGGGTCCTCGCCGCCGCCGGGGAAGTCCGCGTCGAGCCGTTCCCCGACGACGCGGGCCGCGGAGCCGGGCGGCAGGACCCGCTCGTCGAAGCCGCCGAACTGGACGCGCAGGAAGGGCCCGGCGAACACCACGAGCACGGCGAGCACGCCCACGACGTACAGGATGGGGCGTTGCATGACGCTGTGCGCGAGCCTGGCCCATCCCCCGCCGGCGCCGGCGCGCTTGCGCGACGGGAGCGGGATGCGCAGCTTGTCGATGCGGTGCCCGAGCAGGGACAGCGCCGCCGGCAGCACGGTGAGCGCGGCGAGCATGGCGACCAGCACGGCGGCCATGCCGCCGATCGCCAGGCCGCCGAGGAACGGCTGGGGGAAGATCAGCAGACTGGAGAGCGCCAGGACGATGGTCAGGCCCGAGACCATGACCGTACGCCCGGCGGTGGCGACCGTGATCCGGATCGCGGCCGGCACGTCACGGCCGTGCGCCAGCTCCTCGCGGAAGCGGCTGACCACGAAGAGCGAGTAGTCGACGGCCATGCCGAGCCCGAGCAGCGTGATGACGTTGATCGCGAAGACCGAGATGTCGGTGAGATACGTCAGCGCCCGCACGGCCAGGAACGCGCCGAGGATCGCGACGCCGCCGATGACCAGCGGTGACAGGGCCGCGACGAGGCCGCGGAAGATGAGGACGAGCAGGATGAACAGCACCGGCAGGGAGAAGATCTCGGCGCGGGTGATGTCCTCCTCGGTCTGCGTGTTCGCCTGGTCGGTGAAGGCGACGAGCCCGCCGACCTGGGTGCGCAGCCCGGGCGCGGCGAAGTCCCCCTCGATGCGGTGGTAGGCGGCCATCTTGCCGTCCTCGTCCGCGGCCCTCAGGTGCACGGCGGCGTACGTGGCCCGCTTGTCGGTGCTGACCAGGACCGGCGGCGCCTGCGGGTCGGTGTACGCGGCGACCTGCGCCACCTCGGGCCGGGCGCGGATGCGGGCCACCGCGTCGGCGACGGCCGTGCGGTAGGTGTCGTCCTCGACCGTGGCGGTGTCGCTGGACCAGAGCACGACGAGGTCGGGGTCGCGCGTGCCGAGCTGCTGGGCGATGGCGGCCGCCGCCCGGTTCGACTCGCTGTCCGGGTCGTCGTAGCCGCCGCCGGTGAGCGCGCCGAACACGCCGGCTCCCCAGGTGGCGCCGGCCACGACCAGGGCGAGCGTCGCCGCGACCACCCACCAGCGCAGCCGTACGACGGCCCCGCCCCACCAGCCGAACATTTCGCCTGCCTCCCCGCGAGCCGCTAGAGTCGCCACAGATCATCCGCGAATCGGTGAACGGCGTTTACCCTTGCAAACATCGTTCACCGACGTCAATGGAGGCGCTATGACGCCCGCTATGACGACTGCCACGCCCAGTCGCCGGGAGCGGTTGCGCGCGGAGACCATCGCGGACATCAAGGACGCCGCCCGGCGCCTGCTGGTCACCGGCGGCCCCACCGCGATCTCCCTGCGCGCCATCGCCCGCGACGTGGGCCTGACCGCGCCGGCGCTGTACCGCTACTTCGACGGGCTGGACGCCCTGGTCCTCGCGATCGTCTCAGACCTCTTCGAGGACCTGCGCACCACCGTGCAGGACATCGCGGCCGACCACGCCGGCGAGGAGGCTCTCACCCGCATCGCGCACATGGCACGCGGCTTCCGGCGGTGGGCGCTGGCCCACCCCGCCGAATTCGCGCTGATGTTCGGCAGCCCCGTGCCCGGCGTCACCCCGTTCAGCGGGCTCTGCGGGCCGATCGTCGACGCCGGCGCGCGCTTCGGCGAGACGTTCTTCGCGGTGCTCGGCGAGCACTACGAGCACCACCCGTACGTCGGGGAACCGCACGACCTGCCCGACGCCGCGCTGCGCGAGCTGCTCCGGCCGTACACCGAGACCTTCGGCGACCGCTTCCCGCTGCCGGTCGTCTACCTCTTCGTGGCGGCCTGGACCCGCCTCTACGGCATCGTGGCGATGGAGGTCTTCGGCCACCTGGCCTGGGCGACGACGGACGTGGAACCGCTCTTCGAAGTGGAATTGGCCCGAACTGTCCGCCAGTTGGCGCGCTAAGCTTCGCGGCCATGAGCACTCTGCCGGAACGTGCCGATGTGGTGATCATCGGATCGGGCCACAACGGCCTGGTCTCCGCCGTGCTGCTGGCCCGCGCCGGCCTCGACGTCGTGGTGCTGGAGGCCGCCGGCGTGCTGGGCGGCGCCACCCGCACCGAGCATCCGTTCGGCAAGGTCCCGGGCCTGGGCCAGTCCACCGGCTCCTATCTGCTCGGCCTCATGCCGCCGGAGCTGCTGGCCACGCTCGACGTCGACATCCCCGTGCTGCGCCGCGATCCGCACTACTTCCTGCCCACGCCGGGCGGTGCCGGCTCGCCGTACCTGCTCTTCGGCACCGACCGCGACGCCACCCGCGCCCAGATGGAGCGGTTCTTCTCACCGCGCGACATCGCCGCGGACGAGGCCATGCAGGTCGAGATCGCCGCGTTGCGCGCCGACCTCGCCCCCGCCTGGCTCCAGGAGCCGGCCTCCGTCGAGGAGATCGCCGACCGCCACATCCGGCCGCAGCTGCAGAGCACCTTCATCGACCTCGTCCGCGGCTCGGTCGCCGACTACCTCCAGCGCTTCCAGTTCAAGAGCGAACTGCTGATGAGCATGTACGCGGTGACCGACGGCCTCTCCGGCCTCAACGCGGGCCCGGACGACCCCGGCACCGGCCACAACTTCCTGGTCCACAACATGTGCCGGCTGCCCGGATCGGACGGCACGTGGATGGTGGCGGCGGGCGGCATGGGCAGCGTCTCCCGGACCTTCGCGTCCGCCGCACGGTCCGCCGGGGCCCAGATCTTCACGGGTACGCCGGTGAGCGCCGTGACCGTCTCCCAGGGCGCGGCGACCGGCGTGGCCCTCGCCGACGGCCGGACCGTGGCGGCCCGGGTGGTCCTCGGCGCCTGTGACCCGTACGAGCTGATGTCCCTGGTGCCCGAGGGCGCGCTGCCGGCGGCCCTGACCTCGCGCATGGCGTCGGTCAAGCGCACCGGCACCACGCTGAAGCTGAACCTCGCGCTCTCCGGGCTGCCGCGCTTCTCCTGCCTGCCCGAGGACGCCCCGTCCCCGTTCGGCTCGACGATCCACCTCCTGCCGGGCTCCGCCGGGCTGAGCCTGACCGCGGCGGAAAACCGGGGCAACACCGTAACGGGAGGGCTCTCCGAGACGGACTCCCCGATGGCCGCCCTGCGCGCGATGTGGGCGGACGTGCAGGCCGGGCGCCTGCCCGCGGAGCCGACCATCGAGTGGTATCTGCACACCACCGTCGACCCGTCGCTGCGGGACGAGGACGGGCACCACTCGTCGGCCCTGTTCGTGCAGTCGGTGCCGTACGAGCTGGCCGGCACCACGTGGGACGAGGCGCTGCCCGGCTACGTCGACCGCCTGCTGGAGCTCTGCGACCGGTACGCCCCGGGCACGTCGGCGCTGGTGGCCGACCTGATGCCGCTCACCCCGCCGGGCATCGAGCGGCACTTCGGCATCACCGGCGGGCACATCCACCACGTCGACAACACCGTGGCGTTCGACGAGCGCATGCCGTACTTCACCGGCCTCGACGGCCTGTACGCCGGCTCGGCGGGCGCCCACCCGGCGGGCAGCGTGATCGGCGCCGCCGGCCACAACGCCGCCAAGCGCATCCTCAGCGACCTCCGCTAGGGACTTTCCCCACCCACGCAGAATGAAGGGCCAGGGCCAGCGAATGCTGGGCCCCGGCCCGGCCTCGACGGGAGTTGCGGTCAGCACCACCCACCGAGCTACGACCTGAAGCTCCTAGGCAGTTGTCTTCTCCGCCCGGATCTTGTGGCCGACGCTGGTCAGGCAGCGCCCGCTGGGGAGGTCGAACTTCCAGCCGTGCAGCTGGCAGGTCAGGACGTTGCCGTCGACGATGCCGAAGCGGCTCAGGTCGGCCTTGAGGTGCGGGCAGCGGCGCTGCACGGTCCAGTCGCCGAACTGGGTGTCCTCGGCCTCCACCGCCTTCTCGTGCTCGTCGTACCAGCCCTCGGCGTACTGGAGGCGCTCCTCGCTGAGGCACTTGAAGAAGGCGTAGACGAACTCGTTGTACTGCCCGATGCGGGCCGCGGAGAAGCGGCAGGAGAGGAAGAGCGAGTTCACCCAGTCGCCCTCGTCGATGAAGATGAGGTGCTCGATCAGCTCGCGCTGGGTGCGGAAACGGTAGCGGACCTTCTCGTCGGCGTACGGACGCACCTGCTTGCCGGGGAAGTCCACCACGATCGACTCCACGGCGTCGCCGTCGTAGCTGACCAGGTCGAAGCGGACCGGGCCGCCGACGCCCTTGGCGAGGTAGATCGACTCCTCCAGCAGCGGCTCGATGCGCTTCTTCAGCTCGCCCAGCACGTCGATCTCCGGGTGCCGCCACGACGCCTTCTCGGCGGCGATGATCGGCGCCTTGCGCTCGCGCATCTCCTCGAGGTGCGCCTTCTTGTTCGCGAAGAACTCGTCGACCGGCACCGGGTGGGTGGTGACGGCGTCCTGCGCGGAGAGCTCGGTCACGCTGCCGGGCAGCAGGACGATGCCGTTGGTGCCGCCGACCTTCGCGTACTCGCTGAGGAAGACCGACTGGTCGGGGAAGATGTTGCCCTCGTCGCCGTGGATGTCGTTGAACTGCCACAGCTCGTCGTCGAGGAAGCACGGCGGGCCGGCGATCGGGAAGACGTGGTCGGCCTTCAGGTCGTCGATGTAGCGCCACGTGCGGTCGAACTGGCGTTCGCGCTTCTGCTTGCCGAACGCGGTCTTCGCGGACTGCGGCAGCTCGTAGACCATCGGATACCAGATCGCGCCGGAGAACTGCAGCATGTGCGCGTGCACGTGGCCGAGGTCGGCGAAGACCTGCAGGTCGGTGGGGCGGGCGTCGTTCTGGTTGAGCACGCGCACGCCGTCGTGCTCGATCCAGAGGGAGGAGTCGCCGATCGGCCCGTCGGTGGGGCTGATCAGCGCCTGGATCATGACCTTGAGGCCGCCGTCGAGCTCGTGCACCTCGTTGCTCTTCGTCCGGAAGAAGCTGGTGAAGCCCAGCTCACGCAGCTCGTCCTCGAGCTGGCTGGTCGGGTATTCCGGCAGCAGCACGGTCGCCTTCTTGCTGACGAACCGCTTGAGGTGCTCGGCGTCGAAGTGGTCGCGGTGCAGGTGCGACACGTAGAGGTAGTCGACGTCGCCGAGCGTCTCCCAGTCCAGCAGGGAGTTGTCCGGGAACGGGAACCACGACGCGAAGTACGCCGGGTTGACCCACGGGTCGCACAGGATGCTTCCCGCGCCCGTGTCGATCCGCATGCTGGCATGCCCAGTGCCCGTGATCCGCACCGTGTCACTCCCTCGGCCTTCGACGTTTCCGACGGCATCGAAGGTACCGGGTACGGGTTGGTGAGCCGCGCGCGGAGGCACCGTGCGACACTGGGGGCCGTTAGGTGATCGCTCTTTCCGGGAGGACCGAGTCGTGGCAGAAGAGCCGGTTTACGCGCCTGACCAGCTCAAGCCGGGCAACCGCAAGTGGGCCCGCATCGGCGCGCTGGGTTCGGCCGCGGTCTTGTTGCTCTACCTGTGGGGCAACCACGAGGGCAACACCGAGAACATCTGGATCATCGGTACGGCCCTGCTGCTCGTCGGAGCCGTCTTCGTCGACGTCGTCCTGCGCCGCAACGGCCTCAAGCCGAACGACCAGTAGCCGCCACGCAAACGCAACGGCCCGCTCTCCCCTCCGGGGCGCGGGCCGTTTCCGTTCCTGGCTCTTCTCAGCGGCGGCGCAGCAGGATGTCCTTCACCTCGCGCAGCGCGGCGTCGACCTCGGCCTCGAAGTAGCCGCCCGGGACCAGCCCGAACTGCAGCGTGTCGAGCTCGTTCTCCGGCACCGGCATCGGGCCGCGGCCGGTCATCGCCTGCAGGATGCTCTCGAACAGCCGGTCCACCTGCACCGGGTCGTAGCCGCTGCCGAAGCGCCGGGGCTGGAACGTGCGGCGCAGCTGGTCGACGCGGTAGAGCTCCGGGTTGCCGCCCGCGCCCGGCGGCGGGCCACCCATCGGCGGGCCACCCATGGGCGGGCCGCTCATCGGGGGCGCGCTCATCGGGGCGGGGCCTCCGAAGCCGCCCCTGTCCCGCTCCGGCATGCGGATCTCGGCGGTCATGTCCGCCTTGCCGTGCCGGCCCGGCTCGAACTGCTCGTAGCCGCCCGTGTCGTAGCCCTGCGGGGCCTGGGGGCGCTGCGGCATCTGCTGGCCGCCGTAGCTGGGCTCCTCGTAACGGCCGCCGTACGGGTCCGGCGCCGGCATCTGCCGCTGGGGCATCTGCTGCGGCTGCATGCGGTCTTCCTGCGCGTACGGGTCGCGGGCGTACTGGTCGTCGCGCGCGTAGTCGTCCCGGGCGAACTGGCGGTCGTCGCGGACCGGGGCGGGGAGGCGCTCGGTCGGCGGGGCGGAGCGGCCCAGCGCCTGGCTCATCCGGGGGTCGCCGCCGCCCATCCGCTCGGGGGGCATCGGACCGCCGCGCATCGGCTCGGGCTGCATCCGGGGGTCGGGGGCGCGACCGCCGCCACGGTCCTCGAACTCGGCGAGCTGCCGCTCGACCCGGTCGAGGTGCAGGTCGACCTGCCACTCGTCATAGCCGCCGAACCGTACGCGGAAGACGACGTCGTGCACCTCCTGGGCACCGACGGGCGCACCGACCTGCTCGCCGGCCAGGGTGGCCTCCACCCGGTCGAGGAAGCTGTCCACCTCGTCCACCTTGTAGCCGCGGCGCAGTGCGCGACGGCGGAAACGCTGCCCCTGACTCGTCACAACGTCTCCCAAATTCGCGTCCGCTGGGAACAGAGCCCAGTCATCGTGCCACCTCCGCGTCGGCGGCGGCGCCCCCAGCGTCCACCACCGTCAGCTCACTTGCGGCCAGCTGGCCGCACGCACCGTCGATCTCGCGCCCCCGGGTGTCGCGCACCGTGGTCGCCACACCCGCCTCCCGCAGCCGGCGGACGAACTCGCGCTCGACCGGCTTCGGGCTGGCGTCCCACTTGCTGCCCGGCGTCGGGTTGAGCGGGATCAGGTTCACATGCGCCAGCTTGCCGTGCAGCAGCCTGCCAAGCAGGTCGGCACGCCAGGGCTGATCGTTTACGTCCCTGATCAGGGCGTATTCGATGGAGATCCGACGCCCGGTCTGCGCCGCGTAGTCGAACGCGGCATCGAGCACCTCGGCCACCTTCCAACGCTGGTTGACGGGCACTAGCTCATCGCGCAGATCATCATCGGGGGCGTGCAGGGACAGCGCAAGGGTCACCGACAGCTCTTCGGCGATCAACCGCCGCATTGCGGGCACCAGCCCCACGGTGGAGACGGTGATGTGCCGTTGTGACAGTCCCAGCCCCTCCGGAGCGGGCGCGGTGAGGCGGCGCACGGCCTCGATCACCCGCGGATAATTGGCCAGCGGCTCGCCCATCCCCATGAACACGACCCGGGACAGCCGCGGCGGCGACCCGGTGACGGCGCCCGAGGCGGCGACCCCCGCGAGATACACGACCTGATCGACGATCTCGGCGATCGAAAGGTTGCGGGTGAGCCCGGCCTGACCGGTGGCGCAGAAGGGGCACGCCATGCCGCAGCCCGCCTGGCTGGAGACGCAGGCGGTGATCCGGTCCGGGTAGCCCATCAGCACGCTCTCGACCATCGCGCCGTCGTGCAGCTTCCACAGCGTCTTGCGGGTGGCGCCGTCGTCGCAGGCGAGCTCCCGCTGCGGGGTCAGCAGGGTGGGCAGCAGCTCCCCGGCGAGCCGCGCGCGGGCCGCGGCGGGCAGATCGGTCATCGCCTCGGGGTCGCGCACGAGCCGGCCGAAGTAGTGGGTGGAGAGCTGCTTGGCCCGGAACGCGGGCTCGCCCAGGTCGGCGACGGCGGCCCGGCGCCCGGCCAGGTCGAGGTCGGCGAGGTGCCGCGGTGGCATGGTCGGGCGGCGGCGCGTGGGCACCGCGTCCGGGGTGTCGGGGCTGGTCGGAATGACCGGAAGAATCGTCATGGCGTATCCAGTCTCCCACGTCGGGAACGCATGCCTACCCCGGCGGCGCGATGAGCGAGAGCAGCAGATACGCCGCGGGTACGGCGAAGAGGATCGAATCGAGCCGGTCCATCACCCCGCCGTGGCCGGGCAGCAGGTTGCTCATGTCCTTGATCCCGATGTCGCGCTTGAGCATCGACTCGGCCAGGTCACCGACGACCGCGGAGACCGAGATCACGGCGCCGAAGAGCAGACCCCACCCGAACGGGATATCGAGCATGAAGTAGAGCAGCAGGGAACTGCCCACGGCGGCCGCGGTGACCGAACCGGCGAAGCCCTCCCAGGACTTCTTGGGGCTGATCGTGGGGGCCATCGGGTGCTTGCCGAAGAAGACGCCGGCCGCGTACCCGCCGGTGTCGGAGAGCACCACCGCGAGCAGGGTGCACAGGACGCGCGAGACGCCGTCGTCCGGCTTCACGAGCAGCACGCCGAAGCTCAGCAGGAAGGGCACGTACACGGCGACCAGCGCGGCGGCGACGAGGTCGCGCCGGAAGCCCGCCTTGTGCTCGCTGAAGCGCCACACCAGCGCGGCGAGCAGGGTCGCGGCCAGGCCCAGCTCCAGCGCGTCGGAGCCGGCGTACCAGGCCAGGCCGGTCATCAGCAGGCCGCCGCCGATCAGCGGGACCAGCGGGGGCCGGGCGCCGGTGACCTTGAGGGCGCGGACCATCTCCCAGATGCCGACGCTGACGGCGAGCCCGATGATGCCCAGGAAGGCCGGCTTCCACACGACCATGGAGACGAGCACCGCGAGGATCAGCCCGACGCCCACCGCGATCGCCGCCGGCAGGTTCCGGCCCGCCCTGCCGCTCTGCTTCGCCGGCACCGGCTTACCGTCCCGTCCCGCCCGGCGCTTGCCGGGGCCACGCCGCGTCGTCTCCGCCGCGGTCACTTCCCACTCGGCCTGCGAGGTGGAGGTCGCGGCGGTGGGCGCCGCCCACGCCGGCTCCGGAACCGCCTCCCGGTTCTCGGCGGCGGTCCCCGGGCCCTGCAACCAGGACGGGTCCGGGGGCGCGGCGCCCCAGATGCCTCCGGGGCGGGGCGCGCCGTCCGGGAACCCGGCGGCGGGCGATCGAGGTCCGGCGTACGGCGCCGGGGCGTCGGAGGGATCAGACGCCCGGCTGCCGGGATGCCCGCCGCGGGGCTCGGGGTACGACGACATCAGACCTCGAGCAGCTCGGCTTCCTTGTGCTTGACCAGCTCGTCGACGATCGAGACGTACCGGTGGGTGACGTCGTCGAGCTCCTTCTCGGCGCGGCGGCCGTCGTCCTCGCCGGCGTCGCCGTCCTTGACCAGGCGGTCGAGCTGCTCCTTGGCCTTGCGGCGCACGTTGCGGATCGCCACCCGGCCCTCCTCGGACTTGTGCCGCGCCACCTTGATCATCTCGCGGCGCCGCTCCTCGGTCATCTGCGGCAGGTGGATGCGCAGCTGGGTGCCCTCGTTGTTGGGGTTCACCCCGAGGTCGGAGTCGCGGATCGCCCGCTCGATCGGGCCGAGCTGACTCTGGTCGTACGGCTTGACGATCACCATGCGCGGCTCGGGCACCCCGACGGACGCCATCTGGGTCACCGGGGTCGGCGCGCCGTAGTAGTCGACAACGATCTTGGAGAACATCGCCGGCGTGGCACGGCCCGTACGGATCGCGGCGAACTCCTCCTTGGCGTGCTCGACCGCGCTCTCCATCTTCTCTTCGGCCTCGAAGAGGATCTCGTCGATCACCGCTCCGTCGCCTCCTCGCTTCTACTCAACTTCTCCGATGGTGGTCGTGCCGCGGGATCACGTGGTGATCAAGGTACCGATCTTCTCGCCGCTGACCGCGCGGACGATGGTGTCGTCGCCCTGCGCCCCGAAGACGAGCATCGGCAGGCCGTTCTCCTCGCAGAGGCTGAACGCGGCCTGGTCGGCGACGCGCAGGCCCTGCTGGAGCACGCCGGCGAAGGTGATGTGCTCGATCTTGCGGGCCCCGGGGTCGGTACGCGGGTCGGCGGTATAGACGCCGTCCACGCCGTTCTTGCTCATCAGCACCAGGTCCGCGTGGATCTCGAGCGCGCGCTGGGCCGTGACCGTGTCGGTGGAGAAGTACGGCATGCCCGCACCGGCGCCGAAGATGACGACCCGGCCCTTCTCCAGGTGCCGGATCGCGCGCAGCGGAATGTACGGCTCCGCCACCTGCGCCATCGTGATCGCCGTCTGCACGCGCGTCTCGATGCCCTCCTTCTCCAGGAAGTCCTGGAGGGCCAGGCAGTTCATGACCGTGCCGAGCATGCCCATGTAGTCGGCCCGGTTGCGGTCCATGCCGCGCTTCTGCAGCTCGGCGCCGCGGAAGAAGTTGCCGCCGCCGACCACCACGGCGATCTGCACGCCGCGACGCGTCACGGTGGCGATCTGCCGGGCGATGCCCTGCACGACGTCGGGGTCGACCCCGACCGCGCCACCGCCGAAGACCTCGCCGGAGAGCTTGAGGACGACCCGCCGGGGCCGTTCGGGCCGCGGAACCGGAACCTCGCCCACCGCGACAGTCTGCTCGGTCACCATCGTCATGCCGACCCCGCCCTTCGTTCGCTAACCCGAGACCTTATGTGACGGGGAGGCCGGGCGCTGTCTCGCGTCCCGGCCTCCCGCGCAGTGCGCTGGCGGTTCGCCTACTCCTGGCCGACCTCGAACCGGACGAAGCGCGTGACTTCGATGCCGGCCTCGGCGGCGACCTGCTTGACGGTCTTCTTGTTGTCGGTGACCGACGCCTGCTCGAGCAGGACGAAGTCCTTGAAGAAGGAGTTCACCCGGCCCTCGACGATCTTGGGCAGCGCCTGCTCGGGCTTGCCCTCCTCGCGCGCGGTCTCCTCGGCGATGCGGCGCTCGTTGGCGACCGTCTCGGCCGGAACCTCGTCGCGGGTGAGGAACTTCGGCCGCATGGCGGCGATCTGCATGCCCACCGCGCGGGCGTCGTCGGCGCCGGCCTCGTCGTCCTTGCCGGCATACTGCACCAGGACGCCCACCTGCGGCGGCAGATCCTGGGCCTTGCGGTGCAGGTAGACCGCGACGGTGCCGTCGAGCTCGGCGAACCGGTTGACCACGATCTTCTCGCCGATCTTGGCGGAGAACTCCTGGATCACGTCGGCGACGGCGCGGCCGTCCTCGAGCTTCGAGTCGAGCAGCGCGGCGGCGTCGGCCGCCTTGATCTTCGAGCCGTGCTCGACCAGCGTCTGGCCCAGCGCGACGAAGTCGGGGGTCTTGGCGACGAAGTCGGTCTCGCAGTTGAGCTCGAGCAGCGCCGTGCCGGAGTGGCTCACGATGCCGTTGGCCGCGGTGCGGCCGGCGCGCTTGCCGACGTCCTTAGCACCCTTGATGCGCAGGAACTCGACGGCCTTGTCGAAGTCACCGTCCGACTCGTCGAGCGCCTTCTTGCAGTCCATCATGCCGGCGCCGGTGAGGTCGCGGAGCTTCTTCACGTCCGCGGCGGTGTAGTTGGCCATGACTCTCTCTGATCCTGTCGAAGTCTAGATCTGGCGGGGCCGGCCGCCTCCGAAGGCGGCCGGCTTCCTGCAGGACTTACTCCGCGGCGGCCGCGGCGGGCTGGGCGACGGCGGGCTCGGCGGCGGCCGGCTCGGCAGCGGCGGGCTCGGCAGCGGCGGGCTCGGCAGCGGCGGGCTCGGCGTCCGCGGCCTTCTTCTCGGCGCCCTCGTAGAGGTCGCGCTCCCACTCGGGCAGCGGCTCACCGGCGGCGACGGTGGTCGCCTCGGGCTTCTCGTCAGCGGCACCCCGGCCCCGGCCGGAGCGGGCGATCAGGCCGTCGGCCACGGCGGCGGCGACGACCTTGGTCAGCAGCTCGGCGGAGCGGATCGCGTCGTCGTTGCCCGGGATCGGGAAGTCGACCTCGTCCGGGTCACAGTTGGTGTCCAGCACCGCGATGACCGGGATGCCCAGCTTGCGGGCCTCGTCGACGGCGATGTGCTCCTTCTTGGTGTCGACGACCCAGATCGCCGACGGCACCTTCGTCATGTCCCGCAGACCACCGAGGGTCTTGGTGAGCTTGGTCTTCTCACGGAACAGCTGGAGGGTCTCCTTCTTGGTGTACCCGGCGGCGGTGCCGGTCAGGTCACCCAGAGCCTCGAGCTCCTTCATGCGCTGCAGGCGCTTGTACACCGTCTGGAAGTTGGTGAGCATGCCACCCAGCCAGCGGTGGTTGACGTACGGCTGGCCGACGCGGGTCGCCTGCTCGGCGATCGCCTCCTGGGCCTGCTTCTTGGTGCCGACGAAGAGGATGTGGCCACCCTCGGCGACGGTGTCGCGCACGTACGCGTAGGCCTTCTCGATGTAGTCGAGGGTCTGGCGCAGGTCGATGATGTAGATACCGTTGCGCTCGGTGAAGATGAAGCGCTTCATCTTCGGGTTCCAGCGCCGGGTCTGGTGCCCGAAGTGGACACCGCTCTCCAGCAGCTGGCGCATGGTCACGACGGCCATGGTGAATTGCTCCCTGTTTTCCCTGGTTGTCACGCTCACCGGCGGTGGGCGTCCTGGCGCCCGGTCGCCGGCCCGGGATGGACCCGACGGGGTCGGGACCAGGGAGGGCCGTCGCTGACGGCTGATCATCGAACACGGCACTGATCGAGCACGGCACTGATCGACAAAGCACGTTGCAGAGGGCGCGCGAGGTCGACCGCACGGGGCGGTCGCCGTCGACAAGCATACGCCGTGCCCCCGGGGGTCCGCCTCCGGGCGGGTGCGGACCGTCAGGCGACGCCCAGGCCGGCGGCGATCAACAGGACCAGACCCACCGGAAGGTACGCCAGCGGCGGACGCAACCACGCTTCGTGGCCGGTCACCCGTCCCGCGGTCGCCAGGGAGTAGAGCCCCGTCCCGGTCAACGGCAGCCCGAGCACGAGCAGCACCGCCGGGACCACCCCGCGGGCGGCCGGATCGTCCACGAACGCCGCCTGCACGAGCAACAGGACGGCCGGGACGAGCAGGACGGCGGTGACGACGGCGAAGATCACGGCGGAAACCGGGCGGCGGGAGTTGTACACGCTCTCCGGCGGCCGCCCGAGCCGCGGCACCACGCTGGTCGGCTCGTCCAGCGGCGCCGGGCCCGGCGCGGCGTTCGCCCCGTACGTCGTGGTGGTGGTGACCGTCGACACGGCAGGCGCGGCGGCGGGCTCGGGCACCCCGGTCGGCCGGATGGTCGGATACTCCGGGCCGCACACCGGGATCCGCATCGAACCGGATTCGGTCGGCGACAGCGAGTGACTACCGGACGTGGTGACCGGATCCGGCGGCGAGTAACCGGCGGGCGCCGCGTACGGGTCGGCGGGGCGCTGCTCCGGCAGCCGGAACGCACCGCTGGGGCGCTCGTGCACCCCCGACTCGTAGGGGTCCGAGCCCGGCCCGGCAGGGGCGCGCTGCCCGGTGTACCAGCTGGGCTCCGGCTCTTCGGCGTACCGGCGATGTCCGTCCACGATTTCGCACCGTAGGTGACGCGGCCCCGGTATGCCACCGGTGAGCCCGTATCACCTCCGAGTGATGACGGTACGGTTATCCACAGTTGCGCTCCGTCCACAACCGCAGCCCGCGAGCACCCCCGATCAGGCCAGGGTGTCGCCCATGACGAACCAGAGACGGGCGATCGGCGAGTACGGCGAACGCCTCGCGGAACGCCACCTGACCGAGCGGGGCCTCGTCGTCCTGGCCCGCAACTGGCGCTGCGCCGAGGGAGAGATCGACCTCATCCTCCGCGACGGCAACGACCTGGTCTTCTGCGAGGTGAAGACCCGCCGCAGCGACACGTACGGCACCCCGGCGGAAGCCATCACCCGCACCAAGGTCCACCGCCTGCGCAGACTCGCGGCCCGCTGGCTCTCGGAGAGCCGCATCCACCCCCGCGAGGTCCGCTTCGACGTGGTGGCGGTGACCGCCCAGCCCAAGGGCGCAAGCCGCATCGAACACATCCGCGCGGCGTTCTGAATGAGCTACGCAAGAGTCCTCTGCGTCGGCCTGGTCGGGGTGCGCGGCCACCTCGTCGAGGTCGAGGCGGACCTGTCCCCCGGCCTGCCCGCGGTCGTGCTGACCGGCCTGCCCGACACCGCGCTGAGCGAGGCCCGCGACCGGGTGCGCGCGGCCCTGGTCAACTCCGGGCAGGTCTGGCCCAACCGGCGGATCACCGTCAACCTGCTGCCCGCCATGCTGCCCAAGCACGGCAGCAGCTTCGACCTCGCGATCGCCTGCGCCCTTCTCGCCAGCGCCGGCGAGCTGCCGATCGCGCCGATGGAGCGCGTCGTCGTCCTCGGCGAGCTGGGTCTGGACGGCGCGGTGCGTCCCGTCCGCGGGGTGCTGCCCATGGTCGCGGCCGCGGCGGAGGCCGGGATCACCCGCGTCGTCGTCCCGCAGGGCAACGCCCGCGAGGCGGCCGTCGTGCCGGGGATCACCGTCGGCGCGGTCGACTCGCTGCACCGGTTCGTGTCCTTCATCCGCGGCGAGGGGCGGCTGCTCGATCCGCCCCCTCCCCGGGCGCCGGCCGGCGCGAGCGGCCCGGATCTGGCGGACATCGCCGGACAGGAGTTCGGCCGCTACGCCCTGGAGGTCGCCGCGGCGGGCGGACACCACCTCGCCCTGATCGGACCGCCCGGCGCGGGCAAGACCATGCTGGCCGAGCGCCTGCCCTCGATCCTGCCGGAGCTGGACGACGCCTCGGCCCTCGAAGTGACCGCCCTGCAGTCCATCGCGGGCGTCCTCCCGCCCGACGGGGAGCTGATCCGGCGCCCCCCGTTCCAGGCCCCGCACCACAGCGCCAGCCTGGCGGCGCTCGTCGGCGGCGGATCCGGGCTCGCCCGGCCCGGCGCGCTGTCGCTGGCCCATCGCGGTGTCCTGTTCCTGGACGAGGCACCGGAATTCGCCCACCTGACGTTGCAGGCCCTCCGCCAACCGCTGGAGAGCGGCCACGTGGTGCTCGCCCGCGCCCGTGGCACGACGGAATACCCCGCGCGGGTTCAGATGATCATCGCCGCGAACCCGTGCCCCTGCGCCAACCCGGCCGGCGACCAGCACTGCCAGTGCTCCGCGGTCGCCCGGCGCCGCTACCTCGGCAAGCTGTCCGGCCCGCTGATGGACCGGATCGACATCCACATCAAGCTCAAGCCGCTGAGCGTGGCCCAGCTGATGACGACGGAGACGCCGGCGGAGTCGTCCGAGAAGGTGGCGGCCCGGGTCGCGGCCGCCCGCGCCGCGGCCGCCGCGCGCTGGAAACCGCAGGGATGGCGGGTCAACGCCGACGTGCCCGGTCCTCAGCTGCGCCGCCCGCCGTGGCGCCTGCCACCGCGCGACACCCGAGCCCTGCGGGCGGGACTGGAACGAGGCTCGCTGTCCGCCCGCGGCTTCGACCGCATCCTGCGCCTGGCGTGGTCGATCTCGGACCTCGACGGGCGGGACAGACCCGGAGGCTCCGACGTGGACGAAGCCGCTCAGCTCAGGATGGGAGACGCACATGCTCGACAAGCCGCGGACTGAACCGCGCGGCGGGTTCACCCCGGTGACCGGCGACCGCTTCCGGACGACGGACAGTAGGAAGGTGCCCGCGTGAGTAGCTCGGGGCCGGGAAGCGACGCCGATCGGATGGCGCGGGTGGCGCTCACCTATCTCGCCGAGCCCGGCAATCGCGTCGTCTGGCAGCTCGTGCGGGCCTATGGGGCCGAGCAGACCCTGGAACGGCTGATGGGTGGTGACATCGCGGAGGCGGCTCTGCGTACGGCGGTGGCGGTGCGGTCCGGTCCGGGGGATCCGCGGCGGGTGGCCGAGGTGGCCCTGCGCCGCGCCGAGCGCCTCGGGGCGCGGGTGGTCGTGCCGGCCGACGCGGAGTGGCCCGGTGGGGTCGAGGCGCTGGCCATGCTGGAACTGGACGCCGGCGGGCGGATCAACCGGGACGTGCGGCCGCCGTTGTGCCTCTGGGTGCGCGGCTCACGGCCGTTGGGCGACGCCTTCGAGCGGTCCGTCGCGGTCGTCGGGGCGCGGGCGGCCACACCGTACGGCCAGCACGTCACCACCGACCTCGCGTACGGGCTGGCCGAGCAGGAGTGGACCGTGGTGTCCGGCGGGGCGTTCGGGATCGACGCGGCGGCGCATCGCTCGGCGCTGGCGGCGGGCGGGTTCACGGTCGCCGTGCTGGCTTGCGGGGTGGACCGGCCGTACCCGATGGGCAATTCCGGATTGTTCGAGCAGATCGCGGAGAGCGGGCTGTTGATGAGCGAGTGGCTGCCGGGCGCCGAGCCGCTCCGGCACCGTTTCCTGATCCGTAACCGGGTCATCGCCGCCGCGACGGCGGGAACCGTGGTGGTCGAGGCGGCGGCCCGCAGCGGCGCCGTGCAGACGATGAGCCGGGTGGTGGCCCTCAACCGGCGTGCGATGGTCGTGCCCGGGCCGGTCACCTCGGCGATGTCCGTCGGCTGTCACGAACTGCTGCGCCGCTTCCCCGAGACCCGCCTCGTGACGAACGTGGCGCACGTGCTGGACGAGGTCGGCCGGATCGGCGAATACCTGGCGGAGCCGGCCCGGGGCGGCGATCACGCCCGGGACGGTCTCGACGAGGAGTCGGCGCTGGTCCTGGAGGCGGTGCCGCACCACGGCACCGCGGGGCCGGAACAGCTGGCCGCGAGGTCGGGGCTGGGCCTGCGCACGGTCCTGCGGCGTCTGTCGCTTCTGGAGCTCAAGGGCCTGATCGTACGCCGGGAGGACGGCATAGCCCTCGCGGCGCTGGCCCGGGCGGCCGTGGCCCGCACAGATGTCCCGCCGGGCTGAGGCTACGCCTCGGAGTCGTCGATGTCCTTGCGGTGCACCTTCATCCAGGCCTCGACGTCCTCGGCCAGCCACACCTTGCCCTGCGCGAGATCCGCCAGCGGCGCGGGGAAGTCCGCCCTGCTGGTGATCTGGTACGCCCGCTGCCGGCTCACCCCGCCCAGGCGGACGCGGATCTCATGCGCACCCATGAGTCGGATCGACTTAGCCACATGATCGACCGTAGGCGTATGACTATTAGTCATGGGTCAACTTGGTAAAAGACAGCTAGTTACCCGTCAACTATGGTGGTCCCATGACTAGCCCACCCAGGCGGGACCCCGATCAGGTCCCGCCGGCAACCGCCCACAGACGCCATTGGCGCAGCCTGTGGCGCCGCTGCACCTGCGGCCGCCCGGTGCCCTGTGCCCTCACCGCCATCCGACCGGGCGACAGCGACCAGCCGCCGCTCGGAGGCTTCACCGTGCCGGATCCCCGCCCCGTTCCGCCACCCGGCGGAACGGGCACCCCCACTCCCCACGGCTGGGCGCCGCCGGCCCACCCCCGTCCGACGCCGTTCCCGCACGGGGCCCTGCCGACGTTCTCCCCCGCCCACGACGAACCGTACGAGCCGACGACGAGAGACCCCCGCCTCCGAGCCGGAACACCATTCTTCCCGCCCCGCCGCCACCCCCAGCCCTTCCCGGCCCGCCACCTCCATCCGTCCCTCCCGCCCCACCCCGCGACGCCCTACCTACCGGGCCAGCCGGCGAGGTCCCGCCCACCGGCCCAGCCGGCGAGGTCCCAACCACCGGGCCGGCCCGCCACGTCTCTTTCACCGGGCCGGCCCGTGACGGCTCAATCACCGGGCCGGCCCACGACGGCTCAATCACCGGGCCGGCCCACGACGGCTCAATCACCGGGCCGGCCCACGACGGCTCAATCACCGGGCCGACCCGCGTCGGTCTACCCGCCGCCTGGTCGGCTTTCGTCGGCCTCCGCGCCGTCAGGCCGGCTCTGGTCGGTCGCGCCGCCGACAGGGCGGGCTGGAGAGCGGTCCTACAGCCGGCTCGGCGCGAGCCAGGACCGGCAGCCGCGATGCGCCTCCGCGCCCAGGACCTTCCCTCCCGCCGCCATGCCGGCACCCAAGCCTCCCGTCGCCCGCCACATTCACGCGAACGCCGAATGCCGAGCACCGAGAGGGCACATCCCCCAGCCGCGGGAACCGGACGAGCCCGACCAACCGCACGAGGCAACCCGCACCAGTACGGATGACGAGGCACATCCGGCAAGCGAAGGCCCGCGACCAGATTTCCCCGATGCACCGAGCGCACGAGGTGGCACCTCGGCGACAGGCACCGGATGGTGGAAGACCACAGCAATCCCTTCGGCGGACGCACTCTCGCGTCCGCTTGATGCCGTTCAGCCCTCCCCACCCGTCGAGAACCACCCGGCCAAGGAACAGCCCGCACCCGAACCGTCCACGGTGTACCGCCACGCGAGACCGGCTTGGGCGGCGCCGACGATGCCGTTGTCGCAGATCGGTCGGGCCGGCGGGTTGACGCCGGCGCAGGCCTTCCGGGCAGGGCTGGGACACACATGACCGGCACAGGATGTACCACGGCTTTCGGAGGAGGTGACGGTGATCGTCCCCGCGTACCTGAGATCTGCGACTTCGGCGACCTACTCGGCCGACGGCTCGCGCCGGAGACGACACCGTGGCACGCCGACTTCGGCGATGAGGACGATCGGCGGGAGAAGCGCCGGGGCCGCCCATGGTGAAGCTTCCGTACGCGAAGAAGTGGCCCGTCATCAAGCACCCGGCAGTGCCACCCCGGTGGGAATGCGGGACCTGTTCGCAGCCGTGGCCGTGCCCCGAGGCGAAGGAAGAGTTGGCCGTGGAGTACGCCCAGTTCCCGTCGAGCCTGACGATCTACATGTCCTCGTTCCTGCCGGAAGCGGCCCGGGACCTGGCGAACAGCACCGGGATGCCGCCGCCCGACCTGTGGCTCCGCTTCCTGGGCTGGATACGCCCCGGAGAGCTGACGGACGAGACCTCACCGGACTCACCGGATACGGCCGCACTCCCACCAGAACCGCACGCGCCGGAACCACCGGCCGACGCACCGCGCACAGCTGCGGAATTACCCCAGCAGCACACGCCGCGGACACCGGCCGAACCGGCTACACTCTCACCACAGCCACCCAGGCCCGAGCTACCAGCCGACGCACCGCCCACCGCTGCGAAACCACCCCAGCAGCACACCCCGCGGACACCGGCCACAGCCACCCAAGCCACCGGCTCACCCCCACCACCCACACCCGCACCCGCGCCACTAGCCGACGCACCGCCCACCGCTGCGGAACCACCCCAGCAGCGAACCCCGCGGACACCGGCCGGAGCGACGGAGCCAGCCACGAACACGGATCGACCGCACGCGCCGGACACACCGGACACACCGGCCGAAGCAATGGAGTCGGCCGCGGACACGGATCGCCCGCACGCGCTGGAGAAACCGGCCGAGGCAACGGAGTTGGCTGCGTTCTCGGATTCGTCGTGCGGGTCGGAGGCATCGGCCGACGAGGCGGGAACCACGGGCAGGTCCCCGACGCGCGCGCCGGGTTCGGTTGTGGTGCCGGAGCAGTCGGGGAACCGGTCGCAGGGTCAGAACGACGACGGCGACGCCCGCGAGGCGGAGTTGTGGGCGGAAGACCCGGACAGCCCCGGATGACCCGACAGTGACGGGTAGACGGCGGCCGGGGCCTTGGGGGACTGCCGACCGCCGCTCGCCACGCGATCAAGCTCGGCCTTCTCAGCGTGGCAGTACGATCATACCGATGTACGTTCGTACGTACAATATTATGGAGCATCGTGACCACGTACGGTGTCTGTCATGATCGATCCCTCGGCCGACCGCGCGGTCTTCCGCCAGCTCGCCGATCTGCTGCGCAGCCAGATCGAGACCGGCGACCTCGCACCGGGCGAACCGCTGCCGAGCGAACGGCGCCTCGCCCAGGAGCACGGCATCAGTCGTACCACCGTCCGGCAGGCGATCGGCCAGCTCCGCACCGAGGGCCTGGTCACGGTGGACCGTCCACGGGGCACCTTCGTACGCGTGCCTGAGCCGATGGAAATCGTGACCCTCGCCCGCGGCGAAAAGGCCGGCGCCCGCATGCCCACCGACGCCGAGCGCCGCACCCACCGCCTCGGCGAAGGCGTTCCGGTCCTGGTCGTCACAGCCGCCGACGGCACAGTAACGGTGCACCCCGCTGACCGCGTGCAGCTGGCCCGCCCCTGACCACCTGCGACGCCTTTGGGCCACTGGCGGGCTCCGGCCCCAGCCGCGCGCCGGACACATCCACCGTGACCCAACGGCGCCCGAATCACCCCGCAGCACAACGGCGCACGCCAGGCGCCGCCACCACACCACACGGCAACGACGCGCGCCGGGCAATCGGTGCCACGGAGCACGGCCAGGCTCGGCAGCAGACGGCAGACGTCGCACCACGGCAGCGAACTCAGAGCAAGCGGTGCGACAAGCGAGCCGGCCCACGGGACGTCGCACATCGGCCGACGCCTCGGGTCGACAGCGGAAACACCTCGGCGCCCCGCAGCAAAACCTCGGCCTCGCAGCAACACCTCGGCACCCCGCAGCAACACCTCGGCACCCCGCGGCAACACCTCGGCACCCCGCGGCGAGGCTTCGAGCCCACGCGTGCGGCCCACCGGAGCATCACCCGGTCGGCTGATTCGTGCCGTGATGCGGGGCCGTTGCCGGGCTGGGCAGCGGGTCTTGCCGCTCCCCCGGGCTCGGTGGTTACTTCCGGATGCGGCGGCCGTAGCCGTGTTTCTCGTCTCTTGCCGCTCCCTTGGGCTCGGTTATTACTTCCGGGTGCGGCGGCGGTAGCCGTGTTTCTCGTCCCAGGATTCGATGACCAGGTGGTCGGCGGGGTCGCCCACGTACGTGACCGAGACCTCGCGTATGTCGACGCGGAAGTGGCCGGAGCCGTCGCCGGCGTGTTCTTCGGGTGGGGGGATCTCCAGGGCCGTGCCCGTGAGTTTGGCGTCGCCGGGCCATTGTTCGGGGTGGTCGGGTGGGGGTTCCAGGGTGGGACTGTGGATGGCGACGCGGGGGTCGCGGCGGATGTCGTGGAGCTTCCTCGAGTCGCTCATCGAGCCGAAGGTGGCCTCGCCGCCGTGGAACTTGAGCTCGGTGCCGCTGATGCGCGGGGAGCCGTCCCTGCGGAGCGTTGCGATCGTCTTGTTGGTGCCGGCGTCGAAGAGAGCTCTCACCTTGGTGGCGAACTCCGGATTGTCCTTCTCGATCTGCTGCCAACTCGCCATGGTCCGACCCTAGAACGAGGGTCCGACAAAACCGGCCGGCCGATGGAACCACGGCCACGCCGGCTCACAAGATCCACGGCCACCCCGGCTAAGAAAATCCACGAGCGCCCGGCTCAGAAAATCCACGAGCACCCCGGCTCAGAAGATGTTGTATTGCTCCTTGGCGAGGGTGAAGCCGTGGCCCGACGCCTCGTTCTCGCAGCGCATCGCTTGCGGCTCGCTGTCGCAGCGGAAGTCGCCCGCCTTGAGCGACCGGCCGTACTCGAGCTTGTCCTTCGCGCCGAGGACCGTGTCGCCGGCGCAGGTGAAGGTGGCCTCGCCTGTTCCGGCTACCGCGATGCCGGAGCCCCAGTCGAGTTGGCAGTCCGCCGGCGCCGCGCCGGGCGACCAGGACTTCTTGGCGATGTCGCAGCGGGCCGCCTCCTCGGTCAGATAGCAGCCGATGTTGCCTGACGGCGACGCGAAGGCAGCCTCGGTCACCACCTGCGGTGAGGCGGCAGGACCGGAGGACGGCAAGGCGGAGGAAGGCGGGGCGGAGGACGTCGGGGCGTTGCCCAGCCCGGCGTTCGCCGCCGCCGTCGGTGCTGTGGTGGGCGGGCCGGTTCGCGTTCCGGAAGGAGTGGAACAGGCTGCCAGAGTGAGCACCACCGCGAGAAGGACGGTGGCACGGCGCGACGTCCGCGGAACGAACCCGCGGCGGGGCAGGGCACCAGGCCGCCAGGCCGAGACACGCGCCGGCCAGGACGAGGCGGGGCGGGACGGACCGGCGGCGACAAGGCGCATGCGACCTCCCCACAGTGCAGCGGGCACGCCGCCTCCAAACACGGAATGATAGGGCCGTGGAGCAAGACCGATGAGTACCCGCGCCGAGCACGAAGCCCTGCCCGCTGCCATGCGACAGGCCGTCGACGACTTCGGGCTGCATCTCGCGCGGGTCGAGAATCGCTCCGCTCACACCGTACGGGCGTATGTCGGTGATGTTGTCTCTTTGCTCGGGCATGCCGCGCGGGCCGGGTGCGCCACGCCCGCCGATCTCGATATCAGGGTGCTCCGGGGGTGGTTGGCCCGGCGGATGGCCGATGGGGCCGCGCGGAGTTCTCAGGCTCGGCGGGCGGCGGCGGCGCGTGCGTTCACGGCGTGGGCGCATCGGGGCGGGCTGTGCGCGGCCGATGTGGGGGCGCCGCTGGCCAGCCCGAAGGCGCATCGCGATCTTCCGTCGGTGTTGCGCGCCGAGCAGGCGGCCGAGCTGGTCGTTGCCACGGACGACCCGCATTCCGTACGGGACAGAGCAGTGCTGGAGCTGCTGTACGCGACCGGCGTACGCGTCAGTGAGCTCTGCGGCCTGGACGTCGCCGACCTCGACGAGGGGCGGCGGGTGATCCGCGTCTTCGGCAAGGGCGCCAAGGAGCGTGCGGTTCCCTACGGGCTGCCGGCGCAGCGCGCGCTCGACGAATGGTTGCGCCACGGGAGGCCGAAGCTGGCGCACGCCGGCAGCGGCGACGCCCTGTTCCTCGGGGCGCGCGGCGGGCGCCTGCAGCAGACCGTGGTGCGCCGGATCGTTGACGCCGCGGCGCGCGCCGCCGGGCTGCCGCACACGAGTCCGCACGATCTGCGCCACTCGGCGGCCACGCACCTGCTGGACGGGGGTGCGGACCTGCGGGCGGTGCAGGATCTGCTGGGTCACGCGTCGCTGTCGAGCACGCAGATCTACACGCACGTATCGACCGAGCGGCTCCGGGAGGCCTTCAAACAGGCCCATCCGCGCGCCTGATCCACAGGCGGGGCTCGATCACGCCCCCGATCGCGGGCCGTGACGTACGATCGCAGCGTGAGCGCCGGAGACCCGCCCCCGCCCATCCCGGGAGCGCGCCTCCTTTTCTCCCTGGACGCCGCCATCGCCTACCTCAACCACGGCGCGTTCGGTGCGGTGCCGATCGGCGTGCAGCGGGCCCAGCGGCGCCTGCGCGACGAGGCCGAGCGTAACCCGATGGCGTTCTTCCGGGCGCCCGCGCTCACCGACCGGATCGTCCATACCCGACGGCATCTGGCGCAGTTCCTCGGCGCCGACCCGGAGGGCAGCGCGCTCGTGCCGAACACCACCGCCGGCGTCTCGCTGGTCCTGCAATCGGTGCGGCTGCGGCCCGGCGACGAGGTCCTGCTCACCGATCATGGGTACGGCGCTAACGCGCTCGCCACCCGCAGGCAGTGCCGGCGCGACGGCGCCACAGCCCGCACGGTGGCGCTGCCCGTCGACGCGGGGGACGACGAGGTGGTGGCCCGCATCCGGGGTGCGCTGCGGCCCGGCCGGACCAGGCTGCTCGTCGTCGACCAGATCACCTCCCCCACGGCCAAGGTCCTTCCGGTACGCGAGATCGCCACGGCCGCCCGCGCGCATGACATTCCGGTGCTGGTCGACGCCGCCCACGTGCCCGGCATGCTGCCCGTCGACGTGGACCGCATCGGCGCCGACTTCTGGGTGGGGAACCTGCACAAGTGGGGGTACGCGCCGCGCGGCACGGCGCTGCTCGTCGTCGCCCCGCCGTGGCGGCGCCGGATGGAACCGCTCGTCGTGTCGTGGGAACAGGACGCCGGCTTCCCGCTGAACGTCGAGTTCCAGGGCACGCTCGACTACACGTCGTGGCTGGCCGCGCCCACGGGACTGTTCACCCTGCGTACGCTCGGGGTGGAGGCCGTGCGACGGCACAATGCGGCGCTGGCGGCGTACGGTCAGCGGGTTGTCGGTGCCGCCCTCGGCCTGGCGCCGGCCGACCTGCCGGACCCGGGCGCGGCCGAGGCCTCGATGCGCGTGCTGCCCTTGCCGTCGGGCATCGGGACCACCTATGCGGAGGCCCACGCGGTGCGGCAGCGCATCGCCGACAAGCTGGCCACCGAGGTGGCCGTGAACGCGTGGGGCGGGCGCGGCTGGCTGCGGCTGAGCGCCCAGGTCTACAACCAGGCGGAGGAGTACGAGAGCCTGGCGCAGCACCTCCCGGCCCTGCTGAACGACCTGCGCTGAGCACCCGGCCTGCGGCCGATCGGATCGGTCCGCTGCGATCGGGCGCGACCGGCGCGTCCCCGGCCAGGGTGGTAGCCGGAGGAGGCCTCATGATCGCGGCACTGAACCGGCTGGTCGACCTCGTCGAGGAGCACCTGGCCGGCGACTTCGACGTCGAGGACGCGGCCCGGGAGCTCGGCACGACCGAACACCACCTGCGGCGGATGTTCTCGTCGCTGGCCGGCATGCCGCTGTCGGAGTACGTGCGCCGCCGGCGGATGACCGTGGCCGCCGCCGACGTCGTCCGCGCCGAGCGGGACCTGCTGGGCATCGCCGTCCGGCACGGCTACGGCTCGGCGGAGGCGTTCGGGCGGGCGTTCCGGGCGGTCCACGGCGCCGCCCCCGGTGACGTACGCCGCGACGGAGGCCCCCTTCGCGCACAACCACAGCTCAGGTTCCGCCTGACCGTCGAAGGGAGCGAACGCATGGACACCCGCATCGCCGACCACCCCGCGTTCCGGCTCGTGGGGCACGCCGCCCGCGTACCGCTGGTCCACTGGGGCGCCAACCCGCACATCCAGCGGCACATCACCGCCCTGCCGCCCGAGGAGCACCAGCGCCTGAAGGCCCTCGGCGACACCGAACCGGCCGGCCTGCTCGCAGTCAGCGCCGACCTCGACCCGGACCGCGCCGAGGGCTGCGAGCTGACCTACCTGCACGGCGTGGCCGTCTCCCCGGCCACCCCGGTCCCCGGCGACCTCGACACCATCGAGGTCGCGGCGGGCCGGTGGGCGGTCTTCCGGACGTCCGGGCCGCACCCGCAGGCCCTGCAGCGGACCTGGGCCGCGACGGCGAGCGAGTGGTTCCCCGCCAATCCGTGGCGGCTGCGCCCCGGCCCGGAGATCGTCGCGGTCCTGGACCGGGCGGCCGACTTCAGCACGGCGACGTGCGAGCTCTGGCTGCCGGTCGAACCCGCGTAAGCACGGCCGCGACCAGGCTGGGTCTCGCCGGCTGCGGCCTGGTCGGCACACGCGGCAGCGGCCGGCGGCCCGCACCAGGTGTCGGCGATCCGGGACGGCACAGCGGAAGCGGTGAGGACCGTGCCGCCCCCGGATCGCCACTCTGGACGGCACCGACAAGACCACGGTGACCCGAGCCAAGTAGCCACGCAACCCGCAACCCGCGACCGCGGGACCGCGCAACCGCGCAACCGCGCGACCAGGGACCGCGCAACCGCGGGACCAGGGACCGCGCAACCGCGGGACTGCGGGAAAAGGGGCCGCGGGACGAGCCGTCACAGTGGCAGGAGGCGAACCCTGCCGAACCCCAGCAGCACCAGCGGGTCGAGGTACTCGCTGCCGCGGCGGAGTCCCCAGTGCAGGCAGGCCGCCGCGGGGCAGCCCGGGTGCCCCGCCGCGAGTCTGCCGAGTTCCTGCCCCGCCGCCACCTCGTCCCCCACCCTCAGGGTCGTCCGGCTCACGGGCTCGTAGGTGGTGCGCAGGCCGCCGGGGTGGGCGAGGCTCACCACGCCGCGGCCCGCGACCGTGCCGGTGAAGACGATGGTGCCGGCGGCCGGGGCTCGGACGGGGGCGTCCGGGCTCGCCGACAGGTCGACACCGCGGTGGCCGGAGAGCCAGGGCCGGGGTGGCGGGTCGAAGCGGCGGGTCACCTGCGGATCAGGGACCGGCCAGTGGAAGACGACGGACAGCAGGAGCGACAGAAGCGGAACCATGCCGGGCATGCTGCCCGATCAGCACCCCGCCCCGCGGACGCCCTGTGGAAAACCCGGTTCAGCCGCCGAAGTTGGCGTCGTCGGGCAGGGAGATGTCCGGCTTCTCGAGCTCCTCCACGTTCACGTCCTTGAAGGTCATGACGCGAACGTTCTTCACGAACCTCGCCGGGCGGTACATGTCCCACACCCACGCGTCGTGCATCTCGACCTCGAAATACACCTCGCCGTCGGAGTTGCGGACGTGCAGGTCGACCTGGTTCGCCAGGTAGAAGCGGCGTTCCGTCTCCACCACGTACGAGAATTGGCGGACGATGTCGCGGTACTCCCG
The DNA here is from genome assembly GCF_003002065.1 of Pseudosporangium ferrugineum. Lineage (GTDB taxonomy): Bacteria > Actinomycetota > Actinomycetes > Mycobacteriales > Micromonosporaceae > Actinoplanes > Actinoplanes ferrugineus_A. Next base: position 40,660 of record NZ_PVZG01000003.1, read on the forward strand.
GTAGAGCTGCAGCTCCATCTCGGTCTCGTACTTCTCGAGATCCTCTGCGCTCATCGCTTCTCGCCCTCCATGGCCTCATCTTCCCCCACCGGCACCGGCGGCCGAGGCTGCTCGCCCGACGCCACGCCGACGGTACCCTCCAGCTCCGGCCACAGCATCAGCGGCTCGGCGGAACCCGCGCTCGAACCTGGGGTGACGCCGCTCGCGGGGCGCCGGGCCCGGGGTGGCCGGTTGCCCCGGCCGGAGGCCGCCGCCACGTTCACGTACGAGAACCGATGCTCCACACACGGCCCATGAGCCGTCAACGCCGCGCTGTGCTCGTCGGTGATGTACCCCTTGTGCACGGCGAACCCGTAGTGGGGGTAGTGCCCGTCGAGCTCCACCATCAGCCTGTCCCGGGTGACCTTCGCCAGCACGCTGGCCGCCGCCACGCAGGCCGCGACCCGGTCGCCCTTCCAGACCGCCAGGCCGGGGGCGCCGAGGCCGTCGACCGGGAAGCCGTCGGTGAGCACGTAGTCGGGCCTCGTGGACAGGGACGCCAGCGCCCGGCGCATCGCCGCGAGGTTGCAGACGTGCAGGCCGCGGGCGTCCACCTCGGCGGGCGGGACGATCACCACCGACCAGGCCAGGGCGCGCTTGACGACCTGCTCGTAGACGCGCTCGCGGGCGGCCGGCGTCAGCAGCTTGGAGTCGGCCAGCTCCTCGATCTCGCCGCGCTTGCCCTCGGGCAGGATCGCGGCACCGGCCACCAGCGGCCCGGCGCAGGCGCCACGACCGGCCTCGTCGGCGCCGGCGACGTGGGTGAAGCCCCGGCGTTGCAGCGCGCGTTCCAGGGCGTAGAGGCCGCCCTCGCGGCGGACCACGGTCCGCGGTGGTGCCAGCATCAGAAGCCCCGCGAGGGTACGCACCGCCGCAGCAGCTCGGCGAGGCCGGGCGGATAGATCTCCTCGGCGGACGCCTCGACCTCGGCCGCGGACCACCAGCGGTGCCCGATGATGGTGCGGCGTTCCTCCGCGTCGAGGCCCGCCCCGTCGACGTCCCAGGCGGTCACCCCGTACGCGAAGAAGTCCTGGGTCTGCCGGTATTGCCGCGCGTCGTAGCTGAACTCGGCCACCTCGTGATGCACGGGCTCCCCCAGCGCGACCGGCTCGACCCGCAGCCCGGTCTCCTCGAACAGCTCCCGGGCGGCCGCCTGAGCGGGCGTCTCGCCGTCGTCCACACCGCCGCCGGGGGTCATCCACCACCGCTTGCCCGGACGGGCCGGATCGGTGCCGTGCAGCAGCAGCACGCGCCCGTCCGCGTCGGTGAGGAGCACCCGGGCGGCGCGCCGGTCGATGTGGGTCACGCCCACCAGCCTATTGCGCCGGACATCGATCTTGAGCCGGGGTCCGCGCTACTTGGCGGGGGCCGGGTCCGGGATGTCGTCGAACTGCCCGGGCACCGGCAGCCAGGTGGCGCGCCCGACCGGCCAGAAGATGGTGAAGGCGCGGCCCACGATCGAGTCGGCCTCGATGGTGGCCTCCTCGATGTTCTCGCTCTGCTCCCAGTGCTCGAGGGAGTCGCCGGACGCCGACCGGTGGTCGCCCATCACCCAGAGCCGGCCGGCGGGCACGGTGATGTCGAACGGCTCGTCGGCCGCCGGGTCCTGGTTGCCGTCGGCGTCCTTGTAGATGTACGGCTCGTCGAGGGAGTGGCCGTTGATGATCAGGCGCTGCTGGGCGTCGCAGCAGACCAGGTGGTCGCCACCGACGCCGATGATGCGCTTGATGAAGTCCTCGCCCTCGGTGCCGCTCTGCCAGTCGGTGGGCGCCTTGAAGACGACGATCTCGCCGCGGCGGGGGTCGCGGAAGTCGTAGACGAGCTTGTTGACCAGCACCCGGTCCCAGACGTTGAGCGTGTGCTCCATCGACGGCGACGGGATGTAGAAGGTCTGCAGGACGAAGGCCCGGACCAGGACGGCCACGAGAATCGCCACGCCCAGCAGGATGGGCAGCTCGCGCCAGAAGGATCCACGGCGCTTCTCGCCGGTCTGCTCGTCAATCACGAACGGAGCCTACGTCGCCGCGGGCTGAACCACAGTCCGGAACGCGCGGATACGCCGACACTTAGCAGGAACGGCAACGTAACCGCCGTGGTGGCCGGATCGGGGGCGCGCTCCGGGCGGGCGCCCATCGGTGCGGCTGCGACCGGATGGGCGGTTCCGTACGCCTTCCAGTTGTCCGGCACGGAGAGGCCCGTGAAGCGGCTTGTCGGCCACACGACGACGAAGGCGCGCCCGATCACGTTGTCGATCGGCACCGGACCCTGGCAGCGGGCGTCCTGGGACACCAGGCGGTGGTCGCCCATGACGAACATCTGGCCGGCCGGAACGGTCACCTCGGCGAAGCGCCGGCTGGTGCACTGACGCGGGTTCGGCGGGGCGTCCAGCGGGGAGTTCTCCTGGACGTACGGTTCGTCGATGGGTTCGCCGTTGACCGTGATCCGGCCCTGGTCGTCGCAGCAGGCCACCTTGTCGCCGGGGAGCCCGATCACCCGTTTGATGAAGTCGCGCTCGCCGGGGCGACCGGCACCGACCAGGTCGCCGATGGTGCGGCCGAGCTTCGCGCCGAACGTGTTGCTGATGGGCTCGGCGGGCTGCTCGGGGGCCCAGTTGTCGGTGCCGCGGAAGACCACGATCTCGCCGCGGAGCGGGTCACGCATGTCGTAGACGACCTTGTTGACCAGCACCCGGTCGCCGACGAGGAGGGTGTTCTCCATCGAGCCGGAGGGGATGAAGAACGCCTGCACGAGGAAGGTGCGGATGAGCACGGCGAGGCAGAAGGCGACGACCAGCAGCAGCGGAAGCTCCTGCCAGAGCGGCATCTCCTTGCGCCGGATCACCCGGCCGCGGCGCCGCCCGGACGAGGCGCCCCGGTACCCCTGCATCGGTTCCACGCTTCGCATCTCCCGCCGCCGATCCGGTGACCGCCCCGGATACAGCACTACCGCCCGGAGTGCCCCGCGGGGAACAGGTCGGGCGGTAGTGCGAATGGCCTACCAGCGCGGCGGACGCCGCAATGGCACTGATTCCCATCCGTCACTGGCGCAAGCGTAGTTCGCGTGCGCAGCAAACGTCAGTCCAGGTGAATACGGCCCGGACCGGCACGGGGTTCAGCTGACGGTCTGCTTCTCGCGCAGCTCCTTGATCTTGGCCTTCTTGCCGCGGAGCTCGCGCAGGTAGTACAGCTTGGCGCGGCGGACGTCACCGCGGGTCACGACCTCGATGCGGTCGATCTGCGGGCTGTTGATCGGGTACGTACGCTCCACCCCGACGCCGAAGCTGATCTTGCGGATCTTGAAGGTCTCCCGCAGGCCGCCGCCCTGGCGGCTGATCACGACGCCCTGGAAGACCTGGACGCGGGAACGGTTACCTTCGACGACCCGGGCGTGCACCCGCAGCGTGTCGCCGGCGCGGAAGTCGGGAATGTCGGTGCGCTGCGACTGGAGGTCGAGAGCGTCCAGCGTGTTCATCGCTGCATCCTCGGGTAACTCAAAGCGCACCGGGAGTTCGATGCGCGAATGGGTAATTCTGAACCGCCCGGCCTGCGGGAGGTTCCTCGCCCGCCCGCCACGGCGTGGGGACGAACGGCAACCTCACTACTTTGCCACACCCGGCCCCGGGATCCGAAATCCGCCGTCCTCGATGGCCGCCCGGTCCCGCTTGTCGAGGCGCTCCGCCGGGTAGGCCTCGAACAGGTCGGGCCGCCGGGAAGCGGTCCGGAGCAGGGACTGCTCGCGCCGCCAGCGGGCGATCCGGCCGTGGTCGCCGGAGCGGAGCACCTCGGGCACGTCCAGCCCGCGCCACGACGCCGGCTTGGTGTAGACCGGCGCCTCGAGCAGGCCGGCCGCGTGCGACTCCTCGGTCAGCGAGTCGGCGTTGCCCAGCACGCCCGGCAGCAGCCGGGTGACCGCCTCCATGATCACGATGACGGCGACCTCGCCGCCGAAGAGGACGTAGTCCCCCAGCGACACCTCGCGCACCGGCATCCGGGTCGCGGCATCGTCGATGACCCGCTGGTCGATGCCCTCGTACCGGCCGCAGGCGAAGATCAGATGTGGCAGCGCGGCGAGGGAGACGGCGTCCGCCTGGGTGAACGGCTTGCCCACCGGGGACGGCACCACGAGGGTCGCGGCCGGGGACGCGACGGCGTCGAGAGCGGCGGCCCACGGCTCGGGGCGCATGACCATGCCCGGCCCGCCACCGTACGGGGTGTCGTCGACCGTCCGGTGCACGTCGGAGGTCCAGGTGCGCAGGTCGTGCACGGAGAGGTCGAGGATCCCGGCGCCCCGGGCCTTGCCGATCAGCGACAGGTCGAGCGGCGAGAAGTAGTCCGGGAAGATCGAGATGACGTCGACGCGCACGGGAAACCTTCTAGAGGTCGAGCAGGCCCTCGGGCGGGTCGACGACGACGCGTCCGGCGGCCAGGTCGACGGTCGGCACGATCGAGCCGACGAACGGGATGAGCGCGGTGCCGCCCTGGGCCTTGCGGAGCACGATCAGGTCGGAGGCGGCCGCGTGGTCGATGCGATCGACCGTGCCCAGCTCGGCGCCGCCGAGGTCGACCACCGTCAGCCCGATGAGCTGGTGGTCGTGGAACTCGTCCGGGTCGTCCGGCAGCGGCACGTCGGCGCTGTCGACCTGCAGCAGCACGCCGCGCAGGGCCTCGGCGACGTTGCGGTCGGGCACGCCGTCGAACTGGGCGATGATCCGGCCCTGGTGCCAGCGCAGCGACTCCAGGGTCAGCTTCTCCGGCACCCGGTAGGGCACGCCCGGAGCGGCGGCGGTCGCCGGACCGGTGTTCACCCGGCGGTCCCGGGGGACCTCGGTCGTGAACACCGACCCGGCGACGAATCTCGCCTCTGGCTCATCGGTCCGGACGGTCACCAGGACCTCCCCACGGATGCCGTGGGGCTTACCGATCTGGCCGACTACCAGCAGCATCGCGACGGTTGCTTCAGTACGCGTCGACGATGTCGACGCGGATACCGCGCCCACCGATCGACCCGATGACCTGACGCAGCGCCTTGGCCGTGCGCCCGCCCCGCCCGATGACCGTTCCCAGGTCCTCGGGGTGGACGCGGACCTCGAGCCGCTTGCCGCGGCGCGAGTCGACCAGCCGCACCCGGACGTCGTCCGGGTTGTCGACGATGCCCTTGACGAGGTGCTCCAGCGCGGGCCGGAGCGCCCCGTCAGCTCGCGTCGGCGCCGGCACCGGCCGGGTCCTCTGCGGTCTCGGCGACGGCCTCGCGGTTGGGCTCCGCCCGGTCGGCGGCCTTGGTCTGCGCCGGCTTGGCCTCGGCGGCCTCCGGAGCGGCGGCGACCTTGGTGGCCTTCTTGGCGGGCTTCGCGGCCGGGGCGTCGGCGATGCCGGCGGCGGCCTTGGCCTCGGCCTCGTACGCGGCCTGGCGGTTGGCCTTCTCCGGCGCGACGAGCAGCGGCGGCGGGGCCGGCAGGCCCTTGAACTGCTGCCAGTCGCCGGTCTTCTCGAGGATGCGCTGCACGGCCTCGCTCGGCTGCGCGCCGACCGAGAGCCAGTACTGCACGCGCTCGCTCTTGACCTCGATCAGCGACGGGTCGTGCTTGGGCTGGTAGATGCCGACGTACTCGATCGCACGGCCGTCACGCTTGGTGCGCGAGTCGGCGACGACGATGCGGTACTGCGGGTTGCGGATCTTGCCCATCCGCAGGAGCCGGATCTTAACGGCCACGGTTGTTTCGCTCCTGATGATTACGTGGGTGAGCCGACGGAACCCACGTGGGGATGCGGGACCGATGTCTCGTGGACTGGCGATGCGAGAAGGGTTAGAGGGCGCCTCTCGCATGCCGGATACCAGCTGACCATTCTGCCAGACGGTCGGCCGTCCCTCCCAATCGGGCCGGGAAACACCTCAGCGCACCCGCTCCAGGGCCGTCCGCGCCGTCCGGGTCAGCGCCGCGTACGCCTCGCCGGCCTGCTCCTCGCGCCACGGCACGTCCCCGGAGGCCTCGGGGACGGTGACCTGGACGGTCAGCAGCACAGTGCCGTCCCGGACCGCGACGAGGAACGTGCGCATGCGCTCCTCCTCGGGCTGGAAGACCTCGGCGTCGAGGCCCGCGAACGCGCTGTCCCCCAGGCCGGGAAGCCGTCTCAGGAACGGCGCCGAGGAGAGACTCCGCGCGTGCCCACCCTCCGCGCCGGCGTAGGCCACCTCGGCCAGCAGCTGGTAGTCGTACCACTCCACCACGAGCGAGCCGATGGCCCGGGGCATCGCCTTGTCGCTCTTGACGAGGAAGGTGCACGCGGCGCGCGAGTAGCCGTCGCGGCGCTCGGGCACGCCGCGCACCGCCGGCTCCGAGACGTCCTTGCTGTCCCACAGCTCGGCGTGGCCGATCGCTGCGGTGAGCGGGCCCAGGTCGAGGGCGGGGCAGATGCCCGGGCCGACCGAACGGGGCGTGCCGATCAGGCCGTCGATCCGGTACGCGGCGAAGGCGGTGCCGGCGGCGGCGAGCAGCAGGGCGGCCAGGGCGGCGAACCAGCGCGGCGGTCGCGGACCCGGATCCCACCCGGGAGCGGCCGGCGCGGAGACGACGATGGAGGAGGCAGCGGTCACCGGGGCAGGCTACGGACTTCGATCCCGTCCCGCCGCCCGTGACCCTCCTCACGTGAGATGGTCAGGAGCGCAGGCGCGGGACGGGCGGGCGGTCCCAGCCGGGCGGCACCGTGGCCGGGACGGGCCAGGCCGGGTCCGGGACGAAGTCGGTCCAGGTGCCGTCGAAGGGGAAGTCGCCCGCCTCGATCTGTTTGATCACGCGCAGGCCCTCCGCGCGGACCGCGGCCTCGTCGCGCACCCAGTAGTGCTCCGGGAAGGCGAGACGCTCGGCGAACTCGTCCTCGTCCTTCCACTCCCAGGTGCGGTCCGGGCGGGCCACGACGTCGAGGTCCTGGTCGATCACGTCGACGCCGGCCACCTCGCCGTCGTCCCAGCGCAGGGCGCGCTCCTCGAGGTTGACGTACCAGTTGGTGAAGGTGCCGTGGTCGTCGCGGAAGAACCAGACCGAGTGGTCGGCGTCCGGCGGGATGAACTTGAGCAGCCCCGGGCCCTGCCAGACGCCCGGCACCACGCGGTAGTCCAGCCCGATCCACTCGGCGAACGGCATGTCGCGGATGCCGCGCCCGTCGGTGGCCTCCTCGACGAGCACGGCCGAGCCGCGGGCCAGCCACAGCAGCAGGCCGCGCCCGTCGTCGGAGACGACCCGGCACGGGCGTACGGAGGCCAGCCGCGGCCCGTCGATGTTGCGGTAGAGGACCTGACGGCCCGGGGCGAACATCAGTACGCGCGCGCCAGGATCGCCAGGACGCCGGGTTCGTCGTCGGATTCGGGCACCGACCCGTCGGGGTTCACCAGGCAGCGCACGGTGACCGCCTTGCCGTTCGCCTCGGCCTCGCCGTCGGGGCCCACCGCCGACCACGGCAGCCGGGCCCAGCCGTCCTGCGCCGCCTCGATCGCCTCGCCGAGCGTCTTCACGTCGACGGTCCGGCCCTCGCGGAACGTGCGGGCGTCGTCGAGGAGCCGCTGCTGGTCGGTCTTGAGCGCGTCGGCCACGGCGCCGGCGACCTCGCCGAGGGCCATCGGGGTCTTGGTGCCGTCGATGCGCCGGGCCACCACCGCGTTGCCGGCGGCGAGGTCCCGCGGGCCGACCTCGACGCGCACCGGGATGCCCTGCAGCTCGGCGTCGACCGCCCGGCGCCCGAACGGCACGTCGGCGCGGTCGTCGAGCTTCACCCGTACGCCGGCGGCCTTGAGCTCGTCACGCAGCTTGACCGCCGCCTCGGTGACGCCCTCGCCGGCCTTGACCACCATGATCTGGGCCTGGATCGGGGCGAGCCGCGGCGGGAGCCGCAGGCCGCTGTCGTCGCCGTGCACCATGATCAGGCCGCCGATCATGCGGGTGGTGCTGCCCCACGACGTGGTCCAAGCGTGCTCCACCGACCCGGCCTGCGACGTGTACGTGATGTCGAACGCCTTGGCGAAATTCTGCCCGAGCTCGTGCGACGTGCCCATCTGCAGGGCCTTGCCGTCGCCCATCATGGCCTCGAGCGTCATGGTGTTGGTGGCGCCGGCGAACCGCTCCCGCTTGGTCTTGCGGCCGGGGACGACCGGGATGGCCAGCAGGTTGACCATGAAGTCCTCGTAGACCGAGTGCAGGATCCGGCGCGCGTAGTCGCGGGCGTCGGCCTCGGTGGCGTGCGCGGTGTGCCCCTCCTGCCAGAGGAACTCGGTGGTACGCAGGAACGTGCGCGGCCGCAGCTCCCACCGCACCACGTTGGCCCACTGGTTGAGCAGCAGCGGCAGGTCGCGGTACGAGTCGATCCACTTGGCCATGAACTCGCCGAAGATCGTCTCGCTGGTGGGCCGCACCACGATGGGCTCGGCCAGCTCCTTGCCGCCGGCGTGGGTGACGACGGCGAGCTCCGGCGAGAAGCCCTCGACGTGCTGCGCCTCACGGCTCAGGTAGCTCTCCGGGATGAAGAGCGGGAAGTACGCGTTCTGCGCCTCGGCGTCCTTGATCCGCGCGTCCATCCCGGCCTGCATGCGCTCCCAGATCGCATACGCGGCCGGCCGGATCACCATCGTCCCGCGCACCGGGCCGTTGTCGGCCATCCGGGCCTTGCCGATGAGGTCCTGGTACCAGCGGGGAAAGTCCTCCGCACGGGGAGTGAGCACGCGAGCCATGAGGCAGCATCCTAGCGGGGCCCGCGGATCACCCTTCCCTTGAGCACGATGTATCGCGGCGCGCGGACGACCGCCAGGTCCGTACGCGGATCCTCGGGGTAGATGACCAGGTCCGCGAGCCCGCCCTCGACCAGGCCGGGGAAGCCGAGCCATTCCCGGGCGCGCCAGGACGCGGCGGCGAGGACGTCGACGGCGCTCAGGCCGGTGCGGTGCAACAGCATCATCTCCTCGGCCGCCATGCCGTGCCGGATGCTGCCGCCAGCGTCGGTGCCGAGGTAGATGGGCACCCCGGCCTCGTGCGCGGCGCGGACGACGTCCGGGAAGCGGCGCTGCAGGTCGCGCATGTGGGCGGCGTACCCGGGGAATTTGGCCTGGGCCTGATCGGCGATGCCGCCGAAGGTCTCGATCTGGATCATCGTGGGGACCAGCGCCGTGCCGCGCCGGGCCATCTCGTCGAGGAGGTCGAGGGAGAGCCCGGTGCCGTGCTCGACCGAGTCCACCCCGGCCCTGACCATGATCTCCACGCCCTCCTCGGAGAACGTGTGCACCGCGGCCCGGGCGCCGGCCGCGTGCGCCGCGGCGACGGCGGCGGCCATGGTCCGCGGGTCCCAGCTCGGTGCCAGGTCCCCGGCCGTACGGTCGATCCAGTCGCCGACGAGCTTGACCCAGCCGGTGCCCGCCGCGGCCTGGGCGGTCACAGCGCCGGCCACCTCCTCGGCGGCCACCTCGACGCCGATGTCCCGCAGGTAGCGCTTCGGCGGGGCCACGTGCCGCCCGGCCCGTACCAGGCGCGGGATCTCCGGCTCGTCGTCCAGCTCCGGGTAGGGGTACGGCGAACCGGCGTCGCGCAGCGCGAGCACGCCGGTGTCCCGGTCCCGCCCGGCGGCCTCGCGGGCCTCGCCGAGCGACTCGATCGGCTTGCCGCCGTACCGGATGCCGAGGTGGCAGTGGGCGTCGACCAGGCCGGGCAGGATGAACCCGCCGTCGCTGACCGTCTGCGCCCCCGCCACCGGCTCGGTCGTGATCCGGTCGCCGACCAGGTAGAGATCGCGGACCTCGCCCTCGGGCAGCACCGTCCCGCGCACGTGCAACGTCATCCCTAGTTCCTACCCGATGCCGGGACGCGGAGCCTGAGCAGGCCCGATCCGCCGCGCAGCCAGGAAGAAATCCTGTCTAGATGGCCGTTAAGACGGAGCATCCCCGGTTAAGTCCGCGTTACGCAGAAGAATTTACTGCCCCGGCCGCGCGGTGTGGATCTTGCTCTGTTAGGTTCTGCGGCATCATCCACCTCTCGGGCGGTTCGCCCACAAGGCACCCGTCTGCCCCGTGAAAGGATCTTCATGCGCAAGTTCGCCCTGGCGGCCCTCGCAGCGATCACCGTGGCCGTCTCCGCGGTCTCGGGTTCCCCGGCGTCGGCGGCGCCGGCCGCTCCGGCCGCGGCCTCCGTGATCGTGACCTTCGACGCCAAGGGGGAGATCTTCCGCGCCCGGCTCGACGACGCGGCGTCGATCCAGGTCGCGCGGGAGCTGCTCGCCGGCACGCCCAGTACCCCGCCCACCCGAACGGCACGATCGTCTACGGCTCGGCGCGGGAGAACGTCGGCTGGTCGTGGCACCTCGAGGACACGTTCATGGCCGACATCTCGGCCGAGGTCTGCGACGGGCTGCCCTCGGACGTGGAGAAGCACGCCATCACCGTGCCGTACTTCTGCCCGTGGGGCGCCGAGGTGATCGCGATCCAGAACGTCTGATCCCCGTACGGAAAGCGGCGCCGGCGATCTTCGCGATCGCCGGCGCCGCTCGTTGTCCGCGTCGGACCCGGGTCAGCCCTTGTCGTCCGGGTTCTTGGGCTTGTTGAGCTTGTTGAAGTCGATCTTCGGCAGCTTGAAGCCCGGCGGCAGCCCCTGGCCGCCCAGCGCGTTCGGGTCGAGGCCGGGCGGCAGCTGGGGCATGCCGCCCGGGAAGCCGCCCGGCATGCCGCCGCCCATGGTGCGGGGACGGTTGCCGCCCTTGGTGCCCTTGCGCTTGTTCTTCGGGCTCTTCGTCGCCTTCCGGCGGCTGCCGGGCAGGCCCATCATGCCGCCCATCTGCTTCATCATCTTCTGCGCGTCGGTGAAGCGGTTGAGCAGCTGGTTGACGTCCATGACCGTCACGCCGGAGCCGTTGGCGATGCGGGCGCGGCGGGAACCGTTGATGATCTTCGGGTTGGTGCGCTCGCCCGGGGTCATCGAGCGGATGATCGCCGTGACCCGGTCGAAGTGCTTGTCGTCGAGCTCGGCCAGCTGGTCCTTCATCTGGCCCATGCCCGGCATCATGCCCAGGATGTTGGCGATCGGGCCCATCCGGCGCACGGCGATGAGCTGGTCGAGGAAGTCCTCCAGGGTGAACTGCTCGCCACCGAGCAGCTTGGAGGTCATCTTCTCCTTCTGATCCTCGTCGAAGGCCTGCTCGGCCTGCTCGATGAGGGTCAGCACGTCGCCCATGCCGAGGATGCGGCTGGCCATCCGGTCGGGGTGGAAGACGTCGAAGTCCTCGAGCTTCTCGCCCGTGGACGCGAAGAGGATGGGCTCGCCGGTGACGTGGCGGACCGAGAGCGCCGCACCGCCGCGGGCGTCGCCGTCGAGCTTCGACAGGACCACGCCGGTGATGCCGACGCCGTCGCGGAAGGCCTCGGCGGTGGTGACCGCGTCCTGGCCGACCATGGCGTCGATGACGAAGATGACCTCGTCCGGGTCGACCGCGTCGCGGATGTCGCGGGCCTGCTGCATCATCTCGGCGTCGATGCCGAGGCGGCCGGCGGTGTCGACGATCACGATGTCCTTGGCCGTACGCCGGGCGTGCTCGATCGACTCCTTGGCGACCTGCACCGGGTCGCCGACGCCGTTGCCCGGCTGCGGGGCGTACACGTCGACACCGGCCCGGCCCGCGAGGACCTGCAGCTGGTTGACCGCGTTGGGCCGCTGAAGGTCGGCCGCGACCAGCATCGGCTGGTGGCCCTGGGCCTTGAGCCAGCGCGACAGCTTGCCGGCCAGCGTCGTCTTGCCGGAGCCCTGGAGGCCGGCCAGCATGATCACGGTCGGCGGCTGCTTGGCGAACTGCAGCCGCCGCCCCTCGCCGCCGAGGACGTTGACGAGCTCCTCGTGGACGATCTTGATGATCTGCTGGGCCGGGTTGAGCGCCTGCGACACCTCGGCGCCGCGGGCCCGTTCCTTGAGGTTGGCGATGAACGTCTTCACCACCGGCAGCGCGACGTCCGCCTCCAGCAGCGCCAGGCGGATCTCCCGCGCGGTGGCGTCGATGTCGGCGTCGGTGAGCCGCCCCTTGCCCCGGAGCTTGGTGAAGATCCCGGAGAGGCGGTCGCTCAGGCTGTCAAACACGGCACAACTTCCCGTTGCTCAGTAGGGCGGAGATGTCCGCAAGCCTAGCCGCCCGCCGGAAGGCTCACCGGTTGCGCATCCGGTACGTCTTCGCGGCCGCCTCGATCCGGCGCTGGGTGCGCGTGCCGGGCGCCAGCCCCTTCTTCGCCTTGCCGTACAGGTAGACGCCGCCGCCGACCACGATCGCGCCCACGATCAGGTACGAGAGCGCGCCGACCAGCACGTGCAACAGCGAGATCGCGATCCATCCCACCACGATCACGCCGGCGATCGTCGCCACCAGGTATGCCACTGCCTTGCCCATGTCGTCCTCCTCGGAGAGCCCGTTGTCCACCATGCGCCCATCGCGCAAGCCGGCGCATCAGGGCGGCCCCGTAGGGGTGGCGGCCCGCCGTTCTCCCACGGCACCCCAATAAATCGCGTATACCGCTGATATCAGGCGTTACTCGGCATAACACCGATGTCCGTGAAACGGTCATCGACCGCAACCAACCGGTATATCCCGCCGTTGAGGCACAGGAACCGGGTGGCCACCGGTCGAGCCCGAACGACATCCGGCGGAAGGACGAGCTCGTGCCCCTACGGCGGATCCTGCGACTGGCGCCCTGGGACGTCCGGTCACGCATCCTCAAGACGGTCCAGCATCGCGTACTGCCGCGGATGGCGGAGGACCAGCGGCTCGGCATGGCCCGCCGGCTGGTGTCGCTCGAGCCGCCGCCGCGGCTGTCGTTCCGGCGTGCCGCCGCCCGGGCCGAGACGATCCGGGTACGCACGGCCCGCGGCTGGGTCACCGCCCGCCGCGACCCGGCCGCCGGGCCCGCGGTCGTCCGCCGGCAGAACCTCGACCGCGTGATCGCCGCCCTCGACGAGGCGGGCATCGAGTGGTTCCGGATCCCCACCAAGCTGCTGCGGACCACCGCCGTGGCGGTACGCCGTACCGACCGCCCGGCCGTGATCCGCCTTCTGCGCGAGCTGACCGCCGGCAGCCACGGCCTGCTCGACGTGGTGAAGCCGCGCCGGGGCGGCAAACCGGCCACCGCCGACATCGTGAAGGTGAGCTGGCCCGTCGCGGACCCCCGGGGCAGCCTGGTGCTCGGCCCCGAGCTGGGCTGCGAGGTCGAGTTCTGGACCGAGCGCGACGGCGTCCTGGCGGGCCCGCGCGGCAACCCGATCGCGGACGTCATCCCGCTGGACGAGCCGGTGGTGTCCGCGCCCGAGCCGGCGTTCGGCCCGTTCAGCTCGCCCGCCGACCGGACCGCGTACCGGACCCGGGAGATCTTCACGCTGCCCAGCCCGGACCGGATCAGCTTCCCGATCGACGTGGTCTACACCTGGGTCGACGGCGGCGACCCGCAGTGGCAGGCCCGCAAGGCCGCCGCCCTCGGCGAGAACGCCTGGCTGGACGCGGCGAGCCGGCTGGCCACCAACAACTCCCGCTACGCCTCGCGCGACGAGCTGCGGTACTCGCTGCGGTCGCTGCACTGCTTCGCGCCCTGGGTGAACCACATCTACCTGGTCACCGACGATCAGGTGCCGCAGTGGCTGGACACCTCGCACCCGGGCCTGACCGTGGTGAGCCACCGGGAGATCTTCGGCGACACCGGCCGGCTGCCCACCTTCAACTCGCAGGCCATCGAGTCGCGGCTGCACCGCATCCCCGGCCTCAGCGAACACTTCCTCTACCTCAACGACGACGTCTTCCTGGGCCGTCCGGTCGCGCCGGACCTGTTCTTCACGCCCGGCGGGCTGACCCGGTTCTTCCCGTCGAACGCCCAGGTCGACTCGGCGCCGCGGCGCCCCGACGACCCGCCGGCGGACTCGGCCGGCAAGAACAACCGGGAGCTCATCCGGGTGGCGTTCGGCCGGGTGCTGACCCGCAAGATGATGCACACCCCGCACCCGTCGCGGCGCAGCGTCATCGCCGAGATCGAGGAGCGCTTCGCCGAGTACGTCGAGGCCACGGCCGGCCACCAGTTCCGCCACCCGGACGACATCTCGCTGCTGTCGTCGCTGCAGCAGTACTACGCGTACCTGACCGGGCGGGCGGCGCCGGGGACCATCGCGTACGCGTACGCCGACCTGGCCAACCCCACCACCCCGCTGAAGCTCGCGGGCCTGCTGCGGCACCGCCACCTCGACGCGTTCTGCCTCAACGACACCGACTCGGACGAGGTGGTCGCCGCCGAGCAGGAGGCGCTGCTCGCCGAGTTCCTGCCGGCGTACCTGCCGTTCCCCTCGCCGTACGAACTGACCGGCCCGCGGCCCACGGCCGCCGTCGTGGCGCAGGTGGACCGCGGCCGGGAGCTGGCCGCCGTGCCCACCAACTCGCCCGTCGCCTGACGCATCCCGCACAAAGGAGATACCTCTCGTGAGCTTCGACGTCGTCATCCTCGGCCTGGGGTACGTGGGACTCCCCCTCGCCCAGCAGGCCATCCGGGCCGGCATGTCCGTGCTCGGCTTCGACGTCAACCCGGCGGTGGTCGCCGCGCTCGGCGCGGGCCGCTCGCACGTGGACGACCTGTCCGACGCCGACGTGGCGGAGATGATCGCCGGCGGCTTCCGCACCACCGCCGACGAGACGCGGATCGCCGAGGCGGGCACCGCGGTCATCTGCGTACCGACGCCGCTGTCCGAGGGTGACGGCCCCGACCTGCGCGCGGTGACCGGCGCGACCGGGGCGGTGGGCCGCAATCTGCGGCCCGGCATGCTGGTCGTCCTGGAGTCCACGACCTATCCGGGTACGACCGACGACGTGGTCCGCCCGCTGCTGGAGAAGCTGTCCGGGCTCACCGCGGGCATCGACTTCCACGTCGCGTTCTCGCCCGAGCGCATCGACCCGGGCAACGAGCGGTTCGGCGCGCACAACACCCCGAAGGTCGTCGGCGGGTACACCCCCGGCTGCACCGACCGGGTCGCGCAGTTCTACGGCCGGTTCATCCAGACCGTGGTGCGCACCCGCGGCACCCGCGAGGCGGAGACCGCGAAGCTGCTGGAGAACACGTACCGGCACGTGAACATCGCGCTGGTCAACGAGATGGCCCGGTTCTGCCACGAGCTGGACATCGACCTCTGGGACGTCATCCGCGCCGCGTCCACCAAGCCGTTCGGCTTCCAGGCGTTCTACCCGGGCCCCGGCGTCGGCGGCCACTGCATCCCGATCGACCCGAACTACCTGAGCCACAACGTCCGCAGCAAGCTCGGATATCCGTTCCGCTTCGTCGAGCTCGCCCAGGAGATCAACGCCACGATGCCCGCGTACGTGGCCCGCCGCGCGCAGAACCTGCTCAACGCCGACGGCGTGGCCGTGCACGGCGCGAAGATCCTGCTGCTCGGCGTCACGTACAAGCCGAACATCGCCGACCAGCGCGAGTCGCCGGCCACCCCGCTGGCCCGCCACCTCACCTCGCTGGGCGCCGTCCTCACCTTCCACGACCCGTACGTCACGGACTGGCAGGTGCCGCGCACCGACGACCTCGAGGGCGCCGCCGCGGCCGCCGACCTGGTCATCCTCGTGCAGCAGCACCGCGAGTACGACGCCGACCACCTGGCGGGCATCGCCAAGCGCTTCTTCGACACCCGGGGCGTCACCACCAGCCGGGAGGCGCACCGGCTGTGACCGAGATCAGCACCGCGCCCGTCGCGCCCTCTCCCCGCCACACCGCGCGGCCGGGGCATTGCGTCCCCGGCGCGCCGCCCGCGCCGTCCGCCGTACCGGGACGGCACCGCCGCGACATCGAGGGGCTGCGGGCGGTCGCGGTGCTGCTCGTGGTCGCGTACCACTGCGGCCTGCCCGTGGTCACCGGCGGCTACGTGGGCGTCGACGTCTTCTTCGTCATCTCCGGCTTCCTCATCACCGGCCTGCTGCTGCGCGAGGCGCGCGGCACCGGCACGGTGTCGATCCCGCGGTTCTACGCCCGCCGGGCCCTGCGGCTGCTGCCCGCCTCGACCGTCGTGGTGGTGGCGACCGTCGTGGGTGCCGCGCTGTGGCTGCCCCCGCTGCGGCTGAGCGCGATCCTGTCGGACGCGCTGCACACGATGGTCTACGCGATGAACTACCGGCTCGCCGCGGTCGGGACCGACTATCTGCAGGCGGACGCGGAACCGTCGCCGTTGCAGCATTTCTGGTCGCTGGCGGTGGAGGAGCAGTTCTACCTCGTCTGGCCGCTGCTCATCATCCTGTTCGCCAGGCGGCGCGGGCTGGGCGCGGTGCTGTCGCTGCTGACCGCCGGTTCCCTCGCCTTCGCGCTGTGGCAGACGCGGGAGAACGCGGGGTGGGCGTACTTCGGTGCGCACACCCGGGCGTGGGAGCTCGGCGTCGGCGCCCTGCTCGCGGTGACCGCCCTGAAGCTGCCCCGCTGGTGCGTGCCGGCCGGCCTCGCGGCGATCGCCGCCTCCGCCGTCGTCTACACCGCGGACACCCCGTTCCCCGGGTACGCCGCCCTCCTGCCCGTCCTCGGCACCGCCGCGGTCATCGCCGGAGGCACCGGGCGTACGGCGGGGGTGCTCGGCCTCCCGGCGCTACAGGCCGTCGGGCGGCTGTCGTACTCGTGGTACCTGTGGCACTGGCCGGCGCTGATGCTGGCGCCGTACGCGATCGGCCGTCCGCTCGTGCTCTGGGAGAACGTCCTCGTCGCGCTCGTGGCGCTGGTCCTGGCCGCCCTCACGTTCGCGCTCGTCGAGAACCCGGTCCGGCACCTGCGCGCCCTGCGGGACCGCCCGTGGCGCGGCATCGGGCTGGGCGCCGCCATCTCGCTGGTCGCCGCCGGGCTGTGCGTGACCGTCACGTTCACCGCCACCCACTTCGGCGGGACGACGAACTACCACGCCACCGTCCTGGACCCGGCGACGTTCGACCCGCGGGACCTGTCGAGCCAGATCGCCGCCGGCGTGCACGCGCCCGCGGTGCCGGCGAACCTCACCCCCAAGCTCACCAGGGCCATGAAGGACAAGCCCCGCTACTACCGCGAGGGCTGCTCCGGTGACTTCGACGACCCGGGGCTGAAGAAGCCCTGCCTGTACGGCGACCTGTCCTCGGACACCACGGTCGTGCTCTTCGGCGACTCGCACGCCGGGCACTGGTTCCCGGCGCTGGAGGCGGCCTCGCTGCGGCGGCACTGGAAGCTCGCCGTGGTGACCAAGAGCGCCTGCACGGCGGCCGACGGCCTGATCTACCTGCCGCAGCTCAAGCGCGAGTTCACCGAGTGCGTCCAGTGGCGCAAGCAGGCGTGGCGCTACATCCGGTCGCTGCGCCCGGACAAGGTCGTGATGGCCTCGACCTATCCGGCCCTGGAACTGCTCGGCGTGAGCGGCTCGCAGGACGACGCCTACGTCGCGGCCTGGCAGCGGTCCTACCGCGCGGTGTCGGGACCGGGCACCGAGGTCTACTTCGTCAGCGACACCCCGTGGCTGGCCGGGCCGGCGCCGGAATGCCTCTCCGCCCACCTCGACGACCCCGCCGCGTGCGGGCGCAGCCGCAAGAGCGCGCTGGCCCTGCCCGGCCGGCGCCGGCTCGTCAACGCCACGATGCGCGCGGCCGGCGCCACCGTCATCGACCCGGTCCCGTGGTTCTGCACCGAGACCACCTGCCCGGCGACGGTCGGCGACCTGCTCGTCTATCGCGACCAGCACCACATCACCACGGCGTACAGCCGGCTGCTGGCACCTCAGTTCGGGGCGGCGCTGGCCGCCTCCTGATCCTCCCCTGCGAAGGCCCGGCGGAACGCTCCGCCGGGCCTTCGTGCACCCGTACGGCAACCGGCCCGGTAACCGCCTCGCAACGGTCGTACGGCAGGCACCCGGGCGGCAACTCAGCACTCACGGCAAGGCACCTGAACAGGCATCAGCGATGTCCCGCGGGCTTCCGAAGGGAATGGCGTACCTGGCGAACAAGCGCCGGGACGGAGTTCTCCGAAAGGTCGTGTCCCATGTCGAAGAACCTGGTCCGTCGCCTCGCCACCCTCGCCCTGGTCCCGGCCGCCGCCCTGATCGGCCTGGTCACCGTCGCGGCGCCGGCCGAGGCGGCCGTCGTCTCCGCCACCACGCTGCAGACGCAGGTCGTGACGCTGTCCAATCAGGCCCGGGTCAACGCGGGCTGCAAGGCGCTGAAGGTCAACGCGGCGCTGCTCTGGGCCGCCCGCGGCCACAGCAAGTACATGGCGACGACCGGCAACTTCAGCCACACCGGCGCCCGCAACTCCACGTTCATCGCCCGCGCCAAGGCCGCCGGCTACAGCGCGCCGCGCAGCGAGAACATCGCCTGGGGCTACCGCAGCGCCCGCGAGACCGTCAACGCCTGGCTGAAGTCGCCGGGTCACCGCCGCAACCTGCTCGACTGCGGCGCCAAGACGTTCGCCGTCGGCGTCGTCTACTCGGCCAACGGCACCCCGTACTACACCCAGGAGTTCGGCTCCCGCTGACCCCTGCCTGGTCCTTCCTCTCCCCCGTGACCGGCCGGCATGCCCCCGCATGCCGGCCGGTCCTCTTTTACGCGGGTACGGCGGACGCGCGCGAGCCGCTGCGCGAGTAGGACAGCACCGCATGCCGGCCCAGCAGCCGCGGCTCGGCGCTCAGGCCGGCGACGTTCTCGAGCCAGCGCCGGACCGCGTCCTGCTCGTCGGGGCGGTTCGCGTCGTCGAGCACCACCGTCGCGATCGGCGCCAGGCGGCTCTCCAGGGCGTGCATGGCAGGGAACCGCGCGTCCGGCCCGGTGGCCGCGGGCGGGCCGTCGATCAGCAGCAGGTCGATGCCGCGGACGTCGGAGAGCTTCTCCACGTCGTACCAGCGGTAGGTCTTGCCGTCGACGGAGAGGTCGCTCAGCGGCGCGGTCCGCACCTCGGCCACGGCCGTCAGCCCGTGCGCGTCGAGCATGTCCCGGGTCCGGGACGCGTACTCCTCGTCGTGGTCCAGCGACACGAGCCGGCCGCCGGTCTTCTCCAGGGCGTACGCGAGCCACACCGTCGACGTCCCGCTGCCCAGCTCGACCACCAGCCGCGGCGAGCGCAGCCGGACGAGGTGCAGCAGGTCCAGCAGCTCGGTGGGGTTGAGCGCGAAGTCGCCCGACGAGGGCATCGGCGCGCGCGGCGTGAACTCGGCGAAGAGCTGGAACATCGCCTCGATCTCCCGGCTCTGCGCCCGCAGCAGCAGATCGGTGCCGTGCCCGTACTGCCGCAGACCCTTGGTGATGGTGCGGTGGAGCTCCTGGTGGCGGTCCCCGGCGGTGAGCCGTTCCTTCTCCACCGTCGCGACGACGCGGCGCTGCATCTGCTCCACCACGGTCCGCAGGTCCCGGTGGGCCGCCTGGTTCGCCCGGTGCAGGCCGCCCATCCAGCGCGACAGGTGCAGGATGCCGAGCAGCACCGCGAGCATCAGCACCGCGACGAGCGACGTGGCGAGGCCCTGGTGCCCCGTGGCGGCGGCCGTCCAGATGCCGGCGACGACCGCCAGCACCGCGATGAGGACGATCACCTGCGGACGGGTCAGGCTCTGCAGCCGTACCGCCAGCCGACCACCGAACCGGGTCAGGCTGCTCATTTTCCTGGAACCTCCGATGTGCGCTTCCGACACGACCCCTAACGGCACGGCTCCCCCGCCCGTTACGCCGGTGCGACCTCGGGTGTCCGTTGTGCGGGGGCGGTCGTCCGGGGTGCGTGGACCAGAGCGGCGATGCGGTCGACGTACTCCTGCGGGTCGTGGGCGTTGGCCACGACGGCCCGGGCCCGGCGGCTCTGCTCGGCGAAGAGCACCCGGTCCGACGCGTAGCGCTTGATCAGCCCGGCCACCTCGGCCGGCGCGCAGTAGACGGCCGCGTCGCCGAAGACCGCCGCGTGCCGCTCGGGAGTCACCACCACGCAGCCCTGCGCGGCCGCCTCGAGCGCCGGCCGGGAGAACGTCTCCACCGCCTCCGGAGCGGGGAAGTGCAGGTAGAAGTCCAACTGGTGGAGGAACGTGCGCAGGTCCAGGTCGGCGGCCTCGTAGACCAGGTGCGAGCGCGGCCCGCCGAGGTTGACGTCGGTGAGCGGCCAGTCCGGCAGCCGCAGCCGCACGTCCACCTTGCGCAACCCGTCGTAGACGACCAGCGGCTCGCGCGTGTCCCGCGGCCACACCCCCTGGTCGCACAGGTCGGTGCCGACCACGGGTACGCCCGGCCCCGCCCCGTCCCGCGTCGCCACCCACCGCCCGCCGGCCACCACGGTCGGCAGGTCGTACGGCGTCAGCTCGATCGACGGGTACGCCCGCAGCGCCCCCCGCACCTCCGGGTCCTGCGGGCACCACACGGCTTGCGCCCCGAACATCCGCGCCGCCGTACGCGCGCACGCCCCCGGCTCGTAGCGGTGGTCGAGCCCGTCCCGGCGCACCGGGGCCTGGTCGGCGACGATGAGCACCTGGCGGGGCCGCAGCAGGCACTCGTCGTCGGACGCGAACTGCAGCACGGCCGCGTGCCGCACGACCAGCAGCGCCGCCTCGACCGCGTCGCCCGGCAGCACCTGACCGATCCGGCCGGCGTTCACGAGCTTCTGGATCGGGTTGGCCAGGGCGTACCGGCGCCGCGCCATCGGCCGCAGCGACTCGACGTGCAGCACCGCCACCCGCAGCCCCCGGTCGGCCAGCGCCTGCATCTCGTCGATCGCGGACAGCTGCGGGCCCTGGAGGAACCGCCAGTCGCCGGCGAGCACCACGTCGTACTCGGGGCGGGGCGGGGCCTCGCCGCGGGCGTACCGGAGGTGGTCGGGGACGGCGAACGGCCGGTCGGCGCCGTCCCGCGGCCGGTACGGCTTGGCGACCCGCGCCGCGATCCGGTTGTGCCAGTGCTGGTACGCCGACGAGTACGCCACCCGCGCCGGATGCATCCAGTAGGCCCGGATCTCCGACCGCGACAGCGACCCCAGCGACAGCCGGATCAGCGCGAGCGGCGCCGACTCGACGTGGCGCACCGCCCGTTCGCCGTAGACCGCGCGCATCCGTCCGATGTACTCGGAGTCGGCCGCCTTGCGGACGGGATCGAAGTAGCCGATCCGGTCCATGACGACCTGGCGACGGAACATCAGCGACGACGGGTTGAACCGGCCGCGCCGCACCGCGGGCCGGGTGAGCAGCAGTTGCTCGGTCACCGCCAGCCCGTCCGTGGTGGTCGCGACGATGCGGGAGTTCTCCAGCATCGGCCGCACCTGCAATTCCAGCCGGCGCGGGTGCGACCAGTCGTCGGAGTCCTGGAACGCGATGAATTCACCCTCGGCCGCGTTCAGCCCGGCGTTGCGGGCCGCATACGTGCCCTGGTTGTAGGGCTGCCGCACCAGCCGCACGCCGGGCCCGAGCGCGACCGCCCGGTGGAGCACCTCGTCGTATTCCGGCGGCGACGCGTCGTCGACGATCAGCACCTCGACGTTGCGCCACGACTGGCTCAGGATCGAGCGCACCGCGGTGATCAGCCCCTCGTCGGGGTGGAACGCGGTGACGATGACGGAGATCCGCTGCGGCCCCTCGACCGGAGCCGCCTCGGCGGTGGCGGTGAGCCGGTCGAACGGCGGCAGCCCGTTGGCCGCCTCCAACGCCGGGTACGGCTTCGGCATGAGCCGCTGGAACGCGGCCAGCCACGGCGCCACCGGCTGCCCGCCGTCGCCGGCGAACGGATTCGCCACGTCGATCTCGAGGTCCGTGCGCACGGCCTCGCTCATTTCCGGGTACGCCCGCAGCAACGCCCGAGCCGCCGCCGGGCCCCGCCACGTGAAGGTCAGCTGCGCGTGCAGTCCCTGATGCGCGGGCGACAGCGCCTCCACGCCCAGCGCCGCGGGGATCAGGTCGTAGAGGGCGAGCGCGTCGGAGCGGTCCTCCGGCAGCATGTCCTGCAGCGCGATGGTCTGCGCCAGCCCCGCCAGCACCGACGGGCGCACCTGCGCGCGGATCCGCCGCAGCCAGGCGGCGTCGCCGGCCCGCGCGGCGGCGAGCAGCCCGTCGTACGTCGTCCCGGTGTCCCGCAGCGCGATGTACGCCAGCAGCCGCCGCATCTCCAGCGAACGCAGCCGGATCGCCGTCGGAGGCACGGCCCGCCCCACGTGGTACCGGGCGATCCTCAGGTAGTCGTCGAGCAGACCGGCGGATTCCCCCATGTTGAACGCAACGCTGCCGCCGGGGCGTTGGTGACGGGCTCAGACGACGGCCAGGACCGCGGCCTCCACGCGTTCCCGTTCCGCCGCGTCCGCCCAGGACCCGACCAGGTAGAACGCGTCCACCACGTCGCCGCCGAGGGTGGAGATCCGGGCGGCGCGCACCTCGGCGCCGGCCTCGTCCAGCGCGGAGGCGACCCGGTAGAGCAGGCCCGCCGAGTCCGCGGCCCGCAGCTCCAGCACCACCGCGTCGGTCGCGGCGGCCCGCAGCCACACCACCCGCGGCGCGGCACCGTCGCGGGCCGTCCCCGCCCGGGCCCGCAGCCGCTGGGTCACCGAGACGTCCCCGGCCGCGACCCGGCGCAGGTCCGCGGCGAGCGCCACGGGATCGGCCGGGGAGCCGTAGCGCGGCTGGGTGCGGAACTCGACGATCGCCCGGCCGTCGACCGTGGCGGCGTCGGCGGCGACGACGTCGAGGCGGTGCATGGCCAGGCACGCCGCCACCGAGCCGAGCAGCCCGCGGCGGTCGGCCGTGGCCACCGCGACCCGGTCGCCGTCCAGGTGCACCGCGGGCAGGTCGCCCACCAGCAGCTCCGGGTCGGGTTCGGGCGGCTCCGGCAGGGCACCGGTGTCGAGCGCCGTGCGCACCCGCCGGACCAGCTCGGCGATCAGCCGGGACTTCCAGTCGGACCAGGCGGCCGGGCCGGTGGCGTGCGAGTCGGCGCGGGCCAGCGCGTGCAGCAGGTCCAGGGTCGTCGCGTCCCCCACCGCCTCGGCGACCGACGAGATGGTCACCGGGTCGCTGAGGTCGCGGCGGGTCGCCACGTCCGGCAGCAGCAGGTGCAGGCGGACCAGCTTCTCGATGGTCGCCACGTCGGCCGGCGGCAGGCCGATCCGGGTCGCGATGTCGGCGGCGACGGGCGCGCCGACGGTGCTGTGGTCGCCGGGCAGCCCCTTGCCGACGTCGTGCAGGAACGCGCCGAGGAGCAGCAGGTCGGGGCGGTCCACCTCGCGGGCGTACGCGGTCGCCTCGTACGCCGCCTGCACCAGGTGCCGGTCCAGCGTGTAGCGGTGCACCGGGTGGTGCTGCGGGAGGCTGCGCATCCGGGCCCACTCGGGGAGCCAGGCGTCGATCAGGCCGTACCGGTCGCAGGCCTCCCACGTCGGCAGCAGGCCGGGGCCCGAGCCCAGCAGCGACACCAGCGCGGCGCGGGCGGCGGGCGGCCAGGGCGTCGGCAGCGGCGGGCAGAACGAGGCGAGCCACTCGCAGGTGGCGCGCGCGATCGGCAACCGTACGGTGGCGGCGGCCGCGGCGACCCGCAGCGAGAGCGTCGGATCCGGCACCGGCCCGATCGCGGTACGCGCGAGCACCAGCTCCCCGTCCTGCTCGACCACGTCCCGGGCGACCGGACGCCGGACGGGCGCACCCGGCACGCCGCCCCGCCGGCGCCCGGTGCGCAGCCGGTCGGCCGCCCGCCAGGCGTCGTCGAGCGCGTGGGCGACGGTCCGGGCGTCCCCGGCCACGCGGCGCAGCAGCGCGTCGCCGTCCTCGACGTCGAGCAGCTCCGCCACGGCGGCGCGTTCCTGGGCGACGAGGCGGTCCACCCGCCGCCCGACCGACAGGTGCAGGGCGTCGCGGGTGTCGAGCAGGCGCAGGTCGGCGGCGCGCACCGCGGGACGCATCGTGTCGGCGACCCCGGCCCGGCCGATGCCGCGCAGGATGGTCAGGTCGCGCAGGCCCCCGGCGGCCTCCTTGAGATCGCCCTCGAGCAGGAACGCGAGCTCGCCGTGGGTCGCCCAGCGGGCCGCGGTGATCTCCTTGAGCTGCGGGAGCAGGCGTACGGCCGTGCGCCGCCACTGGTCCCCGGCCGCGGCGATCAGCTCGGCGGACAGGGCCGCGTCCCCGGCGACGTGCCGGGCGTCGAGCAGGCCCAGCGAGACCTTGACGTCGTCGTGGGCCACGGAGAGGGCCTCGGGCAGCGTCCGTACGGAATGGTCCAGGCCGAGCCGGGCGTCCCAGATCGGGTACCACAGCGCGGAGGCGATCCGGTCGATGCCGGCGGTGCCGTTGTGCAGCAGCACCAGATCGAGATCGCTGTACGGCGCGACGTCGCGCCGGCCGAGCCCGCCCACCGCGACCAGGCTGATGCCGGGCAGGTGGGCCGGGAACATGGCGGTCAGCCACGCGTCGAGCGCCGCCGCCCGCTGTGCGCGGGCGGCGGCGCCGAGGTGCTGCGACAGGTCGGCAGGCGAGCCGCCGGCCGGCACCCGGGGTGCCGCCGACGGCTCGCTGACGACCGCATCCATGTTGTTCAGAGCGCGTCGAGCCCGCGCTCGCCGGTACGGACCCGGACCACGTCGTCGACCGACGTCACCCAGACCTTGCCGTCGCCGATCTTGCCGGTACGCGCCGACGTGACGACCGCGTCCACGACCTTCTCCACGTCGATCTCGTCGGTGACGACCTCGACCTTGATCTTCGGCAGGAACTCCACCGTGTACTCGGCACCCCGGTAGACCTCGGTGTGCCCCTTCTGTCGTCCGTAGCCCTGTACCTCGCTCACGGTGAGCCCGGCGACGCCCAGGGCGTGCAGAGCCTCCTTCACCGCGTCGAGCTGGTACGGCTTGATGACCGCGGTCACCAGCTTCATGCTCAGTCCCTCCATGTCAGAGAACTTAACCGGCGACCTTCTGGCTGACGTCGGCCTTGCCGTCAGCGTCCACGGGTCCGGAGTTGGTCAGCCCGGCCATCGCGAACGCGCCGGTGCCGGCGCCGCCACCGGCGGGGGTGAGGTCGTAGCCCGTCTCGCCGTGGTCGGCGATGTCGATGCCCGAGATCTCGGCCTCCTCGGAGACCCGCAGACCCTTGGCGGCCTTGATGATCAGGGCGATCACCGCGGCGATGGCGAAGGAGTAGAGCGTCACGACCAGGCTGCCCAGGGCCTGCCGGCCGAGCTGGGTGACCCCGCCGCCGTAGAACAGGCCCTCGCTCGCGTTGAGGATGGCGCTGTCGGTGATGCCGGCGTTGACCTGCGTGGTGGCGAAGAAACCGATCGACAGCGAGCCGATCCAGCCGCCGACGAAGTGGACGCCGACGACGTCGAGCGAGTCGTCGTAGCCGAACCGGTACTTCAGGCCGACCGCCAGGGCGCAGACCGCACCGGCGATGAGGCCGATGAGCACGGCCGGCAGCGGCGCGACGAAGCCGCAGGCCGGGGTGATCGCGACCAGGCCGGCGACCGCGCCGGAGGACGCGCCGACCAGGGTGGGCTTGCCGTCCCGGAGCCACTCCACGACGACCCAGCCGACCAGGGCCGCGCCGGTGGCGACCTGGGTGTTGAGGAAGGCGAAGACCGTGGTGCCGTCGACGGTGAGCTCGGAGCCGGCGTTGAAGCCGAACCAGCCGAACCACAGCAGGCCGGCGCCGAGCGCGACGAACGGCACGTTGTGCGGCCGCATGTTGTCCCGCGGCCAGCCGACCCGCTTGCCCAGGATGAGGCAGAGGGCCAGCGCGGCGGCACCGGCGTTGATGTGCACCGCCGTACCACCGGCGAAGTCGAGCGCGCGGATCTTCGAGCCGATGAAGCCGCCGCCCCAGACCCAGTGGGCCACGGGCACGTAGACCAGGGTGAACCAGGCGATGGCGAAGACGACCCAGCCGCCGAACTTCATGCGGTCGGACACCGCGCCGCTGATCAGCGCGACGGTGATGATGGCGAACATCATCTGGAAGGCCATGAACGCGTACGTCGGGATGCCGGTGTTCGCGCCGAAGAAGAGCCATTCCTCGGTGATCGCGCTGGTGCCCGTGCCGAAGTAGGTCGAGAAGTTACCGATGATGTTGTTCAGGCCGGCGGAGCCGTTGACACCGAACGCCAGCGTGAAGCCGTACAGAACCCACAGGATGGAGACGAGCCCGATGCACGAGAAGCTCATCATCATCATGTTCAGTACGCCCTTGGACCGGTTCAGGCCACCGTAGAACAGCGCCAGGCCCGGAGTCATGAGCAAAACGAGCGCAGACGACAGGAGCAACCAGGCCGTATTGCCGGTGTTGATCTCCACGCTGCCTCCTCTCGGATAGGTGTCCTTCAGCGCTTGCCCGCGCGGGTTACCGTCGGGCGAAGCGGGGTCGGCCCCCAGGGCAGCGTCGCGCCAGTTGACCGGTGTGTGGCGGAAGCCTTCCGGTCCGCTGTTTCGCGCACGGTCTACGCGCGATTTCCAACACGTCACCGGTTGTTTCGTACGTGTGAAGAAACTCTCACAGGCGCCCGGACATAGCCCACTGAACAGGGACAATAGGCCTATCCGACACCACGAGGACGATCATCGCGGTGTCAACGGCGTGTCACCGGAGGGCGTACTCCAGGGTGTGCCGCTCGTAATCGAGCAGCCGGAGATCACGCATCGGCCGGCGCAGGTGGCCCTTGTGCACGATCCGGACGAATGCCGGATCGCCGGCGGCGGCCATCCGCCGGATGCCCTCGACATGGTCGACGATCCGCTTGCGGATGGTCCGGACCAGGCGGTGCCGGTCGCGCGGGATGAGACCGTACGCGTCCGCGAAGAGCCGCAGCCGCCGCGGCCGGTTGGGCCGCTTCCAGCCCAGCGTGTACGAGTCCCGGTCGCTGAACAGCGGCACCCAGGTCCACGCCGCGTACGCCACGTCGTAGATGCGGGCGCCCGGCGAGGCCAGGTCGAAGTCGATCAGCGCGAGGGTGCCGTCCGGCCGCCAGACCACGTTGTGCGGCGCGGCGTCGTGGTGGCAGATCACCTCGGTGTCCGGCGGGGGCGGGCCGAAACTGCGCCACACCGCGCCCGGCGGGGGCTGGAAGCCGTACTGCGCGTCGTGGAACATGCGCAGCATCGTGGCGACCGTGACCAGGGCCTCCTCGGTCGTCCAGTGCGGGGCCAACGGGTACTCACCGCACTCGCCGTCGAGATACGACAGGACCTCGCGGCCCTTCTCGTCCATGCCGAGGGCGTGCGGCGACCCGGTGAAGCCGACCCGCTGGAGATGATTGAGCAGCGAGTGCACCGCGGGCGTCCACGGCCCGGCGTTGCGGCGGACCGTGTCACCGATCCGCGATACCGTGCTGACGTTCCCGCCGTGCAGCGGGATCTCGCGGCTGGAATCCGGAGCACTGCGCTCCTGCGTCACCCACGACCCCCTCTGAAACCACCCGTCAGCACGGGTCTGCCACCCCCGAGCCTACGCGTCGGTGCCAAGCAGGGCCTCGACGAAGGCGGCGGGTTCGAACGGCGCCAGATCGTCCGGACCCTCGCCCAGACCGACCAGCTTCACCGGAATACCCAGCTTGTTCTGCACGGCAATCACGATGCCGCCCTTGGCGGTGCCGTCGAGCTTGGTCAGGACGACGCCCGTGACGTCCACCACCTCGGTGAAGACGCGGGCCTGCTCCAGCCCGTTCTGCCCGGTGGTCGCGTCCAGGATGAGCAGCGTCTCGTCGACCGGCCCGTGCTTCTCCACGACCCGCTTGACCTTGCCCAGCTCGTCCATCAGGCCGACCTTGTTCTGCAACCGGCCCGCGGTGTCCACCAGCACGGTGTCCACGCCCACGTCGATGCCGCGCTTGACGGCGTCGAACGCGACGCTGGCCGGGTCGCCGCCCTCCGGACCTCGGACGGTCTCGGCACCGACCCGCTCGCCCCAGGTGGCCAGCTGCTCGGCGGCGGCGGCCCGGAACGTGTCGGCGGCGCCCAGCAGCACCGTCCGCCCGTCCGCGACCAGCACCCGGGCGATCTTGCCGCAGGTGGTGGTCTTGCCGGCGCCGTTGACCCCGACGACCAGGACGACCGCGGGGCGGCCCTCGTGCGGGGCTGTGTGCAGGCTGCGGTCCAGCTCCGGCTCCAGCGCGGCGGTCAGCTCCTCGGCCAGCTGCGCGCGCACCTCGGCGACCGTACGCGTGCCCAGCACCCGGACCCGCTCCCGCAGCCGCTCGACGAGCACCTGGGTGGCCTCGACGCCGACGTCGGCGGAGATCAGGCTGTCCTCGATCTCCTCCCACGCGTCGTCGTCGAGGTGATCGCGGGACAGCACGCTGAGCAGGCCCCGGCCGAAGACGTTCTGCGACCGGCTCAGCCGGGCCCGCAGCCGCACCAGGCGCCCGGCGGTCGGCTCGGGCGTCTCGACGGCCGGCGCCGTGGGGGCGGCCGGCTCGGCGGGCCGCTCGATCAGCGGCGGCAGCGTCTCCGCCTCCGGCACCGCCGGCGGGCGTTCGAGCGTGGTCGTGCCCGCCCGGTCGTCCCCCGGCACGCTCCCCGCCGGCGGCGGCAGCTCGCGCCGGCGCAGGCGCGGCACGACGAGGCCGACGGCCCCGACGAGCAGCACCGCCAGCAGGATCAGAGAGGCGACCACGTATTCCATGCCCGAAATCCTGACAGATGAGCCGAGGCCCCGTGGTGCCACCCGTCGGTGTCGTCGGCCACGTCGGGTGACGCCCTGGTGGCTGAAAGCGTGGTGGCGGAAACCGGAACGGCTGGGGAGGATGGAATCATGGCTCTCCTCCCGGTGGCACCCACGGCGGCTCGGTGACCGCGCACCTGCTCATCGGGCCGGTGCTCCGGCGAGTCGTGGGCGACAAGGCGACGATCTGGGTCGAGACCACCAGCCCGGCCGAGGTGCGGGTCGAGGTCACCGGCGGCGGCGCCGGCTCCACCCCCACCTTTTCCGTGTACGGGCACCACTACGCGATCGTGGTCGTCGAGGGGCTGCCCCGCGGCGCGGCCGGCGAATACCGGATGTGGCTCGACGACCGGCAGGTGTGGCCGCAGCCCGACTCGCCGTACCCGCCGAGCGTGATCGTGACCCGCCCGGCGGACGACGCCGCGCACCCGGTCAGCATGATCTTCGGCTCCTGCCGGGAGGCCACCCCGCACGCCACCGGCCGCAAGCTCCCGCCGGACGCGCTGGACGCGTACGCCAGGCGGCTGATGACCGCCCCCCGCGACCCGGACCTGCGCCCCGACCTGATCGTGCTCCTGGGCGACCAGGTGTACGCGGACAAGACCTCCGCGAAGGTGCGCCGCTTCCTGCGCCGCCGCCGCGCGGCCGGCCACCACGGCCCGGCCGACGAGGTCGTCTCCTACGACGAGTACACGAAGCTCTACCTCGAGTCGTGGCGCGACCCCGAGGTGCGCTGGCTCCTGGCCACCGTGCCGTCGGTGATGATCTTCGACGACCACGAGATCATTGACGACTGGAACACCTCGGCCCCGTGGCGCGCGGACATGTCGGCGCAGCCCTGGTGGGCGGACCGCATCTCCAGCGGCCTGGCCTCGTACTGGATCTACCAGCACCTGGGCAACCTCGGCCCGGACCAACTGGCCGCCGACCCGCTGCTCGCCAAGCTCACCGCGACCGAGGACGGCACGGACCTGCTGCACGCCTTCGGCCTGTCGGTGGACTCCCCGTCGTCGGCGGAGAACACGGACCGGCCGTACCAATGGAGCTTCGCCCTCGACGTCGGCCGCACCCGGCTCGTCATGCTGGACAACCGCTGCAACCGCGTCCTGACCCCGGGCGCCCGCGAGATGCTGCCGGCCCCGGAATGGGCCTGGTTCGTCGACCAGGCCCACGGCGACTACGACCACCTGGTGGTGGGCTCGTCCCTGCCCTGGCTGATGCCCCCGGCCATCCACCACATCGAATCCTGGAACGAGAAGGCCGCGGACGCGTCGGCCACGGGCCTGGCGGAAAAGGTACGCCGGGCCTTCGACCTCGAACACTGGGCGGCCTTCCGGCGCTCGTTCCAGGCCCTGACGGAGCTGTTCCGCCGCCTGGGCGAGGGCGGCGAGGGCGCACCCAGCCACCGCGTCGGCGCGGGCGGCGCGTACGCGGCCCCGGCCACGATCAGCGTGCTCTCCGGCGACGTCCACCACTCGTACGTGGCCGAGGCGGACCTCGGACCGGGCGTACGCACCCCCGTGCACCAGCTGACCTGCTCCCCGATCCACAACCAGGTGCCGGCCCCGCTGCGCCCCCTGATGCGCCTGAGCTGGTCCCGCGCGGCGGCCCGGGGCATGCGCGGCCTGGCGAGGTCGGCCGGGGTGAAGAAGCCCCCGCTGACCTGGAGAAGACTCGCGGGCCCGTACTTCGGCAACGCGGTCGGCACGCTCCGCCACCGGGGCACCGAGGCGGAAGTCCTGATCGAAGGCACCACCAAGGAAGGCGAACTCTTCCCGGTCGCCCAGGTCCCCCTCCGCTGACCCCCATGATCAATTTGATCGATACGTCCCGCCGTCATATTGTCTCTACAGTCCTACCTCAGGACATCAAGTATGATTCGAGTATGACAAGGCGGATCACCGTGAGTCTCCCCGACGACGTAGCCCAATACCTCGACAAACACCCCAACAGCTCGGCCGTGGTGGCCGACGCTGTCCGTGCCCGGATGGAGCGCGGAGCAGCCGTTGCCGCGGCCCTCCGCGCGGCCGGAGTGGACATCACCGACGCGGGCATCGACGCCGCCCGCGGCGCGCTCCCCCCGTTCACCGACGAGCAGCGCGCCGGGTTCCGCGCCTGGCACGCCTCGAAGGCCGCGGAGAAGCCCGGAGGCGACCGATGAGTGAGAACCCCGTCATCCGCGCCGTCCTCGACCGCTCGGCGCTGCGCTCCTACGCCCGCGGCCACCTCCACGTCGGCGAGCTCCTGGTCGACATCGCCGACGAGGGGGCGGCCATGGGCATCCCGGCGGCCGCCCTCCTCGACGCCCACGCGGCGTCCGTGGGCGACGAGCACGCGCGTGCCCTCCTGCGTCTCCTGGTGACGTTGCCCGGCATCAAGGTCCTCGACCTCGACGCCCGCACAGCGCCTCCCGCGGCCGACGTCATGCCGGCCGCCAAGGGCGACATCCCCCGGTCCCACGCGGTGTGGGCGGCGAAGGAACACGAGGCGTACTACCTGACCACGGAACCCACCGCGGTGCAGGGCCTCCTCCCGCCCGGCCAGATCCACCCCATCCCCGGCCGGGACGCGTAAACGGGCGGAAATTGTCGGAGGGGCGGTCCAGGATGGGTGCGTGACTTCCTGGACCGCGCCTGCGGCGCAACGAGTGGACGAACCGCGTACCGGTGATGAGCGAGCCATGCTCGAGGGCTGGCTGGAGTGGCACCGGCAGACCCTCCTGCGGAAGTGCGCCGAGCTGACGCCCGAGCAGCTGAAGACGGCGGCGGTCGAGCCGTCCAACCTGACCCTGCTGGGCCTGATCCGCCACATGTCCGAGGTGGAGCGCGGCTGGTTCCGCATCCACTCCGCCGGCCAGCAACTCCCCCACATCTACTGCGACGACCAGAACACGGACGGCGACTTCGACGACGTAGCGGAAGCCGACGCCGAGCAGAACTACGCCGCCTTCCTCACCGAACTCGACGAGGCCCGGGCCGCCGCGGCCGGCCTGCCGCTCGAGCACGAGTTCACCGAGGAGGGCCGCCCGACAACAAGCCTGCGCTGGGTCTACATCCACATGATCGAGGAGTACGCCCGCCACAACGGCCACGCGGACCTCCTCCGCGAACGCATCGACGGCCGCACCGGCGACTGACCCGCCCCCGCCCACCCCGCGGCCGGCCGACCCACCAGGCCACCCCGGGGCCGGCCGACCCACCAGGCCACCCCGGGGCCGCGGCCAACGCGGCCCGACGCCGCGACCCGGTGCCGCGCGATTCGGCGCCGCCTGATCAACGCCGCGCTGCGGTTCCTCACCGCCGACGAGCGGACCTCGCAGCCGGGCGGCCCGCCACCGCAGGTCCACCCGTTCGCGCCCCGCCTGGTCGCTCAGTCGCCCCGGGCCCGCGCATCGGCGAGCCGGCCCGCGCAGCCGGCTGTGGGCAGCGCCCGGTGTGCTCCGGTGCCGGGTGTCAGGACGGCAGGGCGAGGGCCTTCCGCAGGTAGGACAGGTCCTGTGCGCCCGTCCAGCGGAAGCCGAGGAGCTTCGACGCCCGCGCCCCGCGGATCACCCGGTCGTCGTCGTCGACGAACAGGATCCAGGGCGCTTCGACCTTCAGGGCCTCGCAGGCGCGGGCGAAGAACTCCGGGGCCGGCTTGTGGATCTTCAGCTCCGACGAGCTGATCACCGCGTCGAACTCGCCGGTGAGGCCCAGCGCCGCCAGGTCGCCGGCGAGGCGGTCGGTCGCGTTCGTGGCCAGGCCGACCGGGCGGCCGGCGGCGCGGGCCGCACGGACCAGCGCGAGAGCATCGGGGTCGACCGAGCCCCGGTGCTCCTGCCATTCGGCCACGGCCGCGGCGGCCTCGTCGGCAGGCAGCGGCAGGCGGGTGGCGACAAGGTGCATCCACTCGGCGTCGGTGATCTCGCCTGCGACGGCCGGGCGGAGAAGGTCCCACGAGAAGGCCGTCCGCGTCAGCGCGCCCGCGGGAAGGCCCCGGGCCGCCTCGACGGCTGCCGGAACCGCCGGATCCCAGCGGCGAACCACGCCGTCCAGGTCGATGAGCATGGCCTGGGCGGGTTGGCGATGCATGCGGTGAGACGTCCTCTCTCGACGGCGCCGACGGCCGGGAACGGCCGGAGACGGCCGGCAACGGCCGGGAACGGCCGGCAACGGCCGGGAACGGCCGGCAACGGCCGGCAACGACGGGCAACAACCCCCAAGATTACGCCGCCGCTCAGCCGCCCCGAGCAACGCGCGCCCGGGCGCTCAACACCCAAGAGCCACGCCCAAACGCCGCACCCAACCCGCCCGCCGCCGCACCCAAGCACCGCGCCCAAGAGCCGCGCCCAAGCACCGCACCCAAGCACCGCACCCAAGCACCGCGCTCAACCAGCCGCGCCCAGCTCGCCCACCCGACCGGCTCAGTCCTCCAGCTCGCGGTTGAGGCGCTGGCTGATGACCTGCGTCACCCCGGAGCGCATCGTCACGCCGTACAGGGCGTCTGCGACCTCCATGGTGCGCTTCTGGTGGGTGATGATCAGGAGCTGGCTCTTCTCGCGGAGCTGCTGGAAGAGCGTGATCAACCGGCCCAGGTTGACGTCGTCGAGGGCCGCCTCGACCTCGTCCATGATGTAGAAGGGGCTGGGGCGCGCCCGGAAGATCGCGCACAGCATCGCGACCGCCGTCAGGGAGCGTTCGCCGCCCGACAGCAGCGACAGCCGCTTGATCTTCTTGCCCGGCGGGCGGGCCTCGACCTCGACGCCCGTGGTGAGCATGTCCTCCGGGTCGGTCAGCACCAGCCGGCCCTCGCCGCCCGGGAAGAGGACCTGGAACACGGTCTGGAACTCGCGGGCCGTGTCCTCGAACGCCGAGGCGAACACCTCGAGGATGCGGTCGTCGACGTCCTTGACCACGGTGAGCAGGTCCTTGCGGGTGGCCTTCAGGTCCTCGAGCTGGTCGGACAGGAACTTGAAGCGTTCCTCCAGCGCGGCGAACTCCTCCAGCGCCAGCGGGTTGACCTTGCCGAGCAGGGCCAGGTCGCGTTCCGCCTTGTTGCTGCGCTTCTCCTGGGTGGGGCGGTGGAACGGGACCGGCTCGGGGACCGGCTTGCCGTCCTTCTCGGCCTGGGCGACCTCCGCCTGCGTCGGGGGTACGAGCTGGTCCGGCCCGTACTCGGCGACGAGCGTGTCGACGTCGAGGGAGAAGTCCTCGGCCGCCTTCGCCTCGAGCTGTTCGATGCGCATGCGCTGTTCCGCGCGGGCCACCTCGTCGCGGTGGACCTCGCTGGTGAGGCGTTCCAGCTCGGCCACCAGGCGCTTCGCTGTCGCCCGTACCTCGGAGAGCTCCGCCTCCCGGGCCGTACGCGCGCGGGCCAGCTCGTCGCGGACCTCGACCGCCGCGGCCAGCGAGACCGCGACCCGGGACAGCGCCGCCGCCGCACCGAGCGCGACGGCCTTGGCGATCTCGGCTCCTCGGGCGCGGGCGGCCCGGCGCGCCGCGGCCCGTTCGCGGGCCTGGCGTTCGGCGGCGGCCTGGCGCAGCAGCGAGTCGGCGCGGCCGGCGATCGAGGAGACCCGCTCCTCCGCCGTACGGACGGCGAGCCGCACCTCCATCTCGTTCTGCCGGGCCTGCGGTACGAGCGCCGCGAGCCGGTCGCGCTCCTCGGTGGACGGCTCCTCGTCGATCGGGGTGGCCTCGGCGAGGCGCAGCCGCTCCTCCAGCTCGGCGAGTCCGGCGAGGTCACGGTCGCGGTTCCCCTCGGCCTTCTGCCGGGAGGCGCCCAGCCGCTCCGACTCGGCCTTCGCGGAGCGGGCGGCGGCACCCAGCTCGGCGAGCCGGCGGGCGGCGGCGTTCCGTTCGCCCTCGGCGGCTCGCTTGGCGGCAGCCGCGACGTTGACCGCTTCCTTGTGCTCGGCGACCTCGGCGCGGGCCTCGGCGAGCTGGGCCTTGAGGTCGCCGATGGCGTGCTCGGCGGCCTCCCGTTTGGCGCGCG
Organism: Pseudosporangium ferrugineum; assembly: GCF_003002065.1. Taxonomy (GTDB): domain Bacteria; phylum Actinomycetota; class Actinomycetes; order Mycobacteriales; family Micromonosporaceae; genus Actinoplanes; species Actinoplanes ferrugineus_A. Next base: position 75,290 of record NZ_PVZG01000003.1, read on the forward strand.
CCTCGTCGACCGCGGCCTGCACCTCGATGTAGCTGGTGGCCTTGCCGGACCCACCCGCCGCGGCGTGCGCACCGAGGACGTCGCCGTCCGGGGTGACCGCGCGCAGTTCCGCGTTCTGCGCGACGAGGCGGGCGGCGGCGGCCAGGTCGGGCACCAGGACCACGTCACGCAGGGCCCGGTTGAGCGCCGGCCGGATCGTGTCGGGGCAGTCGATGACGTCGGGCGCCCAGGTGGCGCCGTCCGGCAGGGCCGGCCGCAGGGTGTCGAGCGGGCCCTGCATGCCCGGCGCGGCGGGACCCGCGACGACGAGGGCGGCGCGGCCCGCGTCGGCGATCTTGAGCGTACGCATGGCCTCGACGGCCTCGTCGATCCCGGTGAGGGCGACCGCGTCGGCGAGCGCACCCAGCGCCGCGGCGAGCGCCGCCTCGTGTCCCGGCCGGACGGTCAGCATCGAGGCGAGGCTGCCGAGCAGGCCGGGAACCTGATCCGCCTTGCCGAGCAGGGCGCCGGCCCCGTCCTTGCGCTTGAGGCCGAGGGCGAGCGCCTCCTCGCGGGCCTTCCAGCTCGCGGCGTCCCTCTCGGCGGTGCGTTCGGCGTCGGAGAGCTCCTTGACCACGGCGGCGGCCCGGTCGTGCGCGGCGACCGCCTCCGCGTGCCGGGCGTCCAGCTCCGCGTTGTCGCGGTCGGCCTCGGTGGATTCCGCGGAGACCGCGTTGACCTCGGCCTGGGCGGCCTCGGCCCGCATCAGCGCGTCGGTGTGCGCGGCCGCGAGTCGCTCGATCTCCTCGGCGGCGCTTCCCGTACGGGCCCGGGCCGCGTTCACCTGCCCGGTCAGCTTCGCGAGGCCCTCACGCCGGTCGGCGATCGCTTTCGCGGCCGTACGCAGGGCGCCCTCCGCCCCGGCCAGCTGCCGTTCCAGCTCCTGACGGTGCTCGACCGCCTCGGCCAGCCGCATCTGGTCCTCGGTCAGCGCCTCGCGCAGCTCCTCCTCCTGCTCGCGGACCCGCTCCGCCTCGGCGGCGAGCTGGTCGGGGTCGCGGCCGGTACGCTCATCGTCCGGCGTGGCGGCGAGGTGGCGCAGCCGCTCGGAGGCCAGCTGCTCGGTGGAGCGGAAGCGTTCCTGCAGCGTGGACAGCTTGTACCAGGTGTCCTGGGCGGCCTGCAGCAGCGGCGCGTCCTCGGCGTGCTGGGCCTCGAGGTCGGCAAGCCAGCGCTGCACCTCGCGGTTCTCGTCCTCGACCTGCTGCCGGCGCTCCCGCATCGCCGACTCGTCGGCGATCTCCTTGTCCAACGTGGTCCGGAGCGTGTGCAGGTCGTCGGCGAGCAGCCGCAGCCGGGCGTCGCGCAGGTCGGCCTGGATGCCGGCGGCGCGCCGGGCGACCTCCGCCTGCTTGCCGAGCGGCTTCAGCTGGCGGCGCAGCTCGGCGGTGAGGTCGTTGAGCCGGTTGAGGTTGGTCTGCATCGCGTCGAGCTTGCGGATCGCTTTCTCTTTACGCTTGCGATGCTTCAGTACGCCGGCAGCCTCCTCGATGAAGGCGCGCCGGTCCTCGGGCTTGGCGTGCAGCATGGCGTCGAGCCGGCCCTGCCCGACGATGATGTGCATCTCGCGGCCGATGCCGGAGTCGCTGAGCAACTCCTGGATGTCGAGGAGGCGGCAGGAGCTGCCGTTGATCTCGTACTCGCTCTCGCCCGACCGGAACATCCGGCGCGTGATCGAAACTTCGGTGTAGTCGATGGGCAGGGCGCCGTCACCGTTGTCGATCGTGAGCGTCACCTCGGCCCGGCCCAGCGGGGCCCGCCCGGCGGTGCCGGCGAAGATGACGTCCTCCATCTTCCCGCCGCGCAGGGCCTTGGCCCCCTGCTCGCCGAGCACCCACGCGATGGCGTCGACGACGTTGGACTTGCCGGAGCCGTTGGGGCCCACCACGCAGGTGATGCCCGGCTCCAGCCGCAGCGTCGTAGCGGAGGCGAAGGACTTGAAGCCCTTGACCGTCAGGCTCTTGAGGTGCACGGATCTCCGAGGGTCGCGATTTACTCTCGGCCAGCAGGTTACCCGCAGGTGCGGGCCATGTCCGCGCACGCCGCGCGTCCCGCTCCGTGCCCATCTCGAACTGTTGCTGCCCTTTCATCCGGTTCGCGCACCGCAAGAGGTCCGGCCACGCACGCACTGCGCGACAGGACAGACGCCCTACGCGACGCGACCGATACGAAGTTGGCACACAGGCGACGCAAAACCGCAGCGCCGCCGCGCCGGAGAGACTGTCACGCGGGCGGCACGGCAAGCCCGCCGTGTCCGCCCGCGGTGAAGGCTGTCGCCGGCCGCGGCCAGCGACAGCCGGTTGCAGCATGCAGCGTGCAGTGCGAGGACAAGCGAACGGGGACTCGCCCAACTAGGCGGGCGAACTCAGCGAGCCCGGCCAGCTCAGCGAGCCCGGCCAGCTCAGCGAGCCCGGCCAGCTCGGTTGACGTGGCGGACGTGACCGGCGTGGCCGGCCAAGCGGATCGCCGGCTGGGTCGAAAGCCGGACCGGGCGGAGTCTGGATCGTCGGTTCACCGGGACACCGGTTGACCGGGACACCGGGACACCGGGACACCGGGACACCGGGGGACACCGCAGCACCGGGACACCGGGGCATCGGGGCATCGGGGCATCGGGGCATCGGGGCATCGGGGCATCGGGACACCGCAGCACCGGGGCATCGGGGCATCGCAGCACGGGGGCAGGAAGCGAGTCGGGCCGGGCAAAAAAAACGCGCGCCGCCACGGGTGTGGAGGCGCGCTTTTCTGTGTGCGTCGCGTGGTGCGAGGGGATGTGAGCGCCCCGGTCGCGGCGCTCCCGTGGGGCTCAGGTCAGAGCGGGTTCGGTGAGCCGCATCAGATCGTCTGCCTCCGCGGCGGCCGCCGCGAGACGATCGTTCTCCGCCCGGAGGCGGGTGACCTCGAACTCCAGAGCTTGCACCCTGGAACGCAGCCGGGTGACCTCGTCGAGCAGGCGCCGGTCGGGCGCCGCACCTACGTGGCCATAGAGGGCCTTCGCCATGACTTCTCCTTGTGAGACACCGCAGTGCAGTCTCTTTGTAAGCGCTGCCGGAAAGGCCGGCCAAACGCGCGCCCAGTGGTACCGCACACCTGCACCCTCGGACACGCGTGGGCACAGAGATCTGCACCCGGGAAGTTGCTGAGGTGCAGATTTACCTGCGCTCAGGACTCGACTGAGCACAGATGGGCGCGACTGGCGACACTTCTATGGTGCGCCGATGTCCACGCTCCGTCAAGCCGATGGGCATCGCGCCGACCCTCGTCGACCAGTGAATCACGCCACCCTGGCACGCCGCCCCGGTTTGATCAAGCGGTTTCTTCGTCCGGGTGACCTCGGCCGGCCTGGGTCTCGACGCTGCGCCAGCCGAGGGTCACCGCGTGCAGGAGTTGGTCGTACGCGGAATCCATGGCGGGGAGGACGGCGGCGGCGCTCTCCTCCGCGGCGAGGCGGTCGAGCAGCACCTGTTGGCGTTCGAGGTACCGGTCGCAGTCGCGCAGCAGGTCCAGGTAATCCGCGCGGAACATTCCGGCTGCGTACCGGGAAAAGCCGGTCTCAAACGCCCGCACCTGAAGGGAGTCTTATGTCTTGCTTAGCTGGTTTGCCGGGTATCCGGCCCGCTGCTTACCGTCACCCGGGTCGAAACCTCTCGATCCAGGGGACCGCGGAGGCAGGACGTGCAGGGGTCGGGCGAGCGAAGCGATCGGGACCAGCGGGCGGGCGCCACCAGGCGGCACCGCGGACGGCAGTCGATGCCGTCGCCGGCCCTCCTCGCGGTGCCGGTGGCCGGGTTGCTGGCCGCCTTCGGCGCGGGCGCGGCCCTGCTGCCGTCGAGTCTCACCGGCCCGGGTACCGCCGCGGAGCGACCCGAGGCCGTCGTCGCCGCCCTGGCGCCGGGTGCCGGTGGCGGGGCACCCGGCGCCGGGACGGGCACCACCCCGGCGACGACGCCGCCGGGAGCGCCGGCGAAAGGCCCGGCGGCCACCCCCTCGAAGGGCCCGGTGAAGGCACCCGCGAAGGCACCGGAGAAAGCGCCGAAGAAGGCGACGCCCGCACCCCGGAAGACGGCGGCCGAGAAGACCGCGAAGGAGCCGGTGCGGCAGGTCCCGGCCGGGCTGGCGGGCCAGGAGACCGAGGTCGTCCGGCTGGTCAATGTCGAGCGCGGCAGGTCCGGGTGCGGGCCGGTCAAGCTCGACACCAGGTTGCGTACGGCCATCCGCCTGCACGTCCAGGAGCTCGGCACGCACGGCGACCTCTACATCAGCCACGTGAGCGACGACGGCAGGGACTTCGCGCAGCGGGCGAGGGAGCAGGGCTACGACGCCCCGGGCGGCGAGAACGTGGCCCGTGGGCAGCGCGACGCGGAGGACGTCATGACGTCGTGGATGAACAGCGAGGGGCACCGCGCCAACATCCTCAACTGTGACTTCAAGGCGATCGGTGCGGGCGCCGTGAAGGGGGTCGACGGCACGATCGTGTGGGGGCAACTTTTCGGGCGTTCGTGACCAATCCATGCGATAAAACAGACAAATAGTGCGAAGAACTGTCGCCTAGGTGACAGGCTCCCGTTACTTTTCGCCGCTGCATCGTTGCAGCCAACGTGATATCGCCCCCGACGCGCCCGCGGTGCTGACCGCATGCGCATCTGTCTGCTCACCGGGGGCGGCTATCCGTTCCGCCGGGACGCACTCGGCGGCTGGTGCCGGACGCTCGTCGACGGCCTCCCCCGGTTCCGCTTCGACCTCGTCACCGTCACCGACCGCGAACCGCCCGGCGGACCGGCGTACGCGCTGCCGGGGCACGTGGCGTCCGCGCGTACGGTCGCGCTGTCCCGGGAGACGCCGCGGCGGGAGGGGCGCGACGAGCACGCCACCGCCGCCGCCTCGCTCGTGTGCGCGGGCCTGGTCACCGAGCAGGACGACGTGTTCGCCCGAGGGCTCATGACCCTGGCCGCCCTGGCCGACAGCGGAACCCTGACCCCAGGGGCAGCCGGGGCAGCCGGAGCAGCCGGAGCAGCCGGGGCAGCCGGAGCAATAGGGACAACCGGGGCCGCCCGGGCCGGCGGGTGGTCCGCGACGCGGCCGGACCAGACACCCGCCGGGGCGGGTTCGCCGCTGAATGCCGTACCGCTGGCGGAGGTGCTGCTGGAGGCGTGGCGTTCGGGGCGATCGTCCGGCGCCGGCGAGCGGCTGCCGCGGCTGAGCCTGCGTGACGCGCGGACGGCGGCCACCCTGCTGCGGCACGCGGCGCGGGCTCTGGCCGTACCGTTGCCGGAAGTTGATCTTGTGCATTGCGTCGGTGGCACGACCCCGCTGCTGGCGGCGCTGGCCGGGCGGTGGCGGACCGGCACCGCGCTGCTGCTGACCGAGGCCCGGGCGCCCGTCGCCAAGCTGCGCGCCAACGAGGAACGGCTGTCGCCCGCCGTGCAGACCGTGCTGCGCCGGTTCCGCCGGGCCGTGGCACGCACCGGGTACGCCGAAGCCGGCCTGATCGCCCCGCTCAGCGAGTACCACCACGCCTGGGCGCTGCGGCACGGCGCGGAACCGCGACGGCTGGTCCCGGTGCCGGCCGGGGTCGACCCGCGGGACTTCCCGTGCGCGCCCGAGGCCCGCACCCCGCCGGCGATCGTGTGGGCGGGCACCGGCGGCCCGGAGAGCGGCCTGCGCCTGCTGCTCGAGGCCTTCACCCGGCTGGCGGTGGCGGTCCCCGGCGCCGTCCTGCACCTGGTCGGGGTGACCGCCGCCCACGAGGACCACTGCGCCGAGCAGGTCGAACGTACCGGGCTGGGCCGCGCGATCCGCCTGCACCCGCTGCCCGCCGACCCCCGGGACCGGTACGCCGCCGGCCACGTCGTCGTGCACGTACCCGGGCCGTCGGACCCGCCGTACCGGTTGATCGAGGCCATGATGTCCGGCCGGGCGGTCGTCGGGGTCGACGTCGGACCGGTCGCGGAGACGCTCGGCGACGCCGGCGTGGTGGTCCCGGCGCAGGACCCGGCCGCGCTCGCCGAGGCCTGCGCCGGCCTGCTCACCGCGCCGGCCCGGCGCCGCGCCCTGGGCGACGCCGCCCGCCGCCGCGCCCTCGCGTGCTTCACCGCCGACCGGGTCGTGCGGGTCTACGGCGCGCTCTACACGGACCTCGCCGGGCCGCCGCCCGCGCCGTCCTACGAACTGACCCTGGCCGTTCCCGCGCCGCGCGAGGCGCGACCGGCCACCCTGCGCTGGCTCGCCGGAGCCGGGGAGGAACGATGACCGTCGATCTCGCCCTCCGGGGCGGCACCCTGCGCGCCCCCGCCCTGGGCTCCACGCTGCTGCGATGCGCGCTCTACCTGGGCCCGCTGAGCGTCGCCGTCGCGGCGGCCCGGCCGCTGAGCAGGGTCGCCTGGCCGGTGCCCATCGGCACGCTGCTGCTCGGCTGGAGCGTCGCCCACGCCGTCGCCGGCGTCGGCGCCCTCGTCGCCCGCCGGTCCGGCCGCGGCCCGGCCGCCCGGCTGGTCGCGCTCGCCTTCGCCGCCGCGGCCGCCGTCTGGGTCGCGGTCGTCGGGGTCGCCCCCGCCGGCCTGGTCGGACCCGGGCGGCTGCCGGCCGTCGCGGTGGGTCTCTGCGGCCTTCTTTCCCTCGGTACGGTCACAGCCGCGCTGGTCACCCGCACGGAAGCCGCAGTGGTCCGATGGAGCCTGCCGTGCTGGCTGCTCGCGGCGGTGAGCATCGCCGGCACGGTCGGCGACACGCTCGCGCAGCGGGTGCCGGTGACCCTGCTGCTGCCGATCGTCGTGGGCATCGCCGCCGCCCGCGCGTTCCGGCCCGCGTTCGGCGCCTCGCCGGTGGGCCGGCTGCGCCCCGGGGACCTGCGTCACGGCGCCGTGCGGCTGCTGCTCGGTGCCGCCCAGGCGACCTGCGTGGCGCTGCTGTGGCGCGCCGGGCCGCCGACCGCCACCTCCCCCGCCGTGCTGCCGCTGCTGGCCGCCGGTCCGGTGCTGGAGGCGCTGATCGGCTGGCACCGGCGGCAGGTCGACGCGGGGCTCGACGCGGCCGAGAGCGACGAGGAATTCCGTACGCACCTCGGCGGCGTGACCGTGGTGACCGTCGCCGCCCTGGTGCCGCCCCTCGCCGCCGGGATCGCCGTGGCCGTGGCCGCGTACCGGCTCCCCGTCGGCACGGCCGGGGTGCTCGAGTTCGCCGGCGGGATCCTGCTCAGCGGCGTCCTCGCGATCACCCTGCTGCTCGGCTGGCGCGGGCGTACCGGGGTGGCCACCCTGCTCGCCGCCGCGCCGCCGGCCGCCGCCCTCGCCGTGCCGCTCGTGCCGGCGCTGCCGCCGGACCCGCTGCCCACCGTCGTCGTCATCCTGGCGGCGACCCACCTGGCCGGCCTGCTCCTCGTCGCCCGCACCGCCGCAGACCCCCGGAGGATGTCGTGAAGACCCTGTTCCCCCCGTACGCGCACCCGTCGCCGGAGCTCCCCGTCGACGCCGACACCTGGATCGTGCAGGAACGGCCGGGCCCGCGCCGCTCGGCACACCAGCGGCTCGGCCGGATCGATCTCGACTGGGGCGGGCGTTCGCTGGCCGACGTGCTCGCCGACGTGGACGAGTGGCGGGCGGACGGGGTCGAGGGCCTGTTCCTGGACCGGGCGCCGGCCGGGTCGGGCGGCGTCGGGCCGGTGGCGCTGACCGTACGGCTGGCCGCCCGGCGCGGGCTCCACCGGGTGGTGCTCAACCCGGGCGTGCCCACCCATCCGCTCTACCGGGACCTGGGCGTGCGGATCTGCACGTTCGACGGGCCGTGGTCGGCGTACCAGGGCTGGGACGGCGACGGGGTACGCCCCGGCGACGGCCACCTGGTGCACGGCGTCCCGTCCACGCTGCTCACCGCCGCCCGGCGCCTGATGGGCCGCCGCGGCGCCGGGTTCGGGCTGGCCACCGACGCCGGCCCGTACGTCAGCGCAGTGGCTTCCGGGGGCGCGGCTGACAGCGCGGACAGCTGAACGACGAGCGGTTCATGAACTGCTCCCGGCGGATGGGCGTGCCGCAGCGGTGGCACGGCTCGCCCTCCCGCCCGTACGCGTTCAGCGCCCGGTCGAAGTACCCGCTCTCCCCGTTGACGTTGACGTAGAGGGCGTCGAAGCTCGTGCCGCCCGCCACGATCGCCTCGCCCAGCACGTCGCGTACGTCCGCCAGAAGCCGGCGGACCACCGGCCTGGTCAGGGCGTCCGTCGCCCGGGTGCCGTGCAGCCGCACCCGCCACAGGGCCTCGTCGGCGTAGATGTTGCCCACCCCGGAGATCAGCGTCTGGTCCAGCAGCGCGCGCTTGACCTCGGTGTGCTTGCGCCGCAGCGCCGCGACGAAGCCCTCGTCGTCGAAGGCCGGATCCATCGGGTCGCGGGCGATGTGCGCGATCTCGGCCGGCAGCTCCGCCCCGCTCTCGCTGACGGACAGGCCGCCGAACGTGCGCTGGTCGACGAAGCGCAGCTCCGGCCCGTCGTCGTCGAACCCGATCCGGACCCTCAGGTGCACCTCGTCCGGCGCGTCCGCGGGCTGCATCAGCAGCTGCCCGCTCATGCCGAGGTGGGCGATGATCGCGTCCCCGGAGTCGAGCGGCAGCCACAGGTATTTGCCGCGGCGGGAGACGCCGGTGACCGTACGCCCGGCGAGCACGGCCGCGAAGTGCCCGTCGCCGGGCAGGTGCCGGCGGATGGCGCGGGGGTGGCGCACCTCCACCGCGTCGATGCGCCGGCCGGCCACCCACTTGGCCAGGCCCTGGCGGACGGTCTCGACCTCGGGCAGCTCAGGCATCGGGCGTTCCTCAGATGGTGTAGGGCCACACCGCGACCATGTACGCGCCGTACCAGAGGCCGAAGGCGGCCCAGGCGGCGATCGCCAGGATTGCGACGCGGGGACGGGCGCGGCCGGCGGCGACGACCGCCGGCAGGAGCGTCAACAGTACGGGCAGCAGCAGCCGCGGCTTCGAGTGGTAGTAGCCGGCCTGGCCGTACACGAGCACCATCGCGACCACCCCGTAGACGGCCAGCGGCAGCCACGGCCGGCCGGCCAGCGCGACCCCCGCGGCGACCGCGGCGGCGACCAGGATCAGCGCCACGCTCATCGGCACCCAGCCGTCGCCGGTGGTCAGGGTGTCGCCGAGGAAGGTCAGGATGCTGCTGCCGAAGTCGAAGGCCGTGCCCCACTCCGCCGCCTGGATCTTGAACCAGGCGTCCGCCTCGCCGACCCGCCACCCGACCCAGCCGAGGAACGCCGGCACGCCGGCCAGCGCGACGGCGGCGGCGGTCAGCGGCTGCCACTTCTTCGCCGGATCCTCCCGGACGGCCAGGATCGCGGCGACGGCGAGCGCCACCGCGGCCGCGGCGCCGGTCGGCCGGGTCAGCGCGCAGGCCAGGCCGAGCAGGCCCGCCGCCCACCACACCCGGCGGTGGGCGGCCACCAGCATGCCGGCGACCAGCGCGATGAACAGGCTCTCCGAGTACGCCATCGACAGCACCACCGACATCGGGGCGGTGCAGCAGATCACCACGAGGGCGTATCCGGAGCGGCGCCCGTACAGGGTGGTGCCGAGCAGGTGCAGGGCGACCGCCGCGCCCAGCGACGCCAGCCAGCTCACCGCCAGGGCGGCGCTGCCCGGGTCGAGGCCGAGGTGGGACAGGCCGCGGATCAGCAGCGGGTAGAGGGGGAAGAACGCCAGCTCGTTGCCTTCGAGCTCGCCGCCCTGGCCGTACGTGTAACCCTGCGGATAGCCGGCGGCGGCCCGCAGGAACCAGCCGCCGTCCCAGATCAGCAGGTTGCTGCGCAGGCCGGCCGGCTGCTCGGTGGCCCGGTCGAGGCCGACGAGCAGGAGGAGCTGGACGATGCGGGACACCGCGAGGATGCCGGCCGCCGTGACGATGCCGTTCCAGCCTCCGGCCCGCTCCCACAGGCCCTCGGCGGGCCGGTCGGCGGGCGGTGCTGCCACGTCCGGGTCGGGAGCCGCCACGCTCACCGGCCGGCGGCGCTTCTGTCGTCGGTGCTCTCGCTGTTGCCGGCTTCCTCGTCTTCGACGTGGCCGCCGCCGGCGACCGCGGGCGGCGGGGTCTCGGCCTCGGCGCGCTCGGTCAGGGTCCGCCACGCCGCCGCGGCGGCGCGCTGCTCCGCCTGCTTCTTGCTGCGCCCGTCGGAACCGCCGTAGCGCTCCCCGGCCACGACCACCCAGGCGGTGAAGGTCTTGGCATGGTCCGGCCCGGCGTCGTCGATCACATAATCGGGTACGCCCAGCCCGAGCGCCGCCGTCAGCTCCTGCAGGCTGGTCTTCCAGTCCAGCGCCGCGCCCCGGCCGGCCGACTCGGCCATCAGCGGGTCGAACAGGCGGTGGATGACCTCGCCCGCGGTGTCCAGCCCGTGCTCGAGGTAGATCGCCCCGAGCAGCGCCTCCAGGGTGTCGGCCAGGATGCTCGCCTTGTCCCGGCCGCCGGTCGTCTCCTCGCCCTTGCCGAGCAGCAGGTGCGGGCCGAGACCCTGCGGGCCGAGCGTACGGGCGACGTCGGCGAGCGCGTGCATGTTGACCACGCTGGCGCGCAGCTTGGCGAGCTGGCCCTCGGGCAGGTCGGGGTGGTTGTGGAACAGCGCCGAGGTGATGACCACGCCCAGCACCGAGTCGCCCAGGAACTCCAGGCGCTCGTTGGTGGGCAGCCCGCCGTTCTCGTACGCGTACGAGCGGTGCGTGAGGGCCCGCTCGAGCAGGTCGGGCTCCAGCGGCACGCCGAAGGCCTCCTCGAGCGGCTCGGTCGAGGGCCGCGGCCGCCGCCTGTCGTTACTGCTCATGAACCACCTCTTGGGCTCTGCGGATCGGGATCCGTGATCAAGTCGGCTATGGCCGGGACGGCGGCCCGGCGATGCAGGGAGGCGGCGAGCCCGATGCCCGCGGCGATGTCGGCACCGGACGCGGCGCCGTGACAGACGACCACGGTCCCGCCGACCCCGAGCAGCACGGCGGCCCGCGCCTCGTCAGCGCCACCGTTCCCATGCCCGGCGTCCCGCCGGCCATCTGGCCGGGCGTCTTGCCGGGCGGGTTCCGGGGTGGGGGTGCCGAGGAGGGCGTAGGCCGTTTCGAGGCCCTTGAGCAGGACGTTGCCGGTGAAGCCGTCGGTCACGATCACGTCGGCGGCGCCGCCGGTCACCACGTCGTTGCCCTCGACGAGGCCGACGTAGCGGCCGGCGCCCGGCAGCTCGAGGCCCGCGAGGACGGCGGGGGCGGCGCGGCGCAGGCGGTCGCCCTTCCCACGCTCGGTGCCGATGGTGAGCAGGCCAACGCGCGGGGCCGCGATCCCGTGCACGGTCGAGGCGTACGCGGCCCCGAGGCGGGCATGCATGGCGAGGGTGGCTTCGTCGGGGTCGACGGACGAACCCACGTCGAGCAGGACGAGCCGGCCGGCGGCGCTGGGCAGCACGGCGGTGAGGGCGGGACGGCGTACGCCGGGCCAGCGGCCGAGGCCGAGCGCGGCGGAGGTGACCGTGGCGCCGGTGTTGCCGGCGGACAGGACGGCGTCGGCGAGCCCCTGCGCGACGGCCAGCACGGCCGTACGGACACCGGACTCGACGCTGCTCACGTCGCGTTCGTCGACGTACGGGCCGGTGGGGGCGGCGACGGCCCGGACCCGCGTACGGTCGCCCGGGCCCAGGGCGGCCAGAACCGCGTCGGCCGCTTCCACCGGGCCGACGAGCAGCAGCTGAAGGGTCGGATCGGCCTGGCAGGCGCGCAGAGCGCCGTCAACCACGACGGCGGGAGCTTGGTCCCCGCCGAGGAGGTCGACGGCGATCCGCGCGGTGCCCGGCTCCCGCGCAGCCCCGGCCTCGCGGCCGGACTGCGTCGGGTTCGGGGCACCGGACGTTCGCCGCTGCTCAGGCTCGACCCGCCCGATGATCGGGCGTGTCACTCCTCGAGGCTCAGACCTCGAGGACCTGACGGCCGTTGTAGGTGCCGCAGACCGAGCAGGCGGTGTGCGGCAGCTTCGGCGACTTGCACTGGGGGCACGCGACGGTCGAGACCGCGGTCGCCTTCCAGTTCGCCCGGCGGGACCGGGTGTTGCTGCGCGACATCTTGCGCTTCGGGACGGCCACGGTACCTACTCCTCGATCCGATTTTGCGGGTCTTGCGGCGAAGCCACCGTAGGCGACTCCGCGTTTGACAGGTTGCGCAGGGCGGCCCAGCGCGCGTCGATCTCCTCGTGGCTGTGATCGGCCGGGAGGTCGTCGAAGTGCACCCCGCACTCGGGGCACAACCCTGGGCAGTCGGGCCGGCAGACCGGGTTGGTCGGCAACGTGAGCACCACCGCGTCACGGACCGCCGGTTCCAGGTCCAGCAGGTCGCCCTGCATCCGGCCCACCTCGTCCTCGTCCGTCGTCTCCTCCGTGGTGCTGTCCGCGTACGCGTACAGCTCCGCGATGGGAACGTCGAACGGCTCCGAGATCTCGTTGAGGCAGCGCCCGCACTCACCCGAGAGTGAGCCGCGCACGTTGCCGCTGACGTACACGCCCTCGGAGACCGACGTCATGCTCAGATCGAGCTCGAGGTCGGAGCCCTCGGGCACCGAGATCAGCTCAAGACCGAGGTCCGCCGGTGCCGGGACGACCCGCTTGAGGGCACGCGTCGCCCCAGGCTGGCGCGGGAGCTTCGTCGTGTCGACGACCAGCGGCTGCCTGGGATCGAGGTGGCTCTGCGGAGACTTGGGCATCGTGATTCCTCAGCCTTGGGAAGGCCGACAGGAAAGGTTACCTGAGCAGCGGCCGTAGCGTCGAATCGCCCCCGGGCCGGGGGCGGGTCCCGCACCGGGCGGGCGAACCCGCCGCGGGTGCGGGCAGGTCCCGGCCCGGCCGGGTCAGAAGGGCAGTGGGCGCTCGGCGTCCTCGCCCTGGAAGGTGCCGATCTCGCGCAGCGCGTGCATCTTGTCGCGGCCACGCTCTATCGACGACAGGGCCCGGGTGAGGAACTGCTCGAAGTTCGCCAGCGCGGTGTCGACGTAGTCGTCGACCTCCTCGCGCAGGCGCTGGGCCTCGGCGCGGGCCTCGGCGATGATCCGGGCGCCCTCGTGCTCGGCCGAGACGGTGATCTCGTTCACCGACACCAGGCGGGCGTGTTCCGTCTCGCCCTCGCTGATGATCCGGTCGGCCTCCCGCTTGCCGGCATCGATGATCTTGTCGCGCTCCTCCAGGAGGGCGACGGCCCGGCGCAGGTCGCCCGGCAGTTCGGAACGCAGCTCGTCGAGGAGCGCCACCATCTCGGCCCGGTCGAACATGAAGTTGGTCCGCGACATCGGGACCGACCGTGCCTGCTCCACCATGGAGATGATCTCGTCGATGCGGTCGAGCGGATCCACCGGCGCCTCACTCCTGTCAGCTCGCACTCACGCTGAGTGGTGCGATCACGTTACTGCCGAACCCGGCGACGAGCCCGCGAAGGCCACGCCGTCAGTTTTGCCGCAGCCTCGTCACGAGTCGTTCCCCGACGAAGTCCGGCACGTACGACGACGCGTCCCCGCCCCACTTGACCACGTCCTTGACCAGACTGGAAGAGAGGAAGGAATACAGCGGGTTCGTCGGCATGAACAGTGTCTCCACGCCGGAGAGCCCGATGTTCATCTGCGCCATCTGCAATTCGTAGTCGAAGTCGCTGACCGCCCGCAGGCCCTTGATCACCACGGCGGCGCCCTGCGCCCGGCAGAAGTCGACCAGCAGGCCGTGGAACGACTCGACCCGGACGTTGCCGTAGCCGGCCGTCGCCTGCCGGAGCATGTCGATCCGCTCGTCGATGGTGAACAGGCCGGTCTTCGAGTGGTTGATCAGCACACCGACGATGACCTCGTCGAAGAGCCGGCCGGCCCGCCCGACGATGTCGAGGTGACCGTTGGTGACCGGATCGAAGGAACCGGGACAGACCGCTCGTCTCATGATCGGCGACCGTACCAAAGGGTGGTCTCGCCGTAGCGCCGGCTGCGCTCCGCGGTGATGCCGTCCACCCAGCTCAACGGCTCGCCGCGGACCGCCGTACGGGATGAGCGCTCGAAGGTCACCACCGCGTCGGCGGCGAGCCATCCGTTGTCCACGAGCGCCTGCTGGACCTCGGCGATCTCGTCGTCGCTCACCGCGTAGGGCGGGTCGGCGAACACCACGTCGTACGGGCCACCCTCGGGCGGGCCGGCGAGCAGCTGGGCGACCTTGCCGGTGACCAGCCGCGCCGAGTTGCCGACGCGCAGCGTGACGATGTTGTCGCGGATCGCCCGGGCCGCCTTCGCGTCGGCCTCGACGAGCAGCGCGTACGCGGCCCCGCGGGACAGCGCCTCGAGGCCCACCGCGCCGGAGCCCGCGTACAGGTCGGCGAAGCGGGCCCCGTCCAGATCGGTCATCGTGCCGAGGGCGCTGAAGTACGCCTCCCGTACGCGATCGGCGGTCGGCCTGGTCAGCGCGCCGGGCGGGGCAGCCAGCCGGCGGCCACCGTGGGCGCCGGCGATGATCCTGGTCATACGGCCCCTCGCGGGTCTTCGGGTAGCACGCTGTGACGCTACGCCACCACAAAGCACCGGCCACTGCGGAGTGAACTTTTCCCCTCCGCGGACACCCGGTGGGGAACGCAACGCATCGAGATCAACGCGTTGCGTACAGCGAAGATCACGAATGAGTATCAACCCCGTTAGCCCGGCCTACGGTGTTCTTCATATTCGTCTCAGTCGCTATGGTCGGGCAGCCGCCGACGAAACGCTGTCGGCTCGACGATGCGGGGAGGCGTCGTCGCGGGCCCTCCGCGGATGCGACATCCACGCGCTGGGCCGCCTTCCGCCTTCCTGTGCCGTACACCCGGTCCTCATTACAGGAGTAGGCGTGAACCTGCTTAAGTCCCCGCTGCGCCGCACGACGGCTGTCGCCGCCGGCGCGCTCATCGGCCTGGCCGGAGTCGTGGCCTTCGCCGCGCCCGCCAGCGCCCACCACCCGATCGTCTCCGGCTCGGCCTCCTGCGTGAACGAGGACGGCAGCTGGCAGGTGACCTGGAAGGTTGCCAACAGCGAGCGCGACCTGGTCGGCAAGATCACCAACGTCGTGCTGACCCCGGCCGACAGCACCATCACCGGCATCACCGTCGAGGCGTCGCTGCCCACGTCCGGCAACGGCACCCTCGAGGGCGTGCAGAGCCTCCCGGCCTCGGCCGAGTCGGCCAGCCTCTCGGTCACCGCCGAGTGGCAGCGCAGCCAGCTGATCACGGCGACCCGCGGGGCCGAGCGCCCGGTGCAGAAGCCGACCGAGAAGTGCAAGCCGGAGACGCCTCCGACGACGCCGACCGAGAAGCCCAGCACCCCCACGGAGGAGCCGAGCACTCCGGTCGAGGAGCCCAGCACCCCCGTCGAGGAGCCGAGCACCCCGGTCGAGGAGCCCAGCACCCCGAGCAGCGAGCCGCCGGCCCCGACCAAGGAGCCGGAGTTCGTCTACGACCAGGACTGCGACAGCCTGACCGTGGGCATCACCGTTCCGGCCGACTGGAACGAGGACGTCACCGTCACCTTCAAGCCGACCAAGGGCGAGGCCAAGACCGTCGTCGGCAAGCGCGGCAAGACCACCACTGTGGAGTTCCCCGCGTCCAAGGGCCTGAAGGTTACCGCGACCCCCAAGGGCTACGAGGACGAGGCCGCGACCATCACCTACAAGGAGCCGGCCAACTGTGACTCCGCCGGTGGTGGCGGCGGCGACGAGCCGTCCCTGCCGCTGACGGGCGCCGCCGCCGGCAGCATCGCCGCCGGTGCGGGCGTCCTGCTCGCCGCGGGCGTCGCGCTGTTCTTCGTGGCCCGCCGCCGCAAGGTCAAGTTCACCGCCTGACCAGGCGTTCCGCGCTGATCGAGGGGCGCGCCGGCTATCACGGTCGGCGCGCCCTTCGCTCGTTTGGGTAATACTTCGCGGGATCGATCGATACTCACCGCATTGATGACGACGCTTTCGGTTCAACGATCGTCTCGGATCTGCAACAAGGTCCTTAAGCCGTCCTGAGCGTCTTCCCAGATTCTGCTCAATCGCTAAGGTCAGGCGCGCCGACGAAACGCTATCGGCTCGACGACGTTGGGGAGGCGTCGTCCCGGCACCCGCCCCTTCACCGGCGGGCGCCGCCGTCTCCCCGGGTCGTGCCCCCCGTTTTTCCACGCCCCCTGGAGTACGAGTGAAGTTGAACTCCCCTCTCCGTCGCGCCGCGACAGTCCTCGCCGGCGCCCTCATCGGCCTGGGCGGAGCCGCGGTCGTCACGTCGCCCGCCGCCGCCCACGACTCCACCGTCCGCGGCGAGGCCATCTGCGACACCGCGACCGGCACGCGGATCGTCACCTGGACCCTCACCAACGACTGGCCCGCCGACGCGACCGTCACCGACCTCAAGACGACCCCCACCGACGTCGAGAAGGCGGGCGAGGGCAACTTCGTCATTCCGGGCAAGACGGGCGGCCGTAACGGGGAGCTCGTCCTCACGCAGAAGGTCACCGGCGGCGACGCCAAGGAAGCCACCATCTCCTTCGCGTCCCTCTGGTCCACGGACGGCTTCACGGACGGGAAGAACTCGGCCCGGGTCGACCTCAGCAAGCCCTGCGCGCCCGCCGAGACCCCGTGCGTCGAGGCCGGTCAGGCCGGGTTCCACCACACCTTCGGCGTGACCGGCAACGGTTCCACCGCCACGGTGACCCTCAACGACGGCGTCAAGCTGTGCGAGGGCGAGCCCGTCACGCTGGTCTCCTACTTCGCGCCCAAGCCGCAGTTCGCGGTGCCGCAGTACGAGTACGACCACGACAGCGGCACCATCGACAACGAGCACCGCTCGGTCACGCTGAACGTCGACGTGCCGGACTGCAACACCCAGGTCGACCTGTTCTTCGGCGGCGAGGACGACATCATCTCGGAGATCACCGAGAACGGTTCCCGCTACGGCGACAAGAAGCTGGGCAGCAAGAACGGCCTCGGCGGCCGCTCGAAGGGCCCGCAGGGCTGGTACAACGGCGGCACCAAGGGCTGCCAGACCCCGGCCGTCGAGCCGCTGTCCCAGTGCGACGGCACGGTGACGCTGAACCTCAGCAACAACGGCAAGATCAGCAAGTACGCCATCGACTTCACCGTCAAGGCCGGCGAGTTCAGCAAGACCGTCACCGTGGCTCCCGGCAAGGGCGAGACGGTCACCGTCCCGGCCGGCGCCGGCACCATCACGGTCAGCGCCGAGGGCATGGAGAACGTCACGTACGACTGGGCCGCTCCCGAGGACTGCGCGCTGCCCACCGTCATCGTCGAGAACGACTGCGACACCGTGGCGATCACCGTCGAGAACCCCGAGGGCGTCACCCCGGCGACCGCGAAGATCACGTACGGCGACAAGACCGAGACCGTGACCGTGGCGGCCGGCAAGTCCGAAAAGGTCACCTTCAAGGCCGGCAAGGCGACGTACGCGACGGTCGAGTTCCCGGGCCTGGACGTCGAGCCGATCAAGGCCACCCTCGAGAAGCTCGACTGCGAGAACGGTGGCGGAGGCGGCACCGGCGGCGGCGACAAGGACGAGCCCAGCCTGCCCGTCACCGGCCCGGTCGCCGGCGGCATCGCGGGCGGCGCGGCCCTGCTCCTGATCGCCGGCGGCGTGCTCTTCGTGATCGCCCGCCGTCGCAAGATCACCTTCACCGCGTAACCGCACCACCACGAAGTTGTTCCGGGGCGCGCCGATCTTCCGGTCGGCGCGCCCTTGCACTGCCCGCTCCCGATCCCTGCCCACTCCCCTCCCGCGAAGGCGGCCCCGTTGAGACCCCTGCTCCACCGCATCGCCGCGGTCGCCGCACTGGCACTCGCCGGCGTGACCCTCGTTGCCCCGGCCGGCGCCGCCTCGGCGGCAGCCCCGGCCCTCGCAGCCGCACGGCCCGCCTCCGCACCGGCACTGCGCGCCCCCGCTCTCGCTCCGGCGGCTGCCGGAGCGGAGACCAACGTCACCGGCTCGGCAACCTGCAACCCCGACAAGGGCGAGTGGCTCATCACGTGGACGCTCACCAACACCGGTGACACGTTCGCCCGGGTCGACCGGCTGCGGACCGACCCGGCTCCCGTACCGGGGCTGACCAACGGCTTCCTGATCCCGCGCCGCTCGCCCAGCGGCACCATCGGCAAGCAGGTCTTCCCGCAGACCCTGCCCGGCGGCACCGCGTCCGCCTCGGTGTCGTTCATCGGCATCTGGGAGCGGGACAAGGACACCGACAACACCGCGACCGTGACGCTCGGCGAGTGCAAGCCCGCCGAGACGCCCTGTGTCGAGGCCGCCGACCTGAGGTTCCACCACCAGTTCGCCGTCGGCGCGGACAAGGCGACGGCGACCGTCACCGTCGACGAGGGCCTCAAGCTCTGCGGCGACGAGCCGGTCACCCTGGTCACGTACTACGCGCCCAAGCCGGAGTTCTCGGTGCCGCAGTACGTCTTCGAGCACCAGAGCGCGACCATCAGCAACGACAACCGCTCGGTGACGCTCTCCGCGGGGCTGCCGGGTTGCAACGCCCAGGTGGACCTGTTCTTCGGCGGCGAGGACGACATCATCCCGGAGATCACCGAGAACGGCCCCCGGTACGGCGACAAGAAGCTGGGCAGCAAGAACGGCTCCGGTGGTCGCTCCGCGGGCCCGCAGGGCTGGTACAACGGCGGCGGCAAGGGCTGCCAGACCCCGGCGGTCGAACCGGTGTCCCACTGCGACGGCAGCGTCACGCTGAACCTCAGCAACACCGGCAAGATCAGCAAGTACGCCGTCGACTTCACCGTCAAGGCGGGCGAGTTCACCAAGACCGTGACCGTGGCTCCCGGCAAGGGCGAGACGGTCGAGGTGCCCGCCGGCGCCGGCACCATCACGGTCAGCGCGGACGGGATGGCCGACGTCACGTACGACTGGCAGCGGCCCGAGGACTGCCCGCTGCCGACCGTCGTCGTCGAGAGCGACTGCTACACGGTCACCGTCATCGTCACCAACCCCGAGGGCGTCACGCCCGCCCGGGCCACGGTGACGTACGCCGGCGACGCGAAGCAGATCACGGTCGCGCCCGGCACGTCGGCGAAGGCCACCTTCCCGGCCCGCGACGCCACCGAGGCGACGGTCACGATCGACGGCCTCTCCCCGATCGTCACCACCGTCGAGAAGGCCGACTGCGGCAACAACGGCGGCGGTGACAACGGCGACGGTGACAACGGCGGTGGCGACAACGGCGGCGGTGACAACGGCGGCGGCGGTGACAACGGCGACGAGGGCGGCCTTCCGGTCACCGGCGTCGCGGCCGGGGCCATCGCGGGTGGTGCGCTGCTTCTGCTCGTCGCGGGTGGCGTGCTCTACTTCGTGGCGCGGCGCCGCCGGGTGACCTTCACCCCGTAACCCAGCACCTAGGACGAAGGGGGCGAGCCGGACGGCTCGCCCCCTTCGCGCGTCACAGCGTCGGCGGCCGGAACGTCCCGTCGGGTTCCGGCGGCCACGGATGCACCGCCGTCACGGCCGCCACCGGGATCGGGGCGTACAGGTGCGGAAACTGCATCCCGCCCGGATCGGGCGGGTCACCGTCCTCCCACACCACGGATACGGGCAGCAGCGCCTCGTCCAGCACCAGCAGCACGAGATCCGTACGCCCCCGGGCCAGCAGCGTCGCCGGCACGTGCACCTGCTCCGGGGTGGAACAGTGGATGAAGCCCTGCGTCTCCAGGGAGGCGGCGCGATAGGTGCCCGACGACCGGGCCGCGTCCCACTCGGCGCGGGGGCAGAAGTGCAGGATCATCCCTTCTCCAGGTACTCGGCGCGTTCCTCGTCCACCAGGGCGGCGACCGAGGCCGCGAGCGCCGGGTGCCGGGCAAGGGTCGGATCGTCCCCGACCAGCTCGGCCGCCTCGGCGCGCGCATCGGTGATCAGCTTGCTGTCCCGCAGCAGGGAGAGCAGCCGCAGGTGGCTGTGCCGGCCCGACTGCGACGCGCCCAGCACGTCGCCCTCGCGGCGCTGCTCCAGGTCGAGCTCGGCCAGCTTGAAGCCGTCCGTGGTGGACGCGACGGCGTCGAGGCGTTCCCGGGCCGGGGTGCCCTCCGCCGCCTCGGTCACCAGCAGGCAGATGCCCGGCGCCGAGCCCCGGCCCACCCGGCCCCGGAGCTGGTGCAGCTGGGAGACGCCGAACCGGTCCGCGTCCATGATGATCATGACGGTGGAGTTGGGCACGTCCACGCCGACCTCGATGACCGTGGTCGCCACCAGCACGTCGAGCTCCCCGGCGGCGAACCGGCGCATGACCGCGTCCTTCTCGTCGGCCGGCAGCCGCCCGTGCAGCGTCCCGATCCGCAGCCCGCGCAGCGGCCCCTCCTCCAGGAGCGGCGTGACCTCGGTGACGGCCAGCGGTGGCCGGCGAGCGGGTTCGTTGTCGCTGGGCGGCTCCCCGTCGTCCTCCGCACCGGCCGCGTCCCCGATCCGCGGGCACACCACGTACGCCTGATGCCCGGCCTTGACCTCCTCACGCACCCGCTGCCAGGCCCGCTCCAGGAACGCCGGCCGCTCGGGCGGCACCACGTGCGAGGCGATCGGCGACCGGCCCCGCGGCAGCTGGGAGAGCGTGGACGTCTCCAGGTCGCCGTACACGGTCATCGCGACCGTCCGCGGGATCGGCGTGGCCGTCATGACCAGCACGTGCGGCGGCCGGGCGGCCTTGGCGCGCAACGCGTCCCGCTGCTCGACGCCGAACCGGTGCTGCTCGTCGACGACCACCAGCCCCAGATCGTGGAAGTCGACCCCCTCGTACAGCAGCGCGTGGGTGCCCACGACGATGCCGGCGCTGCCGTCCGCGACCGTCGCCAGCGCGGCCCGCCGGGCGGCCGCGCCGAGCGACCCGGTGACCAGGGTCAGCCGGGTGCCGGCCGGATCACCGTCCAGCTCGCCGGCCCGCCCGAGCGCGCCGAGCTGCGCGCTGATGCTGCGATGATGCTGGGTGGCGAGCACCTCGGTGGGGGCGAGCAGCGCGGCCTGCCCGCCGGCGTCGACGACCTGGAGCATCGCGCGTACGGCGACGAGGGTCTTGCCGGAACCGACCTCGCCCTGGAGCAACCGGTGCATGGGGTGCGCCCGCGCCAGGTCCGCGGCGATCTCCTCGCCGACCCGCGCCTGCCCCTCGGTCAGCTCGTAGGGCAGGGCCGCGTCGAACGCGGCCAGGATCCCGTCGTCGCGTCGTGGCCGGGACCGTCCGGGGGCGGCGGCCGCGCGGGCCTTCCGCTGCACGAGCGTCAGCTGTACGGCGAAAGCCTCGTCCCACTTCAACCGGTACTTCGCCTTGTACAGCTCCTCCTTGGAGCTCGGCCGGTGGATCTCCCGCAGGGCGGTCCCGATCCCGACCAGGTTGCGGTTCGCGCGCACCGTCCCCGGCAGCGGATCGGCGGGCGGCTCGAAGGTCTCCAGCAGGGTCCGCACGTACCGGGCGATCGTCCAGGTCGGCACGGCGGCCGCGGCCGGATACACGGGGATCAGCGCCCCGGCGAACTCCTCGATCTCCTCGGCGGCCTCGTCCTGCGTCGCATCGGCCCGCAGCAGCTGGTACGCGGGCCCGTTGAGCTGCCGCTTGCCCCGGAAATCGGTGACCTTCCCGGCGAACAGCCCCCACCGCCCGGTACGCAGCTCCCGCTCCCGCCACGCCTGGTTGAAGAAGGTGCAGGTCAGCGTCGCCCCCGAACCGTCCCCGACGGTGATCTCCAGCATGGTGCCGCGGCGCTGGCGCATCGGGCGTACCGTGGCGCTCTTGACCTGGGCGAGCAGGGTGACCTGCTCGCCGACCTGGAGCTGCCGCAGATCGGTGTGCTCCCCGCGCTCGTCGTAGCGGCGCGGGAAGTGGTAGATCAGATCCCCGGCGGTGTGCAGCTCCAGGTGCGTGGCCAGCGCCTTGGCGGCCCGCTCCCCGAGCACCTTGCTCAGCGGGGTCGCGGTCGTCGTCGCGGTGGTCGTGTCGCTCATTCGACTCCTACCAGGAGGTGATACCGGGGCTGGCCGCCGGCGTAGCACTGCACCTCGACGAACGGCCAGGTCTGTGCGGCGTGGGCGCGGAGGAGGTCTTCCAGGCCCGGCGGCGCGTCGTTGCCGAGCACGAGGGTGACGAGCTCACCGCCGCCGCCGAGGAGCCGGTCGAGCAGGCGCCGGCAGACGTCGGCGAGGGCGTCCTCGCTCTCCCGCGGGCTCGGGGCCGGGCCGATGACGTGGACCTCGCCGTCGACCAGGCCGAGGAGGTCGCCCGGATGGCAGCGCCCGGCGACCGTGAGCGCCTCGCGCGCCGCCGTGGTCACCTCGCCGTAGCGGCAGGCGCCGGCGGCCTCGGCCATCGCGATCACATCGTCGTCGAACCGGCGCTGGGAATCCCGCACGGCGAGCGCGGCCAGCGCCTGCACCGGCGACCGGGTCGGCACCACGCTCACCCGCACACCCCCGGCGGCGGCCTCCCGCGCGGCGGACATGGCGACCGCGTGGGTGTTCGCATCGTTGGGCAACAGCACCACCCGCCGCGCCCCGGTCTGCTCGACGGCCGCGAGCATCTCGGCGATCGACGGGTTGCGCCCGACCACCACCGCGCCCTCCCGCGCGAACAACGAGGTCAGGCCGTCCCCGGCGGCGACGACAACGGCGCCCCGGCCGCCGCCCTCCCAGGACTCCCCCGCCGGCTCGGCATCCGGCTGCCCGAGGCCCTCGACCAGGTGCGGTGCATGCTCATGGACCCGGTCCTCGAGCCGGCTCACCGAGATCCGGTACGGCCGCCCGGCGACGACCCCCGCCTCGAGAGCGCCCCCGACGTCCGCCATCCCGACGTGCACGTGCACGTTCCACGTGGGCGGATGCCCCTCACCGGTGCCGACGACGACCAGGGAGTCCCCCATCCGGTCGAGCACGCCCCGCAGGGTCTCGACCGCGGGCGGCTCGGCGTCGAGCAGATACTGCACCTCATATCCATACGCCCCCGAAGGTCCGCAGTCGCCGGGCGGCTGCTCCTGCTCTTTCGGGGCGTCGCGCTCCTCCGGGGCGCCGTGGCCCTCCGGGGTGCCGTGGCCCTCCGGGGCGTCGTGGCCCTCCGGGGCGTCGCTCAGTGCCTCGACCAGGGCGTCGAGCAGCACCACCAGGCCCCGGCCGCCGGCGTCGACCACTCCGGCGCGGGCGAGAATCGGCAACTGCTGCGGGGTACGGGCCAGCGCCTCCGCGGCCGACCGGGCAGCCTCCCGGGCCACCACCACCACGTCGTCCGACTTGATCCGCCCCGCGCCCTCCGCGGCGGCCGCCGCCACCGACAGCACGGTCCCCTCGACCGGCCGGGCCACCGCGGCATACGCGGCCTCGCTCGCCCGGCGCAACGCCTTGGCCAACTCCCCGCCGCGCACCGCCACCGCGGTGGCGAACGTGTCGGCCATGCCCCGCAGAATCTGGGAAACGATCACCCCGGAGTTTCCCCGCGCCCCGAGCAACGCCCCACGAGCCATCCGCCGCATCACCAGCCCCAGCTGGCTCGGCGACGGCTCGCCGCCGTCCCCCGGGACCCCAGCGCTTGCGCCGCGCCCGCCGCTCGCGGTGCCGTCGCCCTCGCCCTCGCCCTCGCCCTCGCCCTCGCCCTCGCCCTCGCCGGCTCCGTCCCCGGCGCCCCGGGCATCGGAGCCGCCGACCGGATCGGGCTCCTCGTCGAGGGCCTCCTGCGCCGACGTCAGCGTGAGAACGAGGTTGGTGCCGGTGTCACCGTCCGGCACCGGATAGACGTTCAGCTCGTCGATCTCGTGCTGGTGGGCCCGCAGGGCGGCCAGCCCGGCGCCGCACCATCGGCGTACCGCGGCAGCGTCCAGGGTCTTCAGCACGCGAAAAGCGTACTAACCACCTCTGACAAATGCGGGGCCGCGCGGCGACGGATCCACCTCGTCCGGGGCGATTCGCTGTCCGGGGCGGGCATCGGGTAACCTGGCCAGGTTGCCCGGGCGCAGTCTGTCCGGGGCACCCTCAGTTCGCAGCCGGGTCTCGGTCAGTCCCGCCCGGCGTATCAATCCCAGGAGTACCCCGTGGCTAGCGTGTGCGACGTCTGTGGCAAGGGACCGGGCTTCGGCCACAACGTGTCCCACTCGCACCGGCGGACCAACCGCCGCTGGAACCCGAACATCCAGTCGGTGCGCACTCCGGCCGGTGGCGGCACCACCAAGAAGCTCAAGGTCTGCACCTCGTGCATCAAGGCCGGCAAGGTCGTCCGCGCCTGACACCGGTGCGCCGGGCCTCCGCGTCCGGCTGACCGCAGCACTTCCCGTAGCCGCCGGGTCCCCGTGACCCGGCGGCTACGCGTGTACCACCCGGCTGAGTGGTACCGATCCGCTGAGTGGTACCGATCGGCTGAGTGGCCACCGGCCGGTTGAACGCCTGTCCGCTGGGCGAGCGGGTCGGCCCGACCGCGCCCGGCTGAGCTGTGTCGGAGCGGCCGCGGTGCACCGACACTGGCCGCGCTGATACTGACCCGGCCGCGCTGTCACCGGCCCCGCCGCGCTGTCACGAACCGGCCGCGCTGTCATCGGCCCCGCCGCGCTGTCACGAACCGGCCGCGCTGTCATCGGCCCCGCCGCGCTGTCACGAACCGGCCGCGCTGTCACCGGCCGGTGGGGCGGGTTCGGACCGCGAGCGCCGGGCGGCACAGCCCGGCGACCGCGGCCGTGGGCTGCTACAGGACCCGGGCGTAGGAGAGGACTCCCGGCTGCCCCTTGTAATAGCCGAAGTCCTCGATCCGCTCGTAGCCGCACTTCTCGTACAGCGCGATCGCCTCCGGCTGTTTGTCTCCCGTCTCGAGGATCACCCGCTTGTAGCCGCGTTCCCGGGCCGAATCCTCGATGGCCGCCAGCACCCGGCGGGCCACCCCTTTACCCCGGGCCGCTTCGATGGTGAACATGCGCTTGAGTTCCGCGTCGCTGCCGTGCGCGCGCCAGCCCGCGCAGCCGATCAGGCGGCCGTCCGGGCCCTCGGCGACCAGGAAGGCGCCGGTGGGCGGGGCGAAGTCCGCGGCGGCGACCGGGGTGTCGTCGCCCGAGCCGCCGTACCGGGCGCTCAGTTCGGCCATCGTCAGGGCGATGAGGGCCTGCACCGCCGGGTCGTCGAAGCGGGATTCGCGAATGGTGATCTGCTCCACGCGAGCAAAGCTAACCCGCGCCCCGCCACCGGCATCCCCCAGCCCGCGACCAGGCGAGCCCCGTCACCCGCAAAGAACCCGCCCGGCAAGCAAGCCGAGCCCCGGAAAGCAAGCCCAGCCCGCGCACCAGGACCGACCGCATAACGAGCCCAGCCCGGCACAGCAGGCCCAGCCCGCACGGCAGGCCCGGCCGGCTCAGCGGAAGTGGTCCCAGCCCGCCCCGCCCTGCCACGGCTTCCGGTCGACCGTCACCCCGGTGCCCTCGTGCACGCTCCCGATCTCGCGCCACCCCTCCGGAAGCGCGGCCCCCGGCGGGAACGTCGCGGCCAGGGCGTGATCGTCGCCGCCCGCCAGGAGCCAGAGGTGCGGGTCCACGCCCAGCGCCGACGCCGCGTCGCGCATCTGGTCCGGGACGTCGAAGGCGTCGCGGCGCACGTCGATGCCGACCACGCTGGCGGTGGCGACGTGGCCGAGGTCCTGGAGCAGGCCGTCCGAGACGTCGATCAGGGACGTCGCGCCGGCCCGGGCCGCCGCGGGGCCCTGCGCGTACGGGACCGCCGGCCGCCGGTACGCCTCGACCAGGACTTTCGGCGTACGGAAGCCTCTGGACAGCACGGTGTAGCCCGCCGCGGCGTAGCCCGTACGCCCGGCAAGCGCGACGATGTCGCCCGGTTGGGCGCCGCTGCGCAGGACCGGGGGCCGGCCGCCCAGGTCTCCCAGGGCCGTGACCGCGATGGTCAGGGTCGGGCTCGACGACATGTCGCCGCCGACCACGGCGGCGCCGACCAGGCCGGCCTCGGCGGAGAGGCCGCCGGCCAGGTCCTCGGCCCAGGCCACGTCCAGATCCTGGGGTACGCACAGAGCGACCAGCAACGCCGTCGGACCGGCGCCCATGGCCGCGATGTCGGCCAGGTTGGCGGCTGCCGCCCGGTGACCCACGTCCGCCGCGCTCGACCAGTCCCGGCGGAAGTGCCGGCCCTCGACCAGGACGTCCGTCGATGCCACCGTACGGCCGTCCGGCGCCGCCACCAGCGCGGCGTCGTCGCCCGGGCCGAGCAGGCTCGCCGGGCCGCTGCCGAGCCGCGCGACGATCCGGGCGATCAGCCCGAACTCCCCCGCCTCCGCGATGCTCACGTCCACCGTTCCCTCGATTTCCCCGTCGCGGTGCGCCCGGCCGGACCACACCGTTATGTTGAAGCCCGCCGGGCCGGAGCCAGCGATGCGTGGCGCAAGGACCGCGCTCCGTACTGTAGTTTCACGTTCGGGTCGCCGGCGGCGGCGGATAGGAGTCGGATCGTGGTCCAGGCATACATCCTCATCCAGACGGAGGTCGGAAAGGCCCGTGACGTGGCCGCCGCGATCGACAAAATTCAGGGAGTCGTCCGGGTCGACGCGGTGACCGGGCCGTACGACGTGGTGGTGCTGGCCGAGGGGCACAGCGTCGATGAACTCGGTCGGATGATTGTGAGCAAAATCCAGTACGTACCGGGCATCACGCGGACCGTGACCTGCTCCGTGGTAAATCTCTGACATGGTGGACGTGGAGACCCGGACCGAGCAGCAGCCGCCCCCGAAGGACCCGGCGGTCCGCAGCGCCGCCCTGTGGGCGACCGTCGTGGCGGTGCCGGTGGCCCTCCTCGTCGGACTCGTGATCTTCTTCCAGGTGCTGCCCGACGGCGACGCCGGCCCGGCCCCGAGCGCCGCCGCCACGCCGCCCGCGGCGGTGCCGAGCGCACCGGTGCAGATGGCCGCGCCGAAGCTGCCCGCCCGTGCGGCCCAGGTGTGCCTGGCCGTGACGTCGCAGCTGCCGGTGCAGGTCCGCGACCTGGTGGGCCGCAAGGTCAGCGCCGGCCCCGAGCAGAATGCCGCCTACGGCGAGCCGCCGATCACGGTCGCGTGCGGCGTGACCCGGCCGCGGATGTGCCAGTCGCTCGACGAGAGCGGGTCGGGCTGCGTGCCGATGGACACCGAGCTGCTGACCATGAACCGGGTCTGCTGGTACGCCGACAAGCAGCCCGCCGCCACCGTCTTCACCACGATGGACCGCGAGGTGCCGGTGCAGGTCACCGTGCCGCAGCAGTACGAGCAGTCGGCCCAGTGGGCGAACGAGTTCTCGGACGTGGTCGTGGAGACCGACAAGTCGATCACCGAGGGCGTGCCGTCCGGCTGCGCCTGACCGACCCGATGCCCCAGCGCGGGCCGCCGCGTCGATGCAGGCCGGTGCCCCAGCGCGGGCCGGCGCGTCAGTGCAGGCAGGCGCGTCAGTGCAGGCAGGCGCGTCAGTGCAGGCCGGTGCCGCGGTGGATGGCGGTGCGGATCAGGCGGTCGACCATCTTCGGGTAGTCGAGGCCCGTCGCGGCCCACATCAGCGGGAACATCGACGTCGGCGTGAAGCCCGGCATCGTGTTGATCTCGTTGAGGTAGATCTGGTCGTCGGCGGTCACGAAGAAGTCCACGCGGGCCAGTCCGGCGCAGTCCAGGGCCGTGAAGGTGCGGCAGGCGTACTCCTGGACCTGGCGGGCGACGTCCGGCTTGAGGTCCGCGGGGATCTGGTACGGCGTGCCGTCGCCCAGGTACTTCGCCTCGAAGTCGTAGAACTCGTCGCCCGCGGTCTCGACCATGATCTCGGCGAGCAGGGAGGCCTCGGGCACCCCGCCCGCCTCGCCCTCGAGCACGCCACACTCGATCTCGCGCCCCACGACGGCCGCCTCGACCAGCACCTTCGGGTCGATCGCGCGGGCCTTGGCGACGGCCTCCTCCAGGCCGGACCAATCGACGACCTTGCTGATTCCGTACGACGAACCCGCGCGCGACGGCTTCACGAACACCGGGAGGCCGAGCCGCTCCTTGTCCGCCTCGGAGAGCGACTGGCCGGCCCGGAGCACCGCGTACGCCCCGACCGGGATGCCCTCGGCGGCGGCGAGCTTCTTGGTGAACTCCTTGTCCATGCCGGCCGCGGAGGCGAACACGTTGGCCCCCACGTACGGGATCCCGGCCATCTCCAGCATGCCCTGGATGGTCCCGTCCTCGCCGTACGCGCCGTGCAGGGCCGGGAAGACGACGTCCACGCCGGACAGCACCGCGACCCCGTCGGCCGGGTCGACGACCATCAGCCCGGAGGAGGTGGGGTCGGCGGGCAGCACGACGGCCCGGCCCGATTCGAGGGTGACCTCCGGCAGCCGGCTGCCCTCGATGGCGAGCTGTCCCGGGTCGTCGCCGGCCAGCACCCAGGCGCCGTCCCGGGTGATGCCGACGGGCACCACCTCGTACTCGCCCGGGTCGAGGGCGGCCAGGATGCTGCCCGCGCTCACGCAGGAGATGGCGTGCTCGGTGCTGCGCCCGCCGAACACGATCGCCACACGGGTTTTGCGAGGGGTCGTCATGACAATGGCCTCTCGTTGCCGGACATCGCTAGGCTTGCCTGCCGCGCGGTCCGGGCTGCGGGCATGCCCGGGGTGACCCTACTCTGCGTAGACCACTTTCCTAAGACGGCGGGCGCTGGCACGGCAGATGGGGACACGGAGTTGATGAGACCAGCACTGCACGTGATCGCCTGGCACGGTCCGGGGCGGCTCGCGACCATGGCGCACCCCCGCGGCGGCGACCGGCTGGCCGCGGATCTGGCCGGCCTGGCGACCGCCGGCGTGGACGTGCTGGTGTCGGCGCTCACGCCCGGCGAGCAGCGGCGGCTGGGCCTGACCGAGGCGCCCGCGGCGGCCCGGGCAGCGGGCATCCGGTACGTCCCGCACCCGGTCCCCGACCGCGGGGTGCCGGACGACGCGGTGGCGCTGGGCGTACGGCTGGCCGCCCACGTCCGCGCGGGCCGCTTCGTGGTGACCCAGTGCTTCGCGGGCATCGGCCGCTCCACCCTCCTGGCCGGCGTGACGCTGGTCATGCTGGGCGTCGAGCCGGAACGCGCCCTGGCGATGGTGGCGGAGGCCCGCGGCCTGCCGGTCCCGGACAACGAGACCCAGCGCCGCTGGCTGCACGACTTCGCCCTCCAGCACGGCGGCTTCGCCACCGCAACCCACCCCCACTGAGCCACCACCGCCTACCCCCACCGAGCCGGCCACCGCGCGGTCAGCTCGTGGTCGAGCGCCGGATCGTCACGTCCCGCATCACCCGCCGGTAGAGCATCGCTCCGACCAGGCTCAACCCCACCGACACGGTCACGGCCGCCGCGTACGGCAGGAAGCGGGTGAGCAGTTCCCCGTTGCCGCCGAGGCCGAGCAGTCCCTCCGTCACGAGGGCCGGCAGCAGCGCGGGCACCAGCAGGGGCAGCCCCCGCCAGGCGCCGTACCGATAGAAGGCCGCGACCACCGCGGCGCCGGAGACGAAGAATGCCAGGCAGCTCGGCAGGACGTGGCCGAACTCGCCGAGGCCGAGCCGGGGCGACCAGGCCGGATAGCCGGCGGCGACCTCGCCGAGGAGCGCGTCCTCGAGGCCGTGCCCGAGCGGGACCAGCACGGCCACGGCCAGCGACGTCAGGACGCCGAAGATCAGGCCGCCGGTGACCAGGGCGCGCCGGGTCACCCCGGCCGCCACGAACTGGCGCAGGTGGGTGCTGACCAGGATGACGCCGATGACGAGGACCCAGTATTTGACCGCCGAGGCGGCCACGAACATCCACAGGCTGAAGGCCGGTTCCGTGACGGCGCCGAGCACCAGGTCGGCGATTCCGGCGCCGATCACCAGGGTGGCGCCGAACCACAGGAAGATCGGCCGGTACATGCGCAGGAGGGTGAGCAGGACGGTGTGCGCGTTCATCGGACTGCCTCCGGGGTGTGCTCGCCCGAGGTGAGGTGGACGAAGAGGTCCTGGATGCCGACCGGGGCGAGGCTGAGGCCGGCCTGTTCGGCCCTGCGTTCCTCCTCGTCGCCCAGCCCGCCGTAGAGGGTCGCCTGGCGGACGCCGCCGAGGCTCTGCCGGCCCAGCACCGTACGCCCGGACACGAACGTCTCGACCGCCTCCGCCGGACCGGTCACGGCGACGCCGCGCGCCCGGAAGGTGTCGGTCTCCTCCTGGACGACCAGCCGCCCGCGGTCGATGATCACGACCTCCTCGAAGAGGTCGGCGACCTCCTGGATGAGGTGGGTGGAGAGGATGATCGTGCGCGGGTGGGCGAGGTAGTCGTCGAGCAGCTCGCGGTAGAACGTGCTGCGCGCCGCGGCGTCCATGCCCAGGTAGACCTCGTCGAGCAGGGTGAGCGAGGCGCGGCTGGCGAGCCCGAGGACCACGCCGAGGCCCGACCGTTGCCCCCGCGACAGCGCCGACACCCGCTTGCGCCGGTCCAGGCCGAACGCCTCCGTCAGGCGTTCCGCGAGCCCGGCGTCCCAGCGTGGCCGCAGCCGGGCGTGGAAGTCGAGCACCTTGCCGACCCGGTCGCCTTCGGGCACGTCCAGGGTGTCGCGGACGAAGACGGTGTCCCGCATGATCCGTGCGTTCTCGAACGGGTCCACCCCGTCGATCTCCACCGAGCCGCCGTCGGCCCTGCGGTACGCCGCCAGCACGCTGAGCAGGCTGGTCTTCCCGGACCCGTTGCGCCCGAGCAGCCCGTAGATCCGGCCGGGGGCCAGCTCCATGGTGAGGCCGTCGACGGCGGTCGTGGCGCCGTACCGGACGGTCAGGTCGCGCACCGAGATCATCGGGATCATCGGGTCGCTCCGTCGAGGTGCTTCCTGATCTCGTCGACCGAGACGCCGATCCGCGCGGCCTCCTCAAGCATCGGGCCGACCACGTCGGCGAAGAACCGCTTGCGCCGCTCGTCGCGCAGCTTGGCGCGGGCGTCGGGGGTGACGAACATGCCGATGCCCCGCTTCTTGTAGAGGACGCCCTCGTCGACGAGCTGCGCGAAGCCCTTCGCCGCGGTGGCCGGGTTGATGCGGTAGAAGGCCGCGTACTGATTGGTGGACATGACCTGCCCGTCCTCCTCGAGTGCCCCGCTCAGGATGTCGTTCTTGATGCCGTCGGCGATCTGCACGTAGATGGGGCTCCGCTCGTCGAACACCGAGCCTCCCTAGTTCTGCGGTTCATTACTCATGTAACGAACCATAGAGCCGCGGCGGCCCCGGGAGCAAGGGGCGGCGGGGATCAGGCGGCGGCGAAGGTCTGCGGCAGCACGCCCTCGTCCCACAGGCGGTCGAGGTGCGCGAGGAAGCCGACGAGGCTGCGCTCCAGCTCACGGCGCTGATCGGCGTCGAGCGTGGCCAGCGGATCGGAGAAGACCAGGCCCTCGGGATGCTTCGCCCGGGTGCCGACGAACCGATGACAGGACGAACACCAGACGTAGCTCACCAGGGTGGGCCGGCGGGCGTTCTCCGGAGCATTCACGTACGCCCGCACGCTGCGCCGACCGCAGGCGGGACACTCCCGTTCGTCAGGAGCGGCGAAGAAGCTCTCGCCCTGCGCCAGCGCGGTGACCTCGGCTCCGCTGAAACTGCTCCACTCCATGGGAGAGAACCGTAGATCAGGCGCGGTCCAGGGCCGCGGCCAGATCCGCGATCAGGTCCGCCGTGTCCTCGATGCCGCAGGAGAGCCGGACGAAGCCCGGCGCGGTGTCGTCGCCCCACTGCGCACGCCGGTCGGCCGTGGTGTGCAGGCCACCGAACGACGTCGCGGCGAAGACCAGCTCCGCGGCGGTCAGGAAACGGCCCACCCGCTCGGCGCTGCCCAGATCGAACGACACGATGCCGGGGATGCGGCGCATCTGGCCGGACGCGACCGGGTACGACGGGTCGGTCTCCCGGCCCGGCCAGCGCAGGCCGGTCACGTCGCCGCGGCCGGCCAGCAGCTCAGCCACGGCCGCCGCGTTGGCGTTCTGCCGGGCCAGCCGCAGGTCCAGCGTGGCCATCGACCGGTGGGCCAGCCAGCAGTCGAAGGCGCCGGGCACGCCACCGGTCTGCGCCCGCCAGGTGGTCACGCGGGCGATCAGGTCCTCGTCGGCGGAGGCCACGTACCCGAGCAGCACGTCGGAGTGCCCGGTCAGGGCCTTGCTGCCGGACGCCACCACCACGTCGGCCCCGAGCTCGAGCGGGCGCTGGCCCAGCGGCGTCGACGTGGTGTTGTCCACCGCCACCAGGGCGCCCGCGGCGTGCGCGGCGGCCGAGACGGCGCGCACGTCGCACACGTCCAGGCCCGGGTTGGCCGGCGTCTCCAGCAGGACCAGGCGTACGCCCTCGAACGACGGATACGGCCCCGCGGTCGGCACGAGCACGGTCCGCACGCCCAGGCCCCGCAGCGTGCCCTCGGCGAACGCGCGGATGGTGAAGTAGCCGTCGGACGGCAACGCCACGGTGTCACCCGAGCGCAGCACCGACAGCAGCAGCGCCGTGACGGCGGCCTGCCCGCTGGCGAAGGCGCGCACCGTCCCGCCCTCGAGCTCGCCGATCGCGGACTCCAGCGCGCGCCGGGTCGGATTGTCCGGGCGCCCGTACCCGTTCTCCCCCGGCCCCTCGACCGGGTCCAGGTGGTACGGCGCCGCGAACACCGGCCCGGGCAGGAACGGCTCCCCCGGCACCGGCGCGGGAAGGCCCGCGTGCACGACCCGGGTGCCGTCGCCCCGGCCGGTCACTCGGGCTTCATCTCCCGCCCCATCAGCAGCTTGACGGCCACCCGGGGGTCGACGCCCTCGTGGCAGACCCGCTCGACCTGCTCGGTGATCGGCATCTCCACGCCGTGCGCCCGGGCCAGGTCGCGGATCGCCAGGCAGCTCTTCACGCCCTCGGCGGTCTGCTTCGTCGAGGCCTGCGCCGCCTCCAGCGACTCGCCGCGGCCCAGGTGCTCGCCGAACGTACGGTTGCGCGACAGCGGCGACGAACACGTCGCGACCAGGTCGCCCAGCCCCGCCAGCCCGGCGAAGGTCATCGGGTCGGCGCCGAGCGCGACGCCCAGCCGCGCGGTCTCCGCGAGGCCCCGGGTGATCAGCGACGCCTTGGTGTTGTCGCCCATGCCCATCGCCGTCGCCATGCCGTACGCGAGCGCGATGACGTTCTTCACCGCGCCGCCGAGCTCGCAGCCGATCACGTCGTCGCTGGTGTAAGGCCGGATGTACGGCAGCGCGATGGCCTGCTGCACGAGCTGGGCCCGGGCCGCGTCGAGGCCGGCCACCACGGTCGCGGCGGGCTGCTCGGCGGCGATCTCCGGGGCGAGGTTGGGGCCCGAGACGACCACCACCCGCTCCGGCGCCACCCGCGCGGTCTCGACGATGACCTGGCTCATCCGCTTGGTCGTGCCGAGCTCGATGCCCTTCATCAGGGACACGAGCGTGGCGTCGGGCGGCAGGTGCCCGGCCCAGTCGGCGAGGTTGCCGCGCAGCGTCTGCGACGGCACGGCCAGGAACACGAAGTCGGTCTCCGCGACGGCGGCGGCCAGGTCGCTGGTGGCCGTGACCCGTTCGGGCAGCTTGACCCCGGGCAGCGAACCCTCGTTGATCCGGCGCTCGCGGATGGTGGCGGCGACCGACTCCCGCCGCGCCCAGATGGTCACGTGCGAACCGGCCTCGGCGAGGATCTTGGCGAACGCCGTGCCCCACGCGCCGGCGCCCAGCACCGCGGAGCGCGTCATGCCGACTGCTCCCTCGGGCCGGGGGTACGGCGGGCGGGCGCCTCGTACAGCGCCGGGGGCGGCGGCTCCTGGCGCAGCTCGGCGAGCAGGTCGCGGGTGGCCAGCTGGATCTGCTCGGTCATCCGCTCCAGCACCGCCCGGTTCGGCGCCTCGCCCCGCCAGCGGCTCAGGTCGACCGGCTCGCCGATGCTGACGCTGACCGGCCGGCGCGGCTTCAGCGAGATCTTCTTGGTCCGTACGTCGTGCACCTGCTGCGCCCCCCAGGTCGCCATGGGTACGACCGGAGCCCCCGTGACCAGCGCGAGCCGGGCGGCGCCGGTCTTGCCGCGCATCGGCCACAGCTGCGGGTCGCGGGTCGTCGTGCCCTCCGGGTAGATCACCACCACGCCACCCTCGCGGATGGCCTCGATGAGCGAGTCGAGCGACTTCACCGCCTCCACACTGCCGCGTTCCACCGGGATCTGCTCGGTCTTGCGGAGCATGAACCCCACGAACGGGATCTTCCAGATGCTCGCCTTGGCCAGGAAGCGCGGCCACCGCCCGGCCGCGTAGATCGGGTGCGCCACCAGCAACGGGTCGAACTGCGACATGTGGTTCGGGGTGACGATGACACCGCCGCCGGGTGGCAGGTTCTCGAGGCCGTACCAGCGGCGCTTGGTCAAGACTTTGAGGGCGGGCAGCACGATGGCCACCGCCAGCCACTGCCAGAACCCCAGCTTGCGCTGCCCCACGGTTCCTCCTCCGTCCCCCACACCCTGGGACGAAATCATGCCTGCTCCCGGTCGCCGGAGCCAGGCCGGGTCCGTCCCGGCCCACCCCGGCCCCCACGACACGACCCGCACGGCGCCCTCTCGACGGCGCGACTCGGGCGGCTGGCGCGGCACGGAGGTCGGCGCAGCGCGGGGTGGCGGGCGGCGGGCGCGGCACGGGCGGGGCGGGGGGCGGATGCCGGTGGCAGGATTGGCGGCGTGTCAGGTGCGGACTGGACGGCGGTCATTCCCGTCAAGCGGCTCAGCGCGGCCAAGAGCCGGCTGCGGGGCGCCGTGCCCGACGCGTGGCACGAGGCGCTCGCCCTGGCCATGGTGCGGGACACGGTCACCGCCGTCGGCGCGTGCGAGCAGGTCGGCGGGGTCGTCGTCGTCACGGACGATCCGGCCGCCGCCGCCGCGGCGAGCGGGCTGGGTGCGCGGGTGGTGGCCGATTCGCCGGCGGCCGGGCTGAACGAGGCGATGAGCTTCGGTGCCGACGTCGCCGTGGGTGCCGGGCGGCGGCGGGCGGTTCTCGCCGGGGATCTGCCGGCGCTGCGGCCGCACGAGCTGGGCGCCGCCCTGCTGAGCGCCCCCGCCGGCCGGGGCTTCGTCGCGGACGCGGCCGGCACCGGGACGGTGCTGCTGACCGCCGGCCCGGGTACGCCGCTCGGCCCCCGCTTCGGCCCCGGTTCCGCCGCCGCCCACGCCGCGTCGGGCGCCGCCGCGCTGACCGGGGACTGGCCCGGCCTGCGGCAGGACGTGGACACCCCGGCCGACCTGCGTACCGTCCTCGGCCTGGGCGCCGGGGAGCACACCTGCGCGCTGCTGCGCGACCTCGGGCTGGCGACCGGATGCGGCTCTACCCGCGTGCCGGCGGGCCCGTCCCGGTAGCGTGCAGCTATGCAGGGCACGATCGCGACGTTCGATCCTCAGACCCACACCGGCACGCTGCTGCTCGACGACGGCAGCGAGCTGCCCTTCCCCGCCGAGGCGTTCCGCGCGTCCGGCTTGCGGCTGCTCCGCCTCGGTCAGCGGGTGACCGTCGAGGCGGGCGCCGATGGTCATGTGACCAAGGTCCAATTTCCCGGAATCTCATGAGCCTTGTTCATTTCCCGTTCACCCGGAACGGGCAATGATGGAGCGATGACCACCCCGCCCCGGACACCCGAGTCCACCGTGCCCGCGACCTCAGCTCGCCGGCGCGGGCCCGACGGCCGGTTCCTCCGGCGCGCGAACGGGTCCGGGACGGATGCAGCCCAGCCGACCGCCGCCGAGCCGACGGAGCCTGCCGTGACGATGACCGCCCCGCGCCCCGCCGACCACCCGGACGAGACCGACGAGCTGCCCGACGACCGCTTCCTCAACCGGGAGCTGTCCTGGCTCGACTTCAACGCGCGGGTGCTCGCCCTCGCCGAGGACCCGGAGACCCCGCTGCTGGAGCGGGCCAAGTTCCTGGCGATCTTCTCCAGCAACCTCGACGAGTTCTACATGGTCCGGGTCGCCGGCCTGAAGCGGCGGCTCAAGGCCGGGCTGCCGATGCGCGGCGGCGACCGCAGCTCGCTGCGCAACCAGCTCGAGATGATCACCGAGCGGGCGGCCGACCTGGTGACCCGGCACTCGGCCTGCTTCGGCGACGAGGTCCGGCCCAAGCTGCAGGCCGAGGGCATCGAGCTGGTCAGCTGGACGGAGCTGGACGCGCCGGAGCGGGAGCGGCTGCGCACGTTCTTCCGCGAGCAGGTCTTCCCGGTGCTCACCCCGCTCGCGGTGGATCCGGCGCACCCGTTCCCGTACATCTCCAGCCGGTCGCTGAACCTGGCCGTGGTGCTGCGCGACCCCGAGGACAGCAGCGGCGAGCTGTTCGCGCGCATCAAGGTGCCCAACAACGTGCAGCGCTTCGTGGCGGTGCAGAACGACAGCCGGGGCGTGCGCTTCCTGCCGGTCGAGGAGCTCATCGCCGTACACCTGGATCAGCTCTTCTCCGGGATGAAGATCTTGGAGTGGCACCTGTTCCGGGTCACCCGCAATGCCGAGGTGGAGGTCGACGAGGACCGCGACGAGGACCTGCTCCAGGCCCTCGAGCGCGAGCTGGCGCAGCGCCGGTTCGGCCCGCCGGTGCGCCTGGAGGTCGCCGCCTCGATCAGCGACCACGTCCTGGACCTGCTCGCCCGCGAGCTGGACATGAACGACGAGGACGTGCTGCGGGTGCCGGGCCTGCTCGACCTGTCGGCGCTGTGGCAGGTCTTCGGCGAGGTCGACCGCGACGATCTCAAGGACCGCCCGTTCGTGCCGGCGACCCACCCGCAGCTGGCCGACGGCGAGGTGCCGCGCAGCGTCTTCAACCGGCTGCGCGAGTGCGACATCCTGGTCCACCACCCGTACCACTCGTTCTCGACGAGCGTGCAGCGCTTCATCGAGCAGGCCGCCGCCGACCCGAACGTGCTGGCCATCAAGCAGACGCTGTACCGCACCAGCGGCGACTCCCCGATCGTGGACGCGCTGGTCGACGCGGCCGCCGCCGGCAAGCAGGTGGTGGTGCTGGTCGAGGTCAAGGCGCGCTTCGACGAGGTGGCGAACATCGGCTGGGCGCGCACCCTGGAGCGGGCCGGCTGCCACGTGGTCTACGGCCTCGTCGGCCTCAAGACGCACTGCAAGACCGCCCTCGTCGTGCGCCAGGAGGGCAACCAGATCCGGCGCTACTGCCACATCGGCACGGGCAACTACCACCCCAAGACCGCCCGCCTGTACGAGGACTTCGGCATGCTCACGGCCGACCCGGAGATCGGGGCGGACGTCACGGACCTGTTCAACGTGCTGACCGGGTACAGCCGCCAGACCGCGTTCCGCCGCCTGCTCGTCGCGCCGCACGGGGTGCGCCGGGGCCTGATCGAGCGGATCGAGGAGCAGGCCCGCATCGCCCGCGCGGGCGGCGAGGCCCTGGTCCAGTTCAAGGTGAACTCGCTCGTCGACGAGGAGACGTGCGACGCGCTCTACCGGGCCTCCCGGGACGGCGTGAAGGTGGATCTGGTCATCCGGGGCATGTGCGCGCTGCGTCCGGGCGTACCCGGGCTCTCGGAGAACATCCGGGTCCGCTCGATCGTCGGCCGGTTCCTGGAGCACTCCCGGGTGTTCCGCTTCGGCACCGGCGACGACGCCGAGTACTGGATCGGCTCGGCCGACCTGATGCACCGCAACCTCGACCGGCGGGTGGAGGCCCTGGTGCGGGTGACTCTGCCGTCCGCGCAGAACGATCTGCGCAATGTGCTGGAATTGGCCATGAGCGACGAGAGCGAGGGCTGGGACCTGGACGCGGAGGGCACCTGGCACCGGCGGCCCGTGAACCCCTCCCAGCCGCACCTGCACCTGCAGGAGGCGCTGCTGCGCCGGGTCATCGGCAAGGCGGTCTGATGGCCCCCACGGTTCGCGCCGCGGGCGGGGTGCTCTGGCGGCCGGCCGGCGACGGGATCGAGATCTGCCTCGTGCACCGGCCGTACCGTGCGGATTGGAGCCTGCCCAAGGGCAAGCTGGACGGCTCCGAGCACGCCCTGGCCGCGGCGGTGCGGGAGGTCCTCGAGGAGACCGGGTTCCGCGCCGAGCCGCAACTGCGGCTGCCCGAGGTGGCGTACACGCTGCCTGACGGCGTACCGAAGACGGTTGATTTCTGGTTGATGCGGGCCGGCGACGGCCCGGCGGCGGACCCGCAGGATCCCACCGAGGTCGACGCCGTGGTGTGGCTGTCCCCGGGCGAGGCGCTCGACCGGCTCACGTATGCCGACGACCGGCGGCTGGTCGAGCACGTCACGACGCTGCCGCCGATCACGTCCCTGACGGTGCTGGTCCGGCACGCCCACGCGGGCCGGCGCAAGGACTTCGCGGGCCCGGATCCGCTGCGCCCGATCGACGACCGGGGCCGGGCCGAGGCGGAGACGATCGGCGTCGCGGCGGCCCTGTTCGCCCCGCGGCGGCTGATCGCGGCGACCCCGCTGCGCTGCCGGCAGACCCTCGAACCGCTGGCCCGGACGCTGGGCCTGCCGATCGTGGCGGACGGCGCGTTCGCCGAGCCCGGCGACGCCGCGGAGATCCCGGCCCGGGTCAAGACGGCGGCCGCGCGGCTGGTCGAGCTGCGCGACGGCGAGCGTACGGCCATCTGCAGCCAGGGCAAGGTGATCCCGGGACTCCTCGCGTCGCTGGACGGTGCGGACGACCCGGAGCCCTACCGGACGGCCAAGGGCGACGGCTGGGTGCTCAGCTGGTCGGGCGACCGGCTCGTGGGGCTGAGCCGGATCTGACCCGGGTGCCGCCGCGGGGCCGGTGCGGCAAGGGCGGGGGCAGCGGGTCGGCGCGCCAGTAACCGACGAGGTCGCCGGTGAGCCAGCGGGCCCGCCACAGCTCGTCCGGCCTCGGCTCCCAGTCGCGCAGCGGCAGCAGGGCCGCCCGCCACGCCAGCACGCTGATCAGGTACCACCCGTAGAAGGGCACGAGACCCGCAAGGGCATCACGTCTCCGGTACGAGCAGTGCGGCGCCAGCACGAGCACGGCGGCGCCGGAGAGCGCGCAGGTGACGGTCCAGTCGAGGAGCTCCCACCCGGTCCAGTGCTCGGCGGCGTCGCCGAGCGCCCACCCGGGCACGACCGCGGCGGCGAAGACGGCGGCGGCGATCAGCGACCGGCCCAGCGGGCCCCGTGGCCGCGCGGGAACACGCGCGCGGTCCGGCGCCGGTTGCGGTTCGTCCTCGGCGGGCGCGGCCGTGCGGCCCCTGCCGGTTCTGCGTTCCATGCTGCGGACCGTAGGCTCAGCGGCCGCTGTGGCGCCGGAACACGCGAAAGGCGTCCACCGGACGGGTGGACGCCTTTCGTCTCGTCAGCGGCCCGCTGAGCGGATCTCCGCGGGCCTTCGGTGCGCCGGGTGGAAGGTCAGCGCGTCTTGCGCGGCGCGGCGGTGCGCGCCGTGGTGGCCTTGGCGGCCGGGGTCGCCTTGGTGGCCGCCGTGGTCTTGCGGGCGGTCGCCTTCTTGGCCGGCGCCGACTTGGTAGCAGCCGCCGACTTGGTGGCGGTCTTCTTCGCCGGCGCGGACTTGGTGGCCGCCGTCTTCTTGGCCGTCGCGGTCTTGGTCGCGGTCGACTTGGCCGGGGTGGCCTTCGTCGCCGCGGCCTTGGTCGCCGTGGCCTTGGTCGCCGCGGCCTTCGTGGCGGTCGACTTCGCCGCCGGGGTGGCCTTGGCCGTGGTGGCCGTCTTCTTGGCCGCGGTCGTCTTCGCCGGCGCCGACTTCGCCGCGGTGGACTTCGCCGCCGTCGTCTTGGTCGCCGTGGCCTTGGTGGCGGTCGCCTTCGTTGCCGTCGCCTTGGTGGCCGCGGTCTTCTTGGCCGCCGCCGTCTTCGTCGCGGTCGACTTGGCCGGAGTGGCCTTCGCCGCCGTGGTCTTCTTCGCCGCCGACGTCGCCGTCGACTTGGCCGGAGTGGCCTTGGTGGCAGTGGACTTCGCCGCCGCGGTGGTCTTCTTGGCGGCGGTGGCCTTGGCCACCTTGCCGCTCGCGACCATCTCCCGGAAACCCGTGCCGGGCTTGAAGGCGGGGACGGACGTTTTCTTCACCTTGACTGGTTCGCCGGTGCGCGGATTCCGCGCGGTGCGCGCATTTCGCGCCCGCTTCTCGAAGACACCGAAACCGGTGATGGCAACGCGGTCGCCCTTGGTGACGGCGGTCTGCACCTCGCTGATGACCGCATCCAGCGCCGCTGTCGCCGTTTTCCGGTCCCCCAGTCGGGCGGCGAGCGCCTCGATGAGCTCGGCCTTGTTCACGGTTTTCCTCCCGAACGTGAGAACTGATGCTTGGTCATGAGTCACGCACGGGGTTTCCTCCGTCGCGTTCAAGCATCATTGGCCCAATGCGAGCCATTCTGCGCGCACCGTATGCCCTCTGACCAGCAGACACAAACATTGGCGCGAAAAAAAACCGTTGTGTCGCAACGATTTCGCCCCCGCCGGGGCTCCGACGGGGGCGAAAAGGCCTGCGCTGACAGGGTTTCCGGGCTCAGACGACGACCGGCTTGAAGGACGGCCGATTCTCCTCGTACGTGGTGATCGCGGCCTCGTGCCGCAGGGTCAGTCCGATGTCGTCGAGGCCCTCCATGAGGCGCCAGCGGCTGAAATCGTCGATCGGGAAGCCCCACTCGGCGTCGTCCACGCGCACCTGACGGGCGCCGAGGTCGACCGTGATCTGCTTCTCCGGCTCGCTCTCGGCCAGGTCCCAGAGCGCCTCGACGGCCTTCTGGTCGAGCTGCACCGGCAGCAGGCCCTCCTTGAGGGCGTTGCCCCGGAAGATGTCGCCGAACCGGGCCGCGATGACGACCTTGAAGCCCCAGTCCCGCAGCGCCCAGACGGCGTGCTGGCGCGACGATCCGGTGCCGAAGTTGGGGCCGGCGACCAGGATCGTGGCCCCGGCGTACGCCGGATTGTTGAGCACGAACGACGGGTCGTCGCGCCAGGCGCTGAAGAGCCCGTCCTCGAAACCGGTACGGGTGACCCGCTTCAGATAGACCGCCGGGATGATCTGGTCGGTGTCCACATCGGAGCGCCGCAGCGGCATGACCTTGCCGGCGTGGGTGGTGAACTTGTCCATGGCTGGTTCCTTCGGCTCTACAGGTCGGCGGGGGCGGCCAGCTTGCCGGCCACGGCGGTGGCGGCGGCGACCTCGGGCGAGACCAGGTGGGTACGCCCGCCCCGGCCCTGCCGGCCCTCGAAGTTGCGGTTGGACGTGGAGGCGGCCCGCTGCCCCGGGCTGAGCGTGTCCGGGTTCATGCCCAGGCACATCGAGCAGCCGGCGAAACGCCACTCGGCGCCGGCGTCGACGAAGATCTTGTCGAGGCCCTCCTGCTCGGCCTGTTCGCGGACCACGTACGAGCCCGGCACGATCATCATCCGGACGCCCTCGTGCACCTTGCGCCCGCGGATCACCTCGGCGGCGGCGCGCAGGTCCTCGAGGCGCCCGTTGGTACAGGAGCCCACGAACACCACGTCCACCGGTACGTCCTTGAGCGGCGTGCCGGCCTCGAGGCCCATGTACTCCAGCGCGCGGCGGGCGGCGTTGCGCTCCACCTCGTCGACGAACTCCTCCGGATCCGGCACCCGGCTGTCGAGCGCCGCGCCCTGGCCCGGGTTGGTGCCCCACGTGACGAACGGGCTGATCGCGGAGGCGTCCAGGATCACCTCGGTGTCGTACTCGGCATCCTGGTCGGTGACCAGCGACCGCCAGTACTCCACCGCGGCGTCCCAGTCGGCACCCTTGGGCGCGTGCTCGCGGCCCTTCAGGTACGCGAACGTGGTCTCGTCCGGCGCGATCATGCCGGCCTTCGCACCCCACTCGATGGACATGTTGCAGATGGTCATCCGGCCCTCCATGGAGAGCTTGCGGATGGCCTCGCCGCGGTACTCGACGATGTGGCCGTTGCCGCCGCCGGTGCCGACCTGGGTGATCAGCGCGAGGATCAGGTCCTTGGCGGTGACGCCGGGGCGCAGCTCGCCGACGACCGTGACCGCCATCGTCTTCGGCTTCGCCTGCGGCAGCGTCTGGGTGGCGAGGACGTGCTCGACCTCGCTGGTGCCGATGCCGAAGGCCAGCGCGCCGAACGCGCCGTGGGTCGCGGTGTGCGAGTCGCCGCAGACGATGGTCGTGCCCGGCTGGGTGAGACCGAGCTGCGGGCCGATCACGTGGACGATGCCCTGCTGCTCATGGCCGAGCGAGCGGATCTGCACGCCGAACTCGGCGCAGTTCTTGCGCAGCGTCTCGATCTGGGTGCGCGAGGTCGTGTCCGCGATCGTGAGGAGGTCGCCGCGGCGGGTGTTGAACGCCGGGTCCGCGTACCCCGTAGGGGTGTTGTGGTCCTCGGTCGCGAGCGTGAGATCGGTGCGCCGGACCGGACGGCCGGCCAGGCGCAGGCCGTCGAAGGCCTGCGGGCTGGTCACCTCGTGCAGCAGGTGCAGGTCGATGTAGAGCAGATCAGGCTCACCCTCGGCAGCACGCACGACGTGGTCGTCCCAGACCTTCTCGGCCAGGGTCCTCGGCTTCGGAGTGACTCCCACCATCTGGACATCCTAAATTCTGGGAGGTATGTTTCGGCTTGTGGGACACAGTATGAGCGGTGTCGGCGTTCTCGACAAGGCGGTGGTCATCCTCGCGGCCTGTGTCGACGGCGCCAGCCTGGCCGAACTCGTCGACCGCACGAAGCTGCCCCGGGCGACCGCGCACCGGCTGGCCCAGGCCCTGGAGATCCACCGGATGCTGGTCCGGGACACCCAGGGACGCTGGCGGCCGGGCCCTCGCCTCGGCGAGCTGGCGAACGCGGCCCCCGACGTGTTGCTGACCGCCGCGGAGCCGTTGCTGGCCGCCCTGCGGGACGCCACCGGCGAGAGCGCGCAACTCTATCTGCGCCGCGCGGACGAACGCATCTGCGTGGCCGCGGCGGAACGGGCCAGCGGCCTGCGCGACACGGTCCCGGTGGGCTCGGTGCTGCCGATGGTGGCCGGTTCGGCGGCGCAGATCCTGCTGGCCTGGGAGCCGCCCGAGGCGGTGATGCCGCTGCTGCCCCGGTGCAAGTTCACCGGCCGCACCCTGGCCGAGGTCCGGCGGCGCGGCTGGGCCCAGAGCGTGGCCGAGCGGGAGCCGGGTGTGGCCAGCGTCTCGGCGCCGATCCGCGACCGGACGGGCCGGGTGATCGCCGCCATCTCGATAAGCGGTCCGATCGAGCGGCTCGGCCGGCGCCCGGGCGAGCGGCACGCGATGGCCGTGGTCCGCGCCGGGCAGCGCCTCAGCGGGCTGTAACCCGCGGAGGTGCCGACACGGGCGGCGCTGGCGGTCAGGGCTCCCGGACGGCGCTGTCGTGGGCGAACACCACGCGG
The DNA here is from genome assembly GCF_003002065.1 of Pseudosporangium ferrugineum. Taxonomy (GTDB): domain Bacteria; phylum Actinomycetota; class Actinomycetes; order Mycobacteriales; family Micromonosporaceae; genus Actinoplanes; species Actinoplanes ferrugineus_A. The sequence goes on from NZ_PVZG01000003.1 coordinate 118,681, forward strand.
GCCGGGTCGGACTCCTGTCCATCCATACCGGAGGGACCGGCTGCTCCTCGACAGCGCCGCCGACATCACCGTGGTCGGTGAGGCCGGCAGCGGCGGCTCCGCACCGTCCCCGGCGGCCCGCCTTACCCCGGCGGCCCGCCGTCACCCCGGCGGCGTGGTCGTGGCTCTGCCCGGCGACCACCACCGTGCCGTCGCGGCGGCGCACGACCACCGGCTGGTGCCCGGCGGTGTGGCCGGGAGTGGGCACGATCACCACCCCGGGCAGCACCTCGGCCTCGGCACGTGGTTCGGCAGCATCACCCCGCCGACCCCCGCTTGATCCGCCGCGTGCTCGCCGCAAACGTGTGCGCCGTCCAGCTCGGCGTGCGGGCGCGTCGACGAACTCCGGCAGCGTGTGACCCGCGACGTGGCGGGCGAGGTCCAGCTCCGCCCGCTGGGTGAAGATCGGGCGTCCGGGCAGCGCCGGGTTGCCGCCGCTGTGGTCGAGGTGCGGATGGCAGTTCACGACGCACCGGAGGTCGCCGGGCCGGGAGCCGGCGGCGGCGAGCGCGTCTGCCAGCGAAATGCGCCCGCCGAGAGCCGGCGGCGAGAGCGTCCGCCAGCGGGATGCGCGGGGGCCGGTAATGCGCCTCGACGTAGGGATCGCTGCCCGTGCCGGTGTCGACGAGCAGCGTGCCGCCGGGGTGGTCGACCAGGTAGCCCAGGCACGGCTCGACGCGGGGAGAGCCGGTCCCGGTCTCGACGGCCGGCCGGACGAAATAGCCGAAGTCGACACGGCTTACGCCGAGATCCGTCACACTGACAGTGTCCGGAGGCCGCCGGTGGCTACGCCGAGCGCGGAGACAGTGTCCCGGGCCGGAGGCCGCCGGTGGCTACGCCGAGCGTGGAGGCGGAAAAGCAGAACGGCCCGTGTCAGTGACACGAGCCGTTGGTGCTGGTAGTCCCGAAGGGATTCGAACCCTCGCTACCGCCTTGAGAGGGCGGCGTCCTAGGCCGCTAGACGACGGGACCGGGCCTTGCCTTTGTTGCTCTTGCTCGGTCTTTCCCGCTCCAGCAACGGTGCCGAACTCTATCAGAAGTCCAGCGCCGCTGATCTCGCGGGAGACCGTAGCGCTGGGGTACCAGGACTCGAACCTAGACTAACTGAACCAGAATCAGTCGGGCTGCCAATTACCCCATACCCCATCGGCACGACTTTCCGTGCCGGTTGAGAACTCTACCTGAGCCCATGGTGCCCACCAAATCGGGTTACCACCCGGCGTTTCCGTAACCTCGTGACTACGGCCTGAACAGGTCGGCGTGCGCGCGGCGTCGGTCACCGCCGACCGCCCGGTCACCCCGGCGACCGTGGGCACCGCGAGCCGGGGGTGCCGCACCGGCTCACGAAGGCGGTCGGCGCGCCGGCTCGCAAGCACCGTCGGCGCGCCGGCTCACGAAGGCCGTCGGCGCGCCGGGCCGCGTGCTCCCCCATGGCCGTCCGGCACGCCTCCGCGCTGGTCTCGGTCCACGGTGCGGGGGTACATCCGGCCCACGCCCTCCGGCGCGGGCGGCAGGCTCGCCGGACGGCCGAGGAAGCCGGTCATGACCGATCCGGGGTGGGTACTGCCGCCGCTGGAGCCCCGCCGGCCGCACCCGCGCGATGCACCGCGCCCACCCGTGGCTCAGCCGGGTGCCGGCGACCCGCCCGCCGTTCGGGCCCGGGACGTTCCGGGAACGCGAGGACGTGCGCTGTTCGGGCCCGGGACGTTCCGGGAACGCGAGGACGTGCGCTGTTCGCGGCCGCGGTGACGGTCGGCAGGAGGGCGAGAACGTGCTCCTGCGCCGCGGGAAGCGCCGTCAGTCGAGCGTGACCACCGGGTTGCGCAGTTCGCCGATGCCCTGCACGCTCACCGACACCGTGTCGCCGGCGACGATCGGGCTCACCCCGGCCGGGGTGCCGGTGAGGATCACGTCGCCCGGCAGCAGCGTCATGACGTGGGACACGTACGAGACCAGCGTCGGCACGTCGAAGACCAGGTCCTTGGTGCGGCCGAGCTGGCGTACCTCCATCTCGTCGGGGTTGCGGCCCACCTCGCACCGGACCTCGAGGTCGCTGACGTCCAGCTCGGTCTCGATCCACGGGCCGAGCGGGCAGAACGAGTCGAAGCCCTTGGCCCGGGTCCACTGCGGGTCGCTGCGCTGCAGGTCACGAGCGGTCACGTCGTTGCCGACGGTGTAGCCGAAGATCGCCTTCTCGGCGCCGGCCCGGTCCACCCGCCGGGCGCCGCTCGCGCCGATCACCACCGCCAGCTCGGCCTCGTGCTCGACCTGCTGGGTGACCGGCGGGATGCGGATGGCGTCGTTCGGCCCGATCACCGAGGTGGAGGGCTTGATGAAGATCAGCGGCTCCTTGGGCACCTCGTTGCCGAGCTCGGCGGCGTGGTCCGCGTAGTTGCGCCCGATGCCGATGACCTTGCTGGAGAAGATCGGCGCGAGCAGCCGGATGTCGGCCAGGGCCCAGCGCTGGCCGGTGAAGCGGACGTTCTGGAACGGGATGCTGTCGATCTCGGCGATGGTCAGGCCCTGGGTGCCGGACTGCGACTCCCCCTCGACGACCCCGAAAGACACGCCACCGGCATGAACGAAACGAGCGAAACGCACGGATAACCCCATCCATCGAAAGCTGGCCCGCAGGAACTTCGAACCTGCGCGCTAGGACGAGGCTACGCGCTGCGCTGCGCCGAATCCGTGCCGAGCCGGGGGAACGGCCGGAGGCTGAACACCACCTCGACTGGCACCTCGAAGTAGTCGCAGATGCGCAGCGCGAGGTGCAGCGACGGGCTGAACTCGCCGCGCTCGAGGTAGCCGACCGTCTGGTAGTGCACGCCCAGCGCGTCCGCGAGCTGCCGCCGCGAGATGCCACGCTCGGCGCGCAGCATCGCGATGCGGTTGTACGTGACTTCGGAGCTCATCCGACGGGCCGCTGCATAGCCTTCTCGCGGCGCGCCGCGACCGCCGAGCCGGACTCCCGCCGGGCCATCCGGCGCAATACCGCCGGGGCGAGGATCAGCCCGGCCACCGCCCACAGGCCCAGCACGCCGGCCGTCTCCAGCTGCCGCCAGGAGTGGCCCAGCTCGGCGGCCGTCGAGGCGTCGGGCAGGAACACGGAACGCATGCCCAACCCTAGCCAGTACACCGGGAACCCCTGCGCGACGCCCTGCAACCAGCCCGGCATCGCGCTGATCGGGTAGAAGATCCCGGAGATCGCGACGAGGCCGATGAGCGGCAGCATGATCAGCCCGAGGTTGCGCGCGCTGTCGATCACCGAGCCGATCACGGCGCCCAGCGGCATGGTGGCGACGAAGCCGAGCGGCACCAGCCAGAGCAGCGTCAGCCAGCCGCCGGCGTCGACGCTCAGGCCGTCGACGAGGAAGAGGCCCGGCACCAGCTGGAGCAGGAACGAGCACGCCGTCATGCCGCCGACCAGCACGATCTTGCCGACCAGGTAGCCGGACATCCCGTTCGGCGTCGCCTTGGCCCGCAGCAGCGTGCCGTCCTCGCGGTCGGTGACCAGCAGCGTGGCCACGGTCATCAGGCCGGCGAAGGCGATGCCCATGCCGAACGTGCTGGGCAGGGTCCGAGCGCCGAGCGAGATGTCCGTGCCCGGCACCGTCGCGTTGCGCATGAAGAACACCGTGCCGACCAACAGCACCGCCGGGAACAGGTACGTCCACAGATCCGTGACGTTGCTGAACGTCTGCCGCAGCTCGATGCCCCCGCGGGCGAAACCCGTGCGCGCGGCCGTGCCGATGCTGCTCACAGCGCCTCCTCGAACGCGCTCACGGCGGATGCCGAGCGGCCCGCCTCGAAGTCCCGGACCAGCGTCATGTAGGTCTCCTCGAGTCCCGCCCGGCGCACCTCGAGGTCGCCGATGCCGTCGCCGTACTGCCGGAAGAGGTCGCGGACGAAGCGGGTGGCGTCGGCGGCCGAGTGCACGTAGCGGTTGCCGTCGCGGGTCCAGCGGATCTCCGACTCGCGGGCGATCCGGCGGGAGAGCTCGTCGGCCGAGCCGTCGGCGATGATCCGGCCGCCCGCCAGGATGACGATGCGGTCGGCGAGCTTCTCGGCCTCGTCGAGGTCGTGCGTGGTCAGCACGACGGTCGTCTCGTCCACATCGGTCAGCCGGTGCACCAGGTCGTGGAAGTCGCGGCGGGCGGAGGGGTCGAAGCCGACCGTCGGCTCGTCGAGGAAGAGCAGCTCGGGACGCCCGACGATGCCGATGGCGACGTCGAGCCGGCGGCGCTGGCCGCCGGAGAGCCGGCCCACCCGCTGCTGCGCCTGTCCGGCGAGGCCGACGACCTCGATCAGGTCGTCGACCGGCCAGGGCCGCCGGCGCTCCGGCGTGGAGTATCCGGCGTAATACGTGCCGAGGTGGTGCAGCAGCTCGCGCACCCGCCACTTGCTGTGGTCGCGCCAAGACTGGAGAACCACGCCGAGCCGGGCCCGCCAGCGCTCTCCGCCCACCGCCGGGTCGACGCCGAGCACGCGCACGTCGCCGGCCGACCGCATGCGGAAGCCCTCGAGGATCTCGATGGTGGTGGTCTTGCCGGCGCCGTTGGGCCCGAGCACGGCGACGACCTCGCCGCGCCGGGCGGAGAAGTCGAGCCCGCGCAGCACGTCGGTGCTGCCGTAGCGCATGCGCAGGCCGCGCACTTCCAGCACCGGCTCACCCAGCGGTGTGCCGGTGGCCTCCCGAAGCGCCCCCGTCGAAGTCGTCATGACGAGCACCTTATCAAGTATGTAGTAGTTGTACTACATTCCCTCGCATGCCAACTATTACCAGCGCCGACGGCACGCGGCTCGGCGTGACCAGCACCGGTTCCGGCCCCGGCCTCGTCGTCCTGCCGGGCGGCCTGAGGTCCGCCCACGACTACGTCAGGCTCGCCGCCGGACTCTCCGACCTCCGCACCGTGCACGTTCTCGACCGCCGGGGACGGGGTGCGAGCGGGCCGAAGGGTCCGGCGTACGCGATCGAGCGCGAGGTGGAGGACGCCGCCGCGGTGCTCGACGGATCATGCTGCACACCGCGGGCGGCCGGGAGACCCGGGCGCTGCTGCACACCCTGCCCTCGGAGTGGCGCATCGCGGCCGGCCTCGACTCCGACGGCACCCGCTACGCCGCCATCGACTCGCCGACGCTGATCATCGCCGGTGACCGCAGCCCCGGCTGGCTCCGCCGGGTGCAGGTGGAACTGGCGAAACTCGTGCCGGGTGCGGCGTACACCTGCTCGCCGGGCCTGGACCACAACGCCCCGGACGTCAGCGCACCCGAGACCGTGGCGAACCTCGTTCGGGCGTTCCTCGTCACCGGTGGCGCCACGGCTCGATAGGACTGGACTTGCTGGATACGCTGGTGCGATGGGGATCAGCGAGACACACGCGCTGACCACCGTGCTGCCCAGCATCAGCTGGATCCCGCTGGCCCGGGGGCACGCCGAGCGCGCCGACGAGATGACGGCCGGCCACCGCACCCGCAAGGCGGCCGGCGAGAAGCACGCGATAGAGGATTTCCTCTACGACTACTACGGCACCCGCCCGGCCCAGCTCCGCCGCTGGCACCCCGGCGTGGGCACCGGCCTCGGCCCGGCCCCCGACGGCCTCGCCGAGCACGCCGCGTGGAAGTTCTACACCACCCGCACCGACGGCGTGGTGACCCTCGACGTCGAGGCGTACATGCAGGCCCGCGGCGAGAGCGTCCGCTACATCCACGGCCTGCTCACCGCGACGGCGTCCCGCCCGGCCTTCTCCGGCTGTTTCGGCCTGCACGAGTGGGCGATGGTCTACCGCCAGCCCGAGCACCGCCGCCACCCGCTCCCGCTGCGCCTCGGCCAGGCGGAGACCGACAAGGTGGTCGAGCAGCACCCGATCCGCTGCACCCACTTCGACGCGTTCCGCTTCTTCACCCCGGAGGCGGTCGGCCTCAACCGCCTCCAGCCGACCCGCGCCACCCAGGTCGACCTCGACCAGCCCGGCTGCCTGCACGCGGCCATGGACTGCCACAAGTGGGCGAGCAAGCTCGGCCCGGCCGTCCCCGGCGCCCTCGCCCTCGACTGCTTCGCCCTGGCCGGCGACATCCGCCTGCTCGACATGCAGGCCAGCCCCTACGACCTCAGCTCCTACGGCCACCCCCCGGTGAAGATCGAAACCCCCGAGGGCAAGGCCGAATACGTGACCCGCCAGCGCGAGTTCGCCCGCCGGGCGGCAGCGCTCCGCGCCCGCCTGATCCGGGTCTGCGACGAGCTCCTCGGCCCGGCCCTCGCGGCCGAGAACCGCGAGGCCGTAGCACCCCACAACACCTGACCCTCCCGTACGCCCGACGAGGCCACCCACCCGCAACACCGTGGCGCCGCCCTCACGAGCGGCCCGCGGTCGAGGCCGACCGGAGGAAGCGCCGCCGTCAGGCGGTCAGGGCGATGTATTTCTCCTCGAGGAACTCGAGGATGCCCTCCGAGCCGCCCTCGCGGCCCAGCCCGCTCTGCTTGACCCCGCCGAACGGGGCGGCCGGGTCGCTGACCACGCCGCGGTTGACCGCCACCATGCCCGCCTCGAGGCGGCGGGCGACCGCCATCGCTTCGCGTTCCGGGCCGAAGACGTACGCCATCAGGCCGTACACCGTGTCGTTGGCCATCCGGACGACCTCGTCGACGGAGTCGAAGCGGACGACGGCCGTGACCGGGCCGAAGATTTCCGTGGTGGTGATGGGGGTTCCGTGGGTGACGCCGGTCAGGAGGGTCGGATCGTAGAAGGCGCCCTTGTCCGAGGCGTGGCCGCCGCGGCGGAGTTCGGCGCCGGTGGTCAGCGCCTGGGAGACGAGATCTGCCACCTTGTCGCGTTCGGCGACCGAGACGAGGGCGCCGAGGCCGTTCGTGCGGTCCAGGCCGGGGCCGACGGAGATGCCGGCGAGGGCCTCGTCCATGCGGGTGACGAATTCGTCGTGGACGGAGCTGTGGACGTAGAAGCGGTTGGCGGCCGTGCAGGCCGAGCCGCCGTTGCGCATCTTGGCGAGCAGCGCGCCCTCGACCGCCACGGCCAGGTCCGCGCCCGGGAGCACGATGAGCGGGGCGTTGCCGCCGAGTTCCATCGAGGCGCTGACCACGCTGTCGGCGCACGCGTGCAGCAGTTCGCGGCCGACCTCGGTGGAGCCCGTGAAGGAGAGTTTGCGCACCTCGGGCCGGTCGATCATGCGTTTGACCAGCGGGCCGGTCGGGACGGGGGTGACCAGGTTGACGACGCCGCGGGGCACGCCGGCGCGGCGCAGGACCTCGACCACGTACGCCGCGGTCAGCGGGGTCTCGCGGGCCGGCTTGAGGATCGTCGTGCAGCCGGCGGCCAGGGCCGGGCCGAGTTTGCGGGTCGCCATCGCGGCCGGGAAGTTCCACGGCGTGATGAGCAGCGAGACCCCGATCGGCTGGCGGTCGACGACGATGCGTTTGTCGCCCGCCGGGGAGAGGCGGTAGTCGCCCGGCACGCGTACCGCCTCCTCGGCGAACCAGCGGAAGAACTCCTTCGCGTAGTTCGCCTCGCCGATGGCGTCGGACCAGGACTTCCCGTTCTCCCGCACCATGATCTCGGCGAAGAGCTCCACCTCGGCGGTCAGGATCTCGTACGCCGAGCGCAGCAGCTCGCCGCGTTCCCGGGGGGCCGTGGCCGCCCAGCCCTCCTGCGCCGCCGCCGCGGCGTCGACCGCGTCCAGGCAGTCCTGCTCGCTCGCGATCGCGAACCGGGCGATGGTCGACAGGTCGGCCGGGTCGACGACGTCGAACCGCCCGCCGCCGGCGCCGGGCCGCCACTCGCCGTCGATGAACAGGTCGGTGATGAAGTCGCTGCGCGTCATGATGCTCCTTCGAATGCGCGCTCCAGGATGTCCAGCAGCGCCGCCCGCGTCGGTTCGATGGGCGCGATCGCGATCAGCCGCTTCGACCCCAGCGCCAGTTCGGCGATGCGGGGCAGCTGATCGCGGGTCACGCCGATCCCGGCAAGGTTCGACGGTACGCCGATCGCCCGGTTGATCTCCGCGACCCGCGCCCGCAGCCTCTCCTTCGACGCCTCCCGCACCGGAATGCCTTCGAGGGCGGCGCCCAGCGCGGCCAGCCGGTCCCCGTTCAGCGCGTCGATGACGTACGGAAGCATCAGTCCCGTCCCGAGACCGTGCGGCGTCTTCGTCAGCGCGCCGATCGGGTATTGCAGCGCGTGGCACAGGTGGGTGCCGGTGGAGCCGAAGGCCATGCCGGCGAGCAGCGCCCCCTTCGCCACCTCCTCCCGCGCCCGCCGGTCGTCCGGCTTCGTGACGGCGACTGGCAGCCCCGGCCCGAGGTGCCGCGCGGCCTGCAACGCGATCGGCTCGATGAGCGCGTTGCGCCCGGTGAAGACGGGCAGCGGCAGGGACCAGTCGAGGGTGAACTCCCGCGCCGTGTACGACTCGACCGCGTGCACGAGCGCGTCGATGCCCGAGTACGCCGTGACCGGCGCCGGCGAGCCGACGGTGAACTCGGGGTCGACGATCGCCACGGCCGGCACCAGGAACGGGCTGGAGATGCCCACCTTCAGTTCCCGGTCCGGGTCGGAGACGACCGCCACCGGGGTCACCTCGGAGCCGGTGCCCGCCGTGGTGGGCAGGGCCACGATCGGCAGCACCGGCCCCGGCACCAGGTTCTCGCCGTAGTAGCCGCTGAGCGGGCCGGGATGCACCGCGAGCAGCGCGATGAGCTTGGCCGCGTCGAGCGCGCTGCCGCCGCCGATCGCCACGACGACGTCGGGCCCGTAGTCGCGGGCGAGCGCCCCGGCCTCGTCCAGGGTGCCGACCGGAAGCTCCGGGGTGATGTCCGAGTGGATCCGCACCTCGATCCCGGCGTCCCGCAGGCCGGCCAGGATGTCACCGTAGAACCGGCTGTGGACGAGAAACGGGTCGACCACGGCGAAGACCTTGCGGCCGTGGACGAGCACCGCCTCCGCCAGCTGCGCCCGGGAGCCGTAACCGAAGTGGATCCGGCCGGGCAGCCGCAGGGTCCCGACGTCAGGCAACGAAACCACCGTCCACCGGCAGGATCACGCCGCTGAGGTGGCTCGCCCGGTCGCTCAGCAGGAAGGAGACCGTCGCCCCGACCTCCGCGCCGGTGCCGGCCTTGCGCAACGGGGTCCGCGCGATGCGTTCCTCGACGCCGCCGGGGATCGCCCGCCGGGTCGCCTCCAGCATGGGCGACTCGGTGGGGCCGGGAGCGATCACGTTCACCCGGATGCCGAGCGGCCCGAAGTCGTGCGCGGCCGTCCGGGTCAGCCCGATGACGGCGTGCTTGCTCGCCTGGTAGCCGCCCATGCCGGAGCTGCCACGCAGCCCGCCGATGCTGCTCACGTTGACGATGGAACCGGCGCCCTGCCGCTCCATCACCCGCACCTCCTCGCGCATGCACAGCCACGTGCCCTTGACGTTCACCGCGAGGAGACGGTCGAAGTCCTCCTCCGTCACCTGGTCGAGCCGGCCGGCCTGGGTCATGGCCGCGTTGTTGAAGGCGCCGTCGAGCCGGCCGAACCGGTCGACCGTCGCCCGCACGAAACGCGCGACGTCCCCGGCGTCGGAGACGTCGCCGGTGGTCCAGGCGACCTCGTGCCCGGCCTTGCCGAGCTCGGCGGCCGTCTCGGCGAGCGGCCCCTCGGAGCGCGCCACGAGCATCAGGGACGCGCCGTCGGCGGCGAACACCCGGGCGGCGTCGGCGCCGATCCCCGCGCTGGCCCCGACGACCAGGATCACCTTGCCCGCAAGCAGTTCAGCCATTGCCAACCTTCCTCGCTGCGTCGACGGCGGCCCGCGCGGCGGCGCCGAACAGGCTCGCGTCGTTGCTCAACATCGTGAACGTGAAGCCGGCGGCCAGGGAGGCGCGCACCGCGTCGGCCGTCGCGCCGCCGGCGTTGCCGACCGGCACCCCGGCCCGGCGGCCCTGCTCGACGGCTTCGGCCATGAGCGCGACCACGGCCGGGTCGGATTCCGTACGGCCCTCGCTCACAGACAGGTCCGCGGCGCCGACCAGCAACGCGTCGACCCCGTCCAGCGCCGCGATCCCGCCCGCGTTGCGTACCCCGAGGGCGCTCTCGATCTGGGCGATCAGCACGACCTCCTCCTGGCCGTAGCGCAGGTATTCGGCGCGGGGCAGCGCACCCCAGGCGCCGGCGCGGCCGGTGGAGCCGACGCCGCGGGTGCCCAGCGGCGGGAAACGCACCGCGGAGACGGCCGCCCGCGCCTGCTCCACGGTGTCGACGTGCGGCACCATGACGCCTCCCGCGCCGGCGTCGAGCACCCGCTGCACCAGCCCCCCGGCCAGCTCCGGCACCCGCACGATCGGCGTGACGCCCCGGAAGAGCGCCGTGCCGATGAGCTGGTACGCGGTCTCCAGGTTGATCGGCGAGTGCTCCAGGTCGATCACGGCGAAGTCGAAGCCGGCCAGCGCGACCAGCTCCATGACCTCCATGGCCGGGATCTTCACCCACGTGCCCAGGGCCGGGCCGGCCTCCGTACGGAAGATCATCTGGCCGGGTAGTCGTCGGCGTTGAGCACCCAGCCGGACGCGGAGAAGTCCGTCCGCGGCGGCGAGAAGATGTCGATGAGCTGCTGGTGCTCGCCGATCCCCTGGGTGGTGTGCACGGTCGGCGGCGGGATCACGCAGATCGAGGGGGTGGCGATCTCGCGGTGCTCGTCGGCGCGCCACCGGGTCGAGTCCGGCCCCCACGGGTAGCGGATGTGGTGCACGAAACGGCCCTTCACCGCGAGCGAGATCTGCTCGAAGTCGTCGTGGTGGTGCGGCGACAGCTTCTTCTCGTCGCGGGGCCGCGGCTCCTCGGCGAGGAAGTTCACCATCAGGTTCGTGGTGCGGAAGATCCGGCCGAAGCGGCCCTCGGCGATCGGGGTGTCGGCGAGCCGGTAGACGCGCAGCCGGAACCCGCCGACCGGGTCGGGCCAGGGCTCCAGCGGCGCGGCGCGCTCGTCCGGCTCGGCGTACGCGTCCGCGTTCAGCGAGCCGCCGGTCAGGTCCGGCGCGACCGAGGAGAACAGCCGGATGAGTACGCCGTCACCGTCGGCGCGGACGACGCTGTCCCCCGGCGGCACGACCACGAAGGCCTCCTCGGCAACGGACGTCTCCTCGGCGCCGGCCCGTACGGTCACCGGCGCGCTGTCCGAATACATGAGGATCGCGTACTCATCCGGCTGGCCGGTGCGGGCGAACTCGTCGCCGGCCTTCGCCTCGGTGTAGGAGAGCACCAGGTTGGCGGCGCGCGCCAGCCACGTACGGCTGCCGTTCGGCGCGGTCTCGGTGGGTTCGTGGGTCAGGAACTCGATCCACTGGGAGGGCCTGATCGGTGTCGTCACGTCCACCCTGGGGGCCGCGGTCACCAGCTTCGAGCGGATGTCGTCCGCCGCGTACGTGGTCATGAGGGGTTCCTTCCTCGCAGCGCGAGCATCGCGCGGGCGTCCGCCGGGGTGGCGATCTCCTTGCCCAGGTCCTCGAGCACCGTGCGGATCTTGGTGACCTGCTGGGCGTTGCTCTCCGCGAGCCGGCCCTTGCCGATCCAGAGGCTGTCCTCCAGCCCGACCCGGACGTGCCCGCCGAGCCAGGCGCTGTGCGTGCCGAACTGCATCTGGTCGCGCCCGGCCGCGAACGCGGAGAACCAGTAGTCGTCGCCGAAGAGCTTGTCGGCGATGCGCACCATGTGCTCGAGGTTCTCGTGGTCGGCGCCGATGCCGCCCAGGATGCCGAAGACCCCCTGGATCAGCAGCGGCGGCTTGGCCAGCCCCTTGTCGACGAAGTGGGCCAGCGAGTAGAGGTGGCCGATGTCGTAGCACTCGTACTCGAAGCGGGTGCCGTTCGCGCCCAGCGTCCGCAGCGTGTGCTCGATGCGGTCGAAGGAGTTGATGAACGGGTGCGAGTACGTGTTGAGCACGTACGGCTTCTCCCAGTCGTGCTTCCACTCCTTCACCCGGTCGGCGATGCCGGAGTAGACGAAGTTCATCGAGCCCATGTTCAGCGAGGCGAGCTCGGGCTCGAAGCGGGTGGCCGCGGCCAGCCGCTCGTCCATCGTCATGGCCGACGAGCCGCCGGTGGTGATGTTGATGACGGCGTCGGTGCGCGCCATGATCGGCGGGACGATCTCCTCGAAGATCTCCGGCTCGAACGCGGGCCGGCCGTCCGGGTGCCGGGCGTGCAGGTGCACCACCGCCGAGCCGGCCTCCACCGCCTCGACGGCGGCCTCGACCACCTGCGCGGCGGAGAGCGGCAGGTACGGGCTCTGCGACGGGATGTTGACCGAGCCCGTCACGGCCGTGGTGATGATGACCTTCCGGGCCCGCCGCATCAGTTCTTCTCCTCCAGCCCGAGGAGGTAGGCCGTGTTGCGGCAGATCATCTGGCGGATGTCGGCCGCGGGGATGCCGTGGTCGAGCAGCTGCTGGATGATCAGGAGGTAGGCGTCCACCGGCAGCGGGTTGCCCTGCTGTCCCAGGTCGGAGTCGAGGACCGTGCGCTCGGGGCCGATCTTCTTGATCCAGTCGACCAGGCGCTCGATGGGCCACCGGGGCGCCGGCACGTCCGGGTGGTACATCGACAGCTCGTGCTCGACGAAGGCGCCGTAGCCGATCATCTCCTCGATGTCGGTGTCGCTCGCGTTGACGATGAAGTCGGGGTGGTGCAGCAGGAGCCGCCGCACCCCGTTGTCCTTGGCGGTCTTGAAGAAGGCCTTCATGGACGGGCCGTCGAGGTGGCCGCCGGAGAGCAGGATGTCGGCCTCGCCGACCAGCCGGGTCACCAGCTCGGTGTCCTCCGAGATGTCACCGGAGGCGTCGAAGATCGAGACCTCCTTCTCGTAGAGGTTGCCGGCGGCGCTGGGGAAACCGTCGTCGTGGCTGTGCGCACGGATGTGCTGGGCGGCGGAGACCGTCGGGCCCCAGACGCACTTGCCGCCCATCGTGATGGCGACCGCCACGGCCGACGGGTTGATGCCGCCGACCTCGGAGTTCAGCGCGACCCCGCCGTACATGGGGGTGGGCGCGTCCTTGAGCGGCGTCCGCATGGCGAGCAGGTCCATCACCGTGTTGTGGTGGTGCGACTTGACCAGGATCGCGCGCATGTTGATCCGCGCGGCGTCGTAGGACGCCTCGACGTGGTCGAACCGGCGGGGGAACGGGCTGGGGCCGGAGTGACAGTGCAGATCGACCGCGCCGTGCAGCACCTTGAGCAGCGCCGGCGTCGGCCTCGGTGCAGCGTTGACCATGGGTGCCTCCTGTTGTTCGCATGTCGGACGTCGAGTTCATCGTACGTACGAAAGTTGGTCCGTCAAGCCCCGCAAAAGGCCTGGTGAAGGACTCCGGGCTTGGACTTGTTCGGATTACGACTTTGGTTATTGCGCTATGAACATAGTCCTGCTCTACTGGCGGAGCATCAGGCGCCGATAACACTCCGGAAACACACTTGCGCCCGCCATACTCCCCAGGCGAGCCCACAAAACGGGCGAAAGGCGGATGAAAATGCCAGGTCTTGCACGACGGCGTACGCCGAGCCCGCAGTGGCTGCTCCTGCTGCCGGCCCTCGCCCTGCTCACCGTGATCCTCCTGGTGCCGCTGGGCCGCAGCTTCTCGCAGAGCTTCGGCGACACCGGCTGGACCCTGGAGCACTACAAGACGCTCTTCACCGACGGCGTGACCCTCACCGTGCTGCTCCGCACCGCCATGACGGCGGCGATCGTCACGGTGATCGCGCTGCTGCTCGGTTATCCGTACGCGTATCTCATGACCCGGGCCGGCCCCCGCCTGCGCGGCATCATGATGGTCGTGGTCCTGGTCCCCTTCTGGACCTCCGTCATGGCCCGCAACTTCGCCTGGATCATCATTCTGCAGCGCAACGGGCCGGTGGATTCGTTCTTCCAGCTCTTCGGCCTGAACGTGGTGCTCTACGAGTCGGTCGCCGGGGTGACCGTCGCGATGAGCCAGGTGCTGCTGCCCTTCATGGTGCTGCCGCTGTTCAGCGCGCTGAGCGGCATCGACCGCAAGCTCCTGCTCGCGGCCCGGGGCCTCGGCTCGCACCCGGTGGTGGCGTTCTGGCGCATCTACTGGCCGCTGTCGCGGGGCGGCGTGGTCTCCGGGCTGATCCTCGTCTTCACCCTGAGCCTGGGCTTCTACGTCACGCCGGCGCTGGTCGGCTCGCCCCAGCAGTCGCTGGTCGCCCAGCTGCTCGGCCAGCGCACCACCCAGCTGCTCGACTTCGAGGGCGCCAGCGCGCTCGGCATGCTCGTCCTGATCGTCACGCTCGTCCTCGTCGCCTGGGCCAACCGGATCGGCGGCACCATCTCGGCGATCGGCGTCGCCGCCTCCGCACCCACGAAAGGCCGGCCATGAGGACACGTACGCGCGGGGTCGACCCGATCCCGTGGTGGCTCAAGCTGACCGCCGTCGCGGTGGGGCTGTACTTCATCCTGCCCACGCTCTTCGTCATCCCGATGAGCTTCAGCTCCGCGTCGACGTTCCAGTTCCCGCCGCGCGGCTTCTCGCTCCGGTTGTACGAGAACTTCTTCACCAACCCGGCGTGGCTCGACGCGCTCGGCAACTCGGTGATCGTGGCCGTGCTCGCCGCCTCGCTCGCCACCCTGGTCGGCACGACCGCGGCGCTCGGCCTGCACAACCTGCGGGGGCGGCTGGCGCGCTATGTCCGTACCCTTCTCATGATCTCGATGGTCACGCCCGCGATCGTCATCGCTGTCGCCATCTACATCTCCTTCCTGCAGTGGCAGCTGGTCGGCACCTTCCCCGGTTACGTGCTCGCCCACGCCGCGATCGGGGTGCCCTTCGTGCTCGTGTCGGTGACGAGCGCCCTGGGCGGCTTCGACCCCAAGCTGCTGCGCGCCTCCTCGTCGCTGGGTGCCACGCCGCTGCGCACCTTTCTCACCGTCACGATGCCGCTGATCCGCCGGGGCATCGTGACCGGCGCGGTCTTCGCCTTCGTGACCTCGTTCGACGAGGTCGTCATCGCCCTGTTCCTGCGGGCGCCGACGCTGGAGACGCTGCCGGTGAAGATGTACAACTCCGTCACCGTCGAGATCGACCCCACCATCGCCGCCTCCTCCAGCGTGGTCGTCACCGCGGTGACCAGCATCTGCCTGGTCCTGCAGTTCGTGGGCAGCCGCAAGAAGACAGCAGGGAGCTGACATGCCCACCTCCGGAACCCAGATCCGCCTGACCGGCGTCACCAAGGACTACGGCCTGGCCGTGCCGGCCGTCGACGACGTGTCGCTCACCATCGAGCCGGGCGAGTTCATGACGCTGCTCGGCCCGAGCGGCTCGGGCAAGACCACCACGCTCAACCTCATCGCCGGGTTCGAGACGCTCACCTCGGGCACGATCGAGTTCAACAGCGCCGACGTGAGCTCACTGCCGCCGCACAAGCGCAACCTCGGCATGCTCTTCCAGAACTACGCGCTCTTCCCGCACATGACGGTCGCGCAGAACGTCGCCTACCCGCTGCGGGAACGCAAGCTGCCCAAGGCCGAGATCGCCCGCAAGGTGGCCGAGGTGCTGGAACTGGTCCAGCTGACCGGCCGGGACGGCCACCACCCGAGCCAGCTGTCCGGCGGCCAGCAGCAGCGGGTGGCGCTCGCCCGCGCCATCGTCTTCGACCCGAACGCGCTGCTGCTCGACGAGCCGCTCGGCGCGCTCGACCGCAACCTGCGCGGCGCCCTGCAGGCCGAGATCCACCGGATCCACCAGGAGGTCGGCACGACCTTCGTCTTCGTCACGCACGACCAGGAGGAGGCGATGAACCTCTCGGACCGCATCGCCCTCTTCAACAACGGCCGCATCGAGCAGGTGGGCACCCCCGAGGCCCTCTACCAGCGACCGGAAACGCTGTTCACGGCCCGATTCCTCGGCGATTCCAACGTCTTCGAGCCGAGCAAGACGGCCGACGGCACCATCGTCTGGGAGAACTGTGTCTGGGCCACCGAGCCCGGCACGGTGTCGGACCTCACGAAGGCCGGCACGCGGGCCGCGCTCGTCGTGCGGCCCGAGGATGTGCACATCGCCGCCGACGGTGATGTGGCGCCGACCGGCGCGAACGCGGTGGCCGCGACCATCCGCGACATCGAATACATGGGCGCCTACCGGACTGCCGTGCTCTCGCTCGGTCAGTCCGGCACCGTCGGCCGCGCCCGGCTCGGTGCCCTGGAGAGCGGACTGACCGTCGGCCAGTCCGTCACCGCCTGGTGGCACGTCGGGCGTCAGCGACTCGTCGCTGTCTGAACTCGCACTCCCCCCTTCGGTTCGACAGTCTGTAAGGACATAACGATGGCAAAATCGACCTCCGCTGTCGCCGCCCTCGGCGCCACCCTCGCCCTCACCCTGCTGGCCGGCTGCGGCGGCGGGGACGCCGCCCAGTCCGGCGGGAAGATCACCCTGACCTTCACCGCGTACGGCGGCGCCGGTCAGGACGCCATGATCAAGGCGTACCAGACGCCGTACACGGCCACCCACCCGGACGTCAGCTTCGTCAACACCTCGCCGCCCGACCTCGCGCAGGTCAAGGCGCAGGTGCTGAGCAAGTCGGTGAAGTGGGACGTCGTCGCCCTCGCCCCCGCGGCCGCCACGCAGAACTGCGGCAAGCTGTTCGAGGAGCTCGACATGTCCGGCGTGGACACCAAGGACCTGATCCCGCAGACCATCGGCAAGTGCTACGTGGCGAACTGGATCAACGCCAGCCCGATCGCCTACCGCACCGACGCCTTCCCGGACCCGGCGAAGGCACCGAAGACCGTCCAGGACTTCTTCGACCTGCAGAAATTCCCTGGCCAGCGCGGCATCCTCAGCAACCTGCAGAACGGCATCCTGGAATACCCGCTGCTCGCCGACGGCGTCGACCCGAAGAGCCTCTACCCGCTGGACATCGACCGGGCGCTGAAGAAGCTCGACACGATCCGCGACAAGACCACCTTCGCCCCCAACGTCGGCGCGCTGCAGCAGGCGGTCGGCGCGAACCAGGTGGACATCTTCATCCTGCCGGACTCCCGGCTGGTGCCGCTGATGAACGACGGCAGCAAGATCACCGTCACCTGGGACAAGACCGTGGCCTCGCTCAACGCCTTCGGCGTCCCGAAGGGAACCAAGAACAAGGCCGCCGTGCAGGAGTTCCTCAAGACGATCGTGACTCCGGAGTCGGTGGCGACCATCTCCGAGCTGGTGGGCACCGCGCCGGTGAACAAGGCCGCCAAGCCCAACCTCTCGGAGAACGCCAAGAAGGTGCAGGTCTACGGCCCGGTCAACACCGGCGAGACGGTCCTGCAGGACGTCGACTGGTACGCCCAGAACTTCGACCAGGCCACCACCAAGGTCAACAACTGGCTCGTCCGGTAGACGTTCCTCTATGTGAACTAGGATTTCGACATGGCGAACATCGAGGCGAGTGACGCGTCGACCTCCGACATCCGGGCCGTGGCGCGCGTCGGCCAGATCTGCGCGCTCTTCGGCCCCCGCGTCCTCGAACTCTCGGCGGCCGACGTGGCGGAGCGGACCGGCCTCAACCGGACCACCGCGTACCGCTACTGCGCCTCCATGGTCGCGGCGGGCATCCTCGAACGGGGTGCCCGCCGGGGGAGCTTCACGCTCGGCCCGCTCATGCTGGAGCTGGGCACCCTGACCCTGGGCCGCCAGCGGGTCGTCGAGATCGCCCGTCCCTACCTGCAGAAGCTGAGCGCCGCCGTCCGCATGACGGCGGTGCTCAGCGTCCGCGGCGCCCAGGGGCCGATCGTGGCGCTCGTCGAGGAGGACACGAGCCGGCTGGTGGTGGTGACGGTGCACCCCGGCACCAAATTGGACATCACGGCCGCGCAGACCCGGCTGTTCCTCGCATTCACCGACGCGTCCACCCTCGAGAACCTGCTGACCGGGCTGTCGCCGGTCGAGCGGGCCCAGGTGGACGCCGAGATCTACGCGGCCCGGCAACGGCGGTTCAGTTTCGTACGGGCACCCGGCGGCCCGTTCGTGGTGGCCGTACCGGTCTTCGACGAGCGCGGGCTGTGCGCCACGATCGCCGTCCTCGGCGCCGGCGACCTCCCGGACCTCACCCCGTGCCTTGACCAGCTGCAGGCGACGGCCGCGGCACTGAGCGACGAACTGGGGGCGGCCTCCCATGCCGACGTATGACGACCTCGCCTCGGCCCAGCCTCCCCACTCCAGCTGGGAATTCTTCGGCCGCGGCGACGAACTGGGCACCATCAACCTGCTGACCCCCGAACGCGTCGCCGCGGCGGCACGCCTGATCCGTACGGGCCGGCAGTTCGGCCTCGACTACCCGGTCAACGCGTTCGAGCCGTACCCGACCGGCACCCGCCCGGCGACCCGGCACCAGGTCTTCGCCAACAACGAGTTCCACCGCGACGACTGGCTCGACTCGTTCTACCTCCAGTCCACCTCCCAGCTCGACGCGCTGCGCCACATCGGCCACCCCACGTACGGCTTCTACAACGGGCTCCCTGCCGCGGAGAACAACCAGCAGTCGACCCGGCTGGGCATCCACAACTGGGCCGCGAAGGGCATCGCGGGCCGCGGCGTCCTCCTCGACGTGGCACGCTTCCTCGACCCGTACGACTGCGAGACCACCGTCGTGCTCGACGCGGCCACCCTCGACGCGATCGCGGCCGCCCAGCACGTCGACTGGCACGGCGGCGACATCCTCCTGCTGCACACCGGCTGGGCGGCGAACTACGTCGCGAAAACCCCCGAGGAACGCGCCGAATTCAACACCCGCAACAAATCCCCCGGCCTCGCCCAGCGCGAGGAGATCCTGCGCTGGCTGTGGGACCACGAGATCGCCCTGGTGGCGAGCGACACCCCGGCGGTGGAGGCGGACCCCGTCCTGGAGTCGGACTTCCGCGTACCGGGCGAACGCCCCCCGGACCGCGGCGTCAACCACAGCGGCATGCTCCACCGCCCGCTGATCGCCCTGCTGGGCATGGCGATGGGCGAACTCTGGAAACTCGACGACCTGGCGGCGAGCTGCGCGCAGGACGGCCGCTACGACTTCTTCCTGACCTGCAAACCCCTCAACCTCCCGGGTGGCGTCGGTTCCCCACCGAACGCCCAGGCCATCAAGTAGCCGGCCCACACGGCCGCGCTTCTTCTCGCATTGAGGTGTTCGACCGAGCCGGGGACGGCCCGGCGGGGCGGCGCTGGGCGGCCACTTTGGCGGCCGGCCGTAGCCTCGGTGGCATGACGAACGCCGAGAACGCCCGCCAGCCCGACGACGGTGCCGGGGCCGAAATCGCTCGCTCCGCCGAAAACGTCAAGCGCCGGTCCGGTAGCCGGCAGGCCACCACCGGAATACGCGCCTCAAAGATGCGTCGTGCTACGCGGAAGCCGCGTTCTCGCGCCCCTGCCAAGCGGGGAGCCGTGGCGCCCGAGACGAGCCGGTTTCGGCGCCGAGTATGACGTCGATATCCGGCGCGGTTCGATCTTCCGGCGCTCCCGCGCCGCGGTACAGCGCGCCTTCGGTTCGCGTGAGGTGCAGGCCCGGTTGGTAAACTTGAGCGCGCGCTCGAACTGGCCGTCGTCGACAAGCGTCGTGAGGAACCTCTCGCAGGTCGAGGTCCGAGCCCTCGACCGGTTTCCCGAGATCCAGACCAAAACCGAGCAGGCCTTCGCCGCCCTTGCCACTGCTGTGGAATCGATGGACGAGCCCGACGGGCGTCACGACCCGGCCCGTCTGGGCGGGTCGGCGGACGCGGTGTGAAGCATGACCGGCTCGATCGTCCGCAGGAGTTACTGTCCCGCCCAGACGATCAGTCGACGTCGCCGCGGCGGTTGCGCTTGATCTGGGCTCGGCGTTTCTTCTCGCCGATGCGGCGTTCGACCGAGCCGCGGGAGGGCTTGGTCGGGCGGCGCTGGCGGGGTGGTGGGGCGATGGCCTCGCCGACCAGCATGGCGAGGCGGGCCTGGGCCGCCTCGCGGTTGCGGAGCTGGGAGCGGTGTTCGGAGGCGGTGATGGTCAGCACGCCGTCGATCAGCCGGTTGCCGAGCCGGTCCGCCGCGCGTTCCTTCAGTGCGGGCGGGAGCGAGGGTGATCCGAGGAGGTTCCAGGAGAGCTCGACGCGGGAGTCGGTGGTGTTGACGCCCTGGCCGCCGGGGCCGCTGGAGCGGGAGAAGCGCCACGACAGCTCGGCGGCGGGGATCACCAGCCGGTTGCTCACCTGGATGTCGTCGGGCACGGGCCCAGCATTCCACCCGCGGGGCCGGGACCGCCATGCGGTTTCCGATCACGAGAAGGCGGTGGAGCCGATGCTCGCGACGACCACCAGGACCACCGCCGCCGCCGCGATCGGGGTCAGGGGCTGGGCGAGCAGGAGCCAGCCGGCGAGGGCCGCGGCCGCCGGTTCGAGGCTGAGGAGTACGCCGAAGGCGCGCTTGGGGAGGCGGCGCAGGGCCGACAACTCCAGCGTGTACGGGATCACCGACGCCAGCAGGCCGGTGCCCAGCGCGATCAGCAGCAGGTGCGGTGAGGTCAGGGCCTTCTCCGCGCCCGTCATGCCGCCGGGGAGCAGGACCAGGGCGCCGACGGTCATCGCCACCGCGAGGCCTCCCTGGCCGGCGACCGCGGCTCCGGCGTGGGAGCTCGCCACGATGTAGAGGGCCCAGAACACGCCCGCGAGCACGACGAACACCACGCCGAGCGGGTCGAGGGCGGTGGCGCCGTCGCCGAAGCCGAACGCCGCGACGCCCGCGGCGGCGAGCAGGACCCAGCCGAAGTCGCGGAGGCGCCGGGACAGGATGGCGGCCAGGGTGAGCGGGCCCAGGAACTGGATCGTGACCGCCGGGCCCAGCGGCACGCGCGCGATGGCCGCGTAGAAGAACCCGTTCATGCCCGCCATCGTGGCGCCGAGCAGCAGCACCGCCCGCCACTGGTGGCGCCGCCAGGACCGTACGGCCGGCCGCGCCACGGCGAGTAGCACGCCGGCCGCGAGGCTCAGCCGCAGCAGCGTCGCGCCGGCGCTGCCGGTCACGGGAAAGAGCCGGGCGGCGAGCGCGGCGCCCACCTGGAGCGAGGCGCACGAGCCGAGCACCATGAGGACGGCGGGGCCGGGCGCGGCGCCGATGCGCGGGGTAGCGATGGTCACGGGTTCACGATCCCGACCCGCCGACCCTTTCGTCCAGCGAATGTTTCTGAGCGATAATCATCAGCAATGTTGGACCTTCATCGCCTCCGGCTGCTGCGCGAGCTCGATCGGCTCGGCACGCTCGCCGCCGTCGCGAAGGCGCTCAACTACAGCCCGTCCGCCATATCGCAGCAGCTCAGCGTGCTGGAGTCGGAGACCGGGGCGACGCTGCTGGAGCATGTCGGGCGGGGCGTACGGCTCACCGCGCAGGCCCGGATCCTGGTGCGGCACGCCGAGGCGATCCTGGAGCGGATGGAGCGCGCCGAGGCCGAGCTGGCGGCGAGCATGACGGAGGTCACGGGCACGCTGCGGGTGGCGTCGTTCCAGTCGGTGATGCTGGCGCTGGTTCCCGGCGCGCTGTCGCGGCTGACGGCGGAGCATCCGGGGCTGCGGGTGGAGATCACCCAGGAGGCCGCCGCCCCCGCGTTCGCCGGGCTGCTCGCCCGGGACTTCGACGTCGTCCTCGGCGAGTGCTATCCCGGCGTGCCGGAGCCCGTCCTGCCCGGCGTCGACGAGGAGGATCTGCTCGAGGACGAGATCCGGATGGCGGTGCCGCGGCGCGGGCCGTGGCACCGGGCGCGGCTGGCCGAGCTGAGCGAGGCGCCGTTCGTCTTCGACCCGGACGACGTGACGGCCGGGCACTGGGCGCGGCAGCTGTGCCGCGGGGCCGGGTTCGAGCCCGACGTCCGCTTCCAGAGCGCCGATCTGCTGCTCCAGCTCCGCCTGGTGGAGAGCGGGCACGCCGTCGCGTTCGTGCCGGATCTGCTGTGGACCGGCCGCAGCCCCGGCGACCTGGAGGTGCGGCACCTGCCGGGCCGCCCCCGGCGGCGGCTCTACACGGGCGTGCGCAGCGGCTCGGCCGGCCAGCCGGCGATCCGCGCCTTCCGCTCCGCCCTGCAACTCACGGCCACCGGCTGAGCCACCCCGGCAACAGCGGCAGCGACGCTCACGGCCACGGGCTGACCTGCGGCGGCGGGGCATCGTCCGTACGGTCGGTTGCGGGCAGCCACAGCACGAAGACGCTGCCGCGGCCGAGCTCGGAGAAGGCCGCCACCTGCCCGCCGTGCGATTCCACGATCTGGCGGACGATGGCGAGCCCCAGCCCGGTGCGGCGTTCCCGCGACTGGACACCGTTGGCGCCACGCCAGAAGCGGTCGAAGACGCGGGGCAGGTCCTGCTCGGCGATGCCCGGCCCCTCGTCCGCGACGGCCAGCCACAACCAGGACCCGCTGCGGCCCGTCGCGATGGTCACGGTCGATTCCGGCGGTGCCAGCCGTACGGCGTTCGACAGCAGATTCCCGGCGGCCCGGTGCAGGGCGTCCGCGTCGCCGATGAGGTGCAGGCCGTCGCTCAGGGCGTACCGGAATCGGGTGTTGCCGGCGTCCTCACCGGCCTCGCGCGCGATCGCCGAGAGGTCCACGTCGGTGTCCGCCATCGCGTCGGCGTCCCGCCGCGCGGTGGCGAGCAGGTCCTCCACCAGCCGCGACATCCGGGTGGTGGCCCGGTCGACCACCGCCACCGCGCGGTGCCGCTCCTCCGGCGTGGCCCGGTCCTCGGTCAGCGAGGCGTCGAGATGGGTACGGATGATCGCGAGCGGGCTGCGCAACTCGTGCGACGCGTCGTCGATGAGCTGGCGCTGCGCCTGGAACGCGTCGTCGAGCCGGTCCAGCATGGAGTCGATGGTGTCGGCCAGGTCGCGCAGCTCGTCGCGGGGGCCCTTCAGCCGGATCCGGCGGGACAGGTCGGTGGCCTGGATCTCCCGGGCCGTCCGCGCGATCGCGCCGACCGGCCGCAGCGCCCGCCCGGACAGCACCCAGCCGATGCCGAGGCTCGCCACGAACAGGCCACCGAGCGCGATGAGCGAGTAGTTCCGCAGGTTCTGCAGGGTGGTGTAGTTGACCGCGGCCTGGATCTCGCTGACCTCGGCCACGGTGATCTGGTCCACCACCACCCGGCCCTGCTTCACCAGCGCGGACCGTTCGGTGATCGGCTGCGGGTCGGTGGTGGCCGCGACCGCGAAGTACGTGATCAGCAGCGCCGTCCCGGCCAGGGCGAAGAGCAGCGTGGAGTAGAGCACGGTCAGCCGGAACCGGATGGACCGGAAGACCTCGGGCCTTCTCACGCCGGCTCCCGCAGCCGGTATCCGCGCCCGACGACCGTCTCGATCGAGCCCTCGCCGAGCTTGCGGCGCAGCGTGCCGACGGTGACCCGGACGGTCTGGGTGAACGGGTCCGCGTTGGCGTCCCACACGTGCTCGAGCAACTCCTCGCTCGGCACCACGTGCCCGGGGCGGGTCATCAGGTATTCGAGGACGCCGAACTCCTTGGGCGTCAGGGCCAGCGGGGCGCCGCGCAGCGTCACGGTGTGCCGGGCCGCGTCGAGCACGAGGTCGCCGACGGTCAGCTTCGCCGTACTGCCACCGGTGTCGCGGCGCAGCAGGGCCCGCACCCGGGCCAGCAGCTCGGCGAGCGCGAACGGCTTCACCAGGTAGTCGTCGGCGCCCTCGTCCAGGCCGCGGACCCGGTCGTCGAGGCCGCCGCGGGCGGTCAGCATGAGGACGCGTACGCCGCCCTCGCCCGGGGTCACGACCTCACCGTTGCGCAGCGAGCGGCACAGGGTGAAGCCGTCGCCGTCGGGCAGGTTCACGTCGAGCAGCATCAGGTCGTACTCGTTCACGGTCAGCCGGTCGTACGCCTGGGCCGCGTCGCCCGCGACGTCGACCGCGTACCCGGTCCGGGCGAGACCCACCCGCAGGCCCTCGGCCAGGTCTTCCTCGTCCTCCACCACCAGCAACCGCATCTGTCGACTATCCACGGCCGATGAGGGTCGCGGCCACCTGCCGGGCCTGCTCGACCGGCACGGCGAACCCGATCCCGATCGAGCCGCCGCCCTCCAGCGTGGCGATGGCCGTGTTGACGCCGATGACCTCGCCGCGGGCGTTGACCAGCGGGCCGCCCGAATTGCCGGGGTTGATGGACGCGTCGGTCTGGACGGCGGTCCGGCGTACCGTGCCGCCGAGCCGCACCTGGCGGTCCAGGGCGCTGACGATGCCCGCGGTGACCGTGCCGGAGAGGCCGAGCGGCGAACCGACCGCGAGGACCGGCTCGCCGACCCGGGTACCGCCCGGGCCGGCGAGGTCCAGGGGGCGCAGCGCCGCCGACGGCTCGACCCGCAGCACGGCGATGTCGCTGCCCGGATCGGTGCCGACGACCTCGGCGGTGAGCCTGCGCCCGTCCGAGCCGACCACGCTGACCGTGCCGCCGGCCGCGCCGACCACGTGGTGGTTGGTGACGATGTGGCCGCGGTCGTCGAAGACGAAGCCCGAGCCCGAGGCGCCGCCGGAGCCGGTGCGGACCTGCACGGAGACGACGCCGGGCAGGGCGCGGGCGGCGGCAGCGACCAGATCGGACGGTACGCCGGGCGGCGGCGGTGCGGGTGCGGGTGCCGGCGGGGCGGCGTCGTCCCGGCCGGTCACGTAACCGGCTGCTCCGCCCGTACCGGCGGAAATTCCGACGATGGCCAGGCCCGCCGCGGCCAGCAGCGGCCATTTCCGGGGCGTGCGGGCGGCCGCGGCCGCGGCGGTCGAGGGGGCGGGCGGAGGGCCGGCCAGGCCCGGGGAGACGAACTCCGGTCCCCGCGGCGATCCCAGTCCAGACATGACGATCCCCTTACGGAAGGCGGGCGAACCAGAACAGGGAGGCGAGGGCGGCGAGGACGGCCAGCACCAGGCCGATGCCGATGAACCGCGCCGAGACGTCCTCGACCTCGGTCTCGTAACCGACCGAGCTGCCGATGTCGGCGTACGCGGCCCGCAACTCCTCGGCGTTTCCGGCCTCGAAGTAGTTGCCGCCGGTCGTGTCCGCGACCGAGCGCAGCGTCTCCCCGTCGACGGGTACGGGCTGAGCACCGCCGATCGTGCCGCCCGCCGTACCGAAGGAGATCGCGTCGACCGGCACACCCAGCTCGGTGGCGAGCCGCGCGGCCTCGGCCGGGTCCCGTCCCGCGGTGTTCGCGCCGTCGGAGAGCACGACCACGCGGGCGGGCGGCACGTCCTCGCCGGCCTGCGCGTCGAGCGTGCGGATCTGGTCCAGGGACGCGGCGATGGCGTCGCCGATGGCCGTGCCCCCGCGCCCGGCGGTCCCCTCGTCGAGCCGGTCGATGCCGGCCGTCACGGCGGGGCGATCGGTCACCGGCGGCACGAACACCGAGGCGGTGCCGGCGAATCCGACCAGCCCGACGTTGAACTCCCCGGGCAGCTCGGCGACGAACTCCCGGGCCGCGTCCTTCGCCGCGGACAGCCGGTCCGGCCGCACGTCGGTGGCGAGCATCGAGCGGGAGACGTCCACCGCGACGAGCACGGTCGCGCGTTCCCGGGGCACCTTCACCTCGGCCTGCGGCCGGGCGAAGCCGACGACCAGCAGCGCGAGCATGGCCAGGAACAGGCTGGCGGGCACGTGCCGGCGCCACGCCGGCCGCTTCGGTGCCACCCGGTCGAGGAGCTTGAGGTTGGTGAAGCGGACGGCGTACCGGCTGCGGCGGCGCTGCGCGACGACGTACGCGACGAGCAGCGCGGCGACGGCGAGCAGCAGCCACAGCCGTTCCGGCGAGAGCCAGGTCATGACGCACCTCCTTCGGGGGCGAGGGGTCTGCGGGCGGCGCGGCCCAGCCGGCGCTGGGCGCGTACGTGCCGGACGATGTCGGCGCCCCAGTCCCGGTCGGTGCGCAGCGGAAGGCGGGCGGCACCGGCCCGGCCGATCGCGGCGGCGATGGCCGCCTGCTGCTGCCGGGCCGCGGCGGCGTAGCGCTCGCGGAGCTTGCGGCTGGCGGTCGGCACCTCGCGCCGGCGCCCGGTCTCCGGGTCGACGACGGTGAGCAGGCCGACGTCCGGCAGGTCGTGCTCGCGCGGGTCGCCCACCTGCACGGCGAGCACCTGCTGGCGGGCGGCGAGGCGGCGCAACGGCTGCTCCCACGCGGGCGCGGCCGGGCCGAGCCCGTCCCGGTCGAGGCCGTCGAGGAAGTCCGAGACGATGACGACGAGACCGCGGCGCACCACCGCGCGGTGGATGCCGGTGACGGCCTCGGCGAGCGGGACCGGGTCCGTCGGTGGCAGGCCCCGGGGCACGGCCAGCAGGGTGCGGAGCATTCCGAGCAGATGGGTACGCCCACCGCGCGCGGGAAACCGCCGCACCCCGTCCCCGGTGAGCAGGTGCGCGCCGAGGCGGTTGCCCGTACCGGAGGTGAGGAAGCCGACCGCCGCGACGGCCGCGACCGCCAGCTCCCGCTTCTCGAACTCCGTCGTGCCGAAGTCCATGCTGGCCGTGGCGTCGACCAGGATCCAGGTGGCGAGTTCCCGGTCCGCGTCGACGGTCCGCACGTGCGGCACGGCCGTCCGCGCGGTCACCGACCAGTCCATCCGCCGCACCTCGTCCTCGCCGGCCCGGTACTCGCGGCTCCCGGCGGGCTCGCTGCCCACGCCGGGCAGCAGACCCAGGTACGACCCGTGCAGCAGCCCGTCGAGCCGCCGCGTGACGGTCAGCTCCAGCCGCCGCAGCCGCCGCTCGGGCGTCAGCTCGTTGAGCGAGGCACCCTGGTTCATGCGGCGATCCCGAGGCCGGGCCCGGACTGCTCCTGGGCGGGCGCGATCACCGGCAGCGGCACGGCGTCGACGATGCGGTGGACGATCGTCTCGGGCGGCACCCCGTCGGCGACCGCGTCGAACGAGAGCACCAGCCGATGCGCGAGCACGTCCGGCGCGATGTCGAGGATGTCCGCCGGCAGCACGTAGTCGCGCCCCCGCAGCAGGGCGAGGGCCCGGCCGGCCGCCACCAGTCCCAGCGTGGCGCGCGGGCTGGCGCCGTACGCGAGCTGCGCCGCCACCTCCGGCAGGCCGAACCGGGCCGGGTCGCGGGTGGCGAGCACGAGCCGGACCACGTACTCGGCGAGGGCGTGGTGCACGAAGACCTCGCGCGCCCGGTCCTGAAGGGCCATCAGCCGCTCCGGGTCGAGCACGGCCCGAGCCGCCGGCCGGGTCCCGCCCATCCGGTAGAGGATGCCGAGCTCGTCCTGGTCGTCCGGGTAGCCCACGACGACCCGCATGAGGAAGCGGTCCCGCTGCGCCTCCGGCAGCTGGTAGACGCCCTCGCTCTCGATCGGGTTCTGGGTGGCGAGGACGAGGAACGGCCGCGGCACCGGGTGGGTGCGCCCGCCGATCGACACGTGCCCCTCGGCCATCACCTCGAGCAGCGCGCTCTGCACCTTGGCCGGCGCCCGGTTGATCTCGTCGGCGAGCACCAGGTTCGCCATCACCGGGCCCAGCTCGACGTCGAAGCTCTCCCTGCTGGCCCGGTAGATGCGGGTGCCGATGATGTCGGACGGCACCAGGTCCGGGGTGAACTGGATCCGGCGGAAGCTGCCGCCGACCGCGACGGCCAGCGTCTCGGCCGCCAGCGTCTTGGCCACCCCGGGTACGCCCTCGAGCAGGCAGTGACCGCCGGCGAGCAGCGCGGTGAGCAGCCGCTCGACGAGCCGGTCCTGCCCGACGATGACCTTCTTGACCTCGAACAGGGTCTGCTCGAGCAGTCGCGCGTCGGTGTCTGTCATGGTTCCCCCTCGCCTGTGCTGATGAAATGACACCAACCGGCACCGAAAGCCGGGCGAAGGAGCCGGGACCGGGATACTGGAACCCGATACAGGGAGGTTGCGTGTCCGCTCAGCCCGCACCGGTCGCCGAGACCGGCTATCCGTGGCCCATCGAAACCGCGCGCCTGGACAACGGCCTGCGCGTCGTCGTCAGCGAGGACCACACCGCTCCGGTGGTCTGCGTGAATCTCTGGTACGACGTCGGCTCCCGGCACGAGCCCGCCGGCCAGACCGGTTTCGCCCATCTCTTCGAGCACCTGATGTTCGAAGGCTCGCTGCACGTCGGCAAGACCGAGCACATGCGGTACGTGCAGGGCGCCGGCGGTTCCCTCAACGCCACCACGAACCCCGACCGCACCAACTACTTCGAGACGCTGCCCGCCGAGCATCTCGAGCTGGCGCTGTGGCTCGAGGCGGACCGGATGGGCGGCCTGGTGCCGGCACTGACCCAGGAGACCCTGGACAACCAGCGCGAGGTGGTGAAGAACGAGCGGCGGCAGCGCTACGACAACGTGCCGTACGGCGACGCGTGGCTGCGCCTACTGCCGCTGCTGTACCCGCCGGGGCACCCGTACCACCACGCGACGATCGGGTCGATGGAGGACCTGAACGCGGCGAGCCTCGAGACGTTCCAGGCGTTCCACGCGCGGTACTACGCGCCCAACAACGCCGTGCTGACCGTCGCCGGCGACGTCACGCCTGCCGAGGTCCTCGCCCTCGCGGAGAAGTACTTCGGCATGATCGAGCCGGTGCCGGGGCTGCCGCCGGCGCCGCACTCGCACCTCCCCGGCCCGGCCACGTCGCCGGCCCGGGAATCGGTCACCGGCAACGTCCCGGCGCCACGGGTCTACCTGTCGCACCGCACCCACCCGTTCGGCACCGCCGGGTACGACGCGATCACCGTGCTCGCCACCGTGCTGGGCAGCGGCCGGGGCAGCCGCCTCTACCAGCGGCTCGCCGACGGCGCCCGGATCGCGCAGCCGGACTACATCGGCGCGTACGGCGTCGACCTGGCGCACGCCCCGGCGCCGCTGATCGTCACGGCGACCGCCAAGGACGGCGTGGACGCCGCGACCCTGGAGGCGGGCGTGGCCGAGGTGCTGGACAGCATGGCCACCGAGCCGGTCACCGAGGCCGAGCTGGAACGCGCCAAGGCGCTGCTCACCACCGCGTGGTGGCGGCAGATGTCGACCGTCGGCGGCCGGGCGGACACCCTCAGCCGGTACGCGACCCAGTTCGGGGACGCGTCGAGCGCCGCGTACCGGTTGCCGCAGTGGCAGTCGGTGACCGCGGGCGACATCGCCGACGCGGCCCGCACGCTGAACCCGGAGTCCCGGGTGACCCTGACCTACCTCCCGGAAGGGACCGCAGCATGAGCCTCGTCGCGACCCGGCCCGATCCGGGTGACGCCCGCCCCTACACGTTCCCCGACATCCGTCGCGCGTCCGTGGCGGGCGGTGAGGTGGTCGCCGCGCACATGCCGGGCCAGCTGCTGGCCACCGCGTCGCTGCTGCTCGACGCCGGCGCCGCCCGGGAGACCGAGGGCCGCGAGGGTACGGCGGCGGTGCTCGCCAAGAGCCTCGAGGAGGGCACCCGGGTCCGCGACTCGGCGGCGTACGCGCTGGCCCTGGAGGGGCTGGGCGCCGAACTCACCACGTCGGTGGACTGGGACTCGTTCCGGGTCGGCGTCTCTGTGCCGGCCGGCCTGCTGCCGCGGGCGGTGACGTTGCTGGCCGAGGCCGCGCGCACGCCCCGCCTCGACCCGGCCGACGTGGCGCGGGTCCGCGACGACGAGGCGACCGCGCTGCGGATGGACTGGGCCCAGCCGGGACCGCGCGCGGACGCCGCGCTGCGGGCCGACCTCTTCGGCGCGGGCGAGCGGTACGGCCGCCCGCTGCACGGCGACCCGGCCTCGATGGCGGCGGTCACCGTGGAGGACGTCCAGGCGTTCCACGCGAGCTGGCTGACCCGGCCGGGGGTGCTGCTGGTGGCCGGCGACCTGGACCGGCTCGACCTCGACGAGCTGGGCGCGGCGGCGTTCGCGGGCACGTCCGGCGCGCCGGTGGCCGCCGAGGGCCCGCTGGACGTGCCGATCGCGGCGGCCCGGCGGGTGCTGCTCGTCGACCGGCCCGCCTCGGTGCAGTCGACGCTGCGCCTCGGGCACCGGGCCCCCGAGCGGGCGCACCCCGACTACGTGCCGATCACCCTGGTGGCGACGGTGCTGGGCGGGGCCTTCACGTCCCGGCTCAACCACCTGATCCGCGAGGTCAAGGGCTACACGTACGGCATCCGCGCGGACTTCGCGATGACCCGCCGGTTCGGCCGGTTCGGGGTCAGCTCGTCGGTGCAGACCGCCGTGACCGCGCCGGCCCTGGTGGACACCGTCGGCGAGATCACCCGGACCCGCGACGACGGCGTCACCGAGGAGGAGCTGGAGGTCGCGCGCACGTGGCGGGCCGGCTCGCTGTCGGTCGACATGCAGACGCCGGGCTCGATCGCCGGGGCGCTGGCCAACCTGGTGGTGCACGGGCTGCCCGACGACTACTACGCGACGCTCCGGCAGCGGCTGCTGGACGCCACCGTCGAGGAGGTGTCCGCGGCCGCCGCGCGCTACCTGCACCCGGACGCGCTCACCCTGGTCGTGGAGGGCGACGCGGCGGTGATCCGCGACGAGCTGGCCGCCGCCGGGCTGGGCGACATCCTGGACGCCGCGGTCTGAGCCACCGGCACCGGAGCCGCCGCCGTCGTCTCAGCGGCGGCATCGGGGCTGCCGCCGTCTCAGCGGCGGCACCGGGGCCGCCGCCGTCTCAGCGGCGGCGGCGGCGGGGCTGCCGCGACCCGGCGGCCCTGGTGTTGCCAGCGCGGGGCCGAGGGGTTTAGATGGCCCCCTGCGCGAGAGCGCTCTCAGCTACGTTGGGACCCCCTCATGCCCACCAACCTCACGGCCTCGTCCGCCGCCTTCACCCGCCGCCGCCTGCGCAACCTCCCGGCCGTGGCCGCCTCCGCCCGCCGCTTGCCGACGCCTTCCCCGGCCGGCACCTGCGCGCCCCGGCACCTCGTCGACCGGGCGCTGGCCGAGCCGGTCGCGCGGGCGTACCACTACCTCGACGTCGTGCAGGACGCGTACGTCAAGGGCGGCGAACCGCGCCTGCTGCAGAGCTACAACAACGAGAGCGAGCTGCTGACGACCGCGTTCGTCTACGACAACGCGCTGGCGGCCCTCGCCTACCTCGCCAACCCGACGGTCGCGAACGTGCGCCGCGCCCGGCTCATCGGCGACGCCCTGCTCTGGGTCCAGGCCCACGACGAGCGGTACGCCGACGGGCGGGTGCGGCAGGCGTACGCGGCGGGCCCGATGCGGTTCTACGGCGACGGCCCCGCCTTCCCCGGCCTCCGGCGCGAGGGCGGCAGGGCGGCGCACCTCTGGCCGTTCGGCTTCGGCGGCTCGTCGACGGGTGACATGGCGTGGGCGGCGCTGGCGCTCGCGCAGCTCTACGTCGACACCCGCATCGCGAAGTACCTCGACGGCACCGTCGCGCTCGGCCTCTGGATCGCCGGCCAGGAGTCGGGCCACCGCCACGGCGGCTACCACGGCGGGCGGCAGGCCGACGGCGAGACGCCCGAGCGGTGGGCGTCGACCGAGCACAACGTCGACGCGTACGCGCTCTTCGCGCTCCTCGCCAAGCTCACCCGCGACCGGGCCTGGACCGCCCGCGCGGACGTCGCCGCCGCCTTCGTCCGCCGGATGTGGAACCCCGCCGGCCGGCACTTCTGGACCGGCACCGGCGAGGACCCCGAGGTGATCAACACCGGCAACGTCCCCGAGGACGTGCAGAGCTGGGGGCTGCTGGGGCTCGGCGAGGACCGCTACGACGCGGCCGTCGACTGGGTCACCACCCACCTCGCCAACACCGACGGTCCGGTGTCCGGCGTGACGTACAGCAGCCAGGCGAAGGTCGTCACCGACCCGGTCTCCGGCAGCGCCCTGCCCAGCAACCCGCACGCGGTCTGGCTGGAGGGCACCGCGCACACCGCGCTCGCCCTGCTCAAGCGCGGCCGCACCGGGGACGCCGGACGGGCCCGGCAGTTGCTGCAAGCGCTGGTGACGGCCCAGGAGACGCTCGGCGCCGGGCAGACCGTCGGCCGCACCGGGGACCCGCACGGCGGCCGCCTCGCCAACCCCGGCGAGGGCGGCACGTGGACCGGCGCCCCGCTCCCCGCCGCCTCCGGCATCGTGGCGGCGACCAGCGCCTTCGAGACCGGGTTCGGGTTCGGCTACTTCGGCCGCCAGCACGTCGGCACCACCGCGTGGTTCCTGATGGCGGCGCAGAACTTCAACCCGTATCAATGATGTGATGTAGCCCTTCTCCCCTCGGTGGCGGTGGCCGGCGCCGGATACCGTCGCCGCCATGACGATCACCAGCTCGGCGCCCGTGGCGAAGCCGGTCCGGGTACGCCGGGCCGCCTGGCTGGTGCTGCTGTGGCTGCTGGTGCTGCCCGGCGTCGCCTGGACGGCGGTGCGGCTCGGCGGCTGGGAACGCGGCCCGCTGGTGCAGTTGTTCGCCTTCACGCCGTACGTCGCCGCCGGGATGGCCGTGCCTGCCATCGCCGCGCTCGCCACCCGCCGCTGGCTGGTGGCGGCCGTCGCGACGATCACCTTCGCCCTGCTCGCCGTCACGGTGCTGCCCCGCGCCCTCCCCGACGGCGACCGCGGCCCGCGGACCGGGGCGAAACTGCACGTCATGACGTCGAACCTGCTCTTCGGCGGCGCCGACGCGACGCAGCTCGTCCAGCTCGTCCGCGACCACGACGTAGCGGTGCTGGCCCTGCAGGAATTCACCCCGTCCGCGCAGACCCGGCTCGCCGAGGCCGGCCTGGGGCAGCTCCTGCCGTATTCGTCGCTGGGCGCCGAGTGGGGCGCGAGCGGCTCGGGCCTGTACTCCCGCTACCCCCTGACGGACCCGGGCGTGCGCGACATCGGCGGCGGCTTCCGGCAGGCGTACGGCACGGTCCAGCCGCCGGGCGGCGGCCGCGTCGTGCTCGAGTCCGCCCACCCGATCGCCCCGTTCTCGCTGGCGGTCCTGGGCCGCTGGCGCAAGGACCTCGAGAACGAGCCCCGCACCGATCCGGCCGGGACGCCCCGCGTCCTGCTGGGCGACTTCAACTCGACCCTCGACCACGGCCCGCTCCGCGACCTGATCGCCGGCGGCTACCGGGACGCCGCCGACGCCGCCGGCAAGGGCCTGACCCCCACCTGGGGCCCGTACGACGGCGACCCGATCCCCCCGGTCACCATCGACCACGTCCTGATCGACGAACGCCTCGGCGCGGGCGCCGTAGCGGTCCACACCATCCGCGGCAGCGACCACCGCGCGATCATCGCCGAGGTCATCGTCCCGGCGGCCTGACCGGCAACCCCAGCAACGCCTCGACCCCGCGCGTGTACGTCGAGACGGGCACGGCCTCCGGATCCGTCAGGTACTGCAACGCGACCCCGACATCGAGCGCGAGCAGCAGGGCCGCGACCTGCTCGGCCGGCAGCGGCAGCCGCTCACCGACCGCGGCGGCATCCTCGGCGATGTGCGCGCGGACGCTCCGCATCCAGCCCCGCAGAAGTTCGGTCTTCGTCCCGTCCCGCATGCCGAAGAGCCACAACTCGACGACGGCCATCGCGAACCGGCGCACCTCGGGCGTCGGCGCGTGCGCCTCGTAGCTCTCCCCCATCGTCGCGACCCACGACTCCGGCGTCATCCGCTGCCGGACCGGCTCCCCGTCGTCCAGCCTGCGCTGCAGCAGGGCGGCGATCAGATCGTCCTTCCCGCCGAAGTTGGCGTAGATCGCCCCCTTGGTGAGCCCGGCCGCCGCCGCGATCTCGTCGAGCGTCGTCCGGTGGATCCCGCGGTCGGCGAAGAGCGTCTCGGCGCTGTCCAGCAGCCGCCGGCGGGTGCGCTCCTGCTGCTGCGCACGGGTCAGTCGCTCGCTCATCGCGCCAACCTATCCGATTGACATTCGCTCGAGTATCCAGATACTGATTGGTATCTGGATACCGAACGGTATGTGAGGTGACCGTGCTGCACATCGACTCGCTGACCAAGGTCTACCGGCGCGGCGTACGGGCCAACGACGACATCAGCCTCGACGTCGACGCGGGCCGGGTGACGGGCCTGCTCGGTCACAACGGCGCGGGCAAGACCACGCTGCTGCACCAGGTCGTCGGGCTGGTACGCCCCACCTCCGGCCGGATCCGGCTGCTCGGCCGCGACCCGGTCGCCGATCCGGCGTACGCGCGCTCGGCCTGTTCCTTCCAGCCGCAGTCCCAGGCGCCACTGACCGGCGTCACGCCGCGGCAGGCCATCGAGATCGTCGGGCGGATCCGGGGCGGGCGCCGCGGCGCCGTGCGGAAGCGGACCGCCGGGCTGCTGGCCGGCCTCGGCATCGAGGAGTGGGCGGACGCCCCGGCCGAGCGGCTCTCCGGCGGGGTCCGGCGGCTGACGGCGTTCTGCATGGCGATCGTGGAACCCGGCCGCCTGGTGATGCTCGACGAGCCCACCAACGACGTCGACCCGGTGCGCCGGCGGCTGCTCTGGGCGCAGATCCGCTCGCTGGCCGCCGCGGGCCATGCGGTCGTTCTGGTCACCCACAACATCGCTGAGGCCGAGCGCACGATCGACCGGGTCGTCGTCCTCGACCACGGCCGGGTGGTGGCGGCGGGCAGCCCGGCCGACCTCGCCGCGGGGCGGGATACCGGGCTCGAAGAGGTCTACATCGGACTCACCGGAGGGAACGACAGTGCGACCCTGGTTCCGTAGCTATCTGCTGCTCGTCCGCTGGACCGCCCTGCGGCTGCGGTTCGTCCTCCCGCTCGTGCTGATCGTCCAGGTCTTCCTCGCGGTCGGCATCGTCATCGGCTTCGCGTACCTGATACCCGGCATCGACGCGGCAACGGCGCTCTACCTCGCCACCGGCGCACCGACGCTCGGCCTGATCACCATCGGCATGGTGATGGCACCGCAGCTCATCGCCCAGTCCAAGCTCGAGGGCACGTTCGACTACAACCGGACGCTGCCTGTCCCGCGTACGGCCGTGCTGGCCGCGGACCTGACCACCTGGCTGGTCACCGGCGCGCCCGGGTTGCTGCTCGGGCTGCTCACCGCGGTGCTGCGGTTCGATCTCGACCTGCGGATCAGTCCGCTGGCGGTGGTGGCGGTGCTGCTGGTGGCGCTCACGGCCACCACGGCCGGCTTCGCCCTCGCGTACGCGGCCCCACCCTCGGCGACGAGCCTGGTGACGCAGACCCTCGTCTTCGTCGCGCTGCTGTTCTCGCCGATCAACTTTCCGGCGGAGCGGCTGCCGGGCTGGCTCCAGGCCGTGCACCGGGTCCTGCCGTTCGAGTACATGGCTCAGGCCGTACGGGAAAGTCTGACCTCGCCGGCGGGCGGGATTGCCGCCCTGCCCTACGCGGTGCTGGGTGCGTGGTGCGCCGGTGGCCTGGTCATCACCTTGCGGGTGATGACCAGGCGGCGGTGATCGCTCAGGCCGGGGCGTTCGTGCGGGCCAGGCCGAAGGTCAACGCGTCCGTCAGGGCCTTCCAGCTGGCCTCGACGACGTTCTCGTGGACGCCGACCGTGGTCCAGTCGCGGTTGCCGTCGCCGGTCTCGACCAGGACGCGGGTGATGGCGTTGGTGCCGTGGGAGCCTTCCAGGATGCGGACCTTGTAGTCGGCGAGCTGGAAGTTCTTCAGTTCCGGGTAGTGCTTGGACAGCGCCGTGCGCAGGGCCTCGTCGAGGGCGTTGACCGGGCCGTTGCCCTCCGCGGTGGCGATCACGCGCTCACCGCGTACGCGGACCTTGACCGTGGCCTCCGACACGACCGCGCCGTCCTCGCGGTGCTCGACCAGCACCCGGTACGACTCCAGGGCGAACGGCCGCACCAGGGCGGCACCCGGCAGGGCGTCGCGGACCAGCAGTTCGAAGGACGCGTCAGCGGCCTCGAACGACCACCCGCCGGCCTCCAGATCCTTGACGCGGCGGGTCACCTCGGTGAGGGTGTCGGGGTGGCCGGCCAGGTCCAGCCCGAGCTCACGGCTCTTGAGCTCGATGCTGGCCCGGCCGGCCATCTCGGTCACCAGGATCCGCATGTCGTTGCCCACCACCGACGGGTCGACGTGGTTGTAGAGCAGCGGATCCACCTTGATCGCACTCGCGTGCAGCCCCGCCTTGTGAGCGAATGCCGCGGCCCCGACGTAGGCCTGGTGGGTGTCGGGGGCGATATTGGCGATCTCGGCGAGCGCGGTGGACACCCGCGTCGCCTTCTCGAGGCATCCGTCCGGTAGGACCTTCAGCCCGAGCTTGAGTTGCAGGTTGCTGACGACGGCGAACAGGTCGGCGTTGCCGGGCCGTTCGCCGTAGCCGTTGGCCGTGCACTGGAAGTGCCGCACGCCCGCCTCGACGGCGGCGATGGTGTTCGCCACCGCGCAGGACGTGTCGTTCTGGCAGTGGATGCCGAGCCGGTCCGCGGGCACCCCGGCACGCGCGACGACCTCGTTGATCGCGGCGGTGACCATCGACGGGAGCATGCCGCCGTTGGTGTCGCACATGACCACCCGTTCGGCGCCGGCCTCGAACGCCGCCCGCACCACCGACGCGGTGTAGTCGGGGTCGTAGCGGAAGCCGTCGAAGAAGTGCTCGCAGTCGACGAACGCCCGTCGCCCGTTCGCCACCAGGTGCGCCACCGTGTCGCGGACCATGGCGAGGTTCTCGTCGCCGGTCGTGCGCAGCGCCCGCACGACGTGCCGGATGTCGGACTTGGCGACCACGCAGACCACCGGCGTCTCGGCGTCGAGCAGCGCCTGCACCTGCGGGTCGGTGGCCACGTCGACGCCGGCCTTGCGGGTGGCGCCGAACGCGACCAGCACCGCGTGCTTCAGGTCGAGCTCGGTCCTCGCCCGCCGGAAGAACTCCGTGTCCTTGGGCATCGCACCCGGCCAGCCACCCTCGATGAAGCCGACCCCGAACTCGTCCAGCAGCCGCGCCACGGCGAGTTTGTCGACGACCGAGTAGCTGATGCCCTCGCGCTGCCCGCCATCACGCAGCGTGGTGTCGAACACCTGGTAGGTCATGGGGAGTTCCTTTCGGCGAAGCGGGGGACCCAACAAAAAGACCCCCCGCGGATGCGGGAGGTCTGCACGTCGGCGATGCGTCAGCCGGCGCGCTAGGTGCGAATAATCAGCACGGAAAGGTGGGTCACGTACGAGAGCATGCCACTGCTCGGCCGCCCGTGGGACAGAAGTCCAGCATCCGGGACGCGAGATTTTCCCGTTAGGTTGGTGGGGTGACGGCTGACCCGTACCCCCGGAATCTGTCCTTCTCGACGACCTACAACTTCCGAGACGTCGGCGGGTACGCCGGCACCGACGGCCGCACGGTCCGCTGGCGCCGGCTGTTCCGGGCCGACTCGCTGCACCGGCTCAAGGGCGACGACCTCGCGGCGTTCGGTGCGCTGGGCGTGCGTACGGTCATCGACCTGCGCCGGCTCTTCGAGATCGAGGAGCACGGCCGGGTGCCGGAGGCGGCGGAGCTGGCCTACCACAACGTCGTCCTGGAGCACGTCGACTGGGATTCGGTGCCGCACCCGGCGGAGCTCCCGCACGCCCGCTGGCTCGCCGACCGCTATCTGAACTTCGTCGAGGACGGCCGGGACGGGCTCGCCCGGGCGCTCGGCCTCATCGCCGACCCGGTGGCCGCGCCGGCGGTCGTGCACTGCATGGCGGGCAAGGACCGCACCGGCGTCGTCTGCGCGCTGACCCTGTCCCTGCTCGGCGTCTCGGACCGCGACATCGCCGACGACTACGCGCTGACCGAGGTGGCGATGGCCTCGCTGACCGAGTTCCTGCTGCGGACCAAGCCGGGCCTGGTCGAGGGCAAGTACCACATGTTCGAGTGCCCGCAGGACGCCATGCTGAT
The DNA here is from genome assembly GCF_003002065.1 of Pseudosporangium ferrugineum. GTDB lineage: Bacteria > Actinomycetota > Actinomycetes > Mycobacteriales > Micromonosporaceae > Actinoplanes > Actinoplanes ferrugineus_A. The sequence continues at coordinate 156,490 of NZ_PVZG01000003.1, forward strand.
GTTCCTCGGCGACCTGCGCGAGCGGTACGGCTCGGTCGAGAAGTACGTCCGCGAGATCGGCGTCAGCGGCGAGCAGGTGGCCGCGATGCGCGACCACCTGCTGGCGCCGAACTGATCAGAGCACCCGGTGCACCCAGCCGAACGGGTCCTCGGCACGCCCGCGCTGGATGTCCGCCAGCTCCTGGCGCAACGCCATCGTGACCTCGCCGGACCCGCCGTCGGCGACCGTGAACTCGCCCTCCGGCGACCGGACCGTGCCAATCGGCGTGATGACCGCGGCGGTGCCGCAGGCGAACGCCTCCCGGATCCGGCCCGAGGCGGCACCGGTGCGCCACTCGTCGATGCTGACCGGGCGCTCCTCGACCCGGCGGCCGGCGCGCTGGGCCAGCTTGAGGATCGAGTCGCGGGTGATGCCGGGCAGGATGGTGCCGCCCAGCGGCGGCGTGACCAGGGAACCGTCGTCCATCACGAAGACGATGTTCATGCCGCCCAGCTCGTCGACGTACTTGCGCTCCACGGCATCGAGGTAGACCACCTGGTCGCAGCCGTGCTCGATCGCCTCGGCCTGCGCGGAGAGCCCGGCGGCGTAGTTCCCGCCGCACTTCGCGGCGCCGGTGCCACCGGGAGCGGCCCGGGTGTAGTCGGGCGTCACCCACACCGTCACCGGCTTGACGCCGCCGCTGAAATAGGCGCCGACCGGCGAGGCGATGACCAGGTAGAGGTATTCCATCGACGGGCGGACCCCGAGGAAGACCTCACTCGCGTACGCGAACGGGCGCAGGTAGAGGCTGCCCTCGTCGCTCTGCGGTATCCACTTCTGGTCGATCGTGATCATCTGGCGCAGCGACTCGAGGAACACGGACTGCGGCACGGCCGGCATCGCCATCCGCTGGGCCGACTGGGCGAACCGCGCCGCGTTGGCATCGGGACGGAACATCGCCACCCCGCCGTCCGGCATCGTGTACGCCTTGAGCCCCTCGAAGATCTCCTGCGCGTAGTGCAGCACGGCGGACGCCGGGTCCATCGGGATCGGCGCGCGGGCCTCGATCCGGGGCTCGTACCACCCTTTGCCCTCCGCGTACCGCACGGTGGCCATGTGGTCGGTGAAGATCCGGCCGAAGCCCGGGTTGGCCAGCAACGTCGCGCGGTCCGCGTCGCTTACGGGCGCCGGGTTCGGACGGATCTCGAAATCGAGGTTGTCACCACCACTCATGGGAGCTGACCTGCTTTCTCTCGCGAGGAAAAAAGGATGTGAGCATGAGGGAGCACCCGCAGTGCCCCATGAACTTACCCCGAACGGTCGTTAAAACCGACCACCGAGCGGGGAGTCCGGCACGGCGGCACGGTCCGTCATTTCATCGGTACGCCGAGAGCACCGGCGGCGCTTTCCCGGCCGGTTCCCGGGGCTCCGCCGTCCGGTCCGGCGGCCGCGCACCGGGCTCTCCCGCAGCCGTTGCGCGTGCTCTCGGCAGCCTTCGCGGCCTTTTACTCGTGCTGCCGGCGGCTTTCACGGCCTTTTGCTCGTGCTGCCGGCGGCCCTGTATGCCGGGCGCCCTCGTGCGGGGTCCGGGACGGTGCGGTTCTGCGACGGGCGCCCCTGGGTCGGGGCCCGTGCTGCTGACGTGTGGGGGTCAGGCGGCCGCGGTGGCGGCGACCCGGTCCCCGACCTCGGCGGTGCGCAGCGGTGCCCCCGGCGTACGGGAAGCGACCTCGGCCGCGACCGCCTCGGATACTCGCCGGGCCTCGTCGGGGTGCCCGAGGTGCTCGAGCAGCAACGCGGCGGACAGAATGGCGGCGGCCGGATCGGCGATGCCCTGGCCGGCGATGTCGGGCGCGGAACCGTGCACCGGCTCGAACGTCGACGGGTATGCGCGCTCCGGGTTCACGGAGCCGCTGGCGGCCATGCCGATGCCGCCGGTGACGGCAGCGGCGATGTCGGTGAGGATGTCACCGAAGAGGTTGTCGGTCACGACGACGTCGTAGCGCTGCGGGTTGCTCACCATGAACATGCTCGCCGCGTCGATGTGCTGGTATTCGGTCGTGACGTCGGGGAACTCGGCGGCCACGGCCCGGAACGTCCGGGCCCACAACCCGCCGGCGTGGGTGAGCACATTGGTCTTGTGCACCAGCGTCAGATGCCGCCGCTCACGCCGCCGGGCCCGCCCGAAGGCGTCCCGCACGACCCGCTCGACACCGTGCCGCGTGTTGAGGCTCTCCTCGGTCGCGATCTCCGCGGGCGTGTCCTTGTGCAGCACCCCGCCGGCGCCGACGTACAGGCCCTCGGTGCCCTCCCGGACCACGACCATGTCGATCTCACCGGGCTTGATCCCGGCAAGCGGGCTGGTCGTGCCGGGCCACAGCCGCGACGGACGCAGGTTCACATACTGGTCGAAGTCGAAGCGCAGCTTGAGCAGCAGCCCCCGCTCGAGCACGCCCGGAGGAACACTGGGATCGCCGATGGCCCCGAGCAGAATGGCGTCGTGGCGGGCCAGCTCGTCCTCGACGGACTGCGGCAGAACCTCGCCGGTACGGTGGTAGAACCGGGCGCCCAGGTCGTACTCCTGGTATTCGACCCCGGGAAGGACGGCCTCGATCACCTTGCGGGCCTGCGCGGTCACCTCGGTCCCGATGCCGTCACCGGCCACCACCGCGATCCGCGCCACCGTCACGTCCACTCCCTCACTAGGTCCGACCCGCACGAGCCTAACGGGGCGTCCCGATCTCCGGTACGCCGGTCCCAAACTGTGGGTGAGCAATCGTTCAGGCGGAATCTGCCCCCGGCGCGGGTCGTGCGGCCCTCCCGTCTCCTGGGCCGGACGCGAACAACCCCCGCGGATCGCGGCAACGATCGCGGGGGTTGTCACGACGAAAACGCTGGCTCGCGCCCGCCGGGGGTGCACAACCGCGCGGAGCGGCCACGGAAATGTCACCCGAAGACATCCCCGCCACGCCCGCGCGGCAAGGACCAACGCTAGCGATGCGGACTAATGTCGCGCAAGACGCATCCCCCGCGTGTCGGCGCGACAATGGGATCGAATGCCCGCTGGTATGGCACCATGCGCCGGTGAGTTTCGACCTCGTGGTGTGGGCCATGGACAACGCGGACATGCCGGACGACGTGCGTGCCGCGAACGAGCGGTGTGCGCGCGGCGAGCACCCGCAACGCCCCGCCGACCCCCGCGTAGTCGCCTTCTACGACGCCCTGACCAGCAAATACCCCGACCGCGGCCCCCGCGCGACGCTGGACGGCTCCCCCTGGGCGAGTGCCCCGCTGCACGCCGCGGCGGACCACATCCAGATGCGCCTGGACGAGAACTGCCCCGACGAGGTCCTCGAAACGATCGAGCGCCTCGCCGGCGAGCTCAACCTGGACCTCCTGGACCTCCAGGACGGCACGGTCTACCCACCTCCGGTGAAAACCCGCTGACGCGAGACCGGGCGCCATCCCTCGGTCTCGACGCGGTCAGTCCTCGTCGCGCAGGTCGGCGATGCTGCCCCTCGCCGACCCGATCGCCGTGGCCACCGTGGACAGCAACTCCGCGTCCACCGACGAGTCCACCCGCAGCGCCATCAGCGCCTCCCCGCCGGCCTCCCGGCGCGCCACCTGCATCGCCGCGATGTTGACGCCCGCCTCGCCGAGGATCGACCCGATGGCGCCCACCACGCCGGGCCGGTCGGCGTACCGGAAAAAGAGCAGCACTCCGCCGGCGTCCAGCTCCAGGTCGAACTCGTCCACCTGGGTCAGCTTGCGCGACTCCCGCCCGCCGGTCGTGTGGACGGCACCGGTCACGGTCACGCGACGGCCGTCGGGGAGCGCACCGCGTACGGTGACGAGGTTGTGATGGTCCGAGGCCTCGCGCACGACCGTGAGCTCGACCTCCACGCCCCGGTCCGCCGCGACCTGCGGGGCGTTGACGTAGGTGACCTGCTCCTCGACCACCGACGTGAAGAGCCCCTTGGTGGCCGCCAGCTTGAGCACGGTCACGTCGTGCGACACGATCTCGCCGCGCACCTCGACGGTGACACTCGCCGCGACGCCGCCCGCGACCGCGGTGAAGACCTTGCCGAGCCGCTCGGCCAGCGCCAGCAGCGGCCGCACGTCCTCGTCCACGACGCCGCCGGCCTGCACGTTGACGGCGTCCGGCACGAACTCGCCCCGCAGCGCCAGCTTCACGCTCCGCGCCACCGACAGGCCCGCTTTGTCCTGCGCTTCGGCCGTGGACGCCCCGAGGTGCGGCGTCACGACGACGTTGTCGAACGCGAACAACGGCGAGGAGGTGGTCGGCTCGGTCACGAAGACGTCGATGCCCGCACCCGCCACCCGGCCTTCGGCCAGGGCGTCCGCCAGCGCCCGCTCGTCGATCAGGCCTCCGCGGGCGGCATTGATGATGCGTACGCCCGGCTTGACGGTCGCAAGCTCCTTCTCCCCGATCAAACCCAACGTCTCCGGCGTACGCGGTAAGTGCACCGAAATGAAGTCGCTCTCCCGCAACAGCTCGTCGAGCCCCACCAGCCGCACACCCAGCTGCGCCGCCCGGGCCGGCTGGATGTACGGGTCGTACGCGATCAGCCGCGTCCCGAAGGCGGCCATGCGCTGCGCGAACAGCACACCGATGCGGCCCAGCCCGACCACCCCGACGGTCTTGCCCTGCACCTCCACGCCGGTGTACCTGGCGCGCTTCCACTCACCCTGCTTGAGGGCGGCACTCGCGCTGGCCGTGTTACGGGCGACCGCGAGCAGCAGCGCGATGGCCTGCTCGGCGGCCGACACGATATTGGAGGTAGGCGCGTTGACCACCATCACACCGCGCGCCGTGGCGGCCGGCACGTCGACGTTGTCCAGGCCGACGCCGGCCCGGGCGACCACCCGCAGCCGGGGCGCGGCGGCGACGGCCTCGGCGTCGACCCGCGTCGCACTGCGCACGATGATCGCGTCGGCCTCGGCGAGCCCGGCCAGCAGCGCGGTCCGATCGGTGCCGTCGACGTGGCGCACGTCGAAGTCGTCAGCAAGCACGTCGAGGGCGGCGGGGGCAAGTTCCTCAGCGATCAGTACGACGGGAGTCATGCGTCTCCATCTCGACGGCTTCCGCGATCGTACGCAGACCCGGCTCATACGCGTCCACGTCACATTGCGGTGACCGCCCTCACACTCCCGAAACCTTGCCGTCTCCTGACGAATCGGCTCCCGGCCCCGTACGGGACCACAACTGTCGGACCCGGCCGATAACCTCCACGCATGACAACGCCCCCCGAAGATGAGCAGGACGAAGACTTCACGCCGGCGGTCCCGGAGCCGCCCCGGCGCGTGCCGTTCGGGGTGTCCGTGACCACCATGTTCCTGGCCCTGCTGGCGGTCCTCCTGCTGATCGGCACGGTGGCGTCCCTGACCGCGTCCGGCTTCTACCGCGACACCGTCGGCGAGGCAGCCGCCGAGGGCCTGGCCACCTCCGCGATCGCGATCGCCGCCACCCTCGTGGCCGCCACGGCCTGGTCGTTCGCCCGCAACGGCAACACCGTCGGCCCGATGATCGCCGGCGGCCTCACCCTGCTCGCGGGCCTGATCAGCCTGGCCCTCGGCGTCACCTCCGACGGCGACGCCGAGGGGGTCCGGATCGGCGTGCTCGCCCTGACCCTCGGCCTCGGCATCACCCTCCCCCACCTGATCGGCCAGGGCCCCCTCTACCTGGCAGCCCGCCGCGTCTGGGCCAAGGCCGAAAGGGAATGGCTCCGCGACCTGGCCACCCCGGAAGCCCTTCCGTTCCCACCCCACCATCCGTGGCAGCCCCCACCCGGCCAGCCCTGGGCGCAGCACCCCCACCAGCAGCCCCCACCCCAGCCCTGGCCCACGCCCCACACCGCCCCACACCCCCAGCCCGGCCCCTACCCCCAGCCCGGCCCCTACGCCAACCAGGGCCCACACGCCCAGCCCGGCCCCCACGCCCAGCCCGGTCCCTACGCCCAGCCCGATCCCCACGCCCAGCCCGGCCCTCACGCCCAGGCAGGCCCTCACGTCCAGCCCGGTCTTCACGCCCAGCCCGGCCCGCAATACGGCCAGCCTCAGCCCTACGCACCCCAGCAGTTCCAGGCCCAGGCGCACCAGCCTGCCCCGCCCTACCAGACCCCGCCGAGCCCCGCCCCGTATCAGCCCCAGCCGTCGACGCCCTACGAAACCCAGCCCCCGCCACCGCACCCGGAGCACTCGGCCCCGACGTGGCCCACCCAGACCTCGGCACCGCCGGCCCCACTGACAGAGGCCCCCCAGATCCCCTACTCAGGCCCACCCCACGCGGCCGCCCAGCACGCCCCCACCGAACAGATCCGCACGGCATCCCCCCACCCGCCGACCCCGGCGTCCCCACAACCACTGACCCCGGCGTCCCCGCACCCACCGACCCCGGCATCCCCACAACCACTGACCCCGGCGTCCCCGCACCCACCGACCCCGGCATCCCCACACCCACCGACCGCGACACCGCAGGCCCCGGCATCCCCACAGCCGCCGACCGCGACACCGCCAGCCCCGGCAGCGGCAGCGGCCCCCGAACCCCCGCCATCGCCCGAAGCATCACCCACCACGGAGCAACCACCACCGACCGCCGGGCACGCCCCACCCGCCGTCGTTCCGGATGAGCCACCCGCCGGCGCCACCGGTCCGACGACCACCGCCAACCCGGAGATGCGAGCCAGCGCCCCGCCACCCAGCCCCTGACCTACGGCCGAGCCCACGCGAGCCAGGACGCGCGTCGGCACCACCCGCCACCGGCCGTCAGCCCCACGGCCCACCGGCTCACCGGGCTCACCGGGCTCACCGGGCTCACCGGCTAACGGCCCCACGGCCGGGTGGCCCGGTGGCTCACGGCCCCGCGACCCGACGGTCGGGTGGCCCGATGGCTCACGGCCCCACGGCCCCACGGCCTCACGGCCCGATGGCTCACGGCCCCAACGGCCCCAGGACCCATTAGCTCGCGGCCCACTGCCCACGCCCACTGCCCACGCCCACTGCCCACGCCCACGCCCACGTGCCTAGCGGTCCGGTCACCGCCCGGTGCCGCGCACCGGGCGGATCTCCGACCTCGGCCGCCCGCCGCCGAGGGCGAGACCCCCGGCGGCGGGGGATCACACCGTCGTGCGCGGGATCGACTCCCGGGCGATCGGTGGCGATGGTGGCAGGCCCGCCGAGGCGCCCCCGTCGAACTGCCGGAACGTCTGGGCCTCCGCGTCCAGGCCGTCGTACAGCAGTTCCAGGTCCAGGCTGCCGACCGGCGGGTACACGCGTTCCCGGGGTGGTTCCTGGCCGAGTTCCAGCGCGCCCTGGGAGACCATGAAGTCCACGATCGCCTGGCGGACCGAGGGGAGGGTCACCGGCGAGTGGTACACGACGTTCAAGGCTTGCATGCGCATGCCCTGGACGTGTTCCTCGCCCTTGTTGTCGTGGAAGTGGGGGTTGCGGGTCTCGATCTGGAGGACCGGCACCGAGCCGGCCATCACGTCCGGGTCGGTGCTTTCGAGGATGCCGCCGAACTGCTCGAACATGTCCATGTACTCGTAGGGTTCGACGGCGAAACCGCCCGCGAGGCGGAGTTTCAGGCCCAGCGCGAGGGACATGGCGTGTTCGCCCGCGTTGCCGGTGGCGATCACCTCGGTGCCGAAGCCCGAGTATTCGGCGAGGAAGCGGTTGAGCCACTCGTTGGTGATCTGCGAGCTGCGGCCCTTGCGGCTGAAGAACAGCCGGCCGTCGCGGAGCTTGGGCTTGGAGTGCCAGGAGATCCGGACCATCGAGTACGGGCTGTCGGCGAGGTGCAGGCCCGCCGCGTACGCCTTGCAGTATTCGTGGACCGCGCCGGGGACGTAGTTGTCCGCGTCGACGTAGCCGAGGTAGCGGCGGCCGGTCATCGCCGCGACCGCCATGCCGATCAGCATGGCCTCGCCCTTGCCGTTGCGGACCAGACCGTCCTCGCCGATGAGGTCTTCCATGCCCGCCGCTTTGAAGGCCGCCGCGAGTCCGGGGTCCTTCTGGTGTACGGCGATCGCCGAGCGCCCGGCGAGGCGGCAGAACTGTTCGAGCGTCTGCGCCTCGATCTCGTAGCGGTCCACCGGCAGCTTGTCGCTGTTGGATACCAGCACAATGAGACAGTCGTGGGGAATTCCGGAGAGCACGCCTTCGATGACGCTTCGTGTCTCATTCATACACGGGACGACGATTACCATTTGCGACTCGACAGCGCGTAAAGATTCCGGCGGCACGACCCGGCTACCAGCCGAAAGTGCCGGCTGACCGGTGTCGTGCACGGCGCCCGAGTCAAGCTCGATCACCCTCTGCAGCTCATGAATCCGGACAGCACCGAAGCGCTCACTCCGGAAAGAATCAGCCAGTCGCATGCGGCGAGGCTACCTGTTCCACACCACCCGCAACTGCTCCAACGGTGCACAATTCGATGACGACGGCTTTCAGGTAAGCGGGACGTAACGCCCGCGTTTCAGGTAATCGAATGATCACAGAAAACGCCGGGCCAAGAGCCCTGTGGACCCCTGACCCGGCGTACAACCTGCGGAAACGGGCGGCAGCGAGAACCGCGCTCACGGTCATCGAAGACTGCCGATACCGACCGGAGCGACCCGGCCGTTGCGCGGTAGATCACGCCCCGCGCCACAAAGGGCAGAAATATCAGGCCGTTTCCGTGATGGGCCGGTCGACCCAGCTCATCATGTCGCGCAGCTTCTTGCCGGTCACCTCGATCGGGTGCTCGGCGCCCTCCTTGCGGTACTGCTGGAGGCGGGTGCCGCCGGCCTCGTCGTCGGCGATGAGGGCCTTGGTGAACTCGCCGGACTGGATCTCCGCGAGGATCTTCTTCATCTCCTGCTTGACCCCGGCGTTGATCACGCGCGGGCCGCTGACGTAGTCGCCGAACTCCGCGGTGTCCGAGACGCTGTAGCGCATCCGCGAGATGCCGCCCTCGTACATGAGGTCGACGATCAGCTTGAGCTCGTGCAGGCACTCGAAGTAGGCGATCTCCGGCGCGTACCCGGCCTCGGTGAGCACCTCGAAGCCGGTCTGCACCAGGGCGGCCGTGCCGCCGCAGAGGACGGCCTGCTCGCCGAAGAGGTCGGTCTCCGTCTCCTCCTTGAACGTCGTCTTGATGACGCCGGCGCGGGTGCCGCCGATCGCCTTCGCGTACGACAGGGCGAGCGCCTGGGCGCCGCCGGAGGCGTCCTGCTCGACGGCGATCAGGGCCGGTACGCCCTTGCCGTCGACGTACTGGCGGCGCACGAGGTGGCCCGGGCCCTTGGGCGCGACCATCGCCACGTCCACGTTCGCCGGAGGCTTGATGAGCTCGAAGCGGATGTTGAGGCCGTGGCCGAAGAAGAGCGCCTTGCCGGCGGTCAGGTTCGGCTCGATCGACTCGGCGTAGATCTTGCGCTGCGCGGTGTCCGGGGCCAGCACCATGATCACGTCGGCCCAGGCGGACGCCTCCGCGGGGGTGAGCACCTTCAGGCCCTGTTCCTCGGCCTTGGGCCGGCTCTTCGAGCCCTCCTTCAGGCCGACCACCACGTCGACGCCCGAGTCGCGCAGCGACAGCGAGTGCGCGTGCCCCTGGCTGCCGTACCCGATGACGGCGACCTTGCGCCCCTGGATGATGGACAGGTCAGCGTCGTCGTCGTAGAACGTTTCCGCGGTCATGACTTCCTCTCAGAGTTCTTAAAAATCACGCGGCGCGCAGCGCCGGGCCGGTGGTGATGGAACGCGAGCCGCGGCCGATGGCCACGAGGCCGGACTGCACCATCTCCTTGATGCCGTACGGCTCGAGGTCGCGCAGCAACGCGTCCAGCTTGTCGGGGTTGCCGGTCGCCTCGATCGTGAGGGTGTCCGGTGCGACGTCGATCACCTTCGCCCTGAACAGCTCGACCGTCTCGAGCACCTGCCCGCGCACCGCACGGTCGGCGCGCACCTTGACCAGCAGGAGCTCACGCTGAACCGACTGCTGCGGGTCCAGCTCGACGATCTTCAGGACGTTCACCAGCTTGTTGAGCTGCTTGGTCACCTGCTCCAGGGGTGAGGAGTCGGCGTTGACCACGATCGTGATGCGGGAGACGTCCGGGTTCTCCGTCTCGCCCACCGCCAGCGAGTCGATGTTGAAGCTCCGCCGCGAGAAGAGGCCGCTGACCCGCGCGAGCACGCCCGGCTTGTTCTCGACCAGTACGGAGAGAGTGTGCTTGTTCAGGCTGCTCACAGGTCGTCCTCGTCGAAGTTGGGGCGCACGTCCCGGGCGAACATGATCTCGTCGTTGCTGGTGCCGGCCGGGACCATGGGCCAGACCATGGCGTCCTTGCCGACCGTGAAGTCGATGACCACCGGGCGATCGTTGATCTCCATGGCGGCCTTGATGGTGGCGTCCACGTCGGCCTTCGACTCGCAGCGCAGGCCGATGCAGCCCAGGGCCTCGGCCAGCTTGACGAAGTCCGGGATGCGGTGCTTGTGCGTGCCCAGCTCGGTGTTGGAGTAGCGGCCCTCGTAGAACAGGGTCTGCCACTGCCGCACCATGCCCAGGTTGCCGTTGTTGATGACGGCGATCTTCACCGGGATGCCCTCGAGCGCGCAGGTCGCCAGCTCCTGGTTGGTCATCTGGAAGCAGCCGTCGCCGTCGATGCCCCAGACCGGGGTGTCGGGCAGGCCGACCTTGGCGCCCATCGCGGCCGGCACCGCGTAGCCCATCGTTCCGGCGCCGCCGGAGTTGAGCCAGGTGCCCGGCTTCTCGTACTTGATGAACTGCGACGCCCACATCTGGTGCTGGCCGACGCCCGCCACGTAGACAGCGTCCGGGCCGACCAGCGCGCCGATCCGCTCGATCACGTACTGCGGGGCGAGGGTGCCGTCGGTCGGCTCGTCGTAGCCCAGCGGGTAGCGCTGCCGCAGGTCGTTGAGCTGCGCCCACCACGGCTCGTACGCGGAGGCCCCGGTCGCCGTGCCGGTGACCGCCGCGATCAGCTCGTCGATCACGTGCCGGGCGTCGCCCACGATCGGGACGTCCGCGTGCCGGTTCTTGCCGATCTCCGCCGGGTCGATGTCGGCGTGCACGACCTTGGCCTCGGGGGCGAACGAGTCGAGCTTGCCGGTGACCCGGTCGTCGAACCGGGCGCCGAGGGTGACCAGCAGGTCCGCCTTCTGCAGCGCGTACACGGCCGGGACCGTGCCGTGCATGCCGGGCATGCCGAGGTGCTGCGGGTGCGAGTCGGGGAACGCGCCGAGGGCCATCAGCGTGGTGATCACCGGGATGCCGGTCAGCTCGGCGAGCTTGCGCAGCCCGTCGGTCGCACCGGCCTTGAGCACGCCGCCGCCGACGTACAGGACGGGGCGCTTGGCCGCGGCGATCAGCCGGGCCGCCTCCCGGATCTGCTTGCCGTGCGGGTGCAGCGTGGGCCGGTAGCCGGGCAGGTCCAGCGTCGGCGGCCAGGAGAAGGTGGTCTGCGCCTGGAGCACGTCCTTGGGGATGTCGACCAGGACCGGTCCGGGGCGGCCGGTCGCCGCCAGGTGGAACGCCTCCGCGATGACCTGAGGGATCTCCTCGGCCGTCTGGATCAGGAAGTTGTGCTTCGTGATCGGCAGCGTGATGCCCTGGATGTCCGCCTCCTGGAAGGCGTCCGTGCCGATCGCGGGTCGCGCGACCTGCCCGGTGATGGCCACGATCGGCACCGAGTCCATGTAGGCGTCGGCGATCGGCGTGACCAGGTTGGTCGCGCCCGGCCCGGAGGTGGCGATGCACACGCCGACCTTGCCGGTGGCCTGCGCGTACCCGGTGGCGGCGTGCCCGGCGCCCTGCTCGTGGCGCACCAGGATGTGCCGCACCTTGGAGTCGTACAGCGGGTCGTAGGCCGGCAGGATGGCGCCGCCGGGGATGCCGAAGGCGACCTCTACGCCGAGGGCCTCGAGCGACCGCACGAGCGAACCGGCCCCGGTGACCGGGGTCGGCGAGACCGCGGCTACGGCGGCCGCCGCGACGGTGGCCGGGGTGGCGCGGTGGGCGAGGGTCTCTGGCGTGGGTCTCGTCATGGCGATTCAGACCTTCGTTCGGGTTCGGGTGTCGCTCTTCGCACTACAGGAATCCGCGCAACAAAAAAGGCCCTCGTGCTTACGCACGGGACCTAGCGCACTGCCCAGCAGACTGAGGGGCAGCGCGCTCAACTAAGTACGAGGAACGACGAACACATGCGGCTAAGACTGCCCCATCTCACGGGGTGCGTCAACTGATCTCACATCCTGGTCACCCGAAAAGGCCGGGTCGGTCGGCAGGACCGCCCGCACCTGCCGCATTCCGGGGCCCAGCATGACGATCTGGCTGCGCGCCGGGGCGCTCGGCGCGGCGGCGGGACGGTTGCGGGGTTGCGGCGCCGGCCGGGACCCGGGCGTCCGTACGGTGCGCAGCTGCGCTTCGAGGTGTTCCGCCGGCACGCCCCAGCCGAACAGCGAACCCTGCCCGAGCCGGCAGCCCGCCTCCTCGACGATCTCGCGCTGGGCGGAGGTGCCGATGCCCTCCGCGAGCACTTCCAGGCCGAGCCGGTGGCCGAGGCGGACCACCACGTCGACGAGCGGCGCGGCGGTGCCCGTACGCGACTCGGGCTCCGCCACCAGCGCGTGGTCGATCTTCAGGATGTCGACCGGCAGGTTGCGCAGCTGCCCCAGCGACGAGTAGCCGGCGCCGAAGTCGTCCAGCGCGATGCGGACCCCGGTGGAGCGCAGCTCGACGAGCCGGCGGATCAGCTCGTCCATGTCGGTGGCGACGGCGTGCTCGGTCACCTCGAGCACCAGCCGCTGCGGCGGTACGCCGTACTTCTCCAGCACCGCGGCGACCTGACCGGCGTAGTCGGCGGCGTGCAGCTCCTTGGGCGACAGGTTCACCGACACCCACACGTCGTGCCCGGTGGCCAGCCACCGGGCGAGCTGCGCGCACGCCTGGTCGAGCACCCAGGAACCGAGCATGCCGATCAGGCCGGACTCCTCGGCGACCGGGATGAACTCGTCGGGGCGCACCGCACCGAGGTCGGGGTGGTGCCAGCGCAGCAGGGCCTCCGCGCCCACCGGGCGTACGGAAGGAAGCGCGACCACCGGCTGGAAGACCAGCCGCAGCTGGCGACGCTCGATGGCGTGCCGCAGTTCGTTCTCCAGCACGCTGTGGCGGCGCAGCAGTTCGTCGTAGTGCTTCTGGTAGCGCTCGACCCGGTTCTTGCCGCGCTGCTTGGCGTAGCGCAGCGCCAGGTCCGCGTCGCGCATGAGCTCGCCGGTGTCCCCCGGCGCGGGCGAACCGGCCACGCCGACGCTGGCCGACAGGAAGACCGACCCGTCCTCCGTCTCGTACGGCTCGCAGAGCACCGCCAGCAGCCGCTTGCCGGCCGTCATGGCCTCCTCCGGCGTGGCCCACATCAGCACCGCGAACTCGTCGCCGCCGAGCCGGGCCGCGACGTCGCCCTCGCGCAGGTTGGCCCGCAGCCGCTCGCCGACCTCGGCCAGGACCGCGTCGCCGACGTCGTGCCCGCGCATGTCGTTGACGTTCTTGAACCCGTCGAGGTCGAGGCCGACCAGGGTGCGCGGGCGGTGCCGGACGGCCGGCTCGCGCAGCGCCCGGACCAGCCCGCGGCGGTTGGCCAGGCCGGTGAGCGGGTCGGTGTGCGCGAGCTCACGGAAGTGCGCCTCCCGCTGGCGCAGCTGGAGCGTGTAGCTCTTCACGTCGCCCAGGGCGAGGTATTGCCGGCCGACCAGCGCGAAGCCCTCGACGCTGGCGCCGATGAACCCGAAGCCGCCGAACTCGCCGCCCGCCAGCAGGTGGTACGTCCCGGCGATCACCATGGCCGCCATCGGCACGAAGGCGTACCCGGTGTTGCGCTGGATGATGTCGCCGCTGACCGTGACCGGCCGGTCCGCGCTCTCGACCGCGCGCGCGACCACGAACAGGCCGACCGGCAGCAGGGCGGCGCCGAGGCACACCAGCACCGGCGAGCCCTGGCAGATGCCGGCCGGCAGCGCGGTGGCCGTGACAGCGACCAGGCTGACCCCCGCGGCGACCCGGACCGTGACGTTGCGGGGCCGGTGCGCGTGCATGGCGAGGACCGCGGTGAGCCCGATGGCGACGGCCGCCACCCCGGCGCCCAGCAGCAGCGAGCCGCAGCCCATCGGCGTCAGGCCGCGCAGGAGGCGGGTGGGTTCGGTGACCAGGATCCAGCCCACGAACCACATCGCGGCGGCGAGGATCAGCCCGTCCAGCAGGTGCCGCAGGGCGGCGCGGCGGCTCTCCGCGGCGCCGGGCAGCATGAGGGTGCCGACCAGCAGCATGAACGTGCCGATGGCCATCGCGACGGCGACGGCCTGGCCGAGCGTCTGGCGGTGGTGCGGCATCGGGTCGTGCGCGAGGAACAGCGCGCTGATCAGCCCGGCCAGGGCCGCGGCGGTCGCCGTCGCGCCGCCCGCGGCGAGCAGAAGGTGCGCGTTGCGGGCCGCCCCGGTGTGCCGGCGACCGGAATTCCCCAGCAGGGCGACGGCCGGGACAGCGACCATGAGGCTCGCCAGCCCGGCCAGCTCCACGCCGGACGGTGAGTGCACGGGAACACTCTGCCGTACCCGCAAGGTTTTCGGTATCCCGAGGGGTGGACATCATCGGTGCCGGTTCGACCCCGGTCCTTCCCCGCGGTGGCACTATGTAGTAATGCCTGAGCTGCGCTCCCGGACCTCGACCCACGGACGGACGATGGCCGGCGCGCGCGCCCTGTGGCGCGCCACCGGCATGACGGACGACGACTTCGGCAAGCCCATCGTGGCCATCGCCAACAGCTACACCCAGTTCGTACCCGGGCACGTCCACCTCAAGGACCTCGGCGGTCTCGTGGCGGACTCGATCGCCCGGGCCGGGGGCGTGGGCCGCGAGTTCAACACCATCGCGGTCGACGACGGCATCGCGATGGGCCACGGCGGCATGCTCTATTCGCTGCCCAGCCGCGAGCTCATCGCCGACGCGGTGGAGTACATGGTCAACGCGCACTGCGCCGACGCCCTGGTCTGCATCTCGAACTGCGACAAGATCACCCCCGGCATGCTGATCGCCGCGCTGCGCCTCAACATCCCGACGGTGTTCGTCTCCGGCGGCCCGATGGAGGCCGGCAAGACGGTCGCCATCGAGGGCGTCGTGCACGAGAAGCTCGACCTGGTCGACGCCATGTCGGCCAGCGCCAACGAGAGCGTCACCGACGCCCAGCTCGACACGATCGAGCGCTCGGCGTGCCCGACCTGCGGCTCCTGCTCCGGCATGTTCACCGCCAACTCGATGAACTGCCTCACCGAGGCGATCGGCCTGGCGCTGCCCGGCAACGGCTCGACGCTGGCCACGCACGCCTCCCGCAAGGCGCTCTTCGAGAAGGCCGGCGCCCTGATCGTCGACATCGCCCGGCAGTATTACGAGAACGACGACGAGAGCGTGCTGCCGCGCAGCATCGCCAACCGCGACGCGTTCGAGAACGCGGTCGCCCTCGACGTGGCGATGGGCGGCTCCACGAACACGGTCCTGCACCTGCTCGCCGCGGCCCGCGAGGCCGGGATCGACTTCAGCGTGGCGGACATCGACGCGGTGTCGCGCCGGGTGCCCTGCCTGAGCAAGGTCGCCCCGAACAGCCCGAAGTACCACATGGAGGACGTGCACCGGGCCGGCGGCATCCCCGCCCTGCTGGGCGAGCTCCACCGCGGCGGCGCCCTCCGGACCGACGTGCGCTCCGTGCACTCCCCCGACCTCACCAGCTGGCTGGACGCCTGGGACATCCGCGGCGGCTCGGCCACCCCGGAGGCGCTCGAGCTGTTCCACGCGGCCCCGGGAGGCGTACGCACCACCCAGCCGTTCTCCACCGGGAACCGCTGGGCGACGCTCGACACGGACGCGGCCGAGGGCTGCATCCGCTCGGTCGAGCACGCGTACACGGCCGACGGCGGCCTCGCGATCCTCTTCGGCAACCTGGCCCCGGACGGCTGCGTGGTGAAGACCGCCGGCGTGGCCGAGGAGCTGTGGAAGTTCTCCGGCCCGGCCCGCGTCTTCGAGAGCCAGGACGCCGCGGTCGACGGCATCCTCGGCAAGCAGGTCGTCGAGGGCGACGTGGTGGTGATCCGCTACGAGGGCCCCAAGGGTGGCCCCGGCATGCAGGAGATGCTCTACCCGACGAGCTTCCTGAAGGGCCGCGGCCTCGGCAAGGCCTGCGCCCTGATCACCGACGGCCGCTTCTCCGGCGGCACGTCCGGCCTCTCCATCGGCCACGTCTCCCCGGAGGCGGCCGCGGGCGGCCTGATCGCCCTGGTCCGCGACGGCGACGAGATCACCATCGACATCCCGGGCCGCGGCATCACCCTCAACGTCGACGACGAGACCCTCGCCCAGCGCCGCCACGAGGAGGAGCGCCGCCCCAAGCCGTACACCCCGGCCGACCGCCGGCGCCCGGTCTCCGCGGCCCTGCGTGCCTACGCCTCGATGGCCACCAGCGCGAGCGACGGCGCGTACAGGAAGGTCCCGGAATAAGAACCCTTTCCGGTACGGCCCACGCCTAACCCGGAAGCAACACCGACCGGCCCGGACACACACGGATCCCCGTGCGTGGCCCGGGCCGTTCGCGTCCGCCGGCCCGGCCTGTTGAGGCGACCTGAAACGCGCCGCGGTCCGAGATCCTGTCCGCCGGCGGCCGCAGCCAGCCGTCGCCGTCAGCTCTGCCTAAGGGCAGCCGTCGACGTCAGCTCTGCTTGAGGGCGGCGGTGGCGAGCCGCAGCTCGCGGAAGGCCTCGTCGAGGTGCTCGTGCGGCCCGGTCGACGGGTTCTCGTGCCACCGGCGGACGGCCAGCCCGAAGGTGACCATCGCGGCCTGGGCGCAGAGCGACGCGAGCTGAGCGGGCACGCCACGGGCGGCCAGGCCGGCGGCCAGCGCCTCCGCCAGCGCCTGGGTCTTCGCCAGCGAACGCTCCTTCAGCGCCGGGGTGGCGGCGATGATCGGCAGCCGCGGCAGGACGACCGGCAGGTTGGCCTCCAGCAGGGGGACGGCCCCGTGGAAGGCGGCGCGCAGGGCGGCCATCGGCTTCGTGCCGGCCGGGACGGCGGCGAGCCCGGCGAGCAGCGTGCCGAGCAGCTCGTCCTGCCCGTCGAAGAAGACCTCGCGCTTGTCGGTGAAGTGGCGGAAGAAGGTGCGCTCGGTGACCCCCGCGCGCGCCGCGATGTCCGCGGCCGACGTGTGGTCGAACCCGCGCTCGGTGAACATCTCCAGCGCGGCGTCCTGAAGTCGCCGCTTGACCTCGTCCCCGTTTCTCGGCACCCGGCGAGGCTAGCACATTGCGTCAGTTCCTGACATGCCTTATCGTCAGCGACTGACACCCTTATCGTCAGTCACTGACAGGGAAATCCATGGAACAACGCTTCAAGGGCAAGACGGTCATCGTCACCGGATCAAGCTCCGGCATCGGCGTGGGCATTGCGCGCCGGTTCGCCGCCGAGGGCGCCGACGTCGTGCTGGCGGCCCGGCGCAGGGACCGGCTGGACGCGCTCGCCGCCGAGCTGGGGGCCTACGCGGTCACCACCGACGTCACCCGGGAGGAGGACGTCCGGGCGATGGTCCGGGCCGCCGTCGACCGGTTCGGGCGCCTCGACGTGCTGGTCTCCAACGCCGGGGCGGGCCTGCTCAAGGAGTTCGCCGAGACGACGATCGACGACTGGCGGGCCGCCATGGCCACCAACGTCGAGAGCTGCTTCTTCGGCGCGCAGGCCGCGTTGCCCCACCTCAGGAACAGCCACGGCAACATCGTGCACATCGCCTCCGCCTCGGGCCTGGGCGGCGACCGCAGAATGACCGCCTACAACGCCGCCAAGGGTGCGGTCGTCAACTTCACCCGCGGCCTCGCGTTCGACCTCGGCCAGGACGACGTACGCGTCAACACCGTCGCCCCCGCGCTCACGCTGCCCGACGACGCGGCCCCGCAGTACCAGGGCCTGATCGACAAGTTCAACCAGCGACGGGCCGTCAAGCGGTACGCCACCCCCGCCGACGTGGCCGCCGCCGTCGCGTTCCTCGCCTCCGCCGACGCCCGCATGATCACCGGCGCGATCCTGCCCGTCGACGGCGGCATCACCGCCGCCAGCGGCCAGCCACCCCTCTTCTGAGAAGGAGCACGACCATGCCCCTCGACCCCGAGCTCGCGGCCGCCCTCGACGCCCTGCCGCGGCTGCCCAGCAACGGCAAGCTGCTCGACTTCACCGACATCCCCGGGTTCCGCGCCATGATGGCGGCGATTCCGCAACCGTCCGCGACGGAATTCGACGACCCCCGCGTGGAGGTCGACATCGTCCGGGCGCGGCGCGACGACGGCACCCTGCTCGACATCGTCCTCCACCGCCCGGCCGGCCGGCCCGAACCGCTGCCCGCCCTGCTCTGGTTCCACGCCGGCGCGCAGGTGATGGGGGACGCCCACTACGACGTCGCGTACCACGCCGGGCTCGCCCTCGCCCTCGACTGTGTTCTGGCCGCGGTCGACTATCGGCTCGCTCCGGAGACCCGGGCGCCCGGGCAGGCGGAGGACGGCTTTCTCGCGTACGAACAGCTCCGCACCCACGCCGCCGACCACGGCCTGGACCCGGACCGGATCGGTCTCGCCGGTGCCAGCGGCGGCGGCGCGCCGGCCGCGGCGGCCATGCTCCTGATCCGCGACCGCGGCCTGCCGGCGCCGTGCGTCCTCGCGCTGAGCTACCCGATGCTCGACGACCGGCACGTGGCGCCGTCGCGGACGGAGGCCGCCGCGGACCTCGGCATCGGTTTCGACAGCGAGCAGATGGACCTCGCCTGGGCCGCCGTCCTCGGCGACCGCGTCGCGGACCCCGGCCTGTCGCCCTACTGCGCGCCCGGCCGCGCCACCGACCTGCACGACTTCCCGCCCACCTTCGTGGCCGTGGCCCAGTACGACGTCCTCCGCGACGAGGGCATCGACTTCGGCCGCCGGCTCATCGCCGCGGGCATCCCGACCGACCTGCACGTCTACGCGGGTGCCTTCCACGCGTGGGACAGATTCGCCGCCGGGAGCGCCCTGACCCGCGGCTTCGAGCAGACCTGGCACGGCTTCCTGCGCCGCCACCTGCACCCGGCCGCCGCGTACCGCCCCTGAGGAAGCGGGACGCGGCGGCCTCCCTCTCAGTGCAGGTCGTTGACGCAGCGCAGGACCGGGCGGGCGGTGAGCGCCGCCGCGTCCAGGTTCTGCGCGCCGCGTACCCGGAAGGTCACGGATTCGCCGGGCAGCAGGGTGACGCCGGACCGGTCGGCCTCGGCGGCCGGGTGCAGGCGGTCCGGGTGCAGCGTGACGTCGCGCAGGAGGTGGTGCGCCGTCACGGTCACGTGGGTCTCGTCGGCCGCCTCGGTGACCGTGGCGTTGAACGTCGGCGGGGGCCACGCGATGTCCCGGTCCTCGGCGAAGAACCACCAGGCCCGGTCGTCGCCCGCCTCGGCGATCAGGAACTCGCCGGCCGGGTCGCCGGCCGTGGCGACCTCCGCCGGCAGGGGCAGCGTCGTGGCCGAGCCCGGCGCGACGGTCACGCCGATCGGCACCTGCGCTTCGACGACCCCGGCGAGGGTACGGCGGGAAACCGTCCCCGACAGCGTCCACGGCTGCCCGGAGTCGTTGACCGCCACCAGCACCGGCACGCCGTCGCGGGGCTGGACCGTCAGCAGGCGGGGGGCGTACGAGTGGCGCAGCGCGTACCAGAGTGGCTTCTTGCGTCCGTCGCCGTCGACCGCCGCCCAGGACGTGACCGGCCAGCAGTCGTTGAGCTGCCACATGATCGCGCCCATGCAGTGCGGGCGGAGCGCGCGGAAGTGCTCGATGCCCAGCGACAGGGCGCGTGCCTGGTTGAGCTGCGTCAGGTAGTGCCAGTCGTCGAAGTCGCGGGGGGCGGGCAGGTGCGCGTCGAGGCCCCGCCGGAGTTTCGCGTCGCCGTCGGCGGCCTTCTGGTGCGCCTGCATGCCCGGCGAGTCGTGGGCCAGCGGGTCGTCGGACAGCGCGCGGCGCAGGGTCGCGTACGCGGGCGGCGCCTGATACCCGAACTCCGCCACGAACCGGGGCCGGTACTCGCGGTACTTCAGGTAGTCGTCGGTGTTCCAGACGTCCCAGATGTGCGTGGTGCCGTACGCGGGATCGTTGGGGTGCCGGTCCTCCCGCCCCGACCACGGGCTGCCGGGCCAGTAGAAGCGGCTCGGATCGGCCTCGGCCACGATGCGCGGCAGCAGGTCGAAGTAGAAGCCCGCGCCCCAGGTGCGGCCGTCGAGGTCCTGCTTCCAGTCCCAGTCCTCGTGGCCCCAGATGTTCTCGTTGTTGCCGGTCCACATCACCAGGCTCGGGTGCGACGACAGCCGCACCACGTTCTCCCGGGCCTCGGCCGCCAGCTCGGAGGCGAACGGCTCCTCCTCCGGGTACGCGGCGCAGGCGAACAGGAAGTCCTGCCCCACCATCAGGCCGAGGGAGTCCGCGAGGTCGTAGAAGTCCTCGGACTCGTACCGGCCGCCGCCCCAGACCCGCAGGTAGTTCACGTTCGCGTCGACGGCCTGCCGGAACCGCGCGGCCAGCCGGTCGCGGGTGACCCGGTTCGCGAAGACGTCGTCGGGGATCCAGTTGACGCCGCGGACGAAGACCGGCACGTCGTTGACGATCACCGTGAAGGCGCTGCCCTCGGCGTCGGGCGTGGTGTCCACCCGTACGGTGCGGAAGCCGACCCGCCGCGTCCACACGTCGAGCCGCCGCCCGGCCGCGTCCGTGAGGGTCACGTCGAGGGCGTAACGGCGCGGGTCGCCGTACCCGAGGGGCCACCAGAGCTCGGGGTCGCCGACGGTGACCGTCACGACGGCCTCGTCACCCTCGGTCGTGGTCTCGACCCGCCGGCCGGCGATCGAGACGGCGACGGTGACCGGCCCGGGAGCGTCGCGTTCCAGCCGCACCCGGACCTCGGCGGTGCCGGTGCCGTCGTCGACGGTGAGTTGCGGCCGGACCTCGGCCAGCCGCGCGGTCGCCCAGGTGTGCAGGCCGATCGGCTGCCAGATGCCCGCGGTGACCAGCGTCGGCCCCCAGTCCCAGCCGAAGTTGCAGGCCGTCTTGCGGATGAAGTTGAACGGCTCCGGGTACGCGTTGGGCCGGTCCCCCAACCGGTCCCGCTGCGCCTCGGCATACGTGTACGCGGACTGGAACCGCACCCGCAGTTCGTTGTCGCCGTCCCGCACCGCGTCCCGCACGTCGAACCGGTAGCCGCGGTGCATGTTGGCGGTGCGACCCAGCTCCACCCCGTTGAGGATGACCGTGGCCACGGTGTCGAGGCCGTCGCAGACCAGGTCGACGCGGTCCGCTCCGCGCACGTGGCGGAAGGTGGTGGCGTACTCCCAGTCGGTACGGCCGATCCAGGCGAGCTTCTTCTCGTTGTCGTCGGTGTAGGGATCGTCGATGAGACCGGCGGCGAGCAGGTCGGTGTGCACACAGCCGGGCACGGCGGCGGCGACGCCGGAGACGTCGCCGCCGCTCACGGTCCAGCCCTCGTGCAGAGGTCGGTACGAACTCACAGGACTCCCCTGATCATGACTTCACGGCGCCTTCCATGATTCCCCGCACGATCTGCCGCCCGCCGAGGACCAGCAGCACGAGCAGCGGAATCGTGGCCATGAAGGCGCCCGCCAGCACCCGCCGGTAGATGACGTAGTTGCCGCTGGCCAGGTCGGACAGGGCCACCATCGACGTCGGGAACTCGGTGCCGTTGAGGGTGATCAGCGGCCACTGGAACTCGTTCCAGGTCGCCACGAAGGTGAGCAGGCCGAGCACCGCCAGCGCCGGCCGGATCGCGGGCACGACGATGCTCCAGTAGATGCGCAGCGTCAGCGCACCGTCCATCCGGGCCGACTCCACCAGCTCGTCCGGCACCGAGTTCAGGATGAACTGGCGCATGTAGAAGACGCCGAACGCGCTCACCAGGAACGGCGCGATGACCGCGAGCAGGGTGCCGTTCCAGCCGAGCTTGCCCATGAGGATGTAGAGCGCGACCACGCCGAGCTGGTTGGGCACGGTCAGGGTCAGGATCACCACGAACATGAGCGGGTCGCGGCCCTTGAACCGCAGCTTGGCGAACGCGAACCCGGCCAGCGAACAGAAGAACAGCGTCGACACGGTCACCACGCTGGCCACGATGAAGCTGTTGATCAGCGAGGCGGTGAAGTAGACGTCCTGCATCGTGAAGACCTCACGCAGGTTCGTCAGCAGCTGGTTGCCCGGGACCACCGACGGCGGCGTCTGCGAGACGGCCTCGTCGGTGCTCGTGGCGATCACGAACATCCAGTAGAGCGGGAACGCCGACAGGGCGAGCACCGCGGTGAGGGCCAGGTACGTCGACCAGTTACCACGGGTGTCCTGCGGGGCGCGGCCGATCTCCCGGCGGCGCCGCTTGCCGGGCGGGGGTGCGGTCACGGTGGTCATCGCCGGCCTCCTCCGAGACGGTTGGTGATGAAGGCGTTGAGGGCGGCGACGATCAGGATGATCAGGAAGAGGGCCCAGCTCATCGCGGCCGCGTACCCGAGGTTCAGGTCCTTCCAGCCGACCTTGTAGATCAGCTGCGCGATGGTCTGCCACTGGCCGTTCGAGCCGCCGGTGGCCGCCGCCGGGTTGGCCTCGAAGAGCATCGGCTCGTTGAAGAGCTGGAGCCCGCCGATGGTCGAGAGCACCACGGTGAAGATCACCACCGGTCGGATCATCGGTACGGTGATCCGCCACAACTGCCGCCACGGGCCGGCACCGTCGACCGCCGCCGCCTCGTAGACGTCCTTCGGGATGGCCTGCATCGCCGACAGGTAGAGCAGCGCGTTGTAGCCGATCCACTTCCAGTTGACCATCGTGGCGATGGCGATCCAGGAACTCCACTTGTACGCCCGCCAGTCCAGCGGGTCGCCGAGGTCGGTGAATCCGACCAGGGAGAGCAGCCAGTTGGCCATGCCGTTGTCGCGGGAGAAGAAGACCGCGAAGACCAGCGTCGAGGCGGCGATCGGGGTCACGTACGGCAGCAGCACCCCGACCCGCCACCAGGTGGTACCCCGCAGCTTGCGGTTGAGCAGGTTGGCCACCATCAGCGCGATCAGCAGCTGCGGCACGGTGGAGAGGATGAAGATGCCGAACGTGTTGCCGAGCGCGTTCCAGAAGTCCTCGTCGTGCAGCAGCCGCTCGAAGTTGTCGAAGCCGGCCCAGCCGTTGCGGTCCGGGTCGTCGAGGCGCCAGGTGCGCAGGGCGACGATCCCGTTGAAGACGATCGGGAAGAGGCCGAAGATCGCGAAGAGGATGAAGAAGGGCGAAATGAAGACGTACGGGGTGCGCTTGGTGTCGAAACGGTAGAACCACAGCTTGTGCTTCGGCGGGGTGGCCGGCGGGTGCGGTTCACTGTCCTGCGGGACGACCGGCGGGGCTTTGTGGGTGAGGGACACGGCCCCTCCTTCCTCCTTGAGAAGGGGCGACCCGGCCGGGCCGCCCCTTCACGAACGTGGGATCAGGAGTTGGCGGCCTTCGTGGCCTCCTTGACCGCCTCCGGCCAGGCGCTGTCCGGAGCGAGCGAGCCCTGCTGCACCCGCGTGATGACGTTCTCCACCGCGACCCGGGTGGGGCCGTTGCGCTTGCCCAGGTACTGCGGCTTCAGGTTCTCCGCGGTCGAGGCGAAGATCTGGCCGGTGGGCGCGTTGCTCATGAACTCCTTCTTGTAGTCCAGCACCGCCGGGTCCTTGTAGAGGGCCGGCTGCGAGGGCAGGTTGCCGACGGTCTTGAAGACCTCGATCTGCTGCTGCGGCTGGATCATCCACTCGACGAACTTGTACGCCTCGTCCTGGTTCTTGCCCTGCTTGGGGATGGTCCACCAGGAGCCGCCCCAGTTGCCGCCGCCGCCGGGGATCGCGGCGATGTCCCACTTGCCCTTCTGGTCGGGCGCGGTGTCCTGGATGTGGCCGATCATCCACGCCGGGCAGGCGAGAACGGCGAACTGGTCCTTCTTGAAGCCCTGGTCCCAGTTCGGCTGGAAGCTGACCAGGTTCGCGGAGAGGCCCGCCTTGACCGCCTTCATGCTGATCTCGAAGGCGACCTTGGGACCGGCCTCCATCTGGAGCTGGTCCTGCTCGTTGTAGAAGCCCTGCGGCTGCTGGGCCAGCACGGGGTTGAACATGTTGGTGGCGGAGTCGACGAACTTCTTGCCGGTCTTGTCGACGTACTGCTTGCCGACGTTGATGAAGTCGTCCCAGGTGGGCCAGAGCTTCGAGACGGCGTCGCGCTCGGTGGGCAGGCCGGCCTTCTTGAACAGGTCGCTGCGGTAGCACATCGCCAGGCCGCCGACGTCGGTGCCGAGGCCGATCTGCTTGCCGTCGGCGGACTTCGACTGCTGCCACTTCCACGGCAGGTACTTCGACTCGTACGTGGCGGCGCCCTTGTCGAGCAGGTTGACGAACTTGTCGGCCTGACCGCGGAACTGGACCATGAAGCCCTCGTCGACCGCGGAGATGTCCGGGGCGCCGCTGCCGGCCACCAGCTTCTTCTGCAGGTCCTCGTGCTGGGCGTTGTACTCGCCCGAGTTCAGCACGATCTTGACGTTCGGGTGCTCCTTCTCGTACGCGGCCTTGAGCGCGTCCAGGCCCATGTCACCCCAGAAGTTGACCTTCAGCGTGACCTGCCCGTCGGCGGCCTTGTCGCCGCCGCCTTCGAGGCTCTGGCCGCTACAGGCCGAGATCGCCAGCGTGCCGGCGAGGCCCGCGGCGATCAGCGCCGCACCTCGCATGCCGAACCGTGACATTGCTCCTCCTCAAGATCGAACCCAGGGCACAGCGAGGGACTCCACCGCCCCGAAGAAAGTGCGAGAGAGATTTACTGAACCGGATAAGTGACGTGACCGTATGCCGCGTCACATCGACTGTCAATAGCGTGTTACAACCGGATGTCGATCACCGCATTGAACCGATGTAAGCGACCGTAAAGCGCCCTATTACGGACAGGGACTGTCGCACTCTGCGTGTGTGCTGTAACACTTAACCGATCAAGCTATCGGTGCCCGCCACGGCGATCCCGGGGCGAGGTAGCGTGAGAGCGCTCCACCAGCGGTTTCGCCGCGGAGGCGGACCCGCTTACGGTTCACTTTCCCGGGAGCTGTTCACTTCTCGAGAGCTCGACGATTACCGCGCCCCGGCGCGTTCATGGAGGTCCGCGCCAGACGCGGCACAGGGAAGGCGAGGCGAGTGAAGCGGCCCACGATCGCCGACATCGCGCGGCGGGCGGGTGTGTCCAAAGGGGCAGTGTCCTATGCCCTCAATGGCCAGCCCGGCGTCTCCGAGGCGACCCGCCAGCGCATCGTCGCGATCGCGCAGGAGATCGGCTTCAACCCGAACAGCGCCGCCCGCGCCCTGTCCGGGGCGAGCGCCCGGGCCGTCGGCCTGACCCTGTGCCGCCCCGCCCGCATCCTCAGCATCGAACCGTTCTTCATGGGCCTGATCAGCGGGTTCGAGCAGGAACTGGCGGCCCGCTCGTACGCGCTCACCCTCCAGGTCGTGGCCACGCCCGAGAACGAGACCGAGGTGTACCGCCGCTGGTGGGGCGAGCGCCGCGTGGACGGCGTCTTCGTCACGGACCTCCGCGAGAACGACATCCGCATCCCCGTCCTGAACGAGCTGCAGCTACCGGCGGTGGTGATCGGCGGGCCCGGCGACACGGGCCGGCTGACCCAGCTCTGGTCGGACGACGCGGGCGCCATCACCGAGGCGGTCCGCTACCTGATGGCGCTCGGGCACCGCCGGATCGCCCGGGTGGGCGGCCTGCCGGACCTTCTGCACACGCGTACGCGTACGAAAGCCTTCACCGAGGTCTGCGCGTCCCTCGGCCTGAGCGAGGCGGTGACCGTCCCCTCGGACTACACCGGCGAGGAGGGCGGGCGCGCCACCCGCCGGCTCCTGATCAACGCGGAACGCCCGACGGCGATCATCTACGACAACGACGTGATGGCCGTGGCGGGCCTGTCGGTGGCCCAGGAGATGGGCCTGTCGGTGCCGGGCGACCTGTCGATCGTGGCCTGGGACGACTCCCCGCTGTGCTCCCTGGTCCACCCGCCCCTGACGGCCCTGAGCAGGGACATCGCGGCGTACGGCGCCCACGCGGCCCGCCAGCTCCTGGCCGCGATCGCCGGCGAGCCGGTCAAGGACGTCGAGGAAGGCACCGCCCACCTGACGCCGCGAGGCAGCACCGCCCCGCCCCGCGACTCCTGACGCCCGCCCACCCGCCGACCGCCCATCGACCGCCCGCCGACCGCTCGTGGGCCGCCCACCGGCCGGCCGCGTCGCTCATCAAACCCGTCTCGCTGATCAGGTTGGGCCGGCCAGCCAGCCGCGGAGGATGGTGGCGAGGGCCTGCTCGCCGAGCCGTTCCGCCCGCTCGGCCCCGATGACCCCGAGCTGGCCCAGCGAGGCGATGCCGTACAGCGCCCCCCAGACGATCTCGCCGGCCTCGACGGGGTCGGCCAGGACGACGCCATGCGCGTCCGCCCAGGTGGTGATCAGCTCGAGCAGCAGGTCGACGGTCGGCTTCGTGACCCGCTGCCGCTCGTCCGCGGCGATCACGATCCCGTTGTTCATGACCGCGAAGAGGTGCGGGTGCTCGGCGGCGAACCGCATGTACCCGCGGGCGACCCCGAGGAAGCGCCGGTCGACATCGCGTTCCTCGCCGGCGATCCGTTTGGCCTCGGCCAGCATCAGCTCGTAGCCGTGCGCGATCAGCTCCACGATCAGCGCGTCCTTGCTCGCGAAGTACTGGTAGACGATCGGCGCCGTGTACTCCACGTCCGCCGCGATCCGCCGGATCGTCAGCGCCGCGGCGCCCTCGGCCTCGAGGACGGTCAGCGCCGCCTCCACGATCCGCTCCCGCGTGCTCGCCCGCTCCCGGGCCCGTCGTGTGCTGCTCGGCATGTCCCGTCACTCCGCCTCGGTGGTTCCCCGCACAGTAGCCGCCGCCGCTTGACAGTACCGGCGAGGCCGACCTAGCTTTAACGGTGTTAGTAATCCTAACGCCGTTAAATGCGAAGGCAGGCCCCGAGCTCGCCCCCACTCCCGGCCGGGCTCGCCACCGCGCGAGCCGTCGTAGGTCTGCGCTATCTCGAAAGGAGAACTGTCATGGCTCAACACGTCATCATCGGGTCCGGTTCCATCGGCACGAACGTCGCGCGGTCGCTCGCCGGCCGCGGCGAGAGCGTCCTCATCGTCACGCGCCGCGGTTCGGGCCCCGAGCACCCCCTGATCGAAAGGGTCGCCGCGGACGCCGCGGACCCGGCCCGCCTCACCGAGCTGTCCCGCGGCGCGCGCGTGATCTACCACTGCGCGAATCCGCCCTCCTACACGTCGTGGGAGCGCGACCTACCACCCCTGCAAACCGCGGCGATCACCGCCGCGAAGGCCAACGACGCGGTCCTCGCGCTCACCGGAAGCCTT
Organism: Pseudosporangium ferrugineum; assembly: GCF_003002065.1. Classification (GTDB taxonomy): domain Bacteria; phylum Actinomycetota; class Actinomycetes; order Mycobacteriales; family Micromonosporaceae; genus Actinoplanes; species Actinoplanes ferrugineus_A. Next base: position 183,997 of record NZ_PVZG01000003.1, read on the forward strand.
TACGCGTACGGCGAGCAGCCCGGCGGCAGAATGAACGAGCACACCCCGCTGGCCGCCACCGGACGCAAGGGCCGTCTCCGCAAGCGGCTGTGGGAGCAGGCCCGCACCGCCGGCATCCGTACGGTGGAGGTCCGCGGCTCGGACTACATCGGCGGCAACGCGGTGAGCCTGTACCGACTGATCATCGCGCCCGCCATGGAGAAGGGCCGTCCGGCCGTCATCCCCGCGGACCTCGATGTGCCGCACACCTTCACCTACAACGGCGACATGGTGAAGGCCCTGGTCACCCTCGCCGAGGACGAACGCGCGTGGGGCCGCGGCTGGCACGTGCCGTCCCCACCGGCGGTGACCATCCGCGAACTCGCCCGCCGCTACGCCGCCGCGGCGGGCGTGCCCCCGGTCCGGCTGATCCAGGTGCCCCGCCTCGTCCTCAGCGTGGCCGGGGTGTTCGTGCCGATGGCCCGGGAAATGGCGGAGATGGCCTACCAGAACTACGCGCCGTTCCTCATGGACGCAACGGAAACCGCCCGCACCTTCGGCCTGACCGCAACGGACCTCGACACCGCCATCCGCGAGCAGGTCACCACGCCACCGACCGAAATCGCCACCCCCACCAGGTAACGCCCAGCCGGCGACCGCCAGGTAACGCCCAGCCGGCGACCGCCAGGCAAAGCCAAGGCTCAGCCGAGCCCACCCTCAGCCGAACCACCGACCAGCAGCCCAGCAACCAGCAGCCCAGCGGGCAGCGGGCCAGCGGGCAGCTGCGCGCCAGCAGCGGGTCAGCCCGGCGGCCGCTTCCTCAGGCCGAGCGGCGCCTCCTCCGGCCGTGGTGGCTCGGGCCCGGTGCCTGCGTCTGCTCGGCCACCGCGCCCGTACCGGAAAATCATCCTCGGTTGCTGTCCAGGTAGGCCTCCATGCGTTCGGCCGGGGCCGGGCGGCCGAGGGCGAAGCCCTGGCCGTAGTGGCATCCCGCCTGGCGGGCGCGGTCGATCTGGTCGTCGGATTCGAGGCCCTTGGCGACGATTTCCAGGCCGAGCCGGCGGCCGAGGCTGACCACCACGTCGAGGACCGCCGGCGTGGTGCCCTGTTCGGCGGGCTGGTTGATCAGGGACTGGTCGAGTTTGAGCAGGTCGACGGGGAGGCGGCGGAGGTGGGCGAGCGATGCCTGGCCGGCGCCGAAGTCGTCGAGGGCCGCGCGGACGCCGCGTTTGCGCAGGCCGGAGAGAGCGGCCACGATCGCCGGCACGTCCTCCGCCACCCAGGTTTCCTGGACGTCGACGACCAGGCGTTCCGGCTCGATACCGTGCCGCTGCAGGATTTCCGCGACGCGTTCGGGGAAGCGGGCGGTGAGGAGTTCGCGCGGGGCGACGTTGACCGAGAGCCAGAAGTCGCTGCCGCCGGAGGTCCAGCCGGCGAGGCGGCGGCACGCCTCTTCCAGCACCCATTCGTCGAGTTCGGCGGCGCAGCCGACCGCCCGCGCGATCGGGAGCAGCTCCGCCGGCAGGATCGTGCCGAGTTTCGGGTGGCGCCAGCGCAGCAGCGCCTCGACGCCGACCGGCTGGGCGTCGCGGAGCGAGACCACCGGCTGGAAGACGATATCGAGTTCGCCGCGGTCGGCCGCGCCGAGCAGCTCGCGTTCGAGGTCCATCCGGCGGTGCAACTGGATCTCGACGTCGGTGTCGTACCACTCGACGCGGTCGCGGCCGAGCTGGCGGGCGCGGCTGCGGGCCAGGTCGGCGTGGCGCAGGACCTCCTCGGAGTCCTGGCCGCCGGAGAGTTCGGCGAGGCCGACGCTGGTGTGCAGTTCGACGATCATGCCGGGCAGCTCGTACGGCTCCATCACCGCCGTGACGATGCGGGTGGCCAGCGCGTACGCCAGCACCGCCCCGTCCGGCGTGAGCACCCCGAACTCGTCGCCGCCCAGCCGCGCCGCCACGTCGTCCTCGCCGAGCAGGCTGCGGATGCGGCGGCCGACCTCGATCAGCACCGCGTCGCCCGTCTCCCGCCCCCGGCTGTCGTTGATCTCGGCGAGCCCGTGCAGGTCGATGACGAGCAGGGTGCCCTGCTGGCCGGGGCGGCGCCGGAACTCGAGGAGGTCGCGCATCAGCGAGCGGCGGTTGGCCAGCCCGGTGAGCTGGTCGGTGTACGACAGCCGGTGCAGGGTGCGCTCGAGGTGCCGGCGTTCGCCGACGTCGCGGACGTGCACCACCAGCGCGGCGACCTCGGGAACCGAACGCTGGTCGGCCACGGTGGACTCGGTGTCGCGCCAGATGCCGTGGCCGTCGCGGAGCCGGGCGTTGATCAGCGCGGGCGGCCCGTCGGCGTGCTCGCCCGCCAGCAGCGCTTCGATGCCGTCCCGGGCCCCGGCCACGTCGTCGGGGTGGATCAGTTCGAGGAACGTACGGCCGACGACCTGCGCGTCCTCGAGCCCGAAGAGGCGGGTGGCGGCCGGTGACTGCCAGCGGATGGTGAGCCGGTCGTCGAGCACGAGGGTGAGGTCGGTGGCGCCGGCGACCAGCGAGCGGAAATGCGCTTCCTTGACCCGCAATTGGGCGGTGTAGCGGCGGATGTCGCTGACCACGAGCAGCTCACGCATCGTCAGCACGGCCACCATCGTGACGCCGAGCACGATGGCGGTGGTGCTGAAGGTGCCCACCACGATGAGGTGGATGATGGCCGCCACCACGCCGACGCCGGCCGGCACCGCGAGCAGCGGGTAGCTGGAGAGGTAGTGGTCCGCTTCCTTGGGTTCGAGGTGTTCCGGCAGGTTGCGCCGCGAGCCGCCGTCCGCCGCCAGGGTGAGTCCGGCCGCGATGACCAGGCCGAGCAGCGGGACGAGCCGGCCGCCGACGTGCGAGAGCTGGAGATTGACCACCGCGCAGAGGGCGATCAGCACGGCCGTCACGCCGAAGCCGCAGCGCAGCGCGGCGGGCCGGTGCAGCCGGGCGCGGAGCACGATGACGGTCACGATGGAGATGCCGGCGGCGGCCAGCAGCGTGCTCGCCAGGCCCGCCCACGGGGTGCGGTGCATCGGGGTCATCAGGTACGCCGCGAAGCCGAGGCTGATGCCGAGCCCGAGCCCGTCGAAGGCGCGCCGCAGCCGGACCGCGACGGTGGCCGCCGCGCCGGGCAGGAGCATGGTGCCGAGCACGCAGAACGCGCCCGTGGCACCGACGCCGCCCGCCGCGAGCAGGTCGGCCGCGGTGCCGTCCAGCAGCAACACGCCGCAGGTCAGGCCGGTCAGCAGCGCCGCGACACCGAGAAGGCCGGCGCCGCGGCAGGCGGCGAAGGCTCCTTCGTCGTGGTGGATGGCGAGGGCGGTCTGCCACAGGACGGCGGTGGCGAAGAGCGCGACCACGCCGACACCGGCGGCCAGGGCGGGAACGGCAGGCACGAGCCCGGCCACCCCGGCGGCCAGCACGAGCGCACCGGCCATCGGGATGAGCAGGAATGTCACCCGGGTGCCGACCCGGGTGGCGGGGCGTGCGGGGGGCGGCACAGCCACGTCTACGGGATCCTCTACGGACGTTGTGGGGTAAAGCCGGGAGCGGCGCAGGGGACGCTGCTCCCACACCGGGTAACGATCGTCCCTCGGACAGGTTACGTGCGGCCCGTGGGACTGCGCATCGGCGGTTTGTCGTATATGGACCTCCTGTTCGCGGTCAGCCGCACCCCCCAGCCACCGACGGCAGCACCTGGATCTCGGCTCCCGGCGGGACCGGCGTCTCCAGTCCCCCGCTGCGACGGCAGTCCTCACCGTCCACGTAGACGTTGACGTAGCGGCGCAGCACCCCGCTCTCGTCCCGGATGCGCCGCTCGAGGCGGGGCCAGCGCTCGGCCAGCTCGTCGAGCACGGCCCTCAGGGAGCCGCCGCCGGCGACCTCCAGCCGCGAGGCCCCGCCCGTCTCGGTACGCAGCACGCCGGGAACCAGCACGGTCGGCATCAGACCTGCACCGCGCGCACGCAGAGCACGTCGGGCAGGTGCGCGGCCACCGTGGACCAGCTCTCCCCCTCGTCGCGGCTGGCGAACACCTCGCCCGAGCGCGTGCCGAAGTAGACCCCGGCGGTAGCGGCGTTGTCGGTGCACATCGCATCGCGCAGCACCACGGGGTAGTAACGCCCGCCCGGCAGGCCCTCGGACTGCGGCGACCAGGTGGCGCCGGCGTCGGTCGAGCGGAACACCCGGCAGAGCAGGTCGACGGGCTGCCGCTCGCCGTCGCTGACCAGCGGGAAATTCCACACCGTGCCGCCCCGGGACGGGTGCGCGACGATCGGGAAGCCGAAGTCCGACGGCAGGGTGTCCGCGATGGACTGCCAGGAGTCGCCGCCGTCGGTGGACCGGTAGACGCCGTGGTGGTTCTGCGCATAAAGGTGCTCGGGGTCGGCGCCGTCGCGGGCCACCTTGTGCACGCACTGGCCGAACTCGGGCCACGGGTCGGGCAGGAAGTAGGCCTTGATGCCCTGGTTGGCCGGGGCCCAGGTCGCGCCCCCGTCGGTGGTGCGGTAGACGCCGCCGGTGGACATGGCGACCAGCAACCGCTCGGGGTCGGTGGGGTGGGTCAGGATGCTGTGCACCGCCTGGCCGCCGTAGCCGGCGCCCCAGTCGGGGCGGTGCGGGTGATCCCACAGCCCGCGGACCAGCTCATAGGTGCGGCCGCCGTCCACGGAGCGCCACAGCGCGGACGGCTGGGTGCCGGCGTAGACGACGCCGGGCTGGTCGGGGCCGGCGGGGGCGATCTGCCACACCCGCTCGACCGCCGCCCCGGCGTCGGGAGGGAAGGCGAGCGGGGCGGTGTCGGGCTCCTGCCACGTCGTGCCGAGATCGTCGCTGACGGCGACGCTCGGACCGAAGTGGGAGCTGTCCACGCCGGTGAGGATGCGGGGAGCCGGCCCGCGGATGTCGAACGCGACGGAGTAGATCGCCCGCCCGGGGAAGTGCGCGGGGCTGACCTGCCAGCTCCGTCTGTCGTCGTCGCTGGTGGCCAGGAACAGGCCTTTCTGGGTGCCGATGGCGAGGAATGCGGTCATGGTGAGCAGTATGGACGCCGGGTCCGACAAAAAAGTGGGATCGGCCGGGTGCGAGGATGACGACCGTGAGTCGAAAGCCCGCCCTGCGCGTCCGCAAGCCCGGCGCCCTGATCGTCGCCGCCCTGGTCGCGTTCGTCGGCACGGTGCCGTTCGCCGGCGCCCGCTGGCAGCTCGCGCCCGTCCTGCTGATCCCGCTGGCGATCATGGTCTGGGCCTGGCGCGCCGGCACCGACGTCGATGCGGAGGGGCTGCGGGTCCGGGCGCTGGCGGGCTCGACCTTCGTGCCCTGGTCGCGCGTCGCCGAGCTGGCCCCGGATCCGCGCGGGCGCGTCTCCGCGCTGCTCACCGACGGCAAGGTGCTGCGCCTCACCGGGGTCACCACGACCAACCTGGCCGCCGTCCTGGAGGCCGGCGGCCAGGAGATCAGTAACCCTCCGACACCTGATTGATCAGCGGCTCACCCGCCGCGAAGCGCCGGAGCTGATCGCCGGCCAGCCCGTACGCCCTCGGCAGCAGTCCCACCACGGAGCCGGCGGTGTGCGGCGTGATGAAGGCGTTCGGCAGCTGCCAGAGCGGGTGGCCGGCGGGCAGCGGCTCGGGATCGGTCACGTCGAGGGCCGCGGAGATCCGCCCCGACGCCAGCTCGGCGACCAGCGCCCCGGTGTCCACCACGGGCCCGCGAGCGGCGTTGACCAGCAGCGCACCGTCGGGCATGGCGGCCAGGAAGGCGGCGTCGACCATCCCGCGCGTCGCGTCGGTCAAGGGCACGACCAGGACCACGACCTCCGCGTACGGAAGAAGCTCCGGCAATTCCTCCACGCCGTGCACCCCCTCGGCCGGCCGGGCGGTGCGCGCCACCCTGGTGACCGTGACGCCGAACGGTGCCAGGTGCTCCTCGATGGCCCGGCCGATCGACCCGGCGCCCACGATGAGCACCCGCTTGCCGGTCAGCTCGGCGGTCGGGGTGAACTGCTTCGCCGCCCAGTCCTCGCGCTGCTGGGCCCGAGCGAACGCCGGGAACTGCCGCAACGCCCCGATGGCGGCGCCGAGCACCCATTCCGCCACGGGCTTGTCGTGCACGCCCCGCGCGTCGCACAGCTGTACGCCGGGCGGCACGTGCCCGACCCACGCGTCAGCGCCCGCCGACAGCAGCTGGACCACGCGAACCTTCGTGAACTTCGGCAACTGGTCGGTCGCCCGTACGGTCGAAAGGAAGGGTGGCACCCAGAAGTCCACCTCAGCGGGGTCGGCGGGCCAGGCCGCCGCGTCCTCGCACACCTCGACCCGTACGCCGGCCGGCACCTCGCCGAGCAGTTCCCGGCCCGCCTCATGGGCAATCCATACCATCACGTCACCAAACTAGTCGCGGGTCCGGACCGCCGCCCGCCCGCGGCTACCCTGGTCTGGTGAACGAGGAGGTCGTGTGAACCTGCGCAGTCGCCGCGCCCGTGCGTGTGCCGTGATGCTCGGCGCCGTGCTGGCCCTCACCACCGCGTGCAGCTTCGGCCCACCGGACCCGGACGTGGCCGGCGCGCCGCCCAACCTGCCGGAGCCGTCCGGGTCCGCGAGCGCCCCGGCCGGCGGCGAGCGCGAGGTCGCCGTCACCGTGCTGGCCAAGGGGCTCGAGGTCCCGTGGGGCATGGCGTTCCTGCCGAACGGCGCCGCGCTGGTCACCGAGCGGGACACCGCCCGCATCCTCCAGGTCGGCCCGGAGTCGGACGCCGACGGCCTGAAGGTCACCGAGGTGCAGCGGCTGTCCGAGGTCGCCTCCGGCGGCGACGGCGGCCTGCTCGGCATCGCCGTCTCGCCGAAGTACGCGACCGACCGGACGGTCTACGTCTACTACTCGACGGCGGCGGACAACCGCGTGGCGAAGCTGAAGCTGAAGGGCGAGCCGCAGACCATCCTCACCGGCATCCCGCACTCGCGCGACAACAACGGCGGGCAGCTGGCGTTCGGCCCCGACGGCCAGCTCTACGTGGCGACCGGGGACGGCACCGCCACCGGCACGAACGCGCAGAATCCCAAGAGCCTCGGCGGCAAGATCCTGCGGATCACCCCGGAGGGCAAGCCGTCGCCGGGCAACCCGGTGAAGACCTCCCCGGTCTGGTCGTCGGGGCACCGCAACGTGCAGGGGCTCGCCTGGGACGGCGGCAAGCGGCTCTACGCGAGCGAGTCGGGCCAGCGCACGACCGGCGAGCTGAACGTGATCCAGAAGGGCAAGAACTACGGCTGGCCCACCGCCGAGGGTGACGGCACCGCCGCCAAGTTCACGAATCCGCTGGTGAGCTGGCCGAACCCGGAGTCGTCGTGCTCGGGCGTGGCGGTGCTGGAACGCCTGGTCGCCACCGCGTGCCGGGACGGCAAGCGGCTGTGGATGGTCGAGGTCACCGGCAACGGCACCCTCTTCGGCAAGCCTCAGGAACTGCTCCAGGGCGAGTACGGCCGGCTCCGCGCACTCGCGACGGCCCCCGACGGCTCGCTCTGGGTGGCGACCTCCAACCACGAGCAGGGCGGCGACCCGCAGCCGGACGACGACCGGATCATCAGGCTGGTCTTCTCGGACGGGGGCGCGGGACGCAGTTGACCGACGGTTTGACGACCGGTGCACGGGGGCAGGTGAGCCGTTGACCATGAGAAACCGAATCGCGCGGCTGACCGCGGCCGCGGGCCGGGTGTGGCGGCACGCCTGGACCCACCGTCTCCGCGTCTGGGCCGCCGTCCTGCTGGTGAGCCTGACCGGTGTCGTCATCGGCACGATGCTGTTCGCCCAGTCGCAGATCGCCGTCGGGCCGTTCCGCGCGGACATGTCGATCAGCCCGTCCATCGAGGGCGGCAGCGAGATCGACATCCCGCCGCTCGGTTCCCTGCACCTCGACAGCCACGACGGCCCGATCCACCTGAAGGTCGATCTCGGCTCGCTGGACCAGCAGCGCACCGAGGCGCTCATCGACGACCCGACGGCGATCAGCGCGGCCGGCCAGTCCGCCGTCGACGACGTGACCAAGGGCGTGCTCCAGCTCGGCCTGCGCGCGCTCGGCGCGGCGATCGTGTGCGCCCTGGTCCTGTCCGCGCTGATCTTCCGCAACATCCGCCGGGTCGCCTCCGCCGGCGTCCTCGCGCTGGTCGTCACGGGTGGCAGCCTCGGCCTGGCGGCCGGCACGGTCCGCCCCGACTCGATCAGCGAACCGCGCTACGAGGGCCTGCTGGTGAACGCCCCGGCTGTCGTCGGTGACGCCCGCCGGATCGCCGACAACTACGGCCGCTACGCCGACCAGCTCGCCGAGCTCGTGAGCAACGTGAGCCGCATCTACACCACGGTGTCCACGCTGCCGGTGGAGCCGTCCGGCAACACGACCCGCATCCTGCATGTCTCCGACCTGCACCTGAACCCGACATCCTGGAACGTGATCAGGACCGTCATCAAGTCCTGGGACATCGACGCGGTGGTCGACACCGGCGACATCGTCGACTGGGGCAGCAGCGCCGAGACGTCCTACGTCAACGCCATCGGCCAGCTCGGGGTGCCGTACATCTACGTGCGCGGCAACCACGACTCGACGGCGATTCAGGCCGCGGTCGCCCGCCAGCGCAACGCCACGGTCCTGGACAACTCCATGACCACGATCAACGGCCTCACCATCGCGGGCATCGGCGACCCCGAATTCACTCCCGACAAGAGCGAAACCCCACCCGCCGCCACCGCCGACGACCCGGGCGGCAACCTCCTGCTCACCAGCGGCCAACGCCTGGCCACCACGATCGCCCAGTCGAACACCAAGGTAGGCGTAGCCCTGGTCCACGACCCCGCCATGGCCCCACCACTGTCCGGCGTCGTCCCCGTAGTCCTCGCAGGCCACACCCACAAACGCGAGGTCAGCATCCTCGCCCCACCCTCACCCCCCGCCGACGGCGCCTCCCCCTCACCCGCCCCGGCCCCCTCCGACCCGGCCGCACCCCCACCCCTCGAAACCCGCCTCCTGATCGAAGGCTCCACGGGCGGCGCCGGCCTCCGCGGCCTCGAAAAGGACGAACCGACCCCCCTCCAGCTCTCCGTCCTCTACTTCGACGAGAACCAGACCCTCAAGGCCTACGACGACATCCAACTGGGCGGCACAGGCCAATCCAACGTCGAAATGCAACGCAAGGTAGTCGGCACCGAACCCGAACCCACCACAAACCCCTCGGTCTTCAACGGCGTAACCCCCGCAATCACCCCGGGCCGCTGACCCCAAAACCCCAAACCCGCCGACGGTACGGCCACACCACCTCCACCAGCACACAGCCACTCACCTGCCGTCCCGGCCCCCCTGCCGCCCGCCTCCGGCCGGTCGACCTGGTCACCCGGACGCCGGCGGAACCACACACCGCATGAGCCGCGCTCAGCCTTACTGTCCGGTGTCGCTGCCGGTCCCGCACCTCGCTTTCGTACTCCCCCAGGGCGCCGGCCCGCTCCGATCCCACTACCCGGGCCCAGCCACCGCCCGAGGCGAGCCGGCTTCCACCCCCTACCCGAGGCCCAGCCGACCCCCAACCACGGCCCACGGCCAGCCGACACCCACCCCTGTCCGAGGCGCAGCCGACCCCCGCCCACGGCCCACGGCCCACGGCCAGCCGACTCGCACCCCTGTTCGAGGCGCAGCCGACCCCCGCCCACGACCCACGACCCACGGCCCACGGCCCACGGCCCACGGCCCACGGCCAGCCGACCCCACCCCTGTCCGAGGCGCAGCCGACGCCCAGCCATTGCCCGAGACCGCCCGGCTCCCATCGCCAACCCGAGGCCCAGCCGAACCCAGCCATTGCCCACGGCCAGCCGACACCCACCCCGTACCCGAGGCCGACCGACTCCCGCCCCATTGCCCCGGACGCCCCGACGTGCTGGCTTGGCGTCGCGATGCATGACGCATCGGAACGTGGTTAATCAGTGCGGTGGGCGGTGCGGAGTTCGGTCAGGTAACGCTTGACCATCCGCCCGCCGTGGTCCTCGTCGATCAACCGGCCGATGCAGTCGAGCAACCCGGTCTGCTGGGCTGCAGGCAAGGCTCGATGCCCCGAGTAGGTCAGAAGGAGGTCCAGGTACTCCCCCGTGGAGTAGGCCTGCTCCCACTCGTACCGATGAAAGGTTGCCGGTCCGAAACGCCGGGACGCGACCAGCTCGGCGTCGTCCTCGGGGATGGTGTCGGCCCCCTCGAGCCGCAGGTTCGGCGGCGTGGCCGGGTCAAACCGTTCGTAGCACCCCTGCGCCGCGGCGAAGAACGGCTCCGTGCCGCCGGCGATGTGGTGCGTGCTGACCGTGGCGAGAATGCCGCCCGGCCGGAGAGCGTCGGCCGACTTCCGGACCCGCACGGCCGGGTCGACCCAATGGAAGGCCGTGGCCGAGAACACCACATCGAAGGGTTCGCGCGGCAGGGCCCACTCCTCGAAAGCCCCCGTGACAACCGCGACCGACTCGAAGCGAGCAAGATTCCGCCGCGCCACCGCCGCCATGTCGGCACCCAACTCGACCGCCAGAACCCGATAGCCGCGCTCGGCCAGCGCAACCGTCGCCTGCCCGGTCCCGCAGCCGATCTCAAGAACCCGAGCACCGGGCCCCACCCCCGCAGCAGCCAGATCATCGAACAACGCCGAGGGATAGCGAGGCCGAGCCCGGTCATACCGCTCGGCGTCCTGGTTGAAGGTCTCTCGCAGTGTCAGATAGTCAGCGCTCTCAGTCACCCGGCGAGAGTAGAGACATCCCGGGAAACCCTCAGCTCATTTTGTCCGGTTCGCAGACCGGTCGGACACCCGAAAGCCGCGCAGCAGGAGGCCGACCCCGAAGCCCTGACGCGGGAGAGCAGGCATCCGGGGCGGACGCGTGGAGCAGGCGTCCCGGCAGCGCGGGTGGAACAGGCGTCCCAGCAGCGCGGGTGGAACAGGCGTCCCAGCAGCGCGGGTGGAACAGGCGTCCCGGCGTCGCGGGTATAGCGGGCGACCCGGCGCGGACGGCCGGGCCGGATCGGGTGGAGCTGGCGTCCGGGCCCGGATCCGCGGGCCCGGATCCGCGGGCCGGACTCGGCGGGGCGGGTGCCCCGAGCCCGGCACCCCCGGTGGGGTGTCAGCTCAGGCGGGCGAGGATCAGGTCGCGCACCGTCTTGGCGTCCGCTTGGCCTCGGGTTGTCTTCATGACCGCACCGACCAGGGCTCCCGCCGCTGCCACCTTGCCGTCGCGGATCTTCGCGGCGATGTCCGGGTTGGCGGCGATGGCCTCGTCGACCGCGGTCTGCAGGGCGCCGGTGTCGGAGACGACCTCGAGGCCGCGGGCGGCCATGACCTGGGCCGGGTCGCCCTCGCCGGCCACGACGCCCTCGAGGACCGTACGGGCCAGCTTGTCGTTGAGCTTTCCGTCGTCGACGAGCGCCTGGAGCTGGGCCACCTGGGCCGGGGTGGCGCCGACCTCGGCCAGCTCGACGCCGGTCTCGTTGGCGCGGCGGGCAAGCTCGCCCATCCACCACTTGCGGGCCCCGGCAGGGCTGGCGCCCGCGGCGATCGTCTCCTCGATGAGCTCGACGGCGCCGGCGTTGGCCACCGACTGCATGTCGAGCTCGCTGATGCCCCACTCCTCGCGGAGGCGGGCGCGCTTCGCGCTCGGACGCTCCGGGAGGGCGGCCTTCAGCTCGGCGACCCAGGCCGGGTCAGGCGCGATCGGGACCAGGTCGGGCTCGGGGAAGTAGCGGTAGTCGGTGGCCGTCTCCTTGGAGCGACCGGGGCGGGTGTCGCCGGTGTCCTCCTGGAAATGGCGGGTCTCCTGCACGATCTTGCCGCCGTCGTCGAGGATGCCGGCCTGGCGGATGATCTCGGAGCGGACCGCGCGCTCGACCGAACGCAGCGAGTTGACGTTCTTCGTCTCCGTACGCGTGCCCCACTCCTCCCCCGGCTTGTTGAGGGAGGTGTTGACGTCGCACCGCAGCGAGCCCTGCTCCATGCGCACGTCGGAGACGCCGAGCGAGCGGATGATGTCGCGCAGCTCCGTCACGTACGCCCGGGCGACCTCGGGGGCCTTGGCGCCGATCCCCGGGACCGGCTTGGTGACGATCTCGACGAGCGGGATGCCGGCCCGGTTGTAGTCGACGAGCGACTCGGTGGCGCCGTGGATCCGGCCGGTGGCCCCGCCGACGTGCAGGGTCTTGCCGGTGTCCTCCTCGAGGTGCACCCGCTCGATGCCGATGCGCACGGTCTCGCCGTCGATCTCCACGTCGACGTAGCCGTCGGTGCAGAGGGGCTCGTCGTACTGCGAGGTCTGGAAGTTCTTCGGCATGTCCGGGTAGAAGTAGTTCTTCCGGGCCATGCGGCACCAGGAGGCGATGTCGCAGTTGAGCGCCAGGCCGATCCGGATGGTGGCCTCGATGCCCTGGCGGTTGGCGACCGGCAGCGCCCCCGGCAGCGCGAGGCACACCGGGCACACCTGGGTGTTGGGCTCCGCCCCGAACTCGGTCGGGCAGCCGCAGAACATCTTCGTGTTCGTGCCGAGCTCGACGTGCGTCTCCAGGCCGATCACCGGCTCGTAGCGGGCGGTCGCGTCCTCGTACGAGGGCAGCGCAGTCGTACTCATGCGGTGAACTCCAGGTGGCGAGACATCCTGATGGGGACAAGCCTAGTGCGCGGTGGCGGCGGAGAGCCGCCGGGATTCTTACGATCCGGTGGCGTCCGGCCGGGCGCGGAACCCGGCCGGAACGCCGCCGTCAGAGCTCGGGCGGTGTGAGGGTGCCGACCGCCGACTCGAGCGCTGCGGCCACCCGGTACATCCGGTCGTCCGCCATCGTCGGGGCCATGATCTGGAAGCCGACCGGCAGCCCCTCGGACAGCCCGCACGGCACCGAGATGGCCGGGCCGCCGTACAGGTTCGTCGGGATCGTGTAGAGGTCGGCGAGGTACATCTGATACGGATCCGAGGTGCGAGACCCGAACGGGAACGCCACGAACGGCGTGGTCGGCGCGATGAGCACGTCGACCTTCTCGAACGCCGAGGTGAAGTCACGCGTGATCAGCGTGCGCACCTTCTGCGCCTGGCCGTAGTACGCGTCGTAGTAGCCGCTGGAGAGCGCGTACGTGCCGAGGATGATGCGCCGCTTGACCTCGGGACCGAAGCCCTCGTCGCGGGTCAGCGACATGACCTCCTCGAGCGAGCGCTTGCCGTCGTCACCGGCGCGCAGGCCGTAGCGGACACCGTCGAAGCGGGCCAGGTTGGACGACGCCTCGCTGGGGGCGATCAGGTAATAAGCCGGGAGGGCGTACTCGAAGTGGGGGCAGGAGATCTCGACGACCTCGGCGCCCAGCTTGACCAGGGCCTCGACCGACTCGCGGAACGCGGCGATGACACCGGGCTCGGCGCCCTCGCCCGCGAACTCCTTGACCAGGCCCAGCTTGACGCCGGACAGGTCGCCGGTCGCGCCGAGGCGGGCCGCGCCGACGACGTCGGGAACCGGCTGCGGGATCGAGGTGGAGTCGCGCACGTCGTGGCCGGCGATGACCGCGTGCAGCAGGGCGGCGTCCTCGACCGTACGCGCGCAGGGCCCCGGCGTGTCCAGCGAGGACGAGAAGGCGATGAGCCCGTAGCGGGACGTGCCGCCGTACGTCGGCTTGGCCCCGACCGTGCCGGTGACCGCACCGGGCTGACGGATCGAGCCGCCGGTGTCGGTGCCGATGGCGAGCGGCGCCTCGTACGCGGCCAGCGAAGCCGCGCTGCCCCCGCCGGAGCCGCCGGGGATACGCCCGAGGTCCCACGGGTTGTTCGTGGGCCCGTACGCCGAATACTCGGTGGAGGAGCCCATCGCGAACTCGTCCATGTTGGTCTTGCCGAGCATGACCGTGCCGGCGGCGCGGAGCCGCTCGACGAGCGTCGCGTCGTACGGCGGCTTCCAGCCCTCGAGGATCTTGGAAGCGGCGGTGGTCGGCACGCCCTTGGTGGCGATGATGTCCTTGACCGCGACGGGCACACCCGCCAGCGGCCCGAGCTCCTCGCCCCGCCCGCGCCGGGCGTCGACGTCGGCGGCGGCGGCGAGCGCGCCCTCGCGGTCGACGTGCAGGAACGCGTGCACACGGTCGTCGACGGCGTCGATCCGGTCGAGGTGCGCGGTGGCGACCTCGACCGCCGAGGTCTCGCCGGCGGCGATCAGGCCGGCGATCTGGGCCGCCGTCATCCTGGTGACGTCACTCACGGCGCTCACGCCTCCTCGTCCAGAATGCGCGGCACACGGAACCGGCCCTCGGCGGTGTCGGGCGCGCCGGCCAGCGCCGCGTCCTGGGTCAGGCAGGGCTGCACGACGTCGTCGCGGTAGACGTTGGTCAGCGGCACGGAGTGCGAGGTGGGCGGAATGTCGTCGGCGGCGACGTCACCGATGCGGGCGACCGACTGCAGGATGACGTCGAGCTGGCCGGCGAACCTGTCCAGCTCCTCCTCGGTCACGGCGAGCCGCGACAGGCGCGCGAGATGCGCGACCTCTTCGCGGGAGATGGCGGCCATCGTGCCCCCTGGTTTCCGTCGGCGATGCTGACCCGGGAAGTCTATTTGCCCCGGCGAGCGGTTTGTCGGGCGGCTCCCCGGTCTGTGGACAACCGGGCCGCTCGGCCGACGGCAAAGCTGTGGACAACCGGGCCGGTCAGCCGACGCCAAAGCTGTGGACAACCGGGCCGGTCGGCCGGCGGCAAGGCTGTGGACAACCGGGCCGCCGATCAGCCGGCGGCATGGGTTGTGGATAACCGGCGGGGTCGTCCCGGACGGAGGAGCAGACTCAGGTGGTGGCCAGCGCTCCCGGCTCCCGCCCGGGCCGGAGCGGCCGGTAGCGCGCCAGCCACTCGCCGAACGCCTCCGCGGGCATCGGGCGAGCGTGGAACCAGCCCTGCGCGGCGTGGCAGCCGTCCGCGGCGAGCAGGCGCCACGTGCGTTCGTCCTCGACGCCCTCGGCGACGACGCGCAACCCGAGCGAGTCGGCGAGCGCGATGACGGACCGCACGATCGCGGCGTCCCCGGTATGGGCGGCCATGCCGAGGACGAAGGACCGGTCGATCTTCACCTCGGAGATCGGCAGCCGCCGAAGATGCTGAAGAGAGGAATAGCCGGTGCCGAAATCGTCGAGCGAGATCGCCACTCCCATCCGGTCGAGCCGCGTGATGGTGTCGAGGACCCGGTGCGGGTCGGCCATCAGAGCGCTCTCCGTGATCTCCAGTTGCAGCAGGTCGGCCGGCACGGCGTACCGGAGAAGCAGATCCTGGATCTCTTCGGCGATGTCCGTGGCATGCAGGTCGCGCACGCTCACGTTGACCGACGCCCGGATGGGCCGGCCGCTGTCCCGCCAGGCGGCGAGGCGGCCGATGACCTCGCGCAACACCCGGCTCGTGAGCAGGCGCATGACCGGCGTGGGCTCCACGACCCGCAGCAACTCCTCGGGGCCGACCATGCCGCGGTCGGGGTGCCGCCAGCGCAGCAGGGCCTCGACGCCCACGACTTCGCCGGTCGCGATGGCGATCTGCGGCTGGTAATAGAGCATCAGGCCCTCGGCCGGTTCCTGCTGAAGGGCGCGGCGCAGATCGGCGAGGAGGGTGAGATCGGGCGTGTGATGCGCGGCGTCGCGGGCGTAGACGGCGTACTGGGCGCCGCGCTGCTTGGCGTCGTACATCGCGGCTTCCGCCTGGCGCAGCAGGGACGCGCCGTCGCCGCCGCGCTCGGCCTGCAGCGCGATGCCGATCGACGCGCTCACGTCGATGACCAGCCCGTCGAGCGCGAACGGCGACCGCAGCGCGTCGGCCAGGTGGGCCGCGATCCGCCGGGCCGATCCCGGCCCGTCGACCCGCGTGGCCAGCACCGCGAACTCGTCACCGCCGAGCCGGACGACAAGATCATGCGGGGGTACGACGGCAGCCAGCCGCTGTGCCACCTGGACCAGCAACCGGTCACCGTGCGCGTGACCGAGCGCGTCATTCACCGTACGGAAGCGGTCGAGATCGAGGAGCAGCAGCGCGAGCCGCCGCTCGGGGCGATGCGCACCCCGCCCGGCGTCACACTCCGCGACCGACGCCTGGAGCGCGCGCCGGTTCGGCAGCCCGGTCAGCGCGTCGACCCGCCCGGCGCGCTCGTACTCGCCCGCCGACCGCACCATCCGGTGCACGGCGTGCAGAGCGAGCAGGACCAACGGTACGAGCGCGAGCCCCACCTGGGCGGCGGCGAGCACGACCGGCCCGAGGAGCAGGAGTGCCGCCGTGGCGAAGAGCTCGAGACTCCACCGCTGCGCCTCGCGCCGCTTGCGCGCGCCACCGAGGATCCGAGTGGTGAGCGCGTCGAGCGTGTAGCGCCCGGCCATCCAGACGGCCGCGGCGGCGACCGTTACCAGGGCGTCGTCCCAGTCCGGGTCGGCGTCGAGACGCAGTCCGGCGAGCCCGGCGAGGACGGCCGCCGCGGCCAGCGCCACGGCATGCTGCATGGCCAGGTGCACCGCCCGCCGCGGGGACTGCCGCATCCGCACCCCGGCGACCGCCATGGCGGCGAGCTGCACGGCGACGCCGGGAACGAAGCCCCAGGCCAGCGCGATGCCGAAGGTGAAGCAGATCGACGGCAGGATCACCGACCCGGCCCGGCGCCCGGCCACCACGTACGGCCGGGCGTCGACCGCCAGCGCCAGCGCGGCCATCACCCAGAAGGCCGTCGGCAACTCCGCGAAGGTCCGGGGGAAGAGCACCCAGAGGGCAGCATCGACGGCGATCGCGCCGCCTACCGCGACGACGGCACCCTGCCGGGCCTCCACGGCCCGCCCACCGTCCGGCATGGAGCTGCGCTGCTGTGCGGCACCCATGCGACCTCCATGGTGGCGTCGACCGACCGAGTCCACTTCACCCTAGATCCATATCGACAAAACTACGCGAAACAGACTCGCCGTTATTAAATTGGCATACGTCTCAGATGCTGCATCTGACAATTTTTCACCCGTTAGTGTCCACCCTGCCCGCGACCGGTTCCGCAGCCCTCACCCCTCGTCCCGGATCGGTTCCGCGGCCTCGCCGGGCGCGGCGACCTCGACAGACGCGGCCACGGCGGGCGCGGCCTCGACGGGCGCGGCGACCTCGGCGGGCGCGGCCATCTCGGCCACCGCGCGGGCCGCGTCGGGTCCCTCGGTGAGCAGCACGCCGAAGCCGTCCTCGTCGAGCACCGGCACCTTCAGCTGCAGCGCTTTGTCGTACTTGCTGCCGGGGTTGTCGCCGACCACGACGAAGGCGGTCTTCTTCGACACGGAGCCGCTCACCTTCCCGCCGCGGGACGTCAGCGCCTCGGTCGCCGCGTCCCGCGAATAGGACGCGAGCGTGCCCGTCACCACCACGGTCAGCCCGGCCAGCGGACGCGGCCCCTCATCGGAACGCTCGTCCGCCATCTGCACCCCGGCCTCGCGCCACTTGGTGACGATGTCGCGGTGCCAGCCGACGGAGAACCACTCCCGCAGGCTCTCCGCGATCGTGGGACCGACACCCTCCACGGCGGACAGTTCCTCCACCTGCCGCTCGGCCCCGGCCGATTCGGCCGCCCCCTGAGCAGCGCCGGACCCGGCCTGCCCCTCGCCCACCGACCCGTCGCCCTCGACCCCGGTCTCCCCCTCGACCCCAGCCGCCCCCTCAGGCCCGACCGGACTCCCGGGCCCGACCGGACTCCCAGGCCCGACCGGACTCTCGGACACGACCGATCCGTCAGGCGCGACGGATTCCTCGGGCGCGACGGAACCGTCAGGCGCCGAGCCCTCAGGCGCGGCCACAGCCGCCACCCCACCCTCAGCCACGGCCGAAGGCGACGCCGAGCCCTCAGCCACGACCGCGGCGCCCTGCCCTCGGGCCACCGCCGCTTCGATTGCTTCCATCGAGCCGAAGTGGCGGGCCAGGGCCTGCGCCGCCGTCGGGCCGACGTGCCGGATCGACAGGGCGACCAGCACCCGCCACAGCGGCCGGCGTTTCGCCTCTTCCAGGTTCTCGAGCAGCTTGACCGCGTTGGTGCCGAGCGTGCCGTCCTTGTTGACGAAGAACGGCGCCCGCTGCAGGTCCTCGGCGGTGATGCCGAACAGGTCGCCCTCGTCGCCGATGATGGCGGACTCCAGCAGCGCCTGCGCCGCCTTGTAGCCGAGCACCTCGATGTCGAACGCACCCCGCCCGGCGAGGTGGAACACCCGCTCGCGCAGCTGGGCCGGGCACGATCGCGTGTTGGGGCAGCGGATGTCGATGTCGCTCTCCTTGGCGGGAGCGAGCGTGGTGCCGCACGCCGGGCACTCGGTCGGCATGACGAACGGACGGGCGTCCTCCGGCCGCAGGTCCATCACCGGCCCCAGCACCTCGGGGATCACATCGCCGGCCTTGCGCAGCACCACCGTGTCACCGATCCAGACACCCTTGCGCTCGACCTCCCGCGCATTGTGCAGCGTGGCAAGAGCAACGGTCGAACCGGCTACGCGTACGGGCTCCAGCACCGCGAAGGGCGTGACCCGCCCCGTACGGCCGACATTGACGTCGATGTCGAGCAGCTTGGTGGTGACCTCCTCGGGCGGATATTTGTACGCGATGGCCCACCGCGGCGCGCGGCTCGTGGAGCCCAGGCGCCCCTGGATGGCCACGGAGTCGACCTTGATGACGACGCCGTCGATCTCGTGCTCGACGTCGTGGCGATGCTCGGCGTAGTAGGCGATGTACTCCCGCACGCCCGCCATGCCGTCGACGAGTTTCCACCGCTCGCTGGTCGGCAACCCCCACGCCTTCAGTGCCTCGTACGCGTGTGACTGCGAGTCCGGAGTGAAGCCCTTGCGCGCCCCGATGCCGTGCACCACCATGCGCAAGCCGCGCGTGGCGGTGATCCGCGGATCCTTCTGGCGCAGGCTTCCCGCCGCCGCGTTGCGCGGGTTGGCGAACGGCGCCTTGCCCTGCTCCACCAGCGAGGCGTTGAGGTCGGCGAACGCGGACGCGGGGAAGTAGATCTCGCCGCGGACCTCGAGCAGCTCGGGCGGATCCTCGCCGGCGAGCCGCTCCGGAATCTCCCGGATGGTCCGCACGTTCGGCGTGACGTCCTCACCCGTGCGACCGTCGCCCCGCGTCGCCCCGCGGACCAGCCGGCCCTTCTCGTACGTCAGGTTGATGGCGAGCCCGTCCACCTTGAGCTCGCAGATGAATCCGACCGGCCCACCGGCGTCACGCACGGTGCGCTCGGCCCACGCGCCGAGCTCACCGTCGTCGAACACGTTGTCGAGCGACATCATCCGCTCGGCATGCTCGACCGGGGTGAACTGCGTCGAGAAGGTCCCGCCCACGTTCTGCGTCGGCGAGTCGGGGGTGCGCAGGGCGGGAAATTCGTCCTCGAGCGCCTGCAACTCCCGCAGCAACTTGTCGAACTCGGCGTCGGAGATCGTCGGCGAGTCGAGCACGTAGTAGCGATACTGATGCCCGCGAACCTCGTCACTCAACTCGGCATGCCGGGAACTCGCCTCGGGCGTCGGCTCGGCCCCGGCGGCGGCCACCTGCTCGGCGGTCGGCTGCCCGGCAGCAAGCTCCCCGCCGTCGGCGGTAAGCCCCCCAGCGTCCGCGACAAGCTCCCGGCCGTCGGCAGCGAGCCCCCCACCGCCGGCGGCTGAGCCCCGGCTGTCGGCAGCAAGCTCTCCGCCGTGGGCAGCGAGCTCCTCGCCGGCGGGCGGCACGGCATCTGGGGTTGGCTTCTTGGGCACCGGTGACCTCCGAGTTCGGCTTTCAGAAGGCACGTTAGTCGGCCCCACCGACAAGATTCCCCGACGCCGTGCACCGGCAGGAGGGCGTGGCCGACGTCACCAGACGAGGCAGAACGGGTGCCCGATCGGGTCGGCGTAGACGCGGAAGGTGTCGCCCTGGCCGTCGAGGCGTTCGGCGCCCGCTGCGAGCGCGCGTTGCTCCGCCTTCTCGATGTCGTCCACGCGGACGTCGAGGTGGAACTGCTGGGGGCGGGCCGGGTCCGGCCACTGCGGAGGGACCAGGTCGGGGGCCTTCTGGAAGGCCAGGCCGGGCCCGTCGGAATCGGTGCGGATCACCACCCAGCCGTCCTCGTCGTGGACGACGTGCATGCCGAGCAGCTCGGTGTAGAACCGGGCCAGGGCACGGGGATCGGGGCAGTCGATGACGACGGTGTCGAGACGTCCAATCATGTCTCGCATGATGCCCGCCGGGTCCGACAAAAAATCCCGAACGATCAGACTTCCGCCACCCGACGGACCCCACCCGCCAAGGCAACGACCTGCGAGCGGACCCGCCCGACAAGGCAACGAACCACCGACGGTCCAACCCCACGAGCCCAACCCAGCGAGCCCAACCCCACGAGCCCAACCCAGCGAGCCAGCCCGGCGAGCTCAGCCCAGCGAGCCCAACCCGGCGAGCCCAACCCAGCGAGTCAGCCTCCGGCCGGTCAGACCTCGGCGAGCCGGCGTCCCGCGTCGCGGCAGGCCTTGAGGACCGATCGCACGTATCCCGGGGTCGCTCCCGCGAGTCCGCACGCCGGCGTCACCACCACCTGCTCGGGCAGCCGCGCCGCGGGGAAGCCGAGCTGGCGCCACAGAGCGCGCACCCGATCGGCGACCTGACCCGACGTCGGCGCACCCCCCGCAGCCGACGGACCACCCGGGCCACGCCCCGCAGCCGACGAACCACCCACGGCACGCCCCGCAGCCGACGAACCACCCACGGCACGCCCCGCGGACGACGAACCACCCGCGGCACGCCCCGCGGACGACGGGCGGGTCGGCACGGCGCCCGCGAAGAGGCCGAGGCCGGATTCGATGGCCTCGCCGAGCGGGTCGAGATCCTTGATCAGGGCCAGGTCGAGGGCGACGGCGGCGGCTCCGGCATCGCGGACGACCTGCAGGGGTACGCCCGGAGCACAGCTGTGCAGGATCACCGGCACCCCCGCGCCCTCGACGATCGTGCGCAGTGCGGTGGCCGCGTCGGGGGCGTCGACGGCCCTGTACGCGCCCAGCCCGCTCTCGGTCGGCACCCGTCCGGCCAGCACCGTCGGCAGGGCAGGCTCGTCGAGTTGGAGCAGCACCCGGGCGCCCGGCAGCCGCTTCTGCACGTCGGCGATGTGGCGGCGCAGGCCCTCGGCGAGCGAGTCCGTGAGGTCGCGCACGGCGCCGGGGTCGCGCAGCAGCCGCCCGCCGATCGGCAGGTCGAGGCTCGCGGCGAGCGTCCACGGGCCGGCCGCCTGCACCTTGATCGGGCCGGCGTAGCGGTCGCCCTGCTCGGTGAGCTGGTCGAGGTCGCGTTCGAGGAGGTCGGCCGTGCGCCGCAGGTCCTTGCCGGGCCGGGGCGCGACCTGCCACCGGCCGGCGTAGAGCTGCACGGGAAGCTCGACGAGGAAGCCGGCGGTGCGTCCGATCATGTCGGCGCCGGGGCCGCGTTCGGGGAGTTCGGGCAGGTGTGGCAGGTCGGGGAACTCGCCGAGGACGAGCCGCTGCGCCTCGGCGATGTCGGTGCCGGGCAACGACCCGATGCCCGTCGCCGCCCCCGCCGGCCAGGGAAACCGCCGCCCCTCGGAGGCCGCCCCCGGCGAGGGAACCCGCTCCCCGGAAGCCACCACGAGCGAGGAAGCCCCGGAAGCCACCACGAGCGAGGAAGCCCCGGAAGCCACCACGAGCGAGGAAGCCCCGGAAGCCACTCCGAGCGAGGAAGCCCCGGAAGCCACCCTGAGCGAGAAAGCCCTGGGAGACGCCACGAGCGACGAGGCCCCGGAAGACACCGCGACGCCGGTGGGGATGGGACCGGCCGGAGAAGCGCCGGCCGGAGGGAACTCAGGCACCGTGCGCCGCCACGGGGGAGGCCATCCGGCCCGCCGTGATCGTCGCGGAGCCGAGCACGATGTCGCCGCCCGGGTCCGGCCGGTAGGCGACGATCGCCTGGCCCGCCGCGACTCCCCGGGCCGGGGTCCGCAGCCGGGCGGTCAGCCCGTCGCCGTCCGTGGTCACCACCGCCCGGGCCACCTCGCCGTGGGCGCGCAGCTGGACCTCGCACTCGACCGGGGTCGTCTCGCCGTGCCAGATCGGGCGCTCGGCCGTCACCGTGTCGACGGCCAGGTCCTCGCGGGGGCCGACCGTGACGGTGTTGGTCGTCGGGGTGATCGACAGGACGTAGCGGGGACGGCCGTCCGGCGCCGGAACGCGCAGGTCGAGACCCTTTCGCTGGCCCACCGTGTACGCGTAAGCGCCCCCGTGCCGCCCCAGCACCGCCCCCGTCCGGCCGTCGACGATGTCCCCGGGGCTCTCGCCGAGGCGGTCGGCGAGGAAGCCGCGGGTGTCGCCGTCGGCGATGAAGCAGATGTCGTGCGAGTCGGGCTTGTCCGCGACGGCGAGTCCCCGGGCGGCCGCCTCCTCGCGGACCTGGGCCTTGGTGGAGTCGCCGAGCGGGAAGACGGCGCGGCCGAGCTGGGCGCGGGTGAGCACGGCCAGCACGTACGACTGGTCCTTGGGCAGGTCGACGCTGCGGCGGAGCAGGCCGTCGGCGCCGAGGCGGGCGTGGTGGCCGGTGACCACGGCGTCGAAGCCGAGCGCCACCGCCCGGTCCAGCACCGCCGCGAACTTGATCTTCTCGTTGCAGCGCAGGCAGGGGTTGGGGGTGCGGCCGGCGGCGTATTCCGCGACGAAGTCGTCCACGACGTCCTCGTGGAACTGCTCGGCCATGTCCCACACGTAGAACGGGATGCCGATGACGTCGGCGGCGCGGCGGGCGTCGCGGGAGTCCTCGAGGGTGCAGCAGCCCCGCGCACCGGTCCGATAGGTCTGGGGATTTCTCGACAGCGCCAGGTGCACGCCAGTCACGTCGTGGCCGGCATCCCGGGCGCGCGCGGCAGCGACGGCGGAGTCGACGCCACCGGACATTGCTGCAAGCACTCGCACGCGGCAAGCCTAGCCGCCGCCTCCGGCGATCCCCCACCGACGGCCCATGCCTGTGGACAACCCGCCGAGGCTAGGACTGGCGGGGAGACTTCCAGGCGGTGGCCCGCCGCGCCCGCTCCACCGCGCCCGGCAGCGCCGCCAGCAACTCGTCGACGTCTTCCGCCGTCGACGTGTGCCCGAGCGTGAACCGCAGCGACGACCGCGCCCGGCCGTCGTCCGCGCCCATCGCCAGCAGCACGTGCGAGGGCTGCGCCACGCCCGCCGAGCAGGCCGAGCCCGTTGAGCAGGCGATTCCCTGGGCGTCCAGCAGCAACAGCAGCGCGTCGCCCTCGCTGCCGGGGAAGGAGAAGTGCGCGTTTCCCGGCAGCCGGTCGACCGGGTCACCGTTGAAGATCGCATCGGGTACGGCCGCACGCACGCGCCGCACCAGGTCGTCCCGCAGCCCCGCCACGCGCGCCGCGTACTCCTGCTGGGTCTTGACGGCGGATTCGACCGCGACGGCGAAGGCCACCACCCCGGCGGTGTCGAGGGTGCCCGATCTCACGTCGCGCTCCTGGCCGCCGCCGTGCAGCAGGGGCGTGGCCACGACGTCGCGTCCGAGCAGCAGGGCGCCGACGCCGACCGGGCCGCCGAGCTTGTGGCCGCTGACCGTGAGGGCCGCCGCGCCGCTGGCCGCGAAGTCGACCGGGACCTGTCCGACGGCCTGCACGGCGTCGGTGTGGAACGGGATGCCGGCACCGGCCGCGAGGACCGCGAGTTCGTGGACCGGCTGGAGCGTGCCGACCTCGTTGTTGGCCCACTGGACGCTGATGACGCTGATCTTGTCGCCGTACGCCTCGATGGCCGCGCTCAGCGACTCCGGCGAGACGCGGCCCGCCTCGTCGACCGGCAGCCATTCGAGGTCGGCCCGTTCGTGGCTGCCGAGCCACTCGACCGCGTCCATCACCGCGTGGTGCTCGACCGCGGAGGCCACGACCCGGTTGCGCCGCCGGTCGGCGCCGCGGCGGGCCCAGTGGATGCCCTTGGTGGCCAGATTGTCGCTCTCGGTGCCGCCGCTGGTGAAGATCACCTCGGACGGCCGCGCGCCGAGGACCGCGGCGATCCGCTCTCGGGACTCCTCGACCAGGCGGCGGGCACCACGCCCGGCCGCGTGCAGGGACGAGGGATTGCCGATCTGCCGGGCCGCAGCGACGTACGCGTCGAGCGCCTCGGGGAGCATCGGCGTGGTCGCGGCGTGATCCAGGTAGGCCATCGCAGTGAAGCTTATGCCTTGAACCCGCGCCGGAGACGGCCCGCCCGGCAGCCGGGACGCCCGAGCCACCGACCAGCACCAGAACAGGAAAACCGGGCAGGGCGGGGACGGCGGCCGGAAAACGCGACGGCCCGGCCGGAGGGCCGGGCCGTGCACGCGGAACGGATCACTTGCGCTTGCGGATCTCCTCGTCGGCCTGCGGCACGACCTTGAACAGGTCGCCGACCACGCCGAAGTCGGCCAGCTCGAAGATCGGCGCCTCGGGGTCCTTGTTGACCGCGACGATCGTCTTCGAGGTCTGCATGCCCGCCCGGTGCTGGATCGCGCCGGAGATGCCCAGGGCGACGTACAGCTGCGGGGAGACCGTCTTGCCGGTCTGGCCCACCTGGAACTGGTGGGGGTAGTAGCCGGAGTCGACCGCCGCGCGGGACGCGCCGACCGCGCCGCCGAGCAGGTCGGCCATCTCCTCGACGAGCTTGAAGTTGTCGGCGTTGCCCACGCCGCGGCCGCCGGAGACGACGATCGACGCCTCGGTGAGCTCGGGGCGGGAGCCCTTCTGCTCGGCGACCCGCTCGACGACCTTCGTCAGCTTGTCGGCGTCGGTGACCGCGACCGTCAGCTGCTCGACGGCCGGGGTCGCCGGGGCCGGCGCCGGGGTGACCGAGTTGGGGCGGACGGTGACGATCGGCAGGCCGCGGGTGACCTTCGACTTGACGATGGCCGAGCCGGCGAAGACCACCTGGGTGGCGGTGCCGTCGGCGGCGACCTCCACCGCGTCGGTGAGCAGGCCGTTGTCCAGCTTGACCGCGAGGCGGCCGGCGATCTCCTTGCCCTCTTGGGTGGAGGCGAGCAGGACCGCGGCGGGCTGGACGCGCTTGACCAGCTCGGCGACCGCGGTGGCCTTGGGCGCCACCAGGTAGCCGTCGATGTCGTCGCCCGAGGCGTGGTAGATCTTCTGTGCGCCGTACTCGGCGAGCTTGGCGGTGAGTTCACCCGCGTCGCCGAACACGACCGCCGAGACCTCGCCCAGGTCGCGGGCGATGGTCAGCATCTCGAGCGTGACCTTCTTGACGCCGGCAGCCTGCGAGGCCTCGACGACGACCAGTACCTCAGTCATTGTGGGACCCCTTCTCAGACGAACTTCTCGGTGGCGAGGAACTCGACGAGCTGCGCGCCGCCGTTGCCCTCGTCGGTGACCTTGGTGCCCGCGCTGCGCGGGGGACGCTTGGCGAACTCGACCACGGCGGAGGTCGCGCCGGCGTGACCGACCTCGTCCGCCGGCACGCCCAGGTCGGCGAGCGACAGGCTCTGCACCGGCTTCTTCTTGGCCGCCATGATGCCCTTGAACGACGGGTACCGCGGCTCGTTGATGGTGTCCCAGACGCTGACCACGGCCGGCGTGGCGGCGGTGACGACCTCGTAGCCCTCGTCCGTCTGGCGCTCGGCGGTGAGCTGCGAGCCGTCGACGGTGAGCTTGCGGGCGCCGGTCAGCGCGGCGATGCCGAGGCGCTCGGCCAGCATGTGCGGCATGACCTGGACCCGGCCGTCGGTCGACTCCGCGCCGCAGATGATCAGGTCGGCGTTCAGCGTGCCGAGGGCGGCGGCGAGGACCTTGGAGGTGGCGACGGCGCAGGAGCCGTGCAGGGCGTCGTCCTGCACGTGGACCGCCTTGTCGGGGCCCATCGACAGCGCCTTGCGGATCGACTCGGCGGCGCGCTCGGGGCCCATCGTCAGGACGGTCACCTCGCCACCGTGCGCCTCCTTGATCTTCAGCGCCTCCTCGATGGCGTACTCGTCCATCTCGTTGATGACGTTGTTCGCCGAGCCGCGCTCGACGGTGTTGTCGCTCGCGCTCAGGGTGCGCTCGGCACCGGAGTCGGGCACCTGCTTGACCAGTACGACGATGTTCATCGCGCTTCGACGACCCTCCTGTTTATGGACGCACGCCTGCAGCCGGTTTCGCGTTTCCACCGATGTTACTTAGCGGTAGCTAAGGAGTCCCCGCCACGGGCAGTGACTCACCTCACCACGTCGGACCCCATCCTTCCCTAAAGCGGGTACCACCCGGGCCGGAGGGCTTCTTCACCGCGGCGGTCGATAATCGATCCCATGCTCGACCAGTGGTTCAACCCGCAGAAGACGCCGATGGCCGGCGAGAAGCCCGATTACCGCTTCTCGCTCGCCAACGAGCGTACGTTTCTGGCCTGGATCAGAACCGCGCTCGCCCTGCTCGCCGGCGGCCTGGCCTGCGCGCAGTTCCTGCCGCCGCTGCCCATCGCGCAGCTACGGGAGATCATCTCGGTGGCGCTGCTCCTGCTCGGCGGCGTGGTCGCGCTGCGAGCGGTGGACCATTGGGCGCGTACGGAAAAAGCCATGCGCCTCGGCACGGACCTCCCCAAGTCGCGCTTCCCCGCCATCCTGGCGCTGATCGTCGCGGCCGGCGCCGTGCTGCTCGTGGTGGCCGTCCTGCTCAAGGCGTGGCTGTGAGCCGCGACCCCGGCGCCGCCGCGGAACGCACCCGGCTGGCCTGGCGGCGTACGGGACTGTCGGCGACCGCCGTGGCCCTGCTCGCCGCACGACCCGCCTTCGACCCGCGGGCCGGCGTCGCGATCACCGTCGGCGCGGCCCTCGCGATGGCCGGCTGGGCGGCGCTGGTCGGCCTCGCCTACCGCCGCGCCCACGGGCTGCGTGCCTGGCCACCGCACCCGGGACGGCGGACGGTCACCGGGTACGCACTGATCACCGCGGCCTTCGCCGTCCTCGGCGCCACGCTTGTCATGCTCTGATCGTCGCCGTTCGGGGCTCGGCGCGTCATCATTGCCAGATGGTCCGGTTGTTCGTCCTTCTCGCTGCGGTGCAGCTGGTGCTTCTGGTGCTCGCGCTCATCGGTTCGCTGTCGGCCGATCGGGTACGCAACATGCCCCGGGCGGTGTGGGTCCTCGTGATCCTCGTCGTCCCCCTGCTCGGCCCGCTCGCCTACTTCCTGTGGGGACGACCGGTGGCCCCGCCGCGGGAGGGCAGCCCGATGCGCCGTCCCGCCCGGCGCCCGGCCGCCCCCGACGACGACCCGGACTTCCTGCGGTCGATGGACACCGAGCAGTCCCGCCGCGACCGCGAGCTGCTGGCCCAGTGGGAGCGTGACCTCCGCGACGACGAGGGTTAGGCGAGGTTCGACGAGCGCGGGTAGGCGTCCGCCGGGTCGGTCAGCACGTTGACCAGGTAGGGCACGCCCGCGTCGAACGCCCGGCCGAGGGCGGGGCCCAGGTCGGCGGACTTCTCCACGGTCTCGCCGGCGCCGCCCAGCGCCCGGACCACGTCGTCGTAGCGCAGGCCCGGCTGGAGGTCGGCCGCGACGTCGTAGCCGTACATGGCGCGCATCGGGTGCTTCTCCAGGCCCCAGATGCCGTTGTTGCCGACCACGATCACGACGGGCAGGTCCTGCCGGACCAGCGACTCGACGTCCATCAGGGAGAAGCCGGCGGCGCCGTCGCCCATCAGCACGCAGATCTGGCGGTCCGGGTACGTGACCCGGGCGCCCATCGCGTACCCCATGCCGGTGCCGAGGCAGCCGTACGGGCCGGGGTCGAGCCACGTGCCGGGCCGGGCGGGTTCGAGGTAGCGGCCCGCGTACGAGACGAAGTCGCCGCCGTCGCCGATCGTGACCGCGTCCGGGGCGAGGACCTTGCGCAGTTCGCCGTACACGCGGGCGGGTTTGATCGGGTCGCTCTCGGCGGCCATGGCCTCGGCGTCCCGGGCCTTGCCGGCGTCCTCGGCGGCCCGCAGCCCGTTGATCCACTCGGCGTGGTCGGTGCGCTCGCCGGTGTGGTCGGCGAGCGCGGCCAGGATCCGCCGCAGGTCGCCGGCGGGCGACACGGCCGCCCGGACGTGGCCGGCCCGCTGGCTGGGCGCGTCGACGATGTGCACCACCTGGGCCGGGTCGAACTCGCCGAAGTTGAGCCGGAAGTCGAGCGGGGTGCCGATCACCGCCACCACGTCGGCGTCGCCCAGCGCGGGACGCCGGGCCTTGGCGAAGCTCAGCGGGTGGCCGGGCGGCAGCGCGCCGCGTCCCATGCCGTTGGTGAAGACCGGGACCTGCAGCGCCTCGGCCGCGGCCCGCAGCTCGTCGATCGCGCCGCCGCCCCAGACGTCGGAGCCGGCGATGATCACCGGCCGCGCGGCCGTGGCGAGCAGGGCCGCCGCGCGGGCCACCTCGTCGGGGTCGGCCTCGATCACCGGGACGTCCGGCCCGGCAGGGGCCTCGGCGTCCTCGCTGGAGAACAGCACCTCGAGCGGCAGGTCGAGGAACGCGGGACCGCGGTGGGCGGTGAGCGCGGCGGTGAGGGCCCGGCCGATCTCCGCGGGGATGGCGTCGGTGCTGCCGACCGTGGCGGCGTACTTGGTGACCGGCGCGACGAGCGGGACGTGGTCGATCTCCTGGAGGCTGCCCGAGCCCCAGCGGAAGGCCGGCGCCCTGCCGCCCATCACCAGCACCGGCGAGGCGTTGAAGAACGCGCTGGTCAGGCCGGAGATGCCGTTCGTCACGCCGGGCCCGGCGGTGAGCACGGCGAGGCCGGGGCGGCGCTGGAGCTTGGCGACCGCCTCGGCGGCGAAGACCGCGGACTGCTCGTGGCGCACGTCGTAGATCGGGAAGTCCGCCTTGTGCGCGGCGTCGTAGATCGGGAAGACGTGACCGCCGGAGAGGGTGAACATCTCCGTGATCCCGTACGCCCGCAGCGCCGCCAGCGCCAGGTCCCCGCCGTGCCCCTCGATGGTGCCCGCCATGTCCACTCCCGCCGTCAGCCTGCGATGCACGCACCGTACCGGCCCGGCGGGGGGAACGTGAGCGGGACTCAGCGCAGGAGCCGCCGGAGATCGTTCACCATCTCGCGGGCACTCGACTGGATCGGCACCCCGGCGCTGCTGCTGTACGCCACCAGCAGCGCCCCCACCGGCGCCGAGACGAGCAGCACCACGCTGAGGAACACCTGCACCGCCCGCAGCCCCCGGCCGGTACGCCGCCGGCCCCGGGCAGCCGGCGCGGCGGGTGGCGCCGGAGAGACGGGCCGGGCGGGCGCCGCGCGCCGGGCGGCAGCGGGCTGGGCGGACGCGGGCTGGGCGGACGCGGGCTGGGCGGACGCGGCACGCCGGGCGGACGCGGGCTGGACGGACGCGGGCTGCGCGGCCGGCTTGGGAGCCGGCGGTGACGACACCCCGCGCGCGGGCGACACCGGGCGGGCCGGCGGCGACACCGGACGCACCGAAGCGGTCGTGGTGGCGACCGTCGCCTCCGGGTCGGGGGCCCAGTGGTGCACCGCGTCCGGCCACGGGTCCACGGCCGGCGGGATCCCGCCGGTGAGGTCGTGCCGGGCCGCCGGCACGGTGTCCAGGTCGTCCACCGACAGCCGGCCGCCGTTCCGGCCGGTGCGTGACACCAGCCGCAGCTCCGAGGTGGGCCCGGGAGCCGCCGGCTCGGAGGCCAGCAGCGCGGCGCCCGCGAGGATGCTGCCCTCGGCGACCACCAGCTCCGGCTGCTCGATGACCACCGGCGCCTCGCCCAGCGCACGGTGCAGGAGCGTCGCGACCAGCGGGATCCGGCTGGCCCCGCCGACCAGGAACACCCCCGCCAGGCGCCCCTCCGGCAGGTCGGCCCAGCGCAGCAGGTCGCGGGTGACCTGCACGGTCTGATCGAGCACCGGCCGGGCCAGTTCCTCGAGCTCCTCGCGGGTGACGTGCAGCTCGAGGTCGAGCAGCGGTACCATCACGTCGGCGGACTGGGTGCGCGACAGCCGCTCCTTGGCGATCCGGGCGTCGTCCCACAGCTGCCGCTGGGCGCGCCGGTCCTCCAGCGTCTCGGGCTCGGTCAGCCGCTTCCAGGCCGCCGCGTCCTGCCGGGCGCAGATCGCGCCCAGGTGCTCGACCAGGGCCGCGTCGACGTCCAGCCCGCCGATGTCGTCGCGGCCGTCGACGGCCAGAACCTCGAACCCCTCCGCCGTACGGGCGACCACGCTCGCATCGAAGGTGCCGGCACCGAAGTCGTGCACGACCACGACCGAGCCGATGGGTACGTCCCGGCCGAGCACCTCGGCGAAGTACGTGGCCGCGGCGACCGGCTCGGCGACCAGGCGCGCGCGTTCGAGGCCGGCCCGGGCGGCGGCCTCGGCGAGCAGGCCCCGGCGGGTGGCGCCCCAGGTGGCGGGGCAGGTCAGGGTGACGTCGGGGCGCACCGGGCCGACCGCGCGGTGCCACTCCTCCGCCACCCGCACCAGCACGGCGGCGACGAGGTCGACCACCGCCAGTTCGCGGTCGCCGAGCAGCACCAGGCCGTCGTCGATGCGGCGCTTGGGGTTCGGCTCGAAGCGGGCGGGGTCGCGGCGGGCGCTGTGCACCGCGTCGCGGCCGACCACCAGCAGGCCGTCGGGTTCGGCGTACACCGCGGAGGGCAGCAGCGGCGAGCCGTCGACGAGGATCGGCCGGGCCCGGCCGTCGGGCCAGCGAGCGACCGCGACGGTGTTCGAGGTGCCGAAGTCGACGCCGAGCGAGTGCCGACCCTGGTCGATGGACATGGGCGTCAGTGTAGGCGCTGCCGCGCAGGAGTTGATCAGCGCGGAACGCCGGTCAGGCCTCCCGCCAGCGCAGGTCGCCGTCCCGGTCACGGTCGCAGCGCACCGCCCGGCCGTCGCGGGTCTCGCCGGTCGTGTCCGCGTCGTCGCAGGGCTCGCCGATCACCGGCGGGTCGTCGGCGCCGTCGCCCGGCGGCGGGAGCAGCGCGAGGGTCGGCGGCGGCTCGGGGGCGGGCGGGGGCGGGGACGAGGCCGGCAGCGCGGTGGTGCGGCCGGCCGTGGGACTGCGCTCGGCGTGGTGCTCCCGGACGCGGGTCGCGGTCGGGCGCACCGGCCGTACGCCGTGGGAGACGACGGCTCCGGGCCCGTGCGGGGCGACGGACGGCCCCGCCGGCCCGGGACCGCTCGGCGGCACGACGGCCGGCGGGGCGGCCGGCTGCTCCGCGGCGTGCGGCCGGGGCGGCGCCGCGCCGCGATCGCCGAAGGTGACGAACCCGATGACGACGCAGAGCAGCGCCTGCCCGGTGACGAGGGCCACCGCGATGAGCACTGTGCGGCGCACCGGCGTCGTGCACAGCCCGGGCGTCGTCACAGAGGGGAACTTTATGGCAACAGATCGATATGCGCGAGATCAGCGCCCGGTGAATCCGGGCTTCCGCTTCTCCACGAACGCCGTCGTGCCCTCCACCCGGTCGTCGGTGGCGAAGAGGCCGGCGAAGAGGTGGCTCTCCAGCGCCAGGCCGGAGGCGAGGTCGACGCCGAGGCCGCCGTCGATCGCCTCCTTGGCGGCACGCAGGGCGAGCGCCGGGCCCTGCACGTACGGCCGCACCAGCTCGGCGGCGGTGGCGTACACGTCGGCGGCGGGCGCGATCCGGTCGGCCAGGCCGATCCGCAGGGCCTCGTCGGCGTCCACCATCCGGCCGGAGAAGACCAGATCCTTGGCCCTCGCGGGGCCGATGAGCCGGGCCAGCCGCTGGGTGCCGCCGGCGCCGGGGATGAGGCCGAGCTTGATCTCCGGCTGGCCCAGCTTCGCGTCGTCGGCGACCACCCGCCAGTCGCAGGCCAGCGCGAGCTCGCAGCCGCCGCCCAGGGCGTAACCGGTGATCGCCGCGACGACCGGCTTCGGGATCCGCGCGACCGCGTCGAACGCCCCGGACAGGGCCCTCGCCCGTACGGTCATCTGCTGGAACGTCGTGGTGGTGAACTCGGTGATGTCCGCGCCGGCGGCGAACACCTTCTCCCCGCCGTACACGATCACCGCCCGGACCTCGTCCGACGCCGCCGCGGCCGTGGCCGCCTCCCGCAGCTCCTCCTGCACCTGGGTGTTGAGGGCGTTCATCGGCGGGCGCTGGAGCCGGATCGTGCCGATGCCGTCACCGATCTCCAGCTTCACGAAATCACTCACGCGGGCTTCCTCCTGATCGATCGTTCAAGTCACCGACAGCGTAGGACTTGCGGCGCTGGGTAAGTACCATTGCACGCGCGGAAGGAGGGATCATGGTCACCTACTACCGGGACCGGGACGTGCGGGTCACGTCCGGCGGGGTCCGGATCGGCGGTCACGACTACCGGCTGGACGACTTCGCCCAGGTCTGGCACGAGCGCGGGCGCCGGCAGTGGAAGGCGGTCGCCGGCCGCGGCGCCCTCGGCCTCGCCATGATGACCCCGCTGGTGGTCGGCGCGCTCGGCGTTCTCGTCGCCCTGGTCATCGACGCGTCCGTCGCCACCACCATCGCCCTGGTCGGCGGCAGCGTCCTGATCGGCCTGGCCGCCGCGCCGCTCGCCGACGTGCTGCTCGAGTTCGTCGACCGCTCCTACGACCGCGGCAGCCGCCGGCTGGAGATCTGGGCCGACGTGCGCGGCGCCCGGACGATGCTGGTCCGCACCGACGACGCCCAGCGCTTCGGGCAGATCTACCGCGCCCTGCAGCGCGCCCTCGACCACCATCCCGTGTCCCGGTGAGGTCGGCCCTCGCCCCCGCCCCGGGGATGAAAGTCTCATCCGCCGGAAAATAGTCAGACGTTCTTCGCGGGGGCCGACGGGATTGGCATGAAGGCCACCCAGGTACGCCCCACGGGCCGCGAACGGGTGCTCGGCGATGACGACGTGATCGTCACGAAGACCGATCCACGCGGCGTCATCACGTACGCGAACCCGACCTTCCTCCGCATCTCGGCCCTGGACGAGGCGGACACCGTCGGGCAGCCGCACAACCTCATCCGGCATCCCGACATGCCCCGGGCCATCTTCAAGCTGCTGTGGGACACCCTCAAGGAGCGGAAGGAGGTCTTCGCGTACGTCGTCAACCTCGCCCACGACGGCGCCCACTACTGGGTGCTGGCGCACATCACCCCCTCCTTCGATCCGCAGGGCCGGCCGGTGGGCTACCACTCGTTCCGGCGCCGGGCCGACCCGGCCGCGGTCGCCGAGATCCGCAAGCTGTACGCCGCCCTGCGCGCCGAGGAGCAGCGCCACACCAGCTCCCCGGCCGCACTGGAGGCGTCCTGGGCCCTGCTCCAGCGCACGCTGGCCGAGAAGGGCCGGACCTACGACGAGTTCGTGTGGGACCTGACCAACCGGAGCGCGTCATGAACCCCGACACCCTGCGCCTGATCACCGAGGTGTGCCGCCGCGCCGCCGACGGGGACTTCGAGACCCGGGTGCCGCCGCTCGGCGACGCGCGGGAGGAAAGGGACGTCCGCGACGCGGTGAACGCCCTGCTGGACAGCACCGACGCCTTCGTCCGGGAGTCCGGGGCGTCGCTCGAGGCCGCCGCCGAGGGACGGTTCCACCGGCGGTTCATCACCCGCGGGATGCGGGGCGCCTTCCGTACGGCGGCGGCGCAGATCTCGCAGTCCAACGAGCAGATGAGCCGGTCGGCGGCGCGGCTGGAGGAGGCGGCGAGGTCGCGGGCCGCCCTCGCCGACGACCTGGAATCGGCGGTGCTGACGGTCTCCGAGCAGGTGGCCACCGCGGCGACGGAGATGGGCGCCACGGCCAACGGGCTCGCCGACTTCGCCCGGTCAGCGGTCACCGAGGCGGAACGCGGCGTGGCGACGGTCGGGTCGCTGCGTACGGCCTCCGACCAGATCCGCAAGGCCGTCGACCTGATCAACTCGGTGGCCTCGCAGACCCGGCTGCTGGCGTTGAACGCGACCATCGAGGCGGCCCGCGCGGGCGAGGCCGGCCGCGGGTTCAGCGTGGTCGCCGGCGAGGTCAAGTCGCTGGCCAACGAGACCAGCAGCTCGTCCGAGGAGATCCTCGGGCAGGTCACCACCGTGCAGCACGCGGCGGCCGACGCGGCCCGGGTGCTGGAGGCGGTCACCGCCAGCATCCGCGAGATGAGCGGGCTGGTCGACGGCGTCGCCGCGGCGGTGGACGGCGGTCAGGACGCGGGCACGGCCGGGCTGAGCCGGCTCGCCGAGGTGCTGCGCGGCGAGGTGCACCGCTTCGTCAGCATGGCCCGTCAGGCGTAACGGGAATACAGCGCGTCGATGTCGGCGCGCGACGGCAGCGAGGCCGACGCCCCGGCCGTCCGCGCGCACGCGGCCCCGGCGGCGTTCGCCCAGCGCACGGCGGCGATCAGATCCCGGCCCTCACCCCACGCCACGGCCAGCGCGCCGGTGAAGGCGTCGCCGGCCGCCGTCGAATCGGCCGCCTCGACGGGGAACGCCGGGACGTGCTCCTCCCGGCCGTCGCGGTCGGCGTAGCGGGAGCCGTTCGCGCCCAGCGTCAGCACCACCCGGGGCACGAGCGCCAGCAGGGCCGGCAGGTCGGGCTCGGGCGTACCCGTGATCGCGGTCGCCTCTCCCTCGTTGACGACCAGCAGGTCGATGGTCTCCAGCAACTCCGGCGCCAGGTCGCGGGCCGGGGCGGCGTTGAGGATGAACCGGGTGCCGCCGGCGTGGGCGGCGCGCGCGGCGGCGAGCACCGTGTCCGGCGGGATCTCCTGCTGGCAGACCAGCACGTCGCTCTCCGCGATCACCGTGGTCTCCGCCGCGCTCAGCCCCGCGAAGGTGTTGTTGGCGCCGGGGCTCACGATGATCGAGTTCTCCCCGCCGCCGTCCACCATGATCACGGCGACGCCGGAGGAGCCGTAGCTCGTCCGCAGGTGCTCCGTGTCGACCCCCGAGGCGTTGAGCCGCGCCTTGATGGTCACCCCGAACGCGTCCGAGCCGATGGCGCCGAGCATCGTGCACGACGCGCCGGCGCGCGCCGCCGCGATCGCCTGGTTGGCACCCTTGCCGCCGGGAGCCATCACGAAGTCGTGGCCGAGCACGGTCTCCCCCGGCCGCGGCAGCCGCTCGGCGAACCCGACCAGATCCATGTTGGCGCTGCCCGCCACGACGATGCGCGGCCGCGACGAGTCGGTCATGGTGCTCCTCAGGCGGCCCGGGCGGTGTAACGGTCGCCCAGGCGCTGCACGACGAGCGGCAAGCCGAACGTCTTGGACAGGTTGTCGTCGGTCAGCGTCTCGCCGAGCAGCCCGGCGGCGACGACCGTGCCCTCGCGCAGCAGCATTGCGTGGGTGAACCCGGGCGGGATCTCCTCGACGTGGTGCGTGACCAGCACCATCGCCGGCGCGTCCGGGTCCTCGGCGAGCTCGGTGAGCCGGCCCAGCAGATCCTCGCGGCCGCCGAGGTCGAGGCCGGCGGTCGGCTCGTCGAGCAGCATCAGCTCGGGGTCGGTCATCAGCGCCCGCGCGATCTGGGTGCGCTTGCGCTCGCCCTCACTCAGCGTGCCGAACTCGCGGTCGAGCAGGCCGGCCATGCCCAGCTGGCTCAGCAGCGCCCGGGCCCGCGCCTCGTCCTGCGGGTCGTAGCTCTCCCGCCACCGCCCGACGACCGACCACGCGGCGGTGACCACGACGTCGAGCACCCGCTCGGTCGGCGGGACCCGCTCGGCGAGCTGGCCGGTGGTGATGCCCACCCGGGTACGCAGCTCGTTGACGTCGGTGCGGCCCAGCCGCTCGCCCAGCACCCAGGCGACGCCCCGGGACGGGTGCAGCCGCGCGGAGGCCAGGTTGAGCAGGGTCGTCTTGCCGGCACCGTTGGGGCCCAGGACGACCCACCGCTCGTCCAGCTCCACCTGCCAGGAGAGGCCCCGCAGCAGGAAATTGCCGCCGCGGATGACGCTCACCCGGTCGAAGGAGATGACGGTGTCGTCGTCGGGGGGTGTGGGGGTCTCTGCGTCGAGCACGCGTCCATCCAACCACGCACGCGGGCGGCGGCCCGACGGCCCGCCGCCTAACCGGTGGTCGAGCCGAAGACCTCGTCGCGTACGGCGTCGAGCGCGCTGAGCAGGGCACCGTTGAGGATCGGCTCCACGGCCACCTCGCTGATCACCACCTTGGGCGTGACCAGGGTGATCGACGCCACCTCCGCCTCGACCCGCTCGGCGAGCGCGGCGCCGCCGGCCTGGCTCACCTCGCCCGCCAACACGACCAGCGGCGGGTCGAGCACCACGCAGGTGGCGGCCACGCCGAGCGCAAGCCGCCGGGCGAGCTCGTCCAGCACCGGCTCCCCCGGGCCGCCCGCGGCGACGGCCGCGCGGACCACGTCGGCGGACTCGTTGCCGCGGAAGCCGTACTGCTTGCCGATCGCCTTGGCCGCGTCGGAGGCGACCAGCGTCTGGAAGGCACCCTTCACGCCACGCTTCGAGGCGTTGTGCGGCACGTCCGCGCCGGCGACGGGCAGGTAGCCGATCTCGCCCGCGGCACCGGTGCTGCCCTGGTGCAGCTTGCCGCCGATGACCGTGGCGAGGCCGACGCCGCGGCCGACCCAGATGAGCACGAAGTCGTCGACGCCCTTCGCGGCGCCGGCGTGCTGCTCCGCGATCGCCACCAGGTTGACGTCGTTGCCGAACACCACGGTGGTGCTCAGGTCCTTGCGCAGCTCGGCGAGCAGCCCTCGGTGCCACCGCGGCAGGTCGAAGGCGAACGAGACCTCGCTGGTGCGGGGGTCGACCAGGCCGGGCGTGCCCAGCACCACGCGGCGGATCGACTCGAGATCGGTGCCCGCCCGGGTCGCGGCCTGCATGACGGCGCTGTGCACCGCGCGTACGGGATCATCGCTGTCCTGGGTGGATTGCTCGCTGCGGCCGACGATCTCCCCGGTGATGTCGGCGCACGCGGCGATCACCCGGTCGGGCAGCACCTCGACGCCGATGACGTGCGCGCTACCCGGAGTAACGGCGTAGAGCTGGGCGTTCGGACCCCGGCCGCCGGCCTGCTCGCCCACGCGCCGCACCAGCCCGCGCTCCTCGAGCCGCTCGACGAGTTGCGAGGCGGTCACCTTGCTGAGGCCGGTCAGCTCGCCCAGCTGGGCCCGGGTCAGCGGCCCCCTGGTGAGCAGCAGCTCCAGCGCCGCGCGGTCATTGAGCGCACGCAGCAACCGGGGTGTGCCCGGAAGGCGGGTGGCGGCCATAACTAGGTCCCCTCACGGTGTTCGCGCACATCATGTAGCGGCAGCGTAACGGTCGGCTTACATGATGACCGATTCGCGTGTCCGATCGACATTCAGCGATCATGGCAGTTCACCGCACTCCAGCACAGTGGCTGAACCGAGGAAGGAACCCGTGCCGCCCGACCCTGCCCTCCGGCGCCTGGCCCTGAGCACCCTGCTCGCGGCCTTTCCGGGCAGGACCGCGCCCGAATGGGCATGCGCCCTGCTCGCCGACGGCCTCGCCGGATTCGCGCTCTTCGGGGGCAACATCGCGGACCGGCGCCAGCTCGCCGCCCTGACCACCCACCTTCGTTCCGTACGGCCGGAGCTCCTCGTCGCCACCGACGAGGAGGGCGGCGACGTGACCCGGCTCGCGCACCGGACCGGCAGCCCCTACCCGGGCAACGCCGCTCTGGGCGCGATCGGCGACCCGGATCTCACCCGTACGGTCTACGCCGCGATCGGCGCCGACCTCGCGGCCGCCGGCATCAACCTCGACCTGGCCCCGACCGTCGACGTCAACACCGCCGACGACAACCCGGTCATCGGTACGCGCTCCTTCGGCGCCTCCGCCCCCGAGGTGGCCCGGCACTCGGCCGCCGCGGTCACGGGCCTGCAGAGCACCGGCGTGGCGGCGTGCGCCAAGCACTTCCCCGGCCACGGCGCCACGGTGACCGACTCCCACCTGGAACTACCGACGGTGGACGCACCGCTGAGCACCCTGCGCGACCGCGACCTCCCCCCGTTCGCGGCGGCCATCGCGGCCGGCACCCGATCGATCATGACCGCGCACCTCCGCGTCCCGGCCCTGACCGGCGACGACCCGGCAACCTTCAGCCGCGCGGCCCTGCACAGCTTGCTCCGCGAGGAGTACGCCTTCCAGGGCACGATCGTGACGGACGCCCTGGAGATGCGCGGCGCCCGCAGCGCGGCCTTCCGCAGCGCAGGGGCCCTTCCCGGCCCCTTCGCTCCCGACTCCTCCGCTCCGGGCCCCTCCGCTCCCGCCCCCTCTGCTCCCGGCGCTTCCGCTCCCGACCCCTCCGCTTCCGGCGGCTCCGTTCTCGGCCCCTCCGCTTCCGGCGGCTCCGTTCTCGGCCCCTCCGCTTCCGGCGGCTCTGCTTCCGGCGGCTCCGCTTTTGGCGGCTCACCGACGGGCGGGGTCGGCGAGGGCGCGGTGCGGGCGCTGGCGGCCGGCGCGGACCTGCTCTGCCTGGGCGCCCGGGTCGACGCGGAGCTGGTGGAAGGGGTGGCCGCCGAGATCGTGGCCGCGCTGACGGACGGCCGCCTGGAGCTCCGCCGGCTCGAGGACGCGGCGGCCCGCACAGCCGCCCTGGCCGCCTGGACCCGCCGGCCCGCCACACCCGATGCCGCTGATGCGGGGATCGGTTATGCGGCTGCCCGGCGGGCGGTGCGGGTCGAGGGGTCGGTGGCGGGGCTGGCCGATCCGCTCGTCGTTCAGCTCGTCGCCGGGCACTCGATCGCCGAGGGCCGGGTGCCGTGGGGTCTCTCCCCGCACCTGCACGACGTGGAGCAGGTGCCGGTCGTGGCGGCGGAGACGTCGGCGGAGCAGCTCGCGGCCAGGGCGGGGGCGCGGCCCATCGTCGTGGTCGGCCGGCGTACACACCGCACGGAAGCCACCCGGAAGCTCATCGAGTCCCTAGCCGCCCGCCATACTGTGACGGTGGTGGAGATGGGCTGGCCCTCGGCCTGGCGCCCCGCCGGAGTGCGCGCGTTCGTGACCACGTACGGCGCCGGCCACGCCAACGGCCGCGCCGCCGCGGAGGCGCTCGGCCTGGCGCCCTGATCCCACCCGAGAGCTGAGGCAGCGGCGGGCCGCCACCCGCCGCTGCCTCTCCTGTGTCACGGATCTCTCTTGAACACGTTCAACATCCGTCCTACGCTGAGGCGGTCAACAGTTGAACGTGTTCAAGAAGGGCGGAGGCCCATGGACCACAAGGTCTGGATGTACCTCGTCTACCTGGCCATCAGCGTGGGGCTGACGGTCTGGGTGGCGACGACCCTCTCCCGCAACGGCCTGGTGTTCCTCGAGGACGTATTCGCGGACAACCGGCTCGCCAGGGCGGTCAACCACCTCCTGGTGATGGGCTTCTACCTGCTCAACCTCGGCTACGTAGCGGTGGCGATGCGCTCCGGCGCCCGCATCCCGGACGCGGCCCGCGCGCTGGAGACGCTGTCGTACAAGATCGGCTTCGTGCTCCTGGTCCTGGGCCTGCTGCACGTCCTCAACGTGTTCTTCCTGGGCCGCTACCGGCGCGGACGCCTGCGCCTCCACCAGGGGATGCCGCCACTGCCACCAGCGGGCCGCCTGCCGATGATGCCGCCCGGGCCACAGGGACCCACCGGACCGCTCGGGGCCACCGGACCGCACGGCGCCACCGGATCACAGGGGGCCGCGGGACCACACGCAGCCACCGGATCGCAGGGGGCCGCGGGACCACACGCAGCCACCGGATCGCAGGGGGCCGCGGGACCACACGCAGCCACCGGACCGCACGTGGCCGCCGGGGGTGGCGCGCCGGGATGGCCGGGGCAGGGCATGCCGGAGGTGGCTCCGCCCGCGGGCGCGCCGGGGGCGGGTCCGTCGTCCGGGCGGGCGTGAGCGGGGATGTCGATCCGGCCGGGTTCGGGGCCGGCCGGGTCGGTTTCCTCACCGTGCTCTATGACGAGGGCTGTCCGATCTGCCGGACCGCTCACCGGTGGCTCGCGAGCCGGGCTCAGCTCGTACCGTTGCATTTCGTTCCTGCCGGATCCGCGGAGGCCCGGGGCCGCTTCCCCGGGCTGGACCATGCCGCGACCTTGCGGGATCTCACGGTCATCGCGGACAACGGCCTGGTGTACGTCTCGGACGGCGCGTGGCTGGCCTGCCTGTGGGCGCTGGCGGACTACCGCGGAATGGCGGAACGGCTGAGCACCCCGTCCCTGCTGCCGGCGGCCCGGCGCTTCATCGCGGCGGCGGCCGCCGTCCGGCAGTCGACACGCGCGGACGACTACGGTGACCAGTGTGACGACCGCTGCCGCTGACTCCGCCGCCGAAGAACCCGGCGCGGGCGGGTCCCCCGCCGCCCCGGCGCCGGCCTCACCGCAGCACCCGCCCGTTGCGACCGGAGCCGGCAGCCCTACGGCGACCGCCTCGACCGAGACCGGCGGCCCCACGCCAACCGGCGGGCCGGCGCCGGCGGGCGGTCCCCCGTCAGCCGACGGGCCCACGACGACCGGCGGACCCACGGAAGCTCGCGGATCCACGGGGACCAGCAAACCCACGGCGGCCGGCGGGGCCACGGCGGCCGACAGGTCTACGGCGGCCGGCGGGTCTACGGCAGCCGGTGGGGAGGAGCGGCCTCGGCGGGCTCGGGGGGAGCAGACCCGGCAGCTCATTCTCGAGACGGCGCTGCGGCTGTTCCGGGAGCGGGGCTACACCGAGACGACCATGCGGGCCATCGCCAAGGAGGCCGGCGTCGCGGTCGGGAACGCCTACTACTACTTCGACTCCAAGGAACACCTGATCCAGGGGTTCTACGACCGGAACCAGGCCGCGCACCGGGCCGCCGCGCAGCCGGTGCTGGCGCGGGAGCAGGACTTCGCCGCGCGGCTCCGGGGGGCGTTGCACGCCGGGATCGATGTCAACGAGCCGTACCACTCGTTCGCCGCGACGCTCTTCAAGACCGCGGCCGAGCCGTCGTCGCCGCTGAGCCCGTTCTCGCGGGAGTCGTCGCCCGCCCGGGAGGCCGCCATCGCGATCTTCCGGGACGTGATCGACGGGTCGTCCGCGAAGATCGATCCGGAGTTGCGCAAGGAACTGCCCGAGCTGTTGTGGCTGGGCTGGATGGGCGTGGTGCTCTTCTGGGTGTACGACCGCTCCCCCGGCCAGCGGCGCACCCGCCGGCTGATCGACGGGATCGTGCCGCTCATCGACCGCCTGGTAGGGCTGTCCCGGCTCCGCGTTCTGCGACCCGCGCTCCGCCAGGTCCTCGCCCTGATCGACACCATCCGCCACGACTGATCACCCTGCGCGACGGGCCGCGTTTTACGCAGAGTATCTGCCGCATCGCCGACACAGTGGCGACAAGCCCGATATCCGTGCTTTCACCCCCGCCTGACGGAATCCGACGCCTCGGAAAGGCGGACCGAACGGCTATTTCACGTACGCTCCGCTTCCGCCGCGCGCGAGTCATCACGTAGCGTCATGTCCGCAGGTGGATCTGGGGATGCCGCCGCGGCACCTCGGACCTCGGGACCGGTCCGAACGCCACGGCGGCGCGGATGGTGAGCCGGGCGCCCCGATGGTTTCGGGAGCGACCGCCGGGAACAAGCGCCCGGCTCACACTGCCACACCCACCGCCCGACGCAGGTCGGTCAGGCGACCGGGCGGAAGCGGCGCAGCCGCAGGCTGTTTCCCACCACGAAGATCGAGCTCAGCGCCATCGCCGCCCCCGCGATCATCGGGTTGAGCAGGCCGGACGCCGCCAGCGGCAGCGCCGCGACGTTGTAGGCGAAGGCCCAGAACAGGTTGCCGCGGATGATCTGGACCGTGTGGCGGGCCAGGCGTACGGCGTCGACCGCCGCGGTCAGGTCGTCGCGCATGAGGGTCAGGTCCGACGCCTCGATCGCCACGTCGGTGCCCGCGCCCATCGCCACGCCGAGGTCCGCCTGGGCCAGCGCCGCCGCGTCGTTCACGCCGTCGCCGACCATCGCCACCGAGCGGCCCTCCGCCTGGAGCCGCTTGACCACGTCGACCTTGCCGGCCGGCAGGACGCCCGCGATCACCTCGGTGACGCCGACCTCGGCGGCGACGCGCTCCGCCACCGGCGCGGCGTCGCCGGTGACCAGCACCGGGTTGAGGCCGAGACGGCGCAGGTGGGCGATGGCGGCGGCGCTTGTCGGGCGTACGGCATCGGTCAGGGCCAGCCGCCCCAGCAGCGTGCCGTCGGCACGGACCTCGACCCACGTCTGCGCCGCACTGCCCGCACCCCGACCGGCCTCCGCCGCACCGCCCCCGTCCGAGACAGCCGCGACCGCCGCCGTCCCGCGCGGACCGCGACCGCCCTCCACCGCACCGCTCTCCGCGCGGACGATCTCGACCGGGAACGCACCGCCCGCGGCCCGGGCAACCTCGACCGGGGTGCCCTCCACTGTGCCGCGGACGCCGACACCCGCCGTGGCCAGGAAGTTCGTGACCGGCGGCAGGGGGCCGTGCTCGGCCGCCGCGCGGGTGATCGCGCGGCCCAGCGGGTGCTCCGAGGCGGCCTCGACCGCTCCCGCGAGCCTCAGCAGCCGCGTCGCGTCCTGGCCGGGCTCGGCGACCACCTCCGTGACCGTCATCACCCCGGTGGTGACGGTGCCGGTCTTGTCCAGCAGCACGGTATCCACCCGGCGCGTTGATTCGAGCGCCTCGACGCCGCGGATGAGGATGCCGAGTTGGGCGCCGCGGCCCGTGCCGACCAGCAGGGCCGTCGGCGTGGCCAGGCCGAGGGCGCAAGGGCAGGCGATGATGAGTACGGCCACAGCAGCGGTGAACGCCGCCGTCGTTCCCCGCCCGGAGCCGAGCCAGAACCCGAGGGTGGCCGCCGCGAGGGCGATGACCACGGGCACGAAGACGCCGGAGATCCGGTCGGCGAGGCGCTGGACGGCCGCCTTGCCGTCCTGAGCCTCCTCGACGAGCCGGGCCATCTGGGCGAGCTGGGTGTCGGCGCCCACCCGGGTGGCGCGGACGACGAGCCGGCCGCCGGCGTTGACCGTACCGCCGGTGACGGGGTCACCCACGGTCACCTCGACGGGCACGGATTCGCCGGTGATCAGGCTCTGGTCGAGGGCCGAGGCGCCGTCGACGACCTCGCCGTCGGTGGCGACCTTCTCTCCCGGCCGTACCAGGAAGAGGTCTCCGGTCCGCAGCTCTTCCACCGGGATCTCCCGGCCGTCGGGCAGGGCGACGGACCGGGCACCCAGCTCCAGCAGCGACCGCAGGGCGTCACCGGCGCGCCGCTTCGCCCGCGCCTCCGCGTAGCGCCCGGCCAGCAGAAACGTCGTGACCCCGGCGGCGGCCTCGAGGTAGATGGCGTCACTGTCGGTGCCCGCGCGCAGCTCGAACGGGTGGGTCATGCCCGGCATCCCGGCGTCGCCGAGGAAGAGCGCCCACAGCGACCAGAGGAACGCGGCGAGGGTGCCCAGCGACACGAGCGTGTCCATGCTCGCGGCGCCGTGCCGGAGGTTGACCGCGGCGGACCGGTGGAACGGCCACCCGCCGTAGACCACGACCGGCGCCGCGAGGGTCAGCGACAGCCACTGCCAGTAGTCGAACTGCCAGGCCGGAACCATCGCGAGCAGCACGACGGGAACGGTGAGCACGGCGGAGACGATCAACCGGGTACGCAGCGGGTCGGCGGCCGGGGCCTCGGGGGCCTGCTCGGCCCGCGGCTCCGCGGCGGTGTAGCCGGTCTTCTCCACCACGGCGATGAGGTCGGCGGCGGTGAGCCCGGCCGGCACGGTGGCCCGCGCCTTCTCCGTCGCGTAGTTGACCGTGGCGGTGACACCGTCGAGCCGGTTCAGCTTCTTCTCGATGCGGTTGGCGCAGGCGGCGCAGGTCATGCCGCCGATCTCGAGCTCGATCTGCCGGGTCATGCCGCCATCCTATACCCCGTGGGGGTACCCGGCGACGAACGTGACGCGTCAGGCAGCCGGCCCGGACCGGGGCGGGGTGGAGCGGACGGTCTCGCCCACCGCCGTGACCGCCGAGGAGGCGGGCGACCCTCGGCAAAGAAGGGCCGCCCGGGACCGCCCGCGTTTCGCCGCGCGCCGGGGTCAGCTCGCCGCGGAGGTCTTCACCAGCGTGCGGATCTGGCGGAGCAGGACCGACAGCGCCGCCAGATCGGCCGGGGTTTCGTCCACGTTGCCCATCGCGTTGCCCGCGCGGGCGATCGATGCCGCGTTGACCTGCTCCCATTCCGAGACCCTGTCCTCCGGCGACTCCTCGGCCGGCGTGGACTGGAGGACCTCCGCCGTCAGCGCCGCGAGGGCCGCGTACAGGTCGTAGCGCAGCGCCATGCGAGCGAGGGTCTGCCAGCGGTCGCCGCGCGGGAGGCGGGAGATGTGTGAGAGCAGCACGTCGATGTGGAAGCGCTCGGACAGGACGAAGTAGACGTCGGCCACCTCGGTCGCGTCGCGGCCCGTCGACTTGGCGGTCTCCAGGATGTCGAGAACGCCGAAGCCGTAGACGACCCGGGCCACCGAGCGGGCCAGGTCCTCCGGGATGCCCTTGCCGGTCAGCATGTCGACGTGCGCCTCGATGGTGCTGCGCTCGCCGCCCACGACGACCTCCGGCAGCTGGGGCAGCAGGGCGCCGACGCCGGGGCGCAGGCGCTCGATCTCGCCCGCCACGTCGATCGGCGAGCGGCGG
This sequence comes from Pseudosporangium ferrugineum, assembly GCF_003002065.1. GTDB lineage: Bacteria > Actinomycetota > Actinomycetes > Mycobacteriales > Micromonosporaceae > Actinoplanes > Actinoplanes ferrugineus_A. Next base: position 228,595 of record NZ_PVZG01000003.1, read on the forward strand.
TTGCTGACCAGCCAGCGGACCGCGCGGTCGAGCAGGCGGCGGGTCTCCAGATACGTCAGCGTCTGCGAGGACGTCGGCACCTGGTTGTCGAGCCGCTCGGCCGCCTCCCAGATGTCACGCAGCCCGAAGACGTCGCGGACCACCACGTACGCCCGGATCACGTCCGCCGCCGACGCCCCGCTCTCCTCCATCGCGCGGAAGACGAACGACGTGCCGCCGCGGTTGACCACCTCGTTGACCAGGGCGGTCGAGATGATCTCGCGGCGCAGCCGGTGTCCGGCCATCCGGGCGCCGAACCGCTCCCGCAGCGGCGTCGGGAAGTAGCGGGCGAGCACCCCCGTCGTCCACTCCTCGTCCACGATGACGTCGGCGAGGACCTGGCGTTCGAGCGAGATCTTCACGTACGCGAGCAGCACCGCGAACTCCGGAGGCGTGAGCCCCTGGCCGGCGTCGTACCGGGCGGCGAGTTCCTTGTCGGTCGGCAGCGCCTCCAACTCGCGGTTGAGCTGCCCGGCCTGCTCCATCGCGGTCAGCATCCGGCGGTGCACGGGCAGCAGCGAGTGCGCCTGCTGCCGCGCGTTGCCCAGCGCCGTGGCCTGCTCGTAGTTGTCGCGCAGCACCAGCGCCGCGACCTCGTCGGTCATCGCCGCCAGCAGCTCGTCGCGCTCGGGCACGGTCAGCTCGCCGTCGGTGACCGCCCCGCCGAGCAGGATCTTGATGTTGACCTCGTGGTCGGAGCAGTCCACCCCGGCCGTGTTGTCGATGAAGTCGGTGAAGATGCGGCCGCCGCCCGCGTTGCCCTCGGCGTCGCGGGGGCCGCCGCTGCGGGCGTACTCGATGCGTCCACGCTGGGTGAGTCCCAGGTTGCCGCCCTCACCGACCACCTTGGCCCGCAGGTCCTGGCCGTTGACGCGGATAGCGTCGTTCGCCTTGTCGCCGACGTCGGCGTGCGTCTCGGTCGACGCCTTCACATAGGTGCCGATGCCGCCGTTCCAGAGCAGGTCGACCGGCGCCGCGAGGACGGCCCGCATCAGCTCGACCGGGCTCACCGCGGCCGCCTCGCTGAGGCCGAGCGCCGCCCGGACCTGCGGCGACACCGGGATCGACTTGGCCGTCCGCGGATACACGCCGCCGCCCTCGCTGATCAGCGTGGCGTCGTAGTCGGCCCACGACGAGCGGGGCAGGTCGAACAGGCGCCGGCGCTCGGCGAACGAGGTCGCGGCGTCCGGGTCAGGGTCGAGGAAGATGTGCCGGTGGTCGAACGCGGCCACCAGCCGGATGTGCTCGCTGAGCAGCATGCCGTTGCCGAAGACGTCGCCGGACATGTCGCCGATGCCGACCACGGTGAAGTCCTGCGTCTGGGTGTCGGTGCCGAGGTCGCGGAAGTGCTTCTTCACCGATTCCCAGGCGCCGCGGGCGGTGATGCCCATCTTCTTGTGGTCGTAGCCCGCCGAGCCGCCGGACGCGAACGCGTCGCCCAGCCAGAACTCCTTGGACACGGAGATCTCGTTGGCGATGTCCGAGAACGTCGCGGTGCCCTTGTCCGCCGCGACCACCAGGTAGGGGTCGTCGGCGTCGTGCCGGACCACGTCCCGCGGCGGCACGATCTTGCCGCTGAGGATGTTGTCGGTGACGTCGAGCAGGGCGCCGATGAACAGCCGGTAGCACTCCACCGCCTCGTCGCGGTCGCCCGGCTTCTGCTTGAGCACGAAGCCGCCCTTGGCGCCCACCGGCACGATCACCGCGTTCTTGACCATCTGCGCCTTGACCAGGCCGAGGACCTCGGTGCGGAAGTCCTCGCGCCGGTCGGACCAGCGCAGGCCGCCGCGCGCGACCGCGCCGAAGCGCAGGTGCACGCCCTCGAACCGGGGCGAGTAGACGAAGATCTCGAACTTCGGCCGGGGCTGCGGCAGGTCCGGGATCGCCTGCGGGTCCAGCTTGAACGCGACGTAGGACTTGGGTCGCGCGTCGCTGCCGCGCTGGAAGAAGCTGGTGCGCAGGGTCGCCTGCATGAGCGTCAGGTACGACCGCAGGATCCGATCCTGATCGAGGCTGTCCACCTCGTCGAGCAGGCCGGTGATCTGCTCGACCAGGTCGGCCGAGCGGCGGGTGCGCTCCTCCTCGCCCATCTCGAGCCGGGGCGAGAACCGCGCCTCGAACAGCTGCACCAGCAGCCGGGCGATCTCCGGGTAGGCGATGAAGGTCGACTCCACGTAACGCTGGGAGAAGACGATGCCGGTCTGCCGCTGATACTTCGCGTACGCCCGCAGCACCACCACCTGCCGCCAGGTCAGCCCGGCCCGCAGCACCAGCTCGTTGAAGCCGTCGACCTCCGCCTCGTTCTGCCAGGCGGCGGCGAAGGCGTTCTCGACCTGCGGACGGACCTCGGACAGCTCGTGGTGCGACGCCGGCGGGAGCAGCCCGAAGTCGTACAGATAGACCGTGCCGTCCGAGCGGCGCACCTCGTACGGACGCTCGTCGACGACCTTCACGCCGAGCGAGTGCAGCACCGGCAGGACCGCGGAGAGCATCATCGGCTCGCCCTGGCGGAAGACCTTGAACCGCACGTCGTGGTCGTCGGGTTCGGCGGAGCCGTCGCGGTTGAGCCGGCGTTTGCGATACAGGTGCATCTCGAGCTGGCCGGACTCCTCCAGCAGCTCCAGCTTGGCAATGTCCTGGACCGCCTCGTACGGCGTGTGGCCGTCCTTGTAGCTGTCGGGGAACGCGGCCGAGTAGCGGTGGAAAAGCTCCCGGGACGGCTCCTCGCCGAGCTTGCGCTCCAGCACCAGGGAGAAGTCGTCGTCCCACATGCGGGTAGCGTCGGCGAGCATCTCGGCCAGCGCGTTCGGGTCCACTGCGCCCGGCGGGTCGGCCGGGTCCGTACGCACGATGAAGTGCACCCGCGCCAACATCCGCTCGGTGACGCGGGTGGTGTAGTCGACGCCGACGCCGTTCAACTGGCGCAGCAGGATCTCCTGCATGGCCAGCCGGTTACCGGTGGTGAAACGGTCGCGGGGCAGGTAGATGAGGCAGGAGATGAACCGGCCGTACCCGTCTCGGCGCAGGAAGAGCCGCAGCTGACGACGGCCGGCCATGCGCAGCACGCCGATGACGGCCTCGTAGAGGTCGTCGGTCTTGATCTGGAACAGCTCGTCGCGCGGATAGGTCTCCAGGATCTGGAGCAGGTCCTTGCCGGAGTGACCACGCGGGGAGAGCCCGGAGCGGTCGAGCACCTCCATCACCTTGCGGCGCACGACCGGCAGTTCGCGGACGCTGGTGCGATACGCCGAGCTGGAGAACAGGCCCAGGAAGCGGCGCTCGCCGCACACCTCGCCGCGGTCGTTGAAGACCTTGACGCCGATGTAGTCCAGGTACGCCGAGCGGTGCACGGTCGCCCGCGAGTTGGCCTTGGTGATCACCAGCAGGCGCTTCTCCAGGGCCCGCCGGTGCGCCTCGGGCGCCATGGACGACAGCTTGCGCGGGGTGCTGTGGTCGCCGCGCAGGATGCCGAGCCCGCTGCCCGGTACCGCGGTGAGCAGGTCGCTGTCGTCGCTGAGCTGGTATTCCCGGTAGCCCAGGAAGGTGAAGTGGTCGTGCGCGAGCCACTTGAGCAGCTCGATCGAGTCGGTGACGTCCTTGTCGGGGACCGGCAGCTTGCGGTCCGAGCCGCGGGCGGCGGCCAGCTCGTCGGCGATGACGAGGGCCCGCTGGCGCATCCGCGGCCAGTCGTCGACGGCGTCCCGCACGTCGGTGAGGACCCGGCGCAGCTCGTTGTGCAGCTGCTCGCGGGCGGCCTCGGTGCGCACCGGGTCGATCTCGACCCGGATCCAGCTCTCCACCAGGTCGCCCTCGATGGCGTCGTCCGGCTCGACGTCCGCCTCGACCTGGGCCAGCGCCCCGAGCGGCTCGCGGCGCACCACGATCAGCGGGTGGACCAGCAGGTGCACCTGGAGCTGGTGCGCGGTGAGCAACGCGATCACCGAGTCGACCAGGAACGGCATGTCGTCGATGACGATCGAGATCACCGAGTGCGGCTGCGCCTCGGAGGGCGCGCTGATGTCCAGCTTCAGCTCGCCCGGGAGGCGGGTGCCGGCGAGCTCGCGGTGCTTGCCGGCCGCTTCGAACATCTCGCCGCAGGTGTAGCCGACCAGCTCCTCGTCCGGCGCGAACCGCCAGAAGCGGTCGACCAGCGCCGCGGTGACGTGGTCGTCACCCGCCAGCGCGACGGCCTCGGCGACGAGGCGCTCGGCATTCGGCAGCGGCTCGTCCAGCTCGTCGTCCGACGTGCCGAGCCGGCCGGTCAGGGCCAGCCCTGGCCCAGGCCCGAAATCGAGCTCGGGATCGGATTCGGTGGCTGCCTCGTCGGTGACAGGCATGGCAGACGGCTCCCCTCGCCCACGACATTGTGGGTTCGACGTGTCGGGACAAGCCTAGAGCCTCGGTCCGACACTTCCGCCGGACCCTTGGTCCCCGAGGCGACGATCCGGCAACGAACGGGACACATCTCACGCTCTGCGGGTCGGCCGGACGAGCGCCGGGAGGTTACCGTTCCGTACGTTCCCGATTTCGTACCCTGGGGAGGAACACCTCATGCACCCGAGCGGACGCGCCCGCCGAGTTGTCGCGGCGCTGGCCGGCCTCGTGCTCGCCGCCACCGGACTGGCGGCCTGCTCAGGCTCGGACGGCCCGGGCAAGACCCTGGACGCGTTCCTCGACGGCTGGCGCGGCGGAGACCTGAGCAAGGTGGGCTTCGTCACGGCCGCCGGTGGCAAGATCGCCGCCAATGACGTGTACGGCCAGCTCCAGGAGCTCGCCGGCGACCTCTCCAAGTCCTCGGTGCTGCTCTCCAAGGCCGGCGACCCCAAGGAGACGGGCGACATCGCGTCCGGCCCCATCAAGATCGACTGGACCCTGCCCGGCGGCGCCGCCTGGTCGTACGAGAGCACGGTCCGGCTGACCAAGGCCAACTCCGACGGCTGGCGGGTCATCTGGGAGCCGGCGATCGTGCACAGCGAGCTGACCGACGGTGACCGCCTCGAGCTGCGCCGCAAGACCGCCGACCGCGCCGACATCCTCGGCGCGGACGGCAAGGCGCTGGTCACGAAGCGCGCCGTCACCGTCATCGGCGTCGTCCCGGAGCGGATCGAGGACCAGAAGGCGCTGCTCGACGCGCTCATCGCCGAGATCGCGAAGGTCAAGGTCACCATCGACCGCGACGACCTCACCACCCGCATCGAGGGCTCCAAGCCGGACGCGTTCGTCGACGTGGTCACCCTGCGTGAGACGGACTACGCGAAGGTGTCGGCCAAGGTGCGCAGCCTCACCGGCACGATCACCCGCGAGGAGGAACGCGAGCTCGCGCCGACCCGGCCGTTCGCCCGCGCCACGATCGGCACCGTCGACCTCGCCACCCGCGAGGACCTCGACGCCAACCCGGAGACGATGGCCCGCGGCGACCAGGTCGGCCACGGCGGCCTCCAGGAGCGCTACGACGCCCAGCTGCGCGGCACGGCCGGCCAGGCCGTCGTGGTCGCCCGCAAGACCCCGGACGACAAGATCGAGGACGCCCAGATCCACAGCATCGAGCCGGTCGCGGGAAAGCCGATCAAAATCTCCCTGGACATCCGTACGCAGAATGCCGCGGACGCCGCGGTGGCGGCCGAGAAACAGCCGAGTGCCCTCGTCGCCGTCAAGATCAGCGACTCGTCGGTGCTGGCGGTGGCCAACGGACCCACCGGCGGCGGCGTCGACACGGCCATGACCGGCCAGGTCCCGCCCGGCTCGACGATGAAGATGGTCTCCACCCTCGGACTGCTCGACAAGAAGGCGGTCACCCTCGACGGCAAGGTCGCCTGCCCCAAGACCAAGACGGTGAGCGGCCGCGAGTTCAAGAACTCGCACGACATGGAACTCGGCTCGGTCCCCTTCCGTACGGACTTCGCCAAGTCCTGCAACACGGCGTTCGTCAACCTCGCACCCGCCCTCGGCGCCGACGGTCTCAAGGCCGCGGCGGCGAAACTCGGCCTCGGCGAGAAGTGGGACCTGGGCGCCGACTCCTTCAGCGGCAAGATCTCCCCGGCGAACACCCCCACCGAACTCGCGGCGGCCACCTTCGGCCAGGGCGCGACGGCCGTCAACCCCCTGGCCATGGCGGGCGCGACCGCGGCGGTCGCCCGCGGCCAGTTCAAGCAGCCCCGCCTGGTCCTCGAGCCACCCCCGGCCAGCCCCCTCCCCGACGGCGAAAAACTCGAGGACACCTCGGTCAAGCCCCTCCGCACGATGATGCGCGAAGTGATCACCACCGGCACCGGCACAGCCCTCAAGGACGTCCCCGGCGACCCGGTCTACGGCAAAACGGGCACGGCCGAATTCGCCGACAACTCCGACGAAACCCACTCCTGGTTCATAGGCTGGCAGGGCGACGTGGCCTTCGCCATCATGGTCCAGAAGGGCGGCGCAGGCGCCGAAGCAGCAGTCCCGGTCGCGGAACGCTTCCTCCGCAACCTCGCCGGCTGACCCACCCACGAAGCCCACCCCGGCCGAACGAGAACGGCCCGCCGGACCCGCCCCTCCCGGGCGGCCCACCGGGCGCAAGCTCTCGCCGCCCCCAACCGGTCCGCAAGCGCACACCGTGCGGGCCGTGCGGGCCGTGCCGGTCTGCGGGTCTGCGGGTCTGCGGGTCTGCGGGTCTGCGGGTCTGCGGGTCTCGGATGCAGTCTTTGCGGGCCCAGCGAGGCTGCGGGTCCGCCACCTTGCGGGCGCGGCGGCGCGGCGAGTCCACCACCTTCCGGCCGCAGCAGGGCTGCCGTCCACCGCTTCCCGGGCGCGGCGGGGTGGTCGTCCGGCGTGCTGGTTGCTGGGGTTCGCGGGTGGGCGGGTCAGGTGATGTCGGCGGGTGTTTCGGGGCCGAGCTCGAAGGCCGGGCGCTGGGCCGGCAACGTGAAATCCTCGGCATTGCGGGGGCGGAGCATGCCCGGCATGGTGGCGGGGAGTGGCTCGGAGTCCAGCAGGGGCGCCGAGCCGAGCGGACGCAGCCGGGCCTCTCCCGGGTCGTCCTCCACCAGTTCCGCGTCGACGACATCGAGTTCCGGGTCCACGACCACGACGGGCTCCGCCTCGACGACCACCGGCTCGGCATGCACCTCACCCGGCTCGGAACGGCGGTCGCGGGGCTCGGCGTGCAGGTCGCTGGGCTCGGGATCAAAGTCGCCGGGCTCGGGATGGAAGTCGCTGGGCTCGGCAACCAGGTCGCGCCGCCCAGGGAGCTGGTCGCCCGGCTCGGAAAGCTGGTCGCCCAACTCGGGAAGCTGGTCGCCCGGCTCGGGAAGCTGGTCGCGCGGCTCGGAGTGGAGGTCGCGGGGCTCCGGGTCGACGTCGGTGAGCTCCGGATCGTCCTCGGTCGGCCCGCGGTCGCCGTCGGGTGAAGGTCCGTCGAGGTCAGGCTCCCACGAGGCGGGTGAGACGGCGTCGAGGGCTGCGGTGGAGGGTGACGGGTCGGTGGGTTCGTGCCCGATGACGTCGGACTCCGCGTCCTCGGGCTCCGCTGTGACGAGGGCAAGCGCCGGCGCGTCATCCAGGATCGCGACCGGCGCAGACGCGGGCTCGCGAGCGGCGGGATCGGCAGCAGCAGGCTCGCGAGCGGCAGGACCGGCAGCAGCAGACCCGTGAGCGGCAGGACCGGCAGCAGCAGACCCGTGAGCGGCAGGACCGGCATCAGCAGACCCGTGAGCGGCAGGACCGGCAGCAGCGGGACCGTCCGGAAGGGCCTCGACAGCCGGGGAATCGCCCAGGGCTGGGTGATCGGCCGGCGGGTCCGGGAGTGCCGGCGGGGTTTGGAAGGTGGGCAGGGCTGCTGCCTCCACGAGGGCCGGCGGGCCCGGGAACAGGGGGGACGGGCCCAGCTTGCCCGGGGCTCCCGGGGCGACCAGGTCGGCTCTGGCCGCGATCAGGTCCGGGCGTACGTCCACCGTGTGGGCCGACTTCAGGCCCGAGACGATCGCCGCCGTGATCTCCTCGGCGTACGTGCCGTCGGGGTCGTAGTCCGGGTCGAAGACCGTGATCTCGACGCCCAGGCAGTGCGGGGATTCTACGAGCCCCGCCAGCAGCAGTTCCAGCTCCGGGAACGCTATGCCGCCCGGCTCGGGCGCGTCGACCGCCGGCATCACCGCCGGGTCGAGGACGTCCACGTCGAGGTGGACCCAGTAGCCCGCGCAGTCGACGAGTTGTTCGCGGGCCCATTGGGCGCTGCGGGCGGCGCCCTCGGCCCGGAGGGTCGGTACGGGGCGGGTGACGATTCCGGCCGCCTGGAGGTCGAGGCGGTATTCGTCCTGGGCCCGGATGCCCATCACCACCACGTCGATGTCGCGGTAGTAGGGGCGGCGGCCCTCCATCGCCGCCAGGTTGGCCTGGCCCCGGCCGGTCACCAGGGCCAGGTCCTCGCCGGCGGCGGCGCCGACGTACGAGGCGTTGCCGGGGTGGCGGAAGTCCGAGTGGCCGTCGACGAAGACCAGGCCGATGCGGCCGCCGACGGCCTCGCCGAGGCGGTGCATCGCGAGGGCCGAGCCGAGCACGATCGAGCAGTCGCCGCCGAGCACGACCGGGAATTCGCCCTGGTCGATGATGGCGCCGATGCGGTCGGCCAGGCGGCGGGAGTAGACGGCGATCTCCGGTGCGTGGCAGACGCCGTCGCCGGGGCGCCAGTCGCCGGGGTCGTACCGGGGCGGGGTGAGGCAGCCGGCGTCGCGGGCGTTGAGGCGGCGCAGCAGACCCTGGTCGCGCAGGGCTCCAGGCGCCTTGGCGCAGCCCGGCACCGACGTCACGGTCGGCGGGCGCAGACCGAGATTGGACGGTGCGTCGAGCACGGCTATGCGGCGCATGGAGCCCCCCGTACCTTTGCCTAGAAGAGCGCCCGGGCGAGCGCGCGGCGGGCGCTCGCCACGGCCGGGTCGTCGGGCCCGGCGACGGCGAACAGGGACAGCAGGTGCTTGCGTACGGCGTCCCGGTCGTCGCCGGCGGTCCGCTTCACGGCGGCGACGAGCCGCTCGTACGCCTCGGGGGCCTGCCCGCTGAGCACCTCGATGTCGGCGGCGAGCCGCTGCGCCTCGAGGTCGTCGGGGTCGGCGGCGGCCCGGGCCAGCACGGCGGCCGCGTCCACCCCGGTGACCCGGCGGTAGAGCTCCACCTGGGCGAGGCCGGACTCGGCGGCGTGGTCCTGGGGCGACTCGGCGAGGATCTTCCTGTACGCCGCCTCGGCCGCGTCGAGGTCGCCGGTCATCAGCGCGTCGTCGGCGGCGTCCATCCGCGGGTCCTCGGCCGGGGCCACCTCGACGCCGCCGGCCTTGAGCACGGCGTCGACGTAGCGGCGGACCTCGGCCTCGGGCAGGACGCCGGTGAAGCCCTCGACGAGCTGCCCGCCGACCACCGCGACGACCATCGGGATGCCCTGGACGCGCAGCGCCTGCGCGAGCCGCGGGTTGGTGTCCACGTCGACCTTGCCGAGCACCCAGCTGCCGCCGCCCTCGGCGGCGAGTTTCTCCAGCACCGGGGAGAGCTGCTTGCACGGCTCGCACCATTCGGCCCAGAAGTCGAGGATGACCGGGGTCGTCATCGACAGCTGGAGCACGGTGGTCTGGAAGTTCGCTTCGGTCACCTCGATCACCGGGGCCGGGGCACCGCCCGGGCCGGCGGGCGCCGGGGTCGCGGCGGGACCGCCGGGGCCGGCGGGACCGGCGCCGGAGGCGGCGGGTCCGGACGGCGCGGGCGTGCTCGCGGGGCGCAGCGCGCCGAGGTCGACCGCGCCGCGGGTGAAGATCGACGGAGTGGTCCGTGGGTCGCTCATGGTTACCTAGTCTCGCACGCACGCGCGCCTGTCCGCCGCGCCGCCGGGCAGGCGATATCGGACGTCACACCCGCCCCGGCGGCACCCGCTCAGAACCGGGCGGGCTCGCGATAGATGCCCCATTCGTCCTTGAGGACCCCGCAGATCTCGCCGAGGGTCGCCTCGGCCCGCGCGGCGTCCAGCATCGCCGGGATCATGTTCTCCCCGGTGCGGGCCGTCTCGACCAGGCGGGCGAGGGTCTGCCGCACGCGTACGGGATCCCGATCGGCCTTGCGCGCACCCAGCTCGCGCTGCTGCACCACCTCGACCTCGTGCGAGACCCGGAGGATCTCGAGGTCCTTGGCGACCGTGCCGGTGTGCACGTTGACCCCGACGATCCGCTTGTCGCCCTTCTCGAGGGCCTGCTGGTAGGTGAAGGCCGCCTCGGCGATGTTGGCGGTGAACCAGCCGTCCTCGATGCCGCGCAGGATGCCCGAGGTCATGGTGCCGTCGTGGCCGAGGTCGCGGATGCGGGCGAAGATCTCCTCGGCCTCCGCCTCGATCCGGTCGGTGAGCGCCTCGACGTACCAGGAGCCGCCCAGCGGGTCGGCCACGTTCACCACGCCGGTCTCCTCCATCAGCACCTGCTGGGTGCGCAGGGCGATCTCCGCCGACTCGTCGGTCGGCAGGGCGAGGGTCTCGTCGAGGGCGTTGGTGTGCAGCGAGTTGGTGCCGCCGAGCACCGCGGCGAGCGCCTCCACGGCCGTACGCACGACGTTGTTGACCGGCTGCTGCGCGGTGAGCGAGACCCCCGCGGTCTGCGTGTGGAACCGCAGCCAGAGGGCCTTTTCGCTGGTGGCACCGTAGTCGTCGCGCAGGTGCCGGGCCCAGATGCGGCGGGCGGCGCGGAACTTGGCGATCTCCTCGAAGAAGTCGACGTGCGCGTCGAAGAAGAAGCTGAGGCCGGGCGCGAACGTGTTGACGTCGAGGCCGCGGGACAGGCCCAGCTCGACGTACCCGAATCCGTCGGCGAGCGTGTACGCGAGCTCCTGCGCCGCGGTGGAGCCGGCCTCGCGGATGTGGTAGCCGGAGACGGACAGCGGCTTGTAGCGCGGGATCTCCCGGGCGCAGTACTCCATCAGGTCGCCGATGAGGCGCAGGTGCGGTTCGGGCGCGAAGAGCCACTCCTTCTGCGCGATGTACTCCTTGAAGATGTCCGTCTGCAGCGTGCCGTCGAGCTTGCTGAGGTCGGCGCCCTGCCGTTCGGCGGCGACGAGGTACATGCAGAAGACCGGCACCGCGGGGCCGGAGATGGTCATGCTCGTGGTGACGTCCTGCAGCTTGATGCCGTCGAAGAGCACGTCCATGTCGGTGGCCGAGTCGATGGCCACGCCGCAGTGGCCGACCTCGCCGAGGGCCTGCGGGTCGTCGGAGTCGCGGCCCATCAGGGTCGGCATGTCGAACGCGACGCTCAGCCCGCCGCCGCCGGCGGCGAGGATCATCTTGTAGCGCTCGTTGGTCTGCTGGGCGTTGCCGAACCCCGCGAACTGCCGGATGGTCCAGGTCCGTCCGCGGTATCCGGTGGGATACAGGCCCCGGGTGTACGGGAATTCGCCCGGCCATCCGATCCGCTCGAATCCCTCGACGGTGTCACCGGGCGCGGGCCCGTAGACCGGGTCGACAGTCGTCCCGGAGAGCGTGGTGAAGTCCGCGTCCCGCTTGCGGGCGTCGTCGTAGCGCTTCTGCCAGCGCTGACGGGCAGCGGCGATCTCCTCTGCGTCCATGGCGACATGGTAGGCGGAAACCTGAACGATCGCTAAGCCCCCGCCAAAGCTATGACACGTTCAGGATCTACACAGGTTCTCCTACTCATCGGTAGATGTAACTACGTGGCTACCGCCGCTTCCCCCCACGGTCAGGAGACCCCGTGAAACGATCTATCGCCGCCGTCGGTTCGGCCCTGCTCCTGGGCGGCCTGCTGGCAGGTGCCGACGCCACCGCCGCGACCGCGGCCCCGGCGCCCGATCCCCTGTCCCCCTCCGCCCACCGCGCCGCCGTCAAGGCGAGCGCCGCCGACGCGTTCACCGTCCTCGCCACCGCGAAGGACGCCGACGGTGCCACGCACGTGCGCTACCAGCGCACGTACCAGGGCCTGCGCGTCCTCGGCGGCGACTTCATCCTGCACGGCGCGAAGGACGGCGCCCTGCGCAGCACCTCGGTCGGCCTGACCGCGCCGCTCGCGCTGAGCACCACCCCGTCCCGGAGCGCGGCGTCGGCCGTGGCGACCGCCAAGGGCCGCTTCGCCGGCACGGTCGCCAAGGTCGGCTCCCCCGAGCTGGTGGTCGACGCGACCTCGGGCACCGGGACGCTCGCGTACGAGACCGTGGTGGAGGGCTTCGGGCCGGACGGCCAGACCCCGTCGCGCCTGCACGTGGTCTCCGACGCCCGCACCGGCGCGGTCCTCAGCTCCTGGGACACCGTCGAGACGGCGGCCGGCAGCGGCCGGAGCCTGTACGCGGGCACCGTCACCATCGACACGACCCAGGTCTCCACCAGCAGCTACAGCCTGAAGGACGCGGTGCGCGGCAACGGCACCACCTGCGACATGAACAACCGGACCTCGGGCTCCTGCACGCTGTTCACCGACGCCGACAACGTCTGGGGTACGGGCGCCACGAGCAGCCGCCAGTCCGCCGCGGTCGACGCGCACTACGGCGCCGCGAAGACGTACGACTACTACAACGCGACGTTCGGCCGCCGGGGCATCTTCAACAACGGGACCGGCGTGCCGTCGCGGGTGCACTACGGCAGCTCGTACGTCAACGCCTTCTGGGACGGCGCGCAGATGACCTACGGCGACGGCAGCGGCAACAGCCGCCCGTTGGTGTCGCTGGACGTGGCCGCGCACGAGATGTCGCACGGCGTCACCGAGCGCACCGCGAACCTGACCTACTCCGGTGAGTCGGGCGGCCTCAACGAGGCGACCTCGGACATCTTCGCGTCGATGGTGGAGTTCTACTCCGGCAACAGCAGCGACCCGGGCGACTACCAGATCGGCGAGAAGATCAACATCAATGGCAACGGTACGCCGCTGCGCTACCAGTACAACCCGTCGCTGGACGGCCGCAGCCAGAACTGCTGGACGACGGGCACGAAGAACCTCGACGTGCACTACTCCTCGGGCGTCGGCAACCACTTCTTCTTCAACCTGGCGGAGGGCACCGGCGCCACCGCGTACGGCACCTCGCCGGTGTGCGGCTCGGCGCCGGCGGTGACCGGCATCGGGCGGGCGAAGGCGGCGGCGATCTGGTACCGGGCGCTGACCACGTACTTCACCTCGAGCACCACGTACGCCCGGGCCCGCACGTACACGCTGTCGGCGGCCACCGACCTCTACGGCCGGTGCAGCACCGAGTACCAGGCCGTGCAGAAGGCGTGGACCGCGGTCAGCGTGACGGGCTCCGACACCGCCTGCTGATCGGCATCACTCCCCCGCCGTACGTGCGGACAGCGGGCCTGGTGGCCGTCATCGCCGGTGTGGCGCTGACGGCCGCCGGGCCCGCCACCGTGACCGGCCGTCGACCGGAGCCGCGACCGGGAGGCGGCTAGTTGATGTCGTTCTCCTCGCAGAGGGGTGCGAACCGGCCGGCGCAGACCGCCTTGCGCTCCACGAAGCCGTCCGCGATGACCGAGCCGACGTCCTTCTTGAAGATCGGCAGCGGCTTCAGCAGGACGGCCGGGACGTAGCCGCCCGACTCGGGGTCCTTGACCTGGTCGCCGGCCTTGGCCTGCTCGCCGCGGAACAGCTTGATGGCCAGCGCGGCGGCGGCGTCGGCCTCCTGCTTGATCGGCTTGTAGACCGTCATGCACTGGTCGCCGGCGAGGATGTTCTGCAGGCCCTGCACGGTCGCGTCCTGGCCGGTGACCGGGACCTTGCCGTTCATCCCGTCCTTCTTCAGCACCGAGATCGCGGCGTTGCCGAGGCCGTCGTTGGCCGCGACCACACCGTTGATCTTCTTGCCGGTCTGCGCCCACATCTCCCCGAACACCACGCCGGCCTCGTCGTTGTCCCAGTCGGTGACCGACTGGTCCGGGCCCTTCAGGTATTCGCCGCTGTCGTAGAGGGGCTGCAGGACGGAGTCGTACCCCTGCTTGAACAGGGTGGCGTTGTTGTCCGTCGGCGAGCCGTTCAGGTCCGCGACCAGCGGCGTCGGGTAGTCCTTGTCCTTCAGGCACTGCACCAGGCCGTTGCCCTGGAGCACCCCGACCGCCTCGTTGTCGAAGCTGACGTAGTAGTCGGCCGCGCCGTTGAGGGTGAGCCGGTCGTAGTCGATGGTCTTGATGTCCGCCGCCCTGGCCTTGTCCAGGACGACCTTGCCGGTGGCGGAGTCGAGATTCACGATCATGAGCACCCGTACGCCGCCCGCGATCATGCTGTCCGCGATGCGCTGGAACTGCGCCTTGTCGCCCTCGGCGTTCTGGATGTCGACCGGCACGCCCGCCTCGTCGAACGCCGCCTTCAACAGCTTGGGGTCGTCGGTGCCCCAGCGCTGCGAGGTGGTGGTGTCGGGCAGGATGACGCCGACCTTGCCGGCGCCGCCGCCGCGGGCTTTGCCGCCGGACGAGCTGCCGGTGCCACCGTCGTCGTCGGTGCAGGCGGAGACGGCGGAAAGGGCCATCAGGCCGACCGCGGCACAGGCGGCCATTTTCGTACGCATAGCGTGTTCCTCCAGGCCAGAGGGCGGCAAGGCTACCAGCGGGTACCGGGGTGCAACCCTGACAAAAGCCCTGGCTGACGGCCTGAGCACGAGCCGCTACGGAAGGTCACTGTCCTGGAGGTGACGGCGGCGGACCTTGCGGGCGTACATGGCCATGTCGGCCTCGTGCAGCAGGCTGTCCGGGTCATGGGTGCCCGGCCGTCCGGTGGCCACGCCGATACTCGCGCGCACCGGCACCTCCGCCGTCCCGATCCGCACCGAGCCGCTCAGCGCCCGGTCCAGGCCGTCCGCCAGATCGGCCCGCCGGTCGGCCGACAACCCCTCCACCAGTACGGCGAATTCGTCGCCATCCAGCCGCGCGACCGTGTCGCCGTCCCGCACGCAGCCGCGCAGCCGCCGCCCCACCTCGATCAGCAGCCGGTCGCCGGCGGCGTGCCCGTACGCGTCGTTGACCGGCTTGAACTCGTCGAGGTCGACCAGGAACACGGTGGCCGGACCGGCGCCGAGGGCCTCCTCCAGCCGCTGCATGGACAGGCCACGGTTGGCGAGCTTGGTCAGCGCGTCGTGGAACGCCAGCTCGGTCAGCTGCGCGGTCAGCTCCTCACGCTCGCGCAGCAGCTCGGCGATGTGCCGGAACGCGGCCACCTGCCGGCCGACGACCAGGGCGGTGGTGACCATCGCACCCACCCCGACGACCCAGCCGCGACCGGTACGCCCGTCGGCCGCCAGCACGCCGACGGCCAGCGCCCAGACCGCGATCATCGCGCCGTACGGAAGCATGCTGTACGGGCGCTTGGGCCGGCGGGCGGCGCGCGGCGAACCGGCCAGCACGTCGCGCTCCTGCACCCGCGCACCGATCGCGATCAGCCCGCTGACCAGCACGTTGCCGGCCAGCAGCCAGGCCATCCCGGGCGGCCGGACGTACTCCGACGCCGGCACGGCCTGCAACGCCGCCTGCAACGCGGCGGCGACGCCGCTGATCAGCCCGGCGACCCGGGTGAACGGCCCGCCGCCGAGGATCACCCGGACCACGGCGAAGAGCACGACCAGGAACAGTCCGGGCTGGACGAGCAGCCCGACCACGGTCTCCGCGGCCCAGCTCGCGTCGTGCGGGCCGGGCGGCACCTCGGCCACCCAGAGCCCGAAGGTGACCGCGGCGGCCATCACCGTGGCGACGTCGATGCGCAGGCGGAACCGCTCGGCAGCGCCCATGTCGCCCCGGGGGTAGCGCAACATCCCGGCGACGATCAGCACCGCCCCGAGCGCGATCGAGGCGACCTGCGCGTCCGTGCCCACCGCCGCGTCGGCCGACAGCGGATCGCGGACCGCGACGGCCAGCTGCACCAGGTTGCCCAGCACGAACACGGCACCCGCGACCGCGAAGAACCGCCACATGACGGCGCCGGCCCGGGCGCGGACGGCCTCCCGGCCCGGCGCCGCCCGGCCGAGGAACCGCGCGACCCGGCGGCACGACCGGGCGAAGCTGACCTGCACGACGATCATGAGCAGCCAGAACGCCGGGACCAGCACCGTCACCGGCAGCAGCTGGGCCCCGAAGACGGCCAGGACCAGGGCGATCAGCACGACGAGGGCGGCAACCAGCGGATCCGCGCGCCGCGGCGAACGCGCCTCCCACCGCCGAGCCATCGATACCTCGCTCCGTACTGCTACCCACCGGTAGGCGGGATTTCCCTCCTACCATCGCCGGCCGGCCGGCCGGGCTGAGGAATCACACCGCTCGATGGCCCGGATGCTCCCCCAACTCGGCGAGCAGTGCCGAGGCCGCAGCGTACGGGTCGATCGCGCCGTCGGCCACCTCGGCGGCGAGCTTGCTCAGCGCCGTACCGTCACGCAGGTCGCCCATCCGGGCCCGGAGCGTGCCGAGCGCGATGGCCTCGACCTCGACGGCGGCCCGCCGCTCGTGGGCGAGGCGGAGCGAGCCGGTCTTCTCCAGCCACTGGCGGTGCTTCTCGATGGCCGCGACCACGTCGTCGATCCCCTCGCCGCGGACCGCGGTCGCGCGCACGACCTGCGGGCGCCAGTCGCCGGGCCCGCGCTCGCCCAGGCCCAGCATCCCCTGGATGTCGCGGTAGGTGGCGTCGGCGCCCGGCCGGTCCGCCTTGTTCACCACGAACACGTCGGCGATCTCGAGGATGCCGGCCTTGACCGCCTGGATCGCGTCGCCCATGCCGGGCGCGAGGAGCACCAGCGTGGTGTCGGCCAGCGAGGCGATCTCCACCTCGGCCTGGCCGACCCCGACCGTCTCGACCAGCACCACGTCGCAGCCGGCGCCCTCGAGCACCCGGACCGCCTGCGGGGTGGCGGCGGAGAGCCCGCCGAGCTGACCGCGGCTGGACATCGAGCGGATGTAGACGCCCGGGTCGGTGGTGTGCTCCTGCATGCGTACCCGGTCGCCGAGGATCGCGCCGCCGGTGAACGGGCTGGACGGGTCCACGGCCAGCACCCCGACCCGGCGGCCGGCCCCGCGCAGGGCCTTGACCAGCTCGTTCGTGGTGGTCGACTTGCCCACCCCGGGCGCGCCGGTGAGGCCGACGACCTGAGCGCGGCCGGCGTACGGCGCGAGCGCCGCGGCCACCTCGCCGAGCTTCGGGTCGCCGTTCTCGACCATGCTGATCAGCCGGGCGACCGAGCGGGCGTCGCCCTCCCGCGCCCGGGCGACCAGCGCCGGGACGTCCCGGCCGCGGCGGGCGGGGGCTGGGGTCATGCCGAGGGCACCGTGATGATCAGCGCGTCGCCCTGGCCGCCGCCGCCGCACAGGGCCGCCGCGCCGGTGCCACCGCCGCGGCGCCGGAGCTCCATGGCGAGGGTCAGCACCAGCCGGGCACCGGACATGCCGATCGGGTGACCCAGCGCGATGGCGCCGCCGTTGACGTTGACGATCTCCTCGTTCACCTTGAGCTCGCGCATCGAGTGGATGACCACCTGCGCGAACGCCTCGTTCATCTCGATCAGGTCGAGGTCGCCCACGGTCAGGCCGGCCTTGCCGAGCGCGTGCCGGATCGCGTTGGCCGGCTGGGCCTGCAACGAGTTGTCCGGCCCGGCCACGTTGCCGTGCGCACCGATCTCGGCCAGCCAGGTCAGCCCCAGCTCCTCGGCCTTGGCGCGGCTCATCACCACGACCGCGGCGGCGCCGTCGGAGATCGGCGAGGCACTGCCGGCCGTGATGGTGCCGTCCTTGGCGAACGCCGGCCGCAGCCCGCCCAGCGACTCGGCGGTGGCGTCGGGGCGCACGCCCTCGTCGGTGTCGATCACCTTGTCGACGTCGCGCAGGCCCGCCTTCACCGGCACGATCTCCTCGGCGAAGCGACCCTCGCGCTGGGCGGCGGCCGCCCGCTGGTGGCTGAGCGCGGCGAAGGCGTCCTGCTCGGCGCGGGTGATCCCGAGCTCCTTGCCGCTGCGCTCGGTCGACTCGCCCATCGAGATGCCGTCCCACGGGTCCATCAGGCCGTCGAACGCGGTGTGGTCGCGGACCAGGATGTCGCCGTACTTCTTGCCCTGGCGCTGGCCGAGCATGAGGTGCGGCGCGTTGGTCATCGACTCCATGCCGCCGGCCACCACGATGTCGAACTCGCCGGCCCGGATCAGCTGGTCGGCCAGGGCGATCGCGTCGATGCCGGAGAGGCACACCTTGTTGACCGTGACGGCCGGGGTGGTCATCGGGATGCCGGCGGCGACGGCTGCCTGCCGCGCGGTGATCTGACCCGTGCCCGCCTGGAGCACCTGGCCCATGATCACGTACTGCACCTGCTCCGGCGCCACTCCGCCGCGCTCGAGGGCGGCGGCGATGGCGTAGCCGCCGAGCGCGGTCGCCGGCACGTTCTTGAGGTTTCCGAGGAGGCGGCCCATGGGGGTACGGGCACCGCTGACGATCACCGAACTGGTCACGGGAGCTTCGCTTTCGGCTGGCGGACGGTGGTGCAGGGACGCGGGAGGCGTCCCTCGTGGGGACCGGCCGCGACGCCTGAACGATGGTTAGGTCAGACTAGCCGGATGAACGCAACGCCACCCACCGGGGACAACAGCGAGAATCTCACAGTCTCCGACGTGGAGCCCCTACCGGCCGTGGGCCTGTTGCGGGTCGATCACGTCGGCATCGCCGTGCCGGATCTCGACGAGGCGCTGGCGTTCTACGAGCGCACGTTCGGCCTGCGCTGCGTGCACGAGGAGACGAACGAGGAGCAGGGGGTGCGCGAGGCGATGGTGGCCGCCGACCCGGACGGCGGCGGCGCCCGCATCCAGCTCCTCGCCCCGCTGCGGCCGGACTCCGCCATCGCCAAGTTCCTCGACCGCAACGGGCCGGGACTGCAACAGCTCGCGTACACGGTCCGCGACGTCGAGGCGGCGAGCGCCGCGTTGCGCGCCCGCGGGCTCCGGCTGCTCTACGACGAACCCCGCCGGGGTACGGCCGGGTCGCGGATCAACTTCGTGCACCCCAAGGACGCCGGCGGGGTGCTCGTGGAGCTGGTCCAGCCGGCCTGATTCGTACGCCTTGCGGGTGAAACGTCCTGACGCCACCGCCGCGGACTGGCAGGATCGTCAGCACCGAGGAGCGCCCCGCGAGGCTCCTGTGGGACGATCTTCCGACCCCGTGCTGCACAGCTGGTAGCGGCGCGACAACGCTCCGCGGGCATTCCCCCGGTGCGGCCACCCGAACGGCCCAGCTTCGCCCCCGGCGTACGGGGCGAAGGTGATCTTAGGCCGGAATACCCGGCCCGTACGCTCTTGCGTAGCCCCCCTGGGGGTCTGCCAGTATGTCGCAATGCCCCAGCAGCAGGATGCCAATCTCGCCTTCTTCGAAACCGCGAATTCGCAGCACGACTTCACCGTTGTCCTCCGTGGATACGACCGCGGGCAGGTCGATGCGCACCTCGGCCGGCTGGTAGCCGCGCTGAACCAGTCCGAGCAGGCCCGCGGCGAGGCCGAGCAGCGGATGAACGACGCGCAGCGCCGCCTGCGGCAGGCGGAGCAGCGCCTGAACGCCCTCGAGCAGAAGCTGGCCGACAGCAACAAGCTCCTCGAGGAGAACAACCGGCCGACCCTCTCCGGGCTGGGCACCCGGGTCGAGCAGATCCTGCGGCTGGCCGAGGAACAGGCGAACGACCACCGTAGCGAGGCCAAGCGGGAGTCCGAGGGCATCCTCTCCGCGGCTCGGCTCGAAGCGCGGGAGATCACGGACAAGGCTCGCGCCGAGGCCGCCGCCATGAAGGCGAGCGCCGAGCGCGAGGCGGGGCAGGTCCGCACGCACGCCGAGCGCGAAGCCGCCGAGGCCCGGGTGCAGGCCCGGCGCGAGGCCGACACCCTGCGCTCCGACGCCGACCGCGAGACCAAGCAGCTGCGCACGGTCACCGCCCACGAGGTCGCCGAGCTGAAGTCCACCGTGGAGCGCGAGGTGGCCTCGCTGCGGGCGACCGCCGAGCGGGAGATCACCCAGCAGCGCGCCAAGGCGGCCCGGGAGGCCGAGGAGAAGCGCGCCGAGGCGACCAAGCTGCTGACCGACGCCCGCGACAAGCGCGACAAGGACTTGCAGTCGCTCGCGCTGGAGATCGCCGAGCGCCGCGAGAAGGCCGAGCGCGAGGAGTCCGAGCGGCACGCCGCCCAGGTCAGCGCCACCCAGCGGATGGTGGCCGAGGCCGAGGAGCGGGCCCGCGCCGCCGAGGACCGCGCCAAGGAGATCGAGCAGCGCGCCGAGACCCGCCGCGTCGAGTCGGAGCGGCACGCCGTCGAGACCGTCGAGAAGGCCCGCGCCCACGCCGACAAGATGGTCACCGAGGCGCGCAGCGAGTCGCAGCGCCTGCTGACCGAGGCGCGCCAGGAGGCCGAGCACACCACGCAGGCCGCCAAGCGCGAGGTCGAGGACCTCACCCGGCAGAAGGACGCGGTCACCAACCAGCTCGGCCAGATGCTGTCCGGCCTGTCCGGCCTGGTGCCCACGGTCGGGCCGGCCGCGAAGGTCGCCGAGGCCGCCCAGAAGGCCGCCGCCGCCAAGCCCGAGGCCCCCGCGCAGCGGGCCGCCGAGGAGGACGACGCCGAGGCCGAGCAGCCGGAGGCCGCCGCGAAGAGCAGCTGAGGCGTTCGCCACTCACTCCCCGGTTGCGCCACCCTCGCGGGTGCGGAACGGTTGAGGGGAGTGCGGGCGGGCTGTGCGAGATGTCTGTACGGGCCGTACCGGAGCTCCTCCGGTGCGGCCCGTTCGCTTCCACGCGTAGCCTGTGAACCAGACAAAAAGGTCCACCGCCCGGTTTCAGGCGGTTCGGTGGAAAAGGCAACCAGACGCACAGTCCCGCCAGCCAGGTGTGTATCGGCACGTCACGGGACTATGCGTATGTGAGGATGGACAGCATGTCGCACGGCGGGGAAATCTTCGGTCTCGGTGGAGAGACGCCACCGGAGCCCAGCTTCGAGACCGCCCTGCGGGGTTACGAGAAGAAACAGGTCGAACGGTACGTCGCCCGCGCCGAGACCGAGATCGCCACGCTGATCGGCGAGCGGGACAACGCGCAGCTGCAGAATCAGGCGATGATCGGCCAGATCGACCGGCTTCAGCAGGAGCTGGCCCAGGCCCGCCGCAACCCGGGCATCGGCGCCGAGGTCTCCTTCCGGCACCTCGGCCCCAAGGTGGAGGAGATCCTCACCAAGGCCGAAGAGGTCGCCGAGGACATCAAGAACTCCGCCACCGAGGACATCGCCGCCCGGCTCGCCGAGGCCGAACGCATCCGCGCCGAGGCCGAGGCGCACGCCCACGACGGCATCCGCGACTTCGAGATCGCCCTGGCCGCCCGCCGCGCCGACGAGGAGAAGGCCGACGCCGCCCGCCGCGCCGCCGCCGAGAAGGCCCTCGCCGCCAGCCGCCAGGCCGCCGAGCAGCTGCGCGCCGAGGCCGAGTCGACCCTGAGCCGCGCCCGCGCCGAGGCCCAGCAGCTCGCCGACCGCACCGCGCAGGAGGTCCAGCGGATCCGCGCCGAGGCCGACGGCTACAGCAAGTCCACCCGCATGCAGGCCGACCAGGAGATCAAGGCCCTGCGCGACCGGGCGCAGCAGGAGATCGCCAAGCTCCGCGCCGACGCCGAGCGCGAGCAGGCGGAGCTGAAGGCCAAGGTCGAACGCGAGGTCGGCGAGCGCCGCCAGGAGGTCGTCCAGGAGCTCGGCCAGATGCGTACGGCCGTCGAGAAGCAGTGCGCCGACCTGCGCAGCGAGGCGGACAAGTACGCCGAGGAGATCCTGCGCCGCTCCGACGAGCAGGCCACCGCGGTCCGCAAGGAGATCGCCGCCCAGCAGGACAAGATCGCGGCGGCGGCCCGCGACCTCGAGAAGGCCCAGGCCAAGGTCGCCGAGGCGGAGAAGAACGTCGCCGACGCCACCGAACGCTCCACGGCCGCCGGGCGCGAGACCGAGCGCGTCCAGCAGCGCCTGGCCGAGGTCCAGCGCGAACTCGAAACGGAGCTCAAGCGCGTCGCGGACGCCAAGCGCGCGGGCGAGGCCGCCGAACGCCACGCCGCGGACGTCCGCCGTCAGGTCCAGAAGGAAGCCAAGCGCGTCGCCGAACTGGCCGCGGCGGCGGTCCTCGCGGCGGCAGCCTCCCCCGAACCCGACGACAACGACGAGCCCCCGTCCGCCGCCCCGACGGTGACGGGCACCGCCACGCCCGCCCCCGGCACCGCGGCACCGGCCCCCACGACGGCGACGGGCACCGCAACTCCGCCGGCCGGCACCGCCGCTCCGGCCCCCACGACCGCTCCGACACCCGCGAGCACTCCGGCCCCCGCGACGGCTTCGGGCCACGCGAAGGCTTCGGCACCCTCGACCGCCACGGGCACCGCGGCACCGGCGGCGGGCACCGCCGCTTCGGCGCCCGCGACCGGCGCCGCCTCGTCGGCAACCGCGACCGGCACTGCCACTCCGGCGGCGGGCACCGCGGCCTCCGCACCCGCCGCGGGAACCGCCACGCCGGCGACCGGCTCGGCGGCGACCGGCTCGGCGGCCGCTCCTCAGGGGGCGTCGGCGCAGGCCGGGCAGGCCGCGGGCGACAAGACGCAGGGCGGCGGCAAGATCACGGCCTCGGCCAAGGTGACGACCCGCCCCGCGAGCCGCGTGGGCGTCGACGCCGACTGACCCGGCACCCCGACTGACCGGCACCCCGACTGACCGGCACCCCGACTGACCGGCACCCCGACTGACCGGCACCCCGGCGGACGGGCCCCGGCGGACGGGCCCGACGGCCCGGGTGTGAGGGCCGCGGCCCGGGTGTGAGGGCCGCGGCCCGGGTGTGAGGGCCGCGACCCGGGGTTTTGCGGCCTGGCGGGTGGCGGGCGTTTGCGCATACCGATAAATTGCCCGCCGGGATGTCCGGTCGCCGCGGGTGGCCTCCCCCGTTCCGCGTGGAGGTAATGGTGACGGCCGAGGAGCCCCGACCCGACCCGGTGCCGGCCGCCGGACCGGCAGAACCGGACCCCGGCACGACGTCGCCGGCCACCGGAACGGCAGCGTCCGCCCCCGGGCCGGCAGCGACCGATCCCGGGACGCCGGAAGCCGGCAGCGGTTCCTCGGAGGTCGGCAGCGCGACCGGGTCCCGGGCGGCCAGCGCGAGCGGGTCCGCGCAGGCTAGCAGCGCGGCCGGGTCCGCGGAGGCCGGCCGGAGCGGGTCCGCCCAGGCCGGCAGCGGAAGCGAATCCGCGGAGGGCAGCGAGACCGGGTCCCCGCAGGCCGGCAGCGGGAGCAGGTCCGGAGCGCCCCTGCCGGACGGGTATGGCGTGCCCGGGGTCGCGGGCGGCGTTGCGGACGATGATGGTGAGTTCGGGGCTCCCGGGCCGCCGTTGAGCCGGCGGAATCCGTTTCTCATCGGGCTGCTCGGCGGGCTCGGGCTGCTCACCGCGTACGGGATCTTTCTGGGGTTGCGCAACGCCGCCTCGATCCTGGTGTTGATCTTCATTGCCCTGTTCCTGGCGATCGGGCTGAATCCGGCGATCGTGCGGCTGCGGAGCTGGGGTTTTCCGCGGTGGCTGGCCGTCACCGTCATGGCGCTGACCATTGTGCTGCTGCTGTGCGGTGGGGTTCTCGCGCTGATCCCGCCGCTGGTCACGCAGACCGGGCAGCTCATCGACAACGTTCCGGGGTTCATTCAGGACCTGCAGCGCAACAAGGCGATCAACGACCTGATCGAGCAGTACGACATCCTGAACAAGGTGCAGAGCGCGATCAACGCCGGCACCGTCACGAACACGCTCGGCGGCGTCGTCGGCGGCGCGAAGCTGCTGTTCGGCACGATCTTCAACGTGCTGACCGTGCTGGTGCTGGTCATCTACTTCATGGCGGCGTTCGACCGGATGAAGGAGGGTGCGTACGCCCTCGTGCCGGCGTCGCGGCGTACCCGGGTGCGGCTGCTGACCGACGAGATCCTCACCAAGGTCGGGGCGTACATGGTGGGTGCCATCGCCATCGCCGTCCTGGCCGGCATCTCGACGTGGGTGCTGGCGGTGATCATCGGGCTGGCGTACCCGTTCGCGCTGGCCGTGGTGGTCGCCGTCTGCGACCTGATCCCGCAGATCGGCGCCACCCTGGGCGCGGTGATCGTCAGCCTGGTGGGCTTCGCCGACTCGCTGCCGAACGGGCTGATCTGCCTCGGGTTCTTCATCGTCTACCAGCAGATCGAGAACTACCTGATCTACCCGAACGTCATGCGGCGCTCGGTGAAGGTCAGCGACGTCGCCGCGGTCACCGCCGCGCTGCTGGGGGTGGGCCTGTTCGGCGTGCTCGGCGCGCTGATCGCGATCCCGATGGTGGCCGCGATCCAGCTGATCGTCCGCGAGGTCGTCAACCCCAGCATGGAGCGCAAGTAGCGTCAGCCGAGCGGCTTGGGCACCGGGACGTCCGAGAAGGCGGCGACCGTGCGGTCCGCGTACGCGTTCATGTCGCCGGATTCCATCGGCCCGTCCCACTCGCGCGGCAGCGGCACCGGGACGTCCGGGGCGACCCGGCGCACGATCTCGTCGAGGACCGTCTCGGCGTCGCCGACCCACAGGTGCTTGGCGCCGGGCACGCCGACCACCTCGGCCTGCGGGACGGCCTTGAACCGCTCCACCGCCGCGTCCGGGCGCAGGTAGTCGTCGAACTCGGGGACCAGCGCGGTCACCGGCTTGCCCGACTCCGCCCACGCCGCCAGGTGCTCGGGCGCGGAGAAGCGCAGCGGCGGCGACAGCAGGATCGCGCCCGCCACCGCCGGGTCGAGGCCGTGCATGAGGGTCAGGTCGGTGCCGAAGGACCAGCCGAGCAGCCAGATGTTCGGCAGGTCGGCGAACTCGGCGTACTCGATCGCGGCGGCCACGTCGAACTTCTCGTCGACCGCGGAGGAGAACGCGCCCTCGCTGGTGCCGCGGACGCTCGACGTGCCGCGGGTGTTGAAGCGCAGCACCGCCACCCCGGCCAGCGCGGGCAGGCGCCAGGCCGCCTTGCGGAAGACGTGGCTGTCCATCATGCCGCCGTGGGTGGGCAGCGGGTGCAGGCACACCAGCGTCGCGACCGGGTCGCGGTCGAGCGGGCGGGCCAGCTCGCCGACGAGGGTCAGCCCGTCGGCGGTGTGCAGCTCGATGTCCTCCCGGCGGGCCGGCAGGACGCTGTTCGCGCGAATCTGGTTGGTCAACCTGGGTCCTCTCACCCGTAGCGTGGGGCGTTGCGCGAGCGCTCCACCACCGGGGCGCGCCGGTCCCGGGCGCGCCAGCAGCCGGTGTGCCAGTGCCGGCGGTCGGAGGCGTCGCCGCGTTCGTCGGCGGGCCAGGCCACGACGTGCGCGACGCCGGGGCGGATGTCCTGAAGGCAGCCGGGGCACCGGTACGTCTTCACGGCCGCGCCGCCGAAGATCGAGCGCACCATCCACTCGCCGTCCTGATACTGCTGCACGCCCTCGACGCCCTTGCGGACCCGCTCGTCCGGCACGAGGGACGGCGAGTCGCGGCGGGGGCGGTTGCGGCGCGGGCTCACAACTTCCAGCGTACGTGTGAGGCGCGGCACCCCGAATGCGACCTAGACTCGCGTTCATGACGGCTACCCGCACGCCCGGAACGCCCGTGGTCGAGGACGGTGTCCTCATTTCGACCAGCCCCGCGACCGGGGCGGAGGCGGGCCGGGTGCCCGTGGCCGGCGCGGACGCCGTGGCCGCCGCGGTGGAGCGGGCCCGTACGGCCGGCGCCTGGTGGGCCGCCCTCGGCTTCGACGGGCGCAAGGTCCGGCTGCTGCGGTGGCGGGCCCTGTTCGCCGAGCGGCTGGAGGAGCTGGCCGAGCTCACCCACCTCGAGACGGGCAAGCCGGTGGCGGACGCCGTCGTGGAGGCGAGCGCGGCGATCGAGCACACCGACTGGGCCGCCCGCAACGCCCGGCGGGTGCTCGGGCCGCGCCGCACGAGGACGCGCCTGCTGCTGCCCGAGCACGCCGGTCACCTCGAGTACCAGCCGTACGGTGTCGTCGGGGTGATCGGGCCCTGGAACTATCCGATCCTCACCCCGCTGGGCCCGATCTCGGGCGCGCTGGCCGGGGGCAACGCCGTCGTGCTCAAGCCGAGCGAGTACACGCCCGTGGTGGGCCAGTGGCTCGTCGACACGTTCGCCGAGGTGGTGCCGGAGCAGCCGGTCCTGCAGGCGGTCCACGGCCTCGGCGACGTCGGCGCCCTGCTGTGCCGTTCCGGCGTCGGCAAGATCGCGTTCACCGGCTCGACCGCCACCGCCAAGAAGGTCATGGCGACCTGCGCGGAGACGCTGACCCCGGTGCTCATCGAGGCCGGCGGCAAGGACGCGCTGATCGTCGACGCGGACGCGGACGTCAACGCCGCCGCCGAGGCCGCGGTGTGGGGCGCCATGACCAACGCCGGGCAGACCTGCATCGGCATCGAGCGGGCGTACGCGGTCGCGCCGGTCTACGACGCGTTCGTGGCGGCCGTGGTGGCCAAGGCCGGCAGGCTGCGGGTCGGCGAGGAGATCGGCCCGATCACCATGCCCGCCCAGCTCGACGTGGTCCGGCGGCACATCGGCGACGCGCTGGCCACCGGTGGCCGGGCGGTGCTCGGCGGCGCCGATGCGGTGCAGCCCCCGCACGTGGCGCCGACGGTGCTGGTGGACGTGCCCGAGGACTCCGCCGCGATCCGCGAGGAGACGTTCGGTCCGACGCTGACCATCACCCGGGTCGCGGACGCGGACGAGGCGGTGGCGAAGGCCAATGCGCTTCCGTACGGGCTGGGCGGCGCCGTCTTCGGCAAGGCGAACGCGGTGCGGATCGCCCGGCGGCTGCGTACCGGCATGGTGGCGGTGAACTCGACGCTGAGCTTCGTCGGCATGGCCACCCTGCCGTTCGGCGGCGTCGGCGACTCCGGCTTCGGCCGCATCCACGGCGAGGACGGGCTGCGGGAGTTCACCGTGCCGAAGGCGATCACCGTACGCCGGGCGCCCTCGCTGCTGCCGGCGATGACCTTCGAACGCACCCCGGCCCAGGTGCGGCGCATCGTCAAGACGTTGAAGCTGCTGTACGGCCGCCGCCCGTGACCGCCTTTGCTAGCGTCGACCGGTGGATCAATCCGCGATCGAGGTCCGCGGCCTGTCGGTGAGCTACGGCGCGGCCCCGGTGCTGGTGGACGTCGACCTGACCGTGCCCACCGGCGCCGGCGTCTGCATCACCGGCGAGAACGGCATCGGCAAGTCGACGCTGCTGCGCTGCATCGCCAGCCTGCAACGGCCGGACGCCGGCGAGATCGAGATCTTCGGCGGCCCGCCGGGGTCCACACCGGAGTTCTGGCGCGCCGTGGCCACCACCGTGGAGCCGCCGACCTGGTATCCGGGCCTCACCACCCGCGAGCACGCCGAGCTGGTCTGCCGCGCGCACGGCCTGGACGCCGCGGACGCCGGGATCGACGAGGCGCTCGAGCGGTTCGGCATCGCCTCGCACGCCGACGCCGTGCCACCGTCCATGTCGTCGGGGCAGAAGCAGCGGCTGACCCTGGCGCTGGCCCTGCTGCGGCCCAGCCGGCTGATGATCCTCGACGAGCCCGAGCAGCGCCTCGACCCGGACGGCCGGGCGCAGGTGGCGGCGATGCTGGCCGAGTACCGCGACGGCGGCGGCACGATCCTGATGGCCAGCCACGACGACGTGTTCGCGGCGGCGGCCGGCACCGAGGTGACCGGCATGGCCGCCCTGGTCGCCGGGTGACCACCGCGGTCGGCGTCACCGGCGTACGGCGCTGGGTCCGCCGTACTCAGTCGGCGCACCGGGAGCGCGGTGAGACGCTCGGCAACTTCTACTTCGCGGTGCTCTTCGTCGCGATCGTCGGCGGCATGGCGCACAAGCAGCTCGCCGTCGTCTTCTGGCCGGCCGCGCCGCACGCCTCGGGGCTTGCGGGTGCGGGCCTGGCGCTGGCCCTCACCGGCGGCCTCTACCTTGTCCTGCGCCGGCTCGGGCCGCTCGCGCTCAGCCGCCCGGCCGCCTCCTGGCTGCTCACCGCCCCGGTCAGCCGGCGCCGGCTGCTGCTGCCCTCGCTGTGCTGGGCGACCGTGGGCGCCGCCGCGGCGGGAGCGCTGGGCGGGTTCGCGATCCTCGGCCACACGACCGGTCGCCCGGTGACGGGGGCGGCGGAGCTGCTGCCCGCGTACGGGGCAGTGCTTGGTGGAGGGCTGCTGCTGCTGGCGCTCGGGGCGCAGGCGGACCGCTGGTGGTCGGCGCGCTCGGACGACGCGGCGTACCTGCTGCTGGCCGCCGGCCTGGCCGCCCTGGTCGCCGACTCGGCCGGCGCCGCGATCCCGCTCTCCGCCGGCTGGCCCCCGGCCACCGCAGCGCTCGCGACCGTCGCCGGGCTCGCCGTGCTCCTGGTCGCGTTCTGGCTGGTGGCGGTGCGCCGGCTCGAGGGGACGCCGAACGAGCGCATCCTGGAGGCGTCCCGCACCGCCGGCACGCTCGCGGATTCGGCGTTCGGGGTGGAACCGTCCTTCGTGACCGAGATGGTCGAGCGGCGCTACTGGGCCCACCGCAGGCTGCGATCGCGCCGGCTGCCGGCCCGCGTGCCCGTGCTGGTGGGCCAGGACCTGCTGATGGTGCGCCGCCGCCCGCGACGCCTGCTGTGGCTGGCCGGGGCCAGCACGCTGCCCGCCCTGCTCGCCCACGCGCCCGGCTGGCTCCTCGGCGCGGCGGTGCTGGCCGGCGGCCTGCTCGCCGGCGGGGTCACGACGGCGAGCGTGCGGACGGACGCCGGCAACCCGTGGATGCTGCGCATGCTGGGGCTCAGCTCGCGCGCGGCGATCGTGCAGCGCCTCTGGGTGCCCGGCGTCCTGACCGCCCTCTGGTACGCCGCCGCCCTCGCCCTGCTGCGCGCCCTCGGCGACCTCCCCGCGGGCCCGTGGTGGGCGCTCGGCCTCGGCCTGGGACCGGTCGGCGCGGTCGCGGCGGTCCGCAAGGCGCGCACCGGTTTCGTGGACAACTCGCTGCTGCCGCTGGACACCCCGATGGGCTCCGTGTCGACCGGCCCGCTGATCGCCGCGTTCGCCGGCGTCGACATCCTGCTGCTCGGCCTGCCGACCGTGGTGCAGATCGCCCAGGGCGACCCGCTGAGCTGGACGGGCGTGGTGGTCCAGACGGCGGTGGCGGCCTTCGGCGCGCGGGCGTACGTCAGCGGCACGACCGCCACCGACCGGGTGGAGCTGAGCGGCCGCTAGAAGAGGGTGAGCTCGTTGCGGTCCATGCCGCGCAGCTTGTCGTAGTCGACCACGACGCAGCGGATGCCGCGGTCGGTGGCGAGCACCCGGGCCTGCGGCTTGATCTCCTGGGCCGCGAAGACGCCCTGGACCGGCGCCAGCAGCGGGTCGCGGTTCATCAGCTCGAGGTAGCGGGTGAGCTGCTCGACGCCGTCGATCTCGCCGCGGCGCTTGATCTCCACGGCCACCGCCTTGCCCGCGGCGTCGCGGCAGAGCAGGTCGACCGGGCCGATGGCGGTCATGTATTCGCGGCGTACCAGGCTCCAGCCTTCGCCGAAGGTCTCCGGGTGGGCCGCGAGCAGCTCCTGCAGGTGCGCCTCGACGCCGTCCTTCACCAGGCCCGGGTCGACGCCCAGGTCGTACGAGGTGTCCTGGAAGATCTCCTCGAGGGTGATCCGCAGCTCCTCGCCGGCCTTGTTGACCACCTTCCAGACGCCCGGTGCCTCCTGGAGCTTGCACGGCGGGCTCATCCAGTTGAGTGGCTTGTAGGCACGGTCGTCGGCGTGGATGGACACCGACCCGTCCGCCTTCACCATCAACAGCCGGGTAGCCGGGGGCAGGTGGGCGGAGAGCCGGCCGACATAGTCCACGGAGCACTTCGCGATGACCAGACGCACCGCACGAGGGTAGCCTCCGTCCCCCGGCGGGGCGAGCGCGGCGGTGCCATGCTGAGATCGTGCTCGAAGCCCTCACCGGTACGGGCCTGGCGGCATCCGCCGGGCTGAACGCGTACATCCCCCTGGTCACCATGGGTCTGCTGGACCGATACACCGACACCATCGACCTGCCCGGCGGCTGGCAGTGGCTGTCCAACGGCTGGGTGCTGCTGATCCTCGCCCTGCTGCTCGCCGTCGAGGTCGTGGCCGACAAGGTGCCCGTCGTCGACCACGTGAACGACATCGTGCAGACCGTGGTCCGGCCCACCGCGGGCGGGCTCGCGTTCGGCGCCGGCTCGGCGTCGGAGACGGTCACCGTGTCGGACCCGGGGTCGTTCTTCGGCTCGCACCAGTGGGTGCCCGTCGCCGCCGGCGTGGTCATCGCGCTCTGCGTGCACGGCGTCAAGGCCGCCTCCCGGCCGGTGGTGAACGCGACCACCGCCGGCGTCGGCGCCCCGGTGGCCAGCACGGCGGAGGACTTCACCAGCGTCGCGTTGTCGCTGCTCGCGATCCTGCTCCCGGTGCTGGTCCTGCTCGGGCTGCTGCTGCTCGTGCTCGGCGCGGTGTGGGTGATCAGGCGACGTCGGCGGCGCAGGAGGGAACGGGGACCGTCCGAGGGTGTCGGGACCCAGCGCCTCTTTGGTTGACTTCCCCGGTGCCCGCGATAGCCGTACCCGCCTTCGCCCTCACCTGGTGGCTGGGGTGCTACCTCGTCGCGCGTGATCCGGCCCGGATCCTGCTGTGGCGGGCAGGCGGGGCGCTCGGGTCGTACGCCGTGGCGGTGGCCGCGTGGACGGTCGCACCGGGCTCCGGCACGGCGATGGTGCTGCTGTGCGTGCCGGCGCTGGGCTGGGCGGGGGTGGCGGCGGCGCTGATCCCGCGGGGCGTGCCGGAGCGGCGGCCGGTGAATCTCGGGTGGGCGTACGCGTCGGGGGTCTTCCTGATCCTGGCCGTCCTGCTGCCCGGCGTCGGCAAGCTGGTCGCCGTGGCGCCGCTGGCCGGCGCGCTGGCCCTGCTGCTGCGGTACGCCGACCGTGTACGCCCGCGCCGGCTGCCCGCCGCCTTCGCCGCGGCCGCCGCCCTGTACGCCGCCGGCCTGGTCATCGTGCTGATCCCGATCGACCTCGGCTCGGCGGAGCTGGTGATCGCCACGATCGGCCTCGACCAGCTGCTGCTCGGCTACCTGGTGGCCGTC
Organism: Pseudosporangium ferrugineum; assembly: GCF_003002065.1. Classification (GTDB taxonomy): domain Bacteria; phylum Actinomycetota; class Actinomycetes; order Mycobacteriales; family Micromonosporaceae; genus Actinoplanes; species Actinoplanes ferrugineus_A. Next base: position 259,719 of record NZ_PVZG01000003.1, read on the forward strand.
GCGGACGCGGTCGAGGCCGGCGAGCGGCTCCTGCCCGACCTGCGGCGTTCGCTGGTGGCCGCGGGGGCGGCGACGCTGCTGTTCGGCGGGCCGGTCGCCCTGACCCTGCTCGCGGCGCCCGGCCTGCACACGGTCGCCGTCCTCCAGTTCGTGCTCGTGGCCGTGGTGCTGGGCGCGGTCGGGACGGCCGTGCCGCTGCGCGCCGGGCTCGACCGGCTGGCGTTCCTCCAGGACGAGCGGCTGCGGGCGGACCGCGCGGCGCTGATGGTCGCGGCCGACGCGCTGCCCCGGCGGCGCGAGCGGCACCAGATGATCGCCATGGACGAGGACGAGTTCCACCGGCTGACCCGGCGGGCGCTCGACGACTACGCCGACATCGGCCGGCTGCTGCGCAACCCGCTCATCGACCTGCCCACGGTGGACCGCCGGTTGCACGCGCGCGGGCCGGGCGTGGCGGATCAGCCGCTGGTCCGGGTCGCCGAGCTGCGGGCAGTGCTGGCCGAGCACGTGCAGAAGCTGCGGCCGGCCGGCGGGTTCGGCACGACCGACGAGTGGCGGTTCTACAACGCGTTGCACTACTGCTGCGTGCTGGGGCTGCGGCCGTACGAGCGGACACCCCGGACGGACGGCCTGGACCGCGACGCCCGCCGGGCGGTCGACTGGCTGCGCCGGTACGTGCCCCGCAAGACGCTGCGCCGCTGGACGGCCGAGGGCGCCGACCTGGTGGCCGCGCGGCTCTGGCGGGACCTGGTCACCGCCGATCCCCGCTGGCTGAGCCGGACGGCCGCGGGCGTGCCGGCGCCCCGCGACGCCGACGGTCACCGGGACGGCCCGGTCCTCGACGGCCGCCGTCCGGACCCGGCGCTCCGGCGGGACCGGACCCGGCCGAGGGGTACGGCCCGGCCCCTCGATCCGCCGGATCGGGGGGCCCGCCCGGGCGGGGGACGGTGACCATTCGAAGCCGACACGCGGCACATATGGTCGAGAAACCCCCCATAGTGGTTAAAATCCCCCCACGTCGATTCCGGGGGGTCGAGTGGGTAGCCACCGCAACGCGCTGGTCGCCGTCGTCCGGCAGGAGCTGGCCGAGGCACGCGGCACCGCCCGGGCCGTGCTGGCCGCCGCCGAGTCGGCCCGCAACGAGGCCCAGCGCCGGAAGAAGCTGATCCGGGACGCGTACGCGACCTGCCTCGCCCAGCTCGCCGAGGCGCGCGACACCGCCCGGCAGGACATCCTGCGCCGCACCCAGGCCGAGGCGGCCACCCTGACCCGCAACGTCGAGTCGCTGGCCGCCCTCACCGCGTCCGGCGCCGCCGGCACGTCGTGGCGCTACTGGACGCCGACCGAACCCGACCGGGTGGGCCGGCCCGGGCTGCTGCGGATCGGGACGGTCGCGTACGAGGCCGGCGAGACGCGGACCAAGCTCCCCGCCCTGGTCCCGTTCCTCGACCACGCGCACGTGAACGTCCTCGGCGACCAGCCGGCCGCCGACGGCGTCGTCTCCGGGCTGCTGCTGCGGGCCCTCGGCACCACCCGGCCCGGCGACGTGCGGCTCAGCGTGTACGACCCCGAGCAGCTCGGCGGCACCCTGGCCGCGTTCGCGCCGCTGGGCAACGCCGGCCTGCTCTCGTTCGTCAGCCCCGGCGGGCTCGGCGCCGCCCTCGACGAGCTGGTCGAGCACATCTGCCGGGTCAACGAGAGCGTGCTGGCCGGCGAGTACGCCTCCCTGACCGAACTCACCGCCGCCACCACCGGGCCGCGCCCCGAGCCGTGGCGGGTGGTGGTGCTGCTGTTCGACCCCGGCCGCACCGGGCATCTCACCGGCGAGCAGCGCGCGCAGCTCGATCGCGTGGTGCGTACCGGCGTGGCTTGCGGCGTACACCTGGTGGTCCGGGGTCTGGAGCTGGCACCGCACCCGACGGTGGAGCGCATCGCGGTGCGCGGGGAATCCGCGAGCTGCGACACCACCGGGACCCTGATCGTCACCCTCGACGCGGCGCCGCCGCCGGAGCGGATCGCCGCGTTCTGCCGGGCCACCGCCGAGCGGCTGCGCGCGGGCCCGCCGCCGGCCCGCTTCGCCGACCTCGAGCCGGAGAAGCTCTGGACCGAGTCGTCCGCGCACGGCCTGACCGCGCCGATCGGCGACAGCACCGACGGCTCGCTGGTGGAGGTGGCGCTCGGCGACGACCCGCCGCACGCGCTCATCGGCGGGCCGTCCGGGTCCGGCAAGACCAACCTGATCTACGCCTGGATCGGCTCGCTCGCCGCCCGGTACGGCCCCGGGGAACTCGCCCTCTACCTGCTCGATTTCAAGGAGGGCGTGTCCTTCGCCCGGTTCGCGCCCGGACCGCGGGACCCGAGCTGGCTGCCGCAGGTGCGGCTGGCCGGCATCAACGTCAACGGCGACCGCGAGTTCGGCCTGGCCATGCTCCGCCACCTCGGCGAGGAGCTGCGGACCCGGGCCCAGGCCGCCAAACGGTACGAGGCGTCGAAGCTGGCCGAGCTGCGCGCGGAGGACCCGGGCGGGCACTGGCCCCGGATCGTCGCGGTCATCGACGAGTTCCAGGTGCTGCTCACCGGCCGCGACGCCGTCGCCGACGAGGCGGTCACGCTGCTGGAGGACCTCGCCCGCCGCGGCCGTTCGCAGGGCATCCACCTGATCCTGGCCAGCCAGGACGTCTCCGGCATCGAGGCGCTCTGGGGCCGCTCGGGCCTGGTCGGCCAGTTCACCCTGCGCATCGCGCTGCCCAAGGCGCGGCGGATCCTGGCCGACACCAACCTGGCCGCCGCGGTCATCCCCCGGTTCCACGCGGTCGTCAACGCCGACTCCGGGGTCGCCGGCGCCAACCGGGTGGTGCGGCTGCCCGACGCGAGCGACCGGGCGGTGTGGCGGTCGCTGCAGCGCAAGCTGTGGCGCGAACGGCCGGAGACGTGCGTACCGCCGCGGCTCTTCGACGGTGACGCCGTGCCCCGGCTGCCGGCCATGTACCGGCCCGCGGGCCGGGTGCCGCGGGGCGCCGCCGACGTCGGTTCCTCGCCGGGCGCGGTGCTGGGCGAGCGCATCGACGTGTCCGCGCGGCCGGCGCGGCTGCGGCTGGGCCGGATGCCGGGACGCAACCTGGCGGTGCTCGGCACCCGCATCGACGAGGCGTGCGACGTGCTGGCCTCCGCCGCCCTGTCGCTCGCCGCGCAGGGCCCCGCCCGCTTCCGCATCGTCTGCCTCGACCCCGGCGCCGAGCGGCCGGCCGCCCGGCTGGTCGCCGAACTCCCCCAGGCCGACTGGTACGGACCCGCCGACCTCGACGACCTGTTCGGCACGCTCGCCCCGGACGGCATTCCGCACTACGTGCTCGGGTACGCGCTCGACGCGGCCGGCCCGGCGTACCGGGAACGGCTTAGGGGCCTGCTCGCCGACGGGCCGGAGCAGCGCCTGCACGTGCTGGGCTGGTGGCGCTCGGTCCCCCGGCTGCGCGACGACCTGGGCGGGATCGGGGCGCGGCTGGACACGATCGGCGCGTGGGTGGCGCTGGACGTGCAGGGCCCCGAGCTCAGTCCGCTCTCCCCGCAACCCGGCGGGCCGGCCTGGTACCCGCGCCGGCGTCGGGCCCTCTTCTTCGACCGGTCGGTGCACCGCCATCCGGAAGTGATCATCCCGTACGAGGTGAACAGTGACCACACGTGACCGCGACTACCAGCTGATGATGACCGCGCTCGCCGAGGTCGCCCGGCGGCGCGACACCGAGCTGCGCGGCGCCGAGGAGGCGTACCGGACCAGCGCCGCGCAGGCCGCCGGCGAGCTCGCCCGCGCCGAGGGAGACGCGGCCGCCGCGGACCGCTGGGCGGGGGCGGCGGCGGCCCAGGTGCTCGACGTCGACCGGGAGGCCGCCCGGCTCTGGGACCAGCTGCGCCGCGCACCGGGCCTGCGGGTACGCGCCCTCGGCGAGGTGCCCGAGCCGATCGCGATCGACGCGCTGCCCCGCGTGGCCCTGGAACGCTCCCCCGACTCCCGGTCGCCGGTCCCCGCGCCCCGGCAGTCGGCGCGCACGCTGCTCGCCCGGGCCGCGGAGCGCATCGACGTGACCGTACGCCCGGCCGAGCGCCGTTCCCTGCCGCGCTGGGTGCTGCCCCTGCTGCCGCTGCTGGGTGCGCTGGTCGCGGGCCTGACCGGGCTCCTCGCCGCCGGGCTGGTGACGGTGGGCAGCACGGACGTGCCGGGCGCGACGCTGATCCGCGGGCTCGGCTGGCTCGCGTTCCTCGTGGCGCCCTCCGCCGGGGTGCCGGTGGGCGCGCTGGTGGCCCACCGGCGGCTGCACGCCCGCCTGGACATCGGCGGCATCGGCCTCACGCTGCTCGGCGGCATGGCGGCGGCCACGCTGCTCTCGGTGACGTTCGCGGCGAACCGCTGAGCCGGCGGCCACCCTGCCCTCGGCGAGCCGCCGGGCCCGCGGCCACCCAGCCCTCAGCAACCCGCCGGGCCCGCGGCCACCCAGCCCTGAGCAACCCGCCGGGCCGGCGGCCACCCAGCCCTCGGCGGGCCGCTGGGTTAGGTTGCCTCCATGACGGAGGCCGCGATAGAGGTACGAGGGCTGCGCAAGGTCTACGGCGACACGGTCGCGGTGGACGGTGTGGACCTGACGGTGGCGCGGGGCGAGATCTTCGCGCTGCTCGGCCCGAACGGCGCCGGCAAGACCACCACGGTCGAGATCCTCGAGGGCTACCGCAAGCGCGACGGCGGCGAGGTGCGCGTGCTCGGCGTCGACCCGGCGGTCGAGGACGCCGCGAAGCGCCGGTGGCGCACCCGGGTCGGCATCGTGCTCCAGGGCACCGGCGAGTTCGACGAGCTGACCGTCGGCGAGGTGGTCGGCCACTTCGCCCGGTTCTACCCCGAGCCCGACGATCCGGCGGACGTCATCGCGCGGGTGGGCCTGACAGAAAAGGCCCGTTCGCGTACGCACACCCTCTCGGGCGGGCAGAAGCGGCGGCTCGACGTCGCGCTGGGCATCATCGGCCGGCCGGAGCTGCTCTTCCTCGACGAGCCCACCACCGGCTTCGACCCGGAGGCCCGCCGCGAGTTCTGGACGCTGATCCGCGACCTGGCCGGCAGCGGTACGACGATCGTGCTCACCACGCACTACCTGGAGGAGGCGGAGACCCTCGCCGACCGGGTCGGGGTGATCACGGCCGGGCGGCTGATCGCCGTGGACACCCCGCGGCGGCTGGGCAACCGGGATTCCGCCCTGGCGACCGTCTCCTGGCGTACGGCGGAAGGCGCCTGGGAAAGCACCCGCAGCGCGACGCCGACGGCCGTGGTCACCGACCTGGCCGCGCGCTTCGACGGCGAGGTCCCCGGCCTGACGGTGACCAGACCGACCCTTGAGGACATCTATCTCGACATGATTTCAGCATGATCGACTGCACCGGAGCGGGCGAAGCGAAAGTGAAGGGCCAGGAGAGCATGCCCATGAGGCTCAGCGGCATGAACCTCGGTCTTCGGCAGGGGGCGCTGGAGATCCAGCAGTTCCTGCGCAGTCGCGAACAGGTCATGTTCACGCTGGCCTTCCCGGCGATCCTGATCCTGGTGTTCGGCTCGATCTTCAAGGGCGAGATCGGCGACGGCGTCAAGTTCACCCAGTACTTCGTGACCGGCATGATCGCGACCGGCCTGATGACCGTCGGCTTCCAGGCCCTCGCCATCCAGATCCCGATGGAACGCGACCGCGGGGTGCTCAAGCGCCTGCTCGGCACGCCGATGCCGCGGTGGGTCTACTTCGCCGGCAAGGTGCTCATGGTGGCCTTCATCGCGGTGCTGGAGACCGCGATCCTGCTCGCCGTGGCGACCCTGCTCTTCGGACTGGACCTGCCGGACACCGCCGGCAAGTGGCTGACGTTCCTGTGGGTCTCCGCGCTCGGCATCACCGCGTGCACGCTGTGCGGCATCGCCTTCTCGTCGCTGGCCCGCACCGGGCGCAGCGCCCCGGCGGTGGTCACCCCGGTCGCGCTGATCCTGCAGTTCATCTCCGGCGTGTTCTTCGTCTTCACCAGCCTGCCCGGCTGGATGCAGAACCTCGCCTCGATCTTCCCGCTGAAGTGGATGTGCCAGGGGCTGCGCTCGGTGTTCCTGCCGGAGTCCTTCGGCCCGCGGGAGCCGGGCGGCTCCTACGACCTGCCGATGGTGGCGCTGGTGCTGGGGGTGTGGTGCCTGGTGGCCCTCATCCTGTGTCTCACCACGTTCCGATGGACCACCAAGCGCGACGGCTGACCCCGGCTCAGTAGCTGTAGAAGCCCTTGCCGGTCTTGCGGCCGAGGTCACCGGCGGTGACCATGCGCTGCAGCAGCTCCGGCGGGAAGAACTTCTCGTCCGCGGTGTCCCGGTAGATGTTGCTGGTCGCGTTGAGCATCACGTCGAGGCCGGTCAGGTCGATGGTGGCCAGCGGACCCATGGCGTGGCCGAAGCCCAGCTTCATGACCGTGTCCAGGTCGGCGGCGGACACCACGCCCGACTCGACGAGCTTGATCGCCTCGACCAGCAGCGCCGAGAAGAGCCGGTTGGAGACGAACCCGGCCACGTCCCGCCGCACCTCGACGCAGGTCTTGCCGACCTCCTCGGCGAAGTTGCGCGCCGACGCCAGCGTCTCGTCGGAGGTCTGGTAGCCGCGGACCAGCTCGACGAGCTTCATCATCGGCACCGGCGAGAAGAAGTGGATGCCGACCACCGACTCGGGCCGCTCGGTGACCGCCGCGATCTGGGTGATCGGGATCGCCGACGTGTTCGTGCCGAGCACCGCGCCGGGCTTGCAGATCTTGTCGAGCGCGCGGAAGACCTCGTGCTTGGCCTCGACCTTCTCGAAGATCGCCTCGACCACGACGTCCGCGTCGGCGGCCGCCTCCAGCTCGGTCGTGGTGGTGATCCGGGCGACGGTGGCGTCGGCGTCCTCCTGGGTGATCTTCCCCTTGGCGGCGAAGCGCGCGAGGGAGTCCCGGACCGCGGTGACCCCCCGCTGGAGCGAGGACTCGTCCAGGTCCCGCATGGTGACCTGCCATCCCGCCTGCGCCGCCACCTGGGCGATACCGGAACCCATCAGACCGGAGCCGATGACCGCAAGCCGACCCGCCATGTGTGCCTCTCCTTCTCCGTAAGCCCGCTCGACCTTGAGCGTGGTCCCAGACTAGCGGGCGCCCTTAACGCAGCCTCAGGGCCTCTATCAGGTCAAATCCCCGGAAAACCGGCCCTGCCGATGCCAGACTGTGCCCATGCCACCAAGCGACGGCTGGTACCTCCTCGGGCCCTTCATCGCCGTCGCTCTCGTCGGATTCCTCGGCGCGATCTTCTGGCGGATGGGCCTGCAATGGACCCGCCCCGGCGACGACCCGCTCCGCGACCTCTACGAAGGCCTGGCGATCTTCGACTGCGGCGACGACTACGGCCTGCTCTGCCCGGCAGCCACCACCGACGACCCCGGCGTGGCCGAGGAGATCCGGGTGCTGCTCCGCTCGGCGGGGATCCGCTCGACGTCCGCGGCCCGCCCGGACGGCCGCCTGGTGGTGCTGGTGTTCCCGGAGGAGGCGGAGGAGGCCCGGCGCCTGGTGGGCGGCTCCCCCGCCCTCTGAACGCCCGCCCCGGCCCTCAGAAGTCGTAGGTGGGCTCGGTGACGACCGCGCGTTCCACGTCGACGCCGAGGTTGGCCAGGTCCGAGACGAAGTCCGGGTAGCCGCGGTCGATGTGGTGGACCTCGCCGACCTCGGTCACGCCGTCGGCGCACAGGCCCGCGATCACCAGGCCGGCGCCGGCCCGGATGTCGGTCGCGCGGACCGGGGCGCCGGAGAGCCGCTCACGGCCGTTCGTCACGGCGTGGTGGCCGTCGGTACGGATGTCCGCCCCGAGCCGCACCATCTCGTTCACGAACATGAACCGGCCGTCGAAGATGTTCTCCGTGATCAGGGAGGTGCCGGAGCTCACCGCGGCCAGCCCGAGCGCCATCGGCAGCAGGTCGGTGGCGAAACCCGGATACGGCAGCGTCACGATGTCGACGGCCTTCGGACGGTCGTCCATCCGTACGCGGAACCGGTTGTCGCCCGGCTCGACCACCCCGCCGGCGGAGACCAGCTTGTCCAGCGCGATCTCCAGATATTCCGGCCGTACGCCGTGGACGGTCACGTCCCCGCGGGTCATCGCGGTGGCGTACGCCCAGGTCCCGCCGACGATGCGGTCGCCGACGGTGGCGTGCCGGACCGGCCGCAGCGCGTCGACGCCCTCGATGGTCAGCGTCGACGTGCCGGCGCCGTCGATGTGCGCGCCCATCTCGGTGAGCATCTGGCAGATGTCGACGATCTCCGGCTCGCGCGCCGCGTTGTCGATCTCGGTGACGCCCTTGGCGAGCACGGCGGCCATGAGAATGTTCTCGGTGGCGCCGACGCTCGGGAAATCCAGCCAGATCTTGGCGCCGCGCAGCCCGGCCGGGGCCGAGGCGATGACGAAGCCGTGCTCACCCGAGATCTCCGCGCCCAGCCGCGCCAGCCCCGACACGTGCATGTCCAGCCCGCGCGAGCCGATCATGTCGCCGCCGGGCAGCGCGACCCGCACGTAGCCGCGGCGGGCCAGCAGCGGCCCCAGCACGCAGATCGACGCGCGGAGCCGGCGCACCAGGTCGTAGTCCGCCTCGCTGCCCGGCTCGGCCGGCACGTCGATCGTCGCCTCGCCGCCGTCGAACGACACGTCACAGCCCAGCCGCCGCAGCACCTCGCCCATGATCGCCACGTCGGTGATCCGGGGAGTGTTCGCCACGACGCTGCGCCCCTCGGCCAGCAACGCGACGGCCATCAGCTTGAGCGCCGAGTTCTTGGCACCGCCGACCGTGACATCACCGGAGAGACGCGCGCCGCCCTTGACCCTGATCACATCCACGCGGGCCATCGTATGGGGCGCGCCCCGGCCGCCTCCGTAGGGTGGGGGCCATGGCCGTGCATCTCACCCGCATCTACACCCGCACCGGCGACGCCGGCTCGACCCGCCTCGGCAACAACGAGGTCGCCGCGAAGACGGATCCGCGCATCGTCGCGTACGCCGACGTCGACGAGTGCAACGCCGCGCTGGGGGTGGCGCTCGCCCTCGGCGCCCTCGCACCGGACATCCGCAGCGTCCTGACCGCCATCCAGAACGACCTGTTCGACGTGGGCGCGGACCTGTGCAACCCGCTCGCCGACGACCCGCCGTACCCGCCCCTGCGCATCACGGAGACGTACGTGACCCGCCTCGAAGGCTGGTGCGACGAATACAACGAGCAGCTCCCGGCGCTCGACTCCTTCGTCCTGCCGGGCGGCACCCCGGGCGCATCCCTCCTGCACGTGGCCCGCACGGTAGCCCGCCGCGCGGAACGCTCGGCGTGGGCGCTGATCGAGGAGGACCCGGACCGCACCGGCCCGCTCCCGGCCAAGTACCTGAACCGCCTGTCGGACCTGCTGTTCATCCTGGCCCGCACGGCGAACGGCCCGGCCGGCGACGTGAAATGGGTCCCCGGCGGCCAGGCGGGCTGACCGCCAGACCCACCGGCCGTCGGCCTCCACCCGCCCGAGAGCCGACGGCAGCCCCGACGCCCCGGTCCGAGCATGCGACCCGGCCGAGCATGCGGCCCCAGCATGCGGGCACACATGCCGGTGGTGGGGTGACCGCGCTATGGCGTGATCCGGCTCGCGACGACCGCGTGGAGCCGACGACCGCCCGGGACCAACGGCTACGGGACCGACGACCGCCCGGGACCAACGGCCGCGGAACCGACGACCGCCCGGGACCAACGGCCGCGGAACCGACGACCGCCCGGGGCCGCCGATCGCAGCGCCGGCCGCTGCGGTGCGGTTGTGGCGGTCGGGTGAGGCTGTGCGGGGCTGGTGTCAGTTCTCCGCGGGGCGGGGGCTGATTGTCGGTCTGGGGGCGACGCTGCCCGGCTGGCCGGGTGGGCCCGCTTCGAGCCAGGACAGGAAGCCCGTCACCGTGGACTCGGCCATGGCGATCTCGATGTTCGTGCCGGCCTGGTGGCAGAGGAGGATCACCCAGTGGCCCGGCATGGTGAGGCGTTCGGGGCCTTCCGGGAGGCGGCGGCGTTCCACGCCCAGGGTGCGGCGGTTGAGGACGCGCTTGGGGCGGAAGGCGAAGCTGAACATGCGGTGGAAGCGGAGCTCGTCGCCGACGAACTGGCCTATGCCGGTGGACCAGCCGCGGCCCGGGACCAGGGTGTTTACCCGGACCTGGAGGCGGATCGTGCCGCCGCCGAGCATGAGCAGGCGGCGGCGGAGGAAGACCGCGAGGAGGACGGCGAAGAGCGCGGCGAGGCAGATTCCGACGATCACCAGAATCCGCATCGCTCGGCGTCAGTGCGCGTCGGGGGTGGCGGGGGTGGCGCTCTCGGCGAGGACCGTCACGCCGTCCGCGTCGATGGAGACGAAGCCGCCGGCCACGTCGTAGGTGAGCTGCTCGCCGCCGGCGAGCTTGACCCGCACCTGGGACGGCTCCTTGAGCAGGCCGAGGAGCGGCGAGTGGCCGGGCAGGACACCGATCTCGCCCTCGGTGGTGCGCGCGACTACCATCTCGGCGTCGCCGGACCAGACCTTTTCCTCGACGGCGACGACCTGGACGTGCAACTGCTTGGCCACGCTGTCTCCTATCAACCTGAGGAACCGTGTCAACTGAGGAACCGGAACACCTGTGGAACCGGAACACCTGTGTCAACTGAGCACTGCATCAACTAAGAACTGCATCAACCAAGAACCGCGTCAACTGAGAACCGCGTCAGCTGAGCACTGCGTCGGCTGAGGGGCCGTGTCAGCTGAGGAACCCTGTCAACCCGGGGGAACCTGCCGGCCGGGGAACCCAGCCGATGGCGTGAATTCTAAACGCCCGGGTGACACCCTGTTGCCTGGGGTGGCGACCGCCACTCCGGCGCACTCCCGCGGGCGGCTCAGAGCTTCTGCAGGAAGTCCGGGTGTTCGACCAGGAACGTCGCGATCGTGTCGTCGTTCACGGACGCGAAGAAGTCGTCCGCGCTCGGTTCCAGGCCCTCACCGATGTACTGCCGGCCGTTGAACAGCGACCGGCCGGGGAGTTTCACCAGGGCCATGTCGTTGGAGCGCAGGCCGCGCAGGGCCAGGCCCCAGTCCACGACGTTGTGCCCGTTGCCGTCGAAGATGAGCGCGTCGCCGGCCGCCCGGAGCACCTGGTCGAGCTTGATGGGGTTGGTCACCACGTTCTTGCTCAGCGCCTGCTCCGCCATGGCCTTGATGAACTGCTGCTGGTGCCGCTGGCGGTCGTAGTCGCTCTTGGGCAGGCCGTAGCGCTGGCGTACGTAGTCGAGCGCCTCCCAGCCCTCCAGGTGGTACGTGCCCTTCTTGTATTCCTTCTGCGGCCCGACGTACGGATGGGCGCAGCTGTTGTCGGCGCATTCCGGCCGGCGGGGCCGCGGCTTGCCGTTGGGCTGCAGGTGCTCGGACTTGACGTTCTGGTCGATGGTCATGGTGACCCCGTCCATCGCGTCGACGATCTCCTTGAAGCCGTTGAAGTTGATGATCGCGCCGGCGTCGAACTTCTTGATGCCGGTGAGCTTGCTGACCGTCTTGGCGAGCAGGTCGAAGCCCTGGGCCACGTCGTGCTTGCCGTCGCCGGTGCTGCTGCCGTACGACATCGCGGCGTTGATCTTGGAGGTGCCGCCCTGGAAGCCGGTGCGGGCGAAGGGCGGGATCTCGACCCGCAGGTCACGCGGGATGGAGAAGAGGTAGGCCTGCTTCAGCCCCTTGGGGATGTGCACGACGATGATCGAGTCCGAGAGCGGGGCCGTCGAGGTGTCCCGCGGGTCGATGCCCACGAGCAGGATGTTGACCGGGCCCTTGATGTCGCTGACCGGCCGCTTGGTGGCGCCGGCGGCGGAGTTGCCGAACAGGTCCTTGGTCTCGACCGCGCCGGCGTACCGGGCGACGAGGGCCTTGCTCGTGATCAGCGCGCCGCCGCTGATGACCATCAGCACGCACCCGAAGATCGCGCACAGCCGCGCCCAGAGCGGCGACCGCCGCTTGGTCCTGGGTTTCTCGCTCTTCGCCACTCGCTCCCCAACCGCCGTCGATCGGTCTCATCCGCGACCAAAGGGGCCATGATCGCAGGGCCGGGCCATCGGCACCGCCAAGAATATCCGAACAAGAGAAGAAACTTTCGCGTCCTGATACCCGGCCCCGCCCGCTGCCCCGGGGCACTGGCTGCTAAACGGACATAACGGGCCGTAGGAAACGCGCAGGGCCGCCCCGACGTGGTGTCGGAGCGGCCCCGTGACGGTTCCGGTGCTGATCAGCCCTTCATCAGCTCGTGCGCGTTGCGCTCGAGGTCCTCGAGGCCACCGCACATGAAGAAGGCCTGCTCGGGGAAGGAGTCGTACTCGCCCTCGCTGATCTTCTTGAACGCCTCGATGGTCTCCTTCAGCGGGACCGTCGAGCCGGGAACGCCGGTGAACTGCTCGGCGGCGTACGTGTTCTGCGAGAGGAAGCGCTCGATGCGGCGGGCCCGCTGCACCGTGACCTTGTCCTCCTCGGACAGCTCGTCCATACCGAGGATGGCGATGATGTCCTGCAGGTCCTTGTACTTCTGCAGGATTCGCTGCACCTCACGGGCGACCGCGTAGTGCTCGGCGCCGACGAACTCCGGCGCCAGGATCCGCGAGCTCGAGGCCAGCGGGTCCACGGCGGGGTAGATGCCCTTGTCGGAGATCGACCGCTCGAGGTTGGTGGTCGCGTCCAGGTGGGCGAACGTGGTCGCCGGCGCCGGGTCGGTGTAGTCGTCGGCGGGCACGTAGATCGCCTGCAGCGAGGTGATCGCCTTGCCCCGGACGGAGGTGATCCGCTCCTGGAGCTCGCCCATCTCGTCGGCCAGCGTGGGCTGGTAACCCACGGCGGACGGCATGCGGCCGAGCAGGGTGGACACCTCGGAACCGGCCTGGGTGAACCGGAAGATGTTGTCGATGAAGAGCAGCACCTCCTGGTTCTGGACGTCCCGGAAGTACTCCGCCATGGTCAGGGCGGTCAGGGCGACGCGCAGGCGGGTGCCCGGCGGCTCGTCCATCTGGCCGAAGACCAGCGCGGTCTTGTCGAGCACGCCGCCCTCGTCCATCTCGAGGATGAGGTCGTTGCCCTCGCGGGTGCGCTCGCCGACGCCGGCGAACACCGACGTACCACCGAAGTTGCGGGCAACCCGGATGATCATCTCCTGGATGAGCACCGTCTTGCCCACGCCCGCGCCGCCGAACAGGCCGATCTTGCCACCGCGCACGTACGGCGCGAGCAGGTCGAGCACCTTGATGCCGGTCTCCAGCATCTCGGTCTTCGGCTCGAGGTCCGCGAACGCCGGGGGCTTGCGGTGGATCGGCCAGCGCTCGGTGACCTGCAGCGACGCGGGGTCGGCGTTGAGCACCTCGCCCAGGGCGTTGAAGACGTGGCCCTTGGTCACGTCGCCGACGGGCACCGAGATCGGCGAGCCGGTGTCCCGCACCTCGGCGCCGCGGACGAGGCCGTCGGTCGGCTGCATGGAGATGGCCCGGACCATGTTGTCACCGAGGTGCTGGGCGATCTCGAGGGTCAGCGTCTTGGTGCCCTCGGAGAGGGTGACCTCGACGTGCAGCGCGTTGAAGATCGCGGGCATCGCGTCCCGCGGGAACTCCGCGTCGACGACCGGGCCGATGACCCGGACGACGCGGCCGACACCGGTCTCCGTCTTGGTGGGCTCAGCTACAGCAGTCATCACACATCACTTCCCGACGTGGACAGCGCCTCGACGCCGCCGACGATTTCACTGATTTCCTGGGTGATCGCGGCCTGGCGCGCCGAGTTCATCTCGCGCGTGTACCGCTTGAGCAGATCGTCCGCGTTGTCCGACGCGCTCTTCATCGCCCGGCGCCGCGACGCCGACTCGCTCGCCGCCGAGTCCAGCAACGCCGCGTAGATCCGCGTGTTGAGGTACTTGGGCAGCAGCGCGTTCAGCAGCTCCTCGGCCTCGGGCTCGAACTCGTACGCCGCACGCAGCCCGGGCTCCCGCTCGCGCTCCTCGACCTGCATCGGCGCCAGGAAGTGCGCCTCCGCCGACTGGGTCATGAGGGACTTGAACTGCGTGCTGACGATGTGCAGCTCGTCCACACCCTGGATGCCGTCCGGGCCGTGGTGCTCGTCGGCGTCGTCCACGCCGGCCACGAAGGCCTCCAGCAGGGACTCCCCGATGTGCCGCGCGTCCTCGAACGAGGGCCGCTCGGAGAAGCCGGTCCAGCTGGCCGCGATGGGCCGGTTGCGGAACCGGTAATACCCGACGCCCTTACGGCCGACGATGTACAGCGCCACGTCCTTGCCGTCGCCGCGCAGCCGGGAGATCAGCTGCTCGGCGGTGCGGATCGCGTTGGCGTTGTAGGCGCCGGCCAGGCCGCGGTCGCTGGTGATGAGCAGGACGCCCGCCCGCCGCACCCGCTCGCGCGGCTGCAGCAGCGGGTTGTCGACGGACGCGTTGGAAGCCAGCGCCGTCAGCACCCGCGTGATCGCCTCCGAGTACGGCTTGGAGGCGGCGACCCGCTCCTGCGCCTTGGCGATCCGGCTGGTGGCCACGAGCTCCTGCGCCTTGGCGATCTTCTTGGTCGACCGGACGGTGCGGATGCGCCGCCGGAGGGCCTGTACCTGACCGGCCATGGCCTCAGGCCTCGTCCGCGGATCGGACCTCGCGCGTCACGGTCTCGCGGCTCTCGCGACCCTCGGCGAGCGGCTCGGCCGGGGCGTCGTTCGGACCGCCGGTGATCGCGCCCTCCTTGAACAGCGGCTTGAACTCCTTGACCGCCTTCTCGAGGGTCTCGACCTGCTCGTCGGTCAGCTGACCGTTGCCCTCGATGGCGGTGAAGGTCTCGCTGCGGTTGCGCTTGATCCAGTCGAGCAGCTCGGCCTCGAACCGGCGCACGTCGCCGACCGGGATGTCGTCGAGCTGGCCGGTGGTGCCGGCCCAGATGACGACGATCTGCTCGGCCACCGACAGCGGCGAGTACTGCGGCTGCTTGAGCAGCTCGACCAGGCGTACGCCCTTCTCGAGCTGGGCCCGCGAGGCCTTGTCCAGGTCCGAGGCGAAGGCCGAGAAGGCCTCCAGCTCGCGGAACTGGGCGAGGTCGAGGCGGAGCCGGCCGGAGACCCGGCGCATGCCCTTCACCTGCGCGGAACCACCCACCCGCGACACCGAGGTGCCGACGTTGATGGCGGGGCGCACGCCGGAGGCGAACAGGTCGGCCTCGAGGAAGATCTGACCGTCGGTGATGGAGATGACGTTGGTCGGGATGTAGGCCGAGATGTCGTTGGCCTTGGTCTCGATCAGCGGCAGGCCGGTCATCGAGCCGCCACCCAGCTCGTCGGAGAGCTTGGCGCAGCGCTCGAGCAGGCGGCTGTGCAGGTAGAAGACGTCGCCCGGGTACGCCTCACGGCCCGGCGGGCGGCGCAGCAGCAGCGACACCGCGCGGTACGCCTCGGCCTGCTTCGTCAGGTCGTCGAAGACGATCAGGACGTGCTTGCCGTTGTACATCCAGTGCTGGCCGATGGCCGAGCCGGTGTACGGCGCGATGTACTTGAAGCCGGCCGGGTCGGACGCCGGCGAGGCCACGATGGTCGTGTACTCCAGCGCGCCCTGCGCCTCCAGCGTCCCGCGGATGCTGGCGATGGTGGACGCCTTCTGGCCGATGGCGACGTAGATGCAGCGGACCTGCTTCTCCGGGTCGCCGGACTCCCAGTTGGCGCGCTGGTTGATGATCGTGTCGAGCGCGACCGTGGTCTTGCCGGTCTTGCGGTCGCCGATGATCAGCTGGCGCTGGCCGCGGCCGATCGGCGTCATGGCGTCGATCGCCTTGATGCCGGTCTGCAGCGGCTGCTTCACGGGCTGGCGCGCCATGACGTTCGGCGCCTGCAGCTCGAGCTCGCGGAAGCCCTCGTCGGCGATCTCGCCCCGGTCGTCGATCGGGTTGCCCAGGGCGTCGACCACGCGGCCGAGGTAGGCGTCGCCGACCGGGACCGAGAGGACGCGGCCGGTCCGCTTGACCTGCTGGCCCTCCTCGATGCCGGCGAAGTCACCCAGGACCACGGCGCCGATCTCGCGGACGTCGAGGTTCAGGGCGACACCCAGCGTGCCGTCCTCGAACTCGAGCAGTTCGTTCGCCATCGTCGAGGGCAGACCCTCGACGTGCGCGATGCCGTCGCCCGCATCGGAGACGATGCCGACCTCCTCGCGGGAGACCTCGGGCGTGTAGGACGAGACGTAGCGCTCTAGCGCCCCCCGGATCTCGTCCGAGGAGATGGTCAGCTCGGCCATCCTCTGCCTTCTCTAGTCGGCTCGGGGCGTCGCCGCGCCCGAGGGCTTTCGGTAGCGTCGCCGCCGCCGAGGGGAAGTAACTATTTCGCGAACGCCTGCCGGGCTTCGTGAAGTCGCCGCAGGATCGTGCCGTCGTAGAGGTCGGAGCCGACACGGACGCTGAGGCCACCGAGAATGCTCGGATCCACATCGACCTTCAGCGAGACCTGCCGACCGTAGATGTCGGACAACTTGGCGGCGAGCCGCTGCTCCTCGGCGTCGTCGAGCACCTTGGCCGACGTCACGTAGGCGACCTCGCGGTCCCGCTTCGCAGCGGTCAGCTCGACCAGCTTGGTCAGTGACGTCTCGAAGCTGCGGCCGCCGAAGCCCTCGAGCGCGACCCGCACCAGCTGGAGCGTTCCCGTCTGGGCTTTGCCCTTGAGCAGGTCCTCGGCCAGCTTAGCGCGCCGGTCGGCCGGAACGGTCGGGTCACCGAGGGTGACCGCAAGCTCCGGACTGCCGGAGACGACCTGGCCGAAGCGGAACAGCTCGTCCTCGATGTCGGCCAGCCGGTCGGCCTTGCCGGCCGCCGCCAGCGCGGTGTCGATGCCGAGCCGCTCGGTGGCGTCGAGCAGTTCGTTCGGCGCCGACCAGCGGCCGGACGCCAGCACCGTCAGCGCCTCGACCGCGGCCTCACTGAGCTTTCCGGTGAGCAGCGAACGCAACAGCTCGCCCCGCTCGGCACCCGAGCGCGACGGGTCGGTGAGCGCCCGCCGGAGCCGCGGCTCGCCGCGCAGCAGCCGGGCCACCGACATGATCTCGTCGGCGGTGGTGGCGATCTGCGCGGCGGTGGCCGTCCCCGTGCCCGCGGTCAGCTTCTCCGCGGCGGCGGCGTACGACTCCCGGTTGACGGTCGCCATCAGCGCCCGCCCGTACCGGCGCCGAGCTCGTTGATGAACCGGTCCACGGTGCCCCGGCTGCGCGCCTCGTCGGCCAGCGACTCACCGACGATCCGGCTGGCCAGGTCCACCGCGAGCGTGCCGACCTCGGCACGCAGGTCACGAACGATGCTCTCGCGCTGGGCGGCGAGCTGCTCGCGGCCGGCCGCGATGATCCGGTCGGACTCCTCCCGCGCCTTGGCGAGAACGTCCTGCCGGATGCCCTCCGCGTCGGCACGAGCCTCGTCGCGGATCCGCGCGGCCTCGGTGCGGGCCTCGCCGAGCTGCGCCCTGTACTGCTCGAGCAGCTGGTTCGCCTCGGCCTGAGCGGCCTCGGCGCGCTTGATGCCGCCCTCGATCGCGTCGACCCGGGCGCGGAACGTCTTCTCCATCTGCGGGAAGACGAACTTCATCAGGACGAAGCAGAGTACGGCGAAAGCGATCGAGCCGACCACGATCTCCTGCCATACAGGAATGATCGGATTGTGCTCCTTGGCGCCTTCCTCAGCAGCCAGAAGAATGGTGTTGTACATGGGCACCTCCTATCGAGGAGCTGAGGTCAGAGCTGGCCCTGCCAGATGAAGCCGAAGGCGATGCCCAGCAGGGCGAGCGCCTCGATGACGGCGAAGCCGATCCAGACGTACGGGAGGGTCAGGCGCGACGACTCCGGCTGGCGGGCCGTCGACTGGATGTACGCGGAGAAGACCAGACCCACGCCGATGCCGGGGCCGATGGCGGCCAGGCCGTAGCCGATGGCGGCGGTGCTGCCCTCAACGGCGGCAATAACGTCAAGCATTGCAGATTCCTCCTGGTATCTCGCGTGGCTCTCACGCGCGACGACAAACGGGATGTTGCTACGACGGCTCTCAGTGCTCGTCGGCGAGCGCGCCCTGCACATAGCTCGCGGTCAGCACCGTGAAGACGTACGCCTGCAGGCAGATGACCAGGAACTCCAGCAACGTCAGAGCGATCGTCATGAGCCACGAGACGATCGAGAACGGCGTGAACCAGACGTTCGAGCTGATCATCGCGAAACCGCCGAGCGTGAACACCAGCAGCAGCATGTGGCCGGCGAACATGTTGGCGAAGAGTCGGACCGCGAGCGAGAACGGGCGGACCATGAAGTTCGAGAAGAACTCGATCGGGATCAGCAGCGGCAGGATGAACCACGGCGCCGGCGGGATGAGCGCCGTCTTGAAGTACTTGAAGAAGCCGTGGTGCCGGATGCCGACGATGATGAACATGAAGTAGCTGATCACCGCGAGAATCGCCGGGAAGGCGATGTGCGAGTTCGGCGAGATCTGCACGAGCGGCACGATGCCGAAGAAGTTGTTCAGCAGGATGAACATGAACAGCGTCGTGAGGTAGGGCGCGAACGCCACGCCCCTCGGGCCGATCATCTCGACGGCGATGTTGTTGCGCACGAAGCCGTACGCACTCTCGGCCATCCACTGCTTCTTGGTCGGCACGAGCTGCGGCTTCCGGTACGAGACCAGGAAGAAGATGATGATGGCGGCGACGGCGACCCAGATCAGGAACGTGACCTTGGTGAACCAGTAGGAGTCGTGCGCGCCCCACGGCAGGATGCTGGGCAGGTAGAAGTCCTCGACACTGGGCGGGAACTCCGCTGCGAGGACCGTCGACTGACCGATCACCGTAGCCCTTTCCTGTCAGGCGCCGAGACGGCGCACGATGAGGTAGACACCACCGCCGATACCGACGACCGCGCCTATTCCGGCGAAGATGCCCTTGGTACCGACCCAGTGGTCGATCAGCCAGCCGATCCCGCCCCAGACCAACATGCCCGAGAAGAGATAGGCGACCGCCGTCATGCCCATACCCGTGTCGGGTGGGGGAGGACCGTCGTCACCGGGGGATTCGTTGGGAAGTTTCTGACCGGCCATGACGGCTAGAAGATATCAGTCGGAAACACGAAGCTAAGCGGGACCCCCCGCACAACCGCAGTTGTCCAGGCGTCGGGGGTCTCGCAACTCGGAGACACGGTACTCCCCCTCCGCCAGAACCGGACACCTTTGCCGCCTATCCGTCACCGGTTCGTGGACCAAGGCCCGCAAAAGGGGTGTTGACGTGGCAAAACTCCGGTGCGGAAGATCACTTACGGCGGCCCGGCCGGGCCACCCACCAGATCTGCACCGCCGTCCAGCCCAGCACCCCCGCCACGACCCCCCAGCCCAGCGCGGCGCGGCCCGGCCACTCCGAGGAGACCACAAAAGCGAGGATCACGCCGAGCAATGAGTACTTCACCACGTACGTGAGCATGCCGAGCGGCATGATCAGCGCCGGGCGTACGGTGTCGGCCCAGGCCAGGACCAGCGTGGACATGGTGTAGCTGACCGTGACGAGGGCGACGCCGGCGGCGGCGCCGAGGGCCGCGGGCGCCCCCGACGCGAGGTAGCCCACCGAGGCCGCGCACATCAGCAGCGCGAACGAGAAGGCCGAGAGGAACGGCAGATGCTCCACCCGCCAGCGCGGATCGGCGGGCAGCGGCGGCAGCTCGGGCAGCGGCCGGTCGTCCTCGTCCTTGCGCAGGGCCCACTCCGGCACGTCCTCGTCGTCCCGCTGCGCGGGCACGCTCCGGGACTCGGTCATACCGTGACCTCCGCGCCCGGGTACGCCGGGAACCGCCGCACCAGCTCGCCCACCTCGGCGGCGACGTCCCGCAGCACGCCGGCACCGGCGATCGTGCCCGGATCGGCGCGCACCGCGGCGGCCACGAGCCCGGCGATCTGCCGCATCTCCCCCTCGCGCATGCCCTGCGTGGTCACGCTGGGCGTGCCGACCCGCATCCCGGAGGCCGTGGTCGGCTTCTCCGGGTCGAACGGGATCGCGTTCTTGTTCAGTGTGATTCGGGCCCGGTCGCAGCGCGCCTCGGCGTCCCGGCCGCTGACGCCGGCGTCCCGCAGGTCGATCAGCGCCAGGTGGGTGTCGGTGCCGCCGGAGACCGGGCGCATCCCCTCGGCGGCCAGCCCGGCGGCGAGCGCCTGGCAGTTGCGCACGACCTGCTGGGCGTACGTCCGGAAGCCGGGCAGCGACGCCTCCCGCAGCGCGACCGCCTTCGCGGCGACGGCGTGCATCAGCGGCCCGCCCTGCGTGAACGGGAAGACGGCCTTGTCGATGCGCGCGGCGAGATCCTCACGGCAGAGAATCATGCCGCCCCGCGGGCCGCGCAGCACCTTGTGGGTGGTGCACGACACCACGTCGGCATACGGTACGGGCGACGGCACCGCCCGCCCCGCGACCAGCCCGATGAAGTGCGCGGCGTCGACCATCAGGTACGCCCCCACCTCGTCGGCGACGTCCCGGAACGCCTTGAAGTCGATCAGGCGGGGGTACGCGGTCGCCCCGCAGATGATCAGCGCGGGACGGTGCGCCCGCGCCAGGTCACGCACCTCGTCGTAGTCGATCAGCTCGGTGTCGCTGCGGACCCGGTAGCCGATGGTGTGGAACCACTTCCCGGAGAAGTTGACCTTGCTGCCGTGGGTCAGGTGCCCGCCGTGCGGCAGGTCCATGGCGAGCACCGTGTCGCCGGGCTGCACCAGTGCGGCGTACGCGGCCATGTTCGCCGACGCGCCCGAGTGCGGCTGGAGGTTGGCGTGGTCGGCCCCGAAGAGCTCCCGCGCCCGTTCGATGCCCAGCTCCTCGGCCCGGTCGACCTCCGCGCAGCCGCCGTAGTAGCGCCGCCCGGGGTAGCCCTCGGCGTACTTGTTGGTCAGCGTCGAGCCGAGCGCGGCCAGCACCGCCGGGGACGTGAAGTTCTCGCTCGCGATCAGCTGCAGGCCGCCGCGCTGGCGCTCGAGCTCGCCCAGGACCACCTCGGCGATCTCGGGATCCTCCCGGCGCAGCGCGGAGAAGTCCGGACCCCAGAACGTGTCCATAGCGGGCTCCCTCACTCAGCAACGCTGCCGGACTACGAGCATATGGCGTAGGTGGCCGCATCTGCGGGCACAGTGAGAGTTATGCGATGTCTGGTCACCGGGGCGACGGGTTACATCGGCGGACGCCTGGTCCCCCGCCTCCTCGACGCCGGCCACCAGGTACGGGCTCTCTCGCGCAGCGCGGGCCGGCTCCGGGACGTCCCGTGGGCGTCCCGCGCCGAGGTCGTCGAGGGCGACCTGTCCGATCCGGCGACGCTCGGGCCGGCCCTCGAGGGCGTCGAGGTCGCGTACTACCTGGTGCATTCGCTCGGCGTCGGCGACTTCGAGCGCCGCGACCGGGAGGCGGCCCGCAACTTCGCGCGGGCGGCGTACACAAAAGGGGTCCGGCGGATCGTCTATCTCGGCGGCCCGGAACCGCCGGCGGACGAGCGCCCCTCGGCACACCTGCGGTCCCGCGCGGAGGTGGCGAGGATCCTGCTGGAGAGCGGCGTGCCGACCGCCGTGCTGCGGGCACCGGTGATCATCGGATCCGGCTCCGCGTCGTTCGAGATGCTGCGCTACCTGACCGAGCGACTGCCGGTCATGGTGACGCCGCGCTGGGTGCGCAACCGGATCCAGCCCATCGCCGTCCGCGACGTGCTGCGCTACCTGATCGCCGCCGCCGGCCTGCCGCCGGACGTCAATCGCGGCTTCGACCTCGGCGGCCCCGACGTGCTCACGTATGCCGAGATGATGCAGCGCTACGCCCGGGTGGCGGGCCTGCGCCGCCGGATCATCCTGCCGTTGCGGCCGCTCAGCCCCTGGCTCTCCGCGCACTGGGTCGGTGCGATCACGCCGGTGCCGAACGCGATCGCGCGCCCGCTCGTCGGCAGCCTGATCCACGAGGCCGTCGCCCACGAGCACGACATCGCCCGGTACGCCCCCGGCGAGCGGCTGGGCTTCGACGAGGCGGTCCGGCTGGCGCTCGGCAAGGTCCGCGACGCCGAGGTGGAGACCCGCTGGTCCACCGCCGTCGGCGCGGACGCGGACGCCGAGCCGCTGCCCAGCGACCCCACCTGGTCCGGCGGCACCATCTACCGCGACGAGCGCTCCCGGCCGGTGGAGGCGCCGGTGGACGAGCTCTGGCGGATCATCGAGGGCGTCGGCGGCGAGAACGGCTGGTACTCGTTCCCGCTCGCCTGGTCGGTGCGGGGCTGGCTGGACCGGCTGGTCGGCGGGGTGGGCCTGCGCCGCGGCCGGCGCGACCGGGACCGCCTCTACGTCGGCGAGGCGCTGGACTGGTGGCGGGTGGAGGAGATCAAGCCGGGCGAGTTGCTGCGCCTGCGCGCCGAGATGAAGGTTCCCGGGCGGGCCTGGCTGGAGATGTCCGCCTCCCCCGGGCCCGGCGGCACCAGCGTCTACCGCCAGCGGGCCCTCTTCGTGCCGCGCGGGCTGGCCGGGCACGCGTACTGGGCAAGCGTCGTGCCGTTCCACGGCATCGTCTTCAGCGGCATGGCCCGCAACATCGCCAGAGGCGCCGAACAGCGCCGCGCCTCCGTCACGCCGAGGCGCGGTTGAGCCGGTCGCGGACCGCCATCCACTCCTCGGTGTCCGGCGGCGTCTTCACCAGGATCGTCGCGACCCCGGCGTCGTCGAGGCGGTGCAGCGCCGCGTAGAGGTCGGCGGCGTACTCACGCGGCTCGGCGCTGAGCATCTCGGCGCCCGGCACGCCCGCCGTCTCGTACGTCAGCACGCCCACCGACGGGTCCAGCGCCGCCGGGTCCACCTCGTCGGTGAGCACGACCTTGGCCCTGGGCGCGTAGTGTCGCCGGCTCATCCCGGGCGAGGGCCGGGCCGAGCCGTCCGCCACGTCCCCGGGCAGCGCGATCGCGCCGGTCACCTCGCGGATCTCGCGCAGGCCGAGCGCGCCGGGGCGGAGCAGGCGCGGCACCTCGCCGGTGAGGTCGAGGACCGTCGACTCGATGCCCCACGAGGCCGGGCCGCCGTCCAGCACCAGCGGCACGTCCGGCAGGCTGCGCAGCACGTGCTCGGCGGTCGTCGGCGAGATGCCCTCCGAGCGGTTGGCGCTGGGCGCGGCGAGCGGCAGCCCGGTGGCCTCCAGCAGGCGCAGGGCGACCTCGTGGGCGGGCACCCGTACGGCGATCGTGCCGGTGTCGGCGCCGACCTGGGTGAGGTGCGGCGCCCGCCGGACGACGAGGGTCAGCGGTCCCGGCCAGAACGCCGCGGCCAGCTCGTTCGCCACGTCCGGCCACCCGGCTGCCAGCTCCCGCGCCGCCACGACGTGCGGCACGTGCACGATCAGCGGGTTCCACGACGGGCGGTTCTTGAGGCGGTACACCTCGGCGACCGCCTTCGCCGAGAAGGCGTCGGCGCCCAGGCCGTACACGGTCTCGGTGGGGAAGGCGACCACCGACCCGGCGCGCAGCAACCCGGCCGCGCGGCGGATCCCGGCGGCGTCCGCGGCAACGATCACGCCGGCCTCGGCGCCCCGGGCAGCAGGACGTCGGCCAGGGCGAACAGGGACTCGTCGATCTCGTCGGCGACGCGCTGGAAGGTCTGGTCGCCGCGGCCCCACGGGTCGTCGAGGTCGTCGCCGGGCAGCGGCTCGTCCTCGCCGCGGCGCCGGTCCGCGGCCGCGACCACGGCGGCGGCCCGGTCCGCGAACACCTTCGGGTCGGTGCCGGCCGGCGGCAGCTGTGCCGGGTCGAGCTCGCGCAGCAGCCGGCCGAAGTGGCCGAGGACGAACGTGCGGCCGACGGCCTCGGGCAGCAGGGCGTGCACGTAGTCGCTCTGATCGGCGGTGGCGGTGAGGATCAAGTCGGCCTCGGCGAGGTGGGCGCTGGTCAGCTTGCGGGCGGCGAAACCGTCCACGCTGCCGCCCCGCAGCCGGATCTGGCGCGCCGCCGGCGGGTTCATCTCCTCGCCCTCGTGCCACCCGCCCGTGCCGGCGCTGGCGCTGTGCAGCAGGTCCTCGAGGCCGGCGTCGGGATCCAGCTTGGCCAGCCGCTGCGCCGCCGCGAGCACGAGCAGCCGCTCGGCCATCGGTGACCGGCAGATGTTGCCCATGCACACGTGCAGGACGGTGAACGGCGGCATGGTCAGGACCCCACGGCCAGGATGTCCGGGACCACGTCGCGGAGCTTCTCGTACGCCACCGCGCCGTCCCGCAGCACCCGGGGCACGTCACCGCTCACGTCGACGATCGTGCTCGGCGCCGGATCGTGGGCCACGCCCGCCTCGAGGTAGATGCGGACCGCGTACTCGAGCTGGTCCCGCGCCTCCTCAGCAGTGACCGGCGCGGCCTGGCCCGTCTTGTTGGCGGTGGTGACGGCCATCGGCCCCACCTCGCGCAGCACCTCCAGCGCGACCGGGTGCAGCGGCATGCGCACGGCGACCCGCCCGCCGGTCTCGCCGAGGTCCCACTGAAGGCTCGGCGAGTGCTCCACCAGGATCGTCAGCGCGCCCGGCCAGAACGCGTCGGCCAGCTCCCGGGCGGCCTTGGGCAGCGAGTAGACCAGGCCGTCCAGGGTGTGCCGGGAACCGACGAGCACCGGCGGCGGGACGCGGCGGTCCACACCGCGGGCGTTCTGCAGCGCGGTGACGGCGTGCGGGGTGAAGGCGTCCGCCCCGACCCCGTAGACCGTGTCGGTGGGCAGGACGACCAGCTCACCGCTCTTGACCGCCTCCACGGCGGCGGCGATGCCGCGGTCGCGCTCGGACACAACCCGGCAGTCGTAGAGCATCACGAGATGCAGTCTGCCATGGCGCCCCGGACGGCCGTCAGACCCGCCGGGCCGTCGCGTACCGCGGGCGCCCGGCGAGGTCGTCGTGGGCGGTCACCCCGGTGAACCGGCCGTCGGCGCGCAGCAGGGCCGGCACGGCCTCCGCGTGCGTGTCGTCGTGCTCGATGCCCACCGCGCCGCCGGGCCTCAGCAGGGCCGCGGCCAGGGCGATCACCGGCCGGATCACGGTCAGCCCGTCGGCGCCGCCGAAGACCGCCTCGGCCGGGTCGTGGTCGGCGACCTCCGGGGGCACGGCGGTCCCGTCCGGCACGTACGGCGGGTTGCACAGCACCACGTCCACCCGGCCGTGCAGCTCGGGGAGGATGTCCGGGCGCGTCACGTCCGCCTCGGTCACGCGTACCGAAGGAAAGGTCCGGGCATTGCGGCGCAGGAAGGCGAGCGCGCCGGGCGAGCGCTCGACGGCCACCACCCGGGCCGGCCGGGCCTCGTCGGCGATCGAGAGCGCGAGCGCGCCGCTGCCGCTGCACAGGTCCACCACCGTGGCGCCCGGGGCGGTGTGCTCGATCCCCCACCCAGCCAGCAGCTCCGTCTCCGGCCGCGGCACGAACACACCCTCGCCGACGGCCAGCTCCAGGTGCCGGAACGCCGCCGTGCCGAGCAGGTGCTGCAGCGGGATCCGCGCGGCCCGCCGCTCGACGAGTTCCTCGAACCGGCGCCGCTCGCCGGCGCGCACGGTGTCCACGAGCAACAGCCGGCCCCGGCCGATGCCGAGCACGTGCGCGGCGAGCACCTCGGCATCGACCCGGGGCGATTCCACCCCGGCCACCGCAAGCCGGTCGGCGGCCCGCGCCAGCAAGGGTGCCAACCTCGTCCGGTCCGTCCCCTCGGAGGGGTGTTCGTGCGCGACTGTCACGGCATAATCATGGGACGTCGTTTCGCGACGGTGACCGGCCGGGTCGTCGATCGATGAACGACGCCGGCAGGAGGGGCCTGAATGGCCGTGGCGGTCTCATGACCTGGTTGGACCAGCTACCGGACTGTGTCGACGATCTGCGAAGGGCCGGTGAGTTCCAGCAGGGCGGCCGCTCGGCGGAGGCGCTGCCGATCTACGACAAGGTCCTCGAGGTCACCACCGACCCGCTCACCCGGGCGTACGCCCTGGTCCAGCGCTTCGGCTCGCTCATCAATCTGGGTCGCGTCGCCGAGTTCGCCACCGCCATGACGCTCGCGTCGAACGCCGTGCACGAGACCTCCGACCCGTACCTGCGCGGCCAGATGCACGCCTTCGCGGCGCTCGGCGCCCACCTGCAGAGCGCGCTCGACCGCGGCGTCACCCACCTCGTCCAGGCCTCCCGCGCCCTCGCGGCGGTGCCGGACGGCGACAGCCACACCGCGTGGGGCTGGCACGACCTGGCCATGGCGTATTCCTACCTCGGCTTCCACGGCCACGCGCTCACCGCGATCGAGCAGGCCCGCCAGGTCGGCGCCGCGGCCGGCATGGCCCAGGAGCTGTTCGCCGCGCCGGGCATCCGGCTGCGCAACGCGGTCGCCCTCGACCACCAGGGCGACACCGACGGCTGCCTGCGCGTGCTGCGCGACATCGACGCCGAGCTGACCCGCTACGTCGCCTCCGGCGTCGACACCCGGCTGCGGCCCAGCAGCCGCCCGGTCTACGGGTACGCCCTGGCCCGCCGCGCCGCCCTCGGCGAGAACACCGAGACCGACATCGGCGACCTGTTCACCAGCGGCGGGGACAGCGTCCGTTCCCGGGAACTGCGCCACCTCGGCGGGGTGTGCCTGGACATCGCCGCCGACCGGCCCGCCGACGCGCTGCGCAAGCTCGACGCCGTGCCGGTCTCCCAGGAGATCCTCGGCCCCGCCGAGCCCGCCCGCCTGCGCAGCATCTGCCACGCGGCGGCCGGCGACCACGAGGCCGCGCACAAGGCGGACCGGTATGCGTTCCGCCTCGCCGCCCAGCGCATCGACCGGCTCCGCGACGGCTATCTCGACGGGGTCGCCGCCCGCCTCGACGCCCAGGAGACGCAGCGCGACGCCGGCCGCTACGGCGACGAGACCCTCACCGACCCGCTCACCGGCCTGCCCAACCGCCGCCAGCTCGAGCGGTACGTGGCGGCCATGCTGGCCCGCGGCGAGCGCGCGGCCATCGGCGTCTGCGACCTGATCGGCTTCAGCGCGGTCAACGCCCGGCACGGCCGGCACTGCGGCGACCTGGTGCTCCAGCGCATCGCCGGGGTGCTCAACCGGGTGATGCGCCGCGGCGACTTCGTGGCCCGCTTCGCCGGCGACGAGTTCGTGGTGGTGCTGCCGGGCGCCGGGCCCACCCAGGCGGCCGAGGTGTCCCGCAGGATCAGCGCGGCGGCCGCCGGCGAGAACTGGCAGGTGCTGGTCCCCGGCACGCCGATCGGGCTGGCCGCCGGCTGGTCCGAGGTGGGTGCCAACACGCGCAGCCTCGGCGCCGCGCTGGCCGCGGCGGCCGCGCACCGCACCCCCGCCTGAGGCGGCCACGATCTACGCTCCCTGACATGACCGTCATCGAGCTCGGGCTGGTCACCGACGGCGGCGACCCGCCGGCCGGGCCGGCCCGGCGCCCCCTGCGCCGCGACGACGTGCGGCGCATCCTGGCGGCGGTGGTCGTGGCGCTCTGCGCGCTCACGCTCACGAGTTCCGGGCTGCCCGAGTCGCACGCGCCCCGGCAGCTCTGGACCGTGCCGTTCCAGCAGGACGGCGACGCCTTCACCGTCACCGGCGACGCGGTCTACCTGCTGCACAAGTCCGGATCGACGTCGCTGACCGCGTACGGGCTGGGCGATGGCAAGCCGATGTGGTCGCTCCCGGACGTCGGCGACGCCTCCTCGTTCGGCTCGGTGGAGTCCGGCGTGATGCTGCTGCCCGCCGCCGACGCCGTCGTGCAGATCCCGAACGACGAGGGCCACCAGCTCTACCGCGCGTTCACCCGCGAGACGGTCGCCGTCGACGCGGTCACCGGCCGGCAGCTGTGGCGGCGTCCCGGCGAGTTCGCCGGCACCAGCGACGGCCGGGTGCTGCTCATCGAGTGGCAGGCCGACGGCAACGCGGTACGCACCCTGACCGTGCTGGGGCTGCGCGACGGCGCCCCGATCTGGTCCCGCTCGGCCGGCGGCGTCGAGACCTGGGTGGCGCGCGGCGTCCTGGAGGCCGGCGCCGACCGGCTGCTCACCGTCACGCCGCAGGGCCGGGTGACCGTCTACGACGTCGCCGACGGGCGGAAGGTGGCCACCGGGAAGATGCCGTGGCACGACGGCGCCGGCGAGGACAGCTCGTACACGAACACCGTCGTCGACCGGCACATGTTCGTCGTCGAGAACGTCCGGGAGGGCGACGGCACGATCACCGCGTACGACACCGAGACCCTGCGCCGCAAATGGCAGATCACGGACCGCTCGTACGGCGTCTCCGTCCCGTGCGGTCAGGTCTTCTGCGTCACCGGCCGCACCGGGATCTCGGGCTACGACCGGGAGTCCGGGGCGCTGCGCTGGCAGGCCGGCGACGTGACGAGCGTCCTGTCGCTGGGCCCGGACCGGCTCCTCGCCACCGACGAACGCGCGGCGGCCCAGCACTCCCTCATCGACAGCGCGACCGGGCGCCGGATAGCCGACCTCGGCAACACGTCCCTGGTCTGGGACCGCTCGGCGCCGACGGCCGGGAACGTCTACGTGCTGAAGCGCACCGAGCAGCCCACCGGCGTGATGTCCGTCGGGCTGCTCGACCTGCGCGACGGCGGGATCCAGGTGCGCGGCACCATCGAACCGGTGGCCGACTACGGCTGCCTGGCGAGCGGCCACCTGCTGGCCTGCGTGACCCGGGACGGGCTCACGGTCACGGACGTCGGCTGATCTCCGACCCGCCCGCCAGCCGGGCGGCCCGGTCGGCCTCCGCGAGCGCGTCCAGCACGGCGTCCAGCTCACCGCCCAGGACCAGATCCAGGTTGTACGCGGTGTAGCCGATGCGATGGTCGGTGATCCGGTTCTGCGGGAAGTTGTACGTCCGGATGCGTTCGGACCGGTCGACGGTACGCACCTGGGCCTTGCGGGCGTCGGACGCGGCGGCGTCGGCCTCCTCCTGGGCGGCGGCCAGCAGCCGGGCCCGCAGGATGCGCATCGCCTGCTCCCGGTTCTGCAGCTGGCTCTTCTCGTTCTGGCAGCTCACCACGATGCCGGTGGGCAGGTGCGTGATGCGTACGGCCGAGTCGGTGGTGTTGACGGACTGCCCGCCGGGCCCGGACGAGCGGAACACGTCCACCCGGATGTCGCCCGGATCGATCTGCACGTCGACGTCCTCGGCCTCGGGCAGCACCAGCACGCCGGCCGCGGACGTGTGGATCCGCCCCTGCGACTCGGTGACGGGCACCCGCTGGACGCGGTGCACCCCGCCCTCCCACTTCAGCCGGGACCAGACGCCGTGGCCGCCCTCGGGCACGCCCTTCGTCTTCACCGCGACCGAGACGTCCTTGACGCCGCCCAGGTCGGACTCCTGCGCGTCGATGACCTCGACCGTCCAGCCGCGGCGCTCCGCGTACCGGGTGTACATCCGCAGCAGGTCGCCGGCGAACAGGGCCGACTCCTGACCGCCCTCGCCGGCCTTGATCTCGACGATGACGTCCTTGGCGTCGTGCGGGTCCCGGGGGATCAGCATCTCGCCGAGCTTCTCCTCCAGCGGGGGCAGCACGGCGGCGACCGCCTCGACCTCGCCGGCGAACGACGGATCCTCCGCGGCGAGCTCCTTGGCGGCGGCCAGGTCGGCGCGCGCGGCCTCGAGCTCGGTGTGGGCGGCGTACAGCGGCGCCAGCTCGGCGAAGCGCCGCCCGACCCGGCGCACCAGGGCCTGGTCGGAGTGGATGGAGGGATCCTCCATCTGCTTCTCGAGCTGCGCGTACTCGTCCAGCAGCGTGGTCAGCCGGTCGTTGCTCACAAGTTCCCCCTACATACCGACGACGCCCGGCCCCGCTGCTGCGGAACCGGGCGCCGTCGAGGCAGTTACTTCTTGCCGGCGTTGACCTTCGCGTACTTCGCCTGGAACTTGGCGACCCGGCCCGCGGTGTCCAGCACGCGCTGCTTGCCCGTGTAGAACGGGTGGCAGGCGCTGCAGGTCTCGACGCGGATGTCGCCCTTGGCGGTGCTGCGGGTCGTGAAAGTGCTGCCGCAGGAGCAGACGACCTCGGTGGTCGTGTACTCCGGGTGGATGCCGCTCTTCATGTCTTCTCGGTCCCTCTCGTTGGCGGTCGCCGGGTCGCCGAGTCTTCAGGGCGTGAACCGGAACCTTTGCTGGCCGATGGACCAGTGTGCCATGCCCGGCCTCCGGACCTGAAATCAGGAGGCGCTTGCTGGTCCGTGCTGGTTAACGTGAGCGGCCCTCCCGGCATTCCCACGCGGAAAGGAACCTGCCATGACGCTGCTCCACGACGTCCTCGACCCGGTCGAACTGACCGCCGCCCTCGAAAACGGGCACGTCCGGACGCAGCGCCACCCCTCGCGGCCGTACGTGATCTACAACTACACCGAGGCCTGCCAGTACGCCGGCGCCTGGACCCCGGTGACCCTCGCCTGCCGCGGCCTGATCGCCGACGAGTCCACCGGCCGCGTGCTCGCCCGCCCGCTGCCGAAGTTCTTCAACCACACCGAGTCGCACGCGCCGGTCCTTCGACCGGAGGCGAGGGTCGCGGTGACCGAGAAGGTCGACGGCTCGCTCGGCATCATCTACCCGGACGGGGACGGCTGGGCGGTGGCGACCCGCGGTTCGTTCGCGTCCGAGCAGGCGCTGCACGCCACCCGGGTGCTGCGCACGCGGTACGCGGAGTTCGCACCGCCGGCCGGGCTCACCGTGCTGGTCGAGATCATCTACCCGGAGAACCGGATCGTGGTCGACTACGGCGGCCTGGACGACCTGGTGCTGCTCGGGGCCGTGGAGATCGCCACCGGGCGGACGTACGGGCCGGCGGCCGTGCCGGAGTGGCCCGGCCCGGCGGCTAGCTCGTTCGAGTACACGACGCCGGCCGAGGCGCTGGCCGCTCCCCCGCGCGACGGGCGGGAGGGGCTGGTGCTGCACCTGCTCGATACGGACGAGCGGGTGAAGATCAAGTACGCCGCGTACGTCCGGCTGCACCGGCTGGTCACGGGCCTTTCCGCCCGTACGGTATGGGAGGTTCTGGTCGGCGGCGGCGACCTGGACGCGCTGACGGAACCGCTGCCCGACGAGTTCCACGCGTGGGTCCGCGCGGTGGCGGCCGAGCTGACCGCCTCCGTCGAGGAGCTGGCCGAACAGGTGGAGAAGGAGTACCGGACCATCGTGAACGGCCTTCCCGACGGCTGGGGGCGGCGCGAGTTCGCGGCCCGCGCCGTGCGCAGCGCCCACCGCGGCGCGCTGTTCCTGCGGCTGGACGGCAAGGACTACCGTCCCGGCCTGTGGCAGCTCGTCCGGCCGGCGGGAGACGTCACGCCGGGTGGCAATCGGGTGGGTGAGGAATGACCAGGCTGTTGATCACGCGGGGGCTGCCCGCCTCGGGCAAGACCACGTTCGCCCGCAAGCTGCAGCCGCAGGTCGTCCGGGTCAACCGCGACGACCTGCGGCGGATGCTGCACGGGCAGCGGCTGTTCACGCAGCGCGCCGAGGCCCAGGTCACCCAGGCCCAGCGGGCCGCCGTCGAGGCGCTGCTGCGCGCGCACGGCGACGTGATCGTCGACGACACCAACCTGCGGGCGAAGACGGTACGCGAGTGGGCGGAGCTGGCGGCCCGGTTCCACGCGACGTTCGAGGTGCACGACTTCACCGACGTGCCGGTGGAGGAGTGCGTCCGCCGCGACGCCGACCGCGACGGGGACGAACGGGTCGGCGAGGCGGCCATCCGGCGCATGCACGAGCGGTACTTGGCGGGCCGGAACCTTCCGCTGCCGGTCCCGTACGTCGACCCGGGCGGCCCCGGCGTCGTCTACCGGCCGGATCCGGAGCTGCCCGACGCCGTGCTGGTGGACATCGACGGCACGGTGGCGCTGATGCACGACCGGAGCCCGTACGACTGGCACCGGGTCGGCTCGGACCTGCCGAACCCGGCGGTGATCGCGGCGGTCCGGGCGATGCACGCGGCCGGCCACGCCATCGTGTTCTGCTCCGGCCGGGACGCGGTCTGCCGGTCCGAGACCGAGGCCTGGCTGGACCTTTACGTCGATGTGCCGTACGAAGGACTCTTCATGCGGCCCGAGGGCGACTCGCGCAAGGACGCGATCGTCAAGCGGGAGATCTTCGACCGGGAGGTCCGGGACCGCTGGCGCGTCGTCGGCGTCTTCGACGACCGGCAGCAGGTCGTGCGCATGTGGCGGGCGCTGGGGCTGACCGTCTTCCAGGTGGCGGAGGGGGACTTCTGATGAGCGGGCAGGCGGGCAAGTATCCGCGTACTTTCCACCTGCCCGACTCACCCGGCGCCACCGCCGACGACAAGGTGCAGCACGATCTGTCCTGGTTGGACGGCGAGCTGGTGGTCACCGAGAAACTCGACGGCGGCAACCTCACCTTCACCCGGGACGCGATGTACGCCCGCTCCCTCGACTCCGGCACGCAGCCGTGGGACCGCCCCGCCAAGGCGTTGTGGGCGATGACCGCCTACCGGATACCGGACGACTGGCGGGTCTGCGGGGAGTCGATGTGGGCGCGGCGCAGCATCGCGTACACGGATCTGCCGGGCGTCTTCATGGTCTTCGGCATCTGGGACGAGACGGACACCCTGCTCGGCTGGGACGACACCGTCGACTGGGCGCAGCGCCTGGAACTGCCGGTGGTGCCGGTGCTCTACCGCGGCGGCAGCCTGACCGAGGCGCGGGCCGCCTGGTCGCGCCGGCACACCCCGGAGACCTCCGAGGGGTTCGTGGTGCGCAGCGCCGGCCGCATCCCGGCCGGGGAGTTCCCGCTCAAGCTCCTGAAATGGGTACGCCCCGACCACGTGCGCACCGACGCTGCGTGGCGTCACCGCGACGATTTCCCGGTCAACGAGTTCGCCTGACGCCGGAGGGATCGATGGAGCCGATCATGGCAAGTCGGCTTTCGCGCCGTCCATGTGCGAACGCGCCGGATTGCCCGACCGTGGGCATCCCTGGCCCGTTTCTCCCCCGATCTCCTCGAGCGGATAGAAGTTGGGCTTCAGGTCCAGTTCGTCGTAGTAGCGGTGGAACACCGGCGTGATGCCGCCGGAGATGGGCGGGACGATCCAGCTCCAGTCGGCCGGCACCCGGCGGCCGGCCCGCTCCTCGTTGCCCAGATGGGTGAGGAAGCGCTGGGACTCGGTGTGGTGGTCGCTGATCCGTACGCCGGCCTTCTCGAACGACCACAGCACCGCCCGGTTCAGTTCGACCAGCGCGCGGTCGCGCCACAGCGTCGACTCGCGGCTGGTGTCCAGCCCCATCCGCGCGGCGACCGTGGGGAGCATGTCGTAGCGGTCGGTGTCGGCGAAGTTCCGGGCGCCGATCTCGCTGCCGAGATACCAGCCGTTGAACGGCGCGAGCGGGTACGTCACGCCGCCGATCGACAGGCGCATGTTCGAGATCGCCGGTACGGCGTGCCAGCGCAGGCCCAGCTCGACGAACCAGCCGTAGTCGGGGTGCGCGATGGGCACCTCGAGGACGGCGCGTTCGGGCAGCCCGTAGAGGCGTACGGGCTCGCCCGGCACCTCCACGGCGAGCGGCAGGATGTCGAAGGCGTCGCCCTTGCCCTGCCAGCCGAAGCCCTGCATGCGCGCGGTGAAGTCGGCGTTGCGCGGGTCGCCCACCACGCCGCCGTCCTCGGTGCGGTACCCGGCGTAGCGCAGGAGCTGTTCGTTCCACACCTTCGCGTACGGCTGACCCGGTTGCGCCGCCGCGAAGATGCTGATGACCGGGCGCAGCTTGCCGGCCTGCTGCCCTCCCCCGGCGGCCTGGAGGTGGTGCACGAGCAGGGAGAAGATCTCGTCCGCCGTACGTGCGCGGCGCCGGTCCAGCACCACCAGGCTGCGCCAGTAGAGGCGGCCGATGCAGCGGCTCGCGTTGCGCCAGGCCAGCTTCGCCCCGTACGCGAGCTCCTCCGTGGTGTGCACGTAGCTGCCCGTCGCGGCGATCTGCGCGCGGACGATCGCCAGCCGCGGTTCCACCGGGCCCAGCCGCGGATTCTCCACATAGCACTGGCGCAGGAACTCGTCCGCTTCGCCGGGGTCGGCCGGCGCGGCCGGATCCCATCGCGGCGACGGATTGTCCCGGTATCCCGGCACGATCATCGGACGCCCTCCCGGCGGATCGAGTAGGTGATACCGGAGGTTCGCACGACCCCGGACGCGCCCGAACGCACCCGATGTGCGACAAGGGGCGGCCACCTTGCGGTGACC
Source organism: Pseudosporangium ferrugineum (assembly GCF_003002065.1). Taxonomy (GTDB): domain Bacteria; phylum Actinomycetota; class Actinomycetes; order Mycobacteriales; family Micromonosporaceae; genus Actinoplanes; species Actinoplanes ferrugineus_A. The sequence goes on from NZ_PVZG01000003.1 coordinate 294,017, forward strand.
GCCCCTTTTCGGACGCTTTTGACCCTTACTCAGCCGGGCCGGGAAGAACTACTTACTCCCCGGGCGTCGACTTCGCGATCTGCATCAGGAACTCGATGTTCGTCCGGGACTGCTTGAGCCGGTCGAGCAGAAGATCCAGGGCCGCCGACGACTCCAGCGAGCTCAGCACCTTGCGCAGCTTGTGGACGATCGCCAGCTCTTCCTTGCCGAGCAGGATCTCTTCCTTGCGGGTGCCGGACGGGTGGATGTCGATGGCCGGGAAGGTCCGCTTGTCGGCGATCTTCCGGTCGAGCTTGAGCTCCGCGTTACCCGTGCCCTTGAACTCCTCGAAGATGACCGTGTCCATCATCGAGCCGGTCTCCACCAGCGCGGTGGCGAGAATCGTCAGCGAGCCGCCGTTCTCGATGTTGCGCGCCGCGCCGAGGAACCGCTTCGGCGGGTAGAGGGCGGTCGAGTCGATACCACCGGACATGATGCGTCCGGAGGCCGGCGCCGCCAGGTTGTACGACCGGCCGAGCCGGGTCACCGAGTCGAGCAGCACGACCACGTCGTGGCCCAGCTCGACGAGGCGCTTGGCCCGCTCGATCGCCAGCTCGGCGACCGTGGTGTGGTCCTGCGGCGGCCGGTCGAACGTGGCCGCGATGACCTCGCCCTTGACCGAGCGCTGCATGTCGGTGACCTCTTCGGGCCGCTCGTCGACCAGCACGACCATCAGGTGGCACTCGGGGTTGTTGTGGGTGATCGCGTTGGCGATCGCCTGCAGCACCATCGTCTTGCCGGCCTTCGGCGGCGAGACGATCAGGGCCCGCTGGCCCTTGCCGAGCGGCATCACCAGGTCGATGACGCGCGTGGTCAGGATGTGCGGCTCGGTCTCCAGCCGCAGACGCTCCTGCGGGTAGAGCGGGGTGAGCTTGTAGAACTCGGGGCGGCGGCGCGCCTCCTCGGGCTCCATCCCGTTGATCGTGTCCAGGCGCACCAGCGGGTTGTACTTGTCCCGCCGCTGGTCACCGCCGCCACCGTCGCGGGTGGCGGCGCGCACGGCACCGGTGACCGCGTCGCCGCGGCGCAGGCCGTGCTTCTTGACCTGGGACATCGACACGTACACGTCGTTGGGGCCGGACAGGTAGCCGGTCGTCCGCACGAACGCGTAGTTGTCGAGCACGTCGAGGATGCCGGCCACCGGAACGAGGACGTCGTCCTCGTTGACGTGCGGCTCGCGCCCGCCGTCGCGCCCGCCCTCGCGGCCACCGTCCCGGCCGCCGCCCTCGCCGCCGTCGCGGTCCCGGCCACGCCGGCGGTCCCGGAAGCGGCTGCGCCGGCTGCGCCGCCCGCCCTCGCCGCCGTCGTTGTCATCATCGTCGTGGCTGTCGTTGCGCGGACCCCGGTCGTTACGGTCACCGCGATCGTTGCGGTCCCGGTCGTTCCGGTCACGGTCGTTGCGGTCCCGGTCGTTGCGGTCCCGGTCGTTGCGCTCGGGCCGATCGTTGCGCTCGGAGCGCTCGGGCCGGTCGCCACGCTCGGAGCGCTCGCCCCGGTCGTTGCGGTCGCCGCCCTCGGAGCGCTGCTGGTTGCGCTGGCGGTCACGGTTGCGCTCGCCGCGCTCGGGCCGGTCACCCCGGTCGCCGCGCTCGGCGGTGTCGGCGCCGTCCGTGCGGGCGCCTCCGTCGGCGCTGTCGGTGCGGGCGTCGCCCTGCTCGCGCTCCGGCCGGTCCTGGCGGTCCCGGCGGCTGCGGCGGCCCTGCTCCCGCTCGGGCTGCTCGGTGGCGGGGGCCTGCTCGGTCGCCGGGGCGGCGGCGGTCTGCACGACGGCCGGCGGCGCGGCGGGCTGCTGCTCGGCCACGGGGGCGGCGGCGGGCTCGGTGCGCACCGGCTCGGCGATCGGCAGGGTCTCCGCCTGGGCGGCGGTTCCGGACCGGCCCGACGAGCCGTTGGTGCGGCGCGGCCGGGGGGTGGTCTCGGCAGCGGCGGCCGCGGGAGCTCCGCCGTTCTGGCGCTCCGAGATCGCGGTGATCAGCTCGCCCTTGCGCATCCGGGCGGTGCCGGAGATGCCGAGGGACGCGGCGAGGCTCTGCAGCTCGGGCAGCAGCATCGCGGACAGCCCGGTGCCGCCGCGGCGGCGCTTGGTGACAGCCGCGGTGGTGGCGCCGTCAGCGACGTCAGAAACACCCGACGTCACGTCGGTGGTGTCGCTCAATGGATTCCTTCCGTCGAAAAAGCCAAGACCACCCGGGTCTGCAGCAGCCTGGTGGCCGGGTGCCCTCGGATCCCGCTTCGCACCTGCGGCGCGGGAGTTTTGCAGCACGGCAGCTCGACGGTTTCCCGACCCGTCTGACACTGACGGATAGGTCTCGGCGAGTGCAGCGATCGATAACCTGCTGCTCGGCGTGTGCCTTGAAAGAATTGAGACGAGCCAGATCGGCATATGTCTCGGGGGTGCACGCCGAACCGCAGAGAGATCGCTTGCTTCGCGGCTGTGCTAGGTCTTGAGCGTAGTCAACTCTTGCGACCTGCGGCAACAGGGTCCCGCTCGGCGTGTTCCACCATACCCCCTTTGACAAGGGCTCCGGTGGCATCCACGCTCAACGTCTCGGCGCGCCACGCTGTTCCCGGATGGAAATCCCCTGGTACAGGGCTCAATGCCAGCACCGTCGGCCCGGCGCCGCTCACCACGGCCGCCACGCCGAGCGATCGCAGAGATGCGACAAGTGACGTGGTGCCGGGCATGGCCTCGGCCCGGTAACCCTGGTGCAGCCGGTCCTCGGTCGCCGCGAAGAGCAGCTCCGGCTGGGACCGCAACGCGTGCACCAGCAGGGCCGCCCGCCCGGTGTTGAACGCGGCGTCCGCGTGCGGCACGCTCGCCGGCAGCGCCGCCCGCGCCGTCGAGGTCAGGCCACGTTCCTGAGGGACGAAAATCGTCGCCCGTACGCCCTCAGCCGTGCCCAACCGCACGGCCCGCGCCCCGGAAACCTCGGTCCACGCGATGGTGAACCCGCCGAGCAGGCAGGGCGCGACGTTGTCGGGGTGCCCCTCCAGGTCCGCGGCGATCCGCAACGCGTCCTCGTCGCTGATCGGCTCACGCGCGAGCGCCCGGGCCAGCTGCACGCCCCCCACGATCGCCGCGGAGGAGGAGCCCAGCCCCCTGGCCTGCGGAATCCGGTTCACGCACGCCACGGCCACGCCCGGCGGCCGCCCGCCCAGCTCGTCGAAGGTCCGCAGCATCGCCCGCACGACCAGGTGCGACTCGTCGCCGGGCAGCTCGCCGGCGCCCTCACCGGTCACGGACACGGTGAACCGGTCGCCGGTCACCCGGGCGGAAAGGTCATCGTAGAGCGCGAGCGCGAGGCCCAGCGTGTCGAAGCCCGGACCGAGGTTGGCGCTGGTCGCCGGGGTACGCACCCGCACCGGCTCGGAGACGAAGGTCAGGCCCATCGCCACATGCTAGGCCGAGATCATCAACGGCGCGTCACCCGCCGGACCCGGGAATGTCGCACCCCTGGGTTACGGTCTCGGCCATGACCGTCGGATACCTGCTCTCGGGCGTCCTCATCCACCTCCCGGTGCTGGCCGTGCTGATCGCGGGCTTCATCGTGGTCGCGTCCCGCCGCGCCCGCCTCGGCCCGCGCAGCACGATGCTGGCCCGGCTCGGCCTGGGCATACTGGCCGCGTGCCAGGTCCTCGAGGTGGTCTGGCTGGTGGTGCTGCCCCAGCTGATCAGCTCGTTCGACTACCGGGCGACGACCTACGGGGTGCTCTCGCTGATCGTGGGCATCCTGCTGAGCCTGCTGCTCGCGGCCGGGCTGGGCCTGCTGATCGCGGCGGTGGTGACCCGCGCACCCTCCGGCGACGGCCCGTTCGGCGGCTCCCCCTACGAACCGGCCCCGTTCCGCCCGGGCGAGCACCCGACGTTCCAGCCGCCCGGCCAACCGGCGTTCCAACAGCCCGGCCAACCGGCGTTCCAGCAGCCGCAGCAGCCCGGGCAACCGGCGTTCCAGCAGCCGCAGCAGTCCGCATTCCAGCCGCCGTCGCCCGCGCCCGGGCCGGTCTTCCCCGGACAGCCTTCGTCTCCGCCCCGCGCATAGGCGGCCCGCCGCGCCCTGACGACCCGCGGCCGAGATCACATCGAACACCCGGCCGGGCATAGCTTCAGGCCGACGATGCATGCTGCACTCTGGAGCCGCTTCGGCCAGCGGTGCCGAGGCGTCCTACCTCTGAGGTTGCGGGTCGGGGTCGCTCTCGCCGGCCGCCGTGGGCTCACTGGACGCCCTCGCTGGCCCGCCGACCGCAGCCGTGGGCTCACTGGACGCCCTCGCTGGCCCGGCGGGCGCGGCCGTGGGCTCGCTGGACGCCGGTGTCGGCTCGTCGGTGGCGGGTGGGGGGTCGTCCGCCAGGGAGAGGTTGCGGGTCGCGATGCGCCAGCCGATGGCGTACAGCAGGGTGATCGAACCGCAGGAGACCAGGATGACCCGCTCGTCGACGTGGTCCACGAACAGGGCCGCGCCCAGCTGGCTGACCGAGATCGCCAGGGTCGCGAGCATCATGTCCGTGGCGAAGACGCGGCCGCGGAGGCGGTCCGGCACCTCGCCCTGGAGGGCGTAGTTGGACAGGACCCAGTTGGTGCCGCCGGCGAAGTGGGCGACGAAGACCAGCGCGAGCACGAGCGGGAACCACGGTGCCGCCGCCACGCCGAGGTAGCCCAGGCCGTACAGGCTCATCGACAGGGCGAGGCCGGGGAGCAGCCACGAGCGGTGGTTCAGGACCGGGCGCATGACCAGCGGGCCGACCAGGGCGCCGGCGCCGCGTACGGCGAAGAGCAGCCCCGCCCCCAGCGAGCCGACCCCGTACATGCCGGCGAGCAGCGGGAAGACGGTGAGCACGCCGTTGCCGAGGCCGACCGCCGACTTCACCGTCACCAGGGCCCGGATGCGGGGACGGGCACCGATGTAGCGCAACGCCTCCAGGAGCGCGTGCCACGTACGCGGCGGGACGGCGGTCGTGTCCCGGGGCGCCTGCAGCGGGCGGCGGATCAGGGACGTCACGACGGCCGCGGTGAGCAGGCCCGCGGCGGCCACGGCGAAGCTCACGTACGGGCCGGCGACGCTGCTCACGATGCCGCCGAGGGAGGCGCCGACGATGGTCATCGTGCCCCACGCCGAGCCGGCTATCGCGTTGGCCGCCGCCAGGTCCTCGGGCTCGACGACGTTCGGCAGGGCCGCCTGGGCGGACGGGGAGTAGAACGCCTTGGCCACCGCCACCGCGCCGATGGCGACCAGGGCCAGCGGGGCGGTCGCCGCCGAGCGGACGAGGAAGAGCAGCAGCGTCGCGACGAGCGCGGCCAGGTTTGCGGCGATCAGGATGGTGCGGCGGTCCAGCCGGTCGGCGACGGTGCCGGCGTACGGGAGCAGCACCGCGGTGATCCCGGTGTCGGCGGCGAGCACGAGCGCGCCCCACACGCCGCTGCCGGTGAGTTCGGGCAGGAGCACGAGCAGCGGCACCATGACGAACCAGTCGGCGCCGAACACGACGAGTTCGGCGGCGAACAGGCGCCGGAAGTCGCGGTTGCCGGTAAGGACCGAGAACGGGGTTGCCACGTACGCAAACAGTACCGGCCGTCCCCGCACGAGCGGGAACGGCCGGTGACCGGGTGGACTACCCGCAGGTCAGGCGGGCGGCGGGGAGGCGGGACGGCGGGGCATCTTCAGGACCTCGAACTGGTCCGTGTAGCCCCGCAGGGCCCCGCTCGCCGGCGGTTCGGCCTCGGCCCGCGCCGGGTCGGGCACCGGGGCCTCGTGCGCCCCGCCGCTCGAGTCCGGGACCGGCACGTCGTCCGGCACCACAGGCTCGGGCCCGCCGGCCGCGTGCTTCGGGGTGTCGGCGGGCGCGGCGGCGGCCTGCTCCGTCGTTCCGGCGGCCGAGAGCGCCTTGCGGGCCCGCCGGCGCTCGCGTCGTTCGCGGCCCTTCAGCTTGGTGTTCTCCACCATCGTGTAGAGCGCCGGCACCAGGACCAGCGTCAGCAGGGTGGAGCTCACCAGGCCGCCGATGACCACGATCGCCAGCGGCTGGGAGATGAAGCCGCCCTGGCCGGTGAGGCCGAGCGCCATCGGGAGCAGGGCGAAGATGGTCGCGATCGCCGTCATGAGGATCGGGCGCAGGCGGTGCCGGCCGCCCTCGACGACCGCCTCCTGGACCCCCATCCCGGCGAGCCGGTAGTGGTTGATGAGGTCCATCAGCACGATGGCGTTGGTGACCACGATGCCGACCAGCATCAGGACGCCGATGAGCGCCGGGACGCCGAGCGGGGTGCCCGTGGCCAGCAGCAGGCCGATCGCGCCGGTCGCCGCGAACGGGATCGAGATGAGCAGCAGCAGCGGCTGGAGCAGGCTGCGGAACGTGGCCACCATGATCACGAAGACGATCGCGATGGCCGCGAGCACCGCCAGGCCGAGGTCCGCGAACGCGTCGGCCTGGTCCTGGCTGACGCCGCCGATGCTGTACGAGGCGCCGGCCGGCAGGGTCAGCGCGTCGAGCCGCTTCTTCAGATCGGTGGTCGTCGCGCCGACGTTGGAGCCGGTGGCGGTGCCGGTGACCGTCGCGCTGCGGTTCCCGTCGATCCGGGTGACCTCCTCCGGGCCGTCGACCTCCTTGACGTCGGCGACCGTGTCGAGCGGCACCCGCTGGCCGTTCGCCGCGGTGATCGGCAGCTTGCGCAGGGCGTCGGCGCCCGCGGGCGGCGCGCCGAACGTCACGACCACGTCCCGGCTGGAGCCGTCGACCGTGATGCGCCCGGCCGGGGCCGAGCGGAAGGAGCCGGCCACCGCCTGACCCACCGCGGCCTCGGTCAGGCCCCGCCGTGCGGCCTCGGCCCGGTCCACCACCACGTCCAGGCGGGGCACGCTGGCGGCGAGCGTCGTGCTCACGTCGGTGACGTCCTTGGTGCCGGCCATCGCGTCCTGGACCTGCCGGGTGGCGGCGGTGAGGGCGTCCTGGTCGGCGGCCTGCACGATCACCGCGAGCTGGTCGGCGGCGAAGCCCGTGCCGTTGTCGCCGCCGACGGTGACCTCGCCGACGTCCGTCATGCCCTTGAACTGCTCGCGCAGCTCGTCGGAGATCTTGACGGCGTCGGCGTCCTCCTTGAGCGCCACGTTGAAGCTGGCGCCGCTGGCCCCGCCGGAGCCGACGAACGGGTTGAACTCGCCGTTGCCGACCGTGACCTGGTACGTCTCCACGTCGTCCCGCCCGGCCAGCACCGCCTCGACCTTCTTGGCGGCCTCGTCGGTCGCCGCCAGGCTGGTGCCGACCGGCAGGTCCTGGGTGACCGTGATGGTGTCCTGGCCGGACTGGTCGAGGAAGTTGGTCTCGAGCTTGCTGGCCAGCCCCAGCGTGCCGATGAGCACGACGACGCCGATCGCGACGGTGGCCCAGCGGGTGCCGCGGCTGCGGGTCACCCAGCGGATGATCGGCAGGTACGTGCGCTGCAGCGGGCTGCGCAGCTCCTTCTCCTCGGCGGCCCGGCGTACGGCCTCCGACTCGGCGCCACCCGCGGCGGGCCGCAGGAACCAGTACGCGAGCACCGGCACGACGGTCAGCGACACGAACAGCGAGGCGAGCAGCGCGACGGTGACGGTGATGGCGAACGGCGCGAACAGCTGCCCGACGAAGCCGCCGACGAGCGCGATCGGTGCGAACACGGCCACCGTGGTGAGCGTGGAGGCGGTCACCGCGCCGGCGACCTCCTTCACGCCGGACGTGATGGCGTGGACCTTGCTCTCGCCGTACCCGAGATGCCGTTTGATGTTCTCGAGCACGACGATCGAGTCGTCCACGACGCGGCCGACCGCGATGGTCAGCGCGCCGAGGGTGAGCAGGTTGAGCGAATAGTCGCCGATCCACAGCCCGATGAGCGCGATCAGCACCGACAGCGGGATCGAGACCGCCGTGACCAGCGTGGACCGGATCGACAGCAGGAAGACCAGGATGACGATCACGGCCATGACCAGGCCGAGCAGGCCCTCGGTGGTGAGGCTCTCGATCGAGCTCTCGACGAACGGCGCCTGGTCGGTGATGACGGTCAGCTTGGCGCCGGAGCCGGCCTCCAGGTCGGCGAGCTTGTCGCGGACGGCGTGCGAGATCGCCACCGCGTTGCCGTCGGGGGCGGCGGTGACCGCGATGCCGAGGCTCTCGACCCCGTCCGTCCGCGTGAACGACGTGGCCGTGGCCACCTCGCTGGTGACCGAGGCGACGTCGCCCAGCTTGACCGGGCCCCGCTTGCCGTTGAGGTAGAGGCCGCGGAGCTGCTCGACCGAGGTGACCGGGCTGCCGACCTGGACGCTGAGCGAGCGCCCGCCCTCGGTGATGGCGCCGGCGGGCACCGAGATGCCGTTGTTCTGCAGCAGGGTGGTGATGGCGCGGGGGTCGGCGCCGGCCGCGCCCAGCTTCGCCAGGTCGGGCTTGATCACGACCTGTTCGTCGCGGGTGCCGGTGATCTGCACGTCGCGCACGCCGTCGATCGCGGTGAGCTCCGGTACGACCGTACGGTCCAGCCGCTGCGCGAGGTCGGACTGGTCGGAGCCGCCGGTCGCGGCGAGGACGATGGCCGGGATGTCGTCGGTGCCGCCCGCGAAGATCGTGGGCTCGACCTTGTCGGGGAGCGTCGGCTGGATCCGGTTGACCGAGGTGGTCAGCTGGTTGATCGCGTTGTCGAGGTCGGTGCCGAACTCGTACTGCACGATGATCGTGGCCGAGCCCTCGCGGGTGGTCGACTGGATGGTGTCCAGGCCGTCGGCGCCCTTGACGGCGTCCTCGATCGGCCTGGTGACCTGCTCCTCCATGATCTCCGGGCTGGCGCCCGGCAGGACCACGCCGATGAAGGCCCCGGGGAACTCGAGCGAGGGCAGGAGCTGCTGCTTGAGGGACGGGATGGTGTAGATGCCGAAACCGGTGATCACCACCGCGATGAGGGCGACCAGCCCTCGGTTAGCGAGACTGAGCCTGGTCAGGAATGACATGCGCTCCCCCGGGAAAGTTCGTCCAAGGCATATAGTTTGCCCCACGCGAACAAATGGTTTTCGACGGGGGCAGGGAGGTGCGGTGGCCGACAACGAACAACTCATCGCCGACATCACGGATGCGCAACAGCAGCTCCAGCACCTTTTCGCGTACGACCGGTCCGATCCCCTCTTCGCCTCTCAGCTCACCATGCCGCAGCTCAAGATTCTGCTGCTTCTGTTCAGACTGGGCGACACGTCCGGCCGGGAGCTGGCCGGGCTGCTCGGGGTCAGCCTGGCGACGCTGAGCGGCATGGTGGACCGGCTGGTGGCCCACGACCTGGTGACCCGCGCCGAGGATCCGAACGACCGGCGGGTGCGGCGCATCATGCTGAGCGCCGGCGGCCGGGAGCTGATCTCCCGGATCATCACGGCGGGCGCGGAGAAGCAGGCCCGGCTGCTGCGCAAGCTGACGGACGAGGAGTTGCGTACGGTGCGCGACGCCATGGTGGCGCTGGTGCGGGTCGCCACCGAGGAGTCGGTGGAGACCGCGGGCTCAGGCCAGGTCTAGGGCGCGGGCCGCGGCGAGCACGTCGTTGCGGATGGTGGTCGGCGACGGCGCGGTCGAGATCGCCCACTCGGGGTCCTTGAGGCCGTGCCCGGTGACCGTGCAGACCACCGTCGCGCCGGCCGGCACCGCGCCCGCCTCCGCCTGCTGGAGCAACCCGGCCACGCTCGCCGCGCTGCCCAGCTCGACGAACACGCCGACCTCGCGGGCCAGCAGCCGGTACGCCGCCAGGATCTCCCGGTCGGTCACCGCGGAGATCAGCCCGCCGGAGGCGTCCCGCGCGTCGAGCGCCTTCGTCCAGCTGGCCGGGTTGCCGATGCGGATGGCGGTGGCGATGGTCGAGGGCTCCGGCACGACCTGCCCGTGGACGATGGGGGCCGCGCCCGAGGCCTGGAACCCGTACATCCTGGGCAGGATCTTGGAATTGCCCGCCTCGTGGTCCTCCTGGTAGCCCATCCAGTACGCGGAGATGTTGCCCGCGTTGCCGACCGGCAGGCAGTGGATGTCCGGGGCGGTGCCGAGCGCCTCGACGATCTCGAAGGCGGCGGTCTTCTGGCCGTGCAGACGGAAGATGTTGACCGAGTTGACCAGCGAGACCGGGAAGTCCTGGGACAGCTTCGAGGCCAGCGCGAGGCAGTCGTCGAAGTTGCCGTTGACCTGGAGCAGCTTGGCGCCGTGCACGAGGGCCTGGGCCAGCTTGCCGAGCGCGATCTTGCCCTGCGGCACCAGCACGGCGCAGGTCAGGCCCGCGCGGGCCGCGTACGCCGCCGCCGAGGCGCTGGTGTTGCCGGTGGAGGCGCAGATGATCGCCTTCGAGCCCTCCTCGACCGCCTTGGAGACGGCCATGGTCATGCCGCGGTCCTTGAACGACCCGGTCGGGTTGGCGCCCTCGACCTTGAGGTAGACGTCGGCGCCGGTGCGCTGGGAGAGCACGGGAGCGGGCACGAGCGGCGTGTTGCCCTCGTGCAGGGTGACCACCGGGGTGGCCGCCGAGACCGGGAGCCGGTCGCGGTATGCCTCGATAAGTCCCCGCCACATGGTCTTTTCCTCTCCGACGACTTGCTCCAGGATGCACGAGCCCGCCGAATGGCGAGACCGCGCTTCCACTATGCGGGACTTCCCTCGACCCGCAGGACGCTCGCGATCGACCGTACGATGCTCAGCTCGCGCAGGTCCTCCACCGTCGCGGCGAGGTTGGCGTCCGGCGCCCCGTGCGTGACGATCACCAGCGTCGCGTCCTCGTCGCGTCCCGACTGCCGCACCGTCGCGATCGACACCTCGTGCTGGGCGAACACGCCGGCCACGGTGGCGAGCACGCCCTGGCGGTCGGCGACGTCCAGGCTGATGTGGTAGCGGGTCACCGCCTCGCCGATCGGGCGGATCGGCAGGTGGGCGTACGCGCTCTCGCTCGGCGCGCGGGTGCCCGACAGGCGGTTGCGCGCCGCCGCCACGATGTCGCCGAGCACGGCGCTGGCGGTCGGCGTACCCCCGGCTCCCCGGCCGTAGAACATGAGCTGCCCCGCGGCCTCGGCCTCGACGAACACCGCGTTGAACGCGTCGCCGACGCTCGCCAGCGGGTGGCTGCGCGGGATCATCGCCGGGTGCACCCGCACGCTGACCGACTCCTGCCCCGAGGAGTCCTCGCCCCGCTCGGCCAGGCACAGCAGCTTGATCGTGCAGCCCATCTCCTTGGCGCTGGCCATGTCCGCCGCCGTCACGCCGGTCATGCCCTCGCGGAACACGTCGGCCGCGGTCACCCGGGTGTGGAAGGCGAGCGAGGCCAGGATCGCGGCCTTCGCGGCGGCGTCGAAGCCCTCGACGTCGGCGGTGGGGTCGGCCTCCGCGTACCCGAGCTCGGTGGCCTCGTCCAGCGCCTCGCCGAAGCCGGCCCCGGTCGCGTCCATCGACGACAGGATGAAGTTGGTGGTGCCGTTCACGATGCCGGTCACGCGGGTGACCCGGTCGCCGTGCAGCGACTCGCGCAGCGGGCGCAGCAGCGGGATCGCGCCGGCGACCGAGGCCTCGTAATAGAGGTCCGCGCCGCCCTCGGCGGCGGCGTCGTGCAGCGTCGCGCCGTCCTCGGCGAGCAACGCCTTGTTCGCCGTCACCACGCTCTTGCCGGCCCGCAGCGCCTCGGTGAGCCAGGACCGGGCCGGCTCGATGCCGCCCACGACCTCGATCACCACGTCCACGTCGTCGCGCTTGACCAGGCCCAGCGCGTCGGTGGTGAACAGCGCCGGGTCGACCGGCAGGCTGCCCCGCTCGCGCCCGAGGCGGCGCACGGCGATGCCGACGAGCTCCAGGGGCGCCCCGATCCGGGCCGTCAGATCCTCGGCCTGGTCGTGCAGGAGGCGGACGACCTCGCTGCCGACCGTGCCGCAGCCGAGCAGGGCCAGGCGAACCGCAGGCTTACCAGAACTCATCCCACATCCAATGCGAGCAGATCTTCTTCGGTCTCCCGGCGGACGATGACCCGCGAGGCACCGTCCCGCACGGCCACCACCGGCGGGCGGGGCACGTGGTTGTAGTTGCTGGCCATGCTCCGGCAGTAGGCACCCGTGCCGGGCACCGCCACAAGATCTCCGGGCTGCACGTCGGCGGGCAGGAATTCATCCTTCACGACGATGTCCCCGGATTCACAATGCTTTCCCACGACGCGGGCGAGCAGCGGCGGGGCCGGTGAGGCACGCCCGGCGAGGGTGGCCGAGTACGACGCGTCGTACAGCGCCGTGCGGATGTTGTCGCTCATCCCGCCGTCGACACTCACGTACGTGCGCAGCCCGTCGACGTCCTTGACGGTGCCCACCTCGTACAGGGTCATGACGGCCGGTCCCACGATGGCCCGGCCCGGCTCGATGGAGAGCCGCGGGCGCCGCAGGTTCTCGGCGGCGCACTCGGCGTCGACGATCTTGTTGATCCGCTTGGCGAGGTCGGCGGCGGCCGACGGGTCGTCCTGGGTCGTGTACGCGATGCCGAAGCCGCCGCCGAGGTCCAGCTCCTCCAGCTCGACCCCGCGCGCGTCGCGGATCTGCGCCTGGAGCTCGAGCACCCGCCGCGCGGACACCTCGAAGCCGGACGTGTCGAAGATCTGCGAGCCGATGTGCGAGTGCAGGCCCCGCAGGTCGAGCACGCCCTCGTCGAGCACCCGGATGGCCGCCTCGAACGCGGCGCCGCCGGCCAGCGAGAACCCGAACTTCTGGTCCTCGTGCGCGGTGGCGATGAACTCGTGCGTGTGCGCCTCGACGCCCACCGTGACGCGGATCAGCACGGCGGGCCGGGTGCCGCTCTCCCGGGCGAGCGCGGTGAGCCGGTCGATCTCCTGGAACGAGTCGACGATGATCCGGCCGACCCCGGCGTCCAGCGCCCGGCGCAGCTCCGACACCGACTTGTTGTTGCCGTGGAAGCCCATCCGCTCGGCCGGGAAGCCCGCGGCCAGGGCGACCGCCAGCTCCCCGCCGGAGCAGACGTCCAGGAAGAGGCCCTCCTCGTCGATGACCTTGACGACGGCCTTGCACAGGAAGGATTTGCCGGCGTAATAGACGTCGGCGCCGGCGAACGCGGCCGCGAAATCGCGGCAGCGCGTCCGCAGGTCGGCCTCGTCCAGCAGGTACGCCGGGGTGCCGTGCTCCGCCGCCAGGTCGAGGACGCTCACCCCGCCGATCTCCAGGGCGCCTTCTTCCGTACGGGTGACAGTGCGCGGCCACAACTGCGGCACCAGCGCATTCACGTCCTCGGGGACGCGCAGCCAGTTCGGCCCCCGGTTGCCGAGGTCGCCGTGCAGCGCCCCGGCCTCATGTGCCCGCATGACCTACATCCTCTCGGGCGCGGTGACGCCCAGCAGTCCCAAACCGTTCGCGATCACCGTTCGGGTGGCGTCATTCAGCCAGAGGCGCGCCCGGTGCAGGTCGGTGATCTCCTCGTCGCCCATCGGCGTGACCCGGCACTTGTCGAAGAAGCGGTGGTAGTCGCCCGCGAGGTCCTCCAGGTAGCGCGCGACCCGGTGCGGCTCCCGCAGCTCCGCGGCGCTGCCCACGACGGCCGGATACTCGCCGATCGCCTTGAGCAGGTCGTTCTCCTTCTCGTGCACGAGCAGCTCGGGCCGGAAGTCGCCGGGCTCGCCCCGGGTCAGCCCGACCGCCGCCGCCTGCCGGGCGACGCTGGCCGACCGGGCTGCGACATATTGGACATAATAGACGGGGTTGTCGCTCTTGGCCCGCGTCCACAGGTCGATGTCGATGTCGATCGGCGAGTCGGACGAATACCGCGCCAGGGCGTACCGGGTCGCGTCCACGCCGAGGGCGTCGACGAAGTCCTCGAGCGTCACCACCGTGCCGGCCCGCTTGCTCATCCGCACCGGCTCGCCGTCGCGCACCAGGTTGACCAGCTGGCCGATGAGGATCTCCAGGCTGACCGCCGGGTCGTCGCCGAAGCACGCCGCCATCGCCTTCATCCGGCCGATGTAGCCGTGGTGGTCGGCGCCGAGCATGATCACGACCTTCTCGAAGCCGCGCTTGCGCTTGTCCAGGTAGTAGGCGCAGTCGGCGGCGAAATACGTCCAGTCGCCGTCGGACTTGCGCAGCACCCGGTCCTTGTCGTCGCCGAAGTCGGTGGTGCGCAGCCAGGTCGCGCCGTCCGCCTCGAACACGTGCCCCTGCTCGCGCAGCCGGTCGAGCGCCTCCTGCAACTCGCCCCGGTCGTGCAGATCCTTCTCGTTGAAGTACGTGTCGAAGTGCACGCCGAACTCGTCCAGCGACTGCCGGATCTCGGCGAACATCAACTCCACGCCCTCGACCCGGAACACCTCCTGCGCCTCGGCCTCCGGCAGCTCCAGCACGGCCGGGACCCGCGCCTTCACGGCCCCGGCGATCTCGGCGATGTACGCGCCGCCGTACCCGTCCTCGGGCGCGGCCTCACCCTTCGCCGCGGCGAGCAGCGACCGGGCGAACCGGTCGATCTGCGACCCGGCGTCGTTGAAGTAGTACTCCGTGCCGACGTCGGCGCCGGACGCCCGCAGCAGCCGCGACAGCGCGTCACCGACCGCCGCCCAGCGCACGCCGCCGATGTGCACGGGGCCGGTGGGGTTGGCGGAGACGAACTCCAGGTTGATCTTCTGGCCGGCGAGGCGGTCGGTGTGGCCGTACTCCTGCCCCGCCAGCACCACGTCGCGAGCCAGCACCCCCGCCGCGGCGGCGTCCAGCCGGATGTTGAGGAAGCCCGGACCGGCGATCTCCACCGACTTGATCCCCGGCCGGCTGCTCAGCTCCGTGGCGAGCGCCGAAGCCAGCTCGCGCGGCGCGACGCCGGCCTTCTTGCCCAGCTGCATGGCCATCGTCGAGGCGTAGTCGCCGTGCTCGGGGTTACGGGGTCGCTCCACCGTCGTCGTCTCCGGCAGCAGGGCGACGTCGAGGCCGCGGGTGACGAAAACGGCACGCGCAGCTGTGAGAACGGTGGCAGCGAGGTCAGCGGGAGTCACTGAGCCATGCTATCCGGGTAGACTTTGGCGCCCGGCGGCGTACCGGGGCCTGTGCACGGGCCCGGCCCGACCATCCCCACGAATTGACGAGGCACGATGAGTATGAGCACCCCGGGTCCCGAGCGGGTCCCGTCCACCGTGAAGGTCGACAAGACGTCGGGGCAGGGCAAGCCGCCCGCCAAGGCCGGCGGCACCCGGCCGGCCGGCAAGGGCCCGCAGGGCAAGGGCGGCAAGGGCGGCGGCAAGGGCCGCAAGCCGGTCGCACCCGTCAAGGTCAGCGGCGGCCGCAACTGGGGCCCGATCGCGGTGGCCGGCGTGGTGGTCCTGATCGCCGTCGGCATCATCGGCTACGGCGTGTTCGCCTCGATCAAGGGCAGCGAGTCCTGGGAAGACCGCGCGGGCGGCATCGAGGGCATCATCGACTACCGGTCGCAGAAGAACCCGCAGATCGACGACCGCAACCACAAGGACGGGCCCCTCACGTACGTGACCAACCCGCCCGTCGGCGGCGCGCACAACTCCTCCTGGCAGAACTGCATGGGCGACGTCTACCCGGAGCCGATCGCCAACGAGCACGCCGTCCACAGCCTCGAGCACGGCGCGGTCTGGGTCACGTACAAGCAGGGCCTCGCGGCCGACCAGGTGACCAAGCTCCAGGAGAAGGTCCAGGGCAAGGACTACATGTTCATGAGCCCGGTCGCCAACCTCGACAAGAACGTCTCCCTGCAGGCGTGGGGCTACCAGCTCAAGGTCGACAGCGCCGACGACGGCCGCATCGACGAGTTCATCAAGGACCTCCGCCTGAACGCCACCATGGAGCCCAACGCGGTCTGCTCCGGCGGCAACACCAACACCGGCCCGGTCACGGCAGCCTCGAACGGCACGGGCATGGACCAGCCGACGGGCAACTGATGACCGCCCCCACGGACCAGGACGCGGCGGCCCGGGCCGCCGCGCCGGCCGAGGACACCCCCACCACCCGGACCGGCCCCCGCTTCGGCACCGGCTGGCTCGCCCTGGTGCTCGTCCTCGGCCTCCTCCTGGGCGCGGCCGCCGGCGCCTTCGGCACCCGCCTGATCGGCACCCCCGCGGACGACTCCGCGGAGGCGGGCTTCCTGCGCGACATGAGCACCCACCACGCCCAGGCCGTGGAGATGTCCATGATCGAGCACGCCAACTCCACCAACCCGCAACTCGTCACCCTCGCCGGCGACATAGCCATGACCCAGAACGGCCAGGTCGGCACGATGCTGGCCTGGCTCCGCGAATGGAACCTCAGCCCCACCGGCACCCAACCGGCCATGGCCTGGATGCCCGACTCCGCCGGCTCGGTCCGCAACGGCCTCATGCCCGGCATGGCCACCCCCGCCGACCTCGCCACCCTCCGCAAGGCCACCGGCAACGACCTCGACATCCAGTACCTGACCCTGATGCGCCAACACCACCTGGGCGGCATCCACATGGCCCAGGAAATCATCACCCTCTCCGACGAGAAGAAGGTCACAGCCCTGGCAGGCACGATGGTCGCCGGCCAACAGAGCGAGATCAACCTGATCGACGACCTCCTCGCCAAGCTAAAAGCCCCCTGACCCCCAAGCGACTCGCGGCCGCTCCCAGCGACTGCTGGCCGCTCCCAGCCGCTCCCGGCGACTCCCAGCCGCTCCCAGTGACTCCCAGCCGCCCTCGGCCGCTGTCGGCCGCTCGCGGCGACTCCCGGCGACTCCCGGTGGCAGCAGTGTGGGGGGCGAGTCCGGCGGCAGCCAGATCCCCCGGCAACCTGACGGCTCCCGCCGACCCGGCGGCCCTCGGCGGCCCTCGGCGGCCCCCACCGAACCCGCGGTCTCCCTCGGTCCCGCCGGCCTCGCCCCTCGGCGGTCTCACCGCTCACCGGCCCCACCGCTCACCGGCCTCGAGGTCTCGCCGGCCTCGAGGTGTCGCCGGTGCCGCCGAGGAGGGGGTAACCGTTT
The DNA here is from genome assembly GCF_003002065.1 of Pseudosporangium ferrugineum. GTDB lineage: Bacteria > Actinomycetota > Actinomycetes > Mycobacteriales > Micromonosporaceae > Actinoplanes > Actinoplanes ferrugineus_A. The sequence goes on from NZ_PVZG01000003.1 coordinate 311,006, forward strand.
CGGGCGGCCCGAGGAGGTCTGCTAGGCTTCCTCTCGCTGAGCCCCCGTAGCTCAGGGGATAGAGCGTCGCCCTCCGGAGGCGAAAGCGCAGGTTCGAATCCTGCCGGGGGCACCCAGGTCCACCAGGACTCAAGTGCCACTGACCAGCCCAAACACGGTCGGTGGCATTTCTCGTCTGGGCGGTGAGCTACGGCCGGAAGCGGCTTTCGCCGGCCAGTCCTGCCGAAGGCGTACCGAAGCGCCGGGCGGATCGCCTTCACCTACTCGCGCCGGGCCGTGGCCGCGCGGCGAGCCAAGCGGTGACCGCCGCGGTGGTGCGGCCCTCGCTTGGGCCGGCAGGCCCTGACCACCGGACGGATCGCGGAAGCCGACGTGTCGCCGGTCCGCGGTCTTGGTTGTTCGTCGATGCCGAGCTCCGCGACCGGTTCGGGCTCGGCCGGCAGCACAGCAGCGACCCCGACTGACACCTCCGGGACAGTCACCCTGTTCCCAAGTCAGCGGCGATCGAAGGCACCCCGTGAGAGAGCAGCTTGAGGCCGGATCCGGTCTGGTCCGGCAGTGCTCATCGCTGGGCGACGAATGCGGCCAGCCGTTCGCTGACCGGGCTCACCCGTGGGCGCGGCGGCTGGGCGTAGTAGCCGGATTTGACCTCGCGCAGCAGGTCCTCGCCGTCGCGATTCCAGTTGAACTTCGGCCGTTTCAGCAGCCGCCGGATCACGATCGTCGCCTTCTCCGGGTTCCGCTCGGCCAGCCGCCGGATCACCATCGGCTCGACGCTGTCGTCGTGGAGGTATTCCAATGCGTGTTCACGCCAGCGTCGGCGCCGGAGCAGGTCGGGGTTGGCGAACGCCTGCTCGACGAGGCCGAACTCGGTGTAGAAGCCGATCCCGTCTGTCTCGTCGTAGATCAACGCGACCGTCTCGGAGTCGGCCATGTCCTCCGGCAGGGTCACGGCCACCCCAGCCGGCGGGCCGTCGGGTTCCGGGCGGCCGAGGAGTTCCTTCCGGGAGAAGGCGTAGAACTCGTTCAGCCTGTCCTGGACCTGCTCTCCGGGGACCACAATCAGGTCGGCGCCGAAGAACCGGATGAACCGGTCTCGGTCGGCGCGCTGCTGCTCCCACGCCAGGGCCAGCTTCTCCGGGTTGCGGAACACCGCCTCCGGCGTCCGCAGCGCCATGTCCATTGCCAGCCGGTACGCGATGTCCCGCTCGGCGGCCCGCAGCAGGCTGACCGGACCGGACAGCATCCACTCGTCACCTACCGCGACGAGCCGGGCGATGAGGAACGACTTGCGTGGCATACGCCGGAAGATGCCGGGTCCCATGTTCGAGCGCACCCGGTAGGTCAGCTCGTCGACCAGGCTTTCCACGATCAGTGCCGGCCCGTCGCGGCGGATCACCTCGAACGGCCCCTGGACGACGTCCTGCCAGCCCAACAGCATGTCCCGCTCCGACTCAGAGAGCCGCGGGTGCCCGGCGACGAACTGTTCCACCACGGTTCGGCCGTTGGCCAGCCTGTGCTCCAGGATGAAGCAGTCCCACAGCAGCATCCACTGCTGCTCGTCGAGCTCGTCGATTCCATCGCCGTAACGGTCGAAGAAGTCGGATGCGGCCCGGTCGTACCGGGGCTGCTGGGAGAACTTCACCAGCTCACCCTTGAGCTGACCAGCACGCTCCAAGATCGCGGCATCCACCATCGGGCGCATCCCTCATCACGAATCCGACCAAGACTCGGGCAACCTTATCGACCGCCCTGGACGGCTTCACCCGCTCGGGTGAGGCCGTCGGCTCCGTAATTCGGACCGCGTCGGACGCGAATCGCCGGGGGCTCAACCGTTCGCGGCGAGGCGGCTCAGCCACTCTTTCAGCAGGTGTTGCTCCGCGCTGCTGAGGGTGGTCTGTTCGGGCAATGCTGCGCGCAAGGCTCGGGCCGCGCCTGCCGGGCCCGTGTCCTGGACGGACGGCCGCTCGCTGGTGATGGCGGCGACCATGGATTCGCGCATGGTTGTCAACAGGGCCGGGTCGCGCCGATGCTCCGGCAGGGAGAGCCAGGTGAGCACCGCGCCGCGTGCTGTGGCGTGGATGATCTGGGCCGCGAGGTCCTCGTCGACCCGGAGCCAGCCGCCGGCGGCGAGGCGGCGGATGCGGGCCATCAGGATTTCCATGCCGGTCTTGAAGGCGGCCGAGGTGGCCCTTGTGGGCTCGCCGTACATCAGGGTGTAGAGCGCCGGATTGGCCAGGCCGAACTCGACCGCGACGTCCCAGCCGGCTTTCAAGTCCTCGATCGGGTCCTGCGGGTCGGGGTCGACGTGCTTGGTGGCGAGGAACGCGGTGAAGCCGTGCTCGGCCACCGCGTCGAGCAGCCCGTCCTTGTCGCCGAACAGCCGGTAGATGGCCGGGGGTTGCAGGCCCGCTGTCTCGGCGACCGCGCGGGTGGTGACCGCGTCGCGTCCTCCTCGATTCAACAGGTCGATGGCGGCCTCGATGACCCGCTGCCGGGCCTGGTCGCGACCGGCGGCCGCGGTGTCGGGAGCGCTCGGTGGAGGTGGTGACATGCACCAACGATATCGGAGGCACGGTTCCACCGTTAGTATCAGTGATACGCTTCGACTGTTTCCATTGGAACCAACCCGAGGGAGCAGTAGATGTCCGACCGGCTGCGGATCATTGCGTTGGAAGAGCACGTCGTCCTGCCCGCGATCATGGAGGCGTGGTCGCGGTCCGGGGTGCCGGAGCTGCCGAACCTGGGGTTCGGCGACAGTCCCATCGCCCGGCGGCTGCGCGACACCGCGGAGTCGCGGCTCGCGCACATGGACGACCAGGGAGTCGACGTGGCGGTGCTGTCGATCTCGTCACCGGGCGTACAGAATCTGCCTGACGCGGATGCGGTCGCCGCGGCCCGCGACACCAACGACCAGCTCGCGGAGGTCGTCGCCGGCAACCCCGACCGGTTCCAGGCGTTCGCGGCGATCCCGACGCAGTCGCCGTCGGCCGCGGCCGCGGAGCTGGAGCGGGCGGTCACCGAGCTCGGCTTCCCGGGCGCCATGCTCTACGGGCGCACCGGATCCAAGCTCGCCGACAACCCCGACTACGACGAGCTGTACGCCACCGCGGAGCGGCTGCGGGTCCCCCTCCACTTCCACCCGCAGATGCCTGTGCAGGCGGTATTGGACGCCTACTACTCCGGCATCGGCCCCATCGGGACCGCGCTGGCGGGGCCCGCGATCGGCTGGTACTACGACCTGGGCGTGCAGTACCTGCGGATGATCTTCTCCGGCGTCTTCGACCGCTACCCCGATCTCCAGGTCATCGCCGGCCACTGGGGAGAGGTCGTGCTCTTCTACCTCGACCACACCGGGTTCTTCGCCGACGCCGGTGGCCTCGCCCGCCCGCTCGCCGACTACTTCAAGCAGAATTTCTGGGTCGCCGGCAGCGGCACCGTCAGCCCTCGCTACCTCCGCTGGACAGCCGAAGTCGTGGGCACCGAACGGATGCTGTACTCCACCGACTACCCGTTCACCTACGGGTTCCGCCCCGGCGGCTTCCCCTACGTGGACACCAGCGCCGGCGTCGCCCGGTCCTTCCTGGAGGACGCGCCCTTCACCGGCGAGCAGAAGGCCGACATCGCGCACCGCAACTGGGAACAGCTCACGTCCCGCGCCTGACCAAGACCCGGCAAGGCCTGGCACACGCCTGACCGAGCCAAACACGATCCTGGAGAAAGTGCGCCGTCCAATGGTCAGGATGCTGAACATTAGCGCGTATAGTGGTAAGGATCGTGCCCATAACGCCGGGAGCAACGTGCCTCGTCCGTCATCCAGAGTCAGCGCTGCCGCCGTCAGCATCGGCGAGCAGTTGCTGGCCTGGCGCAAGCTTCACGGGCTCACCGCGGTCCAGGTCGCCGAGCGAGCCGGCATCTCGCGCAACACCTTACGACGAATAGAGACCGGCGATCCCGGGGTGAGCTTCGAGGCCTTCCTCGGTGTGGCTCGCGCGCTGGGCGTGCTGGATGCCCTGGTAGCAGCGACGGACCCGTACGAAACCGACCTGGGTCGTGCACGGGCGGATGAGGTCCTGCCCAAACGCGTGCGCCGGTGAGCCGTATTCACACGAACTGGAAGTCCGTGGCCGCGGCAACGGGATCAGCCGGTCGGAGATCAGCCGCTTCGCGCCAACCTTGCACCACACCATCGATGCCGTGCGCGGCACCTCGAATTGAGCGGGCAACGGAGGTCGGGTTGGATGTCTAGGTCGGCGGGTAGAAACGGCCCGATTGTGTTCGTCGGAGGAGAGGCGCCATCCATGACGGCGGTATCTGGTCGGCCGGCCGAGGAGGATGTGCGCGAGCTTTTCGGGCAGTCCGTTGCCGTTTTCGCCTCGCTTGCCGGGTCCGCTCACGTGGTGGAGGCGGCGAATCCCGCGTTCGTTGCGGCTGTCGGCGAGGAGCGGGTGCGGGCCGGGGTGCCGCTCGGCGATGTGCTGCCTCAGGATTTCCGTGCCCTGCTCGACCGGGTTTTCCGTACGGGTGAGCCCGGCACCGCCCGCGACGTCGGGATCGTGCCGGCCACCGGGTCGCCGGGGTTGTTCGACTTCACCTGTGAGCCGCGCCGGGATGGTTCCGGGGAGGTCGTGGGCGTCCGGGTGATCGGCGTGGAGGTCACTCAGGTCAAGCATGCGCAGCGGCTGATGTCGGAGCATCGGGCGTTGCTGGAGCAGATCGCCCGGCAGGCGCCGCTGGCCGAGGTGCTCGACGGGATGGCGCGCTGCATCGAGGAGCTGGCTCCGGACGAGGTGCTGGTCTCCGTGTTGCTCGCCGACGCCGACGGGCTGCATCTGCGGCACGGGGCCGCGCCGAGCCTGCCCGATTTCTACAACGAGGCCATCGACGGGATCGCCACCGGGGAGGGCGTGGGCTCGTGCGGCACGGCCGCGCACCGGCGGGAGCCGGTCATGGTCGCCGACATCGGCACCGATCCGTTCTGGGACGACTTCCGGGGGCTCGCCGGCCGGGCCGGGCTGGCCGCCTGCTGGTCCACGCCCATCCTGGCCCGCGACGGTGGCCTGCTGGGCACCTTCGCGATGTATCACCGCACGCCGCGGGCGCCGCAGGACACCGACCTGGCCCTCGCCCGGGTCTTCGCCGGCACCGCGGCGCTGGCCATCGAGCGGCATCACATCGAGCAGGCGAAGGCGGCAGCGGAGGCGCTCGCCAAGGCGGCCCACGACGAGCTCGCCAGGGCCGTACGCGCGGAGCAGAAGCTGCGCGCCGAGGCCGAGGAACGCGCCGCGGCCGCCGCGGAACTCAACGCTCAGATCCGCGCCGCCGCGGCCACGCAGGCCGCGAAGCCGCATCCCGAGCACTGCCAGCTCGGCGGCGCCGGCGGGTGCACCGCGGCGGCCGAGATCAAGATCGCCGACTCGTGGGGCGATGCCGCGTGGGGCTGCCCCACCCACGTCGAGGAAGCCATCATCAACGTGCGCTCGGTGTTCATCGCGAGCGAGGAGCTGGGCGGGCTCGCGGCGTACGTCAATCGCTGACGTCCGCCGGCAGGTCGTCGCCGAGCGCTTCCACGCACGCGGTCAGGTCGGCGCACAGCCGGCGCTCGGCCTCCGGGGTCAGCCCCGCCAGCATCTTCTTCTCGACCACGCTGACCGCCTCGTTCGCGGCGGCGAGCCGTTCCAGGCCGGCCGGGGCCAACCGGGTCGGCAGCGCCTTGCCGTGCGGCGGAACCGGTGAGCGGATCAGCAGGCCGCGGCGTTCCAGCCCCTTCAGCACCAGGTTCATCGACTGGCGGCTGACGAACATCGCCCGGGCCAGCTCGGATCCGGACAGGCCCGGCTGCTGCCGGAGCAGTTCGAGGCACGCGTACTGCGAGACGGTCAGGTCCAGGGGCCGCAGCGCGTTGTCCATCGCCGCCCGCAGCACGGTGGCGGCCTTCTTCAGCACGTATCCGACCTGCTCGTCGACCGGCCGGGAAATTCCCGCTTGACTCATGTCAGCATCATGACACACACTCGTACATGTCAACACGCTGACATGATGCAGGAGAGTGAGTCATGACCGTCACCGGACCCGACTTCATCGCCCTTCAGGTGCGCGACCTGGAGAAGGCCGCGGACTTCTACGAGAGCCGGCTCGGCCTCCAGCGGGCGCCCGTGGCCCCGCCGCACGCCGTCGTCTTCGCCACCACGCCCGCCTTCGCCGTACGCGAACCGCTGCCCGGCCTCGACCTCGACGCCGTGACCCCGCAGCCCGGCGCGGGCGTCGTCCTGTGGTTCGGCGCCGACGACGCGCAGGCCGTCCACGACCGGCTCGCCGCCGACGGCGTCCCGATCACGGTGCCGCCGTTCGACGGCCCGTTCGGCCGGACGTTCACCTTCACCGACCCCGACGGGTACGCCGTCACCATCCACGACCGCGCCTGACCCGCTCAGGGGCAGGGCGGACGATAGGCCAGGCCGGGAAAGAACTGCCGCCATTCCGTACGCGTGATAGCCGGCCGGGCCAGCCCGCAGACCCGGACCGCCACCCGCTCGGGGTCCATCTCCCACAGCCGCAGTGACCCGTTCACGCCGCGCCAGTCGACGCCCGCCGTCGCGAGGACGTGGTTGTCCGGGCCGAACGCGACGGAGTGAACCGGCCCCGACGACGTCAGCTCGACCGGCGGGCGGCCCGGGTCCGTGACGTCCCACACGCTGGTCGTGCCGTGGATGGTGCCGGCCGCGAGCCGCCGCCCGTCCGGGCTGAAGGCGACCGAGTAGACCCGGCTGGCCGCGGACAGAATGGTCACCGCCCGGGGCCGGGCCGGATCCGCGACGTCCCACAGGCCGACCGTGCGGTCCGGGTTGGCGAGGGCGAGCGTACGGCCGCCCGCCCCGAAGGCCACCGCCAGCACCGGACCCGGCGCCGGTCCGGTGAGGACGGACAGGCGGCGCGGCCGGCGGAGGTCCGCGAGGTCCCACAGGCCGCTGCCGGTGCCGTCGCCCGCGGTCGCCAGGAGCCGGCCGTCCGGGCTGAACGCCACCGAGTTCACCGCGGCGGACAGGCCGTCGATGCCCGCCAGCGCCCGGGGACGGCGGGGGTCGGCGACGTCCCAGAGCCGCACCGAGTTGTCGCGGCCCGAGGCGGCGAGGGTGCGCCCGTCCGGCGCGAAGGCCAGCGCCGGGGTGACCGGGACGAGAGATCGCGGACGCGGCGCGACCACCGCGATCCGGCGGCCCCGCAGGTCCCACAGGACGACGGCGCCGGTCGCGTCCGTGCTGGCCAGCGTGCGGCCGTCCGGGGCCAGGGCCACCGCGACGATCGGCAGGCCGCTCGGGCCCGCCGGGAACAGCACCGGGCGGTACGGGTCGGCCGCGGCGGCCACCCCGACCGTGCCGTCGGCGTGCCCGCTGACGAGGGTGCCGCCGTCCGCGCTGAAGTCGACGACCTCCACGCCGCCGCCCGCGCGCGCCGGGAAGGTGTATTCCGCCACGCTCTCCAGCCGTACGATGCCGTCGGAATTGGCCGCGGCCAGGGTGCGGCCGTCCGGCCGGAAGGCGAGCGTGGTGACCGGGGCGGTGGCTCCCTGGAGGGTGGCCACCGCGCGCGCGTGGCGCAGGTCGGTGACGTCCCAGAGCTGGATCTCGCGATCGGCGCCCGCGGTGGCGAGCGTGTGGCCGTCGGGGCCGAAGGCCGCCTCGTTGACCGCGGCGGTGGCAGCGGTGAGCCGGTCGAGGCGTACGGGCCGGGCCGGGTCCCGGACGTCCCACAGCGTCAGGGCGTCGTCGCCGTGCCCGGTGGCCAGGCCGCGCCCGTCCGGCGTGAAGGCGAGCACCTGGACGAACCCGGCCTCGGCGGCGAGCGTGACCGGCGCGCCGGGACGGGCGAGATTCCACAGTCGCACCTCGTGCCGCCCGGCGAGCGACTCACCCGCGGCCGGCACGGCGGCGGCGAGCGTGCGGCCGCCGTCCCCGAAGGCGACGTCGTAGACGGGGCCGGCACCCACCGGGAACGGCGGCAGCTCGCGCGGGTTGTCCGGATCGCCCAGGTCCCATCGGCGTACGGCGTTGCCGCCGCCCGCGGCCAGGGTGCGGCCGTCCGGGCTGAAGGCGATCTTCCCGGCGGGGCGGGCGATCGACGCGCGGAAGCGGGGGCGCACCGGATCGGTGACGTCCCACAGGCCGGCCCGGTCGACGCCGACCGCGGCGACCGTGCGCCCGTCCGGGCTGTAGGCCACCGACGGGAAAGGCCCGGCGAGGCCGGTGAGCAGCGCCGGGCGGCCGGGCCGGTTCGGATCGGCGGTGTCCCACAGCCGTACGGCGTCGTCGTCGCCCGCCACGAGGGTGCGGCCGTCGGGGCTGAAGGCGAGCGCCTGCACCGCCCCGCTCGGCCCGGTCAGCAGGGCGGCGTACGGGGTGGTGAACATGTTGAGCAGGCTCGCCCGCGCCTCCGGCACCGGCGCCAGGCGGTACGCGGCCAGCCGCAACTGCATCGCCAGCGCCGGATTGGTCGCGCGCAGCGCCGCCGCCTGGCTCAGCACCTTCTGGGTGATCGCGAGGTTGCGCTGACCGACGCTGACCTGCCGGGCCCGCACCGCGTACGCGGTCGCACCGGTCGTCAGCACGAGCAGCACGGTGAGCGCGGCGAGGAACTGGCGCAGCCGGGTGATCCGGCGGCGCGCCACCGCCTGCTCGCGCGCCTGCTCGGCCAGGCTCGCCCCGAGGAAGTCCCGCTCCCGGGCGTTCAGCGCGTTCCGGCCGCCCGCCGCCGCCCACCGGTCGGCCCGGTCCAGCCGGCTGCCGCGATAGACGGCGCCGGGATCCCGGTCGAGCCGCTGCCACGCGTCGGCCGCGTCGGTGAGCTGCCGGTGGATCCGCAGGCCCTCGCGGTCGTCGGTCAGCCAGCCCTGCAACCGCGGCCAGCGGCGGACCAGCGCCTCGTGGGTGAGCTGCACGCTGTGCCGGTCCAGGATCACCAGGCGGGCGGCGGCCAGCCGCTCGAGCACCGCCGTCGTCTCCGGGGCGGCCGGATCCAGCTCGGCGCGGTCGAGCCGGCGCCGGGTGTCCTCGGTGCCCTCGCCGAGGGCGACCAGCCGGACGAACAGCCGCCGCGCCCACTCGCGCTCGCCCTCCGACAGCCCGGTGTAGACCGCTTCGGCGGCGCGCGCGATCGACCGGTCGAGGCCGCCCGCGGCGTGGTACCCGGCCAGGGTCAGCGTGGTGCCCCGCCGCCGGCGCCACGTCTCCAGCAACGCGTGCGAGACGAGCGGCAGCACGCCCGGCTGCCCGGCCGCGTCCCCGATCAGCTCCGCGACCAGGGCATTCTCCACCCGGCAGCCGGCGTCGAGGGCGGGCCGGGTGACGGCCTCGCGCAGCTCCGCGGTGGTCATCGGACCGACCAGGAGCTGAGCGTCGCGCAGGGCGTCGAGCAGCTCCGGATGATGGGCGCAGTGCGCGTAGAAGTCGGCCCGCAGGCCCAGGACGACCCGGGTACGGCTGTTGGAGGCGCGCGCCGCGGCGGCCAGCACCTCGATGAACCGGGCCCGCTCCCCCGCGTCCGCGCAGAGGGTGAACACCTCCTCGAACTGGTCCACCACCACCAGCACCTCGGCCCCGGCCGGCCGGTCGGCGAGGATCTGGAGGGCGGTCCGGTGCAGGGCACGGGGATCGTCACGCAACGCGGCGTGCACCGAGGTGGCGGTGGCGCCCGTGAGCGCGGCGAGCCGGGCGGCGCACTCCTCGAGCGGATGCGAACCGGGCGTCAGGACGAGCGGCGTGATCCCGGCCGTACCGGGCAGGCCCTCGGCGAGGACGCGGTGCAGCAGGCCCGCCTGGAGCAATGAGGACTTTCCCGAGCCGGAGGCGCCGACGACCACCACGAAACGGTGCCCGGCCACGCGCGTACCCAGCTCATCGACCAGGCGTTCCCGGCCGAAGAATCTGCCGGCGTCGGCCGTTCCGAATGCGGCGAGGCCGAGGTACGGCGCCGGTTCCCCGTCGTGCGCCGCGGGCTCTTCGGGCGCATTTCCGGTGCTCAGTTCCGCGGCCACGGAATGCCAGCGCTGCTCCCATGCCTGCGTATCGCCGTCGCACGCGGCGACATAGGCGAGGGTGACCGCGAGGCTCGGCAACCTCCTGCCGCCGGCGGCGTCGGACAGCGCGGCGGCCGAGTAGTGCGCCCGGCGGCCCAGCTCCCGGTACGGCGGCAGCCCCGCCTTCTGCCGGAGTTTCCGCAGGTCAGCCGCGAATCGAGTGAGTGGGCCGTCGTCGTCCGAGAGCGCACGTTCCGTACCTGCCACCGACGCGGCCTCCCCGTAGCGAACGTCGCGGTCGATTGTCCAGGCCGCGTCGTTCACTTGTCCAGCGCGTGATTCTGAACGATCCATCGGCGCTAGACACATAGTCGCTGATCGACGTCAGCGGCAATCCGATCCGACGATGGAGGAACACGCATGAAACGACGACTGGCCGCCCTGATGGCCACGTTCGCGGCCGGCCTGGTAATGGTGGGGGGCGCCGGTACCGCGGTGGCCGCACCCGCCGGGGACGCCACGCAGGTCCGGATCGACGCGATCCTGGACGCCCACCCGGGTGCTGTCCAGACCGGCAGGACCCGGGTCACCTTCAGCAACGGTGTCGTGCTGGGTCTCACCAGCGCCGGCGAGAGCGACTGTCCCGCGGATGCCATGTGCCTGTGGGACGACCAGACCTACACCGGGCAGATCGAGATCATCTACTCGTACGTCTGCGATTACGCCCTGACCATCAATCTGAAGGACACCGGCTTCAACGACCGGGCCTCGTCCTGGAAGAACAACACCACCCGCCGGGTCGGCACCACGTACTGGGACTACGACGCGCGCGGCGGCGTGGTCTGGCGGATGTACCCGATGCAGAAGGCCCCGACGCTGCCGAAGGAGTTCAACGACGAGGCCTCCGCGGTGAACTGCTACAACCTCTCCTGAGAGCGCCCGGGGTCCCGCCGGTGCGGCCGGCGGGGCCCCGATCCGGGCGTTTGCCGGACGGCGGGAGGGGTATCGAGGGACATTCGCTCTGGGATACCGGCGAATTCTGTTCTCGGCAGGCTCTGGAGCGACCTTCATGGCTATCGACGCACTCAACAGCACCACCACGGCTCGGGGCAGCGCGTACGCCGCGCTGTCCCGGCAGGTCAAGGCGGCCGGGCTGCTCGACCGGCGACCCGGCTATTACGCCGCGCAGATCGCCCTCATGCTGGCCCTGGTGGCCGCCGCCTGGACCGCCCTCGTGGTGGTCGGCGACTCGTGGTGGCAGTTGCTCGTGGCCACGTTCTTCGCGGTCGTCTCCACCCAGCTCGGCTTCCTCGGCCACGACGCCGGGCACCGGCAGATCTTCGGCTCGAGCCGCCGCAACTACCGGCTGGGCGTCGTCCTCGCCAACCTCGGCGTCGGCTTCAGCTACGGCTGGTGGATCGACAAGCACAACCGGCACCACGCGCACCCGAACGACGAGGACAAGGATCCCGACATCGGCGCGGGCGCACTGGTGTTCACCACCGGCCAGGCGCAGGCCAGCGGCCGGGTGGCCCGGATGTTCTACCGCTATCAGGCGTGGGCGTTCTTCCCGCTGCTGTTCCTCGAGGCGCTGCACCTGCGCGTCGCCAGCGTGCGCTACCTGCTCAGCGTCCGGAGCCGGGCCGGGATGCGCGAGCTGCTGTTCATCACCCTGCACCTCGCCGCCTATCTGGCGGCCGTGTTCGTGCTGCTGCCGCCCGGCAAGGCGCTGGCGTTCGTGGCGGTGCACCAGGGCCTCTTCGGCCTCTACCTCGGCTGCTCGTTCGCGCCGAACCACAAGGGCATGCCGCCGCTCAGCCCCGAGGACGACGCCGACTTCCTGCGCCGGCAGGTGCTCACCTCCCGCAACGTGCGGGGCAACTGGCTGACCGACTTCGCGCTCGGCGGCCTCAACTACCAGATCGAGCACCACCTGTTCCCGTCCATGCCGCGGGGCAACCTGCGCAAGGCGCAGCGGCTGGTCAGGGACTTCTGCGCGGAGCACCAGGTGTCCTACCTGGAGACCGGCCTGGTCTCGTCGTACGCCCAGGCCCTGCGGCACCTCGACACGGTGGGCCGCACCCCGGCGCCGGTCAGCTGAGCAGGCGCTTGCGCTCCTCCTCGCGGTCGCGACCGGCCGTGATCCCCGGGGCGAGCAGGCCCCAGAAGATCATGACCAGCGCCGCCGCCCACGCCCACCAGGGCACCACGGACTGCGGACCGATCAGGCCGGCGAGCCACTCGTAGGCCGTCTCGGCGTAGGCGTCCATGCGATCTCCCTCCGGTCGGATCGGACCCCACCATCGGCCGCGGCCGGCCCGGGCTTAGATTTTCGGGCTCCGCCAGGTCGCCAGACGTTCGCGGTAGAGACGTTCGATGATCGGGTACGGGTAATCGCCGAGAAACAACCGCAGCGGCGGCTCCGGAGCATCTACAAGTCGGAGCACGGCCGCGGCGGTGCTCGCCGGGTCGGCGCCCGCGCGGCCGGAGGCCCCGGAGCGCCGCGCCTCCCGGATCGGCTCGTACGCCTCGATCGGCGTGGTCCGCACCGCCGACGCCCCGGCCCAGTCGGTGCCGTACGGGCCGGGCTCGACCAGCGTCACCCTCACGCCCAGCGGGCCGACCTCCTGCGCCAGCGCGTCGCTCATCCCCTCGAGCGCCCACTTCGACGCGTGGTAGAGCCCCAGCGTGGGGAAGGCCGCGACGCCGCCGATGCTGGAGACCTGGAGGAGGTGGCCGCCGTGCTGCGCGCGCAGGATCGGCAGGGCGGCCTGGGTGACCCAGAGCGCGCCGAAGAAGTTCGTCTCGAGCTGGGCGCGGGCCTGCTCCTCGGTGGCCTCCTCGACCATGCCGAAGAGGCCGTACCCGGCGTTGTTGACCACCACGTCCAGCCGCCCGAGGCGGGTCGCGGCGTGCTCGACGGCCGCGAAGGCCGCCGTACGGTCGGTGACGTCGAGGGCGAGCGGCAGGACGCTGTCGCCGTACGCGTCAACCAGGGGTTTCAGGGTTTGCGGGTCTCTCGCCGTGGCCGCGACCCGGTCTCCGCGGGCGAGCGCCGCGGCCGCCCAGACGGCGCCGAATCCACGGGAGGCGCCGGTGATGAACCATGTCTTCATGGCCTCCACGCTGCGCCGGGGCGACGGCGGTAGCCAGTACCCGCGCGGGGCTACCCTTCGACGGGTGACCGGCAACCCGCTGGGGGAATTCCTCAAGGCGCGCCGGGCGTCGGTGCGCCCGGACGAGGCGGGGCTGCCCGCGTACGGAAGAAGGCGCGTCCCCGGTCTGCGCCGCGACGAGCTCGCCCGGATCGCGGGGGTGAGCCCGCACTACCTGATGCGGCTGGAGCAGGGCCGCGACCGGCACCCGTCCCCGCAGATCCTCGACGCGCTCGCCCGGGCGCTGCGGCTGGACCCGGACGCCCGGGCCCACCTGCACGCCCTCGCCCGGCCCCCGGTGCGCCCGCCCGGGCGCCCGATCGACGTGCGGGCGCTGCTCGACGCGTGGCCGGGCACCCCCGCGTACGTGCGCGACGGCCGGTTCGAGATCCGCGCCGCGAACAAGCTCGCCACGGCCCTCTCCCCGATGTACTCCCCCGGCCGCAACCTGGTCCGCGACGTCTTCCTCGACGCGGACGTCCGCCGGCTCTTCCCCGGCTGGCCGGACATCGCGGCCCAGACCGTCGCGGCGCTGCGGGCGGCGGCGGACCCGGCCGATCCGGCGCTGGAACGGCTCGTCGCCGACCTCTCCGGGTATTCGGATTTCCGCCGGCTGTGGGCGCGGCACGACGTGCGGCCCTCCCGCGACGAGCTCAAACGCTTCGACCATCCGATCGTCGGCCCGCTCGAGCTGCGCCGTCAGTCCCTGGCGGTCTCGGGTACGCCCGGCGACGTGATCATCGTGTATCAGGCGGAACCGGGCAGCCCGTCGGCCGACGCCCTCCTGCGGCTCTAGGCGGTGGCCAGCTCTCGCAGCACGTCGTGGAGCGGCGTCGGCTTCAGATCGAGCTCGGCCGCCGTCCGTGACCAGTCCAGGACGCTCTCGCGCTGGTAGAGGTACTGCATCTCCACCGACTCGGCCCCGATCGGGTCCGCCATCGTCGCGTGCAGTTCCAGCGGCGTCATCCCGCGCACGGCCGGCCGCGGCCGGCCGGCCACCGTCGCGAACCGTTCCGCGAGCTCGCGGACCGACAGGTCGGCGGTCTGCGGCGTGTGCCAGGCACTGCCCCAGGACCGTTCGGAGCGCGCCACCGCGACGAGCGTCCTGGCCACATCGCCCGTGTAGGTCCAGCTGTGCGGGACGTCCACATCGGCCGGGAACACGACCTCCTGACCGGCCAGCACCTGGGGACCGATGAACCAGTGGAACATGGCGAAGGCGCCCACGCCGAGGAAGTCACCCGGCCGGACCTCGGTGAACCGCAACCGGCCCGCCTCGTGCGCGGCGAGGCCGTCGCGGAACATCTGGGCCCGTACCCGGCCCTTGATGGTGGTCGGGCGCAGCGGCAGGTCGTCGGTCAGGGGGCTGTCGGCGGGGCCGTAGCTGTAGGGGTTGCCCAGGTTCACGTACCCGGCGCCGGTGCGCTCGGCCGCGTTCAGCAGGGCCTCCGACAACGCGGGCACCTCTTCGGGCCACCGGTGGTACGCCGGCATCGCGCAGTTGATCAGTGTGGTGGCGCCCCGGGAGAGGCCGGCCAGCCCGGACGTGGCGTCCGCGGCCACCAGCTCGATCCGCGGGTGCTCCGGTCCGGTGCCGCGTCGCGTGACCACCCGGACGTCGTCCCCGGACTCGGCGAGCAGTAGCGCGGTGGCGGTGCCGGTCGGGCCCGCGCCGACAACAACGTGGAATGTCATGCCGTCAACGCTATAAACGGGACGAAAGACTGTGGATGGTTCAGAAGCTCGAAAAGATGTCCTAGAGTCTTCCGGGTGGATGTGCTGAGCGACGTGCTGGTGGCCATGCGTACGGGCAGCCCGACGGCCGTTCGCACCAGCAGCCACGCCCCGTGGGGTGTGCGTTTCCACCAGGGCGAGGCGGCGGGCTGTCACGTCGTGCTGGCCGGCAACTGCTGGGTCATCTCCCACCATCACGAGCCCCTCGCACTGGGCGTGGGTGACGTCCTGTTCACCCCGCACGGACACGGTTACGCGCTCGTCGACCAGCCGGGCAGCCCGATCGTCGACTTCGAGCCGCGGCCCGACGACGCCACGCCACTGGACAAGATGCGCATCGGCGGCACCGGCGCGGTCACCGAGCTGATGTGCGCGTACTACATGTTCGACCCGAGCCGCCCGCACCCGTTGCTGGCCGACCTCCCGGCGATCGTCCACGTGCCGGCGCGGGCCGGGCAGCACCCGTCGTTGCGCAGCGCGGTGGAGCTGCTGGGCACCGAGCTGCTGGACCCGCGTCCCGGCACCGAGGCGGCGATCCCGGCGCTGATCGACATGCTGCTGTTGTACGTGCTGCGGGCGTGGCTGGCGGAGCAGCCCGGCGACGCGGCCGGCTGGGCCACCGCGCTGCGCGACCCCGCCATCACGACCACGCTGCGCCAGATGCACCGCCACCCGGAGAAGCCGTGGACGGTCGAGGACCTGGCGGCGGTCGCGGGCCTGTCCCGTGCGGCGTTCGCCAAACGCTTCACCACGATCATCGGCCGGCCTCCGCTCGCGTACCTGACCTGGTGGCGCATGACGACGGCGGCCCGCCTGCTCCGCGAGTCCGACGCCTCGCTCCGCACGGTCGCCACCCGCTGCGGCTACGGCTCGGAGTATGCGTTCGGCAAGGCGTTCAAGCGCGCGTACGACGTGGCGCCCGGCCACTACCGCACCGTTGGTCGGTAGCCGCTACGGGCGGGTGGTCGCGGTGGGCGTTCCCGCCTTGCAGCTCACCCGTACCCGGATGCGGTCCTTGCCGTGCCGGAACACGACGGCGGCCGACCCGGGGTTCACCCGCTCGACCTTGTACGGCTTGACCGCGGCGTAGGAGACCAGCACCGCCCGGTCCCTGTCGTCGCATCGCGCGGTGACGGTGCCGCCCGCCGACCGGAACGTCCTGGTGCCGGGCGCCGGATCGCGCCGGCCCGGCGGGGGCGCGGTGCCGCGCGGTGTTCCGGGCGCCGGCCGCGCCTTCGTGGTGGTGACCGGCGGGGGCGCCGGAGGAACCCCGGCCGGGACGGTCGTCGCCGGGGCCGGGCCGGGCCGGGTGGGCACCGGCGGAGGCGGAGGCGGGGACGGCGCGACCGCCACCGGCTCGGCCCCGCCCCGCGCGCCCGGCGGGAGCAGCACCCAGCCCGCCCCGGCCAGCAGGACGGCCGCGGCCGCCGCCACGAGCAGCCACCGGCGCCGGGGCCGGTCCGCCTCGGGTACGGGCGGCGCCGGCAGGACCTGGGTGGTGCCGGTCCGCTCCCCGGCCAGGACGCGCGCCGCCTCGGCCGCGGTCGGACGCGCGGCGGGATCCTTGTGGAGGCACCGCTCGACCAGCGCCACGATCTCCGGCGCCACGCCCGGCAGCGGTGGCAGCGGGCAGGGCTCCTCGGTCACGTGCGCGGTCAGCATCTGCGTGGTGCTGTCCACCGCCCACGGCGACTCCCCCGCCAGGAGCCGGTACAGGAGGACGCCCAGGGCGTACACGTCGGAGGCCGGGAGGACGGTGGCGCCGGTGAGCCGCTCGGGGGCCAGGTAGGCCGGCGTGCCCAGCAGTTCCTCGCCCGGTTCGCCGGGGCCGGCGGTGGCCGCGAGTCCGAAGTCGACGACCTTCACGCCGTCGCGGGTGACCATGACGTTGGCCGGCTTGATGTCGCGATGCACCAGCCCCAGCGCGTGCGCCGCGGCCAGCGCCGACGCGACCTGCGCGCCGATCCGGCAGATCTCCGGCGGATACAGCACCCCGCTCGCCGCCCGCTGCTGCAGGGTGATGCCGCGGATCAACTCCATCACCACGTACGGGACGCGCCGGCCCTGCTCCTCGGCCTCGCCGTAGTCGTACACCTGCGCGATGTGCGGATGCGAGAGGGTCGCGGCGGCTCGGGCCTCGTCCCGGATGCGGGAGCGCGAGGTGGCGTCCCCGGCGTGCCGTCCGGCCAGCAGTTTGATCGCTACGTCCCGCCCGAGGACCTCGTCGCGGGCACGCCGGACGACCGCCATGCCGCCGCTGCCCAGCGGTTCGAGCAGGGTGTACCGCCCACCGAGGACCCGCTGCCGCACCTCCATTCGAGGCAGTCTGCCCGTTCCCGCCCGAAACCGCACGATCGCACGCCGGGGAGGGTCGGTGAAGGTGTCGTGACGGCGCCCTTCTCGCGGCCGGCCCGCCGCTACGGTCGCGGTCATGGAGACCGTGGACGTCCTCGTCGCCGGCGCCGGCCTCGCCGGCCTGCACACCGCCCGGCTGCTGGCCCGGCAGGGCTTCGACGTGCTCGTCGTCGACCGCCGCCGCAGCCTCGACACCGGGATCCGGACGACCGGCATCTTCGTCCGCCGCACCCTCGACGACTTCGCCCTGCCCGGCCGGCATCTCGGCCCGCCCATCCGCCGGGTGGTGCTGCACCCGCCGTCGGGCCGCCGGCCGGTCGAGCTGCTCAGCGCCCGCGACGAGTTCCGGGTCGCCGACATGGCGGGCGTCTACGCCGACGCCCGGGCCCGCGCGGAGCAGGCCGGCGCCCGGGTGCGCCTCGGCGTGCCGTACCCGGTGGCGGACGTGACGGCCCGCTTCACGATCGGCGCGGACGGCGCCCGC
This sequence comes from Pseudosporangium ferrugineum, assembly GCF_003002065.1. Classification (GTDB taxonomy): domain Bacteria; phylum Actinomycetota; class Actinomycetes; order Mycobacteriales; family Micromonosporaceae; genus Actinoplanes; species Actinoplanes ferrugineus_A. The sequence goes on from NZ_PVZG01000003.1 coordinate 328,746, forward strand.
TCCACCGTCGCCCGCCGGCTCGGCCTCGACGTCAACCGCCACCTGATCGTCGGCATCGAGGAGGTGTACCCGATGGCCGCCGGCGACGGCCCGCCGACGTTCCACTGCGTGATCGACCCGCGGCTCGCCCCCGGCTATCTGGGCTGGGTCGTGGACGACGGACGGCACGCCCACGTGGGTCTGGCGGGGCGCCCGGACCGGCTGGCCGCGCCGCTGCCCCAGCTCCTGCACGCCTTCCGCGACCGCTTCAGCACCGGCCCGGACGGCCCGGACGGCGGCGGCTCGGGCCGCTTCGGTGCCGGCCCGGACGGCGGCGGCTCGGGCCGCTTCGGTGCCGGCTCGGACGGCCGGGGCGCCGGGTGGGGAGGCGACGCGGACGGCCCGGGCGGCGGGTCGGGCGTTCTGCCGGTCGCCGAGGGTCCGGTGCGCCGGCGCGGCGGTCCCATCCCGGTCGGCGGGCTGCTGCGCCGGATCGCCTGCCCGGACGGGCTCCTCGTCGGCGACGCGGCCGGCGCGGTGTCGCCGCTCACCGCCGGCGGCCTGGACCCGTGCCTGCGCCTGTCCCGCCTGGCCGCCGAGGTGACCGGCGACTACCTGCGCAGCGGTGACGCCTCGGTGCTGCGGCACTACGACGGCGCCGGACTGCGTGCGCGCTTCCGGGGCCGGCTCCTGATGCGCCGCGCTCTGTCGGGACTGCGGTCCGCCGCCGGCGCCGAGGCCGCGTTCACCCTGCTGCACACCGCCCCGGGCCGGGCCGCGGCGGCGCGGGTCCTCTTCGGCGACGGCTCGTTCCCCGACCCGCCGCTCAGGCGCTCGGTGCCGGGTGCTGCATCCACCACTCCGTGAACTGCCGCGCCTGGCCGCCGATGTCGAGCCGCAGCACCCACATGTTGCTGTAGGTCCGCGGCGGTGACGTGTAGTGCGTGGTCGCCTCGATGACGGCCAGGTCGTCGGTGATGATCAGGGGGTGCCACTCGAAGGTGGTGGTGCCCGGCTCGTCGCGGTGCTCGAGCCAGCCGGCCACGATCGCGTCGCGTCCACGCCACGGCTCCGCCCACGGCTCGGTGAAGTAGGCGGCGTCCTCGGCGAAGAGGCCGCCGATGTCCTCCGGGTCGTTCGACTCCCAGGCGGTGCGGTATCTGTCCACCCACGCGGTCACCGCGTCGAGGTTCGTCATCGTTTCTCCTCCGAACGCCACGGGATGTAGGCCAGCCGGCCGAACTCTTCCGCCGCGCCGCTCCACAGGAAGTCGCTGACCTGCGTGAACGCGATCGCGATCAGCCGCTCGTGCGGGTCGTTGAACCAGGTGGTGCCGTAGCCGCCGGCCCAGCCGTACCGGCCCGGCGCCGAGGTGTCGTCGGCCACCACGCTCACCGTCATGCCGAAGCCCCAGCCCGAGCCGCCGAGCAGCGAACCCGCCGTCCCGAGCTGCGCCGGGGTGAGGCGGTTGGTCGTCATGAGCTCGACCGACCGCTCGGGGAGCAGCCGGGTGCCGCCGTGCACCCCACGGTCGAGCAGCATCCGGGCGAACGTGTGGAACTCGTCCACCGTGGACACGAGGCCGGCCGAGCCGGAGGGGAAGGCCGGCGGCCGGCTCCACACCTGCACGCCGGTGTCCGTACGCTCGGCGAGCTTTCCGGTCCCGGGGTCGGTCGCGTAGTGGGTCGGCAGCTGCCGGGCGCGGGCCTCGGGCAGCCAGAAGCCGGTCTCGCGCATGCCGAGCGGGTCGAAGAGGCGCTCCCGGAGCACCTCGCCGAGCGGCTTGCCGGCGGCCCGGGCGAGGAGGACCCCGAGCACCAGGCTGCCGACGTTGTACTGCCACTGCTCACCGGGTTGCACCATCAGGGGCAGGGTGGCGAAGCGGCGGATCCACTCGTCGGGCCCGTGCGGGGTGCGCGGCTCCGGCCGGCCGAGCGTGAGCTCCAGCTCGGCGGCGGCCCGGTTGATCGGCCAGGGCGGGTCGTACTCCGGCTCGGTGATCAGGCCGAAGCCCATCCGGAAGGTGAGCAGGTCCTCGACCGTGACCGGCCGGCGGGCCGGGACCGTGTCGTCCAGCGGCCCGTCGACGCGGGCGAGGACCCGTTGCCCGGCCAGCTCGGGCAGCAGCCGGTGGACGGGCTCCTCGAGGTCGATGAGGTCGTCCTCGACGAGCAGCATCGCGGCGGCGGCGAGCACCGGCTTGGTGAGCGACGCGATCCGGAAGATCGTGTCGCGGGTCATCGGCACGCCCCCGTCGAACGCCGTGGCGCCGATCGCGTCGACGCGCACGTCGTCGTCGTGCGCGACGAGCGTGACGATTCCCGGGAACTCGCCGCGCTCGACGCGGGCTGCCATCGCCTTGTCCACCGTCATGCCGACCACCATGCCAGGTGCCTCCGACAAAAACGGCTTTCAGCCAGCGCCGTCGACGACCACTGGTTCCCAATGGATACTACGATGGCGCGATGGCGCCCACCTCCTGCGGCCGTACCCATGACGTCTACGACTCGTCCTGCCCCTGCCGCCACATGCTGGACCTGCTGGCGAACAAGTGGAGCGCGCTCGCCCTCGGCGCCCTGGAGGACGGGCCGCGGCGGTTCGGGGCGCTGCGGTCGAAGCTCGACGGGGTCAGCCCGAAGGTGCTCACCGCCACCCTCCGGCGCCTGGAGGAGCACGGCCTCATCGACCGTACGGTGTACCCGGCCGTCCCGCTGCACGTCGAATACTCCCTGACCCCGCTGGGCCGCGACGCGTGCGAGCCGCTGGCCCTGCTGCGCCGCTGGGTGGTCGACAACATCGAGCGCTTCCCGCAGGCGGTTCTGTCGGACCCCCGGGCTAGCGTCGCCCCATGACCGATCAGTGGCGTCACCTGCCCGCCGCGGCCCGGCCGATCGCCGCCGCCACCGCCTCCGCCGTCGAGGCGGCCCGCGCCCGCGACCCGGCGGCGCTGTCCGGGGCGGTGGCCGAGCTCGGCGCGCAGGACCAGACCCGCACCGGCCTGATCCTGGGCACCGCCGTGCGCCTGCTCCTGGAGGCCGCCCACCCGGACGGGCTGGCCGCCGACGACGTGCGCGCCGTCCTGGAGCAGAGCGTCCGGTCCGCCGCCGCCTGGTGCCCGGAGGTGGACCCGCAGGCGACGCTCTACCTGCTGGCGAGCGCCCTCGGGGTGTGGGAGGACGACGGTTCGCCGGCGCCCAAGCCCGAGACGCTCGCGCTGCACGCCGCCCTGCTCCTCGAGCACCTGCTCGGACCCCGGCCGATCGCGGAGGTGATGACCGCCACCCTCACGGAGATCCAGCGCGCCCAGCTGAACGACTGACCACCGTCCTCGTGCGGAAGGCGTGGCGGTAGGCGTACGGGCTCGTGCCGACGATGCGCTTGAACCGGTCGCGGAAGGCGGTCGGCGACCCGAAGCCGACCCGCGTGCCGATCCGGTCGACGCCGTCCGCGGTCGTCTCGAGCAGGTGCTGCGCGTGGCGGATCCGGGCCCGGTGCAGCCACTGCAGCGGCGTCGTGCCGGTCTGTTCGCGGAAGCGGCGGTTCAGCGTACGGGTGCTCATGCCGGCCCGGGCCGCGATCTCCGCCATGGTCAGGTCGCGTCCCGCGTTCTCCTGCATCCACCGCAGCAGCGGCTCCATCGTGGAGCCCCGCGGCGCCGGCGGCTGCTCCGGCACGATGAACTGCGCCTGGCCGCCCTCCCGCTCCAGCGGCATCACCGACACCCGCGCGGCGTCCGCGGCGACCGCCGAGCCGTGGTCGCGGCGCACCAGGTGCAGGCAGAGGTCGAGCCCGGCCGCCGCGCCCGCCGAGGTGAGGAACTGCCCGTTGTCCACATAGAGGACCCCGGGGTCCACCTCCACCTCGGGGAACCACTCGGCCAGCCGCGACGCCGCGGCCCAGTGCGTGGTCGCCCGCCGCCCGTCGAGCAGGCCGGTCGCCGCGAGCACGAACGCGCCGACACAGACGGAGGCGATCCGGGTGCCGCGCGCCGCGGCCGTCCGCAACCCGCTCACGACCTTTTCCGGTACGGGCGCAGCGAGGTCCGCGATTCCCGGCACGATGACGGTGTCCGCCTCCTGGAGGAGGTCCAGCGAATACGGGGCCCGGATCGCGAAGGCTCCGGCGTCCACCTCCGGCCCGGTGCCACAGACCCGCACGTCGTACGCGGCCGAGCCGTCGGGCAGCCGGGTCCGCGCGAACACCTCGAGCGGCGTCGCGAGGTCGAAGGCGACGACCCCGTCGAGGGCGAGTACGGCCACGATGTGCATGAACCGGCAGCGTAGTCCGGCCGCTGGCGAAAATCCGTTGGCATATGGCATTCCAGCCACTGTCGGCGGATATCCGTGGTCCCTACGGTCGGGAACCGTGACAAAACTGCTCCTGTCCCTGCACGTCCTGGCCGCCATCGTCGCCATCGGCCCGGTCACCGTCGCGGCCAGCATGTTCCCCGCCACCGCCCGCCGCGTGCTCACCGGCGCCGACCCGGACCCGGCAGGCATCGCGGTCCTGCGCAACCTGCACCGGATCTGCCGCGTCTACGCGGGCCTCGGCATCCTCGTGCCGGTGTTCGGGCTGGCGACCGCGAGCAGCCTGGGCGTGCTCACCGACGCCTGGCTGATCGTCTCGATGGCCCTGACCGCGGTGGCCGCCGGCATCCTGGTCTTCGCGATCCTCCCGGGCCAGGTGGCAACCCTCGCCGCGGACCTCGCTCCCGTCGCCCCGGGCACCGCGACCGGACCGTCCGGCTCCGGCGAGCCCGGCCCCGCGGCCCGCTCGGACGGTTCCGGAGCAGGAACGGACGGGTCCGGAGCAGGAACGGGCGGGTCCGGAGCCGGGACGGGCGGGTCCGCGACCGGGACGGGCGGGTCCGGCGCTGCGGCTGCGGTGGCGGCCGGCAGGCCGGGCCGATCGGTGGCGGCGGTCGCCGCCCGGCTGGGGATGGTGACCGGGGTCTTCAATCTGGTGTGGGCGACGGTCGTGGTGCTGATGATCATCCGGCCCGGCTCGACGACGGGGGCGTGACCGATGCCCTCCCCGCCGCTGACCATCGCCGCCCGGGTGGAGCTGATCTCCCTCGTGCTGCTGTTCGCCAACCTTGCCACCGTGCACTGGGCGCCGGTCGCGTCCCTGCTCGGGCCCGTGCACGGGTGCGCCTATCTGGTCGTCGCCGGAGCCACGTTCCGCGAGTCCCGAGACGTGCGCACCCGGCTGCTGGCGTTCGTACCCGGCATCGGTGGCCTGCTGGTTCTTCGCAGGATGCGGGCATCCGCGGATGAATCGATGAGCGGCACGGGTCGTTGAGCCTGTCGGTGGCGGCATTTCCGCCGGCGCCGACAGTTGCCCGACAGGAGTCCGCCATGGCGAAGGAACGACCGGTGACCGCCGGGGGCAAGACGGCGCACAACCGGGGCCGGCACCCCGCCGTGCCCCCGGCCCGCACCGCCCCGGTGGCCGCCACCCCGGGCCCCCGCCGCCCCACCACGGCAAGCCCCGCCGACCCCCGCCCGATCCCGCCGCCCTTCCTGACCCACGAGGAGCCGGCAGCGCCCCCATCCCCGCAACCACCGCCCGACCCGGCCCCCTCGAACCCCGAGCCGCCGAACCCCGAGCCGTCGAACCCCGAGCCGTCGGAGCGCGAGCCGTCGAACTCCGGGCCGTCGGAGCGCGGACCGTCGGAGCGCGGACCGTCGGAGCGCGGACCGTCGGAGCGCGGACCGTCGGAGCGCGGACCGTCGGACTCCGGGCCTTTGGACCCGGCGCAGTCCGATCCGGCCCCGCCGGACCCGGATGCGGCCCAGACCGATGCCGCGCAAGCCGACGCCGCTCCGGCCGAGGACCTCCGGCCCGAGCTTCCGAAGCGGGGCGTCGCCCGCGTGCCGGCGCCGCGCCCCGTGCTGCCCGGGTTGCAGTTGCAGCCGATGGTCCACGTCGCCGAGATGCCGGAGGCCGTCGCCTTCTACGAGATGCTCGGCGGCGAGCTGATCCACGGCGACCGGGGCGGCGAGTGGGTGCTGATGCAGGTCGGCACCGCCCAGATCGGACTGGTCACCCGGCCGCCGGACCCGTCCCGCGGCGAGAGCACCGTCGAGCTCAACTTCTCCGCCACCATGCCGCTCGACCGTCTCGAGAAGCTGCTCCGCGACCGCGGCGTCACCATCGTGCGGCTGGCCAGGGACCCGGACCTGGGCACCCGCCTGCACGTGGAGACCCCGGACGGCATGCCGGTGAAGATCCACCAGGTGGAGCCCGACCTGCTGGTCTGAGCCCCCGGCACCGGCGCGCCGCCCCTACCGGACGTCCCGGCCCCGGCATCCGCTCGTGGAGCCCCCGGCCGACGGGGAACGCGGCGCCCCGGGCTGGTCCCCACCACCGGCCTCGGTCGCCCGCGCCCCGGCACGCACCGCCAGGGCGCGGGCCCGGCGGACCGGGAAGAACACCGCCAGGACGCGGGCTCGCCGGAACCGGGAGGGCACCGCCAGGACAAAGGCCCAGCGGAACCGGGAGGGCACCGCCTGGACGCAGGCTGGGCGGACCCCGGAAGGCACCGCCAGGACGCGGGCCCGGTGGACCGGAGACGGCACCGCCAGCCGCAGGACGAGCAGCCCGATCACCGCCCCGGCGGTGTTGGCGATCAGGTCGTTGACGTCGATGGTCCGCCGGCTGCCGACGGTGAGCCCGAGCACCAACTGCACCGTCTCGATCGCGGTGCTGGCGGTGACCGCCCGTACCGCGATGGCCCGCAGCCCGTCCGAGGCCGGCCACAGCAACGGCAGCAGCACCCCGAACGGGATGAACATGATGACGTTCAGGGTGAAGCTCGGCGCGTCGACGTCGCCGGGCCTCCAGTGGACCATCGTCATGAACGGTTCGCCCGCCCAGTACGAGGCGGGATGCACACGGATCGGGAAAATCGTGATGGCGACGACCGCGGCGGCGTAGAGGACGAGGGTTCCGATCGCCGCGCGCCGCCACATGATCCTGCAACGCTAAGGCACCCCGGACGGCCGCGGCGAGCGGATGTCACGCGCCGCGCGGGGCGTACATGATCACCACGACGCCGAGCAGGCACAGGCCGGCGCCGATCAGGTCCCAGCGGTCCGGGCGGAAACCGTCGACGAGCATGCCCCACCCGAGCGATCCGGCCACGAACACCCCGCCGTACGCCGCCAGGATCCGGCCGAAGTTCGGGTCGGGCTGCAGGGTCGCGACGAAACCGTACGCGCCGAGGGCGATCACCCCGGCGCCGGCGAAGAGGAGTCCGCGATGCTCGCGTACGCCCTGCCAGACGAGCCACGCACCGCCGATCTCGGCGAGGGCGGCGAGCAGGAACAACGCGACCGAACGCAGGACGATCATGCGGTGCATTCTCGCCGACCGTCCCGCCCGCACCGACCCGGTACGGCGACCCGAAATCACCCGTTAGAGGTAGCTCGCCCGGATACGGACGGCCCGCGCGGCCGCAGCCCGAGCGGGGCACGACCCGACGAACCGGCCGGCGACGACCAAAGGCGACGGTGGGGTGCCACCGGATGAGCCGGCCGGGGACGTTCGCCAAGGCAACGGGCGGGTGCGACCCGATGAGCCAGCCGGGGACGTTCGCCAGGGCAACGGGCGGGTGCGACCCGATGAGCCGGCGGCCCGAAGGCAACGGGTGGAACGGGAGCGGCCCGGACCGGCAAGTCCGGGACCGCGGGGCCCCTCCGGGCGGTGGAGGGTGGCTCAGCTCGGGCGCAGGCCCACCGACGTGCGCGGGTTGGGCGGTTCGGCGCAGCCCAGCAGGCCGACCAGGCCCGAGATCCACAGCTGGCGGTAGACCGTCGGGCTGGGGTGGCTCACCACGAGTTTCACGCCCGAGGCGGCGGCCGTGTGGAAGCAGGCCACCAGGATGCCGATCCCGATGCTGTCGATCAACATCACCCGTTGGAGGTCGAGGTCTATCCGTCCCGGCGTCTGCGAGGTCAGGACGTCGTTGACGGCGTCCCGCATGACGTGGGCGTTGTCGAGATCGATCTCCCCGCTGGGGGCGATCTCGACCGTACCGTCGGCCAACTGGCGAGTGGTGATCGGCAGATACACGGCTGCCCTCTTCCTGGCGTCGTGCGGGCGACGCCGAACATTCCGCGGAGTCTTCTGCTCTGGCAGTTCTGCAACCCGGTGCCTCACCCAGGCCCGGCCGGACGTCCGCGTCCCGACAACAATCCGCTGGTCTGCAAGTTACGCCAGGTAGGCGCGGAACGCCAGAGTAGTTCATATGGCCGGAATGTGCTGGATCGGTCACCGGCCGCGTCGGGACATTGACGTGCTCCTACCTGCCACGAATACTCACCGTATGCGCAGGAGTGCCTTACGAGATGGTTGACGCTCACTTCAGGACAGTGACGCCCTCGGTGGTTACCCGCGCGACCGCGAGCTTCAGCAGTGTCGACATCGACGACACCCGGTCTCTGCTGGCCCGGTTCTACCACCCCCTGGCGGTGGCGGCGCCGGAGGGTCCCGACGGCTTCGAGTTCCACGCCGACGTGATCCAACTCGGACCCTTGACCGTCGGCCACCTGGGTTTTGGCGCCCCCGTGACGCTCGTCGCCAGCGAGCTCGAGGCGTACCACATCACCATCCCCACCACCGGTCAACTGCATGTCTGGTACGCCGGCCTCGAGATCACCGCCGACCCGGGAAGCGCCGTACTGTACGGGCCCGGCAAGCCCGTCTACACCCTGCACGCGGCCAACTCGGCCGAACTCGACGTCAAGATCGAGCAGCCGGCGCTGGAGGCGGAGCTCGCCGCCCTGCTCGGCCGCCCGGTCACCGGCCCCATCGACCTGCCCGCGGTCGTCGACCTCCGGTCCGGGCCGGCGCGCAGCTGGGGCACGCTCGTACGGATGCTGCGGGCCGAGATCGGCCACCCGGCCAGCCTGGTCCGCCAGCCCCTGATCGCGGAGCACCTGCGCCGCAGCGTCCTGAGTGGGCTGCTGCTCAGCGTGCCGCACCGCTACACCGAGGAGCTCAACGCGCCCGCGCCGGCCGGCCCGCCGCGCGCCGTGCAACGGGTCATCGACGCGATCCAGGACGAACCGGAACGCCCCTTCACGGTGGCGGACCTGGCCAGGATCGCCGGGGTGAGCGTGCGGTCGCTCCAGGAGGGCTTCCGCCGGTCCGTGGGGTGCGCGCCCATGACCTACCTGCAACAGGTACGCCTGGCACGCGCGCACGAGTCCCTGCGCCGCGAGGACCCGTCGCGCGCGACCGTGGCCGCGGTGGCGCACCGCTGGGGGTTCGCGCACCTCGGAAGGTTCGCTTCGGCGTACCGGAATCGCTTCGGGGTGTGTCCCTCGGAGACGCTGCGCGGCCCCGCCTAGCTGTCATTCGCCGGGATCGCGGCGCCGTGGCCTGGGAAAACCCTCCACCCGTGGCGCCGGGGCCGGCGCCGTGCCGAAGAGGTGACCGCGCGGTGGCACCCACTCGCGCCACGGGCCCAGCCGCGGCGGCACCGCGGCCGCCACGCCGTCCCCGGAGCCCTGGAGGTCGCGCAGGTAGGCCAGGACCCGGGTCGCCGCCGCGCCACCGTCCGCGGCCAGCAGCGCGATCAACTCCTGCTCGTCGCCGAGGTCGATGTCGCGGGCACGCAACCGCGCGGCGAGCGTTGCCAGCAGGCGCACCACCTCGCCGGCATCGCGCTCCGCGTCGGGCAGGCCGGTCACCTCGCCGGGCCTGACGCCATCGGGCCCGGCCGCTGCCGGACCTCGCAGCTTTCGCTCATTTCTCGTTCCCCTCGCCACGGGTGTGCACGATCCCCGCCGGAACGCGCACACACATGACACCGCAGAAATGTATTCGGCCCGCTACGCACCGTCCATCCGATGCGCGCGACGGTTGTCCGAATCACGCTCGCTTGGCTGTCGGACGCATCGATCGTCCGTTTTCCACAGGCGCCCGCGACCGGGATGCGAAGGGCTGCGCCGCGGAGGAGGATGACTGGGGCCCAGCGTTTGGAGGAGCCATGACAGAGCCGAACCGCCCGCCGCTCGAGGAGACTCCGGAGGTGGCGGACGCGATCGAGGACGACGTCGCGGTCGACGCCTTCGTCACCGGGGGCGGGCCGGATTCCGAGAACCCGCAGTTCCTCGCGCCGGGCGAGGAACCGATCGTGCGCACCGGGGCCGACCAGCCGTGGGAGCCGGCCGACCTGGCGGTGGCGGAGGGCCGCGACCCGACCCCGGAGAACGTCGAACGGGCCCGGCGGGAGCTCGACCGCGACGGCGCGGCGGCCATCGAACGCACCGTCCCCTGACCGGCTGACCGCCCGGGCCGACGGGACCACGGGACCGGCGGGACCGGCGCGGCCGGCGGGACCGGCACGGCCGGCGGGACCGGCACGGCCGGCGGGCCAGCCGGTCAGCGCGCCGGAGGGCCGGAGGGCCGGAGGGCCGGAGGGCCGGAGGGCCGGAGGGCCGGAGGGCCGGAGGGCCGGAGGGCTTATTCGACGGTCGCGGTGATGGTGGTCAGTTCCATTCGGTCACCCACTTGCAGGCGCCGGCATATCCGTACAGGCCGGGGGTGAGCATGCGGACCGGGAAGCCGTGCTCGAGCGGGAGCGGCTCGCCGTTCATGCCGACGCAGAGCATCGTGTCGCGGCCGTCGAGGATCGGTGATCGCCGGGGTTTAGACCAGGGGAACCTGGGCGACCAGCGGCTGCGTCGGCGTCGCCGAGCCACCGGCCGGCTCCAGCGTCACCCCGAGGCCGTCGCTGCCCGGCAGGCCGTCGACGATCCGCACCGCGGACGCCTCCCCCGCCGCCAGCACCCCGGCCGTCGTCGGCGTATTGCCCCGGATCGCCCACAGCTGGAACGCCCGGTCGCCGGCCGGTGCGACGTCCGCGCCGAGCAGCACGACCCCGGCGTCGCGGGAGGCCGAGGACGCCACGGTGACCTTGCCGCCGCCGCGCATCGGCGACGTGCGGAAGACCACGTCCGGCGCCGACAGGATGTCGCGGGTGCGGGCCTCGTACTGCCGGGCGGCCGTCGCGATCGCGCTCTGGTCGCGTACCCGCTGGTCCTGGATCGCATAGACGGTCGCGCCCGTGCCCGCGGCCAGGACCACCGCCGCCGCGGCGGCGACCGTGTAGCGGCGCCAGCGGGACGGCCGGTCGCCGGCGCCCTGCCCGCCGAGGTCGGCCGGCGGAAGCTGACGGGTACGCCCGATCGCCGCCATCACCTCGGTCCGCAGGCCGGGCGGCGGCACCGACCACGTGCTGTCCGCCATCCGCGCCGCGGTCTCGCGCAGCTCGTCCAGCTCGTTGCGGCACGCCGCGCAGCCGGCCATGTGCCGCTCGAAGGCGGCCCGTTCCAGATCGTCGACCGCGTCGAGCGCGTACGCGCCGACCAGCGAATGCACCTCCGCCGACGTCATGCCGTCACCTCCACACCCAGGCAGTCGCGCAGGCGGATCAGGCCGTCGCGCATCCGGGTCTTGACCGTGGGCAGCGGGGTCCCGAGCAGATCGGCCACCTCGCGGTACGAGTGGCCCTGGTAGTACGCGAGCGTCACCGCCTGCCGCTGCAACTCGGTGAGATCGTCCATGCAGTGCCGCACCTGCTGGCGTTCGAGCCGGCCGGACACCTCGTCCACGACCTCGTCGTACGGGGTCTCCACGGACGCGACGCCGACCTTCATGGTCCGGTCGGCGGAGGCCTGCTCGGCGCGGACCCGGTCCACCGCGCGGCGGTGCGCGATGGTGAACACCCACGCCGTCGCCGAGCCGCGGGCCGGGTCGTAGCGGGCGGCCGTACGCCACACCTCGACCAGCACCTCCTGCGCGACCTCCTCGGCCTGGGCCGGATCCCGCAGGACCCGCCGGATGAGGCCGTACACGCGCGGGGCGACCAGGTCGTACAGCCGCGCGAAGGCCGCCTCGTCACCCCGGGCGGTCGCGCGTAACAGCTCACCGACGTCGGCGGGCGGGGCCGGCACCGCGGACAGGTGATCCGGCCGCCGGGCAGCGCCGTACTCGGTCATCGCTTCCGCCTCTCGATCGTTCAGGGGCATTCAACGCTCATTCGGCGCCGACGGCCATCGCGGATGGGTCTACAACCGATCCTGCCGAACTCCCGTCTACTAGGGGGACGCGAACAGGAGCGTGGCATGGCTGACGGATCAGACCCGGAATACGTGGCATACGTCCACGGGCGGGCGGCGGCGCTGAGGCGTACGGCGTACCTGCTCTGCGGCGACACCCATCAGGCCGACGACCTGGTGCAGGAGACCATCACCAAGCTGTACGCGCGCTGGCCGCGGATCGGGCGGGTGGACAACCTCGACGCGTACGTGCACTCGATCCTGGTCCGCGCGTTCCTCGACGAGAAACGCCGCGGCTGGTGGAAGGTCCGGCTCGGCGTCCCGCCCGAACGGCCGGCGCCGCCGCACCCCGGGGTCGAGGAACGCGCGATGCTGCGCGCGGCCCTGACCCGGGTGCCGCCGCGCCAGCAGGCGGTCCTCGTTCTGCGTTTCCTCTGCGATCAGCCGGTGGCCGACGTCGCCCGCGCCCTGGGGTGCAGCGAAGGCACCGTGAAGAGCCAGACGGCACATGGACTCGCGGCCCTGCGCCGCATTCTCGGCAACCCCCTCGAGATTGGTATGGCACGGTGACCAAGCAAGCGGATGACGAAGAGTACGGCGTCGCGCTCCTGCGTCCATTGGCCGGCGAGCCCGACGGCCCGGCCCGGATCGACGTGGCGCGGGCGATGCGCGACGGTCGCCGGCGGCGGCTCTCGCGCTGGTGGGCGAGTGGCACGGCGGTGGTGGCCCTGACCGCGACCGCCGCGGCCGGCGGCACGCTCGCCTTCTCGGCGGCGGGACGGCCGGCACCGGAGCGGGCCCCGGTCGCCACGACGGAGCCGCCGGTCACGGCCGCGCCGGCCGGGCCGCGGGACTGCCGGGTCACCCGGCTGCCCACCGACGGCGTGCGGAAGGCCCTGGTCACCGGCGGCGACCCGACCGGTACGTGGCTGGCCGGGCGGACGTACCCGAAGCGCGGGTCCATGTCGTACCCGCTGGTGCTGTGGCGCGACGGCAAGCTCGCCGCCAGCGTGGACATGAGCGGCAGCGATCAGAGCCTCGAGGACCTCAATTCCCACGGCGACGCGGTCGGGTTCAGCTTCGACCCGGAGATCAAGCCCTGGTCGTACGCCGAGGGCAAGCTGACCGCCCTCGCGGGCGGGGAGGGTGCCGCCGTCGCCCTCAACGACAAGGGCGTCATCGTCGGCAGCCTCGGGCCCGCGTACGAGGGCAGGCCGGCACGCTGGTCGTCCCGCACGGCCCAGCCGGAGAGCCTGCCGATGCCCGCGGGCATGACCGTCGGCACCGCGGTCGACATCGACGAGGACGGCACGGTGGTGGGCACGGTCGAGGGGAAGAACAGGGAGGGCAGCGGCTACCTGTGGCTGGCCGACGGCACCGCCCGCAAGATGCCCCTGCCCGACGTCGACGGCACCAAGGCCACCATGTTCTGGCCGGAGGCGATCCGTAACGGCTGGGTGGTCGGCCGCAGCGTCGTCGACACCAAGCGGGAGCGGAGTTTCGCCCCGTTCCGCTACCGCGTCTCCACCGGGCGGTACGAGCGCCTGCCCGCGGACGCCGGCCTGCCCCAGCGCGTCGCGGCCAACGGCTGGGTGCTCGGCACCGCCCGCCTGCCGGTGATCACCAGTGCGGGCGGGGTGACGACGGAGCTGCCGGCGTACCCGAAGGCCGCGGCCCACCCGGACTACCTGATCAACAGCTACAGCGACGACGGCCTGGTCGCCGCCGGCTACGTGATCGGCGACGACATCCAGAACCAGCCGCTGCTGTGGCGGTGCCGGTAGTCAGAGAGCCACCGTGCGGCCGTCGCTGATCGACTCGGCGGCGGCCGCGAGGATCTTCACCACGTCGGCGCCGAAGCGCACGTCGAGGGGGGAGGCCGGGCCGCCGTCCGCCGCGCCGATCAGCGCGTCGAGGGCCCGGCCGAACGCCTCCACCGGCCGCCACTGCACCGGCGGGACGGTGGCGACGCCGGACTCGCCGAACAGGGCGGCGTCCTCGCGTTCGAGCTTCGCCGGGGCGTCCAGCGAGAGGGTCAGCGTGCTGACCGCGCCCTCGGCGTGCCGCAGCAGGATGTGGGTCATGTCCCGGGTCCCGGCCAGCGCGGTCACCTCGGTGACCGGGCCGAGCACCGGGAGCACCAGCGCCACGGCGTGCGGCCCGACGTCCCAGAGGCCGCCGCTCTCCTTGCGCCAGGCCGACTCGCCGAACGGGTTGCCGGGCACGAAGATCGAGCCCAGGTGGTCGATGCGCGCCTCCAGCCAGCCGCCGGTGGCGCGGGCCCGCTCGACGAACTCCTGGATCTGCGGCATGAACCGGCGGGTGAAGAAGACCACGCTGGCGACGTTGTGCTCGGCCGCCGCGGCGACGACCTCCTCGGCGGCGGCGGCGGTGAACGCGACCGGCTTGTCGAGCAGCAGGTGCTTGCCGGCCCGGGCCGCCCGCAGCGCGATGTCCGCCTGCACGTCGGGCGGCAGGGCCACCGCGATGGCGTCCACGTCGGCGATCAGGGCGTCGATCTCCGCGTACGGCTTGGCGCCGAACTCCTCGGCGAGCGCCGCCGCCTTCTCCGGGTTGCGTCCCCACACCCCGGTGAACTCCACGCCCTCGTGCGCCGCCAGCGCCGGTGCGTGCGCCTGGTGGGCCCAGGGCCCCGTACCGAAAAGTCCGAACCGCATCGCCGTGCCGCCTTCCCGCCGCAGATCACCCGGCCGAAAGCTAACACGCCCGCACTGGTCAGTACGCTGTGCCGGTGATGAACGGCCCCCTCTCGATCGCCACGATCGTGGTGGCCCTGGTGCTGGCGGTCTGGTACCTGGTCCGTACGGCCCTCGACCGCCCACCGGGCAACCTCGACCTCTGGGCCATGCTCGGCCTCGGAGCCCTGGTGGCCGTCCTGGTGGTGGTCGCCGTCGTCGGCCTGTTCGTGGGTGACCGGCCGGCCGAGTGGACCACCTTCGTCGGCTACCTGATCACCACGGTCGGCTTCGCCCCGGTCGCGGTCTACCTGGCCCGCCTCGAGCCGACCCGCTGGGGCAGCCTCATCCTCGGCGTCGCCGCGCTGACCTTGCCGGTCCTGGTGCTGCGCCTGCAGCAGCTCGCGGAGGTGACCGGTGGCTGACCCGCCGACCCCGGCCCCGGCCCGGCCCCGGGACGCCGCCCTGGGTTCCGGCCTCGGCCGCGTGCTGCTCCTCGTGTACGGCATCTTCGCCCTGTCCGCGAGCGCCCGCGCCCTGGTCCAGATCGCCACCCACTTCTCCGAGGCGCCGCTCGCCTACCTCCTGTCGGCCTTCGCCGGCCTGGTGTACCTCGCGGCCACGGCGGGCCTCGCCCTCGGCGGCGCCCGCGGCCGGCTGATCGCGCTGACGAGCTGCACGATCGAGCTGCTCGGCGTGCTGATCGTGGGCACCCTGAGCATCGCGGACGCGGTCGCCTTCCCGGACGACACGGTGTGGTCGCACTACGGCAGCGGCTACGGCTACGTCCCGCTGGTGCTGCCGTTCATCGGCCTCTGGTGGCTGCGGCACAACCGGCCGCGGTAGGCCGCGCCGGCCCACCGCGGGCCGTCACGAGATGATGTGCGGCAGGAAGTTGCAGCGGTCCTTGGTGACCAGGCCGTCCTCGCCGAGCCCCTCGCGGATGCCCATGCCGGCCGGCTCGCCGTCGATCAGCCACGAGCCGATCACCGGATGGACCACGCCCTCCAGGCCCTCGAACGAGGGCAGCTCGAGCAGCTCCTGCACCACGAAACGGCCGTCCGCGCCGTACTCGGAGGGGTTCTCGGTGAGGGTCACGCCGTCCTTGACCAGGGTGACCGAGCCGCCCTCGCGACCCCAGACCGGCTTTTTCGCGTACGACGTCAGCTTGGCCGCCGACGACGACTCCGCGAAGTACGCGGGGAGCAGGTACTTACCGCGCTCCGGGTCGTCGCCGAACAGCTTCCACAGCACCGGGAGCAGCGCCTTGTTGCCGAGCAGGGCCGCCTTGTACGGGGGCTCGATCCACACCGTGCCGCGCTTGGCCGGATCCGCCATGTTCCGGAAGAAGGCCTTGCCGCCCTCCTCGTTCCAGAACCACTCCCACGGGTAGAGCATGAAGATCACGTCGATCGGCTCGGCCTTGTGCTCCTGGCCCGGAGCCGGCACGAACAGGACCCGGTCGCCGGCCACGTCCCAGCCGATCTGGCTCATCGCGATCAGCTCGACCGGGTAGCCGGCCTCCTCCGCCGTGGCCATCAGGTACGCCACGTTCATCCGGTCCTCGCCGGTGGTCTCGCTGGTCTCGTACGCGAAATAGATCTTGGGTTTCTCCGGCAGCCAGGGCCGGGCCTCGCGCAACTTGCCGAGGTTGCGCTTCCACGCGCCCGGGTTGGCGGGCTCGCCCTCGGCCGCCTCCCAGCCGACCAGGCGGTCGTGCAGCGAGTTCCACTGCCGCCACGGGTGCTGGGTAAGGTTGGTCTGGTCCGCCCAGTGCCACTGGATGACCGCGGCCTCGACCAGCGACGTCGGCGTCTGCGCGTTGTATTCGAGCAGGCGGGGCACGCTGCCCGCGCCGTTGTACCAGAGGTCGAAGCGGCCGTAGACGCTCGGCGAATAGTCGGGCGTCTGCAGCGGCAGGCGGCCGTCCGGGTCCTTGTCGCCGTGGGTCCAGGTCTCGGCGTCGCCGTCGAACCACGTACGGATGATCTGCTCGTGGGCGTACTCGGGGATGCCGATCTTCGCCAGGAAGCAGCTCTCCGGGGTGCACACCGAGGCGAAGTAGCCGTCGCGGCGGCCCTGCGCGGTGTGCCGGGGGCACTGCTCGACCATCCAGTCACCGGCGTCGAGGCACATGCTGTTGAGCACCGTGGTGGCCGTCTCCAGCTCCTCGATCTCCGCCTCGGTGAAGTCGTAGTACGGCCCCTCCTGCCAGTACGAGATCATCGTCCCGTCGGGCAGCTCGGTGTCGTTGTAGGTCAGTCCGAGGCTGTAGTTCGTGAGCCGCCAGCCGTCGCGGACCGGCCCGTACGGGATCCGGCGCAACCTCAGCCACCCGACCGGCTGCTGGACTTGCCCGAGGAACCGCTGCCGCCCTTGCCGACGACGCTGGTCTTCACCGTGCCGTTGCCGATCTTGCCGGACGACGGCAGGCCGAACTTCGAGCGCGAGGACTTGTCGTTGTACGCGAACTTCGACCCGCCCGCCGGCAGCCGCGACCCGACCGGGTAGCCGGACCGGTAGCCGCTCGAGTGCCAGATGAAGAATCCGCCTCCGCCGCCGCCACCGTTGTAGTCGTCGTCGCAGTAGTCCTCGTCGACGATGACGCCGTTCTCGTCGGCGCAGTAGAAGCCCTCGTCGTGGTATTCGTTGCCGTTGTCGCAGGCCGCCGTACCACCCGCGGCCAACAGCAGGAACGTGCTGGTCAGAGCAACGCTACGAGAGCTCATCCGTCGGTTCACAGTCGGCTTCTCCGCCCTTTCTCGCCTCGGGGTCGCCCCATCATGTGTAGCGACCCCGATCAAGACAGGCCGCTACGCGCGTGGCCCGCCGGCCACGTAGATCACCTGGCCGGACACGAACCCCGCTCCCTCACTGACCAGGAAGGATACGGTGTTCGCCACGTCTTCGGGACGGCCCGCCCGGCCGACCGGGATCTGGCCGGTCGCCGCCTTCTCGAAGTCGGCGAAGTCGACACCCATCCGGGCGGCGGTCGCGGCGGTCATGTCCGTCACGATGAAGCCCGGCGCGACCGAGTTCGCCGTGATGCCGAACCGGCCGAGCTCGATGGCCAGCGTCTTGGTGAAGCCCTGGATGCCGGCCTTGGCCGCCGCGTAGTTCGCCTGACCCCGGTTGCCCAGCGCGGACGTGCTGGACAGGCTGACGATACGCCCCCAACCGGCGTCGACCATGTGTTTCTGCACCGCCCGGCTGAACAGGAACGCGCCGCGCAGGTGGACCGCCATGACGGTCTCCCAGTCGTCGTCGGTCATCTTGAACAGCAGGTTGTCGCGCAGCACGCCGGCGTTGTTGACCAGCACGGTCGGCGGGCCGAGCTCGGCCGCGACCCGCTCGACGGCCGCCGTGACCTGCCCCGGGTCCGACACGTCGGCGCCGACGGCGAGGGCGGTGCCGCCCGCGTCGTGGATCTCCGTGACGGTGTTCGCGCACGCGCCCTCGTCGAGGTCGACGACCGCCACGGCCAGGCCGTCGGCGGCGAGCTTGCGGGCGGTCGCCTCGCCGATGCCGCGTGCGGCTCCGGTGACGATCGCTACCCGACTCGGCTGGGTCATTCATGGCCTCCCGCAGGTGTGGTGATCGGCCGACTCTAGCCCAGTTGTTACCGGCGGGTTCACACCTTGCGGCGCAGCCGGATCCAGCGGTAGCCGTACCCCTTCACCGGCAGGGCGTCGAGCTTGCCCGGGTCGGGGTAGTCGCTGTCGGCGAGCACGTCGTTCGGGAACTCGGCCTCCGGCTCCAGCGTGTGCAGATCCACCACGCCGTCGTCCGGGCCGAGGTTGTGGAGGAAGACCATGGTTCCCGTACGGTCGTCCGCGCGGTGCACCAGCACACCCGGGGGCGCCGGGATGTCGATGTGTGTGCAGGTGCCGCTGCCCACCTCGGGAGCCTCCCGCAGGGTACGGATCATCCGCTCGAACCAGGACAGCAGCGACGCCGGGTCGTGCCGCTGGAGGGTCACGTTGACCTGCTCGTAGCCGTACTCCGGGTCGGAGATCACCGGGCGGACCAGGTCCTTCGGGTCCGCCGTGGAGAAGCCGCCGTTGGGCAGGCCGGACCACTGCATCGGCGTACGGATGGCGTTGCGCCCGTCCTGCGCGAGGTCGTCGCCCATGCCGATCTCCTCGCCGTAGCGCAGCACCGGCGTGCCGCGCAGGCTGAACTGCAGCGCGTACGCCAGCTCGACCCGCCGCCGGTCGCCGCCGAGCATCGGGGCGAGCCGGCGCCGGATGCCCCGGCCGTACAGCTGCATGTTCTCGTCCGGGCCGAACTCGGCGAAGACGTCCTTGCGCTGCTCGGCGGTGAGCCGGGAGAGGTCCACCTCGTCGTGGTTGCGCAGGAAGGTGGCCCACTGGCCGCCGTCGGGCAGCGCCGGCGTCTCGCGCAGCGCCTCGATGATCGGCTCGGGGTTGCGCCGGGCCAGCGCCAGCATCAGCCGCCCGTTGAGCATGAAGTCGAAGAGCATGTGGATGCGGTTGGACGAGCCGCCGTCGTCGCCGAAGAAGTGCTTGAGCTCGGCCGGTTCCACGTTCGCCTCGGCGAGCAGCACGGCGTCGCCCTTGCGCCACTGGATGTGCTGCCGCAGGTCGCTGAGGAACTCCAGGTTCTTGGGCGAGTTCGGGTTGCCCGGCTCGGTCTCCTCGATGATGAACGGCACGGCGTCCATCCGGAACCCGGCGACGCCCAGCTGGAGCCAGAACGCGCAGATCTTCTTGATCTCCTCGCGGACGCGCGGGTTCTTGATGTTGAGGTCCGGCTGGAACTTGTAGAACCGGTGGTAGTACCACTGCTTCGCGGTCCGGTCGTAGGTCCACGTCTCGTCCTGCTCGCCGGGGAAGACCATGCCCTGATGGCGGTCCGCCGGCGCGGTCTCGGACCAGACGTACCAGTCCCGGTACGGCGAGTCCGGCGAGGACCGCGCCGATTGGAACCACGGGTGCTTGTCGGACGTGTGGTTGACCACCAGGTCGATGATCACCTTGATGCCCCGGTTGCCCGCCTGGTGCAGCAGCTCGGCGAAGTCCCCGAGGGTGCCGAAGCGCGGGTCGACGTTGTAGAAGTCCTCGACGTCGTAGCCGTCGTCGCGGTCCGGGGACGGGTGGATGGGGTTGAGCCACAGGCAGGTCACGCCCAGCCGGGCCAGATAGTCGAGCCGCCCGATCAGCCCGCGGATGTCGCCGACACCGTCGCCGTCGCTGTCGGCGTACACGTCGATGTCGAGGCAGTAGATGACGGCTTTCTCATACCACCGGTCGCTCATGCTCCTCTACATGACCGGGGCGGCGTCGCAGGAAACGTCGCGCCCACTTCACGGGACGGACCTTCTCGAGCGCCAGGAAGCTCGCCAGCGCCGCGAGGTGCGGCGCGAACGAGATCGTGATGGTGGCGAAGGTGACCAGGTGGAACGAGTAGAAGAACGCCACCGCCCGGTTCCGCCACCGCTCGTTGAGCGCGAATATGACCGGGCTGCCCAGCTCGAACGCCATGATCCCGAACTGGGCCAGGATGAGCAGGTACGGCACGCCGGCGATCAGGTCGGCCAGGTCGGTGCCGCGCCGCACGATCGCCCGGGCCAGGACCGAGCTGGTCACCCAGTCGAGCCCGCCGAAGCGCAGCTTCGCCCACGCCGCCAGGAAATACGTGCACACGACCGCGATCTGGGTGACCCGCAGCGCCCAGCCGCCGGCCTCGGACCGGGTGGCATCGCCGTGCCGCGCACGCCCCGCGGTGGGCAGGGCCGCGAGCGCCACGAGCAGCCCGATCCGGTCGTGGTCGACCTTCCCGTAGCTCATCGCGATGACCATCCACTCGAAGTAGAGCGCGAAGACGGTCCAGCCGAGCAGCCGCGGCGCACGCCCCGAGGCGGCCACCAGCGCCACCGCCAGGAGCAGCCAGAAGATGGTGTGCACGAGCAGCGGGGTGGGCGTCGGCAGGTGCAGCAGGCGGCCCACCCGCAGCGGCTCGTAGAGGTCGCCGGGGGTGGAGGCGTGGTGGCGTACCCACGGCGTGAAAACGACCAGGTCGGCGGCGACGAAGAGGTAGATCAGGGTCCGGAAGGCCGCGATCCGCCCGCGCGGCACCGCCTCGGTCAGCCAGGCGGCGATCCGGCTCACGGCGCCGCCGTCCAGGTGGCGACGACCTCGTCGTGGCTGCTCCCGGTCGGCCGGGAGTCCTCGATCCCGGCCCAGCGGATCACGATCCGGACGGTGGTCAGCGGCGCGGCGCCGGGGCTCTTCTCGCCGTACGCGACGGCGATCTGCCGCAACCGGCCCGGATCGTCGACGTACGCCTGCTGCTGCCCCTCGATCTCGGCCCGGCGCAGCCCGCTGTTCGCCTCGGTCAGCACGATCGTCCGCCCGCCGGTGTCGACGCCTTCCACCCGGGTGTCCGGCGCATCGGCGTCCGGGCCCGGCGCGGTGGAATACATCCGGAACGGCCCGAACGGGAAGTCGTCGTCCTGACCCCAGAAGGTGCCGAGGAGCAGCAGCACGGCGCCGAGGGCGGTGACCGCCACCCGGACCGCCCGCCCCCGGGAGCTCAACGTGTCCATCGTCCAGGGAACCTACCGCCGCCGCGCCACCAGGACTAATCCGACTTTCCGTCGACCCGGGTCACCGCCACCGACACCCGGACCTTGTCGCGCAGGAAGACGACGCCCAGCACGCTCAGTGCCGCCGCCAGCGGCAGCCCGGCCAGGAAGAGCACCTGGGCGAGGATCAGCGGCCAGGTGACCTCGGCGACCCGGCCCACGTCCAGGGCGTCGGCAAAGAGCTGCTGAGCCACCGGCAGCGCGACGACGGCCGCGAGCAGGGCGACGAGCTTGTGGCGTACGCCGGCCCGCACCCGGCGGATCCCGATCAGCACGACGAGGGCCAGCACCGCGTGGTACAGGTCGCCGCCCGTGCCGGACTGCAGCCGGTAGGGCAGCGCGCCGACCGGCACGGCAAGGGCGAGCCCTCCGACGACGGCCAGGACGCCGAGCCCGCCGAGGATCTCGGACGGCGGGCGGGCCCGGCGCGCGAGAAAGATCAGGGTCGCGGTCAGCGCGGCGAGGACCAGCAGCCAGCCCATCCCGACCCAGCGCCACTCGTCGCCCCACGACGCCAGCGCACCGAGCTCCACCACCACGGCGACCGCCGCCAGGGCAGCGCCCGTGCGCCGCAGCCCGG
Source organism: Pseudosporangium ferrugineum (assembly GCF_003002065.1). Taxonomy (GTDB): domain Bacteria; phylum Actinomycetota; class Actinomycetes; order Mycobacteriales; family Micromonosporaceae; genus Actinoplanes; species Actinoplanes ferrugineus_A. The sequence goes on from NZ_PVZG01000003.1 coordinate 350,679, forward strand.
CGAGCAGAACGGCCACCACCAGGGCCCAGGCGGCGGCGCGCGCGAGCACGTCGGCCAGCAGCGCGTACGTGACCGCGGTGTCGTTCTGGAACCACACGTTCATCAGGCCGCCGGCGGCCCGGCGGCCCGCGACCACCGCGAGCACGAGGGCGCTGAGCAGGCCGGCGACGGCGGCGGCCTCGCGCCATCCGGCGTCCCGCAGGCCCGCGACCCCGCGCCGCACCCGGGCGGTGAGGCCGGACCGCAGCAGGTCGGTGGCCTCGGCGACGGTGGGTCGCCGGCGGTCGGGGGCCGCGCCCGCCATGAGGACGCCGAGCATCTCGTCCTCGTACGCGAGCCGGTGCTCGTACGGATAGACCGCGAGCAGCCGCCGGTAGTAGGTCTCCAGCCGTTGGCTCATGCGAGGGAACCTCCGAGGTCGTGGCGGGCGCGCAGCCGGCCGTCGGCAAGCGTGGCCTGTCTGCGCAACCGGGCCGACTCGTCGGCCAGCCGCCGCTCCCCCAGCCCGGTGAGCCGGTAGTAGCGCCGCAGCCGGGACTGCACCACCTCTTCCCGGTCGACTTCGATCAGACCCTCGGTGCGCAGCCGGTCGAGCGCGGCGTAGAGCGTGCCGGCGCGCAGCCGGACCCGCCCCTCGGTCATCTTCGCCACGTCCTCGATGACGGCGTATCCGTGCTGGGGAGTGGCTGCGAGGGCGGTGAGCACGAGGAAGGTCGGCTCCCGCATCGGTACGTCGGTCACGCGGAGGACCATATACCGATGACAGGTATATACGCCAGACGGTTCGTACTGTTGATGCCGGGTACCTGGATCCGACCCCTCACGAAGGAGTGCCGATGAGCGACCCGTACGTCCTGGCGGCCGAGAGCGACCTCGGCGGGCTCACCGGGCTGACCGGCTGGGTCGCGTCCGTGATCGATGCGCTCGGCGAGGTGGGCGTGGGCCTGCTCGTCGCGCTGGAGAACCTGATACCGCCGATCCCGAGCGAGATCGTGCTGTCCATGGCGGGCTTCCTCGCCCACCAGGGCCGGGTCAACCTCGTCCTGGTCACCGTCGCGGCCACGATCGGCTCGGTGGTGGGTGCGCTGGCGCTCTACTGGCTCGGGTACGCCCTGGGCGAGGACCGGCTGCGCCGCTGGCTCGACCGCATCCCGCTGGTGGACTCCGACGACCTGAACACCGCGGACCGGTGGTTCGAGCGGCACGCCCGGGGAGCCGTGCTGTTCGGCCGCATGGCGCCCGTGGTGCGCAGCGTCATCTCGATCCCGGCCGGCGCCAACCACATGCCGCTCGGCCAGTTCACCCTCTTCACCACGATCGGCAGCGGGGTGTGGAACTGCATCTTCGTCGGCGCCGGGTACGGCCTCGGCACCCGCTGGCAGGACGTCGAGCGGTACAGCAACTGGATCAACTACGGGGTGTGGGCGCTGATCGTCCTGGCCGTCGCCCACTGGGTCGTCAAGAAGGTCCGTAAACGCCGCCGCGCGGCCGCGGATCGGTGAGATCCACGGCCGCGCGGGCGTCCCTGAGGAGGGTCAGAAGGCCGCACTGATCTTGGTGAACTCCCAGTCGGCCTGCGAGATGCCGGAGCAGTGGGAGACCACGCCGCCGCCGGGGCAGGCCCGGTCGCGGTTGACCGACCAGAAGGTGAACCGGGCGAAGCCCTTGCTGCTGGCGTATTCGCGGATCCGGCTCCAGGTCTGCGGCGTGGTCAGCTCCGACTGGTCGGAGAGGCCGTTCATGCCGGAGATGCCCATGCGCGAGTACGCCTGCGCGTCGCTGTACCCGAAGGTGCTCTTGAGCAGGTTCTTCAGGCCCTCGGAGGCGCCGACCGTGCTGGCGTACATGTCGGCGCCGCCGCTGAAGTCGAACGGCATCTGGGTGAAGATGTCGATGTTGGCGTTGAGCGCCTTGGCCTGCTGCACGAGCCGGGTGCCGAAGTAGTTCGGCCCGGTCGTCGACGTGCCGAAGGTGAGGATCGTCTTCACGTTCGGGTTCTTCTGCTTGACGATCTTCAGCGCGTTGAGGATCCGGTCCTGGACGACCGTGTTCTCGAACTCGTCGGAGTTCTCGATGTCGATGTCGATCGCCTTCAGCCCGAAGGTGTCGATGATCTTCTGGTACGCCCCCGCGAGCGCCTCCGGCGTCGAGCAGTTCGGGCCGAGCTTGTTACCGCTCCAGCCGCCGATCGACGGGACCACGCTGCCGCCGTTCGCCTTGATCGCGTTGATCGTGCTCTCGTGCGCGCCGCCGGTCAGGCCGCCCTCGCCGTCCCACACCGGGTTGCAGCCGTTGGCCAGCACGAACGCGATGGTGAACGCCTTGATGCCGGTGGCGTTCATGACGGTCGACACCGCCGGCGGGTTGCCCCAGCCCGGGTAGAGGTACGGCGCGGACGCCATCTTGCCGCCCGGCGTCGTCGGGTCGGTCGGCACCGGGGTCGTCGGGTCGGGGTTGCCGACGCCGCCGCAGGCGCCGTTGTCCGCCCACACGTCCCACTGGCCGCTGTGCGTGGCCGGGCTCTCGTTCTGCGTCCACCACTTGGCGGTGTAGTTGTGGCCGTTCTGCGACGCGGTCATGTCCTTGGTGTAGACCGCGCTCGAGCTCCACGCCGGGACGCAGGCCACGGCGGCGTTGGAGGCGGTCATCGGGACGACGGCGATGGCGGTGCCGGTCATCGCCACGGCGAGCGCGGCGAGGTACCTCATCCTGAACTTCTGCATGGGGATCTTCTCCGTCAGGGAAGGGCGTGGACGTGGGGGGAGACGGCGTTGGCCCATCCGTTGCCGGCGGTGACGTCCCAGTTGATCGACCAGGTCATCGCGCCGCGGAGGCCGGGGTACGTGCGCGGCGGCCGGAAGGAGCCGCAGTTGGTGCCGCGGGCCAGGCAGTCCAGGGCCTGGTTGACCACCGACGGCGACACGTAGCCGCCGCCCGCCGCGCTGGTCGTCGCCGGCAGGCCGATGGCGACCTGGTCGGGGCGCAGGCCGGCCTCGAGCTGGATGCAGGTGAGGGCGACGATGAAGTTCACCGTGCCCTGCCCGTACGCGGCGTTGTTGTCGCAGCCGAGCATCGCGCCGGAGTTGTAGAACTGGGTGTGGACGACCGTCAGGATGTCCTTGATGTCGAGCGCGAGCTTGAAGTACGAGCCCGCCGGGTTCTGCATGTCGATCGTCTGCGGCGCCATGGTGATCAGCAGGCTCGAGCCCACCTTGGCGCGCAGGCTGCGCAGGGCCTGGGCCATGTAGGTCGGGTTGAGGCCGTTCTCGAGGTCGATGTCGACGCCGTCGAAGCCGTACGACTGCATCAGCGAGTAGACCGAGTTGGCGAAGTTCGTCGCCGCGGCCGAGTCGTTGACCGCGACCGAGCCGCGCTCACCGCCGACCGAGAGGACGACCCGCTTGCCGCGCGAGTGCAGCGTGGCGACGTCGGCCTTGAACTGCGCGTCGGTGTATCCGCCGACGCTCGCCGACAGCCCGGGGTCGACGGCGAAGGTGACCGCACCCGGCGTGCCGGTCGCGTCGGCGAAGGCCACCGCGATCAGGTCGTACGTGCCGGGCACGGCGGCGAGCTTGATCTCGTTCGCCGGGTTGTCGAAGTTCTGCCAGTAGCCGGTGACGAAGTGCTTCGGCAGCGAGCCGGTCGGCGGGGTGGTCGGGGGCGTCGAGGGCGGGGTGCTGGGGGGCGTCGAGGGCGGGGTGGTCGGCGGGGTGGTCGGCGTCGTCGTGCCGCCGCAGGCCCCGTTGTCGGCCCACACGTCCCACTGGCCGCTGTGCGTGGCCGGGCTCTCGTTCTGCGTCCACCATTTCGCGGTGTAGTTGTGGCCGGACTGTGAGGCGGTCATGTCCTTGGTGTAGACCGCCGAGGAGCTCCAGGCCGGAGCGCACGCGACCGCGGCGCTGGCCGTCGAGCCGAGGTAGACGGCGGAGCCGGTGGCGGCCAGGACGGCCGCCGCGGCGAGTATCAGGGATCGGCGCATGGGGGTGGGCCTTCCACGGGGAGCACTGGGGGTGGGGCAATTATTAGGAGTGTTAACAGAGGAAGTAAAGGCATCAGTGAACTTAACTTTCAGTTAAGTGCGAGGGCCGGGAGCGCCGGTCGCGCCCCCGGCCCTTTCGCGTACGTATTGAAGAAAGTCGCTACCTGCGGAACTGCCGATTGCTCAGCGGCGCAGCACCAGCTGTTCCAGGGCGGACCACGCCGTCGAGGTCACGAGGTAGAGGCCGACCGCGAGGGGCAGCCACGCCACCGCCGCGACGCCCAGGTACGGCACCCACCCGGCGATCCGCGCGATCGGGGAGCCGGGCGGCATCGACCGCCGCGTCCGCCGCGACGTCCACCACGCCAGCAGCCCGGCGACCAGCAGCAGGACGGCGAAGACGGGCAGGCCGGCGGCCAGGTGCGCGGTCAGCGGCACGCCGAACAGCTGCCCGGCCAGCAGGCCGGTCGGCTCGCCCGGTCCGGGCCGTACGAGATGGAACATGAGGATGAAGAACGGCGCCTGAGCGAGAGCCGGCAGCAACGCCACAAACGGACCGGCGCCGATCCCGCCCGGCGCGCCCGGGTCGGGGCCGCCTCGGGCGGCGGCGAGCGTGCCCGGCCCGGCGGCCTTGCGGGCGGTGCGGATCTGGAGCCAGGTGAGCGGGCTGATCAGGAGGCGGACGGCGGCGGTGAACAGGACGATGGCCAGGGCGGCGGCGAGCGTGCCGGTGGCCGGGGTCAGGAGGGTGGCGAGACCCTCGAGGGCCGAGTGCGCGATTTCGATGGACATGGGCGTACCCCTGCGGTCCGGAGGAGATGGGAACGCGGAGGTGGACGCGCGCTATCCGCGAGCGACCACCGGGGACGCCGCGGGGGCCCGGGGCCGCGGGCGGCCGGCGGCGGCGGGGTCGAGAAGGCGGGGCACGGCGCGGGCGCGCCAGCGATGACCGCGGGCGGCCACACCGGCGGCGACCCGCGCGGCCGGAGCCGGCAGGCCCGCCGTGACGAGCGTCGCGATCAGCGCCGTGGCGAGCAGGGCCGCCGCGACCAGGGCCGGACCGAGCAGCAGCTGCGCGGACGGGGTCGCGGGGCCCGGCTGGGCGACAAGGACCCAGAACCCCAGCAACAGCACGGAATTCACGCTACGCCTGGGAGGCAAGGATCGTTTTCCGGAGAACCGCGGAGGGTAACTTGCGGCGCATGGCGACAGCGGACACCGCGGCGGAGACGACCACCATCCCCGGCGACATGGCCGAGCGGGCAGCGTCCGAGGGGCTGCTCACCCTCGGCGTGGAAGAGGAATACCTGCTCGTCGACGCGGTGGAACCGCGCGCGGTCGAGGCCGTCGAGGAGATGTTCGACCACCTCGGCGAGGACGTCCGCGACGCCGTGCAGCACGAGTTCATGCGGAGCCAGATCGAGACGGCCAGCCCGCCGCAGCTGGAGCTCGGCGGCCTCTTCGACGCCCTGCGGCGGCAGCGCACCGGGCTCGCCGCGGCGGCGGAGGCGGCCGGCTGCCGGGTGGTGGCGGTCGGTGCCGCGCCCGCGGCCGGCCCGGTGACCCGCGTCGTCGACACGCCGCGATACCACCGGATGCGGGAACGGTTCGGCGACCTCTCCCCCGGCGCCGGCCTCAACGGCACGCACGTGCACGTCAGCGTCCCGGACCCGGAGACCGGCGTGCAGGTGCTCAACTTCCTGCGCCCGTGGCTGCCGATCCTGCAGGCCGCGACCGCCAACTCGCCCTTCTTCGGCGGGCGCGACACCACGTACGCGAGCTGGCGGTCGATGCTGTGGGAACGCTGGCCCACGGTCGGGCCGACGCCGTACCTGGAGTCGTACGAGCACTACGGGACGCTGATCGCCGACCTGCTGGCGAGCGGGGCGATGCTCGACGAAGGAATGCTCTACTGGTACGCCCGCCTCTCCGCGAACTACCCCACGGTCGAGATCCGGATGGGCGACGTCTGCCCGTCCCTCGACGACACGGTGCTGCTGGCCGCCCTCACCCGCGCCCTGGTCGGGACGATCATGGGTGACCTCCACGACGGCAAGCGGGCGCCGGACGTACCGCACTCGCTGCTGCGGGCCGCGCACTGGCGGGCCGCCCACGACGGCCTCGAGGGCGCCAACATCGACATGGCCACCCGGGAGCAGCGCCCGGCCTGGCGCCTGCTCCGCCAGCTGTTCGATTACGTACGCCCGGAGCTCGACCGCCACGGCGACCTCGAACTCGCCACGGTCCTCATGGACCGGCTCCGCTCGCACGGCACCGGCGCGGCGCGGCAGCGCGCGCTGTTGTCGCAGCGCGGCGAGATCTCCGACGTCGTCGACTGGCTCGCCCGCAGCACCGCGGGCGCGGCGTGAAACTCGTCGTCATCGGCGGGGACGCCGCCGGCATGTCCGCGGCGTCCCAGGCCCGCAAGCGGCGCGGGCCGGACGACCTCGAGATCGTCGCGTTCGAGCGCGGGCATTTCACGTCGTACTCGGCCTGCGGGATCCCGTACTGGATCGGCGGGGCGGTGACCGGCCGGGACGCCCTGGTGGCGCGCACGCCGGCCGAGTTCGCCGAGGCCGGGATCGCCGTACGGCTGCGGCACGAGGTGGTGGCGATCGACCTGGACCGGCGCGAGGTGACCGCGCGGGACCTGGACGGCGGCGGCGAGCGCCGGGAGGGCTTCGACGAGCTCGTGTACGCGGCCGGCGCCGTGCCGGTCACGCCGGACTGGGCCCGCGTCGACGCGGGCGGGGTCTTCGGCGTCCAGACGCTCGACGACGGCGAGGCCATCCACGCCTGGCTCGACGGCGAGCCCCGGCCGCGCCGCGCGGTGGTGATCGGCGGCGGCTACGTCGGGGTCGAGATGGCGGAGGCGATGGTCCGGCGCGGGGTCGAGGTGACGCTGCTGGAGCGGTCGCCGCAGCCGATGTCCACGGTGGATCCGGACATGGGCGAGCGCGTGCACCGGGCCATCCGCGGGCTCGGCATCGAGGTGCGCACGAACACCCTGGTGCAGGGCCTGGAGACGGCGGGTGGCCGGGTCACCGCGGTGGTCACCCCGGACGGCACGCTGCCGGCCGACATCGTGGTGCTGGGTCTGGGCGTACGCCCGAACACGGCGCTCGCCACGGAGTCGGGCATCCCGGTGGGGGTGACCGGCGGCCTGCGTACCGACCTGCAGATGCGGGTGGTGGGGCCGGCGGGCCGGATCGACGGGCTCTGGGCGGCCGGCGACTGCGTGCAGACCGTGCACCGGATCAGCGGGCAGCCGGTGCACGTGCCCCTGGGGACGCACGCCAACAAGCAGGGCCGGGTGGCGGGCATCAACCTCGGCGGCGGCTACGCGACGTTCCCGGGGGTCATCGGTACGGCGGTGACGAAGGTCTGCGAGCTGGAGGTCGCGCGTACCGGCCTGACCGCGAAGGAGGCGACGGCGTCGGGGTTCGAGTTCGTGACCGCCTCCGTCGAGTCGACCAGCCGGGCCGGCTACTACCCCGGCGCCGGCACGATGGTGGTCAAACTCGTCGCGGAGCGCCGTACGGGAGTGCTCCTGGGCGCCCAGATCGTCGGCCGGGAGGAAGCCGCCAAGCGGATCGACTCCCTGGCGATCGCGGTCTGGAACCGGATGACGGTCGAGGAGATGACCGCGCTCGACCTCGGTTACGCGCCGCCGTTCGCGCCGGTCTGGGATCCGGTGCTGATCGCCGCGCGCAAGGCGACGGACGAGGTACACGCCTCGCGCTGACCCGTTCGGGAGCACGCGTCCGAACTGTCTTCATCATTCCGTCGACCGCGCACCGCATCGACCTGCACTGATTACTTTCGGCCACTCGATGATCACGAATGCGGTATCGTTTTTGATCTTGCGGCACGGTAGGCATGACGAATGCCGCCGCAACCACCCAAACGTCCGGGGCCGGAGACGGGGCCACGCCATGCCGCCCGGCCCGCGACGACCGGCCGGTCCGACGCGCTGACCGGCGGCACCGGCGGCTTCCCGCACCTCGGCGTCCTGGAGGGCGAGACCTCGCTGGGGCGGCACCGGCGCCCCGAGTCGCTGGCCGACGTCACGGTGCTCCGCCCGCCGCCGGCCGGACGCGTCGCCGGCGGCCGGCGTACCGCCCTGGACCTCACTCCCCGGTCGCGGTCGCATTCCGCGCGCGCCTCGCGCGCCCGTTCCTCCTCCGCTCCCAGCTCGTCCGCTTCTCGTGACAATGCCGCCGGCCGGCCGGCGCGGGGACGGCACGCCAAGCCCGCCGATCAGCTCGCCATCACCGTGCGCCCCCTGCCGGCCGTGCGCGAGGCCGCCGGCGCGGTCCGCGAGTGGGCCCTGGCCGACGGCGCCAAGCGGCCGGCCACCGGCGCCCACCGCGCCCCGGGCACCCTGCCCCTCGAGTCGTGGCTGCTCATCGGCCGGCACCGCCAGCAGGCGCTGCTCGCCGCGCTGGTCGCGGTCGGCCTGATGCTCGTGGTCCTGCCCATGCGCCAGGGCGGCAACCAGGACATCAACGCCGTCAACGCGGCGGACCGCGCCATCGTCACCACCGCCCCGGCCCCGGCGGAGAAGCCCGAGAAGAACGACGTCCCGGCCGCCCCGGCCGGCCAGAAGGCGCCCAAGAACCCGCCGGCGTCCGGTCAGCCCGACGGCCGCCCCGAGGGCCAGAAGCCACCGGCGAGCGCGCCCGCCGCGCCGGCCGGCTCGGCGAAACCGGCCGTCCTGGTTCCCGAGGGCAGCGGACCGGCGCGGTCGCTGCGCACCACCGGCACGTCCGCCGTGGCCCTCACCTTCGACGACGGCCCCGATCCGGTGCAGACGCCGAAGATCCTGGCCCTCCTCGAGGAGAACCAGGTCAAGGCCACGTTCTGCATGGTCGGCGTCCAGGTGCAGCGGCACCCCGACATCGTCCGGAAGATCGCCGAGGCCGGGCACACGCTCTGCAACCACACCTGGGACCACAGCCTCACCATCGGCAAGGACAAGCCCGAGCGGATCCGGCGCGACCTGGCCCGCACCAACGACGCCATCCGGGCGGCGGTCCCCGGCGCGCGCGTCCCGTTCTTCCGCGCGCCGGGCGGCAACTTCACCGACCGCTTGGTCGAGACCGCGTACGCGGACGGCATGACCTCCCTCTACTGGGAGGTCGACCCGCGCGACTGGGAGCACGCCGAGCACGAGGACGACGCCACGCACGTGGAGAAGGTCGTCAAGGGCGTCCGCGACCACGTGCGGCCGGGGGCCATCGTGCTGTCCCACGACTTCAACCAGCCGGACACGATCACGGCGTACGAGACGCTGCTGCCCTGGCTGCGCGACAGGTTCACGCTGGGCATGCCCACCGAGCCCGAGCCGCCGGCCGCCCCGCCGCCCGCCTCGGCGCCCGCCGCCGGCCCCCGTTGACCTGAGTCAGGCGCCGGGCTGACAGGTCGGGCACCAGTAGAGGTTGCGCCCCGCCAGGGGCCCGCGCAGCACCGCCGTGCCGCAGACCAGGCAGGGCTGGCCGGGGCGGCGGTAGACGTACACCTCGCCGCCGTGCCGGTCGACCCGGGGAGCCCGCTGCATCGCCTCCGGTGTGTGGGCGGTGTGCACGGTGTCGATGCGGCCGCGGAGCACGCCCTCCTTCATCAGCGCCCGGAGGTCCTCCCACATCTCCTGCCAGCACACCGGCGAGACGGCGCGGCCGGGCGTGGTGGGCGCGAGACCGGCCCGGAACAGCACCTCGTTCGCGTAGATCAGGCCACACCCGGCAACCACGCTCTGGTCCAGCAGGAGGGCGAACACCGGCTTGGTGCTGGCCGCGATGCGCGCGTACGCGAAAAGCGGGTCGGCGTCGTCCCGCAGCGGATCCTGGCCGAGCCGCGCGCGCAGCACCGACACCTGGCCGGGATCGAGCACCTCGCACGCGGTCGGCCCGCGCAGCTCGAGCCAGTGCCCGGCGCCCACCGTCCGCATCCGCACCTGGCCGACCGGCTCCGGCACGGGCACCGCCCCCTCGGCGAACTTGCCGTAGAGGCCGAGGTGGATGTGCACGGTCCGCTCGCCGTCGAAATGGTGCAGCAGATGCTTGCCGTACGCCTCGGTGTCCGCGAGCCGCCGGCCGCTGATCAGCGCCGCACCGGCGGCGAACCGGCCCTGCGGACTGTCGACGGCGACGACGTGCCCGGCGAAGAGCTCCCGGTGACGGGCGGCGAGCCGGTGAATGGTGTGTCCCTCTGGCACGGTGCGCAACGGTAGCCGATACGTCGATCGACTACCGTCGCGCGGCCGGGTGTTCCTGCGCTCGGTTCGGGTTCGGCCGGCGGCCGGTCAGCCGCCGAAGCTCTTGTAGAGGCTGTCCGGCGCCTCGGTGATCTCCGACGCCGGCGGGCGCTGCGCCTCGACCTTGGTGCCGTAGTCGGTGTAGAGCACCTCGAGCGGGTGGGCCTGCTGGCCGTTCGCGGCCGGGAGCTGCACGGTCAGCGCGGAGAGCCGGCCCTGGTCGTCGACGCCCGCGGTGAACGGCACGTTCTTCGCCTGCGCTCCCCAGGTGGTGACCGCCTTCTGGTCGACGCCCGCCACGCCGGCCGCCCGGGTCAGGTCGAGGGTGCCCTTGTAGCTGCCGGAGCCGGCCTGCTGCACGTCGGTGGTCGAGCTGAGCAGCTGCGCGGTGTTCGCCGGGTCGATCTGGCCGGGCCGGAGCCCGACGTTGGCGCCCTCGGGCAGCCGGGACACGTCCACGTGGGTCCACGTGCCGGCCTTGGTGATCCCCGGCACCTGCACGTAGAGGTCCTTCTCCACGAGCAGCGTCTTGATCTCGATCTCGGTGTTCGGGCCGATGGCCTTCAGCGTGCCGGTGCCGACCCCGTTGGGGGCGTCCATGAGCCCGGTCAGGTTGAGCCCCGGCCCGGCCGTCATGGTCACTTTGAAGCTGGTCGTGCCGAGCTTGGCCGCCGCGTCGGCGAGCGCGGAGGTGGCGGCCGGGTCGGCCGGTCCGGCGCTGGTCGACGCGCTGGGGGCACTGCCCGACGGGGTGCCGGCGCCCGGGGTCGTGCCGCCGTCGCCGGAACATCCGCCCACGGCCAGCACCACCGCGGTGAAAGTGGCCAGGCTCAGCCCACGTGCACGAGCTGTCCGCATTTCATTCCTCCCTGCATCGCCGCCCTGACGAAGGCCCACCACATGCCCGATCCCCCGCAAAACGAAACAGCGCCCACATCGGACGGCCGGACACAGCCCCACAGAACGCCGATGGCCGGACAGGGACCCGAAGCCCCCGCCCGGCCATGATCAGCCGTCGTGCCGATGCCTCCGCTCAGGCGTTGACCAGGCCCGAGAACTGGCTCGGCATCTCCTGGACCTCCGATGCCGGCGGCGCCTGCACCGAGACCGGCGTACCGAAGTCGGAGTAGGTCGTCGCGATCTTCCCCGCGCCCGCACCGAGCGAGCTCATGTCCAGGGTGAGCTCGACGAGCCGGCCCTCGTCGTCCTTGGCCGCCGTGAACGGCACCGCGGTCGCCTTGTCGCCCAGGGCCTGCAGCCCCTTGTTCTTGTTGAAGCGCGGCGACTTGGTGAGGTCGAGGGTGCCCTTGAAGCCCTTGTCACCGACGCGCTCGACGCCGGTGATCGCGGACAGCAGCATCTTGGTGCCGGCCGGGTCGTCCGGCGAGAGGTTGAAGTTGCTGCCCTCGGCGACCTTGGCGGCGTCGATGTGCATCCACTTCTTGCCGTTGGCGCCGCGGCCGAGCGCCGCACCCATCGAACCGTCGAACTTCATGTAGAGGTCGTTGCCGACCTTGCGCGTCTCGATGGACGTGCCCTTGCCGAGAAGATCCATCTTCATGGTGATCTTGGCGACGCCCGCCTTCGGGTCGGCCACCCCGGACATGGTGATCGCCCCCGCCATGTCCGAATCGATCTTCATGCTCTGCTCGCCGAGCTTCTTCGTCGCGGCGGACAGGTCGGCGGCGGGATCCAGCTTGCCGGCCGCCTGCTGCGCCGCGGCCCCCGTGCCGTTGCCTCCGGTCGCCGTGGTCGTGCCGCAAGCGGTCAGGCCGAGCGCCGCGACCAGCGCGACACCCGCGACAGCCAGCCGTCGATTCCTCATCTGGGTTTCCTCCCGTGTTGCCCCGTGTCGGCGACCACCGTAGCGAAGGGGTGCGACATCCGTCGCGGCCTTAACCCGGGCGGCGGCGCCCGGCGACTAAGCTCGGCTCATGGCTGACCTGCTCGACGCCGAATCGGTACGCAATGCCGTGGCCGTCCTGGACGGCTGGGAGGGGGGCACCGACAGCATCGTCCGCACGGTGGGCCTGCGCAGCTTCCCCGCGGCCATCGAGGTCGTCGACCGGGTGGCGAAGGTGGCCGAGGAGATGGACCACCACCCGGACATCGACATCCGCTGGCGCACCCTCACGTTCCGCTGCAGCACCCACTCCGCGGGCGGCGTCACGACCCGGGACATCGCCCTGGCCAACCGGATCGACCGCATCGTCGCCGACGCCTCCTGATCCGGCGGCACAAAAGCCTCACCGTCACCGAACGGCTCACATTCCCGCCACCCAGATTCGCCGCCGCGGCACCCAGACGGCATGATGGCCAGGGCCAGTCGCACGCGTACGGATCGGGAGGTCACGTGAGGTTCGAGGTCAGCAAGGTCCTCGACGCCATCGAGGCGCGTCTCACCACCGATCCGGCCCTCGCCCGGGCGGTGGTCGATCTTTCCGAGATCGTCCGGTACGCGGACCTCGACGGCGGACGCCCCGCCAGCATGCTGCGGCTGGGCCTGGTCATCGACGCGCTCGGCCGGCACGTGGCCGAGGAGAACGTGCCGGTCTACGCCGTCGTCCCCCGCGGCCTGCTCTCCGACGCGGACCTCACCTCCAACGAGCGCATGGTGGTGCGCCGCTGGGCCGACGACGGCGTGGTCGAGGTCGTGCCGCAGCTGGACGACCGGGTGTTCGAGGTTGCCGAGCTGCTGGGGTTGCCGGTGCTCACGCGCGGGCGGGCCGAGCAGTTCCGCGACCGCCGCCCGTGGGTCGAGGAGCCGGGCCGGCTGCTCGCCGCCGTCCCCGGCGCCGGCGGCCCGGTCCTGGTCGCGCGGGTCGGGCGCGGCGAGGTGCCGCCGGTCGCGGAGCCCTCGCCGATGGGTCAGAAGCTGCTCTCCCGGGTCTGGGGCTGCCCCGACCCCAACTGCAGCGCGTACGGCTCGGGCGGCGACCCGGACAGCCCCTTCGCCGACATGCGGAAGACCACCAGCCCGGTCTCCCAGCCGCCGCCCTCGCTGCGGTCCGGCGCGCCCACCTGCCCCCGGCACGGCGCCCGCTTGCGCGACGCGGGCCCGCGCCCGGCCGTCGAGGTTCTTTCCGTACGCATCGACGGCATCGTCCGCCAGCGTTTCGTGGTCTCCACCGAGAAGCCGGTCGTGGTGGGCCGGGCGCCCGAGGGTGGCGGCGGCGTCATGCTGGGCCAGTGGCTGACCGACGACGCCCGCAAGTGGATCAGCCGCGGCCACGTCCGGCTGGCCCTGCGCAGCGGCGAGCTGAGCGCCCAGGACGTGAGCACCAACGGCACGGGCATCCGGCCGAACGGCTCCTTCGACGACGACCAGCGGATCACGCTGAACCGCGACGAGACCCGCACGCTGGCCGCCGACGACATCGTGGAGCTGTATGCGAACGTCCACGTGGGCCGCGCCAAGCTGTGGAGCTCCGGCGGGGTCTCCCAGCCGCACTCGGTGATGGCGGAGGCCCCGACCATGGCCATCCGCAAGTTCGAACGCTAGGAGCGACGGCCGGCCCGCCGCCGCTCCCCCACCGACTCAGCGCCACAGCACCGGCAGCCCTCGGCACCGGCCCGGCCGAGGAGCCCGGCGCGCCGGTCAGAGGATCGCGGCCAGCTGGGCCAGCGCGTGGTCCAGGTCGGCGGGCGTCACCACCAGCGGCGGCGCGAGCCGGATCGTCGAGCCGTGCGTGTCCTTGGCGAGCACCCCGTGCGCGGCGAGGCGCTCCACCGCCTGCCGGCCGGTCATCAGCGCCGGGTCGATGTCGACGCCGGCCCAGAGACCCCTTCCGCGTACGGCGAGCACACCGTTTCCGACCAGCGCGTGCAGGCCCTCGTGCAGCCGCGCGCCGAGTTCGGCCGACCGCTGCTGGAACTCGCCGGTCTCGAGCAGCTTGACGACCTCGGTGCCGACCGCGCAGGCGAGCGGGTTGCCACCGAACGTCGAACCGTGCTCGCCGGGCTTGAGCACCCCGAGCACGTCCCGGTCCGCCGCGACCGCCGACACCGGCACGATGCCGCCGCCCAGCGCCTTGCCGAGCAGGTACAGGTCGGGGACGACACCCTCGTGCTCGATCGCGAAGGTCTTGCCCGTACGCCCGAGCCCGGACTGGATCTCGTCGGCGATGAAGAGCACGTTGTTGTCGGTGCACAGCTGCCGCACCCCGGCGAGGTAACCGGCCGGCGGGACGAGCACGCCGGCCTCGCCCTGAATGGGTTCGAGCAGCACGGCGACGGTGTTCGGGGTGATCGCCGCGGCGAGCGCGTCGCTGTCGCCGTACGGAACGATCCTGAAGCCCGGGGTGTACGGCCCGAAATCGTTGCGCGCGTCCGGGTCCGTCGAGAAGCTGATGATCGTCGTGGTGCGCCCGTGGAAGTTGTCCGCGGCGACGATGATCTCCGCCTGCCCGTCCGGTACGCCCTTGACCTGGTAACCCCACTTGCGGGCGACCTTGATGCCGGTCTCCACCGCCTCGGCGCCGGTGTTCATCGGCAGCACGAGCTCCTTGCCGCACAGGTCGGCGAGCCGGTGGCAGAACTCCGCGAACCGGTCGTGCACGAACGCGCGGCTGGTCAGCGTGAGCCGGTCGAGCTGCGCGTGCGCGGCGGCGATCAGGCCGGGGTGGCGGTGCCCGAAGTTCAGCGCCGAATACCCGGCGAGGAAGTCGAGGTAGCGGCGGCCGTCGACGTCGGTTACCCAGGCGCCCTCGGCGTCGGCGATGACCACGGGCAGCGGGTGGTAGTTGTGCGCGGTCCACCGCTCGGCGTCGGCGAGGGCTCCGGGCGTACGCATGTCCAGGTCCGTCATGACTCTCCTCCAGCTCTCCGGCTCTCCCGGACCTCGAGCGTGCAGCACTTCGGTCCGCCGCCGGCCTTGCGCAGCTCGCTCACGTCGACCCCGACGGTCTCGTAGCCGGCCGCCCGCAGGGCCCCGGCCAGGTGCGTGGCCTGGACCGGAAGGACAACGGTACGGCCATCGCTGACGGCGTTGAGCCCCAGCACCTCGGCATCGGCGGGCGTGGCGAGCACGGCGTCCGGGAACATCCGGCGCAGGACGGCCTGCGAGCCCGGCGAGAACGCGGACGGCAGGTACGCGATGTTGCGCTCGTCGAGCACGCACAGCGCGGTGTCCAGGTGGTAGTACGCCGGGTCGGCCAGCTGCAGCGTGATCACCGGCCGGCCGAAGACCTCCTGCGTCTGCGCGTGCGCGGCGTGCGCCGTCCGGAAGCCGGTGCCCGCGAGGATCACGTCCCCGGCGAGCAGAATGTCACCTTCGCCCTCGTTGGTGTGCTTCGAGTCGACCACCTCGAACCCGGCGTTCTCGAACCACGCCTTGTACGCCGGCGCCTCGTCGGCCCGCTCGGCGTCCCGGAACTGCACGGCGAGCACCTTGCCGTCGACGACGGTGGCACCGTTCGCGGCGAACACCATGTCGGGCAGGCCGGGCAGCGGCTCGATTAGGTCGACGGTGTGGCCGAGGCCGAGGAACGTCTGCCGCAGGTTCTCCCACTGGCTCACGGCCAGGGCGTTGTCGTACGGCGCCGTCGGGTCCATCCAGGGATTGATCCGGTACGTGACGGCGAAATGGGTGGGCCGGCACATCAGGTATCGGCGCGGGGCGGCGGTCGTCATGACGGCAACGCTATGCGCGAAGTGCCTGCGTAAGCCCCCGAACAGTCTTGCGCACGGCGGCGAATCGTTGCGTGATCGGCGAGGCCCGCGAAGATTCGTTGCGCACCGTCGGGGCCGGTGCCCCGGGCGTTCGTCGCGGGGTTCCGGTCCGGCCCCTGCCGGCCGCGCTGCCGGGGCTTCGTGGCGCTGCCCGGACGTGCGTCGGGGGCGGCGAACCGCCGCCCCCGCACCAACGTTGCGGCCCCACCCCGAGTCGGTCGACGGTGATCGCCGATCGGCCTGGGCTCCGCGCTGTCCGGCGCACCGCCGGATGTTTCGGGGCGGGGCGGCTGATGGCCGCCCCGGTTCCGAGGAGCACCGGCGGCGCATCGCCTCCGGTGAATATCGGATACCCCTAGAAGCGGTCGATAAACTGTGCGTCGAGCCACTCGCGAACACTGGTGACGGGCTGCATGTCCGTGCCGAGCCAGGACAGCGAACCGGTCAGCGCCAGCACACCGACGACGATCGCGGCCAGCGCGAGCACCATGCCGATCAACGCGTCGGTCTTCCCGGCCACGTGCCGCTTCCCCGTGGCACGGATCCCGGCGACGGACAGGACCAGCGCCAGCCCGGCGACCCCGATGCCGTAACCGAGCAGCGGCCCGGAAAGCACCAGCAGGGCGCCGGCCACACCGGTGATCAGGCCCAGGGTGGCGAGAAGGCTGGCCCGAGGCTTCGGCCCGGCGACAACCGGCGCACGGTCAGCATCGGTACGGGTCTGATCGGTACGGGTCTGATCGGTACGGGTCTGATCGGTCCGCGCACCGGCGCCCACGATCCCGTGCCGGCTGGGCCCCCGGTCCGTCTCGACCGTACGGTCACGATCCTCGACACCACCCGGGCGGCGAAGGTCACGCTCGGTCGCATCGCGCTCGCCGGTGCGGGTCCCGGCCCGGTCACGGTCGGTCGCATCGCGGTCGCCCGTGACGGTCGCGGCCCGGCCACGCTCGGTCGCATCTCGGTCGCCGGCGTGGGTCGCGGCCCGGCCGGCAGTGTGCTCGGCCCGGTCAGCGGCGTGCTCAGCCCGGTATTCCGCGGCGCGCGCACCCGAACCTCCGGCGACGCCACCCGTCACGGGCTGCGGCGCCACAGGCTGCGGCATCACGGGCTGCGGCGCCACAGGTTGCGGCATCACGGGCTGCGGTGTCACGGCACGCTGGGCACCGGCCCGCCCCGCGTCGGCGTCCGCCAGATCCCTGGCTCGGGCGGTTCCGGCCTGCGTGGGGGCATCGGTACGCGCGGAGACAGGCGCTCGTTCCTCGGTCTTGTCAGTGGTGTCGGAGTGGCGGGAGAACGTCGGGATCCTCACGTCAGCACCTCCTTCGAACCATCGGGGGATGCCCTCGCTATACCCCGGTGGCCCGATAAGCACACAAACGCGCCCCGCACCGCCCACTCAACCGCCGAAGACGCGCTCCCCGCCCCACCATCCGCCGGCCGAGATGCGCTCAACCCGCCGGCCGAGATGCGCTCAACCCACCGGCCGGGACGCGCTCAACCCACCGGCCGGGACGCGCAGGACCCGCGAACCCGGCGCACCGCATCAGCCGCGCCCACGCCCGCGGATCCCCCCGGCCCGGGCGGGCGCACGATCGTGCCGTGCGCCCGTCCGGAGGGTGGGTCAGACCAGTGCGGACGTCGCCGTGACGTCGGCCGCCCGGGAGATCACGTGGTCGACGATGCCGTAGTCCTTGGCCTCCTGGGCCGTGAACCAGCGGTCGCGGTCCGAGTCGATCTCGATCTCCTGCGGGGTGTGCCCGGTGTGGAAGGCGATCCGCTCGTTCATGACCTTCTTGATGTGCAGCATGCTCTCCGCCTGGATGGCGATGTCGGCCGCGGTGCCACCGATGCCGCCGGAGAGCTGGTGCATCATCACCCGCGCGTGGGGCAGGGCGTAGCGCTTGCCGGCCGTGCCGGCGCAGAGCAGGAACTGTCCCATGGAGGCGGCCATGCCCATGGCGATCGTGGCCACGTCGTTCTTGATGTACTGCATCGTGTCGTACACGGCCATGCCGGCGCTGATCGAACCGCCCGGCGAGTTGATGTACAGGGCGATGTCCTTCTCGCTGTCGGCGGAGGCGAGCAGCAGCATCTGGGCGCAGATGCGGTTGGTCACCTCGTCGTTGACCTCGCTGCCGAGGAAGATGATGCGCTCCCGGAGCAGCCGCTCGAAGACCTGGTCGTCAAAGGATGCGCCACCCGCCCGCATCACGAAGTCGTCAACACTCATGGACCCACCCTCTCGCACCAGCCGGACGGGTGTGGCACCCACCCGGCATCAGACTCTCTAACCTTCCCCGGTAACGACCGCCACGCCCAGCGATTCCCCTGAGGGCGAAAGGCGGATAACCCCGCCCACCGAAACCGGGAAAAGGGCCCCCGGCCCGCGGCACCCCTAAGCGGAGCGCGCCCAGGCCGCGGCGCCCCAAGCGGAGCGCCCGGCCCGTGGCACCCGGACGCGGAGCGCCCGGCGCGCGGCACTCCACGCGGAGCGCGCCCGGCCCGCGGCACCTGCACGCGGAACGCGCCCGGGCCGCGGCGCCCCCACGCAGAGGAACCGCAGTTCGCGGCGCGCTCAGGCGGAGGGCACGCGGGAGCGGCGGGCCGACCAGTCCGTGCTCAGCGGCTGCGGGTTGGGACGGTGTTCCTCGATCCAGGTGTCGATGCGGGCCCACCAGTCGTACAGCCAGGCGACGCGTTCGGCCTCGCCGGCCGGGATCTCCTCCGGCGGCACGCTCCAGAAGCGCATGATGAGCTGCTTGTCCATCGGGAGCTCGCGCCACACGTCCGCCACCGTCATCATCTTGTCCAGGCCGGTGTGGGCCACGAAGATCACGCCCGCGTCCGGCGCGGCGTCGATGGCCGCCAGGAGCCCGCCCGGCTTCGGCGGGAGGACGTTGCGCAGGTTCTCCGCGCGTACGGCCATGTCCTCGAGGCCCCGGTCCCGCAGCCGGGCGATGGCCCGGACCCGGCGGTGGGGGGTGAAATTGCCGCCCTCGGGGAAGATCACGAACGCGTCGTTGTCGTCCAGGCCGGTCGCCAGGCCCCCGACCTCCTTCTCCAGGTCGCCGACGCCCGGGCGGCCCGGAGTGATGAACCTGTTCGGCAGCCGGTTGAGCAGGATGTCGACCGCCGGATCCCACTGCAGGGTGGCCTTGAGCACGATGCGCGGCTCCCGCTCGAACCAGTTGACCAGCGCGTGGATCAGCACGAACGAGTCGCCGGGCCCCGCGTGCCGGCTGACCACGATCTCCGGGCGTCCCGGCATGCCGGTGTCCGGGTCGGTGCCGACCACGTCGATGCTCAGGTGCAACGACCATCGGGCGACCCAGAACAGCGTACGCAGGAACACGCCCGTCAGAACGTAGTGCGCACGCTGGAAGGCCGGCGTCCGGATCTTCCAGCCGAAGCCGGACGCCACCCACATCACGGTGAGGCTGACCAGGGCCGCCGCATCCCAGACGAGATAGACGATGCCGAGGAAGGCGAGCCGCGGCACCCGCAGATGGCCCGGGGCGAACGGCGAGGCCACGAGCGCGAGCAGCAGCCACACGGGCAGCGTCGTCAGCAGGAAAAGCGCCAGGACGACCACCGCCGGGGCGATGACCAGGCGGCGGATCCACGGCGGCGGCAGCATCAGGCGCCGTCGCTCGGCGCGGGCGAGACGTTCGCGGCCAGGTAGCGGCGGGAGGCGGTGTAGGCCCGGCTGATCCGGCGCCCCGCGGCGGCCATGTCCCGGTACGCCCAGGGGGTGTCGTCGCGGCTCTCACCGCCGCCGGTCGGTAGCACGTGCACCCGTACATCGTCGGGCAGCGACGCAAGCTCGCGCGCGAACCGATGCCGCCGGGCGATCTCGAACGCGACCTGCGCCACCTCCCAGGGACGCCGCGGCACGGTCAACGGCCGCTCGATCCGGCCCACCTGAAGAACGAAGATCAATTTCGCTCCGATCCGTACGGCCTCCCCGATCGGGATCGAGTTGACGATGCCACCGTCGACGAAGTGCTCCCCGGCGATCTCCATCGGCGGCAGGAGGCCGGGCACGGATGACGAGGCGAGCACCGCGTCGACCAGCGGCCCACTGTCGAACCAGTGCTCGGCGGCCCGTTCGATGCTGGCCGCGCAGCAGCGGAAGGGAACCTTGAGGTCGGCGAACGTGGCCTGGTCACCGAGCTCGGCCCCGAGCAGCCGGCGCAGCGGCAACGGCGAGTGCAGGTGGGTGCGCGCGGCGAACCGTCGCAACTGCCGGGCCAGCGAATCCCCGTAGACCTCGGCCGCCTCGGGCGACGACCACAACCGCACCAGCCGATCGGTCACGGCCTCACTCGGATCCGCGGCCACCAGCGCGCCGTTGACCGCCCCGATCGAGGTACCCACGACGACATCGGGCCGATAGCCGGCCCGGAAGAGCGCCCGCAGCATGCCGACCTGGACGGCACCGAGGACACCCCCGCCACCCAGCACGAACGCGACCGGCTTTTCCACCATGCCCCCATCGTTCCACTTCCCGGGCCCGGCGAACCGTTGTCCACAGGCCCGGAATGATCTCGGTCTCCCGTGCCATCATCCTTGCCATGCCCGACACCGTCCCCGCCCCGCGGCCCCTCGCTCCCGGCCCGGCAACCTCGCACGGCGCGACGACGTCTCCCGGCGCCGCGACGCCTCACAGCGCGACGGCGACTCAAGGCGCGGCGACTCACAGCGCGGCGGCGACTCAAGGCGCGACCCCGACTCCCAGGGCCGCGACGTCCCGCGACGCGGCCGCGACTCCCAGGGCCCCGGCGACTCGCGGCGCGGCGGCGACCCACGGCGCGACCGCGGTGCTCGGGCGGCGAGGGCTGCTCGGTGCCGGTCTCGCTGCCACGGCCGCGGCCCTTGCCGGGTGCGGCGACGGCCGGCGCCCGCTCTGGGCCGGCCCCGCGCCCGAGACGGTTCCGCTCGCCGGCCGGGCCGCGCCCTCCGCGTCCCCGGGAAGTGTCCTCCAGACCCGCGCCGCCGCGCCCCCGCCCTACGCGGCCCGCGTCCACAACGTCCTGACGAAATACCTCAAACCAACCCCGGACAACCCCCAGCATCCCGGGTACGCCGGTGCCGTGGCGCTCGTGACCGTCGACGGCAGGACGACGCTGCACACCGCCGCCGGCCACGCCCTGCGCTACCGGGCCGGTCCGGTCGAGCTCGCCGCGAGCAAGCGGGTCCCGGTGCGCCTCACCTCGATCTTCGACCTCGCCTCGCTGACCAAGGTCTACACCGCCCTGCTCGTGCTCCAGCTCGCCGACCGCGGCCTGGTCGACCTCGACGCACCGGTGCGGACCTACCTGCCCGACTTCACGGGTACGGGCAAGGACAAGGTCACCATCGCCCAGCTCCTGGCCCACACCGGCGCCCTGCCCGTCGGCGCGAAGGTCACGGGGCTGCCCGACAACGCCGCCCGCTGGAAGGCGGTGATGACCACCCCGCTGATCCGGGGCGCGACGCCGGGCGACACGTTCCGCTATTCGAGCGTGGGCCTGATGGTGCTCGGCCGGCTCGTCGAGAAGCTCACCGGCAAGACCCTCGACCGGGCGGTACGCGACAACCTCACCGCCCCGCTGGGCCTGAAGGACACCGGCTTCCGGCCGCTGACCTGGGTGACCGACAAGCAGCGCCTCGTGGCGACGGACGCCCGCAGTTCCCGGGGCCTGCTCCGCGGCACGGTGCACGACGACGTCGCCAACCACCTCGGCGGCGTGGCCGGCCACGCGGGCCTGTTCGCCACCGCCCGCGACGTCGCGGTGATCGGGCAGCTGATGCTCGACGGCGGCACCTACAACGGCAAGCGAATCCTCTCCCCGCAGATCCTGGAGCGGGCCCTGACCAACGCCAACAGGGGCAAACGGGCGATCGACGCCGAGCGCCCGCAGCGCACGGCGGACCACGGCCTGGGCGTCGAGCTCAACCAGCCCTGGTTCATGGGCCGGCTGTCCTCCCCCACGAGCTTCGGCCACACCGGTTTCACGGGCACAAGCCTGCTGGTGGTCCCGGCCCGCCGGATGGTGGTGGTCCTTCTGACCAACCGGGCCCACCCCAACTGGAGCTGGTCCAACCCGGACACCCACCGGGTCGCCGTCCACAACGCCATCGCCTGACTGCGAGCCCCGCCCACGCAGCGCGTGCTCCGGCGAAGCCACCCCACCACTCACCCCGACAGCCCCGAACGACGCAGCGCGAGACCCGCGAACGCGCCCCGGGGCACAGCCACCGACCGCCCCGCACCACCCAGCACGAAACCCGGGAAAGCACCCCGGGCACAGCCACCGACCGCCCCGCACCACCCACCAGCGCGAAACCCCGCGAAGCCACCCCCGGCGCGGACCCCGACCGCCCCGCACCACCCGAGCCCACCCAGAACGGCGACGGCCCGTAACGAGACGGACCGTCGCCGTGCCCCTCAGGAAAGCCTCTCAGGAACGGGCTGCGGAAACGCTCAGCCGAGAGCGTTGAGGAACGGCTCGTGGCTGTTCCGGAATTCCCAGCCGTAGAACTTGTCCCAGTTGATCGACCAGGTCATCAGGCCCCGGAAGTTCGGGTTGGTGCCGCTGCGGACCGCGTACCCGCCGCAGTTCGTGCCCTTCACCAGGCACGTGACCGCCTGCTGGACTCCCGCCGGCGCCACGTAGCCGTTGCCCGCGCTGACCGAGGACGGGGCTCCGAAGGCGACCTGGTCCTCGCGGAGGGCCGGGAACATGTTGGCCATGTTGCCCGCCACCGGGAAGCCGGCGAGCAGCATGTCGGTCATCGCGATGTGGAAGTCCGCGCCGCCCATGCTGTGCCACTGGTTGTCCAGGCCCATGATCGAGCCGCTGTTGTAGTCCTGGACGTGCAGCACGGTCAGGTCGTTGCGCATCGCGTAGATGACCGGCAGGTAGGAGCCGGCGCGCGGGTCCTGGCCGCCCCACGGACCCGAGCCGTAGTACTGGTAGCCGAGCTGGACGAAGAACGTCTCCGGCGCCATGGTCAGGACGAAGCCGGCGCCGTACCGGGCCTTGAGCGACCTGAGCGCCGCGATCAGGTTGACGATCACCGGGGTGGTCGGGTTCTTGAAGTCGGTGTCGCCGGTGTTCAGCGACAGCGAGTGGCCCTCGAAGTCGATGTCCACGCCGTCCAGGCCGTACTTGTCGATGATCGCGCTGACCGAGCTCACGAACTTGTCCCGGGCGCCCGTGGTGGTCAGCTGCACCTGGCCGTTCGCGCCGCCGATGGAGAGGAGCACCTTCTTGCCGGCCGCGCGCTTGGCCCGGATCGCGGCGATGAAGTCGGCCTCGGACTCCACCCCGGCGCATTCGGACGGCGGGCACAGCGTGAAGCGAATGTCGCCGGACGTGGCCGACGTCGGCTCGCCGAACGCCAGGTTGATGATGTCCCAGTCCGCCGGCACGTCGGCCATCCGCACGTAACCGGAGCCGTTGGCGAAGCTGGCGTGCAGGTAGCCGATCAACGCGTGCTTGGGCAGCCCCGTAACAGGAATGGGCGGCGTCGACGGCGGCGTGGAAGGCGGTGTGGACGGCGGCGTGGAGGGAGAAGGAGAAGGTGTCGTGCCACCGCACGCGCCGTTGTCGGCCCACACGTCCCACTGGCCGCTGTGCGTGGCCGGGCTCTCGTTCTGCGTCCACCACTTGGCGGTGTAGTTGTGGCCGGACTGCGACGCGGTCATGTCCTTGGTGTAGACGGCCGACGAGCTCCACGCGGCGGCACAGGCCTCGGCGGCGGCGGCGGCGGACGATGCGATGTAGACGGCGGAGCCGGACGCCGCGAGGGCGGCGGCCACGGTGAGGAGCAGGGATCGGCGCATGGGGGGATGGCCTCCACGTCGTTATATCGACAGTTGGCCAATTATTAGGACTGTTAACTGATTCTGTCCAGAGCGGGTTCGGTAAATCTGATCCGGCGGCCCGAACGGTCGAAGAGCAGAAGATCTTCCACGCGTACGCCGACCGTCAGCGCCGAGCCGGTCTCGACCCGCCCGGGCGCCGCCATCCGGACCATCACCTCGCCCAGCGGCGGCGGCTCCGCCAGGTCGGGAGCCGGGAGCAGCCCGTACGGGGACCGGTCGGCGGGCGGCCCGTTCCGCTGCCGGGGCACCACCGGCAGCTCCAGCTGCGAGGTCGCCATCGGGGTGGGCACGCCTCCCACATCGAGGTGGGCCAGCAGCTCGTGCCCCAGGTTCTCGACGCGCCGGACCGTACCGCTCAGGCTCATCGGGGCCGGGCCGTCCGCCGGCAACGCGCGGATCGCCACGGTAACCCGGGCGGTGTCGTGCCGGGCCAGCGCCTCGGTCCGCGGGTCATCCGGCGGGAACTCGAGCACCTGCGAACCGAAGTCGAGCAGGACCCGGCCGGCCGGGGCGTACACGGCCGCCTCCAGCAGGCTGGTACGCGGTGAGCCCAGGAACGCCGCGACGAAGACGGTGTCCGGGTCGGCGTACACCTGGGCCGGCGGGCCGACCTGCTGGAGCACGCCGCGGCGCAGCACCGCGACCCGGTCCGCCATGCTCATGGCCTCGATCTGGTCGTGCGTCACGTAGATCGTGGTGACCCCGAGCCGGCGGGCGAGCGCCACGATCTCCCCGCGCAGTGCCGCCCGCGCCCCGGCGTCCACGTTGGACAGTGGCTCGTCGAGCAGGAACACCGAGGGCCGCCGGACCAGCGCCCGCGCCATCGCGACCCGCTGGCGCTGCCCGCCGGACAGGTGCTCGGGATAGCGGCTGAGCAGGTCGTCCACGCCGACGTGCCGGGCCACCTCGGCGACCCGGGCCGCGATGTCCGCGGACGGCAGCGGCAGCACCCGCAACGGGAAGCCGATGTTCTGCGCGACGGTCAGGTGCGGGTAGATCGCGTACGACTGCAGGACCATCGCCACGTCCCGGTCTCGGGGGTCGATCTCGGTCACCGGCACGCCGTCGTACCGCACCTCGCCGCTGGTCGGTGTCTCGACCCCGGCCAGCAGCCGGAGCAGGGTCGACTTGCCGCAGCCGGTCGGCCCGAGCAGCACCAGGAACTCGCCCGGGGTCACGTCCAGGTCCACGCCGGCCACGGCCACCGCGCCGTCGTCGTCGAAGACCTTCGTCAGTGCCCGGGCCGCGATAGCGACCATGTCCTCCATGGTGCGGGCCGCGGGCCGACGGCGGAAGTGCTAATGCCAGACAGCGCGGTCCAGGAATCCGTCGCCGTCGTCGTCGTACATCCGCTTCTCGAACGTGCCGTCGTGGTCCTTGTCGTAGTCGGCGTAGTCGACGCGGTTGTCCAGGTCCTTGTCGACGCCGACGAAGTCCGTCCGCCCGTCGTCGTTCAGGTCCACCAGGATCTCCGCGCCGCCGCCCTGATGGCCGCGGTAGGTCGAGGCGTCGAGCCTGCCGTCGCCGTCCGCGTCGACCCGGTTGTGGTAACCCTTCGGCGCCGGCAGCTGCTCCGCCTGCCCCTGGCCGCTGTGCGCCTCGCCGGCGTCGCCGAGCCCGCTGCGCGGAGCGTCGCCGAACCCCGAGACCGCGGACAGGCCGTCCAGGTCCGGGCCTTCCTCACCGGGTGCGGATCCCAGGCCGGAGTGCGCGCGTACGCCGCCACCCCCGGCACCCCACGCCTCCGGTGCGTCGCCCGCGCCCGCACCGGCCGGGTGCTCGACGGCGGCGTTGGCGACGATGCCCGCCGCCGTACCGAATTCCGACCACTCGCCGAGCCCGGAGGACCCCGTCGCGTCCGGTCCGATCCCGGCCGCGCCGTCGGCGGGCACCGCCGCGGTCATCGGCGGACCGGTCTGCGCCGCGACGTCCTCGGTGAGCCTGCCGAACCCGCCGAAGGAGCCGAACAGCCCCATCGTGCTCGACTTGCTCACCCGGTCCTCGACCGCGGCCAGCGTCGCACCGGCGTCGGCGCCGACCTGCTGATGCAGCAGGCCGACCTCGGCCTCGTCCAGCGTGTATCCGGCCAGCGCCGCGCCCGGGTCGCGGGCGAGGCTCGCCACGAAGGCCGGGTCGGTGAGCAAACGCTCCAGCACGGCGTCGAAATCGCTCATGCGACTCAAGGTAGGCCTCTGCGTCCAGCCCCGGTATCCCTCGGCGGGATCAGTCCAGCTCGGGCATGGCGACCGGCTGCGGCCGGGGCCGGCAGGTGCCGCACTGCACCGCGTCCTCGACGACCAGCGCCTCCGCCCGGTCGCGGCTCACCGACCGGCTGACCTGCAGCAGGTACGGCCCGAAGCGGGCATGGTCCTCACACACGCCGCGACCGCAGAACCGGCAGCTGCCACGCGCCGCCTTGGCACAGAAGAAACAGAGCACGGCTCATCCAATCACGGGCGGAGTGGACGTCGACGTCGACGTCGACGTCGACGTCGACGTCGACGGCTCCGGGTCGGGCGACTGCGACCCCGACGGGGACGGATCCGGCGGCCGCTCGGAGGTGGGCGGCGGCGTGGTCGGCCGGGTCGTCGGCCGGGTGGTGGGCCGGATCGTGACGGGCGGGGCGGTCGGCCGGGTCGTCGGCCGTGCCGTGGTCGGCCGCGGCTGATCGGGCGTCACCGGGTCGACCGGCTCGGGCGCGGTCGTGGGCTCGCTCGGCGGCACCGAGCTGGGCGTCTCCGACGGCGGCGCCTCGGTCGGCGGGTCGGTGGGCTCGGCGCTGGGCGACTGGCTGGGCGAGCCCGCGGGCGGTTCCACGGGTACGCCGTCACCGCAGCTGAGCGACTTCGCGCCGGGTGACGCGGGGGTGCCGGCCACGGACACGCGCCCGGTGGCGACGATGACCGCGCCGGGGTCCGCCGCGAACCACGCCGCGCCGTCGTTGACGACATCCCCGCCGGTCGTACGGAAGACGGTCAGTTGCAGCGCCTGGTACGCGCCGCTCGTGCTCGCGGTGTCGGCCAGCACCCGGCCCCGGCGGACACCGAGCGCGCCGTGCGGCACCCGGTGGCGCCCGGCCTCGGTGAAGAGCGCGCCGACCTCGGTCTCGGTGCCGGCGCAGAGCAGCGTCGCCGAGCCGCCCTGGAACGTCAGCCGGCCGGAGGCCTTCGCCGGCACCTGGATGACGGCGCCGCGGTCCACGTAGCGGCGGTCGCCCTCGGCGAGGCGTACGGTGCGGCCGTCGACGGTGGCGGTCAGCGTGCCGCGGTCGGAGGTCAGCAGCGCGCGGTCGGTCGGCATCTCAGCCCAGGCCGGGCCGGGCGCGAAGTTCATGGCGGTGAGCAGCAGCGAGAGCAGGAGCAGCAGCAGGACGAGCCACCACATGCGCCGCTCGAAGCGACGGTCCACGTCCGGGTTCTCGGTGCCGTCCGGCGGTCCGGGCGGCACCGCGAGCGGCGGGTAGCCGCCGGCGGAGTGCAGCCCCGCGGCGACGGCATCGGGCCCGGCAGCCGGGCCGGTGAGCCGGTCGGGGGCGCCGACCAGCGGCGGAAGGTCGGCGGCGTCCGGGATGACCCAGAGCCGGGTGGGCGTACGCGTCTGCGCCACCGCACCCGGGTCGCCGTCCCCGACCGGCCCGATGAGCGTGCCGCGGCGCAGCTCCAGCCCGTCCGGCATGGCGATGACGCCGGACTCGACGACCACCGCGTGGGTCGGTCCGGACAGCACGACCGGCGCGCCGGGTTCGAGGTCGACGGGGTGCGCCGACGCGATCAGCGCGAGCCGCTCGTCCCCGGCCAGTCCGGCGAGGGCCGGAGTGTCGGCGAAGAGCGCCTCCGCCTCGGCGCGGTCGACCGGCGGCGGCCCGGGCAGCGGCCCGACCACGGTCGCCACGGTCGCGGTCGGCACGGCCAGCAGCGTCGTCCCGGCGGTGTGCCAGTCCAGCGAGGTGGCGCGGCCGGTGAGCGCGTTGGCGAGGCCGACGACCCCGCCGGCGCCGACGCGGTGCCGGATGGTGCCGCCGGGGTCGCCCGGCTTGCGGGCCTGCATCGCGCCGTCGACGACCACGTAGACGGCCTGCTGGGTGCTGCCGGCCAGGACCATCTGGGTGCCGGACCGGGGGCGCACCCAGCGGGCCCGCGCGGCCAGGCCGGCGAGGGCGGGCTCGGGCAGCCCGCCGAGGTCGGAGTTGCGCAGGGCGGCCAGCCGGCGGGGCGCGTCGGCCTCCCGCCGCTTCTCGGTCGCGCGGACCCGGGCGCGCCGCCACGAGCGCGCCACCCAGCCGGCGGCCAGGTAGATCAGGGGCGCGCAGAGCCCGCCCACCACGAGCAGGAGCAGCACTTTCCCGCCGGCACCGCTGTGCCACAGCCCGGTCACCAGGCCCGCCACCCGATCGGCCCAGATCCGGTACGCGAGGTTCGCCGCGATCGCCAGCCAGAGCACGGCGAGGATGCCGTACAGGGCGACGATGCGGCCCTCGCGGTCGAGCCCGCCCCACGCCGGCGGCCGTCCCCGCAGCCGCCCGGTCACCCAGGCGAGGCCGCGGCCGCGCAGGTTGGGGATCTCCAGCCAGTCCATCAGCAGGTAGTAGCCGTCGAGCGCGAGCAGCGGGTTGAGGTTGAACAGCGCGTTGAGGTACCAGGCGAAGGCCAGCTTGAACGCGAGCGGGCCGAGCGCGGGCACGGCCAGCGCGATCAGCTGCATCGACCCGGCGAGGACGAGCCCGGTGGCGGGACCGGCCGCGGTGACGAGCATCCGCGCCCGCCGCCCGGCCATCCACACGTCGGTGGTGTCGACGAAGACCGACGGGATCCCGAAGTAGACCAGGACGCCGGCGGCCGGCACCTCACGCCCGGCGTGCTTGGTGGCCAGGGCGTGGCCGAGCTCGTGGCTGCCGAGGGCGAGCAGGTTCAGCAGGAGCAGGACGATCGCGCCCAGCAGATAGGAGCCGTCGGTGAGGAACACCGCCTGGCTCCCGCGCCACCAGGTGGCGACGAAGATCCCTGTCCCGGCCAGCGCGAAAACGGACAGGACGATCGCGGCGGCCCTGGTGAACAGCAGCCGGCCGCCGGCGCGGTAGAGCGCGGTGATGACCCGGTCGACGTCGAAGACGAGCATGCGGCGCCCGCGCGCGGCGGCGAGCACGCCGTTGCCGAGCCGCCGGGGCAGCGGCTTGCGGTCCAGCTCCTGCAGCGGGCGGAACGCGTCCACCGGGAGCTCGTCGAGCATGCGGTTGCCGGCGAGGTCGGCGACCACCCGGCGGACCTGGTCGGGCGCCAGCCGGCCGGCCAGCCGGGCGAACTCGGCGACCAGGCGGGCCACCGTGTGCGTCCCGTCCATCATCAGCGCGAGCTGCCATTCCTCCGGCGTCAGCCGCAGATAGCAGGCGCGGCCGCCGTCGTCGGGAGAGCGGAGCATCACGTACGCGGCGCCGCGGACGCTGGTGAGCTCGACGGCCTCGATCCCGGCGCGCAGGACGGGCCTGGCACGGGCCGGGTTGAGCCGGTCGACGACGGCGCCCCAGAGCCCGGGGTCGGCGGGGCCGAGCGGCTCCCCCGGCGCGCGCCCGGCCAGGGCTTCCCAGACGTTCGTCCGGGTCTCGACGTAGGTCACTCGGGTCGGCCTTCCACTCCTCGACGGCGAATGGAGACTAGGCGGTCCCCCAGCCGAAGGCGAGCCCCCGTTTTGCCCCTTGCCCGGTTATAGGGCGCGGAGTGGACATAAAGGTGCGGTGGGTGGTCGTGACCAACCCCCTTGGTCACGACCACCCACCGCTGGGGAGGTGGTGCCGCTCGATGGCCCGGGCGGCACCGGGTGCGGTCCGCGTCAGGAGGCCTCGGCCAGCGTGGCGCTGACCGTCTGCTCCTGCCCGTTGCGGGTGAAGGTGATGGAGACGCTGTCGCCGACCTTGCCGGCCTGGATGATCGCGATCAGGTCGTCGGAGTCGTTGATCGGCTTGCCGTTGACGGACTTGATCACGTCGCCCTGCTCGACGCCGGCCTTCGCCGCCGCGCCGTTGGCGGTCACCTGGGTGACCTGGGCGCCGCCGCCCTCCGCCTCGCTGACCCCGACGCCAAGCGCGGGGTGGCTGACCTTCTGGCCGTTCATCAGGGCCTTGACCACGGTCAGCATCTTGTCGCTGGGGATCGCGAAACCGAGGCCGATGTTGCCGGAGCCGCCGCCGGAGGTGGCGATGGCCGAGTTGATGCCGATGACCTCGCCGTTGGTGTTGACCAGGGCGCCGCCGGAGTTGCCCGGGTTGATCGGCGCGTCCGTCTGGAGGAGCCCGGACATCGAGGTCGCGCCGCCCTGCGACTGCTGCTGTTGCTGCTGGCCGCCGCCGAACGGGTTCTGCGGGGTCTCCGGCTGGCCCTCGCCGCCGGCCCGGATCGTGCGGTCCTTGGCGCTGATGATGCCCTCGGTCACCGAACCCTCGAGGCCCAGCGGGCTGCCGAGCGCCAGCACGGTGTCGCCGACCTGCATGTTCGCGCTCGAGCCGAACTGGGCCGCCTTGAGGTCGGACACCCCGTCGACCTTGATCACGGCGAGGTCCGTACGCGGGTCGGTGCCCTTGACCGTCGCCTTCTCCTTCTTGCCGTCGGCGAAGATGACCGAGACCGTGCCGCCCTGAGCCGTCGCGACGACGTGGTTGTTGGTGACGACGTAGCCGTCGGCGCTGAGCACGACGCCGGAACCCTCGCCGTTCTCCGTCTTGACCGAGACGACGCTGTCCTTGACCAGGGAGACGATCTTCGCGAGCGACGACCGGTCGACCACCCGGGTGACCGAGGAGTTGCTGGTCTGCAGGGTGGTGGTGGCGTTGTCGTCGTCGAACGCGAGGGCGGCGGCCGCGCCGACCCCGCCGGCGCCGAGCGCCAGCACGACGGCGGCCGCGCCGGTGACCAGGATCCGGCGGGTGCGCGCGGCACGCTCCGGGTCCCGCCGCGGCTCGGTGCCGACCGGCGCCGCCCAGATCGGCGCCTCGGTCTGCGGAGCGCCGCCACCGGGCTGCTCATACCCGGCCGCGTACCCGGACTGCGGCGGATACTGCTGCCCCGGGTAGCCGGGCGCGGCGTAAGGCTGCTGCCCGGCCGGACCGTACGCCCCGGCCTGAGCGGGCTGCCAGGGCGACCCCACCCACTGACCGGCCGCCGGCGGCGCCGAGTGCGGCTGACCCGGCACGGGCGGCGCCGAGTGCGGCTGACCCGGCACGGGCGGCGCCGACTGCGGCTGACCGGGAGCGGGCGGTGCGGATTGCGGCTGGCCCGGCGCCGGGGCCTGCCAGGGCGCCGGCTGGTCCGGCGCCGGCTGGTTGAGCGCCGGCTGGCTCAGCACCGGCTGCTGCGCCGTGACCTCGGACTGCCCCCGCTCCGGGCTGCTGCCTGCTGCCGGGGAGGCGTCCGCGGGCCGGTGCGACTGGTCCTCGGGCGAGGAGTTCTCGTGCCGCTGCGGGTTGGTCTCGTGCTCGTTCATGGGGACAACATTGCCCCCGACCGCTCCGACTGGCCTGTGCTCACCCTGAAGGTTTTCTGTGAATGGCGAAGCACCCGGAACGTCACGTTTCGTCGGGTACGAGCGCGGGCAGAGAGACCCGGAACGTGGCTCCTTGACCGGGTTCGCTGATGACCTCCACGGCGCCGTGGTGGGCCCGTACGATCGCCGCCACGATGGCCAGCCCGAGGCCCGTGCCGGTGGCCTCCCGGTCGGTGCGCCGGGTCCGCGCCTCGTCCGCCCGGTAGAACCGCTCGAAGATGTGTTCACGCTGCTCAGGAGTCAGCCCCGGGCCGGTGTCCGCGATCTCCACGACCGCCCGGTTGCCCTCCGCCGTGGACAGCGACAGGGTCACCGAGGCCTCCGGCGGGGTGTGCACGAGGGCGTTGGTCATGAGGTTGCCGATCACCTGCCGCAGCCGGGCGTCGTCCCCGTACGCGATCAGTCTCTCCGGCTCGTCGCGGATCTCCAGCTCGATCGTGCGTTCCGGCGCGGTCGCCTGTGCCGCCTGCACGGCATCCAGCGCGAGCACAGGAAGCTCCACCGGCGCGAGCTCGAGCGGCCGCTCCCGGTCCAGCCGGGCGAGCAGCAGCAGATCCTCGACGAGCAGCCCCATCCTGGAGGCCTCGTCCTCGATCCGGCGCAGGATCTTCGCGGTGTCCTCGGGGTCGGCCACCGCGCCCTGGCGGTAGAGCTCCGCGAAGCCTCGGATGGACGTCAGCGGCGTACGCAACTCGTGCGAGGCGTCCGCGACGAACTGCCGCATCTTCCCCTCGGAGCGCACCGCCCGGGCCTCGGACGCGCGGGCCGCCTCGGCGGCGTCGCGGGCCTGGGACTCCGCCGCCCGGGCCGCCGTCTCGGAGAGCGCGCGGGCGGTGAAGGCCGCCTCGATCTGCGCGAGCATCGCGTTGAGCGCGCGGGACAGCTTGCCCAGCTCGGTCTGCGGCTCGCCCTCATCGGGCTCCGGATCGGGTACGCGCTGGGTCAGGTCCCCGGCCGCGATGGCCGCCGCGGTGCGCTCGATCTGGACCAGCGGGATGAGGCTCTGCCGCACGATCGCCGCCCCGATCGCCGCGAGGGCGAACAGCACACCGGCGCCGACCAGGGTGTCGACCCAGACGAGCCGGCTGATCGCGTCGTCGATGCCGACCAGCCGCTGGCCGACGTGCAGCACCGACCCGTTGCTGAGATAGGTGACCAGCATCCGCCAGTGCACCGTGCCGTCGGTGGAGTTGACCGTGTACGCCTTGCCGATGTGCTTGCTGACCTGGTCGACGCCCTTGAGCAGCGGCGGGAGCTGGGCCGGCGACAGCGCGCGGTCGTACTTCTCGTCCTCCGGGTCGCCGATGCCGTCCATCGTCGTGGCGTTGACGTAGTAGTCGGCGGGCAGCACGATCCGCTCGTTGGGCCGCAGGTCGTCGAGCGTCTCGGTGAACTGCGACAGCTGCACGTCGAGCCGGTCGATCATGTAGCGGTGCAGCGCGTACGTGCTCGCCGCGCTGATCAGGGTGAGGGCGGCGAAGACCAGGGCGAGCACGGACGCGACGAGCTTGGTGCGCAGCGGCACCCGGCGCAGCCCGGTCTGCAGCGGGACGTGACCGCGGACCCGGTCGGTGAGGGTCACCGGTGGCTCAGGCCGCGGGTTTGCGCAGGACGTACCCGACGCCGCGGAGCGTGTGGATCAGCCGTGGCTGCACGTTGTCCACCTTGCGCCGCAGATAGGAGATGTACGACTCCACGATGTTGTCGTCGCCCCGGAAGTCGTACTTCCACACGTGGTCGAGTATCTGCGCCTTGGAGAGCACGCGGTTGGCGTTGAGCATCAGGTAACGCAGAAGCTTGAACTCGGTCGGCGACAGCTGCACCCGCTGGCCGGCGCGGTAGACCTCGTGCGTCTCCTCGTCGAGCTCCAGGTCGGCGAAGACCAGCCGCGACGGCTCCTCGTCGCCGGCGGTGGTGCGGCGCAGCACGGCCCGGATGCGGGCGGTGAGCTCCTCCAGGCTGAACGGCTTGGTGACGTAGTCGTCGCCGCCGAGGGTGAGCCCGCGGATCTTGTCGTCGGTGCCGTCGCGGGCGGTCAGGAAGACCACCGGCGTGCGGGCGCCGCCCTCGCGCATGAGCCGGATGACCTCGAAGCCGTCGAGGTCGGGCAGCATCACGTCAAGGACGACGAGGTCGGGGGTGGCGCTCTTGGCCGCGCTGACCGCCGCGCTGCCGCTGGTCGCGGTGCTGACGTCGAACCCGGCGAAGCGCAGGCTGGCGGAGAGCAGCTCGAGGATGTTCGCGTCGTCCTCGACCACGAGGAGCTTCGCCTCGCTCTGCTTGCCCTGGGTCTGTGTAGCGGCCATGGGCTCCATCTTCACGCAGACCCCTGCGGCTGCGCTGCACGCATGCTGAAAGTTTTCTGTGAGCCCGCTAGGCGGCAAGATCGAAGGTGGCGGACCGGAGTCCCGCGGAGGCCTGCGCCGCCCGCGCCAGCGACCGGCGGTCCGCGCCCGGCTCCGGACGCAGCGGCGCGGACCCGACGAGCGTCACGGTGAGCCCCCGCAACGCTGCCACGCGGCGTACCGAGGACCACAGGGTGTCGTCGCCGATGAAGGAGGCGGACGGGGAGGCGTACCGGATGGTGATCGGCACGACCGGGACTCGGGCGTCGACCGCGGCCTGGAACAGCGCGGGCCGGAAGCGGCCCCGCTCCGCGCCGCAGGAGGTGGTGCCCTCCGGGAAGACCGCGACCGAGCGACCGGCCCGCAACGCCGCGGCGGCCTCGGCCACGGTCGCCGGCAGGCGCTTCGGGCGCGACCGGTCGACGAAGATCACGCCGGCCGCCCGGGCCAGCGCGCCGACCGCCGGCCAGGCGCCCACCTCACGCTTGGCGACCAGCGTCATCGGGGCGACCGCGAGCAGGCCGAGCACGTCCAGCCAGGAGACATGGTTGGCGACGAGCAGGCTGCCGGGCCGCGGCGCCGGGCCGCACCACACCAGCTTCACCCCCAGGGCCGCGAGCAGCGCGCGGGCGACGGTCCGGAGGGCGGCACCGCGCAGCAGCGGCACGAGCAGAAGACCGCTCATCAGTACGGCGGCAGCGGTCACCAACCGCAACACCGTGACGGCCCCGTGCACGGCTTCGTCACCGCCGGGCCGGCACTGCGGGCCGCACGCCGACACGGGCTGCCACGTCATCGCGTGGCCCCGAGGAAGTGCCGCCGGTAGCGGGGGTCCATCCGGTCCATGGAGAACAGCACGTAGAAGTCCGCGCAGTCGAAGTCCGGGTCGTACGCGGGCTCCCCGCACACCCAGCTGCCCAGCCGCAGATAGCCCTTGAGCAGCGGCGGCGGCTGCACCCGCGGATCGCCCACGAGCGTGGTCCCGGCGAGCCAGTTCCGGCGCGGCTGGACCCGCAGCGCCGGCGGCGACATGTGCCGGCTCTGCACCCGGGCCCACACTCCCGCGGCCGTGTGCCCGCCGTCGCCGAGCGGCACCGAGGCGCACCCGCCCAGCCAGCGCAGGTTGTTGAGGTGCAGATAGCGGGCGATCCCGGCCCACATGAGGTTGACCACGGCGCCGGAGCGGTGGTCGGGGTGCACGCAGGAGCGCCCGGTCTCGACGAGCTGGTCGCGCAGCGGGCGCAGGCCGCTCAGGTTGAACTCGCCGTCGCCGTAGCGGCGGCCGGCGCGCTCGGCGCCCCGCGGCGTCATCATCCGGTAGGTGCCGACGACGGCGCCGGTGGCGTCGTCGCGGACGATCAGGTGGTCGCAGAACTCGTCGAACTCGTCCACGTCCCGCCCGTCGGGGGTGGCGCCGCGCAGGGTGGCGCCCAGTTCGGTGCCGAAGACGTCGTGACGCAGCCGTTGCGCGGCCGCGACCTGACCGGCGTCGTCGGCGATGAGGAGCGTGTAGCCGCTGGTCCCGGTGGATGCGGCGGCGGTCATCAGTACCGTCATGAGAACTGTGTAAGGCTCCCGATTGCCGCTGGCGTGGCGCACCGGGTGGCGCTGGATGACAGCTGAGTGAACGTCGTACGGGCATGAGAGGGTCAGGCGCATGATGATCCCGGCGCGTTTCCACGGTCCGCCCGCCTCGGGCAACGGCGGCTGGTCCGCCGGGGCTTTCGCCGTCGCGTGCGGGGCCGGCGCCGACGGCCGGGCCTTCCAGGTCACCCTGCGCGTGCCGCCGCCCCTCGACACACCGCTCATCGTGGCGGCGGGCAGGGTGCTCGACCCGGCCGGCACGCTGGTCGCGGAGGTCGAGCCGGACGCCGACGCCGGCCCCGGGGTGCCGATCGCGGACCCGGCGGACGCGCAGCCGTATCCGGGGCTCGCCGAGCACCCGTTCCCGACCTGCTACGTGTGCGGCCCCGGGCATCCCGACGGCCTGCGGATCTTCCCGGGCCCGCTGCCCGACGGCCGGCTGGCCGCGGCCTGGACCGTCCCGGCGGACGTCTCGGTCGAGACGGTGTGGGCCGCGCTGGACTGCCCCGGCGGATGGTCTGCCCTCCAGAGCCGCCGGGTGTTCCTGCTCGGCCGGATCGCGGCGGCCGTCGACGCGCTGCCCGCCCCCGGTGAGCGCTGCGTGGTGGTGGCCGCGCCGGTCGCCGCCGAGGGACGCAAGGCGCTGGTCGACACGGCGGTCTACGGCGCGAACGGCACGCCGCTCGCCCGGGCAAGGGCAACGTGGGTGGCGCTGAACCGGTAGGTTGATCCATCAGCCGACGGACAGGAGCGAGCGTTGACGGCCGGGTCCGAGGAGATCGTGGTCTCCCACCTCACCAAGCATTACAAGAAACTACGCGCGGTCGACAACCTCTCGTTCACCGTGCACTCCGGCCGGGTCACCGGCTTCCTCGGCCCCAACGGCGCCGGCAAGACCACCACGCTGCGGATGATGCTGGGCCTGGTTCAGCCGACCGCGGGCACCGCCACCTTCGGCGGCGTCCGCTACGCCGACCTCGACAGGCCGATCCGGCACGTCGGCGCGGTGCTCGAGGCGTCCAGCGCGCACAAGGGCCGCAGCGGCATCAACCACCTGCGGGTGATCTGCTCGGCGGCCGGGCTGCCGCGGCAGGCCGCCGACGAGGCGCTGGCCCGGGTGGGGCTGACCCCGGCGGCGAAGCGCAAGTTCAAGGGCTACTCGCTCGGCATGAAGCAGCGGCTGGGCATCGCCGCCGCGCTGCTGGGCGACCCGCGCGTGCTGATCCTCGACGAGCCCGCCAACGGCCTCGACCCCGAGGGCATCCGGTGGATGCGCGACCTGCTCAAGGCCCTGGCGGCCGAGGGGCGCACGGTGCTCGTCTCCAGCCACCTGCTCGGCGAGATGCAGCAGCTGGCGGACGACGTCGTGATCATCGCGGCCGGGCAGCTGATCCGGCAGGGCCCGGTGGACGAGGTGCTCGGCTCGATGACCGGCCTGAGCCAGGTCCGGGTCCGCACCCCCCAGCCCGCCGAGCTGGCCGCCGCCCTCTCGGAGCAGCAGGCCACGGTCGCCGCGCTGCCCGACGGGGCGCTGACGGTCACCGGCCTGGACGCGGCCCAGGTGGGCCACGCCGCCTTCAAGGCCGGGGTCGAGCTGCACGAGCTCACCGGCGAACGCGCCGACCTCGAACAGGTCTTCCTGCAGCTGACGGCCGGAAAGGCGGGCATCCGATGAACCTGGTGCGAGCCGAGCTGCTCAAGATCCGTACCACCAACACCTGGTGGATCTTCGGGCTCATCGCCCTGCCGCTGTGGGCGCTCACCCTGCTGGTCAACTGGGCCAGCAGCAGCGCCCTGCTGGGCATGGACCCGAACGAGCCCGGGCTGGACGCCGACCAGGCCGAGCAGACCCGGGTGGCCGCCGAGGCCGTGAACGTCGCCACCAACCTCTACACCAGCGGCCAGTTCTTCGGCGTGCTCGTGGTGCTGCTGCTCGCCGCGATCGTGGTGACCAACGAGTTCTTCCACCAGACCGCGACCACGACGTTCCTGGTCACCCCGCGCCGCGAGGCGGTCGTGCTGGCCAAGCTCGCCGCCTCGGTGGTGCTCGGCCTGATCTTCTGGCTGGTCACCACGCTGCTCAACCTGGCGCTCGTGCCGCTGATCCTGAACGCGCTCGACGTCGGGGTGCAGCTGGGAGAGCCGGCGGTGTGGCGGGCCATCGGGCTCAACGCGCTGGCGTACGCGCTGTGGGCGGTCCTCGGCGTCGGCGCCGGCGTGCTGATCCGCAGCCAGATCGGCGCCACGATCACCCTCAGCACGGTGTACGTGATCGGCTTCCTCGGCGCCGCGACGGTCTTCGCCCTGCTGACCCCGCGGATCGGCGACTGGTTCGGCAACCTTCAGGTGCTCGTGCCGCCGCTCGCCTCGCAGCTCATGATCGCCGGCACCGAACTCCCCGGTAACCCGCCCCGCTGGGTGGGCGCGGTCGTGCTGATCGGGTACGCCCTGCTCGCGGGCGGACTCGGCACCTGGATCACGAAGAAACGGGACATCACCTGACGTATCCACCAGGTGACACATCTCTCTTGAGCCTCATCCGTTGGTCACAGTCCGGACGTGCGCATGGCTACGCCAATCTCACGGCGTAGCCTTGACGCCGAAATCCTTCGTCCCCTGTGACAAAGGTCGCGTGCTGACAACATGGTGAAAGAGGCGAACACGGAAGTGTCGACCCAGCAGACTTCGCATGAGAATCCACTCGCGGACTTCGGTCCCAACGAGTGGATCGTCGACGAGATGTACCAGCGCTATCTGGCCGACCCCACCAGCGTCGACCCCGCCTGGCACGACTTCTTCGCCGATTACAAGCCGGCCACGGCCGCGGGCTCGATCGCGACGCCCGACGAGGCCAAGGCCGCCAACGCGAAGGCCACCGCCGAGAAGGCCGGCACGGACGCGCCCGCCGCCTCCACCGTGGCGCCGGTCAAGCCGACCGTTCCGGCCGCACCCGCGCCGGCCGCCAAGCCCGCCGCCGCGGCCCCCGCCCCGGCCGCCACGCCGAAGGCGTCCCCGGCACCGGCCAAGGCCTCCGCCAACGGCAGTGCCCCGGCCGGCGCCAAGGTGACCACGCTGCGCGGCGTCGCCGCCCGCATCGTGCAGAACATGGATGCCTCGCTCGAGGTGCCGACCGCCACGTCGGTGCGGGCCATCCCGGCCAAGCTGCTGGTCGACAACCGCATCGTGATCAACAATCACCTCGCCCGCGGGCGCGGCGGCAAGGTCAGCTTCACCCACCTCATCGGCTGGGCGCTGGTCCGCTCGGTCAAGGCGCACCCGGAGATGAACAACTCCTTCGCCGAGGTGGACGGCAAGCCGGCCGTCGTGCAGCCCGAGCACATCAACCTCGGCATCGCCATCGACCTCGCCAAGAAGGACGGCACGCGGACCCTCGTCGTGCCCTCCATCAAGAACTGCGAGCAGATGGACTTCCGGCAGTTCTGGCAGGCGTACGAGGACGTGGTCCGGCGCGCCCGCCGCAACGAGCTGACCATGGACGACTACGCCGGCACCACCATCTCGCTGACCAACCCCGGCGGCATCGGCACGGTGCACTCCATCCCGCGCCTGATGAGCGGCCAGAGCGCGATCATCGGCGTCGGGGCGATGGAGTACCCCGCGCCCTACTCCGGCATGTCCGACGAGACCCTCACCGAGCACGGCGTCAGCAAGGTCACCACGCTGACCAGCACCTACGACCACCGCGTCATCCAGGGTGCGCAGTCCGGCGAGTTCCTCAAGGCGATGCACGAGTTCCTGCTCGGCGAGCACTCGTTCTACGACGACATCTTCACCTCGCTGCGGATCCCGTACGAGCCGGTCCGCTGGGTGCGCGACGTCGCCCGGACCTCCGAGGGGCAGATCGACAAGGCCGCCCGGGTGGTCGAGCTGATCCACGCGTACCGGGTGCGCGGTCACCTCATGGCCGACACCGACCCGCTCGAGTTCGAGATCCGCCGGCACCCCGACCTGGACGTGCTCCAGCACGGGCTGACCCTGTGGGACCTCGACCGGACGTTCCCGGTCGGCGGTTTCGCCGGCAAGCAGAAGATGAAGCTGCGCGACGTGCTCGGCGTGCTGCGCGACACCTACTGCCGCCGGGTCGGCATCGAGTACATGCACATCCAGGGCCCCGAGGAGCGGCGCTGGATCCAGGACCGGATCGAGATCAAGTACACGAAGCCGGACCAGGAGGAGCAGAAGCACATCCTCAACCGGCTCAACGCGGCCGAGGCGTTCGAGACCTTCCTGCAGACCAAGTTCGTCGGTCAGAAGCGGTTCTCGCTGGAGGGCGGCGAGTCCCTGATCCCGCTGCTCGACGCCGTCCTGGAGTCCTCGGCCGAGGCCGGGCTCGACGAGATGGTCATCGGCATGGCCCACCGCGGCCGGCTCAACGTGCTCGCGAACATCGTCGGCAAGCCGTACGAAAAGATCTTCAACGAGTTCGAGGGCCAGATGGACCCGAAGTCGGCCCACGGCTCCGGCGACGTGAAGTACCACCTCGGGCAGACGGGCAAGTACACGACGCCCGACGGCGAGAATTCCACCACCGTCAGCGTGGTCGCCAACCCGTCCCACCTGGAGGCCGTCGACCCGGTCCTCGAGGGCATCGTCCGCGCCAAGCAGGACCGCCTCGACCTGGGCCTGCACGGCTACACGGTGCTGCCGGTGCTGGTGCACGGCGACGCCGCGTTCGCCGGGCAGGGCGTGGTGGCCGAGACGCTCAACCTCTCCCAGCTGCGCGGCTACCGCACCGGCGGCACGGTGCACGTCGTGGTCAACAACCAGGTCGGCTTCACCACCGCCCCGGAGTACAGCCGCTCGTCGCTCTACTCGACCGACGTCGCGCGCATGATCCAGGCGCCGATCTTCCACGTGAACGGCGACGACCCCGAGGCCGTCGTACGGGTCGCGAAGCTCGCCTTCGAATACCGCCAGGCGTTCAACAAGGACGTCGTGATCGACATGGTCTGCTACCGCCGCCGCGGTCACAACGAGGGCGACGACCCGTCGATGACCAACCCGCGGATGTACCAGATCATCGACACCAAGCGCTCGGTCCGCAAGCTGTACACCGAGGAGCTCATCGGCCGCGGCGACATCACCATCGACGGCGCGCAGGAGCAGCTCCGCGACTACCAGTCGCAGCTCGAGAAGGTGTTCAAGGCGACCCGCGACTCCGCCGGCTCGCCGCCGCGGGTGCGGCCCACCCCGGGCGACGAGCCCGAGCCCACGGTGGAGAGCGCGGTCGACGCGGCCGTGGTCAAGTCCGTCGGCCAGGCGCACGTCGACCTGCCCGAGGGCTTCACCCCGCACAAGCGGGTCCAGCAGCTGCTCGAGCGGCGCGCCCGGATGTCGGTCGAGGGCGGCATCGACTGGGGCTTCGGCGAGCTCGTCGCGTTCGGATCCCTGCTCGCCCAGGGCGTGACCGTACGCCTCGCCGGCCAGGACTCCCGCCGCGGCACGTTCACCTCGCGGCACGCCTCCATCGTCGACGCCAAGACCGGCGACGACTTCCTGCCGCTGTCCACGCTCGCCACCGGCAACGCCCGCTTCTTCGTCCACGACTCCCTGCTCAGCGAGTACGCGGCGATGGGCTTCGAGTACGGCTACTCGGTCGAGAACCCGGACGCGCTGGTGCTGTGGGAGGCCCAGTTCGGCGACTTCGTCAACGGCGCCCAGTCCATCGTCGACGAGTTCATCTCCTCCGGCGAGGTGAAGTGGGGCCAGCAGTCGTCGCTGGTGCTGCTCCTCCCGCACGGCCAGGAGGGCCAGGGCCCGGACCACTCGTCCGGCCGGCCGGAGCGGTTCCTGCAGCTCTGCGCGCAGGACAACATGCGGGTGGCCAACCCGACCACCCCGGCCAACTACTTCCACCTGCTGCGCCGCCAGGCGCTGTCGACCAAGCGCAAGCCGCTGATCGTCTTCTCGCCCAAGTCCCTGCTGCGCCACAAGCTCGCGGTGTCGTCGGTCGCCGACTTCACCACCGGCTCGTTCCAGC
Organism: Pseudosporangium ferrugineum; assembly: GCF_003002065.1. GTDB lineage: Bacteria > Actinomycetota > Actinomycetes > Mycobacteriales > Micromonosporaceae > Actinoplanes > Actinoplanes ferrugineus_A. The sequence goes on from NZ_PVZG01000003.1 coordinate 391,920, forward strand.
CGGTGCTCGGCGACGCGGGCATCAACGGCAAGCCGCTGGACGCCTCGGCGGTCAAGCGGGTGCTGCTCTGCTCGGGCAAGGTCTACTACGACCTGTTCCAGGCCCGCGCCGAGCGCGGCATCACCGACACGGCGATCATCCGGATGGAGCAGATCTACCCGCTGCCGGTCGAGGAGCTCAAGGCCGTCCTCCACCAGTTCCCCGACGCGGAGGACTTCGCGTGGGTCCAGGAGGAGCCGGCCAACCAGGGCGCCTGGTCGTTCGTGGCGCTGAACCTCCTCGAGCACCTCGAGGGCGTCCGCCTGCGGCGCATCTCCCGCCCGGCGGCGGCCGCCCCCGCGGTCGGCTCGGCGAAGATGCACGAGGCGGAGCAGTCCGCGCTGATCGAGGCGGCCCTGCCCCGCCCCTGACGCGACCCGTTCCCGCAGCGCCCCGTCGTCCGCGGCGGGGCGCTGCTGCATAGGATCCGAGGCATGTACTTCACCGATCGAGGCATCGAAGAGCTGGTCGAGCGGCGCGGCGGGGAGACCGTGACGCTGGAGTGGGTGGCCGAGCAGCTGCGGACGTTCGTGGACGTCAACCCGGAGTTCGAGACGCCGATCGAGCGCTTCGCGACGTGGCTGGCCCGTGACGACGAGGACGATGAGGAGTAGCGGCGAGGGCCGGCCGATCCGCCGGATCGAGCGGGACCCGCTGGCCGAGGTCGACCGTACGGCGTGGTGGGCGGCGATCCCGGCGGTGGCGGCGCTGCTCGACCACGGGCTGAACATCCCGGCCGGCGTCACGTTCCTCGTCGGCGAGAACGGGTCCGGCAAGTCCACACTGATCGAGGCGCTCGCCGCCGCCCACGGGCTGAACCCCGAGGGCGGCTCGCGCGATGCCCGGCACAGCAGCCGGGTCACCGAATCGCCGCTGGGTGAGGCGCTGAAGGTGATCCGCACCCCGGGGCGCCGGGCGAACGCGTATTTCCTGCGCGCCGAGACGATGCACGGGCTCTACACGTACCTGGAGAGCCTGCCGGGGTCCCCGGACCACGACCTGCACGACCGGAGCCACGGCGAGGGCTTCCTCGAACTGCTCGCCCGCAAGTTCCGGGGGTACGGCTTCTACCTCATGGACGAGCCCGAGGCGCCGCTGTCGTTCACGTCGACGCTCGGGCTGCTGGCCCGCCTCGACGCGCTCCGGGCCGACGGCGCCCAGATCGTGGTCGCCACCCATTCGCCCCTGCTCACCGCCCTGCCCGGCGCGACCATCCTGGAGCTCGGCGAGCACGGCATCCGGCGTACGGCCTGGGACGAGCTCGAGGTCGTCGGGCACTGGCGGCGCTTCCTGGGCGACCCGGGCAGTTATATGCGCTGAATTTGTCGTACGCCCCCGCTAGGTTCAGCACGCTGATCGATGTCTACGGGGGCGGCGATGGACGAGCGGGAAGCCACGGACAGGTCCGTCTGGGCGGAGTTCACCGTCGGCATGCGCGGGCGGTGGCAGCAGCGGCGCGCCATGCTGCGGCTGCTGCCCCGCGGCGGCCCGGCGGTGGTCGGCACCGCGGTGGCCCTCCAGGTCGTCGCGGGCCTGCTGCCGATCGGCTTCGTGCTGGCCACCGCCGAGGTGATCGCCGGCGTCCCCGCCGCGGTCGCCGGCGGGGTCGACTCCGAGGCATGGCGCGAGCTGCGCGACCACCTGATCACCGCCGCGGCGCTGTTCTTCGCCATCCAGCTCCTGCTGCCGGTCCAGGCCTTCCTCGGCGAGCTGCTCAGGCGCCGGATCGACGGCGGGATCCGGGACCGGCTGATGGCCGACTCCTTCCGGGGCACCGGCATCGCCGTCCTCGAGGATCCCGAGCTGCTCGACCAGGCCGCCGACGGCCTCACCATGCTGCGCATGGGCCACTGGTCACCCGGGGCGGCCTGCGCCGGCTTCATCGCGCTGCTCTCCCGCTATCTGCAGACCGTCGCCGCCGCGGCTGTCATCTCTTTCGCGTACGCGTGGCAGGCCGGCCTCGCGGTCCTCGTCGCCGGCCTGACCATCCGCTTCGGCTACCGCGTCGGGCTGTCCGTTTTCGGCCGCATCTACAGGCGGCATCAGCGGGTGCGCCGCCGGCGGTTCTACTTCCGCGACCTGCTCCTGACCTCCGGGCCCGCCAAGGAGATCCGCATCTTCGGCCTGCTCGACTGGGTCGGGTCGCGCTACGCCGAGGCGTTCATGCAGGGCGCCCTGCCGGTGTGGCGGCAACGCCGGCGGATCTTCTACGGACCGTACGTGCTCTACACCCTGACGGCGTTCGTGCTGCTCAGCGCCGCCCTGGCCGGCGCCGCCCGAGCGACCGCCACCGGCGTGCTGACCATCGGAGCCTTCATGATCGTCATGCAGGCCGCGCTCACCTCGATCCGGATCGGCGCGTTCATCGCCGAGTCCGATGTGCAGACCGAGTACGGCATGAACGCCGAGACCGCCCTCCGTCGCTTCGGCGAGCTGACGACCGCGGCCGCCGACGGCGAGCGGGGCGGCGAGCCGGTGCCGCCGGACGCGCCGGTGCGGGAGATCCGCTTCGAGCAGGTCACCTTCCGCTACACGCCGGACTCCCCGCCGGTCCTCGACGGGCTCGACCTCACCATCCCGGCCGGGGCCTCGCTCGCGATCGTCGGGCTCAACGGCGCGGGCAAGACCACCCTCGTCAAGCTGCTCGCCCGGCTCTACGAACCCGAGTCGGGCCGGATCACCGCCGACGGGGTGGACATCCGCACCTTTGACGGCGCCGCCTGGCAGCGCCGGGTGGCCGCCATCTTCCAGGACTTCGTGCACTTCGAACTGCCGGTCCGCGACAACGTCGGCTTCGGCGCGGCCGGCGACCACGACGACGCCGCCGTCGAGGACGCCCTGCGCCGCGCCGGGGCGCTCGACTTCGTCACCGCCCTGCCGGCGGGCCTCGACACCCCGCTCTCCCGACAGTACGAGGACGGCGCGGACCTCTCCGGCGGCCAGTGGCAACGCATCGCCATCGCCCGCGCCCTGATGGCCGTCCACGGCGGCGCCCGCGTCCTGGTGCTGGACGAGCCGACCGCGGCCCTGGACGCCCGCGCCGAGGTCGCCTTCTTCGACCGCTTCCTCGACCTCACCCGGGGCGTGACCAGCCTGGTCATCTCCCACCGCTTCTCCACGGTCCGCCGCGCCGACCGCATCGCCGTCCTCGAATCCGGCCGCGTCGTCGAGTCCGGCACCCACGCCGACCTCCTCACCCTCGGCGGCCGCTACGCCGAACTCTTCACCCTCCAGGCAGCCCGCTTCACCGGCTCCCACCCCTCCCCCGACCCCCTCGACCAGCCCGCCCCCACTGGGCCCACCGACCCACCCGGCGCCCTCACCGTGCCCACCGACCCACCTGACGCCCCCACCGCCTCCGCCGCTCCACCCGGCGCCCCCACCGCACCCCGTGCCCCCGCCACCTCGGCCGCCCCACCCGGGGCCCTCACCGCACCCAGTGCCCCCGCCACTTCCGCCGCCCCACCCGGCGTCCCTGCCGCCTCCGCCGTCCCACCCGGCATCCCCGCCGCGTCCGCCGGCCCGGCCCAGCACTCCGCCGGGCCGTCCGATCGTCCCGCCGGCCTGTCGGACGAGCTGCCCGAGGAGGCGGTCGCCGATGCGTGATCTGTGGCATGGCATCAGCGGCGTGCTGGCGTCCTCCTGGCGGGTCGGCCGCGGCCGACTGCTGGTCTCCGCCCTGCTCATGCTGCTCGGCAACGTGAGCACCCCGCTGATCGCCGTCTTCCTGGCCGTCACCACCGACGCCGCGCTGCGCCGGGACACCGCCACCGCCGTCCAGGCCGCCGTCGCCGTGGCCGTGGTCGCGCTGCTCAGCCTGACCATGGAGCACTTCGCGCACATCTTCTTCTTCGAGCTGGCCGACCTGCACCACCTGCGCGCCGAGCGGGAACTGGGCGACCTCGCCCAGGGCACCGCCGGCCTCGAACAGCACGAGCGGCAGGACTACGCCGACCGGATGGAGCTGCTCCGCAAGGAGACGTGGGAGCTGGGCGCGGGAGTGCAGACCGTGCTCACCGCCATCACCCTGTCGGTGCAGATCGCGCTCACCGGCGTGCTGCTGGCCCGGCTCGAGCCGTGGCTGCTGGTGCTGCCGCTCTTCGCCGTACCCCCGTTGATCGCGGGCCGGCTCGCGGAGGCCCGCCACGAACGCGCTGAGCTGGCCACGGCGGAAGCCCGCCGGTTGAGCTGGCATCTGCTGGAGCTCGCCGTCAGCCCCGCCGCCGCCAAGGAGATCCGGCTCTTCGGGCTGCGTCGGGTGCTGCGCGAGCGCCAGACCGCCGCGCGCCGCGCCGAGGAGGTGCCGCTGCGCCGGGCCGAGCTGATCGGGCTGGGCCTGCGGCTGGCCGGCCAGCTCATCTTCGCCGTCGGCTACGTCGCGGCGGTGGTCGTCGTGGTGCGGTCGGCGATCGCGGGTCAGCGTACGGTCGGCGACGTGGTCCTCGTGATCACCCTGGCCGTGCAGACCAACGCCCAGGCGGCCGGGGCCGTGGCCGTCGCCGGGCAGCTCCAGCGCAACGCCCGGGCCATGGGCTGGGTCCGCTGGCTGCGCCGGGAGTCGGCCCGCGCCGCCGACCCGGTGGTGCCCGACCGGCCGGTCCCGGCGACGCTCACCGACGGCCTCCGCTTCGACGGGGTGGCGTTCCGCTACCCCGGCACGGACACCGACGTCCTGCGTGACGTGACCCTGCACATCCCGGCGGGCGCGACCGTGGCCATCGTCGGCGACAACGGGGCGGGCAAGTCCACGCTGGTCAAACTCCTGGCCCGGTTCTACCGGCCGACCGCGGGCGAGATCACCGTCGACGGCGTCGACCTGCGCCGCATCGACCCGGCCGCCTGGCGGGAACGGATCACGGCTGGCTTCCAGGACTTCCTCAAACTCGAGGCCCCGGCCCGGGAGAGCATCGGCGCCGGCGACCTGCCCAGCCTCCTCGACCCGGCGGCGGTCCCCGCGGCCGTGCACCGGGCCGACGCGCAGGCGGTGATCGACCGCCTCCCCGAGGGCCTCGACTCCCACCTCGGCAAGTCCTACGAGGACGGCGAGGAGCTCTCCGGCGGCCAGTGGCAGCGCGTAGCCCTGAGCCGCGCCATGATGCGCGAGGAACCCCTGCTCCTCCTGCTGGACGAGCCGACGGCGGCCCTCGACCCGCTGACCGAACACGCCCTCTTCGAGCGCTACGCCGCCTCCGCCCGCGACCTCGGCCACCGCACCGGCGCGATCACCGTGCTGGTGTCCCACCGCTTCTCCACCGTACGCATGGCCGACCTGATCCTCGTGATCTCGGACGGCCGCATCGCGGAATCCGGCACCCACGACGCCCTGATGGCCCACGACGGCATCTACGCCGAGATGTTCACCCTCCAAGCCTCGGCCTACCGCTGAGCCGGCCGGCCACGCCGTCCCCGCCCGCCGCTTCGGCACCCTCCCTCCCCTGCCTCTTTCGCGGTCCGGCTCGGCTCGTGCGGCGGCGGGGACTCGGGTCTTCCGGCCTTGTCCACAGGGTCGCGAGACCCCCGGCATGATCACGGTCGGGCCGGTAGGTTGAGGCATGTGGCAAGCAGCGTCTACGTCGCCGGGCTCGGCCCCGGAGTCGGCAAAGGAACGGTCGCACTCGGGCTGATCGAGCTCCTGTCGCGGCAGGTGGCCCGCATCGGGGTCTTCCGGCCGCTGGTGCCCGGGCCGGGCAAGGATCCGCTGCTCACGTTGCTGGCCAGCCGATACCCCCTGGCCGCCGGCTACGACGAGTCCTACGGCGTCACCATGAACGAGGCCGCCGCGCTCGTCGCCGACGGGCGGCGGGAGGAGCTGATCTCCCGCATCGTCGAGCGCTACCGGGCCGTCGAGCGGCAGTGCGCGTCCGTGGTCGTGGTCGGCAGCGACTTCACCGACGGGCAGGACGAGGTCCACGACGAGCTGCCCCGCGAGCTGGCCTTCAACGCCCGCCTCGCCACCGAGTTCGGCAGCGTCGTGGTGCCGGTGGTCAGCGGGCAGGGCCGGCGTACGGATCTCGGGGCCGCGGTGCGCTCGGCGTACCATTCGCTCGTCGATCTCAATGCCACCGTGCTGGCCGTGATCGCCAACCGGGTGCCCGACGGGGTTCCCACCCCGGACGGCCTGCCCGTGCCGGTCTGGACCATCCCCGAGGTGCCCGCCGTCGCGGCGCCGACCGTCGCCGAGGTCGCCGAGGCGCTGGACGCGACCGTGGTGACCGGCAGCGAGGCCGCGCTGGACCGCGATGTTCTCGACTACGTGGTCGGGGCCGCGCACGTGCCCGCCGTGCTCGACCACCTCACCGACGGCGCGCTGGTGATCACTCCCGGCGACCGCGCCGACCTGCTCGTCGCGGCCAGCGCCGCACACGCCGCGGGCAACGTCACCCTGGCCGGCCTGGTGCTGACCATCGGCGAGTTCCCCGACCCGCGCGCCGTGCGCGTCATCGAGCGGCTGAACACCGGCCTCGCGATGCTGGTCGTGAAGTCCGACAGCTACCACACGATCAGCGCCGCCGGCCGCATCCAGGCGCAGCTCAGCCCCGGCACGCCGCGCAAGGTGGAGGCGGCGCTCGGCGCCTTCGAGAAGCACGTCGACACCGCCGAGCTCGACCGCCTCCTCGACGTCACCCGCTCCAGCCGGGTCACCCCGCTGATGTTCGAGAACGACCTGATCGACCGGGCCCGGGCCGACCGCCGCCACCTGGTGCTCCCCGAGGGCACCGACGAACGCATCCTGCGCGCCACCGAAACCCTGCTGCGGCGCGGTGTCGCCGACCTCACCCTGCTCGGCGACCCGTCCGAGATCAACCGCCGGGCCCGCGAGCTCGGAGTGGAGATCGGTGCCGCCCGGCTGGTCGATCCGGCCACGAGCCCCTGGCGCGACGACTTCGCCGAACGCTACGCCGAGCTGCGCAAACATCGGGCGGTCACCCTCGACCTGGCGTACGACGTGGTCCGCGACGTCAACTACTTCGGCACGATGATGGTCGCCTCCGGCCTGGCCGACGGCATGGTCTCCGGGGCGACCCACACCACCGCCGCGACGATCCGTCCCGCCTTCGAGATCATCAAGACGGTGCCCGGCGTCTCGGTCGCGTCGAGCGTCTTCTTCATGCTGCTCGCGGACCGCGTCCTCGTGTACGGCGACTGCGCCGTCAACCCCGACCCGGACGCGGAACACCTCGCCGACATCGCGCTCTCGTCAGCCCAGACGGCGGCGGCCTTCGGCATAGAACCCCGGGTGGCGATGCTCTCCTACTCGACCGGCAGCTCCGGGGCGGGCGCCGACGTCGAGAAGGTCGCGGCGGCCACCGCCCTGGTCCGCGAACGCCGCCCCGACCTGCCGGTGGAGGGCCCGATCCAGTACGACGCGGCCATCGACCCGGCGGTCGCCGCCACGAAACTGCCGGACAGCGCGGTGGCGGGCAAGGCCACGGTCTTCGTCTTCCCCGACCTGAACACGGGCAACAACACGTACAAGGCGGTCCAGCGCTCGGCCAACGCGGTCGCCGTCGGCCCGGTGATGCAGGGCCTGCGCCGCCCCGTCAACGACCTCTCCCGAGGCGCGACAGTGAAGGACATCGTGAACACAGTGGCCATCACGGCGATCCAGGCACGCTCATGAAGATCCTGGTCCTCAACTGCGGCTCATCATCGGTCAAGTACCGCCTCTTCGACGACGATCCCGCCGGAGCCTCTTCCTCCTCCGCCGCAGCCTCTTCTCCCGCCGCCGGGTCCGCGGCTTCCTCCTCCTCCCCCGCCGCCGGCGCGTCCTCCTCTCCCGCCGCCGGGCCCGGAGCTTCCTCGCCCGCCGCCGCCGGGTCTGGGGCGGCGGTCACGCTCGCCAAAGGGTTGATCGAGCGGATCGGTGAGGCCGGCGGTGACGCGGCCGACCACACCGAGGCACTGCAACGCGTGATGGAGTCCGTCGACATCTCCGGCCTCGGCGCCGTCGGCCACCGGGTCGTGCACGGCGGCAGCCGCTTCGGCTCGGCGACGGTCATCGACGACGACATGGTCGCGACGATCGAGGACCTGGTGCCGCTCGCACCGCTGCACAATCCGCCGGCGCTCAGCGGCATCGCCGTCGCCCGCAAGCTTCTGCCCGACGTGCCGCAGGTCGCCGTCTTCGACACGGCGTTCCACCAGACCATCCCGCCGGACGGCGTCACGTACGCGATCGACGCCGCCCTCGCCGAACGCTGGCAGATCCGGCGCTACGGCTTCCACGGCACGTCCCACGCCTACGTCGCCCGGCGCACCGCGGCGCTGCTCGACCTCCCCGCCGACCGCGCCAACGTGATCACCCTGCACCTGGGCAACGGCGCCAGCGCCTGCGCCGTCGAGGGCGGCCGCAGCGTAGCCACCTCCATGGGCATGTCACCCCAGTCAGGCCTGGTGATGGGCACCCGCAGCGGCGACATCGACCCCACGGTGATCTTCCACCTGCACCGCGTGGCCGGCCTGCCCATCGAGGAGATCGAGACCTCCCTGACCCGCCACGCCGGCCTCCAGGGCCTGAGCGGCGCCAACGACATGCGAGAGGTCGAACGCCGCTACACCGAGGGCGACCCGGCAGCCACCCTCGCCTTCGACGTCTACTGCCGCCGCCTGAAGGAGTACGTCGGCACGTACCTCGCGGTCCTCGGCCGGGTCGACGCGGTGACCTTCACGGCGGGCATCGGCGAAAACTCCCCGCTGGTGCGCGAGGCCGCCCTGAAAGGCCTGGCCCCCCTCGGCATCGAGATCGACACCGCCCGCAACGAGGCCAAGGACCGCAGCGAACGCATCATCTCGCCGGACGGGGCCCGGGTGAAGGTCTGCGTGATCCCGACGGACGAGGAACTGGAGATCGCCGAACAGGCCAAGGCCGCACTCGCCGCAGCCACCTGAGAGCCACGCCGAGAAGCCGCCGCCGGCATCGCCCAACTCGAGCGGCGGCCGAAGGCGCCTGACCACCGCCTCCTCGACACGCCCGCGCCGCCCTGGAACCGCACCGCCCGGAGGCCGCACCACCCTGGGACCACGCCGCCCGAGAACCGCACCACTCGCGGACCACACCGCCTGGGAACCGCACCGCCCGCGGACCACACCGCCCGAGAACCGCACCGCCCGAGAACCACACCGCCCGAGAACCACACCGCCCGAGAACCACACCGCCCGAGAACCACACCGCCCGAGAACCACACCGCCCGCGGACCACGCCGCCCGCGGACCACGCCGCCCGCGGACCACGCCGCCCGGGGACCGAACCGCTCGGGGCCGGCTGGAGGGCGCATGACTGAGGGTGCCCCTCGCGGGACACCCTCAGGGTGAGCCGACGGCCGACGGATCGACCGGCGGATCTGCGGCTGCGGACGGACCTGCCGTTGGCGGACGGCGAGGAGCCGGTCAGCCGACGGCGAGCCAGGCGATGAGCGCGATCAGGACGACCGCGACCACGGCACCGGCGATGATCAGCGGGGTCTTCGAGCCCGCGGCGGGCTCCTCCGGGGCGTTCTGCGTGAAGGCACGGAACGCCTCGGTGTTACCGGCTGGGTCGACGCTGTTGTCAGACATGCGGACGACCATAGCGAAGCCGCCCGCCCCGGATCCAGGCCCACCCGCCCTCTACCAGGGCGTACGCGGCATCCTCCCGAAATTCACCCGTCCGTGGGAGTGTTGAAGGCGCCGAGATTGCCCCTCCGTGCCCCCTTCGCCGCCCCAGCATGACGCCCGGGATCGAGACCGCACCTGTCCGTGATCAACGAGATCGGAACCGGCACACCCGGCGACCCGGCTCGAGGCATGGCCAGGAGTCGGCAAGGTCACTCGTGCTCTGCGCCAGCCAGGTCGGGCCTGCACGGCACAGGAACACAGCCGGGGACAGGAGCAGCCCGGAACAGGCGTTCGCAGCGCACCTGGGCGCGGGTGGCCAGTCCCCGCGCGCCAAACGCAAGGACGCCACGTGTTCACGGCGCGAAGCGCGCCCGGCACAGAGCACGCGGGGCAGGACGCGCGGGCAGGACGCCCGGGGTACGACGCGCGGGGCAGGACGCCCGGGGCAGGACGCGGAGCAGGACACGCGGAGCAGGACACGCGGAGCAGGACACGCGGGAGCAGAGCGCCCGGGGCAGGACACGCGGGAGCAACACGCGGGGCAGGACACGGGGGGCAGAGCCCCCGGGGCAGCCCGGGGCAGCCCGGGGCAGAACGCGCGGGGCAGAGCGCGCGGCAGGGCAGACCTGGCGTGGGGCGGTTCTCGATCTTCGGATGGTGGGCGGGGGCGCGGGCACAATGGTTCGGATGGGATTCCGGGGCGCCGTACTGATGATCACCGCTTTGGCCGTCGCGGGCGCGCTCGGCTCCTGCTCGTCGGGGGGTGATGAGGCCGGCGGTGTTCCTGGCGGCACGGGTTCGGCGCCGGCGAGTGTCGCTGCGCCGGGCGTTGCCAGTTCGGCCCCTTCCGGTGGGGTGGCTCGGGGGTCGGCGCCCTCGTCGAAGGCCGCCGCCGGGAAGGCGCCGGGCGGGACGTTTGCTGTGACCGTACGGAAAATGAAGCTCAGCCGGGGCAAGGACCGGCCGCTGCCCACCACCGTCTGGTATCCGACCGGCGGCGACGGGCCCTTTCCGGTGATCGTCTTCAGCCATGGCTTGACCGGTCAGCCGAGCGACTACGCCAGCCTGCTGTCCCGCTGGGCCCGCGCCGGTTTCGTCGTGGCGGGCGCCGCCTACCCGCACACGTCCTCCGGGGTTGCCGACTTCAACGTGCTGGACGTGATCAACCAGCCGGCCGACGCCTCGTACGTGCTCACCAAGGTTCTCGCTCTGAACACCAAGGACGGCGACCCGCTGGAGCACCGCCTCGACACGGCCCACGTCGCGGCGGCGGGACACTCGGGTGGCGGCATCACCACGATCGGGATGCTCTCCGGCAACCGCGACGACCGTCTGACCGCCGCGGTGGTGCTGGCCGGACGCCAGGTCCTGCCAACCCCGTTCGCCGGCCCGAAGACCCCCGTGCTGTTCGTGCACGGCAAGCTGGACCGCACCGTGCAGTACGCCGACGGCCTCGCCGCCTTCGACGCCGTGCCCTGGCCCAAGGCAATGCTCACCCTGCCGCAAGGTGGCCACGTGACCACGGGCGACGCCGACCTGTCCCTGGTAGCCACGGCGACAACGGACTTCTGGCGGTGGAGCCTCTACGGAGATGCGGCGGCCAAGAAGCGGCTCGCGGACACCAAGAACCTGGACGACCAGCTCTGAGACCGCGGACGACTCACCGGCTGACCCGGCCCGCCACGACGGCCGTGGACCGCATGGGCGCGTCCGGCACGAGCCCGCCCTGAACACATGCGTAACGCACGCCACGAGGGAGAACGCTGCCAGCGCGAGCAGGCCGTGTGCGCACGGGTGGCGCAAGCGGACCGGGAGCGTACGCCTAACGCAGGCCAACCCTAACCGCACCCGTGACGCAAGCCGACCCTACCGCACGCGTGACGCCAGCCGACCGGGAGCGCACGCGTGACGCAAGCCGACTGGGAACGCGACCAGCGCGAACGGGCCGTAAGCGCACGCATGGCGCAAGCCGGTTCCGAGCGCACGCGTGACGCAAACCAGCCGGGAGAACGCGGCTGGTGCAAGCCGACCGGGATGGTGCGGCCGGCGCCCCGGCGATCCTGGTTCAGTGCAGGTGGTCGATCGCTACCTTGCCGAACACCTCCCCCGAGTTGAGCCGGGCGAACGCGTCCGAGATCGCGGAGAAGCCGTACGTCGAGTCGATGATCGGGCGGATATCTTTCGCTACGCACAGGTCGAGCAGTGCCGCGAGTTCGTCGGCCGTTCCCATCGTGCTGCCCAGGATCTCCAGTTGCATCATGAAGACTCGGCGGAGATCGACCTTGGGGAACGGGCCGCCTGTCGCGCCGCAAACGACGACGCGGGCACCGGGGGCGGCGCACTTCAGGGAGTGCTCGAAGGTGGGCGCGCCGACCGACTCGATGACGACGCCCACGCGCTCGGGGAGACGGGCGCCGGGTTCGACCGCGGTCGCGCCGAGCTCGGCGATTCTGTCGCGCTTGCCGGCGTCTCGGCTGGTCGCGTACACACGCTTGCCGAGGGCGACCGCGAGCACGGCGGCGGCGGTTGCGACTCCCCCGCCTGCGCCCTGGACCAGCACCGCCTCCGCGTCGGAGACGCGACCCCGGGCGGTGAGCATGTGGTACGCCGTGAGCCACGCAGTCGGCAGACAAGCCGCGTCCAGGAACGAGATGCCGGCCGGCTTGGGCACGAGGTTCTTCGCCGGCACGGCCACGCGCTCGGCCAGCGTGCCCGGCCAGCGCTCGGACAGCAGCGAGAAGCCGCGGGGATCCTGCGGGTCCTCGATGACCGGGTAGATGACCACCTCGTTGCCCTGCGCATCCACTCCGGACGCGTCGCAGCCGAGGATCATCGGTAGCCGGTCGGCGGGCAGGCCCACCCCGCGCAGCGACCAGATCTCGTGGTGGTTGAGGGAACTGGCGCGGATGTCGACCGTCACCCAGCCGTCGGGCGGCGACGGCTCGGGCTGATCGCCGACGGTGAGGGCGGCGAGCGGTTCGTCCGGTTTCGTGGCACTGGCGTAGGCGGCGCGCATGCCAGGAACGCTAGTCACCGGCTCCGGAGCACGCCACCCACCACGCATCGGCCTGGGGATAACCGGTGTTGTGGATAAGCGGATGGGCCTTCACCTGCGCACGGGCATCCACGGCACGGCCGATGTGGAGAACCGGCCAGCCACCGGCCGGCTCCGGAAGAATCGATCCGCAAGACCCAGCCGAAAGCCAGCCGTGGACCCGACAAGAGCCGGCGCCCAGCTCCAACAAGAGCCAGCCGCCAGCCCAACAAGAGCCGGCAGCCAGCCCCGGCAAGAGCCAGCCGCCAGCCCCGACAAAAGCCGACCGCCGGCCCCGACAGGGACCGGCGGCCGGGCATCTGAAGATCACCGAGAAGGACTACCCCGCGCACAACCACCGAAAAAGGGTCAGGGATGAGACGAAATGCCGCTCGAGGGCAGCGTGACCGCCACCGACGGGCCTGCCGGTGCCGGAATGACCGGGATCGCCGAGGTCTCGACCGGGGTCAGCCGTGCGACCCCGTCGCGCTCCGCGGCCCGGGCCACCGCTGCTGCCACCGCCGGGGCGACCCGGGGGTCGAGGGGCGACGGCACGATCTGGTCCGGGCGCAGGTCGTCGGACACGACCTCGGCGATGGCCTCGGCCGCCGCCACCTTCATCCGTTCCGTGATGCGGGTGGCGCGGGCGTCCAGGGCGCCGCGGAAGATGCCCGGGAACGCGAGCACGTTGTTGATCTGGTTGGGGTAGTCGCTGCGGCCGGTGGCGACGATCGCGGCGAACTTGTGGGCGATCGCGGGCGGGACCTCGGGGGTGGGGTTGGCCAGGGCGAAGATGATGCCGTCCTGGGCCATGCCGGACAGGGCACTCTCCGGGATGGACCCGCCCGAGACGCCGATGAGGACGTCGGCGCCGATCAGGGCCTCGGTGATTCCTCCCGTGCGGCCGGAGTAGTTCGTTCCCTCCGCGAGCCTCGTCTTGGCGCCGGTGAGCCCGGGGCGGTCGGCGTGGATGATGCCCTGCGAGTCGCAGATGATCATGTTGGCGCCCTGCACCCCGGCGGCGATCAGCGTGTCGGTGATGGCCACGCCCGCGGCACCGGCGCCGCTGACGACGATGCGCAGGTCGGCGAGGCGGCGGCCGAGCAGGGCGACGGCGTTGCGCAGCGCGGCGAGCACGACGATCGCGGTGCCGTGCTGGTCGTCGTGGAAGACGGGGATGTCCAGGGCCTCGTCCAGGCGCCGTTCGATCTCGAAGCACCGCGGGGCGCTGATGTCCTCGAGGTTGATGCCGCCGAACGACGGGCCGAGCGCCTTGACCACCGCGATGATGCCCTCGACGTCCTGCGTGTCCAGGCAGATGGGCACCGCGTCGACGCCGCCGAACTGCTTGAACAGCACCGCCTTGCCCTCCATCACCGGCATCGCGGCCTTGGGGCCGATGTTGCCCAGGCCGAGGACCGCCGAGCCGTCGGTGACCACCGCGACGGTGTTGCCCGTCCACGTGTAGTCGTAGTGCAGCTTCTCGTCCTCGGCGATCGCCTCGCAGACGCGGGCCACGCCCGGCGTGTACGCGAGGGACAGATCGTCACGGCTGGACAGCGGGACGGTGGAGGCGACCGCCATCTTGCCCCGCTTGTGCAGGTCGAAGACGGGGTCGGCGGCCAGCGCGGGGTCGATCTCAAAACTGAAGAAGGACAACGGGGACTCCAGACACGCATCGGAACGTCGGTGTGCCAGCCGGCCCTGATGCGCGAGTCTGCGCGGACCGACGTGCGATGCGGGGGTCACCCGGTGAAGCAACCGCAAGACTTCGGTGTGCTGCGGCTACCGGACATTAACTTAGCCGACCGGGGCGAGGCCAGTACCGGAACATGACACGTCCGATGACATCCGCCACCCCGTACGCTCGGGAATCGTCGGTCACGAAGTCGTTGTCGCCGCGTACCCACCAGCCCTGGTCCTGGGCCCGGACCGCGCGTTTCACGACCAGCAGATCGGGCCGCGAGCGGAAGCGCGCGACCACGACGTCGCCTTCCCGGACGCGCCGCGTCCGGTGCACCACCAGGGCGTCTCCGGAGCGCAGGGTGGGTGCCATCGAGGGCCCTTGCACCAGTACGGCGAAGAGCGGCAGTTGCAATGTCATGGCATCAATCCCGCGTGGAGTGTCGGTGCAGATGTAAGGGGTAGTGTCAGACCGGATCATCGCAAACTCATGGAGGGGTCCCGATGCGACTTCCGCGTATCTTCACGCCGCGCACTGTTGTCAGCGCGCACTGCGACCTGCCCTGTGGGGTCTACGACCCCGCCCAGGCTCGCATCGAGGCGGAGTCGGTGAAGGCCATCGCCGAGAAGTACCAGGCGAACACCGACCCCGAGTTCCGCACTCGCGCCATCCTCATCAAGGAGCAGCGGGCCGACCTGGTCAAGCACCACCTGTGGGTGCTCTGGACGGACTACTTCAAGGCCCCGCACTTCGAGAAGTACCCGAACCTCAACCAGCTGTTCAACGAGGCCACCAAGCTCGCCGGCGCCTCCGGGGCCAAGGGCTCCATGGATCCGGCCGTCGGTGAGCAGCTGCTCGCCAAGATCGAGGAGATCTCCAAGATCTTCTGGGAGACCAAGCAGGCGTGAGCCTCAGAATCCCCCCGGAGATCGGGCGGGCGTGAGCCACGCAGAGGGGCGCCTGGCCAAGCAGGCCCGGGCCGGGATGCCCCCTCGGATTCGGCCGGCACGTCGCGGTGACGTGCCGGCCATCGTGGCAATGGTGCACGAACTGGCCGAGTTCGAGCGTGCGGCCGAGGCGTGCCACCTGACCGAGGAGCAGCTCCGGGCCGCCCTCTTCGACGACCGCCCCACCCTGTACGGGCACGTGGCCGTCGACGGGAACGACGCTCCTTACGGCGCGGCGCTGTGGTTCCTCAACTTCTCGACCTGGGAAGGCGTCCACGGCGTCTACCTCGAGGACCTGTACGTCCGCCCGGGCCACCGCGGCACCGGAGCAGGCGCGGCCCTGCTCGCCGAGCTCGCCCGCATCTGCGTCGATCGGGGGTACCGGAGACTCGAGTGGGTGATGCTCGACTGGAACCCCGCGGCCGACTTCTATGCCTCGATCGGGGCCTCTGTCACGGAGAACTGGCTTCCCTACCGGCTGACCGGGGCCGCCCTGGGACAACTCGCCGAGCGCGCATCGCCCAACAGGCGATAGAGTCTCGACCATCGGGAGGATGGGGTCGGTGACTCAGCTTCAGACAACGCATTCGGAACCGGCGTTCGGTGACGACGTCGTGTTGCTCACCGTGCCCGCCGACGGTGGCTACCTGGGAGTGCTGCGGACGGCGACGGCCGGTCTCGCGGCGCGGCTGCACTTCGCCCTCGACGAGATCGAGGACCTGCGCATCGCCGTCGACGAGGCCTGCGCGATGCTCCTGGCCATCGCCACGCGCGGGGCCGACCTCGAGTGTCGCTTCGCGGTGACCGACGACGCGCTCACGGTCGAGGTGACGGTCGCCACTGTCCGCGGGGCGCGGCTGCCGTCGGAGTCCTCGTTCGCGTGGAAGGTGCTGACGGCCCTGACCACGTCCGCGTCGGCCGAGGCCAACGGCCGGCACGCCACGATCCGTCTCCTCACCCGCCGCACAGAGAACTGAACCCACCCCGGGAACTTGGAATCGGGCAAAAGCCCCAGGAGCACGGCAACGGCAAGAACCCGCGCCGCCGGAGCCGACAGCGCTCAGCGCTGGGTCGCCCCGGTGATGTACTCCAGATGCCGGCGCCCCACATCCATCGCCGCTGCCGCGTCCCTGTTCCGGATGCACGTCAGCAGCTCCCGGTGGTCGGCGTCGATCCGGGTCCAGTATCCGTCCGGCAGCGCCTCGACCACCTCCTCGCCGTACGTCACGTGGTACAGCGGCCGGGTGACCAGCTCGAACAGCGGGTTGCACGTGGCCGACACCACCGCCGCGTGGAAGGCCGCGTGGGCCGACAGCATCGTGCCGAGTTCGTCCAGGTCGGGGTCGAACATGGCGCCGCGCATCTCGACCAGGTGGGCGTCCGTGCGGCGCTGTGCGGCCAGGCCCGCGGCCGGGATCTCCACGGCGTGCCGCAACTCGAGCAGATCCGCCAGGCCGACCTCGGCGGAGTTCGTGAGCAGGGTGAGCCCGGTGGAGAGCGCCTCGGAAAGCTGCTCGGCGTCGGGGTGGGCGACGAAGCTGCCGCCCGTGACCCCTCGGGTAGTGACGATCAGGTGCTGGCTGGCGAGGAGCCGGAGCGCCTCCCGTACGGTGCTGCGGCTAACCCCCGAGCGCACGCAGAGCTCGGGCTCCGGTGGCAGTCGCACGCCGGGCCGCAGCCGCCCGGACGTGATCTCGTCGCGCAGCTCGTCGGCCAGTAGTTGATACGCCGGCGGGCGCACCGTCGATCCGGTCACTCGCTCACCCCCTTGTGATCCGCCCACTCAGGGTAGGCCTTTCCCCGCCGGGGGGAAGGGCTGATGACCAGGCCGGGAGCGGTCCGTCGCACATGCGGGAGCGCACCGGGGGCACCGGGCCCACAGATTAGGTAACCGGCGCTCCGGGAACGAGTAGAACCAACCGTCAGTCGAGCCCGAGCGCCCGCGTCGACGCCGGAAGCAGACAGAGCACCGCCACCCCGACTCCGAGCGCCATCATCGCCGCGCCGGCCCACGCGGGACCCGTCTGCAGCAGGAAGCCGCCGGACGCGATGACGAACAGCTGGACGACGATCGCCGGTCCGCGGGCCCGCGCCGAACGCCGTCCCAGCGCCCGCGCCACCAGGAAAACGGCGAAGACGCCGATGGCGGCCATCACTGTGAGGGAGATCGCCACCGGCAGGCTGCCGGGTTCCGCCGTCACGACCAGGACCATCAGGTACGCCGTGAGCACCGCGAGCCCCGCGCACTCGGCGAAGAGGAGGCGCACCGCCCAGGCCAGAGTTGTCGGAGATCGCACATCCGCAGGGGTCACCGCTGTACGATACCGGCCTGCTCGGGGTGGTTCCGGGAGGTACAGTGCCGCGCATGCGAGCGTTACTGGTGGTTAACCCCAAGGCCACCACGACCAGTGAGCGCAGCCGGGACGTGCTGGTCCGGGCCCTGCGCAGCGAGGTCGACCTGACGGTGGAGTACACGTTGCGGCGGGGTCACGCGACCGCGCTGGCCCGTACGGCGGCCGAGAGCGGCGTCGACGTGGTCGTGACCCTCGGCGGCGACGGCACGATCAACGAGGCCGTCAACGGTCTGATGACGGCGACCCCCGGCCTGTCCTCCAGCGGCACGTCGCCGGCTTTCCGGCTGCCCGCGCTCGCGGTGGTGCCCGGCGGCTCCACGAACGTCTTCGCCCGCGCGCTGGGGCTGCCGCGCGACTGGGTGGAGGGCACCGGGGTGATCCTGGACGGCCTGCGTTCGGGACGGCACCGGGTGATCGGCCTCGGCCGGGCGGACGACCGCTACTTCACTTTCACGGCCGGGCTGGGGCTGGATGCCGCAGTGACCCGCCGGGTGGAACAAGCACGACTTCGCGGCCGTACGTCCACTCCCGCGCTTTATGTCCGGTCATTGATCGGCCAGGTTCTCTCCGGCGAGGACCGCAAGGCACCGCCGTTGTCGATCGAGCGGCCGGGCGAGGAACCGGAGACCGGACTGGGCACCGTCATCCTCCAGAACACCGCTCCGTGGACGTATATCGGGGACCGCCCGATCAACCCCAACCCCCAGGCGTCGTTCGACCGTGGACTTGACGTACTGGCCGTTCGTAGCCTAGGCGTGGCGAGCACAACACGCACAGTTACTCAGATGACGTCCCGGCGTGCCGAACCACATGGCCGCAACGTGCTCCGGCTGCATGATCAGGCAGAGATCACCGTCATCGCGTCGCGGCCTCAGCCGTTCCAGCTCGACGGGGACTACCTGGGGGAGCGCCAGAAGGTGCACTTCTTGTCCGTTCCCGAGGCGCTACGTGTGATCTGCTGAGGATCGGGTAGGCGTCTGGGAGCACCCCTCACGATCCGTTACAAAAACAGCGTCAAAAGGTCGGCAACGCGGCGCGTACCGTACTACATTGATGGGAGCGTTCCTGCGTCGGTCCCGGGGGAAGCCTCAGAACCGGACAAAAGGGTCGTGAGCTAGCTCACCCGCTCGGAGAAATTCCGAGCGCTACCCTTGACATCGCGGGAGTTCGTGAAAGCATTCACAAGCGATAAGAAGTAACCGGATGCCGCTCGCCCGCGTTCCTAATCCAGAAGGCGCGGAACGGCCTCCTGAACAAAGCTTGCTCACGCACTGGTGATCGGACGAACGCAGTCCGTCGGTCATCACGGCGGATGCAGATAAATGCAAGTCAGTAAGTCCGCACCATTTCATTACCCCATCCGAAACAAGGAGTGTTGCCGCCATGGACTGGCGCCACGATGCGATCTGCCGCGACGAGGACCCGGAGCTGTTCTTCCCGATCGGGACGTCCGGCCCCGCGCTCCTGCAGGTCGAGCAGGCCAAGGCCGTGTGCCGCCGGTGCCCCGTGACCGAGTCGTGCCTTCAGTGGGCCCTCGAGTCGGGTCAGGACGCCGGCGTATGGGGCGGTATGAGCGAGGACGAGCGGCGCGCCGTGAAGCGTCGCGGCGGCCTTCGGGTCGGCGCTCCCACCGCCTGAACAATCCCCTCACAGCATTCACGCCCCGGGCCCATGACGGTGCCGGGGCGTCGTGCTGTCCGGAGTGATCCAAAGTTCCGGAGCGATTACGCCGGGCAATGGTGACACAGGGCATGAATGACATCACCGAGCTTCGCGAAATGATCTCGAAATCGTCACCATCGTTGACACCATTAGTCTTCACGCACTTACTCTCCGATGTGGAGAGAGCGACGTCATTCGCCAGGACCCGGCCCGTCCACACGTGACCGTCGACACCACACAGCGTCACAGAGATCCCATCGGCATCCCCGGACACCGGATCGAGCGGACCAGGCCGGCCACAACGACCGGACGGCACCACCAAGCAGCGGCAGCGGCCCGCCAGCGCCATCAGGCAGCAACAGCGACCGGACGGCATCCATCAAGCAGCGGCAGCGGCAGCGGCAGCGGCCCGCCAGCGCCATCAGGCGGCGGCAGCGGCCGGCCGTCGCCCGGCGGCGGCCACGACCCGCGCGGCGACCAGCGCCACCAGCTCGGGCGCGTCGGCGAGAGGCTCGGCGACCACCCGCACCCCGGCCTCCCGCGCGGACCCGGCCGTGGTGTCCCACAGCAGCCCCGGTGCGAGGAAATACGAGACCAGCCCGACCCGCTCATACCCCGAGGCCCGGAGATCACCCACGACGTCCCCGGACACGGGCGGCGCGGCCGAGGCGTACGCCACGCGGCACGGCAGCCCGGAGCGCGCGCTCAGAGCCGCCGCAGCCAGCTCGACGGTCCCTCGCGCGGCCGCACTACGCGTCCCGGCCGCAGCCAGGACAAGCGCATCCAACCCGCGAACGACCCCGCCCGGAAAAGCGACCCCGCCCGGACGAGCCACCCCGTCCGGAAGAGAGGCCCCGCCCGGACGAGCCACCCCGTCCGGAAGAGAGGCCCCGCCCGGACAAGCCACCCCGCCGGAAGAAGCGGCAGACGAAGCCGCGGCCAACCGGCCCATCAGCCCGTCCAGCAGCAACTCCGGCACGACGCCGTCCACCGGCCCGAGCACGTCCGCCAGCTCGACGCCCAGCCGCACCCCGTCGGCCCGCGCCGCGGTGATCTCCCCCGGCACGTCGACCCGGCCGTGGTACGCGGCCGTCAGCAGCAACGGCACCAGCACCGCCCGCTCGTGCCCCTCCGCCGCCAGCGCCGCCAGCGCCGACCGGGGGCGCGGGACGCTGTGGTCGAGGTACGACGCTCGGACGTCCCATTCCGGGTGGTCCGCCCGGACGGCCGCGGCGAGGGCCTCGGTGGCGCGGCCGGCCCGGGGGTCGCGGCTGCCGTGGGCGACCAGGACGACCCCTAGACGTGCAGGCCGCATTCGGTCTTCTCGAACATCGCCCAGCGGCCCGCACGCGGGTCCTCGCCCGCCTTCGTCCGCCGGGTGCACGGCCAGCAGCCGATCGAGCCGTACCCCTTCTTGAAGAGTTCGTTGACCGGGACGTTCCAGCGGGCGATGTAGCGGTCCACGTCCGCCTGCGTCCAGGCCGCGATCGGGTTGACCTTGACCTTGCCCTTCTTCGCGTCGAAGGCCACCACCGGGGTGTTCGCGCGGGTCGGGGACTCGTCGCGGCGCAGGCCGGTGGCCCAGGAGTCGTAGTCGGACAGGGCGCGCTCGAGGGGCTCGACCTTGCGCAGGAAGCAGCACTCGTCGGGGCTGCGGGCGAACAGCCTCGGCCCGAACTCGCCGTCCTGCTGGCCGACGGTCATCCGCGGCCGGATCGAGCGCACGTTGACGTTCATGGTCCTGGCGACGAGGTCGCGGACGCGCAGGGTCTCCGGGAAGTGCAGCCCGGTGTCGAGGAAGACGACGTCGACACCGGGAGCGACGCGCGAGAACAGGTGCGCGACGACGGCGTCGGCCATCGAGCTGGTCACGCAGAACCGCTCGCCGAACGTCGAGGCGGCCCAGCGCGCGATGTCCTCGGCCGGCGCGTCCTTCAGCAGCGCGGCGCCCTCGGCGGCGAGATCGGCGAGCTCGGCAGGGGTACGGCGCGCCGGGTCCGCCGGGGCGGCGGACCCGAACCCGAGGCTCACCAGGCCCAGGTTGGCAGCGGTCACGACAGTCATCGGTTCACTCCCTTGGCAAGCAGCCCGTTGAACTTGACCGTGAAGACACGGGCGCAGGAGTGGCACTCCCAGGCACCGTGCGAGGCCTCGTGGGGGTAGAGGTCCTCCTCGCCGCAGTAGGGGCAGTACAGCGGGGTACTTCTGGCGTCACTCATTTCAGGAGTTCCTCGTCGGCCCGGACGACCCAGTCGGCGAACGCCTCGCCGTCGGTGCGCCCCTCCAGGTATCGACGAGCGAGCCTCTCGACGTACTCGGGAAGCTCTTCGGCGGTGGCCTTCAGGCCCCGCAGCTTGCGGCCGAAACCGGCCCGCTGACCCTGCGCCATCCCCAGCCCGCCGCCGAGGTGGATCTGGAAGCCCTCGACCTGCTCGCCGTGGGCGTTCAGCATCAGCTGGCCCTTGAGCCCGATGTCGGCGACCTGGGTGCGGGCGCAGGCGTTCGGGCAGCCGTTGATGTGGATCGAGATGTCGGCGTCGAAGTCCCTGATCCGGTCCTCGAGGCGGGCCACCAGCTCCTCGCCGCGCGCCTTGGTCTCGACGATCGCGAGCTTGCAGTACTCGATGCCGGTGCACGCCATGGTGCCGCGCCGCCAGGCCGAGGGCCGGGCCTCCAGCCCGATCGCGCGCAGGCCCTCGACGAGCGGTTCCACCTGGTCGTCGGCAATATCAAGGACCAACAGCTTCTGGTACGGCGTGAGGCGCACCCGGTCTGACCCGTGCCGAGCCACCAGGTCGGCCAGCCGGGCGAGCTGCGTACCGGAGGAGCGCCCGACGACCGGGGCGGCGCCGACGTAGTTGCGCCCGTCGACCTGCTTGTGCACGCCGATGTGGTCGATCGGCTTCTCCGGCAGCGCCGGCGGCGGCCCGTCGACGAGCGCCCGGCCGAGGTACTCCTTCTCGAGGATCTCCCGGAACTTCGCCACACCCCAGTCGGCGAGCAGGAACTTCAGCCGGGCGCGGCTGCGCAGCCGGCGGTAGCCGTAGTCGCGGAAGATGCCGACGACGCCCTCCCAGACGTCCGGGATCTCCTCCAGCGGCACCCACACGCCCAGCCGCTCGGCGAGCCGCGGGTTGGTGGAGAGCCCGCCGCCGACCCACAGGTCGAAGCCGGGACCGTGCTGCGGGTGCACGACCCCGAGCAGCGCGATGTCGTTCACCTCGTGCGGCGTGTCGGCCAGCCACGAGATCGAGGTCTTGAACTTGCGCGGCAGGTTGGAGTAGCGGGGGTCGCCGAGGTACCGCTCGACGATCGTGTCGATGGCGGGGGTGGGGTCGATGACCTCCTCGGTGGACACCCCGGCCACCGGGCTGCCGAGCACGACGCGCGGGCAGTCGCCGCACGCCTCGGTGGTCTCCAGGCCGACCGCCTCGAGCCGGCGCCAGATCTCCGGCATGTCCTCGACGCGGATCCAGTGCAGCTGGATGTTCTGCCGGTCGGTGATGTCGGCGGAGTCGCGCCCGAACTCGGTGGAGATCTCCGCGATGGTGCGCAGCTGGGCGAGGTTGAGCCCGCCGCCGTCGATGCGGACCCGGAGCATGAAGTACTCGTCCTCCAGCTCGTGCGGCTCGAGCACGGCCGTACGGCCGCCGTCGATGCCCGCCTTGCGCTGGGTGTAGAGCCCCCACCAGCGAAAACGTCCGCGCAGGTCCTGCGGGTCGATGCCCGCGAAGCCGGTGTGGGCGTAGATGTTCTCGATCCGGGCCCGTACGTTGAGCGGGTTGTCGTCCTTTTTGATCCGCTCGTTGGGGTTCAGCGGCTCGCGGTGTCCGAGCGCCCACTGACCCTCACCGCGCACCTTGCGGGGGCGGGCGGGAGATGCTGCCGGGGTGTTGCTGGGCGCCATGTCGGCGGTCCTCCGGGATTCGTGGGCACGCTGCGACGCACACGGCAGGACTCGCGACCTCAGTGTCTGGAGGGAGCCGGCGCGTCGGGCGCGCCCGAGAAAATCAGTCGGGCGGCGTCAGGAAGCCGGACACATCGCGCTGCGGACACGGCCGTAGTCGACGTGGCGCCGAGCCACGAAGCGGCGGTCAACTGCAGCGGTCATGCCGGTAAGCCTCTCACGCGGGGGCATTCTCGGCCAGTGCGGTCCAGATTTCGGGAGTGTGTCCGCGCCCACGCGTTTACCTGGGCTTAGCGCCTCCGGCATCTCCAGGTCGACAGCGCTTGGTAGAACAGTTCGTCGTGACCGCGGCGACGATCCTCGAGGCCCGGCCGGCCGCTACCGGAACACCCCGTTCCCGGGCGGTCTGGCCCGTTCTGTACCCGTCGGTGCTGCCGGCGCTCGTGATGCTCGCGGTCGGGGCGGTGGGCCTGGCCCGCCCGGCGCTGGGCTGGGACGAGCACGCGACCTGGTCGGCGGCGACGCGTACGCCGGGGCAGATCGCGCAGCTCGCCGGGACGATGGACGGGGTCATCGCGCCGTACTACCTGTTCCTGCACTTCTGGACGGCGGCCGTGGGCGACTCCGTGGCGATGATGCGGCTGCCGTCGCTGGTCGCCGTGGTCCTGGGCGTCGGGCTCGTCGGCGAACTGGGGCGGCGGCTGTTCGCCCCGGCGGTGGGCCTGACCGGGGCGCTGATCGTCACCGCCGTACCCCAGCTGTCCCGGTACGCGGCGGAGGCTCGCGCGTACGGGATCGCCTTCTTCTTCGCGGTTCTCAGCACGCTGCTGCTGTACGTGACGCTGGGCCGGCCGACGTGGCGGCGCTGGACCGCGTACGGGCTGGCCCTGACCCTGCTCGGCGCCACCCACATGCTCGGCCTGCTGGTGCTGAGCGGCCACGCCGTCGCGGTGGCCGTCCGCCTGCGGGCCGGGCGCGACCGGCGGGTCCTCCTCGGCTGGCCGGCCGCGGTGCTGGCCGCGTTGCTGCTGGTCTCGCCGCTGATCCGGCTGGGCCTGAGCCAGCGCGGCACCCAGCTGGAGTGGATCGACCCGATGGATCTGCACCGGGTCCTGATCGCCCCCGGCGTGATCTTCGGCGCGCCCATGGCCGGCCTGCTGATCGTCGGCCTGGCCCTCGCCGCCCGCCATCCCCGGCGGGCCGTGCTCGCCGAGCTGGCCGCCCTGGCCACGCTGCCGCCGGTCCTGCTCATCGCGGTGTCGTTCGTGACCTCGCCGCTGTGGGTGCCGCGCTACGTCCTCGTGGTCATCGTCCCGCTGGCCCTGCTGGCCGCCGTGGCGCTGCACGGCCTGCCGGGGCGTACGGTCGCCGCCCTGGTCCTGATCGTCGCGACCGCCTTCGAGGCCCACCAGGCGGTACGCGGCCCGGCGGCGCGCGGCGGCATGGACTTCCGGAAGGCGGCGGCGATCGTCTCGGCCGGCCAGCGACCGGGCGACGGCGTCGTCTACGGCCGCGTGGGCACGTGGTCGCTGCGCGCCGGCCTCGAATACGAGCTGCGCCACCGCGCCCGGCCCACCGACGTGCTGCTGCGCCGCTCCGCGGCCGAGGCCGGCACCCTGGGCGCCACCGAATGCCCGGAGCTGACCTGCTTCACCACCGCCCGGGTCTGGTACGTGGGCGCCCGCCGCGCCGGCGACCCGATGGCCGACGCGGGCGACACGCTGCGCGCCAAGTTCGCCGCCGAGTACCGCCGCACCGGCTACTGGCTGCTGCCGCTGGGCACGATCGCCCTCTACGAGCGCCGCTGACGCGTCAGCGCTTGCCGAGCGGGACCACCAGGACGGCCTCGGTGCCGCCGCCCGCGCGGTTGCGCAGCTCGATGCTGCCGCGCAGCTCGCCGGTGGCCAGGGCGCGGACGATCTGCAGGCCGAGGCGCCCGCTCGCGTCCGCCTTGAAGCCCTCCGGCAGGCCCTGACCGTTGTCCGCGACGGTCACGTGCAGCTGCTTGCGGAAGCGGTGGGCCGCCACGACCACCTCGCCGGACGGCTCCGGCGGGCTCAGCGACGGCTGGGCCTCCTCGGCGTCCTCGGCGGGCGCCGGGAAGCCGTGCTCGACCGCGTTGATGAGCAGCTCGTTGAGCACCATGACCAGCGAGGTGGCGATCTCCGCGGGCAGTACGCCGAAGGTGCCCTCGCGGCGCATCTTCACGGTGATCTCGGTGGCGGCGACCTCGGTGGCGGCGGTCGCGACCCGGTCCACGATGCCGTCGAACTCGACCGCCTCGTCGCTGGACATGGAGAGCGTCTCGTGCACCAGGGCGATCGAGGCGACCCGGCGTACGGATTCCTGCAGGGCCATCCGGGCCTCGGGCGCGTCGACCCGCCGGGCCTGGAGCCGCAGCAGCGCCGCGACGGTCTGGAGGTTGTTCTTGACCCGGTGGTGGATCTCGCGGATCGTCGCGTCCTTGGTCATCAGCGCCCGGTCCCGGCGGCGCACCTCGGTGACGTCGCGGACCAGCACCAGCGCGCCGATCGGCACCCCGGCGGGCATCAGCGGCAGCGCGCGCATCAGCACCGTGGCACCGCGTGCCTCCACCTCCTTGCGGGGCGGCGCCTCGCCGCGCAGCGACGTGAGGATGCGTTCGGCGGCGTCCGTGCCCTCCAGCGGGTCTGCGGCGAGCCGGCTGGACAGCACCGACAGCTCCTCGCCGACCAGGTGGGCGTTGAACCCGAGCCGCCGGTACGCCGACTGCGCGTTGGGGCTCGCGTAGGTCACCTTGCCGCTCGCGTCGAGGCGGATCAGGCCGTCGCCGACGCGCGGCGCCGACGTGGTCTCGCCCGGGTGCCGCGGCGGCGGGAAGGTGCCGTCGTTGACCATCTGGGCCAGGTCGTCGGCGGTGGTGAGGTAGTTGAGCTCGAGCTGGCTGGGCGTACGGGCGGTGGACAGGTTGGTGTCGCGGCCGATGACCCCGATGACCTCGATGTTCTCGTCCTCGCCGCGCAGGCGTACGGGGATGGCCTCGTGGCGGGCCGGGGTGTCGCCGTACCAGACCGGGTCGCCCTCGCGCCAGATGCGGCCCTGGGCGTACGCGATGTCCAGGTGGGCGACCTCGGGACCCCCGACGATCTTGCCCACCTGGTCGTCCTGGTACGCCGTCGGCGCGGTCGTCGGGCGCACCTGGGCGACGCACAGGAACGCCGGCGCCTTGCCGGAGTCGGTCCGCACGGGAACCCAGAGCAGCAGGTCGGCGAAGGACAGGTCGGACAGCAGCTGCCAGTCGCCGGCGAGCCGGGTGAGGTGGTCGATGTCGGCCGGACCGAGGGCGGTGTGCTCTTCGGCAAGATCGCGCAGCGTGGACACGGACCTAGATTGCCACGCCCGTGCACCGCCGCGGGTTATCAGAGTGTTGCGGTGACCTTCTTCAGGCCGCGGGGTGCGTCCGGGTCCTCGCCCCGGGCCAGCGCGAGGGCCAGGGCCAGCTTCTGCAGCGGGAGGATGTCGAGCAGGGGCGCGTACCGCTCGTCGACCTCGGGGACCGCCAGCCGTCCGGAGGCTCCGGCGATGTCGTGGGCGCCGATGGTGACCACGTCCGCGCGGCGCTCGCCGAGGCGGGTGACCACGTCGGCCATCGAGCCGCCGCCGGGGCCGCTGCCCACGACCGCCAGCACCGGCACGTCCGGGTCGGTCATCGCGAGCGGGCCGTGCAGCAGGTCCGCGCCGGAGAACGCGAGGGCCGGCAGGTAGGACGTCTCCATCAGCTTGAGGGCGGTCTCGCGGGCGGTCGGGTACGCGTACCCGCGGCCGGTGGTGACCATCCGCGACGCGAACCGGTAGCGCTGCGCCAGCTCGTCGGCGCCGTGCCCGCCCAGCGTCTCCTCGGCGAGCTGGGGCAGCTCGGCCAGCGCGGCCCGCTCGTCGGCGGCCGGCCGTCCGTCGCCGCCGCCGCGGATGCCCTCGACGAGCAGCAGCAACGACAGCAGCTCCGCGGTGTACGTCTTCGTCGCCGCCACGGCCCGCTCGTGCCCGGCGGACACGTCGATGGACAGCTCGGCGGCGCTCGCCAGCGTGGAGGCGGGGTTGTTGGTCACCGCGAGGGTGTGGGCACCACTCTCCCGGGCGACTTTGAGCACCTCGGTGAGGTCGGGTGAGCCGCCGCTCTGGCTGACCCCGACGACGAGCGCGCCGGCCAGGTCGGGCCGGGCGCCGTAGAGCGTGATCGCGCTGGGCGAGGCGAGCCCGACCGGGATGCCCAGCCGGATCTCCGTGAGGTACGCCCCGTAGAGCGCGGCGTGGTCGGAGGTGCCCCGGCCGACGAAGACGACGTGCCGGGGGCGCTGCTCGGCGATCCGGGCGGCCACCTCGGCGATGGCCGCCGCGGGGGCGCCCTCGAGCAGCCGGGCGTATCCGGCGGGCTGTTCGGCGATGTCGGCCGCCATGCCGTGGCCTCGCTGTGCCTCTGAGCCTCGCTGTGTCACTGCTTCTCCCCTGGTGCGCACTCACGCTCGTAGGGTGCGCAGTCTTGCACGTTTGAGCGCCGTATCGCAACGTATTGAGCACGACCGCGCAGGCCGACAGGCCTGACATATCGAGCATCGTCGCCTAGGCTCGCGGTGGCACACTGCGTGCCACCATCTCGCGCGCGGGGTCACCGGATCCCGCCGCGGTGAGGAAGGCGTGGCCATGGACGACTCCCGGCGCTCCGCCGATCGCGACCTTGAGCAGGCCAGGGCCGCCCTCGAGCGGGGCGAGGTGCACCATGCCGCCGACCACCTGGCCGGCGCGATCGCGCACGCGCCGACCCTGCCGGAGATCCACGAGCTGCTCAGCCGCCTGGCCACGCGCGCGGACGGCGGCCTCGAGCTCTTCCCGCTCGAGCAGCACGCGTTCGTCGGCACGGTCGTCGCCCGGGCCCACCTGCTCGCCGCCGCGGGCCGCCCCGAGGACGGTTTGCCCCTTCTGGTCGCGGCGAGTGGGCACACTCCGGGGGTCGATTGGGCAGGAGTGCCGTGGGTCAGCGACCCGGAGCTCGGCGCCCGCATGGACCCCGGCCTCCTCGCCCGGATCGTCATGCAGCTGTGCACCGCGGTCGGCGATCCGGCGCCCGAGGTGGGGCGGGCGGCGCTGCGGCCGTACCTGACGCTGGTCCGGCACGCGGTCGCGGCCCATCCCGAGCACGCCATGCTGCTCGGTGCCGGCTCGGCGCTGGCGCGCCGGCTCGGCGAGGCCACGCAGGCGGTCGAGTGGGCGGCCCAGGGAGCGCGGCTGCGGCCCTCGAAACTGGCGGAGATCTGGCTCGGGTACGCGTACCGCAGCGCCGACCGCATCCCGGAGTCCCTGGCCGCCCTGCGCCGCGCGGTGATGTACGACCCCGACGACCTCTCCATCTACGCCGACATCGCGGGCACCCTGGCCGACCACGGCCGGATGGACGACGCCCTGGCCTGGATCGACCGGGCGCTGCTCAAGGACCCCGAGGACGACTGCGCGGTGCACACCGGCCACCGCCTGCACTACCGCGCCGACGGCGACCTGACCCACCTGGTGCGGCTGGCCGACTTCCAGCGCGACCACCCCGACGACACGCACGAGCACGCCGACCTGGCCGAGTGCTGCGCCGACCAGCCGTGGCTGAGCCGGGTGCCGGCGGCCCCCGACGCGCCGCCCGACCCGCGCCGGGAGCCGTTCGTGGCGGGCGCGCCGACCGCGGCGGCGGTGGAGCGGCTCCGGCGGGTCGCCCACCCGCTGTGGCCGCACCCGCCGGCCGCCTACGACGCCGCGGTGAGCCTGGTGCTGGTGGAGCCCGCCGAACTGCTGGCGTTGATCGCCGACCCGCCGGCGGCCCCGGACGACGAGGTGGGCCGGGCGCTCGCCGCCCACGACCCGGCGCTGTGGGCCCGGTGCGCGCAGGTCTGGGCCTGCCTCGGCCTGCTGCACCACGGCTCGGAGGAGCCCTGGGCCGGCTCGACCCGGCGCCGGCTGCTCGTGGACCTGGCCACCGGCGGGCTCGACCGGATCACCGAGGCGGCCCTGTTCGCGCTGGTCACGTACGCGTGGGTGGACCCGGAGGCCCGGCCGGACGTGGCGGCGCTGGTGACCCGCCGCCTCGACGAGGCCGCGGGAACCGCCGGGCTGGCCTGGTCGGTGGCGCAGCTGGCGCTCGCCACCCCGGACCTGGCCCGGGAGACCCGCGAGCGCGCGGCCGCGATCGTCAAGGCCGAGGAGCTCTACCCGCTGCCACGGGTCCCGCGCCAGCGCGGCCGGCGCACCGGCCGGCTGCGCCGCTGGCTCTCCGGCCGCTGACCGCCCGCTACTCGATCACCGCGATGAGGTCGCCCTCCTGGACCACGTCGCCCTCGTTGACGGCGAGCTGGGCGACCTTGCCGCCGGACTCGGCGAGCACCGGGATCTCCATCTTCATGGACTCGAGGATCACCAGCGTGTCGCCCTCGGCCACCTCGGCGCCCGGCGCGGACACGACCTTCCACACGTTGGCCACCATCTCGGCACGGATCTCGTCGGCCACGGCGTTCCTCCTCGTCGGCGCTGTCGGGGATGACGTCATCCAATCATGGTCCGGCGGGCGGCACACGGGGCGTGCCGGAAGCATCCGGCGGCGGCGGACTACGATCGGCGGGTTGCGCACGACGGAGGGAGATCGGCATGGCGAAGAAGGCCCGCAAGAAGAAGGCGCGGAAGAAGAGCTCCGCCAACCACGGCAAGCGTCCCAACTCCTGAGCCGGAGTCACGACGTGAGAAGGGCCCCACGGCAAGTTGCCGCGGGGCCCTTCTCACGTTCCGTGCCGGCTACGGCAGGTACTCGTGGCTCTCGACCTCGACCACGTGCTCGCTGAGCTTCATCCGGAGCCGCTCGCGCAGCTCCTGAGGCGCCCTCTCGTCGCCGCAGCAGCGGGCGACCAGCGCCTTCACCTCGTGCTCGATGCCGTACTCGCGCAGGCAGTCGGAGCAGTCGTCGAGGTGGTGCTGGATCAGTTGCCGGCGTTCGTCGCTGCACTCGAGGTCGAGGTAGAGGTAGACCTCGCTGATGACGACGCTGCAGTCGGTCTTGTGGTCCTCGTCGCTCACGTCGCTCACGCCTCCTGTGCGGCGGCCGCGCCGGTGGTACGGGTGATGCCGCGGTCCACGGCGTACTGCTCGAGCAGCTTGCGCAGGTTGCGGCGCCCCCGGTGCAGGCGGGACATGACGGTGCCGATCGGCGTGCCCATGATGTCGGCGATCTCCTTGTACGAGAAACCCTCGACATCGGCGAGGTAGACGGCGAGACGGAATTCCTCCGGCAGCTGCTGGAGCGCGTCCTTGATGTCGCTGTCGGGCAGCCGGTCCAGCGCCTCGGTCTCGGCCGAGCGCAGGCCCGCGGACGTGTGCGACTCGCTCGAGGCGAGCTGCCAGTCCGAGATCTCCTCGGTGGGCGCCTGCACGGGTTGCCGCTGCTTGCGCCGGTACGAGTTGATGTACGTGTTCGTCAGGATGCGGTACAGCCACGCCTTGAGGTTGGTGCCCTCCTCGAACTGGTGGAACGCGGAGAACGCCTTCAGGAACGTCTCCTGCACCAGGTCCTCGGCGTCGGCGGGGTTACGCGTCATGCGCAGTCCCGCGGCGTACAACTGGTCGACGAACGGCAGCGCGTCCCGTTCGAAGCGCGCGCGGCGCTCCTCGGTCCGCTCGCCGCGTCCGCTTCGTTCGACCCGCTCTGTTGGCGTCACCCGCGCTTCTCCCCTCGACTGCCCCGCCGAGGATACGGGTAGTGCCCCGTCCGCAGATTCAAAAACCGGTGGTGTGCTGACACTCACCGATGGGGGGACCAGCGCCGGGGACACCGCCGGCCACTCGGGCGAGTGCAGGAGTTTCTGCACCGCACCGGCCTTGAGGCCGTCGCGCTCGGCGAATCCGGTTCCGGCTCGCACTTGTTTTCCCCTTCCGACGTACAGCCATCCGGGTGGTGTAACGGGAACGCGCGTGTCCGCATTCCGACTTACCGCAGCCAGTCGTGCCGGCGCAACCACCCCGCCACCACCTCCGCGGTGGCCGGCAGATCGCGGCGCAGATCATGGACGGCTCCGGGGCGTACGGCGACCTCGACGGTCCCGGCCGGCTCCGGCACGCCGAACGGGTCCCGGTCGCCGTTGACCACCAAGGTCGGCAGGCCGCCGGGCAGTTCGCCGGCCCGGCTGCGCTCCGGCCGGCCCGGCGGGTGCAGCGGGAAGGCCAGCGCCAGGACTCCGGCGGCGCCGAGGGGCACGGCCGTCCGGCAGGCGACCCGGGCCCCGCTGGACCGCCCGCCGACGATCAGCGCGAGGGTGTCGTCGCGGACCGCGTTCACCACGGCGGTCCAGGCCTCGTCGAGGTGGCCCGCGGGCGCCGGGGCGCGGCGGCCCGCCACCCGGTAGGGCTGGGTCACCAGCACCACCCTGGCCCCGCCGGCCGCCGCGAGGTCGCGTACGGCGGTCAGGTCGGGGGCGTCGACGTCACCTCCGGCGCCGTGGCCGAGGACGAGCATGCTGACGGGCGGGCCGGCGGGGTCCATCACCTGGACCCGCGCCGGCCCGCGCGGTGTGTCGATCTCGAAGCTGCGCACAGCTCCTATGGTTACCGGCTGACCGGCTCCAGGGTGAGCAGGCGGCGGTCTTCCTCGTCCGGGCCGTCGTCGACGGGGTCCCCGTTCGGCTGGACGCGTTCGCGCCAGGCGATCAGCATCGCGCGGCGTTCCCGCGGCGTGGTGCCGCCCCAGACCCCGTGGCAGTCACCCACCTGCAGCGCCCAGGCGAGGCAGGGCCCCTGGACGTCGCAGGTGCCGCAGAGCGCCACCGCGCCCTCGGAAGGCTCGTTCGGAGCCGGGAAAAAGGTTTCCGGATCGACGCTGCGGCAGGCGCCCCTGGTCCGCCAGGCCTCGTCGGACCTGCATTCCTCGATGGCACCGAGAAGCCTCGGGTCCCGCCTAGCGATGGCGACTTCATGTGGACGCGGCATTCGAGCACGTGTCATCAGCCCACCTCCCCCGTGGGTACCGGTAAAGCCGTGATGACCTGGTCCGCACCGTGCGCACCGTCACCACACCGGCGCTGGTTTCTATCGCACGGAAGAAGATCAGAACAAGGGTCTTATCTATCTCGCAACAAAGTTGCGAGTGAAGAACCCCTGCATATAGGACAAAGAACCCCCGCGTTTTGCCGCAGCGCGACAAAAGCGACACCCTTTTTCGATCATCGTTTTGCGGGATTCAGAAGAGGGTCCCCTCCATCTCGGCGGCCGGCTCGGGGGTCGTCAGCTGGGGGCCGTTGTTGCGGACGTTGCCGACGTCGGGGCGGACGGCGCGCACCTCGATCGCCTCGAGGGCGGCCTCCGGCAGCGGGCGCAGGAGCTCGTCCGGCTCGCCGCCGCCGGCCAGCCAGGGCTCCCATCGCTCCCGCGGCAGAATCAGCGGCATGCGGTCGTGCACCGCGCGCAACCCGCCGAGCGCCGCGGTGGTGAGCACGCTGCAGGTCATCGTCTCGCCGCGCCACATGGTCCAGATGCCGGCGAACGCCAGCACGGAGCCGGGCGCGGTCATGTAGTACGCCTGGCGCTGCTTGCCGGTGCGGACCCACTCGTACCAGCCGTCGGCCGGGACCAGGCAGCGCCGGCGCTGGAAGGACGAGGCGAAGGCCGGGGAGGTGGCCACCGTCTCGGCGCGGGCGTTGATCATGCGAGCGCCGGCGCGGAGGTCGGTCGCCCACGGCGGCACCAGGCCCCAGCGCGCGGTGTCGACGACCCGGGCGTCCCGGCGCTGCGAGACGCGGATCAGCGGCACGGGGTCGGTCGGCGCCACGTTCCAGCTGGCGGCGGGCGCCTCGGCGACGGCGACCGCGTCGAACAGCTCGCCGAGGTCGGCCTCGCTCTTCGTGGTCGCGTATCGCCCGCACATGTCCGCAGACCCTACGCCGCAGCCGGTGCGCCCGCTGACCCGTCGGGGCGTACCGAAGCGGACGGCCCGGACGGGCACCCGGCAGAATGGGGGCCGTGACCGCAGAACCCCGCCCGTGGACCGCCCCCGTCGCCACGGGTCCCGTCGCGTCGGCCGTGCGGCTGCCCGGCTCGAAGTCGATGACCGCGCGCGCCCTCGTCCTGAGCGCCCTCGCCGGCGGCCCGTCGGAGATCCGCCGGCCGTTGCGTGCCCGCGACACCACCCTGATGGCGGCCGGCCTGCGCGCGCTCGGCGTCGCCGTCGACACCACCGGCGCGGACGCCTGGACGGTCGTGCCGGGACCGCTGCGGGGTCCGGCCACCGTGGACGTGGGTCTGGCCGGCACGATCATGCGCTTCGCCCCGCCGGTGGCCGCGCTCGCCGAGGGCACGGTCACCTTCGACGGCGACCCGCACGCGCGCAACCGCCCGCTGCGGCCGATCGTCGAGGCGCTGCGCTCCCTCGGGGTGGACATCGACGCGTCGCCCAGCGGCGGCCTGCCCCTCGTCGTCCGCGGCACCGGCACGGTCGGGGGCGGGGAGGCGGTCATCGACGCCTCGGGCTCCAGCCAGTTCGTGTCCGGCCTGCTGCTCTCCGCGCCGCGCTTCGCCAAGGGCCTGGTGCTGCGCCACGAAGGGCCGCCCGTGCCGTCGGCGCCGCACCTGCGGATGACCACGCACATGCTGCGGGCCGCCGGCGCCCTCGTGGACGAGAGCGTGCCCGACGTCTGGACCGTCGAGCCCGGCGCGCTGAGCGGGCGCACCTGGGACATCGAGCCCGACCTGTCCGGCGCGGCCCCGTTCTTCGCCGCGGCCATGGTCACCGGCGGCGCGGTCACCCTGGCCGGCTGGCCGCGCGACAGCTGGCAGCCGGCCGGGGTCGTGACGGGCCTGCTCACCGCCCTCGGGGCCGAGGTCAGCCAGGACGAGGACGGGCTCACCGTCCGGGGCACCGGCGCCCTGCACGGCATCGACGCCGACCTGTCCGAGGTCAGCGAGCTCACCCCGGTCGTCGCCGCGCTGGCCGCGCTCGCCGACTCGCCGTCCGCGCTGCGCGGGGTGGCGCACATCCGCGGCCACGAGACCGACCGCATCGCCGCGCTCGCCCGCGAGCTGGGCCGGGCCGGCGCCGGCGTGGTCGAGCACCCCGACGGGCTGGAGATCACCCCCGGACCGCTGCGCGCGACCACCTGGGAGACGTACGCGGACCACCGGATGGCCCACGCCGCGGCGGTGATCGGCCTCGCCGTCGAGGGGACCGCCCTCACCGACGTAGCGTGTACGTCCAAGACCCTGCCCGAGTTCCCCGAGCTCTGGGCCGGGCTGGTGACGGGGGGCTGACGCTGCCGGCGCGCAAACGGGAGTACGACGAGGACGACGTCCGGATCCGTCCGGGCCGGTCGTCGCGCCCGCGTACCCGGACCCGGCCGAAGCACGAGGACGCCGTCGACGCGCTCGTGATCACCGTCGACCGCGGGCGCTACGGCTGCGTCCGGGAGGACGCCGACAGCGAGGCCGAGATCATCACCGCGATGCGCGCCCGCGAGCTGGGCCGCAAGTCGGTGGTCGTCGGCGACCGCGTCAAGCTGGTCGGCGACGTCTCCGGGGCGCCGGGGGCGCTGGCCCGCATCGTGCGGATCTCCGAGCGCACGTCGGTGCTGCGCCGCACCGCGGACGACGACGACACCACGCCGGAGGGGCGGCTCGAGCGGGTCGTGGTCGCCAACGCCGATCAGCTCGTCATCGTCAGCGCGCTGGCCGACCCGCCGCCGCGGACCGGGTTCATCGACCGGTGCCTGGTGGCCGCGTACGACGCCGGCGTCGACCCGCTGCTCTGCCTCACCAAGGCCGACCTCGCCGGGCCGGCCGCGGTCCTCGACTACTACGCCGAGCTGGACCTGGCGTACGTGCTGGTGCAGCCGGACAGCGACCTCGCCGAGCTCCGCGAGCACCTCGCCGACCGCATCTCGGTGCTGGTCGGTCACTCCGGCGTCGGCAAGTCCACGCTGGTGAACCGGCTCGTCCCGGACGCGCTGCGGGCGGTCGGCGTGGTCAGCGCGGTCGGCAAGGGGCGGCACACCTCGACCAGCGCGGTCGCCCTGCGGCTGCCCCGGGTGCTGCGCAGGGGCGACCCGGGCTGGATCGTCGACACGCCCGGCATCCGCAGCTTCGGCCTGGCCCACGTCAGCGCCGACAGCCTGCTGCACGGCTTCCCGGACCTGGTGGAGGGTACGGTCGACTGCCCGCCCAACTGCGGGCACACGGCGGCCGACACCGAGTGCGCCCTGGACGCGTGGGTGGTCGCGGGCAAGGCGGACGCGCGCCGGCTGGCGTCGTACCGGAGGCTTCTCAGCAGCCGCGCCGGCGAGCTGGACGTCCGCGACCAGGCCGGATGACGATCGGCTAGTTTGCCCGCATGGCTACGTACGCCGACGACCTCGCGCTCGCCCACCTGCTGGCCGACACCGCCGACTCGATCTCCATGGCCCGGTTCCGGGCGCTGGACCTGCACGTCGAGTCGAAGCCGGACCTGACCCCGGTCTCCGACGCCGACACCGCCGTCGAGCAGGCGATCCGGTCGACGCTGGCCCGCGCCAGGCCGCGCGACGGTGTGATCGGCGAGGAGTTCGGCAGCTCCACCGCGCCCGCCGGGGCGGGGAACCGGCACTGGGTGATCGACCCGATCGACGGCACCAAGAACTTCATCCGCGGCGTGCCGATCTGGGGCACGCTCATCGCGCTCATGGAGGGCGAGCGCCCGGTGGCCGGGCTGGTCTCCGCTCCCGCCCTGGGCCGCCGCTGGTGGGGCGCGCAGGGCCACGGCGCGTACGCGGGCCGGCACCAGCACGCCGCCACCCGGCTCTCGGTCTCCGCGGTCCGCAAGCTCGGGGACGCCAGTTTCTGCTACTCGAGCCTGTCGGGCTGGGAGGAGGGCGGATATCTGGAGCCCGTGCTCGACCTGATGCGCGCCACCTGGCGGAGTCGGGCGTACGGGGACTTCTACGGCTACATGCTGCTGGCCGAGGGCGCCCTCGACGTCATGGTCGAACCGGAGCTGTCGCTGTGGGACGTGGCCGCCCTGATCCCGATCGTCACCGAGGCCGGCGGCACCTTCACCGACCTGGCCGGACAGCGCGCGCCGGGCGACGGGAGCGCCATCGCCACGAACGGTCACCTCCACCAGGAGATCCTCTCCCGGCTGGCGCGCGGCCGGGCCTGACGGACCGTTCGTCCTCCGGACTGCTCCGAAGCTGGTCTATTCTCGCTCCGTGATGTCCGCGGGCTGGTTCTTCCTCGGTGCGATGATCGCCGCGTACGGGGTGGCGAACCTGTTGCAGTCCGTGGCCGCCGCCCGCACCAGCGTTCATCACACCTTCGACCCGCAACTGCTCGTGCGACTGGCCTGTCACCGTACGTATCTGTTCGGGCTCATCTGTCAGGTCCTGGGCTTCGTCCTGGCGTTCCTGGCCCGGCGGGATCTGCCGCTGTTCCTCGTGCAGGCCAGCGTGGCGGCGGGGCTCGGGGTCACCGCCCTGCTCGGCGTCCTGGTGCTGAAGTGGGCGCTGCCGGTCGCCGAACTGGCGCTGCTGGCCCTGCTGCTCGGCGGGATCACCGCGCTGGTC
Organism: Pseudosporangium ferrugineum; assembly: GCF_003002065.1. Lineage (GTDB taxonomy): Bacteria > Actinomycetota > Actinomycetes > Mycobacteriales > Micromonosporaceae > Actinoplanes > Actinoplanes ferrugineus_A. Next base: position 428,721 of record NZ_PVZG01000003.1, read on the forward strand.
CTGTCGGCCCAGCCGGCGCACTCCCGCCAGCTCGGCACGGCCGGGGTGATCGGGCTGGCCGTCGCGGTCGTGGCGCTCGGCGTGCTGGGCTTCTTCGCCGTACGCCTGCACGGCGCGATGGGCTCGGTCGTGCTCGGTTCCCTGGCGGGCGTGGCGTTCTCGGCGGCGGCCATCGCGGCCCGCCCGCTGGCGATGGAGAAGACGGTCGCGGGCTTCTGCACCGACCCGCTGCTCTATCTGCTGGTCGCCCACTCGATCGTGGGTCAGCTCCTGCTCGGCCTGGCCATGCAGCGGGGCTCGACCACCGCCGCGGTCGCCGCGATGGATGCCGCCGGGGCGGTGCCGGCGGCGATCGTCGGCCTGCTGCTGCTCGGCGACCGCATCCATCCGGGGCGGGAGTGGCTGGCCGGGGTCGGCTTCGTCGTGACGCTGGGGGCGGTCATCGCCCTGACCAGGTACGCCGAGCCGCAGCACCATCACGCGACGGCCCGGCCACCCTCCGGGCGCCTGCCCGACGCGGCACGCCTGCGCACGGCCGCCCGCTGAGTGCATGAGCGGCGGCACACCGGGTAAGAGCAGCACATGACCATGCCTCGCTTATGCCCCAAATCGCGCAAAATGCGGTAAAGCCCGCCCGCCTCCGCAATGCGAAAGCCGTACGCGTTATGCACAATGGAGTGATCATGCCGAGCGAGGTGCGACATCTGGTCGACGGCGGACAGACCTACCCGGTCGTCCGGCTGACCGGGGTGCTCGATGCCGGCTCGGCGCCCGCCGTGCGGGCCGCCCTCCTCGAGATCCTCGCCGGCCAGCCCGAGGCGCTCGTGGTCGACGTCCGCGACCTCACCGTGGGCGAGGCCGAGGCCGCCGCCGTGCTGCGCGAGGTCGCCGCCGCCACCGCCGACTGGCCCGGCGCACACCTGGTCATCTGCGCCGACGGCGACGGCAGCGGCTGGCGCGGCACCGGCCTGCCGATCTGGCCCGAGCCCGCCGACGCGTTCGCGGCGCTCGGCGAGCCGGCCCCCGAGCACTTCCTCTCGCTCAGGCTGGAGCCGGTGATGGGCGCGGCCCGGCGCTCCCGGGAACTGGTCACCGAGGCGTGCGCCCGCTGGGAGATGCCGGACCGGGCCGGCGGCGCCTGCATCGTCGTCACCGAGATGGTCAACAACGTGGTGGCGCACGCCCGCACCTCGATGACGGTCCTGGTGGGGCGGCACGGCGGCGGGATGGCCGTCGCGGTCCGGGACGGCTCGTCGCACATACCCAGCTTCACCGGCAGCCCCGTGCCCGTCACCTCGTACGGCGGTCGCGGCATGCTGCTGATCGACTCCGTGGCGAACCGCTGGGGCTGCCTGCCGGTGCCGGACGGCAAGGTGGTCTGGGCGTCCCTCGACGGCGACGAGGAGACCGGCGATGTGGCCGGCCCAGGCATGGCGGGCCCCGGCCGGGGGTAAGTTCCGGATATGCGAGACGACGACTTCCCGACCGAGGTCTCCGACCCCGAGGCGTCCGGCCTGCCCGAGACCGCGGACGACGATTCGAACGCGTACGACGCCGTGGACAGCCCGCGCTGGGCGGACGGCCCCGACCCGGCCGCGCTCCCGGGCGTCGGGCCGGGCGGCTCCAACCGCTTCGGCGACACCGCGGAGGAGCAGCGCGAGGGCGAATCGCTCGACTACCGCCTGCGCCAGGAGGAGCCGGACGTCGGCGCGGAGGACCCGCTGCCCGCCCGCCGCGACCCGTACGACGAGACGGTCGACGACCCGGAGCAGCGCCGCCTCGACGCGGACGTGTGGGGCCAGAGCCCGACCTCCGACCCGAACTCGGCCGTTTCCCTGTACGACGACGGCCAGCTCGACGACGACGCCCCGCAGCCGGTGGGCCGCCTGGTCGAACCCGACGAGGGTTACGGCTACGACGACGAGCCCGACAACGTCGCGTACGACGCCGGAGCCGCGGGTGGCGGCGCCTCCGCCGAGGAGGCCGCCATGCACGAGACCAACGCGCCGCGCTACCGCTGACCGCACCCCCGGCCGCTCCCCGGGGGCGGCCGGGTGCTCAGTCCAGCCCCTGCTCGATCGCGTAGCGGGTCAGCTCGACCCGGTTGTGCAGCTGCAGCTTGCCCAGCGTGTTCTGCACGTGGTTCTGCACCGTCCGGTGGCTGAGCACGAGCCGCTCCGCGATCTGCCGGTACGACAGCCCCTTGGCGACCAGCCGGAGCACCTCGGTCTCCCGCTCGGTCAGCTTCGGCGCCATCCCGTCGTCGCCGGCCGGCTCGACCGCCAGCCGCCGGAACTCGCCCAGCACCAGCCCGGCCAGCCCCGGCGTGAACACGGTGTCGCCGGCGGCCGTACGGCCCACCGCGTCGAGGAACTCCGCCTGCGCCGCGGACTTCAGCAGGTAACCCGAGGCGCCCGCCTTCACCGCGTCGAGCACGCTCTGCTGCTCGCCACTGGCGGAGAGCATGAGCACGCGTACGCCCGGCACGGCGGTCAGCAGCCCGTTGATGACCTCCACCCCGGAGATGTCCGGCAGCTGGAGGTCGAGCACCACCACGTCCGGGCGGGCCGCGGCGGCGATGCGCACGGCCTGCCGCCCCTCGCCGGTGGTGGCCACCACCTCGTAGCCCGCCGCCGCGAGGTCGCGGGCCACCCCGTCACGCCACATCGGGTGGTCGTCCACCACCATCACCCTGACTGCCACGCCGATCAGCCTATGACCTGGGCACGGTCATCTCGACCTCGGTGCCCTGGCCGGGCGCGGAGGTGATCCGCACCGTGCCGCCGAGCTCGGCGATGCGCCCGCGGATGGACTGCGCCACCCCCAGGCGGCCCTGCGACTCGGCCTCGGCCAGCCGGTCGGCGGCGATGCCGCAGCCGTCGTCCCGGACGCTGACCGTCACCGACTCCGGCTCGTCCTCGACGAGCACCCACACCTTGGTGCCGGGGTCGCAGTGCCGGGTGACGTTGTCCAGCGCCGCCGCCACCGCGGCGGTCACCTCGTTCGCGGTCCGCGAGGGCAGGCGGACCGCTCCGGCGGGTGCCGCGACCGACACCGTGGCCGACGCGTACGGGTCCAGCAGCGCCATGAGGTCGACCTCCGCCCTCTCGTCCACCGGCTCCGCGGAGCGTCCCGTGACGAGGGTGCGCAGCGCCGCCTCCTGCTCCCCGGCGAGCCGCGCCAGCTCCCCCGCCTCCCCGTCGAGGCCGGCGCCCCGCCGCTTGACGAGCGCGAGAACCTGGAGCACCGAGTCGTGGATGTCCCGGGCGAGGCGCTCCCGTTCGCGGGTGGCCGCCTCGAGCTGGATGGCCCGTTCCAGCCGCCGCTGGGAGACCTCGGCGATGCCGACGAGGTAGCCGACCGCCAGCGCGGCGAGCAGCATCAGCACCGTGCCCGTGTACGCCGCCTGGTCCCAGTGGTTGCGCACGATCAGGTCGGTGGCGCCCATGGCGAGGGCCGCGGCGATGCCCCCGCGCCGCCCGCCGGCCACCGCCCAGGCGATGACCGGGGCGACGTGCCAGGCGACGGCCAGGGTCGGGGTGCCGTGCCGCAGCGCGTCCGCCCCGACGATCCAGGCGCTGGAGGCCATCACGGCCATGGTGACGAGCAGGTCGGCCGCCAGCAGCGGCGGCTTGCGGCGGGACGGCACGGAATACGCGTACGTGGTGAACACCGTCCAGCCCGCGGTGAGCGCGAGCACCGGCCAGACCAGCATCGGCCGCTCGTAGTCCCGCACGTTGCGGACCACGAGCACCGCGACGTAGACCAGAGCGGCGATGCGATACACCGCGACAGCGCGCCACAGCGGGGCCTGCAGCCCACTCGTTTCCGCCATGCGCCGACCCTACTCAGGGAGCCGAATGATCAGGCTTCGCATACTGTCGAGGCATCGCTGAATTGCTCGTGTCCGAGGCGTTCGACCGCAGCGGGGTCACCGCGCTGCGGCATGTCGTCGCGTCCCGGGCCGCCGAGTCCGGCCTGCGCGGCGACCGGCTGGACGGTTTCGTGATCGCGGTGAACGAATTGCTCACCAATGCGGTGCGGCACGGCGGCGGCCTCGGCCACGTCGCGGTGTGGTGCGTCACCGGCACGGTGTACTGCGAAGTCACCGATCGGGGCGCCGGCCTGGCCGAGCTCCACACGGACCGGCCACCACCCGGCGAGCCGGGCGGCTGGGGCCTTTACCTCGTCCGGGAACTGACCGACACATTCGAGATCAGAACCGGATCGGAAGGGACAGCGGTACGCATCTCCAGCCGTACGGGTGACTGAAACCTGAATGTTTTTTTAAATACCCACCGGACTACTTGACGTGCGGGCAGGGATCTTCTTAGGTCTCTGCTGACGCACCAGCACCATCCGCCGCCCCCGGAGGACCCCCGTGCCGCGACACAGCGCGCCGAAGCAGCCTGCCTGGCTGCGACCCCGACTCGTCGTGACGCTTGCCGTCGCCGCCGCCGGACTGGCCACCGCCGTCTGGCTGCCGACGCGCAACGACAGCGCCGACGCCGCGGAGCGCAACCGTTTCGGTAGCGGCCAGAACCGTTTCCCGGCCCCGCTCGACCGCTTCGCCGACGACTTCGACGGCGGCGCCGGCAGCACCGTGGACCCGAACAAGTGGATCCTCGACACCAGCCGGGGCGACAACGGCTTCCAGTTCAGCCAGAGCACCCGCAACGCCCGGCTGGACGGCGACGGCAACCTGCTCCTCACCGCGCGCTCGGGCGACCGCGCCGGTGCCACCACGGCCCGGCTGGTCAGCCGGAACACCTTCCGCCGCGAGTCGGGCCGGGTCGAGGCCCGGGTCCGCGTCCCCGGCGGCGAGGGCCTGCGGCCGGCGATCACCCTGGCCGCCGGCCGCCCGGGCAGCGAGGCGGTCGACCTGCTGGCCGAGCCGGTCACCGACGGCGACTTCCACACGTACGCGATGAGCTGGACCGCGGAATCCCTCACCCTGTCGGTGGACGGCCGCACGGAGCGCCGCCTCCGCATCCCCGGCGCCGAGACCGGCCAGGCGTTCCGCCTGGTGCTGAGCCTGGCGGTCACCGACCCGCAAACCGCCGAGCTTCCGGCCCGGATGGCCGTGGACAGCATCAACGTGGACGCGGCGGAGGAGGCGGAGCAGCCGCCGTCGTCCCCGCCCTCCGCTGCCCCGTCCGCTCCCCCCTCCGCCCCGCCGTCGCAGGAGCCGAGCACGCCGCCGGCCGAGGAACCCACCACGCCTGCGGCCAAGGCCTGGGAGCCGTTCGTCGACTACGCCGCCGGCGACATCGTCACCTTCGAGGGCAAGCGCTACGAGGTGAAGGAGGCGCACACCTCGCTGCCGGGCTGGGAGCCCACCGCGTTGCCCAGCCTGTTCAAGAAGTTGTAAGAAAAGGCGTTATCCGGGGGCCGGGGACCAGTCTCCCTTGACTGAAGGCAGTCGATTTGTAAAGACTGCTTAAAATCACCTCTTCCCCCGGAGGATCATCCCCATGCGCAGAGCGAGAATCCTGCTCGCCGCGGCAGTCGTCGCGGTGACAGTCGCAAGCGGCCTCGTGGCCACCTCCCGCAACGACACCGCCCAGGCCGCCATCGGCGGCATCTCCTGGCGCGACGAGTTCGACCTTCCGGCCGGCACGCCGCTCGACCAGAGCAAGTGGAAGTTCGACATCGGCGGCAGCGGCTGGGGCAACAACGAGCAGCAGTACTACACCAACTCGACCAGCAACGTCGTCCACGACGGCCAGGGCCACCTCGCGATCACCGCCCGGCGCGAGAACCCGGCCGGCTACCAGTGTCACTACGGCACGTGTCAGTACACGTCCGGCCGCATCCTGACCGCGGACAAGTTCAGCCAGACGTACGGCCGCTTCGAGGCCAGCATCAAGATCCCGCGCGGTCAGGGCATCTGGCCGGCGTTCTGGATGCTCGGCGGCAACAACTGGCCGACCACCGGCGAGATCGACATCATGGAGAACGTCGGCTTCGAGCCCAACACCGTCCACGGCACCGTGCACGGCCCCGGCTACTCCGGCGGCGAGGGCATCGGCGGCGGCCGCACCATCGGCGCCCCGCTGAGCGACGCCTTCCACACCTACCGGGTCGACTGGTCCCCCAACCTGATCGTCTGGTATCTCGACGGCTCCGAGTACTTCCGGGTCACCCCGTCGAACCTCGGCGGCGACCGGTGGGTGTTCGACCACAACTTCTTCATGATCCTCAACGTGGCGGTCGGCGGTCAGTGGCCCGGCTACCCGGACGGCACCACCCAGTTCCCGCAGACGATGCTGGTCGACTACGTCCGCGTCTCGTCGTGGACCAACGACGGCGGTGGCGGCGGCACCGGCACCGGCAACTCGCTCAAGTCGAACTTCAGCGGGCGCTGCATCGACATCCCGGGCGCCAACCCGGCGGACGGCTCGCGGCTCCAGATGTGGGACTGCAACGGTAGCGACGCGCAGAAGTGGACCCCGCAGGCCGACGGCACGCTGCGGGCGATGGGCAAGTGCATGGACCCGGCCGGCGGGGCGCTCGGCAACAACACCCCGATCCAGCTGGTGACCTGCAACGGCAACCCGGTCCAGCGGTTCACCCTCTCGGCGGCGGGCGACCTGGTGAACGTCTCGGCCAACAGGTGCGTCGACATCAAGGACTGGAACAGCGCCAACGGCGCCGCGCTCGTCCTCTACGACTGCCACGGCGGCAGCAACCAGAAGTGGACCCGGGTCTGACGGTTCGCGCGATTCCGGCCGGCGAGGGCTCAGCCCTGGCCGGCCGGTCTCATTTCCGGACCGCGAACCGGTCGCCGTAGACGCGCCAGGCCAGGGGCGCGTTCAGGTCCAGGTTGCCGGCCCGCAGGAAGGCGCGCTGCGCGGTCTCGACGCGGGTGACGTCGGTGTGCGCCTCCTCGGTCCGCATCTCCGCGACCCGGACGTCGAGGAACTCGTCGAGCCACAGCGTCTCGTCGCCGCCCTGCTTCGGCGTCCGGACGTCGCGCATCGCGGCCGCCCGGATCCGCCGCAGCCCCGACATGCCGTGCATCACCGCGGCGTCGTAGTAGGCGAACTGGCCGAGCGCGCGCAGGCCGTCCGAGCTCGCCAGCGTCACCGCCGGGCCGAAGTACAGCCGGTCCCGCTCGTCCTCCTGCGTCTTCTGGAACACCGGGTCGGCCGCGGCCCTCTTCCAGGCCGTGGTGAAGCCGGGGTCGAGGCCGGCGTGCGAATCGGAGCCGTCCACCGTGCGCAGGGCCGGCAGGTATCCCGCGAGCCTGTTCCGCGGGGAGCGCCGGGTGTACTCGGACACCAGCGCGAGCATGTCCGAGGTGCCCGAGCAGAAGCCGACGATGCCCGCCGTGTAGCCCCGGCCGTCGCCGATGTCCTCGATGTAGCCGTACTGGCCGCGCCAGTCGAGGGTGGAGTTCTCGGCGGTGGAGACCAGCTGGAACGCGAGCTCCCGCTTGCGTGCGTCGGTCAGCCCGCGGGCGGCGGCGGGCACGGTGGCCGGCGCGCTCGTCACCGGGATGGCCTTGACGGCCGGGCCCGGCCCGTACACCTGGATCTCCCGCAAGGAATAGCCGGACGCCCACGCGCGCTGGGTCGCCAGCACCCGCAGGTAGCGCCCGGTGCCCTTGAGCCGCTTGACGTCGTCGGTGCCGCCGTCGCCGGCCGTCTCGCGGTGCAGGTCGGTCCAGCTCGCGCCGTCGGCCGACACCTGGATCCGGTACGCCCGCGCGTAGGCCCCGTCCCAGATCAGCCGCACCCGGGTAACCGCCTGCGCCCGGCCGAGGTCGAGCCGCAGCCACTGGGTGATCGCCGGGGTGCCGCTCGTCCAGCGGGTCGCCGGGTCGCCGTCGACGGCCATGACGCCCGTCCGCGCGGCGTCCTTGGCGCTGGACGCGAGCACCGGATGGCCGCGCGAGAGCACCACGTCGGGCGCCGCGTCCGCGGTCACCGTGATCGCCAGCGGCACCGTGCACACCGCCGCGATGCCGACGCCCAGCGCGACCACCTTCGCCCGCATCCCCACCCCTCGACGGTAGGGCGGGGGTGTCAGCGGCGTTTGCGGTTCCGCGAAATCAGGACGAGGGCGAGGATGATGCCGCCGACCACCAGCAGGCAGCACAGGCCGCCGAAGATCGGGAAGAGGCCGAAGCCGCCGCGCCGCCGCCGCGACCTGGCCGCCTCGATCGCGATCCCGTCGACGCCCTTCGCGGCAGCCCAGGCGTGCACCGGCACGACGAGCGTCAGAACCGCGCCGGTCACGGCCGCGCCGATCCGGGTGAACCATTTCGCTGCAGAAGACATGGGCCAAGTCTGGCGGACCCTCGCAAGACCCGCCGCACCGGGACTGAAGGTTTCAGGGCAGGGTATGCACGAGGAACCGACGACAAGGGGGCGTTAGTGGACGCTGAGCTGACCGCGCTGGCCGAGGCGCACGGGGTCGCGACCTGGTACGAGGACTGGCACCGCGAACGCCGCGACGTGGCCGCGGAGTCGGTCGCCGGGGTGCTGGGCCTGCTCGGTGTGGACGCCTCGACACCGGAGTCCGTGCGGCGGGAGCTCGCCGCCGTGCGTACGGCCCGCGAGCAGCACCGGCTGCCCGGCACGGTGGTGGTCCGCGAGGGCGAGCAGCGGCCGTTGCCCGGCGCGGGCACGATCGTGCTGGAGGACGGCACCTCCCGCGAGGTGACCGCGGTGCCGGACGACCTGCCCCTGGGCTGGCACCGGCTGCGTACGGGCGGACAGGACGTCACCCTCGTCGTGGTGCCGCCCCGGCTGCCCGAGCCGCCGGAGACGTGGGGCTGGATGCTCCAGCTCTACGCTCTGCACTCGGACGCGTCGTGGGGCATGGGCGACCTCGGCGACCTGCGGACCTTCGTCGAGGGCAGCCACGGCGCCGGGCTGGTCCTGCTGAACCCGCTGCACGCCGTCACGCCGACGCTGCCCGTACCGTCGTCGCCGTATTCGCCGTCGAGCCGGCGCTTCGCCAACCCGCTGTATCTGCGGGTCGCCGCGACCGACGCCTACCGCCGGGCCGATCCGGCGCTGCGCGAGCAGGTGGACGCCCTCAGGCCCCGCCCCACGGCCGACGGCCTGATCGACTACAGCGCGGTGTGGCAGGCCAAGCGGGCCGCCCTCGAGCTGCTGTGGCCGCTCGCCGGCGAGGTCGACCTCGACGCCGACCCGGGGCTCACCGACTTCGCCGTGTTCTGCGCCCTCGCCGAGAAGCACGGCGCCAACTGGCAGGAGTGGCCGGAGGAGTTCCGCCGGCCGGACACCCCGGAGGTGCGGGCCGCACGCAAGGGCGACCGGGTCGCGTTCCACGTCTGGTTGCAGCGGCTCCTCGACGCGCAGCTCGACGCGGCGAACGAGACCGCCCGGGCCCAGGGCATGCCGGTCGGCGTCGTGCACGACCTGGCCGTCGGCATCGACCCGAGCGGCGCCGACGGCTGGCTGCTGCAGGACGTGCTCGCGGCCGGGGTGCACGCGGGGGCCCCGCCGGACGCGTTCAACCAGCTCGGCCAGGACTGGGGGCTCGCCGCCTGGCGGCCCGACCAGCTCATCGAGACCGGGTACGCGGCGTACCGGGACATGCTGCGGCGGATCTTCCGGCACGCCGGTGGCCTGCGCGTGGACCACGTCGCCGGGCTGTGGCGGCTCTGGTGGGTGCCGCCGGGCATGGGGCCGGCCGAGGGCACGTACGTGCACTACGACCCGGACGCGATGCTCGGCATCCTGGCGCTGGAGGCGCACCGGGCCGGCGCGGTGGTGATCGGCGAGGACCTCGGCACGGTGCTGCCGGTGATGACCGAGACGCTGGCGCGGATGAACATGCTCGGCTCGGCGGTGCTGTGGTTCACCCGGGACTACAAGAACGACCCGGACGAGGGTTACCTGCCCGCCGAGCGCTACCCCCGCAACGCGCTGGCCAGCATCTCCACCCACGACCTGCCCACGGCGGCCGGGTTTCTCGCCGGGGAGCAGGTCCGGGTCCGCGACGAGCTCGGTCAGCTCGCCAAGCCGGTGGAGGAGGAGCGCGCGTACGCGGAGAAGGACCGGGCCCAGCTCCTCGCCCGCCTCACCGACGAGGGCCTGATCACCCCGGGGAGCACGCCCGAGGAGATCATCGTCGCGATGCACGAGTTCCTGGCGCGCACCCCGTGCCGGCTCGTCACCGCGGCGCTCTACGACGTGCTGGGCGAGCTCGACCAGCCCAACCTTCCCGGTACGACGGACGAGTACCCGAACTGGCGGATGCCGCTGCGCACTAGCCTGGAGCAGATCGTGGCGGACCCGCGGGTGGCGCGGATCGCCGGAGTGCTGAGCGCGAGGAAGGGCGTGGCCCGATGAGTTTCCTGGACAAGGCGAAGGAGTTCGCCGACAAGCACGACAAGCAGGTCGACCAGGCGCTCGAGAAGATCGGCGACGAGGTCGACAAGCGGACCGGCCACAAGTACTCGGACCACATCGACAAGGGCGTCGACGAGGCGCAGAAGCGTACGGGCGACGGCGACACCCAGCAGCGGTGAGCCGCTGACCTCCCGGCCGCTCGCGACTCAGATCGCGAGCGGCGGGGGCGGCGGGTCGTCGTCCAGCGCGAACAGCATCGGGTGGACGGCGAGCCGGTGGTCCCGTTCCCGGCAGCGCACCGGCGGGAGCAGCGACGAGCGGTGCTCGGGGTGCTCCGCGCAGTGCCGCATGGCCCGGCTGACGGCGTCGCGGTGGTGCCGGCCGCCGCCGTACTCACCGCAGCCGGCACAGTCCCAGCGCCAGTACGCCGGGCCGTCCTCCGACTCCTGCCGGCGAATCCTCAGCGGCGGACCCGCGAGGTCGGCGCTCCGTTCCACGAGCTCGGCCAGCGCGCTGGCACCCGTACCCGACACCCTTCACCCCCGTGATCGTCGATCGCGCCCAGTCTGGACCGGGCCGTGCCGATCGCCGGGGTGTTTCACGTTTCCGGGGCCGCCATTCACTCGCAGCGGTGCTCCGCCGCTGGTCGGGCCGTGGTCCGCAGCGGCCCGGGTGTTACCGTGGTCGATCAGCGGTGCTCGGAGGTGGCTCAGTGGTGTTCACCCACTCGGCGTTCCTCTACGACGCCGACACCGCGTATGCCGAAACCCTCGGCGGGTTCCTCCGCGACGGGCTGGAGCGCGGCGAGACGGTGGCGGTCGCCGCCGGTCCCGAAGCGACCCGGCTGCTGCGCGACACCCTGGCCGGCCTGGCGGATTCGGTGCGCTTCCTGCCGGCCGACGAGTGGCACGTCCGCCCGGTCCGGACCATCGCGGCCTGGGCGGGGATCCTGGAGGCCGCGGCGGCGAGCGGCAGCCCGTTCGTCCGGCTGGTCGGGCAGATTCCGTACGCCGCCCCGTACGACTCGTGGCTGCGCTTCGAGTCGGCGCTGAACCGCAGCCTCGACTCGCTGAACGGTCACCTGCTGTGCCCGTACGACCGCCGGACCCTGCCCACCGCGCTGATCGGCGCGGCGGCCCGCACCCATCCGCGCGTGCACGACGGCGACTGGCGTGACAGCCCCGGCTACGAGAGCCCGGAGACGTTCCTGACGGCGCTGCCGGAGCCACCGTGGCCGGTGGACGGCGCGCCGGTGGTGGTGGCGCCGATCGACGGGCCGGTGGCCCCGCTGCGCGCCCTGGTCCGCCGGCTCGCCACCGGCTGGCTGCCGGCCGACCGTCTGGAGAGCCTGGTGCTGGCCGTCAGCGAGCTGGCGACGAACGGCATCCGATACGGCGGCACCCGTCGCGAGCTGCGCATCTGGGTCACCGCCGAGGCCGTGGTCGCCGAGATCACCGACGACGGGCCGTCCGGGCCCGCGCCGCTGGCCGGCTACCTGCCGCCCCCGCCCGGCACGATCGGCGGCATGGGCCTGTGGCTGGTCCACCAGCTCTGCGACGCCTTCGCGGTGCACCAGAGCGACGGGCTCACCCGCGCCCGCTTCGCCCTGCGCCGCGCCTGACGGCCGGGCCCCGCCTAGCGTGAACGCACCAGCCCCAGCGCCGCCGGCCGGACCCCGGGGAAGACGCCGGCCACGTCGGAGACGCCGCAGCGGGCGCGCAGGATCTCGCCGATCACCGCCCGGTAGTCGGTGGTCACCGCGAGGTCGCCGTCGACGAGCTTGCCCTTCGCCAGGCCGGGCCAGCGCCCGTACACCTTGCCGCCCTTGACGCCGCCGCCCAGCACGAACATGGCGTTGCCGTAGCCGTGGTCGAGCCCGCCCGAGCCGTTCTGCCCCACCCGCCGGCCGAACTCGCTGAGCGTGACCAGCGTGACCCGGCCCAGGCCGGCCGGGCCGAGGTCGGCGGCGAAGGCTGCCAGCGCGGCGGCGAGGTCGGCCAGGTGCTCGTACATCCGCTTCCCGGGTACGGCCGTGCCGAGGTTCTCGTGCATGTCCCAGTCGCCGGAGTCGACGCAGGCGCTCATCAGGCCCACGTCCGACTTCACCAGCCGGGCCACGTCGCTCAGCGCCCTGCCCAGCTCGGTGTCCGGGTACGCGGCCCCGTTCGCCGGCGTGTACCCGGCCGCCTTCAACGTCGCGGTCGTCGCCAGCGCCGACGTGGCCATCGCGGCGGTACGGGACAGGGCGGCGGGCGCGTTCGCGTACAGCGCCGCCATCGTGCCGGCCATCGGCCGCTTCTCGTTCTCGCCGCTGAGCACGAACCGGTCCACGCTGGTGAGCCCGAGGTCGGCGGCCGGTCCGGCGAGCACCCGGGCCGGCATCGCGCTGCCCATCGAGACGGCGCCGAAGACGCCCCCGCCGCCGAGCCCGCCCATCATCCGGTCCAGCCAGCCGGTGCGCACCGAGGTGCCCGGCGCCGCCCGTTCCAGTTCCTCCATCGCCGAGAAATGCGAGCGGTTCGGCGCGGGCTGGCCGACCGCCTGGACCGCGGCCAGCGAACCGTTGCGCCAGTACGGCAGCAGCGGCGCCAGCGCCGGGTTCAGCCCGAACGTCGCATCACCGCCGATGAGGCGCGCCTTGGGCACGGCGATGCCCGGCCGGGCCGCGTAGTACGCGGGGTCGCCGTGCGGCACGACGGCGGACAGCCCGTCGAAGCCGCCGCGCAGCGACAGCAGCACGAACACGTCGCCCCGGTAGCCGGGCGACGCGAACGCCAGCTGGGTCGACAGCAGGTCCCCGGCGAGGCCCGCGAGGACCCCGGCCGCCCCGCCCGCGAGCAGGGTGCGCCGGCTGATCGTGCAGCCGCAGTTCTCGTTCGCTTCCACGGTCACCTCAGCGCGAAGTAGGGAGAGTTGAGGAGCAGGGCCACCAGGTACGGGAACTGCCAGTCCGCGACGGCGTCCCGCGGCTTGAGGCGGGATTCGGGCGTCTTGCCGAAGAACCCCGCGAGGGCGGCGCTGTGCTCCGGCGCCACGCCGCGTCCGAGCAGCCGGTTCGCCACGACGTCGATCAGGGCGCCGTACGTGGCCGGGAGGGTGCTGCCCGCGTACGCCCGCAGCAGCGAACCCGGCCGTTGCAGCGTCGTCGGGTACCAGCCGGCGGCGATGCTCAGGTGCGCGTTCCACCGGATGACCTGGCCCGAGGGCGAGGCCCAGGCGCTCGCCACGTCCGGGTAGCCGTTCGGCGGCGCCCAGGCCATCGGCGCCTGCCCGGCCGAGTCGCTGATCCAGTACAGGGCGGTGAGGGCCTGGGTGCCCGACGGTTCCGGGCCGAAGCCGAGCGTGCGCACGGTGGCGACGAGGTCCTCGTACGGCGTCCGGGTCTTGGCGCCCACCGACGCGGCGAACTCCGGCGAGGTGAACAGTGCCCGCAGCACCGGCACAATCGCGGTCCGCTTGTCGAGGTAGACCTTCGCCAGCCGGGTGACCAGCGACGCGGGCGGGTCGTCGGCGACGAACCGGACGCACAGCTTGGTGGCGATCCGCCGGGCGGTGGCCGGGTGCAGCGCCAGATGGTCCAGCAGGGCCATGGCCGCCGTCTGGCCGCCGGCGGCGCTCTTGTTCGCGTGCCGGAAGCCCATCACCTTCACCGCGCCGGTGGCGTGCCGCGCGGCGTCGTACCGGTACGCGCCGGTGTCCCAGTTCACGGTGAGGCCGGTGAGCAGCCGGGCGGCGTTCCGGACGTCCGACTCGGTGTAGCCCAGCCCGACCGTGTGCAACTCGAGCAGTTCCCGGCCGTAGTTCTCGTTCGGCGCCTGCCGCGTCGAGAACCGGTTGTCCAGGTACGTGAGCATCGCCGGGTGGCGCGCGCTGGCCTTGAGCATGTCGGAGAAGCGGCCGAGCGCGTACGCCCGGATCACCCGGCGGTCGTAGTCGGGCCGGCTCTCCCACACGTCGCCGGCCGGGTTGGCCACGTGCAGGTGGTTGGACCAGAACTCCACCATCGTCTCGAACAGCTGGCGCTCGCTCCAGATCGCCCGTGCGAGGGTGGCGGCGCCCAGCTGGTACATGGGCTCCCAGCCGTACTGGCGGATGGTGCCGGAGCGGGCCTTCGCGCGTACGCCGTCGACGGTGAGCGCGCTCAGCGGCAGCCGCGCGACCAGGCCCTCGGCGGTCTTGTCGCCGATCGACGCCGGCGCCAGCTGCCGCTCCAGCCACGCCGAGGCCCCGAGCCGGCGCGCCTCGGCGAGCGAGGCCGGGGTCGGGCCGTACGTGGCGCGGCGCAGCAGATGCGACAACGCGTCGGCGGGCAGGAAGTCGGAGGGCACCGTCACGCCACCTGTCGTCGGCGCCACGCCGCATGATCATCGGATTCGGGCAGCCGTGCTCCGGAACCGCAACCGACGTACTGTGCAGCCGTGGCACAGCGCAGGCGGGGCGAGCGGCGGGTCGAGACGGTCGGCTCCGGCGTCGCCGAGCTGGTGCCGGACCCGGACCGCCCCGGCGGCTGGACCCTGCTGCTGGACGGCGCGCCGCAGTCGCACGTCGACCTCGGCGACCCGGCCCACCTCGAGTTCGAGTACATCCGCCGGATGGCGGCGGCGATCGACCTGATCGCGCCGCCGGGCACGCCGCTGCGCGCGCTGCACCTCGGCGGCGGGGCGCTCACGCTGCCCCGCTACGTCGCGGCGACCCGGCCGGGGTCGCCGCAGCGGGTGGTGGAGATCGACGGGCCGCTGGTCGACCTCGTGCGCACGGCACTGCCCTGGGACCCCAGGGCCAAGCTTCGCGTACGGGTGGCAGACGCGCGCGAGGCCGTCACGGGCATGCGCGACGCCGGGTACGACCTGGTGATCGTGGACGTGTTCGCGGGCTCGCGCACCCCCGCGCACCTCGCGTCGGTCGAGTTCGTCCGGGAGGTGGCCCGGGTGCTGGCGCCCGGCGGCTGGCTCCTGGCCAACGTGGCGGACGGCCCGCCGCTCACGTACGCCCGCACCCAGGTGGCCACGATCAGCGCGGTCCTGCCGGAGGCCTGCCTCGTCGCGGACGCGGCGATGCTCCGCGGCCGCCGCTTCGGCAACCTCGTCGTCCTGGCCGGCCGCACCCCGCCGCCGGTGGCCCCGCTGAGCCGGCGCGCGGCCGGCGACTGGTTCCCCGGCCGGGTGGAGACGGACCTGGCCCGCTTCACCGGCGGGCGCCCGCCGGCCACGGACGCCGACGCGGTCGCGTCCCCCGCTCCGCCCGCGGGACTCTTCAGCACGAAGTCCTGAACGCCCCGTCGCGAGGCGGCAATTTGACACTGAGACGTCTTGTTCCGGATTCCGCAGGCCGATCTAATCGAGGGATGCTGGACCAGCCCGAGGCCTTCGGCCCGCTCCAGGGCGGCGAACGCATCCTGTGGCACGGCCACTGCGCCGTCGCGGAGTACGCGTTCGACCGCGCCGCCTCGCTCCCGCGCTGGACCCTGCCCGAGACCACCGAGGTGCTGGTCACGGACCGGCGGCTCGGCTACGCGTACACGTCCCCGGAGGGAATCACCTCCGGCGAGCTCCGCTGGCTGTATCCGCAGCACCTCCGCGTCCAGCCCGGCACCCGCGGCCGCCCGGCGTCCCCGACCCAGATCCAGCTCGTCTGCACCGGCACGGACGGCTCGTTCCCGGCCCTGGTCCTGGCGGGCGGGGACGTCACGGAGCCGGCCGGCGCGGACCGCCTCGCGAACGTCATCCGCCACGCGATCGCCCGCTTCCGCATGGACAACGCGGAGAAGCTCGGCCTGACGACCCCGCAGGCCCGGATGCTCTCCCGCCTGCTGATCGGCCCGGAATTCACCAACTACCAGGGCGGCGAGGGCCAGACGGTCTCGGTGCTCGGCGCCCTCCCGGTCCCCCACCAGACCCCGTCGGTCCGCCCTCACCCCGTCCCGGCCCACGCCCTCCCCGACCCCCGGCCGGCACACCCCGCCCCCGGGCCCGCGCATGCCCTTCCCGAGCCACCCACCACCCGCTCGCTCGCCGAGCCGTTCTCACCCACCGCGCGGCCGGCTTCGGAGCCCGCGCGTGCTCTTCCCGAGCCGGCGCGGCCGGCCGGCGGGGGTCGTGGGGCGCGGGCGGGTGGTTACCGGCCCGGCCTGGCCGCCGACGAGCAGCGCGCCCAGCTGGCCGCCGCCGCCGAGGAGGCGGCCCTGCGCGCCGAGCCCGATCTGGCCTCGCGGGCCGCCGACCTCGCCGCCCGGGTCGCGCACCTGGTGGCGGGCGCCCCGGAGCCGGAGGCCGAACGCTCCGAGCAGCCGACGACCGACCTCACCGCCCGCGCCGAACGGGTCCGCCGCGCGGCGGCCCGCTTCGCCGCCAACTCCGGCCGGGGCAAGTCCGCGGCCCGCCACCCGGACCAGGAGATCGGCACCACCACCCGCGGCAACCGCAACCGCTGATCACACCCCCGGCCCGGCCCGCCGGGTGTCCGGCCCGTGCCGCCGTTCCGGCTCGCGGGGGCGGGTCCGGTCGTTACGCTGACCTGGACAAATGTGTCCAAGCGCAACGACGGGACATTTCACCATGGCCACCCTCCTCTACCGGCTCGGGCGGTTCTCCTTCCGGCGGCGGAAGCTGGTGGTCTCGCTGTGGATGCTGCTCCTCGCCCTGCTCACGACCGGCGCCCTCACCCTCGGCGGCAGCACGGTCGACGCCTTCTCCATCCCGGGTACGGAGTCCCAGCGGGCCCTCGACGACCTGAAGAAGGACCTTCCCGGCGCGGCCGGCGCCTCGCTGACCCTGGTCGTCCGCGCACCGCTCGGTCAGACGCTCGACGAGGGCGTGCAGCGGTCCGGCGTCGCCGCCGTCGTCAAGCGGGCCTCCGCGCTGCCGGGCGTGATCGCCGTCTCCGACCCGTTCCGCACCGGGCAACTCGACCGTAGCCGGACGATCGCCCTGGTCGCCGTGCAGTACGCCGCGGAGCAGGACGAGCTGACGAGCACCGACCGGGAGGCCTTCGACGCCCTCGCCCAGAGCAGCACCGAGCAGCGGCCCGAGGTCGTGCCCGGCGGCGTCGCCGGGGGGCCGCCCGAGATCGGCGTGACCGAGGTGGCCGGCGTGCTGGTGGCCGCGGTCGTCCTCGTCGTCACGTTCGGTTCGCTGGTCGCGGCCGGCATGACCCTGCTGACCGCGCTCGCCGGGGTGATCGCCGGGATGTGCGGCCTGCTGCTCGTGACCGCCGTCGTCGACGTGTCGTCGACCGCGCCGATCCTGGCGCTGATGCTGGGGCTGGCCGTCGGCATCGACTACGCGTTGTTCATCAGTTCCCGGCACCGGACCCAGCTGAGCGCCGGCCTGCCCGCCGAGGAGTCGGTCGCCCGGGCCACCGCGACGGCCGGCTCGGCGGTGCTGTTCGCCGGGGCCACGGTCGTCATCGCCCTGGCCGGGCTGAGCATCGTCGGCGTGCCGTTCCTGGCCGCGATGGGCCTGGCGGCGGCGGGGACGGTGCTCACCGCCGTACTCGTGGCCTTGACCCTGCTCCCCGCGGTCCTGGCCTTCACCGGCGACCGCATCCTCCCCCGCTCCCAGCGCCGCCGCACCAAGGCCGCCACCGACCCGGCCCGGGGCGACCACGAAGGCCAGGGCGACCGCCCGGGCCAGGCCGGCCACGCCGGCGACGGCGAGGAGCGGGCGTTCGGCTTCCGCTGGGCGCGGTGGGTGGTGCGGTTCCGGATTCCCGTGCTGCTCGTGCTGGTCCTCGGGCTGGGAGCGCTGAGCCTGCCGACCCGGGACATGCGGCTGGCGCTGCCGGACAACGGGACCGCTCCCGCCGATTCGCCACAGCGGGACGCCTACGACCTCACCACCTCGGCGTTCGGGGCCGGCGCCAACGGCCCGTTGCTGGTGGTGATCCGGGGCGCCCGGGCCGACACGGTCACCACCGTCCGCGGACGCCTGACCGTCACCCTGCGCAACCTGCCGCACGTCGCCGCGGTCGGGGCCGGGCCGGCCAGCCGGTCCCGCACCACGCAGGTGCTGGTCGTGACGCCGACGAGCGGGCCGAGCAGCGTGGAGACCGCACGCCTCGTGCACGACATCCGGGACTCCGCCACCGCGTACGCCGACAGCGACACCACCATCGCGGTGACCGGCGCGACCGCCGTGGGCGTGGACGTGTCGCAGAAGCTGACCGCCGCCCTGCCCGAGTACCTCGCGGTGGTCATCGGGCTGTCGTTCCTGCTGCTGCTGGTGGCGTTCCGGTCGGTGCTCGTACCCCTGAAGGCGACCCTCGGTTTTCTGCTCACGATGGGCGCGACCTTCGGTGTCACGGTCGGGGTCTTCCAGCACGGCTGGGCGTCGGAGCTGTTCGGGGTGGATCGGCCGGGGCCGCTGGTCAGCTTCCTGCCGATCATCATGATGGGCGTGCTGTTCGGGCTGGCCATGGACTACGAGGTGTTCATCGTGTCCCGGGTGCGGGAGGAATTCGTGCACGGCGAGCACGCGACCGCCGCGACCGTCGCCGGGGTGGGGCACGGCGCCCGCGTGGTCACCGCCGCGGCGCTCATCATGGCGGCGGTCTTCGGCGGCTTCGTGCTGATCGAGGATCCGACGATCAAGACCATCGGCTTCGGGCTGGCGGTCGGCGTGCTCATCGACGCCTTCCTGGTACGGATGACGCTCGTCCCCGCCGTCCTCACCCTGCTGGGGCGCCGGGCGTGGGCGTTCCCCCGCTGGCTGGACCGGATCACGCCGAAGGTCGACATCGAGGGCGAGAACCTGCGCCCCCGCCCGGAGTCCGAGGCGCCCGAGCTCGTCAGGGTCTGAAGCAGACGCCGGCCAGGACCCGTTCCTCATGCACCTCGTGCGCCCTGGTGAGCAGCGCCATCAGCTCCTGCTCCTGGCGGATCCGGGCCCGGTACTTCTCCGGCAGCTGCTTGAGGTGGGCCTCCTCCTCGAGGAGCTTGTGGAAGATCTCGTCGCAGTACTTCGGGTCGGTCTCGATGTCGAGGAATTCCGCCGCGTGCCGGCGCGCCGCCGCCACGTACGTCTGGGCGCGGCCCTTGGGGCTGAGCAGCGACGCGACCACCGTCACGACCAGCACGCCGACGATGAACGCGAGCGACATCCCGGTGCTGATCTCGACGACGTCGACGCGGTCGCCGCCGTTGATGAACGGCACGTTGTTCTCGTGCAGCGCGTGCAGCACCAGCTTCACGCCGATGAAGGCGAGGATCGCGGCGAGCCCGTACGAGAGGTAGATGAGCCGGTCGAGCAGCCCGTCCAGCAGGAAGTAGAGCTGGCGGAGGCCGAGCAGGGAGAACGCCGTGGCGGTGAAGACCAGGTAGACGCTCTGGGTGAGGCCGAAGATGGCCGGGATCGAGTCCAGCGCGAACAGGATGTCGGTGCCGCCGATGGCCACCATGACCAGCAGCATCGGGGTCATGACCCGCTTGCCGTCCTGCACCGTGAAGAGCTTGTCCCCGTCGTACGTGTCCGAGGTGCGCAGGAACCGCCGGGCGAGCCGGATCATCACGTTGTCGGCCGAGCGGCCGTCGCCGTCCTCGCTCTTCAGCAGGTTGCCGGCGGTGATCAGCAGGATCAGGCCGAACACGTAGAACACCCAGGCGAAGGAGTTGATCAGCGCGGCGCCCAGGAAGATGAAGCCGGTGCGCGCGATCAGCGAGAAGACGATGCCGAACAGCAGCACCTTCTGCTGGTCGGCCCGGGGCACCTTGAAGCTGCCGAGCAGCACCAGGAAGACGAAGAGGTTGTCGACGGAGAGCGCCTTCTCCGTCACCCAGCCGGCGAAGTATTCGGCGCCCATGTCGCGCCCGCCGAAGATGAGCACCCCGAAGCCGAACACGATCGCCAGGCCGACGTAGATCGCGGACCAGAATCCGGCCTCGCGCAGGGTCGGGATGTGCGCCCGGCGT
Organism: Pseudosporangium ferrugineum; assembly: GCF_003002065.1. Classification (GTDB taxonomy): domain Bacteria; phylum Actinomycetota; class Actinomycetes; order Mycobacteriales; family Micromonosporaceae; genus Actinoplanes; species Actinoplanes ferrugineus_A. The sequence goes on from NZ_PVZG01000003.1 coordinate 448,956, forward strand.
ACGTGGAAGTAGAAGTCGAAGAGCACGAGCCCCGCGATGCCGGCGAGGGTCAGCGTCCAGACGAGGCCGGGCACCTGCATGACGACACGCTCCCGGTCCTGGTTCGGTGGGCGTGATCCATCTTAGGGGGCAGGTGAGCGGGGGCCGAGGTCACGGCCGTACGCTCGCCGGGAAAAAGCCCGATCAAGGAGGGTCGATGGTCCGCCGCCTGCTCCTCGCCCTGGCCTTCGCCGCCCTGGCGGTGCTGGCGGCTCCCGCGCCGGCCGGTGCCGCCCCGTCGGCCGCGCCGGTCAAGTTCTACGTGGTGCGCGACAGCTTCGACGGGCAGCCGGAGTACCTGTTCGAGATCGCGGAGCGGTTCCTCGGCTCGGGCGACCGCAACGACGAGATCTTCCAGCTGAACAAGGGCCGGCTCCAGCCCGACGGCCTGCGGCTGACCGATCCGGGGACCCTGCTGCCCGGCTGGGTCCTGCGCCTGCCGGCGGACGCGAAGGGCGCCGGCGTACGGACCGGACCGCTGCCCGGGCCGTCGGCCGGGATCACGTCCGCCTTCGCGGCGCAGGCACCCGTGCTGCTGCCGCGGGGCTCCGGCGAGCGGTGGAAATGGGCGCTGCTCGCGACGGGCGGGGTGCTGCTGCTCGGCTGCACGGCGGTCGCCTGGTGGTTGTGGCTGCGCCGGCCCGCGCCCGACCGGGGCATCGCCCGCCGGCCGGCCAGGGCCATCGCCGCGGTGGCCGCGCTGGCCGCGGTGATCATGGCGGCCGGCGCGACGCTGCTGCTCACCGCCGACCCACCGCCGCCGGCGTACGCGTCGACGATCGTGGCCGCCGATCCCACGCTCTGCCTCACCGCGAACGCCGCCTCCGACGGCGCGCCGCTCTCGCTCAGGCCCTGCACCGGCGGCCTGACGCAGCAGTGGCAGGTGACCGGCGACGGAACGATCCGCTCGGCCGGTCACTGCATGGACGTGGCGGACGCGAAGGAGGCGATGGGTACGCCGGTGCAGATCGCGTTCTGCAACGGCAACCCGGCCCAGCAGTTCCGCTTCGACGGCGACAAGCTGGTGACCCTGCTGACCGGGGCGTGTGTCGACGTCCGCGGCGGCCGGGTGGTCGCCGGCGTCGCCGCGATCGTTCAGCCGTGCGCCTCGCTCGGCGACCGCACCTGGCGGCGCCCGTCCTGATCGGTCACCGCCGCCTTCAGCTGGGATTCGGTGAGGAACAGCGCGCCGCGCAGATCGGCCCCGCGCACGTCGGCACCCCGCAGGTCCGCGCCGGTGAAGTCGGCCAGCCGCAGGTCGGCGTCGCGCAGGTCGGCGCCGATCAGCAACGCCCCGCGCAGGTTGGCCCCGCGCAGGTCGGCACCCCGCAGGCGGCGGCCGATGAGGTTGGCACCGCGGTGGTCGGGCCGCCGGGGGCCGGCTCCGGCGCGGGCCAGCTCGCTCGCCTTCTGCAGCAGGGGGTTGACCTTCCTCCGGTACGCGTCCACGTCGAGCGCCAGCAGGTCGTCGGGCGTGCCGCGGGTCAGGGCGATCGTCTCCTCGCGCGCCTGCCGGAGCCGCGGGTGCACCCGTCGCGCGGCCGGGAGTTCGAGCGCGCTGGTCACGTACCAGAGAAGTTCGTGGAGCTGCCGCATGACCGGCAGGACGGCGAACATCGGGCCGGCGATGGCGGGCGTGCCGCGCCAGTCGCGGCCGCCGAAGGTCACCTGGGTGACCTGCTGGCCGGCACCGAAGCAGTCGAAGACGACGCAGCCGGGGAAGCCCTTCTGCGGCAACCGGTCGTGGATGCCGCAGCGGAAGTCGTCGCCGAGGTTGGGGCAGGCGCGCCCGGCCGGTTTGTCGATCGCGAAGTCGGACGACTTGGCGAACGCCGGGGCGACGCAGCACAGCCCGGCACACCTGCCGCAGTCGGCGCGCAGCTCCATCCGACCATCCTATCGGTGTCCGTTTCACCCCTCCTGGCCCGTTACGTGCCGTGACCGGCCTCCCTGACGGAAAGTAACTCTCGGTGGCGATCCCGCTCACCCGACCGGTCAATAACCAGGACCGACAGGACGGGTGACTACGCATAGTCATGATCTCTAGTCTTCGGTGACCGCCCCCGAACGCTCAAGGAGACCCTGCTGATGCGTGCACGCAAGACGGCCCTTTTCGCCGCCCTCGGCTGCGCCGCCACCCTCGGCCTCGCCGCCCCCGCGGCCGCCGCCGACGCGCCCACGATCACCGCGCCGGCCAGCCGCCAGGGCTACGGGCCCATCACCCTCTCGGGCACCGCCCCCGCCGGCTCGACCGTCGAGCTCTACGAGTCCGCGTACGTCTTCAACGACTTCTACGCCTCGCCCGACTACAACCGCGGCGGCTTCGTCACGACCACCGCGAGCGCGAGCGGCCAGTGGTCGCTGAGCCGGATCCTGGACTCCGGCTTCCGCTTCTACGTGAAGGCCGGCGGCGCCGAGTCCCGCCGGATCTCGGTCGCGATGGGCATCGTCCCGACCATGACGCTGAGCGCCCAGAACGGCACCGTGAACGTCAACCTCACGGCCAACCCGACCCAGCCCGGCCTGCGCGTGCACATCCAGCGCGGCGCCGGCGGCGTCTGGGCCGACGTCGCGACCGGCTACACCGCCGGGGACGCCGCCATCTTCTCCACGACGCTGAGCGGCCAGGGCTCGGGCACGAAGTACTACCGCGCGGTGATCGACGCCGACGCGGACAACAACCTGCTCAAGGGCCAGACCGAGACCGTCGAGATCAACGTCGGCAACGGCTCGGGCAGCGGCGGCGGCAGCACGCCGACCCCCACCACCCCGACCCCCACCACCCCGGCCCCGACCACCCCGGCTCCGGCCATCCCTGCGGTGAAGGCCGGCGACGTCCAGTTCTCGAAGATCCAGTACAACTCCCCGGGTACGGACTCAGGCAGCAACAAGAGCCTCGTCGCCGAGTGGGTCCGCCTGACCAACAAGACGTCGCGGACGATCAACCTCAAGGGCTGGACCGTGCGCGACGCCTCCGGCAAGGTCTACACGATCTCCGGCGACTACAGGCTGGGCGCCCGCAAGTACCTGTACGTCCACACCGGCAAGGGCACCAACGGCAGGCCGGACAGCCAGCACCGCTACTGGAACCGGACGGGCTACGTGTGGAACAACGGCGGCGACACCGCGTACCTGCGGACCAACACCGGCAAGTCGATCGACTCGTGCAAGTGGGGCAAGGGCAGCGGCGTCACCTACTGCTGACGATCACCAGTACGGTCGGGAACCGTGAGCAAACTTCTGCGCGACCGTACGCCGGACGGCCGCTGGACCATCACCCTCAACGACCCGGCCCGCCGCAACGCGATCGACGCGGAGCTGCGCGACACGCTCTCCGCGGCGATCGCTGAGGTGGCAGCCGACCCCGACGCCCGCACCCTGGTCATCGCGGGCGCGGGGCCGGCCTTCTGCGCGGGAGCCGACCTACCGGCCCTGTTCGGCGACACCGACCGCCCGGTCGCCGACATCCGAGCGGACCTCCACCGCGTCTACGACAGCTTCCTGCGCGTCATGTCCCTGCCGATCCCCACCATCGCCGCCGTCCACGGCCCGGCGGTGGGCGCCGGCCTCAACCTGGCCATGGCCTGCGACACCCGCATCGCCGGCCCGCAGGCCCGCTTCATCGCCCCGTTCACCAAGATCGGCCTGCACCCCGGCGGCGGCTGCACCTGGTTCCTGACCCGCGCCCTGGGCCCGGAACGCGCCCTGCAACTCCTGCTCGACGGCGGCAGCATCGACGGCCCGGAAGCGGTCCGCCTCGGCCTGGCCGGCACCCTCGCGGAAGACCCGCTGGCCGCGGCCCACGAACGAGCCTCCCGCTGGGCGACCCTGGACCCGGCCACGGCCCGCGACATCAAAACAGGGGTACGCACGGCGACAACGGCCGACTTCGCCGCCAGCCTCGAATACGAATCCTGGGCCCAGGCAGCCTCGGCCACCGGCCCGGCCATCCAGGAAACAGTCGCCCGCTACCGCCGCTGAGGGGCGGTGCCGGTGCCCTCGCCACCAACGTGCTAGCGTTACCAGGCCGACGCGGGGTGGAGCAGCTCGGTAGCTCGCTGGGCTCATAACCCAGAGGTCGCAGGTTCAAATCCTGTCCCCGCTACAAAGAAAAACGGTCCTCCAGAGATCATCTGGGGGGCCGTTTTCGTGTCCGTTGCCGCCGCCGGCGTCACCCAGTCCTCGCTACCACGACCCGGGGCTTCCTGAACCGGCTGGCTCCCTTCCCGATTCCGGCCACCCAGCAGCCCGGCCACCACGATTTCCCGCCGCCCACGGGCACCACAGCTCCCCGCCGCCCGCAGGCACCACAGCTCTCCGCCACCCGCAGGCACCACAGCTCTCCGCTGCCCGCGCTCCACAGCCGGGTGGCTCAGCAGCAGTGGGCGGGTCAGGAGCGGCGGACGGCTCCGGAGACCGGGCGTCCGCTGACCGGCCGGCTGGCGAATCGGGCGGAGGCGCTGTTCCGGGGCACTCGCCGGGCCGCCGCCGGTGCCACCCGTTCGAGTGAAACCGTGACCGGCGCCGCCGCGACCGTGGGCGGCGTCTTCAGCGGACCCACACCCGCCGCGGCCGCCACCGCCGGCGGGTGTGGGTCCGGTACCGGCGGCGTGACCGGGAGGACGCCGCCGGGGCTCTCGGGCCTGCGAGGCGTCGTTGCCGGTGGCCGCCGGAGCAGGCGTTTGCCGGCCACCGCGCCGGCCAGCACGGTGGCCACCACGCCGGTCGCCATGAGGAGAAGGATCGCCACGATCGTCAGCGACACCACGGGGCCACGACCTTTCTCGGCAGGTACGGGAGCGGCGGACGGGTGGCGACGGGTGGCGGCCCGAGCCATTGGTTATCCAGCCAATGACGCTAGCAGTAGATGGCACTTCAACCAATCCTCCGGAGTGCCGTTCCCCCGCCTATGCTTCTCGGATGAGCTTCGGCGGCTATCTCAAGGAAGCGATCCACGCCGCCCGGTTCCCGACGCCGACACACTTCGCCCGGGCCGTGGGGATGGATCCGTCGGTGGTGCTGCGCTGGCTCAGCGAGGAGCAGCGGCCCACGATCCGGTCGATCGAGCGGATCGCGCCCGTGCTCGGCCGGAGCATCAACGAACTGGTGCTCGCGGCGTACCCGGATCGTCTGGGCGGGGTGGACCCGGGGCCGCCGCCGGCCCACCCGCTGGTGCACGAGCTGGCCCGGATGCTGGCCGACGACTCGCCGATCCCGGCGGAGGACCGCCACGCCCTCGAGACTGTCCTCGATCGGATGATCGACCCCTACCGGAAGGTCCTCCGCCGCCGCCGTTCCGCGTGACAGTAATTCGCGTCACGGGACGGATGTCCGTAATCTCGCGGGTATGACTGCGCGGGCCGAAGCCGATCGCGTACCAACCGTGAACGGACTGCACCTTCAGATGAGCAAGCTGCTCGTCTGCTGCCTCATCGTCGCGATCGCCGCCACGGGCGCGCTGGCCATCACGTCCATCGCGGCCTTCCCCGAGAAGCCGGGCCCACCGCCGGGCAACCCGGCCGGCCTGCCACCGGGCCCCCCGCCGAACGTCCAGGCGGTCGCCGTGATCGTCCTGGTCACCGGCATCTTCGTCCTAGCCTGGCTGGCGGTCCTCGTGGTCTTCGCCCGCGACCAGATCCTCCAGCGCCTCGGCGAGGAACGCGCCGAAACGGCAGACCCCGAGCAGATCAAGACCCTTCTGACCGAGGTACGCGCCCAGCTCGCCACGGACCGCGAACGCGAATGGCAGATCATCAGCGAACGCCTCGCGGAGTACGGCGAACAACGCGAAACCGACGGCTACCTCAACGGCATGCGCGTGGCGACGGCCGACCAGCCGGTGGACGCGAACGTCCGCTCCCTGCGCCGCCCGCCGACCCAGCGCTGAGCCGCCCACCATGGACGAAAAGCAGGTCCGCGACGCCTACGCGTCCATAGCGGACCTCTACATAGACCTTTACGGTACGAGCGAGCAGTCCCTCCCCGCCGACCTGGCCTTCATCCGCCGCCACCTGTCGATCCGCCCCGGCACAGTGCTCGACGTAGGCTGCGGCCCCGGCCACCTCACCGCCTACCTCCGGTCGCTGAACGTCGACGCCGTCGGCATCGACCTGGTCCCCGAGTTCATCGCCCACGCGAAGGCAACCCACCCCACCGGCACCTACCACGTAGGAACCATGCAAAGCCTCGACGCGGCGGACAACTCCATCGCCGGCATCCTGGCCTCCTATTCGCTCATCCACATCCCACCGCAGGACCTGGACGAGGTCCTCACCGAACTCCGCCGGGTCCTGAAACCGGCTGGCAAGCTCGTGGCCGGCCTCTTCGACGCCGACGACCGCACGGAACCCTTCGACCACAAGGTCGCCAGGGCGTATCGCTGGCCCATCGGCGAGTTCTCCCAACGCCTGGCCGAGGCGGGCTTCACGGAAGTCGAACACGAACGCCGCCCGGGCAGCGCCACCCACCGCCCCGTCGCCATGATCGCAGCGGTCCTGAACAACCCCTGATCCGAACCGACGACACGTCCAGCGTCACCGGCAGATGGTCGCCTGCACCGCGATCATGCGACCCCGGTCCGGCAGCGCAGCAGAGGATCAGTCGTCCATCGCCGCGACGAGGCGCCTGAGACCGGCGCGCTCCCGGCGGTGCTCGTGGGTGATCCACTCCTTGCCCTCTGCGGCGATGCCCTCCAACACGTGCAGGGTGCGTTCGAGGCCAGAAGCGTCGAGCGACACCCGATAGGCGATGCGGTCGTCGTCGCCGAACTCCGGCATGCCCGGCCATTCACCGGTGATCGTCAGTTCGTCCCGGGGATTGTTCGTCAGGGTCAGGGACAGCTTCTTCTCGCCGCTGCGGGCATCCACCACGTTCGCCGCCACGACTGAGTTGTACTGGTAGGTGAGGCGCTGTTGGTCGCCGAACTCCATGGTCTCGAAGTCGAGGGTGACCTTGACCTGGCGGACGCCGTCCTTGGTGAGCAGGAAGAGCAGAAGTTTGTACTGCGAGTAGCGCCACGGCCCTTTGCGGACCCTGGCCCGTTTGCACCGCGGCACGGGAGCCTCGATGAAGGCATGCGCGATCACGTCCTGTGCGGCCAGGCGGTATTGCCGCAGCGCGTCCTCGACCAAGACCTTGCGATCGCAGTCAAGCCAGTGCGCCATCTCCGCGTCGGTCGGCTTTGACGCCAGCTTGCGCACCCACCTGTCGTACGCCGACCTCCGGTCCTCGAAGTCGCGCCGAGCCCGGATCAGGTCATCGCGGTGACGGTGGCCCTCGAGAAGGATCGCGAGCCAGCCGCGGATGGCGAGTCGAGTCCCTACCACCACGCCGACCGTCGCGATCACCGTTGTGAACGGCGCCTCGACGAGGGCTTGCCACAGTAGCAGCGGCCCGGCCACGGCCACGGTAAATACGGCCGAGCCGTACGCGATCCGCGTCGAGGGCGACACCCGGCAGCTCCGAGGCTCCGCCGTCAGTTCACCGCTGAGCCACTGCCGCTTGACGTCGCTGGCGAGGAATCTCACCAGCCAGGCGACGTGCTTGGCCTCGACCCCCTGCTCTCGATACAGCTCGACCAGCTCGTTGCGGAGGGTCTGCCGGATTCCGGCGGTCTCCGCCAGCCAGGTCTCCCGCGCCGCGCCCGACGGCAGGTAGCGACCGAAGTAGCGGTCGAACAGGCGGTCCATTCCCGAGGCGAAACGGTCGGACTGGGCAGGAGTACGCCGGGGCGTGAAGGTGAGACGCTGACGAGCCATCCGGCGTCGGTGCCGGGCCAGCCTGATCGTGAAGCCCGTGCGGACCGCCACGGTGGCAGCTCCAAGGACCGCCAGCAGATAGCCGGCCGAGCGGAGCCATGCGTGAGCCCACGCGTACCGAATCACCACGAGGCCGGTCACGAGGAGCAGGGCCGAGCCGCCGAGAGCGCGTAGATAATCCTTGGCGCCGAGCCGGATCGGAGGTGGTGGCACCTCCCGGGGATGAGCCGGCTTGGGCTGGAAGAACTTCCAGACCCGCTCCGCCCGGTCGTTGGCTGTCCTGTCACGCCGGGCGGTGGCGAACGTCTTCTGCCAGGTCCAGTCCTGGTGCGGGCCGGCCAGGAAGACTTCGAGGTGATTGAGGATGCTTTCCTGAAGTGGCGGGTTGAGCGATTCGAACTCCTTGACCACCACACCGATCGCGGCGGGGTCAGGAGACTCCGCTGTGGTCTGCGGCAACGAGTCCAGCAGTGAGCTGACGGCGTTGATGCCTCGTGCCCACGGATCTTCGGAATGCTCGGCCGCCCAGCGGCGGACGTGGGCCAGCCGGGCGAGTTCCTGGTCCGTCAAGCTCTGCACGGTACGGCCGCTCAGGAGCGCGAGCGCGAGATAGAAGTAGGCCCGGGAGTTCCGGTAGCCCCGGGCGACCGCCTTCATGATCAGCTCTCTCGCCTCGGGCGGCGCGCTGATCTCCAGGTAGCGGCGGCCGACCTCAAACTGCCGCTCCGGCGGATCCTCGTCACTGACATGGTATCCGCCCTCGATGTGGACCTCCTGGGCCTGGAAGCCCACGTTGGCCTGGCCATCCGCGACGTTGGTAAACGCTTTCTCCTGCGGGCCGGCGGTCATGACATACCCCGCAGCGCCGACATGAGCCCGGCGACCCGCGTCGCGAGGTCTGTCCAGTCCAGCAGCAGGCCGCGCAGCTTCCGCAGGGCTGTGGTCGCGCGGCTCCGCGCGTTTGCGTCGGCCGGAGGCACGTCGGCGGCGGCGGTGTCGATCTCCTGTTCTGCCGCGCGGTAGGTGTCTGTGTCCACGTCACCCGCCTCGTGGGCCTTGCGGAGCAAGGCGCGCAGGTCCGCGATCTGGTCATGGAATTCCTCCCGGGCAGGATTGCCCGGCGCGCCGTAGACGGTCGCCTGGTGAACGGTGTGTGCTTGGAATCCGACGTGGGCGTTGCCTTTGGCGACGTTTCTGACCGAGCCGGGCATTGACGCATCACCTGTTCCTTTCCGAGGACGGCGAGGGGAGGAGCCGTTCTGAGGTCCGAGCTCCCGGGCAAGCGCGAGGGCGAAGGCCGCGGCGTTGGCGGCAGCACGCGGCTGCCAGTTCTCGCCGTCGGTGTGAACCTTGGTTCCGTCGGCACGATCACTGATGCCGCGGACGACGACGGCCGGCAGAGAGCGGTTCAGGTGGGCCGCCTGGGCGACTCCGGCCGACTCCATCTCCACTGCGAGCGCATCGTTGTAGTGGTCCCGGATGCGCGCTGCCTCGGGCGAGGACGCCGAGTCCAGGACGACCTCCCCGGCGGCGATCGGCCCGAACCGCACCTTGGGAACACCTCCGGTGAGGCCCGTCGCCCAGCCTTGTTCCCGCTCCAGATGCCGGGCGAGCTGATCACAGGCATGAGGGATCTCCCACACGCGAGGCCGGATGCGGAACGCGTCGCTCTCGCTGGTGCCGCCGTGGTACGCGTACACGTGGGTGGCCACGACGACGTCGCCGAGACCGATAGAGGGCCAGAGCGCCCCGGCCACACCGGTGAAAATGACCGCTTCCGGATCGAACTCGGTCATGGCGCGCTCGGCGATGACGGCGGAGGGGTGGTTGCCCTTGCCGACGAGGCCGAGAACGATCTCGCAGGAGCTTCCGGTCATGGTGCCGCGCTCGAAGCGCGTGCCCATCGGATGCACGTGCGGCTCGACCCCTGTGAGACGTTCGCGGACTGCGTCGTACTCGAGGTCCAGTGCGGTGAGCACGACCACGGGCCTGGTCATCTCTTGCCTCCTCCGGCTGCGGTTGTCGGAACCGTGCGGATCATGGGTGGGTACAGGTCCCGGCGCGGGCCGGCGCGGTAGACGCGGGCCGGGCGTCCGGTCCCGGTGGAGCGGGGCGGACCGGCAGGGATCACGAAGCCCTTCGTGCCCTGGACCTTGCGGTAGAAGTTGCGAGGGTCGAGCGGTGTGCCCCAGACGGCCTCGTAGACCTGCTGCAACTCCGTAAGGGTGAAGACCTCAGGGCAGAACGCGGTGGCGAGCCCTGTGTGCTCCAGCTTGGAGCGGGCACGCTCAACCCCCTCGGCGACGATGCGCAGGTGGTCGAAGGCGAGCGGCACCCGCTCGGCGAGCACGTCGTCGACCGGCGTCCACTCGGCGGCAGCGGCGTCGGTTCCGGCGACGGGCTCGGGAAGACGCGGCACGACGGCCAGGTGCGCGACGGAGACCACCCGTCCACGAGGGTCACGGTCGGGCTCACCGTAGGTGCCGAGCTGCTCGAGGTGTGGGATGTCGGTAAGCCCTGCCTCCTCGCGCAATTCCCGGCGGGCGGCGCTAAGGATGTCCTCGCGTTCATCGGCGAGGAACCCACCCGGTAACGCTGCCCTCCCAACGAACGGCTCAATGCCGCGTCGTACGAGAAGGAGGTGTAGACGGCCACCGCGCAGGGTGAGGATGACGAGATCGACGGCGAGCAGGATCCGCGGCGGTTCCCAGGTGTCATCATGCACAGCTCGACCGTACCTTTTTGTCGAGTCGACAAGAATAGGTACCAGGTGTCAGGTCACCGACACTCTTAGTGGCCACTAGATGTCAAGAGACCAACGAGGCATGCGACGGTCGCGCGGCACGCAGCGTGTAGCTATGCCCAACTCCCGCCGAGAGCGGCGCGGAGGGCAGTGATGCCTGGAGGGGCCGGGGCGAGCGTCTACCACGTGGCGAAGGCGCCATCGTCCGAGCGGATCCACATACCTCGGGTAGCAACGCTGGTCGGTTCTCGTCTTCGACCGCGGAAGCGCAGAGGGCCTTCACCCGGCGGGTGAAGGCCCTCTGCGCTTCTCTTTGTAGCGGGGACAGGATTTGAACCTGCGACCTCTGGGTTATGAGCCCAGCGAGCTACCGAGCTGCTCCACCCCGCGTCGGTTTCTCCACTCTATCGCGACGTCCTCGTCGCCTGCAAAACGGCCCCCCGTAACCTGCCCCACACACGCGAACGGCCAGCCGATCATCTGCCAGGTCGCTCCCACACCCAGGGGCACCCCACCCAGCCGGGTCGACACAGCGAGCACCCCGCCCGGCCGCTCCAACAAGACCCGCTCCAACAACCCCGCTCCGACCGGAACCCGCTCCGACAAGAGCAGGCCAGCTTGACCGAAATCAGGCCCTGCCAGGCCGCTCCGGCAAAAAGCAGGCACCCGCCAGCCCACGCTCAATGCCTGCGCTCCCCGCCGGCCCACTCCCACATGCAGGCGGCCCGCCGGTTACCCGGCGGGCCGCTCGCGTTCAGGCGGGGTCAGCCCCCGCTGGGTGTGCGTTCAGGTGGGGGTCAGCCCCCGCTAGGTGTGGATGCCGGTGTCGAAGCGGGTGGCCCCGAAGCCGGCGTGGACGGCGGCGTCGACGGTCCCGCGGGTGGGGTGGTGGCCGGCGCCGCTGCCTTCTGGGCGTTCTGGAAGTCGGTCATCGCCTTGTCGAGGGCCTGGAGCGACTGCCCGTACTTGGCGAAGTCGCCGGACTGCTGGGCCGACCTGACGTCCGCGATGGCCTTGTCCAGGGCCGTCGCGGCCTGCGCCAGCTGTCCGGTCAACGCCGGCGGCTGGGTGCCGGACGGGGGCGGGTTGGTGCCCGTGTTGCCGGGGGTCGTCGCCGGGGGTGGCTGGTTCTTGCCCTGGGCCACGAGCGCGGCGAGGCCGTCCTTGAGGTTGTTCGCCAGGACCACGTACGTGCCGCCGTCGCCGTACGACATCAGCACCTTCTGAAGCAGCGGCACAGCGTCCTGCTGACCGCTCTTCACGTACACCGGTTCCACGTAGAGCATGCCCTCGCCGACCGGTAGCGAGATCAGGTTGCCGTACAGCACCTGGGACTGGTTGCTGTTGGACAGCAGGGTCAGTTCCGATCTCACCGTGGCGTTGTTGGTCATGCGCTGGTGCACCTGGACCGGCCCCTGGATGGCCGTCTGGTCGGGTAGCTCCAGGACCTCCAGCTGTGGCTGGCCGTCGACGTACGAGCCCGAGATCAGCGCCGCGAGGTTGTCCCGGCCGTTCGGGGTCAGCGCCGAGGTCAGCTGGAACCGGCTGCCCTTCTGGCCCGGCAGCTCCACGTTCAGGTAGTACGGCGGCTGCTTGACGGCCTGGTCCGGGTTGTCCGGCGCGTTCGGCACCTGCCAGAAGTCCTGCCCGGAGAAGTACTCGGCCGGGTTGGTGACGTGGAAACGCGCGAGCAGGTTGCGCTGCACCTTGAACATGTCCGCCGGGTAGCGGAAGTGCGCCTGCAGCGACGGCGGCGTCTGCGCCTTCGGGGTGATGAGCTTGCCCCCGAACGCCTGGTTCCACGCCTTCAGTACCGGGTCCTGCTCGTCGAACTCGTAGAGGGTGACCGTGCCGTCGTACGCGTCGACCGTCGCCTTCACCGAGTTGCGCATGTAGTTGATGTTGTCGCGGGCGAGCGCGAAGGTGCCCCGGTTGGTGAGCTCGTCCTGGGTCTCCTCCCGCAGGTTGATCTGCTGGGAGTACGGGTACGTCGCCGAGGTGGTGTACCCGTCGAGGATCCACTTGATCCGCCCGTCGACCACGGCCGGGTACGGGTCACCGTCTATGGTCAGGAACGGCGCGACCTTCTCCACCCGCGAGCGCGGATCCCGCACGTACATCAGGCGGGAGTTCTCGTTGACCGCGTCCGACAGCAGGAAGTTGCTCTCGGTGTTCTTGATCGCGAAGACGAGCCGGCGGAAGAACGACCCGATCGGCACGCCGCCCTGGCCGTCGTACGTGTAGCGCTCCTCGGCGTTGTTGTCCTGCGGCTGCGGCCGGTCGAACTCCACCTTGCGGGTGTTGTCGGTCTGCCCGACGATCGCGTACTCGGTGGACTGCTCGCCGAAGTAGATCCGCGGCTGGTCGACCTTGATCTGCTCCTGGTCGGAGGCGCAGCCGGGCTGCTGGTCGTCGCCGAGGAAGCCGGAGACGAAGTACGGCAGGCCGCCGCAGACGACGTCGTTGGCGGGCGCCGCGACCATCCCGTACCCGTGGGTGAAGACGGTGTGGCGGTTGAGCCAGTTCTGCTGCTGCTCGGTGAGGGCCCGGTCGTTGATCTCCCGGACGCCGACCACGTAGTCCTGGGTCTTGTCGTCGATCGTGTAGCGGTCGACGTCCAGCTTCGGGCCGAAGTCGTAGAAGCCTCGGACCTGCTGCTGCTGGGTGTACGCCTGCGACACCAGCTGGGGGTCTATCAACCTGACCGCCTGGGCGCTCGGGTTGTTCGCCAGCGTGGCCGGCGGGACCGTGCTGGACGCCGGATACGCCCGCGTCTGGGTGTCGCTCAGGCCGAACGCCGCCCGGGTGGCCTCGATGGATCGGGCGATGTACGGCGCTTCCTTGTCCGCCAGGCTCGGCTGGACCTGGAAATTCTGCACCGCCAGCGGGTAGATGCCGCCGATCGCCACCGCCGAGATCGCCAGCAGGGCGAGCGAGACGCCCGGCCACACGAGGTTCCGCATCACCGCGTTGGAGAACACGATGATCGCGATGGCGACCACGATCGAGATGTAGGCCAGGATCTCCTTGGCCGGAAGCAGCGCGTTGACGTCGGTGTAGCCGGCGCCGTAGAGGCCGGGCGACACGTGCTGCTCGAGCAGCAGCGCCCGCCGGTCGAGGATGTACGCGACGGCCTTGAGCAGCACGAACACCGCCACCAGCGTGGTCAGGTGGGCCCGGGCGGCGGAGGTCATCCGGTCGCCGACGCCCTGCAGCCGCACGCCGCCGAAGATGTAGTGCACGGCCAGCGCGCCGATGACCGACAGCACGATCGCGGTGAAGCCCACGCCGAGCACGTAGCGCAGCAGCGGGTAGTCGAAGACGTAGAACCCGACGTCCACGTTGAACTGCGGGTCCTTCACCCCGAACGGCTGGGAATTCTGGAAGAGCATCCAGTCCTTCCAGCGGCTCTGCGCGGAGAGCCCGGCGAAGAAGCCGATGACGACGGCGACCGCGGAGATCCAGGTGCCGAGGCGGGGCTGGAGCACCATCCGGTAGCGCTCGAGGGTGGCCTGCTCGGCCGAGTGCGGGCGCAGGAGCGGCCGCAGCCGGTAGGCCAGGTAGAGGTTCGCCGCGATGATCAGGGCCATGCCGAGGCCGATCGCGAGGAAGAGGAGGAGGCGGGTCAGCAGGACGCCGGTGTAGACCCCGGTGAAGTCGACCTCGTCGAACCACAGGTAGTCGGTGTAGGCGTCGATGCCCCAGCCGAGCAACGTGAAAAGAAGGAATACCCCCACGAGGACGCCGACGGTCACGCGACCGCGCCGGCTCATCCTCGGTAGAGGACTGTTACGCATGACCAACGGGAACCCCACAAAGTCTCAAGACCGGTTCTTCACTTTAGGGTGTTACGGCGTTCCGCTCGGGGTGGCTGTGGACAAGTCACGACGCCGGGCACGGTTTCGGGGTGCCGCCGGTCGTGAAGGTCTGGATCGCGGTGAGCGCGTCGTCGACCGTGGCCACCTCCGCCATCGGCAGGCCGGGGACGGCGTTGCGCAGCGCCTCGGCACAGTTGCCGGCGGGCACCAGGAAGACCTGTGCGCCCGCCTCCTTCGCGCCGACGAGCTTCTGCGGGATGCCGCCGATCGGTCCCACGTTGCCCGCGTCGTCGATCGTGCCCGTACCCGCGATGATCTTGCCGCCCGTGAGATCCTCGGGCTTGAGCTTGTCGATGATCCCCAGCGTGAACATGAGCCCGGCGCTGGGACCGCCGATCTCGTCGAGGTCGATGGTCACCGTGAACGGGTGCGGCTGCCGCTGATCGATGCCGACCCCGATCCGAGGCTTGTCGCTGTTCTCGAGGTTCTTCTGCGAGACGATCCTCGCGGTCCCCGGCTTGCCGGCCCGGGTGTATCCGATGGTCAGGCTCGTGCCCGCCGGCTTGGACTGGATCAGCTCGGTGAGCTCGGCGGGACCGGTCACCGCCGCGCCGTCGACCGAGGTGATCACGTCGTCCTTCCGCAGGACCGCGGACGACGGGCCGTTCGGCGTAACGGACGTCACGAAAGTCTCCACCGGGTATCCCAGCTTGCGCAGCGCGACCGTCTCGGCGCTGGTCTGCGACGACTTGAACTCCTCGGCGTTCTGCTGCTCGACCTGCTGCTCGCTGCGGTCCGGCGGGTAGATCAGGTCCCGCGGGACGACGGCCTGCTCGTCGCTGAACCAGCCCCGGATCGCCCAGACCAGCTCCACGCTGGGCTGGACCCCTACGGTGGTGAGCCGGAGCTGACCCTTACTGGTCGAGGTCTCGGCCTTCGTCACCTGAATGACCTCTTTGCCGTTGTCCGAACCGAGCGTGTTGACCGTCGGTCCGGGCTTGAGCACGACGTAGGGCAGGGGAAAGGCCATGACTCCGACTGCCAGCAGTGCGGTGATCAGGGCGCCGAGGATGACCGTGACACCGCGACGTCTCATGCGCGTGACCGTACCAACCGACCCTGAGTTCTCTCTGAGCTGACACCGGCATTGGTCACGAAGGCCCTCGACGCGCGTACCGTTGGGGACGTGCCTGATATCCCGTTCGGCTTCAGCCTGCCGGGCGCCCAGCCGCCCGATCCCTCCGACCCGCAGCAGATGCAGCAGTTCATGAATCAGCTGCAGCAGATGTTCGCCGCGCCGGGAAGCGGCCCGGTCAACTGGGATCTGGCCCGCCAGGTGGCGGCCAGCCAGCTGAGCGCGACCGGTGACCCGTCGGTGAACATGTACGAGCACAACGCCGTCTCCGAGGCCCTGCGCCTCGCCGACCTGTGGCTCGACCCGGCGTCCGCGCTGCCCTCCGGCGTCCGCGACGCGACCGCCTGGAACCGCAACGAGTGGGTGTACAACACCCTCGACGTGTGGAAGAAGCTCTGCGACCCGATCGCGGGCCGCATGGTGGGCGCCATGGGCGACCTCGTCCCCGAGGAGGCCCGCGCCCAACTCGGCCCGATGCAGTCGAT
The DNA here is from genome assembly GCF_003002065.1 of Pseudosporangium ferrugineum. GTDB lineage: Bacteria > Actinomycetota > Actinomycetes > Mycobacteriales > Micromonosporaceae > Actinoplanes > Actinoplanes ferrugineus_A. The sequence goes on from NZ_PVZG01000003.1 coordinate 464,933, forward strand.
GGTCGCGACCCTCGGCGGCGCCCTCTTCGGCGGCCAGCTCGGCCAGGCGCTGGGCCAGCTCGCCGCGGAGGTGCTCTCCGCCGGCGACATCGGCCTCCCGCTCGGCCCGGCCGGCACGGCGGCGCTCGTCCCGGCCAACATCAAGACGTACGGTGACGGCCTCGAGATCCCCGAGGACCAGGTCAGGCTCTACGTGGCCCTCCGCGAGGCGGCCCACCAGCGCCTGTTCCAGCACGTCCCGTGGCTGCGCGCACACGTGCTCAGCGCCGTCGAGACCTACGCCAACGGCATCACCGTCAACCGCGAGGCGATCGAAGAGGCGATGAGCCGCGTCGACCCCTCCGACCCCGAGTCGATGCAGGCCATGGCGCTCGAGGGCATCTTCACGCCCGAGGACACCCCGCAGCAGAAGGCCGGCCTGGCCCGCCTTGAGACGGCCCTCGCCCTGATCGAAGGCTGGGTCGGCCACGTCGTCGACTCCGCGGCCGGCGACCGCCTACCCTCCGTCGCCGCCCTCGGCGAGGCCTTCCGCCGCCGCCGCGCGGCCGGCGGCCCGGCGGAGCAGACCTTCGCGGCCCTCGTCGGCCTCGAACTCCGCCCCCGCCGCCTCCGCGAAGCAGGCGCCCTCTGGGCCGCCGTCACCGAAGCCCGCGGCGTCCAGGGCCGCGACGCCCTCTGGGACCACCCGGACCTCCTCCCCACCGACGAGGACTTCGCCGACCCGGAGAAATTCGCCCGCAGCAAACTCGACTGGGACATCTCGGAGCTCGACGGCCTCACCGACGAGGGCGGAGAAAGCGGAGAGTCAAAGGCCTAGATCAAAAACTGATGTCGTAGCTCGGTGGGTGGTGCGGACCGTCACTCCCGTCGAGGCCGGGCGGGGGCCCAGCATCCGCTGGCCCTCGCCCTTCATTCTGCGTAAGTGGCAGCCCGTCACCCCAGTCCCGGCTCCCCCGCCACTCCCGCACCCCACCCCGCACCGGCCGCACACCTCGCAAGCCCAGCCCAGGGCACTCCTCCGCGTCAGCCGCCGAGCAGTGCCCTGGTGTTTTCCCAGCCCTCGAGCGCGGGATCGAGCGTCGCCAGCTCTGCCGCCCCCCGCAGCCGCCGCCACTCGGGCGTCGACTCGACCAGGCTCGGCTGAGGCGCACCCCTGCGCACCGTCATCGGAGTCGCCGAGTCCAGATCGACATCGGCCAGCCACCCGGGCACCGGCAGATTCACGGCAACCCCCAGCAGCCCACCCCCCTGCCCCGACGGCGCCACAGCGATCGGCTTGCTGCTCAACGGCCGCAGCAGCTTCCCGAGAATCATGCCCGGCACATCAGCAGCGTCCGCGGCCAGCACGGCAGCCTGCTCGAACCCATCCTTCTCCGCGGCCGCCAGCACGGGCAACACGGTCGCCGAAGCCACCTCGTAGATAGGCATACCCGGCCACGAGATCTCCCGCGCCAGCGCCACATCACCCGAGGTAGCCGCGATCGCCGGCTCAGCCTGAGCCAACCGAGCCAGCAGATCGACGACGTCCTCGGCCAACGCGGCCCGCCAGGCCCCCAGCCCCACCCCGGGAGGACTCCACGCAACCGGCGTCAGCAACGCCACCACGACCCGTCTAGTCACCCCGAGAGGCTAGCCCCGCCGACCCACTCGCCCAACAGGCAACGCGCGCCGAGCCGTCACGCCCAGCAGCCGTCACACCCGGCAACCGTCACACCCGGCAACCGTCACACGCCCAGCAGCCGTCGCGCCCGGCCATCAGCGCACCCGCCGCGAACACGCCTCGCCGCCGGCACGCCCGCCCTCGACCACGCCCGCCGCGCGCACGTCCGCCCTCGACCACGCCCGCCGCGCGCACGTCCGCCCCTGAGCGCCCGGCTGTCTGGCTGTCCGCCCCTCAGCGCGGCCCTCAAAGTCGGGCATGCCCGCGCTCGACCGCCGGCACCTCAGCGGGGAGCGGCCTGCCGGGAGCGCGGTCAGTCGTCGGCGAGGACCAGGCCGGTCGCGGCGGAGATGCCCTCCAGGTAGCCGCGGGCCCGTTCCGCCTTCGGGTAGCGGCTCACCAACTCCCAGAACGCCGCGTTGTGGCTCGGCACGACGAGGTGCGTCAGCTCGTGGAGCAGCACGTAGTCGATGACCCAGTCCGGCATCTCCTGGATGCGGTGCGAGATGCGGATGGTGCCGTCGTCCGGCGTACAGGAGCCCCATCTGCCGTTCTGGTTGGTGACCCACCGCACGCTAGCCGGGACCACCTGGGCCGCGTGGTCGGCCAGGTAGCGGGCGATCAGCTTGTTCGCGCGCCCGAGCAGCTCATGGTCGGTGGGGCGGATCCGCTCCTCGCGGGCGGCCAGCCGAGCGAGCATCCGCGCGACCCACTCGGTCTCCTCGGCACGCGAGAACCGGTCGGGGATGAGGACGACGACCCGCTCGCCCTCGCGATACGCGGACACCGTGCGGCGGCGGCGCTGGCTGCGCCGCACTTCGACGACGGGCTTGCGCGTCCTGGCCATTACCGGCTCGCGCGGCCCACAGTAGGGTTCACATTGCGACGTTAATCCGTCAGGGCCAGGTGGCCGCAAGGGTACGTCAAACGACACGCACCCAAAATGTGAGCTTCGCCCCACAGAATCCGAAAAATATTTTCCGGGGTGATCCATGCAGCCTGCAGTACCCGACGGTATCCAAGCCTGTGGATGACCGCAGCGGCGGCGTCCAAACCTCCCGTACGGTGCCATCCTCGAGCCCCCGCGCCCTCCGACCGGCCGAGCCTTTAGCGCCGTTCGGACAACAACGTCCTGTTTCAGGCGTTGTGAACTAAATCGTCGGCGTGTCCGCCCGTATCTGCCCAAAAAGGGTCAACCCGACCGGCAGACTCACGACGTCGACGACACCGTCGATGCTGCGCTGACATGGAAATGGCCGGACCTGGGTAGTGACCGCCTCGAGCGGGTGGCCACATCCACGTGGTCGCGGAGCGGTCCAGCGCCGAACACAGATCGCGGCCTGTCGCCGCGAGCAGGGCCCCGGAGTGGTCCAGGTCAGCGACCTGACCGCGATCCGGGGCATCGGGCCGACCCGGCCGACAACATGACGAGGAGGAACCGTGGCCGACAACACGTACAACGGCTACTGCGTGAAGTGCAAGGAGAAGCGCGACTTCCAGGGCACTGTCGAGGTCTCGAAGACCGGCATGAACATGGCCAAGGGCAAGTGCCCGGTCTGCGGCACGACCGTGAACCGCATCCTGGGCAAGGCGAAGGCCTGACCGGAAGCATCACCGGAAGGCGGGGGCAGCCTCACGGCGGCCCCCGCCTTCCTGCGCCACCCCGTTCACCGCACCGTCCCGCTCACCGGCGCCGCCCTGCCGCGCCGCCCTGCATGCCGCGCCGCACCGCCTGCCCGCGCCGCACCGCCCGCCCGCGCCGCCCGCGCCGCCCTGCATGCCGCGCCGCACCGCCTACCCGGGGCCCCCGCCCGCGCCGCCCTGCCCGCGCCGCACCGCCTGCCCGCGCCATCCCCTCTTCGACGCCGCCACGCCCCGCTCGGCCTGCGCCATTTCACTCCCGCGGGTCATAACCTGTGCGCGCTCCGACACGTTGAGTAGTTATCCACCTCCGACGTGGCCTGTGGATAACTTCGGCATACCTGTGGATAGCCGAGCACGGGCGATTCCGCGCCTGTGGACAACGAACCCGCTCCGCAGGGATCACGTGACAACCTGTCACGCATGAGTTGCCCACCCCTGCACCGCCCGACCCTGCTGCCGGGCCTCTTCCGCACCTGGCGTGACGTCCGCACCCTCCAGCTCGGCCTTCGCCCCGGAACGGCCGTGGTGATCGATCTCCCCCGCCCCTCGACCGCCGACGTCCTCGACCTCCTGGACGGCTCCCGCTCCGAGCGGGAGATCCTCCGCCGAGCCGCCACCGCGGGAGTCCCCCCACCCGACACGAGGGCCCTGCTCGACTCCCTGCACCAGGCCGGCCTCGTCCTGCCGGCCCAGTCCCTCTACCCCTCCCCCTCCGACGCCGACCGCCTGTCCGGCGAAGCCCTCACCCTCGCCCTCGATTCCGCACAAACCCACACCATCCCGCTCCTGGACACCCCACCCAGCCACCCCGCCCCCTCGCCCACCCGAGACCCCCGCACGCCGCCTCCCACCTCCGTCTCCCCCGTCAGCCACCACGCCTCCTCGCCTGCCATTGCTCCCTCATCGGCCATCGACCGCGCCGCCACCGATCCTCGCGCTGCGCCCGGGCCCCCTTCCGCATCCCGGACGGGGCCTGACCTACCCGCCACCGTCCTGCGGCGCCGGCGGGCGGCACGGATCATGATCTCGGGGCGCGGGAGGCTGGCTGCCGGCATCGCCGTGGCGCTCGCCGAGTCGGGCATCGGGCACGTGCACGCCGATCTGCCCGGCGCGGTCACCCGGCGGCACCTGCTCGCGTCGCGGCTGCTGGAGACGGATCGCGGCCGGCCGCTCGCGCTCGCTGTCGAGGAGGCCGTGGTCCGAGCCGTGCCGGGCACCGAGACGCGGACGATCAGGCGGGGTTCGGCGTCCCTGGTGGTTCAGCTGAGCCACGACCAGCCTGTTGCCCTGCTCTCCGCCGGGCAGGTTCAGCGGCGGCAGCCCCATCTCGCCGTCGCCATCCGGGAGGCCGTCGCGATCGTCGGTCCGCTCGTGCCGGCGTCCGGCGGTCCCTGCCTCAACTGCCTGGACCTGCATCGTCGCGATCGCGATCCGGCGGCCGGGCGACCGGAGCCGCCCGTGCGCGGCGATGAGGCCTGCGCGGTCACGACGGTGCTCGCGGCTACGGCGTACGCGGTGGCGCAGGTGCTCGCCTTCGTGGACGGGAGGGTGCCCGAGACCGTGGCCGCCGAGGTGGAGATCAGCGCTTCGGGCCGGGCGAGGAGACGGAGTTGGACTGCTCATCACGGGTGCTTCTGCGGACGGAGGAGGGCATGTGGCTGTGCTGGGAAGAGCGCCTGTTCCTGCGTACGGAAGGATGGTCTCGGGTTGGCCACCGGCTCGGAGGGCACGGTCGGCCGGGCTGCGCGGGCTGCCCGATCCGTCCAGGGCGGTCGAATGCCGCCGCAGCGGGCACAATGATCTGGTGACCGACATCCCGCGTCGTGCGGCGTCCCGGACAGCCAAGCTCGCCGCCCTTCCCCTCGGCTTCGCCGGGCGGACCGTGCTGGGGCTCGGCAAGCGGGTCACCGGCATCGCCACCGACGTCATCTCCGCCGACATTCAGCAGCGCACCGCCGAGCAGCTCTTCAGCGTGCTCGGGCAGCTCAAGGGCGGTGCGATGAAGTTCGGGCAGGCGCTGTCCGTCTTCGAGGCGGCGATGCCCGAGGAGATGGCCGGGCCGTACCGGCAGGCTTTGACCAAGCTGCAGGAGGCGGCGCCGCCGATGCCCGTCGCGAGCGTGCACAAGGCGCTGGCCGAGCAGCTCGGGGCGGACTGGCGGGACAGGTTCGCCGACTTCGACGACAGCCCGGCCGCGGCGGCGAGCATCGGGCAGGTGCACCGGGCGGTCTGGAAGCTACCGCCGAGCCGCAAGGGTGCCAGGCCGAAGACGCTGGACGTCGCCGTCAAGGTACAGTATCCGGGCGCCGGCGAGGCGTTGCTGGCCGATCTCAAGCAGCTGAGCCGGCTGGCTGGCATGTTCAAGATCATCCAGCCGGGCATGGACATGAAGCCGCTGCTCACGGAGTTGCGCGAGCGCATCACCGAGGAGCTCGACTACACGATGGAGGCGGAGACCCAGAAGGCCTTCGCCGTCGCGTACGCGGGAGACGCCGAGATTTTCGTGCCCCGCGTGGTCGGGTCGGCGCCGCGGGTGCTGGTCACCGAGTGGGTCGAGGGTACGCCCCTGTCCAAGGTCATCAGCGACGGCAGCGAGGCGGAACGCGACGAGGCTGGCCGGCTCATGGCGACGCTGCACTTCTCCGCGCCGGCACGCGCCGGGCTGTTGCACGCCGACCCGCATCCGGGCAACTTCCGCATCCTGCCCGACGGCCGGCTGGGCGTGATCGACTTCGGCGCAGTGGCCCGCCTCCCGGACGGCCACCCGGAGCCGATCGGCCGCCTCGTGCGCCTCGCACTCGACGGGGACGCCCAGGCGGTGGCGGACGGCCTGCGCGACGAGGGCTTCATCAAGCCGGACGACGAACTGGACGCCCAGGCGGTCCTCGACTTCCTGCGCCCGATGATCGAGCCGGTGGCCGTGGACGAGTTCCGCTTCACCCGCAGCTGGATCCGCTCGGAGGCGACGCGCCTGTCGAGCCCACGCTCCCCGGCCTTCCAACTCAGCCGCAAACTCAATCTGCCGCCGTCCTACCTGCTGATCCACCGGGTGACCCTCGGCTCGATCGGCGTGCTCTGCCAGCTCGAGGCGAAGGCGCCGTATCGCTCGATCCTGCAGAAATGGCTACCCGGCTTCGCCCCGGTCTCCTGAGGTAGGCGCGGCGGGGGCGCAAGTCCGGCCCGAGCGAGAAAGCCCGGCCGGACAGCAAACCCGGCGTGACAGCAAACCCGCGGGCGCAAAGCCGGACGGACACAACGCCCGACCGACACAACGCCCGACCGACGCAACGCCCGGCGAGGCGAGGAAGCCCGGCGAAACAAGAGAGCGCCCGTGCCCCGGCGCACCACCGTCGATGTGAACGCGAGCCCGGCGGGGGACGGAGAGGCCGGGCTGGAGTGGGCCGTGGCGGGGTCCGGACGGCGGTGGCAGGAAAGCGCCCGCGGGCACACCGGGATGGCGGGCACAAAGGCCGGCGAAGCGAGAGAGCCCGAGCAGCGCGAGAGCCCGGCGCAGCGCAAACACCCGGCGCAGCGCCCGAGCCCGGCGCAGCGCGCCAGCCCGACGCAGCGCGCCAGCCCGGAGCAGCGCGAACACCCGGCATGATGCGGGATGTGAAGGGGCCCCGCCCGCAGTGGACTGCGGACGGGGCCGGGCTGTTCGGGGTGGGTCAGAGGCGTCCACCCAGTTCACGGGCGGCCCGGTAGCGGGCCTCCACGGCGATCTGGCGTGCGGGACGGTGCGCCTCAGGGTGGTGGTCGGCCTGAGGCCGACGCATTCGTGCTCGGGAGAGCGCCTCTTGGATGAGTTTTACCTTGGGGGTTCCGTTCGAGGTCATGGCTTCGTCTTCCGTCTTCCGGTATGGGGTGGTCAGGGTCATCTCATGCGGCCAGTCGGACGGAGCTGCGGGTCTCGAGGCCGTTCGCCGCGAGCCGCTCCTCCACCTCGACCGCCAGTTCGGCGTCGCGGGCGACGTCGACCTTGCGGGGGCGGCCACGGGGCCGCTTGCGCGGAACGACGGCGCCGCGCTCGAAGATTTCGCCGCCCCAGACTCCCCAGGGCTCGCTCCGGTCGACCGCGCCGGCCAGGCACTCGACGCGCAGCGGGCAGTCCCCGCAGAGCGACTTCGCCAGTTCCAGCTGGGCCGGGGAGTCCGAGAACCACAGGTCCGGGTCGAACTTCCGACAGGGCAGGTTTGCCTCGATCTCGACGCTCACGTCGAGTGGGGCCAGCGCCAGACTCATAAAGCCCGGTCACCTCTCTCTTTCTCTCGATCTTCTGGATCGTTGGTGCTGATCACGCACCGGCCGGTAAGCCGGCAAAAAAAAGTAGGCCGCGGATCCCGGTTACGGGTTCCGCGGCCTCGAGGTGAGCCGGAGGTCTGGTTTCTCAGACCGGCCTTCCTCGAGGCGGGACACCGTCGGCACCATCCGTCAGACGACGCTTCATGCCGTTGCTGCCCACGAACCCAGTGGTCCCGTAGCTTCCATCGACGGACACCAGAACCCGGACCAGCTCGGCCTGGATCTGGACCTGGTGCGCCTGCGAAGCCGGGGCCCGCTCGGCGGCCAAGATCGCCACGGGGGCGGATTCCACCGGGAGGGCGGACTTCGCCACGGGAGCGATCGGGGACCACGGAACGGACGGAGCGCAGGAAGCAGCAAGCAGCGTCGACGGTCGCTCGTTCGTGTAGTTGAGCCTCATCGGTGCCACCTCCTCCATCACTTGCACTCGTCGTTGAACCCCGTTGAGCACGCCGCTCGCCAAGGTGTGAACTGAGGCTATGCCGTCCCTGCGAGGGAGGGCAAACGAATTAACGGACTAGTTTTCAAAGTTTTCTGAGGCGGCCTCGGCCGGGCTCGCGCCCCCGACCAGAGCGAACACCGCGGCGCCGTACTGGGCGAGTTTGCGGGGGCCGATTCCGGCGATGGCCAGCAGCTCCGGCGGGGTGCTCGGCCGGCGTTCCGCGATGGCCACGATCGTGGCGTCGGTGAACACCACGTACGCAGGGACTTTCTGCTCCGCCGCGGCGTGCGCCCGCCAGGTCTGCAGCCGCTCGAACAGTTCCTCGTCGAGGTCGGACGGGCAGGTGGGGCAGCGGCCGAGCTTGCGGTCCGCGCCGGCCAGGAGGGTGGCGCCGCAGACCCGGCAGGAAATGACCTGGGTACGCCGATTGACGGGTTTCCGACTTCCCGCCCCGGCCTTCTCGAACGTGCGGTGCTGGGTCTCGCCGAGCTGGGGCAGGAAGCGGCACGGGCGCCGGGTGCGTCCACCGGGCGAGCGGGACTGGCCGTACGAGAGCCAGAGCCACTGCCGCGCCCGGGTCACACCGACGTACAGCAGGCGGCGCTCCTCCTCGAGCTGCTCGGGTGTCTTCGCGTACGTGGTGGGCAGCGTCCCGTCCGCCAGCCCCACCAGGAACACCGCGTCCCATTCGAGCCCCTTGGCGGCGTGCAGCGAGGCCAGCGCGACGCCCTCGACCGTCGGGGCGTGCTGCTGCTCGGCGCGCCGGGCCAGCTCGTCGTTGAAGGCGGACAGGGACACGTCGCGCTGCACCGCCCCGGCCTGGCCGATGGGCAGCACGGCGGGGCTGCGCTCGTACTCCTCGGCGAGGGCGACGATCGCCGCGAGCGCCTCCCACTGCTCGCGCTGCGCCCCGCCGGGCGGGGGCTGGTCCCGGGCCCAGCCGGTCGCCGAGAGGCCGTCCACGACGGCCTGGACCAGCGGCGTCTCGCCCGGGGTGGAACGCACGGCCGCCCGCAGCGCGATCATCGCCTGGCGCACCTCGGTGCGTTCGAAGAACCGTTCGGCGCCACGGACGACGTACGGCACCTCGGCCTCGGCGAGCGATTTCTCGTAGGTCTCGGACTGGGCGTTGGTGCGGAACAGCACCGCGATCTCGCTCGCCGGGGTGCCGGAGGCGATCAGCTCGCGGCAGCGCCGGGCCACCGCGACGGCCTCCGCCGGCTCGTCCGGGAAGATCTTGAGGTCGGGCTCGGCGCCGGGCGGGCGCTGGCCGACGAGTTCGAGCCGCAGCTTGGCCTCGGTGCCGCGGGCCTGCTGGATCACCGCGTTGGCGAGGCCGACGACCTGCGGGGTGGAGCGGTAGTCGCGGACGAGGCGCACCACCACGGCCTCGCGGCGCTGCCGGGGGAAGTCGACGAGGTAGGACGAGGTCGCCCCGGTGAAGGAGTAGATGGTCTGGCTGGCGTCGCCGACCACGGTGAGGTCGTCGCGACCGCCCAGCCAGGCGTCGAGCAGGCGCTGCTGCAACGGGTTGACGTCCTGATACTCGTCCACGACGAAGTGCCTGTACTGGGAGCGGACCTGCTCGGCGACGTCCTGGTGCTCCTCGATGCCCCAGACGGCGGCGCGCAGCATGTCCTCGAAGTCGATCACGCCCTGGCGGCGCTTGAGCGACTCGTACGCGGCGAAGATCTCGGCGACCTTGGCGGCCTCGTACGGCGGCTCGCGCAGCGCCTTGGTCGCGGCGACGACGTACTCCCCGGGCTCGACGAGCGACGACTTGGCCCACTCGATCTCGCCGGCGAGGTCGCGGGCGGCCGTACGGTCGGCGCGCACCCCGGCCCGCGCGGCGGCGAGCCCCACCAGCCTCGCCTTGCTCTCCACCAGCTCGGGCATGCCCCGCCCCTCGAGCAACCGGGGCGCGAAATAGCGGACCTGGCGCAGCGCGGCGGCGTGGAAGGTGCGGGCCTGGACCCGGCCGGCGCCGAGCTCGGTGAGGCGGGCGCGCATCTCGGCGGCGGCGCGCGCGGTGAAGGTGACGGCGAGGACGTGCCGCGGACTGATTTCGCCCGACAGTGTTCGATATGCGATGCGGTGGGTAATCGCACGGGTCTTACCCGTGCCGGCTCCGGCCAGGATGCAGACGGGCCCCGCGGGGGCGGTCACCGCCCTGCGCTGGTCGGGGTCGAGCCCGGTGAGAACACGTTCCGCTGTCACAACCGGGAATCATGGCACCCCGGTCCGACGTTTCCCCGGATGGCGTAGTGCCATGTGACCTCCGCGAAGGGACCTTGACCGATGTTGACGATGTACTCGACGCCCTGGTGTGGCTACTGCCACCGGCTCAAGTCGCAGCTCGACCGGGAGGGCATCGCGTACGACGTCATCGACATCGAGCAGGACCCGAAGGCGGCCGAGTACGTGATGAGCGTCAACGGCGGCAACCAGACGGTCCCGACGATGCGCTTCGACGACGGCTCGGCGATGACGAACCCGTCCATCGTCCAGGTCAAGGAGCACCTGGCCGCGCTGTCCGCCTGACGGCGAAAAGCTGGGCCACCGGCGGGGTGGCCCAGCTTTTTCGTGCCTCGCACCGTCCCGTGGCGGCGGGATCGGCGCGAGCGGTGCAGCAGCGAGCCGGGCGGGGAGAGCCAGCACCGGCCCACTGCGCGTCAAGAAGAAGCCGCGTCGAAAGCCGCGGCCGAGGCCGCGTCGAAAGCCGCGGCGCAAGACCCGTCAGGGGATCAGCGCGGGGATGCTCGAGTCGAGCAGGCCCTGGCGCTTCAGCTCCCCGTACAGCGGGGTGCTCTCGGGGTAGTGACCCCACGCGTGGTCGCCGCTGCCGTCGCCGGCGCCGCCGAGGAGCTGCTGCTGGACCGGATTGAAGGTCTTCCACTCCGGCGTGTTCGGCAGGTCGGCGACCTCGTCGCGGCCGGCCACCCAGCGGTAGGTGTAGCCGAAGAACGCGCCGACGCGGGTGATCGGCGAGTAGTTGTCCGACCGGGCGTGCCACAGGCGCCGGTCGAAGACCACGAGGTCACCGGGGTTCGCGGTGATCTGCAGCGCGCCCTCCGGCTGCGGCCACGGCACGCCGCGCGACGGCGGGCCCGGCAGCCAGTTGGTCAGGTGGCTGCCCGGCAGGACGGTGAAGTTGCCCCGACCGGTTTCGGACACGTCGGAGAGCCAGTACGCCAACTTGACCGACATCATCGGCCGCGGGTCGGTCTCCAGCTCCCGGTTCTGCCGGCCGCCGTCCTGGTGCCAGTGCCACCAGTCCTTCTGCTTCTCGTGGATCTGCGGGTGCACGTCGACGTGCGAGTGGTAGACGTGCACGTTCCAGCCCAGCATCGACCAGATGTACTTGAACGCCTTGGGGTGGTCGAGGAGGAAGGCCAGCTCGGGGTTGTTCGTCACCGCGGACAGCTGGTGCAGCGCGCCGGTCGGCCCGAGGCCGCCCTCGCGCGAGGCTTTCTCCTTGGACCGCAGGATCGCGGTGCGCGCTATCGCGACCTCGTTCTCGGTCAGCACACCTGGGATCACCAAGAAGCCGTCGCGCTGGAACGTCGCGCGCTCGTCGGCCGTCATCGGGGTCCAGGTCTGCTCGGCAACCAGGCTCATCTGAAGGAACCACCTCTCGTGTCTGCTCTCCAGACGCAGCAGCCTCCTCCCAAAGTTGCAAAGTTGGTGTGAAGAGTTCTCTGATTCGAAGAATGTGGATCCGTTACCGGGTGGAATCCCCCAACCAACGTTCAATTAGATAAAAGGCAATAGAACTACGCATAGGCAGATTCATCCGTACGCCGGAAGCCGGCTCGACGTAATCCCCGGCGATCATCGTGGCGATGTCCCCACGGGTGAACCAGCGCGCCTCGTCGATCTCCTCGGGGTCCACGACCAGCGCCTGCCCGGGATCGGCCGCCGCGGTGTATCCGAGCATGAGCGAGCCCGGATAGGGCCAGGACTGGCTGCCCTCGTACGCCAGCGACCGGATCTTGACGCCGACCTCCTCGCGCACCTCGCGGACCACGGCGGCCTCGGCGGACTCGCCGGGCTCGACGTAGCCGGCGAGGCACGAGAACCGCCGCACCCCGCCGACCTCGGGCCACGCGGCGTTGTGGCCCAGCAGGCAGCGGCCCGCGGGACCGGCCACCCCGTCGTGGACCAGCACGATCATCGCCGGGTCGGTACGCGGCCACATCTGCCGGCCGTCCGCGTCGACCCGGGACCAGCCGGCCTCCACGACCGTCGTCGGCTGTCCCGAGCGCGGCGAATACCGGTGGGTGGCGTGCCAGTTGCCGAGCGCCGCCGCGGTCGTGAAGATGCCGGCGTCGCGCGGATCGAGCCGGTCGCCGATGTCCCGCAGGGTGCGCGGCTCGGCGCCGGCCGTCTCGGGCAGCGGGGCGTCGACCGCGAAGATCGGTGCCCCGGCCGGGTCCACGCCCAGGAACAGCCGCTCGCCGCCGGGGGCCTCGTCGGCGCCGACCAGCACGAGCCGCGGCGTGCCGGTCGCCGTGCCGGACACCAGCGCCCGGCCGCCGTTGGCGATGTCGACGACCACGACCAGGCCGGTCTTCCACGCCTCGGCCAGCCAGGCCTCGTCCTTGCGGCGGTGCGCGGCCCGGTCCAGGCTGGTCCGCGCCAGCGGCGGCCCGTCGAGACCGGACCGCCCGTCGAGACCGGGCTGCTCCGCCACGTCCGGCTGCTCGCCCGGCGCGGCGTGCGGGGTGACGTTCACTCCGCGCCGCGCTCCACCGCGGTGAGGGCGGCCAGCTGGGCCTCCACCTTCTCCGCGTCGCCGAGCACCACCGACACCGCGCGCGACGGGGCGAGGTAGCGCGCCGCCACGTCGGCCACCTGCTCGCGGGTCACCGAGCTCAGCGCCGCCGAATACTCGGTCAGGTAGTCGAGCCGCAGCCCGAAGCTCGCGTAGATGCTCGCCAGCCCGGCCAGCCCCGCCTGGGTGGACATGCCGAGGCGCAGGGTGCCCAGGGCGTACCGGCGGGCCTGCTCCAGCTCGTCCTCGCCCGGCGGGAGGCTGGCGATGCGGCCCAGCTCGTACAGGGTCTCGAGCATCGCCGGGCCGGTCACCTCGGTGGCCACCTCCGCCGACACGACCAGGGCGGAGCCGGCGACGAAGTGCTCGATCGCGGTGTGCGGGCCGTACGTGTAGCCCTTGTCCTCCCGGATGTTCTCGACCCAGCGCGAGGAGAAGTAGCCACCGAACACCATGTTCGCCAGTTGCAGCGGGGCATGGTCGGGGTCGGTACGCGGCACCGCCGGCAGCGCCATCCGCAGCGAGGACTGCACCGCGCCCGGCCGGTCGACCAGCACTAGCGGCCCGGGCTCGAGCGCCGGCGTGGGCGGCACCTTGCCGTCGCGGCCGGGGCCGATCCAGCCGCCGAGCGCCTTCTCCGCCGCGTCGATGGCCTTCTCGACGTTGAGGTCGCCGACCAGCACGAGCACCGAGCCGTCGGGCCGGACCCGGTCGGCGTGCAGGGCCCGCAGCTGCGCCGGGCGTACGCCCTTGACCTGCTCCGGCTCGGGGGTCTGCACCGCGTACGGGTGCCGGCCGTACATCCGCTTGAGCAGCGCCGTACGGGCCAGGTGCGCGGGCTGGCTCTGGGCGACCTGGATGTGGTCGACGAGCCGGTCCCGCTCGGTGGCCACCTCGTCGGCCGGGTACGCCGCGTCGGTGAGCACGCCGGCCAGGATCTCCAGCATCCGGTCCAGCCCGGCGGCGAGCGAGTTGCCGGTGATGAGCAGCCGGTCCGGGTCGAGGCCCGCGGAGAGCCCGCCGCCGACCGCCTGCAGCTCGGCGGCGATGTCGATGCTGGACATCGTGGCGGTGCCGGTGAACAGCGACTGGGACAGCACGGTGGCGCGGGCCAGCGGCGCCCGCCCGAACGGCACCCGCAGCCGCAGCTCGACCAGGGGCACGGCGGGTCGCCTGATGGCGATGACCGTCAGGCCGCTGCTGAGCGTACGCTCGGCCTGCTTCGGCAGTTTGATCTTCGAATCCGGCACGAGGTCCGGCAGGGTCCTGATGGTCACTGGTTGACTCCCGGGACGACCTCGACGGTGGCGCGGCCCTCGGGCCGCAGGGCGGCGGCGGCCGCGACGATCTGCGCCTCGGTCACCTCGCCGACCAGCTTGGGCAGTTCGTTGAGCAGCTCCGGCCGGCCGCGTTGCAGCTCCAGCACGGCCATCGGCAATGCGCGCCCGAGCACGGCGTCGGTGTCACGCAGCAGGTGCGTGGCCATCCGGGCCTGGGTGCGGGCGAGCTCGCCGGGCGCCAAACCGCCGGTGGCGAGCCGGTCGAGCTCCTCGTCGACGACCCGCAGCACCTTGCCGGTGTCCCCGCCGGGTGGCAGGTGCGCCTGCAACAGCAGGGCGGTCGGGTTCCGCACCTGGTATTCGTCGCCCATGAAGCCGATGTAGCCGCCGACGCTGGTGACGATGCGGTCGCGCTGCACGAGCCGCTCGACCAGCCGGGAGGCGTCGCCGTCGGTGAGGACCTCGGCGAGCACCACGTACGGCAGGTAGCCGGCGAAGTCCCCGATCGGGTCGGGCACCCGCCACGCCGCCGCGACGGCCGGCAGCGGGGCCAGCCGGTCGACGTAGCTCTCCCGGCGCTCGGCGGTCAGCCCCGCCTCGGCGAAGTCCGGCAGCTCGGGACGCGGCCGGGCCGGCACGTCACCGAAGTGGTGCTCGATGAGCTTGACGGTGGCGGCGACGTCGAAGTCACCGGCGACGGCCAGCGTCGCGTTGCCCGAGGCGTAGTACTTCCGGAAGAACTCGGCGGCGTCGTCGACCGTCGCGCTCTCCAGGTCGGTGAAGGAGCCGTACCCGTCGTGGGCGTTCGGGAACGTCTCGAACATCACCGGCGGCAGCTTCAGCCAGGGGAAGCCGCCGTACGGACGGTTGAGGACGTTGACCCGGATCTCCTCCTTGACCACGTCGACCTGGTTGCGCAGGTTCTCCTCGGTCAGCCGCGGGCCGCGCATCCGGTCCGCCTCGAGGAACAGCGCGCGCTCGAGGGCGCCGGCCGGCAGCACCTCGAAGTAGTCGGTGTAGTCCAGGTGGGTGGAGCCGTTGAAGCTGCCGCCGGCGCCCTGCACGTGCCGGAAGTGGGCGAGCTTCTCGAGGTTGTCCGAACCCTGGAACATCAGGTGCTCGAAGAGGTGCGCGAACCCGGTCCGGCCCTCGGGCTCGGACCGGATGCCGACGTCGTAGACCACGGCCACGCCGACGACGGGCGCGCTGCGGTCCGGCGTGAGGACCACCCGCAATCCGTTGTCGAGGGTGAACCGTTCGACCGGGTACTTCGTCGCGGGGATCTTCATTCTGCGGGCCACCCCCAGAATCTATCCCGCCGTTCCGCCATCGACCGGCACGCCCGGTCACCGCCTGGGACCGCAGTGCTAGTTTCGCGGGGCGAAGTCCACGACGTCATTAAATGCATCGATATCGACGGGGGAATCCATGCCGGTGGAGCTGCGACTGGAGTGCGCGTCGACGGAGGACGCCGAGTCGCTGCACCGCTGGCTGCGCGGCGAGCAGGCGGTGCGGGTCGACGGGCGCCTCGCCCGGGGCCGCGACGGCGACCCGGAGACCATGGGCACCCTGCTCGACGTGCTCACCCTGGTGATCGGCAGCGGGCTCTCCGCCGGTCAGCTGGCGCTGGCGGTGGCGTCCTGGCGGGATTCGCGGCGGCCCTCGCCACGGGTGACGATCGTGCACACCGGCCCCGACGGGTCGGTCATCCGGATCGAGGCGGAGGACCACCGCGCCCTGACCGCGGCCCTCCAGCGGCTCGAAGACCGCGAGCAGCGGTAACCATGACCGAGGTGGCGGATCCGGCCGGCTCGCAGGTCGTGCTGATCGGCGTGGCGGCGTACCGGAGGCTCTTCGAGCTGCCCGCCGCCGAGCGCAACGTGACCGACCTGCGCGACCTGCTGCGCAGCGAGGACCTGTGGGGTATCCCGGCGGAGAACTGTCACGTGCTGCTCGATCCGGAGGACCCGGCCGCGGTCAGCCGCACGATCCGCAAGGCCGCCGCCGCGACCCGCCGGGACGGCCTGCTGCTGGTCTACTTCGCCGGGCACGGGCTGGTCGACGCCGACGACGACAACCTCATCCTCGGGCTGCCCGGCTGCGACCCCGAGGTGCCCTACGAGCGCGGCGTACCGTACGAATGGATCCGCCGCGCCGTCGCGGACACCCGGGCCCGGCGCCGGGTGATCATCCTGGACTGCTGCTATTCCGGGCGCGCCGGCGCGGAGCTGGGCGGCGACACCACCGGCACGGACGCGGTCGCCGACAAGGCCGAGACCGAGGGCACCTGCCTACTGGTCTCCGCGCCCGCGAACCGGCCGGCCGTGGCCCCGCGCGGCGAGCTCCACACCGCCTTCACCGGCGAACTGATCCGGCTGCTGCGGGACGGGCTGCGTCCACCGCCGCCGGAGGCGACGCCGGCCACGCTGACCGTCCACACCGTCTGGCGTACGGTACGCCGGGCCATGCTGCGCCGCGGGTACGAGCGCCCGGAGCTGCGCGCCCGCGACTCCGGCGGCGAGATGCCGCTGGTGCACAACGTGGCCGCGCCCCGGCACAACCTGGCCGGCAGCGTGCTCTACGCCGCGCCCTGGTTCGTCGACGAGGACCTCGGCCAGCGGGCGCTGCTGGTGCTGCGGCACAACCAGACCGGCGCGCTCGGCGTGTGCATCACCCAGCCCGAGGGCGAGCTGCCGGCCGGCTTCCCCGCGTCGTGGCGGCGGCTGCTGCGCAACCCGGTGATGCTGTTCCACGGCGGGCCGGTCGCCCAGGACGGCTACATCGTGGTGACCCTGCTGCGCGCCGGCGCCGCGACGCCACTGCGGTTCACGCCGGTCCGCGACCGGCTCGGCACGCTGCACCTCTCCGGCAACCCGGAGGACGTCTCCGACAGCGTCGACGTGATGCGCGTCTTCGTGGGCTACCTGGGCTGGCGCGCCGGCGAGCTGGAGGAATACCTGGACCGCGGTGCGCTGATCGCCAGCCGGCACACCTCCCGCCAGGTGTTCACCGAACGTCCCGGCGAGCTGTGGCAGTCCCTGCAGGCGGGCCGATGACGGCGCCGGAGCCGGCGGGCGAGGACCTGAGCCCCGGCGAGCAGCTGCTGCTCGACCGGCTCACCGTGGCGCTGCACGACGCCGACCACATCACCCTGCTGGTCGGCTCGGGCGTCACCGCCGGCGTGATCCCGCGGGTGCCGGGCGTGCTCGAGATCGCCGACAGCTACGCCGCCGGGCGCAACGACGACGGGGCGCTGGAGCGGGCGCTCGCCCAGGCGCGGGCCGAGCTCGTCGGCGCCGCGCCGGTCGAGGTGTACCGGGCGTACCGGCGGGTGTTCACCGACTGGGTGTCCGGCGAGGCGTTCGACGTCATCGCGCAGCAGGCGGTGCTGAAGGCGTACGCGGCCCCGGACCCGATGGAGTCGCCGCTGGCCACCCACGGCCTGGGCCAGCGCCTGGAACGCGGGGTGGCGGAGGGCGTGGAGAACGACCGCTTCTCGTGGAACCTGCCGCGCGGCGTGCAGGCCCTCGGCCACCTGCTCGCGCGCATCCCCGAGGCGTTCGACCACCGGGTGCTCACCACGAACTTCGACCCGCTGCTGGAGATCGCGATCCGCGACGCCGGCGGCCGGGCGGTCAGCCTGCCGCTGGACGCGCGGGGCCGCTTCGGGCACGCCGGCGGCTCCGACGGCGCCGTACGCGTCTTCCACGTGCACGGCTTCTGGCGCCCCACCCTGCACGTCCGCGGCCCGCAGCTCCTGCACGATCCGGCGCACATCGCGGACAACGCGCCGCTGGTCGCCACCACCGCCGACCTCATCCGCGGCGACACGGTGTGCGTGATCGGCAGCAGCGACTGGGCCGGGACCATCGCGTCGGCGGTCGCGCGTACCCGGCCGTTGCGGGTGCTGTGGGCGCTCAACGACGCCGACGCCGCCACCGCCCTGAGCACCGCGGAACGCCTGCGGGACCGCACCGGCACGGCGGTCGAGTGCTTCCCCGGCGTCGACTCCGAGCGGCTGTTCCCGGCCCTCGCCGAGCGGGCCCAGGTGCCGGTGCCGCCGCGCGCCACCGGACTGAAGAACCGGGTACGCCACCACAACTGGGAACGCCAGCTCGTCTCCCAGCCCGGCACCGAACCGCCGCGCGACGTGCCCGGCCTGCTGCTCCAGCTCGAACGCCGGTTCGGCTGGGTGACCCAGCTGCGCGGCACGGTGCAGCCGATCCGGCTGCTGTGGCCGGTACGCCTGCGCGCCCGCGCCTCGGTGATCCACATGGTCCAGGCGTTCGTGGCCGGCGCCCTCGCCCGCCTCGGCGTGGAGGTACGCGTCTGCGTCGACGACGTCGGCTCCCGCGACCACGAGGCACACTCCGGCTTCCTCGCCGACCTGGACCGCTGGATAGACCACACCGGGCACGGCGCGGCACGCACCTTCGTCAGCCTCACGGAGTTCCTCGACCGCGGCCACCGCCACCCCGCCGCCGGTACGCCCGAAGCCCTGCTCCGCCCCACGGACCCCTGGTCGGTGGCCCGCACCTTCTACGGGGAACGCAATCCGTCGCTCTACGCGCTGCTCGCCGCGGCGAAGGCCGTACCCAACCTGACCTCCTGGGACGAGCTCGAGAAGAACGCGTGGCCGATCGTGCAGTCGGTGCTGCGTACGGATGCCAAGAACCTGCTGACGCCGCTGACGCTCTGGCCGTACCTGAACAGCATGTTGCTCGAGAGCGCCACCAACGACGTCATGACGCTGGGCGGCCGCGACGAGGCGATCCTGTGGGCACAGTGGCGGCAGACGTTCGGCAACGGGCCGGGGCACCTCTACAACCCGTACATCAAGAATCTGAAGCACGACGCGCACATGCTGCGCTGGTCCTCGCAGGACGATCTGAGCCGGCACCTGCACCGCACCCGGGAGCTGCCGGGCTGGGACGTCGAGGGCAGCTACATCCCCTGGCTGTTCCACAACGCCCTGCTGCTGCCCGGTTACCTCAACCACGAGCCGGTGCTCGAGACGGACGACTTCCCGCTCGACTCGTGGGCGGCGTTCGTCGCGGCGATCGAGGACGGGAAGCCGGTCCTGGACGACCTCGCCGCCCGGGTGACCGCCCTTTTTCTTCGCTAGGCGCCACGGAGGTCGCCGCGGCGGCGTACGGGCGTTAGCGTCGTAGTCATGACCGCCACCGTGCTGGACCGCGCCGGACACCACACCGCGACCGCCGGCGACGACGCGGAGCTGTGCGTCGCCGTCCTCGGCAGCGAGCTGACCGCGTACCTCGCCGGCGCGGACTCCGTGGCCCAGTTCGAGTCCTGGTTCGCCGGCCCGGCACGGCCGGACTCCCCCGCCCGCCGCCGCCTGGCAGCCGCCGCGGAGCTCATCACCGTCTTCGAGACCGCCAACCGCACGTCCCTGGCCGCCGCCTGGCTGCGCGAGGTCGACCCGGCCGGCTACGTGCCGGCCCGCGTGCTGCGCCTGTCGGAGGGCAACGACGCCTGCGTCAAGGCCCTCCTCGAGACCGCCGCCGCCTGGTCCGCCACCGCCTGACCCCTCAGCACGGCAAGCCTCCACCGTTCGGCCCGCCCCTCGGCCGAACGGTTACTTTCGTGCGCTTTTGGCCTCCCCGGCGCGGGTGACCTGCCCTTCCCATCATGCGGTTCGGGGTTGACGCACGCCTCCTACCTCGTCCACTATTCCCATCCATCAGATAGAGAAAGCAGAGTTTGCGCTCCACCGGACCGAGAGGACATGCCCCGTGTACGTCTCGGCACGCACCGACTACGCCGTCCGGGCCATGCTCGCGATCGCCGCCGACCATCCCCACCTGGTCAAGGCCGCCAGCCTGGCCGCGGTCCAGGACATCCCGCTCAGCTTTCTCCAGGGCATCCTGCTCGACCTGCGGCGTGCCGGGCTGCTGCACAGTCACCGGGGCGTCGACGGCGGGTACGCCCTGGCCCGGCCGGCCGACGAGATCACCGTCGGCGACGTGGTCCGGGCCGTCGGCGGAGCGCTGACCACCGTTCGTGGCCTGCCCACCACGACCACGACGTACCACGGGGTCGCGACCGGCCTGAAGGACGTCTGGCTCGCGGTGGAGGAGGCCATCGAGGGAGTCGTGAACCACCGGACCCTCGCCCAACTCACCGTTTCCGCGATTCCCACGAATTAGGAGTGAGCATGAGCTCCCGCACTCTCCGTGCGCTTGCCCTCGCTGCCGCCGCCCTTGTCTCCGCCACCGCCCTGACCGCGTGCGGCGACGACTCGGAATCCGGCGGGGAGGCGACCACCCTGCGCCTCGGCTACTTCCCGAACATCACCCACGCGCCCGCGCTGGTCGGCGTCAAGAACGGCCTCTTCCAGCAGGCGCTGGGCACCACCAAGCTGGAACCCAAGACCTTCAACGCCGGTCCCGCGGCGATCGAGGCGCTGTTCTCCGGGGCGGTCGACGCCACGTACATCGGCCCGAACCCGGCGATCAACGGCTGGGCCACCTCCAAGGGCACCGCGCTGAAGATCATCGCGGGGAGCACCTCCGGCGGCGCCGGCCTGGTCGTGAAGGCGGGCATCAACGCCCCGGCCGACCTCAAGGGCAAGAAGATCGCCACGCCGCAGCTGGGCAACACCCAGGACGTCGCGCTGCGCGCCTGGCTGAAGGAGAACGGCCTCACCGCCGACCAGCAGGGCGGCGGCGACGTCTCGGTGCTGCCGCAGGACAACGCGACCGCCGTGCAGGCGTTCGCCCAGGGCGCGATCGACGGTGCGTGGGTGCCCGAGCCCAACCTCAGCAAGATGGTGCTCGAGTCCAAGGGCAAGATCCTGGTCAACGAGAAGGACCTGTGGCCCAACGGCCAGTTCGTGACCACCCACCTGATCGTCAAGCAGGAGTTCCTCAAGGAGCACCCGGACACGGTCAAGAAGCTGCTCCAGGGCCACATCGCCGCGGAGAAGCTCATCGCCACCGACACCGCCGGCGCGCAGAAGGCCGCCAACGAGCAGCTCGCCGCCCTGTCCGGCAAGCCGCTCAAGGACGACATCCTCGCCGCCGCGTTCAAGAACCTGACCTTCACCAACGACCCGATCGCGTCTTCGCTGTTCACCAGCGCCAAGCACGCCGAGGACGTCGGCCTGCTCAAGCCGGTGGACCTCAAGGGGATCTACGACCTCGGCCCGCTCAACGAGCTGCTCAAGGCCGACGGGCAGCCCGAGGTCAGCGACGCCGCCTCCTCCTGATCAGCCGCCCGGCCGGGCCCGCCACGCGGGCCCGGCCGGCACTCACCTGCGGAGAACCATCATGAGCATCGCGGAAGCGACCGATCTCAAGACCGAGGTCGTACGCCTCGATCACGTCTCCAAGCAGTACGGCTCCGGCGCCAACGCCCTCCTCGCCCTCGACAAGGTCTCGCTGACCGTGCGCAAGGGCGAGTTCGTGTGTCTGCTGGGCGCGTCGGGCTGCGGCAAGAGCACGCTGCTCTCGCTCGTCGCCGGCCTCGACCGGATCAGCGGCGGCACGCTCGACATCGGAGGCCGGCACGTCTCCCTGATGTTCCAGGAGGCGGCGCTGTTCCCGTGGCTGTCGGTGGCCGGCAACGTGGAGCTGCCCATGCGCCTGCGCGGCGTGGGCAAGGCGGAACGCAAGCGGCGCGCCCAGGAGCTGCTGGAGGTCGTCCGGCTCAAGGACTTCGGCCACAAGCGCCCGCACGAGCTCTCCGGCGGCATGCGCCAGCGCGTGGCCCTGGCCCGCTCCCTCGCCCAGGACGCGGACATCCTGCTGATGGACGAGCCGTTCGGCGCCCTCGACGCGATGACCCGCGACATCCTGCACGACGAGTTGGAGCGGATCTGGCGCGAGCAGCAGCTCACCGTCCTGTTCGTCACCCACAACGTCCGCGAGGCGGTGCGCCTCGGCGACCGGGTCATCCTGCTCAGCAGCCGCCCCGGCCGGGTCATCGAGGACTTCCCGGTCACCCACGACCGGCCCCGGCGCATCGACTCCCCCGAGGTGGCCGGCCAGGCCGCCGAGATCACCGATCGGCTCCGCGCGGAGGTCGCCCGTCATGCCCATTAAGTTCCCGTCCGCCCGCGCCGGACTCGACGGCGTCGCCCAGGACACCACCCCGCCACCGGCCGAGCAGCCGCGGACCGACCTCGCCGCCGCCGACCGGGTGACCGGCCTCGACGCTCTGGAGCTCGGCGGCCGGAGCGACAAGGGCGCGCTCGGCGTACGCATCTGGCGCAGCGCGTGGCCCAAGCTCCTCGCCGTCGCGATCGTGCTGCTCGCCTGGCAGCTGGTCGTCTGGGCGGAGTGGAAGCCGGTGTACGTGCTGCCCGGCCCCGCCACCGTCTTCGAGGACCTCGGCGGCCTGATCACCACGGCGGACTTCTGGGACGGCGTACGCCTGACCATGATCCGGGCGCTGACCGGCTTCGCGCTGGCGGTGCTGATCGGCACGGTCGTCGGCGCGGCGGTCTCCCGGTTCGCCCCGCTGCGGGCGGCGATCGGCTCGCTGATCACCGGCCTGCAGACGATGCCGTCGATCATGTGGTTCCCGCTGGCCATCCTGCTGTTCCAGATCAGCGAGAGCGCGATCATGTTCGTGGTAGTCATCGGCGCGGCGCCCTCGGTGGCGAACGGCCTGATCAGCGGCATCGACTACGTCCCGCGCACGTGGCTGCGGGTGGGGCAGGTGCTGGGCATGAAGGGCTTCGCCAAGTACCGCCACCTGATCCTGCCGGCCTCGCTGCCGTCGTTCATCTCCGGGCTGAAGCAGGGCTGGGCCTTCTCCTGGCGGAGCCTGATGGCCGGTGAGCTCCTGGTGATCGTGCCGGGCGCGCTGTCCATCGGCGTACGGATGCAGCAGGCCCGTGATCTGAACGAGTCGAGCCTGGTCATCTCGTTCATCATCGTGGTGCTCGTGATCGGCATCCTGATCGACGTGCTCTTCAACGCCGCGGACAACGCCCTGCGCAAGCGGTGGGGCCTGACCGGCTCCTGACCCGCCGGACGTGGAACGGGCCTCGCACGCGGGGCCCGTTCGCGCTGCTCAGAGCGGCCGGACCGACTTCAGGACGTCGTCGACGACGTAGTCGAACTGCTTGTGCGTGCCGGGGATCGACACGTAGAGCACGGCCGCGGTCGGCTTCCCCACGTCGATGATCGCCACCGCGGACAGCTCCTCGGTCGCGGACAGCCCCGGCGCCCGGAAGTGCAGCCGGAACTCGCTCAGCCACGCCGGCCGCCCGCCCAGCGTGGTCATCTCGTCGCGCAGCGGCTCCAGCTGGTTGGGCTGCGGGTAATACTCGGCGCGCACGTCCGCCGCCACCTGCCGCCCCACGCACTCCAGGTCGAGCGTCACCGCGTCGTTGTCCGCCGCCGGCACCGCGGCCGACAGGATCGAGGCATGGTACGAGCCACCGCTGTACTCCTCGGTGACGAAGTGCTGACCGACCTTGTACGGCACCTCCAGCGTCCCCGCCCGCCACGTGGTGTCCCAGGGCACCCACGGGTCGCCGTACTTCTTGTAGGAGATGCCCGCCTCGGCGTCGGTGGTGCGCTCGCCGGTCGCCGGCGGCACCTGACCGGGCCGGGCGGTCGGGCCCGCGCTCGGCGGCACGGTCGGGGCCGGGCACATCTGCGCCAGCGGCGGGCGCACCTCGGTGGGACCGGACGCCTTGCGGCCGAACGGGTCGCCCTCCGACGTGAGCGCCACGATCAGGATGATGGTCAGACCGATCGCGAGAATCGCCCCGGCCACCCCGCCGAAGATCAACATCTGCCGCCGGCGCCGTCGTGGCCCGTCATCGCCGGGCGGCTGCGGCGGCGCGGCGGGAGGCGGCAGAAGCGGGGGTACGCCGGGAGCGGTCACCGTCCCGGACGCCCACGGGCCACCCGGCCGCGACCAGGCGGTGGGAGTCTGGGTGCCCTCGGACATCATCCCAGTGAACACCACGACCGCGCGTCATGGGTCACCGCCCGACGCGCAAACGGACGTTCGGCACACCTCACCGCGGTCCGGGGCTCCGTGCCGTGCCTCCCGGCCGGCCGGTTCAGCTCACCTGACGAGGGCCGCCTGCACGCCGCCCAGCGCCGGGGGGATCGTCTCGATGACCGAGGGGCCGATGTCGCCGTAGCTGACCGAGCCGTACCAGGGTGCGAAGGCCACCACGCCGACCAGGGCGAGGCCGAGCACTGCCAGTGCGAACACGATCGCCAGTTCACGACGTCCGGACATGGTGTGCATAAGAGGGCCTCCCAGGCAGTGCCGTACCCCTCGGTCCTCTCAGCGTGGACCAGTGAACGGCTCGGCGCAGTCACCCATAAGACGCTTCGAACCCCGGACGGGTTGCATTCCTCCCAGGTAAGTTTCATCGCACGCCGGTACCGTGACCCAATGGAAATCGTGTATCCCCCCGTGGTCGGCCTGGCCAAGACGTTGTTCCGGGTGCTGGACCTGAAGATCCAGGTCGACGGCGCGCACCACATTCCGGCGGCCGGCGGGGCAGTGCTGGCGAGCAACCACGTCAGCTACCTCGATTTCATCTTCTGCGGCTTCGGCGCCCAGCCCGCCGACCGGCTCGTACGCTTCATGGCCAAGAAGTCGGTCTTCGACCACCGCGTGAGCGGCCCGCTGATGCGCGGCATGCGCCACATCCCGGTCGACCGCAAGGCCGGCAACGCGGCCTTCCACGAGGCGGAGACGGCCCTCAGGAACGGCGAGGTCGTCGGCGTCTTCCCCGAGGCGACGATCAGCGAGTCGTTCACCGTCAAGAAGCTCAAGTCGGGCGCGGCGCGGCTCGCGCAGGAGGCGGCCGTACCGTTGATCCCGATGGCGGTCTGGGGCCCGCACCGGCTCTGGACCAAGGGCCGCAAGAAGGAACTGACCAAGCGGCACGTCCCGGTCATCATCAAGATCGGCGAACCCATCCCCACCGGCGACGCCACCACGACGGAGGCGACGACGACCGAGCTGCACCGGCGCCTGACCCGGCTGCTGGACGAGGCCCAGGCGGCCTACCCGGACCAGCCGTCGGGCCCGGACGACCGGTGGTGGCTGCCGGCCCACCTGGGCGGCACGGCACCCCGCCCGGAGGACGTCGGCGACCCGGCCCGCCTGGAGGCCTGAGCACCGAACCCGCGCGGGCCGGCATCGCGCCTTCGGGAGACCGCGGCGGCCGAGCACCACGCCTGGGCGGGCTCACGCCTGCGCGGGCTCACGCCTGCGCGGGCTCACGCCTGCGCGGGCTCACGCCTGCGCGGGCTCACGCCTGCGCGGGCTCACGCCTGGGCGGGCTCGTGGGAACCGGGCCTCGCGCTGCCCAGCATCGCTCCCGCCAAGAACACGCGTGCCGGGCAGCGCGGCGAACGGGCATCGCGCGGGCCGGGCGCGGCGAGCGGGGGTTGGCGTGGCGGGTTCCGGGGGCGGTGGACCTTCGTTTCAGGGCCTGCGCGCGGCGGCGGACCGGGCGATCGAAGGCCGGAAAAGCACATCGGCGCCGGCCCCCGTGGGGGACCGACGCCGGTGTGTCAGCGTAGAGCTGAGATCAGAGCGGGCGGATGTTGGCCGCCTGCGGGCCCTTCTGGCCCTGGGTGACCTCGAACTCCACGCGCTGGTTCTCGTCCAGGCTGCGGTAGCCGGAGGTCTGGATCGCGGAGAAGTGGGCGAAGACGTCGGCGCCGCCGTCGTCCGGGGTGATGAACCCGAAGCCCTTGTCCGCGTTGAACCACTTCACAACGCCGGTAACCATGCTCGTCTCCTCGACGGTCGATCGCTCCTGGCCATTATGGACCGGAACGAGGTGGTAAGACCCGTTTTCTGCGGGACTCGTGTCGCCGTACTGATCGCCCGTACCGGAGAACCCGGGTTACGACAAAGAGCGCCTGGGGCAGACTTCCCCACAGGCGCTCCTGAGTACTGGGAACCAAACTGACACAACGGTGGGAGCCTAGCACGGACAGGGAGGGCCGGCGGTGATCGGCGTACAAGTGGCACGGCAGCTCAGAGAAGCGGGACTGGCCTGGAAGCCCGGCCCCGGCGATCACTTCGCCATCCCCGATCGGGACCTGGACGAGGAGATCTTCGTGCTGAGCACCATGACGATCGAGGTGTACCCGGTACCCGACGGTCAGGTGATCGGGTTCAACGGCACCACGGAGTGGGCGCTCGACGATGTGGATCTCGAGGAGGCGCTGTGGCTGCCCCGCGAGGACCAGCTGCGGGAGCTGCTCGGCGCGACGTTCCGGGCTCTGAGCAGGACGGATGCCGGCTATCGGGTCGACGTCACCCTGCTGGGCGAGGACCGTACGTTCCCCGCGCCGTCGCCGGAGGAGGCATATGCGGCCGCCCTGCTCCACCTCCTGGCCGCCGCGGGGCTGTGACAAGCCGGGCCGGGCCGGGGAGACACGGGCGTCGCGCGGCGGAGTGTGAGACACGCCGCCGAGATCGGGACACACCGCGGTGTGAGACACGCCCATGCGCGAGAACACGCCCACCCAGGCCGCGCGACCCGCCGCGGGCCGCGGGCCGCCCTCGCGCACGCCGCGGGACACGCCGCGCGCCGCGGGACTCGCCTGGGCCGTGGCGAAACGGCCAGGCCGCGGGACACGCCGATCAGGACTGGTCGGTGGTGCCGGGCTCGGGGAGGTCGGTGATCAGGGCGGCCAGGCCGTCCGCGTCCAGCAGATCCACCGGACGCACGGTGACGCCGTCGCGGACGTAGTGGAAGCCCGCGCGTACCCGGGAGACCGGCACCTCCGCGAGCGCCGCCCAGGCCAGGCGGTAGGCGGCGAGCTGGACCGCCGCCGCGGCCGCGTCCGCCGCGGCGGGGCGGCGGCCGGTCTTCCAGTCGATCACGTCGTAGCGGTTGCCCGGCTCGGCGAAGACGGCGTCCATCCGGCCGCGGATCACCACGCCGGCGACCGTGGTCGCGAACGGGACCTCCACCTCCACCGGCGTCTTCTCCGCCCACTCTCCTGCGAGGAATGCCTCCTGCAGCGCCGCCAGTTCGTCGTCGGTGGCCGCGTCGTCGTCCGCCGCGCCGGGCAGCTCGTCGACGTCGAGGAGGCGGACCGAGCCGTACCTTTGCTCCAGCCAGGAGTGAAATGCCGTGCCGCGGCGGGCGTACGGTGCCGGGCGCTGCGGCAGGGGGCGGCGCAGCGAGCGGGCCAGCAGCTGGGGGTCGCGGCGCAGGACGACCAGCTGCGACACCGAGAGGTGGGCGGGCAGGGCGACCTCCAGCGGGCCGTCGCGGCGGGCCCGCTCCTCCCGCTCGGCGAGCAGCAACCTCGCCTCCAACCGCCACCGCACGATGTCCGGATCGCCGTCGAAGGCCGGCCCCGCACCAGAGCCCGCCCCACCAGCCGAGCCCAGCCCACCAGCCAAGCCCAGCCCAGCGGACGACCCCGGCCCGCCAGCCGACCCCGGCCCGCCAGCCGAGCCCGGCCCCGCGGACGAGCCTGCCCCGCCAGCCGAGCCCGGCCCGGCGGCGGCGGTCGGTCCGGCGGCGGGGGCCGAGGGGCCGAGGCCGGTCAGGTCCGCCGCCAGGCCGGCGCGCTCGGCGATCTCCGGGTCGGCCTCCGCGAGGTCGGCGAAGGCCAGCGCGTCCTCCGGGGTCGGGGCGGCGATCATGCGCCGGATCAGGTCCGCCGCCGCCGCCATGGCCGGCCGCCGGCCGCCCAGCGGGTCCGATGGCCACTCGGCCGTGGCGACGAGCGCCGCCGACGGGTTGGTGGCGTCGCCCGGCGGCTCCGGTGACCAGTGGTCCACCGTGCCCGCGCCGTCCTCGCAGGACGCCCGGATCTCCTCCAGGAACACCGACGGACCGCGGGGGCGCTTCACCCCGTCGCCCCACCAGTAGCCGGACGCGAGCAGCAGCCTTCGCGGCCGGGTCACCGCCACGTACGCCAGCCGGCGCTCCTCGCGTACGTCATGGTCGCGCCAGGCGCGGCCGAATGCGGTGAGCGCGCCCGCCACGTCCTTCTGGTCCACGGCCTCGGCGAGGTCGAGCGTCGGCAGGCCGGAGGCGTCGCCGCGGAGCGGGAAGGGCAGGACGCCGATGCCGCCGAGATAGTTGTCGGAGCCGCGGGTGAGGCCCGGCCACACGTTCTTCGTCAGGCCCGCCACCGAGACGACGTCCCATTCCAGCCCCTTGGCCGCGTGGGCGGTCAGGATCTGGACCGCGCCCTCCACCACGTCCACCTGGCCGGGGGCGAGGCCGCGTTCCTCCTCCTCGGCCGCGGCCAGGAAGGCCAGGAAGCCGGCGATGGTGCCGCCGTCGGTGTCGCCCGCGTACCGGGCCGCGACGTCGCCGAGGGCGTCGAGGTGGCCGCGGGCCAGGCCGGCGTCGCCGGCACCCCAGCCGCGCACGGCGACCTCCACGTCCAGGCCGATCGTGCGCTCGATGTCGGCGACCAGGTCCGGCAGCGGCTGGTCCAGGCGGTGCCGCAATTCGGCCAGTTCCCTGCTGTACGCCCGCAGCCGCGCGTACCCCTCCTGCGAGAACTGCTGGGGCGCCCCGAGGTCCGCCATGGCCTCGACCAGCGTGGCGTCGTCCAGCCGGTCCCCCACGATCCGCTGGGGGTCGTCGGCGCCGCCGGTGGTGCCGGCCACCCGGGCCGCGGCGATGGCCCGGGCGCGGCGGTGCAGGGCCACGAGGTCGCGGGGCCCGATCCGCCAGCGGGCACCGGTGAGCAGCCTCAGCAGCGCCGCGCCGTCCGTCGGGTCGGCCAGCACCCGCAGCGTGCAGACGACGTCGCGTACCTCAGGGGTGTCGAGCAGGCCGCCCAGGCCGACCACCTCGACCGGCAGGCCGCGGGCCCGCAGCGCCTCCTCGATCGCCGGGATCTGGCTGCGGACGCGGACCAGCACGGCGCTCGTCGGGCGCTTGTCGACGGGGATGTCGCCGGGCAGCGCGTCCGGCAGCCGGGCCGCCGACCGCCACGCCGCGAGCATCGAGTCGGCGATCCACTGCGCTTCTTCCCCGTACGTGTTCAGCAGAGCGCACGCCACCGTGCGTCCCCCGACGCGCTCGGCCACGCGCTGGGCCGGGATGAGCTCGGCGACCCGGGCGCCGGCGGCCCGCAGCGGCCGCGAGAGGGCGTTGGCGACCTGGAGGATCTCGGGGCGGTTCCGCCAGCTCCGGGTCAGGTTGAGCACCCACGCCTCGCGCCCGCCGGGGCCGGTGAACTCGGCGGGGAACCGGTCGAGCGTGCCCGCGGACGCGCCGCGCCAGCCGTAGATCGACTGACAGGGGTCGCCGACCGCGGTGACCGGGTGGCCGCCGCCGAACAGCGCGTTGAGCAGCACGACCTGCGCGTGGCTGGTGTCCTGGTACTCGTCGAGCAGCACGATCCTGTAGCGCCCGCGTTCGATCTCGCCGACCTCGGGATGGTCGCGGGCCACCAGCGCGGCGCGGGCCAGCTGGTCGCCGAAGTCCATCGCCTCCAGGTCGAGTTTGCGCTGGTCGTAGAGGCGTACGAGGGGCAGCAGGGTGAGCCGTTGACGCTGGCGCAGCAGCGCGTCGGTGACGTCCTTGTAGACCCGGCCGGGCAGGGACTGCACCTCGGCGAAGAAGCGGCCGGTCCAGGCGGAGAGGTCGTCCGGGGACACGAGATGCTCGGCGAGCTCGGCGGAGAGCGCCAGCACGTCGTCGGTCACCGTGCCCGGCGCGCGGTTAAGGCCGGTCATCTCTCCCGTGTACGACCGCACGAGCGAGTCGACGATCTGCCACCGGGCGGCCTCGGTGAGCAGCCGCACGGAGGGCTCGTACCCGGCGCGCAGGCCGTGCTCGGTGACGATTCGGGCCGCGTACGAGTGGTACGTGGCGACCGTCGGCTCACCGGCGAGCGCGTCCTGCTGCCCGAGGCGCCGCACCAACTGCCCGAGCCTCGTCCGTACGCGATGGGCCAGCTCCCCCGCGGCCTTGCGGGTGAACGTGAGGCCGAGGATCTCGTCGGGGTGGGCGTACCCGTTCGCGACGAGCCAGACCACCCGCGAGGCCATCGTCTCGGTCTTGCCGGACCCGGCACCGGCAACGACCAGGACCGGTTCGACCGGCGCCGCGATGATCGCGGCCTGTTCCGGGGTCGGCGCGTGCAGCCGGAGCAGCCTGGCCAGCTCGAGCGGCGTGTAGCGGGGACCGGCGTCGGCGCGGCGCCGGGGCCGCGGCGCGGCATCGGTGAAGAGGCTGGGCTGGGTCATCGCGCCCCGCCCGCGGGGGTTCTCGGGCGGGTCATGCCGGGCCGGGCTCGACGACCTGGCGGCCCTGGCCGCTGATCGGGCAGCTGGTACGCACCGGGCACACCCGGCACTTGGCGTTGGCGACCGCCGAGAAGGTGGCCGCGGCCATGGTGTCGGCAGTGCGCCGGACCATCGCGTACGCCCAGTTGGGGTCCTCCGCCTCGGCGAGCGGGAGCTGCATCTGCTCGCGTGCCTCCTTGGCCGGCCCGAGCTGCACCAGGGCCGCGCCGCCGCTCTCCGCGCCCTCGGTCAGCGTGTCGAAGGCGCCCGCGTCCACGGCGGCCTGGTACCCGGCGAGCTGCGCGTGCTCCTCGACCTCGCCGGCCGACACGGCGGTGCTCTTGCCGGTCTTGAGGTCGATGACCACCAGCCGCCCCTGCTCGTCCACCTCGAGGCGGTCGACGCGCCCGGTGAGCTGGATCGGCCGGTTCGGGTCGTCGAGCCGCACGGTGAACTCGTGCTCGATGGCCAGCAGCCGCCGCGGGTTGCGGGCCAGCCACCGCAGCAGCTTGTCGACCATGCCCTGGGCCCGCTCCTGCTCGGGCCCGGCGAGCCAGCGCGCCGCCAGCTCGATCGCGTCGAAGCGGGCGGAGACGTACTCGACGAGCCGTTCCCGGTCGGCGTTCGCGTCCTCGGCGAGCATCGCGGCGGCGTGCACCAGGTTGCCGACGCCCTGGGCGGGCCCGGCCGGCGCCGCGCCCCCGTGCCGTTCGAGCAGCCACCGCAGGCTGCACCGCAGGGCGCTCTCCATCGCGGACGGGGTGACCTTCACCGGCTCGCCCTCGTCGACCAGCGGCCGGTCGTCGGACAACGGCCGCAACCCCCACCACTCGTCCGGGTGCGCGCCGGGAACGCCGGCCTGGGCGAGCCGGGCCAGCTCGGCGGCCGCGGCATGCCGCCGGGCGGGCGACACCTCCGGCGCGATGACGACGGTACGCAGCTCGGCGACCAGCGCGGACAGGGTGAGCGCCCGGGGCGGCCGCCCCACCGGCACCTCGTCCTGCACGTCGAGAAGCTCATGCAGCCCCGCCGGCCCGGGGTCGTCGCCCGCCCGCTCCTCGGAGCCGCCGGGGTCGGGGTCGCGGTCCGGGGCGTCGGGGCCGGGGTCGTCCGGGCCCGGGGCGTCAGGGCCCGGGGCGTCCGGGCCCGGGGCGTCCGGGCCCGGGGCGTCAGGGCCGGGGTCGTCCGGGGCGTCGGGGCCGGGGTCGTCCGGGTCGGTGGGCGGGGATTCGGGGGGGTCGTCGTCGCGGCGGCCGGGCAGGCCGAGTTCGGTCAGGAAGCGGCTCGGCTGCTCCTCGCCGTCGGCGCCGCCCACGCTCGCCGACGCGACCGCCGTCACGATCAGCCGGCGCCGGGCTCGGGTCGTCGCCACGTAGAACAGCCGGCGCTCCTCGTCGAGCAGCGCGGACGTCTGCCCGACCACCGCCGCGGCGCCCGAGGCGGCCCGGCCGGCGAGCACGTCCACCAGCCGTTCCGAGCCCAGCAGGCTGCCCCGCAACCGCAGGTCGGGCCAGATGCCCTCCTGCACGCCGGCCAGCACGACGACGTCCCACTCGAGTCCCTTGGCGGCATGCGCGGTGAGCAGCCGCACGGCGTCGCCCCGGTCGGCGGAGGGCGCGATCGAGTCGGCGGGGAGGTCCTGGCCGAGGACGTGGTCCAGGAACACCTCGGTGCGGGCGCCGGGCAGCCGGTCCACGAAGCGGGCGGCCGCGTCGAACAGCACCACCATGGCGTCGAGGTCGCGGTCGGCCGCCTCCGCGCGCCACTGCCGCGCCCGGCCGCCCTCGCTGCCGGGTTCGACCGGGGCGCCGCGGGTGCTCAGGGCGTACCAGCGCTCGGCGAGACCGCTGGCCCGCCAGACGGACCACAGCACCTGCTCCGCGGTCGCGGCGGGCGCGGCGGCGGCCTCGCGCGCCGTGGCGATGAGCCGGGCGACGTTCTGCGCGGGCGTCGCCCACCGCCGCTCGACCACGTCCAGGCCGGCCGGGTCGCGGATCGCGTCGACGAGCAGTTCGCCGGAGGGGCGGCGGTCCCCGGCCGCCAGGGCGAGCGCGCGCAGCCCCTGGCGCAGCCGCCGCTCGGCCAGCGGGTCGGCACCGCCCAGCGGCGAGTGCAGCAACGCGACGGCGGCCTCCTCGTCGAGCGCTTCCGGCTCCAGTGCACACCGCAGGAGCAGCAGAAACGGTGCGACGGCCGGTTGCAGGTGCAGCGGCAGGTCCTCGGCATGCGTCACGGTCGGCACCCCGGCGGCGGCGAGGCCGCGTTGCAGGGACGGCAGCTGGAGGCTGGTCGACCGCAGCACCACGGCCATCCGCGACCACGGCACCCCGTGCAGCAGATGCGCCTCCCGCAGGGCGTGCGCCACGAACGCCGTCTCGCTGGTCGCGGACCGGAACGTGGAGACGATCGCTCCACCCGGCACCGCAGCCCCGCCCCCCGAAGAACGAACCGCGCCGGCGGGCGAAGGGTGGGACGCGGCGGAGGACGCAGCCGCGGACGGCCGCGAAGGGCCTGCCGAGCCGGCCGGCGCGGGCGAAGGGAGGTCGGCGGGTTGCGGCAGGGCCGGCGGGTGGAGGGCCCGGTGGCGCATCCGGCCGCGCATGCGACGGGACACCCGGCTGGTCGATTCGAGCAGGGGTGCGTCGGCGCGGTAGCTGGTGTGCAGGGTGATCGTCTCGGCGAGGGCGCCGGAGGCCGTACGGAAGCGGGTCGGGAAGGCCGTGACCGCCTCCGGGTCGGCGCCGCGGAAGCCGTAGATGGACGAGTCCGGGTCGCCGAACGCCACGAGGGGTTTGCCGCCGCCCGCGACCAGCGACAGCAGCTCGATCTGCGCCGGGTCGGTGTCGGCCAGCTCGTCGACGTAGACGTATGCGAGGCGGCGGCGCTCGGCCTCGAGCAGGGCCGGGTCGTCGTGGAGCAGGCCGGACGCCGCGCGGACCAGCTCGGCCGGGTCGTAGGCGGTCGAGCCGCGGGTGGTCACGTCGCGCAGGGCGAGGACCGCGACGTACTCGCGGAGGAAGCGGGCGGCGGCCGGCCAGTCGTCGCGGCCCAGGCGCTCGCCGAGGCGGGCCAGCTCGACCGGCCCGATCCCGCGTTCGGCGGCGCGCTGCATGAGGTCGCGCAGCTGTTGCGCGAAGGCGCGGGTGGGCAGGGCCGGGCGCAGCGCCTCGGGCCAGCGGACGATGTCGGGTGCGTCCTCGTCGCCGACGACCGCGAGCAGCTCGCGGATGATCAGGTCCTGCTCCGGGCCGGTCAGCAGCCGGGGCGAGGGCTCGCCGCGCTCGGCGGCGGCCCGCCGCAGGAGGCCGAACGCGTACGCGTGGAAGGTGCGCACCAGCGGCTCGTGGAACGTCGGCCCGGAGATCCTCGCCTCGATCCGGTCCCGCAACGCGGTCGCGCCGCGGCGGCCGAACGTGAGCACCAGGATTCTCTCCGGGTCGACCCCGTCGGCGATCCGGGCCGCGACCGCCTCCACCAGGACCGTCGTCTTGCCGGTGCCGGGGCCGCCGACCACCAGCAGCGGCCCGTCGGTGTGCGCCACCACATACTGCTGGAGGACGTCCGCGTGCAGCCCGGCCGCGGCGGGTGCGGGCTTGCGCACCAGCCGGTACGCCGGCCGGCGCACCGCCGCGGGAGTCGAGGTCACGGCACCAATGAGACCACGCACCTACGACAAGATCCGCGTCAGGGCTTTCCGACCGAGGCGCGGAGCCGCACCGGCATGGGTACGCGATGCACGGCCGGCTGCCGCGCGGGCCCGAGCAGCAGTTCGACGGCCTTCCAGCCGAGCTGGTAGTGCGGCAGCGAGATGCTCGCGAGCTGGGGCCGGAGCCATGCGGCAAGGTCCGAGTCGTCGAACGACAGCACCGACACGTCGTCCGGGATCTCCAGCCCGGCCTCCCGCAGCGCCTGGTACGCCCCCAGCGCCACCCGGTCGTTGAGGCAGATCAGCGCCTTCGGGGCGAGCCCACCGGCCAGCGCCCGCCGCACCGCCTCGTACGCCGGCTCCGGCCACCACGAGCACTCGACGGCCGCACCGAGCCTGATCCCCGAGGCGGCGAAGCCCTCCCGCAGGCCGGCCACCCGCTCGCGCCCGGCGAAGGCCTGGTCCGCCGGGTCGCCGACCAGGTGGATGCCGTCGCGGTGGCCGGCCTCGACGAGAGTCCGCGCGGCGTTCCATCCGGCGGCCACCTCGTCCGGTACGACCGCGTGGCAGGTGGGTCGCGCCGCCCGGGTGAGGCAGTTGAGCAGCACCACCGGCCGGCCGCTGAGCTGCTTGGGCACCCGGACGTAGCGGGTGGACATGCTCGCGTACAGAAAGGCGTCGACCTGGCGGTCGAGGAAGTCCGAGATCAGCCGTTCCTCGACGACCGCGTCGCCCTCGGTCTCGCCGATGAGCAGGAGGTGGCCGTGCGCGACCGCCGCGGCGAGGCTGCCGTGGATCGCGCGTCCGGCGTACGGGTCGGAGGCGAGGGTGTCGGAGAGCAGCGCGATGGTCCGGGTGACCTTGGTCCGCAGGCCGCGGGCCATCAGGTTGGGCCGGTAGTCCAGCTCCTGGGCCGCGCGGAGGACCCGTTGCCGGGCGTCCTCCGAGATCCGCATGTCCACGTGGCGTCCGGCGAGGACGAACGACGCCGTGCTGCGGGACACGCCGGCCCGCTGTGCGACCTGGAGCAGGGTCGCCCGTTGCGGAGGCATGTCCCGAGTCTTCCACGCGTGCTCACCGGCCCGCGGGTGTCGCGAATCGGCACCCGGCGAGGCTTGACGGCCGGGCCGTACCGGAGAAGGGTCACGCGAAACCCCTCCAGCAGCCGCCGGAGCCCCCTGCCGGGCCGGCAGCCGGTGTCGCACCGGTTCGGCAGGGCCCGCCGCGCCTCGCGCCGGACACGTCGGGCGGCGAGCCGGAGCGGGTCAGTCGTTGGCGTGCAGCGCCGCGTTCAGTTCGATGCCGGTGCCCTTGCGGGGCCGGGCCTCGAGCCCGCCGGTGACCGAGTTGCGCCAGAACAGCAGGCCGTCGACGCCGGACAGCTCGCGGGCCTTGACCACGCGCCCGTCCGGCAGGGTCAGCTTCGACCCGGCGGTGATGTAGCAGCCGGCCTCGACCACGCAGTCGTCGCCGAGCGAGATGCCGATGCCGGCGTTCGCGCCGAGCAGGCTGCGCTCGCCGATGGAGACCTTGTCCTTGCCGCCGCCGGAGAGGGTGCCGGTGATGGACGAGCCGCCGCCGATGTCGGAGCCGTCGCCGACGACGACGCCCTGGACGATGCGGCCCTCGACCATGGACGTGCCGAGGGTGCCGGCGTTGAAGTTGCAGAAGCCCTCGTGCATGACGGTGGTCCCGCTCGCGAGATGCGCGCCGAGCCGCACCCGGTCGGCGTCGGCGATGCGGACGCCGGTCGGCACCACGTAGTCGGTCATGCGCGGGAACTTGTCGACGCCGTACACGCTCAGGTGCCGGCCGGCGGCGCGCTCGATGAGGCGCAGCTCGTCGACCCGGTCCGGCGGGCACGGGCCGGCGGAGGTCCACGCCACGTTGGCGAGCATGCCGAAGATGCCGTCGAGGTTCTGCTCGTTGGGCTTCACCAGGCGGTGCGACAGCAGGTGCAGGCGCAGGTACGCGTCCGACGAGTCCTTGATCGGCTCGGCGAGCGACGACACCTCGGTGCGCACCTCGACGGTGCTGAGGCCGGCCAGCGCCTTCGGGCCGACCAGCCCGGCGGGCAGCGTCGGCGGCTCGGCGGGCAGCGTGCCCAGCCCGAGGTAGCCGGCCGGATACCAGGTGTCGAGGACCGTCCCGTCGGCGGTGACGGTGGCGAGGCCGATGCCCCAGGCTGCCGAGGTCGAGATCGCGCTACTCACATCGCGCACCCTATCGGAGCTGGGTAACTGCTTCACTTTCGGACTGTACTGTGCGGCTCATGGCCAACCCGCTCACTCCTGACGTGCTCGTCGACCCGGTGGTGCTGACCCGCACCCTGGTCGACATCGAGTCCGTCTCGCGCGACGAGAAGGTCATCGCCGACTGCGTCGAGGACGTCCTGCGGCAGGCCCCGCACCTGCACACCGAACGCCTGCAGAACACGGTGATGGCCCGCACCGACCTGGGCCGCGACCAGCGCGTCGTGCTCGCCGGGCATCTCGACACCGTCCCGCTGCACGACAACTTCCCGTCGACCGTGGTGGACGATCTGATCTACGGCTGCGGTACGGCGGACATGAAGTCGGGGGTCGCCCTCGCGCTGCACCTCGCCGCCACCCTGCCCGACCCGCGGTACGACCTCACCTTTCTCTTCTACGAGGCGGAGGAGATCGAGCACGAGTACAACGGGCTGAACCTGGTCGCGCGGGACCGCCCGGAGTGGCTGGTCGCGGACTTCGCCGTGCTGCTGGAGCCCACGTACGGGGTGGTCGAGGCGGGATGTCAGGGGACCATGCGGGCGCGGATCCGCACCCGGGGCCGCCGGGCGCACACCGCGCGGGCCTGGCGGGGCGTCAACGCGATCCACGCCATGGGCCCGCTGCTGCGGCGCCTGGAGGACTATCGCCCGCGCACCGTGACCATCGACGGCTGTACGTACCGTGAGGGCCTGAGCGCCGTGGACATCGCCGGAGGGGTGGCCGGCAACGTGGTCCCGGACGAGTGCGCGATCGAGGTCAACCTGCGCTTCGCTCCGGACCGTACGGAAGAACAGGCGTTGGATCATCTGCGCGAGGTCTTCGACGGGTTCGAGCTGGAGGTGACCGACTCCGCTCCCGGCGCCCTGCCGGGGCTGGACGCGGCGCCGGCCCGCGACTTCCTGACGGCGGTGGGCGCGGAGCCGGCGGCGAAACTGGGGTGGACGGACGTGTCGCGGTTCGCCGCCCTCGGCGTGCCGGCGCTGAACTACGGGCCCGGCGATCCGATGCTCGCGCACGCGCCGGACGAGCACGTGGAGATCGGCAAGATCCGGGACGGGGCCGCCACGCTGCACCGATGGCTGGCGGCGTACTGAAATCTCAGGGTTGGGCGGGCCGCGGGATCTCGACCGTGGTCTCGGGGTCGAAGGCCGGGTCGGCGGCCGGCGGCGGCAGGGCCAGGGCCATGCGGCGTTCCTCGACGACCAGGCGGATCCGCCGCTGCATGCGGCGCTGTGCCTTCATTCGCTCGTAACGGGTCATCACGGTGGCTCCTTCGCCGAGATGCCCGGCCGGAGCCGGACGCCGTGCCTGCCGTGCGGGGTCGGTAACCGTACAGACGTTGCGGGGCTACCGTCGGTTGCTTCAATCTGGCAAAAAGGCCGCCACGCCGCAATCCTCTTGGCAAAACCCAACCGGTTATTCACCGGTTACAGACCGTCCGCACTACCGTGGATGCCATGACGGACAGCACCAACGGCCGCAGGCGCGTACCCCATGAGCGTCATCGCGGCGCCGTCACGCTGCGGCGTGATTCGATTCCGCCGAGCACCGCGGACGAGAAACTGCTCGACTCGCACTACCGCGGCGAGTGGAAGACCAAGGACGCCTGGCGGGCCCTGCGCATCCTCTCCGAGTTCGTCGAGGGCTTCGACACCCTCGCCGACCTGCCGCCCGCGGTGAGCGTCTTCGGCTCGGCGCGCAGCCTGCCGGACAGCCCGGAGTGCGAGCTCGCCGCGCAGCTCGGCGGGGCGCTCGCGGAGGCCGGCTACGCGGTGATCACCGGCGGCGGCCCCGGCGTGATGGAGGCGGCGAACCGCGGCGCGACCGAGGCCGGCGGCATGTCGGTGGGGCTCGGCATCGAACTGCCGTTCGAGCAGGGCCTCAACGACTGGGTCGACATCGGCATCGACTTCCGCTACTTCTTCGTCCGCAAGACCATGTTCGTCAAGTACGCGCAGGCGTTCGTGGTGCTGCCCGGCGGCTTCGGCACCCTCGACGAGCTGTTCGAGGCCATCACGCTGGTGCAGACCCGCAAGGTCACCCGCTTCCCGGTGATCCTCATGGGCACCGAGTACTGGGGCGGCCTGCTCGACTGGATCAAGTCGCGGCTGCTCGCCGACGGCAAGGTCGGCCCGGGCGACATGGAGCTGCTGCTGGTGACCGACGACGTCGACGAGGCCGTACAGATGATCGTGCAGGCGGACGCCGCGCTGGCCGAGAACGGGAAGCGGTGACGTGGCGGCCGTCTGCGTCTTCTGCGCCTCCTCCAGCTTCCTCGACCCCAAGCACCTCGACCTCGCCACCGCGTTCGGCAAGGCGCTCGGCCCCCGCGGCCACTCGCTCGTCTCGGGCGGCGGCCGCGTCGGCATGATGGGCGCGGTCGCCGACGGCGCCCGCGCGTCCGGCGCGCACACCCTCGGCGTGATCCCGCAGTCCCTCGTGGACCTCGAGGTCGCCGACACCGCCGCCGACGAACTGCTGGTCACCACGGACATGGGCGCCCGCAAGAACCTGATGATCGAGCGCTCGGACGCCTTCGTCACCCTGCCGGGCGGCCTCGGCACCCTCGACGAACTGTTCGAGGTCTGGACCACGGCGACCCTCGGCCTGCACCGCAAGCCGATCGTGGTCCTGGACCCGGACGGCTTCTACGCGGGCCTCTGGTCCTGGCTCGGCGGGATCACCGAGACGGCCTTCGTCCGCTCCGCGGCACTCGCCCAGGTGACGCTGGCGACCTCGATCGACGCGGCCCTGGACACGATCGAGCGCAGCCTCGCCGGGTGATCAGCGCAGGGCGGCGGCCGCGGCGGTCTTGACGGCTTCGGTGAGGGCCGCCAGCATCGTGGATTCCATGCGCCAGAACTGCCAGTAGAGCGGGACGTCCAGGTGCCGTCCCGGGGTCAGCTCCTCGAGCCGGCCGGCGGCGACGTCCTCGTCCGCGATCCGCTCCGGCACCAGGCCCCAGCCGAGGCCGAGGCGGATCGCGTCGACGAACGCCGCCGCGGCCGGGACGTAGTGGATCGGCGGGTCGAGGTGGCGGCGGGTCAGGGACGCGAGGAAGCGGTGCTGGAGTCGGTCCTTGCGGTTGAAGACGATCATCGGCGTGGTGTCGAAGCCGGCGAACGCGCCCGGGGCGGCCATCGCCCGGTAGCGCATCGCGCCCAGGGGTTCGACCCGGCAGCCCTGGACCGGGGTGTGCTGGCCGGTGACCGCGGCCATGGCCGTACCGGCGCGGAGCAGGTCGGCGGTGTGGTCCTGGTCCTCCTGGTGCAGGTCGAAGCTCAGGGCGAGCTCGGCGGGGACCGCGGCCAGCGCCGTCAGGAACCAGGTGAGCAGGGAGTCGGCGTTGACCACCACGGTCGCCCGGGTACGCCCACCGCCGCCCAGCGCACCGCGCGCCGCGTCCAGCGCCTCCCGTTCGAGCAGGGCGACCTGGCCGGCGAGGCGGACGAGGGCCTGGCCCGCCTCGGTCGGTTCGGCGGGCTTGGCGCGGCGCACGAGGACCTGCCCCACCGCCTGTTCCAGGGCCTTGATCCGCTGGCTCACCGCCGACGGGGTCACGTGCAGCGCCCGGGCGGCGGCGTCGAAGCTGCCCTCCTCGATGACCGCCTGGAACGTGGTCAGCTGCACGGCGTCCATCAGATTTCCTTAAGTTCCTGAAGAATCATTAGCTGGAGTACACCACCGCGGCGGCCTAGCGTCGAGCCATGGTCACCTCCGCGCTCGCCGGTTTCGCCGCGTCCCTCGTGCTCATCGTCGCCATCGGGGCGCAGAACGCCTTCGTGCTGCGCCAAGGGCTGCGCCGGGAGCACGTCGTACC
This sequence comes from Pseudosporangium ferrugineum, assembly GCF_003002065.1. GTDB lineage: Bacteria > Actinomycetota > Actinomycetes > Mycobacteriales > Micromonosporaceae > Actinoplanes > Actinoplanes ferrugineus_A. The sequence goes on from NZ_PVZG01000003.1 coordinate 504,983, forward strand.
CGTGGTGCTGACCTGCGCGATCTCGGACCTGGCGCTGATCGCCGCCGGCATCGCCGGCCTGGGCGCCGTCGTGGCGGCCCGTCCCGGGTTGGTCACGGTGATCCGGTGGGCCGGCGCCGCTTTCCTGCTCGCGTACGCGGTCCTGGCGGCACGGCGAGCGGCCCGCCCGGCCGCCCTCACCCCCACCGACCGCGCCCCCGCCACCCTGCGCGCGACCCTGCTGACCTGCCTCGCCCTGACCTACCTCAACCCGCACGTCTACCTCGACACCGTGCTCCTGCTCGGCTCGGTCGCGCAGCAGCACCCGCACCAGTGGCTGTTCGGCCTCGGCGCCGCGGCGGCCAGCGCGGTGTGGTTCACGGCCCTGGGGCTGGGCGCGCGGCGGCTGGCGCCCGTACTGAACAGGCCCGCCGCCTGGCGGATCCTGGACGGCCTGATCGCAGCCGTCATGGCCGGCCTGGCCGTGGCCCTGCTGGTCTGAGCCTCACTCCCGGCCGCGCCGTGCGGTCCGAGGCAGCCGTCATGCCCGGCCGAGGCGCAGGGTGCCGACGCCGGCCACCGCGTCCAGGTCGACCCGGTTCCGGCTGGCACCCCAGTCCGGGCTGAGGAACGCCGCTCCCCGGGCCACGCCGTCGTCCGTACGCCCGTCGAACTTGACCTGCCCCGCACCGCGCCGGGTACGGACCCGGACCGGCACGCTCGGCGCGGCCGACACCTCGAACTGGTTCACCCCGCCGGACATCCGGATCGGCAGGGTGCCGTCCGGGCGGGGCAGGGTGAGTTCGAGGCGGGTGGCGCCGCCCACCAGGTTCACCCCCTCGATCCGGGCCCCGCCGAGGTCGAAGGCACCACGCTGGACGCCGCCGGTCATCGTCAGCCGCCACCGGACCGCGGTGTTCAGCAGCACCTCGACCTCGTCCTTGCCGCGCTGGCCGCTGCGCTCCAGGAAGAGCCGCACGGCGGTGTCCTCGACGGTGACCCGCGGCAGCACGCTGCCGCCCTCCGGCGTGGTGACCCGGTAGAGGTCGTCGCCCAGGTCGGTGGTGCGCAGCCGCAGCACCCTGGTGTCGCTGACCAGCTCGAAGCTCGCCCGGTCGAGGCCGGACACGGGCGCGGCCAGCCTGTTCCGGACGGGCGCCGCGGTGGTCGTCGTCCGGGCCACCGGGGGCGGCGCGGCGGCCGGCCGCGGCGGGTCGGTACGCCGCGTGAGATACGCACCGGCCACACCCCCGGCGGCCAGCAACACCACGACCGTGACCAGCACCAGCCCGGTACGCCGCCGCCGGGGCCGGGGCGCGGGCGCGACGGGCTGCCGGTGCGGGCGCGGCGGCACGGCGGGGGCCACGGGGGCCTGCCGGTGCGGGGCGTCCGGCCAGTAGTCCGAGATGGAGGGCAGCGCGGCCGGCATCGGCGGCTCGGGGACGTACGCGGGCGGGACGGCGTTCGGCCGCCGGTAGAGGGCGTCGCGGTCGGAGCGGGGGCGGTCTGCGGGCGGGAGATGGTCCACGGCGGAACTCCCTCGGGGCGGCGGTCTTCCCCCGTCACTACGGATCAGCGCCCTCCGCGGATCGATCACCCGCGGTGTTCGCAAGATTGCCTCTTGCCATCGGCCGTCTTCGCATCGACCATTACTTGCGCCCCCACGGCCCGCGCTTTCGCGCGGCTTGCCGGCTATTCATCGAACGGACGCCGATGCCCCCTGAGGATCGTCCTTCGCCCGGACCTCCGCACGAGGAATGGGTATCCCCGGTGCAATATTTTGCCCCGGCGAATCGCCCCACCACCACGCTTCCTCCGATGCCCCCGCCGGCCGACCGGCCCCTGGTGGGCGGGCGACCCGGCGCGGCCCTGGTCGCCCTCGCGCTGCTCGCGGTGGCCGGCGCCGTCGCCATCGCGCTCATGCCGGGGCCCGGGTCCCAGCGTGCCCAGTTCGTGCCGATGCCGCCGATCCCGCCGGTGCCCGACGCGGCACCGCGGGCGTCGGCGACCACCTCGGCCGCTCCCTCGGCCACCCGTCCGGCCCGGCCGCCGATCGAGCCGGTCGCCGACGAGTCCGAGCAGGTCACGGCGCCGCGCACCCGCGCGCCGTCGACCGGGACGGGCACCAGCACGCCCAAGCCCTCGTCGAAGCCGCCCGTCGCGGGGTTCGTCGCCGGCACCACGATCGGGCTGTCGCCGGCGGGCGACCCGGGCAGCCGGGTACGCCACCACGACTTCCGCGGCCGGGTGGACCGGATCGACGCGCGCAGCCCGGCCGGGGACCGCGCCGATTCCCGGTTCCGCGTACGCCGGGGCGCCGCCGACGCCCGATGCGTGTCCTTCGAAGCGGTGAACCTCCCCGGGTTCTTCCTGCGCCACCGCAATTTCGAATTGCGTCTCGAGCGGTTCGACGGCACACCCCTGTTCGCCGCCGACAGCACGTTCTGCCCGGCGTCCCGGGGAGGCGGCATCTACGCATTGCGATCAGTCAACTACCCGGACCGCTACATCTCCCGGTACCAGTCCTCGCTGTACCTGGCCCCGATCGCCACCGGATTCACGGTCCGCCCGCCGCTCTGAGGTGTTTCGACGATCATCGAGCGATTTGCACCTATCGAGTACACCGGGCGCATGCGCAGACTTGTCGTGTCGGCCGCGCTCGCCGCGGCACTGATAGTGGGGACGGGCGGGCAGGCGCACGCCGCCCCGCCGCCCGGCCCCGCGGGTTCCTCCGGCGGGTGGTCCGTCGAGGGAGGCCACCTCACCTGGCGCTCGGACGAGCGGGTGCCGATGGGCGACGCCGAGGTCGAGTTCTGGTCCGGCGGGCGGCTGCTCGGCCGGCCGAAGGCGGCGCCCGACCGGAAGACCTTCACGCTCGACCTGGACCGGGCGGCCGGCCTCGGCTCGCTGGAGGTGCGGGCCGGCGGCCGGCGCCTCGACCAGGCCGCGCCGGCGGCCCATCGCCGGTCCGTCGCCCCCGAGCCCGTGGTCCCGGGGCCGGCGAAGGCGAACGCCGTCGACCCGGGGAAGAAGGGGCCCTACCGGACCGTCCAGGGTGAGTACACGCTCCCCGGCATCAAGCTGCCGGACCTCCCCGAGAAGGTCGAGATGCAGGCCGTGGTCGTGGCGCCGAAGGGTGCACCCGGCAAGCGCCCGCTCGCCCTGTTCCTGCACGGCCGGCACTACCTGTGCTTCGCCGGGCCCGACGACCTGGGCGATCAGACCTGGCCGTGCCCGGCCGGTTCCCAGCCCATCCCGAGCCACCGCGGCTACCTCCAGGCCCAGGAACTGCTCGCGTCGCAGGGCTACGTGACCGTCTCCATCTCGGCCAACGGCATCAACGGCCAGGACAACGAGTACGCCGCCGACCGCGGCGCGCAGGCCCGTTCCTCGCTGGTCCGCAACCACCTCGCGAAGTGGGCGGACTGGGCGGGCAGCGGCCGGGCGGGCGCCCCCGCGATCGTCCGGTCCGCGCCCCGCGCCGACCTGTCGCGGGTGTTCCTGATGGGCCACTCCCGCGGCGGCGAGGGCGTGAGCCGGGCGGCGATGGACACGCTCACCCCGCCGCCGGCCGCGCAGGAGGGCTACCACGGCAGGGTGCGCTGGACGATCCGCGGCATGCTGCTGATCGGACCCACGATCTTCGGCCAGAACCCCGTGCCGGACGTGCCCTCGGCGACGATCCTGCCCGGCTGCGACGGCGACGTCTCGGACCTCCAGGGCCAGATGTTCATCGACGAGACGCGCGGCGTCGGCAAGGGCCGGGCGTTGCAGAGCTCCCTGTACGTGATCGGCGCCAACCACAACTTCTTCAACACCGAGTGGACGCCGGGACAGGCGGTCGCCCCGGCCGAGGACGACTTCTTCACCGAGGAGCCGGACGCGGTCTGCACCCCCGGCCGGCCCACCCGGCTGACCGCCCAGCAGCAGCAGAACGCCGGTGCCACGTACATCGCGGCCGCGGCGCGGCTGTTCGTGGGCGGCGACGACCGGGTACGCCCGCTGCTCGACGGCACCGGCGTACGCGCGCCGTCCGCCGACCCGGCGCGGGTGCTCAGCCACGCGCTGGGCGGGCGGCGTACCGCGGCGCTGCTGCCGGACCCGTCGATGAAGACCACCGGCGGGGCCCGCATCTGCGAGCAGATCACCGCCGACGCCGCCGAGGTCTGCCTCGACGACGAGGACTGGACCGTCCGGTCGGCGCACTTCGTGTCGTTCGGGGACCTGCCGTCGGAGGCCGGCCGGTACGCCGCCGAGCTGACGTGGTCGGCCGCGGGCAGGCCGATGACGCTGAAGCCGGCGCGCCCGGTGTCGCTGGCCGGCTCCCGGGACCTCGCGCTGCGGCTCATGGTCCCGCCGAACACCGCCGGCACCCGCTTCGGCGTCGCCGTGACCGACACCCGTGGCCGGCGTACGGCGCTGGGCGACGTGACCGTCGACGGGCTGCCGGGCACCGGTCACACCACGTCGCACTGGGCCCGCGAGGTGCGGGTGCCGCTCAAGAGGCTGTCCGGCAAGGTCGCGGCGTTCGAGGTGACGCCGCGTACCGCCGCCGGCCGCGCCTGGCTGATCGACGCGTGGGGCTGGCAGCCCGGCACGCCGGCACCGCAGGCGACGTCGCTGCCCCGGATCGACATCGGCGACCTGACCGTGGACGAGGGCGACGCGGGCACCCGGACGTACGTCGTCCCGGTGCGGATCTCCGGCCGGGGCGACGGCAAAGTCCGGTTCTTCGAGGTGGACGCGGTCACCAACCGGGTGACGTCCCGGCTGGTCCCGGTGCACCGCCGCCAGCGGGCGATCCGGATCCCGGTCGAGGTGAAGGGCGACACCCTGTTCGGCTGGGACGAGGGCACCACCGTGCTGGCGAAGGCGGAACGCGGCCTGGTGATCGGCGACTACGTCGGCGGCGTCCGGGTCAGCAACGACGACCCCATGCCCACCGTCACGGTCAGGGCCCTGGCCGACAGGGTCGCCGAGGGCGGCACGCTGCGCTGGGAGTACACGCTCTCGGCGGCGGCCGAGACGGACTTCTCGTTCGGGGCCTTCCCGGTGAAGCCGACCGCCGGCACCGAGTTGTCCAGCACCGACGTGGACCCGCAGTGGTTCCGTGACCACGCCTACGGGGAGGAGCCCGAGCCGTCCCGCCCGCTGTCGGAGACCTGGCTGACGCCGTACGTGGACATCCCGGCCGGCCGGACCAGCGCCGAGCTGGCCGTGCCGACGGTGGCCGACAGTCTCGCCGAGGGCGAGGAGGTCGTCGAGCTTTCCTCGTCGATCCCGGCGGCACCGGCCCGCCAGGAGCCCGACGATCCCGAGGAGATCCGGCTCATCGGCACCGTGACCGACTGATCCACTCCTCCGGGCGGCATGCTTGACCCTCGACCTTGTCGAGGCGGCAGGGTTCCGGGCTGTGGAGAGCACGATGTACGGGATCGGCGAGGTGGCGCGGGCCAGTGGGCTCGGCGTCAGCGCCCTGCGGTTCTACGACCGGGCGGGCGTGCTCGTCCCGGCCGAGGTCGACCCGGCGACCGGCTACCGGCGGTACCGCGCGGAGCAGATCCGCGCGGCCCGCCTGGTGGCCGGCCTGCGCCGGGTCGGCATGCCGGTCGCCGACATCGGCCGCGCCGTGTCGGAGCTCGGCCGTGCCGACGCCGTCCGCAAGCTGCTCGACGAGCACCTGCGGCGGCTCGAGGACGGCCTCACCGACGCCCGGCGCGAGCTCTCCCGACTCCATCACCTGCTGGATCTCGAGGAGACCGCCATGACCCGGATCACCCTGCCCGCCGCCGCGCTCGCCGCCGCCCTGGACGCCGTACGGTTCGCCGCCTCGGCCGACCCCGCCCTGCCCATGCTCAACGGCGTCCTGCTGGATGTGGAGAACGGCGTCCTGACCGTGGTCGCCACCGATCGCTACCGGCTCGCCGTGGCCGAGGCCGCCGTCACCACCGACGGGCCCCCGGTGCGGGTCGTCGCCCCGCTGACCTTCGTCGACGAGCTGCGGCCGGCGCTCACCGGCACCGTCACGCTGGACCTCGGCCCGGAGTCCCTGGCCGCCGAGACCCCGGACCGCCGGCTGACCGCCGAGCCGCTCGACGTCGACTATCCGGATCTCCGCCGCCTGCTCCAGGCCGGCGCCGCGGAGCCCCGGCGCATCACGATCGACGTGCCGGCCCTGCGCACCATCGTCGGCGGGGCGGCGACCGTGACGCGCGAGCACGAGGGCGTCACGTTCGACGTGGCGATCCTGACCCTCGATCCCACCGGCGCGGTCCGCGTCGCCGAGGAGGACGCCTGGGCCGCGGACGAGGAGGCGCACGTGGCGGTCAACCGCGAATTCCTGCTGCAGGCGCTCGACGCCGGCGCGGCCGGGCAACTCGTGCTCGAGCTCGACGGCCCGATCAAGCCGCTGGTCGTACGGGGGGAAGGGAGCTACTCACTGCTCATGCCGGTCCGTCGCTGAAAGCCGGTCACGGCGACCGTAAAGAACGTGTAGCGTCGTCACAGTACAGCTAGTACGATCCCTGCTCTGATCTCGATCGAACCGTTCCTACCAGCCACTCTCAGTCCTGAAGCCCACATGCCGATCAAGTAGTAGTGACGTCAGCCGCTACCGGCTGGCACCGACGCGGCCCGGGCAGGTTGCCTTGAGTACAGACGAGCGCTACTCCGTGGAACGCGGGCCGGGTGACGCATCCGCCACGCGCGTCGCGGCTCGGGACGAGGCAAACGGACATTCAGGTCCTTCAGGCGTTTCCGGCGATGAACGGTCCACAACCGACGAGATCGCCGGGCTCGAGTTCACCACCCCGGAGCATCGGGGCCGGGCGAGCGCCGAGATCCACACCGCCACGGCAACGGCCGCGAGCGTACGGTCGCCGCTGTACCGGGCGGTGTGGATCTACCTCGCCGTGACGATCACCAGCGTCGCGGCGTACGTGTTCCTGCCGCAGACCACCCTAGTCGCGTGGCTGCTGATCGTGCTCTCGTCCCTGGTCGCGTTCGCGGTCGGGGTCGTGCGCAACAAACCCCGGCGGCGCACCCCCTGGGTCCTGCTCGCGGCCGGCTACCTGACCTTCGCGGGCGGCACGGTCGTCGCGCTGATCGCGGTCCCGCCGGGCCAGTTCCCGTCCGTCGCCGACATCATCTTCCTGGGCGTCTCCCTGCCCCTGCTGCTGGCCGGCCTGCACGGGCTGACCCGCTCGGGGGCGCGGTTCCTGGACCGGGCCGGCGTCCTGGACGCGACCATCCTGACCATCGGCGGCGGGTTCCTGGCCTGGACCTTCCTGATCAACCCGTTCCTGCAGGACCCGACCCTGAACGCGCTCGAGAAGACGGTCTCGATCGCGTACCCGCTGACCGACGTGCTCACCCTGGCCATCCTGGCCCGGCTCGGCCTGGCCGCGGCCCGCAACACCAGCCTGGTCGCCCTGCTCGCCTCCGGTGCCGCACTGCTCACCGCCGATGTCCTGTACGGCCTGAGCCGCCTCGAACGCATCTGGGAGCTCGGCGGCCCGATGGACCTCGGCTGGCTCGTCTTCTACATCGCCGGCGGCGTGGCGGCGCTGCACCCGTCGATGATCCGCGCCACCGAGCCGCACGTGCTCACCAGCACCCAGGTGTCGCTGCGCCGCGGCGTGCTGACCGCGGCGTCCCTGCTGGCCCCGGCCGCGCTGCTGGTCCAGGCGCTGCGCGGCCCGGTGGTCGACGGCGTCGTCATCGCCGTCGTGTCGGCGGCCCTGATCCTGCTCGCCCTGGCCCGGATGTCGGCCGTCGCCAACAACCTGCGCCAGGCCCTGGCCCGCGAGCGGGAGCTGCGCGAGGCGTGCGAGGCGCTGCTGGTCTCCACCACGCCCGCCGAGGCCGAGTCGGTGCTGCGCCGGGCGATCGGGCGGATGTTGCCACCGGACACCGACCACCGGGCGGTGCTGAAGCTGCGCGGCGAGCAGACCCCGGCCGAGCTGACCGCGGCGCTCGGCAACCTGACCGCCGGCCTCGAGCTGCGGTACGTGGTCACCCTCCCCGCCGACGTCGCCGAGCCGCTGGCCGCGTACGAGCTGGCCCTGCACTGCCGCCTGGCGGTCGGCACGTCCTGGATCGGCGACCTGTTCGTCGGCGCGGACGAGCCGGCGCTGATCGGGCTGCAGGAGGCCGTACCGGTGCTGGCGGGCCAGGCGGCGACCATGATCGACCGGATCCGGCTGGGCCGGGAGATCAGCCGCCGGGACAGCCAGGCGTACTTCCGGACCCTGGTGCTCAACGCGACCGAGGTCATCGCGATCGTCGACGAGGACAACCGGATCACCTACGTGAGCCCGGCCGCCGAGGCCGTCGTCGGCACCGCCGACCTGGTGGGCAGCGACATCGTCGGCATCGTCGACGAGGGACAGCGCGACGAGGTCCGCGGGCTGCTGGACGCGACCCGGTCCGGCAAGGCGAACGAGGCGCTCAACCTGTGGTGCGTACGCCGCACCGACGGGAACCTGGTCTACGCCGAGGCCGTGATCGGCGACATGCGCGCGGAGCCGGGCGTCGCCGGGCTGGTCGTGACCCTCCGCGACGTCACCGAGCGGCGGCGCCTGGAGCAGGAGCTGCTGGCCCGCGCGTACGTGGATCCCCTCACCGGCCTGGGCAACCGCTTGCAGTTCCAGGACGACGTCGCGTCCGCGGTCAGCGAGCGCGGGGGCGCGACCTGCGGCGTCCTGATCATCAACGTGGACAGCTTCCGGGTGGTCAACGACACGATGGGCCACGAGGTCGGCGACGAGTTGCTGATCGCGGTGGCGCGGCGGCTGTCCGGGCTGCTGGCCGGCCGGGGCAAGGTCGCCCGGCTGGGCGCGGACGAGTTCGGCGCGGTGCTCGTCGACGCCCGGGACGTCGCGGACGTCGAACGGTTCGCGGACCGGGTCGTCGGCCTCTCCGCCGAGGCGTTCCACGTCGGCGGCAGCCTGGTCACCGCGCACCTGCGGGCCGGCGTCGCCACCACGGCCGACGCGGGTACGGCCAAGGAGCTGCTGGGCCAGGCGGACGTCGCCCTCGACACCGTCCCGGCCAGCGGTGGCGCGCGGTGGCGGCGGTACGAGGCGAAGCTGCACGCCGAGGTGCTCGACCGGATGCAGCTGCGTACCGACCTGGACCGGGCCTTCGCCGAGGACGCGTTCCAGCTGGCCTATCAGCCGATCGTCGAGCTCGGCTCCGGGCGTACGGTCGGCTTCGAGGCCCTCCTCCGCTGGCCGCACCCGGAACGCGGCATGGTCTCCCCCGCGCTGTTCATCCCGCTCGCCGAGGAGTCGGGGCTGATCGTCGACCTGGGCGCCTGGGTGCTGCGGACGGCGGTCGCCACCGCGTCCCGGTGGCACCGCGAACGCCCGCAGGATCCCATGTACATGAGCGTGAACGTCTCCGTCCGGCAGTTCCGCTCCCCCGAGTTCGTGGACCAGGTCTTCGCCGAGCTCGCCCGCTCGGGGCTCCCCGCCCACCTGCTCACCCTGGAGATCACCGAGAGTCTCCTGCTCGGCGAGCACGAGCAGATCCACGCCGACATCGCCCGGCTGCGGGCGGCGGGGATCAAGATGTCGATCGACGACTTCGGTACGGGCTACTCGTCGCTGAGCTATCTGCACCGGGTGCCGGTGGACACGCTGAAGCTCGACAAGTCCTTCGTGGACACCATCACGACCTCGGCGCAGCAGCTCGATCTCGTGCGGGGCATCATCCAGCTCGCCGCCATCCTGGCGCTGGACGTGGTGGCGGAGGGCATCGAGACCGAGGAGGAGCACGGCCTGTTGTTCGAGGCCCGGTGCCGCTTCGGTCAGGGCTTCCTCTTCAACCGGCCGCTGACGGAAGCCGACGCCCACACGTTGATCGCAAAACGTGAATGAGCCTCTCATCACACTTGGCATTATTAATTGGACGATGCATCGATCTATCTGCCTAGCCTTGACTCCATGTTGTCCACCACGCCCGCCGGGGCCTCGCCGGCCGCCGACGCCGCCTACCGCAGCGTCTCCGCCCTGACCGGGGCGGGACTCTGGGACCAGGTGATCGACGAGATCGACGGCCGGCGCATCCGCGTCGGCGAGCGGTGGTTCGTGGACTGGGCCTCCTGCAACTACCTCGGGCTCGACCTCGACACCGAGATCATGGACGCGATCGATCCGCAGGTGCGCCGCTGGGGAACGCACCCGAGCTGGTCGCGCATGCTCGGCAGCCCCCGGCTCTATCCGATGATCGAGGAGCGGCTCACGGCGTTGCTCGGCGCCCCCGACACGCTGGTGTTGCCGACGATCAGCCAGATCCACCTGTCGGTCATCCCGGCGCTGGCCGGCAAGGGCCACATCCTGATGGACGCCCGCGCCCACCGGACCATCTACGACGGTTGCGTGCACGCCCGCGGGCTCGGCGCCACCCTGCGCCGGTTCCGCACCGAGGACGCCGACCACCTCGCCGAGCTGCTCCGCGAGGTGCCGCCCGGCACGCCGGCCCTGGTCTGCATGGACGGCGTCAACAGCATGACCGGCAACACCCCGGACCTGCGCCGCTTCGCCGCGGTCTGCCGGGAGTCCGGCGCCACCCTCTACATCGACGACGCGCACGGCTTCGGCGTCATCGGCGAGCCCGGGCCGGCCGGCACGATCCCGTACGGCCTGCGCGGCAACGCCATCGTGCGCCACTACGGCCTCGACTACGACAACATCGTGCTGGTCGGGGGCTTCTCGAAGGCGTACTCGTCGATGCTCGCCTTCATCGCGTGCCCGACGCCGGTGAAGGAATACCTGAAGGTGGCGGCGGCGCCGTACCTCTACTCCGGGCCGGTTCCCACCGCGGCCCTCGCCACCGTCCTCGCCGGACTCGACGTCAACGAGCGCCGCGGCGAGGTCCTGCGCGCCGAGCTGCACCGCAAGACCGGCCGCATTCTGGACCATCTCGCCGAGCTCGGCGTACGGACCCCGAACGTCTCCGGCTATCCGCTGGTGCAGGTCCCGCTGAACAACGCGGAGGAGCTGCCGGCCGTGGCGGACAGGCTGCTCGACCGGGGGATCTACGTGACGCTGGCGCCGTACCCGGGTGTGCCCAAGGACGAGGTCGGCTTCCGCATCCAGGTGACCGCGGCGCACACCGACGAGCAGGTCGACGAGCTGCTGGCGACGCTGAGCGCGCTCGGCACCGAGGTGTTGCGCCGCCGCTGACCCACCGGTCACCTGCGGCGCACCCACGGATAGACGGTCGCCCAGACCATCTTCCCGTCGCCGGCCGGCATGACCCCCCACTTCGTCGCGGCCGCCTCGACGACCCGCAGTCCCTGACCGCGGAGGCCGGCGTCGCTGATCGGCCGGGTCGCCTCGCGCTCCGGCGGCGGACGGGAGGTCAGCGCCCGGGGCAGCCGCGGATCCCCGTCGGCCACCACCAGGTGCAGGCCCGTCGCACGCCGGGACACCACCACCGTGAGCGGCGGCCGGGCATGCCGGATGGCGTTCCCGGCCAGCTCGGAGACGACGAGCCGGCCGCGGTCCCGCAGCGCCTGCAGCCCCCAGGCCTCGCAGGCGTCACTCACCAGGTTCCGGGCCAGGTAGGCGCTGTCGGTCCGCTGCGGCAGGCGGAGCCGGAGCCGGTGCAGCGAGTGCGGCAGGCCCAGCCCGGCGGCGCGCGCGGCGCGCGCCTGGTCCGCGGTGCCGTACACGGGCAGGAACCGCGCCGCGCCCATCCGGCGCAGGCGCTGCGCGACCGCGGCCTCCGGCGGCGCACAGAGCAGCACCTCGACCGGGGGATCCAGCTCCTGCGACAGCCGCCACGCATGGACCCAGGTGTGCACGCTGCCGGCCCCGGGATCGTCCAGCGAGGCCAGGTCGACGATCAGGGCGGCGGGGTGCTCGCACAGGCTCTTCTCGACCGCCCGGTTCAGGTCCACGACGAGATCCGGATGCCAGGTCCCCCGCACGGTCATGACCAGCGTCTCGGTGTCGATGTCTGCTCGGACGACTATCGCGTCGGCATCATCGGCACCTCGGTCAGTGGTGTTCAGCGGACTCACCTCGGGGCGGGGGTTCGGCCGCGCTGCACGTGCTCTCCGGCCGGGGCAGCGGCGACGGAAGCGATCGCCGCGGTTCGCGCTTCACTCACCGCGATGCTGCCCCTGTGCCAGCGCCGCCAACGGACAGACCGTCCGTCGCCGATCGATGCAGCCTGTATTAAGGGGCGGGAGCCGCCAGGTCACGCTGCCAGTGGGCACAGCGCAGCGGCCGGCCCTCGTAGTCCAGATCGCAATCCACCCCGCGGGTGAAACCGAGCTTGTGCAGAATCGCATTGGACGGCCCGTTGCCCACCGCGGGAAAGGCATGCAGCACGCGTACGCCGCGAGCCACGGCCAGCGGCAACAGCCGGTCGAACGCCGCACCGGCCACACCCCGCGCCTGGAAGTCGGGCAGCAGCATCGCGCCGAGCTCGTGCACGGCCCGCCCCTCGAACTCCGACCGCCAGATGGCGATGAGCCCGACCGGCCCGGCATCCTCGGGCTCGATGACGTAGTAGAGATCGCCGTCGGCCACCCCGGCGAGCCGGCGCTGATGAACCTGGGCGGCATGCTCCTCGTCCCCGGCACCCCCGAGGTGGCCGACCACGCCCGGATCGGACTCGAGGCGCCGGGTCAGACCCAGATCGGCATCGGCGTACGGGCGCAGTCGCATGCCGTCCTGCTTACCAGGCCTTCCCCCACCCGGCACGCCTTATCGCCACGGCCCGGTTGCCGGCACGGCCCGGTTCGGGGCCCGCCGGCCCGGTTGCCGGCACGGCACGGCTCGGGGCCCGCCGGCCCGATCTGGGCGGCGCGGCAGCACGCTCTGGCGCGGCCCGCCGGTTTGCCGGCCGGTGCCGCTTGTCCGCGCCGCCTGTCCGCGGTGCTTGTCCGCGGTGCTTTCCCCCGCGGTGCCCTTCCGCCGCGGCGCCCATTTCCCGCGGCGCCCTTTCCCACGCGGCGCCCTCTCCCCGCGGCGGCCTTCCCACGCGGTGCCCTTTCCCACGCGGCGCTCGTGTCCGGGGCTTGTCTCCGCGGGGCTTGTCATCGGCCGGCGCCGGTCATCGGGCCCGGGGTTGCGGCGCCGCCGAGGAGTTGGACCAGGAGTTCGTCCCGGTCGGTGAGGACCGCGCCGAGCAGCCGGCGCCCGACCGCGAGCAGGGCCGCCACGTCGGGGGTGCTCAGGGCGTACACGACAAGGGAACCCTCGCGGGAGGAGGTCACCATGCCCGCCCGGCGCAGAACGGACAGCTGCTGCGAGAGATTCGACGCCTCGACGTCGATCGCGGCGAGCAGGTCCCGCACCGGCATCGGTCCCGCCTGGAGCAATTCGAGGACTCTGATCCGTACGGGATGCCCCAGCGTGCGGAACAACTCGGCCTTGGCCTGATAGAGGGGTTTCGACATGCGACTCCTCTCCTCGGACACCCGGCCTGCCGCCGACCTTCGCAGGTTGCGGCGGAAGGTGTCGCACCGCGGGTGCGACCGGCGGTCCCGCGCCCTGATCAATTGAGAAGTTGAAGATATTCGCAAGTGAACCGCACCGGGGGTGCGACGCGCGTCGATCCGGCCCGCCCATCCTGGCCGCATCCCTTTCCCGCGCCGGCCGGCTGCCGGTGCTGACCTGCCCGGAGGAGAGCAATGCCTGAGATGGATGTCGCCCTCAAGGACGCGATGCAGATCGGCGGCGCGATCGGCGCCGCCCTCGTCGACGCCAGCAGCGGTATGGCCCTCGGCCTGGTCGGCGGCGGCCGTGACTTCGACGTGACGATCGCCGCGGCCGGCACCACCGACGTGGTCCGGGCCAAGATGCGGGCGATGGAGATGCTCGGCCTGACCGACAAGATCGAGGACATCCTCACCACGATGAGCGGCCAGTACCACCTGATCCGCCCGCTCACCTCACAGACCGGGCGGGGGCTGTTCCTCTACCTGATCCTCAACAAGGACACCGCGAACCTCGCCATGGCCCGCCACCAGTTGAAGCGCATCGAAGTGGGTCTCGACCTGTAACCGCCGCTGACACCGGCCGCCGGACAGGCGACACTGGGGCGGTGGACTCGGAGATCCAGGCCCGGCGGGCCGCCTGCACCGACTCGTTCCTCGGCAACGGCCTGCTGCGGCCCCGGGAGTTGCTCGCCTCGATCGACCCCGAGACCGACCCTGACACGTACGGCGAGGGCGGCGTCGTCGCCGAGCTGGAGGGGCACGTCGCCGCCCTCCTCGGCAAGCCGGCGGCGGTGTACCTGCCCAGCGGCACCATGGCGCAGGCCGCGACCCTGCGGGTGCACGCCGACCGGCGGAGGTCCCGGACCGTCGTGTGGCACCCGTACAACCACGTCGAGCAGCATGAGGGGCAGGCGCACCAGCGGCTGCACGGCCTGGTCGGGCGGCGCGCCGGCGAACCGGAACGACTCCTCGGCCTCGGCGACCTGAAGGAGGTCGCCGAGCCGGTCGCCGCGCTGCTGCTCGAGCTGCCGCAACGCGATCTCGGCGGCGCCCTGCCCTCCTGGGACGACCTCGTGGCCCAGACCGGCTGGGCCCGGGATCGGGGCGCGGCCGTCCACCTGGACGGGGCCCGCCTGTGGGAGGCCACCGCCGGCTACGAACGCACCCCCGCGGAGATCGCCGCCCTCTTCGACACCGTGTACGTGTCCTTCTACAAGGGCGTCGGCGCGCTGCCGGGCTGCTGCGTCGCCGGCTCGGAGGCCGACATAGCCGAGGTGCGGGAGTGGCGTTCCCGGCTGGGCGGCACCCTTTTCGCGCTGTGGCCGGGCGCCGCGTCCGCCCTGCGCCTGCTGGACGAGTCGCTCGCCGAGATGCCGGCCCGGATGCGCCACGCCCGCGCGATCGCCGCCGCCCTGACCTCCGTCCCCGAGGTTCGCCCGGTCCCGGACCCGCCCCAGGTGCCGATGATGCACCTGCTCTTCGCCACCTCCGCCGACCGCTTCCGCGCGAACGCCGCCCGCCTCGCCGACGAGACCGGCCTCTGGGTCTGGCCGAACGTCGTCGCGACCGGCGACCCCGACGTCGTCCGCACCGAACTCACCGTCGGACGGGCCACCCTGCGGCACAAACCGGAATCGATCGCCGAGATTCTGGGCGGCCTCTGCACCTAGTCTGGAACCCGTGGGCGACAACTTCCTCCTCGGCGAGCGCTCGGTGGCTCGGATCGGTTTCGGCGCCATGCAACTCGCGGGCCCCGGCGCCTTCGGACCACCCCGCGACCGCGCCGCCGCCCTCGAGGTGCTGCGCAAGGCGGTCGAGCTCGGCATCAACCACATCGACACGGCCCAGTACTACGGCCCCGACGTCGTCAACGAGCTGATCCGCACGGCGCTCCACCCGTACCCGGAAGATCTGGTCCTGGTCTCCAAGGTCGGCGCCCAACGCGACAGCGCCGGCCGCTGGATCCCGGCCCTGCACCCGGAAGACCTACGGGCCGCGGTGCAGGACAACCTCCGCTCTGTTGCGCCCCGGGTTAGATGGAGACATCGAAACCTGGAGGAACACCGGCGATGCCTGCACCGAAGAAGTACAACGATGATCTGCGTGAGCGTGCGACCCGGTTGGCGGTCGAGGCCCGCCGGGACCCGGTGTCCGCGGTCGGGGCGATCCAGCGGATCGCCGGGTCGCTCGGGGTTCATCCGGAGGCGCTGCGCACGTGGGTGAAGAAGGCCGAGACCGACGCCGGCGTACGGCCGGGCACGACCAGCAGCGACGCCGAACGTATCGCCGCGCTGGAACGGGAG
>NZ_PVZG01000004.1 GCF_003002065.1 Pseudosporangium ferrugineum
CCGGCCCGGCGGCCGGCTCCCGCCCCGAGGTGATCTCGGTCGTCATCTGGCGTCTCTCCCTTGATCGGTCGATCAGCCGTTATTTGTACAGTCCCCGTGGATGCATACCACGGGGACTGTTGATGGCCTGAACCATCGCCGTGTCGCCCATACCGGACGGTGCCCGAGCGGACGCGGACGCCGAGAAAGACCAAGCGCCGCAAGTCAGGCGCATCGTCGACGGGACCTGATCGCTCAAGTCCGTCCAAGTGTCAAGGCTGGAAAGACTTGGCACGCAGTCGCCGATCACCTCGCCGGTGCCGACGTTCAGCGCGGCGAACAGGTTGGTCGTGCCGTGGCGTACGTAGTCGTGGGTGCGCTGCTCACTGCGGTCGAACTCGGTCGGCAGTAACGGCTGGGTGCGGTCGAGAGCCTGGATCTGGGTCTTCTCGTCCAGGCTGAGCACGACCGCCCCACCCGGCGGATCGAGATAGAGCCCGACGATGTCGGCGACCTTGTCCGCGAAGGCGGGCTCCTTGGACAATTGAAGGTGCCCTGCTTCTGCGGTTTCAGGCCGTGTTCGCGCCACAGGTTCGCCACCCAGTGATGCGAGACCGGCGTCTTGTCCACGCGGGTCACGTAGTCGGCCATAGTGCGGGTCGACCAGTGCGACAAGCCGGTCTCTGCCGGAGGCGTCGCGAACGTCAGCGCCAGCACGCGTGATCGCACATCGGGGCCGACCTGCTCACGTGGACCGCCGGGCTGCTGCGCCAGCAGGCCGGCCGCACCGTCAGCGGCATACCGGCCCAGCCACAGATCAACCGTCGGCCGCGACACCCCGGCAAGAACGGCGATGCCCTTCTTCATCCGGCCCTCGGCATGCCACAACACGATCCGCCCTCGTGCCGACCGCCGCCGACACCTCAGAGCTGGTCATCAACGCGCGAAGCTCGTCACGCTGCCCGACCGTCAGATCCACCTCGACCGCCAACGACACCATAATCACGTAAAGGCAACAGCATCACGATGCACTAGAGGCTTTCCGGAATCAAAACAACAGATTCCCTCACCAATTCACGATATTGCACTTCCGGCAGCGGGACCCCACGCTCAACACTGGAAACTATTCTGCGCAGGAAGTCAAGGGCATTCACCATTGCCCGATCCGTCAGAATCTCACGCTCCCAGAACGCCTCCCCCTGGGAGATCACAATTTCCTCGTCTCGATATTGCAGCGACGTCACCAGCGGCTCAATCGAGTACTGAATCCAGATGCCCTTACATGTGTCGAGAACCGAAGATGCCGCAAGTCCCGCATCAATACATGTCAGCGCAGCTTGCGCATATGTGCTCCACGGCGAGTCAAGGTCATGCCCGTGAGGGACTGATTCCATCAGACGAGACCTTAATGCCGCATGGTTTCGACCTGCAGACCGCCCCATGGCATACGCCTCTACCTCGGCAATCGCGTCCTGCGCCTCAGGGAAGGCCCACCGGCCGTCCGTGTGTGATTCAACAAGATTCAACAGGGGTGCCAGCCCTTTTCCGCAGAGCGCAAAAACGGTTGCTTTTCCCCGTGGCGTCACGCCCGAAAGCATATCGGCTAAGCGTCGCACCTCGGCACGCAGGCCGCCTTCGTCAAGAGGTGTCATCCGTGCTCGATCCCGCGATCCGTCAGCTGCTGCGCGCAATTGTGCTCAGTCGGCCCACATGGCGTTCGGGCATCCGAACCCACTCGCTTGAGAGGCCACATTGAACCATCATTGTCGGCGATCAAGTTCTCCTCCGCATGCTTGCCTCGACGGCTTGGCACACGGCGGATACGTAACGCATCCGCCGCAGCAGCCTGGCCAGCATCGAAACCATTGCTAGAGCCAGCGACCAGGTTACCTGCATCATCCTGCCCCACAGCGATCACACGCTGGTTAACGGCTGCGGGATGGTCACCGGCTTCGCGAATCTGTTGCGCATAGCCCTTGAGCGTCGGCACATCACACGCCGCGCTGTTGTTGTGCACGAGCACCGACGTCGCTCCGGCGAGCACGTAGTACGTGGGGACGGCGTCCACGGTGAGGTCGTGCATGACCCTGGCGCCGGGATACGTCGAGGTTTCCTTGACGGAAATTGTCAGTCCGTCGGCCGTCAGCAACTTCTCGTCCGGCCCGAGCCGAGCAGCATCGATCCAGGCCTGCCGATCGGCGCTCCAGAAGGGGTGGTTGGCGGTCGTCTGGAGCAAGACGCCACCGCCTTCCTTGCCGACGAATACGTCGGTGAAGGCAGCGTCCAGATTGATGTGGGTGGCCACCACGGTTTGCGGCTTGCTCTTGCCCGGAACCGGGTCGGTGGCCAGGACCTTCTCTCCTGGTTTGACCTTCTCGATCGGCTTCTTGGTGCCGTTGGCCATCAGCACCAGCGTGCCGGGAGCGAAGCTATGGCACGCCTTGGTCGCTTTGAAGAAGCCCTTCACGCCGTCGACCAGGTCACCGAGCAGGCCCTTGCTGCGCGAGACCAGGTTGGCCAGCTTTTTCCACTTCCACGGTGCCCCGTAGCGGGCAGCCAGTTTGCCGATCGCGCCGCCCACCACCGAGGACAAGACGTTGACCGCGGTGTTGATGCAGCCGCCCATGTCGCCCTTGGTGAAGCAGTCCAGCGCATCCGTGATGCCCAGTTCGTCGGCGAGGATCTTGCCCAGCGCCTTCGCCGCGTTGAGGATCTTCGCCTTGGCACGGGCGATGCGGGCCTGCCGCTCCTTCTCGGCTGCCGCCGCCGCGGCCACGGCCCGGGCCTCTGGCGACGCCTTCGGGTTGTTGTACTCGTTGACACCCGGCACCGTCGGGTCATACACACCAGTGCCACCGTGGCGGCCGTCGTTGTGCCCGGCAACCTCGTGGTATTTGCCGGTCGAGTCGACGTAGTCCGCTCCGGGGCCGCAAGCGTCGTCCGAGCAGAACTTCAGGCCGTCGGGGTCCGAGAACGAGATCGGGTTGTTGTTCGCGTAGGCGTACCCGTTCATCTGCTGCGGGTCGTTGACGTCGATGACCGGGTCGATCGAGATGAACCGGCCGGCGATCGTGTCGTACTCGCGGGCGCCGATGTTGACCAAGCCGGTGGTGGAGTCCTGGTTGCCGCCGACGAAGCCCTTCTCCGTCGGCCAGACGCCCTGCGCCGGCTGGGGGCCGCGGGCTTCACCGTACGGGGTGGTGCGCCGGTGCGTGATCGTACCGGCGGCGTCGACGGTGGCGGTGCCCGTGCCGTGGTGGTCGTTGACGACGTAGTGCAGGCCGTCCTTCTTGCGGACCAGGGTCGAGCCGCCGGGCAGGGCGTAGTAGCGCGTCGCCTCGGTGACCCGGGTCTGGTGGTTGAGGCGGATCTCCATGCCCGGCAGGTACAGCGTCGTCTGGTTCGGCTCCTTGCGCAGCATGCGGGAGCCGTCGACGTCGTACAGGTAGCTGGTCTTCTTCCCGGCCGCGTCGGTGACCGACTCGAGGTTGCCCTCGGCGTCCCAGGCGAGGGTCTGCCCCTCGCCGGCCTTGGCGCGGCGGATGGTGTTACCCGCGGTGTCGTAGTCGTACTCGTGGAGTTGCTCGCCGGACGGGGTTTTCTCCGTCATCGCGGCCAGCGTGTGCGGCTGGGCGGCGCCCGGGGCCGGGTAGCTGTAGCTGCGCTCGACAAGCGGGCTGCCGTCGGTCGCGTACTGCTTCTCGGTCTTGCGGTTGCCGACCGCGTCGAAGGTGTACTCGTGGTGGTACGGGGCCACGCCGCCTACGCCGGTGGCGGACGGGCCGCCGGCGCACGGGTCATTCGCCGTGCTGAGCGAGGTCCACGCCTTTTCCATGCGGCGCAGGTAGTCGTAGGTGAAGCACTGCACGTCGCGGGTGCCCGACGGGTTGTTCGCGATGTGCAGGATGTTGCCCGAGTCGTCGTAGGAATAGCGGGCGTCGACGTCTACGACCGGCGCCATCTCCCGGTCGAGGCGCTGGCGCTTGAGGCGCTTCGAGCCCTGTTCGTACTCGTAGGTCGACCAGATCTTCTTGCCGCCGACCAGGGTCTCGGTCTGCATGACCTCACCGGTGCTGGCGTAGTCGACGTCGGTCAGGTACGCCTCGTCGCCTGTGGTGCCGATCAGCCGTTCGAGCGGGTCGTACTTGTAGACGACCGT
Source organism: Pseudosporangium ferrugineum (assembly GCF_003002065.1). Classification (GTDB taxonomy): domain Bacteria; phylum Actinomycetota; class Actinomycetes; order Mycobacteriales; family Micromonosporaceae; genus Actinoplanes; species Actinoplanes ferrugineus_A. Next base: position 4,139 of record NZ_PVZG01000004.1, read on the forward strand.
CTCGTAGTCGAGGCCGCCGCCCTTCGACATGTCGATCGACTGAACCGTGCCGTCGCGGTTGTACTCGGTGCCGAAGGTGTAGGTGCCCGCGAGCTCGGCGCCCGCGTGGTCCGGCACCTGGTAGGTGGTCAGGTGCGGCCGGTAGAACTCGTCGTAGATCGTGTAGTAGGTGGCGTACTCGGCGCCGTCGATCCACCGTGAGGCCGAGGTGGCATAGCCCAGCATCTCCTGGTCGTAGGTCCAGCTGCTGAGCAGCTCACCGGTCACCGCGGCGCCCTTGTAGACGCCGGTCCTGCGGCCGATCTCGTCGTACGTCGTGCTGATGGTGGTCTTCAGGCTGTTGGTCGTGCTGGTGAGCCGGTCCAGGTTGTCATAGGTCATCGTCGACGTGCCGGAGTCCGGATCGATCGACTTGACCTTGCGGCCGAGTTGGTCGTACTCGCTCTTCCAGACGTTGCCGGCAGGGTCCTTGACGGTGTACAGCTGCCCGTTGGGCGTATAGGTGTACTCGGTCCTGTCGAAGGCGCCGGACGGACTCGCGCCCTTGTACTGCAAGAACTGGGTGATCTGGCCGAGCCCGTTGGTGATCGTCGTGGTGGGCGTGCCGCCGGCCGGCGGGTCGACGGAGATCCGGTCGCCGCCGTACGTGGTGCTGGTACGCCACTTCTCGTTACCTGCGACCGCGAAGATCTCGGCCTTCACCCGGTCCGCGCCGTCGTAGACGTAGAGCGTCTGGCCGTCGACGTCGCCGTTGACCGCGGGGTAGATCTCGTCCTGGGGCGCACCCACGGCGGTGTAGGTGGCGTAGGTCTTGGCCAGCTTGCCGGTGGCCGTGTAGAAGGTGTCGGCGATGTTGCGGTTGCCGTCAGGGCCTTCGGACTGAATCTGTCGTGGCCGCAGATGCCCGTCGTGCAGCCGGTACTCGACGCTGTAGGAGCCGTCCTTCTGCCGCCGCTCTGTCTTGATCGCGACCGGTTTGTCGGTCCGCATCAGGTACGTGTACTTGATGCTCGGGTCCGCACCGGCGACACCGCTGCGGTCGGGCAGCCAGACCTTGGTGAGACGGCCCAGAGCGTCGTACTGGAGCTCGCTCAGCAGGTTGTTGGGGTCGACCTGGCTGATAGGGCTGCCCCACGCCGGGGCGTACTTGGTGGTGGTGACGAAGCCGAGCGGGTTGGTCTCCTTGACCTGGGTGGTGAGCCCGTTCGTCTCGGTGTAGACGTTCGTGGTGACGTTGCCTTCCGCGTCCATCGCGGTCCGTGGCCGGCCGTACGTGTCGAAGGTGCCCTCGGATGCCCGGACGTACGTGGCCGTGGTGCCGTCGTGGCTCGCCAGCCGCTCGGATCGGGTCGGGTTGCCCAGCGTGGGCTCGGCGCCGAAGGCCTTGCTGTCGAAGAGGGTCCGCGTGTCGGAGATGACCTGCGTCCTGCGGTCGGGGGTGACCGAGCACTTCACCGACACCGATTCCACCCGCGACACCAGGCCGTACAGGTAGATGTTCGGGTTGTCGGCATACGTGGTGCGAGTGCAGGACTCATCGCCGCTGACGTCGACGTCGCCCTCGTTCTCGCTGCGGGTGATGCGGCCGAAGGTGGTCTCGTACGTCGAGGTCTGCGCGGTCTCGCGCCACCCGCCGGACGCGAGGGCGACCAGGCTGCGGGAACGGGCCGTGTTGACGAACCAGGCCTTCTTGCTGCCCCAGCTGTGGGTCTCGGTCGCGGTGTTGTGCCGCCACGGCGTGGCGATCCTCTTGCTGACGATGTCGGAGCCGGCGTAGACGATGCTCTCCAGCTCGTGACCGGACACCTCGTCGAGGTCGGTGTGGGTGCCGCCGGTGGAGTCCGTGACGGTCACCGTCCGGGTGCCGCCGTCGGGGTCCTTGTCTCCGTGCATGCCGCGCAGGTAGCGGTATTCGGTCTTGGTGGTCTGGGTCTGGCCGTCACCGGCCGTGACGACGACCTTGCCGTAGCCGCGCCATTCGCTCCAAGTGTCGTCCTTCGGGTCGCCTATGCCGTCGGGTTCGGCGTGCCGCCAGGCGGCCCCGTCGAGGTACTGGTACTTGGTGACCATGTCCGGTGCGCCGCCCGTACGGTCGGTTTCGACGACCAGCTCGACGACGTACTTGTGGAACCAGTCGGTGATGGGGTCGCCGGAGCCGAGCGGCGACCACTTGACCGGATAGCATCGCCGGGTGCTCCGGCCCGGGGTCGGCAGATTGCTCTGGCTGCAGTCCGGCTCGGCGTAGTTCACGTCGATCTGACCGCCGGTGTCGGTGTACACGGTGGCCAGGCGGAAGCGAACCAGCGGGGCGATGAAGTCGCCGTCGCGGTCGATGCGGTTGGGCAACTGCAGGCCGCCGAGGGTCACTGCGGGCTGCTCGATGCTGCCGCCGGCCAGGCCCCGGTGGGTGATCTTGTGAAGCCACAGGGTACGCGAGCCGTCACCGTTGTCGGTGAACAGGTGCTCAAGCTTCCACTCGTCCACGGGCGTCCAGGAACTGGTGCCACGGATCTCGGTGATGACGGCGTTCAGGCGCGCGCGGGTCCAGAACGTCGGCATGATCTGGTCGGGCTTGCACTTGCCGTTCGCGGCGCAGTTACGGTCGAACGGCACGTCGGGCCAGCGTGACGCGGTCGCCGAGGTGAGGTCCTCCGGGTCGCAGTCCGGGCTGCCGGCCGGCAGGCACCGCTCCTTGACGTCGAAGCGGACCCGCGCCGGGGCGTTGGTGGTGTAGACGGCATTGTGCCGCTGGCCGTAGTCGATGCGCTTGAGCCAGCCGCCCCGCACGTACGGGACGCCGTTGACGTCGGTCTTCTTCCCGCGCGCGTAGTAGTTGAGCTCCTGCTGGTAGTAGTAGGAACTGACGTTGCCGTAGCGGTCCTTGACATAGTCGAGGTTCCAGCGCCAGCCCTGATCGCAGTAGGCGGACGTGAACGTCGCGTTGTAGCACGGCTCGCCGGAGTCGTCGCCATAGATCGGCACGGTCCAGGCCGACTTCGTCTCCTCCTTGCCGGTGGTCCAGCCGGGCAGGCGGTTGAGCCCGAAGAAGTACTCGGTGCCGTTCGGCGTGGTGACCTTCCAGTGCTCGCCGTCGTTGTCGCCGTTGGCCTTGCCGGTGTCGGTGAGCCGCTCCACCTTCGAACCGTCGTCGTCGGCGAGCTTCCAGGTGCTGCCGGACTTGACCAACTCGGTGGACTTACCGTTGAGCATGACGGTGGCGTTGTCGTACGCCCAGCACTGGTCGGCGTACTGGTCGTGGCCGTCGTCGGAGCATGCCTTGTACTTGCGCTCGATGTAGCCGGGCTCGTAGCTGAATCCCTCACCGATCCAGGAACCCTGGTTGTTCGTGGTGGCGGTACGGCCGTCCACCGACTGCGACGAATAGCCCAGGGTGATGCCCGGCGCTCCGCCGCCCGGCACCGGCGGCGTACGCAGCGGGTACGACCAGGAGAAGCCGCCGGTGGACGGGGCCACCGACCACTTCGACGACGGCGACAGCTGCGTGGCTCCGTAGCTGCCCTGCGACGACGAGTCCGCAGCAGCCAGCGCCAACAAGCTGCCGGTCTGGGTCGGCGCGGAGACGGTCCGGGTCGCGGTGTCGTTGGTTCCCGGGACGGGGGTACCAGCACACTCGGGTTTCTCCGGGGTGGTCAGCGCACATTCGGGCAGCTTGACCAGCCTCAGCCGGGCGCCGAAATCACCGCCGTAAGCGTTGGCGATGCCGGCGTAGCCGACACCGAGCCGAACCGTGCTCGCGGCGGTGCTGCCGTCAGCGCGGCCGACCCGCAGCAGGGGGCCGTCGACCTTCGCCCGCTCGCTGGCGCGGCGATCGAGCACCTCGACGCGGACCTTGCCCGGAGCCGCCACCTCGGGAGATCGGACACCCGCGGCCGGGACGCCGGACACCGTCACCGGAAGGCCGCCTACCTTGCCGGAGGCCGATGCCCGTGCCGCGGACCGGGCGGCACCGGCCTTCGCGGACGGGATCGTGATCTCGGCCGAACCCGCCGTCGGCCAGGCCACCGGTGCGGGAGAGACCGCGGCGGCGAGGGCCGGATCGGGCCGCCGAGGCTTGACCGGCAGCGGCTTGCGCTGGGGCAGAGCCTTGTCGGAGGCTCCGGAGCCGGGCCGCGGCTTGGCGGCGGCCTCGGCTGAGGGGACGACAGTGACCTGCAGGAAGCCGGCTCCGAGGACACCGGCCATGACCCACGACAGCGGCCTGACGACCCGGCGCTCGTACGCACCGGCGCGGGTGAAGAAGCGGGAGAACATGGCCCCTCCGGGGTCGGGAGTTCGGGCGGGGCCGCCGCATGCGTCGGCGGCCCCCGTACAGGTCCGGTGGATCAGAGAGACAGCTGCTCGCGGGTCTGGAGGCTGATCTTCTGGATCAGTTCCGGGTCGGCGGCGCCGTTGTAGACGCGGACGTCGTCGACGGCACCGGAGAGGTACTCGCGATAGGTGTCGTCGAGGAACGCCCGGCCGAGCTGCACCCCGCCGGTGGCGACGAACGGCGTCGCCAGCTCGATGGAGTCGACCCACTGACCGTTGACGTACAACGACATCTCCTTCAGGTAGCCGTTGTGGACGAGGGTCAGGTGATCGCCCTTGCCGATGAGGCGCGGTAGCTCCTCGCCGCCGCGGGCCTGCCAGACCGGGGCCACCTTGTCGGTGCCCGTCGTGGCCAGTTCCCAGAAGCCGTCCTCGTTGCAGCGCACGATGACCGCACTGCTGTGCGCGCCCTTCTGCTAGAAGACGGTCATCGGCCTACCGGCGCAGCTGCTGGTGAGCTTGACTCGGGCGCTGATGGAGAAGCTGTTGGCCATGTCCGGGTTCACCGGTGCGGTCGCGTAGCTGGTGGCCTTGCCGGTGAGGGCGAGGTGGCCACCACCGAGCAGGGACAGCGCCGGGTGCTTGTAGATCGTGGCGTCGGGGCTCAGCGTGAGGCCCGTACCACCGCGGTCCTCAACGCTCACCTTGTTCGTCTCCGCGTTCAACCGCCAGTACGCGAGCCGGGTCGGCGCCACCTTCTTCAAGCCGTCGACCTCCTCGGGGAGAATCAGCCGGTCAAACACCGAGACGTCGGCCATGGCACCCTGCCAGTGGTGGACGTATCCGCCCTTCTCGACCCGCCGGCCCAGCTGCAACGGGCCCCGGGATCGGGTCAGGGAACGACGCTGGGAGACCACGGGCGCGGCCGAGCCGACCTGTAGGGACATCTGCCGGTCGACCGCGTTGTACGAAGCGGTGACGTACGTCCATGTCGTGGTGGCAGCGGCGCCGGTCACTTTCCACGTCCCGAGCGAGTTGACGTCGGTCATGGGCAGCTCGAAGGTCCACGCTCCGTTCTCGACACCCAGCGAGAAGCCGGCCTCACCGGATCCGTCCTGGCTAACCGCCGTCTGGACCCGCGCCGGATCGTCGGCCTTGAACCAGCCGCTGACCGTGAAGCTGGCCGAGGTGTCGGGCAGCACACGCTTGGCGGTGGCCAGGTAGCTGTTCGCCGTACCGTCGAAGCGGGCTGCGGTGTCGGAGGTGCCGCCAGGACCCTCCACGCCGAAGGCCACGCCGCTACCGGCCACGGCGTCGTTCTCGCCGGTCCGGTCCTCGGCGCCGCTCTCCCCGGCAACCTCGGACAGCGACCACTGCGCCGCCGGTGGCTGCTTGCCGACGCGGAAGGTGCAGGACGCGATGGTGCTGCTGCGGCCGGCCCGGTCCACGGCCTCCACGTTGATCGTCCGCGGACCCTCCTTGTCGGGGTACCAGTTCTCCAGCGTCACCGGACCACCGGCCGTGGAAGGCCTCAGGAAGTTGCCCGGTTGGGGATTGGTGTTGAAGCCGTACCGGTACTCCACGACGTCGGTCGCGGCGGAGTCGAAGGTGAAGTGCCCGGGCACGCCGATCGAGCCGTGCCAGTCGTCGTCCTCGACACACATCGGCGCGGTGCCGGTGCCGTTGTCCACCGCGTCCGACGGCAGATAGAGGGCGGAGTCGACGTCAGGTGCGGTGGGACTGGTCTTGTCGAACAGGAACTGGCAGACGTTGCGGGAACCGTCGGAACTCCAGGGACCCCAGCTGACGCCGTCGCTGGCGTGAACCTCCCACGAGATGACGACGTTCTGCGGCAGGACGTTCTCGGGAATGGTGTAGGAGAACTGGGATCCGCTGGCCTTGAGCACGGTGGTGTAGGTCTTGGTGACCAGGGAACCACCGGGCGGTGTCCATGTCACCTTGAACTCGGCCTTGATCTGCTCGGTGTGCTTCGACGAGTGGTCGGGATCGCGCAGTACGGCATTGAGTCGCGGCGGGGTGTCCACGTACTTCGCCGCGCTGCCGTACACGCATTGACCGCCGGGAGACGTGGTGAGTTCGCTCTGGTTGGCGATCAGCGGCGCGCGGTTGTAGCGCACCGAGAGCAGGCCGTTGTCGCAGAAGCGCTTGCTGTGCGTGGAGTCACCTTCATTGGTGGCCTTGAGGCCGAGGATGATGGAGCTCAAATTCTCCGAGACGACGCGATCGAGCGCCTCCTTGACGTTCCAGCTCGCATTCTGGTTCGTCGACGTACAGCTGCCCTGAGTGCTGGTCGGCGACCTCGTGTCGAGGAACGTGTTGTTGCTCCAGTCGGAGCCGCCCGGTTGGTTGTTCCAATTCGTCGCCGAGTTGATCTTGGAGGTGGGCGGCATCATGTACAGCGATGCGGCACGCGCGGTGGAGTTGTACGCGTGCTGCATCGTCACCCGGAACTCGGCACTGAGGATGCTCTTCCCGGTATACGGTGTGGACAGCTGGTAGAACAGCCGCTTGACCTTCGAGTTGTTGCACTGCTCCGGGCACAGGCCGATCCGCTCGTGGCGCTTGCCGTCGAACTTCCAGTACTCCTCGCTGGGGTAGCCGCTGTCGACCATGGCCCAGCCGCTGTTGGTGCTGCTCTGCCACACCGGGTCGATGTAGAGCGGGAACCTGGTGTCCGGCCCGGTGAGCAGGGCCTCGTCGGGCGTCAGCGTGAGGGTGCCCTGCGCATAGTCCAAGCCGACCGGCGCCACAACGGAGCTGTCGCCCGGCCCGCGGGCGTCCGCCGGCACGCCTTGCGGCGCGGTCCCTGCCGCCCTGCTGCGGGTCGTGACCGCGCTCTGCGCTGCGACCACTCCGGATCCGCTGTCCCACATCGTCGGCGCGTCGGCTTCCAGGACCGGGTTGCCGGTCACCGGGTCGAGTGCGACGACCCCGCCTTCGGCCGTCTCCTGGATGGTCAGGCCCTCGCCGGTCACGCCGAGCCGTAGGTTCTGCAACTCGGGAAGCTCGGCCGCTTCCGGCGTCTTGAGTACCAGGACGTGTGAGAAACCCTCGACGGTCACGTTCGCGACCAGGTCGACGTCCGGGAGGACGTTCTGGTACTTCGCCTGGTCGCCGACGATCACCGGTGCCGGCAGCTCGCCGTACGGCCAGGTGAGCGTCATGCTGGCCCGGTCACGGGCGACCACCATCAGCGGACTGCCGCGGCCGGTGGACAGGCGCATCTCGAGCACGGCGGCGGCGGGCCCCAGAGACCCGTCCTCGCGCGTTGTCAGACTCGCATCCGCCGGCATCCAGGCGTCTCCCCGCGTGACCCGCACCGGCTGGGCGTAGTCGTTGGCGATCAGGGTGCCGTCCGGCTGGGCGAACACGTCGCGGTACTCGCTGCGCTGCGCCAGCACCTCGACGGGCTGCTGCAATTTTCTGGCCGCGACCAGCGCCTCGGCCTCGGTGTCACGGACCGGATCGGTCTCGACGGCGGCCGCCGGCACCACCGGGGGCGCCGGGTCGGGCTGGCGCACGAGCACCGTCGTGGTCATCAAGCCTGCCAGGCCCAGCACCAGTCCCAGCGTGGACGGCCGGGCCCGCCTCCGCGTACGACTCATCACCGCACGGTCCTCCCCCGTTGCACTGTTCCTCGTCATCGGTCGCGTCAGCCGATCGCCGCACCGAAGGCGGCTGCACCGGCCGGGATGCCGCCGTCGCCGGGCTTCCACGTGTTCGCCGGTGCTGCACCGCCCGAGGCCAGGCCGCTCCAGGTGAACCCGTGGACCTCCGCCGCGCCGTACGGGGTGCCGATCCACAGCTGCTTGGCACCAGCGGTCAGCGAAGTGCCGATCAGCTCCTGCGCCCTCGGCTCACCGGACAGGCTTCCCGTGCGGCGGTCGATCAGAACGGGCGCGCCGACCGGGTTCACCAACGCCGGATACACCCGCACCTGGCCGGTGTCGAGGGCCTCACCCACGTCCGCGCCCGGCGCGCCGGCGGCCAGGAACATCGTCGTGTTGCTGCCCTCGGCGGCGGGCGAGGTGTTCACCACGGCGACGTCCTCGCCGAGGTAGTTGCCGTCCGCAGGGGTGCCGCTGATCGGGGGAAGCTCGGTGAACGTGGCCGGCGCGGTCACGTGGAAGCGCTGCACCATGCCACTGTCCACCGCAGACGTGTCCTCGCCGGGCACCCCGACCACCACGAGCGAGTCGGCCTGCGCGGCCGAGGCCCCGGCCGGACGGTACGGCGCGACAGCCACCGCCTTGCCGAAGGTGTCGTTGGCCTCGGCGATGTCGGCCACGTTGGCGGCGTCCTGGTAAAGGTTCGCCGACAGCTTCGGCAGGCCGTCGGCCATCTCGTGGCTGCTGAACACGTTGACCACACCGGAGAACTCAGCGGCGCCAATGGCTTCGCCGGGCGACCCGACAGCGAAGTGGTTGGCCGAGGCGGCCACCGAGTAACCGTTCTGATCGTCGTTCTCCGAGCTGCCCGGGATAGGCGTGCCCGACTGCAGCAACAGGTTGAGCGCGCCGCGGAAGTAGTGCACGACGCCCGCGTCGACGGCGGAGCCCAGGTCCTCACCGGGCGCGCCGACAACCAGGTACGACTAGCCGGTGGGCGTACGCGCGCCGGCCACCGAGTAACCGAAGTAGTCGTAAGGCTCGCCGGCCTCCGGCGTGGATCCGGCGTCCTGGTGATAGGTCACCGAGGCCGGACCCCGCGCGAGCCCCGCCGGCGACCCGAGGAGCAGGTGCGTCATGCCCGCGTCGACGATGCTGCCCATGTCCTCGTACGGCACGCCCACGGCCAGATCTGTACAGCCGTCATTGTTGGCGTCGTACGCCGAGATCGAGAAGCCGAACCGGTCACCCGCCTCGACGGCGGCGCTGAGCTGAGCGTTGCTCTCGTTCACGGTCTGCGTTGCGGCCGCGCCGCCGTACGCGATGTGGATCTGTCCCGCGGCGGGCTTGCCCTCGACGGTGGCCTCGGGATCCGCGATGGCGACGTCCTCGGCGCCGTCGCCGTTGAAGTCCGCGGCTGCGCCTTTGACGCAGCCTTCGACCGGCGGCGCGGTGTCGTAGACCGTCATCTCGCAGAACGACGTCGGCACGTCGCTGCCGGCGGTGCCGTCGGAGGCCTTGACCCGCCACCGGTAGGAGTTGCCCTCGGCGAACGCTCCCGCCGGGACCGTCACCTGCGCGGTATTGCCGGAGGCGACCGAGGACACCGACGCTGATCCCGCCGCGCTCGTGCCGGCGAGCGTCCACCACTCGAAGGTGACCGTCATCGCGCTGCCGTCGGCGTCGGAGACGGTGGCCCTGAGCTGCGGAGTCAGCGTGTTGACCAGAGGCCGGAAGGTGCCGGTGACGCAGGACGTCGCCGGCACAGTGGCCCGGGCGGTGACGGTCGGCCAGGCGTTGTAGGTGACCGACGCCTTCGGGTCCTCGGATGCGGAGCCGCCCTCGCGCGAGCGGAACTGCTTGAAACCGGCCGGCACCGTTTCGTCGGCGGCCCGTACGCCCATGCCCGCCCGCGTCTTGTTCGCCGTCGCCGCCCGCTGGAAGAAGCTTTTTCCATCGACGGTCGCCCACGCGTCGGCGCAGTCGGTCGAGCCGTGCGTAGCAGTCGACGTCGCCTCGCGCTGGTCCCAGGCCGGCTGACTGGTGAACCGGGTGGAGTACGTCGCCGTGCCGGTGGACCAGATCTCCCACGGGGTTGCCGTGCACGTGTGCGACCAGAAGTTGAAGAAGGACACCGTCGCCGCGGTGATCTGCTTGCCGGCCAGCACGGTCGTGTCCCAGGTCAGGAACGAGCGGGCGAGCGTGGGCGGCGTGGTCGCCAGCAACCCGATCTGCAGGTCCGGCTCGCCGTTCTGGTCGCTGTTCACGCTTTCCCGCACGTACGTGTCGAACGTGGTCGTCGCAGGGTTCAGGGTGGGGTCGATCGTCACGGGGAACGCGGTGCCCGGATCTTGCAGCCAGGTCATGTCCGGCGTCAGCGTCAATGTCCGGTCCGCCAGGGTGGTGGGGACCGGCTGGCGGACCGCCGGGCTGCCGACCGGCGTCCTCCGGGCGTCCCACATGAGCGGCGCCGGGATCCGGAAGGACTCCTTGCCGCCCGCGCCCGAGAGGACGACGGAGCCGTCGGTGCCTCGCTTCGCCGTCGCGGCGCCGGGGCCGTCGAACCCGAACGCGATCCGCGCGACCTGGCTGACCGCTGCCCGGTCCTTGACGATCAGGAGTTGGCGGAAGCCGCGGCGGGTCGACTCGACGACGAGGTCCACGCCGGGCCGGGCGTTCACATAGGTGGCCCGGCCGTCGTCGACCTCCGGGGTCGGGAGCGCACCGGCCCAACGCATCGTCACCCGGTCCGGGCCGAGGCCCACGACGGCGAGGTCGTGCTCCCCGGAGCCCTGCGGTCCAGAGATGCGAAGGTCTCCGGGATGGGCGACGGCGGTGACAGAGCCGTCGGCGCCCTGCCGCAGCCTTTGATCAACGCTCACCCACGTACCGCCGCGACGGAAGCGCTGCATGCCCGCGGCGATGTCCGCCCGCAACTGTCCACCGGGGAGGGCGAAAACCTCGGCGTGCTCCGACGTGAGGCGATCGATCCGGACGGGCTTACCCGTCTCACGCGCCGCCCGCAGCGCCACCTCTTCGTCGCTCGCGCCTAACGGACCTGCGGCGATGGTGTCCGTGCGCCCATCGCTGTCGCCCGGAATTCCTAACAATGCAACCGTGGCGATCGCCGCGACACCTGCCGCGAGGCACGTTCGCACCGTGGCTGTCATTCGACGCGCCACTGGACCCTCCCCCGTGTATGGAGCTATGCGCGCCGACTTTAAGGATTCCTTTACCGACCGCACAACCTCGACTACAAGTCGCTTCCACAAACCGGCATCGGTCGACCCTTAACGGACGCCGTCGATTACCCTCCGAGATCGATACAGGCAAAACAATGGATGGGTCACCGGACTCGCCGGGCCCAGAGTCATGCGGCAGTGCACCGGAACCACCGGGAAGATCGACAACTAACCAGAGTCAGCGCCGTTCGGCCACGGGTTCGAGGCCGGCTGCTGCCACCGGGCCGCGCGTTCAGGGGAGCCGGCGCAGGAAGACGTCCCCGACGGCGTTCGTGTCGCCCGGCACCAGGTTCGCGGCGCTCGAATCGAACGCGAGGAAATCTCCGCCCGGTGCCAATGCCGGGCCGGCGCTGGAGTCGTTGCCCTCGGCACCGGCGCTGGAGAGGCTGGCACGGGTGATGGCGTGGGTCCGGCAGTCGCGGACGAACACGTCGCTGTTGCCGTTGGTGTCGGCCGGGACCAGGTTCGCGGCGTCGGAGGTGAATGCCACGTAGCGGCCGTCCGAGCTGATCGAGGTGTCGTAGCTGTCGCCGATAGCCTGTGCGGGCACGGCTGAGACGCTCACCCGTTCAGTGCTGTTGCGGGCGCGGTCGCGGAGGAATACGTCGCTGTTGCCGTTGGTGTCACCGGGAACCAGGTTCGCGGCATCGGACGTGAATGCCACGTACCGGCCGTCGGCGCTCAGGCTGACATGCCGGCTGCCGGCATCCGCCTGCCTATCGTCGCCGGACAGGCTGACCCGGCTGGTCGTGTGGCGGGCGCGATCGCGGAGGAACACATCGGTGGTGCCGTTGGTATCGCCGGGCACCAGGTTGGTCGCGTCGGAGGTGAAGGCCACGTACCGGCCGTCGGCGCTCACTGCTACCTCGTAGGTGTCGGCGTTCGCCTCGGCGCTGCCGGTGGAGACGTTGACCCGATCGATGGTGTTGCGGGAGCGGTCACGGAGGAACACGTCGGTGGCGTCGTTCCTGTCTCCGGGCACGAGGTTCGTCGCGTCCGAGGCGAGCACCAGGTACCGCCCGTCCGGGCTCATGGCATTGCCGTACGTGGAGCCGTTGGCCGGTACACCCGTACCCGACTCACTCACCCGGCTGGTGGTCCGACGCCACAGGTCACGTACATACACCTGGAAGACGTTGTCACCGGTGCCTCCCGGCACGAGGTTCGAGGCGAGCGAGGTGACCATGACATAGCGCCCGTCGGCGCTGACCGCATTTCCGTAGCTGGAACTGTCGGCCGGTGTTCCGGTCGACGAGACGCTGATCAGCGTGGTGGACGCCGTCCGCCGGTCACGCAGGAAGGCGTCCCACGTCTCGTTGGTGTCGCCGGCGGCGAGATTGGGCGCCGCCGATGTGAAGACGATGTACCGCGCGCCAGGGGTCACCGCCGCTACCTCGCTGCGGTACTCGATGGCCTGCGCACCGGTGCCGGTCAGATTGACCCGGCTGGTGTATCCGCCCACGGCGGACACCGCAGGTGACGGGACCAGCAGCATGACGAAGGCAGCCGCGGCGGCGATGCGAGCGTTCATCGGTATCCCGTCCTCCCGTACGAGGGGGCACCTGCATCCCCGTACGTAACTCCAAGGACCGGGCGGAGGCCAGGGTCGAAGGTCCCGGCGTAGCCGGTGGAGCTGCGGGCCGAACGGTGGTGGGCTCCCGCCGCGGGGCTGCTGCAGGCCTCCGGCCGGCGCCAGGACCGGCCGTGATCGGGCTCGGCCGGCTGCTGGCAGCATCCCGGTCGCGCCCGTCCGGCCGCGTCGTTTGAGAGCAAGCGAGCAAGGACGGGACAATACCCCCGTGATCAGCGAGTTGACCTTGTATGGCCGGCGGCACCCTCCCCTGTGGTCGTACCGAAGCGATGGACGCGGCACGACTCCTAAAGGCCGACCGCCACGTATTGGGTCTCGAGGTATTCGTCGATGCCGGTCGCGCCGCCTTCCCGGCCCAGGCCGGACTGCTTGATGCCGCCGAACGGCGCGGCCACGTCGGACACCAGGCCGCGGTTGAGGCCGACCATGCCGGTCTCCAGGGCCTCCGTCATCCGTACGGCGCGGCCGAGGTCCCGGGTGAACAGGTAGCCGACCAGTCCGAACTCGGTGTCGTTGGCCATCGCCAGGGCCTGCTCGTCGGAGCCGAAGGTGGTGATCGGCGCGACCGGTCCGAAGATCTCCTCGCGGGTCAGCCGCGCGGCGGCGGGCACGTCGGCCAGCACGGTCGGCGGATAGAAGTAGCCGGCTCCCGGGCCGGGCCGGCCGCCGCAGACCAGTTGTGCTCCCCGGGCGACCGCGTCGTCGACCAGGCCGGCGACCCGGTCGCGCTGGCGGGCGTCGATCAGCGGGCCGACCGCGGCCGACCCGTCGGTGCCCGGCCCGACGGTCAGGGCGCTCATCCGGGCGGCGAGCCGGCGGGTGAACTCGTCGGCGACCGTCTCGTGGACGAGGAAGCGGTTCGCCGCGATGCACGCCTCGCCGAGGTTGCGCATCTTCGCCACCATCGCGCCGTCGACCGCGCTGTCGAGGTCGGCGTCGGCGCAGACGATGAACGGCGCGTTGCCGCCGAGTTCCATCGACGTCCGCAGCACGTTGTCCGCGGCCCGGCGCAGCAGCGTCCGGCCGACCTCGGTGGAGCCGGTGAACGAGAGCTTGCGCAGCCGGCGGTCGGCGATCAGGGGTTCGGTCACCGCGCCCGCCGCGGTGGTGGGCACCAGGTTCAGCACGCCGGGCGGCAGGCCTGCCTCGGTCAGCAGCCGGGCCAGCAGCAGCGCGGTGAGCGGCGTCTGGGCGGCCGGTTTGACGACCGTCGTGCAGCCGGCGGCGACGGCCGGGCCGATCTTGCGGGTGAGCATCGCCAGCGGCGCGTTCCAGGGGGTGATGAGCAGCGCCGGACCGACGGGCCGGCGTACGGTCAGGATCCGCCCGTCCCCCGCGCTGCCGGTCTTCCACTCCCCCGCGACCCGGACCGCTTCCTCGCCGAACCAGCGCAGGTAGTCGGCGCCGTACGCCACCTCGGCCCGGGACTCGGGCAGCGACTTGCCCATCTCCAGGGTGATGAGCAGCGCCACCTCGTCGGTCCGCCGGATCAGCGCCTCGTACGCCCGGCGCAGGATCTCGCCCCGCTCCCGGGGTGGCACCGCGGCCCAGCCCGGCTGCGCGGCGGCGGCGCTGTCCAGGGCGGCCGCCCCGTCCTCCGGCGTGGCGTCGGCGACCTCGCAGAGGATCTCGCCGGTCGCGGGGTTCTCCACCGGGAACCGGCCACCGCCGGACGCCGGACGCCACTCGCCCCCGATGAACAGGTCCTTGTCCAGGCGCGCGACCGCGGCGGTCGCGGCGTCGGTGATCGTCGTCATCGCCGCCTCACTCGCCTCGCGCGTCGAGAACGGCGGCGCCTCGCGCGTCGAGAACGGCGGCGCCTCGCGCGTCGAGGACGGCGGCGGCGGCCAGCGCGTCGAGGACGGCGGCGGCCAGCGCGGCGCTGGAGCCCGGGTTCTGCCCGGTGATCAGGTTGCCGTCGCGGACGACGTGGACCGCCCAGTTGTCCGCGGCGTCCATGATGCCGCCGCATTCCCGCAGCCGGGTCTCCAGCAGCCACGGCGCCTTGGCGGCGGTGCCGAACGCGGTTTCCTCGGCGTTGGTGAGGCAGGTCAGGCGGCGGCCGTGGAACGGCCAGGCGCCGTCCGGGCCCACCGCGCTCAGCAGGGCCGCCGGGCCGTGGCAGACCGCCGCGACGACCGCGCCGCCGGCCGCCGCCGCGTTCAGCACCGACCCCATCGCCGGGTCGCCGGCCAGGTCCTCCATGGGGCCGTGCCCGCCCGGGATCACCACGGCGGCGTACCGGTCCGCGGCGACGTCCGCCAGGTCGAGCGGGGCGTCGAGGGTGCCGGACAGGTCCGCCAGGTAGCGGGCGTAGTGCTCGGTGCCGGTCCCCGCGATGTCGGGCGAGAAGCTGAGCTCGTCGGGTGTGGGCGGGCGACCGCCGGGAGTGGCGACGTCGACCGCGTGCCCGGCCCGCACGAAGGCCTCGTGCGGCACGACGAACTCCTCCGCCCAGTAGCCGGTGGGCTGCGAGGTGCCGTCGGCCTGCGTCCACGCGTCCGCCGCCGACAGCACGATCAGAATCCTGCTCATTGGGGTTCCCCTCGGGTGAGTGACTCCGACCATGCTGCGGCGGCCGGCGCCCTCCCGGACACGCCCTGCCGGGCCCAGCCGTACCTGGGAACGGCGTGGCCACCCAGGCGCTTGGCGCGGGCCCGTCCGGGCGGCAGGGTCGAGGCGTGACCTCCCTTCCGCACACGCCGTTCTCCCTGCTCACCCAGCTGGTGGGCGACGAAGCACAGCTCGGCGTCTTCGCCCCGGACACCTGCCTGGAGAGCTGGCTGGCGGCCGAGCGGGCGCTGGCGCTCAGCCAGGCCGACGCCGGCGTCATCGAGCGGGCCGACGCGGACGCCATCGCCGGCGCCGCGCGCTCCGCGCACATCGATCGCGACGCGCTCTGGGCCACCGCCCGTACGGTGGGATATCCGATCGTCGGCCTGGTCCGCGAGATCGGCCGGAACCTGCCCGCCCGGGCGGCCGGCCGGGTGCACTTCGGCGCCACCACCCAGGACATCATGGACACCGGGCTCGCCCTGCAGCTGTCCGCGTCGCTCGCGCTGCTCGACCGGCGCCTGGGCGAGGTCGGCGACGCCCTCGCGGAACAGATCGGGCGGCACACCCGTACCGTGATGGCCGCCCGGACCCACGCCCAGCAGGCCGTGCCCACCACCTTCGGCGCCACCCTGGCGACGCTGCTCACCCAGCTCGCCCGGCACCGGGAACGGCTGGCGCAGGCCCATCCGCGCATCGCCACGGTCTCGCTCTTCGGCGCGGGCGGCACCTCGGCCGCCCTCGGCCCGCAGGCCCGCCGGGTGCGGTCCGGCATGGCCGGGCTGCTCGGACTGTACGACGCCGAGGTGCCGTGGCACGTCGACCGGGACGGGGTCGCCGAGTTCGGCTGGCTGTGCGCCACCGTCACGGCGGCGTGCGCGAAGCTGGCCCGCAACGTCGCCGACCTGTCCCGGACCGAGATCGGCGAGGTGTTCGAGCCGTTCGTCAGCCACCGCGGCTCGTCCTCGACCATGCCGCAGAAGGTCAACCCCGTCTCGTCCGAGGCGATCATCGGCCTGTCCGGGGCGGCCGGCGCGCTGAGCTCGTCGCTGCTGCGGATCCAGGAGGCCGGCCACGAGCGCGCCGCCGGCGAGTGGCAGATCGAGTGGCACGTCCTGCCGCAGCTGGCCGTCCTGGCCGGCAGCGCCCTCGGCGAGACCCTGACGCTGGTCCGGGGCCTGCGCGTCGACGCCGCCCGGATGCGCGGGAACACCCGTCTCGAGGGCGGCGCGATCATGGCGGAGGCATCCATGATGCGGCTCGCCGGGACGCTCGGCCACGACCGGGCCCACGCGCTGGTGTACGAGGCCGCGGCCCGCGCCCGCCGTCAGGGCCGCGTCCTGACGGAGGTGCTGCGCGAGGTCGCCGCGGAACAGCACGTCCTGCCGCTGGTGCCGGACCCGCCGGTCACCGTGGACGACTACCTCGGCGAGGCGGTGCACACCTGCGCGCGGGCGCTGGCCGGCTGGGAGCGGACCCCGGCGCTGGCGGCCGGGGACGTCCCCATCAGCGAGCTGGCCGGACGCTCGCGGTAGCGGCAAGGGGTCAGGCCGCGGACTCCAGTGCCAGCGCCACGGCGCCGACCAGCGGGGCGTCGTCGACGAACCGGGCCTTGACCAGCCGCGGCGGGAACGGCACGGCACGGCGCAGCTCCGCCTCGACCCGCGGCACGATGTGGTCCGCCGCGCCGAGCATGCCGCCGGCCAGGACGACCCGCTCCGGGTCGAGCGTGACGCAGAGGTTGGCCACCGTACGCGCGAGCGTCGCCACCGTCGCGTCCAGCAGATCCGCGACCCCCGGCTCGTCGCGCAGCTCGAACAGCTCCGCGGCGCTCACGGGCCGGCCGAGCAGCTCGGAACCGCGCCGGCCCAGGGCCGCCCCCGACACCACGTCCTCCAGGGGCGCATGCCCGTCGGCGAACGTGGGGTCGCCGTCCCGGTCCCGCAGATAGCCGATCTCGCCCGCCGCCCCGTGCGCCCCGGCCAGCACCCGGCCGCCGGCCACCAGCGCCGCCGCCAGGCCGGTGCCGAGGTTGACGTAGAGGCCGACGTCGACGCCGCGCAGGGCACCCCAGCGCAGCTCCGCGGCGGCCCCGGCGTTGACGTCGTTGTCGATGGCGACGGGGGCGTCGCCGAACTCGGCGCGCAGCAGCTCGGGCAGGGCCATGCCGTCCCAGCCCGGCACGTTCGGGGCGAGCCGCACCCGGCCGCCGCGGAGCACGCCGAAGGTGGAGACGCCGACCGCCGCGGGGCCGGTCAGCAGCGCACGGGCGGCGTCGAGGGTGCGCCGGACCGCCTGCAACGCCCCCGCGGAGCCGAGGGTCCGCAACCGCACCGTGCCCTCGGGGCGGCCGTCGGGCGAGCCGACGGCCGCCGTGGCGATGGCGATCTTGGTGCCGCCGAAGTCGATCGCCAGGACCCGGGCTGCCGTCATCGGGGCTGACCCCGCCGGGCGAGCGAATCCACGGCGACGGCGACCGCGAGGACCGCGGCGGTCACCATGTAGCGCACCGAGGAATCCACGCTCAGCAGCAGCATGCCGTTGGTGATGGACTGGATGACGAGGATGCCGAGCAGGGCCGCGTACGCGCGCCCCCGGCCGCCGAACAGCGACGTGCCGCCGATGACCGCCGCCGCGATCGCCATCAGCAGGGTGTCGCTGCTGCCCGAGCTCTGGTTCACCGCGGCGAGGCGGCTGGCGGCCAGGATGCCACCGGCGGCGGCCAGGGTGGAGGCCGCGGCGAACGCGATCAGCCGGATCCGGGTCACGTTGATGCCCGCGCGCCGGGCCGCTTCGGCGTTGCCGCCGACGGCGTACATGTGCCGGCCGAAGACGGTGTGCTGGAGCACCAGGTCCAGGCCGACCACCAGAGCGGCGAAGATGACCAGCAGCAGCGGCACACCTCGGTCGGCCGACAGGACGGTCACGACGGCGGCCAGGGCGAGCCCCAGCCCCCCGAGCCGCAGGGCGATCCGGGTGATCGACGGCACGGGCAGGTCGGCGGCCTGCCGCAGCCGCCGGTCGATCAGCGCGGCGGCCGTGCAGACGCCGACGATGAGCACCGCGATCAGCCAGGCGACGGGCGCCGGCAGCCAGGTGTCGCTGAGCTTGGCGAGGAACCCGTCGAACGGCAGGTTGATCGTGCCGCCGCTGCCCAGCAGGTACAGCATGAGCCCCTGCCAGCCGATCAGCCCGGCGAGCGTGACCACGAACGACGGCATGCCGAGCCGGGTGAACATCCACCCGTGCAGCAGCCCGATCGACGCCGCGCCCACCAGGGCCACCGCGACGGCGGCGAGCGGCGGCCAGCCGTGGTTGACGGACAGGATGGTCATGATGACCGCGCTCAGCCCGCTGACCGAGCCGGCCGACAGGTCGATCTCGCCCAGCAGCACCACCATGATGATGCCGAGCGAGATCGTGCCGGTGGCGGCCATCTGCAGGGCCAGGTTGGTGAGGTTCTCGGCGGACAGGAAGCGGTCGTTCAGCGAGCTGAAGACGACCGCGATGACGACCAGGCCGGCGACCACGGGCCAGGCACCGAGATCGGTACGGCCGGGCCGGCGCAACGGCTGCAGCGGCTTGCGCAGCAGGACGGCGAGCGTGCTCATGCTGATTCCTCCGTGCCGGCCCGCGGCGCTCCGGCCAGGGCCACGCCGCCCGTGATGGCCGCGACGACGGCCTCCGGGGTGGACTCGGCGGTGCGGAACTCGCCGGCGTTGCGGCCGAGCCGCAGGACGACGATCCGGTCGCTGATCGCCCGGACGTCGGCGAGGTTGTGCGAGATGACCAGGACGGCGAGCCCGCGGTCACGCAGCCGCCGGATCAGCTCGAGCACCTGGGCGGTCTGCTCGACGCCGAGCGCGGCGGTCGGCTCGTCGAGGATCACCACACGCGGCTCGCCGACCAGGGCCCGCGCGATGGCGACCGACTGGCGCTGGCCGCCGGAGAGCATGGCCACCGGCACCCGGATGTCCCGGATCCGGACGTCCAGCGAGGCGAGCAGGTCGCGGGCGGCGCGTTCCATCCGGATCGGGCGCAGCACCGACCAGCGCCGCCGCTCGTCGCCGAGGAACAGGTTCGCGACCACGTCCAGGTTCTCGCAGAGGGCAAGGTCCTGGTGGACGGTCGCGACGCCCAGCCGCTGCGCGTCGTGCGGGGAGTTCATCCGCACCGGGCGGCCGTCCTGCTCGACCGAACCGCCGTCCGGCGTGACCACCCCGGAGAGCACCTTCACCAGGGTCGACTTGCCGGCGCCGTTGTCGCCGACGAGGGCCACGACCTCGCCGGGGCTGAGGTCGAGGCTCACCTCGTCGAGCGCCTGGACGGCGCCGTACTTCTTGGAGACCGTACGGGCGGAGAACACTACTGGATGCCCTCTCGCGTGCAGGCGGCCTTGACGGCACCCGTACAGATGTCGGCGGCGGGGTAGAACTTGTCCTTCACGATCGTGTCCTTGATCTTGTCGGCGGTGACCGCGATCGGGTCGAGCAGGAACGCGGGGATCTGCGCGGTGCCGTTGTCGGCCTGCGTGGGTGCGGCCGGCTTCTCGCCGCGGACCACCGCGACCGCGAGTTCCGCCGCCTTCTCCGCCTCGCTGCGGATGTCGAGGTAGATGGTCATGTACTGCTCGCCGGTGAGGATCCGCTGCACCGCCGCGAGTTCGGCGTCCTGGCCGGTGATCGGCGGCAGCTTGGCGTAGCCCGCGCGCTTCATCGCCGCGATGGCGCCGCCGGCCATGCCGTCGTTGGCGGAGAGCACGCCCACGACGGAGTCGCGGCCGAGCGCGGTGATCGCCTGCTCCATCTCCTGCTGGGCCTTGTCCGGGCTCCAGTCGGGGGTGTCGAACTCGCGCCCGATCTTCACCTTGCCGTCGAGGACGTTGTGCGCGCCCTTCTTGTAGTCCGCCGAGCTCGGGTCGGTCGGCGAGCCGTTGATCATGACGATCTGGCCCTTGCCCGCGTTGCCACCCTTGGCGAGGGCGTCCAGCAGCGCCTGGCCCTGCATCTCGCCCACCCGGACGTTGTTGAAGGAGACGTAGTACTCGTACGCGATCCCGGAGATCAGCCGGTCGTACGCGATCACCGGCACCTTGGCCCGCTTCGCCTGGTTGACCAGGGGCGCGACGGCGCCGGCGTCGACGGCGTCGAGGACCAGCGCGTCGGCGCCCTGGGTGAGGGCCGCCTCGACCTGTTGCTGCTGCTTGGCGGCGTCCTGGTCGGCGTTGGAGTAGAGCACCTTGCAGTCCGGGCACAGAGCCTTGACCTTGGCCTCGAAGAGCGGACGATCGAACGCCTCGTATCGAGTGGTCTTGGACTCGGGGAGGAAGAGGGCGATGGTGGGCGCCTCCTTCCCGCCCGAGGAGGAGGTGTCGGAGTCGTCCGAGGTGCCGCAGGCACTGACGAGGACGACGACGGTAGCGGCGACTGCGGCGAACCTGCTGGCTCTCACGGGGGCACCTCTTTCCCAGGGGTTTGAGGAGCATCGTGGGCCATCGGGGCAGGTTTAGCAATGACCTTTACTAAATTGGTGAGTGACCTTTACGAAGGACTGTGGCAACCTGAGGACGTGCAGATCAGCGCGACGGCCAGCAGCACGGCGGTTCTCCGGGTCATGAACGAGCGCGCCGTCTTCGCGGAGGTCTTCCGCCTGGGCAAGGCGTCCCGCCCCGAACTCGCGGGGATCACCGGCCTCTCCAAGCCCACCGTCGCCGTCGCCCTGAACAACCTCGAGGAGGCGGGCCTGCTGCGCCAGGTCGGGCTGCGTGCCGGGCCGGCCGGGCGCTCCGCGCTGCTGTACGAGGTGCGCCCCGAGGCCGGCTACGTGCTGGCCGTGGACATCGGGCGCAAGTTCGTGCGTACGGCGCTGGCGGACCTGGTCGGCGACATCGTGGCCCGCAAGGAGGAACCGTCCCGCGGCGCCCGCAACCGCGACCTCGTCGCCCAGCTCACCCGCCTCGCCGACGAACTGGCCGGCACCGCCGGGATCACCCGCGCCGACATCACGCTCGCCGTCTTCGGCACCCCCGGCATCCACGACAAGGCCAACGGCTCCCTGCACCTCGCCCCCAACCTGCCCGGCTGGGAACGCCGCAACAGCCTCGCCCGCCTCGGCGACATCACCGGCGCCACGTACGTGGTGGAGAACGACGCCGACCTGGCCGCCGTCGGCGAGGCCACCTACGGCCTCGGCCGCGGCGTCCGGCACTTCGTCTACGTGTCGATCGGCACCGGCATGGGAATGGGCATCGTCATCGACGGCAAGCTCTACCGCGGCTTCCGCGGCGCGGCGGGCGAGATCGGCTACCTCCCGGTCGGCGACGGCGACCCGCTGCTGGACGCCCCGGAATCCCGCAAGCGGGGCATGTTCGAATCCGTCGCCTCCGCCGACGCCGTGGTGGCCACCTCCCAGCGCCTCGGCATGACGGGCGCCGCCACCGCCAAGGACGTCCTCGACGCGGCCCGCGCCGGCGACCCGGCCGCCCTGCGCACGGTCGAGCTCGAGATAGACCACCTCGGCCGCGCCCTGGCCGGCGTGGTCGCCGTCCTGGACCCGGAACTCGTCGTCCTCGGCGGCGGCGTCGGCGGCCACGCGGGCGACCTGCTCACCGGCCCCCTGCTCGACCGCCTCGGCGACCTGGTCGCCCTCCACCCACCCCGCATCGAGGTCTCCACCCTGGGCAACGACGCGGTCCTGCTCGGCGCCCTCGCCTCCGGCCTCACCGCGGCCCGCGACCTGGTCCTGGACCGCGCGGCCCCGGCCACCACCCGCTGACGACCGTCAGAGGCGCACCCGTACGACGGTGAACGGCAGGTTCGGCCGGGTGCTCTGGAACTGGAAGTTGACCACCAGGAGGTCGTCGCCGTCGAACGCCGCCGTCGACGGGTAGTCCATGCCCCGGCCGTTGATGCGGCGCCGCACCTCGGCCCGCGAATAGTCGTCGCTCAACCGCAGGAGGCTGATCTCGCCTTCGGGGTGGAAGACGCTGGTGACGCTGTACAACGTGCCGGCGCGCAGCAGCAGCCCGTCGGCCCCGATGTCGGTCACGCCGCCGAGGTCGATCGGATCGACGCCACCGGTCCCGGTGCCGATGCGGTAGAGCGCCTGCGAGTTGGTGTCGGCCATGAGCACGAACCGCCCGTCCGGCGTCACGACGAGACCGTTGCCGTTGATGCCCTCCTCGTTGACGCCCGGGTCGTACTTCACCGGCGTACCGGCGAAGCCCACGAAGGTCCTGAGCGGCTGATCGACCTGCCTGCTCGACAGCTGCGCCGCGGTGATCCGGTAGAGGACCGGGCGGAACGAATCGGTGACGTAGGCATCCCCGTTCGGCGCGATGGCCACGTCGTTGACCAGACCGTCGTGCGCGCCCGAGTCGAAGACGTGCAGCAGGCGCCCGGTCCGTGTGCTGTAGACGAAGACCTTGCCGGTGACGCCGCCCGCCACCACCAACCGGCCCCGGCTGATCTTCATGCCGACCGCGCTGGTGCGGCCGTGCTGCCCGCCGGGCAGGAAGACCCGCAGGCGCGGCTGGTCGATCCGGCCCCGCCAGATCGTTCCGCCGGTCATGCCGCCGACGTAGAAGTACGGCGTGCCGGGCTCGCGGACGATGCCCTCCGGGTAGGCCTCGTCCCCGGGGACCACGTAGCGCCCGACGGGCCGGCGGTCGTGGGCATCGGCCGGGGTGGGCGGAGAGAAGACCAGCGTCGCGGCGAGGACGCCGCCGAACAGCCGGCGGGTACGGGTGGTGACCATGATGGCGCTCCTGGAAGTGGTGGTCGGAACCGGAACGAGAGCCATCTGAACTCCCCGCGCCCGGCGGCGGCAGGGCCGGTCGATCGGGGGGAGAATCTCGACCCCTCTGCGGCCCGGCGGCGTTCCTAGACTGACGACGTGAGCGACCACGGCCCGTCTTCGTCCGGCAATCGCGCCGACGTGCGCGAGTTCCTCATCAGCAGACGCGCCCGGATCAGCCCGGACCGGGCCGCGCTGCCCGTCACCGGGCGGCGCCGGGTACCGGGCCTGCGGCGCGAGGAGGTCGCGATGCTCGCCGGCGTCAGCGTCGACTGGTACACCCGCCTGGAGAAGGGCCACATCGGCGGCGTCTCCCCGGAGGTGCTCGACGCCGTGGCCCGCGTCCTGCAGCTCGACGACGAGGAACGGGTCTACCTGTTCGCCCTCGCCAGCGCCGCCCGGCCGGCCCGTCGCGCTCCGGCAGCGGCATCACCCCTACCGCCGACCGTCCGCTGGATGCTGGATGCTGGACAGCATGACGCTCTCCGCGGCGATGGTCACCGACGAACGCCACGGCGTCCTGGCGGCCAACCCGCTGGCCCGCGCGCTCTACGCACCCCTCTTCGGCAGCGCCACCACACTCGGGAGCGGCCACGCGAACCTGGTGCGCTACCACTTCCTCGATCCCGGCGCCCGCGACTTCTACGGCGACTGGAACCTCACTGCCGACATGCTCGTGGCCTCGCTGCGCACCGAGGCCGGACGCCACCCCCACGACGCCGGAACCCGCGAGCTGGTCGGCGAGCTCACCACCGCCAGCGCCGCCTTCCGGGCCAGGTGGAACACCCACAACATCCTCCTGCACGCCAGGGGCACCAAGCTCTTCCGGCATCCGGAGGCCGGCCGTCTGAGCCTGAGCTACCACTCGCTGGGCCTGCCGGTCTCCGTCGGCGAGACCCGGCAGATGTGCGTCTGCACCGCCGAACCCGGCTCGGCCGACGAGGAGAAGCTGATCCTGCTCGCCAGCCTGGCGGCGCCCCGTCCCACGGACGGACGCCCCGGAACCGGCGAACGTTCCGGGCCACGCGCAGGGGTCGCGGGGCCGACAATGGGACGGTGAGCGACGTAGCTGATCCGCTGGTGCACTGGCGGGCCGACGGGGTGAGCCTGGTGCTCGATTGCGGCGGACCGCTGCTGCCCCGGGTGCTGCACTGGGGCGCCGACCTCGGCGACCGCTCCGGCGCCGAGCTCGAGGCGCTCCGGGTGGCCGCGATGCCGCAGGTCGTCTCCGGCGGGATCGACGCGGTGGTGCCGCTCAGTGTGCTGCCCGAGCAGTCCGCCGGGTGGCTGGGGACTCCCGGGCTGACCGGGCACCGGGACGGGGCCGCGTTCTCGACGGCCTTCCGCGTGGAGCGGGTCACGTCCGGCGATCGGCGGGTCGCGGTGGTCGCGCGGGACCCGGCCGCCGGGCTGTCGCTGCTGGTGGAGATCGAGATG
This sequence comes from Pseudosporangium ferrugineum, assembly GCF_003002065.1. GTDB lineage: Bacteria > Actinomycetota > Actinomycetes > Mycobacteriales > Micromonosporaceae > Actinoplanes > Actinoplanes ferrugineus_A. The sequence goes on from NZ_PVZG01000004.1 coordinate 28,654, forward strand.
ACGGCGTCGGGGCTGGTGCGCCAGCGGGCCACCGTCACCGCCGGGGAGGGTGCCGGGACGTACGTGGTCGGCGGGGTGCTGCTCACCCTGCCGGTGCCGGCCGAGGCGACCGAGGTGCTCGACTTCGCCGGGCGGCATCTGCGGGAGCGGATCCCGCAGCGGCAGCCGTTCACCGTGGGGACCCGGCTGCGGGAGAGCCGGCGGGGGCGTACCGGGGCCGACGCCTCGATCGTGCTCGCCGCGGGTACGGCCGGGTCCGGGTTCCGGTCCGGCGAGGTGTGGGGCGTCCACGTGGCCTGGAGCGGGAACCACCGGGCGGTCGCCGAGCGTACGGCGGGCGGGGTCGCCCTGCTCGGCGGCGGGGAACTGCTGCTCGCCGGGGAGGTGCGGCTGGGGGCCGGGGAGGCGTACGCGAGTCCCTGGCTCTACGGCTCGTACGGCCACGGCCTCGACGACCTGTCCGGCCGCTTCCACCGTTACCTGCGCGGGCGGCCGGGGCATCCGCGGTCGCCCCGGCCGGTGATCGTCAACACGTGGGAGGCCGTCTACTTCGACCACGACCTGACCAGGCTCCTCGCGCTCGCGGACGCCGCCGCGCGGGTCGGTGCGGAGCGGTTCGTTCTCGACGACGGGTGGTTCCGGCACCGGCGCGACGACCGGGCGGGGCTCGGCGACTGGTACGTGGACGAGACCGTCTGGCCCCGGGGCCTGCACCCGCTCGCCGAGCACGTCCGCGGGCTCGGCCTGGAGTTCGGCCTGTGGGTCGAGCCGGAGATGGTCAGCCCCGACTCGGACCTGGCCCGCGCCCACCCCGAGTGGATCATGGCGACCGGGGGCCGGCTGCCGCCCGCGGCCCGCTCGCAGCAGGTGCTCGACCTGGGCCACGCCGGGGCGTACGCGTATCTCCTCGAACGGCTGGACGCGCTGCTGTCGGCGTACCCGATCGGGTATCTCAAATGGGACCACAACCGGGACCTGATCGAGGCGGGCCACAGCCCCGGCGGGCAGGCCGGCGTCCACGTCCAGACGCTGCGGCTGTACGCGCTGCTCGACGAGTTGCGGGCCCGGCATCCGGCGGTGGAGATCGAGTCCTGCGCCTCCGGCGGCTCCCGGGTGGATCTCGGCATTCTCGAGCGCACCGACCGGGTGTGGACCAGCGACTGCAACGACGCGCTGGAACGGCAGCACATCCAGCGCTGGACCGGCACGCTGCTGCCGCCGGAGCTGATCGGCGCCCACGTCGGGCCGGCCGTGTCGCACACCACCGGGCGGACGCACTCTCTGGACTTCCGGGCCGGCACGGCGCTGTTCGGCCACTTCGGCATCGAGTGGGATCTCACCGCCGCCGCAGACGAGGAGCGCGAGCGCCTCGCGGCCTGGGTGGCGCTGCACAAGCGGCTGCGCGGGCTCCTGCACAGCGGCACGGTCGTCCGCTCGGACCATCCCGACCCGGCGTTGTGGGTGCACGGCGTGGTGGCCGCCGACCGGTCGGAGGCGGTGTACGCCCTCGTCGCCACCGCCACCGGGGTGTGCTCGCCGCCGGGCCGAGTACGCCTGCCCGGCCTGGCCTCCGACGCGGTCTACCGGATCGCGCCGCTGCCTCCCGGCGACCGGCTCGACGGCCCCACCCGGGCCCCGCTGGCCTGGTGGCGCGACGGCGCCGAGCTGAGCGGCCGGGCGCTCGCCGTGGCCGGGGTCCAGGCGCCGGCCCTGTTCCCCGAGCGTCTCGTCCTCGTGCACGCCCGCCGGTCCGCGCCGCCGGCGATGCCGGACCGTTCCCCGGCCGTTCATCCCGCGCATTAGCGCCGGACAGGTACGCCCGGTCAGAATCCAGGGAACCCATCGAGGAGGTTCCATGGATCGGCGAACGATGTTGCGGGCCGCAGTGGTCGGGGCGGGAACGGTGGCCCTGCCGTTCACGGCGTGGCCGGCGGCGTACGGGGCGCCCGCCCAGAACGCGACCGGACCGTACGGGCCGCTCGGCGCGGCCGACGCGAACGGCATCCAGTTGCCCGCCGGGTTCACCAGCTCGGTCGTCGCCCGGTCCCGGCAGACGGTGCCCGGCACGTCGTACGTGTGGCACGACGCCCCCGACGGCGGCGCGGTCATCCCGGACGGCGACGGCTGGATCTACGTGTCGAACTCGGAGGTCGGCTCGGCCGCGGGCGGGGGCGCCTCCCGCATCGTGTTCTCCGCCACCGGCCAGGTCGTCGGCGCGTCGCGGATCCTGTCCGGCACCGACAACAACTGCGCCGGCGGCAGGACGCCGTGGCACACCTGGCTGTCCTGCGAGGAGGTCTCCCGGGGCCGGGTCTTCGAGACGTACCCGCTGGGCGGGACGGCGGTGGCGCGCCCGGCGATGGGCCGGTTCAAGCACGAGGCCGCCGCCGCGGACCCGGTGCGCCAGGTCGTCTACCTCACCGAGGACGAGCCGGACGGCAAGTTCTACCGGTTCGTGCCCACCGCGTGGGGTGACCTGTCCGCCGGGACCCTCCAGGTGCTGCGGGCGGGCAGCGCCACCTCCGGGTCGTTCACCTGGGCCACGGTCCCCGACCCGGACGGTACGCCGACCGCGACCCGCCGGCAGGTGTCCGGCGCGAAGACGTTCAACGGCGGCGAGGGCTGCCACTACGCCGGCGACACCGTCTGGTTCACCACCAAGGGCGACAACCGGGTGTGGCAGATCAACCTGGCCGCGGGCACGTACGAGCTGGCCTACGACGACGACCTGGTCAGCCCCGGCAGCGCGCCGCTGACCGGCGTCGACAACATCACCGGCACGTCCTCGGGCGACCTGTACGTCGCCGAGGACGGCGGGACCATGGACATCTGCGTCATCACCCCCGACGACACGGTGTCGGTGTTCCTGCGGGTCACCGGCCACAGCGGCTCGGAGATCACCGGCCCGGCCTTCACCCCCGCCGGGGACCGGCTGTACTTCTCCTCGCAGCGCGGCACCTCGGGCTCCTCCTCCGGCGGCATCACGTACTGCGTCACCGGGCCGTTCCGCGACTAGGGATCCGGACACCGAACCCGATCCGGGATGAATGGTTGTCGATGGCTCGATGACCGCCCGGGCAACGCGCCCGGAAATCTCACCTCGTGGCCCGGCGGGTCTTCTCCCGGCCGGGCCGCGGGGTGACGATCAGCGGGTGACCGAGACCTCCGTCATCCTGGCCCTGGTGGTCGTCACCGCCCTCGGTTTCGACTTCACGAACGGCTTCCACGACACCGCCAACGCGATGGCCACGTCCATCGCGACGCGGGCGCTGCGACCCAAGGTCGCCGTCGCCCTCTCCGGGCTCCTCAACCTCATCGGCGCCTTCCTCTCCGTCGAGGTCGCGCTCACCGTCACCAACGCCGTGGTCAAGATCCAGAACTCCAACGGTACGCCGAGAGCCGGCCTGCTCGCCGACGGCGGCACCGCGCTGCTGCTGATCGTGCTCGCCGGCCTCGTCGGCGGCATCGTCTGGAACCTGCTCACCTGGCTGCTGGGCCTGCCCTCGAGCTCGTCGCACGCGCTGTTCGGCGGCCTGATCGGCGCCACGGTCGCGGGTTTGGGCTGGTCCGGCGTCAACTGGAACGGCGACGGCAGCAAGCTCGACGGGGTCGTCGGCAAGGTGATCCTGCCCGCGCTCATGTCGCCGGTCATCGCCGGGGTGGTCGCCGCCGCCGGCACCTGGCTCATCTACCGGATCACCGCCGGGGTCGCGCGGCGCTTCACCGACAACGGGTTCCGGTGGGGCCAGATCGGCAGCGCCTCGCTGGTCTCGCTGGCGCACGGCACCAACGACGCGCAGAAGACCATGGGCGTCATCACCCTCGCCCTCATCGCCGCCGGGGACTGGACCGACCCGAGGTCCATCCCGTTCTGGGTCAAGGCGTCCTGCGCGCTCGCCATCGCGCTGGGCACGTACCTCGGCGGGTGGCGGATCATCCGTACCCTCGGCAAGGGCCTGGTGGAGATCGCCCCGCCGCAGGGCCTGGCCGCCGAGTCCGCCTCGGCCGCGGTCATCCTCGCCTCCAGCCACCTCGGCTTCGCCCTGTCCACCACGCACGTGGCGACCGGTTCGATCCTCGGCTCCGGCGTCGGCAGGCCCGGCGCGCGGGTCCGCTGGCGGGTCGCCGGCCGCATGGTCGCCGCCTGGCTCATCACGCTGCCCGCCGCCGCGCTGGCCGGGGCGCTGATGTGGTGGATCGGGCACCTGCTGGGCGGCGGGCCGGCCGGCGGGCTGGCCGTCTTCGTCCTCCTGCTGGCCGCCGCGACGGCCATGTACCTGCGCTCGCGCCGGGCGCCGGTCGACCACGAGAACGTCAACGACGAGTGGGAGGACGCCCGGCCCGCCGAGCGGGTTCCCGCCGGCGTGGCGCGCTGAGAGGGGCGTACGGAATGCACAACCTGGGATTCGCGCTCGAGGGCGCCTGGCAGGTCCTGGCCGCCGGCCTCCTGCTGGGCGCCGGCCTGCCGGCCCTGTTCGGGCTCGGCATCCGCGCGCTCGCGTACGGTGCGGGCGGCGACGCCGAGGAGCACGCCGCCGGGGTCCGCGGCCCGGCCGCCCACCGGCTCGGCACGGTCGCCGCCTGGCTGCTGTTCGCGCTGGTGCTGGCCGGTGTGGCCCTGGGCATCACGTTCATCGTGGCGAGCGGCTTCGGCAAGACGCTGAGCTTCGCGCACCTCGTACCCACCCTCGTGGACAAGTGAGGCCGGCATGAGCGAGCCGCGGGCGAGTTTCCTGACCCGGGCGGTCGAGTGGCTGCGCGCCGGGTATCCGGCCGGGGTGCCGCGGCAGGACTACGTGGCCCTGCTGGGCGTCCTGCGCCGCAAGCTCACCGAGGACGAGGTCCGGGGCATCGCGAGGGAGCTGGTGAGCCGGCTCGCCCCGGCCGGCGACGACCCGGTGACCACCGGGGACATCGAGGAACTGATCAGCTCGTCGATGCTCCAGGAGGCGTCGCCGGAGGACGTCGTCCGGGTCTCCGCCCACCTCGCGGCGGGCGGCTGGCCCCTGGCCGATCCCCCGGGCCCCTAGCGCGGGAAGGGCGGGAGTGCGCGGCTGTCGAGCCAGGCGTCGAACAGGCCGTCGAGCGGCTGCCGGGCGAAGCGCTGGGCGTGCGCCCGGAACTCCCCCGTGGTCACCGTCGCGTGGCGGTGCTCGGCCACCCAGGAGCGCAGGAGCGCGAAGAACGGCTCCTCGCCGACCTGCCTGCGCAGGGCGTGCACGGTGAGCGCGCCGCGCTTGTAGACGATCGGGTCGAACATGCGGTCGATGCCCGGATCCGCCACGACGACGTCGCGGGGGCGGGCGGCGACGCGCGAGTACCACTGGGCGGCCAGGGCGTCCGTGGGCAGGCCGCCGCGGACGCCGGACCAGAGCCATTCGGCGTACGTGGCGAAGCCCTCGTTGAGCCAGATGTGCCGCCAGTCCGCGACCGTCAGGCTGTTGCCGAACCACTGGTGTGCCAGCTCGTGCACGACCAGCCGCTCGTGGGTGCGCCGCCCGTCGACGTGGTTGCGGCCGAAGACCGCCATGCCCTGCGCCTCGACCGGGTCGTCGAGGTCGTCGTCGGCGACCACGACCACGTACTCGCCGAACGGGTACGGGCCGAAGAGCCGTTGCAGCACCTCCATGATCTCGCCGTGCCGGCCGAAGTCGTGCGCGGCCGCGGCCCGGACCGCACGCGGGATCGCGGCGCGCTGGACGACCCCGCCCACCGCGAGGTCGACCAGGTCGTAGCGGCCGATCTGCACGCTCATGAGGTACGGCGAGGTGGGTTCGTGGCGCTCGTACACCCACGTGGTGCTGCCCGCGCCGCGCCGCCGGGAGACGAGGTCGCCGGTCACCAGCACCGTGTACGGCGAGGCGGTCGTGAGCGCCACCCGGAACGTGGCCTTGGCGGCCGGGTGGTCGTTGCACGGGAACCACGACGGCGAGCCGTTGGGCTGGCTGGCCACGAGCGCCCCGTCGGTCAGCTCCTCCCAGCCGAGCTCGCCCCAGCGGCCGGAGATCGGGACGGGGCTGCCCGCGTACCGGATCTCCACCCGGAAGGTCTCCCCCGCCGCGATCGGGCGCTCGGGCCGGATCTGGAGCTTGGCCGGCCGGTGGTCGAACTTCGCCGGCCGGCCGTCCACCCGCACGCCCTGGATCCGGAACCGGCCCAGGTCGAGGGTGAACCGCGACAGCGCCTGGCCGGCGACCGCGGTGACGGTCGCCCGGCCGGCCAGCCGGTTCGGCGGGACCTGGTAGTCGAGTTCCAGGTCGTAGTGCAGCACCCGGTAGCCGCCGTTGCCGTGCCGCGGAAGGTACGGGTCGGTCGAGCGTTCGGCACCGGGAGAGGCGCCGCCGTTCCCCGGTGCCTTCGGGGTCATGCCCGGCGGGCGGCCGCGCCCGGCCAGGCCGCGATCGGGTTGCCGAGCCACCGGCTGTCCGCCGGCACCGCATCGCCGCGGGTCACCAGGGAGCCGGGTCCGACGGTCGTCCGCGCGCCGATGCTCGCGCCGGGCAGCACGATGCCGTGCGGGCCGAGCGCCGCTCCCGCGCCGAGGGTCACCTCATCCATGCTCATCACCCGATCATGGAACAGGTGGGTCTGCACGACACAGCCCCGGTTCACCGTGGCACCGTCACCGAGCCGGACAAGATCGTACTCGGGCAGCCAGTAGGTCTCCAGCCACACGCCCCGGCCGATCTTCGCGCCGAGCGTCCGCAGCCACGCCGTGAGCAGCGGCGTCCCGGTGGCGAAGCGGACCAGCCAGGGCGCGGCGAGCACCTCGACGAACGTGTCGGCCAGCTCGTTGCGCCACACGAACGACGTCCACAGGGCGCGCTCGGCGACCCGGAACCGGCCGACCAGCAGCCACTTCGCGGCCGTCGCCGTTCCGGCGGCCACCAGCGCCGCGGCGAGCATCACCGGAGCGGTGGCCAGCGCGGCGGCCCATCCGCCGGCCGCCTGCCACACGGACGCGAGGGCGGCGAGGACGGCCACGGCCAGGGCGGCGGCGCACATCACCGGGATGATCCGGCACAGCTCGATCGCGGCGCGGGCGAGCTTGAGCCGCAGCGGCGGGTCGAAGGTGCGGCTGGTGTCGGCCGATTCGACCGTACGGCGCAACGGCATCGGCGGCGCGCCCAGCCACGACGAGCCCTTCTTGGCCTTGCGGGGCGCCGACGACAGCACGCCGACGAGCCCGCGCTTGGGCACCGAACGGCCGGGCGCGGCCATCCCCGAGTTGCCGAGGAACGCCTGCTTGCCGATGCGGGCCGGGGCGACCCGCAGCCAGCCGTGGCTCAGCTCGTACGTGGCGACCATGGTGTCGTCGGCCAGGAACGCCCCGTCGGCGACCGTGGTCATCGCCGGCAGCGCGAGCACCGTCGACGCCTCGACCCCGCGGCCGACCTTGGCGCCCAGCAGCCGCAGCCACACCGGCGTGAAGAGGCTGGCGTAGAGCGGGAACAGGCCGACGCGGGCCATCCCCATCAGCCGCTCGGTGGTCCATACCTGCCACGCCACCCGGCCCTGGACGGGGTGGTAGCCGGCGCGCACGCCGATGCTGAGCGCGCGTACGGCCACGAGCACGAGCAGCGCGTAGCCGGCGAGGTAGGCGACCGTTCCGGCCGCGACGGCGCCCAGCACGGCCAGGGGCTCGGGGCGGTAGGCGGCCGTCCACGCGAGCATCGCGAGGGCGGGCAGGGCGGCCACGACCGGCACCAGCCCCAGCAGCTGCGCCGTCAGCCCGTACGCGGCGGTGAAGAAGCGGGACCGCATCCTCGACCGCACCGGACGCCGCGCGGGCCACACGGCCGCGCCCTTGGCGGCGGGTGCCGCCGGCGATCCGGCCCAGCGCTGGTTCGCCGGCACGGCACCGGCCACGGTCGAGCCGGCCGCGACCCGCGCGCCCTTGCCGACCCGGGCGCCGGGCAGGAGGGTGCTGCGCGAGCCGACCCGGGCGCCGGCGCCGACGCGCACCTTGCCGACCCGGACGACGTCGCCGTCGACCCAGTGGCCGGACAGGTCGACCTCCGGCTCGATCGCCGCGCCGCGGCCCAGCTTCAGCAGGCCGGTGACCGGCGGCGCCGAGTGCAGGTCCACGTCGGGGCCGATCTGGGCGCCGAGCGCGCGGGCGTAGGTGATCATCCAGGACGCACCGGCCACGCTGGTGGCGCCGGTCAGCTCGGCGAGCCGCTCCGCCGCCCACAGCCGCAGGTGGACGCCGCCGCCGCGCGGATAGCTGCCCGGGCGCACGCCGCGCAGCAGCACCCGGGCGCCGCCGGCCGCCACCGCGATCCGGCCCAGCGGGCTGTACAGCAGCACCCAGCCCAGCGCGACCCACCACCAGGAGACCGCGGGCGCCCACGGCGCCGGAACGAGCAGGGCGACGACGTTGCCGAGGGCGGCCAGCGCGGTCAGCCAGCGCAGCCCGACGAGGGCGAGCATCGGCAGCAGGAGCAGGCCCTGGATCAGGCCGGCGCGCCGCGGCGTCGGCCGCACCTCCCGGCGGGTGACCGTCGTGGTCCCGAGCGCGTCGAGCACCGTCGCGAGCTTCGCGGGCGTCGGATGCCGGTAGACGTCGGCGACCGAGACCTGCGGGTGCCGGCTCCGGATCCACGCCACCAGCTGCGCCGCGCTGAGGCTGCCGCCGCCGTGCTGGAAGAAGTCGGCGTCCGCCGCGCCGGGGCGGACACCCAGGATCTCCTGCCATCCGCCGGCGATCCACGCCTCGGTCGCGGTCAGCTCCGCCGTCGCCTCGTCCTGCCCCGTCGCCAGCGGCCAGGGCAGGGCGGCCCGGTCCACCTTGCCGGACGTACGGGTGGGCAGCGTGTCCACCACGGTCAGCATCGGCACCAGCGCGGCCGGCAGGTGTTCCCGGATCCGCCCGGCCGCCGCGGCGGCGTCGAACTCCACGCCCTCCTGCGGCAGCACGTACCCGACCAGGAGCTGGTTGCCGGTCGCGGTCCGCTGCACCGCGGCAGCCGCGCCCGCGACGCCGGGCAGCGCCTGCAACGCGGCGTCCACCTCGCCGAGCTCGATCCGGCGACCGCCCAGCTTGACCTGCTCGTCGCCGCGGCCGACGAACAGCAGGCCCTCGGGCTCCGCCCGGACGATGTCCCCGCTGCGGTACGCCCGCTCCCAGCCCAGCGACGGCAGCGGCGCGAACTTCTCGGCGTCCTTGGCCGCGTCGAGATAGCGCGCGAGCCCGACCCCGCCGATCACCAGCTCGCCGGTGCCGCCCATCGCGACGGGCTCACCGGTGCGGTCCACCACCGCGAGCTCCCAGCCGGCGAGCGGCAGCCCGATGCGCACCGGGCCGTCGGCGGTCATCCGCGCGGCGCAGGCCACCACGGTCGCCTCGGTCGGCCCGTACGTGTTCCAGACCTCGCGCCCCTCGACGGCCAGCCGCTCGGCCAGCTCGGGCGGGCACGCCTCGCCGCCGAAGATCAGCAGCCGGACCTCGTCGAGCGCCTCGACCGGCCACAGGGCGGCCAGCGTCGGCACCGTGGAGACCACCGAGATGCGCTTCGCGGCCAGCCACGGGCCCAGGTCGACGCCGCTGCGCACCAGCGACCGCTCGGCGGGCACCAGGCACGCGCCGTGCCGCCAGGCGAGCCACATCTCCTCGCAGGACGCGTCGAACGCCACCGACAACCCGGCCAGGACGCGGTCGTGCGGCCCGATCGGCCCGCCGGCCCCGTCCTCCTCCTTGTCGCCGGCGGCGCGTTCCCTGCCGGCCGCGTTTTCCTCGCCGGCCAGGAACAGGGTCGCCTCGGCGTCGACGAAGGCCGCCGCCGCGCCGTGGCTGACCGCGACGCCCTTGGGCGTACCCGTGGATCCGGAGGTGAAGATGATCCAGGCGTCGTCGTCCGGGCCGGGCCGTCCGGGCCGGCCCGCGGGAGCACCGCGCAGCGAGACGGTCAGGCCGTCGCCGAGCACCGCGCACACGCCGGCCTCGCCGAAGACGAGTTCCGCGCGCTCCCCGGGGTCGTCGGCGTCGACCGGCACGTACGCCGCGCCGGCCGCGAGCACGCCGAGAATGGCCAGGTACAGCTCGGCCGTACCGGAGGAGATCCGGACGCCGACCCGGTCGCCGGCGCCGATCCCGTGCCCGGCGAGCACGGCGCGGACCTCGTCGACCCGCCCGGCCAGTTCCCGGTACGTCAGCACGGACGCACCGCTGTCGAGGGCGTCGGCGCCGGGGTGCTCACGGACGGTAGCGTCGAGGATGTCGACCAGCGTGCGGCGGGCCGGCGCGGAGGAGGACGCGAACACGGCCGCAACCGCGGGTTCGGCGGCGATCGGGGGCAGGACAACGGGTCGCAGATCGGTCGTCACGGTCACCGGGCGCGCACCATCTTCACCTCAGGGTCAGCGTTGAGGCGTCCGGTCATGCCGTCCCGCCCTCGAGCAGCCCTCCACGCTACGTCGTGCGACCGGCGGATGACGGCAGGATTGCGGTTTCGTGTCCACCACCACACGTCAGGCGGGCACGGGCCTCCGGCAGTGGTAGACGAGCGCGGGCGGCAGATTCGCCCACACCGTCCGGCCCGGCACCACCTCCTCGAACCGCTCCCGCAGCGCCCGCCGGAACCGCACGGCCGGCCCCGACCAGCGGGCGTGCACGTAGGCGAACGTGGTGAAGGCGCCGCCCGGGGCCAGCGCGCCGGCCACCTCGTCGAGCAGGCGTCGCTGCAGGTCCGGCCCGAAGGCCGCCCAGGGCAGACCGCTGACGATGACGTCGGCCCGCCCGATGCCGCGGCGGGCCCGGACCTCGGCGAGATCCCGCGCGTCCGCCGTGACCGCCTCGACGCCGGGGAAACGCCGGGTGAGCAGCCCGGTGAAGCGCTCGTTGACGTCGATCGCGACGTACCGGCCGCGGCCGTCGAGCAGCCCCTGGATCGTCCGCGTGAAGGCGCCCGTACCCGGGCCCAGTTCGAGGACGACCGGGTCACCGGTCGCCGGGATCGGCAGCGTCATCCGCCGGGCCAGGGCACGGCTGCTGGGCGCCACCGACGCCACGGACATCGGGCTCCTGACGAATTCCCGCAGGAACGGCATCGCATCGGCGCCGGCCGCCCCGCCGGTGCAGGCGGTCACGGGCACCCGGCCCGGGTCAGCTCCCGGCGGCGACGGCCGGAGTTGTTCATGGTCATGCCGCGACGCTAATACTCCGGCGGCCGTTCCCGGTCGTACCGTTCGTCCTAGGTCCGGCAGACCCACCCGGCGCCCGGGTCGTCGACGGCCGGAGCAGATACGCCTTCCCCGGCTTCATCGGCTCGCACGTGCACGGCAGCGGCCGGCAGGTAGCCGTCGGCCTGGAGGGCGAACAGGTCCGCGTACGGGCCGCCCGCCGCCATCAGGGTGTCGTGGTCGCCCTGCTCGGCGATGCGGCCGCCGGCCAGGACCACGATCCGGTCGGCGGTGCGGACGTTGGCGAGGCGGTGGCTGATGACGATCACCGTACGGCCGGCGAAGAGGGTGCGGACCGTCTCGAAGAGTTCGTGCTCGGCGCGCGGGTCCAGGGCGGTCGCGGGCTCGTCGAGGATCACCAGGCGGGCGTCGCGGTGGCAGGCGCGGGCCAGGGCGATGCGCTGCCACTGGCCGTCGGAGAGGTTGGTGCCGCCGGCGTACTCGGTGCTCAGCGGGGTGTCGTAGGCGGCCGGCAGGCGGCGGACGAGGTCGTCGGCGCCGGCCGCCCGGGCGGAGCGGGCCACCGCGGCGCGGGGGCCGGGCGCGCCGGTGTCGGCGGTGCCGGGGGCGATGTTGTCGGCGACGCTCAGGGCGTACCGGATCGGGTCGGCGAACAGGACCGCGACGTGCCGGCGGACCGTGAGCGGGTCGAGGCCGGCGAGGTCGGTGCCGTCCCAGGCGATGCTGCCGCCGGTCGGCGGGAGCAGGCCGGCCAGCAGCAGGGCGAGGGTGGACTTGCCGGAGCCGTTCTCGCCGACGAGGCCGATGACCTCGCCGCGGCGGACGGTCAGGTCGACGCCGTCGAGCGCCGGGCGCGCCGCACCCGGATAGCGGAAGCTCAGGCCGCGGGCGTGCAGCACGGCGAACCCGTCCGCAGGGGCCGGCCGTCCGGGGCCGGCGGGCCCGTCCGGGGCGAGGGCGGTGAAGCGGCCCAGATCGGCGAGGAAGAGCGAGCTCTCGTAGAGCGTTCCGGCGGCGGTGAAGGCCTGCTCGAGGCGGCTGCTGAGCAGCTTGACGGCCAGCACCGCGGCGCCCGCGTCGGCGAGGGTGACCGGGCCCCGGGTGAGCGCCAGCAGCACCACCAGGGTGAGGGCGGTGGCGCCGGCGGCGAGGACGCCGGCCAGCGCGGCCTGCCGGTGGCGGCGGTTGACCAGCGCGCGGAGGTCCTCGAGGTAGCGGTCGTTGGCGTGCCCGTAGCGCTCCCGGAACGACCCTGACAGCTCGTACGCCCGCACCTCCCGGGCCTCCTCCCGGCCGGTGAGGACGGACCGCAGATGGTCCCTGAGCCGGGCGGAGGGGCTCTGGGTGACGGCGAAGGCGAACTCGGCGGCGCCGCCGCGGCGGGACACGAGCAGCAGCGGCAGGCCGATGGCGAGCAGGATCGGCGGCAGCATCGGGTGCAGGGCGAGCAGGGCGAGGGACAGCACCACGATCGCGGCCCCGGCGCCGAGCAGCTGCATCAGGGCGTTGGTGACCAGCAGGGGGCGGGATACGGCGTTCGCGCGTACCCGCTGGAGGTGGTCGGCGAAGTCGGGGTCGTCGAAGCGGTGCAGGTCGACGGCGGTGGTGACGTCGAGGATGCGGTCGTAAGCCGCGCGCTGCGCCAGCTCGCCGAGCAGCCGGTTCTGCAGGGCGAGCGCCGGGGCGGCGAGGCCCGCGACCGCGCTCGTCACGGCCAGGGCGGCCAGCGGCAGGACGGCGTCCCCGCCGCCGGGGCGGGCGTCGAGCACCGCCGCCAGCGCCTCGCGGCCGATGAGGACCTGCGCGCCCAGCAGCGCCGCCGACGTGAGCTGCAGGGCCGTGACGGCGGCCGTACGCCGGGGAGCGGCCCGCGCCACGAGGGCGACGGCGGCTCGCAGCGTCGAGGTCACCCGGCGAACCGCGCCGAGGTAATAGGATATAAGCCGCACTATCTGACAATAATGGATGGAACGACCGGACGGAGCAGCCGATGTGGAGTTTCAGCCCCGAGGCCGTGCAGTGGCACCTCGTCGACGGTGAGGTGATCGCGCTCGACACCGCCCGCGGTGAGTACCTGTCGGTCGACGGCAGCGGCGCCCTGCTCTGGTCACGGCTGGCCGACGGCGCGACGGAGGAGTCGCTGGCCGCGGACCTGACCGCGGCGTACGGCATCGATCCGGACGTCGCCGCGGTCGACGTCGGACTGTTCCTGCGCGAGCTGCACGACCGGCGGTTCCTGACCGCGGCGGCCTGAGGGCGGCTCAGCCGCCGACCAGCACCCGTTCCACCTCCGGCATGCAGCCGAAGTTCTGCGGCCGGGCCAGCCGGATCATCGGCAGCGCGGCGAGGGCCAGCGGCACGGTCAGATTGCCGTCGACCGGCTGGGCGGTGCGGTGGGTGGCGATGTGGCCGAGCCGCTCGCGGGGTGGCACCGGCGTCGCCGTCACCTCGGGACCCCATTCCAGGATGACGGTGCGCACCACGGGGGCGCTCAGCCGGCGCGGCACGGGCAGCGGGTAGCGATGCCGGCAGGAGCGCCGGACCTGGCGGGCATGACGGGCCAGATCCAGGTGTACGGCGGCATCCGGGCGCAGGTCGAGGCAGCGCGGCCCGGCGTGCGCCACCCCGTCGCGGACGTTGAGGTGGTCGTCGGTGAAGATGTCCAGGCCCGCGCGCAGGGCGAGCCAGGCCATCGTGGACGTCTTCCCGCCGCCGGACGACCCCAGCACGGCCACCACGCCGTCCGGGGTGAGAACCCCGCCGGCGTGCAGGCAGTCGCCGCCGCGTTCCAGCGTCGCCGCGCACACCGCGAGGGCCAGCATCGGGTGCACGAGCCCGTCGGGGTCCGGCAGTTCCGCCCCGCTCCAGCTCACCCCGCGGGCGCCGCGGTCCACGTGCACCGCCCAGCCGTCGCCGGAGAACGCCTCGCGCCAGCCGTCCCGGGCCGGCGGCTCGGTGCCGACCCGCACGTCCAGGGCGGGCCAGCCGGGGCCGGCCTCGTGCAGGTAGCGGCGCCCGAAGACGGCCGGGTCGAGCCGGAAGCCGTAGGCGCCGACCGGCGATGCGTCATCAAACATGGCTCTCCATCGCTTTTCGGGCATATGGCGTGTACAGCCCGTATCGTACGAAGAGTAGATCATCAGACGACGGGGGATCACCGATGACGCACGTGCTCGAACGGCCGCGTACGACCGCTTACGCGCCGCCCGTACTGCAACCGCTCGGAACGCTGCGCAGCCTCACCCGGGGCGCCGGGCCGCACGGCGAGCCGGTGGTGATGCAGACGGTCGCCATCCCGCCGTTCGCGCCGGCGCCCGACGCGTACCGGCGGCCCACGCTGCGCCCGGCGCGCCTGCCCCGCTGAGGTCGTCCGTGACCTCACGGATCGACGCCACGACGGCGGAGTGCGTCGCGGCGCTGAATGCCGCCGGCGTACCCCAGCTGCTGTTGAAGGGTCCCACGGTCGCGCGCTGGCTCTACCGCGACGGAACGCCGCGGCCCTACTCCGACAGCGATCTGCTGGTCCCGCCCGGTCTGCACCCGCGCGCCCAGGCGGTGCTCGAGGAGCGCGGGTTCGTGGACCGCTGGGCCGGCACCCGCCCGGAGGCCGCCGCCGCGTACGCGGTCACGCTCTACCGCTCCCACGCCGGCGGCCCGGACGAGGTGGTCGATCTGCACCGCGGCCTCGGCCTCGCGGATCCCGCCGCGCCGGTCTGGGAGGTGCTGTCCCGCGACGCCGAGGAGCTCGAGGTCGCGGGGCAACGGGTGCGGATGCCCGGCGAGGCGGGCCGGTGCCTCGTCCTCGCCGTGCAGGCCGCCCAGGACGGTGCCCTCGGCGCCAAGGCGCTCGAGGATCTGCGCCGCGGCCGCCGGCTCGCCGGGGCGGATGCGTGGTCCCGGGCGTGCGCGCTCGCGGACGAGCTCGGCGTCGGCCCCGCGGCGCGCCTGGCCTGCGAACTCGTCGACGCTCCCCTGCCCGGAGGCGCGGCGGGGTGGCACGAGGTGCCGCTGGACCTGCGCCTGCGCGTCCGGGGCGCGGCGCGCGGTGCCGCCAGCGTCGCCGGGCTGCGCGAGCATCGCGGCCGGGCGCGGCTGCGCTACCTGTTCCACCGGGCGTTGCCGCCGCGGGCGTTCATGGCCGAGTGCTACGGCGCCCGGACGGCCCCCGCCCTGGTCCGCGCCCACGTGCGCCGGCTGGCGCTGATGACGGTCCTGCTGCCCCGCGCGGTGCGGGACGTCGCCGCCGCCGCGCACCCTCCCGCCCCGCCGGGACGGGACCGCTGAACGGTCAGCACCGGCGGGCCACGGCATGCCCGGGCTCGCCGGTCACCGCGCGGCCGGGCGCGTAGTCCACCGGGGTGTAGCCGGCGCCGGTGAGCTCTTCCGCCAGTTCCTCCTCGGTGAAGCGGTGCAGGAAGTTGGGCGCCAGGTCGTCGCCGAGCTCCACCGGGGGCCGGCGGCGGAGGCGGCGCACCGGGCCGGCGACCGCGGCGACGACGGCGGGGCGGCGTTCCCCCGCGGACCGGGCCGCGAACGACAGCAGCACCGGGGCGTCCGGCACGAGCACGGCGTGCAGCCCGGCCAGGAAGGACATCCGGCTCCCCCGCCCGGCCATCAGCATGTACGCGCTCCAGCCCACGACCGCCGCCGCGTACGGACCGCCGCCGGACGGCGCCCGGTCGCGGCCCAGCCGGTCGAGGGTCGCCTCCCCGGATCCCGTACGCCGCAACAGGTCCCGGCCGGCCTCGACGAGCAGCGGATGACACTCGTAGCCGGCCACCCGGTGCCCCCGCCCGGCCAGCGCCAGCACCTCCCGCCCGCCACCGGCGCCGAGCACGACGACCGGGCCCGCGGCGGGGAAATGCCGGTCGATCATGCGCCGCTCCCACTCGAACAGGCCGCTCAGGTTGTACGCGTCGCTGCGGTACGCCGTCCGCCGCCGGTACTCGTCCTGGTCGACGGCGTGCAGGTCGGCCCGGTCGAGCAGGCCCAGCCACAGTCCTGCGTGGACGGCGTCCCCGGCCCGGCGCGCGGCGTCCCGCCAGCGCTGCCAGCGCGTGTAGGCGCGGGCCTTGGCGCTCACCGGGCGGCCGGCGACGGTGCTGCCGCGCGTACGAGACCCTCCAGAACGCGCCCGACGGCCGCGAGCGAATCGGCGCTGCACCGCGCCACGGTGTCGTCCACCGTGTGCCGGTACGGGTAACCCCCGTCGATCAGCACGATGCTCGGCACACCCGCCCGCGCGAGCGGGACGTGGTCGTCGGTGACCCGCCCGCGGGGCCCGTGGAAGTAGCGTTCCAGCCCCAGCGCGGCGGCGTGCTCGTGCACCTCGTGCCAGAGCCCGGGCGCGTTCGCCACGGACACGGCGTCGGTGGTGCACCGCAGCTCCGCCCCGCCCACCATGTCGATGACGACGGCGCGGCGCGGACGCCACCGGGCCCCCTCCGGGCTCCGCAGGCTGCGCGCGAACAGCCGGCCGCCGTAGCAGTGTTCGCCGAGGTCCTCCCCGTCGAGGAAGGCGAGGGCCACGGCCCGCGGGGGCGGCTCGGCGCGCAACACCCGCGCCAGCTCCAGCAGCACGGCCACCCCCGAGCCGCCGTCGTTCGCGCCCGCGGGCGGCTCACCGCGCCGGGCGGCGACCGGATCGGCGTCGGCGACCGGCCGGGTGTCCCAGTGCGTGGCCAGCAGCAGGTCGGGCGGATGGCCGGCGGGACCGAAGCGGGCCAGGACGTTGGTCATCGGGTAGCGGCGGCCGGCGCCCGTACCCCGGTCGACCGGCTGCCACCAGTCCTGCACGGCCACCTCCGCCGCGCAGGCCCGCATCCGGTCGAGGATCAGCCGGCGGGTCGGCGCGCGACCGGCGCCGCCGGGATGCCGCGGGCCCGACGCGCACTGCCGGAGCAGCAGCTCCCAGGCGAGGCCGGCGTCGAAGCCCGGGGGTCCGGCGGGCGGTTCGCCCCGGGCCGGCACCGAGGCGATCACCGTACGCGGCTGACGCAGCCGGAGCCGCGCCGCCGCCAGCGCCCGCACCGCCGGACCCCGCAGATTCCGCAATAAACCGGGCATGACCGGCACACTATCGCCGGTTGCCGCGGGCGGCGGGCAACCGGCGCCGGGATCAGCCCATCGGGCGCGCTCATCCCAGGGGCGAGGCGGCCGGCTCCTCGGCGATGCGGGCGAGCAGCGCGTCGCAGTCGCGCACGCGGCTCGGCGCCCCGGCGGTCTCGAGCAGGTCCCGCGCGGCTCTGCCGTGGCCGGACGCGGCGTGCCGGTCGCCCATCTCCAGGGCCGCCCGGGCGAGGGCCAGCAGCGCGTCCGCCTGCACCGTCCGGTACGCCTTGCCGGCCGCGATCCCGTACGCCTCCTGCGCCGTCGCGTACGCCTTTCCCGCCGCCCCCGACAGCAGGTGCGTCTCGCTGACCCCGACGGCGGCCTGCGCCTCGAAGTAGCGGTAGCCGTACCGGCGGCTGACCGCGAGCGACTCGTCGAAGCGTTCGCGGGCGTCCGTGACCGCGCGCGAGCCGAGCAGGGCGAACCCGAGCGTGTTCAGGACGCCGGCCTCGGACCGGGCGTCGCCGAGCTCGCGCGCGATGTGCAGCGCCTCCGCGGCGGTCTCCACCGCGGAGAACCACTCGCCGAGCTGGCGGTACATCTGGCTGAGCTCGTCCAGCACGCACATCTGGCCGGTGCGCGAGCCGGTGGTGCGGTAGAACCGCAGGGCGGCGTCGAGGTGGTCGCGGGCGGCGTCGAACTCCTCGAGCTGGCGCAGCACCATGCCCAGGTTGCTGCGGTTGACGATCGCGGACGGGCGGCGGGCCGCGCCCTGGTTGATCTCCAGCGCGGCCCGGAAGTAGCGGACCGCCTCGGTCAGCTCGCCGCGCTCCTGGCACATCGTGCCGAGGTCGTTCAGCGTGACCGCGCGGATGTGGGAGAACTCGGGACCGGAGCTGATCTCCAGCGTCTGCCGGTACAGGGCCTCGGCCTCGTCCAGCCGGCCCCTCTCGGCGTGCACCAGGCCGAGGTTGTGCCGCAGGTACGCCTCCCCGGCGAGCCAGCCGCTGCGGGCGGCGGCGTCCATGCCGCGGGCGTACACCTCGGCGGCGAGCTCGTGGTGCCCGACCGACCAGTGGGCCTGGCCCAGGGTCTGGTGCATGGCCGCCTGCGCGCGCAGGTCGCCGGCCGCCTCCGCCGCGGCGAGCCCGGCCCGCCCACCGGCCAGCCAGGCGACGGCGTCGCGGCCGACGAAGAAGTAGCCGCGCAGCTGGTCGGCGAGCTGCCAGGCGCGGGCCCGGTGCGGACCGGCGGCGGCCTCCTCGATCGCGGCGACGAGGTTGTCCACCTCCTCGTTGAGCCAGGCCATCGCGGCGTCGTCGTCCCGGAACGGCTGGGCGGGCGGCTCGATGTCGAGGGGCAGGCGCACCATCTCGGCGTACACCAGGCGCATGGCGGCGGCCGTACGGCCCAGGTACCAGGTGAGCAACCGGCCGAACGCCGCGGACCGGTCCGTTCCGCCCTGCGCCTTCTCCAGGGTCCGGACGGCGTAGAGCCGCAGCAGGTCGTGGTAGCGGTACCGGCCCGAGCCGTCGGCCTGGACGAGGTTGTCGGCCACCAGCTCGCCCAGGGCCCGCCGGACCAGGCCCTCGTCGGCCGGCAGCAGGGCGGCGACCGCCTCGGCGGAGAACGACGCGCCGGGCACCAGCGCCGCGTTCCGGAACACCTGGGCGGCCAGCGGCGCCAGCTCGCGGTGGCCCAGCTCGAAGCTGGTCGTCACGGCCACGTCGCCGATGGCGAGCTGGGTGAGCCGGGACCTTTCGTCGGCGAAGCGGGCGAGCAGGTCGCCGAGTCCCCGGCCGGGCTGCACGGCGAGCCGGCTGGCGTTCACCCGCAGCGCCACCGGTAGCCGCCCGCACGCGTCGACCAGGGCGCGCGCGTTCGCCGGATCGGCCTCCACCCGGGACCGGCCGATCCGGGCCGCGAGCATGCCGAGGGCCTCCTCCACCCCGGGCACCGGCAGGTCGAGCAGCGAGGCGCCGTCGAGCTCGGCGCAGCGGTTGCGGCTGGTGACCAGCACCGCGCTGGCGCCCGGGCCGGGCAGCAGCCGGCGGACCTACGCGGCGTTGCGGGCGTTGTCGAGGATGACCAGGACCCGGCGGTCGCTGAGCACGCTGCGGTACAGCGCCGCCGCCTCGTCGGCGTCGGCCGGGATCGCGCGGCCCCTCGACGCCCCGCGCGCGCAGCAGCCGGGCCAGGGCGTACGCGACGCCGACCGGCCGCTCGTCGGCGCCGCGCAGGTCGAGGTAGACCTGCCCGTCGGGGAATTCCGCCCGCACCGACCGGGCGGCCTGCAACGCCAGGCTGGTCTTGCCGACCCCGGCCATCCCGGAGATCACGCACACCACCATGGGCGGCGTGCCCGGTCCGTGGGTCGGGTAGCGCAGCGCCCGTTCGACCCGGTGCAGTTCCTCCTCGCGGCCGGTGAAGTCGAGCGGCGGCGCGGGCGCCTGCCAGGGCCGGGCGGGGCCGGCGCTGACCCGCTCCCGCGGCGTCCACCGGCCGGTGAGGACCTGCTGCCGCGCCTCGGCGAGCTCCGGGCCGGGGTCGATGCCCAGCTCGTCGGCGAGCCGCCGGCGCACGCTGTCGTACGCCTCGAGCGCGGCGGCCTGCTGCCCCGAGCCGGCGAGCGCGACCACCAGCTGGGCGTGCAACGACTCGTGCCAGGGGTGCCGGGCCGCGAGCGGGCGCAGCCGCGGCAGCACGTGTGACGCCCGGCGCAGCGTCCGGCTGAGCCGCGCCAGCCGGATCGTCGCCTCGACGCGCTCGTCGGCCAGCGCGGTGACCAGCGGATCGTCGTCCAGTTCGGGCACGTCCTCGACGGCCTGGTCGCCGCGCCACCGGTCCAGGGCGTCGTCGAGCAGGTCGAAGGCGCGCTGCGGGGCCAGGCCGGGCAGGCGGGCCTCGGCCAGCCGCGCCCGGTACGCCACCAGGTCCAGCTGCTCCTCGCCGACCCGCAGCCGGTAGCCGCCCGGCACGAGTTCGGGGCGCGCCTGCGGGCTGAGCACCCGGCGCAGCCGGCTGACGTGGGTCTGCACCACGTTCGCCGCGGACGGCGGCGCGTCGTCGCCCCACAGCAGCGCGATGAGCTCCTCCGGGCTGACCGGCCGGTCCGGCGTCAGCGCGAGCCGGGCGAGCACGATCCGGTGCCGCCCCGAGCCCAGCGTCACCGGCTCGCCCGCGCGGGTGACGGTGAGCGGGCCCAGCACCCCCAGGTGCACCGGACCGGACGGCGCCTCCGCCCGCCGCGGCCGGCGGTGCGCGAGTTGCTGCAGTTCGGCGCGGTGCCGCGGGCTGAGCCCCAGCACGGTGGCGAGCGCCTGCACCGAGCTCGCCCGGGGCTGGCTGCTGCGGCCCTGTTCCAGGTCGCGGACGGTGCCGACGCCGACGCCGGCCCGCACGGCGAGCTGCTGCTGGGTGAGGCCGAGCCGGACGCGCGCGTCCCGCAACAGCACCCCGATTTCCGATTCCCCGTGATCATCCATGCTGCCGTGACCGCCTTCGACGTAGCCGGGCGGCGTCAGATTAGTACGGATCGAGTACGGGCGTTGTCCCTCCAGCCGGGCGCCAGCCGGGGTTCGCACACTTCCCGTCAGGCGGCGCCGTTCCGGCCGCGTACACCACGGGGAGGACCTCCATAATGCACGCTCGACCCCTTGCCCGCCCGGTACGGCGACTCGCCGCCGGGCTCGTCCTGCCGCTGGCGCTGCTCGCCGGCCCGGCATTGTCCACACCGGCCCTGGCGGCCCCGCAGCCCGCCGCGGCCGGTGACGTGGCGAAGCCGGAGTCGCCCGGCAACCCGCCCCTGCCGTTCTATCCGAACCTGCCCCCGCAGCCGAACCGGAGCGCCCTGGCGGCGGTGAGCACGACGCCGCTCCCGTGCGACAACAACGGCTCGGACCGCAACATGTCGCGGGCGCAGGCGCTGACCCGGGCCCGGAGCTGGCTGAGCGTCGGGATCCCGTACAGCCAGAACCGCTGTTACCGCAACCAGTACGGCGACTACCGCACGGACTGCTCGGGCTTCGTCTCGATGGCGTGGGGCCTCGGCGGCTCGGGCAGCGCCTTCTGGACCGGCAACCTGATGGACCGGGCGTACTCGATCTCCCGTGGCTCGCTGAAGCAGGGCGACGCGCTGCTGCGGCACACCGGCGACCCGGACGAGAACCACGTGGCGCTCTTCGTCCGCTGGGCGGATTCGGCGCACACCCAGCCCGTCGTGATCGAGCAGACCGGCAGCCGCGACACCGTACAGAGCACCTGGTCGCAGTCGTACGCCGGGCAGTACAACCCGATCCGCTACGACAACATCGTCGACGACGAGCGCCCGGCCGCCCCCGCTCTGGCGTACGACCAGGGTGACGGTTCCATGCGCATCTACCGCTGGTCCTCGACCGGTGACGAGTTCGACCGGGCCAGTGACTACGACTCCGGAGCGTTCACCCTCAGCAGCGTCGACGACCGCACAGCCTCCGGCGACGTCGACGGAGACGGCGACAGCGACATCGTCATGGCCTACCAGAACACCGACGGCACCTGGGCGTTGCACGTCTTCCGCAACGGCAACTCCTGGGCCGGCACCTGGTACACCGGCGGAAACATGAACCTCGACCGCGTCGCCGGCCGCCTCGTCCTCGGCGACTACAACGGCGACGGCCGCGCCGAACCCGCCCTCGTCTACGACCAAGGCGACGGCACCATGCGCATCTACCGCTGGACCTCCACCGGCACCACCTTCAACCGCGCCACCGACTACGAATCCGGCGCGTTCTCCCTCGCCAACGTCGACGACCGCGTCGCCGCCGGAGACGTCGACGGCGACGGCAAAGACGACATCGTCATGGCCTACCAAAACGACACCAACAGCTGGACCCTGCACACCTTCCGCAACGGCAGCAGCTGGTCAGGAGTCTGGTACACCGGCGGCACCATGAACCTCGACCGCGTCGACGGCCGCCTCGTTCTCGGCAACTGGTGACCCGATGCGCAATCTGCGGGCCCTCCTCGCCCTGTTCTCCACGCTGGCACTGGCACCGGCGACCGCCGCGATGGCGGACGACCCGCCGGGCGGCCGCCGCAACTTCGTGGTGGCGCTGATGCGCAACGTCGGCACCGAGTCGTTCGTCCGCCTGGCCCAGTACAGCCTGCGGGCCGACGGCACGGTCCGCGCCGACTACTGGGCCTGGAACGCGCAGACCGCGCAGCTGCGGGCCGACGCCGGATACAGCACCGCCGACTGCGCGCGCACCTGCCGGGTGTACACGTCGGAGGGCTTCCAGGACGACCCGGCGAGGATGTTCGGCCGGTGGACCGTCACCGGCAACAACCTCGGCATCACCTGGGACGCGAACGGCGAGGCCGAGCGGTGGACGCTGGCGAACCACGCGGGGGCCAGCCGGGTGTCGCTCGCCAGCCACCCCCGGGCCACCGTCGGGTACGGGTGGGGCAGCACCTTCGGCTTCACCGGCGGCGTGCCGATGCAGACGATCCACGACCTGCACGGGCGCTACGACGGGCCGTACTCGCAGAACGCGTGGGGCGAGCAGACGGCCGGCACCACCACGCTGGTGATCCACGCGAACGACGCCAACGTGCCCGACCGTACGTGCAGCGGCACCTGCCTGAACGAGTCGACGTACAACGGCACGGCGTTGTCGAACAAGGTGTACCTCGCCGGCTCCGGCACCGACCGCAAGGTGTTCTACAACCACCAGCTGGCAGAGGTGGACGCGACACCCTGCATCGGCGGCAACACCGCCGGGTACGCCGGCCACCTGAAGCCGTCGCTGTCGATCATCGACGACGCGGGACGGTTCCGCGGCCTGCTGTCGGTGCAGGCGGTGACGTACAACCAGACCGCGCCGGGGAACATTCTCGGGATCTACGACCAGAACGATCTGGTCTAGAACGGGGGATCTCGTCACCGGCCGCTCACCTGGGGAGCGGCCGGTGACGACGCGTGTGCGACCACGTACGCCGGGGCAGAGTTCGCGGCCCCTACCGGCAACTTCTCGACAATGGACTCCACCGCCGGATTCGATTGATCGATGGCATCGACCGCACATCGCATCCGGGCCATCCAGGCGCTCGGCGCGTTCCGGCGCGACGCCCTCGGGTTGTTCGAGGACGTCGCCCGGGTGCCCGGCGGCATCGCCGTCACCCGGGCCTTCGGCCGTGAGCTGGTCTTCATCACGCACCCCGACCACGTGGTGCACGTGCTGCGGGACAACCACCGCAACTACAGCAAGGACGCGCCCATCTACCGGGTCGCCCGCCCGTTCCTGGGCAACGGCCTGACCGTCTCGCCGGGCGGCGACGATTGGCTGCACCGCCGCCGGCTGGTGCAGCCGGCGTTCTCGCGGGCGGCCCTGACCGGCGCCGCCCGCATCACCGAGGACTGCCTGGCCGACGTGGCCGGGCACTGGACCGCGACGGCCCTCGCAAAGGGCACGGCGGACGCGACCGGCCTCGCAAAGGGCACGGTGGACGCGACCGGCCTCGCAAAGGGCACGGTGGACGCGACCGGCCTCGCAAAGGGCACGGTGGACGCGACCGGCCTCGCCGAGGGCACGGTGGACGCGACCGGCCTCGCCGAGGGCACGGTGGACGCGACCGCCGAGATGGCGACCCTGTCGATGCGCCTGGCGTGCCGCATCCTGTTCGGCGCGGAGCTGGACGAGCGGACCGCCGAGGTGGCGGCCGACCTGCGGCTCGTCTGCGACCACGTGGCGGCGTTCCTGGCCCGGCCGTTCCCGCCGCTGGTCGTGCCGACCCCGGCCGACCGCCGCTTCCGGGCCGCCATGCGCCGGATCCGCGCGACGATCGCCGCCCTGGTCGCGGAGCCGCGGACCGAGCTGATCGCCGGGCTGGTCGCGGACGGGGAGTCCGGCGGCTCCACCCGCGAGCAGGTCGCCGACGAACTGCTCGGGCTGTTCTTCGCCGGGCACGAGACGCAGGGGCACACGCTCGCCTGGTGCTGGCAGCTGCTCGCCACCCATCCCGCCGCGCAGGCCACGCTGCACGACGAGCTGGAGGCCGTCCTCGGCGGGCGGCCTCCGGCGCTCGAGGACCTGCCGTCGCTGCCGTACACGCGCCAGGTGGTCGACGAGGCCATGCGGCTCTACCCGGTCGTGTGGATCATGATGCGGCGGGCGATCGGGGCGGACACGATCGGCGGTCACCCCATCGCCGCGGGGTCCCTGGTCGCGTGGAGCCCGTACGCCGGCAACCGCCACCCCGACGTCTGGAAGCGGCCCGGCGACTTCTGGCCCGGACGCTTCGACGACCCCGGCGGCACCGGGGCCGCGTACCACCGGCACTCGCTGGCGCCGTTCGGGATCGGCCCCCGGTCCTGTCCCGGGTCGAACCTCGCCCTGAACCAGGCCTGCCTGACGATCGCCACGCTCGCCCAGCGCTGCCGGGTGGCGCCGGTGCACGACGGTCCCGTGGGTGCCGACCCGTCGCTCACCCTGCGCCCCGCCGAGGCCCTGCGACTGCGTCTGACCTCCTGGTGAACCGCTATCTGACCGGGGCGTTCGCCCCCCTCGACCGGGAGAGCACCGAATACGCGCTGCCGGTCGAGGGGCGCCTGCCGGACGAGCTGGACGGTCTGTTCACCCAGATCGGCCCGGCGCCGGCGGGCCGGCCGCGCCGGGCCCTCGACCGCACGTACCCGTGGTTCATGCAGGACGGCATGGTCAGCGGGGTGCGGCTGCGGCAGGGCGAGGCGGTCTGGTTCCGCAATCGATGGGTACGCTCCCGGCGCGCCGCCCGCGCGCTGGGCGAACCGCCCGCCCCGGGGCCCCGGCACTTCCCCATCGACACGGTCAACACCAACGTGGTCGCGCACCACGGGGTGCTGCTGGCCCTGGTCGAGTCGGGCTGCCTGCCGGTGCAGCTCACCGAGACGCTGGACTCGGTGCGGTACACCGACCTCGGCGGGCAGCTACCCCGCGGCTTCGCGGCGCATCCGAAGGTCGACCCGGCGACCGGTGAGTTGCACGCGCTGGCGTACTCGCCGCTGCGGCGCTGGGCCGAACACGTGGTGGTGTCCCCCGCCGGCCGGGTGATCCGCAACGACCGCGTCGACCTCGGCGGCCGGCCGCTGCTGCACGACATCGCGCTCACGCCGCGGCACGTCGTCTTCCTCGACCTGCCGGTGCGGTTCGATCTGCGGCGCGGGATGGCGGGCCGGTTCCCGTACCACTGGAGCGACCGGCACCAGGCCCGCATCGGGATGCTCCCCCGGTCCGGCGGGCCGGTGCGCTGGATCGCCATCGACCCCGGCTTCGTCTACCACCTGGTCGGCGCCGAGGAGGCCGCGGACGGCGGCCTCCTCGTCCGCGGGCTGCGATACGAGCGGCTCTTCGACGACCGCGCCGCCGATCCGCTCGGCCGGCCGGCGACGTTGTGGGAATGGCATGCCGCCGCAGGGGCCGGACACGCCACCGCCCGACCCCTGCACGACCGTGCGCACGAGCTGCCCCGGTCCGATCCGCGCCTGACCGGCCGGCCACACCGGTACTACTACGCCGTCGCCGGGGACACGGCCGGCGGCGACCGGTCGGGCCTGCTCCGGTTCGACCTGCACCACTGCGAGGCCGAGATCCACGACCTCGACCCCGGCGTCATCTCCGGCGAGCTGGTGTTCGTGCCCCGGACCGCGGACGGGCCGGAGACGGACGGCTGGCTGCTGCACTTCCGCACCGACCTGGCCGCCGGCGCGACCGCCCTGGTCGTACGGGAGGCGGCCGACCTGGCGGGCGATCCCGTCGCCGTCGTCGACCTGCCGGTCCGGGTGCCGGCCGGGGCGCACAGCAGCTGGATCGCGGCCCACGAATGGCGGGACCTGAGGTGACCGCCGCGGACCTGCCGGACGTCATCCTGACGACCCTGGCACCCGAGGACCGGTACGCGTACCTGGTCGGGCTGGTCCGCGTGGAGACCGCGATCCTGATCGGACGCACCGACCCGGGCGTCGTCCTCGCCGGGACCGCCTTCGCCGACCTGGGGCTCACCTCCGTGCAGGCGGCCGTCCTGCCCCGCCGGCTGGCCCGGCTCACCGGCATCCCGCTGCCCGCCGGCCTCGTCGCCGACCACCCGACCCCGGCCGCGGCCGCGGCCCTGATCCACGACGAACTGTTCGGCGACCCGCTGCCCGATCTGCTCGCCACGATCGACGCACTCCGGTCCGCGGCCGGGCGGCTCGGCGCGGGCGGGCGGGGCCGGCTCGTCGCGCGCCTGCACGACCTGCTCACCGACCTCGACGACACCCGGCACGGTCCGCGGGAGGCGACATGAGCACGTTCGGCACCTTCGTCCGGCTGACCCGCGGCATCAACCGGCGGCGGTGGCGCCTGGCCGCCGACGGCGCCAACCGTGACCCGGCGGCGTTCCCCGCACCCGCCACCTTCGACCCGGGCCGTACGGCCACCACCGCGCATCTCGCCTTCGGCGGCGGCATCCACTACTGCGTCGGGCATCCGCTGGCCCGTACGGAAGCCACCATCGCGGTCCGCAGACTCGCCGAGCACCTGCCCCGGCTGCGTCTCGCGGGACGTACCCGGCGCCGGCCGTCCGGAATGATCCGCGGCCTGACCCGGCTGCCGGTCGATTCCCGGTAAGCGCGCCCGGCAGGGCGGGCGCGGCACGAGGCCGCACCCGCCCCACGGTGCGTCAGCGGATCGCGTACGCCCGGATCACGGTGACCGTCACGGTGTTGCCCGCGGTGTCGGTCGCGCGGAGCCGGAGCGAGACGAAGCCGGACGACGGGTTGGTGACCCGCAGCGAACGCCGGTCGCCGGTGCCGCTCACGGCGGCCGGCCGCCACGTGGCCCCGTCGTCGGCCGAGAACTCGGCGGTCAGCGTACGGTTGCCGGGTGCGGTCGAGCCGACGGGCCGGACCACCGTGAGCGGCACGGTGAAGGGTCCCGCCGCGGCGGCGTTGGCGCTGTCGAGCTCGGGACTCATCAGCACGGTGGACAGCGGCAACCGGGTCTCGCCGTTCGCCGAGGAGAACGTCCACGCCGCCTCGACCCTGGTGCTCAGCCGCAGCGGCGCGGACCGGGTGGCCGACATCTCCAGCCGGTACTGCTTGCGCCCGGCCGGTACCTCGAAGGTGCCGCTGCCGGTCTGCGTCTCGCCGATGAGCGCGTCCCCGGCGTACAGGGCGGTCCGGGCGGTGTCCGTGCGCGACCGCATTCCCCAGCGTCCGGTGCCCTCGCCGAACAGCGGCATCCCGGCCGTGATCCGGTCGCCCTCGCGGGTGACGGGCTCCTCCGAGTCCGTGGGCGCGAAGACGGCGCGGTTCCAGTCCTGGCGGGAAACGCTGCCGGGCTCGAGGCGTACGGCCGGCCCGCCGGTCTGGGTGAGCCGCTCCGGGCCGGCTTCCGGGTCGAGCTCGGCCTCCACGTCGAAGGTGGGCCGCCACCGCACGCCGCCGTCGGCGTTGAGATACTCGGTCCGTTCGAACGGCAGCGTGAACGGCAGCGAGGCGGTCCAGCCCTCGACCGTGCCGACGACCGGCCAGTTGTACTTCACCCCGGTGCTGGCGCCGTCGGCCGCGCGGGCGTACCGGGCCTTCACCGTGGCGAGTTCGGACGGGGAGATCTTCTTGGTGAACCCGGTGAAGAACGACTTCTCCCGGGTGTACGACGTCTCGTACGTGTACGGGCTGTCCCGGAAGCCCTCCTCGTCGTTCTTCCACCTGGCGAACACGCTGCTGATCGCGCTCTGGAAGCCGTCGAGCCCGCCCTTCGGCCCGACCTGCGCGACGAACAGGTCCCCGGGGACCGTTGACTCCGCCGAGGCTCCGGCCAGCCCGCGGTCGCTCCGCCAGTACGCGTTCACCATGGCGAAGGCCTGCCGGGCGTCCTTGCGCGGCGGCGTGATGGAGATCGGCTTGCCCTGCCGCGCGTCCAGGGTCGTCGTCCCGCCGGCGCCGACCACGAACCGCGGCTGCACCAGGAAGGTGGTGCCGTTGTCGTCGTAGACGTTGCCGAGCAGGCCGTACGAGCCCTTCGGCAGCCGCACCGTCTCCTCCGGCAGGGCGCCGCTGAGCGTGTACGTGTTCGGCACGTCCAGTCCGATCAGGAACGTGACGTAGTTCTCGCTCGCCCGGCCGCCCCGGTCAAGGTGGCGGAACGTGACGTCGTAGCTCTCGACCTCGCGCTGGACCACGATCGGCGCCTCGATGCGGACGTCGCCGGCGGCGGTGGCGACCACGCGGGCGCCGATGTCCCCGTCCGTGCCCGCGCCGCGGGTGTCCGCGGTGACGGTCGTCGACGCGGTGCCGCCGGCGGGCACGGTGAGGCGGGTCGCGGCGAGAGTGAACGTGCCCGCGTCGTCCTCCACCGCGAGCGTCAGGTCGACGGGCGCCGTTCCCCCGTTGCGGTACGTCAGGGTCCGGGTGACCGGGGTGTCGTCGTCGTGCGGCCACTGCTGGAAGCCGAAGTTGAGGCTGCCCTCGTCCGCCGAGACCGTCTGCCGCACCGCGCGCGCCACGTCGAGGCGGCCCGCGCCCTGGCCGTAGACGTCCGCGCCGGCGATCGGCTCCGCGGCGCCCATGAGCAGCGTCTTGCGCTGCCGGGGCGTCCAGCCGGGGTGCTGCTGGACGACGATCGCCGCCGCGCCGGCCACGTGCGGGGTGGCCATGGACGTGCCGTTCATGCTCGTGTAGCCGGTCGGCGCCGGATCGCCCTCGTCACCCTTGGCCGCCTTCGCCGCCACGATGTTCACGCCGGGCGCGACGATGTCCGGCTTGATCCCGCCGTCGCCGGCCCGGGGGCCGCGGCTCGAGAACAGGGCGAGCTTGTCCGCGTCGTCGACCGCGCCGACGGCCAGCGCCGCATCCGCGCTCGCCGGCGAGCCGACCGTGCCGCGCCCCTGGCCGCCCTGGTTGCCCGCGGCCACGACGAACAGGGTGCCGTGCTCGGCCGTGAGCCGCTCGACGGCCTCCTCCAGCGCGTCGGTCCCGGCGTCGTCGGGGTAGGTGAGGCTCATGTTGACCACCGGGGCCCGCGGGGCCGCCCACTCCATGCCGGCGAGAATGGCCGACTCGGGGCACCAGCCGTGCTCGCAGACCTTGCCGCTGACCAGCTTCGCGCCCGGCGCCACCCCCCGGAACTTCCCGCCGGACACGGCACCGCTGCCGGCGATGGTCGAGGCGACGTGCGTACCGTGCCCGTCGACGTCGTCGGCACCGGCGTCGGGCACGAAGTTCTCGCTCGCCACGACCTTGCCTTCGAGGTCGGGATGCCCGCCGTCCACACCGGAGTCGAGCACCGCCACCGTCACGCCGGTGCCGTCGAGCCCCTGCTGCCAGGCGGTCGGCGCGCCGACCTGCGGCACGCTGACGTCCAGGGTGGTCCGGCGCTTGCCGTCCAGGTAGATCTTCTCGATGCCGGCCCGCAGCGCCGTGCCGTTCCCGCTGGTCAGCGACTTCCACAGGTCGGCCCGCTCGGCGCGCGGCCCGCGCACCGCGAGCAGGTCCAGGCCCGGGAGGTGGCGACCCAGGCGGGCCGTCGCCCTGACTGCCGCCCGCGCGGTCCCGGGTCCCTTGTGCTGACCGCCGTCCGGGTACGCCAGGAGCAGCGGAAGATCCTTGCCGCCGGTGTACCCGAACTCGGCGAGCGTCGTGACGTCGAACAGGCGCTGGTCGAGCTTGCCCTTGCGCAGCAACGGCAGCGCGTCGGCCGGGACCACGTGCCGGTGCCCCTCGCTGGTCCAGCTCATGAACCGCACGCCGGCGCGGCCGGGTCCCCGCTCGACGGCCGTACCCCGCTCGGACACGATCACCCGGTCACCGGTGATCAGCGTGACGGTGGTCGGCCGGTCGGCCCGCTGATCCCCCACCAGCACGGGAACCTGCGCCGCGTCGCCCGTGTGCGGCAGCGCCGCGGCGAACGCGAGAGCGGTCCCGCCGGCGAGCGCGACGGCCAGCAGTCTTCGTAAGTGCATCGAACGACCCTTCAGGAGGCGATGGAGCCGAAGCTCATCTCGGCGATCCCGGGCGGTCCCGGTCTCGCTCCACACCTCCCTTACGCATCAGCCTCCCGATCCATTTACCTCCGGCACTGTCTTACTCTCGGCGCTGCCTCTCCACCCGGCGCTGCCTCCGTTCCCGGGCACCTCGCGGCCGTGGCTCGGTGCCCGGGGACGGGAGACCCTGGATCAGGCGTTCTCGTGCCAGGGGTTGGCGAAGCTGCCGACGAGGCCGCGCACCGCGACCGGGCGTCCGGCGTCGGCCGGCGCGCCGGCGGGAGTGGTGACCGCGCAGCCGAACTGCGGAACGACCCGCTGCTGGACGTACCCCGACTCGAACTTCAGCTCGATGCGCACGTCACCGGCCTCGCCGCCGTAGCAGGCGATGGCGTTGCCGGTCTCCCAGTTGATGCTCAGAGTGCTGCGCTCCACGCCGTTCTGGTCGACAATCGGCCACGGCCCACTGTCGGCGAAGTTGACGGCACCGGCGCCGGCAACCTGGACGGCGGGTGCGGACGCCTGGGCGGCACCGGCCGACAGGGTCAGAGCGCCGGCGAACGCCGCCGCGGTGGCCAGGCCGAGAGTGATGGTCCTGCGCAGATACATCCTTGCTCCTTGCTGCTCGGGAACTTGTCGATCTCGACTCTAAGCAGCAAAAAAGAACAAGAATTGCCAATAACGAACGCAACGACGCATAACAGTGCGACCTGCGTCACGCTCAATGAGCCCCCGGTCACACTTGGTATCCAGGGGTGCCCCTCACTCCGTCCGGAACTTCTCCGCCAGGCCCCTCTCCAGGTACTCCTCCGGCAGGTCGTGGATGACCACCTCGGCCTCGGCGCGCTCGCTGTGCAGCCGCCAGTAGGCGTCGGCGATCGCGTCCGGCTGGGAGGCGGGCCCGCCCTCACCGATGTACGCGGCGATGGCCACATGCACGGCGTGGACACCGGTGCCCGCCAGGTCGGCGTGCAGGTTGAGGATCCAGTTCCGCAGGCCCGCCGTGGCCACCTGGATGTTCGCCACGTGCGGAACGATCAGCGGGCCCGACCCGGCGCCGCTGGTGACCAGGACGGTGCCGGCGCCGCGTCGCAGCATTCCGGGCAGCACGTGCCGGACGGCCGCCACGCCGCCGAGCAGATACAGGTCCAGCTGGGCCAGCACCGCGTCGACGGTCAGCTCGGCGGCCCTGACGATCGGCGCCCGCACCAGGTCGGCCGGGGTCGACGCGGGCGAGTACTCGAGCACATCGATCGGCCCCAGCCGGTCCTCGGCGGCGGCCAGCGCGGCGTACAGGGCGGGACGGTCGGTCACGTCGGCGGGAAACACCCCGACCCGCGTACCGTTCTCCGCGACGTCCCGGGCGACCGACTCCAGCGTCTCCCGCGTACGGGCGATCAGGGCGACGTCGAACCCCTCGGCGGCGAACCGCCTGCCTATCGCACGTCCCAGCTGCGGACCCGCCCCGACGATGGCTATCGTGCTCAATTTCCCACCTCATGATCGATTGACCTCGGCAGGGACCATAGAACGATCGCCGGCGCGGAGGCTCGGATCCGCGCGCCAACCGGGAAGGGACGATCGCGACACCGATGAACGGCACCTTCACCGGCGCTGACGCCTACGGCGACTTCGCCCGGACCTGGGAGACACGGATCGGACGGCCGTTCCCGCTGGCACCGCTGAGCCCGGCGACCATCGCGGCCTTCCGGGCCCGATCGCACGGCTTCCGCATCCGGGACGTGATGGTCAACGGCTTCACCACCGAAGCGGCGCTCCGGACGACGGGCACGACCGTAGGATCGGACGATCACGTACGCCTCTGGATCGTACGCCGGGGAGCCTGGCACCTCGGCGACCGCCGCGGCACCGAGCACCCGGCACCGGCCGGCCGCTTCATGGCCCAGGCGGGCCGGCTCTCCCACTTCACCGCGGCGCCCCACACCACCGCGCAGGTGGTGGTCCTGCCCGCCGCGGCCGTCCCCCACCCCCGCGACCGGATGTCCTCGGGCCCGGCCACCGCCGCCGAGCTACGCCTCCTGACCGCCCACGCCGACATGATCCGCCGTACGCTCGACAACCTCGGCCCGGCCGGCCTCGACGCGGCCCGCGACACCCTGATCGAACTGGCCAGGGCGGCCATCCAGGGCACCGTCGACGAGACCGAACCCCGCCTCGCCCCGGCCCTCGCCCACGCGGCCCGCGCCCTGGCCGACCGCCGGCTCACCGACCCCACCCTCTCCCCCACCACCCTGGCCCGCCACCTGCACGTCTCACTCCGCACCCTCCAACGGGCCTTCGCCGCCGACGGCCTCTCGGTGAGCGCCTACATCCGCGACCGCCGCCTCGACGAGGCCCGCCGAGCCCTCACCACCCCGGGCCGCCCGACCACAATCGCGGAGATAGCCGCCCGCTGGCAGTTCGCCGACAGCGGCCACTTCGCCCGCGCCTTCCGCCGCCGCCACGGCCAGAACCCCACGGACTACGCCGCCTCCGCCACCCGCGAGCTCCCACCACCCCGCCCCGCACCCGAATCGCACGGCCCGTAGTCCACCGCCCGGCCACCGAACCCACCCAGCCGACCCGAAGGACCAGCCACCGCAAAGACAGCAGCCCCGGCCCGGCGCCAAGCACCGGCGCAGACCGCCCACCCGCACCAGCGTTAAGCGACGAACCGCA
Source organism: Pseudosporangium ferrugineum (assembly GCF_003002065.1). Lineage (GTDB taxonomy): Bacteria > Actinomycetota > Actinomycetes > Mycobacteriales > Micromonosporaceae > Actinoplanes > Actinoplanes ferrugineus_A. Next base: position 61,504 of record NZ_PVZG01000004.1, read on the forward strand.
AACAGCGCCGGCGCTCCGCGAACGGAAGTCGAGCGGCCGCAACGCGGGCGGGAACCGGCAAGCGGCCGACAGCGCCGGCACGCGAGAGTGCAGACGCCCAGGCGAGCGTGCTCACGGGCGGAGGCGGCGCGGGCGGACGTGCGGTGCGGTGCGGTGGAGAAGGAAAACCGTCGGCACAGGCACGACGCACGTGCGCCCAGCCGAGTCCAACGCGCCCGCCCGCGCCCGACCGGATCCAGCCGGATCCAACCGGGCCCGGCCAGGTCCGAACCGGGACCGACCGGGTCCAACCGGGCCCGGCCAGGTCCGGACCGGGTCCGCACGGGCAAGTCCCGCGCGGCGCCGACCGCGGATGCTGCGTTGCGATGGTCGAGGTGGGTGGGTGGCGGGTGGGCCGGCGCCTTGGCGAGTCGCGGTGGTGCGAGTCGGGTGGGGTGCCGGCCCGCCCGCCGGGTTTGTCAGCGGCCGTAGGCCACCAGGCGGCCCGTTGCCGGTACCAGGAGGACGCCCTGGGCCGCTGCCAGGCCGGTCAGGGGGGAGGAGACGTTCTGCTCGTCCGGCGGGGTGATCTCGGCGCCCGTGTCGGCTGACCAGACGGACCGGCCCGTGGCCGGGTCGACCGCGTAGATGGTGCCGCTCTGGGAGCCGACGTAGATGTAGCCGTTGACGACGATCGGGGCGCTGCGGAGTTGGGCGCCGTCGCCGGTGAAGGTCCAGATGGGCGTGTCGGGGGTGGCGGCGTCCGCGGCGCGCAGGGTGCCGCCGCTGACGAAGTAGCCTGTGCGGCCCGCGAAGGCCGGCGCGGGCATGCTCCACGAGCCGAAGCGGTTCTTCACCTCGCCGGTGTTGAGGTCCAGCACCGGCAGCGGGCCGTCGAAGGTCTCGCGGACCCACAGGCCGCCCGCCGCGACGACCGGCGTCTTGCCGCCGCCGCCCGAGCAGCCGGTGGAGTGGACCCAGCGGGTGGTTCCGGTCGCCGGGTCGAACTTGTACGACTGCTCGCACGCGTACGAGACGTAGACGCCGTTGGAGGTGACCGCCGGTGAGCTGTTGTCGCCGTTCGCCACGGGGGCGGTCCAGACGACCGCGCCGGTCGCGGCGTTCACCGCATACACGGTGCCGCCGGAGCCCGCGCCGCCGGTGTAGACCATGCCGGCGCGGTACGTCGGCGCGGAGCTGAACGACCACTGGCCGGGCAGGTCGGTCTGCCACAGTTGCCGGCCGTTGCGGATGGCGAACGCCGTCAGCCGGCCGTCGCCGTTGACGGCGTAGACGCGCCCGTCGCCGAGGGTCAGCGCGGACCAGAAATACGTGCCGCCGAGCTCGATCGGGCCCCACACGTCCTTGCCCGTGCGGGTGTCGATCGCGTAGAGCGAGGTGCCGTACTCGTCGCCGGTGCGCACGGTCACGAACGCCTTGTGGTCGGCGATGACCGGGTAGGACACCGCCCGGCCCAGGTCGCGGTGCCACTTCTCGGTCAGCGGCGGCGCGGCCACTCCGGACGGGGAATTCCCGTCGTGCAGGGCGTTGATCTGGTACGCCGAGGCGACGCCGGTGTCCGCCGCAGCCCGGCCGGGCGCGGCGCCGAGGGTCAGCGCGAGTGTCGATGCGGCTGCGGCGGCGACAGCACCGCGCAGCACTTGTCGGAGGTCCATGGTAGAGCTCCTCCCCGTGTGGCATCCGGCCGGACAAGAACCGGATGTCTAACCAGGACTCACTCTAGAAGCGGGGTACGACACTTCGCTGACCCGTGCGGGGCCGGCCCGGAGGATTCCCGTGCCACGAATGCGGCGCCAAGAGAACCACGGCAGCAGCGCCGAGGAAGGGCCACCGAACCGACGCCCAGCAAGGGCCACCGAACCGGCGCCAAGGAGGGGCACGAGAGCAGCGCCGAGGGAGGGCACCGGGGGCGGCGCCAAGGAAGCTACCGCCGGGCCGGCGTACCGATCAGTGGTCTTCGGGGTCGTCGGGCGGGAACGTCGGGAAGGGCGGCGGCGTCACCGACGGGTCGGCCGTCGGGGGCGTGCCCGTGACCGGCGGCTGCGACACCGGGTGCCCGGGTGGCAGCGGGAGGCCGGGATCGCAGTCGGGGTCGGCGGGGTCGCAGGGGTCGTCGCCGCCCGGCGGGAACGGCGGCGGGGTCGGCGCCTCGCCCGAGGGCGGGGCGGGCGGCTCGGCCGGGCCGGACGGGATGGGCTTGTGGGGTGGTTCCGGGAAGCTCGGCTCCGCCGAGACGGCGGGCCCGAGCCCGGGTGTCTCGCCGGCGAAGGCAGGCCAGGCGGCGGCGAGGAGGCCGGTGGTGACGGCCGCCACCACGGACAGGGACAGGGCTTGCTTGCGTCGCATCGTGTTCCCCCGTTGCGGATCACGAGCCGCCGGGAGGCGGCTCGGCGCGAGCAAAGCTAACAGTCGATCTCCGGCGCCGCAGCCCCGTTCAGGTCAGGTACGTCCCGTGCCCGCGCACGACGAGACCGTCGCGGAAGGTGAGGACCTCGTTCACCAGACCCCCGTTCTGGTTGCGGAAGTTGATCACCACGGTGTCGATTCCCGCGTACGTGGCCAGGATCTCGAAACGCAGGTCCGGCATCCGCGCCAGCGCGGTCGTCCAGTAGTCGCGCAGCGCCGCCTTGCCGGAGACCACGCCGCCGGAGCCGGGGATCATCCGCGCCGCCACCGGCGAGGAGAAGGTGACGTCCTCGGCGAAGTGTGCGAGCAGGCTGTCGAGGTCGTGGTTGTTCCAATCGACGAGCCACTTGTCGGCGAACGCGATCGCCTCGTGATTGTCCATGCCGGCATCATGCCAAGCAAGGCCGCGGGCCCGCCAATATCCACCGTGGATCGGCGGCCTTGCCCGGGGTGAGCTCGTATGCGAGTATCGGATTCGAGCAATCCGAGCGGCACACACAGTCGTTTTGCAGCGTCGAATATGCAATGCGAAAACGCGGGGGTAACACTGTGTCCTGGATCCGGCCGACCATTCCCACCTGTCAGAACCTCGACAGATTGACCTCGGAGATCCGGCGTATACCGCCGGGTGCGGATACCTCCCTGGCCGCCCATCTGCCCGAGGGCGACTATTTGTTCCGGGTCCGATTCACGGCGCACGGCGTGCACATCGGCGCGCGGGCGACCTTCCGCGAGGAATGCGGCGCGGGCGGTTCCTGGTGGACGGCGCGCACCCGGCATGCCGGCGCGGCGTCGGGCCCGGATCTGCACGACCGGATCGCCGACGCGATGCTGGACGAGGTGACCGCCCTGCGGGACCGCTTCGACCGGCTCCGGGACCGGGCAGCCGCGCAGAGCGGCGCGGCCAGGCGGGACAGCGCGGCCAGGCGGGACAGCGCGGCCAGGCGGGACAGCGCGGCCAGGCGGGACAGCGCGGCCGGGCAGGGCGGCGCGGCCGGGCAGGGCGGCGCGGCCGCGCAGGGCGGCGCGGCCGGGCGGGGCGGAGGCTGAGCAGCGGTGCAAGCCTCCGACAGGCATCGGCGGGGCGACGTCCGTGCGTGACGCCGTCATCATCGGGGCCGTCCGCACGCCGATCGGGCGCCGGCAGGGTGCGATGTCCCGGCTGCATCCCGTCGACCTGGCCGCCCACGTGCTCGAGGGTCTGCGGGCGCGGGTGGGTTTCGACCCGGCGGACGTGGACGACGTCGTCTGGGGGTGCGTCTCGCAGGTCGGCGAGCAGGCGCTCAACATCGGGCGCAACGCCGTGCTGGCGGCCGGCTGGCCGGAGTCCGTGCCCGCGTACACGGTGGACCGGCAGTGCGGGTCGGGGCAGCAGGCGATCGTGTCGGCCGCCGCCGCGGTGATCTCGGGCCAGGCGGAGCTGGTGGTCGCGGGCGGCGTCGAGGTGATGAGCCGGATCCCGATGGGCTCCTCCGCCGGCGCGGAGCTCGGGCTGCCGTACGGGCCGGCGCTGCGGGAACGGTACGCGGGAACGGAAAGCGCCATTGTCGGGGAACCCATTTTGTTCGATCTGGGTGTCGCGGCGGAGATGATCGCGCGGAAATGGCATGTGAGCCGCGCGGAGATGGACGAATTCGCGTACGGAAGTCATCAGCGTGCGGCCGCGGCGGCCGACGCCGGGGAATTCGACGCGGAGCTGGTGCCGGTTTCCGGGGTGGCGGCGGACGAATGCATCCGGCGCACCACGTCGTTGCGCAAACTCGCGTCGTTGTCGACGCCTTTCCGGGACGGCGGAGTGGTGACCGCCGGCACCGCCTCGCAGAATTCCGACGGCGCCGCCGCCCTGGCCGTGACCACCTCGGCGTGGGCCGCCGCGTACGGTTTCCGGCCGCTGGCCCGCATCCACACGACGGCGGTCGCCGCCAACGATCCAGGCCTGATGCTGACCGCGCCGATCCCCGCGACCGAGAAGGTGTTGCGGCGGTCCGGGCTGGCCCTTGCCGACATCGGCGTCTTCGAGGTCAACGAGGCGTTCGCGTGCGTGCCGCTGGCCTGGCTGGCGGAGACCGGCGCCGACCCCGCGCGGGTCAATCCGCGGGGTGGCGCGATCGCCCTCGGGCATCCGCTGGGGGCGTCGGGGGCGCGCATCGCGACCACCATGCTGCACTACATGCTCGACCGGCGGTGCCGGTACGGCCTGCAGGTGATGTGCGAGGCGGGCGGCCTCTCCAACGCGACCGTCCTGGAGCTGCTCACCGGGCCAGCCGCCAGCTCATGACCCCGGCACCCCAGGTGAGGCCGGAGCCGAACGCCGCCATGCCGAGGAGACCCGCCGGCCGCAGGGTCTGCTCGCGCCGCGCCTGGGCCAGCGCGACCGGGATGGAGGCGGCCGAGGTGTTCGCGACCCGGTCGACGTTCGCGTAGACCCGCTCGGGCGGCAGGTTCAGCCGGGCCGCGACCGCCTGGATGATCCGCGCGTTCGCCTGGTGCGCGATGAACAGGTCGAGGTCCTTGACGTCCTGGCCGCGGGATTCGAGCAGTTGCTCGGCGGCCTGCACCATCAGGTCGACCGCGTGCTCGTAGACCTCGCGTCCCTGCATGCGCAGCAGCCCGTCGGCGCGGTTCGCGTAGAGCAGTTCGCGATGCTCCCCCGCCGACGCCAGCACGAACGACGGTTCCGGCGCGTCCGGCACGTCCGAGACCACGACCGCGCCCGCGGCGTCGCCGAGCAGGATCGCCGTGGCGCGGTCGTCCCGGTCGGTGATCCGCGAGAGGGCGTCGGCGCCGCAGATCAGCACGTGGCGGGCGCGTCCGGTCTCGATCAGCGCGGAGGCATGGTCCAGCGCGTACAGGAAACCGGCGCAGGCGGCCTGGAGGTCGAAGGCGGCGGGCCGGGGCACGCCCAGCCGGTCCGCGACGTCGACGGCGAGGGCCGGCGTCACCCAGTCGGAGGTGATCGTGGCGACAACGACGTGGGTGATGTCGGCGGCGCTCACGCCGGCGTCGGTCAGCGCCGCGTCGCAGGCCCCGGCGGCCAGCCCGCCGAGCGTCTCGTCGCCGCTGAGCCAGTGGCGCTGCCGGATCCCGGTACGCCGGACGATCCACTCGTCGCTCGTGCCGAGCTTCTCGAACGCGTCGTTGGCGATCGCCTGCCGGGGCAGCGCCGCCCCGGTGCCGATGATGGTGGCGGGCATCAGGTCTCCTCGTCGGACGGCGGTGGACGGTCGGCTCCGCCGGGCGGGCGGCCGTCGCGGACGCCCAGCGACACGGCGTGCATCCCGCCGTCGACGTGCAGGATCTCGCCGGTGATCCCGCGGGCCAGGCCGGACAGCAGGAAGAGGACGGCGCCGGCGGCGACCCGGGAGTCGCGCCGGTCCCAGCCCAGCGGCGCCTCCCGTTCCCAGCGCCGGGCCAGGTCGTCGAAGGTGCTGATGGCGCTGCCGGCGATCGTCTCGACCGGGCCGACGGCCACCAGGTTGACGCGGATCCGCGACGAGCCGAGGTAGAGCGCGAGGTAGCGGCTCAGGGACTCGAGGGCGGCCTTGCTCACGCCCATCCAGTCGTAGCCGTACCAGGCGGTCGCGGCGTCGAAGTCCAGCGCGACGATGCTGGCGCCGTCCGGCGACCGGCGCAGCAGGTCGAGCAGGTGGACGGTCAGCGAGTGCAGGGACACGGTGGCCGTGTGGAAGGCCGCGACAGCGCTCCGCGGCGGCGTGGTGAGGAAGTTGCCGCTGTGCGCGTCGGCCGGCGCGGCGGCGATCGCGTGGACGATGCCGTCCAGGCTGGGCCACCGTCCGGCCAGGTCGGCGGCCAGCCGGCGGTAGTCGTCGGCGTTGGTCGCGTCCAGTTCGAGGACCGGAGCCGGCTTCGGCAGTTGCGCGGCGGCGAGCTCGGTGATCCGCCGGGACCGGCCGAATCCCGTCAGGATCACCTCCGCGCCCGCCGATTGCAGGGCGGCCGCGGTGTGCCAGGCGATCGAGTCCTCGTTGAGCACGCCGGTGACCAGGTAGCGCCGGCCGTCGTGCGGGATCATCGGGCCTCCGCCAGGACCAGGGCCGCGTTGTGGCCGCCGAAGCCGAACGAGGTGGAGAGGGCCACGAGCCCGGCCGGGCCGGCCTTGAGGGTGCGTCCCGCACGGATCAGATCGAGGGGGCCCAGGTCCTCGTCCGGGTCGTCGAGCCCGGCCGTCGGCGGGGCGGTGGCGCTCTGCAGGGCGCGTACGGTGGCCACGGCCTCCACCGCCCCCGCCGCACCGAGCAGGTGGCCGAGATACGACTTGCTGGACGACATCGGGGTGCCGGCCAGGTGCTCGCCGAGCACCCGCCGCAGGGCGGTGACCTCGGCCCGGTCGTTGAGCACGGTGCCGGTGCCGTGCGCGTTGATGTAGCCGAGGTCGCCCGGACCGACCGCGGCGTCGGACAGCGCGGCACGCACCGCCGTGGCGGCGCCGGTGGCCTCGGGCTCGGGAGCGGTCAGGTGGTACGCGTCGGACGTCGCACCGTAGCCGAGCACCTCCGCGAGCACCGGAGCCCCTCGTGCCGCGGCGGCCCCGGCCTCCTCGAGCACCAGTACGCCGGCGCCCTCGCCGAGCAGGAACCCGTCCCGGCGCCGGTCGAAGGGCGCGGTACGCCCACTCTCGGAGAGCACGCCCGCGTTGCGGAAGGTGGCGTGGATCAGCGGGGACACGGCGGATTCGGCGCCACCGACCACCACCGCGTCAGCGGCGCCCGCACGCACCAGCCGCAGGCCCGCGCCGATGGACTGGGAGCCGGACGAGCAGGCGGAGGCGAAGCCGGCCGATTCGCCGCGCAGGCCGTACCGCATGGCCACGTGCGCCGCCGCGGCGTTGCCCATGACCATGGCGGTCAGCAGCGGCGACACGTGGCCCGCTCCCCGGGTGGCGAGGACCGCGCTCTGCTCCTCGGTGGTGGTGATGCCGCCGAGCGCGGAGCCGATGATGCAGGCGATGCGGTCGCCCGGGTACGGCAGCCCCGCGCCCCAGCCGGCCTGCCGCACGGCCTCGTCGGCCGCCGCGACGGCGAGCTGGCAGTACCGGTCCGTACGCCGGAGGTCGCGGCGGGACAGCCAGGCCGCGGGGTCGAAGCCGGCGCACCGCCCGACGCCGGTGTCCAGGCCGGTGTCCCCGGCCACGGCCCGCTCGTGCAGGGCCGTCGCGCCGACTCCCAACGGTGTGACAGCCCCGCAGCCGGTCACGACGACCCGTCTTCTCATACCGCTCCGGCCTGCCGGCACACGAGGGCGACCGCGTCGTGCACGGTGTCGACCTTGTCGAAGTCGGCCGCGCGGATGTCCACGCCGAACTCGTTCTTGATCGCCTGGCGCAGCTCGACGACGTCGATCGAGTCGATGTCGAGCTCGTCGAACTTCGCCTGCGCGGTGATCTCCGACCGCTCGACGCCGAACTGCACCAGTGTGTCGGCCACCAGCCTGGTGACGACCTCGCGGTCCACCACTTGCGCCATGCCGTTCCTGCCTCTCGTCCAAGGATGACCGCCGCGCCCGGGCGGCGGAAGCGCCGCGCCCGGCCGGCGGGGGCCGCGCCCTGGCGGCCGGGGGCGCCGCGCTCAGGCGGCGGAAGCGCCGCTCTTGCTGGCGTGGTACGGCGACCAGTGCCACTGCCGCCAGTAGCTCTCCGCGAGGTCGAGCCACAGTTCGAGCCGCTCCACACTGTCGAGGAAGCGGTGCATGCTCACCACGAGCCAGCTGTACACCGCCTGGCTGTCCCGGCATCCGCCGCAGTCGCCGGAGGTGCAGCAGAACTGGAGCGTCTCGTAGTCGGCGCCCCACACGGCGAAGCCCGGGAGCACCGGGTTGCCGTTGGCCACGCGCTGCTGGTGCACCGGCGCGTCCACGCTGATGCTCGGGCAGACGTCGTAGCCGAACCTGCCGCCCCAGTGGGACCGGCCGGTGATCAGCGCGTCGATGTAGTACGGGTGGCTGACCACCGTCTCGGGGAACAGCTCCTTGACCCGTTGCGCCTCGGCGAGGATGCGGGCCTCGTCGCGGATCCGCAGCGGGGTGTCGGTGCCGTGCTCGCTGTAGAAGTTGAAGGTCACGATGTTGCCGTTGTCGGCGATGCGCCGCACCGTCGGCTCGATGTAGGCCATGCCCGGCTCCGAGAGCGCGAAGATGAACATGACCCGCGGGTCGCCGGTGTAGTGGCCCAGCGCCTTGTCGAAGAGGCCGTCGAAGGTCCTGCCGCTGGGCCGGATCGCCCGCAGGTCGTCGTCGAGCGGCCCGCCGCCGAACAGGCTGACCACCAGGGAGATCTTCTCGAATCCCTGCTTGGGCATCGGGCGCAGGCCGTTGGTGGAGACGGTGACGAACGGCAGCTCCGCGACGAACGCCTCGATCCGCTGCGGCACCAGGGTCGGTTCCCCGCCGATCAGCGTCGCCTGGGTCATCCCGTCGGCGGCGATCCGCCGGGCGAACCGGCGGATCTGCTCCAGGTCGGTGAGTTCCTTCACCGCGTCGTCGAAGCCGCCCTCGAAATACCAGCATCCCTTGCACCGGATGTTGCAGGCCGTCGTCAGGTGGACCTCGCAGGCGCGGACGGTACGGGCGAAGCGCCGTACGTCGCGCAGGCGCCCGGCCAGGTCGGGACGTCCGGTCAGGAGCTCGGCGACGCGGCTCTTGGCCCACCGCCGGTCGGGTGGTGGTGGTGCGATGGATACCGGTACGACCATGTCATGCTCCCGTCAGGCCTGCGGTACGGTCAGGCCGAGCTTCTCGATCCGCGGGGTGACCCGCTCGCGCCACAGGTCGGCGGCCTCGCCGTTGGTGGTCTTGCGGAGCCCGAAGCGCACGGCGAGCTTGGCGCGTTCGGAGCGCCGGCTGCCGAAGATGCCGAGGAACGTCGGCCACAGCCGGTCGAGCGCCTGCTGGAGGCTCTCGCGGCCCTCCTCGGTGATCGCGAGGTTGCGGCAGACCCGGGCGCCGTGCCCGATGTGGATCTTCTCGTCCAGGATGATGGTGCGGACGGCGTCGGCCCACGGCTTGTAGCTGCCCTGCGCGAACTCCTCGAGCATGACCATCGCGGTCTCCTCGCCGACGTACGAGAAGATTCCGCGCTCCGCCCAGGTGGTGCACTGGTGCAGCTCGGTGGCCGAGAACAGCTGCCGCTCGGTCAGCTTCTGCTTCTCCATGTAGCCGGTGTCGATGCCGAGGTCGGCGAGGACCTTGCTGCCCTTCTTGTAGTGGTCGAACTCCTCGACCGCCCGCTCGGCGCACACCATCGCCTCCTCGGCGTTGGGCGCGAGCGGGTAGAAGACCTGGATGTAGTCGTCGGCGCCGGAGAGCTCGCCCTCGGTGTTCACCATGATTTGCCGCAGGGCCACCTCGCGGTATTCCTCGGGCATGCGCAGGAATTCGTCGGGGGTCCGGACGACGACGGCCTCGTCAGGCAGAACGGAAACAGACACGTGACATTCCCTCCGGAATGAATAGGATTCCCGGCGACCCGGCGAGGGCGTCGGACAACGACTCGATAGAGCACCTCGAGGCAATGCGGGCGCCAATGCCCGGCCCGACCGAAATCGGTCAGGCATGCCATTCAATGGCGTACAAAGGCGGCACGTCCGGCGCACGTAACCGTGCACCACAAGGACGGAACTTTCAGGAGATCGACAGGTCGGCGCCCCGTTGACTTTTTTTTTGCAGCGACCGTTCGAGAGCCAATGTACAAGTACCACCCGACCGTAGCAAGGCCCTCGCCCGATTTTGGCAACGGGGTGACTACCCCTGGTGATTGGGCTATGGTTGCCCGGGCGCCGCACCAAAGTGGACGGCCCGAAGATCTTGCTGCGTCGGGTTTCCGGCACCACGGGGGTGTTGATAGCCGGCAATATGTCCTGAACGGACAGACCCTGACAAATTAAGCGCCTCACAATGGTCGTGATCGGCGCGGCAGTGCGCGTCACCACGGGGAGAATCATGATCGAACGCTCTCAATTCATATCTGCTTTCGAGGAATTCGTCGCGGGGATCGGGCCGGATCGTTCGATCACTGCGCTGCAGCCCGGCGACAACCTCTTCGACGCCGGTGTTCTCGACTCCTTCACCGTCGTGCGCGTGATCGTTTTCCTGGAGGAACTGCTCGGCCGGCCGGTCGATCTCGACGACGCCGGCATCGACTCCTTCGCGACGATGGACAGCATCTACGGCACGTTCGTGGCCACCGGATGATCCTCGTGACCGAGCGTGGAGGGTGCCGTGCGGCGGGTTGACTTCCTGGTGGCCCCCGGCGACGGGACGGCGGCGGTCTACCGGCGCTACCGCGCCGGCGAGCCCGTGCTCTGGGAGCCGTCGGTGCAGATGTACTGCGTGTTCCGCTTCGCCGACATCCGTACGTGCCTGACCAGCCCCGACTTCACCGTCGAATATCCGTTCCGGGTCTCGCGCACCGTCTTCGGCCGGACCCTGCTGGACGTCGACGGGCCCTGGCACGTGCGGGGACGGCGCCTGCTGACCGGGCTGCTGCGCGGGCGCATCGAGAACCTGCCCTTCGCCGACATCGTGGACGCGGAGGTGGACCGGGCCGTCGACGCCCTCGCGGACGCCCACCACGTCGACTTCGTCGAGCGGGTCGCCCGGCCGCTGCCGACCGCGGTCACCGCGGCGTTCCTCGGGATCGCGCCGGAGCACCGGGCCCGGATCTTCTCCCACCTGGACTACCTGCTCGACCATCTGGACGGCAGCAGCCGCGAGTTCGCCACCGCCATCGAGCTGCGACGCGAGATCGAGGCCGTGGTCCGGCGGATGCTGCACGACGGCGGCGCCGAGCCCGGGACGGTCATCGGCCGGCTCACCCCGGCCGTGCGGTCCGGCGAGGTCGGCGTCCCCGACGCCATCGGCCTCGTCCTGCTGGTGCTCGCCGCGGGCGTCGAGACCTCCTCGGGCATGCTGGCCAACACGATGGCCGCGTTCGGCCGCTTCCCCGGCTGGGCCGCGCCGGCCGCCGCCGATCCCGAGGTCATGCGGCGCTTCGTCCGCGAGGTGCTGCGCTTCGATCCACCCCAGACCGAGACCGTACGCTTCGCCCGGGTCGACACCCGGCTCGCCGGCGTCCCCATCGCGGCCGGTAGCGCCCTCAAGCTGGTGCTGAGCAGCGGCAACCGGGACGAGACGGTGTTCGCCGACGGCGACCGCTTCGACCCGGCGCGCACCGAGCGGGCCTCGCTGAGCTTCGGCCACGGTCCGCATTCCTGCCTCGGCCTGCCCCTCGCCACCGGCCTGGCCACGACGTTCTTCACCGCCTTCTTCCGGCGCTTCCCGCGGGCCCGGCCCGACGACCCGGTCCCGCCGGCCGAGGGCTCGACCTTCCGCCGTCCCGCGACCCTGCCGACGACGCTGGAGCCGCCCGGCGGCCGGGGGCGGGCGGCCGAGGAGACCAGGTCATGAGCGAGACCAGCACCGTCCAGCGGCTGCGCGCGGTGTGGGCCGAGGCGCTCGACGCCCCCGCCGACTTCCCGGACGAGGCGAGCTTCTTCGAGCTCGGCGGGTATTCGCTGCTCGCCCTGGCCGTCGCCGACCGGATCGGCGCCGAGCTGAGGGTCGAGGCGCCGCGGATGCTGATCTTCGAGCACCCGACGTTCCGCGACCTGGCCGGGTGGGCCGCGGCGCAGGAGCCCGGGCCGGCCCCCGGGGAGCAGGACGCCGCTCCGCAGACCGCACCCGGGGAACCCGCCACGTTCCCGATGTCGCCGCTCCAGCAGGCGTACGTGCTCGGCGAGATCGGCTCGTTCCCGTTCTCGTCACCCGCGCAGTTCGTCGAGGAGTACCGGTGCCCGGCGCTCGACGTGGAGGCGTTCGGCACGGCCGTCCTCCGCCTCGTCGACCGGCACGAGATGCTGCGCGCGGTCTACACCGACGTCGGTGAGGGCCGGGTCGCCGCGCCGCCGGAGCGGGCGCCGGTCGAGGTGCGGGATCTGCGGCATCTCGACGCCGGCGACGCCGTGGAGGTCATCACCGGCAGCCGGGAGGAGCTGGCCCGCACTCCCCCGCCGCTGGGGTCCGCCGAGATCGTCAGGTTCCGGCTGTTCCGGCGTACGGATCACTGGCATGTGCAGGTCGCCGGGCGGCTGCTGACCTTCGACGGGCGCTCCGGCGACGTCTTCGCCGACGAGCTGCGCGACCTGCTCGACGGCCGGCCGCTCCCACCGCTGCGGTACGGCTACCCGCGGTACCGGCGGGCGGTGGCGGATGAGAGCCACGAGGACGACCGGAGGTACTGGGTCGACCGCCTGCCGTCGCTGCCCGCGGCGCCGGAGCTGCCGTACCGGCCGGAGGTGGTGTCGGGGTCGCTGCGGCGGCGCACGGTGACGGTCGAGGGCGACGCCTGGCGGGCGTTCAAGGCGGGCGCGGCACGGCACGGGATCACCACCACGGTCGCGCTGTGCGCCGCGTTCGGTGAGGTGCTGCGGCACTTCTCCGCCGCGCCGGACTTCACCCTCAACGTCATGTACGGCGAACGCCGCCCCCTGCACGACGACGTGCCCGCGGTGATCGGCAACTTCAGCGACACCCTGCTGCTCGCCTGCCACGACGCCCCCGGGGAGACCTTCCTGGGCCGGGCCCGCCGGCTCGGGATGCAGCTCGTGACCGACCTGGCGCACGGCCGGCACAGCGGCGTCGAGACGATCCGCGAGTTCAACCGGCATCACGGCACGAGCCGGCACGCCGCCATGCCCGTGGTGTTCGCCAGTGTCATCGGCAACGGCGCTTCGGACGGCATCTTCCTGGAGCGGCTCGGGTGGGAGCGGCTCGGCGGGCAGATCCACACCCCGCAGGTGTGCCTGGACCACCAGGTCTTCGACGCCCGCGACCGGCTCACCGCCAACTGGGACTGCGTCGAGGAGGCGTTCGCGCCGGGGGTGCTCGACGCCATGGTGGACGCGTACCGCCGGTTGCTCGGGCGGCTGTGCGCGGAGCCCGGGGCGTGGGACGAGCGGCGGTTCGACCTGACCCCCGCCGCGCAGCTCGACGTGCGGGCGGCGGTGAACGACACCGCCCGTACGTTCGCTCCCGGCACCCTGCACGGCGGCGTTCTCGCGCAGGCCCGGCGTACGCCGGCCGCACCGGCCGTCCTGACCTCCCGGGAGACGCTCACCTACGCCCAGCTCGCCGAGCGGGCGACGGCCGTCGCGGCGAGCCTGGCGGCCCGGGGCTGCGGCCCCGGCGACCGGGTCCTCGTCCACGCCGGACGCGGCCCCGCGCAGATCGCCGCCGCGCTCGGCACCCTCGTCGCGGGATGCGTCTACGTTCCCCTCAACCCGCGGTGGCCGGACGCGCGGCTGCGGCAGATCGCCGGGACCGCCGTGCCGTCGGCCGTGCTCACCGACCGGCGGCCCGCCGAGGTGGCCGCGTGGGCGGGGGCGCTGACCACGCTGCCGGTCGAGGGTGACCACCCCGCAGGGCCGTTCCGGGCGCCGCGCACCGACCCGGAGTCGGTCGCGTACGTCATCTTCACCTCCGGCACGACCGGGCGCCCCAAGGGGGTCGTCATCCGGCACGAGGCGGCCCTGAACACCATCGCCGATCTGGAGGAACGCTTCGCCCTCGGGCCGCGGGACCGGATGCTGGCGATCTCCGAGAGCACCTTCGACCTGTCCATCCACGACATCTTCGGCCCGCTGCGGGTGGGCGGCGCGGTCGTGGTCCCGGACGAACGGCAGGCCGACGACATCGCGAGCCTGCACGAGCTGGCGGCAGGGCACGCGGTGACGGTGTGGAACAGCGTGCCGGCGTACCTGACCATGCTCGCCGACTACCGGCGCGTCACCGCGCGGCCGGGCCTGCCCGCGCTGCGGCTCGCCATGGCCAGCGGCGACTGGGTGCCGGTCACGCTCGCCGCCGCGCTGCGGGAGACGCTGCCGGGCCTGCGGGTGGTCGCCCTGGGCGGCGCCACGGAGGCCTCCATCTGGTCCAACTGGTACGACGTGCCGGAGGCGCTGCCACCGGGCTGGCCCAGCGTCCCGTACGGCCACCCGCTGGCCAACCAGCGTTTCCGGGTCCTCGACGCCGCCGGCGCGGACCGGCCGGACTGGGTGCCGGGTGACCTCTTCATCGGCGGCCACGGCCTCGCGGACGGCTACCTGCACGCACCCGGCCTCACCGCCGCCGCCTTCCGCACCGATCCGCGCACCGGGGACCGGCTCTACCGCACCGGCGACCGGGCCCGCTACCGCCCCGGCGGCACGCTGGAGTTCCTCGGCCGCGCCGACGACCAGGTCAAGGTCAACGGCTTCCGGGTCGAGCTGAGCGAGGTCGACGCGGCGCTGCTCGCGCACCCCGGCGTGCGGGCGGCCGCCGCGGTCCTGCGCCGCGACGACCGCGGCGGCACGCTCACCGGCCACGTGGTCCCCGGGCCGGGCGCCGGCCCCGGGCTAGAGCGCGACCTGCTCGCGGCCCTGCCCCGGCGGCTGCCCGACTACATGGTTCCCGGCGCGATCCGGCTGCACGACTCCCTGCCGCTGACCGCGAACGGCAAGGTCGACCGGGCCCGGCTGAGCGCCCTGCCCGCGCAGGAGGAGCCCGGCACGGCGCAGGAGCCGGCCTCCGACGTGGAGCGGCGGATGCTGGAGTTGTGGCGGCAGGCGGTGGCCGTCCGGGGCGTCACGGACGACTTCTTCGCGTACGGCGGACACTCGCTGGCCGCCGCCGCGCTCATGAACGCCGTGGAACGCGAGTTCGGCGTGCGGCTGCCGCTCGCCGCCCTGTACGAGCACCGGACCGTCCGCCGGCTCGCCACCCTGCTCGACCGGCAGGCCGCCCACGGACCGGTACGCGTCCGGATGGGCGGCCGGGGCAGTCCCGTCGTCCTCGTGCACCCGGTCGGCGGCGACATCCTCTGCTACCAGCCGCTGGTTGCCGCGCTGGGCGACCACGCCACCCTGTGGGGCATCGCCGCGAGCACCCACCCGGACGGCGAACGCACCGTCCCCGCCCTCGCCCGGGAGTACGCGGACCTGGCGGACGGCGACACCGTGCGCCTGGCCGGATGGTCCTTCGGCGCCGTGGTCGCGTACGAAATGGCACGGGTCCTGGTGGATCGCGGCCGCCGCTGCGACCTGGTGATGATCGACCCGTGGCTGCCCGCGACGCCCGGCGCCGACGTGGACGACGCCACCCTGCTCGCCTCGTTCGTGCACAACCTCTCCGAGGGACGGCTGCGCGGGCACGCGGCCGGCGGCGACCTGGAGAGCCTGGTCGCGGGCGAGCCGCGGCTGGCCGGGATGAGCGTGCCGGCCCTCACCGAGATGTTCGGCCGCTACCGCGCCAACGCCCGCGCCCTGAACCGCTACGAGTTCACGGCCGACGCGCGGCTGCGGCCCGTGGTGCTGACCGCGACCGAGGGGCTCGGTGCGGGCGGTGCGGCGTACCTGACGCCCCTGTCCGCGTCCCGGTACGCCGCCGCCCTGCCCGGGGCGACCTGGCACGAGGTGAACGGTGACCACTTCTCCGTGGTCGACCCGGTGCGGACGCCGTCGCTCACCGCTCTGCTGCTGGCGGGCCTGCCCGGATGAACCCGCTGGTGCAGGTCATCGGTTTCGGGCCGGCCGCCCTGGGGCTGCCGCTGTCCGCGGACCGGACCGGTGACCTGGCCGCCCTGGCCGACGCCGGCGTCGCGTTCCTGGAGCGGGCACCGGCGGACACCGCGCGGGCCGGCCGGATGCCGTACCTGATCGACTCGAACTCCCCCGCCGCCGACTTCCTCGCCGGGATCGATCCGGGCGGCCGGTTCGGCGCGGTGCTGCGCCGGCGGCCGGCCCGGGCGCTCGCCGAGCGGGGCCGCTCCCCGGTGCCGCTGCGCCTGGTCGCCGGCCTCCTCGGCGACATCGCCGACGCGGTCGCCGCCTGGCTCGCCGGGACCGGCGGCGAGCTGACCTACGGCCGGGACGTCCGCGAGATCCGGCACGGCCCCGGCGGCACCTTCACCAGCGTCGGGGCGGACGGCCGGGAGCTGGTCTCCCGTGCGGTGGTGTTCGCCACCGGCGGCGGCGAGCAGGATCCGCGCCCGGCCGGGCCGCCGCCGGGCGCGGTCCCGGCGCGGGTGATGACCTCGCAGGAGGTGCTGTCCGGCAGCATCCAGCCGGCCGTCGCGGCGCTGCGGGCCGGCCTGCCGGTGGTGATCGTCGGCGGCTCGCACAGCGGCTTCTCCGTCGCCGACCTGCTGCTGCGCAGCTGCGGCACGAAGCTCACCCCCGGGCAGATCACCATCCTGTACCGGCGGCTCGACCTGTGCTTCGACTCGATGTCCGAACTGGACGCCTCGGGCTGGCGGCCGGGATACGCGCCCGCGGTCTGCCCCGACACCGGCATGGTGAACCGGCACCGGGGCCTGCGGGGCCGCTCCCGCGACCTGTGCCTCGCCGTGCTGAAGGGCCGCGAGCGGCGGGTGCGGCTGTGCCGGGCCGAGGCGGAGGCGTACGGCCGGGGTGCCGGCGTGGTGGTCACCGCGACCGGCTACCGGGCGACGGCGCCGCCGCTGATCGGCCCGGACGGGCGGCGGGTGCCGCTGCGGATGAGCGCCGGCCGGTACGAGCTCGACCCTCGCGGCCGGCTCCTCGGCCCGGACGGCGCCGTGCCGGGCCTGTTCGGGATCGGGCTGGGCTACGGCCGGCGCGACGCCCACGGCGACTACGACGTCGGGCTCAACTTCTTCCACGGCCGCCACGCCGAGGAGATCGTCGACGGCCTGCTGCGCCCCGAGCCGGCCCGACCGAGATGACCACGACGAAAGGCAACGAAGATGTCGAAAGCCATCGGTGACCCCGCCGGACCGGGCGCGGACCGCAAGTGGTCGAACAACCTGCGCCGGGGCCGGGTGCCCGGCCCCCGCCTGCCGGAACAGCGGGTCATGGACGACGACCTGGGGATGAGTACGCGCAGCGTGCACAGCGGCACCTACATCGACCCCGCCACCGGATCGGTCGGCACGCCCATCTTCACCAGCAGCACGTACGAGTTCAACGAGCACACGTACGGCGCCTTCGACCAGGGCCACATCCGCGACGTGCCGATCTACGGCCGCTACGGCACCCCCAACCAGTGGGTGGTGCAGGAGAAGGTCGCGGCGCTGGAGAACGCCGAGAGCGCGGTGGCGTTCGCCTCCGGGATGGCGGCCATCACCACCGCCCTGCTGACCCTGACCAACCGCGGCGGCCACATCGTCAGCTCCCGCGACGTGTACGGCGGCACCTACAACCTGCTGCGCGAGGACATGCCGCAGTTCGGCCGGGACGTGACCTTCACCGACCCGACGGACATCCGCGAGATCGAGGCGGCCGTACGCCCGGAGACGCAGGTGCTGTTCTTCGAGACGCTGACGAATCCGCTGCTGAAGTCCATCCCGCTGCCGGAGCTGGGCGAGCTGGCGCGGCGCGAGAACCTGCTGCTCGTCATCGACAACACGTTCCTCACGCCGTACTGCCTGCGGCCCCTGGACCTCGGGGCGCACGTGGTGATCCACAGCGCGACCAAGTACCTGGGCGGCCACAGCGACCTGACCGCCGGGGTGGCCGCGGGTTCGCGCAAGTACATGGACCGGATCTGGACCGAGCTGCTCAAGCTCGGCGGCTCCCTCGACGCGTTCGGTTGCTTCCTGCTCGAGCGCGGGCTCAAGACGCTCGCCGTGCGGATGCGTACGCACATCGAGAACGCCAACCTGCTGGCCGCGTTCCTCAACGAGCACCCGCGGGTCACGGCGGTGCACCACCCGTCGCTCAGCGGATACCCGTACCCGCGGCTGCGCGAATGGTGCGCGACCGGCTTCGGCGGCATGGTCAGCTTCGAGGTCGAGGGCGGTGACGAGGCCGCGCTGAAGTTCCTCGACCGGCTCACCATCCCCGCGGTCGCGACCAGCCTCGGCGGCGTCGAGTCGCTGGTCAGCCTGCCGTTCAACACGTCGCACAGCTTCCTGACCGTGCGCCAGCGCCGCGAGCTCGGCATCCAGCCCGGGCTGGTCCGGCTGTCCGTCGGCATCGAGGACAGCGCCGACCTCATCACCGACATCGACACGGCCCTGACCGGCATCTGACCGCTCGACCCAGGAGGCCCACAGCATGCGTAACGGACTCAACATCAGCGGCGTCTCGGAGATCGTGCACGAGATCCGCGAGAACGGGGCCGAGGCCGTCATCCGCTTCTCCACCAGCACCGCCGTGGCCGGCGACCGGGCGGAGGTCACGGTCGGCACCGCGCACCACGGCACGTTCCGGATGGCCCGCGACTTCCGGCTGGCGCTCACCGGCGCGGAGGCCGCCGATCCCGGCCTGACCCCGGTGGAGGCAGCCGCCGCGGCGATCGGCGCCTGCGTGCTGATCACCCACGTGCACGGCTACTCGGCGCGCGGGATCAGCCTCACGTCGCTGGGTGTCCGGGTCACCGCGACGGTGCCCACCGACGCCGCCGGGCGCGTCGCCGACCCGTCCGCGGGCCTGCGCGACCTGCGGTACGACATCACCGTGGACGCGGAGGCGACCGAGGCGGCGCTGGCCCAGGTGACCCAGTTCGTCACCTGCTTCAGCCCCAACCACCGGGCCTTCCTCGACGCCGGCGACTACGACCTGTCGAGCGTGCTGGTCCGCCCCGGCGGCACCGCCACGAGCCGCCCGGTCCCGGTGACCGCCCCGGCCGCCACCGCGCCCGCGGCCGGCGAGCTGACGGTGGTCGCCGAGTTGCAGTGGGAGTACGGCACCGAGGCGCACGTGAGCACGGCGGTCAGCCCGGGCATCGAGGCCCGCCGGGCGGCTCCCACGCTGGTGGTCGACCAGTCGAAGCAGATGCTGGGGATCGACCGCGGCCCCAACCCGCAGGAGATGCTGCTGACCGCGATCTCCGCGGAGCTGGCCCTCGGCCTCTCCGCGCTGGCCCGGGAGCGCGGCCTGCCGCTGTCCCGGATCGAGGTCGACGGCGGCGGGCGGCTCGACATCCGCGGCATGATGAACGTCGACCCGGCGGTGCCGGCGCGCTTCCACGAGATCCGTTTCGTGGTGCGGTGCGAGGCGGACCTCGACGACGACCCCGACGACGACAAGGTCGCCGCGCTGGTCACCGAGTGCGCCGCGAACAGCACCCTGCTGGCGGTCCTGCGCCGGGCCAACACCGCCGACGTGCGGCTGCGCTCGCCCGGGGCGGAGATCCTCACGCTGCGCAGCGACGCGGCGCAGGTGAGCGCGTTCATCGAGCAGATCGTCCGGCAGCAGCGCGAGCAGCAGGCGGCGGCCGCGCGGGCCGGCGGGGATCCCGCATGAGCGCGCGGCTCTTCCACGAGTACCTGCTGGCCCGCGCGGCGGCGCACCCGGACCGGCCGGCCGTGACCTCGGTGCGCTACCGCCGCACGCTCACGTACGGCGCGCTCGCCGCGCTGTCCCGGCGCTGGGCCGCCGAGTTCGACGAGCGCGGACTGCGTGCGCGGGACGTTCTCCTGCTGGAGCTGGATCCGCGGCCCGAGGCGGTCGCGCTGATGATCGCCGCGGCCTCGCGGGCCATCCCGTTCGTCGCGGTCGATCCGACGCTGCCGGAGGCGCGCCGGCAACAGGTGATCGCGCAGGTGCGACCGGCCGCCCGGATCACCGGCGTGCCGGGCGACGGCACCACCGCCGTGTCGGGGATCCTCGGCGCCGACGGGACGCTGCGCCTCGCCGGGCGGCGGGACCCCGCCACCGGGCCGCGGGCCGCCCGCGAGGACGACCTGGCGTACGTCGTGTTCACGTCCGGCTCGACCGGGGTTCCCAAGGGCATCATGATGTCGCACCGCGCGGTGGTGTCGTTCTGGTCGGGCTTCTGCGGCTTCGGGGTCCGGCCGGGCGTACGGCTGGGCAGCACGTCGCCGCTGCAGTTCGACTTCTCCCTGCTCGACCTCGGCATGGCGCTCGGGGCCGGCGGCACCCTGGTGCAGATCCCGAGCATCCTCACCCACCAGCCGTCCGGGCTGCTCGACACGTTGCGCCGGCAGCGCGTCCAGCAGATGAACGGCGTGCCGTCGATCTGGCGCGACCTGCTCGCCGGCGACGACGCCGCGGCCCTCGCGGACACCGGCGTGGACACCGTCCTGTACGCCGGGGAGGGCTTCCCGGCCGCGGGCCTGCACGCCCTGCGCCGCGCCCACCCGGAGGTACGCATCGTCAACGGCTTCGGCCACTCCGAGTCGATCGCGTGCGCGTACCAGATCCTCGGTGAGCCGCCCACGGACGCCGACGGGCGGGCCCCGTTCGGCACCCGGGCCATCGACGGCATGCGGATGTACCTGGTGGACGACGCCGGCCGGGTCGTCGACGGGCCGGACCGCCCCGGCGAGCTCTACATCGAGGGCGACAGCCTGTTCGACGGCTACTGGGAGAACCCGGAGGCGACCCGGGCCGCGCTGGTGCCCAGCCCGGTGTCCGCCGGGCGGCGCGCGTTCGCGTCGCGCGACCGGGTCGTCCGCGACGCGGCCGGGCAGCACTACTTCCTCGGCCGCCTCGACGACCAGGTCAAGCTGCTGGGCAACCGGATCGAGCTCGCCGAGGTCGACACCACCCTGCGCCGCCACCCGGCCGTCCTGGAGACCAGCACGGTGCTGGCGCCCGGGGAGCCGCCGACGCTGATCTCGTTCGTCCGAGTCGGCGCCGGATGGTCCGGGAACCCGCGCCTGATCACCGAGTTGCGCGCGCACTGCGGCCGGCTGCTGCCGCGCTACATGGTGCCGGGCCGGATCGTGGTCGTGCCCGGCTTCCCGCTCACCCCCAACGGCAAGGTCGACCGCGAGGCGCTGCTGGCCGGGGAGCGGGTGTCATGACCGCGCTCGCCGTCGACGGGATCAGCTACCGGCACGGCGGCTGGCGGGACGTCGACGACCTCCCGGCCGCCCGGCCCGACCAGATCAAGGCGTTGAACGCCGGTGGCCTGCGCCGCTACTCCGTGCTGGACCGGCCGCCCCGGGAGTGGTACGCCGAGTGCGCCACCGAGTCCCTGGAGAAGGCCGGCGTCGCCCCCGCGGACGTGGACGCCGTCGTCTTCATCTCGTCGACGTTCGCCGCGTACGACGACCACGCCGACCTGATCACGCTGGCGCACACCCTCGGCATGAGCCACGCCCTGCCGCTCGGGGTGTTCCTGGGCCAGTGCACGAACTTCTCCCAGGCCCTGATGGTGATCGACGGGCTGTTCCGGGCGGGCCACGCGCGGACGGTGCTGCTGGTCGGCGCGGACGCGCTGGACGAGGGCCGCGCGAGCCGGATCCTCGACGGCAACCTGTCGGTGTTCAGCGACACCGTGTTCACCTGCGTGGTGACGGCCGGCGGCGCGAGCGGCTTCCGGCTGCGGCACGTCCGGCACCGCGTGGTGCCCGAGCTCAGCGCCCTCGACCCGGCCCGGCAGTTCCTGCGGATCATCGATCTGTTCGCCGGGAACCTCGGTGCGCTGTGCAGGGCCACGTACGAGGAGACCGGCCACGGCCCGGACGATCTCGCCCGCCTGGTGCTGGCGAACCTCGCCGTGCCCGTCCTGAAGAACTACGCGGCCGTCGCGGCCGTCCCGTTCGACCGCGTGCCGGCCGCGAACATCCCCCGCTTCGGGCACTGCTTCGCGTACGACCAGCTCATCACGCTGTCCACGCTGGCGGAACGGGACGAGGTGCGCCCCGGCGACCTCCTGCACGTCGTCGGGGTCGGCGGCAACTACGTGTTCAGCTCCCTGCTGGTCAGCCGGCTGTGAGCGCGGAGATCCGGCTCGCCGGGCCGGCGTACGCGCTGGGCCGCCCGGTGCCGGTCGAGGAGCTGGTGCCGTCCGGGGAGCTGGCGGCCCGCCTGCGGGCCCACGGGTTCGACCGTTGCTCGGTGGCGGCGGAGCCACCGTCGGCGCTCGCCCTGCGCGCGGTGACGAGGCTGTTCGAGAGCGTCGCGGTGCGGCCCGGCGAGGTCGACGCGGTGGTCCATGCGAGCTGCAGCTACGGGGCCGAGCCGGGGGCGGGGTCCTCGGTGGAGGCGACGCTGCGCGACCGGGTGCTGCGGCCGGCCGGGCTGGGCGGGCTGCCGGCGTACCCGATGTGGCTCGCCGAGTCCGGAAACCTGGCGAGCGTGCTGCGGGTGGCCCGCGCGCTGGTGCTGCGGCCGGGCGTCCGCACCGTCCTGTGCGTCACCGCCGACCGGATGCCGGCCGGGCCGGGCGAGTACCGGGCGATGCCCAACGCGGTGACCATCAACGGCGACGGCGCCGCCGCGTGCCTGCTCACCACGCGCCCGGCCGGCGACTACCGGCTGGACGGGCTGGCCCAGGTCGCGGCGCCGGAGATGGCCGCGTACGTCAAGGGCCAGGGGCTCGCCAAGCATCTCAAGATCATGAGCGGGGTGCGGCGCGCGGCCACGCGGCTCGCCGAGGAGACCGGTGTCCCGTCCACCGGCTACCGGTGGCTGATCACGAACAACTACGCCGAGCGCACCACCGGCGAGTTCGCCGACATGGCGCAGGTGCCGCGCGACCGCCGCCTGCCGGCCGCGCCGGCGCACGGGCACGTCTTCGCCGCGGACGGCCTGATCAACCTGGCCGCGCTCGGCCCCGACCGGGTGCGGCCGGGCGACCGGCTGCTGCTGCTCGCCAGCGGCCCGCTCTCCTGGGGCGCGATCGGCCTCACCCGTACGGCGCCGCCCACCGACCGAGGAGCATCAGGATGAGGATCACCCCGGAATTCATGCGGAACCCCTACCCCACGTACGCCGACATGCGCGCCGCCGCGCCGCTGCACCTCTCCGACGCCAACACCGGCCGGACCTGGTTCGTCCCGCGCTACCGCGACGTCGTCGACGTGCTGCGCGACGACCGGTTCTCGACCTCGCTGAAGGCGCCCGGGTTCATCAACCAGTTCCCCCCGGAGGCCCGCCCGGAGTTCGAGCCGTTCAACACGTCGGTGGCCGGCTGGATCGTGCTGCAGGATCCGCCGCACCACCGCCCCTTGCGGCAGCTGATGAACAAGGGCTTCACCCGCCGGCTCATCTCGACCATGCGGCCCAAGGTCACCGCGGTGGCCACCCGGCTGGTGGACGCCATGGAACGCCAGGGTTCGACCGAGTTCATGGCCGATTTCGCCCAGCCGTTCCCGGCGGCGGTCATCGCCGAGATGCTGGGCGTGCCGCCGGCCGACATGCAGACGTTCGTCACCTGGTCGGATTCGATCCTGCACTTCACCGGCTCGCTGAAGCCGACGCTGGAGGAGGCGCGCGCGGCCCAGCACGGCCTGCTGTCGATGGGCGAGTTCTTCCGCACCGTGCTGCCCGAGCGCCGCGCGCACCCCGGCGACGACGTGATCAGCCTGCTGGTCGGCGCGCGCGAGGGCGGCGACCGGCTGACCGACGAGCAGGTGCTGGCGAACTGCGCGCAGCTCATCGTGGCGGGGCACGAGACGACCCGCAACCTGGTCGCGAACGGTCTTTGGGCGCTGCTGGCGCACCCCGACGAGCTGGCCAAGCTGCGGGCCGACGAGACGCTGATGACCAGCGCGATCCGGGAGATGATGCGGTTCGACAGCCCGCTGCAATTCATCCGCCGGGTGGCCCGGGAGGACTTCGACTACGCGGGGCAGCGGATCCTGCGCAACGACGGCGTGGTCACCGTGCTCGGCGCGGCGAACCGCGACCCGGAGATGTTCCCCGACCCGGACCGCTTCGACGTGACCCGCAATCCGATCGGGCACGTGGCGCTCGGCTACGGCGCCCACGTCTGCCTCGGCGCCGCGCTGGCCGAGATGGAGTCGGAGGTCGCCTTCCAGCTGATCCTGCACCGGTTCCCCGGCCTGCGCGCCGTCGACGAGGAGCCCGCCCGGGTGCCGAACCCGATGCTGCGCGGCTTCGCCGAGCTGCACCTGACGTGGTGAGCCGCCCGGCCGCGGCGGGCCCCTGCCCCGGCGGCGACGTGCTCGGCGACTGGGAGTCGGCGGCGGCCGGGGCGGTCGCGGCGGCGCTGGCCGCCGGGCAGGTGCGGGCCGCCGACGTCCCGCTGGTCCTGGTGGGTTACGCCCGGCCCGGCACGGGCCGCACCACGCCGCTGCTCGACGGCGAGGTGGCCCGGCGGGCCGTGCACCGGATCCTGGTGGACAACGGCCTGCTCGCGGCGGTTCCCCTCGGGATCGCCGCGGAGGAGGACCGGCTCGCCGACGCCGCGATCGACTGCGCCTCGGCCATCATGGACGCCGAAGGGCTGCCGGTGGCGCTCGTCGTGACGGTCGGCGGCACTCCCCCGCGGGCCCGTTGCCGCGTGCTGCGTCCCGGCGCGGACGGACAACCAGGAGGGACGTGCTGACGTGCGTACGTGGTTCATCACCGGAGCGACCCGCGGGCTCGGCCGCGAGATCTCCCTCGCCGCCCTGCGGCGGGGCGACGCGGTGGTCCTGACCGGGCGCGACCCCGCCGCGCTGGACGCGGTCGTGGAGTCGGCGGGTGCGGCCGGGGCCGCCCTGACCGTGGGCCTCGACGTCACCGACGACGACGCCGTCCGCGCGGCCGTGGCGGCGGCCCTGGACCGCTTCGGCCACCTCGACGTGGTGGTGAACAACGCCGGGTGGGGGCTGATGGGCGCGATCGAGGAGGTGTCCGACGCGGAGTGCCGGGCGGTCTTCGAGACGAACGTCTTCGGGCTGCTCGCCGTCACCCGGGCGGTGCTGCCCCACCTGCGCGCGCGGCGGTGGGGGCGGGTCATCAACATCGGCTCGGTCGGCGGGTTCACGCAGAGCGCCGGCATGGGCGTCTACGGCGCCACCAAGTTCGCCGTGGAGGCCATCACCGAGGCCCTGCACGCCGAGCTCTCCGGGCTCGGCATCCACTCCACCGTGGTCGAGCCGGGCGCGATCCGCACCGACTTCCTCGATCCGTCCAGCCTGCGGCACAGCGAGCGGCGGATCCCCGACTACGACGCCACCGCCGGGGCGCGCCGGGAATGGGCCGAGAAGATCAACGGCAGCCAGCCCATCGATCCCGTACGGGCGGCCGAGGCGATCGTGGCGCTGGCCGACGAGGACGTCCCGCCGCTGCGCGTCCAGCTCGGCGCGGACGCCATCGCCCGGGTCGAGGCCAAGCTGGACCTCGTGCGCCGGGAGCTGACGGCGTGGCGCGAGGTGGGTCTCTCGGTGGACCGTCCGGCCTTGGAACAATGACCGGATGACCGCAGTCACCCTGATGATGCTCGCGCGCATCCCCGAGGACGGCCTCCCGGCGTTCGACACGTACGAGAACACCGTGCTGCCGCTGCTCGCCCGCTACCGGGGAACGCTGGAACGGCGGCTGCGGGGCACGGACGACCGCACCGAGATCCACCTGATCACGTTCGCCAGCGAGGCCGACTATCAGGCGTACCGGAAGGACCCGGAGCGGCTCGCCGCCGCGCCGGGCCTCCAGGCGTCCCGGGCCGAGGTCGAGGTCTTCACTGTCCGCGACCTCGGCTGAGCGCCGCACCACTCATTCGCTGAGGTGCGCGCCGATCTCCGTCTCGCTGACCCGGGTGGGCTCGAGCACGCGGTGCAGGAAGGCGCGGGTGCGCTCCTCCCGCGGCCGGCCGAACACCTCGGCGGGCGGGCCCTGCTCCACGATCACGCCGCCGTCCATGAAGACGACCCGGGAGGCGACCTCGCGGGCGAAGGCCATCTCGTGCGTGACCACGAGCATGGTCATGCCCTCGGCGGCCAGGCCGCGCATGACGGCCAGCACCTCGCCGACCAGTTCCGGGTCGAGGGCGCTGGTCGGCTCGTCGAAGAGCATCAGCTTCGGGTCCATCGCCAGCGCCCGGGCGATGGCGACCCGCTGCTGCTGGCCGCCGGAGAGCTGGGCGGGGTACGCGCCGGCCTTGTCCGCGAGGCCGACGCGCTCCAGGTTCTCCGCCGCGATCCGGTGGGCCTCGGCGCGTCCGCGCTTGAGGACCCGGCGCTGGGCGATGGTGACGTTCTCCCGGACGGTGAGGTGGCCGAACAGGTTGAACTGCTGGAACACCATGCCGATGCCGCGGCGGACCTCGTCGATGTCGCAGTCGGGGTCGGTGACCTCGACGCCGGCCACCCGGATCGAGCCGGCGGTCGGCTCCTCGAGCAGGTTCACGCAGCGCAGCAGCGTGGACTTGCCCGAGCCGGACGGGCCGATGACGCACACGACCTCGCCCGGGTCGACCGACAGGTCGATGCCGCGCAGCACCTCCAGCTTGCCGAACGACTTGTGCAGGCCGCCGATCTGGATCGTGGACATCCCGGTCACTTCTCCCTCCCGGCCCGGCGTTCCAGGCCGCGGACCAGCTGCGACAGCGGCAGGGTGATCACCAGGTAGAGCAGCCCGGCCACCACCAGCGGCGTCGGGTTGACGCGCGTGTTGAGCGCGTCGCCGGCGAACTTGGTCAGCTCGATCGTGGTCGAGGTGACCCCGAGGACGTAGACCAGCGAGGTGTCCTTGGTGAGCAGGATGATCTCGTTGGTCAGCGGCGGGATGACGATCCGGAACGCCTGCGGCAGCACGATGGAGAGCATCGCGCGGGGGTGCGACATGCCCAGCGTACGGGCGGCCTCGAGCTGGCCCTTCGGCACCGCCTGGATGCCGGCGCGGATGGTCTCCGCCATGTACGCCGCGGCGGTGAGGCCGAGGCCGACGGTGACCGAGCCGTACACGCCGCCGGGGATCTCGCGGTCCGGGAAGGCCAGCGGCACGCCGTAGCCGACCATGAACAGCACCAGCAGCGCGGGCAGCCCGCGGAACAGCTCGATGTAGGCCGTGGCGGCCCACCGGTACGGCAGATTCGACGACAGCCGCATCAGCGCGAGGACGAGCCCGAGCGTGAGGCCGAACACGAACGCCATCAGCGTGTACAGGATGGTGTTCCGCAGCGCGACCGTGATCGCCTCGGGGAACATGCTCCGGGCGACGTCGGACCGGAGGAACGCGTCGGACAGCCGGCCCCAGTCCGCGGCGCTCGCCGCGGCCAGGATCGCGAGGGCGAAGACGACGTAGCCGGCGACGCGGACGAGCCGCTGCCGCCGGCGCCGGCCGAGTTTCATGGCGCTCAACTGGCCGGCTTCTCGCCGATCCAGTTCTTGTAGATCTTGTCGTACGTGCCGTCGGAACGGGCCGCGGCGAGGGCGTCGTTGACGGCCTTGAGCAGCGGCGCGTTGCCCTTCTTGACGGCGAAGCCGTACTGCTCGCCGGTGTCGAACCCGGCCGCGACGGCGACCTTGCCGGGGTTGGCCTTGATGTACTCGTTCCAGACCGGGAGGTCGTTGACGGCGGCGGCCACCTGGTTGGTGCTGAGCGCCTGCTGGAGCGCGGCGAGGTCCTTGTACGAGACCACCTCGATCTTGAGGCTCTTCTCCTTGACCTGCGCCTTGATGTAGTCCTCGCCGGTCGTGCCGCCCTGCACGCCGAGGCGCTTGCCGGCGAGCTCCTCCAGCGTCTTGACCTCCTTGCCGGTGACCACGGCGAGCGCCTGGGTGGCGTCGAAGTACGGCTCGGAGAAGTCGAGCACCTGCTTGCGCTCGTCGGTGATGGTCATGCCGGCCGCGGCCACGTCGCACTTGCCGGAGTTGAGGTCGGCGCCGGACTTGATGCCCTCGAACGGCGTGTCGACGATCGCCTGGGTCACGCCCAGCTTCTTCGCGACCAGGTCGATGAGCTCGACGTCGAAGCCGACGACCTTGCCGGTCTGGTCCTTCGCCTGGAACGGCGCGTACGGGAGGTGGGTGCAGGTGGTCAGCGTGCCCGCCTTGATCAGCGCCACCCCGCTCTCGGTGGTGCCACCCTTGTCCTCCTTCGCGCAGCCGGCGGCGCCGCCGATCACCAGCATCGCCGCGGCGGCCAGCGCGCCCGCCCTGTGTCCCAGCTTGTTCATGCATCTCTCCCTGGTCGGCCCCCGTTGTCGCGAGGCCAGGACAGGCTAGTCGAGGAAAATCACAATTGTTGATACACCTGTGACGAGGCCTTCCACACACTCTGTCGACGTTGGTGCGAACAGTCACGGCTCCGATCCCACCGGCACGTGACCCGGCGCGACGCCGAGGCCGAGTTCTCCCACCTGGACCGCACGGTCGACGTGATCGACACCCCGACCGGGCCGGTCAACCTACTACCGGCAGGAGATCCCCGTGCCGGCCGGGTGGACGACCGGCCGTGCGGGTTCCTGCTGTTCGGGCCGCCGTACGACCGCACGGCCGCCGAGGCGCGAGACCGCGGCTGGGCCGTGGAACACCTGCCCGGCGGCCACCTGCACCAGCTGGTCGACCCCGGCTCGGTGGCCGCGCGGCATCCTCACCATGACGGCGAGATGGCGCTCTCCGGCACCCTGACGGCGAACGGACGTGCCAATCATCAAGGCCGTGGGGGGCGCCAGCCGATCTCTTTCCCGCTTGCCTCATGGCCGATGTTTCGTCAACCATTTCTCGACGTCGTCCGCCAACCAGACCCGGCCCTGTGAGAGGCGAGCTACGGGAACGGGAAAGTCGGGCCGGCTCATGGTCGCAGCGGTTTGCCGCCTGCTGACGCCTTCGAGCCGTCGACAGATCTCCTGCGGGCCCATCAGCCTGACGGCCGCGCGTCCGTCAACGGCCGGAGGAGTTGAGCCGGGCCGGTCCTCATGGCGGTGACCAGCTTGGTTCCCGCGTTGCAGGCTCGAGCGTGCCGGCTTCGTGGTCGTCGTGCTTGCCCTGATTTTCATGGCCGCGGTCAGCCGTTCCGGGCGGGTCGCCACATGCGGCGCAGGGGCGGGACACCGTCGGCGATCCGGATCCCGGGTGGCGTCATGGGCTGGTAGCCGTGTGTGGCGTACAGCTTTTCGTTGTTCTCGTCGGTGGCTTCGAGGTAGGCGGCGTGCCCTTGGGCGTCGAGCCATTCATGGGTGTGGTGCAGGAGCATGCTGCCGAGTCCTTGGCGTTGCCGGCCGCGGCGCACTGCCAGGAACAGCAGATGCCAGTGCGGATCGTGCGGGTGGTTGTTCTCCATCTGCCGGTCGAGGTGTTCGAACTGGGGCAGGTCCGCACCGACGAGTGCCGCGAGTCGCTTCGCGTAGTTGCCGGGCTCGCTGCTCTCGCCGGTGCGGTCGAACCACACCGCAACGGCGCTGTCGTCCGCTGTCAGGACGACCCGGCCGGCGCCGTCGATCGCGTGCTGGACGTGCAGTTCGTACCAGGCGCGTGACACCGGGCGGCGTCGTGCCGGGTCCGGGACGAGGAACCGGATGACGCCGAGGGGGTCGAACGCGTCCGCGACGATGTCCGCGGCCACGAGGGCATCGGCTCGTCCGACACCGATGCGCAGGGTGGGGGTGGTACTGGTCATGGTGGGTTCCCTTCTCAGAGGACGGTGGCGCTGCGGGTGCCGCGTCCGATGCCCGCGTACACCGGAGGGTTGAGGAATCTGAGGACCACACCCCAGCCGGTGCCGGCGGCGAAGACGACCAGCAGAGCGATCGGGACGGCCCGGGCCGGGCCGGTGCCGCCCTCGACGGCGTACTGGATGGGCAGACTCTGCAGGGCCTTGACGGAGACGAACAGCAGGATCACGGTCGCGAGCAGCGGGGCGATGCGGCGGTGCCACAGGCTCTCGCCGCGGGAATCACGCCAGAAGTAGACGATGACCGCAGCGCTGGTCAGGGTGATCAGGAGCAGGATGCCGAGACCACCGGTGGTGGAGCCCCAGTAGAAGAGCTGAACCAGCGGGTCCCATCCGGCGATCGCGTACGTCGCGAGCACGCAGAAGGCAAACGCCGTCTGGACGATGGACGCGTTGCGCGGGGCGCCACCTTTGACGGTGGCGCCGAACGTCCGCGGGAGGACACCTTCGCGACCGAGGGCGAACACGTACCGGGCGATGGCCTGGTGGAAGGAAACGGCCGCCGCGAACAGGCTCGATCCCAGTGCGGCCTTCCCGACGAGTAACGCGGTCTGGCCCAGCACCACAGCCGACATGGTGAAGAACAGCTCGCTGCCTTCGGCGCTCGCCCTGCCGATGATCTGCGGACCGCCGGCGGAGATCACCACCACCGAGGCGAACACGTACACCGCGGCGACGACCAGGATGGTGCCGTAGGTTGCCCTCGGGATGGTGCGTTCACGGTTCTTCGACTCTTCTCCGTAGACGACCGATTGCTCGATCCCCGCGTACGCGGTCATCCCCAGCACGATCAGCGTGCCGACGCCGGGCATCCACAGATTGCGCACGGACAGAGCGTCCAGGCTGAAGTGGAAGCCCGGCGTGAGCATGATCGCGACGGTGAACGCCACGACCAGGACCGTTTCCAGGATGACCAGCACCATCAGGATCCGGCCCGACAGCTTGACCTCGTGCGCCCCGAGCAACCCGACCACGGCCCAGGCGGCAAACGCGAAGACCCACCACGCCACGGCAATGCCGGTCGAGCTCCGGATCAGCGGGGACGTGAGCGCTGCGAGCGCCCCGATCCCGCCGTAGCAGCACAGCTGGAAGCTGTTGTAGACGAACAGCGCGAACCAGGCGGTGCCCACTCCGAGCGGCCGCCCGAGCCCTTGGGCGACGTAGGCGTAGAACGCACCGGCATTGTCGATGTGACGCGACATCGCCATATAGCCGACGGCGAAGACCATCAGAATCGCCGCGACCGCGAGGATCGCGACCGGGACGCCGATCAGACCGGTGACGGCGAGCGCGGTGATGACCACCAGGGCCACGACGGTCAACGGCGCCACCGACGAGGCGATCGCTGAGCCGATCTCAAGCACGCCGAGCCGATCGCGGGCCAACGCCCTCGACACACTGGTTGCGGGCACGATGGATTCCTCCTGCATCGTCATGACGGGAAGGTTCGGTGATGTGTCAGCGGACAGCCGCGTCGCTGACGGCGACGTCCGCGGCCTTCAGCAGCGCCCGGGACTGCCCGTCCAGCGCCTTGAGCCGCGAGAGCAGCTCCGAGCGGCAGGCAGACGTCAAAGTGAACAACGCATGCTGATCGAGGCCGGTGACCAGCAGAAGTCCTGTCAGGAGCAAATCCGCCCCGGACAGCTTGAGCCCGTGTTGCACAGCGGTGCGAATCCTGCTCGCCGGAAACCCTGTCACGTTGAAATCGACCGGCTCATGCCGCACCGTCGTGCCACCGAACACCCGCCGGCGCTCTTCACGCCTGACCCGACCCACACGAACGAGCCGTTCCCCAACCAGCAGGTCGGCCCGCCCGTCGTAAGCCAGCCATGACAGATACTCACGCAGATCATGACCGAGCCCGCGGGGATGGAACTGTCCCACCGCCGACGGCCGGATCGAGACGGCTGGCGCCGCTCGCGGCCAGTAAGCACCCACGTCCGGCAACGCATGGACGGCCCGGTAAGTCGCCTGTCGCGGCTGCCGGGACGACGGCGGCCAGTCCTTCTCGTCCAGCCGCATCTGGTCGAGAAGTGCCCGCAGGGCGGCATCCGCGGGCGCATCGGCATCCTCACGAAACAACCGGCCCTCATTCAGCCGGCACCAGCCGCCGTGAATCAATTCCGCGAGCAGCCCCGCGGCCAGTCCGATCCCGAGCGGCCAATCACCGAGCAGCCGTGTCTTACCGACGCCGTCATGCGCCGTCAACCAGAAGTCGCCGGTAGGCCCGGCCGATGCCTCTGACATGACAGATCCCTTCACACATACTCGCCGAAGCAATCTCAAGAAGTCTTGGGAGGCGGCGAAGCGAGGCTGCCTATGCTGACTTCTACGTCTCATTCTCAGGACAGGAGGATTTCATCTCGGCGCCAGGAAAGGTAAGTGCGGAACGCGATCATCAACGCCTATCTCCAGGCCGATCAGTTATACCGATCAGCTCGACCGATCACCGGTTCCGCAGTGGGCGACCTCGGCGTTATCCTTCGGATCACAAATACTGAAAGCATGGAGTGCCCGTGAACTCGACTCGGTCCGACGGGGGTCCTCCCCCGCCGAGCATCTGGGAGAGCCCGCCGATGCGCGCCGCTCTCGCCCGACACGATCTCGCCTCCGTCTTCCGGCACCTGAGCAGGTGCGGGTTCTCTCAACGCCGGATCGGCCAGCTGACCGGGCAATCTCAGTCGGAGATCTCTGAGATCGTGGGCGGCCGGATGGTAATGGCCTACCCCGTACTGCTGCGCATCGCCGACGGACTCCGGATTCCACGCGGCTACATGGGACTGGGCAACTATGACCATGAGGTTCATACACAGGTCGAGGACGCCTTGACCACGGGCGTGACGGGGGCCGGAGAAGCAGAAGAGATCCGTCGCTCACTTCAGCACGCCGCGGAAACCATGATGGGAACTTCCCTGCCAGAGACGGACCGATGGTGGCAGCCGCTCCTGCGCACCCGGACGCCCCCTCCCGGCCTGATCGGGTACAGCGACGTGGACAAC
This sequence comes from Pseudosporangium ferrugineum, assembly GCF_003002065.1. Taxonomy (GTDB): domain Bacteria; phylum Actinomycetota; class Actinomycetes; order Mycobacteriales; family Micromonosporaceae; genus Actinoplanes; species Actinoplanes ferrugineus_A. Next base: position 94,253 of record NZ_PVZG01000004.1, read on the forward strand.
CTCGAACACCTGACCCGGATTCTGCGCGCTGTGGACTACCAATACGGTGGGGGCGCTTGCCGCGAGGCGGTCCTGGCGCAAACGGACTACGCCCGCTCGATGTTCGGCGCCAGCTGCACCGACGACGTCCGGCGGCGTCTCTGGTTGGCCACAGCGGACCTGCATAACCTTGCGGGCTGGGCCTCTTTTGACGTTGGGCTCTACACCAGCGCTCGCAGGCATTTCGCGCTCGCCTTGCAGCAAGCCAAGGCCAACGACAATCTGTCCCTGGCCGCAAATGTGCTCTATCGGCTCGGCCGTATACATCTGCACCGCAGCCACATCGAACAGTCGCTCCGGTTCTTCCAGCTCGGTCAGCTCGCCGCTCAGGAAGCAGAGGATCCTCTGACTGTCGCGATGCTGCACGCCAACGCCGGCTGGGCCTACGCTCTGATGGGCAATGGCGACAGGGCCGTCAGCGCTCTCGACCGCGCACAGCAGGAGTTCAGCCGGGGGATGGACAACGTGTCCGCCTGGGTCGCGTTCTTCGGCGCCGCCGACCTCTCAGCGCTCACAGGGATGATCTACGCGGAGCTCTCTGGCCACGAGGGAAACGACGACGGCATGGACAGTGCTGTCCAGCACCTGACAACCAGCATCGAGGCGCGGGGCGCAGCAGACACCCGCAGTGCCATCTTCGAGTTGACCGCGCTCGCCACGGCACGGCTGAAAGCTGGCGACAGCAGGCAGGGGATCGTTGAAGGTCACCGTGCCGTCGACCTGGCCGGCGAGGTGCGGTCCGTGCGAACCGTCGACCGGCTCGTTCCGCTGTTGGAAGCGGTTGAAGGAGAATCCGACGACGAGGCTGCGGCGCTCGCGCAGCGCATTGTTATCCTCCGGGGAGGATGACAGGCAGAAACCCACCGTCGAGCGGGCGGATTCCAGGTGAGCGCTTGCACGCAGTTCTTGCACGCGTGCAAGCGACCGCCGGCATCGATGTGTCCGATGCACATTTAATCAAATTCACCAATAACGCGGTCTTCGCGCTCCCCGCTGCCGGTGTTGTGGCTCGCATAGCGGCATCCACGACGATGGCTGACCGAGTCGACAAGGTAATTCAGGTCGCCCGCTGGCTTGAGGACGGTGGCGTCCCGGCGGTCCGGCTCCTCGGCGGCGACCAGCCCTTGATCGTCGACGACCTCAAGGTGACCCTCTGGCACGAGGTGCCCAGCACCGACCACCAACTGACCGGCGCCGACCTCGGAGCGATCCTGCAGCAGTGGCACGCGCTCGCCCCACCGGAGACCGGCTTTCCATCTTGGAATCCGGTGGGTGAGATCCGGAGCCGCCTCGATGAGCCGGACGGAGTCGATCTCCGAGACCTGGCGTACATGCGTGCCGAATGCGATCGCCTGGAGGATGCAGTCGCCACCCTCACCTACGAACTTCCACCCGGTCCGATCCATGGTGACGCGTTCATGGGAAACCTGATCGCCGGTGTCGGCGGTCCGGCGATCTGCGACTTCGACTCCAGCTGCGACGGCCCCCGAGAATGGGACCTCGTCCCGGTTGCCGTCGGCAAACTGAGATTCGACTACCCGGGCGACGACCACGGAGCCTTGACCGGCGGGTACGGCTTTGACGTGCTCGCCTGGCCCGGCTTCCCCACCCTGCGCCGACTGCGGGAGCTGAAACTGGTCACCAGCCTGGTTCCCGTCCTCGCCAGCCGTCCGGTGCTGCAGCCGGAATGGCGACGACGGCTGGAGACCTACCGCAGCGAAGATGAATCCGCACGCTGGTCCACCTACACCCGCGCCCCGTAGACGGGACCACGGCCGGGTCAGCGCCCGGGCGCGCGCGGGCTGATCAGGGGGCAGGTGCGCGGGGTGTCGGAGCCCGGCTCCGGGATCGTGAAGATCAGGCGGACGGTGGTCCGGGCCGGGCCGCCGCTCTGGATGTGTGTGGCCAGGGCCGTGCAGACGATCTGGTCGGCGCCCGGTGGGGTCACCTCGCCGGCGGCCAGGGGCAGGCGCAGCTCGATCGTGCCGGGGGTGGTGACGGCCTCGGCGCGGGGGGATTCGGAGGGGCTTATGCCGGTGCGCAGGCCGGACTGGCCCGGGCCGTACAGCAGCAGGGTGACCGCCTCGGCGACCGTGCCGAGGCGGCCGGACCTGCGCTGCTGCGGGCGCAGCGTGCCGTTCTGGTCGAGGAAGTAGAGGGTGACGCCGGGGGCGATGCCGGTGGGCGCCTCCGCCGCGTCGGTCACGCCGGAGGGTTGCACGCCGCAGCCGCCGAGCAGCAGCGCCGCCACGACGGTGGCGGACCGGGCCCGGTTCATCGCGTCTCCTGCGCGTCTCGGGGCAGGTGCAGCAGGAAGCGGGCGCCGCCGCCGTCGGCGTTCCCGGCGGTGAGCCGGCCGCCGTGCAGGCGGACGTTCTCCAGCGCGATCGCGAGCCCCAGCCCGTTGCCCGGGCCGGTGCGCGACGAGCCCGCCTTCCAGAACCGCTCGAAGACGTGCGGGAGCGCCGACGCCGCCAGGCCGGGGCCGCCGTCGGTCACCTCGGCCCACACCTCGCCGGGCGTCGCACCGAGGCGGACCCGCACCGGCGGCCCGCCGTGCCGCAGGGCGTTGCCGGCCAGGTTGGCGACGACGACGTCGAGGCGGCGGCGGTCCGCGCGTACCGGAAGGGGGCCCGGCGCCTCCACCTCGACGCGGTCCAGCCAGCCGCGGGCACGCAGGGATTCGCGGACCGCCACGGCCAGGTCGATCTCCTCGACCCGCAGCGCGGCGGTGCCCGCGTCGAAGCGGGACACCTCCATCAGGTCCTCGGCCAGCCGGACCAGCCGGCGCGTCTCGGCGATCGCCAGCCGGGCGGACTCGCGGGCGTCCGGTTCCATGTCGTCGGCCGTGTCCGCGAGGACCTCCATCACCGCGGTCAGCGTGCTCAGCGGGGTCCGCAACTCGTGCGACGCGTCGGCGGCGAACCGGCGGGCGTCCGCCTGCATCCGCCGCATCGCCGCCATGGACGCCTGCACGGATCCGGCCATCTCGTTGATGGTGACGGTCAGGTCGGCCAGTTCGTCGGCGCCGACCGGCGCCGTCCGCGCCCCGAGGTCGCCGGCGGCCAGCCTTCCGGCGGTGTCCCGGAGTTCGCGTACGGGCCGCAGCACGCTGCGCGCCGCCAGCAGGGCGAGCAGGGCGGCCAGCGGCAACGACAGCGCCGCGGCACCGATCGCCGAGCGGGTGAGGTCGTCGATCCGGCCGTCGACGCCGGTCAGGTCGCGGGCGGTGTACACCTCGATGCCGGAGGGCCGGCGGGTGCCGTCCACGGCGGTGATCACGACGGGCGTGCCGATCAGCAGCCACGGCGTGCCGCCCGCCACGACCCGCTGGGTGACCAGGCGGTTCCCGTCGCGTACGGCGTCGCGCAGTTCGGGGGTGACCAGCCCCGGACCGGTGCCGGCGGCCGACCGCAGACCCCGGTACGTGACCAGCGTGTCGCCGCCGACGGCCGCGCGCAGCCGGTCGAGCGTCGCCTGGTCCGGCGGGTAGCTCAGGCTGGGCGTGACCGCGCCGACCTGGTCGGTCACGGTCCGGGTGAGCTGCTGGCCGTGCGAGGCGAGCAGCGCGTCGCCCGCCGATTCCGCGCCGGCCCAGGCGGCAGCGCCGGCCGCGGCGAAGGCGACCAGGGCGCAGGCGGCGAGCAGCCTCACCCGCAGGCCCCGCGGCCACCACCTCACAGCGGCCCGAACCGGTATCCGAATCCGCGCACCGTCTGCACGTACACCGGATCCGCCGGCGTCTTCTCGATCTTCGTCCGCAGTCGCTGCACGCAGTTGTCGACCAGGCGGGAGTCGCCCAGGTAATCGTGTTCCCAGACCTCCTCCAGCAATTGGGTACGGCTGAACACCCGTCCCGGCGCGCGGGACAGCGTGAGCAGCAGCCGCAGCTCGGTCGGCGTCAGCGACACCGGTTCGCCGGCCCGCGAGACCGTGAGGGCGCTGGTGTCGATGCGCAGGTCGCCGTGCGTGCGCACCTCGTCGCCGCCGGACGTGATCCGGCGCAGGACGGCCCTGATCCGCGCGTCCAGCACGGTGGGCTGCACCGGCTTGATCACGTAGTCGTCCGCGCCCGCCTCGAGTCCCTCGACGACGTCCCAGTCGTCGCCGCGCGCGGTCAGCATGATGACCGGCACGTCGCCGGTCCTGCGGATGCGCCGGCACACCTCGAACCCGTCGACGCCGGGGAGCATCAGGTCGAGCACCACCAGGTCCGGCACCGACGCCGCGAACTCCCGCAGCCCGGTCTCGCCGGTCGCGGCGGACCGCACGTCGTGCCCGTGCCGGCCGAGCGCCAGCTCCATCCCCCGGCGTACCAGCGGGTCGTCCTCGATCAACAGCACGGAGGCCATCACCGGAGTATGCCCATCCCGCGCCACCGGCGCCCGGCCGCGAGGCGCTCTGCGACAGAACCGGGACACGACGGCGGAGGCCGCGGGACGCACGGCAGCCAGCCTGGACGCATGGTCAACCTTCGTTTCTCCGTACCCGTCATCGCCGTCCTGTCGCTGCTGCTCGCCGGCGCCTGCGGTGACCGGGCCACGGTCGCCGGCGACGGCTCACCGGCGGAGCTGGGCCCGCCCGGCCCCGGCCTGTCCCGGGTGATCCTCGTCGGCGACGACATCGCGATGAACCACGGCGAGGCCCTCGGCGCCGCGCTGGACGCCGCCGGCGTCGAATTCCACTCGATGGCCTCCGAGGGCGGCGGGACGGTGGTCGGGCCGCTGTCCGGGGACCTCTGGGCCACCCTGCCCGACCGGCTGCGCACGGCGAAGCCGAGCACGGTCGTCTACCAGATCACCGGCTTCGACTGGGGCACCGAGGGGCAGCAGAGGTCCGCGTACGAGCGGCTGCTCACCACGGTGAACGGCGCCGGCGCGAAGCTGGTCGTGGTCACCATGCCCCCGATCCGGCCGCAGGAGCCGTACGCCGGCCACCTCGGCGACCTCGCCCGCGCCCCGCGCGTCGCCCGCCAGGTGACGGAGGCGGCCGGCGACCGCGCCGCCTTCCTCGACGCCGCCGCCGTCTGGGGCGACACCTACCAGCGCGTCCGGGACGGCGCGGCGGACCGCAGCTCCGACGGGATCCACACCTGCCCGCAGGGCGCGGCCCGGTTCACGACCTGGCTGCTGGGCGAGCTGGCGAAGCGGTACCCGGGCTTCACGCCACCCGCGGCCGAGAAGTGGGCGGACACCGGCTGGTCCGCCGACGATCACTTCGTCGGCTGTCCGGCGGCGCAGTAACCGCACACCGATCTATCCCTGACGCAGCTGGGGGAGGGTCAACCGGAAGCGGGCGCCCTCCCCCAGCGCCGTCTCCAGCTCCACGTCGCCGTCGTGGGCGCGGGCCAGGGAACGGGCGATGGCCAGCCCCAGGCCCGCGCTGGCGCCGCCGGAGCGGGCGCGGGAGCGGTCCGTACGGTAGAAGCGGTCGAAGACGTGGTCCGCCTGGCCCGCCGTCATGCCCGGGCCCTCGTCGGCCACCTCCAGCACCGCGCGGCCGTCCGCGGTCCCGACCCCGATGCGCACGGGCGTGCCCGCCGGTGTGTGCGCGACCGCGTTGCCCACCAGGTTGGCGACGATCTGCCGGAGCCGGTCCTCGTCGGCGTGCACCGGCGCGGGACCCGGTGGGCCGTCGCCGCCCGGGCCGGTCAGCTCGACCGGACGGGACGGGTCCAGCGCCCGCAGGTCGTGGCGGGCGTCGGTGGCGAGGGTGCGCAGATCCATCGGGGCCCGGTCGAGGTGGGTCTCCGAGACGTCGTCGAGGCGGGCGAGCAGCAGCAGGTTCTCGGCGAGGGCGGTGAGCCGGGTGGCCTCGTTCTCGATGCGCCGCATCGCCTCGTCGGCGTCGCCGTGACCGGTCACCGCGCCCATCCGGTACAGCTGGGCCGAGCCCTTGATGACGAACAGCGGCGTGCGCAGTTCGTGGCTGACGTCGGAGACGAAGGTCCGCATCCGCGCCTCGGAGGCGGCCCGCGCGGCGAAGGCCCGTTCCAGCTGGCCGAGCATGGTGTTCAGCGACGTCGCCAGGTGCCCGATCTCCGTGCCGGGGGCGGCGTCGACGGGCACGCGCCGGCTCAGGTCGCCGGAGGCGATGGCCGCCGCCGTGTGCTCGATGCGGCGCAGCGGGCGCAGGCCCCGGCCGAGGGCGTACCAGCCGGCCGCCGTCAGCAGCACGAGCAGCACGCCGCCGCTGATCACGCTGGTCCCCCGCACCCGGGCCACGGTGGCGTCGGCCGCGGCCAGCGGCGCGGCGGCGATCGCCGTGCCGTCCGGCCCGGTCGTGGGACGGGCGACGGCCCGCCAGCGGGACGTGCCGTCGGCGCCGGGCAGGTAGACCGGGGCGCCGTCGGCGGGGACGCCCCGCAGCGCGCCGGGGGCGGGCAGGGTGGCCCGGTCCAGCCCGGACGTGTGGACGTCGCGCACCACCGCGCCGCCGCCGTCCAGGTAGACCAGGTACGGCGCACCGATCAGGTCGAGCGCCGGGTCGATCATCGCCGGCGACGCGGTGACCACGGGAGCGCTGGGAGCGGTGGGAGCGGTGGCCGGCATCTGCGCCAGCAGGGCGGTGAAGGAGCGCAGCTGGGTGTCGACCCGGTCCAGCTGATAGCGCTCGAGCTGCCCGGTGACGACCGTGGTGACCAGGGCCAGCCCGGCGAGCAGCAGGGTCGCGGTGAGCAGCAGCAGCCGTACGCGCAACGACAGCAGCCGCAGCAGCCGCCTCATCGCCGGGGCTCGCGCATCACATAGCCGACGCCGTGCACGGTCTGGATGAGCCTGGGCTCCCCGACGTCGACCTTGCGCCGCAGATACGAGATGTACGTGTCCACGATGCTGGCGTCGCCGGCGAAGTCGTAGTGCCACACCCGGTCCAGGATCTGCGCCTTGGACACGACGTGACCGGCGTTCTCCATCAGGTAGCGCAGCAGCCGGAACTCGGTGGCGGTCACCCGCAGCGGCAAGCCGTCCCGCGTGACCTGGTGCCCGTCGGGGTCGAGCGCCAGCGCGCCCACGGTCAGCACGCCGGTGTGGTGGCCGGCGGTGCGCCGCAGGATCGCCCGGATCCGGGCGATCAGCTCCTCGAGGTCGAACGGCTTGGTGACGTAGTCGTCGGCGCCGAGGGACAGGCCGGTCACCTTGTCCGCCTGAGCGTCGCGGGCGGTGAGGAAGAGCACCGGCACGGTCACCCGCCGGTCCCGCAGCCGCCGGACCACCTCGAAGCCGTCCATGTCCGGCAGCATGACGTCGAGCAGGACCAGGTCGGGCGGTTCGCCGATGGCCGCGACGACCGCCTCTCCGGCGGTCGCCACGGACGTCACCTCGAAGCCGGCGAACCTCAGCGTGGCGGCGAGCAGCTCACGGACGGTCGCCTCGTCCTCCACCACCAGCAGCCGCCCGCCGCCCGTACCGGATGTCATCTCCTGGCCCGTTCCTCGCATGCCGATCACAATAGAAACAGCGCGTCACGCCGGAGGAGCACGAACACCGCCAGCAGCAGGGCCAGGAACAGCGGGTCACACATCGCGGCGCCCGAACAGGACGACGGCGCCCGCGAGCAGGACGGCGACGCCGGCGGCCAGCCCGGCGAGGTTCACCCAGGGATGGGGATAGGCGGGGTCGGGCAGGGTCGCCACGACGGCGGACCCGCCGATCGTGGGCCAGAAGTCGAACAGCCCGTCCAGCCATCCGGGGAAGATGTCCGCCAGGGCCGGCACCAGCAGCACGATCGCCACCAGCGCGGCCAGGGCGCCGGCCGTCGCCCGCAGGATCGTGCCGAGGGCCACCGCCAGCAGCGCGATGACGGCGAGATAGAGGCCGGTGCCGACGATCGCCCGCAACACGTGCGGATCGCCGAGGGCGGCGTGCGGCGCGCCGGCGGCGCTGAGGCGGTTCTGCCCGAGGAAGAAGGCGGCGAACATCAGCACCTGCCCGGCCACCACCGCGACGGCGGCGACCACGGCCACCTTCGCCAGCAGCAGCCGGTGGCGCCGCGGGGTGGCGGTCAGCGACGTGCGCAGCAGGCCGGTCGCGTACTCGGAGGTCACCACGAGCACGCCCAGCACGCCGATGATCAGCTGGACGACGAAGAACAGGGTGAGGCTGAGCCGCGTCGGATCCCACTCCAGCCGTTCCTCGGCGGTCAGGTCCGGGTACGAGTCCGCGATCGCGCTCATCGACAGGAACGTGATGCCCAGCCCGGCGACGACCAGGCCGGCGAGGGTGAGCCAGGTCGAGCGCAGGCTGTAGAACTTGATCCATTCGGCGCGCAGCGCGTTCATGCCGTGGCTCCCTGGTAGTCGAGGCTGTCGCTGGTCAGTTCCATGAACACGTCCTCGAGCGAGGCCCGCTGCGGGGACAGTTCGCTGAGCGCGACGCCGTGGTAGGCGGCGAGCTTGCCGATCTGCTCGCCGGTCATCCCGGAGACCACCAGGGACGATTCGGACCCTTCGCGTACGGTCGCACCCGCGGTGGACAGCCGTTGCGCGAACGCGGCGGGATCGGCCGTCCGTACGAGCACCGTGCCCTCGCCGTTGGCCCGCATGAACTCGCTCATGCCGGTGTCGGCGATCAGCCGTCCCCGCCCGATGACCACCAGGTGGTCGGCGGTCTGCGCCATCTCGCTCATGAGGTGGCTGGAGACCAGCACCGCGCGCCCCTCGCGGGCGAGCGAGCGCATGAAGTCCCGGATCCAGCGGATGCCCTCCGGGTCGAGCCCGTTCACCGGCTCGTCGAAGATCAGCACGCGCGGGTCGCCGAGCAGCGTCGCCGCGATGCCCAGCCGCTGCCGCATGCCGAGCGAGAACTCCCCGGCCCGCCGGCCGGCCACCCCCTCCATCCCGGTGCGCACCAGCACCTCGGCGACCCGGCGCCGCGGGAGCCCGTTGCTCGCGGCCAGCGCGAGCAGATGGTGGTACGCGGTCCGCCCGCCGTGCACCGCCCCCGCGTCCAGCAGCGCCCCGACCTGGGTCAGCGGCACGGGCAGGTCCCGGTAGCGCCGGCCCGCGATGGTGACCGATCCGGCGCTCGGGGCGGCCAGGCCCACGATCATTCGCATGGTGGTGGACTTGCCGGCGCCGTTGGGCCCGAGGAAGCCGGTCACCTGCCCGGCGGAGACGGTGAACGAGAGGTCGTCCACCACGGTGCGGGGCCCGTACCGTTTGGTCAGCCCGCGTACGTCGATGCTCGTCATGCCGGGAATCCTGGAGGCCCGCACTGGCCGGCTCCTGGGAAGTTCTGGGTGATCCCTGAGAATCCCGCCCCCGGGCCGCCCGGCAGCGGTCCGCGGGCCGGGGATTCACAGAAAGGTCACGGCAGACCGTCCAGAGCCTCGCGTACGGCGGTCAGGATGGCGCCGTGGCCGGCGCCGGTCGCCCTCGCGCGCCGGACGAACTCCTCGGCCGCGTGCCGCAACGACGACGGCTCGCCGGGGACCGGGACGTCGGCGACCCGGGTGCCCCGGCCGCGCCGCGATTCGACCAGACCGGCGGCCTCGAGCTCCCGGTAGGTGCGCGCCACCGTGCCGACGGCGAGTCCGAGGTCGCCGGCGAGCTGGCGCAACGGCGGCAGCCGCTCCCCTGCCGTGACGACGCCGTCGCGGATGAGGGCGGCCAGCTGGCGGCGCAGCTGTTCGTACGGTGGAGTCGGGTCGGAGGGGCGGACCTCGATGGCCGGCAGCGGGTTCACGCCTTCTCCCCGGACGGCCCGGCCGACGGCAGCAGCAGGATGCCGCCGCACCACGCCGCCGCGAGGAAGGCCGCGAGCGCCACGCCGGTCAGCAGGGGCCCGTTGAGCACGCCCAGCGGGTCGCCGCACCCGGCGACGTACGACCGCATCGCCAGGCCCGCCGTCGCCGCGATGCCCATCAGCGGCGTGAGCACGAGAATGCCGGCCGCCGCCGTCACCACCTCGGCCGATCGGCGCCGCGAGACGTCGTCGGGTTCGGCGGCGTCGTCGGCCCGGGGGCGCCGCACCACCCGGCGCAGCACCAGCCCGGCCAGCACCAGCCCGGCGGCGACGACGGTGACCCCCGGGACGGTGTAGGCGGCGCCGGGCCACGGCCCGCCGTCGAAGGTCACCGGTCCCGCCTCGCACACGAGGTGCCCGTCCTCGAGGATCCAGCCTCCGGACACGCCCAGCGTCGTCGTCGCCGCGAGCGCCACCAGGACCGCCGCGGAGACGGCGACCAGCGCGCCGAGGCGGCGGGGCAGGTAGTCGACGAGCCGGCGGACCCGCAGCCCGGCGCGGCGCACCGGGCCGGTGGGGGCGGGGACGCTCAGCTCCCCCGCCAGCGTCCCGGCGAGCACGCCCAGGCCGAGGACGGGCCAGGCGACCATCGCGCCCCACGACTCCCCCGTCGCGAGGGCCGCGACGGCGCCGGCCGCCCCGGCCGCCAGGCCCGTCCAGCGCCACCGCACGGCCGGCACGACGGTGCCGCCCGGCCGGCCCGGACGCCGGACGGCCACGTCGTCGTCCGCCCAGGACAACCTGCCGACCGGAACCGGGGAGCGCTCGGGCCAGAACAGGCGGATCACGATCAGCGCGCCGATGGTCAGGGCCAGGAAGACCGAGAACACCGATGCCACCACGGGTACGAACGACACGAGGCCTCCTCTTGTATCACGTACTTGATACAAGAGGAGGCCTCAATGTGTCAACACAAGTGGGGAGCCGTCAGCGCGTGCCTCGCCGGACGATGCCGCGCCCGACGAGCAGGGCGACGACGGTGCCCATGCCCAGCGGGACGGCGGCGAATGCGGCGACCTCATCCTCGTCCAGCGTCCCGACCATCATGGACAGCGAGTCCGACCACGACACCAGCACCGCGGTCACCCCCGCCAGCAGCAGGCCGCCGAGCTGCGCGACGATCAGCGCCACGGGCCACGCCACCACGGACATCACCAGGGTGCGCAGCGTTCGGCCGCCGGCCAGCCCGGCGATGCCGGCCAGCGCGGTGATGAACACCGTCTGCATCACCATGAAGACGATGCTGTGCTTGTGGGCCACCTGCAGCAGGGAGTAGCCGAACTCCCCCACGATCAGCGTGTAGCGGGCCGCCGCCAGGCGGAAGGCGACGGCGACGGCGGCCGTGCAGACCGCGCCGGCCGCCAGGGCCCACAGCAGCTTGGTGAACAGCCAGCGCATCCGGGGCACCGACTGGGTGAGCACGAAGGCGTCGGTCGACTCCTCGCGCTCCCGGGCGAACAGCGGCACGCCGAGGATCAGCCCGATCAGCAGCGGCACGAACGTGGCGACCAGCACCACGGCCTGCGCCAGGCTCGTCGCCGTGCCCGCCGGCAGGCAGCTCACTCCCCGCTCGCAGAGGCCGGTCCGGTCGGGCACGTAGCCGGCGACCACGATGCCGTGCGCCTCGGCCTGCTGCCGGATCACCCGGGCCCCGGCGAGGACGAACGCCGTCGAGAGCGCGCTCAGGGCGGCGGCGACGATCAGGTACGGGCGCAGCAGACGCAGCGCGAGCCAGTTCATGCGAGGGTCACCTTTCGTTCCGGCTCCGGTCCGGGCGCCCGCAGGTACCCCAGGAGCAGTTCCTCCAACGTCGGGCGGTGCCACGCCAGGCTGCCCACCGGCTCCGCCGACCGGACCAGGGCGGTGGCGTCCCTTCCCACCGCCCGCGCCTCGACGATCGCCGTGCCGTCGAGCGCGCCGACCTCGCTGCCGGCTCCGACCGCTACCAGGTGGGTGGCCAGCGCCTGGTCGACGTCGGCGGCGAGGCGCACCCGCCCGTCGGCGAGCACCACCACCCGGTCGCAGACGCCGTCGATGTCGGCGACGACGTGCGACGACAGCACCACGGTCGTGCCCCGCCCGGCGACCTCGGCCATCAGCGCCCCGGTGACCTCCGTGCGGGCGACCGGGTCGAGCGGGGCCAGCGGCTCGTCCAGCAGCAGCAGGCCGGGACGCTTGGCCAGCGCCATCACCAGCGCCAGACGGGCCCGGCGCCCCGGCGCGAGGGTGCCCACCCGCGCCCCGGAGGGCAGCGCCGCGTCGTCGGCGAGGCGCCGGGCGTACGCGGCGTCCCAGCGCGGGTTGAGGCGGCCACCCAGGGCGAGGGTCTGCGCCACCGTCAGCATCGGATAGAGCGGGGCGTGCTGGCCCACGTACCCGATCGCGGGAAGCGAGGCGTCGCCGGCGACCTCGCCGAACACCCGCACCCGGCCGCGGTCCGGCCGCAACAACCCGGCGGCGGCCCGCAGCAGCGTGCTCTTGCCGGCCCCGTTGCGCCCGACCAGCGCGGTGACGGCGCCTGCGGGAACCACGAACGAGCAGTCGTCCAGCGCGCGCCGCGGCCCGAAGCTGTGGCCGACCCCGGCGACGTCCAGCGCCGCCTCCGTACGCTCAAACGGCACGACGCGCCTCCCCCGCACCCGGCACCGTCCCGGCCGCCACCTCGGCCACCAGGGCCTGCATGTCGGTGACGTCCAGCCCGGCGGCGCGGGCCCGGGCGGCCCAGGCGGCCAGCTCGCGCCGCAGCCGCCCGAGGTTGTCGGGCAGCGGCGCGAGATGCTCGCGCACGAACGTGCCGGACCCCTGCCGCGCCTCCACGAGCCCCGCCACCTCCAGCTCCCGGTACGCCTTCAGCACGGTGTTCGGATTGATGCCGGCGTCCTCCGACACCTCCCGAGCCGTGGGCAGCTGGTCACCGGGCGTCAGCCGGCCCATCCGGATCGCCTGGCGCACCTGCTGCACGAGCTGGACGTACACGGCGGTCCCGGTCCGGCGGTCGATCCGGAAGATCACGTCAACCGCCAATCCCCTAGTCAACTAGTGGACCGAGACTCCCGGACGCCGCCACCGTCTGTCAAGAGGCATGCAGAACGGTTCTCGCTTTGCCATCACGCAGCGCCGAATGGCACTGCTCGATTTCTCACGGGACTGCCTTCGGCTCGATGGAGGATGCCAGGGTCAGGAGGCCCGGCGCCGCCTGGAGGAGGGCTCGCGAACGCGAGTTGATGTGCGCGACCCGTGCCCGGAGGGCGGCGGTGATGTCGGATGTGCGGGCGTGTTGCCGCAGGGCCGGCAGGAGTGCTTGCAGCGGCGGGATGCGATAGCCCGCGAGGCGTAGTTGGTGCACGATCCGCGCGTCTCGGACGTCGGCGGGGGCGTAGACACGGGCATGTCCGCCACCTGCGCGGGCGGGGGTGAGCAGGCCCTGCCTGTCCCAGTACCGCAGCGTCGAGGTGGGCACTGCCAGCGCGGCCGCGAGTTCGGAGATGGTCATGGCGTCGCCGGGGCGGACGTCGCCGAGGGTTTCGGCGGAGATCGCGGCGACCGCGTCTCCGGCCAGCTCGACGTCGCGCCGTTCAGCGTGCAGGCGGGCGTGCGCCATGTCGACGAGGGCCAGTACGTCAGCCTCCGTGCCGGCCCGTGCGACGCGAAGGAACCTCTTCGCCTCGGCGGCCCCGACGCCCGCGGCGAGGACGACGTAGGTCGCCGCCGCCAGCGCGTGGATCTCGGTCCACGCGCGATAACCCGACGGAGTACGCGCGGCCGATTCCAGAACCCCGTCACGTTCGAGGTTGCGCACCAACTGGACGGAGCAACCAGCGCGCCGCGCCACCTCGGCGGTTCGCAACGGGCGGTGGAGGGTTTTCGTGGTCATCGTTGAGGCCTCGCGTTCGGAAGTCTCCACAAGCAGTTCAATGTAACGCTGGAACACATGGACATGGACGACATCATCGACCACGCGAGGACGCTGGACGCCGTGCTCATCCTGCGGCCACAACCCGGCGATCCGTCGCCGGAGGTCAGCTGGGGAGACGCATTCATCTACTACGCCCCGGGCGGCGTCCTCCCGCCGACGCAACCCTTCGCCACGATCGTGACGAAGGACTACCCCGACGAGCCCCCCTCCGGCCTGGACCGGCCGGGCGCCTTCCGGCTCAACATCGCCGCGCCCGGGGCGGATTTCGCGCGAGTCATCGGCTCATCACCTCGCGACGCCAGGAACGCCGATCACGACACCCGCGCCCGCGACACCTGGTTCCCTCATCCGGTCTACGGCGGAGCGGGCTGGTTGTCCGTCGTCAACCCCGACACGGCACTCCCCGAGGCGCTGAGCCTGCTCGAGGCCGCCCACAAGGCCGCGCGCGACCGGCATCAGCGGCGAACGGCGAACAACGACGCCGACTAGCGACACGAGACCGGCCAGCGCCGACCGGCTCGCCGGCTCACCGGGGGAGGTCGGGCAGGGCCGGGAGGTAGGTCATGACCACGGCGGCGATCACGGGGGCGGAGCCGGCGACGTAGGAGTGCGGCAGGTCGGCCCGGTAGCTGATGAAGTCTCCCGGGGCCAGGTCGTGCAGGTCATCGGCCGGGCCCGTGCTGAGGCTTCCCGCGATCAGGGTGATGTGCTCGGTGGTGCCGGTGGCGTGCGGCTGCCGGTCGAGGCGTTCGCCGGGGCCGAGCCGCAGGCGCCAGAATTCGGTCATGCCGCTGCCGCCGACGCGGGTGAGCAGGTGCTGGCTGGGGGTGGGCTCGGTCGGTGCGGGGCTGCGGTCGAGGCGTACGGACGGTGGGGCCAGCTCCGCGACGAGGTCGACGAGCGGGAGGCGGAGTGCCGCCGCGAGCGCGCCGATCGTGTCCAGGGTCGGATTGCCCTGACCGGCCTCGATCTTCGACAGGGTCGCCCGGGCCACGCCGGAGGCGCGGGCGAGTTCGGCCGCGCTCATCGCCCTCTCCTCGCGGAGCCTTCGCAGCCGCCCGCCCAGCGCCACTTGCAGATTCGAGCCGTCCATGTGTCTACTATAACGAACGCGCTGTTCAGTTAACTAGACACTCCTGGAGGAGCGATGGAAACCGCTCAAGGGCACCGGGTACGGGCTGCGGTCGCCCAGGCCACGCCCGTCGTCTTCGACACCGCGGCCACGCTGGAGGTGGTGGCCGACTGGTCGGCGCGCGCCGCCGCGGCCGGCGCCGAGCTGCTCGTGTTCCCGGAGGCGTTCCTCGGCGGCTACCCCAAGGGCAGCACCTTCGGCGCGGTCGTCGGCGACCGGACCGCGGCGGGCCGGGAGCAGTTCCGCCGCTACCTGGACGCGGCCGTCACCGTGCCGGGGGCGGAGTGCGAGCGGCTGGGCGACATCGCCCGGCGGGCCGCCCTGCACCTGGTCATCGGCGTCGTCGAGCGCGACGGCGGCACCCTCTACTGCAGCGTGCTGTTCTTCGCACCGACCGGCGAGCTGCTGGGCAAGCGCCGCAAGCTCATGCCGACCGGCGCCGAGCGCATGATCTGGGGCTTCGGCGACGGCTCGACCATGGACGTCCACCCGACGCCGATCGGCCGGCTGGGCGCCGTGATCTGCTGGGAGAACCTGATGCCCGCGGCCCGGCTCGCCATGTACGCCAAGGGGATCGAGCTGTACTGCGCGCCGACCGCCGACGGGCGCGACGGCCACCACGCGACGATGCGGCACATCGCCCAGGAGGGGCGCTGCTTCGTCCTGGCCGCCAACCAGGTGACCCGCGTCCGGGATTTCCCCGCGGACCACTTCGACCCCGGTGCCGCCACCACGCCGGAGCAGCTCGTGTCGCGGGGCGGCAGCAGCATCATCGGCCCGCTCGGGCAGGTTCTCGCCGGGCCGGCGTACGAACAGGAAACGCTGTTGATCGCGGACCTGGACCTCCGGCAGATCGCGAGGGCCAAGTACGACTTCGACGTCGTGGGGCACTATGCCCGGCCGGACGTCTTCCGCCTCGTCGTGGACGAGACTCCGAAGCGGGCCGTCACCCGGAGCGTCGCGTGATCCCCGCGGACGGGGACCTGGCCGGGGCCCGCGACCGCCTGCGGGGCCGGGTCCGGCACACCCCGGTCGTCCGCGTCGACGGCCGGGATGTGGGGTCGCGCGGCGAGCTGACGCTGAAGCTGGAACAGTTGCAGTACACCGGTTCCTTCAAGGCCCGGGGCGCGCTGAACGCCGTGCTGACCATGCCCGCCGGGGCGGCCTCCGTCACCGCCGCCTCGGGCGGGAACCACGGGGCGGCGGTCGCCTGGGCCGCGCACCGGGCCGGCGTACGGGCGACGATCTTCGTCCCGTCCTTCTCCCCGCGGGTCAAGCAGGACGCGATCCGCCGGTACGGTGCGGACCTGCACCTCGTCGACGGTTTCTACGCCGACGCGCTGGAGGCCGCCCGGAAGTTCGCCGCCGAGCACGACGCGGTCCACATCGACGCGTACGACGACCTCGCCACCGTGGCGGGGCAGTCGACCGTCGGCGCCGAGCTGGCCGGGCAGATCCCGGCCGGTGACACCGTCATCGTCGGCTGCGGCGGAGGCGGCCTGTTCGCCGGGGTCAGCCTCGCCCTGCGCGGCCGCAACACCGTCGTCGCGGCGGAACCCGAATCCGCGCCGTCCCTCGCGTCCGCGATCGCCGCCGGACGGCCCGTCGACATCGACGTCGACCGCGCCGGGGCCGCCGTCGACAGCCTCGGCGCGCGCCGCGCCGGGTCCATAGCCACCGCGGTCGCGCTGGAGCTGCGCTCCCCTGTCCTCCTGGTCCCCGACGAGGCTGTCCACCGCGCACGGCAACAGCTGTGGGACAACTTCCGCATCGCCGCCGAACCGGGCGGCGCCACCGCCCTCGCCGCCGCCCTGCACCACGCCGGCGACCTCCCCCGCGACCGCGTCACCATCCTCATCAGCGGCGCCAACGCCTGAGGCGCCGGACGACGCCACCGGCGACGCGGCCGGCCCGGCCGGTGCTCCGGCCGCCGGCCGGCGACACCAGGAAGCCGGCCACGTCCGCGATGTCCCCGGGCTCGCCGATGCGGCCCGGCAGGCGACATCGGTCCGGCGCGGTCGCCCTCAGCCGCCGTACGCCGGGATCAGGCCGCCGCTCACCGGGGCGGAGGCGTCGCCGGCCAGGACGGTGATCAGCCCGGCGAGCGCCTCCGGGGCGACCGCGTGGGCCAGCAGCCGCGGCGGCAGGGCCGCCCGGTTGGCGGCGGTGGCGATGAGCTGGGGCAGGATGACGTTGACCCGGATGCCGTGCGGGCGCAGTTCCAGATCCAGCACCCGGCCCAGGTGCGCCAGGGCGGCCTTGGTGATTCCGTACGCGGCGGCGCCCGCGGCCGGCTCCACTCCGGGTCGCGCTCCGGTGTGGATGATGACGCCCGCGCCCCTGCGGCGCATGTACGGCGCCACCGCCTGGGTCAGCCACAGCGCCGCGCCCAGGTTCACGTCCATCAGCGCCCTGAGCCCCTCCGGCGTCACCGTGCTGAAGTCGCCGGTCCCGTGGGCCCCGAGGGTGTTGACGAGAACGTCCGGCGGGCCGGCCGCGGCGACGACGCGGTCCATGAGCGACGGGAGGGCGGCCGGATCGGTGGCGTCGGCGATCTCGCGGTGGACGCCGGCCGGCAGGTCGTGGAGTTTCGCCGCGGTGCGGTCGACGGCGACAACAATCAGGCCGGCCGCGTGCAGGGCGGCGGCGGTGGCGCGTCCGAGGCCGCCGCCGGCACCGGCGACGAGGGCGACGCGGGTGCTCGTGGTCGTCACCGGGGCAGCTCCGGGAGGGCGATCGAGCCCGTGCGCTCGATGATGTCCGCGATCCGCTGGTTGCGTTCGATGCCCCATGGCTCCGGCCGCCCGCCGGGCACGGGGTCGTCGCCGCCGTCGATGAACAGGTCCTCCAGGCCGCCGGGCGTGAAGATGAAGAGCAGGCGGGCATCCGAGCCGCCGATGTTGGTGAAGCGGTGGCGGTGCAGCCGCGGCACGAACACGAACGCGCCGGTCTCGGCCACGAAGGTGCGTTCGCCGTCGAGGAACTCCAGCGCGCCGTCCAGCAGGTAGAAGGATTCGTCGGTCGCCTTGTGCGCGTGGGCGATCGGCCCGGCGCCTGGCGGCACGACCGCCTCGACGAAGCCGAGGGCACCGCCCGTGGACGACTTCGTCGCCTTGATCGTATAGATGTCGCCCGACACCCACTTGACCAGGCCCTCCTCGGCGGGAACGTGCAGCACGCCGCCGGTTTCGATCGTCGGGAAGCTCATGGGTAGATGTTTGCACAAACAAATACTTCCGGCAAGGAGGGGCGGCGGAGCGAGATTGTTAGGCTGCCCGGGTGCGGGCGGACGAGAGTGATTTCCAGCCGCTGACTCCCGACGAGGAGGCGGCGTGGCGGGCGCTGGCGCGCGTGCTCGTGGCGCTGCCCCGGGCGATGGACGCCGACCTGCTGCGGCGGGCCCAGCTGAGCCTGAGCGACTACCGGGTCCTGATGTTCCTGTCCGAGGCGCCGGACCGCTCGTTACGCATGTCCGAGCTCGCCGACCTGGTGCAGATCAGCTTCAGCGGCCTGACGAGGCTCATCGAACGCCTTGAGCGCCGTGACCTGGTCGAGCGCGTCAAGGCGGACACCGACGGCCGCGGCAGCCGGGCGGTGCTGACCGGTTTCGGTCTCGAACGGCTGCGCGAGGCGTGGCCCGACCACCTCCGCGGCGTCCGCCTCATGGTGATGGACCACCTGCGGGGCATCGACCTGCCCGCCCTGACCGAGGCCCTGAACTCGATGATCGTCAAGAACGACATGGTCGGTCCCACCGGCCGCCCGGGCGCACGCCCCTCCCGGGACTGAGCGTCCCGGGAGGTCAGAACCGCGCGAACGCCCGGGCCGGGTGCTCGATGGCGTCGGCGACGCTGCGCATGAAGCCCGCCGCGGTGCCGCCGTCGCAGATCCGGTGGTCGAAGACGAAGGACATCTGGGTGATCTTGCGGATGCGGATCTCGCCGTCCACCACCCACGGCCGGTCGAGGATCCGGCCGAAGCCGAGGATCGCCGCCTGCGGGTGGTGGATGATCGCGGCGCTGCCGTCGACGCCGAAGCCGCCGTAGTTGTTGAGGGTGAACGTGCCGGCCGCCAGTTCCTCGGCGGTGGACCTGCCCTGGCGGGCCCGGCGCACGACGTTGCCGATCTCCTCGCCGAGCCGCGCGGTGGACATCGACTCCGCGCCGAGCACGGCCGGCACGACGAGGCCGCGGTCGCCCTGGACGGCGATCCCGAGGTTGATCCGGTCGTACTCGACGATCTCCTGACGCTCGGCGTCGAGGCGCGAGTTGAGCACCGGGTATTCCCGGAGCGCCGCCACCACGAAGCGGGCGAGGAAGGCGAGCAGGCCGGGGCCGGGATCGTCCGGCGTACGCGCGCTCTCGCGCAGGGCGACCAGGTCCGTCGCGTCCACATCGACCCAGACCGTCGCCTCGGGGATCTCCGAGCGGCTGCGCGACAGGGCCGCCGCGGCGGCCCGGCGGAAGGCGCTGAGCGGCGTCCGCCGCTCACCCGGCGTCGAAGCAGGGGCGGGCGAGGCGGAGGCGGGCGAAGCAGGGGCGGGCGAGGCGGAGGCGGGCGAGGCGGAGGCACGCTCGACGTCCGCCCGGGTGATCAGGCCGCCGGCGCCGCTCCCCCGGACCAGCGTCAGGTCGAGGCCCCTGTCACGAGCGAGCCGGCGAACGAGCGGCGAAGCGACGAGCGGCGCGGCCGCAACCGGCGCGGCCGACGCGGCCGGCGCGGGCGCAACCGGCGCGGACGGCGCGGCCGCAACCGGTGGCGTCGCGGCGGGGCGTGGGGCGTGGGCGCGGGGGCGCCGGCGACGCTGCGACACGGCTTCGCCGCTGGTGCCGTACCCGATGAGGACGTTGCCGGAACCCGCCCGCTCCTCCCGCCGGTAGGTCTCGGCGGCCGGCTCGGCGGCCTCGACCGAGATGAGCGGCTGGCCCACGCCGAGGGTCTCCCCCTCGCGCCCGTGCAGGCCCGCGACCCGGCCGCCGAACGGGGTGGGCACCTCGACCACGGCCTTCGCGGTCTCGACCTCCACCACCGGCTGGTCGATCGCCACCTCGTCGCCCGGCGTGACCAGCCACCGGACGATCTCCGCCTCGGTCAGCCCCTCGCCGAGGTCGGGGAGCACGAACGTCTGCCGGGTCACGATTCCTCCCACTGCAAATCGTCGACGGCGTCGAGGATCCGGTCGGCGCCGGGGAGATGGAACGCCTCGAGCTTGGGCGGCGGGTACGGGATGTCCAGCCCGGTCACCCGGCGGATCGGCGCGGCCAGCGAGTGGAAGCAGCGCTCGGTGACGCGGGCGACGATCTCCGAGGACACGCTCGCGAAGCCGGACGCCTCGCTGATGACGACGGCGCGGCCGGTGGAGCGGACCGCCTCGCACACCGTGTCGTCGTCGAACGGCACGATGGTGCGCAGGTCGACGACCTGGAGGCTGCGGCCCTCCTGGGCGGCCAGCGCCGCCGCCTCGAGGGCCACCGGCACGCTGGGGCCGTACGCGATCAGGGTGGCGTCCGTGCCCTCGCGCCGGACCACCGCGGTGCCGAAGCCGGGCACGCCCGCGTCGAGGGCGACCTCCTCGCGGCTCCAGTAGAGCTTCTTCGGTTCGAGGAAGACCACCGGGTCCGAGGAGTCGATCGCCGCGCGGAGCAGGCCGTACGCGTCGGCGGCCGACGACGGGGCGACCACGTGCAGTCCCGGCGTGTGCGCGTAGTAGGACTCCGAGGAGTCGCAGTGGTGCTCGACGCCGCCGATGCCACCGCCGTACGGGATCCGGATGACCATGGGCAGCGTGACCCGCCCGCGGGTGCGGTTGCGCATCTTCGCGACGTGGCTGACCACCTGCTCGAAGGCGGGGTACGCGAACGCGTCGAACTGCATCTCCACGACCGGCCGCATCCCGTTCATGGCCATGCCGACCGCCATGCCGACGATCCCGGCCTCGGCGAGCGGCGTGTCGAAGCACCGCGCCTCGCCGAACTCGGCGGTCAGGCCGTCGGTGATCCGGAAGACGCCGCCCAGCGGGCCGACGTCCTCGCCGAACACGACCACCGATCCGTCCGCCGCCATCGCGTCGCGCAGCGCCCGGTTCAGCGCCTGCCCCATGGTGAGCTTCTCCACGTCAGTCACCCGTCTCCCGGCCGAGTTCGTCGGCGATCAGGGCCGCCTGCGCGACCAGCTGCGGCGTCGGCGTCGCGTACACGTGGGCGAAGAGCTGGTCCGGGTCGGGCTCGGCGTCGCGCGACAGCCCGGCCCGCATCGCCGCGGCCACCTCGTCGGCCCGGCGTGCGCCGGCGGCGGCGCGCTCCGGGGTCAGCAACCCCCGGCCCGTCAGGTACGCCTCGAGCCGCGTCACCGGGTCGCGTTCGAGCCAGGCGCCGACCTCGTCGTCGTCGCGGTAGCGGCTCGCGTCGTCGGCGTTGGTGTGCGCCTGGATCCGGTAGGTGTGCGCCTCGACGAGCTGCGGGCCGCCGCCGTCCCGGGCCCGCGCCACGGCCGCGCCGAGCACCGCGAGCAGGGCCGCCGCGTCGTTGCCGTCGACCCGGATCCCGGGTACGCCGTAGCCGACGCCCTTGTGCGCGAGCGACGGCGCGGCCGACTGGCGGGCCAGCGGCACCGAGATCGCGTACTGGTTGTTCTGGACGAAGAAGACCACGGGCGCGCGGAAGACGGCGGCGAAGTTGAGCGCCTCGTGGAAGTCGCCCTCGCTCGTCGCGCCGTCCCCGCACAGCGCCATGACCACGGTCGGCTCACCCTTGAGCCGGGCGGCGTGCGCGACGCCGACGGCGTGCGGCAGCTGGGTGGCCAGGGGCGTCGCCTGCGGGGCGACCTTGTGCGCGTACGGGTCGTAGCCGCAGTGCCAGTCGCCCTTGAGCAGCACCAGCACCTCCACCGGGTCGAGACCCCGGGTGACCAGCGCCGCCGTGTCCCGGTACGTGGGGAACAGCCAGTCGTCGGCGGTCAGCACCTGCGCCGCCGCCACCTGGCAGGCCTCCTGGCCGTGCGAGGACGGGTAGACCGCGAGGCGGCCCTGGCGCACCAGCGCCGAGGCCTGGTCGTTGACCCGCCGGGAGAGCGTCAGGGCACCGTACGCGGCCAGCAGCGCCTCGCCGGAGGGCAGCGCGTACGTGTCGTGCGGGACAGCCTCGCCCCGCGGGTCGATGAGCATCACCGGGGCGTCCGCCGGCACCAGGGAACCGAGGTCGGGTGGCATGGCAGAATCGTCCCCCAGCACCCATCCGTACTCCATCTTCGCGTCAAGGTTGAGAACATGTCACCGTCAGCGGCGAATTCGAGTGCCGAACGTCCAGATCCCGAGGGCGCCGGGGAGGCGCCGGCGAGACAGGTGGCCAGGACCCTCGACGCGACCGACCGGCAGATCGTGGCCGCGCTGCTGCGCGACGGCAGGATGTCGATCCGCGCGCTGGCCGGGTCGCTGCACATCTCGCGGGCCAACGCGTACGCCCGCGTCGAACGGCTGGTGTCGTCCGGGGCGATCCGCGGGTTCCGCGCCGACGTCGACCCCGCCGCCGTGGGCCTGTCCACCTCGGCGTACGTGACCCTCAACCTGCGGCAGGCCGACTGGCGCGAGGTACGCGGCCGGCTCCGGACCCTGCCGGGGGTGGTGCACATCGCGCTGACCGGCGGAGAGTTCGACGTCATCCTGCTCGTCCGCGCGCGCGACAACGCGGACCTGCGCCGGATCGTCCTCGACGAGATCCAGAGCATGCCCGGCGTGACCAGCACCCGGACCCTGCTCGTGTTCGAGGAGACCGAGCCGGAGCACGATCGGTTTCCGGCCTGAGCACGGCCGACCTATTCTCGCCGCATGTCGCTTGCTCCGCGCCGTCCGGACCCGGCCGTCGTCGCCGACGTGGCGGTGTCGTGCTTCATCGCCGCCGTGTCCACCTGGTGGTGGCATCAGTTCCCGCTGGGCGGGCTCGCCTACGGCGGACTCGTCGGCGCCGCGCTGTGGTGGCGCCGGCGTCACCCGCTGGTGGTCCTCGCCGTCGTCGCCGCGCTGTCCGCGCTGGCGGCACCGATCGAGGTCGACGGCACCAGGCTGCACGAGGGCATGCTCCTGCTCTCCCTCGCCACCGCCGAGTACGCCGTGGTCGTGCACAGCCGCACGGTCCGCGCGGCGGTGGGCGGCGGGTTCGCGGCCCTGCTCGCCGCCGCCGTGCTCGTCCTGGCCCGGCCGGCGATGGGGCCCGGCTGGGCGCCCATCAGCCTGTCCGCGCTGCTCAACGCCCTCAGCGGGCTCGCCGGATACGCGGCCGTGGTCGGCGCCGCCGCGCTGAGCGTCCGCATCTACCGCCAGCAGCGGGCCACCGCCGAGGACCGCCGCGCGGCCGCCGACCGGGAACGGGCGCAGCTGACCCGGGTCGCCGTGGCCGAGGAGCGCGCGGCCATCGCCCGGGAGCTGCACGACATCGTCGCGCACTCGCTGTCGGTGATGATCCTCCAGGCCAACGGCGGCGCGTACGCCCTGGACCACGACCCCGAACGGGCCCGCAGGGCGCTGCACACCATCAGCGCGACCGGCGGCGACGCGCTGGAGGAGATCCGGAACCTCGTGCAGATCCTGCGCGGCGACGGCGACAGCGGGACCGGCGCCGATCACGCCCCGCCCGGCCGGGTGACCACCGTGGTCGAGCGGGCCCGCGCCGCCGGCCTCGCCGTCGACCTCGTCCAGGACGGCACGCCGCCGCAGCTGACCGGAGGCGTGGCGCTGGCGGTCTACCGGATCGTCCAGGAATCGCTGACGAACACGTTGAAGCACGCCGGTCCGGCGCCCTCGGCCAGCGTCCGCGTCCGGTACTCGGCGCGCGCCGTCGACGTCGAAGTCACCGACGACGGGTACGGCGGGACACCCACCCCGGGCGGGCACGGCCTGGTCGGCATGCGGGAACGCGCGCTGCTCTTCGGCGGCACGTTCGAGGCCGGACCGGTGCTCGGCGGCGGCTGGCGGGTCCGCGCCCGCATCCCGTCGGCCGGCGAGGCGGTGCCGGCATGATCCGCGTCGTGCTCGTCGACGACCAGCAGCTCGTCCGGGCCGGCTTCCGGATGGTGCTGGACTACCAGCGCGACCTCACCGTGGTCGGCGAGGCCGGCGACGGCGCCGAGGCGCTGCGGCTGCTGCGCACCACCGAGGCCGACGTCGTCGTCATGGACCTGCGCATGCCCGTGCTCGACGGCGTGGAGGCCACCCGCCGGATCTGCGCGGCCGGCCCGGCCCCGCGGGTCCTGGTGCTGACCACGTTCGACACCGACGAGGAGGCCTTCGCCGCGCTACAGGCGGGAGCGAGCGGTTTCCTGCTCAAGAGCGTGCCCCCGGAGGAGCTGCTCGCCGCGATCCGGGTCGTGGCCGGCGGCGAGGCCGTGGTGGCGCCGCGGGTCACCCGCCGGCTGCTCGACCGCTTCGCCGGACGCCTCGGCCCGGACGCCGCCACCCGGGCGCCGTCGTCCGACCTCACCGACCGGGAGACCGAGGTGCTGCTGCTGGTGGCCCAGGGCCTGTCGAACCTCGAGATCGGCGGCCGGCTGCGGGTGGCGGAGGCGACGGTGAAGACCCACATCGGACGGATCCTGGCCAAGCTCGGCCTGCGGGACCGGGTGCAGGCGGTGGTGTACGCGTACGAGTCGGGGCTGGTGCGCCCGGGCGGCGATACCTGAGTCGCAGCCGGGGCCCCGGGTACGACTCAGGTCGTACGCGACGGACCAGCACTGCGGCGGACGTGCCGGCGCGCCAAGATCCCTAACGTCGAGGTCGTCATCGACCACCGACGTACGGGAGAACGTGATGCCGGCCCTGCAGGCGACCGACCTGAGCAAGCTCTACGGCAGCGGCGAGGCGGCCGTCCACGCCCTGCGCGGCGTGACCGTCGCGTTCGAGGCCGGGCGCTTCCACGCCATCATGGGCGCCTCCGGTTCGGGCAAGTCCACGCTGCTGCACTGCCTCGCGGGCCTCGACCGGCCGACGGGCGGCACGGTACGCATCAGCGACACCGCCCTGGACACGCTCAACGACGAGAAGCTCACCCTGCTGCGCCGCGACCACGTCGGCTTCGTGTTCCAGAAGTTCAACCTGCTGCCCGTGCTGACCGCGCGGGAGAACATCGTGCTGCCGCTGACGATCGCCGGGCGCCGCCCCGACCCCGAATGGTTCGACCGGGTGGTGGCGGCGGTCGGGCTCGCCGACCGGCTCGACCACCGCCCGGCCGAGCTCTCCGGCGGCCAGCAGCAGCGGGTCGCCGTCGCCCGCGCCCTGATGACCCGCCCGTGGGTGGTGTTCGCCGACGAGCCCACCGGCAACCTCGACTCGCGCTCCGGCGCCGAGGTTCTCGGCCTGCTGCGGGACGCGGTCGCCCAGCTCGGCCAGACCGTGGTGATGGTGACGCACGACCTGCACGCCGCCGCGCACTGCGACCGGGTGGTCTTCCTCCAGGACGGCCGCTACGCCGCCGAACTGGAGTCGCCGGCACCCGACGACATCGTCGCCATGCTGGCCCGGCTCGACGCCGCCGTCCCGGCCGGCCGGTGACCGCGATGATCCGCCTGACGCTGCGTACCGCCCGCGCCAACCTCACCCGGTCGCTGCTCTCCGCCCTCGCCGTCGTCCTCGGCGTGGCCTTCGTCTCCGGCAGCCTCATGTTCACCGAGGGCCTCGCCGTCGCCATGACCGCCCACGCCACCGCCGAGTACCGCAACATCGACGTCGAGGTCTCGCAGCCCGACGGCGTGTCCGGCGACTGGCCCGCGGACATGCTCGACCGCGTACGGAAGGTGGACGGTGTCCGGGCCGCGGAGAAGACGTGGTCGCTGTTCAACCTGGGCCTGTCCGCCGGGGACGGCAGGAAGGTCATCGGCGACCACCGGGCCGTCAACGTCGCCGCCGATCCGCGATTGCAGCCGATCGAGGCCACCAGCGGCCGGATGCCGGGCAAGCGCGGCGAGGTCGTGCTCGACGAACGCACGGCGGACCGGGAGCACCTCGGGGCCGGCGACAAGCTGTTGATCAGCAGCTTCGGCGCGAAGTCCCGGACGTACACGCTCGTCGGGCTGACCGCGACCACGAAGGGCGGCTTCGACAACACCGGCGCGCTGATCGTGATGACGACGCCCGACATGGAGGCCATCAGCGGCTACCCGTCGACCACCATCATCGTCTCGGCCGCCCCCGGCGTCAGCAACGACGACCTGGCCGCGCGGATCACCGCCGCGGTCGGCGCCCGGGCGCTCCCCCACGACCAGCTCGTGGAGGAGGCGAAGAACGCCGCGGTCGGCAACGCCGAGGAGTTCCGCGACGCCCTGCTGGGCTTCGGCGTGATCGCGGTGTGCATGGCCGCCTTCGTCATCGCCAACACGTTCACCATCGTGCTGGCCCAGCGCACCCGGGAGATCGCGCTGCTGCGGCTGGTCGGCACGACCCGGCGCCAGGTGTTCCGTTCCGTCGTCGCCGAGGCCGCCGTGGTCGGGGCCGCCGGGTCGGTCCTGGGGCTGGCCGCCGGCGTGCTGCTCGCGTACGGGCTGCCGGCCGCGCTCGCGGCGGCCGGCGCCCCCGCCGACGTCCGTCCGGTGATCTCGGGCACGACCGTCCTCGTCGCCCTCGCCGTCGGCATCGGCGTCACCGTGCTCTCCGCGCTGCTGCCCGCCCGGCGCGGCACCGCCGTCGCACCGGTGGCGGCGCTCTCCGACGCGTCCGTGCAGATCGCCCGCCCGGTGGGCCGGACCCGCCGGATCGCCGGCACGGTCACCTTCGCCGCCGGCCTGGTGAGCCTGGCCGCGGCGAACCGCGCGATGCTGGTCATCGCCGGCGCCCTGCTGACCGTCACCGGGTTCCTGCTGCTGAGCCCGGTGCTGGTCCCGGCCCTCATCCGGTTCCTGCGGCCGCCGCTCGCCGCGCTGGGCGGGGCCACCGCGGCCCTGGCGCTGCTCAACGCCGCCCGCAATCCCCGCCGCATCGCCACGACCACGAACGCCCTCGTCGTCGGGGTCACCCTCATCGCGACCTTCACGCTGATCGCCAAGAGCACCGAGGCCCCCGCCGAACGCCGCGCCGGCGACAAGATGTTCGCGCAGTTCCTCGTCATGGACGCCAACGGCCTGGGGATCCTGCCGGCCGGGGTGGTCGAGGCCCTGCGCGCCCAGCCCGAGATCGGCGCCGGCCTCCACCCGGCGTACCAGTCCTTCGACAAGGACAGCGGCAACGAGGTGCGGACCGGCGGCACCGGCGGACCGGCCGAGGGCTCCGCGGTGGTCTCCGCCGACCTCGGCCTCGCCGTGGGCGCCACGGTCACCGTGCAGGGACGGCGATTCCCCGTGTCCGCGGTGTCGCCGGGCACCCGCACGGTCTGGCTCTCGGCCGGCGACATGGTGGCCGTCTTCGGCGAACCGTTCCTCACCGAGATCCAGGTCGACCCGGCCCCCGGCGTCTCGTCCACCGACGCCCGCGCCGCCCTGGACCGCGCCCTCCAGGCCTACCCGGCGGTGGTCGCCTACGACCACGACGGCTACGTCGACCACCTCAACGCCCGGCTCAACCAGGCGCTCGCGGTCATCACCGCCCTGCTGTCCCTGGCCGTCATCATCGCCCTGATCGGCGTCGCCAACACCCTGACCCTGTCGGTGGTCGAGCGCACCCGCGAGAACGCCCTGCTCCGCGCCGTCGGCCTGACCCGCCGCCAACTGCGCCGCACGCTGACGTTCGAGGCCCTGGTCATCGCCCTGACCGGAACCCTCATCGGTACGGCCATCAGCATGGCGATCACGCTGTCCGCCCTGCGCTCGGTCGAGGCCCACGGCTCGAGGCTCGCGCTGGTCATCCCCTGGGACCGCCTGACGGTGCTGCTCGCGGTCGCCGTCCTCGCGGCCCTGACGGCCTCGATCCTCCCGGCCCGCCGGGCGGTACGCCACCCGATCGCCGCCACCCTCGCCGCCGACTGAGGGCGACGCTCCCGGCCCGGCCCTCGGCAGCAACGCCCGAGGGCCGGGCCGCGCACAACCCCTAGAGCATCCTAGGATCCTACGTCGAGTCCCGGCGGAGGGGCCGAGCCGCCCGGCTACGCGCCACGCGATGATGGGCCGATGAGGGTTGCCCTTCGAACAATCGGTTGTCGGCGGCGCGGGTGCCCGGGCAGGATCCACGTAGGGTCCGGAGCGGGAGGGGCGCGATGCCTGAGGATTTCGAGTCACGGTTGACCCACCTGGAGCAGGTGGTGCGTGACCTGGATCAGGATGTGCAGGATCTGCAGACGTTGCGCCGGGCGGATGCGGGGTTGATCCGGGAGGTCGCGCGGGGCCTGTCGGAGCATCGGACGGAGTTCCGGGAGTTCCGGGAGGAGACGCGGGAGGGGTTGCGTCTCATCGCGGACATGCTGCGTGGGTCGCGCGGAGACGGCGACGCCTGAGGGGCCGCTGCCGGCTTGTTCAGGGGGCTGATCGGGCAGCCGCGCCGGGCGGGGCGTTCGGCGCCAGGTGGGCGCGTTCGCCCTCCGGGCCGAAGAGGGTGAAGAGTTCCGCGGGCTGGTCGCCCGCGCTGCCGATCCAGTGGGGTGTGCGGGTGTCGAACTCCGCCGCCTCCCCCGCGCCGAGTTCGAACTCCTCGTCGCCCAGGACGAACCGGACGCGGCCGTTGAGGACGTAGAACCATTCGTAGCCGTCGTGGGTCTGCGGGGTCGTCGTGTGGGCGCGGCCGGCCGGCGGGTAGACCACCTTGAAGGCCTGGACGCCGCCGACGCGGCGGGTCAGCGGGACGACCGTCAGGCCGAAGCGGCGTACGGGGCGCAGGTGGATGCGCGGGTCGCCGGTCGGCGGGGCCGCCACCAGGTCGTCGAGCGGCACACCGTGCGCCCGGGCGAGCGGCAGGAGCTGTTCCAGGGTCGGGCGGAGCCTGCCGTTCTCGAGGCGGGAGAGGGTGCTCGCCGTCAGCCCGGTCTCGCCGGCCAGGGCCGCCAGCGTGATGCCCCGCTTGCGGCGCAGCGCGTGCAGTCTCGGTCCCACCCCGGCGAGGACGTCCTGTTCGCTCCTGGTCATGCGGCCATGATGCAGATCCGCAATTTTTCTTGCAAGTCTGCCAAGATCGTCGGGATGCTGGCCGCGGAGGTGACACCGATGATCACAACAGTCCGGAACCGCATGGTGGCCGCTCTCGCGGCCGTGCTCCTGCTGACCACCGCCTGCGCCGCGACGGAAGCCGAGCCGGTGGAGCGGGCCGCCGCCCGCGCCACGGCCGGAGCCGAGCCGGCGGAGGGGGCCGCCACCCGCGCCGACGCCGAGTTCGACAGCCGGTTCCGCCACGGAACGGCCGACGTCGACGGCGTACGCATGCACTACGTCACCGGCGGCACCGGTGAACCGCTCGTCCTGCTGCACGGCTGGCCGCAGTCCTGGTACGAGTGGCGCGGCATCATGCCGGCCCTCGCCGAGCGGTACACGGTGTACGCGCTGGACCTGCCCGGGCTCGGTGACAGCGCCGGCGCCCCGCCCAGCTACGACAAGGCCACCCTCGCGCGCTACGTGCACAAGCTGCTCGCCGGACGGCTCGGCCTGCGCAGGATCAACCTGGTCGCGCACGATCTGGGCGCCGGCGTGGGATTCCAGTACGCCGCCCAGTTCCCGCGGGAGGTCGCCCGCTACGCGCACCTCGACTACCCGCTTCCCGGCCCCGCCCTGAGCGCCGCGAAGTACCGGTCGCTGAGCTGGCACCTCGCCTTCCACGGGCAGCCGGGGTTCCCCGAGACCCTCGTCGACGACGACGTCCGCGACTACCTCGCCCTGTTCTTCGGGTACGTCGCGTACGGCGGCACCAGCTACGGCGGGCCGGGCGCGAAGTCCCCGTTCACCGACCGGCAGCTGGACGAGTTCGCTCGCACGTACCGTCGTCCCCAGGTTCTCCGGGGTGGTTTCGAGCTGTACCGGACGCTCGACCGGGACGAGCGCGACAACGTCGCCGCCGCGCCCGTCGCCGTGCCGACGATGCTGATGACCGGCGAGGGCCAGCTGGCGTTCACCCGGTCCACGCTGGCGCCCCGGATGACCCGCATCGTCCGCGCCGTCGAGGTGCCGAAGGCGGGCCACTGGCTGCCCGAGGAGAACCCGGCGTTCGTCACCGGCCACCTGCTCGCGTTCTTCGCCGGCGGAGCGACCCGGTGACCGCCGGGCAGACGGCCGGCGCCTTCTGGGAGGGCCACTACCGCCGGCGGCGGGCCTGGGGAGGCCGTGCCAATCCCCTGCTCATCGAGACCGCCGGGGAGCTGCCACCCGGCACGGCCCTGGATCTCGGCTGCGGCGCCGGCGGCGACACCATCTGGCTGGCCCGGCGCGGCTGGCGGGTCACGGCCGTGGACATCTCGGCCACCGCGACGGCCGGGGTCGGCGCGTACGCCCGGGACCGGGGGCTCGGCGGCCTCGTGACCGCCGAGCCGCACGACCTGGCCCGGAGCTTCCCCGCGGGCACCTTCGACCTCGTCTCGGCGCAGTACCTGCACACACCGTTCCCGCTGGACCGCGCGCGGGTTCTGCGGAAAGCGGCGCACGCGCTGCGCCCCGGTGGTCTGCTTCTGGTCGTGGATCACGGCTCCACCGCACCCTGGTCGTGGGACCAGGACCCGGACACGCACTACCCCACCCCGCAGGAGGTTGCCGCGGGCCTCGACCTCGATCCGGGGCGGTGGTCCGTGCGGCGTGCCGACATGCCGGGCCGCCGGGCGACGGGTCCGGGCGGCAGGACCGCGATCGTGACCGACAACGTCCTGCTGATCCGGCGTGAGGACCGGCCATGACCGGGGCGCGGAGGAGGGACACCGGGCCGTCGTGGACCGGCGACGGCGAGAGAGCCACGCTGACGGGTTTCCTCGACCACCTGCGCGACGCCATCGCCGCCAAGGCCACCGGCGTGCCGGAACCGCAGGTGCGCACCGCGGGCGTGCCCAGCGGCACCAACCTGCTGGGCCTGGTCAAGCACCTCACCCACGTCGAGCGGTTCTACTTCCTCGGGGAGCCGATCACCGACCTGCGCCGCACCCTGCGGCCCAGGCGGGACGAGACGGCCGACGGGCTGCTCGCCGCGTACCGGGAGACGATCGCGGAGGCGAACGAGGTCATCGCGGGCTGGACGGACCTGAGCCTGCCCGCGCCCCGGCCCGGCGGCCGGGGTGCGGCCCCGCCGCGGCGCTGGGTGCTGGTGCACCTGATCGAGGAGACCGGGCGGCACGCCGGCCACGCCGACATCCTCCGGGAGCAGATCGACGGGGCCACCGGCCGCTGACCGGGTCAGCCGGCGGCCATCCGGATCAGGGCGTTGCCGCCCAGCAGCAGCACGTCCGCCCCGGCGACGAACGCCATCGACAGGTGGAACCGGCGCGCGCCGGCCTCCGGGTCGGCCTCGCGGAAGCCCTGCACCACGCTGACCAGAGCGGCCAGCAGCAGCGGCACGCCGCCGATCAGCAGCAGCCCGACCGCGCCGGGGGTCCTGTCCCGGGCCACCAGCAGGGCGATCATCACGGCCGGGAGGACGCCGAAGAAGAGCAGGGCGAGAACCGCGTACCACTTCAGGGGTCGCGTCGGATCCGTCGGCTGCACCCGGCGATCTTAGCGGCCGGGCCGGCTGCTCGCGCACGGTGGCGGGCACAGGGCAGGATCGGGTCCATGAAGCTGCATGAGCGGATCGACGGGCGGTTGCGGGCCTTCATCGAGGAGCAGCCGATGTTCTTCGTGGCCACCGCGCCGACCGGGCCCGGCGGGCACGTCAACGTCTCGCCCAAGGGCATGGGCGGGACGTTCGCCGTGCTGGGCGAGCACCGGGTGGCCTATCTGGACTATCACGGCAGCGGGGCGGAGACGATCGCGCACCTGGCGGAGAACGGGCGGATCACCCTGATGTTCTGCGCGTTCCAGGGCCCGCCGAACATCGTCCGGCTGCACGGCCGGGGCCGGGCGGTGCCGGTCAGCTCGCCGGAGCACGCCGACCTACTGGGGCTCTTCCCGGCGCCGCCGGACACGCACGGCGTGCGGGCGGTCATCGACGTCGCGGTCGAGCGGGTCAGCGACTCGTGCGGGTACGCCGTGCCGCTGATGGCGTACGAGGGCGATCGCGACCTGCTGATCCGCGCGCACGAGCGGCGCACCGCCGCCGACCTCGAGGAGTACCGCCGGGTGAAGAACGGCGTGAGCATCGACGGCCGGCCGATCTTCGCGGAGGCGGCGCCCGAGGGCTGAGCCGCCCGTACGCTCAGATCCGGAAGGTCGCCACCAGCTCGCCGAGCTCGTCGGCCATCGACGCCAGCCCGCGCGCCGCCTGCTGGGTGTCGTTGGCGCCCTCGTGGGTCGAGTGCGCGGTCGAGGCCACGCCCGAGATGTTCTCCGCGATCCGGCGGGAGCCGCCCGCCACCTCGGTGACCGTGCGGCCGATCTCGGCGGTCGTCGCCGCCTGCTCCTCGACCGACGTGGCGATCGAGGCCTGGAACGTGGAGATCTGCCCGACCACGTCGGCGATCTCGCTGATCGCGGCGTTGGCGTCCTGCGTCGTCTGCTGGATGGCGAGGATCTTCGCGGTGATGTCCTCGGTCGCCTGGGCGGTCTCGGCGGCCAGGTTCTTGACCTCGCCGGCGACCACGGCGAACCCGCGGCCGGACTCCCCCGCCCGCGCGGCCTCGATGGTGGCGTTCAGCGCGAGCAGGTTGGTCTGCTTGGCGATGGACGTGATGGTGCTGACGATCTCGCCGATCTCCTCGCTGGCCTCGGCCAGCCGGCCCACCGCGTCCGACGTGCTGCTCGCGGTGCGCACGCCCCGGTCCGCGATGCCGACCGCCGCCTCGCTGCTGCGGGCGATCTCGCCGATGGACGCGTCCACCTGCTCGGCCGCGGCCGCGATGCCCGCCACGTTGGCCGACACCTCGTCCGCCGCGGAGGACACCAGGCGGGCCTGCTGGCTGGTGCCTTCGGCGTTCCCGCCCATCCGCACGGAGAGCTCGGACAGCGAGCGCGCGGCCGCGGTCAGCCCTTCCGTACGGCCGGACACGTGCGACAGCGCGTCACGCACGCCGCCCACCGCGCCGTTGAAGGCGCGGGACATCTCGGTGAGCTCGTCGCGGCCGTCGACGTCCAGCACCGCCGTCAGGTCCCGGTCGGCCAGCCGGCGCAGCGCCGCCACCACCCGCCGGGCGGGCACCGTCACGCTGCGGGTGAGCAGCAGCGCCAGCGCCACCGCCAGCAGCAGCGCCAGGCCGCATCCGGCCATCATGAGCCGCTGACCGCGGGTGCCCGCCTCGTTGGCGTCTTTCACGGCGACGGTGCTGCGCTCGGTCGTGGAGTCGGTCAGCTTCGTGGTCAGCTCGGTGACCTTCTGCACGCCCTCGATGTACGTGGTGTTGAGCAGGTTCATCGCGCTCTTCACACCCGCGTCGTTGTCCTGCTTCAGGAACGTGCCGATCTGCTCCTCCGCCTGCGAGACCGCGGCGAACTGCTGCTTGAGCTGGTCGAACGTCTGCCGCTCGGCGGTCGACAGGTATTGCGTCCGGACCTGCGAGAGCACCTGCGCCGCCGCCGTCTTGGCCTTGACCGCGTCGTCCCGGTTGCTGCCCGGACCCACCGCCTTGGCAGGGGACGTGTACTGCACGTTGGTGAAGTACGCGATCACCCAGCTGTTCATGTCCGAGTTCAGGAACTTGAGCTGCATCGACTGCCGGCTGAGCACCTGGATCGCCGCGGCGTCGGCCGCGGCCTGCTGCTGCCGGCGCTGCCCGGCCACGCCGATCGCGGTCACGGCCACGAGCAGGGCGCCGAGCAGCCCGAACGAGGCGAGCAGCCGTACGCTCAGCCGGGTACCGCGCAACAAGCGAGTCATCGAGCCATCCATCCCGTCCGGGTCATCCTCAGCCAAGATCGGTCGCTGCGGGGCCCTCCTTAGGATCAGCGCGCCGGGGCTCGGGACCACGCGGCCCACAGCGCGGCGTAGTGGCCCCCGAGGGCGACCAGCTCCTCGTGCGTGCCGGCCTCGGTGATCCGCCCGCGGTCGAGGACGGCGATGCGGTCGCAGGCGCGGGCCTGGGTGAGCCGGTGCGCCACCACGATCGCGGTGCGGCCCTCCACCAGGGCGGACGCCGCCGTCTCGAGGTCGCGGGCGCCCGCGCTGCCGGCCTCGGCGGTCGCCTCGTCCAGCACGACCACGGGCGGGTCGCGCAGCAGCAGCCGGGCCAGCGCGAGCTGCTGGATCCGGGCGGCGCTCAGCGGGTGGTGCCCCGGCCCGACCGGCGTGTCCAGGCCCCGCGGCAGGGCCCGCACCCAGGTGGCCGCGCCGACGGCGGCGAGGGCGGCGAGGATCCGGTCGTCGTCGCTGCCCGGCGCCGCGTAGGTGAGGTCGTCGCGCAGCGCTCCGGTGAAGACGTACGTCTCCTGGGAGACGACGCCGACCCAGTCGCGCAGCACCGCCGCGTCCAGCTCCGCGATGTCCACGGCACCGTGCGGGCCGGTCAGCGTCACCCGGCCGGCGGTGGCGCCGAACGTGCCGGCGAGCAGGTTCGCCAGCGTCGTCTTGCCGGCCCCGCTGCTGCCCACCAGGGCCAGGGAGGTGCCGGCCGGCACGTCGAGGTCGAGGCCGCGCAGCACGTCGGGGCCGCCGGCGTACGCGTGCCGCACCCCGCTCGCGCCGACCGAGACCGATCCCGGGGCCGGCGGCGGCGTCCGCAGTCCCGGGGCCGGCGGCGGCACGAGCAGGACGCCGGCCGTCCGGGCCAGGGAGGCCTGGGCGCGCTGCACCTCGTCGAACGACAGCAGCAGCGTGCCCAGCGGGGTGAACAGGCGGTGGAACAGCAACGCCGCGGCGGTGACCGCGCCCACGGTGACGAGCCCCCCGCGGACCAGCCCGTATCCGGTCAGCAGGACGGCGGACAGCCCGGCGGCCTCGGCGGCGTTCATGCTCTTGCTGAACCACAGGTAGCTACGGGCCGCCCGCAGCGCCGCGTGCACCGTCTCGCGCGACGCGGCGGCGAGCCGGCGGGTCTGGAGCGCCGCCATCGCGTACGCGCGCACCGTCGCCCGCCCGTGCAGCGACTCCAGCAGGATCCGGCCCCGCTCGGCGGCGAGCCGGCGTTCCGTGGCGTAGAGGCGCGCGGCCCGCGGCAGGTACGCGCGCAGGCTCAGGGCGTACACGGGAAAGACGGTGAGGAACGCGAGCGCGAGCCGCCGGTCGAGGGCGAGGAAACCCGCGGTCGAGACGACCACGGTGACCAGCGCGCGCAGCACCTCGGCCAGCAGCGGGACGGCGGCGACGACGTTCTCGAGGTCCTCGGTGACCCGCGACGCCACCTCGCCGCCGCCCGCGTTCTCCAGCACCGCCGGCCGCAGGGTGAGGGTCCGCTCGACGACGCGTTCGCGCAGGCCGGCGGCCACCCTCGCGCCGAGGCGCTCGATGCCGCGCAGGGCCAGGGCCGCACCGCCCGCGCCGGCCAGGATCGTGGTCCCGGTCGCGAGGACCAGGCCGCCCGGGTACGCGTGCCCGCCCGCCACCGCGTCCACGAGCCGCCCGAGCAGCAGCGGTACGGCCACCGCCGCGCCCGCCCCCAGCACGGTCCAGGCGAGGGCGAGCAGCGCCGCGGCGCGATGCGGGCGTACGGCGGCGGCCAGCACCGTGAGGCTCTGCCGGCCGGTGGCGATGGGCAGGGCGGTCATCGCAGCACCGCCGCGGCGTAGCCGGGATCGGCGCACAGCTCGTCATGGGTGGCCACGACCGCCGGCCGCGCCCCGGCGAGGAACGCCACCCGGTCGCAGCGGGCGAGCAGTGCCGGCGAGGTGCTGATCACGACGGTCGCTCCCCCGTCGCGGCGTCGCAGCGCGGCGAGCCCGGCCGCGGCCGCGTCCTCGGTGACGGCGTCGACCGCGGTCAGCGGATCCTGGAGGACCAGGACGGCGGGCCGCGCGGCCAGCGCCCGGGCGAGGGCGACCCGCTGCCGCTGCCCGCCGGAGAGGTTGGCGCCGCCGTCCAGCAGCGCGTCGCCGACGTCCCGAGCCCGCGCCGCGGCCAGCGCCCGCGCGGTGTCCTCCGGTGCGGTGTCCCGGCCGGTGTCGAGAACCTCGGGCAGCGTACGGCCGAGCAGGTGCACGGCGTGCGGCTCGACCAGCACGTCGCGGCCCGCGCCGAACGACGCGGCGAGCGCGTCCGCGCGGGCCGGGTCGGTGGCTACCACGCCGAGCAGCTCGTCCGGACCGGGCGCGCCGACGTCGCCGGGCGGCGGGACGGCCGGTGCCGCCGCGTCGTGACCCGGGTCGAGCAGGACGGCCAGCCGGGCGGCGCTCGCCCGGGAGATCGCCGCCTGCTTGACGCCCGTCATGATCCGTTCGACCGGCTCCCCCGCGAACGACGCCATCGCGACCACCGTGACCAGGTCGCCGACGCCGATCCGCCCGGACGCCGTCAACGCGGCGGCCACGGCCACGGTGCCGGCGAGCACCAGGCCGGTGGCGAGGCCGCCGGCGCCGTCGGCCGCGGCCGCCGCGCTCGCCCCGCGCAGCGCCGCGTCCCGCGAGGTGCGGCTCGTACGGCGGAAGCGGCGGACGGCCTCGGGCACCCCGCCGAAGCCGCGCAGCGGCCGCAGGCCGTGGACGAGTTCGGCGGCGAACGCGGCGGCGAGGCCGGAGGCGTGCTGGCGCGCCGCGATCCGGCGTTCGAGCCAGGGGCTGAGCCGGTTGACGGCCAGGGTGATCGCCGGGACGCCGCACACCATGCCGAGCCCCAGCCGGGCGTCGACGGACAGCAGCACGGCCACGGTGACGAGCAGGCCGGCGGCCCCGGAGATCAGGTGCACCACCGCCCGGAGGATCTCGGCGGCGGCCCTGGCGTCCGAGACCAGGGTCGCGGCCAGGTCGCCGGCGCGCCGCCCGGTGCCGGTGCCGTCCAGGACGTGACCGCCGGCCCGGACCCGCAGCTCGTGCGCCTCGCGGGTGGTGGCCGAGGTCAGCTGCCAGAAGTTGGTGCCGCCACCGGCGGCGAGCAGCGTGAACAGGACCAGGATGCCGCCGACGGCCAGCAGGATCGCGGCCGGTGGGCCGCCGTCCACCGCGTGGTCGACGGCGAGGCCGATGGCGAGCGGGACGAGGGCCTCGCAGACCTGGTGACCGGCCGACGCCGCGGCGGCGATCGCGAGCGGGCGGGCCCGGCGGCGCAGGACGCCGGTGAGTACGGGGTGCATGGCCCAGGGACGTTAGGAAGCGGCGGCCGCGGAGTCCCGTCCTTCGGTGGAAGCCGAATCCTCGGCGAACAGCGCGACCAGCGAGTCGCCGGCGGGCGTGCGGGCGTACAGGACCCGGCGGCCGGTGCGGGCGCGGGACACCGAGCCGGTCTCCACCAGCGCACCGAGGTGCTCGGAGATCGTGCTGGCGGCGAGGCCGAGGGCGGCGGCGAGGCCGGTCGTGGTCGACGGTTCGGTCAGCGATCGCAGCACGGCGGCGCGGCCGGGCCCGATCAGCCGGTCGAGGCGGTCCCGGCCGGCCGGGGCGGGCGCCGGGCTCCCGGCGAGAACGGCCGACCCGCGCGCCTGGTACGCCACCATGAGGATCTCGGGATGGTCGGTCGACACGGTCATCGTGTCCTGCATCAGCAGCACGGGTACCAGCAGCAGCCGCTGGTCGCGGGCGTTGAGCACCGAGTCGCGCGGCTTCGGCAGCGACAGCACGGGCCGGTCCCAGCTGGCGGGCGTACGCAGGCTGTCGAGCAGCGACTCGGGGCCGGCCGTCGCGAGGGTCCGGGCGCGCAGCAGCTGCTCCTCGTCCAGCGCGGCGCGCATCGCCGGCCAGTACGGGGCGAGGGCCAGCTCCCAGAACGCCTCGAGGGCGTCCGCGAGCAGCCCGAACGCCCGCTCCCCGCGGTCGGCGTACGGCTCGAGGAACGCGGGCAGCCCTTCCGGGTAGTGCTTGGCGAACTGTTCCGCCGCGAGCGCCGGGGGTGTGCGGCGTACGGCCTCCAGCTGCTCGCTCAGGGCCGGGCGGGCCCCGAGGGGCACGGGGGTGAACACGTCGGGGGTCGGGCGGCCGTGGTCGGTGCCGTAGAGCTGGGCGTACACGCGCAGCGGCGCCGTCTCCGGGACCGTGCGCAGCACCTCGCGCGCCCGCTCCACCCAGTCCGTGTACGGCCACGGCGCCCGGTCCCGGTCCCGCTGCCGGTGCACCAGGTCGAGCCCGGCGACGGCCTCGCTCAGGGGGCTGACCGCGATCCGCGTACGGTCGATCGTCGCGTCGCTGAACCGGATGCGGATCACGGGCCGATGCTAATACTTCGACTTTCGGTGACAGATTGACCACTCTGCGTGGAGATCCCGCCGCACCGGGCGATTTTGTTCGGCGTCCGCCGCGCGTCCGCGTCAAGCGGGGTGGGCAGCGCAAACGCCGGAATTGCGGCCGATTATCGGCGGGGCGGGCCGAGGTATCGACGGCCGGAGATGTTGCGATTGCCCTCCGTAGCTCCATACGATGGCGACAACGGGGCTTACACGGGGGTTCCTGATCAAGTACGGCCGACGGCTGTCGTCCGCCTTCGCGGCGACGGCGGGCGCATTGCGGCGTGCTTTGTCAGACGATTCTCGTGCGATGTCCTGCATCCTGAAACCTATCGTCAAGGGATGTGGCATCCGTGAATGAAATCGCGATCGCCGGCGGCGTGACAACGGAATCCGTTTCCGAGGCCGAGGCCGCCGGCATGCGCCGGTCGGCGCGGGAACAGATCATCGGCCGGTTTCCCCGGCCGCTCGACCGGCAGGACACGCGCGACCATTTCCGGCTGGCCGCCCGCCACGAGACGATCTTGCCGGAGCGGGTCCGCGACGCCCTGGCCCGGCTGCGCGACGGCGCCACCGACGCGGTCGTCCTGCACGGCCTGCCGGCCGACGACCGCACCGGCCCGGACGCGCCGCCGCTGCTCGGCTGGACCTGGCTGGCCATGGTGACCAGGCAACTCGGCCACGAGTTCGGCTATCGCGCGGAGAAGAACGGCGACCTCGTGCACGACGTACGGCCACGGCCGGACGGCGCGGCGACGCAGTCGAACGCCTCCTCGGCGGTCGACCTCTCGCTGCACACCGAGGTCGCGTTCCACGACGTCCGGCCCGACTTCGTCGTCCTCTACGGCGTGCGCAGCCCGCAGCCGCGGCCGGCCACCCGCCTGGTGCACATCGCCGACGCGGTGCGGGAATGCCGCCCGGAAACGGTACGCAGACTCCGCGAACCGCGTTTCCGGATCGCCGCACCGGAAAGCTTCTCACCGGCCGGGCGGGCGGCCACCGAAGGGGTCGGCCCCATCGGCGGATCACCCGGCTGGCCCACCGTCCGCTGGCACAGTTCCATTACCGGTTCAACGGCGCAGGATCGGGCCGCCATCGCCGATTTCCTCGATTGCGCGGAACGGGTCGCCCATCGCGTACGGCTGGGTCCCGGCAGTTTGGTGGTCTTTTCCAATAATCGTTGTCTGCACGGCCGGGATTCGTTCACCGCGCAATACGACGCCAGTGACCGGTGGCTGCTGCGCACCTATGTCCTGCGCGACGTCACCCGGCTGATGACGCGGTACGGGCCGGCCCCGGACGGCGACGGCATCCGCACCCTCGCCGAGGCCGCCTGATGACGACCGGCCGGCTGCTCTCCCTCGACGACTTCCAGCGGGCCTGCCGCACGGTGCTCGACGGCGCGCGGTGGGCGTACCTGGCGGGCGGCGCCGGGCGCGACGACGGGGTGCGGCACAACGAGGCGGCGCTGCGCCGGTGGAAGCTGCGCCCGCGCCCGTTGCAGGGCACCGCCGACCCGGACCTCGGCGCCGGCGTGCTCGGCTTCGACTCGGCCCTGCCGGTGCTGCTCGCGCCGACCAGCCCGCTGCGGCTGTTCCACGAGGAGGCCGAGCTGCCGGTCTCGCGGGCCGCGCAGCGCGCCGGCGTCCTGCCGATCGTCAGCAACGACAGCCATCACAGCCTGACCGACATCGCGAAACAGGGGCCGTTCTGGTTCCAGCTGTACTGCTACGGCAGCCGCGACGACGTCACCCGCACCATCCGGCTGGCCGAGTCGCTCGACGCGCGGGCCCTGGTGGTCACCATCGACAACAGCCATCCGTCGCGCCGGCTCGCCATGCTGCGCGCCGGTTTCGCCACCCCGCCGGACGTGCGTTTCGGCATCCACCGGGAGAGCGGCTACTCCGACGGGTACGTGCCGCCGGACACCCGGCTGCCGCGCTGGCCGCTCACCTGGGAGCTGCTCGACTTCATCCGGTCGCGGACGAGCCTGCCGGTGGTCGTCAAGGGGGTGCTGCATCCGGCGGACGCGGCCGAGCTTGCCGCGCGCGGCGTGGCCGGGCTGATCGTCTCCAACCACGGCGGCCGGCAGCTCGACGACTCGATCGCGGCGATCGACGCCCTGCCCGCCGTCGTCGCCGCGGCCGGCCGGACGCCGGTGCTGATGGACGGCGGCATCCGCACCGGGGCGGACGTGATCAAGGCGCTGGCGGGCGGCGCCGCGGCGGTGTGCATCGGCCGCCCGTACGTCTGGGGCCTGGCCCTGGACGGCGAGGACGGCGTCGCGAACGTCCTCGGCGTGCTCCGGCAGGAGCTCCTGGACGTGGCACGGCAGCTCGGGCTGGGCAGCCTGCGCGACGTGCCGGCAGACCTGGTGGTGCGGGACCCGGGCCCCGGATCACCGTGAGGAACGGCGGACCCGAGGAGGGGAGGAGGTGTTTCCCATGATCAAGCGGATCAAGGCGCGTTTCGCGCGCAAGGCCCTCGCGGGCGCGTACCCGTGGCACTGAGACAGGCATGGCCGTCGATGACCGGAGGGAGGTGTATTCGATGATCAAGCGGATCAAGGCGCGTTTCGCACGCAAGGCCCTTGCCGGCGCGTACCCCTGGCACTGACGCCGATGACGGTGGCCGGGGCCTCGCGCGGGTCCCGGCCACCGCCGCCGTTCCCCTCGTCCGCCGCACCCTAAGGAGTCCCGGTGACCGTCGCCCCACCGGTGCAGGCGAAGCTGTCCCGCGCCGACCTGCTCGAGGAGTACGACCAGGACCGTCCCGGCTTCGTGCTGCGCGCCGCGCGGCGGTACGGGCCGGTCGTCGAGCTCAGCCCCGGCACGGTGCTCGTCACCGGCGGCGAGGTGGCCCACGACGTGCTGCGCCGCACCAACCGCGACTTCCTCATGGACCGCGACCGGGCCTGGCGCCCGACCGACAGCCGCCGCGGCGAGGACGCGCTGGAGAGCTGGATGTCGGCGCGCCGCGCGATGCTGTCCGCCCTCTCCGGCGACCTGGTCGGCGAGCATCTGCGGTGGTACGCGGGCGAGCTGGCCACGCTGATGGACGACTGGGCCCGGATCGGCCGCACCGGCGATCCCCTGCCCGCGCT
Organism: Pseudosporangium ferrugineum; assembly: GCF_003002065.1. Classification (GTDB taxonomy): domain Bacteria; phylum Actinomycetota; class Actinomycetes; order Mycobacteriales; family Micromonosporaceae; genus Actinoplanes; species Actinoplanes ferrugineus_A. The sequence goes on from NZ_PVZG01000004.1 coordinate 135,447, forward strand.
CGTACGCCTGAGCACCGACGCCTTCCTGCGGCTGTGCCTGGGCCCCGCCGCCGCCCGCCGGGAACGCGACGACCTCGCCGCGCTGGTCGCCGGCCTGCTCGACGCCCTGAACCCGATCGTCCGGTCGTCCGTCGAGCTGCCCTGGTTCCTCGACCGGCTCACCGCCCGCCGGCGCCGCGCCACCCGGGCCCAGCAGCGCCTGGACTCGGCCCTGCACGCCGTCGTGGACCGGCCGCCGCCGGGCGGGCTGATCGCCATGCTGAGCGGCGCCGGCGTCCCCGCCGGACCGCTGGTGCGGATCCTGGTGTCGGCCACGATCGCCTCCCGGCTGGTGCCGGCCGCGGCCGCCGCGTGGACGCTGCACGCCGTGGCCACGCACCGGCCGCAGGAGGAGCCGGGGCAGGTCGTCGACGAGGTGCTGCGGCTGCGGCCGCCGACCTGGCTGCTGCACCGGGCCACCCACGGGGAGGAGACCAGCGGCGAATGGCGGTTCCCGGCCCGGACGGCGGTGATGATCAGCCCGTACGCGATCCACCGCGACGAGCGCCACTTCCCCGAGCCGGAGCTGTTCCGGCCCGGACGCTGGACGGGCGCACGGCTGCCGGCGGGGGCGTACCTGCCGTTCGGCGGCGGCCCGCGCTGGTGCGTCGGCACCCACCTGGCGAAGGCCCAGCTCACCACGGCCGTCGAGGTGTTCCGGCGCTATCGGCTGGATGATGTGTCCCGGTCGGTGACCGCCGACACGAGCTCCACAATGTACCCGCGCGGCCTGACGGTGAGCGTCGGCCGCGCCCGATGAGAGGACCACGCATGCGAGTCCGAGCGGGAGACGTCCGCCTGCACGTCACGACGCTGGGTGACGAGTGGCGCGACGGGAGCCGGCGGCCCGACATCATCGCCGTGCACGGCGGGCCGGGCATCGACGGCGGCATGCTGCGGCTGACCATGCGGCCCGCGGCGGAGTACGCCCACGTCGTCGTCCCGGACCTGCGGGGGCACGGGCGCAGCGACCGGGGCGGACCGGCCGACTGGAACCTCGACGTGTGGGCCGACGACCTGGCCGCGCTCGTGGACACCCTCGGCCTGGAGCGGCCGTACCTGCTCGGCACGTCGTTCGGCGGCTTCGTCGTGCAGCGCTTCCTGTCGCGCCACCCGCGGGTGCCGGGCGGCGCGATCCTGGTCGGTACGGGCGCCCGGCAGGCGAGCCACGACGAGATCGTCGAGCGGCACCGGGTGCTGGGCGGGGACCGGGCCGCCGCGGTGATGCGCCGGTCGCTGACCGACCATTCGGCGCAGGCCGAGCGGGAGTGGGCCGAGGTGTGCGGGCCGCTGGCCATGCGGCGCACGCCGGACGAGGCGTACCAGCGGGCGGTCCGGGGCCGGATCGCCACGCCGGAGGTCAACGCCGCGTTCATCCCGCAGCTGTCCACTCTCGACCTGCGCGCCGATCTGGCCGCCGCCCGGTGCCGGGTGATGGTGCTGGTCGGCGAGGACGATCCGCTGATCCCGTACGAGGTCGCCGCGGAGATCGTGGCGAGCCTGCCCGGGCGGGCGGGGGAACTGCACGTGGTGCCCGGCGCGAGCCACCAGGTGATCTGGGACGCGCCGGAGGCCGCGCACTCGCTGATCCGCAAGTTCACGGAGGGGTCATGACCGACGGCGAGCACTTCGTCCAGCCCACGCCCGAGCGGTTCCGGGAGGCCACCGCGGAGCTGCGCGAGCTGTCCGCGCCGTACGCGAAGGAGCGCCTGGTCTTCCGCCCGCCGGTGGAGCCCGCCGGTTCCCTGACCCGGCTGGAGTCGGCCTGCCGGACCGTCTTCGAGGGGCTCGACGCCGTCCTGCGCGACCGGTGCGGCGGCGACGTCCTGCGGCTGGCGCAGCTGTGCCGGGCCACCGCACCGGAGCTGACGTTCCTGACCCGCCAGCCGCACCAGAACTGGTCCACGGTGGCCCGCCCGGACGTCATCACCTCGGGCGGCCGCACCGTGGTGGTGGAGATCAACGGCGACTCCCCCGCCGGCCTGTTCGGCCTGCACGACATCATCACCCGCGCCCAGAGCGCGTTCCTGCGGCCGTCGGCGACCGCGCCCGGGCGGCCCGCCGTGGCGATGCACGGCCTGCTGGCGAGCCTGGAGAAGAGCTTCGGCGCGCTCGACGGCATGGTCGCCATCTGCTACTGGCGGCACGAGGAGCGCGCCGGGCGGCTCGACTGGCAGTACGAGCTGTTCGCGCGCGAGCTGCGCCGGCACGGGGTCGAGGCGGCCCACTGCGCGCTGGAGGATCTCGACCTGGCCGGCGACGGCGTACGCCACCGGGGCCGCAGGGTCAGCGTCGTGTACCGCTACTTCGAGTCGCCCGAACCCGGCGAGGACGACGAGTTCGCCGTGCTGGAGCGGCTCTTCGCGATCGCGGAGAGCGGCCGCGTCGGCCTGTTCACCGGTTACCGGGCGGAGGTGCTGGCCTCGAAGGCGGCGCTGGCCGTGCTCTCCGACGAGGCCGTGCTGGACGGGCTCGCGCCCTCGCTGCGCGCCCGCCTGGCCGAGCACGTGCCGTGGACCCGGGTTCTCGAACCGCGCCGGACCCGGTTCGGGAACACCGAGGTCGACCTGCTGCCGTGGGTGGAGCGCCACAAGGACCGGCTGATCGTCAAGCCGGTACGCGGGCACGCCGGCATCGGCATCACCGTCGGGCGGGAGGTCACGGCCGACGCGTGGGCGCAGGTGATCGCCGAGGCGGTCCGGGGCGGGGCCGGCGACCACCCGTACATCGTCCAGGAGGTCTTCGATCCGGACCCGCTGCCGGTCGCCTTCGTCGACGAGCAGGGGCAGGTGACCAGCACCGTCACCCCGTCGGTCAGCGGCGTGTTCATCGTGGACAACGCGGCGGTGGCGGTCCTGCGCCGCTACGCGGTCAACGCGACCGGGACCATCAACATCAACCCCTTCAGCGGGTACGCGCCCTCGCCGGTGTGGACCGCCGCATGAGGTGGGGCCCGGCCTCGTACCTGTTCGCCTCCGGCGCTGCCGCCAGCCTCGGCGACGGCATCCGGTACGCGGCCATGCCCCTGCTCGCGGTGCACGTCACGAGAGACCCGGTGAGCGTCGCCGCGGTCGCCGCCGCGCTCTCCGCCGCCCACCTGCTGTTCGGCTTCCACGTCGGCGCCGCGGTGGACCGGTTCGACCGGGTCCGCCTCCTGCGCCGCACCCAGCTGTTCCGGGCGGTGCTGATCGTGGCGCTGCTCGCCGCGGTGGCGCTGGACCGGGCGACCCTGCCGCTGCTGCTGGCGGCCGCGTTCCTGCTGGGCGCGGCGGAACTGGCGGCGGAGACCGCGGTGCAGTCGCTGACGCCGGTGGTGGTGCAGGACGCCGGGCTCGAGCGGCTGAACGCCGGGCTGACCGCGTCCCAGTCGATCGGCGAGGACTTCGCCGGGCCGGCCGCCGGCGGCGTGCTGTTCGCGTGGCATCCGGTGGCGCCGTTCGCCGCGATAGCCGCGGCGATCGGGGGCAGCTGGGCGCTGCTGACCCGGCTCCGGGTCCCCGGCCGCGTGCCGGCCGGCCCGGCCCCCGCGGCACCGGTGCGCACGTCGCTGACCGCCGAGGCGCGCGAGGGCCTCCGCTACCTGATGCGCGAGCCGACGCTGCGCCTGCAGGCGGTCTGGGCGGCGGCGATGAACCTCGGCGTGGCCGCGGCCAACGCCACCCTCGTGCTCTACGTGGTCGACGAGCTGCACCTCGGCGGCAGCACGTACGGCCTGCTGCTGACCGGCGCGGGGGTCGGCGGGCTGGCCGGCGCCGCCGCCGTGTCCTGGACGGTGCGAGCGCTCGGCCGGGTGCCCACGATGATCGCCGCGAGCCTGGTGGCCGGCGTGGTCACCGCGGGCATCGCGGCCACCGGCTCGGTGTGGCTGATCGTCGCCTTCCAGTTCCTCGCCGGCTTCTCCGGGGTGTCCTTCTCGATCGTCGGCCGCTCGCTGCGCCAGAGCATCACCCCGGACGCCCTCATGGGCCGGGTGACCAGCATCTACCGCCTGATCGGCTTCGGCTCCCTGCCGCTCGGCGCGATCGGCGGCGGTGCGGTCGCGCACGGGCTGGGTCTGGGCACCCCGTTCCTCCTGGCCGGCGCGGTGATGGTGGGCAGCACCCTGACGCTGGGGCTGATGACCCGGCGGGCGCACGTGGCCCTGGCCGCCCGCGAGCCGGCCGCCCGGTGAGCGGTCAGTGCAGCCGGCGGGCGTAGCACAGGGCCATGGGGTGACCCGCGAACGGCCCGTAGCCGTCGGTCCGGTGGTAGCCCTCCCGCTCGTAGAACCGGACGGCGTCGGGCTGCCGGTCGCCGGTCGTGAGCTGCACGGTGTCCGCTCCGAGGCGCAGCGCGTGCCCCTCCAGCGCCCGGAGGATGCCCGTGGCTACGCCGGTGCCGCGGGCGTCCGGCGCGACGTACATGCGTTTGACCTCGGCCGTGCCGTCGGGCAGGAGCCGCAGCGCGCCGCAGCCGACCGCCTCGCCGTCGCCACCGCGGGCGATCAGGTAGACGTCGACGGTCTCCGCGGTGGGCCTGCTGTCGCCCTCCTGGTCCGGGATCTCGGGATAACGGGCGGCCAGCTCCGCCCCCATGGCGTCGCGCAGGCGGACGCCGTCGGCGCTCTCCCACGGCTCCTCGGCAATGATCACTTCTCGGCACTCCTCGGCGTCTCGGCGGTCCGTGCCTCGATCGAAACAGGAAAACGATCTTGGTGGGTAATGCCGATGCGGTTGCCCGGTGATGCCGGGAGGGCATGAGGATCAGCGTCCGGCGGGCGCCCAGCCGGCGCGTGCGTGCGCCACGAACCGCTCGGCGAGCGGGTTCCTCGCGCCGGCCGGGACGCCGATCTCCAGGGTGCTCGGGGTGAGGCCCTCGACCGGCCGTACGCGCAGGCCCGGCAGTTCGTCCGCGGGCAGCGTCGTGCCGTGGGCGAAGACGATGGCGCGGCCCAGGACGACCGCGGCGATCACCTCCGTCGTGTCCCGCACCCGGGGGCCGTGCCGCCTCGGATGCGGGTCGGCGTCGGCGCCGCTCCAGTGGTCCGCCTCCGCCGCCGACATGCCGTCCCAGTAGGTGACCGGCTCGTCCCGGAGGTCGGCGACCGTCAGCGACTCGCGGGCCGCGAGCGGGTGGCCGGCCGGCAGCAGCACCGAGCGGGGCTCCCGCGCGAGGGGGTCGACGATCAGGTTCCCCCGGTCGAAGCAGTCCCGCAGGATCGCCACGTCCGCCGCGGTCGCGCCCAACTCCTCCGGCCGCTCCGGCCAGCCGCGAGGGACGACGTGGACGCGGACGCCGGGGTGGCCGGCCTCGAAGTCCCGGCCGGCCGCGGACACCGCCAAGACGTCGCACACCGGCGCGGAGACCGTCAGCGTCTCGGCGCCGGAGTACGCGCCCCGCGCCCGTTCGATCGCCGCCCGGGACCGTTCCACCAGCTCGTACGCGTCGGCCAGCAGCACCGAGCCGGCCTCGGTGAGCCCGGTGGCCTGGGAGCGGCGCACCAGCAGGGGCACGCCGACCGTGCGCTCCAGGGCCTGCAACGCCCGCGACAGGGCCGGCTGGGTCATCATGAGCCGCCGCGCCGCGCGCGTGATGCTGCCGGTCTCCGCCACGGCGATGAGGTATCTGAGGTGTCGCGGATCGAGGTCGGGCACGAGCCGACGATAGACGAGGCCCGCGCCTACCGGCCGTGGCTCACGTCGTTCGGCGGGTATTTACGGACATAGCGGTCGAGGCGGCCCTCCCGCAGGGCCGTGAACAGCTCGCGGCACCGACCGGTGTCGGGGACCATCACCGAGCCCACCCCGGGGACGTCACGGTTCTCCGCGATCGGCAGCGTCATGAAGGTCAGGTCCTTCGGGCGCAGGCCGCGCAGGGTCAGGGCGAGACGCTGCACGGGCATGCTGCGGTCCACGGTGAGCATGCCGGCCCCCGCCCGCACCAGCCGGTCCAGGGCGATCGGGTCGGTCAGCACGTTCTTCTCGGCGATCTTCCCGGCGAGCGCGTGCAGGTACTGCTGGTGCCGCTTGGACCGGTCGAAGTCGTCGTTGGGCAGGCCCCGGCGCTGACGGACGTAGTACTCCGCGAGCTTGCCATCCAGGTGGACCTTGCCGGCGTCGAAGACCACGCAGCGGCGCGAGCGGCCCTGCGGGTCGGTGCACGGCGCCGACGGGTACGGGCTGTCCTCGGGCAGGAAGCGATACCGGTCGACGGCCCGCTTGTCCACCACGACGTCGACGCCGCCGACCAGGTCGGTGAGCTTGCGGACGCCGGCGAAGTCGATGACGATCGGCCAGTCGACCGTGAGGTCGCCGAACTGGTTCACCGTCTGCACCAGCCGGGGAGCGCCGCCCCAGGCGTACGCCGCGTTGACCTTGTTGCGGCTCCCCCGTTCCCCGTCGGCCGTGGCGATCGGCAGGTACGTGTCGCGCGGGATGGAGATCACGTAGGCGTGCCCGGTCGACTTCGGGATGTGCACGAGGATGATGACGTCGCTACGCCCGTCGCCGGGCTCGCCGCGCTTGCGGCTGTCCGAGCCGATGAGCAGCAGGTTCATCGGCCCGCGCACCTTCGGCGGTTCCGGTTTGCCGGACGCGGAGCGGACCGGCGCGGGCAGCAGGTCGGCGCGGTGGACCGCCCCCTCGTAGCGGCCCGCGAGCATCCGGGCGCCGGCCACGGTCGCCACCGAACCCGTCACGAGCAGGGCGACGACCACGGCGAGCAGCAGCTTCCAGCGGCGCTTGAACCATCGGAGCACGGGCATCTCACACCCCCACGAACCGGTAGCCGGAACTCTTGAGCTCGGGTACGACGTGCCGCAGCGCCTGCACCGTCTGCGACCGGTCACCGCCGCCGTCGTGGGTGAGCACGATCGACCTGTTGCCGACCTGGTTCAGGACCGCGGAACGGATGTGGTTCGAGCCCGGGGTCTCCCAGTCGCGCGGGTCGACGTCCCAGGCGATCGAGTTCTGCCCCAGGGCGGCGCACTCCTTGAACACGGTACGGGACCAGTTCCCGTACGGCGCCCGGAAGAGGTGCGGCACCGTGCCGGTGATCGAGGCGACGGTGTCGACGGCGCGCTGGATCTCGGTGCGCACCTTCGCGGCGTTCAGCTTGCGGAGGTTCGCGTGCGACCACGTGTGGGTGCCCACCGTGTGCCCGCCGTCCACGATGGACCGGAGCAGGTCGGGATGGGCCGCGGCAGTCTGCCCGATCACGAAGAACGTCGCCGTGACGTGGTGCTTGTGCAGGATCTTCAGAACCTGCGGGGTGTACGCCGGGTCCGGCCCGTCGTCGAGGGTCAGCGCCACCACCTTCGTGCCCTTCCGGGCAGCCGAGGCGGGCAATGCGTACAGGGGTTTCCGCTGCACCGCGATGCGGGTGGGCGCCGGCGGCGTGGGCGGAGCCGACGGTGGCGCCGACGGCGGTACCGAGGGCGCGGGCGGGCCCGGGCTGGGACCGGCCGCCGGGCGTCCCTCCGAGGCGCAGGCACTGAGCAGCGTCAGACCTCCGATCGCGAGGAACGCCCTCCGGCTCCCGCGCGGTCCTGGTTGCATCGTCATCGTCGCCACCTCCGGCTTTCGCTGTCGCCGCGAATTCTGGTGACGGGTTATCAGGAACCCGTGAGGATCCGGCCCACTACGGAACGGGTACGGGCACTCACCCTCCAGCCCGGCGTCAGCCGTGGTTCGCACACTCTCCGGCAAGCGGCGCCGTCCCGGCCGCGCACACCACGGGGAGGATCTCGATGCTTCGTACCGTCCGTCACGCCCTGGGCCTGACCGTTCCGCTCACCCTCGCCGCCGCCCTGATCGGGCCGGCACCCGCCCTCGCCGCCGAGCCGGATCCGCGCCTGCTGCTCGCCGCGGACGTCGCGCCCCTGCGTGGACGGTGGCCCGACCGCGGGCGACCAGGCGATCGCCGACTTCGTCAACCCCCGGCTCTCCGCCAAGATGCGCAACGCGGTCAGCGCGTACACCGCGTCCTGCCTGCGGGCCGTGGTCACCGCCGCGCAGAACCGCGGGCTGGCCAAGCGGGCCGCGGTCATCGCGATCACGACCGCGATCGTGGAGAGCTCGATCCGCAACATCAGCGAGGAGGTGGACCACGACAGCCTCGGCATCTTCCAGCAGCGGGCGTCCTGGGCTCGCGGGCGCAGCGGCTGGACCCGGAGTGGGCCACCAACGCGTTCCTCAACAAGATGATCAGCCTCTATCCGAACGGGTCCTGGCAGACGGCACCGATCGGCGAGGTGTGCCAGCGGGTGCAGGTGTCCGCATACCCGGACCGGTATCAGCCGCAGGCCGCCGACGCGCAGATCCTGGTCGACGCGGTCTGGCACCGGCCCGGCGCCCCGGCCGTGGCGTACGACCAGGGTGACGGTTCCATGCGCATCTACCGCTGGTCCTCGACCGGTGACGAGTTCGACCGGGCCAGTGACTACGACTCCGGAGCTTTCACCCTCAGCAGCGTCGACGACCGCACAGCCTCCGGCGACGTCGACGGAGACGGCGACAGCGACATCGTCATGGCCTACCAGAACACCGACGGCACCTGGGCCCTGCACGTCTTCCGCAACGGCAACTCCTGGGCCGGCACCTGGTGCACCGGCGGAAACATGAACCTCGACCGCGTCGCCGGCCGCCTCGTCCTCGGCACCTGGTAGGCGATCACCGGGTAAGCCGTCCACATCGGATGGCTTGCCCGGCTGTGGCAGAGTCTCCTGCATCGGTGCCATGGGCATCGGCGGTCGGCGTCCGGGAGGCTGTGCCATGCGTCTGACAAACCCCGCCCTGCGCCTGAGAAGACTGTCCGCGGCTCTGCTCACCCTGGGGACGACCGTCGCGCTCGGCGCGGTCGCCCCGGCGGCCGTCCGGGCAGCGCCGGCACCGCTCGCCGGGGCCCCGGCCGGGCGGGCGACCACGGTCACGCTGATCACCGGCGACCGGGTCACGTTCACCGCGGGCAGCACGAGCGTGCAACGCGGTCCCGGCCGGGCCGGCGTCCGGTTCGTCGGGCGCACCGCCGGGACGCACCGGTACGTCATCCCGCTCGACGCCCTGCCGCTGGTGCAGGCCGGGCGGGTCGACGCGCGGCTGTTCGACCTGACCGCGCTCGAGAGGTTCGGCTACACCCGGGACGCCGACCTTCCGCTGCTGGTGGCGTACCCCAGGACCGGCAGGAGCAAGGGACCGGCGAGCTTCCGGTCGGCGATCGGCGCGAGGGCCCGCGTCATCCGCGATCTCCCGGGGGCGGGCGCGCTGGCGGTGCGCGCGGCACGGCCGGACCGGGCCCGGCTCTGGACCTCGATGATCACGGGTACGCCCGCGGCACCCGCGCTGCGCCCCGGCATCGAACGGATCTCGCTCGACGGCAAGCGCGAACTGACCCTCGACGTCAGCGTGCCGCAGATCGGCGCCCCGGCGGCGTGGGCCCGGGGCCTGGACGGGACCGGCGTGACGGTGGCCGTGCTGGACAGCGGCATCGACGCCACCCACGCGGACTTCGCCGGCCGGATCGTCGCGCAGGAGAACTTCACCGCGGCACCGTCCACCGACGACGTCTACGGCCACGGCACCCACGTGGCGTCCATCGTCGCCGGCAGCGGCGCGAAGTCGGGCGGCCGGTACAGGGGCGTGGCGCCCGGCGCGAAGCTGGCCATCGGCAAGATCTGCGAGGCGCGCTGGTGCGAGGAGTCGGCGATCCTGGCCGGCATGGAATGGGCCGCGCGGACCGCCCCGGTGGTCAACATGAGTTTCGGCAGCGACGACCTCCCGGGCGTCGACCCGGTCGAGCAGGCGGTCGAGGACCTCACCGCGGAGCACGGCACGCTGTTCGTCGTCGCGGCCGGCAACTCCGGCGCCCTCGGCGGCCACACGGTCGGCTCGCCGGGCACCGCCGACTCCGCGCTGACCGTCGGCGCGGTGGACGACCAGGACGCCATCGCGAACTTCTCGAGCCGCGGCCCCCGGGCCGGCGACGAGGCGATCAAGCCGGACATCACCGCGCCGGGCGTGGACATCGTCGCCGCCGCGGCGGCGAATGGCACCCTGGGCACGCCCGCCGACGAGGGCTACGTGACGATCAACGGGACGTCGATGGCCGCCCCGCACGTCGCCGGCGCCGCGGCCATCGCGCTGCAGCAGCATCCGGACTGGTCACCGCGGCTGCTCAAGGGCCTGCTGATGGGTGCCGCCCGGCCGACCGAGGGCGCGAGCGTGTTCGAGCAGGGCGCCGGCCGGGTCGACGTGGCGCGCCTGATGCACCAGGCGGTGTCGGCCGACGAGGGCAGCCTCAGCTTCGGCCTGCGCCCCTGGCCGCACGACGACGACGCCCCGATCGCCAGAGGCCTCACCTACCGCAACGGCGGCACCGCGGACGTCACCCTGCGGCTCGCGCTGGACGCCGACGCGGACACCTTCTCCGTCTCGCCGCAGACCCTGACCGTTCCCGCCGGGGGCACCGCCCGGGCCACCGTCACCGTGGACACCCGGGCCGCCGGCCCGTACGGGAACGTCACCGGGCGGGTCGTCGCCACCGGAGGTGACGTCAAGGTCGAGACGCCGATCGCGGTGAACCGGGAGGCGGAGAACTACGACGTCGTGTTCCGGCACACCGGCCGCGACGGCGCGGCGGCGGCCGGCTACTGGACGACGCTCACGTCGCTGAGCACCGGCCGGACGTACGAGCTCTTCAACGGCGACACCGTCACGGTACGGCTGCCCCGCGGCGAGTACGGCCTCTACAGCCTGATCTACGGCGACACCGACCAGAGCCTGCTGATCCAGCCGAGGCTCGTGGTGGACCGCGCGACCACGATCGACCTCGACGCCCGGCGCGCCCGGCCGGTGGTCGTCACGCCGCCCCGCAGCGACGCGGCCCAGGCCCTGGTCGCCGTGCACGGCAACTGGATCGGCGAGACCGTGGGCGCCGGGGTGACCGTGACGTCGGCGGTGCCCGGCGACACGTACACCGCGCAGGTCGGCGACGGCGCGGAGCTGCCGGAGTTCCGGGGGCTCGTCAACTCGGTCTTCGCCGCGCCCGACGGCCACGGCGGCTTCACCGACAGCCCGTACTCGTACGAGGCCACGTATCAGCGCCTCGGCTCGTTCTACACCGGCTTCGTCAAGCGGATCCGGCCGGGTTCGCTGGCCCGCGTCGACGTGCGCTTCCCGCGCGAGGCGGCCGGCGACGACGTGACCGTGGTGAAGACGAACCGGCCGCACCTGGATACGCCGGGCAGCTGGACGGAATCGCTGCACTCGCACGTGCCGTTCCGGCGTACCGAATGGCTCAACACCGACGGCCCGGTCCGGTGGTCGGCCGAGTTCGAGCAGCGCCACCAGCCCGATCCCGAATCGTTCCCCGAATACCTGAGCAGCTCCTCCTCCCCCGCCGTGCGGCTCGAGGCGGGCCGGGCCTACCGGCAGGACTGGAACCGGGCGACGTTCGGGCCTTCGGTCGCCGGCGACACGGACACCGCCGTCCGCCGCGACACCGTGATCGTCGCCGGGGTGCCGCTGTTCGGCGAGGGCTCCGGGCACCCGGGCAACTCCGACTTCGACCACGCGCGGACCGCGTTGTTCTCCGGCTCCACGCTGATCGGCGAGGAGGCGGCCGGCTACGCCGAGTTCGAGGTGCCGGGCGGCGTGGCGCCGTACCGGCTCGAGATGGCCGCCACCCGCGGGGCGCCGTACCGGCTGTCGACGTCGGTCAGCGGCGTGTGGACGTTCACCTCCGGCCCCGGCGACCACCGGCTGCCGCTGTCCACGGTCCGCTTCAGCCCCGCGCTGGACGACCAGAACACGGCCCCGGCCGGCGCCTTCGCCGTGCCGCTCACCGTCGAGCGGCCCACGGGCTCGGCAGCCGCCCCCGTCCGCCGGCTCACGGCCGAGGTCTCCACCGACGACGGCCACACGTGGCGGCCGGCCCGGGTGACCGGCACCGGCGATCACCGCACCGTCCGGGTCACCAACCCGGCGGACCCGGGAGCGGTCTCGCTCCGCGTCCACACCGTCGACCGCGCGGGAAACACCGCGACGATCACCGTCGTGCGGGCGTACCTGGTCCGTTAGCCCACATGGTGGTGGAGACCACGCGGTCGCGGCCGGCGTGCTTGGCGGCGTACAGGTTGCGGTCCGCCGCCGCCAGCATCGCCGACTGGGTGGACGACTCCGTGCGCTGGGACACGCCGATGCTGACCGTCACCGGCACCGCGCCGGTGAGCCGGCGCCAGGGGAACGCGCCGATCGCCGCGCGGACGCCGTCGAGCAGCCGCACGGCGGACGCCTCGTCGGTGCCGGGCAGCACCAGGAGGAACTCCTCGCCGCCCAGGCGGGCGGCGAAACCGCCCGCGGGCGCCGCGGCCAGACCCTCCTCCAGCAGCTGGGCGACCTGCACCAGCACCCGGTCCCCGACCTCGTGCGAGAGCAGGTCGTTGACCTGCTTGAAGTGGTCCAGGTCGACGAGGGCCACGCTCAGCGGCAGGTCCTGGTCGAGCAGGCCGGTCAGCTGCTCGTCCATGAACCGGCGGTTCGGCAGCCCGGTGAGGGGATCGCGCCGCGCCTGCTCCCGGAACCGGGCCGCCTCCTCGCGGGCCTCCCGGGTCTCGAACATCGCCTGCCGGGTCCGCGCCTTCGCCTCCCGGTCCGCCGTCGAGAGGCTGGTGTGCACCGCGAAGAAGACCTTGTGCTCGGCGAACGCGGCGGCGAAGTCACCGCAGGCCGCGTGCAGCTCGGCCTGCTCCTGGTGCAGGCGCACGAGCACGTGGCCGATGTTGCGCTCCACGCAGATCGCCCGGGACTCGTCGAGGCTGGCCTGCGCCCGGGCGTGGTCGCCCAGCCCACGCTGCGCGCGCGCCAGGGTGAGCAGGTATTCCGCCCGGGAGTCGGCGCCTTCGAGGCGGCCGTCGCGGTACCGCTCGAGGCAGGTGAGCATCGACCGGGTGGCCTCGGCGTAGTGCCCGAGCTCGATCTCGATGGACCCGATGGTGTCCAGGATCGCCGAGTGCAGCTCGACGCCCAGCTTCTCCGCCGTCGCCCGCAGCCGCGTCGCCACCTGTTGCGCGCGGGCGGTCTCGTCCGCCAGCAGCTCCGTGTACGCCCAGTTGTTCAGCGCCCAGATCAGCACGTCGGGGCGGCCGTACCGGTGGCACAGGTCCTCGACCTGGGCGTACCGGGTGCGCGCCTCCTCCATCGACCCCATCGCCCCGAGCGCGTCGGCGAGCCGCGCCGGATACCAGATCCGCATGTAGCGCGTCGACGTGTCGTCGAGCAGCTCGACCGCGCGCAGCGAGTGGTCGAGGTTCAGCGCCGAGTCACCCAGGAGCTGGTGGACCTGCGACCAGACCATGTGTACGCGCGCCAGCAGCCGCCGCTCGTGGTGCTCCTCGGCCCAGTGCTGGATCGGCCACAGCCGGCGCGCGGCCTCGGCCAGCTCGCCCGTACGCACGAGCACGGTGACCCGGCACAGCCGCGCGCGGTGCAGCAGCAGGTCGTCGCCCAGCACCCGGGCGTCCTCCTCGAGCCGGGCGGACGCCTCGCCGGCCTCGACGACGTCGGACAGCAGCGCGTCCTCGATCTCCAGCAGGGCGGCCGACACCCGTTCCGGCTCGGTCACCGCCACCACCGGAACCTGCGCAGTCCCCGCCATCCCCGCTCCTCATCCGGCCGATCCGGCCACTCCTATCGGCGGCGGCGCGGCGCGGTGAAGCAATCCGGGCATCGGCTCCTCCGCCCGACCCGGCCGGTGCGGCCGGACGGGCAGACCTCGCGGCCGGTCGCGCACTTCGTCCGGGAGGCCCCACCGGCCACCTCGGCGAGCCGGACCGGCGCCGCGGCCGGACGCTCCGGGCGGTGGGCAGTACGCCGCTTCTGTCCGCCGGTGCCGTGCTGGCCAAGATCACCTAAGGTGCAGGGCATGAATGTCCTTGCATCGAACGGCATCGACCTCTGCTACGAGACGTTCGGCAACGCCGATGATCCGGCGTTATTGCTCGTCATGGGGCTGGGTGAGCAGCTGATCGCGTGGCCCGACGGCTTCTGCGCGGCGCTGGCCGCCCGGGGCTTCCACGTGATCCGCTTCGACAACCGCGACGTGGGGCGCTCGACCTGGCTCGACGACCTGGGCGTGCCGGACCTGGCGGCGCTGTTCGGCGGCGACCTGTCGAGCGTGCGCTACCAGCTCGCCGACATGGTCGCCGACACCGCGGGCCTCATCGAGGGGCTGCGCCTCGGCCGCGCCCACGTGGTGGGGGTGTCGATGGGCGGCATGATCGCCCAGCAGCTCGCCGTCGACCGGCCGGAGCTGGTGGCCAGCCTCGCGTCGATCATGTCGACCACGGGCGACCGCACGGTCGGGCAGGCCTCGCTGGAGAACCCGGGTGCCCTGGTCCCGCCGCCGGGCGCCGACCGCGACACCGCGATCGCCGCGGACGTCGCCCTCTACCGCCTCATCGGCTCCCCCGGATTCGAGGCGAGCGACGAGGAACTGGCCCGCAACGCCGCCGCCAAGGTCGACCGCGGCTACCACCCGGCCGGCACGGTGCGGCAGCTCGCGGCCATCGCCGCCGCCCCCGACCGCACCGCGGGCCTGCGCGCCCTGACCGTGCCCACGGTGGTGATCCACGGCGAGGCGGACCGGCTGATCGATCCGAGCGGCGGCCGGGCCACGGCCGACGCCGTGCCCGGCGCCGAGCTGGTGCTCATCCCCGGCATGGGACACGACCTGCCGGAGGGCGTCTGGGCCCCGATCATCGACGCGATCTCGGCGAACGCCGCGCGCGCCTGACCCGGCCCCGCGGGCCCGGCCGGCCCTCCGTGGCGGCGCCGGCCGGGCAGCGCGGACGGCGGGTCACGCGGTGGCGGCGCCGGCCGGGCAGCGCGGACGGCGGGTCACGCGGTGGCGGCGCCGGCCGGGTGCTCCTTGACCACCGGCAGGCTCCTCGCCAGGTCCAGGACCGCCTCCTCGGCGGGACGCGGGGTCCAGCCGAGGACCTTACGGGCCTTCTCCCCGGACGCCTCCCGCACGACCCCCAGCTCCGACACGGCCAGCGCGGCGCGATCGTCGAAGCGGCCGGCCAGGCGTACGACCCAGTCGGGCATCGTGCGGGCCGGCACGCGCTCGGCCACCTCGCCCAGGCGCTCGCGCAGCAGGGCGGCGATCTGCGGCAGGGTGAGGACGCCCGCGGCGGCCAGGAAGCGCTCACCGGCGGCGGCCGGGTCGGTCATCGCGCGGACGTGCAGGTCCGCCACGTCGCGGACGTCCACGACGGACAGGGTCATCTTCGGCACCGCGCGCATGGCGCCGCGCAGCAGGCCGTCGACGAGGGCGGCGTAGAGCGAGAGGTCCGGACCCAGCGCCGGCCCGAACACCGCCGCCGGGTTGACGACGGCGAGCTCCATGTCGCCGCCCCGCACGAGGTCCCAGGCGGCGCGCTCCGCGGCCAGCTTCGATTTCGGGTACGCCGCCATGGCCCCGCCGGCGGGATCGCTCCAGTCGTCCTCGGTGAACACCCGCCGGTTGCCGTGGCCGTACTTGACCGCGGCGAAGGACGAGGTCAGCACCGTACGCCGGACCCCGGCGCCCCGGGCGGCCCGCAGCACCCGCAGCGCACCCTGCCGGGCCGGCTCGATGACCTCGTCCTCGTGCCGGGGCTTGGCCTGCGGCACCGGCGAGGCGACGTGCAGCACGTAGTCGCAGCCGGCCGCCGCCGCGTCCCAGCCGTCGTCGCTCATGAGATCCGCGACGGCGAAGGTGAGCGCCTCACCGTCCTCGCCGGTCATCGCGCGCACGTCCGCCTCGCGCCGGGGCGAGCGCACGGTCGTGCGTACCCGGAAGCCCTGCTGCAGCAGCCGCGCGACGCAGTGCGCGGCGATGAAGCCGGACCCGCCGGTCACCAGAACCAGTTCGCCACCCATGCCCGTCTCCGTTCCCTGCCGGCGGGCCGGCAGGTCCGGCCGTCGGCAGCCCGAGGGTACGGCGGCGGGCACGGGCGTTGAAGCCCCGGCGGCGGAACGGGTCCGGCTGACGGGCCGTCGCTGCCCGATCCCCCCGGAGCCGGCTACTCGGAGAACCTCGTCACCGACAGCACCCGGTCCCACCGGGCGGCGGCCAGGTCGTCGTGGCGGATCGCGAAGCTTCCGACGTAGAACTCGTCGTCCAGCAGGAAACGGGCCAGCGAGACCCATTCGCCCGCCAGGCGGTGCGCCTCATCGTCCACATGGGAGTACCACTTCGCGACCGGGATTGTGATCTCGCCGGCCTTCTCGCGTCCCGCGAGGACCTGCTCCGCGATGCTCCTGACCACCTCGTCGGCGGCGTACCCGCCGAGGACGGCGCTGGCGAGCCCCTCGGCCGGCCAGAGGGCGCGGGCCAGCGCGCGCAGTTCGTCGCGGTGCGGCAACGCGTCCAGCACCTGCCGGCGGTGCGGCGACAGGTCGTCCTCGTCCTCGTAGTCGTCGTCCTCGTCGTCGTCCTCGTCGTCCTCGTCGAGCCACTCGGGCAGGGCCACCCCGACGACCGCGTGGAGGTCGTACTGTTCGCCGGCGAACTCGTAGTGGTACGGCGTGGACGCGACCTCGGTCCCGGCGCCGGCCGGCACGTGCACGACCCGCGCGTACGCCTGCTCCCCGCGGCTCTCCTCGTGGTCCTTCTCGTGGTTCAGGAAGAACAGCAGGGAGCCGTCCGCCGGCAGTCCGAGCCCGTCGGCCCGCGGCAGCGCCGCGCAGTCCACGGAGAAGACGAACGGGAGCGGCCTGGCCCCGTCGGACGGCCACTGCGCCCCCACCGGCAACCGGGGCAGGCCGCCGTATCGCCCGGCCGGGCTGTCGCCGGCGCCCCCGAGCAGCCGGATCGAGAACCGCAGGTGCGCGGCGAAGGTGCTGATCTCATCGTCCGCGATGCCCGCTTCGAGCGCCGCCCGGCGGAACTGTTCCTGAAGATCCATGGCCCGGAATGGTGCCAGATCACGACAACGGCGTTCGCTCAGCCCGCGGCGGACGAGTTCGCGGCCTGGACGACCCGGTGCAGGGCGGGCCCGGCCGGGCCGCTGACCTCGGTCAGCTGCGCGATGCGCCGCTCGCTCGCCCGCCTGGCCCTGCGGTCGAGCACCAGGGTGAGCTCGCCGGCGGCGACGATGGCCACCAGGGCGGCGTCCTGGGGGTCGACCCGGCCGGTGGGCTCCTTGAGGGCGGTTCGCACCCGGGCGAGAAGCTCCTTCCGTACGCGGGGATCGCGGATCGTCACCCGGGTGACCGGGAACAGTCCGAGGACCCGGCGGGGTTCGAGGCGCACCCAGCCGTCGTCGGCGAGCTGGCGGCGGACGGCCGCGATGGTCGCGCGGTGCCCGCGGCCGACCCAGGACTGCCATGTGCGCGGCCGGGCACCGGCGATCTCCGCGAGCAGCCCGTCGAGCACGGGATCGCCGCCGGAATACCGGCCCTCGACGGCGGCGCGACCGCGGACGTCGGTGAGGTTCCCCGCGAGATAGAGGTCGGCGAGGGCGGCGGCGCGCAGCATGGAGCCGAGATGGGTGCCCGTCCGCACCCGGCCCTTGGCGGGGTCGTGGGCCAGCAGGAAGACCCGCTGGGCGAGGCTGGTGGGAACGGCCATGTCACTCACCTTCCGGTTCGGGTGTGGCGGGCGGCCTGCCGGGCCCCCGCATCCGGCCGACCCCGCCGGGGAGGCGGCCGGCGTCGGCGAGGGCCTTGCGCAGGAGGAACTCGATCTGGCCGTTGGTGCTGCGCAGGTCGTCCCCGGCCCAGCGCGCGAGGGCGTCGTGCACGGCCGGATCCAGCCGGAGCAGGAGTTTCTTGCGCTCGGTAGCCATGGTCCTAGTTGTAGAGGGTGCCCGCGTTGACGACGGGCTGGGCGTCCCGGTCGCCGCACAGGACCACCAGGAGGTTGCTGACCATCGCGGCCTTCCGCTCCTCGTCGAGGTCGACGACGTGGTTCTCGGCGAGGCGGAGCAGGGCCATCTCCACCATGCCCACCGCGCCCTCGACGATCCGGGCCCGGGCGGCGACGATGGCGTTCGCCTGCTGCCGGCGGAGCATGGCGTGGGCGATCTCGGGCGAGTACGCGAGCCGGGTCAGCCGGGACTCGACGATCTTCACCCCGGCGGCGGCCACCCGTACCCCGATCTCCTCCGACAGCCGCGCGGTGATCTCGTCGGCGTTGTCGCGCAGGGACATCCGGGCCGTGTCGTGGGAGTCGTACGAATAACTGTTGGCGATGTGCCGGACGGCGGTCTCGGTCTGGATGGCGACGAACTCGATGAAGTCGTCGACCTCGAAGACGGCGCGGGCGGTGTCCTCCACCTGCCAGACCACGACGGCGGCGATCTCGATCGGGTTGCCGTCGGCGTCGTTCACCTTGAGCACGTCGGTCTCGTGGTTGCGGATCCGGGTGGACACCTTGCGCCGGGCGGTGAGCGGGTTGACCCAGCGCAGCCCGTCGGTGCGGACCGTGCCGGTGTAGCGGCCGAGAAGCTGAAGGACGCGGGCCTCGCCGGGCGCGACCGGGGTGAGCCCCGCCGCGACGATCAGCGCGCCGAGCACCAGCACGGCACCGAGCGCCACCAGGGCGGCGACGACCGCGGCGCTGTCCTGCCGCGCGCCGGCGATGACCAGGACGACGCCGGCGATGAGGACCAGGACGGACAGGAAGAGGACCGGCCAGCCCGAGGCGCCCCGGGCGATGCGCTCACGGACCTGCGGGGCGGGCAGGTCGAGGTGTTCCGTCATGACGGCTCCCTTCACGATGATGATGTCTAGAGACTATCAAAGTGATATCACATTTCCAAGACGCCGGAATCGTCGTCGGCCGCTTGCCCCGCGCTCAGGCCCCTCAGGTCCGAGACGAGCCGGGCGCCGGGCGGGTCGCCGGCGGCTCCGGAGGTCACCAGGCAGTGGACCGCGCTCGACGCCGCGACCGGGCTGAGGATCGCCCCACCGACGAGCTCGCCGACGATGCGTAACACCGTTTCCGGGGGCATCCGGTGGGCATCGGCGCGCATGGCGCCCAGCAGGAGCTCGGTGGCCCCCCTGCACTCGGCCGGCAGGCCGCCCCGCCTCAGGTCCGTCGCCGCCTCCGCCACCTCGGCGTACGCCGCGAGCGCCTCGTCGAGCGAGGACGCCACCCACATCCGGACGAGGCTGTGTGCCACCGATCGGTGGTCGCCCGCGTGGGCGGAGAACCGGGTCAGCGCGCCGGGCACGAGATGGAGCAACGGCTCCACGGCGTGCAGCAGCGCGTCGTCGCTCAGGTGGTTGGTCAGCACCATGGACCGCACGGCCGTGGCCATCTCGACGGCGGCCTCGAAGCCTTCCTCGCCGCGCCCGCCGGGCTCCCGCCGGTTGAGCCAGTAGACGTCCACCGGTTCCGGGAAATCGGGGGCCCACTCGCGGGTGTAGCACAGGACGATGTCGCGGCGCCCCTCGTGCCGGACGCGGGTGACCCGGAGAACCTCGATGGCGTCCATCCACATGTCGCCGGGGACGGCGGCCTGCCACTGCAGCGCCGAGTTGCGCAGCAGGGCAGCGGGGTCGTCCTCGCCGGGGAACAGCTCGGACGCCCGCACGTCGGCACCGCAGGCGGCGGTGAGCAGGAGCAGGTTGAACGAGTACGTGGCCATCCAGTGGTCGATGCGCTTGGCGACGGGACGGTAGCGGCTCTCGGCGTACCGGGGGCGGGTCAGGGCCTCGGCGGTGCGATCGACGAGCCACGCGCGGACCTCGTCGCGGCCGGGCCCGTCGAGCAGGCCCTTGACGAACCGTACGACCGTGGCGCGGGCGGTCAGCGGCGTGAAGCCGAGCAGGGAGCGGAGCAGGTCGTCCCCGCCGCCCGGCGTGCCCGAGGACGACGCCAGGGCGCCCGGCACCGTCCGCGCCTGCGCGTCGCGGACCGCCCGGACGACGAGCCGGGCCACGAGATACTCGCCGAACGTCGCATGCAGGAACTCGTACGTCCGCCGTACGTGATCGTCAAGGACGGCCTGGGCCCGCTGGATGAAGAAGAACCGTCCGACCATCTCCTGACCGGCGGTGAGCGAGCCGCGCAACGCCCCGCCCCGCCCGGCGGGCGACGCGGCGATACCGAGGCCGTCGAGGTCGGCGTCGAGCTCGCCCTCGGTGATCCACAGCCGCAGGCGGTGGAACATCGCGAAGGCGACCACCGACAGGCGCAGAAGCTCCTGCTCGACCAGCTCCGGCACGGCCGCCTCGGGCTGCGCCCCGTGCACCCGCCGCACCTCGCGCTCGGCGAAGGACGCCAGCAGCCGCTCGTAGAGCTGGCCGCTCTCGATCGCCGCGCCGTCCGGCAGCGCGTTGCCGGTGGCGTGGTAGAGCGCGAGCATGAGCAGCAGCAACGGCTGCTCGGCGAGGATCCGGTAGCGCAGGGCCAGCTCGGGCGCCAGCGGCCGGGCGAGCCCGCCGGTCGCGTTCCAGACGCTCAGCCAGCGCTCGATCTGGGCGCCGTCGAACGGCTCGAGGCGTACGGCGAGCGCCCCGGCGGGCAGGCGCGCACGGTCGGCGACGGCGATCCGGGTGGTGACCAGGACCGCGACCGGGCGGCCCAGCGCCGCCTCCCGCTGCTGGAACCGGGCGACCCGCTGGAGGTAGCCGGAGTGGTGCCGGCCGGCGGCCTGGAGCAGCTCGTCGAAACCGTCGAGCAGAATCACCGGCAGGGCGCCGCCGGCGTCGCGGGAGAGCTCCGCCCACGACACCGTCTCGCCGATCGCGTGCCGCAGCGCCCCCTCCACCTGGTCCTGGATCTCCGCCTCGGCCGGCACCTCGCGCAGCGCGACCCGGCAGGCGAAGAAGTCGCCCGCGGGCAGGCGGGCCGCGAAGATCCGCGTCAGCGACGACTTGCCGGCGCCCGGCTGGCCGAGCAGGAGCATCGGTGCCTCGGTGGCCCGGGTCGTGGTCAGGTGGACGGCCAGGAACGCGGCGAAGTCCGTACGCACCGGGGCGTCGCGCCACCACTGCTCGTCCGCGGGATGGGCGCCCCGACCCGCGGCCTTGACCCGGAAGCGTGGATCCAGGTACGCGGCCCCGAGCGTCGGCAGCGGCTGGTCGCCGGTGTCGCCGCCGAGCACCGGGCGGTCGAGTTCGGCACGGTACACGCGGGCCAGCGCGGCCCGCTGACGGCCCGGGGCGCGGCCCGAGGCGGCGCTGAGCAGCAGCTCCTCCAGCCGGTGCAGGCCGCGGGCGGTGGCGCGCGCCTCGAGGCGGTCGGCCCAGAGCGCGAACTCGGGGATCTCCCCGGCGAGACGGCGGTGCACCTCGTCGTAGCGGTCCACGGCCGCGCCGGGGAGCCGGCGCTCCAGCAGGCCGGTCACGGTGCGGCGGGCGCGCTCGTCGGCCTCGTCCCAGACGGCGAGGCCGGGCAGGTGGGCCGCCAGGCGCGCGGCCTCCCCGGCGAACCAGGCCCGCAGGTGGCCGAGGAGCGTCTCGTACGGCACGTCCGGCGACGGCAGGGGTACGGCGGGGAGCCGGTCGACCAGCGTGCCCTGCCCCGCGCCGGCGACGAGGCCGAGCTGCTCGTCGCGGGTGAAGGCGGGCACGCGGAGGCCGGAGCCGGCCAGGCACGCGTCGGCCTCCTCGAAGAAGGCGGCGACCACCAGCACCGCGTGGGCGGCCTGCAGCCGTTCGCTGCGTTCGTGGCGGCCCAGTCCCCGTACGGAATCTCCGATCTTCGCGGCGACCAGGCCGCCGAGCCGGATCACCTCGGTCTTGGCGTCGAAGAGGCTGATCGCGAGGTCGCTGCCGCCCGCGGTCGCCACGCTGAGCACGCCGCCGAGAAGGTTGTCGACGGCCCTGCCCACCGGGCCGGAGCCGCTCAGGAGCTTGACGGCATCGGAGTAGGACAGGCTGTTCGGCATCCGTCCATCATGGCGTGACGCCCGGCCCGGGCGGGGCCCGCCGGCTACCTCAGAGGTCGACGATCTCGCGGCCCAGGGGCCAGAAGGCGGCGGGGACGAGCTTGAAGTTGGCGATGCCGAACGGGATGCCGATGATCGTGACGCACTGGGCGACCCCGGCGACGATGTGCGTCAGTGCGAGCCACCAGCCCGCCACGATCACCCAGACCACGTTGGCGGCGCCCGAGGCGACGCCCGCGTCGGGGCGGCTCACGACGGTGCGCCCGAACGGCCACAGGGAGTAGGCCGCCAGGCGCAGCGACGCGACGCCGAACGGGATGGTCACGATCAGCGCGAAGCAGATCAGGGCCGCCAGCCCGTAGCCGAGGGCGAGGACGAAGCCGCTGCCGAAGATGAACCACAGGACGTTCAGGATAAAGCGCATGGGTTCAGCATGACCCGGCCCCGCCAACCCGGCGGCCGGCTACTCCTCGCCCTCGTCCTCGAAGACCTCGTCCATGACCTCGCCGGCCAGGTAGCCGGCCGCGAGCCCGCCGACGACCCCGGCCGCCACGCCGGCGCCGTGGCCGTGGCCGTGACCGTGGCGGTAGTGGCCGTGGTAGCCCCCGGGCGCGTACCCGGGCGCTCCGCCCGGCGCGTACCCGGGCAGACTCTGGCGGTGCTCGACGGCCTGGCGCACCCAGCCGTCGACGACCTGGGTGAAGTCGACGGTGTCGGCGTCCGCGTGGGGCACGGTGTAGCGGCCGTAGCTGTCGTGCCCGCCGCTGAACATGCCGCCGCGCTTGTCGAACTCCAGCACGACGTCGACGGCGTGCGGGTTGGTGACGAACGTCAGCTCCACCTCGTTGATGCCGTGGGCGTAGTGCGGCGCCGGGTAGTACTCGATCTCCTGGTAGAACGGCAGCGTCTGGTGCACGCCGGCGATCCGCCCGTACTCCAGATCGGCGCCCTTGAAGACGAAACCGAGCTGGGCGAACGCGTCCAGGATGCGCTGCTGCACCGGCAGCGGGTGGACCTGCACCGGGTCGAGGTCGCCCTTGTCCACGGCGCGGGCGATGGCGACCTCCGTGCGCACCCCCATCACCATCCCCCGCAGCGGCTGACCGTAGACGGCGGTGACCGGCGTCTCCCACGGCAGCACCAGCTCGAACGGCAGGGACAGCTGCTGCCCGGCGGCCAGGCGCATCGGACCGCTCACCGGGTGCCGGTGGAACTCGCCGGTCGCGCCGTAGTCGCCACCGCCGCTCTCGACCTCGATGCGGGTGACCAGCCCGAGGGTGATGTGCTCGAGCTCCGCGTCGGCGCTGCCTCCGGTAAGGTTGACCTGACCGGTGAGCGGTGCCCCGGGCTGCGCACCCGGCTGGGACAGTACGGTGTCGACACTCGGGCCGCCCACGCCGAGGGCACCCAGCATCTTCTTAAAAACCACGTCTATCTCCTGCGATGAGAGCCGTCATCAACCGGGACGAACGTAGCGAACCTCGCTGAGTGATTGCTGATAACCGGCGCCGCCCTCACGCCGCGCGCAGCGTGCCCCCGTCCACCGTCCAGTTCGAGCCGACAGCGCTCGGCATCGTCGGCGATGCCAGCAGCAGCACCGCACGGGCGATCTCGTCCGGCTCCACCAGGACGCCGGTGAGCATGCCGTTGTGCTCCGGCAGGCCGGCCAGCAGCGCCGCGTGATCGACGCCCATGCTCGCGGCCAGCCGTGCCCCGTAGCCGTCCGCGCCCTCCATCAGCGACGTGCGGGTGGTGCCGGGCGTGACGACGTTGACCCGCACCCCCTCGCCGGTCACCTTCTCGGCGAGCCCGCGGGAGAACGTGTTCACCGCCGCCTTGGCGGCCGCATAGGGCAGCGGGGCGCCCCGCGGGTCGCGGGCGCTGGCCGAGCCGATGGTGACGACGGCGCCGCGCGAGCGGATCAGGGCCGGCAGCGCGGCCCGGGTGGTCCGGACGGCCGAACGCAGGTTGAGGTCGAGGATGTAGTCCCAGGTGTCGTCGTCGCCGTCGAGCGGATCCTCGAGCGAACCCTCCGGCGGGACGCCACCGCCCGCGTTGTTGACGAGCACGTCGAGGCGGGGGTCGGCGGCCAGCGCCGCACCGACCGCACGCCGCGGCCCGCCGGGCTCGGACAGGTCCGCGGACAGGAAGGTGGCGCCGGTCGCTTCGAGCTCGGGAGTGCAGCTCCGAGACACGGCGACGACGTCGGCACCCTCGGCGACGAACGCCCGCACGATCGCGAGACCGATGCCCCTGCTCGCCCCGGTGACCAGGACACGCTTACCCGCAAGTTCAAGATTCATACCGACAACTGCATCACATCCGTACGTCCGAAGTCAGAAACTGAGTCATCCTTGTCTCAGTTGTGAGCCGAGTAGAGTGATCGTCAACGCAGGAGGGCAGATGAGGGCTGACGCGGAACGCAGCACGGCAAGGATCCTCAAGGCCGCGGAGGTCGTGCTCGCCGACGAACCCGGCGCCCCGCTGGAACGGATCGCCGACGCGGCGGGGCTGGCCCGGGCGACCGTGCATCGCCGCTTCTCGTCCCGCAAGGCGCTGATCGACGCGCTGACGGCGCAGCTCAACGAGCGCTACCTGCTCGGCCTGAAGCAGGCCCGAGTGGATTCGGCGCCGCCCCTGGTGGCGCTGCACCGGCTGACCGAGATCATCTTCGAACTCAAGATCAATAACCGCTTCGCCATGAACGCCGCCGCCAACCCGGCGACCGGCGCCCCCCGCCTCGACCCCGAGGTGCTGAACGGCCTCGACCTGCTGTTCACCCGGCTGCATGCCGCGGGCGTGATCACTGCCGCCGGCCCCGCCTGGTGCCGCGGCGTCTTCCTGGCCCTGCTGCACGAGGTCGACCAACTGCCCGCCGACGCCCCGGTCCTGGCCGGCACCGACGGCGGCACCGGAGCCCGCATCGACCTCCTGGCCCGCACCGTGATCGGCGCCCTCGGCGGAAGCGCGAGCCCGGCGTAAGCCAGGTCCCACCGACCGGGGCATGCACCGCACCCGGCTCGGCAACGTCGCGCTCGCCTGCGCCGCCATCGACGACGTCCTGGCCCGGACCCTGCGGGCGGTCGCCGTCTCCATCGTGGGCGCCGGCACCGGGGCGAGCCGGCTCCTGCTGCTCGCCGTGCCGTACCTGATCGTGCCGACCGCCGTCGTCCGTGAGGCGGTCGCTCGCACCGCGAGGTAACGGGCTGTGTACGTGACCGCTCCGCTGCGCCGGAGCGGTCAGGTGCCGTCCGGGCGGGAACGGCCACCGGCCCCTGCCCCATCGGGCAGGCAAGTCTCGTCGCATTGACGCCGTTCTGTGCCGTAAATACGATCTTGGTCGATTGGACTTGTTCGAGCGACGTCGTCACCACCGCGCCGGTACGGGTGCCACGTCCGGCCGGAAGGACTTCGAGGCATGGGAACGCCCGGTTACCGCGACCATCCGGCGCCCGAGTGGGATCCGGCGGCGCCGGTGGACGTCGCCGAGGCCGAGGAGTTCGTGCGGCAGTACCACGCCGAGAACCCCCGCGCCGGGTACGCCGACGAGCGCCTGGCCGCGGTGCGCGCGGAGATCGACGCCACCGGCACGTACGCGCACACCCCGGAGGAGCTGACGTACGGCGCCAAGCTCGCCTGGCGCAACGCGAGCCGGTGCATCGGCCGCCTCTACTGGCGCAACCTGCTGGTGCTGGACCGGCGCTCGGACCGCACCCCGCAGGAGATCTACTTCGGACTGGTGCAGCACCTCGAGGTGGCCGGCGGCGCCGGATCCCGCTCCGGGCGGCACGCGCGCGGCGGCAACATCCGCCCGGTGGTCAGCGTCTTCGCCCCCGCGGTGCCGGGCCGTCCGTACGCCCGGGTGTGGAACGAGCAGCTGATCCGGTACGCCGGCTACCGCGAGCCGGACGGCTCGATCGTCGGCGACCCGGGCCAGGAGCAGTTCACCGCCTCGATGGAGCTGTACGGCTGGAAGGGCGAGGGCACACCCTTCGACGTCCTGCCGCTGGCCATCGAGACCCCCGAGCACGGCGTCGCCCTGTACGAGCTGCCCGAGGAGGCCGTGCTGGAGGTGCCGATCAGCCACCCGGAATACCCCTGGTTCGCCGAGCTGGGCCTGCGCTGGCACGCCATCCCGGCGATCGCCAACCAGCGCCTGACCATCGGCGGCATCCACTACCCGCTGGCACCGTTCAACGGCTGGTACATGGGCACCGAGATCGGCGCGCGCAACTTCGCGGACCCGGACCGGTACAACCTGCTGCCGACCGTCGCCCAGCTGCTGCACCTGGACACGAGCACGGAGACCAGCCTGTGGCGCGACCGCGCGCTGGTGGAGCTGAACAGGGCGGTGCTGCACTCGTTCGAGCGGGCCGGCGTACGGATCAGCGACCACCACACCGAGGCGGCCCGCTTCCTGGAGCACGTCCGGCGCGAGGAGAACGCGGGCCGCAAGGTGCCGGCCGACTGGACCTGGATCGTGCCACCGATGTCGGGCGCGGCCACGCCGGTCTTCCACCGCTACTACCACGAGGCGGACCAGCGCCCGAACTTCTATCTGGACCCCGAGGCCCAGCAGCTGGCCCGGACGGGCCAGCCCGGCGGCTGGTGACCGGCGCTCAGTCGGCCTCGCCCAGCATGTGCGCGCTCATCCAGTCGTAGACCCAGATCCACGCGGAGCTGGTGGCCACCGTCCAGTCACCGGTCACGTCCCGCACGGCCCGGACCAGGGCGTGCCCCACGTACGGATAGTGCTCCGGCTCGACCCCGAACCGCTTGGCGTGGTCGCTGCCGAGGACCCGCAGCCGGCGTTCCATGCCGGCCGCGTACTGGTCCGGGCTCGCGAGTGACTGGATCGACCACAGCAGCGCGCGGCACAGCCTCTCGTTCTGCGCCGTCATGTCCTCGGGGAACATGTCCCGCACGCCCGGCGCCAGCACGAAGAGGTGGCGGTAGAAGGCCTCCGCGAGGGCGACCGGCCGATCCGCGACCACCGACGCCGTCTGCCCCACGATGGCCATGGCCTCGGCGGAGGGCCGCCGGTGCGGTCCCAGTCGTGGTGGCACGCCGGGCACAGCCCCGACGGCGTAGCGTGAGTCCCGCAGCCCGCCTCCCGTGTCGATCATCGACATAACTTAACGAATGGGATGTCCTCGGCGTAGTCGGGACAGATGCCTTGCCCGGTTGTGCCCTCAGGTAGGCCCGGAAGGGAAAGATCGACGCGCGTTCATGGCTCGCGGTCCGCGGCGGCGGCCAGGAAGGCGTTGTAGCGGGCCAGGTCGTCCGGGATCCCGGTCGCCGCGGCGCGGTCGGCGGCGCGGTCCAGCCGGGCCTGCTCACGCTCGTCGGCGCGGATCCACCGGCGCACCAGCAGCAGCATGACGACCGCGGCCGGGACCTCCCCGAACGCCCACGCCAGCCCGGCGCCCAGGCGCTGATCGGCGAGCAGGGACGGCGCCCACGCCGGATGCACGGCGGTGTACCAGTCGGCGGCGATGACCGAAGTGGACTGGAGCAGGACGAAGCCGAAGAACGCGTGCGCCGCCATCGCCAGGAAGTGCACGACGGTCAGCAGGGCCGGATGGATTCGCCGCCGTCCGGGGTCGATGCCGATGAGGACCCAGAAGAGCAGGTAACCGGCGAGCACGAAGTGGGTGAGCATCGCCAGGTGCCCGAGGTGGTAACGCATCAGCGTGCCCAGCAGGCCGCCGAGGTAGAGCCCGTACAGGCTGACGACGTAGCCGGCGAGGGCGACGACCGGGTGGCTGAGGAATCGGAACATCCGGCTGTGCAGGACGAGCAGCAGCCACTCCCGGGCGCCGCGGACCTGCGGGTCGTCCGGCCTGCGCAACGCGCGCAGAGCCAGCGTCACCGGCGCCCCGCCGACGAGCAGGACGGGTACGACCATCGACAGCACCATGTGCTGCACCATGTGCACGCTGAAGAGGACGTACGCGTACTTGCCCACGCCGAGGCAGGTCACCGCGCCGAGCAGCAGCAGACCGCCCGTCCACGACGCGGTGCGCGCGGCGGGCCAGGGGTGCCCGGCCGCGCGCAACCGGCGCACCCCCGCCCCGTACGCGAGGATCCCGATCGCGACCAAGGTCAGGAAGAACATGTCCGGCAGCGGGTCGCCGAACAGACCCGCCGCCGAGATCGGGCCCGGCTGGTCGAAGCCGAGCAGTTCGACCAGCGGGTCCGGCCCGGTGAGGGATTCCGGTACGGGCGTGGGACTGCGCGACAGCGCCACGGCGAGCCCGGCCGCGCCCGCCATCACCACGAGCTCCCCCACGGCCAGGCGCAGGAACGCCCGCGGGGCGCCGGAGCGCAGGGCGGCGAGCGTACGGGTGCGGTGCTCGGCACCGATCGCGCCGGCGGCGAGCAGCGCGAGAACCTTCAGCAGCACCAGGGCGCCGTAGCGCGACGACCACAGGGCCTCCGCACTGCCCAGGCGTACGGCGGCACTGATGGCCCCGCTGATCGCGGTCGCCACGAGACAGCCCAGGGCCAGGCGGCTGTAGCGCCGCGCCGTGGCGGCGAAACGGCGGTGGCGGCGTACGGACAGCAGCCCGGCGAGACCACCCACCCACAGCGACACCGCCACCACGTGGATGGCCAGGCCGGTGACCGCGAGCTGGTGATCGCCGGCGCCGGCGGCGTGCCCGGTGAACGCGGGCGGCAGCAGCGCCGCCATCGCCACGACGGCGGTGACGGCGGCCGGTCCCCGCGACACCCCGCACCGCGACAGCACCGCGACCGTCAGGGCCAGACCGGTCTGCCACAGCAGCGCCTGCCCCTGCGCGACGGAGAGGGCGAAACCGGCTATCGCCTGGCGGTTGAGCCCGCCGGGCGGCACGCCCAGCAGATCCGACACGGTGAAGAGGACGAGAGCGGCGGAGGCCGCCGCCCACAGCAGCGCCGCCCAGGTGCAGCGCCGCAGGAGGACCCACCCGTGGGCGGCCACGCTGCGCCCGTCGCCGGGCAGCAGGAACGCCGCCGTCACGGTCCCGCCGACGGTCAGCACCCCGGCGACGGTGGCGAGCAGGGTCAGGCCCGGCATCGCCCACCGCGTCACCGGGCCGGGGCCCGGAATGCCCGGCAGCACGGAGCCGTCCACCGCCCCGCCGAACCACAGCCCCGCCACCAGCGCCATGGCGGCGGTCCCCACCGTCCCCGCGGCCACCGCGAGGGTCCTTGCCGTTGCACGCATTCCCGGAGGGTCGGTCCGGCACCGGCCCGGGTTCCGCGGCGTGACCGCCACCACTCGCGGCTGAGCGTCCGCGGAAAGCGCCTCCGCCCAGGTGACGCCGCGTTATGGTCGGCGGCATCCGTACCTCGCGTGCAGTCCTCGGGCTGCTTCTCAGTGTCGTGGCGGCGATCCCGGCAGGGGCCGTCGCGCGGCCGGCTGCCGCGCGAGCGGCGACCGTCGTCTACGACGGCAGGATCGGGCGTACGCAGGTGATGCTGCGGGCCCTCGACTGGCTGCGCCGGGACGTGCCGTATTCGCAGGACAACCGGCTGGCGGCGTGGGATGCCGGGCACGGGCGCCGGTATCGCCCGGACTGTTCCGGGTTCGTGGCGATGGCGTGGGCGCTCGATCCCCGGCGGCCCGGGCTGGGCCGGGCGCCCGTCACGTGGGAGCTGCCCCGGTACGCCGGCCGGGTGAGCTGGCCGCGGCTGCGGCGGGGTGACATCCTGCTGCATCTGGTGCCGGGCAACCGCGCCGCCGAGCATGTGCGGCTGTTCGCCGGCTGGGTCGATGCCGGCCGGAGCCGGGCCTGGATCATCGAGCAGAGCGGTTCCGCGTACGGCATGCGCCGCCGGACCGTCGCCACGGCGGCGGCGCGGCAGGGGTACGTCCCCTACCGCTACCGCCGCATCGTCTGATCAGGTGGCGCAGTGCAGCACCGCGGACCCCCAGTCGGCGTGGTCGTTGGCGTTGCCGTCCGCGGCGTCCGTGACCCGCAGCTCGACCCGGCGTACGCCGGTGAGGGGCACGTTCACGTCCGTGGCCGCGTCGTTGCCGGTCTTGCGCGGGCTCGCCCAGCGGCGGACGCCGTCGGCCCAGACCTCGAACACGACGCTGCCGCCGGCGCCGGTCTCGTCGTCGACGCCGACCGCCGCCGTGAGGGACGCGCACCGGCCGCCGAGGTGGACGGCGACCGACGAGTCGGCGTGGACGCCGAGGCCGCGGGCGTGCGGGACGCCGTTGATCACCATCGGGCGGCCGTCACCGGCGTTGTCCTCGCCGTTGCTGCGGTCCCGCTCGACCGGCCCCCAGCCGTTCTGCACGCGCAGGAACGTCGCGTCCGCCAGGGCGGTGTCGCCGGCCGGCGGCGCCGGGTTCGCCTGCAGCTCGACCGGCGCGCTGGCGGCGTAGACCCGGGCCTTGCGCGCGGCGACGCCGGTGACGTCGGCGATCGCCGGGTACTCACCGACGGCGGTGTCCGCTCCGCGGGTGACGGTCACGGTCGCCGTGCGGGTCGCCCCGGCGGGCACCGTGCCCAGGGCGACCGGCGCCGCCGTCCAGCCCGCGGGCAGCCGGGTCACCGCGGTCACGTCGCGGACCTCGGCCGGGCAGGAGTTGGTCACGGTCAGCGTCAGCGTCGTCGACCCGCCGGCCTCCACCTCCGGGTCCGCGGCGGTGAGCCCGGCGGCGGGGGCGCAGGTCTCCGGGCCGGCCGGGCGGCCCGACGCCGCCTCGGCTCCGGACAAGGGCCGCAGCAGCATCGTGTACGCGTACTCGCGGTCGGCGGCGACCCGGTACCCCGGCAGGACGCTGTGGAACGTCTCGGCCACGCCGCTCACCGCGTGGTCGGCGCGCAGGGTCACCTCGCCCGGGGTGCGCTGCAACGCGAAGCCGTACTGCGCGCGGTCGATGTCGCGGAACGGCGTCACCCCGACGTGCAGGTCGCCGGCCACCAGCAGGCCCCGGGTCCCGTCGGACAGCGACGCCCACCGTACGCCCGTGTGGTTGCCGTACTCCTGCGGGTTCTCGTACGGGACGTACTGCTCGTCCACGGTGCTGGAGTAGACGCCGACCGGCGATCCGTCCACCCGGTCGGGGTAGGTCTCCCCCGGCCCGCGGCCGTACCAGGTGAACCGGTCCATCGCCGACGGCAGGCCGAGGCGCAGGCCGACCCGGGGCAGCATCGGCAGTTCCCGCATCCGGCCCTGCGGGGTCAGCCGGTGCGCGATCCGTACGTCGCCGTTGGCCGCGACCGTGTACGTGACCTCCTGGCGGAAGGACGCGTCGGTGACGCCGGGAGCGGCGACGGTGCTCCGCACGGTGACCGCGGAGCCCGCGACGTCGACGCCGGAGACGGTGGTGACCAGCCGGTCCAGGCCCACGGCACGCCAGGAGCGGGCCTCCTCCTCGTCGTTGCTCAGCGGTGGCCGCCACACGTCGAGCTCGGGCCCGGAGCGCAGCAGTTCGGCGCCGCCGACCCGCATCGAGGACAGCGTGCCCGACCTGCGGTTCACCGTGTAGACGAAGCGGGAACCGCTCAGCTGTACGGCGTCCGCCGTGCTGGTGGTCCGCACGCTGCCACCGGGGTCGGCCGCCGCCACGCCGGCGATCTGCGGGCCACCGGCCGGGAACTGCTCGACCGCGACCGCGTGGCCCGCCGGCGCCCAGTCCGTGGCGGTCACGAGCTCCGCGCGTACGGTCAGATGCCGTTCCCGGTTGCCGGGGTTGGCCGGCGCGGCGGGCACGGCGACGGTCGCGGTGCCACCGGCGGGCACGTCCAGCGGGAGGCTGCCGCTCGTGAGCACGCCGCCGGCCTCCTCGTACTGCCAGCGCAGCCGCAGGTCCCCGGTGCCGGTGAAGGTGCGTTCGCTGGTGACCTGGAGCGCGCCGCCCGCCGTACGCGCGATCCTGATGGGTGAATGCACGGCCGCGAGCGCCGCGGTCTCGGGCTGGGGCACCCGGTCGGGGCTCACCATGCCGTCGTTGCCCGCGGTGCCGGCGCCGTAGGACAGGTAGGTGCCGCGCTCGTCGACGGTGTCGAAGTCGAGGGCCAGCGCCGCCTCGGTCTTCGGGTCGGCGGCGAGCTGCGCCGGGGTGAGCGCGCGATGGTAGACCCGGACGTCGTCGACGGCGCCGTGCGCCATCCGGCCGGGCCGGTAGTCCTGGCGCATCGTCTCGGCGTTGCGGCCGATGTTGACCGGCATCGGCGAGGCGTCGATGGTGCCCGTGAACGCCTTCTGCCCCACCTGGACGCCGTCGATGAACAGCCGCAGGGTCGTGCCGTCGTAGCTGCCGGAGACCCGGTGCCAGCGGTCGTACCAGTCGGCGGGCACGGTGGCCTGCACGGCCTGCCAGGTGCCGGAGTGGATGAAGAACTCGAGGGTGTTCTGGGTCTTCATCTTGAGCGCGTACTGGTGGTCGCCCTTGGCGACGATGGTGAGGTCACCGGTCCACGGGGTGGCCGGCTTCACCCAGGCGTCGAGCGTCAGCCCCGTCGACACGGCGTCCAGCGACGGATCGCGGTAGACCTCGACGAAGTCGTCCAGGCCGGACAGGGACAGGGCCCGGCCGGTGCCGTCGTGGCCCGCGACGGCGGCCGGCATGCCGTTGATCCACGCGGTGATCCCGTGGCCGGAGGTGTCGGGGACGACGCGCAACGGCCGGCGCAGTTGCTGGTCCACCCAGTCCCAGATGAAGCCGCCCTGCACGCTCGGGTTCTCGCGGACGACGTCCCAGAACTCACGCAGGTTGCCGAGGCTGTTGCCCTGGGCGTGCACGTACTCGCCCATGATGATCGGCTTGGTGGTGGTCCGGGCCTTGTCCGCCAGCGAATCCGGCGACGGGTACCGCGGTCCCCAGACGTCGGCGAAGGGCGCGTCGCCGTCCGGGTTGTTCGGCTGGTGGTACAGCGGCCGGGTCGGGTCGTGCTGGTCGGCCCACGCGGCCATCGCGGTGTGCGCGGCGCCGAGGCCGGCCTCGTTGCCGGTGTCCCAGAGGAGCACGCTCGGATGGTTCTTGTCGCGCTGTACGAGGCCGATGAAGCGGTCCAGGAAGGCGTCCTGGTACTCGGGCCGGTCGGCGAGGCAGTTGCTCGGGCAGTTGTCGTGGTGGTGCGTCTCGACCTCGACCTCGTCGTCGATCCACAACCCCTGCTCGTCGGCCAGCGCGTAGAGGTACGGGTCCGACGGGTAGTGCGCCGTACGGATCGCGTTGAGGTTGAAACGCTTGAGCAGTTCCACGTCCTGCCGCATCCTGGCCCGCGGGACGTGCCGCCCGTGGTCGGGGTCGACGTCGGAGTGGTTCGTGCCGCGGATGACCACCCGTTTGCCGTTCACCTTCAGCTGCCGGTCCGCGACGGTGATCACCCGGAAACCGACCGGCTGGCCGGTCACGTGGGTGACGGCGCCGGAGCCGTCGAGCAGCTCCACGACGAGGCGGTACAGCTCGGGGGTCTCGTCGGTCCAGGGCTTCGCGCCGGCCACCGTACCGGAGAGGGTCGCGACACCGTTCCGCACCGGCGCGTCGAACGTCGCCACCTGCGCGCCCCGGGCGTCGAAGAGCCGGCCGCGCACCCCGGCCGCCCCGGCGCCGTCGACGGCCACGACAGCGCGCAGCTCGTCGGTGCGCGGTGTGGTGATGGTGACGTCCCGCAGCGCGGTGCCCGGGGTGGAGTACAGCCAGCTGCTGCGGAAGATGCCGGAGAACCGCCACTGGTCGTAGACCTCGAGGTGGCTGCCCGCGCTCCACCGGTGCACCTGGACGGCCACGGTGTTGCGGCCCGGGCGCAGCAGGCTGGTCAGCTCGAACTCCGCCGGGACGTAGCCGCCCTGGTCGTAGCCGACGTACTGCCCGTTGACCCACACGAAGTAGCCGCTGGTGACGCCCTCGAACCGGAGGAAGGACCGGCGGCCGGCCCAGTTCTGCGGCACGTCGACGGTCCGCACGTACGCGCCGGTCGGGTTGACGTCCCGGGGCACCCGCGGCGGGTCGTCGGGAGACATCTCGGTGACCGTGTTGCGGAAGACGGGGTGGTCGAGGCCGTCGGACTGCCACGTGTGCGGCACCGTGACGGCGCGCCAGCCGGACGTGTCGAAGTCCTCGGCCCAGAACCGGGCCGGCACGTCCTGCGGCCGGTCCGCCATCGAGAGCCGCCAGGTGCCGTCGAGGCTGCGCACCCAGGGCGAGTCGTCCGCCCCGGCGCGCGCCGACGCCACATCCGCGTACGGGCGCAGCTCCGCGTGCGGGGCCACCTGGTTCTCCGCGATCCGCCGCGGGTCGTCGAGGTACGCGTACACGTCGGCGGGAGCGTCCGCGGCCGACGCGGCACCTCCCGTGACCGCGGCACCGAGGCCGGCGACGACGACCGCGACGAGACCTGCCAACCCGAGTCGGCGCATGCGCGCTACCTCCACAGCCGGGAACGAGCGGATGATTCCCCGAATTCAAACACCATCGAACGACATCCATCAATATCTGCCACCCACCCGATCTTCGGATCGGAGCCACCGATCGCGATCTGGATCTCGCGTCGGCGGCCCGGCGCCCCGCACCCTTCGGGGATGGTCACGGACGAATCGCTGCTCGGGGTCGCCGCGGTCGCGCTGGGCATGGTGCTGACGCCCGGCCCCAACATGATGTATCTGGTGGCGCGCAGCATCACCCAGGGGCGGCGCGCCGGCCTGATCTCCCTGACCGGGGTCGCCACCGGCTTCCTGATCTATCTCACGGCGGCCGCCGCGGGGCTGTCGGCGGTCTTCGCCGCCGTGCCGGAGGCGTACCTCGCCGTCAAGATCGCCGGGGCCGGCTACCTCGCCTGGCTCGCCTTCACGACGCTGCGTCCGGGCGGCACCTCGGTCTTCGCCCCGGTGCAGCCGACCGCGGACTCGCCCCGCCGGCTGTTCACCATGGGCCTGATGACCAACCTGCTCAACCCCAAGGCCGCGATCATGTACGCCTCCCTGATCCCCCAGTTCGTCGACGTGCGCGCCGGGCACCTGTTCGCCCAGAGCCTCCTGCTCGGCAGCGTGCAGATCACCGTGAGCATGGCCGTCAACACCGTCCTGGTGCTCAGCGCCGGCGCGATCGCCGTCTTCCTGGCCCGGCGCCCGGCCTGGCTGAGGGTCCAGCGGTACGTGACGGGAACGGCCCTGGGGGTCATCGCGGTCAAGCTGGCCACCGACCGGGCGCGCCCCGTACCGGCGTGAGCCCGGACCGGCTTGCGACCTGACTGCGACACGACCCGGACCTCGGGCGGACACCGCCGGCCGACAGTTCCGCCCATGAACTCTCGACATTGGGTGAAGACCGGGCTGGCGGCGCTCGCGATGGCCGGGGTCGCCGGCGGGGCGGCGCTGGTGACCGTGCCGTCGATGGCCGCCGAGGCCCCGCCGTCCTTCCACGACCCGGCCGTCTCGTGGGCGCCCTGCGGCAGCCAGGGCCCCCAGGGAGCCGAGTGCGGCACGATCTCGGTCCCCCTCGACCACTCCCGCCCGGACGGGACCAGGATCCAGCTGGCCCTGTCCCGCATCAGGCACCGGCCCGGCGTGCCGTACCAGGGGATCATGGTCACGAACCCCGGCGGACCGGGTGCGGCGGGCCGGCACACGGTGCGCCTCGCAGAACGTGTTCCCCGGGGCGGCGGGGACGGCTACGACTGGATCGGGTTCGACCCGCGCGGGGTCGGCGCGAGCGTGCCCGCGCTGCGCTGCAGCGCGGACTACCTCAAGGCGCCCCGCCAGGACTACACCCCCCGCACCCGGGCCGACGAGGAGGCCTGGCGGGAACGGTCCCGCGGGTACGCCCGGGACTGCGGTGCCGCCGGCGGCGAGCTGCTGCACCACATGCGTACCGAGGACGTGGCCCGGGACATCGAGCTGATCCGGGCGGCGCTGGGCGAGCCGGCGATCAACTACTACGGCTTCTCGTACGGGACGTACCTGGGACAGGTCTACGCGACGCTCTTCCCGCGGCGGGTCCGCCGCATGGTGCTGGACAGCAACGTCGACCCGGCACGGGTCTGGCACCGGTTCGCCACCGGCCAGCTCGCCGGCTTCGAGCGGAACATGAGGGCATGGTGGGCGTGGATCGCCGAGCGTGACGACGTCTACCACCTCGGAACGACCCGGAAGGCGGTCGAGTCGGCCTGGTACGCCCGCAAGGACCGGCTCCGTGAGACCCCGCTCGGCGACCTCGGCCCGACCGAGTGGACCGACCTCTTCCTGTACGCCGCCTACTCCCGGTCCGACTGGGGTTTCCTGGCCGGGCTCTGGGTCGACCTCGCCGGCGGCGGGGAGCCACTGCCCGGCTCGGCCGACGACAACACGTTCGCCGTGAACAACGCGGTCACCTGCACCGACGCGCCCTGGCCGGCCGACTGGAACGCCTGGATGCGCGAGAACCGCCGCCTCCAGCGCGAGGCGCCGTTCTACACGTGGGGAAGTGCCTGGTCCACCGCGCCGTGCCTGTTCTGGCCCGCGAAGGCCGGGCCCGCGGTCGAGGTCGACGGCCGGACGGTGGCCCCGATCCTGCTCGTCGGCGAGACGCTGGACGCTCCCACGCCCTTCGCGGGCAGCCTCGAGGTGCGCCGGCGGTTCCCCTCGTCGCGGCTGATCGCGGTGCCGGGCGGCCGCAGCCACGCCAACTCCCTGACCGGCGGGGCGTGCGTGGACGACCGGGTCGCCGCGTACCTGTCCCGCGGCGACCTGCCGGAGCGCAGGGCGGGCGGCGGGCCGGACGCCACGTGCGAGCCCGGTCCCGCCGCCGCTGTCTCTCACCGTGCCGGCCGCAGCCTTCCGGGCCACAGGTACGCGTCCGCGGGGACCGTCGCACCGCGGAACCACGCCGCGAAGAAGTCCGTGAGCTCCCGCCCGGTCACCTGCTCCGCGAACGCCTCGAACTCGGGCCAGCCGGCGTAGCCGCCGCGGTGCGCCCCGGGCCACCGCTCGAGCAGCCGGGAGAACGCCGGGTCGCCGACCTGCCGGCGGAGGGCGTGCAGGGCCAGCGGGCCCTTCTCGTAGACGGTGAAGCCCGGCGTTCCACCGGAGCGGTACAGCTCCTTCCAGAACCCGGGGTCCGGTTTCTTCTCCCGGACCAGCGCCCGGTACCGGTCGTCGAGGTCGGTGCCGTCCTTCGCCTCGGCCCACAGCCAGGTCGCGTACGTCGCGAAGCACTCGGACAGGCAGACGTCCGCGTCCTGGCGCGGGGCGGCGGAGATGCCGTACCACTGGTGGGCCTGCTCGTGGACGACCGCTGCGAGGTTCATGTACGTCGCGTTGCCGGCGCCCAGGTACACCGGCCGGCTCTGCGGCGCCGTGCCCGGCCCGTCGTCGTTGACGTGGACGAAGACGTTGCCGGCCGAGTCGAACGGATAGCGGCCGAACCGGGCGGACAGGAACCGCAGGACCTCGGGCAGCCGTGCCGCGAGCGGACCGGTCGTCGCCTTCAGGCCCGGGGCGTACGCGTTGACCACCGGCGTGCCGTCGGCCAGCGCCGACCGCTCCACGGTGAACCGGTCGATCGACACGGCGAGGTGGGCGGGGTCGACGTCGCGTTCCGCCCAACGGAACGTGGTCGCGCCGGAGGTGCGGCCCGGCCGCCCGCTCGCGATCACGCTCCACCCCCGCGGCACCGTCGCCGTCAAGCGGAACGCCGCCCGGTCCCGGACGTCCTCGTGGGCCGGGAACCAGGCGCTGGAGGCGCCCTCGAAGGCGGTGGCCCCGCCCGACTCGGTGGTCAGCCACCCGTCGCCCGGCGCGCCGTCGTACTCGACCCGCACCGTGAACCGCTCGCCGCCGCGGACCGGCCGGGCCGGCACGACGACGAGATCCTTCGCCCCTTCCTGAGCGAACGATCCGGCCGGCCTCCCGTCGACCGAGACGGCCCGGACCTCCGGCCCGGCGAGGTGCAGCGTGAAACGGTCCAGCGCCCCTGCCGCCGTGGCGCTGACCACCGCGACCCCCCGGATCACCCGCTCCACCGGCCGGTAATCCATGGTCACGTCGTACGCGGTGACGTCGAACCCACCACCGGCCGCCGGACCGGGCCCGGTCTCACCGCCGAAGCCGACGCCGGTGCCGGCCACCCCCGCGGCGAGAAGCGCCACGCCGGCGAGCGCCCCGAGCGGCCCCCGCCGGCGCCACCCTCTCCTGCGATGCTGCTGATCTCCCTCAACAAAATCCATGCCGGCAACTGTGGGCGGCACCCGTCCGGCCACGGTCCCCGCCGCGTCGCATTCCTGTCGCAAGGGTTTGGATCCGGGCGGGCGGGGTATCCGCAAGGGCCCTGCGCCGGATCTGCGAGGACGTGATCATGCATCGCGATGACCTGCTGTCCCATGTTCGTACGCGTGCCCGGCTGCACGGCCGGGGCCATGCTCAGCGGGTCGTCGAGGCCGTCGTGCACGGGTTGCGGGGTGTCGTTCCGGAGGCGTCCTGGCGCGGCCTGACCGCCCAGCTGCCCTTCGCCGTCGGGGCCGCGGTGGCGCGGGCGGAGCCGGTCGGCGGGGGTGCCTGCCGGGCGTTGATCCGGGACGTCGCGCGCCGGTTGAATGTCGCCGAGCCGGATGCCGCGTTCTACGCCCGCGTCACGTTCGAACAGCTCAACGCGTTCTGCCAGGGGATCACCCCGGCTCGGCTGGCGGCGTCGGCGCCCGCGGATCTGCGGCCGTTGCTGTCGGCGCGGGCGGAGGAGTCCGCGCACCGGTCGCGGCGGCGGCTGGCGACGCTCGGCACCCCGGTGTCCGCGCTGACCCTGCGGACCCACCTCGCCACGCCGCGCACGGTCACCGTCCGCGCCGACAGCAAGCGCCCTGCGCGGTCCACGCCCGCCGAGCGCCGCTGAGGCGCCGGCGTCGCCCGCCGTAGCCGGCGGTCCTGTGAGCTTGCAGGTGCCGGTTTCCGCGCGGTGGCGGGGCGTCTCGGCTGGGCTTCGACCGCGCCGCCCGGTTCGACGCATGATCGCCGCTCGAACCCACGCCATTCTCGATCCCTTGACCCACGCGGACGTGATGACCTCTGCGGACCAGGGCTGCCAGGGCGCCCGCGGCAGCGTGCGGACACCGTTCAGACGGCGACAGTTCCGGCCGAAGTTGTCACGCCGGCAGAAGGCGGTCAACGAGATTACGCGAAATCCGCGCTTGCGGTGAGCGCCATCGCCACGCTCAAGGCCTGGAAGATCCCGGTCGAACTGCGCTGATGCCCACGCCGCGCGACCGCGATCCTGCGGGCCATTCTCGTACCGCACCACGTCGAAGCCAACCGTTACGCAGGATGAAAAGGCACACTGATCATCGACGGTCCACGGCCCGCTCTCACTACCGAACTACACCGCTCTTCACCTCGTCACGTTGATAAACATCGATTCAGCAGACCGTGTCAGGAGCCTGAAGAAGGAAGGGCCGAGATGTGTACAAACGGGCAATGCCGCCGAGGAATCGTTGACCGACGAGGGAACGATGAGCAGAGTGAATAACTAATTCATCAAAGCTCGCGGCCGCGTCATGGCGCGTCGGACTCACATGCACTCGCGTACCCCTGTCGAGGAGTTCAAAGATGCCATCCCTGCTGGAAGATCGGATGACCTGGCGTCCCGCCAAGAGTCGGGGCCGACGGATAGGGCTGATCGCTGCTGGCATGGCGGACGGACAGGACTGATCACTACTGCCGCGCTCACGGTCGTCGGATCGGTAGCAGTTGGCCACCGTGTCGGAATCCGCCGCAGACGGCGTGCTGGATCATCAGGCCCCTCCCCGCAGACGGTGTACCGCCCAGCGCAGCAGCCAGGACAGGTGCGGCCCACCGTCACGCACGCCGCTGAAACCCTGCGCGCCGACTGCCGGGAGGCTTGCTTCTGGTCAGAAGCTACCTGGGCAGGCGCGGTTGATGGTGGCGCGCACAGCACGTTAATAAATACAAACATGCGCTCCAGTACACAAAGTACAGACTTAATCCAGCCTTTGGAGTGCTTCAAGTAACCTGTGATCTGCAGACCGAACAATTCGCGTTCGGCGCTATTAGTGAGGAGAGAACATTGAGGACCTTCCACCACCGCGGGTTGGCAGCGCTTACCGCAACTGCGATTGCCGCGGTCACCCTCGGCATGTCGTCTCCAGCAAATGCGGCGACGGTTGACAACGTGAAAACCGCTGAGGCCCGTGCGGCCGCCGGCGTCTACACAATCAACGTCGAGAACAGAATGACCGCCGACGTCGAGTTCTGCCTCAAGTCGTCGTCGACCGGCAATCACCGGCAGTGTTCCGGCCGCATGCACGCCGGCCAGGGAAGGACGCTGGCCACCGCCTTCAATCCTGGCGACCGGCTCCTGCTCGATTTCGAAATCTTTGGTGAGGGCACTCACAACGACAACGTGATCACAGGCGCCACCTCCTGCTGGGTTTCCGGCATTATGTCGGCCTGGTCCGCGGCCTGCGTCATGGGATAAGGCGCGAGAGTGCGTGGAAGCTACGCGCCCCGGTGGCAGCAGCGACCGACCAGGGGTGCCGGACCGTTGAACCCGCCGATCGGCCGGGGGCATCTCGCTTAGGGACACCCACGAGCCGATTTTGTTCCGGCTTGAGATGTTCTGCCGGTCTTGAGAACCAGACAAGGTTCGAGGCGTAGGACGAGCACGACTTCTGATGATCTTTCGGGTGTCTACACCAGAAGACCGTTTCAGAAGTCGTGCTCGTGTCCTCATCTTCCCCCGATCAACGCTGCTGATGTCCACCTCGCCGATGCGTCTCCTGGTGCCGGGACGGTCTTTCTGGTGGGCGAGCAGGCTGATGTCGGACATGCTGGTAGCGCCGAACACGATCCGAGTCCCCGAACAGGCCAGAACCGTGGCCCGACCCCACCGACCCGGACCCTTACCCCCGGGCAGAACCTTGTTCAACGCCGAGGTCGACCCGGCGCCGTCCGCGCACCGCCGCAACAGGATCCGGCCGGCGTGACCGACCGGGCCCTTACCACCGGAGGCGACCTGCAGCCGGTCGGGA
Source organism: Pseudosporangium ferrugineum (assembly GCF_003002065.1). Lineage (GTDB taxonomy): Bacteria > Actinomycetota > Actinomycetes > Mycobacteriales > Micromonosporaceae > Actinoplanes > Actinoplanes ferrugineus_A. The sequence goes on from NZ_PVZG01000004.1 coordinate 176,304, forward strand.
CGTCCTTCGGCGCCGCGTCGAACCGGGTCACGACGGTGACGCGCGGGCTCGCCGTGCCGGGGGCGACGCCGGTCGGCGGCTCGTGGTTCGGCACCTGGGGAAGCGCCGTCCGGGTCCGCGCCACGCCGTCGACCTCCGCCGCCGTGGTCGGCACGCTGCCGGCCGGCATCGACGTGGCCGTCCGGTGCCAGCGGCTCGGTGAGCTGGTCCGGGCCGAGGGCTACGAGAACGCGTGGTGGGCGTACCTGCCGGAACGTGGCGGATATATGACAAACATCTATGTCAGCTCCCCGGACAACAAACTGCCTGGTGTACCCGACTGTTCGTGATCCTGGGCGCCGGCGGTCGGCCTGACGGCGGCGGCATCGATGGTTGAGAATGTGCCCGGACGCTGACGAAGGGGTGGTCCGATGATGAGCGCGCAGACGGTCGTACGGGTGCCGGCGGGCTACCGGGTCGGTCCGTGGCGCGTCACCGGTGCGCTGGCCAGCGGCAGCTGGAGCAGCGTCTATGCGGCCGCCCGGGAGCCGGGCGGCCCGTCCGGTGAGGGTCCGGCGGAGGCCGCGCTGAAGTTCGTGCCGACCGGCACGCTGACGAACCGCCAGCTCGCCTTCCTCGCCGAGATGACCGAGCGGGAGCTCTCCGTCGGGCGGCGGCTCGGCCATCCCCGGCTGGTCCGGCTGTACGAGACGCACGTCGTCGACGACCCGGACGACCCGCGCCTCGACGGGTCGACCGTCCTGGTCATGGAGCGCGCCGACCGCTCCGCCGCGGCCCTGCTGGACGCCGTGGACGGCGGCCTCCCGGAAGCGCCCCGCATCATCGCCGAGATCTGCGCCGGCCTCGCGCACCTGCACGGGGCCGGCTGGGTGCACGGCGACCTCAAGCCGGGCAACGTGCTGCTGATGGCCGACGGCTCGGTACGCCTGGCCGACTTCGGGCTGGCCGCCGAGATCGACGGCACCCACGGCTATCTGCCGCCGGGCGGCACGGCCGACTACGTCCCGCCGGAGCGGGCCGACGAGGAACTCGGCCGCAAGGGTGTCGCCGTGCGCCAGACCGCGGACATCTGGGCGCTCGGCGTGACCGCGTGCCAGTTGCTGACCGGGCGCCTGCCGTTCCCCGGCGTCACGTCCCGCGCCCGGTCGGCGGCGGCAGCGGCGTACGCGGCCGGCGGCGGCGAGCTGTCGTTGCCGGCGGAGGTGCCGGCCGAGTGGCGGGGATTCATCGCCGACTGCCTCGCCGCCGACCACCGTACGCGGATGCGGCACAGCGCGAAGGACCTGCTGCACCGGGCGGAGGCCATCGCCGGCCTGGCGGCGCCGCGCCCGCCGAGGTGGCGGTCCCGGCGGACGCTGACGGTCGCGGCGGCGCTCGCCGCGATCCTGGGCGCCGGCGGGGCCGCCCTGGTGATGGACGACCCGGACGGCCCGGACCGGTACTTCAACCCGGCGACGGTCCCGGCGAAGTACCACGACATGATCGTGCGGGCCGGCACGAGCTGCCCGGGCGTGGCGGCGGTGACGCCGCGGCTCGTGGCGGCGATGCTGAAGACCGAGAGCAACTTCGACGAGAACCTCTCGGATCCGGCGAAGGACGAGTACGGCATCGCCCGCTGGACGCCGTCGGTGCTCAAGTTCCTGTTGCCGGTCGGGCAGCGGTCCACCGTGCCCACGCCGCCGTTCTCGGCCGAGGTGTCGATCCGCGCGATGGGCGACTACCTGTGCTTCCTGTCGACGCAGCTGGAGACCCTGCCCGGGGACCGGACGACCCTGATGGCGGCGGCGTACCGGACCTCCGTCACCAAGGTCCGGGCCGCGCACGGCGTGCCCCCGCAGGTCTCGCCCGACTATCTCGCCCGGCTGCGGGCCAACCTGGAGGAGATGAAGCCGGTCAGCCGGTGAGCGGCGGGAGGAGGGCCAGGTGCTCATGGCGTACGAGATCGAACTGAAGCGCGACCGTCACCAGCGCCGCACGCTGCCAGTCGGCCTTGCCGTCCTGGTTCTCGGCCGCGGGCCGCTTGACCCGTAGCTTCGCGCGGGCGAGATAGTCGATGTGGAAGTTGACGGCGGCCCGGCTCAGGCCGTCCGCCGCCGGCAGGCCGGCCAGCCGTTCCAGGATCTCGGGTACGGTGCGGATCACGTGCGCGGTGCTGTCGCGCAGCCGGGGCTCGCAGAGCGCCACCAGGACGAGGAAATACTTCGCCGTCTCGACGAGCGGGAACGCCACGCGGGTCGCGTCCGCGCCGCGGGCCGGCACCTCGCGGGGGTCGGCGTACTGGTGCTGGGCCGCGAAGACGAAGAAGGCGGCGGGCCGTTCCTCGGCCGGGACGACGACGCGCGCGAACTCGAACGGCACCGGCATGTCGATGCGGCGCGGCGCGAGCTTGATGAACTCGCCGCCGCCCTCCGGGTTCTCGACGACGTACGTGCTGCGGGCGCTCAGATTGCTGACCACCCAGTGGTCCTCGACGGCGGTGACGACCCCCGCGGACCGGGAGACGGCCGCGTCCGGCAGCAGGATGTCGGCGCCGGAGCGCCCGAACGTGGCCGACTGCCCCGGGCGGAGCTCGACGACGGTGGGCCGCGCGTCGGTGCTCTGCAGGACGATTCCCCGCCATCGGCTGTGCTCTGTGCCTTGGAGAGTAGTCATTGTGCTTGCCCACGCTACTGGAGGCTTACAGATACACAGTGGACTTTTCTCCCGCGACGATCGACGGGTCAGCACGACCAACGGGAGGAAACAGTGTCCATGCTCAAGAGACTCGCCGCGGCGGCGGCTGCGACCGGCGCGGCGATCATGATGGCCGTCGCCGCCGGCGGCGCGCCGGCTCAGGCCGCCACCTCCGCCGACACGTACGCCTGGTGCGAGGAGGGCTACGTCTGCATCTACGGCGACACGTCGTGGAACCGGCCGCCGATCCTGAAGTTCTACACGTACGGCGCCCACAACCTGAACAACGTCCTCGGCGCCAAGCGCATCTTCAACAACCAGACGGGCGGCGCGCTGGCCCAGGTCTGCGACGGCTACAACGGCACGAACTGCGGCGTCGTCGTGCATCCCTGGACGTACTGGGATCTGGACTTCACGCCGATCAACTCGGTCCGCCTGTACGAGTGATCCCGGCGGGGGCCGGCCGTGCGGCCGGCCCCCGCGATCTTTTCCGAGTAGGTGCCACTTCCTGGCAGCTACTGCTGCGAGTCTGGATCTCGAACACGACGAACCGCACTCGCTGAGGAGGCCCCACCCATGAGCGTCACGACCACCACCCACCTGAACTTCCGCGGCGAGGCCCGGCAGGCCCTGGAGTTCTACCAGTCGGTCTTCGGCGGCCGGCTCACCCTCGTCACGTACGGCGACTTCGGCATGCCGAAGGAGCTGCCCGACGCCGGCAAGGTCGTCTTCGGCCAGCTCACGGCCGACAACGGCTTCGGCATCATGGCCTACGACGCGCCCAGCCAGTCCCCGGCCGCCGCGGCTCCGGCCGCCACCACCCGCGAGCACGGCATGACGCTCACCGGCGAGCGCTTCTTCGTCTCGGTCCGGGGCGACGACGCCGAGGAGGTCGGCGCGCTGTGGGAGAAGCTCGCCGCCGGCGCCACCCTCATCGAGAAGTACGGCCCGTCGCAGTGGGCCCCCGGCTTCGGCATGCTGACCGACCAGTTCGGCGTCACCTGGATCCTGGACGTCGCGGTCGCGTACGACGCGGGCTGACCTCGCTGCCCCTCCGCGCACGCGGGGTATCGATGATGATCGAAAGTGATTAGCATCGATCGATCCGCGTGCGACAGTGGGAGATGCGTTGAAGAAGACACCGCTCGTGCTCGTAACCGTGCTCGTCACCGGGCTCACGACGGCGGCGGCCGCACCGGCCGCCGCCGCACCGGGTGCCCTGCCCGGCGACCTCCGGCAGGTGCAGACCCGCCAGTCGCTGCTCGGTACGCACGCCTGGTACCAGCAGACCTTCCGGGGAATCCCGGTCTTCGGCGGCTACTACGCCGTCCACACGTCCGCGGACGGCACGGTGGCGACCGCCGACGGCCGCAAGGCGGTCACCGGGCTGGCCGGCACCACCGCCGGCGTCACCGAGCAGCGCGCCAGGTCCGCGGTGTCCGGCCGGCTCGGCCGGCAGCCGGCCCGCTCCGAGCTCGTCATCGTGCCGGGCACGACCGCGCGGCTCGCCTGGCAGACGCTGACGCCGACCGCGCGCGGCACCGTCCGGTCGCTGGTGGCCGCGGACAACGGGGCCGTGCTGCGGGAGGAGAACACGGTCCGCGAGGCGAACGGCGTCGGCCAGGTCTTCGACCCGAACCCGGTCGTCGCCCTGCAGGACGAGTCGCTGACCGACCAGCGCGACGCCGACTACCCCGCCCTGAAGGACGCCTACCGGCGGGTCACGCTGCGCCACCTCGACCCGGACAAGAACACGCTGCAGGGCTCGTACGCGAACAACCTGAGCGAGCCCGCCGTCACCTCCGACGCGCGCACGTACGTCTACCCGCGCTCGGATCCCGGCTTCGAGCAGGTGATGACCTACCACAGCATGACCACGACCGAGGAGTACATCCACCGGCTCGGCTTCACCGACGTGAACAACGAGCCGCAGGACTACGCCACGACCGGGCTCACCGCGGACAACTCGTACTACGACCCGTCGGTGGACAAGATCACCCTCGGCACCGGCGGCGTCGACGACGCCGAGGACAACGAGGTGATCTGGCACGAGTACGGCCACGCCATCCAGGACGACCAGGTGCCCGGCTTCGGCAGCACCGAGGAGGCCGGCGCGATCGGCGAGGGCTTCGGCGACTACTGGGCGGTGACGATGTCCCAGGCGACCAGCCCGGACACCGCGGTCACCCCGCTGGCGTGCGTCATGGACTGGGACGCCACCTCGTACACCGACGACGAGCCGCACTGCCTGCGGCGTACCGACACCGCCAAGGTCTACCCCGGCGACCTGGAGGGCGAGGTGCACGCCGACGGCGAGATCTGGTCGCACGCCCTCTGGGACGTCAACCTGGAGCTCGGGCGCACCAGGGCGAACCGGATCATCCTCGAGGCCCAGTTCCGGTTCACCCCGGACGTCACCATGCCGCAGGCGGCCGAGGCGACCGTCGCCACCGCCGGCGTCCTCTACGGGCCCCGGGCCGCGGATCGGACCCGGAAGGCGTTCGTGGACCGGGGAATCCTCTCCTGACGCGGCAGGCCGCACGGCCGGGAACGGATCATCACCGGTCCCGGCCGCCGGCCATCAGCTCCAGCGTGTCGATGACCCGGTGGGCGAAGCCCCACTCGTTGTCGTACCAGGCGACCACCTTGATGTGCCGGCCGTCGACCCGGGTGAGCGCGGCGTCGAAGACCGCCGACGCCGGGTTGCCGGTGATATCGCCGGAGACGAGCGGATCGTCGGTGTACTCGAGGATGCCGTGCAGGGCGCCGCCGGCCGCCGCGCGGTACGCCGCCAGCACCTCCTCGCGCCCCACCGCCCGCTCGACCGTGGTGTTCAGCTCCACCAAGGAGCCCACCGGCACCGGCACCCGGATGGAGTCGCCGGTCAGCCTGCCGTCCAGGCGGGGCAGGACCTTGCCGATCGCCCTGGCCGCGCCGGTCGTCGTCGGCGCGATGTTCACCGCCGCCGCGCGGGCCCGGCGCAGGTCGCGGTGCGGCCCGTCCTGAAGGTTCTGCTCCTGCGTGTACGCGTGCACCGTCGTCATGAAGCCGTGCTCGATGACGGCCAGGTCGTCCAGTACCGACGCCAGCGGCGCGAGCGCGTTCGTGGTGCACGACGCGTTGGAGACGATCAGGTGCCGCTCGGGGTCGTAGGCGTCGTTGTTGACGCCGAAGGCGAGCGTCACGTCGGCGCCGTCGGACGGTGCGCTCACGAGCACCCGCCGCGCGCCGGCGCTCAGGTGCGCCCGGGCGGCCCGGGCGGCGGTGAAGCGCCCGGTGGCCTCCACCACGATGTCGACGTCGAGCTCGCCCCAGGGCAGGCCGGTGGGGTCGCGTTCGGCGTACACGCGGATGCGGTCACCGCCGATCGTGATGCCGGTGCCGTCGGCGGTGACCGGCACGCCGAGGCGCCCCCGCGTGCTGTCGTACCAGAGCAGGTGGGCGAGGGTCTCCGGGGCGGTGAGGTCGTTGATCGCCACCACCTCGAGCTTGCTGTCGCGCTGCAGCAGGGCTCGCAGGGTGTTGCGTCCGATGCGTCCGAAGCCGTTGACGGCGATGCGAGTCATGGGCCCATCGTCGGCGCCGCGGACGGCCGGGCGACAGTGGCTTGAGAGCCACCGTACGCAAGGATCTCGCCACCAAGATCAAGACGAGAACGTCGTGCGGTACTCCGTCGGGGACGTGCCGAGGATGCGGTGGAAGTGCAGGCGCAGGTTGGCGGCGGTGCCGAGGCCGGCCCGCGCGGCGATCTGCTCCACGCCGAGGTCCGAGACCTCCAGCAGTTCCCGGGCCAGATCGACGCGGGCGCGCAGCACCCACTGCATCGGCGTGTAGCCGGTGTCCTCCACGAACCGCCGCGAGAACGTCCGCGCCGACACCTGGGCGTGGCGGGCCAGCGCGTCCAGCGTGAGGGGCTCCCCGAGCCGGCCCAGCGCCCACTCCCGGGTGCCGGCGAAGACGTCGCCGAGCGGCTCGGGCACGCTGCGGGGCACGTACTGGGCCTGGCCGCCGCTGCGGTAGGGCGCGGCGACCAGGCGCCGCGCCACGATGTTGGAGAGCCCGACGCCGTGGTCGCGGCGCACGAGGTGCAGGCAGAGGTCGATCCCGGACGCCGCGCCGGCCGAGGTCAGGACGCTCCCCTCGTCGACGAACAGCACGTTCTCGTCCACCCGGATCAGCGGATACCTCTGCGCGAGGGCCCGCGTGTAGTGCCAGTGGGTGGTCGCCCGCCTGCCGTCCAGGAGCCCGGTCGCCGCCAGCGCGAACGCGCCCGTGGAGATGGCGGCGAGCCGTACGCCCCGCCGGTGTGCGGCCCGCAGCGCCGCGACGACCTCGGCCGGCGGCTCGCCGGTGGCGGGGTTGCGGTAGCCCGGGATGAAGATCGTGTCGGCGTGCCCGAACGCCTCGAGCCCCTCCGCCACGTGATACGACAGTCCGTCGCCGCCGGCCACCGGCCCGGCCGCGGCGCCGCACACGGACACCTGGTAGGGCATGGTCGGCCGGTTGGCGAACACCTGGGCGGGGATGCCGACGTCAAGCGGCTTCGCACCGTCCAGCACGAGCACGGCGACCCGATGATTCATACCGCCACGATGGCACGGTGCACGGCACCGCCGCGGTTCAGCCGCCCGGGGCCGCGCCGCCGTCCATCCGCGAGTCGTGGGAGAGGTCGCCGGTGGGCGGCGGTGGCGGCACGGCCCGGGTGCGCCAGGCGAGATACCCGGCACCCAGGAAAGCGGTCACGATCAACGCGACGAAGATCACCTGGCCCATGCGACCAGTCTGGCAGGGCCGGTCAACCGGTCAGGACGGCCGGCGGGCGCCGTGGGTGCCGACGAGCCCGTCCACGCCGCGGAGGAAGGTCCCGCAGATCAGCGCCGGGTCGAAGAGGCAGCCGGCCGCCATGGCGCCGTCGCGGAGCATGACGAAGTGCTGCGCGGCGGGCTCGGCGGAGGCCTCCTCGATGCGCGCCATCAGGGCGTTGATCGTCTCCAGGAACCACTGCCGGTGGTCGAGGACGGCGCGGTGCACGGGATGGCCCGGATCGGGATATTCGGCCACCGCGTTCAGGAACGCGCACCCCCGGAACCCCGGCGACCGGATGCCGTCGGCGATCGACGCCGCGACGGCCCGGACGGCGTCGGCCGCCGGCAGTCCGGCCGCGGCGGTCTCCACCTGGCCGCGGATGGCCTGGTCGGCCGCCCGCAGATAGGCGAGGACCAGGTCCTCCTTGCCGGGAAAGTGCCGGTAGAAGGTCGCCCGGGTCACCTTCGCCTCGGCCACGATCCGGTCGACGCCGACCGAGTGGATCCCCTCCGCGTAGAAGATCCGGGAGGCCGTGGCGAGGAGCCGGAGGCGCGCCTCGGACGGCCGGACCGCGGTTTCCATGCTCGCCATGCGCCCATAGTAGCGACAGAACGTTCGTTCTTGACACGACGCCGCGCCGCCCCCATCCTCAGACGTGACAGAACGTTCGTTCTCTCTACGGGAGACCACCATGACCACCGTCGCCGCACCCGGCACCCCGACGACGACCGCAGCCACCCTCCGGAGGCTGTACTTCGCCCGCTTCGCGTTCGCCATCACCTGGGCGCTGGTGATGTTCACGACCGCCGGCCACCTCGGCCCGCTCGCGGTCACGCTGCTGGTGCTCTACCCGCTCGCCGACGTCGCGGCCGCCGTCGTCGACGCCCGCGCCTCGCGCGCCACCCGGTCGGCCCCCCTTCTGTACGCGAACATCGCGGTCAGCCTGCTCACCGCGGTCGGCCTCGCCGTCGCCGCGGCCTCCGGCATCCCGGCGGTCCTGCGGGTGTGGGGCGCCTGGGCGGTCGTGGCCGGCCTGGTGCAGCTGATGGTGGGAGTCACCCGCCGCCGGCTGGGCGGGCAGTGGCCGATGATCGTCAGCGGCGGCATCTCCGCCCTGGCCGGCGGCTCCTTCATCGCGGGCGCCGCCGCGGACGACCCGACGCTGACCAACGCCATCGGCTACGCGATTCCCGGCGCCGTCTTCTTCCTCATCTCCGCCCTCCGGCTCGGCCGCACGGCGAGGAGCAACTGACATGGACACCTTTTCGTACGACGTCATCGTCATCGGCGCGGGGCCGGTCGGGGAGAACGTCGCCGACCGGGTCGTGCGGGGCGGGCTGACCGCCGCGGTCGTGGAGCGGGAGCTGGTCGGCGGCGAGTGCTCCTACTGGGCCTGCATGCCCACGAAAGCGTTGCTGCGCAGCGGATCCTCGCTCCGGGCGGCCCGCAGCCTGCCCGGCGCCCGGGAAGCGGTGACGGGCGGCCTGGACGTGGCCGCCGTCCTGCGCCGCCGGGACTCCTTCGCCTCGCACTGGGCGGACGACGGGCAGGTGTCGTGGCTGGACTCGGCCGGGATCGCGCTGCACCGGGGTCAGGGCCGGATCGCCGCGGAGCGGACCGTGGAGGTCACCGGCGAGGACGGTGCCACGGTCCGGCTCACCGCCCGGCACGCGGTGGTGGTCGCGACGGGGAGCAGCGCCCTGCTGCCGGACATCGCCGGGCTGCGCGAGGCGGCGCCGTGGACCAGCCGGGAGGCCGCCGCGGCGCGGACGGTTCCGGGCCGGCTCGCGATCATCGGCGGCGGCGTGGTGGCCACGGAGATGGCGACCGCGTACGCGAGCCTGGGATCCGCCGTCACGCTACTGGCCCGCGAGGCCCTGCTGCCGTCGGCGGAGTCGTTCGCCGGCGCGCACGTGACGGAGGCCCTGCGGGCGGCCGGCGCGTCCGTGCACGTGGGCGCCGAGGTCGCGGCGGTGACCCGGGACGCCGATGGCACTGTGCGCCTCACCCTCACCGGCGGCGACCGGGTCGAGGCGGACGAGCTCCTGGTCGCGGTCGGCCGTACGCCCAACACCCACGACCTCGGCCTCGACCGGGCGGGCCTGAAGCCCGGCGCATGGCTCACCGTCGACGACACGCTGCGGGTGATCGGCGAGGACGGCACGCCGGCCGGCGGCTGGCTGTACGCGGCGGGCGACGTCAACCACCGCGCGCTGCTCACCCATCAGGGCAAGTACCAGGCACGCGCGGCCGGTGACGCGATCGTGGCGCGCGCCCAGGGCGAGCCGGTGGAGGCCCGGATGGTGGTCGACGAGGACCGCCGGGTGATCGTGGGCTTCACGGTCGTCGGCCCGGACGTCGCGGAGCTCCTGCACGCCGCGACGGTCGCCATCACCGGCGAGGTCCCGCTGGACCGGCTGTGGCACGCCGTTCCCGCCTATCCCACGGTCAGCGAGGTGTGGCTGCGGCTGCTGGAGGCGTACGGCCGCTGATTCTCCAACCGCTCGGTACAAAAGTGGGCCGGGTCACCAACCGAGCGGTACAAAATGCGGTACGGTGGCACGCAACCGAGCAGTACAAAATGCGGGTCACACCGGAGGAAGACGCATGACCGTCACACTGATCACCGGCGCCAACAAGGGCCTCGGCTTCGAGACCGCCCGGCAGCTCGTCGAGCTGGGCCACACGGTCTACCTCGGCGCCCGCGACACCGAGCGGGGCGGGAGGGCCGCGGCGGCGCTGGGGGCCAGGTTCGTGCGGCTCGACGTCACCGACGACGCCTCGGTGAAGGACGCGCTGGCCCTCGTCGACGCGGAGGAGGGCCGGCTGGACGTCCTGGTGAACAACGCCGGCATCCTCGGCGGCGAGACGGTGGACGGGCCGGAGGCGCTGCGGGTGTTCGACACCAACGTCGTGGGCATCGTCCGCGTCACGGAGGCCGCCCTCCCCCTGCTGCGGAAGTCCCCCAACCCCACCGTGGTCACCGTCTCGAGCAGCATGGGCTCCTTCTGGGCGGTGACCAACCCGGACCGGCCCGAGTCGGGCATCCTGGCCCCGCTGTACGCGGCGTCCAAGTCGGCCGCCACCATGCTCACCGTCCAGTACGCCAAGGCCCACCCGGGCATCAGGTTCAACGCGCTCGAGCCCGGCTACACGGCCACCGACATGACGGCCGCCATGGGCGGTGGACGGCCGCCGCGGGAGAGCGCCCGGGTCGTGGTGCGGCTGGCCACGGTCGGCGCGGACGGTCCGACCGGGACGCTGCAGGACGAGCTCGGGACGCTGAACTGGTGACGGCCCGGGAGCCGCTGCGCGACTGGTACCTGCGCTACGTCGCCGAGCTCAACGCGCACGAGTTCGGCGGCATGAACGCGTACATCGGCGAGCGGGTGCTGCTCAACGGGGAGCCGGGCACCCGCGACGACGTCCTCGCGGTCCAGCGGCGCGACGTCGAGGCCGTACCGGATCTGCACTGGGAGGTCCGGGAGCTGCTCCTGGACCGCGACCGGATCGCCGTACGCGCGATCAACACCGGCACCCCGGTGAAGGAATGGCTCGGCGTCCCGCCGTCCGGCAGGTCGTTCGAGATCGTCGAGTACGCCATCTACCGGGTCGGCGGCGGCCGGTTCGTCGAGATGACGGCGCTGCACGACTCGGCCGCGCTGCGCCGCCGGCTCACCGGAGAGTAGGGGTTCACCGGCGTGCGGCGCCGGCCACCAGCAGGGCGCCCGCCCCGGCGAGCATCGCGCCCACGAGCGCCACGACGGCGGCCGGCGGACCGGTGATCGGCAGGCCGCCGCCGGCGCCCTGGCCCGCTCCCCCGGCCGCGTACGGCCGCACCTCGATCCTCGCCGTGTCGTTCCACGGCTGCGGATCGGCCGCGCCGCCGGCCACCGTGACGACGCCGACGGAGGGCGTGGCCGCGCGCAGGCGGACCCGCAGGGTGATCGCGACGCTCGCGCCGGGATCCACCCCGTCCTCGGGGAAGCAGCGGTAGCGCGTCAGCCCCGGCTCGCGGGCACCGACCACGTCGCCGGCGTACCCGAAGCAGGACGTCGACACGACGTCCACGCCGGCGGGGACGTCCACGGTCAGCGTGGCCCACGTCGCCACGTCCCAGCGTTCGTCCTGGCCGCCGGTGCCGTACACCTGCGCCGGTCCGGCGTTGCTCAGCCGTACGGTCATCGCCACGGTCTCGCCCGGCCGGCCCCGCACGGGGCCGGCGCCGGCACGCAGGTCCGCGGGATTCGCGGTGATGTGCAGGTAGAAGGTCCCCTCGCTGTCCAGGAAGTCGGCGTCCGGGGCGTCGGCGAGCGCGGTGGCGAGCCGGTCGAGCCGCAGCGGCGGACCGGTGCCGGGCCGCGCGTCGCCCGGGTCGAACGGCTCGCCGGCGGGCATCGGATCGACGGCGTACCGCACGTGCTGGGAGGTGAGCCCGGCGACCCACGAGGGCACGGGCACCGTCACCGGCGTCGACGAGCTGACCTCGGCCCGCTCCCCGGGGGCGAGCCGGAAGTCCGGGAACGGGCACTGGACCTGCGTGCCGCTGTAGTAGCAGTTGCTCCGCCGGTCACGGGCGGGCTGCGCCCACGGCAGAGTCGCCCGCACCAGCACCCCGGAGGCCGCGGCGTCGCCCACGTTGGCGAACCGCGGGCGCACCGGGACGCGGCTGCCGGCCCGGACGCCGTCGACGTGCGCCGACGTCGCGGACAGGTCCGGCAGCGGCCCGGTCAGCGTGAAACCCTGCCGGTAGCCGGCCGGCGTGGCACCGTCGGCGGTGAGCTCGTAGTCGAACGTCACCTCGGTGCCGGGCTCGGCGTCCGGCGACGGGGTGTACCGCAACGGCAGGACGTTGCGCGTCCAGTCGGCACTGGCGATCTCCAGGACACAGGTCAGTACGGCGTCCGACTGCACGCAGCCCGGCGTCGGCTCGGCCGGGGTGATGCGCAGCCAGGGCGCCGCCGCGGTGGCGTCCAGGGTGAACGTGGCCCGGGGCGGCGGGGTGCCGGCGGTGACGCCGTACCGTGCCGCGACGACCTTGCCGTCGACCGCGCCGGCGGGCATCCCGCGGGAGCGCAGGTCCACGATCAGCTCCGGGGCCGGGCCCGCCGCGCGGGCGACGGCCGCTCCGGGCAGGACACAGAGCAGGCCGGCCAGGACGGCCATCAGCATCCGGAGCCGCATCACGTACCTCCTCGGTGTCTCCTCACCCCACCATGACGTCCTTGAGCGGGCGGCGGGGTGTGCCGGGCACCGGCCGGCCGTAGCCGAGGCGCAGCACCATCTGCGCCCAGGTGTCCGTACGGGGGTCGCTGAGCCGGGAACGGGCGGCCGGCAGCTCCACGGGCTGACTGACCGGGGTGGCGGCGAGTCCCAGCGTGGTGGCCGCGAGCAGCACCCGTTGCAGGGCCTGCCCGGCCTGCACCCACTCCGCCGGGCCGTCGCCGCGCGTGGTCAGGACGACCAGCGTCGGGTGCGGTTCGAAGCGGGCGCCGCCCGCGCTGCGCGGCAGGTGGAAGTCGCGGACGGGCAGAACCTCGCGGGCGTCCCACGGGCCGAGCGCCGTGACCGGCACACCGTCGCGGCGGCCCCGGCCCGGCGCCGTCCACCGGGCGAGTTCGTCGGCGTACCCGTCCCGGGCCCGCAGGTGCCGGTCGGCGGCGTGGGACATGCCGAGCACGGCGTCCCGGCCCGCCGGGGTGGCCACGGCGAGCGCCGCGCCCTCGAGTCGCGCCGCGGCGATCAGCCGTTCGACCGCATCGGCCGGCAGCGCCGTGTCGGCGAACGGGTAGCGGTTGGTGTGCCGCCGCTCGACGGCCGCCGCCAGCGACGTGACCCCCGGCGTCGGCTCGGCCCGCCGGCCGGCCGCGACCCGGGCCACCAGATCGCCGTCGTGCCGGGACGGGAACAGGTCGAGCAGCGGCAGGCAGCCCGCGGCCCGGAACGCCAGGCGCAGGGTGAAGAGGGCGGCGCCCACACTGATCATCAGCTCGCGGCCGTCCGGGTCCAGGACGGGCAGCTGGCGGGTGCGGTCGGCGTACACGTCCACATGGTTCTCGCCGACCCGGAAGAGCCAGGGCTGGCTGTTGTGCAGCGACGGGGCGGCGGTCGCGGTGCGCACACACTCGGCCAGGACCGTACGCGACAGTGCTCCGGCCCGGTGGCGTGCCGTGACGGTGCTGGTCATGCCCGCACCTCCGCTTCGTCCGAGGATCGCCGATCGGCCCGTACCCGTCCATTGCAGCCCCCGCGCCGTCCCGGTCCCAGGGCCGAAGGTCCCGGTACCACCCACCCGGGCGGGCCGTTGGACTCTGGGCCGGGGCGGCGGGCGGGATGAGGGTGGGAGGAAGAGAGAGGGGCCGGCATGAAAGCGCTGATCATCTTCGAGTCCATGTTCGGCAACACCCAGTCCATCGCCCACGCCGTCGCCGAGGGGCTCGGGGACGCGTACGACGTCCGGGTCGCGGACGTCGCCACGATGCCGCGGGCGTACGGCGTCGACCTGGTCGTCGTCGGCGGCCCGACCCACGCGTTCGGCATGTCCCGGCCGTCCACCCGCGAGGACGCCCGCCGGCAGGGCACCGTGCGCGAGGGCGCCGTCGCGGCCGGCCTGCGGGAGTACTTCGACTGCTCGCCGGTGCTGCACGGCCTCGCCGCGGCGGCCTTCGACACCAAGATCAACAAGCCGCTGGTCCCCGGCTCGGCCGCCCGCAAGGCCCAGAAGGAACTGCGCCGGCTCGGCTGCCGGATCGTGCTGCCGGCCGAACACTTCCTCGTCACCGGCACCGGCGGCCCGCTGCTCGAGGGCGAACGGGAACGCGCCCGGCAGTGGGGGGCGGCCCTCGCGCAGGCCGCGGCCCGGGAGCACCACAGCGTGTGAGCCGCGACCGGCGGCGGCACGGAGGTCAGGCCGTACGGAAGGAAGACGACGATGATGTACGACGGAGGCGGAATGGGCGCCGGAGGCTGGATCCTCATGATCCTGACCGTGGCCCTGCTGGCGACGCTCGTCGTCGCCCTGGTGCGGCCGCTCGCCGGGCCCGGCCCCGCCGACCCGGTGGGGCACGCGGAGGAGATCCTCGCCGACCGGCTCGCGCGCGGTGAGATCAGCAGCGAGGAGTACGAGCAGCGGCTGCACGTCCTCCGCGCCGCCCACCGGTAGGCACGGCCGGGCGACCGGCGAGGACGGGACCTGCGGCTCTGGCCGCGACGGCGATCACGGCGGTCTGCTGAGGCGACCTGGGAGGGTGCCATGAACCGCTATCCGTTGCGGGTCGAGGCACGCCGGGACGAGCCGCTGAGCCGATGGCTCTGGCTCGTCAAATGGCTGCTGCTGATCCCGCACTCCGTCGTCCTGGCCGTGCTGTGGGTGGGCTTCGCCGTGCTCACCGCCGTCGCCTACCTCGCGGTCCTGATCACCGGCAGCTATCCGCGGGCCATCCAGGCGTACGACGTCGGGGTGCTGCGGTGGACCTGGCGCGTCGCCTACTACGGCTACCAGGCGCTCGGCACCGACCGGTACCCGCCGTTCACCATGGCGGACGTGCCCGGCTACCCGGCCCGGCTGCATCTGGACGAGCCCGCCCGGCCGCCGCGATGGCTGCCGCTGGTCGCATGGTTGTTCGCCGTGCCGCACCTCGTGCTCGTGGGAGCGCTGACCGGCGGCGTGACCCTCGCGCTCACCGCCGGCGACAACGGGAACGGCGCCCCGGTGGGCGTGGTGACGGCGGGCGTCCTGATCGCCGGCCTCGCCCTGCTCTTCACCGGGCGGTATCCCCGCGGGCTGTACGACCTGCTCGTCGGCATCGCCCGCTGGAACCTGCGGGTCATCGGCTACCTGGCGTTGCTCACGCCGTACCCGCCCTTCCGGCTGGACCAGGGCGAGCGCGAGCCGGACGGCGACCCGCGGGATCCACCGCCGGTGCATCGCGGCCCCCGGGAGGGATCGGCCGTGGGCCCGGCCCTCGCCCTCGTGGCGGGCGTGCTCCTGGTGCTGCCCGCGGTCGGCTCGGCAGCGGCCGGCGGAACCCTGCTGGCCGTCGAGAGCGCCCGGGACGCCTCGGGGTACGTGACGAGCCCGGTCCTGCCGCTCAGTTCCGCCACCGCGGCCGTGACCACCGAGGACATCGCCCTGCGCGACACGGGCACGTGGACCGGGCTGTTCGCCGACGTGGGCGGCGTGCGGATCACCGCGGACAGCACCACGGGCAAGCCGGTGTTCGCCGGGATCGGCCGTCGCGCCGACGTCGACCGGTGGCTGGCCGGGACGGCCCGGGACCGGATCACCGACGTCACCGGCGGGACCGCCCGCTACGACCGTACGGGCGGCGCGGTCACGCCGGTGACGGCACCGGCCGGCCAGAACTTCTGGCTCGCCTCGGTCACCGGCAGCTCGGCCGCCGAGCTGACGTGGCGGGTCACCGACGGGGATTTCACCGTCGTGCTCGCGAACGCCGACGGCTCCCCCGGCGTCGCCGCCGACGTGCGGGCCGCCGCGCAGGTGCCCGGCCTCACGGGGGCGGGCGCGGGGCTCCTGCTCGCCGGGGTCGTGCTCGGTGTCCTCGGCATCCTGCTGATCGTCCTCGGCGGCACCGGGCTGGGCCGCCGGCACAGCGGCCGGCCCACTCCCCCGACGCCACCCACTCCCCCGGCGACGCCCATTCCCGCGGCGACGCCCACTCCCCCGGCGACGCCCATTCCCGCGGCGCCACCCACTCCCTCGGCGACGCCCATTCCCGCGGCGCCGGAAAATCCCTCGGCGTCACCCCGCCCTTCACCGCAGGACGGCGGCGCTGCGCCGCAGGAGGTCGGCTCTCAGTCGCAGGACGGCGGCTCTCAGTCGCGGGACGGTGGTGCTCCGCCGCGGGACGGTGGTGCTCCGCCGCGGGACGGCGGTCTGACCGGCGCGGTCGCGCCGAGGTAGGAGGACGATATGCAGTCGTGGCCGCAACGACGGGACCAGATCCTGTTCGCCGCGACGACCCTGTTGTCGGCGGGCGGGCTGGTCCTCGCCGCGGGCGGGGCCGGGTCCGCGGCCGACGGCGCGTGGGTGGCCGCGACGCTGATCGGCCTCGGGTACTCGACGGCGACGCTGGTCGCCGCGGTCCGCCGGCGGGAGGCGAGCGTCGATGTGATCGCGTGGCTGGCGCTGGCCGGCGCGCTCGCGGTCGGCGAGGCGCTCGCGGGTGCAGTGGTCGCTGTCATGCTGGCGACCGGGGTGCTGCTGGAGGCCCGCGCCGCCGCGCGCGCCCGGCGTGAGCTGAGCGCGCTGGCGGCGCGGGCACCGCGGACCGCCCGGCGGGACACCGCGGCGGGACCGGTCGAGGTGCCGGTGGCCGAGGTCGTGCTCGGGGACCGGCTCCTGGTGGGGTCCGGGGAGATCGTGCCGGTGGACGGACGGCTCCTCGGCCCGGCGGTGCTGGACGAATCGGCGCTGACCGGCGAGCCGCTGCCGGTCGAGCGGCGCGCGGGCGAGGACGTGCGCAGCGGCGTGGTCAATGCGGGCGGCCCGGTGCGGCTCACCGCGACCGCGACCGCGGAGGCGTCCACGTACGCCGGGGTGGTGCGCCTGGTCGGGCAGGCGCAGGCACAGAGCGCGCCCTTCGTACGGATCGCCGACCGGTTCGCGGTGGCGTTCGTGCCCCTGACGCTGCTGCTGGCGGCCGGGGCGTGGGCGGTCGCCGGCGATCCCGTCCGGGCCGTCGCCGTGCTGGTGGTGGCCACCCCGTGCCCGCTGCTGCTGGCGGCGCCGATCGCCATCATCTCGGGCATCTCCCGGGCGGCGCGCCGCGGCGTGATCGTCAAGGGCGGCGGCGCCCTGGAACGGCTGGCGGCCGGGCGCGTCCTGCTGTTCGACAAGACCGGCACGCTGACCGCCGGCCGGCCGGCCCTCACCGACGTCGTCACCCCCACCGGCGGGGACCTGTCCGCCGACGACGTCCTGCGCCTCGCGGCGAGCCTGGACCAGAGCTCCGCGCACGTGCTCGCCGGCGCCATCGTCACGGCGGCACGCGACCGGCGCCTGCCGCTGACCTCGCCCGGCGACGTCCACGAACGCCACGGCCACGGCGTCGAGGGGGTCGTCGACGGGCGCCACGTCCGGCTCGGCAAGGCGTCGAGCATCGTCACGGGCCCGATGCCGGCGTGGATGCGGCACGCCCGCCGGCGGGCCGCGCTCGACGGGTCGCTGACCGTCTTCGCCGCCGTCGACGGCGTCCCGGCCGGGGTGCTGCTGCTCGAGGATCAGGTACGCCCCCAGGCGCCCCGCATGGTGCGGGCCCTGCGCCGGGCCGGCATCACCCGGGTGGTGCTGATCACCGGCGACCACACCGACACGGCGGAGGCCGTCGGGCGCGTCGTCGGTGTCGACGCGGTGCACGCCGACTGCGACCCCGCCGACAAGCTGACCCTGGTCGGCGCCGAGCAGGACCGGGCACCGACGATCATGGTCGGCGACGGCATCAACGACGCGCCGGCCCTCGCCGCGGCCGGCGTCGGGGTGGCCCTGGCGGCCCGCGGCGCCTCCGCCTCCTCGGAGGCCGCCGACGTGGTGCTGACCGTCGATCGCCTCGACGCCCTGGCCGACGCGATCCTCATCGCCCGGCGCTGCCGCCGCATCGCCCTGTGGTCCGTCGCGATCGGCATGGGCCTGTCTGGCGCGGCCATGGCCGTCGCCGCGGCGGGCTACCTCACGCCGGTCGCCGGCGCCGTCCTCCAGGAGATCATCGACCTGGCCGCCATCGCGATCGCCATGACCGCCCTGCTGCCGGGCCGCTCGCACACCGTGACGATGCCGGCCGCCGACCTCGCCACCGCGCGGCGGCTGTACGCGGAACACCAGGAGGTGCGCCCGCTGGTCGAGCAGGTGCGGACGGTCGCGGACGCGCTGAACCGGCCGCCGTACGACCTCGGCCCGGTCCGGGAACTGCTGGACCGGCTCCAGGTGCGGCTGCTCGCGCACGAGCGCGCGGAGGAGGCCGAGCTGCTGCCGATCATGGCCCGCGCGCTCGGCGGCACGGAGGCGACGAGCGGGCTGAGCCGTACGCACGCCGAGATCGAGCACCAGATCGGGCGGCTGCGCCGGGCGGTGGAGGAACCCGTCGCGCAGGCGGAGGCGGAGGACGTCACGGACGTGCGGCGGCTGCTCTACGGCCTGTACGCCATCCTGCGCCTGCACAACGCGCAGGAGGAGGAAGGCGCCTTCAGCCTCGTCGCCGACGTGGCCACCCCCTGACGGCGAGCGCGGGGCGGCCACGGACACACCGGTGCGGGGCGGCCACGGACACACCACCCCGGGCGGCCACGGACACGCCCGCGCCGTGGTGAGGCGCGCCGGCGGCGTGGGGCGGAGGCACGCGCGGGCGGTGTCAATCGTCGGTGACGAGGGCTCCGTCGCGGAGGGTGAGGATGCGGTCGGCGCGGTCCATGAGGCCGGCGTCGTGGGTGGCGACCAGTGCCGTCATGCCGTGCGCGTCGACCACGGCGCGGAGCAGGTCCATGATGGACCGACCGGTGTCGGAGTCGAGCTGGCCCGTGGGCTCGTCGGCGATGAGCAGCTGCGGGTCGTTGGCGAGCGCCCGGGCCACGGCGACCCGCTGCTGCTGGCCGCCGGAGAGCTCGTACGGCCGCTGCGCCGCGTGCGCGCCCAGGCCCACCAGCTCCAGCAGGACGGCGACCCGCCGGTCACGCTCGGCGGCCGGGCGCCGGGCCAGCCGCAGCGGCACCCCGATGTTCTCGGCCGCGGACAGGATCGGGATGAGGCCGAACGACTGGAACACGAAGCCGATCGTGGAGCGGCGCAGCTCGAGCAGTTCCCGCCCGGAGGCCGCACCGACGTCACGCCCGGCGACCTCGACCCGGCCGGTGGTCGGCCGGTCGAGCCCGCCGACCAGGTTCAGCAGGGTGGACTTGCCGGCGCCGGACCGGCCGCGGACGGCGACGAGTTCCCCGCGGGCCGCCGTGAACGACACCCCGCGGACGGCGTGCACCACGCCGTCGCCGGCCGGGAAGTCACGCCCCAGGCCGGCGACCCGGACCACCGCCTCGGACATCAGCGCTCCTCGCCGGGCCGTACGGCCACATGATCGGGTTCCAGGGTCAGGCGCACCCGGTCGCGCAGGGTCAGCGCCTCGACGAACGCGGCCGGCAGTTGCAGGCGCCCGTTGCGGTCGAGCACCGCGTACTCCTCGCTGACCAGCTCCTCCGTGCCGTCGGTGCCGCGGCGCGCCGACCGGCGTACCTCGGCGGCCGTCCTGCCGTCGCGGATGGCGACCGCCCGGCGCACCTCGCCGGCCACGTTGCGGTCGTGGGTCACCACCACGACGGTCACGCCCAGCTCGGCGTTGACGGTGCGCAGCGCGCCGAAGACCTCCGCCGCGGTCGCCTCGTCCAGTTCGCCGGTCGGCTCGTCGGCGAACAGCACCTCCGGGTCGTTCGACAGCGCCACGGCGACCGCGCAGCGCTGCTGTTCGCCGCCGCTGAGCCGGCCCGGGCGCCGGTCGGCGCGGTCGGCGAGCCCGACGAGCTCGAGCAGTTCCCCGGCGCGGGCCCGGGCGGCCCGGCGTCCGCCGCCGGCGAGCCGCACCGGAAGTTCGACGTTCTCCCGTACGTCCAGGTAGGGCAGCAGGTTGCGGGCGGTCTGCTGCCACACGAAGCCGACCGTCCGCCGCCGGTACGCGAGCCGGCTCTTCGCCGACAGGTTCAGCAGGTCGTAGCCGGCGACCCGGGCCACCCCGGCGGTGGGTACGTCCAGCCCGGACAGGATGTTGAGCACCGTCGACTTGCCGGAGCCCGACGCGCCGACGATGGCCAGCAGCTCCCCGCGGTCGACGACGAGGTCGAGCCCCTGCAGGGCGACGACCTCGACGCCGTCGGTCTTGTAGATGCGCACGAGGCCGTCGCACACGATGTGCCCGGCCAGCCGGTCGGCGCCGCCCGCCCGCGCGGCCGCCCGCTCCCCCGCCCGGCGCTCCAGGGCGGCAAGGTCCTCGGTCACCCGTACTCCCCTCCTGGCCGTGGCACCCCGAGGCGCGCACGGCGGTCAGCGACGCTCTCCACCAGCAGCGCCGCGGCGACGGCGAGCAGCACCGCCGCCAGCACGACGGCGATGAGCGCCGGGCCGGCCCGGCCCCCGGCCGTCACCCCGGCGGTGAACCCCGACAGCCCCAGCGCGGGCCCGAGGAGGCGCGGCAGCGCGGCGCCGACCAGGCCGCCCGCGACGAGGGCGACCGTCAGCAACGGTACGAGCTCGTACAGCAGCAGCCGGCTTCCCTGGCCGGGCGACAGGCCGAGCGGTCGCAGGCGGGCCAGGGTGGCCCGGCGCGCCGGCGCCCCGGCGAGCACCGCGAAGCCGAAGGCGAGCAGGGCCAGGACGACCGAGCCGGCCGAACCCGCGGCGAAGGTGAAGCTGAGCACCCGGTTGACGCCGCTCTCCTCGAGCGACGCGCGCTGGTCCCGCCAGGTCGTGACGGTCGTCGGCGGCAGCTCCCACTCGTCCGGCGCCTGCCCCAGCCCGCTCGTCAGGTAGGCCAGTTGCCCGGCGTCGCCCGCCCGGCGCAGCGCCTCCGGATCGGCGCCGGCGCCCGCGACGGCGAAGCGGTTGATCCGCAGGGGCCGCCCCTCGGGAACGGGCAGCGCCTGGGCGGGGAGTACGACGAACCGCTGCGCGCCCACGCCCGTCCCCGGGGCCTCCGCGGCGACCGCGGCGACCCGGAACCGGTACACCGTCCCCTGCACGTCGACCGTGCCGTCGCCGCCGAGCTTCGCGGCGACGTCGGGTGACACCAGCGCCGGCACCGCCCCGCCGCCGGGCGCGGCCCGGGTGAGCGCGGACGGCAGCCGCAGGCCGCTGCCCGCGAGGCGCAGCACGCGCTCGGCGGCCGGACCGTCGATCAGGAGGACCCGGACCTGGCCCTGCGGGGTGCGGCCGGCACGCAACGGCACCCCGTTGTCGTCGCGGATCGCCGCCACCGCCGTGACGCCGGGGACGGCGGCCAGGCCCCGTACGGTGTCCGGCCCGAAGCCGGCGCCGGTGATCAGCGCGTCCCCGGCCACGTCGAGGTCCGTGGCGCGATCGCGGGCGTCGCCGATCGCGCCGCTCACGGTGCCGGTGAAGACGCCGGTGGCGACCGTCACGACCAGCACGGCCAGCGGGGCGACCCGCACCGGTGAGCCGCGCCCCGCCCCGGCGAGGCCGAGGAACGGCACGGCGCCCCGGGCGCGCGCGGTCAGGCGGCCGGCCAGCCGCAGTGGCCACGGCACCAGCCGCAGCACGGCCAGCGCCACCGCCACGGCCAGCAGGACCGGCACCACCACCAGGTACGGGTCCACGCCGTCGGCCGCGGCCAGTCCCCTGCGGCGTACCAGCAGCACGCCGAGGACCGCGAGCAGCAGCACGAACGCCTCGCCGACGAGGCGCCGCGGCGACGGCCGCGCACCGAGGTCCCGCCGGCCGGTGCCGGCCGGGCGCCGCTGGGCGGCCGTGGCGAGCACCGGCGCGGTCACCGTCGCCACGACCAGGACCGCGGCGAGCGCCGGCCATCCGTGCGCGGGTGCGCGGCCCGGTAGCAGCGACCCGGCGAGCCACCCGGCCAGCACCGCGGCGGGCACGACCAGCAGCGTCTCGGCCAGGAGCCGGCCCCCGATCGCGGTGGCGGCGCCGCCCCGGGCCCGGATCAGGGCGAACTCGCCGCGGCGCCGCTCGACCACGAGCCCCGCGGCGAGCGCGATCAGGCCGAGCACGGTCGCGACGATGCCCGCCTGCACGACCGCGAGCAGCGCCGCCACGGCCCGCTGTTCACCGGAATAGCGCTCCAGCGACGCCTCGAGCCCGCTGGTCAGGGCGGTTCCCTGCGGGGCGGAACGCCGGGCGGCGGTCACGGCGGCGGCCAGCGCGGGCACGTCCGGGGCGGTCACCCGCTCCGCGGCGAGGCGGTAGCGCCACTCGTGCACCGCGTCGCCGGTGCGGTCGCCGGCGAGGCGGATGCCCGCGGCGTCGGTGAGCAGGCCGGCCCGGACGGTGGCGCCGTCCGTGGGGTTGGGGCAGGAGGTCCGGGTCAGCGGCATGTCGGCCCAGAGCGTGGCCGCCGGGTCCAGCTGCTCGAAGATGCCGACGACCCGCACCGGAACGGGCCCGTACGTGCCGATCAGCGTGAAGGTGGACCCGACCCGCAGGCCGACGGCGGCGGCGACGGGACGGGCGACGGTCGCCTCGACGGTCCCCGCCGACGCGGGCGGGCGGCCCTCCACCATCCGGACGGCCCGGTCCGCGCCGGTCAGCGTGCGCACCGACAGGCTGGGCGTGCAGCTGCCGGCGAAGGGCGCGACGTCGCCACCGGTACGCACCCCCGCCGGCCCGACCCGCGCGGTATACCACTGGTCGCTGATCAGCCCGCGCAGCGGCTCGGCCAGCCGCTGCCGGTACGTGTCCAGCCGCTGCGCGCCGTCGAGGACGGCCTGCTGGGTGGGATCCAGCGGGTACCGCACCGGCAGGCTCCCGAACGTCAGGTCGCGGGCGGAGTCCGGCAGCCGGGCGAGGTCGGCGCGCAGGCCCGCATCGGTGTGGCCGTTGGCGAGCTTCGGCACCCCGCTCACGAGCAGCGCGGCGATCAGGGCGAGCGCGGCGAGCAGGGCCAGCTCCCCGGCGAACGCGCGGGCGCGGTGCAGCAGCGAGATCACGGCTCCCGCCCCTCGGCCGGCGGGCCGGCGGCGACGCGGCGGTGCAGGCCCAGCGCGGCGAGAGCGGTCAGGGCGAGGGCCAGCGCGACGAGCAGGACACCGGTGCCGGCGGCCCGGAGCCATTCGACGTCCGGCAGCGGCGCCGGCACCGGCCGGGCGGCGGCGGGCGTCAGCACCAGCAGCGGGACGACGGCGATCGCGACGAGCACCCCGGCGACCAGACCGGCGAGCGCGCCGATCCCGGCCAGCAGGGACTGCTCCACGAGCAGCGAGCGGGTCAGCAGCCCGGGACCGGCGCCGAGGGCGTGCAGGACGGCGAGTTCCCCGGCCCGCCGCCGGATAGTGGCCTGCACGTCCACCGCGACGCCGACGGCGGCCAGCAGGACGGCCGCCAGGGCCGCCCCGAACAGCGCGCCGCGGGCGCCGGCGCCGAACGGGTCGCTGCCGGCGGCGGACAGCGCCTGCCGGTCGACGATCTGGACGCCGTCCAGCCGGGCGGCGGCGACCGCGGCCGCGGTGTGCTGCCCCGGCCGCGTGGCCAGCCACCATTCCTGGGGCGCCGCGACGACGCCGCGCCGGCCCAGGAGCTGGGCGTCGAGGGTCGGCAGGTCGGCCAGCAGCGCCGGACCGCCGTCGGTGCCGGGCACGGCGGCGATCGTCGCGGCGACGGTGACGTCCACCGAGACGCCGCCGACGGTCAGGGTGGTCGACTGCCCGGTGCCGAGGCGCAGGGCGGTGAGCGCGGCCGGGGTGACCGCCACGGGCAGCGGCGCGGGCCCGGCGGCCGGGACGACGGCGAAGTCGACCCGGTGCGTCCGGGGCACCCGGTAGGTCGCCGCCAGGGCGTCCGGGCGGGGGCGGGCGGCGTCCTGCGCGGACTCGCGGTCCACCGTCCGCCAGCCGCCGGCGGCGAGCGGGACGTCCAGGCCGTCGAGCCGCCAGCTCACCGTGGACCCGGACGCGGCGGCAGGCGCCTCGACGAGGAACCCGGCCAGCCGCCACCCACCGGGCGGGGCCGTCAGCGTGAACCGGCCGGCGGCGTCCGGCTCCAGCGGCAGCCGCGCCTGCCGGCCCGCGGGCCCGGCGAGCACGGCGGTCGTGCGCACGCCCGGATCCGCGGTCACGGTGCCCCGGCCCGGCACCGGCGCGTCCCCCGGCGCGGGCCGGGCGGCGGCCAGCCTGCGCCACAGGCCGTCCGGGTCGCCTCCGGCGACGTCGCCGCGCAGGTGCAGGACGCGCGATCCGGCGACCGCGTCCACCGCGACGAGGTCGCCCCGGCCGCCGTCGGTGCCGAGGGCCACGCCGGTCCGGGCGCCCGGCAGCACCGCCGTCACCCCCGGCAGCGCGGCGAGGCCGTCCGGCCGGTCCGCGGGGGCGGCACCGGCGTTCTCGACGAGGCGGAGGTCGGCGCCGGCGCGCAGGTCCGCCTGGTCCACGGCGGAGCGCTCGGACGTGCCGGCCAGGCACCACGAGACCGTGCCGGCGGCGACCGCCAGCGCCACCAGGACCATCGGGCCCGCGTGCGACCGGCGGCCGGCCTGCCAGGTGCCGAACACGGCGGCGCTGTCGGACGTCCGCTCGGCGAGGCCGGTGGCGACGCGCGCCGCCGGGAGCAGCAGGCGCAGCGTGAGCACGGCGCCCGCGATCACCCCGAGCGTCGGCGCCGCGGCGAGCAGCGGGTCGATGCCGAGCGCGCCACCCGTACCGGCGGCGGACAGCGGGGAGGCGTACTGCCGCAGTTGCAGCCAGCTCAGCACGGCCAGCGCCAGCACCACCACGTCGAGGCCCGCCCGCAGCACCACGGACCGGGTACGCGGCCGGGAACGGGCGGCCATCTCGGCGGCGTACGCGCGGCCCCGGCGCAGCGCCGGAGCCGCCACGGCCAGCGCGCATCCCATCGCGGCCACCGCCGCGACCAGCCAGGTCGAGACGGCGAGCCGGGGACGCAGCTCCAGCCCGGCGGCCACCGCCGGCACCCGGCTCGCGAGCGCCACCAGCCCGGCCGCCAGCACCGGGCCGAGGACGGCCGCGGGCAGCACCACCAGCAACGACTCCCGCAGCGCGAGCCCCGCCAGCCGGCCCCGGGACGCGCCCCGGGCGCGCAGCAGCGCCGTCTCGCCCCGCCGGTCCTCGGCGAGCAGCACCGCCATCAGCAGCAGCACGTAGCCGGCCAGCACGATGATCAGCAACGCGGGCGTGACCAGCGTGGACCGACCCACCACGTCGGCGCGGCCCAGCCGGGCGGCGAGCTCGGACAGGCCGCTCTCGGCCGAGGCGGACTGGTCCAGCCCGCGCGGCGCCGGCAGCCCCGTCCCCGTCGCCGCCGCGGCGGCGGCCGCGCCGGTCACCTCGGCGAGGGTGGCCGCTTCCAGCCGCGGGGTCACCAGCCAGGCGGCGGACCGGGACGCGGCGAAATGCGCCGTGAAGTCGGCCCGCTCCACGACCAGCGGCCCGTACGTCGCGGAGCCCGGCCGCACCCCCGTCGCGACGTCCGGAACCAGCCGCCAATACGGATCGGTGGCGTCGACGGGCTGCCACACTCCGGTCAGCACCACCTCGGTGGTCCGCCCGGTGCGGCGGTCGGTCAACGGGATCCGGTCGCCGACGGCGCGGCCCAGCAGCCCGGCGACCGGCTCGGCGAGCGTCATCTGTACGGGCGAAGCCCCCGCGACGGCCCACCGGCCGCCGGTCAGGCGCGCGTGCCCGGCCAGATCGTCGACGTGCAGCACCGACGCGTACGCGACACCGGAGGAATCCGGCCGCACCGCACCGCCCGGCTCGGCGAACGCCCAGCCGGCGCCGTATCCGGCCGCGCTGACGACGGCGGGCACGCCGCCCAGCCCGCCACCGAACGCCCGGCGCAGCGCGGCGTCCCACTGCGCCTGCGCGGCCGGGTCGGAGCCCGCGGAGCCACGCACCAGGATGGAGCGCTCGGCCGGGTCGGCGGACGCCACGGCGGTGCGGACGCCGGCCTCGGTCACCGCCGTGCTGTAGACGGTGAGCGCGGCCAGCAACGTCACCGCGGTCAGCGTCACACCGGCCGCGGCCAGCAGTAACGCCGCCGCCCCCCGTGCGCGCCGCAGCATCATGGCCGCGATCCTGCCAGATCATCCGGCCGCTCGCGGGAGCCCCCGCGCGGCCTGTGGAAAACCCTCCCGCCCGGCACCGCGCCCGCCCGGCACCGCGCCCCGCCCGCCCGGCTCATAGCCGCGCTACCCCGCAGAGCCGCGCACGCGCCCGAGCCCGGCAGAGCCCCGCCGGCCGCGTCAGCGTGGCGGGACGACGTGCTGCCGGGCCCGGCCCAGCCGGTCGATCCCGAGGTCGATGACGTCCCCCGGCCGGAGCCAGACCGGCGGATCCTGGCCCATGCCGACGCCGGGCGGCGTCCCGGTGTTGATCAGGTCGCCGGGCTCGAGGACGAGGAACTGGCTGAGGTGGTGGACGATGACGTACGGGTCGAAGACCATCGTCCTGGTGTTGCCGGTCTGCCTGCGCACGCCGTTGACGTCGAGCCACATGTCCAGGTCGCCGACGTCCGGGATCTCGTCGGGGGTGGCCAGCCAGGGCCCGGCCGGGTTGAACGTCTCGGCGGACTTGCCCTTGCTCCACTGCCCGCCGCGTTCCATCTGGAAGCTGCGTTCGCTGACGTCGTTGACCAGCACGTAGCCGGCGATGGCACCGGCGGCGTCGGCCGGAGAGCCCAGGTAGGAGGTGCGCCGGCCGATGACGATCCCGAGCTCCACCTCCCAGTCCGTCTTGGTGGAGCCGCGCGGGATCCGCACGTCGTCGTTCGGGCCCACCAGCGTGTTGGGGCTCTTGGTGAACAGGATGGGCTCGGCGGGCACGGCCTGGCCGGTCTCGGCGGCGTGGTCGCTGAAGTTCAGGCCGATGCACAGGATCTGGTGCGGCCGGGCGATCGGCGCGCCGATCCGGCGGTCGCCGAACTCGTGGACGTCGCCGGCGGCGATCCGCTCCGCGACCGGTCCGGCCAGCGTGGCGGCGCCGCCCGCGGCGAAGAACGCCTCGCCGAAGTCGGTGACCACATCGGACACGTCGACGTAGTGGGTGTCGTCGACGCGTACGGCGGGCTTCTCGGCCCCGAAGGCACCGATGCGCATGAGAAACACGGGGTCTCCGTCGGTCAGAGGGCCGGATTCCAGTACGTGCCGGGCAGCCCGGCGGCGTCCACCCGCGCGGTGAACAGGCGCCCCGAGTGGGGGTGGGCGGCCAGCTCGCCGGGCGCGAACCCGGTGGTGGCGGTGGTGATGACGAGCAGGTCGAGGTCCGGCCCGGCGAACGCCATGCTGGTGGTGTGCGGCGCGTCGACGGCGACGGTGGCCAGCAGCCGGCCCTCCGGGGTGCGGCGTTCGACCCGGCCGCCGCCCCAGACGGCGATCCACAGGTTGCCGTCGGCGTCCGCGCACATGCCGTCGGGGAAGCCGTCGGTGAGCCGGAACGCCTCCCGTCGTTCGCCGGTCGCCCCGGTGGCCGGGTCGTAGTCGCGGACCCACACCGTGCGGGGGATGGTGTCGATGCTGTACAGCCGGTCGCCGGCGGGGCTCCAGGCGAGGCCGTTGGAGAGGGTGAGGTCGGCGTCCAGCACGGTCAGGTCGCCGGCGTCGAGGCGGACCAGGACCTCCGTCCCGGACCGCTCCCCCGGGTCGAGGCTGCCGATCAGGAACCGGCCGGCCGGGTCGACCGCGCCGTCGTTGAGCCGGCCGGGTGCGCCGGCCGGAAGGACCCGGGCGATTTCGGTACGCGTGCCGTCGAGCGCGACGCGGGTCAGCGTCTCGCGCTCGGCGACCAGCAGTTCGCCGTCGGCGGCCACGGCGACCGCGCACGCCTCCGTGCCGAACTCCCAGGCGCCGGTCGCGGTGATCGCGCCGGTCGCCACGTCGAGGTCGCCGCGGTGCACGGCCCGGCCCTCGATGTCGACCCAGAGCAGCCGCTCGCGGCCGGGGTCCCAGAGCGGCCCCTCGCCGAGCTGGAAGACGCCGGCGTCGGCGGGCCGGGCGGTGTACGTGGCGGTCACTGGGCCTCCGCGGGGTTGGCGACGACGGCCCGGATGGCGGGCAGGTCGTCGATGAGGGTCGACAGCGGGGTGCGGTAGGCCAGGCTGCTGATGCTGATCGCGCCGCTGGGCTCGGCCGGTGAGGTGAGGAAGACGGGCACGGCGAGGCAGTGGATGCCGGGCTCGTTCTCCTGGTCGTCGACACCGTAGCCGCGCTCGCGGGTGCGTACGAGCTCGGCGTGCAGTTCCTCGGCGGTGCCGATCGAGTGCGGGGTGGGCCGGGTCAGGCCACGGTCGCCGATCCAGTCACGCACGTGGCGTTCGGTGCGCAGCCGGTACGAGAGCAGCACCTTGCCGACCGCGGTGCAGTGCGCGGGGTTGCGGCCGCCGACGACCGAGTTCAGGCGTACGGCGCCGGAGGCGGGGTCGAGCTTCGAGCGGTAGACGACGTCGCGCCCGTCGAGGCAGGCGTAGTGGACGGTTTCGCCGTAGCGCTCGCAGAGCGTCCGCAGGACCGGCTGGACGCGTACGTGATCGGGCCGGGCCTCGTGGTGCGCGAAGGCGAGCCGCAGGAACTCGTCGCCCAGGATGTAGCGGCCGTAGCCGTCGCGGGCGGCGAAGCCGGCGCGGCGCAGCGAGGCGAGCGCGCGGTGCACGGTGGGCTTGGCGCTGGCCACGGCCCGGGCCATGTCGTCGAGCCCGATGCCCTGCGGGTGTCTGGCCAGCTCGGCGAGGACCGCGAGGACGCGGTCGGAGCCGACGAGCCTGTCGGCCTCCGGCTCCGTCATGGTTCCGGATGCTAGACCGGCGTTCCGTTAAGTGAAAGAGGGGTTCCGGCGGGGCACCGGGTGTTCTAGCATTCGAGCACGATTCCAGTGCGCTGATCGAAATTCCACTTACTGGAATCCGGAAGACCGGATCTGGAAGAGGGGTCATGCAGCCACGCCGCAGTGCGCAGTGGTACGCCGGCGACGTCCGCAACAGCTACATCCACCGGGCCTGGATGCGCCGCGGCCTGCCCGCCGGGGCCTTCGACGGCCGCCCGCACATCGCCATCGCCAACACCGCCTCCGACCTGACGCCGTGCAACGCGCACCTGAACGAGGTCGCCCGGAGCGTGTCCGACGGCATCTTCTCGGCCGGCGGCATCCCGCTGAACCTGCCGGTGGTGTCGATCGGCGAGACGCAGGTGCGCCCCACCGCGATGCTGTGGCGCAACATGGCGGCGATGGCCATCGAGGAGATGCTGCGCGCCAACCCGATCGACGGCGTGGTCCTGCTCGGCGGCTGCGACAAGACCATCCCGGCCCTGCTGATGGGCGCCGCCTCGGTGGGCCTGCCCGCGGTCGTGGTGCCCGGCGGCCCGATGCTCACCGGCACCTTCCGGGGCGTCCCGCTGGGCTGCGGCACCGGCGTCTGGCAGCTGAGCGAGGAGGTCCGCGCCGGCACCCTGAGCGCCGCCGAGTTCACCCGCTCCGAGTCCTCGATGATCCGCAGCAAGGGCCACTGCAACACGATGGGCACCGCGTCCACGATGGGCCTGCTCGCCGAGGTCCTCGGAATGACGCTGCCCGGCGTGGCCGGCACCCCGGCGCCCGACAGCCGCCTGCTCGAGGCCGCGCACGCGACCGGCGAGCTGATCGTCGACATGATCGAGCGGGACCTGCGGCCCGGCGCGGTGATGACCCGGGGATCGTTCCTCAACGCCATCGTCGCCCTGGCGGCGCTGGGCGGCTCCACCAACGCCGTCGTGCACCTGCTGGCCATCGCCGGCCGGCTCGGCGTCGAGCTGAGCCAGGACGACTTCGACCGGGTCGGCTCGCACGTGCCGCTGCTGGTCGACCTGCTGCCGGCCGGCCGCTTCCTGATGGACGACCTCTACCGGGCCGGCGGGCTGCACGCGGTTCTCGCCGAGATCCGCGACCTGCTCGACCCGGCCGCGCTGACCGTCACCGGCCGGCCCCTGGTCGACTACCTCGAGGACGTCCCGGTCTACGACCGCGAGGTCATCCGGGCCCGCGAGCGGCCGTTGCAGCCCGAGGCGGGGATCGCGGTGCTCTACGGCAATCTCGCGCCGGGCGGCGCCGTCATCAAGCCCGCCGCCGCCACCCCGGAGTTGCTCCAGCACCGCGGTCCCGCGGTCGTCTTCGACTCCATCGAGGACGTGAACGCCCGCCTCGACGACCCCGACCTGAACGTGACCGCGGACTCGGTGCTGATCCTGCGCGGCTGCGGGCCGAAGGGCTACCCCGGCATGCCCGAGGTGTCCAACATGCCGCTGCCGGCGAAGCTGCTCGCGGAGGGCGTCCGCGACATGGTCCGCATCTCCGACGGGCGGATGAGCGGGACGGCGTACGGAACGGTGGTTCTGCATGTGGCGCCCGAGGCCGCCGCCTGCGGGCCGCTCGCCAAGGTCCGGACCGGCGACATGATCGTCCTGGACGTCGCCAACCGGCGCATCGACGTGGACGTCCCCGACGACGAGTTCGCCGCCCGCGAGCCCGCGCCGGAGGTCGTGAACGCGTTCGCCCGGCCGCAGCGGGGCTGGGAACGCCTCTACATCGACACCGTCGGCCAGGCGAACACCGGCGCCGATCTCGACTTCCTGCTGGGCTCCAGCGGCGATCAGGTCTCCCGGGAATCGCACTGAACGGCGGGCCCGCGACGGAGTTCGGCGGGCTGCGCGCGATCGTCACCGGCGGCGCGTCCGGCATCGGCCTGGCGACCGCCCGGCTGCTCGCCGGGCGCGGCTGCGCCGTCGCCTGCCTCGACCTCGTCGCCGGCGTGCCGGAGCCGCTGCTCGGCATCGCCTGCGACGTCACCGACGACGGGTCCGTGCGCGCCGCGGTCGCCGCCGCCGTGCGCGCGCTGGGCGGCCTGGACATCGTCGTCAACAACGCGGGCATCGGTGCCCAGGGCACGGTCGAGGAGAACGACGACGCGGAGTGGGCCCGCGTCTTCGACGTCAACGTGCAGGGCATGGTCCGCGTCACCCGTGCCGCGCTGCCGCACCTGCGGGCGTCGCGGCACGCCGCGGTCGTCAACACCTGCTCCGTCGCCGCGACCGCCGGGCTGCCCCGGCGCGCCCTCTACTCGGCGACCAAGGGCGCCGTGCAGTCGCTGACCCTCGCGATGGCCGCGGACCACCTCGCCGAGGGCATCCGGGTCAACTGCGTGAACCCGGGAACGGCCGACACCCCCTGGGTCGCTCGCCTGCTCTCCGGCGCGGCCGACCCGGTCGCCGAACGCGCCGCGCTCGAGGCCCGCCAGCCCAGCGGCCGGCTGGTCACCGCCGAGGAGGTCGCGGCGGCCATCGCCTATCTCGCGAGCCCGCTGGCGTCGGCGACCACGGGCACCGCCCTGGCCGTCGACGGCGGCGTGCAGGGCCTGCGCCCGCGCCGCGGGTAGCCCCTCAGCCGCGGCCGCGCACCAGGGGCAGGAACACCTCGTCCACGATCTCGACCAGCACCTCGTCGGGCACCGACGGGATGCCGCGCATCGCGTACTCGGCGCGCAGCAGCATGATCGGCGTCGTCGCCACCCGGTGGTGGGCGGCCGCCGCCGGCGCCTCGCCCCGGGCCGCGGCCCGTTCGAGCATCCCGAGCCAGGCGCGGTCCATGGTGTCCGCGCCGGAGCGCTCGCGCATGAGGGTGAGCAGTTCCGGGTCGTCGGCCGCGGCGGCGAGCAGGCCGCGCAGCACCGCCCCGTGCGGCGACGACCACGTCTCGTTGGCCTTCCGGAGCATCTCCAGGGCGTCGCCGCGCAGGGATCCGGTGTCGGGGTCGGGCAGAGCGGCGTCGGACAGGTGCCGGTACGCCGCGATGCCGAGGGCAGCCCGATGCGGCCACCTGCGGTAGATGGCGTTCTTGTTCGTCCCGGCGCGGGCGGCGACCCGGTCCATCGTCAGCCCGGCGTACCCGGACTCGCGGAGCTCGTCCGCCGCGGCGTGCAGGATCGCCCGTTCCAGCTCCTCGCCCCTGCGTCGCGTGCCCATGGCTTGCAGGGTACTGGACGTACCTTATAGGGTACGTGGCGTACCTTAAGCGGGAGGAATCGGGGATGCGCGTCTTCGGCATGAACTACGACACGGGCTTCGTCAGCGGCGGCTCCACGACCCACGAGCCGTTCGATCCGGACGCCGTACGCAAGGACCTGCTCGTCATCCGCGACGAGCTGCACTGCGACGCGGTCCGCATCACCGGCGGGATCCAGGACCGGCTGGAGCTGACCGCCCGGCTCGCGGCCGGGATCGGCCTCGAGGTGTGGTACTGCCCGTTCACCAACGGACTGGACCGCGACGGACTGATGGCCTTCGTCCTCGACGGCGCCGAGCGGGCCGAGCGGCTGCGCCGCGACGGCGCGGCGGTCGTGTACCTCACCGGCTCCGAGATCTCGATGTTCACCGACGGCTTCCTGCCCGGCCGCGACCTGACCGAGCGGATGGCGCTGTTCACCGACCCGATGCGGATGAGGGAGGCGGTCCCGGCCGCCCGGGCCGCGGTGCGCGGCTTCCTCGCCGAGGCGCTGCCCGCGGTGCGCGAGCGGTTCGGCGGCCCCGTCGGGTACGCCTCGATCCCGTTCGAGGACGTCGACTGGGCGCCGTTCGACATCATCGCCAGCGACGCCGGTTACCGCGACGCCACCAACGCCGCGTCGTTCCCCCGGACCCTGGCGGCGGCGGTGGGACAGGGCAAGCCGTACGCGGCGACCGAGTTCGGCTGCTGCACGTTCCGCGGCGCGGCCGACGTCGCCGGCGGTCCGGAACCCGTGGCGTACGACGAGCGCGGGCGCGCCGTGACGCTGACCGCGGAGCTGGAGCGCGACGAGGAGGGTCAGGCGCGCTACCTCGTCGACCTGCTGCGCGACTACGAGGCCGGCGGGGCCGAGGCGGCGTTCGTGTACACGTTCGCCAACCGGCACCTGCCGACGACCGGCGATCCCGGGCACGACTACGACCTGGCCGCCCGCGGGATCGTACGGGTGCTGCCGGACGGCTCCTGGACCCGCAAGGCCGCATTCCACGCCCTCGCCGAATACGGCCGCTCCCGCACCTAGAGCGACGGCGGCCAGCGGTGTTCGCGCCACGCGTCCCAGGTCGCGAAGCCGGCCGGCGGGTCGCCGACGGGTTCGCTGCCGTCCAGTTCGCCGGGTGTGGGGACCTCGATGCGCGCGGCCCACTCGGCGAGCTCCTCGTCGGACATCGGCCACGTGGTGTGCGGCGCCTCGGCCTGCCGCCGGTCGCGCCGCCTCCGCTGCTCGTCCAGGGAGACCTCGAAGTAGTGCAGTTCCACCGCCGCGCCCCGGTCCGCAGCCGCCTGGCGCAGGGCGGACCGCTCGTCGCGGCTCCAGAGGCCGTAGTCGATCACGACGTTGGTGCCCAGCTCGAGGACCCGCAGCCCGATCCCGATGAGCCGCCCCTCGATCACGTCACCGGCCGACGGCGGATTCCCGGGCCCGTAGAGCGCCTTCACCCACTCGTCCTTGGTGAGACGCAGAGCCGCGTGCTCGACCTCGAGGCGCCGCGCGGCCGTGGTCTTCCCGGCGCACGGCAGCCCCACCGTCAAGAACAACGTCCGCTGCCCCATCGGCACCCCCTCGTCACGAACGGGCAATCGTAACCGCCCGGCGTGCCGGGCGGCCCACCTGGGCGAACAGCGAGAAATATTCGTACGCATTACTGCCGTGAAATATGTGAAAACAAGCATGTCTTTCGCCGGTATTGAATGGCGTGAATGGAAAGCCCTAGGCTCCGGTTATCCGTCGCCCGAGCGGCGGGAATCCGGGGAGGAAATGTGGAACGCAAGCGTTGTGCCGCCGCGCTGGCCGTCGCCGCGACCGCGGTCGTGACGTTGTCGCAGCCGGCCACCGCGGCACCGTCCGATGCCGCCGCACCGGGGGCCGCCGAGGTCACCAACCAGTACATCGTGAAGTTCAAGGACGGCGCGGACCGCGCCGACGTGCTGCGCCGCCTCGGCACCCGGTTCGGTGCCCGGCTCAGCGACGCCCGGCAGCTGGGCACGGGGGCGCGGCTGATCCGCGCCGACCGCAACGCCGCCGGCCTGCTGCAGGCGCTGGCCGCCAGCGACCGGGTCGAGTACGCCGAGCCCGACGTGATGCTGCACGCCCTGTCGGTGCCGAACGACCCCGAGTACCCGGCGCAGTGGCACTACAGCGAGCCGGCCGGCGGCATCAACGGGCCCGGCGCCTGGGACGTGACGAAGGGCAGCGGCGTCGTGGTGGCGGTCATCGACACCGGCCGTACGGCGCACCCGGACCTGGACGCCAACACGGTCGCCGGCTACGACTTCATCAGCAGCGCCTCGAACGCGCGCGACGGCAACGGCCGCGACAGCAACCCCCAGGACGAGGGCGACTGGAACGCCACGGCGGGCGAGTGCGGTCCGGGCTCGGAGGCCGGCGACTCCAGCTGGCACGGCACCCACGTGGCCGGCACCATCGCCGCGGTCAGCGACAACGGCGTCGGCGTCGCGGGCGTGGCACCGCAGGCCAAGGTGCAGCACGCCCGCGTGCTGGGCAAGTGCGGCGGCGCGCTGTCGGACATCACCGACGCGATCGTCTGGGCGTCGGGTGGCTCGGTGTCCGGCGTACCCGCCAACGCCACGCCGGCCCGGGTCATCAACATGAGCCTCGGCGGCAGCGGGCGGTGCACGCGGGCGTACCAGAGCGCGATCACCGCGGCGGTCCGGCGCGGCACGACCGTGGTGGTCGCGTCCGGCAACAGCAACGCCGACGGGTCCGGATACAACCCCGGCAACTGCAACAACGTGGTGTCCGTCAGCTCCCTGAACCGCGCCGGGAACCGGGCCTTCTACTCCAACTTCGGCAGCACCGTCGACATCGCGGCCCCCGGCGGCGAGGTGCGGCGCGCCACCGACGCCCCCGGCACCCGGACCACCCCGCAGGACGGCGTCCTGTCCACCCTCAACGCCGGCACGACCACCCCCGCGGGCCCGGCCTACAAGACCTACATGGGTACGAGCATGGCGGCGCCCCACGTCGCAGGGGTCGCGGCGCTGCTGCTGAGCCACACCCCCGGCCTCACCCCGGCACAGGCCGAGGCCGCGCTCAAGGACACCGCCCGGCCGATCCCGGGCTCCTGCCCCGAAGGCTGCGGCGCGGGCCTCGTCGACGCGGCGGCGGCCGTCCGGTAGCGACCGCCCGCCTCCGGCCGCCCACCGACCATCGGCGGGCGGCCGGACCGGGCGCGGCTCACGGCCCCCGCACGTCCGTGCCCTCCGGCACCCCGCCGCGACCGACCCTCGCGCGGCGGACGAACTCCATCACGCCGGTTGCGTCCCGTGCGATCGTTCACTCAGGCGCCGACCCCGGTGAGCTCGGCGGTCGCCCGCCACAGCCGCCCGGCGGCGACCGGGTCCCGCCCGGCCCGGCCCGGCTTGCGGACCATCGGGAAGCCCGTGAAGCCGAACAGCCCGTCCGGGCCCACGTACGCGTTGCCGGGCACGTCCTGGGAGGCCGCGTACAGCACCGGCAGCGCCCCGCGCTCGGCGTCCTGGACCAGGAACGGCAGCCGGTTGACGAGGTCCAGCCGCGAGTGCGAGACCAGCCCGGTCCGGGCCACCCCCGGATGCGCGACGATCGAGCGGACCCGGCTGCCCGCGGCGCTCAGCCGGCGCTGCAACTCCAGCGAGAACAGCACGACGGCGAGCTTCGACGACTCGTAGACGGCCAGCCCCTGGTACCTGCGGGCCCGCCAGTCCAGGTCGTCGAGATCCAGCTTGGCGAACCGGTGCAGCTGGCTGGAGACCGTGACCACGCGGCCGGTCAGCCGAGGCAGCAACAGGTTGGTGAGCACGAACGGCCCGAAGTAGTTCGTCGCGGTCTGCAGGTCGAAGCCCTGAGCCGTCCGCGCCGCCGGGATGTCCATCACCCCGGCATTGTTGACGAGCACGTCGAGCTCCCCGTCGTACGCCCGCGCGAACGCCCGCACCGACTCCAGATCGGCGACGTCGAGCCGCCGGAACTCGAAGTCACCCGGCATCCCGGCGACCGCCCGGCGCGCCTTCCCGGCATCGCGCACGGCAAGCACCACCCGGGCGCCGGCCCGCCCCAGCTCCCGGGCCGTCACCAGCCCGATCCCCCCGCCCCCACCGGTGATCACCACCGTCTGCCCGGTCATGCTCGGCAGCTGGTCCGCGGTCCATCCGGCCATGACAGCCTCCTGAATGCCGGGGGCCGTGGCGGCCCCGCCGGCCTCCAGTACACGGGGACCGGACCGGCGGATGAAGGACCCGCTCAACCACGGACCGCAGGTCCCTCCCAGGCCGTTCAGCCTCCGGCTCCGACCGACGCCGTAGCCGCTTCTGCCGGTGGCCGCCGACGTCCTCGCTCAGGCGATGAAGGTGGCGAACAAGACCGGTGCACCCCCGGGTGCACCCGTCGCCCGCACGGTCAGCGCCAGGACCAGCGCTGGGTCGTGGTGCTCTCGTCGCAGGAGGTCCTCTCGTGTGGTTGATGGTTCGGCCGGTGCGAGCCGCGTCAGCGACGGCCGGCTCAGAAAAAGTCGAACCATTCCTGGTAGCTGCCCAGCCGGACGGTTCCGCTGCTGTTGACGCCGAGGTAGCCGCCGGTGTTGGCGCTCCGGAAACCTCGGTTGTCGAAGATCCAGCGATGGCCGGCGTTCGAGCCGTCGCAGGCGGCGCTGATCACGCGGGTGAAGTCGAACTGCATGACGCACAGGCCGGTCGCCTCGTTGCGAATGATGACCTGGCCGGGGTAGGCGTCGAGGAAGCCGTAACGCCAGCGCTGCGGCCCGGTGCAGGCGTCGTAGGTGTAGACGCGGGTGCTCCAGTCGGTGGCCATGCATTGGTTGTTGGTTCCACTCAGCAGATAGCGGAAGCTCGAATAGGAATCGGCGTGCGCCGGGACCGCGGCGGCCAGCACGAGCCCGATGGCGGCCACCAGTGCCACCGCCGTCCGGCGTACGAAAGATCGGATTCTCACGACAGCTCCTCCATGACTCTCCAATGGGTACGGCCGAGCGAACCAGCGATCGAGAGCGGCTCATGCCCCCTGTCCGGATTGTGAGCATCGATTGCGGGATACCGAAATCGACGGCCGCAATTCAGACAGTCGAGACCGGCGGCGCGCCCGGCGTGTTTCCATGAGCGGGCACAGCGCTTCGGGGGAGGCAGTGATGAGTGCCGGCGCACACAGGTCAGACACGATGCCGACCGGCGCCGTGGTGCCGTCGCTCACCCGATGGGGCCTGTCGCACGACGCGGATCTGGTCTACCGGACGGTGGTGACGTTCGGGGAACGGTCCGCGCCGGCCCTGGTCGCCGAGCTCGGCCTACCGCCCCGCCGGGTGCACGCCGCACTGGCCGAGCTGCGAGAGGCCGGCGCCGCCGTCTGCCGCACCGGCCGAGGCGGCGATTGGCGGCGTCAGACCTGGACGGCGCGGCCCTGTGCCGAGGTCGTGGATCAGCTGCGGGCCCGGCGGATGCGCGTCGCCGCCGGAGACCGCCAACAGCAGCGGAGCCGGCCGGCCGCCGCCGCGACAGGCATCGGCCCGTTCACACCGGGCCCGGGTGAGTATCTCGGCGAGGGCGTCCGCTACCTGAGCACCCGGGCCGCCACCCGGCATCGGCTGGCCGCCCTGGTCGCGATCGAGCGGAACGAGCAGCTCAGCATCAACACCGAGCAGGCGTTCGACGCGGCGTCGGCGCGGGCGGCGGCCCCGCTGGACCGCGATCTGGTGCGCCGGGGCATCACCCTGCGCGTGCTCGGGCTCCCTCCGGCCGACCAGGATCTGCACGTGGAGGCCGAGCTGTTCCGGTCACCGCACTACGGGTACCGCGAGGCGGCCGAGCTGCCGATGAAGCTGATCGTGGTCGACCGGCGGGTGGCGTTCTTCCCTGCCGCCCCGGGCGACCTGGAGCGCGGCTACCTGGAGGTCAGCCACCCGGCGATGGTTCACTCGCTGGTCACCCTCTTCGAGCGTCATTGGGCCTCGGCCACCGACCCCCGGGAGCATGGCATGCCGGGCATCACCCTTTCTGGGCGGGAGCGGGAGCTCGTCGCGCTGCTCGCCCTCGGGCACACCGACGTCACCGCGGCCGCCGAGCTGCGAATCAGCGCCCGGACGGTCACCAGCACCATGCGCACGCTGATGGATCGGGTCGGCGTCGACAACCGCTTCCAGCTGGGTCTCGCCCTCGGCGCCGCCCGGGTCACTCATCCACCGTCCACCGCGGAGTCCTGATGTCTGTCGTCCGCCGGCTTTCCGCCGTTCTCGCCGTCCTGCTCGCGGTGATCCTGCCCGGCCCGGCTCCGGCCCGAGCGGCATACGATTGGCCGCCACCCATCTGCACCGAGGTCGAGTTCGAGGGCCTGTCCGTGACCCAGAGTTCGACGAGCCTGCACCATTGGATGATCTCCGGGTACGTCCGTCCCTGTCCGGGCGCGGCCGATCCTCAGGCCCGCTGGACAGTCGTGCGGTACCAGACGCGCGGGCTCGGCGAGGTCGGGCCGGCGAAGCCGTATCAGGGAGATGACGAACGGGGTTTCCACTTCCTCTTCAACCGCGACCTCGCACCGAACTTCTGGGCCATGTGCGTCGTCAACGACGTGCAGCCGGCCGCGACCGATCCCGCCCTGCGCACCGCCGACCGCGTCGCCTGCGTCGCCGCCGACCCGACCGGGGCGAGCCCCACTGCCTCGCCCGTGCCCGTCGACGATGTCCGGTTCTTCGGCGCGCTGCTGACCGACGAGACCGGCGGCCCGCGACCCGGCTGTGCCAGCTGCGTCTAGTTACCGCGGTCCGCACACCGCCGATGGATCTTGTGCGTGCCTGTCGACCATCGACCGGCCGGTGTGCATCGACAGTTGGAAATATTTAGGTAACAATGTTTACGGGATGCGCGTCTCACGTTGGCTTCCGCAGTAGATCGAACGACTCCGTACGAGAGGACGTTCTCCATGCCGATGATCGCAGATTTCGCGGACCGGCCGCTGTCAGGCAGCCGCCGGCGTCTCCTGGTCCTTCTCGTCGCGGTCGTCACCGCCCTCGCCGGCAGCCTGATCGTCCAGCAGCAGCCCGCGCAAGCCGCGTGGAACCTCGTGTGGTGGGACGAATTCAACGGGTCCGGCGCGCCCGACAGCGCCAACTGGAACTACAACGTCGGCAACGGCCTCAACCCCGGCCTCAACACCTTCGACGGCTGGGGCAACGGTGAATGGGAGTGGTACCGCCCCGAGAACTGCACGCAGTCCGGCGGCAATCTCGTGCTGCGGGCCAACTGGAACACGACGCCCCTCGTGGTCAACGGGCGCAACTTCTACCAGACGTCGTGTCGCATCACGACCGACACGAAGAGATCCTTCCAGTACGGCCGCATCGAGGCGCGCATGGCGCTCCCCACCGCGACCGGCTCGTGGCCGGCTTTCTGGATGCTCGGTGACGCGTGCGACGAGACGTCCACGGGCGCCTACAACCCGGCGCAGACCTACTACGACCGCCTGCCCACCAACTGGGCCAGTTGCGGCGAGGTCGACATCATGGAACACGCGAACGCGAACGCGACCGTGACGAACAACATCTTCTGGGATCTCCGGACCGGCGTCTTCCCGTGGACGGCGGGACAGAACGCCAACTATGTCGCGAACCCCGGTGTCAGCAACGTCGCGGCCTTCCACGTCTACGCGATCGAGTGGACGGCCGCGCAGATCCGCTGGTACGTCGACGGTGTGCAGACGCACGTGATCGACACGACGCCGGGCACCCTGGAGGAGTTCCGCAAGCCGTTCCACCTCATCTTCAACCTGGCGCTGGGCGGCTCGTACCCGGGACAGAATCCCGTGCAGAGCCAGTTCCCGCTCACCGCGTTGGTCGACTACGTGCGCTATTACCAGGACGGGCCGTCCACCCCGGGCGGATCCGCGACGCAGATCAACGGGCCGGGCGGCACGTGCGTGGACGTGGCCGGAGACGACACGGGCGGCAACCTCGCGGCCGTGCAGCTCTGGACGTGCCAGGGATCGGCCGTCTCGAAGGACCAGCAATGGGCCTGGAACGGCCAGACCCTGCGGACCTTGGGCCGGTGCCTCGACGTCGACGGCGCGGGTACGGCCGACGGCACGAAGGTGCAGCTCTACGACTGCAACGGCACCGGCGCACAGAACTGGGTCCAGGAAGGCAACCGGTTGCGCAACCCGAACTCCAACAAGTGCCTGGATTCTCCGCAGGGCTCCACAGCGAACGGCACCCGCTTGCAGATCTGGGTGTGCAACGGATCGGCCGCACAATCCTTCGTGAAGGCCGCGTAACCGCCGGCCGAGGGGGCACGCCGACGGGCAGGGCGCGGGAGCGGACAGGCTGCCGCGCCCATTACGTACGGCCGGTGTCGATGGTCAGGTGGTGATGAGGTGTTGCCGTTCGCTGTGCAACGCGTTCCAGCGGGAGCGGGCCGCCTGGGCGCGGAGAGCGACATCCCGGTGTATCGCAGCGATCAACCGGAGCGACTCGTCCGCGTCGCGGCTCGCCCGGTTGATCTGCTCCCGGATGAGCAGGTTCGAGAAGAACACCGCCTGAAAGCCGGCCGGCCGCGTGATCGGGCGCGGGATGTTGCCCAGCGGCCGGGCCAGGCCCACGTCGGTCAGCTCGGCGTGCAGTACGGCCAGGCACCGGTCGGCGTTCGACGCCGCCCAGCCCACGGCGTCGAGCCAGTGCGGCTGACCCACGGACACCGCCCCGCCGAGCAGGTTGTCGGTCGTCTGGCGGCTGGACGCCAGATCGAGCTGACGCCGCAGTTCTCCCAGAGCGCCGAGCGCCGCTTCGGCCGCCCTGACCGCCTCGTGCAGTTCGCGCAGCTCCGCCTCGACCCGGCCGCGCTCGTCCGCCAGCACCAGCAGGCGGGCGGCCTGGGGATCGCCGCTGCCGAGCAGGTGGCGCTCCTTGTCGTCGATCGCCGCGGCGAACCGGGCCGGCACATCGGCCAGGGCGGTCAGCCGAGCCGCGACCGCCTCGCGTTCCGACTGGATCGCGGCCAGCCGGCTCTCCGCCTCGGCGACCCGGTAGCGGGCCGCGTCCGCCTCCGCCCGCTCACGGGACATCTCCTCGGAGTACGCGCCCCGCAATGCGAGCAGGACCCGGGACAGCGAAGCGCTCTCCAGCCGTTCCACGTCGCGGACCTCGCCGGCCCAGCTCCGCCGCAGCTCCGCCACGGCAGCCGCGTGCTCGGCGTGACGCCGGTCCAGCTCGGCGCGCCGGCCCCGGAGCAGCTCGGCCTCCCGGACCAGTCCGGCAACCTCGGCGAGCCGCGCTTCGATTTCCTCGATCATGGCCCTATTTGAGCAGGTCAGGGCAAATACCCGGGGAACGGGACGGCATCGGGCGGATGGCGACCCGGATCCCCGCCGTGAGCCGCGCGCCGGGTTCGGCCGGTCGACATCGGGCCGGCCGGATGCCTCACGGAGTCGCTCGAACCGTTCCCGGAGACCATTGACCCGTTCAGGCGGTACGGGATTGGCATCCCGGGGTGCCTCCAGGACTGCCGAGGCGAGGCGGATGACATCGGCATCGGCATAACTGACCCGATCCGGCTTCCTCAGCAGCTAGTCCAGGGTGAACGTGGCGTTCCGAAGCTCACGCGGCAAGGATATGCGTCGCGACCATCGATTTTCCGTGCCGGCGAACGGCGTCGGATCCCGCCGTGCCGTGCCGGTGAACGCCTGCTCGTCGAGGCACGGAGCGGCGCGCCCGGGCGACGGCTGCTGAGCTGCTGGGAGCCTCGCGGGACCCCCTCGTTCTAGGGCTTCACCTCCAGGTGGCGCATCGCGCGGGCCACCAGGTCGGCGCGGTCGGGCGCGGGAAGTTTCTCCAGGCCGAAGCCGAGGTAGAGGGTGTCCGCCGTGGCGACCGCGGCGCCGAAGTCGTAGACCGGGCCGGTGCGGGTCCAGCCGCCGCGGCCGGGTGGGGAGCCGGGTGGTGGGCCGGCGGTCTCCCAGCCGTCCAGGCCGTCCTCGAACGAGGTGCGGGCGGTCGTGGTG
Organism: Pseudosporangium ferrugineum; assembly: GCF_003002065.1. Lineage (GTDB taxonomy): Bacteria > Actinomycetota > Actinomycetes > Mycobacteriales > Micromonosporaceae > Actinoplanes > Actinoplanes ferrugineus_A. The sequence goes on from NZ_PVZG01000004.1 coordinate 218,497, forward strand.
CCGTCCACGTCGATGCGGACGTCGTCGAGGAACACGCCGAAGCCCTCGGCGCCCCAGTCGGTGGTGGCGGTGAGGGAGATCTCGACGCGCTTCCCGGCGTACGCGGAAAGGTCCGCCTCGAATTCGCGCCAGCCGCCGCTGTTGCCGGAGGCCGCGTGCCAGTCGCCGGTGCTGCCGTGCGGGGTGCAGTCCTCCGACCAGTAGTGCGTCATGAACGGGTGCGGGGACAGCCGTTCCCATTCGCAGGCGAGTCCCGTTGCGGAGCCGGTCAGCCCGTTCTCGTCGGGCAGGGTGGTCCAGTCGTCCGTGCCGGGTTCGTGGGCCTCGACGAACAGGAAGTCGAATTCCGGGTCGGTGTCGAACGACGTCCGGAATCTGAGGTGCGCCGCGGACGCGGCGGTGAGGTCGATCGTCCGGGTCAGCCGGTGGTACGCCTGGGTCTCGCGGCCGTTGAACACGTACCTGCCGCCGTCGGCCGGCTCGTACGGTCCCGGGCCGTCCTGCCGCCACTTCATCGCGGCGGTGCCCGCGAACTGCGGGAACTCGGCGGGCGGCAGCTCGGACGACGTGGTGAGGAACGACGCGGTGTGCTGCGGCGGGAGGACCTGCGTGGTGAAGCCCGCCAGCGCGCCCTCGGTGCCGGCGAGCTCCGTGCCGCCGAGGCCCTCGACGTAGGCGGCGGCGCCGAGCCAGTACTGCCGGAAGTCGTCGCCGAGGCGTTCGCAGGGCGCGTCCCCGATGCCGCACTCCCCCGGGCCCTGCGGCTGGTACCAGTAGCCGCCCGAGTCGGCGTTGCCCGCGTACTGACCGGCGTGGAGGAGCTTGCCGCCCTCGTTGAGGTAGTCGCGGACGGCCGCCTCCGTCTCGTACGCGGCGCGGGTCGTGTGCCACTCGGACTGACCCGGCGCGCGCGGCACGACGTCGTCACCGGTCTCCCAGAGCACGGCCCGGTAGTGCGACAGCACGCCGAGCGGGTGCGGCGCCCGGCCGGCGTGGGTGTCGAGGTCGTAGACGTCCGCGGTGTAGCCGGCGGATCCGAGGGCCGCCACGTGCTCGCCGGCGTACCGGGCGGAGGTGGCGCCGTCGGTGCTCACCGGGTCGATGCCGGTGACGTCCTCGGCGGCCAGCACCAGTACGTCGCCGCCGACCTGCTCGGCGACGGTGTAGGTGAACGGCTCGCTCGAGCGGCCCCCGGCCGCCGTGAACCGGACGGTCACCCGGTCGCCGGGACGTTGCCGGGGCACGGTGCCGCGGAACTCCGCGTAGTACCGGTCGGCGACGCCGCCGTACCGTTCGCCGCCGCGCCATTCGGAGACTCCGGCCGTACGCTCACGACCGCCGTTGATCCTATAGTGCAGCCGCACGGCGCGCAGCGATCGCTTGGCGGTGACCGCGACCTGCTGGCTGCTGCCGAAGGAGTCGGTGAACGGGTCCGGCACCAGCTCGCGCGGGCTGCGGCCGACGACCGAGACCGGGTTCGCCGGGTCGGCGGCCGAGCGGGCCACCGACAGCGCGAACGGGACGTTCTTGGCGAACTCGGCCTGGATCAGCGCCTCGTCGTCGGGGAAGTCGAACTCGGTGAAGCAGTCCTGCGGCTCCCAGCCGTCGGCGGGATCCGACGCGGACGCCGTCTGGCACGTCGACATCTCGGGGCTGAAGCCGATGGTGCCGGTCCGCGCCTGGGCGTGCGCGTTGGTGTCGCCGTTGACGGTGTAGAGCTCGGCGGTGTTGTCCGGGTCGTAGCCGGCGATCGCCGGGTCCGCGTCGTCGCCGGTCATCGCCACGGAGATCTCGTCGTCCGGGTTGACCGTGCCGGTCTGCCAGCCCGTGCCCCACAGCAGCAGCTCGGCGGCGGAGTGGTAGTTGATCAGGAACTCGAAGCCGACCCGGCGGAACAGCGCGTCCATCGCCTCGGTCTCCGGTTCGGAGCCGGGCGCCGGGCCGCGGTAGACCTCGGAGGCCGGCTCCGGCGACGAGCCCTCGTTGTCGTAGCCCCACTTCTCGGCGAAGTTGCGGTTGAGGTCGACGCCGTCGGTGTAGTCGTACCTGCCGTCGCCGTTGTTGTCGCGCATGTTCTTGCGGACGTAGCGGTTCTCCTCGGCGGCGAACGAGAAGTCGTAGCCGTCGGGGTTGGCCACCGGGAGGAACCACAGCTCGGTGGTGTCGAGCGTACGGGTGATCACGGGGTCGGTGCCGTAGCCGTCCAGCACGTGGTGCATCAGCCGCCGGGTCATCTCCGGGGTGATCCATTCCCGCGCGTGCTGGCCCCCGAAGTAGAGCACGGCCGGCCGCCGCCCGTCCGGCACCGCACGCGCGTTCGCGGTGACCTTCACTGCCTGCAGGGGTACGCCCAGAGTCGTGCCGCCGATCGTCTCCAGCTTCGCCAGGCGCGGGAACCGGGCGGCCGTGGCGGCCAGCTCCTCGCGCAGGCCGCCGGGGCCACCGTAGGTGCGGAACACCCCCGCCGCCCGGGATCTCGCCCCGGCCGGCCGCACCTTCTGCCGCAGCGGGAGGCCGGCGGCGATCATCCGTTCCGCCAGCGGCCGGGCGAGAATGACCTGGACCGCGCCCGTGGTGCCGGGCCTCGGCGGCGGCCCGAGGTCCTCGGGGTCGGCGCCGGACGTACGCAGCCGCTCCCACTGACGGGCGTCCAGGGTGCCGACGTAGACGCCGGGCCCGCCGCCGGCCGGTGGTGCCGCCCCGGCCGCCGCCGGCACGAAGGCCAGGGAGGCCGCGGTGAGCAGGAGGGCCGCCGCGTGACGCGTCCATAGTGGTCCCATGGCAGCGATTATCGTCTATGGGACCTTCGGCACCCACCCCGGTGCCCTCCGGCCTCTTGCCCGTTGCCTCGCGTCCCCCGGAGGGTGGGTGGGTGATCACCTCCGGGGTACGCCCTCTGCGGCACTCCGCCGCGGACCGGCCGTTCATCGTCATCTGGGAGGCGACCCAGGCCTGCCCGCTGCAGTGCCACCACTGCCGCGCCTCCGCCCGCCCGCGGCGTGACCCGGCCGAGCTGGACACCGGCGAGGCCGTCGCTCTCATGGAGCAGGTGGCCCGGTTCGGCCGTCCGGCGCCGCTGTTCGTCATCACCGGCGGCGACCCGTTCCAGCGGCCCGACCTGACGACCCTGGTACGCCGCGGCACCGAGCTCGGCCTGGCGGTCTCGGTGTCGCCCTCCGGCACCCCCACGCTCACCCGGGACGCCCTCGCCGGCCTGCGGGACGCCGGAGCCAGGGCGATCTCGCTGAGCCTCGACGCCGACGGCCCGGCGGCCCACGACGGGTTCCGGGGCGTCGAGGGGGTGTACGCCCTGACCGTCCGCGCCTGGGACGACGCCCTCGACCTGGGCCTGAAGGTCCAGATCAACACGACCGTCACCCGGCGTACGGTCGACGGGCTGCCGGGGATCGCCGCCCTGGTGCGCGACCGCGGCGCCCTGCTGTGGAGCGTGTTCTTCCTGGTGCCCACCGGACGCGGGCGCGCGCTGGCGGCCCTCGACGCCGCCGGCACCGAGGACGTCCTCCACGTCCTCTACGACCTGGGCGAGACTGTGCCGGTCAAGACCACCGAGGCCCACCACTTCCGGCGGGTCTGCGTGCAGCGCGCGATCCTCGCCCGCCGGGGCGTGCCGGCCGGCGAGGCGCTCGGCCTCGGGCCGCTGTACCGGCGGCTGCGGGCTCGCCTCGACGAGCTGGGCCTGACCTCCGGGCCGCAGCGGCGCCGGCGGCCACCCCTGCGGGTCAGCGCCGGCAACGGCTTCGTCTTCGTGTCGCACCGCGGACAGGTGCATCCGAGCGGCTTCCTGCCGCTGCCGGCCGGTGACGTCCGTACGCGGAGCCTGGTCGACATCTACCGCGAGGCACCGCTGTTCACCGCCCTGCGCGACGCCGACCGGCTCCAGGGGCGGTGCGGCGCCTGCGAATTCCGGACGGTGTGCGGCGGATCGCGCGCCCGGGCGTACGCGGTGACCGGCGACGTGCACGGCGAGGAACCGGCGTGCGGCTACCGGCCCGGCTCCTTCCCGTACGCGGACGACCTCGCCGGGGCGCTGGCCGCGACCTGAGGCCCAGGACGGGACTTGGTGCCCTGCCGCAACACCGTCCGGGTACGCCACGCTGGCGTGCATGATCGCGATTCTTCTGGGCCTGACCGCGGTGGTCCTCCTCGTCGCCGGCCCCACCATGATCGTGCAGGGGCTGGTGGGCCGCAGGAGCGTCACCCGCGAGCTGACGCACCAGCGGATCACCTTCCCGGCCGGCGACGGCCTGCCCGCCGGCCTGAGCCGCTACGCGGGGACGGCGGTGCACACGGGCACGCAGGCGCGGGCGTACGCCGACCTCATCGGCGCGCACGTCACCGCGGCGACCGGCGGCCGCACCTATTCCGAGATCGCCGACGAGTGGCTGGCCGGCGGGCGGGCCGACGACCGGCTGGCCCGGCTGCGCGAGACCGCGTTCATGGGGCAGAGCCTGCGCGGGGCGCTGCTCGGGGCGTACCAGGCGTGGCAGGTCACCGTGCTCGTGCTCGCGGTCGGTGGCGTGTTCACCGCGATGGGGGCGGCGTTCCTGGCCCTGGCCGTCGGGTCAGCGGGCGGCGGTTGAGGCGTCGACGACCGCGCGCAGGGCGGGGCACCGGCGGCGGAGCTCGCGTTCGAGGCGCTGGTGCAGCGTGACGCGGGCGGCGGGACAGCCGTGGCAGGCTCCGGTGAGGCGGACGGTCACCACGCCGTCGTGCACTTCGAGCAGGTGGATGCGACCGCCGTGGGACCGCGCGAACTGCCCGGCCGCTCCGTCGAGGAGCTCCTGGACCAGGGTCCGCAGCACGGTGTCGGTCCCGCCGGCGTCCTCCGCCGCGACCCAGCCGCCGGGATCGCCGAGAGCCGCGTGCAGCGCGGTGCGGACTCGCGGCCCCTCGGCGGCCCAGCCGCGACCCGGGCCGAGGCGGGTGACGACCGCGGCGGGTTCCGCCTCCACCCCGGCGAGGGTGCCGTCGCCCAGCAGCGCCGCGAGCGGGGCGGGAACCTCGGCGAGGCGGCCCGTGACGGTCAGCAGGCCGGCCGGCACCATCCAGCGCAACCGGTCCGGGGCGCCCGGACACGGCTGAGGGTGCAGGGGAACGGTCACCGCCCTACCCCGTCAGCAGGCCGGTGAGGGTCCGGGCGAGGTACGCCATCACCCACGCCGTCGCGGTGAGATAGCCGAACGCGACCGCCGGCCACGCCCAGGTGCCGGTCTCCCGGCGCAGGACCCCGACGGTGGCCATGCACTGCAGGGCGTACGCGAAGTAGACGAGCAGCGCGGCGATCGTGGGCGCGGTGAACACCCGCTCGCCGGCGTGCGGGCCGTCCTGGTAGGTCATGTCCCGCAACGCCGCACCCGGGTCCTCGGCGTCCTCGGCGGCGGCGACCTGGCCGAGGGTGGCGACGAACGTCTCCCGCGCCGACTGCGCCGACAGGACCCCGACGTTGATGCGCCAGTCGAAGCCCAGCGGCCCGTACACGGGCACCACCAGCCGGCCGAGACCGGCCGCGTAGCTGTGGTCGGCGGTGTACGCCGACACCGCCGCCGGGTCGCGGGCATCGACGCCGGCCGCGGCCAGCTCGCCCGGGGAGTGCAGCGGCAGGTTCAGCAGGAGCCACAGCGCGACCGACGTGGCGACGATGATCGTGGAACACTTCCGCAGGAACGAGGAGGCGGAACCCCACACGGCGATCAGCACGGACCGGGCCGTGGGCAGCCGGTACGGCGGCATCTCCAGGTAGAACGGCACGGGCGTGCCGCGGCGGTCGCCGAGCTTCTTGAACGCGCCCGCGGCCAGCATCGCCGAGACCGCGCCGAGCACGTACAGGCCGAACATGACCAGTCCCTGCGCCCCGAACGGCCCGACCCGGGCCGACCTGTCGACCAGCAGCCCGATCAGCAGGACGTAGACCGGCAGCCGCGCCGAGCACGTGATCAGCGGCGCGGCCATCATGGTGGCGATCCGGTCCCGGGCCGACGGCAGGGTACGGGTGGCCATGATCCCGGGGATCGCGCAGGCGAACGACGACAGCAGCGCGACGAAGGCGCGGCCCTCCAGCCCGGCGCGGGCCATCACCCGATCCATCAGGAACGCCGCGCGGGACATGTAGCCCACGCCCTCGAGCAGGGAGACCAGCAGGAACAGCAGCATGATCTGCGGCACGAAGACCAGGACGCCGCCCACCCCGCCGATCAGCGCGTCGCCGAGCAGCGAGGACAGCCACCGGTTCCCGACGTGCCCGGACACCAGCGCCGCCAGCCGCCCGAAACCCGCCTCCACCACGTCCTGCAACGGCGCCGCCAGGGTGAACAGCGTCTGGAAGAACAGCACCATCACCGCGAAGAAGGCCAGCGTGCCCCAGACCGGGTGCAGCAGCACGGCGTCGACGCGCCGCGTCACCCGGTGGTCGCCGGGGGCGCGGTAACCGGCGTGGGCCAGGACCGACTCCACCCACGCGTCGCGCTCGGCGGGATCGGACGGGGGCGCCAGCACCGGCGCCGGCCACGCGTGCCGGTCGCTCAGGGCCTCGCGCAGCCGGGCGAGGCCGTAGCCGCCTCCCGGCGTACGCGGCCGGGTCCGGGCGGCGCGGTGGGCGACCACGGGGAGCACCGGCACGCCGAGCGCCCGGCCGAGGGCGTCGCCGTCGAGGGCGCCCTGGCGGCGGGCCAGTTCGTCGGTGAAGGTGACGATCACGCACGTCGGCAGGCCGCGGGCGAGGACCTGCGCGACCAGCCCGAGCGACCGGCGCAGGGTGGTGGCGTCGACCACCACCAGCAGCGCGTCGGGGCGGTCCACCCCGTCGAGGCGGCCGTCGAGGACGTCGACCAGGATCCGCTCGTCGGGGCTGACCGGCTCCAGCCCGTACGTGCCGGGCAGGTCCTCGACGACGAAGCGGTCCGCTCCCACCCGGCAGGTGCCCACGAACCGGGCCACCGTCACCCCGGGGTAGTTCCCGGTCCGGCCGCGCAGCCCGGTCAGCGCGTTGAAGACGCTGGTCTTGCCCGCGTTGGGGGCACCGATCAGGGCGACGCGGGTCGTCGCGGCGACGACGACGGCCCCGCCGCGGTCGTGACACCCGGTGGTCACCGGTCCGCCTCGACGTGCACGCAGGCCGCCTGGGCCCGGCGCAGGCACAGCTCGTAGTCCTTCACCCGGTAGATCACCGGATCGCGGAGCGGCGCCCGGCGTACCACCTCCACCACGCTGCCCGCGGTGAACCCCAGATCGGCCAGCCGGGTCGCGACCGACGGCACCGGCGCGACGACCCGGACGACCGTCGCCCGCGCCCCCGGCGGCAGCTCGGCAAGGGTACGCACGGCGTCGGCGCGCGAGACCCCGGCACGCAACCCCATGCCGCCGAGCGTAGGGCGGCACAACGGCCGCGATCAGGGCCCAAGGTCCCGTCCGTACCATCGACGGGACCTATGGCTCTGGCCCTGCCACCCGGCCTGTCCGCAGGCTCCGGACAGCCTCGGCGGAGCGCGGGAGAGACCCGCGCCGCCGGGCGGGGACGGGAGAACGAGGATGGCGACGATCATTCAGGGCGGGATGGGCGTCGGGGTGTCGAGCTGGCGGCTGGCCCGGACGGTGTCCCGCGCCGGGCAGCTGGGCGTGGTCTCCGGCGTCGCCCTCGACGCCCTGCTGGCGCGGCGCCTGCAGAAGGGTGACGTGGGCGGGCATGTGCGGCGGGCGCTGGCCCGCTTCCCGGTGCCGGCGGTGGCCGAGGCGGTGCTGGCGCGGTATTTCGTCCCGGCGGGGTCCACCGGCGACCGTCCGATGCGCCCGGTGCCCAAGCCCGGGCTGCGGCCGCGGCGCCACCGGCAGCAGCTGACGGTCGTCGCCAACTTCGTCGAGGTGTTCCTCGCCAAGGAGGGACACGACGGCGTGGTCGGCGTGAACTACCTGGAGAAGATCCAGACGGCCACCCCGGCGGCGGCGTACGGCGCCATGCTCGCCGGCGTCGACTACGTCCTCATGGGCGCGGGCCTGCCCACGGAGATCCCCCGGTTGCTCGACGCGCTCGCGGAGCATCGTCCGGTCCGGCTGCCGGTGACCGTCCACGGCGCCCTCCCCGGCGAGGAGCACCACGTCACCCTCGATCCCGCCGAGGTGCTGGGGCGGGCGGGGGCACCGCTGCGCCGTCCGCGCTTCCTGGCCATCGTGTCGTCCGCCACCCTGGCCCTCTACCTGGCCCGTGAGGCGGCGACCCGGCCGGACGGCTTCGTCCTCGAGGCGCCGGTCGCCGGCGGGCACAGTGCCCGGCCACGCGGGCGGCTCGCCCTCGACGACGACGGCGAGCCCGTGTACGGGCCGCGGGACGGCATCGACCTGCCGAAGGTCGCCGCGCTGGGCCTGCCGTTCTGGCTCGCCGGCGGGCAGAGCAGCCCGGAGCGGCTGGCGGCGGCGCGGGCCGCGGGCGCCACGGGCATCCAGGTGGGTACGGCCTTCGCGCTGTGCCGCGAGTCCGGCCTGGACCAGGGCCTGAAGCGGCTCCTGCTGCGCGAGGTCGCCGCCGGTGACCTGGTGGTACGCAACGACGTGCGCGCCTCCCCCACCGGCTTCCCCTTCAAGATGGTCTCCCTGCCCGGCACCGCCGCCGACGACCGGGTGTACGCCGAGCGGCCACGGCTGTGCGACCTCGGATACCTGCGCGGCCCGTATCGGCGTACCGATGGCTCCGTCGGTTTCCGCTGCCCGGCGGAACCGGTCGACGAGTACGTGCGCAAGGGCGGGGCGGCCGAGGACACCGTGGGCAGCCGCTGCCTGTGCAACGGCCTGGTCGCCACGGTGGGCCTCGGCCAGCGGCGCAGCGACGGCTACCGGGAGCCGCCGCTGGTGACCCTGGGGCAGGACCTCGCCGCGGTGAACCACCTGATCCGGCACGGCGACGAATACACCGCCGAGGACGTGATCGCCTACCTGCTGGGCCCGGTGCCGGCGCGCACCGGGCCGTAGGCGCTCAGGCCGGGACCGGCTGCCGGTGCAGGCGGATCTGCCAGACGTCCGGGCCGTCCTGCAGCCATTCCCGGCCGACCTGCCCGGCGTAGCGGCTCTCGATCTCGGCCAGCAGCGGCAACGGCGCGTGCGGGGCGACCAGCACGAGGGCGCCGTCGGCGGGCAGGGCGTCGAGGGCGGCGAGGACGCGGGCGTGCCGCTCGCCGTGGGGAACGTCGCGCACGTCGAGGCGCGGGTCGATGGCGAGCGCCGGCGCCTGCGCGTCCGCCGGTTCGCCGCCGCAGCCGCACCCCCCGCAGCCGCACCCTCCGCCGGACGGGGCGGATTCCGCGCCGATGATGTCGTGCATGCCGTCGAGGAGCCCGGCCAGCGACACCTCGCCGGCGCCGACCAGCAGGGGCACGACCAGCTCGTTCTCCTTGGCGAGGTGGCTGGCGAAGACGGCCTGCAGGGCGTACGCGGTGGCCGCCGCGACCACCGGGGACACGGCGGACTCGAGGTCGGCGACCAGCGCGGTGATGACCCGGTGCTCGCCGAGCATCCCGTCGACCAGCAGTTTCCCGGCCGGCAGGTCGGCGGCGGCCGGATACAGGGAGGCCTCTTCGGCGTACGCGTGCGGCAGCAGTTCGTCGTGCAGCCAGGTCGTCAGCTCGCCGCGGCGCTGCCACACCTGCCGCTGGATGCCGGCGTCCGCCGCCTCCACCAGCCGGGTGACGTGGCCGGTCAGCACGGCGGCGAGTTCGCCGTGGTGGCGGACGACGGCCTGCGCGGCCTGCTGGTCGGCGGCGGGATCGGACTGTGACATGGGACCCTCCCGGGGTTTTGATGTAGTTCTACGTTATAACGTTAACCACCATGGAAACATCGGGGACAGCCCTCAGCGGGGAGACAATGGCCACGCCGGCCGGGTTGCCGGTCCGCGTGGTCCTCGGCGACGCGACGGCCCTGGAGCTGGTGTGGCGCTGGGCCGGGATCGCGAACGTGGCCGCGGTGCTCGCCTTCGCCGCCTGCGCGGTCCGGGCGGCCCGCTCATGAGCGACACCCCGACCGGCGACACCCCGACCCGCGGCACCCCACCCCGCGGCACCCCACCCCGCGGCATCCCGGCAGGCGGCACGGCGCCCGGCGGCACCGGGCGGGCCGGGTGGCATCGGCGTGCCGGGCTGCTGCCGGTGGGGTATCTGGTCGCGCTGGCCGGCGTCGCGCTGGTCCACCCGTTCCTGCCGCCCTGGCGGTGGCTGGCCATCCACCTGCTGCTGCTCGGCGCCGTCACCAACGCGATCCTGATCTGGAGCGCCCACTTCACCACCGCGGTGCTGCGGGCCCCCGCACCGGAGCACCGGCGCGGCGAGGCGGCGAGGCTCGTCCTGCTCAACGCCGGCGTCGCCGGGGTGCTCGCCGGCGGCGGCACCGACCGGCCCGCGGTGGGCGTCGCCGGCGCCGCCCTGGTGTTCGCCGCCGTGGTCGCGCACCTGCTCTGGCTGGCCGCCCGGCTCCGGGCCGCCCTGCCCGCCCGCTTCGCGATCACCGTGCACTACTACGTCGCCGCGGCGGGTGCCCTGCTGGCCGGCGTGCCGGTCGGCGCGTGGATGCTCGTCGCCGACGACGACAGCCGGCCGCGGTTGCTGCTGTTCCACGCGCACGTCAACCTGCTGGGCTGGGTGACGCTGACCGTGCTGGGCACGCTGCTGACCCTGTGGCCCACGATCCTGCGTACCCGGATGGCCGACGGCGCCCCCGCCGCCGCCCGCCGCGCGCTACCGGTCGCGGTGTCCGGGCTGGCGCTGCTCGGTGCCGGGGTGCTCGCCTGGTGGCCGGTGGCGGGCGCGGCCGGGGTGGCCCTGGTCGCCGTCGCCGCGGGCCTCATCGCCCGCCCCGCCGTACGGGCCGCGCGGCACAAGGCACCGGCGTCCTTCGCGGGCTGGTCCATCGCCGCCGCGGGCGGCTGGCTGCTCGTCGCCCTCGGCCTCGACGCGTGGACGCTGCTCGCCGCCCCCGATGCGGACACGGCGGCCGGCCGGTTCGGCGTCGTGCTGGTGCCGCTGCTGGCCGGCTTCGTCGCACAGACCCTGCTCGGGGCGATGGCGTACCTGCTGCCGGTGGCCCTGGGCGGCGGGCCGGCGGCGGTACGGGACCGCGCCGGGCGGCTGGACCGGAGCTGGGCTCAGCGGGTGGCCATGGCCAACGGCGCGCTGGCCGTCCTCGTGCTGCCCGCGCCGCCGTACGTACGGATCACGACGTCGCTGTTGATCCTCGCCGCGCTGGTGCAGTTCCTCATCCCGGCCGTCCGCATCCTGATCGCCGCCCGGAGGCAACCATGAACGCCCCTGCCGCCGCCCCGGCCCGACCGCTGGGCGGCCTCGCCACCGGCCTCGCCCTGGTCCTGGTCGCCGTGCTGATCGGCCTGGCCGCCCAGCGGGTCACCGGGCCGGCGGCCGGGCCCGGCGGCGCGACCGCGGTGGCGTGGAACGGGCACACCACGACGGTGACCGTCGCCGCCGAGGGGATGCGCTTCCACCCGGACACCGTCACCGTCCCGGCCGGCGACCGGCTGGTCATCGAGCTGGTGAACCGGGACGCGCGCCGGCACGACCTGGTGCTGGCCACCGGCCCCCGGTCCGCCGTCGTGGCGGGCGCGGCGACCACCCGCCTGGAGGCGGGCGTCATCGGCGGCGCCGTCGAGGGCTGGTGCTCGCTGCCCGGCCACCGTCAGGCGGGCATGCGCCTGACCATCACCACCGCGGAAGGAGCCACCGCGGAACGAGCCGCCGCGGAACGAGCCGCCGCGGACGGAACCGCCGCAGGGCAGCCCGCGGCGGGACACACCGCGGACGGGCACGATCACCCGGCCGTTCCGCCCGCCGCCGGAGCGGCGTTCGACGCGATGGCCGCGCCGGCCGCCGGTTTCGTCGCCCGCGACGCCGCCGCGCCGGCGCCGCCCGCCGGCCGGCTGCACCGGGTGGACCTGCGGGTGCGGGAGGTGCAACGCGAGGTCGCTCCGGGCGTACGCCAGAAGCTGTGGACCTTCAACGGCACCGCCCCCGGCCCGGTGCTGCGGGGACGGGTCGGCGACACGTTCGAGATCACCCTGAGCAACGACGGCAGCGTCGACCACGGCGTCGACTTCCACGCCGGCGCCCTCGCGCCCGACGTGCCCATGCGGCCGATCGATCCGGGGCAGCGGCTCACGTACCGGTTCACCGCCACCAGGGCCGGGATCTGGATGTACCACTGCTCGACCATGCCGATGCTGCTGCACATCGGCAACGGCATGTACGGCGCCGTCATCATCGATCCACCCGCACTGCCCGCAGTGGACCGCGAGTACGTGCTGGTGCAGTCCGAGCTCTACCTGGGGGCGGACGGCGCGATCGGCGACCTGGCCAAGATGCGGGCCGAGACCCCCGACGCCGTGGTGTTCAACGGCTACGCCGCCCAGTACGCCCACCGCCCGCTGACCGCCACCGCCGGCGACCGGGTCCGCGTCTGGGTCCTCAACGCCGGGCCCAGCCGGACCAGCGCGTTCCACGTCGTCGGCGCCCAGTTCGACACGGTCTACCGGGAGGGCCGCTGGGAGCTGCGCCCGTCCGGCCCCGGCGCCGCGCAGGTGCTCGACCTCGCCCCGGCCGCCGGCGGCTTCGTCGAGACCGTCCTGCCCGCGCCGGGCACCTACCCGTTCGTCAGCCACGTCATGGTCGACGCTGAACGCGGCGCACGCGGCGCGATCCGGGCCGGCTGAGCCGCGGGCCCGGCCACCGGGCCCGGCCGAGCCACGGACCGTGCCACCCCGGGCCGGCTGAGCGACGGGCCGCGCTACCCCGGGCCGGCTGAGCCACGGGCCCGCTACCCGGCGGATCGGGCCGGCGTGGCCAGCGGGGCCGGGCCGAGGTCCAGGTCCGGCGTCATGGCCATCTTCAGCGCGAGCTGGGCGGTGAACTCCGCCAGCTGCTCCGGCGAGTCGGAGCCGTCGCGGCGGTACCACCGGACCAGGTCGATGCCGAGCGACAGGATGGCCCGGGACACCCGCTTGACGTCGACGTCGGCGAAGACCCCGGTCGTGACGCCGCGCTCGACGGCGGCCCGGAAGACGTCGTTGGTGCGGTGCCTCGTCTCGAGGATCTGCGCGTAGTGCTCCGCGGAGAGCCCGGCCAGCTCGTACTGGCTGACCCGGGCGGCGACGTGGTTGCGGGCGTGCCATTCGGTGTACCGGGCCACGAGCGCGTGCAGGTGGCGTACCGGATCCTCGATGGCCTGCACCGCGGGCTCGGTGAGGTAGGCCAGGACGCGGTCGTGCGCGACGCGGATGATCTCGAAGAGCACGAGCTCCTTCGAGGGGAAGTGCACGTAGAGCGCGCCGGGGCTGAGCCCGACCCCGCCGCAGATGTCGCGGGTGGTGGTCGCGTGGAAGCCGTTGGACGCGAAGCAGCGCACCGCCGAGGTGAGCAGCCCGCGCGGCACGTCGCCCAGCGACTCGTCCCAGAGCGCCGGTGAGTCGTCCTCCAGCTCCGGAAGCCCCTCGAGGTCCTGGGTGGTGAATCGCGCCTGTCTCCTGGCCATCGGGTGACCGCCGCCTTCCTCGCCGATTCCGGCGACCGTACACGGGCCGTTGGTGCCGCCTGATCCGGACCAGCCGGTGCGGACTTTCCCATTTCTCCTGCGTAACCGCGCTGTGACGGTTGACACACTCACGCTACCAAGTAACTATGCGCTTAGTCAGTAGTGATCGCCGAAGGAGACCCCATGTTCCGGACCCATAGATCCCGTGCCGCCGTTCTGACCAGCGCCTTCGGCTTGATCCTCGCTTCCTCCGCCTGCGGGGGCTCGCCCGCCGCCACCGGCTCCGGTCCCGCCGGTGGCGGCGGGACCGAGGGGAAGACCATCGCCTTCGTCGGGTACGGCGACGCCAGCCCGTGGGGCGCCGCGTACAACAAGACGTTCAAGGCGGAGCTCGCCGCGACCGGCGTCAAGATCAATGACCTGGCGAGCATGGACGCGGGCGTCCAGGTGCAGAACTTCAACCAGGCCGTCTCGCAGAAGCCGGACCTGATCGTCTCCGCCCTGTGGGACACCACGGCCATGGCCGTCCCGATCCAGAAGGCCAAGCAGGCCGGGGTCCCGGTGCTCATCGTCGACGGCCGGCCCGACCCGTCGGTCGCGAACGACGTCATGGCGGTGCTGTCGGACAACGAGAAGCTCGGCGAGTTCGCCGCGCAGAACCTCATCGAGGGGCTCAAGGCCCAGAAGCGCGAGTCCGGCAAGGTCATCGTGCTGTCCGGGACCAAGTCGATGCTGGTCACCCAGGACCGGATGAAGGGCTTCGACCGGATCATGGCGACCGCCCCGCAGTACTCGGTGATCGAGGACCAGGACACCAACTGGGACCCGACGGCGTCCGGCAAGGTCGCCCAGCAGCTCTTCGCGAAGCACGGCTGCGCGGGCATCCAGGCCGCGTACGGTATGGCCGACTACATGGCGCTGCCGATCGTGCAGGCCGCGAAGCAGGCCGGGTGCAAGGTCGGCGGCGCCGACGGCCTGGTCGTGACGGGTGGCAACTGCTTCAAGGCGGGCATCGCGGCGATCAAGGCGGGCGAGATGTACGGCACCGCCACCGAGGACCCGATCACGATCGCGAAGCAGACCGCCGACTACGTCAAGCGCTACTTCACCGGGCAGAAGCCGCCGCAGACCGAGATGGTGAAGGAAGACCGGGTCACGGCCGCCACCGTCCAGCAGTTCGAGGAGCAGTGCAGCCAGGCATGAGCGCCCCCACCGCTGAGCCGGCACCCGGCTCGGAGCCACTGGTCACCGTCGAGGCGCTGGCGCGCGGGTTCGCCGGCGTCCCGGCGGTGCGCCGGGTCTCCTTCACCGTCGGGGCCGGCGAGATCCACGCGCTGTGCGGTCACAACGGGGCCGGCAAGAGCACCGTCGTGAAGATGCTGTCGGGTCAGCTGGCCCCCGACGCCGGTCGCATCCTGCTCGACGGGAAGCCGGTCGCCCTGCGCAACCGCCAGGCCGCGCAGCGCCTCGGCGTCGCCCTGGTCGACCAGGAGCTCAGCGTGGTGCCCGCGCTCACCGTGCTC
The DNA here is from genome assembly GCF_003002065.1 of Pseudosporangium ferrugineum. Taxonomy (GTDB): domain Bacteria; phylum Actinomycetota; class Actinomycetes; order Mycobacteriales; family Micromonosporaceae; genus Actinoplanes; species Actinoplanes ferrugineus_A. The sequence continues at coordinate 233,553 of NZ_PVZG01000004.1, forward strand.
GAGAACATGCAGCTCGGCGACATCGACGCCGGATTCTTCAAGCGGCGGCGGGCCGCGCTGCGCCGCTGCCGCGAGGTCCTCGACGACATGGGTCTCGACCGGGTCCGCCCCGACCAGCCGGTCGCGGCGCTGAGCATGGGAGAGCGCCAGCTCGTCGAGATCGCGAAGGCGCTGAGCCAGCGGGCCCGGGTGGTCATCCTGGACGAGCCGACCGCCACCCTCAGCGAGGCGGAGAGCCGGCGGGTCTTCGCCGCGGTACGCCGGGTGGCGGCCCGCGGCTGCGCCGTCGTCTTCGTCTCCCACCGGCTGTCCGAGGTGCTCGAACTCTGCGACACGGTGACCGTGCTGCGCGACGGCCGCGACGTCGCCACCCGCCCGGCGGCCGGCCTGACCGTCGACGGGCTGATCGTGACCATGCTGGGCGAGGCCCCGCACCGGCTGGAGGCCACCCGGCGTCCCGACCCGGACCTGACCCACGCGCTGCGGATCGGGGGCCTGCACGTGCCCGGACGGCTCGACGGCTTCACGCTGACCGCGCGGGCCGGCCGGATCTACGCGCTCGCCGGCCAGCTCGGCAGCGGCGCGTCCGACGTGCTGCGGGCGCTCGCCGGCCTGCACCCGCAGGCGACCGGCAGCGTCGAGCTGCGCGACCGCTCCGTGCCGTTCCGCGACCCGGTCGGCGCGGCGCGGGCCGGGATCGCGTTCGTCTCCAACGACCGCAAGGGCGAGGGCCTGTTCCTCGGCAAGTCCGTCGCCGGGAACCTCGTGGCCACCCGGCTGGACCGGCTCGGTGCGGGCGGGCTGGTGGGCGCCGGGCGCGAGCGGCGTACCGCCCGGTCGCTCGCCGGCCTCGCCGGGCTGCCCGCCGACCGGCTCGCCGATCCGGTGCTCGCGCTCAGCGGCGGCAACCAGCAGAAGGTGTTCGTCGGCCGCTCGCTGGGCCGCGACGACGTCCACGTCCTGCTGCTCGACGAGCCGACCCGGGGCGTCGACATCGGCGGCCGGGCGGCGATCCACCGGCTGCTGCGCGACGCCGCCGACGCGGGCCTCGTGGTGGTCTTCGCGTCCACCGAGCTCGAGGAGCTGCTGGAGCTCGGCGACGTGATCCTGACGATGCGCGACGGCCGGGTGGTCAGCACGTACGACGGCGGGGCGAACGGCGCGGCGCTGATGCGGGACATGACCGAGGGGAAGGACGCGGCATGACGACCACCGACGGCCTCACCTCCCCGCGACCGGCCACGGCCGGGGCGTCCCGGCGGCGCGGCCGGCCCGGCGCGCCCGCGGTGGCGTTCGTGGCCCTGATGGTGGTGCTCGTGCCGATCGCGGTCACCACGGACCGCTTCCTGACCCTCGACAACGCGCGCGCCATCCTCGCCTCGACCGCCCTGGTCGGCATCGCGGCGATCGGCGCGACGCTCGTGATGATCGCCGGGTCCGCGGTCTCGCTCGCGGCCTCGCAGACCGCCACGGTCGTCGCCATGGTCTTCCTCGCCACGCTGGACCGGGGCCTCGTCGTGGCCACGCTGCTCGCCGTGCTCTGCGGCGTGGTCGTCACCGCCGTCCAGGGCTTCGCGGTCGGTTACTGGGAGGCGAACCCGATCGTGCTGACCATCGCCGCGGGGTTCGCGATCGGCGGCGGCTCGGTCTGGTTCAGCGGCGGTACGCCCGTGAACGCGGCGTCCGGCGACTACGACGTCCTCAACGCGACGCCGCTGGGACTCCCCCTCGCCGTCTACGTCCTGCTGCTGCTCGCCGTGCTGGCCGAGGCGGTGCTGCGGCGTACGACCGCGGGACGCCGGATGTACCTGGTCGGCGAGAACCGGGCCGCCGCCCGGGCCGCGGGCCTGCCGGTGGGCCGGGTCACGGTCGTCGCCTGGACGTTCTCCGGCCTGTGCCTGGCGATCAGCGGCGTCTTCCTGGCCGCGTTCAACACCAGCGCCACCACCAACCTCGGCGGCACGCTCACCCTCGACGCGATCGCCGCCGTCCTGGTCGGCGGCACCGCCATCGCCGGTGGCAAGGGCTCGGCGCTGCGCACCCTCGGCGGCGCCCTGCTCATCTCGGTCATCGCCGACGTCCTGCTGCTCCGCGGCTACTCGACCGGGGCCCAGATCCTGGTGAAGGGAGTCCTCGTGCTCGCCGTCGTCGTGCTCGTCCATCTCCGCGGTCCGCGAGGGTCGCGATGATCCGCCGGCCCGGCCCGCGCCCGGAGCATCTGGTGCCGGCCGCCGCGCTGCTGCTGGTCGTCATCGCCTTCGCGGGCACCCCGCTGGTCACCGGCACCGCCCTGGCCACGTTCGACGTCTACAACGCGCTGCAGGGCCTCGCCCAGATCGGGCTGCTCGCGCTCGCCATCGGCCTCACGATGATCGCCGGCGAGTTCGACCTGTCCGTCGTGGGCACGTACGCGGTCGGCGGCATGATCGCCGTGCAGGCGGGGCAGTCGTCGGCGGTGCTCGGCCTGCTGGCCGCGGTCGCCGCCGGAGCCGCGATCGGGGCCGTCCAGGGCGGCCTCATCGCCTGGCTGCGAATCCCGTCGGTGCCGGTCACGCTCGCCGCCTACATCGCGCTGCTGGGCCTCGCGTACGCGCTGTCGGACGGTCGCAGCATCACGTTCACCAACCGGGAAGCGATCCTCTGGGTCGACCAGACCGTGGCCGGCGTCTTCTCGCCGCGCAGCCTGATCACGCTCGGCGGGTTCGCGCTCGCGGCCGTGGTTCTGGGCACCACCCGGCTCGGGGCGGAGCTGCGGGCGATCGGCGGCGACCGCCGGGCCGCGCGGGTCGCCGGCGTCCGGGTGGAGCGGAACCTGGTGCTGCTCTTCACCGCCTCCGGGACGCTCGCGGCGCTGGGCGGCGGGCTGCTCAGCTTCAGCTTCGCCTCGGCCAATCCGGATCCCGGGCTCCGGCCGCTCCTCATCGCCGCGGTCGCCGCCCTCCTCGGCGGAGTGTCCCTGGCCGGCGGCCGCGGCACCCCGGCCGGGCTGCTGGCCGGGGCGCTGTCGGTCGCCCTGCTCGCCCAGATCGTGGCCGTCGCCTACCTGCCGGACTACTCGACGCAGCTGTTCTACGCGGCCCTGCTGGCCGTCGTCGTGGCCGTCGACTCCCCCGGCCTGCGGCGTACCGTCGCCCGGGTGCGGGCCCGAACCCGGGCGGTGGAGGCGTGATGGCCAATCTGACCTTCGACTTCACCGGACGGACCGTGCTGGTCACCGGCGCCGCCCGCGGGGTCGGCCGGGCGATCGGACGGCATTTCCACGCGGCCGGCGCGGCCGTCTACCTCGTCGACGTGGAGGCCGACGCCGTGGCGGACACCGCGCGGGAGCTCGGGGTGGTGGGGGTCGCCGCCGACGTCACCGACACCGCGCAGGTCGACGCCGTCGTGGCACGCGTGGTCGCGGAGACGGGCCGGATCGACGTCCTGGTCAACAACGCCGGGATCCTGCGCGACGGGGTCGTGTGGAAGCTCAGCGACGGCGACTACGAGGCGGTCATGGCGGTGCACGCGGGCGGGACGTTCCGGTTCACCCGCGCGGCCGTCCCGCACTTCCGGCGGCAGGGCTCGGGCCGGGTGATCAACGTGACCTCGTACACCGGGCTGCGCGGCAACCCGGGCCAGTCGAACTACGCGATGGCGAAGGCCGGGATCATCGGCTTCACCAAGACGACCGCCAAGGAACTGGCACGCTTCGGTACGACGGTCAACGCCATCTCGCCGAACGCGCGGACCCGGATGATCGCCTCGGTGCCGCCCGGCAGGCTCGCCGAACTGACCGGGGCGATCCCGATGGGCCGCTTCGCCGACACCTCCGAGATGGCGGCGGCGGTCGCCTTCCTCGCCTCCGACGAGGCGTCCTACATCACCGGCGTCGTGCTACCCGTCGACGGAGGACTATCCCTGTGACCGGCACCAGCTCGCGAAGGAGAGACAGCATGATCGGAACGCCCACCACCGTCGTGGCCGGCGCGCACTTCCTGGAGGCGCCCCGCTGGCACGAGGGACGCATCTGGTTCTCCGACTTCTACGGATACCGCGTCTCGTCGGCCCGCGAGGACGGTTCGGACCTGCGGGTGGAGGCCGAGGTGCCGGGGCAGCCGTCCGGGCTGGGCTGGCTGCCGGACGGCCGGCTGCTGATCGTCTCGATGACCGACCGCCGGGTGCTGCGCCGCGAGCCCGACGGCACCCTCGTCACGCACGCCGACCTGTCGTCGCACGCCACCGGGCACGCCAACGACATGTCGGTGGACGCGCACGGGCGGGCGTACGTGGGGAACTTCGGTTTCGATCTGATGGCCGGCGACCCGATCGAGCCGGCGGCGCTGCACCGGGCCGACCCCGACGGCACGGTGACCGAGGTGGCCGGCGACCTCTGGTTCCCCAACGGCACCGCGATCACCCCCGGGGGCGTGCTGCTGGTCGTGGAGACCTTCGGCGACCGGGTCAGCGCGTTCGATCTCACCGCCGACGGACGGCTCGTCAACCGCCGGGTGTGGGCCGAGTTCGGGCCGCTGCCCACCGACCGCGCGCTGGAACGGGTGCTGCCGGGACTCACCGTCGCGGGCGACGGCGCCTGCCTGGACGCCGAGGGCGGGCTGTGGATCGCGGACGCCACCGGCGACCGCCTGGTCCGCGTGACCGAGGGCGGCACGATCACCGACGAGATCCGGCCGGGCACGCCGGTCTACGCCTGTGCCCTGGGCGGTGAGGACGGGCGCACCCTCTTCGTCTGCGCCGCGCCGGACTTCCACGATCAGGCACGCAAGGCCGCGACGGAGGGCCGGCTGCTCGCCGTCCGCGTCGACATCCCGGGGGTGTGACCGTGCTCGGAATGATGCAGGAACGGTCCCTCGACGTCGCGATGCTGATGCGGCGGGCCGAAGGCGTGTTCGGCCACAAGCGGATCGTCACCGCCACGGCCGCCGGCGAGGTCGTCGCGACCTGGGGCGAGGTCGTCGCCCGGGCCCGGCGGCTGGCCGGCGTCCTCGATCTGCTCGGCGTGCCGCCGGAGGCCCGGGTCGGCACGTTCGGCTGGAATTCCCAGCGGCATCTGGAGCTCTACCTCGCCGTGCCGGGCTCCGGACGGATCCTGCACACCCTCAACCACCGGCTCTTCGCCGCCGAGCTGACCTACATCATCGGCGACGCCGGCGACGACGTGCTCTTCGTCGACCGGTCCCTGCTGCCCACCGTGTGGCCGCTGATGGCGGAGCTGAGCACCGTACGCCACGTCGTGGTGATGGACGACGGCGGCGGCGAACCGGTCCCCGACGACCCGCGCGTGCACGACTACGACGAACTCCTGGCCCGGGTGACCGAGCCGGCCGCACCCGCCGTCATCGCCGAGAACGACGCCGCCGGCCTCTGCTACACCTCCGGCACCACCGGGCGGCCCAAGGGCGTGCTCTACAGCCACCGGTCGATCGTGCTGCACGCGCTGATCCTGCTCGGGGCCGACGCCTTCGCGATCAGCGAGCGGGACGTGGTCATGCCGATCGTCCCGATGTTCCACGTCAACGCCTGGGGCCTGCCGTACGCCGCGGCGATGGCCGGCGCCGGTCTCGTGCTGCCCGGCCCGCGGATGGCCCCGGACGCCCTCGCGTCGCTGCTCTCCCGGCATCGCGTCACGTTCACCGCGGCGGTCCCGGCGATCTGGCGGGCCGTCGAGCCGCTGCTGCCCGGCCTCGACCTGTCCGCGCTGCGGATGGCGGTCAGCGGCGGCAGCGCCCTCCCGCTGTCCCTGTCCCAGTCGTACGCGGACACCGCCGGCGTCACCCTCAGCAGTTCCTGGGGAATGACCGAGACGAGCCCGCTGGTCACCTGCGCGCGGCTCGCGTCCACCCACGACGACCTGGACGCGGCCGCGCAACGGGGCATCCTGTGCTCGCCGGGACGGCCGGTGCCGCTCACCGAGCTGCGGCTCGTCGACGAGGACGGCCGCATCGTCCCGCACGACGGCGCCACCCCCGGGGAGGTGCAGGTCAGTGGCCCGACGATCGCGTCCGGCTACTTCGGCAGCGACGCCGGGCGGGCGAGCGTCACCGAGGACGGCTGGCTGCGTACGGGCGACATCGGCACCATCGACGCCGACGGCTACCTGCGCATCGTCGACCGGACCAAGGACCTGGTGAAGTCCGGCGGCGAATGGATCTCCTCGGTGACGCTGGAGAACGAGCTCATGGCGCACCCCGACGTCGTGGAGGCGGCGGTGGTCGCCGTCGCCGACCGCCGCTGGGGCGAACGCCCCCTCGCCTGCGTGGTGCTGGCGCCGGGCCGGGACCTCACCGCCGAGGACCTGCGCGCCCATCTCACCGGCCGGGTCGCCTCGTGGTGGGTGCCCGACCATTTCCGCTTCGTGCCGGAGATCCCGAAGACCGCGACCGGCAAGTTCGCCAAGGTGGCGCTGCGCCGCCAGGTCGCGGACCCGGACGTGCCGTGACCGCCGGTCAGAGGAACTCGCTGCGGTAGGTCTCGGCCAGCTCGGCGGCGCGCCGCCGCTGGTCGGCCCGTTCGTCGTCGGACAGCTGGGGCGGCGGCGCGTCCCAGCCGTCGACGACGTGGCCGATCCGCAGGAAATACTCGTCCTGGCCGGCCGGGGTGCACATGCACAGCATGCGGGCCGGCGCGCCGGAGGTGTTGCGGAAGAAGTGCGGCGCGTTGGCCGGGATGTTGACCGTGGATCCGGCGCCGACCCGGTGCCGCTCGCCGCGGAAGGTGAACTCGATCTCTCCCTCGAGGACGGTGAACATCTCCTCGAAGTCGTGCCGGTGCGGCGGCGGCCCGCCGCCGTCCGGCACGCGCATGTCGATGAGGCAGTAGCGACCGCCGGTCTGCTCGCCGGTGATCAGCATGGCGTACGTGTTGCCCACCAGGGACACGAACGTCGTGGCCGGGTCGGCGGGGTTCGCCACGGTCAGCGAACGCGCCGGATCGTCGTCGGGAATCATGCTCTCTCGCTCCTCAAGCCGTCACGGTCACGGTGACTTTGCCGCTGGGCAGGGCGCCGGCGGCGGCCCGGGCGTGCACGTCCGGCAGCTCGGCCAGCGGGACCCGCTCGGCGATGTCGATGGTCAGCCGGCCGGCGTCGACCCGGGCGACCAGCTCCGCCAGCTCGCGCGCGTCGCTGCGGACGAACAGGTTGATGCCGGTGACCCCGCGCGCCTCGTCGGCGGGCGCCGGCATCCACACGGTCGTGTTCACGAGCGTGCCGCCGTCGCGGATGAGGCCGACGAGCGCGCCGAGCCGTGTGGGCTCGACGGGTGCCAGGTTGAGCACGACGTCGACCGGCTCGGTGACCGCGGTGGTGACGTCGGCGCTGGTGTGGTCGATCACCCGGTCGGCACCGGCGGCGGCGACCCGCTCGCTGCCGCGCGGCCCGGCGGTGGCGATGACGTACGCACCGGCGTCCTTGGCCAGCTGTACGGCGTAGCCGCCGACCCCGCCACCGGCCCCGTTGATCAGGACGCGCTGCCCGGCGGTCAGGTGGGCGTGCTCGAACAGCGCCTGCCAGGCGGTGAGGCCGACCGACGGCAGCGCGGCGGCGTCGGCGAGCGGCACGGTGGTGGGCGCCGCGGTCAGGACCTCGGCGGGAACGATCACGTACTCGGCGGCGGCGCCCGTCTCCGCCATGGGCAGGAAGCCGACGACCCGGTCGCCGGCCGCGAGGCCCCCGACGCCGTCGCCGAGGGCGTCGACCGTGCCGGCCACGTCGATGCCCGGGGTGTGCGGCAGCGTCACCGGGAACGGGCCCCGCATGTTGCCGCCGCGGATGTTCGCGTCGATGCCGTTGAACGTGGTCGCGGCCACCCGCACCCGGACCTGCCCGGCGCCGGGAACCGGCTGGTCGGTGTCCTCGTAGCGCAGGACGTCCGGGCCGCCGTACTCGTGGAAACGTACTGCCTTCATCGCCAGCCTCGCCTTCTCATTTGCTTCGAGTTCGAAGCACATCTCGACCATAGCGATGCTTCGAGTTCGAAGCAACACCGCGCGGTGTGACCGCGCCGACAGCGTCCGCACCCGCGCCGGGCCCGGCCGGTGCGGGTGGGGACCGTGGCGACCGCCGACCGTCCGCCGGCCCCGGTCCTCTCCTCCCGCCTCAGCCGGCCCGGTGGCACCAGGACGCGGGGAACCGCCGGAAAACGGCCGCCCGGCGGCGTAGCGTCCCCGACGACATGGCTCTTTCCGGACCACGCATGGGGGAACGACATGGCTTTCGGAGCGGACCAGAACATCAACATCGCGAACGCGTCCGCACAGGACATCTACGTCCTGGCCGCGGGAAACACCGGCTGGACCATCGCCGACGTGCTCGGCAACGCCGCGCTCATGTTCACCGGGCTGGGCGAGCTGAAGGGCATCGTGTCGGCCGGTGAACTGCCCGCCGCGATCAACACCATCGGCGACCTGTACAAGGCCCTGCGCGTCGGCGCCGCCCTCGTCCGCGCGGGCGGGCGGGGTTACGAGGCCGGCGAGGCGGTCGTCAGCGCCTTCAAGAAGAACTCGGCCGACATCCAGAACGGCCAGGTCAAGAACGTCCGCGAACAGGGCACCCTCAGCACGTTCCTCAACCCGAGCGGGATCGCCGGCCTGCTCGGCGCCGGCACCGTCTCCCTGACCGTGATGAGCGGCGACGGCCTGCAGGTCGCCCAGTTCGACAGCGGCCCGGACGACTCCTGGATCGCCACCGGCAACCAGACGATCGTGCGCTCCGTCTACGGCACCCTGTGGGACCAGGACCCGGCGGCCGGCTCCCAGAGCTGGCCGATGGCCCAGGCCGCGGCCACCGTCTGAGCGAGCCGCCGTCCGGCCCGGGCGGGGCCGTCGCGGTCAAGGGCCGTGACCGCGACGGCCGGCGGACGACACCACCGAACATCCGATTCGGCCCTTATGGTCATCAACCCTCGCCGCCGGTCGACAGCGGGAGGGGGCGGGACGCACCTTCGAGAGACGGACAGTCCACTCTCGAACGGAGGCCACCCGCGTGCCCGAACAGGTCGAAGCGCCGGCCCGGTGGCTGCTCCGGTACTCGCCGCCGGACCGGCCGGTGTCGCGGCTGGTCTGCCTGGCCAGCGCGGGCGGTTCGGTCGCCGTGTACCACCCGTGGGCGGCGGCGCTGGCGCCGGACGTCGAGGTCTGCGCGGTGCTGCCGCCGGGGCGCGGCACCCGGTGGCGCGAGCAGCCGATGACCCGGATGGCACCGCTCGTGGACGCGCTGTCCGCGGCGCTGTGCGACGGCGGCCGGGTGCCCCTGGTCCTGTTCGGGCACAGCCTCGGCGGGCTCATCGCGTACGAGGTGGCGCTGCGGCTGCAGGACCGTACCGACGTGGACCTGCGGGCGGTCGTCGTGGCCGCGCACCGGGCGCCCGGCATCGGCAGCGGCAGCGGCAGCGGCACCGTGGATCCGGGCCTGGTCACCGACGAGCAACTGCTCCGGTTCCTGGAGGTGGCCGGCGGCACGCCGCCCGACCTGCTCGGCGACGACGAACTGCGGCGCATGGTCCTCACCGCGCTGCGGGCCGACTTCGCACTGGACGCCGGCTACCGGCCCGCCACGGACGCCCCGGTCACGGTGCCGCTGCACGTCCACGGCGGCTCCGACGACTCGCTGGTGCCGTACGCGGACCTCGCCGCCTGGAAGGCCTACGCCGCCGGCGAGTTCGAGCTCCGCACCCATCCGGGTGGCCACTTCTTCTTCACCGGCGCCGGCCGGGACGCGATCATCGCGGCGCTGCGGCCGCTGCTCGCCGGCGCCGGCTCCCGCGGGCCGAGGCCGTGATCGCGTCGGTGACACGGAGATGGCTGCTCTGCCGGGAACCCCGCCCGGACGCCGGCATCCGGCTCTACATCTTCCCGCACAGCGGCTCGTCGCCGGGCGAGTACATCCGCTGGTCGGACGGCCTGCCGGGGGTCGAGGTGCACGGCGTCCAGCTGCCCGGCCGGGGCACCCGGTTCCGCGAGCCGCCGTTCACCCGGATGACCGACCTCGTCGACGCCATCACCGGCGAGGTCCGGTTCCAGGCGCCGTACGCCTTCTTCGGGCACAGCCTCGGCGGGCTCATCGCGTACGAGGTGGCCCGCCGGCTGCGCGACCGCGGCGACACACCGCCCGGGGTGCTGATGGTGTCCGGCCTCGATCCCCCGCACCTCCAGCCGCCGCGGCGGCTCCCGCCGGCGCGCGTCACCGAGCGGATGATCCAGCGGCTGCCCGGGCAGCAGCTCGGGCCCGACTGCCTGAAGGCGGACCTGAACGTCCTCCGCTCCTACGTCCACACCCCGTCCCCGCCGCTGCCAGGCCCGATCGTCGTGCTCGGCGGGACCGACGACGACCAGCCCGAGGACCTCGGGGCCTGGTCCGGCTACGGCCGCGGTCCGGCCGAGATCCGGCTCTTCCCCGGCGGTCACCATTACCACAGGGAGCACCATGACGACCTCCACCCGTACCTCCTCGACGCGCTCCGGCGACACCGGCCGGACGCCGCCGAGCCTGATCAATGAGCTCTGGCGGGGCACCGTACGCTGGGATCTCCTGACCCCCTTCCCCGAGCAGGACGGGGCCGAGCGCCGCCGCGGCGACGAGGCCTGCGCCGAGCTGGCGGCCTTCCTGCGCGACCGGGTCGACCCCACCCGCATCGACGAGGACCGCGACCTTCCCGCCGAGCTGGTCGCCGAGCTGCGCGCCCGCGGCTACCACCGGATGTTCCGGCCGGCCGGTGAGGGCGGGCTGGGGCTCTCGTACGCGAACATGTTCCGGGTCACCGAGACCGCGGCGAGCTGGTCCGTCCCGCTCGCCCTCATGTTCGGCAAGGCCAACGCGCTGAGCCCGGCGGCCTACCTGCCCCTGATCCCGCCCGGCGCGCTCAACGACCGGCTGCACCGGCACCTGCGGGAGGGGACCTTCGGCGGCAGCGCCGACACCGAGCCGACCGGCGCCGGCGGCGACACCCGCACGACCACGGCGACCCTCGACCCCACCGGCACCACCTACCGGCTCGACGGCGAGAAGACCTACATCACCAACGGTACGATCGCGGACCTCTACCTGATCACGGCGACGCTGCGGGAGAACGGCACCGACCGGGTCAGCGCGTTCTTCGTCGACGCGGACTCGCCCGGCTTCGAGGTGGTGGCCCGGCACGACCTGATCGGGCTGCACGGCTCCCCCAACGCGCACCTGCGGCTGTCCGGCGTGGAGGTGCCCACCGAATACCGGATGTCCGATGTGCACGCCGCCCGCGACGACGTGCGCCGGGTCACCTACCACGGCCGGACGCTGGCGGTGGTGCCGGCGGCGGTGGCCCTGACCCGCATGTGCGCGTACTGGTCGCGGGAGTTCGTGAACCGCCGCCGCATCGACGGGCGCCCGCTGGGCGGCTACGACGAGGTCCAGCACATGGTGGCGGAGACCGTGGCCGAGGCGTACGCGATGGACGCCCTGTCGCGGTGGACCCTGCTCGGCGGCACCGCCGACACGCTGCACGAGCACGCCGTCCTGAAGAACGTCGCCACGATGACCTGCTGGCGGGCCGCGGACCGCACCGTCACGCTGCTCGGCGCCGAGGGCCTGGAGACCGCCGCGAGCAAGGCGCGGCGCGGCGTGCCGGCGCTGCCGGTGGAACGCGCGCTGCGCGACGCCCGGGTGCTGCGCGTGGCGGGCGGCGTCGACTTCCTGATCGACTTCTGGTGCGCGCGGATCCGGCTCGCGGACTGCCACTACCGCCCCGCGGACGAGCCCGGCGAACCGTCCGGCACCGGTGGCCTCCTGACCGCGGATGAGCGCCTCGCCGGGCACGCGGCGTTCGTCGACCGGGAGGCCGCCTGGTTCGGGGCGTACTGCGCCGGCCTGGCGGCGCGCCACGGCGACCGGGCCGCGCTGTTCGCCCGGCAGCACCTCCTGGTCGCGCTGAACCGGATCGCGAACGAGTTGCTGACGATGGCGGTGGTGCTGGCCCGCGGCGACGCCGGAGCGGACCTGGCCGACGTCTACTGCCGGGCGGCCGGGCGGCGGGTCACGGCCCTGCGCGCGGAGCTCGACGAGGCGTCCGACCGCTCGGCCGTCGCGGAGGACTGGCTGCGCGGCGACCGGTACGCGGCACTGCTCGACGACGTCATCACCGGCCCGGCGGAGACCGGCCGTGCCTGACACCGAGGTGGCGGCCGTGCTGTCCCCGGCGCAGATGGCCGTCTGGGTCGCCGACCAGCTGGCCGGCGAGAACTCGCCGTTCACCATCAACCGCCTGTACGACGTGCGCGGCACCCTGGACCTCGGCGCGCTGGACGCCGCGCTGGCCGGGGTCGTCGCGCGGCACGAGGCGCTGCGCAGCGTCGTCGTCTCCGACGGCGGGCAACCCGTCCAGCGGGTGCTGCCCGCCGTGCCCACGGCCGTGCGCGTGCTCGACGACGACGCCGCCCTGGTGCGTTTCTTCACGGGCGCCTGGGATCCGGCGACGCCGCCGGTGCTGCGGCTGGCCGTCGCGCCGGGCCGGCACCCGTCGGAGCACCGGCTCGCGCTGCGGGCCCACCACCTGCTCTGCGACGGCACCAGCCTCGGCGTCATCCTGCGCGATCTGGCGGCCGGCTACCGGCCCGGCGCTCCGGTGGCGGCGCCGGACCCCGCGCCGGGCTTCCGCTCCTGGCTCCGGGCGCGGGACGCCGAGCTGGACTCCGACCGCGGCCGGGCGGCGATCGAGCGGTGGCGCACCCTGCTCTCCCCGGCGCCGGTGCCCGTGTCGCCGCCGGCCGACCGGCCCCGGCCCGCCGAGCCCAGCCACCTCGGGGTGACCTCGGGCTTCGCCCTGCCGGCCGAGGTGATGGGGCGGCTCGACGCGGTGGCGGCGTCGTACCGGACGACCACCTTCACCCTCCTGCTCGCCGCCGTCCACCTGCTGATCGGCCGGAGCGCGGGCGCGGACGACGTCACGATCGGCGTGGTGGACTCCGGCCGTGCGGCCCCGGGGTCCGCCGGGATCGTGGGCATGCTCGCCTCCACGGCGCCGGTCCGCGTCGATCTGGCCGGGGCCGGCACGGTCGCCGAGCTCGTCCGCCAGGTGCGCCGCGGGCTCGCCGAACTGCTCGAGATCGGCCGGCTTCCCTTCGACGCCGTGCTGGAGCACCTCGACGTCGCCCGCTCGGCCGACGGGCACCCGCTGTTCCGCGTCATCGTCACGCACCTCGACGAACGGGACCGGCCGCCGCTGCGGTTCGGGGACGCCGTCGCCGCCGAGGGGGAACTGCCCGCCGGGGTGCCCGCACGGGCGCGTACCGACCTGACGGTGGAGCTGATCCGCGGCTCCGGGGGTCTGCGGGGCCGGCTGGAGCTGAGCGCCGACCGCTACGAGCCGGCGACCGCGGCGCGGCTCGCGGAGGGGCTGGGCGACCTGCTGACCCGGATCTCCGACGATCCCGGCCGGCCGCTGGCCGACTACGGCGCACCCGGCGCACCCGCGGCCGGGGAGCCGGCCCGGGTCGGTCCCGGGCAGCCCGCGGAGGCGCCGGACGGCCCGCCGGCCGAGCTGGTGGACCTGGTCGCCGGCGTGTGGCAGGAGGTGCTGGGCCGCCCGGCCGACGGCGACCGGTCGTTCTTCGAGCTCGGCGGCACCTCGCACGGGCTGGTACGGATGCGCGGCCTGCTGCACCGCCGGGGCTACGACGTCCCGCTGATCCGCCTGTTCCACAACCCGACCGTCCCGTCCGTCGCGGCGTACCTGCACGCCACGGCCGGGCCCCGAACACGAGTGAGGTGAGGGCATGCACGACCTGATCACCGAGATGGTGGCCGAGAACGCCCGGCGGCACCCGGAACGTCCGGCCGTCCTGCAGGACGGGGACGGCCTCAGCTACGGCGAGCTGGCCGAGCGCGCGGCCCGCACGGCCCACCTGCTGAACGCCGAGGGGATCGGCGCGGGGGACGTGGTCGCCCTGCTCTGCGATCCGGGCGTCGACCTGGTCGCCGGGGCGCTGGCCGTGCTGTGGAGCGGCGCGGCCTACCTTCCGCTCGATCCCGCCGACCCGGCGGAGCGCACGGCGGGCATCCTGGCCGAGGCCGGGGCGGCCGCCGTGCTGTGCGGCGGTCACCACCGCAGCGGTGCGCCCGGCGTACGGGCGATCGTGCTCGACCGGCTCGACCTCTCCGCGCAGCCGGCGCACCGGCCGGAGCACCGCCCCCGCCCCGGCGATCTGGCCTATGTCGTCTACACGTCGGGAACCACGGGACGCCCGAAGGGGGTCATGGTCGAACACCGGGCGCTGGCGAATTTCGTACGGTGGAACCGCGAGGCCTTCGCCCTGACCGCCGGCGACCGCACCACCCTGCTCGCCTCCCCGGGCTTCGACGCCGCGGTGTGGGAGCTGTGGCCGACGCTGGCGGCCGGCGGTTCCCTGCACACGCCGCCGCGGGAGCTGAGGCGCAACCCGGGCGAGCTGGTGGCGTGGCTCGCCGACCACGCGATCACGGTGTGCCTGCTCACCACGCCGCTGGCCGAGCTGGTCGTCGACGCGGTGTGGCCGCCGGACGCGCCGCTGCGGGTGCTGCAGACCGGCGGCGACCGGCTGCGGGTACGCCCGCCGGCCGGCCTCCCGTTCGCGCTGGTCAACAACTACGGCCCGACGGAGAACACGGTGGTGGCCACGTCCGGCGCGGTGCCGCCCGGCGACCCGGCGGTGCTGCCGGCGATCGGTGTGCCGGTGGCGGGCGTACGGATCGAGATCCTCGACGACGAGCTGCGTCCCGTGGCCCCCGGCGAGGTCGGCGAGCTGTACCTGGGCGGCGCCGCCCTGGCCCGCGGCTACCTCGGACGCCCGGACCTGACCGCCGACCGGTTCGTGCCGGATCCCCGGCCCGCGCTTCCCGGCGACCGGCTCTACCGCACCGGCGACCTGGGCCGGTGGCTGCCCGACGGCTCCATCGACTTCGCCGGGCGCAACGACGACCAGGTGAAGGTGCGCGGCCACCGGATCGAACCGGCCGAGGTGGCCGCCGCGCTGCGCGAGCACCCGGACGTCGCCACCGCCCACGTGCAGGCCTTCCACCACGACGGGACCGGCGACGGGCACCTCGTCGGCTACGTGGTGCCGCGGGAGGCACGCAAGCTGCCCGCCACCCGTGACCTGCGCGAGCACCTGTCGGCCCGGCTGCCCGCGGCCCTGGTGCCGGCCGCGTTCATCATCCTCGACGCCCTGCCCTGGGACCGCAACGGCAAGGTCGACCGGGCGGCGCTGCCGGCGCCGGACCTGCGCCGCCTGGCCACCGGGCCGGCCGTGACGCCGCCGCGGTCGCCGCTGGAGCGCACGATCGCGACCGCCTGGGCGGAGGTCCTCAACGTCTCCGGCGTCGGCCTGGAGGACGACTTCTTCCAGCTCGGCGGGCACTCCCTGGTGGCGACGCAGATCGTCACCCGGCTCCGGGAGGCGCTGGGCACGGAGATCCCGATCGGTACGCTGCTCGCCACGCCCACGCTGGGCGCCTTCGCCGCCGCCGTCCAGGAGCTGCGCGAGTCCGGTGGGGCGGCGCGCGGGTTGCCGGCCATCGTCGCGGGCTCCGGCCCCGCCGACTCCCCCCTTTCCCTGCCGCAGCAACAGGTCTGGTTCCACAGCAAGCTGGCGCCGGACAGCCGGGCGTACCACGCCCAGGTGAGCCTGCGCGTCGTCGGGCCGCTCGACCTCGACGTCCTGGAGCGGGCCCTGACCGAGATCATCCGGCGCCACGAGAGCCTGCGGACCACGTACGTCGAACGGGACGGGCAGCCGCTGCAGTCGGTACGCCCGCCGGTGCCGGCCCGGCTCGATCGGGTCGACCTGTCCGCGACGCCGGAGGCGGACCGCGCCGCGCGCCTCGACGAGGTCATCCAGGCGGCCCTGGCCGACCCGTTCGACCTGCGCGAACCGCCCCTGGCCCGGTGGACCGCCGTACGGCTCGGCGCTGAGGAGCACGAGCTGATCCTGGTGGAACACCACCTGGTGCACGACGGCTGGTCGTTCTCGGTGCTGATGGCCGAGCTCGAGGCACTGTACAACGCCTTCTCGGCCGGCGACGCGTCCCCGCTCCCGCCGCTGCCGGTGCAGTACCGCGACTACGTGGCCTGGCAACGGGACCTGCTCGACTCGCCCGAGATCACCCGGCAGCTGGAGTACTGGAAGGAGCGGCTGCGGGACGCGCCCACGGAACTGCATCTGCCCACCGACCGCCCCCGGCCGCCGGTGCAGACCTTCCGCGGCGACGTCGTACGCCTCCAGCTGTCGGCCGGCCTCCCCGCCCGGATCAGGGCGCTCGGCCGGCGCTACAACGTGACGTCGTACATGGTGATGTACGCGGCGTTCACGGCCCTGCTGCACCGCTACAGCGGGGACACCGACATCTGCGTCGCGTCCGGGTTCGCCAACCGGCGGCTGGGCGAGAGCGAGCCGCTGATCGGCATGCTGGTGAACCCGGTCGTGCTGCGTACCCGGGTCGACGGCGCCATGCCGTTCCGGGAGCTGCTGGCCGCCGCCAAGGACGCGGTTCTCGGCGCGGCGGCGCACCAGGAGTGCCCGTTCCCGGTGGTCGTGGAGACGATGGCCGTGCGCCGCGACCCCTCGCGCAACCCGCTCGCGCAGGTCATGTTCAGCGCGCACGACTCCGCCGTCCGCAACCCGGAGCTCTGCACCGCCACCAGCACCGTGTACGAGCGCAGCAACGGCTCGGCCAAGATGGACATCAACGTCATCGTGATGCCCCGGGCCAAGAACACCCTCGGCGACCGGCAGCACACCGACGACCGCGTCACCCTGCTGTGGGAGTACAACAGCGACCTGTTCGACGCCGAGACCATGCGGCGGGTGTCCGGCGCGTACCTGCGGCTGCTGGCGGCGGCGGCCGAGGAGCCGACGCGGCGGGTCGGGCAGCTGCCGGTCCTGGACGCCGCCGAGCAGCGGCAACTGCTGGTGGAGCGCAACCGCCAGGAGGCCGCGGCGGTCCCGCTCGGCACCGGACCGGTGCACGAGGCGGTCGCCCGGTGGGCGGCGGAGCGGCCGGACCTGCTCGCCGTGTCCGACGGCAAGGAGGCGCTCACGTACGCCGAACTCGACGAGCGGGCCGCCCGGCTGGCCGTACGCCTCACCGCCGCGGGCGTGGGCCCGGAGACCATCGTCGGCGTCTGCCTGCCCCGCAGCGCGGACCTGGTGGTGTCCGAGCTGGCCGTGCTGAAGGCCGGCGGCGCCTTCCTGTCGATGGACGAGGACAACCCGCGGGACCGGATCGCGTACATCCTGGACGAGTCGCGCGCGGGGCTGCTGATCACCACGGCGGAGCTGCGCGACCGGCTGGGGGTGAGCACGCCCGTCCTGGTGCCCGGCGACGGGCCGGACCCGGTGGCGGCCGCGGATCCGGTGCCGGTCACGCCCGGCACGCTCGCCTACGTCATCTACACCTCGGGATCCACCGGCCGGCCCAAGGGCGTGATGATCCAGCACCACGCGCTGGCGAACCTGGCCGCCTGGCACCTGCGGGAGACCGGTCTGCGGCCGGGCGACCGCGGCACGGTGGTGGCGTCGCCGGGGTTCGACTTCTCGGTGTGGGAGATCTGGCCCGCCCTGGTGGCCGGTGCCACGCTGTGCGTACCGGACCGGGCCGTGCTGGTGTCCCCGCCGGACCTGCGGCGCTGGCTGGACGACGAGCGGATCACGGTCTGCCTGCTGCCCACGCCGCTGGCCGAGGCGTTGCTGAACCAGTGGGAGCCGGGCTCGCTGGGCGCCCTGCGGGTCCTGCACGCCGCGGGCGACCGGCTCAACGTCCGCCCGCCCGCCGGCGCCGGGTTCACCCTGCACAACTCGTACGGGCCGACGGAGAACACCGCCATCTCCACCAGCGGGCCGGTCGTCGCCCGGGTGGAGCCGCCCGCGCTGCCCGACATCGGCCGGCCGATCTCCGGCACGTCCGCGTACCTGCTGGACGCCGAGCTCAATCCGGTGCCCGCCGGCGCGACCGGTGAGGTCTATCTCGGCGGCGCCGGGCTGGCCCGCGGCTACGCCCGCCGTCCCGACCTGACCGCCGACCGGTTCGTCCCGGACCCGTTCAGCGGTCGCGCGGGGGCCCGCCTGTACCGCACCGGCGACCTTGCCCGCTACCGGGCGGACGGCACGCTGGACTTCCTCGGCCGGGCCGACCGGCAGGTGAAGATCCTCGGGTACCGCATCGAACCGGCCGAGGCGGCCGCGGCCCTGCGGACCCATCCCGCGGTCCTCGACAGCTACGTGCTGGGCCGGTCCGCGAACGCCGACGGGTCGCCGGAGCTCGTCGCGTACCTCGTGGTCCGCGACGGCCATCCGGCGCCGGCGGAGCAGGAGATCCGCGATCATCTCCGGACGGTCCTCCCGGAGTACCTGATCCCGACGCACTTCGTCGTCCTGGACGCGCTGCCGCTGACCCGCAACGGCAAGGTCGACGTCGCGGCGCTGCCGGCGGCGGACGCCGGAGCGGCCGGGCCGCTGGGGCCGGAGGGCGAGCTCGAGCGCACGCTCGCCGGGATCTGGGCGGAGGTGCTGGGCCGCGACGGGATCGGCCGCAACGACAACTTCTACGTGCTCGGCGGCAACTCGCTGCAGCTGGTGCAGGCCCACCACCGGATGACCAGCCGGCTGCGGGTCGAGTTCCCGCTGGTCGAGCTGTTCGAACGACCCACCATTCACGAGCTTGCCGGATACCTCGAAGGGCTGGCCCCCGCCGGATCGGCGTGAGCGGACGGCCGGCAGCGATCGCAACGACAGGAGGAGCCCCATGTTCGAGGACGACGACGACCGGGAGTACCGGGTGGTCCGCAACGACGAGGAGCAGTACTCGATCTGGCCCGTCACGCACGACCTGCCGCCCGGCTGGCAGGAGGCCGGCCCGCGCGGCGACAAGGCCGCCTGCCTGCGGCACATCGGCGAGGTGTGGACCGACCTGCGTCCGCTCAGTGCGCGTAGCGGTGCCTGAGCGCCGATGACGACCACCGGAGTTCCGACGTTCCTGGTGCTGGGCGCCGGGGTGATGGGCACCGGCATCGCCGGCCTGGCGCTGCTGCACGGCGCCGGCGTGGTGCTGGCCGACATCGACGAGGCGGCGCTGGCCCGGGCGCGGGCCGGCACGGCCGACGCCGCCCGGATGGCCCGCCTGGTCGGCGCCGCCCCCGCCGACCTGTCCCCCGGCACGCTGAGCACCACCACAGAGGCGGCAGCGGCCGTCCGGACGCGACCGCCGACGGTGGTGATCGAGGCGGTCACCGAGGATCCGGCCCGCAAGGCCGCCGTCCTCAAGGACATCGCCGCCGCGGTGCCGCCCGGCACCCCGCTGATCTCGAACACCTCGTCGATCCCGGTCGACGAGCTGGCCGGCGGCGTGCCGCGCCCCGGCGACCTGCTGGGCGTGCACTTCATGAACCCGGCGTACCTGATCCCGACGGTGGAGCTGATCAAGGGCCCGCGCACCTCCCCGGAGGCGGTCGCGGGGGCGATGGCCGCGCTGACGGCCCTGCGGCGCACGGCGATCGTGGTCCGCGACGCGCCGGGCTTCGTCACCAGCCGCCTGCTGCACCCGATGATCAACGACGCGGCGCGGGTGGTGCAGGAGGGCACCGCGTCGGTGCAGGACGTCGACACCCTGATGCAGAGCTGCCTCGGGCACCGGACGGGCCCGCTGCGCACCGCCGACCTGATCGGCATCGACAACCTGGTCGACTCGCTGCTGGTGCTGCACGCCCGCACCGGCGACGAGCGGTGCCGCCCGTGCGACCTGCTGCAGGAGATGGCCCGCGACGGCCGCCACGGACGCAAGAGCGGCCGGGGCTTCTACGAGTACACGAAGGTGGGCTGATGACTACCAGCACCGAGAACGGCCGGGTGGAGAAGGACCTGGCGGTGTTCCTGCGCGAGCGCACCGGCTCGGACTGGGCCGCCGACAGCGACCTGTTCGCCGAGGGCGGCCTGTCCTCACTGTTCGCCATGGAACTGGTCGTGCACCTGGAGAACACCTTCGGCATCACGATCTCTGGGGCGGACCTGCAACTGGCGAACTTCCGGACGATCGCGGCGATGGCCGGCCTCGTGGCGCGGCTGCGGGAACCGGCCGGTGACTGACCACGCCGCGCTGGTCACCGAGGTGACCGGCGATCGGGCGGAGGACTGGGACCGGTCCGGGAGCATCCCGGTCGAGCTGCTCCGCGAGCTGGGCAAGAGCGGCACGCTGTGCGCGCAGGTGTCCGGCGAGTACGGCGGCGCGGGCCTGGACAGCCGGGCGAACGGCGAGCTGACCGCCCACGCCGGCAGCCTGTGCAGCTCGCTGCGCAGCGTGATGACCTCGCAGGGGATGGCCGCCTGGACCGTGCAGCGGCTGGGCGGCGCCGGGCAGCGGGCGGCCGTGCTGCCGGCGCTGACCACCGGCTCGCTCGCCGCGGTGGGCTTCAGCGAACCGCAGGCCGGCAGCGACCTCTCCGCGATGACCACGGAGATCCGCGAGGACGGCGACGCGGTGGTGGTGACCGGGCGCAAGAAGTGGGTCACCGCCGCCGCGTACGCGGACCTGCTCGTGGTGTTCGGCCGCTACGGCACCGGCGGCGGCGCCGTGGTGGTGCCCCGCGACGCCCCGGGCGTCACCGTCTCGCCGATCACCGACGCGCTCGGCTGCCGCGCGGCGGGCCACGCCGACGTCATGCTCGACGCGGTCCGGCTGCCCCGCGAGAGCCTGCTGGAGTCCGCCGGGGCGCCGCTGTCGCTGCTGGCCACCGTGGCCCTGACCTACGGCCGGATGTCGGTGGCGTGGGGGTGCGTCGGCATCCTCGACGCCTGCGTCGCCGAGGCGGTGCGGCACGCGGCCGGCCGGTCCCAGTTCGGCCGGCCGCTGGCCGAGCACCAGCTGGTCGCCGGCCACCTCGCCGACCTGTACGTCGCCGCGCAGATCGCCCGCCGCGGCTGCGAGCACGCGAGCGGGTGCTGGGACGAGGGTGCCAGCGACCTGGCGACCGCGGCCGTGCTCGCCAAGCACGTCAGCGCGACGCAGGCGGCGGCCGGGGCGCGGACGGCGGTGCAGGTCCTGGGATCGGCCGGGGCCCGCGACGGCGGCCCGGTCGCTCGCGCGTACCGGGACGTGAAGCTGATGGAGATCATCGAGGGCAGCAACGAGCTGAGCCGGCTGGTGCTCGCGGAGAACCTCGTGCGCCGCGCCCCGAGGGAAGGCCGCGCCCCGAGAGAAGGAGGAACCCGATGAGCGAGGCCAAGACCGTCAAGTGCGTGGTCTGGGATCTCGACCACACGCTGTGGCAGGGCACCCTGCTGGAGGGCGACGACCTGAGCATCACCGACGAGATGCGCGCCGTCATCCGGGGGCTCGACGAGCGCGGCATCCTGCAGTCGGTGGCCAGCAAGAACGACCACGATCTCGCCTGGGAACGGCTGGAGAGCCTGGGCCTCGCCGAATACTTCCTGCTCCCCCGCATCGGCTGGGGCGCGAAGTCTGCGGCGGTCGAGGAGATCGCCGCGGAGCTGAAGTTCGCGCTCGACACCATCGCCTTCGTCGACGACCAGCCGGTCGAACGCGCGGAGGTCGCTTTCACGCTGCCGCAGGTGCGCTGCTACCCGGCCGAGCAGGCACTGTCCCTTCTGGACCTGCCCGAGTTCACCCCGGCGCGGGTGACGGTGGACGCCCGGCGCCGGCGGCAGATGTACCAGGCCGGGTTCAGCCGGGACGCGGCGCGCGCGGCGCACCGGGGGCCGGACGCGGAGTTCCTGCGCTCGCTGGGGCTGCGCATGACGATCGCGCGGGCCGACGAGGAGAGCCTCGGCCGGCTCGAGGAACTCACCCTGCGCACCAGCCAGATGAACGCGACCGGGGTGCACTACTCCGAGGACGCGCTGCTCGGCCTGCTCGGCGACCCGGCGCACGAGGTGCTGGCGGTGACCATGGCCGACCGGTTCGGCGACCACGGCGCGGTCGGCATCGTCCTGGTGGCCCGGGCGGCCGGGGTCTGGCACCTCAAGCTGCTGGCGACCTCGTGCCGGGTGGTGACGTGGGGCGCCGGCTCGACGGTGCTGAGCTGGCTCAGCGACCAGGCGGCGCGCGCCGGCGTCCACCTCGTGGCGGACTTCCGGCGTACGGACCGGAACCGAATGATGGAGGTCGCCTACCGCTTCGCCGGGTTCACCGCCGATCCGTGCGCCTGCCTGGCGGCGCTCCCGGCGACCGGCGAGTTCGAGCGGCTGCACCTGGTGCCGGCCCCGCAGCCGCCGTCGCCGACGGTGACCGTGGAGGCGGTCGAGCTCGACCGGCCGGCCGTGCTCGACCGCTGATCAGGCCGTCCGCTTGCGGACCAGGGTGATGCCGTCGGCCATCGGCAGCATCGCCAGGTCGACCCGCTCGTCGGTGTGCAGGGCCTTGTTCAGCTCGCGGATCGCCACGGTGTCCGGGTCGTCGGCGGCGGGGTCGACGACCCGGCCGAAGAGCAGGGTGTTGTCGATGACCAGCAGCCCGCCCGGCCGCACGAGCGGCAGCGACCGCTCGTAGTAGTCGCGGTAGCCGGCCTTGTCGGCGTCCACGAAGACCAGGTCGAAGCCGCCGGGCCCGAACGCCGGGTCGTCGAGCAACCCGGCCAGCACGCCGGTGGCCGGGCCCACCCGCACCTCGATCCGGTCGCCGACGCCGGCCCGCTCCCAGTACGGCCGCCCGATCGCCGGCCACCG
Source organism: Pseudosporangium ferrugineum (assembly GCF_003002065.1). Lineage (GTDB taxonomy): Bacteria > Actinomycetota > Actinomycetes > Mycobacteriales > Micromonosporaceae > Actinoplanes > Actinoplanes ferrugineus_A. Next base: position 256,230 of record NZ_PVZG01000004.1, read on the forward strand.
CCCGGTGATGTCGCAGGTGACGACCTGGCCGCCCGGCGGCAGTCCACGGGCGAGGCAGAGCGTGCTGTAACCGGTGTAGGTGCCGATCTCCAGCACCGACGACGCACCGGTCGCGGCGACCAGCAGGGAAAGGAGCTGTCCCTCCTCCGGGGAAACGGGGAACGTCTGCCCGCCCGGCAATTTGGCGCTCTCCTCCCGCAGCTCGCGGAGCACGTCGTCCTCGCGCCGGGAAACCGATCCGACGTAGTCCAGCAATTCCTCGGAAAATCGCAGCTGGGATGCCATGCGGCCACCCTATTCCGGCACCTGTGCGGCGTAGGGGGTGGAAGACCCGCAAGTGCACGGAATCCGTCCCTCGCGGCCATTCGAGCGGTTTGCCGGCCCGGCCGGGTCACCGTTCTGGGTAATTTCGGCTCACGCACTTCCGCGGTGCGTTCACATCCTTGAGGGGTTATCCGTCATGGCTGGTCAGCTCGATTCCGCTCTCTCCTCGGCCGAGCAACGGCTGTGGTTCCAGTGGCAGCTGCGGCCCGGCGGCAGCGAGTACAACACGCCGATGGCGTACCGGCTGACCGGCCGCCTGGACGTGCCGGCGCTGCGGCGCGCGGTGGACCGGCTGGCCGCCCGCCACGACGTCCTGCGCACCCGTTTCCCCGCGATCGACGGCGTCACGCGGCACGTCGAGGAGCCGGGCCCGGTGCCGTGGACCGTCACCGATCTGCGGACGGAGGCCGCCGGCGAGCGCGAGCGCCGGCTGGCCGACGCCCTGCGCCGGTCGGTGAACCGCCCGTTCGATCTGGTCCACGGGCCGGTGTTCCGGGCGGAACTGTTCCAGGTGGACAGTGAACAGCACGTGCTGCTGCTGGTCTTCCACCACATCGCCGTCGACGGCTGGTCCCTGGACATCATCGCCCGGGATCTGCGCGCCGGGTACCTGTCGGCCGGAGATCCGTCGGCCGAGGACCATGCGGCCGAGGACCAGCCGGCCGGCCGGTACACCGACCACGTCGCGGCGGAGCGGGAGATGCTGGCCGGTCCGCGTCCGGGCGCCGCGGTCGGTTTCTGGCGTACGGAGCTGGCCGGCGCACCGGCGGGGCTGTCCCTGCCCGCGGACCGCCCGCCGCCACGCAACCCGGGCCCCGGCGCGGACGCCTACCCGTTCACGCTGCCCGCGAGCGTCCGCGACTCGGTGCGGGCGGTGATCGGCGCCCATCGGGTGACGCCGTTCCTGACCATGCTCACCGCGTGGGCGGTCGCGCTGGCGACGACGACGGGGACGGACGACGTGGTGATCGGCATCCCGGCCACCGGACGGACCAGCATGGACGCCGAGCGCACGGTCGGGCTGTTCGTCAACATGCTGCCGCTGCGGGTCCGCGTGGACCGCCGCGAGACCTTCGCCGGGCTGCTGCGGCAGGTGCGGGAGTCGTTCCTGGCCGCGTACGAGTACGAGGACTTCCCGTTCCAGCGCCTCGTGGAGGAGCTCGCCCCGCCGCGCACCGGTAACCGGCATCCGTTGTTCCAGGCGGTCTTCAGCTACCAGGACCGCCGTCCCGACGAGTTCGCCCTGCCCGGGCTGACCACCGAGCGGCTGTCCTTCCCCACCGAGACCGCCAAGTACGAGATCACGCTGGACGCCGAGTGGGGCCCGGACCACGCCGCCGGGTCGATCGGCTACCAGTCGGAGGTCGTCGACGCCGGCGTCGCGACGCTGCTGGCCGGCCGCTTCACGCAGGTCCTGGCGGCGGGGACCGCCGAACCGGACCGGCCGCTCGACGAGCTGCCGCTGGTGCCGGCCGGCGAGACGGAGACGCTGCTCGGCCTGGACGGCGGGCCGGTGGTCGCGACCGAGCCGGTGCACCTTTCGGTACGCCGGCACGCGAAGCAACGCCCGGACACGGCGGCGGTCCGCGACGGCGACCGTACGCTCACCTACGCGCAGCTGGACGCGGCCGCGACGCGGCTGGCCGGCGACCTGGCCGAGGCCGGCGTGCCCGACGACGCCGTGGTGGCCGTGTGCCTGCCGCGCAGCCCCGACCTGGTCACCGCGGCTCTCGGCGTGCTGTACGCCGGCGCGGCCTACCTGCCGCTCGATCCCGCGCACCCGGTCCGCCGCCGCGCCGCGGTCCTCGAGGGAGCCGGCCCGGTGGCCGCCGTCATCACCGACGCGGAGCACGCCGGCGACTTCCCCGGCCGTACGGTCGTCATGGTGCCGCCGGACGGCGACGCCCGGAGCCCCGGCGGACCGGCCCCGCGCGTCGGGGACCGCGCCTACCTCATCTTCACCTCGGGCTCGACCGGCCGCCCGAAGGGTGTGGTGGCCGGCCACGCGTCCCTGGCGAACCTGGCCGCCTGGTACCGCTCCCTCGCGGGCCTGGGTCCCGGGGAAACCGCCTCGCTGGTGGCCGCGCCGGGCTTCGACGCGTCCGCGCTGGAGCTGTGGGGCGCCCTGGCCGCCGGTGCCACGCTCGACATCCCCGACCGGGAGACCGTGCTGTCCCCCGCCGGCCTGCGGGACTGGCTGGTGCACCGGCGCATCGCCCTGGCCTGCCTGCCCACCCCGCTGGCCGAGCGGGTCCTGGATCTGCCGTGGCCCGGGGAGGTCACGCTGCGCGCGTTGCTGGCCGGCGGCGACCGGCTGCGCCACCCGGCCCCGCCCGGCCTGCCGTTCCGGTTCATCAACGGCTACGGCCCGACCGAGAGCACCGTCGCGGCCACCTGCGCGACCGTCGAACCCGGCGACGACCGGGCGCCGGCGATCGGCCGGCCCATCCCGGGGGTACGCGCCGTCGTGCTCGACCGCGACCTGCGGCTCACCCCGGCCGGTCTGGTCGGCGAGCTGTACCTGGGCGGCCCGGCGCTCGCGCTCGGCTACGCGGGCGGCACGGGCGCCACCGCCGACCGGTTCGTGCCCGATCCGTACGGCCCGCCCGGCGCGCGCCTGTACCGGACCGGCGACCTGGTCCGCCTGCGTACCGACCGGATGCTGCACTTCGTCGGCCGCTCCGACACGCAGCTGAAGGTGCGCGGCTTCCGCATCGAGCCGGCCGAGATCGAGACCGCGCTGCGCGGGCGTCCGGGCGTGGCGGACGCGGTCGTGAGCGTCGAGCCGGGCGCCACCGGCGAGGGCGTGCTCACCGCGTACCTGGTGCCGGACGGCGGCGCGGTGCCCGAGCCCGCGAACCTGCGGCGGCATCTGGCCGAGGTGGTGCCGCAGTACATGGTCCCGGCGCGCTACCTCACCGTGCCGCGGTGGCCGCTGACCCCGAACGGCAAGCTCGACCGTACGGCGCTGAGCCGCGAAGCCCGCGAACTGAGCGACCACCGGCCGGGGCGGACCGGCCCGCAGAGCCCGCTGGAACGGATGGTGGCGCGGGTCTGGGCGCAGGTGCTGGGGCACGACGCCATCACCGCGGACGACAACTTCTTCGACCTCGGCGGCCACTCCCTGCAGCTGATGACGGTCCGCGACCGGCTGTCCGAGCAGCTGAGCCGGCCGCTGCCGATCGTCGCCCTGTACGAACACCCGACCGTGCGCGCCCTGGCCCGTCACCTCGACGCGGCCGCGCCCCGCACCGAACCGGACCGCGCCGTGGTGCGGGAGTCGCAGGCCGGCCTGCTCCGGCTGGCCTCCCTGCGCACGGCCCGCGGCGGAAGGAGCTCACGATGAACGACCCGACGGTGCACCCGGCGAGCCTCGCGATCGTCGGCATGGCCTGCCGGTTCCCCGGCGCCGACACCCCGGAGAAGTTCTGGGCGAACATCGAGGCGGGCGTCGATTCCGTACGCCCGTTCACCGACGAGGAACTCGACCGGTGGTCCGGCGGCGCCGAGCGGCCGGCCGACCCGCGGTACGTCAACCGGCACGGCGTGGTCGACGGGGTGGGCGACTTCGACGCCGGCTTCTTCGGATACACGAGCCGCGACGCCACGATGCTGAACCCCGAGCAGCGCCTCTTCCTCGAATGCTCCTGGGAGGCGCTGGAGCGGGCCGGCTACGACCCGGCGAACGTGCCGGGAGTCGTCGGGGTCTACGGCGGCGCGGCCCGCAACGGCTACGGGAACATCGTCCGCGAGCACCGGTTCGCCGGCGCCGACGAGTTCGCGGTCAACCTCGCCAACGATCCCGAGCACCTCTGCTCGCGGGTGGCGTACAAGCTCGGGCTGACCGGGCCCGCGGTGGCGGTCATGTCGGTCTGCTCGACCTCGCTGGTCGCTGTGCACGAGGCGGGCCTGGCGCTGCTGGCGGGCGACTGCGACACGGCGCTGGCCGGCGGGGTCAGCATCCAGCTGCCGCGGCGCGGGTACTGGTTCCAGGAGAACGGGGTGATGTCGCCGGAGGGGCGGTGCCGGGCGTTCGACGCCGGCGCCGCGGGCATCGTCGCCGGCGACGGCGCGGGCGTGGTGGTGCTGCGCCGGCTGGCGGACGCGCTCGACGACGGCGACCCGGTGCTCGCGGTCGTGCGCGGCAGCGCGGTGAACAACGACGGCCGGCGGCGGCCCGGGTTCACCGCGCCGAGTGTGCAGGGCCAGAGCGAGGTCGTCCGCGCGGCGCACGCGGTCGCGGGGGTCAGCCCGGCGTCCATCGGCTACGTCGAGGCGCACGGCACGGGCACCCCGGTCGGCGACCCGATCGAGATCTCCGCGCTGACCGACGCGTTCGGCGCCGCGGACCTGCCGCCGGGCAGCATCCCGATCGGCTCGGTGAAGACCAACATCGGCCACACCGACACCGCGGCGGGAGCCGCCAGCCTGATCAAGACGGTGATGATGCTGCGGCACCGCCGGATCGCGCCGAGCCTGGGCTTCGACGCGCCGAATCCGGAGATCGACTTCGCCGCCACGCCGTTCGCGGTGGCGACGCAGAGCCGCCCCTGGGAGTCGCCCGGCCGGCCGCGGCGGGCCGGGGTGAGCTCGTTCGGCATCGGCGGCGTGAACGCGCACGCGGTGCTCGAGGAGGCGCCGGAGCGGCCCGGACGCGGGCCGGTATCGACGCGGCCCGAGCTGTTCGTGCTCTCCGCCCGCACACCCGAGGCCCTGACCACGATGGCCGGAAACCTGCTCGACCACCTGAGCCGCCACCCCGGCGAGCGACCGGACGAGGTGGCCCGGACCCTGCAGACCGGCCGGCACGCGTTCGGCTACCGGGGGCATCTGGTGTGGCCGCCGGCCCCCGGGACGCAGCCGCGGTTCCACCGCTCGCCGGCGCCCGCCGGCGACCCGACCGTCGCGTTCCTGCTGCCCGGGCAGGGTTCGCTGCGGCCCGGCATGACGCGCCAGCTGTACGACGAGGTGCCCGGCTTCCGCGCGGTGCTGGACGAGTGCTGCGAGCTGTTCCGCCCGGTCCTCGGCGCCGACCTGCGCGAGCTGCTCTATTCCGCCGATCCCGGCGCCGCCGGGGAGGCTCTGGAACGCATCGAGTACGCCCAGCCGGCCCTCTTCGCCATCGACTACGCCATCGCCCGCACCTGGACGGACCAGGGCGTCGTACCCGGGGCGATGATCGGTCACAGCCTCGGCGAGCTGGTGGCGGCGTGCCTGGCCGGCGTCCTGACGCTGCCCGACGCGGTCGCGACGATCGGCCTGCGCGCCGCCGTGCTCGCCGGGATGCCGCCCGGGGCGATGCTGGCGGTGTCGCTGCCCGACGAGCGGGTGCGCGAGCTGGTCGACGGCGAGACCCTCGGCCTCGCCGCGATCAACGGCCCCCAGCAGTGCGTGGTGGCCGGCACTCCGGAGCGCGTGGCCGAGCTGGCCGCGCGGTTGCGGGAGCAGGGGGTGCACAGCCGTCCGGTGGCGGCCGGCGGCGCGTACCACACCCCGCTGATGGACCCGGCGGTGGACAAGTTCCGCGGCCACCTGGCAGCCGTCACGCTGCGGCCGCCGTCCATCCCGTACGTGTCCACCATCTCCGGTGACTGGATCACCGACGCGCAGGCCACCGACCCGGACTTCTGGGCGCGGCAGCTGAGCAGCCCGGTGCTGTTCGAGCCGGCGCTGCGCACGTTGCTCGCCACGACCGCGGACGGCGTCCTGCTGGAGACCGGCCCGGGTCAGGCGCTCAGCTCGATGGCCACCCTGCGGCCGAAGGAGTCCCGGCGCCGCGCCCTGCCCTCGCTGGGCGATGTCACCAAGGCCGGCGACGAGGTCGGGGCGCTGCTGAACACGGCCGGGCAGCTGTGGCAGGCCGGCGTGCCGGTCGACTGGCGGCGCCGGCACCCGGAGCAGCCGGTTCCCCGGGTGACGCTGCCGACGTACCCGTTCCAACGGCAGACCCACCTGGTGTTCCCGCCGCACGAACCGGCCGCGGCACCGCGTCGCGACGCGGCACCGGAGCCGCCGGCGGCGGCACCGGGACCGGTACGGCAGCGGATCCTCCTGATGTTCCAGCAGATCCTCGGTTGCGACGAGCAGCTCGACGACCCGCACTTCTTCGAGCAGGGTGGCGACTCGCTGACCGCGATGCAGCTGACCACCCTGCTCGACGAGGCGTTCGGGGTGGCACCGCCGCTGGAGACGGTGTTCGACGCGCCGACGGTGAGCGAGCTGTCCGCGATCGTCGAGCGGCTCACCGCACGCCCGGAGCCGGCATGACGGCCGGCGGCGCCCGGCTGCGGCCGGCCTCCCAGGCGCAGCGCCGGCTGTGGTTCCTCGACGAGCTCGCTCCGGGGAACACGGCGTACACGGTGTCGCTGCCGTTGCGGCTGCGCGGCCGGCTGGACGAGGACGCGCTGCGGCGGGCCCTGAGCGGTACGGTCGCCCGGCACGAGACGCTGCGTACCACCTTCCACCTCGTCGAGGGCGAGCTGTGCCAGCGGGTGGAGCCGGCGCAGCCGTTCGACCTGACGGTGCGCGACCTCACCGCGGTGCCGCGGGCCGGGCGGGACGCGGCGGCGGTCGCGCTCGCCGACGAGCAGACGGGCCGGCCCTTCCGGCTGGACCGGGGGCCGCTGCTGCGGGTGGTGCTCGGCCGCTTCGACGACGAGGACCACGTCCTGTGCCTGCTGTGCCACCACATCGTCTGCGACGGGCAGTCGATGGGCATCCTGTTCGCCGAGCTGTCGGCGCGCTACCGGGGCGACGCCGCGTCCCTTCCCCCGCTGCCGATCCAGTTCGGCGATCACGCCGAGGCGGAACGCGAGCGGCTGGACGGCACGAGCCTGCGCAAGTCGCTGAAGCGCTGGCGTGACGTGCTCGACGGCGCGCCGGAGCTGCTGGAGCTGCCGTCGAGCCGCAGCCGCCCGGCGGTGCAGGGCTACGCGGCGGACTCGGTGGCGTCGCCGATCGACGCGCGGGTGTGGGCCGGCGTGCAGCGGGTCGCGCGGGAGCATCGCGTCAGCGGCTACATGGCGCTGCTGGCGGCGTACGCGGCCCTGCTGTCCCGGCTGACCGGGAGCGACGACCTGGTGATCGGCTCGCCCAGCGCGGGCCGCGGGCGGCGCGAGCTCGAGCCGCTGATCGGCATGTTCGTCAACACCCTGCCCCTGCGCATCGACCTGCGCGGGACCCCGAGCTATGCGGACCTGCTGCGCCGGGTACGGCGGACGACGCTGGACGCCCTCGCCGATCAGCACGTCCCGCTCGAGATGATCATCAACGAGCTGCAGCCGAGCCGGGCCACCAGCTACGACCCCCTGTTCCAGACGACGTTCGCGCTGGAACCCCCGCTGCCGCGGCCGGCGTTCGCCGGTGTGGAGGTCGAGGTGGTGGCCGCCGGACAGCCGGACACGTACACCGACCTACGGCTGGACGTACGCGCCGAGGGCGACGCGGCGGTCGCCTCGTTCCGCTACCGCACCGAGCTCTTCGACCGCGAGGACGTACGCCGCCTGGCCGGGCAGTACCAGCGCGTCCTCGCGGCGGTCGTCGCCGACCCGGGCCTCACCGTGGACGACCTGGAACTGCTCGACCCGGAGGAACGCAGGATCACGCTGCACGAGTGGAGCCGCTCGGCGCCGGCGTCCGCCTGGGAGCAGCCCGTCCACGAAGGGATCCGGGGGCAGGCGGCCCGCGACCCGGCGGCCCCGGCCCTGGTGGACGGGGACGCGACGCTGACCTACGGCGACCTGGTCCGCCGGGCGGACCGGCTGTCGCGGGTCCTGGTGGCACACGGCGCCGGACGCGACGAACCGGTCGCGCTGTGCCTGCCCCGCGGGGCCGAGCTCGTGGTGGCCGTCCTCGGCGTCCTCGGCGCCGGCGCGGCCTTCATGCCGCTGGCGACCGACGACCCGCCGAACCGGCTGAGCGACATGGTCCGGCACGCGGGCGCGACGCTGGTGCTGACCGGCGACGAGCACGCCGCGACCTTCCGCGAGTGCGGTGCCACCGTCGTCCGGACGGACGCGGAGGATCCCGGCCCGTCGGTGCCGGCGCTGCCCGGCGTCGCCGCCGGCGATCTCGCGTACGTCCTGCACACCTCCGGCTCGACCGGCACCCCGAAGCCCGTGGCCGTGCCGCACGGGGGCCTGGCCAACCGGATCGCCCACCTGCGGCGCAGCCAGGAGCTGGTGCCCGGCGACCGGGCGCTGTACAAGACGCCGTACACGTTCGACGTGTCGGTGGAGGAGCTCCTGCTGCCGCTGAGCGACGGCGCGACGGTGGTGGTGGCCCGGCCCGGCGGCCACCGCGACCCCGCCTACCTCGCGGACCTGATCGAGCGCACCGGCGTGACCACGGTCAACTTCGTCCCGCCGCTGCTGGAGGCGTTCCTGGCCGAGCCGGGCGCGCGGCGGTGCCGGAGCCTGCGCCGGATCCTCTGCAACGGTCAGGCGCTGACCGCCGACCTCCGCGACACCTGCCTGCGGGTGCTCCCGGGGGCGCGGCTGTTCAACTTCTACGGCCCCACCGAGGCGTCCATCGCGGTCACCGAATGGGAGTGCCGTCCCGGCGACCGGGCCATCCCGGTGCCGATCGGGCGGCCGATGCCCGGCGCCGAGACGTACGTCCTGGACGCGCGCCTGCGGCCGGTGCCGGCGGGCTCCCCCGGTGAGCTGTTCCTGGGTGGCGAGCCGCTGGCCCGCGGTTACCTGGGCCGGCCGGAGCTGACCGCCGACCGGTTCGTGCCGCACCCCTTCGCCGCCGGCCGGCGCCTGTACCGCACCGGCGACGTGGTCCGGTGGCGCCGCGACGGGATCCTCGAGTATCTCGGCCGCAACGACCGCCAGCTCAAGGTGCGTGGCATCCGGGTCGAGCCGGACGAGGTCGCGAGCGTCCTGCGCCGTCACCCGGGCGTCCGCGAGGCGGTGGTCACGGTGGGAACGGCGGGGCTGGTCGCGTACGTGGTGTCGGACGAGCCGGCGGCCTCCGTCCTGGAGCACGCCCGCGCGTGGCTGCCCCGCCACCTGGTCCCGGCGGGGATCGCCGCGGTGCCGGCCATCCCGCTGACCGCGAGCGGCAAGACGGACTTCGGCGCCCTCCCGGAGGTGCTGCCGGAGGGACGGGGTGAGGCGCGCGCCCCGCGGAACCCGGCCGAGCGCACGCTGATCGAGATCTGGCGGTCGCTGCTCAGCACCGGCGAACTCGGCATCGAGGAAGACGTCTTCACCCTCGGCGCCGACTCGCTCACGAGCATCCGGGTCGTGCAGCGCGCCCGGGCGGCCGGCCTCGACCTGTCCGTCGAGGACGTCTTCCGCGGTCCCAGCGTCGCCGAGCAGGCCGCCGCCGCGTTGCGCCGGGCGGCGGGTCCGGAAGGGAGAGAGGCGTGAGCAGAGCGTTCCGGTTCGGTGCGGTCCTGACCGGTGGCGACGACCGGGCCCGGTGGCAGGAACAGTGCCGCCGGGTGGAGGGGCTGGGCTACGACACGATCGCGGTGTCCGATCACTTCCGGGGCAACGCGCCCCTTCCGGCGCTGATGGCGGCGGCGGAGGTGACCGAGCGGGTGCGGCTGGGCACGTACGTGCTGAACACGGCGCTGCATCCGCCCGCCCTGCTGGCCCGCGAGGTCCTGACCGTGCATCGGATGACCGGCGGCCGGGTGGAGGCGGGGCTCGGCGCCGGATACGACGACGCGGACTTCCAGCGGGCGGGCGTGCCCCGGCCGACGTTCGCCGCCCGGGTCGCCGGGCTCGCCGAGACCGCCGCCGGGCTCGGACGCCTTCCCGGGCGGCCCGCCGTCCTCGTGGGCGGCGGCGGCAGCCGGGTGCTGAGCGTCGCCGCCGAGCACGGCGACATCGTGGCGTTCAGCGGCGCGGCACCCCATCCTCCGGGCGCGCCGGCGCGGCAGCCGCTGCTGGCACCGGCGCAGCTGGCCGAGCGGGTACGGCTGGTCGCCGGGGCCGGGGAGCGCGCCGCCGGCCTCGAACGCAACCTGATGGTGCACAAGGTGCTGATCACCTCCGACCGCCGGACCGCGGCGGAGGCCCTGCACCGGCGGTTCCCCTTCCTGTCGATCGACGACCTGCTCGACCTGCCGACGGTGCTGGTCGGCACCGCCGGGCAGATCGCCGACTCGCTGATCGGGTACCGGGAGCGCTACGGATTCTCGTACTTCAGCGTGCCGGAACCGTTCGTCTCGGTGTTCGCCCCGGTGGTGGAGCTTCTGGAGGGACGATGACCGTGCCTAGATCGCTCCCGCCCGCAGCGCGTACGAGACGGCGTGCGCGCGGTTGCGCAGGTTCAGCCGGGAGGTCAGATCCTGGATGATCTTCTTGATCGTCCGTTCCGAGTAGTGCAGCCGCTCCGCGACCTCGCCGGTGTCCTGGCCGTCCGCCAGCAGCCTCAGCACCTCCGCCTCGCGCACCGTGAGGCCGCCGGGCAGCAGGCCGAACTCGGAGCGCATCAGGGCATGGTTGGCCCGCGCCCCGTCGATCAGCCAGCGCGTGACGTGGTCGGAGAGGATCGACCGGCCGCGCGAGCTGGCGAGCACGGCCTGCGCGATCGTCCGCGGGGTGATGGCGTGGCGGGGCAGGATGCTCACCACCCCGCAGGCGATCGCCCGGGCCAGCTGGTGCTCCCGGATCGGCCCGGTGACCAGCACCATGCACTGGGCCGGGTTGTCGGAACCGTCCGCCACCGCGGACATCTCGGCCAGCACCTCCTCGGTGAGGGTGCGGGCCAGCACCAGGATCACGTCGCTGTCCCGCGGATCGGCCAGGGACGTACCGGTCTCCGGTGTCGATCCGACATGGTCCCGGACCGCGGCGGCGAGCCGGGCGTCGGCATCGTTGTCCGAGGTGAGCACCGACAGGGTGACCACCCGCCGGGTCTCGGCGCCGGCCACCTCGGGCCGGACGGTGTCGTAGCGGGTCATGGACATGCCGGCTCCTCGGTTTCGGCCGGGGAACGCGGGACGTCCCGCCGGCATCGGGCCGCCCGGTCCGGGGACGGGCGGACGAATTTCGCATGGATCACGCGCTTCACCTCAACGTCGCTCCCTCGCAAAAGCGAATGGTCCATACATCGATATCGGCAGTGTCGGTGATCTATGGCTCACCTCCACTTCGGACGACGGCGGCACCAAGGTGCCGCAACATTGCCCGAAGGTGCCTGAGCCGGGGATGCCGCCCGCCCGGGATGGAGACAATGGACCCGCCGGCCGGTGACCCTGGTCAGCCGGTCGGCGGAATTGCTTTCCTGCCGTCACAGGAGTGTTTCGCATTGACGCATCCGGGCCCTCGGCGCCGGGCAGGGAGGTTGCGGGATGTCCATCTCCAGTGTCCGCGACGCGCGTCGGTACGACAGCGGCGTCACCGTCGCGGGCGAGAACGAGTCCGCGGAACTGCCGCACGTGATGCTCCTCGATCGCGCCTTCCGGGTGGTCTCGGTCACCGGCGACGCCGATCTCCGCGCCCACGGCTGCGAGCCGGGCCGGCCGTCGCTCACCGAGTGGCTGCCGGCGGCGCAGCGGGCGCCGTTCACCCGCCGGCTCACCCGGCTGCGGCAGGGGCGGCTCCGCTCGCTGCACTACCGTGGCCCGCTGACCGTCCCGGGCCGGGCCGAGGCCGTCGTGAGCCTGGACGCGCACCTGATCCGGCCCGTCGTCGCGGACGCCTGGATCGTGGTCGTGGTCAGCCGCCGGGAGAACGGACCGGACGAGACGTTCACCATGCCCGTCCTCACCGCCCGCGTGCTGGAGGGCATCGCCGCGGGTCTGTCCACCGCGGACATCGGCGCCGAGCTGCACCTGACGGTCCGGGGCGTCGAGTATCACGTGAGCAGCCTGCTGCGCAGGACGTCCAGCACCAACCGGGCCGGATTGGTCGGACGCGCCCACGCCCTGGGGATCCTCCTGCCCGGAAGCTGGCCACCGCGGGTGGATCCGGCCCTGGTGCGGTGACGGGAACGGGTCCGTGGTCATCGGGGCTCAGTCACGGCTCGACTCCGGGACACGCTCGGCCGGAAGGTCGCGCATCCGCCGCAGCGGCGACAGCGACAGCGGCACCAGCGCGGTGAGCAGGCCGGCCGCGCCGACCGCCACCGCGGTGCGGGTGCCGAGGCCGCCGGCGACCACCGCGCCGGCGATGGCGCCGAGCGGCATGCAGCCCCAGACCACGAAGCGCAGCGTCGCGTTCATCCGGCCGAGCAGGTGGTCGGGGCAGATCCGCTGCCGCAGGCTGACCTGCGCGACGTTGTAGAGGACCCCGCGGAAGGAGAGCAGGGTCAGCCCCGCGGTGAAGCAGAGCGCGCCGGCGGTGCCCCGCCCCATCGGCAGCAGGACGGCCGCGGGCACGGTGCCGAGCATCGCCAGCCAGATGACGCGCACGTCGCCGGCGGCGCGGGCGAGGCGGCCGGCCAGCAGCGCGGCCACCAGACCACCGACGGCCATCGCGGACAGCACGACGCCGACCAGCCCCGGCGTGAGGCCGAGCTCGCGTACCAGGTAGACGGTCTGCACCGCGGCGAGCATCGCGCCGAAGAAGTTGGCGACGGCGGTGCAGAGCATGATCGGCCGCAGCAGCGGCTGGCGGACCACGAAGGAGAGCCCCTCGGCGATCTCCGCGCGCAGCGACCCCCGGCCGGCCGCCGGCGACGGCGTCTCGCTGAGCCGGATCCGCCGCAGCACCAGCGCGGAGAGCAGGTAGCCCACGGCGTTGAGGGCCAGCGCGGCGGACGCACCGAGCGCCTGGACGAGGCCGCCGCCGACGGCCGGGGTCGCGACCGCGGTGGTGCCCCGGACCGACTCCAGCGCGCCGTTGCCCGAGACGAGGTGCTCCCGCGCCAGCAGCCGGGGAAGCACGCTCTGGTGCGAGACGTCGAAGAAGACGGTGGCCACGCCGACCACGAACGAGACCAGGTAGAGCTGCGGCATGGTGAGCATGCCGGCCGCCGCGGCCAGGGGCACCGAGCCGATGGCCGCGGCGCGCACGAGGTCGCTGCGGACGAGCACCGGCATCCGCCGGACCCGGTCGAGCCAGGCCCCGGCGGGCAGGCCGATGAGCAGGAACGCCGCGGTCTCCGTGGCGGTCAGCAGCCCGGCCTCGAACGCCGAGGCCCGCAGCTCGACGACGGCGGCGAGCGGCAGGGCGACCAGCGACAGCTGGGCCGCGGCCTGCCCGGCGACGGCGCCCACGAGCAGCCGGCGGAAGCCGGGGTGGTGACGCAGAGGGCCAGCGGCCATGGTGGAGGGCCCCCTTCGGTCGGTGCGGCCTCCCTGAAGACTTCCCGGGGGACCGCCGGGCGAAAAGGACGCAAACCCGTAAGTTGACAAACGCCCCCGCGACCGGGTGGCAAGGTTACTGAAAATATTATTTACCGTACGCCCGGAAGCCGGTTCGGTGGGTATCCACAGTGTTGTCCCGTTGGTTCGCTGCGCCCGGAACCATGACGTACTGTCGCTTTAGCAGTACATGCAATATCGTGCATTAATTCGGAGGATCCCGGTCAATGCGTGAAAAACCCCAGGCTACGATGCCGCCTCCCGTTCGTTCGCTCCAGGAGGGACAGCTGCCCGAGGTAGGACTGACCGCCCGTGAGAGGGAGGTCCTGCGGCATCTCGCCGAGGGCTGCACCTACGCCTCCGCCGCCCGGCGCATGCAGATCAGCAGGCACACCGTCGACGCGCATGCCCGCCGCATCAAGCGCAAGTACGGCGTACGGAGCTGGATGGAGATCCTCAACACCCTGGTCGACTCCCCCACGGTCCAGAGACCGGCCCGGAGTCATTCGACAATCAATTAACAATCACGTTACCGAAAGCCGCGGCCCGCCGACACGATGCCGGCGGGCCCGACGATTCTCCGCAAACGTAGGACTTATTTCTGCCGCGGCGCGGTAATGGTGACGGGCGCGTTGAAGTCGTAGAACTCCACGCTGGTCAGCGGCCCCTGGTTCGCCACCGTGCCGGCGATGCGGCGCACCAGATCGCCCGCCACCCAGATGTCCAGCGTCACCGGGTCGCTGTAGGCGTCGATGCCCTCGAGGTCGAACCAGGCGAGCTCGTCCGGCGGCAGCTTCGTCACCGCCGAGGCGGGATCGGCGGCGCTGGTCCGCGCCGGGAGGGTGAGCCGGTAGTGGGTGGTCCGGGTGCCGCGGACGTCCTCGGTGCCGACCTCCACGACGTTGCGGTCCTGCGACACCGCACGGGTCAGGTCGCCGGCCGCCCGGGCGAACGGGGCGAGCCTCTCCCCCTGCGGGATCTTCTCCTTCGTGGTGGAGCCGCCCGTGGTGACGTAGCGGACGTCGCCGATGACCGTGGTCGTCGTGCCGCCGGGGGTCTCGCCCTTGCTCACCACCCGCCAGTCGGCGCCGCTGACCTCGCCCTCGGCGCTGAAGCCGGCCGCGCCGGACGGGGGCTGGCTGAAGCGCAGCGTCGTCACCTTCCCGGTCTGTTCGGCGGCGGCCAGCAGGACAGCTCCGGCATCGGCCCGCTTCGTGCCGTCCGACGGCGACGGCCCGCCCTGGCCGAGCGCCAGGACGACCGCCGCGACGGCCGCTGCCGCGACCCCCGTGGTCAGCAGCGCCCATCGGCGCCGCGGGGCCGGGACGGCCGTACGGATCGGCATGCTCGTCTGCGTCATGGATCTCTCCAGAATGGCGTTGAATCGGGACGATCCCGGCGCCGGCGGCGCGCTACGGGCAACGGGATTCAGTCGACGCAGGCGCTCGATCTCTTCTTCGCCGTTCATCGGTGAACGTTCCCCTTTCCGTGGGATCTGCCCTGTACATCTCCGCCGCCGGGCCGATCTCGCCGGGCGATCTCCCGGTGCAGCCGCTCGCGGGCCTTGTACAGCCGGGACGACACGGTCGCGGCGCTCACCCCCAGGACGGCGGCGATGCCGGCCACCTCCAGCCCGTCCCAGGCCCGCATCAGCAGCAGGTCGCGGTCCTTGCGCGGCAGCGCCGCCAGGGCGGCCCACAGCACCCCGTCCACCTCGGCGACGGACTCGTACGCCACCTCCGGCGGGTCGACCGCCGCGATCCTGAGGTGCAGCCGGCGCTCCCGCAGGCTGCTGCGGCGCAGGTTGGTGAGGACGTTGTGCGCCGTACGGAACAGCCACGGGCGCTCGAAGTCCTCGGGCACCTGCTCCCGGCGGCGCCACGCGATGGAGAACGTGTCGGCGGTGACGTCGTCCGCGTCGGCATCGGTGCCGACCCTGCGACGCACGAAACTCCACACGTCCTCGAAGTTCGCGGCGAACAACGCACGGAACTGCTCCTCGGTCATGCCACCTCCGGACCACGACAACCCTGCCCTGAGGACATGTCCGGGTCCAGAACGATCTCGCCGGATGACTCCGCCACCGCCTCACCGCCCGGCCACCGCCTCACCGCCCGGCCACCGCCTCCGAGCGGAAGAAGGCGGTCAGGTCGCCGGCCAGCAGGGCCGGCTCCTCGTGCGGGGCGAAGTGGCCGCCGCGCGGCATGACCGTGTATCGGGTGAGGTGGTAGGCCCGCTCGACCCAGCTGCGGGGCGGCTGCGCCCCGATGTCCGCGGGGAACAGCGCCAGCGCGGTCGGCACCTCGACGGGCCCGCCGTCCGGCAGCAGGCCCCGGTCGCCGTCGTAGTACGGGCGGAACGAGGTGGAGATCGAGTTGGTGAACCAGTACAGCGAGGCCTGGGTGAGCAGGAAGTCGTCGCTGAACCGGGTGGACACGTCGCCGCCGCAGTCACTCCAGGCACGGTACTTCTCCAGGATCCAGGCGAGCAGCCCGGACGGCGAGTCGGACAGGCCCTGGGCGAGGGTCATCGGGCGGGTGCGCTGCTCGTGCGAGTATCCACCCTCGGTGGCGTGCCACTGCGCCTTCGCCCTCAGGTACGCCTCCTCCTCGGCGGTCAGCCCGGCCGGGTCGTAGGCGGGCGGGTCGGCGATGGTCAGGACGTGGATGCCGGCCACCGCCTCGGGGTGCGTCTGCCCCAGCCGGGCGGTGATCGCCGCGCCGAGGTCCTCGCCGTGCGCGCCGTACCGGTCGAAGCCCAGCTCGTCGTGCATGAGCCGGTGCCAGATCTCGTGCGTGGGCGCGACGTCGTCGGGGAAGGTGGGGCGCTGCGGTGACAGGCCGAAGCCGGGCAGCGACGGGACGATGACGGTGAAGGCATCGGCGGGGTCGCCGCCGTGCCGCGACGGCGTGGACAGCCGCTCGGCGAGCGCGGTCATCTCCAGGAACGAGCTGGGCCAGCCGTTGGTCAGGATCAGCGGCAGGGCACCCTCGCGTTCGGCGTCGTAGCGCAGGTAGTGCACCGGGGTCCCGTCGATGTCGGCGAAGCGGGACGGCAGCGCGTCAACACCATTCAAAGCTATTTCCGGTGTTGCTCGGAAGTCAAACACCAGTTATGAGCTAAGGTGGTGTTGTGTTCACGCTGCAGCTGATCGAGGAGTTCCTCAACACGGTCGACGAGAGGACGTTCACCCGGCACGGGGAGAGCCACGTCGCCGGCGAGCACCTGACCTCCCCGCAGGCTCTCTCGGACTGGCTGGCCGCCCACGACCTGCCGGTGACGGGCAAGCCGCAGCCGCCCGACCTCGCCGCCGCGGTCGCCCTGCGTACGGCACTGCGGCAGATCCTCCTCGCCGAGCGCGACGCGACCGCGGCCCTGAGCGGCTATCCGCTGCGGCTCGCCGCGGAGCCGTCCGGTGACCTGCGGATCGCCGCCCGCACCGGACGACCGTGGCTGGACGTCATCGTCGAGACGGTGGCCCGGAGCGCCGCCCGGGGCGAGTGGCACCGGATCAAACTCTGCGCGGCGCCGGACTGCCGCTGGGCGTTCCACGACACCTCCCGCAGCGGCCGGGGACGCTGGTGCTCCATGGAGGTCTGCGGCAACCGCCACAAGACCCGCACCTACCGCGAGCGCCACCGCCCGGCCGGATGACCACGCGCCCGCGAGCAGGAGGGGCCCGTCAGATCACCGGGCCGCCGCGGAGGCTCGACACCTCCCTTTCCAGCTCGGGGGTGAACGGGTGCAGCGCGACCGCCGCGCGTACGTCCTCGTGGACGAGGTCGATGTTGATCATCGCGCCGGTCTGCCCGCCCTGCGCGGCGGCGTCGATCGCCTGCGCCCGGTGGCCCCGGACGTTGCCCGCCACCCAGACGCCCGGCACGCCGGTGGCGCCCATCGCGTCCGCGGCGAGGGTGGCGCCGACGACCTGGTCGTCCATCAGCGTCTCCCCGGGAAGCAGGCCCAGGTGCGCGAGCAGGCCGGACCTCGCCGTGGAGACCGGGAACACGACCGCCGCGTCGGTGGCGACCACGGTGTCGCCGACCCGGACACCGCTCAGCGCGTCGCCGGTGACCTCGATCCCCGTGACCCGGCCGGTCACCACGGCGATCCCCCGGGCGGCGAGCTCCGCGCGGGCCGTACCGGTCAGCTCGAGGGCATCGTTGGCCAGGAACGTCACCCGGTCGGTCCACTGCCGCCACAGCTGCGCCTGCTGCAGCGACGCGGCCCCGGCGCCGATCACCGCGACGGCCCGGTCCCGCATCTCCCACGCGTGGCAGTACGCGCAGTGCAGCACGTCCCGCCCCCAGCGCTCGGCCAGGCCGGGGATCGGGGGCAGCTCGTCGACGACCCCCGTGGCGAGGAGCACCCTCCGGGCGTCCACCACGGAGCCGTCGGCGAGCACGACACGCAACGTCGCCCCGTCCACCCGATCGACCGAGACGACGGTGCCGCGGTGGACGCTTCCGCCGTACTGTTCGACCTCGGCCCGGCCGATCCGCAGCAGCTCCTCCGGCGCGACGCCCTCCCGGCCCAGGTAGCTGTTCACCCGGGAGGCTGTCGCATTGCGCGGTGCTCCCGCATCGATCACCAGCACCTCGCGCCGGGAACGACCCAGCGTCACCGCCGCGCCGAGCCCGGCCGGTCCCCCACCAACGATCACCACGTCATACCTGTGCATGCGGCGATGCTTCCGCGAGCCCGGCGAAACACCACACAAAGATGCCGAAACAGCAAAATTCCACGGTACGGCCGCAGCAACGCCGGAGCCGCCACGCCTCCGTCGCCCCCGCGGCACGACCGGCATGGCCGAGTGGCCGGCCGTCGCACCCGGGCAAGCCGGCGGAAGCGCCCGGGCCGGCGGTCGGCCGTCACGCCGAGGTGAGCCGTCAGGCGCGGCCCGGGTGAGCCGACGGGCGCGGCCCGAGTGAGCCGGGCGGCGCGGCCCGAGTGAGTCAGGGGGCGCGGCTACGAGGTGCCCGACAGGTATGCGGTCCAGATGTGGGCGGCCCGGAGCAGCGATTCGTGGGGGACGTCGTCGAAGGCGCGGAGTTTCAGGAAGTGCTGGGTGAGGGTCAGGCCGAGGATGCCGCTCACCGTGAGCAGGGCGCGCAGGCGTGCGTCGTCGCCGTCCAGGGAGCGGGCCAGGTTGTCGACGCGTTCGTCGAGGTGGGTGCGCACCGCGGCGGCGGCTTCGGGGACCGTGAGCATGGACCGCAGCAGGGCGCTCGTCTCGGGGGGCAGGTCGCCGAGCCGGACGGTGAGGACGTCGAGGAGATGCTCGGCGGCGCCTTCGCGGTCGGTGCCGGGTAGTTGGGCGGCGGCGGTGAACAGGGCCGCCTTCGAGCCGTAGTGCTGCATCACCAGCGAGGCGTCCACGCCCGCCGCACCGGCGATGCCGCGGATCGTGGCGGCGTCGAAGCCGTGGGCGGCGAATTCCTGGCGGGCCGCCTCGAGGATCCGCTGGGCGGTACGGGCCCGCTTGGCGTCGCGCGATGTCGGGGTCACGACGCTCACTCTACGACCGTTGAGCGAGGGGGGTACGGTTCGCTCAACACGAGTTGAGTGAATGGGGTACCACGATGACGTCACGTACGGTCGTGCTCGGAGGCGGCGGCACCGTCGGTGTCGCGTGGCAGGCGGGGCTGATCGCCGGGCTCCGGGAGGCGGGGGCCGACCTGACGCGGGCCTCGGCGATCGTGGGAACCTCCGCGGGCTCCCTGGTCGGAGCCCTGCTGGCGGGCGACCGCGACGTCACCGCGGCGCTCCCGGTCCTGGCGGCGGTCCGGGACAGGATCGACGCCGGCACGCTGGCCGCGGGTTCGGCGAGCTTCGTGGCCGCTTCCCGCCGGGCCGGTCTCGCCGCCGACCCGCGGCAGGCCCTCCGGACGATCGGCGCCGCGGCCCGGGAGGCGACGGCCGCCCTCACCGAGGACGACTACCTGGGCCTGTTCGAGCCCTTCGACGGCGCCGCCTGGCCGGCCGGCTTCCGATGCACCGCGACCGACACCGGCACCGGCGAACTCGTCGTGTGGGACGAGGCATCCGGGGTGCCACTGCTGCGGGCGGTCGCGGCCAGTTGCGTCGTACCGATGCTGTTCCCGGCCGTCACCATCGACGGAGGCCACTATATGGACGGCGGTCTCCTCAACCATCTGAATGCCGCCGCGGCGCCGGCGGCGGACGTCCTGCTGGTCCTGTCCTGCCTGCCCCTCGAGGCGCCGGCCGGCGGCAACCGGCCGGCGTCGAGCATCCGGGCGGACGCCGAGCTGGCCGCGCTGCGCCGGACCACCCGGCTGCTCGCCGTGGAGCCCGACCTGGGCGGCGGCGGGGCGCCGGTGTCGATGATGGACCCGGAGCTCACCGGCCGGGCCCTGCACCTCGGCCGCCGGCAGGCAGCACGGGAAGCGGCAGCGATCCGCGCCGCCTGGCGGTCCTGAGCCCCGCCCGATCCGCCCACCGTGCGCGAACGCCGCCGCGGCCTGCCCCCGCGTCCCTTGCTCCGGCTCCCGGCCGCGCAGAATGATCATCACGTGACCGGTTCGGGGGGACGACGGTGGCGGGTGGCCGGGCGGGTCGCCGTGGGCGTGGCCGGCGTCGCCGTCGCGGCCGCGGCGGGGACCGCGGCGATGCTCGCCGCGCAGATCGTGTTCACGCCGCGGACCATCCCGGTGCCGCACGACCCGCCGCCGCGAGGGGATGTGGCCTACGGCCGCCGGAGCTCCCGCAGGCCGCTGACCATGGTGGTGCTCGGTGACTCGTTCGCGGCCGGGTACGGCGCCGAGCGTTCGCGGGAGACTCCGGCAGCGCTGCTGGCGGCCGGCGTGGCGCGGCGGCTGCGGCGCCGGGTGTCGGCGTACACGCTGGCCGTTCTGGGTGCGGAGACGCCCGAGCTGCGCCACCAGGTGGACCGGGCGCTGCACCTCCGGCCCGACATCGCGATCATCTACATCGGCGGGAACGACGTCACGCAGCTCGCGGCGCAGAGCGCCCGGGTCCGCCAGCTCGGCGCGGACGTGCGCCGGCTGCGGGCCGCCGGCGCGGAGGTGGTGGTCGGCACCTGCCCGGACCTGAGCGCGCTGCCGCCGTTCCGGCCGCCGCTGCGCCAGCTGGCGGGCTTCCTGAGCCGGCGGCTGGCCGCCGCGCAGACCGTGCACGTGGTACGGGCCGGCGGGTCGACGGTCTCCCTCGCCGACCACCTCAACCCCGTCTTCGCCGCCCAGCCGGACCGGATGTTCGGCCGCGACCGCTTCCACCCCTCGGCCGACGGGTACGCCCGCACGGCCGCCGCCACCCTCCCCGCCGTGCTCGCGGTGCTGATGAGACGCCACGGCGTCCCCACCTCCGGGGAGCTGCGCGAGCTGGGCGAGGCAGCGCACGACGCGGCCACCCAGCCGGGCACGACGGTCCACCCGGCGCGCCCCGGCGCACAGAGCCGCACCCCGCCACGGGAGACGGCCCAACCTCGACGCGGGCGCCAAGAAATCTAGGTCCCGCTTACTAGACTTTCTCGGCGACGCGGGATACGGTTTCCCTCGTTGACAGCAGAGATCGTCGAAGACGCAGACGAGGATGCCGAGCGTCAAGCAGGGCCCGGAACGTTCGTGGCTCGCTCGGCACCGCGGTGGGATCAATGACCATCGCCCACAGCACGACGAAAGGCACCCCAAGACCTTGACGTAATTCCAGGTCAGGGCACTCAGGCGGGCCTGATGCTGGTTCAGGGTTCGCCTGGCACGAAAGACCGCCGCACGTGGATGGGGCCATGAAGTCGCGTGGGGCTCCGGCACCGGCGGAGAGCACGATCGCACCACGGAACGATCGCACCACGGAAAAGGAAGCAGAGGAAAGGGAGGGCCGAGCACCGTTGGATCGCCCATCTCCAGATCGAATTCCGATGTGGGGTGGACACCGCAGTTTCCATCGAACGAAAGGTGGTCTCCGGTCACGCTTATGCGATCCTCGCGCCTCAAGCCGCTGATGGCGGCAGGTGCGGATACGACAACCCGGCGAACCTGCCGGTAGATGGTGTTTCTGACCCGTAACCCCGGGCCCCGGCGCTTGCGCGCCGGGGCCCTCTTGGCCGCACGGGCCCGCGGATGGTGGACCCGCGCACCGCCCTGGATCTCGAGGACCGGCCCGCGCAGGCCCCCGCCCGCAACGGTGCCGCTCGGCAGACGGACCCGGCCCGATCAGATGGAGATTCCGCCGTCCACGGGCAGGACGACTCCGGTGATGTAGCCGGCCTCCTCGGACGCGAGGAACGCCGCGGCGGCGGCCATCTCCCGGGGCGCCGCGAACCGGCCGAGCGGGATGGCGGCCTCCAGTTCCTGACGCTTCTCCCCGGGGATCGCGTCGATCATGCGGGTCTCGGCGTTCGGCGAGATGGCGTTGACGGTGACGCCGAAGGACGCGAGCTCCTTCGCCGCGGTCTTGGTGAAGCCGATGATCCCGGCCTTGGCGGCGCCGTAGTTGGCCTGCCCGACGTTGCCGCGCAGGCCGGTGTACGACGTCACGTTGATGACCCGGCCGTACCGCTGCTCCCGGAACACCGGGACCGCGGCGCGGGTCAGCCGGAACGTGCCGCCCAGGTGGACGTCCAGCACCTCGGCCCACTCCTCGTCCGAGAGCTTCCAGAGGCGGCGGTCCCGGAGGATGCCGGCGTTGTTGACGATGATGTCGAGCCGGCCGGCCGCCGTGGTCACCCGGTCCACCAGGGCCTCGACGGCTTCGGTGCTGGTGACGTCGCAGGCGGCTCCGTCGGCGCCCAGTTCGTCCGCCGCCCTGGCCACCTCGTCGGCGTCGACGTCGACCAGGAACACCTTCGCCCCGGACCGGTGGAAGAGGCGGGCGAATTCCAGCCCGAGGCCGCGGGCCGCTCCCGTCACGATGGCCGTGCGTCCCGCGAAGTCGTACGTCAGGTTCGGCAATTCTGTTCCTCCTCGGCCGCCCCGTCGGTCAGGGCAGCTCCTGCGCCGCGTCCTTGAGCGAGGTCAGGACGCGGCGGGTCTGTGGGGTGTCCGGTAGCAGCGCGAGCAGCAGCGGGGCGGCCGAGAAGGTCGACTGGTGCACCATGAGGCGGCGGATCCAGTCCATGCCCGCCGCCAGCTCGGCGAGGGCATCGGTCGTGCCGCCGCCGCGTACCCAGTTGCCGAGCGCCGACCGGTGGATCGCGTCGATGATGGCCGCGAGGGCCATCGGCTGGAAGGGCGGGGTGTCGGGCGGCAGGTGGTCGCGCAGGTACGAACGGGTCAGCGCCACGTACCGCTCGTGCTCGATGACCTCCCGCTTGCGCAGCTCGGGAACGACGCGGGTGAGCTTGTAACGCCGCAGGACGAGCTCGGGCCGGCTGAGGAAGTCGCGCAGCGCCGCCTCCGTGGCGGCGATGACGGCGTCCACCGGGTCCGTGCCGGGGGCGGCCTCCAGCAGGCACCGTTCGACCAGCCCGATGCGTTCGGTGTGGTCCGGGAAGACCAGCTCGTCCTTGCTCTCGAAGTGCCGGAAGACGGAGCGGCGGGACAGGCTGGACGCCTCCGCGACGGCTTCGACGGTGACGTTCGCGTACCCCTCCTTCAGGAACAGCGCCATCGCCGTCTCCGAGATCCGGTACTTGGTCTCGAGTGTTCTGCGTGAAGTCACCGGCAGCTGCCCTCTCCTGACGTGAGGCCGGTCGCTCACCGCTCCGCCGGGCCGGCCGCTGCCGTCCGGCGCTGCTGCCGGACCAGCCACCGGTGACGGACGGTACCCCAGAGCCCCCGGCGGAACAGCAGCACCACCAGGATGAAGACCGTGCCGGTGACCAGGTCGATGCCGTGGAAGCCGGACGAGGCGAGATAGTCGGCGAGCATGACCGCGAGGAACGCGCCGAGCACGCCTCCCCACAGGGTGCCGATGCCGCCCAGCACCGCCATCAGCACGACCTCGCCCGAGGTGCTCCAGTGCAGCTCGGTCAGCGCGACGAAGCCGTGGTTGATGGCGAACACCCCGCCGGCCAGGCCGGTCAGCCCGGCGGAGAGCACGAACGCGATGAGCTTGTACTTCTCCACCTCGTAGCCGAGGGCGCGGGCCCGCGGGGTGTTGTCGCGGATGGACATCAGGACCCGCCCGAACGGCGAGTGCACGATCCGCCAGGCCGCCCACATGCCGAGCAGCAGGATCGGCAGGGCCGCGTAGTAGAAGTAGAAGGAATCCGTCTCCACCAGGTCGATGCCGAAGAACGACCGGGGTACGCCCTGCAGCCCGTTCTCGCCGCCGGTCAGGTCGCTCCACTGGTAGCCGATGAAGTAGACCATCTGCGCGAACGCCAGGGTCACCATCGCGAAGTAGATGCCCGACCGGCGCACCGACAGGTAGCCGAGGGGCACGGCGAGGATCATGGCGAAGACCGCGCCACCGATGACGGCCACCGGGAACGGCACGCCGTAGTGCGTGGCGATCAGGCCGGTGACGTACGCCGAACTGCCCCAGAACGCCGCGTGCCCGAAGGACAGCAGGCCCGTGTAACCGAGCAGGATGTCCAGGGCGATCGCGAACAGCGCCATGGCCACGATGTCCATCGCCACCGGCGGGTAGATGAACCAGGGCAGCACCAGCGCCGCCGTCAGGCCGACGGCCAGCAGGATCCAGCGCCGCCGCAGGTCCCTCCCCACGGCGGGCGGGTCCACCCCGGTGACCGGGGCCTCGGTAACCGCGGACTGAGTCATGCCGTCGCCTCCTTGCGCCCGAACAACCCGGCGGGCCGTACCAGAATGATCAGGGCCATCAGGACGAAGATGAGGATCTGCGCGAACGTCGGGGCGTACGCCTGCCCGAACGCCTCCACCAGGCCCACCAGGAAGCCGGCGATGACGGCGCCGACGATCGAGCCGAGCCCGCCGATGACGACGACCGCGAACAGGATGATCGCGAAGTTGTTGCCCATGTCGGCGGTGATGGCCCGGAACGGCGCCGCGAGCACGCCGGCCAGGCCGGCCAGCGCGACGCCGAAGCCGAAGACCGGCGTGACCCAGCGCCCCACGTTGATGCCGAGGGCGCGGGCGAGTTCGGGCTTCTCGGTCGCCGCCCGGACGATCATGCCGACCCGGGACCGGGTCATCACCAGCCAGACGAGCACGCAGATCGCCACGGAGGCGAGCAGGACGAACAGCTGGTAGCGAGGCAGCACGACGCCGCCGAGATCGACGCGCCCCTGCAGCGCGCCGGGCAGCCGGTAGGGCAGCCCGGACACGCCGTACTTCTGCTTGACCAGCTCGACGAGGACCAGGGTCAGGCCGAAGGTGAGCAGGAAGTTGTAGAGCGGGTCGAGCCGGAGCAGCCACTGCACGAGCAGCCGCTCCACCACGACGCCGAAGCCGAACATCAGCACCGGCACCGCCAGCAGCGCCCACCACAGCGACAGTCCGAGGGTGTCGAGCAGGACGGCGGCGCCGACCGCGCCGAGCATGTAGAAGGCGCCGTGGGCGAAGTTGACCACGCCCAGGACCCCGAAGATGATCGCCAGTCCCAGGGCTGCCAGCGCGTAGAAACTGCCGGCCGCCAGCCCCTGGACGGCGTACTGGAGCACCGCGCTCATGACAACGTGCAGCCCGACGCCTCGGCGGGCGCGAAGGCCTTCGCCGCCGGGATCGTGGCCACGATCTCCTCGTAGTCCCAGTCCTCCTTGACCTCCGACGGCTTCTTCACCCGGACGAGGTACGCGTCGTGCACGACGGAGTGGTCCTTGGCGCGGACCTCGCCGTTGCGCAGGAACACGTCGTTGATCTTCTTGCCCTCGAGCTTGGCGACGACCGCGTCGGCGTCGTCGGTGCCCGCCTCCTGCACCGCCTCCAGGTACTGCAACGCCGCGGAGTAGTTGCCGGCGTGCTCGAAGGTCGGCCGGGTGCCGGTCTCGGCGAGGAACCGGTCCGCCCACGCCCGCGCCTCGGGGTCCATGTTCCAGTACCAGGCGTCGGTGAACATCGTGTCCGCGAACTGGTCCACGCCCAGCGAGTGGATGTCGGTGATGAGCATGAGGCCGACGGCCAGTTCGATGCCCTTCTCCTTCAGGCCCGACTCGTTGAACTGCTTCACCAGGTTGATCAGGTCACCGCCGGCCTGCATCGTGCCGATCACGTCGGGGTCGGTGCTGCCGGCCTTGGTGAGGAAGGTCGCGAAGTTCTCGTTCGGGAACGGCGTCGGGATGGTGCCCTGCACCGTGCCGCCCGCCTTGGTGACCGCGTCGCTGAAGGACTTGCTCATGTTCTGGCCGAACTCGTAGTCGGGGTAGATGATGTTCCACTTCTTGCCGCCCTTCTCGGTGACCGTGGTGCCGGTCCCGTTGGCGAGCATGTACGTGTTGTACGCCCACTGGAACGTGTACTTGTTGCACTGGGCGCCGGTCAGCGCGGTCGTCGCCGCGCTCACGTCGAGGAACAGCTTCTTGTTCTTCTTCGCCTGGTTGGCCACGGCCAGGGCGGCGGACGAGGTCGGCACGTCGAGGATGACGTCCGCTCCCCTGCGCTCGTACAGCTCCGAGGCCTTGGTGTTGGCGATGTCCGGCTTGTTCTGGTGGTCGGTCGACGTCACCTCGATCTTGTCGACGACCGCCTTGTCGCCGTACTTCTTCTGGAAGTCGGCGACGGCCATCTTGACCGCCTTGACGGAGTTCGGCCCGGACGCGTCCTTGTAGACGCCGGACTGGTCGTTGAGCACCGCCAGCACCAGTTTGCCGCCGGAGAAGTCGCCTCCCGACCCGCCGGGTCCCCCGCCCCCGCAGGCCCCGAGGAGCAGGACGGCCGACATGGCCGAGGCGCCGGCCCACATTCGCTTGCTCGTCATGGTGATTCCCCTTCGAAGGTCAGATGCCGAGGTGCTTGAGGAGTTCGCCCTCGCGGCGCCGGAATTCGGAGTTGTCCAGGGTCTCGACGATCCGTCCCTGGCTGAGCAGGTAGTGCCGGTCGGCCACGGTGGCCGCGAACTTGACGTTCTGTTCGATGAGCAGCACGCCGGCGCCGGCGGCCTTGACCTCGCGGATGATCTCGCCGATCCGGGCCACGACCACCGGGGCCAGCCCTTCGGAGGGCTCGTCCATCAGCAGCAGCCGGGCGCCGGTCCGCAGCGCCCGGGCGATGGCGAGCATCTGCTGCTCGCCGCCGGACAGCGTGGTGCCCGGTGCCCGGCGGCGGATGGCGAGCACGGGGAACGCCTCGTAGACGCGCTCCATCGTCCAGGCCCGGTCGGAGACCCTGGGCGGCAGGAGCAGGTTCTCCTCGACCGTGAGGCTGGCGTAGATGCCGCGGTCGTCCTGGACCCAGCCCATGCCGGCCCGGGCCCGCTGGTGCGCCGGCGTGCGGGTGACGTCGCGGTCCAGGAACCGTACGGTGCCGCGCACCTGCCGGTGCAGGCCGATCAGGCACCGCACCAGGGTGGTCTTGCCGGCGCCGTTGCGCCCGGCGAGCGAGACGACCTCGCCCTCCCCCACGCGTACGGACACCCCGTGCAGCGCCTGCGCCTGGCCGTACCAGGCCTCGAGCCCGGTGACCTCAAGCATGGTCGGCCTCGCCCAGGTAGGCGGTGATCACGCGTTCGTCGTTGCGCACCTCGTCGTACGGTCCCTCCGCCAGGATCCTGCCCTGTTGCAGCACCGTCACCCGGTCCGCCAGGCTGCCGACGACGCGCATGTTGTGGTCGACCAGCACCACCGTGCGGCCGGCCGCGATGCGCCGGATCAGCTCGATGGTGCGGTCGACGTCCTCGATCCCCATCCCGGCCGTCGGCTCGTCGAGCAGCATCAGCCGGGGTTCCAGCGCCAGCACGAGGGAGAGTTCGAGCGCGCGCTTCTGCCCGTACGCGAGCAGCCCGACCGGTTTGTCGGCCAGCCGCAGCAGTCCCACCTGCTCGAGCAGGTCCTCGACCCGGGCCCGGTCGCGGCCGAGCAGCTTCTCCGACCGCCAGAACCGGAATCCCTGGCTGGTGAGCCCTTGCAGGGCCAGTTCGACGTGCTCGCGGCTCGTCAGGGTCTCGAAGAGGCTGGTGATCTGGAACGACCTGGCCACCCCGCGGCGCGCGACCCGTTCGGGCGGCTGCCCGGTGACGTCCTCGTCGAACACCAGGATCGTGCCGGACGTCGGGGTCAGAAATCCGGTCAGCAGGTTGAACAGGGTGGTCTTGCCCGCGCCGTTGGGTCCCACCAGGGCGTGCACGCTGCCCTCGCGCACCTCCAGGTCCACCGCGTCGACCGCGCGGAAACCCCGGAAAACCTTGGTCAGGGCACGCGTACGGACAGCCACCCGAGCGTCCGCCGTCACCGCGAGCACACGAAGCTCTGAGCACTGCCGGGATCGCCCGAGCGGTACTCCGGCCAGCGCGGGTACTCGCAGAGCGGGCGCGTACGGCCGTCCCTGCTGTCCATGACCACCTGCTTGACCGGCGGCCGTCCCTCGTCGACCCAGCGTTCGAGGGCGGTGAGCGAGTCCCAGCCGGCGGCGAAGGCCGGCGCGCCGAAGTTGGCGTGGTTCGCGCCCGGCACCAGGTAGTACCGCAGGAACTCGCGGGTCTGCTCGACGCCGACCTTTTCCCGCACCCGCTGGTAGTAGTCGTTGGTGGAGCGGTGCGAGACGAGCTCGTCCGCGGCGCCGTGGAGCAGGATCAGCCGTCCGCCGGAGCGCGCGAACGGGCGCAGGTCCACGTTGTTGCGGTCCTGAATGGTGGACAGGTAGCTGATCCGGGACTGCCACTTCCCCGGGTGCCGGGGGTCGACGGTGAGGGAGTTGTAGCCGGGGTCGCGGGTCAGGAAGTACTTCACCCACTGGTCCCAGTACTGGAACCCGTACGCGCTGGTCGCCGGCATGGGGCTGGCCGGTGCGGCGGTGCCGAATCCGAGGTAGGGCGTCCGCATGTCGGCGCCGGACAGGACGGGGAAGCCCGGGTAGTACCGCTCCCCGCTGGCGATCGGGTACGGCCACCTGAACGGCTTCGCCGCGGCGGTCACCGCCGCGATCTGCGCGTCCGACAGGCAGGTGGGACCGGTGTCAGCGCCGCCGGGGCAGCGCAGTGCCCGGGGATCGAAGTGGCAGCCGCGGACGTTCGAGATGATCCTGTCCTCGACCCCGTCGCGCCCGTCGCAGGCCGCCATGACGCTGGTGTAGAGCAGGCCCTGCTTGTCGGTGCCGGGGAACGCGCCGGGACGCGCCATCACCCGCGCGAGGTTCCCGAGGAACAGGATCTCGGCCAGGTTGTTCCACGCGGGGTAGGCGGAGATGACGCCGTCGAACGCGTCCGGCCAGCGCTGCGCGACGATGAGGGCCTCACGACCGCCGGTCGAGCCGCCGGCGAAGTACGCCCGGCCGGGCCCCGTGCCGTAGCCGCGCCGGATCAGGAACAGGGCGGCGTCGTGGGTCTTCCTGAGCGCGTCCCCGGCGGCGAAGTTCTTCAGCGCCTCGTCGTTGACGCCGAAGGACCCGTCCAGCGATCCGGTGGGGCCGGCCTGGTGGCCGGAGTCGCTGCCGTACGTCGCATAGCCACGGGCCAGCGGCGCCGGCTGGTCGGGGCGGCCGAAGGGCACGTTCTGGGCGACGGCGGGAATGGTCCCGTCGTATCCGCCGCCGCCGAACATCATCGTGGCGTGGTTCCAGCCGGCAGGCATGGCGACCTGCATCCTGATGTCCGGAGCGGACGGGTCGACCGGGGACAGCGCCGCGACGACGCTGCAGTACTCGACGGTTCTGCCGCTCACCACCTGGGTCACGAGCGACGCCGAGCCGACGCGGCCGCCGCGGGTCGGCAGGCTGATCGCCGACGCCGGGATCTCCGTCCCGGTCAGCTCCGCGCAGGTCAGGGCGGCGCCCACCGTCGCGGTGGCGGGCGCCGGCCCGAGGACCGCCGTCGCGCTCACCACGGTGGCGGTGAGCGTCAGCCCGGCGAACAGTCGTCTGGATCTTCCACGAACGCGCAGCACCCGAACTCCTCAAGTAAGCACGCTGTGCCGCCGTAAGGACGAATAGACGGCACTGAGTGCCACCCACTGTGGCATGGGTCACAGAGGACCGCAAGGCCTCATCGGGGGAATGTCGCATGTCGAACATTCATCGACCCGCGTCGTGGTCACAGGGGATCGTGGCTAGATGAAGAGCAGCTGGGCACCGGCGGTCTTCTCGATGAAGTCGGCCGCGTTGATGATGTCCTCGACGCCCTCGTAGAGGTCGTCCTGGGTCAGGTGCATCATGTCGGCGGACATCCGGCAGGCCCACAGGTGGCCGCCGGAGGCGACGATCTGTTCCAGGAACTCGGGGACCTCGGGGACGCCGACCTCGGCGATCTGCTTCTTCATCCGCTGGGTGGCCATCGCGGTCATCCCCGGCAGGCCGCCGATCCCCTGTGGCAGGTGGGTGGCGGTGTTTCCCAGCATGGTGAACTTCAGGTCGTTCATCCGCGACTTCGTGATCATGTCGAAGCCCCAGAAGGTGAAGAACAGGTGGGTCTCGACACCCTCGCCGAGAGCGGCGTTGGCGAGGATGAGGCCGGGGTAGGCCATGTCGAGGGTGCCCTTGGAACAGATGATGGCGAGCTTGCGGCCGGTGGTGGCGTCGTCGTCGAAGTTCGGCACGATCGCCGGTGCGGCTCGGGTGGTCATGGCAGTACTCCCGTTCAGACGCAGCCGTGTGGCTTGGGCAGGCCGGCGATGTAGGCCATCTTCTTGGCCGGCTTCTTGGGGAACAGCGTGAACAGTTCCTTGGTCGGGATCCCACCCAGCGTGGACACACGCCGCAGCGTGGCGGTCTCGCCCTGAGTGGCGTAGTCGGCGCGCAGGAAATCAATGGCCTTGAAGTGCGCGTCGGTCAGCTCGATGCCGATCTGGGCGGCTAATTGCTTGGCCAGGTCGGGGTCCCATTCGTTGTAGGCGGCCAGGAAGCCCTCGTCGTCGACGTGGATGTCGCGGCCGGCGATGGTGGTCACGGGCATGGCTGTCTCACTCCTCGGGTTTCGGGATGTGCTTGCCGGCCATCGACATGTGCGCCGGCAACGGGATCGGCCGCCCGGGCAGCAAGACGTTCCAGTACATCCAGCGGAACGCGAGCTTTCCCCAGTGGTTGACGGCCGCGTCCTCGAGCAGCCGGAACGGGCCGAGCGCCGGCACCGGGTAGCTGCCCGGCAGCGGTTCGGTGTCGTAGTTGAAGTCGACGAGCAGGGCCCTGCCGTCGCCCGACTCGACGAAGCAGTTGGCGTGCCCGTCGAACGATCCGGTCATCGGCCGGCCGGCGACGTGCGCGAGGAAGTTGCCGGTGAACACCTCGACGGAGAAGTGGGCGACCGAGCCGGCCTTGGAGGTCGGGATGTCGTTGGCGTCGCCGAGGGCGAAGATGGTGTCGTGCCCCTTGGCGAGCAGCGTGTGCCGGTCGACCGGCACCAGGTTCAGCTCGTTGCCCAGCCCGGAGCGGGCCACGTAGTCCGCGCCCATGTTCAGCGGCACGGTGACCAGCAGGTCGAACGGGATCTCGCGCTCGTCGTACGAGACGAGGGTGGTGCCGTCGATCCGTTCGACCAGGAAGTCCGGTTCGACGGTGATCTTCCGGTCGTCGAGCATCGAGCCGAGCCGGGCCGACGCGATCGGCTTGGTGAAGGCCCCGGGCAGCGGGGTGGCGTAGACCAGCTCGACCCGGTCGCGCATGCCGCGCCGCCGGAAGTAGGCGTCGGCCAGGAAGGCGAACTCCAGGGGCGCGACCGGGCACTTGATCGGCAGGTCGGTGATGTGCACGACCAGCCGGCCGCCGTCGAACCGGTCCAGGGCGTCACGCAGGGCGAGGGCGCCGTCGTAGGTGTAGAAGTCGAAGATGCTCCGGCGCCACCGGCCGCCGTCGAGCATCCCCGGCGTCTGATCCGGCCGCGGCGTCACGCCGGTCGCGATCACCAGGTAGTCGTAGGGCAGCGACCGGCCGTCGGACAACAGCACCCGGTTCTCGGCCGTGGCCACCCGGTCGACCTCGCCGCGGACCAGTTCCACGCCGTCGGCGATCAACGGCGCGGTCGGCTTGACCACCTGCCGCGGGCCGTACGCGCCGAACGGCAGGAACAGGTAGCCCGGCTGGTAATAGTGCGTGTCGCTGGGCTCCACCACGGTGATCCGCCAGTCCGGCCGGTCCAGCCGGCGGCGCAGCTTGTTGACCACCATCGTGCCCGCCGTGCCGGCACCCAGCACGAGCAGCCGTCGCATCGCACCCACCCCCAGACCGCGTCCTGATACCCCCCACGGTATGTGCGGGGATCGGCGGCGGTAAGGGCCGAGGTCCCGCCCCGGGCGGGACCAACGGTCACGCGAGCGACAGGAACAGCTTCTCCATGCGCTCCAGGTTGGCGGCCTGGTCCTCGCCGTCCTCGGCGGTCATGCACTGCTGCAGGCCGCTGGCGATGACCTTGAAGCCGGCCCGGTCCAGCGCCCGGGAGACGGCGGCCAGCTGCGTGACCACGTCGGCGCAGTCCCGGCCGTCCTCCAGCATGCCGATCACGCCGCGGATCTGACCCTCGGCACGGCGCAGCCGCTTGATCACATCGCCGGTGGCGTTCTCGTCGACCTGCATCACGCACTCCCTCGTTCGGGTTCCGACCTCCGATGGTACCCCGGGGGGTATGAGACGGGGATCACCCGGCGGGCGGCGCGCGGGGGGTTATGGTGGATTCAGATACCCCCGGGGGTATGCAATCGTCAGTCGTGAAGGAGAATCCGCCTTGCCGCACATCCTGCCGATCGAGACCGCCACCCTCGGCGACCGCAGCTACCTGGTGCACGACGGCCGGGTCGCGTTCGTCGTCGACCCGCAGCGCGACATCGACCGGGTCCTCGACCTCGCCGCCGGGGCGGGAGTCCGGATCACCCACGTCTTCGAGACCCACCTGCACAACGACTACGTCACCGGCGGGTACGCCCTCGCCGCGGCGACCGGCGCCGCGTACCACGTCAACGCCGACGACCCGGTCACCTTCGACCGCGCCGCGGTCCGCGACGGCGACGTCATCGCGGTCGGCGACACCATGCGGGTCCGGGTCCTGGCCACCCCCGGGCACACCTTCACCCACCTGTCGTACGCCCTCGACGACGACGGACGCCAGGTCGCGGTGTTCTCCGGCGGATCGCTGCTGTACGGCTCCGTCGGCCGGCCCGACCTGCTCGGCCCCGATCACACCCACGCCCTCGTCCGGCACCAGTACGCCTCCGCCCACCGCCTGGCGGCCGAGCTGCCCGACAGCGCCGCGGTGTATCCGACGCACGGGTTCGGCAGCTTCTGCTCGGCGACGCAGAGCACGGCCGACGCCGCGACCATCGGCTCGGAGAAGCTGCACAACCCCGCCCTCACCCGCGACGAGCAGGCCTTCGTCGACGAGCTGCTGGCGGGCCTCGACGCCTGGCCCGCGTACTACGCCCACATGGCCGCGGCCAACGCCGCCGGCCCGGCCGCCCCCGACCTGTCCCCGCCGGACCGGGCCGACGCCGAGCAGCTGCGCAAACGCATCGCGGCCGGGGAGTGGGTGGTCGACCTGCGCAACCGGGTGGCGTTCAGCGCCGGGCACCTCGCCGGCACCCTGAACTTCGGCCTCGACGGCAGCTTCGCCACCTACCTCGGCTGGCTCATCCCCTGGGGCACCCCGCTCACCCTGCTCGCCGAGAATCCGGGCCAGATCGCCGAGGCCCAGCGCGAACTGGTCCGCATCGGCATCGACCGGCCCGCCGCCTACGCCACCGGCACCCCGCGGCAGTGGGCCGGCGGCGAGGAACCGGCCACGATCCCGCGGGCCGCCTTCGGCGACCTCGCCCTCGTCCGCCACCACCGGCACGTCACCGTCCTCGACGTGCGCCGCGACCTCGAACGGGCCGGCGCGCACATCGAGGGGTCCCTGCACATCCCGCTGCAGGAGCTGCGGCACCGCCTCGACGACGTACCCGGCGACGAGATCTGGGTGCACTGCGCCGGTGGCTACCGCGCCGGCATCGCCGCGTCGCTGCTCGCCGCGCACGGCCACCGGGTGGTCGCCGTCGACGACGACTTCGGCCGGGCCGGCGCCCACGGCCTGCTCGCCCCGAAGGAGGCGGCGTGAACACCCCCGGCGTCACCGGCGTGGACGCCGCGACCCTGCGCGACCTGATCGGCACCGCCGGCGGGCCCCGCATCCTGGACGTCCGCACCCCCGGCGAATTCGCCACGGTGCACATCCCCGGCGCCTACAACGTGCCGCTCGACCTGCTCAAGGAGCACCGCGCCGAGCTGCGCGCCCACCTCGGCGACCAGGTCGTCCTCGTCTGCCGCTCCGGTGCCCGGGCCACCCAGGCCGGGCAGACCCTCGCCGCGGCGGGACTGCCCCAGCTCAGGATCCTCGACGGCGGCATGCTCGCCTGGGAGCGCGCCGGCGCCCCGGTCAACCGCGGCCGGGCCCGCTGGGACCTCGAACGCCAGGTCCGCCTCGTCGCCGGCGTCATCGTCCTGGCCGGCGTCCTCGGTTCCGTGCTGGTGCCCGGCCTGCAGTGGGTCGCGGCGCTGCTGGGCGCCGGCCTGACCGTCTCCGCGCTCACCAACACCTGTGCGATGGGCATGCTGCTGGCGAAGCTCCCGTACAACCGGGGCACCGACAGCTGCGACCTCGGCAGCATCGTCGGGCAACTGCGCGGCGCGGCGGACCGCCCATGAGCGCCACGCTCGTGCTCACGATCGTGTTGGCGGTGGGCATCGGGGTCAGCCTCGGCCTGCTCGGCGGCGGTGGCTCGATCCTCGCCGTGCCGCTGCTGGTCTACGTCGCCGGCCTGCCCGCCAAGGAGGCCATCGCCACCTCGCTGCTCGTCGTCGGCGCCACCAGCCTGGTCGGCGTCCTCCCGCACGCCCGGGCCCACCGGGTCCGCCGGCGCACCGGCCTGATCTTCGGCCTCGCGGGGATGACCGGCGCGTACGCCGGTGGCCGGCTGGCCGCCCACATCCCCGGCACGGTCCTGCTGGCCGGCTTCGCGCTGATGATGCTGGCCACCTCGATCGCGATGATCCGGGGCCGCCGGCCGAAGCCCGGCCGCACCGTCCCGCACGAGCTCCCGATCGTGCACGTCATCGCGGACGGCGTCGTCGTCGGCCTGGTCACCGGCCTGGTCGGCGCCGGCGGCGGCTTCCTCGTCGTACCCGCCCTGGCCCTGCTCGGCGGCCTGCCCATGCCGGTCGCGGTCGGCACCTCCCTGCTGGTCATCGCCATGAAGTCCTTCGCCGGCCTCGCCGGATACCTCTCCACCGTGCACATCAACTGGCCGCTCGCCGCCGCCGTCACCGCCGCCGCGATCCTCGGCAGCCTCGCCGGCGGAAGGCTGGCCGGGCGGATCCCCGAGCAGCTCCTGCGCAAGTCCTTCGGCTGGTTCGTGGCCGCGATGGGCGTCTTCGTCCTGGCCCAGCAGCTCCCCGCGGGGCCGGCCCTGTGGGCAGGCGCCGCCGCCCTCGCGACCGCCGGCACCGCCTGGGCCGTCACCCACCGGCACCGGCCCTCCCCGGCGCCGCTACGGCCCGCCCGGGAAGGTCCCGCACCTGGCCGGTGACCTGCGACGGGACCTTCGCCCCTGACCCGGGCGACGAGCGAGCGGCACGGTGGGAGGAGGACCGGCCGTACGGAGGTCTCCATGACATCGCTCGAGCGGGCCGCGACCGTCGCCGTGGGCGTCGGGGGTGCGGGTGGGCAGGCGGCGCTGGCCTGGGCCGTCGAGGAGGCGGAGCGGGCGGGTGCCCGGCTCCTGCTGGTGCGGGTCTGCCCGCCGGGCTCGCCGCTGGACCGGCTCGCGGGGGGACCGCACGGCGCCGGGGTGGAGCTGATCGACCCGGTGCTGGCTCGCGCGTACGCCGGCGCGCAGACCCGTCTCGGCGGTCATCGGGTGGCGCTGCGGGTGTGCGGCGGGGATCCGGCGGAGGTTCTCGTGGACGCGTCGGCCGGGGCCGGGCTGCTCGTGATCGGCGCCGGCGGCACCGGGCGTACGGTGCGGCGGGTGGTGCGGCATGCGTCCTGCCCCGTCGTGGTGGTGCGGGCGCAGCTGCCGCCGGACGGCGGGGCGCCGCTCGCCGGTCATCTCGTCGTCGGTGTGGACGGTTCGCCCGCGAGCCGGGCGGCGCTGGAGTTCGGGTTCGCGCAGGCCGACGAGCACCGGTTCCCGCTGGCCGCCGTCCACGTGTCCGAGGCGAGCCGGGACGACTACTTCTACGACGACGTGACGCTGTCGACCCACTTCGCGGTCGAGCCGGCCGCGCTGGAGCTGCTCGCCGCGGAGACGGAAGCGCCGGCCCTCGAGCATCCCGCCGTGCCGGTCCGGCGGGCGGTGCTGCACGGCACCGTGGCCGAGGCCCTGATCCGGGCCGGGGCCGGCGCGCGGCTGCTGGTCGTCGGCGACAAGCGCCGCGGGATCGTCGGGCGGGTGCGCACCGGGGACGTCCCGGCGGCGGTCGCGGCCGGGGCGCACTGCACGGTCGCGCTCGTTCCCGAGGTGCCGCGGTGAGCACGCCGGCGATCGTCGTCCGCGACCTGGTTCGCGCGTACGGCAGCGTGCGTGCCGTCGACGGCCTGAGCTTCACCGTCGACGAGGGGGAGATCTTCGCGCTGCTCGGTCCGAACGGGGCGGGCAAGACCACGACCGTGGAGATCCTCGAGGGGTACCGCGACCGGGACGGCGGGGAGGTGTCCGTGCTCGGCTTCGACCCGGCCACCGGCGGCACGGCGTACCGGGAACGGATCGGCATCGTGTTGCAGAGCGCCGGTTTCGAGGAGGAGTTCACCGTCCGCGAGCTGGTCCGCCTCCAGGTGTCGCTGTACCCGCGCCGGCACGACCCCGACGAGCTGATCGACCTGGTCGAGCTCGGCGACAAGCGCAACGTACGCGTCAAGGCCCTGTCCGGCGGTCAGCGCCGCCGTCTCGACCTCGCCCTGGGCCTGGCCGGCGCCCCCGGCCTGCTCTTCCTGGACGAGCCGACCACCGGGTTCGATCCCGCCGCGCGGCGCCGCGCCTGGGTGCTGATCGAGCGGCTGCGCGGGCTCGGCACGACGATCCTGCTCACCACCCACTACCTGGAGGAGGCGCAGCGGCTCGCCGACCGGGTGGCCGTGCTGGTCGCCGGCCGGCTGGTGGCGCTGAGCTCCCCGGAGGGGCTGCGGGCCGAGGGCCGGCTGCCCACCGTCATCTCGTTCGAGCTGCCGGCGGGGGCCACGCTCGGCGGGCTGCCGGCCCTGACCGGCCCGCCCGAGGCGGAGGCCGGCGGCCGGACCGTCCGGGTACGCACCCACTCGCCGCTGGCGGACACGGGGCGGCTGACCGCCTGGGCCCTGGACGCCGGCCTCGACCTGCCGGACCTCGCGGTGGAGCCGCCGACGCTGGAGGACGCGTACCTGGCGCTGACCGGCGAGGCGGACGATGGAGGTTGAGCGGGCCGGGCGCCCGCATCCCGCGCTGACGCTGTCCCGGCACGCCGTCCGGGCGTTCTTCCGCAACCCCATGGCGGCGTTCTTCACGCTGATCTTCCCGCTGGTGTTCCTGGTCATCGTGGGCGCCGTGGTGGGCGACGGGCGCACCGCCGAGGGCGTACGCGTGGTGCAGTTCCTGGTCGCGCCGTTCGCCGTCTTCGGGGTCGCCCAGGCGTCCTTCAGCGTGCTCGCCATCGACACCGCGATCCTGCGCGAGAGCGGGGTGCTGCTGCGCCTGCGGGCCGCGCCGGTGCCGCGGCGGGCGGTGCTGGTCTCGCGGGTGGTCGCCTCGCTGGTCGCGTCCTTCGTTTCCGTGCTGCTGGTCGCCGCCGTCGGCGTCCTCGGCTACGGCGTGGAGCCGCAGTGGCGCAAGCTGCCGGCGCTGGTGCTGACCCTGCTGGCCGGGATCGCGTGCCTGGCCGCGCTCGGGGTGGCGCTGACGTCGGTGACCCGCACCGTCCTCGCCGCCCAGACGGCCGCGCAGGGCGTGCTCATCCCGCTGGCCTTCATCTCGGACGTGTTCATCGTCGGTGCCGACCTGCCGCGGTGGCTGTCCGCCATCGGCTCGGCCCTGCCGCTCAAGCACTTCGCGGACGCCGCCGCCGAGACGTTCGATCCGACCCCCGGGTACGGGTTCTCCCCCGGCCATCTCGCCGTGCTCGTCCTGTGGGGGGCGGCGGGTGCGGCCGTGGCGGTGTGGCGGTTCGGCTGGACTCCCCGCGGCTCGTCCGGCGGGGGCGCCGGTCACCCCCCGGCCGTGGCGGACGCCGGGCCGCGGACCGCCCGGCGGCTGTCCCCGCCGGTCGCTCCCGGCCGCCCGGCGGCGCTGACGCTGCTGGCCGGGCAGGCCCGCTTCGCCCTGCTGGGCCTGCGCCGGGACGCGCTGGCGACGTTCTTCACCGTGGTCTTCCCGGCGATGATCCTCGTGCTCTTCCCGCTCGTGTTCGGCGGCACCCGGGTCCGCGGGCTGACCATGGCGCAGTACCTGCTGCCGGCGATGGTGGCGTACGCGGCGGCCGTCGCGGGTTACGTGAACCTGCCCGAGTCCGTGGCCGCGGCGCGGGCGGACGGCGTCCTCAAGCGGCTCGGCGGCACCCCGCTGCCGCTCCGCTGGTACCTCGGCGGCCGGGTGCTCTCCGCCCTGGCCATCGGGCTGGCCGGCGCGGTCGTGCTGGGGGTGGTGGCGGTCGTGGGGCAGGGGGCGCGGCCGGCTCCCGTACGCCTGCCCGCCGCCCTGCTCGCGGTGATCCTCGGCGTGGCCTGCTTCGGTGCGCTCGGGCTGGCCCTCGTGGCGGTGCTGCCCCGGCTGCGTTCCCTCACCGCGATCACGCTGGGCACCCTGCTCCCGCTCTGCTTCGTCTCCGAGATCTTCGTCGTCGGCGAGGCGCCCCTGCCCGGCTGGCTGCAGGGCATCGGCGAGGTGTTCCCGCTGCGGCATGTCCTGGAGTCGCTGCTGGCCGCGACCCGGCCGGACGTCGCCGGCGCGGGCTTCGCGTGGTCCCATCTGGCCGTGGTGGCCGCGTGGACCGTGGTGGCGGGTGCCGTGGCGGCGGCCCGGCGCGGCGCGTTCGCGGGCTCCTGACACCGCCACGGCACGCCTTCAGAGGATGGCCACCGGGTTGGGTCGCAGGCTCACGCGTACGGGGGTGCCGGGCGTCAGCGCCGGGAGCCGGTCGGTGGCGACCTGGGCCACCACGAGCAGGTCCCCGACCGTGACCGTGACCTTGCTGATCGGGCCGAGAAAGCTCGTGGTCAGCACCCGCCCCTCCCCCCGCTCGTCCGGCGTGACCTGCACGGACTCCGGCCTGACCAGGGCCGTCACCGACGGCGATGCCGACGGGGAGATCATCGGCAGGCGGGCGCCGAGCACCTCGACCTCGTCGCCGGTGACCGTGCCGGGCAGGCGGTTGCTCAGCCCCACGAAGTCGGCGACGAACGGGGTCGCGGGCGTCAGGTAGACGTCGGCGGGCGCGGCGAGCTGCTCGAGCCGGCCCGCCCGCATGACGCCCACCCGGTCGGCGACCGCGAGCGCCTCCTCCTGGTCGTGGGTGACGAACAGCGTCGTCGTGCCGACCTCGGTCTGGATGCGGCGGATCTCGTCGCGCAACTGCACCCGTACCTTGGCGTCGAGGGCGGACAGCGGCTCGTCGAGCAGCAGCACGCTGGGCTCGATGGCCAGCGCCCGGGCCAGCGCCACCCGCTGCTGCTGGCCGCCGGAGAGCTGGTGCGGGTAGCGGTCGGCGAACTGGCTGATCCCGACGAGCTCGAGCATCTCCGCGGCCCGGCCCGCCTGCTTGGCCCGGCCCCGCAGCGACAGCCCGAAGGTGACGTTGGCCAGGGCCGTCAGGTGCGGGAAGAGGCTGTACGCCTGGAAGACCATCCCCATGTCGCGGCGGTTCGCCGGCAGCGCGGTGACGTCCCGGCCACCGACGAGGACCCGCCCGGCGTCCGCGTCCTCCAGGCCGGCCAGCACCCGCAGCGCGGTCGTCTTGCCGCAGCCGGACGGGCCGAGCAGGGCGACGAACTCGCCGGGCTCGATGGACAGGTCGAGGTCGTCGAGGGCGTGCACGGTGCCGAACGTGCGGCGCAGCCCGGTGAGTTGTACGGCGACGCCGGTCATGCGGCGGGCTCCTTGTGCGCAGTGGGTACGGGTACGGCCGCCTCGATCGCCGTGGCGGATCGCCGCCGCCGCCCGCCGATCAGGGACAGCATGAGCAGCAGCACGAACGCCAGGAGCAGCGCGGTCAGCGAGACGGCGACCGACATGGTGGCGCTGCTCTTGCCGAGGAAGTTGATCGCGACCTGGAGGTTCGTGCGGTTGAGCAGCGACGCGATGGTGTACTCGCCGAGCACCAGGGCGACGGTGAGGAAGGCCGCGGACAGCACCGCCGAGCGGATGTTGGGCAGCACGACCCGGATCATCACCGTGCCCCAGCCCGCGCCCAGGCTGCGGGCGGCCTCGGCGAGCGTCTTCACGTCGATCGCGGACAGGCCGGCGTCGATGGCGCGGTACGCGTACGGCAGCACGAGGATCGTGTACGCGAAGACGAGCGTCAGCGACGACCCGCCGAGGAAGTACGTGACCCACGCGTACACCGGTGCCAGCCCCACGACCAGGACGATCGCCGGAATCGTCAGCGGCAGCAGGCACAGGAACTCGATCAGGCGCCGCAGCCGGGGCAGCCGCAGCCGTACCCACACGGCGGTCGGCACGAGCAGCACCAGCATGAGCAGGGCGGTGAGCGCCGCCTGCGACAGCGACGCGACGATGCCCTCGGCCAGCGCCGGGTAGCGCTCGCTGAGCCGCGGCCAGTCCACCAGCAGCGGCCAGGTCTGCGGGTCACGCGTGGAGAACTCGACCATCGCGACGAACGGCAGCAGGAAGAAGACGCCGAGCACGGACAGCACGGTCCAGCGGAACACGCGCTGCCGGCGGGCCCGGCGGGCGATCACCCCAGCCATCGCGACGTCCTGGTTTGCAGCAGCGTGTAGAGCGCCATCACCACGGACACCACGACGACCATGCCGAGCGCCATCGCCTTGCCGACATTCTGCTGGCCGAGCAGCACCTCGCTGGTGAGTGCGCCGCGGATCTGCAGCGGCACGAGCGGGCTGCCCTGGCTGACCAGGGCGGCCGCGGTCGCGTACGCCGAGAAGCTGTTGGCGAACAGCAGCAGCGTGGAGCCGAGGAACGCGGGGCCGAGCAGCGGACCGGCGACCCGGGTCCAGTAGTGCCAGGTGGTGCCGCCGAGGCTCTCGGTCGCCTCCCGCCATTGCGGGCGGATGCCGTCGAGCGCGGGCAGGAACACGATGACCATGAGCGGGATCTGGAAGTACGTGTAGACCAGGGTCAGGCCGGGCAGCTCGAACAGCCACACGCCGTTGGCGTACAGGTCGATGCCGGCCGTGTCCCGCAGCCAGACGGTGACGAATCCGGAGAGGCCGATCGTCGCCAGGAAGGCGAACGCCAGCGTGACGCCGCCGAACTGGGCGAGCACGCCGGCCGCCGCGGTGACCGTCCGGCGCAGCAGGCCGTCCGGCTTCGCGGTCACCAGGGCGTACGCCAGCAGGGCTCCGAGGACGGCGCCGATGACGGCGCTCATCGCCGAGAGTGCGGTGCTGCGGCCGAACGCGTCGAGGACGTACCCGTTGCCGAGCGCCTCGACGTTGCCGAGGGTGAAGCCGCCCTCGTCGCCGGCGAACGCGCCGATGACCACGACCAGGGTGGGGATCACCAGGAAGACGGTCACGTACGCGAAGAAGGGAACCGTCCCGAGCAGGGCGGTGGCGCCCCGCAGGCGTGGCCGCCGGGCCACGCGCCGCGGGACGTCCGAGGCGACCTCAGCCAACGGCCTTGGCCCAGTTCGCCGCGAGGTACTCCTTGGCCTTGGCGGTCTGGTCCTCGGTGGGGATGACCGGGGTGCCCTCGACCTTCGGCAGCGCCGCGAACGCTGTCTTGTCGATCGTGCCGGCCTTCTCCATGGCCTGGGCCCGCACCGGGC
Organism: Pseudosporangium ferrugineum; assembly: GCF_003002065.1. Taxonomy (GTDB): domain Bacteria; phylum Actinomycetota; class Actinomycetes; order Mycobacteriales; family Micromonosporaceae; genus Actinoplanes; species Actinoplanes ferrugineus_A. Next base: position 297,759 of record NZ_PVZG01000004.1, read on the forward strand.
GGGCACCGCCCTTGAGCCACAGGTTCTGGCCCTCGTCGGAGTAGAGGAACTCCTGCCACAGGCGCGCCGCCGCCGGGTGCGGGGCGTCCTTGTTGATGGCCTGCACGTAGTAGGAACCGAGGACAGTGCCGCCGGGCACGAACGTCTTCCAGGTCTTCAGCTTGGTGGCCTCGGACGCGTTCAGGTAGTCCCAGTCGAAGACGACCGGCGTCTGTCCGGACTGGATGGTCGCCGAGTCGGGGTCGACGGGCAGCAGGTTGCCGGCCTTCTTGAGTTTGCCGAAGAACTCGACGCCGGGCGCGATGTTCTCGACCGTGCCGCCGTTGGCCAGCGCGGCCAGCTGCACGCCGCCGAACGCGGACCCGGCCTGGGTGGGGTCGCCGTTGAGCGCGACCTTGCCCTTGTACTCCGGCTTGAGCAGGTCGGCGAGGCTCGCCGGGGCCGGCACCTTGGCGCTGTCGTAGCCGATCGACATGTAGCCGCCGTAGTCGTTGACCCAGGTGCCGGCGGGATCCTTGAGGTTGTCGGGGATGTCGGCGAAGGTGCTCACCTTGTAGGGCGCGAACCTGGCGACGTTGGCGATCGCCACCGAGCTGCCGAGGTCGAAGACGTCCGGTGCCTTGTCCTGACCCTTGAGCTGTTCCGCGGCGTTGATCTCGTCCTGGCTCGACCCGTCCGGCTGGGCCGAGTTCACCGTGATGCCGTACTTGTCGCCGAAGGTCTTGATGATCTCGCCGTAGTTCGCCCAGTTGGGCGGCAGGGCGATGACGTTGAGCCGGCCCTCGGCCCTGGCCGCCGCGACGAGCTTGTCGAGGCCGCCGAGGTCGGCGACGCTGGTCGCGCTCGCGGCGCTCGAGCCCGACGACCCGCTGTCCTTCTCGGGCGGCGAGCAGGCCGTGGTCGCGGCTATGGTGGCGACCGCCATCGTGACGGCCATCGTGCGGGAAAATGTACGCACCGCGGTTCCTCCCTCTGCGAACACCAGCCGGTGTGCGCTGAGTGATCATGAGAGCAGTTTCTGGACAGCGAACGTCCGCGAAGTGACGGCACGGCGACATACCCGCGCCGGTTCGATGGACTCCGCGAGTGGTTCCCTGGTGTTGCGGTGATCGTATAGGCCGGCACCATCGATGGATACAGCCGCGCGGAGATCGGTGATCACGGCGGCACCCTCCACTGTGTCCGGGGGCGGGCGCGGGCACCTTGCATTGACTGCCGACGATCAGGCAACTAGATTTCCCTCAACTCACCCATCGATGCGACTCCATGAACCGGTTCACCGAAAGGTTGATACTTCAACCTCTCCGCGACCACGAAGGGCTCGAATGGAGCTTCCTTTACACTTCTCGGTCCTCGGCCCGGTACGCGCCCGGTGCCACCTGACCGAGTTGGAGATCGGGCCACGACAACAGCGGCAGACACTCGCCGCACTGCTGCTCGGCAGCGGCTCCTTCGTCTCCGTCGATGAATTGATCTACGCCGTCTGGGGGGACCGGCCGTCCCGGTCGGCCGTCAATTCCCTGCGCATCTATGTCCACCGGCTGCGGGCGGCATTCGCGCCGTTCGCGCCGTCCCTGATCCGGTCCCTCGGCGGCGGCTACGAACTGGCCGGCGCCCACCATCTCGACCTGCGCGACCTCGAGGCCGGGCTGGAGGCCGCGGCAGCCGCCCGAGCTGCGGAAGAGCACGCCGAGGCGGTGACGCACACCCGCTCGGCCCTGGACCTGTGGCGGGGCCGCCCGCTCGCCGGCCTGGCCGGGGTCTGGGCGCAGGGGCAGCGACAACGCATCGAGAATCTGCGCCTGACGGCCATCGGCGACCTCGCCGCCGGCCTGTTGCGGCTGGGCCGGCCGGAATCGGTTATCGCCCTGGTCGGTACGACCATTTCCGAGCACCCGTTCGACGAGCGGGTCCGCGAGCTTCTGATGCTCGCTTTCCACCAAGCGGGCCGGACCGCCGAGGCCCTGCGGGTCTACCGTGAAACGCGGATCCTGTTCATCAACGAGCTCGGCATCGAACTCGGTCCCGGATTGCAGCGATTGCACCGACAGATGCTCGACCCCGACGCGTTCTCGCCGTCGCTGATCCCGGCCTTCCGGACCACCTGATCCGCCCTGGCGATAATCGCCCGTAAACGGGAAATAAATGCGCCATGGGCACGCTGAGGTCACGGCCCGACGACGACCGACAGCGAAGGTTCGACCATGAAAGTCTCGAACATCCATCTCTCGGCCCTGGGCTGCTGCCTGCCGGAGACCGTGGCCATCGAGCGGGCCGTCGAGAAGGGACTGATCGACGCCGAGGCGGCGGGGCGGTACGGCATCACCAGCGTCACCGACGCCGGCACCACCCCCGCGCCGGAGCTGGCCCTGCGCGCCACCCGCCAGGCCCTCGAGCGCGCCGGCGTCGCGGGTGCCGACCTCAGCCTCGTCCTGTACGTGAGCGTCTGGCACCAGGGCCCGCACGGCTGGTGCCCGCAGTACTACGTGCAACGCGGGATCGCCGCCTCCGCCGCCACCGCCGCCGAGGTGCGCCAGGGGTGCATGGGCATGTTCAGCGCGCTGGAACTCGGGGCCGCCCACCTCATGGCCGACCCGGGCCACACCACCGCCCTGCTCACCTCGGGCGACAACTTCAACTCCCCGCTGCTCGACCGGTGGAGGTTCAGCCCGCACTTCGTGATGGGCGACGGCGGCTGCGCCGCGGTGCTCGACCGGCACGACGGCTTCGCCCGGCTGCTGTCGGTCAACTCGGCGACCCTGCCCGAGTACGAGGCCATGCACCGCGACGCGGAGGCCCTCTTCCCGCCGGGCTCCACCAGCGGACGGCGCCTCGATTTCGCGGACAGCAAGAGGCGCTGGGTCGACGGTATGCTGGCGGGCGACGACGGCCCGCTGCGCCTGGTGGCCGCCCAGGACGAGCTGGTCTCCCGCACGCTGGAGGAGGCCGGCGTCGAGCTGGCGGACATCACCCGCGTCGGCTACGTCAACGGCTCCCGCGAACGGGTCGAGGGCCGGGCGATGATCCCGCTTGGCCTGCCGATGTCCAGGTCCACCTGGGAGCAGGGGCGCACGGTCGGCCACATGGGAGCGAGCGACCAGCTCGTGGCGCTGGAACACCTCGTGGCCACGGGCGAGCTCGGCCCGGGCGACCACTACCTGATGCTGGGCGTGGGACCGGGGCTCAACATCGCCTGCGCGCTGTTCGAGATGCTCCGCACGCCGGACTGGGCCCGCCGGTGACCGACCTGCGCGAGGAGTTCGGCCGGGCGTTCCCGCCGTCGGTCACCTCGGACCGCGACGGCTACACCCGCGACGACTGGGCGGTGCTCGCCCGCCACGGCCTGCTCGGTGCCTGCGTACCCGGAAAGCAGGGCGGCAGCGGGCTCAGCGCCGTGCGGACCGCCGAGCTGTACGAGACGGCGGCCGGATCGTGCCACGACACCGGGATGCTCTTCGCCGCCGCGGCGCACCTGTTCGCCTGCGCCATGCCGCTGTCCGCCTTCGGGACGACGCCGGTGCTCGGGCAGCGCCTCGCCGCCATGTGCGCGGGCGACCTCATCGCCGGCAACGCCATGACCGAGGCGGGCGCGGGCTCGGACACCTCCCGGCTGAGCACCACCGCGCGCCGCGTCGACGGCGGATACCTGCTCGACGGCGTCAAGTCCTGGGTCAGCAACGCGCCGGTGGCCGACGTCTACCTCGTCTACGCCACCACCGATCCGGCGGCCGGCCACCTCGGCATCACCGCGTTCCTCGTCGAGCGCGGCGACGTCGGCGTGTCCCCCGGGCCCGCTCACGACAAGACCGGCCTGCGCTCGTGCCCCGCCGGACCGCTGCGGCTGACCGGCTGCTTCGTCCCCGACGACCGGGTCGTGGGCCCGGTGGGCGGGGGCGCGGCGGTGTTCGCGCACTCGATGGCCTGGGAACGCGGCTGCCTCTTCGCCCTCTATCTCGGCCTGCAGCGCCGCCTGCTGGAACGCTGCACCACCCACGCCCGGGAGCGGCGCCAGTTCGGGCGCCCGATCGGCGAGTTCCAGGCCGTCGCGGACCGGATCGTCGGGATGCGGCTGCGGCTGGAGAGCGGCCGGCTGCTGCTGCACCGCGCCTGCGCGGCGCTGGACGCCGGCGACGACGACGCCGCTGTCCGGGCCGCCATGTCCAAGCTGGCCGTCTCCGAGGGCACGGTGGCCTCCGCCACGGACGCGGTGAACCTGCTCGGCGGCGCCGGCTACGTCCGGGGCGAGCCGGTGGAGCTCATGCTGCGCGACGCGCTGCCGTCGACGATCTTCTCCGGTACGTCGGACATCCAGCGCCGGGTGATCGCCCGGGACATGGCCCTGTGAACCTCCGCGACCTGGTGCCGCGCGCGGCACGCGTACGCCCCGGCGCCGTCGCGGTGGCGGACCTGACCGGCGCGCTCACCTACGCCGAGCTCGACGACCGGGCCGCCGAGGTGGCCGCCGCCCTCGCCGCCCGGGGACTGGGCCGCAGCGACCGGGTGGTGCTGTGGGGACAGAAGAGCGCCGAGCTGGTCGCCGTCATGCAGGCGGTGCTGCGGCTCGGCGCGGTCTACGTCCCGGTGTCGCCGATGAACCCGCCCGACCGGGTACGCCGCATCGCCGCGGACTGCGCCGCCGCCCTGCTCGTCACCGACCGGCCGGACGACCTGCCCGCGGGACCCCCGGCCGTCACGCCCGCCGGGCTGAGGTCCACGGCGCGCGTACCGCTCGTGCCCGTCGGGCCGGACGACCCCGTCTACCTCCTCTACACCTCCGGCTCGACCGGGATGCCCAAGGGGGTGGTGCTCACCGACCGCAACGCGACGGCCTTCGTCGAATGGGCGTACGCGACGACCGGCCTGCGGCCCGGGGACCGGCTGGCCAACCACGCGTCGTTCAACTTCGACCTGTCGGTGTTCGATCTGTACGCCGCGTTCCGGGCTGGCGCCCGCGTCCAGCTGATCCCCGAGACGCTGGGACAAGTGGCCCCGCTGCTGAACGACCTGATCGAGGACACCGGCATCACGGTCTGGTACTCGGTGCCCTCCGTGCTGATCCGGATGATGGACGCCGGGCTGCTCGACCGGGACCCGGGCACCCTGCGCTGCTGCGTCTTCGCCGGCGAGCCGTTCCCACCGGCCGCGGTGAGAAGGCTCCGGGCGGCCTGGCCCGGCGTGCGGATGTTCAACTGGTACGGCCCCACCGAGACCAACGTCTGCACCTCGTACGAGGTGACCGCCACCGATCTGCACCGCACCGGCCCGCTACCGATCGGCTCGGCCTGTTGCGGTGACACCGTCGAGCTGGCCCCCGACGGGGAGATCCTGGTCTCCGGGCCCACCGTGATGCCGGGCTACTGGGGCGGTCCGCGGCGCACCGGGCCGTACCGCACCGGGGATCTGGGCCGCCGGGACGCGGACGGCCTGCTGCACTTCCTCGGGCGCCGCGACGACCTCGCGAAGGTCCGCGGGCACCGGGTCGAGCCCGGCGAGATCGAGGTCGTGCTGGGCGAGCACGACGACATCGACCGGGCGGCGGTGCTGGTCGCCGGCTCCGGCCCGGACGCCCGCATCCACGCCGTGGTGCGCCCCCGCGCCGGGCGCGGCCCCGGCCTCGCGGAGCTGCGCAGCTTCTGCGCCGAACGGCTGCCGCTCTACATGCTCATCGACGAGCTGCACCTGGTCGACGCCCTGCCGGTCAACGCCAACGGCAAGCTCGACCGCGCCCGGCTCGCCGCCCACGTCCACCCCGGAGGGCCCCGATGACCGAGACGGACAGCCGGAGCTGGGACGCCTTCTGGCGGGACCTGGCCGCGGACGGCGACACCGCGCTGTGGGACTCCTCCGCCACCCTCGCCGCGGCCGAGCACCTCCGGCGGGCGTCGCCGCACCTCGACGCCACGCTGCCGCTGGTCGACCTCGGCTGCGGCAGCGGGCGGCAGACCCGCGAGTTCGCCCGCCGGTTCGCCCGCGTCCTCGGCGTCGACGTCGCGGAGCCCGCCCTGGCCATCGCCCGGCGCGAGCACGCGGCCCCCAACCTCGAGTACCGCCGCCTCGACCTGCTCGACCCCGGGGCCGTCGCCGGGCTGGCCACGGAGCTGGGCGACGCGAACGTCTACCTGCGGGGAGTGCTGCACCAGCTGCCGCCCGCCGGCCAGGACCGGGCCGTACGGGCGGTCGCGACCCTGCTCGGCACCCGGGGGCGCCTGTTCGCGCAGGAGCTGACCGACGTCACCACGTGGGCCGTGCACGACCTGCTCGCCGAGGGCGCCCCGCTGGACAAATTCACCCGGCTGGCCCGGCACTTCGGCTTCGGCGCCGCCGCGCCGCCGGTGCAGGGCCGCCAGCTCGACCGGCTGATCACCCGCAACGGCCTCCTGCGCCTGGTGGCCTCGGGTGACGACCGGCTGCACACCACCCAGCCCGGCCGCGACGGCACGCCCGTGACGCTGCCGACCGCCTGGGTGATCGCCGCCCCGGCCGCACCCACCGCACCCTGAGGAGGAAGGTCCCCATGCCGAGCACGACCGAGCAGACCGAGATGCGCGAGCGGGTCCTGGAGTTCATCCGTACGGAACTGGCCGTGGATCTCGGCACGATCGACGTCACCGAGACGACGCCGCTGCTGCAGGCCGGCATCCTCGACTCGCTGCGTACCGCGAAGCTGATCGCCTGGCTGCGCACGGAGATCGGCGTCCGCGTACCCCCGACCGCGATGACCGGCCCGAACTTCCGCGACGCCGGGACCATCGCCGACCTCGTCCTGAGCCTGCGCGCCACGGCCTGAACCGAACGATTGGGCGACTCCATGACTGTCACGACCGACCAGCAGTCCGGCTCCGACTTCGACATCGCCGTCATCGGCGGCGGCCCCGCCGGCTCGACCACGGCGTCCTACCTGGCGCGGGCCGGCCTGTCGGTCGCCGTCTTCGAGAGCGAGACGTTCCCCCGCGAGCACGTCGGGGAGTCGCTGGTGCCGGCCACCACGCCGGTGCTGATCGACATCGGCGCCATCGACAAGATCGAGGCCGCCGGCTTCCCGAAGAAGTACGGCGCGGCCTGGACCTCCGCCGGCGACGGCGGCGCCGACCCGCTCGGGTTCCAGGTGCACGAGCACGGCCTGGGCACCGCCGACGTGCTCTTCAACGAGCGCGAGCAGCTCGGCGTCGACCGCGACTACACGTGGCACGTCGACCGGGGGCAGTTCGACCTCATCCTGCTCAAGCACGCCGAGAGCCTGGGCGCTCAGGTGTTCTCCGGCGTACGCGTGCACTCGGTCGACTTCGCCGACCGCGACCGCCCGGTGGTGCGGATCGGGATGGGCCCGCACAAGAGTGACGTGCGCGTCCGGATGGTCGTCGACGCGAGCGGCCGCGGCACCCTGCTCGGCCGCCAGCTCAAGGTCAAGGTCCCCGACCCGGTCTTCAACCAGTACGCCGTGCACAGCTGGTTCGAGGGCCTGGACCGCACCGCGCTGGCGGACACCACCCAGCAGGCCGACTACATCTTCATCCACTTCCTGCCGCTCGAGGACACCTGGGTCTGGCAGATCCCCATCACCGAGACGATCACGTCGGTCGGCGTGGTGACCCAGAAGGCCCGGTTCCGCGAGAACAAGGACGACCTCGAGGGCTTCTTCTGGGACTCGGTGGCGAGCCGGCCCGAGCTGTTCAAGGCGCTCAAGGACACCGAGCGGGTGCGCCCGTTCAAGGCCGAGGGCGACTACAGCTACGGGATGCGCAAGGTGGCCGGCGACTCGATGCTGCTGGTCGGCGACGCGGCCCGGTTCGTCGACCCGATCTTCTCCAGCGGCGTGTCGGTGGCGATGAACAGCGCCCGGCTGGCGTGTGCCGACATCATCGCCGCCGCCGAGGCCGGCGACTTCCGGGAGCATCGCTTCGAAACGTACGTCGGCAAGCTGCGCCGCGGCGTCTCCAACTGGTACGAGTTCATCTCCATCTACTATCGCCTCAACATCCTGTTCACCGCATTCGTGCAGGATCCCCGCTACCGCATCGGTGTGCTCAAGCTGTTGCAGGGCGACGTCTACGACAACGAGGAGCCCACCGCGCTCGTCGCCATGCGGGAATTCCTGGCGGCCGTCGAGAACGACCCCACGCACCTGTGGCACGACCGGCTGGGCAACCTGCGCGTCTCCCAGGAATCCAAGTGCCTCTTCTGACTCCGGCACTGCGGTGCGAGGCCGTGCTGTTCGACCTGGACGGGGTGCTGGTCGACTCCGAGGGGCAGATCGCCGGCAACGTACGACTCTGGGCCGCCCGGCACGGTCTGGACCCCGCGCGGGTGCGGGACGCGGCGCACGGCCGTACCGTCGCCGACGTCGTCGCGGCCCTCACCCCGCACCTGGACCTGGCCGCCGAGCTGGCCGCGATCCGCGACCTGGAGCTGAGCAACGCCGGCAGTGCCGCGCCGATGCCGGGCGCCGCGGACCTGCTGGCCGCGCTCGCCGGCCGGCCGTGGGCCGTGGTGACCTCGACCGGCGCGGAGGTCGCCCGGCGGCGCTTCGCGGCGCTCGGCGTGCCCGCACCCGCCGTCCTCGTCGCCGCCGAGGACGTGACGGCCGGCAAGCCGCACCCGGAGGGCTACCTGGCCGCGGCCCGGGCCCTCGGCGCCGCCCCGGAGAACTGCGTCGTGTTCGAGGACTCCCCGGCGGGCGTCGCCGCCGGGCGGTCCGCCGGCGCCACGGTCGTCGGCCTGGGTGCGGCCGTACGCGGGGCGCCGCACTGGATCCCGGATCTCACCCACGTGACCGTCGGCGCCGGCCGCCGGATCATGATCTCGCTAGGTGGTGCATCGGCATGAAGCCGGAGAACGTCTTCCTGACCGGCCTCGGCTGCTGGATGCCGGCCGGGTACCCCGCGTCGGAGGCGGTCGCCGCCGGCCTCTACGACGCCACGGTCCACGCCGAGAGCGGCCTGCGCGAGGTGCGGGTCGCCGGCCCGGAGTCCCCGCCGGAGATGGCCGTACGGGCCGCCCGGGTGGCGCTCGGCCGCAGCGCGGGAGGCGCCCCGGCCATCGGGACCGTGCTGCACGGCGCGACGTTCTTCCAGGGGCCCGAGATGTGGTCGCCGGCCGCGTACGTCATGCGGGAGCTGGGCATCGAGGGGGCGGGCGGCACCGAGCTGCGCAACGGGTGCAACAGCATGCTCACCGGCCTCCAGCTGGCCGCCGCCCTGCTGCCGCACCAGCCCGCGGAGCGGCCGGACATCCTGCTGACCACGGCGGACAACTTCAACTCGCCGCTGTTCAACCGGTGGGACAGCGGGCCGATGGGCGTCATCGCCGCGGACGCCGCCAGCGCCGTCGTGGTCGGCGCGGCCGGCGGCTTCGCCCGCGTCGACGCGGTGGTGTCCCGGGTCTACCCCGAGTACGAGGGCATGGCCCGCGGCGACGAACCGCTGTTCCCGCCGACCGGCTCCGCGGGCCGGCGCATCGACACCGTCGGACGCGCCCAGCAGTTCACCGAGAACGCCAAGCGGGCCGGCGGAGTGAACCTCGCCGACGGCCTCGCGAAGGCCTGCTCCGACACGGCGCTCGCGGCGGTGGAGGAGGCCGGCATCAAACCCGGCGACCTGCGCTGGGTGCTCGTGCCCAACGGCGACGAGGCGACCACCCGCAACACCATGATGGACCCGCTCGGCCTGGACGTCTCCCGCTCGATGTGGGAGTTCGGCCGCGGCGTCGGGCACGCCTCGTCCAGCGACCAGTTCATCGCCCTCGACCACCTGCTGCACACCGGGCAGCTCGACGCGGGCGACCACGTGCTGCTCTTCGGCGGCGCCCCGGGATGGTCCGCCGTGGCCGTCATCCTCACCGTCACCGATCCGCAGCCCTGGACGACGACCCCGGCGGGAGGCAGCTCGTGAAGATCGCCATCGTGGGCATGGCGTGCGAATTCCCCGGCGCCGGAGACCTCGGCGCGTACTGGCGGCTCCAGCTCGACGGGGTGGACGCCACCACGGACGTCCCGCCCGACCGCTTCCCGATCGACGCCTTCCACGACCCGCGGCCGCGGACGCCCGGGCGCATCATCAGCCGGCGCGGCGGTTTCCTGCCGGACATCCGGGGCTTCGACGCCCAGTACTTCGGCGTCTCGGGCCGCGAGGCCGCCCACATGGACCCGCAACAGCGGCTGCTGCTGCACACCGCCGCCGCGGCGGTCCAGGACGCCGGCCTGACGATGGAGCAACTCGCCGGGAGCCGGACCGCGGTGGTCGTCGGGCAGCGCACGGCCGAGTACTGGGACCTGCTGCGGGCCGCGGAGACGCTGGACATCTACGCCAACGTCGGCACGTCGCGCAGCGTCCTCTCCGGCCGCCTGTCGTTCTTCTTCGACCTGCGCGGCCCGAGCACCTCCGTCGACACCGCCTGTTCGTCCTCGCTCGTGGCCGTGCACCAGGCCTGCGCCACGCTGCGCGCCGGTGAGGCGACCCTCGCCCTGGCCGGGGGCGTCAACCTGGTGCTCACCCCCGAGGAGAGCATCTCGTTCTCGCAGGCCGACATGCTCTCCGCGGACGGCCGGTGCAAGTTCGGCGCCGAGGACGCCGACGGCTTCGTCCGCAGCGACGGCGTCGGCGTGGTGGTCCTCAAGCCCCTCGACCGGGCCGAGGCCGACGGCGACCGGATCTACGCGGTCATCCACGGCTCGGCGGTCGAGAACGAGGGCCGCAGCAGCGGTTACCTGATGGCGCCGTCGGAGAGCGCCCAGCTCGAGGTGATGCGGCACGCCTGCGAGCGGGCCGGCATCGGAGCGGGCGCCGTTGGCCTGGTGGAAGCGCACGGCACCGGCACCCCCACCGGCGACCCGATCGAGCTGCGGGCGCTGGACGCCATGTACGGCACCGGCGCCGGACGCACCGCCGCGGACCCGCTGCTGGTCGGCTCGGTGAAGACGAACATCGGGCACACCGAGGCGGCCGCCGGCATCGCGGCGATCATCAAGGCGGCGCTGAGCGTCGCGCACGGCGTGGTCCCGCCCAGCCTGCACAGCGAGAAGCCGACCGGCGCGGTGGACTGGGACCGGGTGGCGCTCGCGATCCCGCAGGCGGCCCGGGAGTGGGGCACGGACGAGCTCCCCCGGTACGCCGCGGTCAGCTCCTTCGGCATCTCGGGCACCAACGCCCACGTGGTGCTCGGCGAGCACCGGCCCGCCACCCCGCGACCGCCCGCCGCCGGACCGCAACGGCCCCCGCACCTGCTGGCCCTGTCCGCGCAGACACCCGCGGCGCTGCGCGAGCTCGCCGCCGCCTACGCCGACCACCTCTCCCCCGGCGGCCCGGGGCACGGGCACGACCTGCGCGACGTCAGCTTCAGCACGCTCACCCGCAGCACCCACCACCGGCACCGGATGACCGTCCTCGCGCAGGACCACGACCACGCCGTGCGGCAGCTGCGCCGGGGCCGGCCGATCGTCGCGGCCCGCAGCGCCGCCTGGAAGACCGTCTTCGTCTTCCCCGGTCAGGGCTCCCAGTGGGCCGGCATGGGACGCGAGCTCCTGCGGACCTCCGCCGTCTTCCGCGAGGCCGTCGAGGAGTGCGACCGGCACGTACGCGCCGAGAGCGGCTGGTCGGTGGTCGAACGCCTGACCGGCGACGACGAGGCGACCTGGCCGATCGACGTGGTGCAGCCGCTGCTCTGGGCGGTCCAGGTCGGGCTCGCCGCCGTCTGGCGCTCGTGGGGCGTCCGGCCCGACGTCGTGATCGGCCACAGCATGGGTGAGGTCGCCGCCGCCTGCGTCGCCGGCGCGCTCAGCCCGGCCGACGCCGCCGCGGTGATCTGCCGCCGCAGTGCCCTGCTCACCCGGATCGCCGGCGCCGGGTCGATGGCCGCGGTCGACCTGTCCGCCGACGAGCTGCGCCGCGAGCTCGCCGGCGTACCGGACGTGGACGTCGCGGTGAGCAACGGCCCGCAGCGCACCATCATCTCGGGGCGTACGTCCGCGGTGGAGAAGGTGCTGGCCGGCCTGGCCGAGCGCGGGGTCACCGCCCGGATCGTCAAGGTCGACGTCGCCTCGCACAGCGGCCAGGTGGACCCGCTGCTGGACACGCTGCGCGAGGTCCTCGAGCCGATCCGTCCGGTGGCCGGGACCGTGCCGCTGCGGTCGACGGTCACCGGGGAGCTGGTGACCGGCGCGGAGATGGACGCCGGCTACTGGGTGCGCAACCTGCGCGACGAGGTCCGCTTCCACGCCGCCGTCGACGCCGAGACCGCCGGCACCGGGGCGAGCGCCGTCATCGAGATCAGCCCCCACCCCATCCTCAGCGCCGCGGTGAAGGAGTGCCTGCCCGAGGGGCGCGGCGCCGATCAGGTCGTGGCGTCGCTGCAGCGCGACACCGATGACATGACCGCGTTGCTGACCTCGGTGGCGACCCTGCACCAGGCCGGGTTCCCGGTACGGTACGAGGCCCTGTTCGACCCGCCGGGCACGTACGTGGGGTTGCCCCGCTATCCGTGGCAGCGCACCGCCTTCTGGCTCACCCCGGCCGGGCATCCGCTGCTGGGGGCGTACCGGGTCGACGACGGCGTCCACCGCTGGCAGGGCCCGATCGACCTGCGGCGCAACGCGTACCTGCTGGACCACCAGGTGCAGGGGCTGGTCATCCTGCCCGGCACCGCCTATCTGGAGCTCGCCGCGGCCGCCGCCGGCACCCTCGCCGGCGACGTCGTGGTCAGGGACGTCCGCTACGACAAGGCGCTCTTCATCACCGCCACCCGGCCACCGGTGCTGCGGGTGACGCTGTCCCCCGCCGAGCGGGGATGGAGCTTCGAGGTCGCCACCGCCGACGGCGACGCCTGGACCCGGCACGCGCACGGCCGGATCGAACCGGTGGCCGCCGGCGCCCGCATCACCGGACTGCCCGCGGACACCCCCGACCGGATCGCCGCGCGGGCCCCCGAGAGCTTCGACGGCGCCGAGTTCTACCGCCGGTTCGCCGCGCGCGGCAACGAGTGGCACGGCGTCTTCCGCGGCGTCTCGCAGGTGTGGCGCGGCGACGACGAGGCACTGGCCCGGGTCACCGTGCCGGCCGGCCTCGCCGAGTACGACCGGCACCACGTCCACCCGGCGGTCCTCGACGCCTGCGGGCAGATCCTCGCGGCCACCCTGCCCGGCACGACGGCCCCCGGCGACCAGCACGCCTTCATCCTGGGCTCCATCGACGCGTTCCGCCGGCACGCCCCGCTGACCGGCACGCTGCACAGCCACGTGGTCCGGCGCGACCTGACCGCCGACTCGTTCAGCGGCGACGTGGCCGTACGCGACGAGCACGGCAACCTGCTCGCCGAGTTCCTCGGGCTGCGGATCCGCTTCCTGCTGCGCCAGGAGGAGGAGCCCGCCGTGGACGACTGGCTCTACCGGCCACAGTGGATCCCGGCGCCACCGCCCGTCCCCGCGCCCGGCCCGGTCACCGGCGCGTGGCTGGTCCTCGCCGACGACGAGATCGCCCCGGCGCTCGGTGCGGCGGTCACGGTCCTCCCCGGCGACCGGTACGAGCGCACCGGCGACGCCACCTACCGCATCGACCCGTCCCGCCTCGACGACTACGCCCGGCTGCTGCACGAGACCCGCCGGGACCGGCCCGAGGGCATCGCCGCGGTGGTGCACCTGTGGAGCCTGCGGGCGGCGCAGCCGGTGGAGGGCGTACCGCTCGGGCTCGGCAGCGCGCTGCTGTTGGACCGGGCGCTGGCCCTCGCCCCCGGGGAACGCCTCCGGCTCGTGCTCGTCACCCGCGGCGCCGAGACCGTGAGCGCCGCGGACGGGGCGCCGGACCCGGAACAGTCGGCGGTGTGGGGCTTCGGGCGTACGGCCGCCAGCGAGCTGTCCGCCGTCCGGCACACCCTCGTCGACCTGGACCCGGCCGGCGGCACGGCGCAGGTGGAGGCGCTGCGCCGGGAGATCGAGGCGGCCGGCGCGGACGAGGACCAGATCGCGCTGCGGCCCGGCGTCCGGCACGTCCACCGGCTGCACCGCGCCGCCGCGCCGGCTCCCGGCCCGTCGCTTCCCCGGGCCGGCGGCCCGCCGGGCGCCGGGCAGGTGCGGATCGCCGCCGAGTTCGCCGGGGTACGGCCGGGCCGTCCCGGAGCCGACGTGGCCGGCGTGGTCACGGCCCTCGGCGCCGGGGTGCGCGGGCTGTGCGTGGGCGACCGCATCGTGGCGGCCGCCCCGGAACCGGCCGTGGACCTGCTCGCCGACCGGCGGCTCACCGTCGGAGTGCCCGCCGGGCTCGACCTCGCCGCCGCGGCCACCGTGCCGACCCCGTACCTGACCGCCTGGTACGCCCTCATCGAACTGGCCGCCCTCCGCGCCGGCGAGCGGGTCCTCATCCACGACGCCGCCGGCGGGACCGGCCTCGCCGCGATCCAGGTCGCCCGGCGGCAGGGCGCGGAGATCTATGCCACCGCCGGCACCGAGCGGCAGCGCGCACTGCTGCGCGCCATGGGGATCGCCCACGTCACCGACTCTGCGGGGGACTTCGCCGGGCCGCTGCTGGCCGCCACCCGCGGGGCGGGGATGGACGTCGTCCTGAGCGCGCTCGACGGGGACGCCGCCGGACGGAACATCGAGGTGCTGGCCCCGTACGGTCGCTGTGTCGATCTGGCCGGGACCCGCCCGGCCGGACTGCACGCCCTGCCCGCCAACGCGTCCTACCGGGTCCTCGACGTCGACGACCTGCGCCGGTCGCGGCCGGGACTCGCCGGCGGCCTGCTCGACCGGGTGCTGCGGCTGATCGCGGCCGGCGAGCTCGCCCCGCTGCCCGCGGCGGACCGGCCGGACGGCGACCCGGTCGGCCCGGTCGTCCTCGACCTGCGCGCCGCCGCGCCGCAACGGCCCGCGCCCACACCGGCGCCGCCGTCGACCCGGATGCGGCCGGACGCCACCTACCTGGTGACCGGCGGCGCGGGCGGGATCGGCGCCGGACTGGCCCGCTGGCTCATCTCCCGCGGCGCCCGGCACCTGCTGCTCACCGGCCGCTCCCTGCCCACCCCCGGCGGCGACGTCGCCCGGCTCCTGGACGAGCTGCGCGTCCACGGCGCCGACGTGCGGTACGCCCCCGTGGACGCGGCCGACGAGCAGTCGATGCGCCGGCTGATCGACCACCGCCGGGCGGCGGGCCGGCCGCCGGTCCGCGGCGTCTTCCACACCGCCGGCGTCTTCCTCTACCAGCCGATCGCCGACACCACCCTGCGCGACCTGCAGACGGTACTGCGGCCGAAGGCGGCCGGCGCGCGGGTCCTCGACCGGCTCTTCGACGAGGCGCTCGACCACTTCGTGCTCTTCTCCTCCGGCAACGCGCTGCTGGCCTCGCCGCACGTCGCGGCGGGGGCGGCGGCCAACGCGGCCCTCGACGCCGTGGCCCGGGGCCGGCGCCGGCGCGGGCACCGGGCGCTCGCGGTGAACTGGGGATTCTGGACCGACGCGGGCATGGCCGCGCGGGCCGGCGCCGACCTCGGCCGGGACCTCGTCCCGCGGGGCATGAGCGGGTTCACCTCGGCGGCCGGCTTCGCGGTACTGGACCGCCTCCTGGCCACGGACGCCCCGGACACCGTGGTGATGCCGGTCGACTGGGCGGCGTGGCGGGCGGCCCACCCGGACGCGGCCGCCTCCCCGTTCCTGCGCGACGTCACCGGCACCGCACCCTTTTCCGCCGCGCCGCCGCCTCACGCCGCGCCGCCGCCTCACGCCGCGCCGCCGCCGGTCCCGGTCCCGGTCGTCGCCACGGTGCCGGCACCGCCCGCCCCGGCGGCCGCCGAGGGGCCGCGGACCTTCCTCGACGAGGTCGCCGCGATCCTGCGCGTCGACGCCGCCCACCTCGACCCCGACCGCGACCTGACCAGCCAGGGCCTCGACTCGCTGATGGCGGCCCAGCTCCGCCGGCAGGTGCAGCGCTCCCACGGGGTGCTGCTGCCGGTCGGCCGGATCCTCAGCCACACGACGCTCGGTGAGCTGGCCGGCCAGCTCGACGAGGCCCACTGACCACCGGAGCCCGCCGTGACCACCGGCCAGACCACGACACTGCTCGTCGCCCTCGCCGTCATCGTCCTGCTCTCCTACGCCGCCGGCGCGGTGGCCCGCCGCCTCGGTCAGCCGCCGGTCATCGGCGAGGTCGCCCTCGGCGTCCTGCTCGGACCTACCCTGCTGCACGGCGCGATCTCGGACGCCGTCTTCCCCACCGACATCCGCCCGTTCCTCGGTGCCCTTGCCAACATCGGCGTGGCCCTGTTCATGTTCACCGTCGGCGCCGAGCTGGACGCGATGCTGCTACGCGGCCGCAAGCTCGTGACCGGCACCGTCGCGTCCGGCTCGATCGCCCTGCCGTTCGCGCTGGGCAGCGTGCTGGCCCTGCACCTGTTCGACGACCATCCGACCGGGAACCGGACGGCGTTCATGCTCTTCATGGGCGCCGCCATGTCGGTGACCGCCTTCCCCGTGCTGGCCCGCATCCTCACCGACCGGGGCATGAGCCGCACGTGGCTCGGCAACGTCGCCCTGGCCTGCGCCTCGATCGACGACGTCCTGGCCTGGACCCTGCTCGCCGTCGTGGTCGCGATCGGCGGCGAGGGCGCCGGGTCGCAGTGGCTGCTGCTTCTCTTCGTCCCGTACGTGACGATCATGGTGACCGCCGTCCGGGCCGGCCTGCACCGGCTCCTGTCGTGCCCCCGCGTCCTGCGCTCGCGGCAGCCGGTGCCGCTGGTGATCACGCTGGTGGGCCTGCTCCTCTCGGCGGCCTTCACCGAGTGGATCGGACTGCACTTCATCTTCGGCGCGTTCCTCTTCGGCGCGATCATGCCCCGCGCCGCCGGTGACCCGGTCTCCGCCAGGATCTCGCACCTCAACGGCATCCTGCTGCTGCCGATCTTCTTCATCGTGGCCGGTCTCAAGGTGAACCTGTCCGGCATGACCGGCGCGGACGTCGTCGACCTCGGCCTCATCCTGACGGTCGCCATCGGCGGCAAGTTCCTCGGCGCCTTCGCCGGCGCCCGCCTCAACGGCATGCGCGCCCGCCCGGCCGCCGCGCTGGCCGTGCTGATGAACACCCGCGGCCTGACCGAGCTGATCATCCTGACCGTCGGCCTCCAGCTCGGCGTCCTGGACGGCCGGCTCTACTCGTCGATGGTCATCATGGCCCTGGTCACCACGGCCCTGACCGGACCGCTGCTGCAGCTGCTCTACCCGACGCCCACCCCGGGTTCCGCGGACGAGACCCCCGCCACCGCCTCGAAAACGGGTCGGTGAGGCGTCGCCCCGCACGGTACAGTCCCCTGGCTCAACCGGCGATCGCCGGCACCATCCACAGGACAGGAACGTTCGTGCGAGGCATTCTCCCCAAGGTCGCGTCCATCACGCTGGTCGCCGCGGCGATGACACTCGCCGGCTGCCAGAACGACAAGGCCGGGACGACGCCGCCCGCCGGGCCCGCGGCACCCACCGGCAACGGGGTCGCGGCCCTGACGGCGGACGAGATCCTGCAGCGGGCGACCGGCGCGCTCAAGGCCGCGAAGGCCTACCACGCCGAGGGCGACATCGACCTGGACGGGCAGCCCACCGGCATCGACCTCACCGTCGACGGCGAGAACTTCACCGCGTCCCTGACCTCGGGCAAGGCGAAGGTCGACCTGCTCGACGTGGACGGGAAGCGCTACATGCGGCCGAACGAGCAGTTCTGGGCGACCGCGATGGACGCTCCGAAGGCCAAGCTGCTGGCGAAGGTGATCGGCGACCGGTGGGTCACCGCGGCCGAGGGGGACCAGTCGTTCGCCGAGCTGTTCAGCATCGGCTCGGCCGAGGAGTTCCTCAAGCCCACCGGCACCCTGACCAAGGGTACGGAGAAGCAGATCGGCGGCGTGCCCGCGATCGCGCTCGAGGACCAGCAGGCCACGCTCTACATCGCCACCACCGGGGAGCCGTACCCGCTGCGGATCGGCGGCAAGGACGGCGCCTCGCAGGTGCTGTTCAGCGACTTCAACGCGCCGGCGAAGCCCATCGAGCCCCCGGCCCCGGCGCAGGTCATCGACCTGGGCGCGCTGTCCGGCAAGTAGGCTCCGGCCGGGGCGCCACAGATCGTTCAACATCGATTAGCATCGGGCCATGCGACGTCGCGTGGTGACCGTACTACTGTCCGTTCTGGCCCTGCTCGGCCCGGCCGTCGCCGGGTTCGCCGCGCCCGCGGGGGCCGGTGCCGGGGACGACCTGGCCGACCGGCTCCGGGCCCTTCCCGGGATGACGATCGTGTCGGAGAGCGCCCCGACCGGCTACCGGTTCTTCGTGCTCTCCTACCGGCAGCCGGCCGACCACCGCGACCCCGCGGCCGGCACCTACGAGCAGCGCCTCACCCTGCTGCACCGCGCCACCGACGCGCCGGTCGTGCTCGCCACCGGCGGGTACGGGCTGGCGGCGCGGCCCTCGCCGTCGCGCACCGAGCCCACGAACCTGCTCGACGGCAACCAGGTGTCGGTGGAGCACCGGTTCTTCACCCCGTCCAGACCCGCGTCCGCCGACTGGTCGGACCTGGACATCTGGCAGGAGGCCACCGACGAGCACCGCATCGTGCAGGCGCTCCGGACCATCTACACCGGACGGTGGATCCAGACCGGTGCCAGCAAGGGTGGGATGACCTCGGTGTACCACCGCCGGTTCTATCCGGAGGACGTCGACGGCGTGGTCGCGTACGTGGCCCCGGACGACACCCTCAACGACGTGGACGGCGCCTACGACGAGTTCTTCCGGACCGTGGGTGACGCCGATTGCCGGAGCGCACTCAACGGCGTACAGAAGGAGGCGCTGAAGCGTCGCGACCGGCTGGTGCCCCTCCTGGTCGCGGACGCCGCCGCCAACGGGTGGACGTTCACCCGGACCCTCGGCACCGCCGACCGGTCGTTCGAGATGGCCGTGCTCGACACGGTGTGGGCCTTCTGGCAGTTCTCGTCGGCCGCCGACTGCCCGTCGGTGCCGGCCGCCACCGCCTCCGACGCGGAGCTCTACGCCTGGATCGACTCGGTCGCGGGCTGGTCGTTCTACACCGATCAGGGGCTGGAGTACTACTGGCCCTACTACTACCAGGCCGCCACCCAGCTCGGCTGGCCGAGCCTGCGCTTCGCGCACCTGCGCGGCCTGCGCCACTACCCCGGCCTCTACACGGCCAACTCCTCCCTCCCGCCGGAGCTGCGCTCGCCGCACGACCCGCGGCCGATGATCGACGTCCACGCCTGGGTGCGCACCCGGTCGACCCGGATGATGTTCGTGTACGGCGAGAACGACCCGTGGGGCGCCGAGCGCTTCGCCCCGAGCCGCCACGACTCCCGCCTGTACGTGGCGCCGGGCAGCAACCACGGCGCGAACATCTCCCGGCTGACCCCGGCCGACAACGCCGAGGCCGTCGCCACCCTGCGCCGCTGGGCGGGGCTGCCGGCCGCCGAGGGCACGCCGCAGGCCCGCCGGTCCGCCTCCCTGCCGTTCGACGACATGCTCCCGCCGCGGCGCGGAGCTATGCCAGCTGTGCGCGGATGAGCCGTTCGACGATGTCGCCGAGGTTCGCGGGGATGTCGCGGCCGGCGCTCAGGTAGCGACGCACCGCGGCGTAGGGCACGTCGATCACGACGAGGAGCAGCTCCGCCGTCTCGCGGCCGGTCTCCGCCCGGAGGCCGGCCAGCAGGCGGCGGACGTGCCGGTCCCAGCGGGCCTGCCCGGCCTCGCGCCGCTCCCGGCTCTCCGGCGACCAGGAGGTGGGCTCGAAGGCGCCGAGGCCGGCCAGCAGCACCCGGGCGTCGGCCGGATGGGCGCGGCACCAGGCGACGGTGTGGCGGCCGAGAGCGGCGGCCGCGGCAACCGGTTCGCCGGCGAAGTGCTCCTCCAGCTCGGCGTGGAAGCCTTCCACGGCGCGGTTCCAGACGGCGGCGAGCAGCGCCGCGCGGGTGGGAAAGCGGTGGTAGACGGAGCCGCTGGAGACGCCGGCCTCCCGGATCACGCCGGCGATGGTGATGGCGTCCGCGCTGCCGGCGACGAGCAGCCGCACCGCCGCGTCGAGGATCGCCGACGTGTCGTGGACGAGGCGGGGCATGGGTTGAAGATACCGAACCCGGCTTCTAGAGTTCTCTCTCTAGAGAGATTCCTCTCCTCGAGTCGGGAGCGCGCCATGCAGAGCCTCGTCCTCACCGGTCCCCGCAGCCTGCAGTGGCAGGACCGGCCGGCGCCCGTCCTGTCCGCGGACACCGACGCCCTGGTGCGGCCGATCGCCTCGGCGGCCTGCGACCTCGACCGCTGGATCGTGCGGTCGCCGGCGCCGTTCGCGCCGCCCTTCGCCCTCGGCCACGAGGCCGTCGGCGAGATCGTCGAGCTCGGCGCCGGCGGCTCCGGGCTCCGAACCGGCCAGCGGGTGGTCGTTCCCTGGCACATCAGCTGCGGCACGTGCGACAACTGCCGGCGCGACCTTCCGGGTACGTGCGCCACGGTGCCACCCCTCGCGTCGTACGGCACGAGCGCCGGCGGCCACTGGGGCGGACTCTTCGACGACCTGGTACGGGTGCCGTGGGCGGCGTACAACCTCACGCCGCTGCCACCGGGCGTGGACCCGTTCCTGGCCGCCTCGGCCGCCGACAACCTCACCGACGCGTTCCAGGCCGTACGGCCGGTCCTCACCGAGCGGCCCGGGGCCGAGGTGCTCGTCGTCGGTGGCACCCCCAGCCTCGGGCTGCTGGTGGTGCTGAGCGCCGCCGCGCTGGGGGCCGGGAGCGTCACCTACCTCGACGTCGACCCGCGGCGGTGCGCCGTGGCCGCCGCCGCGGGCGCGACCGTCGTGGCCGCCGACGCGTACCCCGAACGGCTCGACGGCACGTTCGACCTGGTCGTGGACGCGTCCGCGACGACGAAGGGCTTCGGCTGCGCCGTACGGTCCACCCGCCCCGGCGGCACCTGCGTCATCCGGTCCATCTACTTCACCGAGGTGCGCCTGCCGTACTTCGACCTCTACTCCAGGGGCATCACCCTCGTCACGGGGCCGCCGCACGCCGGCCCGCACGTACCCGATGTCCTGAAGCTGATGGGCGACGGCGCGCTCGACCCCGCACCGATGCTGTCCGGCCCGTACGACTACGCCGACGCGGCGGAGATCCTGCTGGACCCGCCCCCGGCCAAGCCGGTCTTCACCCGCTGACCGCCGCAGCCGGGATCCGGCAGAACCACGATCCCGGGGCGGCCGTCCGGCATGATCCGCCGATGGGCAGCGACCAGACGGCGGCCCGGGAACTCGGCCTGTTCCTGCGCTCCCGGCGTGAGCGGACCACGCCGCAGGATCTCGGCCTGGAACCCGGCCCGCGGCGCCGGGTCGGCGGGCTGCGGCGCGAGGAGGTCGCCGCGCTGGCCGAGCTGAGCACCGACTACTACAAGCGGCTCGAGCACGGCCGCAACGTACGGCCGTCGGAGTCCGTGATCGACGCCATCGCCGACGCGCTCGACCTCGACCCGGTGGAGCGCCGGCACGTGCAACGCCTGGCGGGGCTGACCCGCAGGCCGCTGCGCCGGCTCAGCCGCACCCCGGAACTGGTGCCGAGGAACGCCGGCGTGCTGCTGGAGTCGATCGACCTGCCCGCGTTCGTGGTGACCCGGCACCTCGACGTGCTCGCCTTCAACGATCTCGCCGCCGCCCTGCTGGGCGACACCCGCGGGCTCCCCCGCGACCAGCGCAACGTGCTGGCGGCGCTGTTCCGCGACGAGGGGTTCCGGCAGCGCTGCCCGGACTGGGAGGCCATGGCCCTGGACTTCATCGGCATCCTGCGGGCCGCGGTGGCCACCGACCCCACCCATCCGCGGGCCGTCGCCGTCGTGGGCGAGCTGAGCATCCGCAGCGCGGAGTTCCGGCGGCTGTGGGCCCGGCACGACGTCCGGGAGAGCATCCACGGCACCAAGGTCATCCGCCATCCCGTCGCCGGTGACATCGCGCTGGAGTGGGACGCCTACCCGCTGCCCGGCGAGGCCGGCCCGCTGATGATCGTGATGACTCCACGGCCCGGCCAGGAGGAACAGCTCGCTCTGCTGAGGGCCGCCGCCACCGCCTGACGGAAGGGTCCCGCCGGGGTTCCCGCCTTCCAGGGTCTGTCAGATCCCCCCTGGATCACCGGACCGGCCGCACAGTGCCGTGTGCTTCCTTCCCCGCCCGCCACGACGACGGCCGCCCCCGCCCGATTGCCCTCGCTGACCGGCCTCCGATGGACGGCCGCCTTCGTCGTCTTCGCGTTCCACCTGCACGTCGCCGGGATCCTGCACGGCCGCACCGGCGACGCGGCCCGCGTGCTGTTGGGCGGCGGGAGCGCGGGCGTGTCCTTCTTCTTCGTCCTGTCGGGCTTCGTGCTGGCCTGGTCCTACCGCCGGCGTCCCGGCTTCCACCGGGCCCGCTTCGCCCGGGTCTACCCGCTGCACCTGGTCACCGCGGTGGTCACCCTGCTGGTGCTGATCCCGTACGAGCACAGCGCCGCACCGCCGCGGCCGGCCCTGCTCGCGAACCTGACCCTGACCCACGCCTGGGTGCCGCGGCCCGAATACGTCCAGAGCCTCAACACGGTGAGCTGGACCCTGTCCTGCGAGGCCCTCTTCTACGCGCTGCTGCCGTGCCTCATGGCGGCCACGCGCCGGCTGAACCCGACCGGCCTGTGGCTCTCCGGCGCCGCCGCCACGCTGGTGGTCGCCGCCGGTCCGGCGGTGCTGACCGCGTTCGCCGGGCGCGGCGCGGCGACCTGGTTCTTCCACTGGACGCCGCCGGGCCGCCTGCCGGAGTTCGTGGCCGGCGTCGTCCTGGCCCGGCTGGTGGCCACCGGTGCCTGGCGCTTCCACCCGCCGCTGCCGGCCGCCGCTGCCCTGGCGGCGGGCGCGTGCGTGCTCGCCGGATTCACGCCGGCCCCGTACCGCTACGCGGCGGCCACCCTGCCCGCCTTCGTCGTGCTGATCGCCGCGGCGGCCCGCACCGACCGTTCGGGGCGCGGTTCGGCCGCGGCCCGCCCCTGGCCGTACGGCTGGGCGAAGGCATCGGACGATCTCCTTCTTGGACAGGCCTTCTTTGGTGCGTCGTTCCATGTAGGCGCGGGTGCGCGGGTCCCAGAGACCTGATGAGTGCGAAGAGCACCTCCCGACCAGGGCCGACAAATCCCGTTAAGGACCCGACGTCAGTCAGTCGTCGGGTCAGACCCCGCCGGGAGGTGCTCATCAACATCATCTCTGTCAGTCGTCCTCGACCTCGTGGTCGAAGAGCCGGCCGGTGCGCGGGTCGACGTGAACCTCGTTCTCGACGCCGCCCCACAGGAACGTGAGCTCCCAGCCGTCCTCCTCCCGCTCGGTCTCGATGATCTTCGCGCCCGCGAACCGGCCCCCGACGATCGCCGCGGCGCCGGCGGCATCGACCCCGTGGGCACTGCGCGACGGCGCCGGGGACTTCGCAGCCGAGGGCTTCGCGGCCGGGGGTCTCGCGGTTGAGGGTTTCGCCGTGGGAGCCGTCGTGGCCGGACTCGTCGTGGCGGGATGCGACGGGATCGGCCCCACCGGAGCCACGAGGCCGGGCGGCACCGAGAGCCCGGCCGGATCCGCCGCGCCGCGCGCGCTGAACGGGTCGATCAGAAGCAGCGCACCGGCGACGGCCAGGATGCCGGAGCCGCCCGTCGCCACCCCGCCCAATATCAGTCTGTTCATGCGGATCGGTACGGCGCCGCCCGCCCCGGCGGACGGGTCCCACGCCCAACCCTGGCGCGGCCCTGGCCGCATTCTGGCCGGCGCGGACGGGTTCCAGGAGCGGTACCGGCTTGTTCCAGGGTTCTGCCAGCAACCCGTCCGCGCCGATCCGCCGCCCCGTACCGGCTGGCACACAACCCACGATTCGGGAGGTCGGTATGCGCAAGGCAGTTCTGGCGACGGTGACGGCGGGCGTGCTTCTCGCCGGTACCGGGGTGGCGATGGCGGCGGACACGGGCAACGGTGACCCCACCTGCGCGCCCGGGACCATCGTGACGTCGGCCCAGGCCGTCGACGCCGCGCTGCGGGCCGGTGGCGGCGGCCGGGCGTCCGGGATGCAGGTGGTGCAGTCGGGCGGCCGCATGGTGTACGTCATCAGCTTCGTCCGCGGGAACCGGACCCGGACGGCGACGGTGGACGCCCTGACCGGCGAGGTCGTGTCGATCGCCAACGGAGGCAACAGCGGCAACAGCGGCCGGACCGGCGGCGCCACCGGCAACGGCCAGTCCGGCGACGACCGCGATGACGACGACGATGACGACGATGACCGCGATGACGACGATGACGATGACGACGATGACGGCCCGGACCGTGAGGGCGTCGAGGGCAGCAAGTGATCGTCACCGACCGGCTCATCCGGATCCTGCACGTGCCGGGCCACGGCCTGCTCGCCTCCGACGTCTACGGGCGGATCCACGCGCTCGACGAGCACGACCTGACGCTGCGCCGGTCCTCGCCGTACATCCGGCAGGGCCGTCCCGTCTACGGCCTGACGGCCGCCGACGGGTGGGTGATCGGCAAGGACCGGATGGGCGCGATCCTGCGCTGGCGGCTGGACACGCTGGAACCGGCCGGCCGGCTGGACCCGGTGACCGTCTGTGACCCGGACGGCCTGCGGTCCGGCGAGTCGCCGTCGCCGGTCAGCTCCCGGGGCATCGCCGTGTGGGACGGCAAGGTGCACGTGTCCAGCGGATACCACCGCCAGATGCTGGTCGTGGACCTGCACTCGTTCGAGGTCCTGGAGGTACGCCCGAACATCTGCGGCGGCAGCCCGATGGAGTGGGCGTGCACCGAGCATCCGCGGCTGCACGCCGTCTCCGACAAGAAGGGCAACCTGCGCTTCGGCTCGTTCGCCACCGGCGAGTTCGCGCACACCGTGAAGCTGGACGACGGCAACATCCATAGGATCCGGTACGACGCCCGCCACGACCGGTTCTGGGCCACCCAGGACTTCGGCGAGGGCGCCACCGCCGACGTCGCCAACGGCGTGGTCGTCGTTTCGCCGGACGGCGGGAAGCGCGGCGAGATGCTGTTCGCCCGCGACGACGTGGAGTTCGTGACGTTCTCCCCCGACCAGCTGCGGGCGTACGCCGGCGGCTTCGACGGCGAGCTGCACATCTTCGACAACACGACGCCGGAGCTGCGGATCGTGCGGACCGTCACCGGGTTCTCCCACCAGCTGTCCGACTGCACCGTGGCGCCGGACGGCACGGTGTACGTGCTGTGCCAGGACGGCGAGGTCACCCGGCTCGACGCGGACGGCGTACCGCTGCGGTCGATGGGTTTCCGCCGCCAGGCGATCTGGGACATCCAGGCGGCGGCCGGCGACCCGGAGACCGTCTTCCTCGCCACCGACTCGGGTGTCGCGGTGGCGCGGGTCGGCGAGGACGCCGCCGGGCCGCGCCTGACCGTGCTGGCCGAGCACGCCACCGGGTTCGGCTTCACCCGCCGGATCGCGGCTCTGCCCGGCGGGGTCGCCGGGATCACCCGCGACCGCCGCCTCTTCCGCCTCGACGCCGACGGCCGGCTCCGCTGGCACGCCGGGCTACCGGCCCTGCCGCACACCGTCGCGGTCAGCCCGGACGCGGAACGGATCCTGGTCGCGACCAACGCCGGCGCGGTCGAGGTCCGCGCCGCCGACGGGCACGAGACCGGCCGGTACGGCGTCGACGGCCTGCCCGTTTGGGCCGGCGTCTACCTGCCGACCGGCGAGATCACCCTGATCACCCGCAATGGGGTGCTGGTGGTGCTGGACCGCGACGGCACCGAGCGGTGGCGGCTGGCACAGGGCGAGTACCCGAAGCGGGCCTGGGTGCAGGACGGCCGGCTGTACGTGGTCGGCGACGGCGGGCTCAAGGAGATCGTGATCGGCGAGGGCGTCGTCTGCCGCTGGTCGAAGCTGCTGTCCAACACCGTGGAGAACGCGGTCGTCTGCGACGGCATGGTCTATGCCAGCTCGTACGGGATGCAGGTGGCCGCATACGAGTACGAGAGCAGCACCTTCGCCGGGCTGATGGAGGACCTGCCGGACTACCCCAAGGCGCTCGCCGTGCTGCGCGACGCGACCGGCACGCCGTTCCTGCTGATCGGCTGCCGGGGCGGGCTGCTGTCCACCTACCAGATCGGCAAACCCCGGGGCGGCGGCGCGTTCGCGAAAGTGCGCGACCAGTGGCTGCCGCGCCGTCCCGCCCCTACCGAACCGAAGGAGGTCCCATGCGGGTGATCGACCTCGACGACGAGCCGGGCGCGCACGCGGCGCCGATCACCGGCGTCGCGTGGCGCCCGGACGGTGAACGGCTGGCCACGTGCTCGTACGACGGCACCGTGCGGATCTGGGACACCACCGCGCCGGCCGGCCCGGTGCCGGTGGAGACGCTGCGGCACCGGCGACTGGTCAACGGCGTCGCGTGGCATCCCACCGACCCGGACGTGCTGGCCACGGCGTCGGCGGACAAGACCGTCGGGATCTGGCGGCTGGGCACCGGGCCGGTGACCGTGCTGGCCCGGCACACCGACGACGTGAACGCGGTGGCGTGGCTGCCCGACGGCGAGCGGCTGGCCTGCGTCTCCGAGGACGGCCGTGCCACCCTGTGGCACGCCGGCACCGGGGCCCTGCTGGCCGAGATCGGCGGGCACACCGCGCACTGCATGATGGTGTCGGCCGCCCCGGACGGGCGGATCGCCACGGTCGGCGAGGACGGCCTGGTGGCGGTCACCGACCCGGATTCGCCGCGGGCGCCGGTCACCCGCCGCTACGACGTCTCGGTGGAGGGCTGCGCCTGGTCGCACTCGGGCACGACGCTGGCGGTGGCCCGCGACGACGGCCTGGTCGACCTGCTCGGCCCGGACCTGGACGTGCTGCTCAGCGTGCGCGCGTGCGGCGCGGCGGCGCGCACGGTGGCCTGGTCGGACGACGACACCCGGTTCATCGCCGGTGGCTACGACGGCGCGCTGCACGTCTTCGACACCGCCGGGATCCGGCTGCGGACGATCCGCGATCAGCGTGTCTGGCCCCGGTCGGTGAGCGCGGCGCGCGGCCGCTTAGCGGTGGGCGGTTTCGGGGGTACGCCGTACGTCTACGACCTCGCCTCCGGGGCGACGCTGTCCACACCGGACGTCCGCACCCACGGCCCGAACGCGATGGCGGCGGCCGGCTCGCGCCTGACGATCGGGTGCGACTCCGGCGTGCTGCTGACCGTCGACCTCGACGAGCCGGCCGAGGCCCGGGCCGTGCGGCTGGGTGACAGCCCGATCCTGTCGCTCGCGGCCGGCGACGACGTCGTGTACGCGGGAACCTACTGCGGCGAGGTGCTGTCCTGGCCGCCGGTGGGGAGTGCCCGCCTCGGATCGCCGGTGCCGTCGCTCGCGCTCACCGGCGAGGGCCTGATCGCGGGCACGTACGGCGGGGACCTGATCGCGCTCGACCTGGGCCTGACCGTGACCGGCCGCGGCACCCCGCACGACGGCTCGGTGAAGTCGCTGGCGGCGACGCCCGGCGGGTTCGTCTCCGCCTCGACGGACCGCCGGGTCGCGATCGGCGGTCTCGGCGACCGGCGCACCCTGTGGGAGCACGGGAACCTGGTCAACGCCGTCGCCTGCCTGGGCGGCACGGTGATCGCCAGCGCCTCGCGGGACCACACGGTCAAGGTCGGCCGGGCCGGCGGCGGTGCCCGGCTGACGCTGCTCGGCCCGGACGAGTCGGTGAAGTGCGTCGCCCTGCTCGGCGACCCGGCGGCGCCGACCGTCCTGGCCGGCTCGTACGACTTCGGTCTGTACGCCTGGACCGTCGACTGGGACGACCCGGGCGCCACCCTGCGCTCCGGCCGGCTGCTCGCCGAGTTCCGGCAGGGCGTGTCGTGCGCGGCGGCGATCGACGGCAACCGGGTCGCGGTCGCCGGGTGGGACGGGCGCATCCTCGTCGTCGCGTCCACACCGGATGGTCCGGTGGTCACCCACGATCTGGCCGTACGGGACCTGCTGGCCGGCGCCCGCACGGCGGTGCCGGCATGACGGCCCGGCGGCGGATCGCGGTGTTCGGGGTCGTCGGCCTGCTCGGCGACCCTCGCATCGGCAAGACCCCGGCGGTGGTACGGGTGCCCGGCGGCACCGCCACCATCGGGCTGCCAGCGGACCGGGTCGACGACGTCACCGCCCGCTGGGCGCACGTCGGCGTCGAACGCGACTGGATCGCCAAGGAGGCGCCCGCCCACCCGGTGGCGATCGCCGCCTTCTGGCTCGGCCGGTACCCCGTCACCAACGCCGAGTACCAGCGGTTCCTTGAGGAGTCCGGGCACGACGGCCGGCCCAGCACCTGGTATCTGGGCGCGTACCCGTGGGACCGGGCGAACCATCCGGTCGCGGGCGTGGGACCCGGCGACGCGGACGCGTACGTCGCCTGGCTCACCGGGAACACCGGCCATCCGTGGCGGCTGCCGTCCGAGGCCGAGTGGGAGTGGGCCGCCGCCGGGCCCGACGGCCGGGAGTTCCCGTGGGGCGACGAGTTCGACCCGGACCGGGCCAACACCCGCGAGACCGGGCTGCACACCACCAGCCCCGTCGGCGCGTTCCCGGACGGGCAGTCCTGGTGCGGCGCCATGGACCTGGCCGGCAACGTCGAGGAGTTCACCGCCGACGACTACCGGCCGTACCCGGGAGGTGAGCTCGTGCACGACGACCTCGTGCAGCTCATCGGCGACTACCGGATCGCCCGCGGCGGCAGCTTCGCCCGGCACGGCGACCTGGCCCGCACCCGGCGGCGGCACGGCGCGTACCCGGGACCGGAGTACCCGATCGGGTTCCGGGTGGCGACGTCGGAGGAGCCGCGGTGACCCCGGCGTGGAAGCTGTTCACCTGCACCGTGGGCCTGGTCGCCGTGCCCGGTCCGCGCGGCGTCAACGTGATGGCGTGCGAGTGGTCGTACGTCGTCAACAAGGACCCGCTCCTCGTGGCCGTGGTGCTCGGGCCGCGGACCGCCAGCCGGCCGCTGATCGAGGACGCCGGCGCGTTCGCGATCACCTTCTGCGCCGAGGACCAGGCCGAGCTGGCCGACTTCGCCGGCAGCTGCTCGGTGACCGAGGTCGACAAGGCGACCAGCGACGCGCTCACGTTGCGGCCGGGCCGGCACACGCCCTGGGTGGCCGGCGGGGTGCTGGCCGTCGAGTGCCGCCTGCGCCAGATCGTGCCGCTGCCGGTGCACACCATGTACGTGGCCGAGGTGCTGGCCGAGCACCGGTCCACGCCGGCGCCCCGCCCGCTGGTCAAGCACGGCGGCATGCACCGCCTCGGCGAGCCGGTCGGCCGGACAGCGGTGGTCGCCGCGACCCGCCGCCTGGACTCCGGCCGGGTCCGGGTGGTCGCCACCGGGCCGGGCGAGGGGCCGTGGCGGGTGGACGGCGCCGACGCCGGGCCGGGCGACGCCCGTGGCCGGCTGGTCGCCGACGTCCCCGTCGCCGAGGGCGCCCGGCAGGTCCGGGTCGAGCGCGACGGCGCCCGGCCCGGCACCGCGGCGGTGACCGGGTGAGCGCCCCGCCGCCCGCGCCGCTGCGGCTGGCCGTCGCGCAGTCGCGCGCCGAACCGGGCGACGTGCCCACGAACTCCCGCCGGGCGGCGGCCGGAGCCCTCCGCGCCGCCCGGCGGGGCGCCCGCCTGGTCCTGCTCCCCGAGCTGCACCTGTCGGGGTACGACCTGGACGCGGTCGCGGCGGCCGCGGTGACCCCGGACGATCCGCGGCTCGACCCGATCCGCGAGGCCGGCCGGGAGGTGACCGTGGTCGTCGGCGCCCCGGTCGCCCGCCCGGACGGGAGCCTGGCCAACGCGCTGCTGGTCGCCGACGCCGCCGGGATACGGGTGGCGTACGAGAAGCGGCACCTGTGGCACGACGAGCGGCGGCACTTCACCCCGGGCACCGCCCCGGGCGCGGTGACGGTCGACGGCTGGCGGCTCGGCCTCGGGATCTGCTACGACCTGTCGTTCCCCGAGCACGCGCGGGCCTCGGCGGTCGGCGGTGCCCACGCGTACCTGGTGGCCGGGGCATTCGCGGCCGGCACCGAGCACCGGGCCGCCGTCTACCTGGCCGCCCGGGCGCTGGAGAACACCGTGTTCACCGCGTTCGCCAACCCGGTCGGCGGCCCCGCGCACCGGCCGTGCGCCGGGGCGGGGTCGGTGTGGGCACCGGATGGGGCCCGGATCGCGTCCGCCGGGCGTACCCGGGAACGGCTGCTCGTCGCCGACCTCGACCCGGCGTCACTGGCTCGCGTACGCGGGTTTCTCCGCATGCTCGCCGAGGTCGGCGGCCCCGGCGGGGAAGGTGACGACCGCGTCGACGCCGCCACCCTCGGCGGCGCGCAGCTCGACGTCCCCGCCGCCCGCCCCGGCCAGCTTGTGCACCAGTGACAGGCCCAGCCCGGTGCCGCCCTTCGCGGCGCCGGGCGCCCGCCAGAACGGGTCGAGGGCCCGGAGCCGGTGCTCCGGGCTCAGCCCGGGGCCCTCGTCCACGACGTGCAGCTCGGCCGTGGCGTCCCGCACCGACCAGGCGATCCGTACGGCGCTGCCGGCCGGCGCCACCCGCAGCGCGTTCGACAGCAGGTTGTCCAGGATCTGGTCGACGGCGCCGGGCATCGCGCGCACCCGCACGCCGTCCGGTCCGTCCGCGGCCAGGCGCACCTCGTGTTCGGTGGCCAGCGACGACCACAGGAACACCCGGTCGGCCACCGCCGCCGGCAGGTCCGCCTCCTCGAGCGGCAGATCGCTCTGCTCGTACCGGGCCATCGCCAGCAGCGTCTCCACCATCTGAGCGAGCCGGTCCGCCTCGGTCAGCGCCGCCCGCAGGTTGCGCTCCCCGGCCGGACCGATGTCGTCCTCCAGGTTCTCCAGGCGCAGCCGCAGCGCCGCCAGCGGGGTCTTGAGCTGGTGCGAGGCGTGCCCGATGAACGCCCGCTGGGTCCGGATCAGGGTCTGGATCCGGTTCGCCGTCGCCGAGAACGTCTCCGCGAGCCGGCGCAGCTCCGGCGGCCCGGCCGCGACCGCCGCCGACGGGAGCGGCCCGTCCGGCAGGCTCCGGGTGGCCTCCTCCAGCGCCCGGACCGGCTTGCTGATCCACCGGGCCAGCCAGAACGCCACCAGGGCCGCGGCGAGCAGGACGGCGATGCCCACCGCCGCCAGGATCGCCCAGAACCGGTGGATCCGCGTCTCCACCGGGTGCAACGGCACGCTCACCCGGACCGCGCCCAGCGAGGCGACGCCGGGATGGATCGGCACCGCCACCGACATGATGTCCACGCCGCCGGACTCGGCCGTCCGGGTGCTGATCCGGCCCTGGCCGCTGAGCACCGTACGGATGTCCGGCGCCGTTGCCAGGTCGCCGTGGGCGTGCTTTCCCGGATGAGTGCTGGACAGCAGCACGCCCCGGTGGTCGACGACGTCCACGTCACCGCCGAGGCGCTCGGCGGACTCGTGCGCGAGCAGGTCCACCTGGGCGGACTCGCGGCGGCTCAGCGCCGTGTCCACGAACGCCGCCAGCACCTCGGCGTCGTGCTCCAGCTGCGCGAACGCGTGCTGTTCCTCGTTGCGGTGGTACACGTAGCCGAGCGGCACCTCCAGCGACACCAGGATCAGCAGCGCGAAGGTCGCGTACGTGAGCAGCAGCCGCCGGGTCATGCCGGCTGCACGACGAGCCGGAAGCCGACGCCGCGCCGGGTCTCGATCCACGCCGGGTCGCCGAGCTTGCGGCGCAGGCCGGCCACGTGGAAGTCGAGCGTCTTGCCCCGGCCGAAGAAGTTCGGCTCCCAGACCGCCTCCAGGATGGCTCGGCGTCCCACCACCGCACCCGGGTCGGCGGCCAGGTGCACGAGCAGGTCGTACTCCTTCGGCGCCAGCGCGACCGGCACGTCCCGCATCCGGACCTCCCGGGTCCGGTGGTCGATCACCAGCGGCCCGAGCACCTGCTGATCCGCCGGCGCGGCCGTGGCGGCCGGCCCGGAACGCGTCCGCCGGGTGACCGCGTGCATGCGCGCGACGAGCTCCCGCACGCTGAACGGCTTGGCCATGTAGTCGTCGGCGCCCAGTTCCAGCCCGAGGACCCGGTCGGCCTCGTCCCCGCGCGCGGTCAGCATGATCATCGGCACGTCGTCGGTCCGCCGGATCCGCCGGCACACCTCGATGCCGTCGATGTCCGGCAGGCCCAGGTCCAGCAGAATCATGTCGGCCCGCGGCGCGGCCAGCGCGGCGGCCCCGGTGGCCACCCGCTTCACCCCGATCCCGTACCGAGCCAGCCCGTCGGCCAGCGGCTCGGCGATCGAGTCGTCGTCCTCGACCAGCAACACCTGCATGTCACGCACCTCCGTCGCAGGACAGTACGAGCCCCGCACGCGAACGGATGACCCGCGGCCCGGTCCGGCGCCCGCCGGATGGACAGGATTCGGCCAGGAACCGGCAAGGGTACGCCGAGACGCTGATCGCCGGAGGCTCCCCGCCCGTGGCTCCGGACATGCCCGAGACCTCGACACCATCCGGCACCACCCGCCCCCACTCCCCCGGGACGACCGCCCCGGACATCGCCCGCGCGATCGACAGCGCCCTCCGCGAGGCCGGCGGCGGCCGGGTCGCCGGCGTCCGCACCACGTACGCGTACGGCACCCGCGGCTACCTCGTACAGTTCATCCGCGGTGACTGGCTGTGCACGGCATCGGTGGACGCCGCCACCGGCAAGGTCACCTCGATCATCGACGACAGCGGCCTGCTCCCTGCCGGCCAGCAGCTCCGGCATCGCGCCCGGCGATCCCCCACGCCGACGGTACGCCTGCCGTTGCGTACTCTCCGTGATGCCGCCGCCGCACCCGACGACCCGGCCATCGCCTACCTGGCCACCGACGCCGGAGTGGCCGTGGTCCGCCTGACCGGCACCGCCCGCCCGGTCGTCGAGGACGACTACGTCACCGGCCTCGGGCCGACCCGTCGCATCGTCGCCCTGCCCGGCGGCGTCGCCGGCACCACCACCGACGGCCGCGCCTTCCGCCTCGACCGCGATGGCAGGCTCCTCTGGCAGGTGGTGCTGCCCGCCACCGCGCACACCGTCGCCGCCGACCCCACCGCCACCCGCCTGCTCGTCGCGACCGGCACCGGCGCCCGCGAACTCGCCGCGGACACCGGCAGCCTTCTGGACCTGTGCGGTACCACCCCGGCCCACGCGGTGGCCTACCTGCCCGACGGCGACCGGCTGGTGGCAGGCCCCCGCGGCGACCTGTCCGTCACCCGCCCCGACGGCTCACCCCACTGGACGACCGACCTGGGTGACCGCCCGTGGACCGCGTGGGCCCAGGGCACCCGCGTCTACGTGGCCGGCGAGGGAGGCCTCAAGGAGATCGCCGTCGGCCACGGCGTGGTGGCCCGCTGGTCGGCACCCGCCCGCCGGGCGGCCCGCACCGCCGTGGTCACCGGCGGCACGGTCTACACCTGCGAACCGGGCGCGAGCGTCACCCGCCACGACTACGCGACGGCGGGCCATCACGGCTCGCTGCCGGACCTGCCCGCCCACCCGCAGGCGATCTGTCTGCTCCACACGCCCGCCGGCCACCCCCGGCTCCTGACCGCCCACCGCGACGGCCTGATCAGCACCCACCCCGTCCACCCGTAGAACCCGTCCAGCCGCCGTGCCTGCGGTGGTCCATGGCCGAGCGCCTCGTCACCATCGACCTCCGGAGGCACGGCGACAAGGCCTGGTCCAAGGCCGTGGTTCGCGACGTGATCGGGGCGGACGGTGAGCCGGTGCGGTGAAAGGCGGCGGCACCGGAGTGCCGCCGCCTATGTCCCCGGAGCTGTCAGTGGCGGCAGCGGGCCGCGGCCAGCGTGTCGCGGAGCGCGTAGTAGGCGGGCTTGCGTTCGAAGTTGTCGCCCATCACGGTCGCGGCGCCCTCCGACGGGAAGAACACCGGCACCCACGAGTACTTGTCGGTGAAGCCCCAGATCGTGAACGAGTTGCAGCCGTCCACGGCGAGGCAGGCGTTCAGGACCGTCTTGTAGTAGTCGGCCTGGGTGCGCAGTTGCTCGGCGGTCGGGACGCCGCTCGCGGGCAGGTCCATGCGCACGTCGAGTTCGGTGATCGCGGTGGACAGACCCAGGTCGTCGAAGCGCTGGAGTACGGCGCCGAGCTGGTCGGGCGCGCCGTAGCGCATGCTCAGGTGGGCCTGGGAGGCGAAGCCGTGCAGCGGTACGCGGTCGGCCAGCAGTTGCCGGGCCAGGGTCTCGTACGCGTCCACCTTGGTGCCGGGCCAGTCCACCCCGTAGTCGTTGAGGAACAGCCGGGCCCCGGGGTCGGCGCGGTGCGCCCAGCGGAAGGCGTCGGCGACGATGCCCGGGCCGAGTTCGCGGATGAAGATGTTCTCCTGGCGGTATTCGCCGTTCTCGTTGAGGATCTCGTTGGCGACGTCCCATTGCTGGATCTTGCCGCGGTAGTGGCCGACCACCGTGGTGATGTGGTCCTTGAGGATGGCGCGCAGCTCGGCCTTGCTGAAGGTGCCCTCGGACAGCCAGGCCGGGTTCTGGCTGTGCCACAGCAGCGTGTGGCCGCGGACGACCTGGCCGTGCTGCCGGGCGAACTTCACGATCGCGTCGGCCGGGCCGAAGTTGTAGGTGCCGCGCTCGGGGTGGATGAACTCCCACTTCATC
This sequence comes from Pseudosporangium ferrugineum, assembly GCF_003002065.1. GTDB lineage: Bacteria > Actinomycetota > Actinomycetes > Mycobacteriales > Micromonosporaceae > Actinoplanes > Actinoplanes ferrugineus_A. The sequence continues at coordinate 332,428 of NZ_PVZG01000004.1, forward strand.
TGGTTCTCCGGGGAGACCGAGTTGAATTCGCGCGCCAGCACCTGCCGGTACGGCTGGTCGTAGGTGAACGGGTCCGGGTAGTCCTGCTCGAGGTGGTGACCGCCGCCCGCCGCCGCGGTGCCGATGCGCAGGTCGCGCGGGGCCGCCCAGCGCAGCGGCAGGTTCCGGTTGCCGGGGTGGTGCTCCACGATGGCCGCGCCGCCCGCCTTCGGGCCGGCCTGCGCCGGCTGGATGCCTGGGCCGATCAGCGTCGACGTGGCGAGGACGGCCACGGCGACACGGTATGTCCTTCTCAAGGGTCACTCCTTCGAGAGCGTCGGACGCCTCACGCCGCTGCCGAAACTTTCGGCGGGAGCCCGGCTGAAGACATGCGTACGCTAGGCCGCGGCAACAGCCTCCGTCAATGTTTCAGCCGGGTAAACCTGCACCGCCGCCGATCCCCATCAGGGAAATCTCGCGGATCCGACGAGTCAGACAGCCTCCACAACAACCGGTGAATCATCGGAACTTTCAGGCCGCGACATCGAGGTAGACGCGGCCCGGCAGTTCGCCCACGCGGTAGCCGACGACGTCGTCGAGTCCGATCGCGACGGACACGTAGCCCTCGAAGTCACCGGCGACGGCGTAGCCCTTCATCATCGGCAGCCCGGTGGCGTGGGTGCCGGAGACGGTGGCGGTGCCGTCGTCACGGTGTGCCTGCGCCGGGTTGAGGACCACGAGCAGGAAGCGCCGCCCGGGTACGCGTACCGGACGGTCGGACGGGTCCGCGCGCACCTCGGACACGTAGCGCACCGAGTAGCCCGGCAGCCCTCCCCTGATGTCGAGGACGATCCGGTCGAAGCCCGGGTGCGCCGCGTACCGGACACCGGCGAGCAGCGGCACCGGGGGTACGGCCGGGTGGTGCTCGACGGTGACCGGTCCGGACGTCCAGGAGGCCGCCGGGGCGGGACTGGACACTCCGGCGGTCGGCCGGGTGGTCGCCGGCGCGGACGGCCGGCTGTCCGGCGCCGCGGTGCCGGTCGGTGCCGCCGTGGGCGTGGACGGCGGCGCCGAGCCGCCGCCGCACCCGCTCAGCAGGATGGCCGCCGCGGCGAGAACGGCCACCGCCCTTCCACTGATCCTTCTCATGGCAGTGCCCTTCGCTGCGGGAGGAGACCTCCCCCAGCTCAGCGTGCGCGTCCCCGACCGGGCCACGCCAGAGGCGCCCGGACCGTGTGCGCGGGCCCGGCAGCCCGCTCAGCCGCGGCTGAGACGGTCCATCTCGCGCCGGATGCGATCCTCCGGCGGATCCTCGGGGGCGTAGACGTCCCAGACGTGGAACGCGGCCCCGATCCCCCAGCCGAGCAACGGGAAGATCGGCCAGAAGAAGCCGCCCGGCATCGTGACCAGCCAGATGATGATGAGGAACAGATTCACCAGCACGTAGGCCAGCAGATGCGCCTGCAGATCACGCTTCTTGCGCAAGCGGGTCACCGCGAGCTGACGCAGCTCGGCGGCGTCGTCCTCCGGGGTGATCCCGGCAGGACGGAAGGCGGTGGTCATCGTGTCCTCCTTCCGGAAGGTGGCGAGCTCGCGCCCCCGCGCCGGCCGTGCGAGCGGAGGCGGTCGCATCCCCTATGCCGATGCTCGCCGATGCCTCTGCCTCGCGGACAGAGCCGGGAGTCCGGGGACCCCGGGACCTCGGACCGTCGCCGGTCCACAATGCAGGCATGAGACCTCGCGGACCCGCCACACCCGGGATCGTCCGCGGCTACCTGGTCCAGAGGACGGCACGAGTGTCCGTGCCGGTCGGTGTGGTGGTGCTGTACCCGGCCACCTGGCCCCGGTTGTTGATCGCCCTCGCCTCGGCGGCGCCGCCGAACTTGGGCAGCACGGTCGTCCGCCCCGCCTGCCAGACGACGGCGTTGGTGTCGGTGTAGCCGGTGAAGGCCGTGCCGGCCACCTGGTCACGGTTGTTGAGGTCGGCCACGATCAGGGTCGTCGCGCCGCCGGACGGCTCGATCCGGGTCACCGTGCCGTTGCGCCAGAGGAAGCCGTACTCGTAGCTCCAGTCCTCGGCGAACGACCCCACGATGTGTCCACGGTCGTTGATCGCCGTCGCGGTCGCGGACTCGGTGGTCAGCACCTGCCGTTCGTCACCCCGCCAGCGCGCCGCCAACGAGCCGTAGTTGCCATCGCCCCAGTCCCCGGCGATCACTCCCGCGTGGTTGATGTCGTTGGCCGCCCCGTAGTCTCCGATGTCGTCGCCGCCGAGGTCCGTCATCACGCCGTCGTGCCACACCACGGCGTGCCGACCGTCGGCGGTCTCGCTGGCCCCGACCACATCACCACGATCATTGATTCCGTACGCGTAACTGTGCGTCCCGCCGGGCAGCACACCGAGGTCGGTCATGGTGCCCCGCCGCCACAGGAACGCGTGCATGGAGAAGTCGTCGCGGAAGCTCCAGCCGACCACCTCGTCGCGGTTGTTCACGTCCTGCACCTGAGTGTGGTTGGCGCCCAGGTTGCCGAGCTCGGTGATCCGGCCGTCACGCCACAGGAAGCCTACGCCGCTGCTCCCGACGGCCACGTGACCGAGGTCGTTCACGGCGTACGCGACGCTGCCCTCCCCCGCGCCGAGGTCGATCACCCGCCAGGCGGGCACGGCCTGCGCCGCGACGGGCGTGACGACAGGGGTGAGCAGCGCGGCGAGTGCCGCAGGCAGCAGGCGTACGAAAGTCTTGGTCCGCATCGCAATCCCCCTTGCGAGTCGTTACCTGATGCGGCCAGCCTGGCACCGGGCTGCCGGGGATCGGAAGGGCCGTTCGGCGGCCGATGCCGCTTATTCTTGACTTGATCAAGTCTGGAGCTTGACGCTAAAACCGCGCTTCCCCGCGCCGATGATGGTTGCGGACCCCGCCACGACAACGACGTAGCGACGACGCGGGTTGGGAGGATGCGTGCCGGTGATCAAGGCATTGCTGTGTTCCGTGACGGCCGTCCTGGTGCTGGGCACGGCCGGCGCCTGCAGCGGGGTGCCCGAGGCGGAGGTCGTCGAGGCGGACCGCGGCACGATCGGCATCGCGTTGCCGACCACCACGTCGCCGCGCTGGGTCGCCGACGGGGAGAGCATGGTGCGGCAGTTCGAACTGCTCGGCTACCGCACCGAACTGGTGTACGGCGAGGACGACGTCAAGGGGCAGATCAGCCAGCTCAGGGCCATGATCGCCAAGCGCGACCGGGCGCTGGTGATCGGCAGCATCGACGGCGGCGCGCTCAAGGACGTGCTCGCCGAGGCCGCCGCTGCGAAGATCCCGGTCATCGCGTACGACCGGCTCATCCGCGACACGGGCGACCTCGGCTACTACGCGACCTTCGACAACTTCCGGGTCGGCGTCATGCAGGCCGCCCACATCGTCGAGGCGTTGGACCTGGCCGAGGGCGGCGGCACCGACACCGTCGAGCTGTTCGCCGGGTCCGCCGACGACAACAACGCCACCTTCTTCTTCAACGGCGCGATGAGCGTGCTCCGGCCGTACCTGGACTCCGGCCGGCTCCGGGTGGTCAGCGGCGAGACCAGCTTCGCGAAGGTGGCCACCCAGCGCTGGGACGGGGCGGTGGCGAAGAAGCGCATGGAGCGCCTGCTCGCCGGGCCGCTCGCGGGCGAACGGCTGGACGCGGTGCTGTCGCCGTACGATGGCATTTCCCGGGGTGTTCTGGAGGCTCTGAAGGCTGCCGGCTACGGCAGCGCGCGGAAGTTGCCGGTCATCACCGGTCAGGACGCCGAGATCGATTCGGTGAAGCTGATCGCCGCGGGTGAGCAGAGCCAGACGGTCTACAAGGACACCCGGGAACTGGCCAAGGTGGCCGTGCAGATGACGAATTCCCTGCTGACCGGCGGCAAGCCCGAGGTCAACGACACCACCCAGTACGACAACGGCGTCAAGGTCGTTCCGGCGTTCCTGCTGCAGCCGGTGAACGTGGACAAGTCCAACTACCGGCGGGTGCTGGTCGACGGCGGGTATTACACCGCCGATCAGCTGTCGTCCAAATAGCGCAGAGTCGGGTGAGACGATGAGCAAGCGCACAGCGGCCCCTCTGCAACGCTTCCTGGATCTACCGGTCCGGGTCAAACTGACCACGCTCGTCGCGGCGAGCCTGATCGCGCTGGCGACCAGCCTGGCCGTGACCGTGTGGAACAACGCGACGGCGGCGGACGCCGCGCGGCAGCTACGCACCATCACCACGGCGAGCACCCTGGTCCTGCAGCTCGACCGGGAGGCGAGCGACCTCAAGGCCAACGGCCTCCAGGCGGTCGTCCGGGACGACCCGAAGCAGCAGGCGGCCGTGCTGCAGGGCCGCATCGACGTCACGAACGGCCTGATGGGCCAGCTGGAGAAGATCGAGCTGCCTTCCGGGCTCAAGGCGGCGGTGGAACGGATCAAGAGCGTGACGACCGACTACACCGCGACGCTCAAGCGGTTCGTCGACGGGGCCGCCGCCGACCCCGAGGGCGCCCGCCTGTCCTGGGAGCAGATCGGGGTCGACAACTATCTGATCAGCGCCGTCCTCAGCAACGAGCGGAAGCTGTTCTCCGACACCGTGGCCCGCACCGAGGCAGCGGCCGACGCCAGCCGGGACCGGGCCGAGCTGGTGCTCTGGCTCGCCGTCATCGTGGCCGCCGTCGTCGTGTGCCTCCTGGCGCGCCTCGTCGTCGTCTCCATCACCCGCCCCCTGCTCAGGGTCCGCGGCGCGCTCCAGGCGATGGCCGGCGGAGACCTGACGGTCGAGGCGGCGGTCAGCGGCCGCGACGAGGTCGGCCAGATGGCCCGTGCCCTCGACGACGCGCAGGCCAACATGCGCCGCGTCCTCTCCTCGGTCGCGGTCTCGGCGGAATCGGTCGCCGCGGCGGCGGAGGAGATGGCCTCGACGTCGCGCACGATGTCCACCTCCGCCGAGCAGGCCGCCGACCAGGCGCACGGCGCCTCCCTCGCCGCGGGCAGCGTCTCGGACAACGTGAACTCCGTCGCCAAGGGCACCCACGAGATGGGAGCGTCGATCCGCGACATCGCCCACAACGCCACCGAGGCGGCCCGGGTGGCAGCGCAGGCGGTCGGCGTGGCCGAGGCCACCACGACGCAGGTCGGCAAGCTGGGCGAGTCGTCGAGCGAGATCGCCACGATCATCAAGGTCATCACCAGCATCGCCGAGCAGACCAACCTGCTGGCCCTGAACGCCACCATCGAGGCCGCCCGGGCCGGCGAGATGGGCAAGGGCTTCGCCGTGGTCGCCGGCGAGGTGAAGGACCTCGCCCAGGAGACGGCGAAGGCCACCGACGACATCTCCCGCCGGGTGCAGGCCATCCAGGGCGACACGGCGGGTGCGGTGAGCGCGATCGGCGAGATCACGGCGGTGATCGCCCGGATCAACGACTACCAGACCATGATCGCCAGCGCGGTCGAGCAGCAGACGGCCACCACCGAGGAGATCAGCCGCAGCGTGGCCATGGCCGCCGGCGGCGCGGGCGACATCGCGAAGAACATCACCGGGGTCGCGACCGCCACCCAGGTCAGCACGGAGGGCATCGCGCAGTCCCGGCAGGCGGTCACCGAGCTCAGCACCATGGCCCACAACCTGCAGTCGCTGGTCAGCCACTTCCGGTTCTGAGCACCGGGTCAATCCTTACCGTCTTCTGACGGATGCCGCGGGACCCGTCCACGGTCGGGAGGGCCGACGTACCGCTGCCCGACGGCCGATCGAGGCCGTCGACGCCTCGATCCGCAGGAGGACCAGCGTGCGACTCCCCCGCCCTCGACAAGCACCGTGGCGATCGCGTCCGGCCCGGGCCGGCATCGCCGCCGCCGTACTGGCCGCGACCGGAGCCCTCACCGTCACCTTCGTGACCGGTGGCGGCAACGGCACCGCCGACGCGGCCACCGAACTGCGGCAGTTCGTGCCCATCGAAGCCGTACAGCCCAACGTCACCGTGCCGAGGAACCGCGCCGGCGCCTCCCGCGGGCGCTTCACCGTGGACTGCGGCACCAACGCCAACGGCAAGTTCAGCCCGGACAATCCGGTCGCGCAGCCGGGCATCAGGAACGGCGCCGAACACGTGCACGACTTCGTGGGCAACCTCGCCATCACCGCGAACTCGTCCGACGCCGACCTCGACGCCTCCGGCACCACCTGCCGCAACGGCGACAAGTCCTCGTACTTCTGGCCCGTGGTCCGCATCGACAGGTCGGTGCGGTCCGGCACGGACGTGCGCCGGGCCCTGGCCGCCACCACGCCCGTCGTGATGTGCCCGAGCGTGCGCGACCGGCTTCCCGCCGTGCCGGCCGGGGCCCGGGACGCGGTGCAGGCGCGGCTGCGCGAGCTCGACGCCGCGACCGCCCGGGCCAACGAGCGCGTGGCGGCCGGCCGGGGCCGCATCGACGCCGCCTCCAACGAGGAGGTGCTGTCGTCGCTGCGCACCGAACGGGCCCGCCTCATCAAGGACATCCGCGGCAGGATCGCCGGGCCCGGTTCGCTGGTCTCGCTGGTCGAGTGCGACGTGAGCTACGACGGGATGCACGCCGCCATGCGGCACACCGCCGCCGGCCTTCGGATCGTCGCGTCGCCCCAGGTGCGCTGCCCTGCCGTACGCGACAAGCTCCCGGGCGTCCCCACGCCGGCGCTCGCCGAGGTGAACCGCAACCTGACCGAGCTCGACCGGGAGATCGCCAGGGCCAACGAGCGGCTGGTGACGAGCGGCGGACAGGGGGGCGAGGGTTTCGTCGCGAACGCCGTCCTGGCACCGCTCAACGCCCGCCGCGCCGCCGTCCTGGACCGCATCGCGACGGCCATCGGCCGCCACGCCGACCGGCCGCGGAACCTCGGCGCCCTGGCCACCTGCACCGTCAGCGGCCGGAGCACCGCGCCCGCCCCCGCGCAGCCTTCGCCGCCGTCGCCCAGCGCCGCCGCGCCGCTGCCCGACCCGCAAGGGCCGGACCTCGAACTGCCCAACAACACCGGCGGCATCGTACGGCCGTCCTCCGTGCTCATCGAGTACCGCGGGAACGCCACCGGCAAGGTCGTACCGATGCCGAGGTTCCTGCGTGCCCTCACCGGCGACGCCAAGCCCACCAGCCGGGGCCCGGCCAACGCCCGCGCCGCCTGGACCTGCTCCGGCTTCGCCGACCGGCTCTCCGACCGGTACCCGATCTGCCCGGCCGGCCGGCAGGTGCAACGCGTCCACGACTTCCCGGGCTGCTGGGACGGCCGGAACACCGACAGCGCCGACCACCGCGGTCACGTCGCCTTCGCCGACCGGAACGGGGCCTGCCCCGCCGCCTTCGTGGCCATTCCCCAGCTGCGCATCACCATCTCGTACGCCATCCCCCGCGACGTCCAGCTCAAGGGCCAGTACGCCCTGGACTCCTTCCCCGAGGAGGACCACAACCCGTTCTCGGACCACGACGACTTCGTCAACGTCAACTCCGCCCGGGCCATGCAGCGGATCGCGGCCTGCATCAACAAGGGCCGCGTCTGCCGCTGACGGTGCGTCAGCCCACGGAGATCGCCGGGCCGGCCTCGGCCGGCCCGCGCTTCGCCCGCTGGATCTGCTCGTAGACGCGGGTCCGCAGCTCGGTGAAGCGGGGCAGGGCCCGGGTGGTGAGCTGATCGCGCTCCGGCGGGAGGTCGATCACGAGGTCCTCCCGCACCCGGGTCGGCGCGTGGGACAGCACGAGCACGCGCCGGCCCAGATACACCGACTCGTCGATGTCGTGCGTGACGAAGACCGTCGAGATTCCGCGGGTCAGGTGCAACTCGCGGACGAGGTCCTCGAGATCCGCGCGGGTCTGGGCGTCCACCGCGGCGAACGGCTCGTCCATGATGAGCACCTCGGGCCGGTACGCGATGGCGCGGGCGATCGCCACCCGCTGCTGCATCCCGCCGGAGAGCTGCCAGGGGTGGCTCCGCGCCGCGTGGGGCAGCCCGACCGCCTCCAGCGCGTCGCTGACCGTGCGGTCGCGTACGGCGCGGGAGAGTTTCTGATGGCGGAGCGGGAGCTCGACGTTGCCCCGTACCGTCAGCCAGGGGTAGAGGCTGCGGCCGTACTCCTGGAAGACCACCGCCATGGCCGGGCTCGGGCCCGTCACCGGCGATCCGTCCATCTCCACGACCCCGCTCGTGGGCCGGAGCAGTCCGGCCAGGCATTTGAGCAGGGTGGTCTTCCCGCAGCCGGAGGGGCCGACGATGCACACCAGCTCGCCGTGGTCCATCGTGAAACTGAGGTCCGCGACCGCCTCGACGTCACCCGTGGCGGAGGCGTAGACCTTCCGCAGGTGCTCGACCCGGAGCAGGGGGCTGCCGTCAGGCACGGGTGATCTCCTTCATTCCTTGGTACCAGCGCAGGACGCGACGCTCGACCAGGCCGAAGAGCACGGCGAGGAGGATGCCGATGAGACCGAGCAGGAGGATGCCGCTCCACATCTCGGCGATGAGGTAGTTCCGCTGGAAGTAGGCGATGCGGTAGCCGAGGCCGGAGGACGACGCGAACATCTCCGAGATCACCATGAGGATCAACGCCACCGAGAGCGCCTGCCGTACGCCGGTCATGATGCGCGGGGCCGCCGCCGGGAGCACCACGAACCGCAGTCGTTCCCACCGGGGGATCCGGTACGAGTCCGCGGTCTCCAGCATCACGCTGTCGGTCGCCCGTACGCCGTCGATCGTGTTCAGCAGGATCGGCCAGATCGCGCCGGACATGATGACGACGACCTTCATCGTGCCGGTGATGCCGAGCAGGAGCATCGCGACCGGGATCAGCACCGGCGGCGGGATCGCGCGGAAGAACTCCAGCAGGGGTCCGAGGGTCTCGCGGAGCCGGCGGAGCGAGCCGATCGCGATCCCGGCGGCCACGCCGAGCACGATCGACCCGGCGATGCCGAGGGCGAGCCGGAGCAGGCTCGGCAGCACGTCGTCGACGAACGCGGGGCCGATCCAGGTGCGCCGGAACGCGTCGAGGACGGCGAGCGGGCCGGCGAGGAACCGGTTGTCCGACCGGGCCGACCAGACGCCCCAGAGCACCACAGCCACCGCCGGAAGGCCGAGGGCGAAGAGGAGGTTCGCGGCGATCCTGAGCGCCGGGCGGCGGGCTGTCACGGGAGCTCCTCCGAGCGTACCGATTGGTGCCAGGCCAGCGAGCGGCGCTCGACGAGGCGGAACACGAGGTTCACCAGGAGGCCGAGGAGCCCGGTGACCACGACGAGGCCGTACAGCCCGACGGCGTCCCCGGCCGAGCGGGAGAGCTCGATCGAGCGTCCCAGGCCGGGGTTTCCGATCACCATCTCCGCGGTGACGGCCAGGATGAGGGCGACCGCCGCGGCGAGCCGCACCCCGGTCATCAGGTACGGCAGGGCGGTCGGCAGGACGAGGTACCGCAGGCGCTCGCGCCGGGTGAGGCCGAAGCTGCGCGCGGTGTCGCGGGCGACGGTGTCGACGTCCGCGACGCCGTAGATCACCTGCACGAAGACCTGCCAGAACGCGGCGTAGACGACGATGACCAGGGCGGCGCGCAGTTGCAGGCCGAACATCAGCACGGCGAGCGGGATCAGCGCCACCGACGGCACGGGCCGCAGAAACTCGACCGTCGTGTGCGTCGCGCGGCGCAGGAACGGCACGAGCCCGACCGCGGTGCCCAGGACGACCGCGGCGAGCGTGGCCAGCGCCAGACCGAGCGCCCACGCCGTCATGGTGAGCCGCAGCCGACGCCAGAACGCCAGGTCGCGGAACTCCTGCAAGAGCCGGGCGGCGACGTCCGTGGGGTACGGCAGATACTGCGGGTCGACCAGCCCCGTCGCGGGGATCAGGTGCCAGACGACGAGGAACCCGAGCAGGCCGGTCGCACCCAGCAGCACCTTGCGCATGGCCGGCTACTGCTGCTGGATGAGGCGGTCGAAGTCGGGTTGCCGGTCGAGGACCCGGTACTTGCGGGCCAGCGTCGCCAGCTGCTCCAGCCCGGCCCGGTCGAGCTGCCAGCCGAAGGCCGGGAGGCGTACGGAATCCGCGACCGGCTCCGGCAGCTTGAGGTTGTCCTTGATGGCCTGGCGCAGGCTCGCCTCGTTGGCGGGATCACCGGCCCAGGTGAGCGTCTCCTTCATCGCGGCGGAGAACTTGGTGACCAGCGCGGCGTCGGAGTCCTTCAGCTTGGCCGACGTGATCGTGGTGAGCGTCGCGAGGCCGGGGATCGTGGCCTGGTACGGCTCGACCACGACCCTGTCGCCCCTGCCCCGCAGCTGGGTGATGAACGGCTCGGTCACCCAGGCGGCGTCGATGTTGCCGGCCGCGAGCTGGGCCGGGGCGTCCGGGAAGGCGACCTCCACGAACTCGACCTTGGCGGGGTCGCCGCCGTCCTTCTCGACCGCCGCCATGATCGTGACATCGCCCGCCGCGCCGAGGCTGTTCACCGACACCTTGCGCCCCGCGAGCTGGGCGGGACGGGTGATGCCGGACTTCGCCGACGCCACCACGGCGTTGATGTCGTCACCGTCGGCATAGGACGACGCGTAGTTGCCGACGATCACGACGCCGAGGTTCTGCAGGTCGGCGCGGAACGGGCCGAACGGCTGCCCGATGGCGAAGTCGATGTCGCCGTTGATCAGCGCCGGGATGGCCTGCGCGCCGCCCTGCGCCGGCGAGACCTCCACGTCGAGCCCCTGTTTGCGGAAGATGCCGGCCTTGATGCCGCCCCACAGCGCGGCGGTCTCGCTGATGGGCAGCGCGGCGACGCGGACCTTGCGCAGGTCGCCGCTCGCGGCGGGAGAGCCGGTGGTGGCATCGGAATCCGTGCAGCCGGTGAGGGCGGCAGCGACGCCGACGATGACGGCGAGGGCAATGATCTTCTTCATGGCCGGCCCTTCCATGGGCGACGGTGGAGCACCGCGTTGCCCAGCGTCAAACAGAGCGCATCGATTGTCAAGAATGCAGTTCCGCCGGGTGTGGATTGCGTTTATCCGGGCGCCGGGAAACGCTTGACATAGCGACGCTTTTGTCACAAAACTGTGTCGTTGGTGGTCCGCGAGGCGGAAGGAACGACGACGTGGCGATCGTGATCGCGGGCGCCGGCATCGGTGGCCTCACCGCCGCCCTCAGCCTGCACCGGGCCGGATTCCGGGACATCACCGTGCACGAACGCGCGGCCGCCCTGCACCCGCTCGGCGTCGGGATCAATCTGCTTCCGCACGCCGTTCGGGAACTCACCGAACTCGGCCTCGGCGACCGCGTGGCGGCATTGGGCGCCGCGCCCGGAACGCTCGCCTACTACAACCGGCACGGTCAGCAGATCTGGAGCGAGCCGCGCGGACTGGACGCCGGATATCGCTGGCCGCAGCTCTCCGTGCACCGCGGCCGGTTCCAGATGGAACTGCTCGCCGCGGTCCGGGAACGGCTCGGGACGGACGCGGTGCACACCGGGCACCGGCTCCTCGGCGTCCACGACGGCGTCGCGCGCTTCGAGACGCCGGCCGGGGAGGTGGACGTCGCCGGGGATCTGATCGTCGGCGCGGACGGCATCCATTCGGCGCTGCGCCGGCAGCACCGGCCCGGCGAGGGGCCACCGGTCTGGAACGGGCTCACCCTGTGGCGGGGAACGGCGCGGGCGCCCGGCTTCCTCGACGGCCGGACCATGATCATGGCCGGGGACGCGGAACAGAAGTTCGTCGCGTACCCGATCGGCCCGGACCTGATCAATGTCGTCGCCGAGCGGCGCGGTCCCGGTTTCGCCGGGCCCCACGCCGACTGGAACCGCGCGGTCGACCCGGCGCCGGTCATCGCGCTCTTCCGGGAATGGCGCTTCCCGTGGCTCGACGTGCCGCGGTTGCTCGGCGCCGTGGACGAGGTCCTCGAATACCCCATGGTGGACCGGGATCCGATCGACCGATGGACCCACGGCACCACGACACTGCTCGGGGACGCGGCCCACCCGATGTATCCGAACGGCTCGAACGGGGCGTCGCAGGCGATCCTGGACGCCCGCACCCTCGCCTTCCACCTCGCCACCGCACCGGACCTCGGCCGGGCCCTCGACGCCTACGAGGCGGACCGCCGCCCGGCGACCACCGCCCTCGTGCTGAGCAATCGGCGGCAGGGGCCGGAACACGTGATGGTGCTCGCCCACGAACGCGCACCGGCCGGGTTCGAGAACATCGACGACGTCATCCCGCCGGACGAGCTCACCGAGATCGCCACCGGCTACAAGAGGGCGGCCGGCTTCCTGCCCTCCGCCCTCAACGAACGCGCCTCCCTGACACCCACGGTTTTCTCGGGCATCCTGCCGTGACCCGCCCGCACGCGACGGACCTGGACGCGGCCCGGCTGGCCTCGGTCATCTCACCTCTGCGCCGCACCCTGCTCGCCGCCGCCCGCGCCGCGGAACACCTGCCCGAGATCCCGGACGCCCAGATCGAGATCGTCCGGGCCCTTCCCCGCGGCACGACGGCCGGCCCCGGCGAACTCGCCGAGCGGCTCCGCCTGAGCCGCTCGACGGTCAGCAACCTGCTCACCGCCATGGAAGCCAACGGTCTCGTCCGGCGCCGCCCCCGCCCCGGCAACCACCGCCACGTCGACGTCCTCGCCACCGAGAAGGCCCTCGACCTGTTCGACCGCTTCGACCTCGCGAGCGGCACCCTGGTCGCCCGCGCCGCAGCCGTCCTGTCCGATGTGGACCGTGCTGCCCTCGCCGCCGCGGTGCCCGCCCTGGAACGCCTGCGCGACGCCCTGACCCGGACCGAGGACCAGCCATGAGTACGCCGCCGCAGCCGCCGGCGGTCCCCGGCCTGGAGGCCGCGTTCGAGGTGCAGGCCCGGATCGGGCCGCTGGAGGACCACGGGGTGACCCGCGCCGGCCACCGCCGCGTCGTCCCGATCCTCGGCGGCCGGGTCACCGGCGCCTTCGAGGCGGAGATCCTGCCCGGCGGCGCCGACTGGCAGCTGGTCCGCCCCGACGGCACGATCGAGATCGACACCCGCTACTCGGCCCGCACCGCCGGGGGCGGCCACGTCTACATCCGTACGTCCGGCGTCCGCAGCGGCCGCCCGGAGATCCTCGAGTCCCTGCTGCGCGGCGACGCGGTCGACCCGTCGGAGTACTACTTCCGCCTCGGCGTCCGGCTGGAGACCTCGGTGCCGGCGCTGGCCGCCCTGGAGCAGAGCATCTTCGTGGCGTCCGCGATCCGCGAGGCCGGCCGCGTGCGCTACCTCGCCTACCGCGTCACCTGACCCGCGACCACCGTCGCACCCCGCGGGCCGTTGTTGACGCAGTCGAGCCAGTCGTCGTCGATGCCGAGGTGGACGGGAACCTCCTGGGTCCGGGAACCGGAGGTGGCACGGATGCGCAGGACGTACTCCGACTCCTCCGGGATCTCCGGCATCCACGCCGAGGCGGCACCCAGCGCGACGTGCCCGTCCGACCGGCCGGGCGGGATGACCGGGCCCTCGGTCGCGTCGGATCCCGGCGGGGCGTCGAGGAGCCTGATGTGCATGTCCTGGGTCCAGGTGCCGTCGACGAACACGTAGAAGTAGATGATCCGCCCGAGGTCGGTGGGCGTACAGAAGCGCTGGTGCAGGTCCATCAGCTGCCACGTGGCCGGCGGCGGGCCGGCCTTCGCGGCGGTGGGCGGGCTCGCGGTCACCGTCAGCGCCAGTCCGGCCAGGACGCCGAGGACTGAGCGGGCAACGAGTCGAGATCTGGTCACGATTGCCTCCCGGGACGAGCGTGCGACATGTCGGCGATCACGCGGAACCTCCGCGAACACGCACGGGACCACGCAGAGCCGAACGTAACCCACGATTCTCAGCCCGTTTTCAGAGCGGACGACCACGGGCCCGGCCGGGCCCGGACGGCGACGTAGAGGCGGGCGTGCTGGGAACCGGCCGCGGCGGCGGGCGCGGGGGCTCGATGGTTCCCTCTGCCGGGATCGATTGTGCGGTCAGCCTTGGTTCGCCGGATCCCCCGCGCTGCCCCCGTTTCCGACTGTTCCACGCCGACCGGCCGCCGCCCGCCTATGTCCTGAGGCAGAGGCCGGATTCCGACTCCGGCCCGATCCGCCGGCGGCCGCGCGGCGACAGAATCTCCCCATGCCCGCAACGGAGTACCACCGCCTCGCCCGTACGCCCCACCACCGCTGGTGGCGCACCCTCCTCGGCACCCTGTTCGTGCTCGCCGGGGGCACCGTCATCGCCGTGGCCGGCTACCTCGCCGTCACCGTGGCCGCGGCTCTCTCCGGGCGGCCCGACAACGCCGACGGGCTGCCCAGCTTCGGCGAGCGCGCCGACCTGGCCGTCATGTTCCTCACCATCGCGGTGCTGCTCCCGCTGACGCTGCTGGCCGCGCGGTGGATCCAGCGACGCCCGGCCGGCACGCTGTCGTCGGTGACCGGCCGGCTGCGGTGGCGGTGGCTGCTCACCCTGCTGCCGGTCGCGCTGGCCGCGATCGCCGCGCTCTACGTGGGCGGCACGGCGCTGATCGCGCTGACCGGCGCGGAGGACACCGGCCTCGGCGACCCGCTGGCCGGCTGGGGCCCGTTCGCGCTGTCCATGCTGATCCTGGTCGCGGTGGTGCCGCTGCAGGCCGCCGCCGAGGAGTACGTCACCCGCGGCTGGCTGCTGCAGGCGGTGGGAGCGTCCTTCCGCCGCCCGTGGGTGCCGATCGCCGTGCAGGCCCTCGTCTTCGCCGCGGCGCACGGCTGGGGAACACCGTGGGGCTTCGCCGACCTGTTCGCCTTCGGCGCGGTGATGGGATGGCTGACCGTACGCACCGGCGGCCTCGAGGCGGCGATCGCCCTGCACGTCGTCAACAACCTGCTCAGCGCCGGGATGGCAGCCGCGTTCGACCAGCTCACCGTCACCACGACGGCCGCCGACATGCCCTGGCAGCTCGCCGCCGCCGACGCGCTGGTGCTGGCCGCGTACGCCCTGATCGTCGTGCGGCTCGCCGACCGCTGGGGCCTGACCACGGTGTGGATCCCCGCCCTGGCATCCCCGCCGGCCCTCGCCGCCGCGGTGCCCGGCCGACCCCACGACGTCGGCCGCCGCCGGCCCCAGCATGTGGCGCCGACAAGCGAACGATTCCGGCCGGCGGGCCACTGTGGAGCTCCGCTGCCGAACGCAGCGGCCGAGTCAACGCCGTCGTGAACCCGCCGCCCGGACCATGCGGATCTCCCGTACGCCGTCCTCGGTCTGTGTCGCCCCGTCGGCAACGAAGCCGTGCTTGCGGTAGAACCGCTGGGCGCGAGGATTGGGATCGGCGACCCACAGCGCCGCCGGCTCCGCGGGCTCGATGACGGCCCGCAGCAACGCCCGCCCGGCACCCGTGCCGTGCGCGGCCGCCACGACATACAGCACAGACAACTGACGTACCCACTGCACCGCACCGTCCAGCGGCGGAACCGACATCGCGATCCCGATCAACCGGTCTCCCCGCTGGGCCACCGCCGTCCGATTCCCGCGGTAACGCTCGTCGGTCAGGACAGCGGTCCAGAACCGCTCTCGAGCGGCGGGGAGGCCCGGATCATCGAGCACCGCGTCCGGCATGAGCCCCCGATAGGTCTCCTGCCAGCACCGGACATGCACCCGGGCCATCCGGGTGGCGTCCTCGGCTCGGGCCGGACGCACGGTCAACGGGAAGTCCACCGCCGAATCGTAGGCAGCCCCACGACCTCCGTCGCACCGAATTTCCGCCGGGCCCGGACGCCCGGGACACCGTGAGCCGGATCCCGGGGGCACGGCGGATTCCGTGGGCCTGATCGCCGGCTCGACGTCCCGCGCCCTCATCGACCACGCCGACCGTCCCGTCACGGTGGTGCCCGGTCACGAAATCCGTCCTGAATAGACGCTCATCGAGGGAAGGTTGTCGGACCCGGACGGTAGGGTCGGCGTCCGCACGGCAACACCGTTGACCCTTCGACTCTTTCCCATGGTGGGTGACTGATGGATACGTCGGACCTGAATCTGTTCCTGCTCGCGGTGATCGCCCGCACCCGTGAGTATTCCGACGTTGCCTTCTCGCCAGGTCACTACGATCAGCAGAACTTCGTCCACATCACGGCCATGGCCTGTGGCTGGGCACCCGCCGGCGGCTGCGCGGCCAGTCTCGCCACCCTCGAGGAGAGTGATCTCAAGCCCGGGCAGCGCACCTACGTTCCGGAGATCCGGCAGCGGGCGCAGGCCCTGCACTCCGCCGTCGCCGCGCTGGAGAGCGCCGGGGCGGACCACGACCGGCTGGCCGCGGCGGGGCGAACGGTGATCGAATCCCTGCCGCGGGACAATTCCGGCATTTCCATCGACAAAGACCTCTGGCTGACGGTCTACCAGGGAGTTCTTGTCCGCACGGAGCAGCTTCTGGCCGCGCAGCCGACTGCCGTGCGGCAGGACCTGTTCGACATGTTGACGGTGCCGGCGGCGGAGTTCCAGGTTCGGGACAGGCTGCTCGTCGCCGTGATGTCGGCCGGGGGCATCGACGGTTCCGCCTGGCTGGACCGCCTCGGCGACCACACCTATCTCCGCTTCAAGGGCATGAGGCCGATCCGTCGATGGACCGGTGAGATCATCCGGGCGGGCGGTCCCGACGGTCGCGCACACCCGGCGGCGCTGGCGACGTGGCGCCGGTCGGTGCTCGAGGAGTGCGTCAGCAGCGAGGGCGACGCGGAGTTCCGGATGTGGCCCACGCCCAACGTCGGCGAGCCATGGGCCGACTGCGTCTTCTCGGACATCGAGGCGATGCCCGGGGAAGCGCGGACCGCCTGGCAGGCCCTTCTCGCCCACTGCGCCGGCGAGAAGACCAGGGCACGGCCGGCGGCACGCTGGCTCAAGACCGGCGGGGCCTTGCTCGACGCGGTCGGGGTGGACGCGTTCACCGACCGGTTCGACGACTGGATCTCGCTGGTGGGCCTGGACCGCAGCCTCCCCCTGCGCGGATCCTGGGAGTGCTGCGAGCGGCACTTCACCGAGGAGCCGCAGCATGCGATGGACCGGGTCAACGTGGGCCTGCTGGTCGGCCTGCTGTGGATCCGGGCGACCTGCCCGCCGTCCGAGGACCTCGTGCGCGGCCTCGCTACGGTCGCCGAGCGGGCGACCAGGAAGGTTCCCGGGGTGGGGCCGGCGAGCCCGAAGCTGGCCAACCAGGCGGCGACGCTGCTCGCCGACAGCGACCATCCCGCGGCCCTCCAGCAGTTGGTCCGGCTGGCAGAGGCGCTGGATTACCAGAGGACGCTGAACATCGTCGAGGACGGGCTGAACAAGCGGGCCGCGGAGTTGGGCGTCACCAGGGACGAGCTCGAAGAGACAGCGCGGGCGGAGGGGGCGTAGCACGCTCAGGCCCGGGTCGGCACCCGGCGGGTCATGCGGTGGCCTCCAGGGCGTAGGCGGAGGTGGGAAGGGTCGTTCGGACGACGAATCGGCCGCCGGCGGCCGGCTCGGCGGTGACGGTGCCGCCGACCGCCGCGGCCCGCTCCCGCATCCCGAGGAGGCCGAAGCCTGACACGCCGCGGCGCGGTAGTCCGACGCGGTTCGTGACCTCGATCGTCAGCTCCTGAGGGCCGTACGTGACGGTCAGCCGCGCGCTGCCGTCGCCGTACCGGTGCGCGTTGGTCAGGGCCTCCTGGGCGATGCGGTAGGCCGCCTGGTCGACCATCGCCGGCAGGTCCCGCCGGTCGCCCTCGACCCGGCTCTCGACCCGGAAGCCGGTCATCGTCAGGCCGGCGACCAGGTCGTCGAGGCGGCTGAGACTCGGGCTGGGCTCGACGTTGCGGCGGTCGCCGTGATCGCGCAGGACGCCGATGACGGACCTCATCTCGCGGAGCACGTTGTCGGACGCCTGCCGGATCACCTCCAGCACCGGCCCGGCCTTCTCCGGGTGCTGTTCGACGACGTGCCCGGCCGCCCCGGCCTGGACGTTCATCACCGCGATGTGGTGCGCGACGACGTCGTGGAGCTCTCGGGCGATGCGCAGCCGCTCGTCCATCGCCCGCCGGCGGGCCTCCTCCTCGCGGGTCTGCTCGGCCTGCCGGAGGCGTTCGGTGGTCTCGTCGAGCAGGGCCCGGCGGTTGCGGACCGCGTCGCCGAGGGCGCCGGTGCCGCAGACCCAGGCGAACAGGCTCGCGACGGTCCACACGTCCAGCGCCGGCGCCGGCCGGGCGAGCAGTCCGGCGGCGAGCAGCAGCACACCGGCGCCGACGGCATACAGCCACGAGTGGCGATGGCGGGTGTGCAGCATCGCGTGGTACGTGACCAGACCGAGCAACAGCAGGAACGTCAGCGAGGAGTGTCCGATCACGACGGTGGCGGCCAGGGCCACCGTCACGGCCACCATCGCGGGCACCGGCCACCGGTGGCGGGCGAGAACAGCGGCGGCGGCGAGAACGGCGACGACGAGGCGCCGGACAGCCGGGCCTTCCTCGTTGTTCAGGGCGACCGTCACGGCGGCGCCGACCACCGCCAGTTCGAGCACCCGGCCGCGCCAGACGTTTGCTGATCTCACCGGACCACCGTATGCCCCGGCGGGAGCGCTCATCGTCGTCCGGCGGCAGTACCCGGCCGCCGGGGGTTACTGCGTCCGCAGTACCCGCTGCCTGCGAGGGAACGTCGCCTACGTGCGGAAGATCCCGGCCGTCGCCATCGTCACGCGCCGGCGCGCCATGGCCCGGTCGTCGCCGAACCGGTCGATGCCCCAGGACAGGGCGAGGACCAGTTCGAACACCTCGTCCGCGGTGATCTCGTCCGGCACCTGACCGGCCGCCCTGGCCGCGTCCAGCAGGACGCCGACGCGCTCCACCAGAGGCGCGTTGGCCGCGTGCAACGGCGACGTGTCGTCGTCGTGGGCGGCGGCCAGGCAGACCGGCAGGTCGTGCCAGATCCGCAACCCCCAGCTCACCCGGACCAGCCATTCGGCGAGGGCCTCCGACGGCGGCATCGTGCGGGACAGGTCGTCGGCCTCGGCCAGCGCCGCGCCGAAGAAGCCCTCGATGACGGCGGACAGCAGCGCGTCCCGGGTCGGGAAGTTCCGGTAGAGGGTGGCGTTCCCGACGCCTGCCCGCAGGGCGATCGCGTCCAGCGAGGCGAACACCCCTTCCGCTTCGAACGTCTCCCGCGCTGCCGCCAGGATCGCTTCGCGATTGCGGCGGGCGTCGGCGCGCTGCGGACGTACTCCGGCCAACACCACTCCTCGTTGACTAAGTGGGGATTGTCCCCACATACTTTTCCGGGGACAGCCCCCACTTATCGAAGGAGTATACGTTGAGCTACGACGACCTGGCCGGCCTGCGCATCTCGGTGGCGGACGGCGTCGCCACCGTCACCCTCGACCACCCGCCGCTGAACCTGATGGACGGCGTGCTGCTCCCGTCGCTGCGCGGCTTCGTCGACCGGGTGCGCCACGACACCGACGTCCGCGTCGTGGTCTTCGACAGCGCCGACCCGGAGTTCTTCAGCGCGCACGGCGACATGGCGTACCTCACCGACCCCGACGCGCTGCCCGCCGCCACCGCCGCCGCGATCGCCGCCGCGCCGGATGCGCCGATCCCCGACGGCATGAACATCCTCGAGGCGATGAGCGATGAGGTGCGCACGCTGCCGCAGATCACCATCGGCAAGATCGCCGGCTTCGCCCGCGGCGCCGGCAACGAGTTCCTCATGTATCTCGACCTGCGCTTCGCCGCGATCGGCCGGTCCGGCCAGGCCCAGCCCGAGGCCGCGATGCAGATCCTCCCCGGCGGCGCCGGCACGGTGAACATGGCCCGCCTGCTCGGCCGCCCCCGCGCCCTGGAGATCCTGCTCGGCGGCGAACTGGTCGGCGCCGAACTGGCCGAACGCTACGGCCTGGTCAACCGAGCCCTGCCCGCCGACGAGCTCGACGCCTTCGTCGACCGGCTGGCACGGCGGATCGCCCGCCTCCGCCCCGAGGTCATCGCCGCCGTGAAGAACACCGTCGAAACCATCACCCCCAAGATCCCCCACCACGCGTACGCCGTGGAGAACGCGGCCCTGTTCTCCCTCTTCACCGAGGACATGGTCGAGTCGGCGCACCGGCAACTCGCCGCCGGCGTGCAGACCCGCGAGGGCGAACGCGACCTGGAACGCATCCTCGACAGCCTCTGACCGGCCAGGGCCCGACTGACGGGCCCGACCTCCGATCTCTCAGCGGCGCCCCTCCCCGGGACGCGCTCGACGGCCGGGCATCAGGCGCCGGCGTGCCGGTCGCCGGCGCGCGGGTCGCCGTCCCGGACGGTCGGCGGCCCGGCGAAGGCGGTTCTGCGGCGGTACGACAGGAGGCCGAAGAAGCCGGCGAAGAAGCCGCTGGCCAGGCCCGACATCGCGTGATGGGCGGCGTTGACGGTGGGGCCGTGCGGCATGCCGACGAGCGTGTAGTTGACCAGGGCGCTCATCACCGCCCCGAGCAGGCCGCCGTGCAGGCCGGCCAGCAGGGAGACGCGTACGGCGGACGGTGGGCTTTTGATGGCGGTGGACATGGTGCTCCTTTGGCTGTGGCCGGCGTCGGTTCACGGCGAACGCCGGTGCGTAGGTGCCGACTCAGCCGGCGATCCAGCTCCCGTGGAAGCCGAGCGGGATGCGGACGGGGAGGTGCACCGTGGCGATCGGATCGCCGGTGAAGTCCTGCGCGGACAGGATCACCAGGTCCGCGGCGCCCCGGTCGGGGTTGTTGACGTAGGCGAGCACGTAACCGTCGTCCTCCTGCTCGCCCGCGGGGATGAAGAGCGGTTCACCCACGTACGCCTTGCGCCCCATCCGCCGCGTCTCGCACGTACCGCGTTCCAGGTCGTGCTTGATCAGGGTGTTGTCGAACGCCTCGTCGGGCATGTCCGCCAGCTCGGTGTCCCCGGGGTAGAAGACGTCCTCCACGTCGAGCGTGGCGGCGGTGTAGCCGTAGCGGTACGGCAGGCCGGTGCGACGCTCGTCCATCCGCGGGAACTCCTGCGCCCGGTCGTCCAGACGCGTCTGCGTCACGCTGCCGGTACGCAGGTTGACGCGCCAGCGGTCGAGAGTGGGCGCACCCCCGAGCCCCAGCCGGCCATCCACGAAACGCTTGGGGTAGCGCACCACGTCCACGACCACCTCGTCACCGTCCTCGTACGCGTTGAGCGTGTGGAACACCCAGCAGGGCTCGACCTCGAACCAGCGCACCTCACCGGTGTCACGCGAGACGAGGCCGAGCCGCGCGCCGTGTGCCTCGTTCCACGCGACCGGCAGCGGCGACCCCTTCCGGGCGTGCGCCATGCTGAACGTCACCGGCAGGTCGTAGATCACGACGTACCGCTCGGTGAGCGCGAAGTCGTGCACCATCGGCGCGTCGGGGACCGGGATCTTCCTGACCTGCGTCACGACGCCACCGGGGTCGATGACGATGTGCTGGTGGTGGTCCCATCCCCAGAAGTTCGCGATCGCGTGCAGCTCGCCGCTGACCGGGTCGAGGTGGGCATGGCCGGTGTAGCCGCCGGGCAGTCCGCCGCCGAAGTCGCACGCGCCGATCGTCTCGAGTTCATAGCCGAGCTCGTACGGCAGCGCTCCCCCTTCCTGCGTCGCGAACGTCCGCCCGGCCAGGCCGATCACGTGGGTGTTGGGCGCCAGGTCGAGGCCCGCGTGCACCGGTCCCGGACGTGGTTCCTCGCCGAGCCGCCGGGCGACGCCGGCGCTGCGTACCCACCGGTTGCGGTACCACTCGGCGCGGCCGTCGCGCAGCCGCAGGCCGTGCACCATGCCGTCGCCGGTGAGCAGGTGGGCGGCGGCCGGGTCGTCGAGGCCGAGCGGGTTGGGGCCGTTACGCAGGTAGCGGCCGTTCAGCTCGGCCGGGATCCGGCCGGTGACCGCCAGGTCGAAGGCCGTGACCTCCTCGGTGACGGGGGTGAAGCCGCCGGTGAACGGGGTGGTGGTCATGTGGTCGTCCTCTCGCCTGCCTCGGGTCGTGGTCCGGCCGGGGTCGGCCGTGGTGTCGCGGTGAGAAACGGCGTGAGCAGCGAGGTGCACAGCAGCCGGTAGCGCGCGGACGCGTCGGCCTCCTCGAAATAGCTCATGATCTCCAGGCTCACGGCGCCGTGGGCGGCCATCCACAGCATGTCGGCGATCTCCGCCGCCGTGCCGCCGGCGAGCTCCCCCGCCTCCAGGCACGCCGCCACGCCGGCCACGAGCAGCTCGAACGTGTGCTTGACCGCTCCGATCGCCTCCTCCCCCGCCCGGAAACCGGGCAGGGCGCCCAGGAACATGACGCGGTAGTAGTCCGGCTCGGCCAGTGCGTACGCCCGGTACGCGTCCAGCACGACGGTCAGCCGGCCGAGCGGATCCCCGCCGCGTGGCACCGCCAGCAGCCGTTGCTCGAGCCGCGCGAAGCCCTCGAGCCACAGGGCCTCGCTGAGGCCGTCCTTCCCGCCGAACATCGTGTAGATGACCTTCGTCGAGCAGCCGGCCTCGGACGAGATCCGCCGTACGGTCAGCGCCGCCGACCCTTCGCCGATGAGCAGATTCCTGGCCGCGTCGAGAATCGCGGCCCTGACGACGCTCTGCCCTTCGCGCTGGGCCCGTTGGTACGAAGAGCTCACGGTAACGCCGTTTCTTCTCGGTAACACTGTTACCGATCTTTCTACGCCATCGGCCGCCGCCCGTCAACGGCCCGGGCGATTGACACCTTAACTTTGTTCAGCCATGCTGGCCGCGCCCTTGAACTTAGTTAAGTCACCGCTTCTCACCGGCCTGTTCGGCGGAAGGGAGAACCATGCGGAAGTGGGCTCCGATAGCCGCGATGCTGCGCTGGGTGACGGGAACCGCGCCGGCCCCTTCCGGCCCGCCGCCGCGACGGCGGTGCCTGCCGCGTACCCGGCACCCGGGCAGCACCCCGGCCACGCCGCAGAATGCTGCGGCCTGGGGCGCGTGGACCAGGCCGCCGCACCGGACCGGCGGCTGCCGGCGCCCCGCCGGCGGCCGTCCCGTTGCCCGCCGGCCCTGAGGGATCCGACGGTGACGGGCGTGGCCCGCCCGTGGAGGGCGGGCCACCGGCGTTCCGGCCCATCGCTACATGTGGGCGGCGGGCCGGGCTCCCCCGACGACCGGCAGTGGACCCGAGCGCAGCAACAGGGCGCTGAGCAACGCGCCGGCGACGAAGAACGCCGCGGCCCACGAGAACGCGGTCACGTAGCTGTCGATGCTCGCCGTCGCCATCACCTCGGGGGTGAGGGCCCGGCCGGCCAGGGAGTCGGTGAGGGCCGTGGCGGCGACGCTGCTGAGCACCGCGGTGCCGACCGAACCACCGATCTGCTGGGCCGTGTTCACCAGTGCCGAGGCCACGCCGGCGTCGACCGCGCCGACCCCGGACGTGCCGGCGGTCATGGCCGAGGCCAGGGCCAGCCCGATGCCCACGCCCATCACCAGCAGGGGGCCCAGCACGCTGCCCGCGTACCGGGAACCGACGTCCAGGTGGGTCAGCCAGAGCAGACCGGCGGCGCCGATCAGGAAGCCGGCCGGCACCAGCGGGCGGGGACCGACCCGCGGCAGGATCACGCTGCTGGCCAGGGTGGCGACGACCGACAGCGCGCCGATCATCGGCAGGAACGCGACGCCGCTGCGGATCGGCGAGAAACCGAGGTTCTGCTGCAGGTAGTAGGTGAGGAACAGGAACACGGCGAACATGCCGACGCCGAGGATCAGGACGGTGAGCAACGCCCCGCTGCGGGTGCGGTCGAGCAGGACGCGCAGCGGGATCAGCGGATGGCCGGCGCGAGCCTCGACGGCCACGAAGACGGTCAGCAGGACCGCCGCGGCGGTGAGCCAGCCCCAGACGGCGGAGTCGCTCCAGTCGTGGGTCTCGGCGTTGGCGAAGCCGTAGACGAGGGCGAACAGTCCGGAGGAGACGAGCAGCGTGCCCGGAAGGTCGAGGGGTTGCCGCGGGCCGGCGGTGCGCTGGTGGTGCAGCAGCAGCGCTCCCCCGGCCGTGGCTGCCACCGCGATGACCACGTTGACGTACAGGCACCAGCGCCAGTCGAGGTAATCGGTGAGTACGCCGCCGAGCAGCAGGCCGACGGCACCGCCGGCCCCGGCGATCGCGCCGTAGATTCCGAACGCCTTACCCCGCTCCCTGGCGTCGGTGAAGGTCGTGGTGAGCAGCGACAGGACGGCCGGGGCGAGCAGCGCCCCGAAGACGCCCTGCACCGCGCGGGCGGTCACCAGCACCTCCAGCCCCTGGGCGGCTCCGCCGGCCGCGGAGGCCAGCGCGAATCCGGTCAGGCCGATCAGCAGGATCTTCTTGCGGCCGATCAGGTCACCCACCCTGCCGCCGAGCGGCAGCAGGGCGCCGAAGGCGAGGGCGTACGCGGTGACGATCCACTGTCGAGCGTCGTTGGAGAAGCCCAGGTCCCGCTGGGCGGAGGGCAGTGCGATGTTCACGATCGTCGCGTCCAGCACCACCATCAGCTGGGCCAGGCCGAGCACGCCGAGGATGAGCCAGCGCCGGGTGTGATGGGGATCGGGTTGCGCGGCGGGAACCGCGGAAGCCGGTCGGGTTCGGGTCGTCATGGCGAATCCCTTCGTCGCGGGAACCTCCCGCGGTCCGGGTAAGCGTAGAGCCAAGTTGAGATCTTGTCTCCACTTGGAGATGACTTCTCAACTTGTGCTAGTGTGACGCTCATGACGCGCCCCCTGCGCCGCGACGCCGAGCGCAACCGGCAACGGATTCTCGAGGCCGCCCACGAGGTGTTCGCGGCCCGCGGCCTGGACGTGACCCTCGACGACATCGCGCACCACGCCGACGTCGCGGTCGGTACGGTCTACCGCCGGTTCCCGAGCCGCGAACACCTGGTGGAGGCCCTGTTCGAGACCGGCCTCGACCAGATCGCCGGCTGGGCGCGGGAGGCCCTGGACGAGCCGGACCCCTGGACGGGGCTGACCGGCTTTCTCGATCGGGCACTGGAGATGATGGCGACCGACCGGGGCGTCCAGGACGTGTTGTTCAGTCGCGCCTACGGGCATGACCGGGTCGCCCAGGCGCGCGACCGCATGGCCCCCCTGATGGACGCCCTGGTCACCCGGTGCCAGGAGGCCGGCGTCGTCCGGAAGGACGTGGCCGGCGGCGATCTGGCCCTGATCCAGTTCATGCTCGGCGCGGTGATCGAGTACACCCAGCAGACCGAACCCGGCCTCTGGCGGCGCTATCTGACCCTCTTCCTCGACGGCCTGCGCACGCCGTCGACGCCGCTGCCGGTCGGCTTTCCCGACGCCGGCAAGCAGATCGAGATCGCCAGCCGCTGGAAGCCGCCGCGCCGGCAGGTCACCCGCGACTGAACCGGCCGGCGTCAGCCGTCCAGGCCGGCGGCGATTCCTTCGAGGAGAATGCGCAACTGGCGTTCGAACCGCTTGTCGCCGCGGTCGCGCGCCTCTTCGGCCGCCTTGACCAGGGGTGCCGTCTCACCGAGCCCGTCGAGGGAGAGCCGGGCCTCGCCGGCCTCGGCCGACTGCCGGTGCTTCTGCTCCTCGACGACGAAGCCGACGACGAACGCGGTGACCAGGTCGAGGGCGTCGGCGGCACCGGCGATGTCGAACCCGGCAGCGGTCAACTGAGCCAGCACCGGCTCCTGGGCCCGGAGCACCTCGGCGTCGGTGAGCCGGGCAGCGCTGAAGGTGCGGGCCCCGTCGCGGTGAAGCAGGTACTCCGACCGCAGGGCGTGAGCCAGGGCGGACAGGCCGTCGCGCCAGCCCGTGCCGAGGGAAGACTCCGACAACGCCTGGGCGACCCGGCGGTGGACCACCGTACCCATCTCATCGAGCATTTCCTGCTTGTCCCGCATGTGCCAGTAGAGCGCCGGGGCGCGGACATCCAGCCGGGCGGCGAGCGCGCGCACGGTGAGGCCACCGATGCCCTGCTCATCGAGCACGTCGAGGGCCGCCGCAACGATCTGGTCCTTGGTGATGCCCTTAGCCATGGCGGCAGCCTAACCGCGCCGGATCCCAGCCTTGACACTTTAACTTAGTTAAGGCACCGTGGACGCCAGTTGAACTTAGTTAAGGAGAACCGTATGCGTGCGGCAGTCATCACCCACCCCGACACCCCACCCGTCTGCGCCGAGTTCCCCGAGCCGGAGGGCCGGCCCGGCCAGGAGCCGCTGCGCCTGGTCGGCGCCGGCATCCACAACGTCGTGCGGGGCATCGCCTCCGGCCGCCACTACGAGAGCACGAACCGGTATCCGCTCGTCCCGGGCATCGACGCCGTCGCGCGCACCCGCGACGGCCGCCTGGTGTACACCGGCTTCGCCCACGCGCCGTGGGGCACCCTGGCCGAGCGGATGATCACCCCGTTCGGCCTGGACGTGCCGGAACACGCCGATCCGCTGGCGGTCGCGGCCGGGATCAACGCGGGCACCTCGGGCTGGTTCCCGCTCGTCGATCGGCGCCGGGAGACCGGCGCCCTCGGCACCGTGCTGGTTCTGGGTGCGACCGGCATGTCGGGCAGCATGGCGGTGCAGGCGGCGGTCGCCCTGGGCGCCGCCCGGGTCGTCGCGGCGGGGCGCGACCCCGAGGCGCTGGAGTGGCTGCGCCGGTGCGGCGCCACCACCGTGTCGATCGCTGACCCCGACCCGGACGCCCTGGCCGCCACCCTCGCCCCGGTCGTCGCCGAGACGCCGCCCTCGCTCGTGCTGGACTACCTGTGGGGGCCGGTCGCCGAGGCGGCCCTGACCGCGCTGGGCGCCACGGGCCGGGGCGACGGCACGAGCATCGGCTACGTCCAGATCGGTTCCCTGGCCGGCGAACATGCCTCGGTGTCCGCGTCCCTGCTGCGCAGCCGGAGGATCCGGCTCACCGGCAGCGGCGCCGGCTCCGTCCCGAAGGAGCGGATGCTCGCGGAGATCCCCGACATCATCGCCCTGATCGCCGACGGGCGCCTGCGGGCGCCCTACACCGCCTACCCGCTCAGCGAGATCGAGAAGGCGTGGGCGCACCGGGGCCGGGACCGCGCCGTCGTCGTCCCGGACTGACCGGCGAGGAATTCGCGCGGCGCCGCCGGATGGGACCGGCCTCGACCGGTCCCATCCGGCGTCAGAGACCTTTCAGGACACGAGCGAGGGCCGACCGGCCGAGGGGCCCCCAGTGCGGCTTGCCGCCGGGCAGGCCGCGGTCCCCGTTGCGGCCCATCAGCATCAGGAACAGGCACTTCATCGCGGCCAGCCCGCGGGCCCGCCGGACCGTGGCGTCGTCCACCCGGCCGTAGCCCTCGAAGAACCGCGCGGCACCTCCCTCGGGCAGCAGGAGCCAGGCGGCCGCGAGATCCCACGCCGGGTCGCCGGCGAAGAGCGCACCGAAGTCGACGATGCCCGCCAGCGTGCCGCCGGCGACGACGACGTTCGCGGGGTGCAGGTCGCCGTGCACCCAGACCCGCGGGCCCGGCCAGGCGGGGGTCGCCGCCGCGGCGTCCCACACGGCCCGGACGTCGTCCTCGGCGACGCCGGCGACGCCGAGGTCCACGGCCGCCAGGAAGTGCTCGAAGCCGGCCCGGGACCGCGCCGGGTGGGTGCCGAAGTCCGAGGCACCCGGCGCCTCGGCCGGCGCCTCCACGTGCAGCGCCCTGAGGAACACCGCCAGCGTGTCGGCGGCGTGGTCGCCACGGTCGATCGTGGCGTGGTCCAGCGGCGTGCCGTCGACCCACGTCATGACCGTCCACATCTTCGGGAAGCGCGCGGACGGCCTGCCGTCGCGCACCGGGGCGGGGATCGGCAGCGGCAGGCGTGGGGCCAGGACGGGCAGCCAGCGGCGCTCCTTGAGCTGTGGATCGGGGCTGTCGTCCCTGCGCTGCAGCCGGACGACGAGGTCGTCGCCGAGCCGCCACATCTGGTTCCCCCAGCCGCCCGGGACCTCGCGGAGGGGCCGGTCGGCCAGGTCCGGGTGCTGTTCCCGCAGCAGGTCGCGGACCAGAACTTCACTGACGTCCATGTCGGATTCGATCACGGGCAGTCACGGTACCGGAGCGCCACAGTATCCCCGCCTCACACATGCATTTAACGCCTGTTGCGGTAGTAATAACGCCGACTTCGGAGTCCGCGCTGGTCACGGCCGCTCCGAGCATTGCGCTACCGAGTACGACGCAGCAGCGCGGATTCTTGTGCATCACATTCGTGGTGATTTTCTCCATCTTGCGGTTTTTGTCGGGAGACACCACAGTGGCGTGACGTTGCGCCACTGTGGATCGTCCCCGCGACCGCGAACGCCCCGACCCGGGGCGCGCTCGACCGGAGGGCGGCACGCAGCCGGTACGCCACTCCGAGGAGGCAAATGTGCTCGAATCCGCGGAAGGCCACGCGCCGACCCTGCCGGACCTGTTCGCCGCGCAAGTGGAGCGTGCGGCCCGGGACGTCGCGATCGTGGGCGACGACGGCCCGCTGTCCTTCGCCGAGCTCGACGAGCGGTCCAACCGGCTGGCCCGGCACCTGATCGACCAGGGCGTCGGCCCCGAGGTCGTGGTGGCGTTGCGGCTGGCCCGGTCGGCCGAGTTCGTGGTGGCGGCCCTCGCCGTGGCCAAGGCCGGCGGAGCGTACGTGCCGGTGGACGTGGCCTATCCGCTGTCCCGGGCCGAGTTCATGATGGCGGACGCCCGGGCGCGGTGCGTGGTGACGACGTCCGCCGCCCGCACGTCGGTGCTGTCCGGGATCACCGAGGTGGTGCTCGACGACCCGAAGATCGCGGACGAGGTCGCCGGCCTCGACGCCGGCCCGGTGCGCGACCTCGACCGCCACGAGGAACTGCTCGCCGGCCATGCGGCGTACATCGTCTACACCTCGGGGTCCACCGGCGTGCCGAAGGGCGTCGTGGTGACCCACAGCAGCGTGCACAATCTCGTCCGGGCCCAGGCCGGGATTCTGGGGCTGGGCCCGGGCCGCCGGCGGCTGCAGTTCGCCTCGGTCAGCTTCGACGCGTCGGTGTCCGAGGTGTGGACGACGCTGCTGTCCGGTGCGGCGCTGGTCGTGGCGGACGGATCCCGGCTCGTTCCCGGGCCCGCCCTCGTGGACCTGGTGCGCAGCCGCGGCGTCACGCACGTGACGCTGTCCCCCTCGCTGCTGTCCGTGGTGGAGGACGCGGGAGGCCTGCCGGACACGGTCACCCTCGTGGTGGCCGGGGAGGCGTGCCCGCCGGCCGTGGCGGCCCGCTGGTGCCGCGATCGGCGCATGCTCAACGCGTACGGACCGACCGAGGCCACCGTCGCGGCGACCGTGAGCGACCCGCTGACGGGCGACGGCACACCGCCGATCGGGCGGCCCCTGCCCGGCGTGCGGGCGTACGTGCTGGACGCGTCGCTGCGGGAGCAGCCCGCCGGGGTCGCCGGCGAGCTGTACCTGGCGGGTGCGGGGCTGGCCCGCGGATACGCCGGCCGCGCCGCGCTCACCGCGCAGCGCTTCGTCGCGAACCCGTTCGGCGCGCCCGGCGAGCGGATGTACCGCACCGGCGACGTGGTGCGGCGGCTGCCCGACGGCCAGCTGGAATACCAGGGCCGCGCCGACGACCAGGTCAAGATCCGCGGCGTACGGGTGGAGCCCGGCGAGATCGAGGCGGCGCTGATGGGCCTCGCCGGCGTCGACCAGGCGGTGGTCGTGGCGCACGGCGAGGGCGCGGACCGGCGGCTCGTCGCGTACGTGGTGGCCGACGCCGGCGGGCCGGACGCGACGGCCCTTCGCCGGGACCTGGCCACGGTGCTGCCCGAGCACCTCGTGCCCTCGGTGTTCGTGATGCTCGACGCGATGCCGGTGACGATGAACGGCAAGGTCGACCGCGAGGCGCTGCCCGACCCGGGCGCCGGGGCCGGGGTACGCGACTACGAGGCGCCCGTGGGCCCGGTGGAGCAGGCGCTGGCCCGGCTGTGGGAGGACGTCCTCGGCGTGCCCCGCGTGGGCCGTACCGACGAGTTCTACCGCCTGGGCGGTCACTCGCTGCTGGCGACGCAGCTGGTGAACCGCGTCCGCACGGCGATGAACGTCGAACTTCCGGTGCGCGACCTCTTCGAGACCTCGACCCTGGCGGACCTCGCGAAGCGGGTGTCCGTGCTGCAGACCGGGACGCGGCCGGTGCTGCGGCGCCAGGTACGCCCGGCGGCGGTGCCGCTGTCCTACCCGCAGCAGCGGATGTGGCTGACCGCACAGCTGCGCGGCGGCGACGGCGCGTACCACATTCCCGTGGTCGTGCGCCTGTCCGACGGCCTCGACGCCACGGCCCTGAGCGCCGCCGTCACCGACCTCGTCCGGCGCCACGAGCCGCTGCGCACCCGGTTCCCGGTGCAGGGCGGGCAGCCGCGGCAGCAGGTCGTACCGATGGCCGAACTCGGTGACCTGCTCGTGCGGGAGCGGATCGCGCCCGGCGACCTGGAGGACACGGTCAGGCGCCTCGTCCGCGAGGGGTTCGACCTGACGACCCAGATCCCGCTGCGGGCGCGCCTGCTCGAACTCGGGCCGGACGACTTCGCGCTGGTCCTCGTCCTGCACCACATCACGGCCGACGGCGCGTCCATGGAACCGCTGATGCGCGACCTCGGCGAGGCGTACGAGCGGCGGCGCGCCGGCAACCCTCCGCAGTGGACGGAACTGCCGGTGCAGTACGCCGACTTCGCCCTGTGGCAGCGCGACCTCGTGCGGCTCGCCCGTCCGCGGCTCGCGTACTGGCGTGAGCTGCTCGCCGACGTCCCGGACGAGCTGGCGCTGCCCGCCGACCGGGCCCGGCCGGCCGAGCCGACGTACCGCGGCCGTTCGGTGCCGGTGACCGTGCCGGCCGAGGTGCACGAGCGGATCGCGGCGACGGCGCGGGACCACGGCGCCACGGTCTTCATGGTGCTGCAGACGGCCGTGGCCGCGATGCTCTACCGCCTCGGCGCCGGTGCCGACATCCCGCTCGGCTGGCCGGTGTCCGGCCGGGTCGACGAGGCGCTCGAGGACCTGGTCGGTTTCTTCGTCAACACCCTGGTGCTGCGCGCCGACCTCACCGGCGACCCGACCTTCGAGGAGCTCCTGGGCCGGGTACGCGAACAGGACCTGGTTGCCTTCGGCAACCAGGACGTGCCGTTCGAGAGCGTGGTCGAGCAGCTGAATCCGCCCCGCGTGCCGGGCCGCCACCCGCTGTTCCAGGTGATGGTCGCCTCGCAGGTCGGCCGGTCGGCGAAGTTCGGCCTGGCCGGCGTGCGGTCGCAGCGGATGGGCGTGGGCTCCGGGTCGGCGAAGTTCGACCTCAGCTTCCAGTTCGTGGAGTTCCTCGATCCCTCCGGGCGCCCGTCCGGCATCGGCGGCGAGGTGATGTACGCCTGCGACCTGTTCGACCACGAGACCGCGGAGCGGATGGTCGGCGTGCTCGGCCGGCTGCTCGCCGAGGCGGTGGCGCGGCCCGGCGTACCGATCACCAGGTTGCCGTTGATGAGCGCGCAGGAGCGACTCGCGGTCGAGGCGGCGAGCGCCGGCGAGATCCGCGACTGGGGCACGCAACCCTGGCCGCACCAGCTCATCGAGGACCACGCCCGCCGGGCTCCGGACGCGACCGCGGTGCGGTTCGAGGGCGTGAGCCTGCCGTACGGGGACCTCAACCGCCGCGCGAATCAGCTGGCGCACCACCTCATCGAGCGGGGCGTGGGCCGGGACGTGCTGGTGGGCGTCAGCATGGAACGCGGCTTCGACCTGGTCGTGGCGGTCCTGGCGGTGTGGAAGACGGGGGGCGCGTTCGTCCCGCTGGACCCGGAGCTGCCGGCCGCCCGCCTCGCCTCGATGGTCGAGGACACCGCCGTCACCGTCGTCCTCACCCACCTGGCCACCCACGAGCGGCTGGCCGGCCACGACGACCTGCTGCTGTGCGTCGACGCGCCGGACAGCGGCCTCGCCGCGCGGCCGGTGCACGACCCGAACGTGCCGGTCGACGCCGAGGACGCCGTGTACGCGATCTACACCTCGGGCTCGACCGGCACGCCGAAGGGCGTGGTGAACGTCCGCGCCGCCGTCCGCAACCGGCTGGCCTGGATGAACGAGCGGTTCGGCCTCGGCGCCGGCGGCCGGGTGCTGCAGAAGTCCCCGTTCACCTTCGACACCTCGGTCTGGGAGCTGTTCTGGCCCCTGATGAACGGGGCGACCCTGGTCATGGCCCGGCCCGGCGGGCACCGCGACAGCCGTTACCTGGTCGACCTCATCCGCCGGGAACGGATCACGTTCGCCGACTTCGTCCCGTCGATGCTGGAGATGTTCCTGCGGGAGCCGGACGCCACGCGCTGCACCAGCCTGCGCCACATCATCGCCGGCGGGGAGACGCTCACGCGCAGCCTGCGCGGCCGCTTCGCCGAGGCGCTGCCCGGCACCGACCTGCACAACCTGTACGGCCCCACCGAGGCCGCCATCGGCGTGACGAGCTGGCTGTGCCGCGGCGACGACGAGGGCCGGAGCACGCCGATCGGCGTACCCATCGCCAACGCCCGCGTCTACGTGCTCGGCCCCGACGGCGACCACGTGCCGCCCGGCATGCCCGGCGAGATCTACATCGCGGGGCGCCCGCTCGCCCGCGGCTACCTGAACCGGCCCGGGCTCACCGCGCAGCGGTTCGTCGCCGATCCGTTCGTGCCGGGCGAGCGCATGTACCGCACCGGTGACCGCGCCCGGCGGCGCGCCGAGGGCGCGATCGAGTTCCTCGGCCGCGACGACGAACAGGTCAAGATCCGCGGGGTACGGGTGGAGCTCGGCGAGGTCGAGGCGGCGCTGCTCGGACTGCACGGCGTGGACCAGGCCGTGGCGATGGTGCACGGCGAGGGCCTGGACCGGCGGCTGGTGGCGTACGTCGTCGGTCACGACCCCGACCCGGTACGGCTGCGCCGGCAGATGCCCGCGGTCGTGCCGGCGCACCTGGTGCCGTCGGCGTTCGTCGCGATGGACGCCTTCCCCGTCACCGTGAACGGCAAGGTCGACCGCCGGGCGCTGCCCGATCCGGGCGTGGCCGACAGCGAGCGGGCGTACGAGCCGCCCGCCGGTCCCGTCGAGGAGGCCCTGGCCCGGCTGTGGCAGGAGCTGCTCGGGGTGGCGCGGGTGGGCCGCGACGACAACTTCTTCGCGCTCGGCGGCCACTCGCTGCTGGCGATGCAGATGGTCAACGAGCTCCGGACGCTGCTGCGGGTGGAGCTGCCGTTCCGCAGCGTCTTCGAGAGCCTGACACTCGCCGACCTGGCCGCCCGGATCGGCGACCTGCCGCTGCTGCCCGACGCCGAGCCGGTGACCGCCACGCCCGAGGACCGGATGCGCGTCCTGGTCGCCCGTGCGCTGGGGGTCGACGAGGTGGCCGCCGAGGACAACCTGTTCGATCTCGGCGGCGGGCGGGAGACCGTGGAGGCGCTCACCAAGGCCATCGAGGCCGAGTTCGGCCTGACCGTCAACCCTCTCGTGGTGGCCGCCGTGCCCACCGCCAAGGACCTCGCCGGGTGGCTCGCCGCGGAACCGGAGGAGACGACCCTCGACGTGGTGGTGCCGCTGCGGGCGGGCACAGGACCGGTGTCGCTGTTCTGCATCCACCCGCTGGGCGGGCTGAGCTGGCTCTACTACCCGCTGGTCAACGCGATCCCGCAGGAGGTCGGCGTGTACGGGGTCCAGGCCCGCGGCCTGCGGCCGGGCGAGGAGCTGCCGACGACCATGACGGCGATGGCCGCCGACTACGTCCGGCAGATCCGCCTCGTCCAGCCCGAGGGGCCGTACCACCTGCTGGGGCTCAGCACGGGCGGGGAGATCGCGCACGAGATGGGCGTGCAGCTGCAGCGCGGCGGCGAGGAGGTCGCGCTGATCGCCATGCTCGACGCGCGCCCGACGCCGCACCGCCCGGCGACGCAGCTGGAGCGGCTGAACGCGGTCGCCCACCACTTCGACCTCAACGTGCCCGCCGAGCAGCGTCCGCACCTCACCGGCGACATCCTCTACGAGCAGCTGCGGCAGCGTCAGGGGCCGTACTCGTTCCTGATGCGGCAGAAGGGCCGGGCCACGGTCGACTTCTACGAGAACATGATCAAGCTGGCCGACAACCACAAGTTCTCCGTGTTCGACGGCGATGTGCTGTTCGTCGAGGCGATCGCGGCGCGGCCGGCCGAGCACTACTTCGCACCCATGTGGCACCAGTACGTCTCCGGCGTCGTCGACGTCATGGCCCTCAAGTACAAGCACCGGCAGCTCGCCCGTGCCGAGGTGCTGGAGATGATCGGCGCGCGGGTGGCCGAGCACATCCGCCTCCCGCACGCCCCGAACCTCACCTCGACCCCCACCTCGACCCCCACGGAAAGGCCGACGGCATGAGCAACCCGTTCGAACGCGAGGACATCAGCTACTTCGTGCTGGTCAACGACGAGGGGCAGCATTCGCTCTGGCCGGAGGTGATCGACGTGCCGGCCGGCTGGCGTACGGTCCTGGGGCCGGAGAGCCGCGACGCGTGCCTCGCGCACATCGAGACGTCGTGGTGGGACATCCGGCCCGCGAGCCTGGTCGCCCGGATGACCGCGGCCAAGAGCGCGTGAGGGCCGCCATGGAGACGAACCTGCTGTTCCTCTGGGGAACCCCCCGCTCGATGTCGACGGCGTTCCTGCGGATGATGCTCGAGCGAGGCGATCACGAGGTCTTCCACGAACCGTTCTCCAGCATCGTGGTGCAGGGCCGGACGGTCGTCGGCGACCACACGGTGACCAGCCACGACAAGCTGCTGAGGCTGCTCGAGGAGCGCGCCCGGGACCACCGGGTCTTCGTCAAGGAGACCACCGAGTACGACTACCTGAGCACCGGCGGCGACCGGATACCGTACGCCGGGCGGCACACCTTCATCATCCGCAACCCGCGGTCGGTGATCCCGTCGCACTACGCGATGAACCCGGCCATGGCGTGCGAGGAGATCGGGTACGGCAACCAGGTGGAGATGGCGCGGCGGGTGCTCGCCGCGACCGGCGAACGGCCGTTCGTGCTCGAGGCCGAGGACCTGCTCGACGACGCCGAGGAGACGGTCGCGCGCTACTGCCGGCACGTCGGCATACCGTTCCTGCCGTCCGCGCTGTCCTGGCAGCCCGGGGATCAGAAGGTGTGGAGCCGGACCAGCCAGTGGCACCGCGACGCGGCCCGCAGCTCGAGCTTCACCCGCTCGGAAGCGACGTACGAGGCCACCGTGGACAGTGACCGATTCCTGTACGACTGTTACTGGCACCACCGGCCGTACTACCACGTGCTGCGCAAGTGGGCCCGCACGACCGTGGCCGCCTGACAAGCGACGATCACGCTCGAGCACCTCCCGCCGGGGTCTGACCCCTCGGCCGGGAGGTGCTCGTGCGTTCGCCCGGATGCGCGATGTCGGCCGGCTGCTGCGGTCGGGGTCGAAGAGGCGGGCGCCTGCCGCGCGGGGCTTACCCGCCGGCCGCGTGACGGGGAAGCCGGCAGGTCCGGCCCGATCGAGGCCGTCGCGGCCGACGAAGCCGCCTGTCCGGTGAACGGGCCGGCCGTCCCCCGGCGCCGCGACGGTTGTGTCGAGGCCCTGCGCAACCTACGAGTCGCCCGGCGCAGCGCGGTCGACGCGGTCCGGTGGCGTGAGGTGCCGCCCGGTCAGGTGGTGAGCGTGGCGTAGAAGCCGCCGATGGAGATCAGGCTGTCGTGGGTGCCCGCCTCCAGGATCCGGCCGTCGCGCATGACGACGATCTGGTCGGCGTTGCGCACGGTGGACAACCGGTGGGCGATGGTCACCGTCGTACGGCCCCGGGCGAGCTCCTCCAGCGCGCGCTGGACCGCTCGCTCGGTCGAGTTGTCCAGGGCGCTGGTCGCCTCGTCCAGCACCAGGATGGGCGGATCGCGCAGCAGCGTACGGGCAATGGCGATGCGCTGCTTCTCCCCGCCGGAGAACCGGTGCCCGCGCGAGCCCACGACGGTGTCGTAGCCCTTGGGCAGCGCGACGATCATGTCGTGCACCTGCGCCGCCCGGGCGGCCCATTCCACCTGCTCGTCGCTGGCGTCGGGGCGGGCGTACCGCAGGTTCTCCCGGACCGAGGCGTGCAGCAGGTACGTCTCCTGGCCCACCATGCCGACCACGCCGACGAGCTCGTTGAGCCGCAGCGCGCGCAGGTCGAAGCCGTCGACGGTGATCCGGCCCGCGGACGGATCGTAGAGCCGCACGATCAGGGCGGCCACCGTGCTCTTGCCCGAGCCCGTCTCCCCCACCAGCGCGAGCGAGGAACCGGGCGGCACGTCCAGGTTGATGCCGCTGATCGCGGGCACGTCGTTGCCGGGATACGTGAAGCTCACGTTCTCGAACCGCAGGTGGCCGCGCACCGGCTTGGGCAGCCGCACCGGCAGGACGGGGTCGTCCACCTCGACCGGCAGGTCCAGGTATTCGAAGATGCGGGCGAACAGCGCCATCGAGCTGGCCAGCGAGACGCCGACGCCGAGCAGGCCCATCATCGGCTGGAACAGCCGGGACTGAAGGCTGGTGAAGGCCACGAGGGTGCCGATGGTCAGCTGGCCGGCGGCCGGCGGCAGGCCCGCGCTCAGATAGATGATCGCCGGGATGGCGGCGAAGATGATGTTCATGGTGGCGCCCCGCCAGCGGCCGGCCATCTGCGCCCGCAGCTCCAGATCCACGAGGCGCGCCGACGAGCCGGCGAACCGCTCGGTGAGCGCCGGGCCGGTGCCCATGATCTTGCTGAGCTGCACCCCGCTGATCGACAGGCTCTCCTCGACGATCACGTTGAGGTCGGCGAGCTCGCGCTGCCGCTTCGCGGTGATCTCCTTGCGCAACCGTGCCACGCGCCGGGCCAGGAAGAGCGCGGGGGGCAGCACGAGCAGGGACACGAGGAAGAGCTGCCAGGACAGCACGAGCATGGCGACCGCGGTGGCGACGGCCGTGGTGAGGTTCGAGGCGATCGACGTGGCGGTCGACGTGACGACCGCCTGCATGCCTCCGATGTCGTTGGTGATCCGCGACTGGATCTCGCCGGCCCGCGTACGCGTGAAGAACGACACCGACTGCCGGTGCAGGTGGGTGAAGACGTCCACCCGCAACTGGTGCATGATCCGCTGCCCGACGGCGGTGGCGATCCAGGTCTGCAGCAGCCCGAACACCGCCGTGAAGATCGCGACCCCGACCAGCCCGGCCACCAGCCAGGCCAGCAACGTCACCTCCTGGCGGGGCAACGCCCGGTCGATGATCTCGCGCAGCAGGAACGGCGTGGCCATCCCGAGCAACGACGACGCGACGATGATCGTCGTGACCGCCGCCAGCCGGGGCCAGTGCGGAGCGAGAAGGCCGCCGACGCGGCGCAGGGAGACCTCGGGCGCCTGTTTCGCGGCCGTGGGAACCTCCACTGCGGACCCCTTCCTGACGGCTGCGTAGAGGCTACGGGGCAGACCCGGCAGAACCACAAGCGCGGGGAATCTTTGTGAAATTGTTCTATCGACTGCACAAATCGGGAGTACAGGTGTTCGACGGTCCTCAGTGGCCTCCCGAGCGTACGGGCAGCGGGACTTCGCCGCCGTCGGGCACCAGGAGCAGATCAATCTCCCGGCTTGCCGCGGCGCGGCGCAGCCGCTCGACGATGTCGTTCTGCTCGATGTAGGTCGGAGGGTTGTCGAACAGCTCGTAGTGGATGGGGCAGAGCGCGCCGGCGCCGAGCACGGCGGCCGCCTCGACGGCCTGCTCGGGGGTCAGGGTCACCGGGACGGCGGCCTCGTACCCCTCGAATCGGGCGATCACGCCGTTGGCCGGGACGAAGGCGACGTCGAAGGGCCCGTGGTCACGGGCGATCTGCCACCAGTTGCCGTGCCACATGGTGTCCCCGCAGTGGATGATGCGGCCGCCGCCGCCCTCGACGACCCAGGCGACCTGGTCGGAGTCGGTGCCGCGCCAGTCGAGGGAGGCGACCGGCGTGACCGTCAGCCCGCCGATCCGGCGGGGCTCGCCGAGGTCCTGGGGCGTGGCGGTGATCCCGTCGCCGGACAGGTCCGGGGCGATCGGCGTGTGGCATCCGACGGTGCCGGCCGGGTCCAGCCTGAGCAGGAGGTCGCGGTCATAGTGGTCGGGGTGCAGGTGCGTGATCAGGGCGTGGGCGCCGGGCGGGAGGCCGACCGCCGGCAGCGGGCGCTTCGGCCTGCCGAGGACGGGCGCCAGGGCCTCCACGTTGTCCAGGGCGTCGATCAGCAGCGTCGTGGCGCCCAGCCGGACCTCCAGCCCGGCCCATCCGAGTCGCCGTACCCGCAGCTTCTCCGGCTCTTCCCGCACCGTGACCCCAATCTGTCGCCGCCGTGACTACGAATGACGGAACTGTAGTCACGACGGCTACGGAATGGCAAGATGCCCCCATGAGCCGATCCACCAACACCCGGTTCGCCGTGGCCGTCCACGTGCTGACCTACCTGGCCGGTCTCGACGACCGGGCGGCCGGCTCCGAGGAGCTCGCCCGCAGCGCGAACGTCAACCCCGTCTACATCCGGCAGGTGATGGGGCCGCTGCGCGGCGCCGGGCTGGTCCGCTCGAAGCCCGGCGTCCACGGCGGCTGGGCACTGGCCCTCCTCCCCCACGACATCCCCCTCGACCGGGTCTGGACCCTGCTGCAGGGCGACGATCCGGTCCTCGGCCTGCACGGTCCCGACCCGGGCTGCGCCACCGGACGGTCCGTGCAGCGCTCGCTGATCGACCTCGACCGCGAGGTGGCGGACGCGATCACCGCCCGCCTGCACGCCGTCACCGTCGCCGACCTGCTGTCCGCGGTGCGCGAAGGCACTTCCTGACCACCGGTCAGCCCGCGACCTTCAGCACCACCTTGCCGCGTACGTCACGACGCTCGGCCCGGCGATGAGCCTCGGCGGCCTGCTCCAGGGGCAGCACCGCGCCGACCCGTACGGTGATCCGCCCGGCCGCGACGCCGGCGAGGATGTCGGCGAGCTGGTCGCCCCGGGACCGGACGTGCAGCCGGCGAGCCGCGATGCCCCGTTCCGCCGGAGGCCGTTCCGGGCCGGTCAGCGCCACGAGGACGCCGCCGGCCCGGATCGCCGGCAGGAGGTCGCCGCCGATGCCGGCCGCGTCCACGACCGCGTCGAAGCCGCCGGGAGCGACCGCGCGGGCCGCGCTCAGCAGCGCCGGCAGGTCGCCGGTGCGCTCGAGGACCGTCCCGGCCCTCAACCCGGCGACATGGCCGGCGTCGCCCGCCGAAGCCACCGCGACGACGCCGGCACCGAGCGCGACGGCCTGCTGCACGGCGAAGCCGCCGACGGCGCCGCTCGCGCCGGTGATCAGGACGGTCCGTCCCGCGCGGGCCCCGGCCAGGCCGAGCGCCTGGCGGGCGGTCTGGGCCGCCAGCGGCACGGCGGCCGCGCGCACGTCGTCCAGCCCGGCCGGGACCGCGGCCAGCCACGCCGGGTCGACCGAGATCGTCTCGGCGTACGCGCCCTCGCGGGTGGCCAGCCACGGGATGAGCCCGGCCACCCGGGCGCCCGGGCGGAAGCCGCCGTCGCCGTCGATGACGGTGCCGGCGAAGTCGGAGCCCGGGATGAACGGCGGCGCCAGATCGGGCAGGACGGCCCGCATCCTCCCGGAGCGTACGGCGAGATCGAACGGGTTGACCGCCGCCGCCGTCACCCGCACCCGGACCCGGCCGGGCCGCGCCGGGGGCTCATCGACCTCGGCGAGCGCGAGAACGTCCGGATCGCCGTAGCCCTGCTGCTGGATCGCCTTCATGACCGCTCCCCCGCTCAGTCCTGCACGACCTGGCCGACGCCGAGGTCCAGGCGCAGGGACTGGGCGAGCACGAAGGCGCTGCTGTCGGCGAACACGTCGGCGGCGGCCAGGACGCCGGTATACTTGCGCACCACCGGGGCGATCGCCACCGCGACGACCTCGTCGAGGTAGGTCTTGACGGCGGCCCAGGGGTTGTCGGCGTACCTGGCGAAGTACGGCGCCGGGTCCACGACGGCCAGCGCCGTGCGGATCTCGGCCTCCAGATCGGCCGTGTAGGCCTGGTCGACCTCCAGGTCCCGCCGGGTGCCGAGCCGGCCCATGTGGCCGCCGATGAAGTGGGCCCACGGGAACTTCAGGGCCTGCGCCGGCGCCTTGAGCGCCCCCTGCACGTCCTCGCTGAGGTTGAGGTTCGCGAACGGCGCCCAGCCGGGCATCAGGACGTCGACCAGCATCAGCGCCCGGTGCCCGGGCAGGTGGATGAAGATGTTGTCCGGCGTGTGGTTGGCGCCGAGCCAGTGCAGCTCGATGCGCTCGCCGCCGATGCGCAGCGTCCGGTGGTCGTCGAACGTCTCGTCCGGGGCCGGCTTGTCCGGGTCGGCGTCGCGCTTGAGCAGCCGGCGGGTCTCCGTGTGGCCGATCCGGGTGACCCGCTTGCCGAAGAGCGCCGACGCGCCGATGTGGTCGGAGTGGTGGTGCGAGTAGATCAGGTGGGTGACCTTCGAGGGCAGGCCGGCCGGCCTGGTCACCTCGTCGATCGCCCGCTGGATGTTGCCGCCGAGGGCGGGCGGCGCGTCGAGCAGGACGACGCCGTCGCGGGTGGTGAGGAAGGCCGCGATGTAGGTCCCGTTGGTGACCCAGTACAGGTTGCGTTCGATCCGGCCGACGTAGTACCCGCTCCCGTTCAGCGCCGGCCCGAGCGCCGAGGGTGGCACCGGCGCGAAGTCGGGCAGGTCGGTGGCGCCGGCCGCGGCGGCGGGTGAGCTCAGCATCGCGTTGCCGACGAGGGACGCGATGGTCGGTGCGGCCGCGAGCGCGGCGGCGCGTGCCAGGAAGCTGCGGCGGTCTGTATCGATGGTCATGACTGTTTGGTCCTTT
Organism: Pseudosporangium ferrugineum; assembly: GCF_003002065.1. Taxonomy (GTDB): domain Bacteria; phylum Actinomycetota; class Actinomycetes; order Mycobacteriales; family Micromonosporaceae; genus Actinoplanes; species Actinoplanes ferrugineus_A. The sequence goes on from NZ_PVZG01000004.1 coordinate 373,209, forward strand.
CCGGCCGGCTCGGTGAAAGCCTGCTCGGATACGACTTAAGTCCGAGTTTATTGCTTGCGCAAGCAATAATATCGAGACGTGAGTCACTTGCGTGCGCAAGCATCTGCTCTACGCTGGACACCTCACTCACGCGTCTACGGAGCCTGAACCGATGAACGCTTCCTCCCCCGTCATGCCGGCCGTGCTGTTCACGCCGGAGCGCCGGACCGTGCTCGCCGAGCGGCCCGAGCCGGCTGCCACGTACGGACAGGTCCTGATCGAGGTCGATCTGACCGGCATCTGCGGCAGCGACCTGCACGCGGCCGAGCTGCCGGTCTACGCCCCCGGCCACATCCTCGGGCACGAGGTGACCGGCCGGGTCCACAGCGTCGGCGACGGCGTCGACGGCTGGCAGCCGGGCCAGCGGGTCGCGATCAACCCCAACGGCAACGTCTGCGGCACCTGCCGATGGTGCCGGGCGGGCCGGTACAACCAGTGCGTCCGGGCGACCATGGAGACCGCGGTGGGCCTGCAGCACGACGGTGGCCTGGCGCCGCGGCTGCTGCTCGCGCCGTCCACCCTGCGGCCCCTGCCGGAGACGATGGGGCGGGTCGAGGCGGCCTGGGTGGAGCCGGCCGCCACCGCGCTGCGGGCCGTACGGCTCGCCGGGGACGTCGCCGGCCGCACCGTCCTGGTCACCGGCGGCGGCCCGATCGGTCAGCTCGCGATCCGGCTGCTCCGCCTGGCCGGGGCAGGGCGCATCGTGCTCACCGAGCCGGCCGCCGAGCGCCGCCGGTTCGGCGTGGCCTCCGGAGCCGACGAGACGCTGGCACCGGACCAGGCGGGCGAGCCGGCCGTCGCGGCGGTCATCGAGTGCTCGGGGAACGCGGCGGCCACCCGGCAGGCGCTCGGCGCGCTGGAACCCGGCGGCACCCTCGTGGTGGTCGGCGGCGGGCCGGGCTCCGGCCTGGACCCGATCACGATCCTGCTGAAGGAGCTCGTGGTGCGCGGGTCGTTCACCTACCTCGAGGAGTTCGACGAGGTCATCCCGATGCTGGCCGACGGCCGGCTGGCGGTGGCGGACCTGACGACGGACGTCGTGCCGCTCGCCGCCACCCTCGACGCCATCGCCTCCCTGCGGCGCGCCTCGACGATGAAGGTCCTGGTGGACCCGCACCGCTGAGGGGTCGTCAGGCGTCGGCGGGCAGGGTGTCCATGCCGTCGGCGATCGCGGTCAGCACCTGCCCGGCCCTGCCCAGCGACCGCGGCGCCACGTGATCGAGCACCCGGCGGCGGGCGCTGGCCAGATTGCTGGGATAGGCGTCCCGCAGACGCTCGAGCCCGGCCGGGGTCAGGGTGGCGATGAATCCGCGGGTGTCGGTCGGCGCCCGGCGCTTGGTGACCAGTCCCCGCACCCGCATGTCCTCGATCAGCCGGCTCACCCGGCTGAGGGACAGGCCGGCGGCCGACGCCAGCTCGGTCAGCCGCATCTCCCGGTCCTCGGCCTCGGAGAGGTTCATGAGGGTCACGTATTCCGACAGCGACACCCCGGTGGCGCGCACCAGGTCCTCGTCGAGCAGCCGGGGAAGGGTGGCGACGATCCGCAGCAGGGATCGCCACAACAGCTCTTCCTCGGCGTTCAACGGGGCGGGGCTCACGCCGAAACGATAACGGATCAGCTGCCCCGGAAGGCCCGCCGGTAGCGGTCCGGGCTGGTGCGCAGTGCCCGCCGGAAATGGGCGCGCAGGGCGGTCGCGGAGCCGTGGCCGCTGCGCTCGGCGACCGCGGGGACCGGCAGGTCGGTGGTCTCCAGCAGCCGGCGGGCCAGCAGCAGGCGCTGGCCGTGCAGCCAGGCGAGGGGGGTGGTTCCGGTCTGCTCCCGGAAACGGCGCATGAGCGTACGCGTGCTGAGCCTGGCGTGGCGCGCGATGGCGGCCACCGTCAGCGGCTCCGCGACGTGCTCGCCGAGCCAGGCCAGCGTCGGCGCCAGCGACCCCCGGCCGCCGGCCGGGACGTGGTCGACGAACTGCGCCTGGTCACCCTCGCGGACCGGTGCCATGACGACGAACCCGGCCGTACGGGCGGCGACGGCGGCGCCATGGTCACGGCGGACGAGGTGCAGGCAGAGGTCGAGACCGGCCGCGACACCGGCGGACGTGAACACCCGTCCGTCGCCGGCGAAGAGCGACGCCGCGTCCACGTCGACGGCGGGGTGCCTGCGGACCAGGTCGGGCGCGGCCCACCAGTGGGTGGTGGCGCGCCGCCCGTCGAGCAGGCCGGCCTGGGCGAGGACGAAGGCCCCGGTGCAGATCGAGACGATGCGCCGGCCCCGGGCCGCGGCCGTACGGAGGACGTCGAGCACGGCCTCCGGTGCGCGCCACGGCATGGCCACGCCCGGCACGACGATCGTGTCCGCGTCGGCGGCCGCTCCGAGGTCGTACGCCGCCTCGATGCGGTAGTGGCTGATCCCCGAGACGCTGGTGCGGACCGCCGGCCGCTGACCGCACACCCGGATCTCGTACGGACAGCCGCCGTCCTCCAGGCGGGTGCTGCCGAACACCTGGCACGGGACGGCGAGATCGAACCCGACCACGCCGTCGAGGGCCAGAACCGCGACGACGTGTTGCCTACCGGGCACGGGCCGTCCACACGGTGCCACGGGGTTCGAATTCGAGGACCCCGGCGACCATGACGGCGAGGTCGGCGCCGAACTCGCGGTCCAGCACGTGCAGGGCCAGGTCGATGCCCGACGTACTGCCGGCCGAGGTGATCAGGTCGCCGTCGTCGACGACCCGGGCGTCCTTCACCACCGCTCCGCTCTCGGCGAGCTGGTCGCGTACGGTGTGATGGGTGTTGCAGGGCCGCCCCTCGGTGAGGCCCGCCGCGGCCAGGAGCAGGGCCCCCGTGCACACCGAGCCGATCACCAGCCGGCGGCGTACGGCCGCCGCGATGCTGCGCGGCAGCTGCCCCTTCTTGATCTCGTGCGCCACGCCGGGTTCGTCCGGGCCGGTCGGTCCCCCGCCCGGCACGAGCAGCAGGTCGGCGGTCCGGGGCGACCAGCCGTCGGCCACGACGACCCGGGTGCCGCCGAGCGCCCGGACGGTCCGGGGAACGGTGCCGGTGACGTAGCTGACGGCGACCGCTCCCCCGGTGGCGAAGCCGGCGATGGTGAAGGCCTCGTTGGGGCCGATGAAGTCCTGCTCCGCCACGCCGTCGAAGAGCACCATCTGGACGCGGAAGGGGCGCTCCGGCGACCAGGCGGTCCTACCGGCCGCCGATCCTCTCGCCGGCGCGGCGAGACCGGTCGTGGCGAGGGCTCCGGCGGCGGTGGCGGTGAGGACGGTTCGGCGTTGCATCGGTGCTCTCCTGACGTCGGTCGGAGCACCAGTCCACCGGACGGCTCCGCCGTGGAGAAGGTGCCGCGGTGCCAAGCTGCGCCCACTTACCGCCGTGCGGGCGTACCCAATGGTCCCGGTCCGTTGGTCGGCCTCGAGGGCGTCGCGGTTCCCGGGTGTCGCCGATCACCCGGCGATCGGCGACAAAGATCACGGATGTTCGGGCAACGGGCTTTACCGCGGGCCCGGGACTGCTGAGGCTGATGCGATGCCCATCACCTGGTCCGACGACGTGCAGTCCGTATTCGCAGGCGACCTGGTGGCCGCCGCCGCCTACCTCACTCCCGCCGGCGGAGCGATCGTCATCCCGGTCAGCCCCATCGGTCTGGTCGACCGCGCCGCCGGCAGCGTCGCCATGACGACGTCGCTCGCCTTCCCCGCCAAGCTGCGGCGCCTGCTCCAGGAGCCGCGGGTCGCGATGGCCTACCACACGCGGGAACACGGCTTCGCCACCGATCCCCGGCTCGTGCTCGCCCAGGGCACCGCCGTCGTACCGGAGGAACCGTCACCCGAGCAGCTGGCCCGGGTCAACGAGCAGGCCGGCAAGTTCTTCGGCGAACTGCCGACCGGCCGGTTCTGGAACTGGGCCCTGCGCGAATACCTGGAATATCGCCTGATCGTCGACATCTCCCTGAGCCGCGTCGTGACCTGGCCGGATGCTGCCGCGAAAGGGACGCCGGAGCTGTTCGGGGCGGCCCTGCCCGAAGCGCCGGCACCCCAGGAACCGCCCGCCAAGGGCACCGGCCCCCGCGTGGACACCGCGAAGTTCGCCCGGCGGGCCCGCAGGATGGCGCACCAGACGATCGCCTACCGCGGCGGCGACGGATATCCGGTCATCGCCCCGGTACGGGTGACCGGCCACAGCGAACGCGGCCTGCACCTCGACGTCACCCCCGGCCTGCTGCCACCGGGCGGCCGGCGGGCCGGCTTCGCGGCGCACGCGTTCCGCCCGCAGGCGGCCGGCGTGTCCAACCGGATCGGCACCGGCTGGCTGGAGGTCACCGACGGCGCCGCGGTGTGGGCGCCGCACACCGCCGGCGGATTCAGCTCGCCGCCCAGCAAGACCTTCCACCTGCTCGGCAACGGCCTCCTGTCGAAGCATCTCATCCGCAAGCTGCGCCGCGACGGCACCCTGGACGAACTGGCCCGGCTGCGCGCCGGCGTCGCGTCGTAGGCACGACCCTGCGCCGGGTCTCCGGACAGCCCGGAGACCCGGCGGCCACCCGTCACCGATCGGCGACCTCACCGATCAGGGTGTAGGGGACGGTACGGGAACGCAGGTCGATCGCCCCGTCGATCCGGATCCGTTCCGGGCCCTCGGCGACGTCGTCGGTGACCGTGGGGATCTCCACGGCGGCGCTGACCTGACCCGGCGCCACGCAGTGGTACGTGTCCAGGCCGACCGTCGACAGTGGACGTGATGGTTCGGGTGTGACCCCGTACTCGCCCAGCCATTGCGGATCCAGGTCGGTGGTGGACAGCTCGGCGCCCTCGCCGGCGGCCACGACCGGGCCGTACAGACAGAGGGGTGTGTCGGCCGGCTCGGACAGCCGGAGGCCCCAGCGCAACGGCGCGCCCTCGGTGACGTGGGAGGTGGCTTCGACCTCGATCGCCGGCGCGGGGTCGTCGTCCTCGATGGTCGAAGTGCGGTAGTAGTTGCCGACCATGAGCCCGCGTACCGCCTTGGCGTGCAGCAGCACGAGGGTGTTGTCGCCGAACCGGGTGTTCGCGGGCACGCTGAACGGCACTGTCAGCCGTTGCTGGCCCGGCTTCACCGTCAGCACCGTGGAGGTCGTGTTGTCGATGAACACCCGTACCTGAGCGGTGTCCGTGACGGTGCCGGTCACGGTGAGCGGCAGGCCGAGGGTGGTGGTGCCGGAGTCGCCCTCCTTCACCCGGGCGGTGCCCACGTCGATGCGCGGCAGGGCCCGGATCTGCGGATCCGGCGTACCCGGGCGGTACGCCCACGCGTCGAGCAGCCATCCGCCGGCGGACCCGCGGGGGCGGATCTCCAGCTTCGCGACGGAGGTCACGTCCCGCAGCGGCACGCGCACCTCGCGGGCCCACTGGCTGGCCGTGTTCCTCGTGCCGGGCAGCCCGTCGACGCTGACCGCGCCGAGGTCCACGCGTCGCCCGGACCGGTCGGTGACGGCGACGTCGAACGTGTTGCCGGTGGTGTTCGGCGGCACGATCAACCGCATCGCCAGCCCACCGGCGGCCTCGGCGGCCTGCGGCGGGGTCAGCACGGCCGGCTTGCCCGCCTGCAACTGCACCGCCCACCGGCCGGGCTCGGCCTCCATGTAGTTGTAGCCCATGAAGTGCGGTGATCGCGGAGGCTCGTCGTCCCCGCGCGGCTGGCAGGCCCTGCTCACGTCCCCGGTGACCTGTTCGCACAGGCGGGCACCCTCGACACTCAGGTCCGGGCCGGGGATGATCACCGGTCGCCGGGCCGCCCCGATGGCGTGACTCAGGACCCGTGCCGGGCCGGCGGACGGCGCGGAGACGCCCGTCCCGTCGATCAGCGGCAGCACCGCGTCATCGTCGAGCAGGAACACCCTCGCCGCGGCCGCCAGGTAGGTGGCGCCGGCCTTCTGCTGCTGCGCGGCGGTCAGACGGGTCGGCCGTCCCGGTCCGCAGACCTCGTCGTCGGTGAGCCACCAGTCGTCGTCGGACGGCGCGGCCGACTGACCCGGTGTCCATTCGCTGTTGTAGAAGTTGTGGTTCGCGCCGATCACGTAGAGCGCGCTGTGCAACGCCGCGCCGGTGCTCACGCCGCGAGTGGCATCGACGTACATCTGGCCCTCGGGGCCCACGTCGCCGTCGCAGCCGCCCAGCATCATCATCGAGGGCACGTCCGGCACCGGATTCTGGCCGCTGTTGGTCGGCGCGATGCCCACCAGCCCGCGGATCGTCCAGCGTACCCGGCCCCGGTACCCGTCGACCTCCGACGGCGGCGGCGTGAGGCTGTCCATCACCGCCCGGTTCGCGCCCTCGCCCCCGCGGGAGTGGCCGGCCAGCATCACCCGGGACAGGTCGGCCGGCGCCGCCTGCCGCACGATGGCCGGCGCCTTCTCCGCGCCCGCGCCGGCCCAGTCCGCCCACTTCCCGAGATGCAGCCGGATCAGCGAGGACCGGGCCTGCGCCCCGTAGTCGTCGAGCCCGTCCTGGGCGTTCACGCCGTTCGCCGAGATCGACACGGTCAGGAAACCCTGCGAGGCCAGCAACCGCTGCATCGAGCGGAAACCGCGATAGCTGGGGACCGGCTGGGACCCGGCCGGGCATGGCCAGCCGTCCTGGTAGTTGTCCGTGCCCGGGATATAACAGGCGTCCTGCCGGCCGTGCAGGAAGACCACCACCGGCCGCCCGGTGGTCACACCCGCCGGCGCGATCACCAGCGCCCGCATCTCCACCGGCTTCTCCAGCTCGGGGATGCCGGCACCGGGAAGGTCGTACTCGCCCTCGACCGTGGCGTACTTTCCGGGAATTCCCGGGTCGGCGGTCCTCGCGGCGCCCGCCTGGGCCGGCACGGTCATGACGGACACCGCGGCCACCGCGGCGATCGCGATCACCGTCCGTACGTGGGATAAAAATGCCATGGCCTCCACGACGGGTCCACCGCGCGGAAGGTTGCGCCCGGGCACGCAGCGGGCCCCGAATACTGCGAACGCAGTATTTTTCGGGGGTCCGATACCGCGGGAACAGGTCGATGGAATTCGCCCCCGGCGTTACCGTCGTGATCATGCGGCCGTGAGCAGTCGATGTCGCATCGTGCCGACCGCTGCCGAAAGAGGGTGACGTGAGCATCCGCGTTCTTCTCGCCGACGACCAGGCGCTCATCCGCGCCGGGTTCCGGATGATCATCGATGCGGACCCCGGGCTGGAGGTCGTCGGTGAGGCCGCCGACGGCGCCGAGGCCGTCGAGCTGTGCCACAGCGGCCGGGTCGACGTCGTGCTGATGGACATCCGCATGCCGCACGTGGACGGCATCGAGGCGACCCGCCGGATCAGCGCCGACGAGCGGCTCGCCGGTGTGCGGGTGCTGATCCTCACCACGTTCGACGACGACGACAACGTGATCTACGCCCTGCAGGCCGGAGCGAGCGGCTTCCTGGGCAAGGACGTGGCTCCCGGCGACCTGGTCAACGCCATCCGGGTGGTCGCCGCGGGAGAGGCCCTGCTGTCGCCGCGGGCCACGAGCGGCCTGGTCAGCCGGTTGATCGGGCACATTCAGCCGACCCGGCAGGACCCGCCGGAGCTCGAGCTCGTCACGGACCGGGAGAAGGAGATCCTGCTGCTGGTCGCGCACGGGCTGTCCAACGAAGCCATCGCCGAACGGCTGTACCTCTCCCGGCTGACCGTCAAGACGCACATCAACCGCACCATGATGAAGCTGGACGCGCGCGACCGGGCGCAACTGGTGGTGTTCGCCTACCAGCACCACCTGGTCAGGCCGGGTGATTCCCTGCCTCCCGCGCGTTGAGCCGGTTGATCGCCCGGTCGTCGACGGGCAACTCGGCGTGCACCCGGAACAGCCCACCGGCGACGGGCCCGGCAACGATCGTGCCGTGCGCGGCCGAGGCCCGCTCCCGCATGCCGATCAGCCCGAAACCGGACCCGTCGCGGTGCCGGCCGCCCGGGACGGTCACCCGGTTGACGATGTCGATGCGTACGGTGTCTGCGGTGTATTCGAGCCGGAACGTGGCGCTGCCGTCGCCGTAACGGTGCGCGTTGGTCAGCGCCTCCTGGGCGATCCGGTACGCGGCCAGGTCCACCACCGCCGGCAGGGTCCGGGGTTCGCCGTGCTGCTCGTGCCGCACCCGGAATCCGATGGCGCGCAGCTCGGCCAGCAGCTCCCCGAGGCGTTCCATGCCCGGCGCCGGTTCGGTGCTCGCGGCCTCGTCCGGATCACGCAGCACGCTGACCACCGACTTGATCTCCTTCATGACCGTGCCGGCGGCGACCCGGATGTGCCCGAGCACCGGCCACACCCGGTGCGGCTCGTCGCGCATGACGTGGTCGGCGGCGCCGGCGTGCACGCTGATCACCGCGATGTGGTGGGCGACGACGTCGTGGAGCTCCCGGGCGATGCGCAACCGCTCGTCCATCACCCGGCGGCGGGCCTCCTCCTCGCGGGTCTGCTCCGCCCGCCGGGCCCGGTCGGTCACCTCGGCGAGGTACGCCCGGCGCATCCGCACCGAGTCGCCCCACGCGGCACCACCGAAAATGATCGTGAAGGCGGTCAGCTGATCGGCGTTCCACCAGCCGGTGCGGTACACCACCGAGCCGGCGAGCATCAACGCGCTCCACGTGACGAAGGCGTAGAACCAGTGCCGGCGACGGGCGCTGTACAGCGCGGTGGCGTACGTCAGGATGCCGGCGACGATGAACATCCCGTCCGGCGGCCGGCCCAGCACGACGACGATCACGAAGACGACGGTGGCGGCGAGCAGCACCGGCACCGGGCGGCGGCGGCGCAGCAGGATCAGCGCGGCGCACAGCACGGCCAGCGTGATCGTGCCCCCGTCCACCCCGGTCGGGCCCTGGTACAGCACGAACAGCGCCCCGGTCAGCGCCAGCAGCACATCGGCCAGCGGAGCACGGTAACGGTCGAGGTACCGGGCTCTCCACCGGGTGATTGCCGCGTACACCGTGACGACGGTAGAGCGCCGGGCCGCTCCCATCCACCTGTTCCCGCAGTATCCCGCGCCGGGAAGATACTGCGTTCGCCGTACGGGGCTGCCTGCGCGGGCGGGACGACGTGCTCCCGCCCGCCCGCGATCGTAGAGCCGCTCCCCATTCCCGGGGATGACGACCGACGGAGGACGTTCATGGCAAGCCTGTTGTACCGACTGGGGCGGTTCTCGTTCCGGCGCCGCCGGTTGACCGCGGGTCTGTGGATGCTCCTGCTCATCGCGCTCACCTTCGGGTCGGCCGGCCTGTCCGGGCCGACCAACGACGCCCTGTCCATCCCCGGCACCGAGTCGTGGCGAGCGCTGGACGTGGTGGCGGAGAAGTTCGGCACCGGTACGGCCACCGCCGAGGCGAAGGTGGTGTTCACCGTCCCCGGCGCCGGCACCCTGGCCGACCCCGAGCGGCGCACCGCGGTGCGGGCCGCCGTCGCCGAACTGCGGAAGGCGCCGCAGGTCACCGAGGTCGACGACCCCTACGACACGAAGAAGATCGCGCCGGACGGGCGGACCGGGTACGCCTCCGTGTCGTACCGGGTCCCGGAGACCGAGGTGACCGAGGCGTCCCGGGCCGCCCTGCTCGCCGTCGGCGACTCCGCGCGCCGGGCCGGGCTCGGCGTCGAGTTCTCCGGCGACGTCATCGAGGAGGAGGAGTCCAGCAGCAGCGCCGAGGGAATCGGCCTGCTCGTGGCCGCCGTCATCCTGATGATCACGTTCGGCTCGCTGGTGGCCGCCGGCCTGCCCGTGCTGACCGCGGTCCTCGGGGTCGCCGCCGGCGTGCTCGGCATCTCGATCGCCACCGGCTTCCTCGAACTGACCTCGAACACCTCGGCCCTGGCCCTGATGCTGGGCCTGGCCGTCGGCATCGACTACGCCCTGTTCATCCTGTCCCGCTACCGGGACGAACTCGCCGCCGGCCACGACGGCGAGGAGGCCGCGGGCCGGGCCGTGGGCACCGCCGGCTCCGCCGTGGTCTTCGCCGGGCTCACCGTCATCATCGCCCTGATCGCGCTGACCGTGGTCGGCATCCCGTTCCTCGCGGCCATGGGCATCGCCGCCGCCGGGACGGTAGCCATCGCCGTGGTGATCAGCCTGTCGCTGCTGCCCGCCCTGATCGGCTTCGCCGGGCGTACGGTCCGGCCCAAGGCCCGCCGGGCGACCGCCCGGACCCCTTTCGGCGAGCGCTGGGCCCGCCTCGTCGTCCGGCACCGGGTGCCGGTGATGATCCTGGCCGTCGCGGCGGCCGGGGTCGCCGCCCTGCCCGCACTCGGCCTGAAGCTCGCGTTGCCGGACGCCGGTTCGGCGCCGGCCGCGTCCACCCAGCGCAAGGGTTACGACCAGCTCGCCGCCGCCTTCGGCGCCGGCATCAACGGCCCCCTGGTCATCCTGGTCGAGGCGCCCACCGGTAGCGCCAAGACAGCCGGTGACGCGGCGCAGAGGATTATCTCCGGCCTCGACGGCGTCGTCGTCGCAACCCCGGCGACGGCCAACCGGGCGAACGACACGGCGACCCTCACCGTCATCCCTCGAGGCGGCCCCACCAGCGAGGACACCAAGGATCTCGTGCACCGCATCCGGGCACACCAGGCGGGCTTCACCGCCGCCAACGGCGGTGCCGCGCTGTCCGTCACCGGCCGGGCCGCCGTCGACATCGACGTGTCCGAGAAGATCACCGACGCGCTGCTGCCGTACCTGGCCGTCGTGGTCGGCCTGGCATTCGTGCTGCTCATGCTGGTCTTCCGCAGCATCCTGGTGCCGATCAAGGCCGCGCTCGGGTTCCTGCTGTCGGTGGTCGCCTCGTTCGGCGCCCTGGTGTTCGTCTTCCAGCAGGGTCACCTCGCCGGCGCGATCGGCCTGGAGTCCGCCGGTCCGGTCGTCAGCTTCATCCCGATCTTTCTGGTCGGCATCCTGTTCGGCCTCGCCATGGACTACGAGGTCTTCCTGGTCACCCGCGCCCGCGAGGAGTTCGTGCGGGGCGCCGCTCCGGACGACGCCATCGTCTCCGGCATGCGGCACAGCGCGCGGGTCGTCACCGCCGCGGCCCTGATCATGATCAGCGTCTTCGCCGGCTTCATCTTCTCCACCGACACCGTCATCAAGTCCCTGGGCTTCGCCCTGGCCTTCGGCGTGGCCTTCGACGCGTTCCTGGTGCGGATGACGCTCGTCCCGGCGGTGCTGTCCCTGCTCGGCCGGTCGGCCTGGTGGCTGCCGGGGTGGCTCGGCCGGCTCCTCCCGCACGTGGACGTGGAGGGCTCCCGGCTCGCCCGGCCCGCCGCCCCGGCCACGCGGGTCCGTGCCGGAGTCGGCAGCTGACCGCCCGCCTATTCGTGCAGGTAGAGGCGGCGTTCGTCGGCGGTGAGGGCGCGGGTGACCTGGGCGTCGGCCAGCTCCAGGACGTGGTCGATGGGGCCGCAGACCGCGCAGCGGGTCACCCGTACGGTGCCGTCGCCGTGGGCCGAGACGAGGGTTCCGCCGGGGCCGAACAGGGACTGCTCGACGAAGGTGCCGTGGCCGTGGAGCGAGACGATCTCGTCCCCGGTGGCCGTGTCCCAGACCCGTTCGGTGCTGTCGTGCCCGGCGCTGACGATCTGCCGGCCGTCGGGGCTGAAGGCCACGCTCCAGACCGGTCCCCGGTGCCCGCGGAGGATCCGGGGCGCCTCCCTTCCGGTCGTGCTCCAGATCCTGATGTTGCCGTCGTCGCCGCCGGTGGCGATCGACCGGCCGTCCGGGGCGTACGCGGCGGTCCAGACCAGGCCCGGATTGCCGCGCAGGACGACCGGGTCGCCGCGGCCGTCGGCGTTCCAGAGCCGCACCGTGGTGTCCTGGCTCGTGCTGGCGACCTGCCGGCCGTCCGGGCTGAACGCGACGCCCCGGATCGAGGCCTCGTGCCCCTCGAGCATCAGGGGCGGGCCCGCGGCGCCGACGTCCCAGATCCGTACGGCGTTGTCGGCGCCGCCGCTGACCACGCGCCGCCCGTCGGGGCTGAGGGCGACGCTCCAGACGGTTTTCGGGTGACCGCGCAGGACGGCGACGGGTGCGCCGCTCCGGGTGTCCCAGACCCGTACGGTCGCATCGCGCGAAGCGCTGGCCACCCGGGCGCCGTCGGCGGTCAACGCGACCGAGAGAACCTCGTCGCCGTGGCCCTTGAGCACCAGCGGGCCGGCCGGTGACGGGCCGCGCCACACCCGGACCGTGTGGTCGGCGCCGCCGCTGGCGATGGTGTTGCCGTCGGCGCTGACCGCCACGGTCCACGCGGGCCCGCGGTGGCCGTCGAGCACCCGCGGATCGCCGGGGTACGCCGGATCCCAGATCCGCAGCGTGCCGTCGCCGCCGCCGCTGAGCAGCCGGCGGCCGTCGGGGCTGAAGTCGACGCTCCACACCGGCCCGTCGTGACCGTGCAGCAGCAGCGGGTCCTCGCCGTCGCCGGGCGCCGCGTCCCACACCCGGATGGTGTCGCTCCCGCTGTGGCCGCTGGCCAGCCGTCTGCCGTCCGGGCTGAAGGCGACGGTCTCGACCGTGCCGTCGTCGGCGCGCAGGACCGCCGGCGGCCCGCCACCGGTCGTGGGCCACACCCGGATCGTCTGGTCGGCGCTCGCGCTGGCCAGCCGTCGCCCGTCCGGGCTGTAGGCGAGGCTCCAGACGGTATCCTCGTGCCCCTTCAGCAGCACCGGCGGCGCGGTCGCGCCCAGCTTCCAGACGGCGACCGTGCCATCGCCGCCGGCGGCGGCGAGGTGGACCCCGTCCGGGCTGAAGGTCACCGCCCGGGCCGGGCCTCCGGCGAGGGGCAGGGCCCGGACAGGTCGCGGGTTCCCGCTCGGGCGGTCCCAGATCCGTACGGTGCCGTCGTTGCCGGCGCCCGCCACGAGCCGTCCGTCCGGGCTGAACGCGACGGCCGACACCTCCCCGCCGTGCCCGCGCAGCTCGAGCGGAGGCGCGCCGGTGCTCAGGTCCCACACGGTCACGATGCCGTCGACCCCGCTGCCCGCGAGGTAGCGGCCGTCCGCGCTGAACGCCGGGATCCGGACGTAGCCCTCGTGGTCGCGCAGCACGCGGGGTGGCTGCGCGACCGTGTCCGGGCCGGTCAGCATCCAGACCCGGACCGTGCCGTCCGCGCCGCTGCTGGCCACGTGCCGGCCGTCCGGGCTGTAGGCCACGCCGAAGACCTGCTGCTGCCCCGAGCTGAGACTGGTCCGCATCCGCGAGTCGGCAACGGCCCGGCGCAGCACGGCGGAGGCCTCGGCGGTCGGCTTGGTGTCGTAGGCCGCCCGGGCCAGCAGCACGGCCAGTTCCTGATCGACCTGCGACTGGTCACGGGCGTTGGCCACCAGCTGGTGCGACAGGGCCCGTTCCCGCTCGTCGTTGGCGCGGTTCGCCTCCCGGAACGCGAGGGCCGCGACGAGGCTCATCACGGTCACCCCGGCGGCCAGGCCGATCAGGGCCAGCCGCACGCGTCGCTGGCGCGACCGGTTCTCCCCGGCCTCCCTTTCGCGGCTGACCTCGAGGAACTCCCGTTCCACGCCACTGGGGTCGAGGAGCTCCGCCCGCGTCGCCTCCTCCGTCGCCGACAGCCGCAGCCCGCGGTACAGCGCGCCCTCGTCGCGGCCGAGCGCCACCCAGGCCGCGGCGGCCTCGGTCAGCTGGCGGTGCAGCCGCAGGCCGGCCCGGCTCTCCTCGACCCAGCCCCGCAGCCGGGGCCAGCCCCGGATCAGCGCCTCGTGCGCCACCTCCACGGTGTCGCGGTCCGTGCTGACCAGCCGCGCGTCCACGAACGCCCCTGCCACCGCGGCGGCGTGCTCGATCGTGGCCAGCTCGGCCCGGCTCAACCGGCGACGGGTGATCAGCCCGTCCTGCCCGACGTCGACCATCCGCAGCAGCACCCGCCGTGCGACGTCGCGCTCCCGCTCGGAGAGCCGCTCGTACACCTGTTCCGCGGTGTGGGCGACCGCGCCCGCCACCCCGCCGGCCGCCTGATAGCCGGCCAGCGTGACCATGGCACCCTGGCGACGCTGCCACGCCTCCCGCAGCGCGTGCGCGGCCAGCGGCAGGGCTCCCGGCGAGTCTGCCACCTCCGCGACGATCGTCGCCACCAGGGCGCCCTCGACCCGGGCACCGCAGGTCTCGGCCGGCCGGGTGACCGCCTCGCGCAGCTCCGCCGGGCTCATCCCGCCGATCAGCACCTGCGCGTCCGTCAGCGCCGCCGGCAGCTGCGGAAGCTCGGTGAAGCGGGCGTAGTGGTCGGCCCGTACGGCCAGCACCACCCGGGCCCGGCAGTCCGGCTCCCGGCACATCGCCAGCAGGGCGTCGACGAAGCCGGCCCGCTCGGCCGGGTCCGGGCAGCTCGCGAAGACCTCCTCGAACTGGTCCACCACGACCAGGAGATCGCCGTCGCCCGGGGTGCCGGACAGGCCCTGACGGACCATCAGGGACGCCCGGCCCGGGTCGGCGCGCAACTCGTCCAGCAGCCCGCCGGCCGGCACTCCGGCATGCCGCGCCAGGTGCACCGCGAGCTCCGTCATCGGGTGCACCCCCGGGGTGAGGACCATCGAGGCGCCGCCGACGGCCGGCACCAGCCCCGCCCGGACCACCGAGGACTTGCCCGCGCCGGACGGGCCGAACACGGCCAGGAACCGTCGCTCGCCGAGGCGGCGTACCAGCTCGGCGACCAGCGCGTCCCGCCCGAAGAACAGCTTCGCGTCCTCGGGCTGGAACGTCGTGAGCCCCAGGTACGGCGAGGTCTGCGCGCCGTCCGCGGCGGCCGGGTCGCCGGCGGGTGCCACGCTCAGCCGCTCCGCCTCGCGCCACCGCCGCTCCCACTCCGCGCGATCGCCGTCGCACGCGGCGACGTACGCGAGGGTCACCTCCAGCGTGGGCAGCCGCCGGCCGGACGCCGCCGCGGACAACGTCGCCACCGAGAAGTTCGCCCGCGCCGCCATCTGCCGGTAGCCCGGCCGGCCGGCCTTCTCCCGCAACTGCCGCAGCTCAGCCGCCAGTTGCACGACCGGGCCATCCTGCCCGTCCAACGGTCGCTCGGGTCTCGGCATCCCCCGGCCTCCCCCAGTCGCTCCGGCGACATCCATCGTCCATTGTCACTGCGTTGTCCAGCGTTGTTTGTCCGGCGGCTCCGAGCAGGGGCCAGACAACTCCCCCGCGGCTAGAAACGGAGCCAGACGCGGAGGGAGCGATGAACGTGACGATCACGCCACGGGGGACCCGCCGGCCGGCGGTGGCGATCGCGGTGCTCGCGGCACTGGCGATCGCCGGTTGCCACGACCCGGAGACGGACCCGACGGGACGGGAGCAGCCCTCGACGGTCGCGGGCGATCTCACCCCCGGCGAGTCGGCGCTGCTGGATCGCGCCGAGCAGCTCCTGATCCGCGACTGCATGCGACGTCGCGGGTTCGAGTACACAGTGGTCAGCAGAACCACGATCCTGGAGAACCGCGATTTTCCGTACGGCGTGAGCGACGTCGCCTGGGCGCGGAAGCACGGGTACGGCACGGACCTGCGCCGCAGGCAGGACCGGACCGTACGAGCGGAGCCCAACGCGAGACGCCTGGACCGGATGCCGGCGCCGGCCCGGGCAGCCGCACTGTCCGCGCTCAACGGCGTTCCGGGCGCGGGCAGCGACCTGAGTGCCGTCCTCCCGTCCGGCGTCACGACCCGGCGCAGCGCCGACAGCTGCACCTCGGAGGCGCAACGCGTGCTCTACGGCGACCTCCGCACCTGGTACCGGGCCGAACGGGTCACCGACAACCTGGCCGACCTGCGCATCCACCTCGTGCACCGGGACCCCCGCTACCGGCGTGGGGTCGCCGCGTGGAGCCGGTGCATGGGCGACGCGGGCCGGCCGTACGAGTCCCCGGCGCACACCCTCGAAGCAGCGCTCACCGCGCGGCCCCCGATGCCGCGGGACCGGGAGATCACCCTGGCGGTCACCGAGGCCACCTGCGCCGCCCGGACGGGCCTGACCGCCACCGCGACCGACCTCGACCGCCGGTACGCCCGGGAGGTCGAGGCGCGGTACGCCGCCGACCTCGCCGACCGCCGGCGGCTGCGGCACGACGCCCTCCCCCGCGCCCGAGCCGTCGTTCTGGCCGGCTGACCGGGGGACCCACGACCCCGTGGCCGACCGCCACGGTGAAACACCACACTGGAGGATCGCATGAAGACAATCCGGAACCTCATGGCCGGCGCGGCGGTCACCGCCGCACTGCTGGCCGGCCTTCCCACCGCGGCGCACGCCCAGCCGGCCGCCGCGCCGGCCCGGGCCGGCGCCCAGCTGCTCGGCGACGGGTACTTCTACGCCTGGGACCTGCCCTACAAGAGCGGGGCAAGCTGCCGATGGTTCAACTCGGACACCAACTGGGGCGACAACTGCGGCAACTTCCGCAACAGGGCCTCGTCGGTGCAGAACAACAGCTCGCAGGGCAACTACGCCAACCTCTACTACC
The DNA here is from genome assembly GCF_003002065.1 of Pseudosporangium ferrugineum. GTDB lineage: Bacteria > Actinomycetota > Actinomycetes > Mycobacteriales > Micromonosporaceae > Actinoplanes > Actinoplanes ferrugineus_A. Next base: position 389,721 of record NZ_PVZG01000004.1, read on the forward strand.
ACCCTGACGGCGGCGGCGCGTGGGCCTGCATCGCCCCCGGGGACTACTGGGACAACCTCGCCAACTACTACTTCACCTGGGGTCCCGCCGACGGCAAGAACAAGTCCACGAACAACGAGATCGCCGGCTTCCGCTGGACCACCACGCAGTGCGGGCGATGACGCCCGGGTAGTGACGCGAGGCGCCGATCCGGGGAGGGATCGGCGCCTCGCCGCTGTTCATCGCGCCGCCGCGTCGAGCGCCGACTGCAGCGACCGCCGATATCCCTCGCTGGTCACGGTCGCGCCGGACACCGCGTCCACCCGGGCGCTCTGCGCCGTCAGGGTGGCCCGCTGCAGCACCGGCAACGCTGCCTCGCTGATCCGCTCGCTGACCGCGTTGCTGTCCGGGAACACCGGCACCGCGACGCCGGTGATCCGGCCGTCGTCGATCGTGACCACGACCTGGACCGGTCCGGGCGGGGTCGGCACCACCCGGCCCGCATGGGTACGCGCGCCGCCCGCCGCGGCGCCCGGATTGATCCGCGTGCTGAACACCAGCACCAGGGCGGCGACGGTGCACAGCAGCCAGAGAGCCGCACGACGCATGGCTTCGTCCTTTCCTGCTCAGCGATGGAAGAGCTCGGTGTGCACGCGCGCGGCGGGCGTGCCGGCGGCGCGGGCGGCGGAGCGTACGTGCGCAGCCCAGGCCTCCGGACCGCACACGTACACGTGGGACCGGGCCACCTCCGGCGCGATCCGGCGCAGCTCGGCGGCGTCGTCCCCGCCGGCGGCGAGCGGGGCGGGCAGCCACGAGGGGCGCTCGGCCCGGGGACCGATCAGGCGGGCCACGCGGACGCCGCGGACCTCGGCCAGCCGGTCCAGCTCGGCGCCGAACGCGGCCTCTCCGGCGGTACGCACCCGGTACACGAGAGTGGCCTCGCCCGGCCCGTACGGCAGCTCCTCCAGCAGCGCGAGCAGCGGCGTGATCCCGATGCCGCAGGCCATCAGGAGCACCGGGCCGCCGTCGTACGTCTCGCCGGTCAGCCGGCCGAACGGCCCCTCGACCAATGCCCGGGTGCCGGGCCGCAGCCGGGCGATCCGGGCGCTGCCGTCACCGACCTCCCGGACCGTGATGCGCAGCCGGTCGGCGCGCGGCGCGGCGGACAGCGAGAACGGGTGCGCCCGCGACCAGCCGGGCCCGTCCAGGAACCGCCACTGGAGGAACTGGCCGGCCCGCGCGGGGAGCCGGTCGAGCCGGCGGCCGGTGAGATACACCGAGGTGATCCCCGGTGCCTCGGTCACCACAACGGTCACGGTCAGCCGGTGCCGCAGGTTACGCGCGACCGGCACGCCGACCCGGTAGGTCAGCACCGCGACGGCGGCCAGCGCGTACAGCGACCACCAGTAGGTCCGGGCCGCCGTCGAGCCGACGAAGTCGGCACCGGTCCACAGCTGGTGCGGCAGCGCCAGGCCGGTCCCCAGGTACGCGTACAGGTGCAGCACGTGCCACGTCTCGTGGCGCAGCCGCCGCCGCGCCGCCCGCGCCGACGTGGCCGCCACCAGGACCAGCGCCAGCGAACCCGCGGCGGCCATGAGCATCCCGGGATAGGTGGCGACGATCCGCACCAGCGTGGCGCCGAACCCGGATCCCGCCACCGCGCCGGTCCCCAGCACGATCCACTGGATGTGCAGCAGCATCAAGGCTGATCGACGCGACGCCGGTCCACCGGTGCCAGCGGGCCAGCCGGTCCGTGCCGAACGCCCGCTCGAGCACCGGCACCCGGGCCATCAGGAGCACCTGCACCAGCAGGAGATCGGAGGCCAGCAGGCCGGCCAGGCGCCCGACCGCGAACACCACCGGCGGGCCGCCCGCGCTCACCTGCCGTACGCCCCCGTTGCGCGCCCACAGAGCCGCCACCACCAGCAGGCTCCCGCCGATCGCGAAGCCGGCCGCGTCGCCCCACCACCGCGGCGCCGCCCGCGGCACGGCCACCCGGGTGCCCGCCGGCGGCACGGCCGTCGCGGTCACCGGTGCCACCGGCCCTCCGGGTACCCGCCCTCCACCTGCACGTTCTCCTCCGGCGTGCCGTCGACGCAGGTGATGTCGAGCCGCACCGCCGGCGGTCCGCCGCCGCGGCCCCCGCCCCCGCCGCTGCGGCTGAACCGGATCGACGCCTTGCGCGCCGGGCCCTTCTCGATCGGGCTCGCCGCATAGCCCTGTTCCGGGCTCCAGCTCAGCAGCGTGGCCCGGTCGCCGGTGCAGGACGCCATCAGGGTGCTGCCGCCGCGGCCGAACGCGCGGGTCCTGGTGACCTGTGCGGACTTGGACGCGACTGGGGCCGTCGTGACCGGCCCGGTCGCGGTGGGCGTCGTCGCGGTGGGCGTTGCCGGGGCGGATGCGGCCGGCGGCGCGGTCCCGGTGGCGCTCAGACGGTCGGAGACCTCCGCCCCGGTCAGCGGCTGCGCCGGCGAGCCGGCGATGTCGTCACCCAGCGTGTTCACCGCCGCTACACCGAGGGCGGTGGTCAGTCCGGCCGCCGCGAGCCACGCCCCGGCACCTATGCTCCAATGACTTTTCACTGCTCAAGCATCTTCGATCGGTTGCTAAGGTGCGGTTAACGTGGGGCTATGCCGAAGATCCTGATCGTCGAGGACGACGTCACCATCCGCACGGGGGTGGTGCGCGCTCTCACGGAGCGTAATCATGCGGTCGTGTCGGCGGCGACGGCGATGGACGGGTTGCGGCTCGCGATGTCGGAGAAGCCCGATGTGCTGCTGCTGGATCTCGGCCTGCCCGACGCGGACGGCCGCGAGATGCTCCGGATGCTGCGGGCGGTCAGCCAGGTGCCGGTGATCGTGGTCACCGCCCGCCGCTCGGAGAGCGAGATCGTGCAGGCGCTCGACGCCGGCGCCGACGACTACGTGGTCAAACCGTACGGCGCCGACCAGATCGACGCCCGCATCCGGGCGGTGCTGCGCCGCCTCGGCACCGGCCCGCAGGCGGCGGACCGGGACACCGCGGTGACCGTCGGCGGCCTGCGCATCGACCCGCGCTCCCGGCAGTCCACCCTGGACGGCACCGCGCTCGACCTGTCCCCGCGGGAGTTCGACCTGCTGTACTTCCTCGCCCTGCGGGCCGGCGAGGTGATCAGCAAGCGGGAGCTGCTCACCGAGGTGTGGCGGCTGCCGTACCACCGGGCCGACAAGACCGTCGACGTGCACCTGTCGTGGCTGCGCCGCAAGCTCGGGGAGACCGCGCAGGAGCCGCGATACCTGCACACCGTACGACGGGTCGGCATCCGGCTGGCGGCACCGTGAGGCGCCGGATCGCGGTGCTGGTGACCGCCGCGATGGCCCTGGTGCTGGTGTCGTTCGTGGTGCCGCTGGCGCTGCTGGTCGGGCGTACCACCGCGGACCGGGCGGTGAGCCGGGCGGTCGGGGAGGCGCAGTCGCTGAGCGTCCTGGTCGCCACCAGCGACACCGCCACCCTGCGGCTCGGGCTGGACCGGGCCAACTCCGGCACCCGGTTCCCGCTCACCGTCTTCCTGCCGGACGGCACCGTCGTCGGCGCGCCCGCCACCGTCACGCCGGCGGTCCGGCTGGCCGCGCGGGGCGAGAGCTTCTCCGTCGCCCAGCCGTCCGGGCGGGAGATCGTGGTCGCGGTGCAGGGGCTGCCCGCCGGCACCGCGGTCATCCGTACCTTCGTGCCGGACGAGGAGCTGACCCGGGGCGTGTCGCGGGCCGCGCTGCTGCTGGCGCTCGCCGGCCTCGGGCTGCTGATCATCGGCGTGGTGGTCGCGGACCGGCTGGCCGCCTCCCTGGTACGCCCGATCCGCGAACTCGCCCAGCTGTCGCACCGCCTCGGCGGCGGTGACCTCGACGCGCGGGTGGCGCCGTCCGGCATCGCCGAGATCACCGCGGTCGGGCTGGCCCTCAACCGTCTGGCCGGCCGGATCCGCGACCTGCTCGACGCCGAACGGGAGTCGGCCGCGGACCTCTCGCATCAGCTGCGTACCCCGCTGACCGCGCTGCGGCTGGAGGCCGCCTCGCTGACCGACCGGGACGGTGCGGCCCGGATCGAGGACCAGATCGCCGAGCTCGACCACGCCCTGACCCGGGTGATCGGGAACATGCGCCGCCCCGGCGAGGGCCACCCGGCGACGATGGCCGGACCGGCCGACGCGGCCGCGGTGGTCACCGCCCGGACGGCCTTCTGGGCGGTGCTCGCCGAGGACCAGCGACGCCCGATGGAGGTCTCGGTCGCGCCCGGCCCGCTGCCGGTCGCGGTCGGCGCCACCGAGCTGGCCGCCTGCGTCGACGCGCTGCTCGGCAACGTGTTCGCGCACACCCCGGACGGCACCCCGTTCGCGGTGCGGGTGACCGCCCGCGACGGCGGCGGTGCGCTGCTGGTGGTCGAGGACAGCGGCCCCGGCCCCGGCCCGGTCGACGGCACCCGCCGGGGAATCAGCGGCGCCGGCTCGTCCGGCCTGGGCCTGGACATCGCCCGGCAGGCGGCCGCGGCGTCCGGCGGCGACCTCACGTTCGGCGGGGCCCCCGCCGGCGGCGCCCGGGTGACGGTGGTGCTGGGCGGGCCGTCACCCGCCGGTCGCGGGTGAGGCCGCCAGCATCAGGGCCGTCTGGGTACGCACGCAGCGGGCCACCTCGCGGACGTGGATCGGCGCCGGCGCGGGCGGGCGCGCCAGCAGAAGCCGGCGCCGTTGCCCGCCGTCGCCGGCCACCCGGAGCAGGCGCACGCCCGCCGGGACCGCCGGGGCCAGCAGCGCCGACACCGTGGTGATGCCGCAGCCGGCCCGCACCAGGGCGAGCTTGCTCAGCCAGTCCCGCGTGTGGTGCGCGACGCGCGGGCGTCCCGGCAGGCCCGGCCACACCCCCAGCCCCGGTTCCGCCGATCCGGACGGCCCGGCGATCCACGCCTCCCCGGCCAGCGCGTCGACCGGCACCGCGGCGTAGCCGGTCAGCGGGCTGTGCTCCGGCACCGCCAGCAGCAGCGCGTCCTCCGCCAGCGGCTCCGCCGGCAGCGGCGGCTGCTCGTCGTCCGGCGCCCGGAACGGCGGGCGCGCGCTGAGCAGCGCAAGGTCCAGGGTCTGCGCCCGGAGCGCACGGGTGAGGGCGGGGGTGCTGCCCTCGCGGGTGCTGACATGGACGTGCGGATGGGTACGCCGCAGCGCCGCCAGCACCCGGGGCAGCACGGCCGCGCCGGCGAGCGGGATGAGGCCGATCCGTACCTCGCGGGCCTCAGCGGGCAGTCCCCGCAGCGCGAGTTCGGCCGCCTCGGCCGCCTCCAGCACGGTGGCCGCGTGGCGCAGCAGGGTGCGTCCGGCGTCGGTCAGCCGGACTCCGTCGGGCCGGCGGTCGAACAGCCGGGCGCCGGCGGCCCGCTCGAGCGCCGCGATCGAGCGGGACACCGCCGACTGCGTGTAGTCGAGCTCGGCCGCGGCAGCGGTGAACGAGCCGCGTTCCGCCACGGCGCGCAGCACCCGCAGCGACGAGGTTTACAGCTCCATGAGTGATCAGCATATCCGCCATGCCTGATCATCGCTTTTCGCATGGGTCGGACCGCGCCTACGGTCGATCCATGCCTCTGATCCACGTAGCCCTCCGCGAGGGCACCGACCCCCATTACCGGCGCGCCCTCGCCACCGGCATCCAGCGCGCGATGATCGACGTCCTCGGCATCCCCGACGACGACTACTTCCAGCTCACGCACGAGCAGACGGCCGAGAACCTGATCTACGACCGGAACTTCTTCGGGGTGCCCCGCAGCGACGACGCGGTGCTCGTCGCGCTCTCCTTCAACGCCCGCCCGGCCGCCGCCAAGCAGGCCCTCTTCGAGGCGATCGCCGGCAACCTGGAGCGCGATCCCGGCCTGCCCCGCACCGACCTGTTCATGACGATCGTGGAGACGGCGCCGGAGAACTGGTGGGCCCAGGGCCGCACGGTGGACCCGATCTCCGGCACCGACTCCCGCATGGCCCCGCAGCCGGGCTGACCACCCGGGCCGCCCGGTCGCGCGGTCCTGGCGCCCCCGCCGTCGATCCGGCGGGGGCGGTCAGCGGCGGAATTTCTCGATCGCCGCGGGGGTCACCGGGGTGAAGAAGTTGACCAGGTTGCCGTCGGGGTCGCGGAACAGCAGGGCCCGGTTGCCCCAGGGCATCGTCGTGGGCACGTTCACGAAGTCCTCCACGACGCCCTTCAGCTTCTCGTAGAGCGCGTCCACGTCGTCCACCAGGAACTCGAGGATCGCGGAGCGGTTCTCCGCCGGGCGGGCCGAGCCGGGCGCGAACAGCGGGACCGTGCGGGTGCTGCCGATCGCCAGAGTGCCGTGGGCGGTGCGCAGCTCGGCGAAGTCCTCGTTGCCCCAGACCGCCTGCACCCCCGTGACCCTCTCGTAGAAGCCGACGAGGCGGTTGACGTCGCCGGTGATGACGCGGATCGAGACGAAATCCATGATTGCTCCGTGTTCGTGGTCTCCCGTGGTGCCCTGTCGACCTCGACGCTAGAACGAATACCGGACTGCTTCGGTCCAGTATTCTCGATAGAGTTCGCACCATGGCGGGACCGACGGCCGGGGTGCTCACGCTGCTGGAGCTTCTGCAGTCCGGGGGCGTCCGGACGATGACCGAGCTCGCCGACCGGCTCGAGGTCGATCCGCGCACGGTGCGGCGCTACGTGGGGCACCTGATCGACCTGGGCGTACCGGTCGAGTCGGTGCGCGGACGCTACGGCGGATATCGGCTGGCGGCCGGCTATCGCCTGCCGCCGCTCATGCTCGGCGACGACGAAGCCCTGGCCGTACTCCTCGGCCTGGTCACCGGCCGGCGCGCCGGGCCGGCCGCGACGACGGGTACGGCGACGGCGAGCGAGACGGCCGCCGCGAAGATCCGTCGCGTGCTGCCGCCGCGGCTCGCGGAGCGGCTGGACGCGGTGCTCGACTCCCTCGCCTTCACCGCCGGGCCCGGCGACGTCCCCGCGCCGCGGACCGAGGTCCTGCTCACCGTCGCCGACGCGGTCCGCCACCACCGGCCGATCTCGATCAGATACACCTCGGGCGCCGGCCGTGCCAGTGTCCGCACGCTGCACCCGGACGGCCTGGTGAACCACGCGAACCGGTGGTACGTCACCGGCGCCGACCCGGAGGCCGGCGAGGAGCGCACCTTCCGGCTCGACCGCATCGCCGACGCGAGGACGCTGCCCGGCTCGTTCGAGCCGCCCACCGGGCCCGGTCCCGCGGAGCGCCTCCTCACCTCGATGGCGCGGGCGCCGTACCGGCACGAGGTGACACTGCGGATCCGGGGGACGCTCGAGCAGATCCGCCAGCGGCTGCCGGCCAGCGTCGCCGAGCTGAGCGACGGTACGGACGAGGGCTGGCAGCACGTCGAGATCCGGGCGGAGAGCCTCGACTGGCTCCCCACGGTGCTCGCCGCGCTCGACCTGCCGTTCGTCATCGAGCGCCCGGACGAACTGCGCGACCGCGTCCTCGCCCTCGCCGACCGCCTGGCGGCCTCGGCCCGCACCCGGCCGTAGCGGCGGGCGTCAGCCGATCCAGGGCGGCCGACGCCAGCACCCGGCCGTAGCAGCAGGCGTCAGCCGATCCAGGGCGGCCGATCGCCGAGCGGTTGCCCGCTGAGGCTGAAGCTGCCCAGGCGCCGGCCGAGACCGGCCGGGCGCCCCGTGACCGGGGTGGGAGGAGCGGTCGCGGTCTCGGTGCTGAACGCGGTCATCAACGGGCCGTCGAGGATGCCGGGAGTCAGTACGGCTCCGACATGACGACCCACCGTCCGCAATGCCGCCACCAGCACGCTCATCTCCGGGAACGCGACCAGGAGGCGCTCGATCCGCGGCAACAGGACGGCGGGCCCGGCGCCACGGTTGTCCGCCCCTCGCCGCGGCTCGAACTGTTCGGTCTGCCGGCCGTTCACCATCCTGCGCACGATGCGCATGCCGTCAGCACTCTTGACGACCTGCACCAGTTCCGTACCCTCCGACAGCCGCTGACGAAGCGAGGCCCGGAACGCCACCGGGGCGCGGTCCTCGTAGCAGTAGGCCCACGGCGCGACGCTGCCGCAACGCAACAAGGAACCGCGCAGCGAGATGGGGAACGCCTCGCCGGCCTCGACGGCCGTCATGGTCGCCGGGGGCCCTCCGCCGAGCAGGCCGGCCACGGTGGCGGGATCCCGGTCACGGACGAAGGTGAGGCAGAAGCCGGGACGGCGACTCTCGGTTGCCCATGCCCAGTCGGTGTCCACGTCCCGAGGTTATCGCCTCGGCGGAAACGCTTGAGAAATGCCGGCGACATCTTGCGCGGCGGTGAGGAGTTTCTCACGGCGCGTTGTTCCGGATGAAACCGCGCGGCAACATGCGGTTCCTTGACTGGGCCTCGCGACAAGCGCTTGACCTGGGCAAGGAGGCGTCACCGATGCCGGAGCGGTATGTGCTGGTGCGCTGGCCCGACGGGCCCTCGCAGAGGATCTACTCGCCTTCCACCGTGGTCGAGGACTTCTTCTCCGCGGGGCAGGAATACGCGGTCGAGCAATTCGTGGAGCAATGCCGGAAGGCTCTGACGATCGCGAGTGAGCGGGTGCGGGCCGCCTATGGATTTCCCTGCTCGAACGCGGCCCGGTCCCTCGCCCTCGTCGAGCAGCACGCCGCGCGGTACCCCGCCGGCGCCGTGACCGTGGAGGGGATCGAGGCATGACGGCGCACCATGCGGTCGTGGTCGTCGGCGGCGGCCAGGCCGGGTTGTCGATGAGCTGGCACCTGGGCGCGCTCGGCGTCGAGCATGTCGTCCTCGAGCGCGACCGGGTCGGCCACGAGTGGCGGGACCGGCGGTGGGACACGTTCTGCCTGGTCACACCGAACTGGCAGGTCGACCTTCCCGGTTTTCCGTACGCGGGCGACGATCCGGACGGGTTCATGTCGGGCGCCGAGGTCGTCGAGCACCTCGAGAAGTACGCCTCCTCGTTCGCCCCGCCCCTGCGCGAGGGGGTCACGGTCACCCGGCTCCGCCGTACCCTCGACGGGGTTTTCGCCCTGGAGACGACGGCCGGATCCTGCACCGCCGACCAGGTGGTGATCGCGACCGGGCCCTACCACGAGCCGGCGGTGCCGCGGCTCGCCGAGCGGCTGCCGTCCGCGATCACCCAGCTGCACTCGTCGCACTACCGGCGCCCGGAGCAGTTGCCCGCCGGCGACGTGCTCGTCGTCGGCACCGGCCAGTCCGGCGCGCAGATCGCCGAGGATCTGCACCTGGCCGGCCGCCGGGTGCACCTCGCGGTGGGCAGCGCACCCCGCGCGGCCCGCCGGTACCGGGGCCGCGACACGCTGGCCTGGCTCGACGCGATGGGCCACTACACGAAGGGCGTCGACGAGTTCGGCGACGCGGACGAGGTGCGGCTGCGCGCCAACCACTACATGACCGGCCGCGACGGTGGCCGCGACATCGATCTGCGGGCCTTCGCCACGCAGGGGATGCGGCTGCACGGGCGACTCCGCGGGATCGACGACGGGGTCATCGCCTTCGCCGGCGATCTGGCGGCCAACCTGGACCACGCGGACGCGGTCGCCGACGGCATCAAGGACGCCATCGACCGCTGGATCGACGCGAACGGCCTCGACGCGCCGCACGAGGAGCGCTACGTGCCGGTCTGGCGTCCGGCGCGGGGCGAGACGACCCTGCGGACCGGCGACATCACCGCCGTCGTCTGGGCCACCGGCTTCCACCGGGACCACCGCTGGATCCAGGTCCCGGTCTTCGACGGGCGCGGATACCCGACCCACGAGCGCGGCGTGACGAGCTGTCCCGGCCTGTACTTCCTCGGGCTGCCCTGGCAGTGGACCTGGGGTTCGGGGCGGTTCGCCGGCATCGCCCGCGACGCGCGGCACCTCGCCGCCACGATCACCGCCGCGCGCCGGTCGCGGGTCACCGAGGACGTGAGCTGGCTGGCCGGCACCGCCACCGAGACCTTCCCGGCGCTGGACTGGGTCACCGGCCGGGCCGCCGCATGAACGACGCCCACCGCCACCTCGGCGTCCTGCCCGCGTACCCGTTCTACGGCGGTCCGCCGGTCCACCCGGACACCACCGCCCGCGCCACCATCGACGAGCTCATCGCCGACCTCGACGCCGAGGGCACCGAACGCGCGCTGGTCCTGCCCAACTACGGCGTACCCGATCCGGACGTGGCGTTCGGCTTCAACGAGCTCGTCGTCGAGGCGTCGCAGCGCGACGACCGCATCCGGGCCGGGCTGTGGGTCTCGGCCAGGGCCGAGGACGCCGAGCGTACGGCGCGGGCGCTGCGACTGGCCGCAGAGCCCGGGGTACGCGCGCTGAAGCTCAGTTTCCTGCTCGGCGGCGGCACCGAGGACCCCGGCCTGGACGCCGTGTTCGCCGCCGCCCGGGAGCACGACCTGACCGTCCACGTGCACACCTCCCCCGGCGCCGCCTCCGACATCGACCGGGTCGGCACGCTCGTCGACCGCTACGGCGACGACGTACGGGTGCACCTCGTGCACTTCGGCGGCGGGATGAGCGCGCACATCAAGCTGATCGGCGGCCGGTTCTTCGACTGGATCACCGCCGGGAAGCAGGTCTACACCGACCTGTCCTGGGCCATCGGGTTCGCACCGCGCTGGCTCGCCACCGAGATCGACCGGCGGGGCATCGGCCACGACCGGGTCCTGTTCGCCAGCGACGAGCCGTGGGGCGACCACGCCGGGGAACACGCCCGGCTGCGGGCGGTCGCCGCCGGCTCCGAGCTCGCCGAGCACGTCTTCCACGCCAATTTCGCCAAGCTCTACCGCTGATTTCCCCCGCTTCGAAGGAGACCCCCGATGTCCGAACTGACCGAGCTCGAGCAGAAGTCCCTCACCGAGATCCCGCACCCGTCGCTGCCGGAGGGCTCCAGCCTGTACGGCACCACCAAGGTCTTCCCCGACTACCAGGCGGAGAACGGCGAGACCTACTTCACCCTGGTCCACGGCATCGCCCACGAGTCGTCGGTCAGCTTCGTGGCGATCCTGCAGGCCACCCGGGCACTGCGGAAGGGCTTCGAGTCGGCGATCTACTTCTACGGCCCCGGCTCGCTGAACGCCCTCGCCACCCGCGGCTTCCCGACCACCGGCACGTCGGCGTTCCCCGGCGAGCACAACATCAACAACTCGCTGAAGACGTTCATCGCCGAGGGCGGCAAGGTGTTCTGCTGCCGGTTCGGGCTGTCGCTGCACGGCGCCCGCGAGGAGGACCTGATCGAGGGCGTCATCCCGACGCACCCACTCGACGTGCAGGACGCGATCATCCACTACGCCCGCAAGGGCGCCATCATCAACTCGACGTACATGGTCTGATGTCCCTCGACGTGCGCGCCGACCTGGCCCTGCGCGGCGTACGGGTTCCCACCCCCGTACGCCGCCCGGCCGGGGCCGGCCCCAGCGACGACGGCCACGTGCTCCTCGACGGGCGGAACGCCGCCCTGCCGATCGACCCGGCCAGCCCGTACGCGGTCCGCGACGGGCGGGTCTGGCTGGGCGAGACCGACACCGGGCTGAGCCTCGACGTGGTCCACCGCCCCCGCTTCTACGAGCTGAGCACCGCCGACGGCGTGCCCTACGAGCAGATCGCCCGCCTGCACGGCAGGAACGTCCTGGCCACCACGGTGGTGCAGACCTGCATCCGCTACGCCGAGGATCAGCGCTGCCGCTTCTGCACCATCGAGGAGTCGCTCCGGGCCGGCGCCACCGTCGCGGCCAAGACCCCGGCGCAGCTCGCCGAGGTCGCCGAGGCGGCCGTACGCCTCGACGGCGTCACCCAGATGGTGCTGACCACCGGCACCACCGCCGGGCCCGACCGCGGCGCTCGCAACCTGGTCCGCTGCGTGCGCGCGATCCTGGACGCCGTGCCGGGCCTGCCCGTCCAGGTCCAGATCGAGCCGCCCGGCGACCTCCGCGTCATCGACGACCTGCACGCGGCCGGGGCGGCCAGCATCGGCATCCACGTGGAGTCGCTCGACGACGACGTCCGGCGCCGCTGGATGCCCGGCAAGGGCACCGTCCCGATGGCCGAGTACGAGGCCGCCTGGGACCGGGCCGTCGCCGTCTTCGGCCGCAACCAGGTCTCCACCTACCTGCTCATCGGGCTCGGCGAGGACCCCGGTGAGCTCGTCGCCGGCGCCGCCGCGCTGATCGAGCGCGGCGTCTACCCGTTCGTGGTGCCGTTCCGCCCGATGGCCGGCACGCTCGCCCGGCGCGACGGGATCACCGCGCCGCCGCCGTCGCTGGTCCGCGACATCAGCGAACGGGTGGCGAAGCTGCTGCGCGACGCCGGGATGCTCGGGACCGGGCAGAAGGCCGGCTGCGCGGCCTGTGGGGCGTGCGGGGTGCTCCAGGCGGCCGGCGGATGACCGACCTGGTGCCCGCGCTGCTCGGCTCCCGGCCGCTCATCGAGCGTGCCGGCGACCCGGGCGACTATCACCGGCTGCGCCGCCGGGTGTTCGTCGACGAGCAGGAGCTGTTCGCCGGCTCCGATCGCGACGACCGCGACGACGATCCGCGTACGGTCGTCCTGCAGGCCCGTGGCACCCGGGGTGAGCTGCTCGGCGGGGTGCGGCTCGGCCCGGCCGGGCCGGGCGCCGACATCGGCTGGTGGGTGGGGGGCCGGCTCGCCGTCGATGCTTCCGTACGCGGCGCGCGCGGCATCGGCCCCGCGTTGGTGCGGGCCGCCTGCGCGTACGCGGAGAACGCCGGAGCGCTGCGGTTCGACGCCACCGTGCAGGCCCGCAGCGAGCGGATGTTCCGGGCGCTCGGCTGGCGTACGGTGCGTCCGGTGACGGTCGCCGGACGGCCGCACGTGCTGATGCGCTGGCCCATCGACCGGATCAACCGGCTGGTCACCGCGACCAAGCAACCCCTCGGGGCGCTCGTCGGCGGGCTGGCGCCGCCCGGCTGGATCGGCGACGACGGCGCGCCCGTGCCCGGCTCGGACCTGATCGCCGCCTGCGACGCGATCCTGCCGTCCATGGTGGAACGCGACCCGGACTGGGCCGGCTGGTGCGCGGTGCTCGTCAACATGAACGACCTGGCCGCGATGGGGGCCGCACCGGTGGGCCTGCTCAACGCCGTCGGCGCCCGCGACGCCGCCTTCGCCGCCCGCATCCTCGGCGGCCTGCGCCGCGCCGCCGGCGCCTGGGGCGTGCCGATCCTCGGCGGGCACACCCAGCTCGGCGTTCCCGCCGCGCTCTCCGCGACCGCGCTCGGCCGCACCCCGGACCCGGTGCCCGGCGGCGGCGGGCGGCCGGGCCAGGCCGTCCGGCTCACCGTCGACCTCGGCGGCGGCTGGCGGCCCGGCCAGCACGGCCGCCAGTGGGACTCCACCAGCCATCGCACCCCCGACGAGCTGCGCAGACTCCACGCGTACGTGTCGACGGCCCGGCCGTCCGCCGCCAAGGACGTGTCGATGGCCGGCATCGCCGGGACGCTCGGGATGCTGGCCGAGGCGGGCGGCTGCGGCGCCGTCCTGGACGTGGCCCGGGTGCCCCGGCCGGCGGCGGCGACCGCCGGCGACTGGCTCACCTGTTTCCCCGGGTTCGCCATGCTCACCGCCGGCGGCTCCGCCGTCCCGCCGGAGCCCGCGGTCAGTGCCGACTGCGGCCTTCTGACAGCCGGCACCGGAGTGCGGCTCCGCTGGCCGGACGGAGAACTCACCGAGGCCGTGCCGGCCGGTGTCACAGAATTGGGACCAGCATCATGAGCCTGCTCAGGATGGCCGCCGTGGCCGAGGCCTTCGACCGCGACCTCGACGGCGACCTCGAACGCATCGCCAAGATCATCGACGGCGCCCGCGCGGACGGCGTCCGGCTGCTGGCCCTGCCCGAGGCCTGCCTCGGCGGCTACCTCGCCGACCTCGGCGGCCGGGCCGAGCAACCGCCCGCCCTGCGCCCCGACGGGCCGGAGATCGCCCGGCTGATCGAGCTCGCCGGCGACATGGTCGTCTGCGCCGGGTACTGCGAGGACGCCGGCGGCCTGCGGTACAACAGCGTGGTCTGCGTCGGCGACGGCCGGGTGCTCGGCAACCACCGCAAGGTCCACCAGCCGCTGCGGGAGAACGCCAGCTACGCCTCCGGCGACTCGTTCGCCGCCTTCGACACCCCGATCGGCCGGATCGGCATGCTGATCTGCTACGACAAGGCCTTCCCCGAGTCGGCCCGCGCCCTGGCGCTGGACGGCGCCGAGATCATCGTCTGCGTCTCCGCCTGGCCGGGGAGCCGCACCAACGCCCCCGACGACCTCGCCGACGACCGGTGGACCCGCCGCTTCGACCTCTTCGACCGCGCCCGCGCCCTGGAGAACCAGGTCGTCTGGCTGTCCGCCAACCAGTCCGGCACCTTCGGCAGCCTGCGGTTCGTGTGCAGCGCGAAGATCGTCGACCCGGGCGGGGACGTGGTGGCCACCACCGGCGTCGTGCCCGGCATCGCGATCGCCGACCTCGACGTGCCCGCCGCCCTCGGCGACGCCCGCCGCGCCATGGGTCACCTGCGTGACCGGCGCCCGGACACCTACGTGCGGTGACGCTCATCCGCATCGCCGCCGCCGCCGCGCACTTCGGCCGCGACATCGAACACAGCCTCGGCCGCATCGGCAAGATCATCGATGATGCGCGGGCCTCGGGCGCCGGCCTGCTCGTGCTCCCCGACGCGGCGATCGGCGGCTACCTCGCCGACCTGCGCCACCCCGACCCCGCCTCGCTGCCGCCGGCCCTCGAACCCGACGACCCGGTGCTCGGCCGGGTCGCCGCGCTCGCCGGCGACCTGGTGGTCTGCGTCGGCTACTGCGAGGCCGACGGCGAGGACCGGTACAACGCCGCCGTCAGCCTCCACGGCGACGGTGTGCTCGGCCGGCACCGCAAGGTCCACCTGCCGGCGGCCGAGGCGCTCGCGTACCGGGCCGGCGACTCGTTCGCCGCGTTCGACACCCCGGTCGGGCGCCTCGGCATGCTCATCGACTACGACAAGACGTTCCCCGAGTCGGCCCGCACGCTCGCCCTCGACGGCGCCGAGATCGTCGCCTGCCTGTCCGCCTGGCCCGCCAGCCTCACCAACGCCGCGCCGAGGATGTCCCAGGACCGGCAGTCCCGGCTGTTCGACCTCTACGACTGCGCCCGCGCCGCCGAGAACCAGCTCGTCGTGGTCTCGGCCAACCAGACCGGCGGCGCCGGCGGCATGCGGTTCCTCGGCCAGGCGAAGGTCGTCGGCCCGGCCGGCAACATCCTCGCCCGGACCTGGGGCAAGGCCGGCCTCGCCGTCGCCGAGCTGGACGTGGCCGCCGAGATCGCCGCGGCCCGGCGGGTGC
The DNA here is from genome assembly GCF_003002065.1 of Pseudosporangium ferrugineum. Classification (GTDB taxonomy): domain Bacteria; phylum Actinomycetota; class Actinomycetes; order Mycobacteriales; family Micromonosporaceae; genus Actinoplanes; species Actinoplanes ferrugineus_A. The sequence continues at coordinate 405,061 of NZ_PVZG01000004.1, forward strand.
TGTCCCACCTCGACGAGCTGCGGCCGGAGGCGTACCGGTGAGGATCGCGCTGCTCACCTACTCGACCCGGCCGCGTGGCGGTGTGGTGCACACGTTGTCGCTGGCCGAGGCCCTCGCGGAGCTCGGCCACGAGGTGACGGTGTGGACGCTCGGCCGCGGCGGCGGTTTCTTCCGCGCCGTCGATCCCCGGGTACGCCTCGCGATCGTGCCGTTCCCCGACGTGCCGGACGAGGGTGTCGGCTCCCGCATCCTGCGCTCGATCGACGTGCTGCGGGAGGCGTTCGTCCCCGGCGACTACGACATCGTGCACGCCCAGGACTGCATCAGTGCCAACGCCGTGGACCGGTGCGTACGCACGATCCACCACCTCGACCAGTTCACGACGCCCGAGCTGGCCGCCTGCCACGAGCGGGCGATCGTCCGCCCCTACGCCCACCTGTGCGTCTCGGCGGCGGTGGCCCGCGAGGTCGAGCAGGGCTGGGGCATCACCCCGGCGGTGATCCCGAACGGCGTCGACGCCGCGAGGTTCGCCGCCGCCCGGCCCTCCCCGCGGTACGGGCGCTACGTGCTCGCGGTCGGTGGTATCGAGCCACGCAAGGGCTCGATCGACCTGCTCGACGCGTACGCGCTGCTCCGCCGCGACGTGCCCGGCCTGGACCTGGTGATCGCCGGCGGCGAGACCCTGTTCGACTACCGCGACTACCGGGCCGCCTGGCAGGCCCGCGCGGACGAGCTCGGCATCACCCCGCGGGTGCTCGGCCCGGTCGGCCAGGACGTGCTGCCCGGCCTCGTCGCCGGAGCCGCGGCCTTCGCGTTCCCCTCCACCAAGGAGGGCTTCGGCCTCGCCGCCATGGAGGCCCTCGCCGCCGGCACCCCCGTCGTCGTCCGCGACCTGCCCGTGCTGCGGGAGGTGTTCGGGGACACGGTCGGGTACGGCTCGGACCCGGCCGGCCTCGCCCTCGCGCTGCGCGAGTCCCTCGAGGACCACCCGGCAGAGCGGGCCGCCGCCGGCCGGGCCCTCGCCGCGGCGCACACCTGGAGCGCCGCCGCCGAGCGGCATGCCGCGTTCTACCGGACCCTGCGCTGAACCGCCTATCTGTCTCCGGGGACAGATAAGCCCAGGTCACGGACAGCAAGCCGTTGTCGCGTGGGAACACCGCGAACCAGCATGGAGTCGCTCGATCGCGACCCGCCTGGAGGCGACAATGGAGTTCGGAGTCCTCGGCCCGCTGAAGGTCTGGTGGCCGTCGCCGGCCGGTCCCCTGACCGCGCCCAAGCTGCGTGGGCTGCTGACGCTGCTGCTGGTGGAGGACGACCCGGTGCCCGCGGGGCAGCTGACGGAGCTGTTCCGGGGCCGCCGCGAGGCCGGCGCGCCCTCCGCGATGCACGTGTCGGTGCACACGCTGCGCCGGTGGCTGCGGGGCGGGCACCGGCTGGAGCTGACCGCGCAGGGCTACACCGTCGACGTCGACCCGGCGCTGGTCGACGCCGGGCAGTTCCGCCTGCGGCTGGCCGCCGCCGACGCCGCCACCGACCCGTACGCCCGCATCGAACTGCTCCGGTCGGCGGTGTCGCTGTGGCGCGGCCGGATCGGCGCCGACCTTGCGGTGCCGTTGCAGCAACGGGCGACGGTGCGCCGGCTGGAGGGGCTGCGGACGCGGGCGGTGGTCGGGCTGGCCGAGGCCTGCCTGGCCGCCGGTCAGCCGGGCACGGCGCTGCCCTACCTGGACGACCTGGCGCAGGGTTCGCCGTTCGACGAGCGGGTGCAGGCCCAGTTCGCGCTGGCGCTGGCGGCCTGCGGGCGGCAGGCGGACGCGCTGGCGGTCGTCGCCGGCACCCGGCGGTTGCTCGCCGAGGAGCTGGGCATCGAGTCCGGCCCGCAACTGCGCGAGGCGCACCTGCGGATCCTGCGCCAGCGCGTCCTGCCCGCACGTCCCTAGGGCGGCCGCACGGTCCTCCGGGAACCTACTGCCAGTCGCCCACCATCGGGCGGTCGGTCGTCGTGCCGTACGCCGCCCGGATCTCGGCGTCGCCGCCCTGGTTGGTGTTGCGCAGGTAGAACTCCTTCGTGGACGGTCGCCAGATGCCGGCGGTGTCCCGCCCGTCGCCGTTCCAGTCGCCCATCACCGGCTTGTCACCGGCGGAGCCGTACACGAAGGTGAAGTCGGACGCGCCGGTGCCGGTGAGCGCGTCGCGCAGGTGGAACGACCGGTCGGCCGGGTCGTAGTAGCCGAGGCTGTCGCGCCCGTCGCCGTCCCAGTCGCCGGCCAGCGGCGTGGTGGCCGGCTTCCCGGACGACTGGGTCACCTCCGCCGCACCGGCCGCGTTCGTGTTGCGCAGCCGCGCCAGCTGGTCGCCCGGCCGCCAGGTGCCCACGGTGTCCCTGCCGTCGCCGTCCCAGTCACCGGCGATCGGCACGTCCCCGCTCGCCGCGTAGCCGGCGACGAAGACGGTTTCCGGCTCCTCGTCGGCGTCGAGGGCGTCGCGCAGGTGGAACGACCGGTCCGCCGGGTCGAAGTAGCCCCACCCGTCGACGCCGTCGCCGTCCCAGTCGCCGATGACGGGCGCCTGGGAGCCGTCACCGATCGCGAAGGCGGGCACGTCACTGTTGCCCGGCGTGATGCTGGTGCGCAGGTACGCCGTGTGGTTCGACGGCCGGAACACGCCGATGGTGTCGGCGTGCGGCGCCGGCCCGGTGGCCGGGGTGCCCGGCCCGAGCAGGCTGAACGCCACCGCGCCGGTCGAGGTGAAGTCGATCGCCGGCTCGTTGCTCATCCACGCCTCCACCCGGTCCAGGTAGCGGGCGCCGTTGCCGTTGAACGCCGCGTACCGGTCCACACCGTCGGCCGGGCAGGCGCGGACGTCGTCGCCGGGCTGGAGGTCGTCGAAGGTGTCCGTACCGTTGGGGCCGTTGACCGCGGCCCCGGCCAGGACGGCGCCGGTCCCGGTGAGACTGCCGGCGAGGTTGGCGATCTGGTGGTGCGGGCATTTCGGGTACGTGCTGCCGACGCCGACGATCAGCGAGGTTCCCCAGGGGTTGCCGCCGAGGATCCAGTTCGCCTGCTGCTGGGCGAACGTCGCGTACCGGGTGCTGCCGGTGACGTCGCGGTACCGGGCGGCCTGCGCGATGAGGCCGAACGTGTGCGAGGTCGAGTCGTAGTCGTCGTAGACGGCCCCGGCGCGGAACCGGTCGGCGTTCGCCCGGGCCACGCCCGCGTCGAGCTGCTCCTCCAGCGAGGAAACGAGTTCCGCGCGGGTGACGGCCGCGCCCGAGCCGACGACGGTGGCCAGGTCGGCACTCGCGAGGGAGCCGACGTCGTACAGGTTGAGGGTGTCGTGCTCGTCGCCGTCGAGGTACTGCCGCGACCACTGCGCCGCCTGGGTGAGCCAGGCCGCCGCCCGGCTGTCTCCCAGGGCCTTGGCGGCGAGATGCAGTTCGACGCCGCCGAACGCCATGTCGTCGGTCCAGAGGTCCTCGCCGTAGTAGTCGTGCGGGAACGTGGTCACCAGTTCCCCGACCGAGGTCGTCTTCGCGAGGCCGTAGATCGCGGCCGCCTTGGTGAGCTCGGCCCGCGCCCGGGTGGGGTCGCTGGTCGCGTGGATCTGGGCGGCGATCGCGAAGGCGGCCGACACCCGCCCGGCCAGGTTCGGGCTCAGCTTGGCGCCGGGCTCGTTGGCCCGGAACACCGGCCGGTGCCGCAGGTAGTACAGATCGGTGCCGGCCGGGTCGGTGATGGTGTCGTCGGTCTCCGGCAGCCGCCACGTGTCGTGGTCGCCGAAGTAGTTCTCGTCGTCGCCGCCGCCGATGCCGACCTGCGCGTACAGGACGGAGGCGCCGTCGTCCCACATCTTGTCGAGCCAGTCGAGCCCGAAGTCGATCTCGGCCGCCCGCGCCGGGTCCGGCGATCCGGACCGCTGCGCGATCAGAAGCGTGTCGAGCGTGTACGCCGCGGTGTGCGTGAACTTCAGGTAGTCCCCCGCGTCGAACCAGCCGCCGGACACGTCGACCGTGGCCGCCTGTGCCCTGGTCAGGCCGCCGACGATGGCGCCGTCCTCGTCGAACGACGGCTTCCGGTAGACGGTGGCGGACGAGTCCGCGAGGTGCGACGCCTTGCGGTTGAGCACACCCGGCAGGACGTTCGCGCCGTCGCGGTTGGCCTGGAAGAACTTGGTCATCGTGGCCGACACCGGCGCGTACAGGCCGTTGGCCGTTCCCACCGAGAAGGTGGGCGAGGTGGTCACGCCGCTGACCCGGATGCTGTACTGGCCCGCGCTCCGCAGCGACGAGAAGTCGATCGGCGCGACGGCGGTATAGGTGCTGTTCCACGAGCCGAGACTGGCGCCGACGGTGCCGGCCAGCACCTGCGTCCCGGCGCCGTCGACCACCTGGAACGGGGCTCCGGCCTGCGCGGTGGTGCCGAGCAGGAACGCGGTCTTCGGCCCGTCGGCGGGATAGCCGACCTGGTTGACCCGGATGAAGGAGGTGACCGCGGCCTGCGCCGCGGTCACCGCCACCGGAGTGCTGCCGATCAGGGCAGCGGTCGAGAGTGCTGCGGTCAGTCTGAGTCTCACGTCGTTCTTCCTCTTCTCGGAAATCGACCCGGGACTCAGTTGTTCCACGGTGGACTTACCTCGGCCTTACCTGACCGCCCTCACGGCCGCCACGGTGAAAGGCGCAGGTGGGCATGGGTGTCCACTTTCCACATACTTTCGTCGGACCTCCACCGGGATGGGCATAATGGTCGACGTCGATGGAGGCGCCGATGGGCCGGAGGGGTGAGGCTGAGTGCGGGAACCGCTGTCGCCGTGGTGGGCCGAGGTGCAGGACGCCGCGCAGTTGCTCGCCTCCCAGCTCAACGCCTATGTCACCCACGCGGCCCGGGTCGGCGTGTACACCGCACCGCCCGGATCGCCGCCGCCGCGGCGTCGCCGGCAGCCCGGCTCCCTGCGCCATCTGGCCGAGGTGATCCGCACCCACCGCCTCGCGCCCGGCAGGTCCGTCGACAAGGACGACGTGGCGGCGGTGCTGGCCGGCGACCCGCACCGCATCGCCGATCCGGTCCTCGTCGTGGCGGTCGCCCGCGCGAGCCACCTCATCGCCGGGGAGCCGTTCGGCGACGCCGGCGCGGACCGGCTCGTGGTCGCCAGCACCCACGTGTCCTCCCTGGCCGACGCCGCGCGAGAGGCGGACGGGAACGCCCCGCGCGCCGTGCCCGCCCTCCGCCCCGCCGGGAACGACAGGATCGCCGGTGACGCCGGGCCGATCATCATCGACGCGCACTTCACCACCCGCCGCCCCGGTCGCGGCCGGGCCCTGATCGCCGGCGCCCTCAGCGCGCTGGTGCTCGCCGGTGCCGCCGCCGTGCTGGTCCTGCGCCGCGACGAACCGGACGATCGGCTGACCTCGGCGGAACCCGTCGTGGCCACGGTCGCCGGCGTGACGCCGCTGGAGCACGGGCACGCGCAGAACGACCACCTCAACGCGCGGCCGTTGCTCGACGCGCTCGACCGCGGCTTCACCAGCGTCGGGACCGACGTCCTCCTGCGTGACGACACCCTGGTGCTCTGCCACCGCCTCGTGGACGGCGCCTGCCGGGACTCCCGCGGCACCACGATCACCGCGCGGCCCTTCGAGCCGGCGTACCTGCAGCGGTTCAGCGCCCGGGTGAAGGCCAACGGCGGCCGGGTGTACCCGGGATTCCACCAGCCGGTGCTGCTCTTCGTCGGCATCGGGTGCGCGGAGGGTCCGGCCGGCTGCACCCTGCCTCCGGACCCGGCGGCCGCGGCGACCGACCCGAACAACCCGCTGGTGGTCGTCAAGAAGCTCATGAGTGCGCTCGCCCCGTACCGGGACATGCTGTACCACGTCGACCGGACGGCCCGGCGGTGGGGACCGGTGCAGATCGTCGTCACCGGCAGCCACAACGACGACCGGTTCCCGGTCAGCGCCGGCGGATACGACACCGTACGCGGCATCCTCCAGCAGCAGTCCGACATCTACACGTTCCTGGACGGCAGCTTCGACGTCGACGGGGACCAGTACAACGCGGACCTCGTCCCGGTGATCAGCTTCGAGAACCCGGCCGGCTGCGCGAAAGCCGACGAGACCCCGGTCCAGACGAGACATTGGGACGACATCGTCACGGCCCAGAGCACCGGGCACCACGTACGGCTGCGAGACGTCGCCGACTGCCCCGACCGCGGCAGTTCCTGGACCGACGCGCTGTACGCCGGCGTCGACTACATCGGCAGCGACCACGTGGCGATGCTGGGCGAGTGGATCGCCGGCACCGCCGTGGGCGGAGGCGGCGGCGACTGCGCTGTCCCCTCGTGGATAGCCACGGCCCGGCTCTACGGCCAGTACTGCACCCTCGTCGCCGGCAAGGCACCGGTCATGAGCCGCCCCGACCCCGCCTCCGCCCGCGTCGGCACCCTCGCCCACGGCGGCGCCAACTGGTTCCTGGGCCAGCAGCCCGGCAAGCCGCACACCCGCGACGAGAGCACCAACTTCTGGTGGGCGTACACGCGGGCGTCCAACGGCCGCTGGGGCTGGGTGTCGCTGACCTACTTCACCAACGGCGTCCTCGACCAGTCCGCCGACGGCCTCCAGTACGCCTGCTACGACGTACGCCCCGGCGAGCCCGACAACTGCCACGCCATCTGATCCCGCCGCGGCCCCATCCCTCGTTCGAGCTACCCATTCTGTCCACTTCGGGGCGATGTGGGCCGCCTGTCGACCTCGATAGCTTCGTCGCCAGCATCACGGGCCGCCGGGCGAACGCGGCCCGCCGGGACGAATCGAAGGACGAAGGCGATGAACAGGACACGCAGTGCCGGGGCGTCCGGCCGGTCAGGGGGCCGCCGGTTCGCCACGGCCCTGACGGCCGCAACGATGGCGGTGGCCGGCGCGACCGGCTGCAGCGACGCCGCGCACGAGGAGGACCGCCCGGCGCCGGCGGCCTCGGCCAAGCCGGCCGCGCTCACCTGGGGATCGTGCCCGGAGGCGGCGAAGGGAGTGACCCGCAATCCCGGGCTGACCTGCGCCACGGTCAAGGTGCCGCTGAACTACGACAAGCCGGACGGCACGTCGATCGAGGTGGCGATCTCCCGGCTGGCCGCCGCCGACCCCGCGAAGCGGCACGGCGTGCTGCTGCTGAACCCGGGCGGTCCCGCCCTGCCGGGTCTCGACATGCCCGGCACGATCGCACCGACGCTGCCCGAATCCGTCCTGGACGGCTACGACCTGATCGGCTTCGATCCACGCGGCGTCGAGCACAGCACCCCGCAGAGCTGCGGCCTCGAGGTCGCCGGCGTGCCGGGACATTTCCCCTACCCCGCCGCGAACGGCTCGATCACCGCGAACGTGGAGCTGGCCCGTACGGAAGCCGGGAAGTGCGCCGCGGCGGCCGGAGAGAACCTGCGGTACTTCAACACCGCCAACACCGCCCGGGACCTGGACCGCATCCGCGAGGCGCTCGGCGAGCAGAAGATCTCCTACTGGGGTCAGTCGTACGGCACCTACCTCGGCGCCGTCTACAGCTCGCTGTACCCGGAGCGGACCGACCGCATGATCCTCGAGGGCAACATCGATCCCACCAAGGTCTGGTCCGGCGAGGTGGAGGGCTGGGGCAAGGCCATGGCCGAGCGGTTCCCCGACGCGGCCGCCGTCGCCGCGGCGCAGAACGGCACCCTCCGGCTCGGCGGCACGCCCGACGAGGTCACCCGCACCTACCTCGCCCTCGCGGACCGGCTCGACCGTAAGCCCGCACCGGTGCCGGGCACTCAGCAGTCCATCACCGGGGCACTCCTGCGCACCGTCACCTACGCACTGCTCCTCGACAACAAGCACCTGCCCACCCTCGCGCAGGTCTGGCGGGCCGCCGCGGACCTCGCGGACGGTCACCTCACCGCGGCCGGCGGCGAGGTGCTCGAGCAGGTGTTCGCCGAGACGCCGCCCACCCCGGGCGTCCCCGCCGACAACCAGGCGACCATGTTCCTGGCTCTCGTCTGCGGCGACGCCGAGTGGTCCCACGACGTTGCCGGCTACGCCGCCCGCAGCGCCGCCGACCGCAGGGCGTGGCCGCTCACGGCGGGCATGCCGGCCAACGTCTGGCCCTGCGCGTTCTGGAAGGCCCCGATCGAGAAGCCGGTCACCGTGACCGGCACGGGACCCGGCGACATCCTGATCCTGCAGAACCGCCGGGACCACGCCACGTCCTGGGACTCCGGGCAGGGACTGCGCAGGGTCCTCGGCGACCGCGCCGCCCTCGTCGGTGTCGACAACGGCGGGCACTACGTCTACCACGCGGGTTCGGCCTGCGCCGACGGTGCCACCGTCGACTTCCTGACCACCGGGCGCCTGCCGGACAGGGACGTCTTCTGCACCGACGTCGGCTGAGGCGACCATACCATCCAGTTTGATCTATGCGGGTGGGTGGGTTAGCGTCACGCCGTGATTCGGATTCGCGTGATTTCGTCTATTTTCATCGGTGTCTCCGCCATGGCGGTCGCCGCCTGCGGCGGCGGCGACGAGGGTGCGACCGCCACCTTCCAGCCGCCGCCTTCCGCGCCCGCGCCCGCCAGCGCGGCTGCGGGCAAGCCGGCCGGCAGCGACAAGGAGTTGTGCGAGGCGGTGGACCAGGCGGACGTCGTCCTGACGGGCCGGATGGTGCGGGCCATGCAGGGCGGGAAGGGGCCGTCCGCCGCCGACATCAAGGACGGGCTCCTCGAGTTTGCCCAGAAGCTGAGCGCGGCGTCCGCGGGTGGTGACTCCGCGGTGGCCCGTGCGATGCGGAAGACGGCCGCCGAATCCACCGAGGTCGCTCAGGCGCCGGACCCGGCAACCGCCGGCGCCGACCCGGCCTACGAGAAGACGACCACCGACCTCGAGGCCGCCTGCCGGGCGGCCGGGGTGAAGGTCAAACTCTAGGCGCCCGCCTCGCCGGACCACATGACACGGCGTCGTAGGCTCGGCTCGTGATCGATGAGCAGACCGAGAAGCCCCGCAGGTCCTTCTGGCGCGAGCTGCCGATCCTGATGGGCGTGGCGATCCTGGTCGCCGTCCTCGTGCGGACGTTCGTGCTGCAGACCTTCTTCATTCCGTCCCAGTCGATGGAGCACACGCTCAACATCTGGGACCACGTGCTGGTCAACAAGGTCGTCTACGACGTCCGCGATCCGCACCGCGGCGAGATCATCGTCTTCGAGGCACCGTCCGAATGGCACAGTGGCACCCAGGACGAGGATTTCATCAAGCGCATCATCGGCACCCCGGGCGACCAGGTGCAGTGCTGCGATCCGCAGGGCAGGCTGATCATCAACGGCACGGCGATCGACGAACCCTTCATCTACCGTGACGCGGGCGGCACCCAGGATCCGGCGGCCGGCAAGCCGTTCAGCATCACCGTCCCACCCGGCCGTCTCTGGGTGATGGGCGACCACCGCTCCGCGTCCGGCGACTCCCTCGCGCACTGGAACGAGACCGGGGACATCACCCGGTCGACGATCGCCGAGAGCTCGGTCATCGGCCGGGCCTTCACCATCTTCTGGCCGCTGAAACGGGCGAGATGGTTGTCGGTGCCCGAGCAGTTCGACGGCGTTCCGGCCGCGCCCCGGCCGGATCACTAGGGGGCCGGGCCGTGACGGATGCCGAGCTCATCGCCATCGCGCGGGCGAGAGCGGCCGAGCTGGGCCGCACGTCGCTGAGCGACGCCGAGGTGGAGGTCCTCGGGCCGGAGGCGGAGGTGCTGCTGCGCGACCCGCGATACGCCCGCGGCGGTGGGCTCCTGGTGATCATCGAGACCGCCACCGGCACCGTCCTGCGGGTGATACCGCAGCTCTGACGGGCGCCGCTCGCGACGGGTGGCCTATCGTCGGGGCGTGTCGCTCGCCGAAGACCTGGACGACCCGGATGACCTGACCCGGCTGCTGGCCGTGGAGAAGGCCGGCCGGGACGGTGGGCCGGAGGTCATCGGCAGGCTGCTCGACCTGGCGCTGCACGACGGTGCCGAGGTGCAGGTGGCGGGTGGCATGACCGAACGGTGGGACACCGTGAGCGACGCCGCGGCGGGAGCCCTGGCGGCCGTCCTGCGCCGGCACCCGCCCGCCGGCCCGCGGATCGGCCGGGCCGTCGCCGACCTGACGGAGAACGACGACCGCGTCGCCCGGCTGCTGCACTGCCTCGGCGCCGACGCCGAGCCGCTGCGCCGCGAGCTGGAGACGAGCAGCGAGGAACGGCTCCGGCTGCGGGCGCTGCGGGCAGTCCGTCCCTCCGACCGGACCGTGGAGTTCGGCCGCCGCTTCCTCGCCGACCCCTCGCCGCTCGTCCGGCTCGAGGCGCTGCGTGGAAGTTCCCGGTTCGCTCCGGAGGACGCGCAGCGGGCACTGTCCGACGTGAACGCGGAGGTACGCCTGGCCGCGGTTCGCAAGATGCAGTGGCGGGACACACCGGCGTTCCTCGCCGGGGCGCGCGTCGAGACCGTTCGCGAGATCCGCGAGCAGTACGTGCGGGCGCTGGTCGACCTCCCGCTGACCGACGACGTGTTCGCCGCCCTGCTGGGTTACCTCGCCGACGACGGCTGGGCAGGGCGGACGGCGGCCCGGCGCCTGCGCCTGATCGACAGCCCCGGGGTCGTCGCGGCGGTCGCCTCCCGGATCCTGGTCGTCGACGACGAGGCGCACCTGGCGGACCTCGCCGGGTTCCCGCACCTGCTCGAGTACGCGCCCGAACTGGTGGAGCCCCTTCACCGGCTGCACCGCGGCGCGACGGACGGCGAACTGCTCGGCGTACTCGGCCGGCTGCCGCAGCGGTCCGCGTACCCCCTGGAAGACCCGGCGGACGGCCTGGACCCGGTGCAGCAGGCCCGGCTTCTCCGCGCCGTGCTGGGCTGGGCGCACTGCTTCCTGGAGCCGGGCGGCGGCGGGGAATCGGACGGCCTGGCGGCGTGGCTGGCGGCGCCGGACGACCGCACCGCCGCGGAGTGGATCACCGAGCACGACTGGTTCGGCACCGGGCCGGCCGCCGGCCTGCTGCACGCGGCCGTCGACGGCGACCTGCGGCGCGCCCTCGACGTCGACCTCGGCTCCGAGCTGCTGCCGCTGGCGTACGTGTTCACGGCCCGGCAGATCCGCGCCGGCGTGGACCCCCTGCCGCCGGGACCGCTGAGCCGCCTGCTGACCGAGGGCCCCGAGCTGCTGCGGGTACGCCTCCACAGAGGCCGGACCGTCGTCCTCCGGCTGCACGGCTCGGCTGCCGTCGGCCCGCGCCTCACCCCGGCGGACGCGTTGCTGCACGCGCCGTGCCCGGGTTGCGGCACCTCGACGCGGTTGCGGGGCTCACCGGGGTGGACGTACCGCGACGAGGACAGGGTGCGCGAGGTCGAGGACGGTTACGCGGCCACGCTGGCCGGCGCCTGCCCGGCCTGCGCCGCGCCGATGCGGACGGAGGTGCTGGTGTCGGTGACGGAGGGACGCTTCGACGGCCCGCGCACGATCAGCTGGGACGCCCGGTCATGAGGGTGGTCGCGGGTGTCGCGCTCCTCGCGATCGGGGCCACGCTGACGGCCGGAGGGGCCGGGTGGCCGGAGGGCCGGATCACGGCGATCGCCGTGGCCGTCCTCACGATCGCCGCCGGCTGCGCCACCCTCGCCACCCGGATCACCCTGTTCGCGGTCGCGGTCTGGGGTGCCGGGTGGGTCGCGCTGGCCGGCGGCATCGCGGCCGGTGAGTGGGTGGCGACGGCCGGCGGCGCGGTCGCGGTGGTGGCGGGCGGGACGGCGTTCGCGACGAGCAACTACGTGACCTGGTTCGGCGTGGCGTTGCTGGGCGACGCGCTGGCGCTGGGCGCGATCGCCTGGTGGGCCTGGGGCACGGGAGGCGTCGTCGCCGCGGCGGGAGCGGCCGCCTGCGCCGTCGCGTCGGCGGCGTACGGCGTGGCCGGCTTGCGCTCGTGACCCTCCCGGCCGCGCCACCGGCGCCTCCCGAAGGGGTCCGGGTTCAGAGGGCGCCCAGCGCGGTGAAGGCCTCCTCGGCCTGCTGACGCATCGCCGGCACGAGCGGCCGCACCGGCTCGGGCAGCCCCGCGGTGAGGATCGTGAACTCGGCCGGGGTGGCGAGGCGGGCGAAGAAGCCGATGTTCAGGTACGCGGCCTCGGTCGGAGCGGTCGCCATGACGCGGGTGGCGAACTCGTCCCACGCCTCGGCGGTCACATGGTCGCGCAGCGCCGGCAACAGCACCGGTTCCTCGTGGTCCAGGTGCCGGTGGACGATCACACGGACCAGCTCGGCCGCTCCGGCGAGCTCGTCGCTGCCGAGGGGTGCTTCCGCGAGCCGGTCGAGCGCCTTGTCGAGCTCCGCGTGCTCGCCGGACAGGTCCGCCAGGGGTGCGGCGGTTCCCGGTGCGATCCGCTCGATCATCGGCCACAACAGGTCGTCCTCGGACTCGTGGTGATGGCGCAGATTCTTCTCCAGGAACACTCGCAGCTCGTCGACGCGCACGGTATCGGCGGAGGGGTTGCGCGCGGCGGTCGCCAGCATCGTGGTGCCCATGCGATGCATTTCGTGGACGATGCGCGTTTCGATTACGGCCTTGGATTCGATCATGCGGCGAAACTATCGATCACATTGTGCCGCAGTCAATGAATCATGATGTGTTCAGAATTACGTGGAACCTTCCTCACTTCGTGAACCGAGAGGGACCAATAAACGTCCACGCCCGTCACCATGCCGACGGCCAGGCAAAACGTCGACGGCTGAGCCTATATCGCGGCACACCGCGGCAATGTCCGGACAATTGACGCGGGCGGCCCTGCCCGGTGGAAGAAAGCGATCGGGAGCGCTTATTTTCGATCCAGGAGCCATTTATGGATCTGCTCCGCCGCCAGCGCGATTCCCGTCGGGCCACCGGGCTTCATCGCCTGGCCGAAATGCTGCCCGGCCACCCGTACGTGCGTCTTGTCGGTGGCCGCCAGGGCCGCGTGCATCGCCGAGGCGTCGGCCGGGAAGCAGGCCTGGTCGCCGGTGAGCTCGATCAGCAGCGTCGGCGTGACCACGCCGGTGACGTTGCGGACGAAGTTGGCCCGTGAATGGTTCGCCGACCAGGTCGACAGCCAGGACGCCGGCGTGACGACCCGGGCGAAGCCCGGCAGCTGGTAGTTCCCGCGGTGCGGGCGGCGGCCGAACAGGGAGCCGTACAGCCGCTCGTTGGGGTCGATCGAGAGGTCGACCGAGCGGAGGTCGGCGTCGGTGCGGTAGATCGGGATCACGGGGACGGTGTCGGCGGCACGCCGGCTCGCCGGATCGGCGGCGTGCTCTTCCGCCGCGCGCCGCGCCTCCACGTGGGCGAGCGCGACCGCGTCGATGCGCCGGATCCGCGCGCGCTGACCCGCGCGGTAGCGCTCGACGAACTCCGGCGAGTAGCGCGCCTGCTCCGGTGGCTCCCGGAACCCGTTGGCGGGGTCGAACGGGTCCAGGCCCGGGTCGACCGACAGCGGGTCGCTCTCGTCGGTGACCGACGCGTCGATCAGGCGCTCGAGCAGAACCCCCTGGCCGGGGTGCGGCGCCAGGAAGATGGTCAGGTCCGGGACCGGCATGGTCGCGCCGGGCAGATCCACGGGTACGCCCGACGGCGACGCCGTGTACCGCTCCCGCGGCGGGGTCAGCGCCTGCTGCTGGTAGTACGCGTACAGGGTGCCCCCGCCGGAATGCCCGAGCGTGATCGTGGTCCCGAATCCGCGCTCCGCGACGAAGGACTGCCCGGCCGCCACGTCGAGCAGGGTCTGCTCGTGCACCAGGGCGAGGTCGTTGTTCACCGAACGCGAGCCCTGGGTCCACACCGAGACGCCCTCGGCCAGCAACGAGGGGATCAACGGGTGGTGGGTCACGTCCTGGCGCGGGTGCATGATGGACACGACGGGGCCCCGGCCGTCGCCGGCCGTCCGCAGGACTCCCGCGATCCGCGCGCCGTCCGCCGTCTTCAGCTCGTGCGTCGTGACCCGCACCTCCGGGGTGCTCATGACGCCTCGACGCGCAGGGCGTTCTTGTCCCACTGCACGACGCGGCCGGCGGCCAGGCCCGCGAGACAGCTGTACCAGACGGCGTGGCGACACCCGGTCTCGCGGCGGTCGATGACGATCGGCGCGCTGCTGGACAGCCGCGTGTACGGGCCGACGGCCCGGACGGCGACCCGGTCGTCGCGGGAAGCCACCTCCACGACGGGCCGGTTCTCGGGGACGTCCAGGACGTAGACGGTCGGCATCACCGGACTCGCTCGGGGGTGGGGAGCGGGTCCCGGTCCTCGGCGTGGGCGACGATCAGCTCGGCCTTGCGCCGCAGCAGCGCGTCGAGCGTGAGGTCGCCGGCGTCGGCGATGTCGAGGAGGGCCTGGACGGAGAGCGCGGCGTCGTGGTCCTCCTGCGGCGTGACCGGACGCAGCGCGCGGGTGATCTCGAGCAGGTAGCCGTTGGGGTCGTGGGTGTAGATGGACTCGATCGTCTCGTGCTGGACGCGCAGCTCCGTCGGCCAGTCGCTCAGGTCGAGCCGGTGCTGGTACTCGTTGAGGTGCTCCGCGGACTCCACGTGGATGGCCAGGTGGCGGGACGCGATGTAGAACGACGGCATCTCGTCGTTGAAGCGGGCGAAGGCGTCCCCGCGTGCCGAGACCATGGGCGGTTCGAAACCGAAGTAGTGGAAGAACGCGATCCGGTCGTCGTTGCCGATGTCGAAGAAGAAGTGCACGAAGTCGGGGTGCTTCTCCGGCCCCCAGCCGGCGGCGCAGATGGAGTGGACGACCGGGAAGCCGAGCACGTCGCGGTAGAAGCGGATGGTTCCGGCGGGGTCGAGGGTCGGGAAGGCCGCGTGGTCGACGCCTCTGGCGAGATGGGGCAGCGGTGCGGTGGGCATGGCGGGGCTCCTTTCGTCGGTGCGCCGGTCAGCTGTACGAACCCGACAGCAGGCTCCCGGCGCCGGGGAGCTTGGTGGGGAGGCCGAGACCGCGCAGGATGCCGAAGGCTCCCGCGGTCGCGGCGGAGATGACGGGGATCCCCAGCTCGTCCTCGGCCGGGGCGATGAGGGAGAGCGAGGGCATCTGGACGCAGGCGGACAGCACGACCGCATCCACGCCCGCCAGGTCGAGGTCCCGGGCGGAGGCCATGACCCGGTCGCCGGGGATGCACCCGACCTCGCGGTTGTCCTCCACCTCGAGGGCCCGCCAGTCGGACACCTCGAAGTCCTCGGCGCTCAGGTAGCCGACGACCTTGCGGGCCAGCGGGCGCAGGTACGGCGTCACCAGCGCGATCCGGCGGGCACCGAGCGCCCGCAGGGCCTCCACCAGCGCTCCGGCGCTCGATCGGATCCTGGCCGCCGATCCGCCGGTGGCGAGCTGCTCGGCGATCAGGCCCTCGGCGCGCCGGTGCTCCCCCGGCTCGCCGGCCATGAGAGCGACCAGGCACGCGTAGAGGATGACGTCCGGCGAAGCGTCGGCGATCTCGATGACACAGCGCTCACGCTGGACGTTCATGGCCCGGAGCCCGGCCGGGGTCACCGCGGTCATCCGCATGCGGGAGGAGTGGAACGTGAACTCGGCGTCGGCGCTCGACCGCAGCAGCGCCGGCAGCTCCGTCTCGACGGTCACGTTGGAGCTCGGAACGATCAGGCCGATCCTGTACGAGTCCATCCTGGCGCCGTTCCTCTCGTGTCCGACGGGCGTACCGCCTTCGCAGCCTCGACTCTAACGCACCCGTCAAATAATTGGCACTATGGTAGAACTCTCCATCGGAACGTCCCGCGCGCCCGCGCCGGGACCGGAGCGAAGCAGGCGGAGGCGGCCGTGCCCGACTGGCTGGACACACGTACCCCGATCCACGACCGCCGGCGGGCGGAGCGCTACCTCGCCGGCGGGTCCTGGTCCGACCGGACGACCGTCGAGCGCCTGCGCGAGGTGTGCGCCCGGCACGCCGGGCGCGACGCGGTCGCCGGGCCCGACGGATCCCTCACCTACCGCGAGCTCGACGAGCGCACCGACCGGATCGCCGCCGGGCTGATCGCGCTCGGCCTGCCCCGCGGCGCGCCCGTGGTGGTCCAGATCGGCAACTCCACGGAGTCGGTCCTCGCCTTCTACGCGCTGCTGAAATGCGGCGCGGTGCCGGTGGCCGCGCTGCCGGCCCACCGCGCCCACGAGATCGGCCCGATCAGCGCCGCGGTCGGCGCGGTCGCGCACCTCGTCGACGCCGAGGCCTCGAAGGGCGCCCTGATCCCGCTCGCCCGCGACAACGCCGCCGGCAACCCCGCCCCGGTGCACCTGCTCACCGTCGGCCCGGCGCCGGCGGGCTTCACGCGGGTCTCGGAGCTGGGCGCGGACGTACCGGCCGACCGCGCCCGTGCACAGGTCGACGCCGTCCAGGACCGGATCCACCACGAGGACGTCGCGGTCTTCCAGCTCTCCGGCGGCACCACGGGTACGCCCAAGCTCATCCCGCGGCTGCACGCCGAGTACTGGAACAACGCCGTGGCCAACTCCCGGGCCCTGGGCCGTACCCCGGCCTCCCGGATCGGGCACGTCCTGCCGCTGCTGCACAACGCGGGGGTCATCAACGCCCTGTTCGGCGCCCACGTCGTCGGCGGCTGCTTCGTGGCCGTGCCGTTCGGCCGGGCAGCCGAGACGATGCGGCTGCTGATCGAGCACCGGGTGAACGACATGATGATCGGCGGTCCGATGGCCTCCTGGCTCGACGAGGACCCGTGGGACGAGCTGGCGTCCGCCCTCGAAGTGGTGATCTTCTCCGGGTCGAAGCTGCCGCGGTCGCTCTTCGACGCGTGCACCGCGCGGGGCATCTGGATGGGCCAGACGTGGGGCATGGCCGAGGGCCCCTACACCTCCACGCGCCGCACGGATCCGCCCGGCGTCCGCTCGGCGACGGTCGGCAGCCCGGTCTACGGAGCCGACGACGAGATGCTGATCGTCGACCCGGTGACGCACGTCCCGCTCCCGGCCGGAGAGACCGGCATGCTCGTCTTCCGCGGCCCCAGCACGCTGGCGGGCTACTTCGACGCGCCCGGGCACAACAGGGCCGCCTTCACCGCGGAGGGTCTGCTGCTGACCGGCGACCTGGCCAGGCTCGTCGAGCGGGACGGCGGACGGCATCTGTCCATCGAGGGGCGGCTCAAGGACGTCATCAGCCGCGGGGGCGAGAAGTTCAGCACCGAGGAGGTCGAGAAGCTGCTGCTCCAGCATCCCTCGATCGCCGAGGCGGCCGTCGTGGCCATGCCGGACGAGCGGCTGGGGGAACGGGCGTGCGCCTACCTCGTCCCCGCCGAGGGCCTGACGGCACCTTCGCTCACCGACGTACAGAAGCATTTCGAAGGGTTGGGGGTGGCGAAGTACAAATGGCCGGAACGGCTGGAGCTGCTGCCGGCGCTGCCGCGGACCGCGACCTACAAAGTGAACAAGGTGCTGCTGCGCACCCTCGCCGCCGAGCTCGGGACGGCTCGCGATGCCTGACGTCGTGGGTGCCGAGGATCTCGTCGTGGGGACCGTCGTCGACCTGGGCAGCTACACCGTCACCCGGGCGGAGATCCTGGCGTTCGCCGCCCACTGGGACCCGCAGGCGATCCACCTCGACGACGACTACGCCGCCGGGCACGAGTTCGGCGAGATCATCGCCAGCGGGGTGCACACCCTCGGCGTCTACCAGCGGCTCGCGGTCCTCGGCGTCTACCGGCGGTGGCCGATCATCGCCGGCCGGGCCATCCGCGACGTTCAGCTGACCTACGCGGTGCGTGCCGGCGCGACGCTGCGGGGCGAGGTCGAGATCGCGGCCGTGCACCTGACCGACGAGGCGCGGGCGCTGGTCACCACGTACGGCCGGCTCTTCGTCGGTGACCGGCCGGCGCTGCGCCTGACCACCGACGCCTACCTGCGCAGACGACCGCGGGACGACGGGCGGGCCGGACGTGGCACGGAGTAGGATCGCAGCGATGTCAGCACCGACGCCGCGTCCGCGCACGAAGGCCCAGGCCGCACCCGGCGCAGCGGCACCCGACGCAGCAGCGCCCGGTGCCGCCGAGCGCCGGAAGAAGGACGCGGCGCCCCGCCGGCGATCGAGCGGGGCGCGCAAGGAGCTGGTCGAGCGCCAGATCCTGGACCGTGCCACGGCCCTGTTCGCCGAGCGCGGGTTCGCCGGCACCAGCCTCCAGGACGTCGCCGAGGCGTCCGGCCTCACCCGGCCCGCGCTCTACTACTACTTCTCCAGCAAGGAGGAGCTGCTCGCCCGCCTGGTGCGCGAGACGACGATGGACGCCGCCGAGCAGCTGGAGGCCCTCCCCGAGCTCGCACCGGAGGAGCACCTGCGCGAGTTGGTGCGCACCTCCACGACGTTCCAGGCCCGGCACCGCGACCAGTTCCGGCTGCTGCTGCGATCCGAGGCCGAGCTGCCGGCCGACGTCACCGAGCTCTACACCGACGGCCGGCGCCGGGTGTTCCGGGCCTACCAGTCGGTCATCGAGCGCGGCGTCACGGCCGGCGTCTTCCGCGCGGTCGACGTCCGGACGGTGACGCTCGGTCTCATCGGGATGGTCAACTGGGTCACCTGGTGGAACCAGCCGGACGTCGACATCGCGGCCGTCGCCGACGAGTTCGCCGAGCTCGCCGTGGCCTCCGTGCTCCTGCACCGCGACCGTGACGCGGCCCCCGCCTCGGTGCACGCGGTCATGGCGATGCTCAAGGACGACCTCGCGCTGCTCGAGCACCACCTCGGGGAGACCGAGCGCTCCTGAAGCTCGAGCTCGGTCACGCGGGTGGGGGCACCGACTCCACGAAGACCCGCAGGCTCTGGAATTCCCTGATGGCCCCGGGGCCGCAGAGGTATCCGTAGCCGCTCTGCTTGAGCCCGCCCTGCTCGAACTTCTCGGACAGCACCGCCCAGCAGTTGCTCCAGACCATGCCGGACTCGATGCGCCGGGCGACCCGCTGGGCCCGCAGCGAACTGCGTGTGAAGACCGCCGCGCCCAGGCCGTACGGCGTGGCGTTGGCCCGCCGGATCGCGTCGTCCTCGTCGTCGAAGACCTCGAAGGTCTGCACCGGGCCGAAGATCTCCTCCTGGACCAGGGGTACGTCGAGGCGCTCGACCTCGACCAGGCTGGGCCGGTAGTAGGCGCCTCCCGGGCGGCGCTCGTCGGTGATCCGGCCGCCGCGGACCAGCATCGTGCCGTACGCCTCGGCCGCGGTCACCAGGGCGTCGACGCGCGCGGCGCTCGCGGCGTCGATGAGCGGCCCCAGGTCGCTGGCGGGGTCGTCGCTCGGCCCGGGGTTCAGCGACGAGATCGCCGCGACCAGGGCCTCGCGCAGGCGGCCGGCGACGGAACGGTGCACCAGGACCCGGGAACCCGTCACGCAGAACTGGCCGTTCATCACCGTGAGCGCCGCGACGATGGTCGCGACGGCGAGGTCCAGGTCGGCGTCCTCGAAGACGACCAGGGGCGTCTTGCCGCCGAGTTCGAGGCCGACCCGCTTGAGCGTCGCGCTCGCCTCCCGGGCGATGACCCGGCCGACGGCAGTGCTGCCGGTGTAGTTCACGACGTCGACCTGCGGCGAGCTGACCAGCAGCGGCGCGCCGACGTTCGCGGACTCCGAGAAGATGTTGACGACCCCCTCGGGGAAGCCCGCCGACGCCACGATGTCGGACAGGATCGCGTTGGTCAGGCCCGTCTGGCCGGGAAGTTTCACCACCACGGTGCAGCCCGCGGCCAGCGCGGGACCGAGGGCGCGGATGGTCAGGATGATCGGCGAGTTCCAGGGCGAGATGATGCCGGCGACACCGGTGGCGGCCGGGGCCGAGCGGAAGAACACGCCGGGCTGGACCTCCTCGGCGGTGCCGTGGCCGGCAGTCAGCGCGGTGCCCGCGGAGTAGCGCAGCCACTCCACCGAGGTGGCGGCCTCCCACATCGTCTCGCGCTCCAGCTTCCCGTTCTCGCGCGACAGCATGGCGCCGATCTCGGCGGCCCGCAGCGAGAGCTGGTCGGCGAGCCGGTTCAGGAGCGCGAACCTGGTGCGGGGGTCGGTGGACCAGTCGGTGGTGTCGAACGCGCGGCGCGCGGCCGCGATGGCGCGTTCGACCTGGGCCCGGTCGGCCTGGACGAACTGGCCGATCACTTCTGAGGTCGAGGGGTTCACCGAGTCGACGGCCGTCCCCTCCTCCGAGAGGGCGCCCGCGATGAGATTCGCCCGGAGCGGGGTCTCGCTGCGTACGTCGGTCGTCATGGTGGTACTCCGTTCAGGACGAGGTGGTGGTCACCGGGAGGGACGGGCGGGCGGTGGGGCGCAGGGTGGCGCGCAGCAGCTCGGCAGCGCGCCACCCGACCATCTGGATGGTGGCGCTGGGCGCCACCTGCGGGATGCGGGGCATGACCGAGGCGTCAGCGACGCGCAGGTTGGCGACGCCCGTGACGCGCAGCTCCTGGTCGACGACGCCGCCCGGGCCCATCGCGCAGGTGCCGCAGTGGTGGGCGTAGCTGAGCGACCCGGTGCGGATCGCGGCCTCGATCGTGGCCGGCTCCCGCACGGCCTCCCCCGGGCCCAGCTCGACGAGGCCGAAACCCGCCAGGGCCGGCTGCGCCGCAATCTCCCGGACGAGCGGTACGGCCGCGGCGAGGGCGGCAAGGTCTCCCTCGTCGTCGAAGTACCGGGGGTCGATGAGCGGAGGGCCCCATGGGTCGGCCGGGTCCAGCGTCAGCCGCCCGCGGCTCCGCGGCTCGTAGAGCCCGATCAGCGCGGTCGCCCCGTGGGTGACCACGGGAGCTCCCGGCGGCGTCAGCGCCAGGTGATGGAAGGCGACGCTGATGGTGCGTCCGCCCGCCCACCGGTCGCCGCGCAGGTAGAGGCCGGACTCGGCGAACTGGTTGGCCGGTCCCGCCACCGGTCGCCGCGAGGACCAGACGACCGGGAACGACGGGTGGTCCTGTAGGTTCCTCCCGACGCCCGGAAGATCGAGCACCGGGGTGATCCCGGCGGCCAGCAGCTCCTCGCGCGGGCCGATCCCGGAACGCAGCAGCAGCGCGGGCGAGTCGATCGCCCCGGCGCTGAGCACCAGCTCGCCGGAGATCGCGACCACCTCGCCGGCCTCCCCGGCGCGCAGCTCCAGCGCCGTCGCCCGGCCGCCCTCGACCACGATCCGGGCGACGGTGGTGTCGCTCCGGACGGTCAGGTTGGCCCGGTCGCGGAGGGGACGCAGGAAGGTCTCGGCGGCATCGGCGCGCCGGCCGTCGCGGATCGTCAGGTCGAACCAGCCGGCGCCCTGCGCGCCGGGGGCGTTGAGGTCCTCGACCCGGGCGTACCCGGCCTCCCCGGACGCGGCGACGAAGGCCTCGCACAGCTCGTTGCGCGACGCCGCCGTGGCGTTGTACACCGGCCCGTCGTGCCCGCGGGAACCGTCGCCTCCCGGGTGCGACTCCAGATCGCGCAGGGCCGCGGTCACCTCGTCCGGCGTCCAGTTCCGGCCCCAGGTCCGGTGGTCCTCCGCCCACGGGCGGGAGAAGATCATGGCGTTGACGGAGGTCGAGCCGCCCACGATGCGGCCGCGCGGCACGCCCAGCGTACGGCCGGCGGCACGGCTCTGCGGCACGGTCCCGTAGCCGTAGTCGTACGTGGATCCGATCGTCTCCGGCCACCGGGCCGGCACGGTCACGACGTCGGGCCGGTCGGCCGGGCCCGCCTCGATCAGCAGGACCTCGATCGAGGGGTCCTCGGTCAGCTTGTGGGCGAGGGCGCATCCGGCCGCCCCGGCGCCCACCACCACCACGTCGTACGCCATCGCCCGGTCTGTCATGCGCCCGCCTTCCGATCCGGTCCGGCCACGGCCGACGCTACAACCATTTCACGGCACCGACAACTATTTGACGCGTACGTCCAAACAACGCTGCGCGCGGGCACGGCGGCGTCCTCACCCTCTCGCCACCACCGGCGGCAGGGCCTAGGATCCGGGGCGATGAATACGCCTGGCGCATCCCGGATCGACGCCGAGGTGCTGCGTGAGGTGCTGCCCGGGCGGTGGCGGGTGCTGGCCTCCTCGTTCCCCATGTGGTTGAGCGGGCGGCGACTCGATCCCCATTTCACGTACGGGCTGCTGCCCGGCTCCCCGCTCGTCCTCAGCGACGAGGTGAGCTACCGGACGCCGGCGGGAGCCACCCGGCGGATCGCCGGGGTGGACCGCTTCGACGCCGCGGCGGGCCGGTTCACCTGGCGTGGCAGGGGGCTGCTCCGCCCGCTGTCGAGCAGCTGGCGGGTGACGCACCTCAGCGACGACCACGAGCTCGTCGTCCTCACCTTCGACCGGTCGCTGGTCACCCCGGCCGGCACCGACGTGATCGGTCGCGGCACGGACCCGCGACCGGACGCCCGCGGTCGCGTGCCGGAGGACGACACCCTGCACTGGCTTTCCTGACCCCCGGACCCGAGGAGTTCCCGCATGGCCGTCGATCATTCGCGTACGCCGCCCGCGGTGCCCGGGCTGCCGCTGCTGGGCAACGCCCTGCGGATGATGGGCGACGTGCAGGGTTTCCTCGTCGACGCGTACCGCCGGATGGGCCCGGTGTACCGGGTCCGCGCCCTGAACCAGACGTTCGTCATCATGGCCGGCGAACGCGCCAACCGGTTCCTGATCGAGCACGGCGAGGACGTGTTCACCAGCGAGGAGAGCTTCGGCGGCCTGAACCGGCAGTTCCACATGCGGGTGCACGTGCTGAACGGGCGGCCGCACCGGCACCTGCGCAGGCAACTCGCCACCGGACTGTCCCGGGACCTGCTGGCCGCGCGCTGGGACGAGGTCATGGGGAGCACCGAACGGGCCTTCGGGTCCTGGGTGGGCGAGCGGGCCCTGCCGGTCGTCGACCGGTTCCAGCGGCTCGCCGCCGATCAGCTGTCCGTCGCCTTCACCGGGGCGAGCTCGGCCGCCCGGTTCGAGACGTTGCGGTGGGCGTTCGAACTGGTCCTCGACGTCACCATCGCCGGGAAGTGGCCGCGCGTGGTCCTGCGCCGGCCGGCGTACCGGCGGGCCCGCGCCGAGATCCTCGCCTTCGCCCGGGACGCCCTCGAGCACCGCGCCCGGAATCCGCACAGCGGTCCGGCGGACCTGCTCGACCAGGCGCTCACGGCGGTGGACGAGAACGGGCATCCGTACCCGCCGGAGGTGCGCGCGGGCATGGCGTTGCAGGGCTACTTCGCGGGCATCAACACGGTCGCCTACCTCTACAGCTTCATGCTGTACGCGCTGCTGCGGAATCCCGAGGTGCTCGCGCGCGTACGGTCCGAAGTGGACGCCGCCGGACCGCTGACCTTCGCGGGCCTGCGCCACCTGCCGGCGTTGCACGGGCTGGTGCTCGAGACCCTGCGCGTCTACCCGCCGGCGCCGGGCTCCGCGCGTACGGCCGCCAAAGCCTTTGAATTCGAGGGTTTCCGCATCGATCGGGGACGCCGGGTGCTCGTGGCGACCTCGGTGCCGCACCAACTGCCGGAGCATTTCCCGGCACCCGAGCGGTTCGACATCGACCGCGACTTCGCGGCGGCGCGCCGGGCCGCCGTGTACGCCCCCTTCTCGGTGGGCGGCCACACCTGCCTCGGCGCGGGCATGACCGAGGTGCTCGCGGTCGCGACGATGGCCACGCTCGTCCGGCGGCTGACCGCTGCCCTGCCCCGCCCGGACCAGCCCCTGCGGATCACCGCCACGCCGGGCCCCAACCCGGGCAAGGGTTTCACGGTGGCGGTCACCGCGCGGAGGGCATGACCGCGGCGGCAAGCGTCCGCCCCGGGCCACGTCATCGGATGCGGCCCTCCGATCGGGCAGCGCCTACCGCGTCGCCTCCGCCGTGTGCGTCCCGCGCAGAACGAAGGCGAGCGCCACCTCCGCGGCCCCGACGAGCAGGCTGCTGAGCCCTGTGAGGATCACCAGCGCGGCAAGGGAGACGTCGGGCATCAGCAGGAACACGAATCCCGCGGCGCAGGACAGCAAGCCTACGCAGAGAAGGCCGAGGCGGGCCGCACCCGTGCGCTGAAGGCCCAGCACGACCTCGGTGAGCCCGCTGAGGATCCAGGTGATGGCGAACAGCAGGGACAGCACGGCCAGGCGGTTCACGAGGTCGCGCAGACAGACCAGCCCGGCGACGAGAACGACGACGCCGACCATCCCGGACAGCACATGGTGGGCGATGCTCCCGCTGCCGGGAAGGAAGGCGCTGATGATCCGGGCGATGCCCGCCATGAGAAGCCACACCCCGGCGAGAGCTGACATCACGCGGAGCGAGACGTCCGGCAAGAGGAGCACCGCGGCACCGAAGGCCACCCCGAGCACGCCGGTCGCCAGGACGGCCTTCCACGGGACGGCGATCGAGCGGAGCTCGGCCGCAACGCCCGGCCGGGCGGCTGCCGTGTTGTTGCCTGTCCCGATCATGCTGACCTCCTCCGGCGCTCGCCCGTGCGTTCGGGCGCGGTCGCCATGCCGAGCTAACCGGGACACGGGGGCACGGGTCATCATCCGCCGCGGGGGAACCGGCCCTTCGCGGTGGGCCGCTCCGCGGCTTCCGGCCGCGGCGGCACATCAGCCGGCCCGGGCGAACTCACCCACTCGGCTCCGGTCTGCGCCCGGTAGGCGGAGACCGCCTCGTCCAGGGTCGCGAAGAAGTGCGCCGGGCCGATCGCTTCCGTCAGCCCGTACCTGTCGATCTTGCGCCGTACCGGGTCCTTGAGTTCGGCCCACACCAGCACGATTCCGTCGGCGTCCAGTTCGGCCAGGAGCACCGTCAGCATGTCCGCCGCGGTGGTGTCGACGTCGGTCACGGGCTCCGCCGCCAGAACGATCCAGCGCGGCCGCGGTTCGGCGCGGGCCAGGCCGCGGATCTGATCGCGGAACACCCGGGCGTTGGCGAAGATCAGCGGGGCGTCGAAGCGGAACAGCATCAGGCCGGGCAGACGGTCCGCGACCGGGTACGAACGCACGTCGTGGTAGCCCGGCACACCGGGCGCCCTCCGTAGCTCGGTCTGGTAGGGCCACCACACCCGCCGGAACACGTTGAGGACCGACATCCCGACCGCGACGCCGATGCCGGGCAGGACGCCGAGAAGCGCCACTCCGAGGAAAGCGGTGATCGAGACCAGGAACTCGAGACGGCGGCGACGCCACAGACGCACCGTGCCACGCACGTCCGCCAGCGACATCGACGCCGCGATCACCACGGCGCCGAGAGCGGGCTGGGGCAGATCCCGCAGCAGGCCGGGGGTGAGCAGGAGCATGGCGAGGATGACGGCGGCACCGACGATGCCGGTCACCTGGGTACGGGCGCCGGACTGCTCGGCGACGGCGGTGCGTGAGCCGCTGGTGCTGACCGGGAAGCCCTGGAAGAAGGAGGCCGCGACGTTGGCCGCGCCGACACCGATCATCTCCTGGTCGGGCCGGATCTCCTGACCGGTACGGGCGGCGAACGACGACGCGGTGGAGATGGTGTCGGCCAGTGACACGACGGTGATGCCGACGGCGCCGGCCAGCAGTGGCACAAGCTGGGACCAGGACGCGTGGGGCAGGCTGAGGGGCGGGAAGCCGGCCGGCAAGGGGCCGACGAGGACCACGCCGCGGCTGCCCAGGTCCGCCACCCACGTCGCGGCGATCGCGGCGACGACGGCGATCAGCACCGCCGGCACCTTCGGCAGCCATCGCTGGAGCACCACGATGATGGCCAGGGTGACCAGGCCCACCGCGCATGCGGCCGGAACGGCGTCGCCGCTCGCCAGCCCCCGGAGGAAGCCGGCTGCCTCGTTGAGCAGCCCGTCGCCGTCCACGGAGAACCCGCAGAGCTTGGGCAGCTGACTGACGAAGATGGTGACCGCGAGACCGTTCATGTAGCCGATCTGCGTGGGCTTGGACAGCAGGTCCGCGACGAACCCCAGCCTGGCGACCCCGGCCACCGCCATGATCACGCCGACCATCAGGGCGAGCATCGAGGCCAGGCCCATGGTCGTCGCCACGTCGGCGCCGGTGCCGACCACGGTGATCAGCACCGCAGCGATCATGGGTCCCAATGAGGAGTCCGGCCCGACCACGAGGATCCGGGAGGAACCGAAGAGGGCATAGCCGATCAGCCCGAACACGGTCGTGTACAGCCCGGTGATCGGCGGCAGGCCGGCAAGTTCCGCGTACGCCATGCCCTGCGGGACCAGCAGGCTCGACAGGACCAGGCCAGCGACGAGGTCCTTGGGCAACCACCGGCGGCGGTAGCCGGCCACGACCCGCACCCCGGGCACCCATCGGCCCCCAGCCGCGCGTGCCCCTGCCGCCGGCTCCTTCGCCGCCGTCACCGCCTGCTCCATCGCGGGCCGACCATCATCCACTCCGCCTCCCATGAGCGCAGCCGCCGGCGATCGAGGCGCCGGACGACGATGCGCCGGACGCCGGCCAGCAAGGCAACGAGCACCGCCACTGCCAGCAGCGCGGCGGCCGACGCGTCCACACCCGCGTTACGCCGACGCGGTGGCCGTACCAGATCACCGTGCTCGTCGATCCAGACGGGCACCGTGCTACCGGCCGGCATGCCCGCCGGCACGGGGACGGCGCCCGAACGGTCGACGCCGTCCGGGCCGGACCAGCGCGCCAGCACCGACACGTCGGTGGGGAGCGGCGGCGCCTCCCCTGCCGCGTAAACCAGGTTCGGCGCGTCCTGTACCAGCACGGCGACCGCGGGGCGGTGGTGCTGCTTCTCCCACGCGTTCGCGCGCACGTCGGCGCCGTACGCCATGCTCCCCGCCCGCCATGCCACCCAAGGCCCAGCGAGCAGGATCACCATGGCGAGCCCCAGCGTCATCCAGGCCTGGATCCGGTCCGAGCCACGACGCAGCGGAGCACGGGTCCACGGCATCGGGCGGGTCGTCCGCTTTCCCAGCATGCGGCCTCTCCTGTCATGAGTCGCCGTAGGCTCCGGCCACCTCAGCGCCGTGCACCGACACCGCGTACGTGACGACGACCGTCATCGCGATGGCCGTCACCGACCACATCGGGTAGACGTCGAGAAAGACGAAGTTGACCAGGGCAGCCACAACGGCCAGCAGGACGGTGGTGACCCGCGCCCAGACAAGGCCCCGGAGCAGCCCCAACCCCGTGACGGCGGCCACCGTGCCGATCGCTGTGTGTACCCAGGCGACGGCGGTCAGACCGACCGGCAACAGCAGGTCCGCCCGTCCGCCGGCCAGCGCCTCCGGCCGGAGGAGAGCCAGCAGACCGGTGCTGACGTGCACGACCCCCAGCATGAAGATCATGATCGCGCCGAGCAGCGCCCAGCCGGCCCACGCCGTCGCTTCGCTGCGGGTGACGCCGGCGTACGCCGCACCCGGCACCGTCTCGGGGTCCGGCATGGTGCCTCCTTCGCTCAGCAGGTGCCCGACATGGCGTCACCGAGGGTCCGGACCCCGGCCTGCAACTGGGCCAGGGCCGTCCGCACCGAGGCGAGGCCGGCCACACCGGGCGTCTCCCGGGCCGCGGCAACGCTCTCCGAGACCTGTTCGGAGGCGGCCCGCACGGCCGCGATCTCGGCCGCGAACTGCGCTCCGGCATCGGTCAGGAGCTGCCGGACATCTGCCCGCAACTGCTGCAACTGCGCCTTCAGCGGGGGCAGGCCGTTCTCCGCCACGTTCACGTTGCGGATCTGGTGCATCGTGGTCTGTACGGCGGCGAGGCTGGCACACACCGGCGGAGGGTCTGCGCCGCACCCGCCGATGCCGAGCGTCGCCGCCACCGTCATGGCGGCGATCCGGGCAGGCATCCGTTTCATGCGTCCAGCCTCACCGCCGGGCTCCGGCCGTACGTCATCTGGCGAGGATGAACGCGGCGGCAATGGATGATGCCGGCCCGCATCCTTGCGGGCCGGCATCCGGAAGGTCCGGCGGTCCTACCCGGGTCCTCGCCCTGACCCGGTGAATGCCGGACCGGTGGTCACGGGACGGAGGGGGCCGGCGAGGTTGTCACCGTGTCGGCCCCCGAGTCGGTGGACCCGCCGTGCAGCGCGGCCTGGAGTTCCGCCTCGGTCTCCTTGGGCAGCGACGACTTGAGCACCGTGCCGCCGAACTGCGCCAGTCCCTCGACGGCCTTGTCGGGCGTGGCGTGCTCGACGACCAGGAACAACGCCGACGTGCCGGGCTGCAGCATGTCGCGTACCTGGGACTGGAATTCCTTGTTGATCGCGCCCTTGGACATCTTGCCCATGAGCGCTCCCAGTCCCGCACCGACCGCCATTCCGAGCACAGGAATGAAGAAGAGCATGCCGAACAGCAGGCCCCAGAACATTCCCCAGGTAGCGCCTCCGCCCACCGCGTGGTGGTTGGTCGTGACGTGGAACTTGCCTTCCCGGTCGCGGATGATGGCCGCAATGGCGTCGGGCTGGATGATCAGATCCTTCGCGAGACGTTGTGCCTCCAGCGACGCAGCCGTCGCGGTGGTCTCGTCGGGGTAACCGATGGCGACGAGTGTTGCCATGATTCGTACACATCCCTTCGCTGATCTGCACCGCCGGGTCGCGTCCGCGGCGTCGGCACCCAGTCAGCCACGCCGGCCGCCCGGCGGCCTCATTACGCACGAATGAGGCTGGGCCGGTTCTCACGGCAGCCACCAGCACCACTCCCACCGGATGAGGCGGCATCGCCCGCAACAGCCGAGTATCGGGTCGGGTGGGCCACGGCCGTGGGTCTCACCCTCACCCGATCACACGAAGGAGTGGGGCAGATGGCCATCGGTCCGGTTCAGATGATCGTGCTGGGCTTCGATCATCCGCATTTCCATGGCGAGGTGATCGCCGAACTGGAGGCGCTCCGCAGGAGCGACACCGTCAGGGTGATCGACGCGCTCGCTGTCTACAAGGACGCCCGCGGGCAGATCGAGGTCGAGCACTTGAGCAACCTGTCCACCGAGGAGGCGGTCGAACTCGGCAGCAAGATCGGAGCGCTGCTGGGCCTCGGCATCGACGGTGAGGCCGGCATGGAGACCGGAGCGACCGCGGGCGCGGAGGCCGGCCTGGCGGGGGTGAGAGCGTTCAGCGACGAGGACGCCTGGGACATCCTCGCGGAGATTCCCGACGACTCCGCGGCGGCGCTCCTGCTCATCGAGCACCACTGGGCCGTGCCGCTGCGGGATGCCATTGCCCGGGCCGGCGGCCGCCGGATCAGCGACGGCTTCATCAGCCCGTTCGACCTGGTCGCCATCGGCCTGGCCACGGCGGTCGAGGCCAAGGAGCTGCACGACCTGGAGTCGGCGCCGGCCCGGTAGCCGGCCGCGAACACAAGGAGGAAGAACATGTTCGGATCCCGCCGGGTAGCCCGGCGTACAGCACGCCGCACGGCACGGCGAGTGTCGAGACGCCGCCGTTGACGGAAGACCCGGAGACCGCGGATGCAGCGGGGTGACGTCCCGGCTCATCCGCGGCGGGTGGCGCGCCGGGCCGGCGGCCGGAGCAGGGTGACGACATGCATACATCAGACCCGGAGCCTGGATCCCCGCCGGCGCAGCGCCCTGTCGCCCGATGGACGGACATGGTGGTAGGCGTCGCCTTCGCGACCGGCGAAGGCGCTTCCGGCGTCGTCGCGGCTGCGCGCCGCGCGGCCGGTCGGGGGCGCCGGCGCATCGACGGGCTCGCCGGCCGGGGCGCCGCGGAACGGACGCGGTGGCGACGGCGCGCGACGTGGGCGGCCGGGGCCACGGCGAACGCCATCGCGACCGCGCCGGTGATCGACCGCGTCGTGGACAGTCAGCTCCAGCGCGTGCTCCGCCCGGTCGTGCACGCCGTGCTGGATGAGGTGCTGGCGTTGCTGGAGACCGAGCCCGAGCGGATCCGGCCGCTTCTCCGGGGCCAGCGCGAGGGCCTGGTCGACGAACTCCTCGAACGGCTGAGGGCCGGCGCGGAGGCCGGCGACACGGCGGTCGACCGCCTGACCTTCCGGGTGTTCCACCCGGGATCGCGTCCCGAGCCCGCGCCGCCGTCCGGCCCGTGAACGTCTCCTACGCCGGGCCGGTGAGCCGGGCAACCGCGTACCTGATCGATGCGCTTCTGGTCGCCGTCGTCTTCGCGTGCGGCGCGGCGATCGCCGGCATGATCACGTCAGTCCTGGGCGCGCGCCTGGACCACGTGGCCGACGCGGTCATGTCGGCGCTGTTTCTGGTCCTGCCCGCCATCCTCGCAAGTTACTGTGCCCTGTTCTGGTCACTGGCCGGCCGCACACCGGGGATGGCGGTGCTGGGGGTGCGGGTGGCCCCCGTGCACCCCGGCCGGCTCTCCCTCCCCGCGGCGCTGCTGCGAGCGCTCGTCCTGGCGTATTTCCCGATCGGAGCCGTCTGGGCGCTGGTGGACCGGCGACATCAGGCCGCTCACGACAAGGTGGCCCGCACCGTGGTGCTGAGAAGCCCTTCGGGGGCGCGGCGGTTCACGGAGCTCTCGGGAAACGCCGGACCGCCCCGGCGCACCAGCCGGCCGCGTTCTGCTGACGTTCCTCGACCGTGATGGCCGCTTCGTCGACGCGGATCGCCGTCCAGGACCGGCCGGTTCCGCGGGTACGCCGGCTGACGGCGGTGCCGGCCACCACCTCGACCGGCCGGTGTGCCGTTCCTTTCAGCTCCAGTGTGCCCGCCGCGGGCACGTGGGTGTGCCCGGCCAGAATCAGATCCACGCCGGCGGAGCCGAGAGCCCGCATCAGCCGGTCATGACCGGCGAGCCGGGCCAGGCCCGCGGCGCGCGGCGGATGATGCACGGCGAGTACCCGCACTGCCCCGGCCGGCGCCGACCCGAGCACCGCGACGACCGTGTCGCTCTGCCGTCGCGTCACGCGGCCGCTCTTCCACCGCCACGGCGGGGTGGTCTGCAACCCGAGCGCGGTCAGGCCGGACAGCCGCCGCACCGGATCGAGCTCCGTCCGGACGAGAAGCCGGAAGCGCCGGTACGGCGCCAGCAACCGCTCGAGGCCGACCAGCGGCAGATCGTGGTTGCCGGAGACGACGAGCAGCGGCTGCGGAAGCCGGTCCAGAAGATTCCGGGCCAGCCGGAACTGCCAGGGACGGGCCCGCATCGTCAGATCGCCGGTGACCACGGTCAGCGTCGGGGCCGCCGCCGCGACATCGGCCGCGATCGACGCCACGGCCGCCGGGTCGTGCGCACCCAGATGGAGATCCGAAAGGTGCGCGATGACGATGCGGCTTCCGTTACCGGCCATGGTCACCTCCGTCGCGAGCAGCGCAATCCCCATTCTCGCGGCCGGCCGGTAGCACCGGCCTCATCTCGGCGGGGTGAGGCAGCGGGCGCGCACACAGCGCACGCTCGGCGTCAGCACGGCTCTTGATCGAGCACCGGAGTCACTCTCGCCGACGACCCAGGGAGGATCGCTGTGTCGACACCCGCGCGGCACCCCGCCACCAGCCAGCTGCGGCATCCCGCCGAGCTGCCGTTCTTCATCATCATGGTGATGCTCAACGTTCTGATCATCGGCTTCATCGTGCAGGCGGCCGTGATGCTGCCGGTGCTGCCCGAACGGCTCCAGGACACCGGATGGGCCACAGCCGTGCGAAGTGCGCTCCTCGGCCTGCTCCTGCTGGTCCCGGCGCTCATCGTGGTCCGCGAGACGCAGCGCGCCTCCGTACGCGGCACAGCAGTCGAGCTGTCCCCCCGTCAGTATCCGGAGCTGTACCGCACGGCGGACGACTTCGCCCATCGACTCGGACTGCGGCGGCGCCCGCAGATCTACCTCAGCAACGGCAACGGCACGCTGAACGCCTTCGCGGCGCAGGCCACCGGGCACGACTACGTGGTGCTGTCGAACGAGCTCTTCGTGAACCTCTACCACGGGAACCAGGAGGGTCTGCGGTTCATTCTGGGCCACGAGCTCGGCCACATCCGGCTGCACCATGTCTCGCTGTGGTACCAGCTGGCCGTGGCGTATTCCGAACCTATTCCGCTGCTGGGGCCGGCGTTGTCGCGGCTGCGCGAGTATTCCTGCGACCGGCACGGCGCCCACCTGGCACCGGAGGGAATGACGGGTCTCGTGCTGCTGGCGTCGGGCCGGCACACCGAGCATGTCGTGGACGTGGACGAGCTGGTCCGGCAGGGCCGGTCGCTGCGGGGCTTCTGGGTCGGCCTGTCCCAGCTGCCGCGCTCCCATCCGTTCACGGTCCGCCGGCTGGAGCGTCTCTACCGACTCGGATTCTTCCGCGCCGGGCCGCGCCCGGCCGGGGCCGAGCCGCGGGCATGAGCCGGCCGTGCGGCTACAGCCCTTCGCGGACCGCGACCCGGCCGGAGCGTGCCGCGGCTCTCAGCCGGCCGTAGTCCCGCTCGTTGAGGTCGGCGTAGCGCTCGGAGAACTCCACCATCGCCCGGTCGAAGGCGTCGCCGCCGCCGAGGTAGCCGGCGATCGCCAGGCGGTCACCGGTGCGCGCGTGGGCCCGGGCCAGGGTCCAGCCGCAGAGAGCGCCGTACACCCGCATCGCCTCCGGATCCATCGTCTCGACCACCGCCGAACCCTTCCAGTCGCGCAGTTGCCGCACGTAGAAGTCGCGGATCCGGCCGTCGATCCCGGCCACCGTCTGCCAGCCCAGGAAGATGTCGCCCGCCGACTGCATCAGCCGCTGCCCGCACACGACTCGTTCGCCTTCGCTCCGCCACTCGCCGGCGGAGACGTGCGGGACCCGACCGGCGAGGACCGAGGGCGGCGCCTCCTTCACCTGTAGGAGCAGGGGATCATGCTCGTCGCGGCCGCTGAGCAGCACCACCCAGCATCTGGTGCCGACGCTGCCGACCCCGACGACCTTGCGCGCCAGGTCGACGAACCGGTAACCCTCGAACAGCCGGCGCCGGTCGGGCGCCAGCGTGCCGGCGTACGCGGCGAGCAGGTCGCGCACCTGGCTCTCCAGCTCGATTCGGTCCGTGTCCGGCAACAGCTCACTCACCGGGACCAGCAGCGGAGGATCCGACACGATGCGGCGGCATCCGCCGACCACTGCCGTCAGCTTGCGGAAGGCCTGCATGCTGTCGTGGGTACGGGCTCTGGCCTGCGCCGCGGCGAAACGCCTGCGTTGTGCCGCGCCGACCTGCTCCTTGAGCAGCACGTCGACCTCCTCGACGTCGGCGCGCGCGTACCACACCTCGGCATTACCCTGACCGGCGAAGCGGCGCATGGCCCGCCGATAACGTCCCACGGCGGCCAGCACGACGGCGGCACGGACCTTGCGGCGGAAACCGTTGTCGCGGCCGGCCACGGCGAGGCTCGCCGCCAGACGCTTGACGTCCCATTCCCACGGACCCGGGTGCGTCTCGTCGAAGTCGTTGACGTCGAAGACCAGCCTGCGCTCCGGTGACGCGAAGACGCCGAAGTTGCACAGGTGCGCATCGCCGCAGAGCTGGCACGTCAATCCCGAGTCCGGGGTCCGGGCTAGGTCCGAGGCCATCACCGCCGCGGCACCGCGGAAGTACGCGAACGGGGAGACCAGCATCCGGCCGTAACGGATCGGCACGAGCTCGGGAAGCCGGGTCTCACTCTGGCCGACGAGGACGTCGACCGGGTCGGGGCGGTCGTCGCCGGCGGGCACGCCGGCCTGCGACTCGCGCGAGGCACGGGCGCGGGCCGAGCGTCCGGCGGCGAATCGTGCCGCCGGACCGATGTCATCGTGTGCCGTCCGAACAGACATGTGATACCTCCGGGAGTCGGCCGGCAACTCCGGCGCTTCCTGCCACCACACACCGCCCCCAGCGGCCGGCACACCATCCACCGGGGACGAGCCCGGGCCACTCGGCCGGAAGGCGGCACGGGATCAAGCTCCGGCAAACGTCACTCATGCCGGATGACCCCAAGGGCCGCGCGACGGCT
Source organism: Pseudosporangium ferrugineum (assembly GCF_003002065.1). Taxonomy (GTDB): domain Bacteria; phylum Actinomycetota; class Actinomycetes; order Mycobacteriales; family Micromonosporaceae; genus Actinoplanes; species Actinoplanes ferrugineus_A. Next base: position 438,920 of record NZ_PVZG01000004.1, read on the forward strand.
CAAGCTCGAAGGCAGGCGGCGAGAGGAGAAACACAATGACCGCGTCACCACCTCCGGAGGGCATCGCGGTGGCGTACGAGAGGGTGATGCGGGAGCTCGCTGTGCTGCGACACGAGCGGGCCGCGCTCGCTCGCAAACTCAGATCGGATCAGGACCTGCGCCCGTGGCAGGTCGAACTCCTCAAGCTGCAGCGCCACCTCGAGGACGAGGACCTGCGCATGATCGTGCTCTTCGAGGGACGCGACGCGGCCGGCAAGGGCGGTGCGATCCGCCGGGTCACCCGGTACATGAACGAGAAGCACTACCGCGTCGTCGCGCTGGGCCGGCCGACCGAGGAACAGCGGTCCCAGTGGTACTTCCAGAGATACGTGGCGCAGTTCCCGACCGGCGGGGAGATCGTGTTGTTCGACCGCAGCTGGTACAACCGCGCGATGGTCGAACGGGTCTTCGGATTCTGCAGCCACAAGGAATATCAGGACTTCCTGCGCGGAGTCACCGGATTCGAGAAGGATCTGGTGCGGCAGGGCACAGTGCTCGTGAAGCTGTACTTCAGCGTCACCAAGGAGACCCAGGCCCGCCGCTTCGAGCGGCGGATGACCGATCCGCTGCGCCGATGGAAGCTGAGCGAGATCGATCTGCAGGCCCAGTGCCGCTGGGACGACTTCACCGAACGCAAATACGAGATGCTGCTTCGCACCAGCACCGGGGCGGCACCATGGCTGATCGTCCGGGCGAACGACAAGCAGCAGGCCCGGCTGAACGCGATCAAGGTCATCCTCGGTGCCGTGGACTACAAGGAGCGCAACCCGGATCTCGATCTGGCTCCCGATCCGCGCATCGTCGTCCCGGGTGGGGACGAGATCTCGACGATGCAGTCCGAGTTGCGGCGCAGCGGCCGATTCACCGGATGACTCTGCGGCGAACGCCGCGAGGAGGGTGCAGCAATGCTTGAGGCGTCGTACCAGGTCCGGGTCGCCGGGGTCATCCCGGCCGAGCTGTTGTCGGAACTGCGCGACCTGACCGTCAGCGTGGAGCCGCCGGAGACGGTGCTGCACGGATCGCTGCCGGATCAGTCCGCGGTCGTGGGGCTCATCTCCCGCCTGCACGGACTCGGCCTGCGCCTCATCGAGGTGCGGCGGCTGCCCGCCGAGGAGCAACCGCGGACACCACCGGACCCGGCCCGCTGACCTGAGGCCGACGGGAGCGGGCGGATGCGACTCCGGCCGGCCGAGCGCGGCTACGGCCGTGTCCTGCTGCTCATCCTGGCCACGTACCTGCTGGCGCTGGTGCCCGGCGATCGGTGGTTCCCGGCGGTCCTGCTCGTTCTGCAGGCCGCCACCGTCTGGCAGGCGTTGCGGATGTCCGGCGCACGTCCAGCGGTCAGGGCCGTCGCCGCGGCCGTGGTGGCGCTCGCCCTGGCGGCGACGGCGTCCGCCGTGCTCGCACCGGGGACCACGCTCATCGGGCTGACCTTCCTGACGGCCGGCGCGCTCTCCGTCATCGCGCCCGTCTCGATCGTCCGCGACATCGGTGTCCATCGCCGGGTCGACCGGCAGACGATGCTCGGCGCGCTGGCTGCCTACCTGCTGATCGGCATGGCGTTCGGCTTCGCGTACGCCTGCCTCGGGGCACTGCAGACCGGCCCCCTGTTCGGCGACGCCGGGGACCCGGCGCTCCCCCAGTCACTGTTCTTCAGCTTCGTCACGCTCACCACCACCGGGTACGGCGACCTCGTACCCGCAGCCAATCCCGCGCAGAGCCTCGCCGTGCTGGAAGCCCTGATCGGTCAGTTGTTCCTGGTGACCGCCGTGGCCAAGGTGGTGGAGAACTGGCGGCCACGCGGCTGGCAGCAGGACGGTGGGAAGTCCGGCGACGCCGCCGCCCCACCGCCCTGACCGGCACTCACCGGCCCCGCCGCCGCCCCGGACCCGGTCGGTCGCCGAACCGCTCCAGCCACCGCACCAGCTGACGATGCACGGCGTCGGCGTCGCTCAGTTCGGCGTCCACCGGCCAGGCCGACGGATGCACCAACAACGGACGATCCTGCCAGCCACCGAGCCCTCCGTGGCAGCCGATCAGGTCCTCGAACGCGGCGACCTCCTCGGTCACCGGGTCGTAGCTGCTGTTGACGACGATGTCCCCGACGTGTGGCAGGCCGTCGTACCGGAGCAGGTCGGCCGCCGCATACGGCCCGTACCCCGCCAGCGGGTCCTCGCCGTCGACCCTGCCGCTGACGAGCAGGCGCCGGCCGGCGCAGCCGAGCACCACCGGACCGAGGCGGCGCGATCTGACCAGGACCCAGCCGATGCCGCGATGGCGTACCAGGCCTCTGAGCAGCCGCGGGTGACGTTCCTGAATGTCTTCCATGGTCGCCCGGCCCGGAAATCGGTTCAGGTAGATCATCGCCAGGTTTCCCGAGGCCACGACGACCACCTCGGATCCCGGTGCGGCGGGCGTCTCCCCCGGGGCCCGGCGACCCAGTTCGCCCGCCATGACGCCGATCCGCCCGGCATGCTCGTCGTTGCCGGTCCCGGCGACGGAAGGGCTCGCCGCGCCGGTGAGGCGCCGTACGACGTCCTCCACCGCATTGCCGTAGCGCTGAGCGAAGGTCGCACCCTGGCTCTGGCCGTGATCGGAGAGGAGGACGAATCGGTACGGACGCGGTGCCGCCAGCGCGACCGCCTCGAGGGTGGCCAGCACGTCGTCGATGCCCTCGAGTGCCGCCAGGGCCTCCGGCCGGGCAGGCCCGGCGTGGTGCGCGATCTCGTCGTAGTCGACGAAATCGCAGTAGACGGCCGGGGCTCCCCGCATGATGTGCTCGGCCACGACCGCCAGGTTGAGGTTTCGCAGCAACACATTGGTCAGCCCACGGAGCACCGTGTACGAAGCGGTCCGCACGATACGCGGACGCACCCGGCGCAACCGCTGCCGCCGGGCCTGATGGAGTTCCTTGATGATCTCCGCGACGGTCAGGAACAACGACCTGGTCAACCCGAACGGGTCGAGGAGGTAGGCGCTGACGTACCGCGCCGGACGCCCGGAGGCTCCCCGGGCTCCGATCGTGCTCATCGTCAGCAGACTGGTCGGCGCGTCTCCGGAGAACACGTTGCTGACGCTGACACCGCCGTCGGCCAGCAGCCCGCGCCCGTCGGAGAACCGGGCCTCGACCAGGGCGCTGTCCCGCGGATGATTGGTGACCAGGAGACGTCCGGATTCCTTCTCGTACCACCGGAAGGCCGGCACCGCGGCGCTCGCGCCGTGCAGCAGCCCGGCCTGGCTGGCGGGAGTGGTGGCGGGCAGCTGGGCGTGCCACTCCACGAGGGTGTGGCTACCCGAGCTCAGCCATCTCGCCATCGTCGGGAGCGCGCCGCCGGCCAGTGCCCACCTGGCCAGCGGCGCCGAGAGCCCATCGATCTGGATCATCACTACGCCCGGCACGTCGCTGGTCGCCGCGGCCCGCCGCAGGCGCCGGTTGACCCGGAGCAGGTGCCGGACGACCATCTCGGGCCGGCCGGCGGTGACGGCCCAGAGCCCGGCACTGACCAGGCCGGCGTACAGCCAGGAGGCCCAGAACGCGGCCCGGAAGCCGATGGACCTCCAGGCCCGGCGTCACCGATAGGGCACCGTAGACGAGCACGGCCTGGCCCAGCAGCCAGCCGCCGAGCACACCGGCCCAGCCCGTGTAGGTCAGCAGAGCCGCCACGGCGGGGCGCAGGACCGCGCCGAGCAGGCCGAGCACCACCGCGGCGAGCAGCACCGCCCCGCTCTCGCCCACCGAGACCCCCGGCACGACGGCGATCGTGAGGGCCAGGGCGGCCCAGCAGAGCGGCACGACGATCGCCACCGTTGACGCCGTCGAGCCGCGCGGTGCGGGCGCCGCGTTCACGGAGTTCCACCGCTCGTCACGGCAGCGCCGGAATCACGTCCGGGCAGCGAACGCCGCAAGCGGGCGGTCGCGGCGGGCTCGTGGACGGATGCCGGGCCGGCGGACCGGCTTGCCGCGCCGTACCGGGCGGCGAGCGGACCGGCACTCACACCGTGCGCCACAACGCTCAGCAGGACAGTCAGCACGATGGCGGCCACAGCCGGGGCGGCACGCTCGTGCAGCTGCTCCAGCGCCAGCAACGCGAAGACGACCGAGGCGAGCCCGCGGGGGCCGAACCATCCGGCGAACAGCACGGTACGGCCACCGAGGCCGGAGCCGATCAGGCTCAGCGCCACCGGGACCATCCGTACGACGGTCAGGCTCAGCACGGCGTACACCAGCATGGTCGCGTCGATCCCCCCGAGGAGGGCCGGCACCGCGTACACCCCGAAGAGCAGCCAGACCAGCAGGGACGCGAGTCCGGCTGTCTCGTCGATGTAGAACACCTCGCGCGGCCCGCGAGGGCCGGCGACATGGCCGAAGGCGATACCACCGGCGAAGGCCGCGACGAAACCGTTTCCGTGCCCGGCGACCGATGCGGCGTACGCGACCAGCGCCAACGCCAGCACGGCCGGCCCGGCGAAGCTGTCACCCGTCCATCCGCGACGGCCCGCGGCACGCAACAGCCTTCCTCCCAGCGACCCGACGGCCGCGCCGATCAGCGCGCCGCCCGCCAGTTGCAGGGCAGCCGTCAGCACACCCGCGTCCGCCTCTCCTCCGGTGGAGGCCGCACCCGCCAGGGCGACCATTACCACCGGGGTCACGATGCCGTCGTTCAGCCCGCTCTCCACGTTGAGGATGCGCCGGATGCGGGCCGGTACCGCCGGATGGGTGATGACGACGGCGCCCAGCGCGGCATCCGTGGGTGCGAGCGCGGCGCCGATGAGCAGCGCGTACCAGGGCAGGACGACGCCCAGCAGCGCCCAGGCCAGAACGGAGCCGAGCACGACGGTCAGCGGCAGAGCGAGGCCGAGCAGCCGGCCGTACACGCCGGCATCGCCGCGCAACTCCCGCACCCCGACCCGGGCGGCGTCGGAGAACAACACCCAGGCGAGGGTGGCCTCGGTGAGGACCGTGATCCCGGCGGCGTCGACGTCGGCGTGCACGCTTCCGGCCAGCAGGGTGCCCAGGCCGACGAAGACCACCGGGGCGGTCAGGTCGGCGCGCTCGAGCCTCGCCGAGAACGCGCCCCAGGCGAACACGAGCGCCGCTGTCAGTGCCAGAGCTGCCGAGGTCACGACTCATCTCAGCGTGAGGGGGCGCGCAGGGGATCGTCCGTGACGGATGAGCGCCGCGGGGAGCCGGCCGGTGGCCGTGGCCACCACGGCCGTGTTCACCCACACCGGAGGAGGCAGCACGCCTCGTACGCCGACCATGCTGATCCGGGCGGCCGTCGTGCCGCATTGACGAGGAGGCATGCGATGACGTCGAGTTACCAGTCCACGAGGCCCCCGCCGCGACCCGCGGTCGACGCGGGCCGGCTGTGGGCCGGCGGCGCGGCGACCGCCGTGGTGGCGGCGCTGATCGCCGTGGTCGGAGTCCTCGTGGGTCGCGGACTGTTCGGCGTGGAGGTGCTCGCCCCGCAGGGTGCCGGCGTATGGGGCGGCGCCAGAACCGGGTGGTACGCCCTCGGAGCCGGCGTGCTCAGCCTGCTGGCCACGGGGCTGATGCACGTGCTGCTCCTGTTCACGCCGCGGCCCATGCTCTTCTTCGGCTGGGTCGTGGCGCTGGCGACGCTGACGGCGATGCTGGCTCCGTTCGTCACCGAGAACGACGTGGGCTCCCGGTTCTTCACCGCGGGCCTGAACTTCATCCTCGGCGTGGCCACCGGCTCCCTGATCGCCGGCTCCGCCCATGCGGCTGTGCGGGCTGCTGCTCTCCCGCGGGCGCCGCGCCCCTACTGAAGGGGAATCATGGCCCTCGACGATCGGGTGTCCGAGGACAGCGAGCTGGTCCGGCTGCGCGCGGAGGTGTCCGCGCTCCAGAGCCGCCTGGACTCCCGGGTCCGCCGCGCCTCCGCGCTGGGCACCCTTCGCCGGTTCGCGTCCGCCCTGCTCATCGCTCTGACCGCGTTCTGCGTCGCCGCGAGCATGGTCGGGGTGTGGGCGGCCACCACCGTGCTCGACACCGACCGGTGGGTCGCCGCGGTGGCGCCGTTGCCGCAGGAACCGCAGGTCGCCGCGGCGGTCGCGGAATACACCACCACCCAGCTGTTCCAGGCCGTCGATGTCGAGCAACGACTGCGGTCGGTCCTGCCGCCACGGGCGGCCTTCCTCGCCGGGCCGGTCGCCGGCGAGCTGCGCGACGCAGTGCGCTCGACGGTGTCGAAGGTCCTGCGCAGCGATCGCTTCGGGACCGTCTGGCAGGGGCTCAACCGCCGGGCGCATCAACGTGCCCTTGCGATCATCGACGGGAGCAGCACCGTCGTGACCGGATACGGTAACCGCGTCGAGATAGACCTGTTACCGCTGATCAACCAGGTCCTCCGGGAGCTCAGCACCCAGCTTCCCGCGCTCTTCGGCAGGCAGCTCACCCTGCCCGATCTCAGCAGCGGCGCCGTCCCGGAAAACCTCCGGGTACGGGTACAGGAAGCCCTCGGAGTCCCGCTGCCGGCGAATTTCGCCCGGTTCACCGTGTACGACTCCGGGCAACTCCGGCGGGTCCAGCAGGCCGTGGCAGCGGCCAAGCGTGACCTCGCGCTCGCGGTGATCAGCACCTCCGTCCTGGCGGTGCTCGCGCTGCTGATCTCACCGGGACGCCGGCGCACGCTGCTGCAGCTCGGCCTCTGGCTGGTGATCGCCGCGGTGACGGTGACCGCCGCGCTGCGCGCCCTACGCGCCCAACTGCTGCTGGAGGTGTCACCAGGGGCGTACCGCGACGGTGTGGCGGCGGCCCTGACCAGTGTCTTCGCGCCGCTCCGTACCCGTGGAGCGCAGATGCTGGTGATCGGTGCCGCGCTGGCCCTGACGATGTATCTGATCGGACCGGGCCGGGTGCCCACCCGGTTACGCCGGCACCTCGCCGGCGGCCTGCGCGCGACGGGCCGCGGTCTTGCCGCCGGTAGCCGCGCCCTCGCGGCGCGGGGACCCGCATGGGCAGCCGGTCATCGGGATCCACTGCGTGTCGGCGGCGTCGTCGTGGCAGCCGTGGCGGCACTGCTCTTGACCAGCTGGGCCTGGATGTTCGGGATAGCGCTGGCCCTGGCGACCTACGAGGTGCTCATCACCGTGGCCGCCCGGCCGCGGCGCGCCGCCCCCGGATCACCGCAGCTGTCCGCCGGCGTCAGCTCGGCCGGCGCGGGCCGGGGGACGCCGGCGTGAGCAGGTCGCCGACCGGCTCCTCACGAGTCCGACGGGCAAGATCGGCGCACGAGGTCCGGGAGGCCACCGCGGCCGGCGAGCGCGAGCCTGCGTACGGCAATCATCGCGGCCCTGATCTGCAGCACCGTTCTGCTGTGCGTCGCCGGCCGGCGGATCGGCCGGCACGGCCGGCTCTCCCCCGCCGAGCAACTGCCGCAATGGTGGCCGGCCTCTTCGGCGTCTCGCTGATCCTGCTGAAGACCCTGCTGCACTGAGCGCACCACCTTCACCCGCACGGGATGAGGTGCCCGGCGCGGCGTCGATCGACAGTGGTCCCACCCCACCTTCCGACCGGACCCGAGCGAGGCCGCATGCAGAGCCGGCTCCATGTACGAGGCAACGGTGTCGAGCCGGTCCTCCTGATGTTCCCGCTGGGACTGCTGGCGGTCGCGGTCCTTCTCGACCTCTTCCACGCGGCCGGCGGCCCGGACCTGCTCGGGACGCTCGCCTACTGCACGGTAGCGGCCGGGCTGCTGAGCGGAAGCCTGAGCACGATCGTGGTGCGGCTCGACCATCTGGCCACCGGACGCTCGGGACCCGCGCGGCCCGCGACGATCCGCTTCCTGCTCGACGGCGGTGTGCTGCTCGGCTTCGCCGTCATTCTGCTGCTCCGCATGCGTACGCCCGAACGTACTGCCGGTCCCGGGTTGCTGCTGCTCGAACTCGCCGGGCTCGGCATGGCGGGCGCCGGGACCCTCATCGGCGCGGCGCTGCCGGGGCCGGGGCCGGCGCGGACGAGCGCGGAGACCGTACGGCTGGCGCAGATCCTCGGAGAGGATCACGACTGAAGGGATGAACCGATGTCCACCAACCGCAGCACTGCCCGCCGGCGTCTCGTGGCGGCCTCCGAGGTCCTGCGCGGCCGTCCACCCCGGTTCGACTACGGCCTGCTGATCGTGATGCCGTTCCTCGCGGCGGCGGGCGGCGTCCTGATCTCCCTGGCCCTCGAGAACGCCCTCGAGAAGCGTCGTACGCCCCGTGCCGGCGACACGCCCTCCGGCGCGGCCCTCGACCGCGCGCCGACCGGGAGCGGGAGATGACGACGTTCACGGTATGGAAGTTCGATGATCCGCAGGGCGCGGATCGCGCCGTGGCCGTCCTGCGCGACGCCGCGGCGGAGCACCTGGTCCGGATCGATGACCACGCGGTGGTCCGATGGTCCACCGGCGCGGCCCGGCCTACCGTCGACCGCGGGCACAGGGCCAGGCACAGCGCCGGCCGGGGGACTCTCTGGGGGCTACTGATCGGCACGTTGTTCCTCGTACCGCTCGCCGGAGGCGTCGCCGGCGCGGCGATCGGCACGGCCCGTGCGGCGATGAACGACGCCGGCATCACCGACGACCAGCTCGAACGGATCCGCACGGAGGTCACCGAGGGCACCTCCGCGCTCTTCCTGGTCACGGAGGAGGGGGATCTGGACCGGCTCGGTGAACGCTTCCCCGCATCGCACAGCCGGCTGATCGCGACGAACCTCACCGAGGCGGAGCGGGAGATCCTGTACGAGGCCTTCGGCGGACGATGAGCCGCCCGGTTCGGGGGATGCCGGCCGGCCCCCGGGCGAGGCGGCCGGCGAGGCTGTCGTCCCGCGCCACGACCTGGCCCAGTACGGCGGTCATGAGCAGACAGAACGCCATCACATAGAGCCAGCCGATGTACGTGAACGCCAGCCCGATGGTGCCGTACCGGTCATCACTGGCCCGCAGCGCGCGCGGTAGGTATACCGCCCCCGTCGGGCGCACGGCGAGCATGACGAGGGCAAAGGCCACGCCACCGGGCACCAGCGGGCGGATCGGCACGGCACGGTGCATCAGCACGGCGGGCAGCAGAACGCCGGCGGCGACGTCGGCCGGCAGCAGCAGGACGGCCGACCAGAGGCCGGGCCGGGGCAGGCCGGACGTGAACGCACCGGACAATCGCGTGCCGATCAGCAGCGCGACCAGTACCAGGACCGCGAACAGCCAGCGCCACGCAGCTCGCGGACCCCGCGGCAACCGCGGTACTTCCCAGACGCTGCCGTAGGCGCGGGCGAGCGCGCGGGCCACCCCGGTCGATGACAGCAGGATCACGACGATGCCCGCCACGCCGAACGCGCTCAACCCGCGATCGGTCAGCGTCTCGTCGAGCAGGTGCTGCGACGACGCCGGCAATCGGGCCAGGGACGCGAACCGCTCGACCTGCTTCGCGCCGAGGACGACGCCGACCATGATGAGAAGGGGGAAGAGCGAGGTGAAGGCCTGGGCGGCGAGCGTCATCGCGCGATCGAAGATCTGGACCCGGATCATCTCGGACGCGGTCCGCAGGAGAATGCGGCCGGCGGAACAGCGGGCGATCCGGGTCGCCGCCCGCACCACCCGGTGACCAGGGCTCGGGTGGCGCGGCCACCGTTTCACCGCCGCGGCGGACCAGCGAGGATGAGCGTGCCGATCCAGCGGGTGCGCGGGTCGACGTCGACCAGCAGACCCTTGGTCAGCAGGCTCAGCGGGATCGCCAGCAGGGCACCCAGGGGGCCGAGAACCCAGGTCCAGAACACCAGGGAGAGAAAGGTCGTGGTGGCGGAGAGGCCGACGGCGTCGCCGACGATCTTGGGCTGGATCACCGACTGGATGACGAAGTTGACCGCGCTGTACAGCAGGACAACGGCTGCCATCAGGGGCACGCCGCCCTCCAGCAGGCCGAGCAGCGCCGGAGGCACCAGCCCCACGACGAATCCGATGTTGGGGATGTAGTTGGTGATGAACGACAGGACACCCCAGAGCAACGGCAGGGGGATGTCCAGCGCCCACAGCACCAGGCTGTCGATCATCGCCACGATGAGCCCGAAGATCGTCGAGACGAGCAGGTACCGCCGGGTGCCGCCGGCGAACGACCGTAACGCCCCCACCACCAGCGGTCGCTGCCCGGCGACGCGGCGCAGCCGATCGGGGAAGACCACCGCGTCGAGGCACAGGAACAGAAGGACGGCGAGCAGGAAGAAGGCGTTCGAAGCGGTGGCCAGCAGTCCGCCGAGCAGAGCCTGGAGGGCATCGGCCACCGTCCCGGGTTGGATGGGACCGGTGAGGTCGCCGGCGTGCTGGGCATCGACGCCGAGATCGGTGAGCGCGCGGAAGGCTCCTGCGCGCAGCTCGGTGAGTTGATCCTGGTACCGCGGCATCAGGGCGACGAGGCGAGCGACCGATGTGGCGAGTGCGGCGCCCAGGGCGAAGAGGACCAGGTAGACCGTGCTGACCAGGGCCAGGGCGGCGAACCAGGCCGGCGCCCCGCTGCGGGCCAGCCACGTGCCGAGCGGACTGGCCGTGACGGTGAGCATCAGCGCCAGCAGCACGGGTGCCAGGATCTCCGCGAAGATCCGCAACCCGGCCACCGTGACCACCGCCGCGGCCAGTCCCAGCAGGACGATCAGACCGCGCGGCAGGCCGGCGGCGTCACCGTGCCCGCCCCCACCCGGGTCGTTGCCATGCCCCCTGGCGCGCGACGCCAGGGGGCCGTAGGCCGCTGCTGTCCGGTCCGTCCGCGCCCTCCTGTGCTGCGTGCGGAGGGCGCGGGCGGCCCGGTCAGGCCGACCTGGCCTCGCGGCCATGGACGGCGAGGGCATAGATCACCAGGACGTCCATGGCGATGACGATCGTGCACCAGATCGGGTACGCGGAGAGGAAGGCGATGTTGACCAGCGCGCTGATCACCCCGACCACGATGCCCAGTACCCGGGCCCACATCTGCCCGAGCATGACGCCGATGCCGGTGGTGACCGCCACCACGCCGATCAGCAGGTGCGTCCAGCCCCACGTCGTGTAGTCCACCTCGAGCACCAGGCCGTTGGGGCTGACCAGGTAGTAGTCCTCGCGGAAGAGGGCGACCAGCCCCTGTACGGCCTGGAATCCGCCCACCATCAGCAACATGATGCCGCCGAAGAGCACCACCCCGACCCAGGCCGTCGGCCGGGGTCGGCGCGGCACATACGGATCGTCCGCGGCGTAGCCGGCCTGCTCCGGTGCTCCCGCGGTGCTCTGCTGTGTGTCCGCCATGTCTGTACCACCTTCCCTGCATCAGATGGGGCGCCGAGGTACCGGCGCCTGTGGGAGGTCGTTCATCGCCGCGGCCATGTAGGGCCCGACCACCGCGACGCGGTCCTCGGTGGAGGCGGCAACCTCGATGCTGGATCCGTCCCAGATCCTCAGCACCACACCGATCGGCCGCCGGCCGCACCGCCGGGGTGCATCGAGGAGTGGGCTGCGCACCCCGTCCACGGGGGTCCGGGTGCGCAGCGGAATGGTCCGGGCGAGGCCGGGGCCCCGGCGGACGACCAGGATGTCGCCGTCCCACAGCGCCCACATCGGCCGGGACCAGTGCCGGCCGAGAGCCGGCCAGATCGCGGACCGATAGCCTCGGAGACGCAGGCGGCACCGGAAGGTCGCGCCGGAGTCACTGAACCGCCGCCGGCTGCGCCGTGCGGACATGCCGATGATCAGCATCGCGCAGAAGGCGCCGAGTACGAGCAGCTTCACCACAGCTGAACCCCTTCCACTTGGCCGTCCGCGGCAAATGTTCGTCGCCGACGTCGCGGGGCGCCCCATCCGCCGGGGGTGAGTTCCAGGTTCCGGCCCCGGGCATCGCGGCCCGGGGTCAGATCAGGCCCAGTGCTCGGGCCCGGCGGACCGCCTCGTTGCGACGGGACGCGGACAGCTTCCGCAGGATGCTGCGTACGTGGGTCTTGACCGTATTGATCGACACGAAGAGCCGGGCGGCGATCTCCTCGGTCGGCAGCATGGCGGCGATGCCCCGCAGAACTTCCATCTCGCGCCGGCTCAGCGGCTCGATCAGGATCGGTCCGGTGTCCGGTGTGCCCGTACCGCCGGCACCGCGCGCGGCGCCCTGCAGGATCCGGTACTGCTCGGTGAGCTCGTTGTCGTCGCGCAGCAGCCGGCGCAGCTGGGCCCACGCCTGGTGGACGATGCGCCGCTGGGTCTCCGGGATGGCATGTCGAAGTGCTTGTCCCAGAGCGCTTCGCGCCTCCTCGATAGCTCCGTCGTGCGCGGCCACTGACGCCATGACGAGCCAGCCCTCGACGGCCACCGGAGGCGTCATGCCCGCCGCGCTGAGCAGCGGTACCAGCACCTCTCGCGCCTGCTCGGCATCACCGGTGGCCACGAGGGCGGCAGCTTGCAGCACCAGCACGCCCGGCACGTCGTCGGAGGGCAGGCTGCGGATCAGCCGGAGCCCGTCGTCGGGCAGGCCCATGGTGATCATCAGCCGGGCCCGCGCCAGGACGACCTCCCGGGCCAGCCAGCGCGGTGTCCGCGGTGCCGCCCTCCGGTCCACGTCGTCGAGAAGCTTCGCCGCACCGCGCAGCTCGCCTCGCGCCTGTAACCGCCGGGACTTGACCAGGGCGAACGCGGCGTCGGTCAGGGGGTCGGCGTGGGGGTGCCGCTGATCGGCCACGCGCAGATGATGGCCGGCTCCGTCGACGTCGTACCGTTCCATCGCCACCCATGCCAGCACGACATGAGCCGTGACCGGCCGGCGTGCCGGTTCGAGGCCGGCGAGCCCCGCGAGCTCGACGGCCTCGCCGGCCAGGCGTTCGGCGTGCCGGAGCCGTCCCCGGTACGCCTCGATGACGGCCAGATGCTCCAGACATTGAATGCGTGGATATCGGCAACCGGATGCCTCCTGGGCCACCGCCCTCGTGAAGGCCACGGCCGCCGCGTCGACCGAACCCCTGCGGCTCTGCGCCCTGCCGACGGCGGCCATCAGCAGGACCGTCAGCTCCCGGTGCCGACCCGGTTGATCGGGCGGTACATGAGCCAGCGCTTCCTGCGCCTCGGCGCGGCAACCGAGCACCTGCTCCTCCGTGCCATGGGCGTCCGCCAGCATGACTCGCACGAGAATGTCGGCGAACGCCAGGGCGGTGCCGGTGCCGAAGCCGTCGGCGCTGTCCGTGCGGGCCCGCCGCAGATGTTCGGCACAGTCCTCGAAGGATCCGTCGGCCAGTGCCAGCGCGGCGGCCACCAGGGCCGACTCGGGAGCCCCCCGGTCCGGGGGAAAGCCGTTCAGCAGTGCACCGAGCCGTCCGGTCCGGCCGCCGAGCAGCACGTCAGCGATCGCACGATGCTCCACGACGATCGCGGCGGCGGCATCCCAGTCGGCCGCCTTCACCGCATGCCCCACGGCCTCGGCGGTCTGCTCCCGCTCGGCGAACCACGTCGCGGCACGGGCGTGCAACGGGCGTAGCCGCTCCGGCGCGACGCACAGCAACTGGGCGCCCAGGAGCTCGGCGAAAAGCCGATGGAAACGGTAGACCGCCGAGAATTCGGCGGCTCGCTGGACGAACGCATTGCGCCGTTCGAGCTCGGCGAGAATTCCCCGCGCGTCGGTCCGGCCCGTCACGGCCTCCGCCAGGTCGGCGGTGAAGGTGTCCAGGACGCTGACTTCCAGCAGGAACGAACGGACGTGCGCGGGCTGCGCCCGCAATACCTCGTCGAAGAAGTACTCGGCGATGGTGGCTTCGTTACCGGTGATCGTGTCGACCAGATCGTCCGCGTCCTGCCGGCCCTGCAACGCCATTGCGAACAGCCGCAGACCCGCCGCCCAGCCCTCGGTGTGCGCGAGCAGTGAGGACAGCTTCGCCGGGCTCAACTGCACGCCGTGCAGCCGCAGCAGTTCGGCGGCCTCGTCGGCAGTGAAGGCGAGGTCCGCACTGCGAATCTCGAGCAGCCGGCCGGCGAGGCGATAGCGATGAGCCGGCATCGGCGGATCCCATCGGCCGATCAGCACCAGCCGCAGGAGGGAGGCGGTATGGCGCAGAACGAACTCGAGTTCGGCCGCCCACTCGGTGCCCGTCAGGTCGGAGACTCCGTCGAGCACCAGGGTGACGGGCCTCCGCAGGCGATTCAGCTCGGCCGCCAGCCGGATGAGGAAGGACCGGTCCGCCGGCGCCGGCACCGGGGACGTCGCGAGCGAGGGATTGATGTCCAGGCCGGCGTGGCGTAACGCCTCGACGACGACGGTCCAGAACGGGCACGCCCGATCGTCGTCCTCCAGGGTGATCCACGCTACCGCGCCGGCCGCCGGCTCATCGGCGACCCAGGAGGCCACGAGTTGCGTCTTGCCGCTGCCCGGCGGGCCGACGACCATCGTCACCGGCGCATTGCTGAGGCGCAGCCGGTCGCGCAGCCGTGGCCGGGACACCCGGAACGGCGGGCGGTCCGGTATTTCGAACCTGGACCGGAGCAGCGGATCGTCGATGGTCGCCTGGCCGATCACCGGGATGGCGACGGAGGAATCAGCACGCACGGGAACCCCTTCCGTGGGGCCAAACAGGATTACAGCCTCGGGCCTGGCGAATATCCGGCGCATCCTCCGGATCGGATAATCCGCCCGGTCGGCGCTGCGGGAAAGATAGCGCGCAATTGGGACCTATCGCGCCACGCCGGCAGGTCGAAGGGCCTACCGGGTTCATCCGGAAGGTATGAGGCACGGCCGGCGACGCGGCGGCGACACTGCCGGAGGACCCGCCTGGAGGGAAGCACGATATGACCGGTCACGCCCGTCCCGCCCCAGCTCAGGCGCCGGCGCCAGCCGGCGCGGCCCGGGCCGCGCCGCGCTGGCTGGCCCGGCTCGCCCTTCTCGCCGCCGCGGCCGCCACCGTCCTCGTTCTGCTCGTCGGCATCCTCAAGGGCATCGTGCTCCTGGCGGTCGCGGTAATCGGCACGGCGGTGAGCCTGGCCGGCGCCTGGTGGTTCCTGACCCACCGGGGCCCGCGCCGATGGGCCGCCGGGACGGTGACGGTCCTGGGCCCGCTGACGGTGGCGATCCTGTTCGCCGGCCACCGGCTGATCGGCGTCGTGGCGGCCTTCGCGCTGCTGTGGACCGTTGCGGTGGCGGCCGGCAGGCGGGCACTCACCCTGTCCGGTGCGACGTCCGGTCCGGTGGAGTATGAGGTCCCGGCGCCGCTGCGCCCGTACCTGATCATGAATCCGCGGTCCGGTGGCGGCAAGGTGCAGCGGTTCGGCCTGGCCGAGCGGGCCAGGGCGCTCGGCGCCGAGGTGGTCCTGCTGGGCGGGCCGCCGGAGGCGGACGTGGCCGACCTGGCCCGAGAGGCGGTACGCCACGGCGCCGACCTGCTCGGCGTCGCCGGCGGCGACGGCACCCAGGCGCGGGTGGCCGCCGTCGCCGCCGAACACGATGTGCCGTTCATGGTGATCTCCGCGGGTACCCGGAACCACTTCGCGCTCGACCTGGGGCTGGACCGCGAAGACCCGGCCCGCTGCCTCGACGCCCTGGAGGACGGCGTGGAGATCCGCGTCGACCTGGGCCGGGTGGGTGACCGCACGTTCGTGAACAATGCCTCGTTCGGGGCCTACGCGGCGATCGTACAGAGCACCGCGTATCGGGACGACAAGATCGGCACTGCCCTGGACCTGCTGCCCGGCCTGCTCACCGGGCCTTCGTCACCGCGGCTGAGCGTACGGGTCGGCGGCATCTCCCTCGACGGGCCGCAAGCCGTGCTGATCAGCAACAACCCGTACGGTTCGGGGGACATCGCGGGGCTGGGCCGGCGAGCCCGTCTGGACGGGGCGATGCTGGGCATCCTGGCGGTCAAGGTGCGCGGTGCCGCCGACGCGACCGCGCTCGCCCTCGGCCGGCGGCGCGCGTCACGCGCGCTCACCGTGCTCACGGCCACCGAAGCAGTGGTGGACGTGGACGCGTCGTCGGTACCGGCCGGAATCGACGGCGAGGCGGTCACGGTGCCCGCCCCGGCACGCTGCACGGTCCGTCCGGGGGCGCTGCGCGTGCGCGTCCCCCGCGACCGCCCCGGCGTCCTGCCGCCCGAACTCGACTGGGTCCGCCTGCGCCGTCTGGCCCTGTCCACCAGCCACGGCTGATGCCGCGCGCACCTTCGTCACCCGTCGCGGCTCTGGCAGCACAGCAGCTCGAGTTCGACGCCGCACCGATCGAGCCGGTCGAGCAGGGCTCGAAGCTCCTCGTCGGACAGCCGGCCGCGAATGGTCGTGCGCCGGGTCGCCGTCACGCACCGCAGATCCGCGAATGCGGCCCGGAGCGCGGGTCCGAGCAGGCCTTGTACGTGTATCTCGTATCGGACGTCCATGGCGGCGAACTCTCCAGACGTGGTCGATCCGCTGTGCGTACAAGGCCGATGGTCCTCCGATCGGAGGGCATACAGGTCATCCATGACGGGTGGGCGAACGAGACAGACCTTCGCGAAGGATGTTGCCCGAACACCCGAATCCGTGATGCCCTGCCGTGGGGCGCGATCAAGACAACACGCCGTTCTTCCCGCCCCCTTGCTGAGCCATCCGCGACGAGACCCCATTTCTCGACGCGACCAGCGCGATGGTGTGACGCTCCCTGCGCGCCAAGCAGCGGAGCGTGCCACAAGTGGAGTTGAGGAGGCAGAATGGTGCGGCAGGATGGCGATCCGACATCTGTGGGCGGGTTCCGTGTCGCCTCCCTCGAGCCGGTGCCGGCCCCGCCCAAGCCGGCCCGCGCCCAGCCCGGCCGGTCGAACCTGCATCGTCCCCGTCTGACCGACCTGCTCGACAGCGGCGCGAGCGGGATGGTGACGCTGGTCAGCGCGGGTGCTGGGTGGGGCAAGACGACGCTGGTGTCGGCCTGGGCGGCGACCCGGCGGGAACCTGTGGGCTGGCTGACGCTCGAGAGCCACGACAACGATCCGCGGGTCTTCTCCGCGCACGTCGTGGCGGCGCTACGCGCGGCCTCCGGTGCGGCGGACGGATGGCCGGCGGCCCAGCGTGACGCCGTGCTCAACGACGGCATCGGACGGATCCGCGCGCTGGGCCGGATGCTCAGCCAGCTGCCGTTGCCGATGGTCCTCGTCCTCGACGACTTCGACACGATCGACAATCCACGGCTGCTCCGGGAGCTGGGCGGCATCCTGCGGGTACCCCGCGATCCCTTCCGGCTCGTCCTGATCAGCCGCACCGAGCCGGCGCTGCCGCTGCACCGGCTCCGTGCGGCCGGCGAGCTCAGCGAAGTCCGCACGCATGATCTCGCCTTCACGGCGGACGAGGCCGTCGACCTGCTCGCCGCCCAGGGCGTACGCCTCCCAGCGGAGGAGATCGCGCTGCTGGTGCGGCGGACCGAGGGCTGGGCGGCCGGCCTGCAGCTCGCGGCGCGGTTCATCACCGGCCCGGACGGCGGCTCGGTCGCTGATTTCAGCGGCGATGTGCGACCGGTCGACGAATACCTGTCGGAGGAGGTGCTGGCACGCCAGAATCCGCGCTTCCGTGCCTTCCTGCTGCGAACCAGTATCTGCGAACACCTCTGCGGCGACCTGGCCGACGCCGTCACGCAGGACTCCGGCGGGCAACGCATCCTCGAGGAACTCGAGCAGGTCAATCAGCTCGTCGTCCGGCTGGACTCCCACCCGTACTGGTTCCGCTACCACCATCTCATCCGCGACGTCCTGCAGCACCGGCTCAGGCTGGAGAGCCCTGAGCTGCTTCCCCAGCTCCACCGGCGCGCCGCGGACTGGTACGCCGGGAAGGGAATGGTCATCGACGCCCTCGGGCACGCGATCGCAGCCCGGGACTGGGGTCATCTCGGGCGGCTCGTCGTCGAGGCGGCACCGATGATCCTCTCCCGCGACCGCAGCCGCCTGGTCGAGGTCCTGAAACGGGTGCCGGCCGCGGAACTCGCCGGCACCGCCGAATTGATGATCTGCGGAGCGATCCTCCTGTTCGACGCCGGTGACTACGCGGGAATCCGTGAGCGCCTACGCGAGGCACTCGGCCTGCTGGCCGACCGTACGGACACCGACAGAAGGCCGGCCGAGATCGCCGTCCGAGCGCTGCGGGCGGCGGCGAACCGGGCGGCCGGTGACATGCCGGCGGTGATCCGGGACAGCACCAGCCAACTCAGCGACCTGGCCCGGGTGCCGGTCGCCCGGCTACCGTCGACGTTGCAGTACCGCGCGATCGCGCTGCACAACAAGGGCGTCGCTCTGCTGTGGACCGGCCAGCTCGAGGCTGCCGAGCGATACCTGTCCCGGAGCTCGGTCGCGGCCCGGACGGCCGGCGTACCCCTGGCCGAGATCAACGCGCTCGGGCATCACGCCCTGCTGGAGGTGATGTCCGGGTCGGTACGAGAGGCCGAACGCCTGGTGTGCCTGGCACGGCACCGAGCGGAGCGCGGCGGCTGGACGGATTCCGTCCAGGTCGTGGCGGCGCATCTTGCGGCGTCCGTCGTGGAGCTCGAGCGCAGCCGTTACGGGCCGGCTGAACGGGCTCTGCAACTGGCCTTGCGGGCTCACCGCGGCGACCCGGAGGCGGCGCAGTGGAAACTGACACTCGGCATCGAAGCCCGCCTCGCCATGGCTCAGGATCGGCTGCCCAACGCTCAGGCCTTCCTGAGGGAGGCTCGCCGGCGGCGCTATCCGGACGCGCGCACACCCGCGATCGACCGATGGCTGCTCGCGCTCGAGTCGGAGGCGGACCTGCTGGCCGACCGGCCCGAGCTGGTCCAGCGGCGGTACGGCTCGCAGCTGCGTTCCGTGGGCCTGACCCTGCCGGAGCGGAATCTCCTGGTGCGCGCCGCCCTCGCCACCCGTAACCCGGACGCGGCGCAGACACTGCTCACCGAACGGGGCTCACTGATGTCCGAGACCGTCGCCACCGTCGAAGCCCGCGTCCTGGGCGCCCTGACCGCCGACGCGATCGGCCGGGGGGTGGCGGCGGGAGAGCTGCTGGGCAAGGCGGTGGTGCTGGCCGCGGCGGAGGAGATCCGCCGCCCGTTCGCCCGCCTGGCCGGTGGGCGCCTGGGGTCGCTGCTCGCCCGGCAGAGCCTGATGACCGGCGACCACGCCGCCTTCGTCGCCGATCTTCTGCAACTCATCGGCGGCACGACCGTACCGGACGACATACCGGCCGGCGTCGTGGCGCTCAGCGGCCGGGAGACCGAGGTCCTGCACTATCTGCCGACCATGTTGACCGCCGCGGAGATCGGCGTGGAGCTGGGCGTGTCGGTCAACACGATCAAGGCTCACATGCGCGCGATCTATCGCAAGCTGGGCACCCCCCGTCGCCGGCAGGCGGTGTCCCGGGCCCGCGAGTACGGACTCATCTAGGCCGTCACGTTCGCAGCGTCTTGGCGGCTCCTCCGTGAACGACGAGCGCATAGATGGCGATGATGTCGAAAGACACGGCCAGGAAGGTCCAGAACGGGTAGGCCGCCACGAATCCCATGTTCACCAGCGCGTTCACCGAAGCGGACAGCACGCCGATCGTCCGTCCCCAGCCGTAGCCGGTCAGCACGCCGTAGGCCCCGGCGAGCAGCGCGGCGCCCAGCACCAGCAGCGCCGTCCCCCACGCCGCATAGCCGGCATCGACCGTCAGCCGGCCGGTGCCTGGTAGAAGTCCTCGTTCAGCAGCGCGACGAAGCCCTGGGCAATGGTGATCAGACCGGCGGAGACCATGATGATGCTGATGAACAGGATCCACCCCAGCCACGCGGTGGCTCCGGGCAGCCAACGGTGCGGACGGTGCGGAGTGGGCCGGCAGATGTCGCGCGACGGGAGGGGCCGCCGATCCGATGCCATGGTGTCCTCCGCTCATGTCATGTCGGGCCGCTGCCCGATCGCGCCGAGCCTGCTCGCAGTTCCGGGCCGCAGGCCTCATCCGGGCGGGGTGAAGGTCGCCGGGTCGCGCGACGCCCGGAAACCACGCAGCCATCCGAGCGGGATGAGGCGCCGGCGAGCCTGCGATGGCTGACTGAAGGGGACGCCGGCGACCACGATCCGTGGCGCGGACGCCGGGCAGATGTGGGGGCAGTGCACGGCGTCCCCGGAGGCGCGCCGGTTCGTAGTCAGCGGCGGGCCTCTGGATCGAGGTTCGGGTGTGAGTGGAGGGCGCACCCTTGACCGGCTGGATGCCGGCCCGCCGTGGGCGGGCCGGCATCGCCCCGGGCACATCCGGCACGCTCCTGAGTCGCCATGGTGGCGCGCCCCCAGTACGGTGACTCACGTGTACTCGTCCGGTGAACGGTGCCCTGCACGGATCGACCTCAGCGACTCCCAGATCCAGTGGCTCAGACGACGTACGTATGCGACCCACCAGGTTCGCCGCCATCACGAGTGCCGCCTCGAGTTCCGTCACGACGGTCCCCACGGCGACCTGGGCCAGCAGAGCGGCGAGATCGACTGGTGGGTCCGGTGGACGTTCACCTCGTCCGCGGTGGAGCAGGCCGGGGCCTGTGCCGCGGTGTGTGACAAGCCGGGCGAACCGGAGTCGGACGACATCACCTGTCTGCTGTTCGAAGGGCATCCCGGGCGGCACTCGTTCGACCTCGACCAGTCGTAGCACCCGCCGATCTCCTGGCCGCCCCGCGGCTCACGCGCGAGGGAGCCCCGAAGACACCCGCGCGAGCGTCCGGAAGAGCGGATACCCGCACAACACACCGAGCGCGACAGCCACCATCGAGCCGACCGCGCCGAGCAGGTCCTCGGCTCCCCGCACGACGTCCCGGCTCAGGTACTCGGTCATGCCGATCAGGCTCAGAGCACCCGGCACGAGCAACCAGAATCCCGGCAGGAAAGACACCAGGGCGGGTGGTCCGGACGGGAGGAGCTCCACCGTGTACGCGACGACGGTCAGGGTGACGGCGCCGACGAATCCGCTGAGATAACCACCCAGCATGAGACCACCGAGGTATTGGCCGATCCAGCCGGCGTAGAGCACGAGGCACAGCCAGCCCAGCGAGCGTCGCGGACCGCTGTGCAGGAGATAGCTGCCGATACCGACGATGAAGGCGCCGAGCCAGGGCGCCGCCGCGCCGGCCACGCCGGCCGTAGCTCTCGCACCGAGGTTCGCCGGCGGTATGCCCACAGCCTGCGCCGCACCGAGGATGCCGAAGGTGAGCAGCAGCAACTGCAGGAAGCCGGTCACGAGGCGGCTGGAGCCCGTGATCATCTCGGCGGCGGAGATCTCGATCACCGCCATGGTGAGCGTCGCACCGGGCAGGAAGGTGACCAGCGGTGCCACCATCGCCCGCAGATCCGAGCCGGCCCACCCGGGGCCGGCCAGCAGGAAGGTGAGCGCGGCGACCGAGAACGCCGCGATGACGGGCATGAGCATCTGTAGCCCGGTGAAGCGTGCGCCGGCCAGCCTGAGCAGGCCGACCAGCACACCGAACAACCCGGCGAGGATCAGGTCGCCCCACGTCGGATGCAGGATCAGGCAGATGCCCACGGTCAGTACGGCATGGCCGAGAACTCGGACGGTCACCCCGAAACGCGGCGGCATGTCGATGACGGCCTGCACTTGACGGCTGCCCTGATCGGGCGGCAGCCCACCTTGCTCCGCCGAGCGCAACACCTCGAAGAGAGCCGCGGTCTGATCGAGCCGCAGACCGCCACGCAGCTGCCTGGTCGGCTCGAGAGTCGCCGGACGCCCGGGCCGCAATGCCACCACCACATACGTGGGCAGGACGCTGACCCGTGCCTGCGGCGCACCGTACGCCGCGGCGACCCGGCACAGGCGCTCCTCGATCCGGTTGACGGCCTCCCCGGCGGCGGTCAGCGCGCTACCGAGGAAGAGCAGAAACTGCTGCAGGTCCTCGGCCTCGCCGACCACGCGGTCCGTCCTCACGGGAACGGACGCTAACTCCGCGCAGCCGGGCGGGCTTCACCCCGCGGGGATGAACCGTCCGCGGGGCGTCACTGCCGGACGGGTTCATTCCCGGCGGGTGAGGGCGGGCACAGCCCGCGGTTGTCAGGCTCGAGCCGGAGCGCCTGACGGCGTCGCGGAAGGGGTGGCCATGTCCGGCACAGCTGCACACGAACGGGCCGCGGGCCGCGGGGTGTTACTCGCTGCCTGCGTGTCAGCGCTGGTGGTCAACGCCAACACGTCCGCGGTAACGATCCTGCTGCCCGCGATCAGCAGCGACCTGGGCGCCACGGTCTTCCAGCTGCAATGGGCGGTGACCGGGTACATGCTCGTCGGCGCCGCGGTCATCGTGACCGCCGGAGCGATGGGTGACGTCTTCGGACGGAGGCGGATCTTCGTCGGCGGTCTTGTCCTGTTCGTCGCCTCCTGCGTGCTCATCGCCCTGTCCGGCAGCGGCGCCGGGGTGATCGCCGGCCGGATGGTGCAGGGGGCGGCCGGGTCCAGCATCCTCGCGTGCGGCATGAGTCTGCTGTCGGTCGCCGCATCCGGTGCCGCCCAGATGCGGGCGATCACGATGTGGGGTGCGGCATCCGCGGTCGGCGCGGCCGCCGGGCCGCTGATCGGAGGACTGCTGGCCGACACGACCGGCTGGCAGGGGCTCTTCTGGATCGACGCCGCCATCGCTGCCGCCTGCATCCCTCTGACCCTGCGCGCCGTCCAGGAATCGCGGGACCCGGGACGTTCCCGGTCCATCGACGTACTGGGTACGGTCCTCATCGCCGTCGCCCTGGTGCCTCTCGTCCTCGCCCTGAGCAAGGGCACCGACTGGGGCTGGTTCTCGATATCCACCGTCTTCTGCCTGGAGCTCTCGGTGCTGGGCGCGGTGGGCTTCGTCACCGTCGAGCGCCGGGCCGCCTCGCCCCTGGTCGATCTGAGGCTGCTGCGCAACCGGGTCGTGGTCGGCTCGACCGTCGCCATCCTGCTGGTGGCCGGCGCGATCAACGCCCTGATGTATCTCCTCAGCCTCTACTTCCAGGATCCTGCCGTATTCGGCATGAGCGCGCTGCAGGCCGGATTCGCCACCCTGCCCGCCGCCGCGGCGATGATCGCGGTGACCCCGCTGATCACGCCGCTGGCGGTGCGGATCGGCTCGCGGCAGGCGGTAGCGCTGGGCTTCGGCCTCGCCGCGCTCGGCTTCGCCGCGCTCGCCTTCCTCACGGTCTCGTGGACGTACGCCGCCTTCGTCCTGCCACTCGCCGTCATCGCGACCGGGCTGGGCCTGGCCAACGGACCGGCATCGTCGGCGTCCACCTCCGCCGTGTCGCCCGAGGAGGCCGGTCAGGCCTCGGGCATCTCCAACATGGCCCGGTACGTCGGCGGGTCGCTGGCGGTTGCCGCGGTGGCCACCATATCCACGGCGGTGTCGGCCTCGCACTCCGCGGGAGGCGCACCGGCCGCCGATGGGCTCGCCGCGGGCCTGGCTCGCTCGGCGCTGCTTCTCGCCGTCATGTCGGCCACGGGGATCGCCCTCGCCCTGCTGATGGGACGGCACCGGGGCGAGCCGTCGTCCGCCCTTCTCCGCTCCGCCGCCTCGGCGGCGGCCAGTCACACCATTCCGACACAGCCGCCGGTGTGCCGCTGAGGCAGGCGCCGCGCCGGCCGAAGGAGGCGCTTCGGCGATGACGACCATCATGTCCAGGACGAACAGCCACGCGCGACGCATGGAGCGCGCGGTCGAGCAAGCCACCGAGGCCGGGCTCAGCGGGGTGCTGGTGACTCCCGGGCCCGACCTCACCTACCTCAGCGGGTACCAGCCGACCGCTGTGACCGAGCGGATGACCCTGCTGATCCTGGACGCCGCCAGGGAACCGGTCCTGCTGGTCCCCGCACTCGAGCGTCCCGATGCGGAACCGGCGGCCGGCGCCGCCGGCGTCTCGCTCGTCGACTGGGCCGACGGAGAGGATCCGTACACCGCCGTGGCGCCCCTGATCGACCCGCTCGGCCACTACGCGATGTCCGACTCCGCGTGGGCCATGCACCTGCTCGGCCTGCAGCGGGTGGTGCCCGGGGCCCACTACAGCTCCATGACCGGAGCGCTGCCGATGCTGCGGGCGGTCAAGGACCCCGGCGAGATCGACCGGCTCTCCGCGGCCGGAGCGGCGGCGGACGCCGCGTACGAGGAGATCGTGTGCGTACCCTTCGCCGGCCGTACCGAGCGGGAGATCGGCGCCGACCTGGCCGGTCTCCTCCGGCAGCACGGGCACTCCCAGGTGGACTTCACCATCGTCGGATCCGGGCCGAACGGCGCCAACCCCCATCACGAGATGGGTGAGCGGGTCGTCCGGTACGGGGACATGGTGATCCTGGACTTCGGTGGCCTGTGCCAGGGCTACGGTTCCGACACGACCCGGACAGTGCACGTCGGGCCGGCGACCGACGAGGAGCGCACGGTCTTC
Organism: Pseudosporangium ferrugineum; assembly: GCF_003002065.1. Classification (GTDB taxonomy): domain Bacteria; phylum Actinomycetota; class Actinomycetes; order Mycobacteriales; family Micromonosporaceae; genus Actinoplanes; species Actinoplanes ferrugineus_A. Next base: position 463,296 of record NZ_PVZG01000004.1, read on the forward strand.
GACGTGGTGCGCCGGGCCCAGCAGGCGGCTTTCGAGGCGGTCCGCCCGGGCGTCGCCTGCCAGGAGATCGACCGGGTCGCACGACAGGTGATCGGTGACGCGGGCTACGGCAGGTACTTCATCCACCGTACCGGGCACGGCATCGGGCTGACCACGCACGAACCGCCGTACCTGGTGCAGGGCGAGACCCAGCCGCTGGTAACCGGCATGTGCTTCTCCATCGAGCCCGGCGTCTACCTGCCCGGCCGGTTCGGCGTCCGGATCGAGGACATCGTGACAGTCACGGAGGACGGTGGACGCCGGCTCAACAACACCCGGCACCGGATGCACCTGGTCTCCTGAACAGCGGGGCGGGGCGGCGCACGCGGTTCTGCCGCCGCCCCGCCCCGCCGCCTCAGCACCCGGCGTACCTCTGCAGGAACAGCGCCTCGGTCAGCGCCATCCCGGCGATCTCGCCGGGATGGACACTCTCGTTCGGCGCGTGCATGCGACACAACGGATCCTCGACGCCCATCAGGATGATCTCGGCTTCCGGGTACGTGTCCGCGAACACCGTGCACAGTGGAATCGATCCGCCCTGCCCCAGAGCCGTCATCGGGCGGCCGAAGGCGTCGCGCATGGCAGCGGCCATGGCCGTGTACGCCGGCCCACCGGTACGGGCCCGGAACGGTTGCCCGACCGCCTCCTGCTCGACCGTCACGTGCACGCCCCACGGCGCCGCGGCCTGCAGGTGGCCGGCCAGGGCCTCGTACGCCTTGCCCGGATCCAGCCCCGGAGGGACGCGGAGGTTGAGCCGGGCCCGGGCATGCGGCTGGATCGCCGCGGCCGAGCCCACCACCGGCGGGCAGTCGATGCCCAGCACACTGATCGCCGGGCGGGCCCAGATCATGTCCGGCACGGAACCGTCTCCGAGCAGCGACACCCCATCGAGCAGCCCGGCGTCGGCACGGAACCGCTCCGCGGGGTAGTCCTCGCCGTACCAGGTCTGTGCGTTGTCCAGGCCGGCGATCGTGGTGTTGCCGGCGTCGTCGCGCAGGGTGGCCAGGATCCGCACGAGGGCGGCGAGCGCGTCCGGCGCGGCTCCGCCGAACATGCCCGAATGCAACTCGGAGCCGAGTGCCTCGACACCGACGACCACGTTCACCATTCCTCGCAGGCTCACTGTGACGGCCGGCGAGCCGACGGCGGCATTGCCCGTGTCGCACACCAGGATGGCGTCGGCGCGCAGCAGATCGGCGTTGCGCGGGACGAAGTCCTCCAGCCCGCCGGTGCCCTGCTCCTCGGAGCCCTCCACGATGAGCTTCAGGTTCGCCGGAATCCCGTCGCCGAGTGCGCGCAGCGCCGTCAGGTGCGCGACGATGTTGCCCTTGCAGTCGGCGGCGCCGCGCCCGTACCAGCGCCCGGCGACCTCGGTCAGGGTGAACGGAGGCGTGCGCCAGGCCTCGGTGTCCAGGGGCGGCTGGACGTCGTAATGCGCGTACAGCAGCACGGTCGGCGCGCCGGGGTCGAGGGCCGGTCGTGCGCCGTAGACCGCACGGCTCCCGTCCGCTGTCTCTTCGAGCCGCAGGTCGGTGAAGCCGACCTCGGCGAATCGGTCCCGCACCCAGTTCGCCGCCCGCTCGCACATCTCGGGCGGGAATTGGCGCGGGTCCGCGACCGAGGGAATGGCGACGAGCTCGGCCAGGTCGGCCCGGGCCCGGCCCATCAGTGCGTTGATGCGCTCCCGCAGGTCCATCCGGCTCACCCCCGCGCCACATCGGCGTACTTGAGGTCGTTCGCCACCTCGGCGAAGTCCTCCAGCTGCTCCGGGCAGTACACCTTGATCGCCAGAAGCTGCCCCTTGAGGACGTTGTTGTCGGCGATCACCGGCCGGGCGCCCGGACCGCCGGCGCCGTTGGTCAGCGTCCCGTACAGCACCGCGCGGCGCAGGCCGGCCGACGGGTCGTCGCACAGGGCTCCCCCGTCGTCGCCGAGCACCCGGACGATCTGCTCCTGGGTGGGTGTGCGCAGACCGTTCGCCGTCAGCTCCGCGATGTACTGGTCCGCTTTCGCCCGGGCCTGAGCGTCCGACCGTGCCGAGCGGAAGGTGAGCAGGGCGACGCCGGACAGGATCAGGAAGATCACACCGAGCACCACGTATGTGGTCAGCCGGGTCCGGCGGGAATCGTCGACGGTGGCTCTCATGAGACCGGCACCTCCTCGGCCTGCGCCGTCCGCCAGGACGGCTTGCGCAGCCGGTAGAACAGATAGGGCACGAGCAGGCCGAGGCCGAGGGCGCCGCCGCCCACGATCAGCAGGTACGTCCAGATGCTGCTGGAGCCGAACTGCGACGGCGGGATGAAGCCGATCAAGAGGGCCGCCAGCGACGCGGCGAAGCCGACCCCGCACAGCCCGGCGAGCATCGGGGCACGGTATCCGCGAGGATGATCGGGTTGCCGCTTGCGCAGCCGGGCGGCGGCGATGAACATCAGCAGGTACATGATCAGGTAGACCTGCGTGGTGATCACCGAGAAGATCCAGTACGCGCTGGAGACGTCCGGGATGAAGGCGTACCCGAGGGCAATGACGGTGGTGACCAGGCCCTGGGTGACCAGAATGTTCTGTTGCACACCGTGCTTGTTGAGCCGTTGCAGGAACGGCGGCAGGTAACCCTCCTGCCGCGAGATCAGCAGCAGGCCCCGGGAGGGACCGGCGAGCCAGGTCAGCATGCCGCCGAGCGACGCCGCGACGAGCATGATCCCGATGATCGGGGTCAGCCACTGCGATCCGAACTCGGCGAAGACCGCGTCGAAGGCCTGCATGATGCCCGCCGTCAGGGAGAGCTGCTCGGCCGGCACGATCCAGCTGATCGCCAGCGCGGGCGGGATGAAGATGAGCAGCACCAGGCCCATCGCGAGGAACATCGCCCGGGGGTACTGCTTCGCCGGGTCCCGCAGGGAGGACACGTGCACCGCGTTCATCTCCATGCCCGAGTACGACAGGAAGTTGTTCACGATGAGGACGAGGCTGGCCAGTCCGGCCCACGCGGGCAGCAGGTTGTCGGCGGTCATCGGCGCGGCCGACTCGTTACCCCGGCCGAGAAAGACCACGCCGAGCGTGACGAGCACGATGCCGGGGATGAGGGTCCCGATGACCAGGCCGCTGCTGGCCAGCCCGGCCACGCCCTTGGCGCCCCGGGAGGACACCCACACGCCGGTCCAGTAACACACCATGATGACGAGTGCGGTCCAGACGCCGCTCGAGGCCAAGTCCGGGTTGATCACGTAGGCCAGGGTCGAGGCGACGAACCCCAGCAGGCTGGGGTAGTAGAAGACCGTCATGGCGAACTGGCACCACACGGCCAGGAAGCCCATCGGCTTGGAGATGCCCTCGCTGACCCACCGGTACACACCACCGCTCCAGCCGGAGGCCAGCTCGGCGGAGACGAGCGAGGTGGGGATCAGAAACACCAGCGCCGGGATGAGGTAGAGGAAGACGCATGCCAGCCCGTACACGGCCATGGTCGGTGAGGGGCGGAGACTGGCCACCGAACTGGTCGTCATGAGGGCCAGTGCGACCCAGGAGATGTAGGAAACGGCAGGAGCGCGGGTTCCCGCGGGGGCCCGTACGTCGGCCGGCGGTGCCGAGCGGCCGACGGGAACGTCCTTCGTGCTCACGATGACTCCCTCCGATACAGCGGACTGGCCCCGGCAGATCGGCCGTGGCCTGGTGTTCCGACCTCGCACGCGGCGCGCACGGGGTTCCGGTCGCTCAGTACGGCGTGGGTATGTGGCGCAGCGGCATCGCCGGTTCCCGGTACCCGTCGGCCTTGTGGCGTTCCGGCAGGGATACTTCGCGGTGCATCAGCGGCTCGTACGGGACGTTGCCGAGCACATGCGTGATGACGTTCAGCCGGGCGCGTTTCTTGTCGTCGGCGCCGGCCACGTACCACGGGGCCCAGGAGGTGTCCGTCGCGCGGAACATCTCGTCGCGGCACCGGGAGTACTCATGCCACATCCCGTAGGACCGGAGGTCGAGCTCGGACAGCTTCCACACCTTGCGCGGATCGTCGATCCGGCTCTGCAGGCGCCGGGTCTGCTCGTCGGCACTGACCTCCAGCCAGTACTTCAGCAGAATCACCCCGGAGCGGACGATGGCGCGCTCCACGTCGGGTGCCGCCTGCAGGAACTCGGCCGCCTGCCCCTCGGTGCAGAAGCCCATCACCCGCTCGACTCCGGCGCGGTTGTACCAGCTCCGATCGAAGATGGTCACCTCTCCCGCTCCGGGCAGGTGCGGCACATAACGCTGCAGATACATCTGGGATCGTTCGCGCGGGGTCGGTGCGGGCAACGCCACCACCCGGAACACCCGCGGACTGACCCGCTCGGTGATCGCCTTGATGGTGCCGCCCTTGCCGGCGGTGTCCCGGCCCTCGAAGACGATGCAGATCTTGGCGCCCGTACGCTTCACCCACTCCTGCATCGCCACCAGTTCCCCGTGCAGGAGGCGCAGCTCCCGCCGGTATTCCTTGTTCTTCATCCGTGGGCGTGGCGGGCGTCTGTCGTCGATAGCGTTCTTCGGCTTGGCCATGGCTGTCCTCGGCCTTCAGCGGGGAATAGTCGGGATGAAGTCCAGAGCGGCCGGGCGGCGGGCCCGTTCCGGGGCAACGGTCCGCACCGGATCGGTGGCCGCCCGGAACACGTGGCGCCGGCGGACCAGTTTCGCCGTCTCGACCGCCACGGGCAGGGCGAGGCCGAGAGCCAGGCAGGTCAGCCACTGGTCGCCGGTCAGCGGCTGCGTCAGCAGGCTGTGCTGCAGGAAGTCGACCCGGGTCGCCACCACCAGCAGCACGACCGGGAGCAGTCCGATGGCGGCGGCCTTGACGATCGGCGGCAGCAGCCCGCTCGCCGGGTCCCGGCGGTTCGTGATCGCGTTGCCGACCGTGCCGAGCCCGAGCACCACGAACGCCATGGTCATGGCCGCACTGGGCGCGTCGGTGCGTGGTTCGTCGGGGCCGGCGACCAGCGGCACAAGAGCCGCCCCGAACAGCACCACGGCGTAGAGGAGCCAGAACAGCACAGCTCGCGCGTTGGTGATCGGCACCCCCGGATCACGCGGCGGCCGATGCATCACCTGCGGATCGCCCGGGTCCACCGCGATGATCAGTACGCCGACAGCGGTGGCGAAGAAGAACAGGTAGAGCACCATCGCCGGGGTCAGCGCCACGCCCTGATTGATGTTGAAGGCGGTGGCCGCCACGAAGAGCATCACCAGCGCGAGCAGCTGGGTCATCTGATAGCGCACGTACGCGACGATCTTCTCGTACACCCGGCGGCCGATCTCCACCGCGCGCACGAGCGTGCCGAAGTTGTCGTCGGTGAGGATCATGCGGGCCGCCTGCTTCGTGACCTCGCTGCCGCTGCCCATCGCGACACCGATGTCGGCCTGCTTGAGCGCAGCCGCGTCGTTGACCGCGTCACCGGTCATGGCGACGATCCAGCCCTGCCGCTGCATCGCCCGGGCGATGCGCAGCTTGTCCTCCGGTGAGACGCGGCCGAAGACGTGCAGCCCGGGCAGTCGCCGGTCGAGCGCCTCGTCGGAGAGCTCCCCCAGCTCGCTGCCGCTGATGGCGCCCGAGCCGAGCCCGAGCATGCCGGCGATCGCCTGGGCCGTGACCGCGTGATCCCCGGTGATGACCCGGACGTCGATCCCGGCCCGGAGGGCGGCGCGGACCGCGGACCGCGCCTCGGCCCGCAGCGGATCGATGATGCCGACCATGCCGACGAAGCTCAGACCCCGGGTCAGCGACATCGGGTCGGCGGTCACCGCGGGGACCTCGCCGGGTTCGACGATCCGGGCCGCGAATCCGAGGACCCGCAGGCCGTCGGCGCCCATCCGCTGGTTGGCGGCCTCGATCGCCGCGCGAACGTCGTCGATCGGCTGCTGCCGTTCGTGCAGCGGGCCGCCGGCCCGGTCGCAACGGGCCAGCACCACGTCCGGCGCGCCCTTGACCAGTTCGATGATCCGTTCACCGCCGTCCACCGGATACCGGTGAAAGGTCGCCATGAACTTGTAGTCGGAATCGAACGGGACCTCAGCCAGCCGGGGGTACGCCCGCCGCGTCTCGTCGGCGTCGACGCCCAGCTTGGCCGCGAGGACGACCAGCGCCGCCTCGGTCGGATCGCCGACCACGGTCCCGTCGTCCGCCACCGTTGCGTCGCTGTCGAGGACGAGGCCGAGGGCCAACCGGGTGAAGTCGGGCACCGGGATTCCCGCGACCGACGTGATGGCACCCGCCTTGCGATACCCCTCACCCGCCACCGAGAACCAGGCGCCCCCGGTATAGAGCAACGAGACCATCATCTGGTTCATGGTCAGCGTGCCGGTCTTGTCGGTATTGATGGCGCTCGTCGCCCCGAGGGTCTCGACATCGGTGAGGTTCTTGACGATCGCCCGCGCCGACGCCAGATTCTTCGCGCCGTAGGACAGCAGCCCGGCGACGAAGGCCGGCAGACCGGTAGGGATGGCGGAGATCGCCATCGCGGTGCCCAGCATGAGCAACTGCTCCAGCTCCAGGCCGCGCAGCGCACCCACCACCACGATGAACGCGACCGCGGTCCAGGCGACGATCCCCAGCACCTTGGTCAGCGCATCGAGTTCCCGCTGTAACGGCGACCGGGTCCGCTCGACCCGGGTGATCATGGTGGCCATCCGGCCCATCTCGGTCCGCATACCGGTCGCCGTGACCGCCATCGTCGCCGTCCCCCGGGTCACCGAGGTGTTCTGGAACAACAGGTTCGACCGATCGCCCAGCGCCACGTCACCCGGCGGCAGGACGCGTGCATCCTTCGCGACCGGTGTGCTTTCCCCGGTCAGCGCGGCTTCCTGGGTCTCCAGCGTGGCGGAACGCAGCACCCGTCCGTCGGCCGGGACCACGTCACCGGCCTCCAGGAGAACGATGTCACCCGGCACGAGCTCGGCGGCCGGCACCAGCACGGTCCGGGACTCGCGAATCACCCGGGCAGCCGGGGCCTGCATCTTCGCAAGGGCGTCGACGCTCGCCCGTGCGGCGAGTTCCTGCCGGGTGCCGAGCAGCACGTTGAGCAGCACGAGCGATGCGACGATGACGGCTGTCGGAATCTCGCCGATGACCGTCCCGGCGGCCACCACGAGCACCAGCATGACGTTCATCGGATCGCGCAACTGCCGCGTCGCCACCGCCCACGTGGACGGTGGCTTGACGTCGGCGATGCGGTTGGGGCCGTACCGCTGCAGCCGTACCGTCAGTTCCTTCCCGCTGAGGCCCTTCCGGGCGTCCGTGCCGAGCGCCGCGACCGCCTCCGCCGCCGTGCGGGAGTACCACGGCGGGCGGCCGGCATCGGCATCGGGCAACCGATCATCGATCGTGCTGGTCGCTTCTGTCATCGTTGGCCCCCAGGGTGCGGGCGGGCGAATCCCGCCCGGCCTACAGGTCCACGCTCACGTGCCGCCGACCGGCACCCCTCACCCCACAAGGATGGTTTCGATCGCCCTGCCTCGCCGCGACCTGCCTTCCCCCGGAACCGGACGGCGAGCCGTTCATCCCCGGCAGATGACGTCCGCCGGCAGTGGCACCGGCCATCCTGCGGACAGGGGTCCTGAGCACCCGGACGGGAAGGACGACATGCGGCCTGATCGCACGACGCGGCGAAGCTCCGAACAGGACGGCGACAAGGCACCGTGGACGATTCTCGCGGTGGCGGCCACGACCCTGGTCCTGTCGTGGGCCGGGTGGAACCGCATCGAGGTGCGGCCCCCGCACGGAGAGCCGCCGCGGCGTACGCCGGTCGTCGTGGCCCTGATGAACGACCCGCCCGGGCACCGGACCACTGCCGGCGACCCAGGAACGGCGCATCGCATGCCGGTCCGGGAGAGCAATCCCGGGTCCTCCGGCGCTTCGATGACCGGGCCCGGACGGGTGGCGACCGGCCGCTCGCTGGGCAGCCGCATCCTTGTCCCGGGCGAGTAGCCGGCAGACATGCGGGCGCCGAGCAGGAAGCCGCTCGGCGCCCGCGATCAGGGTCACCCCCGCGCCGTGTCGCGCGGCCGGAGAAGTGCGTCAGTACGCGGGCCGAACGGCACACCGCGCCACGCCACCATCCCGGCGGACGTCGCGGCCCTCGCCCTGGCCCAATGCCTGCGCGCCAGTTCGGACGGCGGAGTCTCCATCCGCGCCACGCGATGCCGGGTCAATGCCGCGACCGCGACCGTGCACACGGTCAGCCCCGCAAGACCCAGGACGCCTGCCGCCACCTCCAGCGCCGCCCCTGCCACGAAGAACCGGCGAGCCGATCGTCCCGGGTCATTCTGTGGTTCTCTCATCTCGAGCCTCCGCTTCACCGGTACGGTTCACACTTCCGTTCACCATCACAGCCACCCCCCGGCCTGGATTCACCCCGGTGGAGCGATTTCTGTGGCCTCCACCGGCCATGCGGTGCGACCGGGTGCCGGTCGCGGCCCGGGTGCCGGTCGCGGTCCGGGTGCCGGTCGCGGTCCGGGTGCCGGTCGCGGTCCGGGTGCCGGTCGCGTCGCCTCGCGGCACATCGCAACCAGTTCGCGGGCGCTGGGACGGCTGCGGGGATCGTGGGCCAGCGCCGCACGTACCACCGCTGCAAGGTCCTGATGCAGCCCCGAGAGGTTCGGCTCCCCCGAGCCGACGCGCAGGATCCAGTCGGCCTCGTACCGGCCGGCGAACGGATGCACTCCGGTGGCCAGGTAGGCCACCATGCTTCCCCATGCGAAGACGTCCGCGCTCGGCGCCAGCGGTTCACCGCGCAGCTGCTCCGGTGCGGCCCAGCCGCGACTGCACCTGACGAAGCTGTCATTCACGGTGCGTTCCCCGACGTACCGGGAGATGCCGAAGTCGATCACTCGGACATCGTCGTCGCCGACCAGCAGGTTGGACGGCTTGACGTCACAGTGCACGACGCCGCTGCCGTGCACTGAAGCGAGCGTTTCGGCGAGGTCGCCACCGAACGTCCACAGCTCGGCTATCGACATCGTCTCGCCCATCAGCACCGATCCGCACACGTGATCCGGCAGGTAGGCGGTCACCAGATAGGGGCCCATCGCCGCGACGCCGTGGGCGATCGGCACTGCCGTGCGGGCGGCATCCACGGCGGAGGCGATGGCGAACTCACGCCGGCAGGAGGCGATGCCCGTACCGTGGCGGAGAATTTTCACCGCTACCGGAGGGCCGCCGGCGAGTGGTGCTGCCAGAAAGACGGTCGCCGTCCCGCCCCTGCCGATACGTGACAACAGTTGAAAGCCATCCACTATGGACGACCTGCTCGAGCCGGACATCAGGTCTGGAAGGCACTCGTGCCGGGCTCCGCGGCGGGTGGCGGTTCGGGCTGTGGTTGCCCGCTGAGAACGGCGGCGAGCGCGCGGCCCGCCCGGTCGACCCGTACCCGTAGCATCGCCCAGTCCTGCCCGGCGCCGAGCGCCTCGGTCTCGACATCGACGGCGGTGATCAGCTCGTGCAGCAGGGCGGTCACGCGCAGCGACCAGTTCCGCCGGGCGTCACCTGTCGCCCGCTCGGCCAGCGCGTCCCACCGGTTCTGTACGTCGAGGAGGTCGGCTCGTACCGGCCCCCAGACCAGGAACCGCCGCTCGGCGGTGGTCGTGTGCAGTACCGGAGGGAGCCGGGTGGCGGTGATCCCACGGGTCTCCGACTCCAGGGCGCGGGCCTCGGTGTCCCACCCCGCTCTCCGCTGCGAGCGTCCGACCAGCACCCAGGCGACAATCAGCGCTGCGGCCAGGGCGAGCAACAGGAACCAGCCCAGCAGGCCCAGACCCTCGGCGGTGCCGGCGGCGGGAACGGCGGACGCGGAGGCCGTGGGCGTCTGCTCGGCCTGCGTGGTGGTCGGGGCCGGCACTGTGGTCCGCGTGGGGCGGGCCGGCGCGGGTTCCGTGTCGGCCGGTGGAGGGCTCGTGGTGGGCGCCGGAGCGGTGGACCGGGTGGGACGCGTCCGCTCCGAGGTCACGACGCTGGTCTCCGGGGCCCGGTTGGCCTTTGTCGCCCCGGTCGTCCGCTCGGGCGTGGGAGTATCCGGCACGCCGGAGGCGGAACGTTGCGCCTCCCGCTGTTCGGCACGCGTCGACGGCAGGCCGGACGGTCTCTCGCCGCCCCCGGCCCCACAGGCGGTGAGCCCGACAACGATGCCGAACAGCAGCCCGAACAGAACGGTGAGGCGCGGTCGGCGACGGTTACGCCCAGGTCGCATCAGTGGCTCCTTCCGCGGCGGTGATGGGAGGCCTTGGCCCAGCGTCACAGCACGGTGCGGGCAGGGCCCCATCCGCGAGGGATGAGCGCGCCCGCGAAGCCGGCCCACCTCCCCACGACACCGCCCCCTCGGCGGGTCGTTCGGCCGTTCAGCCGGCGTCGGGGGCGAGGCGGCGGGGCGCCAGGCGGAAAGCGCCGGGGGTCATGCCGCGGTCGCGGACGAAGGCGCGGGTGAACGACGGCACGGACCGGTATCCCACCCGGGCGGCGACGGCCTCGACCGGGTCGCGGGTGTCCCGGAGGTCGACAGCGGCGAGGTCCATGCGCCACTGGGTGAGGTAGCTCGCCGGGCTGCGGCTCATGGCCGTCTGGAAGCGGCGTGCCAGGGTCGCCCTGCTGACGTGCATCGAGGCGGCCAGCGTCGTGGTCGTCCAGTCCGCGGCCGGGTCGGCGTGGATGCGTTCCACCGCCTCGCGCACCACGGGGTCGTCGACCCATCCCAGCCACGTGCCGCGCGGCTGCGCCGTGCGGCCGGACAACCAGCCCCGGACCAGCTGGATCAGGATGAGGTCGACCAGGCTCTCGATCACGGCGCCGGTGGCGAGCTGCGGGCGGGCGAGTTCCCGGCCGAGCAGGCGCACGATGTCGTCCAGGTACGCCGCGCCGGACTCGCCGCCCTGGAAGTGGAAGGGGTCGGGCAGCTCGTCGAGCACCTGCGTCCTGGTCAGGTGGTTGCAGTCGTAGTAGATGGTGAACAGTCGCGTGCGTGCCGGACCGGAGCCGAGGAACACCGTCCGGCCGTCCCGGGGCGGGCAGACCGTTGCCTCCCGCATCGAGGGGCCGCCGTCGGGAACATCGGTCAGCCCGTGCGGCGCGCCGGGTGGCACCAGCACGACGTCGCCGGCGGCCAGCCGCACGTGCCGCCCGTCGCCCATCACCAGCCACGCGCCTCCACTGAGGACCGCGTGAGCGGCTATCCCTCGATAGTTCGCCAGCTCGGCGTGCCAGTGGGTGCCCGCTTCCATGCGTGCCCCCACGGAGCCCTTCATGCCCGACACCCGAAGCACCTCGGTGACCAGATCCACGCCGTGAGCTTAGCGGTATGCGTCACCGAGTGAGTCATACGGATAAGAGATATGCGTCAGACGAGCATCGACTGTCGCAGGCGATGCTTCATAGCATGACGTCATCCCATTCGATCCGATGGCAAGGCGAGGCAAGACATGCAGCTTCAGGGACGTACCGCGCTGGTGACCGGGGTCGGGGCCGGCAACCTCGGGCACCACTTCGTTCAGCAGCTCCTCGAGCGGGGAGCGGCGCGGGTCTACGCCACCGCGCGCCGCCCCGAGAACATCGACGCCCCCGGCGCCGAGGTGCTGCGGCTCGACATGACCCACCAGGAGTCGGTCACCGAGGCCGCGGCCGTCGCGCACGGCGTCGACCTGCTCATCAACAACGCCTCCGTCGCCTTCCCCGGGCTCACCTTCCTCGGCGGCGACCCGGAGATGATCCGCCGCCAGTTCGACACCAACGTCTTCGGCACGCTCGCCATGATCCGGGCGTTCGCCCCGGTTCTGGCCGCCAACGGCGGCGGCGCCATCCTCAACGTGCTGTCGGCGGCGGCCTGGTCGGCCACCGAGGGACTCGGCGTCTACGGCGCGTCCAAGGCAGCCCTGTGGAGCATGACGGCCAACCTGCGCGGCGAATTGTCGAGGCAGGGAACGTTCGTCAGCAGCCTGGTCTTCGGCATGGCGTCCACCCCCGTCATGAAGGCGCTGGTGGACAGCGTCGCCGGCCCCGGGGCCCTGGACGACCTCATGACCGATCCGGCGGTGATCGTCGCCCGGGCCCTGGACGGCCTCGAGGCCGGCAGCATCGAGATCGTGGCGGACACGCTCGCCGTGGACGCCAAGGCGGCGCTGACCGGCGACGGCAAGTCCGCGTACGGCTCGCTCTCGGACGACTACTCCATCCCGCAGCCCACGAGCGCCGTGCCCGGCGAACTCTGAACACACCGGCGTTGTCCTCATCGGCACCAGCCGCTACGTTCCGGGAATGGACAGCTCCTATGTCGTACGGGCGGCCCATGCGTTCGACGGTGAGGCCTTCCTCGCCGACGGGGTGCAGGTTCACGTCGAGGGCGGTCGCATCGCCGCGGTCCGGCCGCGGCACGCGCCGGTGCCCCCGGGCCTGCCGGTATGGGATCGGCCCGGCGCCACCGTCCTGCCCGGCCTGATCGACACCCACGTCCACCTCGTGGCCGGCGACGAACCGGACGCCCTCGTGCTGGATGCCGGGCGATCCGCGGCCGAACGCGAACAGGTCATCCGCCGGGCCCTGCTGGCGCAGGTCCGCGCCGGGGTGACCACGGTGCGGGACCTGGGCGACAACCGGTTCGCGGTCCTGGACCGGACGGTCCGCGACGATGAGCCCTCGGTCGTCGGATCCGGGCCGCCCATCACGTCGGCCGACGGTCACTGCGCCGCGCTCGGCGGCGCAGTGACCGGACGGGATGCGCTGCGGGCCGCTGTCGCCCAGCGACATGACCACGGCGCCCAGATCGTCAAAGTCGTCGTGAGCGGCGGAGCGATGACGGCCGGGTCCGATCTGCTGCGATTGCAGTTCGAGGTCGCCGACGTCCGCGTCGTGGTCGACGAGGCTCACCGCCGCGGGCTGCCGGTGACCGCGCACGCCCACCCGGTGTCCGCCGTCGAGGTGTGCCTGGCCGCGGGCGTGGACGCGATCGAGCACTGCACGTGCCTGACTCCGTACGGAATCCACACCCCGGACGCGGTGGTCGCCGGGCTGGCCGAACGCCGGGTCCGGGTGTGCCCGACGTTCGGCCGGTTGCCCTCGCTTCCGCCGTCGCCGCAGGCGATCGAGGTCATGCGCCGCACCGGGATGACGCTGGAGGCCCGGTTCGCGCAGGTCGGCCGGCTCCACACCGCCGGGGTGCCCCTGCTCGCCGGCTCGGATGCCGGCATCCACCCCGCCAAGCCGCACGGGGTGCTTGCGCATGCGGTCGGTGAGCTGGTCCGGTCCGGCCTACCGGTGTCCGCCGCGGTCGCTGCCGCGACCTCGGAGGCCGCGGAGGCGTGCGGGCTGACCGGCACCGCGGGACGGCTTCGCCCGGGCATGGCGGCTGACCTTGTCGTGGTGGACGGTGACGTGCAACGCGACGTCCTTGCCCTCACCCGGATCCGGGAGGTGGTCCTGCGCGGCCGGCCCGTCGTCAGCGCCGCCGGGCCACCAGCACCGAGTTGATCACCTCCCCCAGAGGGTGCAGGAGGAGCTCCGGCACCAGTCCGGCGTCATGGACGTCGCCGGTGTCGACCACGGGGTACAGCAGCGACCTCAGGCCGTCCGCGCTGCGGATGACGACGTGGGTTCCGGGCTCGACGGACAGTGCGACGGCTCGCAACGCCGCCCGCTTCTGCGCCTGCGTGGTGCCGACCAGCGCGGCGACGACCACGACGTCGCAACCGGCGACCGCGGGTGCCATGTCGGCCGGGGAGGCCGCGTCGGCCAGGAGGACGCTGATCCGATGCGCCGGGACGAGCCGATCGACGAGGCGGCGGGAAAGCTCGACGGCCTCGCGGTCCCGGTCCACGACCGTGGCCTCGGCTCCCAGGGCGCGGCACAGCAGGATGGCGCTCAGCGGCAACGGACCACCGCCGACGAAGCAGAGCCGGCGGGTGCTCCCGGGCGGGTGACCCGCTCCCGCCAGGGCGTGCACCTCGAGCCGGGCGAGTTCCTCGTAGTTGCGGAGGTACGGGAAGGCGGCCGTCTCGGCGTCCGGATCGGCGGCGGCGAGCACCCTGCGGGCCCAGGCCTGTTCGAGCAGGGATTCCCCCTGCGCGCACAGCCGGATCAGCTCCGATCGCACGCCGCCGATGCGCGGGTCGGACAGCGCTGACGCGACTTCCCCGGCATCGGTGTGGAGGCAGGCGCTCACCAGATCGGCGAAGAGCGCGTCGACCACAGCCGACGGGGCGAGATCGCGCTGTGCCCGCAGCCTCTCGTACAGGCCGAGAATGCGGCCGGACAGTGAACCGGCTGAGGCGATGTCCCAGTCGCGAGCGGTGGACAGGCTCAGCATCCGGGTGCCCGCAGCACCGCGTCGACGTCGATCTCGAAGTGCACCGTGTGGAACGGGTCAGGCCTGGCGTCATGGATCTCGCGGGTCGGCATCGAACGCCAGAACGCCTCCGCGCCGGGGACGCCGGCATCGGTGTGCAGGTACACCCGGCGGTATCCGCCCGGGCCGGCACTCCAGGCCACGGCCCGCCCGGCAAGGGCACGACCCACACCGCGGCGACGCGCCCTCCGGGCGACCCACACCCGGACGAGCTGGCACACCTCCGGCCGGTTGTATTCGCGCGCGAGCCACTCCGGGTTCGGCGGGCTGGTCAGCACGCACGGCTTGACGGCAGCGGTGCCCACGACGCCGGCCACGTCCCGGGCGACGAGCAACACGCACCCCGGGCGGCGCAGGTAGGCCGCCTCCAGATCATCGAGATCTCGATGCCACTGCTCGCGGTATCCGCCGAGGTCGGTGCGCAACACCTCCCGCATGACCGCCTCCGCCTCGAGCAGATCCGCCGGCGCGGCCGGCCCGACGATCAGGTCCGAGGACTCGACCAGGCCCGTTCCCTGAGGGCTCGACATACTTCGGGTTCTCCCATCGGTACTTCGACATTCTCCGGTTCAAGCGATGCCCGGACGACCTCGGCCGGCCGGGCATCGTTAATAGCAACGATTTTCATTTGCTCAGGTGACGGAGGCGTACCTCAGCACCTCGTTCACGAGCCGCCCGGTCGCCTCATCGTGCAGCGCGTAGAAGACGTGCCGGCCGCGGCGCTGCCGCCGCACCAGCCCGGCGTCCTTCAGGAAACGAAGGTGGTGCGCCAGGGCCGTCGGATCCGCCGGTACGGCATCGGCCAGCTCCGCGGGCGTGAGTTCGCCGGACCGCAACAGGACGAGAATGTGCAGCCGGTGCCCGTAAGCCATGCCACGCAGGACGATGACCGCGCGTTCCAGCTCCGGGTGGGAAGAGGCGGTGGGCGCCGCGTTCATGCTGTGGCCCTCGGCCGGAGATCCCGCACCCGGGCCAGCAGCGACGACAGCATCAGGATCGCCGTCGCCGCCAGGGCGATGCTCGCGCCGGCGGCGACGTTCCAGTGGCTGGAGGCGTACAGGCCGGCGAGCCCGCTGCCGGCACCGATCGCGACCGCCAACGCGGTCATGACCGGCAACCGGGTGGACCACATCCGTGCCGCCGCGGCCGGTGCCACGATGAGCGCCAGAGCCAGAACGGTGCCCACGGCGGGCACGATCGTCACGACGACGACTTCGATGGTGAGCAGCAGTACCAGATCCCAGGCGCCGGTGGCGTAGCCTGCCGCCCGCGCCCCGGCACGGTCGAAGCCGGTGAACAGCAGGGGACGAGCGAAGGCCAGCAGCACCAGCCCCACCGCCAGAAGAACGACCGCGGTGATGACCAGGTCGCGTTCGCTGACGGTGAGAATCGATCCGACCAGGAATGCGGACAGGTCGCGGCTGAACCCGCTCTGGGTGGCCACCAGTCCGGCGCCGAGGGCGAACCCGGCGGAGATCATGACACCCGTCGCCGCGGCGGCGTCCTGGCCGCGGCGCCGGCTCAGCGCCGCGACTCCCACGGCGACGGCGGCGCCCGCGACGACACCGCCGATGACGATGTTGACGCCGATGATGGAGGCCACCACGACGCCGGGAAAGGTGGCGTGGGTCAGGGCCATCGTGAAGAACGACAGCCGGCGCAGCACCACCTGCACGCCGACGAGGCCGGCCAGAGCGCCGACGAGCAGCACCTCGGCCGCCGCCCGGTGCACCGCGTCATCCCACCAGCTCATGCGGGGAGGTCCTTTCCGGGCGGACCGAACCGGACGGGTGCCGCCGCAGGCGCAGCGCACCCAGGGGCAGCAGCACGTAGGCGAGGACGAGGATCAGGACGACCGCCGACGCCGACGTCAGCGAGATGCCGTGGTCGACTGACGCGGTCCAGCTGAGCAGCAGACCGCCGTACCCGGCGAGCAGGACCAGGCCGCTGCCGAGGACGGCCATCACCGCCAGGCGCGACGTGATCATGCGGGCGGCCGCGGCGGGCACGATGAGCAGGGCCACCACCAGGATCGTGCCGACGGCACGGACCGCGGCGACCACCACGAGCGCGACCACGACGTTGAGCCACAGGTCCAGCCAGACGATGCGGAAGCCCGCCGCGGCGGCGCCCGCCGGGTCGAAGGCCCGGAAGATCAGGGCACGGGCGCCGACCAGCAGCACGCCGAGGATGATCACCGCCAGCACGGCGGTCTCGGCGATCTGGCGCGGTGTGACGGTCAGGATGCGACCGAACAGGAACGAGGTCAGGTCGGACGTGTACGAGGACCGCCGGGAGACGATCACCACGCCGATGGAGAACATCGCCGCGAGCACGACGGCCGCGGACGCGTCGTCGGACAGGGCGCCGCCGCGAGTCAGCACCGTCAGGAGGACCGCGGTGACGACCCCGGCGATCAGCGCGCCGGCGAACAGACCCTCGGCGCCACCGGACACGAACCCGATGACGACCCCGGGGAAGACGGTGTGGGTCAGCGCGTCGGAGACGAAGGACAGCCGCCGCACGAACACCAGGACACTGACCGGGCCGCAGATGAGCGCCAGCAGTGCGAGCTCGGCCAGCGCCCGGCCCATGAACGGAACGGTGAACGGCTCGATCACGGTTCCACCAGCACCGTCCGGCCGTCGTCCACGTCCACCGCGTGTCCGCCGTACGCGCGCCGCAACGCGCTCGCGGTCAACGCCTCGGCGGGGGTGCCCAGTGCCCACTGGCGCCCGTTGAGCAGACAGACGAGGTCGGAGAATTCCCGGGCGACGGCAAGGTCGTGAGTGCTGAGCACCACGGTGGTGCCGGCCGCGCTGAGGTCGTGCAGCACCCGCAGGATCGCCTCCTGACTCACGGCGTCGACGCCGTTGAACGGCTCATCGAGAAGCAGCAGCCGGGGTTCGGCCGCGATCGCGCGTGCCAGCAGCACGCGCTGGCGCTGGCCGCCGGAGAGCACGCCGAACTGACGCTGCGCCTTGTCGGCAAGCCCGACGCGCTCCAGGGCCTCCCGCACCGCGGCGCGGTCCGCGGCCCGGGCGGGGCGCCACCAGCCGATGCGGCGGTAGCGGCCCATCATGACGACCTGCCGGGCGCTGACCGGGAAGGCAGCGTCGAGGGATCCGGTCTGGGGCACGTAGCCGGTGACGCTTCGCGCCTGAGCGGGCGGCCGGCCCAGCACCGTCGCGCTGCCGTGCAGGACCGGCACGAGGCCGAGCACCGATCTGATCAGCGTGGACTTGCCGGCGCCGTTCGGGCCGACCAGGGTCAGGCGCTGACCGGCGTGCACGTTCAGCTCGATGTCGGTCAGCACGGGACTACCGTGGTAGCCGACGCTGACCCCGCTGAAACCGAGGGTGGCGTCGGCCATCTCAACCGGCCAGGGCGGACGTGATCACTCGGGTGTTGTGTTGCTCGGCGCCGAGGTAGGTGCCCTGCGGAGTGCCTTCGGCGCCGAGGCTGTCGCCGTACAGGGCGTCCTCGCCACCCACGACCTTGACGCCGGCCTGCTGGGCGATGGCCTCGGCGCTCTTGGGCGGCAGCGAGCTCTCGGTGAAGATCGCCCTGGTGCCGGTCGCCCTGATCCTCGCGACGAGGTCGTTGAGCTGCTGGGCGGACAACTCGGCGGAGGTGTCGAGGCTGGGGATCACCGAGCCGACGAATTCCAGCTTGTAGCGGTCGACGTAGTAGCCGAACGCGTCATGGTTGGTGACCAGCTTGCGCTGCGCCGGCGGGATCTTGGCGAAGGCCGCCTCGTTGTCGGCGTCCAGCTTGTCGATCTTCGCCGTGTACTCGGCCCGGTTCCTGGCGAAGGTGGCGGCGTGCGCGGGGTCGGCGGCGGTCAGCGCCTTCTCGATGGTGATGACCATGATCTTCGCGTTGCGGGGGTCGTGCCAGATGTGCGGATCGTGCTCCTCCCCTTCGGCGTGCTCCTCCCCTTCGGCGTGCTCCTCGCCTTCCTCCTCGTGCTCGTGGCCACCCTCGCGCAGCGTCACGCCCTGGCTGGAGTCGACCACCGTGCCTTGGAAGCCGGCGGACTCGATGGTCCGGTCGAGCCACTCCTCGAGGCCCACACCGTTCTTGACGACGATCTTCGCCTTGCCGATGGCCCGCAGGTCGGCGGGGGTCGGCTCGTAGTCGTGCGGGTCCACATTGGGCTTGATGACCTGGGTGACCGCCACGTCGTCGCCGCCGACGTTGCGCACAAAATCGGCGACCTCGGGGGTGGTGGCGACCACCGCCAGCCGCGTACCGGAGGAAGACGTGCTGTTCGCGGCGGCGTCGTCGCCGCCGGATCCGCACGCGCCGAGAAGAACCAGAGCCGCGGCGGTGGCCGCGGCCGCGAGAATGCGATGCCGATGTTCCATCTGAGGACTCCGTTCCTGAGGATCAGAACGGTAATCGTTTTCATTTAGTATCGTCTAATGCTGAGATGACCATGCATGCACACCGGATGGGCGAATGCGCTGTGCGGCGCTCTACAGAGCGACGAAGCGCAGTCCGCGCGCCTTGAGCCGGGGCAGAACCGTCTTCAGGGCGTGGTACGTCTGCGACCGGTCGCCGCCGCCGTCGTGGCACAGCAGGATCTGCCCCGGACGCGCGGCCAGCATCGCGTGCTCGATCCTGCCCACGCCGGGCCGTGACCAGTCCCTCGGATCATTGGTCCAGTCCAGCGGGAACAGCCCCGCCATCGCCACCTGCCGCAGCACCTTCGGCGACCAGACACCGCCCGGGGAACGGAAGAGCTTCGGCGCGTACCCGGTGGTGTCGTGGATCTTCTCCTGGGCCCTGAGGATCTCGCGGTGGATGGTGGTGCCGCTCCTCTTGCTCAGCACCCCGGGGTGGCTCCAGGTGTGGTTCGCGAGTTGATGCCCCGCGGCGGTCACCATCTTGGCGACGTCCTCATGACCCAGCACCTGGTTGCCGATCATGCAGAACATCGCGGGCACGTGATACCGGTCCAGCAACTTCAGGATCTTCGGCGTCCAGACCGGGTGCGGGCCGTCATCGATCGTCAACGCGATCGCATCGGCCGGGAACGGTGCCGCACCGGTCGCCTTCCGGTACTGCGCCAGCGTGAAGATCGGCGCCCGCTGCACCGCGACCGGCGGCGGCGTGACCCGCGTACTCTCGGGCTGCCTCGACCGCACGGCGGTCACCGGGCCCGCGGGGCGCGGCCCGGCGACGTCCGGCTCATCACCGCCCGTTCCCACAGCGATGCCGCCGGCGACCGCCGCCAGGGCCGCCCCCGCACCCGCGATCAGCAGGCGCCGGCGATCGAGGAGCGGGCGCCCGGGTTGCCGCGGCGGCGGCGGGTCACCGCCGGCCGCCTCCTGGGTGTCAGGCTCAGCGGGAGCCGGGATCGGCGCGCTGGGAGGCTCTACCCCGGCCGCGTCCGCCGAAGGCCCGCTCGCAACGCCGTCCTCCGGTTCCGGTTGCTCAGCCGGGGCGGCGGGGGCCTCGGACGCCTCTGCCGTCTGCCCGTCGGCGGGCGCCGGCTCCGCCGGTCCTGCGGCCGGCCCTGCGGCCGGCGCAAGGTCCTCGTCGGTCTGCCCGTCCTCGTCCGGCGCCTCTACCGTCCGGTCCTCCGGTACCGACCGCTGAGGTTCATCGGACACTCGAACTCCTCACGACCCCGGGAGGCCCGGCCCACCGCCGCCCGGCCCCGACAAGATCAATCTCCGTCGCCAGCGGACGAGGCTAGCACCGCTCGGCAATCCCCGGCCGGCACCGAAAAGAAGGCCCATCCACATTGATCGTGGATGGGCCTTCCGGTGGCGCTGGATCAGGCCAGCGCGCGCTTCAAGGCGTCCACCCGCAATGCCCACGTCCGCCGCGCCAGCGCCGCCTCCGCCGCGAACGTCTCCGCCGCGTGGTAGCTGCCCGGGTGCACGTGCAGCTCGGTCGGCACCCCGGCGGCCATCAGCCGCTGCGCGAACGCGATGTCCTCGTCGCGGAACAGGTCCACGGTGCCGACGTCGATGAACGCCGGTGGCAGGCCCGACAGGTCCTCCGCTCGGCTCGGGGCGGCGTACTGATCGGCCGGTTTGCCGCCCAGGTACCAGGCCCAGGCCTCGGCGTTGCCGTCGCGGTCCCAGATGCCGATGTCGGTGATCTCGTGGCTGGACGCGGTCCCGTTGCGGTCGTCGATCATCGGGTAGATCGGCATCATGAACCGCAGCGCCGGCCCGCCCCGGTCGCGGGCCATCAGCGCGGTCGCGATGGCCAGGCCGCCGCCGGCGCTGCCGCCGTAGATCGCCAGCCGGTCCGGGTCGATGCCGAGTTCGGCGGCGTGGGCGGCGGTCCATTGCAGGCCCGCGTAGCAGTCCTCGGCCGGGGCGGGGTGCGGATGCTCCGGCGCCAGCCGGTATTCCACCGACACCACGACCGCGCCCACCTGGTCGCACAGCAACGTCGCGGTCGGATCCTCGCCGGCCACGGTGCCGAGAATCATTCCGCCGCCGTGGATGAAATAGATTCCGGGCAGCGGCGCGGCGGCATCGCGCGGCCGATATATCCGTACGGAGATGTCGGGCTCACCCTGCGGGCCCGGAACCGTACGGTCCTCCTTGACCACATCCGGGTTCTCGGGCACCTCGATGGCCCCCAGCAGCGCCTCCACGGCGGCCCGGCGCTGCACGATGTCGCCGATGGCATTGAACCCACCGGGCATCGCTTCCAACAACTGATCCAACGGTACGCGGACCTCGGGGTCGATCAATTCACGACGGGACATGGCAACTCCTCAGACGGTGAGCCGGAAACCCTCGTAGCCCTTGGCGGCGACCTCATCGCATTTCTTGCGGTACGCGCCGACGCCGCCCGCGTACGGCATGAACACCCGCGGTTTGCCCGGCACATTGGCACCCATGTACCAGGAATTCGCCTTCGGATAGAGCGTGTAGCCGGCGATCTCGTTGACGTGCGCGACCCACGCGTCCTGTGCCTCCTGGGCCGGCTCGATCACCCGCAGCCCCTGCGCGTCGAGGTGCGTGATCGCGTCGACCACCCAGTCGACGTGCTGCTCGATGGAGACCACCATGTTGGACAGCACCGAGGGGCTGCCCGGCCCGGTGATCATGAACAGGTTCGGAAAACCGGCGGACCCGATCCCGAGATACGTACGCGGCCCCGCGTTCCACGTCTCTTTGAGCGACAGCCCGTCGCGCCCGCGAATGTCGACATTGGTCAGGGCTCCGGTCATCGCGTCGAAGCCGGTGGCGTAGACGATCGCGTCGAACTCGTACTCCCGACCGGCGGTTCTGATGCCCTTCTCCGTCACCTCGACCAGCGGGGTGCGCTGCAGGTTCACCAGATGCACATGCGGCAGGTTGTAGGTCTCGTAATATCCGGTGTCCAGGCACGGCCGCTTGGTGCCGACCGGATATTCGGGGCTGAGATCGTCGGCCACCGCGGGATCAGCGACGATGTCGTGAATCTTGCGGTGGATCCACCTGCGGGCGGTGTCGTTGGCTGCCTGGTCGGTGGCCAGATCCTTGTACGCGGTGAGCAGATTGACCAGGCTCCCGCTTTCCCACGCGGTCTCGAAGGTGGCATCCCGCTCGGCCTCGGACACCTCGAGCGCGGACTTCGTAGGCTCGGGAACGGGAACCCCGAACCCGGATTCCCGCTGCGCCCGCCGGAACTTGCGGTAGTTCGCCTTCATCTCCTTGATCTCGTCGGACCGCAGGGCCCGATTCCGCGCGGGCAACGAGTACGCCGGCGTCCGCTGGAAAACGGTCAGCTCGGCGGCCTGCCGAGCGATCACGGGAATCGACTGCACCCCCGAGGATCCGGTCCCGACGATCCCGACCCGCATCCCGGTGAAGTCGACGCCCTCATGCGGCCAGTGCGCCGTGTGGTACGTCGCGCCCTTGAACGATTCCAGGCCCGGAATCTCCGGCATCTTCGACGCGGAGAGGCAGCCGGTGGCCATCACCAGGAACCGGGCGGTGACGGCATCCTGATGCTCGGTGCGCACCAGCCAGGTCCTGGCCTGATCGTCCCAGGTCGCCCCGCTGACCCGGGTCCGGAACACGATGCCCCGGCGCAGATCGAACCGGTCGGCGACATGCCGCGCATACCGCAGAATCTCGGGCTGAGTCGGATACCGTTCCTGCCACTCGTACTCCTGCTCCAATTCCTCGGAGAACGAGTACGAGTAGGCGAGGCTCTCGACATCGACCCGGGCCCCGGGATACCGGTTCCAGTACCAGGTCCCGCCGACATCGGTCCCGGCCTCGAAAACCACCGCACTGAGATTCTGCCGGCGAAGTCTGTGGAGCAGATACATGCCGGAGAACCCGGCACCGACGATCACCACATCAACGGAACGATTCTCGGTCATAGATGCCTCCAAGGGGGTTTTGGCGGCGAACAATCCTCCAGCCCTCACGCCCGCCCGCCGCCGATCCGGCCGGGCCCCACGCGAGGTACGCCAGCACCCAGCCACTCCCGCCGGGCCCGGCAGCCGCTCCCGCGGCGTCCCAGGTGACCTGAGCCACAATATAGGATGCATTCTCTCCCCCGGTCAACGTTTCCAACCGGTAAAACCCCAGGTCAAGATCGTGTTCCCCGCCCGCCGGCCGCCACCCCGACCCGCCGGGGTGGGCCCGATGCAAACCCGGCACGAGGCCGTGTAAAGTTCTCTCCTGTGCGGCCCGCCGGGGCCCACCGACAGCGGACGCCAACCGCCCGTCGACCCGGCGCGACCACACAAGCAGGTCCGGGTGGCGGAATGGCAGACGCGCTAGCTTGAGGTGCTAGTGCCCTTTATCGGGCGTGGGGGTTCAAGTCCCCCCTCGGACACACATTAAGCACACGGCCGAGATCGGTAGACACGATCTCGGCCTTCAGCGTTTTCGGGCCTGGTTTGTAGGTCATCCGCAGGCCGATCCGGCTGTAAAGCTCCGCCTTGTCCCGTGGCTCCGCGCACCGCAGGACGGTGAGCAAGCTGCCCAGGCCGTCGACAAGCGCCGCGATCTGATCGTCGTTGAGCCGCTGCGGCGGTGCCTCGCTCGTCCGTAGCGCGGCCTCCGCGGTCCCTCGAACGGTCGAGGCCTCGCGGATCCAGCCGGCGATGAGCGCGGGATCTGCCCCGGCGTCCAGCGCCGCGCGGTAGCGCTCGATCTTGGCGTCGCAGTCGGTGATCGTTTGGCGCAGCTGGCTGGTCTGGTCCTGAGCGCGGTAGGCGGCGAGTTCGGCGCGGTGGTGGGCGTCGGCCAGGGCGCGGAGGTTCGCGGCCAGCGTGCCCGCGTTGAGTTCCTGGCGAAGGAATCGGTCAACGGGATCGGTGATGGTGTCTTCACGCAGGTACAGCATCGGCGGGTGGGCGACCTCGTGCTGGCGCACGAAGTCGCGTGATGCCTTGCACCGGTAGTACAGGCGGCCGTGGTTGAGGTTGCCGACCATGTGGCGTCCGCAGAGCCCGCAATTGATGAGTCCGCGGAACAGGTACGGGCGAGTGCTGCGACGCGGCGCCC
This sequence comes from Pseudosporangium ferrugineum, assembly GCF_003002065.1. Lineage (GTDB taxonomy): Bacteria > Actinomycetota > Actinomycetes > Mycobacteriales > Micromonosporaceae > Actinoplanes > Actinoplanes ferrugineus_A. Next base: position 487,162 of record NZ_PVZG01000004.1, read on the forward strand.
GGCCCTGCTCGCCGTTAGTTCCGCGGACCTTGATCGTCGTCTGCGTCCGCTCGTAGAGGTCGGCCGTGATCAGAGGCGTGTGGGCCTCGGCCTTGGACCAAACCCAATCGCTTTCGTCGTTCCACCGGTGCCTGTTCTCATGGCCGAGGGCGATGTCTTCCACGTCGAGCAGCACTTCGTCCGTGCGTTGCTTGTTCCACACCTGGCGACCGGTGTAGCGCGGATTGCGGAGAATCGCGCGAACGGCGCTCGTCTCCCACACCTCGGTGTTGCGGTGCGGGTTCCGGGCCCTGTCGTAGGCGGAGGGACACGCGATGCCGTCATGTGTCAGTCCGCGGGCGATGGACGTCATGCCCCGGCCCGCCGCGTACTCGTCGAAGATCCGGCGAACGACCGGAGCGGTGACGGGATCGGGTTCGAGTCGGTGCAGGCGCTTGCCTTCAGCGGCCTTGCCGGGGTTCGGGTGCGGGCCGGCCTCGGCAAGCCGGTATCCGTACGGCGGGCGACCGCCGAGGAACCGTCCTTCCAACTCGGTCTGCGACTTCATCGCCGAGCGAACGCGGATCTTGATGCGATTGCGCTCGCCCTTGCTCATGCCGCCGTAGAGAGCCATGACGAGATCGTGCGCATCCGAGCCGGGATCGATGGCGCCGCCGACCTCGGGCACCCAGAGGCCGACGCCGTAGTGGACGAAGACCGGGAATGTCATGCCAAACTGGCTGCCGTAGAAGGCGCGCTGCGGCTCGCCGATGACCACCGCATCGAAGTCCCGGCTGGGACTCTTGATCGCGTCCAGCAACCGCAGGGCCTCCGGTCGGCGCTTCCAGGGCAGCGACCGAGACAGGCCGATGTCGAAGAACTCGGCGACGACCTCGCCGCCGGCCGGCTCGATCAGGCTGCGAGCGCGAGAGAGCTGCCAGCCTTTCGACGCCTCGGGATCCTGCTGGTCCTCGGTCGACACACGTCCGTAGAAGGCGAACCTCGTCATGTCGATCGATTCTTCCGAGCCCGGTCGATGATGCGCCACAGCACATCTGCGGCCGCCTCAGACAGCGGGACTTCTAGGGACGTCTTGACCTGGGCATCCTTGACGACCAGCGTCTCTGCCCTTCGTATGCTGCGATTTCTCCCTTCGTCGTCGGGCTGATTGGTGGTGATGACATGCCTCCTCTCTGCTCGAAAGTGGAGCCTGCGCGACGTCCGTCCGTCGTCCGTCCGCGCGCTTATCAGCGCAGACGCGCGCGTGCGGACGGACGTCCGCACGGACGATCAGGTCAGGCTCTCCAGCGTCCGCGAGTGACCTGCCGGGCATGCCCGGCGGCGGCGTGCGCCTGAAGCCGCTCGTAGATCCACGTCCGTCCCATCCCGATGAGCCGCATGAGATCGGCGACCCGCAGGCCTTCGTCTGGCGCTCCGGCCAAAGCCGCTATGAGCGCTTGTTCGGGGTCGGGACCGGTTGCGATCTCAGCCGGTCGGCTGACGGGGTTGTCAATCGCGGCCTGGGACAGCGCATCCAGCTCGGGTCGCTGGTCGGCGTAGCGGGCGGCCGTCGTCCGGACATCGTCGTCCGTGACGAGGTAGGCGCGGGCCCTTCTGGGCTGGTTGTGGCCGTCGGCCAGCAGGTAGAACTTGCCGGGCGCGTCCAGGGTGTGGGGGTGCCAGCCAGCGGCGAGCATGCCCTTGTCGAGGATGAGGTCGACGTCGCGGCGTTCCCGCACCCGCAGGCAGACCCGGACGCTCATCTGCGAGCGCAGCGCGCCGCCGCCCATCGCCTTCTGCGTGGGTCGCTGCGTGGCGGTGAGCAGGTCGACTGCGACCGCGCGCCCACGCCGAGCGATCGACTCGGCGTGCGTCACGGCGGCCGGTGCCGTGTCGGCCAGCTCGGCGTACTCGTCAATGACGATCACCAGTGCCGGCGCGGACGCCGTGGGTTCCCACACGCGGCTGTTGTCCCGGCTGGATGCGTGGGCGCGGGCGTCGAGCACGGCCACCGCGTCGGCCAGGAGCCGTGTTGCCTCTTCCGGCGTGGTGGCGAGCCGGGCAAGGCACGACGCCCACGGCCGAAGTTCCATGCCGCCCTTGAGGTCGATGCCCCACAGCACGACGTCGGAGCAGGCAGCGAGGTTGCCGAGGACGACGTTCAGCACGCCGCTCTTGCCGGAGTCGGTGGTGCCGCCGATCAGCGCGTGCCGTCGTAGCAGCGGCACCCGGACGGGCGTGGCGTCCTCGAAGACGCCGAGTTCCATCGGGTCCGCCAGCGACCGCGCCACCGGGCCGGGCCACGGGATGGCGCCGGCGTGCGGGTCGAGCGCGACGACCCGCATCGTGCAGCGGCCGGCGTGCGCCGGGTCCTGCTCGACGCGCACCGCGCCCGGTCGCGTACCGAGTGCTGACTCGATGGCTGGCACTCGTGCGACGACGTCCGAGATGCTCTGGCCCGGGCGAAGCTTCATCAGAGCGCGCCAGCCCCAGGTGTCCACGACGGCCGACATGAGCCGTGAGCCATTGAGCCCGACCGCCTCGGCAAGGTCGGGCCAGGCGTGGATGACGCGGTCGACCCGAACGCGCGCTCTGCGGCGGCGATGCGCCCACCACGGAACACCGAATCCCGCCACTGAGACGACCAAGACAGTGGGCAGAGGCGTGCGGCCCGGGCCGAGCGCCGTCGCGGCAGTAAGCCACATTCCCCCAACGGCGCATGTCGTAGCGGCGTACCCGCGTTCTTCGGTGCGCGCAAGGTCCCAAGGCCGGCCTCGCAGCCCGGCCGTCAGTGCGACAAGAGCCGTGAGTACGGCTACCACCGGCCATGCGCCGGGGTGCGTCCGGTGCAGCAAGAGTCCGGCGACAGCCAGCGAGAGTCCGGCGATGATTGGTGCGAGTTCCGACCGGTACCGGAACAGGACTCGTCCGATCGCGGCCAGGCCGGCGACGAGGAGCGGTTCGTCGGGTACGAGCAGGAGCGGTTGCGGGTCACGGCGGCTCCACCGGCGGTGCCGGCGTCCGTACGCTCTCATTCGGCGATTCCGGCGTGGGCCGGCGTCCAGAGGTGGTGCTCGGCGACTGCATCGCGGAGGTACGTCAGCGGGTCGTGCTCGCCCTCGTCGTGGGCGGCGAGGGTAGCGCGGGCAGCGGCGAGGAGGTCGGCGAAGTCCCACCGCGTGCGGCTCAGCAGGTGCGCGAGGCGCTCAATCTCGGCGAGCAGTACAGGAACGTCGGCGATGGCTGTCCATAGGGCGACGGGCGTGGGCTGTCGGTGGGCGGCGCGTAGATGGGTGAGAACGGCCTCCTGATCGACTGTCGGGCGCGGGACTTGCGGGTGCTTGGTCATGGGCGGCGTGCAGCCTCCTTTCGGTCGGGCGTCTCGGCGGCCAACTGGCGCCGAAGCTCTGTTGCCTTGGGTCCGGCGATACGCAGCGCCGAGCGCAGTCCGTCTCGGCTGATAGGGCGTCCGTCGTGTGCGGCGCGGTGCCGGGCGTCGGCCTCCCTGGCCGCGTTCAGCAGGGCGGCATCGGTCCGGCGCTTCGCGCGCCGGGTCCGGATTCCGGTACGGGTCTGAGGACGCTCATCGGCCGGTAGCGGTGAGGTGGTCTGCGGCGGCACGAACGCGGTCAGCGCGTGCAGGTGTGCGGTCAGTCCGAGTACGGCGGCCGGTACGGCGCCGACGAGGACGATGATCGGCCAGGAGATGGTGAGGAGGCCGGCCACGATGAGGTGAAAGCCGGCGTTGCCGACGATGCTCGTTGCGATGGCGCCGATCGCGTTCGCGCGGGCGAAGTTCCGGGCCCCGCCGTCACCGAGCGTTCCGGCGAGCCACACTCGCGCTGAAGTCATGGCGTACGCGTCGATGGTGACCGGTAGGAGCCACGCAAGCCGGTCCGGCCAGCCGGCGACCAGAGCCAGACCGCGAAGGCCGGCGAAGCTCGCCACCGCGGCGGAGATGGCGGCAACAGACATGCCGACGATCACCCACCAGTCGCGCCGTTCAGCGGTTGGCGGGTCGCCCACTTCAGAGGTCAAGGCCGGCGACGAACCGGGCGAGAGCGCGGAGTCCGTCGCCGATGTCCGGTCCGATGGACGACGAGGCGAGGAAGTAGCCGAAGGCCGCGCAGATGGCGGCCTGCCACAGCGGCAACCGTGCGTACCGCCACAGCAGGTAGACGAAGACGCCGAGCAGGATGACGGCGGAAACGGCGATCGTCACACGTCACCGCCGTTGCGGTTCCGCCGACCTCGGCGCGTACGGACGGCTCGGTCGGCGCCACCGTGTCCACCGCGCGGCTGATGGCGTCGAGTCCAGCGCAACCGGGCGACGCACTTGCGGCACAGAGTCTGATGTCCGTCGCCGAGCATGGCGCCGCAGGAGCAGCTCGGGACCTGATTCGTGAAGTGCTGGGTGTCCATTGCTTGGGGTCTCCTCTCGTTCGGCGATGCGCGGTCCGCATCGACGCCACCGAGAGTGCGGCCAGAGGACGGGACGTGATCAGGTCGTGGCTGGACGTGTCCGAGACGTCTCGAATAGGGTGGTCGGGCTGCCGGACGTCCTGACGGGAAGACGATGCCGAACGACCGACTACGCACGGCGATGTTGGAACGGGGCCTCACGCCGGCCGCATTGGCCGAAGTGCTCAACGTCGATCCGAAGAGCGTCGAGCGATGGATCAGCGGACGCACGCCGTACCGCCGCCATCGGTATGCGGTCTCCGCTCACCTCGGCGTCGACGAGGTGTACCTGTGGCCGGACGCGCTGAGTTCGGATCAGGTCGCGAGTGCCAGCGAAAGCGAGATCATCAACATTTATCCGCACCGCTGGACCGTTCCGTCCGAGCTGTGGCGCACCATGTTCGACAACGCCGAGGAAGAGATCGGCGTCCTGGTCTACAGCGGCTTGTTCCTCTCCGAGGACGCCGGCATCCACCGAATCTTCCGCCAGAAGGCCGACGCCGGCGTGCGCGTACGCATCCTGTTGGGTGACCCGGACAGCGAGGTTGTAGCGCAACGCGGCGCCGATGAGGGCGTGGACGACGTCCAGGCCGCGAAGATCAAGAATGCGCTCGTGATGTACCGGCCGCTGCGCGAGGTCGACGGCATCGAGTTCCGGCTGCACCGCACGGTGCTCTACAACTCGATCTACCGCTCCGATGACCAGCTGCTGGTCAACACGCACATCTACAGCTTCACCGCCGCTCAAGCACCGGTGCTCCACCTCCGCCGGGTGGCCGGCGGAGGCATGGTGTCCACGTACCTCGACAGTTTCGAGCGTGTGTGGGACGAAGCCACCCCGCTGGACTGAGGCCAGCATGGGACGGCGCATCGACTACTACGACGATCCGGACGCTCCTCGCGCGGCGTCGCTCGTCCCCTCAGCGAACGTGGTCGTCACCAACGACTTCGGCGAGATCCTCCTCATCCGCCGTTCCGACAACGGCAACTGGGCGCTGCCAGGCGGCGCCATGGATCTCGGGGAGTCCCTGCCCGACGCGGCCGTACGCGAGACCGCGGAGGAGACCGGAGTCGACGTCGAGATCACCGGCCTTGCCGGCCTTTACACCGACCCCCGCCACGTCATCCTCTACACCAGCGACGGCGAGGTGCGCCAGGAGTTCTCCGTTGTCTTCGTCGCCCGAGCCGTCGGTGGAACGCCGAAGACCAGCGCCGAGAGCACCGAGGTTCGGTGGGTGCCCGTCCGGGAGATTGGGGCGCTTCCGATGGACCGGTCGATGCGCATGCGGCTCGACCATTTCCTGGATGCACCCGGGGACGTACACCTTGGATAGCGACTGGCTCAGCGCCTTCGCCGATGTCTTCTCCGCGGTCGGCACGGTCGGCGCCTTCCTGGTCGGCTTCCTGCTCCTACGTCGCGAGCACCGCCGGGAGGCGGACCGTGCTGAGGATGAGCGGCGCGCCCAAGCGGAGCGCATCAGCGCGTGGGTCGAGCTGATCCGCAAAGTCGACGGCAGTCGCGACCTCTCCTTCCACGTCCACAACGCGAGCGACATGCCCATCTACGAGGTGGAACTGCCGATGCCGACGCGCGACGGCGAGGACGCCGGATCGGAGTTCGTCGGCCTGGTGCCGCCCGGACGTACCATCCAACGAGCCGCGCCGACAGACTGGCTGCGGACGTATGTCGAGCCTGAGCCCGTGCAGATCGAGTTCTTGGACAGCGCCGGCCGCCGGTGGAGCCGCGACGAACAGGGGTCGCTGAGTCGGATGGAATGACCTCAGCGTTCGTTGAGCGCAGCCGTGACGACTCGAACCGAGTTGACGATCAGCGGACTCGCCTCGCGGATCGACTCCGCCACGACGTCGCCGTCACCGTATCGGGTGAGGATTTCGGCTAGGCGTTGCTCGACGTCGGTCGGCTCACCGACGGGCGTCGTTGTCATGTCCGCATACGTGATGGCGTCGGACACCAGACCCTCGACCAGCGGGAACTCGTCGATCAGTTGGCCGGCGAGGCCGCGGTTGCGGGCCTCGATGAACGCGCATGAGTGGTGTGCGACCAGTCGGCAAACCACCTCGTCGGCGCGGGCCACATCGCGCAGATAGCGGGCGCCGTCGAGCTGGTGCATACCCGTCACCACGAGGTCGGGGGCATATCCGACGTCGTGTAGCCACGCAGCGGCGACCAGTGCCGGGCCTTCGTCACCGACGAGACGGGCGACCGCCTCCGCCTTGCGCCCGACACCTTGGCTGTGTGACCAGCGGCGCGGGATCGACTCGGCCAGCAACTGGCGCGCAAGGTGGCGGGCATGTTCGATCTGCTCCACGGGAGCAGACTAACGAACCGCCCGTCCGGCGCCGCCGGACTTGCTACCTGTTGTCGCCCTCTTCGACGTGGCTCTCTTGAGAGGCTCCGGCCAGCAGCACGACGGCAAGCCGATCCGCGACGGGCGGCGAGATGTCGCCGACGCGAACAACCGCGGTGCCCTGACGCCCGATGGCGTCATACAGCGCCGGGAACTCCTGTCCGACGTCGAAGCCGGCGTCCTCCAGTGCAAGCGCCAGGCGTTCCGCGGACGTTCGCGCCAGTTCTTCGTCAGCTCTCGCCATCGCCGCCCGTCCGCCCAGTCCTCTGTGCCTACTCGATCGACTTTGCACCGCGCGTAACAGAAAGGGGACCACGCCGTTAGGACGTCTTGGGACTTCTTGGCTAGGATGGCGGTCTCGCCAGCGATGGGAGTCGTTGCGTGAACCATCCACTCGCCCGCGCCCTACGCGGCGCTGGCATCAACGCCGTCGACGTCGCGTCACGTCTCGGCGTCGACCCGAAGACCGTGCAACGGTGGATGACCGGACGCCAGCCGTACCCCCGCCACCGCGACGCACTGGTCAAAATGACCGGCTGGTCCCCGCACGACCTCTGGCCGGAGATGTCCAGGCCGACCGATCCCGCAACTCAAGCGGATGAGGTGCGTATCGTCTACCCGCACCGCTCCGCGGTGCCGGCCGATGCATGGGTACGGCTGCTGAGCAGGGCCGATCACGAGATCGCAATCCTGGCGTACAGCGCGCTCTTCCTCGCCGAGAACGTCGCAGTCACCGATCTGCTGCGCGAGAAGGCACGGCAGGGCGTACGGGTGCGCATTGCGCTGGGCGATCCTGCCGGTCGGCACGTCGCCAGCCGGGGAGACGAGGAACGCATCGGCGCCGGCATGAGCGCTCGCATCCGTACAGCTCTGGTCGGCTTCGGCCCGCTTGCCGCGGAGTCCGGAGTCGCGCTGGGACTGCATGACACCGTGCTCTACAACTCGATATGCCGCTCCGATGACGAGCTACTGGTCAGCTCACACATCTACGGCCGCCCGGGGGCCCACGCACCGGTACTGCATCTCAAGGGGAACCGCGCAGACGGAATGGTGGCGACCTATCTGGCCTCGTTCGAGCGTGTGTGGTCCGTGGTGAAGCCCGCCATCGGCTTGTAACCTCCGGCCGTCCGGACTCCTCCCGCACCCGGTCGGCGTTTGGGCAGGACACCGTACCGAAGGAGCACGTGCTGCGCTGCGTACCTACCTCTGCACGGCTCAGGTTCAGAGCAAGTGACGCACAGGCCGCACGGCGTCACGGGAAGGTGGCAGTACAGGTCAACCTCGGCAGCCGCGATCTCGGCACGGGCAACATGGGAGAGGTACACCGTCGAGGTCATGATGCATTCCTTGACGACGGCCAGTGCGGCAGGTGCCGAATGACCTCCAGGCGTACCTGCGCATACCGCACCTCCCCCTCGAAGCCGTTGCTCCAAAGCGGAACACCATCAACCATGACCCACGGACCGTCGTCGAGATAGACGAGGCCATGCACTTCGGTAACGCGCAAGGTCACGCTTCCCACCCCGTAGCAGCAGCCCGGCTCTTCCACCTGGATCACGTCTCCGACCTGGAGCGGCACCAGACTGGTCACGGCTGGCCGCCCTTATGGTCGATCTCCTCGGCAAGCTCCACCGTCGATGTGATCGAACGCCCGGGAACCATGGCCAATCGCGCGGACGCATACCGCAGGTCTTCGCAGCCGGAGACCCGGCAGACGAGACACGCGCCGACAACCGGGTCGTCGGTGTGGGCGATGACGACCGCCCGGTAGTAGGCCACGAGCCGGGCGGCGAGAGGTACGTACTCCGGTTCGAACTGTCCAAAAGTCATCGAGGGTTCCTCCGTCGGCTGGCAGCCCGGCCGCCCGGAGATCACTGTCACGGACGGCCGGGGCCTTCAGGCAGCCGGTGTCCCAATGCGTATGCGATCTACTGAGCTTCTGGGGTTGAGGTCACTCTCAAGTCCACATCGTCACTTTGGGTGATTCCTGCCGGTTCGGGACTGCTGTCTAGTTAGGGCATGCGATACGGGGATGGCGGCGGGGTTGGACCGCAACAACGCGCCCGCCGGGAGCAGGTACGACGGCAAGCGGCACGGATGTTCGCTGCCGGAGCGAGCGCGCCGCAGGTAGCCGCCGATCTGGAGATCTCCACGAAGTCGGCGTACGCGTGGCGGCGGGCGTGGAAAGCCGGCGGCGAACAGGCCCTGGCCTCACGCGGAGCGCCCGGACCCGACCCGGTGCTGTCCGAAGTCCAGGTCCAGAGGCTGATCAA
>NZ_PVZG01000005.1 GCF_003002065.1 Pseudosporangium ferrugineum
GCAACCCACGACCGTTCATCTGGACCAAGACCGCCGAGGAGATCCTCGAATCACTCGCACGATTTTGTAGGCGAATTTCCGGCGCAGCACACTAGCCAGGCTCCTATGAAGTCACAACGCCACGCCTGATGAGTGCACGAGCACCTCCCGACCAGGGCCGACAAATCCCGTAAAGGACCCGAAGTCAGTCAGGCGGAGGGTCAGACCCCGGCGGGAGGTGCTCACCAACATCATCTCTGTCAGGCGGCGTCGGCGTAGCACTCGACCACCGACACGTCGAGGGGGAAGCGCACCTCCGTTCGTCCGAACAGCAGCTCTCCCGCGCGGGCGGCGCTCGTGCGCACCGCGGCGACCACCTGGTCGGTCTCGTCCGCCGGGCAGTGGACGCCGACCTCGTCGTGGACGAAGAGCACGATTTCCGCTCGCAGGCCGGTCAGGGCCGTTCGCAGGGTGGCCAGGAGGACCAGGGCCCACTCCGCCGCCGTTGCCTGGATGACGAAGTTGCGGGTGAAGCGGCCGCGGGCGCGGCCCGAGGCTCCGCCCTGCGGTGCCTCCGCCGAGCCGGCTTCCTCCGGGGGGTCGAGGCCGGCGTCTCGCCAGGCGGTGGAGGACGGTGGGCAGGTGCGGCCCAGCCAGGAGCGGACCAGGCCGCCTGCCTCGCCCGTGCGGGCCGCCGCCTCGACGTATTCGAAGGCGGTCGGGTAGTTCTGGCGGAGGACCGCGAGGGCGGGGATCGCCGCGCCGCCGGTCTGGCCGTACATGGCGCCGAGGAGGGCGAGCTTGGCGCGGGGGCGGTCGCCCGCGAAGGCGTCGGCGGCGAGGGCCGCGTAGAGATCGTCGGTCTCGCCGGCCGCGGCGAGGCGGGTGTCGCCGGAGACCGCGGCGAGGACGCGGGGCTCGAGCTGGCCGGCGTCGGCGACGACGAAGCGCCAGCCGGGGTCGGCCACCACCGCGCGGCGGACCACCTTGGGGACCTGGAGGGCGCCGCCGCCGCGGGTGGCCCAGCGGCCGGAGACGACGCCGCCGGGGACGTACTCGGGGCGGAAGCGGCCCTCGCTCACCCAGGCGTCGCGCCAGGCCCAGCCGTGCGCGGTCCAGATGCGGTAGAGCTCCTTGTACTCCAGGAGCGGCTTGATCGCCGGGTGCTCGATCTTGCGGAGCACCCAGGCCCGGGTGTTGGGGACGTCGATGCCGGCCCGGGTGAACGCGCGCACCACCTCGGCCGGGGAGTCGAGGTGCAGGCCGTGCACGCCGAACGCGGCGTTGACCTCGGCGGCCAGCTCGGCGAGGCGGCGCGGGGGCCCCACCGGCTGGGGCGGGCCGAGCAGCTCGCGCAGCACCTCGTCGTGCACGTCCGCGCGCCAGGGGATGCCGGCGTGGCCCATCTCCGCGCCGATCAGGGCGCCCGCCGACTCGGCGGCCACGAGCAGGCCGAAGCGCCCCGGGTGGCCCGTCGCGGCGATGCGCCGGTGCTGGTCCGCGTACACCCGGGTCAGGGAGTCGAGAACCACCGGGCCGGCGGCGGGCGACGGGCCGCCGACCGCGTCGAAGAGCGCGGCCTGGGTGAGGCCGGGCGGATCGGCGGGCCGGGGCGGCGGATCGGGCGGGACCGGGCCGCCGGTGAGCCGGGCGTGGGCGGCGGCGAGCGACCGGGGCTCGCCCCACCGCCCGGCGTGCCCGAGCAGCAGCGCCTCGGTGAGCTCGACGTCGTGGCAGCGGCGGACCCGCACCCCGGCCCGGAGCAGCACCGGATAGCCCTCCGCGGTGGCCGCCCAGAGCCAGCGCGGGTGGTCGGCGGCCTCGCGCGCGGCGATCGCGGCGGGCAGATCGGTGACGGCCTCGGGCGCGGCGACCGGCACGCCGTCGGGGCGGACGGTCTGCAGCCGCCCGGGACCCGCCCAGCTTCCGTCGTCGGACACCACCGCCACCAGCACCCGCTCATTCTGGAACAGGGGTACGACAGAAACCGGTCACCTCCAGCGGCCGCGGTGCACGACCTGGTCCGTCGGCTTCCGGCGGCCGGAGAGGTCGCGGGGCGGTTCCTGGCTGTAGCCGATCGAGACGGCCCCGATGGGCATGAAGGCGGCCGGCACGCCGAACGCCGTACGGAAGGACTCGATCCGTTCCGCCGGAATGCCGAAGAAACAGGCGCCGAGCCCCTTGTCGACCGCCGTGAGCAGCATCAGCAGCGCGGCCATGCCGGTGTCGATGTCCCAGTACGGCGCCGGCCACCAGCTGTCGGACCGGTCCGTGTGCCCCTTGTCCGCCTCGGCGTACCGGTCGAGGTACGCGTCCTTGTGCGAATGCGGGACGATCAGCAGCGGCGCCTCGACGTTGGCCGCGAACCACCGTTCGGGCGCGGTCTCCGGGCGGCAGGCCTCCCGGAAGCGGGCGATGCCGGCCGGGTCGTCGAGGACGAGGAAGCCCCAGCCCTGGGAGAACCCGGCCGACGGCGCCCGCAGGCCGTTCTGCACGATCAGGTCCACGACGTCGGGCGGGATCGGCCGGTCCTCGTAGCTGCGGACCATGCGGCGGCGGCGGACGACCTCCTGGAATTCCATCGCCTCAACGTAGTGCTATTGCCTCAGGGACCGCTCGCACCTGCCGATGGGCACCGTGGTCCCGCTCTTCGAGGCAAAGGCGAACACATGCTGGCATTGGTCGTCGACGACTCGAGCACGATGCGCCGCATCCTCCAGCGCACCCTCGGCCCGCTGGGCTTCGCGGCGTACGAGGCGAGCAACGGGCGGGAGGCGCTGGACCTGCTCGTGGAGATCCCGACGGTGCCGGACGTGGCACTGATCGACTGGAACATGCCGGTGATGGACGGCCTGGAGCTGATTCGCCACATCCGCAAGATGCCGCCGCTGCGGGACATGTGCATGATGATGGTGACGACCGAGACCGAGCACAGCCAGATGGTGCGCGCGCTGGCCGCGGGTGCCCACGAGTACGTCATCAAGCCGTTCACGCCGGAGACGATCCGCAAGAAGCTGGCCTACCTCGGGCTGCTCGCGCCCGAGGTGGCCCGCTAGCCGGGCGGCGCCCCTCCCCGGTGGGAACGGCGCCGCCGGCCGGCTCAGCCGGGACCGAGGCTGGCGCGTACGCCCGGCGCCACGCTGGTCAGGCACCGGCCGCTGGGCAGGTCGAACTTCCAGCCGTGCAGCTGGCAGGTCAGCACGTCGCCGTCGACCACGCCGAAGCGGCGCAGATCCGCCTTGAGGTGGGGGCAGCGGCGCTGCACCGACCAGGCGCCGAGCTCGATGTCCTCCGCGTCGACGGCCCGTTCGTGCTCGTCGTACCAGCCTTCGGCGTACTGCATGCGTTCCTCGGTGAGGCACTCGAAGAACGCGTAGATGTATTCGTTGTAGCGCCCGATCCGGGTGGCGGAGAACCGGCAGGACAGGAACAGCGAGTTGACCCAGTCGCCCTCCTCGATGTGGATGAGGTGCTCCACCAGCTCGCGCCGGACGCGGAAGCTGTAGCGGACCCGCTCGCCGGCGGCCGGGCGGACCTCCCTGCCGGGGAAGTCGATGAGCACGGACTCGACCTCGGTGCCGTCGTAGGAGACCAGGTCGAGCCGCACCGGGGTGCCGATCCCCTCGGCGATGTAGACGGAGCTCTCCAGCAGCGGCTCCATCCGCAGCTTCATCTCCTTGAGCACGTCGATCTCGGGGTGGCGCCAGGTGCTCTTCTCCGCCTCGATGATCGGCCGCTTCCGCTCGCGCATCTCCGCCAGGTGCTCGCGCTTGTTCGCGAAGAACTCGTCCACGGGCACCGGATGGGTGGTGGCGCAGTCCTCCGGGGTGACGTCGGCGACGCTTCCGGGCAGCAGCACCACTCCGTTGGTCCCGCCGACGGCCGCGTACTCGCGCAGGAAGACGGACTGGTCGGGGAAGATGTTGCTGTCGTCGCCGAAGATGTCGTTGAACTGCCACAGGTCGTCGTCGAGGAAGCAGGGCGGCCCGGCGATGGGGAACACGTGGGTGGCGCCGAGTTCGTCGATGTAGCGCCAGGTGCGGTCGAACTGGCGTTCCCGCTTCTGCCGGCCGAAGGCCCGTTTCGCCGCCGCCGTCATCTCGTAGACCATCGGATACCAGATGGCGCCCGAGAATTGCAGCAGGTGGGCGTGGACGTGGCCGAGCCGGGCGAACTCGTCGAGGTCGGTGGGGCGGGCGTCGTTCTGGTTCAGCAGGCGTACGCCGTCGTGCTCCACCCAGAGCGACGAGTCGCCGATGGGCCCGTCCGTGGGCGACGTGAGCGCCTGGATCATGACGCGCAGCCCGCCGTCCAGTTCGTACACCTCGTTGTCGCGGGTCTGGACGAAGCGGGTGAACCCGAGGTCGCGCAGCTCGTCCCGCAGCTGGCTGGTGGGGTACTCGGGCAGCAGCACCGTCGCCTTCTTGCTGACGTACCGCTTGAGGTGGGCCGGGTCGAAGTGGTCGTGGTGCAGGTGGGAGACGTACAGATAATCGGTGTCGCCCAGGGTCTCCCAGTCCAGTCCGGAGTTGTCGGGGAAGGGGAACCACGAGGCGAAGTAGGCGGGGTTCACCCAGGGGTCGCAGAGGATGCTGCCGGCCGCCGTGTCGATGCGCAGACCCGCGTGCCCGGTACCGGTGATCTTCATAGTCACGTCCTTCTGTCAGGTCAGCGAGAACCACAGGTCCTGGGGGCGGTGGTCGGAGAGCCACTCGGAGGAGACGAGTTCGTAGCGGTGCACCGCGACCGCCCCGCGGGTGAAGGTCCAGTCGATGCGCCAGAACGGCAGCGGCAGACCGGCCAGCGGGCTGTCCCAGCTGAAGTTCATCGGCGCGTTGAACCGCCAGCTCAGCGGCAGGACCTGGGTGCCGGCCCGGGTGGCGTCGTCGGTCACCGCCCGCAGCGGGTCGAGGGTGCCCATCGACGACGTCGCGTTGAAGTCGCCGGAGATCACCGAGGGGTTCGGGTTGTGGCGTACGTCGTCGGCGACCGCCCGCACCTCGGCCTGCCGCCACTCGAACTTGCGCCGGTAGTAGGAGTCCATGTCCACCTGCGGGTTCAGGAAGTTGAGGTCGATCGCGGTCGGCACGGTGACGTGCACGTTGTAGACCGACAGCACCCGCGAGCCGATCCGCAGATCGGTGCGCAGCGTCTTGTCCCGGGCGAACACCTCGTTGAACGGCGCGTCCGACGGCAGTTCCGCGGCGGGCCCGAACAGCGGCTGGGCGACGATCGGGAACCGCGAGACGGTCACCAGCTCGCTGCGCCGGGCGATGTGATAGCCGGGGAACTCGGCCCGCAGCTTGGCGTCGTCCTGGACCGGGAGGTACCCCACCTCCGCGGTGCCGGGCACCCAGATGACGTGTTCCTGGAGCAGGTACACGTCGGCGTTCTGCTTGCGCAGGAAGCGGTACTGCGCCTCGGGATCCTCGTTGCTCATCCCCCAGTAGTTGGTGTTCCAGGTGAACAGGTGGATCGCGCCCGGCGGCACGGGCCGCTCCCCCGCGCCCAGCGCCGCGACGTTGACGCCCACCTGGTCGACGCCGGGCAGGAGGCCGGCCAGCGCGAGGGCCGCGGCCCACCGCCGCCGCGGGCCGCACGCCGCCGCGCTCGCCAGCGCCAGCGCCAGGGGCACGGCGATCAGGAACACCGGCGGGGCCGAGTCGAGCAGGATGGACCAGTGCCAGCGGCCGGTGGTGACCCGCCGGACCACGTTGTAGCTCAGCCAGAGCACCGTCACCCCGACCAGCGCCCAGCCGTACCAGCGGCGGAGCAGCCGGGCGGCCCGCCGGCGGCGGGACGGCGCCGGGGGCAGCACCGCCGGGACGGCCTCGTCGAGCGTGGCCGTCATGAGGCCACCCCGCGGTACATCCGGCGGAACGAGGGCCGGACCGTCCACTCCAGAACGCCGACCGCCAGCCCGCAGACCACGGCGGCGTTCATCAGGAGGTGGACGCCGGTGAAGAAAGCCGTGAAGGCTGGACCTCGCTCACGCCGTACGAAAGCGTATTGCCCGAAGTCGACGGCGACGAACAGCGTGAGCAGAAGTCCCAGCGGGACGACCGCCGGCGGATGGACGAGGGCGACCGGCAGGCCGGCCAGGACCACCGCGGCCAGGACCGCGGCGAAGGCGCGGGAGCCGGTCTCCATGCCCTGCATCGCCCGGCCGCGCTGAAGATAGAAGGGTACGCGCAGGCGGCTGCGCCGGAACGCCTTGCTCAGGATCGGCGCGAGCCGGTTCTCGTCGGACAGGCGCCCGCCGATGCGCGAGGTCAGCAGCATGGGGTACGCCGCCGACAACCGCTCGGCGTGATCGATCTCCTCGGTCTGGCGCAGCGCCGGGTTGAACCAGCCGGCCCGCTCGAAGGCCTCCCGGGTGACCGCGCCGAGGGCGTAGAAGCCGCCGCTGACCGGCCCTTCGGCGCTCTTGCGCCAGTAGTGGTACTGCAGGATCCGGTACTGACCGATCGGCCCCTCGGGGAACAGCGGCACCTTGTCCGGTACGCCGAAGACGGCGCCGTAGCCCTCGGGCCCGGAGAGCAGCCGGACGGCGTTGGCGACGGCGTCCGGGCTCATCGCCACGTCCGCGTCGACGAAGAAGAACACGTCGCCCTTGGCGTGCCGTACGCCCAGGTTGCGCGCTCCCCCCGGCCCGCCGTTGACGTCGCTGCGGATCAGGGTGCAGGGGTGGGCCGCCGCCACGGCCGCACTGTCGTCCGTGCTGACGTCGTCGACGACGATGACCTCGACCGGCGGGTACGTCTGGGACAGCGCCGCCGACAGGCAGAGCCCGATCGTGCGGCTGTCGTTGTACATCGGGATGATGACCGAGACCGTCGGCTCATCCATACAGGAGTCCTCCCTCGAAGACGAGTAGCCACAGCGCGGCGTTGACGAGCATCACGCGGTCCCGCAGGAGGACGCGGACGGGACTGCCGCCCCCCGCGTTCACCAGCACCACCTGCAGGTAGCGGAACAGGGCGAACAGCGCGAAGGGCACGGTGAACAGGGCCGCGGCGCTGAACGTGTAGACGTAGAGCTGATAGGTGATCAGGGCGAGGGCGGCGGTCAGGACCAGCAGGTGGTCCAGGAGCGACTCGTTGTAGCCCGCCAGCGCCGGGCGGTGGGCGACGCCGCCGGCCCGCAGCTCGTGGCGGCGCTTGCCGAGGATGAGCAGCAGGCACACCGCGAGGACGCACAGCGTCAGCCAGCCCGACGAGGGCGAGCCGACCGCCTCGTAGCCCTGCGCAAGCCGCAGCACGAAGCCCAGGGCGACGACGAACAGGTCCACCAGCGGCACGTGCTTGAGCACGAAGCTGTATGCCGCGTTGACGACCAGGTACGCCAGCAGCGGCCACCAGTCGGTCACCGCGGGGCCGACGACGGCGGCGAGGACCGCCGCCAGCGACACGGCCAGCGCACCGGCCGCCCAGGGCGACACCCGGCCGGCCGCGATCGGCCGGTCCCGCTTGGTGGGGTGGGCCCGGTCCCGTCCCCGGTCGGCGATGTCGTTGGCCACGTAGACCACCGCCGACGCGAGGATGAACGCCAGCACCGCGATCCCGGCACGGCCCGCGTGGCGCCACCCCAGCAGCGCCGGGTCCAGCAGGGGCAGCACCACGACCAGGTTCTTCGGCCACTGTCCCGGCCTCAGCAGCCGGAGCAGGTCGCGGGCGGAGCGCCGGGACCGGTCAGAAAAAGACCTTGGCGGCGGCGAGAGCGCCCTGCTTCCAGGGATCGCGACTGGTACGTCCGTTCTGGTGGGCGGCATGGCGTGGCTCCTTGCGCTGATCGCGCCACCAGGCATAGGTGCCGAGGATGGCGTCCCGGTTGGACATCAGTGGCCGATAGCCGAGCCGTCGCTGCGCCTTCTCGATGCTCACGTACGAGTCGGCGGTGAGTTTCTGCAGCAGACGGCCGTACACGGGCGACAGGCGGGCCCGTTCGAGCAGGCCCAGCACGGCGAGGGCGGGACGGCCGGGCAGCGACACCACCCGGCGGCCGTGCCCGGCCGCGTCGAGCACGGCCTGGAAGTCCTCGCGCAGGGTGCCGAACTCCGCGGCGGCCAGGTTGTAGGTGTCGTTGGCGGCGTCCTCCGGCGCGTCCAGGACCGAGACCACCGCGTCGACGAGGTCCGCCAGCGCCAGCATCTGGATCCGTACGTCGCCCCTGCCGAGGACCGGGAAGTTGCGCCCCTCCTCGGCCCACTCGAACAGCATCGCGAACAGTCCCATCCGGCCGGGGCCCACGAACGTCTTCGGCCGCAGGATGGGTACGCACAGGCCCTCCGCGCGCAGCTTGTCCGCGACCTCCTCGGCCGCCGCCTTGGCGGAGCTGTACGGGTCGACTGGCTCCCGCGGGTACTCCTCGGTGGTCGGTACGACGCCGGGCAGCCCGTAGACCGCGGTGGACGAGATGTGGACCAGCCGCGGCACCCGGGCCCGCGCCGCCGCGGTGAGCACGGTCCGCGCGCCGTCCACGACGATCGACCGGATCTCGGGCACCGGATAGCTCGGCAGCGCCGACGCGCAGTGCACCAGGGCGTCGGCGCCGTCCATCGCTCGGGCCATCGCCGCGGCGTCGCGGATGTCGCCGACCACCTCCACCCCCGGCCCGGGTCGCAGGTCGATGCCGCGCACGTGATGGCCGTCGGCCACGAGCCGCTCGGTGAGCCGGGAGCCGAGCATGCCGGCGGCGCCGGTGACCGCGATGATCCGGTTCACCACAGCGTGCTCACCTTCTCCTTGAGGAATCGGGTGACCAGCCGGCCGAGCCCCTGCGCGAGGGTCCGGTCGAGGGCGTCGACCGCCCGCTCGGCCTCCTCCGGGGTGGTGACCAGGCTCGGTGCCAGCACGAGCGGGCTGAGCCCGTTGAGCGTGTAGTAGGTGAAGATGTCGTGGTCGTGGTACATCGCGTTGACCACGGCGCAGGCGATGAGCTTGGTCTTGAAGCGGGGATCGCGGGCCATGCCGCCGGGTGCCAGCCGGGCGATGACGTCCAGGATGCGGGGACCGCCGTCGAGGAAGACCCCCCACAGGGCGCCGGCCCCGGCGACCTCGCTCACGATGTCCGGGTGCTGCTTGGCCAGCCGCCGCAGCCCGGGGCCCAGCACCCGCTCCAGGTCGCGGGCGCGGGCCGGGTACTCGTCGTCGACGGCGATCGCGATGGCCTCGATCGCCGTCGCGCACTCCTCGCCGAAGCCGTAGTACGTGGTGCTCGTGCTCTGCAGCAGGGCGTCGCCGAGGTTGTCGTACGCCCTGCGGTAGATCGGCTCCCGGGCGACGAAGGCGGAGATCGACGACTTGCCGCCGCCGAACGACTTCGACGTGGTCAGGACGTCGGGCACCAGGCCCTCGTGGCGCATGAAGTAGAAGAGGCTGCCGGTCTTGCCCCAGCCGGTGTAGATCTCGTCGAAGATCAGCACGATGTCCTCGGCCGTG
The DNA here is from genome assembly GCF_003002065.1 of Pseudosporangium ferrugineum. Lineage (GTDB taxonomy): Bacteria > Actinomycetota > Actinomycetes > Mycobacteriales > Micromonosporaceae > Actinoplanes > Actinoplanes ferrugineus_A. Next base: position 9,420 of record NZ_PVZG01000005.1, read on the forward strand.
CACAGCTCGCGCAGGCCGCGCAGGAACTCCTCGGAGCACCAGCGCAGGGTGGACGCGCTGAGGGGTTCGATGAGGATCGCGTACACGTCGCCGGGGTGGGCCGCGACGGTCCGCCGGAGCGAGTCGAGGTCGCCGTACCGGAAGGTGTCGATGCCGGGGATGGTCGGGAAGGAGAAGTGGCTCTGCCCGGTCAGCCCGCCGGAGCCGAGCAGCTTGCCGTGGAAGCTCGAGTCGGCCCGCAGGACCGTCCCGCGCCTGCCGTTGTGGTACTTGTACGCCAGCTTGACCGCACCCTCCACCGCCTCGGCCCCGGAGTTGGGCAGGAACGACATGGTCAGGTCGGCCGGCAGCACGGCGGCCAGGTTGTGCGACAGCGCGGCCAGGTACGGCGAGAAGTACGTCTTGTGCACCTCCATCCGCTGCCGCTCGGCGAACCGCTGCCGCGCCGCGAGGATGCGGGGGTGGTTGTGGCCGTGGTTGAGGACGCCGACGCCCCCGGTCAGGTCGAGGATCCGGCGGCCGTCGCGCTGGTAGAGGTAGGCGCCCTCGGCCCGGTCGACGAGCTCGCGGCCGAAGCCGAACGAGGTCATCAGCGAGACCTGGCTCCTGTTGACGTGCCGGCGGTAGAGGGCGTGGACGCGGTCGATGTCGAGGCTCTCGGCCTCGTCAAGGGTGAACAGATCGGGCATGCGGCGCTCCTAGGGCGGCGGATCGGGACAGGCCGAGGACGGCGAGGGAGATGGACACTTCGACGAGGACGCAGACGAGCCGGCTGGCGATGGCGGCGACCCCGGCGGCGCTGAGCGGAAGGACCGTGGCCAGGGCCGCGGTGAGGGCGAACTCGCGGACCCCCCAGCCGTCGGGCGTGATCACGGAGAGGCTGCCGGCCACGGTCGCGAGGGCGAAGGCGCCGACGGCCACGGCCGCGGAGCCGGCCGGTCCGGCGCCGAGCGCCACCGCGATGGCCCACAGGTGCAGGCCCGAGATCAGCCAGGAGACGACCGCGAGCGCCAGGGCCCGCCGCAGCCGGGCGGGCGGCACCGGGGTGACCGGCCGCTTCAGCAGCCGCGCGGCGAGCGTGATCGGGCGGTTCAGCAGGTCCGGCCGGACCAGGCAGGCGACGAAGAGGAGCACCGGCGCGGCGATCCAGACGCCGGGCGCCGCGAGCAGGCCCACCCCGGCGCCGGAGAGGATGGTGAGCCCGATGCTGACCAGGTAGGCGGTGACCATCCGCTCCGCGGGCACCCCGGCGCGGCGGCCGAGGTCCACGTGGGTCACCACGCCCCACACCCGCCCGGGAAGGTACTTGCCGAGCTGGCCGAGGAAGAAGATCCGGGCCGCCACCAGCCCGTCGAGCGGCACCAGCGCCCGCCACGCCGCCATGCCGACCAGCAGCCCCGCCAGGTTCGCCACGGCCGCCGCGCAGACCAGCGGGACCGCGCCCGGCCGCGCGAGGGCCGCCGCCGCGGCGGGGCCGTCGCGGCGCAGCGCGAAACCCACCCCGGCCAGCGCCGCCACGATCACGACCGGGGTGAGCCAGCGGCTGGGCCGGCCGCCCAGCACCATCCGCAGCAGGCCGATCGCCAGGCCGGTGAGCAGCGCCAGGTGGATCAGCAGGTGGACGCCGAGGAAGAACGGCACGAACCGGACCCCGCGGTAGCGGACCACCAGCCGGAGCAGGCCGGGGTCCGAGCACGCGAAGGTGAGCAGGAAGAGGGCCGTGAGCCCGGCGGGCGCCGGCCCGAGGACCATGAACGGCGCCGTGGCCGCGGCCGCCGCGACCGCGAGGATGCCCAGCGGGCGGTTCGCCGTCAGGCTCGCCTTGCCCTTGCGACGGGCGCCCAGGACGGTGCGCGCCAGCAGCTGCGACCGCCGCACCTGCTCCGACATCAGGCGCCCGAGCCGGTACTCCTCGTCGTGGCCGGCCATGATGCGGTCCGTCATGACGATGCGGGTGATCGGCGCCAGCCGGTCGCTGAACTCCAGGTCCTCCGAGTCCCGAAGGGTCTCGTCGAACCCGCCGGCCGCCTCGAACACCGACCGCCGGACGGCGCCCTGGGCGAAGAACGCCGTCTGCACCACGCCCAGCCGGCGCCACCGCCACCAGTACGTGTGCAACGTCTTGTACCACTCGACCGGACCGTCGTCGATCAGCGGCTCGGGCGCGGTCACCCCGTGCACGCAGCCGCACCCCGGGTCACCCTCGAGGATCTCCACGGCCGCCGCCAGCGAGTCCGGCGTCAGCGCCTCGTCGGCGTCCAGGAAGAACAGCACGTCGCCGGTGGCCGCGGCCGCCCCGGCGTTGCGGGCGACCGAGACGCCGCCGTTGACCGCGTTCTCGACGAGCCGGCAGGGCAGGCGCCGGGCGATCTCCGGGGAACCGTCGGTGCTGCGGTCGTCCACCACGATGACTTCGTGCGGCGGATAGGTCTGCGCGAGAACCGACCGCACAGAGGCTTCCAACGTACGGGCTGAGTTGTAGCTGGGAATGATCACCGAGACCGTCAGGCTCATGCCGGGGAGTAGAGCAACCCGGCATATCGATCGACTATCTGTCGCCTTCCGGCCGCGGACAGCCACCGCACCGGCGGGGCATCACCGCGGCATTGGTCAATACCGCCCCGATGCTGGTTCGATATCCCGCGCTGATTCGCTGCCGTCACAGAACCCGAGGAGTGGCATGGATGTCGATCGCGGGAGTCCGGCTCCTCCGGCCGCCGTACGAGTCCGCGCGGGCGGTGCGTCCCGCGTCCTCGCCGCGGTGGTCGCCGCCTGGCTGGTCTTCACGGTCGCCCACCTGGTGCTCAACGGGCGGTGGTGGGTGTGGCTGTTCGCCTCGGCGCTGCCGCCCGTGCTGTTCGTCGCCGTCCCGGCGGGCGCCCTGGCCGCCGCGGCGCTCGTCCGGCCGGTGCGCCGCCGGGTCGTCGCGGCGGCGGTGCTGGCCCTGGCGCTCGGCGTCGCGGACAGCGGCCTGAACTGGGCGGCGCTGTGGCCCACCGACCGGTCGGCGCCGGCCGGTGCGCTCCGCGTCTTCTCCTGGAACACCGAGTACTGGGACCAGCAGGACGACCCGGACACCTTCTACCGGTTCCTCAAGGAGCAGAACGCCGACGTCTACCTGTTGCAGGAGTACCTGGGCTGGGATCTGAGCCGGCCGTACGACGGCGAGTTGCCCCTGGACGACCTGGCGAGGGTGCGGCGGGAATTCCCCGGTTACCACATCGCCGCGCGCAGTGAGCTGCTGACGCTGTCCCGGCTGCCGATCGTCGCGCAGCCGCCGGTGGCCCCGGATCCCGCGGCGTCCGGTGACGGCGGGGCCGACTTCCACCGGGTGTTCCGGGACGCGAAGGTGCTGCGGACCGATGTGCGGGTGGGCGGGTCGACGGTCTCGTTCTACAACGCCCACATCGCGGTGCAGCTGAAGATCGCCAGCCCGCTGTCGCGGTCGTTCTGGTCGTTCCCGCACCGCGCGGACGAGCAGCGTGCGGCGCAACTGCGCGGCCTGACGGAGGACATCGCCGCCAACCCCCGCCCGGTGGTGGTCGCCGGCGACTTCAACACGAGCCCGGCGATGGCCGACGTGGACGGGCTGTCCCGCCTGCTCCGCGATCCGGCCCGGGCGAATTCCCGGCTGTACCCCGCGTCGTGGACGCCCGGCCTGCTGCCGCCGCTGTGGCGCCTGGACTGGGCGTTCGTCAGCCCGGGAGTGAATGTGCACACGTACGCCTTCCGCTCGCCCAGGTCCATGTCCGATCACGACGCGCAAGAGCTGACGCTCACCTTCCCCATGAAATAGGTCACGTTCGATGGGTCCCCGGGCCCTCGGGCGTCCTGATTAGACTCGGCTTCACTCAAAGTCAGGGGACGTCCACACCCTGCAACACTTAACAAAGCTGCCGGTTGGACCGAGCGGCTCCGTGCCTGCTGCCAGCACCTGGAAGGACCCATGGAACTGCAGATTCTCGGACCGCTGAGGGCCAGCGTCGCCGATCGCGACATCCCGCTCGGCGGCCGGCGCAACCGCGCGATCCTCGGCGTCCTGGCCCTGGAGGCGAACCGGCTCGTCCCGACCGAACGGCTCCTCGACGCGGTCTGGGAGGGCCGGGCGCCGTCCACCGCCCGCAGCCAGGTGCAGATCTGCGTGTCCGCGCTGCGCCGGTCGTTCACCGAGGCCGACGCGCCGGACGTGATCCGCACCCAGGCCCCCGGCTATCTGCTGCGCACGGCGCCGGGGCAGCTCGACGCGGCCGTGTTCGACGACCTGGTGATCCGCGCCGGCCTGCTCGTGGAGAACGGCCACGACGCCGACGCCGCGACCGAGCTGCGCCGGGCCCTGGCCCTGTGGCGCGGGCCGGCCCTCGGCGGCCTGCTCGGCCGCATGCTCGAGGCCGGCGCCCGGCGGCTGGAGGAACGGCGGCTCGCCGCGACCGAGGAGTGCCTGCGCCTCGAACTCGCGCTGGGCCGGCACGCCACCGTCATCGACGAGCTGCGGGCCCTGGTCGACGAGCATCCGCTGCGGGAGACGCTGCACTGCCACCTCATGCTCGCGCTGTACCGGGCCGGCCGGCAGGCGGAGGCGCTCCAGGCGTACCGGAGTGCGCGCGGCATCCTGGTCGACGAGTTCGGCATCGAGCCGAGCGCGGAGCTTCGCCACCTGGAGCGCGACATCCTGCGGGGCAGCGTGGCCCCCGGCCCGGCGGCACCCCGGCGCAGGCCGGCCGCCCCGCCCGGCGGCCGACCGCCCATACCCCGCCAGTTGCCCGCCGGCGTCGCCGACCTGACGGGACGCCAGGAGGCCGTCGCCGAGCTGACCCGCCTGCTGTCGGCACCGGCGCCGGGCCTGTCCGTGCCCGTCATCGCCGTCACCGGCACCGGCGGCGTGGGAAAGACGGTCCTGGCGGTGCACGTCGCGCATCAGCTGAGCGACATGTTCCCGGACGGCCAGCTGTTCGTGAACCTCGGCGGTGCGACGCCGGCGGCCGACCCGTCCGAGGTCCTGCGGCGCTTCCTGCGCGCGCTGGGAGTGCCGGACGCCGCCGTACCGGACGGGCTGGACCAGCGGGCGGAGATCTACCGGAGCCTGCTCGCGGACCGACGGGTGCTGGTGGTGCTCGACGACGTCGCGGAGGAAACGCAGCTGCCGGCGCTGATGCCGGGCAGCGCGAGTTGCCGGGTACTCGTCACCGCCAGATCGCGGCTCCCCGGGCTGCCCGGCGCGCATCGCGTGGAGGTGGGCATGCTGCACCGAGCGGAGGCGGTGCAGCTGCTGGCCCGGATCGCGGGAGCCGACCGGGTGCGCGCCGATCCCGCCACGGCGGACGAGATCGCGGGGCTGTGCGGCGGGCTGCCGCTGGCCGTGCGGGTCGCCGGCGCCCGGCTCGCGGCCCGGCCGCACTGGCCGCTGGCCCGGCTGGCCGATCGCCTCGCCGGCGAGGCCGGCCGGTTCGACGAGCTCGAGCACGGCGCGACGTCGGTCCGGGCCACGCTGGGCAGCAGCCTCCAGGGCGTACGGCCGGAGGATCGCCGCCTCCTGAGCCGGCTGGCGCTGCTCGAGGTGCCGTCCCTGGCCGCCTGGATGGGTACGGCGGTGCTGGGCGCCGGCGCGACCGATCTCGAGGAGTCGCTGGAACGCCTGGTCGAGGCGCAGCTGCTGGAGGTGTGCCCGGAGGACCGGGCCATGGTGCGCTACCGCGTACCGGAGCTGGTGCGGGTCTTCGCCCGCGAGCGGACGGTCCGGGAGCGGCCGGCCGCCGAGATCGAGGAGCTCCACCGGCGGTTCGCCGGCGTCCTGCTCGGCCTCGCCGAGGAGGCCTACCGGCGCCAGTACGGCGGCGACCGCGTGCTGAGCCCCGGCACGGCGCCCCGCCCCGCCCTGCCGCCGCGCTGGGTGGACGACCTGCTCGCGACCCCGGGCGCCTGGCTGGACGCCGAACGGATGACGCTGGTCAGCGCCGTCCGGCAGACCGCCGCGCTCGACTGGGACGAGGTCTGCTGGGAGCTGGCGCTCGCCGCGGCGGCCGGGTTCGAGGCGCGCGGCCTCGTCGACCTGTGGACCCGGTCGGCCATGGCCGCCGCGGAATGCGTCCAGCGGACCGGCAACGTCCGCGGTACGGCGGCGATGGACTGCTCGATCGGCGCGGCCCTGCTGTGGCAGGGCCGGTTCACCGAGGCGACCGAGCGGCTGGACGGCGCCCGGGCCGGCTTCGAACGGTGCGCGGACGGGCACGGCGAGGCCCTGGCGCTGCGGCTCCTGGCCCACGCCGACCGGGTCGCCGGCCGCGTGCGCCTGGCCCGTCGCCGGTACGACCAGGCGCTCAAAGGTTTCCGTACGCCCCCGAACCCGGCCGGCCAGTCGCAGGTGCTGACCGACATCGCCGCGCTGCTCCCCGGCGAGCAGGCGGCCCACCTGCTGAGCGAGGCGCTGACGATCTCCCGCATGACCGGCGCCCGGCGGCCCGAGGCGCGGGCGCTGCACGGCGCCGGCGAGGCGGCCCTGCGCGACGGCGAGCCGGAGGCCGCGGTCAAGGCGTTCGTCAGGTCGCTGCGGGTGGCCCGGCACGTCGGCGACCGGTACGGCGAGACGCAGGCCGTGCTCGGGCTGGGCCTCGCCGACCTGCTCGCCGGCCGGCACGAGCCGGCGCGGACCCGGGTGTCCGCGGCGCTGGACGCCGCCCGCGAGATCGGCGCCCGGCTGCTGGAGGGCCATGCGTTGCTCGCCCTCAGCCGGGTCGACGCGGCGCAGGGCCGGACGACCCTCGCCGGCCGGCGGCTGGCGAAGGCCGGTGAGATCCTCGGCGCCGCGCAGGAGGCGGTCCCCGCGGCCGGCGAGGTCCGGGCGCCGGTGAGTCATCCCTCGTGGAGCCGGCCCGGCCCGCGGACGGCCCGCAGCGCGTAACGCTAGCGGGGTAGGCGTACGCCGACCACGTGCGAGAGCGCCGCCCGGTACGCCGCGGCGGCCAGCCCGGTCGCCACGACGGCGAGCTCGGCGGCGCTCACCGCGTGGCTCAGCCGCGCTCCCAGCGGCGCCAGGTCGACGACTCCCGTGGCGTCCACGACCGCCGCGTCCCGGGCGAGCCAGCGCGGGTCCAGGGCATCCCGGGGCGGCGCGATGATCAGCACCAGCTCCGCCCCCTCGAGGGCCTCCCGCACCGAGCCCGTCACGGCCACGGTGGCGCCGTGACCGCCGCGCGGGTCCGGCTCCGGGCTCACCGGCACGGGCCCGGACCGGCACACGACGAGCTGCACGATGCCCGGCACGCTGCGCAGCAGGTGCTCCACGCAGGACACCTCCCGGCGCCCGTCCCCCAGCACGCAGACCACCGGCAACGGGCCGGCGAGGGACCGGGCCAGCGCCGACACCGCGCCCGCGACGCACACCTCCCGGAACCGCCGCGAGGAGATGACGCAGACGACCCGGCGGGCGGCCGGGTCGGCCACGACGACGAGGCCGTCGCCGGCCGGCGGCGACGTCGCCACCAGATCGGCCGGCGGATCCGCCAGGACCCGCGCGGCGACGGCGACCGGGTCGACCCGGGCGAGCAGCCAGCCGGTGGTCGCCTCGTCGAGGTAAAGGATGGGGTCCGCACTGGTCATCGTCGCTCCGGGTCCGGGGAGCAGAACCCTCCCAGAGGCCCGTATCAAGCGTCTTGCGATCGGCTATCGCGCGGACATGCCGCGGCGCCCTCCTCCCGGCGGGGAGAAGGGCGCCGCACGCGACCGGGGTGCCGGGCTACTTCGTGGCGCCCGCGGTGAGGCCGGACTGGATCTGACGCTGGAAGAACGCGTACACGATGATCATCGGCAGGATCGAGAGGGTGAGCGCCGCGAAGAGCGCGGCCCAGTTGGCCTGGTAGCCCGCCGAGACCGAGATGTTCGCGATGCCCTGGGTGAGCACCCACTTCTGGTCCGCGCCCTGGCCCTGCATGATGGCGACCGGCAGCAGATACTGGTTCCACTGACCGACGATGTTGAAGATCGTGATGCTGACCAGGCCGGACCGGGCCATCGGCAGCATGACCTGGAAGAACAGCCGGGTGTGCGAGGCGCCGTCGACGATCGCCGCCTCCGCGACATGGTTCGGCAGCGTCTTGAAGAAGGCCGTCATGAAGAAGACCGTGAACGGCAGCGAGTAGGCGATGTAGACCAGGATCAGACCGGTGTACGTGTTCAGCAGGTTGAGGTTCTGCAGGATCAGGAACAGCGGCACGATGGCCATGAACACCGGGAACGCCAGGCCGGAGACGAACAGGTAGTAGATGAACCGGTTGCCGACGAACTTGTAGCGCGCGAGCACGTAGGCGGCCATCGACCCGAAGACCATCGTGCCCGTGGTGCTGACCGCCACCACGAAGACGCTGTTCAGGAAGTAGCGGCCGATGTGCGCCTCGGTCCAGGCGGTCTTGTAGGTCTCGAACGAGATCTTGCTCGGCAGGCTGAACGGCGCGGCCGTGAAGATCTCGGTGTTGCTCTTGAACGACGCCAGCACCACCCAGATCAGCGGGGCGACGACGAGGATTCCCCAGATCGCCAGCGCGACGTGCGCGAAGCCGCTGAAGAGCTTGATCTCCTTCTTCTCCCGCCCGGCGGAGGCGGAGTGCCGCGATCCCGGGTACGGCACGGTGCCGGGCGGCGGCGCGGAGACATCGGTACGCAGATTGGTCATCTCAGGCTCCCGGTACGGCTCAGAGCTCGACGGCGTCGCGCCGGGTGACCCGCAGGGTCAGCGCCGCGAAGGTGATGGTCAGGAAGAACAGCACGACGCCCATCGCCGAGGCGTAGCCGAACTGTGCGTAGTCCTGCATGTTGCGGAAGATCTCCAGGCCCAGCACGGTGGTGGCGCCGTCGGGGCCACCACGGTCCACCGACATGACGTTGACCAGTGCGAACGCGTCGAAGGCTGCGATGCCCAGGTAGACCCAGGCGACCTGGAGGGTGTTCCACAGCAGCGGCAGCGTCACCTTGAAGAACAGGGTCCCGCGGGTGGCGCCGTCCAGCGCCGCCGCCTCGTAGATCTCGGTGGGGATGGAGCCCATGCCGGCGGAGAAGAGCACCACGTAGAAGCCCACGGCCTGCCAGACCAGCACGGCGAGGATCGACCACAGGGCCAGGTTCTTGTCCGCGAGGAAGAGGATCGGGTCCCCGCCGAACTGGTGCAGCAGGCCGTTGATCAGGCCGCTCTCGTCGGGCGAGTAGACCCGGGCGAAGATCACCGCGACCAGCGCCAGCGCGAGCAGCTGGGGGAAGAAGAACACCACCCGGTAGACCTTCGACCCCCAGACCCCCCGGGTACGGCCACCCTTCGAGCCGCCGCCCACGTTGAGCAGGAAGGCGAAGAAGAGCGCCAGGATGATCGTCAGCAGCGGAAGGAAGATCAGCAGCAGGATGTGGTGCTGGATCGCCTTCCAGAAGACGTTGTCGTGGAACAGCTTGGTGAAGTTGTCGAAGCCGATGTAGTTGACGTCCGGCGAGAAGCCGCGCCAGTTGGTGAACGACAACTGGAAGGCCTGAAGGTAAGCCGCGACCACGAACGTCCCATAGATGGCCACCGGCACGATCAGGAAGCCGATGATGAACGGGTACCTGCCGTGCTTCATGGTTCCGTGCTCCGTTCGTGATCGCGAATTACGTCGTCTGGCAGGAGGTCAGCGCTTGAACTTCTCGATCGAGGAGTCCTTCTTGATCGCGTCGGCGGCCTTCTGCATGCGGTCGCAGAACTTGTCCGCGGTGCCGCCCTGGTACATCAGCTCGTTCGTGGCGGCGCGCAGCTCGTCGTCGAGCTTCTTGTACCACGTGTCGAAGCGGAAGCTGAAGGTGTCCGCACCGGCCGCGGAAAGAGCCTTGTTGCCCGAGGTGAGGCCGGGGCTGATCTCCATGCCGTCGGTCGCGCCGGCGACCACGGTCAGGGTCTTGGTCAGCTGGGTGAAGCCCACCGCGCCGGCCTTGGAGAGCATGTGGCGCAGGAATTCCATGCCGCCGCGCGGGTTCTTGCCCTTGCTGGCGACGAAGTACTGCTCGCCGGCCGCGGCGTAGAGCGCGGTGACGGGCAGCTTGTCGGCGGTGGTCACGCTCGGCAGCGGCATCAGCTGGTAGTCGAAGCCCTCCGGGGTGTCCTTCGCCTGCTCGTTCTCCAGCCAGGAGCCCGACGGGTAGAGACCCACCTTGTACTGGTTCTGCTGGAGCTGGACCTCGGTGTGCTTGAGGCCGAGGAACGCCTTGTTCGAGAACTTCGCGCCGACCTCGGCCCACGCGGCCGCGGCCTGCTTGACGGCGTCGTTCTTCCAGGCGCCGTCCTCGAGGTTGTCGATGTTCTTGAGGATGTCGGCGCCACCGATCTTCGCGGCGCTGGCCAGGATCACCGTGTACTGGTAGTACGGCGCGTTCGCACCGGCGTACCCGTAGGGGGTGATGCCCTTGGCCTTCATCTTGCCGAGCAGCGCGGTGAAGTCGGCCCAGGTGGTCGGCACGGTCCAGCCGTTGTCCTTGAACAGCTTGCCGGAGTACCAGAGGCCGAAGACCGTGAAGGCGTAGTTCAGCACGTACGGCTTGCCGTTGAACGTGCCCTGCTCGACGGTGCCCGGGATCAGGGTGTCCTTGACGGTCTTGCCCGCGATGTCCACCGACGGCGCGGCGTACAGGTCGGTCAGGTCCTGCACCTGGCCGGCCTGGACGAGGGCGCCCTGGTCCATCAGCTTGGAGCCGGAGTTGTTGATCATGTCCGGCGGGCTGCCGGCGGTGAACCGCGGCTGCACGACGGTGGCGATCTCCTCGGTCTGGTTGAACGTGACCTTGGAGTTCGGGAACAGCTTGTTGTACGACGGGATGTCGACGTCCGTCGCGTACTTGGTGCCGAGGCCACCGTTGAAGATGATGATCTCCAGCGGCTCGTCCTCCTTGATGCCCAGCGGGTTGGTCGCCGAGACCGTGCCCTTGGGCTTGTCGGAGGCCTTGTCGTCGTCGCTGCCACCGCCGACGCACGCGCTCAGCATGCCGACGGCGGGGGTGGCCAGCAGGCCCACGGCGGCCGCGCGGCGCAGCAGCGTCCGGCGGTCGACCTCGGGCTGGAAAATCTCAGTCATTCACTTTCTCCTCAGGTTGATGCGGTGCCGGGTCAGCCGGTGACGGCGCGGGCCGCCGGGCCGGTGGCGAAGGGGATCGGCGTGGTGGGGAACGAGCCTCATGGAGAACTCCCGTCCTTGACGGCCTTGTGGCCGTGGACAGCTTGGGCGGTGCGTTGGAAGGCCGCGTGCGAACGTTCGTGGGTCCGCTGGGCGACGGCCACGTAGAGCAGGTCGAGGACGACGAGTTGCGGGTGCCGCGCGGACAGCGCGTCCGGCCGGAACGTGGTGGCCTGGGTGGCGGTGATGAGTACGATGTCCGCCAGCTCGGCCAGCGGCGAGCGCGGGAAGCTGGTCAGCGCGATCGTGGTGGCGCCGCGGCTGCTGGCCTCGGCGAGCAGCTCTATCGTCTCGCCGGTCGCGCCGCTGTGCGAGATGCCGAGGGCGACGTCGCCGGCCCGCGAGAGCGCCGCGCTGGCGAGGCCGTTGTGGACGTCGGTCCAGGCCCAGGCGGGCACGCCGATGCGGTGCAGGCTGAACTGCATCTCCTCGCCGACCAGGGCGCTGCCGCTGGCACCGAAGATGTTGACCCGCGGCGCGGCCGCGATCGCCACCGCGGCCCGCTCCACCTCCGCGAGGTCGAGCAGCGCGGCGGTGTCGTGCATGGCCCGGGTGTCGGCGGCCATGATCTGGGCGAGCACCCGCTCCAGCGGGTCGCTGGGCTGGATCTCGCGGCCGATGTCGACGGTCCAGCCGGCCGAGCGGGCCCGGCCGGTCTCGGCGGCGATGCCCAGCCGCAGGTCGGCGTAGCCGTCGAAGCCGAGCGCCCGGCAGAAGCGCGTCACGGTGGCCGGCGAGGTGCCGCTGCGCTCGGCCAGCTCCACGATGGTCGCCCGGGAGGCGGAGGCCGGATCGGTCAGGACCTGCTCGGCCACGCGCTGCAGCGCGCCGGTGAACTCGGGCAGCAGCGTACGCACCCGGACCAGCACACCGTCGGAGTTCATCGACTGCTGCGGAGCCTGCTCGCGCACCGACGAGGCGACAACCGCGGTCGTTGCGGTGCCGTCTGCGTCAGGCTGCGCCATGGTGCTCCGTTCGGAAAGGAGTGTTAACTGTCGCGGTAAAAGTTCTTACTTTCTGACCCCTCGTGTCAAGACCGTGGGTGAAGTTTTCAAACCGTTACCTTGGCCATCGAGAGAATGCGGGGCCGCCGACGGCGGTTGACGAGCGTCGATCCCCTTATGGCCGTTACGGCTCAAGCGCTGGCAAACATGGGCTTTGAGCGGATTTATCGCCGACTCCACGGGTGCACGAAAGGCTCCCCGGGACGGCGCGGAGGCAACGACGAACGCCCCCGCCGGCGGCGGGGGCGTTCTGTGTCGGACCGGTTACGGCAATAATTCTGCCCAGAACCGGTTAAGCAGTCTCGCGGATCGCCTGGATGAAGACCGCGGAACGGTGCTCGAAGTTGCGGAAACGGCCGTAACTCGGCGCCGCCGGGGACAGCAGCACGACTCCCCCGGGCGGGGTCAGCTTGCGGGCGAGGCTCACCGCCGCGGGCAGGTCCTCCGCCTCCTCCGTGCGCACACCCGCCAGCCCGGCCAGCTCGGCCAGGATCCGCGGGCCGCTGTCCGGGAGACCGATCACGGTGATCTCCTTGCCGCGCAGGTGCTCGCGCAGCGGGGAGTAGTCCAGGCCGCGATCGGTGCCACCGACGAGCACGGTCAACGGCCGTCCCTCGTACGCGTCGATCGCGTGCATGGCCGAGTGCGGAGTGGTGGACAGGGTGTCGTCGACGAAGGTGAGCCCGGACGGATCCTCGATCTCGGCGAGCCGGTGCGGCAGCCCCTCGAACGACGCCACCGCCGCGCGCAGCTCCTCGCGCAGCCCCGGCACGTCGATGCCCATCCCGTCGAGCACGGCCAGCGCCACGCACAGGTTGAGGCCGTTGTGCCGGCCCCGCAGCCGCAGCGTGTCCCGCGGGAACAGCGGCTCGTCGCTGCAGTAGACGAGATCGTCGTCGTCGATGCGGAACCGCGAGTCGCCGGAACCCGCCGGGATCGCCGGGAAGCCGTTCACGTCGCGGACGGCGATGGTCTCCCGTACCAGGCGCTGGTCGGCGCCGTTCACCACGATCAGCTCCGGCCCGTGCGCCAGCAGATTGAGCTTGTCGCGGTAGTACTCCCGCTCGCCGCCGTGCGCGTCCAGGTGCTCCGGGAAGAGCGACGTCACCACGGCCACCCGCGGCGAGTCCGTCAGGTCGCTGCACTGATAGCTGGAGAGCTCGAGGACGTACTGCCCGGCGGCCGGGAGATCCAGCAACGGCACGCCGATGTTGCCGCCGAAGACGTTGGGCCGGCCGGCCGCCGCCAGCAGGTGACTGATCAGCGCCGACGTGGTGCTCTTGCCCTTGCTGCCGGTCACGCCGACGGTCTCGCGGGCGTGGTCGGCCATCCACAGCGCACTGCCGCCGGTGATCGTCACGCCCCGCCGCCGCAGCTCCGCCATCCACCGGTGGGTCTGCGGCACGCCGGGCGAGCGCACCACGACGTCGGCCGCGGCCAGGGCGGGGAACGCGTGATCGCCGCCGGCCAGCGGCGCCAGCGCGGCCAGCTCGCCCTCCCACGGCACGGAGAGGAAGTCGGCGCTGTCGTCCACCGCGAGCAGGCGCGCCGGCCCGTGCGCGGCGATGGCGGTCACGGCGGCCCGGCCCTCACGGCCGGTACCCCAGACGGCTACGGAACGTCCGCGCAGGTCTGCCAGGCGCACAGGAGAACTCCCTTTGTCGAGTCGCACTAGTATTGCCCGTCGGTCCAGTGACAGGAGTTCGCGGGTGCAGTTCGACGTCATGCGCTTCCCCTCGTACGCGTACGACCCCGCCACCGGGGTCGCGACGTTCGACTACCTGCTCGACGGGGCCGCGCCCGAGGCCTTCACGGAGACCGTCACGTTCCCGGTCCCCGAGGCCGGCGGCGTGCCGGACGCCTTCCACCGCGTGCTCGACCTGCTGCACGTCGTCGCCGGGGTGAGCTACTACAAGGTCGGCGCGCCCGCGCGCATCGAGGCGCCGAAGGCGGTGCCCGCCGAGGCCAAGGCCCTGTTCGACGCCGTGTACAGCAAGGGCCTCGGCGAGTACGCGTACGTGAACCAGCTGCCGTACGTGCTCGACCTGACGGTCGGCGTGCCGGGCGTGTCGTCGCCGGCCGCGCCCGTCGACAACGCCGAGGGGCGCCCGCTGTCCGCGGTGGGCGGCGGCAAGGACTCGATCGTGACCCTCGAGATCCTGCGCACCGCCGGGCTCGACCCCGTACCGTTCTCGGTCAATCCCAACCCGGTGATCGTCAACGTCAACGCCGCCTCCGGGCTGCCCGCGCTGGCCGCCCGCCGCCGGCTCGACCCCCGCCTGTTCGAGCTCAACCGGGCGGGCGCCCGCAACGGCCACATCCCGGTCACCGCGATCAACTCGCTGATCGCCATCGCCACCGCCACGCTGCACGGGCTCGGCCCGGTAGTGATGTCCAACGAGCGCTCCGCGTCCGACCCCAACCTGATCTGGAACGGTCACCCGATCAACCACCAGTGGTCCAAGGGCGTCGAGGCCGAGGGGCTGCTGCGGGCCGCGGTGACCGCGCACGCCGGGCTCACCGAGCCGTACTTCTCGCTGCTGCGCTCGCTGTCCGAGCTGCACATCGCCCAGCTCTTCGCCCGGTTCACCGCGTACGACGACGTGGTGACCAGCTGCAACAAGGCGTTCAAGCTGCACGACCCGACCGCCCGCTGGTGCGGCGACTGCCCCAAGTGCCGCTTCGTCGCCCTCGCGATGGCGCCGTCGATGCCCCGCGAGCGGCTCACCCGCATCTTCGGCCGGGACCTGTTCGCCGAACCGGCCCAGGTGCCCGGCTACCTCGAACTGCTCGGCATCGACGCGCACAAGCCGTTCGAGTGCGTCGGCGAGGTCGAGGAGTCGCTGGTCGCGCTGGCCATGCTCGCCGACGACCCACAGTGGCGCGACGCGCCCGTCGTGGCCGCGCTGCGCGACGCGGTGCCGGCCGGGGCGTGGGCCGAGGCGTCCCGGGACGCGGTGCTCACCCCGGGCGGGCAGACGTTCGTGCCCCCGGCGTACGCGAAGGCCCTGTCCCTGGTTCTCTGATCATTCCGGGGCGTCGTGGTGGATGCGGCCGGGGGCGACGCCCAGCTCGTGCAGCGCGGCGCTGGTCGCGGCCAGCATCAACGGCGGACCGGCCAGGTACACCTCGTGCTCCGACCACTCCCCGTAGGCGGCCACGGCGTCGGTCACCAGGCCTGACGCGTACGGGCCCGCCTCGCCCTCGGAGATCACCGGCACCACCGTGACCCGGCGCGCCGCCTGCGCGATCGCCGCGATCTCCTCGATGTCGTAGAGCTCGGCCAGCGTCCGCACGCCCCAGAACAGCACGGCGGAGCGCGGATCGCCGGTCTCGGCCAGCTCCCGCAGGATCGCCTTGAGCGGGGCCACGCCGGTGTCCCCGGCGATCAGCAGCAGGTCGCGCCCCGAGGCGGGCAGGGTCATCGCCCCCTCGGCCCGCGAGATGCGCACCTTGTCGCCGACCGCCGTCCGGTGCACCAGCGTGCCGCTCACCCCGGTCAGCGTCTTCGCCCGCACGTGCAGCTCGATCACGTTGTCCCGGCGCGGCGCCCCGGCCAGCGAGTACGGCCGCCACACCCCCGGCAGCCCGGGCACCTCGATGCGCGCGTACTGCCCCGGCACGTACGGCATCGGCAGGTACGGGCGCAGCCGCACGACGGCCAGATCGTCCCGGCGCCGCTCGTGCGCCACGACCACGGCGGTCCAGGTCACCGGGTCGTACGCGGCCGCCACCATGCCGTGCGCGATCCACTCGTACGCGTGCTGCCACGTCGACCGCCACGCCTGGTCGAAATCCTGCCGCCACCCGTTCGCGGCCAGGCCGGCCCGCATCGCCTCGGCCAGCGCCGCCCCGGTCAGCTGCAACTGCTGCGGTGCCACCCCGCACTCGGCCAGCGCGGCGCCGAGCCGCCCGAACCCGGCCACCAGGGCCGGCGGCCGGTCGATGGTGTGCACCAGCCAGGTCAGGCCCTCAGCCAACTGCTCGGCCTGCGCGGCGGCGTCGCCCGGGATCGTCGCGAACAGGCCCGGTTCCGCCTGGACGAGCGCGGCCCGCAGCCGTACGGCGACCTCCTGCGGCCCCCCGGCCATCGACAGGCTGTTGCCGAGCAGCCGCCGGATCTCCTGCAACGCGGCGTCGTCGGCCGGGTCCATGCCGTCGACCGGCGCGGGCGGCACCGGCGGACGCACCGGCGGGGCCGGGGTGACCGGCTGGATCGGGTCGCTGGGCCACGGCGGGCCGACGAGCCGCGGGCCGACGAGGCCGGGGATGACGGGGACCGGATCCGTCGACGACCCCGGGTGGCGCCCGCCCCAGGGACCCGGTCCCGGCGGGTACGGGATCACCGGGGGGCGGATCGGGACGTCGCGGCGGACGGCCGGGGAGTCGGCCTGCGCCCGCGCCGGCACTCCCCGGGGGTAGGAAGGGGCGTTCGTCGCCGGCGGAGCGCTCCGGGGCGGCGGTGTGGCAGCCGGCTTCGGCACGACGGCCGGGCTGCCGAACGCCTCCGGGAGCAGGTCCATGAGGCGGCCCGGGTGCAGGTCCGCGGGCAGGGCGGGCTCCGGCTGGGGCGCCGGAAGCTCGCGGGCGGGGGGCGCCGGCGGCAGGGCCGGGCGGGCCGGCGGGGGCAACACCTCCGGGCGGGTGGCGTCCTGCTCGCGCTTCGCGGGCCAGTCCGGGTGCAGGAGCGCTTCGGGGTGCACGGCCGCGTCCGGGCCTTTCCCGCCGCTTCCGCCGCCCGCTGCCGCGTCGCCGCTCCTGGCCGCTGCGTCACCGCTCGTGGGCGCTGCGTCACCGCTCGTGGGCGCCGCGTCGCCGCTCAGGGCTGCCGCGGTGTCGGCCTCGCCGGCGGCCACCGCCTCCGGGGCGGCCGCGCGCAGGCGCATCGCGCGCAGCAACGCCAGCATGTGGGGGTCAGACCCGGATCCGGAAGACACCAGCACACCCCCGACCGCCGACGACCCGTACCGTACAACCGTACTGCCGCCGGGGCCGATCCGCCGCCGCTACCCCTTCGCCGTTCGGCCCTCCCGGGCGCCCGGGTCGTCGTACCCGGGTGGCATGCTCGTTCCCGCACGCCCGACGAGCGGAGGAGGTTCGCATGGGCAAGGTGGTCGCCGACATCTCGGTGTCGCCCGACGGTTTCGTGACCGGGCCCGGCGCCGGACCCGCCCGGCTCGGCGGACGCGTGACCTTCGTGGCCTCACCTACCGGGTGGACCGAGTGACCGACGTACACCTGATCACCGACCCGGGCGATGAACGGCTCGGCGACTACCGCGCCCTCACCGACCTGGAGCTGCGCACCCGGTGGGAGCCGCCCAACGGCCTCTTCATCGCCGAGGGCGAGCTGGTCCTGCGCCGCGCCCGCCGCGCCGGCTACCGGCCCCGGTCCTACCTGATCGACGCCAAACGCGCCGGGCAGCTCGACGACCTCGACGACGCGCCGGTCTACGCCGCGACCCCCGAGGTGCTCGAACGCGCCACCGGCTTCCACGTCCACCGCGGCGTCCTGGCCTCGTTCCACCGCCTGCCCCTGCGCGACGCCGCCGACGTGATGGCGAGCGCCCGCCGCATCGCCATCCTCGAGGACGTCAACAACCACACCAACATCGGCGCCGTCTTCCGCGGCGCGGCGGCCCTCGGCATCGACGCCGTCCTGCTGTCACCCACCTGCGCGGACCCGCTCTACCGCCGCAGCGTACGGGTGAGCATGGGCGAGGTGTTCGCCGTACCGTACGCCCGCCTCGAGCCCTGGCCGGACGGCCTGGACCTGGTCCGCGAGGCCGGCTTCACGGTCCTCGCCCTGACCCCCGCCGCCGGCGCCCTCCCGATGCAACGCCTCGACGCCACCCAGCGCAAGCGCCCGGCCCTCCTCCTCGGCGCCGAGGGCCCGGGCCTCTCCCGCCACGCCCTGGCGGCTAGCGACACCCCGGTACGGTTACCCATGCGCCGCGGCGTCGACTCCCTCAACGTGGCGGCCGCGGCAGCGGTCGCCTTCTGGGAACTGGGCCGCGACGACGACCTGTGACCCCCGACGCGACGGATGACGACCAGCCCGATGCCCCCTCCCGCCAGCCGCGACGACCGGCCCGCTCCCCTGCCACCCGAGCGGGGCGGGGCCGGGGCCGTCCTGACCCGGCAGGTCCGGTGCTGCCAGGCCCCGGCCGACCCTCCGCCGGGCGGAGTCCGGCAGCTCCGGCCCCGCCAGGCCCCGACGGATCCTCCTCTGGGCGGAGTCCGGCAGCTCCGGCCCCGCCAGGCCCTGGAGGACCGCCGCCGGGCGGAGTCCGGCGGTTCCCACGCTCCTCGGCACTCCGGGCGGGCGACCGCCCAGTTAGGACGCGATGATCATCTCTGAGCTGAAGACGGCACGGCTGCTGCTGCGCCAGTGGCGTGCCGACGACGTCATGCCGTGGGCGGCGATGAACGCCGACCCCCTGGTCCGCGAGCACTTCCCCGAGATCCTCACGTACGACCAGAGCGCCGGGTCGGTCGACGCGTTCCGGTCCGAGCTGGAGCGGCGCGGGTGGGGCTGGTGGGCCCTCGAGCTCGCGGCGACCGGCGAGTTCATCGGCATGGCCGGCCTCGACCCGGTCGACGACGAACTCCCCTTCGGCGGCGTCGAGGTGGGGTGGCGGCTGGCCCGGTCGGCGTGGGGCCACGGCTACGCCACCGAGGCCGGGCACGCGTGTCTCGACTACGGCTTCGACGTGCTGAACCTGACGGAGATCCTCGCCATCACGGCGGTGGGCAATCAGCGTTCCCAGGCGGTGATGCACCGGCTCGGCATGACCCGGGACCCGGCCGACGACTTCGACGACCCCACCGTCCCACCCGGCCCCCTGCGCCGCTCGGTGGTGTACCGCATCAAGCGCTGACCGCGCTCACGCCGCCGTGGAACACCGGATCAGGCGCGGACCGGGCTCACAACCGCCGGGGTGCACCGGATCAGGCGCGGGCCGGGCTCACGCCGCCGTGGTGTACCGGGTCAGGCGCGACCGGGCTTACACCGCCGTGGTGTACCGGGTCAGGCGCGGAGGACCGGGCTTACACCGCCGTGGTGCACGGATCGAGCGTTGACCAGGCTCACGTTGCCGGGATCAGGCGGGAGCCGGTCCAGGCCAGGCCCATGCCGGCCGCCAGCAGGAGCAGCGCACCCACCGTCGGCAGTGGCCGGACCGCGAACGACCCCGCCCCGATCGACACGGCGGCGAGGATCAGCAGCACGCCGTCGGCCGGGTTGACCAGTTTGGACCGCAGGACGGCCCAGCCCAGCAGAAGCCACCCCACCCCCATGACGGCCGCGGCGGCGACCGATGCCCGATGGATCTGGGTGGTGGTCAACCCGAGGTTCGGCAGCCCGGCGGCAACGGCCCTCTCCGGCACCTGAGCAACCTCGGTACGCGCACCACCCGGCAGCTGGGCCTTCCCGGTCCCGTCGGCGGTCACCCCGGCCTCGGCACCGCCAGCCGCGGCCGGCACCCCCGCCGCCCCGGCACCCGGCCCACCGCCGATCGCCCCGGCCTCCTCGCCGGCGCCCGGGGCACCGTCGCCCACGGCACTGCCCGCGACAGCGTCTCCCGCAACCGCACCGCCCATGGCAGGGTCCGCGACAGCACCGCGCGCCAGTGTGCGGGTCCCGGCCGTGTCCTCCGCGGCGGCGCCTCCCTCAGCCGAGCCGCCGAGGACCGAGCCGGCGGCGGCCGAGCCGGCGCCGTTCGAGCCCGCACCGGTCGAGCCCGCGCCGTTCGGGCCTGCGCCGTTCAGGCCCGCACCGGTCGAGCCCGCGCCGTTCGAGCCTCCCGTGGCAGGGTCGCCGGAGGCGCTGGTCGGGCGGCCGGTGATCGTGTCGCCGCCGGGCAGGGCCAGGAGGGGCAACCACAGCAGCGCGCCCGCCAGGCCGATCAGGAGGCCTGCGACGGCCGGGCGGCGGGTGCGGGAGCCCGCCAGCAGGCCCGCGAGCGCGATCATCGCGATGGTGCAGAGCCAGCCCGCCGTGATCTCCACCAGGAGCTGGCCGGCGGGGGTGGGCACGCCCAGGGTGGACCAGCCGTAGAGGGCGGCTCCGGCGGGCAGGGCCCAGAGGGCGGTGCGGGCGTAGCGGCGTACGGACCAGATCCAGACGGCCTCGCGGACCGGGAGCAGGTGGTCGTCGGCTGTTCCCTGGCTGGGGGCGCCGACCCAGGCCGGGGCGACCCGCAGCGGGCGGCCGCTGGCCGTCTGGCGCTGACTCATGCTCATGGCTCCGCCTTGGTGGGCTCAAGCCGAGCGGCCGGGGGCACCGGTCGGGAATCCTCCGACCACCATGGCAAAGAACCGCCGGAATGTGCGGCATTTCACGCAATTCGCTACGATCCCGCACCCGCGAAGGCAGATGCGCACGCCAAGCGAGCACGGCGGGCAGTGGGCGAGCAAGCCGATCCCGCACCCGCGAAGGCCGGGGCGCACGCCGAGCGGGCACGGCGGGCAGTGGGTGAGCAGGCCGATCCCGGCACCGGCGAGCAGGCCGCCGGAGCAGAGACGAAGCAAAACGCCGAAGGGAAAGGGGGGCGGGCATGGGGGCGGGGCGACCTGGCAGGCCGCCCCGCGGGTGCGTGCAGTTTCGGCGTACCGGAGGGTCAGGCTCTTTCCGGCTCGCCGGCGCCGTTGTAGTCGGCCGCGCCCAGGGCCGCCGACGGCGGGATGCTTTCCGGGGCCGGCAGGCCCTTCGGGGCGTTGTCGCCCGAGGCCTGGGCCTCGGCCTGGCGGACCTGGGCGTTGACCGCCGCGGCCTCGTCCGCCGCCGCCTGGGCCGCCTGGGCCGCCTCGCGTTCCACGGCGCCGGAGTCGACCGCCTCGGTGGGCTTGTCGCCGACCATGCTGCCGAGGCCGCCCAGCGCGCCGCCGAGACCCTCGAGGGCCTTGGTCAGCTCGGTGGGGACGATCCAGACCTTGTTGGCCGAGCCGTTGGCGATCTGCGGGAGGGCCTGGAGGTACTGGTAAGCCAGGACCTTCTGGGACGGGTTGGCGGTGTGGATGGCGTCGAAGACCGTACGGATGGCCTTGGCCTGGCCTTCCGCCTGGAGGATGCGGGCCTGCCGGTCGCCGTCGGCGCGCAGCACCTGGGACTGCTTCTCGCCCTCGGCGGTGAGGATCGCCGCCTGCTTGTGGCCCTCGGCGTTGAGGATCGTGGCGCGGCGTTCGCGTTCGGCGCGCATCTGCTTCTCCATGGAGTCGCGGATGCTGGGCGGCGGCTCGATCGCCTTGATCTCGACGCGGGTGACCTTGATGCCCCAGCGGCCGGTGGTCTCGTCGAGGACGCTGGAGAGGTGCCGGTTGATCTCCTCGCGGCTGGTCAGCGCGCGTTCGAGGTCGAGGGAGCCGATCACGTTGCGCAGCGTGGTGACCGTCAGCTGCTCGATCGCCTGGAGGAAGTTCGAGATCTCGTACGTGGCGCGTACCGGATCGACGACCTTGAAGTAGAGGACCGTGTCGATGCTCACCACGAGGTTGTCGGACGTGATCACGGGCTGCGGCGGGAAGCTGACGACCTGCTCGCGCATGTCGACCTTGGTGCGGACCGCGTCGACGAAGGGGACCAGCAGGTTGAGGCCCGGCGACAGGGTGCGCTTGTACTTACCGAGCCGTTCGACCACGTCCATCCGCTGCTGCGGGACGATGCGGACGGAGCGGATAAGGGTGATCACGGCGAAGAGCGCGATCACGAAGATGAGTACACCGATCACGACTTCCATGGGTGCCTCTCTAGAGGTTGGGCATGTCGTCGCGCCACACGATGGCCGTGGCGCCCTTGACCTTGATGACCCGGACTCGCTCGCCCGGAAGATATTTCTCGGTCCCGTCGAAGGAGCGCGCCGTCCACAGCTCGCCGTCGATCTTGATCAGCCCGTGGTCGGCGTCGACCTCCTCCAGCACGGTGGCCTGGGAGCCCTCGATCGCCTCGATGCCGAAGGGCGTCTCGCCCGTCTCGGCCGCGGACCGCTGGTGGCGCATGATGATCGGGCGGAGCGCGCCGACGGACAGGCCGGACACCAGGGCGAAGACGATGACCTGAAGCAGCACCGGGGCACCGAGCGCCGCCGCGCCGGCCGCCGCCAGGGCGCCCGCGGCGAAGAAGATGATGAGGAAGGTCGCGGTGAACGCCTCGCCGATCGCGAGGGCGATGGCGAGGACCAACCAGAGGACGGCTTCCACATACCCGATCGTGTCACGTCCGCGCACGTACAGCGACATCGCGTGGGCATCGGTTCCGGCGTAGCCATATCCGCGTACCGGAGTTAGACCCATGACTCCACACCCAGGAAGGCTCACTGTGTCCCTGCTGCCGGAAACCGGCCGACGTGTCACCGGGATCGCCGCCCGCGCCCAGTCCGCGGGCCGCGCGCCGTCGCTGGCGCTGGCGGTCGTCCGCGACCGCTCGTTGCTGCACTTCACCGGCGCCGGGGAGACACCGCCGCCGGACCCGAAGACGCAGTACCGGCTCGGTTCGATCACCAAGACGCTGACCGCCACCATGATCATGCAGCTGCGCGACGAGGGCTTCTTCGGCCTCGACGACCTGCTGTACCGGCACCTGCCGGGCACCCCGGTCGGCGGCATCACGCTGCGCCAGTTGCTCGGGCACGTCTCCGGCCTGCAGCGCGAGCCGGACGGGCCGTGGTGGGAGCGGAACGCCGGCGTGAGCCTGGACCGGCTCCTGACCGACCTCGCGCCCGACAAGATCGCCGGACCGCCGTTCCGGAACTACCACTACTCCAATCTCGCGTACGGGCTGCTCGGCGCGGTCCTGCAGCGGGTCACCGGGGAGTCCTGGGCGGACCTGGTCGGCAAGCGGGTGCTCGACCCGCTGGGCATGAAGCGGACCACCTACTCCCCCGTGGAGCCGTTCGCCCGCGGGTACGTCGTCCACGCCCTCGACGGCAGCCTGCACGAGGAGCCCCGGCTGGACGCGGGCGCCATGGCACCGGCCGGCCAGCTGTGGTCGACGGTGACCGACATGGCGAAGTGGGCCGCGTTCCTCGCCGATCCGGCGCCGGCGGTGCTCAGCCGGGAGACCATCGACGAGATGTGCACCCCGGTGGTGATGCAGGACGAGACCTGGACCGCCGGGCACGGTCTCGGCCCGGAGCTGCACCGGGTCGGCGAGCGCGTGTACGTCGGCCACGGCGGCTCGATGCCCGGCTACAACTCCCAGCTCCTGGTGCACCGGCCCAGCCGCACCGGGGTGATCGCCTTCACCAACGCGTACGGCCTGCGCGGCACCGGCCTGCGCGCCGTGGCCCTGGAGGCGCTGACCACCGTCCTGGACGCCGAGCCGGCCCCGCCCCCGCCGTGGCGCCCGGCGCCCGCACCGCGGGACGAGACCGCCGAGCTGTGCGGCCGCTGGTGGTGGATGGGCAGCGAGTACGAGGTGAACGCGGACGGCGAGGATCTGGTGATGGCGCCCGCCGGCTACGCGTCCCGGCCGCCGTGGCGGTTCACCCGCGAGGCCCCGGACCGCTGGCGGGGCACGGCGGGCGCCAACACGGGTGAGGTCCTGACCGTGCGGCGCGACCCGGACGGCGGGGTGCGGGAGCTGGAGATCGCGACCTTCGTGTTCAGCCGTGATCCCTATCACCTGGCGTAGAAGGTTCGGTGACGAAGTCGATCAGCCGTTCCATCGCGTTGATCAGCGGCGTCTCGACGTCCTTGTAACTGGTCACGCTGCCCAGGATGCGGCGCCACATGTCGGCCGGCTCGGCGATGCCCACCGCTTGGCAGACACCCTCCTTCCAGGGGCGGCCGGGCGGGATCACCGGCCACTCCCGCAGCCCGACCCGCGCGGGCTTCACCGCCTGCCACACGTCGACGTACGGATGCCCGGTGACCAGCACGTCCGGGTCGGTGACCGCGGCGACGATGCGGCTCTCCTTGGAGCCGGGCACGAGGTGGTCGACGAGCACGCCGACGCGCCGGTCGCGGGCCGGGCGGAAGTCGCGGACCGCGCCGGCGAGGTCGTCGATGCCGTCGAGCGGCTCCACGACCACGCCCTCGATGCGCAGGTCGTCGCCCCAGATGCGTTCGACGAGGGCGGCGTCGTGGATGCCCTCGACCCAGATGCGGCTGGCCTTGGCGACCCGGGCGCGGACGCCGGCGACCGCCACCGAGCCGGACGCGGTGCGCTGCCGCTGCGGCGCCGCGGGGGCGGCGGCGGGCCTGCGCAGCGTCACGACCTGCCCGTCGAGCAGGAACGCCGCCGGTTCCAGCGGGAAGTTGCGGCGCTTGCCGTGCCGGTCCTCGAGCACCACCGCGCCGTACTCGAAGCCGACCACGGCGCCGCAGAAGCCGGCGTCCGCGTCCTCCACCACCAGTCCGGGCTCGGCGTCGACCTCGGGTATCACCTTGCGGCGCCGCCAGTTGCCCGCGAGCACGTCCTCCCCAT
The DNA here is from genome assembly GCF_003002065.1 of Pseudosporangium ferrugineum. Lineage (GTDB taxonomy): Bacteria > Actinomycetota > Actinomycetes > Mycobacteriales > Micromonosporaceae > Actinoplanes > Actinoplanes ferrugineus_A. The sequence continues at coordinate 34,021 of NZ_PVZG01000005.1, forward strand.
ACATGCCCGCACGGTAACTCGTCCGCGCGGACACGCGGGTTCCGACGCTCCGGCCGAGACAACGTCGGCGCCCGCCACGTACCCTTGCTCGCATGTCCCCCGCAGCAGATGCGGCGACCCTCACGGCGCGCCGGTCGACCCGGTTCGTGGCCTGGGTGCGCGCCTGGCGCGCCGGCCTCGTCCCCTTCGACGAGCTGGCCGACGAGATCGCCGCCGACGAGGAGCACCTCGTCGCCGATGCCCCCGGCACCTGGACCGACGTGCCGCTGGGGCAGGCGCTGCCCGCGTTCGCCAAGCTCCACCCCGACGAGATCCGCCTGGTCCTGCCCGCTCCCGGCGACCCGCGCGGCCTGCCCGGCCCCGGCGACCTGACCGGCGCCGCGATGCTGGCCGGCGAGGCGGTGATGACGCCCGGCTTCGGCGTCGTCCCGGAGGTGCGCCGGCACACGTCGGGCTCGGGCGTCACCTTCGAGACGGTGCTGTGGCGCTTCTTCCCGGTCGCCGACTACCGGCCGGTCTTCCAGCTGGGTTCCGCGGAGGCGGAGGCGGAGCTGACCCAGGCGCTGGCCGAGGCGACCACCCAGCTCACCCGCCTCGACGTCGCGCAGTGGCGGCCGGAGCTGGCCGGGGCGTTGCAGGCGCTGCGCCGGCCGGAGAGCACGGCGACGCTGCCCCCGGGCTTCGACCCGAGGTCGCGGCGGCTGTTCGCCCGCGCCAGCATCCTGGACCAGGTGCTCGCCCTGGCCGAGCACAACGCGCCCGGCGGCGCCGTCAACACCTACGAGGCGCAGCAGCGGGACGCGGCCCTGCGCCCGCTCACCACGGCCTGCCGGCAGGCGCTGGTCGCCGCCTGCAACTCTCCGCTGCATGCCTGACCGCTACGCGCACTGCACGTTCTGCGGTGCCCGCTTCACGCCCGGCCAGCCGTGGCCGCGGCGCTGTGCGGCCTGCGGCGAGACGAGCTATCTGAATCCGACGCCGGTGGCGGTCGCGGTCCAGCCGGTCGGCGGCGGCCTGCTCGCGATCCGGCGCGGCATCCCGCCGGCCCGGGACCGGCTGGCCCTGCCGGGCGGCTTCATCGAGGTCGGCGAGACCTGGCAGCAGGCCGCGGCGCGCGAGCTGTGGGAGGAGGCCGGGCTGCGGTCCGACCCCGATTCCGTACGCCTCTTCGACACGATCAGCGCCCCCGACGGCACCCTGCTGATCTTCGGCCTCTTCCCCGCCCTGGCCACGCCGGAGGAGCTCCCGGCGGCCGTGGCGAACGACGAGACCCGGGAGCGGCTGGTCCTGGACGGGCCCCGGGAGCTCGGCTTCGAGCTGCACACCCGGGTCGCGGACCGCTGGTTCGCTCAGGTCGCATCCGGGCTCTGAGCCCGGGCGGCGAGCAGGGCCTCGAGGAGGTCGCCCAGCTCGTCGAGCCGCGCCCGGCCGAGGGGCGCGAACGTCTCGGCGCACACCCGCCCGGCGCGGCCCTCGCCCTCGCGCCGCAGCCGCTCGCCCAGCTCGGTGAGCCGGTGCCGCACCACCCGTCCCGGCCCGGGGACGCGCACGAGCAGCCCCCGGTCGACCATCCGCGACGCCAGCGACCCGGTCGCCTGGTCGGTCTGGAGCGTCAGCCGGGCCAGGTCGCGCAGCGAGGCGCCGGGGTTCCGATCGAGGTGGCACAGCGTGTCCCACTGCACCGGGGACACGCCCAGGTCGGCGAGGGCGGCGCTGAGCGCCCGGTGGTGGGCGTGCTGGAGCCTCTTCACCAGGTGGGCGACCTCCGGCGCTGCGCGACCCGTCATGGCCGCTGGGTGGCCGAAAAGCGCCGGGGCAAACGCCGTCAGAGGAATTGCTCCAGGATCGTGGCCAGCCGGACCGGGGCCTCCTCCATGGCGTAGTGGCCGGCCTCGGCGATGACCTCGAGCCGCGCGTTCGGGTACGTGGTCATCCACGTCGCCCGCATCGTGGCCGCGCCCAGCGCCGGATCGTGCTCGCCGACCACGGCCAGCGCCGGCACCGGGTTTCCCGCGACCCGCTCGGTGAAGTCCGTACGCGCCCACGACCCCAGGTACGCCCCGAACGCCTCCACGGTGGACGCCTCCACGCTGTGCCGCACCATCAGGTCCAGCCAGTACGACGACTGCCGGTTGCCCGTCGTCAGGTCGATGATCGCCTTGCGGGCTCCGGGGTCGCGCGCGGCGCCGTCGAACAGCGCCCAGCTCTCCTCGTCGAACGGCACCCCGCCGGCCGGCACCGGGCTGATGCCGACGAGGTGGGTCACCCGTCCGGGTGCGTCGGCGAGGAGGTGCTGCGCCGCGCTGCCGCCCATGGAGTGGCCGACGACGGCGAACCGGTCCCAGCCGAGCTCGTCGGCGACCGCCAGCGCGTCCCGGCTGATCTCCGCGATGCTGTGGTCGCCGGGCACGTCGCGGCGTTCGCCGTACCCGCGGTAGTCGGGGAATGCCCAGGTGAACCGCGCGCCGTCGATGAGCCGGGGCAGCCCGCCCCACCCGCGCGCCGAGCCGAACCAGCCGTGCAACGCCAGAACGTGTACGGGTCCACCACCCACAGTCATCACCATGTCCGCATTATGGTGGCTGCCCGGTCCGCCCCGCCGGCCGGGCCGGACCGGCGGGGACGGCCGCGGTCAGGACGTCAGAGTCCCCCGCAGCAGGCTCTTGCCCGAGTGCGCGGCGTCGCCGTCGTGCGCCTCGTCCGACACGTCGACCAGCCGGTAGCGGTTGAGGTCGGTGCCCGGCGGCACCGGCAGCACCACCTCGGCCCGCCCGGACAGGTTGCCCAGCGAGACCATCTTGCTGGTGTCGTCGGGGTCGATCAGCCACACCTCGTGGAAGCCGGTGGTGAGCGGCAGGTCGCTGACGTCGACGACCATCTCGCCGTCGCTGAGCACCTCGACGCTGCCCCGTGCGGCGGCCGGCGCGGTGGGCAACGGTGCCAGCGTGGCGCGGGCGGTGACGTCGGCGGCCGGCGGGCGGTCGAACGCGCCCAGGGCCACCGCCGTGCCGGCGACCGCGAGCACCGCCGCGGCAGCCGCCGACAGCACCGGGGCCAGCCAGCGCGGGCGCCCGCGGGCCGGCGTACGCATCGGCACGACGACCGTGCGCTCCGGCTCCTGCACGGGCGTGGTCAGCCGGGCGAGGTCCGCCTGAATGCCGGCCCACACGTGCTCGGGCGGCGGCGGCAGGGAACGCACGTCCGCGGCCTCGGCGCCCAGCTCCGCGACGTGATGCAGGGCCCGCAGCTCGTCGCGGCAGCCCGCGCAGTCGGCAAGGTGGGCGGACTCACCGGGGTCCGCCGCGTCCTCAGAGAGCGCGAGAAGGACCAGCCGATCGGGGTCCAGATGCTGCACCGTCCACCTCCCATCGTCGTCGCAGGCTCGCCATCCCCCGGCGAATATGACTCTTCACCGTGCCCAGCGGCAGGCCCGTCACCGCCGCGATCTGCGGGTGCGTCAGATCGTCGAAGAACGCCAGCTCCAGCGTGCGGCGCTGCTCGCCGGGCAGCCGGTTCAGCGCGTCGGCGACCACCAGCCGGTCGACGACCCGTTCCGGGGTCTCCTCCGGCGTCGTGGCGGGCGGCGGGAGGGAGCGTACGGTGTCGCTGATCCGCTCGTCGCGCACGGTGGACCGGATCCGGTCCACCGCCTTGCGGCGCGCGATCCCCAGCAGCCACCCCAGCACCGACCCGCGCCCCGGATCGAACGTCTCGCGTCCCATCCAGGCTGCCACGAACGTCGCCTGCGTGACGTCCTCGGCGTCGGCGCGGTTGCCGAGCACCCGCACGGCGAGCGCGAGCACGGCGCCGCCGTACTGCTCGTACGCCGTACGCAAGGCCCTGTCGTCGCCGTCGCGGAACCGCTCGGCGAGCTCATCCCCGGGACTCATCGACCTCCCTCCACCGCATCGTCAGCAACTCCCTCGTCCGCACCGGCCCGCGCGGATGCACCCCGATCAAAAAAACTTCGGTGCATCCGTACGGCGGCCGCGCGGCGAAACCCCCGGTGATCCGACACCGATCATCGATCCGACAGGGAGTTCCCATGCCCCTCCTGCACCTGCGCCGCGCCGCCGCGGCGGGCACCCTCGCCCTCACCGCGTTCGGCGGGCTCAGCGCGCTGAGCACCGCACCGGCGATGGCCGCATCCTCGCAGGTCACCGTCGTGCACGGCATCCCGGGCCAGCCCGTGGACGTCTACGTCGACGGCAAGAAGACGATCCCCGGGTTCCAGCCGGGCAAGGTCGCCGGGCCGCTCACCCTGGACGAGGGCTCGTACGACATCGCCCTCACCGAGCCCGGCGGCTCCCCGGACGACGCGCTGCTCACGGTCGACGACGCGAAGGTTCCCGGCGGCGCGAACATCAGCCTGGTGGCGCACCTGAGCGCCGACGGCAAGCCCACCCTGACGCCGTTCGTCAACGACACCGCCAAGCTGGACGCCGGCCAGGCCCGGCTGATCGTCCGGCACACCGCGGCCGCCCCGGCGGTCGACGTGCGGGCCGGCGGCGACCCCGTGTTCGAGGACCTGACCAACCCGAAGGAGGCCAAGGCCGACCTGCCCGCCGGCACCGTCGCCGCGGACGTGGTGCTCGCCGGCACCGGCACCGTGGTGCTCGGCCCCACCGATCTCGCCCTGAAGGAGGGCACGGCCACGATCGTGTACGCCGTGGGCTCCGCCGAGGCCAAGACGCTCGACGTCGTCGCCCAGACCGTCGACGGCCTGCACTCCGCGCCCGGCGGGGTGCCCAGCGGCACCGGCGGCCTCGCCGACCGCGGCCTGACCCTGCCGTGGTTCGCCGCCGGTGCCACGGGCCTGGCCCTGCTGCTGGCCGGCGCCGTACGCCTGCGCGGCGCCCGCCGGACCGCCCCGGCGCGACGGTGACCGGTGGAATCGGCGCGCCCCGGGGAGTCCCGGGGCGCGCCGCCCTCCCCCTGCTCGCCGGCGTGGTGCTGCTGGCCGCGTTCGGGATCGCCGCGTGCCGCTCGCGTACCGCGCCGGACGTCGGGGGCGCCACGGTGTCGGCCCTGGCCAGTGCCGCGCCGTCCCCGTCCGGCCCGGCACCCGCCGTGGTCGTCCGCGACGGTGCGCCGCCGGCCGGCACCGGCGTGGACGGGCCCACCGGCCTGCGCATCCCCGCGCTGGGGCTGACCGCGACCGTGGACCCGGTCGGGGTGTCCGCCGACGGCGAGTTCGACGTCCCGCCCAGCGTCGACCGGGTCGGCTGGTACGAGTTCGGCCCGGGCCTGTCGGCGCGGGCCGGCTCGATCGTCATCGCCGGGCACGTCGACAGCGCCGACCAGGGCAGAGGCGCCTTCTTCCGGCTCGGGGCGCTCACCGCCGGCGACGCCGTCACCCTGACCGGCGCCTCCGGCGGGCGCGAGTTCGAGGTCGTCGCCCGGGAGCGGTACACCAAGACCGCGATCCCGCTGGCGAAGTACTTCGCCCGCGACGGCCGGCCCCGGCTGACCCTGATCACCTGCGGCGGCCCGTTCGACCGGCGAACCGGGCACTATCGGGACAACGTGGTGGTGACCGCCGTACCCCGCTGAGCGCCGGTGCGGCGCGGAACCGCCACGGGATGACCGCGGATGGCATGATGTGCGAGGTCTCCGGTTGCCGAACGAAAGGGTGCATCGTCACGATGGCGCACTTCGAGGCGACGACCTCCGCGGCGGACGGCACGGTGATCGTCGCGCTGAGCGGGGAGTGCGACCTGGAGGGCCGGGACAGGCTGACCGCCGTGCTGCACGACGCCGTGGCCACCGCCACGCCCGTCGTCGTGGATCTCGCCGGCGTCACGTTCATCGACTCCAGCGGCATCCACGGCCTGGTCGTCGCCCACCACGCGGCGCAGCGCGCCGGCAGCCGGCTGCACCTGGTCAACGCGTCCGGGCCGGTCGCCACCGTCCTGGAGATGACCGGGGTGGACCGGCTGCTCGCTCCCCCGCCGGCGGCCGGACCGGCGCGCACCGAGGACGCCGGCCATGCCTGATCCCTTCGCGGGTCCGCCGGTCGGCGCCGCCTCCGACGCGCTCAGCTACTCCGCTCCCGGCGACCTGGCGGCCGTGCGCGCCTTCGTGGCGTCCCGCGCCGCGGCCCTGGGCCTGGCCGGCGGCCGGGTCGAGCTGCTCGTGCTGGCCGTGAGCGAGCTGGCGACCAACACGTTGCAGCACACCACCGGCGGCGGCGTGGTGCGGGTGTTCACCCAGGCCGGCGTGCTCGTCTGCGACGTCGTGGATCAGGGCCCGCTGCGCGTGATGGGACGCAGCATGCCCGCGGCCGACGCCCTCGGCGGGCGGGGACTGGCCATCGTCGAGCGCGTCTGCGACGAGGTGGAGACCTCCGCGGTCGCGGAGGGCACGCGGGTGCGGGTGCGGCTGCACCTGTGACGGTCAGGGCAGCACGCGTACGGCGAGCAGACACGTGTCGTCGTCCGGGTTCGCCTGGCGCAGCAGCCCCCGCAGCCGGGCGAGCGGATCCTCCCCGGAGGCCGCGGACAGGGCGGACACGGCCGACAGCCGCTCCTTGACGTTCGCCAGCATCTTCTCGGCGCCGATCTCCCGCCGCTCCACCAGCCCGTCGGTGTAGAACAGCACCAGGTCGCCGGGCTCGAGCCGGGCGGCGGCCACCGGATATCCGGCGTGCTGGTCGGCGCCCAGCAGCAGCCCCGGCGGGCGCGGCAGCTCCTCGGTGGTCCCGGCGCGGGACAGCAGCGGCGGCAGGTGCCCGGCGCGCGCCCACGACAGCGTCCCGCTCGCCGGGTCGTGGCAGCCGACCACCGCCGTGCCGGTGATGCCGAGCTGCGCGCAGAGCCGGTTGAGGTGCCCGAGCAGCTGCCCCGGGTCGTGGATGCCGATCGACAGCCACGCCACGAGCGCGAACCGCAGGTGCGCCATCCCGCTCGCCGCGTCCAGGCCGTGCCCCGCCACGTCGCCGACCGCGAGGAGCACCCGGCCGTCGGGCAGGGTCTGCGCGTGGTACCAGTCGCCGCCGACCCGGAGCGCCTTCCCGGCGGGCAGATAGCCGACGATCGCCTGGAGGCCGCGCAGGGCGAGCGGCGCGGCCGGCACGGGCTGGATCATGTTCTGGAGCTGGGCGGCGAGGCGGTGCTCGGCGAGGGCGGTGGTCTCCCGTACGCGGAGCTGATCCGCCAGCCGCTCGATCGCCGAGCGGGAGTCCACGCGGGCCGTCACGTCCTGGACGACGGCGTAGATCTTCACCGGCGCGCCGTCCGCGTCACGGGCCACCTCGGACAGGATCCGGAGGTGCTTGACGGCCGTGCCGGTGCGGAACCGCACGGTCACGTCCGAGGTGGACCCCGCGTCAAGGGTCTGCCACGCCGTCTCGGCGATGCCCCGGTCCTCGGCGACCATCGCGGCCGCCTGCTCGACGCGCGGCAACGGGCCCTCGGCCGGGTCCCGGCCGAAGAGGCGGAACATCCCCGGCGACCACTCGACGCGGCCGCTGACCAGGTCGTACTCGGCCCAGCCGAGGCTGCCGAGCTGCTCGGTCCGGTCCAGCCGCCGCTCGTGCTCGTCGGAGCGCTGCCACCACACCAGCAGGCCGCCCAGCACCCGGCGCACGCTGACGACGAAGCGGGAGTGCGCCACCACCCCGGCGCTCTTGTCCTCGTACTCGAAGTCGCGGAGCTCTCCCGGCACGCCGTCGGCGAGCACCCGGCGATACAGCGTCCACAGCGGACCGCCCACCATGGTGGGATAGAGCTCGCTGAGCCGGGCCTGCCGGCGCTCCACGCCCCGCCCGTAGAGGTCGGCCTGGCCGCTGGTCGCGGCGACGGTGAAGTCGGCGACCTCGCCGGCCTCGGTCACCGGCAGCAGCCACGTGCACCCGGACGGGATGGCGGCGAGGATCTCCTGCACCTGGGCGACGAACGGCTCCCCCGGGGTGCGGTCGTCGGCCATGCGGGAAGCCTATGCGGCGACCAGGGCGGTGCACACCCGGGCGGCCTCGTCGACCGCCGCCAGCTCGGCCGCATGCCACTGCCGGGGGTGGTAGTCGAACACGGCACAGACCCCGGTGATCCTCCCGGCGGCGTCGCGGACCGGGCTTCCCGCGTACGCGCCGCCGCCCGCCACCCGCACGGGCGCGTCGAGCGGCACCCGGGAGTCCGCGATCACGTCCGGGACGACCAGGGCGGAATCCCGCGTGAGCACCAGGCTCGCCAGCGTGGCACCGGCCGGTACGGACCGCAGCTCGGTCCAGCACAGCGGCAGGCCGAAACCGCCGGCGAGGCGCAGCGTGTCGCCGTCCGCGAGATGGATGGCGCCGGTGGGAGCCCCGGCGGCACGGGCGGTCAGCGCGGCCAGGTGGTCCGCGACGCCGCCGGACAGGACGCCGGGAACGAGCTCCATCCGGCGCATCCGCACGTCCCGCACCAGCGGCCCGATGTCGTACCGGGCCCGGACCGTCCGATCGGGTGACAGCATCCGACTCCCGCCCCTCGCCGAGTGACGCGACCGCCGCGCCTCGTCCCATGGTGGGTCACGGTTCGGCACCACCGCCGCCCAACGCGGCGATGCATCCGGCGACCCGCCCTACGTGCCCGGGATCACCGAGGCGGACCCGAGCGCGCCGATCTCCTCCGCGGTGAAGCCCCAGGCGGCGAGGACCTCGCGGGTGTCCCGGCCGGGCTCCGGCGCGGGCCCGCCGGCGGTGGCGGGCGTACGGCTGAACCGGGGCGCCGGGCTCGCCTGCAACACGCCGCCGGCCCGGGTGAAGGTGCCCCGGCTGACGTTGTGCGGATGGGCGGCCGCCTCCTGCGCCGTCAGCACCGGGACGAAGCAGGCGTCGCTGCCCTCGAAGATCGCGGCCCACTCGTCCCGGGTCCTCGTGCGGACCAGGGCGGCCACCCGCTCACGCATCTCCGGCCAGGTCGTCCGCAGGTGCGCGTCCGGCACCGGTCCGCGCCCGTCGACGTCCGCGGCGAGCCCGCTGAGCTCGAGAAACTCGCGGAGGAAGGGCGGCTCGAGCGCACCGAGGGCCATGTACCGATGATCGGACGTCTCGTAGACGTCGTAGAACCAGGCGCCCGTGTCGAGCAGGTTGGTGCCCCGCTCCCCCCACAGGCCGCCGGCCCGGAACCCGTGGATCATCTGGGCCAGGACGGCGGACCCGTCGACCATCGCCGCGTCGACCACCTGCCCGCGCCCCGAGCGGCCCGCTTCGAGGAGCCCGCAGACCACGCCGAAGGCGAGCAGCATGCCGCCCCCGCCGAAGTCGCCGATCAGGTTCACCGGAGGGACGGGGGCCTCCCCGCGCCTGCCGATGAGGTCGAGCGTGCCGCTGAGGGCGATGTAGTTGATGTCGTGCCCGGCGAGCCCCGCGGCCGGCCCGTCCTGGCCCCAGCCGGTCATCCGGCCGTACACGAGCCGGGGGTTGCGGGTCAGGCAGTCGTCCGGTCCGAGGCCGAGGCGTTCCATGACGCCGGGCCGGAAGCCCTCGATCAGCGCGTCGGCCCGCTCGATCAGCCGCATCGCCGCGTCGCGGCCCGGCGCCGCCTTGAGGTCGATGGCGGCCGACCGGCGCCCGCGGCCCAGGACGTCGGTCGCACCCTGCGGCGCCCGGCGTGGACCGGGCGGGAAGCGGTCGACGCGGATGACCTCGGCGCCCATGTCGGCGAGCATCATGCCGGCGAAGGGCCCGGGGCCGATGCCCGCGAACTCGACGATGCGGTGACCGCTCAGCGGCCCGGCCAACGGACCCACCCCCGGCTACGGGACGCGGCGCAGGATGTCGAGGAGGAACCACTCGTCCTCGTGGTGGACGCTGCGTTCGAGGCCGGGGCGGGCGGCGAGCGCGGCGTGCACGTGGAAGCCGTCGTAGTTGCCGCCGTCGCGGTCGCGGAAGTGCACGGCCACCAGGTCGCCGCCTGGTTCCAGCCGGTCGACCAGGCCGTCGAGCAGGGCCTGGAGGTCGTCGGCGGACAGGTAGTAGAGCAGGTCGCCGATGACGATGAGGTCGAAGGTCGCGTCGGGCAGATCGGCCGGCAGCATGGCGTGCTCCACGCGTACGTGCGGGAAGTCACGCACCGCCTCGCGGGCCTGCTCGACGGCCGAGTCCACGCAGTCGACCGCCAGGATCTCGTCGCAGCGCGGGGCGAGCAGGCGGGTCAGCAGGCCGATCGAGGCGCCCGGCTCGTAGCAGCTGCGGTAGCGCTCGCGTGGCAGGGAGGCCACGGTGACCGCGTACTTGCGGCGGTCGTGCCACTTGGTGGTCAGGTCCCACGGGTCGTCCTTGGCCAGGTAGAGCCCGATGAAATGCTCCTCGGACACCGTCTCCGGCGGGGCGTCGGCGTCACCCTGTAGTCGCGTCACGCCGCGATTCTGCCTGACGCCGCCGGGACGGCCCGCACGCGGTCGTCACTCGCGTCCGGTGAAGAACTGCAAGCGCTGGCGGCCGTCCTCGGAGAAGAGGTTCTCGCAGGTGACGTCGAGCACCCCGCGTACGGGATGGCAGATCCGTTTGTGGTCGCCGCGCCGGACCGCCACGTCGCCGGTCTCCCACAGCTCCCGGAATTCCGGGCCGGTGCGGCGCAGGCGCGCGACCATGTCGGCGGCTTCCGCGTCGCGTCCCCGCCGGGCGACGGCCGCGCGCAGGTCGTGCACCATCACCCGGGAGTGGTGCGGGTGGTCCTCGGGCGGGTAGATCGCGCGGCTCGCCGGATCGGTGAACCACCGCTCCAGGAAACTGCCCGGCTCCGGTACGCCCAGCAGCGCCGTCGCCGCGTCGTTCTGCGCGAGCGTCTCGTGCAGGTCGCTGAGGATGCGCGCGGGCACGGCGTCGAGGCGCTTGAGCAGCGACAGCATGGCCGGCTGGATCTCGTCGGCGCCGGCCGGCGGGACCGCCCGCCCGGCCAGGTGGAACAGGTGGTCGCGCTCGTCGGCGCCGAGCCGCAGCGCCCGCGCGAGGGCGCCGAGCATCTGGTCGGACGGCTGGGCGCCCCGGCCCCGCTCCAGCTCGATGTAGTAGTCGACCGAGACTCGCGCCAGCGTGGCCACCTCGTCGCGGCGCAGGCCGGGGACGCGGCGGCGGACACCCGGCGGCAGGCCGGCGTCGGCGGGGGTGATCCGGGCCCGGCGCGAGCGCAGGAACGCGCCGAGCTCGGGCAGGTCCATGCCGCTCAGATCTCCGGGATCAGGTCGGCGACGCTGTCCACGATCCGCGACGGCCGGTACGGATACCGCTCGCTCTCCGCCCGGGTGCTGATGCCGGTCAGCACCAGGATGGTCTCCAGCCCCGCCTCCAGGCCGCAGAGCACGTCGGTGTCCATCCGGTCGCCGATCATGGCGGTGCTCTCGCTGTGCCCGCCGATGACGTTGAGGGCCGAGCGCATCATCATCGGGTTGGGCTTGCCGACGAAATACGGCTCCACCCCGGTCGCCTTGGAGATCATCGCCGCCACCGAACCGGCCGCGGGCAGCGCGCCCTCGTTGGACGGGCCGGTGGCGTCCGGGTTGGTGCAGATGAACCGGGCGCCGTCGTTGATCAGCCGGACCGCCTTGGTGATCGCCTCGAAGCTGTACGTGCGGGTCTCCCCCAGCACCACGTAGTCCGGGGCGAACTCGGTCAGCACGTAGCCGGCCGCGTGCATGGCGGTGGTCAGGCCCGCCTCGCCGATCACGTACGCGGTGCCGCCGGGGCGCTGGCCGGCGAGGAACTGCGCGGTCGCCAGGGCCGCCGTCCAGATGGACTGCTCGGGCACGTCGAAGCCCATCCGCGCGAGCCGGGCCTGCAGGTCGCGCGGGGTGTAGATGGAGTTGTTGGTGAGGATCAGGAACGGCTTGCCCGACGACTTCATCCGGTTGACGAACTCCGGCGCCCCGGGCACCGGCACGCCCTCGTGGACCAGCACCCCGTCCATGTCGGTGAGCCAGGTCTCGATGGCCTTGCGCTCGGTCATGGGGCTCCTCGTCTCTGCGGTGCCGGACAGCAGTCCGCCGGGCACACGTCCCAGACCGGGAGCGTACCGAGCCGGCCGCGGTCGCCGCCGTCGGTCCGCTCCCGCACCAGCTCCCGGATCATCGCGACGAACCGGGGGTCGGTGCCGGGGGTGGCGGCCCGGGCGTAGCCGAGGCCGAGCCCGTCCGCGGTCTCCCGGGCCTCATTGTCGAGGTCCCAGATGACTTCGAGGTGATCGGAGACGAAACCGATCGGGCTGACCACGACGTCGGTGACGCCCTTCTCGGCGAGGGCCGTCAGGTGGTCGCTGATGTCCGGCTCCAGCCACGGCACCTGGGGCGGGCCGGACCGGCTCTGCCAGACCAGGTCCCAGGGCAGGTCGGCGGCGGACGCGGCGTGCACCAGCGCGGCCGTCTCCTGCAACTGCGCCTCGTAGCGCCCGCCGGCCGGCCCCGCGGTGGCCGCCATCGACACCGGGATGGAGTGCGCGGTGAAGACCAGCCGGGTGGTCGCCCGCCGGCCGGCGTCCAGCTCACCGAGCGCCGTACGGACCGCGTCGGCGTGCGGCTCGACGAAGCCGGGGTGGTCGTGGAACTGCCGCAGCTTGGCGATCGCCGGGGCGCCGGGGCCGACCTTGGCGCGCGCCTGCGCGATGTCCTCCCAATACTGCCGGCAGGACGAGTAGCCACCGTACGCGCTGGTCGCGAAGCCCAGGGCGGACGTGACGCCGTCGTCGCGCATCCGCGCCAGGGTGTCGGCCAGCATGGGCTGCCAGTTCCGGTTGCCCCAGTACGCCGGCAGCGCCACCCCGTTCGCGGCGAAGTCGGCCTCCACCGCGGCGAGCAGGTCGCGGCACTGCTGGTTGATCGGCGACACGCCGCCGAAGTGGTAGTAGTGCTCGGCGACCTCGGCCAGCCGCTCCTCCGGGATGCCCCGCCCGCGCGTCACATTGCGCAGGAACGGCATCACGTCGTCGGGGTGCTCCGGGCCGCCGAAGGACAGCAGCACAAACGCGTCATACGCCACCGGGCCGAATCTACCCGGCCGCCGCGGCCGCGGATCGCCCGGCCGCTCAGCGGCTGCCATGTCCACGCAGGAAACCTTCGAGCAGCTCCCGCGGCTGGGCGGGAGCCTCCGCCCCGACGTCGAGCTGGGCGTTCAGGGCGTGGGCGAGCACCGGGCCGATCAGCGCGTTGCGCGCCCGCAGCGGCGGCTCGACGATGAGCTGACCCGCCTTCTGGTAGTGCAGCAGCAGGTCCTCGATCTCGGCCAGAACGGTGAGCGGCTCGCGGATGACGGCGGCCAGGCCGGGGTCGCGGCTCGCCTCGACGATCAGCGCCAGAATGAGCCGGCCGTTGGCGACGAACGCATGGTGATAGAACTCGAGGATCCGCAGCAGGTCGGCGTGCAGGTCGCCGGTCGGCTGCGTGTCCCGCATCCCGAAGCGGCTGATCTGGGCATGCACCGCGGCGATGACAAGGTTGCGCTTGTCGCCGAAGCGCCGGAAGAGGGTCAGCTCATTGACCCCGGCCGCCGCGGCGATCAGCCGGGTGGTGGCCCCGACATAGCCCTTCTCGACGATGCACGCGATCGTCGCGTCGAGGATCGTCCGCTCCGCAACCCGCGCCATCGGTGCCGCCTTCCTCCGGATCCCCCTGCCCCGGGCCACCCTACCGCAATGTGGGTAACCACTTGCTTTTGGCATCGGGCCGCTTCTAGCATGCAAGTAGGTACTTACTATTTGTGGAACGGAGCTCGTCATGACCTCGCAGACTCTCTCCCCCGGACCGAGGGCCGGGCGGAACCTCCTGCTCGTCGCCGCCCTGGCCACCATGATCGTGCCGATCGTCACCGACGCGGTGATCGCCTATCCGCAGCACATGGGCATTCCGCTGGACATTCCGCACGCCAAGTTGCACATCAGCATGTCGTTCATGGCGGCCTTTGCCATGGGGCTGGCCGCGACCGTCACCGTGCTGCGCCGCCCCGTCACCGACCGGTTCGCGATGGGCACCGCGGCCTTCCTCGGCGGCGCCTTCTGGGCCGGGCTGATCCTCTCCCGGCTGTGGCCCGGCACCTCGTACGGCTTCGGCGGCCAGGCCGGCTCGCCCGAGCCGCCCGTGGTCCTGGGCGTGCCGTTCTACCCGAACGTCGCCATGGCTCTGGCCTTCATCGTCGTCGCGGCGCTCGGCTATCGCCTCACCCGCACGGCCGCCCTGCCCACCGGGTCACCCGTCTCGCACCGCGGCTACCGGTAGACGGACAGGGCCCGGCCCACCCGGTTGCGCCCCCGCTCCTTCGCCGCGTAGAGCGCCGCGTCCGCGCGGGCCAGCAGGGCGTCGGCCGTACCGTCGGCGGCGTCGGACGCGACGGCGAGCCCGACGCTGACGGTCACCACCCCGGCGGGGTTGTCCGGGTGGGGGATCCGCAGGGCCTCGACGCCGGCCCGGGCCCGTTCGGCGACGGCGGCGGCCTGGGCTTCGTCGCTGTCGGCCAGGACGAGGACGAACTCCTCGCCGCCGTACCGGCAGGCCAGGTCCGAGGCGTCGCGCACGCTCGCCCCGAGCGCGCCCGCGACCCGCCGCAGGCACCCGTCGCCGGCCTGGTGGCCGTTGCGGTCGTTGTACGGCTTGAAGAAGTCGATGTCGATCATCGCGACGGCGAACGGGCTCCCCGTGTGCACCAGCCGGCCCCAGGCCTCGGCGGCGACCCGCTGGAAGGCGCGGCGATTGGGCAGGCAGGTCAGGGCGTCGGTCACGCTGAGCCGTTCGAGCTGGTCGTTGGCGGCGGCGAGGGCGCGGGTGCGTTCCGCCACCCGTTCCTCCAGCGAGGCGTACAGCAGGGCGTTGTTCAGCGACACCGCCAGCTGCCCGGCGATCAGGGTCACCGCGTCGAGCCGGTCGGTGGTGAAGACGCCGCCGGCGTACAGGTTGGACAGCACGAGCATCGCCTGCGGCACGTCGTGGTGGAAGATCGGCATCACCAGCAGGGAACAGCGCTCGGCGCCGGCCAGGTACGGGTCCCGGGCGAACCGGTCGTCGCGGGTGGCGTCGTCGACGAGCAGCGGCTCACCGGTGCGCCGGGCGTACCGGAACGCCGTCAGGGGGACCAGCCCGCGCCGCCCGGCCTCCTCCACCGGCACGGCGCTGTCGCCGGTGCGCGGGCCGGCCGGGACGAACCAGTCGTCGCCGTTGCGCAGGGCCAGCACCACGTCCGCGGCGCCGGTCAGCGCGGTGAGCTGCTCGGTCATCGCCGCCTGCAGCTGCACCAGGCCGGTCGCCGAGCTCAGCGCCTGCGACGCCCGCAGGATCGCCAGCGTGTCGACCACGTCGGCGCGGATGCTGCCGCCGCGCCCGCCGGCCGGCGCACCCCTCGGCGCCGCCGCACGCAGCTCCGGGAAGCTCTCGTCGAGCTGCCGCACCTTGCCGTCGGCACCCCAGTCGAGGTACGCCCGCCGCGCCTCGGCCAGCAACTGCCGCGCCGACCGGTGCAGGCCGTACGCCTCGTGCAGCGCAGCGGTCCGTTCGAGGATGAACGCCCGGTGCCACGGCCGCTGCACCGCCTCCACGGCGGCGAGCGCCGCGTCCCCGGCGGCCAGCGCCGTCAGCGGATCGCCCCCGGCCCAGGCCCGCTCGGCCTCCACCAGGTGCAGCAGGTGCCGGAAGTTCTCCGGCGCGTCCCCGGCCCGGGCGGCCAGCCAGTCCCGCGCCCGGCCGAGCTCGTCACCCAGCGCCCGGGCCGCCTCCGGACCGGGGTCGCGCCGCAGTTGCCCGGCGCACGACAACGCCCGCAACACGTGGACGAGGGCCAGCGGATAGCCGGGCACGGGCTGCCTCGCCAGGGCCTCCGACTGGATCCGGGTGTGCCGCTCCAGCGCACCCCAGTCGCCGAACAGGGCCGCCGCGAGGGACCGGCACAGGTGGTAGTGCGCCAGGCCCGGCCGGTGCGAACTGACCCGGGACAGGTGCTCGGCCTCGGCGAACCCGTCCTCCTCCAGGCTGCCCGGCGCGGCCGTGCGGCCCTGCAGGGCGCGGGCGAGCTGACGGTACGCCGCGATCACGGGCTGCGAGAACCCGTTGCCCGTACGGCCCGCGAACGCCGCCGCGGCCTCGATCTCCGCGGCGAGGGACTCCACCGACCGGCCGCACTCCAGCGTCGCGGGCAGCACCGCGAAGGAGGTGGTGCTGGCCATCTGCAGGTCGCCGCCCCGGACGAGCCCCTCGTACGACGACCGCAGCTGCTCGATGATCCGGTCCAGCGGCGCCGTCCACGGGAGCACCTGCATCACGTACCGGTGCCGCAGGGTCGCGGTCAGCACCTCGGAGCCGCGGGCCTCGCTGTAGGCCAGCATGTGCCGGCCCGCGCGGAACCCCGGCCGGTACTCGCCGCGGAGCTGCATGACGAGCAGCCCAAGAACGCCGAGGACCGCCGCCAGCTCGGCGGAGGGCCCGTGCCGCCGCCAGATCCGGCTGCTGTCCAGCGTGATCCACAGGCTGACCGGCATCCTGCCCGTCATCGACGCGATCGGCAGCAGCCGGCTGTACAGGCGCGTGCTCGCGAGGATCCGGGGGTCGGTGCTCGGCGGCCGGGCCAGGTCCTCGTCGAGGTCCAGCGACTCGGCGAACTCGACCAGCTCCCGGCACGCCCGGGCAGGTCCGCGGCGAGCTCCTCCGGGGGTGCCGGCCGGCCCAGCCGGGCCAGCAACCGCAGGCCGAGCGGCAGCGCCTCGGCCTGCCGGCCGCGCTGGGCGAGGCTGTTGAGCTGGACGTCGGCCACGGCCGCCAGCAGGAGCGGGTCGGTCGCGGTCGCCTCGATCGCGGCGTACACCTCGTCGGCCTCGTCCAGCCGCCCCAGCGCGTAGCGGGCCGCGTGCTGGCGGACCCGGACCGCCTGCAGCTCCGGATCCTCGGCGGAACCGGAACCGGTCGCGGTCAGCAGGCCCACCGCGGCGGTGAGGAAGCGCTCCGCCACCGGATAGTTGCCGGCGCGCTCGGCGTAGGCGGCGGCCGTCCGGTACAGCCGGGCCGCGGTCCGCCGCTCGGCGTCGTCGTCGAGCTCGCCGGCGGCCAGGTACTGCTCCGCGGCGGCGACCGCCGACACCCCCGCGAGCCGCCGGGCCAGGGTCAGCCGCAGGGCGGTGCGTTCCGCGTCGCCGAGCGCCGTGAACGCCGCCTGGTGCACCCGGTCGTGCCGGAACCGCACCCCGGCGTCCGCCTCGTCGCCTGCGCCGGCCGGACCGGCCGGCACCAGCAGCCCGTCCTCGAGCGCGGGGGCGAGCCGCTCCCGCACGGTGGCCACCGGCACGTCCAGCGCCCGGGCCAGCAACCCGACGCCGATCTCCCCGCCGAGGCAGGCCATCGTGCACACCAGCCGCACGGACTCCGCGGGGAGGCGCTCGATCCGGGCCCGGACGACCGGCAGCAGGTCGCCGTGCCCCACGTGGGACCGCACGGCCGCCCGGTCCCACGACCAGCCGTCCTCGCCGAGCACCAGGACACCGTCCCGCCGCAGCGCGTTGACCAGCTCCAGGGTGTCGTACGGGTTCCCGCCGGTACGCCGGTGCAACTCCTCGTCCAGTTCCGCCGCCGCGTCCGCGGTCAGCCGCAGCAGCTCCGCGACGAACCGCACGGACTCCGGGGCGGGCAGGTTCTCCAGCAGCAGCGGCGGGCGGGCCGAGCCGAGCCGCTGCCAGCGGGCGAGCATCGGCGTCAGCGGGTGGCCGGCGTCCACCTCCTCGGCCCGGTACGCCCCCACGACCAGCAGCCCCGGCAGGTCCGGCTCGGTGAGCAGCGCGTCGAAGAGGTGCAGCGACACGGGGTCCGCCCACTGCAGATCGTCGACGACGAGCACGAGCGGCCGGGACGGCGACACCACCACCCGCAGCAGCTCCACCACGGCACTCCGCAGCCGCGCGTCGGCGGTCGCCGGGTCGCCGGTGTCCTCGCCGGGCTCCTCGTGGTCGCCCGCTTCCGCGCCGGCCTGCCCGCCGGTCTCCGCGGCGGCGCCGAGCAGCACGGCGAACTCGGGCAACAGCGCGGTCACCGCGG
Source organism: Pseudosporangium ferrugineum (assembly GCF_003002065.1). Lineage (GTDB taxonomy): Bacteria > Actinomycetota > Actinomycetes > Mycobacteriales > Micromonosporaceae > Actinoplanes > Actinoplanes ferrugineus_A. The sequence goes on from NZ_PVZG01000005.1 coordinate 51,991, forward strand.
CGAGGCCGGTGTGCAGGGCCCCGGCCAGGTGCCGGCGGGTGGCCGCCAGCACGTCGCTGGGCTCGGCGAGCAGCAGGCGGCCCGTTCCGCGTACGGCCTGCAGCGTCGCGCCCACCGCCGCGTGCGGGTGGTACTGCTCCGCCTTGCCGCTGACGAACCAGCCGTGCCGCACGGCCACCGGCTGCCGCAACTCGTTGATCAGGGCGGACTTGCCCACCCCCGGTACCCCGGCGACCAGCAGGCCGCGCGGGCCCCCGGCCAGCGCGTCCTCCAGGGCCGCGCACAGCGCCTGCCGCTCCGCGTCCCGCCCGATCAGGCGCGACGGCGCGGACAGCCGCGCCGGGAAGTCCCACTCGCCCAGGGCGAAACCCTCGGCCGGCCGGGCCGCCACCCGGGCCAGGTCGCGGGCGACCCCCTCGGCGCTCTGGTACCGCCGGTCGGGCTCCTTGCGCAGCAGCCGGTCGACGATGTCCGAGAGGGCGGGAGGCACGTCCGGCCGCAGCAGGGCCAGCGGGTCGGGCACCCGCAGCAGGATGTCGTGGATCATGCGCAGGTCGTCGCCGCCGGACACGGGGGGATGCCCGCTGACCAGTTCGTAGAGGGTCGCGCCGAGGGCGTACAGGTCGGCGCGGTGGTCGATGGGCAGGCCGGTGCGCCCGGTCTGCTCGGGCGGCACGTACGGCAGCGTGCCGGCGAGCTCGCGCCGGCTCAGGAAGCCGGGCCGGTCCACGGCGACCGTGGTGGCCAGGTCGAAGTCGATCAGGACCGGTCCGGCGCCGGTCAGGAGGACGTTCGACGGATTGATGTCCTTGTGGACCACGCCGCGGGCGTGCACGGCCCCGATGATCCGGGCCAGCTCCAGCGCGAGGGCGTTGACCTCGGCGATCGGCAGGGGCGCGGCGGCGATGACGTCGGCCAGCACCCGGCCGCCGTCGTCGCGGAGCACGATCGTGTCCTGGTCGGCGCCGCCGGCCGGCCGTACCACCCCGGGCACTCCGGCCAGCCGGTGCAGGAGGTCGTGCTCGTGGCGCCGGCGCGCCGGAGCCGAGGAACTCCTTGACGATCACCGAGGTGGCGTCGGGCAGCCACCGGCGCACCACGCGGGTCCGTTCGCCGGCCGACAGGAGCACCTCGCCGGCCGCCCCGGGGTGCGGCTCCCCCGCCCTTCCGGGTTCACCGTGCTGCACCAGCGTCATGTCGAGCCTCTTCTGCCTCAGCGGATGCCGCCCGGCCGTACACCACCTTCCTTGATCTGATCGGTAGTTGTACAGCAACGGTGAGTACCTAGACCCGATGCATCGCCCGGGGCGGCACCCGCGGAGGTAGCGGCTCAGGCCCCCAGGGCGTGGTAGCCGCCGTCCACGTGCACGATCTCGCCGGTGGTCGCCGGGAACCAGTCGGACAGCAGCGCGCACACCGCGCGGGCCGCCGGTTCCTGATCGACGAGGTCCCAGCCCAGCGGCGCGCGCTCGGCCCACGCCTCCTCGAACTGCGAGAAGCCCGGGATCGACTTCGCCGCCATCGTGCGCAACGGGCCGGCCGACACCAGGTTGCTGCGGATGCCCTGCTTGCCCAGGTGCAGCGCCAGGTAGCGGGACGCCGACTCGAGGCCGGCCTTGGCCACGCCCATCCAGTCGTACACCGGCCACGCCTTGGTGGCGTCGAAGGTCAGACCCACGATGCTGCCGCCCTTGCCCATCAGCGGCAGGCAGGCGGTCGCCAGCGACTTGTACGAGTACGTCGACACCTGCAGCGCGGTGGCCACGTCCTCCCACTGAGCGTTGAGGAACTCGCCGCCGAGCACGCTCTGCGGGCCGAACGCGATCGAGTGCACCACGCCGTCGAGGCCGTCCACGTGCTCGCGGACCTTGTCGGCGAGGCCGGCCAGGTGCTCCGGGTTCGTGGCGTCCAGCTCGATCACCGGCGCCGGCGCGGGCAGGCGCTTGGCGATCCGCTCGACCAGCGACAGCCGGCCGTACCCGGTCAGCACGACGGTCGCGCCGTTCTCCTGGGCGAGCTTCGCCACCGAGAACGCGATCGACGCGTCGGTGATGATGCCGGTGATGAGCAGCCGCTTACCGGCCAGCAGTCCAGACACGCTCTCTCCTGAATTCGAGGGTCAGTGACCCATGCCGAGGCCGCCGTCGACCGGCACGACCGCACCCGAGATGTACGCCGCCCCGTCGCCGGCGAGGAACGTCACCGCCTGCGCCACCTCGCCGGGAGCGGCGAGCCGGCCGGCCGGGATGGCCTTGAGGATCTCCTCCCGGCGGGCCTCGCTCAGCACGTCGGTCATCTCGGTGTCGATGAAGCCGGGCGCGACCACGTTCGCCGTGATGTTACGGCTGCCCAGCTCGCGGGTGATCGAGCGGGCCATGCCCACCAGGCCGGCCTTGCTCGCCGCGTAGTTCACCTGACCCGGGCCGCCGTAGAGGCCGATGACCGACGAGATGAAGATGATCCGGCCCCAGCGGGCGCGCAGCATCTTGGTGCTGGCCCGCTTGGCGCAGCGGAACGCGCCGGTCAGGTTCGTGTCGATCACCCGGGTGAACTGGTCCTCGGACATCCGCATCAGCAGCGTGTCGTCGGTGATGCCGGCGTTGGCCACCAGCACCTCGACCGCGCCGAGCTCCTTCTCCACCGTGGCGAACGCGGCGTCCACGGCCTCGGGGTCGGTGATGTCGCACTTGACGCCGAACAGTCCCTCGGGGGCGCCGCTGCCCCGATGCGTGACCGCCACCCGGTCGCCCTGCTCGGCGAACGCCCTGGCGATCGCCAGACCGATTCCGCGGTTACCTCCGGTCACCAACACGGTGCGGGCCAACGCGCTGCTCCTTACTTCCCACCTGCATGAAATGAACCGCACGCAGACTAGCGCCTGTGCCGGCGGCCGGTGACCGGGCGAGGCGACACTCCGGGGGTCGCGGTTTCTCTCCGCAACGACCCAAGGGGTACGCTCATCGACGGTTCGGACGCCGGCACTACAGACGGAGGTGATCGCTGTGCGAGATAGCGATCCTCCTAGTCGTGGCCGGGCCGCTCGTCAGCCGCTCTGAGCCCGTCTCCGGTCCGCCACGCCCCCGTGCGTGCCGCGCCGCGAGGCCGGATCCGGCCCGCTGACACCGCCAGACCCATCCCGCTCCCCGCCCGGAGCCTCGTGCGATTCCGTACGCGGCCGGGGCGCGTCGTGCCGCGCCGCGACGGAGCAGGGTGCCGGTCGCGACTTCCGTGTGCGCACGTCCCGTCACCGCTCACCGGAAAGTCACCCTCATGAACCGCTTCGTCGCTCCGTTGACCTTCACCATCGCCGCCGCGTGGGTCGTGGTGGTCTTCGTGCTGGTCCACAACGCCCCGTGACCCGGGCGCACGGACAGCGGCGCCCCGGCTCCCGAACGGGAACCGGGGCGACGACGGGTCGTACTACTTGACGGTGCGGATCGTCTCGTTGACCCAGTCCAGCAGGTTGTCCACCCGGGCGGCGCTCTCCACCTGGGTGTGCGGGCACGACGGCCCGTTGCTGACCACGGCCACGAGGTACGGGCCCTTCTTGGCCTCCACGAAGAAGGGGCCGCCCGAGTCGTACGGGCACGGCGTCGTGTCCGACTGCGGCGCGAAGCCCTTCATGCCCGTGACCGAGTCGGTCAGCGAGTCCACCTTCATCTGGCCGGTGCGCAGGTGCTTCTCCGGTACCGGGTTGGTGCCCGTGACGGAGCCGTACCCGGTCAGCCGCACGACCTGCCCGACCTGCGGGGCGTAACGGCTGATCTTGATCGGCCGGACATCCGTGATCGGCGTGTCGATCTTGGCGAGCGACACGTCGGCGTTGGGCGCCTGCCGCACCGCGATCACCGTGGCGTCGTGGCCCTTGTCGGTGTTGTCGAGGTCCGTACGCCCGACCGTGGCCGTGGTGAGGTCCGCGACCGGCTTGTTCTGCCGCACGTTGTTGAAGTCCCGGAAGCAGTGCCCGGCGGTCAGCACCCACTCGGGGGCGACCAGCGAGCCGGAGCAGCCGCTGTTGCGCCGGCCACCGTCGGCGGTCGGGATGCCGGTCATCGTCAGCTTCACCGAGAAGCTGTACTTGCCCTCCGGCACCAGCTCGCCGTTCGCGATCGCGTTGGCGGTGCCGATGTTGTTGATCGCGAGCCCGGTCACCACGGCCGGCACCAGCAACGCTGCGGCCAGCATAGATTTGGTGCGTCGTCGCACTGCGTAACTCCTAGTAGTCTGCCGATGGGACCTGAGCAGGCTGCCAGCATCTTCTGCTCACTTGAAAGGTCACTATCTGCTCAATCGCCGGCGCCGCTCAACCGCGCCGCGATCGCCGCCGCGGGCCCGGTCCGCGCCTCGGCGAAGGCGGTGCCGGCCCACAGGTTGAGGGCTTCGGGGTCGCCCTGCCGCGCGGCCGCGGCCCGGATCGGCGCGGTCAGGTGGTGCACGGCGGGATACCCGATCGGGGCCCGTGCCGAGTACGCCTCGATGAAGCGGTTCCGCAGTCCGCGCGCGGGCCGCCCGGTGAAGGCCCGGGTCACCGCGGTGCCGGCGTAGCGCCCGGAGAGCATCGCCTCCCGCTGCGCCGGCCGGGTCCCGGCCTCGTCCGCGAGCAGGAACGCCGTGCCGGCCTGCACCGCGACCGCGCCCGCGGCCAGCAGGGCCCGCACGTCGGCGGCCGTGCCGGTGCCCCCGGCGGCGATCAGCGGAAGCTCCACGGCGGACGCGACCTCCCGCAGCGACTCCGGCGCCGTCGACGACCCGTCGTAACCGTCCGGATCGGTCGTCGCCGAATGTCCGCCGGCGCTGCCCGCCTGCACCACCAGCAGGTCCGCCCCGGCCGCCGCCGCCCGCCGCGCCTCGCCGGCGCCGGTCACCGTCACCAGAACGCGGCACCCGGCACCCCGCAATTCCGAGACGACCCCCGCATCGGGTACGCCGAACGTGAAGCTGACCCACGGCACGGCGGCCCGCACGGCGATGCCCACCTTCGCCGCGAAGTGATCGTCGTCGTCGAGGGGCGGATCGGGCAGCTCGACGCCGTACCGCTCGGCCTCGGGCAGCAGCACCCGGCGGTACGCCTCGACCCGCTCCGGGTCGGCCGGCGCGGTGGGCAGGAAGATGTTCAGCCCGTACGCGAGCCCGCTCCGACGCAGCTCGCCCACCTCCCGCGCGACGGCGTCCGGCGCCTTGTACCCGGCGGCGAGGAAGCCGAGGGCACCCGCGGACGCGGCGGCCCGGACGAGGGCCGTCGTGGAGGGGCCGCCGGCCATCGGCGCGACGATCAGGGGACCCGGGAGCTGCGCGACCATCCGGCCATCATCCGCCCCGGCCTTGCACGGCGGTAAACCCGGAGCTTTACCGAAGGTCACCGGAGCGGCCGGCCCATTGCTTTCGGGTAAACCTTCGCTTAACGAGCTTGCACTGGCATCAACCACGGGGCCGCGCCTAGCGTTTCCGGCATGAGCCGAGGAACCCCGCTCGACCACTTCTTTCTCCACGACAACAGGAGGTACTACCCGTGCGTGCAGTAGTGGCCGGAGGCGGCATCGTGGGCCTCACCAGCGCGATCGCCCTGCGCCGGCAGGGCATCGACGCCGTGGTCTGCGAGCAGGCCCCGGAGATCCGGGCGGTGGGCGCGGGGCTGGGCCTCTGGGCGAACGCCCTGGCGGTCTTCGACGAGCTCGGGATCGGCGCGGAGCTGCGGGCCATCGGCCGGCCGGCCGAGATGCGCTTCCGCGGCCCGGCCGGGGGCCTCCTCGAGACGCCCGGCTTCGGCGAGGAGGACCACCGCTACCTGCTCGTGCACCGCGCCCGGCTGAACGAGCTGCTGGCCGAGGAGGTGGGCAAGGAGAACATCCGCCTCAACGCGCGGGTCGCCGGCTTCGACGAGAGCGACTCCGCGGTGGTCGCCCGGCTGGAGGACGGCTCCAGCCTGGAGGCGGACGTCCTCGTCGGCGCGGACGGCGCCTACTCCCGGGTGCGTTCCGGGCTGCTGCCCGGCATCGACGCGGTCGCGCACGAGGGCCACTACGCCTGGCGTTCGGTGGTGGAGCCGCCCGAGGGCGTCACCATCCGCGAGGGCGTCGTCGTGGTGGGCGAGCGGCGCGCCCGGGGCGGGTACGTGCCCACCGCCGACGGCACCGTGTACTGGCTGGTCAACCAGTTCGACTCGGGCGAGCTGGAGGGCACCCGCAAGGAGCAGGCGGCGCTGCGGGCGGCCCTGCTGGACACGACCGGCTGGAACCCCGCGCTGCTCGACCTGATCGCCTCGACGCCCGAGGACGAGGTGCTGTGCAACCAGATCATGCTGGTGCCGCCGTTGCCGCGGTGGGCGTCCGGGCGGGTGGTCCTCGCCGGCGACTCGGCGCACGCGCTCTCGCCGCACATCACCGCGGGCGCCTCGCTCGGCGTCGAGGACGCGCTGCTGCTGGCCCGGCTGCTCGCGTCGGCCGGGGACCCCGCCGCCGCGCTCGCCGCGTACCAGGACGACCGGATCCCGCACTACGCCAGGGTCACCGAGCTGTCGAAGAGGGTCGAGGACTCCGCCACGCCGGAGGAGTTCGCCCTCAACTACGTCACCTTCACGCGCTGGATGCTCCACCGGTGAACGGCCTGACCATCGACGCCGTCGCCGTGCCGATGCGGGACGGCCGCGGTCAACCGCATCCTGCACACGGTCCGGCGCGCGGTCTGAAGGGCCCCGGCTGACGGCCGGACCGTGCCCTCAGGTGCGCCACAGCGGGAGCGCACGCCCACGGGAGTCTTCGCAGGTGCTGCGCGGCACCTGAATGTCGTCCGGATGGCATGAAGCCCGGCGGAACCGGGCACTCGGACAGGGTCCGGCCGGGTGCGCCGCGACGAGGCGCGATCCGGGAGGCTCCGATGACAGGCACGCACACCGTACGGGCGGGTGCCCGATGACGTGGGCGCGGACGGTACGGGAACGCACCCGTGCCCGGCTCGCCGAGGCCGCCGCCCGCAACGCGCCGCCGCCGTTCACCGCCGGACCGGAATTCCAGGAGGCGCCGGCGCCCGTCGTGGTCGTGCACCGCCAGCCGGACGCCGACGACGTCCTGCCCCGCGGGGTGCGGACGGCCGGTGCGTGGGCGTGGCGGTTCATCCTCTTCGTCGCCGCGGCGTACCTGTTCCTGCGGGTCGTGTCGCTGCTGCGCGTGGTGATCATCCCGGTCGTGGTCGCGGTGCTGCTCGCCGCCCTGCTCCAGCCGGCCGCCGCGGCGCTGGTCCGGCGTGGCATGAAACGCTCCCCCGCCGCCGCGCTGGTGCTGATCACCGGGCTGGTGGTCGTCTTCGGCGGGCTCGGCTACATCATCCAGACCTTCATCTCCCAGATCGACACGCTGTCGACGCGGGTCAGCGCGGGCATCGACGAGGTGCAGACCTGGCTCGCCAACGGCCCGCTGCACATCTCGGACGCCCAGCTCGGCCAGTACGTGGAGCGCCTGCAGGACACGATCAGCAACAACCAGGGCGCGCTCACCTCCGGCGCCCTCAGCACGGCCACCACCCTCGGCGAGGTCGTCACCGGCTTCTTCCTGGTGCTGTTCACGCTCTTCTTCCTGCTCCGCGACGGCGGCCAGATCTGGTCCTTCCTGTGCCGGCTGCTCCCCCGCGAGGCCCGGGTGCCGACGGCCCGCGCCGGCCACTACTCCTGGCACACCCTCGTCTCGTACGTGCACGCCACCGTGCTCGTCGCGTTCGTCGACGCGGTCGGCATCGGCGTCGGCCTGCTGATCCTGCGCGTGCCGCTCGCGCTGCCGCTGGCCGCGCTGGTCTTCCTCGGCGCGTTCATCCCGGTCGTCGGCGCCACCGTCACCGGCGCGGTCGCCGTCCTGGTCGCCCTGGTCACCAAGGACCCGGTGACGGCGCTCATCGTGCTGGCCATCGTCATCGCCGTACAGCAGCTCGAGGGCCACATCCTCCAGCCGCTCATCATGGGCCGGGCGGTGGCGCTGCACCCGCTGGCGGTCATCCTGGCGATCGCCGCCGGCATCGTGGTCGCGGGCATCATCGGCGGGCTGATCGCGGTGCCGCTGCTGGCCGTGCTCAACACCGCGATCCGTTACCTGGTGCGGCATCCGCAGGGCGAACCCACCCCGGACCGGGAACCACCGGGCACCGAACCCACCGACGACGACGAGGACGAGGCGGAGGACCGGCGTACGGAGGCGGAGCGCCGCGCGGACCCGTCGGAGCCGCCGCCGGCGGACACGTCGCTCGGCGGGCCCGCGACCCCGGCCGATCAGCCGCCGTCCCCCGCCGCGCCGGCCGATCAACCGGGGGCGACCGGGGAGGCGCCGGTGCGGACCGGCTGAACCGCGCGGACCGTCGTGACCTTGCCGTGACCGGATGAATTCTTCCTTCGGACGGTCGACCGCGGCATCGGCATCGCTCTACTCTGACTGCCCGGAGAACAGCGGGTAACGGAAGGCAGCACGATGACCGAAGCCACGGTCGGCGTCGAAACCGGTCCCGACGGCAGTCTCATCATCCAGCCGCACGGCATCCTGGGCGCCGACGACGCGGTCGAGCTGCGCCGCGCCCTGGTCGACGCGGTGCGCCACGTGCGGCCGCTGCGGCTGATCCTCGACCTGCACGACGTCCAGGGCCTGGACCCGATCAACGTGGGCACCCTGGCCGCCGCCTGCCACCTCGGCGACGACCACAAGGTCGCGGTCTTCCTCGACAACTCCTCGGCCGCGGTCGCCGGCCAGCTCACCGCGGCGGGCGTGCCCCACCACCGGCTCCGCGGCGTCTCCTCACCCCACCCGGCCTCTTCCGGCCTTTCCCACCCGGCCGCTTCCGCGTCAGCGTCCGGGGCTTCTCCCTCGGCGGGCGCGGCGGCCGGCGTGGTGGCGCGTCCCTGCGACGAGCCCGGGTTCTGACCGGCAGGCCATAGTCCCGGGGTAGTGCCTGCACCACCGGCAAGGGGCAGCGCACTGGATCGATCCTCCACGCCGTTCTCCCTAGCGTGGAGGCCATGAGGATCTCGAAGACATTCCTGACCGTGACCGTCGCCGTGGCAGCCGCCGCTTCCTCGGTGCCCGTCGCCCAGGCGGCGTCGCGCACCTCGGCCGAGGCTTCCGCCCATCCCGCCGGGCTGCGTGCCGTCCTCCAGCAGGACGCCGACGCCCTGCTGAAGTACGGCGCGCCCGGCGTCCTCGTCGAGCTGGACACCGCGCACGGCGACACGAAGGTTCGCAGCGGCTTCGGCAACGTCGAGAAGGGGACGCCGGTGCCGTGGAACGCGAAGTTCCGCATCGGCAGCTACACGAAGACGTTCGTGTCCGCGACCCTGCTCCAGCTGGTCGGCGAGGGCCGGCTCAAGCTCGACGACTCCGTCGAGAAGGTGCTGCCGGGCGTGGTGCACGGCAACGGCAACGACGGACGCAAGATCACCGTACGCCAGCTGTTGCAGCACACCAGCGGGCTCACCGACTACCTGACCGGCATGCCCCAGCTGTTCAGCGAGGAGGGCTTCCAGAAGGCCCGGTTCGACACGGTGACGTCGAAGCAGGCCGTCGAGCTGGCGATGACGTTCAAGCCGCAGTTCGCGCCCGGCGCCGAGTGGGACTACTCCAACACCAACTACGTGCTGGCCGGCATGATCATCGAGCGCGTCACCGGCCACCGCTGGCAGGACGAGGTGCAGCGCCGCATCATCGCGCCGCTCGGCCTGCGCGACACGTCCGCTCCGGGCACCTCGCCGGAGATCCCCCGGCCGCACGCCGTCGGCTACGAGCGCTTCCCCGGCCCGGACGCCACCGAGGACGACCCGAAGTACGGCGAGCCGATCGACGCGACCCGGCAGAACCCGTCGTGGGGCGGCGCCGCCGGCGAGATCATCAGCACCACGGACGACGGCAACCGCTTCCTCCAGGCGCTGCTCAGCGGCAAGGTGCTCCGCCCGGCCGAGCTGGCCGAGATGACGCGCACGGTGCCGACCAACGACGGCTTCCGCAGCAACTGGCCCGGCGCCCGCTACGGCCTCGGCCTCATGTGGGTGCCCAACTCCTGCGGCGGCTCGTGGGCCCACGGCGGCGACATCATGGGCTTCCAGACCCGCAACGGCGTCACCCCGGACGGCACCCGCAGCATCATCGTCTCGATCAACACCGACTCGTTCAAGCGCGCCCCGGGCGTCCCCGCCCCCCAGGGCGACATCACCCGCACGATCATCGACCACGCCCTCTGCACCGTCCGCTGACCCCACCCGGGCGGGCCGGAGCGGAACCCCGCCCGGTCCGCCCCCACCTCGGCCCGACCCAGCCCAGCCCTGCACCGCACGCCCTGCACCGCACGCCCTGCACCGCACGCCCTGCACCGCACGGCCTGGACCGCAGGCCCTGGACCGCAGGCCGTGCACCACACGGCCTGCACCGCACGCCAGCCCGCGCGCACGCCGGCCACCACCCTTGGGCCGCCCACGAGCGACCGGCCGAGTGGTCGACGCGACCGGCCGCGCGAGCGGATGAGCATTCGCGGACCGGACCGCCGGCCGCGACACGGCGAGCCGGCCGGCTTGGGCACGGGCTCGCCGGCGGACAATTCGGGTCGGACTCGGCGGTGAGCAGGAGGTCGGTCCGGCCGGGTGGTGTCCGCCGGCACCCGGCACCCGGCATCCGGCGGCCGGCCCTGCACCGGGTGTGGCGGTGACGGCGGGCGGTGACGGCGGGCGGTGGTCAGCGGGCCGGGCCGGCCGCTGCGGTGGGCCGGGTGCGCTCGTGCGGGCTGGCCGCGGGGAACGTCACGATCATGCGGGCGCCGGGGTGGGCCGGTTCGTAGGAGGCCTCGCCGCCGTGGGCGTGGGCGAGTTCGCGGACGATCCAGAGGCCGAGGCCGACGCCTCGGGGGTCGCCGACGCCGAAGCGGGTGAAGAGGCGGGGGCGGAGGTTTTCCGGGACGCCGGGGCCGTGGTCGCGGACTTCGAGGCGGTCGGTGCCGTTCGTCGTCGTGATGCGGACCGTCACCGGGGGGTCGCCGTAGCGGAGGGCGTTGCCGACCAGGTTGATCAGGATCTGTTCGAAGCGTTCCGGGTCGACCCACAGCCGGAGGTCCCCGTCGACCTGGACGCGTACGTCGGCCGAGCTCACGTACGACAGCGCCGCCGTCACGGCGTCGCGGGCCGGGGTGAGGGCGCGGTCCAGGTGGAGCTGGCCGGTGGTGTCGATCCTGTTCAGGTCCAGCAGGCCGGTGGCGAGGCGGTCGATGCGGGAGGTCTGGCGCAGCGCCGCCGCCAGCATGCGGGCCGTGTGGCCGGTGGCGCCGTCCTGGAGTTCCTCGAGGGTCATCTGGACCGTGGTGAGGGGGGAGCGTACGTCGTGGGCGAGCGTGCCGATCATCGCCGCGCGCCAGCGTTCGATGCGGGAGAGGCGTTCGCGGTCGTCGCGGAGGTGGCGGGCCTGGGCCTCGACCAGCAGGGCCACGGCGAGGGCGACCGGCAGCAGGATCAGGGCGCTGCCCAGCACCGCCGGCGGCTGGTCCGTGACGATCAGCGGGACCACGTACGCCACCGCCGCGGCCGGCAGCAGGGCGAGCAGGATGCCGCGGGAGAAGTGCAGCGCCGCCCAGGTGTACAGCAGGACGAGGAACGGGCCGGTGCCGGTCGCGACGCCGCCGAACGCCCAGGTGGAGAAGCCGAGGACGGCGAAGCCGGGCAGCGCCAGCAGTGCCGGCCGCCGCGGGTGCCACCGCTGCCACGGAAGGGCGGCGCCGACCAGGGCGAGGCTGAGGTCGGCGGCGGCGATCAGCAGGAGGTCGCGGGCGCGGGTGGGATCGTTGGTGATGCCGACCAGGGCGAGCAGGCCGGCCAGGGCGAACAGCACAGCCGCCTGCCGGGCCGCGATCCGCGGCCCGGCTCCGAGCAGGCGCTGCACCCGAGGACGATCGATAGAGATAGGCTATATCGGGCGAAAGGCCCGGAAGGCCGTACCGACGGTCAGGGTCTCCGGAAGCGGGGGAGAAAAGCCGCGGCGCGGCGTAGCGTCACCAGCATGAGCCGCGGAAACGCCGGTCGGAAGCGGCGCTCGGTGCTGGTGCTCGCCCTCGTGGTCGCACTGGGGCTGATCGGCACCGTGCTGGCCGCCGTCGCGTTGCGGCATGCCGAGCAGGACCGGCGGGCGCGGGCGCTGAGCCAGCAGACCGGCATGGTGGGGCAGGTCGTCACCGGGGAGATGCGGCGGTACAGCACCAGCCTGTCCGACCTCGCCGCCGCGATCGGTGCCCAGTCCCGGCTGGAGGCTCCCGAGTTCACCGCGATCACCGCTCCCGTCGACCGGCAGCGGTTGCCCGGCGCCAGCGGGGTCGGATTCGTCGTGCCGACGCCCGCCGACCGGGTCGCCGAGACGCAGGCGTACTGGCGGGCCCGGGGGGTGCCGGTGACCCTGCGGCCCTCCCCCGCCGCGCTCGGCTCGCACCGGTTCCTCGTGCTCAGCCATTCCATCGACGGCACCGAGCCGCCGCTGGGGCTGGACCTGGCCGCCTCCGTCGAGGCGACCGAGGCCATGAGGATCGCCGAGGAGAGCCACGGGGTCGCCACCAGCCGGACGTACCGTCTGCTCAAGGACGCCTCCCTGCCGCCGGAGCAGCGGCAGCTGTCGTTCGTGCTGGCGGCGCCGGTGTATTCGACGTCGCCGGACGCCGCCGACACCGGGCAGCTGCGGGGCTGGGTCACGATGGGCCTGCGGGGGCGGGACTTCCTGCACGAGGCGATCGGGGCCGCCGCCAAGGACACCGTCGCCGTCACGCTCTCCGACGTGACGTCCGGCGATCCGCTGCCCGTGGCGTCGTGGGAGCCGCGGGTGCCGATGGACAACGCCGTCGGCAGCCGGCAGGTGCCCGTGGCCGTGCCGCAGCGCAGCTGGGCCCTGACCGTGCAGGCCACCCGCCGGCTGCTGGCGGGCGACGACGATCTGCACCTGGAGGCCGGGGCCTGGGTGACGGGGATCGTGATCACGGCGCTGCTGGCCGCTCTCACCGCGACCGTCATCGGCTCGCGGGACCGGGCGCTGCGGCGGGTGGACGCGGCCACGTCGGCGCTGCGTACGGACATCGCGCGGCGCGAGGAGGTCGAGCAGCAGCTGCGGCGCCGGGAGGCGGAGCTGGTCGGCTTCGCCGGCATCGTGGCCCATGACCTGCGCAGCCCGCTGGCCCGGGTGCTCGGGTACGCCGACTTCCTGCGCGACGAGGCCGCCGACCGCCTCGACCCGGAGCATCGGGTGTTCCTGGACCGGCTGCACGGCGGCGCCCAGCGGATGCAGGCCCTCATCGACGACCTGCTCGACTACGCGACCGCCGACAACCGCAGGATCGCCCGGGTGCCCGTGGACCTCCAGCGGCTGGCCGGCGAGGTCGCGCGGGAGCAGGCCGGCGACGGCGAGGTGACGGTCACCCGCCTGCCGGTGGTCGAGGGCGACCCCACCATGCTGCGCCAGGTGCTCGACAACCTCATCGGGAACGCGATCAAGTACACGGCTCCGGGCGTACGGCCGATGGTGCGGGTCGGGTGCCGGCCGGACGGCAACGACCAGTGGCGCATCGACGTCACGGACAACGGCATCGGCATCCCGGAGGAGGACCGGGCGAACGTCTTCACCGCCTTCGCCCGCGCCCGCGGCAGCGAGGACTATCCGGGCACCGGGCTGGGGCTGGCCATCGTGGCGCGGATCGTCGAACGGCACCACGGGCGCACCGGCGTCGAGGCGGCGCCGGGAGGCGGCAGCGTCCTCTGGTTCACCCTGCCCGCCATGGCCGCCATCGCCCCGGACGGCGACGACGACGGGGGCGCCGAGGCGGCGGAGGCGGCCAGGGTGGCTCAGCCCATGCAGCCGTCCAGCCCCTGAAGGACGCCGTCGCGGTAGGCACCGATCCGGTCGAAGGCGCTGGTCCCGGAGCCCTCGCCGGCCCGGCCGAAGGCGAGCAGCGCCGCCACCGCCTCGTCGAGGTCGCCCGGCGACAGCCGGATGCCGGTGCCCGCCTCGCGGGTGAGCAGGTCGGACGTCCACGAGCCGGCCAGGCAGTCGACCGCGAGCTGGCCCTTGCGGTCCTGCGTGCCGGCGCCGCGGCGGGCCTGCGCCGCCCGCGCGAACAGGTCGCCGAGCAGCATGCCGACCGCGTTGTCGCCGATGCGCCCGTACAGCGCCGGGGCCAGCCGGGCGGTGTCGAAGGCGATGAAGTCCGCGCCGGGACAGTAGAACGCCGAACCGCCGGCTGAGGCGTCCGGCGCCGGGCACTCCGGCGGCGAGCCGGCCCGGAACGGCTCGATCCGCAGCGGCTGCCAGGGCTGGCCGGTCAGGCGCGGGTAGGCCCTGCCCCAGTACGCCTGCGCGTCCCGGCTGAGGGCGTCGATCGCTTCCGCGTACGGAAGGTCCCCGCCGGTTGCCGCCTCCTCGGCCGTGCTGAAGGGCACCTCGGTGACCGGCACGTTCCCGGCCCGGTATCCGGCGCAGAGCCCGGCACCCTTCTCGACGCCGTCCTGGAGGGCCCGGATCCGGTCGAACGCGTTGCCGTGCGCCTGCGGGTTGCGCGCCGACGTGCCCGGCTCGTCACGCAGGAGCAGCAGGCCGGCGACCGTGTTGTCGAGCTGGGCGGGGGTCACGCCGGTGAAGGCGGTCGAGCGGCCGGCGAGCACGTCCGCCGTCCACGCCCCGGCGAAGCAGTCCGCCTGCTGTTCGAGGACGACCGTGGGCTGCTCGGTGAGCTTCAGCCGGCTCTGCACCGCGTGGCCGTACTCGTGGGCCATCACGACGCCGACGAGCAACGGCCCGAAGCCCTCCTCGAGCTGCGGGACGAGCGTCTCGGCGTCCCAGGCGATGAAGTCGCCGGCCGGGCAGTAGAAGGCGTTCGGCTGGTAGGCCGGCCGTTCGTCGCCGCACGGCGGCGGCAGATCCCGGCGGGTGTACGGGTGATAGCCCCCACTGACCGGCGCGAACGGCTGCCCGCCGCTGAGCCCGGGGTACGCCGCCGACCAGAACCGTTCGACGTCGCGCAGCGCGGGGGTGGCGACGTCGCCGCCCGAGCCGCGCGGAGCCGGCCCGGGGTCCCGCGGCGTCTCCCAGCGCACCGCGCAACCCGACAGGGCGAGGACAAGGACAAGAAGAACCCGACCGATCCGGTACGCCGACACGACTGGCCCCCTCCGACGGCATCGTGTGCCGCCGGAGGGGTACCCGGTTGCCGGTCCCGATATGTGTGCCTAGCCCAGACCCGCGTCGCCGGCGGCCTTGGCCTCCTGCACCGCGTCCGTCCGGCGCTCCTGCGCGCGGCTGTCACCGGCGTCGTGGGCCTTCGCCGCCTTGCCGAGCGTGGCCGCGGACTTGGCGGCGCTGGGCGGTGCCTGGTCGCCGACGACCCCGCCGCGGATCCGGTTGTTCGCGGCGACCCGCGCCACCGGGTTGTTCGCGGTGAGGGTCAGCTGGCCGTCGATGATGTTGTCGTCGACCCGTACGCCGCCCGTGGTGTTGGAGATGGCGACCTCCCGCCCCCAGTAGCCGCCCGACGCGCAGCTGTCGAGGCTGCCGTTCGGGCCGAGCTGCACGCCGCCGAGGTTGCCGGAGAAGGTGGCCCGGCCGCGGACGGCGCTGCCGCAGACGACGCTGCCGGTGGCGCTGTTGAGCACCGACAGGGTGCCGTCGACGAACGAGTCGTGCACGTCCGTGTAGTACGTGCCCGTGCTGCTCACGTTGCCGGTGACCTGGGTCGTGTCGTCGAGGCGGACCTCGCCGGCGCCGGCGGTCACCGTGCCGTCGATCGTGGCGCGTTCGGTGTAGAGGAAGCTGTCGATGGTGGAGGAACCCTTGGCCCGGACCGTCACCGCGCCCGAGCGGGCGTTCTTGAGGAACACCCCGTAGCCGCCGGAGGCCAGCTCGATCCCGCCGCCCACGGTCGTGTCGGTGGCGTCGAGGTAGCCGTCCGCGGCGACCTGGACCTCGCCGCTGAACCGGCCGCCGGTGACGACCAGGTTGGCGCCGGCGGCGACGCTGATGTTGCCGGTGACCGTCGTGCCGGTGAGGGCGCACGACTGGCCGGCGGGCACGAACAGGTCGTTGGGGACGGTGACCGCGCCGCCGGTGCCGACGCAGTGGGTGACCAGGTCGGCGCGCGCGCCGGGGGCGGCGACCAGCGTGGAGAAGAGCACGGCGGTGCTCACCAGGGCCAGCGAGGCGACGGTACGTCTCATTGCGCTACTCCTTTGAGGCGAGAGTGGTTTCCGATGTCCGAGCGGGCCGCCGCCCGGACTATGACGCCCTGCTGGCGGGGCGTGAGCGTGCCGCCGGCGACCAGCGGATCGGTGACCGCCTCGACGTGGCGGACGAAACTGCCGTGATCCGGGTACGCGGCGTGCTCCGCGATCAGGTCGTTGATCGTGCAGCCGTTGCCCGTGTCCGCGTTCGGTACGCCGGTGTCCTCCGTGCCGATGACCACCGTGGCGCGGGTGTCGGAGGCGGGGCAGGCGTCCGTGCCGGGCGGCACCACCGTGAAGGTGACCGACTTGTCGGCGGCGGTGTTGCCCGCCACGTCGGTGGCCCGGTAGCGGACCGTGTGCGCGCCGGTCGCCGACACGACCACCGGGGCCGTGTACGTCGTCCACGCGCCCGCGTCCAGGGCGTACTGGATCGTGGCGACCCCGGATCCGGCGTCCGTGGCGGTGACCGTCACGGTGGCCGTGCCCCGGTAGGCGCCGTCGGCGTCGCGTTCCCCGGACACCGTCGCCGAAGTCGCCGGCGCGGTGGTGTCCTGGACCGGCGGCGGGACGACGGTGAAGCTCACCATCTGTTCCGCCGAGGTGTTGCCGGCGACGTCGGTGGCGCGGAAGTGCACCATGTGCGCGCCCACGGTGCTGATCACCACGGGTGCGGTGTACGCCGTGAACGCCCCGCCGTCGACGTTGTACTCCACCCGGGCCACGCCGGAGCCGGCGTCGGTGGCGGTCAGGGTGACGGTGGCCGTACCGATGTAGTTGCCGGACGGGTCGCGGGAGCCGGTCACCTGGCCGGTGACCGTCGGTGGCGTGGTGTCCTCGTCGGTGGGCTCGACGATGCGGAAGCGGACCGAGCCCGTGGTGCTGACGTTGCCGGCCCTGTCGGTGGCCCGGAACTGCACCGAGTGGTCGCCGATCGCGGAGACGGATACCGGCCCCGTGTACGGCTCGAACCCGGTGTCGTCGATCTGGTACTCGACGCGGTCCACGCCGGACCCGGCATCGGACGCGCTGACCGTCACGGTGGCCGGGCCGACGTACTCACCGGCCGCGTTCTTCTCCCCCGTGACGACGGCGGAGACCGTCGGCGGCGTCGTGTCCTGACCGCCGCCGCCGTCGGTGACCACGAGCTCCCCGACCATCTGGCTGTGCCCGGGGATCGAGCAGAAGTAGCGGTAGCGGCCCGGAGTGAGGGTCACGGTCAGCTGGTGCCGGCCGTTGTTCGTGTCGAACGGGCTGGCCAGGACGTTGACCGTGACGTCGTGGTTGTAACCGTCGGTGGTGGTGTCGAAGGTGAGGGTGTGCGGCATCCCGGTCGTGTTGCCGGTGGCCGCGCTGTTCTCCCAGATGATCGTCGTGGCGCCCGCCACCGCCTGGGCGGGCGTCGACTTGTAGCGGGTGATGTCGTCGTCCGCGGTCCAGGTGAGGGTCTGGGCGGCGACGGCCGGGGCGGCCGGGGCGACCAGGGCGGCGGTCAGGACGAGAAGCAGCGTGCTGAGCATTGCGCGTACGGACATGGCACCTCCTGCCGGGGCTAGAGCTCGCGGACCCGGATGTTCCGGAATTCCATGAGGTCGGTGTCGCTGTGGTTCTGCAGGCCGAGGAAGCCCTCGGTGAACTGCCGCAGGTCGGTCGGCGGGTCACCGGCGCGCGAGGACTGCTTGCCGGGGGTGTTGTCGAACTCGTTGATCACCACGCCGTTGCGCACGATGGTGTAGTGCTGGCCGACGACCCGGACCTCGTAGTCGTTCCACACGTTCTTCGGGGTGATCCCCGCGTCGGCGAGCGGCACCGGGTCGAAGTTGTAGATCGAGCCGGTCTTCTGCGGCTCACCGGTGTCACCGTCGTAGAGCTGGATCTCGTGCCCGCAGTAGATGGCGACCCAGGCCTGCGACGTCCGCGCGGAACCGGTCTGGCCGCAGGGTGGCCGCTGCTCCAGCGGGGTGCGCGGGTCGGGGAAGCGGGCGAAGACGCCGCTGTTGGCCCGTGCGGTGCCCGGTGCCCCGTCGCGGAACTTCAGCTTGAGCGAGAAGTTGGCGTAGGGGCGCTTGGCGTACCAGAGCATGCCGAGCCCGCCGGTGGAGCGCAGGGAGCCGTCCGGCTGGAGCACGAAGGCCCCGCCCGGCGCCTGCTCCCAGGGCAGCAGCGATTCCGCGGTGCCGTCGAAGAGCGGTTCGTAGCCCTTCTGGCCCGGCCGACCGACCGGCGAGCCGGCGGCGGTACGCGTGAGCGTCCCGGCCTCCCGCCCGTTGATCACGCCGTCGCGCTGCAGCGTGTCGGCGACCTTGGTGACGTGCCGGACGAAGCTGTCGTGGTCCGGCCAGGTGCTCTCGTCGTCGATCAGGTCGTTGATCGTGCAGCCGCCGCCGGCCGGCTTGTTGGCCACGCCGGTGTCCGCGTCGCCGATCCACACCGTGTTGCGGGTGTCCGGCGTCGTGCAGCCCACGGTGACGGTGGTCTGCGTGGTGGCCGTCTCGCCGTCGGCGTACGTGATGGTGAGCTTGGCCGTGTAGGTGCCGGTGCGGGCGTACGCGTGCCGCGGGTCGGCCTCGGTCGAGGTGCCGCCGTCACCGAACTCCCAGCGGTACGACACCCCGCCCGAGCGCGAGCCGGTGAACGCGATCGTCAACGGCTTGTTCTGCACCGCCACCGAGGAGGCAGCCGGCGCGGGCGTCGGGGCGCCGCCGGTGTACGAGATCCGGATCAGCTTCTGGTTGGGGTGCAGGCTGAAGAAGCCGCCGCCGTAGTCGAGCAGGTAGAGCGCGCCGTCCGGGCCGAACTTGGCGTCCATCCAGCTCTGCAGCCGGGTGTCGCCGTTGCCGCCGGGGATGATGGCCCGCAGCGACTCGCCGAAGACCGGCGGGGCCTGGCGCGGCACCCCGGCCGGGTCGACGGTGACGGCGACGCGGTTCTGCGAGTTCGTCTCGTCGCCGATGAACCACTTGTCGTTCCAGTACTCCGGCCACGCCGCCCCGCTGTTGGTGTCCACCAGCTCGCGGTGGTAGGTCGGGCCGGACATGATGGCCTGGCCGCCGCCCTTCAGGTACGGCTGGGTGTAGGTGGCGTCCGCGGCGTTGTACGTGGGCAGGCCGCTGCCGTCCGTACGGGTGGGGAAGACCGGCCCGCCGCCACCGGGCGCGTACCAGATCATGTTGTCGCGCGCCGGCGGGATGTCCACCAGCCCGGTGTTGCGCGGCGAGTTGTTCTTCAGGTTGTTGCAGTCGTACCAGCCGGTGAGCACGGTCGCGTCGGTGTTGCTGCGGTCGCGGTACGGCTGCCGGTTGCCCATGCAGTACGGCCAGCCCTGGTTGCCGGCCGAGGTGATGATGGTGGCCGTCTCGTACTTGGCCGGGCCGAGGGTGGGGCTGGGCGCCGAGGCGTCCGGGCCGACCCAGCCGGCGGTGAGCCACTGGTGCACCGGGTCGATCGCGAGGCGGGCGATGTTGCGTACGCCCATCACGTAGATCTCCGGCCGCGTCTTGGCGGTGCCCGGCGGGAAGAGGTTGCCCTCCGGGATCGTGTACGTGCCGTCCGCCTCCGGGTGGATGCGGATGATCTTGCCGGCGAGGTCGTTGGAGTTGCCGGAGGTGCGCCGGGCGTCCTGGAACGAGATGCCCTGGTACTCGGCCGTCCAGTTGTTGCCGGAGTAGCCGCTGGACCCCTCGGAGGAGTTGTTGTCGCCCGAGCCGATGTAGAGGTTGCCCTTGGCGTCGAAGGCCATGCCCCCGCCCGCGTGGCAGCAGCTGTGGATCTGCACCGGGAACTTCAGCAGGTCCTTGCGGGTGGCCTGGTCGATGGTCGCGGTGGCCCGGTCGTAGGTGAACCGCGAGACGGTCCGCTCGCCGGTGCGCTTCTCCCGGTCGATCGACTCGTGCGGCATCCAGTAGACGTAGAGCCAGCCGTTGGTGGCGAAGGCCGGGTCGGGCACGATGCCGAGCAAGCCCTCCTCGTTCTTGATCAGCTCGGAGCCGCTGCCCCGGTTGCCCATGACGCGCAGCGTGGTGAGCAGCTTGACCTGCTTGGTGCGCGGGTCGTACGAGTGGATCGTGCCGCAGCCGAGGCCCACGTTCGGGTCGGACCAGTCGACGACCGGGCCGGTCGGGCAGGCGGCCTTGCCGACGTAGAAGGCGGTGCCGTCGGGCGCGATGGTGAGCCCGTGCGGCTCGCCGATCTGGTCGAGCTGCCCGCTCTTGTTGGCGGCGGTGAGCCGTTCCGTCTTGTAGTTGGCGGCGATGGTGGCCTGGCAGTCGCCCCGCTGGATGCCGGTGGTCCAGCGCAGGGCGCCGGTCAGGTGCTTGCGGAACGCGTCCTCGCCGTAGCTGCCCTCGGTGTGGCCCATGCCGGTGTAGAAGGAGCGGCCGCCGTCGTAGTCACGGCACCACGACACCGGGTGGAACGGGCCGTTCGCGGTCGCGCCCGGGTCGTAGAAGCGCTCCTCGACCTGGGCGAGGGTGTGCACCGTACCGATCGGGTTGGGGTCCCAGTTGGTCCAGCGGTCCGAGCGTTCCACCGTCATCGGCAGGGCCTTCGTCGCCGGGTGCCGGCGGTCGAGCACGTCGACGACGGCCTTGTTCACCGCCGGCGGCGGGGGCTCGGTCTGCGCGCCGGTGTAGAGGCGCAGGTCGGCGAGCTGGACGATCGGCTCTCCGCCGTTCGCCGTGATGTTCAGCCGGTAGATCGGGAACTCGCGCGGGCTCGCCACGGTGAACCGGCGGAGCTGGGCGCGCTCCTGGAACGTCTCGCCGGTGCGCCGGTCGAGGTCCGTCCAGTTCGTACCGTCGGTGGAGCCCTGCAGCGTCCAGTCCCGGGGGTCGCGGCCCTCGACGTCGTTCGCCGAGGTGAGCGCGTAACCGGTGATCGCGGTCGGCTTCGTCAGCTCGTAGGTGACCCAGCCGGTCCGGGTGAACGCGAGCCACTTGGTGTTCGGGTCACCGTCGGTGAGCTTCTCCTTGGTCTCGTTCGGCGGGTTCTCCGCGTTCGCGGTCACCTTCGACACCGGCTCCACCACCGGCACGGCGCCCGCCGGCCGGGTGCCGATCAGCCCGGTGAACCACGACGAGTCCAGCTGCGCCTTCGCGGCGTCGGCGATGCCGAGGAAGCCGCCGCCGGCCCGGACGTAGGACTGCAGCGCCGTCTCCTGCTCACGGCTGAGCGCGGCGCCGGCCGCCGACAGGAAGACCACCGCCCGGTACGCCGACAGCCCCGCCGCGGTGAACACGGCCGGGTCACTGGAGGCGGTCACCGCGACGTTGTCGGCGCGGCCCAGCTCCTGGATGGTGCTGACCGCCCGCTCGACCGGGTCGAGCTGGTCCGCGGTGGGACCGTGGAACACCAGCACCCGCAACGGATCCGCCGCGGCGGCCGGTGCCTGTGCGGGTGCCGCGGAAGCCACCACCGGTGGCGCGCTCACCAGCAGGGCGATCACCGCCGTGGCGGCTAGCCCGATTCGATGTCTCATCCCTGGACCCCCTCGTCGTGGTGCTGGGCGTGCGCCGCAGCGCCGTGCACGTGTCCTTGGAAGCGGCGGATGGCGTCCTCGGCGCCCGGCGGCATGCTGCCGTCGGCGTTGCGCACCAGGAAGATTCCGGCCATTCCGCCGTCGGAGTGGAACTGGACGTGGCAGTGGTACATCCACGCTCCCGGGCCGACGTGATCGCCGGCCAACACCTGGAACCCGAACGAGCTGCCCGGGTTGAGGTCCTTGTTGTCGATGACCTGACTGGGGTCCGAGGGCCCCTCGAGCAGGCCGGTACGGTTGTCCGCCCACCGGTGGGCGTGCAGGTGGAAGGTGTGGAACGTGCCGCCGTGGCCGATGACGAGCCACTCGACCCGCTGCCCGAGGTTCGCCTCGAACATCGGCGTCTGCGGCGCGGTCTTGTTGTTGATCATCATGTCGTTGAACACGACGGTGAACTGCTTGTCCGGGAGCTGGTCGCCGCGGCGCCGCACGACCAGCGCGCCGTAGAGGCCCCTGGCGAGCCCGGCGGTGCCGTGGTCGGTGCCCATCGCGTGGTCGTGGTAGTGCCAGTAACCCGCGCTGCCGGGCAGGAAGCGCCGGCCCTCGGCGGCCACCATCTCGTGCGAGGCCCACACGTACGTCCGGGTCTCGCCGGGCGCGTTGAAGGAGGCGTTGAACGGGCTGCCGTCGGAGTCGGTGCGGTAGTCCACGCCGTGCGGGTGAATGCTCAGCCGCTGGTCCGTGCGGTTGACCAGGGTGATCTCGAGGGTGTCGCCCTCCCACATCTCCAGCACCGGGCCCGGCACGGTGGCCTGCCCGGGTGCCAGGCCGTACCCGTAGAGGCCGCCGGGGAGCGCTTCGGCGTAAATGGTGATCTTGCGGGTCACGCCGGAGGCGGCGCTGGCGGCGAGGGACGTGCCGGCGACGACGGCCGCGGGGGCGGCGATGCCGGCGGCGGTGGCGGTGAGCAGCGAGCGGCGGGACACAGCCCGGCCGACAACGTTGTCGTCCATACGATCTCCATCCCCGACGAGCGGGTGTCAGCACCGGAAAGAAAGCACGCGACATCTCCGTGCGCCGCGGGAGAGGATGGCGGCGGCACGGCTGAAGGTATTGATCGATGAGCGTCGACTTTTGTCGATTGACAGCAACCTATGCACTCCATCGACAGAAGTAAAGGTGCTATCCCCGAAAGTGCGGCCGCCGGAATGGGCCCGAACCGTATTTCGGGCAGATTTCGCAGCTCACGCGCCAGGCTGGACGGCGGTCCGCTCCTGCGGCCGGATCCGGTGCAGCCGGGCCCGCACCCGCTCGAGCAGGGCGTCGCGGGTGAACGGCTTCTCGACGATCTCCACCCCGGCCGGGAGGGTGCCGTTCTCGGTCAGCACCGGCTGCGCGTAGCCCGACATGTAGAGCACCGCAATGCCCGGCCGCAGCGCCCCGACCCGGGCGGCCACCTCGTTGCCCATCATGACCGGCATGAGCACGTCGGTGAGCAGCAGATCGATGGGACCGGAATGCTCCTCCACCAGCCGCAGCGCCGCGGGGCCGCCGTTGGCCACCAGCACCCGGTAGCCGGCGCGGGTGAGCGTACGGCCGGTCGCCTCGCGCAGCGCGTCCTCGTCCTCCACCAGCAGGATCGTCTCGCGCGGCGCCTCCGGTGCGGGTACGGTCCCCGCCGCCGGACCTTCGGCGCGGGCGGCGACCGGCTCGGCGTCGCTCGCCGGCAGCACGATGGTGACCGTGGTGCCGATCCCCGGTTCGGAGAGGATCCGGACGTGCCCGCCGGCCGCCGTGGCGATGCCGTACACCGTGGCCAGGCCGAGGCCCGTGCCGGCGCCCTGCGGCTTGGTGGTGAAGAACGGCTCGAAGGCGCGCTCGGCGACCTCGGGGGGCATCCCGCAACCGGTGTCGCTGACCCGTACGCGCACGTACCGGCCGGGTTCCAGGCTGGGCTGCTCGGCGACGTCCGCGTCGTCGAGCCGGGTGTTGGCGGTGTCGATCGAGAGCGTGCCCCCGGACGGCATCGCATCGCGCGCGTTGACCGCCAGATTGACCAGGATCTGCTCGAACTGACCGGGATCGACGAACGTCGGCCACAGGTCCCGGTCGAGGTGCGTGATCAGGTGGATGTGCTCGCCCAGCGTGCGGCGCAGCATCTGCTCGACGTCGCCGACGACGTGGTTGAGGATGAGCACCTGGGCGTTGGTGATCTCGCGCCGCCCGAACGCGAGCAGCTGCTTGGTCAGCCGGGTCGCGCGCTCGGTGGCCCGGCTGATCTGACCCAGGTCGGTGCGGGCCGCCGCCAGGTCCGCGGGGGCCGGCACCGGCTCACTCAGGGTCTCCAGCAGCAGCTCGGTGTAGCTGGCGATCACCGCGAGGATGTTGTTGAAGTCGTGCGCCACGCCCCCGGCGAGCTGACCCAGACTCTCCAGCCGCCGGGTGTGCTGGAGCCGCCGCTCGGCCGCGTCGCGTTCCGCCTGCGCGGCCAGGCGCTCCCGCTCCGCCTGCGCCTGCACCCGGTCGGTCACGTCCCGGACCGCCACGCAGACGGTGACGCCCTCGTCGGTCTCCAGCGTGGAGAGATTGACCTCGACGGGGAACTCGACACCGTCCTTGCACACGGCGTGCAGCGTCTTGCCCGGCCCCCCGGGACGACGCCGCGCCCGGAGGAAGTAGTCGCGCCAGCGCTGGAAGTCGCGCGGCCTCGCGCGGGGCGGCACGAGGATCCCGATCGACTGGCCCAGCAGTTCGTCACGCGGATAGCCGAACATCCGCTCCGCCTCGCGGTTGATCAGGGTGATCCTGCCGTCCTCGGTGACCCCCAGCATCGCGTCCGGTGCGGCCTCCAGCAGCCCGCGGAACATCGCCTCGGCGCGCAGGCGCTCGCTGATGTCCCGCGCCACGCAGGCGACACCGAGCGGGTTCCCGGCCACGTCGCGGACGAGCGAGGAGGTGAGCGAGACCGTCGTCGTGCCGCCGTCCTTGCGCCGCTGCTCGGTCTCGTACTGGATGATCCGCTCGCCGCGGCCGACCCGCTCCAGGATCCGCGTCTCGGTCTGCTCCTGCCCGGCGGGGAACAGCATGGCGGCGTGGCGGCCGATCACCTCCTCCGCGGCGTACCCGTAGAGCTGCCGGGCACCGCCGTTCCAGCTGGTGACGATGCCGTCCGGGGTCTTGCCGATGATCGCGTCGTCGGACGACTCGACGAGCGTCACCAGCCGCTGCTGCTCCTCGAGCACCTCGGCGCGGTCGGCCAGGACGGCGGCCTGCCCGCCGAGCTCGGAGAAGAGGGTGACGTCGTCGTCGGCGAAGAGGGTGCGGTAGCGCCGGAGCATCACCAGGGCGCCGCCGTCCACCGCCCGCGGCGCCGCGCGGACGAAGCGGGTGCCGGTGGCGTGGGCTAGGTCCACGGCCAGGCGGGGCGGGCGGGTCCAGCCGGCCAGCGCGTCGATCGTGCACGCGGCCTGCCGCAGCAGCGCGTCCAGCTCCCCGGCGGGATACGACTCGTCGTCGAGGGCCGAGCGCGGCTCGCTGATCACCCGTACGGCGCCGTCCTTGCCCGGCACGAGCACCGCCACGGCGTCCGCGCCCAGCACCCCGCGGGCACCCTCGCAGTAGCGCCGCCAGGTCTGCTCGGCCGAGTGGTCGGCGGGCATGGTGACCAGTGCCCGGATCACCGCGTACGCCGCACCCCAGGACCAGAGCCGGCGCAGCGAGCGCGGCGGCGCGAAGGCCAGCAGATACATCAGCGCGGACACCCCGGCGAGGGTCAGCAGCACCGTCCTGAGGCGTTCGTGGGCGCCCGCGGTCAGGAACACCACGCCGAACAGGGCCGTACCCGCCGCCGCGAACCCGAGGCGGGTCCGGGCCGCGCCGCCTCGGCGCCGCGCCTCGCTCGCCAGCAGTGCCGCCGCGACCGCCTCGACGCCGAACATGACCGACACGATCAGCCACCCGGTCGCCGCGGGCAGCGGGGGCGTGAGGACGAAGACCGCCGCGACGCAGGCCGCGGAGGCGAGCGCGGCTCCCCACACCGCCCACGGCGGCACCCGGCGGAGCCGGCTGACGAGGTGCAGGGTGAAGAAGGGCTGCCCGAGCACGAGCGCGTCGGAGAGGGCAAGGACGGCCTCGGGGGGCTCGCCCCACAGCAACCGGATCAGGCTGGGCACGAGGTTCATCGACACGGCGCCGAAGATCAGCATGACGTCGATCAGCAGCGGATCGCGGTGCCGCAGGTAGCTGCCCGACACCCAGAGGAAGACCAGCAGGTACACCGCGGCGATCCACGCGAGTGTCATCGGAGCCCTCCGGCCAGAAGATTCGTACCACCCAGATTAGGTCGATATACCCCGGTCAGCGCGGATAAGCGTCGATGCATCCTATTGTTGCGCCGTGCAAAGATGTTTCACCGCCGGTCGCTCCCGGGTATCGACCGGCGCAGTCAGACCGGCGGCGGGGAGAAAGACCGAAGCAACGAATGAGCGCATTGACCGCCCGTTTCGACGTACCCCTGGGCCTGAACGCCCCCGGAGCGGCCCGGCGGGCCGTCACGGCCGTGCTGGCCGGCTGGGGCTACCGCGACGAGACCTGGCTGGAACAGGCCGCCGTGGTGGTGAGCGAGCTGGTGACCAACGCGGTACGCCACGGCGGCGGCTGCGTCGAGCTCCGCGTCGAGAGCCACGACGACGAGGTGATCGTGTCGGTGGCCGACGGCTCCTCCGTCGTGCCGCGCCGCCGCGAGCCCGACTCCACCGGCGGCCGCGGCCTGGCCCTCATCGAGGCGATGGCCGAACGCTGGGGCGTCCGGGACCACCAGGGCGGCAAGCAGGTGTGGGTCGCGCTGACCCGGGAGGAGGCCCGATGAAGGTCTCCCGGACCGCCGACCGCGGCGCGCTGCGGCTCACGCCCGCCGGCGAGCTCGACCTGGCCACCGCCGAACCCCTGCTCGCGCACGTGCGGACCGCCCTCGCGCAGCGGCCGGACGCGCTCGTCGTGGACCTGCGCGAGGTCACCTTCTGCGATTCCTCCGGCATCGGGGCGCTGCTGGACGCGTACGCCCTGGCGACCGCCGCGGGCACCGCCTTCCGGATCGACGGCCCCCGCCCCGTGATCCGCCGGTCGATGCAGATCACCGGCGTCCTCGGCCTGCTCACCGGCTAGGTCTGGTAGACGTCGGGGATGTCGTCGCGGTTGGCGTCGACGTTCTCCGCCTCGTGGACCCGCCGGTACACCCGGTTGCGGAAGCGCAGGACGACGGTCGCCAGCAGCGCCGCGATCAGCGAGCCGCCGAGCACCGCGACCTTGACGTGGCCGTCGCGCTCGCTGCCGGCGCCGAACGCCAGCTCGCCGATCAGCAGCGACACGGTGAAGCCGATGCCGCCGAGCAGACCCAGGCCGAAGACGTCGACCCAGGACAGGCCGGAGTCCACCTTAGCCCGGGAGAAGCGGGCGGTCAGCCAGGTCGCGGCGGTGATGCCGACCGGCTTGCCGAGGACCAGGCCCAGCATGATGCCGACGGCGACCGGATCCCGCAGGGCATCGCCCAGCCCGCTCAGGCCGCCGACCGTGACGCCGGCCGACATCAACGCGAAGATCGGCACCGCCACACCCGCCGACAGCGGGCGGAACCGGTGCTCGAAGTGCTCGGCGAGGCCCGGCCCGTCGCCGCCGCCACGGCGCAGCACCGGCACCGCGAAGCCGAGCAGCACCCCGGCCACGGTGGCGTGCACCCCGGAGGCGTGCATCAGCGCCCACGCGGTGAACGCCAGCGGCAGCAGCAGCCACCAGGCGCGCACCCGCCGCTGCACCAGCAGCGTGAACAGGGCGAGCACGAGCAGGGCCCCCAGCAGCGGCAACACCGACAGGTCGGCGGTGTAGAAGATCGCGATGATGACGATGGCCAGCAGGTCGTCGACCACGGCGAGGGTGAGCAGGAAGGTCCGCAGCGCGGCGGGCAGGAACCGTCCGATCACCGCGAGCACGGCCAGGGCGAACGCGATGTCGGTCGCGGTCGGGACCGCCCAGCCCTTGAGCGCGCCACCGGCGTTGACCGCGGCGTAGATCAGGGCCGGCACGACGACGCCGCCCACGGCCGCCAGGACCGGCACGGCCGCCCGCCGCGGGTCCCGCAGATCGCCGGCGACGAACTCGCGCTTGAGCTCCAGGCCGGCCACGAAGAAGAAGATCGCCAGCAGGCCGTCCGCGGCCCAGGTGGCCAGGGACAGGTCGAGGTGCAGCGCGGCCGGGCCCACGGTGAAGCCCAGCAGCGCCCGGTAGCCGTCCGCCCAGGGGGAATTCGCCCAGATCAGCGCGATCAGGGCACCGGCCAGCAGCAGCGCCCCGCCGATCGTCTCCTTGCGGAGGATGTCGGCGATCCGCCGGGCCTCGGGCCACGAGCCACGGCTGAAGACGTTGTGCGTCACGGGAGCTCCGTTTCCGGGGTCGGTCGAGTCACTGCCGACCAGACTTCCCGGCGCACCGGCTCCTACCCTATCGGCTGCGCCCGCCCCGCACCCGGATCAGGGCAACCTCGACGTCCACAGCAGGCTCATCGCCGCCGCCGCGAGCCCGAAGAGCAGGGCTGTCCCGGCGTACCATTGCGTGATCTCCCGGGGTTGCACCCGGTGCCCGATCGAGCTGCCCATGTCCTCGTAGACCTGCTTCAGCTCGCTGACCGAGGCGGCCTCGTAGAAGTAGCCCTTGGTGTCCTCCGCCAGCTTCTGCAACGACAGCCGGTCCACCGGTACGCGCTGGAGCACGCCTCGGATGTCCACGATGCCGGTGTCCGTGCCGAACGCGATGGTCGACACCGGGACGTTCGCCGCCGCGGACGCCGCCGCCGCGTCCTCGATCGAGCGCCCCGAGGTGCGGTAGCCGTCGGAGAGCAGCACGATCCGGGCCGGCGGCGCCCCGTCGGCGCCGTCCGCGGGCACCGACCGGATCGCGTCGAGCGAGGTGAAGACGGCCTCACCGGTCGCCGTCGCCTCGGCCAGGGTCAGCCCGTCGATGCCGGCGATCACCGCCGCCCGGTCCTTGGTCGGCGACACCAGCACGTTGGCCGCCTTGGCGAACGACACCAGCCCCAGGTTGTACGTCGGCGGCAGCTCCTGCACGAACGCCTTCGCCGCCTCCTGCGCCGCCTCGATCCGGTTCGGGGCCACGTCGTCGGCCTCCATCGACAGCGACACGTCGATGGCCAGCATCACCGTCGCGCGTTCCAGCGGCTCCTCGCGGTCCACCGACGGGCGGGCCATGGCGAGCGCCAGCACGAACAGGCTCAGCAGGGAGGCGGCGGCCGCGGCGTGCCGGCGCCAGCCCAGTCCCTTCGGCGCCAGCGAGCGCAGCAGGTCCACGTTGGTGAACTTCATCGCGTACTGGCGCTTCCGGAACTGGCGCCAGACGTAGAAGCTCACCACCAGCAGGACGGGGAGCACGGCGAGCAGCCACCACGGCTGCAGGAAACGGATCATCGGGTGGTCCCCCGGGTGCGAGCGTGTCGTTGGGCCGCCACGAAGCGGACGATGTCGAGCAGCCAGTCGGTGTCGGTACGCAGTCTCAGATGGGCGGCCCCGGCGGCGCGCAGGGCCCGGGCGATCTCCCCGCGCTGCTGCCCCGCCGCCTCCGCGTAACGGGCCCGCAGCGCCGGATCGGCGGTCTGCACCTCGTGCAGCGCCCCGGTCTCGGGATCGGCGAGGGTGAGCACGCCGACGTCCGGCAGCTCCAGCTCGCGCGGGTCGACGACCTCGATCGCCAGCACGTCGTGGCGGACCCCGAGCTTGCGGACCGGGCGGGCCCAGGACTCCGCCGGCGCCAGGAAGTCGGAGATGACCACGGCGACACCCCGGCGGCGCGGCGGCCGGTTCAGCAGGTCGATCAGCTCACCCAGGTCGGTGCGGCCCGAGCGGATCTCCGTACGCGCGATCGCCCGCAACAGCCCCTGCGCTTCCTTGCGGCCTGGGCGCGCGGGCAGCCGTACGACCGGGGCCGCGGCGGGAACGGGCTGCTGACGCCGCCGCCGGCGCCACGGGAAGCCGGTCGGGGGCTCGGCCGCCGCCCGGCCCGGCCCGGTGCCCACGACCGCGCCGATCCGGTTGCCGCCCCGCACGGTCAGATGCGCCATCGCGGTGGCCGCGGCCAGCACCAGGTCGCGCTTGAGGTAGCGCGCGGTGCCGAAGTCGAGGCTCGCCGACAGGTCGATCGCCATCCACGTCTCCAGCTCGCGGTCGGCGACCGTACGCCGGACGTGCGGCAACGTGGTCCGCGCGGTGACCGGCCAGTCCATCCGGCGCACGTCGTCGCCCGGCCGGTACTCCCGGCTCTCCCCCGCCTCGCTGCCCGGGCCGGGGAGCAGGCCCGCGTAGTCGCCCTGGAGCAGCCCGTCGAGCTTGCGGGTGACCAGCAGCTGCAGGCGGGAGAGGACGGCCTCGGCCCGGGCCGTGCCCTCGGCGGCCGGTGACGGGGTCTCGGCTGTCGTCACGCTCGGACCGTCACTGCTGGCCCGGCCAGGCCGACGGCTGCTGCTGCGGGTGCGGCTGGCCGCCGTACGCGGGACCGCCGCTGCCCGGCGCAGGCGTGCCGAAAGCCGGTACCCCGCTCGACGGCGCCGGCGTGCCGAAGGCGGGAACGCCGCTCGCCGGGGCGGGCACGCCACCCGCGGGCGGGGCGCCGTGCCCGTTCGGCCCGGCGTCCTGGCGCGAGGCGACCGACGGCATCGGCACGCTGGACATGATCCGGGCGACGATGTGGTCGGCCGGGATGTCGTCGGCGAGCGCGTCGTAGCTGAGCACGAGCCGGTGCCGCAGGATGTCCGGCGCTATGTCCTGCACGTCCTGGGGCAGGGCGTAGTCCCGGCCGCGGAGCAGGGCCAGCGCGCGGGTGGCCCGGACGATGCCGAGCGAGGCGCGCGGGCTGGCGCCGTACTGGATCAGCTGGGCGACGTCCGGCATGCCGTGCTGGGCCGGGGCGCGGGTGGCGAGCACCAGCCGCACCGTGTAGTCCACCAGCGCGTTGTGCACGAAGACCTGGTCGGCGCGGCGCTGCAGGGCGAGCAGATCCTCGGAGGTGAAGACCGGCTTCGGCTCCGGCGCGCTGACTCCCATGCGGTACACGATCTCGCGCTCCTCGGCGTCGGTCGGGTACCCGACGAGGATCTTCATCAGGAAGCGGTCCCGCTGCGCCTCGGGAAGCGGATAGACGCCCTCCTGCTCGATCGGGTTCTGCGTCGCCATCACCAGGAACGGGTCCGGCACCGAATGGGTCTCGCCACCGATCGACACCTGGTGCTCGGCCATCACCTCGAGCAGCGCCGACTGCACCTTCGCCGGCGCCCGGTTGATCTCGTCGGCGAGCAGGAAGTTGACGAACACCGGGCCCAGCTCGACGTCGAACTTCTCGCTCGACTGGCGGTAGATCCGGGTGCCGACGATGTCCGCCGGCACCAGGTCCGGGGTGAACTGCACGCGGGAGAACGAACCGCCGACGACCCGGGCGAGGGTCTCCACGGCGAGCGTCTTCGCCACCCCGGGGACGCCCTCGAGCAGGCAGTGCCCGCGCGCGAGCAACGCGACGAACATCCGCTCGACCATCCGGTCCTGCCCCACGATCACCCGCTTGACCTCGAACATGGCCCGCTCGAGCTGGGTCGCGTCCTGCGCGGGTGGCACCGGGCGGGCCGGCTCCGTCGCGCTGGTCGTGCCCTCGGGTGTGGTCGGCTGGGCCACCGGTCCTCCAACAGCGTGTCGCTCTTCGCGGTCACGTCGGCGTGCTGCCGACGCTCAAGACTTACACGACGGCGCCGGGAGCGGTCGGGCGGAGCCGCATTACGCGCCGACCGCAAGGGTACGGAGATGTCGATCTTTCTGCGCCATGCGCACGGACGGACGCGCTGAGCGGATAGACAGAGGACCCGATGAAGCGTGTAACATTCAGCGCGTCGCCGGGCGACTTCCCCCGTGGTCGCCCGGCGCTCAACTCCCCTCCGGCACGGCCCGCGGATAATGTTCGTGAGTAGGCTTCCGGTGTGGTCGAGGAACTTACCCCGCAGTGTTCCGCCAAGGGTTGCCGTGCGGCCGCCGGATGGGCGTTGCGCTGGAACAATCCCAAGCTGCACGAGCCCGCGTACCGGAAGACCTGGCTCGCCTGCGACCAGCACCGCGAAACGCTGGGGGACTTCCTCTCGGTCCGGGGTTTCCTGCGCGAGGTGACCGAATTCAGCGCCACCGCATAGGCTTTCCCCCGTGACCGAGTCCAGCGCACCGGCGAGCCCGACGCCCGCGGGCGAGCCGCCCACCCCCTTCGCGGCAGCCGAGGCCTCCGTGGCCGCGGGGGCGCCGGTCATCGCCGGGTCGCCCGCGGCGGCGGGATTCCCGGCCGGCGGACCGGTCAGCGCGCTGGAACCGTGGCCGGACACCGTCGAATGGCGGCCGGTCTCCCGCAGCCTGATCACTGTGGAGCTGATCAACCGGGCCTCGTGGGTGGTCGTCCTGCTCGCCGGCTGCACGGCCGGCTGGGTGCTCACCGAATTCTGGGCCTGGCCCGCCGCGATGGCGGCGGTCCTGATCTTCGCGGTGTGGCGCTCGATCGTGACGGTCCGGGCCGTCAAGGCCTGGGGGTACGCCGAGCGCGACAACGACCTCCTCGTCCGCCACGGCCTGGTGATCCGCCGCCTCTCGATCGTCCCGTACGCCCGCATGCAGTTCGTCGACGTCACCGCCGGGCCGCTCGAACGCGCGTTCCATCTCGCCACCGTCCAGCTGCACACGGCGTCGGCGGCCAGCGACGCCAAGATCCCCGGCCTGCCACCGGACGAGGCGGCCCGGCTGCGCGACCGCCTGACCGCGCTGGGCGAGGACCGGGCCGAGGGCCTGTGACCGCCGCCGAGCAGCCCGTCGGCGCCGAGCCGCGCAAGCGCCTGCACCCGCTCAGCCCTCTCCTCAACGGCGCCAAGTCCATCGCCGTCATCGTCGCCGCGCTGAGCTGGCAGACGCTCTCCCAGGTGGGCCTCGAACGGTTCGCACTGGTGGTGGGCGTGCTGGCCGTCGCCGTCGTGATCTTCTCGGTGGTCGGCTGGCTCAACACCGGCTACCACGTCGTCGGGCGGGAGCTGCGGATCCAGGACGGCCTGCTGTGGCGGCGCAACCGGGCCATCCCCCTCGACCGGCTCCAGGCCGTCGAGCTGCGGCGGCCCCTGCTCGCCCAGCTGACCGGCCTCGCCGAGCTGCGCCTGGAGGTGGTCGGCGGCAGCAAGACGGAGGCGCCCCTGGCGTACCTCACCGTGCGGGAGGCCGCCGCGCTGCGGGAACGGCTGCTCGCGCTCGCCGGGCGTACCCCCGGATCCGACCCTGCCGCCGCCGGCCCGGCGGCGGCCGCACCCGCCCTCGAACGCCCGCTGTTCCGGGTCAGCAACCGCGACCTGCTGATCAGCCAGCTGCTCACCCCGCAGGCCTTCCTGCTGCCGATCGGCGTCGCGTTCGTGGTCATGCAGTTCGTCCTCGAGGGCTCCTGGACGTTCGTCGGCATCGCCAGCACGGTCACCGCGATGGCGGGCGTGGTCCTCCAGCCGGCCCGCCGGGTGCTCCAGGACTGGGACTTCCGGCTGGCCCGCGACCCCGACGGCCGGCTCGCGGTCCGCTACGGCCTGGTCGAGACCCGCAGCCAGATCGTGCCCCTGCACCGCGTGCAGTCCATCGGTGTCACCTGGCCCCTGCTCTGGCGCGTCCAGCGCTGGCTGCACCTGCGCCTGGACATCGCCGGCTACGCGGGCCCCCAGTCGGGCGACGGCAAACGCTCGGACCGGCTGCTGCCCGTCGGCGCGTTCGAGGCCGGCCGGCTGCTGGTCTGGGAGGTCCTCCCCGGCGTCGACCTGGCCACCCTGGCGACCGTCCCGCCGCCGTCCCGCGCCCGGTGGCTGCACCCGTTCACGTTCCGCACCATGGGCATCGGCATGACGCCCGAGGTGTTCGTCGCCCGGTCCGGCCTGCTCACCCGCGAGATGACCCTGGTGCCGTACGCCCGCCTGCAGAGCGTCCGCGTGATCCAGGGCCCGATCCAGCGACTCCTCGGCCTCGCCAGCGTCTACGCGGACACGGCCGGCGGCCGCTCCGGCGTCGCCGAGGACCGCGACCTGCACGAGGCCTGGTGGCTGGCCGAGCAGCTCTCGGGCCGGGCCCGGGCGGCGCGCGGCCCGGCACCGCTGCGAACGGCCACCATCGCCGACCCCCACACCCGGCCGGTCCCGGGTGCCGGGGCTCCGGGCGACGTTTCCGCTCTGCCCGCGGGCGACGCTTCCGCTGAGAGCGCCCCTCCCGCCGGGAGCGACCCCTCCCTCGGGGCCGCGGGCACCGGCGTCACGTCCACTGGGAGCGCCCCTCCCGCCGGGAGCGGCCCTTCCCTCGGGGCTGCCGGCTCTCCCACCGAGGCCGCCGGTCCTTTCGCCGAGGCCGCCGACGCTCCCACCGAGGCCGCCAACCCTCCCGCTAGCTCCCCCGCCGAGGCCGCCAGCCCTCCCACCGGAGCCGCCAGCCCTCCCACCGGAGCCGCCAGCCCTCCCGCCGAGGCCGCCGACGCTCCCGCCAGAGCCGCCAACGCTCCCACCATCTCCCCCGCCGAGGCCGCCAGCCCTCCCACCGGAGCCGCCGACGCTCCCGCCGGAGCCGCCGGTTCTCGTGATGGCGAGCCGGGCGACGGCGACGGGGATGATGCGTTCTGGCGACGGCCCCGCGAGACCCTAAGCTGATCCCATGGAGATTCCGGCGTTCGCCGTGGGCCTCAGCGCCCGGGTGGAGTTGACCGTCACGGATGCCGACACCGCCCAGTCCCTCGGCTCCGGCGACGTGCCCGTGCTCGGCACGCCCCGGGTGCTGGCGCTGGCCGAGGCGGCCACGGTAGCGGCGACGGCCCGGCAGATCCCGGGCGGCGTGACGACGGTCGGCACCCGTGCCGAGGTCGAGCACCGGGCACCCACGCCGGTCGGCCGCCGCGTCACCGCGCTGGCCACCCTGGCCAAGGTCGACGGGCGCAAGCTGCTGTTCGAGGTCGTCGTCCGCGACGGCGAGGACCTGGTGGCCGAGGTACGCGTCGAACGCGTCATCCTCGACCGGCAGCGCTTCATCGCCAAGGCCCTCGGCGACGCCTGACCCGGATCGCGGGGTTGCACCTTCCGTAACGGCATATGGTCCAGTGGACCTGCCCCTCGAGGAAAGGTCCCCGCCCGTGCATTCATCCTTCAGGCCACCCCGCCAGGTCAAAATCGGTGACGCGGCGGCCTTCGCCGGCAGCACCCCCCGGGCGATCCGCCACTACCACGAGATCGGCCTGCTCCCCGAGCCCGAGCGGGGCACCGACGACCGCCGCCGCTACGGCTACGAGGACCTGATCCGCCTCCTGTGGATCCGCAAGATGGCCGACGCCGGCATCGCCCTGGACGACATCCGCGACGCCTTCACCACCGCGTCTCCCACCACCACAGCTCCCACCCGCGCCACTCCCACCACCGCCGCTCCCACCGGCACGGCTCCCATCACCCCGACTCCCACCACCCCGACCCTCACCACCCCGACCCTCACCACCGCGGCTGTCACCACCACTCCCACCGGCGCGACTCCCGCCGGCACGGCTTCAACCGGCAGCTCAGCCGGCGCGGGCAGCTCCGCCGACGCGGACAACTCCGCCGACACGGATAGCTCCGCCGACACGGGAGCCGGGGACGACATCGCGGGAATCCTGGAGCGGGTGGAGCGAACCCTCGCCGAGCGGGAGGCGGAACTGCGCCGGCAACGGGCCGCCGTGCAGCGGATGCGCACCGAAGGCAGCCGGGTGGGCCTGCTCTCCGACTTCGTCACCGCACGCCTCAAGAGCCTGCCCGAAGGCTCCCTGCGCCAGGGAGACCTGGACAGTCTGCTGGTCACCGAGCGGATCTTCGGCGCGCTCGGCGCGGCCGTCCACGCCACCCGCTTCATCGCCCTGGCCAGGCATCCCGCCCTGCGCCAGGAATCCGACCGCATCGATCAGGCCGAGGAAGCACTCGACGACAGCGTCGCCGTCGATGATCCACGGGTGGCCCGGGTGGCCGCCGAGCGGCACGCCTTCGAGAGCGCCCTGGACACCGTCATCGAGGAGTCGGGCCTGGCCAAGGAGGACGACGCCCTCTTCGAAGCCTGGGACACTCTGCACCCGGCCGGGGACGAGGCCCCCGGCGGGCGGCAGATGAGCGCGTTCGAAGCCGCCGGCAAGATGCCCTACGACTTCTCCCCGGCCCGCCTGCGCTGCATGGAACTGGCCCTGGAGCTGTCCCTCCTGGACTCACCCGGCACCCGGCACTAGTCGAGCGCACCCCAGCGGGCGGTCAGCTCCTCTCGCGTCGGCATGGCCACCGCGCCACCGCGCCGCTCGCACACCAGCCCGGCCACCGCGAGCGCGAACGTCACGTACCGCTGCCAGCCCGCCAGGTCCGCCGGCATGCCCTCGCCGAGCAGGCGGTGGACCAGCGCCCCCATCACCGAGTCGCCCGCACCGGTAGCGTCGATCGCCGCCACGCTGGGCGCTGGCAGCATCGCCGAGCCGTCCGGCACCGCCACGAGGGCACCCTTGGCGCCGCAGGTCACGACGACCGCGCGGGCACCGAGACCGAGAATGCGGTCGGCTGCGGCCTCCGGAGTCGCGCCGCTCCACAGCACGTCGGCGTCCGCGGAGCTGAGCTTCACCAGGTCCGCGGTGGCGAAATAGTCCTCGACGAGCTCGCGCAGGGCGTTCACCGCGGCGACGTCGGGGAGCAGCTTCGGGCGTACGTTGGGATCGAAGACCCGCAGCGGACCCGGCACCGACCAGGCCGCCCGCGCCGCCGCCTGGAAAGGCTGGCGCATCAGGGCGATCGACCCGGCGTAGAGCACCGACGCGCCGGCGACCATCTCCTCGTCGACGTCGTCGGGGCGGACCAGGGAGTACGACGGGGGCTCGCCGTAGAACTGGAACGTCGGCTCGGCACCCTCGAACGTGGTGACGGCCAGCGTGGTTGGCACGGACACCCGGGCGATCGACGTGGTGCCGACCCCGGCCTCCCGGAGGAACGAGGCGATCCGGTCGGCGAGCGTGTCACTGCCGAGCGAACCGACATAACGCACGTCCGCGCCGAGCCGGGTGGCCCCGACGGCCACGTTCAACGGCGCGCCGCCGATCGCCTGACGGTAGATCAGCTCCCCGTCACGCTCGGTCTCGAGCAGGTCGACGAGCGCCTCGCCGAGCACCACCGCGTAGCCCGAGCCGCGTCCCTCGTCGCCCATGCCGTCCCTTCCCGTAGCAGTCCCGCCGCAAGCCTTCCGCTCGCCGCGCGAGAAAGCTAGCACCTCTCCCACCCGCGCCCGTTTTGCACGTGTTTGACATAATTCGTCACATGCGCCGTACCCTGCCGCTCCTGCTCGCCGCCGTGGCCGCCCTGACCGGTTGCGCCGGCTCCGACGGCACCGGCACCCCGCGCCTCACCGCCCAGCCGCCACCGCCCGCCACCCCGTGGATCATCACCAGCGGCATCCCCGACCCGGACGCCTCCCCCAGCGCCTCGATCCCCGCGTCCGGCGAGGCCCCGCTGACGGTCGGCACGGCTTCGGGCACCTTCCAGCCCGCCCCCGAAGGCACCCAGGCGATCACCTACAACTCGGCGGTGGTCCCGCCGGGCGCGACGGCCCAGGTCACGATCACCACCACGAACCAGGGCATCCGGGTACGGCTGGCAGTAACGAAACTGGTGGCGAGGCGGGCGTACGGTGCCCACCTGCACTCCATGTCCTGCACCTCGGTGCCCGATGACGCCGGCCCGCACTACCAGCACCGCACCGACCCCTCGAAGCCCTCGGTCGATCCGGCCTACGCCAACCCGCGCAACGAGGTCTGGCTCGACTTCACCACCGACCCCCGGGGCGCGGCAACCGTCGCGTCCGTCCAGAACTGGACCCTCGATCCCGTACGCCCACCGCGTTCATTGGTCCTCCACTCGGAGCTCACCCGTACAGATCCAGGAAAGGCCGGAACCGCAGGTCCGCGCGTCGCCTGCCTCACCTTGCGCGGCTGACCCGTCCGCGCCCGCCGTTGACCCCATGCTCCTCGCCCTGCCCGGCGGGCCCTAACCGGAGGGCCGTGGCGTTGGTCACCCCGATCGGCCTTCATCCGGCGCCTTCCGAGCGCGATTTTCGTCGGTGCCTCGCGGTAACGTCAGGACGCAACACAGCGAACGGGAGGGTCACCATGGCCGAGCAGGACGGCACGACGGCGAAGACGGAGTCGCACGACCCCGACTTCCCCGAGGCGTTTCTGACCTTCATGCGCAGCGGCTGGCGCGAGGACGGGCTGGACGTCTCCGCCCGGCCCGAGGTGCCCAACTACGCCAAGCGGCGCGCCGCGATCTCCGACGCCTTCCCCGGCGAGACGCTGATCATCCCGACCGGCAACGAGAAGGTCCGCGCCAACGACACCGAATACCCGTTCCGGCCGGGCAGCGACTTCGTCTACCTGACCGGCGACAGCGACCCCGACGGCGTGCTCATCCTGCGCCCGACCGGTTCCGGTCACGACGCGGTGCTCTACACGCACGACCGCAACTCCCGGGAGACCGACGCGTTCTTCCGCAGCCGCAACGGCGAGCTCTGGGTCGGGCGCCGGCACACCCTCGGCGAGAAGTCCACCGAGCTGGGCATCGAGACGGCTCCCTACGGCGAGCTCGGCCGCGCCCTGGCCGACTGCGCGCCGGCCCGCACCCGGGTGCTGCGCGGGCTGGACCCGGCGGTCGACCGGGCGATCCTCGCCTACGACCCCGACCCCGGCGTCCGCCGCGACCGCACCCTCGCCGGCGTGATCTCCGAGCTGAAGCTGGTCAAGGACGAGTGGGAGATCGCCCAGCTCCAGGAGGCGATCGACGCGACCGTCCGCGGCTTCGAGGACGTCGCCCGCGTCCTGCCCGCCGACCGCGGCGTCAAGGAGCGCCTGCTCGACGGCATCTTCGCGCTCCGCGCCCGCACCGACGGCAACGACGTCGGCTACGGCAGCATCGTGGGCGCCGGCGCCCACGCCACGATCCTGCACTGGGTCCGCAACACCGGCGTCACCAAGCCCGGCGAGCTCCTCCTGATGGACATGGGCGTCGAGGCCCGCTCCTTCTACACCGCCGACGTGACCCGCACGATCCCCGTCTCCGGCACCTTCACCCCCCTCCAGCGCCAGGTGTACGACATCGTCCACGCCTCCCAGCAGGCCGGCATGGACGCGATCCGCCCCGGCGTCAAGTTCCACGACATCCACCTGGTCTGCATGCGCGTCCTCGCCGAGGGCCTCAACGACCTCGGCCTCCTCCCGGTCAGCGTCGACGAGGCCATGACCGAGCAGTCCACCGTGTACCGCCGCTGGACCCTCCACGGCTTCGGCCACATGCTGGGCATCGACGTCCACGACTGCTCCGCGGCCCGCAAGGAGAACTACCGCGACGGCGACCTCCGCGAGGGCTACGTCCTCACCGTCGAACCGGGCCTCTACTTCCAGCCCGAAGACGACCTCGTCCCCGAAGAACTCCGCGGCCTCGGCATCCGCATCGAAGACGACGTCCTCGTCACCAAGGACGGCTGCAAGAACCTCTCCTCCGGCCTCCCCCGCTCCTCCACCGACGTCGAAACCTGGCTGGCGTCCCAACGAGAAGCCGGCCCCCGCCTCCCCGACTAACCCCACCCAACCCCCGGCCACCCTGGCCGCCTCGGAGGCCCCGGCCACTCCGGCCATTCCGGCCGCCCCGGCTACCCGGTCACTCCGACCGCCTCGGACGCCCCCGAGGCGGTCCCACTGCCGGTCCACCCCAACCACCCGGGCCACCAGCAGCCCAACCGCAAGCACTCCAACCGGCCGCCCACCGAGCCGGCCCGCCGCCTGCCCCCACTACCAGTGGCCTCACGAATTGGCGCCGCACTACCGGTAGCCCCACGAACGCCGACGGCCCACGCCCGTGGTCGCACGAACACCGACGGCCCCACACCCGTGGTCGCACGAACACCGACGGCCCCACGCCGGTAGCCGCACGCCCGCTGGCCCCGCCGCGGTGGCCGCGACCGCTCCTGCGGCCCGCCTATCAGCCCACCCCACCGTGGGGCCATAGCCAGTCCCGCGTCTGCCACGCTGGCCGCACCGCCCGGGGCGCACGGCTCCGACCGCCTGCCCGCCACCAGCTCACCACGCGGGATGCAACGAGCCCCGTCGCCGGCCCACCACCCCGGGACACGCGCCTCGCTCATCAGCGACGACGCCCTCGAAGACCTCGGCGCCAGCGACAAGGTGGCAGCAACCAAGACATCGGCAGCTGAAGCGCCATCAGCTGAACAGCAGGTAGCTCAAGCGCCGAAGCCAGAACGCCGGCAGCCAGGACGCCGGCAGCTCAACGCTGGCAGGTCGAAGGCCGGACAGCTCGACACTAGCAGCTGAAATGTCCGCGGCCGCGATGTCGGCGGCTGGGACGTCGAGGGCTGGGACGTCGAGGGCTGGGACGTCGAGGGCTCGGGACGTCGGCAGGCGGCTGAGACATCGAGGGCTGAGACGTCAAGAGCTGAGACGTCGGCGGCTGGGACGTCGACGGCGGTCAGGCTTTCGGGGTGTAGTCCGTGATGTGGAAGCAGGTGTTGTCGGCGTTGTCGCCTGTTTCCGAGACGTCGAAGGCGACCTCGAGCGGGTGGCCGTCGAGGGGGTCGGCGCGGGTGGATGTGCGGCCGCCGTCCTCGGCTGCGGTGTCGGCCAGTTGGAGGAGGCCGGCGAGGGTTGGTACCTCGATCTCCTCCTCACCGATGATTTTGCGGCCGTCGATGCGGTCGGCGGCCGACACCTTGCGATTCGTCACGGTGACGCGGTAGGTGCCGAGTGACGATTTTCCCTCGCAGCGGCGTTCCAGCACGAACGTGTAGTCGGACGGTTCGGTCCAGGTGGGCGGCGAGGCGACCGTCGACGGGCCCGGCTGCGGGTTCCGGTCCGGCGAGGACGAGGTGCAGCCACCGGCGAGCAGCAGCAGTAGCGCTCCGGCGAGCGGCAACGATCGCAATTCCCGACTCCCCACACTCGGTCGCGGCCACGACGGCCGGCAGCACATGTTCCTCGATGTGCGGAAGCCGTTCAACCCGAGGGGCGGCCGGGCCCACGCACGAAGGAGCGAGCGGAGACCGGCGACGCTCGCGGCGCCGCCACTCGCGCGGAGAGGGCAACCGGGCCGGCGCCACCCGCGCGCAAGGAAACCGGCCGGAACCCGCCGGCCGCCGCACCGCACGAGGAAAACGGCCGGGAGCCCGCCCGGCGCCGCCGTCGTGCGCCGGAACCGACCGGGAGGGACGCGGCGCAGCGCAGGAAACGGCGGAAAATGGCGGGGAGGGCGTCCGGCCACGCGTGCGGAAACGGCCGGAGACTCGGGCGAGGCCCGCCCGCGAAGCCGCCGCCCGCGCGCGGAAGGACGACCCGTTTCGATCCCTGTCGCGCTCGCGACAGCCGGCCCGCCGCCCGCGCGCGGAAGGACGGCCCGGGGAGGGCCGGGGATCACCGCGGGGCGGCGACGAAGACCGCGACCGATCGGCCGGGGACCGTCAGGCGGCCGGCGGACGCCGTGGCCGTGCGGAGCAGGGGGTCGGCCGAGGCGACCAGTTCGGGGTGGAGGTCCAGGTCCCAGTCGCGCAGCTCCGGCACGGTCTCGACGGCCGGGGTGCCGGTGGCGTTGAAGACCACGGTGAGCATGCCCCAGCGGGGGTCCAGGCCGGTGCCGTCGAGGCACATCACGATCACGCCGGGGGTCTCGTCGGGGCCGCCGCGGGGGAAGGTCAGGCGGCGTTCCACCTCCTCGGCGGTCGGGAGGCCGAAGACCGGGGAGGAGCGGCGGATGCGGAGGAGTTCGGCGTAGCGGGCGGCCGTCAGGTCGATGATGTCCGGGGGCGGAATCAGGGCCGGGTCGGCCAGCAGGGGGCGGGCCCACGGCCACTTGTCCTCGTTGTCCTCGGCCGGGGGGAGGCCGACGCCGAAGCCGTTGCCCTGGGCGGGGTTCCAGCGGATCTGGTTGAACCAGTCGCCGGAGTTGTACGAGTTGCGGTCGAGGGACTTGGAGCGGAGGCGTTCGGTGCCGAGGGCCACGAAGCCGACGCCCTGGCCGAGGACCACGATCGACAGGGCGAGGATCTGCATGCGGGCGCGGTCGGGCATGGGCAGGCCGGGCGGGAGCTTGAAGGCCATGGCGTCGTACAGGATCTCGTTGTCGTGGGCGTCGACGTAGTTGACGCATTCCGCCGGCGTGGCCGCGTAGCCGCTGGGTGAGCCGTTGTAGTCGATCTGGGCGCCGCTCATCTCGGCGCCGGTGTGGGTGACGAAGCGGTACGTGGCCAGCGCCCCCGACAGCCCCACCTTGATCCGGTCGTGCAGGGCGAGCGGGGTGGCCGACCCGAGCCCGGTGGCGAAGCCGCGCACGGACGGGTCGTCGCCGAAGGAGCCGCCGCCGCGGACCGCGTCGCGCAGCCGGTCGTTGAAGGTGCCGACGCCGGTGCCGGCCATGTTGACCTGGGTGGCCTGGGCGAAGCGGGAGTCGTACGCCACCTC
The DNA here is from genome assembly GCF_003002065.1 of Pseudosporangium ferrugineum. Taxonomy (GTDB): domain Bacteria; phylum Actinomycetota; class Actinomycetes; order Mycobacteriales; family Micromonosporaceae; genus Actinoplanes; species Actinoplanes ferrugineus_A. The sequence goes on from NZ_PVZG01000005.1 coordinate 94,242, forward strand.
GCCGAAGTTCCAGCCCTCGCCGTACAGGTAGATGTCCCGGCCGCCCTCGAGGCGGTCGAGGGCGGCCCGGGTCTGCAGGATGTTGGCCCGCGGGTGGTGGCCCATGAGGTCGAAGCGGAAGCCGTCGATGCGGTAGTGGCGCGCCCACGTGACGATCGAGTCGATCACGAGCCGGCCCATCATCGTGTGCTCGGGCGCGGTGTTGGAGCAGCAGGTGGATTCGGCGACCGTGCCGTCGTCGAGCAGGCGGTGGTAGTAGCCGGGCACTACCCGGTCGAGGACGCTGAACGGCGCGAGCCCGTCGGCCATCGTGTGGTTGTAGACGACGTCCATGATCACGCGCAGGCCGGCGGCGTGCAGCGCGGCGACCATCCGGCGGAATTCCAGGATGCGCGCGCTGCCGGTGGGATCGGTCGAGTAGCTGCCCTCGGGCGTGGTGTAGTGCAGTGGGTCGTAGCCCCAGTTGAAGCCGTCGCGGTCGGCGACCTCGGCCACCGCGCGCTGCTGCTCGGGCGAGTCGGGCGGGAACGACGCCAGGTCGCACGCGGGCACGGCCTGGTCGGCGCGCCGGTCGGGGACGGTGGCGAAGTCGAACGTGGGCAGCAGGTGCACGTGGGTGAGCCCGGCTTCCGCGAGCATGAGCAGGTGCCGCATGCCCGCGCTCCGCTCCTCGGTGAACGCCAGGTAGGTGCCCCGGTGCGCGGGCGGCACCGTGTCGTCGAAGATCGAGAAGTCGCGGATGTGCAGCTCGGAGATCTGCATCCGGGCGGGCGGCAGCGCGGCCGGGCGGGCGGCCGCATCCCAGCCGGGCGGCTTCAGCGCCGGGTCGTCCAGGTCGACGATCTGGCTGTGGGTGGAGTCCGCCGACAGCGACAGCGCGTACGGATCGGTGACGCTCGTGGTGACCACCCGCTGCGCCGCCGGATGCCAGACCTCCACGCGGTAGCGGTAGTAGCGGCCGAGCCATTTGCGCTTGCCGGTGATGCTCCAGACGCCGGTGCCCGCGTCGCGCTCCATCGGCAGGATCTTCGGCTCGTCGTCGGCCGGTCCGCGGAACAGCTCCAGCGCGACGGACCGCGCGGTCGGCGCCCACACCGCCAGGACCGGCTTCTCGTCCACCATGGTCACGCCGAGGCCGGCGCGGGCGGCCTCCGCATACAGATCGTCGAGGATGCCGGGGAGTTGCACGGCGGTGGTGGCGGTGACGTGGCCGTGATAGTCGCGGCCGACCACCACGAGCTGCCCGCGCAGCAGGTGACCGAGGGCCGCGTCGCCGAGCTCCGGCACGGCGAACGCCCGGTAGGCGCGCAGGTGCGGGAACCGGCGGCTCTGCGCCTGGAACAGCCCGCCGGGCCGCGGCGTCAGCGGCAGCATCGAGCGCTCGCCGGCCATCTCGTCGCCGTCCCGGCGCAGGTCGCCGTCGGGGGCGGCGACCAGGGCGAACGCGTCGGCCAGGTCGGCGAGCGCGGCGGGCAGGGCGATGGTGGTGCGGTCGACGAAGACCGCCAGCGCCCGGGCCGGGTCAAGATCAGGACCCAGGGACCGAAGATCCGGATGTACGGGCGCAGCCGTCCCCGAAAGCAGCCACACCTCCCGCCCCCACGAGAAATCCAGGCGCTGATCGTCGGGCAGGTCCTTGTGGTCGCCGCGGTGGAGCACGAAGCGCAGCCCCGCGGCGTCGTGCCGCACCGGCACCCGGAACACGGCCCCGAACGCGTCGAACCCGCTCGGGGTCACCGGCTCGTGCCACACCGGCTTGACCGGCGTGCCCTCCCAGGCGTGCACGCCCCAGCCCGCGTAGTCGCCGTCCGCCCGGCGGTAATGGATCACGGCGAGGCCGTCGTCCGGCGCGGGCGGCACCGGCGAGCCGGCCGCCTCGGCACTCGCGTACACCTCGGGGTCGCCGGGCCGCAGCCAGATCTCCGGGGTGACCTCGGGGTCGACGTGCCGGTCCTCGGCGACGTCCTTACCGCCGGCCCGGTCGACGACCAGGAAGCCGACGTCGCGAGCGGTGTCGCGGAGCCGGACCCAGGCGAACCGGCCGTACGCGTCCTCGCCGGCGAACGGGTGGCCGTGCGGGAACCCGGTGACCGCCGCCGCATCGATGTCGCCCCAGGCGTGCAGCGACCAGTCGCCGTACGCCGCGTCGTCGCGCTGATAGTGCACGACGAGCCATTGCGGCCGGTGCGGCGAGGTGAGCACCTCGGGTGGAGCGATCTCGATCGTGGTCACCTGGCCATGATGGCACCGGGGTGTGTCACTTTTCAGTGCGCCGCGATGACCGTGGTGATCCGCGGCCCGTCCACGTCCGCCCGGATCAGGTAGCGGTAGCGCTCGCCCGGGATCGCGTTGCCCTGGCTGTCGAGGTATTCCCACTCGACGGCGACGAGGGCCAGGGCGTCGCTGAGCCGCTGCACCTCGTGCAACTGGGCGTGGGCGGCGACGATCTGCTGCTCCCGGTACGCCGGGGCCGCCCCGAGGAAGGACAGCGCGACGGCCGCGGGCGAGGTGAACGTGAAGCTGTACGAGTCGGCGACCACCATGCCGGGCAGCGCGTAGCAGCCCGCCACTCCCGCGACGTCTCCCCGGGTCAGCGCGGAGCCGTACCGGTCGAAGAAGTCGGTGAGATCGTCGAGATCCGTGGGCGTCCGCACGGAACTCCGTGTTCCCTGTGATCACGGGCGGTAAACCCGGGGGGCGGGTTGCAGCGAATAACAAGACGGACGTACGGTTTAACGAAGACGTGAACCCTGAGTTAGGTACGCCTAACTGGCGGGCACCCGTCACCGGTGCGACAGACTGCTGAGGACTACTCACGGTCGCTGGGTGTGAAGGAGATGACGTGGCCAGCCTCGACACCTTTGGTGCGAAGAGCGAGCTGCGCGTCGATGACGCGAGCTACGAGATTTTCACGATCGACAAGGTGGAGGGGCACGAGCGCCTGCCCTACTCCCTGAAGATCCTCCTGGAGAACCTGCTCCGCACGGAGGACGGCGCGAACATCACCGCCGACCACATCCGCGCCCTCGGCGGCTGGGACCCCACCGCCGACCCGAGCGTGGAGATCCAGTTCACCCCGGCGCGGGTCCTTATGCAGGACTTCACCGGCGTGCCCTGCGTCGTCGACCTGGCCACCATGCGCGAGGCGGTCAAGGAGCTGGGCGGCGACCCGACCAAGGTGAACCCCCTCGCCCCGGCCGAGCTGGTCATCGACCACTCGGTCATCGCCGACCTGTTCGGCCGCGAGGACGCCTTCGCCCGCAACGTCGAGCTGGAGTACCAGCGCAACCGCGAGCGCTACCAGTTCCTGCGCTGGGGCCAGACCGCGTTCAACGAGTTCAAGGTCGTCCCGCCCGGCACCGGCATCGTGCACCAGGTCAACATCGAGTACCTGGCCCGTACGATCATGGAGCGCAACGGCCAGGCCTACCCGGACACCGTCGTCGGCACCGACTCGCACACCACCATGGTCAACGGCCTGGGCGTGCTGGGCTGGGGCGTCGGCGGCATCGAGGCCGAGGCGGCCATGCTCGGCCAGCCGGTCAGCATGCTCATCCCGCGCGTCGTCGGCTTCAAGCTCTCCGGCGAGATGCCGGCCGGCACCACCGCCACCGACCTGGTGCTGACGATCACCGAGATGCTCCGCGAGCACGGCGTGGTCAGCAAGTTCGTCGAGTTCTACGGTCCCGGCGTCAGCGCCGTGCCGCTCGCCAACCGGGCGACCATCGGCAACATGTCGCCCGAGTACGGCTCCACGGTCGCGATCTTCCCGATCGACGACGAGACCATCAAGTACCTCAAGCTGACCGGCCGCTCGGAGGCGCAGGTCAAGCTCGTGGAGGCGTACGCGAAGCGGCAGGGCCTGTGGCTCGACCCGGCCGCGGAACCGCACTTCTCCGAGCGGCTCGAGCTCGACCTGTCGACGATCGTCCCGTCGCTGGCCGGACCGAAGCGCCCGCAGGACCGCGTGCCGCTGAACGCCGCGAAGCCGATGTTCCGCGACGCGCTCACCAACTACGTGCAGAACGAGGGGCACGCGGACGAGGCCAGCGCCGAGTCCTTCCCGGCCAGCGACCCGCCGGCCAACGCGGTCGACGACGACGCCGACAAGCCTCACGTGTTCAGCGCGGCGGCCGGCGCGAACGGCCGCCCGTCCAAGCCCACCCGGGTGGTCGGCGAGGACGGCACCGAGTTCGAGCTGGACCACGGGTTCGTCGGCATCGCCGCGATCACGTCCTGCACCAACACGTCGAACCCGCAGGTCATGATCGGCGCGGCGCTGCTGGCGAAGAACGCCGTCGAGCGCGGGCTGACCCGCAAGCCGTGGGTGAAGACGACCCTGGCGCCGGGCTCCAAGGTGGTCATGGACTACTACGACCGGGCCGGCCTCACGCCGTACCTGGACAAGATCGGTTTCAACCTCGTCGGGTACGGCTGCACCACCTGCATCGGCAACTCCGGCCCGCTGCCCGAGGCGATCTCGGCGGCGGTCAACGAGGCCGACCTCACCGCGGTGAGCGTGCTCTCCGGCAACCGCAATTTCGAGGGCCGGATCAACCCCGACATCAAGATGAACTACCTGGCGTCGCCGCCGCTGGTGGTCGCGTACGCGCTGGCCGGCTCGATGGACATCGACATCACCACCGAGCCGCTGGGCACCGGCTCGGACGGCAAGCCGGTCTTCCTGGCCGACATCTGGCCGAGCGCCAAGGAGATCGACGACGTCATCGCCCACGCGATCGGCGCCGAGGGCTTCAGCACCGCGTACTCGGACGTCTTCGCCGGCGACGAGAAGTGGCAGTCGCTGCCGACGCCGGAGGGCAAGACGTTCGAGTGGGCCGAGGAGTCCACCTACGTGCGCAAGCCCCCGTACTTCGAGGGCATGGCCGCCGACCCGGCGCCGGTCACCGACATCTCGGGTGCGCGGGTGCTGGCGAAGCTCGGCGACTCGGTCACCACCGACCACATCTCGCCGGCCAGCTCGATCAAGGCGGACTCCCCCGCCGGCAGGTACCTCGCCGAGCACGGCGTGCCCCGGCACGAGTTCAACTCGTACGGGTCGCGCCGCGGCAACCACGAGGTGATGATCCGCGGCACGTTCGCCAACATCCGGCTGCGCAACCAGCTCGTGCCGGGCGTCGAGGGCGGCTTCACGGTCAACCACCTGAACGGCGAGCAGACCACCATCTACGACGCCTCGGTGGCGTACAAGGAGGCCGGCGTCCCGCTGGTCATCCTGGCCGGCAAGGAGTACGGCTCCGGCTCGTCCCGCGACTGGGCGGCCAAGGGCACGATGCTCCTCGGCGTCCGCGCGGTCATCGCCCAGTCGTACGAGCGCATCCACCGCTCCAACCTGATCGGCATGGGCGTCCTGCCGCTGCAGTTCCCGCCGAAGACGGACGCGGAGTCGCTGGGCCTGACCGGCACGGAGACGTTCACGATCACCGGCGTGACGGCGCTCAACGACGGCGGCATCCCGTCCACGGTAAAGGTCCGCACCGACACCGGCGTGGAGTTCGACGCCGACGTCCGCATCGACACCCCCGGCGAGGCGGACTACTACCGCCACGGCGGCATCCTCCAGTACGTCCTGCGCAAGATGCTCACCAGCTGACGCGTACGCGCCACGAACGCCCCGTCGACCCGGCGGGGCGTTCGCCGTACGGCGGTACGGCACAATCACCGCCGTGACCCCCTCCTCGTGGCTCAGCAGGTATCGCGCCGGACAACGCCGGCAGGTGTGGCGGGAGCTGGCCGGGCTCGGCCCGGCCGTCCACGAGCGGCCGGACCTGGCGGACGAGGCCCAGCTCGTCTGCGACGAGATGGCACGCCGCGCCCGCCGGAACGTCGAAGTCCTCGCCGCACGGCTCACCGCCGCCGGATACCGGTTCCACACGAACGACGACGAGCAGCTCGCCGTGGCGCCCCACCTCGCGCCGACCCCGGGGGCCGAGGAGCACGTCAGATGGCTCGAGGCCCGGTTCGGTCCCGTACCGATGACGCTGCGGTCCTGGATCCGGCTGGTCGGCGACGTCTGGCTGGTGGGCACCCACCCCCGATGGCCCGGTTCCGGGTCCGGCGATCCGCTCGTCATCCAGCTGGAGGGCACGCACGACCCCGGCGAGTCGATCCGCGACTACTTCGACGGCGAACACGAGGAGTGGGAGGACTCCGGCTCCGGCCCGTTCGTGTTGCCGGTGGCCCCGGACCGGCTCCACAAGGCGAACACCAGCGGCGGCGACCCGTACGGCATCGTGCTGTCCGGCGCCGCCGACGGGGTGTTCGCCGCCGGCCGCCGGCGCCTGCCGTTCGTGTCGTACCTGAACCGCGTCTTCGCGCACGGCGGTTTCCCGCACCGCACGTGGGCGAGACCCGCGGCGCGGATCAAGCGGGACCTCGCCCGCGACCTGCTGCCCCTCTGAGGGCGCCGACGGCCGGGTCGGACGACGGAGAAGCCGGGCTCCAGGCTCGCCCGCGACCTCGACCCCCGCCGCGGCGGCCACGTCCCGCCCATGCACGACGAGCCACCGCCGCCACCGCCACCGCCCGGAAGTCAGGACCAGTGGGCCAGTTCCTCCTGGAACTCCTCGTCGTCGTCCTCCGGCGGCAGCGGCCCGATCCGCCACATGTCGAAGAGGAACTGCTCCTTGCCGTGCAAACGCTCGACCGCCTCGCCGTCGCCGATCGCGCGGATGATCTCCTCGTGCGTCGACTCGCGGTCACGCCAGTGGGCGCGCAGGCCGTAGACCCCCGGCTCCGGCAGGCGGACGACCTCGGGGCTGCCCCCGGCGATCTCGTCAGCCACCATCTCCCCGGTGGGACAGTGCAGTTCCATCTCGTGCGTGCCGTCCCAGCCCGGCTCCGCGGACGCCGGACGGACGGCCCAGACCCGGACGGTCAGCCGGGCACGATCCGACATCGCCTGCGCCACCACCTGGTAGGTGGACGCGCCGACCACCGTCCGGCGCGAGGCCTGTCGTGCCCCGTCGTCGTCGCCGGCGTCGCACCAGCGGTCGCGGAAGGTGAACATGCCGTAGTTGATCGAGAGCAGGAGGGCGCCGTGAGCGACGGGTCCGGTCATGCGGCGATCCTGCCGCGCGGGTACGACGATTTCTCCGCCGATCTCGCCGGGTGCGGCGGGCTAGGCTCTGGCCATGGATGACAAGACTGTGCTGGGCCGCATCCACGGCCTGGTCGACGAGGAGCACAAGCTGCGCCAGCAGCTGGGCCGGGGCGAGATCAACAGCGACGAGGAGCACGCCCGGCTCAAGGAGCTCGAAGAGGCCCTGGACCAGTGCTGGGACCTGCTGCGCCGGCGCCGGGCCGCCCGGGAGGTGGGCAACGACCCGGACGCCGAGCAGGCCCACAGCACCGGCGAGGTCGAGAACTACCTCCAGTGACGCGGTTCCGGACGCGGCCACCGGACGACCGGCGGCCGCGGACCGGGCCGGCCGCCCCGGCAAGCACCCACCGCGGCCCGGCCGGTCCGGCGATCCTCCGCGGCGTGCGGCGCCGCCGTCACCGCAGGCCCGCCTCGTAGCAGAGCCGCTCGATCAGCTCCTCGACGTCGATCGTGAGCCCGCGCGCGGTGAACCACCCCGCCACGTTGCGCACGTCCCGGGCCAGGAAGTCGGCGCCCTGCGGATTCGCGATCACGTCCACCACCTGCGGCAGGTCGATGATCACCAGCCGCCCGTCGTGCACGAGCGTGTTGTACGGCGACAGGTCACCGTGCGCGACCTGCGTCCGGGCCAGCACGCTGAGCGCGTCCACCATCTGGCCCCAGAGGTCCTCGAGGCCGTCGCGGTCGGGACGGACCTGGGCGAGCCGGGGTGCCGCCTCGCCGGTCTCCCAGTCGCCGATGAACTCGAGCATCAGCTCCGTGCCGATGAGCTGAACCGGGTACGGCACCGCGATCGTGCCGCCCTCCTGGCTCGCCTGCCAGAGCCGGCTCAGCGCGCCGAACTCGGCCGCCGCCCACTGGCCGGCGATGAGTTCCTTGCCGAACGAGGTGCGGTTGGTCATCGCCCGCATCTCGCGGGAGCGGCGTACCCGGCGGCCCTCGAGGTAGCCGGCGTCGCGGTGGAACAGGCGGTGGTCGCCGTCGCGGTAGCGCTTGGCGGCCAGCATGCTGGTCTTTCCGGTGTCCGGCACGGCCCGGCGGACCAGGAAGACGTCGGCTTCCTTGCCGGTCTTGAGCATGCCCAGCTCGGTGTCGACCGCGCCGTACTCGGTGCGGATCCAGTCGGGGCGGGGGTGCGGACCGTGCAGGGCGCCGTCCCAGGTGGACCAGCGGTCGCCGGTCTCGGGCAGGTCGGGGTCCTCGGCGAGCTGCGGTGCGGGACCGCCGCGCTTCAGGAAGCCGGGCTCGTCGTCGTCGAACTTGCGGCGGCCGCGGCGCATGGTCGCCGGGCCGAAAGAGTCGTGCTCTCGCACTGGAGGATCTCCTCGGAGAAGAAGGAAGGAAGTTTCTGAACCTGGGCACGGCGAATGACAGCGACAGCCATGAGGTTCACCCCCTTCTTCGAGGAATTGCGTACGGGAGCACTCTCCCGGGGGATCCCGGGACGCGCAAGCTATTTTCCGGTGGCCATGATCGCGGAGAGGCCCTGGATGACGTTGCCCACCACGCGGGTCGGCGCGAAGCGGTTGTCGATCCACTCGCGGCCCCGGTGCAGCCACACGCTCGGTAGTCCCATCGCCGCGGCCCCGCCGATGTCGGCCTCCGGGCTGTCGCCGACGATCCAGGCGCCGCTCAGACGCATGCGGACCCGCTGGGCGGCGAGCGCGAAGATGCGGGGGTTCGGCTTGCTCACGCCGGCCTGCTCGGAGATGACCCAGTCGGCGATGTAGCGGTCCAGCCCGGTCCGCCTGATCCGGGATTCCTGCTGCTCATGGGGCCCGTTGGTGACCACGACGGGCACCCAGCCGGCGTCTCCGGCGATCTGCAGCGCGCAGGCCACCAGCGGATCGAGGCGCTCGTACGCCAGCGGCCCCTCGTGCAACTCCTCGAGCAGGTCGATGGACGGCACGTCGAGCTGGTACCGGTCGCGGATCAGGTCGGCGAGGTCCCACCGGGAGGTGAGCCCGTCGGCGTCGACGGACAGTAACCAGTCCAGATCCTCGTGCGGAGCGGCGATCTCGTCGAGGAATCCCTTCGCCCACAACTTGAACGCACCGCTGCGATCGAGCAGGGTGTCATCCAGGGCGAGGAAGACGAGAGGCACCCGGGCACTGTACGTGAGTGACAACGGGGGCGAACAGCCCAAGAGTGTTAACAATGCACCGGCCGGTCGGGTCTTTTCGCATCATCAGGAGGCTCCCGCGGCGGCTGCCAAGCCGTACGTACGGATTGCAAGCGGCGCCGGCGGCGTGACACCATCGCATCCGTGCCCAGGGTAAGCCAGGACCAGCTAGAAGCCCGCCGCCACGAGATCCTCGCGGCGGCGCGCGGGTGCTTCGCCCGGTACGGCTACGAGGGCGCCACGGTGCGCCGCCTCGAGGAGGCCACCGGACTGTCCAGGGGCGCGATTTTCCACCATTTTCGCGACAAGGACTCCCTCTTCCTCGCGGTGGCCGAGGACGACGCCGCCGCCATGGTCGAGACGGTCGCCCGCAACGGCCTCGTCCAGGTCATGCGCGACCTGCTGGAACGCGCCGGGTCGAGCGGCGACACGGCCGGCTGGCTCGGCAGCCAGCTCGAGGTGTCCCGGCGGCTGCGCACCGACCCGGAGTTCGCCAAGCGCTGGAGCGAGCGGGCGGCGGCGGTCGCGGCGGCCACCCGGGACCGCCTCGAGCGCCAGCGCGACGCCGGGGTGCTGCGCGAGGACGTGCCGGTCGACGTGCTGACCCAGTTCCTGGAGCTCGCGTACGACGGGCTCGTGCTGCACCTGGCGACCGGCCGCCCGGCGGGCGAGCTCAGCCGGGTTCTGGACGTGGTGGAGGCGGCGGTACGACGGCCCTGACCCCCGGCGTTGCGGCGACCTGCACAATGAGGCCATCAGCCTGCGGCAACGGGAGGGTCACATGGAGTTCGCGGCATCGGGCGACACCTGGGGCGTACCCGGGCCCACCTTCCTCTTCCTGTACCTCGGCGCCGTCGCGGCGGTGGCCGTCGCGGCCGCCCTGCACCGGCGTTCGCTGTTCGCCGGCGACCGCGGCGCGCGCGTCGAGAACCTCGGTGCGCAGCAGGTCGCGTACCTGAACGGCGGCGACCGGCTCGCCGTGTACTCCTCGCTCGGCGGGCTCCGCGCGGCCGGCGCGATCGGCTCCGCCGGCGACAAGACCCTCTCCCAGACGGGGCCCCTGCCGAGCGGCGTCACGCCACTGGACACCGCGGTCTACAACGCGGCCGGGCGCCGGATCCGCGCCCGCGAGGTCCTCACCGACCAGTGGGTACGCTCCGCGCTCGACCAGCTCCGCGGCGGACTGGAGGCGAACGGTCTCGCCGTCGGCGCGGCGACGCGGCGGACGGCCCGGCTCTGGGGGTTCGCCGCCCTCGCGCTCCTGGTCGTGGGCATCGCGCGCCTGTTCGCCGGCCTCGCCAACGACAAGCCGGTCCTGTTCCTGGTCTTCGCGCTGGTCTTCGCCGGCTTCGTCACGGTCACCCTGGCGCGGGCCAACCGCATCGCGACCCGCGCGGCCGTCGACGGCATGGCGGACCTGCGCCGCCGCCACGACTACCTCTCGCCCCGCCAGTCTCCGTCGTACGCGACCTACGGTGTCAGCGGCGCGGCGATGGGCGTGGCCCTGTTCGGCGCGGCGTCGCTCTATTCGATGGACCCGGCGTTCGCCGCCGAGGCCGAGATCCACCGCACCGCGACCGCGGGAGGCAGCACCTTCGACTCCGGCGGCTCCGGATCGAGCTGCAGCGGCAGCAGCAGTTCCTGCGGTGGGGGCAGCTCGTGCGGCGGAGGCGGCGGGTGCGGCGGATGATCCCGTACGGCGTGGGCATCGGCTGGCGCCCCGAGATCGCCGGCTTCGTCGCGGCCCTTCCCGGCCTGCGCTTCGCCGAGGTGGTCGCCGAGTCGGTGCACGCGCACGGCGACCTCCCGGCGGGGCTGACCGGCCTGCGGGAACGCGGCGTCGCCGTGGTGCCGCACGGGGTGAAGCTGTCGCTGGGCGGCGCCGAACCGGTCGATCCGGCCCGGGTCACCCACCTCGCCGCCGTGGCCCGGCGGCTGGAGGCGCCGCTGGTCAGCGAGCACATCGCGTACGTACGCGCGGGCGGCGTCGAGGCCGGGCACCTGCTGCCGATCCCGCGCAGCCGCGAGGCCGTGGACGCGGTGGTGGCCAACGTCCGGCGTACCCGGGAGGAGCTGGACGTCCCGATCGCCCTGGAGCCGATCGCGGCGCTCTTCGACTGGCCGGACGACGAGCTGGACGAGGCCGCGTTCCTGACCGAGATCCTCGACCGGTCGGAGGCGCTGCTGCTGCTCGACGTGGCCAACGTGTACGCCAACGCCCGCAACCGCGGCACCGACCCGGCGGCGCTGTTCGACCGGCTCCCCCTCGAGCGGGTGGCGTACTGCCACGTGGCGGGCGGTTCGGCACACGACGGCGTCTACCACGACACGCACACCGACGCCGTGCCGCAGGAGGTCCTGAACCTGGTCGCCGAGCTGTGCGCCCGGCACCGCCCGCCCGCGCTGATGCTGGAACGCGACGGCTCCTACCCGCCCGCGGCGGAGCTGACCGCGGAACTGGACGCGATCGCCGCCGCCTCCGGCTACCCGGCGATCACACGAGCAGGAGCGTGAGCGTGAGCGGGCTGGCCGCGCGGCAGGCGGCGCTGGTGGCGGCGCTGACCTCGGGTGCGCCCGTACCCCCGGGGTTCGATGCCCGGAGGGTCGAGGTCGCGCGGGTCGCGCTGCTGCGCAAGCGGGCCGGTGAGGTCGCGCGGCAGTGGCCCGGCCTGGCGGCGGCCCTGGGTCCGCGATGGCACGGCGTGTGGGCCGGCTGGGCCGCGACCCGCCCCACGGACGGCTCCCTGCGCGACGGCTGGGACCTGGCCCGGGAGCTGGCCGCGCGCGATGACCTGCCGCCGGCGGCCGGGGCCGAGCTGGCCACCCGGGAGGCCACGATGCGCTACGACGGCACGACCGCGCCCCGCCCGCGCCGGTTACCGGCCGTGCGCCGCGCCGCCGGCACGATCGTCGTCCAGGCCGCGGGCCGCGTGCGCGTCCTGCGCGCTACCTGACCAGGATGTCGCGCAGCACCTCGTCGGTGCGCACCACATCGTCGTCCGCACCGCCGGTGAGCAGCCGCTCGTCGCTGCCGGCCAGCCGCGTGAGCGCCTCCTGCGCGCCCAGCTCGCGGAGCAACCCGATCGCGGCCACCGTGCGCCGGCCCCGCCCGATCGCGGCCAGCACCACCGGCACCAGCTCGCCGGCCGGCACGCCGAGGCGGCACAGGGCGCCCGCCGCCTCGACATCCGCCCAGGGATCGCCGAGCAGCGACCGCAGCTCCGGCTCCCACACCCGCATCTCGCCGAGCCATCCGCCCGCGCCCCGGACCCCGGCGGCCCCCGGCAGGGCGGCGCCCGCGTCGCCGGCCAGCTCCGCGACGGCCGTGGCCGCCAGGGCCGCGCGCGGGCCGCCGGCGGTGAGGACGGCGTGGACCGTCGGCAGGGCCGCCGTCGTGTCCCCGGTCGCGGCGATCACCACCCGGGCGGCCAGCAGCTGCGCGGCGCACTGCGCCGGGGTCGCGGCCGCCTCCCCGGTCAGCAGCAGCTCGAACTCCGGCACCAGCGGCTGCGCCAGCGGGCCGAGCAGCTCCACGACCCCCGGCGGGATCGGCGGGCGCGCGGTGAGCAGGGCCCGCAGGGCGGGGGCCGGGTCGCCGGTCAGCCGGAACAACGTCGTGGCGGCGAGCAGGCCGCCGGGCCGGGTCGCGGCCGTACGCAGCCCCGGGATCATCGGCGCGGCGGCGTGCCCCACCGCGAGCAGGGCCCGGATCGCCGGCGCGGGCGCGTACGGGAGGACGGCGAGCAACTCGGGCACGGCCGGCCCGGCAGCGGCCTCCCACCGGGCGATGATCCCGCACAGCACCTCGATCGCCGGCAGGCCGTCCGGCGTACCGGCCAGGGCCGTGAGCCGCCCGCGGACGGCCTCCAGGACCTCCGGCGTACACGGTATCGGCAGCAGGCTGCGCGGCGGCCGGGTCGCCAGATGGACCCAGCGCGGGTCACCGACCAGCATCAACGTCTCGATCGCGGCCGGCCGCGCGTCGCCGGGAGGACCCGCTGCCGCCTCGCTGAGGACGTCGGCGAAGCGGGCCGCCGCCCGGCCGCACCGGCGCAGCGCGAGGATCGCGTCGTCGCGGAGGTCCGGGTCGTGCAGCACCGGCTCGAGCAGCGGCACGAGCACCGCGGGCGCCGACCGGGAGACCTCGCAGCGGCGGGTCAGCGCCCGGATCGCGGCCCGCCGGGTCTCCGGTACGGCCGACCGCAGCAGCCGGGTGAGCAGCCCCGGATCGGCGACCGCCGGCACGACCACGTCCAGCCAGTCCGCCGGCGCCCAGCGCAGCCACGGCACCTCGGCACCCGCCTCCGCGGCGACCGCCAGGCCCTCGATCACCGCCGGGTCGCGGGGGAACGGGCCGCCGTCGCGGACGAGGGTCACCGCCGCTGCCGCGCGTACGGAAGGAGAAGCGTCGGTGATCGCGGCCGTGAGCCGCATCGCCGGGACCAGCGACGCGCGCACGCCGGCGTCGGTCTCCACCTCCCAGCGGGCCCAGAGGACCGCCTGGTCGACGTCGCACTGCGCCAGCGCGTAGGCAGCCGCCGCGCGGATCGCGGGCTCGGCGTGCGACAGCAGCGGCAGCAGCCGGCGGGTCTCGGCACGCACCGCCTCGCGGACCAACTCGGTCTCGCCGGCGGTCTGCGCCGGATCGGCCAGCAGCGCCACCATCCACAGGAAGTCCGGCCGGCCCTGCTCACCCAGCGACACCAGGAACGGCACCGCCGCGGCCGTCGCCGGATACACCGTGCCCCGCGCGAAGATGCTGCCGTAGAGCTCGTCGAGCGCCGCCTCGCGCAACATCGCCGGAACGTCGTGGGCGGGACCGTGGGCGTGATGCAGCGCCGGCCAGTCCACGCCATCGAGTTCGTCGAGCACCGGGGCACCCTACCCGGACCCGTCCGGCGTGGGATCGCACCCGCGGTAGTGGCAGGATCGTGGTCATGGATCTGGGCCTCGCCGACCGCGTCTACGTCCTCACCGGAGCCTCCCGGGGTCTCGGCTTCGCCACCGCGCGGGCCCTCGTGGCCGACGGCGCCCGGGTGGTGATCTCGTCCCGATCGTCGTCCGCGGTCGACGCGGCGGTCGCCACGCTCGGCGCCGGGGCCGCCGGGGTCGTCGCCGACCTCACCGACCCCGGCACGCCGGAGCTGCTGATCAGCGCCGCGACCGAGCGGTTCGGCCGGCTCGACGGCGCGCTGATCTCGGTGGGCGGCCCGACCCCCGGCGCCGTCGCCCAGCTCGGCGACGACCAGTGGCGGGAGGCGTTCGAGACGGTCTTCCTGGGTTCCGTACGGGCGGCCCGCACGTTCGCCGCCGCGCTGCCCTCCGGCGGCGCCGTCGCCCTCGTCCTGTCCACGTCGGCGCGGACCCCGATCCCGGGCCTGGGCCTGTCCAACGGCCTGCGCCCCGGGCTGGCCGGCGCCGCCAAGGACCTGGCCGACCAGTTCGGGCCCCGCGGCGTACGCGTGCTCAGCCTCCTGCCGGGACGGGTCCTGACCGACCGCAACCGGGAGCTGTTCGCGGCCTCCGGCGACCCGGAGCAGGCGGCGGCGGAGGCCGCGGCGTCCGTGCCGCTGGGCCGGCTCGGCGAACCGGACGAGTTCGGGCGGGTGGCGGCGTTCCTGCTCTCCCCGGCGGCGAGCTACCTCACCGGCATCTCGGTGCCGGTCGACGGCGGGGCGCTGCGCGCGATCTGATCGGCGTCGATCAGGGCCTCGGCCACCGCCGAGAGCCCCAGGCCGTGGGACGCCTTGACGAGCACGACGTCGCCCGGCTCGATCAGCCCCCGCAGCACGGCGGCGGCCGTCTCCCGGTCCGGGGCGTACACCCCGCCGTAGCCGGCCGCATCCCGATTGCCCACGGCCACCACGACGTCCACCCCGAGGCGTACGGCGGCCCGCCCGACCTCGGCGTGCGCGGTGGCCGACCCCTCGCCCAGCTCGTTCATCTGCCCGAGCACGGCGACCGTCCGGCGGCGCCCGGCGGCGACGGCGACCAGCGCCCGCAGCCCGGCGACCATCGACTCGGGGTTGGCGTTGTACGCGTCGTCGAGCACCGTCACCCCGTCGGGGCGCTCGCTGAGCCGCATCCGCCCCTCCGACCGCGGCGTCGCGGCGCTCAGCGCGTCGGCGACCAGCCACACGTCGTGCGTGTGATCCAGGGCCACCGCGGCGGCGGCCAGCGCGGCCGTGACGAAGTGCTCGCCGTGCAGGCGCAGGGAGACCTCGGCCGAGCCGGCGGGGGTCCGCAGCACGAACCGCGCCCGCGCGGCCCCGTCCAGCATCACCCGCTCGGCGCGGATCCGGGCCGTGCTGTGCCGCCCGAACGTCACCACCCGCGCCGCCGTACGCCCGGCCATCGCCGCCACCACCGGGTCGTCCGCGTTGAGCACCGCCAGGCCGTCCGCGGGCAGCGCCTCCACCAGCTCGGCCTTCGCCCGCGCGATCGCCTCCCGGCTGCCGAACTCGCCGAGGTGCGCGGTGCCGACGCCGAGCACCACCCCGGTGTGCGGCCGGACGATCGGCATCAGCGCGGCGATGTCACCCACGTGCCGGGCGCCCAGCTCGGCGACGAGGAACCGGGTCTCCGCGGTGGTGAGCAGCACGGTCTCGGGCACGCCCAGCTCGTTGTTGCGGTTGCCGGGCGGCGCCACGGTCGGCCCCAGCCGGCCCAGGACCTGCCCGAGCAGGTCCTTCGTGGACGTCTTGCCGGACGAGCCGGTCACGCCGATCCGGTGCACCCCGGGCAGCCGCGTGACGAGCTCGGCGGCGAGCCGCTGGCAGGCGTCGCGCACGTCGCCGACGACCACGGCCGGGACGCCGACGGGCCGGGACGCCAGCACGGCGGCGGCACCGTCCGCGACGACCCGCGCGGCGAACTCGTGGCCGTCGCGGCGGGCTCCGGCGAAAGCGGCGAACATCCCGCCCGGCTCGACCTTGGCGGTCTCGTAACGCAGCGGACCGGTCACGGTGATCTCCGGGTCACCGTCACACACAGTTCCGCGTACGGCCGCAGCAATCTCGGCGAGAGTCAGGGGAATCATGGCCGGAACCCTAGCCACCACGCGCACGTGGCTACCTTGCGTGACTAGAGAGGCCCGTACGGTGCGTGAGAGGCGCCGGTCATCAGGGCCCAGTAGCGGTCGCCGTACGACCAGTGCCACCACTCGGTCGGGTAGTTCACCAGCCCGACCGCGGTGAGCGCATCGATGAGCAACCGCCGGTTCTCCCCCGCCGCCGCGCTGATGTTCCGGGCGCCGGTGAAGCAGGCGTTGTCGCTCTCCACCGGGGTGGCGTCGAGGGGCGTACCCATGTCGAGCTCGATGCCGTCGGGAGTGCACAGCGTCAGGTCGATCGCGCCGCCGGTGCTGTGCGGCGCCACCTCGACCGGGGACACGAACTTGCTCGTCTCCACCAGCAGCCGCGCCGGCGGCCAGCCGGGATGCAACTCCCGCAACCGGTCCCGGTAACCGTTGAAGATCGCCTCCTGGGCCGCGTACGACCGGTACCCCTCGACGACCAGCACCCGCAGCCCGTCCGGCAGCTTGAGCTGCGCGTCCACCAGCCGCGACGCCACCTCGGCGCGCAGCCGGGCGTACGCCCCCTCGGCATCGGCGGCACGGTCGTCGAGCCGCAGCTCCGGCACGTCCCGCACGTCGACGAGCGGCTCACCGTCCTCCGCACAGGGCACGGCGGCGACACGCGGATCGGACAGCAGGATCATCCCGTGAACTCCTGGTCTGCGAGGCGGCCGGCCGCCCCAGCGTCCCGGCTTTCCGCGCCGCCCGCCGACGCCCCGCCGGCGACCACACGTACGAGATCCCTCACCCTGCCTCCTCCACACCGTCCGCCCGAGTCTCACAGCGCCCGTCCAGCCACGCCTCAGCCCCGGGCGCCCGTCCCGGGCCCGGCGAGCGCCCGGCTTCCGGTCGATAGGCTCGGCGAATGACCTCCCGGCCCGGATCGCCGACCTCGCCCGCCGCGGGTCACCACTCACCGGATGTGCCCGTTAGTGCCCCCGACCCGGCCCGTTCGTCCCGCCCGGCCCCACCCGCCGCGCCGCCCGCTCCCGCCTCCCGGCCCGCTGCCCGGTTCGCCGCCGCTGTCCCGCCGGCCGCCGCTGCTGCCCCACCCGCCGCCGCTCGGTCCGGTCTTGTCCGGCCCAGCCGGGCGGAGGTCGCGGCGGCCGGGGACCGGACCATTCCGGACGTGGGCGGGCCGGGCCTGCGGGTGCTCTTCTCGGGCATCAACCCGAGCCTCTACTCCGCGGCGACCGGCCACCACTTCGCCCGCCCCGGCAACCGCTTCTGGCCCGCCCTGCACCGGTCCGGCTTCACGCCGCGCCTGCTGCACCCCTCCGAGCAGTGGACCCTCCCCGAATCCGGCCTCGGCATCACCAACGTGGTCGCCCGCGCCACCGCCCGGGCCGACGAACTCTCCCCCGCCGAACTCGTGGCCGGCGGCGAGATCCTGGCGTCCCTGGCCGGCCGCTGGCGTCCCCGCTACCTGGCGGTGCTCGGCGTGACGGCCTACCGCACGGCGTTCGCCCGCCCGAAGGCGACGATGGGCCCCCAGCCGGACCGGATCGCGGGCGTCCCGGTCTGGGTCCTGCCGAACCCGAGCGGCCTCAACGCCCACTACACGGTGGACACGCTCGCCGCCGCCTTCGCCGAACTCCGCGACGCCGCCGGACCGTTCTGAGCACAAAAGGGTGCCCGGAAACGGGCGAACGCGCACAGATCCCCAGCCCGACTTGCCCCCGTCCGTCACCCGTCCGAGGATCGGTTAAACCTTCAACCAAGAGGTTGCAGGATCGCTCGCGGATGAGGAGAGACATGAAGCGCACGATCCCGGTCCTTGCCGCCGTCGCCGGCGTCCTCGGAGCCACCCTCACCGGCACCGCCCCCGCCTCCGCGGCCGGCGCCGTCGACTGCAACTCGCCCGAGTACACGCGGGTGCTGGAGACGTACATCCCCACCAACATCCAGCGCCCGGCGGTGGACGGCCGCCAGTACAACATCAACGGCCCGGACGCCTTCACCTACCAGGTCTGCGTCGACATCCCGGACACCTCCACCTTCACCATCGAGGTACGCGACTGGGCCCCCAACGGCGGCCCCCAGACCGTGTGGACCGACGACCGCCCCGGCGACAAGGTCTTCCGCTTCCCGGCCGGCGCCAACCACTTCTGGCAGGTGTACGGCACGATGACCGGCCCCGGCAGCACCTACATCACCTACAAGTGGGCGGAGAAGCGCCTCCCGGCCTGACCGCCGAGCGACCGGCCGCCTCGGTGGGCGAGGCGGCCGGCCCCCCAACACCCCAACCCGACCGGCCCGGCGACCCGGCCCGGCGGCGCGGCACGGCGGCACGGCGGCACGGTCCGACGACACGGCGGCACGGCCCGGCGACTCGGCGGCAGGCCCGACGGCACGGCCCGGCGACACGGCGACACGGCCCGGCGGCACGGCGGCACGGCGGCACGGCGGCACGGCGGCACGTCCCGACGGCACAGCCCGGCATGCGGCTCCCCTCAGCCCGGCCAGCACAGCGCTCGCGCCGGCGCCCTGCCCAGCGGCTCCACCGACACACCCGGCGCCCCGGCGAGCGGCCCGGCCCCCGGCCCCGGCCTTGCGGACGGCCCGGCGCGCGAACGGCCCGGCGCACAGACGAACCAGCGCGGACAAACCAGCGCGGACGAACCAGCGCGCAGACGGCCCGACACGGCGGACGAACCAGCGCGGACGAACCAGCGCGCAGACGGGCCGGCGCGCGGACGAGCCAACGCGCGGACGAGCCAACGCGCGGACGAGCCAACGCGCGGACGAGCCAACGCGCGGACGAGCCAACGCGCGGACAGACCCCGACCCCAACGGACCAGGGCACGAACAGACCAGGGCGCGGACAGGCCGGGTGGGGTCAGGGTTCGATCGGGGTGGGGATGGGGAGGATGACCGGTTCCACGTCCGGGGTCAGGGGGGTGCTGTCCGCGAACTGGGTGCGGTAGAGCTCCGCGTACAGCCCGCCGGCCGCGACGAGGTCGGGGTGGCGGCCTCGTTCGACGATGCGGCCGTCGTCGAGGACCAGGATCAGGTCGGCCTCGCGGACCGTGGAGAGGCGGTGGGCGATCACCAGGGCGGTGCGGCCGGTGAGGGCCGCCGCGAGGGCTCGCTGGACCGCCGCCTCGGACTCGCTGTCGAGGTGGGCCGTCGCCTCGTCGAGGATGACGATGGACGGCTGCTTGAGCAGGAGCCGGGCGATCGCGATGCGCTGTTTCTCCCCGCCGGAGAAGCGGTAGCCGCGTTCGCCGACCACGGTGTCCAGGCCGTCCGGGAGGGAACGGACGAGGTCCGCGACCTGGGCTCCGCGCAGCGCCTCCCACATCTGCTCGTCGGTGGCGCCGGGGCGGGCGTAGCGCAGGTTCTCCGCGATGGTCTCGTGGAAGAGGTGCGAATCCTGGGTGACCACGCCGATGGTGTCGCGCAGCGAGTCGAGGGTGGCGTCGCGCACGTCGACCCCGCCGACCAGGACCGAGCCCTCGGTGGCGTCGTAGACCCGGGAGACCAGCATCGACGTGGTGGATTTCCCGGCACCGGACGGGCCGACGAGCGCGACCATCTGTCCCGGCTCGACGGTGAAGTCGACGCCGCGCAGGACGGGAGCATTCTCCGTACGGTCGAGCGCACTGACGTCCTCGAGCGTGGCCAGCGAGACCTCGTCGGCGCTCGGGTAGCGGAAGTGCACGTCGCGGAACTCGAGCCGGCCGGCCCCGTGCGGGATGGCGGCCGCGCCGGGTTTCTCCTCGATGCCGGGCCGGAGGTCGAGCACCTCGAAGACCCGGTCGAAGGAGACCAGGGCGCTCATCACGTCGACGCGCACGTTGCTCAGCGCGGTCAGCGGGCCGTAGAGGCGGGTCAGCAGCAGCGCCAGGGTGACGACCGTGCCCGCGGTGACGCTGCCCGTGACGGCGAGCCAGCCGCCCAGCCCGTACGTCAGGGCCTGGGCGAGCGAGGCGACCAGCAGCATCGCGACGAAGAACGTGCGGGAGAACATGGCCTGCTGCACGCCGATGTCGCGGACCCGCTGGGCGCGCTCGCCGAAGCGGGCCGCCTCCGCCTCGGGCCGCCCGAAGAGCTTGACCAGCAGCGCGCCGGAGACGTTGAAGCGCTCGGTCATCGTCGCGTTCATCTTGGCGTCGAGGTTGTACGACTCCCGGGTGATCTCGGCGAGCCGCTTGCCGACCCGGCGCGCCGGGATGATGAACAGCGGGAGCATCACCAGCGACAGCGCGGTGATCTGCCAGGAGAGGCTGAACATGACCGCGGCGGTGAGCACGAGCTGGATGACGTTGCTGACCACCCCGGACAGCGTGGAGGTGAACGCCCGCTGGGCGCCGGTGACGTCGTTGTTGAGCCGGCTGACCAGCGCGCCCGTCTGCGTACGCGTGAAGAACTGCAACGGCATGCGCTGGACGTGGTCGTAGACGCGGGTGCGCAGGTCGAGAATGATCCCCTCGCCGATGCGGGCCGAATACCACCGCTGGGCGAGGGACAGGAACGCGTCGGCGATCGCCAGCACGGCGATGCTCAGCGCGAGGCGGACGACCGTGGACCCGGCGTCGGGCCCGCCGCCGGTGATCGCGTTGACCACGTGGCCGGCGAGCACCGGGGTGGCCACGCCGATGACCGCGGCGAGCACCACCGTGACCAGGAACACGGCGATGTCGCGCCGGTAGGGCCGGGCGAAGCGCAGGATCCGCCGGGTCGTGCCACGGCTGAGCCGGTGCTGAGTGACCCGCTCAGCGTTCTGGATCGAGCGGAGCATGGTCCAGCTCGAGCCCCCGGACATGGGTCCCACGCGTCACCTCCCGGCGTCGTCTCCTCGGCAGGCCCCAAGTGTGCCCGCCGGGTATGACAACGTGGGAGGCGCGCTGGTTACTCCTGCCCGGTGAGGTCGCGCAGGCGCCGGGTCTGCGCCTCCCGCTCCGCCCGGTCCTGCTCGTCGTAGGTGCGCGGCGGCGCCCCGGCCAGCAGCGCCTTGATCTCCGCGACCGCGCCGGCGTCCGCCGCCACGATCGCCGCCGCGAGGTCGTTCACCGCACCGTCCAGCTCGGCGCGCGGCACGACGGCGGTGGCGAGCCCGATCCGGTCCGCCTCGTCGGCCGGGATGCGCCGCCCGGTCAGGCAGATCTCCAGCGCCCGGGACGGGCCGACGAGTTCGGTGAGCCGTTTGGTGCCGCCGAGATCGGGTACGAGCCCCAGGGTCACCTCCGCCATGGAGAAGCGGGCGTCGTCGGCGAGCACGCGCATGTCGCAGTTGAGCGCGAGCTGGAATCCGGCGCCGATCGCGTGTCCCTGTACCGCCGCGATGGTGACGAGCGAGGGCCGCCGTAACCACGTGAAGGCATCCTGGAAGCCCGCAATCCGATCCGCGCACTCTTCCGGCGACAAGCGGGCCAGGACAGGCAACGAAGAATCGCCGTCGCCGCGCGCGACCGACAAGTCGAGTCCCGCGGAAAAAGCGCGTCCCTCGCCCCGGACAATGACGACTCGGACGTCTCCCGGCATTTTCCGGGAAATGTCGGTGAGCTCCGACCACATGGCCGGCGTCTGCGCATTGAGCACATCGGGCCGGTCCAACGTCACCGTCGCGACCGGCCCGTCCTGCGCGTACCGGACGCCGGCCTCGGATCCGGCGGCTGGGCTGGTCGTCACGCCTTCTTGCGACGACGGGCGCCGCCCCGCTGGCGCAGTTGCACGCCCGACTCGGTCAGCACCCGGTGCACGAATCCGTACGACCTTCCGGTGGAGGCGGCGAGCGCGCGAATGCTCTCCCCGGAGGTGTAGCGCTTCACCAGGTCCTTGGCGAGCGTCTGACGCTCGCTTCCGACGATTCGACGACCCTTCTCAGTGCTGGTGGCTGTGCCGGTGGCTGCCATGTTGAATCCTCACGTCCCAGACTGTGCGGTTCGATACGGTCCCACCTATTAGACCGCCTCCAACGATCATGCGCTAGGTATCGGACGTTGGTGAGCGTGCCCATTTATCGCTGTCAGGAACCCGACGATGACCACGCGCATCAATGTCAGACAGATGACGCGGGGGCCCGATCGGGCGGGAAAGAACGGTGTCCGGCGCGATTGGCGGCCCGCCCGGCGGGCGGTGGGCCCCGCCGCCGGCCGGCTGGATCAAGGCGGGATGACCTGCGCAAACATCATCGGGCCGGCGGGCGGACAACGATGTCACCCAGCGTCTACCGAGCGTTCACGGTGGGACGTGATCCACTGCCCGAACGGGCACCGGGGCCCCCGGCGGAGGCACCCGCCGGGACCGTCAGCGCAAGCCGGGACGCGCAGATGTCGCACTGTCTGTGTGGGCACCAGTTGACAACTGACGATGCCCATGATCCCCGATCAAGCGACGTTGATCACGCCAGCTCGACGAGCTCCAGGAGGTCGTCGCTCCACGCGTCCTCGTCGCCGTCGGGCAGCAGGATGGCCCGGTCGGGCTTCAGCGCCTGCACCGCACCCGCGTCGTGGGTGACCAGCACGATGGCGCCCGGGTAGTTGGCGATCGCGTCCAGCACCTGCTCGCGGCTGATCGGGTCGAGGTTGTTCGTCGGCTCGTCCAGCAGCAGCACGTTGGCGCCGGAGCAGACCAGCGTGGCCAGGGCCAGCCGGGTCTTCTCACCGCCGGAGAGCACGCCCGCGGGCTTGTCCACGTCGTCGCCGGAGAACAGGAACGCGCCGAGGATCTTCCGCAGCTCGGTGTCGGTCTGCTCGGCCGCGGCGCTGCGCATGTGCTCGAGGATGGTGCGATCCACGTCCAGGGTCTCGTGCTCCTGGGCGTAGTAGCCCAGCCGCAGGCCGTGCCCCGGCCGCACCTCGCCGGTGTCGGAGTCGAGCAGGCCGCCGAGGATGCGCAGCAGCGTGGTCTTGCCGGCGCCGTTCAGGCCCAGGATGGCGACCCGGGAACCCCGGTCGACCGCCACGTCGACGTCGGCGAAGATCTCCAGCGAACCGTACGACTTCGACAGGCCGACCGCCGTCAGGGGCGTCTTGCCGCAGGGCGCCGGGCTCGGGAACCGCACCTTGGCCACCCGGTCCGAGACGCGCGCCTCCTCCAGCCCGCTGAGCAGCTTCTCGGCGCGGCGGGCCATGTTCTGCGCGGCGACCGTCTTGGTGGCCTTGGCGCGCATCTTGTCGGCCTGCGCCATCAGGGCGCCCGCCTTCTTCTCCGCGTTGGCGCGCTCGCGGCGCCGCCGGCGCTCGTCGGTCTCGCGCTGCTCCAGGTACGTCTTCCAGCCCACGTTGTAGACGTCGATCACCGAGCGGTTGGCGTCGAGATACCAGACCTTGTTGACGGCCGCCTCGAGCAGCGACACGTCGTGGCTGATCACGATGAGGCCGCCCTTGTGCTGGGCCATGTAGCCGCGGAGCCAGGTGATGGAGTCGGCGTCGAGGTGGTTGGTCGGCTCGTCCAGCAGCAGGATGCCCTTGCCGTTCTGGCCGGAGTTGGCGAAGAGGATGCGCGCCAGCTCGATGCGGCGGCGCTGACCGCCGGAGAGCGTGCCGATCGTCTGGGCCAGCGCCCGGTCGGGCAGGCCCAGGTTGGCACAGATGCGCGCGGCCTCGGCCTCGGCCGCGTACCCGCCGAGGCTGGCGAACTGGTCCTCGAGCTGGCCGTAGCGCCGGATCAGCTTCTCGTCGGCGCTCTCCTCCAGCTTCACCTCGAGCTTCTGCATCTCGGCGAGCAGCGTGTCGAGGCCCCGCGCGGAGAGCACCCTGTCCCGGGCGGTGACGTTCAGGTCGCCCGTACGGGGGTCCTGCGGCAGGTAGCCGACCTCGCTGGTGCGGCTGAGCTCTCCGGCATAGGGCTGCCCCTCGCCGGCGAGGACCTTCAGGGTGGTCGTCTTGCCCGCACCGTTGCGGCCGACCAGGCCGATCCGGTCGCCGGGCTGCACGCGCAGCGTGGTCGGGGACAGCAGGATCCGGGCGCCGGCGCGAAGTTCGAGTCCGGTGGCGGTAATCATGGGGAGACGTCTCGCTCTCGGGAAGAAGGCTGGCTCAGGGCACACGGAGGCGCCGGCCGTGGAACACCCGGCCGGGCGCGGGGCAGTCAGCCTTCGCAGAGCAGCACCCGACGATTGTACCGGGCGCCCCCGGCGACCTCCCACCCGATTAACCGGGAAGATCATCGGGTACACGCCCCACACACGTGCCGAGCGCGCGGGCCCCGTGCCCGGGAGGACAGATGGAACTCAACGAGAACGCCAGGATCGACACGAGCCAGATCGACGACCAGCGTTCCTCCGGCGGGGGCGGTGGCGGCGGCATCGGCGGCCTGCCCATCGGCGGAGGCGGCCTGACCGGCATCATCGTGACCGTGCTGATCGCACTGGTCGGCGGCTACTTCGGCATCAACGGGCTGTCCGGGGGCGGCGGCGAGCCCCAGGCCGGCGACAACACGTCGCTGCAGCAGGAGTGCTCCCAGGCGGACGCGATCAAGCAGCTCGACTGCCGCAACGCGCTGTTCGTCAACTCGATCCAGGACTACTGGGCGGACGCGTACCCGCAGAACTTCGGCGACCCGTACAAGCCGGCCAAGACCGTGTTCTTCGCCAACCGGGTGCAGACCAAGTGCGGTGCGGCGGACTCCGGTGTGGGCCCGTTCTACTGCCCGGCCGACGACCTCGTCTACATCGACCTGACGTTCTACAAGCTGCTCGCCGACCAGCTCGGCGCGCCGGGCGAGTTCGCCCAGCCGTACGTGCTCGCGCACGAGTACGGCCACCACATCCAGGACATCTCCGGTACCGAGGCGGCGATGCGCCGCGAGCAGCAGCGCGACCCGAGCCAGGAGAACAAGCTGTCGGTCAAGCTCGAGCTGCAGGCGGACTGCTACGCGGGCGTGTGGGCCAAGAACGCGACCGGCACCGACGTCGGCGGCCAGAAGATCTTCAAGAGCATCACCGAGCAGGACATCCAGGAGGGGCTCGACACCGCCAGCAAGATCGGCGACGACACCCTCCAGCAGCGCAGCGGCGGCTCGATCAACCCGGCCGAGTTCACCCACGGCACCAGCGCCCAGCGCCAGGAGTGGTTCAGCACCGGCTACAAGAGCGGCTCCCCGAAGAGCTGCGACACCTTCGCCGCCGGTGCGGTGTCCTGACCCGGCCGGGCAGGGAAGCGGCGGGAGCCGTGTCACCGAAGCCGCCGACTCGCGGGACGGAGGGACACGGCCCCTGCTCAGTCCGTGATCGTTCTCCGGTCGCGGAGAATGCGGCGTACGCCCAGGAGCGCGAGACCGAGTCCGCCGCCCGCGACGAGGAAACCGAGGAAGAGGAACAGGAAGATCGGGCTCATGCCGAGGGCCCTGTTCCCGGTACCGAGCAGCGAGCCGATGAGAAATCCGAAGAGCGGTGCCAGAACTGCTACCCCGCTGCCGAGGATGACCAGCCACACGCCCGGCGGGACCGGGGTCAGCTGGATCGGGCGGCCTTCCCCGGGGCCCGGGTCCAGGTCGGGGTCAGTGGTCATGGGGAGTCCTTTCCGCGGCCCGGATCACCGGTGAGGTGCCGTTGATGCCGGGCGCGGCTGTGCCGCGGACGGCGTCGAGGAAGGGGCCGATGATGTCGATGGGCAGGGGAAAGACCACGGTGGAGTTGTGGTCGGCGCCGAGTTCGAGCAGGGTCTGCAGGTAACGGAGCTGGAGGCTGGCCGGGCTCTCGCTGAGGGTCTTCGCCGCGTCGCGCAACTCCGCCGAGGCCTGCAGCTCACCACGAGCGTTGATCACCTTCGCCCGCCGCTCCCGCTCGGCCTCGGCCTCGCGGGCCATCGCCCGTTGCATCGCCTCGGGGATCTCGACATCCTTGATCTCCACGACCTCGACCTCGACGCCCCATGGTTGCGTCATGGCGGCGATCGACTTCGCGAGGTCCTCGTTCAGGTCGGCGCGGTGGGCGAGCAGCGTGTCGAGGTCCGCGCGGCCGACGACGGACCGGAGCGTGGTCTGGGCGATCTGGGACGTGGCGACCGCGTGGTTCTCCACCGACATCACGGACTTCACCGGGTCGGTCACGCGGAACAGCACGACGGCGTTGACCCGGGCCGGCACGTTGTCGCGGGTGATCACCTCCTGCGGCGGGATGGTCAGGGTGACGACCCGCAGGTCCACCCGGATGAGTTTGTCGACGCCGGGCAGCAGCAGCCGGACGCCGGGTCCCAGCGGCTCCCGCAACCGCCCCAGCCGGAACGCCACGCCTCGCTCGTACTCCTTGAGCACCCGCATCGACGCGACGGCCACGACGAGCAGCAGCAGGGCGACGGTGATCGCGGCGATCACCTTGCCGCCTCCGGCCCCGGCCCGCGCCGGTCGGACCCGTAGCTCGAACGCCGCCGCGTCAGCTCCGAAGCGGCGGCCTCACGCTCGGCGACGGCATCGTCGAGTGAGCGGTGGACCACACCCTCCGGGATGAACACCGGAGTGCGGCGCAGATGTGACCAGAGCGGCAGGCTCAGCAGCAGCGCCGCGATCACCGCCACGCAGAGGACCAGCAGCGAGTCGGAGCCGGGCCCGGTGAGAGCGGTGCCGACCGGCCACACCAGTCCGAACGCCACCACGGTGCAGGCGAGACCGCGGTAGAAGCGCGCCGACTCGGAAGCCGGCCACGAGTCGACCGCCCGCTGGACCTCGCGGCCGGACGGGGAGGTCGTGCAGGTGTCCCTGACCGGGCAGGCGTTGCATACGGACGGGGTGGCGCGGTAGCGCATCACCCGGTTCTGCGCGTCGAAGGACCGGGGCCAGAGCCACTGGTCCTGCGGGCACTGCCACGCGTCATGGTCGGAGTGGTAGACGAAGCCGCCGGACAGACCACCCTCGGAGACGGCCGCCGCGCGGCGCGCCAGCCCGTCGATCACATACGCGAGTCCCACGAGCGTCAGGCAGTACGCCGCCGCCAGCCACACCTCCGCCGCCACCGCGGAGGCCGAGAAGTGGATCACCGGCCTTCCCCCTCCTCGCGGCGGTCGGAGGTGTAGCGGCTCCGCGCCGCGGGAGTCTCGCCCGTCGCGGGTGACGTGCCGGCCATCACCGGAAGGCCCGTACGGTCCTGGGCCGCCTCGGCGGTCTCCTCGACGTAGAGCGTCTCCGCGGGCAACTCGGTCGCCGTCGGCTTGATGCCGTGCCGGATGCCGAGATAGGCGATCCACAGGAACGGCAGCACACCGCCGATGATCAGGATGAGGTCGCCCGGCATGCGCATCCACTCGAGCAGGGCGTTGCCGGGCTCCGTGAGGTAGTTCAGGGTGCGGGCCTCGAAGTATCCGTCGTTGACCGAATGCCACAGCTGCAGGATGCCCAGCGGGAGCAGGGTCACGAACACCATCCAGGCCAGGCCGATGTTCAGCGACCAGAAGGAGAGCTTCGCCAGCTTGTCCGGCCACTTCGCCGCCGGGACTATGTACCGCAGCGCGAAGAGCGCCAGACCGACCGCGAGCATGCCGTAGACGCCCATCATGGCGCCGTGTGCGTGGTTGGCGGTCAGCGCCGTGCCGATCTGGTAGTAGGACACGATCGGCAGGTTGATCAGGAAGCCGAAGACGCCGGCGCCGACGAAGTTCCAGAAGCCCACAGCCACCAGGAACATCACCGCCCAGCGATGCGGGAACGGCGCGCTGCTGCGGGTCTGCTGCCGGGCACCCAGTTGCAGGAACGTCCACGCCTCAACGGTCAGGAACGTCAGCGGGATCACCTCCAGGGCGGAGAAGAACGCGCCGAGCGCCATGTGCTCCACCGGCGTGCCGGAGAAGTACAGGTGGTGCATGGTTCCGATCACGCCGCCCGCGGAGTAGAGGATCACGTCGAGGAAGATGAGGTGGATGGCGATCCGTCGCCGCACCACGCCCAGCATCACGAAGATGTAGGCCACCATCACCGTGGTGAACAACTCCAGGAAGTCCTCCACCCAGAGGTGGACGACCCAGAACCGCCAGAATTCCGCGACGGTCAGGTGGCTACCGGTCGACGCCAGCATGCCGACCGCGTAGAACGCCGGGATCGCCAGGCCGGAGTACAGGAACAACCACGGCATGTTGAGCTTGTGCTCGGTTCGCAACCGCGAGCGGATGCCGCGATAGATGATCGCGATCCACAGGAAGAGTCCGACCACCAGCAGGGCCTGCCAGAATTTCGGCAGGTCGAGATACTCCCACTGCTGGTCGAAGAAGATCGACCCCTTCGCCCAGCCGGCGCCGAAGGTGCTGATCGCCTCGCCGCTGAGCGAACCGACGACCACGACCACCAGCGCGCCGAGCAGCCCCCAGGCCAGCCAGTGCTGCCGGCGAGGCTCCCGCCCGGCGATGATCGGCGTCAGGAAGATGCCGGCCGCGAGGAAGGCCGCCGCCGTCCAGAACAGCGACAGCTGCACGTGCCAGGTGCGCGCCAGGTTGAACGGCAACACCCGCGCCAGGTCGATGCCGAAGAAAGTGCTCAGGTCCGCGCGATAGTGCTCGATGGCGCCACCGAGCAACGCCTGGACCAGGAACAGGGCGGCCACGACGAAGAAGAACCACGCGGTCACCTTCTGCGCCTTGGTGATGCGCACCTCGCCGGGCTGGCGGAACGCCAGGGCCGGCTGCTCGGACGCATGCCAGCCGATCGTGCGGCTCCACCGCCCGTACAGCGCGAACAGCGCACCCAGGCCGACCAGCAGAGCGGTCAGCGACAGGCCCGACCAGACCACGATGTCGGCGGTCGGGGTGTTGTCGACCCGAGGCTCCGGCGGCCAGTTGTTGGTATAGGAATAGTCGTGCCCGGGACGTTCCGCGGCGCTCGCCCACGCCGTCCACGAGAAGAACGCGGTCAGTTCGCGGATCTCCCGGGGATCGGTGATCACCTGCGGAATCAGCCCGAACTTGGTGCTGTCGGTGCCGAAGAACGTGGCATAGTGCCGGGTCGCGTCCTCGAACGCCGACACCTGCTCGGCGGTGAACACCAGGTCGCCCGTGGCCGCGTCGTAACGATTCTCACGGAGCATCCGCTTGGCGGCCTCGGAAGGCTCCTGCTGCCCCGAGCCGGCCAGCTGACCCTTGATGTGGTCGGCCGAGATACGCAGATACTCAGCGGTGTAGTCCGGCCCGAGGTAGCCGCCGTGCCCCATCACGGAGCCGTACTGCTGCAACCCCCGGCGCAGGAAGGTCTGCTGCCCGGCCGTCACATCCGCCCCGGTATACAGCACCTGGCCGCCGGGACCGACCACCCTTTGCGGCAGCGGCATCGAATCGGTGTAGGTCCGCAGGGCCAACATGCCCATGACGAAGAACCCGAAGACCATCACCAGGGCGACGCCTTGCACCCATCCCTTGGAGAGCTTCAGCTCCGCCCGCTCGGAGTCCTGCCGCACCTGATCAGACAACTCTCGGCCTTCCATCCCGCTGAGATGACACTCGACCACGCCGAGTAGCCGGAGTGTGTCTTTCGCAGCACGCCTGCCGCTCCGGAATGGGCAAAGTGCACCTTTTCGAGGTAAAAGGTCAATTTCTTACGCCTCGGCGAGAGCCCCGGCTGATTGCGGCGCGTTGCCGGCCACCTCCGGAAATCCGTTGCCCGGTCGTGGCGGCCCGCCCCACCATGACCGGGTGACCGCACCGATCCCGCCGAAGCAGACCGCCGCCGCCGCTCCCGTTCCGGGCCGGCGACAGCAGCGTGTGCCCGGCGGCCCGGCGGTCCCCGTACCCGGGTCATGACGGGCGCGTTCCTGGCCGGCGTGGTCGCCGGCTACGGCGTCGCCGTGCCCGTCGGCGCGATCGCCGTCCTGATCGCGGGCCTCACGGCCCGTACGTCGCTGCGGGTCGGCGCCGCCGCGGGCCTCGGGGCGGCCACCGCCGACGGGGTGTACGCCCTGATCGCGGTCCTCGGCGGCGCCGCACTGGCCGGCGCCATCGCCCCGGTCGCCGCTCCCCTGCGCTGGGCCGCCGCCGCGGTCCTGCTGCTCCTGGCGGCCCACACCGCGTGGTCGGCCCTCGCCCGGCCCGCCACCGTACGCGACACCGACCGCACCACCCCGGCGGCGGCGTACCTCGGCATCCTGGGCCTCACCCTGCTCAACCCGGCGACGGTGGTCTACTTCGCGGCCCTCGTGCTCGGGCGCGGCGGGGAGGGCGGCGGCGGCTGGTTCGTCCTCGGTGCGTTCCTCGCGTCGGCGAGCTGGCAACTGCTGATCGCCGGAAGCGGCTCGCTGGTCGGCCGCTTCCTGACCGGCGAGCGCGCCCGCCTGATCACCGCCCTGGTCTCGAGCGCCGTCATCGCCGCCCTGGCGGTCGCGCTCGTGGCGTGAAAGCTCCCGACGGCTGAGATCTCCCGTTTCCGCGAGAGCTTCCCGCGAAGGCTCCGAGCTGCGACCGCCCGCGGCGGCAGGGCGGGCGTCAGGCGTCGAGGTGGTCGACGAGGTTGTAGCCGTCCAGGACCAGCCGGCCGGACGAGCCGTCGAAGCGGGTGATCGACG
Source organism: Pseudosporangium ferrugineum (assembly GCF_003002065.1). GTDB lineage: Bacteria > Actinomycetota > Actinomycetes > Mycobacteriales > Micromonosporaceae > Actinoplanes > Actinoplanes ferrugineus_A. The sequence goes on from NZ_PVZG01000005.1 coordinate 124,984, forward strand.
CGTTGCGGACCGGGCCCGCGCCGGCCGCCGCCTCCACCCCGTCCCAGTCCAGCTCCTCGATGACCGCCCGCATCATCAGCACCACCGAGTCGTGCGCGACCACGAGCACCCGCCGGCCGGCGTGGTCGCGCCCGAGGTCGGCGAGGAACGTGGTCAGGCGGGCGGCGATGTCCTCGAAAGCCTCGCCGTTCGGCGGCCGGTACCCGTACTCCCCCGCGGCGGCCAGGCGGCCGGGCTCGTCCGGGAACCGCTGCTCGATCGCCGCGCGGGTCAGCATCTCCAGGTCGCCGAGGAGCCGGTCGACCAGGCGGTCGTCGGTGCGCGGCGCGGGCAGCTCGCGCCCCGACGCCGCCGCGGCGATCCGCCAGGTCTCGCGGGCACGCAGATACGGCGAGGTGATCACCACCTCCGGCAGGCGTCCCCCGGGCAGCCCGGCCAGCCACCGGCCGACCGCGCGGGCCTGCCCGGCGCCGACCTCGGTCAGCGCGACGTCGGCGTCCCGGCCGGTCAGCCCGGACTCGAGCAGGCCGGCCGCATCGGCCTCCGGAAAGGCCACGTTCGAGGCACTCTGGCCGTGACGGATCAGCACGAGTTCGGCGACGGCACCCACAAAATCAACCCTATCCGGTACGCCGGGAAGCGCTCACGGGTCGCGAACGAGGATCCGGACCGCGCGGGCAAGGGCCACCGCGTCCTCGAGAACCGCCCGGCGCGGCTCCGGCACGTCGAGGAAACGCTCGTGGCGCAGCGGCAGGAGCGCCGCCAGGTGCGGGGCGGCGAGGACCGTGTCCACCGCCGTACGGTCGCCGCCGGTGACCAGCGTCGTGAGCGTGGCCACATGCGGCAGCAGGATCCGCCCGGCGATGGCACCGGCGTCGGCGGCGGCGGCCTTCGCCTGGTTGTCCCGCCGGCGGGCGAACCGCTGCTGGGACCAGCCTCCGGCGGCCGTACGGCCCTGCACGTAGTGGGTGTCGACCTTGGAGGCGACGAGCGTCGCGCCCTCGGCCACCCCGGCCGCCACGGCACCCTTGCGGACCAGGAGCAGCCCGATCCGGCGCGGTGTCATCGCCCGGTCCCGCAAACCGTCGAGGTCGTCCACCTCCGGTACGCCCGGAGGCGCGAGCACCTCGGCCGTGGCTCCGTCCGTACCCGTGAGCATCAGGCCCTGGATCGTGTGACCGCCGTGGCGCGAGCCGAAGTTCTCCACCCAGCGGGTGAGGCGCTCCGGGGGCACGTCGACCCAGCGTCCCCCACCGGCTGCCGGTCGTGCGCTCATGACCTCACCCTACGGTGGCATGATCCGGCTCATGACCCGACCGCTCGCCGCCCAGGTCCTCGACCGGCTGGTGCGTTCCTTCGAGGCCGCCCGCGACCCGGAACGGGCCTGGCACGCCGAGGCGTACATGCGCGACCAGTTCCCGTTCATCGGCCTGCCGGCGCCGGCGCAGCGGGCCCTCGGCCGGGCCGTCGTCGACGGGCTTCCGGCGCCGGACGAGGACGACCTGCGCGACGTGGTGCTGGCCTGCTGGGAGCTGGAGGAGCGCGAATACCAGTACTTCGCGTGCGACTGGCTGCGCAGGTACGTGGCAGTGCCCGGCCCGGGATTCCTGTCGACGGCGCGCGTCCTGGTCACCACGAAGTCCTGGTGGGACACGGTCGACCCGCTGGCGACCCGGTTCGTCGGCGGCCTCGTCGCCCGGCATCCCGGCCTGCGCGCGGAGATGGACGCGTGGGCCGCCGACGAGAACCTGTGGGTGGTGCGGACGGCGCTCTTGCACCAGCTGCACTACGGGGAGGACACGGACACCGACCGGCTGTTCGGCTACTGCACCCGGCAGGCGGGGCATCGGGACTTCTTCGTGCGCAAGGCGATCGGGTGGGCGCTGCGGCAGTACGCGCGCACGGACCCCGGGGCGGTGCGGGCGTACCTCGCCGGGCACCGCCACATCCTGTCGCCGTTGTCGGTCCGGGAGGCGAGCAAGCACCTGTGAGGCACGGCTCTCACGGGAGGGCGCCGAGCCCGGCCAGCAGTTCGATCCGCTCCCCGGCGTCGAGGACCCGGTAGATCGGCTCGTCGCGGCGGTCGGTGTCGTCCTCGACGGCCCGGCGGCGCGGGCCGGCGGGCAGCGCGCTCACCTGCGCCGCGGTCAGGCCCGCCGCCCGCCACGCCGCGCGGTGGGCATCGGCCCGGTGGTGCCGCAGCGCGCCCAGCCGGGTCATCAGGCGCAGCTCCGGCGAGGCGTCCGCGGGCTCGTACACCGGCGCCATCGCCCGGAAGGCGGCACCACCGGTGGCCTGTCCCGCCTCCAGCAGGCGCCCCACCAGGTCGGCGAGGCGGGGCACCGCCGGCGGACCGGGCAGCACCGAGTCCAGGGGCGGGCCGGGGGCCCAGCGCTCCGCCGCGACCTCGCCGAGCACCCGCTGCACGGCCCCGGCCACGGTCCGGCCCCGATCGGTGAGCCGCCACGTCCCGTCGGCGTCGACCTCGGCGATGCCCTGCCGGAGCTCCGCGCTCATGTCCCCGCCGCCGTAGACGGTCGCCGCCGCGAAGCTCGCGGCCGGCATCGGGCGGGCCAGCAGTCCGAAGTAGAAGCTGCTCTCGAAGCCGGGCGTGAGGCCCCGCTCGGCGTAGACGGCGAGCACACGGTCGCGACCGCTCGCCCGCGTACCCACGTAGACCCGGTCGATGACCGGCCGGATGCTCCCCGCGTAACCCATGACCGCCGAGAATAAACCGCCGCGCCCCTCGGACGGGACGCGGCGGCTCGGAGGCTGCGGTCAGACGTTGAAGCCGAGGGCGCGGAGCTGTTCCCGGCCGTCGTCGGTGATCTTGTCGGGGCCCCACGGCGGGAGCCACACCCAGTTGATCCGGAAGTCCTTCACCAGGCCGCCGCCCGGCCCCACGGTGAGCGCCTGGCGGGTCTGGTCCTCGATCACGTCGGTCAGCGGGCAGGCCGCCGACGTCAGTGTCATGTCGAGGGTGGCCACGTTGTCGTCGTCGACGTGGGCGTCGTAGACGAGGCCGAGGTCGACCACGTTGATGCCGAGCTCCGGGTCGACGACGTCCTTCATCGCCTCCTCGATGTCGGCGATGCTGGCCTTGGACACGGTCCCGCCCTCGGCCGCCGCCACGGGCGCCTCGGTCACCGCCACGGGCGCCTCGGTCACCGCCACCTCAGCGGTCTCTTCCACAGTCTTGTCGGTCATGCCGTCACCTCCGGGCTCACGCCCACACCGGCGCGTACCGCGGCGTCCTTGAACGCCATCCACGGCAGCAGCGCACATTTCACCCGGGCCGGGTACTTCGCCACCCCGGCGAACGCGATGCCGTCGCCGAGCACTTCCTCGTCCGGTTCGACCTGGCCGCGGCCCTGCATCAGGTCCACGAACGCCTCGTGCACCGCGAACGCCTCGGCCGGCGTACGGCCGCTGAGCAGCTCGTGCAGCACCGACGCCGAGGCCTGGCTGATCGAGCAGCCGACGCCGTCGTACGAGATGTCCGAGAGGTCGCCGGTGACCCGGACGGTGATCTCGTCGCCGCACGTGGGGTTCACGTGGTGCGCCTCGCCCTGGTACGGGTCGCGCAGGCCGCGCCCGTGCGGATGCTTGTAGTGGTCCAGGATGATCTCCTGGTACAGCTGATCGACCATCAGGCGAACACCTTCCGCACCTGCTCCAGACCGCGCGCCAGGGCGTCGATCTCGTCCGTCGTCGTGTAGAGGTAGAACGAGGCCCGGGTCATCGCCGGAACCCCGAACCGCGCGCACACCGGGCGCGCGCAGTGGTGACCCACTCGCACCTCAACACCGAGACCGTCGAGAATCTGCCCGACGTCGTGCGGATGGATCCCGTCGACCTCGAACGACACCGTGCCGCCGCGGCCCTCGGGCGTGCCCGGGCCGAAGATGCGCACGCCGGGGACGTCCGCGAGCGCCTTCAACGCGTACGCGGTGATCTCCTGCTCGTGGCGGTGCACGTTCTCCATGCCCAGGGCCGTCAGGTAGTCGACCGCCGCGCCCAGGCCGATGGCCTCGGTGATCGGCGGGGTGCCGCCCTCGAACCGGGCGGGGGGCGGCGCGAACGTCGTGCCGCCCATGGTGACCGTCTCGATCGTCGAACCGCCCGCCAGGAACGGCGGCATCGCCTGGAGCAGCGCCGTACGCCCCCAGAGCACGCCGATGCCGGTCGGCCCGAGCATCTTGTGGCCGGTGAACGCGATGAAGTCCGCGCCGAGGGCGGTCACGTCCACCGGGAAGTGCGGCACGGACTGGGAGCAGTCCAGCATCACCAGCGCGCCGACCTCGCGGGCCCGGGCGACGATCCGCGAGGGGTCGTTGATCGTGCCCAGGATGTTGGACATGTGCACGATCGAGACCAGCCTGGTGCGCTCGTTGACGAGCGTGGCCAGCTCGGACTCGTCGAGCCGGCCGTCGTCGGTGACCCCGAACCAGCGCAGGGTCGCACCGGTGCGCCGGCACAGCAGCTGCCACGGGACCAGGTTCGAGTGGTGCTCCATCTCCGACACGACGATCTCGTCGCCCGGTCCCAGCGACAGGAACTCCGCCGCCGTCCACGCGACCAGGTTGATCGCCTCGGTGGAGTTCTTGGTGAAGACCACCTCGTCGGGCGAGGGCGCGCCGATGAACGCGGCGACCTTCGCGCGGGCCGCCTCGTACGCGGTCGTGGACTCGGTGCCCAGGGTGTGCACCGAGCGCGACACGTTGCCGTTGTGCCGCTCCTGGTGGTCGCGCATGGCGTCGATCACCTGGCGCGGCTTCTGCGAGGTGTTGGCGCTGTCCAGGTAGACCAGCGGATGCCCGTTGATCTGCCGGCTCAGGATCGGGAAGTCCGCGCGGACCGCCGCGACGTCGAGGGTCATGTGATCTCCTAGGCGCGAGTCAGGAAGCGCTCGTATCCCTCGGCCTCGAGCTGTTCGGCGAGCTCGGGGCCACCCTCCTCGACGATCCGGCCGGCCACGAAGACGTGCACGAAGTCCGGCTTGATGTAGCGCAGGATGCGGGTGTAGTGGGTGATCAGCAGCAGGCCGGTGTCGCCGGTCTCGCGGACCCGGTTGACGCCCTCGCTGACCACGCGCAGCGCGTCGATGTCGAGGCCGGAGTCGGTCTCGTCGAGGATCGCCACCTTCGGCTTCAGCAGCTCGAGCTGCATGATCTCGTGCCGCTTCTTCTCACCGCCGGAGAAGCCCTCGTTGACGTTGCGCTGGGCGAACGACGGGTCCATCTGGAGCTTCTCCATGGCGCCGCGCAGCTCGCCGGCCCAGGTGCGCAGCTTCGGCGCCTCGCCGTCGATCGCGGTCTTCGCCGTACGCAGGAAGTTCGCCACCGACACGCCGGGAACCTCGACCGGGTACTGCATCGCCAGGAACAGGCCGGCGCGGGCGCGCTCGTCCACACTCATCGCCAGCACGTCGTCGCCGTCGAGGGTCACCGTGCCGCCAGTGATCTCGTACTTGGGGTGGCCGGCGATGGAGTAGGCCAGGGTGGACTTGCCGGAGCCGTTCGGGCCCATGATGGCGTGCGTCTCGCCCGCCTTGACGGTGAGGTCGACCCCGGCCAGGATCGGCTTCAGGTCGCCCTCGGGCAGCTTGACCGAAACCTGCAGGTCGTGGATCTCCAGGGTGCTCACGGCTCTACTCCATTACTCGGTGTCGTCGAAACGTAGATGTCGCCGTCGCGGATCTCGACGGGGAAGGTCGCCACCGGCTCGGTGGCGGGCAGGCCGGAGGGCTCACCGGTACGCAGGTCGAAGCGGGAGCCGTGCAGCCAGCACTCGATCATGCAGCCCTCGACCTCGCCCTCGGAGAGCGCGACCGACGCGTGGCTGCACTCGTCGCGTACGGCGTAGAAGTTGTCGTCGTCCGCATGCACGACCGCGACGTCGACGCCGTCCACCTCGACGGAGACCGCCGTGCCCTTCGCCACGTCGGCGGCCGGCCCGACAAGCTCGAACGTCATGGCTCAGGCCCCCGCCTTCGCCAGCCGGGCCTCGATGGCGTCGCCCAGGCGCTCGCGCAGCCCCTCGACCGGGATCTTGTTGACCAGCTCGGCGAAGAAGCCGCGGACCACCAGCTTGCGCGCCTCGAACTCGGGGATACCGCGGGCCATCAGGTAGAACAGCTGCTCGTCGTCGAACCGGCCGGTGGCGCTGGCGTGGCCCGCGCCGGCGACCTCGCCGGTCTCGATCTCGAGGTTGGGCACCGAGTCGGCCCGGGCGCCGTCGGTCAGCACCAGGTTGCGGTTGATCTCGTACGTCTCCGTGCCGGTCGCCGCCGCCCGGATGAGCACGTCGCCGACCCAGACGGTGTGCGCGGACGCCCCCTGCAGCGCGCCGCGGTAGCCGACGTAGCTGCGGCAGTCCGGCACGCTGTGGTCGACCAGCTGGCGGTGCTCGAGGTGCTGGCCGGCGTCGGCGAAGTACAGGCCCCAGAGCTCGGCGTCGCCGCCACGGCCGGCGTACTCGACGCTCGTGAACTGGCGCACCAGGTCACCGCCGAGGGCGACCTGCACGTGCTGGATCCGCGAGTCCTTGCCGACCTTGAACTTGACGTGCTGCGCCTGGACCGAGCCGGCGTCCCACTCGGCGACCGTGACGAAGGTCAGCTGGGCGCTGTCGCCGAGGACGACCTCGATGTTGTCGGCCAGCGTCGCCGTGCCGGTCTGCTCCAGCACGATCGTGACCTTGGCGAAGTTGCCCACCCGCACGTACGTGCGCGCCGCCGCGGCCTCGGCACCCTGCCCCACGACCTGGATCACGGCCGCGGTGTCGGACACCGTCTCGGCCGCCACGTCGATCAGCGTGACCGCCGCCGCGGACCCGTACGCCAGGGCACTGATCCGGTCGAACGGCGTGAGCACGGCGTCGACCTTGCCGGCGTCGACCTGGGTCACCGAGACGCCCGCCGGCAGGTCGCCGGGGGCGTACCCGGGCGCCGCACCGGACAGCGAGGCCGCCGTGATCAGCGAGCCCAGCCGCTTGACCGGGGTGAAGCGCCACTCCTCCTCCAGGCCGTTGACGGCCGGGAAGTCGGTGACGTCGAAGGAGCGCAGCACCTGCGACTTGGTGCTCGGCGGGGCCATGGCCTCGGTAGTCATCTCGTCCTAAATCTCAATCGTCTCTTTTAGCGTTACCAGCGGGCCCAGGGCAAGGAGGCGTCAGCCGACGGCCCCTTCCATCTGGAGCTCGATGAGGCGGTTCAGCTCGAGGGCGTACTCCATCGGGAGCTCCTTGGCGATGGGCTCGATGAAGCCGCGCACGATCATCGCCATGGCCTCGTCCTCGGTCAGGCCCCGGCTCATCAGGTAGAAGAGCTGGTCCTCGCTGACCTTGGAGACGGTCGCCTCGTGGCCCATGTTGACGTCGTCCTCGCGGATGTCGACGTACGGGTACGTGTCCGAGCGCGAGATCGTGTCGACCAGCAGCGCGTCGCACTTGACCGTGCTGGCGCTGTGGTGCGAGCCGTCCATGACCTGCACCAGGCCGCGGTACGACGTGCGGCCGCCACCCCGGGCGATCGACTTGCTGACGATCGTCGAGGACGTGTACGGCGCCGCGTGCACCATCTTGGCGCCGGCGTCCTGGTGCTGGCCCTCGCCGGCCATCGCGACGCTGAGTACCTCGCCCTTGGCGTGCGGGCCGGTCATGTAGACGGCCGGGTACTTCATCGTCACCTTGGAGCCGATGTTGCCGTCGATCCACTCCATGGTCGCGCCCTCCTCGCAGGTGGCGCGCTTGGTGACCAGGTTGTAGACGTTGTTCGACCAGTTCTGGATGGTCGTGTACCGGCAGCGGGCGTTCTTCTTGACGATGATCTCGACGACCGCGCTGTGCAGCGAGTCGGACGAGTAGATCGGCGCGGTGCAGCCCTCGACGTAGTGCACGTACGCGCCCTCGTCGACGATGATCAGGGTCCGCTCGAACTGGCCCATGTTCTCGGTGTTGATCCGGAAGTACGCCTGCAGCGGGATCTCCACGTGCACGCCCTTCGGCACGTAGATGAACGAGCCGCCGGACCACACGGAGGTGTTCAGCGCGGCGAACTTGTTGTCGCCGACCGGGATCACCGTGCCGAAGTACTCCTTGAAGATGTCCTCGTGCTCCTTGAGGGCGGTGTCGGTGTCGAGGAAGACGACACCCTGCTCCTCCAGGTCCTCACGGATCTTGTGGTAGACGACCTCGGACTCGTACTGCGCCGCGACGCCGGCCACGAGGCGCTGCTTCTCCGCCTCGGGGATGCCCAGCCGGTCGTACGTCGCCTTGATGTCCTCGGGCAGGTCCTCCCAGCTGGCGGCCTGCTTCTCGGTGGAGCGCACGAAATACTTGATGTTCTGGAAGTCGATGCCGGTGAGGTCGGCGCCCCAGTTCGGCATGGGCTTGCGGTCGAACAGGCGCAGGCCCTTGAGGCGAAGGTCGAGCATCCACTGCGGCTCGTTCTTCTTCGCGGAGATGTCGCGCACCACGGCCTCGGACAAGCCGCGCTGCGCGGCGGCGCCCGCGACGTCGGCGTCGGCCCAGCCGTACTCGTACTTGCCCAGAGCGGCCAGGTGCTCTTCCTGAGTGACGATCTGGTCGGTCATTATCCGTTCCTAACCGTGGTTGCGACGGGTACGCACTGGGGAGCCGGGATGTGCGTGGTGCACACCCCGTCGCCGTGCGCGATGGTGGCGAGGCGCTGCACGTGGGTGCCGATGAGCCGCGAGATGACCGCGGTCTCGGCGTCGCACAGCTGGGGGAACTCGGCGGCCACGTGGGCCACCGGGCAGTGGTGCTGGCACAGCTGCCCGCCGGACGCGATCGTGGTCGCGTTGGCAGCGTAGCCCTCGGCGGTGAGCGCCTCGGCGAGCGCCTCCGCCCGTGCGATCGGGTCGTCGCCGGCCTCGAGCATCGCCGTCCGGCAGCGCTCCTCGAGCGCGGAGACCTGAGCGGCGGCGAACGCGTCGACGGCCTGCGCACCGCCGTGCTCGGCGATCCAGCGCAGCGCCGCGGTGGCGATGCCGTCGTAGAAGTGCGGGAAGCCCTCGCGGGCGGCGGCGGTGAGCACGAACGCCTTGGCCGGGCGGCCACGGCCGCGCGGGCCGCGGCGCGGCGTCTCGCGGACCTCGACGAGCTGGTCGGCCAGCATCGCGTCGAGATGCTTGCGGATCGCGGCGGGGCTCAACCCGAGCTGAGCGCCGAGCTCGGCCGCGGTGGCCGCGCCACGCTCGAGAAGCAACTGCGCAACCCGGTCCCGGGTACGCCCGTCAGCGACCCTGCCGTCAGTGGCCTTGCCGTCGGAGGAGGGCACGGGGGCAGTGCGAGGGCCGGCGGCCGCATCGGCCACCTGACTGCTCCTCGACAGCACTCCGTATTTCACTACGGCAACGTTACGTATTTCGTTCCGTCCCTGCAAACCGCCCACCCGGTGATCCAGGACACCGCGCCACGGACGGCCCGGAATCGCCGTCGAAACCGGGCGTACGATGCCGGAGGTGAGCAAGAGCACCCTGTTGCGCCGCCTGGCCCTGGCCTCCCTGATCGCCAACGTCGGCCTGGTCGTCACGGGTGCCGCGGTCCGGCTGACCGGTTCGGGGCTCGGCTGCCCCACCTGGCCGAAATGCACCGACGCGTCCTACACGACCACCCACGAGATGGGCGTCCACGGCGTCATCGAGTTCGGCAACCGGCTGCTCGGCATCGCCCTCGGCCTGATCGCGCTCGCCACCTTCGTCGCGGCGCTGCTGCAGAAGCCCCGCCGCCGCTCGCTGGTGCTGCTGTCCCTCGCGGCCGGCCTCGGCATCCCGGGCCAGGGCGTGATCGGCGGCATCACGGTGCTGACCGACCTCAACCCGTGGGTGGTCGGCCTGCACTTCCTGCTCTCGATGGCGCTGATCACCGCGACCTGGGCCCTCTGGCAGCGCACCGGCGAGGGCGACGCTCCCGTACGCCGGCTGGTCGCCACCCCGCTGCGCCACCTGGCCGCCCTGACCACCCTGGTGAGCGCGGCGGTGATCGTGGTGGGCGTGATCGTGACCGGCAGCGGCCCGCACGCCGGCGACGAGCAGGCCAAGCGCAACGGCCTCGACCCGACGACCATCTCCCAGGCCCACGCGGACCTGGTCTTCCTGCTGATCGGCCTCTCGGTGGCGCTGTGGTTCGCCCTCCGCGCGGCCGGCGCCCCGGCCCCGGCGATCCGCGCGGCGGCCGTGTTCGTCCTGGTGGAACTGGCCCAGGGCCTGATCGGCTTCGTCCAGTACTTCACCCACCTGCCGGTGATCCTGGTGGCGGCCCACATGCTCGGCGCCTGCCTGGTCTGGGTAGCCACCCTCAATCTCCTCTGGCGCCTCCGCGACCGCCCCACCCCGGCACCCCCCGCCGACGCACACCCGGCCCTCCCCGAGCCGGCCGCCCCCCCCCCCCCCGCCCCGGTCCCCTGAACCCACCCCCGCCCCGGCCGTGTCTTGTGTCGACCCAGGAGCGCGGCGCTGATGGAACGTCTCGCCGACGAGCAGTGCGAGAAGCTGCGGCGCAAGAGCTGGTGCCGTAGCTGGGTGGATGGCCCTGACCGTCACTCCCGCCCCGGCCGCCCAAACCCGCTCCCGGCCCGGTCCCCCGAGCCCACTAACGCCACGGCCGCCCAATCCCACTCCCGCCCCGACCGCCTGAACACGCTCCCGCCCCGGCCGCCCCCGCCCTGGCCGCCGAGCCCACTCACGCCCCGGTCCCCTGAACCCGCTCACGCCACGGCCGCCTGAACCCGCTCACGCCCTGGTCCTTGAACCCACTCCCGGCCCGGCGCGCCCGGCGACTCAGCGGCGTCGGCCTGCACGCCCTCGCGGTGGATGACGCACCCTCAGCCGACAGCCAGCCATACGCCCCCGGTAATGGAGCGTGTGCGCCGCGCTCATCCGCAGGCGTAAGGCCGGCGCGCACCGGCCGGGAGGGCTGCGGGCCCAGCCGATCGCAGATCGATTCCGCGAGGCGCGCCGGGGGCTCAGGGTCGGGCTCAGCCACCCCGGGAGGGACCTGGGCCCGGCCGATCGCATGCCGCTTCCGCGAGGTGCCTCGGGGGTTCGGGGTCGAGCTCAGCCACTCACGCAGAATGAAGGGTGCGGAGGGCCGCTCAGGAGCCCCCGGGCGACTGGCTCTCCGCGCCCGGCCTCGACGGGAGTGACGGTCAGTGCCACCCACCCAGCTACGACATCAGCTCTTGACCCGCGCTCCTGGCCCGACACCAGACACGGCCTCGACGGGAGCTGACATGAGAGCGGCCCGGACGATCGCCCGGGCCGCTGGAGTCTGTGGGTTACCTCGCCATGCTGCGGCGGGACATTGATCGCCAAAGGTCGTTGCTGGGTCGCATCTGCTCCATGAGCTCGCGCTCCCATTCGTTCTCCACCTGGACGCCCGCTGTTTCGCAGGCCTTGCGGGCCACGTCCGTGCCGGCGGCGGCGAACTGGTCCGTCCACTCGCCGTCCTCGCCCACCAGGACGATGCGGGCGCCGCGCTTGCCGACGTACTCGATGACCGCTTTCGCGCCGCCGTGGCCGACGGCGAACGACCGGATGTCCGCGGTCAGTGTCGTATCGGAACCTTCTGCCATGGGGGAAGAGTAGGCAGACTTTCGCCGCGAGCAACTAACCCGCGGCGGGTTTTGTGATGCCAATTACCTGCGGGTTTAGCCGTCGGAAGCATAGTTATGCCCCGATACAGTCCGTTTTATCCCCGCGCACGCATTCCATCGATCGAGTGACGCAGCGTCACCGGAAGGGCCGGGGAAACGGGCATTGTGTGCGACGTTCCGCAATGGCGTCACTCAATGGAATCGGACGCTGTGTGCGATGCGCGAAGCGGGCCGGCAGCCGACAGCCAGCAGCCGACAGCGACCGGCGGCCGACAGTCAGCGGCCAGCGACCGGCGACCGGCGACCGGCGGCCAGCGACCGGCGGCCGACAGTCAGCGGCCAGCGACCGGCGACCGGCGACCGACAGCCAGCGACCGGCGGCCGTCAGATGAGCGCGTCGACCGCGACCGCGATGAAGAGGATCGTCAGGTACGTGATCGACCAGTGGAACAGGCGCATGGCCTTCAGCGGCTCGCCGCGGCGGGAGCGGCCGACCAGCCGCAGGGCCTCGACGAGGAACACCGCGCCCGACACGACCGCCGTGATGCCGTAGATCGGACCCATGCCCAGCGGCCAGGCCGCCAGCGACGCCACCACGGTCAGCGCGGTGAAGACGACGATCTCGGTGTTCACCCGGCGGGCCGAGCGGACCACGGGCAGCATCGGGATGCCGGCGCGGGCGTAGTCGTCCTTGTATTTGATGGCGAGCGGGTAGAAGTGCGGCATCTGCCAGAAGAAGACGACTGCGAACAGCGCCCAGCCGATCGGGGCCACCGTGCCGGTCACCGCGGCCCACGCGATCAGCACCGGGGCCGCCCCGCAGATGCCGCCCCAGAAGGTGTTCTGCGGGGTGCGGCGCTTGAGCCAGAGCGTGTAGACGACGTCGTAGTAGACGATCGCCGCGGCGGTGAGCGCGGTCGCCAGCCAGTTGGTGAACGCCGCCATGAGCACGAGCGAGATCACCGACAGGGTCAGCCCGAAGACCAGGACCGAGCGCGGGGTGAGGCTGTGCGTCGGCAGCGGGCGGCGCTTGGTGCGGCGCATCAGCTGGTCGATGTCGCGGTCGATGTAGCAGTTCAGGGCGCTCGCCGCGCCCGCCGCCAGCGAGCCGCCGATCAGCACGACCGCCATCAGGCCCAGGTCCGGCCAGCCGCCCGCGGCGAACATCATCGCCGGGATGGTGGTGACCAGCAGAAGCTCGACGATCTGCGGCTTGGTCAGCGAGACGTACGCCCGGAGAACAGCGCGGACGTCGCGACGGGCACGGGTGGGGGCCGCCGTCCGCGGCGCCGCCTCCCGGAGACCCGGCGACCGCCCCTGGGCGGGACGCTCGGTGATCATGCTCACGGACAGCCACCTTCCGGCATCGGCGAGGGCGTATTTCAGCGCCGATGCCGGTGGGGACCGGCCTGGCACGTTGGGACAGCCTACGCGCAGCCCGGGGCGCTGCTCGGTCGACCCGTCGGGGGTGCAGGGCATCACAGGCCGGGCCCCGGATGTCCGCTCTCAGCGTATGGGCCTGGGGCGTTCCCGAGGCGGTGGTTTACCGCGACTGGATAGGGTCAACTCAAAAGGGTTCCTACACCATGCCCGAGGAGAACGACCGACGTGGCTGCCAAAGACGATTTGAACTGGTCCGACCTCGACCGCCGGGCGGTCGACACCGTCCGGGTGCTGGCCATGGACGCGGTCGAGAAGGCCGGTAACGGCCACCCCGGCACGGCGATGAGTCTCGCGCCGGCCGCCTACCTGCTCTTCAACCGCGTCATGCGGCACGACCCGACCGACCCGCTGTGGGCCGGCCGCGACCGGTTCGTGCTCTCCTGTGGCCACTCCAGCCTCACGCTCTACATCCAGCTGTACCTCAACGGCTTCGGCCTGGAGCTGGACGACCTGGCCTCGCTGCGGCAGTGGGGCTCGCTGACCCCCGGCCACCCCGAGTACGGCCACACCCCCGGCGTGGAGGTCACCACCGGGCCGCTCGGCCAGGGCATCGGCAACGCGGTCGGCATGGCGATGGCCGCCCGCCGCGAGCGCGGCCTGTTCGACCCCGGGGCCGCCGACGGCGCCTCGATCTTCGACCACCACGTGTACGCGCTCTGCTCCGACGGTGACATCGAGGAGGGCGTCAGCCACGAGTCGAGCGCCGTCGCCGGCGTGCAGAAGCTCGGCAACCTCACGGTGATCTACGACGACAACGAGATCTCCATCGAGGACGACACCCGCATCGCGAAGAACGAGGACGTCGGGGCGCGCTACGCGGCGTACGGCTGGCACGTGCAGACGGTGGACTGGCGGCAGGGCGACCCCGAGAAGGGCGACTACCACGAGGACGTCGAGGCGCTCTGGGCCGCGATCCAGGAGGCCAAGGCGGTCACCGACAAGCCGTCGTTCATCGTGCTGCGGACGATCATCGGCTGGCCCGCGCCGAACAAGCAGAACACCGGCAAGATCCACGGCTCGGCCCTGGGCGCCGACGAGGTCGCGGCCACCAAGGAGATCCTGGGCCTGGACCCGGCCGCGTCGTTCGCCGTCGACCCCGAGGTGCTCGCCCACGCCCGCCAGGCCGCTGCCCGCGGCCGCGAGGCGCATGCCGAGTGGGACAAGGCCTTCGAGGCCTGGGCCGCCGGCAACGCCGACGCCAAGAAGCTGTACGACCGCCTGGCCGCCCGGGCCCTGCCCGAGGGCTGGACCGAGGCGCTGCCGGAGTTCCCGGCCGACGAGAAGGGCCTGGCCACCCGGGCCGCGTCCGGCAAGGTCCTGGACGCCCTCGCGCCGGTGCTGCCGGAGCTGTGGGGCGGCTCGGCGGACCTCGCCGAGAGCAACAACACCACGATGAAGGGCGAGCCCTCGTTCATCCCCGCGGAGTACGCGACCAAGGCGTTCCCGGGTCACGAGTACGGCCGCACCCTGCACTTCGGCATCCGCGAGCACGGCATGGGCTCGATCCTCAACGGCATCGTGGCCCACGGCGGCACCCGGGCGTACGGCGGCACGTTCCTGGTCTTCAGCGACTACATGCGCGGCGCGGTCCGGCTGTCGGCGCTGATGAAGCTCCCGGTCGTGTACGTGTGGACGCACGACTCCATCGGCCTGGGCGAGGACGGCCCGACGCACCAGCCGATCGAGACGCTGACCGCCCTGCGCGCCATCGTCGGCCTCGACGTGGTCCGCCCCGCCGACGCCAACGAGACCGCCTGGGCCTGGCGCGGCGCGCTGGAGCACACCGACCGCCCGACCGCGCTCGCCCTGTCCCGGCAGAACCTGCCGACCATCGACCGCGCCAGGTACGCGTCGGCGGAGGGCACCCTCAAGGGCGGCTACATCCTCTCCGAGGCGTCGAACGGCGAGCCGCACGTGATCCTCATCGGCACCGGCTCCGAGGTGTCGATCTGCCTCGCCGCCCAGGAGCGCCTCGAGGCCGAGGGCACCCCGACCCGGGTCGTGTCGATGCCCTGCCAGGAGTGGTTCTTCGAGCAGGACACCGCGTACCAGCAGAAGGTGCTGCCGCGGGGCGTCAAGGCGCGGGTCTCCGTCGAGGCCGGCGTCCGGATGAGCTGGGACCGGCTGGTCGGCGATGCCGGCGAGGCGGTCAGCATCGAGCACTACGGCGCCAGCGCCCCGGCCAAGATCCTGTTCGAGCAGTTCGGCTTCACCGCGGACAACGTGGTGGCCAAGGCCAACGCCGCCCTCGCCAAGGTCGGCGAAATCACCGGTCACACGACCGGAAACTGAGCCGCCCAGGCGGCTTCGCCGCACTGCAAGGCCGAGAATAGAAGGAGTAGTGCGATGACCGACAGGCTGGCAGAGCTCTCCGCCGCGGGTGTGGCGGTGTGGCTCGACGATCTCTCCCGCGTCCGGCTGCAGAGCGGTTCGCTGGACAGGATGCGCACCGAGCAGCACGTGGTGGGCGTCACCACGAACCCGACGATCTTCGCCAAGGCGCTCGCCGACGCGGACGCGTACGACGAGCAGCTCAAGGACCTGGCCGCGCAGCAGGTCACCGTCGAGGAGGCGGTGCGGCTGCTCACCTCGTACGACGTGCGGTGGGCGTGCGACGTCATGCGCCCCGCGTACGACGCGTCGAACGGCGTGGACGGCCGGGTGTCCATCGAGGTCGACCCGCGCAGCGCGCACCTGACCGAGAAGACCGCGGCCGAGGCGAAGACGCTGTGGTGGCTGGTCGACCGCCCGAACCTGTTCATCAAGATCCCGGCGACCCAGGCGGGCCTGCCGGCGATCACCGCCACGCTGGCGGCGGGGATCAGCGTCAACGTCACGCTAATCTTCTCGCTGGAGCGCTACCGGGCGGTCATGGACGCCTTCCTGGCCGGCATGGAGCAGGCGAAGGCGAACGGCCACGACCTCAGCAAGATCGGCTCGGTGGCCTCGTTCTTCGTGTCCCGCGTGGACACCGAGATCGACAAGCGGCTGGACAAGATCGGCAGCGACGAGGCCAAGGCCCTCAAGGGCAGGGCCGCCGTCGCCAACGCCCAGCTCGCCTACCAGGCGTACGCGGAGATCTTCGCCTCGGACCGCTGGAAGGCGCTGGCCGACGCGGGCGCCCTGCCCCAGCGGCCGCTGTGGGCGTCCACCGGCACCAAGAACCCGGACTACAAGGACACCGTCTACGTCGAGGAGCTCATCGCCTCCGGCACGGTCAACACCATGCCCGAGTCGGTCATCAAGGCGTACGAGGACCACGGCGAGACCCGGGGCGACACGGTGACCGGCTCGTACGCCGACGCCCAGAAGGTCATGGACGACGTGGCCGCGGCCGGCGTCGACCTGACCGACGTGTTCAGGGTGCTCGAGGACGAGGGCGTCGAGAAGTTCGAGGCCAGCTGGGCCGAGCTGCTCGAGGACGTCAAGAAGTCCCTCGACGCGGCCGCCGGGGGCGACGACAGCCCGAGCGACGCCGCGGCGCGGTGACCACCGGCCTGCTCGCGGCCGTCCGGCCGCGAGCAGGCGCCGGACCGATCAAAAGCTGGCAGGATGGGGCACGTGGGTAATCCGCTGCGCACGGCACAGGACCGACGGCTGCCCAGGATCCCGGAGCCCTGCGCTCTGGTGATCTTCGGCGTCACCGGTGACCTGTCGCGAAAGAAACTGATCCCGGCCGTCTACGACCTCGCCAACCGGGGTCTGCTGCCGCCCGGCTTCGTGGTCCTCGGCTTCGCCCGCCGCGACTGGGGCGACGGCGACTTCGAGTCGCTGGCCTACGAGGCGGCGAAGAAGGGCGCCCGGACCCCGTGGCGCGAGGACGTCTGGCAGCGGCTGGCGAGCCAGTTCCAGTTCGTGCCCGGCTCCTTCGACGACGACGCCGCGTTCGACCACCTGGCGAGCACGCTGGACGAGCTGCGCGAACGCAACGGCATCGCGGGCAACGCCGCGTTCTACTTCTCCATCCCGCCGGCCGCGTTCCCGCTGGTCCTCAATCAGCTGAACCGCACCGGGATGGCGGACAACGCCAAGTCCGGCGGCTGGCGCCGGGTGGTCGTCGAGAAGCCGTTCGGCAACGACCTGAAGACCGCCATGGCGCTCAACCACCTGGTCGACGAGGTCTTCACCCCCGCGGACGTCTTCCGCATCGACCACTACCTGGGCAAGGAGACGGTCCAGAACATCCTGGCCCTGCGCTTCGCCAACAGCCTGTTCGAGCCGGTGTGGAATTCCAAGTACGTCGACTCGGTGCAGATCACCATGGCCGAGGACGTCGGCATCGGCACCCGCGCGGCGTTCTACGACTCCGCCGGCGCCGCCCGCGACGTGCTGCAGAACCACCTGCTCCAGCTGCTTGCGCTGGTGGGCATGGAGGAGCCGACGAGCTTCGACCCCAACGAGATCCGCGCCGAGAAGCTGAAGGTGCTCAAGGCGATCAGCATCCCGCAGGACATCGCCGCCGGTTCCGTGCGCGGGCAGTATCTCCAGGGCTGGGTGGCCGGCGAGCGCGCGGTGGGCTACCTGGAGGAGAAGGGCGTCCCGGAGAATTCCACCACCGAGACCTATGTGGCCGTACGCCTCGGCATCCAGAACAGGCGCTGGGCGGGCGTGCCGTTCTTCGTCCGCGTCGGCAAGCGGATGCCGCGCCGGGTCACCGAGATCGCGATCCTGTTCAAGCGCGCGCCGCACCTGCCGTTCGACCCGGCCGACGTGGAGATGCTGGGCAACAACCAGCTGGTCATCCGCGTGCAGCCGGACGAGGGCGTGGTGCTCAAGTTCGGCTCCAAGGTCCCCGGCACCACCATGGAGGTCCGGGACATCGCCATGGACTTCCAGTACGGCGAGGCGTTCACCGAGTCCAGCCCCGAGGCGTACGAGCGGCTCGTGCTGGACGTGCTCGTCGGCGACCGCACCCTGTTCCCCGACGCCGCCGAGGTCGAGCAGAGCTGGCGCGTCATCGACCCGCTCGAGGAGGCGTGGGCGGGCACCGAGCCGGAGCCCTACCGGGCCGGCGAGTGGGGACCGCGGGCTTCGGACGAGATGCTGGCCCGCGAGGGCCGTTCCTGGAGGCGTGCATGATCGGCTTGTGGGACACCACCGGCAACGAGGTCGTCAAGGCGCTCGCGGCCGAGCGGCGCAGCGCGGGCGGCGTGGCCTCCGGTCTCGCCCTGACGCTGGTCGCCGTGGTGGAGGAGAAGAAGGTCCGCGAGGCGGAGGCCGCCGCCACGATCGCCGCGGCCGCGCACCCCTGCCGCCTGCTCATCGTGGTCCGCTCCGACCTGGAGGGCCGCAGCCGGCTCGACGCGGAGATCGTCGTGGGCGGCCGGCTCGGTCCGGCCGAGGCCGTCGTGATGCGCATGTACGGCCGCCTCGCGCTGCACGCCGAGTCGGTGGTCATGCCGCTGCTCGCCCCGGACGTGCCGGTGGTGACGTGGTGGCACGGCGAGCCGCCGGACGTCATCGCCAACGACTTCCTGGGCGTCGTCGCCGACCGGCGCATCACCGACAGCAAGCTCGCCCCGGACCCGGTGGCGGCGCTCAAGCAGCGGGCCGCCGACTACGCGCCCGGCGACACGGACCTCACCTGGACCCGGATCACCCTGTGGCGCACCCTGGTCGCGGGCGCGTTCGACACCACCGAGGAGCGGGTCACCGGCGCCACGGTCATCGCGCCGGCCAACGACCCGACCGCCGCGCTGATGTGCGGGTGGCTCAAGTCGCGGCTGGGCATCGAGCCGAAGTGGGAGCACACCGACCGGGCGCCGCGCATGCACACGGTGCAGCTGGAGTGCGCCAACGGCGACTGCGTCACGGTCACCCGCGAGGAGGGCACGGCCCTGTTCAGCCGCTCCGGGCAGGAGCCGCGCTACATGCCGCTGCCCAAGCGCCCGGTCGGCGACGAGCTGGCCGAGGAGCTGCGCCGCCTCGACCCCGACCAGATCTACGGCGAGGCCCTGGGCGCGATGGCCGGCATGCCCGGCCTCGACGAGAAGCCGGCGATGCGGGTGCACGTGTGGAAGGACCCGGCCCAGGCCGCGCGCGCGGGCGAGGAGGCCGGCGCGATGGCGGGCCCCGGCGGATCCGCCGCCTGAACCCGGGCACTCGGGTTCGATACCGGTTGTTCACTAAGATCGACGGGGCCGTCCCGCGGGGCGGCCCCGAGCCGTGGGTGCCGACGTGAGGAGTCCGATGAGCGAGACCGTTGTGGTGGTGGTGCCGGACGCGGACGTCCTGGCGTCGGCGGTGGCGGCCCGGCTGGTCACCGCGATCATCGAGGCGCAGGCCGTGCGCGGGCGCGCCGACGTGGTGCTGACCGGCGGGCGGGTCGCCGCTAAGGTGCTGCGCGCGGTCAAGGACCTCCCGGCCACGGCGGCCATCGACTGGTCCCGCGTCGACCTGTGGTGGGGCGACGAACGGTTCCTGGCGGCCGGCGACCCGGACCGCAACGAGACCCAGGCCCGCGAGGCCCTGCTCGACGCTCTGCCGCTCCACGCGGCCCGGGTGCACGCGATGCCGCCGTCGGACGGCCCGGACGGCGACGACGCCGCCGCGGCCGCGGCCCGCTACGGCGACGAGCTCGCCGCCTCGCTGCCCACCTTCGACGTGCTGATGCTGGGCGTCGGCGAGGACGGGCACGTGGCGTCGCTCTTCCCGGGGCACCCGGACGCCACCGCCGACGGCACGGTCACCGCCGTGCACGACAGCCCGAAGCCGCCGCCGACGCGCATCTCGCTGACCTTCTCGGCGATCCGCTCGGCCGCGGAGGTGTGGCTGGTCGCGGCCGGCCCGGACAAGGCGGACTCGGTCGGCGCGGCGCTGCGCGGCGACACCGGCCTGCCCGCGGCCCGCGCCACCGGCACGAGGAAGACCGTCTGGCTGCTGGACACGGCGGCCGCGGCGAAACGCTGACCGGACGAAAAAGGGCCGCCCTCCAGGGCGGCCCTTTTTTCTTGCGCAAGTTCAGCTCAGCAGCGACGGAATCTTCTCGAACAACTGCGTCGTGTACGTCACCATCTCGTGCAACATCCAGTTCCCACTGAACAGAATCGCCGCACCCACCGCGATCGCCTTCGGCACGAACGACAGCGTCGCCTCCTGAATCTGCGTCACCGACTGGAACAACGAGATCGCAAAACCGATCAGCAACGCCGTCAGCAACACCGGCGCACACATCTTCGCCGCAATGGTCATCGCCTGCAGGCCCAGCTCCACGATCTGCGTATCCGTCATGCCATCCCCTTCGGGACCCCCGGACCACCCCGGAGTGCACAACAGGAATACGACGGTTGCCGTTCGGTTCAGCCCCGCGAAACCCTCAAGTCAGGCGCGCGACGAGATCTGCTGCACCGCCCAGCCGTTGCCGTCGGGGTCGGCGAAGAACACGAAGCCGACGTTGTCCAGCGGGTGGGGCGTCGGGCTGGGGTTCTCCCCCAGCCGCTGCACGTCGCTGACCGCGACGCCGCGGGCCACCAGCTCGGCGTGCGCCCGGTTGATGTCCGGCACGACCAGCTGCAACCCCTTGAGCGAGCCCGGCGGCATGTCCGGCACCGCGCCCCGCCCGATCACGATCGAGCAACCGGAGCCCGGCGGGGTGAGCTGCACGATCCGGACGTCGTCGCCGAACGCGGTGTCATGATCGACGTGAAAGCCGAGCTTCCCGGCGTAGAACTCCTTCGCCCGGTCGATGTCGGAGACCGGCACGACCACCACTTCCAAGGTCCAGTTCACCGGCCCATCCTGACAGGTACGCCACCCCCGCGCCGTCCGGCCGACGAGACCGTCACCCGAACGCTGAGGGCGGCGCGGCGTTCCCGGGCTGCGGGGCGGCCGGAACGCGACCCCGGTCGCCGGCGCCGGGGGTGATCGCCCCGGGGGTGGCCGCCCCGGGAGCCATCGGCGGGGTCGTGGGCGGCGTACCCTTCGGGGCGGCCGGCTCCGAGCGCTCCGGCTCTGCGCGCTCCGGCGTCGGCGCCGGGCCCACGGACGGCGACGGCCCGGGCGACTCCGACGGTACGGTCACCGCCGGCGCATCGGGCGTTCGCCGGGGCCCGTCGCGCCCGGGCAGGACGAGGCCGACGCCCACGGCGGCCAGCACCAGCGCCAGCCCCGCCACCAGCCCGCGCCACCCGGCGAGCCGCCACGACCTCGCGAGCCGCCCCGGCCGGCCCGTCGCGGTCGGCGGCACGGCGGGTTGCAGCTCGTCCGCGGTCACCTGACGCGCGCGGGCGGCCAGCGCCGCCCGCAGCCGGGCCTCGGTCGCGCTGGGCACGGAACCCTCCACCGTGCTCATGAGTGCTCCCCGAGCAGGCCGCGCAGCAGGGTCAGGGCCCGGTGCGCGGTCGACTTCACGGTGCCACGGGACACGTGCAGCACCTCGGCGATCTCCTGCTCGGACAGCTCCGACCAGTACCTCAGCACCACCACCTGGCGCTGCCGCACCGTGAGCTCCGCCAGCGCCGCCAGCACCTCCCGGTCACCCTCTCCCCTGAGCATCTGGTCCTCGGCGGCCGGTGCCGTGCCCGGCGGGGGCGGCACGTACGCCCGCGCGGTCCGCCGGCGCCGCAACGCCGACCGGGCCGCGTTCATCACCCCGGAGGTGAGGTAGGCGTCCGGGTCGGCGATCTTCCGCAGGTCGGCCCCGTGCCGCCGGTACAGCGCCGCGAACACGTCCTGCACGATGTCCTCGGCCGTGCCCAGGTCGTCGACCATCAGCACGGCCAGCCGCACGAGGTGCAGCCGGCGCGCGTGGTACAGCTCGTTGATCGCCGGAGGCCCGTCCGGGGCGCCGGGGTCGCGGACCGGCGCCGCGGACCCGGCCAGGGCCGACCGCAGCCACCGCAGCAGGGGCTGCGGCAGCGGCAGGGCGAGGATCATGGGCGGGGCCTGACGGTCAGCGGGCGCGGGAGGCCGACGGTACCCCGCCCGGTCGCGCCGGTGCAGGCGCGGCCTTGGGAGCGCCGGGGCGCGCCGGCGCGGGCTTGGCCTTGGGGGCGCCGGGACGGGCCGGGGAGGCGTCGGGCGCCGGGCGGCCGGGGCCCGCGCTCGGCGCCGGCGCCGGCTCGGCCGGCCGCGGACCGCCGGGCGTCACGGGCACGGGCGCTCCACCCGGCCGTCCGGGCTCGGCGGGCATGGGGGCGCCGCCGCCGGGCTTGGCGGGCATCGGAGCTGCCGCACCGGGGGCGGGCGCTCCGCCGGGACTTCCCGGCTTGGCGGGCACCGGCGCGGGCGCGTCCGTGACCCTCGACGGCTCCGGCTTCCCGGAATCGGCGAACGCGGTGGCGGCGTACCCGCCACCCAGGACGACGACGGCGGTCACGGCGACGGTGTACGTGGCGGCACGGGCGGTCAGGCGCATCAGCTGAACTCCTGCGGGGTCGATGGGGGCTCTCGCAGGGAGGGACGCACGACGCCGGAAAAGGTTGGCGCCGTCATGGTGACGCCGGTCACACCCCAGTGCTTCCCTAGACTCGGGCGGGTGCAGCCAGTGATCCGTGCGTACCGGCCCGAGGACCTCGACACCGTCTACGACATCTGCGTGCGTACCGCCGATGCGGGAGGTGACGCGCGGGGGCTCTACTCCTCGGACCGGCTCATGGGCGACATCTTCGCGGCGCCGTACGTGATCCTCGAACCGGAGCACGCGCACGTCCTCGACGACGGCACCGGCACAGCGGTCGGCTATGTGCTCGGCACCGCCGACACGGCCCGCTTCGCCCGGCGCTACCGCGAGGAGTGGCTGCCTGCGACGGCGGGACGCTACCCGGTGCCGGCCGATCCGCCGGCGACGGCCGAGGACGGCATGCTGGCGCTGCACTACCGGCCGGAGCGCATGATCGTGCCGGAGCTCGCCGGCTACCCCGCCCACCTGCACATCGACCTGCTGCCGGAGTGGCAGGGCAAGGGCTGGGGCCGCGGCCTGATCGCGGCGTTCCTGGCCGGCCTGCACGCGGCCGGGGTCCCGCGCGTGCACCTCGGCATGGCCGAGCGGAACAGCGCGGCCCGGGCGTTCTACGACCGCCTCGGCTTCGTCGAGCTGGCCGTCCCCGACCCGGGCCCCGTCGTCTACCTCGGGCGCGAGACGACCCCGCTGTAGGGGCCTATTCGCCCCGGCGGCGGCGCACCTTGGCCAGGGCCTCCGCGAGGATCGCCTCCCCGTCGGCGTCGGAGCGGCGCTCCTTCACGTACGCGAGGTGGGATTTGTAGGGTTCCGCCCGCATCCTGCCCGGCGGGTTGGCACGGTCGAGGCCGGCCGGCTGGCCGCACCGGGTGCAGTCCCAGGTCTCGGGCGGGGCGACGTCGGCGGCGAAGCGGACGTCCATCTCGTGGCCGGCCGCGCACCAGTACGTCACCTCCCGCCGCGGGGCGGGCTCGCTGCGCTCGTCGGGGCGCATCGGGCTGGAACCGATGCGGCTTCCGCGGATCGCACTGCCACTGGACACGGATGTGACTCCTGTCTTTCAGGGGCGTCATCGCCGGGGAGGATCGGCGGTGGTGAGGGTGCTGCCAGGATCGTGCGGTGCAAAAAACAACCGCGCGGCCCGGACGGACCGGACCGCGCGGCAGAGTCTACGACTCTCGAAGCGCCTCAGGAAGGGTTGCCGACGAACGGTGCGGAACCGGACGTTAACAATAGGTTTCAGGACGCCTGAGCGAGCTTGAGCCAGAGGCCGAGGCCGACGATGCAGGCGAACCACACGATGCCGACCAGCACCGTGTAGCGGTCGAGGTTCTTCTCCGCGACCGACGAGCCGGCCAGGCTCGAGGTGACGCCGCCGCCGAACATGCTGGACATGCCGCCGCCCTTGCCGCGGTGCAGCAGGATCAGCAGGGTCAGCAGGATGCTCGTGATGATGAGCAACACGATCAACGTGTAGGCGAACGCGATCGGCATGGTCGGGTCATTCCTCTCGAAGGGCGCAGCAGCGACACCACAATAGCGGGCGCACGCGGAACCGGCCGCCCCAGGGGGCGGCCGGTCCGTTCGATGCCTCTAGCGCTGGACGTGCTCGGGGAACCGGACGATCGAGGCGAACTCCTCGGCGTCCAGGCTCGCGCCGCCGATCAGCGCGCCGTCCACGTCCGGCTGCGCCATGATCGCGGCGATGTTGGCCGCCTTCACGGAGCCGCCGTACTGGATGCGCACCGCGTCGGCCGTCTCGGCGCCGTACTTCTCGGCGAGCCGGGCCCGGATGGCCCCGCACACCTCCTGCGCGTCGTCGGGCGTCGCGGTCTTGCCGGTGCCGATCGCCCACACCGGCTCGTACGCGATGACGATCTTCTGCACCTGCTCGGCCTTGAGCCCGTCGAGGGCGCCGTCGAGCTGGGTGCAGCAGTGCGCCACCTGCCCGGCGGCCTCGCGGATGTCGAGGCCCTCGCCGACGCAGAGGATCGGGGTGAGCTCGTTGGCGAGCGCCGCCTTCACCTTCGCGTTGACCAGCGCGTCGTCCTCGCCGTGGTACTCGCGGCGCTCGGAGTGCCCGATCACCACGTAGGAGCAGCCCAGCTTGGCGAGCATCGCGCCGGAGATCTCCCCGGTGTAGGCCCCGCCCTTGTGCTGAGACAGGTCCTGGGCGCCGTACTTGATCAGCACCTTGTCGCCGTCGATCGCCGTCTGCACGCTGCGCAGGTCGGTGAACGGCGGCAGCACGACCGCCTCGACGTCGGTGAGCTGCTGCTCGTTGAGGCTGGCGGCCAGCTTCTGCACGAGGAGGATGGCCTCGAGGTGGTTGAGGTTCATCTTCCAGTTGCCGGCCATGATGGGCCGGCGGGTGTTGTCAGCCATGCTCAGCTCTCCGACGCCGAAAGGGCGGACAGGCCCGGAAGGGTCTTGCCCTCGAGGTACTCCAGCGACGCGCCGCCGCCGGTCGAGATGTGCCCGAAGCCGGACTCGTCGATGCCCAGCGTGCGCACGGCCGCGGCCGAGTCGCCGCCGCCGACCACGGAGAAGCCGTCGATCTTGGTGATCGCCTCGGCCACGCCCCGGGTGCCGGCCGCGAACGGCGCCAGCTCGAACACGCCCATCGGCCCGTTCCAGAACACCGTCTTCGCCGACCCGATCGCCTCGGCGAACAACGCGACCGACGCGGGACCGATGTCCAGACCCAGCCGATCGGCCGGAATGTCCGAGACATCCACGACGTCATGCGCGGCGTCGGCCGCGAATTCCGAAGCCGCCACGACATCGACCGGAAGGACGATCCGGCCCTGCGCCTGCTCCAGCAGCGAAGCGCAGGTGGCGATCATCTCGGCCTCGAGCAGCGACTTGCCGACCTCGTGGCCCTGGGCCTTGAGGAACGTGAAGCACATGCCGCCGCCCACGAGCAGCTTGTCGACCTTCGGCAGCAGCGCCTGGATCACGGCGAGCTTGTCGGAGACCTTCGAGCCGCCGAGCACGACCACGTACGGCTGCTCGGGGCTCTCGGTGACGCGCTTGAGCACGTCGACCTCGCGCAGCACCAGGCCGCCGGCGTAGTGCGGCAGCCGGGCCGGGACGTCGTACACCGAGGCGTGCTTGCGGTGCACGGCGCCGAACGCGTCGTCGACGTAGTACTCCGCGAACGCGGCGAGCTTGTCCGCGAACCCGCCGCGCACGGCGTCGTCCTTCGACGTCTCGCCCTCGTTGAAGCGCAGGTTCTCCAGCAGCAGCACCTGGCCGTCCTGCAGCGCGTCCACCGAGGCGGAGGCCGACTCGCCGATGGTGTCCGAGGCGAAGATCACCGGGTTGCCGAGCAGCTCACCGAGGCGCTGGGCGACCGGCGCGAGGGTGAACCTGGGGTCCGGCGCGCCCTTGGGGCGGCCGAGGTGCGAGCACACGATGACGCGGGCGCCCGCGTCACGCAGCGCCACCAGCGTGGGCAGCACCGCGCGGATGCGTCCGTCATCGCTGATGACCGTGGGGTCACTCTTGTCGAACGGGACGTTCAGGTCGGCGCGCACGAGCACACGCCGACCCGAGACACCCTCGCCGAGCAGGTCGTCGAGAGCCTTCACGAAGCTCAGCCGACCAGCTTGACCAGGTCGACGAGGCGGTTCGAGTAGCCCCACTCGTTGTCGTACCAGCCGACGACCTTGACCTGGTTGCCGATCACCTTGGTGAGGCCGGCGTCGAAGATGCAGGAGGCCGGGTCGGTGACGATGTCCGCGGACACGATCGGGTCCTCGGTGTAGACCAGGATGCCCTTGAGCGGGCCGTCGGCGGCGGCCTTGATGGCGGCGTTGACCTCGTCGACCGAGGTCTCCTTGCCGGCGGTGAAGGTCAGGTCGGTGGCCGAGCCGGTCGGGATCGGCACGCGCAGCGCGAAGCCGTCGAGCTTGCCCTTGAGCTCCGGCAGCACCAGGCTGACGGCCTTCGCGGCGCCGGTCGAGGTCGGCACGATGTTCAGCGCGGCGGCGCGGGCCCGGCGCAGGTCCTTGTGCGGGCCGTCCTGCAGGTTCTGGTCCTGCGTGTACGCGTGGATCGTGGTCATCAGGCCACGCTCGATGCCGATCGAGTCGTTGAGCACCTTGGCCATCGGCGCGAGGCAGTTGGTGGTGCAGGACGCGTTCGAGATGATGTTGTGCTGCGCGGCGTCGTACAGGTGGTCGTTGACGCCGACGACGACCGTGATGTCCTCGTTCTTGGCCGGGGCCGAGATGATGACCTTCTTCGCACCCTTGTCGAGGTGCGCCTTCGCCTTGGTGGCGTCGGTGAAGAAGCCGGTCGACTCGATGACGACGTCGGCGCCCAGGTCGCCCCACGGCAGGTTCTGCGGGTCGCGCTCGGCGTACGCCTTGAAGGTCTTGCCGGCCACGGTGATCTCGTCGGCGGTGGCCTTCACCTCGTGCGGCAGGCGGCCCAGGATGCTGTCGTACTTCAGCAGGTGGGCGAGCGTGGCGTTGTCGGTGAGGTCGTTCACACCCACGATCTCGATGTCCGCGCCGGAGGCGGCCACCGCCCGGAAGAAGTTACGGCCGATACGGCCGAAGCCGTTGATGCCAACCCGGATGGTCACAGGTCGATCTCCTCGTTTCGGTCCGCCGGGTTTCTGCGACCGGCGGAGGTTTTCGTGCCGACCAGTTGTCGAAGGCCGGCTGTGAATGGGCCGCGCTTTACCGTTCCGGCACCGCGTCAGTCGATCCGCGGCGTCCCGGCGCGTCGGCCCTAGCTGCCGGCACCGTCGCCGTCAACCAAGACCCTAGCCGAGAAGCCCGGTCGCCCTCGCGTCGGGGCCGCGACCTGATCGTTACCTCAGGCCGAAAATCATTCTTCGGTACGGGCACCGGGGCGCACAAAAGCAATAGGTCCCGAGCCCCCGGGCAGCAAGGCCCGCCGCGGCCGGCGGGCCGTACCCCGCCGCCGGCCCGGACCCGCTCATTCTGCCGGGCGTTCGAGCAGGCTTTCCAGAAGATCCAAGGACTTCTCGATGTCGACCGCGGGATCGAGCAGCCATTGCGTCTGCAGGCCGTCCGAGGCGGCGATCACCAGCGCCGCGGCGGCCTCCGCCGAGATGTCCGCGCGGATCCGGCCGGCCGCCTGCTCGTCGCGTACCCGGTCGGCCAGCAGCCGGCGCAGCCCGTCGAAGCGGGCCGAGAAGAACGTGCGGGCGTCGTCGTGCCCGGCCTCCAGCGCCGCGGCGACCAGCGTGGAGTAGAGCTGCACCAGGCCCGGTACGCCGTGGTTGCGGCGGGCGGCGTGGGTCATGAGGCCGACCACCGAGCTGGTCTCCGGCGCCGGGTCCTCGTCGATCGACCGCTCCTCGGCGGCCCGGTAGACCTCGACGAGCAGTTCCTCACGTGACGAGAAGTAGTGCTTGAGCGCCGCGTGCGAGACGCCGATCGCCTCGCCGATCGCGCGCAGCGACGTGCCCTCGGCGCCCCGGTCGGCGAAGACCTCGATGGCCCGGTCGAGGATCTCGCGCCGCCGCCGCACGCCCTTCTCGTACGCGCCGCGCCGGCTCGGTGCGGGGGTGGTGTCCGGGGCGTCCGCCATCGCGCCATCGTAGGCGCCCAAAAACTTCCACGCGGAGGTTTTCATTGTTACGATTCCGGCATGACCTCCCCCGCCGCTCCGCCCCTGGACATCCCCGCCCTGCTCAGCGCCCTCACGCTCGAGGAGAAGGCCGCCCTGCTCGACGGCGCCGACTTCTGGCGTACCCAGGCGGTCGAGCGCCTCGGCATCCCCTCGGTCATGGTCACCGACGGCCCGCACGGCCTGCGCAAGCAGGCCGGCGGGGCGGACCACGTCGGCCTGCACGACAGTGTCCCGGCGACCTGCTTCCCGCCCGCCGCCGGCCTGGCCTCGACCTGGGACCCGCACCTGCTCGCGCGCATCGGCGAGGCGCTGGGCCGGGAATGCCGCGCCGAGGAGGTCGCGGTCCTGCTCGGCCCCGGCACCAACATGAAGCGCTCTCCGCTGTGCGGCCGCAACTTCGAATACTTCTCCGAGGACCCGCTGCTCGCCGGCGAACTGGGCGCGGCGCTGGTGGACGGCATCCAGAGCCAGGGCGTGGGCACGTCGCTGAAGCACTTCGCGGCGAACAACCAGGAGACCGACCGGATGACCGTCTCCGCCGACATCGACGAGCGGACCCTGCGCGAGATCTACCTGCCGGCGTTCGAGCGGGTCGTCACCGGGTCCCAGCCGTGGACGGTCATGTGCTCGTACAACCGCATCAACGGCACGTACGCGAGCGAGGACCCCTGGCTGCTCACCGACGTGCTGCGCGACGAATGGGGATACACCGGCCTGGTCGTGTCGGACTGGGGCGCGGTCAACCGCCGAGACGCCGGCGTGGCCGCGGGCCTCGACCTGGAGATGCCCTCCTCCGGCGGATCCGGCACCCGGGTCATCCTGGACGCGGTCCGGGCCGGCACGCTCGGCGAGAAGGACGTCGACCGCGCCGTCACCCGCGTCCTCGAACTGCTCAACCGCGCGCTGCCCGCGCTCGCCCCGGGCCAGACGTTCGACGCCGGCGCCCACCACGCCCTCGCCCGCGAGGCGGCGGCCGCCAGCGCGGTGCTGCTCAAGAACGAGAACGACCTCCTGCCCCTGGCGCGCACCGGCGGGCCGGTCGCGGTGATCGGCGAGTTCGCCCGTACCCCGCGGTTCCAGGGCGCGGGATCGTCGCAGGTCAACCCCACCCGGGTCGACTCGGCCCTGGACGCGCTGCGGGCCGGCGACCGCGAGGTGATCTTCGCCCCCGGCTTCGCCATCGAGTCCGGAACCGCCGACCCGGCCCTGGTCGAGGAGGCCGTCCGGGCGGCCGCGAGCGCCGACGTGGCCGTACTCTTCCTCGGCCTCCCGCCGGCCTACGAGTCCGAGGGCTACGACCGCGACCACATGGACCTGCCGGCCCACCAGGTCGAGCTGCTGCACGCCGTCGCGGACGCCAACCCCCGGGTCGTCGTCGTGCTCTCCAACGGCTCGGTCGTCTCCGTGGCACCGTGGCAGGACCGGGCCCCGGCCGTGCTCGAGGGCTGGCTGCTCGGCCAGGCTGGCGGCGCGGCGACCGCGGACCTGCTGTACGGCGCGGCCACCCCGGCGGGCAAGCTCGCCGAGACGATCCCGGTCCGCTACGAGGACAACCCGGCGCTCGGCAACTTCCCCGGCGAGCACGGCCACGTCCGCTACGGCGAAGGCCTGCTCATCGGCTACCGCTGGTACGACGCGCACCGGCTGCCGGTCGCGTACCCGTTCGGCCACGGCCTGTCCTACACCACGTTCGGCTACGACGGCCTGACCACGACCACCGACGCCGACCGGGTACGCGTGACCCTCACGGTGACCAACACCGGCCCGCGCCCCGGCACCGAGATCGTCCAGGTGTACGTGACCGACCCCCAGGCCGCCGTCTACCGCCCCGAGCAGGAGCTGCGCGGCTTCGCCCGGGTCACGCTCGCGCCGGGCGAGAGCGAGCGGGTGACCGTGGAGCTGGGCCGGCGGGCGTTCGCGTACTGGCACCCGGCCCTGCGGCGCTGGACCGTCGAGGCCGGCGCGTTCGGCATCCGGGTCGGCGCGTCCTCCCGCGACATCCGCCTGGAGACCACGGTGGAGCTGCCCGGCGACGACGTCACCCCGCCGCTCGCCGCCGAGTCCTCGGTGGAGGCCTGGCTGGCGCACCCGGCCGCGGGCGACTGGCTGCGCGCCAACCTCGGCGACGGCCTGTTCCACACCATGCTCTTCGACCCGAGGAACGGCCAGATGATGCGGGCGATGCCGTTGCAGCGGCTGTCCCGCTTCCCCGGCTTCCCCGTCGCCGAGCCGCAGGTCGACGAGGCGGTGGCCCGCTTCTCCTGAGCACGACCCGCCCCGCCCCCACTCCCGTCTGGAAACCCATGTCCGTCACCGCCGCGCCCGCGGAGCCCGACGTCCAGGCCCGTCGCGCCCGGGTCGCCGTCGCCGTCCTGTTCCTCACGAACGGCGCGCTGTTCGCCAACGTCGTACCGCGCTACCCCGAGGTCAAGGACCACCTCGACCTCAGCAACGCCCTGCTCGGTACGGCGCTGGCGGCGGGACCGCTCGGCGCCCTCACCGGCGGCCTGTTCGCCTCGGCGGTGATCCGGCTGATCCGCTCGTCCCGCGCCGGCGCGGCGGGCATCTCGGTGGTCGCCGCCGGCTTCCTGCTGGTCGCGGTCGCGCCGTCCTGGTGGGCGCTGGCCGCGGTCCTGTTCGTGGCGGGCGCGGCGGACGCCATCGTGGACGTCGCCCAGAACGCCCACGGCCTGCGCGTCCAGCGCCTCTACGGCCGCTCGATCGTCAACTCGTTCCACGGCGTCTGGAGCATCGGCGCGGTCCTCGGCGGCCTGATGGGCTCCGCGGCGGCCGGGCTCGGCATCCCGCTCGTGCTCCACCTGGCGATCTCCGGCGGGCTGTTCAGCGTGGTGGCGCTGCTCGCGTACCGTTTCATGCTGCCCGGACCGGACCACGCCGACCGCCCACCCGCGCCGGCCGGCCGGCGCGCCTTCCCCGGCACGGCGGTCGGGATGCTCGCGGCCCTGGGCGTCCTCGCGATCTTCGGCTCCCTCGTGGAGGACGCCGGCGCCTCCTGGGGAGCCCTGTTCCTGACCGACGACATCGGCGCGACCGCCGCGACCGCCGGCCTCGCCTTCGTGGCCCTCCAGGTCGCGATGACGGCCGGCCGCCTCCTCGGCGACCGCGCGGTCGACCGCTTCGGCCAGCGCACGGTCACCCGCACCGGCGGCGCGATCGCGGCGGCGGGCATGGGCGCCGCCCTCGCCTTCCCGTCGGTCGGCACGGCGCTGGCCGGCTTCGCCCTGGCCGGCCTGGGCACAGCAACCCTGGTACCGGCCGCCATGCACACGGCCGACGAACTGCCGGGCCTCCCGCCGGGCGCGGGCCTGACGATCGTGAGCTGGGTGCTGCGCGTCGGCTTCCTCGCCTCACCACCCCTGGTCGGCCTGGTGGCCGACCACAGCAGCCTCCGCGTGGGCCTGCTGAGCGTGGTGATCGCCGGGGTGGGGACGCTGCTGCTCGGCCGCGTCCTTCTCAACCGCCCCGCCCCGCACTGACCCACGGCGCCTCCCGGCCGCCCGCCGTTCCGGGCGGTCACCGCCCGCCGCTCTTCTGGACGGTCACCGCCCGCCGTCCCCCCGGCCCTGCGTTCCCCGGCGGCACGTTCCCCCGGCCCGGCGTTCTCCGGCGGGACGTTCCCCCGGCCCGGCATTCTCCGGCGGGACGTTCCCCCGGACCGGCGTTCCCCGGGCGGCGCGTCCCCGGACCGGCGTCTTCCGGCGGCGCGCTTCCCGGACCGGCGTTTCCCCGGCCGGTTCAGCAGGCCATCATCTCCGGGGTGACGGCGGCTTCGGTGTCCGGGATGCCGAGGTCCCGGGCGCGCTTGTCGGCCAGGGCGAGCAGGCGCCTTATCCGGCCGGCGATCGCGTCCTTCGTCAGCGGCGGGTCGGCGAGGGCGCCCAGCTCCTCCAGGCTGGCCTGGCGGTGCTCGAGCCGCAGCTGACCCGCCGACGTCAGGTGGTTCGGGGCCTCGTCGGCGAGGATCTCCAGCGCCCGGGTCACCCGGGCGGCGGCGGCCACCGCGGCGCGGGCCGAACGGCGCAGGTTCGCGTCGTCGAAGTTGGCGAGGCGGTTCGCGGTCGCGCGCACCTCACGGCGTACCCGTCGCTCCTCCCAGGCGAGCACGCTGGCGTGCGCCCCGACCCGGGTGAGCAGCGCCGCGATCGCGTCCCCGTCCTTGATCACGACCCGGTCGACGCCGCGCACCTCGCGTTCCTTGGCGGTGATCCCGATCCGGCGGGCGGCGCCGCGCAGCGCCAGGGCCGCCTCCGGACCCGGGCAGGTGATCTCCAGCGCGCTCGAACGACCGGGCTCGGTCAGCGAGCCGTGCGCCATGAACGCGCCCCGCCAGGCGGCGACGGCGCAGCAGACGTTCGCGGAGACGACGTGCGGAGGCAGGCCGCGCACCGGACGGCCCCGGACGTCGAGCAGGCCGGTCTGGCGGGCGAGCGCCTCCCCGTCCTTGACGATCCGGACGATGTAGTGGCTGCCCTTGCGCAGGCCACCGGAGGCGAGCACGTGGACCTCGCTCGGATACCCGTACACGTCGGCGATCTCCCGGCGGAGCCGCCGCGCGACCGCGCCGGTGTCGAGCTCGGCCTCGACGACCACCCGCCCGGACACGATGTGCAGCCCGCCCGCGAAGCGCAGCAGGGCGGCCATCTCCGCACGGCGGCAGCACGGCTTGGGCACGTCGACCCGGCTCAGCTCGTCCTTGACCGCTGCCGTCATCGCCATCTCGAAGTCACCTCATGCTGTTTCTGCGGTCTTGTTACGCGGTCTGTGTCGTGCTGGCCCATCGTCAGTTACTCCTGGCACATCGTCAGTTACTTAACGATCGGAGCCGAGGACCGGCACCAACGCAGTGCCCAACGACTCAGGATCATGCTTGGGACTGCCGTCCGCAACGGCCAAAGGGGCGAGCACCAGCCGCGCACCGAGCGCCCGGGCGGCCCGGTGCACCGGATCGGGCTCGCCGACCCACTTGGCATCGGCGAGCACGGTGTCGATGTGCAACTCGGGCAGGTACCAGTGCAGCGCGGCCAGATGGTCGGCCACGGAGAGCCCGAGCGTCTCGTTGTCGGCGGCAAGATTCAACGTGACGAGACGCCGCGCGGGACTCGCCACGATCGCGCCGGCCAACTCGGGCACGAGCAGGTGCGGCAGCACACTGGTGTACCAGCTCCCCGGCCCGAAGATCAGCCAGTCGGCCCCCCGGATCGCCTCGAGCGCCGCCGGGCAGGCAGGCGGCGAGGCAGGCACGATCCGTACGGCCTCGACATGCCCACTCGTGACGGCGACCGCATGCTGACCACGTACGGTGACAACCTCGCCGGGCCGCCCAGGCTCACCCCCGCGCACATCGGCCTCGATCCCGACGGCATGGCAGGCCATGGGAAGAACCCGCCCCTGAGCCCCCACCATCCGCCCGGCATGCTCGAGCGCCTCGACGGGGTCATCCATCAGCTCCAGCAACCCGAGCAACAACAGATTCCCGACGGCATGCCCGGCCAGCGGATCATGCTTCCCTCCGACGGAGGCGATCCGCCGATCGACGTTGCCCCAGCCGTCCTTCCCTACAGCCTGCCCGCTGCCGGGCCCACCCGCGCTGCCCGGCCCGCCCTCGCTGCCCGGTCCGCTTTCGCCGCCGGGTCCGCCCGCGCCGCCCGGCCCGCCCTCGCTGCCCGGCCCGCTCTCGCCGCCGGGTCCGCCCGCGCCGCCCGGCCCGCCCGCGCCGCCCGGCGCGCGGTCTCCGCGGCCGGTGTCGGCGGCGGGGGCGTGCACCGACGTGCGGCGGTCGGGGTTGCCGACGGGCGCGAAGCGGTGCTGCATCAGCTTGACCATGATCTGATGGCCCGGATCCTGGTCGGCGAGCGCCGTGAGGGCCATCCGCAGGTCGCCGGGGGGCAACTGAGCGTCCCGCTCGGCACGCAGCCGGCCGCTCGACCCACCGTTGTCGCCGACGGTGACGACCGCGGTGATGTCGAGGGTCAGCTCCGGCGAACAGTGCCGCAAGGCTTTGAGCGAGGCGGCGAGCCCATGCCCACCCCCGAAAGCCACAACTCTGATCGGCCGCCCCGCAGCGCCGATCCCACCGGCCGACAAGCCGCTCTCACCAGCCGTTGCGCTCCCGCCAACCGTTGCATTCCCACCGGCCGTTGCGCCTTCGCCGACCGTTGCGCTCCCAGCCAATGGGCTCCCACCGGCCCGCACGCTTCCGCCAGCCGCTGCGCTCCCGCCAACCGTTGCGCTCCCGCCAACCGTTGCGCTCCCGCCAGCCGCTGCGCTCCCGCCAACCGCTGCGCTCCCGCCAACCGCTGCGCTCTCTTCCATGCCGTCGCTGATCGGGCCGCTCGTGTCCGCGGCCGAGCTGCTCGGGCGGCCTGCATCGGCCGCTGTGGTCGGCCGGTTCGCGTCCCGGGACGGTCCGGCTGCGGCCGTGGTCACTCCCGGCCCAGGTCGCGGTGGGAGGCGTGGGCGGAGAGCCGGATGTCGCGCAGGCGGGTGGTCAGTTCCTCGGCGATCGCCACGCTGCGGTGCTTGCCGCCGGTGCAGCCGACCGCCACCGTCAGGTAGCGCTTGCCCTCGCGCTCGAAGCCGGGCGCGGTCGACGCGATGAGCTCGGCGTACGTGCCGACGAAGTCGTTCGCGCCCTCCTGGCCGAGCACGTAGTTGCTGACGCCCTCCTCGAGGCCGGTGTGATCCCGCAGCTCGGGCACCCAGAACGGGTTCGGCAGGAACCGCGCGTCCATCACGTAGTCGGCGTCGGGCGGCAGGCCGTACTTGAAGCCGAACGACAGCACGGTGATCCGCAGCCGCCGCGCGTCCTCCCCGCCGAACAGCTCCTCCACCCGCCGGCGAAGCTGGTTGACGTTGAGGTGGCTGGTGTCGATGATCACGTCGGCCTGCTCGCGCGCCTCCTCGAGCAGCTTCCGCTCGGCGGCGATCCCGTCGGCGAGCCGGCCGTCGCCCTGCAGCGGGTGGGAGCGGCGCACGGACTCGAAGCGCCGGATGAGCACCTCGTCGTCGGCGTCGACGAACACGACGCGCGGCGAGAACCCGCGGTCCTTCAGCGCACGGACCGCGCCGGCCAGGTCGGTGGAGAAGGCCCGGCTGCGCACGTCCAGCACCATTGCCGTACGCCGGGCAGCCCCGCCGGCCTCGAACGCGAGCTGAGCCATGTCCAGCATCAACGCCTGCGGAAGATTGTCGACGACGTAGAAGCCGACGTTCTCCAGGGCGCGGGCGACCGTACTGCGGCCACCACCGGACACCCCGGTGACGACCACAAGGTCGGTCCCGGCCTCGTCGGGAGACGGCTCCGGAGGGAACTCCGGCATCGACTCGGTCACGCACTCCTCCTGCACCGCTGCTACCTCACCCGGTCCGGGCGGACACTGCATCCTAGGCCGACACGACGACCCGGGGCCGCCGGACATCATGTCCGGTACCCGATCCGGTCGCCACCCGGGCCCGGATTCACCCGTCCCGCGCAACACCGCCCCCGGCCGTCCCTATTCCGCCCCTTTCCGCAGCTCACCGCCCGTCACCAACCCACCGCACAAAGCCATCGACCCCGACAGCAGAGCCACCACCCGCGCCGCTACCTCCTCCTGCTGCCACGGAGGTAGCCCCCGCAGCGGCAGCGACAAACACAGGTCGCCCAGGCAGCGGGCGGTGTCAGCGGACGAGGATCGGTGTCCGCGATGAGGGCAGCGTGTCGGTCAGCTGTCGGGTTCGCCTCCTTCTCCGTTTGCCGGCGGGCCCGTGGCCGGGGAAGGCACCGGACGGGCCACCCGGGTGCGGTTCGCGCCGGCCCGGGTTCTGCCCGCACCGCCCGCCGGCACCGGGCCGGCCTGGGCAGAGCCGTCGCCGGGCAGCCCACCGTCCGGGCCGCCGTCCGGGCCGCCGGGCTGGCCGCCGGTCGGGCTGCCGGGCGCGTCGCCGCGCTGGCCGCCGGTCGGGGCGCTGAGCGGGCTGCCGGTCGGGGCGTCGGTCGGGGCCGGGTCCTTCGTGGTGCCGAGTGCCGCGAGGACCGCTTCCGCTGTGCGGCGGCCGATGCCGGGGACCTCGGTGATCTCTTCCGGTGTTGCCTGGCCCAGGCGCTTCAGGGATCCGAAGTGGCGCAGCAACGCCTTGCGGCGGGTCTCGCCCAGGCCGGGGATGTTGTCCAGCGCGGACGCGGTCATCCGCTTCGAACGGCGCTGGCGGTGGAACGTGATCGCGAAGCGGTGGGCCTCGTCGCGGACGCGCTGGAGGAGGTACAGCGCTTCCGACGTGCGGGGGAGGATGACCGGGAAGTCCTCGCCCGGCAGCCAGACCTCCTCGAGCCGCTTCGCCAGGCCGCACAGCGCCACGTCGGTGATGCCGAGGTCGGACAGGACCGCGGCGACGGCGTTGACCTGGGGCTGGCCGCCGTCGACCACGACAAGCTGCGGCGGGTACGCGAAACGCCGAGGCCGCCCGGTCAGCGGGTCGATGCCCGGCAGATCGCTGGTCACCGGCTCGTCGCCGCCGGCATCTGCACCGGCCTCCGGCGAGCGCCCGGATGCGTCCTCAAGGGACGCGTCTGCACCGGCGTCCAGCACGTCCCCGGAGGCATTCTCAAGGGACGTGTCCGCATCGGACAGGCCAGCACCCGCCCCGACGGCAGGGGCCGTCGGGGCGGCCCCGGCTCCGGCGACCGCGGCTCCCGCTCCCGCTCCGGCGACCGCGGCTCCCGCTCCCGCTCCGGCGACCGCGGCTCCGGCTCCGGCGACCGCGGCTGCGGCTCCCGCTCCGGCTATCGCGGCGTCGGCTGCGGTTGCCTCCTCACCTGCCTGGGCCCGGTAGCGGGCGAAGCGCCGGCGCATCACCTCGCTCATTGCCGCCAGGTCGTCGGTGCCGCTGCCGTCCGGGTTGCCTCGGACCGCGAAGCGGCGGTACTCGCTCTTGCGGGCCAGACCGTCCTCGAAGACGACCATGCTGGCCACGACGTCGGTGCCCTGGATCTGGGAGACGTCGAAGCACTCGATGCGCAGCGGGGCGGTGTCCATGCCGAGGGCTTCGGCGATCTCGTCGAGCGCCTTGCTGCGGGTGGTCAGGTCGCCGGCGCGGCGCAGCTTGTGGCGGGCCAGGGACTCGCCCGCATTGCGTGCCACCGTTTCGAGGAGCGAGCGCTTGTCGCCCCGTTGCGGCACGCGGAGGCTCACCCGGCTCCCCCGGTGCTCGGACAGCCAGTGCTCGAGCGCGGCGGCGTCCGGCGGCAGCTCCGGCACGAGCAACTCGCGGGGGACGTCGCCTTCGCCGTGCTCATCGCCGTACACCTGGCTGCAGAAGTGGTGCACGAGGTCTCCGGTCGTCAGGTCCTCGACCTTTTCCACCACCCAGCCGCGCTGGCCGCGCACGCGGCCGTCGCGGACATGGAAGACCTGGACCGCCGCCTCGAGCGGATCCTCGGCGAACGCCACGACGTCGGCGTCGGTGCCGTCACCGAGCACGATGGTCTGCTTCTCCATCGCCTTGCGCAGGGCGGCGATGTCGTCGCGCAGGCGGGCCGCCTTCTCGAACTCGAGCTGCTCGGAGGCGTCGAGCATGTCCCGCTCGAGCCGCTTGACGAACGCGTCGGTGCGGCCGGCCATGAAGTCGCAGAAGTCGTCGACGATCTCGCGGTGCTGCTCGGCGGTGACCGTGCCGACGCAGGGCGCTGAACACTTGCCGATGTAGCCGAGCAGGCACGGGCGACCGATCTGGCCGGCCCGCTTGAAGACGCCGGCCGAGCAGGTGCGCGCCGGGAAGACCCGCAAGAGGAGATCCAGGGTTTCCCGGATCGCCCAGGCATGACTGTACGGCCCGAAGTACCGCACCCCCTTGCGCTTGGCGCCCCGCATGACCTGCAGCCGCGGATACTCCTCGTTGAGGGTGACGGCGAGGAACGGGTACGACTTGTCGTCGCGATACTTGACGTTGAACCGTGGGTCGAACTCCTTGATCCAGGAGAATTCGAGCTGCAGCGCCTCGACCTCGCTGCTGACGGTGACCCAGTCGACGGCCGCGGCCGTGGTCACCATCTGCTGGGTGCGCGCGTGCAGGCTCCACGTGTCGGCGAAGTACGAATTCAGCCGGTTGCGCAGGCTCTTGGCCTTGCCGACGTAGATGACGCGGCCGGTCGGATCACGGAATCGGTAGACACCGGGAGCGTCCGGAATGGTCCCGGGCGGCGGCCGGTAGCTGGACGGGTCAGGCACGGCTCAACACTAATCCCGACCCCTGACATGATTACCCGACCGGAGGCCCGTTGCCGCCGCCACGGCGTCGGGTCTCCGGCCGAGATCCCGCGCCCGCGAAGCCGGAATCCGTGGCCGCACCCGGAGACGATGGCCACACCCCGGAGCCCGTGGCCGCAGCCGGAAGCCCGTGGCCGCATCCCGTAGCCCGTGGTCGTGGCCCGTGGGTCGTGGCCCGTAGCCCGCGGGTCGTGGCCCGTAGCCCGTAGCCCGTGGTCGTAGACACGGAAGCCGGGGAGTGCAGACGCCCCGGATTCGACGTCAGCTCTCGGTGGGCATGCCTACGAGTGCACGGACGCTGCTTCACGCGGGCGCGCGGCACCGCGGGGGAAGAACGATGGGGCCGGCCGTGTCGGCAGGGGTGTGACCGCCGCCTCACCGGACCCGGCCGGGGACCGCGGGGCGTTGTTCGACGCCCCGCGGGCTCCAGCGGCGGCCACCACGGGCCGGCCCCACGACCTCAGGCGGCGACGATGTTGTCGCCGTCCACCTTGACCTGCGTCTCGGGCAGGGCCTTCTTCGCCGGGCCGGCCTTGGGCGAGCCGTCGGCGATGGAGAAGCTGCTGTTGTGGCACGGGCAGGTGATCACGCCGCCGTCGATCTTGGTCACGGGGCAGCCCTGGTGCGTACAGATCTTGCTGAATGCCTTGTAGGTGCCCTTCTCGGGCTGGGTGATCACGTAGTCGCCCTTGATGATGCCGCCGCCCTCGGGGATGTCGGCCACCGCCGCGAGGGTCTGGCCGCCGCCGCCCGAGTCGCCGCCACCGTTGTCGCCGCCGTTGTTGCCGGCGCCGCCCGCATCGGCGCCGGAGCTGCCCGCGGGCGCGGGATTGTTGGTGAAGTCGCCGCCGTTGGCGCCCGTGTTGCCGGTGCCGCTGGTGTCCGTGCCGCAGGCGGCGAGGAGGCACCCCGTGCCGAGCGCCCCGGCGCCCACGAGCACGACGCGGCGGGAGGTGACCGCGCCGCTGGCGGAGTCGGTGCCCGCGGTCTCGGTGTCAGGCCTCGTCTGCACGTCAGTCATCTGTTCGCCAAACCCTTCCACGTACCCCTGGTCCGCGCGCTTGCGTCACGCGGCGTCGCCTGTACATACGCGTCCCCCACCGGCGTGGTTCATGGGGACCGGGAAATTATGGGCCCGGAATCGCCGATTTACGACGCGTTGCGCGGGGCCGGCGCGACTCTCGCTCACGTTTCCGCAGGACGCGAAGGGAACTGACGCAGTAGCTGTGAGTTACCTGTGACCTTCAATAATCTCAGACTCCGGCCGCCACGACGCCCGGCGCGAGCAGGCGTGAGGCCGGACGGAGCCGAGCACGGCCGAGCACGGCCGGACGCGGCCGGGCGGGGCCGGACGCGGCCGGGCGGGGCCGGACGCGGCCGGGCGGGGCCGGACGCGGCCGGGCGGGGCCGGACGCGGCCGGGCGGGGCCGGACGCGGCCGGGCGGGGCCGGACGCGGCCGGGCGGGGCCGGACGCGGCCGGGCGGGGCCGGACGCGGCCGGACGCGGCCGAGAGGGGCCGGACGCGGCCGGGCACGGCCGAGCACGGCCGAGCAGGGCCGGACGCGGCTGGGCGCGACCGAACGGGGCCGGGCACGGCCGCGTGAGCCGAGGCGAGCCACCTCAGCCCGGATCGGGCCGACCGGGCGAGCCGACCCGACCGAACCAGGCCCGGGACCGTGACGGCCCGACCCACAGCCGCCCGAACCAGGCCGCCCGGCCCACAGCCGCCCGGCCCACAGCCGCCCGACCCACAGCCGCCCGCACCAGGCCGCCCGGCCCAAGAAGCCAGCCGGCCCGGACCGGCGCGGCAGAGGCAGGCTGCCCGGGACGGACGGGGCGAGAGGCGAGGTCAGACGGCGGCGGCCTTGGCTCGGGAGCGGGTGGTGCGGGGCTTGGCGGCCGGCTTGGTCGCGCCGTTCGCCTTGGCGGCGCGGGCCACTGCCGCCTCCGCGCCGGCCGGCTCGCCGGTCAGGCCGAGCATGGGGCGCAGGAAGTGGCCCGTGTGGCTGCCCGGGACCTCGGCGACCTCCTCCGGGGTGCCGGTGGCCAGGACCAGGCCGCCCTTGTTGCCGCCCTCCGGGCCCATGTCGATGAGCCAGTCGGCCGTCTTGATCACGTCGAGGTTGTGCTCGATGGTGATCACCGTGTTGCCCTTGTCGACCAGGCCGTTGAGCACCAGCAGCAGCTTACGGATGTCCTCGAAGTGCAGGCCGGTCGTGGGCTCGTCGAGCACGTAGACCGTGCGGCCGGTCGAGCGCTTCTGCAGCTCCGACGCCAGTTTGACGCGCTGCGCCTCGCCGCCGGAGAGGGTCGGGGCGGGCTGGCCGAGCCGTACGTAGCCCAGGCCCACGTCGACGAGGGTGCGCAGGTGCCGGTGGATCGCCGGGATGGCCTGGAAGAAGTCCGCGGCCTCCTCGATCGGCATCTCCAGCACCTCGGAGATGGTCTTGCCCTTGTAGTGGACCTCGAGGGTCTCCCGGTTGTAGCGCGCGCCCTTGCAGACCTCGCAGGGCACGTACACGTCCGGGAGGAAGTTCATCTCGATCTTGATCGTGCCGTCGCCGGAACAGTTCTCGCAGCGGCCGCCCTTGACGTTGAACGAGAACCGGCCGGGGCCGTACCCGCGGACCTTGGCCTCGGTCGTCTCGGCGAAGAGCTTGCGGACGTTGTCGAAGACGCCGGTGTACGTCGCCGGGTTGGAGCGCGGGGTGCGCCCGATCGGCGACTGGTCGACGCCGACCACCTTGTCGACGTGCTCGAGGCCGGTGATGCGGGTGTGCCGGCCGGGGACCATCCGGGCGCCGTTGATCTGGTTCGCCAGCACGGTGTAGAGGATGTCGTTGACCAGCGTGGACTTGCCGGAGCCGCTGACCCCGGTCACCGCGATGAACTGGCCCAGCGGGAAGCCGACCGACAGGTTGCGCAGGTTGTGCTCGCGCGCGCCCTGCACGACCAGCTCGCGCCCGGGCGTCTGCGGGCGGCGGGTGGCCGGCGTCGGGATCGACTTGCGGCCCGAGAGATACGCGCCGGTGGGCGACCGCTTGTTCGCCAGCAGCCCCTTCACCGACCCGCTGTGCACGATCTGCCCGCCGTGCTCGCCCGCGCCGGGGCCGATGTCGACGATCCAGTCCGCCGTACGGATGGTGTCCTCGTCGTGCTCGACCACGATGAGCGTGTTGCCGAGGTTCCGCAGCCGGACCAGGGTCTCGATCAGCCGGTGGTTGTCGCGCTGGTGCAGGCCGATGGACGGCTCGTCCAGCACGTAGAGGACGCCGACGAGGCCGGAGCCGATCTGGGTGGCGAGCCGGATGCGCTGCGCCTCGCCGCCGGACAGGGTGCCGGCGCCGCGGTCGAGCGACAGGTAGTCGAGGCCGACGTCGACGAGGAAGCGCAGCCGGGCGTTGATCTCCTTGAGCACCCGCTCGGCGATCATCTTCTGCCGGTCGTCGAGCTCGATGGTGGCCAGCAGCTCGGCGCACTCGCCCACCGACAGGTTGCAGACCTCGGCGATGCTCTTGCCGGCCACCGTGACCGCCAGCACCTCGGGCTTGAGCCGCGAGCCGCCGCACGTGGGGCACGGGATGTCGCGCATGTACCCCTCGTACTTGTCGCGCGACCAGTCACTCTCGGTGTCGTTGTGCCGGCGCTCGATCCACTGCACCACGCCCTCGAAGCCGGTGTAGTAGGAGCGCTCCCGGCCGTACTTGTTGCGGTAGCGGACGTGGACCTGGTCCTCGGAGCCGTAGAGGATGGTCTTCTGCGCCCGGCTGGGCAGTGCCCGCCACGGCGTGTCGACGCTGAAGCCCTCGGCCTTGGCCAGCGCCTCGAGCAGCCGCAGGAAGTATTCCAGGGTCGAGCCGCCGGACCAGGGCTGGATGGCGCCCTCGCGGATGCTGCGCTCCTCGTCGGGGACGATCAGCTCCGGGTCGACCTCCTTCTTGGTGCCCAGGCCGGTGCACTCCGGGCAGGCGCCGTACGGCGCGTTGAAGGAGAACACCCGGGGCTCGAGGTCCTCGATCGCGAGCGGGTGGTCGTTGGGGCAGGCCAGGTGCTCGGAGAAGCGGCGCTCGCGGGCCGGGTCGTCCTCGGGCAGGTCGACGAAGTCGAGCAGGACGATGCCGCCGGACAGCGCCAGCGTGGCCTCGACCGAGTCGGTGAGCCGCTGCTTGCTGCTCGCCTTGACGCTGAGCCGGTCGACCACCACCTCGATGGTGTGCTTCTCCTGCTTCTTCAGCTTCGGCGGCTCGGCGAGCGGATACACCACGCCGTCGACGCGGGCCCGGGCGTAGCCCTTCGACTGGAGCTCGGCGAAGAGGTCGACGTACTCGCCCTTGCGGCCGCGGATCACCGGGGCCAGGACCATGAACCGGGTGCCCTCGTCCATCGCGAGGACCCGGTCGACGATCTGCTGCGGGCTCTGCCTGCTGATCCGCTCGCCGCAGACCGGGCAGTGCGGGATGCCCGTGCGCGCGAAGAGCAGCCGGAGGTAGTCGTACACCTCGGTGATGGTGCCGACGGTCGAGCGCGGGTTGCGGGAGGTCGACTTCTGGTCGATCGAGACGGCCGGGGACAGGCCCTCGATGAAGTCGACGTCGGGCTTGTCCATCTGCCCGAGGAACTGCCGGGCGTACGACGACAGCGACTCGACGTAGCGCCGCTGGCCCTCGGCGAAGATCGTGTCGAAGGCGAGGCTGGACTTGCCCGAGCCGCTCAGCCCGGTGAACACGATCATCGCGTCGCGGGGCAGGTCGAGGTTGACGTCGCGCAGGTTGTGCTCC
Source organism: Pseudosporangium ferrugineum (assembly GCF_003002065.1). GTDB lineage: Bacteria > Actinomycetota > Actinomycetes > Mycobacteriales > Micromonosporaceae > Actinoplanes > Actinoplanes ferrugineus_A. The sequence goes on from NZ_PVZG01000005.1 coordinate 168,098, forward strand.
CGCGCGCCGCGGATTATCAGTCGGTCGGCCACAGCCAGCCACTCCGTTTACGTCAGTCTGATAGGCGCCGCCACCCTAAGCGCGGGGTACGACATTTTTCGGGGCCGCCGAGGTACAGCACCGGCGGCCGGCCCGGAATTCCCGTCACCCCGCCGGGTGAACGAGGCCCCGGACGTCCCACATCTGTACGCCCCCGACCTGCTGAGGGGGGATGCCGAGCAGGCCGGTGATCGTCGCCCCCAGCGCCTCGCGGTTGGGGGTGTCGGGCACCAGCACGACCACCGCGGCCCGCCAGTACGTGAGATCGGCGATCGCGTCGCGCCGGTCGGCGGACGTGAGCACCGGCACGTGACCGTACGTCCCCACCGACTGCAGCAGCACGACTGTAGGCCGCAGAGCCGCGAACCACGAACCGGTGCGGTTCTCCGGCGGGTCCGCCGGCACCATGAAGTAGCCGCGCGGAATCTCATAGTCCAGACCCGAAAGGGCGAACCACCGCATTCCGGTACGCCCGGTCGTCACCTCCGGCACCGGGACCGACACCAGCGTACGGCCGGCGGGCACGTACTGCTCCCACATGCGCTGGGTGATGAACGGCGGCGTCTGCGGCGCCCGGATCACCGGCAGCGGCTTCGGCAGCACCGGCACCACGGCCAGCGCCATCGCCACCCAGAACGCGACCCGCCGCCGCGACGGCAGCAGCCCGGCCCGGTCGGCGGCGAGCGCGAGCAGCACCCCGATGATCGTGGTCGGCACCATCGCGAACCGGGTCACGCTGACCAGGTTGATCACCGGCAGGTCCGCGATCAGGGCGAAAGGCAGCTGTACGCCGGTGTAGCGCCCGCCGACCCGCAACTGAGGACCCATCGACATGATCAGCAGCACGACGCCGGAGACCATGGCGGCCCGCGCGGCGGCGCTGCGCCACAGCATCCGCCCCGCGATCACCAGCATGATCAGCATCGGCAGGCCCCAGAACGTGTTCTCCTCGGTGGGGCTGGCGCTCAGCTGCCGGGCCACCTCCGAGTTGCCGGCCAGCGACTGCCGGGCGTACGCCCCCAGCGACAGCAGGTCGGTGACGAACAGCCCCGGCTCGAACGGCTGGCCGGTGTAGCTCTGCGCCCCGGTGAACTGCGACCACAGCGGGTACGCGAGCAGCGCCAGCGCCGTCCCGGCCGCCACCCCCAGCCCGAGCAGGAACCGCCGCGCCACCGCCAGGGTCTCGCGCCACGAGAAGCACGCGTACGCCACGGCGAACACGAGCAGGGCGAGCGCGGTGAAGAGCAGGACCTCCTCGTTGACGAAGACCTGCAGCACGATGAGCAGCCCGAGGATCACCCCGCCGCGCAGCACCCGGCCGGGCTCGCGCAGCCGCAGCACCTGCCAGACGATGAACGGCACGACGAACTGCGCGACGAAGTTGATGTGCCCGTTGGCGTGCGACACCATCGCGGGGGCGAAACCGCACCACAACCCGCCGATCCAGGCCGCTCGCTGCGTCCGTACGAAATAACGGGCAAGGACCCACCACCAGGCCGCCGCCGTGCCGGCCAGGCCGAGCGTGAGCAGCAGGACCATGGCGACGCCGACGCCGAGGAAGTGGGTCACCGGGGCGAACGGCACGCTCAGCGCGAGCACCGAGGTGTTCGCCATGATGTTCATGCCGTCGGGCACGTTCATCCGGTCGGTGAAGAGCGGATTGTCACCGTGGAAGACCACCCGCTCACCGTGCGCGAGCATGGTGAGGAAGAAACCGTGGTCGTCCTTGTTGTGCGCCAGCACCCGCCCCGACGGCGAGAGCCAGAGCGGGATGAGCACGATCACACCCAGCAGGAGGTAGCTGAGCAGCACCCACCGTCCGGTCCGGCGCGCACGCGGGGCCGCCGCCTCGGGCAAGGCAAGATCAGGCTGGTCGGCGACGACCACTTCTACCGCGGGCACCGGTGCATTCTGCCAGAGCGGCCGGTCAGCGCCGCGGCCTGCGCCGCCCCGGACCCGCGGCCCCGGCCAGCCGCTCGGCCCGCCGCCCGCTCTCGACCGCCACCTCGCGGTGGAGCTTGCGCCAGCTCTCCAACCGGCGGGGCAGCAGGCTTCCGTCCGCCAGCGCGGCCTCGACCGCGCAGCCGGGCTCGCCGTCGTGAGCACAATCACCGAAGCGGCAGTGCGCGGCCAGCCCGGCCACGTCGGCGAAGGCCCGGTCCAGGCCCGCGGCCGTCTCCAGCAGGCCGACCCCGCGGATGCCGGGCGTGTCCAGCACGGCGCCACCCCCGGGAATCAACACCAGACTCCGGTACGCGGTCGTGTGCCGTCCCTTGCCGTCCGCCCGGCGGATTTCCTGTACGGGCATGACCTCCGTGCCCGCCAGCGCGTTGACGAGGGTGGACTTGCCCGCACCCGAGCGCCCCAGCAGCGCCAGCGTCCGCCCGGGCGCGACGAGCTCCCGCAGCTCCCCGAGGCCGGTGCCGCGTCGCGCGCTGACCGGCAGCACGCGTACCCCCGGGGCCAGCTCGCCGAGCTGGCGCGCGACCGCTTCCGGATCGCGCGCGGTGTCGCTCTTGGAGAGCACCACCACCGGCTGCGCGCCGGACTCCCACGCGAGGGCGAGCAGCCGTTCGACGCGGGCATCGTCGGGCGCCGGGTGCATCGGCTCGACGATCGCGACGGTGTCCATGTTGGCGGCCAGCACCTGGCCGCTGGAATCCTTGTCCGCCGTACGCCGGATCAGCGCCGTGCGCCGCGGCAGCACGATCTCGACGGTCAGCCGGCGGTCGGGCCAGCGCCGCAGCACCACCCAGTCGCCGGCGCAGGGCAGGTTGGCGGGGTCGGCGGCGGCACCGAGCAGCAGGCCGCCGGCGAGGCTCGCGCGGTGCACCCCGTCCTCGGCGAGCACGGTGCAGATGCCACGGTCGGCACGCAGCACCCGGCCCGGCCGGGCGTCGGTGCGGTCGAAGGGACGATAGGCGGACGCGAGAGTCGCGTCCCAGCCCAGGGCGGGCAGATCAGACATGGGAAACCCTTTGCGGTGGGGGAAAACGTTGCCGACGAATCTCGAGCACGAGCACTGGAACCCACCCCCTCTGCCGGTCTGCGACGCGTCTGATCCGACGGTACGGCCGGCCTCACGCCCGGAGAAAGCGAGTTTCCGATCGGCCACCCACTAGGTTGGGTGGGTGACGATCGATCCGCTGGTGCTGATGACCGATGTCGACCAGGCGACCGAGCGCCTGATCCGTACGGCCGAGGGGCTCGAGAGGGGTGCGGAGCACGCGCCGTCGCTGCTGCCGGGGTGGACCATCGGCCACGTCCTGACCCACGTGGCGCGCAACGCCGACTCGTACACCAACCTGCTGACCTGGGCCCGTACGGGCATCGAGACGCCGCAGTATCCGACGCCCACGGCCCGCGAGGAGGGCATCGAGGCGGGCCGCGGCCGGCCGCTCGCCGAGCAGATCGCCGACCTGCGCGAGTCCCACGAGCGGTTCGCGGACGCGGCCGCGGCGATGCCGGCCGAGGCCTGGACGTTCCACCTGCCGTCGACCGGCCGGTCCGCCGCGTTCCTGCCGTGGGGCCGGCTGCGCGAGGTCGAGGTCCACCACGTCGACCTCGGCCGCGGCTACACGCCCGAGGACTGGTCCGACGCGTTCGCGCTGCGGCTGCTGCGCGAGATCGTGGGCGGCGCCGCCGGGGACACCCCGGCGCTGGTGCTGCGCCCGCACGGCCTCGAACACCCGCTCACCATCGGCGCGGTGACGGACGCCACCCCGTCGATCGGCGGACCGACCCGCTCCATCGCCGCCTGGCTGGCCGGCCGCGCCGACGGCGCCGACCTCACCGTGTCACCGGACGGTGTCCTGCCCACTCCCCCGAGATGGAAGTGACGATGACGTACACCGGAGACGTGAGCCGGGGCTCCGCACCCGCGGTCCGCGACCTGCACGGCCTGACCGTCACCAAGGTGTCGGTCGGGCCCATGGACAACAACGCCTACCTGCTGCGCTGCGCCTCGGACGGCACGCAGGTGCTGATCGACGCGGCCAACGACGCGGAAACCCTGCTGAAGCTCATCGGCGAGGGCGGCCTCGCCACGGTCGTGACCACCCACCGCCACCCCGACCACCACGGCGCGCTGGCCCGGGTCGTCGAGGCCACCGGCGCCGGCTCCGTGGCGGGCGCCGACGACGCGGCGGAGATCCCCGTGGTGACCGCCACCGTCCGCGACGGCGACACCATCCCGGTCGGCGACTGCACCCTCGAGGTCATCCACGTCGTCGGCCACACGCCCGGCTCGATCGTGCTGCTCTACCGCGAGCCGGCCGGCATCGCCCACCTGTTCACCGGCGACAGCCTCTTCCCGGGCGGCGTCGGCAACACCCGGGGCGACAAGAAGAACTTCGCGTCCCTCATCGACGACGTCGAGCACAAGCTCTTCGACCGGCTGCCGGACGACACCTGGTTCTACCCCGGCCACGGCAAGGACTCGACGCTCGGCGCGGAACGCCCGCACCTCCCGGAGTGGCGCGCCCGCGGCTGGTGAGCCGCTCGGCCCTTTTGATCGGCACCGAGCCCTCGGGCCTTCCCTCGGGCCTTTGATCTGCCCAGCCTCGCGCGTCGGCGCGACCGGCCTCCCGGTCGGCGGGTCCGGTCAGCCTTTCAGGGCGGCCGCGACCTGCGCGGACTCCGTGGGCAGCGAGAACATCGGGTAGTCGTACGCGATCGCGTTGTCGTGCTCCTCGGCCGACGTCGCGGCGACGCAGTCGGTCAGCGTGATCACCCGGTATCCGTTCTCGTAGGCGCTGCGCATCGTCGACTCGACACAGCAGTTCGTCAGGAAGCCGCCGAGGATCACCGTCTCGATGCCGCGGCTGCGCAGGATGAAGTCGAGGTTCGTGCTGGCGAACGTGTCGAGGCCCCGCTTACCCTCGATGAGGATGTCACCCTCCGCCGGGGTGAGGTCGTCGACGATCGCCGCGCCCCACGTGCCCTTGACGAAGGCGTTGCCGTCCACCACACCCTTGAGGATTCCGTACGGGTGACGCGACAGCTCCCCGTACCCGGGCGCGAAGGTGATCGGCGCGTGCATGATCGTCACCCCGGCGGCGCGCGCGGCCTCGACCAGGGCCACGGTCTTGGGCAGCATCCCGGTCTTCTCCATCACGGGAGCGACGGCGCCGTGCAGCACCCCGCCCTCGGACGTGAACTCGTTCTGATACTCGATGAGCACGATCGCCGTCTTCGCGGGATCAAGGTGCAGCGTCTCGGACATGCCCACTCCCTGCTGCTGTGCACTGGGTCACAATCACCCTAGGCGGGTCAGCCCTGGGCGGAAAGGCACCGGCGGATACGCCACCCGGACGTAGGGTCGGAGCACCCCTCGAGTGCTCCGGAGGCCCCGATGGACCAACCCCACAACGCCACTCCCCCGCCTCCCCCCGAGCCGCGCAACCACTTCGGTTCGCTGCCCTCCCCGCCACCTCCGGGGCCCTGGCAGCGCCCCGATTCGCTCCGCTGGCAGCCCGCACAGCCTCCTCCCGAGCCGTGGCACACGCCGGGCACGCCCGCCGGCGGCATGGGCGCCGGCATCCCCGGCTGGCTGGAGGAACGCCTCTTCGACCAGCGCATCGTGATGGTCCGCGGCCCCCTCACCGGCCAGGCCGCCACCGGCATCGCCGCCGCGCTGCTCACCCTCGACGCGGCCGGCCCGGAGCCGGTGCAACTGCACGTGGCCAGCGGCGGCGGCGACCTCAACGCGGCCCACGCCGTCATCGACGTGATCGACGCCATGGCCGCCCCGGTGCACGCGGTCGTCACCTCGGAGGCGGGCGGTGCGGTCCTGGCCGTCCTGGCCGCGGCCGAACGACGGTCGGCCTACCGGCACGCCCGCTTCAAACTCGCCGAACCCCGCGCGGCGGGAGTCACAGGTACGGCGGACGAGGTGGCAGCGGCGGCCGGCCAGCACCTCCGCGAACTGGAGGAACTCGTCCTGCGCCTGGTCGAGACAACGGGCCGCACCCGCAGCCGGGTCGAGGACGACCTGTCGACCGGCCGCATCCTGAGCGCCGAGGAGGCCAGGGAGTACGGCCTCATCGACGACGTGATCGTCGGCAAAGGCTGAGAAAGGACCTCCGGAGGACGTCCCGGCACCGCTCGCCGAAGGCGCCGCGACGCCGCTTGCGGAGTCGCCGTTCCCCCGGAAACGGCCGGAGGCGCCGCGACGCCGCTCGCGGAGTCGCGGCTCCCCCCGGAAACGCCGCGGCGCGGCTCCCCGGAGGGAACCGCGCCGCGGGACGTGCCTGGTGACCTGGTCAGTCAGGGACCTTGACGCCCATCGAGCGGGCGGTGCCGGCGACGACCTTGATGGCCGCGTCGACATCGTTGGCGTTGAGGTCGGGGAGCTTGCGCTCCGCGATCGCCTTGATCTGGTCGGCGCTGAGCGTGCCCACCGTCTGGGTCAGCGGGTTCGACGCGCCCGACTGGATGCCCAGAGCCTTGCGGATCAGGAAGCTCGTCGGCGGCGTCTTGTAGGTGAGCTGGTGGCTCCGGTCCTCGAAGACGGTGACGATGACGGGGATGATCTCGCCACGGTTCTTCGAGGTCGCCTCGTCGTACTCGACCTTGACGGCACGCATGTTGGCGCCGGTGGGGCCGAGCATCTTGCCGAGGTCCACCATCGCGGCGTTACCCGCCTCAAGCGCGAGGGTCACCTCATGGGTCTTCTTCTTGGGCGGCATTGCGCAAAAGCTCCTTAGTGTGTGCTGCACGGGCCTAAGTCAGGAGCTCGCCAGCATCATCAACGCACGACAACCCCGAGACTTTACTACCGCCCTCGTTCACGGGTCAAAACGCCATGCGAGAGAGCAGGCGGGGGCACAGTCTCGGGTTCCGCCGACCAGTGTATCTCGGCCCCCACCCCCCCCGCCGACCCGGTCCCACCCACCGCCGAACCCACCTCCCCACCCACCGCCGAACCCACCTCCCCACCCACCGCCGGGCCCACCTCCCCACCCAACGCCGAACCCACCTCCCCACCGGCCGGCGAACTCCGGCCCCGAGCCGCAACCGCGCCAGAGTGTCGGCGGACCCGGACCGGCGAGCCGGCGCGCATGGGTCAACGGCAAGCGAGCCACCGGACCCGGCGACGACGGACCAGAGAGCGATGGGGCCGGGCGAGAGGCGAGGGACCAGAGGCCGACAGCCGGGAGCGACGGCCGAGGGCGGTGGCCGAGGGGCGACGAGCCGAGGGCCAGAGCCAGCCGACCGGAAGACCTGAGGCCGCCGCATGCCGCCGCACCGCCACCGCCCATCCACCGCCCGTCCACTGCCCGCCTCCGCCGCCTGCCCCCGAGACAAACCGGGCGTACAGGACGGCCTCCGCAACCGGTTCCGGGGCAGGAAGCCCCGGGGCGCCGGCGGCAACCGAGACCGGGGACAATGGTGATATGCAGACCCGCACCGACCTACGCAACGTCGCCATCATCGCCCACGTCGACCATGGCAAAACCACCCTGGTCGACGCCATGCTGCGCCAGGGGAGCCAGTCCCACGCGCGGGGCGAGATGGCCGACCGCGTCATGGACTCCATGGACCTGGAGCGGGAGAAGGGCATCACCATCCTCGCCAAGAACACGGCGATCAGCTACCGGCCCGCCGACGGCGAGCCCGTCACGATCAACATCATCGACACTCCCGGCCACGCCGACTTCGGTGGCGAGGTCGAGCGCGGCCTCACCATGGTCGACGGCGTCGTGCTGCTCGTCGACGCCTCCGAGGGCCCGCTCCCGCAGACCCGCTTCGTGCTCCGCAAGGCGCTCCAGGCGAAACTCCCGATCATCCTGGTCATCAACAAGGTGGACCGGCCCGACGCCCGGATCAAGGAGGTCGTCGACGAGACGTACGAGCTCTTCCTCGATCTCGACGCCGACGAGCACCAGATCGAGTTCCCGATCGTCTACGCGTGCGCCCGCGACGGCATCGCCTCCCTGACCCAGCCCAAGGACGGCACCGTCCCCGAGGACAGCACCGACCTCGAGGTGCTGTTCAGCACGATCCTCGGCACCATCCCCGCGCCGACCTACACCGAGGGCGCGCCGTTGCAGGCGCACGTCGTCAACCTCGACGCCTCCAACTTCCTCGGCCGGCTCGCGCTGTGCCGCGTCCACGAGGGCACGATCCGCAAGGGCCAGACCGTGGCCTGGTGCAAGACCGACGGCACGATCAGCAACGTACGGATCTCCGAGCTGCTGATCACCGAGGGTCTCGAGCGTAAGCCCGCCGAGAGCGCCGGCCCGGGCGACATCATGGCCGTCGCGGGCATCGCCGACATCATGATCGGCGAGACCCTGGCCGACGCGGAGAACCCGGTCCCGCTGCCGCTGATCAGCGTGGATGAGCCGGCCATCTCCATGGTCCTGGGCACCAACACCTCGCCGCTGGTCGGCAAGGTCAAGGGCAGCAAGGTCACCGCCCGCATGGTCAAGGACCGCCTCGACCGCGAGATGATCGGCAACGTCTCGCTGCGCGTGCTGCCGACCGAGCGCCCCGACGCCTGGGAGGTGCAGGGCCGCGGCGAGCTGGCCCTGGCGATCCTGGTCGAGCAGATGCGCCGCGAGTCGTACGAGCTGACCGTCGGCAAGCCGCAGGTCGTCACCAAGGAGATCGACGGCAAGGTGCACGAGCCGGTCGAGCGCCTCACGATCGACGCCCCGGACGAGTACATGGGCGCCATCACCAGCCTGCTGTCCACCCGCAAGGGCCGGATGGAGGAGCTGATCAACCACGGCACCGGCTGGCTGCGGATGGAGTGGCTGGTTCCGGCCCGAGGCCTGATCGGCTTCCGGACGGAGTTCCTCACCGAGACCCGCGGCACCGGGATCATGCACCACATCTTCGAGGCCTACGAGCCGTGGTTCGGCGAGCTGCGTACCCGTCAGAACGGCTCGCTGGTCGCCGACCGGGCCGGCGTGGTCACCGCGTTCGCCATGACCAACCTGCAGGAACGCGGCCAGCTCTTCGTCGAGCCGACCACCGAGGTGTACGAGGGCATGATCGTCGGCGAGAACAGCCGCCAGGACGACATGGACGTCAACATCACCAAGGAGAAGAAGCTCACCAACATGCGGTCGTCGACCGCGGACGAGACCGAGAAGCTGATCCCGCCGCGCAAGCTGTCGCTGGAGCAGGCCCTCGAGTTCTGCCGCGAGGACGAGTGCGTCGAGGTGACCCCCGCCGCCGTGCGGATCCGTAAGGTCGTGCTCGACCAGCAGACCCGCGGCCGGGCTGCGGCCCGGCGCAAGCACCAGCAGTAAACCAGGACGCGGGTACGGTGCTCAGCACCGTACCCGCGAATGGTTTTGATCTGTCAGACCGCCGTCTGCTGCAGTTCCTTCTTCTGGTCGCGGGACGACTTGACCAGGCTGGCCACGGTGGCTATGCCCAGGGTGCCGATGATGACCAGCAACGACAGCCAGATCGGGATCTCCGGCGCCCAGTGCAGCCCGTGCCCGCCGTTGATGAAGCTCAGCGAGTTGGTGTGCAGCGCCTCGAGGAACAGCTTGACACCGATGAACGCGAGCACGAACGCCAGCCCGATGTTGAGGTAGACCAGGCGCTCCAGCAGCCCGCCGAGCAGGAAGTACAGCTGCCGCAGGCCCATCAGCGCGAAGACGTTCGCGGTGAAGACCAGGTACGGCTCCTTGGTGATGCCGAAGATCGCCGGGATCGAGTCCAGCGCGAAGATCAGGTCGGTGGTCCCGATCGCGATCATCACGATCAGCAGCGGCGTGAACAGCCGCCGCCCGGTCTCGGTGACCACGGTCATCTTGCCGGTGTCGAACGAGCTGGACAGCGGGAAGACCCGCTTCGCCCAGCGGATGAGAATGTTCTCCTTGAAGTCGTCCTCGTCGTTCTCGCCGTTCTTGAGCAGCGTGACCGCCGTGTACACCAGGAACACGCCGAAGATGTAGAACACCCACGAGAACTGCTCGATGAGCGCGGCCCCGGCGGCGATGAACGCCCCCCGCATGATCAGCGCCAGCACGATGCCGATGAGCAGCACCTTCTGCTGGAACTGCCGCGGCACGTTGAACCGGGCCATGATGATCATGAAGACGAACAGGTTGTCGACGCTCAGCGAATACTCGGTGAGCCAGCCCGTGTAGAACTCTCCCGCGGGCGTACCCCCGGCGGTGACCCACAGGCCCACCCCGAAGGCCAGCGCCAGGCCGATGTAGAAGGCCACCCACCCGCCGGCCTCCCGCATCGAAGGCTCATGCGGACGCCGCCCCACGATCAGCAGATCGACGGCGAGCATGACGACAAGGGCGGCCAGCGTGGCGAGCCAAACCCAGGCAGAGACGTTCAACAAGGACCTCCGGCAGACACGGTTCATCGCCGCGCCGGAATGGGGGCCCGAAGCGGCGGAGTGACTGTCGGAGGTCTCTTCCGCTCCCACCCCACAGGGGCAAGAACCACCGGCCCCGGGCGCCCCTCGCGGAAGCAGCCGTGCTGACGAGACCGATGCGGGGGAATACTCCCCTCCTACGCGAGCCATTGTGTCGCATTCCGGGGTCATGTGACACATCGGCCGGGCGAATCGTGTCCAGACTCTCCTTCGCGCGGGTCAATCGCCCCTGAACCGGCGTTAGAGCAGCTAGGTGGCTATCTGCAAGCCCGCTGATCATGCCCGTCGCCGAGCGTCGTCTCGCCGCTCCGCGCTTGCCCGGATCGCGACCGGGTGGGCTGCCGCACGTCGGCTATGCTTCCTAGGAGGCTAGTTCTCTTTCCGACCACTCGTCGCCGGGTGCGGCTGTCCGGGTGCCGCCATCCCGGTGCGGCTGTCCGGGCGCGGCAGTCCGGGCGCGGCAGTCCGGGCGCGGCAGTCCGGGCGCGGCAGTCCGGGCGCGGCAGTCCGGGCGCGGCAGTCCGGGCGCGGCAGTCCGGGCGCGGCAGTCCGGGCGCGGCAGTCCGGGCGCGGCAGTCCGGGCGCGGCTGTCCGGGCGCGGCTGTCCGGGCGCGGACGTTCCGGTGCCGGGTCAGCCGAGCCGGAAGCGCGCCCTTCGTCCCTTATCGACGAACCCCAGCCGCCGGTACAACCGCGCGGCCGGATTGTCGACGTTGACGTCGAGCCACGCCTCGCCGGCGCCGTCGTCCCGCATCCGCCGCAGTGCTTCCGTCACGAGCGCCGCCCCGAGCCCACTCCCCCGGGCTGCCGGAACAACGCCGACCTGCACGATCCACCCGACCGCCGCGGTCACGAACCCGGCGTCGCCAACCCCCGGAACCGTCGCCAGCACCGACCACCCCGGCCGGAACTCGTCATCCTCGACCAGGTCCGCGATCCACTCCTCGGCGCTCAACCCCGGAAACCCGGGCCGCTCCCGGAAAGCGGCCTCATAAACCCAGAAAAACCGCTCCGCGTCCCCGTCCGACCAGGAACTCAAGCCGGCCCCCACAGGCCAACCCATTTCGGGTACGCCCCCAGCACCGAGATCGAACCGAAGCACATCCTCGGCGAACACCTGCCGCAGCCCGTGCCCCGCGAAAAGCTCGAAGGCCCGCCCGGTCAACGACTCAGTCTCGACGGTGACGTCCCCTCCCAGCCGCACCCCCTCCTCCAGTCCCCACCGAAGAAGCCGGCCGCCCAGCCCCCGCCCCCGGAAATCGGGGTCGACCAGCCCGGCGAAGGTCGCGCCCCCACCCCACACGTCGCCCACCCCCGGCACAGGCCGGGTCGGACGAACGGCCCCGGCCGCGACGAGCCTCCCGCCGCCGTCCCGCACCTGCAGACTGAGTACGCCCTCCCCACTCCACCGCCGCCGGAGGAAGCCGGGATCGGCTGCCAGCGGAAGCCCACCGTCAGCAGCAAGACAGCGCCCGGCAAGCTCCGCCAAATCACCCTCAACGGCAACCGGCCCCACCACCCCACTGACCCCGCCCAAACCATCGAAGCGGCCGGAGCGACCGAAGCGGCCCTCGGGATCGAAGCGGCCCGAGGGATCGAAGCCGCCGGGCAGGCCGGAGTCGTCAAGACGGCCAGAGCCGACGGCGCCGCCAGAGCGTGGCGAGACAGCTGGCCCGAGGTGGTCGTCCAGCGCATTGTCGACCGGCTGCAGAGCAGCAGACGCGGTGGGGCTCTGCGCGGAGTCGTCGGAGGAAGGCACGGGCGACAGCGTAGTAAGGGTCGCTCCGTGCCCCCACCGATTTGACGGCACTCATGCCGCTCGCCCACCGGCGCCTGCACGAGCAGCGCCGGAATGCAGCCACGCCGGTCCGCCCGAGCAAGCACCGCGAGCCAGCTAGCGCAAGCCCCGCCAGCCGCCCACGCGAAGCACCGCCAGCCCGCCCGCGAAACCCCGCCAGCCACCCACGCGAAGCACCGCCAGCCCGCTCAGGCGAACCTGCAGGCAGGAATCCTGCACCGGCAACGCGGGCGTCTGGATGCTGCTGCTGGGTGGGGTCGGGGGCCGGGCGGCTGGTGGGGGCTCTACTTCACGCCGGTCATGTCCATTCCTCTCAGTTCCTTCTTCAGTTCGGAGACTTCGTCGCGGATGCGGGCGGCCAGTTCGAATTGGAGTTCGCGGGCGGCGGCCAGCATCTGGTCGTTGAGGTCCTGGATGAGCTGGGCGAGTTCGGCGCGGGCCATGCCTTCGCGGGCCGGGGCGGACGAGCCGCGGGCCTTGGAGCGGGTCTCCGGGACCGGGCCCTTGCCTCGGGACATCTGGCGGCCGGCACCGCCGACCACGTGACCGCCGGGGCCGTGGCCGCCGACCGCTGTGTCGGTGTCCTCGGCTTCGCGGTAGATGTCGTCGAGGATGTCGTGGATCTTCTTGCGGAGCGGCTCGGGGCTGATGCCGTGGGCCTCGTTGTGCGCGATCTGCTTGGCGCGGCGGCGGTCCGTCTCCTCGATGGCGTCGCGCATCGACGGGGTCATCTTGTCGGCGTACATGTGGACTTCGCCGGAGACGTTGCGGGCCGCGCGACCGATCGTCTGGATCAGGGAGCGGCCGCTGCGCAGGAAGCCCTCCTTGTCCGCGTCGAGAATCGCCACCAGGGAGACTTCCGGCAGGTCGAGGCCTTCGCGGAGCAGGTTGATGCCCACGAGCACGTCGTAGTCGCCCTTGCGCAGTTCCTTGAGCAACTCGACGCGGCGCAGCGTGTCGACCTCCGAGTGCAGGTAACGCACCCGGATGCCGTTCTCGAGCAGGTAGTCGGTCAGGTCCTCGGCCATCTTCTTGGTGAGGGTGGTGACCAGGACCCGCTCGTCGCGATCCGTACGTTCCTTGATCTCGTGCATGAGGTCGTCGATCTGGCCCTTGGTGGGCTTCACCACGACCTGCGGGTCGACCAGTCCGGTGGGGCGGATGACCTGCTCGACGAACTCGCCGCCGGACTGCTGGAGCTCCCACGGCCCGGGGGTGGCCGACAGGAACACCATCTGGCCGACGCGTTCGAGGAACTCGTCGAAGCGCAGCGGGCGGTTGTCGGCGGCGCTGGGCAGCCGGAAGCCGTGCTCGATGAGGATGCGCTTGCGCGAGGCATCGCCCTCGTACATGCCGCCGATCTGGGGAATCGTCACGTGCGACTCGTCGATGACCGTGACGAAGTCGTCCGGGAAGTAGTCGAGCAGCGTGTACGCCGGGTCGCCGTACGTCCGGCCGTCCATGTGCATCGAATAGTTCTCGATGCCGTTGCAGAAGCCGACCTGGCGCATCATCTCGATGTCGTACGTCGTGCGCATCCGCAGGCGCTGCGCCTCGAGCAGCTTGCCCTGCCGTTCCAACTCGGCGAGGCGCTCGGCCAGCTCCGCCTCGATGTCGCGGATGGCACGCTCCATGCGCTCGGGTCCGGCCGCGTAATGGGTCGCCGGGAAGATCACCAGCTGGTCCACCTCACGGACGATCTCGCCGGTGAGGGGGTGCAGGTAGTAGAGCTTCTCGATCTCGTCACCGAACATCTCGAGGCGGATGGCGAGTTCCTCGTACGCCGGAATGATCTCGAGGGTGTCGCCCCGCACCCGGAACGTGCCCCGCTGGAAGGCCATGTCGTTACGCGAATACTGGATGTCGACGAGGCGGCGCAGCAGCTTGTCACGGTCGAGCTCGTCGCCGACCTTCACCTTCACGGCGCGGTCGAGGTATTCCTGCGGGGTGCCCAGGCCGTAGATCGCGGAGACGGTCGCGACCACGATGACGTCGCGCCGGGTCAGCAGGGACATCGTCGCCGAGTGCCGCAGCCGCTCGACCTCCTCGTTGACCGACGAGTCCTTCTCGATATATGTGTCGGTCTGGGCGATATACGCCTCAGGCTGGTAGTAGTCGTAGTAACTGACGAAGTATTCGACGGCGTTGTGCGGCATGAGCTCGCGGAACTCCTTGGCGAGCTGCGCACACAGGGTCTTGTTGGGGGCGAGCACGAGCGCCGGCCGCTGGAGCTTCTCGATGAGCCACGCGGTCGTCGCGCTCTTGCCGGTGCCGGTGGCGCCGAGAAGAACGGTGTTGCGGTCGCCGCGGCGCACCCGGCGCTCCAGCTCGGCGATGGCCGCGGGCTGGTCACCGGCCGGCTGGTAGTCGCTGACGACCTTGAAGGTGCCGTCGAGTCGTGGGATGTCTAGCGCCATGGGAACTACCGTACGTCGGGGGTGTGACAAGTTTCGGCGGGCCGGGACCGGGGGTGTTCGGAGGGTGCACATTCGGCACCGCCACCAGGCATTGTCCGAGGTCGGAGGCGGATCTACCCTGGTCCGGTAGGCCGCTCGCGGCGGCCGCCCGGCCGATCCGGCGCCACCACGGGCGCCACGGCCGGGACGGAGACTGCAGCCCCGGCACATCGCCGGTGAGCGCATCTCGAGAGGTCGCGCGACCCGCGTCGACCGGCCGCCGCGAGCGCCCCTAACCACGCCCGGCGCCACGAGCACCCCTAACCGCGCTTGGCGCCACGAGCACCCCTGACCACGCCCGGCCACCGGGAGCGCTCCTGACCACGCCTGGCCATCGCGTCGGCCCCTGACCGCGCCCCGGCCGAAGACTCACGTGGCGGGACGCTTCACAGAGCCGCTGGCGACTGCCCTGCAATAGCCCGCGTTACCCGCGCTCCGCTCCATAGCCCGCGTGCGTCATGGGGCCGCCGGTGGCTTCCACCCCGTAGCTTCAGCCCACGCCTCCGCGGCCTCCGCCTCCTTGTCGAACCACGGCTCCTTCGCCTCCGCGTACCCCTCCACGTCCGCATGGGCCGCGGCCCACCGCTCCTTGGCCGCGGCATATTCGTCCCGGGCTTCGGGCACCGCGCGCAGGTGGTCACGCATCAGCAGGGCGAAACGCCAGCCCGGCGAGCCTGCCACCCGTACGTGCAGATTGACGGACCGGCCCGGGTCCGCGCTGCCGTGCAGGCGCTTGGGCCAGGTCTTGCCGGGCATCCCGCGGGCATTGTCGAACCACACGCCGTCCCGCCGCGGCAGCCCCGCGCCGGCCAGGGCGTCGGCGAGCTTGTCCGCCTCCTCCAGCGAGCCGACGACGAGCATCAGGTCGATGAGATCCTTCGCGGGCAGGCCCGGCACCGCCGTCGAACCGATGTGCTCGATCCACGCGCGCGGCGGCCCGGGATGATGAGAACTCCCGCCGTCATGGCCGAGCAGCGGGCGGAGTGCATGGTCGATCCGGGCGGTCAACCGGGCCGCCTGCCGCGGCCAGGTCGGATCCGGGGGTACGACGTGCAGCCGCTCACCGGTCGGCGCGTGCCTTCGGAGCCGGACATTTTCCTCGTACGGCCGGAGCCGCGTGCGCCACAGCTCGTCCACCTGGGCGGTCAGCGCGTCGAGCCCGCCGTTGTTGTCGATGATCACGTCGGCGGCGGCGCGCCGGTCGGCATCGTCCACCTGAGCGGCGATCCGGGCGGCGGCCTGCTCCGGCGTCATCCCGCGGGTCCGGACGAGGCGGGCGATACGCTCCTCCGGGGTCGCGTCGACGACGATCACGAGGTGGTAGAACGGGACCTGACCGGTCTCGACCAGCAGCGGAACGTCGTTGACCACGATCGCGTCGGGCGGCGCGGCGGCGGCAAGCTCGGCCGCACGGGCCCGCACGCGCGGGTGGATGATGCCCTCGAGCCGGCGCCGGGCCTCCGCGTCGCCGAAGACCCGAGCGCCGAGCGCGAGGCGATCCAGCTCCCCGTCGGCGCCGAGCACCTCGGCGCCGAAGGCCTCGACGACGGCGGCCAGCCCGTCGGTGCCGGCGGCGACGACCTCGCGGGCCAGCACGTCGGAGTCGACGATGACAGCGCCGAGCTGCCGCAGCCGCTCCGCAACCGCGCTTTTTCCGGCGCCGATGCCACCGGTCAGTCCCACTTTGAGCACGTGCCCCAGTATTCCGGGTCGATCAACGCGTGTCAGGGCCGCCTCGGCCGCCTGTGGATAACTCACCGGCGAGGCGGAGGACAGGGCATCATGGAGGCCGGTCGAGTCCGACGGATCGTCACGGAAGACGGCGGTGGCCCCGCGGGCATCGCACCCAAGAGGACGCCGCACCGGGCCATCGGCGCGGCCGCGGGGAAGGGCGAACCGACCGCGGCTGGACAGCAACACGGCCGCGTCGAGTCAGCGGGACGGCCGCGGCAACCAGCTGCGCGACCCGGCGGACCAGCGGCGCAACCCCCGGCGGACCAGCGGCGCGACGCCAGCGGACCAGCGGCGCAAACCCGGCGGACCAGCGGCGCCCGGCCGACCGACCACTCGGCATAAGGCCGACCGACCACCCGGCCCGACGCCGACGCCGACGCCGCGGCAGCGTCGACGCGACAAACCGGCGGCGCGACGTTGGCGGACCAGCGGCGCGAACCCGGCGAACCGGCAACGCGACTCCGGCGGACCAGCGGCGCGAACCCGGCGAACCGGCAACGCGACTCCGGCGGACCGGCAGCGCGAACCCGGCAAACCGGCAACGCCGCGCGACCCCAGCGGACCGGCGGCGCGACGCTGGTGAACCGGCAGGGCGGTCGCGGCGGGCTGGGTCCTGCGGGCGGTGCTTTGGGCGTACGGGAAAACCCCGCCCACCCGGAGGGACCGGGTGAGCGGGGTTCGCTCGTGCCTTGACCGGCTGTGGGGCCGGGGTCAGCGCTCGCCGGTCCGGGGATCGGCGGGCTGGTGGGGCTTGGTCAGCTCTTGCCGCCGGCGAGCTTCTCGCGCAGAGCGGCGAGGGCTTCGTCGGTGGCCAGGGTGCCGGCCGGCTCCTCCGCGGCGCGCGCCGGGGCGGACGTGCTCGTGGAGGTGGAGGAGGAGGTCGACGACGACGAGGTGGTCACGCCACCGGCCGGGGTCGGGTTGAGCGCGGCCTCGGCGTCGGCCTCGCGGGACGCCTGCACCTGCTTGGTGTGGGCCTCCCAGCGCTCGCGGGCGTCGGCGTACTGCTTCTCCCACGCTTCGCGCTGCTTGTCGAAGCCCTCGAGCCACTCGCCCGTCTCCGGGTCGAAGCCCTCCGGGTAGATGTAGTTGCCCTCGGCGTCGTAGGTGGCCGCCATGCCGTACAGGGTGGGGTCGAAGTGCTCCTCGCCCTCCACGAAGTTCTCGTTCGCCTGCTTCAGCGAGAGCGAGATCCGGCGACGCTCGAGGTCGATGTCGATGACCTTGACCATGACGTCCGAACCGACCTGGACGACCTGCTCGGGCAGCTCGACGTGACGCTCGGCCAGCTCGGAGATGTGCACCAGGCCCTCGATGCCGTCGTCCACGCGGACGAAGGCGCCGAACGGAACCAGCTTGGTGACCTTGCCCGGCACGATCTGGTTGATCGCGTGGGTGCGGGCGAACTGGCGCCACGGGTCTTCCTGGGTCGCCTTCAGCGACAGCGAGACGCGCTCGCGGTCCAGGTCGACGTCGAGCACCTCGACCTCGACCTCCTGGCCGACCTCGACGACCTCGGACGGGTGGTCGATGTGCTTCCAGGAGAGCTCCGAGACGTGCACCAGGCCGTCCACGCCACCCAGGTCCACGAAGGCACCGAAGTTGACGATGGAGGACACGACGCCCTTGCGGACCTGGCCCTTCTGGAGCTTGTTGAGGAACTCGGTGCGGACCTCGGACTGGGTCTGCTCCAGCCAGGCGCGGCGGGACAGGACCACGTTGTTGCGGTTCTTGTCCAGCTCGATGATCTTCGCCTCGAGCTCACGGCCGACGTACGGCTGGAGGTCGCGCACGCGGCGCATCTCGACCAGCGAGGCCGGCAGGAAGCCACGGAGACCGATGTCGAGGATGAGGCCGCCCTTGACGACCTCGATGACGGAGCCGCGCACGACGCCGTCGTCCTCCTTGATCTTCTCGATCGTGCCCCACGCGCGCTCGTACTGCGCGCGCTTCTTCGAGAGGATCAGGCGGCCTTCCTTGTCCTCCTTGGTGAGGACGAGGGCTTCGATGTGGTCACCGACCGACACCACTTCCGCGGGGTCCACGTCGTGCTTGATCGACAACTCGCGCGAGGGGATGACGCCCTCGGTCTTGTAGCCGATGTCGAGCAGGACCTCGTCCCGGTCGACCTTGACGACGGTGCCTTCGACAATATCGCCGTCGTTGAAGTACTTGATGGTCTCGTCGATGGCTGCGAGGAAAGCTTCCTCCGAGCCAAGATCGTCGACGGTGACCCTGTTGGCGCTCGAGGTGGCCTCGATGCTGCTCGTCATGTGGACTGTTGCTCCGAACGGATGGTGTCGTGGTGTCTCTCGCGCGTCGCGGAACTGACGGGCGGGCACAGCACGAACAACCGGTGATCACGACGCTGGAGCTGACGATCAAGCGAGGGCGATCAAACGAGCAGGATCATGCTGGGACCGACGTCTTGCGGAACCTGCTCCCTGCCGAGGCACACGATCCGCGAGCGCATCGACTAGCTTACCGTGCGCATTACCACAGGTTGCAAGCCCTCCCGAGGACCGAGGCACATTGTTCCCGCGAAACCCGCCATCAAGGGCGTTTTGTGCCATTTCGGCCGCCCCGCGCGCCGTCCGGGAAGATCTTTGCTCCGGTACGCCCACCCGCCGCGCCCCGTTCCGAGACATTCTCCCGCCGCCGGCCGCCGTGCGGAAAGTGTCGTACTCCCGCCGTACGGTGGCTCGGTGAACGAAGCTCAGTCCACCACCCGGCCCGCGACGCTGCGCCGGGCGGTGACCGACGACGAGAGCCGCGTGGCCAGCCGCCACTGGTGGGACCTGGACGCGGACGACTACCAGGAGGAGCACGGGGGGTTCCTGGGTGACGTCGATTTCGTCTGGTGCCCTGAGGGCCTGAGGGAGGCCGACGCGCGCCTGCTCGGCGACGTGCGCGGCCGGCGCGTGCTGGAGCTCGGCTGCGGCGCGGCCTCGGCGGCCCGCTGGCTCGACGGGCAGGGCGCCGACGTGGTCGCGATGGATCTGAGCGGGGGGATGCTGCGCCATGCGCAGCAGGCCGCAGACCGTTCGGGGGTACGGGTGCCGCTCGTGCAAGCCGACGCCCTCGCCCTCCCGTTCGCCACCGGAGCGTTCGACATCGTCTGCACGGCGTTCGGAGCCGTCCCGTTCGTGGCCGACTCGGCGGCGGTGATGCGCGAGGTCGCCCGCGTGCTCCGCCCCGGCGGCAGGTGGGTGTTCTCGATCACACACCCCATGCGCTGGATCTTCCTCGACGACCCGGGCGAGGACGGCCTGCTCGCGATCCACCCCTACTTCGACCGACGGCCGTACGTGGAGCAGGACGAGAAGGGCTCCCCGACGTACGTGGAACAGCACCGCACCCTCGGCGACCGCATCCGCGAGCTCGTGGCGGCGGGTTTCGTCCTCGAGGACCTCATCGAGCCGGAATGGCCGGAGGGCCACGAGCAGATCTGGGGCCAGTGGAGCCCGCTGCGCGGCAGGCTGTTCCCGGGCACGGCCATATTCGTCAGTTACCGTCCCTGATCCACGGGTAACCGCAGGTCATGAGCGTGAAAAAGGGCGACAAGGTGACCTGGAGCAGCCACGGCCAGGAGGTGCACGGCACGGTCGAGAAGAAGATCACGTCGCGCACCTCGGAGGCCGGCCGCACGGTGAACGCCTCCGAGGACGAACCCCAGTACAAGGTCAAGAGCGACAAGACCGGCGGTACGGCGGTCCACAAGCCGGGAGCGCTGAAGCATGACAACTGACACGTACGCGGAATTCAAGGACGCGGTGAACATGACGGCGTCCGAACTCGAGAAGTGGCTCGACACGGACGAGTCGCAGCAGGTCGGCCAGAAGCCCGGCAACGGCGCCGAATCGGTCGGCCACGACAGCGGGCGGAAGATCATCGAGATCCTGCACGCGAGGAAGGCGGACCTCGGCGACGCGGACGAGGCCCACATGAGAAAGGTGATCGGGTACGTCCACCGGCACCTGGCACAGCGCCCCTCGGGAGACGTGACGGAGACGAAGTGGCGGTACTCGCTGATGAACTGGGGTCACGACCCACTGAAGTAAGGCGGCGCACAGCTGGGACGGCTGACGCCCGGGTGGGACGCTGACGCCACCGGTGGCGACGCTGGCACCCCAGCGGGGACGGCTCAGACCCGCAGCCGGGACGGCTGACAGCCCCCGCGGGCCGCTGCCACCCCCGGCCCGGACGGCTCATGGCCACAGCTCGGACGGCCGAAATCCGCGGCGCGGACGCTGGCGTCCCTGAGCGGGGACGGCGGGGACCCCAGCTGGGACGGCTGACATCCGCGGCGGGGACTCAGGCTCCCTGAGCGGGGACGGCTGAGACGGCAGCTGCGATGGCCGACACCTGCGGCCCGGCCGGCCGGCCAACTGCTGACGGCGACGGTGGCGGTGGTGGCGGCGGCGGCGGCGCGGACGGTCGGGGGTCGGCCTAAGCGTTCGGGCGCGGTTAGACCGGGGTCGCTACGGCGGTTACGTCGAGGAGGCCGGCCAGGAGGGCGAGGGCCGCCGGGACCATGCGGTAGTAGACCCAGGTTCCCCGGCGGTCGCTGTCCACGAGGCCGGCTTCGCGGAGGACCTTGAGGTGGTGGGAGATCGTCGGGCCGGTCAGCTTGAAGGAGCCGGTGAGGTCGCAGACGCACACCTCGCCGCCGCCGGCGGAGGCGATCATGGAGAGCAGGCGGAGGCGTACCGGGTCGCCCAGGGCCTTGAACATCGGCGCGAAGGCTCGTGCCTGGTCCGCCTCCAGGGGCCGGCGCGCCACGGGAGCCCAGGCGCCCGACAGCGATGTCATCTCGATGGAAGTGCTCGACATGCGCCCACCCTTGCAGAGCAAGGCAAGTCCGCGGGGGCGGAATCCCGACACCTCGCTCCCCAGTGCAAGATCTCGACTGCGCAGAGCCAGAATGCATTTCCCACCAGCGGTTTCCCTCCGCGTCACCTCGCGGACGGACACCGCTGCAACAACGGTTAAATCCGAGGTGGACGGTGCTCTGCCAACGCGGCGGACCATTCACGAGCCCCCGGAATGAGGAGCGGCAGGTATAGCCAAAAGAACCGCGGCGGCTGCCCGAATGGGCTACGGATCACACTTCCACAAGCCACCCGATCGAGTGGTAAATGGCTTCACCAGGCACCGAAATGCGCCCGGTGCTGTCAGGAGGTGGACAGAGTGTCAGCACATAACCAGCCAATGGTCGCTCGGGCGGGTGGCGGCGCACCCGACAGCCGAGGTCAACCCCGCGCGGGTGGTGGGGCAACGGTCCGTGAGGCGGCCTGGGCGGGTGGTAGATCAACCGGCCAGTGAAGGCGAGCCGGACGGTGATGGAGCAACCGTCCGGTGAAGCGGGGCGCGCGGGTGGTAGGGCAACCGGCCGGTGAGGGCGAGCCGGACGGTGGTGGGGCAACCGGCCAGCGGAGGCGAGCCGGACGGTGGTAGGGCAACCGGCCGGTGAGGGCGAGCCGGACGGTGGTGGGGCAACCGGCCAGCGGAGGCGAGCCGGACGGTGGTAGGGCAACCGGCCAGTGAAGGCGAGCCGGACGGTGGTGGAGCAACCGGCCAGTGAAGGCGAGCCGGACGGTGGTGGAGCAACCGTCCGGTGAAGCGGGGCGGGAGAGCAGCCAGCCGGTGGAGGCGAGCCGGACGGGTGGTAGGGCAACCGGCCGGTGAGGGCGGATGGTGGGTGGTGGGGTGGTCAGTGGTCGGCACCGTTCCAGTCTTGGCCGGTGCCTACTGAGACTTCGAGGGGGACTGAGAGGGGGTAGGCCGCTCCCATTTCCTGGCGGACCAGGGCTTCGAGGGGTTCGCGTTCGCCGGGGGCTACGTCGAAGACGAGTTCGTCGTGGACCTGGAGGAGCATGCGGGACTTCAGGCCGGCTTCGCGGAGGGCGGTGTCGACGTGGAGCATCGCTACCTTGATGATGTCGGCGGCTGAGCCTTGGATGGGGGCGTTGAGGGCCATGCGTTCGGCCATTTCGCGGCGTTGGCGGTTGTCGCTGCTCAGGTCGGGGAGGTAGCGGCGGCGGCCGAGGATGGTGGCCGTGTAGCCGTCCTGGACCGCTCGGCGGACGACCGCCTGGAGGTAGTCGCGGACGCCTCCGAAGCGTTCGAAGTATTCCGCCATCAGGCCGCGGGCTTCCTCCGTGGTGATGCTGAGCTGGTTGCTCAGGCCGAAGGCGCTCAGACCGTACGCGAGACCGTAGTTCATGGCTTTGATCTTGCGCCGTTGGTCGGGGACGACCTCGTCGACGGGGACGTGGAAGACCGACGAGGCGGTGGCGGCGTGGAAGTCGGCGCCGGAGTTGAAGGCCGCGATGAGGGCCTCGTCGCCGGAGAGGTGCGCCATGATGCGCATCTCGA
This sequence comes from Pseudosporangium ferrugineum, assembly GCF_003002065.1. Lineage (GTDB taxonomy): Bacteria > Actinomycetota > Actinomycetes > Mycobacteriales > Micromonosporaceae > Actinoplanes > Actinoplanes ferrugineus_A. Next base: position 190,860 of record NZ_PVZG01000005.1, read on the forward strand.
TCTGGCTGTAGTCGGCGGTCAGCAGCGACTCGAAGCCCTCGCCCACCACGAACGCGCGGCGGATGCGCCGGCCCTCCTCCGTACGGATGGGGATGTTCTGCAGGTTGGGGTCGGTGGACGAGAGCCGGCCGGTGGCGGCGACCGTCTGGTTGAACGTGGTGTGGATGCGGCCGTCGTCGGAGACGGACTTGAGCAGGCCGTCCACGGTGGACTTGAGCTTGGCGACGTCGCGGTGGCGCAGCAGGTGCTCGAGCAGGGGGTCGCCGGTCTGCGCGAAGAGGCTCTGCAGCGCGTCGGCGTCGGTGGTGTAGCCGGACTTGATGCGCTTCGTCTTCGGCAGGTTGCGCTCGACGAAGAGGATCTCCTGGAGCTGCTTGGGCGAGCCGAGGTTGAACTCGCGCCCGACCACCTCGTGGGCCGCCTGCTGCGCCGCCTTGACCTCGGCGGCGAAGTGCGCCTCGAGCTCGGAGAGATAGTGCGTGTCGGCGGCGATGCCCACGTGTTCCATCTCGCCGAGCACGATCTCGAGCGGCTGCTCCACCTCGGCCAGCAGGCGCTGGGAGGCGCCGTCGTCGCGGGACAGCTCCTCGATGAGGGTGTCGGCGAGGTCGAGGGTGGCGCGGGCGCGGAGCATCACGTTCTCCTCAGCGGCGCCCTGGTCGTCGCCCAGCCCGTCGAGGGTGAGCTGGCCGTCCTGCGGCGCGTCGACGCGCAGCTCGCGCTTGAGATAGCGGAGCGCGAGGTCGGTCAGGTCGTACGCCCGCTGGTCGGGCTTGGCGAGGTAGGCGGCGAGGGCGGTGTCGACGCGCACGCCGGCCAGCGCCCAGCCGTGCGCGCGGAAGGCCAGCATCGCCGGCTTCGCGTCGTGAATGATCTTGGGCCGGTCGGGGTCGGCGAGCCAGGCGGCGACCGCGCGCTCGTCGGCCTCGTCCAGCGCGGCCGGGTCGAACCAGGCGGCCGGGCCGTCGCCGGCGGCCACCGCGATGCCGGTCAGCGAGCCGGTGCCGCGGCCGAAGGTGCCGGTGACGGACACGCCGACCGGGGCCGCCTGAGCGTGCTCGGCGAGCCATCCGGCCACCTCACCGGCGCGCAGCACGCTGCCGGCCAGATCGAAGCCGGACTCGGCCTCGGGCTCGACGGCGTCGAGGTACGCATAGAGCCGCTCGCGCAGCACCCGGAACTCGAGCGCGTCGAAGACCTGGTGCACGGCCTCGCGGTCCCAGCCCTGCCACTTGACGTCCTCGGGGCGCAGCGGCAGATCGAGGTCGCAGACCAGCCCGTTGAGGTCGTAGTTGCGCATGACGTCGGCCAGGTGGGCGCGCAGGTTCTCCCCCGCCTTGCCCTTGATCTCGTCGACCCGCGCGATGATGCCGTCGAGCCCGCCGTACTGATTGATCCATTTGGCCGCGGTCTTGTCGCCGACGCCGGGGACGCCGGGCAGGTTGTCGCTGGCCTCGCCGACCAGGGCGGCCTTGTCGCGGTAGCGGCCGGGGGGCACGCCGTACTTCGCCTCGATGGCCTCGGGGGTCATCCGCCAGACCTCGGAGACGCCGCGCACCGGGTAGAGGATCGTGACGTGCTCGCCGGCGAGCTGGAAGGCGTCCCGGTCGCCGGTGGAGATGACGACCTCGAAGCCGGCGTCGCGGGCCTGGCACGCGAGGGTGCCGATGACGTCGTCGGCCTCGTAGCCCGGCTTCTCGACCACCGGGATGCGCAGCGCCTCGAGCACCTCCTTGACCAGGCTGACCTGGCCCAGGAACGGCTGCGGGGTCTCGGAGCGGCCGGCCTTGTACTCCGCGTACTTCTCGGTGCGGAACGACACGCGCGAGACGTCGAACGCCACCACGATGTGGGTCGGCTTCTCGTCGCGCAGCATGTTGATCAGCATCGAGGTGAAGCCGAACACGGCGTTGGTCGGCTGGCCCGTCTGGGTGGAGAAATTCTCCACGGGCAGCGCGAAGAAGGCTCGGTAGGCCAGCGAGTGGCCGTCGAGCAGCAGCAAGCGGGGGGTCTGGGCGTCGGCGCTCACGTCGGGGAACTCTAGTCCCGGGGTACGACAACTTTGCGGGCCGCCCCAGGCGATCTGAGATGATTCGGCGGAAATGCGGGGACTGTCGCCGCGCCGGCCGGACAATCGCGGTCGGAGGAACGGCACCGCGATCGATTCGGTGTTTGCCTACATTACGACTGCACAACGTGTCGGTCTAGGAAGGGCCAATGCCCTGGTCGTGGACCTTTCTTTTCACTAGGTTGACCCGATCGGCGGAAGGCGCGAAACGCTTCGGTTTCCCGCTCGCTGACCTCAAAGGAGACATGGATGAATCGCCCTTCCTTCGCGTGGCGGACCGTCGCCGTGCTGGGGGCCGCGTGCCTCACCCTTGGCGCGTGCTCCGACGACGGTGACACCCCGTCGGCTGGATCGTCGTCGGCAGCCACCGCCGCCGCATCCGGTGACGGTGTTCTGAAGATCGGCACGCTGCTGCCGCAGACCGGTTCCCTCGCCTTCCTCGGCCCGCCGGAGTTCGCCGGCGTCGACCTGGCGATCAAGGACATCAACGACGCCGGAGGCGTGCTCGGCAAGCCCGTCACCAAGAGCGACTCGGACTCGGGCGACACCTCGACCGACATCGCGTCGCAGTCGGTGAACAAGCTGCTCACGGACAAGGTCGACGTCATCGTCGGCGCCGCCTCGTCCTCCGTGTCGCTGTCCGTGATCGACAAGATCACGGGTGCCGGGGTCATGCAGATCTCGCCGGCCAACACGTCGGACGCGTTCACGACGTACAAGGACAACGGCCTCTACTTCCGCACCGCGCCGCCGGACGTGCTCCAGGGCCGGGTCCTCGGCAACCTGATCGCCGAGGACGGCAACGCCAAGGTCGGCCTGCTGGTCCTCCAGGACTCCTACGGCACGGGCCTCGCGAAGAGCACCCGCAGCGCCATCGAGTCGGGCGGCGGCCAGGTCGTCGCCGAAGAGGTCTACGACCCGAAGGCCGCGGACTACTCCGCCGAGGTCGGCAAGATCAGGCAGGCGAACCCGGACGCGATCGTCCTCATCGGGTTCGACGAGACCAAGAAGATCGTCCCGAAGCTGGTCGAGGCCGGTCTGACCGCCGCGAAGAAGAAGTGGTACTTCGTCGACGGCAACCTGTCGAACTACGGCAAGGAGTTCCCGAACGGCACCTTCGCGGGCGCCAAGGGCACGCTGCCGGGCGCCAAGGCCAGCGACGACTTCCGGACCAACCTGCTCAAGGTCAACCCGCAGCTGAAGGACTTCAGCTACGCGCCGGAGTCGTACGACGCCACCGTCGTCGCCGCCCTCGCCGCCACCGCCGCGAAGAGCGACACGCCGAGCGCCATGGCGAAGCAGATGACGGCCGTCACCTCCGCCGGCACCAAGTGCAAGACGTACAAGGAGTGCAAGGACCTGCTCGACAAGGGCACCGACATCGACTACGACGGTGTCAGCGGTCCGATCGAGTTCAACGAGGCCGGTGACCCGTCGCAGGCCACCATCGGCATCTACCAGTACGGTGCCGACAACACCTACAAGAACCTGACCTACCAGGCCGGCAGCATCTCCGGCTGACGCAAGCACAGCAGAAATGGGGCCCGGCGAAAGCCGGGCCCCATTTTCGTGCAGGTCGAAGACGGGCCATCGAAGCGACAAAAGATACGGCCGCCGGGGCGAACCCCTGGCGGCCGTATCGGTGGAGCGGGTCAGGCGCGGGCGAGGGTGCCCAGGTACAGCTCGATGACCTTCGGGTCGTCCATCAGGTCGCGGCCGGACGCCGTGTACGCGTTGCGGCCCTGGTCCAGGACGTAACCGCGGTCGCAGATCTCCAGGCACCGGCGGGCGTTCTGCTCGACCATGACGACCGTGACGCCCGTACCGTTGATCTGCTTGGTCCGGAAGAAGACCTCGTCCTGCATCGCCGGCGACAGGCCCGCGGAGGGCTCGTCGAGCAGCAGCACGCTCGGCTCCATCATGAGCGCGCGGCCCATGGCGACCATCTGCCGCTCACCGCCGGAGAGCGAGCCCGCGCGCTGCTTGCGGCGGGCGCCCAGCGCGGGGAACAGGCCGGAGACGAACTCGAAGCGCTCCTTGAAGCGCTTGGGCCGCAGGAACGTGCCCATCTCGAGGTTCTCCTCGATGGTGAGCGTGCCGAACACGTTGTTGGTCTGCGGCACGAAGCCGATCCCCTTGGACACCAGGTCGTGGGCCTTGAGGTTCGTGATCGCTTCGCCGCGCAGCGTGACCGCGCCCGAGCGGATGTTGACCAGCCCGAACAGCGCCTTCAGCAGGGTCGACTTACCGGCACCGTTCGGGCCGATGATGCCGATCAGCTCGCCTTCACGCGCGTACAGATCACTGCCGTTCAGGATGTTCACACCCGGCAGATAGCCGGCGATCAGCTCGTCCGCACGCAGCAGGGCACCGTCGGCGCCGGCCAGGTGCTCGGACCGATCCAGTACGGCGACACCCGCCGTGTCGTCCGCCTGCTCGACGGGAATCTCGTTCTCGGCCATCGTCACTCCCGTTCCGCGGGGCCGTCGGTCGCCTTCGGGCCGGCCGCTGGTTCGTTGTCGATCGGTGCCGACGGGTCGGGAGCCCCGTCATGGTGCGCGCCGAGGTACGCGTCGATGACCCGCGGATCCGCCATCACGCTGTCCGGCGTACCCTCCGCGATCACCTGCCCCTGCGCCATGACGATGACCCAGTCGCTGATGTCCCGGACCATGTCCATGTCGTGCTCGACGAACAGCACGGTCATGCCGTCCTCGCGCAGGTTCTTGACGTGGCCGAGCAGCGACTGCGTCAGGGCCGGGTTCACGCCGGCCATCGGCTCGTCGAGCATCACCATGTGCGGCTCGACCATCAGAGCCCGGGCCATCTCCAGCAGCTTGCGCTGGCCGCCGGAGAGGCTGCCGGCGAAGTCCTCGCGCTTCTTGTCGAGCTTGAACCGCTCGAGCAGCGCGTCGGCCCGCTCGGTGATCTCCGCCTCCTGCTTGCGCCACAGGCTGGGGATGAGCGCGCGCCAGAAGGTCTCGCCCTTCTGCCCCACCGCGCCCAGCCGCATGTTGTCGATCACCGACAGCCGGGACAGCGCCTTGGTCAGCTGGAACGTGCGGACCATGCCGCGGCGCGCCACCTTGTGCGGCGGCACGCCCTGGACCGCGTCGCCGTTGAACTTCCACTGGCCCTCGTCGGGACGGTCGAAGCCGGTCAGCAGGTTGAAGAAGGTCGTCTTGCCGGCGCCGTTGGGGCCGATCAGCGCGGTGATTGCACCCCGCTGGATCTCGACGTGGTTGACGTTGACGGCGGTCAGCCCGCCGAAGCGGCGCACGACGCCGTCGGCGACGAGGATCGGATCGGGCTTGGCGGCACCCGGCTCCCGCGCGACGTCGCGCAAGGCCTCGGTGGCTCGGTCTCGGGCGGTCGATCCCGCGCGCGCGGGCGCGGCACCGGTCGGTTCACCGGGCATCGAGCATGACCTCCTTCTTGTCGCCGAAGATTCCCTGCGGCCGGAAGATGAGCAGCAGGATCAGCCCGACACCCACCAGGATGTAGCCCACGGCGCCGGCCTGGTTCGTCGTCATGATCGACGTCGGGATCGTCCCGGCGCTGACCAGGGCGGGCAGCAGGGCGTTGATGAAGGTCAGGAGCAACCAGAAGATCATCGACCCGACGACCGGCCCGAGTACGCGGGCAGCACCGCCCAGGATCACGATCGTGTACATGTAGAACGTGAACTCGGTGCCGTAGGTGTCCGGCTGGATCGCGGCCAGGCTCAGCGCGAAGATGTAACCGCCGAACGAGCCGAGCACGCCGCCCAGGATCAGCGCCTGCATCTTGTACGCGAAGACGCTCTTGCCGAGGCTGCGCACCGCGTCCTCGTCCTCGCGGATCGCCTTGATGACGCGCCCCCACGGGCTGCGCATGAGCAGCCACACGATGAACAGCGCCAGCGCGACGACGATCCAGCCGACCGTGATGATCCACAGCTCGCGGGCGCTGAAACTGATCAGCGTCGTCGAGATGCCGCCCGAGTACGGGTTCAGGTCGTAGAACGACTGGGAGAAGGACTGCAGGCCGTCCGACCCGCCGGTCCACTCACTCAGCGACACCGAGCGGAAGAGCAACCGTACGATCTCGGCCGCCGCGATCGTCACGATGGCCAGATAGTCGGCGCGCAGCCGCAGCGTGGGGATGCCGAGCAGCAGGGCGAGCACCACGGTCGCCGCGAGCCCGACGAGGATGCCCAGCCAGAACGGGAGATCGAAGGTCGACACGGTGATCGCCATGCCGTACGCGGCCACGCCCAGGAACGCGGACTGACCGAAGTTGAGCAGGCCCGCGTAGCCGAAGTGCACGTTGAGGCCGATGGCCGCCAGGGCGTACACGATCGTCGTCGCGCCGACCAGCGACTCCAGGGAAACACTGAAGATGACGTCCCAGTTGATCATCGTGCGCCCCTCAACCGATCCGCTCGCGCCGGCCCAGGATGCCCTGCGGCCGGAACAGGATGACGATGATGAGAACCGCCAGGGCCCCCACGTTCTTGAGCTCCGTCGGGATCCAGAGCGTCGACAACTGGGTGGCGAGACCGATCACCAGGCTGCCCAGCAGGGCCCCGAAGGCCGTACCGAGACCACCCAGCGTGACGGCGGCGAAGACGAGCAGCAGGATCTGGAAGCCCATCTGGTAGTTGATGCCCTGGAAGACACCCAGCATGACGCCGCTGAGCGCGGCGAGGGCACCACCGATGGTCCAGACCAGGCGGATGATGGCGTCGACGTTGATGCCCGAAGCGGCGGCCAGCGACGGGTTCGTCGACACCGCGCGGGTCGCCTTGCCGAGCCGGGTCATCACCAGCGACGCCGACACGCCGACCAGCACGATGATCGCGATCGCGTCCATCACCAGGTTCTTGGGTGCCACGTCGATCAGGCCGAGGTCGATGCCCGGCTGGGCCACGTACTCGGAATATTGCCGGGTCTCACCGCGGAACCAGTAGAGCGAGACGTAGCGCAACGTCAGGGCCAGGCCGATCGAGATGATCATCATGCCGATCAGGCCGGTGCGCCGCTGCCGCAGCCAGCCCCAGAAGAAGCGGTCCTGTATCCAGCCGAACGCCCCGCCGAGGATCACCGCGATCACGCCCGCGACCCACACCGGCAGCCCGACGAAGACGTTGAAGATGAACGCCATCATGGCGCCGAAGGTGATCAGCTCGCCGTGCGCGAAGTTCGTCAGGCCCATCGTGCCGAAGATCAGCGACAGGCCGAGCGCCGCCAGGGCGATCATCAGGCCGATGTGAATGCCCGTGTAGGCGAGGTCCAGCACCCGCCCCAACGTGCCGGGGCTGCCGTCGTCCGCCTTCTCGTTACCGGTCGCGGCGGCGCCCAGCGGGAACAGCGCGGTCCGGACAGACCCCTCGAAGACCTGCAGATTCAAGCTCGGCCGGTTGTTCAGCAGGACGACACCTTGCGGCAGCGTCGCGACGTCCAGATCGACCTTGTACGTGCCGGCTTTCGGTACGCCGACGGACCACTTGCCGTCCGCCCCCGATTTGGTCTGGTCGATCAACTGACCATCCTGGCCGGAAACCTTGATCGTGACACCAGCAACCGGCTGGTTCTGGTTGATCAGGGTTCCCTGCAGCCCTTCACCTTCGGCACTGGCGCTCGTGACACCGGTGCCGAGGACGAACAACATGCTTGCCAGGAAGGCCGTGACCATCATCACGGCTCTACGCAACGGAGCTCCTCATTGACGTCATGGCAGGTCGGCCCGAGGGATGTTGCACCCCGGGACTGGCGGATCATAGCCTGCGTCACACGACATCAACGTTCTGTTCCCAAGCCGTTATTGCTCTTTAACCAACGCGACAACGATATGACGCGCCAGAAGCCCCTCTAGCTGGGCTGGGACGCCGCATCCGGCGGCTCGGACTCGGCGAGGATCCGATCGGCGACCTCACGCATCGTCATCCGGTGGTCCATCGCGGTCCGCTGGATCCACTTGAAGGCCTGCGGCTCGGTCATCGCATACTTGGTCATCAGCTCGCCCTTGGCCCGCTCGACCGACTTGCGCGTCTCCAGCCGATCGGTGAGCCCCGCCACCTCGGACTCCAGCGCGGCGATCTCCGAATACCGGGAGAGCGCGATCTCGATGGCCGGCACCAGGTCCGACTTCTGGAACGGCTTCACCAGGTACGCCATCGCCCCGGCGGCCCGCGCCCGCTCCACCAGATCCCGCTGGCTGAACGCGGTCAGAATGACGACCGGCGCGATCCGCCCCCCGGCGATCCGCTCGGCGGCGGCCAGCCCGTCCATGATCGGCATCTTGATGTCGAGGATGACCAGATCCGGCGTCAGATCCTCGGCCAGCCGCACGGCGGTCTCCCCGTCACCGGCCTCACCGACGACGTCGTACCCCTCTTCCACGAGCATCTCGGCCAGGTCCAGCCGGATGAGAGCCTCGTCCTCGGCGATCAGAACCCGCCTGCGCTCGGCACTCGCCTGCGTGTCGGCCACAGAACCCCTACCCCCAACGCTCCGGAAGTCGCGACACCCGGGTATCTGGGTGTCACCCCAGACAGCGTAGTGGGTAGTGTGTGTCCTGCTCGTATCGCCGTGGCACTGTCGCGACGCGGTCGAGCGCGCCGGGGTGGTGGAATGGCATACACGGATCACTCAAAATGATTTGTCCGAGAGGGCATGCGGGTTCGACTCCCGTCCCCGGCACCACGCGAGACTGTCGTACCCCTGTTCGAAGATGAGGGGGTGCATCCTCCTCACTTTCGCCACCGCGCACTCGAACTACGCGCCGCCGGAGTTCCATTCGGCGAGATCTGTCGCGAACTCGATCTTCCCCGGCGCACGGTCGGACATTGGCTGCACGGCGAACGAGCCAGGCGGCGGGCGGAAAGGGACGCGGCGCCGACCCGATGTCCGCGATGCGCCACGCCGGCCAGGCTCCCCGGCGATCCCGCGGCCTATGCGCACCTGCTCGGTCTCTACCTCGGCGACGGGCATCTGGTGACCACGGCACGCGTCTGCGTGCTGCGGGTTTACTGCACGGCAACATGGCCGGGGCTCATCGACGCCTGCGCCGACGCCATGCTCCGGGTCCTCGCGACCAAGGTGCAGCGGGTCAATCGCGAAGGCTGTGTCGCAGTGCAGAGTTACTCCCAGCACTGGCCGTGCCTGTTCCCTCAGCATGGCCCCGGCCGGAAACACGAAAGGCCGATCCGGCTCGCCGGGTGGCAGCAGCGGATAGCCGACGAAGAACCGGGGAACCTGCTCCGCGGCCTTTTCCATTCCGACGGCTGCCGCACGGAGAATCGCGTCGTCAGGAACGGGACGACCTACCGGTATCCCCGGTACATGTTCGCCAACGAATCGGCCGACATCATGTCGATCTGCCAGCGGACACTCGACCGGATCGATGTGCCGTGGCGGATGTGCCGGCCCAACCTGCTCTCGGTGGCGCGCCGGAACGGGGTGGCGGTGCTCGACCAGGTGGTGGGGGCCAAGTGCTGAACCGTGCTATCGGGTATTTCCGGCGAAAGGGCGGTTTGCCGGTCTGCTCGGTGTTGTCATGGCAGTACCAGCACTGCCAGGAGGCTTCATGTTGTGGTCCGGCTCGTCGCCCCTGACCGTCGTGCGTGACGGGATGTGGGGGTTCCTGTTGTTCGCCGGGGTGGCTTGGCTGGCTGTGGCGTGGAGTGTGCTGCGGCTCGAGCCCGCCGAGGTGGCCGATGTGGTGGGGCCGGTCGTGCTGTTCGGGGCGGTGACCGAGGTGGTGCGGGCGCTCGCCGGGACCCGGACGTGGTGGCTGAATGCGGGCATGGCCGTACTGTTCGCGGTCACGGGTGTGATCTTGATGACCGACAACAGCGAATCGTGGACCACGCCGGCGGGGTTGCTCGGGTGGTATCTGATGGTGCGGGGCGCGGTCGACGTCGCTGTCGCGATGATGACTCGCGAGACCGATCGGATCTGGGGGATGCTCACCGTCGTCGGGCTGGTGGAGCTCGGGCTGGGGTTCTTCGCCGCCGGCTCTTCCGCGCGTACGGCGGCGACGGTCGTCACCGTTCTCGCCGGGGCCGCCGCCATCAGGGGGGTCGCCGATCTTGTGGCGTCGTTGCGGTTGCGGGAGGCCTCGTCGCTGGCCCGGGCCGGGCGGCGGCTCGAGCTGTCGCCGGAGCGGGCGATCGGGGTGGCGGGCTACTCGGCCGGCATGACGGACTTCGAGGCGGCGCCGCCGCGGGCCGCCGGAGCCCGGCACCGGGCGATGCCGCGGGGGTCGGCGGCCGGGCTGACCGACCTGTCCGGTCCTCGCACCGCCGCGGTCGAAGGCTCGCCGGGTGCCGAGGCGACGGGCTATGGAGCGGCGGGTATCGGGACTGGCGCCGGGGGCTTCGGCACGGCGGGAGCGGACGCCGAGGGTGGCTGGGGCACTGGAACCGGAACCGGAGTCGCGGGTAGCGGCACGGCGGGGACCGGCGCTCGGGGCATTGGGGCAGGCGGCACGGCGGGGACCGGCGCGCGGGGCATCGGGGCAGGCGGCCCGGCGGGAAGCGGTGCGCGGGGCATGGGGGCTGCCGGCGCGGCGGGAAGTGGCGCGGGAGGATTCGCGGCGGGGCCGGGGGCGGCTGGCGGTGGGACCGGGGACTGGCGGGAGGCCGGGCACGGGGCGCAGGCCGGGAGTTTCCACGACGAGGTGTTGCGGACGACCGCCGAACTGGACGCGATGCTGGCGCTGGCCGGGGTGACCGGGGCGGCCGTTCCGGGGGCCGCCGCGCAGGCTGCCGCCGCCGAGGCGGAACAGGTCGAGGTGCCGGACACGGCCGAGGGGGTGGAGGTGCCGGGGGCGGACGAGGCGATGGCGTCACCCCAGGAGCCGGGCAGGGCGGCGCGGGCCGCGGCCACCGGCGCGGTGTCGGGAGCGGCCGGGGACGCGGTGGCGTTCGACGGTACGGAGCCGGGGGCGAGGACGGCAGGCAGGGACGACGGGCGGACTGTGGACTGATCTCCCCTTGCCCGCCGGAGCGGGGCCAGCGCGTAACGGCCAGTCGCCGGGCCGGGTCCCGCTCCGACGGGCCCACCGCGAGACGGACGTGCGCACAGCGAACGAGCGGGCGCACGACGGGGCGAGCGGGCGCGCGACGGGGCGAGCGGGCGCGCGACGGGGCGAGCGCGCGACGGGCGAACGTGTGGTTGACGGGCGGACCGCACAGGCGGCGGACGGGCGAGCGGCCGACGGTCGGACGTGCTCGGCGGGACGAGCGTTCGAGGCGCAACGGTGGGGCAAGCGGGTGTGCCGCAACGGGCGGGGCGAGCGTGCGCGCGGGCCAGGTCCGCGGCGGCCTGCCGGTCGAGCGGGGCGAGGCAAGACGGGGCGAGCGCGACAAAGCGGGGCGAGCGCGGCGGGTCCCGGCGCGGCAGGGGCCGGAGCGGCAGGGGCCGGGGCGGCGGGTGGTTACGGGCGGGTGCCGACGCGGCGGAGGAGGCCTTCCTGGACCGCGCTGGCGATGTGGGCTCCGGACTCCGTGAAGAGGCGGCCTGTTGCCAGGCCTCGGCTGCCGCTCGCGGACGGGCTGGTGCAGTCGTACAGGAACCATTCGTCGGCTCGGAAGCGGCGGTGGAACCAGAGGGCGTGGTCCAGGCTGGCGCCGATGACGCCGCCCGGGCCCCAGACTTCGCCGTGGACCGAGAGGACCGAGTCGAGGAGGGAGAGGTCCGAGGCGTACGTGAGGGCGCACGCGTGGATCAGGGGGTCGTCCGGGAGTTTGCCGTTGATGCGCATCCAGACGCGTTGCAGGGCGGCGGCGTCGCGGTCGCCCGGGGGGACCCAGCCGGGGGTGTTGACGTAGCGGACGTCGATGGCCTGCGGGGCCGTGTTGAAGGCGGCTCGGCGTTGGGGGTACCTGGCGAGCCAGTCGCGCATCGTCGGGGTCTCGTCCGGGCCCGGGATGCCCTCCGGGGCCGGCGAGTGGTGGTCGAGGCCCTCCTCCACCACCTGGAACGAGGCTGACATGAAGAAGATGGTCTTGCCGTGCTGCTGGGCCGTGGAGCGGCGCACGGAGAAGGAACGGCCGTCGCGGATGGTCTCGACCGTGAAGTCGATCGGGACCGTCGGGTCGCCCGGGCGCACGAAGTAGCCGTGCAGCGAGTGCACGAAGCGGTCCGGGGCGACCGTGCGGCCGGCCGCCACCAGGGCCTGGCCGGCGACCTGGCCGCCGAAGACGCGCTGGGCGCCGACCTGCGGGCTCTCGCCCCGGAAGCGGGCCGGATCCAGCTGCTTGAGGTCGAGGACCTCCAGCAGCTGGTCGACGGCGGCCTGGCCCTCGAGCGGGACCGCGGCGTCCGGGCCGGACGCCGCGCGGTCCCCGGACCGGCCGGCAGACCGACCCGGCACGCCCCCCGAGGACGCGGAGGCCGAGCCGCCCGAGCCCGAGCCGCCCGAGGCCGGACCAGTCGAGGCCGGGCCAGCCAAGTCCGAGCCGGTCGAGTCCGAGCCGGCCAGGTCCGAGCCGGCCAGGTCCGAGCCGGCCAGGTCCGAGCCGGCCGAGGCCGGGCCGGTGGAGGCCGGGGGCGTGGACGTCACACGGTGCTCGGGTCGACGAGCGAGCCGAGCTGGTGGACCCGCAGGGTGTTGGTGGAGCCGGGGGCGTTCGGCGGGCTGCCGGCCACGACCACGACGTAGTCGCCGGGCTTGGCGAGGCCGAGGCCGAGCATGCTCTGGTCGACCTGGCGGAACATGTCGTCGGTGTGCTCGACGAAGTCGGTCAGGAACGTTTCGACGCCCCAGGAGAGGGCGAGCTGGTCGCGTACCTCGGGGACCGGGGTGAAGGCCAGCAGCGGCAGCTCGCAGTGCAGGCGGGAGAGGCGGCGCACGGTGTCGCCGGTCTGCGAGAAGGCGACGAGGGCCTTGGCGCCGATGTTGCGGGCGATGCGGGACGCCGCCACGGTCAGGGCGCCGCTGTGGGTGCGGGGGTCGTGCTGCAGGACCGGGACGCCGAGGGCGCCGTTCTCGGTGGTGGTGACGATCTTCGCCATGGTGCTGACGGTGAGCACCGGATATTTGCCGACCGAGGTCTCGCCGGAGAGCATGACCGCGTCGGCGCCGTCGAGGACCGCGTTGGCGACGTCGGAGGCCTCGGCGCGGGTCGGGCGGGAATTCTCGATCATCGAGTCGAGCATCTGGGTGGCCACGATGACCGGCTTGGCGTTCTCGCGGCAGAGCTGCACGGCGCGCTTCTGCACGAGCGGCACCTCGTCGAGCGGGAGCTCCACGCCCAGGTCGCCGCGGGCCACCATGACGCCGTCGAAGGCGAGGACGATGGCCTCGAGGTGGGTGACCGCCTCGGGCTTCTCGACCTTGGCGATGACCGGGACGGTCTTGCCCTCCTCGGCCATGATCTGGTGCACGAGCTTGATGTCGTCGGGCGAGCGCACGAACGACAGGGCCACCAGGTCGACGCCGAGGCTCAGGGCGAAGCGCAGGTCGGCCTCGTCCTTGTCGCTCATCGCGGGCACGCTGACCGCGACGTTGGGCAGCGAGACGCCCTTGTTGTTGGAGACCGGGCCGCCCTCGGTGACCAGGCAGCGGATGTCGTTGCCCTGCACGGCGGAGACCTCGACGGCGACCTTGCCGTCGTCGATGAGGAGGCGGTCGCCGACCTTGACCTCTTCAGGAAGCTTCGTGTACGTGCACGAGACGCGGTCCGGGGTGCCCAGGATGTCGTCGCTGGTGATGGTGACGACGTCGCCGGTCTTCCACACGTGCGGGCCGTTGGCGAACTTGCCGAGCCGGATCTTCGGACCCTGGAGGTCGGCGAGCACGGCGACGGCGCGGCCGGTCTGCTTCGCGGCGGCGCGGACCATGTCGTAGACCTTCTGGTGGTCCTCGTGGCTGCCGTGGCTGAAGTTGAGCCGGGCCACGTCCATGCCGGCCTCGACCAGCCCGAGCATGCGCTCGGCGGACGCGGTGGCGGGACCCATGGTGCAGACGATCTTTGCTCGGCGTGTCACAGCCATCAGGCTAGTCTCTCTTTCGGATCGGCCCGTTGGCCGACCCCCGTCATGGGGATGAACGGCGAGTGGCGACGCTCCGGACATCCCGTCGGGCGCGCCTGGCTCACACTCGGTGGCGGGCTACAGCGACCGCAATCGGCTTCAGCTTATCGGTCCGGTCCCAGCGGCCGCGCACAGATGTCCCGCCCCAGCGGTACGCAGCAACGACGGCGACCACCGGTTCGGGCCGCGCGCACGCGATCACGAAGAGTGAGCGACGCGGCCGGGAACGGCGGAGGAACCGACGGGGCGGGAGCGACCGAGGCAGCGACGGGGCGGGAGCGACGGAGGGAGCGGCGGAGGGACCGCCGGGGGCGGAGCGGCCCGCCCCCGGCGCCGGGGCGGGCTGTCGCCTCAGCGGGTCGCGGCCAGCGGCTGCGACGTCGGGCGTACGGGCGCCGGCAGGTCACCCGGGGCGCCGAGGTACTGGTGGATGGCCGCGGCGGCGGCGCGGCCCTCGGCGATCGCCCAGACGATCAGTGAGGCGCCGCGGTGCATGTCGCCGGCCACGAAGACGCCGTCCGCGCCGGTCTGCCAGTCGTCCCCGGCGTCGACCGCGCCGCGGGGGTTGCGGGTCACGCCGAGCTGGTCGAGGAGCGGCTGCTGCTCCGTACCCTCGAAGCCGATCGCGAGCAGGACCAGGTCGGCGCGCAGGTCGCGCTCCGAGCCGGGGGTGACGGTGACCGTGCGCCGGCCGTCGACGCGTTCGACGACGACGTCGGCGACGCGGACGGCGGCGACGTTGCCGTTGCCGTCGTCGACGAACTCCTGGACCGCCACGCCGAAGACGCGTTCGCCGCCCTCCTCGTGGGCCGGGTAGTTGCGCAGGATGACCGGCCAGGTCGGCCACGGGTGCAGCTCGGCGGCGCGGGCCTCCGGCGGCAGCGGGTACTGGTCGAGCTGGATCACGTTGGCCGCGCCCTGGCGGTGGGCCACGCCGAGGCAGTCGGCGCCGGTGTCGCCGCCGCCGATGATCACGACGTGCTTGTCCCGGGCGTCGATCGGCGTGCTCTCCTGCAGCCCGGCGACCACCCGGTTGGCCGGGACGAGATGGTCCATGGCCAGGTGTACGCCGCGCAGCTGCCGCCCCGGCGTCCCGTGCGTGTCCCGGCCGGCGAGGGCGCCGCAGGTGAGCAGCACGGCGTCGAAGCGCTCGCGCAGGTCGTCCGCGGTGACGTCGACGCCCACGTTGACGCCGGTCTGGAAGATGACGCCCTCGGCCTCCATCTGCGCGAGGCGGGCGTCGATGCGCTCCTTCTCGAGCTTGAAGTCGGGGATGCCGTAGCGCAGGAGACCACCGATCCGGTCGTCGCGCTCGAACACCGTGACGGCGTGGCCGGCCCGGGCGAGCTGCTGCGCGGCGGCCAGCCCGGCGGGTCCGGAGCCGACCACGGCCACCGACCTGCCGGAGAGCGTGGCGGGCGGCTGCGGTTTCACGTACCCGAGGTCGAAGGCGTGGTTGGCGATCTCGACCTCGACCTGCTTGATGGTGACCGGGTCGTCGGCGATGCCGAGGACGCAGGCCGCCTCGCAGGGTGCGGGGCAGAGCCGGCCGGTGAACTCCGGGAAGTTGTTGGTGGCGTGCAGGCTCTCCGCCGCCGCGGCCCAGGCGTTGGTGCGGACCAGGTCGTTCCAGTCCGGGATGCGGTTGCCCAGCGGGCAGCCCTCGTGGCAGAAGGGGATGCCGCAGTCCATGCACCGGGTGGCCTGGTCGCGGATGAGCTCCTCGCCGGCGGGCGGATACACCTCTCGCCAGTCGCGGATGCGTACGGGCACCGGGCGGCGCTTCGGAAGCTGCCGCTCGTACCGCAGGAAACCGTTCGGATCAGGCACGGGTGACCCCCATAACCGCCTCGTCGACGTCGCGACCGGCAGCCTCGGCGGTCCTGATCAGTTCCATCACTCGCTTGTAGTCGCGCGGCACCACGGCGGTGAACTCCGCCACGGCGGCCGGCCAGTCCTTGAGCAGCCGCTCCGCCACCGCGGACCCGGTCTCGGCATGGTGCTTCTCGACGAGGGTGCGCAGCACGTCCTGCTCCTCGCCGGTGAGCGGGGCCAGGTCGACCAGCTCCGGGTTGACCAGGCGCTGGTCGAGGCCGAGCACGAACGCCTTACCGCCGCTCATGCCCGCCGCGAAGTTGCGCCCGGTCGCGCCGAGCACCACCACCACGCCGCCGGTCATGTACTCGCAGCCGTGGTCGCCCACGCCCTCGACGACCGCGGACGCACCCGAGTTGCGCACCGCGAAGCGCTCCCCCGCGCGTCCGCGCAGGAACAGTTCGCCGGCGGTGGCGCCGTACAGGATGGTGTTGCCCGCGATGATGTTCTCCTCGGCCACGAACGGCGCTTCCTCGGCCGGCCGCACGCTGACCCGCCCGCCGGAGAGCCCCTTGGCGACGTAGTCGTTGGTGTCGCCGATCAGCCGCAGGGTCACGCCGCGCGGCAGGAACGCGCCGAACGACTGGCCGCCGGTGCCCCGCAGGGTGAAGGCGATCGTGTCGTCGGGCAGGCCGTTGCCGCCGTAGCGCCGGGCGACCTCGCCGCCGAGCATCGCGCCCACGCTGCGGTGGTCGTTGCGGACGGCCAGCTCGGCGCGGACCTCGCGGCCCTCGGTGAGCGCCGGCCCGGCGAGCGCGATGAGCTCGTTGTCCAGCGCCCGGTCGAGGCCGTGGTCCTGGGCGACGACGCCGCGCAGGGACGCGCCCTCGGGCAGCTCCGGGACGTACAGGATCGGGGTGAGGTCGAGGCCGTTGGCCTTCCAGTGGTCCACCGCCGGGGCGACGTCGAGCACCTCGGCGTGCCCGATCGCCTCGTCGATGCTGCGGAAGCCCAGCTCGGCGAGGTAGCCCCGGACCTCCTCGGCGAGGAAGAGGAAGAAGTTCTCCACGAACTCCGGCTTGCCGGTGAACCGCTCGCGCAGCACCGGGTTCTGCGTGGCGATGCCGACCGGGCAGGTGTCCAGGTGGCAGACCCGCATCATGATGCAGCCGGAGACGATCAGCGGCGCGGTCGCGAAGCCGAACTCCTCGGCGCCGAGCAGCGCCGCGACGATCACGTCACGGCCGGTCTTCAGCTGGCCGTCGACCTGCACGGTGACCCGGTCGCGCAGCTTGTTGAGCAGCAGCGTCTGCTGGGCCTCAGCCAGGCCGAGCTCCCACGGGGAACCGGCGTGCTTCAGCGAGTTGAGCGGGCTGGCGCCCGTACCGCCGTCGTGGCCGGAGATCAGGATGACGTCGGCCTTGAGCTTGGCCACGCCGGCCGCGACGGTGCCGACCCCGATCTCGGAGACCAGTTTCACGTGTACGCGCGCAGCCGGGTTGACGTTCTTCAGGTCGTGGACCAGCTGCGCCAGGTCCTCGATGGAGTAGATGTCGTGGTGCGGCGGCGGCGAGATGAGCCCGACGCCGGGGGTGGCGTGCCGGGTCTTGGCGATCCACGGCCACACCTTGTTGCCCGGCAGCTGGCCGCCCTCGCCCGGCTTCGCGCCCTGGGCCATCTTGATCTGCAGGTCGTCGGCGTTGACGAGGTATTCCGTGGTGACGCCGAAGCGGCCGGAGGCGATCTGCTTGACGCTGGAGCGCCGGGCCGGGTCGTAGAGGCGCTCGACGTCCTCGCCGCCCTCGCCGGTGTTCGACTTGCCGCCGAGCCGGTTCATGGCGATCGCCAGGGTCTCGTGCGACTCCGCGGAGATGGAGCCGTACGACATCGCGCCGGTGGCGAAGCGCTTGACGATCTCCGCGGCCGGCTCGACCTCCTCCAGCGGCACCGGCTGCCGGTCGGCCCGGAAGCGGAACAGCCCGCGCAGCGATCCGGCGGCCGCGGCGAGCCCGTCGACCTTCTCCGTGTACTGCTTGAAGACGTCGTACTGCTTGCTGCGGGTGGCGTGCTGGAGCAGGAAGACGGTCTCCGGGTTGAACAGGTGGATCTCGCCCTCGCGGCGCCACTGGTACTCGCCGCCGACCTCGAGGCGGCGGTGGCTGCGCTCGGCCGGGTTGCTCGGGTACGCCTTCGCGTGCCGCGCCGCGACCTCGGCGTGGATCTCGGCGAGCCCGGAGCCGCCGATGCGCCCCGACGTGCCGGTGAAGTAGCGCTGGAGCAGCTCGTCCTCGAGGCCGACCGCCTCGAAGACCTGGGCGCCGCAGTACGACGACACGGTCGAGATGCCCATCTTGGACATGATCTTCAGGACGCCCTTGCCCAGCGCCTTGACGTAGTTGCGGACCGCCTTGCCCGCCTCCATGCCGGCGAGCGGGCCGGTGGCGATGAGGTCCTCGACGCTCTCAAAGGCCAGGTACGGGTTCACCGCGGCGGCGCCGTACCCGATCAGCACGGCCGCGTGGTGCACCTCCCGGCAGTCGCCGCTCTCCACCACGAGCGCGACCTGCGTGCGGGTCTGCTCCCGCACCAGGTGCTGGTGCACGGCGGCGGTGAGCAGCAGCGACGGGATCGGCGCCAGGTCGGCGTTGGAGTCGCGGTCGGACAGGACCAGGATGCGGACGCCGTCCTCGATCGCCTCGGAGACGTGCCGGCAGATCTGGGTGAGCCGCGCCTTGATGCCCTCGGCGCCGTCCCGCAGCGGGTACAGGCCGGAGACCCGGACCGCCTTGAACCCGGGCAGGTCGCCGTCCTCGTCGATGGAGAGCAGCTTGGCGAGCTCGTCGTTGTCCAGGATCGGCCACGGCAGCACGACCTGCCGGCAGCTCGCCGGGCCCGGGCTCAGCAGGTTGCCCTCGGGGCCGATGGTCGCCGACAGGCTGGTCACCAGCTCCTCCCGGATCGCGTCCAGCGGCGGGTTGGTGACCTGGGCGAACAGCTGGTGGAAGTAGTCGAACAGCAGGCGGGGCCGGGTGGACAGGGGCGAGATCGGGGTGTCCGTACCCATCGAACCGAGCGGCTCGGCGCCGGCCCGGGCCATCGGGGCCACCAGGATCTTCAGCTCCTCCTCGGAGTAGCCGAAGATCTGCTGGCGGCGCATCACCGAGTCGTGCGTGTAGATGATGTGCTCGCGCGGCGGCAGGTCCTGCAGGTCGATGAGCCCGGCGTGCAGCCACTCGTCGTACGGCTCGGCGGCGGCCAGCTCGGCCTTGATCTCGTCGTCGTGCACGATGCGCCCGGCGGCGGTGTCCACGAGGAACATCCGGCCCGGCTGGAGCCGCCCCTTGGCCACGACGGTGGCCGGGTCGAGGTCGAGCACGCCGGCCTCGGAGCCGAGCACCACCAGGCCGTCGGCGGTGTGCCACCAGCGGCCCGGGCGCAGGCCGTTGCGGTCCAGGACGGCGCCGATGATCGTGCCGTCGGTGAACGCCACGCTGGCCGGGCCGTCCCACGGCTCCATCACGCTGGCGTGGAAGCGGTAGAAGGCGCGCCGGGCCGGGTCCATGCCCGGGTCGTTCTCCCACGCCTCGGGAATCATCATCAGTACGGCGTGCGGCAGGCTGCGACCGGCCAGGTGCAGCAGCTCCAGGACGGCGTCGAAGTTCGCCGAGTCGGAGGCCTCCGGCGTGCACACGGGGAACAGCCGCTTGATGGACCCCGGCAGGTTCGGCGAGGCCAGCAGGGCCTCGCGGGCGGCCATCCAGTTCTTGTTGCCGCGGATCGTGTTGATCTCGCCGTTGTGCGCGATGAACCTGTACGGGTGCGCGAGCGGCCACGACGGGAACGTGTTCGTGGAGAAGCGCGAGTGCACGAGCGCGATGGCGCTGTCCATGCGCTGGTCGGTCAGGTCCGGGAAGAACTGCGGCAGCTGGTCGGGCGTCAGCATGCCCTTGTACGTGATGGTGCGCGCGGACAGCGACGGGAAATACGCCCCGATGCCGCGCTGCTGGGTCTCCCGCTCCGCCTGCTTGCGGATGCAGAACGCGACGATGTCGAGCTCGATGCCGGACAGCTGCTCGCCGGCCCTGCCGGTCTGCGTGCCGGTGAGCCGGTGCGCCGCGAGGAACACCTGCTTGATGGTGGGGCGCGCGGCCTCGGCGCTCTCGCCCAGCCCGGACGGGTCCACCGGCACGTCCCGCCAGCCGAGGATGTCGCCGCCCTCGACCAGGGCGTACTTCTCGAAGACGGCGATCGCGCGGGCCGCTTCCGACTCGTCGGTGGGCAGGAAGACCAGGCCCGTCGCGTACGCGCCCGGCTCGGGAAGCTCGAACTCCACCACGTCGCGCAGGAACGCGTCCGGGACCTGGAGCATGATGCCGGCGCCGTCACCGGTGTTGTACTCGGCGCCCCGGGCACCCCGGTGGTCGAGGCGGATGAGCGCGGAGAGACCCTTCGCGACCACGTCGTGGGAGCGCCGGCCGTGCAGATCGGCGACGAAGGCGACACCGCACGCGTCGCGCTCGTTCTCCGGGTCGTACAAACCCTGGGGGTGCGGAAGAGCCACCGGGCCTCCGATCGTCACTGGTGTTTCCGTTCAAGGTCGGGACGACGTCGGCCCTGCAAAGTCTCTCGATACTACGTTAGACGTCACCGATCTCCGCCAGGTGCGGATGGATCACACTTTGCGATGCTGGGTTCGGTAGTCTTCCGCGGTGGCGCTAGAGGATACCGACGTCTTCACCCGGCTGGAGCGTTTCTACGATTCCGTGCCCCGCGATGCCACGGTGACGGAGGACATCGGGGGCTTCGTGCTCTTCGTCCGGGAGGGCCCGGGATGGCCCTACTATGCCCGGCCCCGGATCGGGGGCGGGACGCCGTCCGCGGCCGATGTTACCGCCGTACGCGCACGGCAACGACAGCTCGGCGTGCCCGAGGCCTTCGAATGGGTGCACGAGACGACGCCGGACCTGCTGGCGGTGGCCCGCTCGGCCGGCCTCGACGTGCTGCTCGCCCCGCTGATGGTCCTCGACCGGGCCGCGCTCGTCCCGGACCTGCCGATCCCCGCCGCCACGATCCGGTTCCTCGACCCGGCCACGCCGGGCTTCGCCGCGGACATGGCCGCCGGACGCGCGGTCGCCCAGCTCGGCTTCGGCGCGCCGGCGTCGGCCACCGGTGCCGCCCCGGCGACCGACCGGGCCGGCGCGCTGGTGATGGAGCCGGCCGGTCCCGCCCAGCGCGACGCGGTCCCGCCGCCGGGCGACGAGGTCGTCGCCGACCTGGCCCGCCGGCACACGTCCGGCCGCTTCATCACCGCGGTGGTCGACTCCCCCGCCGAGGGCATCCTCGCGTCCGGCTCGGTGCAGCGCGCCGGCGGCGTCGCCGAGGTGGCGGGCGTGGCGACGCTGCCCACGGCCCGGCGCCGCGGGTACGCCTCCCAGCTCACCGCCAGCCTCGCCCGGCGCGCCCTCGAACAGGGCGACGACCTGGTGTTCCTCTCCGCCGCCGACGACGACGTGGCCCGGCTGTACTCGCGGGTGGGCTTCCGGCGCGTCGGCACGGCGTGCATCGGCTCCCCGGCCATCGCGCCGCTCTAGGGGCCCGGCCGTACCTCTTTTATCGGGCCCTTATGCCCGGCTGATCATTGTGTGTTCCCGTGAACGTCACGAAGGGAACGCCGATGAGCGTCGATGCCATGCCGGAGCTGTCGGTGGTGGTTCCGGTCTTCAACGAGGAGGACGTGCTACCGCTGTTCGCGGAGCGGATCCGGCCCGTGCTCGACGGGCTCGGCCTGTCGTACGAGGTGCTGGCGGTCGACGACGGCAGCCGGGACGCCACCCCGGCCGTGCTGGAGACGATGCGCCGCGCCTGGTCACAGCTGCGGGTGGTCCGGTTGCGGCGCAACGCCGGGCATCAGTACGCGCTCACCGCGGGCCTGCACCGCGCCCGCGGCCGGTACGTGGTCAGCATCGACGTCGACCTCCAGGACCCGCCCGAGGTCATCGCCGCGATGCTGCGCCTGGCCGACGACGAGCGGCTCGACGTCGTCCACGGGGTGCGCACCGACCGCAGCACCGACAGCCCGTTCAAGCGCTGGACGGCCGGCTGGTACTACCGGCTGATGCGGCGCCTGGCCGGTGCCGAGGTGCCGGCCGACGCGGGCGACTTCCGCCTGCTCAGCCGCACCGCCGTGGACGCTCTCACCGAGTTGCCGGAGCACGCGCCGGTCTACCGCCTGCTGGTGCCCTGGCTCGGTCTGCCCAGCGGCGAGGTCCGGTACACCCGTCAGCCGCGGGCCGCCGGGCACTCCAAGTACCCGTTGGCCAAGATGCTGCGTCTCACGTTCGACAGCATCACCGGGTTCTCGGCCGCGCCGCTGCGGGTGGCGACCTGGCTGGGCTGCGCCGGAATCGTGCTGTGCCTGGCGACGGGGGCGGCGGCGCTGGCCGCCTACCTGTGGGGAAGCGTCGTACCCGGGTGGACCTCGATGCTCGTGGCGATGGTGTTCCTCGGCGCGTTGCAGCTGCTGTGCCTGGGCCTGCTCGGGGAGTACGTGGCCCGCACGTTCACCGCGGTCCAGGGACGGCCGGCCTATGTCGTGGCCTACGACTCCGCGATCGCCGACGCCCGCCGCCGGGCCGGGGTGCCGTCGTGACCGTCGCGCCCGACCGCGTCGCCGAGCTGCACGTCCCGCCGCCGGCGGAGCCCGGCCGTCCGTGGCGGCCGGCGTTGCTGGCGGCCCTCGCCGTGTGGTCGACCTCGTTCGTGGTGCACCTCATGGTCGGCGCGCTGGCCTGGCTGACCTATCAGGGCCGCGGCCCGGCGCCCGATCCGTGGTCGATCGCCGTCCGCTGGAACGGCTGGGACGCGGTGCACTACGTGAGCATCGCCGAGCAGGGCTACCACCTCGGCCCGGGCTACCCGGCCTTCTTCCCGCTGTTCCCGATGCTCATCCACGTCGTGAACCCGATCCTGCCCGGCGACGGCGTGGTCGCCGCTCTGGTGCTGGCCAACGCGGCCGCGTTCGGTGCGCTGGCCCTGCTGTACCGGCTCGCCGAGCTCGAGCTGGGTGCCGAGGTCGCCCGGCGCGCCGCCTGGTACCTGGCCGTCTTCCCGACCGGCTTCTTCCTGTTCATCGGCTACAACGAATCGCTCTTCCTGCTGCTGATCGTGGGGTCCCTGTACGCCGCACGCCGGGGAAACTGGTGGCTGGCGGGGATGCTGGGCGCGTTGTCGTCGGCCACCCGGCTGTTCGGTGTCCTGCTGATCGTCCCGCTGGCGGTCGAGTACCTGCGCCAGGTCGGGTGGCGGCCCCGCCGGATCCGGCCGGACGTGCTGGCGCTCGCGCTGGTGCCGCTCGGGCTCGTCGGCTACAGCATCTACTGCCTGGTGGACCTGGGCAGCCCGCTGCAGTTCAGCATCGCCCAGGACGAGTGGGGGCGGCGATACACCTTCCCGGGCGTGGCGTGGGTGACCTCGGTACGGCAGATCGCCGGGCACGGGCTGCTCGACAAGCACGCGCTCGGGGGAATGCTGGACGCCGGAACCGTACTGGTCGCGGTGGTGCTGCTGATCCTGTGCGTACGAGGCCCGTTCCGGCTCCGCCGGGATCAGATGTACCTGGTCGTCCAGGGCGCCATCGGCCTGATCATGCTGATGTCGACCGAGGTCGGCGGGCGCTCCATGCAGTCGTCCGCGCGGTACGCGATGGAGGCCGTGGCGATCTTCCTGGTGCTGGGCCGGATCGGCGCCCATCCGGTGGTCGACCGGGCGGTCCTGGTGATCGGCGCGTCCCTGCACGCCGTGCTCCTGGTGGTCTTCATGGCCGGCTCCTTCCTGGTCGGCTGACCAGCGCCCGCCCGGCCGACAAGGCGGGCGCGGGCCTAGTCCGGGGGTTGCCAGTCGGCGGCCAGGCCGTGGGCGTGGCCCAGGATGCGCGGGCGCAGCGACCCCAGGGCCGCGTCCCGGGCCCGCAGCGCCAGCCGGCCGCGGGCCTGCACCACCGCCGACATCCGCCGGCTCTGCCGCACCACCGTGGCCGTCCGCGGGCGTCGCGCCCGGTCGTACTCCTCGACCGCCTGGTGCAGGGCCGGGCCGGGCTCCGCCGTCGCCACCAGCGACCGCAGCGTGGCCGCGTCCTCGAACGCCAGGCAGGCGCCCTGGCCCAGGTGGTGGGGCATGGCGTGGGCGGCGTCGCCGAGCAGCACCACGCCGCCCGTGCCACAGCGGAAGCCGTACGCCCTCGGCAGCGGCCGCAGCTCCCGCACCTCCTGCGGGACGAGATCCTCCGGCCGGGTGGCGGCGAGCAGGTCGCCGACCGGCGCGTGCCAGCTCGCGAACCACCGGCGCAGCAGGGCCAGCTGGGTGGCGGCCGGCTCCGGGCGGGGCGCACCCGCCGCCGTCGCGACCCAGTAGATGCCGCCCCGGCCCGCCGCGCGCTCGCCCAGCGGCATCGACACGAAGCGGTAGCCCGCGCCCAGCGTCTCGCCGCCGGCCGCGCAGTCCGGCGGCAGGGAGGGCGCGCGGTAGCCGGGAATGACGGCCTGCCACGCGGCGAAGCCCGAACCGACCGCCGCCGCCTCCGGGGCGAGCGCGCGGCGTACCGGGCTGTCGATGCCGTCGGCCGCCACGATCAGGTCGGCCTCGAAGAGCGTGCGGCCGTCACCGACCGCGGGACGGGTCGCGCGCCGGGCCCGCACCGTGCTGATCTCGACGCCGGTACGGATGTCCACACCGTCGCCGAGCCCCGCCACCAGGGCGTCGTACAGGTCCTCGAGGTGCACGACCGCCGGGGCCGGGCCCGCGCCGGGACGGGTGTGCGGCGCGACCAGCCACTGGCCGTCGGGACGGCGGACGCCGCCGTCGGGCAGCGGCGCGGCGATGCCGGGCCAGCCGCCGTCCGGGTCGAGCGAGTCCAGCGCCCGGCGGCCGTTGGGCCACAGCACCAGCGCGGTCGGCGGCGCGGCCACCCGCTCGCCGCGTTCCAGGAGGGTCACCTGCCAGCCTTCGCGGGCGAGGGCGCCGGCCGCGGCCAGCCCCGCCATGCCCGCGCCCACCACCACGGCGGTGCGCACGCCGCGCCCCGGCCCTCTAGCGCTCGTCGGCGGAGGTGGAGGCGGCCGATCCGGTGTCGTCACCGGCCGCCGTGGTCGACTCGGCATGCTCGGCGGTCACGGCGGATCCTCCGGGGGCGTCCGCCGCGTCCGCCGGTGGCAGCACACCGGTGCGTTCGTACCCTCGGAAGCGTTCCTCGCTGACCACCTGATACGCCCTCGGGGCCTTGGCCACCGCCTCGCCCGCGCCGACGTCGACCTGGCTCACGTCGCCGGCCGGCTCGGGCAGGGGCTCGCTCTCCGGCGCGTCGATCGGCACCACGTACTCGCGGGGGCCCTTGACCACCAGGAAGTACGCCAGCGCGAGCAGGAACACCACGATCGAGGTGAAGACGTTGAGGCGGATGCCGAAGAACTTGCTGGCGTCGTCGATCCGCAGCATCTCGATCCACAGGCGGCCCAGCGTGTACGCCATCACGTAGAGCGCGAAGGCCCGCCCGCGGCCGAACTTGAACCGCCGGTCCAGCGCCCACACCAGGCCGGCGATGCCGAAGTTCCAGATCGCCTCGTACAGGAAGGTCGGGTGGTAGAGGTCCGGGAGGGTGACCGGCTTCCCGTCGATGACCGTCGCGTGCCCGGGGTTGGAGCGGTCCATGTCGTGCACGCGCAGGCCCCAGGGCAGCGTCGTGACGCTGCCGTAGAGCTCGTTGTTGAACCAGTTGCCGAACCGGCCGATCCCCTGCGCCAGCGGCAGCGCCGGGGCCAGCGCGTCGGCGAACACCGACAGCGGCAGGCCCAGCTGGCGGGCGGCGAACCAGGCGCCGAGCGCGCCGCCGGCCACCGCGCCCCAGATGCCGAGGCCGCCCTCCCAGATCTGGAAGACCCGGATGGGCTCGCCGCCGTCGCCGAAGTACTCGCCCGGCGAGGTGATCACGTGGTAGATCCGGGCACCGATGATGCCGAACGGCACCGCCCACACGGCCATGTCGAGGGAGGCCCACGGCGCGACGCCGCGGCGGCGCAGCCGATGTTCCATGACGAGGACGGCGACGACGATGCCCAGGACGATGCAGAGCGCGTACGCCCGGACGGGAAGGCCGAGGACGTGCCACACCGACGTCGTGGGGCTGGGGATAGCGGCGAGCTTCACGGGCGCACCCTACCGCCGATTCCTGCGCGTCGTGTCAGGAGGGTTTGACCGACCGTACGCCCTCGGCCAGCTCCGCGCTCAGCGCCCGCAGCCGCTGGTGCCCGGAGGCGAGGTCGGGGGCGTCGAGAACGCACCGGATCAGCGCGCTGCCGACGATCACCCCGTCGGCGAACGCGGCCACCTCGGCGGCCTGCGCGCCGGTGCCGACCCCCAGGCCCACGCCCACCGGCATCTCCGGATCGGCGGCGCGGACCCGGGCGACGAGCTCCGGGGCCTGCGAGGACACCGACGTTCGGGCGCCGGTGACGCCCATCAGCGCGGTCGCGTAGACGAAGCCGCGGCAGTTCGCCACGGTCATCGCGATCCGCTCCGCGGTCGACGACGGCGAGACCAGGAACGTACGGTCGATCGCGTGCCGGTCGGAGGCGGCGATCCACTCCTGCGCCTCGTCCGGGATGAGATCGGGCGTGATCATGCCGGTGGCGCCGGCCGCCGCCAGGTCCCGGGCGAACGCGTCGACCCCGTACCGCTCGATCGGATTCCAGTACGTCATCAGCACCACCGTGGCGCCGGTGCCCGCGACCGCCTCGATGATGCGCAGCGTGTCGCGGGTGCGTACGCCGTTGGCCAGGGCGATGTCGCTGGCCTTCTGGATCACCGGCCCGTCCATCACCGGGTCGCTGTACGGCAGCTCGACCTCGATGACGTCGCAGCCGGCCTCGGCCATGGCGACCATGCTCCGGATGCTGTCGTCGACGGTCGGGAACCCGGCGGGCATGCACCCGACCAGCACCGACCGCCCCTCGGCCTTCGCCTTGCCGAAGGTATCCCGAATCGTCACTCCTGCTCCCCGGGGACGAGAACCTCGCGCTCGTCGAGGATGCCGAAGTAGGCGCCGGCGGTGTGCACGTCCTTGTCGCCGCGGCCGGACAGATTGATCACGATCGTCGGGGTGCGGCCCAGCTCCTCCGCCAGCCGCGGCGCGATCCGCGCGGCGCCGGCGAGGGCGTGCGCGCTCTCGATCGCCGGGATGATCCCCTCGGTGCGGCACAGCAGCTGGAACGCGGCCATCGCCTCGGCGTCGTTCACCGGCTCGTACGTGGCCCGGCCGGTGTCGTGCAGCCAGGCGTGCTCCGGCCCGACGCCGGGATAGTCCAGCCCGGCCGAGATCGAGTGCGACTCGACCGTCTGGCCGTCCTCGTCCTGCAGCACGTACGTGCGGGCGCCGTGCAGCACCCCCGCCGAGCCGCCGGTGATCGACGCGGCGTGCCGGCCGGTCTCCACGCCGTCGCCGCCGGCCTCGAAGCCGTACAGCCGGACCCGCTCGTCGCCGACGAAGGCGTGGAAGATGCCGATGGCGTTGGACCCGCCGCCCACGCAGGCCGCGACGGCGTCGGGCAGCCGGCCCAGCTGCGTGAGGCACTGCTCGCGGGCCTCGGTGCCGATGCCGCCCACGAAGTCCCGCACGATCTCCGGGAACGGGTGCGGGCCGGCGGCCGTACCGAGCAGGTAGTGGGTCGTGTCGACGCTCGACACCCAGTCGCGCAGCGCCTCGTTGAGGGCGTCCTTGAGCGTGCGGGAGCCGTTGGTCACCGGGACGACCGTGGCGCCCAGCATCCGCATCCGGGCCACGTTCAGGGCCTGCCGCTCGGTGTCGGTCTCGCCCATGTAGACCACGCACTCGAGGTCGAGCAGCGCCGCGGCGGTCGCGCTCGCCACCCCGTGCTGACCGGCGCCGGTCTCCGCGATCACCCGCGGCTTGCCCATCCGCTTGGCGAGCAGCGCCTGGCCCAGCACGTTGCGCACCTTGTGGGCGCCGGTGTGGTTCAGGTCCTCGCGCTTGAGCAGCACCTCGGCGCCGATCGCCGCGGAGAGCCGCTCGGCCCGGTAGAGCAGCGACGGCGTGCCGGCGTAGTCGCGCAGCAGGCCGGTGAAGCGCTCCTGGAAGACCGGATCGTCCTTGGCCGAACGGTACGCGGCGTCCAGCTCGTCGAGCGCCCGCACGAGCGCTTCCGGGACGAACCTCCCGCCGTACCGGCCGAAGTGACCGGCGAGGTCGGGCAGGACCGGCGCGCTCACCGCACCGGCCGCGGCGTCGCGGGGTGGTTGCCGGCGTTGACCAGCTCGGCGACGGCGTCCCGCGGGCTCTTCTTGGTGACCAGCCCCTCGCCCACCAGCACCGCGTCGGCGCCGGCCGAGGCGTACCGGATCAGGTCGTGCGGTCCCCGCACTCCCGACTCCGCGATCTTGACGACGTTGTTCGGCAGGCCGGGCGCGATCCGCTCGAAGACGGACCGGTCCACCTCCAGCGTACGCAGATCACGGGCGTTGACGCCGATGACCTGGGCGCCGGCGTCCAGTGCCCGGTCGGCCTCTTCCTCGTTGTGCACCTCGACGAGCGCGGTCATGCCCAGCGACTCGATCCGCTCCAGCAGGCCGACCAGGACGTTCTGCTCGAGCGCCGCCACGATCAGCAGCACGAGGTCGGCACCGTGGGCGCGGGCCTCGTGCACCTGATAACTGGAGACGACGAAGTCCTTGCGCAGCACCGGCACGCCCACGGCGGCCCGCACCGCGGCCAGGTCGTCGAGCGAACCGCCGAACCAGCGGCCCTCGGTCAGCACGCTGATGCAGCGGGCGCCGCCGGCCGCGTACTCGCCCGCGAGCTCCGCGGGGTCGGGGATGTCGGCCAGGGCGCCCTTCGACGGCGACGACCGCTTGACCTCCGCGATCACCGCCACGCCGGGCTTGCGCAGGGCCGCGTACGCGTCGATCGCCGGCGGTGCCGCCGCCGCGAGCTCACGGATCTGATCCAGCGAGACCTCTTCCTGACGCACCGCGACGTCCTCGCGGACGCCCGCCAGGATCTCCTCGAGCACGTTCTGCGATCCCGCACCACGCTGATCGGATGTCACCTAATGACTCCCCTCTCCGGGTGTCCTCGGCCCGATGCTAAGTGGCCGCCGACGTGCCGGGCCGCCCGGGGTATGGCGAGCCTCACGAGGTGGGCTGCGGCATAATGCGCTCCCGGGCGGAGCCTGTCTCTTCTGTCACATCCTCCTCCTGCGCAGCTCGCGGCTAGCTGGGACCCCCTGGATGATCGGATGACCCCCCTTCGTGTTGACGGTCGCGTCACCCGGCGGAAATACGACTCGGGCAGCATGGGAGTCGGGCAAACTGGTCCGCGGCGTCCCGCGCACGCGTCCCTCACCCGCTCGCCGGGCGGGAGGCGGTCATGGGGCGGCATCCGGGCCACGCGCGAGCACCGTGGAGGGGACCATGGCCAGTGACGAGAACGGCTTCGCCGCCGTCTCCCGCACCGTCGTGTCGTATGCCGCCGAGCTGATCGCCGGCGTGGAGCGCACGGTGGTCGGCGAGCGGAACGTGCGCACCGCCCAGGGCAACGCCTGGGCCGCGATGAGCGCGGACCGGGCCCGGGCGCAGGCCCGCGCGGACGTGGACGCGATGGTGGCCGCGCTGGCCGCCCAGCCCCGCCGGCGCAACGCGGGCGAGCGGGTGCCGGGCGACCTGGTGTCCAGCCGCTGACCCTCCGGCCTCCCCGGCCCTGTTCCGGCCGCCGGGCGGGCGATCCGGGCGTTTTGCCCGGCCGGGCCGGCTAGCCTGCCGTCGGGTCGTCGCCGCGGTCCAGGGCGTCCCAGGCCGCCCTGTTGTCCACCGGGCGGCCGTCGTCGACCGGCCGGTCCGCCGCCGTCGCCTCCCGCGGGCGACGCTCGTAGCGGGCGCTCATGCCCGGCCATTCGTGGCCGTGCCGCAGCGCCAGCCAGCCGCCGGCCACGATCAGCAGGCCGCCCGCCGCGCACACCACCGGCCACAGCGTCCCGCCGGCCCCCGCCGAGCCCACGTGCAGCCCGGCCCGCCCGGCGATCGCGGCGGCCGTCACGCCCGCACCGGCCACGGCCAGCAGGGCGCCCAGGACGCGGCGTAGCACCCCGCGGGTCGCGAACAGCGCGCCGCCGCCGGCCAGGGCCACCAGCGCCAGGCCGATCACCCAGGGCGCCACGTCGGCTCCCGTGCGTACCGTTCGCAGGTCCGGCAGGCCCGGACGGCTGGTGACCTCGACCGCCCAGGTCCTGGTCACCCCGAAGAGCGCCAGGCCGGCGCCCGCGACACCGCAGAGGACGGTCACGCCGAGCCGGCGGCCGGCGCCGCTCACCGGGCCGCGCGCAGGGTCTCGGCGGCGGCGATGGCGGCGAGGACCGCGGCGGCCTTGTTGCGGGTCTCCTGCTCCTCCGAGGCCGGGTCGGAGTCGGCGACGATGCCGGCTCCCGCGCCGACGTACGCCGTACCGTCGCGGAGCAGGGCCGTCCGGATCGCGATGGCCATGTCCATGTCGCCCGCGAAGCCGAAGTAGCCGACCGTGCCGCCGTACAGTCCGCGGCGGGTCGGCTCCAGACTCTCGATGATCTCCATGGCCCGGACCTTCGGCGCACCCGACAGGGTGCCGGCCGGGAACGTCGCGGCGAGCGCGTCGAAGGCGGTCCGGTCCTCGCGGAGCTCGCCCACGACCGTCGACACGATGTGCATGACGTGGCTGTAGCGCTCGATCCGCGCGAAATCCGGCACCTCGACCGTGCCCGCGCGGCACACCCGGCCCAGGTCGTTGCGGCCCAGGTCGACCAGCATCACGTGCTCGGAGCGTTCCTTCGGGT
This sequence comes from Pseudosporangium ferrugineum, assembly GCF_003002065.1. Classification (GTDB taxonomy): domain Bacteria; phylum Actinomycetota; class Actinomycetes; order Mycobacteriales; family Micromonosporaceae; genus Actinoplanes; species Actinoplanes ferrugineus_A. The sequence continues at coordinate 221,633 of NZ_PVZG01000005.1, forward strand.
CGGCGAGCAGCTCGGCGGCCAGCGCGTTGTCCTGCTCCGGGGTGCCGCCGCGCCACCGGGTGCCGGCGATCGGATGCAGCAGGGCCCGGCGCACGCCCCCCTCGGCGGCGCTGACCTTGAGGTGCGCCTCCGGCGAGGACCCGACGATGTCAAAATCATCGAACCGCAGCAGATACATGTACGGGCTGGGGTTCGTCGCCCGCAGCACCCGGTAGACGTCCAGCGGGTCGGCGTCGGTGGCCCGCTCGAAGCGCTGCGCCACCACGATCTGGAAACACTCCCCGGCCCGGATCGCCTCCTTCGCCGTCTCGACCGCCTTCTGATAGTCGCCCGGCGCCGTACGGCTGACCACCTCACCCGGCGGCACCCGCTCCACCGTGGAGATCAGCGGCGGGGTCGGCCGGGACAGCGCGGTGGTCATCGCGTCGAGCCGCCCCACAGCCTGGTGGTACGCCGCCCGCGCGGTGGGACCGTCGGCGCCCTCGGGCAGCACCGCGTTGGCGACCAGGATCGCCGAGCCGTCGAAGTGGTCGAGCACCACCAGGTCGGTGGCGAGCATCATCCCCAGCTCGGGCAGCGGCACATCGTCCGCGGCGGTGGCGGGCAGCCGCTCGAACCGGCGGATCAGGTCATAACTCAGATAGCCGACCATGCCCCCGGTCAGCGGCGGCAGCCCGTCGGCCGGATCCGCGTCCCCGGGAGCCGCGAGAGCCGCGACGGTCTCACGAAGGGCAACAACCGGATCACCACAGACGGGTACGCCCACCGGCGGGCTCCCCAGCCACGCGGCCTCCCCGTCCCGCTCGATGAGGGTCGCCGCGCTGCGCACCCCGACGAACGAGTAGCGGGACCACGCGGCGGAACCGGCGCCCTGCTCGGCGGACTCCAGCAGGAAGGTCCCCGGGCCGCCGGCCAGCTTGCGGTACACCCCGACCGGCGTCTCACCGTCGGCCAGGAGCCGCCGGGTCACCGGGACAACCCGCCGCCGGGCCGCCTGCGCGACGAACTCGTCCTCGCCGGGCACCACCGCGCCGCTGGTCATGCGCCCTCCCCCGCGCCGCCGTTCGCCGCGCCGCTCTTTACCGCGCCGTTGGTCGCCGCGCCGTTGGTCGCCGTGCCTTTGGCCGCCGCGCCTTTGGCCGCCGGCGGGCCGGTCTCCGCCGGCTTGCTGGTCGGCAGGTCGTCGCTGAAGCAGGTGTGCGTGCCCGTGTGGCAGGCCGCGCCGACCTGGTCCACAGTGACCAGCAGGGCGTCGCCGTCACAGTCCAGGGCGACCGCGCGGACGTACTGGTGGTGGCCCGAGGTCGCGCCCTTCACCCAGTATTCGCGGCGGCTGCGCGACCAGTAGGTGGCACGCCCGGTCGTCAGGGTGCGGTGCAACGCCTCGTCGTCCATCCACGCCAGCATCAGCACGTCGCCGGTGTCGTGCTCCCGCACGATCGCGGCGACCAGCCCGTCCGCGCTGCGGCGCAGGCGGGCGGCGATGGCGGGGTCGAGGGCGGACGGCCGGGCGGGCTGGTTCTCGAGTTCGGTGGCGGGCACAGTGCCAGATTCTCTCGCATGCCGCGCGGCGTCCACGGGCCGTACCTGCCCATAGCCCACGATCCGGTCACGGACTCGCACAGGGGGTGTGACGGGACAGCACGGAAGAGTACCGTCGTCGTGCGCCGCGCCTGCCCCGGGTGTCGCGCCCGCGGCCGCCCGGCCCGTCCGGACGGGTCGCGCCGCCACCGCGACGGGAGTCTCGAAGATGGAGCCCACGGCCAACCCCGAGGACGGCCGGCAGTCGCGCGGCCTGGGCAGATTCTGGCCCGCGCACGGGATGCCGGGCCAGGACCGGGCCGGCACGAACGCCACCCCGGACCACGCCGCCCGCTCCACCCCGGAGGACACCGCACCGCCTGGCGGGTCGGTCACCGACACCCCGGATGCGGGAAGAGATCAGCCGGATGACTGGGGCCTGGGTGCGGGCGGTCCAGGTGACGGGCCGGCCGCCTGGGGACCGGGCGCGGGTGAGCCACCGGGTGCGGGACAAGCGCGGAACCCCTACTCTGCTCCGCGGCCGCACCCCTCGCTGACGAACGACACGAAACTGGTCGCGCTCGGCTCGCGGCGGCCGGCGGACGTCCTGCCGGGCGGGCCGGCCAACGGACGCTGGACCAACCAGGGAGGCTTTCCACCCGTGGAGATGAACGGGCACCGCAACGGAGAGACCGGCCCACGCCACGGCGGCACGCCGGTGGCCAACGGGCAGTCGCCGGTGGCCAACGGCACGCTGCCGGCGTCACGCTCACCGTTCTCACCCCCACCGGAGCCACCACCGTCGCCGTTCGCCGCCGCGCAGCCGCCGCCGGTCCCGGTGCAGCCCACCGACCCGCTGACCGGCACCGACGACCCGACGCCGAGCGGCCAGTTCCCGGGCGCCCGCCCGGTGAGCGGCCAGCCCGCCGCCTCGGGCTCGGCGCAGGTGCCGCTGCCCCCGTCGACCCGCCCGGGCGGCCCACCCCCCGGCCCCAGCGGCCTACGGCCCGGCCCGAACGGCCAGGCCGGCTTCGGCACCCAGCACGGTCAGCCCGGCACCCAGCACGGTCAGCCCGGTCAGCCCGCCGGCCAGCCCGGTCAGCCTGGTCAGCCCGGCGCCCAGCCTGGTCAGGCCGGCGGTCAGGCCGGTCAGCTCAGCGGGCAGCCTGGTCAGGCCGGCGGGCAGCCGGTGCGGGGCCAGGCCGGTCAGGGCACGCACCCGGCGTCGGGCCTGCCGGGTCACTCGGGCGCGCAGTCCTCGGCGGGTCAGGCCGGTCCGACCGGAGCGCAGTCCTCGGCGGGCCAGGCCGGTCCGACCGGGGCGCAGCCCGTGGTGGGTCAGGCCGGCGCGCGAGCAAGGCAGGCGGGAGCGCAGTCCGGACAGAGCGGCGCGCAGCCGGTGTCCGGGCAGCCTGCCGACGCGCAGGGTGGTCCGGAGGCCCCGTCCGACCCCTGGGCTCCGCCGGTCCACCGGGGCGCCTCGGGTAGTGCGTCGGTGCCGGTCAGCGCCGGTGGTCAGGCTGTTCCGCTCGAACCGTTCCCCGGGCAGAACCCGTTCGGTCCCCGCCCTTCCGGCGATCGGCAGCCTCCCGCGGAGACCACGCCGCCGGGGAACCGGTCCGCGGGGCAGGCCGCGCAGGAGCTCGACCTGTTCGCGCCCGGGCCGGCCCAGAACGCCGGCCAGGTCCGTGATGACCGTGTCCACGGCGAGCCGGTTCCCGGCCAGACGCCCCCGGGCCGCATCGTGCCCGGGCAGATGCCGTCCGGGCAGGCCGCCCCGGGGCAGGCAACGCCCGGCCAGAACGTGTCCGGGCAGGCCGGCGTGGGGCAGGCAGCGCCCGGCCAGACAGGGCAGGCAGCGCCCGGCCAGACAGGGCAGGCAGCGCCCGGCCAGACGGGGCAGGCAGGGCCGGGGACGACGGGGCAGGCAGTGTCGGGGCAGAGCATGTCGGGGCAGACCGCGGCCGGGCAGGGCGCTTCCGGGCAGGGGGCGGAGCAGGGTCGCGGATGGGGCCGCCCGGATGTTCCCGCGGCGAGCGGCGGTGCGGCGGCGTTCCGGGTTGATCCGTTGCCGCCGAACCCGTTGCAGCCGGCGCCGGTGCAGACCGGTGCGGCGGCGGCGCCGTCGCCGCTTCCTCCCAACCCGCTGCATCCCACGCCGGTGCAGACCGGGCCGCTGCCGCCCAATCCCTTGCAGCCCACGCCGGTGCAGATGCCGCCGGGTGGGCGGCGGGGGCGGGACGACGAGGCTGCCGAGAGTTACCCGGCCGGACGGCGTTCGGCCGCGGAGGTCGACGAGGTCGTGACGGGCCGGCGCGGCCGGGGGGCAACCGTGCCGGACGAGGCGTTCCCGGACCGGGACGAGGAGCTTGCCGGACGGATCGCCGGGCTGGCCGGGCTCGACGCGCCGGGCGGCGCGCGGGCCGCCGACCTCCAGGAACTGCAGGGCGTGCGGGACGGCCGGCAGGGCGAGCAGGGCAGCCCGCGCGCCACCGACCTGGACGAGGCCGAGAGAGGGCGGCGAGCCGCCGAGGAAGCGCCCAACGGGCGGCGGGCCGCCGAGGAGGCGCCGGGCGGGCGGCGAGCCGCCGAGGAGGCGCCGGGCGGGCGGCGGGTGGTGCGGGATGCTGACGGTGGTGAGCACGGGCAGCCGTTGCGGCCCGGTGACCTCGATCAGAGTCCGATCTCGTTCTGGGACGAGGCGGCCAGCGAGCAGTTCCGGGCCGAGTGGCATGAGGTCAAGGCGCAGTTCGTCGATGATCCGGTGGCCGCGCTCACCCGGGCGCACGACCTGCTCACCGAGGCCGTGCACGAGTTGACCGAGTCGATGCTGGCCGAGCGCGACCAGCTCGATCCGTTGCGGGACACCTCGAGCCCGGACACCGAGAGCATGCGGATGGCGATGCGGGGCTACCGGGAGTTCCTGGACCGCATCCTCGGTCTCTGACACGAGAACGAGGACACAAGAACGAGGGCACCAGAACGAGCACCGGCGAAGGCCGCGGTTCCGATGTCGGGACCGCGGCCTTCGTCATGTCCGCGTGCCACCTTCGCGACAGTCGATTGCCCCGCCCGCAGAATTCATCTAGCGTTGAACTCAACAGTTGATGAGTTTGTGGGAGGCAGCGATGTCCAGCGCCGTCGAGGTCCGTGACCTCGTGGTCGAGCGGGGGAAGCGTGCCGTTCTGCACGGCGTCTCCTGCGACGTACGGGAGGCGAGCGTCACCGGGCTGCTCGGGCCCAGCGGCAGTGGGAAGACGACGCTCATCCGGGCGATCGTCGGGGCCCAGCTGGTGCGCTCCGGCACGGTCACCGTGCTGGGCGAGGCGGCGGGGTCGGCGGCGTTGCGGCGTACGGTCGGCTATGTCACCCAGGCGCCGAGCGTCTACGCCGATCTGTCCGTACGGGAGAATGCCAGGTATTTCGCCTCCCTCCACGGCCTGGGGGCGGCCGACGCGGAGCGGGCCGTCGCGGACGTCGGCCTGGCCGGGGCCGCCGCCCAGCTGGTCGGGAATCTCTCCGGCGGGCAGCGCAGCCGGGCGTCCCTGGCGTGCGCGATGATCGGCGAGCCCCGCCTGCTGGTGCTGGACGAGCCGACCGTCGGGCAGGATCCGGTGCTGCGGGCGGACCTGTGGGCGAAGTTCCACGCGCTGGCGGACGCGGGCACCACCCTGCTGGTCTCCAGTCACGTCATGGACGAGGCCGGGCGCTGCGACCGGCTGCTGCTCCTCCGCGACGGGCGGCTGATCGGCGACGACACGCCCGCGGCCATCCGCGCGGAGGCCGGCACCGAGGACCTGGAGGAGGCGTTCCTGCGCCTGATCCGCGACCGCGAAGGGGTGGCGGCGTGAACCCGCGGATCACGTTCAGCACGGCCGGCCGCATCCTGCGGCAGCTGCGGCACGACCGGCGTACGGTGGCGCTCCTGGTCGTCGTGCCCGCCGCGCTGCTGACGTTGCTCTATTACATGTACGAGGACGCCGGTCCCACCTTCGACCGGATCGCGCTGGTGATGCTCGGCATCTTCCCGTTCGTGATCATGTTCCTGGTGACCAGCATCGCGATGCTGCGGGAGCGCACGAACGGCACGCTGGAGCGGCTGCTGACCACGCCGCTGAGCAAGCTCGACCTGCTGTTCGGTTACGGCATCGCGTTCGGGCTCGCGGCGGCCGTGCAGGCGGCGGTCGCGGTCGGGGCGGCGTACTGGCTGCTCGGGCTGGAGACGGTGGGCAGCGCCGGGCTGGTGGTGGTCATCGCCGTGGTCGACGCGGTGCTCGGGGTGGCCCTGGGGCTGTTCTGCAGCGCCTTCGCCCGCACCGAGTTCCAGGCCGTACAGTTCCTCCCGGTGGTGGTCATCCCCCAGTTGCTGCTGTGCGGGCTGTTCGTGCCGCGGGAGCGGATGGCGGGCTGGCTGCAGGCGGCCAGCGACGTCTTCCCGCTGTCGTACGCGGTCGACGCTCTCACACAGGTGGGCCGGCACGCGAGCCCCACCGCCACGATGTGGCAGGACCTGGCGATCGTGGCCGCCGCGGCGGTCCTCGCCCTGGTGCTGGCCGCCGCGACGCTGCGGCGCAGGACCGGCTGAGACGGACGGGAGATCTTCTTTGGTACGGCGCAGCGGGCGGCGTCCGGGCAACCAGGACACCAAGCAGTCCATCCTGGAGGCCGCCCGTCAGGTCTTCGCCGAGCGGGGCTTCGACAAGGCGTCGATCCGGGCCATCGCCGGGGACGCCGGGGTCGACCCGGCGCTCGTGCACCACTACTTCGGCACCAAGGAGAAGCTGTTCCTGGCGAGCATGAACTCGCCGGTGGACCCCTCCGAGCTGCTGCCGGCGGCGCTCTCCGGCCCCCGCGAGGAGGCCGGCCTGCGGCTGGTCCGGCTGGTGCTGGGCATCTGGGACTCGCCGGCCGGCGCGGCCGCGGTGGCCCTGATGCGCTCGGCGATGAGCAACGAGTGGACCGCGCGGCTGCTGCGCGAGTTCGTCGTGACGCAGGTGCTGCGCCGGGCGGTGGCCGAGCTGGGCATCGACGAGAAGGAGGCGCCGCTGCGTTCCGCGCTGATGGCGACGCAGATCGCCGGGCTGGCGGTGGTCCGCTACATCCTCAAGGTCGAACCGGTGGCGTCCGCCGACGCCGAGCAGCTCGTGGCCGCGGTGGGCCCGAGCGTGCAGCGCTATCTCACCGACGACCTGCCCGGGGTGTTCTAGGGAGTGGCCCGCTCGGCCAGCGTGGCCAGGGCGCGGGCAGCGGCGGTGCCGGGTTCGGCGTGCAGCAGGAGCAGCTCCAGCCCGGCGGCGCCGGCCACGGTGAACTTCTCGACCAGCAGTTCCAGGTCGCCGACGACCGGGTGCCGGATCCGGAAGGTCGCGTCCCGGGCGGTACGGACGTCGTGCCGCGCCCACAGCCGGCGGAAGCGCTCACTCCGCAGCGACAGCTCGCCGATCAGCGCGTGCAGCCGCTCGTCGCCGGCGTCGGTGCCCGCCTGCGCCCGCAGGTGCGCGACCGCCTCGACCGTGTAGCGCTCCCAGTCGGGGTAGGAGGCGCGGGCCGCCGGGTCGAGGAACAGCAGGCGCATCCGGTTCACCCCCGGCCGCAGGTCCGGCGAGATCGCGCGGGCCGGCGGGTTGGCGGCGAGGACGTCGCTGCACCGGTTGAACACGACGGCGGGGACGTTCAGCGTGCGTACGAGCAGGTCCAGCCGGGCCGGCACGGGTTCCTCCCGGGCGGCGGGCGGGCGGCGGGGCCGGGCGAGCGCGGTGAGGTACGCCGTACCCTCCGCATCGAGCTGGAGCACCCGCGACAGTGCGTCGATCACCCGGGGCGACGGGCTGCGGTCCCGGCCGCGTTCGAGGCGCAGGTAGTACTCGGCGCTGATCCCGGCGAGGATCGCCACCTCCTCGCGGCGCAGGCCGGGCACCCGGCGCACGCCGCCGCCCACCGGCAGTCCCACCTCCGCGGGCGTCACCAGCTCCCGCCGCGCCCGCAGGAAGGCGCCGAGTGCGTTGTCGTCCATCAGCCGACCGTAGGCCGCCGGGGCCCGCGGTGGGGTGTCCCTGCCACTACCCGGGAGCGGCGGGGACTGCCCGCGCCGCGGGCCGGTGCCGCACGCTCGGCGCCATGACCGATCAGACGTGGTTCATCACCGGCATCAGCAGCGGCTTCGGCCGGGAGCTGACGGAACAGCTTCTGCGGCGTGGCGACCGGGTCGCCGGGACCGTACGCCGGGAGAGCGCGGCCGGCGACCTGGCGGGCCGGTACGGCGACCGGCTCTGGCTCGGCCGCCTCGACGTCACCGACCTGTCGCGGGTCCGCGAGGTGGTGGATGCCGCCTTCGCCGCCCTGGGCCGCATCGACGTGGTCGTGGCGAACGCCGGCTACGGCCTGTTCGGCGCCGCCGAGGAGCTCACCGACGAGCAGGTCCGGGACCAGATCGCCACGAACCTGCTCGGTTCGATCCAGACCGTCCGGGCCGCCCTGCCGCACCTGCGGGCCCAGGGTGGCGGGCGGCTGATCCAGATCTCCTCGGTCGCCGGGCTGGCCGCGCACGCGGGGGCGTCGCTCTACCACGCGAGCAAGTGGGGCGTGGAGGGCTTCATGGAGGCGCTCGCCGCGGAGGTGGCCCCGTTCGGCATCGGGGTGACGATCGTGGAGCCGGGCGGCGCGCGTACCGGCTTCGTCCGGGAGGGCCTGCGGATCGCGGAGCCCCTGCCGGCCTACGCGGGTACGCCGGCCGCCATGGTGCAGGCCTTCCGCACCCGGGAGGCGCCGGTCGTGGGCGACCCGCGCAGGATCGCCGGACGGATCATCGCGAGCGTGGATCGGCGTCCCGCCCCGCTGCGGCTGGTGCTGGGCACCGACTCGTACGGCGCGGCCACCGCGGCGTTGCGGCAGCGCCTGGCCGACGTGGAGGCGCAGGGATCCGAGGCGGCGTGGACGGACGCCGGCGCCTGAGGTCAGGCCGCCCGGTGGGCGCAGCGGTGGCAGAGCACCGGGTGCAGCAGGTGGGCGAGGTCGTGGCGGTCGGTCACCGGGCGGGGGAAGGAGAGCCGGGCCAGGCGGGCGCCGATGCGCACCAGGAACCCGTAGCGGTCGAGGCGGACCACGCGCGGTTCGTCGCCGGGGCGGGCGGCCGGGCCGAGGCGGCGGCGGACGTAGCCGGCCATCTCCTCGACGTGGTGGTCGGCGAGGTCGGCGATGAGGTCGAACTCCATCCTGTGCAGCGGGTCGGGGGTGGCCTCGGCGTATTCGTCGGGGTCGACGTCCACGAGCACGCCGTTGCGCTCGTAGCGCACCTCGGCCACGTCGACGCGGTGGAGGACCTGCGACGTGCCGACGTCGAGCAGGTCGGTGGCGGGGTCGGTGTCGGCGTAGTCGAGGGTCGCCTGCCGCGCCTCCTCGCCGGCGAGCGGGGTGGCCCAGCCGGCGACCCACACCCGGCCGAGGGACGGCGCGCCGGCGACCGGGGGCACGTCGGCGATGTCGAGCACCAGCGCGGTGTCGCCGGTGTCCGGTGCGGGGCGCAGCGCGGCGGCGAGCGCGCCGTCGCTCGGGGAGAGCAGCAGGATCCGGCCCTGGGCGTCGGTCACGTGGCGGACCGGGTGCGGCCCCGGGCGGCAGGCGATGTGCGCGGTGGCGGGCAGGTTGCCGGCCGCGAGCGTACGCGCGACCTCGGCGTGGGTGGGCTGCATCTCAGGGACCTCCGGGCACCGGTTAGGCTAGCCTTAGTTAGGCGAGGCTAACCGTAGCATCCCGTACCGAAGGACAAGATCGCCCGTGAACAACTCCCGACCCAAGGCCCGGCTCTCGAGGGCACTCGGCATCCCGCTGACGCGCAAGTGCGTGAAGTATTTCGAGCGGCGCCCGTTCCCACCCGGCGTGCACGGCCGGGGCCGGCGCAAGCAGTCGGACTACCAGGTGCGGCTGCTGGAGAAGCAGCGGCTGCGGCACCAGTACAACATCAGCGAGGCGCAGATGCGCCGGGCGTACGACGATGCGCACCGCGGCGAGGGCAAGACCGGCGAGAACATGGTCGCCCTGCTGGAGAGCCGGCTGGACGCGACCGTGCAGCGCGCCGGCCTCGCCCGCACCATCTACCAGGCCCGGCAGCTCGTCGCGCACGGGCACTTCACGGTGGACGGCAGGAAGGTCGACCGGCCGTCGTACCGGCTCAAGCCCGGTCAGGTCGTCGAGGTGCGGGAGAGCAGCCGCGCCAAGCCGCCGTTCCAGATCGCGGCCACCGGCGCCCACCTCGACGGCCCGACGGCGCCGTACCTGTCCACGGTCATCGAGGACCTGCGCACCACGGTGATCCGCAAGGCGCTGCGCAGCGAGGTTCCGGTGGTCTGCGACGAGCAGCTCGTCGTCGAGTTCTACGCCCGCTGACGGCCGCTCAGCGGGTCTGCTCCAGCCAGCTCGCGTAGAGCTTCGCGTAGATGGAGTCCGGGTCGCGCAGCAGGTCGGCATGCGGGCCGCGCTGCACGACCCGGCCGGCGTCGACCACGATCACCTCGTCGGCCGACTCGGCGGTGGACAGCCGGTGCGCGATCGCCACGGTCGTGCGCCCGCGGGTCACCGTGTCGAGGGCGCGCTGCAGGCGTACCTCGGTGGCCGGGTCGACCGCGCTGGTCGCCTCGTCGAGCACCAGCAGGTCGGGGTCCGCCACGTACGCCCGCACCAGCGCCACCAGCTGCCGCTCCCCCACGCTGAGCGCCTCCCCGCGCTCCCCGACCGGCGTGTCGAGCCCCTGCGGCAGACCGGCCAGCCAGTCGTCCAGACCCAGCTCGGCGAAGGCGCGCTCCAGCTCCTCGCCGGTCAGCGCGGGGCGGGCGAAGCGGATGTTCTCCGCCACGGTCGCGTCGAAGAGGAACCCGTCCTGCGGCACCATCACGACCCGGGACCGCAACGAATCGAACCGTACGGTGGTCAGCGCCGTCCCGCCGAGCAGCACCTCCCCGCCGGCCGGGTCCATCAGCCGGGTCAGCAGCTTCGCGAACGTGGTCTTGCCGCTGCCCGTCTCCCCCACCACGGCCACCTTCGTGCGCGCCGGGATCTCGAGGTCCACGCCGGAGAGCACGACCGGACCGCCGGGATAGCGGTAGGACACGTCGGCGAAGCGCACCGACAGCGGCCCCGGCGGCAGCGCCACCCCCTCGGTGTCCGGGTCGGCCACGTCCGGCCGCAGGTCGAGCACGTCGAGCACCCGGCGCCAGCCGGCCACCGCGTTCTGCGCCTCGTTGAGCACCTCGGTCGCGATCTGCACCGGCTGGATGAACAGCGTCACGAGGAACAGGAACGCGGTGAGCTTGCCGACGCTCAGGCCGCCGTCCACGCCGAGCAGCACCCCGACCACGACCACCGCCGCGAGCGCCACGCCGGCCGCGATCTCGCCGGTGGAGAAGCCGAGCACGCTGGTACGCAGCGCCTTCTGCTGGGCGCCACGCAGGTCCTCGATGGCGGTGTCGAGCCGCTTCTCGGTGCGCCCGGCCACCCCGTACGCCCGGATCACGGTGGCGCCGACGACGCTTTCCGCGATCGCCCCGAGCATCACGCCGGTGCGCTCCCGCACGGTCCGGTAGACGCCGGCGAGCCGCCGCTGGAACAGCCGGATGATCAGGACGGCCGGCAGGAACGCGGCGAACACCACGAGCGTGAGCTGCCACGAGTAGACCAGCATGACGGCCGTGGTGACGACGACCTGGCCGCTGGTGAGCAGCAGCATCACACCGCCGGTCTGCAGGAACTGGGTGATCTGGTCGACGTCGCCGGTGACCCGGGAGACCAGCGAGCCCCGCCGCTCCGACTGCTGGTGCAGCATCGACAGGTCGTGGATGTGCCGGAACGTCCGGGCGCGCAGGGCGGCCAGGGCCGTCTCGCTGACCGTGAACAGCCGGCGGGTCATCGCGTACCCGCAGGCGGTGGAGACGGCCAGGATGCCCAGCGTGATCAGGACGATCACGCCGACCGTGCCGAGGTGCGGCCCGCCCGGCGCGCGGATGCCGCGGTCGATGCCCTGCTGGACGGCGATCGGCACGGCGACGCGGCCGGCCATCGAGACGAAGGCGAGCGCCAGGGTGCCGGCGAGCCCGGGGCGCAGCTCCGGCGAGAGCGCCACCCCCCGCCGCACGGTCGCGAACGTGCCCTCCTCCACCGCGGCCGCCGTCATGCCTGCACCTCCTCGGCCGCGTCGGCCTGCTCGTACGCGGTGACCAGCGCGAGATATCCGGGCTCGGTGGCCATCAGATGCGCGTGCGTGCCGGTCGCGACCACCTTGCCGTCCTCCAGGTAGACCACCTCGTCGGCGAGGGCGATGGTGGCCCGCCGGTACGCCACCACCAGGATCGACGCGCCGGCGTCGGCCCCGCGCAGCGAGGCCAGGATGGCCGCCTCCACCCGCGGGTCGACCGCGCTGGTCGCGTCGTCGAGCACGAGCAGCCGCGGCCGGCCGGCCAGCGCGCGGGCCAGGGTGAGCCGCTGCCGCTGGCCGCCGGAGAGCGACGTGCCCCGCTCGCCGACCGCGGTGTCCAGGCCGTCGGGCAGGTGGGCGACGAAGCCGTCGGCCTCGGCCAGCCGCAGCGCGGACCACACCCGGGCGTCGTCCACGTCGTCGCGTTCCAGGCTGACGTTGCCGCGCACGGTGTCGTCGAAGACGAACGGGATCTGCGGCACGAGCGCGGAGACGGCGGCGAGGGCCGGTTCGGAGAGGTCGGGCAGCGGCGTGCCGTCCACGGTGACCGTGCCGCTGTCCGGGTCGACGAGGCGTACGGCCAGCGAGGCGATCGTGGACTTGCCCGAGCCGGTCGCGCCGACCAGGGCCACCGTGCGGCCGGCCGGCACCGTGAAGGACACGTCGTGCAGGACCTCGGGGCCCTCGCCGTACGAGAAGTGGACCTGGTCGAAGGTGAGCGCCGCCGGGCCGTCCGCCCGCGGCTCGGCCGTGCCGTACGCGAGATCGCCCTCGGCGGCCAGCACGGCCTGGACCCGCTCCCAGCCGGCGACGCTGCGCGGCAGCTCGGCGACCACCCAGCCGATCGCGCGCACCGGGAACGCCAGGACGGTGAACAGGAAAGCGACGCTGACCAGCTCGGTGACGCTGATCGCGCCGGTCTGCAGCCGCCACGCGCCGAGCAGCAGCACCGCCAGCGTGCCGACGCTGGGCAGGCTGTCCATCAGCGGGTCGAAGAGGCCACGCAGCCGGCCGACCGCGATCAGCGCGTCGCGCAGCTCGGTCACGTGCACCCGGAAGCGCTGCGACTCGTCGGCCTCGCGGCCCATCGTCTTGACCACCAGGGCGCCGTCGAAGCTCTCGTGCGCGACCGCGCTGACCTTGGCGCGCAGCTGCTGGGCGCGGATCTGCCGGGGCGACATCCGCCGCGAGTAGACCAGGTTGAGGCCGAACAGGGCCGGGAACAGGCAGACGCCGACCATGGCGAGCACCCAGTCGGTGACGAAGAGCGAGACCACCGCCGCCAGGATCATCACGATGGTGCCGACGGCGAACGGCAGCGGCGCGATCGGGACGAAGGCCGCCTCCACGTCGGAGTTGGCGTTGGACAGCAGCGTGCCGGTCGCGTGCCGCTGGTGCCAGGCGGGCGGCAGGGAGAGGTAGCGGCGGGTGACCGCGCGCCGGTAGCGGGCCTGGAGCCGGAACTGCATGAAGCCCGCGCCGAGCCGGCGGCCGAAGATGCTCGCCACGCGCAGCACCGAGATGCCGATGAACACCGCCGCGATCAGGCCCAGCTCGCCCGCGCCGGCCCGGTGCTCGGTGAAGGCGGGCACGACGACGTGGCCGATCACCGCGCCGACGACGTACGAGTTGGCGATGACGAGCAGGCCGAACAGGCTGCTGCCGACGGTGCCGATGATGAACAGGCGAGGTTCGGTGCGGATCGCGCGGCCGAGCACGCGGAGGCCGCGACCGAGCACATCGCGGCTGGCCCTCGTGGTCAAGATCCCCCGCCTACAGGTAAGTCCCCGCCGGCTGAACCGGCCTTACCGGTCCATCCTGCCGAACCGCCCGCGCGATGCCACGGGATTTACATTGTGTCCGCGATTACATCGGCGCGCAGCCCGGGACCGTGCCGGGCCTACGATCTCCTCATGACGGACTACGCGCGTACGGAACGGGCACTGCTCGCGGATCTGCTGCTCGAGGTGGGCCCGGACGCGCCGACGGTGTGCACCGGCTGGACCGCGCGCGACCTCGCCGCCCACGTGGTCGTGCGCGAGCGCCGCCCGGACGCGATGATCGGCGGGCTGATCCCGCCGCTGGCCGGGCACGGCGAGCACGTGCGCCGCGCGAAGGCAGCCCAGCCGTACGCCGGCCTCGTGCACGAGATCCGCACCCCGCCGTGGTGGAGCCCGGTCAGCAACCCGCTCACCGACGGGCTGGCCAACACCGTCGAGTTCTTCATCCACCACGAGGACGTCCGCCGCGCCCGGCCGGACTGGCAGCCCCGGGTCCTCGACCCCGGCCAGCAGGCGGCGATCTGGAAGACGCTGAAACTCACCGCCCGGATGGTGCTGCGCCGGCTGGGCCGCCCGATCCGCGTCGAGGCGCCCGGCTTCGGGGTGTTCCAGGTCGGCGACGGCGAACCGGCCGCGGTCCTCACCGGGGAGCCGGCCGAGCTCACCCTCTTCCTCTCCGGCCGCCAGCGCATCGCGAAGGTGGACCTGACCGGCGACGAGAGCCTGCGGACCGCCAAGCTGAGCATGTGACCCCGGCCCGGTAGAAGTGGCCGCCGGCGTTCAGTCGCCGGCGCGCGACACCAGGGCCGGCCGGTCGCCGGTGCAGACGACGTCGAACTCGTCCCGGTCGTGGCCGTCCGAGGTGCTGCGGAACTCGCCCTCGTCGTCGTCCTGTTCGTGCAGCGCGTAGCCGGGCGCCGGGGACATCGCCACGATCTCGGCCCGGCCGGCGACGCACCGGGCGACGACCGTGCCGCCGCGGGTGAGCAGCGTCCGGCCCGCCCCCGGCGCCTCGCCGACGCCCTCGGAGGCCGGCGGCGACGACGCCCGCGGGCCGGCCGGACCGGACGGCAGGTTCGCCAGGTCCCGGGCGACCTGCGCCTCGGTGCGGGGTCGTTCCCCGGTGGTGATGAGGCCGGCGCCGATCAGGCCGATCGCGGTGATGCCGACCAGGACGGCCAGGACGGCCGCGGCGGCCCAGCCCGCGGCGACGAGCAGCATGCGACGGTTCACCCGGTCGACTATGCCCGCCCCGACGCTAAGCCGGGCCCGCCGCGACGCTAAGGGACGGTTAAGGGGCGCGGATCCTCCCGTACGCCGGGATAGGTTGCGTCCGTGGCCCACCTGTTGCTGATCGAGGACGACGCGGCGATCCGGACGACGCTGCTGCGCGCGTTGCGGGAGCGCGGTCACGCCGTGGCCGCCTCGCACACCGCGATGGACGGCCTCCAGACCGCCCTCGCCGAGCGCCCCGACCTGGTGGTGCTCGACCTCGGACTGCCCGACCTCGACGGACGCGAGCTGCTCCGGATGCTGCGGGCGGTGAGCGCGGTGCCGGTGATCGTGGCGACCGCCCGCGACGACGAGACCGAGATCGTCCGGGTGCTGGACGCCGGCGCGGACGACTACATCGTCAAGCCGTTCACCGCCGCGCAGCTCGACGCGCGGGTCCGGGCGGTGCTGCGCCGCGGCGGCACCGGTCCCGGGGAGGCCGCCCTGACCGTCGGCGGCCTGCGCATCGACGCGGGGGCGCGGACGGCCACCCTGGACGGCGCGAGCCTCGACCTCACCCCGCGCGAGTTCGACCTGCTGCACCACCTGGCGACCCGGGCCGGGCAGGTGGTCAGCAAGCGGGAACTGCTGAACGAGGTGTGGCAGATCCCGTACGGCGGCGCGGACAAGACCGTCGACGTGCACCTGTCGTGGCTGCGCCGCAAGCTGGGCGAGACCGCGCAGGAGCCGCGCTACCTGCACACCGTGCGCGGGGTGGGCGTACGGCTGAGCGGCCCGGCATGAGGCGCCGGCTGACCCTGCTGGTCGCGGCCACCACCTGCCTGGTGCTGATCGCGTTCCTGGTGCCGCTGGCGCTGCTCGTGCGGCAGGTGGCCGAGGACCGGGCGGTCAGCCGCGCCCACGGGGTGGTGCAGACCATCGTCCCGCTGATCGGCACCGAACCGGACCGGCTCGAGCTCGCCGTCGAGGGCCAGCCGCTGCCGGTCAGCGTCTTCCCGCCGGCCGGGGAGGTGATCGGCGAGGAGGCCCGCCGTACGCCGGCCGTCACGCTGGCCGCCGCCCGGCGCGAGTCGTTCGCCGTCGCCACCGACGAGGGCCGGGAGATCGTCGTGCCGGTGGTCAGCGCCGGCGGCGTCTACGTGGTGCGCACGGTCGTGCCCGACGAGGAGCTGAACCGCGGCGTCACCCGCTCCTGGCTGGTGCTGGCCGGGCTGGGCGCGGCGCTGGTGCTGCTCGGCCTGGTGGTGGCGGACCGGCTGGCCCGCAACCTGGTCGCCCCGATCGCCGACCTGTCCGCCGTCTCGCACCGGCTCGCCCGGGCGGAGCTGTCCGCGCGGGCGGCCCCCGCCGGCCCGCGCGAGATCCGCGAGGTCGCCACCGCCCTCAACCATCTCGCCGGGCGCATCCAGGACCTGCTGCGCGAGGAGCGGGAACAGGTCGCCGACCTGTCGCACCGGCTGCGCACCCCGCTGACCGCGCTGCGGCTGGAGGCGGAGTCCCTGCGCGACCCGGCCGAGGCGGACCGGATCGCGGCCGCCGCCGACGGGGTCCAGCGGGCGGTCACCGCGGTGATCGAGCAGGCCCGCCGCCGGGGCGGCGAACGGCGGTCCTGCGACGCCGCGGCGGTGGTCCGGGACCGGGTCGCGTTCTGGTCCGTGCTCGCCGAGGACACCGATCGTCGCGTACGCCGTGAGCTCCCGCCCGGTCCCCTCCCGGTGCCCATCCCCGCCGACGAGCTCGCCGCGGCCCTGGACGCCCTGCTCGGCAACGTCTTCGCGCACACCCCCGACGGCACCGCGTTCGGGGTGACGCTGGCGCCCCGCCCCGGCGGCGGCGCGGTGCTGACCGTCGACGACGACGGCCCGGGATTCCCGCCGGACGCCCTGCGGCGCGGCGCCTCGGGCAGCGGCTCGACCGGGCTGGGCCTGGACATCGCCCGGCGCGCGGCCGAGGCGGCCGGCGGCGCGCTGCACGCCGGGGCGGCACCGGGCGGCGGCGCCTCGGTCCGCATCGAACTCGGGGTAAATGCGTTGCCGCCCGGCTGAGCCCTCTGGTGATGTGGTCGTCATGGCGCTTCTGGACGATCCCGGACTCTTCGGCCGCCAGTGGGCGGCCACCTACGACAGCCCCGGCAACCCCGACCCGGAACCAGCGGCGGAGCTCCTCGCCGCGCTGGCCGGTGACGGGCCCGCCCTGGAGCTGGCGATCGGCAGCGGCCGGGTGGCGCTGCCGCTGGCCGCCCGGGGCGTACGGGTCGAGGGCATCGAGGCGTCACCGGAGATGGTGGAGCTGCTGCGCGGCAAGCCGGGTGGCGACACGGTCCCGGTCGTCCTCGGCGACCTGGCTGACGTCGCCGTGCCGGGGCCGTACCCGCTGGTCTACCTGGTCTTCAACACGCTGTTCAACCTCACCGGCGAGGGCCGGCAGGAGGACTGCTTCCGCAACGTGGCCCGGGTGCTGGCGCCCGGCGGCGCGTTCGTGATCGAGGCGTACGTGCCCGATCCGGCCGCCTTCGACCGCGACGAGCAGCAGGTCCAGGTGTGGTCGGTGACCGAGGACGCGGTCTCGATCCGCCTGCACCGGTACGACCGGGAGGCGCAGACCTTCGTACGCCAGACCGTCACGTTCACCGACGGCGGCGTGCGGCTGCAGCCGTTCGGCATGCACTACCGCTGGCCGGAGCAGATCGACGAGCTGGCCGCCGGCGCCGGGCTGACGCTGGCGGACCGCTGGGCGGGCTGGGGGCGCGAGCCGTTCGGGCCGGAGTCCCGCAGCCACGTCTCCGTCTACCGCAAGGCCTGACCGGTCCGCGGCTTAACCGGGGCTTAGCGGTCACACAGCGCCGCCATAGTGCGCGGCGCGGCACCTTGTGGGGGTCACCACGACGACGACCTCCGGAGGTTCAGCATGATCAGGCTTCGTACGGCATCCGCCCTGGCCGCGGGCGCGGTCGCCGCTCTCGCCATCGGGGGTGCCGCGCTCGCCTCGGAGGGCGCCGGCAAGCCGGCCGCGACCGGCGCGGTCCCCGGCGGCGAGATCCTGGCCGCCGCCCCGGGCCCGTCCTCGCCCACGCCCTCGTCCTCGTCCACCGCCCCGTCCGGGTCCCCGTCCCAGGCGCCGTCCGAGGCGCCGTCCCAGTCGTCGTCCTCGTCGTCGTCCTCGTCGGCGGCGAGCGCGGACGCGATCAGCCTGGACGCGGCGAAGGAGATCGCGGTCCGTACGGCCGGGGGCGGGCAGGTCACCGACTCGGAGCGGGAGAACGAGCACGGCCGGGCGGTCTGGGACATCGAGGTGCTCAACGGCGCGGTCGAGCACGACGTCGACGTCGACCGTGCCACCGGCGAGGTGGCCCGCCACGAGACCGACACCGACGACGACCAGGACGCCGACGACGACAGCGACGACCAGGACGCCGACGATGACGGCGACGACGCCGACGACCGGGACGACGACCACGGGGACGACGACTGATCCATCCGGCCACGGTGCGGTAGGCGTTGCGCCAACGGCCGTACGAAATAGGAAGAGTGCCCGGGCCGACCAAGCCCGGGCACTCACGCATTTCAGAAAAAGCCGCCGGTCCTGGGCTCGTGGTCGCGGCGTCGATAGGATCGGTAATGAGCAGGGCGCACTTCCGCCCGATCCCTCCTGGCAATACTCTTCGGTAACACGGCTGACACACCCCATAGACGCAAAGAGGCGGCGCCGATGGCTCTCGAGGTTCCCTACCGCTCGATCCCGGACATGTTCCTGCAGCGCGTGCGGGCGACTCCGAACGGTCAGGCGTTCGCCGTCCCGACCGCCGACGACCGGGGGATCACCTGGCTGACCTGGGCCGAGGTGGGTGAGCGGGCCAAGGCCATCGCGGCCGGCCTGGCGGGCCTCGGGGTCGGGCTGGAGGACCGGGTCGCGATCCTGTCCGGCACCCGGCTCGAGTGGGCGCTGGTCGACCTCGGCATCAACTGTGCCGGCGGCGCCACCACCACGGTCTACCCGACCACCGAGCCGGAGGACGCGGCCTACATCGTGGCCGACTCCGGCTCCAAGATCCTGGTCGCGGAGGACCCGAAGCAGGCGCTCAAGCTGGCCGGCGCCGACACGTCGGTCACCCACGTGGTGCTCATCGACGGGCTCGCCGACGCCTCCGCCCAGCCGCCGCAGCTCACCCTGGCCGAGCTCGAGGAGCGCGGCCGCGCGGCGCTCGCCGAGACTCCCGACCTGGTCGAGCGGATCGCCGAGGGCATCGGGCCGGACAACATCGCCACGCTGATCTACACCTCGGGCACCACCGGCCGGCCCAAGGGCGTCCAGCTGCTGCACGGCGGCTGGTGCTGGGAGGGCGTCGCGCAGGCCGGCCTGGGCCTGTTCGAGGCCAGCGACCTGCAGTATCTGTGGCTCCCGCTGTCGCACTCGTTCGGCAAGACGCTGCTCTGCGGCATCCTGCACGTGGGCGTGCCGACGTACATCGACGGCCGGGTCGAGAAGCTCGTCGACATGCTGGCCGTGGTCCAGCCGACGCTGATGTGCGCGGCGCCGCGGATCTTCGAGAAGGTCTACAACAAGACGGTGACCACCGCGGTCGGCGCCGGCGGGCTCAAGGCCAAGATCTTCGGCTGGGCGGTCGCCACCGGCAAGCAGAAGGTCGCCCTCGAGCAGGCCGGCAAGCCGGTCCCGGGCGCCCTCAAGGCCAGGTACGCGATCGCCGAGAAGCTGGTCTTCAGCAAGCTCCAGCAGCGCCTCGGCGGCCGGCTGCGGGTGCTGGTCTCCGGTTCCGCGCCGCTGAGCCGCGACATCGCCGAGTTCTTCGCCGCCGCGAACCTGCCGATCATGGAGGGCTACGGCCTCACCGAGAGCAGCGCCGCCAACTTCGTCAACCGGCTCGGCAAGCTCAAGATCGGCACGGTCGGCCAGCCCCTCGGCGACCTCGAATGCCGCATCGAATCCGACGGCGAGATCCTGCTGCGCGGCAAGCCGGTCATGCGCGGCTACCACAACCTGCCCAAGGAGACCGAGGAGGCGTTCACCGAGGACGGCTTCTTCCGCACGGGCGACATCGGCGAGCTCGACGCGGACGGCTACCTGAAGATCACCGACCGCAAGAAGGACCTGGTCAAGACGTCGGGCGGCAAGTACATCGCCCCGTCGGCGATCGAGGGCATGTTCAAGGCGGTCTGCCCGTACACCTCCCAGGCCGTGGTGGTCGGCCAGGCCCGCAACTTCGTCACGATGCTGATCAGCCTCGACGAGGAAGCGATCGCGGGCTGGGCGGCGGGCGGCCCCCTCGACGGCAAGCCGTACGAGGAGATCGTCGCGGCCCCGGAGACGGAGAAACTGGTCGCGGGCTACATCGAGGAGCTCAACGCCAAGCTGAACCGCTGGGAGACGATCAAGAAGTTCGCCATCCTCCCCCGCGACCTCAGCATCGAACAGGGCGAGATCACCCCGTCGATGAAGATCAAGCGCCGCAGCGTCGAAACCAACTTCGCCGAGCAGATCGACAAGATGTACGCGGGCAGCCTCGCCCAGATCTGACCGTCCGCACCACCGCGCGGTCCCGGCCGGGCCGGGGCCGCGCGTTCCCTTTCCGGGCTGCGCGGCCGGGCGTTTCCGGGCCGCGCGGCCGGGCGTTTCCGGGCCGCCGTAACCCTCGGCCACCCGCTCCGGCGCGGCGCCGACCCCGGCCACCGACTCCAGCCGGGCATCGATCATCACCACGTCCCGGGCGCCGCCCAGCGCGACCCGGGCCGTCCCGGTCGCGGCCAGAGCCCGAGCCGTCCGCGAACCGCCGCCGATGGCCGGCACGATCCGCTCCCGCAATCACGCCGGCGCGAGCGGGGCAAACCGGAGGGGCCACCCGGCGGTCGACCGTGCGTGCCTCGAGCTTGGCCGGCCGGCCCAGAACTTTTTCCGGTGTGACAGCCGTGGGCGAGCCGGACAGATAAGGGGTATGGACCGGGAGGCAGCACCCTGATGAGCGAACCGGATGCCGGGGCCCGCGCGGAGCGGTTCCGTCGCCTGCATGCCGAGACGTACCCCGACCTGCTGCGTTTCGTCGAGCGCCGGGTCTTCGACGGCGACAGCGAGGACATCGTCTCGACGGTCTTCCTGACGGCCTGGCGCCGCTTCGACGACCTGCCCGACGACGCCCGGCCGTGGCTGTTCGCCGTAGCGCGCAAGACCATGGCCAACCGCACCCGCGGCTTGCTGCGGCGCCGGGCCCTGGACGTCCGTTTGACGGCGCAGCCGCGCGATGAGGGCACCGACGACACCCTGCGGGTGGGCGCCCGGATCGACCTGGCGTCCGCCTGGCGGTCGCTGCGCCCCGCCGATCGCGAGGTGCTGGCGCTGGTCGCGTTCGACGGTCTGACCGGCGAGCAGGCGGCGACGACGCTGGGCTGCCGCCGGTCGACGTTCGCGATGCGCCTCGGCCGGGCCCGGCAGCGCCTGCAGGCCGCCCTCGCCGACTCCGCCCACGTGCACGATGGCAAGGAGCAACCGTCATGGATCCGCACCTGAACGACCTCAAGCAGCTGAACTCGCTCGACCCGGCACGCGGACGCGAACCCACCGCCGTGGAATGGACCCGCTCGCGGGCCATGCTGGAACGCGTCATCTCCGGCCGGGCCCCGCAACCGTCGCCGTCCCGGCCGGTTCGGCGCAGGCTGGTGGTGGGTGTCGCGGTGGCCGCCGCGGGGGCGGTGGCCGCGGTGACGGTGCCGTCGTTGCTGCCGGGCACGGCGGAGAAGGCGTTCGCCTCCTGGACCGCGGCACCCGGCTCGCTGACCGGTGAGCAGGTCCTGCCGCAGGCCCGCGCCTGCGCCGGCAACGGCCGGGGCGGCCCGTCGACGGCCGGCCCGGCGGACGTGCTGCTGGCCGAACAGCGGGGTCTCGCCACCCTGCTGATCATGAAGAAGGACAGCGGCGTCATCGACCTGTGCCTCAGTGCGGGACCCGGCTCCGACGACCAACTGGCCTCGATGAGCCTGGCCGACGGGCCGCTGCCGGCCCCGCCCGCGGACACCGTCACCCTGGAGACGATGGCCTCGGTCGGCGAGGGCGACGGTCGGTGGTCGGACATCGTCGGCCTGGCCGGCACCGGCGTCACCCGGGTCGACGTGCGCCCGGACGGTGGCAAGAGCTTCCAGGCCAGCGTACGCAACGGCTGGTGGGCCGCCTGGTGGCCGGGCCCCGAAGGCGGCGAGGCCGACACGCTGACCGTGACCGTGCACACCGCCACCGGCACGACCGATCACCGGGTCGTCGACCTGGACTGAACCCACGCCGCCTGTCACCGCACACGGCCCTGCGACAGGCGGTGGTCAGTCGGGTGTCCCGGGAACGGGAAACGTTCGGTGTTGATGTGTGACACGGTGCGGGTGGCCGGACAGGTACCGGGCATGACAAGCAACGTGTCGACGGGGCGGCGGCGGTTCGCCCTCGCGGTGATGGTGTTGGTGCTGGCCGCGGTTGCGGCCCTGGTCTCCGGAGCGCGGTGGCGCGTGGACGCGGCCGCACGGCCGGGCTACGGGGCACCAACCGGATCCGGTAGGCCCATCGGCGCGGGAATGCTGCCGGATCCGCGGCAGCCCGGATCGTTGGCGGTGACGGCCCAGGAGTACAACTTCGGCGACGACGCCGCGCACGTGCCGGGGGTGACCTCGGCGGTGGAACTGCGCGGGGTGGTGCATCGGCCGGTCGACGCCAAAGGCAAGCGGCTGCCCCTGGTCGTCCTCGAGCACGGGCTCTATTTCACCTGTCTGACTCGGCCCGGAGTGGTGCCCTCAGGCGCGACGCTCAAGTGGCCGTGCCCGAAGGGTTTGGTGCCGGTACCGAGTTTCCGCGGGTACGACTACCTGGCGGCGAACCTGGCCAGTCACGGCTTCGTCGTCGTGTCGATCAGCGCGAACGGCATCACGCCGGCCGAGCAAGATGCCTCCTGGGATCTGACACCGCGGGCCCGGTTGATCGGGGTGCATCTGAAGAAGATCGCCGCCTGGAACACCACCGGGGGCGCCCCGTTCGGCAACGCGCTGCTCGGCGCGATCGACCAGCACAGGCTCGGGATCATGGGGCACTCCCGCAGCGGCGGCGCGGTGGCCCGGTACGCGACCCTGCTGCCGAACAAGGACTTCACCCTCAAGGCGGTGCTGCCGCTGGCCCCGGCCGTCGAGGGCAAGGACACGATCACCGACATAGCTCTCGGGGTGGTGTTGCCGCTGTGCGACGGCGACGCCTACCAGCATCAGGGCGTCTTCTACGTCGACCACAGCCGCTACGCCGAACGAGGTGACACCGCACCCAAGTACACCGTCACCATCGAGGGCGCCAACCACAACTTCTTCAACACGGTCTGGTCGAAGCCGATCCCAGGCCAGCCCGGCATCGAGGACGACACCGTCAACGGCCCGCCCGGCAGTGTGTGCAAGGCCGGTAGCCCTCGCCGGCTCGACCAGGCCCGGCAGCGTGACATCGCGACCGGCTACCTGGGCGCCTTCTTCCGATACCACCTCGCCGCCGAGCGGGCCCTCGCCCCGCTGTGGCGCGGCGACCTCACCCCGGCCTGGGCGACATCCGTCGTGCAGGTGGCCCGCCACCCGCGGGACACCCGGACCACGCGTGGTGTGATCAACCGGCTGGCCACCGAGCGCGACGTGACCGGCAGTGTCCGGGCCCGCGGCTTCGCCGACCTCCGCGTCTGCTCCAGGGAGCAGCGGATCGGCGAGGCCGGCAACTGCCTGACCAACTCCCGCAAAACGCCGACCCCGGACTCCGAGCCCCACCACAGCTGGGGAGACCTGTCCATGGTGAAAGCGGCGTGGACCCGGCCCGGCGCCGGCATCACCACCCCCCTCGCCCCCGGGCTGCGCGACGTCCGCCGGTTCAGGGCCATCCAGGTCCGCGCCGCGCTCGACTTCACCGATGTCCGCAACCCGGCCGGGCGGACAGGCAGGCTGCAGTTCGTCCTGACCGACGCCTTCGGGCGCAGCCGAACCGTCACAGCCGGCGGCAACCCCGCCCTCAGCTTCCCCCGCATGACCACCACGATCACCGAGGGTTACTCGGACCTCTACCCCCACTTCCTGCTCAACCAGGTCCGGGTGCCCCTGTCCGCCTTCACCGGCGTCGACCTGACCCGGATCCGGTCCGTCACACTGCGGTTTCCCCACCGGTCAGGCTCACTCGGACTCAGCGATCTCATGTTCACCGACTGATCCCGCGGCCGGCACCGGCGCGAATCCTCCACCGGACCGCGTCGTCAGGTGATGACGGCCGGGGTGCGCCAGGCCGGGCGGGCCGCCCGGTCCAGGTCGTGGCGGACCGAGGCGATGCGGCGGATCGCCTCGATCAGGTCGTCCGGGGGGAGCGAGAACGGCAGGCGTACGAAGCGTTCCAGCGTGCCGTCGAGGCCGAAGCGGGGGCCCGGCGCGAGCCGCACGCCGACGTCCTCCGCCGCGCGGGCGAGGGCGCTGGAGATCGGGCCGTCGAGTTCCGCCCAGAGCGTCACGCCGCCGGAGGGCACGAAGAAGCGCCACTCCGGCAGGTGCTCGCGCAACGCCTCGATGAGGGTGTCGCGGCGGGCGGCGAGCTGGGCGCGACGTACGGCGACGATGCTCGGCGCGTCCTGGAGCAGGTGGACCGCGACGAGCTGCTCCAGCACCGGGCTGGCCATGTCGACGCCGACCCGCAGCGCGGCCAGGCGCTGGACCAGCGGGGCCGACGCGCGCACCCAGCCGATCCGCAGGCCGCCCCAGTAGGCCTTGCTCATGCCGCCGATGGTGACCACGCGGGAGTGCCGGTCGAAGACGGCCACCGGTGGCGGCATGGCCTCGCCGTTCAACGGGAGGTCCACGAAGGACTCGTCGGCGACCAGCTCGGTGCCGGTAGCGTGGGCCGCGGCCACCAGCCGTTCGCGCAGGGCGGCCGGCATGAGGTGGCCGGTGGGGTTCTGGAATTCGGGGATCACGTACGCGAGCCGCGGACGCGTCTGCCGCATCGCCGCCAGCAGCAGCTCGCCGTCCCAGCCGGTGGCCGCGTCGAGGCCGTGGGTGCTGATCCGGGCGCGCCGGGCGGCGAGCGCGGCCAGCGCGTTCGGGTACGTCGGCGACTCCACCAGCACGGACGCGCCCGCGGGCACCGACAGGCGCAGCACCAGGTCGAGGGCCTGCTGCGTGCCGCTGGTGATCAGGATCTGTTCGGCGCTGGTCGGCACGCCCCGCGCCGTGTAAGCCGCGGCGACGGCGTCCCGCAGCTCCATCAGCCCGGTCGGGTGGTATCCGGCGGTGCCGAGGAACCGGGGCAGCTCGTCGGCGGCGGCGCGGGCGGCGGGCACCAGTTCGACGGGCGCCGCGGACGCCGCCACCCCCATGTCGATCATGTCCAGGTCGTCGTCGGGCGTCCAGAGACCCGAACTGGCCACCCGGTGGCCGTTCGGCAGGGTGGTCCAGCTTCCGGCGCCGCGCCGGCTGGTCAGGTGCCCGGTCTCCCGGAGGCTCCGGTACGCGGCGGTCACGGTCGTCCGGCTCACCGCCAGCGCCTCGGCCAGCTCGCGCTCGGCGGGCAACCGTACGCCCAGGGGCAGCCGCCCGTCGGTGAGCAGCCCCCGGACCGCCCCGGCGAGCGCCGCGTAGTCCGGGCTGCGATGGCGACCCGGCAGCGAGTGCCACTGACCCAGCAACCGGGCCAATTGGCCTCCTCGCACGGACGTCGTCATGGCCACCTCCGCGAAATTGGCTATGCCGTACGGTCGAATTGGCCTTCAGAGTGGCACTCATGACCACCGGAAGCAACCGCCGACTCCCCCGCCGCGTCAGTCAGCTCTTCGCGGGCCTGATCCTGTACGGCATAAGCATGGCCTTCATGGTCGAATCGAGCCTCGGCCTCACCTCGTGGGACGTGTTCCACCAGGGCGTGTCGAAGGCGACCGGCCTCAGCTTCGGCTGGGTGGTGATCCTGGCCGGCATCCCGATCCTGCTGCTGTGGATCCCGCTGCGGCAGCGGCCCGGCTTCGGCACGGTCGCCAACCTCGTGGTCATCGGCCTGGTGGTGGACGCCGCCCTCGCGGTCCTGACTCCGGGCGAATCCATGGCGATGCGCGTCACGTACCTGACCATCGGCATCCTGCTCAACGGCGTCGCGACCGCCATGTACATCGGCGCCCGCTTCGGCCCCGGCCCCCGCGACGGCCTGATGACCGGCCTGGTCGGCCGCTTCCCGCGGCTCTCCCTCCGCCTGGTCCGGACCAGCATCGAACTCGCGGTCCTGGCGACCGGCTTCCTGCTGGGCGGCACGGCCGGCCTCGGCACCATCGGGTACGCCCTGGCGATCGGCCCCCTGGTCCAGATCTTCATGCCGGTGTTCGCAATGGAACCCCGCCCCGGCACGACACGCCTCGCCCCCGCCCCGGCGTAACCCGCCCGCCTCCGGACCCGAGCCGAGCCCCCGGACCCAGCCGAGCCCCCGGACCCAGCCGAGCCCCCGGACCCAGCCGAGCCCCGGGCCGGCGGGGCTGGGCGGCGCGGAGGTTGCACGGGTTTTGCGGGTTGGTCCGGACGCACGGGCGACGGGCGGTTTGTCCGGGCGGCCGGACACACCTTGGTGATCATCCCGACACAATTGCTTTCCGGTTGGCCGGGCAGGCGGCATCATTGCGGCATGGGGGCTGGCGAGTGGCACTGGAACGACGCATGGATCTTCGTGTCCGCGGTCATCGCCGAGCGCCTCGAGCGTGACCGGGCGATGCATGCCGCCCTCCCGGTGACCGGGGCCAGCCTGGCCGATGTGCTCGCCGCCGCCGACTTCCTGCACCACAGCGTCCCGAGCCGTTCCGAGCTCGAGGAGTCGGTGCGCCGCCTGGCCGGCGCGGGCCTGCTCACAGTCGACGACGATCTGGTCGAAGTGGCCCCGGCGGGCGAGCAGTTGTGGCGCACCCGCCCGTTCAGCGGCCTGTCATCGGCGGTCGTCACCCTCCAGACCCAGCTCAACCGCGCCGCCACCCCGGGCGAGTCGGACTGGAAACTGGACGACACCACCTACAACGCCGCCGTCCGCGAGTATTCCCTCCGCCTCGCCGACGGCCGCTGACCCGCGCCGGGCGGCCCGGCCGCCCACGGGAGGGGCCGCGCCGTCCTGAGGCGCCGGACCCGCCGCCGGGCCGCCCGCAGGAGGGGCGCGCCGTCCTGAGACGCCGGACTCGCCGCCCGCGCGGACGCGGCACCGCCCTCAGCGGACCGGGTTGCCCGCGGCGCGGAGGCTGTCCTTCACCTCGCCGATGGTCAGCTCTCCGAAGTGGAACACGCTGGCCGCCAGCACCGCGTCCGCCCCCGCCGCCACCGCCGGCGGGAAGTGGCCGGCCGCGCCCGCCCCGCCGCTCGCGATCACCGGGATGTCGACCACCTCGCGGACCGCCGCGATCAGGTCGAGGTCGAAGCCGGCCTTCGTGCCGTCGGCGTCCATCGAGTTGAGCAGGATCTCGCCCGCGCCGAGCTCGGCCACCCGCCGCGCCCACTCCACCGCGTCGAGCCCGGCCGACCGGCGCCCGCCGTGGGTGGTGACCTCCCAGCCGCTCACGTGCGGTCCGCCCGGCACGCGCCGCACGTCGAGCGACAGCACCAGCACCTGGTTGCCGAAGCGGCCGGCGATCTCGGCGATGAGTTCGGGGCGGTGGATCGCGGCCGTGTTGACGCCGACCTTGTCCGCGCCCGCCCGCAGCAGGGTGTCGACGTTGTCGACCGAGCGCACCCCGCCGCCCACGGTCAGCGGGATGAAGACCGATTCGGCCGTACGGCGTACGACGTCGAGCATCGTCCCGCGGGCGTCGGAGGACGCGGTCACGTCGAGGAACGTCAGCTCGTCCGCGCCCGCGGCGTCGTACGCGGCGGCCAGCTCGACCGGGTCGCCGGCGTCGCGCAGGTCGACGAAGTTGACGCCCTTGACGACCCGTCCGGCGTCCACGTCCAGGCAGGGGATCACCCGTACCGCGACCGTCATGATGTCACCCTTCCGCCCGCGTAGGCGTCGATCTCGACCTCGACCAGGTGGTCCTCGTGCAGCAGCCCGGCGACCACGATCAGCGCCGCCGCCGGCCGTACGTCCCGGAAGATCTCCCCGTGCACCGCGGCGACGGCGTCCGCGTGCGCCCGGTCGGTGACGTACATGCGGGTACGGATGACGTCAGCGGCGGCGGCGCCCGCGGCGGCCAGCGCGTCGAGGCCGATGCGGAAGGCGATCCTGGCCTGCGCCGCGGGGTCGCCGACGGCCACCACCTCACCGTCCACCGTGGCCGTGCACCCGGCGGTGACAAGGAGGTCCCCGGCGCGGACGACGCGGGAGTAGCCGAACCGCTCCTCCCAGGGCCCGCCGGACCCGAAGCGCGCGATCATGAGGCCGCCCGACCGTAGCGCGCAACCATCGGCCCGCCGGACCCGGAGCGCGCGAGCAAAAAGCCGCCCGAGCCGTCGCGCACGGTCAAGAAGCCCAGACTGAAGCGCGCGATCATGCCGCGCGCAGCGCCGCGAGGGCCTCGGCCACCGTGAACGCGCCCGCGTAGAGGGCCTTGCCCGCGATCACGCCCTCCACGCCGACCGGTTCGAGGGTGGCCAGCGCGCGCAGGTCGTCGAGGGCCGACACGCCGCCGCTGGCGATGACCGGGGCCGGCGTACGGGAGCACACCTCGCGCAGCAGTTCCAGGTTCGGGCCCTTCATGGTGCCGTCCTTGGTGATGTCCGTGACGACGTACCGGGCCGCGCCCGCCTTGTCGAGGCGCTCGAGCACCTCGTAGAGGTCGCCGCCGTCGCGGGTCCAGCCGCGGGCGGACAGGGTACGGCCGCGCACGTCCAGCCCGATGGCCACGCGGTCGCCGTACTCGCCGCAGATCCGGTCGCACCATTCCGGGTCCTCGAGGGCGGCGGTGCCGATGTTGACGCGGGCGGCGCCGGTGGAGAGCGCCGCGCGCAGCGACTCGTCGTCGCGGATGCCGCCGGAGAGCTCGACCTTGACGTCGAGGCGGCCGACCACGCCGGCGAGCAGCTCGGCGTTGGAGCCACGGCCGAACGCGGCGTCGAGGTCGACGAGGTGCACCCACTCCGCGCCGTCGCGCTGCCAGGCCAGGGCGGCCTCGAGCGGGTCGCCGTAGCTCGTCTCGGAGCCGGCGGCGCCCTGGACGAGGCGCACCGCCTGGCCGTCGGCGACGTCGACGGCGGGCAGCAGGGTGAGGGACACGGGGTGACTCCGATCAGCTAGCGACGGCCGAGGATCACGACGACCAGGGCCGGCAGGACGAGAACGATCAGGGCGATGAGGATGATGCGCAGGCCCAGCTCGGGCACCAGGAACCAGATCAGGCCCGAGGCGAGCAGCGGCACCACCACGATGCCGGCGCGCTGGGTGCGGCTGCGCCGGTAGAGCCGGCCGGAGCCGCGGCGCTGCGGCCGCAACGACCGGACGAGGGCGCGCCGCCGGTTGCGCCGGGCGACCCGGCGGGCCCGGCGGGCCTTCTCCTTCTCCAGGACGGCGAGCCGCTCGGCCCGCCGCTGGGCCCGTTCCTTGCTCACCGTCAGAGCCCGGCGACCCAGGTACGCAGCAGCGCGTAGCCGGCGTTGGCGGACTTCTCGGGGTGGAACTGGGCGGCGGACAGCGGCCCGTGCTCGACCACCGCGGCGAACGGCTCGTCGTGCGCGGCCGTGGTCACCGTGGCGCCGGCCCGCGTGAGGGCGTCCAGCTGCGAGGCGCCGTACGAATGCACGAAGTAGAACCGGGTGTCCGGTGCGATGCCGCGGAGCAGAACCGAGCCCTCCGGCACCGACACCGTGTTCCAGCCCATGTGCGGGATGCGCCGGGCGGTCAGCCGGGTCACCGCGCCGGGGAGCAGGCCCAGGCCGCGGGTCTCGACGCCGTGCTCGACGCCGGTCTCGAAGAGGATCTGCATGCCGACGCAGATGCCGAGCACCGGACGGCCGGCGGCGACCCGCTCCGCGATGACCGGCCCGGCGCCGAGCTTCTCGATGCCGGCCATGCAGGCCGCGTAGGCGCCCACCCCGGGCACGACCAGGCCGTCCGCCGCGGCGGCGGCGGCCAGGTCGTCGGTCACGGTCACGTCCGCTCCGGTACGCGCGACAGCCCGCTCCGCCGACCGCAGGTTGCCCGACCCGTAGTCCAGGATCACGACGGTGCTCATGAGTCCCCCGGGATCAGCCACAGCACGCCGCCGGCCAGCGCGAGCAGGGCCAGCGCGGCGACCAGCCCGATCGAGAACCTCGTGGCGCCCTGCCGGGCGAGCGACACGACCCCGCCGACCAGGATGCCGGCGAGGCCCAGCAGCAGGACCGGCGCGATGCTGCTCACAGCACGCCCTTGGTGGACGGCAGCGCCCCGGCGTTGCGCGGGTCGATCTCGACGGCCTCGCGCAGCGCCCGGGAGAACGCCTTGAACTGCGCCTCGACGACGTGGTGGGCGTCGGGCCGGCCGCCGTCACGCGCGGCCCGGAGCACGCTGACGTGCAGGGTCACCCTGGCGGTGTGGCCGAACGACTCGAAGATGTGCCGGGTCATGCTGGTCGGGTAGACCGGACCGATGTACGGCGCCAGCTCCGGCTCGTCGTGCACCACGTACGGCCGGCCGGACAGGTCCACCGCGGCCCGGCACAGCACCTCGTCCATGGGGATGGTCGCGGAGCCGTAGCGCCGGATCCCGGCCTTGTCGCCGAGCGCCCGCGCGAAGGCCTCGCCCAGCGCGATGGCCGTGTCCTCCATGGTGTGGTGCGCGTCGATCTCCAGGTCGCCCTCGGTGCGTACGGTGAGGTCGAAGCCGCCGTGCTTGGCGAGCTGGTTGAG
This sequence comes from Pseudosporangium ferrugineum, assembly GCF_003002065.1. Lineage (GTDB taxonomy): Bacteria > Actinomycetota > Actinomycetes > Mycobacteriales > Micromonosporaceae > Actinoplanes > Actinoplanes ferrugineus_A. Next base: position 252,178 of record NZ_PVZG01000005.1, read on the forward strand.
CATGTGGTCGTAGAAGCCGACGCCGGTGGAGAGGTCGCCCTTGCCGGTGCCGTCGAGGTCGATCTCGACGAGGACCTTGGTCTCGTTGGTGACGCGCTCGATGCGCGCGGTGCGGCTCACGGCAGGATCTCCTCGGCGGCTTTCAGGAAGGCGGAAGTCTCGGTCTCGGTGCCCGCGGTGACCCGCAGCCAGCCGGTCAGCCCGACGTCGCGGATCAGCACCCCGCGGTCGAGGAAGGCCTGCCAGGACACCTTCTGGTCGGCGCCGGCACGGAACAGCACGAAGTTGGCGTCGCTGTCGGCCACCTCGGTGCCGCGGGCGCGCAGGGTCGCGACGATCCGGTCGCGCTGCTCCTTGATCGCCTCGACGGTGGCGAGCAGCGCGTCCCGCTCGGCGAGGGCGGCGCGGGCGGCGGCCTGGGTGAGCGCCGACAGGTGGTAGGGCAGCCGGACCAGCTGCACCGCGTCGACCACGGCGGGATCCGCCGCGAGGTAGCCGAGCCGGCCGCCGGCGAAGCCGAACGCCTTGCTCATCGTGCGGGTCACCACCAGCCGCGGGTGCCCCGGCAGCAGCGTCAGCGCGCTCGGGGTGCCGGGGCGGGCGAATTCCGCGTACGCCTCGTCCACGACGACCATGCCCCGCGCCGCACCGAGCACCGCGGCCACCACGCCGGGGTCGAGGGCCGTCCCGGTCGGGTTGTTGGGCGAGCAGAGGAAGACCAGGTCGGGGTCGTGCTCCTCCAGCTGGGCCAGGGCCGACGCCGGGGTGAGGCCGAAGTCCGGGTCGCGCAGCGCACCCACCCACCGGGTGCCGGTGCCGGCGGCGAGCAGCGGGTGCATCGAGTACGACGGGCCGAATCCCAGGGCCGTGCGCCCCGGGCCGGCGAACGCCTGCAGCAGCTGCTGCTGGACCTCGTTGGAGCCGTTGGCCGCCCAGACGTTCGCGGTGCTCAGCCCGTGCCCGAGGTAGCCGGCGAGGTCGGCGCGCAACGCGACGGCGTCCCGGTCGGGATAGCGGTTGAGGTCGCGCACCTCGGCCTGCACCGCCTTGCCGATCGCCTCCGCCACCGCATCCGGCAGCGGGTACGAATTCTCGTTGGTGTTGAGCCGCACGGCCACGTCGAGCTGCGGCGCGCCGTACGGCGACCTGCCCCGCAGGTCGTCGCGCAGCGGGAGATCGTCGAGCGTGGTCATGAGCCGAACCTCGCCGTGACGGCCTGTCCGTGCGCGGGGAGGTCCTCGGCGTTGGCGAGCGCCACCACGTGCGGGGCGACGTCGCGCAGGGCGGCCTCGTCGTACTCCACGACGTGGATGCCGCGCAGGAACGACTGCACGGACAGGCCGGAGGAGTGCCGGGCGCAGCCCGCGGTGGGCAGCACGTGGTTGGAGCCGGCCGCGTAGTCGCCGAGCGAGACGGGTGAGTACGCGCCGACGAAGATCGCGCCGGCGTTGCGGACCCGCATCGCCCACTCGCGCGCGTCCCGGGTCTGGATCTCGAGGTGCTCGGCCGCGTACGCGTCCACGACCGCCAGCCCCTGCTCGAGGTCGTCGACGAGCACCACGCCGGACTGCGTGCCGCCCAGCGCCTCGCGTACGCGTGCCTCGTGCTTGGTCGCCGGCACCTGCACCGCGAGCTGCGCGTCGACCGCGGCGGCCAACTCCGGCGAGTCGGTGACCAGCACGCTCGCGGCCAGCGGGTCGTGCTCGGCCTGGCTGATCAGGTCGGCGGCGACGTGCACCGGCGAGGCGGTGTCGTCGGCCAGGATCGCGATCTCGGTGGGGCCGGCCTCGGCGTCGATGCCGACGGTGCCCTGCAGCAGGCGCTTGGCCGCGGTGACCCAGATGTTGCCCGGGCCGGTGATGACGTCCACCGGCTCGCAGCGGTCGGCCTCGTCGGCACCGTCGGCGCCGTGGCCGAGCATGGCGATCGCCTGGGCGCCGCCGACCGCGTAGACCTCGTCGACGCCGAGCAGGGCGCAGGCGGCGAGGACCCGGGCGTCGGGCAGGCCGTTGTTCTCCTGCTGCGGCGGGCTGGCCACCACCAGCGACGCGACGCCGGCCTCCTGGGCGGGCACCACGTTCATGACCACGGTGGACGGGTAGACCGCCAGGCCGCCGGGGACGTAGAGGCCGACCCGGGACACCGGCACCCACCGCTCGGTCACGCTGCCGCCGGGCACCACCTGGGTGGTCGTGTCGGTGCGGCGCTGATCGCTGTGGACCTTGCGGGCGCGCTCGATGGCGACCAGCAGGGCCGCCCGCACGTCCGGGTCGAGGGATCCGGCCGCGGCGGCGATGGCCTCGGCGGGGACGCGCAGGCGCTCGAGGCGTACGCCGTCGAAGCGCTCGGTGGCCTCCCGGATCGCGGCGAAACCATGCTCCCGGACCGCCGCCACGACGGGGCGGATCCTCTCGACCGCCTGCGAGACGTCGAGCTGGGCGCGGGGCAGCAGACCGCGCGGGTCCCGGCGGGAGCCGCGCAGGTCGATCCGGTTCAACACGCCGCCAAGTCTAGGCCGCGGCCGGCCGGGCCCCCGGGCCGCATACCAGGCAGTGGGAAGCGCCACCCGGTGCGCTATGCGGCTTTTGCGAACCGGCGGGCGAAGATCACCGTCGCCGGGACGCGCGCGGACGGCGACCATGCCGATACGCTCGGACCGTGGGCGCGATTCTCCCGGTCTTCCCGCTGGGCACGGTGCTCTTTCCCGGCCTGGTGCTGCCCCTGCACATCTTCGAGGAGCGATACCGCACGCTCGTGCGCGACCTGGTCGCCACGACGGCGGACGAACCGCACGAGTTCGGCGTGGTGACGCTGCGGCACGGGTCCGAGGTGCTGTCCACCGAGGGCGACGACGAGCGCCCGGACGAGCCGCCGGTCACCGCCGGCCAGCTCTACGACATCGGCTGCACCGCCGAGTTGCGCCAGGTCACCGAGCTGCCGGACGGCCGCTTCGACATCGTCACGGTGGGGCGGCGCCGGTTCCGGGTGCTGAGCACGGCGGCGGAGACCCACCCGTACCTGACGGCCGAGGTGGAATGGCTGCCCGACGAGGAGCCGGGCGACGAGACGGCCCGGGTGCTCGCGCCGCGGGTGCTGACCGCCTTCCGCACCTATCTCGACCTGCTGCGCCCCGACTCCGAGACGCTGGACCAGGTGCCGGACGACCCGACCGTGCTGTCCCACCTGATCGCGGCGACCGCCCAGCTGACCGTCGAGGAACGCCAGGAGCTGCTGGCCGCGCCGGACACCGCGACCCGGCTGCGCAACGAGCTCAAGGTGCTCACCCGCGAGGCGGGTCTGCTCGCCAAGGTGCGGGCGGTGCCGGTGCCGCTGTCGGATCTGGCGCGCCCGGTGAGCCCGAACTGAACGGGTCGCCGGCGACCGGCTCGTCCGGGAGCGGGCAGGGACCCTCTCCCCCGCCGTCGTGGCCGTAGCCCGGCTTCGCGCCGGGCCGGTCCAGGTCGGGGTCGTTGGCCCAGCCCGCCAGCAGGGTGGTGACGATCACCGCGGCGAACGCGGCCACCAGCAGCGTCCCGTACGCGTGCAGGTCCGGCGGGCGGCTGAAGCGGTCGCCCGGGGCCGAGCTCCGCTGCCAGTCCTGCCACGCGCTCAGCCCGACCAGCCGGCCGGCCTGCCACATCACCAGCGTCGAGGCGAGGCCGCCGAGGGTGACGCCGAGCAGCACCGCCGGGCCGCGGTCGCGGCGCAGCACCAGCCAGGCGGCGATCGCGGCGAGCAGGCCGAAGACGAATCCGATGATGGTGAACCAGCCGTCGGCGGCGATGTACTGCTCCGGCGACGGGTCGTTGACGACGATGCCGTTCTCGCCGGCGTTGACCACCGGCACCGACGGCGAGAGCCACGACCAGAGCAGGCCCAGCGGCACGCCGGCCACGGCCATCGCGACCACGATCAGGGCGCCGACGGCCACGCTGCGGCGCCACGGCCGGCCCGTTCGCGGCGCCGGCTGCCAGCCCGGGTCCGTGGTGGGACCGTACGGGAAGACGACCTGCGGCTCGGAGGGCTGCGGGCCCGGCTCCTGACTCGGGTTCACCCCCCGATCCTGCCAGGTCCCGCTGTACGCCCGCTGCGGACCATCAGGCGACCGCCGACGGACCGAGGATCATCTTCAGGTCGGCGCGCAGCGCGGGGGTGGCCGCCACCTTGAAGCCGCCCAGCCGCATCACCGTCTTGCGGCTGCCGTTGAGCAGGTGGACGTGCACCTCGCTGTCGCCGGGGTGGCTGACCAGGATCTCCTTGAGCTCGGAGACCAGCGGCGGGGTGCACCGGGTGATCGGCATGGTCAGCGTGATCGGCTTCGTGTCCGGGTTGTGGGTCACGTCCGGCATCGACATGTCCATCGCCATGATCCGCGGGGTGTCGTCGCGGCGGTCGACCCGGCCCTTCACCACCACGATCGCGTCCTCGGCGATGTACTGCCCGATCACCTCGTACGTGTTGGGGAAGAACAGCGTCTCCACCCCGCCGGCCAGGTCCTCCAGCGTGGCCGACGCCCAGGGCCGGCCCTGCTTGGTGATCCGCCGCTGGACCCCGGTGAGGATGCCGGCGAGGGTGACGACCTGCCCGTCCGGGACCGAGCCCTCCTCGTTCAGCGCCGCGATCGTGGTGTCGGCGGCGTTCGCGAGGACCTGCTCCAGGCCCGCGAGCGGGTGGTCGGAGACGTAGAGGCCGAGCATCTCGCGCTCGAAGGCCAGCTTGTCGCGCTTGTCCCACTCGCCGTCGGTGATGGTCGGCATCGCCACGGTCGCCGAGGCGCCCCCGGCCTCGTCGCCGAAGGCACCGAACAGGTCGAACTGGCCCGCGGCCTCGTTGCGCTTGACGTCGGCGTACGCGTCGATTGCCTCGGCGTGCACGGCCAGCAGCCCCTTGCGGCTGTGCCCCATCGAGTCGAACGCGCCGGCCTTGATCAGGGATTCGATCGTCTTCTTGTTGCAGGCGACGGCGTCCACCTTGGACAGGAAGTCGTAGAAGTCCTGATACTTGCCCTTCTCCTCGCGGCAGCGGGCGACCGCCTCGACCACGTTGTGCCCGACGTTGCGGATCGCGGCGAGGCCGAAGCGGATGTCCTTGCCGACCGGGGTGAAGGGCCCGGCGGACTCGTTGACGTCGGGCGGCAGGACCTGGATGCCCATGCGCCGGCACTCGGCCAGGTACATCGCCATCTTGTCCTTGTCGTCGCCGACGCTGGTGAGCAGCCCGGCCATGTACTCCGCCGGGTAGTGCGCCTTGAGGTACGCCGTCCAGTACGACACCAGGCCGTACGCGGCCGAGTGCGCCTTGTTGAAGGCGTAGCCGGCGAACGGCACGAGGACGTCCCACACCGCCTGGATGGCCTCGTCGCTGTAGCCGTGCTGCCGGCAGCCCTCGCGGAAGGGCTTGAACTCCTTGTCGAGGATCTCCTTCTTCTTCTTGCCCATCGCGCGGCGCAGCAGGTCGGCCTGGCCGAGGGTGTAGCCGGCGAGGATCTGCGCGGCGCGCTGCACCTGCTCCTGGTAGACGATCAGGCCGTACGTGGGCTCCAGGATCTCGCGCAGCGGCTCCTCGAGCTCCGGGTGGATCGGCGTGATCTCCTGCAGCTTGTTCTTGCGCAGCGCGTAGTTGGTGTGCGATTCGACACCCATCGGGCCGGGCCGGTAGAGCGCCAGCACCGCGGAGATGTCCTCGAAGTTGTCGGGCTTCATGAGCCGCAGCAGCGACCGCATCGGCCCGCCGTCGAGCTGGAAGACGCCCAGCGTGTCGCCGCGGGCCAGCAGCTCGTAGGCGGGCTTGTCGTCCAGCGGCAGGGCCAGCAGGTCCATCTCCATGCCGTGGTTGAGCTGGATGTTCTTCACGGCGTCGTCGATGATCGTCAGGTTCCGCAGGCCGAGGAAGTCCATCTTCAGCAGGCCGAGCGTCTCGCAGGTCGGGTAGTCGAACTGCGTGATGATCACACCGTCGGTGGCGCGGCGCATGAGCGGGATGTGGTCGATGATCGGCTCGGCGCTCATGATGACGCCGGCGGCGTGCACGCCGGTCTGCCGGATCAGGCCCTCGATGCCGCGCGCGGTGTCGATCACCTTCTTGACGTCGGGATCCTGCTCGTACAGCGCGCGGACCTCGCCGGCCTCGCTGTACCGCTTGTGGTCCTTGTCGAAGATGCCGGACAGGGGGATGCCCTTGCCCATCACGTCCGGCGGCAGCGCCTTGGTGATCCGGTCGCCCACCGCGAACGGGTAGCCGAGCACCCGCGCCGAGTCCTTGATGGCCGCCTTCGCCTTGATCGTGCCGAAGGTGGCGATCTGCGCGACCTTGTCCTCGCCCCAGCGGTCGGTGACGTAGCGGATGACCTCGCCGCGCCGCCGCTCGTCGAAGTCGATGTCGACGTCGGGCATGGAGACGCGCTCGGGGTTGAGGAACCGCTCGAAGATCAGGCCGTGCGGCAGGGGGTCGAGGTCGGTGATGCCCATCGCGTACGCGATCAGCGAGCCGGCCGCCGAGCCGCGGCCCGGGCCGACCGCGATGCCGTTGCGCTTCGACCACTGGATGAAGTCGGCGACCACGAGGAAGTAGGACGGGAAGCCCATCTGGCTGATGACGCCGAGCTCGTACTCCGCCTGCTTGACGTGCGTCTCCGGGATGCCGCCCGGGAAGCGGCGCTTGAGGCCCTCGTACGCCTCGTGGCGGAACCACGACTCCTCGGTGTGCCCCTCGGGGACGGGGAACCGGGGCATCAGGTTCTTGAAGGTGAACATGCCCTCGGTGTCGACCTTCTCGGCCACCAGGAGCGTGTTGCGGCACCCCTCCAGCCAGGCGTCGGACGAGTCGACCGCGCGCATCTGGTCGGCGGACTTGATGAAGTAGCCGCCGCCGTCGAAGCGGAACCGGTTGGGGTCGGCGATGTTGCTGCCGGTCTGCACGCACAGCAGCACGTCGTGCGCCTCGGCCTGGGCCTCGTGGGTGTAGTGCGAGTCGTTGGTGACCAGCGGCGGGATGCCGAGCCGGCGGCTGATGTCGAGCAGGCCGTCGCGGACCCTGTTCTCGATCTCGAGGCCGTGGTCCATGATCTCCAGGAAGTAGTTCTCCTTGCCGAAGATCTCCTGATACTGCGCCGCGACCTTGTACGCCTCGTCGTCCTGCCCCAGCCGCAGCCGGGTCTGCACGGCGCCGGACGGGCAGCCCGTCGTCGCCATGATGCCCTCGGCGTGCTCGGCGATGATGTCCATGTCCATCCGCGGCCACTTGACGTAGTGGCCCTCCATGGACGCCCGGCTGCTGAGCCGGAACAGGTTCTTGAGCCCCTGCGCGTTGCGGGCCCACATCGTCTTGTGGGTGATCGCGCCGTTACCCGAGATGTCGTCGGACTTCTGCTCCGGGCGGCCCCACTTGACGCGCGCCTTGTGCAACCGCGACTCGGGCGCCACGTACGCCTCGATGCCGATCACCGGGGTGACGCCGGCCGCCGTGGCCTGCGTGTAGAAGTCGTACGCCCCGTGCATGTTGCCGTGGTCGGTGATCGCCACGGCCGGCATCCCGAGCCGGTTCGCCTCGGCGAACAGGTCCTTCAGCCGGGCGGCTCCGTCGAGCATCGAATACTCGGTGTGCACATGGAGGTGCACGAACGAGTCAGACACCCAGGGCCCCCTTACTCCCGCGGCGGATCCGGCTTGGAGAGCCTAGTCCCGACCCGGCAGGAGCGGCACCGCTGACACCCGCCTATTCGGCGAATGGCTCGATCATCACAGCGGCGGCCCGCAGCCACGCCTGCTTGGTCTCCGGCTGGAGCACGTTGTACTCGATGGAGGAGCCGACCTCGAGCGCCGGGTCGTACGGCACCACGGCCACCGCGCGGGTGCGCGTGGCGAAATGCTTGGCGAGGTCGTCGAGGAGCGGCAGCTTGCCCGGCGACGGGCACGAGATCAGCGTCACCGCGTTCGCGACGAGATCCTCCATGCCGGTCTCGTTGAGCACGTCCAGCATCCAGTCCGCGGTGAACGCGGCGTCCTCGCGCGGCACGGTCGTGATGACCAGCTGGTCGGCGCTGCGCATGACCGTCTGCCAGTTGACGCTCTCGACGTTGTTGCCGGTGTCCACGCAGATCACGTCGTGCGTACGCCGCAACAGGTCCATCACCCGCCGCACCGTGCTCTGGTCGAGCCGCTGGGCGAACCGCGGGTTCTCCTCCCCGGCGAGCACGTCGTACGACCCGTCGGAGGCGTGCCGCAGGTAGCCGTCGAAATACTGCATCAGCTGGTCGCCGTGCATGTTCTCGATCTCGAGCAGGTCGCTGACCAGGTGCCGGATCGTGCGCGCGTGCCGCGCGCTGCCGGCCCGCAGGCCCAGGGTGCCGCGCAGCTCGTTGTCGTCCCAGGCGAGCACGCCCCGGCCGCGGACGCTGCCGATGGTGGCCGCGGCCAGCACGGTGGCGGTCGTCTTGTGCACGCCGCCCTTGGGGTTGGCGAAGGCCATGACCCGCGGCTTGCCGAGCTTGCGCCGCAGCACCCCGGCGGCGCGGTCCTCGGGCTCGGGCCGGGTCTGCCGCCACTCGATGCGGGCCGGCGCGGGCGACGTCGGTGCCGGAGCGCCGGAGGGCGGCGCACCCGGCACGGCCGCCGGCGGGGGCGGCAGCATCGGCACGGGCGCCGGCGCGCCGGGCAGCGCGGCCGGCGGGGGCGGCAGCACGGAGGCCGAGCCCACCGAGGCGGCGCCCCGGCTGGGCGGCATCGCCGGGTCGTGCGGCGCCCGGCCGATCGGCGGCGGGGCCGACCCGCGGGTGGCCGGGTTGAAGAAGCTGTGCGGTTCCGCCTCCGGGCGGGCCTGGAACCCCTCGCCGATCCGCGACTGGCGGCGCGCCTCCAGCGGGTTGACCAGGCGTGGATCGGGCGTGCGCCGGTCCGCCGGGCGATCCCCGGGGCGGTCCCCAGGGCGGTCCACCGGGCGTTCCCCGGGTGCGAGCGGCTCGGTGGCCCCGAGGCGCTCGCCGAGGGAGGCGCGCCCGGCGCGGCGGTCGAGCGGGTTGACCGGGGGCAGCGGCGGCGGCTCGGCCGGCGGATAGCCGCGCGGGCCCTGATCCCGGGCGCCCTGATCGCGGAGGCCCTGATCGCGCTGGCGGGGGTCGAGCGGATTGAACGGGCGGCCGGGCCGGTTCGGCAGCGGCGGCCCGGCCGCCGGACGGCGGGGCTCGGGCTCCTGCTCGTGCTCGGCCTCGTGGCCGTCGTCGGCCGTCCGGGACCCGTGCCGGGCGCGGTCGAGCAGCGCCCGCCAACGCGGCGCTGGTTCCGCAGGCCGGCCCCAGCCGGTCTCGGTCCCGTCCACGGCTCGTCCTCCCCAGCGCCTACTCGATCTCGGTCTCCTCGACGGCCTCCGTCGCCCTGCAACAGGCTACGGACGCCCACCCTATTCGGGCCACTCCCGGACGTCGCAACTGCGCGCGCCGCTCTTGCTTACCAGAGGCTCACTCGTGCATACGGCCCGCGCGGCCGCTCCGGCCGGGGCCGACGGAAAAATTAACGCCCGGACGCGCCCCGGGATGCTCCCGCGACCGGTAACGGCACGTCGGGGCCGGGAAAAACGGACGGCGCAGAGGGTACGGCAGCGCTCTCCTCCGGTGCCGTGGACGAGGGGCCGGGCTCCCGGGCGGAGCCGCCGGATGGGGCCGACGTGGAACCGGCCCTGGACGATGAGGGTAGTGGCGCGAGGCTCGCCGGGGCAACAGTGACGTCCTGCGATGGCACGGGCGAACCGGAGGTGTCGTCGTCCGGCACCGTCGTGGTCTGCTCGGGCAGCACCGGGCGGAATTCCGTACGGTCCAGCCGCCGCACCTCGGGGGCCGGGTCCACGACCCGGACCTCGGCGCGGCCGGCGAGCTGCGCCAGCGCGGCGGGCTCGGCCCGGACCACCGCGGCGAACACGCAGGCGCACTGGGCGCGGAACGCGGCGGCCTCCGCGGCGGCGGTCTGCGCGGCACTCTCGTACGCGGCCCGCAGCCGCAGCTCCTCCGGCCCGTCGCCGGCCAGTTCGCCGGCGAGCTTGAGGTAGTCGGCCCGTTCCTGCTCCCGGGCCACCGCGGCGTTCTGCATGCCGGTCACCACGTCCTCCGGCATGCGGTAGACCGGAAGCTTCAACACCGGTGTCCGTACGTTCGCGAGCGGGGCGGCCCGCACGTACACCTGGGCGATCGCCGCACCGTCGAGCACGGCGGGCAGCTTGCCGGGCGGGTAGTAGCCGGCCAGGCTCACCAGCGCCCAGGTCGGCCCGGCCACCGGCGAGCCCGGCGAGGGCAGCAGCGCCGCCAGCTCGCTCTGGCTGGACCGCAGGTAGCCGGAGACGGACTGACCCTCGACCACGCCGACCCGGACGACGTCGCCGGTCGCATCCTCGCCGTCGGGGCCGCGGTCGTTCAGCAGCACCACGGTGACCAGCATCGCCAGCACCACGACCAGGGTCAGGCCGGTGAGCAGCCGCAGCCGGAACTGCCCGGCACCGGAGCGCGACAGGCCACGTGCCGCCGGCGGCATCGTCCGGTCCCCGGGCCTCATGGGAGTTTCCCTCCGCGCCAGGTGGTCAGCTCGCGTCGCGGAGCACGTCCAGCGCGTACCCCAGGTCGTCAGGGTAGTCGCTGACGAACCGGACCTCGTCCTGCGTGCGCGGGTGCACGAAGCCGAGCTCGCGGGCGTGCAGCCACTGCCGGTTCAGCCGCAGGCGGGCGGCCAGGGTCGGGTCGGCGCCGTACGTGAGATCCCCAACGCACGGATGCCGCATCGCCGAGAAGTGCACCCGGATCTGATGCGTCCGCCCGGTCTCCAGCTTCACGTCGATGAGGCTCGCGGAGCGGAAGGCCTCGAGCGTGTCGTAGTGCGTGACGCTGGGCTTGCCGCCGGACATGACCGCGTACTTGTAGTCGGCGGTGGGGTGCCGGTCGATCGGGGCGTCGATCGTGCCGCGCAGCGGGTCGAGGTGGCCCTGCACGACCGCGTGGTAGCGCTTGTCCACCTCGCGCTCCTTGAACGCCCGCTTGAGCATCGTGTACGCCACCTCGCTCTTCGCGACCACCATCAGCCCGGTGGTGCCGACGTCGAGGCGGTGCACGACGCCCTGCCGCTCGGCCGCGCCGCTGGTGGCCACGTTCTGCCCCATCGCGGCCAGGCCGCCGATCACGGTCGGCCCGGTCCAGCCGGGACTCGGGTGGGCCGCGACGCCGACGGGCTTGTCGACCACCACGATGTCGTCGTCGCTGTAGACGATCTTCATGCCGTGCACCGGTTCCGCGACCACCGCCGGGGCGGTCACCGGCGGCGGCAGGGTGACCTCGAGCCAGTCGCCCGCGCTGACCTTGTCGGACTTCGGCCGCGGCACGCCGTCGACCAGGGCGTCCCCGGACTCGACGAGGGTCGCCGCGGCGGTGCGGGACAACCCGAACAACCGCGACACGGCCTGATCGAGACGCATCCCGTCCAGACCGTCCGGTACGGGCAGAGAACGCGCCGTCATGCTGTGGTCTTCTCCTTGGTGGTGCTCTTGGTCAGCCGGGAACCGTCCCGCTGGCGGCCGGTCAGCTCGAGCAGGACGGCGAGGACCACTCCGACGCTCAGGCAGCTGTCGGCGATGTTGAAGACCGCGAAATACTCCCCGTACGGCCCGAAGACGCTGATCATGTCGACGACGTGCCCCTGGAACACGCCGGGGGCCCGGAACAGCCGGTCGCCGAGGTTGCCCAGGGCGCCGCCGAGCACGAGCCCGAGCGCGACGGCCCACGGCACGGACCGCAGCCTCGCGGACATCCAGCCGATCCAGCACACCACGGCGAGCGTGACCAGCGGGAACACCCACGTGTACCCGCTGCCCAGGCTGAAGGCGGCCCCGCTGTTGCGCAGCAGGGACAGGTAGACCAGGCCGCCCAGGATCCGGACCGGTTCGCCCTCGGTCAGGCCGTTGGTGGACAGCTCCTTGGTGATCTGGTCGAGCGTGACGGCGAGCATCGCGGTGATCGCGAGGACCGCCACGGCCCTGCCCGCGAACCCGCTCCGGGCCGGCCGCGTGCCGCCGGTCCCGGGCGTGCCGTCCGCTGCCTCGTCGGCGTTCAGCGTCGTTCCTCCAGCTGCTTGCAGGACACACAGAGGGTCGCGACCGGGAACGCCGCCAGCCGCTCGACCGGGATGGCGTTGCCGCATCGCTCGCACCAACCGTAGTGGCCCTCGCCGAGACGCTCGAGGGCGCGCTCCACCTGCGTGATGCGCTCCAGCAGATTGTTCGCCAGCGTGATCTCCTGCTCACGCTCGAACGTCTTCGTGCCGGTGTCCGCCTGGTCGTCACCCGCGGAGTCGGCGAGCCGCTCGCGCTGCAACTCAGTGATCTCGGTGAGCGACTGGTCGTACTCCGCCTGCAGCTCGTCGCGGCGCTCGGTCAGCGCGACACGGATCTTCTCGGTCTCGGCCGCGCTGCGGGACCGCTCGGGCGCAGCCTTCTCGGTTGCCTTGGCCATCGTCGCTCCCCTGAGCCGCGCCGGGCGCGGCGAATCGGCGGTGTCGGTCGTCGCAGGGAAACGGCCGCCCACCGCCCCTGCTGAGATGCGGGTCACGCCCCCACGCGACCCGGTGCACAGCCCCCTGGAGGAACAGTCCCCCGGAGGACAAGCCCCCACGTGCACAAATGGCGCGGCTGCTGTCGCCGCGCACCCCGGAGTGTGGCAAGGATACGGAAGCCCGGGAGCAGCGACAACACGGCGCACCGGCCCGGTCACGGCACAACCGGGAGGAATCGCCCGTACGGACGGTCGGATACCCGACCACCCGTCGAGGTTTCAACCGTGGTCGGCGCCGTCCTCGCCGAACCAGCGTGCCAGCCGGCCGCGGCGGCTCACCGCCCGCATCCGGCGCTCGGTGAGGTCCCGGACCTCCGCGGTGGCGACGATCAGCAGGCTGTCGCCCGTACGCAAGCGGGTGTCGGGGCCGGGCACGAAGCCGGCGCCGTCCCGCACGACCAGGGTCACGCCGGACCCGACCGGCAGCCGCAGCTCGTCGATGTGCACCCCGGCGAGCCGGGAACCGGGCGCCACGTCGATCTGGAGCAGGTCGGCCCGCATGCGCTCCAGCGGCGCTGTCTCCACATGGATCTCGGCCGCCTCCGCCGGCGCGGTCACGCCCAGCCACCGGGCGACCGGGGCCAGGGTCCCGGCCTGCACCAGCGTGAAGATGATCACCAGGACGAAGACGGCGTTGAAGAGCCCGTCGGCGCCCGGGGCCGCGCTCGACAGCGGGATCGTGGCCAGCACGATGGGCACCGCGCCGCGGAGCCCGGCCCAGGAGAGGAACGCCTGCCCCCGCCACCCCAGCCGGCGGGAACTGCGGGCGGCGACGGCCGACACCCAGACCGACAGCGGCCGGGCGAGCAGGACCAGGGCGCCGCCGACGACCAACGCCGGCCCGATCGCGGCCGGCAGCGCGTCGGGCGAGACCAGGAGCCCGAGCAGGACGAACAGGCCGATCTGGGCGAGCCAGGCGAGCCCGTCGGCGAACCCGAGAATGGCCCGGCGGTGCGGCAGCCGGGCGTTGCCGAGGACCACCCCCGCCACGTAGACGGCCAGGAACCCGGAGGCGTGGGCGACCGCGCCGGCCGCGTACGCGAGCACGGTCAGCCCCACCGCGGCGATCGGGTAGAGCCCGGCGGACGGCAACGCGGCGTGCCGCAGCAGCCACCGCCCGACCACGCCGACGGTGATCCCGATCGCGGCGCCGGCGGCCAGCTCGTAGGCGACGACCCCCAGCTCGTGCCACCACGGCAGGGCGAACCCGGTCGTGGACAGCAGCACCACGAGCAGCACCACCGGCGCGTCGTTCATGCCCGACTCGGCCTCGAGCGTGGCGACCAGCCGGGGCCGCAGCCGCAGCCGCCGCAGCGTGGCGAACACGGCCGCGGCGTCGGTCGAGGACAGCACCGCGCCGTAGAGCAGGGCGAGCCGCCAGTCGAGCCCGAGCAGCACATGCACGACGGCGCCGACGACCGCGATGCTGACGGCCACCCCGAGCGTGGCCAGGATCGCGGACAGTTTCAGGACGGGCCGCAGGGTGGTCCAGCGCGCGGTCAGCCCACCCTCGGCGATGATCACGAGAAGGGCGCAGAACCCGAGGGTACGCGTGAGCTCCGCGTCGTCGAACCGGATGCCGAGCCCCGACTCCCCCAGCCCCATGCCGATGAGCAGGTAGACGAGAAGGCTGGGCACCCCCACCCTCGTCGACACCCGCACCGCGCCCACGGCGACCAGCAGCACGGCGGCGCCGATGAGCAGCGCAAGATCGAGCCCGGCGGTCACGGGGGCCCGTCACGGAGCTCGGCGAGCCGCGTCCCGACATCCCCGTCGACGACGAAGACCTTGTCCCGGCTGGTCGCCCCGACCTTGAGCGTGACGGCAGCGGCCCGTACGCCCAGCGCCCCCGCCAGCGCCCGCCGGACCGCCTCGGTGGCCCGCCCGTCGACCGCGGGAGCCCCCACGGCGACGACCAGGGCGGGCCCGTGCGGCCCGTCGTACCGCCCACCGACCCGGTCCCGGCCGGCCCCGGGCCGCACCCGCACGGCCACCGACAACCCGCCCGCCGCCCCGCCCCGGCCCGGCGCCGGTCCGTCGGACGGGGTGCGAGCCTCGGACGGCTTACGGGGCTCGGACGGGGGCACGCGCCGCTTGGCCATGCCCCATTGTGCCGATCTTCAGTTCCGCACCGAAGCGGGGTCGCCCGACAACTCAGCGTGCACCCCACCGGCCCGTCGGCCGACCCGGCGCGCCCCCGGCAGCACGCCACCCGAGCCGGCGGGTAGCCAGGCCGGCGCGTGGCCAGGCCGGCGCGTGGCTGGGTCAGTGGTGGAGGGTTGCCGCTACCAGACGGTCGACCGGGCGGCATTGGCCGCACGGGCTGAAGCCCAGTTCCACGGCCTCGGCCACCGGCAGGCCCTCCGTCTCGCGGCCGGCCAGGTGCGGGCAGCCCGCCAGGTGGTAGCGCGGCCTCCCGTCGACGACCAGGACCTCGGCGTCCATCCGGGCGACCCGCACCGCGTCGGCCGGCCGCACCTTCTGCGGGAGCGGCTCGTCGTCGGGATCGTCCGGATCCGGCTCGCCGAAGTCGCCGCCCCGCGCAGGATCCGCAAGGGCCGCACCCTGCTCCGCGGCCCGCCCCGGGTCCGCGAAGGCCCCGCCCCGATCGCCGGGCGGTGCCGGGTCCGCGAAGGCCTCGCCCGGACGCGACGGTTCCGCGTAGGGCCCGGCCCGGTCGGCGGCCGGCGTCGACTCCGGGAAGGGTGTGCCCTGGTCGGCGGGGCGGTCCGGGAAGGACGCCGGGTCCGGGTCGGCCGGGGTGCGGCGCCAGGAGTCGTCGTCGGTGGCGCGGGCGCCGCCGATCATCGACGAGGCCTGGTCGTAGTCGGGGTCGGTGGGGCGCTCCGGGGGGCGGCGGCCTCCGGCGGCGGTGCTGTCAGCGTCCGTTCCCGAGTACGGGACGCGGTCCACACCGGCGTCGGAGTCGCCCGGCCCGGCGTACGCATCGGTGTCGGTGTCGACACGTTGCGTCACGTCGGGCCCCGGACCGGCCGCCGTCCGGGACGAGCCGGTGAGGCCCGTCACGGCGTCGCGCTGACCCGCGGCGTACGCGGCGGCGCGGTCCGGTTCGCTGTCGGAATGCCCGGCACCGGTCGGTGCCGATGGTGCTTCGTCGTCGTACGGGGAGCCCGCGGCCTGCGCTTTCCGGTCGGCTTCGCGGCTGCTGAAGGCCTCGCGGATGACGCGTTCGGGATCGGGCTCGCCCTCGCGCCGGACATGGCCGGATTCGGCGGATCCGTCGTTGTAGGCGCCATCCGGAGCCCCGCCGCGGCGACCACTCCCCGCATCGGCCGGTGACTCAGGGTGAGGCAATGGGTCGCCTCCCGCCGAGCCGGCGCGGAGCGGAGCCCCGGCGTAGGCCGCCGGGTCGTCGTAGGCGGCGGAGCCGGGCACGGAGGAGCCGGCGGGCGTGGGGGGTGTGCCGGCGGCGAGGGGATCACCGGTGGCACGGCGGCCGGCGCCGGCCTGGCGGGCGCCGACGACCAGGGCCACCGCGGCCAGCAGGCTGGCCACGATGGAGCTGATCAGCAGGGTGCTCGATCCGCCGGCGAGGCCGAGGACGAGCAGGGTCACGGCGACGAGGATGAGCAGCAGACTAGCGATAATCATGGCTCATCCCCGCCGCAGTGATGACGTCCGAGAGGGGTGACGCGAGGGCTCAGCGGCCCGTCTCGATCGAGCTGGCACGGCCGCCGCCGTACGAGCCGGCGAGACCCGCGGCGGCGAGACCGCCCGAGCCGCCGACCGCGCGGTTGGCGTCGGCGCGGGTCATCTCGGCCTCCAGGCCCTGACCGCGGCCGTCGAGGTCGCGCAGCTGACTCTCGAGGTACGCCTTCAGTCGCGTGCGGTACTCCCGCTCGAACTGCTTGAGCTCCTCGATGTGCTTCTGCAGCGCCGACCGCTTGGCGTCCAGGCCGCCCATGGCCTCCTGGTGCCGCTGGCGGGCGTCCCGCTCGAGCGCGTCCGCCTTGGCGCGGGCCTCGCGGGTGACCTCCTCCGCCTTGGAGCGCGCGTCGGAGAGCAGCTTGTCGGCCTCGCGGCGCGCGTCGGACACGTGGTCGTCGGCGGTGCGCTGGGCCATCATCAGGACGCGGAGCGCCTGCTGCTCGCCGTCGCCGCCGCCGGACGCCGAAGCGCCGGCGCCGACCGGGCCGCCCTGGGCGCGAACCTGCTCGAGCTCGGCCTGCATCTGCCGGGCCGCCTGCTCCGCCGCGGTCTTGTCGCGCTGGACGCGGTCGAGCTGCGCCTTCATGTCGTTGAGCTCGGCCGCGAGGCGGGGGTCGGCGCTCGGGCCGGCCGGTGCGCCACCCCGTCCGCCGCGCTCCACCTGGGCACGCAGCTCGTTGTTCTCCTCGATCAGACGGGCGAGTTCGCGCTCGACCTCGTCCAGGAAGGCGTCGACCTCCTCCTCGTCGTACCCCCGCTTGCCGATCGGGGGCTTCTTGAAGGCGACGTTGTGCACGTCGGCCGGGGTCAGCGGCATCGAAACTCCTCGGGTCAGTTGCGGCCGCGTGGGGCGCAGCCGATCAGGGCGCTCGCGGTCAGGCGAACGCGATGATCAGACGCGCTAACACGAAGTTCAAAAGCACGAACAGGATAACCAGCAGGACCAGGGACGCCAGGTCCAAACTCACGGTACCAATTCGAAGCGGTGGGATCACACGCCTCAACGCCTTGAGGGGCGGATCAGTGACGCTCCACACCGATTCCATTGCCGCCGACGCCCCTCGCCCCGGCTGCCACCGGCGCCCGTACTGAAGCACCGCACCCAGCACGAACCGGGCCAACAGGGTCAGGAAGAACACGTAGACCAACAGATAGATGATCTGAAACACGATCGACAGCACGTCAGGCGGGTCCCTCGTTAGGGGTCAACTCTGGGTGAAGAAACCGCCCTCAGCGATCTTGGCCTTGTCCTCCGCGGTGACCTGGACGTTGGCCGGCGAGAGCAGGAATACCCGGTTGGTCACGCGCTCGATCGTACCGCGAAGGCCGAAGGCCAGTCCGGCGGCGAAGTCGACCAGACGGCGGGCATCGCTCTCATCCATCTCGGTGAGATTGATGATCACCGGCACCCCGTCGCGGAAGTGCTCTCCGATGGTGCGGGCCTCCCGGTACGTGGTCGGGTGCAGCGTGGTGATCTGGTAGCGCTGCTCCTCCTCGACGACGCGCTGGTGCACCTGCGTCTGCGGCGCGAGGGCCAGGTTCTCGCGGGTGGAGAAGGCCGGCTCGCTCACCGGCGCCGGCGGGCGGGTGATCGAGCGGACGCTGCCGCGCTCGCTGCGCTCGGCCCGCTCGTGCTCCTCGCGGTCGAGGGCCGCGGCGGCCCGCTCGAGCCGGCCGCTGCCCCGCTCGGACGCGCGCGCCCGCGGCAGCGACGGTGCCTCGTCGACGTCGTCATCGTCGTACTCGTCGGCGTAGCGGAAACCGGAGTCGCGATCCCGGTCCCGGTCGCGGTCACGGTCGCGGTCACGCTCCCGCTCGCGGTATCCGCCGTCGCGGTAACCGCGGTCGTCGTACTGGTCGTCCTCCTCGACCAGGCCCAGCCACACGCCGGCCTTGCGCAGTGCGCTCATGCCTTCACCAGCCCCTGCTCGGCGCCGAACCGCTCGTCCATGCCCCCACCTCCGTCCGTGTATACGGCCTGCTCCCCCCGGGCGGGCCGCTCCCCCCTTGCACGGATTCCGCGATCTCCAAACCTTCGGACCCCGGCGCCCGCTAACGACGCTGCGTCGTCGGGCGCGGTGCCGGCAAGCCGAAGGCCGGGCACGTCGCGCGTAAACAACACGTATGTAGTTTGCTGCCCGCCGCAAGGCTACCGCAGCGGGTTTCGCATCCCGAGCAAAGAAGTGCCGATCCGTACGTGTGTCGCCCCGTACCGGACGGCCTCCTCGAGATCACCGCTCATCCCCGCCGACAGCACCGTCGCGTCCGGATGACCGGCGCGGAGCCGGGCGGCCGTGGCGGCCAGCGCCTCGAACGCCCGGGCGGGCTCCCACCCGCGCGGGGCCACGGCCATCAGGCCCCGCAGCCGGAGGGTGCCCGCGGCGGCCACCGTCTCGGCGACGCGCCGCAGGTCGTGCTCCGGATCGGACGGCGGCGGGCCGGCGGCCGGATCGACGGCGCCGCCCCGCGCCGGATCCCCGTCGATGCTGACCTGGATCAGCACGTCGAGCGGGGTGTCCCGGTGCCGGCCGGCCGCGGCGTCCAGCGCGGACGCCAGGCGTACCGAGTCGACCGACTCGACCACATCGGCGTAGCGCACCACCGACCTGGCCTTGTTGCGCTGCAACTGGCCGACGAAATGCCAGCGGACCGGGACCCCCGCCCCGGCCACCGCGGCCGCCTTCGCCGCGGCCTCCTGGTCCTTGTTCTCCCCGACGTCGGTGACGCCGAGCCCGGCCAGCAGCACGACGTCCTCGGCCGGGTACGTCTTGGTCACGGCGACCAGGGCGACGCTGCCCGGGTCGCGGCCCGCCGCCGTGCAGGCGCGCGCGATCCGCTGGTGCACCTCGGCGAGCGAGGCGGCCAGCTGGTCCCGGCGCGCCTGGTCCGGCAAGCCGTCAGGAGCCGTTCTTCAGGAAGTCCGGCACGTCGACGTCGTCGAAGAGCACCCGGCGCGGCGGCGGCGTGGTCGCCGCCGGCGGCGAAACCGCCGGGCTCACCGGCGCGGGCACGCTGGGCGTGACCGCGGGCGGTGCGGTGGGCTGCTGCACGACCTTGCGGGCCGTCTCGGTCGGCTTGTACGAGGGGGTGCCCCCGTCGAAGCCGGCCGCGATCACGGTGACCCGCACCTCGTCGCCGAGCGCGTCGTCGATGACCGCGCCGAAGATGATGTTGGCGTCGGGGTGCGCCGCGTCGGTGACCAGCTGGGCCGCGTCGTTGATCTCGAACAGGCCGAGGTCCGAGCCGCCGGCGATGGAGAGCAGCACGCCGCGCGCGCCGTCCATGCTCTGCTCGAGCAGCGGGCTGGAGATCGCCTTCTCGGCCGCCTCGACCGCGCGGTTGTCGCCGCGGGCGCTGCCGATGCCCATGAGGGCGCTGCCCGCGCCGCTCATGACGCTCTTGACGTCGGCGAAGTCCAGGTTGATCAGACCCGGCGTGGTGATCAGGTCGGTGATGCCCTGCACGCCGGAGAGCAGCACCTGGTCGGCCTGCCGGAACGCGTCCATCATGCTGATGCCGCGGTCGCCGAGGGCGAGCAGCCGGTCGTTCGGGATCACGATGAGCGTGTCGCACTGGTTGCGCAGCTCGTCGATGCCGGACTCGGCCTGCACCTGGCGGCGCTTGCCCTCGAACGAGAACGGCCGGGTGACCACGCCGATGGTCAGCGCCCCGAGCTTGCGGGCGATGTTCGCGACCACGGGGGCGCCGCCCGTACCGGTGCCGCCGCCCTCGCCGCAGGTCACGAAGACCATGTCGGCCCCCTTGAGGACCTCCTCGATCTCGTCGCGGTGGTCCTCGGCGGCGTTCTTGCCGACCTCGGGCTGCGCACCGGCGCCGAGCCCGCGGGTCAGTTCGCGGCCGACGTCGAGCTTGACGTCGGCGTCGGACATCAGCAGCGCCTGGGCATCGGTGTTGATCGCGATGAACTCGACTCCCTTGAGCCCTACCTCGATCATGCGGTTGACGGCGTTCACGCCGCCGCCACCGATGCCGACGACCTTGATGACCGCCAGATAGTTGTGCGGAGGTGTCATCGGGCTCAGCCTTCCCTTCCAGGGTTGGCGGACGTCGAGGCCCCAGCGGTCCGGCCAGGAACCGCCATCGACGTCCGCTCCGTACAAGGGAGGGCGAGGAAACCCTCACCCTCTACTAGAGGCTTAGAGTTATGTCAACTACTGAACCTCTCGGGGCAACGTAAGCGGACGTGTCGCCCGATCCAAGGACCAACGCGGCGTGTCGGCGTCCGCTTGCGAGGCGACTATCCGACTGAGCCGTAACCTCCGACCGAATGCGCCGTTTAGCGCGGGTTGTCTGTTTACTGCCGACTCAGCGGATGGTCACCACGGTCGGCGCGCTCACGTCGATCGTGTCGCCCTTGCGCTCCAGCAGCGCGGTCGCCACCTGAGCCTTCTTCTCGCTCTCGGTGTCGTCGCCCCAGATGATCGTCCGGTCCTTGCGCAACCCCAGCCGCACCTGCGCCGGCGCCGGCACCGAGATCGACACCAGCTGTTCGCGCAGCTCGGCGGTGAGCGAGGAGAGCACCACCAGCGCCGAGCGGGTGTTGATGTCCGCCGGTCCCGGCGCCGCGAGCTGCGCGACCGGCAGCTCCGCCGGCCGCCGCGGGACGGTCCGGAAGGCGACGCCCTCGGCGTCGATGAGCGAGAAACCCTGGCCCAGGGGTACGGCCGCGACCGCCGTACGCTCCACGACCTGCACCTCGACGGTGGCGGGCCAGCTGCGCGACACGACGGCCCGCTCGACGGCCGGCAGGGCCTGCACCCGGCCCCGGATCGCGTCGAGGTCGACGCGCGCGAGCGGCTCGGTGAGGCGTACGGCGGCGGCCTGCTCGACCTGCTCCGGCGTGAGGATGCCGGTGCCGACCACGCGGACGTCCCGGACGCCCAGCACCGACGTGCCGTACACCGTCCACACCAGCGCGCCCACCACCAGCAGCGCGCCGAGGCCGACCGCCCAGGGCAGCGCCGCCCGCATCCGGCGCTGCCGGGCGCGGGCCATGAACCGGCGCACCGACGGCGGCACGGCGTCCGTGTCCGCCCGTACCAGCCGCCAGTTGCGCCCGCCCCCGTCGCTCACCGCAGGGTCAGCTCTCCGCCAGCGCGGCCAGCAGCTCGTCGCCCATCAGCGAGATCGGCGGGGCGCCCATCGTCACCACCACGTCGCCGGGGCGGCTGCGGCGGACCACCTCGGCCGGCACGTCCTCCCAGGACGGCACGAACACCTTGCGCTCCTCCGGCAGGTCGATCGCCGCGGTCAGCGCCGCGCCGCCCTCGCCCGGGCCGCGGGTCTCGCCCGGCCCGAAGACCTCCATGACGATCACCTCGTCGGCGATCGCCAGGCCCTCGGCGAGCTCGGCCTGCAGGTCGCGGGTCCGATAGACCCGGTACGGCTGGAACACCACCACGAGCCGCCCGTCGCCGGCCACCTCGCGCAGGGTCCGCAGCGCCGCCTTCACCGAGGTCGGGTGGTACGCGTACTCGTCGTAGACGCGCACCCCGGCGACTGTGCCCTTGCGCTCGAAGCGCCGCCGTACGCCCGGGAACGACCCCAGCGCCTCGGTGATCTTGTCCAGCGGCAGCCCCAGCCGCAGCGCGGTCAGCACGGCGGCGGCGCTGTTCAGCCCCATGTGCCGCCCCGGCAGCGCGAGCTGGATCTCGCCCAGCGGCTTGCCGTCCAGCGTCGCCTGGTAGCGCACGCCCTGCACGGACGAGACCACGTCGGTGAGCCGCAGATCGGCCGCCTCGCTCTCGCCGTACGTGTAGACGGTCCTGCCCTGGGCGCGCAGCGCCGCGATGAGCTCCTGCACGCCCTCGTCGTCGGCGCAGGTCACCACGAAGCCGTCGTCGTCGGTGAGGCGGGCGAACTCCAGGAAGCCCGCCTTGAGCCCGTCGAGGTCGCCCCAGTTGTTGAGGTGGTCGCCCTCGATGTTGGTGATGATCGCGACGTGCGGGCGGTAGATCAGGAACGACTTGTCGCTCTCGTCGGCCTCCGCCACGAAGGAGGAACCGGTGCCGTGGTGGCCGTTGGAGCCGGCCGCCGAGATCTCGCCGCCGATCACGAACGACGGGTCCTCCCCCGCGTGCTGGAGGATCACCGTCATGATCGACGTCGTGGTGGTCTTGCCGTGGGTGCCGGCCACCGCGATCGTGCGGCGCCCGGTCATGGCCGCCGCCAGCGCCTCGGAGCGGTGCAGCACCCGCAGCCCGCGCCGGTGCGCCTCGACGATCTCGACGTGGTCCTGCGGGATCGCGGTGGAGTAGACGACCGTGTCGACGCCGTCCAGGTTGGACGCCTCGTGCGCCATGTGCACGGTGCCGCCGAGCGCCCGCAGCGCCGCCAGGGCCGGCCACTCGCGCAGCTCGCTGCCGGAGACGGGCACCCCGCGGGTGAGCAGCAGGCGGGCGAGGCCGCCCATGCCGACCCCGCCGATGCCGATGAGGTGGACGGTACCCAGGTCCTCGGCGGTCAGGCCGCCGGCCGGCTTCAGCTCCGCCGTGTTCACGAGGTCACTCCCCTGCTCCTAGAAACGTTCATCGGCCCGCGACCGCCTCGCACACGAAGTCCAGCAGCGCCTCGTCGCCGTCGCGGCGGCCGTACGCGCCGGCCGCCCGGCCCATCGCGGCGAGCCGCTGCGGGTCGCGCGCGAGCGGGATGACCGTACGCTCGATCCACTCCGGAGTCAGCTCGGAGTTGTCCACGAGCAGGCCGCCGCCCGACTCGACCACCGGCAGCGCGTTGCGCTTCTGCTCCTGGTTGCTGTGCGGGTACGGCACATAGATGGCGGGCATGCCGATGGCCGTGGTCTCGGCGACCGTGATCGCGCCGCCGCGGCAGAGCATGAGGTCCGCCGCCGCGTAGCCCAGCTGCATGTCCGACAGGTACGGCACCACGACGTACGGCACCGGCAGGTCGCTCGGCACCTCGAACGGGTCGTTGCGCCCGCCCTGCACGTGCAGCACCTGGATGCCGGCGTGGGTGATCCGCTTGGCCGCCTCGGCCACCGCGAGGTTGATCGTGCGGGCGCCGGAGGAGCCGCCGGAGACGAACAGCACCGGCAGGTCGGGGCGCAGGCCGAAGTGCTGCAACGCCTGGGGGCGCAGCGCGGCGCGGTCCATCCGGGCGATCGCCGTACGCAGCGGCACGCCGACCACGCGCGCGTCGCGCAGCGACTCGGCGGCCACCGGCTGGCTCGGGAAGCCCACGGCGATGTTCTTGGTGAACTTCATGCCCATCCGGTTGGCCACGCCCGGCGGCACGTTGACCTCGTGGATGACGATGGGCAGCTCGCGCCGCCACGCCGCCAGGTACGCCGGCACCGACACGTACCCGCCGAAGCCGACGACCACGTCGGCCTGCACCTCGTCGAGGATCTTCCCGGCGGCGTGCGCGGACTTGTACATGCGGTCCGGCGTGCGCAGCAGGTTGAGGTTGATCGCGCGGGGCAGCTGGAACGCCGGGATCACCCGCAGGTCGTAGCCGGCCGGGGGGATGAGGTCGTTCTCCATCCCCTTCGGGCTGCCCAGCGTGGTGATACGCACCTCGGGGAAGTGCCGTCGCAGGGCATCGGCGAAGGCGAGCAGCGGGTAGATGTGACCGCCGGTGCCTCCTCCGGCGAGCACGACCGACCGCAGCGGAACCATCACCGTCTCCTCTCGCCCCCCTTGTCATCGGGCGCGCGGTTGCCCGGTTTCGGAGCGGGCGGGCGCGAGGAACCCGGCCGCCGCGGCGGGGGGAGCGGCGGCAGCGGGGCCCAGACTAGCCGTACCCACCGAGCGGGCGGACGGGCGTGCAGGGCTCGCGCCGCGTCCGGCTCCGCGCGGGCGAAGGAGGCGAGGATGCCGACGCCGGCCATCGTCACGACCAGGGCGCTGCCACCGGCGGAGATGAACGGCAGCGGCAGCCCGGTGATGGGCAGCAGGCCGACCACGCCGCCGATGTTGATGACCGCCTGGGCCACCAGCCAGGTGGTGATCCCGGTCGCGGCGAGCCGCCGGAACGGGTCGTCGACGCGGCGGGCGATCCGGAAGCCGGTGTACGCGAGCACCGCGAACAGCGCCACGATCACCATGCAGCCGACCACGCCCAGTTCCTCGGCGACGACCGCGAAGATGAAGTCGTTGTCCGCGGCGGGCAGCCAGTTCCACTTGAGGGCGCCCTTGCCGAGGCCGACGCCGAACCAGCCGCCCTCGTAGATCGCCGAGCGCCCCTGCAGGATCTGGTAGCAGAGGTCGAGGTCACACTTCTCCGGCGGGGTGAGGAACGTGGTGAGCCGCTGCAGCCGGTAGTTCGGCTCGCCCTCCGCGCCGGAGCCGGCGCCCCGGGACGCGGCCGCGATGAGCAGGCCGATGCCGGACAGGCCCAGCACGCCGAGCGCGGCGAACACCCGCAGCCGCACCCCGGCCGCCCACAGCAGGCCGACGATCAGCGACAGCAGGACCAGCATCGTGCCGAGGTCGTTGTAGCCGACGAGGACGAACAGCAGCCCCACCACCGGGAACAGCGGCATGGACAACTCACGCCAGTAGCCCATGGCGGCGCCCTTGCGGGCGATGATGTCGGCGCCCCAGAGCACCACCCCGAACTTGACGAGCTCGGCGGGTTGCAGGCCGATCGGCCCGAGGTAGAGCCACAGCAGGTCGGCGGTGACCGGGCCGACGGAGATGGTGCCGTCCTTGTTCACCGGCACGATGCCGACGGCGCCGAGGACGATCAGCAGGTCGAGCAGGGCCAGCAGGGCGACGGCCGCGCCGAGGACGTACACGCCGATGAAGCGCAGCGTGGTGGCCGGCAGGCGCTGGCAGGCCCAGAAGCCGACGAGGCCGAGGACGGCGAAGATCAGCTGATTGCGGATGGAGGTGAAGGCACTGCCGTTCTCCGCGTACGCCTTGACGCTGGTCGCCGAGAACACCATGGTCAGCCCGATGATCAGCAGCAGGCCGGAGCTCGCGATCAGCAGGTAGTACGAGGACAGCGGCCGGGCCAGCATGCCGTGCACCGCGGGCAGCAGCTGCTGGCTCAGCGTCTTCGGGCGTACCGGCGGCGGCGCGGGCTGCACGGTGGCGGCCGGCGACACGGTGACCGTGGTCCGGGCCTCGGAACTGTCCTCCCCCATGCCCACCATCATGGTGGCGCGACACGCCACGCCCGGGTTGCGTCGTGGCGTGTCGCGAGAGAGATCTATCCCATGACGCGCAGGAAGTCGCTGTAGAACAGACCCAGGCCGATCGCCACGCAGATGCCCGCGACGATCCAGAACCGGACCACGATGTTGACCTCGCTCCAGCCCGCCAGCTCGAAGTGGTGCTGCAGCGGCGACATCCGGAACACCCGTTTACCGGTGGTCTTGAACGAGATGATCTGGATCACCACGGACATCGTGATGATGACGAACAGGCCGCCGATGATGATCGACAGCAGCGTCGTGCGGGTCGCCATGGCCAGGCCGCCGATCAGGCCGCCGAGGCCGAGCGCGCCGGTGTCACCCATGAAGATGCGGGCCGGGGACGTGTTCCACCACAGGAAGCCGACACAGGCCCCGGCGGCGGCGGCCGCGATCAGGGCGATCTCCAGGGGGTCGCGCGCCTCGTAGCAGTAGTCACCGGCGTACGCCGTGTCTCCGCACCAGTGCCGGTACTGCCAGAAACCGATCAGCGCGTACGCCCCCAGCACCAGGATCGAGGCGCCGGTGGCCAGGCCGTCGAGGCCGTCGGTGAGGTTCACGCCGTTCGACATCGACATGATGACGAAGACGAACACGATCACCGAGCCGACCTTGCCGACGTCGAGGAAGCTGATGTCGCGGATGAACGAGATGTGCTCGCTCGCCACCGTCTGCCCGTTGGTGCTGGGCACGTAGAGCGCCGCGACGCCGAGCCCGCCGCCGACCAGCAGCTGGCCGATCAGCTTGCCCTTGGCGCTGAGGCCGCCGGAGTGCCGCTTGCGCACCTTCAGGAAGTCGTCGAGGAAGCCGACCGCGCCGCAGAAGACGAAGAGCCCCAGCAGCACCAGCGCCGTCATCGTCGGCTGGACCTGGGCGATCTGCTGCGACGGCAGGGTGGTCAGGGCGATGTGCCCGGCCACGTACGCCAGCACCGTGGCGACGATGAAGGCCACCCCGCCCATCGTGGGCGTGCCCTTCTTGCCCTGGTGCGAGGCCGGGCCGACCGAGCGGATCGGCTGGCCGGCCTTCAGCGCGGTGAACACCCGGATGGCGACCGGGGTGCCGAACAGCGAGATGATGAACGCGACCGCGGCCGCGACGATGACTGCCCTCACGGGCCAACCTCCTCGGCGGCCGTCTCCGCGCGAAGCGCATCGGCCACCTCCCACGTGCGGTATCGCGAACCCTTGACCAGCACCACGTCGCCCGGGCGCAGATCCCCGGTCACCGCGGCGACGGCGGCCGCCTGGTCGGCGGCGGCAACCGGCTCACCCTTCCATTCCGGTACGGACGCGGCACCGTCCAGCACGGGCGCGGCCTGCGCGACCGCCACCAGGCGGTCGACGCCCAGCTCCGCGGCGAGCCGGCCGACGTCGCGGTGCCCGGACGTCTCGAACTCGCCGAGCTCGGCCATGTAGCCCAGCACGGCGATCGTGCGCCGCCCCTCCCCCAGCGCCGCCAGCGCGCGCAGGGCCGCCGACGTCGACGAGGGATTGGCGTTGTACGAGTCGTCGATGACCGTCACGCCGTCGGGGCGGTCGAAGACGTCCATGCGCCGGCTGGACACGATGCCCACCTCGCCCAGGGCGGCGGCGAGCTCGTCGACCGCCATCCCCGCCTCCAGCGCGACCGCGGCGGCGGCGAGCGTGTTGCCGACCTGGTGGCGGCCGGTGACCGCCAGCCGTACGGGAGCACTGCCGGCCGGGGTGACCAGCGTGTAGGCCGCGCGTCCCCGCCGGTCCAGGGTCACGTCGGCGGCCCGCACCCCGGCCCGCTCCGACTCGCCCACCAGGACCACCCGGGCCCGCGTGCGCGACGCCATCGCGGAGACCAGCGGATCGTCGGCGTTGAGCACCGCGAGCCCGTCGGCGGGCAGGCTCTCGACCAGCTCGCCCTTGGCCCGCGCGGTGCCCTCGACCGAGCCGAACTCGCCGAGGTGGGCGGCGCCGACGTTGAGCACCACGCCGATCCGGGGCGCGGCGATGCCGGCCAGGTGGGCGATGTGCCCGATGCCGCGGGCACCCATCTCCAGGACCAGGAAGCGCGTCTCGGGCGTCGCCTTGAGCACCGTGTACGGGAACCCGAGCTCGTTGTTGAGCGACCCGGCCGGCGCCACCGTGGGCCCGAGGCGGGTGAGCAGCTGACCGACGTAGTCCTTGGTCGTCGTCTTGCCGGACGAGCCGGTGAGCCCGACCACGGTCAGCTCCGGGAGCCGGCCGGCCACCACGTGCGCGAGCTTCGCCAGCGCGGCGAGCGGGTCCTCGGCCACGACGCCCGGCTGCCCGGTGTCGCGCGAGCCCAGCACGCCGGCCGCCCCGGCGGCGACCGCGGTGGCCGCGTAGTCGTGCCCGTCCACCTTCTCGCCCTCGAACGCGACGAACAGGCCCCCGGGCAGCAGCGCGCGGGAGTCGTACTCGACCGGTCCGGTGACGGTCGCGGCCGGGCCGGCGTTGACGGCACGTCCTCCGGTGACCGCGGCGATCTCGTCCAGCGTCATGCGGATCAAGCGGCACCGCCCGTGCGCCCGGCCAGCGCGGCGGCGAGCTCGATCCGGTCGTCGAACGGCAGCACCTCGCCGTCCACCTCCTGGCCCCGCTCGTGTCCCTTGCCGAGGACGGCCACGACGTCGCCGGAACCGGCCAGTCGCACCGCCTCGGCGATGGCGGCCCGGCGGCCCGCCACCTCGATGATCTTCGCCGGCGCACCGGCCTCCTCCGCGCCCCGGCGGACCGCGGCGCGCACGACGGCCGGGTCCTCGGTACGCGGGTTGTCGTCCGTGACCACCACGAGGTCGGCACCGCGCGCGGCGGCCGCGCCCATCAGCGGCCGCTTGCCGGTGTCCCGGTCCCCGCCGGCGCCGATGACGCAGAGCAGATGGCCGCCGCGGGCCGCCGCCAGCTCGCGGAGCGCCGCGAGCGCGGCCACGATGGCGTCCGGCTTGTGCGCGTAGTCGACGACGCCGAACACGTCGCCGGGCGACTCCACCCGCTCCAGCCGGCCGGGCACGCCCGGGCACGCGGCGATGCCGTCGGCCGCCACCCGGGCGTCGACGCCGGCCGCGACCAGCGAGGCGAGGGCGAGCAGCGCGTTCGCGACGTTGTGCCGCCCGGGCAGGGCCACCCCGGCGCGCACCTCACCGCCGGGGCCCCGCGCGGTGAAGCGCTGGCCGAAGGCGTCGCCGCGGATGCCGGACGCCGACCAGGTGGCGTCCGGGTCGCCGGCCGCCGAGTAGGTGATGGTGGCCGGCTTGTGCAGCGGCTTCAGCGCCGGGTCGTCGGCGTTGAGCACCTCGAACCGGCAGCGCCCGTCGAACAGCTTCGCCTTGGCCGCGAAGTAGTCGTCGGCGTCGGCGTGGAAGTCGAGGTGGTCGAGCCCGAAGTTCGTGTACCCGCCCACGGTGAACCGGACGCCGCCGACCCGGCCCATGGCGAGGGCGTGGCTGGAGACCTCCATCACGACCGCGGTGACACCCTGCTCCACCGCGGTCGCCAGGATCGCGTGCAGGTCGGTGGCCTCCGGGGTGGTCCGGGCGCTGCCCACCACCAGGTCGCCCAGGCGGGTCTCGACCGTGCCGATCAGCCCGGTGGTCAGTCCGGCGGCGCGCAGCCCCGACTCCACCAGGTACGCCGTGCTGGTCTTGCCGGCCGTGCCGGTCAGGCCGATCACGGTGAGCCGCTCGGTCGGGTCGCCGTAGACGGCCGAGGCGACCACGCCCAGCACCGCCCGCGGGTCGGGGACCACCAGGACCGGCAGGCCGGCGGCGACCGCCGCGTCGCGCCCGGCCGGGTCGGTCAGGACGGCGGCGGCACCCGCCGCGGCGGCGGCGCCGACGAACTCGGCACCGTGCCGGCGCGCACCGGGCAGCGCGGCGTAGAGATCGCCGGGGTGGACCTCGCCACTGGCGTGGGTCACGCCCGTGACCTGGGCGTCCACGCCGGTGAGCTCGGCCTCGGCCAGCGCCGCGAGGTCGGTCAGCCGCGACGGCCGGACGGTCTGGGGACGGGGAATGCCGGACACGGCGTCAGACCCTACCCGGTGTCGCGGACCCGGCTGCGCACGCCATCCGCGTGGCTCAGTCCTTCCACGCGAACGTCGGCGGCTTGGTGCCGGACGGTGGCACGCGGTAGTGCAGCAGAGCCGAGGCCATCATCTTGCTGAACGCCGGTGCGGCCACGTCGCCGCCGGTGCCGTTGGGCACGTCGGCGAAGACCCCGATGACGAAGCGCGGCTTCTCGGCCGGCGCCATGCCGATGAACGAGCCGGCGTTGTGGCTGGTGTACTGCCCGTCGACGAGCATCTTGCCGGTGCCGGTCTTGCCGGACACGCGATAGCCGTCGACCTTCGCCTTGGTGCCGGTGGCGCCCTTGGCGTCGACCACGGCCTCCATCATCTCCCGCAGGTCGCGTGCCACCTGCGGGCTCAGCACCTCGTGCGTCTCCGGCGGCGCTGCCGGCGTGACGGTGCCGTCCCGGCCGGAGATGGTGGCCTTGATCAGGTGCGGCTGGACATACGTGCCGTCGTTGGCGATCGCGGCGTAGCCGGCGGCCATCTGCAGCAGGGTGGCGTCGACGCTGTGGCCGATCGGGACGGAGCCCCACGCCGAGCCGCTCCACTCGTCCGGGCTCAGCAGCCGGCCGGGCGCCTCGCCGGGCATGCCCTCGTTGGTGGGGCGGCCCAGCCCGAACTTCTGCTGGTACTCGTACAGCTTCTCCTTGCCGAGCTTCTGCCCGATCCGGATCGTGCCGACGTTCGACGAGTACGCGAGCACCTGCGGGATCGTGAGCTTCGTACCGTTGGGGAAGGGGTGGCCGTCGGTGAACGACGCGCCGCCCAGGCGCAGTCCCCGGCCCACGACGATCTCGGTGTCCTTGGTGATGACCCCCTCCTGCAGGGCCGCACCGATGGTGAACGCCTTGTGCGTCGAGCCCGGGTCGGAGATCACGCTGGACACCGCGTCCTCGCGCTGCCGCGGCTCGAAGTCGCGCGGCTTCTGCGCGTTGTACGGCGGGTA
This sequence comes from Pseudosporangium ferrugineum, assembly GCF_003002065.1. Classification (GTDB taxonomy): domain Bacteria; phylum Actinomycetota; class Actinomycetes; order Mycobacteriales; family Micromonosporaceae; genus Actinoplanes; species Actinoplanes ferrugineus_A. The sequence continues at coordinate 282,613 of NZ_PVZG01000005.1, forward strand.
GCTGGCCTGCGCGAGCACCTCGCCGGTCTGCACGTCGAGCACGACGGCCCCGGCGACGGTCGCGTGCACCTTCTCCATGTACTCACCGAGGTAGCGCTGCACCTCGAACTGCAGGTCGCTGTCGATGGTGAGCTGCAGCGACGAGCCCGGCGCGGCCTTCGTCTCGCGGTGGTACCCGCCCGGGATCTCCTTGGCCAGGTCGCCGCGGCCGATCTCGTACACCTTCTCGCCGTCGGTGCCGCGCAGCAGCTCGTCGTAGCGGGCCTCGAGGCCCTCGAGCCCGGTGTGGTCCTCGCCGGTGAAGCCGATCAGGTTGGCCGCCAGGTCGGCGCCGGGCACGTCCCGGCGCTCGTCGCGGCCGGTGCCGATGCCGGGCAGGTTCATCTTCCGGATCCGGTCGGCCTCCGCCACGTCCAGGCCGCGGGCCAGGTACTCGAAGCGGGAGGCGCCGCCGCCGGGGCGCTTCTTCTTGGCCATGAGCTGCACGAGCGTGGACTGCGGCACGCCGAGCAGCGGGAAGAGCTTGGCGGCGGTGCCGGTGGGGTCCTTCACCAGCTCGGGGTCGGCGTAGACGTGCCGGGCCTCGACGCTGTGGGCCAGCACCGCGCCGGAACGGTCGAGGATGCTGCCGCGCGGTGCCGGCAGCACGATCTCGGTGAGCCGGCTCTGCCGCTGCTTGAGCAGGCTCTGCGCGGACGCCGGCGAGTCCGAGACCTGCAGCACGACCAGCCGTACACCGATGATCATGAACAGGGTCAGGGCGAGCACGGTGCCGAGCCGCAGCCGGCGGGTGCTGTTGGCCAGCTTCGGCGGCTCGGCCGGGACCGCCGGCGCGGGCCGCCGGCCGGCCGGGCGTGGCGGTGCGGCACCCGGGCGGGCGGTCCGCCGCGGTTCCGGGGAGGCGGCGACCCGGCGGTCACGACCGGACCGGACCGATTCGGTACGCCCGGAGCCCGCCCGCCGCGGGTTGGCCGTCGCCCTGTTCCGTCCGGCCCCCGCGGTCGCGCGCGTCGGCTCGGCACGCCCGGCCTGGATCCGCCCCCGTTCCGAGCCCGCCCGGCCCGTACGCGCCTGACGGTCCCGCTCGGGCGCCTCCCGCCGGGTGTCGCGGGTGTCGGTGCCCCGCCCGCGGCCCTTCGGTTCCTCGTCCCGGTCCTTCGCCCGCCGCTGCGGCGGAGGCTCCTCGTCGGCGTCCCGGCGGCGGTCCCGGGCCGGCCGCCCGCCGTCGAGCACCTGCAACGCCGGCCGGAACGGATCGGTGGTACGCCCGCTGCGCGGCGACCGGGTGCGCTGGTCGCCCTCCCGCACGGTCCGTCCGCGCGGGGTGTACGCCCGCGCGTCGCCGATCCCGCCGAAACCGCGGGCCCGCTCGTCCTCGCCGCCCGGCTGGTCCTGCGAAGAAGCGCCGCGCCGGGGCTCCCGGCCCCGGCGCGGCGTCTCGTCCGAGCGCGGCGTCACCGCGCTACTGCCCTGCTACCGCAGCGGTGTCCGGCGCCTCGGCGCCGGCCTGCGGGGTGACGTCCTCGGTCGTGGCGTCCTGGGTGGACGCCGAGCGTCCGGTGGGCACGGCCGTGCCGGCCGGGTCCTGGGCCGTCACGGCGGGCTTCCCGCTGCCGGGCTTCGGCACGCCGAAGACCTTGCCGTCGGGCAGCCGGATGTACGCCGGCGAGTCCGCCTTGACCAGGCCCAGCCGCCGGGCCGCCGCGTCGAGGCTGCCGGGCATGTTGTTGGCGGCGATCTCGTTCTCCAGCGCCTGCTGCTGGGCGTCCAGCTGGGACTGCTGCTTCTGGAGCGTGTCCAGCTCGAACGAGTTCTCCGCCGTCTTGGTGTTGATCAGCAGGATGCCCACCACGCCGGCGACCACGACGCCGACCACCAGCGCGATGAACGGCGCCCGCGGCGCGTTGATCGGCGCGGGCGGCGCGACCCGCAGCCGCGGCGTCGCGACCGTGTCCCGCTGCTGCTCGGCGTTGAGCTTCAGCGCGGTGGTGCCCTCGATCGGGAACTGGCGCGCCCCCCGCGCGGTCCCCTTCGTGCCGGCCGGCGTGCGCCGGCCCTTCTCCGTCCGATCCGCGGTCCGGCCCCCCGACCGCGGCGCGGCGCTCATGCGCTCGCTCAATGCCCCTCCCCCTCCTGGTGTTCCCCCGGGCGTCGCCGCCCTCGTCCCCCGTGCGCGGACATCCGGGGCCGTTCGCGGGCGGCCCCCTGTCCCTGGTCCTGCTGGTCGATCCGTTCCGCCGCGCGCAGCTTCACCGAAGCGGCACGCGGGTTCTCCGCCACCTCCGCCGCCGTCGGCGGCTCCGATCCCCGGGTCAGCAGCCGCAGGCTGGGACCCGTGCCGGGCAGTTCGACCGGCAGATCGACCGGCCCGGTGCTGCGCGCCCTCACGGCCAGGGCGCGCTTCACGATCCGGTCCTCCAACGATTGATACGACATCACCACAAGGCGCCCACTCGGGGCCAGGTGATCCAATGCCGCCGGAACCGCGGCCTCAAGGGCGGCGAGTTCCGCATTTACCTCAATACGTAGCGCTTGAAACGTTCTTTTCGCGGGATTTCCACCCGTACGCCGCGCGGCGGCCGGGATGGCGCCCCTGACCAGGTCGGCGAGCCGCGCCGAGGAGACGATGCGTGCCTTCGCCCGCTCCCGGACGATCGCCGAGACGACGCGCGGCGCGAACTTCTCCTCGCCGTACACGCGCAGGATCCGGACGAGTTCGCCGGGCTCGTAGCCGTTGACGACCTCCTCGGCGGTGATCCCCCGGGACTGGTCCATCCGCATGTCGAGCGGTGCGTCCTTGGCGTACGCGAAGCCCCGGTCGGCCTCGTCGAGCTGCAACGAGGACACACCCAGGTCGAACAGCCCACTGTGGAACTGCGGGTGACCGAGGTCGGCGAGGACCGCCGGGAGCTCGTCGTACACGGCGTGGACCAGGTGGATGCGGCCGGCGAAGCGCTCGAGCCGGTGCCGGGAGTGCGCCAGCGCCTCCGGGTCCCGGTCGAGTCCGATGAGGACGGCCTCCGGATGCCGCTCGAGCACCGCCTCGGCGTGCCCGCCGAGGCCCAGCGTGAAGTCGACGTGCACCGCTCCGGGCCGGTCGAGGGCGGGAGCGAGCAGCTCGAGGCAGCGCTCGAGCAGCACCGGCACGTGCGTGCCGCGAAGCTCCCCCATGTCGACCCCCATCGCCCCGCTCTTCCTCGCGCGCCACCCGGCCGCTTGTTCGCAACCGGCGTCCGGTCGTCTTCCGTACCGCCAGATCCCCATCCGCTCGTGCCCGTTGCCACCGGGCGCGCCGCATTGGACACACGCCTGGCGCCGGGGAAGAGGCGCCAGGAGCGGGAGCGGCTGGAGATCTCGCAGTACGGCGGCAGCGACGTCCGGACCGCCTCGGCGGCCGGCAGGTAGCCACGCCTACAGTCCGCCGGGCAGCACCCCCTCCTCGATGTCGGCGAAGTCGTCCTCGCTCGCCGAGAGGTACTGCTCCCAGGACTGCTTGTCCCAGATCTCCACCCGCGTGCTCGCCCCGATCACCACGAGTTCACGGTCCAGCGCCGCATACTCCCGCAGATGGCCCGGGATGGTGACCCGGCCCTGCTTGTCGGGGATCTCGTCGTGCGCGCTGGCGAAGAACACCCGGCTGTAGGCCCGGGCGGCCTTGTTGGTGACCGGTTGATCCCGCAGCTGCCCCGCGATGCGCTGGAACTCCGGCATCGGGAACACGTACAGGCAACGTTCCTGCCCCTTGGTGATCACGACACCTCCCGCCAGCTCGTCCCGGAACTTCGCCGGAAGGATCAGCCGGCCCTTGTCGTCCAGGCGCGGGGTGTGCGTGCCGAGGAACATCGGCCGAACCCCCTGCCCCCGGTGTGGCGGTTCGCGGTCCGCCGGTTCGCTCGGGCCGGCAGGTCCGCTCCGGCCTGCCACTGCGCTCCACTCTACTCCACTTCCCTCCACCCGCAACCGGAATCGCGCCGTCCATGAACCGGATTCGCGGATGAAAGCGCACGTCAGACGCGGTGGGGCCGGAGTGGAGGGGTGAACGCCCCCGACCAAGGTCCACTTTCCGACAAGCCGCCCAGGCGGGCACGAAACCCCGCGCAAAACGGGCCTTCCGCCGCCGCGTCCGGGCGCCAGGGAGGGAAGTGGAGAGACCGCGGGGAGGGAAGTGGAGGGTTCCGGGTACGACAGCGGGGCGCGACCCGAACCGGGTCGCGCCCCACTGATCTGCCGTACTGCTGTATTGCCTGTGCCGGAGAACCGTCAGGCGGCGAGACGCCGCACGACGTAGTTGTTGCTCCAGATCTTGTGCTTGCCGACCCGGGCACCGGAGTGCGGCGAGTCCCAGATGTAACCGCCACCGGCGTAGATCCCGGCGTGCGTGCCGTACGAGCCCGAGCGGAAGACGATCAGGTCGCCGACCTTCTTGTTGCTCTTGCTGATCTTCTTGCCGTACTTCTGCTGCGAGTTCGCCTTGTGCGGCAGCTTCTTGCCCACTGCCTTCTTGTAGACGTACAGCGTGTAGCCGGAGCAGTCGAAGCGCTTCGGGCCCGCGGCGCCGAACTTGTACAGCGCGCCCTTGTGCCGCTTCGCCTCGGCGAGGATCTTCGCCCCACTGGTGCGGACGGTGATCTTCACCGACTTGGTGGAGCCCGTGGTGACGCCCTTGGTGCCGCCGTAGTACGTGCGGTACCAGGCCGTCTTGCCGGGCTTGGTGGTGAAGACGACGGTCCCGGTACGGGCCGACTTCTTCTGCCAGGTCTTCCACTTGCCGTCGACCTTCGACTGGAGACGCACCCAGCCGTAGACCAGCTTCTTGCCGGTCTTGGGGTCGATCAGCTTCGTGGTCACCCGGACCTTCGAGCCCCAGTTCACCGTCTTCTTGTTGTACGAGACGGAGAGCTTCGGCGCGACGGTCCTTGCCGCGGCCGCCGAGACGACGGGAGCGGCGGAGGCTGCCGGCGTCGCGACCAACTGGCCGGCGCAGAGGCAGAGACCCAGGGACAGTGCGACGGATCCGGTGCCGATGGACGTGCGGCGGCCCCGGCTCGAACTGCGTTCGTGCACGGTAGAGATATCCCTCCGGCACGCCTGCGAGGTTAGCTGTCGGGTTCGGGCGGGAAGGTTGCCCGGCCGCGCGAGCGCGGCTTCACCCCGAGGTCCGCCGGGTCGTACGACCCGGTGGCGGACCGGAAATGGGTCCCCCGTCCCTGCCCCCGTATGCCTTCGTGGTCGTTCACGTGCTCTGTGGTCGTACCGTGCGGACCGGGGCAGGGCTCGGCGTGATCCGTGCGGTACGAGCGGTGGGCGGGCGCTCACCGGCCCGTCCTGCCTACCCGATTTCTCGATCCACTGTCGGGCCTCGATTCGTCACTCTTCGTGTTTGGCACGATGAGTGGTGTCCGTTTTGTGACCGCCACGTGACAAATGCCGCGACGCTAGGCACCGTTTCGATCACTCATTGCCGAAGGTTACGGGTGAATCAGAACACACAAAAAGCCGGAGGCCCGATGATCTTGGGCGTGTCGGAGGTCGGGCGAATGCCCCCGCAAACGTCCCCACCGGCCCAGACGTGGCGCCGGACGGCGGGCGCCGCTCCCCCGTTCGGCCGAGCCGGCACCCCCACGGATCACGACGAACGGCGTCGCACCCGGGGCCACTCGACGTAGTGTCCGTTTCCGGTACCCTCGTCGCCGTGACGGACGGGAAATTGCCCCTGCGGGCCAAGGTCGCGACCTCCGTGTCGCGCACGGCGGCCGCGCTCTCGCGCGCCGCGGGACGCGGCGACGGCTCGGTGATCGGCGGCTGGATCGGCCTGAAGATCGATCCGGACCTGTTGCGCAACCTCGCCGCCGGCCGCGCGATCGCGCTCGTGTCGGGCACCAACGGCAAGACCACCACGACCCGGTTCGCCGCCGCGGCGCTCGGCGTCCTGGGCCCGGTCGCCACCAACTCGTTCGGCGCCAACATGCCCACCGGTCACACCTCCGCGCTGGCCAAGGCGGGTGCCACCCCGTTCGCCGTGCTCGAGGTGGACGAGCACTACCTCGCCCGGGTCATCGAGGAGACGCACCCCCGCGTGGTGGCGCTGCTCAACCTCTCCCGCGACCAGCTCGACCGGGCCAAGGAGGTGGCGATGATGGCGCAGATGTGGCGCACCGCGCTCGCCGCCCACCCGGACGTGCACGTGGTCGCCAACGCCGACGACCCGATGGTGGTCTGGTCGGCCGTCAACACCGGCCAGGTCACCTGGTTCAGCGCCGGCCAGCGGTGGACCGACGACTCGTGGGTCTGCCCCGAGTGCGGCTCCCCGATCAACCGGGCCCAGGGCGACTGGTGGTGCACCGGGTGCCCGCTGCGCCGCCCGCAGGCCCAGTGGACGGTCGAGGACGACGGGGTGCTCGACCCCAGGGGCGACTGGCACCTGGTCAAGCTCCAGCTCCCGGGCCACGTCAACCTCGGCAACGCGGCCACCGCCCTGGCCGTGGCCGCCGAGTTCGGCGTGCGGCCGATAGAGGCCGTGCCGCGGCTCGCGAGCGTGGCCTCGGTGGCCGGCCGCTACGCCCAGGTCGACCGGGACGGCCGCAACATCCGGCTCCTGCTGGCCAAGAACCCGGCGAGCTGGCTCGAGGCGTTCGACATGGCCGAGGTCGCGCCGACCCTGCTCTCCATCAACGCGCGCGACCCCGACGGCTTCGACACCTCGTGGCTGTACGACGTCGACTTCTCGCCGCTGCGCGGACGGCCCGTCCTGATCACCGGCGACCGGGCCTATGACCTGGCCGTACGCCTCGAGGTGAACGAAGTGCCCTTCCGGCACGTTAAGACCTTCGACGAGGCGATCCGGGCCACCCCGCCGGGCCGGCTCGAGGTGATCGCCAACTACACGGCGTTCCAGGACATCCGAGCGGAGTTGGACCGTGTCAACTGAGTTTTACCGCGGCGGAAAACAAAAGGGGACACCCATGAGTAACCGCGGCGGAGAACAAAAGGGCAACCATGAGTGAGAGCACCCTCCGAATCGTCTGGATCTACCCCGACCTGCTGTCGACGTACGGCGACCGGGGCAACATGCTGATCCTGGCCCGCCGCGCCGCCCTGCGGGGCATCCCGGTGGAGACCTACTCGATCCGCTCCGACCAGGCGATGCCCGCGACCGCCGACATCTACCTGATCGGCGGCGGCGAGGACGGTCCGCAGGCGCTGGCCGCCCAGCGGCTCATCGCCGACGGCGGCCTGCACCGGGCGGTGGCCCAGGGCGCCGCCGTGCTCGCCGTCTGCGCCGGCTACCAGCTCTTCGGCGCCTCCTTCTTCGCCAAGGGCGCCCAGTGCGCCGGCCTCGACCTGCTCGACATCCGCTCCGACCGGGGCGAGACCCGCGCGGTCGGCGAGGTGCGCGGCGACATCGACCCGCGGCTGGGCCTGCCCCCGCTGACCGGCTTCGAGAACCACGGCGGCCGGACCCACCTCGGCCCCGGCGTCGCGCCGCTGGCCCGGGTCACCGCCGGCATCGGCAACGACGGGCAGACCGAGGGCGCATGGCACGGCAAGATCCTGGGCACGTACGCCCATGGGCCCGCGCTCGCCCGCAACCCAGCGATAGCCGATCTGCTACTGCGTTGGGCGATCGGCGCGGATAGTCTTGCCCCGCTCGACGACACCTGGGCCGACCGGCTCCGCGGCGAGCGGCTCGCCGCCGCGGGCGCCGCGTGACCCGAGACCAGCACCTTTCCGGACCGACGAGACGTGAGGGCGGTACGCCTGCATGACTGACACCCTGATCACCCCGCGGGCCCTCCAGCGCGCGGTCCCTCAGGCCAGCCAGCAGACCCCCGCCGCGACGGGGCGGCGGCACCGCCTCCTCCGGGTCGGCATCCTCGCCGCCGTCGTGGCCGGCCTCGGCGGCGCCGCCGCGGTCCTGCCGATCCAGTCGATCGCCGACTCGGTGGTCGGCTTCGGCCCGGCCGCCGCGGTGGCCATCGCGGTGGTGGGCGGCCTGCTGCTCTCCGTCCTGGTCCCCCGCACCGCCGTCACGATGGGCTGCGGCATGCTGCTCGGCCCGGCCACCGGCGCGGCGACGGCCCTCGCGGCCGCCGTGATCGCGGCCGTGGCCACCTACTACGCGGGCCGCTGGGCCGGCCGGGGCGCGCTGGGCGCGAAGGCCGGCGGCCGGATGGCCCGCCTCGACGGCTGGCTCAACCGGCGCGGGCTCGCGGCGGTGCTCCTGGTCCGCTTCCTGCCGCTCGCGCCGTACGGCCTGATCGGCTACGCGTACGGGACGACGTCGGTCTGCCGCAAGCGCTACCTGCTCGGCACCACGCTCGCCGCCATCCCGTCCGCGGTGTCCTACGCGGTGATCGGCGCGGCGGTGACCGCGCCCGGCGAGATGAGCCCGATGACGCTCGCGCCGGCCGCCATCGGCTTCGCCCTCACCACGACGATCGTGCTCCGCTGGCGCCTCGCCGCCCGCCGCGATGCCGCCGCGGCTGCCGCGGCGGCCTGACGTTCAGGACAGCACGGCCTGACCCTCAGGACAGCGCCGCCAGGTCCCGGAAGTAGCCGGGGTAGGTCTTCGCCACGCAGCCCGGGTCCTCGATCTCGATCCCGGGCACCCGCAGCCCCAGCAGCGACATGCTCATCGCCATCCGGTGGTCGTCGTACGTCGCGAACCGCGTCGGCCTCGGCCGCCCCGGGTGGATCGTAAAGCCGTCCTCGTCCTCGACCGCGTCGATCCCGGCCCGGCACAGCTCGGTCACCACCGCGGCCAGCCGGTCGGTTTCCTTGCGCCGGATGAAGCCGATGCCCCGCACCCGCGTGGGCGAGTCGGCGAACACGGCCACCGCCGCGAGCGTCTGGGCGGTATCCGAGATATCGGACATGTCGACGTCGACGCCCCGCAGCGGCGCGCCCGTGGTCACGGTCACCGAGCCGCTCGTCCAGGACACCGCCGCGCCCATCCGCTCCAGCACCTCGGCGAACCGCACGTCGCCCTGGAGGCTCCCCGTGCCGAGCCCCTCCACCGTGACCCGGCCGCCCGCCACCGCGGCGGCGCCGAGGAAGTAGGAGGCGGCGCTCGCGTCGGGCTCCACGTCGTAGGCGGCGGCCCGGTAGCCGCCCGGCGCCACCGACAGCCCGTCGACGGTCACCCCGAAGGCGGCCATCACCGCCCGGGTCATCTCCACGTACGGCACCGAGACCAGCGGGGAGGTGAGCGAGACCGACAGGCCGGCGTGCATCAGCGGGCCCGCCATGAGCAGCCCGGACAGGAACTGGCTGGAGATGTGCCCGCTGACCTCGACCGGGCCGCCGCGCAACGGCCCGCGCACCGCCGCCGGCAGGAACCCGGGGCGGTCCAGCTCCTCCACCACGGCGCCCACGCCCCGCAGCGCCTCCAGGACCGGGCCGAACGGGCGCGCCCGCAGCTGCGCGGAGCCGTCCACGACCGTACGGACGGACAGCAGCGCCGCCGCGGGCAGGACGAACCGGGACGTGGTGCCCGACTGCCGGGCGTCGACCATGCCGGAGGTCACCACGGCCCCCGGGTCGACGCCGGTCACGCGCACCGTCCGGGCGGCCTCGTCGGCCTCCACCCGCGCGCCGAGGGCGGCGACGGCGCCCATCATCGCCCGGGTGTCGTCGGCGAAGAGGGCCCCGGAGAGGGTGGAGGTGCCCCGCGCCAGCGCCGCGCAGATCAGCGCGCGGTTGGTGATGCTCTTGGACCCCGGGGGCCGCACCGTGGCGTCCAGCGGGGAGCTCAGCGGGGCGACGGGCAGCACGTCCGGAAGATCGGGCACGGCGTCATTCTGCCCGCGGCAGGGCCCGCCACGATCCTCGCGGCGGGCCCTGTTCCATCAGGTGGATCGCTCAGACGACGACGCTGACCAGCCGGCCCGGCACCACGATCACCTTGCGGGGATCGCGGCCGGCCAGCGCGTCGGCGACGGCGGCCAGCGCTGCCTCGCGTACGGAATCCTCGGCCGTGTCCGGCGCGACCTCGACCCGGCCGCGGACCTTGCCGTTGATCTGCACCGGATAGGTGATCGACTCGGCGACCAGCTGGGCCGGGTCGGCGACCGGGAAGTCCGCGTACGCCAGCGTGCCGTCGTGGCCCAGCTTGCGCCACAGCTCCTCGGCCAGGTGCGGGGCGAACGGCGACATCATCAGCACCAGCGGCTCGACCGCCTCGCGCGACGTCGTCTCCAGCGGCGTCAGCGTGTTGGTCAGCTGGATCAGCTTGGCGATCGCGGTGTTGAACCGCAGCTCGTCCATGTCCTCGCGGACGCCGGCGATGGTCCGGTGCAGGGCGCGGCGGGTCTTCTCGTCCAGTGGGGTGTCGGAGACCCGCACCGCGCCGGTCTCCTCGTCCACCACCAGGCGCCACACCCGCTGCAGGAAGCGCTGCGAGCCGACGACCGCGCGGGTCTCCCACGGCCGCGAGACGTCCAGCGGGCCCATCGCCATCTCGTACACCCGGAACGTGTCGGCGCCGTACTGCTCGCTCATCTCGTCCGGGGTGACGACGTTCTTCAGCGACTTGCCCATCTTGCCGTACTCGCGGGCGACCTCCTGGTCACCGTAGTAGTACTTGCCGCCGCGCTCGACGACCTCCTCGGCGGGCACGATGACCCCGCGGGCGTCACGGTACGCGTACGCCTGGATGTAGCCCTGGTTGAACAGCCTGCGGAACGGCTCGAAGGACGAGACGTGCCCCAGGTCGTACAGGACCTTGTGCCAGAAGCGGGCGTACAGCAGGTGCAGGACGGCGTGCTCGACGCCGCCGACGTACAGGTCGACGCCGCCCGGGTCGCCCGGACGCTGCGGGCCCATCCAGTACGCCTCGTTCTCCGGGTCGACCAGCACCTTGTCATTGTGCGGATCCAGGTAACGCAGCTCGTACCAGCACGAACCGGCCCATTGCGGCATGGTGTTGGTCTCGCGGGTGTACGTCTTCGGCCCGTCGCCCAGATCCAGCTCGACCTGAACCCAGTCCTTCTTGCGCGACAGCGGCGTCTCCGGCTCGCTCTCCGCGTCGTCCGGGTCGAACGTCCGCGGGGAGAAGTCGTCGACCTCCGGCAGCTCGACGGGCAGCATCGACTCGGGCAGCGCGATCGGCAGGCCGGTCTCGTCGTACACGATCGGGAACGGCTCGCCCCAGTAGCGCTGCCGGCTGAACAGCCAGTCGCGCAGCCGGAACGTGGTGGCGCCGCGGCCGTGGCCGTGCTCCTCCAGCCACGCGATCATGGCCGCCTTGGCCTCGGCGACCTCCATGCCGTTCAGCCAGTCGCTGTTGATCGCCGGGCCCTCGCCCGTGTACGCCCCCTCGAAGCCCTCAGGCGCTGCGACCGTACGGATGATCGGCAGTTGAAAAATCTCCGCGAAGGCCCAGTCGCGCTCGTCCTGGCCGGGCACCGCCATGATCGCGCCGGTGCCGTAGCCGGCCAGCACGTAGTCGGCGACGAACACCGGGATCCTCGCCCCGTTGACCGGGTTGACGGCGAACGCGCCGGTGAAGACGCCGGTCTTCTCCTTGGCGTCGGTGCGCTCCTCCTCGGTCTTGGCCGCGGCGGCCGCCCGGTAGGCCCGGACCGCCTCGGCCGGGGCCGCCGCACCGCCGGTCCACGCCGGGTTGGTCCCGTCGGGCCACTCCGCCGGGACGATCCGGTCGACCAGCTCGTGCTCCGGCGCCAGCACCATGTACGTCGCGCCGAACAGCGTGTCGGGCCGGGTGGTGAAGACCGTGATCACGTCGTCGCCCACCGGGAAGTCGACGTGCGCACCCCGCGAGCGGCCGATCCAGTTGCGCTGCATCAGCTTGACCGGCTCCGGCCAGTCCAGCGCGTCCAGGTCCTCGACCAGGCGGTCGCCGTACGCGGTGATCCGCATCTTCCACTGCTTCAGCGAGCGCTGGAAGACCGGGTAGTTGCCCCGCTCGCTGCGGCCGTCCGGGGTGACCTCCTCGTTGGCCAGCACCGTGCCCAGGCCGGGGCACCAGTTGACCGGCGCCTCGCTGACGTACGCCAGCCGGAAGTCGTTGATCACCTGACGCCGCTCGACCGCGGACAGGGCGGACCAGTCGCGCCCGCCCGGCACCTCGCGGGTGCCGGCCTCGAACTCGGCCACCAGCTCGTCGATCGGCCGGGCCCTGCGCAGCTCCGGGTCGAACCAGGAGTTGAAGACCTGCAGGAAGATCCACTGGGTCCAGCGGTAGTACTCCGGGTCCGTGGTGGCGACCGAGCGGCGGTCGTCGTACGCCAGCCCCAGCCGGCGCAGCTGCCCGCGGTAGCGCTCGACGTTCGCCTCGGTCGTGGTGCGCGGGTGGGTGCCGGTCTGCACCGCGTACTGCTCGGCGGGCAGGCCGAAGGCGTCGAAGCCCATCGGGTGCAGCACGTTGAAGCCCGCCATGCGCTTGTAGCGGGTGTACGAGTCGGTGCCGATGTAGCCGAGCGGGTGCCCGACGTGCAGGCCCGCACCCGACGGGTACGGGAACATGTCCTGCACGTGCAGCTTCGGCGCGCCCGCGCGCGGGTGCGAGGGGTCGGCCAGCTCACCGACGGGGTTGGGCGCGTAGAACGTGCCGTTCTCGGCCCAGAACTCCTGCCAGCGCGGCTCGATCTCGGCGGCCATCGCAGCCGTGTAGCGGTACGGCGGGACGTCCGCGTTGGTCTCGGACTCGCTCATCGTCACCATCTCGTTCTCGTTCGGCCTGCCTGTGGACACAAAAAAGCCCCCTTCGCAGGAGGGGGCGCCGCGCTCTGGCTCGTCGCGGGACGACGGGCGGCGCGGCTAGGTAAGAAGCAGGAAGGCTCGGGCCATAGGGGCATGGTACTCGCCCCGCTTCGGTGGCGGCGACCGGTATAGGCTCTCCCGGATTCGTAACCCATCCGATATGCGTGTCTGGTTGACCACGGGACGTATTGGGGGTTAGTGCCCCACTCGGCGAGTTGCTGTGACCGGGCTAACCTGTGGGGACGGGCGGCGAGCGCCGGAGGCCCACGGACACCCCGGCCGCCCGCGAACCTTCGGTTCCCTTTCGGTGTCAGCACCTAGAAAGGGGCTTGAACGACATGGAGGAGGCCCGTGACAACCCCCACCTGGGACGAGCCCGGTGGCCCGCTGCCGAACGCCGATTTCCGCGCCGCGAGCGAGGCGATCATCGCGAACATCGAGCAGGTCATCGAGGGCAAGAGCGCGACGGTACGGCTGGCGCTCGCCGTCATGCTGGCAGAGGGTCATCTCCTCATCGAGGATGTGCCCGGCGTCGGCAAGACCAAACTGGCCAAGGCCCTGGCCCGCTCGATCGACTGTTCCGTACGGCGCATCCAGTTCACGCCTGACCTGCTGCCCAGCGATGTGACCGGGGTCAGCGTCTACAACCAGGAGACGCGCGACTTCGAGTTCAAGCCCGGAGCGGTCTTCGCCAACCTGGTGGTCGGCGACGAGATCAACCGCGCGTCGCCGAAGACCCAGTCCGCCCTGCTCGAGTGCATGGAGGAGCGGCAGGTCACGGTCGACGGCACCACGTACGAGCTGCAGGCGCCGTTCATGGTGATCGCGACGCAGAACCCGATCGAGATGGAGGGCACGTACCCGCTGCCCGAGGCGCAGCGCGACCGGTTCACCGCCCGGATCGCGATGGGCTACCCGGACCCGCGCGCGGAGATGGCCATGCTCAACGGCCACGGCGCCCACGACCCGCTGAACGACCTGCGGGCCGTCGCTGACGCCGCGCTGGTGCGCCGGCTCATCGCCACGGCGCGCGACGTGCACGCGGCCGACGCCGTCCAGCAGTACGCGATCGCGCTGGTCACGGCCACCCGCGAGGCACCGGAGATCCGCCTCGGCGCGTCGCCCCGGTCCACGCTGCAGCTGATCCGCACGGCGAAGGCGGTCGCCGCGCTCGAGGGCCGCGACTACGTGCTGCCCGACGATCTCCAGGCGCTGGCCGTACCGGTCCTCGCCCACCGCATCATCCCGACCGCCGACGCGCAGCTCAACCGGCGTACGACGGACGCGATCGTGGCCGAGATCGTGCACCGGCTGCCGCTGCCGCACGACCGCAGCCGGTCGCCGTACGACACCCGCGCCACCGGCGACGGCCGCGCGCAGTACGAGTCGCGGGGGCTCTGACATGCGGGAGGCCCTGCGGGGCATGACGACGCGGGGCCGGTCCTTCCTCGCCGCGGGGGCGGCCGCCGCACTGTCCGCCTTCATCCTCGGCGAGCGGGACCTGCTGCGGGTCGCCATCCTGCTGGCGGCGCTGCCGCTGCTGGCCGCCGCGTACGTGGGCCGCAGCCGGTACAAGCTGGCCTGCACCCGGTCGCTGGAGCCCGGCCGCGCGCCGGTCGGCTCCAGCGCCCGCGTCGTGCTGCGCCTGCAGAACCTGTCCCGGCTGCCCACCGGCACCCTGCTGCTGGAGGACCGCCTCCCGTACGCCCTCGGCAGCCGGCCGCGCGTCGTGCTCGAACGGCTCGGCGCGCACATGGCCAGCTCGGTGGCGTACACCGTGCGCGCCGACGTCCGCGGCCGCTACCCGGTGGGCCCCCTGGTCATCCGGCTCACCGACCCGTTCGGCCTGTGCGAGCTGACCCGCTCGTTCCCCAGCGTCGACCGGCTCACGGTGATCCCCCAGGTCGTCCCGCTGCCGTCGGTGCGCCTCGCCGGCGAGTACGCGGGCACCGGCGACAGCCGCGCCCGCTCGGTCGCGGTGCACGGCGAGGACGACGCGGCCACCCGCGAGTACCGCCGCGGCGACGACCTGCGGCGGGTCCACTGGCGCTCCACCGCCCGCACCGGCGAGCTGATGGTGCGCCGCGAGGAGCAGCCGTGGGAGTCGCGGGCCACCGTCGTGCTGGACACCCGGCAGCACGCCTACCGCGGCGAGGGCCCGACGGCCAGCTTCGAGTGGGCGGTGTCGGCGACCGCCAGCATCGCGGTCCACCTCCGCCAGGCCGGCTACAAGCTGCGCCTGGTCACGGGCACGGGCGTCGACCTCGACGCGATCGAGGCGGGCGGCGAGGGCGCGATCCTCGACACCCTCGCCGACGTCAAGACCGCCCCGCACGGCGACGTGGCCGGCCTCGTGGACCTGGTCCGGCGCCGCTCCGACGGCGGGCTGGTGATCGGCCTGTTCGGCACCCTCACCGTCGCCGAGGCCGAGGTGCTGACCGGGCTGCGCGGCAACGGGGCGACGTGCATCGGCTTCGCCATCGACAGTTCCACCTGGATGGGCATGACCGCGGACGAGCGGCAGGAGGCGGACCGGCAGCACGCCGCGACGTCCCTCGCGCTGATCCGCAGCGGCTGGCGGTCGGTGCCGGTGGCGCACGGCGACTCCCTGCCGGCGCTCTGGCCGGCGGCCGGGCGCGGCTCGCAGGGCTTCGCCTACCGGGCGGCGATGGCCGAGACAGTGGCAGGCATGTGATGACAGGAGTTGTGCTGTGACCGGGCGACGACGACTCGGGCTGGTGGCGGCCGCGGCGACCCTGCTGTCGGCCGCGCCGCTCTCGGCGATCTTCGACACGTGGACCTGGCTGCTCCAGTGCCTCCTCGCGGTCGGCCTGATCGCCGGCGCCGCCGTGCTCACCCGCAGCATGCGGCTGCCGACGTGGGCCCAGGCGGCCGGCATGGCACTGACCCTGCTGCTCACCCTCACCTGGATGTTCCCCAGCGGCGACGAACTGCTGGCGCTGATCCCCTCGCCCGCCACGTTCAACCACTTCGCCGACCTGTTCTCGCAGGCCGGGAACGACACGCGGTCGTACGGCGTACCGGTCCCCGACCGCGACGGCCTGCTCTTCATCGCCGTCCTCGGCATCGGCACCGTGGCCATCGCCGTCGACCTGCTCACCGTCGTCGCCCGCCGCCCGGCCCTCGCCGGCCTCCCGATGCTGGCCATCTACTCGGTGCCGGTCGCCGTCTACGTCGACAGCGTCCCGGTCGTCCCGTTCGTCATCGGCGCGGTCGGCTTCCTCTGGCTGCTCGTCGCCGACAACGTCGACCGGGTACGCCGCTTCGGCCGCCGCTTCACCGGCGACGGCCGCGACGTCGACGTCTGGGAGCCGTCGCCGCTCGCCGCGGCCGGCCGCCGGCTCGCGGTGATCGGCGTCGCCACCGCCGTCCTGCTCCCGCTGATCGTGCCCGGCCTCAACACCGGCCTGCTCAACAAGCTCACCCAGGTGGGCACGGGCGTGGGCGGCAACGGTACGGGCAGCGGCGGCAACGGGCGCATCAACCTCTTCGCGTCGCTCAGCGGGCAGCTCAACCAGAGCCAGACGACGGACTACGTGCGGGTGACCACCACCGAGCCGGACCCGTTCTACCTGCGCTTCGGCACCGCGGACGTGCTCAGCACCGCCGGGTTCAGCAACCGCACCCCGACCGGCCGGCCGCTGTCGCGGGGCATCGTCGACCCCCGCCAGAACGCCGACACCGACGGCGGGACGTACCAGCAGTACCACGCCGAGGTCGAGATCACCGAGGACTTCGGGCAGACCCTGGCGCCCGTCTACTCCTCCACGATCGACGTCGACGGGCTCGACGGCGGCTGGTCCTACGACCCCAGCGCGCAGGTCGTCTTCTCCAACCGCACGACCACCAAGGGCAAGAAATACTCGTTCGATTACGTACGCGCGAAGTACACGCCCGGCCAGCTCCGGCAGTCCGAGCCGCTCGCCGAGGACGACCCGATCCGCACCCAGTTCACGCCGGTGCCGGAGGATCGCAAGGTCGAGGCGCTGGTGGCCCGGCTGACCCGCGGCAAGGACACCCCGTACGACAAGATCATGGCGCTCTACCAGCACTTCTCCCGCGACAACGGGTTCACGTACAGCCTCCAGGCGGCGGACCCGGAGGGCGGCGCCTCGGCGATCTCGGCGTTCCTCGACAACAAGACCGGCTACTGCCAGCAGTACGCGGCGGCGCTCGCCTGGATGGTGCGCGAGGCGGGCATCCCGGCCCGGGTCGCGTTCGGCTTCACCCGGGGCAGCACCCGCGACGGCAGCGCGTACGTCCTGACCAACCGCAACGCCCACGCCTGGACCGAGGCCTACCTCGACGGCTTCGGCTGGATCCCGTTCGACGCCACCCCGGCCGGCTCCGTGGTCGGCTCCAGCCGCTCGGAGTGGGCCCCGGACAACGACCGCGTCGACACCCCGTCGGCGTCGTCCTCCGCCTCCTCGGCCCCCGGCGCCGTCAACAGCGCCGGCCCCGGCGCCAGCAGCCGCCCCGGGAACGACCGGGACGCCAACGCCTTCGGCGCCCCCGGCGGCGAGACCCCGTCGGGCGGCTCGTCCACCGGCCTGCTGACCGCCGGCATCGCGGCGCTGGTCATCGCCCTCCTGCTGGTGCCGGCCCTGCGCCGCGTCCTGGTCCGCCGACGCCGCCACGCGGCCACCGCCGCCGTCACGGCGACCCCCTCGACCGGCCCGGTGCTGCCCGGCACCCGCCAGGTCACCGTCACCACGGAGTCGATCCGGGCCCGCGAGGACGCCCACGCGGCCTGGGACGAACTCGTCGACACGATGGTCGACTACCGCGTACCGGTGGACCCGACGGAGACCCCCCGGCACACGGCCCTGCGCCTGATCCGCGAGGCGGAACTGGTCGACGCCCCGGCCCAGGGCGTCACTCTCCTGGGCCACGCCGAGGAACGCGCCCGGTACGCCCGCACCCCCCTCCAGGGCGAAGGCCTGACCACGGCCCTGAACCAGGTCCGCCGCGGCCTCGCCCGCACGGCCTCCCGCCGCACCCGCCTGACGGCCCTGTTCCTCCCCCCGTCGGTCATGCTCCGCTGGCGAATGTCCCTGTCCGACCTCTCAGCCACCTGGCTGACCACCCTGAGCCGCGGCCGCGACCTCCTGGTCCGCTTCAGCCCCCGCCGCCTCCTGGCAAGCCGCACCCGCTGACCCCACTCCCGGCCGGACCCGCCCAGGGCCCGGCCGGGATCACCGTCACCCCCGGTCCTGGTCCCGCCCAGGCCCCGGCCGAGACCACCCCTCAATCCCGCGCGCCCGGACCTGCCCAGGGCCCGGCCGGGACCACCCTCAACCTCGGATCTGCCCAGGGCCCGGCCGGAGCACCGCCGGCATCAGGCCAGGTCGGGGGCGTGCGGCGACGGTGCTAAGACGGGCCCGCCCGGACCGCCACCGGCACCCGGGCCGGACCACCGCCTGCGCCCGGACCGACCCGCCTGCGCCCGGACCGGCCCGCCGACGGCCGGCCGGGATCCGCCCGGCGCACCGCTGCCAGGCCGCTCATCGATGTCGTGGGCGAGGTGGGCCCGGAGTCGCCGCCAATCCGCCTGGCCGCGCGCGGGGTCCAAGCGGAGGACGGCCGGGCAGAGGGCGACGCGGCCAGGCGGAGAACCGCGCGGCCAGGCGGAGAACGACGCAGCCGGGCAGAGGATGACGCAGCCGGGCGGAGGGCGGAGGGGTGGCGGATCGCCGGCAGGATCGGGTCGGCGCGGGTTGGGGGCAGCATTGAGCGGCGCCGCGCTCCGTGGGGTGCGGAGGGACGCCGCGTCATGCCCGGCTCATTGTGGGTGAGCGGCGGGCGGATACGGCGATGGCGGCCGGGTGGCCGCCATCTTGTCGCCGTGGGTTGCCTGGTTAGCGGTGACCCTCGGGGCGCTGGCGCCAGCGGTCCTCGAGGCGGTCGATGAAGCCCGCCTTGCGGGTCTGGCGGGTGCGGCGGGTCGCGGTGCCGCCGACGGCGTGCAGGTCGGGTGCCTGCCCCTTCCGGCGGCTCTGCATCGCGAACGCGGCCGAGGCCAGCATCACCACGAAGCCGGCCACGCCGAGCGGCGTATTGCTGCTCACCGTGCCGTAGACAACCAGTGCGAGACCCAAGACGATCACGAACGCCGCGACTACCAGCCGGCGCCGGGCGTGGAAACGCGGGTCACTGTTCCGCACAGCCGAGGCGAACTTGGGGTCCTCGGCAAGCGACCGCTCGATCTGATCGAACAGCCGCTGCTCGTGCTCCGAGAGCGGCACGGCATTCCTCCCCGGGCGCATGTCCGGCCCCCCAGCGGTGGTGCGGGCGGCCGATGGTGCGAGGCAGCCGACCGGCTGCCTTACCGCAAGTCTACGAGGGGGTTGCCGGGTCGGAAAGCGGGACGACCGTCGAGTGCGGGTGATTTTCGGCCCGACGTAGATCACTTCGTCCCAAAAGACTGGCCGGTCCGACGATGGAACGCCCGAAGCGGGCCGCCACGGCGTCGGCTGCGGCCTCCGCCTCGCGCCAGCCGCGCTCGGGTTCGCCCAGCGTGGGCTGCCGGGACGCGGTCGCGGCGGCGGCCAGCCCCTCGACGCGGATGCCGACGAGGCGGATCGGCTCGGCAGGGCGGAGAACCTGGAACAGCGCCCAGGAAATCTCGAAGATCTCGCGTGCCACATCGGTGGTCGTGGGCAGCGTGCGCGAGCGATTGACCGTACGGAAGTCGGCGACCCTGATTTTGATCGAGACCGTGCGGCCGACGTTGCCGCTCGCCCGCAGCCGCGCGCCCACCTTCTCGGCGAGGGCCAGCATGCTGCGGCGGATCATCGCCGGATCGGTGACGTCCGTGTCGTAGGTCAGCTCGGCGCCGATCGACTTCTCCTCGTGCTCGGCGATCACCCGGCGCGGGTCGCGGCCCCAGGACAGCTCGTGCAGGTGCGCGGCGGAGGCCTCGCCGAGCGCGCCGCGCAGCATGCTCACCGGGGCGCGGGCCAGGTCGCCGACCGTGGTGAGGCCGAGGCGGTGCAGCTGGGCGGCCGCCTTCTCTCCGACGCCCCAGAGCGCGCCGACCGGCAGCGGGTGCAGGAAGTCGAGGACCTGCCCGGCCGGGACGACCATCATGCCGTCGGGTTTGGCGCGGGTGGAGCCGAGCTTGGCCACGAACTTGCTCGGCGCGACCCCGACCGAGCAGGTGAGCCGCTGCTCCTCGAACACCCGGCGGCGGATGGCGGCGGCGATGGCCGCGGGACGCCCGAGCAGCCGCTGGGCGCCGGCCACGTCGAGAAACGCCTCGTCCAGGGAGAGCGGCTCCACCAGCGGGGTGACGTCCCGGAAGATCCGCATGACGGCGTCGGAGGCGGCCGAATACGCGGAGAAGTCGGGCGGCAGGAAGATCGCGTGCGGGCAGAGCGCCCGGGCCCGCATCCCCGGCATCGCGCTGCGGACGCCGTAGCGCCGGGCCTCGTAGCTGGCCGAGCTCACCACGCCGCGCGGACCGGCCCCGCCCACCACGACCGGGCGTCCGCGCAGCTCGGGGCGGCGCCGGACCTCCACGGCGGCGAAGAAGGCGTCCATGTCGACGTGCAGGATGGTGCAGCCCGCGTCGTCGGCCTCCGGCCCGAACCGCGGGTCGCGTCCCCGGCCGATCGCCTGGCTTCGTCCCACCCGGGGAGACTATCCAGGGGGTCTGACAAAACTGAGCAGCGGAACCGTCATCTCGGCGGCGGTCACCGACCCGTGGTACGCGACGAGCCTGCCGACCGACGGCGGCTCCCACCCGCCCGCCAGCACGACGGTGGTGCCGAGGCAGATCACCACGACGTCGCCGATCCGGTCGAGATGCGCGGGCGGCACCGGCCCGTACAGGCCGCGCTCGATCGCGTCTTCCCTGGTGAGGACCCACGCGGAGGAGCCGAGCACCGCCCGGTAGGCGGCCACGACGTCGTCCGTGGCGCCGGCCTCGGTGTGCAGGTAGCGCACCCGCGGCTCACCGGCGACCCCGGCGATCCCGGCGCTCAGGGCCGGGTCGGCGGCCAGGTCGACGCGGGTGCCGAGGGGGATGTCCAGCTGCCCGTGGTCGGCCGTGACCAGCAGCGCCGCCCGCGGTGGCAGGCCCTCGACGAGGCGGGTGATCAGCTCCCCGACCCACGCCGCGGCGTCGCGCCAGGGGTCGGAGTCGATCCCGGAGCCGTGGCCGTGGTGGTCGAGGTCGGGGTGGTAGCCGTACACGAGGCCGGGCTTCGAGAGGGCGGCCAGCATGGCGGTGGAGAGGGCGTACGGGTCGGCGGCCCCGGCGAATCCGGCCCCGCGGTAGGCCGCCCGGGTCAGGCCGGTGCCCCGGAACTCCGGCCTGGTGACCAGCGTCGTGCGGACCCCGGACCGCTCGAACCAGGTGGGCACCGGCTGCCAGGCGGCGGGATCGGGGTCGGTGCCCCACTGGATGTGGTTGAGCACCGCACCGCCGGGCCGGCGCACGGTGAAGCCGAGGACGCCGTGCGCGCCGGGCGGCGTACCGGTGCCGAGGGTGACCAGGCTGACCGGGGTCGTGGAGGGAAAACCCGAGGTCAGCGTGCGTCCGGCCAGCTGCGTCAGGATCGGCGCGTGCGGGGCCGCGACCGGGATCTGGTACGCCCCCAGCCCGTCGACCAGCAGCACCGCGATCCGGTCGACGTCGCCCAGCAGCCCGCCCAGCCCCAGCACATCCGTGGCACCGGGCACCCCGAGCACCGCCCCGGCGCTGGGCAGCAGCTCCGCGAGGCTGCCCGTGCCGTACGCGGGCAGGACGACGCCGGACGCCGTCACGGGCGCCGGGCGAAGACGTGCAGCTGGGCGGCGATGTCGCGGAACGGCGGCCGGGCGGACAACGCCAGCTCCAGCTCCAGCATGGTGCGCGGGTCCGCCTCGACCACCGCGGCGGGCAGGAGGTCGGCGAGCACCCGTACCCCGTGGATCTCCTCGACCGTGAGCCCCGCCCCGCTGAGCAGCGCCGCGGCGGTCTCCGCGTCGTAGCGCCGGCGCAGGGTGTCGCGGCCCCCGGCGCGCCCGTCCGGGTCGTCGAGCAGCGCGGACGCGGCGCCGAGGTGGCCGTTGAAGGCCCGGCCGAGCACCGCGGCGGCCCGCCCGGCGACCAGCAGGCTGACCGCTCCCCCGGGTCGCAGCGCGGCCGCCACCGCGGCGACGACGCCGGCCGGATCGTCGACGACCTCCAGCACCGCGTGGCAGAGGATGAGGTCCACGCTGCCCGGCGCGACCAGTCCGGCGAGCGCGTCGCCGTCGCCCTGCACGGCCCGGACCCGGCCGGCGACGCCCGCGTCGGCGGCCCGGCGGGTGAGCGCGGCGAGGGCGTCCGGGCTGGCGTCGACCACGGTCACGGTGTGCCCGGCCTCGGCCAGCGGCACGGCGAAGCCGCCCGTCCCGCCGCCGACGTCGAGCACGGTCAGCTCGCGCCCGGCGTGCCGCTCCAGCTCGCGGCGCAGGACGGCCCAGACGGCGGCCGTGCGCACGGTGCCGGGCGGTCGGGGGGTACGCGTCGATGCGGTGTCCACCGGGGCAGCGTATCGGCCGCTCAGAAGGCCATGACCACGCCGGTCGCGCGGGTCATCTCGCAGGGGTTGCCGAACGTCCGCGACCAGTCGACCCGCTTGCCCCGCCACCGGCCGGTGACCTCGGCGGTGATCGGCGCGTACTCCATGGTGCACATCATTCCCCGCACCGGCTTCAGCTTCGCGGGGTCGCCGCCGGCCCTGGCGAGCGCGGCGCAGGCCTTGCCCTTCTTGGGGTGGGCACCGCCGGCCGGCTCGCACCGCAGGATGACCGCCGCCGCGAAGCCGGCATCCGACATGTAGCTGAGATGCAGCTCGGTTTTCTTCGTAGCCGCGGCGGCCGGCGCGGCCGCGGCGAGGACCAGGACGGCGGACAGGCCGATGGTACGGATCATGGTGTCGCTCCCCCGTGGTGCATTTCCGTGCGCATCCGGTGTACGCCACAAAAGGTGCCGTACGCGCAGAACGGAAATATAGTGCCCACTCAGCGGAAGTCGCGGGAGGCGGGAGTGACCGGCGGGGTGAGCGCGTCGAGCCGGTCCGCGACCAGGTTGAGCACCCCCTCGGCCTGTTCCAGCCGCCCCCGCACCACCAGCGCCGAGCTGGTCCGGGCCACCCGGCGGTAGCGCTGCCACAGCCCCGGCGAGCAGGTGACGTTGAGCATCCCGGTCTCGTCCTCCAGGTTGACGAACGTGACCCCGCCCGCGGTCGCCGGCCGCTGCCGGTGGGTGACGATGCCGCCGACCCGGATCCGGGTGCCCGCCTCGACCCGCCCCAGCCGCGCGATCGGCAGCGCGCCCCGCCTGTCCAGCTCCGCCCGGAGGAACTGCGCCGGGTGCGCGTCCGGGGACAGGCCCGTCGCCCACACGTCCGCGACCAGCCTGTCCACGTCGCCCATGCCGGGCAGCGTGGGGGCGCCGGTGCCGGTGACCGTACCCGGAAGGCGGTCCGGGCGGTCCTGCGCCGCCGCACCCGCGGCCCACAGCGCCTCCCGGCGCGAGAGCCCGAAACCCGCGAAGGCGTCGGCGGTGGCGAGGGCCTCCAGGTGGGCGGTCGAGCATCCGGTCCGCCGGGCGAGGTCCGCCATGTCCCGGTACGCCCCGTGCGCGCGGCGCTCACCCTCGATCGTCTTCGCCAGCTCCTCGCCGACGGTACGCACACTGGACAGCCCCATCCGCACGGCCGGCCCGCCCAGCCCCCACGCGTGCGGCGGCTCCCCCGGCGCCGAGCCCCACCGGGTGGCCGCCGTCGACTCCAGCGTCGCGGCGGCGTCGCTGAGGTTGATGTCCGGGCGGCGCACCTCGACGCCGTGCCGGCGCGCGTCGTCCACCAGCGACTGCGGCGAGTAGAAGCCCATCGGCTGGGCGTTGAGCAGGGCCGCGCAGAACGCCGCGGGGTGGTAGCGCTTCAGCCACGCGCTCGCGTACACGAGGTAGGCGAAGCTCATCGCGTGGCTCTCCGGGAAGCCGTAGTTCGCGAACGCGGACAGCTTGAGGAACAGGTCGTCCGCCAGGTCCCCGGTGATGCCGTTCGCCGCCATCCCCGCGTAGAGCCGCTTCCTGATCCGTTCCATCTTCTCGACGGACCGCTTGGACCCCATCGCCCGCCGCAACTGGTCCGCCTCCGCCGGATCGAACCCCGCCACGTCGATGGCCAGCTGCATGAGCTGTTCCTGGAACAACGGCACCCCGAGCGTCTTCTCCAGGGCGTTGCGCATCAGCGGATGCGGATAGGTCACTTCCTCGAGTCCGTTTTTCCTCCTTATGTAGGGATGCACCGAGCCGCCCTGGATCGGTCCGGGCCGGATCAGCGCGACCTCCACCACGAGGTCGTAGAATTTGTCCGGCTTGAGGCGGGGCAGGGTGGCCATCTGCGCGCGGCTCTCCACCTGGAACACCCCGACGGAATCGGCGCGGCACAGCATCGCGTAGACCTCGGGATCGTCCAGCCGCATGGTGCTGATGTCCAGATCCGATTCGATCATTTCGTACGCGTAGTGCAGCGCCGACAGCATCCCCAGCCCGAGCAGGTCGAACTTCACCAGCTCCACCGCCGCGCAGTCGTCCTTGTCCCACTGCAGCACCGTGCGTCCCGGCATCCGCCCCCACTCCACCGGGCACACCTCGATGATCGGCCGGTCGCAGATGACCATGCCGCCGGAGTGGATGCCGAGGTGCCGCGGGAAGCCCTGCACCTGGTTGGCGAACGTGACCACCTGCTCGGGGATGTCGTCCACGTCGATCGCCGCGACGCTGCCCCACCGGTCGATCTGCTTGCTCCACGCGTCCTGCTGACCGGGCGAGAACCCGAAGGCCTTGGCCATGTCGCGTACGGCGGACCGCGGGCGGTACGAGATCACGTTGGCGACCTGCGCGGTGTGCTCCCGGCCGTGCTTGGCGTACACGTACTGGATCACCTCCTCGCGCCGGTCCGACTCGATGTCCACGTCGATGTCCGGCGGGCCGTCCCGTTCCGGCGCCAGGAACCGCTCGAACAGCAGGTCGTACTCGACCGCGTCCACATTGGTGATCCGCAGGGCGTAGCAGACCGCCGAGTTCGCCGCCGAACCCCGGCCCTGGCAGTAGATGTTCTTCTCCCAGCAGAACCGCACGATGTCGTAGACCACCAGGAAGTAGCCGGGGAAGTTCAGCTCCTCGATCATCCGCAGCTCGTGCTCGAGCTGCGCGTACGCCCGCGGATGCGCCTGCGGCGGCCCGTACCGCTCCCGCGCGCCGCGCAGGGTCAGCTCCCGCAGCCAGCTCATCTCGGTGTGACCGGGCTCGGGGATCGGGAAGTCCGGCAGCCGCGGCGCCACCAGGTTCAGGTCGAAGGCGAGATCGTCACCGAACATCGCGGCGTTCTCCACCGCGCCCGGGTACGCGGCGAACCGCCTCTTCATCTCGGCGCCGCTGCGCAGGTGCGCGGTGCCGGCCGCGGGCAGCCACCCGTCCAGCTCGTCGAGGCTGCGCCGGGCCCGTACGGCGGCCAGCGCGGTGGCCAGCCGGCGCCGCGCCGGGGTCGCGTAGTGCACGTTGTTCGTCGCGACCACCTCCAGGCCGCGGGCCCGCGCCAGCCCGTACAGAAGATCGTTGCGGTCGTCGTCGTACGGGTCGCCGTGGCTGGTCAGCTCGACGGCGACGTTGCCCCGGCCGAACAGGCCCACCAGCCGGTCCAGCTCCCGCGCCGCCGCGCCCACCCCCTCGGCCGCCAGGGCGCGCGGCACACTGCCCTTGCGGCAGCCGGTCAGGACCAGCACGTGGTCGCGCAGCACCTCGGCGAGCTGCTCGAGGTCCCCGTACGCGGGCCGGCCCTTCTCCTTGCCGTCGAGCTGGCCCCGGGAGATCGTCCGGGCGAGGCGGGCGTACCCCTCGGGGCCGTGCGCCAGGGCGAGCAGGTGCCGGCCCTCGGGGTCGGGTTCGCCGTTCTGCGGTTTCGTCAGGTCCAGGGAGAGTTCGGCGCCGAAGATCGTGGGCAGCCCCAGCTCCCGGGCGGCCTGCGAGAACCGCACCACCCCGTAGAACCCGTCGTGGTCGGTGACGGCCAGGGCGGTCAGCCCGAGCCGCGCCGCCTCCTCGGCCAGCTCCTCGGGGTGGCTCGCGCCGTCCAGGAAGCTGAAGTTGGTGTGGCAGTGCAGTTCGGCGTACGGCTCCTCGCCCACGGTCCGGACCAGCGCCGGAGCCTCGTACGGTGGCCGCTTGCGACTCCACGCGGGCGAGTCACCGCCGTCACCGTCGACGGCGAGCGGGTCGACGACGTGCAGATGCCGCCCCTCGCCGCTGAGCGTCCTCTCCAGTTCGCCCCACGGCATCCGTGGATTGTGGAAACCCATCTCCCCCGCCTAGTCGTAGATCGCTTCGACGGCCCAGTGCCCGGACGCCAGCGACAGCAGAAACGCCTGCCCGCCCGCGACGGCGACCTGGAACCGGGCCCGCCGGCGCCCCTCGCCGGGCGCCCACCACCGCTCGTCCACCGGCCACGGCCCGGCCCACCCGGTGATCGCCTCGGCCTCCTCGCCGATCACCAGCACGGCCGGGGCGCCGCTGAGCTCGAGGCGGGCGCTGACCCCGACCGGCGTACCCGCCTCGTCCAGCACGACCGCGGGCGCCGGCTGCGGCAGGACCAGCGCGGGCGAGGGCGCCGGAAGCCGGCCCGGCCACGGCGGCAACTTCCCCTGTTCCGCGGGCTTTCCCCGCTCGCGTTCCGCGTCCTTCGTCGCTTCTTCGAGGGCGACCACCACGGGCTCGTCCCCCGGCACCACCGGCTTGGGCGGTGCGGCGGGCCGGGCCGGTTCCCGCTCGTCGCCCCACGGCACCAGCCGCACCTGGTCGTCGGCGGACCGTCCCCCGCCCCGCACGGCCGTCAGCACCGACTCCGGGCCGAGCAGCCCCTGGACCCGGCTCAGCGCCCGGTGCGCCCGTTCCCGTTCCGCGCCGGTGTCCCCCCACAGACCCGGCTGAAGTCCGAGGTGGACCAGCACCCCGTCGGGCACCAGCCGCAGCCGCACCAGCCCCGCGGTCGGCCGGGCGGGCGCACCCCGGCGCGCGCCGGTCAGCCAGCCGTCGAGCTGCCAGCGCACCCGCTCGGCGATGGCGGCGGCGGTGAGCAGGCCGTCGTGCCGCCAGACCCGGTGCAGTTCCTGACCGTCGGCGGTCACCGCTTCGATGCCCAGCCGGGTGCAGGCCATTCCGTACGCGGCCAGCCGCTCGTGCAGCCGTTCGGCCAGCACCCGCCCGGCGAACGCGGCCACGTCGACCCGTTCCAGCGGTTCGTCGTACGTGTCGGAAACATCAAGATCGGGCGGAGGCTTCCGTACGGCGAGAGGCCGGTGATCCAGCCCGGCGGCGAGCCGGTGAGCGAGCGCCCCGTCGAACCCGAACCGGGTCAGCACGTCGGACGCGGGCAGCGCGGCGAAGTCCCCCAGCGTCGTCACGCCCAGCCGGCGCAGCAGGTCGGCCAGCTCGGGCCGCTCCAGCGCCTCGACGGTCACCCCGGCCAGAAACTCCCGGCTCCCCCCGGCGGGCACGATCCGCCCGTCCCGCGCGGCCAGCCCGGCCGCGAACACCCCGTCGGCGATCCCCACCTGACTCTCGACGGCACAGGCCTGCGCCACCTGCTCGACGATCCGCTCGGCGGCCCGCTCCTCCCCGCCGAAATACCGGGAGGGCCCCCGGGCGGCCAGCGCACAGGCCCCGGGCCGCACCACCTCGACCCCGACGGCAACCTCCTCGACGGCGCCGACCACCGCCTCGAAGGCCCGGGCATCCCGCCCCGCATCATGCTCGACGACAACAACCTGAGGACAACGCCCCTGAACCTCCCGCCGCCGCAACCCCCGCCGAACCCCTTCCCGCCGCGCCGCCTCGGAACAGGCCACCACCCGATTCCCCCGCAACACCACAACGGGCCCCTCGGCCGAGACCCCCTCCACGATCTCCGCAGCAACAACCGGCCAATCCGGACACCAGACCAGCAACGTACGAGGCCCCCCACTCACCGCGACCCCACCACGGACAACCGCCCCCACCCGCCACCATCCCCACCCTCCGAGCCACCCCCGGCGCCGCCCTCCCCCACCCAGCTGCCCTCCTCGCCCCGCGCGCCTTTCTCCCCAGCCCGCGCACCGTCGTCCGCAGCCCGCGCGCCGCCCTCCCCGAGCCGGCGGGCCGGGCCGGCACCCTCCCCGCCGTCCTTCCCGGGCGGCCAGGCCAGGCCGAGATTCCCCGCACCCCGCCGCCCCCGGCCACCCCCGGCCAACTCCCGCTCCGCCGCGGCCACCGGACCGATCGCCGGCATCCACAGGGTCAGCTCCTTGGGCCGCGCGGCAGCCCCCCGCCCCCGCGCCACCACGGTGACCTCCCGCTGCCGCAACCGCCCCCGCCCGTCCCCGAGCCCCTCCCAGCGCCCCTGCGTGACCTGCAACGTGACATCGGCCCCGTCCCACCGCCCGTACGGCACCAGCACACACCCCCGCTGCCGGGCCCGAGCCACAAGCCGGCTGGTGACCGAGGCGGAAACCGGCCCGGGAACCGCAACAACCACGACATCCACCCCGTCGATGAGCGCGGCGACCACGGTGGCCCACTCGGGACCGGGATGCGGCACCAACGCCAGCCGATCGAGCGCCACCCCACTCTCGGCGGCGGCAAGCGCACCCAGCGCCGGTACGCCGACCACCGCACACCAGGACCCGGCCCGAGAAGCAGCCGAGAGCAGAGCCAGAAGCAAGGAGGTACCACCGTCCCCGACCCGCACGCCCCCGCTCTCCCGCCCCCGCGACCCGAGCCCCCGAGCCACCCCCCGTCCCCCAGGCGCGGCACCCTCCCCACCAAGCCCCAAACGCACCCCACCCCCAGAACTCACATCGGCCCGCGCCCCGCCCCCAACCCGACGGGGATCCCCATGAGCAGCGCCGAGAGCAGCGTCACGCGCAGCACCACGAGCAGCGCCATGAGCGGCGCCCCGCGCAGCACCGTGGGCGACGCCGCGAGTGGCGCCAGACGCAGTGCCATGCGCGCCCCCATACGCAGGATCGTGAGCAGCGCCATGCGCGGTGCCATGCGCAGTGCCAGACGTAGTGCCGTGGGTGGTGCCATGCGCTGTGCCGTGAGCAACGTCGTGGGTGGCTCCATGCGCAGTGCCCTGCGCGGCGCCAGACGCAGTGCCGTGGGCGGCGCGATGCGCAGTGCCGTGGGCAACGTCGTGGGTGGTGCCATGCGCAGTGCCGTGAGCAACGCCGTGGGTGGTGCCATGCGCAGTGCCGTGGGCAACGTCGTGGGTGGTGTCATGCGCAGTGCCGTGGGCGGGAGCGGGAGCAGCTCCGTGGGTGGGGGCGGGCGTCCAGCCGTAGCCCGATGACCGCGGCCCCGCACCGGGGGCGAACCCGATCGCGACGGTGGTTCCCCGGCGAAGTCCGTGGCCGGGCAGCAGACTTCCCAGCTCGGGAAGCACCGGCAGCACCCGATGCATCCCGCCCTCGTCGACGGCCGCACCGGGACGCACCAGATCAGCAAGAGCCGCCGCCCCACCGATCATGCGCCCCGCCATCGTTCCGCCCCGCTGTCCACATGCGACGAAGTTGATCTTCGTGGCTCTGCCGGAGAGACAGAACCACCTGGAAACCACAGACCTGAAACCACCTGAAGGACGAAGCCGCCCCCGGCCACGCCACCACTCCGAACCGACCGCGCTGCCGGCCACCACGGTCCCTGCCGGCCATACCCGACTGCCGACGGTTCGGCCGGCGACGATCACTGCGCCACGACCCATCACTGCCACCACGACCCGGCCGGCGACGGCCCCGCTGCGATGACCGGCTCGTGTCGGCCCGGCCATCGACGGTCCGGCCACCGACGGTCCGGCCGGCGGCGATCGCGGTCGGCGACAGGCTGGTCGACGACGGCTCCGGCCGCGCGGCGGCTTCGGTCGGCGACAAAGCTGGTCGCGGACGATCTCGGTCGACACCGGTCCCCGGTCGACGCCGGCCCTGGTTGGTCGACGCCGGCTCCGGTCGACGCCGGCCCCGGTCGACAACAAAACGATCGGCGGCGATCCCGGTAGGCGGCAGGCGGGCGGCGGCGGTTTCGGGTGCGGGGCGATCTCGGTCGGCGGCGGTGGGGGCGGGGACGGGTCTGGTGGCGGTGGTGCGGGTCAGGCTGCTTCGAGGGTGGGTTGGTAGGCCAGGCCCAGCGCCGATTGCACCAGGGATACGAACGTTTCCGCTGCTCTCAGGAGGTCGTCCGCCTCGCGGGCGGTGACCACGCGGGGGATGCCGGCTTCGGCGGCTGCTCGCTTGGTGGCGCCCAGGGCGAAGTAGCCGGCCCAGTCGCTGAACTCGGGGGCCACCAGGACGAGGAGGGACCAGACGCTGGTGACGCGGTTGCGGCGGGTGGGGGCGGCGGGCCTGGCACGGGCGGCCAAAACGGCCGCGGCCGCGCGCAGGGCCGCCAGGTGGGCCGCGGCGTAGCGCAGGCCATCGGGGCGGGTGCGGGCCGCCTCCGCCAGGCCCTCACGGGCTATCGCGAGCAGCTGGGCGGGGGTGCGGTTGGGCAGGAGGTTGGCGGGCACCGTGGGGGCCGCCTGAGTGCCGGCCGTCGGGGCGTGCGCCAGGCCATACGCCCGCGGGCCCGGCTCGGCGGCGGGCCCGGGGCCGGGGGCGCCGCGGTCGTGGAGCCCAGCGGCGGGCCCGGCGGCAGGCCCGGGGCCGGGGGCGCCGCGGTCGTGGGGCCCAGCGGCGGGCTCGACGGCCGGGGCACCGCGGAACGCCGGGGGCCGGAGGGTGGGGCTGGGACGGTGCTGCCGGGGGGCAGGTGGTCTCAGGCCCGGTGCCGGGTTGCTCACCATGGTCTCTCCTCGCGTGTGTCGCATCCGACGTGCTGGTCGAACCGGGGTGCTGCGGAGGAAGGCACAGCGGGTGGGGCTGCCGGCCGGGTGTGAAGCTTCCCCACACCACACCCGGCCGGACTGGCGGGCGGGTCCGTCGCCCGTCGCCCGGGGGTCGAGGGCGGCGGACGACGGTCCTGCCTGGTGCAGGCCCGGACCCGCGAATGCCCGGACCTCGCGTGCGGCGCTTCGCGGACGCCGCACCCGGGAGTCACGCCGCGAACGCGGCTCCCGTTCAGTCAGCGCGGGCGCCGATCCTGCCGGACGGGCCGGTCCTCGCGCCGATCCGATTCGCCGGACGCCAGGAGGGGCGACCGCCGGATCGGTGTCGGCTCGGGTGGAACAGCCGTTCGAACCAATCGAACACTCGTTCTAACTACTGGAGAGAGTAACACCCCCCTCCGACAAAAAAGCAACGGCGAACGCCGCAGGCCGGAGGTGATCTTCAAGGACTCGGCGGCAGCCGCGGGTGACCTGGCGAGGGCAACGCGGGCGACCTGGCGAGAGCGACGCGGGCGAGCGGGGCGGGCCGGGGAAGGGCGCCGAGGATCCGGGACCGCCGGGGGGCGTACCGCCTACCCGGCGCGCGGGTGCCGGCGCCGGTACGTTGTCCCGGGGCTCGCCGGTTGCCAGGATGCCCCAGGGGTACGGCACCCCGCGGAGCGGAGGTTCGGCATGCGGACGATCGTGGTCACCGGGGCGAGTTCCGGGCTGGGCCTGGCCGCGGCGGAGAGGCTTGCCGCGCGGGGCGATCAGGTGGTCGTCGTCGGGCGTGATCCCGGCCGGCTGGGCGCGGCGATGGCCCGGATCCGGGCGGCCGCCACCGGCCCCGAGCCGGACGAGTTCCGGGCCGATTTCACCTCCCTGGATCAGGTACGCCGGCTCGCCGATCACGTGCTGGCGGCGTACCCGGCCGTGGATGTCCTCGCCAACAACGCCGGCGCCATGCTGGGGGCGTACCGGAGAACCGAGGACGGCCTCGAGGCGACGATGGCGGGTAACCACCTCGCGCCCTTTCTCCTGACCGGGCTGCTGCGGGACGCGCTGCGCGGCGGGCGGGTGGTGAACACCGCCTCCCAGGCCCATCGGCGGCGGCGGCCGGGCCCGGAGGATTTCACCTGGGACCCGGCGGCGTGGCACGGGTGGCCGGCCTACTGTCACAGCAAGGCCGCCAACATCCTGTTCACGGCGGAGGCGGCGCGGCGCTGGCCGGACATCCTCTCGGTGGCGTTCCACCCGGGCGTGGTGCGCACCAACTTCGCCACCGGTACGGCGGTCCGGGTGCTCTGGGCGCGGAACCCGTTGCTCACCGGTTCGAGGAAGGCCGGCGACCTGCTGACCTGGCTGGCGACCGCGCCGGCGGAGGAACTGCGCAGCGGCGCCTACTACGTCGGCCGCAAGGTCGCCCGGCCGGATTCGCGGCTCGCCGACCCGGCGCTCGCCGCCCGGCTGTGGGACGCCAGCGAGGAGGCAGTGCACGCCGGCCGGGAAACAGCCGGATGAAGAGCAACAGGGGCACGTGCGTGCCGATCGGGAAGCCTGAATGGGGAGAATAGGCCGATGGAGAATCATCCCAATGTGCTCGCCGTGCGGGCCGCGCTGGGCGACACCGCGCCCGAGATGGTGGTCTTCGACGAGGGCGTGCACACCGCCGCCGCGGCGGCCGCGGCGCTCGGTGTCGAGATCGGACAGATCGCCAACTCGCTGATCTTCGAGGCGGACGGGGAGCCGCTGCTCGTGCTCACGTCGGGGGCGCACCGGGTCGACACGAAGAAGGTCGCCGCCGCGCTGGGGCTGGCCGAGCTGGGCCGGGCCACGCCGGAGTTCGTGCGCGAGCACACCGGCCAGCCGATCGGCGGGGTCGCGCCGGTGGGCCACCCCCGGCCGGTCCGCACGCTGGTCGACGTCGAGCTCGCGCTGTACGACGAGATCTGGGCGGCCGGCGGCGTGCCGCGCGCCGTTTTCCCGATCACGTACCCGGAATTGCTGAGGGTCACCGACGGCACACCGATGGATGTCGCCTGAGGCGTGGATCACTGGCGGGGGTGTCTTGTGAGAGGGCCGGGCTCGACGGCGGTCCCTAGGATGGGTGGCTACTCCTGCCGTCCTCCAGACCCCCCGGAGAGTGCCCCGCATGGCCGCCGATACCGCCACGGATGCGGTAGCGACCCCTGTAACCAGCCCGGAGGAAGCCGCCCCGGAGGAGGCCGGCCCGAAGAAGGCCGCCCCGGAGGAGGCCGGCCCGAAGAAGGCCGGGGAACCCCGCCCGGAAGCGGGGAACGGCGAGGGGAAACCGCCGCCCCCGAAGCGGCGCCGGGGCTGGCGGGAGCTGCTGCCCACGGCCGCCCTCACGATCGTCCCGTTCGCCGTCACGCTGACCGTGATGCTGATCGACATCGGCAAGCGGCAGCTGTGGCGCGACGAGAACGCGACCTGGTGGGCGGCCTCGCTGCCGACCGGTGACCTGCGCAAGCTCGCGGACACCGTGGACGCGGTGCTGTATCCGTACTATCTGTTCCTGCACTGGTGGATCGGTCTGTTCGGGGATTCCGAGACGGCGCTGCGGATGCCCTCCGCGATCTTCATGGCGCTGGCCGCCGCCGTCGTCGCGCTCATCGGCCGGCGCCTCTTCGACGCGCCGACCGGCCTGGTGGCGGGCCTGCTGATGCCGGCGGTCCCGGTGATCAGCCGGTACGGCCAGGAGGCCCGGCCGTACGCGATGGCGCTGCTCGCCTCGGTCACGGCCGTGCTGCTGTTGCTGCGGGCGCTGGAACGGCCGTCGGCGTGGCGCTGGGCCGCGTACGCGATCGCCGTGCTCTGGATCGGCTACAGCCACGTCGTCGCGCTGATGGGCCTGGCCGCGCACCTGATCGCGGTCGTGCCGGCGGTGCGACGGGCGACCGGCCGGGACCGGTGGTGGATCGTCGCCGGGTGGCCCGTGGCCGTGCTCGCGGCGGGGCTGACGGCGCTGCCGCTGATCCTCGACGGGGACCGGCAGAGCGCGCAGATCAGCTGGATCCCGAACACCACCTGGGCGCGAGTGCACGCGTTCCCCGGGGAGATGTTCCTCAGCCCGGCGGTCGGCGGCTTCTTCCTGGCGCTGGGCTTCGCCGCGATGACCCTGCTGGCCCTCTCGGACAGCCGCAGGCAGCGGTGGATCGCCGCCTTCCTGGCGTTCTGGGCGGTGCTGCCGCCGGTGCTCGCGTATTACACGTTCCACGAGTTCCACTTCTTCCTGCCGCGCTACCTGCTGTTCACCGTGCCGGCGTGGGTGCTGCTGGGGGCGTACGCGATCCGCCGGCTGGCCACGCCCACCGGCCTGGCCCGGATATTGGCGGTGACGCTCGTCGCCGGCGGCGCGCTGACCTTCGCCGGCTGGGACCACCAGACGGCGATGCGCACCGACCAGGCCGAGGAGGAGTACGCCTTCCGCGACGCGGCCGGCTACATCGCGCAGTGGGAGCGGCCCGGCGACGGCATCATCTTCTCCGGCTACGACTTCCTGCACCGCGGCTTCCGCTACGAGTGGCGGCACCAGCCCCTGGCCGAGCAGCCGCGGGAGGTGCTGGTCGCCCAGCCGCCGGGCACCGAGTGGTCGTGGGTGCATCCGCCGTGCCGGGACACCGCGGCCTGCCTCGCCGACGGGCCGCCGCGCATCTGGCTCGTCTCGTCGGATCCGAGCGGCTGGCCGACCAGCCCGCTGCCGTCCAGCCAGCAGCCGGACGTCGATGCCCGCTACAAGTGGGTCTCCAAGACCGTCTTCCACAGGCTGTGGGTCACCGAGCTGGAGCGCCGGCCGGGGCAGTAGCGTGGCGGGATGATTCCCGTCCCGCCGCTGGTCACGCTGCACGTGTGGCGGGTGCCGCGGCGCGCCGCCGGCCGCGCTTTCGTCCGGATGGCAACCGATCCGCGGCGTTTGCGGCGTCTGCCCGGTGTCCGGTTCGCGAAGCTGCTCGGCACCGGGACGGGCCTGAGCTTCGGCCCCGGCGACGCGGACCTCACCCGGTTCGCGGCCGTGGTCGCGTGGGACGGCGCCGACGGCGGCGACCTGGGCCGCACCGGCGCCGCCTGGGACGCGATCGCCACCTCCGCCGCGCGCGCCGACCTGAGGCCCCTGACCAGCCAGGGCCGGTGGTCGGGGGTCGCGCCGTTCGGCGAGCCGGCCGGGGGCCGCGCCGAGGGCCCGGTGCTGGCGCTGACCCGGGCCCGGCTGCGGCCGGCGAAGGCGCTCACGTTCTGGCGGGCGGTGCCGCCGGTGGCCCGCGAGCTCGCCGCCGCGCCGGGGCTGCTCGCCCGGTTCGGGGTCGGCGAGGCACCGGTCGGCTGGCAGGGCACCGTCAGCGTGTGGCGCACTGCGGCGGACCTGACCGCGTTCGCGTACCGTCAGCCGGAGCATCGCGCGGTGATCGCGCGCACGGCGGCCGTCCGGTGGTACGCCGAGGACCTGTTCGCCCGGTTCGCGGTGCTCGGCATCAGCGGCGACAGGGCCGTGCTGGGCTGGCGGGAAGGAGAACGATGAGGCTCGTCCCGTGGCAGCCGGACGACATGCTCCGGCGGCTCGACGACGTGGTCAGCGTGTACGGCGAGGCGATGGGCTACCGCGCCGAGCTGTTGCAGACCCGCCGCGGGTACATCGGCGCGCACGTGCGGCGCGCCGGTTTCCGGGCCGTCGCCACCCTCACCACCGAGGGCCAGCTCGCCGGCTTCGGGTACGGCTACGCGTCCGGCCCCGGCCAGTGGTGGCACGACCAGGTCCGGTCGGCGCTGGACGACGCCGCCCGGCAGCGCTGGCTGTCGCACTGCTTCGAGGTCGTGGAGCTGCACGTACGCCCGAGCGCGCAGGGACACGGCATCGGCGCCCGCCAGCTGCGCGCCCTGCTGTCCATGGCCGACGGCTCCACGGTGCTGCTGTCGACGCCGGAGGCCGACGAGCAGCGGTCCCGGGCCTGGCGGCTGTATCGCCGGTTCGGCTTCGAGGATCTGCTGCGCGACTTCCACTTCCCCGGCGACGAGCGGGGTTTCGCGATCCTGGGCCGCGGCCTGCCGCTGACCGAGCGCGTACCGGCCGAGGGTGCCCCCGGCATCGTCGGCATCTGACGTTCGCCCGATGAACGCCCGGGTCCGGCCGCTGTGGGTGCTGCTCGGCGTCCTCGTGCTGGTGCAGATCTGCTACCCGCTGACCCACGGTGAGGTCCGCGCGGGTTTCACCGTCACCACGGTCGTGCTGGGTTATCTGCTGTCCGTCGCGCACGCGTGGCGCAGCCGGGGCGCGCGGGCGGCCGGGGCGCTGGTCGCGACGGCCACGCTGGGCGGTTTCGCGGTCGAGGCGGTGGGGGTCGCCACCGGGTTCCCGTTCGGCACGTACGACTACTCCGGTCAGCTCGGGCCGAAGCTGGTGGGCGTACCGCTGATCATCCCGCTGGCCTGGACCTGGATGGCCTGGCCGGCGTGGCTGGCGGCGCTGCGGCTGGCCCGGTCCCGGCCGGCCCGGGTCGCGCTGGCGGCGGCCGGGCTGGCGGCGTGGGACCTCTTCCTCGACCCGCAGATGGTCGCCGAGGGCTACTGGGTCTGGGACTCCCCCACGCCCGCGCTGCCCGGGGTGCCCGGCATCCCGGTCGGCAACTACCTGGGGTGGCTGGGTTTCGCGCTGCTGCTGATGGCGGTGCTGGCGGCGGCGGCCGGGCCGGCCGCAAACCGGCCGGGGACCGCGGACGCCCCGATGATCACGCTGTGGCTGTGGACGTACGCTTCGTCGGTGCTCGCCCACGCGGTCTTCCTGGGGCTGCCCTGGTCGGCGCTCTGGGGCGGCCTCGTCATGGGCGCGGTGGTCGTGCCGCTCGCGCTCCGGCTCCCCCGGCGTCCGGCATGATCGGGTACGCGCTCCTGCCCTGGATAGCGCTCACCGGGCACACGCTCGTCAACGCCGCCCTGTTGCGCCGTCCGCCTCGCGAGGCCACGGTCACCGAACGCGTCGCCGTGCTGCTGCCGTTGCGTGACGAGGCGGCGCGGGTCACTCCCTGCCTGGAGTCGCTGCTCGCCCAGCGCGGCGTCGCCGACCTGGAGATCATCGTGCTCGACGACGGTTCGGCGGACGGCACGGCGGAGGTGGTGCGCCGGGTCGCCGGGGATCGCGTACGGCTGCTGACCGGCGCGCCGCCCGCGGCGGGATGGCTCGGGAAGCCGCACGCGTGCGCACAGCTGGCCGCCGCCGCGGGCGACCGGGACGTGCTGGTGTTCGTCGACGCCGACGTGGTGCTCGCGCCCGACGCGGTCGCCGGCGGCGTGGCGCTGCTGCGGTCGGCGCAGGTCACGCTGCTGTCGCCGTACCCGCGGATCGTCGGGGCGGGGCGGCTCGTGCAGCCGCTGCTCCAGTGGTCGTGGCTGACGTTCCTGCCGCTGCGGCTGATGGAACGCTCGCCCCGGCCGTCGCTGGCCGCCGCGGGCGGGCAGTGGCTGGTCGCCGACCGGGCCGGCTACGAGCGGGCGGGCGGGCACGCGGCAGTGCGCGGCGACATCCTCGAGGACATCGGGCTGGCCCGGGCGGTCAAGCGCTCCGGCGGGCGGATCGCGCTCGCGGACGGGTCACGCACGGCGACGTGCCACATGTACGCGTCGTGGCGCGAGCTGGCCGACGGTTACGCCAAGTCGCTCTGGGCCTCGTTCGGGTCGCCCGCCGGTGCGGCCGCCGTCGTGCTCCTTCTGCTTCTTCTGTACGCGGCCCCGCCGATCGTCGCCCTGATGTCCGCAACGGTGGAGCTTGCTTTGTGGAGTGTGTGTGCGTACGGGATGGGGGTTCTGGGAAGGGTGATCGCGGCGGCCGCGACGGGCGGGCGGACCTGGCCCGACCCGCTGGCCCAGCCGCTGTCGATCGTGGTCTTCGCGGTCCTGGTGGCGCGCTCGTTCGCGCTGCGCCGCCGGGGCCGCCTGAGCTGGCGGGGGCGTCCGGTATGAGCCGCGTTGTGGTGATCGGTGCGGGGGTGGGCGGGCTGGCCGCGGCGGTCCGGCTGGCGGCGGCGGGGCACGAGGTGACCGTGCACGAGCGGGCCTCGGACGTGGGCGGCAAGCTCGGCCGCTACGAGCGCGACGGCTTCCTCTTCGACACCGGACCCAGCCTGCTGACCCTGCCGCAGGTCTTCACCGACCTCGGCCTCACCCTCGACCCGGTGGCGCTGGACCCGGTCGTGCGGCACGTGTTCCCGGACGGCCGCACCCTCGACTCGTCGCCGGACCCGGCCGTCTTCGCCGGACGGATCGCCGATGCGCTGGGGGCGGGGGCGGCCGCGGACTGGGCCCGGTTCTGGCGGCGCGCCGAACGGATCTGGGCGGCGTCGTGGCGCTCGGTGCTGCAACGCGAGGTCTCCCCCGCGTCGCTGGCGCGGCTCTCGTGGCGGGTCGGCGACCTCGCGGCGATCGCGCCCGGCCGCTCGCTGCGCGCCCTCGGCCGGCGCTACCTGCGCGACTGGCGGCTGCGGATGCTGCTCGACCGGTACGCGACCTACACCGGCACCGACCCCCGCCGCGCCCCGGCCGCCCTCGCCGCCATCCCGTACGCCGAGCTCGCCTTCGGCGGCTGGTACCTCCCCGGCGGCCTGGGCGTCCTGGGCACGGCCCTGCTCGACCGCTGCGCCGCGCTGGGCGTCACGATCCGCACGTCCTCGACGGTCACCGGCATCCGCACCGGCGACGGCCGCGTCACCGGCGTGGACCTCGACTCCGGCGCCGGCAGCCCCGCGGACGTGGTCGTCTCCGATGTGGACGCCGCCACGCTCTACCGGGAGCTGCTGCCCACTCCCGGCCGGCTCGCCGCCCTCGCGGACCGCAGCCTGGCCGGCTTCGTCCTGCTCCTCGGCGTCCGCGGCGAAACCCCGCAGCTCGCCCACCACACGGTCTTCTTCCCCCGCGACTACGACGCCGAGTTCGACGCGGCCTTCGGCGACCCCGGCCACGGCCGCCGCGCCCGCCCGCCGTCCGACCCCACCGTCTTCGTCACCCGCGCCGCCGACCCGGCCGTCCACCCACCCGGCGCCGAAGCCTGGTTCGTCCTGGTCAACGCCCCCCGCCACGGCACGGCGGCCGGCGCGGTCGACTGGCGGCGGCCCGGCCTCGCGGAGGCGTACGGCCGCCACATCCTCGACGTGCTGGCCTCCCGCGGCCTCGACGTCCGCGACCGGCTCGCGTTCCTGGAGACCCGCACCCCGGCGGACCTCGCCGACGCCACCGCGGCACCCGGCGGCACGATCTACGGCACGGCGGGCGGGCTCCTGCGACCGGCCAACCGCGGACCGGTCGACGGTCTGTACCTGGTGGGCGGCTCGGCCCACCCCGGCGGCGGCCTGCCGATGGTCACCCTGTCGGCGAAGATCGTCGCGGACGCCGTCGGCCCGGCCTGATCGGTAGGGTGCGCGGATGCCCATCGGCGTACGCCCGGTCGGTCTCCGCCATCTCCGCCTGGATCCCGGCGGCGCGGGCCACCGCCCCGGGTCGCCCCCTGAGCCGGGCGATCCTCGCCTCGGCGGCCGAGGTACCGACAAAGCTCTCGTCGCCGGCCTCGCCCGAAGCACTGCGCGCCCGACCGGCCGAGCGTCACAGGGGCTGGACGCCGATGGGGAGTTCGCCGGTGGCTATGTGGTCGAGGAGCGTGGCTCGGAGGGCTTCCGCCGCGTGCGGGAGGACCGCCCGGCGGCGGTGGGCGAGGGCTACCGTGCGCCGCATTCCCGGCGGGGCCAGCGGGGTGGCTCGCAGCAGCGGCCGGTTCACCAGGACCATGCTCGGCACCAGGGCCACCCCCAGGCCCGCCTCGACGAAGGCCAGGACCGCGTCCATCTCGCCGCCCTCGACCGCGAAGCGGGGTGCGAAGCCCGCCCGGCGGCAGGCCTCCAGGGTGACATCGCGCAGGTCGTAGCCGGGGCGGAACATCACCAGCGGGGTGTCGCGCAGCTCGGTCAGGGCCAGTTCGGCGCCGGCCGTCGGGGGCGGCCCGGAGGCCACCGACGCCACGACCAGGCTTTCGCGCAGGACCGGGGCGGCGTGCAGGGCCGGGTCGACGCCCTGTTCGGGTTGGACGATCAGCGCCAGGTCGAGGTCGCGGGCGAGGAGGTCGGCGATCAGGTCCTGGGAGCTGCCCTCGTTCACGTGCAGGTCGATGCCGGGATGTTCGGTACGGAAGCGGCGCAGCACCGCCGGCACCAGGGACGAGCAGAGGCTGGGGGTGGCGCCGACGCGGACGCGTCCGCTGCGCAGGCCGACGATCTCCTGGACCGCGTCGCGGGCCGCGTCGGCGTCGGCGATCATGCGGCGGGCGAGGGGCAGCAGGGTGTCGCCGGCCGCGGTGAGGGCGACCGCGCCGCGGGTGCGCTCGAAAAGCGGGGCGCCGAGGGTCTGTTCGAGGGTGTGAACCTGCTTACTTAAAGTCGGCTGTGAAACGCCCAGCGAGTCCGCCGCCTGGGTGAAATGCCGGGTTTCTACCACTGCCAGGAAGTATCGGAGCTGTTGTAGCTGCACCTCCATAGCCTACGTCTATGAGCACTGAGACGATCATGCATTAGACGAATCGCGTCGGCGTTCCTACCGTCGGGGATTGTGGCGGTAGATACCAGCACTCCCCCCAGGGCGACGGCCCAGCCGGCCCGCAGGGCCCCCGGCAAGAAGGCCCCCGCGAAGCGGCGCCCGCGAGGCCTGCGCTCGTCGGTCGCGCTCAAGCTCGTCATGGCGGTCACCGGGCTGCTCCTGGTGGTCTTCCTGTACGCGCACATGGTCGGCAACCTCAAGGTCTTCGTCGGCGCGGAGAGCTTCGACCACTACGCGCACTGGCTGCGCACGATCGGCATGCCCCTGGTGCCGCAGGACTGGTACCTGTGGATCCAGCGGTTCGTGCTCACCG
Source organism: Pseudosporangium ferrugineum (assembly GCF_003002065.1). Taxonomy (GTDB): domain Bacteria; phylum Actinomycetota; class Actinomycetes; order Mycobacteriales; family Micromonosporaceae; genus Actinoplanes; species Actinoplanes ferrugineus_A. The sequence continues at coordinate 323,125 of NZ_PVZG01000005.1, forward strand.
CCGCGGTGATCGGGCACATCGTCGCCGCCACGATCCTGGCGCGCCGCGCCCGCAAGGCCCGGCCGGTGCGCTACGTGCACCGGACCAGGGTCCAGGGCAGCTACGCCGCGCGGACCATGCGCTGGGGCGGCGTGATCATCCTGCTGTTCGTGATCTACCACATCCTCGACCTGACCACCGGCACGCTGAACCCGGTCGGCGACCGGCAGCACCCGTACGCGAACGTGGTCGCGGACTTCGCCCCCGACCGCTGGTACGTGACGGTCTTCTACACGCTCGCCATCCTCAGCGTCGGCTTCCACCTGCGGCACGGGCTGTTCAGCGCGGTCCGCACGCTGGGCCAGCGCACCCCGCGCGGCGAGCGCCTCGCCCGGGCCGCCGCCCTGGCGCTCTCCGCGGTCCTGGTCGCCGGCTACCTGTCGGTGCCGTTCGCCGTGCTCACCGGATTGGTGGACTGACATGACCGCTCCCTTCTGGACCGAGGGTGACCCGATCGCCGACCGGGCGGCGCCCGACGGCCCGATCGAGACGCGCTGGGAGCGGCGCAAGTTCGCCGCCAAGCTGGTCAACCCGGCGAACCGGCGCAAGCTGACGGTCATCGTGATCGGCACCGGCCTGGCCGGCGGCTCGGCGGCGGCGACCCTGGCCGAGGCCGGCTACCGGGTCCGCTCGTACTGCTACCAGGACAGCCCGCGGCGTGCGCACTCCATCGCCGCGCAGGGCGGCATCAACGCCGCGAAGAACTACCGCAACGACGGCGACTCGATCTACCGGCTGTTCTACGACACGGTCAAGGGTGGCGACTTCCGCGCCCGCGAGTCCAACGTGTACCGGCTCGCCCAGGTCAGCGTGAACATCATCGACCAGTGCGTGGCCCAGGGCGTGCCGTTCGCCCGCGAATACGGCGGCCTGCTCGACAACCGCTCGTTCGGCGGCACCCAGGTGTCGCGGACGTTCTACGCCCGGGGCCAGACGGGTCAGCAGCTGCTGCTGGGCGCGTACCAGGCGATGGAGCGGCAGATCGGCCTCGGCAACATCGAGATGTTCGCCCGGCACGAGATGCTCGAGCTGATCGTGGTGGACGGCCGGGCCCGCGGCGTCGTCGTCCGCGACCTGGTCACCGGCGAGGTCAGCACCGACGTCGCCGACGCGGTCGTGCTCGCCTCCGGCGGCTACGGCAACGTCTTCTTCCTCTCGACCAACGCCAAGGGCTGCAACGTCACCGCGACGTGGCGCGCGCACCGCAAGGGCGCGCTCTTCGCGAACCCCTGCTACACCCAGATCCACCCCACCTGCATTCCCGAATCGGGTACGCATCAGAGCAAGCTGACCCTGATGAGCGAGTCGCTGCGCAACGACGGGCGGGTGTGGGTCCCCCGCAGAGCCGAGGACTGCGGGAAGCCGGCGGCCGACATCCCCGAGGAGGACAGGGACTACTACCTCGAGCGGATCTACCCGTCGTTCGGCAACCTGGTGCCGCGCGACATCGCCTCCCGCGCGGCGAAGAACGTCTGCGACGAGGGGCGCGGCGTCGGCCCCGGCGGGCTCGGCGTCTACCTCGACTTCGCCGACGCGATCCAGCGGCTGGGCCGCAAGGCCGTCGAGGCCAAGTACGGCAACCTGTTCGAGATGTACCAGCGGATCACCGGCGAGGACCCGTACGAGGTCCCGATGCGCATCTACCCCGCGGTGCACTACACGATGGGCGGCCTCTGGGTCGACTACGACCTCCAGTCGACGATCCCCGGCCTGTTCGTCGTCGGTGAGGCCAACTTCTCCGACCACGGCGCCAACCGCCTCGGCGCCTCGGCGCTGATGCAGGGCCTCGCGGACGGCTACTTCGTGCTGCCGAACACGATCAACCACTACCTGGCCGCGGGCCCGTTCGACGCCGTCTCCCCCGAGGACCCCGCGGTGGTCGAGGCGCGGGCGCAGGTCGAGGACCGGCTCGCCCGGCTCCTGGCCGTCGACGGTGACCGTACGGTCGACTCCTTCCACCGCGAACTCGGCCACATCATGTGGGAGTACTGCGGCATGGAGCGTACGGACGAGGGCCTGACCAAGGCGATCGGCCTGATCCGCGGCCTGCGCGACGACTTCTGGACCCGGGTGAAGGTGCCCGGCACGGGCGAGCAGCTCAACCAGAACCTGGAGAAGGCCGGCCGCGTCGCCGACTTCTTCGAGCTCGCCGAGCTGATGTGCATCGACGCCCTGCACCGCGCCGAATCGGCCGGCGGCCACTTCCGCGCGGAGAGCCAGACGCCGGACGGCGAGGCCCTGCGCCACGACGACGAGTTCAGCTACGTCGCCGCCTGGGAGTACGGCGAGGTGCCGACGCTCCACAAGGAAGACCTGACCTTCGAGTACGTCCACCCGAGCACGCGGAGCTACAAGTAATGGATATCCAGGTACGCGTGTGGCGCCAGTCCGGTCCGTCCGACAAGGGCCGGATGGTCACGTACGACGTGAAGGACATCTCCCCGGACGCCAGCTTCCTCGAGATGCTGGACGTCCTCAACGAGAAGCTGATCCTCGACGGCGACGACCCGGTGGCCTTCGACCACGACTGCCGCGAGGGCATCTGCGGCATGTGCGGCATGATGATCAACGGCGTCGCCCACGGCCCGGAGCGGGCGACCACGACCTGCCAGCTCCACATGCGCCACTTCAAGGACGGCGACGTCATCGACGTCGAGCCGTGGCGCGCGGCGGCCTTCCCGGTCATCAAGGACCTGGTCGTCAACCGCGGCGCCTTCGACCGCATCATCCAGGCGGGCGGCTACATCACGGCCCCCACCGGCACGGCCCCGGACGCCCACGCCACCCCGGTCCCCAAGCCGGACGCGGACGCGGCCTTCGAGGCGGCCACCTGCATCGGCTGCGGCGCCTGCGTGGCAGCCTGCCCCAACGGCTCCTCCATGCTCTTCACCGCCGCCAAGGTCGCCCACCTGGGCCTGCTCCCCCAGGGCCAGCCGGAACGCGACACCCGCGTGATCGACATGCTGGAGGCCCAGGACGAGGCGGGCTTCGGCGGCTGCACCAACATGGGCGAATGCACGACGGTCTGCCCGAAGGGCATCCCCCTCACCCTGATCGGCCGCCTCAACAACGACTACCGCAAGGCCCTCCGCAACACCTGACCCGGGTACGGCGAAGCTATCCTTGGCCGTCATCGAGTGCCCGAAGGGCCTCCGGCGCGCCGAGAAGGGGGCCCCGCGTCCATGAGCATCTACGTGCGCTGGAGTGACATTCGCGCCGACCTGGTCGAAGAGGTCGGCGGGGAGGACGCGGTCGAGGCCGGCAAGCGGGAGCTGCTCGACGCCGTCATCGACCATCGGCTGACCCGTCGCGTGACGAGCCCGCCGCCGGGCCCGGGCGGCGATGGGTGAGGTTGCGCTGGCCGCCGCCGGGATCTTCGCGGGGACCAACGTCGATGATCTGATCGTGCTGACCGTGCTTTTCCTGGCGGCGCGGGCCACCGGGCGGCCGCCGGCGTGGCAGGTGTGGGTGGGGCAGTATGCGGGCATCGCCGCCCTGGTGGCGGTTTCCGGGCTGGCCGCCGTGGGGCTGACGATCGTGCCCGATCCGTGGACCGGCCTGCTCGGGCTGGTGCCGGTCGCCCTCGGGGTCCGGGGGCTGATCGGGCGTGGCGCAGCGCGCAGGACGCCCCGGAGGCGGTCGCCGCCGGGAACGCGCTGGCCGTCGCCGGGGTGACCGTGGCGAACGGCGCCGACAACATCGCGGTCTACACGCCGGTTTTCCGTACGCTCGGCGTCGCCGGCACCGTGACCACCGTGACCGTCTTCGCGGTGCTGGTCGCCGTCTGGTGTGCCGCGGCGTCGTGGCTGGGGTCGCACCGCCGGGTCATCGCGCCGAGCGGTACGGCCACTGGCTCGTCCCGCTGGTCTTCGTCGCCATCGGCGTGGTCATCGTCGCCGAGTCCGGGGTGCTGTCCCGGCTGATCTAGCGGCGACGAGGGCCGCCGCCGTGCCCGAGGCCGCGGCGGCGACGAGGCTGGGCCGGCCACCCAGCGTCACCGCCGCCGAGCCGAGCGGGTTGGCCAGGGCGATCGGGCCGAACATCACGGTGTTCGCGAGCGCCGAGACCCGGCCGAGCAGGTGGCCCGGGGTGTGCGTCTGGATGGCCGTGACCGCCGCGATCAGCGTCCACGGCAGACCCACCCCGCCGATCGCGGCGCCTGCCGGGAGCGCGGGCCACCACGGCAGGCAGCGCGCCAGGAGTCCGGCCGCGACCAGCAACGTCCCGGCGGCGGCGACGGTGACGGGGCCGTACCGGTCGATCAGGCGGCCCGCCGCCAGGCCCGCGGCGATCGAGCCGGCGCCCTGCGCGCTCATCAGGACGCCGAGGAACGTGGCGGGCAGCCCCAGGTCGTCGGTGACCACCGCGTACACGGGAGCGGTGGCGAAACCGGTCAGCGCGATCGAGACCGCTGCCAGCAGCACGGCGGGCCGTGGCTCCCGGCGCAGGGCGGCGAGTCCGGCGCGGAGTCCGTGCCCGGGGTGATCGACGGAGGCGGCGCCGTCGAGGCGGAGCATCGCGTACAGAGCGGCGGCGATCAGCGGCGCCAGCGCGCTCAGGGCGACCACGGGCCGGCCGCCGTGCCAGGCGTAGAGGCCGGCGCCGGCGAGCGGCGCCACGAGTTTCATGCCCTCCTGCGCGCTGGAACGCCAGCCGTTGACCGCCCCGAGCCGGTCCGGGGCCAGCGCCGACGGCAGGAGCGCCGATTCGCCCGCGTCCAACAGGACATAGCTGATTCCGTACGCGAAGGAGACGAGGTAGAGCAGCCACGCGTCACCGGCCGACCGGACCGCGAACAGCGACAGCAGGGTCGCGGCGAGCACCACGTTCGTCGCGACGAGCAGGGGCCGGCGCGGCAGCAGGTCCACGACGGCACCGAGCCACGGGCCGGCGAGGGTGGGCGCGTACACGCACAGCCCCGCCAGGGCGGCGAGGCTCGGCGAACCGGTCAGGTCGAGCATCCACACGCCCACCACCAGGGCCATCGCACTGCCGGCGAAGCCCGACAGCAGGGAGATCGTCACCAGGAGGAGGGCGTTGCGGCGCATGGCCATCATCCTGCGAACTTGCGTCCGTGGGGCGCAAGTGCGTCAATGTTCTGTTGACAACGCGCGGCGCACGTCGGCCAGCGCTACGCGGACGTGGCCGGGGAGGTCGGCGGCACGGACCGCGGTGAGGTCGTGGGCGGCCTGTTCGGCGAGGGCATACAGGCCGCCGGGCGGGGCGTCCAGGGCCGCGGCGACCGTGTCGCGCACCAGCGGCGCGCGGACGAAGCGGGACGGCCACCGCGGGTCCGCCGCGAGCGCGCGGTGCAGGGCGGAGACGGCCTCGCGAAGGGTGACGATGCTGGAGGCGTACCGGAGATCCTGGTCGTGCCGGCGGGCGCGGGCGGCCGCGACCAGACGCTGCCGCCGCTGCTCGGCCGCCTGGCGGCTGGCGAGGCCGAGCACCTCGGCGATCTGCGCCCAGGTGGCGCCGCCGTGCCGGGCGCGGTCGATCAGCTCCCGTTCCCGCTCGTCGAGGCGGGCGCGCGCGGTCGCGATCTCCGCGAGGTCCTCCAGCGTCGTCATGCGTCAACAGTATGTTGACAGGATGCGAGGTGGACGACCGACGGGCCCCCGTGTGGTCCCGCCGGCCGTCGTCCTCACCGCGCGGCCAGTTCCGCCCAGCCGGGCGCCCTCGGGGCCCGGCGCAGCGGCATCCGCGCCTCCGCCGGCGTGCGGTCCCCCTTGCGCTGGTTGCAGCGCCCGCACGCGGCGACGGTGTTGTCCCAGGTGTTGCCCCCGCCGCGGGATCGCGGCAGGACGTGGTCGATGGTGGAGGCGGCCCCGCCGCAGTAGCCGCAGCGGTGGCCGTCGCGGGTCAGCACGCCGCCCCGGGACCAGCCCGGCCCGCGGCTGTGCCGCCAGCGCGTCACCACGTAGCTGACCAGCCGCACCACGGTCGGGATGGGAAAGACGCCCATGCGTGCGTCCGGCCGGGCCTCCTGCACCACCGCCACCTCGCGGCACAGCATCCGGATCGCGTGCCGGACGCTGACCCGGTGCAGCGGCCCGTAGTCGGCGTTGAGTACCAGGACCACACTCATCACGGTTCACCTCCCCTGTGCCGCGGGCAGGAAAAAGCCGCCCTGCCCCGGACAGCACGGGGTGGACGGCGACGGCCCGGCGCGCACGCCTCAACCGTTGCGGTGACCCCTGCTCCCGTGCCGGACAGCCGTCATCTCTGCTCCCTGTGAGCCCGGTGACCCGGGCCTCGTCGTCGGATCACAAGGTAGGGCGAAGGACGGGTACCGGACAACGCATTAATCGACCAGCGTGCGGCGCACGGCGGCGAGGAGCTGGGCGAGGCCGATCAGGCCCAGGAGGATCCAGACCAGGACCGCGACCAGGACGACCGTACGGTCCCAGCCGGGGTGGACCAGGCCCGCTACGCCGCCGGCGACCAGCCCGCTCACCGCCACCGAGACCCGGGTCGGACGCTCGCCGACGGTCACCACGCCCAGCCCGTCCATGCCGGCCGCGGCGGCGCGGGCCCGGACGTACTCGTGCAGCCAGCTCACCGCGAGAGCGGCCACGACCAGCCAGCCCGGCACCCCGGCCACCCAGAAGGCGGCCAGCCACGCCAGCTCGCCGAGCCGGTCGGCGACCGAGTCGTAGACGAAGCCCAGCCGGGTGGTGCGGCCGGTCACCACGGCCACCGCGCCGTCGAGGGCGTCGGCGAAGCTCGCCAGCAGGACCAGCACCGCCCCGGCGAGCAGCGGCACGAACGGCACGCCCGCGCAGAGCAGCAGGCCGGCGACGGTCACCGTGGTCGGGCCGACGCGCCACCGGCCGAGCAGGCTGCCGCCCCGGTACGCGAGCCGCACCCACCCGCGCACCACCGGCGAGGCCGTGCGCGGATCGAAGCCGCCGTGCAGCGCCGACCACGCCGCGGCGTACTGCTCCCAGGTCACCGGTCAGGCGGCGGCGGGCGCGGCGTTCACGCCGGTGAGCTGCTGCCACACCTCGCGCGTCGCCGGGGAGCGGTTCATGGTGATGAAGTGGATGCCCGGGACGCCCTCGTCGAGCAGCCGGCGGCACATCTCCCCGCACAGCTCGATGCCGAGCTTGCGCACGCCCGCCTCGTCGTCGGCGATCCGCTCGAAGCGGGCCAGCAGGTCCGGCGGGAACGGCGCGCCGGACAGCTGCGCCGAGCGCGCGATGGTCGCCATCCGCAGCACCGGCATGACGCCCGGCACGATCGGGGTGTCGCAGCCCGCGGCCGCGACCCGGTCGCGCAGCCGCAGGTAGTCGTCGGCCTCGAAGAACATCTGGGTGATCGCGAAGTCGGCGCCGGCCCGGCACTTCGCGATGAAGTTGCGGGTGTCGCTCTCGATGTCGGGCGAGCGGGGGTGCTTGTACGGGAAGGCGGCCACCCCGACGCTGAAATCCCCGGCGTCGCGCAGCAGCCGGACCAGGTCCTCGGCGTACAGCACGCCCTCGGGGTGGCGGACCCACTCGCCGTTGGGGTCGCCGGGCGGGTCGCCGCGCACCGCCAGCACGTTGCGGATGCCGGCGCCGGCCAGCCGCCCGACCACGTTGCGCAGCTCGGCGACGGAGTGGTTGACCGCCGTCAGGTGCGCCATGGGCAGCAGCGTCGTCTCGGTCGCGACCCGCTCGGTCACCTCGACCGTGGTGTCACGGGTGGTGCCGCCGGCGCCGTACGTGATCGAGACGAAGTCCGGCCGCAGCGGCTCGAGCTCGCGGATCGTGCGCCACAGCAGCTGCTCCGCCTCGCGCGTCTTCGGCGGCATGAACTCGAACGAGAACGTCGGCGCCGGCCGGCGGATCAGGTCACCGATCGCCGGGGACGCCGGGAGACGCGAAGGAAGTCCGAGAGCCACACCGGAGACTCTACCGGCTGCCGCGTACCCGCAGACCGGCTAGGTTTGGCGCCGTGACCTCCCCGCTGGAACGCGCCGGCCTGCGCCCCCGCGTCGACAAGGCCCTCGCCGCCTTCCTCGCGGCGCAGCGCACCCGGCTGCTCGCGATCGACGACGCCCTCGCCGACGTGGCGGACGCGCTGGAGGCCTTCGTGCTGCGCGGCGGCAAGCGGCTGCGGCCCGCCTTCGCCTACTGGGGCTACCGCGGCGCCGGCGGCATCGACTCCGACCACGTGGTCACCGCGGTCGCCGCGCTGGAGCTGGTGCAGGCGGGCGCGCTGATCCACGACGACCTGATGGACCGCTCGGACACCCGGCGCGGCGAGCCCTCGGTGCACAAGCGCTTCGCGGCCCGGCACGCCGCGGCGGCGTGGCGCGGCCCGGCCGGCGCCTTCGGGGACAACGCCGCGGTGCTGCTCGGCGACCTGGCGCTGGTCTGGTCCGACGAGCTGCTGCACGGCTCCGGCGTCGCCCTGGAGGATCTGGCCCGGGCCCGGCCGGTCTTCGACGAGATGCGCACGGAGGTGACCGTCGGCCAGTATCTCGACGTGCTCACCCCGGTCACCGGCGACACGTCGGCGGCGCGCGCGAGCAAGGTAGCCCGGTACAAGTCGGCGAAGTACACGGTCGAGCGGCCGCTGCTGATGGGGGCCGCGCTGGCCGCCGCCACCCCCGCGCAGCTCGCGGCGTACTCGGGCTTCGGCCTGCCGCTGGGCGAGGCGTTCCAGCTGCGCGACGACGTGCTGGGCGTCTTCGGCGACCCGGAGGTGACCGGCAAGCCGGCCGGCGACGACCTGCGGGAGGGCAAGCGCACGTACCTGATCGCGGCGGCGTACGAGACGCTCTCCGCAGCCGGCCGGGCCGAGGTCGAGCGCGGGCTGGGCGACCCGGGGCTGGACGAGCAGGGGGTTTCGCGGCTGCGCGCGATCATCACGGGGAGCGGCGCGCCGGCCCGGACGGAGGCGCGGATCGCCGCGCTCACCGAGGAGGCGCTGGCGGCCCTGGAGGCCGCGGAGGTCGAGCCGGAGGCCCGCGCCGTGCTGCTGGAGCTCGCCGACGCGGCCGTACGCCGCACGGTGTAGGGGTCAGCGCCGGAGGCGTCGCAGCAGCTTGCTGCCCTCCCCGGCGCGCGGCCCGGGCTGGACGCCGCGCCGGCCGAGCCAGACCCACACCGACAGGGTCAGCAGCACCATCGCGAAGCCGAAGAGCAGGTCCTCCACCGGCGCGTACGCGATCCGCAGCCCGAGGATCGCGTCCGGGTCGTAGATCACGATGTGCCGCCCGGTCAGGATGCCGTTGGACAGCAGCTGGAAGACGATGATGATCGGGTACGTGGCCCAGAAGACCACCCGCCGCACGAGCGCCGTACGCAGCACGAACAGGTCGGCCACGAGCGCGCCCGCCACGCCGAGCAGGGCCGCCACGGTGTAGCTCATGCGTCCTCCGCCGGCCTGCCGAGCTCGTCACCCGCCGGCTTGCCGAGCACGGCTCGCACGGCCTCGAACCCGAGCACCGCGCAGATCGGCACGACGACGAAGAACAGCACCTCGTCGAGCGGCAGCCCGCCGGGCAGCAGCACGCCGGTGGTCTGGGCGGGGTCGAACGTCCAGTGCCCCGCCGCGATGGCCGCGAGGTCCCAGAGCCCGAAGACGACCACCACCGGCAGCAGCGTGAGCAGCAGCCGCCGCCACCGGCGCAGCACGTTGACCTTCAGCACCGGCTCCAGCCAGAGCGCGCAGATCAGGCAGCCGGCGAGCACGGCCAGGTACGCCAGGTGCCGCATCCGGGCTCAGAAGCCGAGCGCCTGCGCGCGCCGCTTGACCTCGCGGGCGCGGTCGCCGCCGAGCGCCACCGCGCCGCAGCCGCCGAGGGTCTCGTCGGGCTCGTACAGCCACCCGACGGCTTCTTCGTCGTTGTACCCAGCGTCGCGGAGCAAGGTGACGATGCCGGGGAGGTGCTTGAGCACGGTGCTGTTGGCCACCAGCTCGGCGGGCACCACCCGGATGCCGTCACGCCGCACCGCGAGCAGCGCGCCGTCGCGGATCATCTGGTGCACCTTGCTGATCGACACATCCAGCCGGTCCGCCACGTCGGGCAGGTTGATCCACTCGGCCGGGCCGGCCGGCTGGGCGGCCGCCGGGCCCATGGTTACGGAATCGGTCACCCGACCAGCGTGCCATGCCGCCCGCGGGCGCGACCACGCGGAACCCCTGAGCGGGCCGGGACGCACCCGGCCGGAGGAGAGCGGAGAGATGTCCCGATGACCCTGTGGCGGAGAACCCGCAACGAGGTGGCCGGCGCCTGGCGGTCGCTGCGCTACGACCTGGGCCGGCGCGAACCGGACCCGGCCGGTCCGCGGCACGGTCCGCTCGGCGGGCACCGGGCCCGGGCGGCCGCGTTCGAGGACGTCACCGCGACCGGTTTCAGCACGTTCGGCGGCGCGGGGGTCACCGACGGGCTGCGGACCGCGTACGGCCCCGGCCACGCCCGCCAGCCGCGCCGCCTGGTCGCCGTCACGGCGTTCGGCGTGCTCGCGGTGGCCGGCGCGACGGGCAGCTACTTCGCGGTGGTCAACGGGCTGGGTGCGCTGCTCGGGCAGCAGGGCGGCACGGAGCCGTACCCGCTGTCCGCGGCCGCTCCGGGCGGCGACGCGGACGGGCTGTCGCACGAGGGCCTGGGCCGGGGTGCCGCCCGCGCCGACGAGCCGGCCGCGGAGCCGGGTCCGGGCACGATCCGGGTGCTGCCGAACCCGGCGGCCACCGTGCCGGGCGCGCCGGCGACGACGGCGGCCCGGGCACCGCAGCCGCATCGGACGACGGTGGGCGGCGCCGTGCCGGTGCCCACGCCGACGGACTGCGACTGCCTGACGCCGCCGGTGCCGACGCCCACCGCGGCACCCTCGTCGCCGTACGAGCCGCCGGCGGAGCCGTCGCCCAGCCCGTCCACGGACGACTCGCCCGCGCCGGAACCGAGCGACTCCGGATCGCCGGATCCGACCGCGACGGACGACGGCGGCAGCGGCGGGGGGACGGAACGGGCGCGGCACCCTCGCCGACACTGATCCGATTTGTCATGATAAAGCGCCCGCGGTGCCCCGGCACCGCGGGCCGATTCATCCGCGATGCGCAGGTCAGCACGTGGTGCAGTACCCGTTCGGTCTCAGCTGGGACATCCTGGTCCGCCTTTCCCGGAAGGGCACATACACTTCACGCCGATGGACACGACTGTCGCCGACACGTTGATCGGCACGACTATTGACGGGCGCTACCGGATCACCGGCCGCGTCGCCCGTGGTGGCATGGCGACCGTGTACACCGCCGTGGACGACCGGCTCGAGCGTACGGTCGCCCTGAAGATCATTCACCCCTCGCAGGCGACCAACGTCCACTTCGTCGACCGGTTCACCGACGAGGCGAAGACGATCGCCCGGCTGACCCACCCCAACGTCGTCGCCGTGTACGACCAGGGCCGCCACCAGGGCCTGCCCTACCTGGTCATGGAGTACGTCCAGGGCCGCACCCTGCGCGACCTGCTCACCCAGCGCCGCCGGCTCAACCCGGTCGAGGCGCTCGCCATCCTCGAGCAGATGCTCGCCGCGATCGCCGCCGCGCACCGCGCGGGCCTGGTCCACCGCGACGTGAAGCCGGAGAACGTGCTGGTCGCCGAGGCGCCCAGCGGCGGCATCGCCAACCTCGTGGACAGCGTCGTCAAGGTGGCCGACTTCGGGCTGGCGCGCGCCGTCGAGGCAAGCACCGAGGGCGATTCGGGCCAACTGATGGCGACTGTGGCGTATGTCGCACCCGAACTCGTCACCGACGGGCACGCGGATGCCCGCACGGATGTCTACTCGGCCGGCATCGTGCTGTTCGAGATGCTGACCGGCAAGGTGCCGTACGACGGCGGCGAGCCGGTCGAGGTCGCGTGGCAACACGTGGACAACGACGTGCCGGCCCCGTCCAGCATCGTCAAAGGGCTGCCCACCGTCCTGGACGACCTGGTCGCCCGGGCCACCCGCCGCGACCCCGGCGCGCGGCCCACCGACGCCGGCGCGCTGCTGGCCGAGGTGCAGGTCGTCCGCGACGACCTGGGCGCCGCCAACGTCGAGACCGCGCTGCTGCGCCAGGTGCCGGCCCGTCCGCCGGCCGCGGACGCCACCGCCCTGGTGCCCGCCCTGACGTCCGTCTACCCGGCCGCCGCCGACCGCCCCACCTGGGCCCGCCTGCCCGAGCAGGGCGCGCGCACCCGGGGCCAGCGGCGCCGCGGCGGCAGCCCGCCCCCGCCCTTCCCGGACACCCCGGCCGGCCGCTTCGGCGACCGCCGGCGCCTCTTCCTCATCGCCGCCGTCTCGCTGATGGTCCTCACGGTCGTCTTCAGCACCTGGTGGGTCACGGCCGGGCGCTACACGGACGCGCCGCAGTTCGTGAACATGACCCGGGCGCAGGCCGAGCAGGAGGCGAGTGGCAAGGGCTTCTCGCTGCTCTTCGACGACGGCCGCTACGACGAGACCGTGCCCAAGGACGTGGTGCTCGCGCAGGACCCGCCGGCGGAGAAGCGGCTGGTCAAGGGCGGCAGCCTCACGCTGACGCTCTCCCTGGGCCCCGAGCGCTATCCGGTGCCGGACGTGGTCGGCATGGAGAAGGCCGCCGCCAAGGGCGAGCTGGAGAGCGCCAAGCTGAAGTTCAAGGAGGGCACGGGCAAGTACAGCGACGAGGTGGCGCAGGGCGTGGTCATCTCCACCGACCCCAAGGCCGGCGAGTCGCTCAAGCCCGGCACCACGGTGACCGTGGTGGTCAGCAAGGGCAAGGCGCCGATCACCGTGCCGGACGTCAAGGGCAAGAACATCAACGACGCCCGCAACGAGCTGCAGAGCCGCGGCCTGGTCGTGGTGGAGCAGTACAAGGACAGCGACCAGCCCGCCGACACGGTCATCGGCCAGTCCCCCGGGGCCGGCACCGGCGCCGAGAAGGACGACGAGATCAAGCTCGACGTCAGCAAGGGCCCGCCGCAGATCCCCGTCCCCGACCTGACCAACCAGCCGTGCCAGCAGGCGGCGCAGGCGCTGCAGGGGATGAACCTGCGGGCCCGGCTCAACTTCAACCCCAACGGGCTCGTGCGCCAGCAGAACCCGCCACCGAACACGCCGGTGCCCCCGCAGACCGAGGTCGTGCTGAATTGTCTGTGAGCCGGCCGATCGGGTCGCACACCCGGACGTCGGGCGGGCTGGCCAGGGCGGCCCTGCCGTACGCCGACGCCGCGGGCTCCGAGGCGGTCCAGGTCTACGTGTCCAACTCGCGGGGCTGGGCGCTGCCGCCGGGCGACCCGAAGCAGGACACGCTGTTCCGCGACGGGTGCGGCGAGCGGGGGCTGCCGGCGTACATCCACGCGTCGCTGCTGGTGAACCTGGGCTCGCCCACCGAGCAGACCGTCACGCGCTCGGTGGAGACCCTGGAGCACGCCCTGCGCCGGGGCGCGGCGATCGGCGCGACCGCGGTCGTCTACCACGCGGGCAGCTCGGTCGACCCGGCCCACGACGACAAGGCGCTGCACCAGCTCCGCGAGGCGCTGCTGCCGCTGCTCGACGTGGCCGCCGCGCGGGGCCTGCCGAAGCTGCTGGTCGAGCCGAGCGCCGGGGGCGGGCGCAGCCTCGCGTCGAAGGTGCAGGATCTGGGGCCGTACCTGGCCGCGGTGGAGGACCACCCGTGGCTCGGCGTCTGCTTCGACACCTGCCACGCCTGGGCGGCCGGCCACGACCTGGCCCGGCCCGGCGGCATGACGGAGACCCTGGACGCGCTGGTGGCCACCGTGGGCCGGGAGCGGCTGATGCTGATCCACGCCAACGACTCGAAGGACGAGTGCGGCTCCACCCGTGACCGGCACGAGACGATCGGCGCGGGCCGGATCGGCACGGCCGCGTTCGCGGAGCTGCTCGCCCACCCGGCCACGGCGGGCATCCCGGTGATCGTGGAGACCCCGACGGCGCCGCTCCACGAGGGGCACGCCGCCGACATCGCCCTGCTGAAGGGCCTGCGGCTCAGCGCGGCGTGATCTCGTAGTCGAAGAGGTAGCGGTGCTCCTCCGAGCTGTTGTCGATCTGGAACGTGCCGGTCAGGCCGGTCAGCTCGTCGGTGCCGGAGTCGGGCACCACCCGCACCACCAGCGTGCCCGAGCCGCGGTCCATCAGCCCGTAGTGCTGCAGCACGAAGCTGCCGCGGTGGCCGTGCAGCGTGCCGTCGACCAGGTCGATCGCGACGTAGCCCGCCGACCCGTCGATGGGCGTGCCGACGGAGAGCATCTCGGCGCGGCCGGTGCCGGTGATGTCGCCCTCGAAGGTCTTCAGCACCTGCGTGCGGCCGATCGTGTCGTCGTCGATCGGCAGCGGCTCGAAGACGGTGGTGAAGGTGCCGGTGGCGCGGCGGGTCATCGGGAACTCCTCGGCGGTCGCGGACGGCGGCTCACCCGATGTAATCAGACGCCGGGTGCGCTGCTCAGGCGGCGCGCAGAAGATCCGTCAACACGCTGATCGCCCGGTCGACGCCGGCGTCGTCCACGTCGAGGTGCGGGATCGCCCGCGCCAGCCGCGGCAGCATCACCGTGATCAGCACGCCGCGCTCGGCGGCCCTCGCGACCAGCGCCGGCGCGTCGAGGCGCGACTTGGTCAGGTCGATCGGCACGAGGTTGGTGCGCACGGCGGCGGCTTCCACCACCCCGTACGGCTCCAGCGCCTCCGCGAGGCGCCGCGCGCGGGCGTGGTCCTCGGCGAGCCGGCCGACGTGGTGGTCGAGGGCGTACCGGCCGGCCGCGGCGAGGATGCCGGTCTGGCGCATGCCCCCGCCCAGCCGCTTGCGGATCACCCTCGCCCGGGCGATGCGCTCGGCGGAGCCCACGATCAGCGAGCCGACGGGCGCGCCCAGCGCCTTGGACAGGCAGACCGACAGGGTGTCGAACAGCTGCCCGTACGTGAACAGCGGCACCCCGTCCGCGACGTGCGCGTGCCAGATGCGGGCGCCGTCGCAGTGCAGCGCCACCCCGGCGGCCGAGGTCACCTCGCGCAGGCGGTGCAGGGCCGCCAGCGGCACGACGCCACCGCCGCCGAGGTTGTGCGTCTGCTCGACCGCGACGGCCCGGGTCGGCACCGGCGGGAAGCCGTCGGGCCGGATCATCGCCGCGATCTCGTCGACGTCCAGTGCGGCGCCCCGCGACGGCCAGGTGCGGGTGGAGATGCCGCCGAGGGCCGCGGCGGCGCCGATCTCGTAGTTGACCACGTGGGCGTCCGCGCCGGCGAGCAGCTCCTCGCCCGGCCGCACGAGCAGCTGGAGCGCGATCTGGTTGGCCATCGTCCCGGTCGGGGCGAACAGCGCCGCCTCGTGCCCGAACATCGTCGCCACGTGCGCCTCGAGCGCGTTGACGGTGGGGTCGTCGCCGAAGACGTCGTCGCCCACCTCCGCCGCGGCCATGGCCTCGCGCATGGCCGCGGTCGGCCGGGTGACCGTGTCCGACCGGAGATCAACCACGCAGCATCTCCGCGACCAGGAAGGCCAGCTCCAGGCTCTGCTGGGTGTTCAGCCGGGGGTCGCACGCGGTCTCGTAGCGGTCCGGCAGGTCGAGGTCGGCGATGCCCTGCGCGCCACCCAGGCACTCGGTGACGTCCTCGCCGGTCAGCTCCACGTGGATGCCGCCCGGGTGGGTGCCGAGGCCGCGGTGCACCTCGAAGTAGCCGAGCACCTCGTCGACGATCCGGTCGAAGTGGCGGGTCTTGTAGCCGTTCGAGGACTCGTGCGTGTTGCCGTGCATCGGGTCGCACTGCCAGACGACCTTGGCGCCGGTCGCGGTGACCTTCTCGACGATCGGCGGCAGGGCGTCGCGGACCTTGCCGTTGCCCATCCGGCTGATCAGGGTGAGCCGGCCCGGGATGTTCTCCGGGTTGAGCTTCTCGCACAGCTCGATGGCCGTCTCCGGGGACGTGCCGGGGCCCAGCTTCACGCCGATCGGGTTGGCGATGCGGCTGACGAAGTCGATGTGCGCGTGGTCCAGCTGCCGGGTGCGCTCGCCGATCCACAGGAAGTGCCCGGAGAGCCCGTACGCCCGCCCGTCCGAGACGCGGGTGAGCGCGCGGTCGTACTCCAGCGCGAGCGCCTCGTGGGAGCAGTACAGGCTGACCGTGCGCAGCGCCTCGTCGTCGGTCATGCCGCAGGCGCGGATGAAGTCGAGGGCGCGGTCGATCTCCCGCGCGATGGCCTCGTAGCGCTCCCCCGCGGGCGAGGCACGGACGAAGTCCTTGTTCCAGTCGTGCAGACCCGCAAGATCGGCAAGACCGCCCGCGAGGTACGCCCGCAGCATGTTCATCGCCGCGGCGCTGTTCGCGTACGCCCGGATCATGCGCTGCGGATCGGCGACCCGGGCGGCCTCGTTCGCCTCCAGCGAGTTGATCAGGTCCCCGCGGTACGCCGGCAGCCCCAGCGAGTCCGTCGCCGACGACCGCGGCTTGGTGTACTGCCCCGCCACCCGGGCCACCTTCACCACCGGCATCGAGGCGCCGTACGTGAGCACGACCGCCATCTGCAGCAGCGTGCGGGCGTTGGCGAGCAGGTGGCTCTCGGTGTTGTCGGCGAAGGTCTCGGCGCAGTCGCCGCCCTGGAGCAGGAAGGCCCGCCCCTCGCACACCTCGGCGAGCTTGTGCCGCAGCTGGTCGACCTCGTACGGCGCGACGATCGACGGCACGTTGTCGAGGACCTGGCAGACCGAGGCCACCTCGTCCGGGTCCGACCACGGCGGCACCTGCACGCGCGGGAGCTCGCGCCAGCGATCCAGCCCCAGCGCCGAGTCCTCGGCGGAGTCGGTGGAGGGACGGGAGGTCTGCAGGGCGGTCGCCCCGACCGCGGGATGACTGAGCTGGTGCCACTCTCGGCGCATATCGGAAAGCCTAACCAGACACGAGGAGGGGGCGCCGGGAGGATCCCCGGCGCCCCACTCTCTAGGACTGCCTACCGCAGGCCGTTGCTGATCGCGCTGATCAGCTCACCGTTGCTGGTGTCACCGGAGAACTCCCAGAAGAAGGCGCCGCCGAGGCCCTGGTTCTTGGCGTACGTCATCTTGCCGGCGATGGTGGCCGGGGTGTCGTAGCTCCACCAGTTGCTGCCGCACTTGGCGTAGGCGGTGCCGCCGACCGTGCCGGTGGCCGGGCAGCTGTTCTTGAGGACCTTGTAGTCCTCGATGCCGGCCTCGTAGGTGCCCGGCGCCGCGCCGGTCGCCGAGCCGCCCGGCGCGCTCTGGGTGACGCCGGTCCAGCCGCGGCCGTAGAAGCCGATGCCGAGCAGCATCTTGCTGGCCGGAACGCCCTTGCTCTTCAGCTTCTGGATCGCCGCGTCGGACCAGAAGCCCTGCTGCGGGATGCCCGAGTACGAGGTCAGCGGCGAGTGCGGGGCGGTGGGGCCCTGCGGGGCGAAGGCGCCGAAGTAGTCGTAGGTCATCGGGAAGACCAGGTTGAGCTTCGAGATGCCGGTGGCGTAGTCCGCGACGTCGAGCTTGCCGCCGTTGGAGCCGTCGGCCGAGATCGCCGAGGTGACCAGGAAGTTCTGCCCGAACTTGGTGCGCAGCGCCGAGACCACCCTGTTGTACGCGTCCGGGCCACTGCTGTCACAGCTGAGGCCGCAGGCGTTCGGGTACTCCCAGTCCACGTCGATGCCGTCGAAGACGTCCGCCCAGCGGGAGTCCTTGACCAGGTTGTAGCAGGAGTTGGCGAAGCCGGTCGGGTTCGCCGCGGCCTGGGTGAAGCCGCCGGACCAGGTCCAGCCGCCGAACGACCAGAGCACCTTGAGGTTCGGGTACTGCTTCTTCAGCTTGCGCAGCTGGTTGAAGGAGCCACGCAGGGCGCCGGTGTCCCAGGTGTCCGCCACGCCGTCGACGCTCTCCGCCGCCGTGTACGCCCGGTCGTAGTCCGCGTACGGGTCACCGATCGTGCACTGGCCGCCGGTGGTGTTGCCGAACGCGTACAGGATGTGGGTGAGCTTGGCCGCGGAGCCGCTCGTCACGAGGTTCTTGACGTGGTAGTTGCGGCCGTAGACGCCCCACTCGGCGAAGTAGCCGACGACGGCCTTGCCACCGGGGCCGGGGGGCGTGGTCGGGTCGGTCGGCGGGGTGGTGGGGTCGGTCGGCGGCGTGGTCGGGTCGGTGCCCCCGCCGCCGCACGTGCCGTTGTCCGCCCAGACGTCCCACTGGCCGCTGTGCGTGGCCGGGGACTCGTTCTGGGTCCACCACTTCGCGGTGTAGTTGTGTCCGTTCTGGGAGGCGGCCATGTCCTTGGTGTACACCGCGGAGCTGCTCCAGGCGGGAGCACAGGCGGCGGCTGCGGAAGCCTGGACCATCGGGATCGCGGCCGAGGCCATCGCCACGATCGCCCCGGCCCACAACGCGCGGCGGAGGGATTTCTTCACTGCGTCTCCTCAGAACATTTAGGAAACTTTCCAAAGGGAAGTTGAAGAGACGGTAGTCACATCTATGAACATCAGTCAAGAAGGTCACGCGGGTTTGACAGACCTCTTAACTTTTCCGGAGTGAGCGCCACAGCGTGCACTCAGACGGGCACTACGCGTAGTCTGCGGTCATGACCATCTTCGACGTCGACATCGACGCACTACCGGGCGGATCCGCCGATCTGGGGCAATACCGCGGCAATGTCGTCCTCGTGGTCAATGTGGCATCGAAATGCGGGCTGACGCCCCAGTACGCCGGCCTCGAGAAGCTGTACGCCACCTACCGCGACCGGGGCCTGGTCGTGCTCGGCGTCCCGTGCAACCAGTTCGGCGGCCAGGAGCCCGGCGGGGCCGCCGAGATCGAGGAGTTCTGCCAGGTCAACTACGGCGTGACGTTCCCGCTGACGGCGAAGGTGGAGGTCAACGGCCCGGGCCGGCACCCCCTCTACACCGAGCTCGTGGGCGACGGCGGCGACCTCCAGTGGAACTTCGAGAAGTTCGTCGTCGCCCCGGACGGCGCGGTGGCGGCCCGCTTCGACCCCGGCACCCAGCCGGACGACGAACGCCTCGTGTCCACCATCGAAACCCTGCTGCCTCGCTGAGCCCGGGATGAGCATCCACGTCATCGGAGTCGACGCTTACGCCCTCGGCTGGGTGGGGGTGGAGCTCCGCGACGGTCGCTTCGGCCGGGCGATGCTCGCGTCCACCCTCTACGAGATCGTCGCGGGCAGCTCCGGCGCGGCCGTCATCGGCGTCGACATCCCGCTCGGCATGCTCCCCGACCGCTGGCGGGCCGCGGACACCGTCGCCGCCGACCACCTCGGCCCCCGGCGCAGCAGCGTCTTCCGGGTGCCGCCGCGCGCGGTCTGGCAGGAGTCGGACTTCGCCGCGGCCAACCGGCTCTGCCGCGAGCTCACCGGCGCCGGGCTCAGCCGCCAGTCGTGGGCGCTGCGGCCCAAGCTCCTCGAGGCGAACGCCATCTGGGAACGCCACCCCGGTCTGCTCTTCGAGGCCCACCCCGAGGTCTCGTTCCGGGAGATGGCCGGCGAGCCGCTCGCGTACGCGAAGAAGACCTGGACCGGCCAGGCCCGCCGCCGCGACCTGCTGGCCAAGCACGGCATAGTCCTGCCCGACCAGCTCGGCCCGGCCGGCCAAGCGCCGCCCGACGACATCCTCGACGCCGCGGCCGTCGCCTGGAGCGCCCACCGGATGGCCACGGGCGCGGCCCTGAGCCACCCCAGCCCGCCCGAGGAGAACAACGGCACCCGCATCGCCATCTGGTACTAGGCGAGCTCGGCCCGGACCCCCGCGGCGATCCGGGGGGCCAGCCGGGCCAGCACCGCCGACCGGTTCCGGCCGGGCAGTCCCTCCAGGAGCCGCGCGGCGGCCGACGGGCGCATCTCCGCCACCACGCCGGCGGCCAGATCAAGGCGGAGCAGGTCGAGGATCCGCGCGGCGCGGCCGTCGTCCATCTCGCTCAGCACCTCGGCGGCCCGGCCCGGCACCACCAGCTCGAGCCGCCGGGCGGCGTCCGGCTCGGACATCTCCGCGAGCTGCTCCACCACCACCTCCAGGGGCAGGCTCTCCACGAGGGCGGCGCCCCGGGCGGCGTTGACCACGGCGATGCGGGCCGGCACCGCCCGGGGCGCCGGCGGTTCGCCGGCCGGGTGCCGACGGTCGGCCACGAGGCCCGCGGGTCGTTCCGGACGGCCGTCCAGGCCGCGGTGGTGCTGGCCGGCCCGGCGCCACGCGTCCCGCCAGGGGCCGGTGTCGGCGACCCCGAGGGCGCTCACGAGGGCGAGCACGGTGGCAAGCCTCGGCAGCCCCCGCTTGCCGCTCAACGCGTCCTGGGCGGTCGAATGCGGCAGCACCGTCCCGGCCCGTGCCGCCGTACGGGACAGGTCGCGCACCGACGGGTCACCCACGTGGATCTTGAGCAGCCGCAGCTCGTACGCCAGCTCCGCCACGGTGGCCACGGACTGCGGGCGGGGCTGCTGAAGACCGGCCATGTCCGACAGCGTACGACGGTGTCCGACAGCGTCCGGCGCCCGGCGCGTCCGGACCGGCCCGGGGGCGCCCGGCCCGGTCCGGGGGTGTCCGAACGCCTTCCCGGCGGCCCGGGCGACCGGCTTCGCTGCACGGATGGACCTTCTCGACCCGATGCAACTGATCAGCGACGTCTTCCACGGCGGCGTCCGGGCGGTGACCGCCACCCTGCTGTCCCGGCTTCTCCAGCGCCCCGGCGGCACCCGCCAGGGCTCCGCGCGCCAGGGCTCCGCGCGCCAGGGCTCCGCGCGCCAGGGCTCCGCGCGCCTGCCGCGGCTCGCGGGAGCGGCCGGCCGCCGGCGCCGCGGCAGGCCGCGCCGATGAGCGGCCGTCAGGTGGACTGGGCGGCGATCTCCCGGGCCCGGTCCCGCGCCGCCTCCAGGGCCGCGAGCAGCGCCGCCCGCACGCCGTGGTTCTCCAGCTCCCGGATCGCCGAGATCGTCGTGCCCGCGGGCGACGTCACCGCCTCGCGGAGCTTGACCGGGTGCTCGCCCGAGTCGCGCAGCATGACCGCCGAGCCGATCGCGGTCTGCACGATCAGCTCGTGGGCGACCTGGCGGGGCAGCCCGAGCAGGATGCCGGCGTCGATCATCGCCTCGACCAGCAGGTAGAAATAGGCCGGGCCGGAGCCGGACAGGGCCGTCACCGCGTCCTGCTGGGACTCCGGCACCCGGATGGTGGCGCCCAGCGGCTTGAACATCTCCTCCGCGACCGCGAGGTGCTCGCCGGTCGCGTGCGGGCCCGCCGAGATCGCCGTCATCGCCTGGTCCACCAGGGCCGGCGTGTTCGTCATGACCCGGACCACCGGGGTGCCCTCGGGCAGCCGGGCGGCGAAGAAGCCGGTGGGCAGGCCGGCGCAGAGGGAGATGATCAGCTTGTCCGCCGGGATCTTCGCGCCGATCTCCGCGAGCAGCGTGCCGGCGTCCTGCGGCTTGACCGCGATCGCCAGCACGTCGGCCTCGGCCACCGCGGCGGCGTTGTCGACGACCCGGACGCCGTAGCGCTCGCGCAGTTCGTCGCCCCGGGCCGCCCGGCGGGTGGTGACCAGCAGCTTCGACGCCGGCCAGCCCGCGCGCAGCAGGCCGGAGAGCACCAGCTCGCCGATCTTGCCGGCGCCGAGCACCGCGACGACAGTCATACGTCCTCCCGAACGTGAGAAAGGGGCGGGCGTGGAGACGCCCGCCCCTTCACCGGATCTCGGCTCAGCTGCCGAAGAAGACCTCGGCCTCGTCGTACCGCGAGATCGGCACGGTCTTCAGCTCGCCGGTGCCGTCGATCAGGGGCACCCGGACGATGTCGGTGCCGCGCAGCGCCATCATCTTGCCGAAGTCGCCCTCGTGGACGGCGTCGATGGCCTGGAGCCCGAAGCGGGTCGCGAGGACCCGGTCGAACGCGGTCGGGGTGCCACCGCGCTGGATGTGACCGAGGACGACCGTGCGGGCCTCCTTGCCGGTCTTCTCCTCCAGCTGCTGGGCGAGCCACTGGCCGATGCCGCCGAGGCGGACGTGGCCGAACGCGTCGAGCTCCTGGTTGTGCGTGACCATCTGACCCTCGAGCGGCTGGGCGCCCTCGGCGACGACCACGATGGGGGCGTACTCGACCTGGAAGCGCTTGGTGACGTACGTGGCGACCTGCTCCACGTCGAAGTTGCGCTCCGGCAGCAGGATGACGTTGGCGCCACCGGCGAGGCCGGCGTGCAGCGCGATCCAGCCGGCGTGCCGGCCCATGACCTCGACCACCAGGGTGCGGTGGTGCGACTCGGCCGTGGTGTGCAGCCGGTCGATGGCCTCCATCGCGATGTTGACCGCGGTGTCGAAGCCGAACGTGTAGTCGGTCGCGTTGAGGTCGTTGTCGATCGTCTTCGGCACGCCGACGACGTTGACGCCGAGGTCGTTCAGCTTCGTGGCGACGCCGAGGGTGTCCTCGCCGCCGATCGCCACGAGCGCGTCGACGCCCTGCTCGGCCAGGTTGGCCTTGATCTTCTCGACGCCGCCGTCGATCTTGAACGGGTTGGTCCGGGAGGACCCGAGGATGGTGCCGCCGCGCGGCAGGATTCCGCGGACCTCGGCGATGCCGAGCGGCTTCGTCAGGCCCTCCAGCGGACCCTTCCAGCCGTCCCGGAAGCCGACGAACTCGTGACCGTACGTGGCGACGCCCTTGCGCACCACCGCCCGGATCACCGCGTTGAGACCGGGGCAGTCGCCGCCGCCGGTGAGCACGCCGATACGCATGATTGCTCGTCCTCCCTGATCGGGTCGCGAGATGCCCGGCACCCTGGGGATTCCGTCGTCCGGCGTCACTGCCGGGTCCGGGGGCGGGCCGCATGCGCACTGTAGTCGCCGCGGTCACCCCGGACCAAAACGCCCCGCTACAAGCGTACGGTTTCGTTCTCGCCGGCGTCCGGGGTACGGCCCGTCACCGCCGCCTTGGCGAACCCGAGCAGCGTGACGACCCGCGAGCTGTGCGCGGACTCCCAGTACTCGGCCGTCTCGGCGTGCACCTTGACCAGGGTCAGGTTCGGCGTCTCGAGCCCGTCCGGGAACCAGGCCTTGAGCATGGGGTTCCACAGCTCCTCCGCCTTCGCCCGGTCGTCGGTCCGCGCCGCGGTGCCGGAGACCGAGGTCCACGCGTGCTGCCCGGCGTCGCTGAACGACACGTTGACCTGCGGGTTGGCCCGGACCTGCGCGACCAGGTCGGAGTCCGCGTACGTGAAGAACCAGAGGTCGCCGTCGAACTCCACGTCCTGCAGGGCCATCGGGCGGCTGACGTGCCGGCCCTCGGCGGTCATCGTGGTGAACATCCCGATCCGGGCGTCCTTGACGAGCTCCTTCAGCTTCTCGCGCTTCTCCTGCTCGCTCTTCTGCTCACCGTGCTCGGCCATGGCCGGCTCCCTTCGTCGCGGTGTCCCGGTGAACTTCCCGGGGTCACCGCGACGAAACGGGCAGGACCCTACCTTTCGTTCATCCCGGCCCGGCGGCGCAGCGCCGACACGTCGGTGACCACGATCCGGCGGCCCTCCGTACGCAGCCAGCCCCGCGTGGCGAAGGAGCCGATGGCCTGGTTGACGCTCTGCCGCGAGCCGCCCGCCATCTCGGCGAGCTGACTCTGGTTGAGCTCGATGGTGATCATCGGTGCCTGGCTGTCACCCGCGAGGCGGACCAGGGTCTTGGCCACCCGGCCCGGCAGGTCGAGGAAGACATGGTCGGCGTTCTGCTCGGTGAGCCGCCGGATCAGGCCGCCGACCGAGCGCATCACCGCGTCGAGGATGCGCGGGTTGGAGTGCACCAGGTCCATGAACGCGACCCGGGACAGGGCCAGCGCCTGACTGTCCTCGATCGCCTCCGCGCTGGCCGAGCGGGTCGACGCGTCCAGCAGCGAGACCTCGCCGAGGACGTCGGGCGGGCGGACCACCGTGAGCACCGCGCGCTCGCCGGTGGGTGCGGTGCGGAACACGGCGATCGCCCCGCGGCGCAGCACGATCAGGGAGTCGCCGGGGTCGTGCTCGACGAAGAGGATCTGACCCTTGCGGTAGGTGCGGGGCACCGCCGCCGCGATCACCCGTTGGCGCACGTCGGGCTCCAGCCCGGCGAACATCTCCACGCCCGTGAGCGCGTCACCCGGCTCCGGCAGCCGATGGTCCACGGTCAGTCCTTCCCCCGGTCGGGAAAACCGCCGGCGCGGCTGTCCGACGTCGTCCCTAGACGCAAACGATCACTCTTAGCATGAAGAGCGTCATCAACGCCATTTGATACCTCGAGCGCCCTGCCTTTCGATCATTTCGCGGATGTCGCTCGCTGTACACCCCCCGTACGCCGTCAGTCACGATGCATCGTGACCGCCGAACCACCCACCGTGTCCGTTGCAATCGCATCGGATCCCCCGATAATCGCGCCGTGCCGGACCTCGACCTTCTTCGATCAACGCTGCGCGACCAGTGGCATCTCGTGCCGACCGGGATCGCGCCGCTGCCGGGCGGCCTGCTGTCGCACGGCTGGGACATCACCGCGGGCGGGGAGCGCTTCGTCGCCCGGCTCGCCGAGCCGGCCGCCCGGCAGCCGGTGGAGGCGGGCCTCGTCGCCGCCGAGCACCTGCGCGGCCGCGGCATCGAGGCCGGCCGCCCGGTACGGACGCTGGCCGGCGGCCTGACCGCGGAGACGCCGGGCGGGGCGATGGCGGTGCTGCGCCGTACGCCCGGCCGCACCCTCGACGGCCGCGACCCGGTGGACCAGCAGTTCTGGGGAGACCGGCTGGGCGCGGTGCACCGGGCGCTGCAGACGTTCACCCACCCGGGGCTGCGCCGCGGGAACCCGCTCGACCCGGACGCGCCGCACCTGGGCGCCGAGCCGTGGCTGCGGGAGGCGGTGGCCGGCGCGGCGACGGCCGCGACCCGGCTCACGGTCACCGACCGGCTCACGTACGGGGTGCTGCACGGCGACCCGGCGCCCGAGGTCTTCCTGGTCGACCCGGCGACCGGCCGCGCGGGCCTGCTGGACTGCGGCGCCGGCGGCACCGGCCCGCTGCTCTACGACGTGGCCGCCGCGGTGATCTACGCGGGCGGCCCGGACACCGCCGCCGAACTGCTGGACGGCTACCTGGCCGCCGGCCCGGTCGACGAGGACGAGCTGCACGCCGCCCTGCCGGTGATGCTGCGCCTGCGCTGGGCGGTCCACGCCGACCGGGCGGCCCGGCGGCTGGCCGCCGGCGAGGGCGGCGAGGGCGACGGCGAGGTGCTGCGGCGCGCGCGGGCCGCCCTGGCCGCGGCGCCGGAGCCGCGGTAGGCAAGGATGGACGGTGATGGTCTACCGCTATTTCTACGACTGCGAGTTCATCGAGGACGGCCGCACGGTCGACCTCGTGTCCATCGGCATGGTCGACGAGCACGGCCGCGAGTTCTACGCGGTCTCCACCCAGTTCGACGACTCCCGGGCCGTGCCCTGGGTGCGCCGCAACGTGCTGGACAAGCTGCCCTCCCCGGCCGACCCGGCGTGGCGTTCCCGCGAGCGCATCCGCGACGACCTGCACGCGTTCCTGGTCGAGCCGCTGCGAGGCCGCGACGAGCAGATGGAGCTCTGGGCCTGGTACGCGGCGTACGACCACGTCGCCCTGGCCCAGCTGTGGGGCGCGATGCCGGCCCTGCCCCGGGAGATCCCGCGCTTCACCAAGGATCTCCGGCAGCGCTGGGACGACCTGGGCCGCCCGCCGCTGCCCACCGCGCAGGGCCGCCATGACGCGCTGGTCGACGCCAAGCACAACCTCGCCCGCTGGAACGCCATGGAGCGGCACTCCCGGCAGGCCTGACGGCTACTTCTTCCGGCCCTTGGCGGCGGCCTTGCGGGTGGCCTTCGCGTTGGCTTTGTCGATGGCGTCCACGAGCTCGGACTTCTTCATCTTCGACCGGCCGCTGATGTCCAGGCGCTTGGCGAGCTTCAGCAGGTGCTCCTTGCCGGCGTTGGCGTCGACGCCGCCCTTGGTGGCCGCCTTCGTGTCCCGGCCGCCGGCCGCCTTGGCGTCGCTGGGGCCCTTCTTCGCCTTGGGCTCCCAGTGATCGCCGACCTTCTCGAACGAGTGCTTCACCGCGGCCAGGGCGGTCCGGTGCGCCCGCTCGCCCTCGCCGTACTCTTCGACCGCGGCGTCGTGCGCCTTGACGTACGTGTTCTGTGCCTTCTTCGGCGACCGCTTGAGCGTGCCGGGCAGGTCCTCTCGGGCCGGCATGGCGATCCTCCTCACGTCGGTGACCCGATCTCCGTGCCCGGTCCCCGAGGGGCTCAAACGCCGGGTGAGCGGGACGCCTCCGGCGCCGGCGCGGGGGTGGGCGCCACGACCGCCGTCTTCAGCGAGGAGGCGTAGACGTCGACGTACTCGCGGCCGGTCAGGGTCATCAGCTCGTACATGATCTCGTCGGTGACGGCGCGCTCGACGAAGCGGTCGCCGAGCTTGTCGGCGTACCGGGAGAAGTCGAGGGGTGCGCCGAAGCGCATCCGGACCCGCTTGATCGAGGGGATCAGCCTGCCGGTCGGCTGGATCTCGTCGGTGTTGAGCAGGGCGACCGGCACGACCGGGGCGCCGCTCTCCAGGGCGAGCCGGGCGACGCCGGTCTTGCCGCGGTAGAGCCGGCCGTCCGGGGAGCGGGTGCCCTCGGGGTAGATCCCGGCGATGTTGCCGGAGCGGAGCACGCGCAACTGCGTGTCGAGAGCCGCGCGGGCCGCTTTGCCGCCGGAACGGTCCACCGGGATGGTGCCGGTGCTGACGAAGAACTGGCGCATCAGCCAGCCCTTGATCCCCTTCCCGGTGAAGTACTCCGCTTTGGCGACGAATGTCACCCTCCGCTTCACGAGCAGGGGTGTGAAGATCGAGTCCGAGAACGAGAGGTGGTTGCAGGCGAGGATCACCGGCCCCGCCGCCGGGACATGGTGCAAGCCCTCCACATCGGGGCGGAAGAGGCATTTCAGGACGGGTCCGAGGACCACGTACTTCAACAGCCAGTAGAACACTGACGTCCTTTCCCGCGCGCTCGGGTCCGTAGGGCAGGGAAAGCGTACGAAGCGGGAGCGGCACGCCACAACGCACTCCCGCAAGCGGTACCTGTCGTGTCACCATTCAAGGCACGCGCGAGCAGCGCGGGGCGAGGAGTGTGCAGGGTGTCTGCGGGTGGCGCCCGTCGCGGGCGGCGGGACAACGGACTCGACGCGGCCGATTACGCGGCCGCGGGCGACGTGGATCCGCGTGTCGGCGAGCATCTGCTCGACGTCCTGGCGGCCGGCGGCATCGCCGCATATCTACAGCCCTCGGCCGATCTCAACCCGATCCTGCGGGCGACCACGTTCCCGGCCCGCCCGACCGACCGGCTCTACGTCGACCGCACCCACCTCGCCACCGCCCGCGAGCACCTGCACAAGCTGACCGGCGGCACCGGCCCGTTCCCGCCCGCCGCGCAGCCGGAGTCCCGGGAGGGCCGCAACCAGAGCGACGTGGACGCGGAATGGGCGAAGATCGTCGCCGGCTTCCACACCGCCGTCGACCCGACCGCGCCGCCGTGGCCCGCGGCCGAGGGCATCGACGCGACCCGCGCCCCCGAGCTGCCGAAGCCGGGGCCGGAGCCGCAGCCGGGCGACAAGCTCACCTCGGCCGCCGACTTCACCGGCATCCAGCTCAACCGCCGCCGCACCGACCGGGTGGACGAGCCGTCGATGCTGGACGGGCTGGACACCTTCGGCACCGGGCTCGGCGACGACGAGGACGACGAGCGGTACGTCCCCCCGCCCCCGCCGCCGCTCCCGCACATCTCCAAGTACGCGATCGCCGGCGTCCTCGGCGTGGTGCTCGGCTTCGTGCTCTTCCTCTTCCCGTGGCTGCTCCCGATCGAGCGCAACTACGTGACGCTGATCGGCTTCACGGCGATCGTGGCGGGCGCCGTCACGCTGGTCTGGCGGCTGCGTTCCGGTGATGACGACGACGAGTTCGACGACGGCGCGGTCGTCTGACCGCCCCAAAATATGACATAGACCACCGCCATTGTTTCGCTCGGTAGTCATCCACTAACCTCTCGTGGATGCGCCAGAGCTCGCTCGTGGTCGTCGCCAACCGCCTCCCCCTGGACGACAGTGCCGCGCCGGACGGGGCCTGCGAATGGCGGCGCAGCCCCGGCGGCCTCGCCAGCGCCCTGCACGCCATCCTCCAGCAGACCCCGGCGACCTGGGTCGGCTGGGGCGGGGGGATCGGCGCCGCGCCCGCCCTCCCCGACATCGGCAGCCTGCGCCTGCGCCCGGTCGCACTGTCCGAGAAGGAGGTCCGCGGCTACTACGAGGGCTTCGCCAACTCGACGCTCTGGCCGCTCTACCACGACGCGGTCGAACAGCCCGTCTTCGACCGCGGCTGGTGGGAGACCTACCGGGACACGAACCGCCGCTTCGCCGAGGCCGCCGCCGAGGTGGTCGAGCCCGGCGGCGCCGTCTGGGTGCAGGACTACCACCTCCAGCTGGTCCCGGACCTGCTGCGCGAGCTCCGGCCGGACGTGCTGATCGGCTTCTTCCTGCACGTGCCGTTCCCGCCGCCCGAGCTGTTCATGCAACTCCCCCGGCGCAGCGAGCTGCTGCGCGGCATGCTCGGCGCCGACCTCGTCGGCTTCCAGCGCCCGCAGGCCGCCCACAACGTCGCCCAGCTCGCGGTGAAACTGCTCGGCGCGCAGGTCACCGCGAACGACCAGATCACCCTCGACGGCCGTACGGTGCGCACCGGCGCGTTCCCCGTCTCCATCGACGTGGCCGAGATGCAGGCGCTGGCCGCCCGCCCCGACGTGCGCGACCACGCCCAGCAGCTCCGCGCCGACCTGGGCCGGCCCCGGCGGGTGCTGCTCAGCGTCGACCGGCTCGACTACACCAAGGGCATCGAGCACCGGCTGACGGCGTACAGCGAGCTGCTGCGCGACGGCCGGGTGAAGGTGCGCGACACGGTGATGGTGCAGGTGGCGGTGCCGAGCCGGGAACGGGTCGACAGCTACCGGGTGCTGCGCGACCGGATCGAGGGCGAGGTCGGGCGGATCAACGGCGAGTACGGCCGCGTCGGCGAGACCGCCATCCACTACCTCAACCAGCCGTTCGACCGCGCCGACCTGGCCGCGCTCTACCAGACCGCGGACGTGATGGTGGTGACCCCGCTGCGCGACGGCATGAACCTGGTCGCCAAGGAGTACGTGGCCGCCCGCGCCGACGCCTCCGGCGCCCTGGTGCTCAGCGAGTTCGCCGGGGCCGCGGCCGAGTTCGAGGACGCCTTCCTGGTCAACCCGCACGACGTCGACGGGCTCAAGGACACGCTGCTGCTCGCGATGGAGGCGGACCCGGCGAACCTGGCCCGGCGGATGGCCGCCATGCGGGACCACCTGACCCGCCACGACATCGTGGCGTGGGCGCGGGCCTACCTGACCGCGCTGGACGGCACCGGCCGGGTGGCCGCGGGGCTGCGCCGCTGACCACCCGCGGGCCGGCTCAGGGGGTGGGGACCCAGACCCAGACGTCCCGGTCCTGCTTCGCCGGGCCGTACACCTGCTCGACGAGCTTGCGCAGCGGCTCCTGGAAGGGGTCCGCGCGCATCACCAGCACGGCACCGCTCCAGTGCGCCACGTCGGCGCGGACGGCCGCCCGGTCGGCCTCGGTCAGCACGGGCACGGTCCCGGACTTCGCCGTCTCGTGCACCAGCCGGGTCAGCGTGCCGGTCTGCGCCGGGCCCATCTTCCCGTGGCCGTCCAGGCTCGGGCCGAGGAAGTAGCCCTCGGGCACCGCGAACTCGTGCAGCGCCGTCGCGCTCCAGCCCAGCTCCTCGCGGCCGCGCCAGTCGTCCGGCAGCGGCACCGGCACCAGGGTGTGGCCGGGGGTCACGTACGGCCGCCAGGCGCCCGACGTGATGAACTCCGGCGCCGGCCGCTCCGGCACCGTCGGCACCGGGGTGGGGATGATCGGCAGCAGCGCGGCGGCGATCGCCACCTGGCCGTACGGGCGGCGCATCCGCTCCCAGCCGAGGGCGATCAGCACCACGATCGCGCCGATCACCACGAAGGTCAGCCGGCTGGGCATGAGCAGCCCGAAGACCGGCATCTTCTTCGGCATCATGGCGAGCGGGCCGGGCGTGTCGGTGACCAGGCCACCGATGCGCAGGATCGGGCCGAGCGAGAGGAAGCCGACCACGACGGCGGTGACCGCGGCGACCCGCGCGATGATCGACTGCCGCCACAGCAGGACGCCGAGCGCCAGCGCGAGCAGGGTCAGCGGCCAGCCGAAGTAGCTGTTCTGCTCGGTGCGCCCGACGGTCGCCTCGGACGCCGGGGTGCCGGCGAGCGTGTCCCGGGCGAAGGTCAGGTACGCGAGCGGGTCCTCACCCCAGTCGGTGAAGTACGGCATGCTCGAGAACGACATCGGCCCGTGGAACTGGAACCAGATCGGGTACGCGCACAGCACCCCCGCCACGACCGCGGTGACCCCGAGCGCCCGCAGGAACGCCCCCGCCCGCGCCCGCGCTGCCGCCGGGCGCATCGCCAGGTACGCGATCGTCAGCACGAGGCTGCCGACGGCCGTGATGAGCAGCAACTCCTCGTTGATGAACAGCTGGTAGGTGACGAGCGCGCCGAGGATCAGCCCGTCGCGCCGCCAGCGGCCGTCGATGCCGAGCCGGGCCACCCGCGCCACGATCAGCGGCAGCGCGAAGTTCGAGACGAAGTTCGGCTGGCCGTTCGCGTGGTGGATGATGCCCGGGGCGAAGCCCGCGAACGCGCCGGCCACGAACGCCGCCGCCCGCGACTTCACCAGGTACCGCTGGAGCACCCAGTACGCGCTGAACGCGGTGGCGGCGCAGGCCCCGACCATCCAGATGAAGTAGCCGATCGCCGGCCCGAGCAGCATCGTCACCGGCGCCATCGGCAGGGTCACGCCCAGCACCGACGTGTTCGCCATCATGTTCACGCCGTCCGGCGCGTTCTGCTGGGTGGAGAACAGCGGGTTGCTCAGATGCCGCACCGAGTACGCACCGTGCGACAGGAGCCACTGGAACCACGTGTTGTCGCCGGACAGGTGCGAGGAGATGCGCCCGGCGGGGTCGACGGCGTACTTGCCCATCACCAGCACGCCGAGTCCGAGGTACACGACCGCCGCCGCGGCGTGCGGGCGGACGCGGCGCCATCGCGACGGAGCCGGCACGGAGACCTCCCCTGCCGGGCGCGCGGGCGCGGATGTGAGCGAGTCGACCATGACCGAGGACCGTACGGGCGCCAGGATAAGGCGTGGGTAAAGGGGGGTCTACCCGGCGAGTTCCTTGACCAGCCAGTCGAGGATGGCGTCGATCGGCTCCTGCCAGCCCGGCTCGAGCATCAGATCGTGGCCCATGCCGGGGAACAGCAGCGGCGCGCCGCCGAAGCGGGCCGCCGCACGGTCGAGCGCCTTGCGGGTCACGATCCGGTCGTCCGGGCTGCCCACCACCAGGGCCGGCGGCGCCCCCACCGGGTCGGCCGGCCCGGGCGCCGTCAGCAGCGAGCGGTAGACGGCCGAGGGCGCCCGCGTCAGCCGTTCGACGTACGCGTCCGCACCCGGCGGATCGCCGGCGAACAACTGCCTGCGGCTGAGCCTCAGGCCGCCGCCGAAGAACGCGGGGAGGGTGCCCAGCGGGTTGGTCCGCAGCGCCGCCCCGAGCGCCGCCCGGCCGTGCAGCACCGGCGCGGCCAGCACCGCGGCCCGGGCCGGATACCGCGCGAGCGCGTGCGCGACGACGAGCGCGCCGACGCCGTGGCCGACCAGCACGGCCTGGCGGGGCAGCCCGGCGGCCACCTGCACGACGTCGTGCGCGTACGCGCGCAGCGACCCCTGCTCGCGGGGGCTGAGGGCGTACGCGGCGAACCCGCGCGAGGCGACGTGCCCGAGCCAGTGCTCCCGGAACGCCCAGGCGCCGTGGCCCAGCCCCGGCACGAACAGCAGCGGAGGCTGGCCGTCGTCGGGGTGCGGCAGGGCGCTCAGCACCTCCCGGCGTACGGAAGGAACGGGGTCGGTCCAGTCCTTGAACCGCACCAACTCCAGCTTCATGCCGGCTCCATCTGCTTCAGAAGGTCCTCGAGGGCGCGCAGGTAGTTGGTGTGGCTGACCTCGAACCAGTGCCGGGACGACGGTACGACGCGCAGCCGGGTCCACGACCGCAGCGGCCGCGTCGACTCGCGCTGCTGCACCGCCACCGCCCGGTCCGGATCGGTGAGGCGCAACCGCAGCCAGCGGGCGACGGCCACGCTCTGCCAGTGGGCGAGCGGCAGCAGCCCGGCGTCGGCCTGCACCAGCCCCACCACCGCCAGCGTCGGGTGCCGCCGGGCGAAGGCGTGCAGGTGCAGGTCGGGCTTGCCGTCCTCGTCGATGTCGAGCAGGTCCGGGGCGAGGAACTCGAAGCGCGGCAGATAGCCGGTGGCGGTGATCACCAGGTCGGGCTCCACGCGGCGGCCGTCGGCGAACTCGGCCGTGGCGCCCTCGAGCCGGACGACGTCCGGGACCGGCGTGATCCGCCCGTGGCCCACGTAGTAGACGAGCTGGCTGTTGACGACCGGGTGGCTCTCGTACGGCCGGTGGTCGGGCGCGGGCAGGCCGAACCGGGTCACGTCGCCGACGGTCAGCCGCACGGCCAGGTGGTAGAGCCACTGCCGCAGCCGCAGCGGCACCCGCTGCTCGAGGAGCTTGTCGTGGACCTGGTCGGCCGGGCGGCCGAAGACGTACTTCGGGGCGTACCAGTAGCCGCGCCGGGTCGAGTGCCACACCGTGGTGGCCTGCTGCGCCGCCTCGACCGCGATGTCGCAGCCGGTGTTGCCGCCGCCCACGACCAGCACCTTCCGGCCGCGCAGCTGCGCCGGGTCCTTGTACGCCGCCGCGTGCATCACCCGCCCCCGGAACGCCGACGTGTCCACCGACAGCGGCTTCGGCGACCAGTTGTGCCCGTTGGCGACCACGACCGCCGCGTAGCGCTGCACCCGTTCCGCGCCGCCGCCGGTGCCGCGCGTGGTGACGTCCCAGCGGCCGTCGCCGACCGGGGTCACCGCGACCACCTCGGTGCCGAACCAGATGCTGTCGCGCAGTCCGAAGTGCTCCGCGTACCGCTCGAGGTAGGCCAGGAGCTGGGTGTGGTGCGGGTAGTCGGGCCAGTCGTCGGGCATCGGGAAGTCCGGCAGCTCGGTCAGCGGGCGCGACGTCACCAGGTGGGTGCTCGCGTAGACCGGGCTGCGGTCGTGGCGCCAGTTCCAGGCGCCGCCGACCGACGTCTCCCGCTCGTAGCAGTCGACGGAGAAGCCCTGCTCGCGCAGGTTCTTGACGGTCACCAGGCCGCTGGCGCCGGCGCCGATCACGCAGACCGCGTCGTGCCGGTCGGCGATGTCAGGGGTGTCGTGCACCGGAGAATCCTCGCAGAACGCGTGGCACGCCCGGAAGGGGTCAATCCGCCGGGAGAATCAGCTCCGCCAGGACCGGCAGATGGTCGCTCGCCCGGCGGGCCGTGTCGTTCTCCACCACCTCGTAGCGGTCGACCTCGATGCCGGGCGAGACGAACAGCGCGTCGAGGCGCTGCCGCGGCAGGGTGGCCGGGAACGTCAGCGTCGCCCCGCCGCCCCGGGAGGCGGTGTCCACCAGGCCGTCGGCGACCGTACGCCACGCGCCTCCGCCCGGCCCCTCGTTGAGGTCACCGCCCGCGACGAGCGGGCCTTCCACCGCGGACAGCGCCTCCTTCCACACCGCCGCCTGCTCGGGCCGCTCGGTGGGGTCGGTCGCGAGGTGCGACCCGGAGACCGTGAACCGGCCGCCGGGCACCGTGCACCGCGCGAACGCCGCGCCGCGCAGGTGCCGGCCGGGGGTCAGCGGATAGCGCAGGCACCAGGTGTCGTGCACCCGCACCCGGAGGCTGACCAGCAGCAGGTTGCCCAGCGACGGCAGGCCGCCCGCCGCGACCACCATGCCGAAGTCGTCGGCGAGCGCCGCGCACTTGTGCCGCCACCGGAAGCGCCGCGGCGCCTCCTGCACGATGACGACGTCCGGGGCCAGCTCCCGCACCAGGCCGGTCAGCGCCGCCCGGTCGTCGCGCAAGCCGTGCACGTTGTAGCTCAGCACCCGCAGCCGCACCCCGGACACGTCGTCCCCCTCAGATCCGGCGGGCCAGGTCGGCGGCGCCGAGCACCCCGGCGGTGTTGCCGGTCTCCGCGGCCCTGATCTCCGCCACCGGGAACCGCCCCCGCTGGGCCAGCTGGTCCCGGTACGTCCGCTCGGTCGGCCCCATCAGCAGGTCACCCGCGTCGATGACGCCGCCGCCGACCACCAGCACCTGCGGGTCGAACGCCTGGGCCAGGTCGGCCATCGCCACGCCCAGCCAGTAGCCGATCTGGGCGAACGCGTCGCGGGCCACGCCGTCGCCGGCCTGCGCCGCCTCGGTGATCATCCGGCCGGTGATCTCCACCGGGTCGCCGCCGGCCAGCCCCAGCAGGTGCGCGGCCCGGTCCGGTTCCTGCCGCGCACCCGCCCGCGCGAAGCGGACCAGCGCGTTGCCGCTCGCGTACTGCTCCAGGCAGCCGAGCCGGCCGCAGCCGCAGGGATGCCCGCCGTTGACCGACTGGATGTGGCCGAGTTCCCCGGCGATCCCGTTCGCGCCCCGCCACAGCGCGCCGTTGAGCACGATCCCGCCGCCGATCCCGGTCCCCACGGTGATCATCACCATCGAGTCGTCGGCCTGCCGCGCGGCCCCGAACCGGAACTCCGCCCAGGCCGCGACGTTGGCGTCGTTCTCCAGCACGGTCGGCAGCCCGACGGCCTTGGCCACGTAGTCGCGCACCGGCTCGTCCCGCCACGCCAGGTTGGGCGCGAACAGCACCGTCGACCCGGCCGCGTCGATCCACGCGGCCGCGCCGATCCCGACCGCCTTCGCCCCGGGGTGCAGCGCCGCCAGCTCGGCGGCGACCGCCACGATCGTGTCGCGCGTGCCGGCCGGGTCGTCCGCGGGGGTGTCCCGGCGCGTCTGGGCCAGCACAGCGCCCGTGTCGTCCACCACCCCGCCGGCCACCTTCGTGCCGCCCACGTCGACTCCGATGGTCAGCGTCACGCTGCCCGTCCCCTCTGTTGTGTCACACCACGTCGCCGGGGGCGTCGTCGCCCGGCCGGCTCCCGTGGTCCTCGGCCGCAGCCGGTGTCCCTTGTGCCGCCACATCATGATCTACGCTGCCGCTTCCCGCCACGCCGGTTTCCCCCCGGAACCCGCCATCCGCGACGGCAGCCGCCCAGACATCTCCACGACCGGACAAACCAGACTTTTCAGTACGCGGTCCGGAGTCCCCGGAAGCAGCGGCGGCCCGGCGCCCTCCCGCGGACGCGACCGCACCGGTGGCCGGGCTCTCCTGCCGCGCCCCCGCTTCGTGCCGGGCAGCCGCATCGGCCGGAGCTCGCGTGGCGGCAGCCCACGGATCACCGGTCCCGCTCCCGTCCGGCGAGCCGGCGTTCGCCGGATCGACATCCGACCCCGGGCCGGCGCCCCCCGGGCCGACGGTCTCGCCCGGGCCGGCGGCCTCGCCCGGAGCGGCGGTCTCGCCCGGGCCGGCGGTCTCGCCCGGGCCGGCGGTCTCGCCCGGGCCGGCGGTCTCGGGTTCGCTCCGGGGCGGCTCCGGCGGGGTGCGGGTGGCGGCGCCCCACGGGTCCAGCGTTTCGTCCGGCTTCCGGGCGGGCGGCGGCTCGGCGTTCCGGCGGGTGGCCGCCGACCAGGCCTCGTCCGGCGTGGGTTCCGGGCGCGAGGCCGGCCGGGGCTTCGGGGTGGCGGCGGTGGCGCCCGCGATCGTGGAGAAGGCGCGCATGATCGTGGCCACTCCGGTGGCGAGATCCCCCGCGCCCGCGGCCAGGCGTTCGGCGGTCTGCGGGGTCGGGTCGCGCAGGGCCGCTATCGTCCGGCAGATCGGGCACACGCAGCACTCGGCCGTGCCGGTCGCCCACCCGGTGCTGCTTGTGTGCGGCTGGGTGCCCGTACCGGAGAAGATTTGACCGACCGCTCCCGTGAGCAGGTCGCCCAGGCCCTCGCGACCGCCCTGCGAAACCATCGCGAGCAGGGCGGCGACCAGCCGTTCCGCCTCCTGGCGTGCCGTTCCCGTGGTCCCAGTCATGGTCGGAGCCCCTCCCGCGCCGTGGTGCGAACGGCCGTCACGTCTTGGCGAGGCTCTCGACCCGGCGCTTCAACTCCTTGAGCGCCGTGTCCATGATCATCTTCTCGGCCTTGCGCTTGAACATGCCGAGCATGCCGATGTTGAGCTCCACCTCGAGCATGTACGTCACCGTCGTCGTGCCGTCGCCCGCGTCGGTGAGGTCGTACGAGCCGTTCAGCGTCTTCTGCATCTTCGACGGTGCCACGAGGTGCCACTCGATGCGCGACAGGTCGTCGGCGTACGCGTACTCGAGCGTGTAGTCGTCGGCGAGCGGTCCGGCGTCCAGGACGAACCGGACCTGGGCCGCGTAGCCGTCGTCGTACTCCTCGACGACCTCCACCCGCTTCATCGCGTCCGCCCACTCCGGGTAGCGGGGGAAGTCGCAGATCACCGCGGCCACCTGGTCGAGGGGCGCCTTTACCTGGATCGACTGCGTCGAGGTGTCCGCCATGGCTGGCAGGCTACCTCGTGCCGGACCCGGACCGGGCGACCCCCGGCCGCAACGGACGATGGGCCGTTTCCGGAGCGTCCGGCTACGATCCGTCACGTGTCCGCCTCAGCCCGCGCTTCCGTGCGCGTCCACCCGCTCGCGGTGGCCGCCCGTCTCGTCATGCTCGCGCTCGTCGCGGCGCTCACCCAGATCGCCACCAAGGAGCCCGGGCAACTGCGCTGGATAGCGTTGCTGCTGGTCGCCGCCCTGCCCGCGTTCTTCGCCCCGGACCACCGCTTCGCCGCGCCGCTGGGCCGCTTCGCCGAGGTGGCGGTCACCGGCCTGGCCGCCGGGTCGATCGCCGCGGCCGCGAACATCTCCGGGACCTTCGACGCCGGCTTCGGCGCCGAGGCGGTCCTGCCGTACCTGGCCGTGCCGCTGCTCACGGCCGCCCTGCGCCGGCGCCCGACCGAGGGCGCGGCCCTGCTCGGCGTCGCGGCCGTCGCGATGGTCGTCGGCGGCATGCTCGCCGAGGACGGCGAGACGATCATCACCCAGCTGGGCTATCTTGCCGCCGGCGGTCAGTGGCTGGTCCTCGGCGCGATCGTCACCTTCGCCGCGGACACCATGCGGCAGCTGATGGCTCCGGCCGAGAACAAGCCCCAGCCGTACGCGGAAGCCACCCGCCTGCTCACCCAGCTGCGCAGCGTCGCCCGTTCGCTGCCCGGTGCCACCCTCGACCCGGGCGGCATCTCCGAGCACCTGCTGGAGGAGTTGCGCGTCGTCGCTCCCGGGCACCGCGCGGCCGTGCTGTCGGCCAGCGGCGGCGGGCGCCTCGTCGTGCTCGCCCAGACCGGCGCCGAACGCGTCGACTGGGAGGTCACCCTCGACGCCGACTCGGCCATCGCGGACGCGTGGGCCACCCAGCAGCCGCAGACCGCGTCCCGTTCCCAGGCCCGCTCGCACCAGGGCGGGGAGGCGTCGTCGCTGGTCGTGCCGCTGGTCGCCGGCGTACGCACGATCGGGCTGGTGATCCTCGAGGCGGACGTGCCGAACGCGTACCCGTCGGCGGTGATCTCCCGGGTGACCGAGGTGACCGGCCCGGCCGCCCTGCGGCTGGAGGCCGCCCTGCTCTTCGACGAGGTCCGCTCGCTCGCGACCAATGAGGAGCGTCAGCGCCTCGCCCGCGAGATCCACGACGGCGTCGCCCAGGAACTCGTCATGGTCGGCTACGGCATCGACAACGCGCAGGCGACGCTGCCGGAGGGCGCCGACGAGACCGCCGAGGAACTGCGCACCCTGCGCGGCGAGGTCACCCGGGTCATCACCGAGCTGCGGCTCAGCCTGTTCGAGCTGCGCTCCGAGGTGGACCGCAACGGCGGCCTCGCGGCGGCCATCGCCGAGTACGCCCGTACCCTCGGCACGTCGGCCGGCCTGCGGGTGCACTTCACCTTCGACGAGTCCACCGCACGCCTGCCCGCCGCGACCGAGGCGGAACTGCTGCGCATCGCCCAGGAGGCGATCACGAACGCCCGGAAGCACGCCGGCGCCTCGAACCTGTGGGTGACGTGCACCGTCGACCCGCCGTACGCGCAGATCGAGGTCACCGACGACGGCAAGGGGTTTGCCGACGACCGCCCCGACGGGCGCTACGGCCTTGCGATCATGGCCGAGAGGGCGGAACGTATCCGAGGCCGGCTGGAGATCAGACCACGACACCCCAGCGGGACAACCGTTGCGGTAGTGCTCGGAACCTCCGCTCGGCGCGATAGCGTGCGGGATAGCGTTTCCGCACCAGAAGGGGAGTAACCCGAGCATGTCGACCAGTCCGATGCCGACGACCCGCACCAAGGTGCTCCTCGTCGACGATCACGACCTGATCCGTAAGGGGCTGCGGCACGCGTTCGAGCGGGACCGGCAGTTCGAGGTGGTCGGCGAGGCCGCCACCGCCGCCGAGGCCGTCCGCCAGGCCGGCGCGCTCCAGCCCGACGTGGTCATCATGGACCTGCGCCTGCCCGACGGCAGCGGCCTCGAAGCGACCCGTGCCCTGCGCAAGAACAACGCCAACATGGGCATCGTGGTCCTCACCATGTACGCGGGCGACGACCAGCTCTTCGGCGCCCTCGAGGCCGGTGCCAGCGCCTTCGTCCCCAAGACGGCCCCGGCCGACGAGGTCGTGGCGGCAGCCCGCCACGCGGCCTCGGCCCCGAGCGCCTTCACGGCGGCCGACCTGGCCGAGGCGATGAAGCGCCGCCTCGCCCCGTCGGGCCCCCAGCTCTCCCCCCGCGAGGGCCAGGTCCTGCGCCTGCTCGCCGACGGAATGAGCGTGGCGGGAATCGCCAAACAACTCTTCGTCTCGGAGTCGACGGCGAAAACCCACATCTCCAAGCTGTACGAGAAACTCGGAGCAGCCAACCGAGCCCAGGCGCTGATGACGGCACTACGGCTGGGACTCCTCGAAGCACCGGACGCGCCCAAGTTCTGATCTCGCCGGCGCACTGAGCCGCCCGTCGCCCCGCTGGGGTGGCGGGCGGTCGCCGTTCCGGGCTCGGGCTGCTCCGGTCGTCCCGGCCTCCGGGTCGCTCCGGGCGGTTTCGGCCTTTTCTCAAGGCCACTCCGGGCCCACTCCGGGCCCACTCCGGGCCCACTCCGGGCCCACTCCGGGGCCGCTCCAGCGCCGCTCCGGGGGCCGCTTCAGACCGCCTCCGGGCCCTTCTCGGGTAGGCGACGTTAACCGTTTTCCGGCACGGACCTGGCAATTTCGGCGTTTCTGGAAGCAAGATTTTTTGTGGCCCCGGGCCGCCCTCGCGGGGCGGTCGTCAGGCGGGACGGCGGGTGGTGAGGCGGCGGGCCGCCAGGTAGGCCTCGCAGCCGAGGCAGAGTCCGAACGCCGCGTTGAGGAAGGCCGCGAGCAGCCCGAAGGCCGTGGCGGCCAGGCCCAGCGCCGCGGCGCCGGTCAGGTAGCCGGCCGAGGCGACGGCGAGGAAGACGAAGCCGACGAGTTGCGCGAAGCGGACGGGGGCCGCGTCCTCGCGCTCGGCCGGCGGGCCCAGGCGCGGGGCGATCAGGGCGCGGTAGAGCAGCGCGTACGGGCCGCGGCGGGGGTCGGCGGCGGTGATCGCGAAGACCACCGTCTGGGCGAGGGCGAGCCAGCCCCAGCCGGTGGCCAGGACGATCACGAGGACGGCGGTGGTCAGCGCCGCGGCGAAGCGAGGGCCGCGCGGGTCGAGCTGCATGAGTGGACTGTCGCACGCCGGAGGCGCCCGCCGGCCGTGTGTTGCATCACCGGCGCAAAGGTGCAGATTCCCTGGTCAGCGGGCGGGAAGCAGCTCGCCGAGGGCGGCGATGAGTTGCGGCTTGCCCGATACGCCGGTGGCCCGCCTCGCCACCCGGCCGTCGGCGTCGAGCACCAGCAGCGTCGGCGTCTTCCAGATCCCCAGCGCCCGCACGGCGTCCAGGTGGCTCTCGGCGTCGACCTCGACGTGCTGCACGCCGGGAATCATCGCGGCGACCTCGGCACTCACCCGCCGCACCGCACGGCACGGCGCACAGAACGCGGAGGAGAACTGCAGCAGCGTGGCCTCGGCCGGCTGCACGCCCAGCGCGGCAAGCACGGCGGGATCGATCCGGTCACCGCCGGCCGCCGGGGGCTCGGGAACGGACGGCGGGGCAGGACGACCCGCTGCTGCGGACTCGATCACGTCGCTGTCCTCCGTACCCGCGTCATCGAGGACCCTGCCGGAGACGGCCCGGAGCCGACCGCCGGCCCGCAGCCGACCACCGGCCCGCAGCCGGCCGTCAGTCCGGAGCCGGCCGTCAGTCCGGAGCCGACCACCGGCCCGCAGCCGGCCGTCGGTTCGGCGGCGCCACAAGCCGATCGCGACGCCGGCCACGACGACCGCGACGGCGACGACCAGCCCGGCGGCATCCATTCCCTCACTGTGGCACGCGCCCGCCCCGGAAGCGATGTGACCTACGACGCGGGCTGGTACGCGCTCGCCTGCAACGTGAACAGCTGCGCGTAGATCCCCTCCGCCGCCATCAACGTACGGTGATCGCCCTCCTCCACCACCGAGCCGTGGTCGAGCACGTAGATGCGGTCCGCCTCGCGCACGCTGGCCATGCGGTGGGTGATCAGCACGACGGTACGGCCGGCCGCCAGGTCCCGGAGCCGCAGATACACCTCGTGCTCCGCCCGCGCGTCGAGGTTCGCGGTGGGTTCGTCGCAGATCAGCAGCGCCGCGTCGCGGTAGAAGGCGCGGCTCACGGCCAGGCGCTGCCACTGCCCGCCGGAGAGGTCCGCGCCGTCGGTGAAGTGGCGTGACAGCAGCGTCTCGTACTGGCGCGGGAGTTCCATCACGAACTCGTGGGCATCCCCGGCCCGGGCCGCCGCGTGCACCTCGGGGAGGTGCGTGCTCCGCTCGTACCGTCCGATCGTGATGTTGACCCGCGCGGAGAGGGGCCAGCGGGTCGGTTCCTGCATGACGACGGCGACGCGCCGGCGGATCGACTCGGGGTCGCAGGTCCGCAGGTCCCGGCCGTCCCACGTGATCCGCCCGGTCTGCGGCTGGTAGAGCCCCGCGAGCAGGCCGGCGAGGGTCGACTTGCCGGAACCGTTCTCGCCGACGAGCGCGATGATCTCGCCGCGCCGCAGCGTCATGCTGACCTCCTGGACGGCCGGGCGCTCGGCGTCGGGGTAGGCGAAGGTGACGCCGTCGAGGCGGATCTCGGCGAACCCGGCGGGTGCGGCACGGCCGGTCCCGCTCTCGTCGCGGGCCTTCGACATCTCGCAGAATCCCTGGAAGTCCGCGAAGTACAGGCCCTGTTCGAACACCCGGTTGGCACTGTAGGCGAGTTCGGTGAGCTTCGAGATCCCCATGCTGATCGCGTACGCGGCAGCGCCGCCGGCCGCCAGCTCCATCCGGCCGGTCCACAGGAGCCAGAGCAGCACCGCGTACGTGAGCCCGGTCGCGATCCCACTAAGCGTGTTGCCGACCATGGTGGTGCGCACCTGACGCTCGGCAAGCTTGATCTCCTGCACGGTGGCGGCGGACAGCAGCCGCTTGATCTCGGCGAGCAGATATCCCCGTACGGTGAAGGCCCGGAGCTCGGCCGCCGGCTCCCGCGCCGCGAGCAGATGGGCGAGCATCCGCTGCCGCCGCCACACCGCGATGAACCGCAACTGCTGCCGGTAGCCGAGCCGGGCGGACCGCACCGCGGCCCAGGCGATGGGCACGACCGAAACCACGAGAAGCGGCAACAGTACGGGGTGCAGCACGCCGAGCACCCCGGCCGCGGCGGCCAGCCCGATAAAGTTCGTACCGAGCTCGATGGCCCGGTCGACGAGCATCTGCGCGGCGTTGATGCCCCGGTCCCGGGCCCGTTCCATGGCATCGCGCCACCCCGGATCGTCGAACGTGGACAGCCCGACACTGGTCGTCAGGTCGAGCAACCGCATCTCGGCGGCCTCGTACACCCGCGGCGACAACCGCCCGTTCGCCGCCGCCGCGGCCGAACTGAGCGCACCCCGGACAGCCACCGCAAACACCAGCAGAACCAGCGACGGCACGGCGGCCCGCACCCGCTCCGGCGTGGGCCCCTCCCGCAACAGCCCGTCGAACACCCCGACAACACTGATCAGCCCGGCAGCACTGGCAAGCCCCCCGAGCACCTGAAGCACAACAACGGCAATGGTGGTACGACGACTGGCCTGCCAGGCCAGAGCCCACGCGGCCCGCAGAAGCCGAGGCAGCCGCCTGCACATCCGGGCGAAGCTGGTGTTGGCGGCCTCCTCGGTGCTGGTGAGCCAGTACGGCAGCTGCAACTCCCCCGCATCCTCACCGGAAAGCTCAGTGCCGGCGGCGGGCGGCGCGCCGGACGGCTCACCGGCAGCGGACCGGCCCCCGGACGGGTCACCGGGCGGGTCACCCGGCGGGAGCGGGTCGCGGCCCTCCGAACCGGGCGATTCGACCGTGGCGCGCGGGTCGACGCCGGGCGAGCCGACGCCCGGCGGGTCGACGCCCGGCGAACCGACGCGCAGGTCGGCGTGACCCGAGTCAGCGCCGCGCAGGTCAGCGTCGCGCAGGTCAGCGTCGCGCAGGTCAGCGTCGCGCAGGTCAGCGTCGCGCAGGTCGCCATCCCGCGCGTCCGGGTCGTGGGGGTTGCCGGCCGACTGGCTGACGTCCCGCAGGTCGGCGTCCCGAGGGCCGACATCCTGAGGGCCGACATCCTGAGGGCCGACGTCTTGCGGATCGGCGTCCTGAGGGCTGACGCCTCGCGGATCGACGTCCTGCGGATCGGCGTGCTGAGGGGTGACGCCTCGGGGGTCGGCGGTGTGGGGGTTGGCGGCTGGCGGGTTGGCGTCCTGCATCAACGGCTCCCGTCCCGTGGGCTCT
This sequence comes from Pseudosporangium ferrugineum, assembly GCF_003002065.1. Taxonomy (GTDB): domain Bacteria; phylum Actinomycetota; class Actinomycetes; order Mycobacteriales; family Micromonosporaceae; genus Actinoplanes; species Actinoplanes ferrugineus_A. The sequence continues at coordinate 366,101 of NZ_PVZG01000005.1, forward strand.
CAGCCGTTCCTACCCTCTCACCACAAAGCGTGTCTATCCGTATACATGGAGTGACTACTCACTCATGCCGCACTCGACCTTCCTCTCCCTCGTGCCGCAGCAGCTCGCCGAGGCGGGCGGCCTTGGTCTCCCAACGCCATTCGCGCTCGACCCACGCCCGTCCGGCCGCGCCCATCCGCCGCGCCGCCTCCGGGTCCGCCAGCAGGCCGGCCAGCCGGTCCGCGATCGCCGGCACGTCGCGGCCGCTCACCACGTAGCCGGTCTCGCCCTCCCGGACGGCGTCCGGCGCGCCACCCGAGTCGCCCGCGAGCACCGGAAGCCCGGTCGCCGACGCCTCCAGGTAGACGATGCCCAGCCCTTCCACGTCGAGCCCGGCGCTACGCGTGCGGCACGGCATCGCATAGACGTCCCCCGCCGCGTAGTGCGCCGGCAGTTCCTCCCACGGCACCGACCCGGTGAAGATCACATCGGACTCGACGCCCTCGGACCGGGCCAGGGCCTGCAACTTCTCCCGGTACGGCCCCCCGCCCACGATCAGCAACGCCGCCCCGGCCACCCGGCGCCGGATCGCCGGCAGAGCCCGGATGAGCATGTCCTGCCCCTTGCGCGCCACCAGCCGCGAGACGCACACCACCACCGGCCGGTCCCCGAGACCGTGCTTCGCCCGCACCCCGGACCCGTCGACCGCAGGGTGATAAGCGTCCACATCGACGCCCGGGGTGAGCCGCTCCAACGACGTGAGCCCCCGCAACGCCCGGTCCAGGCGAACCCGCTGAAACTCGGTCAGGTAGGTGACCACGTCATTGCCCCGCGCGATCCGCCGCAGCAACTGCCGGGCGCCGGGCAACGCGGCCCACCCGATCTCATGCCCATGCGTCAGCGCCACCGCCCGCTCCACCCCGGCCCGCCGCCGCAACCCGTCGGCCAGCAACCCCAGCGGAGCGGCAGCCCCGAACCAGACGCTGTCACATCCGTACGCCCGAGCCAGCTCGCCGGCCCGCCGCGCCACGGCCGGCGTGGGCAGCAGCACCCCGGTCTTCTCCCGCACCACCTCGAACGGCTGCTCGGCGTCGAACTTCTCGGCCCCCCGCCACGTCGACGCATAGACAACAACCGCCCCGGCCGGCTGCCGCACAGCCAGGTTGTGCACGAACTGCTGAATCCCCCCGGGCCGCGGCGGAAAGTCGTTGGTGACGAGCAGCGTCCGCCCCATCAGCGCACCCCCATTCCGGCAAGCCCCATCAACGACCCACTGGACCGCCCGCAGCCGGCCCCCAGCCGCGCGAGGTCAATAACAAAGCCCACCGAACCGCCCGCAAGAACAGCCACCCGCCGCCCACCCGCCGCACCCGAGACGCGCCGCCGTCCCCCAGCCGCACCAGAGACACGCGACCCCACACCACCCGCGTTCAAGACGACCCGCCGCACGCCGGCCACGCGCGAGGCCGAGCGACGCGCGCCAACCGCGATCGGCGCAGGCCGCGGCAGACCGGCCACGCGCGGCAAGGAGCGGGGCAGATCAGCCACGCACGGGACGGGGCTGGGCACGCCAGCCACACGCGTGAAGGGGCGAGGCACGCCAGCCACACGCGCGAAGGGGCGAGGCACGCCAGCCACACAGGGGAAAGAGCGGGGCACGCCAGCCACACGCGGAGCGAGCCGCTGCAGCTCACCGACAGCAGCGGCCGGCCGGCACCCGTCGGTCACAGCCCGAGCGGGCCGGCGGGCGCCGAGCTCGACCCGAGCGGGCTGCCGCACGGCGGCCACCACTGCGGCAGACGGCGGCCTGCCGGGCGGGGCCGAGGGGGTCCGAGGTGGGTGGACGGAAGCCACCGCCGCGCAAGACCGCCGGCCGGCGGGCAAGGACGAGAGGGCCCGGGGCGGGTGGACGGAAGCCACCGCCGCGCAAGACCGCCGGCCGGCGGCCAGGGACGAGAGGGCCCGAGGTGGGTGGACGGAAGCCACCGCCGCGGCGGAGGGGCGGGCGGCGGGCAGGGCCGAGGCGGTCCGGGGTGGGTGGACGGCGGGCGCCACCGCCGCGGCAGGCGGCCGTCTGGCGGACCGGTTTGAGGTGGGCCGGGGTGAGTGGACGGCAGCCTTCGCCGTGGCAGAGGGGCGGACCGGGGTGGGCCGGGGTGGGTGGGAGGCGGGGGTCATCGTTCGCCTCGGGCGTAGGCGCGGGCGGCTGCCATGCGTTCGACCGTGGAGGGGTGTGAGGCTGACATGGCGTACTCCCAGGCCGGCGGGTCGGGGTCGGAGAGGTTGACGGTGCCGAGGCGGCGTTGCATGGATTCGAAGCCGGCCGGGTCGCCGGTCAGTTCGAGGGCGTGGGCGTCGGCCCGGGCCTCGACGCGGCGGGAGATCAGGGCCTGGGCCGGGCCGCCCAGCAGGCCGGCGATCGCGACGAGGGCGAGGAGCAGCGCGATCGCCTTCGGTTCTCCCATCGTGCCGACGCCGGCCCAGCGCAGCAGCCAGCCCAGCGACCCGAGCAGGTACAGCGCGATCACCGCCGCGGCGGCACCGAGCGCGCCGATGATCGTGCCGGTCAGGACGTCGTTGCGTTTGGCGTGGCCGAGCTCGTGTGCCGCCACCGACACCACCTCGTCCGGGGTGGCCTCGGTGAGCATCGTGTCGTAGACGACGATCCGGCGGGTGGGGCCGAAGCCCGAGACGTACGCGTTGACCGCCCGGGTGCGGCGCGAGGCGTCGGCGACGAGAACGTCCTTGACGGGTACGCCGTCCCGCGCGGCCAGCTCCATCAACGACGTGCGCAGCGGACCGGCGGCCATCGGCGTGAACCTGTTGAAGATCGGCTCGACCACGACGGGCAGCACGAAGGAGAGCAGCACGACCAGCGCCGCCGCCCCCGCCGCCCCGAAGGCCCACCACCAGCGCGGCGCGAGGCGGGTCACCGTGAAGAAGCCGAGCAACGCCAGCGCGCCGATGACCGCGCCCACGGCGAACGACTTGGCGACGTCGACCGTCCAGGCTCCCCACGTCTGGGTCGAGATGCCGTAGCGGGCGACGATCGAGTGCCGCCACGCCGCGAACGGCAGGGTGAGCACCTCGGCGGCGAGCACGATGAGCAGCCCTCCGAGCACCGCCTGGGCGATCCAGTGATCTCCGAACGGGCGCCCGGCCCACGACACCAGGCGCGAGCCCAGCGGCGTCAACCCCAGCAGCAACGCCCCGGCCAGCCCCACGGCCATCCCGCCGTACGCCCCGGGCCGCAGCGCCGCATGGAACTCCCGGGCGCGGGCGACCTGGTCGGCGGGGAGCTGCCCGAGCGCCGCGAGCTGGTCGGCGCGGGGCGCGGGAGGCCGGTGCCACGGGATGGTCACGGCTGTGTAGACGATCAGGACGACGAGGAGCACGGCGAGCGTGCAGGCAGCCCACAGCCGAGGTGTCATGCCCTGCGCCTCCGTCCCGCCGTCGTGATCGCCCATCCTAGGCACGTCCTCACCCACCCCGGCCGACCCCTGTGGATAACCGGGGAACCGGGATGTTGATCACGCCACGTGGCCGTGGCGGCGGTACAGCGGGACCGCCACCGGCGGCTCCGGCGTCTCGAGCAGCTCCACCTCGAAGCCCGCCAGCTCGAACGCCTCGATCGCGCGCAGCTCGCCCGGGGTCAGGTCGCTGATGCCGTCGGGCGTGTCCGCCATCGCCTTGATCAGGCAACCCTCGCATCCGCGTCCCCTACCGGGGCAACGGCCGCAGTCGATGATCATCACTTCCTCCTCGTGCCCGAGGGTGGTGCGGCCGCGATCCGGGGGAAGTGCCTGTCGCGGACCGACCACCATCGGTGACAGTCACGCTATGGAGGGGGTATGACAAAAATCAGGACCGGGCGAGCCGCCGCAGCAGTGAGTCAGCTCCCATCGGGTACGCCCCGTGCCGGCGTACGCCGTCCGCGACCTCCCGGTCCGACGAGATGACCACGAGCGCGCGGCCCGCCGGTTCGGCCCGGACGAGCTGGCGGATGAGCTCGTCGGCGGTGTCGCCCTTGCGCGAGAACAGCACGCGGACGCCGCGGGGCGCCGGTGGCAGGCCGTGCACCCGCTCCGCCCCGTCGAACACCACCGTGACCTCGTCGCCGGTCTGCGCCGCGATGCCGCCCAGCCCGGTGATCAGACGCTTGCGCTGCTGCTCGAGCGACATGTCGGCGAAGCCGCGCTTGGTGACGTTGTAGCCGTCCACGATCAGGTGGGCCCGCGGCAGCGCGAGGAGCTGGTCGAGGCGGCCGGGGTCGTCGGTGTCCTGGGCGCGGGGGCGGGAGCGTTCCTGCGCCCCCGGGCGGTCGGCGGAGGCGTCGGCCACGAAGTCGGCGGGCAGCTTGTCGGCCGGGCCGATGGCCAGCTCGCGGCGCAGCCCGGAGGCCGCCTGCCCGATCGTCTCCAGCAGCAGCCAGAGGCGGGCGTCGTCGGCGGCCCGGGCGTCCTTCGCGCTCTGCTTGCCCGAGGCGGCCGCCGCCTCCGCCTCGGCCAGGCGCGTGCGCAACCGGCGTACCTCGGCATCGTGATCGGCCGCCACCTTCGCCGCGCGGCCCTTCTCGGTGGCCAGCAGATCGCTGGCCCGCTTGTGGGCCGCCTGCGTCTCGCGCAGCGCGCGAGCGGTGGTCCGGGCCTCCTCGCGCAGCTGGCCCAGCTCCTCCCGCACCCGGGCGAGCTCGTCGCGCAGCTTGTCGGCCTCCACCCGGGCGACCGCCCGGTCGTGCTCGGCACGGGCGGCACGGTGCTCGGCGTCCCGGATCTGGCCGGCGACGGCGGCGCTGTCGGCCTCGGCGCGCACCGATTCGCCGGCCGCTTCGACCAGCTCGCGCCAGCCGGTGGGACGGGCCAGGTAGGCGAGGGCGGCGACCTCGACGGGGTCGGCCGCGGCGGGCGCCATGCCGGCGGCGACGGCGGCGCCCAGGTCGCCGGTCTCGGCGACCACCCGGGTGCCGATGCGCTGGCGGAACAGCGGGTCCGAGGTGAGCTGGGCGGCGAGCGCGGCGCCGCCGAGCCGAGCCCGACGATTGGGGGCGAACCGGGCAACCCGCCGGAGGGCGACGGGGATCTCCTCGCCCGGCATGCCGGGCAGGGCGGCCGCGGTCAGCGCGGTGATCCGCTGCCGGACGGGCTCGGGCAGGGCCGGCTCCGGCGCACCGCCGTCGTCACCCTCCAGCGAGACCGAAGAGGAACCGCCCAAGGCAGCAGGAGCCGCCGCCTCCTCCTCGGAGGGGTGGTCGGCGAACTCCTGCGGCGCGGACATTTTTCTATTCTCCCACCGTGGGCAGCGGAAAAGCTTGCGGAGGCAAGTGATCTTTTCGGGTACGGACCCGGAGAATGTCGTACCCGGGCCCTAGATTGCCCGCCGTGGCACAACCGGCATATGTCCAAGGCACTCTGGACACCCTCCTGAGCGCCGACGGTTCCGTCGATCCGGCGGCGTTGTCGCTGCGGGACACGACGTTCGTGGTGCTCGACCTGGAGACGACCGGCGGGGCGCCGGACGGCGGCGGCATCACCGAGATCGGGGCGGTCAAGGTCCGCGCCGGTGAGGAGCTGGGCGTGCTCGGCACCCTGGTCAACCCGGGTGAGCGCCTGCCGCCGTTCATCACCGTGCTGACCGGCATCACCGAGGCGATGCTGGCGCCGGCGCCGCCGATCGAGGCCGTGCTGCCGAGTCTGCTCGAGTTCCTGCGCGGGTCGGTGCTGGTCGCCCACAACGCGCCCTACGACGTGGGCTTCCTCAAGGCCGCGTGCGCCCGGCACGGGCATGCCTGGCCGCAGCTGCGCGTGCTGGACACCGCGGCCCTGGCCCGCCGGGCGCTGACCCGCGACGAGGTGCCCAACCGCAAGCTGGGCACGCTGGCGCAGTTCTTCCACGCCCGGGTGCAGCCCACCCACCGGGCGCTCGACGACGCCAAGGCGACCGTGGACGTCCTGCACGGGCTGATCGAGCGGCTGGGCAGCTTCAAGGTGCACACGCTCGGCGACGCGATCGAGTTCGCCAAGGCGGTCACCCCCGCCCAGCGGCGCAAACGCCATCTCGCCGACAACCTGCCGCACGTGCCGGGGGTCTACGTGTTCCGCGCCGCCGACGAGCGGCCGCTCTACGTCGGCACCTCGGTGGACATCGCGACCCGGGTGCGCAGCTACTTCACGGCCGGCGAGAAGCGGGCCCGGATGTCGGAGATGATCGCCGCCGCGACCCGGGTGGAGGCGGTGGAGTGCGCGCACTCGCTCGAGGCCGAGGTGCGTGAGCTGCGGTTGATCGCCGCGCACGCGCCGCCGTACAACCGCCGCTCGAAGTATCCGGAGCGGGTGGTGTGGCTGAAGCTGACCGCGGAGGCCTACCCCCGGCTGTCGGTCGTGCGGCAGCTCGCCGACGACGACGCCGCCTATCTCGGGCCGTTCTCGTCGCGGCGCACCGCCGAGCTCGCCGCGGCGGCCGTCTACGACGCGGTGCCGCTGCGCCAATGCACCCACAAGCTCTCCACCAGGACGGTCACGCCGGCCTGCGCGCTGGCCGAGCTGGGGAGATGCCCGGCGCCCTGCGAGCACCGGATAACCCCTGAGGCGTACGCCCAGAGCGCCGCGCTGCCCTTTCGCACCGCCACCCACGGCGACCCGGAGCCCCTGGTGGAGGCCCTCCTGGCGAGGATCGAGGCACTGTCGCAGCGGCAGCGTTACGAGGAGGCGGCGGTCGTCCGGTCCCGCCTCGTCGCGCTGCTGCGGGCCGTCGTGCGGATGCAGAAGCTGGGGGCGCTGACCCGGATCGAGGAGCTGGTGGCGGCGCGGCGCAACGACGCGTACGGATGGGAGATCGTGGTGGTCCGGCACGGCCGCCTGGCCGCCGCCGCGACCTCGCCGCCGCGCCTGCATCCCCGGCCGACCCTGGACCTGGCCCGGGCGACGGCGGAGACGGTCCTACCCGGACCGGGACCGGTTCCGGCGGCGTCGGCGGAGGAGACCGAGCGGATCCTGGCATGGCTCGAGCGGCCGGACACCCGGCTGGTGGAAACTTCCGGCGACTGGGTGTCACCGGCGCGTGGCGCAGCGCGGTTCAGTAGGCTGCTCACCAGGGCCGAAGCCGCGGCGTCGAGAAGAGACTCACCCGTTCGCTCATCCGTAACTGCCCGTTCGGATGACGCTCGCTCGCTTAGGCTGTAGGGCACGCGGCTGCAAAGCCGAGAAATCGGTGGGATCCGCGCGTAGGGTGCGATCGATCCGGGAGGGGGTGTCCGAGTGGACGTCGACGCCGGCCACGGCGCCGCCCTTGGACGTGCCCTGCCGACGGCGCCGCTGACCCAGCGGCTGAGGTCGTTCCTGAGCTTTCAGGGCAACGACGACGACCCGGTCACCACCCTGACGCGCACGCATCGTGCGATCCATCCGTCCGCCGACGCCGGCATCCTGCGGCGCAGCTACGCCGTGGCCGAGAACATGCACCGCGGCCAGTTCCGCAAGAGCGGCGACCCGTACATCACCCATCCGCTCGCCGTCGCCCAGATCTGCGCCGAGCTGGGCATGGACACGACCACGCTGGTCGCGGCGCTGCTGCACGACACGGTCGAGGACACGAGCTACACGCTGGAGACGCTGCACGGCGACTTCGGCCCCGAGGTCACCCACCTGGTCGACGGCGTCACCAAGTTCGACAAGGCGTTCTACGGCAAGGTGGCCGAGGCCGAGACGATCCGCAAGATGATCATCGCGGCCGGCAAGGACGTCCGGGTGCTGGTGATCAAGCTGGCCGACCGGCTGCACAACATGCGCACCCTCGACGCCCGCTCCCCCGCCTCCCGGGCCCGCATCGCCACGGCCACGCTCGACGTGCTCGTCCCGCTCTGCGACCGGCTCGGCATCCAGGCCCTCAAGCGCGACCTCGACGACGTGGTGCTCTACCACCTCGAGCCGGAGTCGTACGCCCGCATCGACGAGCACGTCAAGAACCGCCCCGGCTGGGACGAATACCTCGGTGCCGTGTCGGTCGAGGCCCAGCGCGCGCTGCGCCGGCTGCGGGTCAGCGCCGACGTGAAGCCGCGACCCCGGCACTACTACTCGATCTGGAAGGACACGGTCGCGGGCGGTCACGCCGTACCGTTCGACCTGCCCCGCCTGGCCGTCGTGGTCGACGGCCCGGAGACCGACTGTTACGCCGCGCTCGGCGCCATCCACGGCCAGTGGCGCCCGGTGGCCGGCCGTTTCAAGGACTTCATCGCCTCCCCCAAGAACAACCTCTACCGCTCGCTGCACACGACCGTCACCGGCCCCGACGGCCGCCTCGTCGAGGTGCTGATCCGCACGGTCTCGATGCACCGCTGCGCCGAGTACGGCGTCGCCACCGGCTACCGCTACCCGAAATTCGACTCCGAGACGGGCACGGACCAGCTCACCTGGCTCAAGCGGGTGCTCGACTGGGAGCAGGACACCACGGACGCGGGCCAGTTCCTCGACTCGCTGCGCTGCGACCTCGCCGAGGCCCAGATCACGGTCTTCGCCAAGGGCCGCACCTTCGAGCTCCCGGCCGGCTCCACCCCGGTCGACCTCGCGTACGAGCTCAGCCCCGACAAGGGTGACCAGACGCTCGCCGCGACCATCAACGGCCGGCTGGCACCGCTGAGTTCCCAGCTCCGCGACGGCGACGTGGTGGAGATCTTCACCGAGACCGACGGCCGCGTCGAGGTCGAACCGGGCATCGCTCCCCGCGGCCCCCGCAAGGAGTGGCTGGGCTTCGTCAAGTCGACGCAGGCCCAGATGCAGATCAACCGGTACTTCGCGGAGGAGAACTCCCCCGGCATCAGCATCGCCGACAAGGTCCGCCTCGGCCGCGCCACGATCGGCCTGACCCTGCGCAAGCACGACCGCGGCCTGGCGAGCGAGGTGCCGCTGCGCCGGCTCGCGGAGGAGCTCGGCTACCCGGACCTGGAAACCATGCTGGTGGCCGTGACGGAGCGCAACCTCGAGCCGGACCAGGTGGTCGAGCAGCTGATCGCCCTGGTGGACCACCCCGACTGAGCCCGGCGGGCCACCCGGCGCACCGCCCAGGCTGAGCCGGTGGGCCGCCCAGACTGAGCCCGGTGGGCCACCCAGGCTGAGGGACGGGCGGCGCCCCGCTAGCCTTGGGGCGTGAAAATGCCTCGGCGATTGCGCGGCGCCGCATATCAGGGCTTCTATCGGCTGCCGCACCCGGTGCGCCGGCGGATCGTGCGGCTCATCGCGCCGAAATACCTGGTCGGGGCGGTGTGCATCGTGCGGGACAGCGACGCCCGCGAGCCCGGCCGGCTCCTGCTGCTGCGCCAGCCGCCCGGCCGGGGCTGGGGCCTGCCCGCCGGCCTGCTCAAGAAGGGCGAGGCACCCGAGGTCGGCGCCGCCCGCGAGCTGCACGAGGAGTCCGGCGTCCGGATCGCCCCGGACGAGCTCACCCCGGCCGTCCCGAACGCCATCGTGCACCCCAAGGGCTGGGTCGACACCGTCTTCATGGGTACGGTCCCCGCCTCCACCACCGAACTCGTCGTCGACGGCGGCGAGGTCCTCGAGGCGGTCTGGTTCCCCCTCGACGACCTCCCCCGCCTGACCCCGAACACGGCCCTGGTCCTCGGCGTCTACGGCATCGGCCCCCGCGCGGCCGAGCAGACCCCGTCCGCGTCGTCATGAGCGCCGTTGCCGCCGTGATCCTGGCCGCGGGTGAGGGGCAACGGCTGCGGCCGCTGACCGAGGGCGTACCGAAGGCGCTCTGTCCGGTCGGGAACGTCGCGCTGCTCGACCGGGCCCTGGCGCGGGTGGCCGGCCTCGGCCTGCACGGGCCGTCCATGGTGGCGGTCAACGCCGCGTACCTGGCCGAGCAGCTCGTGGCGCACGCCGGGGAGCGGGTGCATGTTTCCGTCGAGCCCGACGGGCCGCTCGGCACGGCCGGCGGGATCGGCCGGCTCCGCGGGTGGATCGACGGCCGCGGCGTGCTGGTCGGCAACGCCGACGCCTACCTGGCGGACGCAGTGCGCGAGCCGGGCAAGGACATCGCCGCGCTGCTCGACGGCTGGGACGGCGAGACCGTACGGATGCTGACGAAGCCGGTGCCGCCCGGCGACACGGGCGGCTTCAGCGGGCGGCGCTTCGCCGGCTTCTCCCTGCTGCCGTGGCGGTACGTGCGCGAGCTCAGCCCGGAGTTCTCCGACCTGGTCCGCACGGTGTGGCGCCCGGCGGAGGCCGCGGGCGAGCTGGAGCTCATCGGCTACGACGGCGTCTACATCGACACCGGCACCCCGGCCAGGTATCTCGCGGCCAACCTGCACGCGGCCGGCGTCCCGGTCGAGGGCGCCGACACGCCCGACCCGACCGTCCCCCGGCAGCCCGCCGCGGACGGGATCGGTGGCCTGGTGGACCCCTCGGCGAGGGTCAGCGGGCACGCCGAGCGGTCGGTGGTCGGGGCGGGCGCGGTCGTCGAGGGCCGGGTGGACCGCTGCGTCGTCTGGCCCGGTGCGCACGTCGCCGCCGGCGAGGACCTGAGCCGGATCATCCGCGCCGGCGAAGACCTGACCGTGGCCGCCTGATCAAGGGGCGCCCGGGTCGTTAGCATGAACCGACGCCGACCCGAGGGAGCCTCCGTGAACACCGCGATCGTGCACATCGACTGCGCCACCGACTCGATTCCTGAGGTCGCCGAGGCGCTGGCCGCGCTGCCCGGGGTCAGCGAGGTCTACTCGGTGGCCGGCAACGTGGACCTGATCGCGATCGTGCGGGTGCCGCGGTTCGACGATATCGCCGAGGTGATCGCCGGGCGGATCTCGAAGACGCCCGGGGTGCTCAACACCGAGTCGCACATCGCGTTCCGGGCGTACTCGAAGCACGACCTGGAGGACGCCTTCGCGATCGGGCTGCCCGACGCCGACTGACCCCGCGCGGGACACGGAAAAGGGGGCCCTCGCGGGCCCCCTTTCTCGCGTGCTGACTCAGCGGCCGGAGGTGATCTCCTCGCGGTCCTCGCGGCTCGCCAGCGGCGGGACGGCCGGCGAGACCGGGGCCTCGACCGGCTTCTCGACCGGGAAGAAGAAGCCCTTGACCGCGGGCGCCAGCGCGCCGAGGCGGTTCATCTTCTTCGGGACGACCCAGCCGGCGTAGTCCAGCGGCAGCGGGTGGCCGTGGTCGTCGACGGGGCTCAGCGGCTGGTGGACCTCGACGAAGCGGCCGTCCGGCAGGCGCTTGATGATGCCCGTCTCCACGCCGTGGGCGAGGACCTCGCGGTCGTGCTGCTGCAGGCCCAGGCAGATGCGGACGGCCAGGTAGTACGCCAGCGGCGGCAGGATCACCATGCCGATGCGGCCGGCCCAGGTCATCGCGTTCAGGCTGATGTGGAACTTGTCCGCGATGACGTCGTTGCCGCCGGAGAGGGTGGCCACGATGAAGAATGTGAACGCCATGGCGCCGAGGCCGGTGCGCTCGGGTGCGTCGCGCGGCCGCTGGAGCAGGTGGTGCGACCGCGTGTCCTTCAGGCGGCGCGCCTCGATCCAGGGGTAGAACATCGGCACCGTGGTCAGCGCGCCGAGGCCGACGACCGCGGGCCAGAACAGCGGCGGGATCACGTAGCCGTCGCCGATCGGCAGGTCGATCTGCCAGGCGGGCATGAGCCGGACCAGGCCGTCCATGAACATGACGTACCAGTCGGGCTGGCTGCCCGAGGAGACCTCGGACGCCCGGTACGGCCCGAACAGCCAGATCGGGTTGATCTGGAACAGGCCGGCCAGCAGCGCGATCACGCCGAAGACGGTCATGAAGAAACCGCCCTGCTTGAGCGCGTACCGCGGGAACATGCGCTCGCCGACCACGTTGGAGTTGGTCCGGCCGGGGCCGGGCCACTGGGTGTGCTTCTGCGCGAAGACCAGGCCCAGGTGGACGCTGATCAGCGCGAGCAGGCCGCCCGGGATGAGCAGGACGTGGGCGATGTAGAAGCGCCCGATGATCAGCTCGCCCGGGAACTCGCCGCCGAAGATCGACGCCGACAGCCAGGTGCCGACGACCGGGATGGACAGCATGATCGCCGAGGCGATGCGCAGGCCTGTGCCGGAGAGGCCGTCGTCGGGGAGCGAGTAGCCGGTGAAGCCGGCGAGGAAGCCCAGGAGGAACAGCGCGATGCCGATCGCCCAGTTGGCCTCACGCGGCTTGCGGAACGCGCCGGTGAAGAAGACGCGCGCCATGTGGACGACGATCGCCGCCATGAACAGCAGCGCCGCCCAGTGGTGCATCTGCCGCATGAACAGACCGCCGCGCACCTCGAACGACAGGTGCAGCGAGGACTCGTACGCCGCCGACATCTCGGTGCCGCGCAGCGCCGTGTACGAGCCGTCGTACGCGACCTCCTTCATCGACGGGTCGAAGAAGAGGGTCAGGAACACGCCGCTGAGCAGCAGGACGATGAACGAGAAGAGCGCGATCTCCCCGAGCAGGAACGACCAGTGGTCGGGGAAGACCTTGTTCAGCAGCCCTCGCAGCGGGGTGGCCACCTGGTAGCGCTCGTCGACGCCCTTGGCGGCCTTGCCCGGTACGGATGCGAGATCGAACTTTCGGCGCTTCACGGCCTCTCCCAGAAGTCGGGCCCGACGGTCTCTCGGTAATCAGACGCTGCCACGAAGTAACCCTCGTCGTCCACCGTGATGGGCAGCATCGGCAGTCGGCGGCTGGCCGGTCCGAAGATCGGGCGGGCGTTCTCCGTGATGAGGAACTGCGACTGGTGGCACGGGCAGAGGAGCCGGTTGGTCTGCTGCTCGTACAGGCTGGCGGGGCAGCCCGCGTGGGTGCAGATCTTGGAGAAGGCGACGTAGTTGCCCCACATCGCGCCCTTGTTGCGCTCGTCCTCCTCGGACGCCTTGCGGGCCACCGCGGCGTCGTCCGCGCGCAGCTGGATCAGCAGCGTGGGCGAGTCCGCGTACTCGTTGGTGGCACCGTGGGGAACGCCGGGGAACACCGTGATCTGGCCGCCGACGCTGATGTCCTCGGGCCGGATCGGGGTGCCGTCCTCGTGCGTCAGCCGGACCGGACGGCCCTGGTTGGCCACCGGGTCGAAGCCGGTGCGGAACATCGGCGGGTCCTGGCCGCGGTCGGGCTTGTGCGGGTTCTTGATCAGGCCGCCGACCAGCGGCGCCGCGGCGACCAGGCCGATCGGCGCGAGGCCCAGGGCGATGGCGCCCTTGAGCAGCGGCCGGCGCTGGATGCCGAGCTCGTCGACGGTGAAGAGCAGCGTCTGGCCGGTGATCTGGCGATCCTCGTCCGTCGACCTGCCCTCGTGCCGGTCCTGGATCGAGACCTCGTGCGGCAGCAGCTTCTTGGCCCAGGTCAGGATGGCGAAGCCGATGGCCAGCAGGGCCAGGCCGAGCGAGATGCCGAGGATCGGGGTGTAGTAGTCGCTGCGCGCGTGGCCCAGCTCGAACTCCCACGGCCAGAAGATGTACGCGGCCAGGAACACCAGGCCGAGCAGCCCCGCGAGCAGGAACATCAGGGCGATGGTGCGCTCGATGCGCTTCTCCGCCTTGGAGTTCGGCGTCGGGAACTGCGACTCGTACGTGACGATCTCGATGTCGTCGCGCCGGGCGCCCTCGCGGACGATCTCGAAGCGGGACAGCCGGGGATCGCTGAGGTCCACCGGCTCGGTGCCGGCGCCGTGCTGGTCGTTCTTGGTCACCGTCATGACTTCCCCGCAATCCACAGCGTCGCGAACACCAGGAGCGTGATCCCGACCAGGAAGATGGCCAGGCCCTCGGTCACCGGCCCGTACCGGCCGAGGTTGAAGAGGCCGCCCGGGTCCTTGTCCTCCTGGAGCTGCTGCGTGACGTACGTGATGATCTGGCGCTTCTGCTCGGGGGTGATCTCGTTGTCGCCGAACACCGGCATGTTCTGCGGGCCGGTGAGCATCGCGGCGTAGATCTCCTCCGCGGAGGCGGAGTGCAGCGAGGGCGCGAACTTGCCGGACGACAGGGCACCGCCGGCGCCGCCGAAGCTGTGGCACGAGGTGCAGTTGATCCGGAACAGCTCGCCGCCGCGGGCCAGCGCCTCGGGGTTCTGCTCGATGTCCTCGACCAGCGAGCCGGACGGCAGCTGCGGTCCGCCGCCGAGCTCCTGGATGTACTGACCCAGCTGCTTGGTCTGCGCCTCGTTGAACTGCGGCGGCTTCTTCTCGGCCTGGGCCTCCTGCCGGGTCATCGGCATGCGGCCGGTGCCCACCTGGAACTCCACCGAGGCGGAGCCGACGCCGATCAGGCTCGGCCCGCGGCCCTCGACACCCTCGGCGTTGCGGCCGTGGCAGCTGATGCAGCTGTTGTCGAAGAGCGCCTTGCCCTCCTGCGCTGCGCCGGAGAGCTGGCGGGTGTCCTCGGCGGAGGCGCCGGGGGCGAAGGCGGTGTAGACGCCACCCGCGAGGGCGAGCGCGGCGAGCATGCGGACCGCGGCGCCGATGCGCCGGCGCGCCCGGCTCGGCGCGGACCGCCGCCTGGTGAACACCCGGAAACGCCGTCCGGCGGGGGTGTCAGAAGTCATGGGTATGTCCCTCTGGGTCTTGACCTTGAAACTCACGGACGGCGACGGCTGTCACTGCAGCCAATAGATCATGGCGAACAGCGCGATCCACACGATGTCGACGAAGTGCCAGTAGTACGACACGACGATCGCCGAGGTGGCCTGCGCCGGGGTGAACCGGCCCATGGTGGTGCGGATCATGTAGACGATGAAGGCGATGAGACCGCCCGTGACGTGCAGGCCGTGGAACCCGGTGGTCAGGTAGAACATCGACCCGTAGCCGTCACTGTTGATCTTGATGCCGTCGGCCACCAGGTGGCGGTACTCGTTCGCCTGGCCGAGCACGAAGATCAGGCCCATGATGAAGGTGACGGTGAACCAGCGCCGCAGCGCGAACACGTCACCCTTCTCCGCCGCGAACACACCGAGCTGGCAGGTGACCGACGAGAGCACGAGGATCACCGTGAACGTCGTCGCGTACGGAATGTTCAGAACCTCGGTGTGGTGCTCCCACATGCTGTAGTCCGCCGCGCGGATCGCGAAATACATCGCGAACAAGGCTGCGAAGAACATGAGCTCGCTGGAGAGCCACACGATGGTCCCCACGCTGACCATGTTGGGTCGGGTCAGCGAGTGGATCCGGCTCTTGTCGATGGCTGCCGCTGTCACGGGCTCATTATTGCCCCGCGATCACCTGAACATGTCGCGGGGGGCCCAATCCGGCATGTGTCGCAGCCCGGTGGCGTGCGGACACCGCCGAGGGGCCTAGCCTCGAACGGTGCAGCTCGCCGAATCGCTCCCCCCCGCCGTGGCGGCGGGGGATACTGCCCCGCCGCCGTTCAGCGTCGGTCAGATCTTCACCGAGATCCGTCTGACCAGCCTGATCGCGCTGTTCCTGCTCCTGGCCGCGGCCGCGTACCTGTACGGCGTACATCGACTCCGGCAGCGCGGCGACCACTGGTCCGGCGGCCGGACGGCGGCCTTCCTGGCCGGCGGGCTGGGCTCGCTCGCGGCGGTCACGGTGACCGGGATCGAGGCGTACGACACCACGCTCATCAGCGTGCACATGGTGCAGCACATGGTCCTGTCCATGGTGGGCCCGATCTTCCTCGCCCTCGGCGCGCCGGTCACGCTGGCGCTGCGCACGATGCCCGTACGCGGGCGCAAGCGCCTGCTCGCCGTGCTGCACAGCCGTCCGATCGGGGTGCTGACCTTCCCGCTGGTCGCGTTCGGGCTGTTCATCGCGAACCCGTTCGTCCTCTACTTCACCGGCCTGTACCGCGCCACGCTGGAGCACGCGTGGCTGCACGAGTTCATCCACGTGCACTTCATCGTGACCGGCTGCCTGTTCTTCTGGCCGCTGCTGGGCCTGGACCCGCTGCCGAACAGGTGGCCGTACCCGGCAAGGGCCCTGCTCATGGTCCTGTCCGTGCCGTTCCACACGGTGCTGGGCCTGACGATCATGCAGAGCAAGACCCTGCTCGGCGGCGACTGGTACCCGAACCTCCGGCTGAGCTGGATGGACCCCTTCGACGACCAGGTCACGGCGGGCGGCATCCTGTGGGCGGGCGGCGAGATCGTCAGCGTCACGATGCTCGGCATCCTGGTGCTCCAGTGGATCAAGCAGTCCGAGCGGGAGGCCAAGCGGATCGACCGCGCCCTCGACCGGGCCGAGGCCGAGGAACGCGCCGCGGCCGGCCCGCACCAGGCGCCCCGGACCCCGGACCCGGCACAGACCCCGGACCAGGCGCCCCGGACCCCGGACCAGGAGCAGGCCCAGACCTCCGACCGGGCGCAGGCCCGGGCCGCGGACCCGGCGCCGGCTGCGCCGTCGGCGAGCAAGATCACAAACGGGACCGCCACGGTACGCCCGGAGCCCGACAGCCGATGACCGGTTGGGTACGATCAGCCAGCACCTACGAGCGTGGGAACCGGGGCACCTTATGAGCAACGACACCAAGCCGCAGCCGGACAAGTACACCGTCCTGCTGTACAGCGACGACGCGCTGGTCCGCGACAAGATCCGGCTGGCGATCGGCGTGCGCCCCGCCGCCGACCTGTCCGTCGAGTTCGTCGACGCCTCCACCTGGGAGGAGTGCCGCCGGCTGCTCGACGACTACGAGATCGACCTGATGGTGCTCGACGGCGAGGCGACACCCGCCGGCGGCCTCGGCATCGCCCGCCAGACCAAGGACGAGTACGCCGACCCCCCGCCCACCTGCGTCGTGATCGCCCGGGCGGCGGACCGCTGGCTCGCCGCGTACGCCCAGGTCGACGAGACGCTGGTGTACCCGCTCGACCCGGTCACCACCGGCCAGACCATCGCCGGCATGCTCCGGGCCCGCCGCAACGGCGCGATCCCGCTGGGCACCCTCGGCACGCTGGGCTGAGCACCACCCTCCCCCGCACGCACCCTCGCCTCCGGAGGCCCCCATGGGCGCACCTACCTGGCCCAATCTGCTGAGTGCCCTGCTGCGGGGCGAGGAGCTCCCGGCGCACGACACGGCCTGGGCGATGGACGAGATCATGGCGGGTAACGCCACCCCGGTGCAGGTCGCGGGCTTCGCGGTGGCGCTGCGTGCCAAGGGCGAGACGCCGGTCGAGCTGGCCGGCCTGGTCGAGTCCATGCTGTCCAACGCGACCGTCGTGGACCTGCCCGAGGCCGTACGCGCCGACGCCGTCGACGTGGTCGGCACCGGCGGAGACCGGGCCCACACGGTCAACATCTCCACGATGGCCGCGATCATCGTGGCCGCGGCCGGCGTCAAGGTGGTCAAGCACGGCAACCGGGCGGCATCCTCCGCCTGCGGCACCGCCGACCTGCTGGAACACTTCGGCATCCCGCTCGACCTCGGCCCGGACGGCGTCGCCCGCACGGTGGCCGAGGCCGGCATCGGCTTCTGCTTCGCCGCCCGCTACCACCCCGGCATGCGGCACGCCTCGGTCACCCGCCGCGAGCTGGGCCACCCGACGTTCTTCAACGTGCTGGGCCCGCTGACCAACCCGGCCCGCCCCCGCAGCGCGGCGGTCGGCTGCTTCGACCAGCGGATGGCCCCGGTGATGGCCGAGGTCTTCGCCGGCCGCGGCGACTCGGCCCTGGTCATGCGGGGTGAGGACGGCCTGGACGAGTTCACCACAGCCGCCCCGACCCGGATCTGGACGGTCAAGGACGGCACGGTCACCGAGTCGGTGGTGGACGCCACGGACTTCGGCGTCCCCCGCAGCGAACCCGGCGACCTGCGCGGCGGCGACGCGACCTTCAACGCGGACGCCGCACTCCGCACGTTCGCCGGCGAACGCGGCCCGGTCCGCGACGCCGTCCTGGTCAACGCCGCCGCGGCGTTCGCGGCCCACGCCGGCTTCCCGGGCACCTTCGCGGACACGATGCGCGCGGGCATCGCCCGGGCGGTGGAGGCGGTCGACTCGGGGGCGGCCACCGCGCTGCTGGACCGCTGGGTCGAGGCGGCCAAGGCCGCGAAGGCCGCCGAGCAGTCCTGACCCGGACCGGCATGCGCGCAACGGCCGGTAGGGCGGCCCGCTGGAGCGGAGGCCGAGCAGTCCCGACAGACCGGCATGCGCGCGACGGCCGGTGGGACGATCCGCTGGAGCGGAGGCCGAGCAGTCCTGACAGCTTTGTCCCCAACACGCCGGGGCACGTCCACCGCTGCCCGGCGAACCCGTGACAACGTTTGAATGACATTCGGGTAATTCCACCTTCCGCTTCCGACGAAGAGGAGCCACCCGTGGACGAACGAGAGCTGCGCTGCATCATCTGCGACGCCGAGATGCCGTTCGAGGTGCCGCCCTGCACGGACGGCCACGACAGGGACTGCCCGGAACTCGTCTGCACCCGCTGCGGCGCCGCGGAGATCCTCGCCCCCCTCGAGATCCGGGTCTGGCTACGCCCCGGCGGCGACCGCATCGCCCCCCTCCAGCGCCGCGCCGCCTGACCGCCCGGACCGGAGCCGGCCATCAGCGCCGCCGCTCCCCCGCCGCGCCCCTCGCAGCGCCGCGGCGGACACCTCTGCACCGGATAAATCCGGATATAGGTCATGCCTGCCGTTCAACTATCTGACGGAAATATCGCATTTAAGACCCTTCGAGGGCTCTCCGAAGCGGTCACGGCCATAGCCGGCCGCCTGCGATCGGCACCGCAAACGGACACCTCCGCCTCGGACGGACCACCTCCGGCGGCAGACGGACGGCTCCGGCCGCGGACGGACGGCGCCAGCCACGGACGGACGGCGCCAGCCACGGACAGCTCCGGCCGCGGACGGCTCCGGCCGCGGACGGCTCCGGGCATGGACGGCTCCGGCCGCGGACGGCTCCGGGCATGGACGGCTCCGGCCGCGGACGGCTCCGGGCATGGACGGCTCCGGCCGCGGACGGCTCCGGGGACGGACGGCTCCGGCAGGGCACTCTGAAGCGGCCTGAGCTGACGTTCAGCCCGGAGCCCGCGGGCCCGGTCACCCCGTACCGTCGCGGGGCCGGAGATTGCGTCTGGAACGCGGAAGGCCCGCGCCGGAGCGCGGGCCTTCCGGGGTGTTGCGTCGTTCAGTGCTCGGCGGGGTGCCGGGTGCCCGAGTAGTACTCGAAGAGCAGCCCGCACGCCGCGAAGATGACCATGATCAGGCCGGCCGCGATCAGCCACCACATCCAGAAGACGAGGCCCATCGCGGCGGTCGCGGCGGCCAGGGCCAGGCCGAACGGCCAGTAGCTGCCCGGGCTGAAGAAGCCGACCTCGCCCGCGCCCTCGACGATCTCGCCGTCCTCGCGGTCCTCCGGGCGGAGGTCGATGCGGCGGGCGACGAACCAGAAGAAGCCGGCGCACATCGCGCACAGCAGGCCCGACAGGAGGAGCGCCACGGTGCCGACCCACTCGACGTGGACGCCGGTGCCGTCGGTGTAGAAGGCGTACACGATCGCCGCGCCGAAGAGGAAGGCGGCGACGCCCGCGAAGATCTTGTATTCGGTCCTCAACTCGGGTTCCTACTTCCCTGCGGCCACGGAATCGCCGGACTGGTTCCACGACTGGCCGTCGCGGCGGGTGTCGAACGGCCGCGTCGTCACGGCGAAGCGCTCGTCGCCGGTGAAGCCGATCGCCGCCATCGCGTCCTGCGTGCTGGCGCCGCCGGTCTTGGCCGCGAGGAACCGGTCGAACCGCTCCGGCGAGACCACGACCAGCTCGAACTGCATGAAGGCGTGGTACGTGCCGCACAGCTCGGCGCAGCGGCCGACGTAGCGGCCCTCGCGGTCGAGCGTGACCTCGAAGACGTTGCGCGTGCTGCCCGGGAAGACGTCCCGCTTGAACAGCATCTCCGGCACCCAGAACGAGTGGATGACGTCGCGGCTGGTCTCCTCGAACCGGATCTTGCGGCCGGTGGGGAGCACGAGCAGCGGGATGACGTCCGACGAGCCGAGGTTGGAGGCCAGCGTGCGGGCGTCCTTGCCGGGCGCGTCACGGTAGTTGAACTGCCAGTTCCACTTGAACGCCACGACCTCGACGGTCTGATCCGGCTTGGCCGACAGCTTGTCCACATCGGTCTGCACGATGGCCGTGTAGTAGAAGAGGACCGCCACGATCAGCACCGGGGTGACCGTGTAGAGCACCTCCATCGGCATGTTGAACCGTGTCTGCACGGGCAGGTTGTCGCCGCGCTTGCGGTACCGGATCACGCACCAGAAGATCAGGCCCCACACGAAGATGCCGACGACCAGGGCCGCGATGGTGGCGGCGATCCACATGTCGTACATCTTGTGGGCCTGCAGCGTGATGCCGTGCCGGGGCCAGCCGAAGCCGCCCAGCCGGTCACCGATCGAGTTGGCGGAACAGCCGGACAGCAGGGCCAGCAGCATGGCACCGCCGACACCGAGCCCGGCTAGCCGTACGACGCGGGGTCGTGCGACCGAACTCCTTGAGACCACCTGCTCCTGCCTCCCTAGAGCACCGCCCGGTGCGACTGAATCCGGACACCGGCGGCAAGGTGTCACCGACGGTCGCACACTACTCGACCTGGCCCTGCCGCCCGGCTACCGGGGGTCCGATCTTCGCCCGGGCGTGCATACCCCCGATCCTGTGGACGATACCGTTCCGGAGGTGGAATACACGGCGGAACAAGCGGGTGCGCCCGCGTACCTGGACGCGGCCGCCGCGGCCCCGATGCATCCCGTGGCGCGGCAGGCGATGCTGGCCGCCCTGGACGACGGCTGGGCCGATCCGGACCGGCTCTACGCCGCGGGCCGGCGGGCCCAGCAGCTGCGGGAGGCGGCGACCGCCACCGCGGCGCAGTGCCTGGGCGTACGCCCGGACGAACTGACCTTTCTCTCCTCGGGCACCGCCGCGGTGCACGCGGCGGTCCTCGGCGGACTCGCGGGACGCGTCCGCGCAGGCCGGACGCTCGTCCACTCGGCGATCGAGCACTCGGCGGTGCTGCACGCCGCCGCCCGGCACGGCACGTCGGAAGAGGTCGGCGTCGACCGGCTGGGCCGCCTCGACCCGGCCGCGTGGCGGGCCGCCGTGGCGCGTCCCGGCGTGGCCCTGGCGAGCCTGATCAGCGCGAGCCACGAGGTGGGAACGGTGCAGCCGGTGGCGGCGGCCGCCGAGGCGTGCGCCGAGGCCGGGGTGCCGCTGCACGTGGACGCCGCCCAGTCGGTCGGGCACGCGCCGGTGCCGCCGGGCTGGTCCCTGCTCACGGCCAGCGCCCGCAAGTGGGGAGGGCCGCCCGGGGTGGGACTTCTGGCGGTCCGTAAGGGCACGCGCTGGCTCTCGCCGTACCCTGGTGATGATCTTCACAGACCGCGCCCGCAGGGGGCGCTGGACCTGCCCGCGGTGGTCGCGGCCGCGGCGAGCCTGCGGGCCGTCCTGGCCGAGACCGAGACCGAGTCCGTACGCCTGAGCGCCCTGGTGGACCGCATCCGGGACACCGTCGCGGCGACCGTGCCGGACGTCGACATCGTCGGCGACCCGGTGGCACGGCTACCCCACCTGGTCACGTTCTCGTGCCTCTACGTGGACGGCGAGGCGCTGCTGCACGCCCTGGACCGGCGCGGCTTCGCGGTGTCGTCCGGCTCGTCCTGCACGGCTTCCACGCTGCGGCCCAGCCACGTCCTGGAGGCGATGGGCGTGCTCAGCCACGGCAACGTCCGGGTGTCGCTGCACCGCGGCACCACGGAGGCGGACGTGGACCGCTTCCTGGCCGTGCTGCCCGGGGTCGTCGCGGAGATCCGCAAGGAGGCGGGGCTGTGATCGAGGTGGACTCCCGCGGCCGGCGCTGCCCGCTGCCGGTCATCGACCTGGCGAAGGCGATGCCGTCGGTGCCGGTCGGCGAGGTGGTGCGGGTCCTGGCCGACGACCCGGCGGCGGCCAACGACATCCCGGCCTGGTGCCGGATGAAGGGACAGGAGTACGCCGGCAGCCCCGCCCCCGGCGCCTACGACGTCCGCCGGCTCAGCTGAGCGGTCTTCTCCCCGCCCCGGCGGGGTGGGTCACGCTCAGCTGAGGTACTCGACGACCGGGCCGACCGGGTCCTTCGCGAAGTAGGTGTCCACGACCAGGCGGGGGCCCAGGTAGGGCTCGTACTCGGTCTGCCGTTCCAGGACCCGCACCCAGTCGGGGATGCCGTCGTGGGCGCGGGCCGCGAACCGGGCCTCGACGCGGCGGCGGTGCTCGGCGTCGTCGCCGCAGACCACCTCGACGACCCGCAGCGGGACGCCGAGCCGGTCGGCGAGCTCGATCCACAGCTGCCGGGCCGCCTTCACCGGGTTCACCGCGTCGATGATCACGCTGTGGCCCATGGTGAGCTGCGTCTCGGCCAGCGCCGCCACCACCCCGTACGCGGCATAGCCGGGACGGGGCTCGGTGACGTCGTAGGCCTGGAGCGTGAAGTCGACGGCGTCGACCGCGAGCACTGCGGCCGGCAGCGCCGCCCCCACCCGCTGCGCGAGCGTGCTCTTGCCCACGCCCGGCAGGCCGGCGAAGACGGCGAGGACCACGGCTACGCGGGAAGGTAGGGCTGGATCTCGGCGGCGGCTTCGTCGCCGTAGGAGTCGGCGAGGCGCTTGAGGAACTCGTCCGCCTGCACGTCGTACTCCTGCGGGCCGACCGTCTCGAGGACCAGGGCGGCGACCAGCGAGCCCACCTGCGCGGCCCGTTCGAGGCCGATCCCCCAGCTGAGCGCGGCGAAGAAACCGGCCCGGAAGCCGTCGCCGACGCCGGTGGGATCGTCGGGCACCACGCCGCGCGCGACCGGGACGTGGATCCGCTCGATCCCGCGCCCGCTGATCTCCACGCCGTCCTTGCCCAGCGTGGTGACCCGCACCTTGACGTGCTCGAGGATCTGCTCCGCGCTGAGGCCGGCCTTGGTCTCCAGCAGCGAGCGCTCGTAGTCGTTGGTGAGCAGATACTCCGCGCCCTCGATGAGGGCCATCACGTCGCTGCCCTCCATGCGGGCGAGCTGCTGCGACGGGTCGGCCGCGAAGGCGTAGCCCCGGGTGCGGCACTCCTGCGAGTGGCGGAGCATCGCGGCCGGGTCGTTGGCGCTGACCAGGACGAGGTCGAGGCCCCCGGCACGCTCGGCGACCGGCGCCAGCTCGATGTTGCGGGCCTCGGCCATCGCGCCCGCGTAGAACGACGCGATCTGGTTGAGGTCGTCATCGGTGGTGCACACGAAGCGCGCGGTGTGCGCGACCTCGCTGACGTGCACGGAGTCGCAGTCGACGCCGTGCCGCTCCAGCCACGAGCGGTAGTCGGCGAAGTCGAGGCCGACCGCGCCGACCAGGATCGGCCGCAGGCCCAGCTTGCCCATGCCGTACGCGATGTTCGACGCCACGCCGCCGCGGCGCACCACGAGGTCGTCGACGAGGAACGAGAGCGAGACCTTGTGGAGCTGATCGGCGATGAGCTGCTCGGCAAACTTGCCGGGAAAGTGCATCAGATGGTCGGTGGCGATCGAGCCGGTGACGGCGATCTTCATGTCGGCCCTCGGGGGTCGGGTGCGATTACCCCCGGAGCCTACCGGCCGTTCGCACGAGGGACACCTCCGCGTCACACGCCCCCACTCCACCCGGCGCGCCGCCCACACCCGCCCGCCGGATGCGACACGCCGGCGGGCGGCACGGCCCGGCAGCCCGGCGCAGGCAGCAGGCCGAAGGCCGGTGCGGCGGCCGGTGCGGCGGCCGGTGCGGCGGCCGGTGCGGCGGCCGGTGCGGCGGCCGGTGCGGCGGCCGGTGCGGCGGCCGGTGCGGCGGCCGAGCGGCGGCCGAGCGGCGGCCGAGCGGCGGCCGAGCGGCGGCCGAGCGGCGGCCGAGCGGCGGCCGAGCGGCGGCCGAGCGGCGGCCGAGCGGCGGCCGTGCGGCGGCCGAGCGGCGGCCGAGCGGCGGCCGGTGCGGCGGCCGAGCGGCGGCCGAGCGGCGGCCGAGCGGCGGCCGGTGCGGCGGCTGAGCGGCGGCCGGTGCGGCGGCCGGAGCAGCGGCCCGCGGGGGCCGGAGCAGCAGCCCGGTGCGGGCGGCGGAGTGGCGGCTCGGCGGGGACGGCCCGGGCGCTGTGGGCAAGGTGCGGCAGCCCCGCGAGGACGGTCCGGGCGGCGCTGGGCGCGACGGCGAGGCGGGCGGCGAGGCGCGGCGAGGCGTGGCGGGGCGGCGTGGCGGTGGCGCGGCGTGGCGGGGCGGGGCGGGGCGGTGGCGCGGCGTGGCGGCGCGACGCGACGGCGTGGCGGCGCGACGGGGCGTGGCGCGACGGGGCGTGGCGTGGCGGGGCGTGGCGGGGCGTGGCGCGACGGGGCGGCCCGGCAGGCGGGTGGGTGGGTGGATGCGGCGAGGGCCGCCCGCCCCCGGTGGGG
This sequence comes from Pseudosporangium ferrugineum, assembly GCF_003002065.1. Lineage (GTDB taxonomy): Bacteria > Actinomycetota > Actinomycetes > Mycobacteriales > Micromonosporaceae > Actinoplanes > Actinoplanes ferrugineus_A. The sequence goes on from NZ_PVZG01000005.1 coordinate 390,426, forward strand.
TGGACGGCCCTCGGCCGGACGTGCTGCTGGGCGGCCTCGACCTGCCCGTCGGCCCGGTGGGTGCCGGGCGGGCGGCTCAGTGGCCGGGCGGGCGGCTCAGTGGAAAGAGTCGCCGCAGGCGCAGGAATTCTGCGCGTTGGGGTTGTCGATCGTGAAGCCCTGGGCGTCGATGCGGTCCGCGAAGTCGATCTTGGCACCCGCGAGGTACGGCGAGCTCATGCGGTCGACGACGACCTCGACGCCGTCGAAGTCGGTGACGATGTCCCCGTCGAGCGAGCGCTCGTCGAAGAACAGCTGGTAACGCAGGCCGGAGCAGCCGCCGGGCTGCACCGCGATGCGCAGGCGCAGGTCGTCGCGGCCCTCCTGCTCGATGAGGGCCTTGACCTTGGTAGCCGCGACGTCGGTCAAGATGACGCCGGTCGGCGCGGCCGTGGTGGCCTCGGTCGACTCGGTGTGCGCTTCAGTGGTCACGTGCGGTTCTCCTGCCGGTCCGGTGTTGTGCCGTACCGGCCAACGCTAGCTCTCTCCGGCCCTATTCCCAATCGGGAGGGGCGAGATGTCGGACACCGGTTCACCGGCTCCACTGCCCGGCGAGGCGCGCCGCGACCTCGCGGACGCCGCGGGCCGGCTCGGCGAGGGCCTTCTCCACGGAGCCGAAGTGCTCGACGAGGGCGTACGTCTCGGTCACGCCGGCCGCGGCCGCCTCGCGGTAGCCGGTCTCGTTGCGTCCGGCGATCACCACGCAGGGCAGGCCGCGGTCGCGCGCTCCCCCGGCGATCCCCGCGGCGACCTTGCCGCGCAGCGACTGGTGGTCGAACGAGCCCTCGCCGGTGATCACCAGGTCCGCCCGGTCCAGCTGCTCCTCGAGGCCGATGAGCCGGGTGACCAGGCCGATGCCGGACACCACCCGGCCGCCGAGGGCGAGCAGGGCGGCGCCGATCCCGCCGGCCGCACCGGCGCCGGGCATCGTGGCCAGGCCGTCGACGCCGAACGCCCGTTCGAGTACGCCGGAGAAGTGTTCCAGGGCGGCGTCCAGCCTGAGGACGTCCTCCCTGCTCGCGCCCTTCTGGGGGCCGTACACGTTGCTGGCGCCGTGCAGCCCCAGCAGCGGGTTGTCGACGTCGGTGGCCGCGACCAGGCGGGCCTCGCGCAGCTGGGGCAGCCCGGCCAGCCCGGCCGCCACGCCCAGGGCCGCGCCGCCGTACGGGAGGGCGTACCCGCTCTGGTCGACCGGGCCGGCACCCAGCGCGGCCAGCATGCCGGCGCCGGCGTCGTTGACCGCGGAGCCGCCGAGCCCCACCACGACCTCGGTGGCGCCCGCCTCCACCGCGGCGGCGAGCAGCAGGCCCAGGCCGTACGAGGAAGCGGTGTTGGGGTTGCGCTCTTCCTTCGTGAGCAGGTGCAACCCGCAGGCCTGGGCGCTCTCGACGTAGGCGGTGGTGCCGGCCAGCAGGATCTCGCCCTGCGCCGGCCGCCCGAGCGGGTCGGTCGTCGTCACCGGGAGGAGCCGGCCGTCGAGCGCGCCCGCGAGCACCTCCACGAAGCCGGGGCCGCCGTCGGAGAGGGGCCGCAGCACGCAATCGTCCGCCGGGGCGGTCTCGTGCCAGCCCTCGGCCACCGCGGCGGCGGCCTCGGGGGCGGACAGCGTTCCGGCGAACTTGTCGGGGCAGATCAGTACGCGCACGGAAAGAAAGTACAGGTTTCACTCAGGCACACCTGGCAACGTTGAGTACATGGCCACTCTCATGCAGCGATTGCAGCAGTTCCTCCGCAGCCCTCAGGGCCAGCGGGTCGTCCAGCAGGGCCGGCGCCAGCTGGCCAAGCCCGAGAACCAGGCGCGGCTGCGCAAGCTCGCGACCCGCTTCCAGAACCGCCGGCGCTGAGTGGCGTACAGCACCTGATCGGCCCCCGTGAGTCACGGCAACCTTGTGGAAACATGGTCAGCGTGACGTCGACCTGGACCGAACCCGCGAACACGCCCCTCGCGCTGCTCCTGCTCGGCCAGGGCACCGACCCCGCCAGCGAGCGCGGCGTCGACTGCCCCGGCGACCTGCCGGCGCCCAGCGATCCCGGGCTGGTCGCCCGCGCCGCCGCGGCCAAGGCCGCGCTCGGCGACCGCGTCTTCGTGCTCGGTCACCACTATCAGCGCGACGAGGTCATCCAGTTCGCCGACGTGACCGGCGACTCGTTCAAGCTCGCCCGCGAGGCCGCCGCCCGGCCCGCCGCCGAGTTCATCGTCTTCTGCGGCGTGCACTTCATGGCCGAGAGCGCCGACATCCTCACCACCGCGGCGCAGAAGGTGGTGCTGCCCGACCTGGCCGCCGGCTGCTCGATGGCCGACATGGCCGTCCTGGGCCAGGTGGAGACGGCCTGGGAGCAGTTCACCGACCTGGGCATCCAGGGCGACATCGTCCCGGTGACGTACATGAACAGCTCGGCGGACATCAAGGGCTTCGTCGGTCGCAACGGCGGCGTGGTCTGCACCTCGTCCAACGCCGAGCGCGCCCTGACCTGGGCCTTCGAGCAGGGCCAGAAGGTGTTCTTCCTGCCCGACCAGCACCTGGGCCGCAACACCGCGGTGCTCGAGATGGGCTTCTCGCTCGACGACTGCGTCCTCTACGACCCGCACAAGCCGAACGGTGGCCTCACCGCCGAGCAGCTCCGCGACGCCAAGATGATCCTCTGGCGCGGCCACTGCTCGGTGCACGGCCGCTTCACGCTCGACAGCGTGCGCGAGGTCCGCGAGCGGGTGCCCGGCGTCAACGTCCTGGTCCACCCGGAATGCCGGCACGAGGTCGTCCGCGCCGCCGACCAGGTCGGCTCGACCGAATACATCATCAAGGCGCTGGAGGCGGCCCCGGCCGGTTCGGCGTGGGCGGTCGGCACCGAGCTCAATCTCGTCCGCCGGATGGCCCTGGCCCACCCGGACAAGCAGATCATGTTCCTCGACCGGGCGGTCTGCTACTGCTCGACGATGAACCGCATCGATCTCCCGCACCTCGTGTGGGCACTCGAGGAGCTCGTCGCGGGCCGCGTGCCCAACCAGATCACCGTCGACGAGGACACCGCGAAGTACGCCCGGATCGCCCTCGACCAGATGCTGGCGCTGCCGTAAATAATCACCGTGTGTGATCGACGATGAGCCCTGCGCTCAGCCGCATCTTTTTCTTGGCTTAATCATCAGCAATTCGTGCCGTCCTGAGCGGTGTGAGGATTTCTGCAACGGTCACGCAGGGCTATGCTGCCCGGGCGGCTGCCGAGGGTCCCCCCTTCCTCGCAGCACCCATATTCGCTTCGGGCGCGTCGATGCGCCCGCCTCTGGAGGTTGCGTTGACCGACGACGTCCTGGCCGTACACGGCGGTGCGCCGCTGCACGGGCAGATCCGGGTCCGTGGCGCCAAGAACCTGGTTTCGAAGGCCATGGTGGCCGCCCTGCTGGGCGAGACGCCGAGCCGCCTGTTCGACGTACCGGCCATCCGGGACGTGGAGGTCGTCCGCGGCCTGCTCGGCCTGCACGGTGTCAAGGTGTCCGACGGCGCCGACGACGGCGAGCTGGTGATGGACCCCACCAACGTGGAGTCCGCCAGCAGCGACGAGATCAACGTGCACGCCGGCTCCTCGCGGATCCCGATCCTGTTCTGCGGGCCGCTGCTGCACCGGCTCGGCCACGCGTTCATCCCCGACCTGGGCGGCTGCCACATCGGCCCGCGCCCGATCGACTTCCACATCCAGGCGCTGCGCCAGTTCGGCGCGATCGTCGACAAGACGCCCGAGGGCATGCACCTGACCGCCCCCAACGGGCTGCACGGCACGAAGCTCGAGCTGCCGTACCCGAGCGTGGGCGCTACCGAGCAGGTGCTGCTCACCGCCGTACGCGCCGAGGGCGTCACGGAGCTGCGCAACGCGGCCATCGAGCCGGAGATCATCGACCTCATCTGCGTGCTGCAGAAGATGGGCGCGATCATCACCGTGCACACCGACCGGGTCATCGAGATCCTGGGCGTACCGAAGCTGCACGGCTACCACCACAAGCCGATCCCGGACCGGATCGAGGCCGCCAGCTGGGCCGCCGCCGCGCTCGCCACCCGCGGCGAGATCGAGGTGCTCGGCGCCCAGCAGGCCGACATGATGACGTTCCTCAACGTCTTCCGCTCGATCGGCGGCCAGTTCGAGGTCACCGACGCGCGCGTGCCCCGGCCCGGCGTCACCGGCGTCGAGGGCGGCATCAAGTTCTGGCACCCGGGCGGCGAGCTGCAGGCCGTGGCGCTGGAGACCGACGTCCACCCCGGCTTCATGACCGACTGGCAGCAGCCGCTGGTGGTCGCGCTGACCCAGGCCCGCGGCCTGTCGATCATGCACGAGACGGTCTACGAGCAGCGGCTCGGCTACACCGAGGCGCTGAACTCCATGGGCGCGACCATCCAGGTCTACCGCGACTGCCTCGGCGGCACCCCCTGCCGCTTCGGCCGCCGCAACTTCAAGCACTCCGCGGTCATCGCCGGCCCCAGCAAGCTGCACGCGGCCGACCTGGTCATCCCGGACCTCCGGGCGGGCTTCAGCCACCTGATCGCGGCTCTCGCCGCCGAGGGCACCTCCCGGGTGTACGGCGTCGACCTGATCAACCGCGGCTACGAGGACTTCGAGGGCAAGCTGGCCGCCCTCGGCGCGCACGTCGAGCGCCTCTGACGGACCGCCGCCCTCCCGGCAACCGCGCCGCCGAGCTCATTCGGCGGCGCGGTTCCGCGTTCCGGGATGCGCGGCGGCGGCGGTTCCGCGTTCCGGGATGCGCGGCGGCGGCGGCGGTTCCGCGTTCCGCAGGGCGCGGCGGCGGCGGTTCCGCGGGTCCGGCGGCGGCGGTGCCGCGGGTCCCGACGGTGCCGCGGCGGTTCGGCGTTCCCCGGGATAGGGCCACGGCGGTTCGGCGGGGTCCGGGTGCGCGGGGCGGTTCGGCGGATCTTGGGCTGCGTCGGCGGCGGCTCGGCGGATCCCGGGGTGCGGGGCGGCGGGTTTCGGGCCGGTCGGCGGAACCGCGGTTTCGGGTTTGCGGTGGCACTTGGCTACTCTGCTGGGGTGCCCTCGCTGTTTCGCCGTAAGTCCGCCGATCTGGTCGCCGACGCCACCGAGCAGGTGACGACCGAGCCGGACCCCGCCACGTCCCGGCCCAAGGGCTACACGCCCTCCAAGAAGGAGCTCGGGCTCCAGACGCCGAAGCGGCAGACCGCCCAGCGGCGCCACGACGCCGTGCAGGCCCCGGCCAACCGCCGGGAGGCGTACAAGCAGATGCGCGAGCGGCAGCGCTCCGAGCGCGCCGAGGCCTCGGCCGGCATGCGCGCGGGCGACGAGCGTTACCTGCTGGCCCGCGACCGCGGCCCGGAACGCGCCCTGGTCCGCAACATCGTCGACTCCCGCCGCACCGCGGGCACCTGGTTCTTCGTCGGCGCGATCATCGTGTTCATCGGCTCGACCGGCGCGATGCCGGTGGCCGTCCAGCTCGGCGCCAACCTGCTCTGGGCGATCCTGGCGATCACCGTCGTCGTCGACAGCATCCTGATCTCCCGCCGGATCAAGCGGCTGGTCACGGAACGCTTCCCGAAGACGACGCAGCGCATGGGATCGCTCTATCTGTACGGCATCATGCGCGGCCTCACCTTCCGCCGGATGCGCGTGCCCAAGCCGCAGATCGAGCTCGGCACCAAGGTCTGACCAACCGCCGGGCCGAGCCGGGCGCGCGAGGGCCGGGCGAGGGCCGGGCGAGGGCTGAGCGGGCCGGGCGAGGGCTGAGCGGGCCGGGCGAGGGCTGAGCGGGCCGGGCGAGGGCTGAGCGGGCCGGGCGAGGGCTCAGGGTAGGCCGGCGAGGCGGAGCAGGGCCGCTGTCAGGGCCGCGGCGAGCACCACCACGACGAACGGGGCGCGGCGCCAGGCCAGGAGCGCGCCCACCGCCACCCCCGCCGGCCGGGCGAGGCCGGCGAACGCGGCGCCCTCCATCAGCGTGGCGGTCAGGGCCAGCGCCGCGAGCAGCGTCGTCGCGGCCATCGGCAGGAGACGCTGGAGGCGGTCCGACAGCTCCAGGCGGTCGCGGAGCAGGACACCGCTGAGCCGCATCGTGTACGTGCCGACGGCCAGCACCACGATCGACGCGATCAGCACGGCACAACCCCCTCCGACCGCTCCGGATCCGGGTGGGTCTGGCCGTCCGGGGTGGGGCCGGGGCGGTGCGGGCCACCGCGGCGAGGGACGAACAGGACGAACAGCCCGAGCAGGGCCGCCAGCACCGGCAGGCCTGCCGGCAGCACCGGCGTGAGCAGCACCGCGAGGGCCGCACCCGTGAGTGCCACCGCGCGGGTCGTGCCGTCTCGCAGGGACGGGAGGATCAGGGCGATCAGGCCGGCCGGGAAGGCCGCGTCCAGGCCCAGGGCGGCCGGGTCGCCGGTGGCGCCGCCGAGCAGGACGCCCAGGAGCGTGCCGGTGTTCCAGGAGACGAACAGGGTTGTGCCGATCAGCCAGTAGGTGCGACGGCGGCGGGCCGGGTGCTCCTCCCGCAGGGTGAAGGCCACCGTCTCGTCCGTCATCAGGTGGCTGCCGAGGAGGCGGTCGCGCCACCGGGTGCCGATCGTCGGGGCGACCGCCAGGCCGAACGGGAGGTGGCGGGCGTTCAGCAGCAGCCCGGCGACGACCGCCGCGAGGGGGTTGCCCGCCGCGATCAGCCCGACGGCCAGGAACTGGGCGCCGCCGGCGAACACCACCGTGGACATGACGAACGGGACCCAGGTCGGCAGCCCGTACGCGATCGCTATGGCGCCGAACGAGGCACCGACCGCGACCATCGCCGCGGCGATGGCTGCCGCGTCCCGGAGCAGCGCCCGGTCCGGTGTTCGGCCTGTCGTACGCATGGTTCAAAATAATGAACGACGCGCCGATCGTTCGTCAAACCGAACGCACCGACCGACGGAGTGAACAATGTCGCAGCCGGCTGCCCCGCTCGCCGCCATCGCCGCCGCCCTGCGCCGCGAACGCGAACGGGTGGGCATCTCCCTCGCCGAGCTCGCGCGCCGGGCCGGCCTGGCCAAGTCCACGCTCTCCCAGCTCGAGAACGGCACCGGCAATCCGAGCATCGAGACGCTCTGGTCGCTCGGCGTGGCGCTCGGGGTGCCGTTCAGCCGGCTCGTCGAACCCCCGGCTCCCGCCGTACGCGTCATCCGGGCCGGCGCCGGGCCCAGGCTGCGGGCCGACCATGCCGATTTCGCCGCCGCCCTGCTGGCGGCCGGTTCCGCGCACGCGCGGCGCGACCTGTACGTGATGGAACTCGAGCCCGGCCAGCCCCGCGACGCCGAGGCGCACATCCCGGGCAGCGTGGAGCACCTCGTCGTGGCCGCCGGACGGCTCGTCGCCGGGCCGGACGGCGACCACGTCGAGCTCGGCCCCGGCGACTACCTGGCGTTCCCCGGCGACGTGCCGCACCACTACGAGGCGTTGGAGCCGGGCACCTGGGCCGTGCTGGTGATGGAGCACTCATAGGGCTACGAACGGTAGAGCCGGGCCACCACGTCCTCGATGTCCGGCTCGACCAGCGCCAGGTCCCGTACGGCGGCCAGCGACGTCAGCTCGGCGACCACCGCGCCGGCCACCGACGAGAGCAGGTCGAACGACGCGCGGTGCCCGCCGGCGTCCAGCGCGACGAGTTCCGCCCCGGGCACGGCGAAGTCCGGTGCGAGCGGCGCGTCGAGGTCCACGACGAGACGGCGGCGGGAACCGTACCGGGCGTGCAGGGCCTCGATCGTGCCGTCGTGCACCACCCGGCCGTGGTCGATCACCACCAGCCGCCGGCACAGCCGCTCGATGTCGGCGAGGTCGTGCGTGGTCAGCACCATGGTCACGTCGCCGGAACCGCCCAGCTCCGCGAGGAACGAGCGCACCGCCTGCTTGCTCACCACGTCCAGGCCGATCGTCGGCTCGTCCAGGAACAGCACCGACGGCCCGTGCAGCAGCGCGGCGGTCAGCTCGCCGCGCATCCGCTGGCCGAGCGACAACTGCCGGACCGGCGTGTCCAGGAACTCGTCCAGTTCCAGCAGCGCCCGGCACCGCCGCAGCCGCGCGGCGTGCGCCCCGGCCGGAACCCGGTAGACGTGCCGCAGCAGCGCGAACGAGTCCCGCAGCGGCAGATCCCACCACAGCTGCGAGCGCTGCCCGAACACCACGCCGATCGTCAGCGCGAGCCGGGTGCGCTGCGGCACCGGACTCAGCCCGCACACCGACACCTCGCCCGCCGACGGGGTCAGCACGCCGGTCAGCATCTTCAGCGTGGTCGACTTGCCGGCGCCGTTCGGCCCGATGTAACCGACCATCTCGCCGCGCTCGATGCCGAGGTCGATGCCGTCGACGGCCGTCACCGTGCGTTTCTCGCGGCGCAACCGCCCTCTGCCGACACGTACGGTGAAATCCTTGCGCAGCCCGCGCATCGCTATCACGCTCATGAACCCGTACTCCGGTAGTGCCTGATCCCGGTCCGCCACACGACGGCGGCAATACCGGCCGCGACCAGGGCGACCAAGGGTGAGAGAAAGCCCGCCCAGGCGGGCAGGCCGAGCGGGTCGGCGCGGCCCAGGAGCGCCAGCGCCGGCTGATAGGCCACGAAACCGAAGCCCATCGCGTACGCGAAAAGCCCGCGGAACCACCCTGAGTAGACGGGGGTCGGATACGCGGTGAAGTCGCGACCGCCGTACGTGAACGCGTGGCCGATCTCGCCGGACTCCACCCACCAGAAGGCGAGGCTGGCGCTGATCACGAAGATGGCACCGAAGAACACCGCGCCGGCGAGCGGGGCGGACACCACGAGCAGCGCCCGGCCCGGCGTCCACTCGACGTGGTTCAGCCGCAGCGCCACGACCAGCACGGAGACGGCCACGACGGCGCGCAGCGCCTTGCGCACCGGCAGGTCCATGAGCACCAGCTGGGGCAGCGCCGCCAGCGGACGGACCAGCACGGCGTCCATCGTGCCGGTGCGCACGTACGTCTTGAGCCGGTCGATGTTGCCCACGGTCAGGTCGGCGAGCGCGAACCCGCACGACGACAGGCTCACCACCAGCAGACCCTGGGCGAGGGTGAACCCGGCCACCGACCGGGTCGCCCGGAACAGCACGAGCACGGCGAGGACGTCCAGCACCGTACCGAAGAGGTTCGTGACCAGGTCGGCCACGAACGACGCCCGGTACGAGGCCACCGAACGGAACTGCCCGGAGAACAGCGCCGCGTACGCCCGCAGCTCACCCACCCTGCGCCACCAGCCGGCGCTCGGCCCGGCGCTGCACGAACACCGCGGCCGTGATCAGCGCCGTCGCCCACACCGCCTGCAACGCCACCAGGCCCAGCTGCACCGGCGCCGGATCGCGCTCCACGAGCACGTCGAGCGGCGTCTGCAGCAGCCCCGGGAACGGCGTGGCGACCCAGAGCAGCACCGCCAGCCAGTCCGGCAGGAACCGCAGCGGGAAGTACAGGCCGGCCAGGACCCCCGCCGACAACGTCCAGAGCGCGATCGGGCCGCGCGCGTCGTGCAGCCAGTACGCCGTGGCGTTCACCAGGAACCGCAGGCCCAGGCTCGCGACCACGGCCAGCACGATCGACAGCGCAAAGAGCGGGACGGTGAACCAGCGGCTGGGGGCGTACAGATCGAAGAAAAGCGCGCCGACCGCGAGCGGCGGCAGAAACCGGAAAATCATCGCATGCCCGGCTCGCCCCAGGTCAGGGGCGAGATAACCGACGATCGGGGGTACGGGCCGGAGCAGGTCGGCGGCCACGTCGCCGGACCGGATCCGATCCGCCAGCTCGGTCCAGCCCCACAGCGACACTACGGTGAGCAACCCCTGCCCCACCCAGACGAACGACGCGAGCTGTTCGGCGCCGTAACCGCCCGGCCGTCCCCCCGCCGCGCCCGCCGCCACCGCGAGCAGCACGTAACACCTGAGGAACCCGAAGACGGTGTTCGTGAACGATCCGGCTATGGTCGCCTGCCGGTAGGTCGCGTACCTCCGGAAACCCGACCATGAAAGCGCACCGAACGTGCTGACCCAGTCCCGGAACGGACGGCGGGGAGAGATCACAGGCACCCTGGCGTCGAGCCCGTCCACGCCGTTAATCTCCTCTCACAACCCCCGCAGCGGAGCCGGGCGACTGTACCCGGTGCGCCGCCCAGCCACCGAGCAATTTCCGACAAGGTGGAAACCCGTCGTGACGCAGCGTAGCCAGGCATCCGGCACCCTCGTGGTCGCCCGATGAACGGCTGGAGCTCGCACGTGGGCGCGGGCGGCTGGGACGACGAACCCGCCTGGGTGTACGAGATCACCTGGGAGTGGGAACCCACCCCCGGCCAGCGCTACCCGGGCGACCCGGGCCGGCGCCGGGCGGTGCACCACCCGGTCTGGGACGCGTCGGCGGCGGCCTCCGCGGCAGCCGCCTGGGACGCGGACTTCAAGGCGATCGCCCAGGCGTCGGGCCCGCCGGCCGGCCCGGTGTCATCACCGCCCGTATCCGCCCCACCGGCCCGCCCGATCTCCCCGGCAGCGGGCCGGGCCACGGTCGGCCGCCCGCCGCAGCCACCGCCGGCCTGGCACGGGCCGGCGCAGTCTTCGCAGCCCCCTCATCCTTCCCAGTCCTCTCATCCCGCTCAGCCCTCTCATCCCGCTCAGCCTCCGCGGCCCGAGCCGTCGTGGAACCGGCCTGACCCGTCGGGCCGGTCGCGGCCGTCGTGGAACCCGCCGCAGCAGCCCTCTCCCCCCTCCTGGAATCAGCCGGAGCAGCCCTCGCGCGCGGAACCGTCCTGGAACCGGGCCGTACCCCTGCCCGAGCGGCTGCCCGAGCCGGAGCGGCGCGCCCCCGGGCAGCGCCCGGAGGTCCCCGGCCCGGAGCCGATGCCCGCCGCCCGGCCCGACGAGCCCTTCTACGGCCCGTACTCCCAGCGCGGCCCCGGACAGGAGCGGGCACCCCGCCCGACGCCCCCGGACCCGAGCTGGGCCGCGCCGGTCGATCCCCGCCCGGTCACCCCGCTCGGTCCCCGGCCCACGGGTCCGCAGCCGCAGTCGGGCCCGCCGTACCCGGGCGACTCCCGCTGGGCCGCACCGGCCGATCACCGCTACAGCGACCGGCCCGGTACGAGCGCCGAACCACGCTCGGGAGCGCCACGGCCCTACCCGCCGGCGCCGGCGCAGCCGTACCGCCCGGAACCGCAGCGGCCCGAGTCCCTGCACCAGGCCCCGCGGCCCGATCTGCCGCAGCGGCCCGAGTCGCTCCACCATGCCCAGCGACCCGACCTCGCCCAGCGACCCGATCCGGTCCACCGGTCCGAGACGCTGCACCAGACGCAGCGGCCCGAACCGACGCGCCCTGCCCCGCAGCCGGAGGCGCCGCGGCCCGTGCAGCGGCCGGAGTCGCTGCACCAGGCCCCGCGGCCCGAGCCGACGCGCCCCGCGCAGCGGCCGGAGTCCCTCCACCAGGCACCGCGGCCGGAGCCGGTGCAGCCGCCGCGCTCGAACCCGCCCGCCACCCCGTTCGCGCCCCAGCCGGAATTCCGGCACGGCGCCCCGACACCCACCCAGCCGGAGACCCGCCGCCCGCTGGACGACCGCCCGGCAGCGTTCTCGGACGACCGCCCGCCACGCCGGGGCGCCCACAGCGCGGAACCCCCGACCGACCCCCGCTTCCCGGTCCCACTCCGCCCGGCGGCGGAGCCGCAGCCCACCCGCCCGCAGCCCACCCAGCCGCCGGCCCAGCCTCAGCCCGGCCATCCCCAGCCCGCGCGGCCTCAGCCCACCCAGCCGCCGGCCCAGCCTCAGCCCACCCAATCCCAGCCCGCCCGACCTCAGCCCACCCAGCCGTCGGGTAGTCCGCAGCCGCCGGCGCCGGTCGTGGTCGCGCAGCAGCCGCCGCCTCCGGTGGTCCGCCCGACCTCGGCCCAGCCCGCACCGCCGGTCGTGCGCCCCGCGCCGACCGAGCCGGCCCCGCCGGCCGCCCGCCCGACGCCGGCCCAACCGGCCCACTTCCGCCCGGCGCCGCCGTCACACCCCTACGAGCCCCAGCCCCGGCACGCCCCCACCCCGGACGACCGCCGGCCGACCCCTTCGCCCACGCCAGCGGTGGCACCAGCCCCTTCCACGGCGCCCACACCCGCCCCTGTGGACGCTCCGGCCCCGACCCCTACGCCGGCACCGCCGGCCACCACGCCGGCCCCGCAGCCCACGCCGACGCCTGCACCGACGCCGGCTCCCGCTCCGACACCAGCACCAGCACCGGCACCGGCACCGGCACCCACTCCAGCGCCAACGCCCACTCCCACGCCGATGCCGACTCCCCCGGCGACGCCCACGCCCGCTGCCACCTCCACGTCTGCGCCCACGCCGGCCGCCACGCCCGCTCCTACCCCCACGTCTGCGCCCACGCCGGCCCCAACGCCCGCTCCCACGCCGGGCCCAACGCCCACTCCTACCCCCACGTCTCCGCCCACGCCGGCCCCAACGCCCGCTGCCACGCCGGCGCCCGCGCCTACTCCCGCGCCTGCGTCACCGCCCGCTTCCACGCCGGCCGCCGCTCCCACACCGGCGCCCGCTCCTACGTCGGCGTTGTCGGCCGCACCGGCTCCTGCTGTCACACCGGTCGCGTCTGTCGCGGCGGCGCCGCCTGCTGCTCAGCCGGAGGCGGCCGGCCTGCCCACCAAGCCGGCGGAAGCGGCCAGCGCGCCGACAGCGCCTCAGGCTGCGGCTGCTCCGGTTCCGGTGATTCCGGAGGCGCCCGTTTCAGCGGTGCCCGTGTCGGCCGACCCCGTGGTCGCAGCACCGGCGCCCGAGGCGTCCGAGGCCGCGGCGGCCCTGACACCCGAGGAGCCGGCAGCCGCAGCAACGCTGCCCGAGAAACCCGTAGCCGCACCAACGGTGCTCGAAGAGCCGGTAACCGCGGCAACGTTGTCCGAGGATCCGGTGGTTGAAGAGCCGGTATCTGACGGGGTCCCGGCGGAAAGCGCGACGGAGGAACCGCCCGCTGCGGAGAGCGCGCCGGCTGATGGCGCGCCCGAGGTCAGGGCTGAGCCCGAGGCTCGGGACGAGCCCGAGGCCGACACCGAACCGGAGGCCGGCACAAAGGCGCGAACCGAAGTCGACGCCCCGGTCGAAGCCGAGGCCGCAGTCGAGACCGAGGCCGGCGCTGAGGTCGAGGCCGCAGCCGGGACCGAAGCTGAAGCTGAGGCCGAAGTCAGCGCCGAGCGCGAGGCGGGATCGGAGAGCAACGCCGACGCGGTGGGCTCCGAGGTTGCGAGGTCCGGCGAGGTGGCCGGTGTCGAGCGGCCGGTGGACGAGGTCGAGTCTGTCGATGAGACCGGCAGTGGCGACACGGAGGAGCCGGCCGGCGAGGTCGTCCCGGCGGAAACCGTCCAGGCCGAAACCGCCCAGGCAGAGACCGTCCCGGCCGGGGACATCCCGGCGGAGGACGGCACGGCCGAGGACGGCGCGGCGGAAATTGGTGGGGGGACGGGCGATGCTGGGGAGGACGGGCGAGGGCTCGGGTGGCTGCTGTCGCTGAGTGGGCTGGGGGCGGTTACTCCGGAGCCTGAGGGGGTGCCCGTTTCGCCCGCTCCTGAGGCGCCGGTCAGCGCGCCGCCCGTGGTGGAGGAGGTTCCGGTCAGCGGGGGTGCTCCCGTACGGACGGATTGGTTTTCGCCGTCGGCCGAGACCGCGATCGTCACGCCTCGGGAGACCGAGCCGGGACACGAGGCCGCGAACAAGGGCGAGAACGAGGCCGAGGCCGAGGCTGAGAACAAGGCTGAGGCTGAGAACAAGGCCGGGACGGAGCGGGAGGCCGAGGGCAGGGCTGTTCTCGCGCCGAGTCAGCAGCTGCCCGCCCTCTCCGTTCCCCCTCCGCCGGAGCCGGAGCTCGAGCCGCAGCCTCGGCTCGTCGATCCGGAGCAGGTGCTGGCGGCGTACCCGTGGGTGGTTGATCCGGTCACCCTGCGGGAGACCGCCGGGGAGCCGGAGCGGCTGCGGGCCGTGCGGGATCGGTTGACCGACAAGGTGGAGTATGCCGAGCGGGATGCCGTGCGGGCGCGGTTGCTGAGCCTGCGGGCCGTGGTCAGCCGGGTGCTGGGCGACTACGGGTGGGCGCTCGCCGACGGGCGGGAGGCGTTGCGGCACGCCGAGGCTACCGGGGAGCTCAGGCGGATCGCGATCGTGCAGGCCCGGCTGGCTCATGTGCAGCAGTGGCGGGGGGATTTCGCCGAGGCCGACCGGCTGTACGAGGAGGCGAACTCCGTCGAGCTGCCCGGGCGGTTGCGGGCCGAGATGCACGTGCATGCCGGGAAGTCCTGTTACGACCAGGGGCGGTATCTCGAGGCGTGCAACCACTTCGAGCAGGCGCTGGAGTTGCGGCGGGTCGAGGATCCGGAGCTGGTGGCGCGGACCGAGGCCGCGCTCGACGCCGTCATGGCGCGGGTGCAGGAGACCGGGTGGGGACCCTATCCGCGGTCGCGGGAGGAGATTCTGCAGCAGAGCCGTCCGCCGCAGCCAGCCACCGACTACCGGACCGGGCTTTTCGGGTACGCCGACAGCAACGGCGACGTCGTCATCCCCGAGACCTACGCCGCCGCCCAGCCGTTCCACGAGGGCGCCGCCTGGGTACGCCGGCCCGGCACCGCCTCCTGGGAGCTCATCGACGAGCGGGGGGCGCTGCTGCTGGACGCCTCGTCCGGGTACAAGCAGGTGCTGCCGTTCTCGGACGGGCTGGCCTGGGTGTCGCGGGAGCCGGTCGGCGGGTGGTTCGCCGTCGACTGGCACAACCGGGTCATCGTGCCGGGCGGGTTCGAGGAGGTGCGGCCGTTCCGGCAGGGCCTGGCGGCGGTGCAGCGCGGCGGCTGGGGCGCCGTGGACCGGCACGGGCGGATCGTGGTGCCGCTGAAGTTCCGCGGGTTCGCCACGGCGCTGACCGCGGGCGGGCCGGTGGACGGGTTCACCGACGAGGGGCTGGCGGTGGTGGACGCGGGCGACCGGTTCGGCGTCGTCGACCGTACGGGGCAGCTGCTCATCCCGCCGGTGCACGCCGAGCTGTTCATCCACCCGGTCGCGTACGTGATCCGGGACCGGGAGGGGCTGTGGGGCGCGCTCGACCGGCAGGGTGACCCGATCGTCGACGTGGCGTACCCGAAACCCGCCGACGTGGTGCGGGAGATCGACCGCCTGCTCGCCGATACCCGGCCGGTTCTGTAAGGGGCGGGTAGGGTCCGAGGTCATGGAGTTCCGTCACCTCGGCCGTTCCGGCCTCATGATCAGCGAGATCGCGTACGGCAACTGGATCACCCACGGTTCCCAGGTCGAGGAGGACGCCGCCGCCGCGTGCGTGCGGGCCGCCCTCGACGTGGGCATCACCACCTTCGACACCGCGGACGCGTACGCCGGCACCCGCGCCGAGGAAGTCCTCGGCCGCGCGCTCAAGGGCGAGCGCCGCGAAGGGCTGGAGATCTTCACGAAGGTCTTCTGGCCGACCGGGCCGGGCCCGAACGACCGCGCCCTGTCCCGTAAGCACGTCATGGAGTCGATCAACGGTTCGCTGCGCCGGCTGCAGCTGGACTACGTCGACCTGTACCAGGCGCACCGCTACGACTACTCGACGCCGCTCGAGGAGACGATGCAGGCGTTCGCCGACATCGTGCACTCCGGCAAGGCGCTCTACATCGGCGTCTCCGAGTGGACCGCCTCGGAGATCCGGGCCGGCTGGGAGCTCGCCCAGGACCTGAAGATCCAGCTCGTCTCGAACCAGCCGCAGTACTCGATGCTGTGGCGGGTCATCGAGGCGGAGGTGGTGCCGGTGTGCGAGGAACTGGGCCTGGGCCAGGTCGTCTTCTCCCCGGTCGCGCAGGGCGTGCTGACCGGCAAGTACGAGCCGGGCAAGCAGCCGCCGGCGGGCTCGCGGGCCACCGACGAGAAGTCGGGCGCGCAGTTCATCCAGCGCCTCATGACCGACGAGGTGCTGGGCACGGTGCAGCGGCTCAAGCCCCTCGCCGAGCAGGCCGGGCTGACCCTGGCGCAGCTGGCGGTCGCCTGGGTGCTGCAGAACCCGAACGTCTCCGCGGCGATCGTGGGGGCGTCGCGGCCCGAGCAGGTCCGGGACAACGCCAAGGCTTCGGGCGTACGGCTGGAAGCGGACCTGATGAAGGCGATCGACGACGTCATCGGTGGCATCGCCGAGCGCGACCCGGCGAAGACGGCCAGCCCCGCGAACCGTCCCTGAACCGGTCCCCGGCGCGCGGGCACCGCGCGCCGGGGCAGGCGGGCACCGCACGCCGCGGCAGGCGGGCACCGCACGCCGCGGCAGGCGGGCACCGCACGCCGCGGCAGGCGGGCACCGCACGCCGCGGCAGGTCAGACGTCGGACCAGAAGCGCATGTAGAACAGGCCGCCCTGGCCGATGTCCGGCACGCCGAGCAGGCCCGCGAGGAACCGCACCAGGTCGAAGAAGAGCACGTTGATCTCCGACTGCCAGAGCAGGACGAAGAGCAGGATGAAGCCGTACGGCGCGAAGAGGTTGTAGGCGCGCTGGTAGGGCGGGCTGAGCCACGGGTGCAGGATGTTGCCGCCGTCGAGGCCGGGCACCGGCAGCAGGTTCAGCACGCTCGCGGTCACCTGGAGGAAAGCCAGCGCGCCCAGGGCCACCCAGAACGCGCCGTGCTCGCCGGCGACCGCGATCTGGCCGGAGCCGTCCCGGTAGAAGCCCACGTCGTCGCCCGCGCCGAAGGCGAACGGCGCCGCGAGCACCAGGGCGAAGAGCACGTTGGTGGCCGGTCCGGCCAGGCTGATCAGGGACTGCCTGAGCTTGCTGCGGACGTACGCGTGATCCACCCAGACCGCGCCGCCGGGCAGGCCGATGCCGCCGAGCACGACCGCGACCAGCGGCAGGACGATCGACAGCACGGGGTGGGTGTACTTCAGCGGGTTGAGCGTCAGGTAGCCGCGCTCGGCGACGCCGCGGTCCCCGGAGAAGTACGCCACCAGGGCGTGCGCGTACTCGTGCAGGCACAGCGACAGCACCCAGCCCGCGATGACGAGCAGGAACACGTCGACGCGGACGTTGCCGTAGCCGGTCCACGTCATCCATCCGCTGACCGCGACGAGCGCGAGGATGCCGACGAAGACCGGGCTCGGCAGGAAGGCGCTGCGCGGCGTGCCGCGGCTGACCTGGAAGCTGCTCACTCGGCCGGCAGCAGACTCATCTTGTAGTCGACCCGGTCGTCCTCGACCAGGGTGACCTGGGTGACCCCGGCGGCGGCCAGCTCACGCCACGCCTGGCCGATCCACGACTCGGCGTCTGCCTGGCTGCTGAACGTCTCGGCGGGCCCTGCCACAGGCTGCCCGTCGACGCCCTCGTACCGCCAACTCCACGGCATGCGGTCGCCCTCCTCGGTGTCCGACTGTGCTTGCGTCCCACCCTACGGTGTCGGCCGGCGGCACCCATCGCGGGCGCGCGCGAACGATCGACCGCCGCCGAACCGCCCGGCCCCGCTCCGGGCGCGCGGGCCCGCTCCGGGCGCGCGGGTCCGCTCCGGGCGCGGCCGGTGCGCCGACGCCGGGCAGGTGCCGGGCCGGCGGGCGGGCCGGCGGGCCGGCGGGCGCGCGGGCCCGCTCCGGGCGCGGCCGGTGCGCCGGCACCGGGCAGGTGCCGGGCCGGCGGGCGGGCCGGTGAACGGACAGCCCCCGGGTCGGGCCGCGTGATCGCCGGGCGCGGATCTAAGGTACGGGGCATGTCTGCTGACGGGTGGAGTTCGGTCCTGGTGCTCGGCGGGATCCGGTCCGGGAAGTCCGCGTACGCCGAGGCCCTCGTGGCCGGCGCGCCCTCCGTGCGGTACGTCGCCACCTCCGCGGGTGGCGAGGACGACCCCGAGTGGCGCGGCCGCATCGAGGCGCACCAGCGGCGCCGGCCGCAGTCGTGGACGACCGAGGAGACCGGCGCCGACCCGGGGCGTCTCGCCGCCGTGCTGGCCGAGGCGAAGCCGGACGAGACGCTGCTCGTCGACGACCTGGGCGGCTGGGTGGCCACCCTGCTCGACCCGGCGAACCAGCCGAACGACGACGTGGCGACGGTGGCCGCGCTGGCGGAGGCGGTCCGGGCGTGCGCGGCCCGGGTCGTGCTGGTCAGTCCGGAGGTGGGCCTGTCGCTGGTGCCGGCGACGCCGGTCGGGCGGGCGTTCGCCGACGCGCTCGGCACCGCGAACCAGGCGCTGGCCGACGCGTGCGACCGGGTCGCGTTCGTGGTCGCGGGCCGCCCGGCGTGGCTGAAGACGGCCGCCGCGGAGCCGGGCATCGTCACCGACCTCCAGGCGGTGGAGGCGACCGCTCCCCTGCCGGCCCCCGCGCAGGTCACCATCGCGACGCCGGTCGCCGCCCCGGTGGCACCCGCGGTCGCCGCCCCGGTGGCACCTGCGCAGGTCACCATCGCCACGCCGGTCGCCGCCCCGGTGGCACCCGCGGTCGCCGCTGCCGATCCCGGTGAGGCGGCCCTGCCGGTCGACACGGTCATCGAGCCGGGCATGGACCTGCCGCTCCCGGACAGCGACTCCGGCCCCGACGCCCGGGACCGCCTCGAACGCCTCGACCTGCCGGGGGCCGGCGTCGGCGTCCTGCTCGAGGCCGTCGAGTTCGCCGCGGCCACGCAGAGCACCGCCGCGCCCCGGCCCTGGGGTCCGGTGCGCGTCCTGCTGATCGACGGCAGCCACGCCGGCGGGGCGACGGCCGGCGCCGACCCCGCCGAGTCCGGGCGCCGGGCCGCGCAGGCCGAGGCCGGCACGGGCGCCCTCGCCCAGCTCGCCGCTGCCGCCGACGCCGATATCGCCGTCGTCCGCGTGCCGGCCTCCGGTGCGATGGAGGACGGCCCCGTGCTGGACGAGGCGGGCGTCGAGGCGGGGCTGCGGCAGGGCTGGGAGCTCGCCTTCGCGGCGGCCGACGCGGGCCGGGAGGCACTGGTGATCGGCGCGTGCGGCGCCGGTACGCAGGCAGCAGCCACCGCCGTCGTCGCCGCCACCACCGGCGCCGAACCGGTCGCGATCCTGCCCCGCGTCCTGGTGCCCGGCGGCCGGTACGACGACGAGGCGTGGATGCGGCGCTGCGCGGCCGTCCGCGATGCCCTGCACCGGATCCGGCAGGAGCCCCGGGGCGCCAAGGACGTCCTCGCGCAGCTCGGCGGCGCGGACCTCGCCGTGGCCACCGGGGCGCTGCTCGGCGCGGCCGCGCGGCGGATGCCGGTGCTGGTCGACGGGCCGGTGGGCATCGCGGCCGGCCTGGTGGCCCGCGACCTGAGCTCGCAGAGCCGGCACTGGTGGCTGCTCGCCGACGCGGGCCGCGACCAGCTGGTGCGGCAGGGCGCGGACGTGCTGGGCCTGACCCCGGTGCTCGACCTCGGCCTGGATCTGGGCGAGGGCGCGAACGCCCTGGCCGCCCTGCCGCTGCTGCGCTCGGCGATCGCCCTGGCGTCCGCGCTGCCGGTGCACCCCGCGCTGCTCACGGCCCCCGGAGACGACGGCCTGAGCGACGCCGCGGACGACGAGGACGACGAGGACGACGCAGCGGAGGCCTCCGACGAGGCCTTCACCGAGCCCGAGCCGCGCGGCCCCGGCCCGGCCAGTGCCTAACCCGGCCCGATCGGCGCGTAACGGCCCGGGAGCGGGCAACGGCCCGGCCGTGGGCAACGGCCCAGGAGTGGGCAACGGCCCAGGAGTGGGCAACGGTACGGCGGTGGGCAACGGCCCGGCGGTGCGTAACGGCCTGGCCCGTGTTTGACGGGCTGCGTCTGGCCCTCACCACGCTGACCGTCCTGCCGCTGCGCCCCGGCCGCGTCGACCGGCGGGCCGCCGCGGTGGCGATGAGCCTCGCGCCGCTGGTCGGCGCGCTGCTCGGGCTGGTGCTCGCCGGCCTGCACGGGCTGCTGCCGGCCGGCCTGCTCGGCGCCGCGGTCATCGTCGCCGCGGGTGTCCTGCTGACCCGGGGGCTGCACCTGGACGGGCTGGCGGACACGGTCGACGCGCTGGGGTCGTACCGGTCCGGGGAGGCGGCCCTGGAGATCATGAAGAAGCCCGACATCGGGCCGTTCGGGGTCGCCGCGATCACGCTGACCCTGCTGCTCCAGGCCGCCGCCGTGGCCGAGGTGGGGCCGTGGGCGATCGTCGCCGCGTGGGCGGCCGGCCGCCTGGGGATCACGCTCGCCTGCCGCCGCGGGGTGCCGGCCGCGCGCCCGGGTGGGCTCGGCGCGCTGGTCGCGTCGACCGTGCCCGTCCCGGTGGCGGCGGGGCTCGCGGTCGCCGTCGCGGCGGGCGCGGTGTGGGCCGTGCCGGGCCGGCCCTGGGCGGGGCCGGCCGTGGTCGCCGGGGTCGTGCTGGTCGTGCTCGTGCTGCTGCGGCACGCGGTGCGGCGCTTCGGCGGCATCACCGGCGACGTGCTGGGCGCGGCGACGGAACTCGCCACCACCCTCGCGCTGGTCGCTCTCGCGCTGACCTGACCCGGCCGCCCTCAGCGCACCGACGTCTGCACGAACGGCGGCTTCACGACGCGTGCCTCGGCGCGCCGGCCCCGGATGCCCACCTCGACCACGTCGCCCTCGGCCAGGCCCGCGGACGTGTCGAGCAGCGCCAGCGCGATCCCCACCTTCTTCGTGGGCGAGAACGTGCCGCTGGTCGTCTCGCCGACGAGCGTGCTGCCGGCGTACACGTGCATGTGACCCCGCGGGATGCCGCGGCCCGTCAGCTCGAGGCCGCGCAGCGACCGCCGGGGGCCCTGCTCCTTCTCGGCGAGCAGGGCGTCGCGGCCCCAGAACGCCGGCTTGGACCAGCCGACCGCCCAGCCCGAGCGGGCCTGCACGGGGGTGATCTCCAGCGAGAGCTCCTGGCCGTGCAGCGGGTAGCCCATCTCGGTGCGCAGCGTGTCCCGCGCGCCCAGGCCGCACGGGCGCACCCCGGCCCCGGCGAGCGCGTCCCACACCCGGGTCGCGTCGTCCCACGGCACGACCAGCTCGTAGCCGTGCTCGCCGGTGTACCCGGTGCGGCACACGATGAGTTCCACCCCGTCGAGGCGGGCGGTGGAGAACGACATGTAGCCGTGCTCGACCGGCAGACCCAGCGCCGCCACGGTCTCCGCCGACCCGGGGCCCTGCACGGCGAGGACGGCGTACGCCCGGTGCTCGTCGGTGACCGTGATCCCGGCCGGCGCCGCCGCGGCGAGCCGGCGCACGACCTCGGCGGTGTTCGCGGCGTTCGGGATGAGGAACACCTCGTCCGGCCCGATCAGGTACGCGATCAGGTCGTCGACCACCCCGCCCGTGGCCTCGTCGCAGCAGAGCGTGTACTGCGCCCTGCCCGGCTCGATGCGGCCCAGATCGTTGCTGAGGCAGGCGTTGACGAAGTCGGCCGCACCCGGCCCGGCCACCCGCGCCTTGCCCAGGTGGGAGACGTCGAACACACCCACGGCCTCGCGGACCGCGGCATGCTCGCGCAGAACGCCGCCGCCAGCGTACTCCAGCGGCATCTCCCAGCCGCCGAACGCGGCGAACTTGGCGCCCAGGGCGAGGTGACGCTCGTGCAGGGGCGAACGGAGCAGGGGCGTGGCGTCGGTGGACATGAGTGGCAACTTACCCGTGACCTTGCATGTGGTTAGCATCGGCGGGACACCACCCGCCGTCCGGCGCGACCCGCGCCGCACGGACCACGCTGTCGGAGCGGCCCACGAGCGAGCTCCGGCCCCAGTCGCCGCGGAGAGCCTGAGTGACCCACCCCGCCCCCTCATTGAGCCTGGTCGACAGCGACCCCGCCGAACTGGCCGTCGATGCCCTCGTCATCGGCCTGCACAGCCAGCCCGACGAGGACGGTGCGCTGCTGCCGGCCGCCGGCGCGGAGAGCATCGCCGCCGCCTTCGACGGCCGGCTGACCGCGACCCTGGCGCTGCTCGGCGCGACCGGCGCCCCCGGCGAGGTCACCAAGCTGGCCACCCTCGGCACGGTGGCGGCGCCGCTGATCGTCGCCGTCGGCCTCGGCGACGAGCCGCCGGGTTCCGCACCCGCCCCCGAGACGCTGCGCCGCGGCACGGGTGCCGCCGTGCGGGCGCTCGCCGGCAGCGAGTCGGTCGCCCTGGCCCTGCCGGTGCCCGACGACGCCGACGCCCCCGCCGTGCTGCGCGGCATCCTCGAGGGCGCGCTGCTGGGGTCGTACCGGTTCGCCGGCTACAAGACGAAGCCGCAGCCGGGCCGCCGGGAGCCGGTCAAGGCCCTCCAGGTGGTCGTGCCGGACGCCGCCGACGCCGCCGCCGGCAGCGAGGTGGCCCGCGGCGAGGCGGTCGCCCGCGCGGTCCGGCTGACCCGGGACTGGGTCAACACTCCCCCGAACCAGCTGCGCCCGCCGGCGTTCGCCGACGCCGTGGTGGCCGCCGCCGAGGGCACCGGCCTGGAGGTCGAGGTGCTCGACTTCGAGCAGCTCAAGGCCGGTGGCTACGGCGGCATCGTGGCGGTCGGCCAGGGCTCCGAGGCCCCGCCGCGGCTGGTGAAGCTCACCTACACCCCCGAGGGCGTCGCCGACCCGAAGCGCGTCGCGCTGGTCGGCAAGGGCATCACCTTCGACACCGGCGGCATCAGCATCAAGCCGGCCGCCGGCATGTGGGAGATGAAGTCGGACATGGCCGGCGCGGCCGCCGTGGGCGCGACCATGCTGGCGGTGGCCGCCCTGAAGCCGCCGGTCGCGGTCACCGGCTACCTGGCCATGGCGGAGAACATGCCGTCGGGTTCGGCGTACCGGCCGGGCGACGTCATCACGATGTTCAACGGCAAGCGCGTCGAGGTGCTCAACACCGACGCCGAGGGCCGCATGGTGCTCGCCGACGCGATCGCCCGGGCCTGCGCCGACGGCACCGACTACGTCTTCGAGACGTCCACGCTCACCGGCGGCCAGGTCGTCGCGCTCGGCAAGCGCATCGCCGGCGTCATGGGCAGCCCGGACACCTGCGAGCGGGTCCGCGCGGCCGGCGAGGCGGCGGGCGAACCGGCCTGGCCGATGCCCCTGCCCGACGACGTCCGCAAGGGCATGGAGTCGGAGATCGCCGACATCACCCAGGTCAACGCGAGCATGGACCGCGCCGGCCACATGCTCCAGGGCGGCGTCTTCCTGCGCGAGTTCGTCGCCGAGGGCGTCGAATGGGCCCACATCGACATCGCCGGCCCGTCGTACCACACCGGCGAGCCGACCGGCTACTGGACGAAGGGCGGCACGGGCGTCCCGGTCCGTACCTTCCTCACCCTGATCGACGACGTCGCGGCCAACGGCTGACCCCTTTTCCGGTACGGGCACGGCAGGCCCGCGTGGCGCACGCCCCGCACCTGCCGTCCCGGCCCGACCACGCCACTTCCGGCCGGGTCGCGGGCCCCTCTCCAACCCGAACCCCGCGCCACCCCATCACGCACGGTCGCTCGCGCCACTCCACCACCCACGGCCACTCACCACCTAAGGCCGCTTCACCACCCAAGGCCGCGTCACCACCCACGGCCGCGTCATCTGCCGCGCCACTCCCACCACCCGCGCCGCTCACCCCAGTCCGCCAGGCCGGGTCGCGGGTCGGCTGCCCGGCCGCCGCGCCACAACACTCGGCCTTGCCGATTCCTCGCGCGCCGACGGCCGTGTGTCCCGGCCGCTCTGGCCGCGCATGCTCCGCCGCCCTAGTTCTCGCCGCGCGTGTTCGACCGCCCGAGTTCTCGCCGCACGCGCTCCCGGCCACGCGTGCTCCCGGGCCGCCCAAGTCCTCGCCGCGCGCTCCGGGCCGCTCGGGCTCTCGGCGCTCGTGCTTCCGCCGTCGGGGCTTGTGGCACGCTGCTGCTTTTGGGCGCGGCTGTGCCCGTACAGGAAAAGGGTTTTTGTCCTTGGACGGCCGGGAGGGCCGCGCTCAGGCCGGGCGGCGTTTCTGGCGGGCGTTGTAGTCGCGCATGCGCTGCGGGTAGCCCATGAGCCGGATGTCGTAGATCGGCATCGCCAGCTGGTGGGCGAAGCGCCGGGCCGCTTCCGGGCTCTCGATGCGCCGCCGCGTCCACTCGCCGTCGTGCGCGACCAGCAGGATCGTGGTCTCCGTCACGGTGGTGCGGGGCTCGATGAACGCCTCGACGCCCCGCCGCGACCTGACGAACTCCGCGAGATACTCGAGGTCCGCACGATCCGCAGGTCGGCCGCTCGTGCGCGACGGTTCCTTGCGCCGCCGGAACCAGGCCACGGACAACTCCTTCGGGTCAACTGCCGCAAGGGTACGACGAATCGACGTGTCATTGGGCACCTGGCTGCATCGATCGGTGCGCCAAGTGACAAGATGAACTGGAATGCTGTGACCGTTTCCACCATGTGACCCATGTGGCAACGACGCGATCTGGGAGTAGACGTGAGCCAGCCTGGCGGAACCTTCGACATCGTGATTCTCGGCGCGGGCAGCGGCGGGTATGCGGCCGCCCTGCGCGCGGCCGAGCTGAACCTCTCGGTGGCACTGATCGACAAGGCGGAGCTGGGCGGCACCTGCCTGCACCGCGGCTGTATCCCGACGAAGGCGCTGCTGCACGCCGCGGAGCTGGCCGACCAGACCCGCGAGAGCGAGCAGTTCGGCGTCAAGGCGGACCTCGTCGGCATCGACATGGCGGGCGTCAACGCGTACAAGGACGGCGTCGTCGGCCGGCTGTACAAGGGCCTCCAGGGGCTGCTCAAGCAGGACAAGATCACCCTGGTGCAGGGCGCCGGCAAGCTGGTCTCCCAGGACACCGTCGAGGTGGACGGGAAGCGCTACACCGGCCGCAACGTCATCCTGGCCACCGGGTCGTACTCGCGCTCCCTGCCCGGCCTCGAGGTCGACGGCACCCGGGTGCTCACCAGCGAGCACGCGCTCAAGCTCGACCGGGTGCCGAGCTCGGCGATCGTGCTGGGCGGCGGCGTCATCGGCGTCGAGTTCGCCAGCGTGTGGAAGTCCTTCGGCGCGGACGTGACGATCCTGGAGGCGCTGCCCCGGCTCGTCGCCGCCGAGGACGAGGACATCTCCAAGGCGGTCGAGCGCGCGTTCCGCAAGCGGAAGATCAACTTCAAGGTCGGCAAGCCGTTCGAGAAGGTCGAGCACACCGACAACGGTGTGCGCGCCACCATCGCCGGCGGCGAGACCGTCGAGGCCGAGATCCTGCTGGTCGCCGTGGGCCGCGGCCCGACGACGCAGGGGCTGGGCTACGAGGAGCAGGGCGTCACGCTGGACCGCGGCTTCGTCATCACCAACGAGCGGCTGCACACCGGCGTCGGCAACATCTACGCCGTCGGCGACATCGTCCCCGGCCTGCAGCTCGCGCACCGCGGCTTCCAGCAGGGCATCTTCGTCGCCGAGGAGATCGCGGGCCTGCGCCCGGCGGTCATCGACGAGGCCGGCATCCCGCGCGTCACGTATTCCGACCCCGAGGTCGCCTCGGTCGGTCTCACCGAGGCCAAGGCCAAGGAGCAGTACGGCGCCGACAAGGTCTCGACGTACAACTACAACCTCGGCGGCAACGGCAAGAGCCAGATCCTCAAGACCCAGGGCTTCGTGAAGCTGGTCCGGGTCGAGGACGGCCCGGTCGTCGGCGTCCACATGGTCGGCGCCCGGATGGGCGAACTCGTCGGCGAGGCCCAGCTGATCTACAACTGGGAGGCCTTCCCGGCGGAGGTGGCCCAGCTCGTGCACGCCCACCCGACGCAGAACGAGGCGCTCGGCGAGGCTTTCCTGGCGCTGGCCGGCAAGCCCCTGCACGCGCACGCCTGACAACGATCCCGTCACACACCCCGCACCGGACTTACAGGCCCGCTCAAGCGGTTAAGGAGTACTGAGACATGCCGGTATCGGTCACCATGCCGCGGCTCGGTGAGAGCGTCACCGAGGGCACCGTCACGCGCTGGCTCAAGCAGGAGGGCGAGCGGGTCGAGGCCGACGAGCCGCTGCTCGAGGTCTCCACCGACAAGGTCGACACCGAGATCCCGTCGCCGGCCGCCGGTGTGCTCTCGCGCATCGTCGTCGGCGAGGACGAGACGGCGGACGTCGGCAGCGAGCTCGCGGTCATCGCGGGCGACGGCGAGGACGCGGGCGACTCCGCCCCCGCACCGGCCGCCCAGGCCCCCGAGCAGGAGGCTCCGGCCGCCCCCGCTCAGCAGCAGCAGGAGGCGGAGCCCGAGCCGGCCGCGCCGACCACCCCGTCGACCGAGAAGCCGGTCGAGGAGGAGGCCCCCGCTCCGCAGACCGCCCAGCAGTCCGGCGGCGAGGGCACGGCCGTGAAGATGCCCGCCCTGGGCGAGAGCGTCACCGAGGGTACGGTCACCCGCTGGCTCAAGCAGGTCGGCGAGACGGTCGAGGTGGACGAGCCCCTGCTCGAGGTCTCCACCGACAAGGTCGACACGGAGATCCCGTCGCCGGTGGCCGGCACCGTCCTGGAGATCAAGGTCCCCGAGGACGAGACCGCGGACGTCGGCGCCGACCTGGCGATCATCGGCACCGCCTCTGCTTCCCCGGCCCCGTCGTCCTCGCCTGCGCCGTCGTCCTCGCCTGCGCCGTCGTCCTCGGGTTCTTCGTCCTCCTCGGGTTCTTCGTCGGCCCCGGCGCCGGCTCCGCAGCAGGCGCCGCAGCCGACGATCGAGTCGAAGCCGGCGCCGTCGATCGAGCCCGGCGGCTCCTACGCCGAGCCCGCCGCCGAGGCGGAGACCGCCAAGGACCCGGTCGCGGCCGAGCGCGCCGCCGAGCCCGCCCCGGCGCAGGCCTCCGCGCCCGCCGCCGAGACGGTCCGGAGCAACGGCGCGGGCGACGCCGGCTACGTGACCCCGCTGGTCCGCAAGCTGGCCGCCGAGAAGGGCGTCGACCTCGGGTCGATCACCGGCACCGGGGTCGGCGGACGGATCCGCAAGCAGGACGTCATCGAGGCCGCCGACAAGGCCGCCGCTGCCAAGGCCGCCGCGAGCGCGCCGGCTCCGCAGCAGGCCCCGGCCGCCGCGGCTCCCGCGGCGCCCACCCCGAAGCCGGCCCCGAGCCCGCTGCGCGGCCGCACCGAGAAGCTGACCCGCATCCGCGCGACGATCGCCCGCCGCATGGTCGAGTCGCTGCACATCTCGGCGCAGCTCACCACGGTCGTCGAGGTGGACGTCACGAAGATCGCCCAGCTGCGCAACCGCGCCAAGGCGGACTTCGTCGCCAAGAACGGCGTCAAGCTGTCCTTCCTGCCGTTCTTCGCCCTGGCCGCGGTCGAGGCGCTGCGCCAGCACCCGGTCGTCAACTCGTCGATCGACCAGGAGGCCGGCACCGTCACGTACCACGACGGCGAGCACCTGGGCATCGCGGTGGACACCCCGAAGGGCCTGGTCGTCCCGGTCCTGCGGGACGCCGGCGACCTCAACCTGGCCGGCCTGGCCAAGCGGATCGCCGACGTCGCCGAGCGCACCCGCAACAACAAGATCAGCCCCGACGAGCTCTCCGGCGGCACGTTCACGCTGACCAACACGGGCAGCCGCGGCGCGCTCTTCGACACCCCGATCATCAACCAGCCCCAGGTAGGCATCCTGGGCACCGGCGCCGTGGTCAAGCGAGCGGTAGTCGTCGACGACCCCAACCTGGGCGAACTCGTCGTCCCCCGCTCCATGGTCTACCTCGCCCTGAGCTACGACCACCGCATCGTCGACGGCGCCGACGCCGCCCGCTTCCTGGTGACGATGAAGGAACGCCTCGAAGCCGGCCAGTTCGAGGGCGACCTCGGCCTGCACGCCTGAGCACGCCCCGTCGGGACCGGGCAGCCTCCGCGCCGCCCGGTCCCGACGGACCACCCTCCGCGCGGTCTCCAACCGCGCCGTCTCCAACCGCGCCCTCTTCAACCGCGCCCCTCTTCAACCGCGCCCTCTTCAACCGCGCCCTCTTCAACCGCGCCCTCTCGGGGTGGGTTGGCCTCCGGGTGGGTTGGCCTCCGGGTGGGCTAGCGGTGGGTGGGCCGACCGCGGGGTGAGGGCCTTGAGCGGGCCCGGCGCGGGCGAGCCGACTTTGAGTGGTCGGCCTTGAGCGGGCGGCCTTGAGCGGGCGGGCGCGGGTGAGCCGACTTCGAGCGGCCGACCTTGAACGGTTGGACGCCGGTGAGCCGAGCCCCAGGGAGCTACCACCCTTTGGGCGGGCCCTCTCACGGCTGGCGGACGGGCCGGCGCGCGGGCGGGTGGGCCGAGGCGCGGGCGGACGGGCAGGCGCGCGGACGGGCAGGCGCGCGGGCTACCTATTGGGGCGGGGTGGGCTTCGGGTGCGGGCTCCGGGCGGCCTCGGCCGGTCGGCTACGCGTGGAAGATCACAGGGGAGGGGCGCTTCGGCGCCTCTTTCGTGTTTTGAGCGGGTTCAAGTTCGGGAATGATGGGGATATGCGGATCCTCATGGCCGGCGCGTCGGGCTTTCTGGGCACCACCCTTGCCGAGCGGCTGCGGGACGGCGGGCATGACGTCGTCCGGCTGGTGCGGCGGGCGGTCGAGGGGGCCGATGAGGCGTCGTGGAAGCCGTCGGCGGGGCAGCTCGATCCGGCGTTGCTGGTCGGTGCGGACGCCGTCGTGAATCTGGCCGGGGCCGGGGTCGGGGACAAGCGGTGGACGGCCCGCTACAAGAGTTTGATCCGTAGCAGCCGGGTGGACAGCACCGGCACCATCGCGCGGGCCATCCGGCAGCTGCCCGCCGAGGACCGGCCGAAGGTTCTCCTGCAGTCTTCGGCCGTCGGGTGGTACGGCGACACCGGCGACCGGGAGGTCACCGAGGAGGCGCCGGCCGGCACCGGGTTCCTCGCCGACGTGTGCCGGGTCTGGGAGGCCGCCGCCCGGCCCGCCGAGGATGCCGGCACCCGGGTGGTCCTGCTGCGCACCGGGCTTCCGCTGGCCGCGAACGGTGGCCTCCTCAAGCCGCAGATGCCCCTGTTCCGGCTCGGCGCCGGGGCGAAGCTGGGCGGCGGGAAACAGTGGGTGCCGTGGATCGCCCTCGCCGACTGGCTGGCCGCCGCCGAGTTCCTGCTGGCGCGCGACGACCTCGCCGGCCCGGTCAACGTGGTCGGGCCACGTCCGGTGACCAACGCCGAGTTCACCCGCACCCTCGGCAGGGTGCTGAACCGCCCGGCGCTGCTCCAGGTGCCGGGACTCGCCCTGCAGGTCGCGCTCGGCGAGTTCGCCCACGAGGCGCTGCGCAGCCAACGTGTGCTGCCGGGAGTGCTGGAGCGCGCCGGCTTCACCTTCGCCTACCCGAACCTCGAATCGGCCCTCCACGCCGCCGTCGGCACCGAATCCCCCGCAGCCGCCTGACCGCCCGGCAGCCGGCCGGCCCGGAGGGCTGGGCGGCGCAAAGGCTGGAGGGTGGCCGGGCACGGCTGCACGGGCTGATCGCGTGCGCTCGTGTGCGGTGGCCGGACACGGCTGCATGGGCCGATTGCGCGCGCTCGTGTTGGGGTGGCCGGACACGGCCGCACGGGTCGATCGCGGGCGCGCGTGCGGGGTGCCTGGCGCGGGGTTCGCCGGGCGCCGGGTACCCAGGCGCGGGGTTCGTCGGGCGGCCAGGTACCCAAGCGCCGGGCGCGCGGGGTGCTGGGCGCGCGCGGCGCCGGGCGCGCGGGGTGCTGGGCGCGCGGGGTTCGTCGGGCGCCAGGTACCCAAGCGCCGGGCGCGCGGGGTGCTGGGCGCGCGCGGCGCCGGGCGCGCGGGGTGCTGGGCGCGCGGGGTGCTGGGCGCGCGGGGTGCTGGGCGCGCGGGGTGCCGGGTCACAACTGGCTGGGAATCGGGGTGCGGGGGTGGGGCCCTGACCTGGGGTCTCGGGGCGGAGGGGCGGCGGAGGGCGGCGCCACCCACCGGGACGGGTCGGCCGGGGGCGGGAGTTGTTGATAATCTGCGGCTGGTGTCCGTCGTTGCCGCAGCCCCGTCCGAGTCCGCCGAGCCGCCGGCAACGTCACCGGCCCGCCGCGGCTCTCTCGCGTGGCGCCCGCATCTGCCCGTCGCCGTCATCGCGCTGGCGCTCGCCACGTACGTGACGAGCGGTCTCTGGTTCGATCCGGCGAACCGGGGGTTGACCGAGAACCTGGGCGACCAGGCGTTCTTCGAATGGGTCCTCGGGTACGGGGTGTACACGCTCGGGCACGGCGCCGACCCGTTCTACACGTGGATGCTCAACGCGCCGGTCGGGGTGAACCTGGCCGCGAACACCTCCATCACCGTGTACTCGACGCTGTTCTCCCCGCTGACGTTCCTGGCCGGACCGCAGGTCACGTTCGTGACGATCCTGACCCTGAACCTCGCCGCGTCGGGCTTCGCCTGGTATCTGTTCCTGCGCCGCTACCTCGTCGGGAACCAGACCGCGGCCACGCTCGGCGGGCTCTTCTGCGGCTTCGCGCCCGGGTTCGTCTCGCACGCCAACGGGCACCTGAACTGGACGGCCGGCTGGATCGCGCCGGTGGTGCTGTGGTGGGTGCTCAAGCTGCGGGAGCCCGGCAAGTGGCTGCTGCACGGCGTGGTCCTCGGCCTGCTGGTCGCCGTCGGGTTCTCGATCGCCGCCGAGGGGCTGTTCTTCACCGCGCTCGCCTGCGGCGTCTTCGTGCTGGTCTGGTCGCTGGCGCCGGCCACCCGCGCCGAGGCCCGGGCCGCCGCGCCGCGGGTGCTGGCCGCGCTGGGCGTCACCGCGGTGCAGGCGGGGCTGCTGCTGGCGTACCCGCTCTACATGCACTTCGCGGGGCCGCACACCTTCACGGGTACGGGCTTCAACCAGGCCCACTATGCCGAGGACGTCGGCGCCTACGTCGAGTATCCGAACCGTTCCCTGGCCGGCTACGCGGGGCTGGGCAGCAAGCTGGCTCCCAACGCGACGGAGGAGACGTCCTATTTCGGCGTACCGTTGATGGTTCTCGCGGTTGTGGCCGTGGTGTTCCTGTGGCGGCGCGCGGCACCCGGCCGGCGCTCGACGCTGGCCGCGCTCAGCACCGTGGCCGTGATCTTCATGGTGCTGTCCTGGGGGCCGCAGCTGAGGATCTTCAAGACCGAGACCGGCTTCAAGCTTCCGTACGAGGCCCTGCGCGATCTTCCGCTGTTCGACTCCGCGCTGCCGGCCCGCCTGGCGCTCGTGGTCGCCGTCGTCATCGGCATCCTGCTGGCCCTGCTCGCCGACCGGCTGCTGAGCGAGTCCCTGCCGGTGCGCACCGGCGCCCTGTGGACGGCGGTGTTCGCGGTGGCGCTCGTCCCGCTGATCCCGATGCCGGTGCGGACGTCGCTGCGCTCGCCGGAGCCCGCGTTCATCGCCGACGGCATCTGGCGGGACTACGTCAGCGACAACGGGGTGATGACCGCGCTGCCGTTCGCCACCACCGACACCGCGGACGGGCAGCGCTGGCAGGCGTACACGATGGCCCGGGCCGGCAAGCAGTTCCGGATCCCCGGCGGCTATTTCCTCGGGCCGGGCGGGCCCGACGGCGTCGGGCAGATCGGCGCGTCGCCCCGCAACACCGACTGGCTGTTCTTCCAGGCGGCCTACTACGGGACGCTCGTCGCGGTGGACGACTTCGACCGGCTGCGCGCCCGGCAGGATTTCGCGTACTGGGGCGTCGAGGCGGTGTTCCTGCCGGACGAGATCACCGGCTCGCATACGGGGCTTTTCCGCTCCGCGGTGGAGACCACCGCCCGCGACCTGCTCGGCGAGCCGCAACGGGTGGGCGGGGTGCTGCTGTGGCGGATCCGGCCGGGCGTGGATCCGGTGGACCGCAACAGTTCCGGGTGACTCCTGGAACGGCGGACGACATAGTTCACTGCTAATTTTCCCCCGTGGCCGTCGCAACCATCGCCCCCGAGGTCGCCGAACCCCGCGCCTCCCCCGGCACGAACTACCGCCGCGCCGGACGGATGTGGCACGCGCTCGTCGGGCTGATCTGCCTCGGCATGGGCTACTGGGTCACGTCCGGGCTGTGGATGGACCCGTACCGGCGTACGGTCTCGCACAACCGGGGCGATCACGCGTTCTTCGAGTGGATGCTGGCGTACGGCGTGCAGATCCTGCGGACCGGCGCGGACCCCTTCTACACCGACCTGCTCAACGCCCCGCTCGGGGTGAACCTGGCGGCGAACACATCGGTCACGGCGTACGCGATCGTGTTCGCGCCCCTGACCTTCCTCGCCGGACCGCAGCTCACGTACGCGGTCATCCTCACCCTGAATCTCGCCGCCTCCGCCTTCGCCTGGTATCTGCTGTTCCACCGGTACGCCGTGCGCCACCGCGCCGCGGCCGTCCTCGGTGGCCTGTTCGCCGGCTTCGCCCCGGGCTGGATCTCGCACGCCAACGGCCATCTCAACTGGACGGCCGGCTGGATCGCACCGGTGATCATCTGGTGGGTGCTGCGGCTGCGCACGTCCCGCCGCTGGTTGCTGAACGGCACGGTGCTCGGCCTCCTCATGGCGATCGGGTTCTCCATCGCCGCCGAGTGGCTGTTCTGGACCGCGCTGGGCACCACCGTGTTCGTGCTCGCGTGGAGCTGCGGCCGGGGCACCTGGCCGCAGGCGCGGGCCGCGGCGGCCACCACGTTCGCCGCGCTGGGGATGAGCGCGCTGGTGGCCGACACGCTGCTCGCGTACCCGCTCTACATGCACTTCGCCGGGCCCGGCTCGTTCCACGGCACCGGCTTCGACCAGCGCTGGTACGTGGAGGACGCGGCCGCGTACCTGTTCTACCCGTACCGATCGGTGGGTTCGCTGCTCGGCGTGAGCCGCGGCGACCTGGCGGTCAACCAGACCGAGGGCGCCTCGTTCTTCGGCCTTCCGCTGCTGCTGCTGATGGTCGCCGGCACGGCCGCGCTGTGGTGGCGCGCGGACCGGCAGCGCAAGGCCCTCATGCGCGCGCTCACCGTCGTGGGCGTGCTCTTCACCGCGCTGTCCCTCGGCCCCCGCTTCAACTGGTTCCAGCACGAATTCCACTTCCCTCTTCCGTACGCCGCCCTGACCCGGGTCCCGCTCTTCGACGCGGCCCTCCCCGGCCGGCTGGCCCTCGTCGTGGCCTGCGTCATCGCGACGACGCTGGCGTTGCTCGCCGACCGGCTGCCCCGCGTGCGGGCGGTCTGGGTGGCGGCGTTCGCCCTGGCGCTGGTGCCGCTCTTCCCGCTGCCGATCCTGACCACCGAACGGGCGGCGGAGCCCCGGTTCATGGCCGGCGGCACCTGGAAGCGGTACGTCTCCGAGGGCGGCGTAATCACCGCGCTTCCGCACGGCTCGAACACGGCCCCGGACGCGCAGCGCTGGCAGGCGTACGCCCTGGCCCGCGGTGAGGAGTTCCGCATCCCCGACGGGTATTTCCTGGGCCCCGGCGGCCCGGACGGCACGGGGCAGGTGGGTGCGCCCGTACGGCCGGCGGCCTGGATGTGGACCAAGTCGGCGTGGAGCGGCTACGTCTACCGGATCAGCAACTGGGACCGGCTCAAGGTCCGCACCGACCTCGCGTACTGGAACGTACAGGCGCTGTACGTCCCGGACCGGATCTCGGGGCGCGACGGGATGATGTTCCACGAGTCGCTGGTGTGGAATCTGACGGTGCTGTTCGGGCCGGGCGAGCACGTGGACGACGTGACGGTGTGGCGGGTGCGGCCGGGGCTGGATCCGGTGCTGGTGCCCGGGGGCGGGCTGCCGAGCTCGCTGCGCCCGGCCGGCGGCCCCGGTCCCGGATCTCGGCGGCCCGGCTCGGTGCCCGCCGGCGCCTGCCCCGCGTGCCGGGCTGCGGCTGCCGGAGTCGCGGGGCCTGCGGCTGGGGCCGGCTCCGGCGGCGGGCCCTCGGCCGGGGCTCGGCCCTCGGCCGGGGCTCGACCCGGTTCTGGCTCCGGGCCGGCGGCCGGGGCTCGGCCCGGTTCCGGCGGTGCGGTGGCTGGTGTGGGCTCCGTCTCGACTGCGCCGGCAGCGGGTGCGGGGCCTGGATCGGCGCGGCCGGCGGGCTAGTCTGGGGGTCGTGACGACTTCCACCCTGCAGGTCCTCCGCCCGGGCCTGGTCGACTACCGCGAGGCCTGGGACGAGCAGCGGCGGCTGCACGAGGCCGTGGTGGCGGGCGAGCGCCCCGACACGATCCTGCTGCTCGAGCACCCGAGCGTCTTCACCGCCGGCAAGCGCACCGAGCCGATGGACCGCCCGGTCGACGGCACCCCGGTCGTCGACGTGGACCGCGGCGGCAAGATCACCTGGCACGGCCCCGGGCAGCTCGTCGGCTACCCGATCGTCAAGCTGCCCGACCCGGTCGACGTGGTGGCCTACGTGCGCCGCATCGAGCAGCTGCTCATCGACGTCTGCGCCGAGTTCGGCGTCACCGCGGAACGCGTCGAGGGCCGCAGCGGCGCCTGGGTCCGCGCCGACGACCGAGGCCCCGACCGCAAGATCGCGGCGATCGGCATCCGGGTCGCCCGCGGCGTCACCCAGCACGGTTTCGCCATCAACTGCGACTGCGACCTGTCGAACTACGACCGTTTCGTCCCCTGCGGCATCCGCGACGCGGGCGTAACGTCGCTGACCGAGGAACTGCGCCGCCCGGTCCCGGTGGCCGAGGTCCTCCCGGCGGTCGAACGCCACCTCCCGACGCTGCTGTGAAGCTCTACAACAACCCCCGCGACAAACGCGTCTTCGTGCCGAACAAGGCGGGCGGGGTGTCCCTCAACTTCGGACACCCGATCGCCTGGTGGATCCTGATCCTGATGACGATCGTCCCCGTGGTCATCGTCGCCGGCGTAACCATCGCCGTCCTCGCCTGAGCGCCCCGCCCGGCCCGGCCTGCCCCGCCCGCCCGGCTGTCCCGCCCGGCCCCGCCTGCCCCGCCCGCCCGGCTGTCCCGCGCGGAGCGCGGCCGACCCGGCCCGGGCCCGCCCGGCCCGGGATCGGAGCGAGCCGGGCGCGGGGCCCGAGCTGTGTGGTCCGGGCTGTGGGCTACGTGATCCGGGCGGGCGATCGCGGCGGGCGATCGCGGGCCGTCCGGGCGACCGCGGCGGGCCATCGCGGGCCGTCCGGGCGACCGCGGCGGGCCATCGCGGGCCGTCCGGGCGACTACGGCGGGCCATCGCGGGCCGTCCGGGCGACCGCGGCGGGCCATCGCGGGCCGTCCGGGCGACTACGGCCGCGGCGCGCGTTGCCTCAGCGAGCCGGCCAGCTTCCCCGCGCTCCCCGCCTCGACCACCCGCAGCGACCGACGACTCGCCGCGGCGTGACTTCTTACGGCGTCACGCGGTGGAGGTCGCGGGGAAAGGCCGTCGCCTCGCGGACGTTCGCCGCGCCCGTCAGCCTTGCCACGAACCGTTCCAGTCCGATGGCGAAGCCTCCGTGCGGCGGCATTCCGTACCGGAAAGCCTCGAGGTAGCCCGCCAGCGGCTCCGGGTCCGGGACCACCGCGAGGTAGTCCTCGTAGCGGTGCAGCCGCTGGCCTCCCGTGACCAGTTCCTGCCCGCGGAACAGCAGGTCGAAGCTGTTGCTCCAGCGCGGGTCGGACGGCTGCGGGTGCGTGTAGAACGGGCGTTTCGCCATCGGGTAGCCGGTCACGAAGACGAAGTCGGAGCCGTGTTCGCGGCGCGCCCAGTCGCCGATCGCGCGCTCGTGCGCCGGTGCCAGGTCCGGTTCGTCCGGTGGGGCGCCCGCGATCCGCAGCGCCTCGGCGAAGTGCACCGACGGGATCTGCGCCGGCACCGGGGGCACCTCGGCGCCCGTACGGTCCGCGACCGTCGCGGTCATGCCGGCGACGACCCGGGTCAGCGTCGCCATCACGTCCCGGTGGTCGGCGACGAAGCCCATCTCCGCGTCCAGCGACGTGTACTGCGCCAGGTGCCGCGACGTGTCGTGCGGCTCGGCGCGGAACACCGGCCCGACCTCGTAGACGCGCTCGAACACCCCGACCATCAGCTGCTTGTAGAACTGCGGCGACTGCGCGAGGTAGGCCGGCCGCCCGAAGTAGTCGAGCGCGAACACCGTGGCACCGGACTCGGTGGCCGTACCCACGATCTTGGGGGTGTGGATCTCGACGAACCGCTCCCGGTCGAGCGCGTCGCGGAACCCGGCGGTCGCGGCGGCCGCGACCCGCAGCGCCGCCGCCCGCGACGGATGCCGCAGAGCCAGAGCAGCATGGTCCAGCTGGGTGGCCATGGTCGCGCTCAGCGTCGGCCGATGCAGTTCGAACGGCAACGGTACGCCCGGAGCGCGGCTGCTCACGCGTACGGAAGGATCGGTGAGCTCGACCCCGGACGGCGCCGCGGCGTTCGCCGTGACCGTGGCCGTGACCTCGACGACGGTCTCCTCCGGCAGCGTCTCGACCAACGCGCGCACGCCGGGCTCGGTGACCACCACCTGGCTGAACCCGCCGGCGTCGCGCACGATGACGAACGCGACCGACTTGAGCAACCGGCGGCGATGCACCCAGCCGGCGACGGTGACGGTCTGCTTCTCGTGGGCGTGAAGTTCGGTGGAGAGGATGCGTTGCACGATGGGTGACCTCCTCGGATGCGGCAACGCGGCCCCAGGGAGGCGTGGGCGAGCGGGATCCTCGCGGTGCCACCACACCTTCGCGCCCGATCCCGATCCCTGCCCACCGCTCGCCGGCGGCAGGCCCGGCCTTGCCGCGTGCCTGCCGGCGGGCAGCGTGGCCACCTGCCGCTTGCATGCGGCGGGCAGCGTGGCCACCTGCCGCTTGCTTGCGGTAGGCGGCCACCTGCCGCCTGCTTGCGGCGAGCGGCCACCTGCCGCCTGTGCTTGCGGCGGGGGGTTTGCCGCCGCTCGGGTGCGGCGAGGGGCACCGGGTTCGGGCGCCTCTTGTCGTGCGCGGCTCGGGAGTGTCTTCGCGCCCCGGCACCGGGCCACCTTCGCAGCTGGCGGTGGCTCTCTCGGCCGGTGGATCGGGGCGTTACTCGGTTCCGTCGTCGCCGTGGCCTGGACGTTAACAGTGGGGAACCCGGCAACGCACGGGGATTAGCGGACGGACGTGAGGGCGCTCACAGATTCGCGCACGTGAGCCTCGTCGCCCCTGCTCCGGTTGATCTTGCATTCGGCGTAACCTCAGGGTTGTGACTATTGCT
Source organism: Pseudosporangium ferrugineum (assembly GCF_003002065.1). Lineage (GTDB taxonomy): Bacteria > Actinomycetota > Actinomycetes > Mycobacteriales > Micromonosporaceae > Actinoplanes > Actinoplanes ferrugineus_A. The sequence goes on from NZ_PVZG01000005.1 coordinate 427,501, forward strand.
CCCGAGGGCCGCCGAATGCTGCGCATCGAGGCGCGCAACGCCGAAACTCCCATCGAGCGGAAGCCGCCGTGGATCAAAGTCAAAGCGAAGATGGGCCCGGAATACACGCACATGCGTGGCCTGGTCCAGAAGGAAGGCCTGCACACCGTCTGTCAGGAGGCGGGCTGCCCCAACATCTACGAGTGCTGGGAAGACCGCGAGGCCACCTTCCTCATCGGCGGTGACCAGTGCACCCGCCGGTGCGACTTCTGCCAGATCGACACCGGCAAGCCGGCCGAGTTCGACGCCGACGAGCCCCGCCGCGTCGGCGAGTCCGTCGCCACGATGGGCCTGAAATACGCGACCGTCACCGGCGTCGCCCGCGACGACCTGCCCGACGGCGGCGCCTGGCTCTACGCCGAGACGGTGCGCCAGATCCACAAGCTCCAGCCCGGCTGCGGCGTCGAGCTGCTGATCCCCGACTTCAACGCCGACCCGGCCCAGCTCGCCGAGGTCTTCGGCGCGGCCCCCGAGGTCCTGGCCCACAACGTCGAGACGGTCCCCCGCATCTTCAAGCGCATCCGCCCCGGCTTCCGCTACGAACGCTCCCTCGACGTCATCACCCAGGCCCGAGCCGCCGGCCTCGTCACCAAGTCCAACCTGATCCTCGGCATGGGCGAAGAACGCGCCGAAGTCTCCCAGGCCCTCCGCGACCTCCACGCCGCCGGCTGCGAACTGATCACCATCACCCAGTACCTGCGCCCCACCCCCCGCCACCACCCGGTCGAACGCTGGGTCAAGCCGGAAGAATTCATCGACCTCCGCGAAGAAGCCGAGCAGATCGGCTTCGCGGGAGTCATGTCAGGCCCCCTGGTCCGCTCGTCCTACCGCGCCGGCCGCCTCTACCAGCAGGCCCTGGCCGCCCGCGGCTAACCAGACCGCCGGGCCGGGCGCCTCCGGGCCGAGCGCCGCAGCCGAGCCGGACGCCGCAGCCGAGCCGGACGCCGCAGCCGAGCCGGGTGCCTCCGGTCCGGGTGCCGCAGCCAAGCCGGGCGCCGCAGCCGAGCCGGGTGCCTCCGGTCCGGGTGCCGCGGCCGGGCTTGTGCTGCGGCCGGGCCGGGTGCCACAGCCAAGCCGGGCCGGGCGCCGCGGCCGGGCTTGTGCCACGGCCAGGCCGGGTGCCTCCGGTCCGGGTGCCGCCGCCAGGCCCAGGGGGACCCACAGGCCCGACGGATGCGCCTCGCGCCCCGGACACGGCGCCGCCCGGCCAGGAGAACCCACCGGCCCGACGGATGCGCCCCGCGCCCCCAGACGCGGCGCCCGGGGCGCGCCGAGCTCGCCCAGGCCGAGCCGCGCCAAGCCGAGCCCGGCGGCGCCAAGCCGAGCCACGCCAAGCCCGGCCACGCCGGGCCGAGCCACGCCGGGCCGGGCCGGGCCGGGCCGGGCCGGGCCGGGCCGGATAAGCGTCCCGCTCCCGGGCCGGCGACGGCCGGGCCGGGGCCGAGCCGAGTCAGTCGAGCAGGCCTAGTCGGTGGGCTACCGCCGCTGCCTCGCCGCGGCTGGTTACCGAGAGTTTGGCGATGATGCGGGACACGTGGACGCTGGCCGTCTTCGGCGAGATGTAGAGCTGCTCGGCGATGCGGGCGTTGCTGTGGCCCTCCGCCACCAGGGTCAGCACCTCTCGTTCGCGGTCGGTCAGGGACTCCGTGCCCGAGAGGACGGGGTGCGTCGCCGAGCGGAGGCCGAGGCGGCGGGCGAGGGTGTCCGCTTCCTCGGACAGGGGGCCCGCGCCGAGGGCTCGTGCGATCGCCGCTGCTTCCTCGATTGCCTGGCCCGCCGCCGTGCGGTCGCCCGCTGCCGCCTCCGATGCCGCGTAGCCGAGGAGGGCCGCCGCCAGCGGATGTCGCTGGCCGTCGGTGCGCCAGGCCTCGACCGCCGCGTGCCACAGGTCAGGGGTGCCGCCGTTCAGGAGCGCACGGGTCTGTGCCGCGTACGCCCGGTCGGCCGGATAGCGTTCGGGCAGGTCGGCGGCGAGGTGCGCGGCCTTTTCACGTACGTCGGGGGCGTCGAGGGCGGCGGCAGCGGTGACTAGCGGCCAGCCGTACCGGGGGCGGTCGGTGATGGTCGGGTCGGTGATGGCGGCGCGGGCGGCGGCGAGTTCCGTGGCCGGGTCGGCGGCGTGGCGGGCCGCGAGGATGCGGAGCTCCAGGAGCGACAGGCGGTTCTCGCGGTGCAGGTACGGCCGGCCGAGGAACGCCACCGCCCGCTGCACCAGCGGCTGGGCGCCGTCGTGGCCGCGCGCGAGCCGCAACCGGGCCCGGAGCCGCAACCAGGGCAACGCCAGCGTTCCCGGCGGGTCGTGGCGGGCCGCCTCCTCGAGCCGGGCGTCCGCCTCGTCCCAGCGGCCCAGGGCAAGGAGCGCCTCGGCGTGGTTGGCCAGCAGGAACACGCCCGTGGTGCGGCTGACCCCGACCCGGTCCGCGTACGGGACGCCCTCGGCCGCCGTGGTCGCCGATTCCTCGTAGCGGCCCAGCTCGAACAGCGAATCGGAGATGTTCACCAGGGACTTGGCGAGCCCGGGCAGGTCACCGGCCTCGCGGGCGCGCGCGGCCGCCGCCCGCATGGACGGTAGCGCCTCGTCGGCGGAGAGCCGGCCACCGCAGACCTTCCCGTACGTGATGGTCGCGGCCACCTGGGTCGCCACGTCACCCAGCTCGGCCGCCGCCGCCATCGCGCGCCTCGCCACGTCGCCCGCCTCGGTGTCATCCACGCCTCCGAGCTGGTACGCCACGTCCGCCATCAACCGGATCTGCTCCGCCGAGCGCGGCGCCGCGAGCAGCAGCCGGTACGCCTCCCGCGCCTCGGCCGCCCCGTCACTGGTGCCGGCGTTGAAGAGCAGTTTCGCGCGGCGTACCAGCAGGCGGGCGGCGCGCAGCGGCTCGGCAGCGGCGTCGAGGTCGGCCAGCGCGGCCCTGGTCAGCGTGAGGGCGCGCTGGTGGTCGCCCGCGTCGATGGCGGCGAGCGCGCTCTCCTCGAGCAGGTCGAGATGGCCGGCGCCGAGGCGGTCGGCCGCGTCGTCGACCAGCTCCCACAGCTCGAGGACCCGTTCCAGAAGACGGGACTGCTCCGCGTACGCATATCGTCGGCCGGCGGCGTCGGCAGCGAGCCGGGCCGCCGTCAGGGCCCGAGGATGATCATGGGCGGCATACCAGTGGTGGGCGATCTCGGCCGGCGCCCGGCCCATCGCGACCAGGTGCGGCTGCGCCTCGACGGCCCGGGCATAGCGGGCATGCAGGCGTGCGTGCTCCCCCGGCAGAAGATCATCGTGTACGGCCTCACGCACGAGCGCATGGCGGAACTCGTAATCGCCGTCGGCCCCGACCACGACGAGCTGGGCCGCGACGACGATCCGCAGCGCGGACTCCAGCTCGGCCTCGTCCATCCCGGCGACCGCGGTCAGCAGCTCGTGCCCGAACGTGGTGCCGCCGGCGGCTGCCACCCGCAGCACCCGCTGGGCCTGCTCGGGCAGCTGGTCGACGCGGGTCAGCAGCAGGTCGCGGAGGCTGTGCGGGATGTCGCAGCACCGCGGGTCGCCCGACGCCGCGAACTGCTCGATGAAGAACGGGTTGCCCTGGGCACGCTCGTGCACCGTGTCGACCAGCGCGGGTTCCGGCTCGGCGCCCAGCAGAGCGGTGAGCAGCTGGCCGGTGCCGTCGCGGTCCAGCCGGTCGAGCTCGACGCGTTGCACCCCGCGTACCCGATCGAGCTCGGCCAGGAACGGCCGCAACGGATGGCCGCGGTGCAGCTCGTCGGTGCGATAGGTCGCGACCAGCAGCACCTGCGGCAGCCGGGCCGACCGCACCAGAAAACCGATGAGGTCGCGCGTCGACCGGTCGGCCCAATGCAGATCCTCGAGTACGAGCACCAGCGGCCGTTCCGAGCTCACCCGCCCGAACAGCCCGGCGACCAGCTCGAACAGGTAGCCGCGCCGGCTCTCCGGCACGCCCTCGCCGACCGGCACCAGCTCGGGCAGCAACCGGGCGAAATCCCGCTCCCGCCCGTCGAGCACGCCCGCACCGTCGGCCCGCACCACCTCCCGCAACGCCGCGGCGAACGGCGCGAACGGCAACCCCTCCTCGCCCAGCTCGAGGCACTGCCCGGTGACCACCCGAGCGCCGTCGGCGGCGGCCGCCCGGCAGAACTCCTCGACGAGCCGGGTCTTGCCGACCCCCGCCTCACCCCCGACCAGCACGACGGAAGGCTCGGCGCTGCGGGTCCGCTTCAGCGCATCACGCAGCGCGGCAAGATCGGCCTCCCGGCCGACCAGAACACCCTTCCCGGCGTACGCGCTCACGTCGTCGAGCATGCCACGCCAACCGGATCCCCCACCGTCCCCGAATGCCCCGCTCACGCCGGAACCCCCAACCCCTGTTCCGCGTCGGCCGGGTAGCACCCAGCGGCCCCCGTAGCGCGGCCCCCGCGGCCCGATCTGCGCTCGTGTTCCCCCGGGGGATCGGCGCATCGCGTCCCCCGCTGCGGACCCGGATTCCCCGGGGTCCGGGTGCTCCGGGTGCGCTGGCACGCCGCCTTGGCGCCGCGCCGGCCCCGCATGCCCCCGTCGTGCGACTGTGCTGGTCCCCCGTGCACCCCATTTCTGCGGGGTGGCTCGGGGCGGATCCGGGCTCGCCGACCCCCGTGCACCCCGCTTCTACGGGGTGTCTCGGTCCGGACCCAGGCTCGCTGTCCCCCATGTCCCCGCGGCGTCTCGGGGCGGATCCGGGCTCACCGGCCCCTGTGTCGCCCGCGGCGTCTCGGGGCGGACGGGGTTCGCGGGCCCCTGTGTCGCCCGCGGCGTCTCGGGGCGGACCGGGGTTCACGGGCCCCGTGTCCCGCGTGCCCCCTGTGTCCGGCCCTCGCCGATGGGGCGGTTCTTACGCCAGTGCCACGGCGCAATGGTCGTGGTTCGCGGTGCTTTCGGCGTACCCTCGGGCCCTGGTTGTTTCGGGGACGCCCGGCCGTAGCCGGCGCACGGGGCGTGACCACCAGCCCTGCCGGCGCCGGCCGCGCGCCCAGACATCGCGGGCCAGCCGGTATGCCTCGGCCGCCCGCCGCTCCTCGCCCGCGCGCTGGTGGAAGAGCTCGAGATGCATTCCCGCGTCCTGGAACATCGGTTTCTCCTCGCTGTCGTTCCGATGTCCTCGACTCTTCGCCCGAAGGCCCCGCCGCCGCATGGGGAACGTGCCTGATCCTCGCGCCGCCGCGCGCCTTACCCGCGGGTCCCGGCGCCCTGAGGCGGCCTTACACTTTCGGGTATGGCAAAACCCCAGGAGAAGGTGTCGTTCGTCGAGCGCCTGAAGCAGATCGGCCAGGTGTTCGCGTTCACGGCGCGGCAGGACCGGTGGTTCGTCCCGCTGATCATCGCGGCGGTGCTGATCCCGCTCGCGCTGACGGTGCTCCTGGTGCTCCTGGGCTACGGCTGGATCTGGATCCCGATCGGCATCATGGTGGCCCTGCTGGCCTCGCTGATCGTCCTCAACCTGCGCTCCAACGCGGCGATGATGAACGCGGCCGAGGGCCAGCCCGGCGCCGCCGCCTCGATCATGGAGAACATGCGCGGCGACTGGCGCGTACGCCCCGCCGCCAGCTCCACCACCCAGTTCGACATGGTCCACGTCGTGATCGGCCGCCCCGGCGTGATCCTCCTCGGCGAGGGCCAGCCCCAGCGCGTCCGCTCCCTGATGGGCCAGGAGAAGCGCCGCCTCTCCAAGGTCATCGGCAACGCCCCGATGTACGACTACATCATCGGCCAGCAGGAGGGCGAGCTCTCCATCCGCAAACTCCGCACCACGGTGATGAAGCTCCCCCGCAACCTGACCGGCAAGGACGTCAACGCCCTCGACAAGCGTCTCGCCGCCCTGATGGCCCGCCCCCAGATGCCCAAGGGCGCCATCCCGAAGAACATGCGTCCCTCGAAGGGCGCCTTCCGCCAGCAACGCCCCCGCTGACCCCGCCCGGGCCTGCATGGCCCGGCGGCAGGGGTACGGCTTCTCCTGAGGTCTCGCCGCTTCTTCTGAGGTCTTGCCGCCTCTTCTGAGGTCTTGCCGCTTCTTTTAGGGTCTTGCCGTGCTCGGCGTCCTCGGTTGGCGTGCGCCTTTGGCGTGCACGGTCGGTGTCGGCGCTTGGCGTCTGCGCTCGACTGGCCGCTGCCGGGCGTTACTCCGTCCTTCCTCGGCTGCCAAGGCACCTAGCGCGCTCGACTACCGCGTGCACCATGACGGTCTCCGCCCAGCACAGTGCCGGACTCCGCCCGCAGGGCCCCGCTCGATCCCCGCCATTAACGCGCCTGGGCCGCCAATTCTTACATTCTTCTGACTCCGATGAATTGGCATGGCCGGAGGCGGAAATTGTCGCCCGGACGCGGGAGAATTGACCCATGCGGCAGCTCCAGTTGTTCACCACGGCGGAACTCTCCGCCATGCGCGACCGGACCGCGTCCCGCCATCACTCACCCGCAGCCGAACAATTCCGCCGAACGCACCAGCGCCACCGCACCTGGGGCCTGACCCGCCGCCACGCCGAACGTCTCCCCCACACCCGGAGCCGACCACCCACCACGCCCCCACCCGCACCGATCAACTCCACGCCACCGCGCGCTGCTGGCCCAGCCGGCACCGCCGGTCCAGCCGGCACCGCCAGTCCAGCCGGCACCGTCGGCCCGCCGCACACTGCAGACTCACGACCGACTGCCGGCCCACCTCGCACGACCGGCCCCACGCTGCATCGCCGACGTTTCCCGCAACGGCCGCCCCGGCCGCGACGCCGCGCCATCTCGCCTTGCCCGCAACGGCCGCCCCGGCCGCGACGCCGCGCCATCCCGCACTGCCCAACTCCCGCCGCCCGCTGCTGGCCAGGCCCACACTGCCCAACCGGACCGCACGACGCCACCCGAGACCGCACCGTCCAACACGGACCGCCCGACGCCACACAGCACGGCGCCACCCCACACCGACCGCGCGACACCCCACAGCATCGCGCCACCCCACACCCACCGCGCGACACCCCACAGCATCGCGCCACCCCACACCCACCGCGCGACACCCCACAGCATCGCGCCACCCCACACCCACCGCCCGCCGCCACACAGCACGGCGCCTCCCGACATCAAGAGCGCGACGCCGCGCAGGACCGCGCCCTTTTCACCCGGCGCTCGACCCCGGACGGGCCCGCACCAAGCAACGGCCGCCAAGGCAACCGTTCACCGGGCGCGACGCGACGCCTCCCTCACGTCCTGCTCGCCCGCACCAACCTCTTCATCGCATACCGCCCCCTCCCCCTCGACGAATAACCTCCGCGGCGGCCTAACTTGCCGATTACCGCACCAGTGCACATCGACGAATCAATTCACGTTCAATCGCCGCCGGCGAGGCCAAACTCGAATCGGCGAATCCTCGTTTGCTTGCCGGCAGCAAAACCCCTCAGCCATGTCGGCACTCAGACTCGCGGCCACAGCCGCGCCGGCCCCATGGTCGCCGCCGACGACGGACGACGACAAGCTCGGAGAGGCAACGCAAAGCGGCGGTCACCATCGGCAGGAGCCGGCAGTGACCGCCGCGTGCGACAGCGATCGTCAGGGCGGAGCCGAGTGCACGGCTCCGCGGCGAAGACGATCAGACGTTGTAGTACATCTCGAATTCGTGGGGGGTCGGGCGGAGGCGGACCGGGTCGATTTCGTTGGCGCGCTTCCAGTCGATCCAGGTGGAGATGAGGTCGTCGGTGAAGACGCCGCCGGCGGTCAGGAATTCGTGGTCCGACTCGAGGCTGTTCAGTACCGCGTCGAGGGAGCCGGGGACCTGCTTGACGTTGCCCCACTCCTCCGGGGGGAGGTCGTAGAGGTCCTTGTCGATCGGGGCCGGGGGCTCGATCTTGTTCTTGATGCCGTCGAGGCCCGCCATCATCTGGGCGGAGAAGGACAGGTACGGGTTCGACGACGGGTCCGGGACGCGGAACTCGACGCGCTTGGCCTTCGGGTTGCTGCCCGTGACCGGGATGCGGGTGCAGGCCGAGCGGTTGCGCTGCGAGTAGACCAGGTTGACCGGGGCCTCGTAGCCGGGGACCAGGCGCCGGTACGAGTTGACGGTCGGGTTGGTGAACGCGAGCAGCGACGGAGCGTGGTGGAGCAGGCCGCCGATGTACCAGCGGGCCGTGTCGGACAGGCCCGCGTAGCCGGTCTCGTCGTAGAACAGGGGCTCGCCGCCCAGCCAGAGGCTCTGGTGGGTGTGCATGCCGGAGCCGTTGTCGCCGAAGAGCGGCTTCGGCATGAACGTCGCCGTCTTGCCGTGCTCCCAGGCGGTGTTCTTGATGATGTACTTGAACATCTGCATCTGGTCGCCGGCGTGCAGCAGGGTCGAGAACTTGTAGTTGATCTCGGCCTGGCCGGCGGTGCCGACCTCGTGGTGCGAGCGCTCGACGGTGAAGCCGACGTCGATCAGGCGGCGCACCATGGCGTCGCGCAGGTCGGAGTAGTGGTCGACCGGCGCCACCGGGAAGTAGCCGCCCTTGTACGCGGTCTTGTAGCCGCGGTTGCCGCCCTCCTCGTCCTTGCCGGAGTTCCAGGCGCCCTCGATCGAGTCGATGTAGTAGAAGGACTCGTTGGCGGACGTCGAGTGGCGGATCGAGTCGAAGATGTAGAACTCGGCCTCGGCACCGAAGTACGCCGTGTCGGCGATGCCGCTGGAGGCCAGGTACGTCTCGGCCTTCTTCGCCACGTTGCGCGGGTCACGCGAGTACGGCTCGCGCGTGAACGGGTCGTGGATGAAGAAGTTGAGCGCCAGGGTCTTCTGGATGCGGAACGGGTCGATGAAGGCCGTCGTCACGTCCGGCAGCAGCATCATGTCGGACTCGTGGATGGCCTGGAACCCGCGGATCGACGATCCGTCGAAGGCGAGGCCGTCGGTGACGACGCTGTCGTCGAACGATTCCACCGGCATGTTGAAGTGCTGCATCACGCCCGGAAGATCACAGAACCGTACGTCGACGAACTTGACATCCTCGTCTTTGAGGTATCGCAGGAGTTCCTCGGGATTGGCGAACACACGTCCTCCTGGCACAGATTTTCGAACCGGGCGGCGTGGGCCGCCACGTGGCTAGGCTGGTCGCGACGCTATGGGGTGGCGGTTGCCCAGGCGTATCCCTATTGTTTCCGCCGTGTTAAGGAGGCTCCCGGTTTCCGAGCCCGCGACCCTCCGGACCCTAACGCGAGCCGACGCCGTCCCGCGCCAGGATCGATTTTCATGTACGCCCGGAGCACCGAAAAGGACGCCGGGAGCACCGGGAAACGACGCCCAGCCCGGGGAACGCCGCCCAGCCCGGGGAACGCCGCCCAGCCCAGGGGCGACCGGAGCGCCGGGAACAGCGACCGGAGCTCAGAGCCGGGCAGCCCCACGATTACCCTGATCCACCGTGGCGACCCCCGCGTACGACCCCACCCGGCTGCAGCCCGCCGACTTCGGCAGGCGCTTCGCCGCACTGCTCATCGACTGGGCCCTGTGCCTGCTCGCGGCCAGTTTCTACGCCGATCCACGGGTGGTGGCGTGGCCGCCTGTGGTCGTACTCATCTTCCTGAACATGGTCTTCATCGGCCTGTTCGGCCAGACGCCGGGGATGGCGCTGGCCCGCCTGCGCTGCGTCTCGGCCGTCGACGGCGGTGCGATCGGCATGCCGAAGGGCCTGCTCCGCGGCGTCCTGCTGGCCCTGCTGATCCCCGCGGTGATCATGGACGCCGACCGCCGGGGCCTGCACGACCGCGCGGCCGGCTCGATCGTGGTCAAGCAGCAGAAGGCCACCTCCTGAGGCCACACGAACACCCCGCCAGCTCCACCGTCGTCAAGCAGCAGAAGATCAGCTCCTGAGGCCGCGGGCCCCCACCAACGCACCGTCCGCGCCCGCCTCGGCAGGCGCGTCCCGGGCCGTACCCGCGTCCACCGGCATCGCCACCAGCATCAGCGCTCCGAACAGTACGTACAGGTTCGCGCCCACCATCGCGAGTGGCGGCTTGGGGCCGGCCTCGTACAGGAAGGTCATCCGGGTGCAGACCAGGCCGTAGAAGGCCGCCCCGGTCCAGAAGATCCAGCGGTGGCCGCGGGCCACCTCGACGCAGCGGACCAGGGCCGGCAGCAGCCACACGCAGTGGTGGACCCAGGTCACCGGGCTGATCAGGCAGCCCAGGATGCCGGTCAGGGCCAGGCCGCCCAGCGGGTCGGCCGCGCGTACCCGCCAGGCCCAGACGGCCAGGGCGAGCAGGACGCAGGCGATCCAGACCTGGGATTCGACGTCGTCGAACGGCAGCCGGGCCAGCATGCCGCGCAGGGACTGGTTGGAGACGTACTCGAGGTTGCCGACCCGGTTGGTGTCCCAGAGCGCGGCCGTCCAGAACTCGCGGGAGGCGTCCGGCCAGAGGGCCGCGGGCAGCAGGGTGGCCACCGCGGCGGCGCCGATCGCCGTGGCCGCGGCCCGCCAGCGCCGGGTGACCAGCAGATACAGGATGAAGACGCCGGGGGTCAGCTTGATCGCGGTGGCCAGCCCGATGCCCACGCCCGCCCAGCGGCGGCCCTTCGCCACGCCGAGCAGGACGTCGCCGGCCACCAGGGCGAGCAGCAGGAGGTTGACCTGGCCGAAGCCGAAGGTCTCGCGGACCGGCTCGAAGAAGAGCGCGAGGCAGGACGCGGCGGCCAGGGCGTACCGGGGGTTCCAGCCGCGGCGGCGGATCAGCGGGACGAGGAACCACCACGTGACCAGCACCGTGGTGGCGACGGTCGCGACGGAGGCGATCGTGGCGATCAGCCACAGCGGCAGGTAGGCCATCGGCGCCATGACCAGCGCGGCGAACGGCGGATAGGTGAACCCGTACGGTGTCCCCGGGGTGAGGTAGTCGTAGACCATGCCCCCGTCGCGGAACCAGTAGCGGACGGCCCCGGCGTAGACGCTCGAGTCGAAGTAGAAGTGGTAGACGGCCGACCAGCCGAGCCCGACCGCCGCGACGGCCACCAGGACGGCGAGGATCATGGTGCGGCGGGTCACGCGACCACCCTACGGTCCACGCGGCGGCGCACCGCGACCACCACGGCCGTGACCAGCGCCGCGGTGACGACGAACGCGCCCGGCACCCGGGTGTAGAGCGCCCAGTTGTAGCCGGCGGGGGTGGTGAGCGTCGCCGCGAAGGCGCACAGGCCGAGCAGCCACCGGTGTTCCGCCCGGACGGCGGCGAGGACGGCGAGCGGCCAGGTCGCGTACCAGGGATGGAAGACCGGGGCGCACAGGACCGTGGCGGCGAGGGCCAGCCCGGCCCCGGTGATCGCGTCGCCGCGCCGGGCCCGCCACCAGAGCAGGACCAGGACGACGGCCAGGACCACCACCCCGATCAACCGCGTCACGGGTACGGCGGGCAGCCCCGTCACCGCCTCGACGACCAGCCCGACGGCGGTGGGCGGCGATCCCCACGTCACGGTGTCGCCGCTGCGCAGCAGTCCGGTGACCCACCCGGCCCCACGCCCCGACAGGCCGGCGAGGGCGACCGTGGCGAGCACCAGTCCCCCGCCGACGGCCACGGCCGGCCGCCACAGCTCCCGCAGGCGCCTGTCGGGCCCGGGCAGCGCCGCCAGCACCGCGAACGGCACGACGACGATCGCGGTCGCCTTCACGCCGACCGCCAGCCCGAGCACCACCCCGGCGAGAACCAGCCGGGCGGAACCGGGGGTTTCCGGCTGTGCCGCGGCGGCGAGCACGAGGCCGGCGACGATCAGACCCGCCATGACGGCGTCGTTGTGCGCCCCGGACACGAGGTGGATCAGCACGAGGGGGCACGCCAGGACCAGCCAGGTCGCCCTCGCCGGGTCCGCGCCGCGACTCCGGGCGAGCGCCGGCACCGCGACCGCCAGCAGCGCCACCCCCGCCAGCGCGACGATCCGCAGGCCGGCCACGACCCCGGTGAGCGACTCCCCGGCAACCGCCACCACGCGGGCGGCCAGCATCAGGAAGAGCGGTCCGTACGGCGCCGGCGAGTCGACCCACGACGTCGCCACCGAGCCCAGCCACGGGCAGCCGGAGCCGCCCACGCCGGCCGCGTACGGGTCGCCGCCGGCGTGCTGGACGAAGCCCTGGCACGCGTACGAATAAACGTCCGCGCTGCCCAGCGGCAGGAACGGGAGCACCGGCAGGAACCACAGCCCGGCGGTCAGCAGGGCCCAGCGCGTCGACGGGACCGCGTGCCGCCCGACCCACCACGCCGTGATCAGCAGCGCCATGCCCAGCACCCACAGCACCGGCAGCAGCACCCCGCGCTGCCCGCTGAGCAGGGTCCCCGGGTTGATGCTCGGCACCCGTGCGAACCCCGACCCGCCGAGGTAGGCGGTCCCGGCCGTGGCGACGCTGCCGGCGAACCCGCCCCACCGCACGAGCCGCGGGCCGGCGATCACGAGGGCACCGCCGGCCCGGGGCGGCGCAGCGTGCGCCACGCGACCCAGCCGGCCAGCCCGGTCACCAGGAACGCGAACGGCACCTGCAACGGCTTCCACGCCCCGTCCCCGTTGGGCAGGATGAGGAACATCGAGGCGACGACGGTGAGCTCGAACCACCGCATCCGCACGGTCGTCACCGCGAACAGCGCGAGGGTCCAGAACAGATACCAGGGCTGCGTGATCGGCGCGAAGAAGATCACGGCGAGGCAGGCCAGCCCGGCGCCGCGCAGGGCATCCCCCCGCCGGAAACGCCACCAGATCCCGACCAGCGTCCCGAGCAGCAACACCAATGCCACCGTACGCACGGCAGGCACGACGTCGATCCCCGCGCCGAACCACTTGCCGACGGCGTTGACAGCGATCCCCACGGCGGTGGGCGGCGACGTCCAGCTCCGCGACTCCCCCGCCCCGGACAGGGCGACCGCCCACCCGAAGCCCAGCCCCGACACCACCGACAATCCGGCCAGCGCGGCCAGCGCCCCGCCGACCACCGCGGCCCCCCTCCGCACGAAGCGCAGGAGCCCCGCCCGGTTCAGCTCGAGCCCCCCGGCGGCGATCAGCACGGCGAACGGCAGCACCACCCCGACCGTCGTCTTGACCGCGATCGCCGCCCCGACCAGCGCACCCCCGGCGACCAGCACCCCGGTCCCCCGCCACCCGCCGACCAGCACACGCCCACCCGGCCCGCCGCCCACACCCGCGCCCGCGCCCGCACCCACGCCCGCGCCCGCGCCCGCGCCCGCGCCCGCGCCCGAAGAGCTTGCCGGTGCGGCGTCCGTGGCCGGAAGCTCGCCCGACGCAGCGTCGGCCGGAGGGCCGGCCGGGGCGACTGGCACGGCCGGAGGGCCGGCCGAGGCGACTGGCACGGCCGGAGGGCCAGCCGGGGCGACTGGCACGGCCGGAGCGCCAGCCGGGACGGCGGGCACGGCAGGAGGGCCAGCCGAGGCGACGGGCACGGCCGGAGGGCCGGCCGGGGTGCGGCGGCCGGTCACCAGGGCGAGTCCGGCGAGCAGCAACGCCATGGTGAGGGCGTCGTTGTGGCTGCCACCGACCATGTGCACCGGCACCAGCGGGCAGCAGAGCACCAGCCACAACGCCCGCTCCTCCCGCACGCCGGTGCGCCGGGCCAGTGCGGGCACCGCCACGGCGAGGCCGGCGACGGCGAGGACCGCGTACAGGCGGAAGATCGCGACGGCGACGGCCTGCGAGCCGAACGAGGCGGCAAGGCCGGTGAGCACGATCCAGAGCGGCCCGTACGGCGTGGGCGTGTCGCGCCACACCACCGACACCGACTCGATCCAGGGGCACGGCTGCGCCGAGATGCCGACCACCGACGGGTTGAGGCCGGCGTCGAAGAGGGAACCCTGGCAGGCGTACGCGTAGACGTCCCGGCTGGCCAGCGGCGGCACGAGGAGCAGGGGCGCGATCCACAGCGCGGCCGTCACCAGGATCCACCGCCGCGACACGGTGAGCCGGCGCCCGAGCCACCACGCCGCGCACAGGGCGGTGACGCCGGCGATCCAGAGCAGCATGATCGGTACGCCGTGCGGCCCGCGCAGGATGCTCATGACGGAGACACCCCGCCGGATCCACGTCGGAGCCCCGAACAGCACGGCGTCCGCCCCGGCGCACACCGAGCCGGCGAACCCGAGCCACCGCACCCCCGCCGGCCGCCCGAGCCACCCCAGCCGCGCCCCCCACCGACCGCCCGCCGACGAAGCCGGCACCGAAGCGCCAGACCCGGCAGACCCGGCCCCGGACGGCCCAGCGGACAACGACCCGGCAGGCGAAGGCCCGGCAGGCGACGGGCCGGCGGGCAACGGGCCGGCGGGAGTAGGCCCGGCAGGCGACGGGCCGGTCATGGGTTGGCCCGCAGGATCGTCACTCCCTCGACGACCGTGCCGAGGTGGTAGTGGGCGGCCAGGTCCGCGGCGATCCCGCCGCTCGGGTCGACCGCGCCCGGGGGCGTGTCGAGGACCACGAGCGTGGGGCGCTGCGGTGACGTCAGCATGGCGCGCAGCCGGGGCAGCGCGTCCGGGATCTTGTCGATCGGCTTTCCCCACAGGTACGGATACGGTGACTCGCGGTCGGCCGCGAAGTAGAGGTAGGCCTCCGACTCCAGGACGTAGATGCGCTCGTCCGGCGTGGTGGATTCCCTGATCACGGCCGCGATCCGGTCGTCTCGGGCGGCCAGCGCATCGTACGGGACGGCCTGCGCCCGGCGCCCCGGCGACATGACCGCGAGCGCCGCCAGCCACACCAGCGTGGGCAGCACGACGGCGGCGGCGAGGGCCCGGCGCCGCCACGGCGAGGCGAGGCCGGCCACCGCCGCCGCGGCGAGCAGGACGAGGGCCGGGAGCGGCTGGACGAAGTAGTGCGGCCAGTACGAGCCGCCGAGGTTGATGCCCACGAAGCCGGCCGCCAGCCACGCACCGAGCAACCACCGGCCGCCCCGGTCGAAGCGGCGCCAGCCGAGGACGGCCACGAGGACCAGCAGCGTCAGGTCGAGGGCGATGTCGCCGGCGTGGCGGCCGAGGTCGGTCCAGCGGGTGGAGGCGTTGGAGCCGTCGCCGCCCATGGCGGACAGCTGATATCCGACGAGCGCGGTCCAGTAGAAGTGCCAGCCCACCGCGATGCCGTGCAGCACCGACGCCAGCAACGGCAGCGCCGCGGCCGAGAGGAAGGCCGCCGCGGCCCGCCCGCTGCGCGCGAGCGCGACGATGACGAGCCCCACGACCAGGCCGTCGATGCCGGACTGCTTCATGGTCAGGGCCAGACCGGCGCAGATCCCGGCCGCCGCGAGCACCCACAGCGGCCGGTCGCGCCGCCACCACCAGACGGCGAACGCGATGGCCACCGTCGACGGGATGCTCGCGAGCAGTTCGCCGTTGAAGGTCATGCCCTCGAGGTGCGGGGCGAGCCCGGCAATCGCGTAGATCCAGGCCGCCGCGATCCCCACCGCCCGGCCGGCCAGCAGCCAGCCGATCGCCGCCAGCGCGACCGTGATGATCGCGCCGCCGGCGACCATGCCGGCCCGGATGGTCCAGCCCGAGTCGTCGATCGCCAGCAGCGCCCGGTACGTCAGCAGCAGCCCCTGCGGCCGGTCGAGCCACGCGGTGTCGTAGAGGCGGTCGCCGCGGGCCCACTGCCGGGCCACGTACGCGTAGCCGCCCTCGTCCGTCGACAGCCCGGTGAAGACGAACGGCAGCCGCACCAGCACCGCGACCACCACCGCGCCGAGGACCGCCCGGTGCCGGTCAAGCATCGAGCACGCGCTCCATCGCCGCCCGCGACCGCCGGGTGATGCGCAGGTAGCGGTCGACGAACTCGCCCGGGTCGCCGCCGCCGAGGATCTGCACCACGCCGGCCAGCTCCGGGCCGTGCCGGGGCAGCTGGTCGGTGGGGCGCCCGCGGACCAGGGTGAGCGCGTTGCGCACCCGGGCGGCCAGCGTCCAGCCCGCGGTCATCGCGGCCGCGTCCACCCGGTCGACGAGTTTCGCCTCGAGCTCCGCCGTGAGCGCGTCCAGCGTGCGGGTGCACCGCAGGCCCTCCAGCGCGTACGCGTGCCGCAACTGCACCAGCTGCACCGCCCACTCGACGTCGGCGAGCCCGCCCCGGCCGAGTTTCGCGTGCGTGTTGGGGTCGGCGCCGCGGGGCATCCGCTCGGTCTCCACCCGGGCCTTGATCCGCCGGATCTCGACGACCTGTTCGCGGGTCAGCCCGCCGTCCGGGTAGCGCATGCCGTCGGCGAGCTGCTCGAAGCGGCGGCCGAGCTCCGCGTCGCCGCAGACGAACCGGGCCCGCAGCAGCGCCTGCGACTCCCACACCTTCGACCAGCGGGCGTAATACTGCGCGTACGCGTTGAGGCTGCGCACCAGCGGCCCCTGCCGGCCCTCGGGACGCAGGTCGGCGTCCACGCCCAGCGGCGGGTCGGGCGCCGGGGCGCCGAGCGCGCGGCGCAGCTCCTCGGCGATGGCCTGGGCCGCGGCGCCGGCCTGTCCCTCCGGGCCGTCCTCCGGCGGCTCGTAGACGAAGAGCACGTCGGCGTCGGAGGGGTAGCTCATCTCGTATCCGCCGAGGCGGCCCATGCCGATGACCGCGAAGCGCAGCCCGTCCGGGCCCGGGTGGACCCGCCGCGCCGCGGCCAGCGCCGCGCCCAGGGTCGCGTCGGTGACGTCGGACAGGGCGGTGCCGATGGCGTGCACGTCGAGCGGGTGGGCGGGGGCCAGCTCGCCGGCCTCGCTCAGGATGTCGGCGCAGGCGAGCCGGAACAGCTCGCGGCGGCGCAGGGCGCGCACGGCGGCGATGGCCGGGGCGGGGTCGGTGGCGCCGTCGCGCAGATGCCGTTCGACCGCGGCCAGGAAGCCGTCGCGCAGCACCTCGCGCGGGCGAGGCTGAAGCTCGGCGTCGTCCGCGAGCAGGCGCAGCGCCTCCGGGTCGCGGGTGAGCAGATCGGTCGCGTACCGGGACAGGCTGATCACCCGGGCCAGCCGGCGGGCGACCGGGCCGCCGTCGCGCAGCAGGCGCAGATACCAGGGGGTGCTGCCGAGCTTGTCGGACACGTGCCGGTAGTTCAGCAGCCCGCGGTCGGGTTCGGGGCCGTCCGCGAACTCCTGCAGCAGCATCGGCAGCAGGGTGCGCTGGATGGCCGCGGTGCGGCTGACCCCGCCGGTCAGCGCCTGGAGGTGCCGCAGCGCGCCGGCCGGGTCGGCGAAGCCGAGGATCTCCAGGCGACGGCCGGCCGACTCGGTGGTCATCCGCAGCGCCTCGGCGGGCACCCGGGCCACCGCCTCGAGCAGCGGCTGGTAGAGCAGCTTGACGTGCAGGCGCCGGACCTGCGCCGCGTGGCTCACCCAGTCGGAGCGGAACGCCTCGACCGCGTCGCGGCCGGCCAGCGCCTTGTAGCCCAGGGCCGCGGCGAGCCAGCGCAGGGCCGCCGGGTCGTCCGGGACGGTGTGCGTACGCCGGAGGTTCTGCAGCTGCAACCGATGCTCGACGGTACGCAGGAAGCGATACCCCCGCAGCAGCGTCTCGCCGTCCTCGCGGCCCACGTAGCCGCCGGCGACCAGGGCGCGCAGGGCGGGCAGCGTGCCGCCGTCGCGCAGGCTCTCGTCGACGCGGCCGTGCACGAGCTGGAGCAGTTGCACGGCGAACTCGATGTCGCGCAGGCCGCCGGGGCCGCGCTTGATCTCCCGGTCGACCTCCTTCGGCGGCACGTTGGCGATGATCTTGCGGCGCATGTCGCGGACGTCGGCGACCGCCTCGGGGCGCTCGGCGGCGTGCCACACGAGCGGCGCCAGGTCGTCGATCCATTCCCGGGCGAGACCCAGGTCGCCGGCCGCCGGGCGGGCCTTCAGCAGGGCCTGGAATTCCCACGTACGGGCCCAGCGGCGGTAGTAGGCCTGGTGGCTGGCGAGCGTGCGGACCAGGGGGCCGCGGCTGCCCTCGGGCCGCAGGGCGGCGTCGACCGGCCACGCGACCAGCCCGCACACCTCGATCAGCTTCGCCGCGACGGTGGTGCCGGCGGACAGGTCCTCGTCGCCGGCGGCCACGAAGATGACGTCCACGTCGGACACGTAGTTGAGCTCGCCACCGCCGCACTTGCCCATCGCGACGACCGCCAGCCGCGGCTCCGCGGTGCCCTCGGGAAGGCCGGCGACGGCGATCGCATACGCCGCCGCCAGGGTCTCGTCGGCCAGCCGGGACAGGGCGGCCATCGTCGGCTCCAGCCCGCGTCCCCCGGTCAGGTCCGCGGCCACGATCCGCAGCAGCGCGATCCGGTACGCCGCCCGTAGCGCCGCCACGGTCGGCGGCCCCTCGCCGGTGGAGTCGCCGAACTCCAGGCGCCCCTCGGCGTTCGGCGGCAGGCCGGTCTTGCCGGTGGCGAGGACCCGCCACTGGTCGTGGTTGGCGACGAGGTGATCGCCCAGCGCGCTGGAGGCACCGAGCACCGCGATCAGCCGGCGGCGCAGCCCGGCGTCGCCGGCCAGGGCGGTCAGGATCGCCTCGGCGGCCGGACCGGCGGCGATCTCCTCGCCCGGGCCGGTAACCGGGCCGCCGTTGCCGCGCAGCGCCGCCCGCGACGCCGCGTCGACCAGCCGGTGCAGCTGGCGCAGCGCGAGGGTCGGGTCGGCGGCACGGGACAGGGCCTGGAGCAGTTCCCCCGCCTCGGGGTCGACCGGCTCCTGCGCCTCCGGGTTCCACAGCCGCAGCCCGCCGGGGCCGAGCAGGTCGGCCGCGCGGGCGCCGTTGTCGGCGAAGCCGTACCGGGCGAGCCGGCTGGGCCTGGTCACCTCAGTGGCCGAGGAGCGGGAGGGTGCGCGGGGTGCCCGGCACCGGGATGTCCGCGTCGGGCAGCTCGCCCAGCGCCAGCGCGGCGAACCGGGCCACGAACGGCTGCCAGACCTCCTCGACGTCGGCCAGCACGTCCGCGGTCGCCACGACGACGGCCTCGGGGTCGTACCCGAGCTCCTCGAGGACCGCGTGGTCGGAACGGGCCCACGCGGCGATCATGTCGGCGTCGCACTCGATGTGGAACTGGAGGCCCCAGGCCCGGTCGCCGAGGCGGAACGCCTGGTGCGGGTAGCGGGTGGAGGCGGCGAGCAGGACCGCGCCGATCGGCAGCTCGGTGATCTCGTCGACGTGCCACTGCACCACGTCGGGCAGCAGCGGCACCCACTTGAACAGCGGATCGCCGTCGGCCGCGTCCCGGCGCCCGACCAGCCCCGGGCCGATCTCCGGGCCGGAGGTGCTGCGCTCCACCAGGCCGCCGTGCGCCTGGGCGAGCAGCTGCGCGCCCAGGCAGACGCCCAGCGTGGGCACGTGATGGCGGACGGCCTTGCGCAGCAGCCCCTCGGTCGCCGGGAACCACGGCGCGCCGGGCCGGCCCTCCGCGTCGGCGTAGGCGCTCTGGTCGCCGCCGAGCACGACCAGGGCCAGGAAGCCGTCGAGCGAGTCGGGCAGCGGCTCACCCGCGTGCGGCCGCACGACGGTCAGGTCGAGGCCGGCCTCGGCGAACCAGTCGCCGAGCCGGCGCAGATCGTCGGACGGGTCGTTCTCGATCACCAGTGCAGTAGCCACCCGTCGAGGCTATCCGGTGGGTCCGACACCGCGTCCGGGCAACCCCGCCACGGCGGGGCCGTCAGGCGATGCAGGCGCAGACGATGAGCGCCGCGCCGAAGTGCGAGGCGGCGCTGACCAGGGCGCCCGGGTGCCGTTCCTGGCTGCAGATGACCTCGCCGAGCTTGCCCGGGGTCATCCAGTCGAGCACCAGGAAGGCGAGCGCCATCACGCCGATGCCGAGCACGCCGAAGAGCGCCGTCGACGCCAGGCCCTCGCCGAAGTTGGTGTAGCTGGTGAAGACCGCGGTGAACACGATCGCGGCGATGCCCAGCTGGTTGGCGGCCAGCAGCAGGGCGGCGTTCGGGTTCTTCTCCACCCAGATGAGGTCGCGGAGCTTGCCCGGGGTCAGCAGATCGACGAGCACGAAGCCGAGGGCCATCAGCCCGATGCCCACCGCGCCGAACACGATGCTGCGCCCGGCACCCTCAAGCAGATTCTCCAGCACGATTTCTCCCTCGTAGAACGTCCGAGGGCACCGTATCCGACCAGCGCACGGGGGTGATCCACCGGCCGGGCGAAAGTGTCAGAGTGTCCCGAGGTAGCGCTGCCGCTCGTACGGGGTCACCTCACGCCGGTACTGCTCCCATTCCTGGCGCTTGTTGCGCAGGAAGAAGTCGAAGACGTGCTCGCCGAGGATCTCCGGGATCAGTTCCGAGCGGGCCATCACGTCGATCGCCTCGGCCAGGTTCTCCGGCAGGGCGTCGTAGCCCATCGCCTTGCGCTCCTGCGGCGACAGCGCCCAGACGTCGTCCTCGGCGCCCGGCGGCAGCTCGTAGCCCTCCTCGATGCCCTTGAGCCCGGCACCGAGCATCACCGCGAAGGCGAGGTAGGGGTTGGTGCCGGAGTCGATCGAGCGGACCTCGACCCGGGCCGAGTTGGGCTTGCCGAACGCCGGCACCCGGACCAGCGCGGACCGGTTCAGGTGACCCCAGCTGACGAACGCCGGCGACTCGGTGATCCGGTCCGGCAACTGCAGCGGGAAGAGCCTCTTGTACGAGTTGACCCACTGATTCGTGACAGCCGTGTACTCCCGGGCGTGCACGAGCAGCCCGGCGATGAACGCGCGGGCGGTCTTGGAGAGCTTGAGCGGGTCCTCGGCGTCGTGGAAGGCGTTGCGCTCGCCCTCGAACAGCGACAGGTGCGTGTGCATGCCGCTGCCGGGCTGGTCCGTGTACGGCTTCGGCATGAAGGTCGCGCGTACGCCCTGGGACAGCGCCACCTCCTTGACCACGTGCCGGAACGTCATGATGTTGTCCGCCGTGGTCAGCGCGTCGGCGTACCGCAGGTCGATCTCCTGCTGGCCGGGCGCAACCTCGTGGTGGCTGAACTCGACGCTGATGCCGATCCGCTCCAGCGCGAGCACGGCCTGGCGGCGGAAGTCGCGGGCGACCGAGTGCGTGGTGTGGTCGAAGTAGCCGCCCCCGTCGACCGGGACCGGCACCGACCCGTCCAGCGGCCCGTCCTGCACCAGGAAGAACTCGACCTCGGGGTGGGTGTAGAAGGTGAAGCCCTTCTCGGCCGCCTTGGCCAGCATGCGGCGCAGCACGTGCCGCGGGTCGGCCCACGCGGCGCTGCCGTCGGGCAGCAGGATGTCGCAGAACATCCGGGCGCTCTCGCCGCTGGCGCCGCCCTCGAACGGGAAGACCTGGAACGTGGTGGGGTCCGGCATGGCCACCATGTCCGACTCGGAGACCCGGGCGAAGCCCTCGATGGCCGAGCCGTCGATGCCGATGCCCTCCTCGAAGGCGGACTCCAGCTCGGCCGGCGCGACCGACACACTCTTCAGGGTGCCGAGCACGTCGGTGAACCAGAGCCGGACAAAACGGATGTCGCGCTCTTCGAGCGTGCGGAGCACGAACTCCTGCTGTCGGTCCACGTCAACCCCTCGTACTCGCCCGGCGGCCAGTCTCTCCCGTGCCGATTACGCCGAGATTACGCTGACCACAGCCCGGCGGGCGCCCCGGGTGAGCCCCGATGCCGATCACAGAGAGTACGGCAGGGACCCGCCACATGGGATGCCAACGCTGGGGAACAATAGCCGTATGCCCTCGTTGCGCCTCGCCCTCGCCCAGGTGAACTCCACCGTCGGGGATATACCCGGCAATGCCGCCGCCGTGCGCCGCTGGACCCGGCGGGCCGCCGACGCCGGCGCCCAGCTCGTCGCGTTCCCGGAGATGATGCTGACCGGCTACCCCATCGAGGACCTGGTCTTCCGCGATTCGCTGGTGGCCGCGTCCCGGGCGGCGGTGCGGCAGCTCGCCGCCGACCTGGCCGCCGACGGCCTCGGCGACGTCGCCGTGGTGGTCGGCTACGTCGACGCCGACGGACCCGCCCCGACCAGCGCCGACGCGGTGCCCGGCAGCGGCCGGCGGGACGCCTCCGCGCTGCTGCTCGGCGGCGAGGTGGCCGCCACCTACTTCAAGCACCACCTGCCCAACTACGGCGTGTTCGACGAGGACCGCTACTTCGAGCCGGGCACCTCGCTGACCGTGGTGCGCTTCGGCGACGTCGACGTGGCGCTGACCGTGTGCGAGGACCTGTGGCAGGCCGGCGGACCGTTCGCCGCCGCGCGCCGGGCCCGGGTCGGGCTGGTCGTCAACATCAACGCCTCCCCGTACGAGCTGGACAAGGACGACGTGCGGCTGCCCCTGGTGCGGCGCCGGGCCGCGGAGGCCGGCGCGACGGTGGCGTACGTCAACATGATCGGCGGCCAGGACGAGCTGGTCTTCGACGGCGACTCGATGATCGTGACGGCGACCGGCGAGCTGCTCACCCGGGCCGGGCAGTTCACCGAGGAGCTCCTGGTGCACGACGTCGAGGTCGAGGCGGACCCGGTCGACGCGGCCGCGCCGCCCGCCCCCGGGGCCTCCGCCGAGTCCCTGCACGGCGAGGTGCGGGGCGACGACGACCTGACCATCGAGCGGGTGCGGCTCGCCGTCGCGCCGCGCCCGCTGACCGGCGGCCCGGCCGACGGCGGCATCGCCGAGCGGGTCACCGACGAGGCGGAGATCTGGTCCGCGCTCACCCTGGGCCTGCACGACTACGTGGAGAAGAACGGCTTCCGCTCGGTGGTGCTGGGCCTGTCCGGCGGCATCGACTCGGCGGTCGTGGCGGCCATCGCGGTCGACGCCCTCGGACCGCAGCGGGTCGTCGGCGTCTCCATGCCCAGCGGCTACTCCTCCACGCACTCCCGCGACGACGCCGCCGACCTGGCCAAGCGCACCGGCCTCGACTACCGGTCGGAACCGATCCAGCCGATGGTCGACGCGTTCCTGGCGAACATGTCGCTCTCCGGGCTCGCGGTGGAGAACCTCCAGGCCCGGGTCCGCGGGGTCATCCTCATGGCCCTGTCGAACCAGGAGGGCCACCTCGTCCTGACCACCGGCAACAAGAGCGAGCTCGCGGTCGGCTACTCGACCCTGTACGGCGACTCGGTCGGCGGCTTCAACCCGCTCAAGGACGTACCGAAGACGATGGTCTGGCGCCTCGCGAAGTGGCGCAACTCCGACGCCGCCCGGCGCGGCGGCGAACCGCCGATCCCGGAGAACTCCATCACCAAGCCGCCCTCGGCCGAGTTGCGCCCCGGGCAGGTCGACACCGACTCGCTGCCGGACTACGACGTGCTCGACGCGATCCTCAGCGGCTACATCGACGGCGACCGGGGCCGCGACGACCTGATCGCCGCCGGGCACGACGCGGCGCTGGTCGACCGGGTGCTGCGGATGGTCGACATCGCCGAGTACAAGCGCCGCCAGTCCGCCCCGGGCACGAAGATCTCCATCAAGGCGTTCGGCCGCGACCGCCGGCTGCCGATCACCAACCGCTTCCGCGAGGGGGCCTGAGCACGGATGTGACCGGCCGCACTCACCTCTGACCGCGAACCGTCCCCGGGTGCGACTATTCGAGAACACCCGGGGACCGCAGACCGCGGCCTCGAGGGAAGGAGACGACGATGTCCGAGACACCCGCCGAGGTGCCCACCCTGTACGGCGGCCCGCCCACCCGCCGGGTCCGCACCCGCGACCTGCTCGCCGCCAAGGAGCGCGGCGACCGCTGGGCCATGCTCACCTCGTACGACCAGTACACGGCCGCGCTGTTCGACACGTCCGGCATCCCCGTGCTGCTCGTCGGCGACTCCGCGGCCAACAACGTGTTCGGCTACGAGACGACGCTGCCGGTCACCACGGACGAGCTGCTCCCGCTCGTACGGGCCGTGGTCCGCGCCACGAAGACCGCGCTGATCGTCGCCGACCTGCCCTTCGGCTCGTACGAGGAGGGGCCTGTCCAGGCGCTGCGCACCGCCGTACGGTTCATGAAGGAGGGCGGCGCGCACGCCGTCAAGCTGGAGGGCGGGCGCCGCACCGCCGAGCAGATCCGGGCGATCGTCGGCGCCGGCATCCCGGTGATGGGCCACGTCGGCTTCACGCCGCAGAGCGAACACACCCTCGGCGGCTACCGGGTCCAGGGCCGGGGCAGCGCCGCCGAGGAGGTCGTCGCCGACGCCCGCGCGGTCGCCGAGGCGGGCGCCTTCTCGGTGGTGCTCGAGATGGTCCCCGGCGAGGTGGCCAAGCAGGTCACCAAGGAGCTGGCCGTGCCGACGGTCGGCATCGGCGCCGGCCCCGACACCGACGCCCAGGTGCTGGTCTGGCAGGACATGGCCGGCCTCCGCGGCGGCAAGGCGCCACGGTTCGTCAAGCGCTACGCCGACCTCGCCGGCGTCCTCGGCGACGCGGCCCGCCGCTATGCGGACGAGGTCCGCTCCGGGGAGTTCCCGGCGGCCGAACACACCTTCTAGAACCGGGGTACGGCCCGGGCAAGATCGCGGGAGTGGCAGACTTCGTCCCCGGAGGTGTCACATGTCCGTTCCTGCCCGGGTCAGCCTCGCCACCCTCGGCGTGGCCGATGTCGTGCGCGCGACCGAGTTCTACGAGTCGCTGGGCTGGCGCCTGTCGCCGGCCTCGGTGCCCGGCCTGGTGAGCTTCTTCCACACCGCCGGAGGGCTGTTGTCGCTGGTGGCCACGGACGACATGACGGCCGACGCGGGACTGCCCACGCGCGTCCCGCCGGCCAACCCGGCCACCGACTTCCGCGGGACCATGCTGGCGATCAACGTGGAGAGCCCGGCGGCGGTGGACGAGGCCCTGCGCACGGTCGTCCAGGCCGGCGCCACCCTGGTACGCGCCGGCAGCCCCACCGAGTGGGGCGGCTACCTCGGCTACTTCACCGACCCGGACGGCCACCTGTGGGAGATCACCCAC
Organism: Pseudosporangium ferrugineum; assembly: GCF_003002065.1. Classification (GTDB taxonomy): domain Bacteria; phylum Actinomycetota; class Actinomycetes; order Mycobacteriales; family Micromonosporaceae; genus Actinoplanes; species Actinoplanes ferrugineus_A. The sequence continues at coordinate 452,372 of NZ_PVZG01000005.1, forward strand.
AACCCCGCCTGGCCCCTGGACGACGGCGTCCCGCGCCTGCCCTGATCACACGGCTTCGAACCGTACGGTGCGGGTCTTCGGCGCCGCCTCCACGAGCCGGACCGTGATCCGCTCGCCCAGCGGCAGCTCCCCCGTGCAGCGGGCCTGCACCGCGGGTTCGTCGATGGCGACCGCCCCGCCCGGCGGCCGGGTCCGGCCGTTGGACGAGGACGGCTCGTCGACGTCGAGCACGCCCGCCTCGAACGTCTCGCCCACCCGGTGCTCGAGCAGCACCGCCTCGGCCAGCGACACCGCGCCCCGGTCGGCGGCCGAGGCCACCCGGTCGGTCGTGGCCATCGCCTCGGGCAGCCGCGGCAGGGCGGCCCGGGCCCACTCCGGCACGTCGCGGCCGGCGTGCAGCGCGAGGCACACCTCCGTCGCGTAGCGGTCGGCGAGGCGGCGCAGCGGGGCGGTGACGTGCGCGTACGGCGCTCCCACCCCGCCGTGGCCGGTCTCCGCGGGCGCCTCGCCGTCGAAGGCCGTGTACGCCGCCCCGCGCAGCAGCTCGGCGGCCTGGTTGAGGAACGCGGCGCCCCGCGGCGAGCCCGGATCGACCGACGAGACGACGGCACCGACCGTGGCGCCCGCGGGCCACTCCACGCCCAGCGACGCCGCTGCCGCCCGCAGCTTGTCGACGGCGCCGGACCGAGGCGGCGGCATCGTCCGCAGCAGGCCCACCCCGCCGCCGAGCATCAGCGTCGCCGCGGCCATGCCGGTCAGCAGCGAGATCTGCGCGTTGTCCTCCTCGACCGCCACGGGCGCCCGCAGGACCAGCCGCCAGCCGTCGCCGTCGGGCTCCACCTCCTGCTCCGGCAGCGGCAGGTTCACCGCGCCCCGGCCGGCGGCGCGCGCGGCGAGCAGGGCACCGATCCGCGGCAGCAACGCGATCGGCTCGGGGGCGGTGCCGGCGTCCACGGCCCGCTGCAGACCCTCGTAGTCGAGCTTCGCGCGGCTGCGTACGCGGGCCCGCTCGAGCTCGACGCCGGTGACGGCCCCGTCCGCGTCGAGGTCGATCGTCCACAGCACCGCCGCCCGGTCGACGTCGGGCAGCAGGCTCACCGCGTCCTCGCTGAGCACCGGCGGGTGCAGCGGGATCCGGCCGTCGGGCAGGTAGATGGTCTGCCCGCGGACCCAGGTCTCCGCCTCCAGCGGCCCGCCGGGGCGCACGTAGCCGGCCACGTCGGCGATCGCGTACCGGACCCGGAAGCCGCCGCCGGGCCGTTCGCTCAGGTGCATCGCCTGGTCGAGGTCGCGGGACGCGGCGGGGTCGACGGTCACGAGCGGGATGTCCGTACGGTCGTTCTCCGGCAGCGGGGCCGCCGCGGCCCGCTGCGCCTCCTCCAGCGCCCCGGCCGGATAGCCGTCCGGGAGTTTCAGCTCCCCGCGCAGCACGGAGAAGTCGATACGCGGCGCGAGAACCCGTCTGATCGGCACGGCTCATTCCTAACACGCGAAGGGCCGCGCCCGTACCGGCGCGGCCCTCGCGAGGAACCTCAGCTCTTGGCGGCCGTCTTGCGCGCCGGAGCCGCCGTACGCCCGTTGCTCGCGGCGGTCGCCTTCCGGGCGGCGGACGCGTTCGCCGGCTTCGTGACCCGCCCGGCGTTGGTGGCCGAGTTCTTCGTCATCGAGTCCGCCTTGGCGTTGCCGGCCTTGCCGGCGGACATCGTGCGCGCCTTCGTGGCGGCGGCGTTGGCCTTGCTCGCGGTGGGCTTCGCCGCCGACGCCTTCTTCGCGGTGACCTTGGTGGCGGCGGTGGCCTTGGTGGTGGTGGCCTTGGTGGTGGCCTTCTTCGCCGTCGACGCGATCTTGGTCGCCGTCTTCTTGACCGCCGAGGTCGCCTTGGTCCCCGTCGACTTCGCCGCCGTCGCCTTCTTGGCGGTGGTCTTGCTAGCGGGCGCCTTCTTGGCAGTGGTCTTGCTCGCGGGCGCCTTCTTCGCGGTGGTCTTGCTCGCCGGGGCCTTCTTGGCGACAGCCTTGCTCGCGGGCGCCTTCTTCACGGCGGTCTTGCTCGCCGGGGCCTTCTTCGCGGTGGCCTTGCTCGCCGGGGCCTTCTGGGCACCCGCAGCGCGACCCGCGACCGTCTTGGTGGCGGTCTTCGTCGCGGTCGAGGTCGCCGCCGACGTCCGCTTGGTGGTGGCCTTCTGAGTGGTGGCCTTCTGAGTGGTGGCCTTCGGAGCGGCGGCCTTCGAGGCGGCTGGTTTCGGGTCGGCGGCCCGTTTCGGGGCAGCCTTCTTGGTCACGGCCATGGGGAAGTTCCTCCTTGCGAATGACTGCGGGCTCGTCTCCGCCTGGAGACCGAAGATTCCGGCTTGGACACAGGGGTCGAGCCGGGCCTAGCTGACCTCCCCGGTCCAGCGGGCATCCTCGGCATCCCACGCCTTATTGCGCTTCTCGACCGTCTCGAGTGCCCGCGTGGCGTCGTCAGCGGAGGCGTACGGGCCGAGCCGGAACTGGGCAGGACACACGTCGTCCCCGGACTCGACCCGGTCATGCCGGAGGCACCAGAAATAGCCGCCCCCGCCAGGCCCACTGTCGTTCATGCCATCACTGTGCACCTCAAACCCACCATGCGCTACCGATTCAGGCAAAAAGCCCGGATTTTCCATAGTGGAGCGACGCAAAGAACCCCCGAAGGAACGACAAAATGGCACCGCCCCGCCCCACCGAAAGGCGGGACGGGGCGGAAAAGCCCGCGAAATCCGAGATCAGCGGAGGCCGGCGGCGACCAGCTCGGCGACCTGGACGGCGTTGAGGGCCGCCCCCTTGCGCAGGTTGTCGTTGGAGAGGAACAGCGCCAGGCCGTTGTCCACCGTCTCGTCGGCGCGGATGCGGCCCACGTACGTCGGGTCCTGGCCGGCCGCCTGCAACGGCGTCGGCACGTCCGACAGCTCCACGCCGGGCGCGCCGGTCAGCAACTCCTGGGCACGGGCCGGGCTGAGCGGCCGGGCGAAGCGGGCGTTGATCTGCAGCGAGTGGCCGGTGAAGACCGGGACGCGGACGCAGGTGCCGGAGACCTTCAGGTCCGGGATGCCGAGGATCTTGCGGCTCTCGTTGCGGAGCTTCTGCTCCTCGTCGGTCTCGCCGCGGCCGTCGTCGACGATCGCGCCGGCCAGCGGCAGGACGTTGAACGCGATCGGCCGGGCGAACGAGCGGGGCGCGGGGAAGTCGACGGCCGCGCCGTCGTGGGTCAGCTCGGTGGCGCGGTCGGCCACCTTCTTCACCTGCTCGTCGAGCTCGGCCACGCCGGCCAGGCCCGCCCCGGACACCGCCTGGTACGTCGTGGCGACCAGCGCGACCAGCTCCGCCTCGTCGTGCAACGGGCGCAGCACCGGCATCGCCGCCATCGTGGTGCAGTTCGGGTTGGCGATGATGCCCTTCGGCCGGTTCGCGGCGGCGCCGGGGTTCACCTCGGCGACGACGAGCGGGACGTCCGGGTCCATCCGCCAGGCGGAGGAGTTGTCGATCACCACGGCGCCGGCCTCGGCGACGCGCGGCGCGAACTCCCTGGAGCTGCCCTTGCCGGCGGAGAACAGCACGATGTCCAGGCCGCGGAAGTCCGCCTTCTCCGCGTCCTCGACGGTCACCTCACCGCCCTGCCAGGGCAGCGTGCGCCCCGCGGAACGCGCGGACGCGAAGAGCCGGAGCTGGTCAACGGGAAACTCGCGCTCGGCCAGGATGCGGCGCATGACGCCACCGACCTGTCCCGTCGCGCCGACGATGCCGATCCTCATGGCCCCAAAAGTACGGCCCCAACTGCACCGACGGAAATCCGGTATCCGTCGCTATCTCACATCCCAGGATATCGCTCCCGAAATACGAAACACGGTCGTAGCGTCGGTGGCATGGCTGCTGTCTACACCCACGGGCATCACGAGTCGGTCCTGCGCTCACACCGCTGGCGCACCGCAGAAAATTCGGCGGCGTACCTGCTGCCCCACCTGACCTCCGGCGCGACGGTGCTCGACGTCGGCTGCGGACCCGGCACCATCACCGCGGACCTGGCGACGCACATCACACCCGGCCGGATCACCGCGCTGGAACGCACCGGGGAGGCGCTCGACCTTGCCCGCGCCGAGATCGCCCGGCGGGGCCTGACCGGCGTCGACTTCGCGGTCGGCGACGTGCACGCCCTGGACTTCCCCGACGACAGCTTCGACGTGGTGCACGCCCATCAGGTGTTGCAGCACGTCGGCGATCCGGTGCGGGCGCTGCGCGAGATGCGCCGGGTGACCCGGCCGGGTGGGATCGTGGCGGTCCGCGACAGCGACTACGCGGCCTTCACCTGGTTCCCGCGGCTGCCGGAGCTGGACGAGTGGCTGGCCCTCTACGAGCGGGTCGCCCGGCGCAACGGCGGCGAGCCCGACGCGGGACGGCGGCTGCTCTCCTGGGCGCACGCCGCCGGCTTCACCGACGTCACCGCGACGTCGAGCACGTGGTGCTTCGCGAACGACGAGGACCGCGCCTGGTGGGGCGGCCTCTGGGCGGACCGCATCCTGAAGTCGGACCTGGCGGCCCAGGCCCTGGCGTCCGGCGCGACGCGGGACGAGCTCACCCGCATCTCGGCGGGCTGGCGCACGTGGGCCGCCGACCCCGACGGCTGGCTCTCGCTGCTGCACGGCGAGCTGATCTGCCGGGTCTCCTAGACGCTCTTCGGCTTGTACGCCCAGTGCCACGGCTCCCGCGGCACGTTCTCCACGAAGCCGTACTTCTCGGCGTTCGCGCGCATCCACGCCTGCGCCTTGGTGTTCAGGTCGAGGTCGGTCGCCATGCCCCAGCCGTGCTCGCTGGTGCCGGGCTTGGCGGCCAGCCCGCCCTGCGAGTAGAGGCCCTTGCGCCGGGCGAGATCGACCTGCTCGGCGTACGGACGGTAGGAGTCGGTGATCCCGATCTTCACGCCCTGCGCCTTGGCGTCGGCGATCATCCTGGTCAGCGACTCCGCGGCCGGCGCCCAGAGCCGGTGCCGGGTGCCGCCCACCTGCTCCAGCGCGGTGGCGGGGATCTTGCCGTTGCCGTACGCGGCAAGCTCGGTCGGAATGCCCTTGCCGTTCAGCGTGTACGACTTGGCGGCGGCCGCGGGCGCGGTGGTGCTCTGCGCACCGACCGCGTCCGCCAGCGCCGAGGCGAACGAGGCGCCCGAGGCCGACGTGGTGGCCGTGCTGCCCGAGGCGGCCGTGGGCCGCGTCGCCTGCTGCGTCTGCAGGGCGATGATCCGGCTCTGGATGTCGGCTATCCGGTTGTTGACGGCCTCGATGCCCACAGCGATGACCTCCGCGCGCTGGTTCAGCCTGACCCCTGCCTCTTCGGCCCGGGCGGCGGATCCCTGAGCGCTCAGACCGCCAGCGGCAGGTCGATGGTGTGTGCCGTGTGCGACACCTTCGCCTGCAGATAGCGGACGTTCGCGGCGGAAGCGTGCACCCCGGTCGGGACCACCGCGCGCACGTCGACGTCGAGCGCGCGCAGCTGGGCCGCCTTGTCCGGATTGTTGCTGAGCAGGTCGATCGACGTGACGCCGAGCACCGACAGCATCTGCGCCGCCGCGGTGTAGTCCCGCTCGTCGTCGGCGTGCCCGAGCGCGCGGTTCGCCTCGTATGTGTCCATGCCCCGGTCCTGCAGCGCGTACGCGTCGAGCTTCGCGTAGAGCCCGATGCCGCGGCCCTCCTGGCGCAGGTAGAGCAGGTAGCCGCCGGCCGTGGCGATCCGCTCGACCGCCTCGCGCAACTGGGGGCCGCAGTCGCAGCGCTCGGAGCCGAACACGTCGCCGGTGAGGCATTCGGAGTGCGGCCGGACCAGCGGCACGGCCGCGCCGGCCACGTCACCGAGGGCGAGCGCCAGGTGTTCCTTGCCGTCGGCCAGGCCGGTGAAGGTGACGACCTCGGCCGTGGTGCGGTAGCCGTCCGTGAACTTCAGCGGGACGGTGACGCGGCTGCGAATACCCAAAGACATGTGACGCTCCCTCAGCACTTGACGCTTCAAGCACGGTTCGACCGTACCGCGCGCTCATCAAGTGATCCACGAGCCGAACGTCACAACGGATCAAACCGGCTCAGGGAATCGCGTCGGGCTCCCGCACCTCGTTGCCCTCGATCCGGTCCCTGACCTCCAGATCAAGCTCCGACGTGCGGTCCGCCCGGTTCGGCAGCAGGTTCGTGACCAGCACCAGGAGGCAGCCGATGCCGGCGTACAGGGCGAGCACGCCCAGGTGCCCGGCGATCGGCGCGGCGGGGAAGTAGAGGTCGTCGCGGACCGCCTGGACGCCGGCGCCGGTCGGAAGGTTCTCGCCCACCGCACGACCGAAGGCGGGCAGGAATTCCGGGAGGATGCTCGCGCCGCTGATCACCGTGCCGACCGTGAAGTAGAGGCCGCCGAGCAGCGCGCCGCCGGGGCCGAAGAGGGCCACGGCGCCCGCGGTGGACGCCGTGATCGCGAGCGAGACCAGGGCGAAGATGCCGAACGTGCCCGCCTGGTTCGCGCCGGAGCCGACCCCGAACCAGCTCATCGACCAGAGCACCACGGCCGCGGAGCCCAGGGCGTACACGATGAGGGTGGTCAGATGTCCCAGCCCGCGGCGCCAGGACCGCCGGGTGCGCGGGATCAGCCGGCCGAGCCCGACGGACGCGATGGTGCCGCCGAGGGCGAGGGCCTGGGTGAGGAAGCCGAGCGAGGCGCCGTTGACGTCGTCGGGCGGCAGCGGCACCACGTCGGTGACCGGCGGCGGCGTGATCAGGGCCTGTGCCTGCGCGACGGAGACCGTGCCGCCCGGGGTCGCCGTCCGGGCCAGCTGCCCGGCGTTCTGCTGCGCGACGACCCCCGTGTACGTGGCCCGCAGCAGGCTCGCCGCCGCCGGTCCCGCGGCGCTCGCCACGTACAGATGCGGCTGCGTGCCGGTCACGTCGACCCCGCCGTACACCTCGCGGGTCTTGATCGCGGTCCGCAAGCGGTCCACGGAGCCGTAGATCTCGGCCTCGAAGACGCCGTCGCGCTCCAGCAGATCGAGGACGGCGGCCTGCCGGTCCACCGGCGCGACCACCCCGACCGGTACGTCGTGCGGCTTCGCCTTGTGCCCCATGCCCAGGTAGTACGCGGTCAGCCCGAGCTGGACCAGCGCCCCGGCGAGGCACACGGCCACCGCGAACCGGCGGAACTGACGCACCGACCTGATCCGATCGTCTCCCTCCGTCATGCCCCCAGCATCGCGGACCCGTGGGGCGCCCGCAGGTGATCGTCGATCATCGCGAGCAGCGCCCGCGCGGCCGCGCCGGGCGCCCGGACCGCGGACGTGGCCACCCCGAGCGGCCAGTCCAGGTCGGCGTCGGCGATCGGCCGCACCACCACATCAAGCCCTTCCGGTACGGCGAAACGCGGCAGGATCGCCACCCCCAGCCCGTGCGCGACGAAGCTCGCCCCGGTGGTGATGTCCCCGACCTCGAGCGCGACCTGCCGCCCCACCCCGGCCGCGGCGAACGCGCGGTCCACCACCGTGCGGTTGCCGTAGCCGGCCGGGAAGTCGACGAACGGCTCGTCCGCCAGGTCGGCGACGGTGATCTCGTCGCGGCCGGCCAGCCGGTGCCCGGGGGCGAGCACGAGCTCCAGCGGCTGACGCAGCAGTTGCCGCAGGTGGACGGTGCCCGGCGGCCGTCCCGGCACCGAGACCAGCGCCACGTCCAGGCTGCCGTCGGCGAGCGCGTCCATCAGGCCGGCCGAGCCGCGCGCCGAGACGGTGAGCCGCAGCGTGACCGCCGGGTGGGCGCGGTGGAAGGCGCCCAGCAGGGCCGGCACGTCGACCAGGTCGATGGAGGTCAGCGTGCCGATCCGCAGCGTGCCGCGCAGGCCGCCGCGCACCTCGTCCACCGCGTCGCGGGCGGCGCGCGCGGCGTCCAGGGCGGCCCGCGCCCGCGGCAGCAGCACCTCCCCCGCCCCGGTCAGCGCCACCCGCTTCGACGTGCGTTCCAGCAGCGGCGTGCCGAACTCACGCTCCAGCGCCTTGATCGCGGCGGAGACGCCGGACTGCACCACGTGCAGTCGCGCCGCGGCCCGGGTGAAGCTGCGCTCGTCCGCGACGGTCACGAAGTATTCGAGGTGCCGGAGTTCCATCGCTCAACTATCGCATCCGGTGATGGATGCCAGCATCAATCTTCGTTGGACTCGATGATTGTTCCGGAGCACGGTGAGGACATGACAGTCACCGCCGCACCCACGCATACCGAGGTCAATTCCGGCGTGAGCTTCTGGTCCATCGCCGCGGTCTTCGCGATCTCGATGGCCTTCTCCACCGTGCCCACCCCGCTGTACCCGATCTACCAGGCCGAGGACGGCTTCACCGCCTTCACGGTCACGGTCGTCTTCGCCGCGTACGCGGTGGGCGTCGTCACCAGTCTCCTGCTCGCCGGGCACATCTCCGACCGGACCGGCCGGCGCCGCGTGCTGCTCGCCGCGATCGGCCTGGAATCCCTCGCCGCCGTCCTCTTCCTGACCCGGCCCGACCTGCCCGGACTGCTCCTCGCCCGGTTCGTCACCGGCCTCGGCGTGGGGATCATGGCCGCGACGGCCACCGCGTACCTGCTCGAACTGCACGCCGCGCACCGGCCCGGCGCCGGACGCGGCCGGTTCGAGCTGGTCTCCGCGGCCGCGAACCTCGGCGGGCTGGGCGCCGGCACCCTCGTCGCCGGGGCGCTCGCGCAGTTCGTGTCCGCTCCGCTGCGTACGCCCTATGTGGTCTTCCTGGTCCTGCTCGCGCTCAGCGCGGTCGCCGTGCTGGCGGCGCCGGAGACGGTGACCGTCCCGGCCGTCGCGCCCCGCTACCGGCCGCAGCGGATCCGGATCGCAGCCTCCGACCGGGCCGGCTACCTGACCGCCGCCCTCGGCGCGTTCTCCGCGTTCGCCGTCTTCGGCCTGTTCACCTCGCTCGCCCCGAGCTTCGTCGCCGGCTCCCTGCACCACCCCGGCCGGCTGCTCGCGGGCGTCGTGGCCTTCGCGGTCTTCGGCGCGGCGGCCACCGCGCAGGCCGCGTCCGGCTCCCTGACCCCCGCGCGCCGCTTCACCGCGGGCCTCGCCGCGGAGGCGACCGGCCTGATCGTGCTCGGCGCCGGCATGAACCTGCCGTCCCTGACGATCTTCCTGCTCGGCGGCGTGATCGCGGGCGCCGGCGCGGGCCTGCTCTTCAAGGCCGCGGTGGGCACGGTCGCCGCGACGGCCGCCCCGGCGGTGCGCGGCGAGGCGCTCGCGGGCCTGTTCCTGATCGCGTACCTGGGCCTGATCGGGCCCGCCCTCGGCCTCGGCATCGCGACCCGCCACCTGACCGCGACCACCGCGATGCTCTGGTTCAGCGGCCTGCTGCTGACCCTGCTCGGCGCCACGGCCGTCGCCCGCTCACGGTCCTAGCGCCCGGTCCAGCTCGGCGAAGAGCTCCTCGGGCGGTGCCGGCCCCGCGTTCTGCGGCTGCCCCCGCGGCTGCGACTGCGGCTGCGGCGGCTGCGGCGGCTGCGGCTGCGGCTGCGGCGGCTGCGGCGGCTGCGGCGGCTGCGGCTGCGGCTGCGGCGGCTGCGGCTGCGGTTCAGGCAAGGTCGGAGGGGTCCGTGTTGGCGCCGCAGAGCAGCACGATCACCCGCTCGCCGGGCTCCGGCACGTAGGCCCCCGAGTCGAGCGCCGCCTGCGCCGCGGCCGTACCGTGCTCGACCGCCAGCCGGTAGTCGTCCCAGAGCCGGCGGCGCGCCTCGACGATCGCGTGGTCGTCGACCAGCACCGCACTCAACCCGGCCGTCACCGCCGTCTCGAACGCGATGGCCCCGACCCGGCGGGCGCCCAGCGAGTCGGCGGCCACCCCGGACACGGGCACGTCCACCGGCTCCCCCGCCTCCAGCGCGACATGCAACGCCCGGGCCGTGCGCGGCTCCACGGCCACGACCTTCGCCCGCCCGTCCAGCGCCGCGGCGACCCCCGCGATCAGCCCCCCGCCGCCGACGGCCACCAGCACCGTGTCGAAACCGTCCGGCATCTGCTCCAGCAGCTCGAGCCCGAGCGTGCCGTTCCCCGCCACCATGTCCGGGTCGTCGTAGGCGTGACAGAACAGGGCTCCGGTGCGTTCCGCGTGGACGACCGCGGCCGCGTACGCTTCGGCGTACTCGTCTCCGATCTGGGTGACCCGGGCACCCAGCTTGCCCAGCTTCGCGACCTTGACCGCCGGGGCCGTGACCGGCACGAAGATCTCGGCCTCGACCCCCAGCTCGCGCGCGGCGTAGGCCGCGGCCAGGCCGGCGTTGCCGCCGGAGGCCGCGACGACGCCGGCCCGGGGCAGTCCCCGCTCGGCGGCTGCCAGGATCTTGTTGAACATGCCCCGTGTCTTGAACGAACCGGCGTGCTGGGCGAACTCAAGCTTGTAGCCGACCTCCCCGTCGAGCAGCACCGGAGTGCGCCGGACTCGGCTCCTGACACGGCGGGCGGCGGCTTCGAGGTCTTCGCGGGCGATCACCCGTCCCGTTCTACACCAGGCCCCGCCGGTCCCCGGGCTCAGGCCATCGCGGTCTTGACGAGCATGCCCGCCGGCACGGGCTCACGTTCCCCCACCAGGCGCGCCAGGTCGAGCAGTCGGTGGGAGAAGCCCCACTCGTTGTCGAACCAGCCGCGGACCTTGACCCCGCCGTCCGCCGTGGTCTGGGTTCCGGACGGGTCGAACAGGCAGGACGCCGGGTTGTCGCGTACGTCGATCGACACGGTCGGGTCCGGGTCGTAGTCGATCAGGCCCCGCATCGACCCGGCCGCCGCCTCCGCCATCGCCCGGTTCACCTCCTCGGCGGTCACCGGCCGGTCGGTCTGCCCGCCCAGTTCGGCCAGCGAGCCGATCGGCGTCGGTACGCAGTAGTAGCTGTAGCGCACCTCGCCGAGCCGCGGCAGCGCCACCTCGAGCAGGTCACCGGCCACGTGATCGTGCGGGATGATGCTCTCCGCGGTGGCCCGGCCCAGCCGCGGATCCTCGCGCGACGTGCCGGACGTCGCGTCGTGCACCCGCTGCCAGCCCTGGATCGCCAGCACCACCGACGTCTGCACGCTCCGCAGCCCGAAGCGGTCGAGCAGCACCTTCGCCATCACCGACAGCGCGTTCACCCCGCAGGACGCGGGTGAGATCACGTCGTGGCGGTCCGGCTCGTAGGTGTCGTGATTGACGCCGTACACGAGAAAGGCATCGGGGTCGTCGGCGGACGCGCTGATCACGACCTTGCGCGCGCCCCCGTGGGTGATGTGCGCGCGGGCGATCTCGCCCGAGCGGAACCGCCCGGTGGCCTCGATGACCACGTCGACGTCCGCGTCCGACCACGGGATCCGGCCCGGCTGGGCCTCCTGGAACGTCCACAGCGGACGATCGTCGACGACGAGCCGGCCACCGGCCGTACGCACCGTCCCGGCGAATCGGCCGCGTAAGCTGTCGCGTTTCAGCGCGTATGCCAATCTGTCCGGCGACGCGATGTCATTAATGGCGGCAACGGTGATTCCGGACCCGTGCGCGCCGGCGGCGATGCGCATAATCGAGCGCCCGATCCGACCAAAACCGTTGATGCCGATCCTGACAGTCACCAAGCACTCCTCGCGGCCGTCCCACACCCCTGGCACTACATGACGCGACCGCACGGGAACCCCCACGACCGAACACCCGCCGTCACATATCAGACACTATGAGTATGCAACTTGCACGTCAACCACAGCGGCGACAGGGCGCACCCACCGCCACACGCGGCGGCACCCGGGCATCGGCGATGCACTCTACTCACTCCACTGTGCTCCGACGAGAACCGATCAACCTGCTGTTTCGTACGTCACGGCGACGATCCCGCAGCTCAGGACCGCCGGGCCTGAGTAATCCGCCCACCGTCGATCCTGGACGGACCCCGCCGAGGCCCCCCCGTCACGCCCGGTGAAGTGCGCCGAACGGACATCGTCGCAGCTCAATCGCCCTCGGCCGGAATATTCCGATGGCCGCCACACCGATTCCGCACCGAGGCGTTTTCGGTGGCAGGGCGCCCGGGTGACCATTCATTCACGTCCCGGCGGACGCCCCGGCCGACGAATCAGGGCCCGCCGCGACGACCCCGGGGGCGAGATTCCCGGATCACGCTATCCGATAGACGAAACGCCATTCCCCGTCATCCCACCGCAACAATTCATCACCGGCCGCGGCGACCTCGGCCGCACACGACATCATGGGCGCCGGCACGCCCGCGCGACGCTGCCTCGCCCGCGCAGCGCGACCGCATCCGCGCAGCGCGACCGCACCCCGGCGCCGCAACCGCTCGCTCCTGGGTCGCCACACGCCCGTCGCGCCGCCCCACGCCCTCGGGCCGCCACACGCCCGTCGTGTCACCACACGTCCCTCGCGCCGCCACAAGCCCGGCGCGCCGCCGCACCCCTTGGCCTCGCCCCGCGCCTTGACGTCGCCCCGCGCCTTGGCGTCGCCGCACGCCCTGGCGTCGCCGCACGCCCTGGCGTCGCCCCGCGCCCTGGCGTCGTCCCGCGCCCTCAGCGCCAGCGCACCGTCGTAGCGCGACCGCACCCTCGCGACGACGCCGCGCGCTCGTGGCGCCGGGCGGCCCGCTCAGCCCGGGCGGCCCGCTCAGCCCGGGCGGCCCGCTCAGCCCGGGCGGCCCGCTCAGCCCGGGCGGGTCAGACGAAGACGGAGAGCGACTCCACCCCGTCCGCGGCGAAGTAGTAGACCGCATGCCCCTGGTGCCGGGCCAGCAACCGCCCGGCCTCCTCTCGCCGATGCCAGGGCGTCGGCACGATCACCACCGAGTGCCCCTTGTGGAGCCCTTCGACGTACAGATTCATGATTGTGGTGTCGCCGCCCCAGTCCCGGAGCCGGCAGCGACCGGGGTGGTGCGGGCTTGCGTCGACGGCCTGGAAACCGGCCCCGCGAAGCGCGGCGACCGCCGCCTCCGCACTTCGCCGGTCGGGCAGGAGCCCGGCCACGGCATCGACCGGCCGGGCGAGAAACCCGGCGCTGTCCTGCGGGATCGTCACGATCGCCTCCTGCGGAACGACTGCCCGCAGATTAGGACCGCGTCCCGCTGTCGGGAACACGCCAGGCAGATGCCCGACAGAACTGCATCACGCAGCGGTCAGTCGCGCCGCTGCCCCTCGCGGGCGAGCCGCTTGCGCTCCCGCTGCTCCCGGCTGTAGGCCTTGCGCGCCTCGAGATCCCGCTTCCACTGGTCACGCGCCGGCTGCTCGCACCCCTGCACGGCGTTCCTGGTCTGCGCGGGCCCGATCAACGACCGGAAGAACCAGTCGTGGAACGTGTCATGAAACCAGCGCGCCACCCTGCTCCGCATCACTCCCCCAAAAGGTCATACCGTTGGCCCACGAACTATTGGTGCCCCAACTATTGGTAGTGTAGCGGGCGACCTGAGGAGAAGCACCATGAGTGACCGGACCGACATCGACCCCCTGGCCCTGGAGGAACAGGTCTGCTTCGCCCTGTCGGTGGCCGCCCGCAGCGTCGTGGCCGTCTACCGCCCGCTGCTCGAACCGATGGGCCTGACCCACCCGCAGTACCTGGTGATGCTGGCCCTCTGGCAGCACGCCCCGCTCTCGGTCCGCCGCCTCAGCAAACTCCTCCAGCTCGACCCCGGCACCCTGTCCCCGCTGCTCAAACGCCTCGAAGCAATCGGCTACCTCCGCCGCGAACGCGACCACACCGACGAACGCAGCCTCGCCATCACCCTCACCCCGGAGGGCAGAAAGCTCCGCGACCGCGCCGAGCAGATCCCCCCGGCCGTGGTCCGACGCCTGGGCATCCCCCCGGCGGACCTCCGCACCCTCCACGCCGCCCTCACCCAGGTGATAGCCGCAGCCCGCCCACACTGACGCCCTCGCCGCCGCCGGCCTGGGCCGACTGGGCGTCGGGATGCCCGGACAGGACCGCTTTCCGCCAGGGAGGTGGCGAGCTCTTCCGGCCGGGCAGCGCCGGCAAGTGCGCTCAGGAGGAGGACCGAGCTCGCACGCTCACGAGCGCAGCGTCAAGGGGATGGTCGCCCACACCGTCTTGCCACCGCCGGGCTCCAGGGTCCATCCGCATTCCGCAGCCGCCGCCTGCACGACCCTCAGTCCTCTGCCTCTCAGACCTTCGGAAACCCGGTGAGCTCTGGGCGGTGCCGAGGACTCGTCACGAACGCTGATCTTCAGCGAAGACCCATCGCAGTCGACGGAGAAACCGATCTCCCCTCCGGCGTGTTCGACCGCGTTCGCCACCAGCTCGGAGGCGACCAGCCGGGCCAGATGCCGGAGGCCGTTCTCGTTCAGGGAAACGCAGACCTCGTCGACCAGCCTGAGCGCACCCGCGACGGATTCCGCGGTCGGGGGATATAGGGCGTGAACGCCCGCGGACAGAACCGAAGGCCCGTCACTCAGCTGTGGCATGTGCTTGTGAACGAGCCGTTGCACCTGCTTCGGCGCCCGGCACAGAGCGTTCCGAGAGATCCAGACCGCGGCCGCTACCGCCCCGAAGGCGAGTGCCGTCATGAGCTTGAACAGCTTCCCGGGCCGGGCATCGATGACCCCGGCGAGCTCCTCCGCACGGATCCTCGCCCGCACGGGGTTGCGATATCGACGGTACGCCGCCCATCGGACCACTCTCCGCGCGATCCAGGGCGACAGTTCGCAGCACTCGTTGACGAGAAGCCCGAAAAGAATCGACAACAGGATGCTCATCGCGCACCGCCGGTCAGTCGCGCCACAGCGAGGCGGGCATGGCCGTACGCCAAGCAAGCTTCGGTTGACTGCGAGCGGCGTCCGGTCGACGGGCCTCGAGAATCCTCCGGCTCTCCACGACGCCGTTCGGGGTCAGCCGGTAGAGCCGTCGACGCGGCCGATGCGGCTCGGGATTCTCCTGCTCCCAGCGACCGATGATCCAGCCGGCGTCCTCAAGACGGTCGATCGTGCCGTACACGGTCGGGCCGGATCTCTTGGTCGCCTTAATGATCTTCCAGCCGTGCAACTCTTCCCCGTCGGCGAAACCCCGCAACAGCACTTCGAGCACGTCGAGCAAAGGGCCTGTGATGCGAACAGGGCGCGCCATGCCGCTTATCTTACCTATGTCGAACAAGCAGAAGGCCTCGTCGGCACCCCCTTCCATCCATCCGGGTGAAGCATGCGGAAGTATCCGACTTGAGCGACCGCATCAGGAACCTCTTCAAGCCGGTCGCGTGAGGCTGGAGGCGACCGCATTGCTCGACCTGATCACGACCGCTACATCCAAGGACGAAGCCGAGCGCAACGCCTCCGTCGCGCTCCTGCCCGTGGGCAGCTTCGAACAGCACGGCGATTTCCTCCCACTGGCCACCGACACCATCATCGCCAGCGTCATCGCCCGCGAGATCGCCAAGACGTACCCGGTCTTCGTCCTGCCACCGATCACAATCTCCTGCTCCCACGAGCACGCCGCATGGCGAGGAACCGTCAGCATCAGCGCACGAACCCTGCACCAGGTCGTGACCGACATCGCCGACTCACTCGCCGCCTCAGGCGTACACCGCCTGGTCCTGATCAGCGGCCACGGCGGCAACTACATCCTCAGCAACGTCGCACAAGAGGCATCCGTTGAAGGACCACGGATCGCGGTCTACCCGCACGTATCGGACTGGGACCGGGCTCGAACCCATGCCGGGCTCGAGTCCGGCAGGCATGAAGACATGCACGCCGGTGAAATCGAGACCTCCATCCTGCTCGCCACATACCCCGAGATAGTCCGCCAAGGCAACGAAACCGCCGACTGGACCGCAGACGAACGTCCCCATCTTTTGACGCTCGGCATGACGGCTTACACGAAATCCGGCGTCATCGGACGACCGTCCCTGGGGAACAGCAACAAAGGGGCCCGCGTGCTCGCCAGCCTGATGCAGTCCTTCGAATCCCTGCTCGCCGTACTGGAGCGACCAGGCTGAAGTCCTGCGCACTGTCCCGGTTTGATGGAGACCCACCAAACCGGGACTTGACACAGCGCCGACGGCTGGTCGGCTATGTGTTACAGACCCCGCGATCGTCCGGGTCGGCTGCTGCGCCAACGTTGCTGGCACAGATGCCGGTCAGGCCTTGAACCAACATTCGCCCGTGGACGTTTGGATGGGGAGACACAGCCTGCCCCAACCCGACCGAGGAGGTTCTTCCATGAGATCCGACCCGGGTCCACTAGCCGGCACGGTGCCGGCCGCACTAGTCGTTGCCATCGAGCGGCTTCTCGATCACCCCGGCGTCCAAGAGGCGATGGACAAGAATCCAGCACTTTACACTCACCTGGATCACATTCACTTTCTCGCCGAGAAGTGGATGGAGGATGGCGCTACTCAATATGTCACCGAGGATGAAATAGCCATTGCCAAAGGCAAGATCATCAACGGCCACCACGATCTTGGCGCGGTCTTCAAGTCGAGCGCATGGAAACCCAGCCCGGCCTTGACGAATGCGGCTCGAACGGCCGATCCTCGATTCAGCCCGACCTCGCAGGATCGACACCAGACGAGCCGTCAGCCTTCGCCGCTCGGGCGGCACGAGCAGAAGCGAGGCAGCGGCCACAGGATGAAGTAGCCCAGCACCCACGGCAAGCCGTTTTCTTCAGTCGGAAATGCCGCCCGCATCCCCACGGGCGGCGACGCACTGACCTCGGCGACGGAGTGAGCGACCCGTGTCGGGCCGCCCGATGAGGGCCGCTGCCGCGAGGGCGACGGACGAGTCGGCCTGTACGCCGGATTCTCCTGCCCGGATGCGCTCTGACCTGGGCATCTACACTCCCACCTGTCCGTTATGCGGCCCCTGGGCCGTCGTTGGGCCGTCAGACCGTCCGGCGACCGGCCGGAACAGCGCGTCGATCGCCCGGCGGGTGCGCTCCTCGCTGGCCGGCATCAGATGGGTGTAGACCCGCAGCGTGAACCCGGGGTCGGTGTGCCCGAGGTACTCGGCGAGCGCCTTGATGCTCTCCCCCGCGTCCAGCAGCGCCGAGGCGTAGAAGTGGCGCAGCGCATGCATCCCGGTCGTGCGCCCCGGGACGACGCCCGCCGCTTCGACGGCCGGGCGCCACACCTTCTCGTCGAACCAGCTGCGGTTGACCGCCGTCTTGCGCGAGGTGTGCAGCACCAGCGCGTACGTCCGCAGGTCCGCGCAGAACGGGTCCTCCCACGGCAGCGTCACCGACAGGGGCGGATGCTCCGTCATGTGGGCCCGGAGTACGTCGCCGACTGAGTCGGGCAGGGGGACTCGCCGGTCACGGTCGCTTTTCGGCAGCCCGAAGACGAGCCGGGACCGTACTCGCTTGATCTGGTGGGTGACGTGGAGCCACCCGCCGTCAAGGTCGATGTCGTCCTCGGCCAGCGCCAGGATCTCGCCCTGGCGCATCCCGCAGCCCGCGCCGAGGTCGACGACCGGCCGGTACCGGACGGGCAGGTGAGATCGGATCTCCTGAACCTGCTCGAGTGTCCACGGCACCACCCGGCGCTCGATCGGCCGGGGCTGCTTGACCGACCGAGCGGAGCACGGATTCTTGGCGATCCGTTCGTCGTCCACCGCCGCGCCGAGGATGGATCGCAGGTGAGTGAACACCACCGAGCGGGTCGACGCAGCCAGCTTCCCCACCATCCCGCTGTCCCATTCCCGAACGTGGCCGGGCTTGATCGCCGCGAGCTGCCGGTCGCCGAAGAAGGGATACAGGTGCTTACGGACACGCATCTCGGTGACCTCACGGCTCGACTCGTCCAGCACCCGGGTCCGCAGCCAGGCTTCGGCGTACTCGCGGAACAGCACCCGGCCGGCGGCCGGGTCGACGTAGGCGGCGCGCAGCTTGTCCGCCTCCACGGAGACCAGGAAGTCCTCGGCGGCCCGCTTCGCCCGGTCCGGGAACGACTCGCTGCGCTCCCGGCCGTCCGGGGCGATGTAGCGAACCCGGTAGCGCATGCCCTGGCCGAACCGGGCGGACTTGACCCGCTGGGTGCCGCCGCCCGGTTGCTTGACCGTCTTGAACCAGCGGTCCTCAACATGACCCATCGCTATGCCGCCCGGCCCTTGACCCAGGCGCGGACGTCGTCCGGGTCGTAGCGCAGGTACCTGCCGACGCGGGCGGCCGGCGGCCCGTAGCGGCGCTTGCGCCAGGCGTACAGGGTCTCGACCGGAACGCAGAGGTACATAGCGACCTCAGCGACGGTCCAGCACATCTCCTGGCCGGGTGTCTCCATCAGTTCTCTCCGTCGTTTCGTCGTCAAGGCGGCCTTGACGGTTGGCGGCCGTTCACGCGGCCAGGGTCTGGAGTGCTTGCCTGGCGGCTTCGGCGTGTTCTCGGGCCATGGCGGCGGAGGTGTTGGCGAGCATGGCGTCGGCGCTGGTGTGCCAGCCGGCGCCGACGAATTGCAGGAAGTTGACGACCAGGGTGGTTGGTTCCGTGCCGGTACCGGTGGTCTCGGGGCCGCTGGTCTGGGCGCGGCGGAAGATGATGCGTTGTTCGCGTAGCAGGGCGAAGGTGACGCTGTAGCGGCGGGACTTGGTGAGGAAGTGGCCGCCGAAGCCGAGCATGTGTGCCCAGCGGCGTAGCCGGGCGTACCGGCTGGGTTCGGGGGTGGCGGCGGCTGCTCTGCGTTCGATGCAGACGGGGCAGCTGTGGTGGTGGCGGCACAGGGCGGCGGGGCAGCGCCAGCGGACGTCGGCGAGGCGCCAGCACGCGTCGATGAGGCGTTCGGTGTGGGTGCCGTGCCGGTCGGCGTACAGGTCGATCGTGTCGGGGTGGAGGCGCGCGGAGCTGTGGCCGGTGATCTCGGTGGCCTTGGTGGCGTACTTCGCCAGGTACGCGGCGACCTGGCCGTCGGTGACCTCGCCGTGTCCGGCGACGGTGATGACCTTGGTGAGGATCTGTTCGCCCCAGCCGATGTGCCAGCCGCCGGGGCGCTCGGGGTGCGGTGCGGTGGTGAAGCCGACGGTCGCGGTGGCGTGGTCGATCGCGTCGACCAGGTCGTGGGCGTCGATGCCGGGCGGCGGTGGGACGGTCGCGGCCGGGTCGGTGGGGTCGACGCCGTCGAGGCGCACGATGGCGTGGAAGTGGACGATGCCCCGGCGTTGCATCTCGGCGGCCTTGCCGAACGACAGCCGTACCGGCGGAACCATCCGCAGCTTGCCGTCGGCGGTCATCGCTGCCACGTCGGGGATGCCGCGTGCCTTGGCGAGGCGCCGGATGTAGCGGTTGACGGCGATGGAGGTGCGCCGCCACAGTTCGCCGGCCATCAGGTTCCACACGGCGTGTGCCTCGTACGGGTAGCAGTCCAGGCACAGCGGCGTGCCGAGCCGGGGGTCGTCGCCGGCGTGCCGGGCGAAGCAGGCCAGCCGGACGCCGTGCGGGCAGACGGTCAGGTCGCGGCGGGCGTGGCAGGGCTCGGGGCGGCAGTCGCAGTCCTTGCGGCGGGCGCAGGTGTGCCGCTTGACGACGCGGGTGTGGACCTCGCCGAAGCCGGGAGCGGTGAAGGTCGGGAACACCGCCGGGTGGTGCGCCACCTGCTCGGGGACGCCCTTGCCGCCGACCAGGCCGGTCCTCACGACCTGGTAGGCGTCGTTCTGGTAGAGCTTCGAGCAGGACGGGCACACGCTCTCGCGGCGGTTACCGCAGGGCTTGTAGATGACCCCGTCCGGCATGTCCGCGGTGGCGCGTTCGGCGAGCAGGCGCCCGGTGGCGGCTTCGACGGTGGCGATGGTCCCGGCCAGCCGGACCGGCCGCGTGCACGCGGACGCGGGCTTGACGTGCGACAGCCAGGCTTCGTAGTCGGGGCGGGCGGCGCGGGCGAGGGCTTGCAGGCGTACGTCGCTGGAGCGTCGCCACCAGGCGGGGATGTTCGGGTGTGTGCCCGGCTCGGCGTAGGGGGCCGTACCCGAAGCGGTTGCTTCGGGTACGACGCTCAACGTGGAGACGGTCACCGAGTCGCCTTGACGGGCTTGCCGTTGACGGTCGGGATGGGCGTGGTGGGGCTGTCCGGGCCGAGGTGGAGGACGGCCAGGGCTTGGGTCGCTTGCTCGGAGTTCACCCTCAGGCGGGCGGCGAGCTGTACCGGCTTGATCGGGGTGCCGGTCTCGGTGCGGTACTGCGTGGCGATCTCGTGGGCCTTGGCGAGCAGGGCCGGGTCGACGGTGTACGGCAGGGGCAGCTGTGCGGGCTCCGGCTCAGTGACAGGGGTGTCGGTGGCGGGAGCGGCCAGCGGCTTCGCCGGTCGGGTCGTCTCGGTCTTGCGGGGCCTGGGCTTCGGGGTGCCTGCGGTAGCCGGCCGGGTGGCGGTCGGTCGTAGCGGGATGGTCGTCGGGCTGGGGGTGACCCGGGCGGCGACCTGCGCCGGGGTCGGTACGGCGTCGGTCCGCAGAGCCGGCACGGGTTCCGGCGTCGGTGCCGGGGTCGTGGCCGGCTCGGGGTCGCCTGCCGGCGGCGGCGCGGTGGTGCGGGGCGCCGGGACGGCGGGCAGGGTCGGGGCCGCGATCCGGACAGGGTCCGGCACGGCGGGGGTGGGTACGGGTTCGGGGTGCTGGTGGGTGCCGGTCGCCAGGATCGCGCCGGTGGCCATCACCATCAGCCCGTCGACAGCGAGCGGGCCAAGCACACACACGATGGGCTCTTCGCCGTAGAAGGCGAGCAGCCCGGACAGGTGCCGGTACGAGACCAGCGCGGCGACGAACGCGACCGGGACCATGCCCAGCCAGCGCAGCAGCTGCCACGTCCACCCGGTGGGCCAGGCCACCCGGGTCAGGATCTCGGTTGCCACGAACAACGCGACCGGCCAGAACACGGCACCGATGACGGCACCGAAGTTCGGCGACCAGCCCTCGGCGGTCACACCCGCAGGTGGGACGTACGAGTGGGCGATGTTCGCGGCGATCGACACCGTGCCACCGAGGGCGGCACCGATGTAGGCCCAGCGGCGGCCCGGCCGTACCCGAAGGACGGCCGCGCCGGTCACGGTCAGGCTCATGCCTGCACCGCCGTGGGGTCCGCGGGGCGCCGGTAGTCCGTGCCGTCGAGCGCCGCGAGGCGCCGCCGCACGGCGGTGTCGGCGTGCCAACCCCGGTAGACGGGATCACCGTGCTTGATGACGCGCCCGTCGTCGCGACGGGTCGTCTGCACGGTGTACTCACAGCCCAGGGTGAACGCCCCACGGGCGGCGAACCACAGCAGCTGCCCGGTCTCGACGCGCAGCCACACGTGAGCGTGGCGTCCGATCGAGTCGATCCGGGTGCCGCCGAAGACCCACGTTTCCGTCCCGGTGGTGGTCATTCAGATCACCTCCGCCGGGATCACCGTGCCGGTCTGGCGGACCGAGGTGATCGTCAGGTCGCGGTTCGACACCAGCAGGCCGATCACGTACGCGGCCAGCTCCACCAGCTGACGCGGGTCGGTGACCAGCGTCGGGTAGGTGAACGGGCGGCAGCCGTCGACCGGCATGCCGTCGGTGTCGGTGTAGGTGAACGTTGCTTCGTATCGGATCATCAGGCTGGTTCCTTTCCGGAGTGGTCGAACAGTGATGCGGGTCGGTCCGGAACCAGCGCGGTGAGCGCCGCCTGCCGGACCGCCGTTGCCCGATGGGTTCGGGGCTTGGTGGTTCCGATCAGGTCGGCGAACTGGACAGGCGACAGCCGGGCTACCGCGGCGTCGTCCTCGTGGCGCCGCCTGCGCAGCAGCGGGCGGACGGTGGCGTTGCTCGGGCAGTCGGACTGCCCCTCGGGATAGCGGTAGCCGCAACCCGGGCACACCGAAGTGGCCGGGTCACCGGGGTGATGGTCGGCGAAAACCTGCACCAGGGCCGCCACCGAGATGCCCAGCCCGGCTTCGAGAAGCCGGCGGTCCAGGGCGCCTCGTTCGGTCCGGTCGCCGTAGCGCTGCTGCGCGGCCTGCTTGCTGGTGCCAAGCCGGTCGGCGATCTCGGACCAGGAGTAGGAATACGGGGCCTTACGCAGTCCCGCCACGGCGAGGCGAGTCACTGCGTCCACCTCGCTGGACAGCTGCGAGAGGGACTGGAGTGCTTCGACGTCACCGGCCGCGACGCGACGGGCGTAGGCCCGCAGGATGCGGCGCACGAACGCGTCGAACTCGGCGTTCTCCACCTCACGCTTCGACCGCGTCCTGCGCGGTTTCGGCGTCAAGGCCGCCTTGACAGTGTTCCGGCTCATTCGACGTCACCGCCGTCACCGGCGCCGGACCCGGCTGACTCGCCCCAGATGCCGCAGGGGTTGAGCAGCTCCGCCAGCGTCGCCATCTCGGCGTTGCGGGCATCGATGACGCGGATCGCGTCGATCAGTTCCTCGGCCGGGCGCGCCGCTGCCTTGCGCAGCACGTCGGTGACCTGGGCGAGGGTGCGGCCCCGGGCGTCGTTGAACTCGTACGATTCCGAGCCGTCCTCGACCAGCAGGTACCGGTCCAGGTGCAGCACGGCCTCTTCGAAGTCCAGGAAGCCGGGGTCGTCGAAGTGTTGCGCCGGGGCGTCGACCGGCCCGCCGTAGCAGACCATGCCGATCGCACCGACCAGGCATGCCGGGGGCGTGAACGACCCCGAGGTGCTGTCGTAGTAGGCGCCCTTGATCCAGCCGTGCCGCTCCAGGTAGAGCGCCGCGTCGCGCAGCACCTGCGCGGCCGTACCCGGCGCCTCATCGACGGCGTCCTGCCGCGCGATGTCCGCGTCGCGTTCCCGCCCGGCGTCGCCGATGGCCCTCAGGCCGGACTCGGTGACGACGTAGCCGGACTCGTCCGCAACGTTCACCGGCTGGGCCGCCGTGCCGATCGCCGAGGCGACCCAGGCGCGGAAGCGGCCGGTGTCGGTGAACAGGTCGGCGAGGAAGTTCTCACCGAACGCCCGGGACTGGGCAGGGTTGTGGTCGGGTTCGTGGGTAGGGTTCATCGTGCCGACTCCTTCCGTCGGAAGTGGGTTGGTGATGGGGCGGCGGCACCAGCTCTTGCTTGGCGGTGGGATCTGGTGTCGTCCGCTCGGTTTTGGTGGTGTTGGTGCTGGTCAGTGCATGTGCTGCACGATGGTGATGCAGCGGTGACCGCCGACCGCGAGCCCGCCGGCGAGCAGCAGGACCACGGGAACGGCGAGCGCGCCGAGGCCCATGACGGTCCACAGCAGCCAGCCGCCGACGAACAGGCCGGCCAGGAAGACCAGACCGACCAGGGCGCCGAAGCCGAGCCAGAAGCGGCGAAACTTCTTGTCCCGCTCCTTGATCTCGGCCTGGCGGGCCTTCCACCGCAGGTACAGCTCGGTGTTGCGCTGCTGCTGCCGGACCATCTCGGCCGGGTTCATCAGCCCGTACCGGATGAGGTCGGACTGCATGGCGGGGTCGATGTAGTGCACGACCTTCACCGGCTGGATCGGTTGGATGGGGAGATTGCGTCGGGCCATGAGAGCGGCCCTCCTTCCACTGGGATGGTTGTCCGCCCGGGAATTCCGGGAGGTTTGTGGGTGCGTCAGGCCGCCGACGGGACCGACCGCAGGCGCGGACGGTCAGCGGTGGCGGTGGCGCGCATCTCGCCCGCGTAGGCAGCGATGGCCGCGCAGGTGCGGTCATCCAGGTAGGCGGTCTTCACCAGCTGCGGGCTGCCGCCCTCGGCGATCAGCAGGCCGGCGCCCGGGTTGTTCGGGCTGATCGCGTTCGCCGTCCAGCCCTTGTTCGCCCAGCCGTGCCCGAGCACGATGTCCGACGAACTGTCGTTGGTGCACCGTCCGGCGAACCGCCACGCGAACAGATCCCGCAGCGACGTCGGGATGATGTCCGAGCTGGGCCGCTGGGTGGCGGCGATGACGATGATGCCGACCGCCCGGCCCCGGGCGACCAGGTCGCGTAGCAGCGACGCGAACTCTTCGCGCTGCTTCTTGTCCCCGGTCGTGGCCGAGTAGTACGCGATCTCATCGATCGCGACCACGTACGCGGTGAACACGTCCTGCGGCGTGATCTTGCGGCGCTCGCAGTCCAGCAGGTACGCGTACCGGTTGTCCATCATCGTCTGGATCCGGCTCAACAGAGCCAGAGCCTTGACGATGTGCGGGCCGACGAACGCGTCCGCGCACTTACGCCACTGGCCGAGTTCGACCTGCTTGCCGTCCAACAGGATCAGCCGGCAGTCCAGGCACAGTGCCGCATAGGCGACGAGCACGTTCAGCAGCGCCGACTTGCCCGCACCGGGCTCGCCGCCGATCAGCAGGTTCCGCCAGATCAGCGGCACCCGCACCGGCAGGCCGAACTCGTCGATGCCGACATGAACGCTGTCGAAGATCGACAGCGGCAGGCCGGGCTTCACCGGGCCGAGTGCCGTATCCGCGACGGTCATGGGCTGCACGGGTCAGCCTCCGGTCAGGCCGCCGCCGGAGCCGCAGAGGCCCAGGCGTCGTCCGGAACCTCGGAGGGAACGAACCCGTCGCCCTTGCCGGCGCGGTTCATCCGGGTGACCTTCGCCTGCGCGAACCGCAGACTGGGGCCGATTTCATCGACGTCCAGCCCGTACGCGGAACGCTTGTCGCCGGTCTCCTTGTCCTCCCACCGCGACAGCCGCAGCCGCCCGGTGACGATGACCCGCGTGCCCTTGCTCAGCGACTCGGCGATGTGCTCGGCGATGTCACGGAACCCGGTGCACGCCATGAACAGCGGGTCGCCGTCCTTCCACTCGCCCGACTGGCGGTCGAGGGTGCGCGGCGTCGACGCGATCGTGAACTTCACCATCGCGGTACCGTTCGGCAGGAACCGCAGTTCCGGGTCGGCGGTCAGGTTGCCGACCATGGTGATCGTGGTTTCGTTCGCCATCTCAGTTCTCCTTGTCAGTGATGGCTTGCAACGGGGACTTGCTCAGGCACCCGCACGCGTGAGGTCATCGGCGACCACCGCGCGGCGGTTCGGGTGCCGGCTCTGCGATGTCAGCCAGTTCCAGGCCGACCAGCGGCACGGCCGGGGACACCGGCACATCCGCCACGGTGTTACGCAGGCTCGGGATCAGCAGCGCCAACGGCGAATCGATCCGGCCCACCAGCGGGTCACGACGGGCGATGTCGACACGCAGCAGCGCCGCGTACCGCTCCGACGCCGGCGCGATCCGGACCTGCTTGGCGATACAGGCCACCGCGATCTGCGAGGCCTTACCTTCCAGCTCCTCCAGCGACAGACCCGGCCGAAGCCACAGCCACACCCGCTCACCAGCAAGCGTCGGCCGCGCCCACAACAGGAACGGCAACGCCGCCGGACGACCACCGGTCACCCGCGCCGTGCTACGCACCAACGTCGCGAAGCACAACCGCAGCCGATGGCGAACCACCAGGCACCACGCCCACGCCCACACGAACCGGCGCGACCGGCCCGGCACCAGCACCGCAGCCAGCAACCCCAGCAGGACCGCCGACGCGATCCACGCGTTCGCCAGGTGCGCCAGGGTGACCCAGCCGGCCGTCGAGACCAGCGCAGTCGTGATCTCGATCGACCACCACCACAACGTCCTCAACACCGGCCAGGCACGCACCACCAGCGCCGCAACGAACGCGCACACGACACCGACCAGCGCGCCCAACGCCACCGCGAGCAACAGCGGGCTGAAGACGCTCAGCACCGCGGTCGCCAACGCATCCGCAGCCAGGCCCACGACGAGCGCCGTGACACCGGCACGCCGGGCGTACCACTGCGAAACCGGTGTCTCCACGATCGTCATCGCACCGACGGGCTGACCTCCGAACAGGTTCCGGCCACTCACAGCACATCACCTCCTCTGATCACTGCCACCTGGGCCGAATACAGCGTGCGTGCTGTATTCAAGAGCCGACGATACAGCGCCAGTGCTGTATTCGCTAGGCGCGAGGAAGAAGGTCGTGCGGTGGTGTGGGTTACTTGCCGCGGCGCGGCCGGTTGGCGGCCCAGGTCTTGACTGTCGCGGGCCGCCATGCCGGCGAACGGCCGAAGGTGCGCTCCGGCGCCGGCGCCTGGTCCCGGGCGACGTACGCCGCCCACGTACTGCGAGTGATCCCTAGGTACGCGGCGCACTCGGCCGCGGTCCACCAGTCCGTGGGCAGCTCGTCGATCGTGGGCGCGGGAGTCATCGCGCTTTACGGTACGCGAAACCACACCGAAGCCGCTGCACTGACGGTCGATCGGCGGGCGAGCCGCGCACTGCCGACGTCGTCGGTTCCGACCTTGCCGCGTCGCTCCGTGGTTGACGAGGGCAACGAACGCGATTTCCAGCACCAGCAGGCCGATGCCGACACCGAAGACGATCAGGGGAACCGTTCCGGGCATTCTGGTCATGAGTCATCCCCTCTGCCGATCTCGCGACGACATCGCGAGTCGCCTAGAAGAGTGAATTGATCGACAGAGACCTATCTAGGTCCCGAGACGGACCAGTGGTGGACCACTACAGGACATATGAGGGACATTGGTTGTGACGGCGGCTATTCATGAGCGACTGTCGAGGTAGAACCCACTAACTGAGGAGCGGAGCGGAACCGTGGCACGACCGCGCAGGGAACCCCGCACGCTGCTGGAGCACTTGATCCAGCAGCGGGACCGCACCTATGAAGAGATGGCCGCCGAGTTCTCTCGCTTGGACGAGCGAGCTACGATCAGCGCCCGCCACCTGGCGCGCATGGCCCGTGGAGAACGAGGAACTGCGGGCGCCACGCCCGCCACTCGCCGCGCACTTCAGGCCATCTTCGGTGCACCTCTCGATGAGCTGCTCCGCCCGTGGGCTCCGAACCTCGCAACAGCCGCGCCGGCTACCGACGGCTCATTGGTGCTGCCGTCACCCGGCAACGAAAGGGGCATCATCACCATGGCAGCCGAACGCGCCCGCCGGTTCACCCTGCTCGCCGCCGAGAGCACGACGCCCGAAGCCGTCGACCAGCTGCGCGACGACGTCCAACGCCTGGCGCTCGCGTACCCACAACGGCCTTTGACTGAGCTACTCGGCGACCTGGCCGAAACCCAAGACACGCTGTTCGCTCTACTGGAGCGTCGGCAAACCCCGCAGCAGGCTCGGCAGCTGCACTTCCTCGCCAGCGTGACAAGCGGCCTGCTTGCCAAGGCATCGCACGACCTGGCCGATCCGCACGCCGCCATGCTCCAAGCCCGAACCGCGATCCTCTGCGCCGACCAGGCCGACCACAACGGACTACGCGCATGGCTCCGAGGCCTCCAATCCATGGTGGCCTACTGGGCCGGCCGCTACGCCGAGGCCGTCCGATACGCGGAGATGGGCACCGAGCACGCCGGCCACGCCGGAGGCACCACGTCGGTGTGGTTGCCGGTCAGCGCCGCCCGCGCCTACGCCGCGCTCGGTAACAGCGACCGCGCGCTCAGCGCTATCCGAGCCGCCGAAGACGCCTGGGACCACGTGGAGCCGGATGCCGTTGACGAGCTGGGCGGCATCTGCACCTTCAACCAGCCGCGCACTCTGTACTACGCCGCAGATGCGCTCGCCTGGCTGCCCACCGAGGCCGACAACGCCGTCGCCTTCTCCACCCGCGCCGTCGCCGCGTACGCCGATCGCACCGATCCCGCCTGGGCCTTCGGCGACCAGGCCGGCGCTCACGCCGACCTGGCCATCTCCCGGATCGCTTCCCGCGACATCGAGGGCGCTCGCGAGGCGCTCGCGCCGGTCCTGGACCTCGTCCCTGAGCAGCGCATCAACGGCATCGTGCACTCCGTCCAGCGCGTTCACCAGGCCGTCGCACGTGCTGGCCTTATCGACGATGCCCACGACCTCATCGACCACATCGAGAACTTCACTCACACACCGCTGAAGGCCCTGCCTCATTAGGGCAGGATTGGCCCATGTACCCCGTGACACTGCCCGGCCGCGTCGTCACCCTGCGAGAGTTCCGCAGCGACGACGCGGCCAGTTCTTTGGCCATCGTCGGCGACGACCAGGTCACCCAGTGGTTGTCCTTCGACAGCCGTGACCTGCCAGCCGCCAGGGCAATGATCGATGGGGCCGTACAACGAGCCCAGCAGCAGCCCCGCAGCGAGTACTACCTGGCCGTAACGGACGAGCACGATGAGCTGGTCGGTTTCGCTCGCCTCGCACTCGCCGGCGTGAAGGCAGCGAAGCTCGGCTACGCCATCCGCGCCGACCGATGGGGCAAGGGCTACGCCACCGACGCCACCCGACGCCTGATCACATTCGGCTTCGAGGAACTCGGCCTCCACCGCATATCCGCCGCCATCGGCCCCGAGAACGCCGGCTCCCTCGCGGTCGTCCGAAAGCTGGGCATGCAGCTGGAGGGGCGCCTCCGCGACCACGTCTTCACCAACGGCGCCTGGCGAGACTCCCTGCTGTTTTCCCTGCTCGAACACGAGTGGACCTCGCAAGCCGCCATGCAGCGAGCGAGCTGATCTGACTTGAGCGACCGCATCACGGACCTCGCCAAGGCGGTCGCGTGAGGCCGGAGGCGACTGCATTGCTCGACCTGATCACGACGGTGTCCTGCTGCGCAGCCTGCCCAGCCCGCTGAGCCCGGCCGAGCTGGCCCGCCTGCGCGATGCCCGGCCCGCCGGGCCGCCACCTCAGCCTCCGGCGGACCCGGTGCGGGTGGAGCGGCGGATCAGCGCCCGCGGTTCCCTGGCCGTCGCCGGGCAACGCATCCACGTCGGCATGATCCACGCCGGCCTCACGGTCACCGTCGAAACCGCCGACACCACCTGGCGGATCTACCACGGCGACGAACTACTCACCGAAGTCGCCCGCACCACCACCAAGAACGTCGCCAGGTTCAAGGTCCGCAAACCCGAACGTCAACGGCGCGGCACGATGAAGACGTGACACCCGAACCCGATCGCATCGGCAGAGACGACCGCCCGGTCATCGCCATCAACCAGCGTGGCCTCATCCTCGGCCTGGACGCCGAAGGAACCTGGATCATCTGGAACGAGGACGACACCGTCTGGCCCCTGCACACCGTCTGGCTCGCGCACGACCACCTCACTTGGCTCATGCCCCTCCTGCAACAACCACAGGACGCCGTCATCAGAGCAACCTCGCAAGCTGAGGCCGGTAGCGAACTGCTGTCTGCGGTGCTGAGCCACGCGCTGGGATGCTGGAGTGACTACTGGGCCGGACTCGCACTCGAATGGCTGGAAGCCGGATACCCCACAACCGAACTCCTCGACGCGCTCCAAGCACTCAAGGACTCCCCTCGACAACCTCCCCTATTCAGAGGGGATATGACTGATCGAGGTCAGTGAAAGAAAGGTGCACCTGACCTGCAAGGATGTGGGTGTCGAAGCCATGTCCACAG
>NZ_PVZG01000006.1 GCF_003002065.1 Pseudosporangium ferrugineum
CGCAGGCTGGGCGCGTGGATCTGCTTCGCCGACGAGTCCGGCATCTCGCTGAGACCAGCCCGGGCCCGCACCTGGGCCCGGCGAGGCACCACCCCGATCGTCACCGTTGCCGGGCGCGGCGGCCGCAAACTCTCCCTCGCCGGGATCGTCGCCTACCACGCCGGACATCAGCCGCGCATCATCTACCGCACGATGGTCCACCGAGGACGTAAAGGTGAACCGAAAGGCTTCGGCGAAGACCACTTCGCCAAGCTCCTCGACGCCGCCCACCAGCACCTCGGCGCCCCGATCGTGCTGATCTGGGACGGGCTACCCGCGCATAAGTCCGCCAAGATGCGCGCCCTGATCGCCGCCCGGCCGTGGCTGCGCGTCTACCGTCTTCCCGGCTACGCCCCGGAACTCAACCCGGTGGAGAACCTGTGGTCCAGCCTCAAACGCAGCATGGCCAACCTGGCCCCCGGCCGCATCGACGACCTGCTCCGCGTCGCGAAAAACAGGCTCAAACAGATGCAGTACCGGCCCACCCTCGCCTACGGATTCCTCGCCACCAGCGGACTGGCACCGCCCTGACCCTGACCCCAAAAGCTCAGTATGCACAGGGCCGCGAGCGATGTGATCGCCACCGCACAGCGCATCCTCGGCGGCCTCGAGCAGGACGACCCCGTCACACTGGCAAATCTGCCCCGCCCGGATGTCGACTCGCCCGTCGACTTCGTCGAGCAGTACACCGGATACACCTCTGAATTGTTGCCCGCGTGGGGGCAGCTGACGCCCCGCGAGCAGCGAGACGCCTTCGCCGCCTACGTCGACGGGTTCGGCATGGCGGTCGTCAGCAGGACCATCGCCCGCTGCATCACAGAGCTCGGCGAGCGGGGCATCGCGGTGTGAAGCAGCCGAATCCCCCTCGCAGACCGACGTCGCGGTATTGGGGGGCGGAAGCCGGACCAACGGCCCATCTGGTGGTTTGCGCCGGAGCACGTTTGGGCGCGGCCATGACCTGCAAGCCAGTCGCTTACCCGGCGCGGCGGGCCACCGGCTGAGCTAGTCGTGAGTTGTTGAACCTTGATTCACAACCTCTTGGCATCGCGCTAGTTCGCTACGAGCATAATCGCCGAATCTTCAGCTGTCCCTAAATGGGCTGGCAACCTGCCATCATGCGTAGTCACCCTGCGTAAGGTTGCCTAGGTGAAACGCCAGCTTAGACATCTTCCTCGCCGAGGCGGTGAAGCCCAGACGGGGCTGGGCTTCAGTTCGCCGGCGGGCATGCTGGGACGATGTCGACTGTCCGAGATGCTGGGTGAGCTCTAAGTCACGATTTGGCGTGGCCTACTTGAATCTGATGACACCTGTGGCACAGTCATGTCCCATGGCAGGCGTAGCGATCTCTCTCTTCTCTGGGGCAGGCGGGCTCGACCTCGGCGTCGAGCGAGCCGGTTACGAAGTCAGGGCCGCTCTCGAGCGCAACCCCGACGCGTGCGACACGATGGAGAAGAACTTCGATCACCTGGCGTCGCCGGTAATTCGTAAAGACATTCTGGAAACGTCCACAGAAGAGATCCTCGATGCGGCCGGCCTGAAGAAGGGGAAACATCCGGAACTCCTAGTGGGTGGCCCGCCCTGTACCCCTTTCTCGAAATCGGGATTCTGGCTGGACTACAAGCGGGCAGGACTCGACCCTGACGCATCTCTCCTTCAAGCTTATACGCGCGTCCTCGCCGAGGCGAAGCCCCGTTATTTCATCCTCGAGAACGTCTACGCTCTCACCTACAACAACAAGGCCAGCCGGCCGGCGTTCGAGCGGCTTCTTAGAGAGATCACGGCCGCCGGATATACATTCGATCGTCAGGTCTTGCACGCCGCCGACTATGGCGTGCCGCAGGCGCGACCCCGGCTGTTCATCCTTGGCGCCCGTGAGGGCGAGCCCACGCCCAGTTTGCCAGATCCCAAGCGTGGTGGTCGATGGGAGCGCCGCGCCACCGGTAGGGCAGACACCCCCCATGTCACCGCTGGGGAGGCACTCGCCGGTTTGGTTACGGACCCCGAGCCTGAAGAGATCGTTGGGGGGAAGTACGGCCACCTTCTTCCGGAAGTGCCACCCGGCGGAAACTATCTGCATTTCACCGCTGAACGGAATCATCCGGACCCGCAGTTCGCTTGGCGCAGTAAGTATTGGTCCTTCCTGCTTAAGCTTGACCCCGAGAAGCCTTCGCCCACTATTCAAGCGCAACCAGGCCCCTATATCGGTCCTTTCCATTGGGAGAACCGGCGCTTGCGGGTCGCTGAATTGAAGCGACTCTTCACTTTTCCAGATAATTTCGAGCTAGTGGGTCGGCGCTCGTCCATCCAGGCGCAGTTGGGCAACTCTGTTCCGCCGCTGCTTGCAGAGGCGGTCACGCGCGCACTTCCGGCTTGAGCGTCGACTCGTAGCGCCCGGTGGCCCTGCTCTAGGCCGTACTTCTGCTGTGCAACCGAGGCCGCTGATCCCGGAGAGCGCAGGCGCGTGGACCAAGGCCGCACGCGGGCCTTCGATGTGATCGCAGTAGCGATCAACGCAGCGCTCGCCCGCGGTACGCCGGCCGGCCACCCGCTCGAGCCCGGTGCTTGTGCGCCGGTCACCCCACCCGCGGGTTTGGGTCTGAGTCGGACAGAATAATCCGGATGACCGACTCCATCGCTGGCCGCGCCTACGCACGTGTCTACAGGACCTCGAAGCGAGTAGAGATTCACCGGATGTTGATCGACGCTGTTGGTCGCGCCGGTGGGCGCCTGCTCTACGCCAGCGATCATAGGCGCGCACCGGTCTACCTAGGCGTCGAGACTCCGGCAGGCGAGCGCATCGGAATCATGGCCTACCCCTTCACCGCCACTCACAATGTGATCAAAAACCGGCCACCGGATGAGCATCGATTGCAGATCCGTTACGGGGGTGAGAGCACGTGGACTGGCGATCACCGCTTAGGACGCGACGCCGCCCTGGTGGACACCACGCTGGTGCTGGGCGTTCACCGTGACGCCGACCTATTTATCGGCCTAGACCCTGGGCTTTACGACCCCCTGCCTATGGGTATCTCGATCGAGTTCAAACAGGTCCACGTTGACGCAGCTCAAGCGAGTGGGTGGCATGTGTTCGAACGCGACAACATCACTGGAAGGCGCCGGCCAGACCCACGGGCCGCGCAAGGGCTTGAGGCTGTGGTCTTGTTTCAGCCGCATCGGCTGCTTGACTACGTCCGACTCGAGCGCCAAGCCTCCGACTTGCACCTCGATCCACCGCTGCGCTTCGCCGCGGCGGAGCAAGCGTCCTCGCCTCCTCCCGAGATGCAGCGGTCTCTGCCATCGCTGCATGACCTGG
This sequence comes from Pseudosporangium ferrugineum, assembly GCF_003002065.1. Classification (GTDB taxonomy): domain Bacteria; phylum Actinomycetota; class Actinomycetes; order Mycobacteriales; family Micromonosporaceae; genus Actinoplanes; species Actinoplanes ferrugineus_A. The sequence goes on from NZ_PVZG01000006.1 coordinate 3,353, forward strand.
AACAGCAGTTCCAGATGACCGCACCGGAGATCATGGAGATGATCAGCGATCGGAGGCGCTTGACAGTCGCTGTCCGTGGCGGCGTCGCCGAACACCACCTCAACCGCGTGTTGAGCCGCGACGCGCGGGTTGCCCGGCACCGTTCGCTCGACGAGGACGGGCAGCACGACTTCGACGTCACCCTCGTCGACGGCCGGTTCGCGCGCGTGGAGTGCAAGAATGCGTCTCCGCAGCGGTACGCCAACGGCGACATCAAGGTGGAGGTGCAAAAGACAAGGGCGACTCAGGGCGATCCCGCTGGCCGCTTCTACCGGCGCGATCAGTTCGACATCGTCGCTGCATGTCTTTACGCCCCCACCGGCGAATGGCGCTTCGTGTACCGATCGACAGCGCGAATGGAGGCCCATCCCAAGTTCCCAGACCGGCTTGCCCCGTTGCAACACGTCACTAGTGAGTGGTCAGACAATATCGCTGACGCTTTGGGAGGCGGCCCAGTCAGCCGTTCTAGATGCTGATCGGATCCGCGAGACGCTTCGCATTTCCCGCTGTCAGGCATGGGCGGGCGTAGAGGCGGGACGCGGTCGGCGAGGTGTCAACCTCACTACCAGATGCCGAGCGACTGCCGGTCGCGCAAGGAGCGGCAGCCGAACACATGAGACTCGCCGACGAGAACGTGAAGCTTCGTACCCGAAAGGTGGATCTGCACCTCCGGACTTCGTCCCGTGCTGTAAGTAGTCTGTCACCAGGTGGTGATCGTGGACCTTGCGGAGTGGAACAGCCAGCTGTTCAGTGACGTCTGCGCGCGGGGGCGTAGAGGCCAGCGGCTGTACCTGTACGTCGACCGGGACTTGCTAGGCAAGCTCGCCAACACGTCGCCCCAAGCGGCCGTCGACGACTTCAGCCGCGCCTTTCGCGCTTCCATGGGAGTGGAGCCGTTCGGCCGAGGCGCTCAGGAAGCGTCCGCCTGGCGCCGAAGGAACTTCGAGGGCCCCCCACCGCTCGTCGCTCACCTGGCCATGAGCGTTCTTGCCGTGACCGAGCAGCCCATTGGCGGCAGCCACGGGGTGTATGCCTGTCAGAACCGTTTACTCGGCCTACCGGAGACACCGACACCTCCGCCGGGCTATGCGGTTCACGTACCGCTGCTCTGGGGCGTATGGAACTCATGGCTTCAAGGCCCTGGCGCCGTCTACGGCCTGCCCACCGCCAAGGCGCACCCGCACTGGTCGCTCCAGGGCTGGGCGCGCAGCCAAGGGCTAATTCGCTTCACGGACCGCCTCCAACTCGAGGAATACTTCTCGGCTTTCACAGGCGAAACGTCGTTCGACGGCTTCCTCTCGTGGTTGCGCCTGCACCGCTTTGAACTCTGGCGACGCCTCCAAGAGAAGCCTGCGCTGGAGATCCTCGAAGACGTTTTCCGCGAAGAGGCCGCGCGCTGGCTGGAGCAGGGACCGCGCGTTGTGAGCAGGCCCGGGCGGCAGGGTCTGTTGCAGTTCGACCCCTGGACGCGCTCCTTCAGCGGAGCCGTGCCCGTCGATGACGAACTGATCGGCCAGACGGTCGACCTTGGCGGCGGCGAGCAGTGCGTCGTCGAGGAATCCGACAGCTTGCTCACGGTGATACCGCCCGTTGCTGACGATGCGCTGCTGCGTGATGGTTTCGAGCATGAACTGAACGACACGGTAGCCAAGCGCTTCGGCGGCGAGGCCATCTACGTCATGCGAGATGACCCGGCGGCCAACGGTCTCCTGCAGGTGCGCTCATTAAGCCGCCCTGAGTCGGTGAAGGTTCTGCTGCGGCGCAGCCAGCTCCAGCGAGTCAGCGAGATCCTCCGCGGCGCTGGGATCGAGGTCAATGTCGGCCCGGCTGCGTGGGCGGGTTGGATCTGGATTAATAGCATCCAGTTAAGTCCATCGCAGCGGTCGGCCCTGGAATGCCTGCGCCTCACCCACGTGGCTGCAGGCGTGCAGCCGCTCGCCCATCTCCATGGTGGTCTGCGGCTACGCGCGAGCACCTATCTCGTCGGCGGCGAGCCCGACCTGCTAACGCCCTCCGGGATGCTCAAGGACGTGAGGCTGGACGGGGTATTGGTAAGGACCACGCCGCTCGCTTATCGTCTACCGCTTGTCGACCAGTTCCTCGGGCCGGGCGAGCACCTCCTTGAGTTTCCTGGTGGCCGGCTCTCGTTTCGCACCTTGGAGTATGTCCACGAGGTGCCTAAGGCCGGCGGCATCCTGAGGTCCATTGAACAACGCGGGTCACGCTATGTCATCGGCGTAGCAGAGCGGGCCGATGACGCTTCGATGTCGCTATCCGGAGCATCCCTGCGCCCCGTGAAGGTGCCCAACACGTATGTGATCAGACGCTCTCCGTCCTCTGAGATCCTGTTCGTCACTGACAGCGGCGAGGTGGCCGAGATTCGCCCCGACACGCCGCTGTGGCTTCGCTCCTTAAGCTTGGAGCCGGCGGCGATCGATGTCATGGCCGCGATCCGTGCAACGCCCTCGCCCGTAGCCTGTCTAGTCGTGCGCAACACTTATACGGGGAGCACCCAAGCCATCGCTGTTCCACCGGACGCCCCGCGCATGGACGGTCACGCCGAGACGCACCCACGCCCTGAAGCGTTTGCTGCGCTGGCGGTCAGTGTGGGCTCGTGGTCGTGGGTCGGGGTGCCGGACCCGCGGATCCGTCGAATCTTCTCCCAAGCGATCCAGGCCCATAAGGCCAAGGGAACCCGCCCTGCGCAGCCGCGAACTTGGTCGAGACGACCGGAAGCCGCCGTTCGCGGCGACGTCGCCGCGGGGCCTGTTGCGAATAATCCCTTCGACGACGTCCTCAGCTGGCTATCAGAGCGCGAGCACGGGCGAGCATCGGTGCAAGCGTTCATAAGCACCTGGGAATGGGCGTGCACGCGCTATGGCTTCGCCTCTCTTGCTCACCAGTGGCGACGCGCGCTGCGCGTCCTCGAGGAGCTCGGTCATATAGAGCGGGACTACGAGACGGGGCAGATCGGTGCAGCTCCGGCCGAACTCGTCGCACTACCCGCATCCTCGGGACTGTATGTCTTGACAGGCTCACGGCCCATCCGGCTCGTTGAGCGGATCAACGACCCCGATGACGATGACCCGGTTGTCGGTGACGCGGTGTCCGCATGGGAAGTGCACGTACGCACCCTGCTCGACGCACATGGTGTCCCCGCCGGACCGGCGGCTATCTACATCGAATGGGACCCGACACGGCGGGAGAGCGTCGAAAAGGGTCTGCAGCGCTTGGGCGTCGGTCTGACCGGATCAGTCGCCGAAGCCCTTCTCGCCATGCAGCCTGGCATCCATCAACTTGATCTGGCCGGCATGCCCCTGACCATGTCGCCAGGCCGGGAGATGTGGATGCGCCGTCGCAACCCCAGCGGCGCCTTCGACTGGATCGCAGCGTCCTCCGACACCGCGGCAGGCCTCTACTGTTACCAACTGCGGCACCGACGGGTCTACGCCTGGCGCTCCGAGCCCGCAGCGCCGCTCGTGCAGGTCGAGTTCGCTGTCGGCGAGTGGTTGCTTCAGACGGCCACCGGCAAGACAAGCTGCCTCCTCGCCGATGCGGGCGCTGCGCGCCTCTTGGCGGTGCCTGCCAATTTGCCGCTGCCTCGCCTCCTCGCGCGCTCGCTGGTCCTACGTAGCGGTCTGCCGCCGCATACCGCAACGGCGCGAACCGACGGCACCCCATACCTCGTCTACGACAACGTCGACGCGCGCACTATCCACCACGTCGCGCAGCTCTTGGCACAAGACCCCGTCCACACCAGCATCACCAGGAAGTTGGCATAAGTGAGTCAACATGCGGCATCCGCGCTCACCCTCGACAACCTGCAGACCTACCTCGAAGAAACGTTTCTGCGCTACTACCGGACGGCTTACGAGCTGCGCGACGCTCACGTGGAGGAAGAACGGCGGCGGTTGCTGAGCCAGCGCGGATCCATCTTCATCGACCCCTACGTCGAGCTGATGCCGGCGTACCCCTCGTCGGCCTCATCCGTGACGGACATCTTCGCCAGCCTCGGCCTCGCGGAGGCCGCGGAGCTCGTCCATGCTGGGCTACTCCCGCACGCTGCGCCGTGGAGCCATCAGGAGCAGGCTCTACGCGCTTCGATGGCAGGCGATGACGTCATCGTCGGCACAGGCACCGGTTCCGGGAAAACGGAAGCGTTCCTCTTGCCGGTGCTCGCTCGCCTCGTTGCCGAGTCCCGCACCTGGAGACCACAGGAAACATTGAGTGCCGCAACGCCGTGGTGGCGTGGCACGGGGGCGTTCAAGCCCCAGCGCAGCGGTGAGACCGGTCGCCTGCCTGGCATCCGCGCCCTGCTGCTTTACCCCATGAATGCCCTCGTCGAAGACCAGATGGTCCGCCTGCGATCCGCCCTCGACTCGCCATCAGCGCGCCGATGGCTAGCGAAGAACCGTCCTGGACATCGCTTCTACTTCGGGCGATACACCGGCCGAACTCCCCTGCCCGGCACACGACACACAGCAAACTCAGACAAAGTCAAACGACTGGCCCGGCTCTTGCGAGAGGCGGAAGCACGTCACCTGCGCCTTCTCCAAGGCATCGGCGAGGGAGAAATCCGGGAAAGCTGGCGCTACTTCCTGCCCGCCCTGGACGGTGCCGAGATGCGCTCACGCTGGGACATGCAAGCCGCCGTGCCCGACATCCTGATCACCAACTACAGCATGCTCTCGATCGCCTTGTCCCGCTCAGATGAGGCACCCATGATCGAGGCGACCCGCCGATGGCTAGAAGCCTCACCTGAGCACCACTTCAGCCTAGTCATCGACGAGTTGCACATGTATCGCGGCACGTCCGGCACCGAGGTCGCCTACCTACTACGCCGCCTCATGACCGCGCTAGGACTCGACGAGCGTCCCGAACAGCTTCGAGTGATCGGTACCTCCGCCAGCATCCAGGACGACACCGAGGGCCGAGCGTTCCTCAGCGAGTTCTTCGCCCGACAAGACCCATCGCGCTTCACCTTCGTCAAAGCGAAGCATCAGATCCCACCGGGCGCCGACGACCTGCGGCACCTGGCAGGTTCCTTGCTCCGCGGGGACCTGCACGTCGACAATCTGCCTGCCGACGACACTATTAAAAGAGCCTTCGCCCTGGCGATGACAGACCCGCAGAGCGGCGAGTTCCGCCCGCGCTCCATCGACACCGTCGCCGGCAGGCTGTTTCCCGAGAGCGAACCTCGGCAGGCTCGCGAAGCCCTCAACTGCCTTACCGCCTTGCTCGAGCAACAGCCCTCCCCAGCTGCACGGCTCCGCGGACATCTGTTCACGCGCACTCTGCAAGGCCTGTGGGCCTGTGCCGACCCATCCTGTCCTGAGGTGCCAGAAGATCTCCAAAACCCGGGACGCCGCATCGGAGTGCTCTACGCAACACAGCGCTTCACCTGCGAATGCGGCTCACGCGTCCTCGAATTGCTCTACTGCCAATCGTGCGGAGAAACCATGCTGGGCGGCTACGTCGCCCGAGCCTCCGGCCGTGAGTTCCTCGTGTCGTCGATAGCCTCCCTCAACGAGCTGCCGGATCGAGCTGCAACCGGCAGCAACGCCGACAACTACCGCGTCTACTGGCCGACCGACCGCGCGCCAGTCGGCACAGTGCAATGGCAGCGCACAGGCACACGAACGTCAGCCGATACCAAGGCGCCCCAATACCAGATGAGGTTCACCAAGGCACGGCTGTCACCCGGAACCGGCCAGCTCCTGCGCAATCCACGACAAGGCATGACGGGCTACGTTTACACGCTTACCGCCAACGGCGCCGAAGATCGTATGCCCCCCTACCCCACGAAATGCCCCTCCTGCGGCGATGACCGCGAGTGGAAGCAGAAAAGCACTAGAGTCGAAGACCGCCAACGCTCACGCTCTTCCATCCGCACCCAGGGCGTCGGCTTCGACCGAGCCAATCAGGTCCTCACCGGTGCTCTCAAGCGGCGCCTCGACTCCCACCTCGTCACCTTCTCCGACAGCCGCCAAGGCGCGGCCCGCGTCGCTGCCAATCTCGAGCTCGCGCACTACCTCGACCTCATCCGAGCCCTATTGCTCAAGACGCTACGAGAGAAAGCCGAAGACGGTGCGCTGCTACAGACCCTGCTGGACGGCAATTCAAGCTCCGAAACCAGCGCGTTCTTGGAGCGCCTGCAGGTAACCGATCCCAATGCTGCCATGGCAGCAATGAAGAAGGCCAACAAGTTCCCGCTCACCTCCGCCGACGAGCGCGCCCTACAGGGAGCCACCGAAACGCTGGGAGGCAAACCCAGCCTCGTCGACCTGGTCAATCAGCTGCAGCCGCTATTGCTTAACCTCGGCGTCAACCCAGGCGGTCCAGGACCATCACTCAACAAGCTGCCGAGCGGGCTGCCATGGACCAACCTCTTCGATTGGGATGTCCGTCCCGTCCGCGACCGAGGCGCCTTCCTCGACCCCGATGCCGTCGGACTTCTCAACAAGCTCCAGCGGCATCTCGCCGAGCAGGTCGTGAAAACGATCTTTGCAGGCGGTGACCGAGACGCCGAGTCACTCGGCCTGGCTCACGTCATACCGGCGACGACGGTGTCCCTCGGTTCCTTGAACACTGCCACAGCGTACGAATTCGCATGCTCAGCACTGCGGATCATGGGCCGGCGGCGACGCGTTATGTGGACAACCGACGCCGAGAAAGGTTGGCCAAGCCAGCTCAAGCACTATGCGGAAGCTGTCATCAACGCTCACCCCTGCGGCTTCGACGGCGAAGGACTCGCCGACGCCCTCGGCCAGCGCATCAAAGCCGGACAGCAATCAGGATTCCGTGTCGACCCAAACGAGATGCGCATCGCACTGATCGACAAACCGCAAGTCTGGCGATGCCAGGTATGCCGTACCAAGCACCTGCACCCAAGCGCCGGCGTGTGCATCACCTGTTATCAAAAGCTTCCCAACGAACCGGAGGCATCCGAGACCGTACCGCAGGACTACTACGCGTGGCTTGCAGACCATGACGGGGGCGCCTATCGATTCCACTGCGAGGAACTCACCGGGCAGACTGACCCACTCGAAGCCCAAGCGCGGCAAGCGCGCTTCCAAGGCGTCTTCCTCGCCGGAACCGAAGTCAAGGAAGTCGAGGAGATCGACATCCTCTCGGTCACCACAACGATGGAAGCAGGAGTCGACATCGGAGCGCTGCGCGGCGTAGTCATGGCTAACATGCCTCCCCAGCGCTTCAACTATCAACAGCGAGTCGGACGCGCGGGCCGGCGAAGCGAGCACCTAGCCGTCGCGCTCACCGTATGCCGCGGCGCCCGTAGCCACGACGAGCACTACTTCGCCAACCCGGCCGCGATCACTGGCGACGAACCACCCCAGCCGTTCCTTGACACGCGATCCGAGCCAATCCTCAGACGCGCCTTCACCGCTGAGGTGCTCACCCGTGCCTTCCGGCACGCAGCCACTCAGGTCGACTTCGACGGGGGCCGCAGCGTGCACGGAGAGTTCGGCTCAACCACCGACTGGCTCAACCACGCAAGTCTGGCCTCCGTCGTCCGCGACGCCCTGACGGCCGAGCGCGAGAGCTGGAAGGGGGTCGCGCGGAGCCTGCTCACTGCTACGAGGATGGCTGCCGCGAACACGGATACTCTGGCCGACTGGGCGGCGTCCGAGCTAGCCGGCCGGATCACGGCAGCTGCACAGGAAGCCCGAGTGCCCGCATTGTCCGAGGCATTAGCTCAGGCCGGCCTGCTACCGATGTTCGGCTTTCCCACGCAGGTTCGCGTCCTCTACGCCGACTGGCCGCGAGGCTGGGAAGAGCCCAACAGCCTGGACCGAGACACCGCAATCGCCATATCCGAGTTCGCGCCGGGATCAGAAGTGGTCAAAGACAAGGCCATTCACACCGCTGTCGGCGTCGTCGACTACATCCAACGCCCGGATGGCTCGTGGGCACAGAGCAACGACGACCCACTAGGCCCTCTCACGGCCGCAGGTATCTGTCATTCCTGCCTGGGTGTCGCCAAGGTTCTCAGCGATACTTGTCCGCACTGTGGCGCCAGCGCGCCCGAATACACGCAGGTGCAGCTAGCGGAGCCTCTCGGCTATCGGACGTCCTACTGGCCACGTGACTACGAGCAACTCGGCGATCCGTCCGCCCGCGCTACCCAGCCCCGCCTGGCACTCGACGAGGCGCCGGACATCAAATGCGACAACGCGCTCGTGCGATCCGCGAACGGAGAGATCCTGGCAGTCAATGACAACAACGGCGCTCTGTACGATTTCGTACCCGCCACGAAGAACACCCAAAAGGGAGCACGACTTGCGGACGGGCTCATCGACCAGGGCCTCCTCGACGACAAGGACCGCAAGGACCAAGCTCGGTTGTGGGGTCACACCGCCGCTGGGCCTGCTCGACAGCCGGTCGCCTTAGCCGCGCGCCGTCGCACTGACGTCCTTGTCATCGGCTTGGACCAGCTGGCGCCCGGGCTCCGCATCGATCCACAACTGCCTGCGGGCCGCGGGGCCTGGGCTTCGCTGGGCTATCTGCTACGCGACACAGCCGCCAAATGGCTCGATATCGGTTCTGACGAAATTCAGATTGGTATTCACCCCCGTAAGCGCGCAGAATTGGTTGGCGAGCTCTTCATCGCCGACAGCCTCGAGAATGGCGCCGGCTATGCAACCCGCCTCGCAGCCAAGATCGAAACGCTGTTCCAGGAGGCCGACGCCTACGCCGAGGCGCTCAGACGGCATGGCGCTGGACAGCCGTGCGACTCCAGCTGCCACAGCTGCCTACGCGACTACAACAACCGACCTTGGCACCCCCTTCTTGACTGGCGCCTGGCTGTCGATCTGCTCGATCTGCTTCGAGGCCGCTCGCTTGACGTCAACCGGCAGCGCGATCGCGACTTCAACGCGGCGCGAAAGCTTGCAGATGATTTTGACCTAACCCTCACCGGAGACGAGGTTCCGGTCATCGTCAAACAGGGCGGCAGCGCGCTTGCGATCATGCACCCTTTTGAGGACCAAGCGCCCACGTCCCCCAACGCACGAGTAGCCGAGGTCCGGAGCAGCTACGGCAACGTCGCCCTGGCTACGTCATTCGAGCTTCTCAGGCGGCCAGGCGCGCTGATCGCAGACCTCATGGCAAGCTAACTAAAAGCCTGGGATGTCCCGGCGCTGCCCGCTCGCCGAGTCAGCGAGGTAGCGCCGGCGGCGAGCTGGTGGATACGGTTGACGCTGTGCGAGCACCGCCTTACTGCCGCACGTTACGTACCGGACCCACTCCCTCGACGCGCGCCTGGATAAGGCGGTCCACAACATCGTCGGGATGCTCATGCTCCCAGGCTCTGATGACCCGCCAGCCTACGGCGCTCAGGCGCGCGTCGGTGTCTTGGTCCCGACGCACATTTCCCCTTATCTTCGCTGACCAGTATGACGCGTTGGTAGCCGCAGGCTTGTAATGCTCCGGACAGCCATGCCAGTAGCATCCATCGATGAAAACGGCGATCCTATCGCGAGTAAACACTAGATCCGCGCGCCGACGGATTTCTGGTACCGGCTGGGTATTGACGCGGTAGCGCAGACCTCGCCGATGCGCTACTCGACGGACCGCAAGCTCAGGACGCGTATCCCGACTCCGGTTTCCCTGCATCACTCGACGTACGGCTGCGCTGCTTGCCTCGGGCGGGCGTGGCAGTCGTCGGTCATCGTCGGTCACGTGGAAGACGATAGATGACCTGCTGGTGTTGTCGAGAGCTGTAGCCGGGTGAAGTCCCAGCAAGCATGCTGCGACCTGCACTGGGAAGAGCGGCGTCCGCGGAGGCATCGACGACTCCGTGGAGCCGGCGTGCTTGGAGGCGCCACTGTCCAGGAACGGCAGCCAGCGCCGGCTGCTCGGCAGTTGCTCGTATGTTCATTGCCTTTAATGGATGCACCGAGACGGTCGCGGACGCTGACTCATCCACGCGCGTATCGCGCCAACGTTAAAGACCCGAACGTCGTCGTACGACGATGGACTCGACCAGAACGGTGACCCTCACGTCGGACAGTCGCATACTCGTCTCACGGGCTGACCTTTAATCCTCAGGTTCGGGGTTCGAGTCCCGGCGGCCCAGATTACGCCCTTGGACAGTGCCGTCTGTGGTTGGACGGAGCGAAACATGGCCGCTCCCGAACAGACGAGCGCCCATCGAGGACCAGGCCGCCACAATGGACAATGCGGCGTTGGAGTTCCGCCTGCTCAGGGGGCATCTTGTCGAGCGGAAATTGCCCAATCTGGTGGATTAAAAGTCCACAGCTCTGCCATTGAGCTAGCGGCCCGCGAGATCAGGTTACCCGACCACGGCGCGGCCGGCGGGGCAGGCTTGGGGCGGCGTGGGGTTCTCCGCTTTCTGCGGGGCGGTGGACCGCCCCCGTGGCGGTGCGGCCTACCGGGAGCCCAGTGCGCGGCCGCCCTGAGGCGCGCCTCGTCCGCTCCGCTGGCGACCGTCCCGGCCGGCGGCGCTCGCGGTCGGGGGCGCACGCGTGAAGGGGATCTGGGCATAATCGCGGGGTCGGGCGGATCGGGGTTCGGGGACCAGGATTGGTTATACCGGCGGGGTATCACGGCTGACCGGACCGGTATTGGACGGTATTGGCGCCTCGCCGCATTCTTGTGTTTGCCGGGCTTCCCGGGCAATAGGCACGAGGATCGAAAGGCAATAGGTTGAGCGCGAATTCTTCCACCCTTCCCGGTGGCACCTGGTCCCTCGGCGACCTGACGGTCACGCGGTTCGGTTACGGGGCCATGCAGTTGGCCGGCCCGGGGGTGATGGGTCCGCCCGCGGACCGGGACGGTGCTCTGGCCGTTCTGCGCGAGGTCGTCGACCTCGGTATCACCCACATCGACACCGCGGATGCGTACGGGCCGCGGGTCACCAATGAGCTGATCCGCGAGGCGCTGCATCCGTACCCGGGGTCGCTCCACGTGGTGACGAAGGTGGGGGCGACCCGGGACGAGCACGGGGGATGGCCGCCGGCTCGCCGTCCCGATCAGTTGCGGCGGGCGATCGACGAGAATCTGGAGAGCCTGGGGGTCAGTGAGCTGGATCTGGTGCATCTGCGCCTCGGTGATGCCGCGGGGCCCCAGCCGGGCTCGCTGGCGGAGGCGTTCGAGGCGCTGGTCGACCTGCAGAAGCAGGGGCTGATCCGGCACCTCGGCGTCAGCAACGCGACCGCGGACCAGGTGGCCGAGGCGCAGTCGATCGCGCCGATCGTGAGCGTGCAGAACATGTACAACCTCGCGTACCGCCAGGACGACGAGCTCATCGACCGGCTCGCGGCCGAGAACATCGCGTACGTGCCCTTCTTCCCGCTCGGTGGTTTCACCCCGCTGCAGTCCGACGCCCTCTCGTCCGTGGCGGACCGCCTGGGGAGCACGCCGATGTCGGTCGCGCTGGCCTGGCTGCTGCAACGCTCGCCGAACATCCTGCTGATCCCGGGTACGTCGAGCGTCGCGCACCTGCGGGAGAACGTCGCCGGCGCCGGTCTCTCGCTGTCCGAGGAGGACCTGGCCGAGCTGGACAGGATCGGGCGATGACCAGGGTCCGTCTTCTGCTCGTCTCCGTCGCGGCGGCCGTCGCGGTCGCCGCGACCGGGTCCCTGCCCGCCGCGGCGCAGGCGAACGCGTGGCACCGCAGCGCTCTGGACGTCCGGGTGGCTGTCGGCGTGGACGGGGTGTCCTCGGCCACGATCCACGCCGAGCAGTACACGCCGTCGCGGCGGGCCCGCGGGGTGCAGGTGTTCATCCCCGGCGTCACCTACGACCACCACTACTTCGACCTGGCCACCGCGCGGGGAACCGTTTCCCAGGCCCGGCAGGCCGCCCGCAGCGGATGGGTGGCCATCGCGCTGGACCGCCTCGGCACCGGCCTGTCGTCCAAGCCGGCGGCGGACTCCGTCACCACCGCCGTACACATCGCTTCGATCGACCATTTCATCGACGCGATCAGCCGCCGGTACGCGCGGCTGCCGATCGTCGTCGTGGGTCACTCGTACGGAAGTGTCGTCGCCGAGGGGGTCGCGGCCCGATCGGACAAGGTCGACGCGCTCGTCGTCACCGGGTTCATGTACCGCGCGACCCCGCCGTCGTTCGAGGGATTCCCGGAGTTGACGCCGGCCTCCACCGACCCGGTGCTCGCCGGCCGGAAGCTGCCACCGGGATACCTGACCACCGCACCGGGCTCGCGGAAGTTCTTCTATCACCTGCCCGGCACTGACCCGGCGACGCTCGCGGCGGACGAGGCCACCAAGGCGACGACGACCGAGGCCGAGATCCCCGGTTTCTCCACCGAGTTCGGTACGGGGGCCTTCGCCGCCGCGGTCCGAGTCCCCGTCCTCGTCGTCGTGGGTCAATACGACTACCTCTACAAGGGCGGCGACCCCCGGGCCTTCGTGCCCGACCAGAAGCGGGCGTTCGGGGCGGCCCGGAAGGTCAGCGCGGTGCTGATCACGAACGCGGCCCACGACCTGGCGCTGCACCGCAACGCCGCGACGACCAACGCGCTCATCAACAGGTGGGCGGCCGCCTCTCAGCGGCCGTAGCGCTCCCGGCGTACGGTCGGCTTGCGTCCCCTGATCGTGCTCTTCTGCAGCGCGGCGATGACCATGTCGGCGGTCGATTCCGGAACCTCGACCAGGGAATAACGGTCGGTGATCTGGATCGCGCCGATGTCGCGGGTGCTGAGGCGGGCCTCGCCGGTGATCGCACCGACGACGTCCTGGGGGCGCAGGCCGGCGCGCCGCCCGATGCCGAGGAAGAGGCGGGTCACTCCGGCGTCGGGGTGGCGTGCGGTGCCCGGGCGGTCGCGGCGGCCGTCACCGCGCCGGGAGTCGCGGCCCTCCGGGCGCGGCTCCCCGGCGAACGAGGGGATCTCCTGCTCGTCGACGTCGCCGCCGGCCGCCTCGTGGGCCAGCTTCACCGCGGCCAGCGCGACCGTCTCGATGCCTAACTCGTCGCCGAGCGAGTCGATCACCACGCGGAAGCGTTCCAGGTCGTCGGCCTCGAGGCTGGCCTGCAGCGCCGCCCGGGTGAGCTCCATGCGACGGGCCCGCAGGTCGGTGACCGTCGGAACCTTCTCCAGGGCGATGCGCTGGCCGGTCAACCGCTCGATGGCCTTGAGCATCCGGCGTTCCCGCGGCTCGGCCAGGGTCACCGCGGCGCCCTCGCGCCCGGCGCGGCCGACCCGGCCGATGCGGTGGACGTACGACTCGGGCGCGGCGGGGACGTTGTAGTTGACGACGTGGGTGAGCTGCTCGACGTCCAGGCCGCGGGCCGCCACGTCGGTCGCGACCAGCAACTCCGTGCTGCCGCTGCGGAGCCGGCCCATCACCCGGTCGCGCTGGTCCTGGCTCATGCCGCCGTGCAGCGCCTCGGCGCGGTACCCGCGCCCGTTCAGGATCTCGGTGACTTCGTCGACCTCTTGACGGGTACGGCAGAAGACGATCGCCGCCGGCGGCGCCTCCACGTCGAGGACCCGGGCGAGGGCGGCGGGCTTGTGGGCGCGGGCGACCACGTACGCGCTCTGCCGGACCAGCGGCAGGTCGCCGGTGTGCGAGGTCTCCCGGCCCATCTGGATCCGGATGGGGGAGCGCAGATGCCGGCGGGCGATCGCGTCGATCCGGGGCGGCATCGTGGCGGAGAACAGCACCGTCTGCCGGTCCTCGGGCGTCTCGACGAGGATCGCGTCGATGTCTTCCGCGAAGCCCATGTCGAGCATCTCGTCTGCCTCGTCGAGCACCACCGTACGCAGGGCGCCGAGCTGCAGTGTCTCCCGGTTGAGGTGGTCGAGCACCCGCCCCGGCGTGCCGACGACGACGTCCACCCCGCGCTGCAACGCCTGCAGCTGACGCCCGATGGGCTGCCCGCCGTAGACCGGGAGCACGCGGACGCCGAGGTCGCGGCCGTACCGGTGGACGGCCTGCGAGACCTGCTCGGCGAGTTCGCGGGTGGGCACGAGGATCAGCGCCGCGGGATCGGCGCCGCCGGTGTGCCCGGTCAGCCGCTGGAGGACCGGCAGCGCGAAGGCCGCCGTCTTGCCCGTACCCGTGGCCGCCTGCCCCAGGAGGTCGTGCCCCTCGAGCAGGGGCGGGATGGCCTCCCGCTGGATCGGCGTCGGCTCCTCGTAACCCAGGTTGGTCAGCGCCCGCAACAACTCCGGCCCCAGCGCCAGGCCGGCGAAACCCGGGGCCTCCTCGGACGGATGCTCACTCATGAGTGCTCTGACCCTTCGCATAAGTCGCTTACGGATGTGCCGCCCGGCCGGGCGCGACAGACCCATGTTCCCCGTGGCGGCGCGCCGCTCACGCAGGATACGAAGGTAACGCGCCCCCGCCCGCGGCACGCGACGGGCTACAGGTCGCGCAGGTGGATGCCGTCGACGAGGTCGCGTCGGGCGGATCCCGCACCGGTGGGCGGTCGCCCCGGGCAGCGGCGGCGCCGGGTGGGGCGGCCCCGGGTGGGGACCCGGTTACCGCACGCGGCAGGTGGTGGTGGCGGTGGCGGCCGGGTCGCTCTCCGAGGTGATGGTCACCTGGGCGCGGGTGGCCCGCGCCGAGGCGGCGCGGTGGACGTAGACGTCGGCCGTCGCCGCCCGGCCCGCCGGCACGCTCACCACGGTGTGCGGGAGCCAGGTCGTGGCGCCGTCGGCCGAGATGCGGAACACGTCCGCGGCCGTACCTCCGGTGTTGCGGATCGGGACCCGGCAGCGGGCCCAGCCGGAGGAACCGGCGACGGCCGTCGCCGGGGCGGCCTTGACGCCGCGGGTGTGCGGGCCGGCGCCGTCCAGGGAGCGCACCGCCACCGTGTACGACAGCACGCCGGCCTTGTCGCGGCGCACGTCGAGCACGTAGAAGTGGAGGCGGTTGGCCGTGTCCACGTACTCGTACTCGCTGCCGGAATCCGTGCCGGCGTGGAACAGCGCGTCCGACAGCTGCCGGTAGTCGCCGATCGTCATCTTCTGGGGCGTGCCGTCCGGCAGGACGAAGTCGACCTTGTCGATGTCCTGCGGGTTGGCGTCGATCGTCCAGATGAACGGCTGCCGGTCGGCGTCCTTGGTCTTGGCCAGCAGGACGCCGGAGTCGGGCGTGAACGAGTCGAAGCCCATCCGGTCGACGACCTCGAGCGTGTAGTTCTGGTATCGGCCGCCGTCGCAGAACGGATCGGTGGCCGGGTCGCACGCGGGGCTGCGGTCGCCGCCGTCGAGCGTCACGTTGATGCCGGAGAGCACGCCGGGTCCGGCCTCGACCTCGCGGGCCGTCACGCGGGTCACGACGACGCCCGAGGCGGCCAGGCCGGTGCGGGACAGCCGCAGCACCGCGTCGTCGTCGATGATGCCCAGCTTGAGCTTGTTGCGGAGCATGTGCTGGGCGCCCATGGAGCTCCCGGCCACGCTGGGGATGAGCCATCGGCTGTGCGGGCCGCCCGGTCCGTTGAACGTGCCCCGGCTCAGCATCTCCCACGGGCCGCTGTAGTCGCGGCGGGCCGGCACCGAGTACGGGTTGTTGTAGTTGTCGCCCACGCCGAGGATGTGGCTGAACTCGTGGGCGAACGTGGACATGCCCGAGCTCTCGGTCTGGATCGAGCTGCCGCTGGAGGCGTTGGGCCAGATGCTCGAGGACGCCTGCCAGGAGGTCCAGTCCACGTACCGGGTCGCGTTCCAGTTGGGCAGCGCGTCGTCCGGCGGCCCGAACGCGTCGGAGACCTGCTCCTTGGACGCGAACTTCATCTGGCCGAACTCCTGCCAGGTCGACGACTCGTCCTGGCCGGCGGCGAGGAAGAACACGAAGTCGTAGCTCGCGGCCTCCTCCGCGCCCACGGCGGCGACCCACGCGGCCTGCGCATCGGTACGCAGATCCCGCCCGCAGCTGTCCCCGGCCGGGCAGCCGAGGCCGCTCTGCATGGAATTCTCGATGCCGTACTCGTGGCTCTTCGCCGGCATCTTGTAGACGCCGTACGCGCCGATGTCGATGCCGTAGCGCCCGCCCGAGTCCTCCATCCAGTACTCGTGGATGGTGTGCCCGCGGTTGAGCTCGCCGGGCCGGTTGAGGAAGTCGTGGTAGAACGCCGGCACGTCCGCCCGCGCCAGGTCGTGCACGGTGGTCGGGTTGCCGTAGATATCGGAGTTCGCCGGCTGGGTCACGACGAACGGCTGGTTGGGGAAGTCGACGAGGACGAGCGCGCCGCGGAAGTTCTTCACCGAGCCGGGCACCGCCGGATCCGCCCAGTCGGTGCCGGGGACCGGCGCGTAGTCGTCCCAGGTCATGGTGTCCGGCAGCTCGTAGTTCTGCGGATCGACCGGCTTCGGCGCGCCCGCCGGATACGTCCGCGGGGCGGCCTGCGACCGCTGCCACGGCTGGGTCCGCGGCCAGTGCCGCATCCGCCACGGCTGCTCGGAGCGGGCGCCGGGCGGCGGCTCGGGTGCGGCCTGCGCCGAGGGCGTGCCGGGCGGCTCGGGTGCGGCCTGCGCGGGCGACGCGGTCACGGCCCCCGTCACGGCCAGCAGGACAGCGGAGATCGTCGCGACCACGCCTCGGCTCACGGTCATCACCCCAGCGATAGAAGGTGGTCGATCACGTCCGCCTCATCCTGGCATCAGCGTGCGTACCGAATCAATGCCTTGCCCGGATGGGCGGCCGTCACTGCACGTCCACGTAATCCGCCGGGCTGTTGGAGACCGCTGACACGGAGTCCGAGGCGAAGCTGAACCGGTACGAGCCGTCCGAGCCCGCCGTGGCAGTCGTCTTCAGGTTGCCGGCGGAGTCCGACTTGAAGCCCTTGACCGTGCCCCAGGCCGACGTGTTGATCTTCGACCAGGCGAGGGTGACCGGCTGCGACGCGTACGGCTTGAAGCTGCCCGCACTCCAGTCGGCGCGGGTGAAGGCGCCGGTGACCGTGACGGTCTTGCCCTTCTTCACCGGCTCCGGCGTGGCGTTGGCCGTCAGCCGGGTGGCCCGCTTCAGGGCCACGCTGCCCGCGCCGTGGCGGTCGGTGAAGCCGATGCCGTCCTTCGCCGTGGCCCAGGCCGCCGCGCGCCAGCTCCCGGCCAGGGCGTTGCTGGCCAGCGAGAAGCGCACGTCCCAGAGGTAGACGGTGGCCGTGCACGTCGACGTCGTCGGGTTGACCGGTACGCACTCGGTGGCGGCGAACTCGATGCCGTCCGGGGCGTTGAAGTTGCCGTGCCACAGGTATAACCCGGCCCTGGCGATGCCCGACGGGTCGCCGGCCGTGAACGTCGCGGTGATTTGGACCTCGCCCGACGTACCGATGGACAGGCCCTTGCCGCCGTTGACCTTGACGTTGGAGATCGTGGTGCCGCCGGCGGACTCGTCGCCCGGCACGGCGGGCCCGGCGATGGCCCGCAGCACGGTGCGGCGCAGCGCGCCACCCTCGTCGTTACGCGCGCTGATCCGCAGCGAGACGTACGCCGCCGTCGCCGGCACGGTCAGCGAGGCCGCCGCCGCGGCACCGGACCCGGTCAGCGGCAGCTCGGTCCAGGTCCTGCCGTCGTCGGCGGACCACTCCAGCCGGTCGACCGTGCCGGCGGCGGAGCTCACCCGGGTCGACGGCACCACGGTCAGGCCCACCGGCGCCGAGCCGGCGCGGTTGCGCTGATCCAGGCCGGACGCGCCGATCGCCAGATCCATCAGCGGCAGGATGCCCCACTCCGGCCCGCCCGACGCGAAGGTTCACTCGCTGGTGACCTTGGTGGACAGTCGCGCCCAGGCCGCGCGCTGCGTGGACGTCTGCTCCAGCAGGTACGTCTGCCGCGCGGACGGCACCTCCACGGCCAGGGAGCCGTTGGGGGACTCCCCGAGCACCTCGCGACCGCTGCTGAGACGCATGGACGTCGTGGATCCGGAATCAGCTCCCCGGTTGCCGGCGGCGTCCCCGAGCGTCATGTTCTCCAGGAAATAGAGGGTGTTGCGCTCGCGCCGGGAGTCGTCGTCGTAGAACCGGCGGCCGGGCGCCAGGGGACCCGCGCCCACCGTCTCCCCGGCGGAGGTTCCCGCCGCGAGGCTCCGGTCACGCGGGAAGAGGGACCGGTCGTCGCCGTAGGAGACCATCCGGGACATGGTCACGCCGGGCGTCACGTACTCGGTGAAGACGGCCGGGAACCGCATCGACGTGGCCACGTAGGCGCCGGTCCACTCGCCGGTCATCGGCACGGTCCCGTACGAGCCCGGCATGGTGGTGCCCGGCGCGCGCACCGTGGTCGTGGTCTTCGCCAGCGACGAGGTCTTCACCGTGGTGATCGGCGACGCCGGGAGCGGGTGGGCCCAGCTCTTCACCAGGTCGTACCGGTACGGGGTGGGCTTTGCGGCGGACGAGCCGGACTTGGTCAGCACCTCGTGCACGCGCAGCGTGGTGCCCGGCGTCGAGGCCGTCGTCACGTACGTCCGGACCCCGTAGCCGCCGGCGAACCCCACCAGGTCGCCGTTGGGCAGCGACATCCAGACCGCGCTCCCGTCCTGCCGGGCCGTGGTGTCGTCGACCTTGATCGCCACCTCCTTGGCGGAGGTCTCGGCCAGCGTCACCGTCTGCGGCTTGTCCTTGACGGTGAAGGACTTCGTCAGCATGTAGCTGTCGACGTCGTAGATGCCGTACATCGCGGCGACGTAGTAGTTGCCGGGCGGGAGGTTCACCGTCGCGCTCAGCGAGTTGGCCG
Organism: Pseudosporangium ferrugineum; assembly: GCF_003002065.1. Taxonomy (GTDB): domain Bacteria; phylum Actinomycetota; class Actinomycetes; order Mycobacteriales; family Micromonosporaceae; genus Actinoplanes; species Actinoplanes ferrugineus_A. The sequence continues at coordinate 22,077 of NZ_PVZG01000006.1, forward strand.
GGTTCGTGACCGGCACGTAGGTCCACGTGTCCCGGTTCCACAGGTTCAGGGACTTGTTCCAGGCGGTCCAGTTCTCGGACTTGACGGTCAGCGTCGTCTTGTACGTGGTGGCGGCGGCGCGGGCCTGCGCGGCGCGCACCGGCGCGCCCGACTTCGCCTGGGCAACGGTGGCGGACGGCTTGCCGAGCGCCTGCGCCCGCACCGTGCCACCGGTGGACACGAAGGCGTAGGGCGCCCTGCTGTCGCCCGAGGCGGGGGTGAAACGGAAGGCCGAGCGACCGCCGGCGCGGGGACTCGTGGTGAGGCGGTCGGCCGGATGCTCCGCCGCCGGGGCGGGAGCGGCCGGCCGCTCCTCGGCCTGTGAGACGGCGGGCAGGACGAGCAGGGAACCACCGAGGAGAGCGACGGCGACGACGCCGGAAGTGCGCAGCCTCGACCGGAACCACCGAGCCATGACGTGAGATCCTCCCGCGAACGACCGCGCCGGACGCGGTCGAGGGGGTCACCTTACGGCTCGGCGCGGGCTGCCGGCGACCCCGGAAACGTGGCCTGTGGACAAACTTCCGCGTTGGCCGACCGGGCACGGACCGGGATGCGGACGTGCGCGTAACCCCTAAGGTGTCCAGGGTGACCACGGCGACGGTGGATCAGCTGACGGCCACCGCCGAGCGGGTGGATCGGTTGATCGCGGGCATCAAGCCCGATCAGTGGAGCGAGCCCACGCCCTGCCCCGAGTGGGACGTCCAGGCCCTGGTCAGCCACCTGGTGCTCGGCAACGCGATGGTCACCTCGGCGCTCACCGCCGAGCCTATGACGTTCCGCACCCTGCGGGCCGGCTTCGACGAGAGCGTGGAGACGCTGACCGCGGCGCTGCGGCGGCCCGGCGCGCTGGACCGCACGGTGGAGGTGCCTTTCGGGCGGGTGTCCGGGGTGCTGGCGGTGCACCTGCGGCTCACCGAGCTGCTGGTGCACGGCTGGGACCTGGCCCGGGCCACCGGACAGCCGACCGGCTTCGCCGACGACGTGGTCGAGCAGGAGCTGGCCCACACGGCGCCGATGCTGACCGGCATGCCCGGCGACCGCCGGCCGTTCGCTGCGCCGGTCACCGCGGAGCCGGCCGCGCCGCCCCTGGACCGCCTCGCCGCCCTCCTCGGCCGCCGCACCACCGGCTGAGCCGGGCCAGCGGTCGAGCCGGGCCATCGGCTGAGCCGGGCCATCGGCTGAGCCGGGCCATCGGCTGAGCCGGGCCATCGGCTGAGCCGCACCGGTGGCAGTCCGGGCAAGTCAGCGGCCGGAGATGGCCGGCAGGGTGGCCGCAAACCGAGGGTTCGGTGCTACGGTTAACGCAACCGAGCCCTGGATGCCGGCGGCGGATCCGCCCCCAGAGGCCAGTTTTCCTCCCTTTTCGCGTCGTTCCCGACGCTCCCTTGGAGTACCTCTATGACGGACAAATCAGGCGTCGACGTACCCGTCGACGCCATGCTCGACATCGTCGACGACCGCGCCTGGCTGCGCGGCGACGGCTACCTTCCCGGTCCCGGCGACATCCCGGTGTCCCGTGACCAGCTTCGCCGGCTCGACCTGCGTCGCGGCGACCGGATCGCCGGCGTCGCCCGGGTCGACGGCCGCCGGCCGGCCGCCCTGCGGGTGCGTACGGTCAACGGCCGCGACCCCGCGCGCCGGCCCGACTTCTACCAGCTCACCGCGCTGTACCCGCAGGAGCGCCTGCGGCTGGAGACCGAGCCGCACCTCCTGACCACGCGCGTCATCGACCTGGTGATGCCGCTCGGCAAGGGCCAGCGGGCGCTGATCGTCTCGCCGCCGAAGGCCGGCAAGACGACCGTGCTGCAGCAGGTGGCGAATGCGATCACCCACAACAACCCCGAGTGCCACCTGATGGTCGTGCTGGTCGACGAGAGGCCCGAAGAGGTCACCGACATGCAGCGCTCGGTCGAGGGCGAGGTCATCGCGGCCACCTTCGACCGGCCGCCGCAGGAGCACACCGCCGCGGCGGAGTTGGCGATCGAGCGCGCCAAGCGACTCGTCGAGCAGGGCGCCGACGTGGTCGTGCTGCTCGACTCGATCACCCGGCTCGGGCGGGCGTACAACCTGATCGCGCCGGGCCGCGGGCGTACGCTCTCCGGCGGCCTGGACTCCAGCGCCCTCTACCCGCCGAAGCGGTTCCTCGGCGCCGCGCGCAACATCGAGAACGGCGGCTCGCTGACCATCATCGCGACCGCGCTCGTCGACAACGGTTCCGCCATGGACACCGTGATCTTCGAGGAGTTCAAGAGCACCGGCAACGCGGAGCTCCGGCTCGACCGCGCGCTGGCCGAGGCGCGCCTCTTCCCCGCGATCGACCTGGCCGCCTCCGGCACCCGCCACGACGAGAACCTGCTCGCCCCCGCCGAGCTCGCCATCGCGGCGCAGATCCGCCGCGCGCTGCACGGCCAGGGCCGCGAAGGGCTGCAGCAACTGCTGGAGCAGGTGCGCACCACCGGGTCCAACCGCGAATTCCTGCGGCGGGTGGCGCACTCCCTCGCCGTGGCCGGCTGAGCCCGGAGGAGACGGACTCCCAGTCCCCGCGATTCAGCCTCGGGTGGCGGCCGGGTACTGGCAGGATGGCCCGGTGCCCGCCACGGTCAGTCAGATTGTGTTGAAGCTGCACAGCAGATGCAACCTGTCCTGTGCGTACTGCTACGTCTACAACAGCGTCGACGAGACGTGGAAGCGACAGCCGGTCACCCTCACTGAGGAGACCCGCAAGCTGGTCGCCGAACGGATCGCCGAGCACGTGGGCGCCCACCGCCCGGCCGCGATCTCGGTGGTCCTGCACGGCGGGGAACCCCTGCTGGCGGGGCATGACGGGGTGGCGGACACGCTCTGCGCGATCAGCGCCGCGATGCCGCCGGAGACCGAGGTGCGCTTCGGCATGCAGACCAACGGCATGCTCCTGGACGAGCGGTTTCTTGAGATCTTTCATCGGTACGGCGTACGCGTGGGCGTCAGCCTCGACGGTGGCCGCGCCGCCAACGACCGGCACCGGATCCACGTCAACGGCCGGGGCTCGTACGAGCGTGCCGCCGCGGGCCTGCGCCTGCTGGCCCGGCCGGAGCACCGCGACATCTACAGCGGACTCCTGTGCACCATCGACGTCCGCAACGACCCCGTCGCCGTGTACGAGGACCTCGCCGCGTTCGACCCGCCGGCGCTGGACCTGCTCCTGCCGCACGGCAACTGGACCAACCCACCGCCCCGCCCGCCCGGCGCCAGGTCGTACGCGCAATGGCTGATCGAGGTCTTCGACGCCTGGTACGACGCGCCGGTCGTGCGCACGCACATCCGCCTCTTCGAGTCGATGATGGTCCGGCTCCTCGGCGGGCACGGCACGCTGGAGACGATCGGCGGGGACCAGGCCGGAATCGTGGTCATCGAGACCGACGGGACGTACGAGGAGACGGACTCCCTCAAGACCACGGTGGACGGCGCCGCGGCGACGGGGCTGGGCGTGCGTACGGCCTCGCTGGACGACGTGATGGCTCGGCTCGACGCGCCCGTACGCCTCTCGGAGACCTGTTTGTCGTGCCCGGTTCTGCGGGTGTGCGGCGGTGGGCTTCGGGCGCACCGCTACCGTGACGGCTCCTTCGACAATCCCTCCGCCTACTGCGACGACCTGTACGCCGTGATCCGCCACATCGAACAGCGCATGACCCAGGACCTGGGGAGCCGATGACAGTTCCGCATCACGCCCTGACCGCGGCCCAGTTCGACGGCCTCGCCGCGGGATACGGCTCGCCGGACGCCGTCCGGGTGCTGCGGGAGGGGCAGCTGACCAAGCGGAAACTGCTGCTCCAGGCGCTGATGGAGGCGACCGGTCCGGCCAGCCCGGCGATGGACCTGCTGATCCGCGCCGACGAGGCCGACCGGGACGCCACCGCCGAGCTCCTCTGGCACCCGCACCTCGACGTCTGGGCGGGCCAGGCGCTGCGTACGGGCGAGGGCACGGGGTATCTGGCGCAGGTGGCGGCGGCCGCGGGGGTCCGGGCCGGGCTGCCGTTCCGGCTGGAGGTGCCGGTCACCCACGGCGAGGTCTACCTGCCGGGGCTGGGCGCCCTCGCGCACGAGGGCGCCACGGCGGTGGTCACCCCGGACACGGTCGGCGCGGAAGGCTGGGAACCGCTGCGTACGGCGGAGCTGGAGCCCGGGTACGCCGTGGCCATCGAGGACCTCGAGCCCTACCGCGACTGCTACCACTGGCGTCCGGCCCCCCGCCTGGACGAGGCGGCGGCGGACCGTTTCGCCGGCCTGCTCCGGGAGGCGTGGCAGATCACCACGCGGCGCCACCCCGGGCACGCCGACGCCATGCGCATCCTGCTCCGCTCGATCGTGCCCCTGGCCACCCCGAGCACGGGCGGAAACGTCAGCGCGGCCTCCCGCCAGGCGTCCGGCTCGGTGGCGGTGGTGATCCCGGCGACCGCCGAGGAGCTGTGCCTCCTGCTCATCCACGAGTTCATGCACATGAAACTCGACGCGCTCCGCGACCTGGTCGACCTGCACCACCCGGGCGGCGAGCCCCGCTTCCTCGCCCCCTGGCGGATGGACCCGCGCCCGGTCGGCCCGCTCTTCCAGGGCGTGTACGCCCACACCGGCGTCACCGACTACTGGCGCCTCCGCCGCGCCGAACCGGACGCCCCGCCGGCCGCCGTGGTCGAGTTCGGATATTGGCGCCACCAGAACTGGCTGGCCGTCGGCGCCCTGAGCGACTCCGGCGAACTGACCCCCGAGGGCGAACGCTTCGTCCACGGACTCCACGACACGCTGGCCACCTGGCAGGACGAGGAGATCCCCGCCGGCACCTCCCGCTGGGTCGAGGCGATGGTCCTCGCCCAGACCATCCGCTGGCGCCTGCGCAACTGGCGCCCGGAAGACGCCGAACTGGCCGCCCTCCTGACCGCCTGGCGAGCCGGCCGCGACCCGGGCCCCCTGAACCCGGCGGGCGTCCTCCGCACCAACGCGGAGGGCGAACCGTCGGCTCTCCCGGGCATCGTGGGCGCGATCCGCACGGCCCTGGTCGGCGGCCCACCGGGGGAGGAGGCGGAGCAGGCCTACCTGCACGGCGACGAGACGAGGGCGGCCCAGCTGTACGCCGCCCGCCTACCCTCGGGCGACGACGACGCCTGGGTGGGCTTCGCCCTCGCGGTCGCCGACGACGACATCAGGGGTACGGTATGCCGCCGCCGCCCGGATCTGGTCCGCGCCCTGACCCTCGCCCTGACCGCCGAGGGTCACCCTGTCGATGTGGTCGCCGTCTCTTTGTGGCTGGGCGCCGGTAGCTCGTTCGGGTCCTGATCGCCGATCGGGTTGAGGCAAGTCTGCGGTCGCGGTATGACTAGATGCTCGTGTGCCTGCCGGGACAGGACTTGCTCCTTGTACACCCTAAGGAGTGACATCGCGCGTCGTGAAAAACGGCTCGCGCCTTTCGAATCATGCACTCGTTCCGGGTCTGCGCCGACGGATGCATCGTGCTCCCGGGGTTATTGACCTGGGAAAGAAGGTCGACCGCCGCAATTCGGTATCAATGCCATCAGGTTAGGGCGAATGCCCAACACGGCGGTTGATCACGTGATTTGCTGGGGGGGTGCCAAACTCCCGTCAATGGCGGGTTGGCAGAATGCGCCATGCCATTACACCCCTAGGCACAAGAGGGAACTCAGCATGCGCCACGCGAGCGATGTCGGCGTGGCCGACGGCATCGAGACCGAGGTCCCGAACGTTGTCGGCGTATCGCTGCGTGAGCTGCATAAGTTGCGTCACGGGGTGACCAAGCCGGTGCTCGCGTCCGTGCTCGATCGCATGGTGTCGTCGAAGGGCGAAGCGATCTCGCCTTTTGGCTCCTACGTCTCCTGACGGTTCCGGGCGGCCTCCTGCCGTGTCATGGTATCGCCTGCGCTGTCGGCGTGCCTGGCATTCGTCCGAGAAGTCCCGGTCGGCGGCGGCGTCCGTCCACTCCCGAGCGGTCCGGGTCGGTCAGATGGGCGGCGGGGAGATGTCGCAGTTGAGCCGGCGCCCCTGGGACATGGCGATGACGTTGGGATGCTTGTCGCCCAGCACGATACGGGCCCGTCTGACGGTGTCACCCTTCAGTTCCTCGAAGCCGGTGGTGGCACCCGTCGTCCGGCGGCTGATCGCGAGGTTCGCCGCGGCCGCGAGGGTGTCGGGATTGTCGTTGCCCAGGACGCGTACCAGCGCCGCCCACGTCTCCTCGTCCTGACGGAGCGCGGCCTCGTACTCGCCGGCCTCGTACATGTCGTTGGCGAGATTGACCTCGCTGGACAACGTGTACGGGTGGTGATCGCCGAGCGTCGACCGGAATCCCGATCGCACCTCCTCGGTGAGCGCACGGGCCTCGGCCACGGCACCGGCGAGCCGGGTGAATACGGCGAGGTTGTTGATGCCGGCGAGGACGAACGGATGGTTGGGCGCGTAGACCCGCTGGAACCCGCTGACGGCCTGCTGGGCGGTGGCCCGCGCGCCGGCGTGATCACCGAGCGCCGACTCCTCGCAGGCCCGGTTCATCAGGCAGGACAGGGCTTCCGGATGCTCGATGCCCACCGTCTCGCGGTACCGGCGCAGGGTGTCGTTCGTCAGCGCGTGCGCGGCCGCGAATTCGCCGGTCTTGCGCAAGGTGGCGGCGAGACTCTTGGCCGTTCGCAACGTCAGTGACGCACTGCTGCCGAGCACTTCGCGGTATCGCGCCACCGTGCTTTCGAGCAGCTCGCGGGAGCGAGCGAACTGGCCCTGCGCCCGCAGGTCGTGTGCCAGGTTGTCGGTCGCCTGAAGGGTTCGCGGGTAGTCCGCACCGAAGTAGCGCTGCCGTGCGGTGACCACCTGTTCGTCGAGGTCGGTTGCGGCCGCGAAGTTGCCCACCAGGCGGAGTGACACGGCCAGGTTCATGGCGGCGTTGAGGGTGCGGTCGTCGGATTCGCCGAAGACCTCGCGGGCTCGGTCCAGGGCGTCGGTGGAGATGTCCAGGGCTTCCCGGTAGCGGCCGAGGGCTCGCAGGTCGGCGCCGACGCTGCCGGCGACCATGACCGTGTACGGGTGCATCGGGCCGACCGAGTCGGTCAGGCTCTGCAGGGCGTGGCGGTTCAGCCGGTACGACTCCTCGTACTGGGCCTGCCAGCGGAGGGCGTTGCCGAGGTAGAAGCTGAGCAGGTGGGTGGCGGTGTCCTCGCCGAAGCGGGCGCGCCACAGTTCGAGGGTGCTCTGGGCGAGTTCGCGGCTGCTCGAGTAGTCGCCGCGTTGTTCGAGGTAGCGGGCGACGTCCGTGACCAGTTGGCGGACCGCGGGGTCGCCGGACTCGAGGGCGCCCGAGGCGCGCAGGTGGGGCCAGAGCAGCGCGTACGTCGGCCAGTTCTCGGGGTTGTCCGGGCTGCCGCGCTCGTACGACGCCAGGATCAGCTGGACGTCCTCGCGGTTGGTGCGCTGCTCCTCCTCGCTCAGGCTGTTGCGGATGACGGCCTGGACGAGGCGGTGGATCTGGATGCCGCGTTGAGCGTTGTCGACGGTCGCGAGGGCGTACCGGCCGATCTCGCGGAGCAGCTGGCCCTGGAGGATCGGGTCGCGCAGGGCCGCGTCGTACGGCAGCAGCACCTGGGTGAACCGGCTGCTGTAGACGATCTTGGTGGAGATCGGTTCGGGTGCGAAGAACGCGCAGACCTCGAGCAGCTTGGCCGCGGCGGGCCGGGTGTGCCGGAGCCGGTCGAGGGACAGCAGCCAGGTGGCGGCGGTGGTCTTCTCGTAGCCGAGCGGCGGGTTCTCGTCCAGCATGCGCATGAGCTGGGTGTCGAGGAGCTCGAGGTACTGCGACACCGGCATCAGCGTGGTGGTCAGCCAGGCGCCGGCCTGCTCGATGGCGAGCGGCAGGTCGCCGAGCTTGTCGGCGACCTGTTCCGCGTCGGCCAGCTCCAGCTGGGCCACCCGGCGGACGAGCAGCGCCACCGACTCCGAGCGGGTGAAGACGCCGAGCTGGACCGCCTGGGCCTCCTGGTTCCAGGCCTGGTTGCGCGAGGTCAGCAGGACGTGGCCGGCGCCCTGCGGGATGAAGTCGCGGACGTCCTCGGGGCGGTCGACGTTGTCGAAGACGATGAGCCACCGCTGGTACGGCCGGCCCTGCCGGAGCGCGTCGAGCACGATGCGGACGGCCTCGTCGAGGTTGTCGCCGCCCTCGAGGTGCAGCGCCCGGCCGAGCTCGGCGAGCGAGGAGCGGATCATGTGCGGCTGCTCCGCGGAGATCCACCAGACGCAGTCGTAGTTCGCGGCGAAGCGGTGGGCGTACTCGAGGGCCAGCTGGGTCTTGCCGACGCCGCCGAGGCCGAACAGGGCCTGCGGCACCACCGCGGTGATGCTGGCCGACAGCCGGTCGCGCAGCTGCTCGAGCATGATCCCGCGGCCGGTGAAGTCGGCGTTGCGCTGCTGCACGTTCCACACCGGCGGCAGGGAGCCCGGGAAACGCGGGCCGATGCGCCGGGACTGCCCGCCGCCGGGCTCCGCCCCCACCGCGGCCAGCAGCAGCTCGCGGGCGCGTTCCGGGGCCGCGCTGGTCAGGTCGACCGGCGGCCGGTCCAGGTAGGGGGCGTCGAGCCGGGTGCCGTCTATGCGTACGGGGACCAGCGGCGCCCGGTTCCCGCTGCCCGCCCGGGCGATCTGCCGCCAGGTCGGCAGGGCGTTGCGGGACGCGACGTAGTCCTTGGAGAGCAGCACCAGGGCGAAGCGCGTCCCGGTGGTACCCCGGTCGCCGAGCCCGTCGGTGCCGTCCGGGAGCACGAAGTCCACATCGGACAGCGTGGAGCGCAGGCCGGCCGAGGCCAGCTCCGCCGCCATCCACTCGGCCCACATCCGGTCCACCGGCGCGTAGCTGATCAGCACGTCGGACACGGAGATCGGCCGCCGGCGCTCGAACTCGACCAGCCAGTCGCGGCGGATGCCGTCGTCCATCGGCGGCAGCTCGTGCACCGCGCCGTCGGTGATCCAGCTCGCCAGCCGCTCGTACGCGGCCAGCAGCGAGCTCTCCACCATCGGCCGCTCCGCGAACGGGGCGAGGATCTCCTCGTACGCGAAGAAGGGTTTGTAGGGAATCTCGACCTCGCCCCAGTAGCGGTCGACGGACTCGCCGATCGAGGCCAGGAAGGGCTGGAATTCCTGGCGCGCGTAGTCGCGGCCCGCTTCCAGCTTGAGCGCCTCCGCGTTCTCCACCCGCATCGGTACGGGCAGCACCCGCACCGGCCGCCGGTCGCGCTGGGCACTGACCGAACGCGCGACCGAGACCGCACCGTCGATGCTCTGCGTGCTGAGGGTGAAGCAGTTGACGATGGTGTCCGGCAGCTGGACCGTGCAGATCCCGGCGCTGTCGCTGAGGCCGGTGCGGCTGTCGATCAGGATGTAGTCGTAGTGCGCCCGCATGTTCTCCGCGAGCGCGTCGATGAACAGGCCGCCGCCGAGGCGGTCCCAGAAGCTGGACCAGTCGAACGTGCTGACCTTGCGGGCGTACGAGCGGTCCTGCTGGCCGGCCGGGAGCAGGTCGATGCCGGCGCCCTCGGGGAACTGCCACTCCAGGGAGACGGCGTAGTCCAGGACGGCGGCGTGCTCGTCGATCCAGCCCACCGTGTCGGCGTGCCCGGGCTCCATCGCCGCCGACGCGTAGTCCCGGATCATGTCGATGATCCCGGGCGAGGACGTCAGCTGCTTGTCGAGCAGGAACGGGTGGAAGTAGCGGTGCAGGCCGGGCGACTCCAGGTCCCAGTCGACGACCAGCACCCGGAAGCCGTTCGCGGCCAGCAGCCACGCCGTGTTCGCCACGCCCATCGTGCGGCCGGTGCCGCCCTTGTACGAGTAGAACGTCACGATGCGACCGTTGCTCATCGTCGTCACCTAGGGCCCTTCGAGGATGGGACGGCTACCGCGTGGTCCGGGCAACGGGCGCTGGAGGGTGCCGTTCGCGATCACCCGGTTGCGGGATTCCTCGAGAACGGCCTGCAGGTCGGAGCGGAAGCTCTCGGTGGTGAGCACGCTCTGCCGGAACGTGGTGGTGTGCGGCCGGCGCATGTTGCGCGGGAACGTCTGGCGTACGGCGGCGTTCAGCTCGGGCGTCTTCTGCGAGGTCTCCAGGTCGTCGGTGCTCCAGGGGAGCATCACCGCGGCGGGGTGGTCCTCGCGCCGGTCGTAGCGCACCAGGATCTCGTGGTTGGCGTCCATCTTGGTGCTCCAGGGATCGACGAGCAGCACCACGATCTGGTTGTCGCGCCGGGCCTGGTCGATGCACGCCTCCAGCTCGCCCACCTCGGTGATCTGGGCGCGCAGGCTGCGCCCGGCGGCTATCCGGGCGGCGTAGTCGGCGAGCGGCTCGTGCGTGCCCGGCTTGTACGGCGACCAGCTGCGCGCGGTCGGCCCGTAATACTGCCGGTCCTCGCGCCCGACCCGCTCGTCGGCGGCTTCCTCGGCGGTCGGCGCGGACACGACGAAGTAGACCTTGTCGGAGGAGGGCAGCAGGCTCGTCGGCTCGATGACCGGGGGCGGGCCGCCGTTGACCGCCGGCGGGACGGCGTCGACGTGCATCGCGGTGTGGAAGGCGCTCGGCACCCCGTCGAACGGCAGGCGCTCGGCCGCGGTGGGCATCGGGTCTCGCCAGGTGGCCTCGACGACGAGCTCCGCGACCGTGGTCACGAACTCCAGGTAGTCGTCGCGGTTGCGCCGGATCCGCAACAGCTGGCGGATGCCGCGTTCGCGGTGCGGTTCCTGGTGGCGGTTGTCGATCTCGTGACGCGGCTCCGGCACGTACTGGATGATCTGAGCGGCCGGCGGCATCGTCCGCGACGGCAGCCATCGCAGCGGGATCAGGGTGGATCCGGTGTTGCCGGTGCGCAGCTGGTGCTGCCGGATGCGCTCCTGGAAGATCGCCCATTCCCGGCCGCACGGCTCGCTGAGGAAGTACGCCGGTGAGCACAGCGCGAGGAAGGCCTGGCACCGCGACAACGCGTCGACCAGGGTGTCCGGCCAGGTGTCGCCCGGCTGGATGTTGCGGTTGTCGAGGAAACCGACCTCGGTGGCGGGGTCGAGTCCCTCCAATGCGCGCACTTCGTCGCAGAGGTCGTTGAAGAATTCCTGCACGTACACGTCGTCGCCGCCGCGGGCGTAACTGAGGAAGAAATACAGCACGCAGTCTCCGACAAAGGATCGAGGCCCCATGCGGCGGACGGTGCCGCGTGACGGACAGTATATTGATCGGGACGTTTAGTGAACAGCTACGCAAGTGCGAATGACTTCAGGATGCGGTCCGCCGGCAAGGCCGCCGCGATCATCCCGGCAACGTGGTCAGGTCCTGGTTGTCGCCTGCCACGCGGGGTGCGGGGATGGCCGGTGGGTCCGGCCGGACGCGCACTATCCGAAATCCCGCGTCTGCCAGCAATTCCGGCAATTGCTTGACGGCGTCGAAGTCCTTGGCACGCGCGGTCTCCGAGAGCCGGTTCCAGTCCACGAGGTCCGGATGCCGGCGGTTGAGCTCGTCGCGCTCGGGGCCGTACCGCCAGCCGGTGGATTCCTTGAAGGCGCACCACCGCTCGTGTTCGTGCCTCGCGAGCTGCTCCAGCATCTCTCCGGTGAGGACGTCCGGGTCGCCCCAGACCGGATTCGGGGCCAGGGCGCAGCCCACCTCGTTGAGCTTCGCGCCGATGTCCGCCGCCTGGGCGCGGTTGGCGGCCCGCAGATCCGCGGCCAGCCGATCCCACGGGCGCAACGCCGGGGTGGCGCCCAGCGAGGCGCCGGCGGCCAGCTGCTGACGCAGGTAGCGCTCGTGGATCGTCCGGGCCAGCCGCTCGGTGAGGCTGTCCTCGGTGAGGGTCAGGTCGGTGCCGGCGCGCAGCGCGTCGAACATGTCCAGCGTGCCCGAGACCGGGTCCAGCAGGCGTTCACCCGGCCCGTGGAAGGCCTGTGCCAGGCCGCCGAGCTGGCCCAGCCGTACGATCACCGAGCGCGGGCCGCCGCGCCAGAAGTGGTCCATGGTCAGCGCGATCTTGAGCCCGACCTCCTCGTTGTCGCAGCAGATGTAGACCCGGTCGGAGGGCGCGTCGGGCAGGTCGCCGTCGAGCAGCGAGGCGACGTCGCGGTTGCGGGTGACGAGCCGGCAGACCTCGCCCACGAACGGGTAGAGCCGCTGCAGGCGGTGCACGGCCTCCCAGGCGTGCGCGTCCACCACGATCACCTCGAGCGGGTGCCCGGCGGCCCGGATCCGCCAGGTGCGCGCCAGCTCCACGATCAGCGTGCGGGCGAACCAGGAGGCGCCGATCACCATCACCCGGGTGGGGCGGTCCGGGTGCATCGGCGGGAGCCGGTCGCTGAGCAGGGCGTGGGCCGCCCGCTCGTGCCAGTTGAAGAAGTTGACGGCGAGCCGGTCCTCCTCGCGCCGCCCCAGCCGGCGCGCCTGCAACGCCAGGCACAGCTCCGGATCGTCGACCTGCACGTGGACGCGCAGCGGACCCTTGCGCTCCACGCCGGCCACCGCCAGGACCACGGAGAGATTCCGCGCGGTGTCGCCGGAGCAGACGTAGAGCGACTCCGCGCGGTGGATGCCGGCGCCCCGCAGCAGGCCCGTACGGGTCGAGTCGCCGGGCACGACCAGCATGCCCCGCCGGCCGCCGGCGCGTTCCTCCGGCCGCACCACCCGGACCACCCGCCGCCCGCCCTCGGCCAGCCGCGCGGTGAGGGCATCGGCCACCATGCTGTCGCCGCAGACGATGGCGTGCCCGCGCGACCGTCGCGCGCGCAGCCGGGTCAGCTCGGTGGCGAACAACAGCCGGACGGTCTCCACGACGGCGTAGATGGTCACCGCCGGGGCGAGGAACCGGGCTGCCTGCAACGAGGCCGGCAGCGTGCCGCCCTCGTCGAGCGGCGGTGCACCGAGCACGAACAGCTGCAACGTGTAGTAGAGGCGGTCCCAGAGGTTGTTCGCGAACTCGTCCTGGCCCGCGAGCAGCGTGCCCATTCCGCGATAGCCGAGGACCACGGCGGCGATCGCGATCGCCGGGAACAGGAGCCGCCACGAAACGGCTGCCGCGCGGGACCAGCCGCGGCGCTCGTCGGGTGCCGTCACCAGCCTTTCACCCCCCGAAGGATCGGCCGTGCAACGTAAAGCGACGGAAGGATTACTTTAGGCCAGGAGCGGTGGCACAATCCACGGGTGTTGATCGATCATGGTGCGGCGGGCCCGGTCACCCGGGCGTCCCTGGCCCGGGACTTCCGCGCTCTGGGCGTACGCCCGGACGGCGTGCTGCTGGTCCACTCCTCCCTCCGGTCGCTCGGTTGGGTCAGCGGCGGCGCCCTCGCCGTCGTGCAGGCGCTGCTCGACGTGCTCGGACCGGGGGGAACGCTGGTCGTGCCCAGCCAGACGGCGGACAACCGGGACCCGTCGACCTGGTCCCCGCGGCCGCCGGAGGCCTGGTGGCCGGTCATCCGGGACACCCTCCCGGGGTTCGACCCGGCCCGCACCCCGAGCGCGCGCGTGGGCGTCATCCCCGAACAGGTCCGCACCTGGCCGGGCGCCGTCCGCAGCGCCCACCCGCAGACGTCGTTCGCGGCGATCGGGCCGCGGGCCGCCGACCTGATGAGCGATCACCGGATCGAGTGTCACCTGGGCGAGCGATCCCCGCTCGCCGCCCTCGACGCGGCCGGCGCCGCGACGCTGCTGCTCGGCGTCGGCTTCGCCAAGGCCACCGCGTTCCACCTGGGCGAGTACCGGGTCCCGTTCCCGCCCCGGCGGACCTACGGCTGCGCGATCCTCACCCCCGACGGTGGGCGACGCTGGTGCGAGTACGAGGACGTGGCGCTCGACGACTCCGACTTCGCCCGGCTCGGCGCCGACTTCGAACGCCACACCGGCGTCGTCTCGGCCGGCCGGGCCGGCGCCGCCCCGTGCCGGCTCTTCCCGATTCCGGACGCCGTCGAGTACGCCCAGAAATGGTTCATCAGATACCGGGCCGCCCCCGGGGCCGGCGCCTGACCAGGTCGGCGCCGAGCCGCCGGTGCGCGTGCGCGATCAGGTGGTAGAGATCCGGGCAGTACACGCTGCGCTGGGCGAAGCTCGTGCCGTCGTACCGGTGGGCGTGCAGGCCGCCGCCGCAGATCCGCACCACCGGGCACTCCCGGCACTCGGGGCCGAGCCCGTCCAGGCCGGCCCGGCGCGCCCTGATGCCGGGATGCTGGGCGACGTCGTCGAACGAGCCGGTGAGCAGGTGCAGCCCGGTGGAGGCCGCGCCCTCGGCGGCGGTCTTGAGGATGTCGCTCTGCTCGATCGCGCCGTCGGTGTCCACCGTCACGACGTCGATCGGCCCCAGGCCCAGCGCCTCGGTGTGGCCGGTTCCGCCCAGCAGCAGGTCCAGGAGGCTCTCGAACAACCGGATCCGGGTCTCCTGTACGGGCGCCGCGTACCACCTGTCGAAGACGGCGACGAGCCAGTCACCGTACGCGGACCGCCGGTCGTCCACCGGGCGCGCGGGCGGCGGGCTCTGCCTGTTCCCGTGCGGCAGCAACAGATCCATGGCCGGGGGAGCGTGTGCGAGCAGGTGCTCGTACGTCTCCACGGGGTCGGCGTGCACGTCGACGGTGCACAGGATGCCGGCGTACAGATGGCGGAAGCGCGCGGAGCGCAGCAGGTCGAGGGCCTGGACCACCGCGGGGTGACTGCTGCGGCCCCCCGCGAACCTGCGGTGCCGGTCGTTGGTGCTGCGCGACCCGTCCAGGCTGACGCCGACCCGGATCTCCTCCTCGGCGAAGGCCCGCAGCACCTTCTCGTCCACCAGCACCCCGTTCGTCTGCACGGCGAACGTCGGCGTGGTCCCGTCCGGCAGCGCGGCGCGGATGGTGCCGACCGCGTACCGGAGGAAGTCGACGCCGGCCAGGAGCGGCTCCCCACCGTGCAGAACCACCCGCAGCCGCCCGAGCTCGTGCGCCCGGGCATGCTCACCGAGCCGATCGGCGAGCCGCTCGACGGTGTGCCGGCTCATCATCGCGGGCTTGCGACGCCAGCTCTGGTCGGCGTGCCGATAGACGTAGCAGTAGTCGCAGGCGAGATTGCAACGCCCGTGAACCTTGACGACGACCTCGCGGAACGGCCGGGTCGCCGTGGGGTCGGTCACCCGATCGCACTACCGCGACCCGGCGGCCCCCCGGGGTGGCCGTCGATGGCACTCTGGAACCCCGACACGGAGTCCTCGCCCGGATCGCGCAGCCGGTTCAGGGAGTGGGACAGCGCCGAGGCCGGCACGGACGCGGGTTCGCCCACCCCGGCCGCCAGTACGTCTGCGAACTCCTCCTCGAGGTCGAGCAGTTTCGTGCGAATCACGGACTCGTCATGGCGTGACATCTGCATCCACTCCCCGCGGAGATCCGGGACGGCGACGGGCACCGCCGCGGAACAGCCGATCGCGCTCTCGAAGCCGGAGGAACCGCCCGTGACGTCATCGTCCGCGGTGGTGCTGCCGTGGGGCTCTCCTCAGGCTGAGTCTGCCTCGGGGGCGGGCGACCGTCCAGCGTTACCGGTCTATGTCCGACGGGTCACCGCGGGGTCAGATCCGACGATCAGTGGCAAATTGCGGGCTTGACGCTCGGCGGGGCGGCGTCGCCGTTAGGCTTGAAGTTCTCGGTCACACTCACTGCACGGGGCAGGCGGCGGGGCAATGGGGAAGGGGTGCCGGGATGCACAGCATCGGGATCACCGGCCACATTCACCTGACCCGATCCACGATGCGCAGCGTACGCGAGGCGCTCGTCGCTGACCTGCGCGGACGCCGGGGTCCCCTGCACGGCGTCACCTGTCTGGCGCCCGGTCCGGACCGCATCTTCGCCGAGGTGCTGACGGCTCTCGGCGGCACCTACGACGTGGTTCTTCCGGCGGCCGACCAGCTCGGCGGCGGTGGCGGCCGGCGGGCGTCGTGCCACGTTCTCGAGAGCTTTCTCGCGGGTGCCCGTGAGGTGATCGTCGGTCCGTTCCCCCGCTCCGGAGCGGCGGCGTACGCCTTCGCGAACGAGCAGGTCGTCGCGCGTTGCCAGGAGCTGATCGCGGTCTGGGACGGGCACGCCGACGAGCAGCCCGGCAGCACCGCCCACGCCGTCTGGTTGGCCCGGCGGGCCGCCGTACCGGTGAATCGGATCTGGCCGGAGCGCGCCCGGCGGTCGCGGGCCTTCGGTGCGGAACCGGGTCGCCGGCCGTCCACTCCGCTCATTGTCGGAAGTGCGACAACGTGATGTCCGGGGGCCGGCGCCGTCCGACCACTATGGTCCTCGGGTGCCCGATCACCGACGTGTCGCTCCCGTGTGATCCGGCGTCCCGGTGATGACAGGGCCAACGGCAGGAGCGGCCGTGGCCCCGGAGGAGCATGTGCCCTACTTCCTGGTCAGCCACGTCCGCGGCGATGACGATGCGTACGTCGAGGAGCTCTTCCGCGACCTGCGCCACGCGGTCGGGGAGCTGACCGGGCAGACCCGGAGCGCGGACATCGGCGAGCTGGCCCGAGACCTGGATCCGGACGCCACGGCGTGGCCCGCGGCGACCGCCGATGCGCTGGCCCGGTGTCAGGTCTTTCTGCCCCTGTGCTCGGCCCGGTCGCTGCTCAACGAGAGCGCCGGACGGCACTGGTGGATCTTCCGGGAGCGCCTGCGGCGGTTCCGGGACGAGGGCGGGGCCGAGGCGCCGTCGCTGCTGCCGCTGCGCTGGACGGCGGTCCGTGATCTCTCCGCCGGCTTCCCGGAGTTCGTGCCCGCCGACCCCGCCGAGCCCCGCCGCCCGCTGGGCCAGTATCTCCGCCTCCGCTCGCTCCGCCCGCAGTACCGGGCCTTCGTGCACCGGCTGGCCCAGCGGATCGTGCGGACGGCTCGCGCCCACCCGCTCGGCGAGTATTGGCCGCTGCCCGCACCGGCGCGGACGCCCAACGCGTTCGCGGACGCCGGCAGCGGGGCGCCGGACCGGCTCACCCGGGGGACCCGCAACGTGCGGTTCGTCGTCGCCGCCGGCTCGCGGGACGACATGGAGCAGGTGCGATCCGTGCTCGACTATTACGGCAAGGAATCGGCGGACTGGGCGCCGTACCTGCCGGTGTACAGCCGCCCGCTGGCGGAACAGGCGAAGGCGGTCGCGGCCGAGCGCCTGTTCGGCTCCGAGGTGACCGACCTGAAGGATCTGCGGCGCACCCTCGACCTCGCGCGGGAGGCGCGGGATCTCGTGGTTCTGCTGCTGGACCCGTGGGCGACCCGGCTCCCGGACAGCCGCCGCCGACTGTCCGACGCCGACGGTGCCGGCCTGCCGGACGCCGCCCTGCTCGTCCCGCTCAGCGGCGCGGACGAGGAGAGCGAGCGCAGCCGGGAGGAGTTGCTCTTCGACGTCGAGCAGACCCTCTCGCAGTTCCTGGACCGGTCGGACGCCCTCTACAGCGGCCGGCTGCCCACCCCGGACAGCTTCGGTGGTCAGCTCGCGGCGGCGCTGGAAGAGGGGCGCAACCGGATGTTCCGATCGGGACGCAAGGTCCCCCCCTCGGGTACGGGCGGGGACCGGCCGATCCTGCGTGGTCCGTGACCGGCCACAGTCCAGTCAAGCTGCAATGGGGAAAATCGCGCCAGTCAGGAGTGGCCGGTCGGCATGTTGGTTCGTTCGTTCTTTGACAGGCAGTCTGATAATCGGCGCGACGACGACGTCGATGACGTCCCGAGGAACGGGGAGCCGGCGTGACCCAATCCGCTGATCGCTCGGACGGACAGGTGGTCACGTTCTACTCCTACAAGGGTGGGACAGGGCGCACCATGGCGCTCGCCAACATCGCCTGGATCCTCGCGGCCAACGGCTACCGCGTGCTCACCGTCGACTGGGATCTCGAGTCCCCCGGCCTGCACCGGTATTTCCACCCGTTCCTGCGCGACAAGGACCTGCGCGAGACCGACGGCGTGATCGACATGATCCGCCGGGTCTCGGACGCCACCCTGTCCGAGGACGACGGCTTCGATCTCGCGGAGCTCGCCGACATCCACGAGTACGCGGTGTCGCTGGACTGGGACTTCGGCACGGGCTGCCTCGACTTCGTCAGCGCGGGCCGGCAGGGACCGCAGTATTCGACGATCGTGAGCACCTTCGACTGGGACTCCTTCTGGCTCGCCCACGGCGGGGCGTTCTTCGACGAGATGCAGCGCCGGATGCGGGCGTCCTACGACTTCGTGCTGATCGACAGCCGCACCGGGCTGAGCGACACGGCCGGCATCTGCACGGTCCAGCTTCCCGACACCGTCGTCGCCTGCTTCACGCTCAACACGCAGAGCATCGAGGGCTCCGAGGCGGTGGCCCGGTCCATCGTCAAGGCACGGGAACGCCGCGACGCCGCCCCGCCGCGCATCCTGCCGGTGCCGACCCGCGTCGAGGACGGTGAGCAGCGCCGGCTCGAGCGGGGCCGGGCGTACGCCCACCGCACCTTCGCCTCGTTCCTCGAGCAGTCCGGGATCGCGGACCCGGACGAGTACTGGGGCTCGGTGGAGCTGCCCTATCGGGCGTACTACGCGTACGAGGAGATCCTGGCGACCTTCGGTGATCTGCCGCGCCTGGAGAATTCGCTGCTGGCGCCGTACGTCCGGCTCGCCCGGCGGCTGGCCGGCCCCGAGGTCTCGGCGCCGGTGGTCGACGAGGGCGCCCGCCAGCGGGTGCTCCGCCTGTTCGAGCGCTCCGAGCCGATCGAGCCCTGCCGCATCCTGATCAACTACGTGCCCCTCGACCGGGTGTATGCGGAATGGCTGTGCGAGCAGCTGGGCCGGGCCGGCCACCACCCGCAGCTCCACTTCGCCGGCGCCGACCTGCCGGACCTCGACGGTTTCGACCGGGTGGTCACGCTGATCTCCCGCGACTACGAGACGTTCCCGGAGAACGAGCAGCTCGCCCTGGCCCTCCAGCAGCAGCACGACCGGGAGGACGACGACTTCGCGGTCGCGGTGCAGACCGCCGCCGGTTCTCTGCCGGCGAACCTGAACCGCTATCCGAGCGTGGACCTGACCCGGATGAGCGCCGACCGGGCCCTGGACCAGGTGCTGAGCACCCTGCGGATCCAGCCGGAGCTCAGCCGCGTGACCGGCCACGACGAGACCGACGACGGCATCCGCTATCCCCGCGTCCGCGCCGAGTACTGGAACCTCCAGCTGGTGCGCAACGCGAGCTTCTCGGGCCGGCACCTGCTCCTCGAGGCGCTGCGCGACCAGCTGCTGGCGACGGAGAACACCGAGGGCGGCCGCGTCGCGCTCGAGGGCATCAACGGCGTGGGCAAGACCCAGATCGCCCTCGAGTACGCGTACAGGTTCGCCGCGACGTACGACATCGTCTGGTGGATCTCCGCCGAGCAGACCGACCGGGTCCGGACCAGCCTGGCCGACCTGGCCGAGCGCCTCGGCATCCCCGGCGACGCCGAGGAGCGGGTGATCGCGGTCCGCGAGCTGCTGCGCCAGGGCAAGCCGTCGTCGCGGTGGCTGATCGTGCTCGACAACGCCGACTCCCCCGAGGAGCTGCACGACTTCCTGCCGACCGGCACCGGCCACGTCATCATCACCTCGCGCAACCCGCACTGGACGGAGAAGTTCCACGTCCCGCGCCTGGACGTGAACGTCTTCGCCCGCGGCGAGAGCGTCGAGCTGCTCCGCCGCCGGGTGCGAGGCCTGGCCCTCGACGACGCCGACCGGATCGCCGACGCGCTCGGCGACCTGCCGCTGGCCCTCGAACAGGCCGCGGCCTGGCTGGCCCTGACCGGCTCCACCGCGACGGACTACCTGAGCGAGCTGGCCGCCCGCGCCGCCCGCCTGCTCGACCAGCAGGCCCCGCCGGACCAGCTGTCGACCACGGCCAGCGTCAAGCTGTCGTTCGACCGGCTGCGCGCGGAGAGCCCCGCGGCCGCCCGGCTGCTGGAGCTGTTCGCCTTCCTGGCTCCCGAGGCGATCCCGTTCCGCCTGCTGGAGAGCGAGCGGCTCTCCGACCGGCTGGCCGAGCTCGACCCGAACATGCACGACCCGCTGCTGCAGCGCACCCTGATCAGCGTCATCGGCCGCTACGCGCTGGCCCGCGTCAACACGGCCGTCGGCGGCGCGGTCGTGCACCGCCTGACCCAGGGCATCGTGCGGGACAGCCTCAGCCCCGAGGATCAGGTGGCCACCCGCGAGGAGCTGTGGCGGATCCTGGCCAGCGTCAAACGCGGCGAGCGGGAAAATTCCGACAACTGGCCCGTGTACGAGGAACTGCGCGCCCACCTGGAGGCCTCAGGAGCGATCGAGGCGTCCCGCCCCGACGTTCGCATCCTCTTCCTCCACCTCGCCAACTACCTGCGCTACCGCGGCGACTTCGTCGGCGCCGAGGACCTCGTCGTCCGCGTACACACCCGCTGGGCCGAACTGTTCGGCGCCGACGACATCCTCACCCTCCGCCTCCAGTCCGAGCGCGGCAACATCGCCCGGGAACGCGGGCACACCAAGCGGGCGTACGAGCTCGACAGCGACGTCGTCGAACGCATGACCCGGGTCCTGGGCATCGACCACCCGTACACCCTGATCGCCGCCGGCGGCCTGGCAGCCTCCCTCCGCGCCCTGGGCGAATTCTTCGCCGCCCGGGACCTCGACGAACGCACGGCCCCCCGCACCCGCGACGTGTTCGGCCCGAGCCACGAGCGCACCCTGATGCAACAGAACAACTACGCGCTCTCGTTGCGGCTGACCGGCGCCTTCTTCGAGGCCCTCCAGGTCTCCCGGGGCGTGCTGGAGGCGGGCAACCGCCTACTCGCCTCGAACGACTACCGGGTGGCGTCCAGCCGGGACAACTACTCCCGCAATCTGCGGGCCTGCGGGCGTTACGCGGACGCCCGGGACGGGCTGGAGGCCCTCGTGGCCGCGCAGCGGGAGAGCGCCCCGGATTCCTTCCGCACCTGGCGGGCGTCGACCAATCTCGCGGCGGTTCTCCGGCTCACCGGCGACGCGCGCCGGGGCCGCGAGATCGCCGAGGAGGCGTACGACCGGCTCACCGCGCTGGTCGGCCCGCAGCATCCGGAGACCATCGTGGCCGAGCTCGAGATGGCCTTCGCGCTGTGGTGGCTGGGCGATGTGGACACGGCTCGCAAGCACGCCGAGCGGGTGCACGACTTCTACCGCGACCGCCGTGGCGCGAAGCACCCGTTCACCCTCATCGCCGCGGCCGACCTGGCGATGGTCGAGCGCGCCAACGGCGACCTCACCACGTCCCGGGCGCGGGCCGAGGAGGCCGCCGGCGGGCTGAAGGCGGTGCTCGGCCCGGCGCATCCCTACACCCTGATGGCGCAGGCGAGCGTCGCCACCGGGCGGCTGCGGGTCGGCGAGGTGGAGGAGGCGTACCTCCTCGACCGGGACATCCAGCGCCGGCTGGCTCAGCAGCTCGGTGAGAAGCACCCCACGGTGGTGGCCGCGGAGGTGAACCTCGCCCTCAGCGCCCGCGAACGCAAGGACGGTCCGCAGGCGCGCGCCGAGCTCCCGCGGGCGCAGGCCCGGGCGGCGGAACTGCTCGGCGAGCGGCACCCGTACACCACGGCCGCCCTCGAGGCCCGGCGGATCGACGTCGACATCGAGTTGCAGCCGACCTGACCGGTGGCGCTCAGTCGATGGTCGCGCACCACCGCACCGCGTCGCGGGGATCCGGCGCGCTGCCGTCCCCGGCCAGGGCCGCGTAGAGGTCCCGCGCGAGCTCCGGCCGGGTCGAGCCGCCCAGGGCCAGGGTGAGGCCGGCCCAGTCGTCGTCGTTGCCGGCTCCGGCCACGATGGCCGATCGGTAGTGCCCGGCGGCCGCTCGAGGGTCGCCGGCGAGCAGTGCCCGATCCCCGGCGGGCAGGCCGGTCGCCCCGGCACGGACGGCCGCGAGAATCCGCGGGGAGACCCCGGTGTCCGCGCCGCTCGCCGCGGCGGCGGGCGGAGGGCGGGACCCGTTTCGCCAGGCGGTCACCAGCTCCGCCCGCGCCGAGGCGGGGATGCGCCGATTGGCCAGCAACCACACCAATTCGTTCACCGCGCCGCAGATGCCGGCGATCCGCAGGTCCCCCGGGCTGACCGGCTCCTGGGCCCAGGCGTCCAGGGTGTCGCGCATCCGGCGGACGAAACGGCTGCCCGTAATCGTGAGCTCGCCCGAGCGGGCCAGCGTCGCGGCGGCCTGCGCGGTCTGGGCACGCCAGTACGCGAACTGGCGACGGTCGTGCCGGCGCCAGAAGTCAGTCACGCCGAGATGCGCGTACGTGCCCTGGAGCAGGCCGCGGATCGGGCGCGGGTCGCCACGCCACGGCGCCCGGTAGCGCGGTTCCCGGTCTCCGGAGTCCAGGTCGACCAGGTCGAGCACGGCTCCGAGCTTCAGGTGCTGGGTCTCGTGGAGCAGAAGCATGGCCATCGAGGTGCCGGTGGCCGGCGGGGCGATCGCGAGGGACCCGCAGGCGTGGCTGCTCGACGCGCTGCGCTCCGTACGGTCGCCGGGTGCTTGCAGCGGCACGAAGGAGCGCACCATCCGGCCGACGATGCGCGCGTGCCGCGGATGGCCGGCGAGCAGGATCTTCCAGCCCTCCCGGCAGAGGGCGGTGAAGCCGGCGAGATCGAACCGCCGGTCGGCCAGTGGCATCCCGTACCGGTCGCGGTACTGATCGACGTCCTCGACGGCGACGGCCGGGCCGCCCAGGTCGCCGAGGTCGACCACCGAGCGGGGGCCGGGCGCGGCGGGTTTGCCGTCGGCGGTCAATGCCGCACCGTCGAACGCCAGACGGAGCGGCACCTCGGACTCGGTCAGCGCGCCCAGCCCGGGCAGGGTGACCGCACCGGCCGAGGGCGGCACGTCGAGGGTGAACGGCAGGCCGGCGCGGATTGCTGCCGTGGCGGCCAGGGCGTGGAGGTATCCGAGGTCGCCGTGTTTCGGGTACGTGCTCGCCCAGGCGTCGACCTGGGGGTGGGACAGGACCTCGTCGACCGTCCGGGGGGAGTGGGCGTGGACGGACAGGAGGAGGCGTACGGGGGCCTCGACCGGGCGGCCGGCCGCGCGGGCGTCGCGGACCACTCCCCAGAGCAGGATGCGGCGTTTGGCGAGCTGGCCGGCCAGGAGTTGGGTGATGGCCTCGTCGGAGCCGTGACCGGAGGCCAGGCTGTCGAGCTCGTCCGTGGTCAACGTCAGCGGCCGCACGCCACATATTGTCACGTGCGTCGATGGGTGGGGCCCGTCAGTAGACCCAGACCTTGGTCTTCAGCGGGATCTTGCCGGAGGACCAGAGGTAGTTCATCGCCGGGACCGAGAGGCGGGCGCAGCCGTGGGAGGCCGGGTACGGGGGCACGCTCGCCGACCCGTGCACCGCGATGCCGCCGTTGAAGTATTTCGGGCGCCACAGCATGCCGAGCGGGGCGTTGCGCCAGCCGTCGATCTGGCGGGAGACCGTGAACTTGCCGCTGGGGGTGTCCGCGAGGTACGTCCGGCCGTCGTGCTCGTAATGCTCGTACGAGCCGGTCGACGTGTTGAAGACCTCGGTCACCTTGCCGTCGTCGACGAGCATCAGGAGCTGGCGCTTCTTGCTGATCTCGATGACCCGGCCGCTGCGGCTCTTCGCCTTCGGGCGTACCCCCTGGTCCAGGGCCTGTTGGGTCTTGGGTCCCACCACGCCGTCGCGGGTGAGGCCGGCCGCCTTCTGGAGCGCGTAGACCGCCTGCTGGGTCTTCGAGCCGAAGCTGCCGTCCGCCTTGCCGTTCCAGTAACCGAGGGCGGTGAGGCGCTGCTGCAACGCCACGACCTTGTCGCCCTTCGCGCCGCTCTTCAGCTTCTTGGGCTTCGGGGGCTTGGTGGGGGTCGCCGGCTCCGACGGGGCCGGCGCGGAAGCGGAGGCCGAGGGCGCGGCGCTCGTCGTGGTGCCGGACGGCGCCGGGGCCGCGGCCGGGTCGGAGCCGCCCGTGTCGCAGCCGGCAACCAGGGACACCGCCGTGGCCAGGGCCACGGCATAGGTCAGAGCTTTGCGCACCACGCCTCCTCACCACCGATGATCACACGGGTGGACCCATCATGACCACCGATGTCCAATGAACCCTTGACATCGAGCCCGACGGTTGGCGGCACTGCCGGCACCCCACGTTGAAAAGGTTCAGTGTAGGAGCGCGACCGGACCGGTCCGGTCGCGCTCCTACGCGGTCACGGCTGGGCGGTCAGGCGGAAGCTCTGCGCCGCGGTGCCGTTGCAGGCGTACTGGACGAGCTGGACGCTGTCGGCGGTCGAGGCGGCCGGCACGTCGAGGCACTTCCCGCTGTTGCGGTTCACGAGGTGGTAGTAGCCGTCCCCCTCCGCGACCGGCTGCCACTGCTGGTTGGTGCCACCCGAGTACGCCCACGTCTGGATCGGCGCGTTGTCGGCAGCCGACACGTTGGTCACGTCGAGCGCCTGAGCGCTGTTGCCGCGATTGTTGACGCGTACGTAGGAGCCGGTGACCGTGGCGAACTGGTACTGCTGGGCGTTCGAGGTGTTGCAGGCGTACTGCTGGATCGGCGTGCCGCTGGTGGTTCCGGCGGCCCGCGCGTCCACGCACTTCCCGCTGTTCCGGTTGGTCAGCGTGTACCACCGGGCCGGGTCGATCGGGTCGGCCGGCGGCGGCGTGGTGCCGGTCGAGCCGCCGAGCCAGAGCAGGCCGTTGATCAGCCACTGGTTCTGCTGCGCGCTGGCGAACGTCGAGGACGTACGGGTGTTCGTCTCGTAGTTCATCCCGTTGTGTCCGAAGTTCGCGTACAGCATCTTGTAGTTCCGGTTGGTCCACAGCAGGGGGTAGTAGCCGCTGCGCCACTGCTGGTTCGGGTCGGAGCCGACCGGGAAGCTCGACGCGTCGATCGAGGCCAGCACGTCGATGTCCGGGTTCTGGCGCAGGTCGCGGCTCCACGAGTACCACTCGCTGACCGAGGACGTGATCGTGGTCGGGAGGCCGGCGGTGGACGGGTGATCGCGGTCCTCGATCCGCAGCGTCTCGGCGGTCGGCCCCCAGGTGTTGGTCTGGAAGTTCCCCGAGCCCAGGAACGTGTTGTAGTACCAGCTCCACGAGTTCGCGTCGGTGGTGAAGGCGCTCACGTGGAAGCCCAGCCAGGCGCCACCGTTCTGCACGTACTGCTGGAACGCGGCGCGCCGGTCCGCCGGCGGGCCGTCGTCCAAGAACATGATCACCTTGTACGCCGAGAGCCCGCTCGCGCTGAGCCGGCTCCAGTCGGTGGTGGCCTCCCAGGTGAAGCCGTACTGGGCGCCGGCCCGGGGGAACCAGTCGCGCGCCTCCTTGTCGAAGTCGATGTGCGCGGCGTCCCAGGTGCCGTTGTAGAAGGCCAGGACCTTGAAGGGGGCGGCGGCTGCCGGGGCCGCGGTCGCCGGGGCGGCGTGGGCCGGGGCGGCGGTCGCCGGGGCGGCGTGGGCCGGGGCGGCGGTCGCCGGGGCGGCGTGGGCCTGCGGTGTGGCGAGGGTGGTGGCGGCAGTGAGCAGCCCCATGGCCGTGATCAGGGCACGGCGGAGCGAACTTCGCACCATGTCGGTTCCTCGGGGGAGTCGGGGCGGGGACGGCGGCCGCTGCGGACATCTTCAGTCATCGATGTGGTGGGCACAAGGTTAAGAAGACTAATAGTTAATTCAAGTGCCGATCCCAACGAAGATCAACTGTGGGTCAGGACGGGAATGCGCTGCGTGGAGCCCTTGACGGGCCGGCCGATCAGGCGACCGGTGGATGTGGCGGAGAAAAAGAATCAAGTACCCTTCGCCTATGTCATGGAAGGCAAGTGCCCGGCACGGCGTACGCGAGGCGCCCGCCGGCCTCGCCCTCCTGCAGGACCTGATCAACACCCGGGCCACCATGTCGTACGGCGCCGACCTGCTCGCCTCGCAGGACGACGCCCAGCGCTGGCTCAGCGAGGCCCTCGCCACCTGGTCCCGCGTCGTCGGCCTGCCTGCCCCCGTGCTGCTGCTCTCCTCGACCGACCTCCGCTCGCTGCGCCGCCTCCGCACCACCTTCGAGGGCGTGATCCTCGCCGGCAGCGGCCGCGGCGCCACCCAGGACGGCGCCCTGCCCCCGGCCGACGTGCCGGTCAGCCTGGTCCCCGACGCCGAAGGCTGGGTCCGGATGATCCCGGCCGGCCGCGGCACCCGCTGGCTCGCGTCGGCGCTCTGGGCGGAGGCGCTCCTCGCCCAGCAGGCGGGGCTGTGGCCGCGGCTCAAACTGTGCAACAACCTCGAGTGCCGGGCCGCCTTCTTCGACACGTCCCGCAACAACAGCGGCGTCTGGCACGACGTGAGCACCTGCGGCAACACGGCCAACTTGAGGGCCTTCCGGGAACGCAAGCGCCTGATGGGCGGCACGGGCGGCCAGCCCGGCCCGTCGGTCCAACGCCCCGACCTGGCCTGACGCCAACCCCCGCCGCGCCACCCCGCCCGCGCCGGCTGGACCGCGTAACCCCGATCCCGGTCGTGTCGCCCCGGCCTGGTCCTAACTGCCCCGGTATAGCCCGCGCCGTCCCCGCGCAGGTCCGCGACGCCCGGGTTGCCCTGCTCGGCCCGCTTTGCCCTGCTCCGCCCGTGTTGCCCCGGTCCGCCCACGTCGCCCTGGTCCGCCCACGTCGCCCTGGTCCGCCCACGTCGCCCTGGTCCGCCCATGTCGCCCCAACCGCGTCGCCCCGGTTGCGTCGTTCTGGCCGTGTCGGCCGAGGTCGGCGCGGTTGTCGGGGGAGTGGCGGGAACCAGCGGGCTTCGGCGGGCGACTATGGGTACATGGCGTGTGAGCGGTGGCGCGAGATGCTGTCTGCGCAACTGGACGGCGAGGACGATCCGGCCGACAGGGGACGGGTCGACGAGCATCTGGCCGGGTGTGCCGGCTGCCGGGAGTGGTTCGAGCGGGCTGCGGCGGTCAACCGGCTGACGCGTACCGGCCTGGTGACCGACGTGCCGGACCTCACCGACTCGATTCTCGCCGCCCTCGCCGTTCCCGGCGCACCGCCGGCAACCGGGGAGGCCGGAAGCCTGTCATCGCGGTCCGGGCGGGCGCTGTGGGGCGGCCGGCTGAGGGAGTGGTTCGCCGTCTCGCGGCCTGAGGCGGGAGCGGATGCCGGGGTCAAGGTGCCGTGGCGGGCCCGGGTGACCGCCACGCTCTACGTGGCTCTCGCCGCGGTCGGTGCGGTGCAACTCATTCTCGGACTTGACCAGGTCGGCGGCGCGGCCAGCAGCCTGCATGTGCACAGCGGCGTCGACGCGACCCCCGGGCACCTGTGGCACGAGTCGGCGGCCTGGAACGTGGCGGTGGGGGCCGGCTTCCTGTTCATCGCGCTGCGGCGTAACCGGCCGGCCGGTCTGGTGCCGATGCTGACCGCGTTCGTGGGGATGCTGTTGCTGCTGTCGGTCAACGACCTGTCGGCGGCCCGGGTGGATGCGACCCGCCTGGTCAGCCACGGTTTCGTGCTGCTCGGCTACCTGCTCGTGGTGGCGCTGACCCGGGTCGGCGGCGGCTCGGCCCAGCCGCCGGGCGACCGGTCCGGCCTCGGCAGCCGCTGGCACCTGGCACAGGAGGAGGCGGCGGAGGGCGAGAACGCGCCCCGCCCGCCCAAGCTTCGCCTGGTCCCCCGCGGCCCCCTGACCGCCACCCACGAGCCCACAACCCCGGACCGCCGCGCCGCGTAACCCGAACGCGACGTCCGGCCCGCCCGGCATGGGGTTACCCGAACGCGACGTTCCGGCCCGCCGGGCCGCGAGAGCCGAACGCCATGTGCCGGACCGCCGGGCGGGTGGCTCCGAACGCGACGTCCCGGCCCGCCGCGCCATGTGACCCGAAGGCCATGTGCCGGCCCCGGACCCGGGTCGCGTGCGCGGTGGCGCCGGCTCCGGGGCCGGATCAGCGTTCGCGGGGGCGGACGGACAGTTCACGCCACTCGTCCGTGCCGGTCAGCAGAGCTCGGACCATGTCGAAGGCGGCGTCCTCGCTGTCGTACTCGAAGAAGTGCGAGACTCCGTCCGCGCCGCCCGCGCGTTGTTCCACGTACCACTGGTCGCCGCTCGTTCGCAGATACACGTCCTTGCGGGCGACGCGTCCCCATCTGCCGTTCCACCAGTGCTTACGCTGTTCCATCCCGGCACTGTATCGAACATCTGTTCGAACAGTGCCGGGTGGGTTGATCTTTTCCGAAAGCGATCAGCGGGGCGGTTCCTGCTGGTGCCGGCCGAGGATGTCGTTGACCGCGCCGGGGGCCACCTGCTGGCGGACGAGGGCGTCGCGGATCTCGGTCAGGAGCTTGACCTCTTCGCTGGGGGCCTCCGGCGGGGGCTCCTCGCCCCGCTTGCGGCGCTCCGCGAGCTTGTTCAGCGGGAAGACGACGAGGAAGTACAGCACCGCCGCGGTCAGCAGGAAGGTGATGACCGAGTTGATGAACGAGGCATAGTCGAAGTCGACGCCGCGAACGGTCCACTTCCCGGCGCCCGTGCCGGTGCCGCCGCCCATCAGCTGGATCAGTGGCTTGAGGAACGCGTTGGTGAAGGCGGTGACGACGGCGGTGAAGGCGGCGCCGATGACGATGCCGACCGCCAGGTCGACGACGTTGCCGCGCATGATGAAGTCTTTGAAGCCTTTGAGCATCGAGCCCATGAAGCCACTCCTGCCATGAGAGCCGAGAAGGAACCGACGGCAGCAGTTGCCCGCAGCCGGTCAGCGACAAACTACGCCGACCGCCTCAATCGAGCGCGGGTTCCTCAGCCGTGACAGCCTCGTCCACCGTCGGGTAGGTGTGCAGCACCTCGACCAGCCCGGACACCTCGAGGATGCGCAGCACGCCGCGCTGGGGTGCGGCCAGGCGCACCACGCCGCCGGCGTCGTCGGTGCTGTTCTTGGCGCGCACGAACACCGACAGGCCGGTGGAGTCGCAGAACGAGACCTCGGCCAGGTCGAAGACCAGGCGGGTGCGACCCTTCTCGAGCAGGTCGCTGATCTGGTCCTGTAGTTGTGGAGCGGTAGCCATGTCGAGCTCGCCGGCGACCGACACGACGACGACGTCGCCGCGCTGCTCCGTTTGTACCGTCAGGGACATTCAGGACCTCCCAGTTATGGCGAGAACGTTACTCCACGCAGCGGGCGGTCCGCAGAACGGGGAGACCGGCTGACCATGGGATATTAGTTGGCCGACGGCAAGTAAGAGCGGACGCCGATGGTAAAGTCCGGCCCGGCTGCCCGCGACGTGCGCGCAGGCCGGTCCGGCAGAGGTCACGGGAGGCAGCAGTGGCGCTGAGTTCGGACGAGGGCGGTCGCTTCGCCGACCTGCTCATGGAGCATGAGGACAGCATCGTCTCGTCCTGGACGGCTGAGGTCGCCGCGTTGCTGCGCGGCCGGCTCAGCCACGCGGAGCTGCAACGGCAGACCGCGGAACTGCAGAAGGGCTTCCAGACGGCGCTGGCCGGCGGGGCCCAGGAGCTCACCGACGACTCCGCGGCGGAGCTGCGGGCCCAGCTCGCCGAGTTGTCCAGCACCCGGGCGCGGCAGGGCTTCACCGCCACCGAGACCGCGGTCAGCGTGTTCGCGCTCAAGGAAGCCGTCCTGAAGGTCCTGGACGCCGGCGACGGCACCGACGCGGACACGCTGCGGGCGTACGTGGGGCTTTCGGCGTTCGTGGACCGGGCCGGGCTCTTCACCTTCGACAGCTACGCGCGGGCGCGCGAGGAGCTCATCGCCGACCAGGCGGAGCAGTTGCTCGAGCTCTCCACGCCGGTCGTCAAGCTCTGGGAGGGCGTCGTCGCGGTGCCCCTGGTCGGCACCCTCGACTCGGCCCGCGCCCAGGTGGTCATGGAGCGCCTGCTGCAGACCCTGGTCGACACCGGCTCGCCGTACGCGATCATCGACATCACCGGCGTCCCCGCCGTCGACACCCAGGTCGCGCAGCACATCCTCAAGACCGTGGTGGCCGCCCGCCTGATGGGCGCCGACTGCATCATCTCCGGCATCCGCCCGCAGATCGCCCAGACGATCGTGGCGCTGGGCATCGAGTTCGGCGACATCGCCACCAAGGCCTCGCTCGCGGACGCGCTGCGGCACGTGCTGCGCAAGACGGGCGACAAGGTGACGCAGAAGCCGTCGCGCCGGGAGGGCTGACCCGATGGAACGCGTGCCGGTCCTGAAGATCGGCGACATCCTCCTGGTCTCCATCCAGATCGACATGGAGGACCAGGTCGCCCTGCAACTGCAGGAGGACCTGGCCGAGCGGATCGTGGCGAGCGGCTGCCACGGCGTGATCATCGACATCAGCGCGCTCGACATCGTCGACTCGTTCGTGGGGCGGACGCTGGCCACCATCGCCTCGATCTCCCGGGTGCTCGACGCCGAGACGGTCGTCGTCGGCATGCGGCCCGCCGTGGCGATCACGCTCGTCGAGCTGGGGCTCTCGCTGCCGGGGATCCGCACCGCGCTCAACGTCGAGCTGGGCATGGAGCTGCTCGCCCGGGAACGGGCCGAGGACGACGAGGACCGGGACGACGACGCCGACGAGCCGGCGGTCACCACCCCATGACCGCCGGGGGCGCCGCCGAGCGGATCGCGGTCACCTCCGACCAGGACGTCGTCCGGGTACGCCAGCTCGTGCGTACGGTAGCGGTCGCGGTGAAGTTGTCACTGGTGGATCAGACCAAGCTGGTGACGGCCGCCAGCGAACTGGCCCGCAACACCCTCGTCTACGGCGGGGGCGGCACGGTCGAGGTGACCCGCGTCGAGAACGGCCGCCGGGCCGGCATCCAGATCGTTTTCGCCGACCAGGGGCCGGGTATCCCGGACCTCGACCTGGCCCTCACCGACGGGTACACCACCGGGGGCGGGCTGGGGCTGGGGCTCAGCGGTGCCCGCCGGCTGGTCGACGAGTTCGCCATCGACACGGCGGTCGGTAAAGGTACGACCATCAGCGTGACCAAGTGGTGCCGATGAGCGGAGGCGCGGTGGCTTCGCTACCGGAGGGACTTCTCGACGCGGGGGTCTGGTTCCGGGTGGAGGAGGCCGCCACGGCCGCCTCGGTGCGCCGCACGGCCGAACGGCTCGCCGCCGAGCTCGGCATGCCGGAGTCGCGCACCGCGGACCTCTCGATCGTCGCCTCGGAGGCCGCCGGAAACCTGGTGAAGCACGCCGACCAGGGAACGCTGCTGGTGCGGCCGGTCCGCGACGAGGACCCAGCGGGCATCGAGCTGATCGCGATCGACAAGGGCCCCGGCATGAGCGACGTGCCCCGGTCGATCGGCGACGGCCACTCCACCGCGGGCACGCTCGGCATCGGCCTCGGCGCCATCGTCCGCCAGGCGAGCTGGTCGGACCTGCATTCGGTGCCGGGCCGGGGAACGGTGCTCGTCGCGCAGGTGTGGCCGGGCAGGGCGCCCGCGCCGGCCTGGGCCGCCGGGCTCACCCGCCCGCTGACCGGCGAACCGGTCAGCGGCGACGCGTACGCCTTCCGCACCGCCGACGGCCGGCGCCAGGTCATGGTGTGTGACGGGCTCGGGCACGGGCGGCTCGCTCACGCGGCTGCTCAGGAGGCCGTACGCGTCTTCCGGGGTGCGCCCGCGCAGCCGCCCGCTGCGCTTCTGGACCTTTTACACCGTACGCTCGGACACACCCGCGGAGCCGCGATCGCCGTC
Organism: Pseudosporangium ferrugineum; assembly: GCF_003002065.1. Classification (GTDB taxonomy): domain Bacteria; phylum Actinomycetota; class Actinomycetes; order Mycobacteriales; family Micromonosporaceae; genus Actinoplanes; species Actinoplanes ferrugineus_A. The sequence goes on from NZ_PVZG01000006.1 coordinate 53,770, forward strand.
GCCGAGCTGGACCCCGACGCGGGTCTGGTCCGCTATGCGGGCCTCGGCAACATCTCCGGCACCGTCCTGTCGCCGGGCGGCGCGCGGCGCGGCATGGTCTCGCTGCCGGGCATCGCCGGGCACCAGCGGCGGCAGATCCGGGAGTACGACTACCCGCTGGCCCCGGAGGCGGTGGTGCTCATGCACTCCGACGGCGTGGTCGACCGCTGGAAGGTGACCGACTACCCGGCCCTGTTGTCCCATTCGCCGCAGGTCATCGCGGCGACGGTGCTGCGGGACGCCGGAACGCGGCGCGACGATGCCGGCGTACTCGTGGCCCGGTTGCCATGAAACGGGAGCCGCTGACGCGCATGCGTATCCGATCCGAGCAGGACGTCTTCACCGTCCGGCAGCTCGGACGCGAGGTCGCGCGCGCCGTCGGGCTCGAATCGCAGGACCAGACCAGGCTCGCCACGGCGCTCAGCGAGGTCGGCCGGCTGCTGGTCGCCGCGGGCCACGAGACGGACGTGGCGTTCACGACGACGACGATCGGGGTACCTACCCTTCTGGTAGAGATGGCGCATCCGGTTTCCGGGGACGGTGATCGGCTGCGCCTGGAGCTGACCCAGGTGAGTCGCCTGGTCGACACGTTGGAGGTAGGGGATGGGGAGACCGGTACGGTCGTGCGGATGTCCCGACGTCTGCCGCCGAGCTCACCGGCTCTGACCCCCGGCCGTATGGACGAGATTCGCGACCGGCTCTCCGGCCACGTGCCGGGTACGCCCCTCGACGAGCTGACGGTGCAGAACCAGCAGCTCATCGCGGCGCTGGACGAGGTACGCGCGCAACGCGACGACCTGGCCCGGCTCAACGCCGAGCTGGAGGAGACCAACCGCGGCGTGATGGCGCTGTACCACCAGCTCTCCGACGAGCTGGAGGAGACCAACCGCGGCGTGGTGGCGCTCTACGCCGAGCTGGACGAGAAGTCGGTGCAGCTGCGCGCCGCCAGCGAGGCGAAGAGCCGCTTCCTGGCGAACGTCAGCCACGAGCTGCGCGCCCCGGTCACCGCCATCATCGGCCTGGGGCGGCTGCTCACCGACGAAGCGTCCGACAAGCTCACCGAGGAGCAGTCGCGCCAGGTCGAACTGATCCGCGCGTCCGCCTCGGACCTGCTGTCGCTGGTCAACGACCTGCTCGACCTCGCCAAGGCGGAGGCGGGCCGGATCGAGCCGGAGTGGTCCGACGTGGACCTCAAGGCGGTCTTCGGCCAGCTCCGCGGCACCCTGCGACCGCTCGCCACCCGGCCCGAGGTCGAGTTCATCGTGGACGAGCCGGCGGTGCCGCGCCTGCGCTCGGACGAGGTGCTGCTCGCCCAGATCCTGCGTAACCTGCTGACGAACGCGATCAAGTTCACGGCGGAGGGCTCGGTGCGGCTCAGCGTGGCCGCGGTCGGCGACGACGTCGAGTTCACGGTCGCGGACACCGGCACCGGCATCCCGCCCGATCTGCACGAACGCATCTTCGAGGAGTTCTATCAGGTGCCCGGCAGCCAGGCGTTGAGCGGCAAGGGCACGGGCCTCGGCCTTCCGTACGCCCGCCGCCTCGTCGGCATCCTCGGCGGTGCCCTGCGCGTCTCGTCCGCACCCGGCGAGGGCAGCACGTTCGTCGTCTCGCTGCCGGTGTCGCCATGACTCCGGCCACCGTCCTGGTGGTCGACGACAGCGCCACCAAGAGGTACCTCCTGGTGAGCTGGCTGTCGCGGGCCGGGTTCACGGTGGTCGAGGCGGAGACCGGCGGGGCCGCGCTCGCGACGCTCGGCGAGACCGAGGTCGACCTGGTCGTGCTCGACGTGAAGCTGCCGGACATGAGCGGCTTCGAGGTCTGCGAGAGAATCAAGACCGATCCCGAGTACGGCGTACTGCCCGTGATCCACGTCTCGGCGCACGCGGTGGACGTGGTCGACCGCACGCAGGGGCTCAACCGTGGCGCGGACGCGTACCTGGTCGAGCCGATCGAGCCGGACGAGCTGATCGCCACCTCCCAGGCGGTGCTGCGCTACTACCGGGCCCGCCAGCGCGCCGAGTCGCTGGCCGCCCGCATGATCAAGCTGGCCGAGACCACCCTGGCGATCAACGCGGCGTCGACGCTGGTCGGCCTCCTGCAGGCGGCGGCGGACGGCGCCTACCAGATCTTCGGCGGCCCGGTCGTGGTGGTCGCGGAGACGGCGGACGGCGACGGCCTCGCCGCGATCGCGGACGGCCATCCCGCCGCGGTGCGCCCGTGGACGGTCGAGCACCACGAAACGGCGGTCGGTTCCACCGTACGCACGGAGCAGCCGACGGCCTGGACCCTGGTCGACTGGCCGGACCAGGAATCCGTGGCGGTGGCCTCGGCCAAACTCCGCGCCGACCGCACGCCGGTGTACGTCGCGGTGGCGAGCAGTTCCCAGACCCCCGGCTTCCCGGTCCTGCGCCAGCTCTCCCAGGCCGTCGCCGCCGCGGTCGAGGCGCAACGCTCGTACGACGAGGAGCACCGCATCGCGGTCACCCTCCAGCGCAGCCTCCTCCAGTCCCGCCTCCCCGACGTGCCCGGCCTGGAACTGGCGGTCCGCTACGAGCCGGCGGGCGCCCAGACCGAGGTGGGCGGCGACTTCTACGAACTGACCATGCTGGACGGCCGCCTCCTGGTGGCGATCGGCGACGTCGCCGGCCACTCCCTGCACGCGGCAACCGTGATGGCCGAGCTCCGCCACGCGGTCCGCGCGTACGCGGTGGAGGGCCACCCGCCGGGAGCGGTCCTCGAACTGGTCAACCGCTTCATGCGCACGGTCCTGCCGACGGAATCGGCGACCCTCTGCCTCCTGACCCTCGAACCGGACACCGGCCGGGTCAGACTGGCCAGCGCGGGCCACCTCCCGCCGCTCCTCCACGTGGACGGCAGCAACGCCCGCTTCCTGAACCCGCGCGGCCCGCTGCTCGGCATCAACGCCCCCCGCCCGGAGGACCTGGAGTTCGTGATCCCCCGCGGCGGCACCCTGGTCCTCTACACGGACGGCCTGATCGAACGCCGCGACAGCGACATCGACGTCGGCCTGTCAGCGTTGTCCGCGTGCGCGAGCCGGGTGGAAACGAGCCTGGACGCGTTCTGCCAGCGGCTCCTGGTGCAGCTGGCTGGCGCGGGCGAACAGGCGGACGACATCGCGGTGGTCGCCCTCCGCCGCAGCTGACCCCGACCCGCGTCCCGCCTCGGCCCCGCCCGGCCCGGCGTGGGAGCCGGGTGCGGGTGGGTGGGCGGTCAGGCCAGGCCGACCGTGTCGAGGATCCAGGCCGTCACGAAGGCCTCCTCCTTCCAGGAGTCGTAGCGTCCGCTCGGGCCGCCGTGCCCCGCGCCCATCTCCGTCTTCAGCAGGTACGTCCCGTCCGGCGCCGTGGCGCGCAACCGGGCGATCCACTTGGCCGGCTCGTGGTACAGCACGCGGGTGTCGTTGATGCTGGTCACCGCCAGGATCGCCGGATACTTCAGCTTCGCGACGTTCTCGTACGGGCTGTAGGACTTCATGTAGGCGTACACGTCGGCGTTCTCCAGCGGGTTGCCCCACTCCTCCCACTCCGTGACGGTCAGCGGCAGCGACGGGTCGAGGATGGAGGTGAGCGGGTCGACGAACGGCACCTGCGCGACGATGCCGGCGAACGCGTCCGGCGCCAGGTTGGCCACCGCGCCCATCAGGAGGCCGCCGGCCGAACCGCCGCGCGCCACGATGCGCTCCGGGCTGGTCCACGACGACCGCACCAGGCTCCGCGCGCACGCCACGAAGTCCGTGAACGTGTTCTTCTTGGTCAGCATCTTGCCGTCCTCGTACCACCGGCGGCCCATCTCGCCGCCGCCACGGACGTGCGCGATCGCGTAGACCATGCCCCGGTCCAGCAGGGACAGCCGGGCGATGGAGAAATACGGGTCCATGCTGATCTCGTACGAGCCGTAGCCGTACAGGAGCAGTGGCGCCGTCCCGTTCCGCGGGGTGCCCTTGCGCGCCACGATCGAGATCGGCACCCGCGTGCCGTCGTCCGCCACCGCCCACTCCCGGAACTGCTCGTACGCGTCCGGGTCGAAGTCGCCGAGCACCGCCTTGCGCTTGCGCAGCACCATTGCGCGGGTGATCAGGTCCACGTCGTACACCGAATCCGGCGTGACCATCGACGTGTACGAGATGCGCACGAGGTTGGTGTCGTACTCCGGGTTGTTGGAGAGGCCCACGCTGTAGAGCGGCTCGGGAAACTCCATGTCGTACGAGTCGGTGCTGCCGTCGGTGATCACCCGCAGCCCGGTGAGCCCGTCGCGGCGTAGGGAGACGACGAGGTGCCGCTGGAACGCGTCGACCGCCTCGAGCCGGGTGCCCGGGGTGTGCGGGATCAGCTCCACCCAATCGCCCGGATTGTCCACCGAGGTGTACGCCAGCGCGAAGTCCTCGGCGTTCTCGTTGTGCAGGATCAGGAAGCGGTGCCCGTGGTGCTCGATCGAATACTCGACGCCCTGCACCCGCTCCCGGATCACGGCGGGCCCGGCCGTGGGGTTGTCCGCGGCGATCACGCGTACCTCGGAGGTGACCTTGCTGTTGGCGTCGATGACGATGAACTTCTCGCTGCGGCTGAGCTCGACGCCGACCCAGAACCGCTCGTCGGCCTCCTCGTAGACGATCACGTCGTCGGCCGCCGGCTGCCCGACGGTGTGCCGCCACACCCGCCACGGCCGCCACGCGTCGTCCACCGTGATGTAGAACAGCGTCGACCCGTCCGCCGACCAGGCGCTGCCGTAGAACGTGTCCGGGACCTCGTCGGCGAACGTCTCGCCCGTACGCAGATCCTTGACCTTCAGCACGAACCGCTCGTCGCCGTCGAAGTCGACCGAGTAAGCCAGGCGGGTGCCGTCAGGTGTGACGTCGAACGTGCCGAGCGCGAAGAACTTCTTGCCCTCCGCCAGCTCGTTGCCGTCGAGCAGCACCTCCTCGCCGGGCAGCGGCGCCCCGTCGCCGGTGGCCGGCGGATCGACCTCGTCCGGGCCGGCCGCGACGCGGCACTGGATGCCATACTGCTTGCCCTCGACCGTGCGCGTGTAATACCAGTAACCGCCCTTGCGCTGGGGCACGGACAGATCGGTCTCCTGGGTGCGGCCCTTGATCTCCTCGAAGATCGTGCTCCGCAGCCCCTCCAGGTGGGCGGTCGCCCGCTTCGTCCAGGCGTTCTCCGCCTCGAGATAGGCGATCGTGTCCGGATTCTCCTTGTCGGCAAGCCAGGAGAACTCGTCGGTGACCGTGTCGCCGTGGAAGGTGCGCTCGGTGGGCGCCTGGCGGACCGCGGGCGGGGTCGTGGGCATGTCGGTCGTCACGGTTGTCCACGTTACCGGTCGATCCGGGGCCGATCGCGTTATCCACAGGCATGCCTCGCCCGGTGCCCCACGGCCGGACGGCTCCCCGGACCGTTCGAACATGTGTACGATGTGCCAGAGTGGACGATCTCCGGAGCGATCAACGCGGGGGAGGTGCGATGGGGACGGATCTGCCCGCCCGTGAGCCGCTGCTGCGAGCCTTGATCGACATCTGCGGCCCGGACTTCGCCCGCCGGGCCGGAGCGCCCGATGCCGTCGCCGGCCGCCGCGCCAGCTTCGTGGCGGCCCCGGCCACCACCCAGGCGGTCGCCGACACCATGGGCCTGGCCGCCGAGCGGGGCCTGGCGGTCATCCCGCGAGGTTCCGGATCCAAAATCGACTGGGGTACGCCCCCGCCCGGCGTCGACCTGATCCTCGACACGAGCCGCCTCGACGGCATCTGGAACCACGACGTCCGCGCGATGACGGCCGAGGTCGGCGCCGGCACGCCCCTCAAAGCTGTCCAGGCGGCACTCGCCCTCCGCGGCCAGCGCCTCGCGACGGACCCGCCGTCCCCCTCGGCAACCCTCGGCGGCATGCTCGCCCTGAACGAGACCGGCCCGCTGCGCCACCGCTTCGGCACGGCGGCCCACCAGGTCAACCACATCGCGTACGTGACGAGCAAAGGCGAAGCAGCCACCTCCGACGGCGAGAACGGCCGCCCCGGCATCGCAGAGATCGACGGCGTGATCCTCTCCGCCCAGGTCCACGTCGAGCCCCTGCCCTCGGCCCGCCGCTGGGTGACAGCCCCGGTCACCAGCCCCCGCGACATCTACGAACTCGTCCAGGAAACCCTCACCCGCCGCCTCACCCCGAGCGCCATCGAGGTCGACCTATCGGCAACCCCACCCTCCGGAGTCCTCGCGGTCCTGCTGGAAGGAGACCCGCCGGACGTGACCGACCGAGCCACCCGCCTCGAAAAGGCCTTCGGCCCGGACGCGACAACTTCCCCCCTCGCCCCACCCTGGTGGGGCCGCTACCCCTTCACCCCGGCCGACGTGGCCCTGCGCATCGAGGTCCCGACCGCAGACCTCCAGGCCGCGGTGTACGCCCTCCGCGACGTCGCGGGAATGCCCGTCCCGGTCCGAGGCTCGGCCGGAAGGGGAACGGTCCACGCGGTGCTCCCGGGCACCCTCCCCCCGGAAAGGGTGGAAGGCATCCTGGACGCGGTGCGAGGCGTCCTGCTGGCAAGGGGCGGGCAATGCGTGGTGGTGGCCGCCCCCCGAGAAATCGGAGAGGAGCTGGACATGGCCAGCCGCCACGACATGTTCTAACCGCTGCCGCTGCCGCTGCCGCTGCCGCTGCCGCTGCTCGCGTGGCTCGTGGCTCGCGTGGCTCGTGGCTCGCGTGGCTCGTGGCTCGCGTGGCTCGTGGCTCGCGTGGCTCGTGGCTCGCGTGGCTCGTGGCTCGCGTGTTCGTGCGTGCTGCTTGCGCCCGCCGCCTGTGTCCGCTGCCCTCGCCCAGGTCAGCTGCCGGCGCCGCGGAACCGCCGCCGCGGCCGGCCACTCGTCAGCCGCCGCCTGCACCCACCGCCTCCGACCGCTGCCCCGCCGCCGGTCGCCGGCGTCCCTGCCTCCGACCACTGCCCCGCCCGCGCGCCCGGCTGCCCCGCCCGGTTGACAGCATCCCCGCAGCTCGCCCCCCGTTGCCGCGTGCTTCCCGCAGCGGCGCGCTGGCCGTAACCGGGCGCTACCCGTCGCCGCGCTCGCCGGCGCCCAGGTCGGCCGTCCTCCGTCGAGCCGGCGGTCGGGTTGCCGGGCGCTTCAGAGGGTTACCGGGGAGCGGCCGAGGGCGTCGGCGGCCAGGTGGCGGCCGAGGTCGGCGAGCACGCCCACCGCGTATGTGAGGTAGGCGAATTGGCCCATCTGCGCGACGTTGGTGAGGGCGAGCTGGCGTGACGACAGCCGGCGGGGCAGCAGTGGCGTGCCCGCGTTCAGCAGGACGGGGGCGACGGCCAGGATGATCTCGTCGAGGAGGCCGGCGTCGGCGAACTCGGAGACCAGGCCGCCGCCGCCGGCCAGCCAGACGTTGCGGCCCTGGGCGGCGACCGTCATCGCCTCGTGCACGCGGCGTACGTCCCCGCTGACCATGAAGATGTTGGCGCCGGGGACCAGGGGGAGTTCGCGGTGGGTGAAGACCCAGCAGGGCACGTTGCCGTACATCTCGTGCCAGTTGCCGGGCTCCTCGACGACGTTATCGTTCTGCAGCACCCACTCGTACGTGGTGGCGCCCATCGCGAAGGCGCCGACATTGGAGAAGAACGCGCCGAACGGGTTGTCGGTGCCCTCGTCGACCTCGAACAGCCAGTCGAGCGAGTTGTCCAGGTCGGCGGTGAAGCCGTCGATGCTGGCCGCGGTGTAGTACTGAGTCTTCGCCACGACAAACACCATGCCACGACACAGGCGACAAAAAGGTCGGATCGACCAGACCACCGCCGGCCCCACCCGCCGGTCACCGAACAACAGCGCTATCCGCCGACCGGCGACAGGGCCGAGGACTGCCCGGCCCGACTCCCGGCCACTACGCCAGGCACCGAGCCGAAGCGCTGCGGTCAGGCGCCGGGCACAAGTGCTGCGCCAGGCCGCCGCGCCCGAGGACCGTGCCAGGCTGCCGCGTCCAGGCGCCGCATCAGGGCCCACGCCGCCCGTCGCGCCCGCCGCCCACGCCGCCCGTCGCGCCCGCCGCCCGCGCCGCGCCCGCCCGCCGCCCGGCACCCGCGCGCCCGCCCGCCGCCCGGCACCCGCGCGCCCGCCCGCCGCCCGGCACCCGCGCGCCCGCCCGCCGCCCGGCACCCGCACGGCCGGCTGCTGCCTCCAGGCGCGCCGCGACCGGGCACCGGGCCCCGGCGATGTGCCCGGTGCTGCGGTCAGGCGCCGGGTGTCAGGCCGGCTTGCCCACCTCGTACGTCAGGTAGGCGAACTGTCCGCTCTGTTCCAGGGATCTCAGCGACAACCGCGAGGCCGCAAGACGCCGTGGCAGCAGTGGCGCTCCCGCTCCCAGCGTCACCGGTGCCACCCCCAGGATCAGCTCATCCAGCAGTCCCGCATCCGCGAAAGATCCCGCCAGCTCGCCGCCTCCGACGATCCACAGGTTCTTCTCCCCGGCCGCCGCCGTCATCGCCTCGTGGACCGGGCGGACGTCGCCCTGGACGAAGGTCAGGTTGGCGCCGGGGACCCGGGGGAGGTCCTGGTGGGTGAAGACCCAGGCCGGCGTGTCGCCGTAGTAGTCCGCCCACTTGATCGGTTTCTCGATCAGGGCGTCGTGTTCGAGGACCCACCGGTATGTCGTGGCGCCCATCGCGAACGCGCCGACCTGCGCGAAGAAGGGGCCGAACGGGTTGTTGGTGTCCTCGTCGACCTCGAAGAGCCAGTCGAGCGAGTTGTGCTGGTCGGCGATGAAGCCGTCGATGCTGGTTGCCGTGTAGTACTGCGTCTTTGCCACGCCGTCACCCTGCCACGGGGGTCCGACAGAACGCCGCCCGAGAGGCCCGCGGGAGCATGCGGCCAAGAGGGGCACGCGGGAGCACGCGGCCAGGAGCGCACGCGGAGAGAGCTGCCAAGAGGGGCACGCGGAGAGAGCGGCCAAGAGGGGCACGCGGGACCGCGCCGCCGGGAGCCGGGGGTTCAGGCGTCGTTGCGGAGGACCAGGATCGCGATGTCGTCGCGCGGTTCCTCGACCGAGAAGTTGATCGTCGTGGAGCGCAGCCGGGCCGCCATCACGTCCGCCGGGTAGCCCGCCAGTGGGGCCGCCGCCTCGCGGAGGCGGTCCGTGCCGAAGAGTTCGCGGCCTCGGCGGCGTTCGGTCACGCCGTCGGTGTAGAAGATCAGGGAGTCGCCCGGGTGCAGGGTCACCGCCGCGTCCGGGGAGGTGATGGTCTCCAGGAGGCCGAGGGCCGTGCCGCCCTCGCCCACGAAGGAGGTCTTGCCGTCCGCTCGGACGAGGACCGCGCGGTCGTGGCCGGCCAGGTGGAGGCAGACCTCGAGGTCGTCGCCGCTGCGGGTGACCGAGGCCATCGCCAGGGTGCAGTAGCGGCCGCCGCCGCGCTGGACGAGGGTGCGGTTGACGCGGCAGAGGACTTCCGTCATCGGTTTGCCGTCGTCGACCAGGATGCGGATGACGTCGCGGACGAGGCCGGTCACCGTTGCCGCCTGGACGCCCTTGCCGGAGACGTCGCCGACCACCACGATCCAGCCGTCGCCGGCCGGGACCACGTCGTAGAAGTCGCCGCCGACCTCCGAGCCGGTGGGGACGTATTCGGCCGCGAAACCGACGCCGGGGACGTGGGGCAGGGCCGGGGGCAGGAGCGAGGCCTGGAGCGTACGCGCGACCTTGTGCCGTTCGTCGTGGATGCGGGCGTTGTCGATGGCGAGCGCCGCCCGGCGGGCCACGTCCTCGAGCACCGCGACCTCGTCGACGTCGTGGCGGTGGCGCAGGTGCCGGCCGACCGCCAGGGTGCCGAGGCGCTGGCCGCGGGCGACCAGGGGCACCGCGAAGCCTTCCGACGGCGAGCCGAACATCACCTGCTGGCCGAGGCGGGACGCCTCCTCGAGGCGGGCGAGGACCGATTCGGGGCCGGTCTCGGAGAGGGTGCCGTGCAGCTGCGAGACGGCGGCCTCGTCGGCGTGGGTGGCGGCGGCGAGTTGGAGGCGGCCCCACGCGTCGGTGGTGTGCACCGCGCACCACTGGCCCAGCCGGGGGACGACGAGCTGCGGGATCAGGGCCATGGTCAGGTTGACGTCGAGGGACTGGGCGAGCAGCTCGCTGGCCTCGGCGAGGAAGGTCAGCCAGGTCTGCCGGCGCAGGTCGGTGCGCCGCAGCCGGTCGTTCTCCAGGTGCAGCGAGAGCCGTTCGGCGACGATCGTGGCGAGCGGGAGCGCGTAGCCCTCCGGGGAGGAATCGAGCTCGAGCTCACCCGCGTACGGTCGCTGGACGGAGAGGGGCACCCGGATGGTGGCGGCGTCGTCGCGGGGTGCCCGGCCGTGCCGGGCGAGGAGTTGCCGCCCGCCGCCGTCGCCGCGGTCGAGCCGGACCACCCCGCCGGTCGCGCCGGTCAGCCGGGAGAGCCGGACGAGCAGGTCGGTGGCGAAGTCGGCGAGGGCTTCCTCGGTGGGGCGTTCCGGGTCGGTCTGGAACAGGGCGGTCAGCTCGCCGACGCTGGGGGTGGCGTCGCCCTCGGCCACCGGCAGCGCGGCGGCCGTCTCGGAGCCGCCGCGGCTCTCGAGATAGAACCAGACGCCTTTGCCGGTGCCCTCGTGCACGGTGCCCCAGCGGCTCGCGAAGTGGTCGACGAGCAGCAGGCCGCGGCCGCGCTCGGCGACCTCGCCGATGTCCGTCTTGTCGTTTCGCGGGCCGACCGCGAGTTCTTCGACCGGGCCGGGGGCGAAGTCGGTGACGGTGACGGTGAGGCCGCCCGCGTCGGCCGCGACCTCCATGTCGAGCTCGGTGCCGGCGTGCACGACCGCGTTCGTGGAGAGCTCCGTGGTCAGCAGCAGCGCCTCGTTCACCAGCGCGTCGAGGCCGGCCTCCTCCAGCACCGAGCGGACCAGGGCGCGCGCGGCGGCGGGCGTACGCCGGTCGTTGGGCAGCCGGACCCGCCGGACCAGGGCGCCCGTCGTCTGTCCCGCCTCCACCGACACGACTGCATCCTCTCCTGTCCACGGCTCGATGCACAAAGCCACGTCTCGCAATGACCCCGCCGGCCGAGGGATGATGGGACGCCCCCCGGCGTTGGACAGCGAGTGAGGAACAGCATGACTGCGGCGAAAGAGGTCAGCGTCGGCGTGGCCGACGAGACCGCCCTGCTCGATGAGGTCGCCGACGCCCTGCGTCGGGTCCGTCGCGGCGATCTCAAGGTCCGGCTGGCGCGGCGCAGCGGCACGTTCGGCGAGCTCGTGGACGCGTTCAACGAGGTCGTGTCGCTCCAGGAGCGGCAGAATCTGGACGTACGGCGGATCAGCCGTACGGTCGGGCGCGAGGGCCGGCTCACCGACCGCCTGGACGAGGAGGGCCTCGACGGGGCGTGGGCGGACAGCGTCCGTTCGGTCAACTCGCTGATCGACGATCTCGCGCGGCCGACCACGGAGATCTCCCGGGTCATCGTCGCCGTGGCCGAGGGCGATCTTTCCCAGCACATGGCTTTGGAGATGGACGGGCGACCCCTGCGGGGTGAATTCCTGCGGATCGGCCGGACCGTCAACACGATGGTCGACCAGCTGTCGTCGTTCGCCAGCGAGGTCACCCGGGTGGCCCGCGAGGTCGGCACCGAGGGTGAGCTGGGCGGTCAGGCCGACGTGCGCGGCGTCGCCGGCACCTGGAAGGACCTCACCGACTCGGTGAACACCATGGCGTCGAACCTGACCCACCAGGTGCGCTCGATCTCCCAGGTGGCGACGGCGATGGCCCGCGGCGACCTGTCGCAGAAGATCACCGTCTCGGCCCGCGGCGAGGTCGCCGAGCTGGCCGACACGATGAACGGCGTGACGGACACGCTGCGGCTCTTCGCCGAGCAGGTGACCCGGGTGGCCCGCGAGGTGGGCACGGAGGGCAAGCTGGGCGGCCAGGCCGACGTGCCGAACGTGGCCGGCACCTGGAAGGACCTCACCGATTCGGTGAACTCCATGGCGTCGAACCTGACCAGCCAGGTCCGCAACATCGCCCAGGTCTCGACCGCGGTGGCGAAGGGCGACCTGTCGCAGAAGATCACGGTGGCGGCCCAGGGCGAGATCCTGGAGCTGAAGGACACCGTCAACACGATGGTCGACCAGCTCTCGTCGTTCGCCGACGAGGTGACGCGGGTGGCCCGCGAGGTGGGCACCGAGGGCCGGCTGGGCGGTCAGGCGCAGGTGCGCGGCGTCTCCGGCACGTGGCGGGACCTGACCGAGAACGTCAACCAGCTCGCCGCGAACCTCACCGACCAGGTCCGCAACATCTCCCAGGTCTCCACGGCCGTGGCCAAGGGCGACCTGTCGCAGAAGATCACGGTCGACGCGAGGGGCGAGATCGCGCAGCTCAAGAACACCATGAACACGATGGTCGACCAGCTCTCGTCGTTCGCCGACGAGGTGACCCGGGTGGCCCGCGAGGTCGGTTCCGAGGGCAAGCTGGGCGGTCAGGCTCAGGTCAAGGGCGTTTCGGGTACGTGGCGTGACCTGACCGACAACGTCAACTACATGGCCTCCAACCTCACCAGCCAGGTCCGCAACATCGCCTCCGTCACCACCGCGGTGGCGAAGGGTGACCTGTCGCAGAAGATCACGGTCGACGCCCGCGGCGAGATCCTGGCGCTGAAGTCGACCGTGAACACGATGGTTGACCAGTTGTCGTCGTTCGCCGACGAGGTGACCCGGGTGGCCCGCGAGGTGGGCACCGAGGGCAAGCTGGGTGGTCAGGCGCAGGTGCGCGGGGTGGCGGGCACGTGGCGTGACCTGACCGACAACGTCAACTCGATGGCGTCGAACCTGACCGCGCAGGTCCGCAACATCGCCCAGGTCTCCACCGCCGTCGCCCGCGGTGACCTGTCGCAGAAGATCACGGTCGACGCCCAGGGCGAGATCCTCGAGCTGAAGTCGACCGTGAACACGATGGTCGACCAGCTGTCGTCGTTCGCCGACGAGGTCACGCGGGTGGCCCGCGAGGTCGGCTCGGAGGGCAAGCTGGGTGGTCAGGCGCAGGTGCGCGGGGTGGCGGGCACGTGGCGTGACCTGACCGACAACGTCAACTACATGGCGTCGAACCTGACCGCGCAGGTCCGCAACATCGCGTCGGTCACCACGGCCGTCGCCCGCGGTGACCTGTCGCAGAAGATCACGGTCGACGCCCGCGGCGAGATCCTCGAGCTCAAGGACACCGTCAACACGATGGTCGACCAGCTCTCGTCGTTCGCCAACGAGGTGACCCGGGTCGGCCGCGAGGTCGGCATCGAGGGCAAGCTGGGCGGCCAGGCCCAGGTCAAGGGCGTTTCGGGTACGTGGCGTGACCTGACCGACAACGTCAACCAGCTCGCCTCCACGCTGACCACGCAGCTGCGCGCGATCGCCGAGGTGTCCACCGCGGTGACCCGGGGTGACCTGACCCAGCGGGTGGCCGTCGAGGCCCAGGGCGAGGTGGCGGAGCTCAAGGACAACATCAACCAGATGATCGTGACCCTGCGCGAGACGACCAAGGCGAACGCCGAGCAGGGCTGGCTGGATTCCAACCTGGCGCGGATCGGCGGCCTGCTCCAGGGCCAGCGCGACCTGGGCGAGGTCTGCCGCATGATCATGACCGAGGTGACCCCGCTGGTCGACGCCCAGCTCGGCGCGTTCTTCCTGGTCGACAACGAGGAAGCGGTGATGCGGCTGCGGCTGGCGGCGGCGTACGGCTACGTCGCCCGCAACCACGAGGTCACGTTCGGGCCGGGCGAGGGCCTGGTCGGGCAGGCGGCCGTGTCGCGGCGCACGATCCGGGTGCGGGCCACCCACGACGGCGTGCTGACCATGCGCTCCGGCCTGATGTCGATGCCGCCCAGCGACCTCGTCGTGCTGCCGGTGCTGTTCGAGGGCGAGATGCTCGGCGTCATCGAGTTCGCGTCGGTCGCCGCGTTCAGCGGGCTGCACCTGACCTTCCTCGAGCGCCTGGTCGCCACGATCGGCATCGCGCTCAACACCATCCAGGCCAACCGGCGTACGGAGGAACTGCTCGCCCAGTCGCAGCGCCTGGCCCGCGAGATGCAGGACCAGTCCGCGGAGCTGCAGCGCACCAACGCCGAGCTGGAGGACAAGGCGCAGCTGCTGAGCGAGCAGAAGGGCAACATCGAGACGAAGAACCGGGAGATCGAACTGGCCCGGCTGGGGCTGGAGGAGAAGGCGCAGCAGCTGTCGCGTGCCTCGGCGTACAAGACGGAGTTCCTGGCGAACATGAGCCACGAGCTGCGTACGCCGCTGAACTCCCTGCTCCTGCTGGCCCGCCTGCTCGCGGAGAACTCGGACCGCAATCTGACCGAGAAGCAGATCGAGTTCGCCCGCACGATCCACAGCGCCGGCTCGGACCTGCTGTCGCTGATCGACGACATCCTGGACCTCAGCAAGATCGAGGCGGGCCGGATGGACGTCGAGCCGGACCAGGTCGACTTCGAGGGCGTCCGCAGCTACGTCGAGCAGGCGTTCCGGCCGCAGGCGGACGAGAAGGGGCTCGGGTTCCGGGTGGACGTCTCGTCCGATCTGCCCGAGTCGATCGTCACCGACGCGCAACGGCTCCAGCAGATCCTGCGCAACCTGCTCTCGAACGCGGTCAAGTTCACCGACTCGGGTTCCGTCACGCTGAGCATCTTCCCGGCGCAGCCGGACACCGAGTTCGACATCCCGTCGCTGTCGGCGGCGCGGCAGGTGGTGGCGTTCGCGGTCACCGACACCGGCATCGGCATCTCCGACGAGAAGCTCAACCTGATCTTCGAGGCGTTCCAGCAGGCCGACGGCACCACGAGCCGCAAGTACGGCGGCACCGGCCTGGGCCTGTCGATCAGCCGGGAGTTCGCGGCGCTGCTCGGCGGCACGATCGTGGTGTCGTCGGTGCCGGGCGAGGGTTCCACGTTCACCCTCTACATGCCGGACGCGCTGATGCCCGACACGATGCCGGCGTCGACGCCGGTGCAGCAACTCCCGCTGGACGCCGCGCGGCCGGCGCGGGCGGGGACGCTGTCGTCGCTCGACCTGCCGCTGCTGACCGCCCAGCCCGATCCGGAGCCGCACCAGGTGAGCCCGGCGAGCCGGCAGCTGGACGGCGCCACGGTGCTGATCGTCGACGACGACGTCCGCAACGTCTTCGCCCTGACCAGCGCCCTCGAGATGCACGGCCTCAACGTCCTGTACTCGGACAACGGGGTCGACGGCGTCCGGCTGCTGGCCGAGCACCCGGAGGTGGACATCGTGCTGATGGACGCGATGATGCCCGACCAGGACGGCTACGAGACCACCCGCGGGATTCGCCGCAACCAGCGCTTCCAGGACCTACCGGTAGTGTTCCTGACAGCGAAGGCGATGCCCGGCGACCGCGAATCGGCGCTGGCGGCGGGGGCGAGTGACTACATCACCAAGCCCGTCGACCTGGATCAGCTCATCGAGCTCATGGCCCGGTGGGTGAACGCCTCCGACAGCACCGGGACGGAGAGTGAGCGTGGCTGACCGCGCCAAGGCCCTGCTGGTCGACGACCGGCGTGACAACCTGCTCGCCCTGGAGGCGATCCTGCAGGGCCTGCCTGTGCAGGCGGTCGCGGTGGAGAGCGGCGAGGCGGCGCTGAAGCAGCTCCTCGTGGACGACTTCGCGGTCATCCTGCTCGACGCCCAGATGCCCAACATGGACGGGTTCGAGACGGCCGGCCACATCAAGCGCCGCGAGCGCACCCGGCACGTCCCGATCCTGTTCCTCACCGCGGCCGACCGCGACGCCCAGCTCGCCCTCCGGGGTTACGCGGTCGGCGCGGTCGACTACCTCACGAAGCCGTTCGACCCGTGGGTCCTGCGCGCCAAGGTCTCCATCTTCGTCGAGCTGTGGACCAAGACGCAGCAGCTCAAGGCGCAGGCGGAGGCAACCAGGGAGCGCGACGCCCAGTGGCAGCGGCTGACCGACCTCGTCGACGAGGCCGCCCAGAAGCTGCGGTCCGGCGCCGGGAACGCCCCGGCCGAGGCGCTGGAGCTGCTGGAGAAGGCCCGCTGGGGCACCTGAGTCCGCGGCGGGGATGACCGGAAACGGTCAGGCGGTGGAGGAGATCATCAGCGCCGAGCGCAGGCCGGTGATGTCCAGCACCCGCAGCAGGAAGTCGCCGACGTTGGTGAGGGCGAGGACCGCGCGGGCGTGCTGGGCCTTGCGGCTGAGCACGACCAGCGTGCCGAGGCCCTGGGAGTCGCAGAAGGTGACGCCGGCCATGTCCAGCACGAGGCGGGCGGGCAGCTCGGGCTCCTGGAGGACCTCGTTGACCATCGCGGACAGCCGCGTCACGGTGAGCACGTCGATCTCCCCGGCGAGGTGGAAGACGACCTCGTCGGGGGCGCGGTCAACCGCGATGGACAGCTCCGGGCGCTCCACCCCGCCACCCTATCGCGGGTGGCCGGTTCCGGCCTGCCGGACGCGGTGGCGGCCGGGTCGCGCGCGGGGTGCAAGGTGATGTGAACAACCCTCGTGCGGGGCTGGCCGGACGCCACCCCGACCGCGCTGACAGAATGGGATCTGCCGTGACCACCTCAGACCGCGCCGGCAGCACTCCGTATCCGGAGGACGCCCCGGCCTCCCAGACGCTCTTCGACCGCGCCCAGGCCATCGTGCCCGGCGGGGTCAATTCACCCGTGCGTGCGTTCCGGGCCGTCGGCGGCGTGCCGCGGTTCATGGCACGCGGCGAGGGCCCGTGGATGGTGGACGCCGACGGGCGCCGCTACGTGGACCTCGTCTGCTCCTGGGGCCCGCTCATCCACGGCCACGCGCACCCGGCGATCGTCGCCGCGGTGCAGGCCGCCGCGGCCCAGGGCACCAGCTTCGGCACCCCCACCGAGGGCGAGGTCGAGCTGGCCGAGGAGATCGTCCGGCGTACCCCGGTCGAGCAGGTGCGCCTGGTCAGCTCGGGCACCGAGGCGACGATGACCGCGATCCGGCTGGCCCGCGGCTACACCGGCCGGTCCAAGATCGTGAAGTTCGCCGGCTGCTATCACGGCCACGTGGACGCCCTGCTCGCCTCGGCCGGTTCCGGGGTGGCGACCCTCGGGCTGCCCGACTCGCCCGGCGTCACCGGCGCGGCGGCGAGCGAGACGATCGTGGTGCCGTACAACGACGTGGCGGCGGTGGAGGCGGTCTTCGCCGAGCAGGACGACATCGCCGCGATCATCACCGAGGCGGCGGCCGGGAACATGGGCGTCGTCGCGCCGCGGGACGGCTTCAACCGGCGGCTCGCCGAGATCGCCCACGCGAACGGCGCGTTGCTCATCGTCGACGAGGTGATGACCGGCTTCCGGGTCTCGGCCGGCGGCTGGGCGGGGCTCGAGCCGGTCGACGCCGACCTGTTCACGTACGGGAAGGTCATGGGTGGGGGTCTGCCCGCCGCGGCCTTCGGCGGCCGGGCCGGGATCATGTCCCGGCTGGCCCCGGCCGGGCCGGTCTACCAGGCCGGCACGCTCTCCGGAAACCCGCTCGCCTGCGCCGCCGGGCTGACCAGCCTGCGCCTGGCCGACGACGGTGTCTACAAGCGCCTCGACGAGCTCGCCGCCACGGTGAGCGGGCTCGCCACCGACGCGCTGACCACGGCCGGTGTCCCGCACCGGCTGTCGACCGCGGGCAACATGTTCTCGATCTTCTTCACCGAGGCGGACGTCGTCGACTACGACTCGGCGAGGACCCAGGACGCGGCGGCGTTCAAGGCGTTCTTCCACGCGATGCTCAGCCGCGGGGTCTACCTGCCGCCGAGCGCCTACGAGTCGTGGTTCGTGTCGACGGCGCTGGACGACGCCGCGCTGGAGACGATCGGGGCGGCGCTGCCGGCGGCGGCACGCGCGGCGGCGGCAGCGGGGAGCAGCTCATGACGGAACCGACCCGGACCACGGTGCACGTGCTGCGGCACGGCGAGGTGCACAACCCGGCCAAGATCCTGTACGGCCGGCTGCCCGACTTCCACCTCTCCGAGCTCGGCCGGCAGATGGCGAAGGCCGCCGCGGAGGCCCTCGCCGACCGCGACGTCACGCACGTGGTGGCCAGCCCGCTGGAGCGCGCGCAGGAGACGGCCGAGCCGTTCGCCGAGCAGTTCAAGCTGGAGACTGCGACCGACACCCGGCTGATCGAGAGCGCCAACTTCTTCGAGGGCAAGAAGGTGTCGGTCGGCGACGGCGCCTTCACCAACCCGCGCAACTGGTGGGTCCTGCGGGACCCGATCACCCCCAGCTGGGGCGAGGCCTACCTGGTGATCGCGCAGCGGATGTTCGCCGCGGTGCAGGCCGCGCGGGTCGCCGCCGAG
The DNA here is from genome assembly GCF_003002065.1 of Pseudosporangium ferrugineum. Classification (GTDB taxonomy): domain Bacteria; phylum Actinomycetota; class Actinomycetes; order Mycobacteriales; family Micromonosporaceae; genus Actinoplanes; species Actinoplanes ferrugineus_A. The sequence goes on from NZ_PVZG01000006.1 coordinate 72,137, forward strand.
GGGCACGAGGCGGTGTGCGTGTCGCACCAGCTTCCGATCTGGACGCTGCGCCGCTACGTCGAGAAGAAGCGCCTGTGGCACGACCCCCGGCGCCGGCAGTGCGGGCTGGCGAGCCTGACGTCGTTCCGCTTCGAGGACGCCAAGGTGGTCGGCATCGACTACTCCGAGCCCGCCGCCGCCCTGGTCGCGATGTCGCCCGGCGCCAGGAACGCCAAGGGGGCCTGACCCGATGCGCCGGCTCGCCGCTGTCGTCCTCACCGCCGCCGTGGCGGCCGGTGCGCTGGCCGGGTGCGGCAGCGAGAGCTGGGAGAAGAAGTGCACGACGAACGCGGACAACGTCATCGAGTGCACCCCTGAGCAGCGTCCCGAGGCCCGCGAGGTGACCGGCGAGCTGCTCGACGGCGGCACGTACGACGTCGCGCAGGACCGCGGCAAGGTCGTGGTGGTCAACTTCTGGGGATCGTGGTGCAACCCGTGCCGCGCGGAGGCGGACGATCTCGAGGGCACCTACCAGGCGACCCGGGCGAAGAACGTCGCGTTCGTCGGGGTCAACTCGCGCGACGACCGGGACTCGGCGAAGGCGTTCGAGCGGGGACGGGTCACCTACCCGAGCATCTACGACCGGGACGGCAGCGTCGCGCTGAAGTTCGACGTGACGCAGGTCAGCACCCCGGCGACGCTGATCCTGGACCGGCAGGGCCGGATCGCCGCCGCCATCCGCGGCGCCACGATCCAGAGCGTCCTGCAACCGGTGGTCGAGCGCATCGCCGCCGAAGGTACGGGCTGACGTCGTGGGCAACTCGTTCGCGAACACGGCGAGCAGCGGCCCGCTGATGCTGGCGATCGCCGCCGCCACGCTGGCCGGCCTGGTCAGCTTCCTGTCGCCGTGCATCCTGCCGCTCATCCCCGGCTACCTGTCCTATGTGACCGGCCTCGCCGGCTCCGACCTGAACGCCGCCGAGGCGGACGGGCAGCAGGCCCGGACGAAGGGCCGGATCCTGGCCGGCACCAGCCTCTTCGTGCTCGGCTTCGCGGTGGTGTTCACGCTGATGGCGACGCTGGTCGCGAACATCGGCATGACCCTGCAGACGCACCGGCAGACGCTGAACATCGTCCTCGGCGTCCTGGTCATCGCCCTCGGCCTGGCGTTCCTCGGGGTGATCCCCGGCATGCAGCGCGAGTTCCGCATCCACAAGCTCCCGAACGCCGGCCTGATCGGCGCGCCCGTCTTCGGCGCGCTGTTCGCGCTGTCCTGGATCCCGTGCGTGGGCCCGACGCTGGGTGCGGTCCTCGGCCTCGCCACCACCGCCGGGCAGACCGACCGCGCGGTCACCCTGGCGCTCGCGTACAGCCTGGGCCTCGGGGTGCCGTTCGTACTCTTCGGGCTGTTCTTCCGACGGCTGCTCGGCGTCTTCCGCGCGGTGCGCCGCAACAGCCGCTGGGTGACCCGGGTCGGCGGGGCGCTGCTCATCGTCGTCGGCGTCACGCTGGTCACCGGCGGCTGGGACAGCTTCCTGATCTGGCTGCAGACCACGTTCACGTTCGACGGGACGCTGCTGTGACCGCCGTGGAGGAGCGACCGGCGCCGGCCGCCGCGCCGCCGCCGCGCCGGCCCCACCGGGTGTGGGCGCTGCTGCGCAACTCGTGGCGCCAGCTCACCAGCATGCGTACGGCGCTGGTGCTGCTCTTCCTGCTGGCCGTCGCCGCCATTCCCGGTTCGGTGCTGCCGCAGCGAGCGCTCAACGCGGAGAAGGTCGTCGCCTACTTCCGCGAGCATCCCGATCTGGCGCCGGTCCTGAACCGCCTCGGCGGCTTCGAGGTGTACGCGTCCCCCTGGTTCGCCGCCATCTACCTGCTGCTCTTCACGTCGCTGATCGGCTGCGTGCTGCCGCGGCTCGTGGACCACTTCCGCGCGCTGCGCACCGTACCCCCGGATGCTCCCCGGCGCCTGGAGCGTCTCCCGCAGTTCGCGGCGGCACGGGCGCGATCCGCCTCCCCGGCCGATGCGGCGAAGGCCGCGGCCGGCGCGCTGCGCAAGCGGCGGTTCCGCACGGTGGTCCGCGAGCGCGAGGACGGCACCTGGACGGTCTCCGCCGAGAAGGGCTACCTGAAGGAGACCGGCAACCTGCTCTTCCACTTCGCGTTGCTCGCGGTGCTGATCGGCGTGGGCTTCGGGCACTGGTACGGCTGGCACGGCAACCGTCTCCTGGTGCAGGGCACCGACCAGGGGTTCTGCAACTCCGTCACGCAGTACGACGAATCCTCGCTCGGCCCCCGCCTGGACGCCGCCGACCTGCCGTTCTTCTGCCTGCGGCTGACCGGCTTCGAGGCCGCCTTCCAGCCCACCGGCCAGCCGAAGACGTTCGAGGCGACCGTCGACGTGCAGGAGAAGCAGGACGGTGCCTGGCGTCCGGCGCGCTTCACGGTCAACGATCCGCTGCGCCTTCCGCACGCGAACGTCCACCTGCTCGGGCACGGCTACGCGGTGGCCCTGCGCTACACCGACCGGTACGGCGACCAGCAGACGAAGGTCGTGCCGTTCCTGCCCCGCGACGGCATGTTCACCAGCGAGGGCGTCGTGCAGTTCCCGGACGTCAACATCGACCCGCGGACGAACAAGCGGGACGAGAACCTCCAGGTCGGCTTCGAGGGCGTCTACCTGCCCACGGTCGATCCGAAGGGCGGCCCGACGTCGGTGTTCCCGGCCGAGAACGATCCCGTGCTGTTCCTGACGGCGTACCGGGGGAATCTCGGTGTGGATGCCGGCCTGCCCGGCTCGGTCTACGCGCTGGACCGGTCGCAGATCGTCAGCGGCGCCCTCAAGCAGGTCAGCGGCGAGCGGCCGGAGCGGCTCAAGCCGGGCGCGTCGTGGAAGCTCGACGACGGCACCCGGCTGGAGTTCCTCGGCACCCGGCCGTTCGCCACGCTGTCGGTCCGCTCCGACCCGACCCAGCCGCTGGTGCTGGGCGGCGCGGTGCTCGGCCTGCTCGGCCTGATGTTGTCGCTGGCCGGGCATCGGCGCCGGCTGTGGTTCCGGATCTCGCCCGGCGAGCGGTCCGGTAGTTTGGTGGAGGCCGGTGGCCTGCCCCGCACCGACTATCCGGGCTTCGACGAGGAGTTCGGTCAGGTCGTGGGTGCGGCCCGCGGTTCGGATGAAGGGACGCCGTGATGGCGGAGTTGTCGGATCAGTTGATGGCCGTCACGGTGCTGGCCTACCTCGCCGCGATGGTCTGCTACGCGGCGGAGTACGCGTTCGGCGACCGCAGCCACATCGGCCGCGCGGCCACCCGCCCGGTCCGTCAGCTGGTCGGCGCCGGCGTCGGCGGCCCGGTCGTCAAGGTGCCGCCCGCGGCCGACGTCGTCACCGGTGGACCGGCCGACGAGGTGCCGCCCCCGGACGACGCGGTGGAGCAGCCACCGCGGCGCGACCGGGGCGTCCTGTTCGGACGGATCGCCGTCGGCCTGACCTGGCTCTCCTTCGCCCTGCACCTGAGCACGGTGGTCACCCGCGGCCTCGCGGCGCATCGCATGCCGTGGGGCAACATGTACGAGTTCATCCTGGCCGTGACCCTGGTCGGCGCGGCGGTGTGGCTCGGCGTGCTGACCCGCAAGCCGGCCGTCCGGCACCTGGGGCTGTTCGTCGCGCTGGCGCTGGTCGTGCTGCTGGGCGCGGCGGGGCTGATCGCGTACACGCCGGTGGGTCCGCTGGTCCCGGCGCTCAACTCGGCCTGGTACATCGTCCACGTCTCGACGATCATCGTGTCCAGCGGCATCTTCCTGGTCGGCGCGGTGCCCGCGGCCATGTTCCTGATCCGCGGCGGGTACGACGCCGGCAAGCGCAGCTTCCCGTACACGCTCGGCGCCCGGGTTCCGGCCGCGACGGCGCTGGAGCGGCTGACGTTCCGCATGCACGCGTTCGCGTTCCCGCTGTTCACCTTCGGCGCGCTGATCGCCGGCCCGCTGTGGGCGGAGGCGTCCTGGGGCCGCTACTGGGGCTGGGACCCCAAGGAGGTCTGGGCGTTCATCTCGTGGGTCGTCTACGCCGCCTACCTGCACGCCCGTGCCACCCCGAGCGTCAAGCGCTCGACGGCGACCTGGATCGCGCTGCTCGGCTTCGCGACCATGCTGATGAACCTGTTCGGCGTGAACCTGTTCTTCGCCGGTCTGCACTCGTACGCGAACGCCGGCTGAATTTGCACGCTGGTGCAAGGATTTGCATCCCGCGTAACCTGAGCCCGTGACAAGCAGGCTGCAAGCCGTCGCGCAGTACGCCGGGGTCTCGGAGGCAACCGTCAGCCGGGTGCTGCACGACCGTCCCGGCGTCGCGCAGGCCACCCGGGACGCCGTGCTCACGGCGCTGGACGTGTTCGGTTATCCCCGTCCGCGGCCGGTGCGCGCGGAGCGGGCCCGGCTCATCGGCCTCGTGCTCCCGGACCTGGCGAACCCGATCTTCCCCGCGTTCGCCGACGTCCTGGGGGTGTCGCTGGTCCAGCGCGGGCTGGTGCCGGTGCTCTGCACGCGGACGTCCGACGGCGTGTCCGAGGCGCACTACATCCAGATGCTGCTGGCGCACCAGGTGGGCGGGATCGTGTTCGTGGGCAGCAGTTTCGCCGACGCGGGCGCCGAGCAGGGGCGTCAGCTCATGGAGCGGCGGCTGCCCATGGTGCTGATCAACGCGGCGGACGAGAATCTGGGCGTACCGCACGTGAGCATCGACGACGCGGCGGCGGTCCGGCAGGCCACGGCGCATCTGACCGGGCTGGGGCACGAGCGGATCGGGCTGGTGCTCGGGCCGTACGGGCACGTGCCGTCGATGCGCAAGCTGGCCGGCTTCCCCGGTGATCCGGAGCTCGTCGAGCACACCGTGTTCTCGCTGGAGGGCGGGCGCGCGGCCGCCGCCCGGCTGCTGGAGCGCGGGGTCACCGGGCTGGTCTGCGCGAGCGACGCGCTGGCGCTCGGCGCGGTGCGCGGGGTCCGCAAGGCCGGCCTGGACGTGCCCGGCGACGTGTCCGTGGTCGGTTTCGACGATTCGGCGTTCATGGGCGTGACCGATCCGCCGCTGACCACCATGCGCCAGCCGGTACGCGAGATGGCCGCGGCGGCGGTGTCCTCGCTCGTGGCCCAGCTCGACGGCCGCCCGGCGGTCGGCGACGAGGTCACCTTCGACCCGGAGCTCGTGGTCCGGGGCACGAGTGGCCCGCGCAAGTCGTAGATTTGCACTCCTGTGCAAACAGCCGACGTGAATACCTAGACTTCTTTGCACGGGCAGTCCTATCCTCGGCCTACGCCGCGCGTCATCGATCGGTTTGCATCCCACCGACAGGCCGATGTTCTCGCTGGTCGCGGCGGCCGCTCCGGAAGGGACCTCCCTGCGATGAAAAGACTCCTCGGCACAACTCTCGCTCTTGGCGCGCTCCTCCTCGGCAGCGCCTGCAACGCCGACAACGACGACGCGAACGACACCGGCGACGGCCCGGTGACCATCACGGTCAACGGCCTGCCCCCGGACACCGACCCGGTCAACCGGGCGAACTTCGAGAAGGACGTCAAGGACTTCACGGCGAAGTACCCCAACATCAAGATCGACGCCCGCGAGGGCATGATGGACGCCCAGACGTTCTCCGCGAAGCTCGCGGGCGGGCAGCTGGAGGACGTCTTCTACGTCTACTTCACCGACCCGCAGTCGCTCATCCGCAAGCGCCAGGTCAGCGACATCAGCAAGTACCTCGGCGACTTCCCGGACACCGGGAACATCAAGCCGCAGCTGTTGAAGGTCTTCTCCGACGAGGGCGGCAAGGTCTACGGCCTGCCCTCGCAGAACTACTCGCTGGGCCTGGTCTACAACCGCGACCTGTTCACCCGCGCCGGGCTCGACCCCGACTCCCCGCCCCGGACCTGGGCGGACGTCCGGGCGGCGGCCAAGAAGATCAGCGCCCTCGGCGACGGCATCGTCGGCTACGGCGACTACAGCAAGAACAACACCGGCGGCTGGCACTTCACCGCGGAGATGTACTCCCGCGGCGGCGACGTGGCGGTCCGCGACGGCGAGACGTGGAAGGCCGGGTTCCACAACGCCACCGGCCGCGAGGTGCTCCAGCAGCTCAAGGACATGCGCTGGACCGACGACTCGATGGGCCGCCGCCAGCTGCTCGAGTATGCCGACCTGCTGCAGATGATGGGCAGCAACAAGCTCGGCATGTACCTCGGCACCGGCAGCGACATCGTCAACATCGTCAACCAGTACAAGGGGAAGTTCGCCCCGCTCGGCCTCGGCCCGATCCCGGACGGCAAGGGCACCCTCGGCGGCGGCGACGGCTACATGTTCAAGGCCGGCCTCAGCCCCGCGAAGATCAAGGCCGGGCTGACCTGGCTGAGCTTCACGACCGTGAACTCCGAGCGGGTCGACGCGGACAGCGCCCGGTCGAAGTCCCGCAACCAGCCCGTCGGCCTGCCGCAGCCCAACATCTGGGTGGCCGGCTCCGGGAGCGAGAAGCGCCTCCTCGACGCCCGCGCCAAGCACGGCAACGTGCCGAAGGAGAACTTCGCGGCGTTCGCGGCGACGGTCGACACCATCCCGCTCAAGCTCGAACCGCCGCTCGCCCAGCAGGTGTACGCCGTCCTCGACGTGCCGATGCAGAAGGTGCTGACCGACCGCAACGCCGACGTCGACGCGCTGTTGGCGGCGGCCGAGACGCAGGTCAACGGCGTACTGGCCGGTGTGCGATGAGGGCGCTGCTGATCGCCGCCCTGATCGCCGTCACGCCCACCGCCTACGCCGCGACCGCCCTGGACGAGGCCGAAGCGGCGCAACTCTCCGGCGGCGCCAGGTGGGAGACCGAGCACCCCGGCTACACCGGGACGGGCTACGTCGGCGGCTTCACCGACGGCAACCGCGGCACCGCGACCGCGACCTTCGCGATCACGTCACCCTCGGCGGCCGACACGACCGCGACCCTCCGGTACGCGAACGGCACCGGCTCCACCCGCACGATGTCGCTGATCGTCAACGGCGTGACCCGGCAGTTCAGCCTCCCGCCGGTGGGCGGCTGGGACGCCTGGGGAACGGTCACCCAGCCGCTGTCGCTGAACGCCGGGGCCAACACGGTCGCGGTGAAGTACGGCACCGGCGACAACGGCAACATCAACCTGGACAACCTCACCGTGGCGCAGGCGCCGGCGCCGGGCCCGGCCGGGGGCGAGTTGGAGAGCGCCTTCCTCGCCGGCGGGGCCACCGTGGGCTCGGACGTCGCCGGGTTCACGGGCAGCGGGTTCGTCACGAATCTGAACGGCGGCGCGCGGGTCGTGCGTACGGTGGCCCGGACCGCGGCCGGGACCGCGACGACCACCCTGCGCTTCCGCAACGCCACCGGAAGTGCCCGCACCCTGTCGGTCTACGCCAACGGCCTGAAGCAGGGACAGATCTCGCTGCCCGCGGGGGACGGATGGCGCACGGCCCAGCGTGACCTGCCGCTGCGGGTGGGGCTCAACCTCCTCGGCTACCAGGTCGACGCCGGCGACTCCGGTGGCGTGCAACTCGACAACGTGGCCGTGGCCGGCAGCACGCCGCTCGCCGCCCGCGGCGCGACCGTTCCCTACACCACCTTCGAGGCGGAGGCCGGGCAGACCAACGGCAGCGTGCTCGCCGCCGGCCGCACCTACACCACCGAGCAGGCGGAGGCGTCCGGGCGGCGGGCCGTCCGGCTCACCGGCACCGGACAGTACGTCCAGGTCACGCTCACGAAACCGGCCAACGCGCTGACCGTACGGGCGAGCATCCCCGACGGCAGCACTACCCCGCTGGCCGTCTACGCGAACGGCACCAAGGTCACCGATCTGGCCCTGACCTCCAGGTACAGCTGGATGTACGGCGCCTACCCGTTCACCGACGGTCCGGGCGGCGCCAACCCGCACCGGTTCTTCGACGACGCGCGGGTGCTGCTGCCGCGGACGTACCCGGCCGGCACGGTGCTCAAGGTGCAGAAGGACAGCACGGCGAGCGCGTACGTGACCGTGGACCTGCTCGAGACCGAGGAGGCGGACGCCGCGTATCCGGCGCCGGGCGGCTACGTCAGTGTCACCGCGTACGGCGCCACCCCGAACGACAACAGCGACGACACCAACGCGTTCCGTACGGCGGTCTCGCAGGGCCGGGGCGTCTACATCCCGGCCGGAACGTTCGTGCTCAGCGGCACGGTGAGCGTGGCCGGCATCGACGTCCGCGGGGCCGGCATCTGGCGTACGGTCCTCAGCGGCCTGAACCGGCGCGGCGGCTTCCTGGTCACCGGCAGCAACACCACACTGGGCGACTTCACCCTCGACGGCGACGTCACCACCCGCGACCCGGACTGCTGCCCCGGCTCCGACGCCGCGATCGAGGGCGACTTCGGCACCGGCTCGCTGATTCACCACGTGGCCACCAACCACGCGAAGGTCGGGCTGTGGGTCACCGGCAACACCGACGGCCTGTACGCGGCCGGCCTGCGCATCCGCAACACGATGGCGGACGGCGTCAACTTCACCGGCAACACCCGCAACAGCCGGCTGGAGCAGACGACCGTACGGAACACCGGCGACGACTGCCTCGCGATGTGGTCGTGGAGCGCCACCGGCACGGTCCGCAACACGGTGTTCGCCTTCGTCTCGGCGGCGCTGCCCATTCTCGCCAACACCGCCGGCATCTACGGCGGCACGGACAACCGGATCGAGGACAGCCTCTTCACCGACGTGGTGTTCCAGGGCTCCGGCGTGACGGTGTCCAGCTGGCACAGCGCCAACCCGTTCGGCGGTACGACCGTCGTGCGGCGCAGCACGCTGACCCGTACCGGATCGCACAGCCTCGACTGGGGCAGCGACATCGGGGCGCTCTGGGTCTACGCCGAGGCGAACGACATCGCCGGCGCGGTGCTGTTCCAGGACCTCGAGGTCACCGACAGCAGCTACCAGGGGCTGCTGCTGAGCTGGCAGAAGAGGGTGAACAACCTGACCCTCGACCATGTCGCGTTCGCCGGCACCGGCACGCTCGGCATGGAGTTCAACAGTCCGGGCACGGGGTCGTTCAGCTACGTGACCGTCTCCCGTACGGGCGGCGCGGCGCTGGCGAACAACGCCGGCTTCACGATCAACCGCGGCCCGGGCAACAGCGGCTTCTGATGGGGGTGACCGTGTCTCACGAGTGGTGGCGGACGGCGGCGATCTACCAGGTCTACCCGCGGTCGTTCGCGGACGGCGACGGCGACGGGATCGGTGACCTGGCGGGCGTCCGCGCCCGCCTGGACCACCTGGTCGACCTCGGCGTGGACGCCGTCTGGTTCGGCCCGTGGTACCCGTCGCCGATGGCCGACGCCGGGTACGACGTGGCCGACTACCGCGACGTCGATCCGCTCTTCGGGACGCTCGACGAGGCCCGGTCCCTCATCGCCGACCTGCACGACCGCGGCCTGCGGTCCATCGTGGACATCGTGCCGAACCACTGCTCCTCGGAGCACGCGTGGTTCCGTGAGGCCCTAGGTGCGCGCCCGGGGAGCCCGGCCCGGGACCGGTTCTGGTTCCGGGCCGGGCGGGGCGAGCACGGCGAACTCGCCCCGAACGACTGGCAGTCCACATTCGGCGGCCCGGCCTGGACCCGGCTGCCGGACGGCGACTGGTATCTGCACCTCTTCGACCCCGGACAGCCCGACCTGAACTGGGACAACGCCGAGGTCCGGGCCGAGTTCGAGGACGTGCTCCGGTTCTGGTTCGACCTCGGCGCGGACGGCATCAGGATCGACTCCGCGGCCATGTGCGTGAAGGATCCGGCCCTGCCGGAGGTCCGGGAGGGTGCCCCGCATCCGTACGTCGACCAGGACGGCACCCACGACATCTACCGCTCCTGGCGTGCCGTGGCCGACTCGTACGACCCGCCGCGCGCGCTCATCGGCGAGGTGTGGCTGGCGGACAGCGAGCGGTTCGCGGCGTACCTGCGACCGGACGAGCTGCACACCGCGTTCAACTTCGACTTCCTCGGCTGCCCGTGGGACGCCAAGGAGTTGCGCCGGATCATCGACGACACCTTCGCCGCGCACGCCCCGGTCGACGCCCCGCCGACCTGGGTGCTCGCCAACCACGACGTGACCCGGCACGTCACCCGGTACGGCCGCGCCGACACCGGCTTCGACTTCGCCCTGCGCGGTGCCCGCCACCGGCTGCCCACCGATCCGGTGCTCGGGCTGCGCCGGGCCAGGGCGGCCGCGCTGCTCACGATGGCGCTGCCCGGTTCGGTCTACGTCTACCAGGGTGACGAGCTCGGGTTGCCCGAGGTCGAGGACCTGCCCGACGAGGTTCGGGACGATCCTATGTACCTACGTACCGATGGTGCCGATCCGGGGCGGGACGGGTGTCGCGTACCGCTGCCGTGGACCCCTGACGAACCGTCGTTCGGCTTCGGCGGCACGCCCTGGCTGCCGCAGCCGCGCGGATGGGCCGGGCTCGCCGTCTCGGCCCAGCGCGAGGACCCCGCCTCCACCCTGCACCTCTACCGCGCGGCGCTGCGTCTGCGCCGCTCCCTCGCCGGGCCGATGGCCTGGCGGGACGCGCCCCCGGAGGTGCTGGCCTTCGCCCGCCCCGGCGGCTTCGTGTGCGTGGTCAACCTGTCCGGGGGAGCGGTGCCGCTGCCGCCGTACGAGGAACTCCTGCTGGCCAGCGGGGAACTCGACGACGGCCGGCTGCCGAGCGACACGGCGGCCTGGCTGCGCGTCCTAGACTCGGGCGCATGACCCGCAGACTCGCCGACGTGGCCCGGCACGTGGGGGTCAGCCAGGCGACGGTCTCCCGGGTGCTCAACGACAAGCCGGGCATCTCCCGGGCTACCCGCGACGCCGTGCTGACCGCCCTGGACGTGCTGGGCTACGAGCGTCCCGCCAAGCTGCGCGGCGAGCGGGCCCGGCTGGTCGGCATCGTGCTACCGGAGATGGCCAACCCCGTCTTCCCGGCCCTGGCCGAGGCGATGGCGGGTGCGCTGGCGAAGCGCGGCTTCAGCCCGGTGCTGTGCACCCGTACGGTCGACGGCGTCAGCGAGGCCGACTACGTCTCGATCCTGCTCGAGCAGCAGGTCTCCGGGGTCCTCTTCGGCGGCGGCCACTACCAGGAGGGCGACGCCGACCACGGGCACTACGCGCTGCTGCGGGAGCGGAGCCTGCCGACGGTGCTGGTCAACGCCGCGGTGGACGGGCTGGGCTTTCCGCAGGTGGGCACCGACGACGCGCACGGCACCGACATGGCGTACGCCCACCTCGCCGCCCTCGGCCACGACCGGATCGCGGTGCTGCTCGGGCCGGCCGACCACGTGCCGAGCGCGCGGCGGCTCGCGGCGTACCTGGCGGCCCGCGACCGGCACGGCCACGACGGCCCGGTGATCGTCGGCCGGTCCCCGTTCACCATGGCCGAGGCCCAGGTCGCGGCTGCCCGGCTGATCGGCGAGGGGGCCCGGGCGCTGATCTGCGCCGGCGACGTCATGGCGATCGGGGCGATCCGGGCGGCGCACCGCCTGGGCCTGTCGGTGCCCGGGGACGTGTCGGTGGTCGGCTTCGACGACTCCCCGGTGATGGCCTGCACCGACCCGCCGCTGACCACGATCCGGCAGCCGGTCGACGCGATGGGCCGCGCGGCGGTGAGCCTGCTGCTGCACCAGATCGAGGGGCATCCCGGCCGGCGCGAGGAGCTGCTGTTCGAGCCCGAGCTCGTGGTCCGCGCCAGCACCGGCGCGGCGCCCAGGTCAGCCCCGCGGCTTGCGTGACGGCCGGCCGGTGCCGCCGCCCTCGCCCCCGCCCGGGCAGTCGCCCGCGCTCCACGTGTCGTAGTGGGTGATCCAGTCGAGGCAGAAGCCGCCCGCGCGCTGCGGGGCCGGGTCGCCGGTCAGCGTCGCGACGTCCTCGCGCCAGAACTGCGCCGGGCCGCCGCCGGGGGGCCGGAGCTGCACGTTGTCCACGGTCGCCGGCGGCACCCGCAGCCGCGCCGGACGGCCCGCGTCGACGTGCACCTCGACGTACTGCTCGACGTACGCGCCGGAGCCGAGCGGCAGCTTCTGGGCGGTCAGCAGGTTCCAGCGGTTGTCCCACCACAGCCAGGCCTGCCAGACGCCGTCCCCGTCCGTGTGCAGATCCACCCAGAGCCGGTCGCCGGGCCGCAGCCGGTACTGGTCGTAGAACTGCCAGGTCTTCGTGTTGGTGTTGAACGTGTAGATGTGCTGGCGGCCCTGACCGGCCCAGCCCGTCTCGGCCCAGCCGGCCTCGAGCCAGGCGATCTCGCCGCCGCCGAGGTCCCGCTTGACCATGAAGCGGCCGGCCACGAAGTCGTACGTGTTGCGCCGGACGGTGCCGTCGACCACCTGGATCCGGCCGGTGACGCCGCTCCACTCCCCGCCGGTGCCCGCGCCGAGGTGGTGGTAGCCGCTCGGGGTGGAACGGCCGCGGACCTGATCCATCCGTACGCCGGACTCCAGCACCCGCACCGGCGCCTGGCACGCCCCGGGCGCCCGCCGGCCGGGCGGCCCGGTCGGCGCCGTCGTCGAGGAGTTGCCCGGCTCACACACCGGCAGCCGGCCGCCGCCGTGCGACTCCGCCGGACCGGCGACCGCCAGGCCGGTGACCAGGCCCGCCAGGGCGCACCACCGTGCCACGACCCGGAACCTCACGCCGCCACCCGCCCCCTCACCAGCACCTGAATGACCCGATGAATCAACGCCGGACGAGATCATCGAGTGACGGGTGACAGACTGGGGGGCATGGCTGCCAAGGGCTTTCCGTACCACGATCTGCAGAGCTTCGTCGCGGCCCTGGAGGCGGCCGGTGAGCTGCGCCGGGTGCGCGTGCCGGTGGATCCGGCGCTGGAGATCAGCGAGATCGTCACGCGAACCGTCCGGGCCGGCGGTCCGGCCCTGCTCTTCGAGCGGCCGACCCGCGGCGAGATGCCGATCGTCGTGAACCTCTTCGGCACGGAGAAGCGCATGGCCATGGCCCTGGGCGTCGACGCGCTGGACGAGATCGGCGACCGGATCGGCGCGCTGATCAAGCCGGACCTGCCGGTCGGGTGGTCCGGCATCCGGGAGGGGCTGGGCAAGGTGCTCCAGCTCAAGTCGGTGCCGCCGAAGAAGGTCAAGACCGCGCCCTGCCAGGAGGTCGTGCTCAAGGGCGACGAGGTCGACCTGGACCGCCTGCCCGGCCTGCGGGTCTGGCCGGGCGACGGCGGCGTGTTCCACAACTACGGCCTGACCCACACCAAGCACCCCGAGACGGGCAAGCGCAACCTCGGCCTCTACCGCCTGCAGCAGCACTCGAGGAACACGCTGGGCATGCACTGGCAGATCCACAAGGACTCGACCGCCCACCACGCGGTGGCCGAGCGCCGGGGCGAGCGGCTGCCGGTGGCCGTCGCGATCGGCTGTGACCCGGTAGTGAGCTACGCGGCCAGCGCGCCGCTGCCCGGCGACATCGACGAGTACCTGTTCGCCGGCTTCCTGCGCGGCGAGCGCGTCGAGATGGTCGACTGCCTCACCGTCCCGTTGCAGGTCCCCGCGCAGGCGCAGATCGTGCTGGAGGGCTACCTGGAGCCGGGGGAGCGCGCGCCGGAGGGCCCGTTCGGCGACCACACCGGCTTCTACACGCCCGTCGAGCCCTTCCCGGTGCTGCACATCGAGTGCATGACCATGCGCAAGCAGCCGCTCTACCACTCGATCGTCACCTCGAAGCCGCCGCAGGAGGACCACGGCCTGGGCAAGGCCACCGAGCGGATCTTCCTGCCGCTGCTGCGGATGCTGATCCCGGACATCGTCGACTACGACATGCCGGCCGCCGGCGTCTTCCACAACTGCGTCATCGTCTCGATCCGCAAGCGCTACCCGAAGCACGCGCAGAAGATCATGAACGCGATCTGGGGCGCGCACCTGATGTCGCTGTCGAAGCTGATCGTCGTGGTGGACGAGGACTGCGACGTGCACGACTACCACGAGGTCGCGTTCCGGGCGTTCGGCAACGTCGACTACGACCGCGACCTGCTGCTCACCCAGGGCCCGGTGGACCACCTGGATCACGCGTCCTACCAGCAGTTCTGGGGCGGCAAGGCGGGCGTCGACGCCACCCGTAAGCTGCCGGGCGAGGGCTACACCCGCGGCTGGCCGGAGGAGATGACCATGTCGCCCGAGGTGGTCGCCCTGGTCGACAAGCGCTGGAAGGAATACGGCATATGACCGCGGTGGCGTCCGAGGAGCGACCGGGCCGGATCAGGGCGTTCCTCAAGCTGGTCGCCATCGAGCACTCGGTCTTCGCGCTGCCGTTCGCGTACCTGTCGGCGTTCGTGGCGATGGACCGCGACGGCTCCGGCGTGCACTGGGTGGACCTGTTGCTCGTCACGGTCGCGATGGTGTCCGGGCGGACGTTCGCGATGGCCGCCAACCGCATCCTCGATCGCCGCATCGACGCGCAGAACCCCCGTACGCAGAACCGCGAGCTCGTCACCGGCGCCGTGAGCGTCCGTACGGCCTGGACCGGCGCGGTGGTCTCGCTCGTGATCCTGTTCGTCGCGGCGGCCCTGCTCAACCCGCTGTGCCTCGTGCTGTCGCCACTCGCCGTGATCCCGCTGGTCGTCTACCCGTACGCGAAGCGCTTCACGAACTTCCCCCACTACATCCTGGCGCTGGCGCAGGCGGTGGCGCCGGTCGGGGCGTGGCTGGCGATCACCGGCACGTTCGACGGGTCGGGGCCGGCCTGGGTGCTCGGCGTCGCGGTCGGCCTCTGGATCGGCGGCTTCGACATCATCTACGCCTGCCAGGACGTCGAGGTGGACCGGCGGATCGGGGTGCACTCGACGCCGGCCCGGTTCGGTGTCCGCACCGCCCTGCACATCTCGACGGCCACCCACGTCGTGACCTTCGCGCTGTTCGTATGGTTCGGCCAGCTGGCCGGCCTCGGCTGGCTCTGGTGGCTCGGGCTGGCCATGACCGCCGTGGCCTTCGCCTACCAGCACGTCGTGGTGACGCCGCAGGACCTGTCGAAGGTCAACCGGGCGTTCTTCACGGCCAACGGCTTCGTCGCTATCGCCCTGTTCCTCTTCGCCCTGCTCGACCTCGTCCTGCTGTAGGTGCGTGGGCACCCCGGCCGGGGTGCCCACGACGAAGCCGCTGTCAGTTGCCGATCTTGCCGGCCAGGGGATCCTGCCAGGCCACGCAGGACGGCACCTCGGTGACGACGTCCTCGCGCCAGCCCAGGCCGGTCTGGTCGCGCGGAGGGTTCGGGTTCTCGGCGTCCGGGACGGGGTAGAGCTTCTGGAAGCTGACCACCAGCGTCGCGCCCGGCGGGATCCGATCGGGGGAGATGACCCAGAACGGCAGTTCCCGGTTCATGGGGTCCGGGAAGACGATGATGCCGTTCAGGACCGACTCGCCGTTCCCGACCGGCACCGGCTCCCGCTGCGTCACGAAGTCCGGATGCCTCCGCAGCTTCTCCCGGCAGTCGGCCTGCCCCTCGAAGAAGACCGTGCGCGCGTTCGCCCGGGCCAGGTCGGCGTTGAGCCGTTCCAGGTCGTCGATCTGGTCCACCTTCACCGACACCCGGACCGAGCCGTCCCCCTGCCGCTCGACCGTGTAGGCCACCGCCCTGCTCCCCTGGGACCACGGCTGGACGATCACCAGACCGCTGGCGCTGACGGCGGCGGCCACGGCCGCGGCGGCCAGCACGAGGCGCCGGCGCGTCTGCCGCGGCCGGGCGGGAACGGGCGCGTCCGGCGCGTGCAGCACCCGGTCGAGCATCGCGCGGGCGGAAGGTTCGTGCGGGTCCGGGTGCCCGGTCGCGGGGTCGGCGTCGCGCAGCCTGCGCAGGGCGGTCGTGACGGTGTCGTTCATGCCTGGCTCCTTGATCTCGTGACGACGGGTGGGGTCACCCGCTGATTCGGAACGGGCTGTTCCGCGGCCAGCAACCGGGCGGCGAAGCGGCGGCGGGCCCGGTGCAGCCGCACCTTCGCCGCCGTACGCGTGCACCCCAGGACGATGGCCATCTCGGCCACGTCGAGGTCCTCCCACTCGCTGAGCCGCAGCACCTCCTGGTCCATCGCCGACAGTCCGGCGAGCACCCGTTGCACCCGGAGCTGCTCGCCGACCGGTCCCGACGCGTCCTCCGCCCACCCGGCCTCCGTCGTCTCGAGCCGGGCCGACAGCCGCTCCCGCCGATTGCGCGAACGCAGCTCGTTGGCGATGACGTGGCGGGCGGTGGCGTAGAGCCAGGCCCGCGCGTGGTCGGCCGGCATCTCGGCGAACCGGCGCCAGGCGATCAGGAAGGTGCCGGCGACGATGTCGGCGGCGCTGTCCCGCCCCACCCGGCGGCCGGCAAAGCGGATGAGCTCCGGGTAATGGTCGGTGAACAATGCCTCGAAACGTTCCCGGGCGTCCTCGTCGTCGGTTGGCATGATTGGGAATCTCCGTCAAGGCCGCGGCGGTTACCGCGTGATCGTCGACAACCGAGATCGATACCCACCGTAGTGGCATCCTTGGGTGATGCGCAGTCCGTGGATCATCGGCGTCTCCGGGGCCTCCGGCACGCCGTACCCGCGAGCCGTCATCGGGGCGCTCCTCGACGCCGGCGAGGCGGTGGACCTGGTGATCTCCCGGGCCGCCCGGCTCACCCTGCTCGACGAGACGGGGGCGAGCGTCCGGGACGCGCACTGGAAGGACGACGTCGCCGCGTGGTTGGGGCGTGACCTCGGGGACGCCGACCTGGCGTACTGGCCGGCCGGCGACCTGGCCGCCGGGCCGAGCAGCGGTTCCTACCCGGCTAAGGGCATGGTGGTGGTGCCGGCGAGCACCGCGGCCTGCGCCGGCATCGCGATCGGGCTGTCCAAGGACCTGCTCCAGCGGGCCGCCGAGGTCACGCTCAAGGAGCGCCGCCGTACGGTGATCGTGCCGCGCGAGACCCCGGTGACCCGCAGCCACCTGGAACACCTGATCGCCCTGCACGACGCCGGGGCGGTGGTGCTGCCGGCCTCACCGGGCTTCTACGGCTCCGGTGCCGGCGCCACCGCCCAGCAGCTGATCGACTTCGTGGCCGGCAAGGTGCTCGACGCCCTCGCCGTGCCGCACGAGCTGTTCACGCGCTGGCGCGGAGAGCTCGGCGGCGGTCAGCGCAGCCCGTTGGGCGGACCGTAGCTCGGCCCGGGGTTCGCCGGCCCGGCGTTGCGGGGCCGGTTCGCGGCGTCGTCCTCGCGCATCTCCTCGACCACGCCGTCGCCCTCGAGCAGCGCCCGCACCTCCGACTCGCGGAAGCGGCGGTGACCACCCGGAGTTCGGATACTGCCGATGCGTCCCGCGGCTGCCCAGCGCGTCACCGTCTTGGGGTCGACCCGGAACAGCGCGGCCACCTCCCCGGGCGTCAGCAGTCGATCTCCTGTGTCCACGGCCCTCTCCTCGCGTCGTTATGGAGCGCCGGTGGTCACGGTGCGTGTCGGCGTGCTCGATCGGGACGTACAGCCATTAGAGCATCGGGAAAAACAGCAAGTCGCTGAAATGCGGAAAAAGCCCTAGTTGCGACGTTGACCATTATCCTGGCTGGCTGGGGTGGTCGCTGACCGCTACCGGGCGTGAGTGCCCGGACAGCTCACACTAACCTCTGAAGCCATGGATGCCATCGACCTGCGCCTGATCGGCCTTCTGCGGGACAACGCCCGCTCCTCGTACGCGGAGCTCGCCCGGCAGGTGGGCCTGTCCGCGCCCGCCGTGCACGAGCGGGTCGGCAAGCTCGAGGCCGCCGGGACGCTGCGGGCGTACCGGGCCGAGGTCGAGCCGGAGGCCATCGGACTGGGCGTCACGGCGCTGATCGGCATCATCGAGGACTCCGGCGCCGACACCGACGACGTGCTCGCCGCCCTGCGGATCATGCCCGAGATCGAGTCCTGCTACTTCATGGCGGGCGTGGAGTCGTACCAGCTGACCGTCCGGGTCGGGACCATCGCCGAGCTGGAGCAGCTCATCGTGCGGATCAACCGGACACCAGGGGTCGCATCCACCCGGACCGCCATCGCGCTGTCGACCAAGTGGGAGAACCGGCCTCAGCCGGGGCGCGACCCGGCGGTAGGTTGAACCATGCTGCATCTCGACCGCTGTGACCCGGCGAGGCGGGATTGGGTGAGCGACGCCATCGCGCTGGTGGAGGCCGACGCCAACCGCTCGGCGGACACCCACCTCCTGCCGTTCCCGCTGCCCACCTCGTGGGGGATCGACCTCTACCTCAAGGACGAGTCCTCGCACCCCACCGGTTCGCTCAAGCACCGGCTCGCCAGATCCCTTTTCCTGTACGCCCTGTGCAACGGCTGGATCGGTCCCGGCACCCCGGTGGTCGAGGCCTCCTCCGGCTCCACGGCGGTGAGCGAGGCGTACTTCGCCCGGATGCTGGGGCTCGAGTTCATCGCCGTCATGCCGGCCGGCACGTCGCCGGAGAAGATCTCGCTGATCGAGTTCCAGGGCGGCAAGTGCCACCTCGTCGACGACCCGACCGCGACGGTGGCGGCCGCCCGTACGCTCGCCGCCGAGCTCGGCGGGCACTTCATGGACCAGTTCACCCACGCCGAACGGGCCACCGACTGGCGCGGCAACAACAACATCGCCGAGTCGATCTACGCGCAGCTGGGGCTGGAGCGGCACCCCGTGCCGGCCTGGGTCGTGGTGGGTGCGGGCACCGGCGGCACCAGCGCCACGATCGGCCGGTACATCCGCTACCGGCGCTTTCCCACCCGGCTGTGCGTGGTGGATCCGGAGGGTTCGGCGTTCTGGCCGGCGTACCTGAATCAGGACTGGACGGTGAGCACGAGCCGCGGCTCCCGCATCGAGGGCATCGGCCGGCCCCGGGTCGAGCCGTCGTTCCAGCCCTCGGTGGTCGACCGGATGGTCCCCGTGCCCGACGCCGCGTCGCTGGCCGCCATGCGCGCGGGCTCGGCCGTGCTCGGACGCCGGGTCGGCGGCTCCACCGGCACGAACCTGTGGGGCGCGTTCGCCCTGATCGCGGAGCTGATGGCGGCCGGGCGTACGGGATCGGTGGTGACCCTGATCTGCGACGGCGGCGAACGGTACGCGCACACCTACTACTCCGACGACTGGGTGGCGGCGCAGGGTTTGTCCCTGGATGCGCCGCTGGCCACCATCGATGCCTTTCTGTCCACCGGCAGGTGGGATCCGCCGCCGATCCGGGGCAGCGCGGACGAGCCGGACCTGAAAGGATGAAGCCCGCAAAGGGATTCACCTTCTAGGAGTGCCCGTGCCCGACGGCGACGACGTCACCACCCCGCCGCGCCGCGCCGTCGTGCCCTCGCCACGGCCACCGCACCCGTCCGAGGCCCTGCCCCCTCCCGGCTTCCACCCGGGCTTCCATCCCGCCGCCCAGGCCGGTCCGTATCCCGATCCCTGGGCCGTGGGCGGGCCGCCGATCGAGCCTGCCCGCAACACCCTCGCGAAGGGGCTGATGGTCGGCGGCGCCCTGGCGGTCGTCGCCACAGTCGCCCTCGGCGCCGCGGTCGTCTACGCCGAGAACCGGACGTCACCGGCCGAGGCCGCGGCCCCGCCGGCCGCCGGGCGGAAGCTCACGCCGTTCGAGTCGGTGAACGCGATGCTCGAGCTCCAGGCGGCGGCGGTGGTCCGCGGCGACGAGAAGGCCTGGCTGGCCGCCGTCGATCCGGGCCGGCCGAAGCTGCGCTCCCGATACCGCATGATGTTCCAGAACCTGCGCGCCCTCGGGGTCAGCCACTTCGCCTACCAGACGTCGCTGCGCGACCGGATGGGCGACGGCCCGAAGCTCGGCATCTCCGCCGACGTCGCGTACTGCTTCGCCGACGACGTCTGCACGAGGGAGAAGGGTGTCGACTCGGACGGCCCGCCCTCGGTCGGCCAGACGCTCACCCTCGAGTCGATCGACGGCAACTGGGTCATCACCGCGCTGACCTCGCGCAAGGGCGACAAGGACGAGCAGAAGGTGCCGTGGGAGAGCAGCGCCCTGGTGACCGCCCGGGGCAGCCGGGTCACCCTGGTCGGCACGCGCAGCGAGCAGAAGTACTTCGAGCGGGTCCTGCCGATCGCCGACCGGGCCGCCACGGTCAACGACCGCTTCGCCGGCCTCGTCGGCAACCCGCAGAAGCGCTACCGCATCTACCTGGCCGGCGCCAAGCAGTGGAAGACCTGGTACGGCGGCATCACCGACAAGTGGGTCGTCGGGTACGCCCTCCCGCTCCGTCAGGCCGGCACGGACGTGGTGCTGAACATGCCGGAGCTCAAGAGCGACCCGCAGCTGCTCAGCACCACGGTCCAGCACGAGCTCGGCCACGTCGTCACGGTCGGCAACCTGCACCGCCGCACGTACGGGCAGAGCGACATGTGGCTCAAGGAGGGCATCGCCGAGTACATCGGCTGGTACCCGCAGCCGGCCTCCGCGAGCTGGCGCCGCCAGTCGGTCAGCGACGCCGTGCACGGCAGCCGGCCCCCCACCTCCATCGCGGTCAAGGCGCTGAGCGCGGACGCCCGCAGCGAGGACGGCGACGCGTTCTACGGCCTCGGCCACTTCGCCGCGGACTGCCTCGCCAAGAAGTACGGCCAACGCGCCCTCTTCACCTTCGTCCGGATGTACCTGCGCGAGGACCGAGACCTCGATCCGGCGTCACAGCAGGCGTTCGGCAAGCCGTTCAAGACGGTGGACCGGTCCTGCGTCGCCTGGATCCGCGACCGCGCCTGACCCGCCCCTCACGCGAACGCCCGGACCCTACCGACTGAAGGCTCGCGCGAGCCCCGGATAGTCGAGGACGAAACCGTCGTCGTCCACGACCAGGTCGGCGCTGAACGTCTCGCTGGCGAAGCGCACCCGGCCGTCGCCCAGCGCGGTGTAGATCTGGTCCGCCTGGATCACCTCGAGGCTGGGCAGCCGCACCCATGCGACGCTGACCCGGTGCGCCACCCCCGGCTCCGCGCCGGTGAGGCCCAGGCGGCGGATCGGCAGGGTGTTCGTGAGCGGCGACCCGGTCAGATCGACGTCGTACGCCCCGACCAGCAGGTCCGGGTCGTCCGTGCCGGGCAGCCCGGCGCCGGCGTGCCCGCTCGCGGCGAGGGCCGCGTCCAGGTCCCCCTGCTCGGCGGTGGCCGCCCGCCAGCGCCCACCCTCGCCCGTCAACCGCAGGGTACGGCTCCAGCCGCCGCCCTCGGTGGTCACCTCCAGCGAGGTGGTGACCCACGAGGAATCGGTCCGCAGCTCGTACCGGGCGGTGTAGGGGATCGGGTCGACGGCCAGCGCCGTGCCGCTCGCCCGCAACCCGTCACGCGCGTCGACCAGCGCGTGCTCGGTGCCGGTGGTGTCCCGGCGCTCCCAGAACAACGAACGCATGCTTCCTACCGTACGGCGAGAGGGCTCCCGGCCTCGGCCGGGAGCCCTCTCGATCAGTACGTGTCCTGCCCGCTCCGTCAGCGCGCGCTCTGCCAGACGTGTGCCCGGTCAGTGCGCGTTCTGTTCAGATATCTGCGGTCAGTGCGCGCTCTGTCGGACGTGTGTCCGGTCAGTGCGTGCGGGCCGGGCGGCCCGTCTGGTAGCGGCCGCTGCCCGGCTCGTGCCGATCGTTGCGGCCGCTCTCCCGGCGGAAGCCGCCGGGACGGTCGCCGAAGTTGCGGGCCGAGCGGTCGCCGAAGCCGCGGTCGCTGCGCGGCCGGTCGGTGGGCTGACGGTCACCCGCCGGACGGTCACCGTACGTGCGCTGCTCGCCCCGCGGCCGGTCGCCGAACCCCCGGGACCGGTCGCCGTAGCCGCCGCGATCCCCGGTCGGCCGATCGCCATATCCGCCGCGGTCGCCGGTCGGCCGGTCGCCGTAGCCTCCGGTGGGCCGGTCGCCCCGCGGGCGGTCACCGAACGAGCGGTCCCGGTCACCGTACGGCCGGTCGCCGCGCGGCCGGTCGCCGTAGCCGCCGCGGTCGCCCCGCGGACGGTCGTAGCCGCCACGCTGCGGACGGTCGCCGAAGCGGCGGGGCCGGTCACCGCGCTCGCGGCGCTGCTCCGGCTCCTCCTTCACCGGCACACCGCTGGGCTCGCGCGCCCCGGTGATCTCGGCCAGCTGCTCGTCGCCGAGGCGCACCCGGGTCTCGGTGGGCGCCACACCCGCCTTCAGCACCATCGACTGGGTGCTGCGACGCTGCTTCGGCAGAACCAGCGTCACGACCGCGCCGGACTCGCCCGCACGGGCCGTACGGCCGGCGCGGTGCAGGTAGTCCTTCGGGTCCTTCGGCGGGTCGACGTGCACGACGAGCGAGATGCCGTCGACGTGGATGCCGCGGGCGGCGACGTCGGTGGCCACCAGCACGTTCGTGCGGCCTTCCTTGAACTCGGCCAGCGTGCGGGTGCGTACCCGCTGGGTCTTGCCGCCGTGCAGTGCACCGGCCCGGACCCCGACCGCCGCGAGCTGCTCGACCAGCCGGTCCACCCCCATCTGCGTACGGGCGAAGACGATCGTCTTGCCCGTCCGGTTGGCGATCGACGCGGTGATCGGGAACTTGTCGTGCGGCGGGATCAGCAGCAGGTGGTGGTCCATGGTGGACACGCTCGCCTCAGCGGGAGCCGTCGAGTGCGTCACCGGGTCGGTCATGAACCGCTTGACCAGCGCGTCGACGTCACCGTCGAGCGTCGCCGAGAACAGCAGGCGCTGGGCGTCCGCCGGGGTCTTGGCGAGCAGCTCGGTGACCTCGGGCAGGAAGCCCATGTCGGCCATCTGGTCGGCCTCGTCCAGGACGGTGACCTCGACGTTGTCGAGCTTGCAGGCGCCACGCTCGATCAGGTCGCCGAGCCGGCCCGGCGTCGCCACGATGACCTCGACGCCACGCCGCAGCGCGTCCATCTGACGGTCGTACGGCACGCCGCCGACGGCGGTCTTGAGGAAGACGCCGACCGACCGGCCGAGCGGCATCAGCGAGTCGGCGACCTGCATCGCCAGCTCGCGCGTCGGCACCAGGATGAGGGCCTTCGGGTGGTGCGGCAGCGCCCGGCCGCCCTTGGCGATGCGGGCGAGCAACGGCAGCCCGAACGCCAGCGTCTTGCCGGAGCCGGTCTGGCCGCGGCCGAGCACGTCCCGGCCGCTCAGGGCGTCGGGCATGGTCGCGGCCTGGATCTCGAACGGGGTGGTGATGCCCTCGCGGTTGAGCACGCGGACCAGCTCGGCGGGGATACCGAGGTCGGCGAAGCTCTTGCGCGCCTCGACGATCTCGACGTCGGCGGTCGTGGGGTCACTCACCGTGATCTGCTCGGCAGCCGGAGTCTGCTCGGCCGCTGCGGTCTGCGCCGCTGCCGGAGCCTGAACGGCCGCGGCCTGGACGGCCGGGGTCTGAACGGCCGCGGCCTGGTCGGCAGCCGCGGTCTGGTCGGACGACGCGGCGTGGTCGGCAGCCGCGGTCTGGTCGATCTGCGCGGTCACCGGAGTCTGCTCGGCGGCCACGGTCTGCTCAGCCTGCTCGGGGGAGGGGCTTTCGAAGACGGACGGGAACGTGCTGGGATCAGCGAAAGTGGTCAAGAGAACCTCTCTACGGGGGCGCATGCTCGCGAATGGCCCGCCGCGGCTGCCGAAAAGCTTGCCGCTGAATTGCCCGCAAGAACGCCCGTGGCGTGCACCATGAAGGCACGCCAGGTCAATTACTGCCATCAGTGTACGAGACAACGTCCGTGACGCCGCCCGCATTCCGCGCCGGTAGTGGGCAGGCTCACCCTCAGCGCAACCTCGCCAGCTTAGGCGCGGATCGTGGAAGCGACAACCTAACCCTGGAAGACTCCACCGATCATGTCGCTGAACGCGTCGCCCACGGTGAAGACGAAGAGCAGGCTGACGCCCACCAGGAGACCCAGCACCACGAGCATGGCGACGATCACCTTGACGTTGCTGCGCCGCTGCATCTCGGGGCCGTCACGCCAGCCCTGGGCCAGGATGTGGCCGGTCAGCGAGCCGGAGTTCTCCACCGAGTTCATCATCACAGGCATCGTCATGTCGGCCGGCGCGTAATCGGCGAGGCCGCCGTAGACCGTTCCCTCGCCCCGCTGCTGCGGCACCGAGGCCGACTGTCCGGAACCCGACCCGTACGTCGAGGTTCGCGCGGACGGGCTACCCGGGTGGGAGACCGTTCCGCCGAACGGCTGCCGAGCACCGCCCGATGCGCCTACCCCGAACGGCATCGTCGGGTCACTCTGCGGCGGCGCGGCGGCGTGATTTCCGGCCATGAACGGCATCGTGGCGTCGCTGCCCGCCTGGCCGGCGGCGAACGGCATGGTGTGGTCGTGGTTCGCGGCCTGGCTCGCCGCGAACGGCATCGTGTTGTCGTGGTTGGCGTGGCCCGCCTGGTTCGCGGC
The DNA here is from genome assembly GCF_003002065.1 of Pseudosporangium ferrugineum. Classification (GTDB taxonomy): domain Bacteria; phylum Actinomycetota; class Actinomycetes; order Mycobacteriales; family Micromonosporaceae; genus Actinoplanes; species Actinoplanes ferrugineus_A. The sequence continues at coordinate 96,499 of NZ_PVZG01000006.1, forward strand.
GTGGTTCGCGGCCTGGCTCGCGGCGAACGGCATGGTGGCGTCCGGCCCGGCCTGCTGCCCGCCGGACGACGGGTAGCCGTTCGGCGAGTGGCTCGCCCCCGGCTGGTTGCCGCCCGGGTGGCTCGCGGCGAACGGCATGGTCGAGTCGCTCGGAGCCGGCTGTGCGGGGTGGCTCCCGGCGGCTGACGTGAAGGGCATTGTGGAGTCGCTTCCGGTGACGCCGCTCGTTCCGCCGATGCCCCACGAGGAGGCCGACCGGGCGGCGGCAGAGGTGAAGGGCATGGTGGAGTCGCTCGTCACCGGCGGTGCGGAGCGCGGAGCGCCGGCCGGCCCGGTGGCAGGCGGCGTCGTGTAAGCCGGCAAACCGTTCCCGCCGCTCGCCGAAGCGATGGTCGGGGGCGCCGGAAACGGCCCGGGAACGGGACCCGGCCCGGGGCCTGGAACCGGTCCTGGAGGCACGGGGCTCGGCCCGGGACCCGGAGGCACGGGCGACGGTCCCGGTCCCGGCGGGACTGGGCTCGGTCCCGGGCTCGGCGGCACCGGGCTGGGCCCGGGCCCGGGCGGCACCGGGTTAGGTCCGGGTCCGGGTGGCGTGGGGCTGGGCCCGGGCCCGGGGGGTGTCGGGCTGGGGCCGGGTCCGGGCGGCACCGGGCCGGGGGTCGGTCCGGGCGTGGGCGAGGGGCTCGGCGGCACCGGGCTCGGGAACGGCGCGGGCTCGGGCCGCGTGGGCTTGGCCGGCTCGGGCCTCCCGGGCCGCGGCTCCGGCGTCGAAGGCTCCGGAAGATCGGGCTCCGGCGTCGAGGGCTCCGCGGGCTCCGACGCGGACTCGCCCCCGGCGTCCGGCTTGTCGTCGGAGCGACTGCCGTAGACCTTGGGCGACCACGTCTGAGGCCGGTCACCGGCCGGGGACACCTGGGACGAACCGGACACGCTGGCCCGGGCGGCGTTCGGGCTCGGCGGCACCGACACGGGCCGCAACGATCCGGCGGCACCGTCGTAGGCGTCCGGGAAGAAGGCGGACCGCCCGCCGTCGACCGGCGCGCGCCCCGCCGGCCCACTGACCGGCGCCGATCCGGGCACGGCCGCGGACCCCGAGACAGGAGCCGAGCTCGGCACGGCCGCGGACCCGGAAACGGGGGCAGCCGCGGGCCCGGAGCTGGGCACGGCCGCGGACCCGGAAACCGGCGCGGAGCCGGGCACGAACCCGGCTCCGGAAACGGGCGGCGCGGAGCTGGGCACGGCCGCGGACCCGGAAACCGGCGCGGAGCTGGGCACGGACGCCGAACCGGAGACGGGGCGGGCGGCGCCGGGCTGGCCGGACGAGGCCCACAGGGCACCGGCGGCGGGCGGTGGCGGGAGCTCGTACCCCTGATCGCTCTGACCGGAACCGCTCGCCGGCGTCCGCGCAGCAGGCGGCTTCTTGCCGTCGCTGTCCGGTTTCGCCTGCTGCTCGTCCATGGGTCCTCCCGATCGCCGCCACCCGTGTGCGACGTCACTGCCGGACGCCGGGCAAGCCGATATGCCGGGCGTTCGTCACTACCGTGCCACATCTGCGCTCATGAGCACACCCGGCGTCAACCGGTCCTCGGTGTAGAGAACGGCCTAGCGCTCGACCGTTACCGGATTGTTTCTAGTCGCCGGAGGTCGCGGCTCCGGACTTCGAGGCCGATGCGGAGGAGGTCGCCTTCGTCGCCGAGGAGCTGGCCTTCGTTGCCGAGGCGCTGGCCTTGGTGGCCGAGGGCGAGGCGGTGGACTTCGTCGCCGAGGGCGACGTGGCGGTGGGCTTCGGTGTGGCCGCCGAGGCCTCCGACGACGGCGAATGCGTCGGCTGCTCGTCCTCGCCCCCGCCGGGCGCGCTGGACGACGCGGACGGGACCGGCTTGGACGTCGTCGGCGAACCGCCCGGCGTGGACGGCTGCGTGCTCGGGGTCGACGGCCCGGTGCTCGGCGAGCTGGGCTTCGTCGGCGGCGTCGACGGGGAGCTGGGCTTCGTCGGCGGGGTCGACGGCGAACTCGGCTTCGACGGCGTGGTCGGCGGCTTGCTGCTCGGCGTCGTCGGGGGCTTCGTCGTCGGCTTGTGGTTGCTCGGCGTCTCCGGGTCCGGCGAGCCCAGATCCGGGCCCTCGACGGTGCCCTCGACCGAGCCGTAGATGCGGGTCGCGGCGAACAACCTGGTCCAGCGTACGGGGGTGAGCCGTACGTTCAGGCCGGTCCGCGGCGCCTCGACCATCATGCCGTCGCCGGCGTACATGGCCACGTGGTGGATGCCCGTCCAGCTCGACGAGGAGCTGAAGAACAGCAGGTCGCCGGCGAGCAGCGAGTAGCGGTCCACCGTCTTGCCGCGGGTCTGGTAGTACTGGTCCTTCGAGACCCGGGTCAGCGGGAAGTTGCCCGCCGCGTTCGAGCGGTAGGCGTAATACATCAGCCCCGAACAGTCGAACTGGTTCGGGCCCTCCTCGGACCACACGTACGGGTCGCCGCGCTGCGCCAGGGCGATCGTCAGGGCCGCGATGGCCCGCGGGTCGGCGCCGCGTCCCGCGTTCTCGCCCGCCAGGAAGCCCGCGCCGGCCTGAGCGTCCTGGGCCGCCTGGGCGGCGTCCGACGCGCTGATCTCGGGGGCGTGCTCCTGCTCGTACTTCTGCTGGGCCGCGATTTTCTTGTCGAGTGTGGCCTTCTTCGTGGTGTGGGTGGCGGTGAGCTGGTCGAGCTTGGTGCGCAGGCTCTGCTGCTCGGCGATCGCCGCCGTGTACGCCGCCTGCACGATCGTCAGCTGGCGGCCGGAGGCCTGCTCGGTGCCGGATCCGCCCTGCTGGATGCGGGCGAGGGCGTCCAGGTCCTGCAGCCCCGAGCCGAACGCGCCCGGCGGGAGCGCGGCGGCGTTGCGTACGGCTTCGCCCGCCGCGGTCCGGACCTCTTCCTGGGCCGCCGTCACGGCGGTCTGGGTGTCGACCACCTTCTGGTCCGCCGTGGTCAGCTGGGTGCGGGTGAGCTTGAGCTCCTCGTCGAGCTTCGCGAGGTCCTCGCCCATGGCCGTGATCGCGGCCCGGCCGGCCTCCACCTTCTTCATCACCGGGCTGGTGGCCGCGCCGACGGGGGTGGTGGTGGCGGGATTGGTGGGTGTGAACGGAGTGCCGGGAGCGCCGGGCGTGCCCGGAGCGCCAGGCGTGCCGGGCTTCTGACCGGGCAGCGTGATGGCGCCGACGGCGATCGGGCGCGAACCGGTGTCGGGAACCGAACCGGGGGCACCCGGCGCGGCGCTCGCCGGCAGCGGGTTGAACAGCGCGGCGATGGCGGCGGCGGTCGCGGCGGAATAGGCGAGCGGACGCCACCAGGGGCGCAACCGTGTCGCGACTCCCGGTCGATCCTGCCTCGTCTTCGCCATGCGTTCCCCGTCCGCGAGCGTAGCCAGCCGGCGGTTGCCGTCCCCAATAAGGTCATACCGCAACACCTGCACCGGTGTCGATCGATCCGAGATGAGAGGACCCTGAGAATCGTACGGCGGCGAAGTGACTTGCGCCGCCCCGAAGCCCACAGGGCCCGACTTCTGTCGGAGTCAGGACGTAGGCTCGGTCCACCGCGAAGGCGAGAGGGGCCCAGATGGATGTCGGACTGAAGCGCGAGCTCGAGGCGAAGGTCTACGCCGGTGAGCGGCTGTCGCGGGAGGACGGCATCGCGCTCTACGAGAGCGACGACCTGGCCTGGCTCGGGCGTCTGGCGCACCACAAGCGCACCGAGATGAACGGCGACCGGGTGATGTTCAACGTCAACCGGCACCTCAACCTCACGAACGTGTGCTCCGCAAGCTGTGCGTATTGCTCCTTCCAGCGCAAACCGGGCGAGAAGGATGCGTACACGATGCGCATCGACGAGGCCGTGCGCAAGGCCAAGGAGATGGAGGACGAGCAGCTCACCGAGCTGCACATCGTCAACGGCCTGCACCCGACGCTGCCCTGGCGCTACTACCCCAAGGTGCTGCGCGAACTCAAGGCCGCGCTGCCCAACGTCAACCTCAAGTGCTTCACGGCCACCGAGGTGCAGTGGTTCGAGAAGATCAGCGGCCTGCCCGCGAGCGAGATCCTCGACGAGCTGATGGACGCCGGCCTCGAGTCGCTGACCGGCGGCGGCGCGGAAATCTTCGACTGGGAGGTCCGCCAGCACATCGTCGACCACAACTGCCACTGGGAAGACTGGTCGCGCATCCACCGCCTCGCGCACGAAAAGGGCATGAAAACCCCGGCGACCATGCTGTACGGCCACATCGAGGAGCCGCGGCACCGGGTCGACCACGTGATGCGCCTCCGCGAGCTCCAGGACGAGACGGGCGGTTTCGCGGTCTTCATCCCCCTGCGTTACCAGCACGACTTCGTCGACTCGGCGGACGGCAAGATCCGCAACCGCATCCAGTCGCGCACCACGATGGCGGCCCCCGCCGAGTCCCTGAAGACGTTCGCGGTCTCCCGCCTGATGTTCGACAACGTGCCCCACGTCAAGTGCTTCTGGGTCATGCACGGCCTCTCGGTCGCCCAGCTCTCCCTCAACTTCGGTGTCGACGACCTCGACGGCTCGGTCGTCGAATACAAGATCACCCACGACGCCGACTCCTACGGCACCCCGAACACCATGCACCGAGGCGACCTCCTCGACCTGATCTGGGACGCGGGCTTTCAACCGGTCGAACGCAACACCCGCTACGAAGTCGTCCGCGAATACGACAAGCCCACCCCCCTCGCCGACCGCCGAAGCGAACCCCAGCAGGTCTGGGCCTGACCCACCGCCCCGGGCGCTCACGGGTTCGGGCGTTCGCGGGCCTGGCTGCTCACAGATCCGGGCGCTCACGGGCCCTGCTGCTCACGGGTCCGGGCGCTCACAGGTCCGGGCGCTCACGGGCCCTGCTGCTCACGGGTCCGGGCGCTCACAGGTCCGGGCGCTCACGGGCCCTGCTGCTCACGGGTCCGGGCGCTCACGGGCCCTGCTGCTCACGGCTCCGGGCGCTCACAGGTTTGGGCGGTCACGGGTCCTGCTGCTCGCACAGGCCCCGGGCGCTCACAGGCCCGGCTGCTCACCGGTCCGGGCGTTCGCGGGTCCGGCTGCCCACCGGCCCGGCTGCCCACCGGCCCGGCTGCCCGCACGACGGGAGTGCCTGCCGTGCGAGCTCGACCGTCGCGGTGGACTGTCGCCGCTCTCGGGCGAACGACGACGACCGCGGGTCGGGGCGGGGCGGCGGTTTCGGTGATGGCTGGCTGGCTCAGCTGGTCCGGTGGGGTGTCGTTCGTGGGCGGCTGGGTGTGGAGTTCGGGGGGTGGTCCGGGGCGGCGTACCCTCGGGGGGTCATGGCCGAGACTCAGAGTGCGCGCCGTCCGCGCAGGGATGCGGATGGGCGGTTGGCGACCGTCCAGGACCTCGTCGGGGTCGCGCTTGCGGGGCTTGTCGCCGGGCTTGTCGTTCTGCTGATCTTCGAGGGCGTCATGTCGCTGGTGCGGGCCTCCGAGTTCGGGCAGGCCAGCGGGTGGATCGCCATTGTGCTGCCGGTGTGGTTGTTCACCGAGGAGTTCCGGGCGGCCGGCTTCGGGGCGTACCGGATCGTGGTTGCGGGGTTGGGTTCGGGGTTTGGGGTTGCGGTCGGGATGACGCTCGCCGGGCTGGCCGCGCCGCTCTTTCCGCCGCTGGTCAGTGGGGCTGCGGGGGCGTTCGGCCTCACCGTGGTCTACTGCGTGGTCTGGTTCTACGGCCTCCGGTGGCTGAGCCACCGTGCCGGCTGACAGGAGATCGTGATGAGTCCCGCCGTCAAGTACACGCTCGGCCGCCTCGGGCTGTTCGTCGTCGTGTTCGTGCTGCTCCTGCCGTTGCCGCTGAACCCGCTGGTCACGGCGATGATCGCGCTGCTGGCGTCGGCCGGGTTCTCCTACTTCCTGCTGGCCAAGTGGCGTAACCAGATGGCGGAGCAGCTCGGCTCGGTGGCGGAGCGGCGGGCGGCGGAGAAGGCGCGACTGCGGGCGGCCCTGGCCGGCGACGAGGAAGCAGCCGCGGCCGGCGACCGGGCGGCCGCAGCTGATGACCGGGCCTCGGCTGATGACCGGGCCGCAGCTGATGACCGGGCTGCGGCAGGTGACCGGGCCGCGGCTGATGGCCGGGCTGCGGCAGGTGATGGGGTGGTCGGTGACGGAGCGGCTGGTGACACCAAGGCCGTCTGAACTGCGGTTCTGCGGTCATCATGCCGACGTAGGGGGCACATTGGCATGGCCGGCAGCGGGTGGTTCCATTGCCAAGTATCGATGCCGGGTGATGCAGTGACGGGGTTCGGACCCCTCTGACACCCCCGGAGGTCGTTCATGAGACGACGTGTCACCGGTCTGGCCGCGGCCGCCACCGCCGGTCTGGCCCTGATCGCTGCCACCGCCGCCACCGCGCAGCCTGCCACCGCGCAGCCTGCCACCGCGGAGTTGCGTGCCGACAGTTCGGCCCAGTACGAGATCTATGACGTGCGTACGCTCGCGCAGCGCAACACGATCGCGAGCACCGGCGTGGCCATCGACTCCGTGGAGCACGCGGTGGTCGAGGTGACCGCCACGGGCAGCGAGGTCAAGGCGCTGCGGTCGCTGGGCTTCACGGTCAAGAAGATCGAGGCCACCGGTGCGAGCGACGACGTGTCCACGCTGGACTTCCCGTCGCGGGACGCCGCGTACCACAATTACGCGGAGATGGTCGCCGAGGTCGACACCATCGTCGCCCGCTATCCGAACATCGCGAGCAAGCGGGTGCTGGGGAAGACGTACCAGGGTCGCGACATCGTCGCCGTCAAGATCTCGGACAATGTCGGTACGGACGAGAGCGAACCCGAGGTCCTCTACGACGCCAACCACCACGCGCGCGAGCATCTGACCGTGGAGATGGCCGTCTACCTGCTGCATCTCTTCACCGACAACTACGCGAGCGACTCGCGGGTCCGTGGCGTCGTGGACAGCCGCGAGATCTGGGTCATCCCGTCGGTCAACCCGGACGGCGCCGAATATGACATCGCGAGCGGCGACTACCGGTCGTGGCGCAAGAACCGGCAACCCAACAGCGGCTCCAGGTACGTCGGCACCGACCTCAACCGCAACTACGGCTACAAGTGGGGCTGCTGCGGCGGCTCGTCGGGCAGCCCGTCGTCGGAGACGTACCGTGGCACCGCCGCGTTCTCGTCCCCCGAGACCAAGGTCGTCCGCGACTTCGTGCTGAGCCGCGTCGTCGGCGGCGTCCAGCAGATCAAGGCCGCCATGGACTTCCACACGTACTCGGAGCTGGTGCTGTGGCCGTTCGGCTACACCACGGCGAGCACCGCGCCCGACATGAACGCCGACCAGAACAACACGTTCGCCACGCTGGGCCGGCAGATGGCAGCCACCAACGGCTACACCCCGGAGCAGTCCAGCGACCTCTACATCACCGACGGCGACCTGCTCGACTACCTCTGGGGCACCCACAAGATCTTCGCGTACACCTTCGAGATGTACCCGACCAGCTCCGCGGGCGGCGGCTTCTACCCGCCGGCGAGCGTCATCACCCGCGAAACAACCCGCAACCGCGAGGCGGCCCTCCTCCTCGCCGAGGCGGCGGACTGCCCGTACAAGGTGATCGGCAAGCAGTCCCAGTACTGCTGACGCGGTTGCCCGCCACGGTCTCGGCCGTGGCGGGTAGCCGGCTACAGGTGCCGTCGCACCTCCGCGGCGAAGTGCCGCAATCCGGAGCGCTCCAGCATCGCCAGCACGCCCGCCACCGTCCTCGGTTCGCGGCGATGGGCCGCCGCCTGCGCCCGCAGCGCGTGCAAGGTCGCCCCCGGATAGAGATCCAGCTGGTCGAGAAGAAAATCGTCGGGATGCACGGCGGCGATGTCGTAGGCCTCGAGAGCGGTTGCCGGGAAGTCCTTCAGATTGAACGTGACGATGACCTCGGCATGTGCGCGGACGGCCGCGGCGAGCACATGCCGGTCCTTGGGGTCGTTGGTCATTCCGTCGATCAGCGACTCGTAGCCGGTAACCATCGCATCGGGAAAGGACTTCGTCATCTGGGCGATGCGACGGTCGACCCGCTCGGCCGGAAGGTCCAGCTTCACGAGGTTACGATGAAGCTCCGCCATGACGTCGCCGGACCACAGCGGCCGGAAGGCGTGAACCTCTGCGACGCGCAACATGGTGTCGCAGAGTGCGGCGGGGAAGAGAACGCAGGTGTCCAGGAACGCCGGGAAAGCCACCGGTCGACGCTCCTATCTCAGGTCCTCGGGCGGCCGAGCGGCCGTATAGAGATCCAGGTCCTCGGCTTCCGCGACCATGTCGTCCAGCGCGCGGCGACGCTCCTCGCGGGTCTGGTTCTGGTAGTCGAGCACGTCCCGGAGCAGCACCCTGCGATGCCTTCCACGCATCGTGTGCGGGATTTCGCCCTGAGTCAGGAGTCGCACCAGGGTGGGGCGAGAGATGTTCAGCAGGTCGGCGGCTTCCTGGGTGGTCAGCATCGTGTGCCGCGGGGCGATGGAGATCGCCACCCCCTGGGAGAGGGCTGTCACCACGTCCCGCAGCAGGCCGTACAGCTCCTCCGGCAGGTCGAGCTCCGAGCCGTCGGGGCCGATCAGCCGGGCTCGGCCCGGGACGCTCGGGCCGGCGAGCCCGTTGGCGAAGCGGCTCAGCGAAGACAGATCGTCGGGTGGCATGACGGTGCGTTCGTGCAGCGCTGACGGCATGTGTCCCACAGTACGCCTAAACGAAAAATCCGAAAGCCCTTCTCGTGATGGGTGACGTCTGCTGAACCGCTGATCAGGGGGTGGGATAGCGTCAGGGGGACCGCGTAGCAGCGAAGCCGGTGGGATTCCGGCGCTGTCCCGCAACTGTGAAGTTCTGGTCCTCGCCTCGCGCGGGACGAATCAGGCAAAGCCAGGTCGCCTGCACGCCGGTCGCGATTGAGCGCTCTCGACGGAGGGGCGCCTCGCGGGCCGGGAATCCGGTCGGCGGAGCCCGACAGGAGGACCAGGATGAGACGGGTGTTGACGGCCGCGATCGCGGTGACCGCGTTGTTGCTCGGGGGCGGCTGCGGTGGGGATTCGGGCGGGGACGACCGGCCGGCCCCGGGGGCTAGCGGTGCCGCCTTCCCGGCCACGGCGGGTGGGGTCACGCTGGAGCGGCGGCCCGAGCGGATCGTGTCGCTGGCTCCTACCGCCACCGAGATGCTGTTCGCGATCGGTGCCGGGTCGCAGGTGGTGGCCGTGGATGACCAGTCGACCTTCCCGGCTGAGGCGCCGCGGACCGATCTGTCCGGGTTCAAGCCGAACGCCGAGGCGATCGCCGCGAAGAACCCGGATCTGGTGGTGCTCTCCGACGATCTGAACAAGATCGTGGACCAGCTCACGAAGTTGAAGGTTCCCGTGCTGCTGGCCCGGGCCGCGGGGACGCTCGACGACACGTACGCCCAGATCGGTCAGCTCGGCACCCTGACCGGCCACCCGGCGGAGGCGGCGGCGCTGAACGAGCGGATGCGGACCCAGATCGACAAGATCGTGGGCGGGGTGCCGGCCCGGTCGGCGCCGCTGACGTACTACTACGAGCTTGATCCGACGTTCTACACCGTCACGTCGCAGACCTTCGTCGGGTCGATCTTCGCGCGGTTCGGGCTGACCAACATCGCCGATGGGGCGAAGACCGCGTATCCGCAGCTGTCGCCGGAGAAGTTGATCGCCGCCGACCCGGACATGGTGTTCCTGGCGGACAGCAAGTGCTGCGCCCAGTCGCCGGAGACGGTGAAGGCGCGCAAGGGGTGGGCCGGGGTGACCGCGGTCAAGAACAACCAGATCGTGGCGCTCGACGACGACATCGCCTCCCGCTGGGGTCCGCGGGTCGTCGACCTGGTCCAGGCGGTGGCGGATGCGGTGGCCAAGGCCCGCGCATAGCGCGACAGCCGTACCCGGAAAGGTCGAACGCGAGCCCGGAAAGGCCGAGCGCCCGAGGCCGGCCGGGTTGGGGGTCGCCTGGCTGGCCGGGGGCGTCCTCGCCGTGGCCGTCGCGCTCGTCGCCGGCGTCGCGTTCGGGCCGGTCACGCTGCCGCCCGTCCGGGTCGCCGCCGAGTTGCTCAACCTGCTTCCGGGCGTACGGGTGCACAGCGGCCTGACCGAGCGCGAAGCCGCCATCGTCACCGAGCTGCGCCTGCCCCGGGTCGTGCTCGGGCTGCTGGTCGGGGCGCTGCTGGCGGTGGCGGGCGCGGCGTACCAGGGCGTGTTCCGGAACCCGCTCGCCGATCCGCATCTGCTGGGCGTCGCGGCCGGCGCCGGGCTGGGCGTGACCGCGGTGATCGCGTTCCGCGGCGGCACCGGCGATGTCACCGCGAACCTGCCCATCGGCGTACCCGTCGCTGCTTTCGTGGGTGCGGTCGGCGCCGTCGTGCTCACCTGCTTGCTCGGCGGGGCCGGTGGGCGGGCCCGTACCCCCGCGACCTTGATCCTGTCGGGAGTGGCCGTTTCCGCGTTCCTGTCCGCGGCCCAGACGTTCCTGATGCAGCGGCACACCGAGTCCATGCGGGAGGTGTACGCGTGGCTGCTCGGCCGCCTCGCCACCGCCGGCTGGCACGACGTGCTGATCGTGTTGCCGTACGCGATCGTGACCGGTCTGATCGTCCTCGCCCACCGGCGGGAGCTGGACGTGCTGACCGTGGGTGACGAGGAGGCGACCAGCCTCGGGTTGCATCCGCAGCGGAGCCGCTACCTGCTGGTGGTCGCCGCGTCCCTGGGCACCGCCGCGGCCGTGTCCGTCTCCGGCCTGATCGGCTTCGTCGGCATCATCGTGCCGCACACGCTGCGGTTGCTGGCCGGGCCGAGTTACCGGTCGATCCTGCCGCTGTCGGTGCTCTACGGCGGGGCCTTCCTGGCGCTGACCGACCTGGTGGCGCGGACCGCGGCGAGCCCGGCCGAGATCCCGATCGGCGTGGTGACCGCGTTCTTCGGCGCGCCGTTCTTCGCCGTCGTCCTGCGCAGGACCAGGACATGATCGGCGTACGGGGGCTGCGCGTACGCCTCGGCGGCGCGCTGATCGTCGACGGCGTGGACCTCGACGTGGCCGACGGCGAATGGGTCACGATCATCGGGCCGAACGGCGCCGGCAAGTCGACCCTACTGCGGGCGGTCGGCGGGCTCGTCGCGTACGAGGGAACGGTCGTCCTGGGCGACACCACGCTGGAGCGGATGCCGCGCCGCGAGCGGGCCCGGACGCTCGCGACGGTCGCGCAGTCGCCGGTCGTGCCGCCGGGGATGCTCGTCTACGACTATGTGCTGCTCGGGCGCACGCCCTACATCCCGGCGCTCGGCCGCGAGTCCGCCGCCGACCTGGCGGTGGCCGGCGAGGTCCTCGACGCGCTCGACCTGGGCCCGTTCGGTCAGCGGCGGCTGGACACCCTCTCCGGCGGCGAACGGCAGCGGGTCTTCCTGGCCCGGGCGCTGGCCCAGGGCGCCCGGATCCTGCTGCTGGACGAGCCGACCAGCGCCCTCGACATCGGTCATCAGCAGGAGGTGCTCGACCTCGTGGACCGGTTGCGCGCCGAGCGGGGGCTGACGGTCCTCGCCACCATGCACGACCTCTCGACCGCCGGCGGGTACGCCGACCGCCTGGTCCTGCTGGCCGGCGGGCGGGTGGTCGCGAAGGGCGCCGCGCGCGACGTGCTCACCGAGGAGCTGCTGGCCGAGCACTACCGGGTGCGGGTGCGGGTGATCGACGGCGAGGACGGCCCACTGGTGGTCCCGGTCAGACGGTGAGGTTGTGCAGGACGGAGAACAGGCCGCCCTGGGGGTCCTCGAGCACCGCGTAACGGCCGATGGGCGAGTCCGACGGCGCCCGGGCGACCCGGCCGCCGAGGGACTGCGCGTGGGCCGCCGTGTCGTCGCAGTCGTCGGCCGCGAAGTAGATCATCCAGTGCGGCGGCAGGTCCTGCGGCCAGGTCTCGTCCATGACCTGCATACCCGCGACCGTCTCGCCGGCCAGCTCCCAGACGAGGTACGGCATGCCGCGCACCCACATCTCCCGTGCCACCCAGCCGAACACCGCGCCGTAGAAGGCGGCCGAGCCGTCGACGTCGCGGGTGACGAGCTCGCTCCAGGCCAGGGAGCCGGGCACGTCGAAGATGTCGGCGCCCTTCATGGTGCCGGGCTGCCACACGCTGAACGCGGCGCCGGCCTGGTCCAGGAAGGCCGCCATCCGGCCCTGGTACATGACGTCGAACGGCGCCACCAGCACCTTGCCGCCGGCCGCCTCGACCCGGGCCGCCACCGCGTCGGCGTCGTCGGTGGAGACGTACGTGCTCCACGCCGTCGGCTGGCCCTCGCCGAACAGCGGTCCGGCCCCCGCCGCGGCCCGGCCGTCGAGGCGGAACGTGGTGTACCCGCCGTACTCCTCGCCGGACACGTCGGCCTCCCAGCCGAAGAGCCGCGTGTAGAAGCGGGTCGCGTCCGCCAGGTCCGCTGTTCCCAGATCCACCCAGTTGGGGAGGCCGGGCGTCGGATCGGTCATGGGGTGGATCGTTGCACCCCGGTGCGAGCTTCGAGATCTCTCAGTCGGAAGTTCAACTGAACCGCCGACCCTCGTCGCGGCGATAGGCCCATGCGGCCACCCCGGCGAAGGCCACGGTCCACGCCACCAGGGCGGCCACCGAGGCGGGCTGCACACCGAAGTCGCCGACGGCCGCCCACATGAGGCGTACGGCGGCGCCCGTGGGCAGGTAGGGGGCGATGGCCTCGACGAATCCGGGCGCGCCGCCCGGCGCGGTCATCAGCCCGCCGCCGAACGCCAGCGGGAAGAACAGCACCTGCGCGACGACGATCGCGGCCTTGGCCGGCAGCGAGTAGCCGATCGCCAGCCCCATCAGCGTGAACGGCACCGCGGTGACCACCACCACACCCAGGGCGGCCAGGAAGGCTCCGGCGCCGACGGTCGCCTCCGTCGCCACCGCCGCGATCAGCACGACCGGGAGCAGCGACACCACCATCAGGACGAGCCCGGCGAGGATGCGGCCGGCGAAGCGCGGTGCGGCACCGGCCGGGAGGGTTCTCGCGTACGGGTCCCAGGGCTGGGCTCGGTCCTCGGCGACGCCGATGCCGTACTGGAAGAGGTTGGACGTCATCACCACAAACGTCACCATCGACGCGGTCGCGTAGGTCGAGTACGTGCGGTCGGAGCCGACGAACGGCACCACGAAGAAGATCATCGACGCGGCCGGGAAGAACGCGCTCCCGATCAGCGCCATCGGGATGCGCACCGTCTCGATCAGCTGGAACCGGGCGTGGGTGAGGGCGAGGGCTGTCACGGCGCTCCTTCAGGCGGTGAGGGTGAGGAAGGCTTCCTCGAGCGACGTGGGCCGGACCTCCAGGTCGCGGAACGGCACGTCGCGGGCGATCAGGTCGCGGACCAGGCGGTCCGCGTCCGGCGTCAGCAGGTGGGTCCGGTCACCCTCGCGTTCGGTGCCGACCACACCCGGCAGATCGGGCATCGGTACGGCCGCGGTCACGCTCACCCGGCGGATCGCGACGAGTCCGCGTACGGCGGCGACGGTGTCGTCGGCGAGCACCCGGCCGCCGTCGATGACCACGACCCGGCTCGCCAGCGCCTCGACCTCCTCCAGGTAGTGGCTGGTCAGCACCACCGTGCCGCCGTCGGCGTGGAACGCGCGGACGCCGTCCCACAGCGCGTGGCGCGCGGCGACGTCCAGCCCCGTCGTCGGCTCGTCGAGGAACACGATGCGCGGCCTCCCGGCGAAGGCGAGCGCCACCGCCACCCGCCGCTTCTGCCCGCCGGAGAGCCCGCCGGTCTGGCGCCGTTCCAGCTCCTCCAGGCCGAACCGGGCGAGCAACTCGCGCTTGCCCAGCGGGTCGGGGAAGTGCGCCCGGACGAAGTCGACGACCTCGCCGACCCGCAGCGCGGACGGCAGCCCGGTCTCCTGCGGCGTCACGCCGAGCACCCGCCGGGTGGCCGGGTCGCGCGGGTCGCCGCCGCACAGCTCCACCCGCCCGGTGCTCGGCCTCCGTACGCCCGTCAGCAGGTTGACCAGCGTGCTCTTGCCGGCCCCGTTCGGCCCGAGGAGCCCGACGAGCTCCCCGGCGTGCACGTCGAGGTCGAGGTGGTCGAGGGCGAGCACGGCGCCGTACCGCCGGCTGACGTCCGTGGCGCGGGCGAGTATCACGTCGGCTCCTCGGTGCGGGGCGGTTTCGCGGCGCCGGATGGCGGATCGGTGCGGGGTGTCAGCAGGGCCTGGAGGGCGGCGGTGTAGTCGTCGAAGGCGAGCCGGCCGCGGCGGGTCAGGTGCACGAGCGTGGCCGGGGTGCGGCCCTGATGGGTCTTGACCACCTCGACGTACCCGGCGTCCTCGAGCTTGCGCAGGTGGACGGAGAGGTTCCCGGCGGTCATCCGCAGGATGTCCTGGAGGCGGGGGAAGGAGATGCTGTCGCCCTCGCGCAGGGTGGACAGCGAGGAGACCACCCGCAGCCGGGCCTGGGCGTGGATGACCGGGTCGAGCTCGGGGAGGGCGTCGCTCATCGCGGCATCCGCAGCCACGACACGAGCCCGGCGACGAGCATCCCGCCGCCGCCGAGGACGGCCACGACCAGCGCGTGCCAGCCCGGCCCGAGAATGACGCCCACCGCGTTGACGACGCTGAGGAAGGCGCCGAGGAAGAACATCGAGCGGTCGTTCCAGACGGCGCCGCCGGCCATGTGCAGCGCCCCGGTGAGGCCGGTGAGGCTGCCGGCCCAGATCAGGTTGGCGAGGCCGTCGGGGAGCTGGTCGCCGAGCCGGCTCAGCACCGTGATCATGCCGGAGAAGGCGAAGGCCCAGGTCAGCCCGTACATCGTGCCCTGGCGGGCGGTCAGGCCGGTGACCTGGCGGGAGGCGCGGGCGCCGACGATGCCGCTGATGAGGCCCGCGGCGAACATCAGCGCGAGCAGCACCACGCTGGGCAGCCACCGGGGCATGGCGACGTAGACCCGGTCGTCCGGGCCGTAGCGCAGGAAGAACACCGTGAAGCCGAGGAGCCACGCGACGCCCCACGGCCACAGGAGCAGGCGCGGGTCGGGCATGATCCGGCGGACGGTGGCGGCGCGCTCCCGCTGGATGATCCGCAGGGACTCGGCCGGGTCGAGCGGGGGCTGGTCTTCGGTCATGCAAAGAACTTTACCGCACAAAGTCAAAGAAGTTTGTGCCATAAAGTTGACGGGGATTCCGCTAGCATCGCCGACCATGGGGGAAGTCGTGCTGCGGGCCGCCGAGTCGCGCGAACTGGGTGCCGTCCTGCGCTTCTGGCTCACCGCCGCGGAGAACGCGAGCCGCCCCGCCGACACCCCGGCCGCCGTCGCGGCGCTGCACCTGCGCGACCCGGACGCGCTCATCCTCGCCCTCGACGGCGACGAGATCGTCGGCACGGTCATCGCCGGCTGGGACGGCTGGCGCTGCCACCTCTACCGCCTCGCCGTCGCGCCCGCCCGGCGCCGCGCGGGCATCGGCCGGGCCCTGGTCGACGCCGCGGAGCAGCGCTGCCGTGCCCTCGGCGGCACCCGCATGGACGCCATGGTCCTCGACGACAACGAGGCCGCCCACGCCATCTGGGCGGCCCGCGGCTACCGCCGCCAGGACGACTGGTCCCGCTGGATCAAGCAGTTCTAGCCGGCGAGCGCCTCGGGGAGCGGCGCCGAGTGGATCACCGAGAGGCGGGAGACCGCGCGGGTGAGCACCACGTACAGCCGGTGCAGGCCGCGCGGCTCGGCGGCCACGATCTCCGCGGGCTCGACGACGATGACATGGTCGTACTCGAGGCCCTTGACGATCGTGGCGGGCACCACCGTGACGCGCGCCCCGGAATCGACGTCGTCCGGGGTCGCGGCCTCCAGGCCGGCCGCGGCGAGGTGCCGGCGCAGGCGCTCGACCGCCGGGTCCGCCGCGATGACCGCCACCGAACCCTCGTGCTCCAGCGCCGCCGTCACCTCCACCAGCGTCGCGGCGTCCACCTCGGCCGCGTCGGCCAGCGCCACGATCGCCAGGTCGCCGTCGCGGCGCAGGGAAACCGCCTCGGGCACGTCCACGCCGAGCGCCGGCAGCAGGCGGTTGGCCAGGGCCACGACCGCCGCCGGTACGCGGAAGCCGACGGTCAGCGGCACCACGGCCGCGTCCGGCTTGCCCAGGTGCGCCAGGGTGTCCTTCCAGTGCGCGGCGGCCCAGGGCGCGGTGCCCTGCGCGAGGTCGCCCAGCAGCGTGATCGAACCGTGCTCGCTGCGCCGCGCGATCGCCCGCGCCTGCATCGGGGAGAGATCCTGAGCCTCGTCCACCACCACGTGCCCGAAGCTCGACTCGCGCTCCAGCACGCCGGCCGCCTCGTCGAGGAGCAGCAGGTCGGCGGCGCTGAACCGGGCCGACTTCACGGACTTCGGCGCCTTCTCCCACAGCAGCGCCGCCTGTTCCCCGGCGCTGAGCACACCCTCGGCCGACCGGGCCAGCAACTCCGCGTCGGTCAGCAGCGATACGACGACGGCCTCAGGGGTGAGCGCCGGCCACGCCCGGTCGAGGAACTCCCGCACCGGCGCGACCTTGGCCATCCGGCGCAGCCAGCCCTCGGACGGCGAGTTGCCGGTCCGGTACTCCGACTGGCGCTGCAACAGCCCGACCACCCGGGCCAGGACCCGATCCCGGCCCACCGTGTACGGGAGACCCTCGCGTCGCGCCTCGTCGACGATCCGGCGCAGCGGTTCCGCGTCGATGCGCCACCGGTACGAGCCGTCCGACACCATGATCGGCTCGGTGGGCTTGACCAGCCGGTCCCACACCGCGCGGCGGATCACGGCGGCCATCCGTACGTCGTGCTTGAGCAGCACCGCCGCGTCGGTGTCCCGGCCCTTCACCGGCACGCGGGCGATCAGCTCGTCCACCGTGGACTGCTGCACCTCCACCTCGCCCAGCGCCGGCAGCACCGCCGAGATGTACGAGAGGAACGCGGTGTTCGGGCCCACGATCAGCACGCCGGAGCGCCGGAGCCGTTCGCGGTGCACGTACAGGAGGTAGGCGGCCCGGTGCAGCCCCACCGCGGTCTTGCCGGTCCCGGGCGCGCCCTGCACGCAGATCGACTGGTCGAGCTCGGCCCGGACCAGCTCGTCCTGCTCCGGCTGGATGGTCGCGACGATGTCCCGCATCGGGCCCACGCGC
Organism: Pseudosporangium ferrugineum; assembly: GCF_003002065.1. Lineage (GTDB taxonomy): Bacteria > Actinomycetota > Actinomycetes > Mycobacteriales > Micromonosporaceae > Actinoplanes > Actinoplanes ferrugineus_A. Next base: position 113,685 of record NZ_PVZG01000006.1, read on the forward strand.
GGCCGCTCGATCTCGGCGGTCAGGATCCGGCTGCTCGTGCCGAGCTCCTCGCCGCGGTCCAGGTGCTCGTCCTCGAAGCTGGTCAGCTCGCCCCGGACGAACCCGAACCGCCGCCGCGTCGACACGCCCTGCGGGTCCCGCACGCTGGCCCGGTAGAACGACTGCGACAGCGGCGCCCGCCAGTCGAGCACCATCGGCTCCCCGGCGTCGTCGGTGACGTGCCGCCGCCCGATGTGGTACGCCGCCTCCTCGATCGCCAGCTTGCCGAAGAACAGCGGGGTGGACGGGTCGTCGGCCAGCTCGGCGACCCGCCGCGACAGGGTCCGGCCGAGCGTCTCCGCGGCGAAGGAGTCGCCGGCGACGTCGGCGGAGGAGGAGAAGAGCGACTCGGCCCGGCCGCGCATCCGGCCCAGGGCGGCGCGGGAGTCGGCGAGATGCCGGCGCTCCGCGGCCAGGTCGTCGTCGAGATCGAGGGGGGCAGGCAGCGTCATCCGAGGAACCTTTCGGCGTCGGTGGTGTGGTTCGGCTGACCTGGGCCGCCCGGCGCTCCGTCGAGGTGCGGTGGGTCTGGGTGCGGTGTCGGCTGTGCCCGGTGAAGAAAGCGCGCGGTCCCCGCGGGCGAGCCCACCAGGGTACGCCGTGGCCCCGCGCCCCACGACCGAATTAACGCGGGATCCTCCAGGGATGGCTGTGCTGGTCGCCGCCGCCCGGCTGGCGGGCCTGGTCGCGGTGGCGCGTTGCGCGGTGCCCGTACGCCGGGCCGGACGTGAGATAGCTCGCTGCGCCCCCGTACGGACGCCACCTACCGTGCCCGCCGGGGATAGCGTCGGGGCATGAGCGACGACGCAGTCCAGCGCCCCCGGGTCGGGCACATCCAGTTCCTCAACTGCCTGCCCATCTACTGGGGCCTGATGCGTTCCGGCGCGCTGCTCGACGTCGACCTCTACAAGGACACCCCGGACCGGCTCAACGCCGCCCTCGTCGCGGGCGACCTGGACATCGGCCCGATCTCGCTGGTCGAATACCTCCGGCACGCCGACGAGCTGCTGCTCCTGCCCAACCTCGCGGTCGGCAGCGACGGCCCGGTGCTCTCGGTCAACCTCGTCTCCACCCGGCCCCTCGCCGAGCTCGACGGGCGCCCGGTCGCGCTCGGCTCGACGTCGCGCACCGGCGTGCTGCTCGCCCAGATGCTGCTCGCCGACCGGTACGGCGCCGACCCCGAATACTTCCGCTGCCCGCCGGAGCTCAACCAGATGCTGCTGGAGGCGGACGCCGGTGTGCTGATCGGCGACCCGGCCCTGCGCGCCCTCTACGAGGCCCCCGCGCTCGGCCTCGAGGTGACCGACCTGGCCGAGGCGTGGAAGGAGTGGACCGGGCTGCCGATGGTCTTCGCCGTCTGGGCGGTCCGCAAGGACTTCGCCGCCGCCCAGCCGGGCATGGTCAAGGAGGTCCACGAGGCGTTCCAGCGCTCCCGTGACCTGTGCCTGGGCGAGCTCGACGAGGTCGCCGGGGCGGCCGCCCGCTGGGAGCCGTTCGACGCCGAAACCCTCGCCACGTACTTCCGGGCGCTCGACTTCTCGCTGGGAGAACGGCAGGTCGCCGGGGTGCGCGAGTTCGCCCGCCGGGCCGCCGAGCGGGGCGAGGCGCCGCCGCTGCCGGCCGACGGTCCGATCTTCGCCCAGGTATAGCCCGCTTTGCGCGCCGGAGGGTGGCGCGGGCGCCGGGTGGTCCCCTAGTCTTCGCGGGCCTCTCACCCTTGATCACTGAAACGGTGACCATGCGCCTGCACACCCTCCTCGGCCGGCTGGCCCTGCCCGTGGCCGTCGCCGGCCTCACGACGATCGGCGCGGCGGCTCCCGCGCACGCCGCTCCGGAGCCGGCGTTCCCCGAGGTCGAGGTCTTCATCCCGGACCGCATCGTCACCCTCGACGGCCGGTCGAAGACGGTGGAGTTCCAGGTCGTCAACGTGGGCGAGGAGCCGGCCGAGGGCCTGTCCGTCCGGTTCACCGACGACAACGGCGCGCCGGTTCCGGCCGCCGTCGGCCTCACCGCCCCGCAGGGCTGCACCGTGGACGCGTGTGCCGTCGGCGACCTCGCGCCCGGCGCGGACAAGTCGTTCAAGTTCACGGTCACGCCGACCGCGGGGCTGCCGGAGCTGGGCGAGACGCTGTCCATCGCGGTCCGCGGCCCCGGCGGCGACCCGATCAGCGCCGCGCCGTTCTCGGTGCTGCGTACGGACAAGGGCGTCGACCTGGAGCTGGCCGGCATCAAGGACGTGAAGCTGGCGCCCGGCGGCTCCGCCACGCTGCCGATCACGGTGCGCAACGCGGGCAACGAGACCCAGGACGGCGTCGCCGTCATCCTCGCCGGGGAGCCGTTCCTGAGCTTCCCGAACACGTACAGCAACTGCTTCACCATCGACGAGCTGTTCGGCGTCGCCTGCGCCTTCGACCAGCCGCTCGGGCCGGACGAGGTCTTCACCGTCTCCGCGGCCACGCCGCTGAAGGTCAAGGTCGCCGCGGACGCCCCCGGCCCGGCGGACTACTTCATGGGCGCGATCGCCACCGGCCTCGAGGAGGGCTCCGAGCTCGGCGCCCTCGCCGCCGCCAAGCGGGCCCCGGCCGGCAAGTCCCCGCTCAAGCTCGTGCCGGCCGGCAAGCAGCGTTCCGCCTCGGCCGCCGGCGGCGAGCTGAACCCCTGGGACAACGTCACCTCCTTCTTCGTCAAGGTGTCCAAGAACCCGGCGGACAGCGTCGCGGTCGGTGCGACCTTCGCCGGCGCGATCGGCGACACCCGTACGGTGAAGGTCGGCGTCCGCAACGACGGCCCGGCGGCGACCTTCGGCCCGCTCCAGGGCTGGGTGTCCTTCTCCGAGGTGACCATCCCCGCCGGCGTCGAGCTGACGAAGGTCGACCGGGACTGCATCCCGGCCGAGGACGACCTGTCGATTGGCGGCGACCTCGACGGCGGCCAGGTGAGCGGCCGCGACTACCTCTGCATCGCCGTCCAGAACCTGAAGCGCGGCGAGCAGGCGCTCTTCTCCTTCACCGGCAGGATCACCGCCGCTTCACCCGCCGGCTCGGTCACCGTCGACGGCGGCCCGCAGGACCCGAAGCGGTCCAACGACATCGCCAAGATCGAGGTGAAGCTGACCTCCGGCGGCGCGGGCGGCGGCCTCCCCGTCACCGGCGCCCCGACGTCCCTGCTGGCCACCGGCGGCGCGCTGCTCCTGGCCGCGGGCGTGTTCGCCGTCGTCACCACCCGCCGCCGCACCGCGTAACCCCTACCGGGACGCCGTCCCCGCACGCGAGCGTGTGGGCGCAGGCCTCGACGAGACGTCGCTCAGCGGCGTCCCGTCCACGGCCCTCACCTGTCGCTCAGCAGCGTCCCGTCCACGGCCCCCACCTCGGGAACCCCGGCCTGCTCCATCGTCCGGGCAAGGTCCTCCCGATAAAGATCCAGCAGCTCCCGTACGCCCTCAGCACCGCCCGTGGCCAACGCCCACAACACGGGCCGCCCGATCAGCACGGCCCGAGCCCCCAGGGCCAGCGCGGTCAGCACGTCGGCACCGTTGCGAACACCCCCGTCCACCAGCACCGGAACCCGCCCCGCGACGGCCTCAGCCACCGCCCCGAGAGCATCGGCCGAGGCAACCGCCCGATCCAGCTGGCGTCCCCCATGGTTCGAGACGACCACGCCCGCCGCCCCCGCCTCCACGGCAGCGACCGCATCCTCCGCCCGCAGCACCCCCTTGACCAGCACGGGCAGCCCGGAAATCCCCGCCAGCCACCCGATCGCGTCCGGCCCCAGCGCGGGATCCTGCCGCCGCTCGACGGGCCGGTTCTCCGGGGCGGCGCTACCGGCCTCCGGCACCGCACTGCGATACACATAGGGAGCATCCGCGGTCAGCACGACGGCGGACGCCCCCCTCGCGACGGCGTCGCGCACCTGAGCCTCGGTCAACGACCGGTCCCGCAACACATAGGCCTGGAACCACCACCGCTCCGACTCGATGTCCCGCCCGGCCCGCGACGAATGCACCAGCAACGACCCGGCCGCCGCCACCCCCCGAGCCGTGGCAACCTCCCCCTCCGCATGCGCCAGCGTGTGCAACGCGGTCGGCCCCACGATCACGGGCGCGGCAAGACGCGTACCCAAAAGCGTGGTCTCGGTACTCACCCGGGAAACATCCTGGAAGAGCCGCGGCCGGAACCGCCACCGAAGCCACGCGGCCGAAGCCTCGTCCCGGCTGATCCCCTCGCCGGCCCCGGCCCGGTAGTAGTCGAAAACCGCCGGCGGCAGGACGGCCTTCGCCTTCTCCTCGAGATCCATCCCCACTCCTCATCCCCCCAGCACCCGCGCGGCCCGACCGCCCGCTCTGTCCGTCTTGCTCCCCGCCGGACCTGTCGGCCCCGCCGGCCGTGCTGCCCTGCCGGTCGTGCTGCGCGGCCGGTCGTGCTGCGCGGCCGGCCCTAATGCACGACCGGCCGTGCGGCCGTGCGGCCCCACCCGCCCTGCCGCTGTACTGCACGGCGACCCCGCCGTGCCGCCGTGCGGCCCCCTGCCCGGCGGGGCTTGTGGCGCTCGGGCCGCCGGCTGGTCGGCTTCTGCGCCCTGCGCCCCGCGCCCTGCGGCCCGGCGGCCCCGCGCCTTGCGCCCCGCGCCCCCGCGCCCTGCGCCTTGTGCCCTGCCCCGCGCCCCGCGCCTTGTGCCCTGCCCCGCGCCCCGCGCCTTGCGCCCCGCGCCCTGTGGCCCGCGCCCTGCGCCCTGCGCCCGCGCCCCGTCCTTGCCTAGCCGGCCAGGATGTCGTCGAGGGCGGCGATGTCGTCGGCGGTCAGTTCCCAGGCGCCCGCCGCGACGTTGGCGCGCACCTGCTCCGGCGTCGTCGCGCCGGCGATCACGCTGGTCACCGCCGGTCGCGCGGCCAGACCCGCGATCGCCACCTCGAGCAGGGACCGGCCCCGCTCCTTCCCGTACGCCGTCAGCGCCTCGATCCTGTCCCAGTCGGCGCCGTCGAACCACCGCTTGTGTCGCTCGGTGGCGAGCCGCGTTCCCTCGGCGGGCTTCCGGCCGCGCTGGTACTTGCCGCTCAACAGGCCGCTGTCCAGCGGGAAGAACGGCAGCAAGCCGAGGCCGAACGTCTCGCACGCGGGCACCACCTCCGCCTCCACCCCCCGATGCAGCAGGCTGTACTGGTTCTGCGCACTGATGAACGGGGTGTGCCCGGCGGTCCGCGCGGTCCAGTCGGCGTCGGCGATCTGCCACCCGGCGAAGTTGGAGTTGCCCAGGTAGCGCACCTTGCCGCTACGCACGAGATCATCGAGGGCGCTCAGGGTCTCCTCGATCGGGGTGGCCGGATCGGGCTCGTGCATCTGGTAGAGGTCGATGTAGTCAGTCCCGAGCCTCCGCAACGACGCCTCGGCGGCCCGCACGATGTAGCGCCGAGACCCCCGGGCACCGAAGTCGTTGCCGTTCAGCCCCTCCATGTCCATGCCGAACTTGGTCGCGAGCACCACCTCGTCCCGCCGGCCCTTGAGCGCGGTCCCGAGGCACTCCTCGGAACTCCCGTGCGGCGTACCGTAGATGTCGGCGGTGTCGAAAAGCGTGATCCCGGCATCGATCGCAGCGTCGACGACGGCCCGGGTGCCGTCGAGATCCAGCTTCCTGCCGAAGTTGTTGCAGCCGATGCCGACAACGGAAACAACCAGGCCGGACGTGCCGAGGCGGCGGTAGCTCATCTGACTCATGCCCCGACCCTATGCCGCGGAGATCCGAGGCAGGGACGGCTGTCCACACCACGCGTTTGCCCGCGCGCTGTTCCCCGGATTGTGGAAAACGTCCAACCGCGCGGCGAGCGCGCATGGATCGCCGCGCGGCTCTGCGCCGCCCGCCCCACGCGGCTCCGCGCCGCCCGCTCCACGCGGCTCTGCGCCGCCGCCCCGCCCCGCCCCGCTTCGTAGCGCGCTCCCCACCCTCCGGACTCACGGCGTTTGGCCCCGTTCTGGGGAGGGTTCAGCTGGACTGCCCGGCTTATGCATCAGCTGTTGTCTATTGACACAGGAAGTTAACCATTTGATGCTGTGAGAGCGCTCTCAGGCTCCTCCTCAGGGCTCGGTGAGCCGCTCCCGTTGTGGTCCCGTCCGGGCCGCCGCGGGATTCCCCCAGTACCGCCCGTGCCGCTCCGTCCCCGCTTCGTCCTCAAGGAGTCACCGTGCGTACCAGAAGAAAGCTCTTGCATGCACTAGCCGCACTCGCGGTCGCCGTGCCTGTGGCAGTCTCGGCCGCGTCCCCCGCTCAGGCGGTCGGCCCGGACCGGCTTCCGGTCACCGTCACCAACAACACCGGCCGCGGCGACGCGGTCTACCTGTACGTCATCGGCAAGAGCCTCGTCACCGGGCAGCTCGGCTACGCCAACCAGAGCGGTACCTTCGTCCCCTGGCCCGCCGGTAACATTCCGCCGTCGCCCGCGCCGGACGCCTCCATCGGTGGGCCCGGCAACGGTGGGAGCACGACCGTCCAGTTCCCGCGGGGCTTCTCCGGCCGCCTCTACTTCTCGTTCGGCGAGAAGCTGAAGCTCTTCCTCACGCCGGACGGTTTCGTCCAGCCGGCGCCGTGGGCGGGTGGCGACCCCAACCAGAACATCTTGTTCGACTGGAGCGAGTTCACCTACAACAACGACGGGCTCTGGCTGAACAGTACGCAGGTGGACATGCTCGCCGTCCCCCACGCGGTCACGGCCACCGGCTCCAACGGCGTCACCACGCGTACGGGCGACCTGGTCAGCGACGGCCGCAACAAGGTCATCAACGCGATCAGGGGCCAGGCGGGCTGGGCGAACACGGTCGTCACCCGCTCGGACGGCACGGTCCTGCGCGTCCTGGCGCCGGGCAAGGCGGCCGGGGCCGGGCTGTTCAGCGCGAACTACTACGACTCGTACATCAACTCGGCGTGGAACGCGTACACCTCGAAGACCCTGACGGTGACGCCGTTCCTCGACCAACCCAACACCAAGTACTTCGGGCGTACGTCCGGCAACGTCATGCGCTTCACCAACTCGGCCGGCGCGCAGGTCGCGTCGTTCAACAAGCCGTCGTCCTCGTCGGTGTGGGGCTGCGACGGTGACCTGCCGGCCCCGAACGATCTGGTGGTGGGCCCGATCTCGCGTTCGCTCTGCGCGGCCCTGAACCGGGGCACGCTGGGCACCGTCGACACCCAGCCCAGCACCAACGCCGCCCAGTTCTACCAGAACAACCCGGCCAACCAGTACGGCAAGATCATTCACCAGAACATGGTCGACGGCCGGGCGTACACGTTCGCCTTCGACGATGTCGGCGCGTTCGAGTCGCTGGTCCACAGCGGCGACCCCCGCTCCGCCAGCGTGATCCTCACCCCGTTCGGCGCGGGCGGCGGCCCCACCAACCCGACCGGCGGCGTCCCGGTGATCAGCGACTGGAACGGCAAGTGCATCGACGTCCCCAACTCCAACTTCGTCGACAGCGCGCCGTTGCAGATGTGGACCTGCAACAACACCAACGCCCAGAAGTGGACCTTCACCAACGGCACCCTCCAGGCCGGCGGTAAGTGCATGGACGTGGCGGCCGGCTCCACCGCGAACGGCGCCCCGATCCAGCTGTACACCTGCAACGGAACGGGCGCCCAGCAGTTCGTCCTGTCCGGCGCGGGAGACCTGGTCAACCCCCAGTCGAACCGGTGCGTGGACATCAAGGACTGGAACGGGAACGACGGAGCCCGGCTGCAACTGTGGGACTGTGCCGGCTCGGCGAACCAGAAGTGGCACAAGGGCTGAGCAGCCAGAGCTGAGCAGCCAGAGCTGAGCAGCCAGAGCTGAGCAGCCAGAGCTGAGCAGCCAGAGCTGAGCAGCCAGAGCTGAGCAGCCAGAGCTGAGCAGCCAGAGCTGAGCAGCCAGAGCTGAGCAGCCAGAGCTGAGCAGCCAAGGCTGAGCAACTGAGAACGACGGAGGGTCCGCGCGGCAACGCGGGCCCTCCGCGTCTGTCCGTCAGGGCGCGGGGTCGGCGAGGTCGCGGTAGGCCGGGCGGAGGATGTCCGCGAGCGGGATGTGGCGTACCCGGATCGGGGGTGGATCCAGGACGCGGAGGAGGAGTTCCGGTGGGGTGGTGAGGCGGGCGGGGCGTTCGCGGAGCCGGCTCAGGGAGATGGACGGGGTGTAGAAGTCGGTGAGGCGGCTGTCGAGGGGCTGTTCCTCGATGGCGAGCGGGTCGACGGTGTCGGTGGGTTCCGGGAGGCCGCGGAGGGCGGCGAGGACCTCGTCGCGGTTGCGGCCGCGCCAGGCGAGCACCAGGAACGGGTCGTCGTCGAAGGCTTCGGCGAGCACGTAGAGCACCGCCGACACGTGCTTGCAGGGCACACCCCAGTCCGGGCACGAGCACCGCATGTCGAGGTCCGGCGGGAAGAGCGGCAGGTCCAGCTCGTCGAAGAGCTCGACGATCTCGTGCGGCATCTCGCCCGCCAGCAGCGCCGCACGGTACAACGCCTGTGATCCCAGGGCGGACAGGGCCACGGCCCACTGGGAGTCGTCGTAGGCCGGAATCGTGATCGTCACCGCGTACGGCGCCGGGCGGGAGCCCTGCACGCGCCCGCCGACGCTTCCCGGCTCGAGGGTGAAGTCGATGACCTGGCCCTTGCGGGCGTAGGCCCGGCCCCGGGCGAGGCGGCCCGGATCGCAGGTGCGTTCGAGGATGTCGACGAAACGCCGGGACCACCACTGCTCGCCGATCTTCCCGCGCTTGGCCCGCACGGCGATGCCGCCGTCGACGCGGATCGGCCCGCTCGTCTCGAACCAGCGTCCCTCGGGGTCGACGGGCATGTCAGCTCACCGCCGCCGGGTCGAGCGAGAACAGCTCGCGCAGCTGACCGGTCGTCAGATCCGTCACCCAGTCCTCACCGGTGCCGACCACTGTGGACGCCAGCGCCTTCTTACGCTCGATCATGGCGTCGATCTTCTCCTCCAGGGTGCCGGTGCAGATGAACTTGCGGACCTGGACGTTGCGGGACTGTCCGATGCGGAATGCGCGGTCGGTTGCCTGGTCCTCGACCGCCGGATTCCACCAGCGGTCGACATGGATGACATGGTTGGCGGCCGTGAGGTTGAGGCCGGTGCCGGCGGCCTTGAGGGACAGCAGGAACAGCATCGGCTCCGGGTCGTTCTGGAAGCGCTCGACGAGCTCGTCGCGTTTGAGCTTCGACAGTCCTCCGTGGAGCCACAGCACCGGGCGATCGAGGTGCGCGGCGAGGTAGGGCTGGAGCATGGCGCCGAACTCCGCGTACTGCGTGAAGATCAGCGCCTTGTCGCCGTCCTCGACGATCTCCTCGGTCAGCTCCTCCAGGCGGGCGAGCTTGCCGGACCGGCCGGGCAGGCGGGAGCCGTCCTTGAGCAGGTGGGTGGGATGGTTGCAGACCTGCTTCAGCTTGGTCATGGCCGCGATCACGTTGCCGCGCCGCTGGATCCCCTCGGTGCTCTCGATGACCGCCATCATGTCCTCGACCACTGCCTGATAGAGCGTCGCCTGCTCGGCGGTCAGCGTGCACCACACCTTCATCTCGTTCTTCTCCGGCAGATCCGAGATGATCGACTTGTCGGTCTTGAGCCGGCGCAGCACGAACGGGCCGGTGGCGCGCTTGAGGGCGGCCGTGGCATCGGCGTCTCCGCGCACCTCGATCGGCTCCTGGAACCGCTTGCGGAACCGTTTCGCCGGCCCGAGCAGCCCGGGATTCGTGAACTCCATGATGGACCAGAGCTCGGCGAGGTGGTTCTCCACCGGCGTGCCGGTCAGGGCGAGACGCGTGCGCGCGGGAATCGCCCGCACGGCCTGTGCCTGTCGCGTCCCGCTGTTCTTGATCGCCTGCGCCTCGTCGCACACCACGCGTCCCCATTGGACGGTGCGCAGTGCACCGAGGTCACGCAACGCCGTCCCGTAGGTCGTGATGACCACATCGGCGTCGCGCACCGCGGCCAGGAACTCGTCGTCGCGCTTGCGGGCGCCCCCGTGATGCACGTGAACCCGCAGGCTGGGCGCGAACCGGGCCGCCTCCTTCTGCCAGTTGCTGACCAGCGACATGGGGCAGACGAGCAGGGTCGGCGCCGGCTGACGCCCCTCGGCGCGCTCGGTGAGCAGGAGCGACAACGTCTGTGCCGTCTTGCCGAGGCCCATGTCGTCCGCCAGGATGCCCCCGAGGCCCAGCTCCGCCAGGAAGAAGAGCCACGACAGACCCCTTTCCTGGTACGGCCTGAGCACACCCTGGAACCCCGCCGGCGTCGGCACGGGCGTCAGCCGCTCGGCGGCGTTGCCGGAGATCAGGTCTCCGAGGCGGCCGTCAGCGTCCACCTCGACCAGGGGAAGGTCCTCGTCGCCGCCGTCGACCACCTGTTGCAGCACCTCCCCGGCGGTGACCTCGCCCTCGCGCCGCCGGTTCACCGCCTTCAGCGCCGCCTTGAGCTGCCGCTCGTCGAGCTCCACCCATTGGCCGCGCACCCGCACGAGCGGCACCTTCAGGCGCGCCAGCTCGGCCAGCTCCTCGGCGCTGACCGTGCCGTCCCCGATGACGAGGTCGATGCGGAAGTCGACGAGCTCCTCGAGCCCGAACCCCGAATCCGCGGCCGCCCTGCCCGACGGCGAAGTGGCCTTGGTGCGGGTGGTGAGCTTGAGCCCGACGGCCTTGCGGCCCGCCCACGCCGGCAGTTGCACGCCGAACCCGGCGGCCTGGAGCAGGGGTGCCGCCTGCCGCAGGAACTCGTGCGCCTCGGCGGTGGTCAGCGTCATGCCGGCGGGCTCGGCCTCGAGCAGAGCCGCGTGCAGCGACGGGAAGAGCCGGAACGCGCGCCCCAGCCCGGCGAGCAAGGTCTCGTCGGGACGCGCGGCGAGGCCCGGGAGCCGGCCGCCGTCCCAGAGGTCGTCGGCGGGCAGGTAGAGGCTCGGATCGTCGGCCGACTGCAGCGCGAAGTCCAGCGCCCAGTCGTCCTCGCCGGGCTCCGGCTCCACGAGCCGGAAGCTCACCCGCACCGGCCCGTTCGCCTCGTGCGCCGCGGCCAGCCACGCCTCGAGCGGGTGGGACAGCTCGGCGACGGCGGCGGTCCCGGCCCCAGGAAGGGCGGGGTCGACGGCCGTGAGAGCGGCGATCCAGCGGTCGGACAGGTCGGCCCGCGGCCCGGGGCGTGTCCCGGCCAGGAGCCGCTCGGGCATGACGGCGCGGGCGGCGGCGTCGAGCAGGGCGTTCAGGGCGTCGCGAAGGGTGCGCGCGGCGCCGGCCTCGGGGAGCGCCGAAGCGCGGCAGACCGGCGGCATGGCCTCGGCGAAGTCGCGGAACGCCGCGGCGTCCGAGCCGGTCAGCACCGGGCGCCACCGTGCCGCCGGCACTCCCGCCTCGGTCACGAGCTGCGGCAGCATCCGGCCCCGGCGGGCCAGGTCGCAGGCGTGACCGGCGAGCAGCGACAGATAGCGCAGCGATGCCGCGGCGGCCCACGGCCCGTCCGGGTCGGGCTCGGCCAGCGCGCCCAGGGCGGTCAGCGCCCGGTCGCCCGGAAGCACCAGGGCCGGGGTCTCCCATTCCGCCAGCCGCAGCCCCCGCGCGGGCGCTTCGCTGCCCGTCTCCGGGGACGGCAGCGGGCCCTTCGCGGCGCCGGGCAGCCGGAGGGCCAGGGTGGCCTCCTCGGCCTTGGCCAGCGCCTCCCGGACGTCGTCGGAGGAGCCGGTCAACGCCGCGGAGAGCGCGGAAGCGCCGGCGGCGAAGGGGTGGGGACGGCGGCGCGCCCGTCCCGAGGAGGTCAGGGGAAGGGCGGGATCCTCCGCCCAGAGAGCGAGCCGCCCCGGCGCTGACTCACCGGCGATCCAGACGCCATGTACGACGAGCACTGCGACTCCGATTCCGATCGACCCATGGAGACTAACGACCGAGGCGCTCCGGAGCTCAGGGCGTCACCCACTCGACCAGCTCGTACACGATGCCGTTGGGATCCGTGACCATGAACAGGCGCTCGCCCCACGGCTCCTCGCGCGGTGGCAGGGTGATCGGCGCCCCCTCCGCACGCAGGCGGTCATGCTCCGCGTCCAGGTCGTCGACCACGAACGCGACGATGGTGCCCGAGGCGTGCCGGTCCCGCAGCTCCGCCGGCAGGACCTCCAGGCCGCGGCGGAGGAACACGATGTCGACCGCGCCGTCCTCCCGGCCCAGCGACGCGAACCCGTCCGCGGACATCCGCTCGGCGAACCCGAAGTGCGTGGCGAGAAACTTGCTGGAGGCGGGGACGTCGTCGACGGTCAGTGAGACGGCGGACGAGGAGATTCGCACGGTGGCTCCCGCGGGCTGCGAAATTGTTGGACTGCGTATAAGATACACCGTACAAGAAAGGAGTGCCACCTCGTGGCGGAGGCGCGACGCACCATCGACCTGCTGTGGTTCGAGGAGCCGCAGAGCCGGCGTGGGCGCAAGAAAGGCCTGTCCCTGACGCAGGTCGTCGATGCCGCGATAGCGCTCGCGGACGCCGAGGGGCTCGACGCGGTCAGCATGCGGCGGGTCGCCCAGGAGCTGGGCGTGGTCCCCATGACTCTCTACACGTACGTACCGGACAAGGCGGCCCTTCTCGATCTGATGGTGGACGCGCTCTACCTGCGGATGGAGAGGTCGGCGGCCGGCGACCCCGGCTGGCGGGAGCGGGTGCGCACGGTCGCGGGGGACAACCGCATGTTGTACGAGCACCATCCGTGGGCCGCGGAGTTGTCGGCGAGCCGGCCGCCGCTCGGGCCCGGGCTGATGGCGAAGTACGAGCACGAGTTGCGGGCCTTCGAGGGCTCCGGGCTGGACAACGTGGAGACCGACTCGGCGCTGACGTTCGTCCTCGGTTTCGTGCAGCACTCGGCGCGCGCCGCGGTGCAGGCCAGGGCCGTGGCGGAGCGCAGCGAGCAGACCGATGCGCAGTGGTGGGAGGAGAGCGGGCCGCTGCTCGAGAAGGTGTTCGACCGGCATCGCTACCCCATCGCCGTGCGGGTCGGTGAGGCGGCGGGCGCGGAGCTGGGCGGGGCTTTCAACGCCGAGCATGCGTACGCGTTCGGGCTCGAGCGGGTGCTCGACGGCCTCGCCGCGCTGATCGAGGCGCGACCCGGGCCCGGGCCTCGCGCCGGGACGCGATCCGGGCCCGGTGCCGGCGCCGAGGCGTGACCCGGGCCCGGCGCCTACGCCGAGGCGCGATCCAGGCCCGGTGCCGGGGCCGAGGCGTGACCCGGGCCCGGCGCCCACGCCGAGACGTGACCCGGGCCCGGCGCCGGCACCGAGGCGCGATCCGGGCCAGGCACCCGCGGGACTGGGGCGTGCGCCGACGCCGGGAGCGGTGCGGGTGACGCCAGTGACCCGCGCCGCTGACCGGTGGTGGGTCGGCGACGTAGTCTTCGGGGCGTGACGGTGAACGCGGAGATCGACAGCATTCTGCAGCGGGGTGCCGACGGCGGGCGGATCACGCCCGAGGAGGCTTTGCTGCTCTACACCGACGCGCCCTTCCATGCCCTGGGGGAGGCGGCGGATGCCGTGCGGCGACGGCGGCATCCCGACGGCATCGTCACCTATCTGATCGATCGCAACATCAACTACACGAACGTCTGCGTCACCGCGTGCAAGTTCTGTGCCTTCTACCGGGCGCCGAAGCACAAGGAGGGGTGGTCGCACCCGATGGAGGAGATCCTCCGCCGGTGCGGCGAGGCGGTCGACCTCGGCGCGACCCAGGTGATGTTGCAGGGCGGCCACCACCCGGACTACGGCGTCGAGTATTACGAGAATCTCTTCTCGTCGGTCAAGGCCGCCTACCCTCAGCTGGCGATCCACTCGATCGGGCCCAGCGAGATCCTGCACATGGCCAAGGTCTCCGGCGTCTCCATCGAGGAGGCGGTCGTGCGGATCAAGGCCGCGGGCCTGGACTCCATCGCCGGCGCCGGCGCCGAGATGCTGCCCGAGCGGCCGCGCAAGGCGATCGCCCCGCTCAAGGAGTCGGGGGCGCGCTGGCTGGAGGTCATGGCCGTCGCCCACCGCAACGGCCTGAGCTCCACGGCCACCATGATGATGGGTACGGGCGAGACGAACGCCGAACGCATCGAGCACATCCGGATGATCCGCGAGGTGCAGGACCTGGCCGTCGCCAACGGGTACGTGGACTCGCCGGTCGAGGCGGACGGCGGGGTGGGCGGCTTCCGGGCCTTCATCCCGTGGACGTACCAGCCGGAGAACAACCACCTCAAGGGCCGCACCCAGGCGACCACGATGGAATACCTGCGGTTCATCGCGGTGTCCCGGCTCTTCTTCGACAACGTCGCCCACCTCCAGGCCTCCTGGCTGACCACGGGCAAGGACGTCGGCCAGCTGGCGCTGCACCTGGGCGTCGACGATCTGGGGTCGATCATGCTGGAGGAGAACGTCATCTCCTCGGCCGGCGCCCGGCACCGGTCCAACCTGCACGAGCTGATCTGGATGATCCGTACGGCGAACCGGATCCCGGCGCAGCGCGACACGCTCTACCGCCACCTGGCCGTGCACCACACCGAGGCGGACGACCCCACCGACGAGCGGGTGGTCTCGCACTACTCGTCGATCGCCCTGCCCGAGGGCGGCCGCAAGAACCTGCCCCTGGTCGACGCCCGCTGAACGGCCTGCCCGGACGGTTCGGCCGCCGCGCGCTGAACGGCTTGCCCGGACGGTTCGGCCGCCGCCCGCTGAACGGCCTGCCCGGACGGCGCGGCCAACGCCCGCTGAACGGCCTGCCGGGCTGCTTGGCCGGCGCTCGCCGAGCCGGCCCGCCCGGAGGCGCGGCCGACGCCCGATCAGCGGTCGGCCGGGCTGCTTGACCGGCGCCGGTTGAGCGGCCGCGCGCGGGCTGCTCGGTCCGGTGCGAGCCCCGGCCCGCCGGCGCCGCGCGGTCGCGCCGCCGGGTTGAGGGGTGTCGATGGGCCGTACGACCTCGTGGGTCGGCCGATCGGTCAGGTGCGGGTCGGTGGACCGGAGAGGGGCGGATTGCTCCTCGGTAACGAGGCGCGCGTCTCCCTGGCTCGCGGTGTTCGCGCTGGTTACGGTGCCTGCGTAAGACCAGAAACACCGCACCATTGAAGCGTCGCCGAGGCATTCGACCGCCGGCGGTGGGTTCGGACCCGACCGATGGCGGTCGTATATATAACGCACAAGGACCGGGCGGGATGGGTGACCATCCCGCCCGTTCTGTGTGAAACGGGCCTCCGGTGCGGGCGGGGTGACCGGATGGGGCAGAGTGGCAGCGTGACGCGCGCAGATCTGAACAAGCAGCCGCACGAGGTCGCCGAGATGTTCGACGGGGTGGCCGAGCGGTACGACCTCACCAACACCGTGCTTTCCTTCGGGCAGGATCGCGGCTGGCGGCGGGCGACCCGCGCCGCGCTGGGGCTGCGGCCGGGGGAGCGGGTTCTCGACGTGGGCGCCGGCACCGGGGTGTCGACCGAGGAGCTGGGCCGTTCCGGTGCCTTCGCGGTGGGCGCCGACCTCTCCACCGGCATGTTGCAGGCCGGGCGCCGGGTCCGCCGGGACGTGCCGCTGGTGGCCGGCGACGCGCTGAGGCTGCCGTTCGCGGACGAGGCCTTCGACGCGGTCACGATCTCGTTCGCCCTGCGCAACGTCGTCGACACCGAGGCCGCGCTGCGCGAGCTGGCCCGGGTGACCCGGCCGGGCGGGCGCCTGGTGGTGTGCGAGTTCAGCAGCCCGACGAACCCCGCTTTCCGTACGGTCTACATGTCGTACCTGATGCGGAGCCTGCCGGCCGTCGCGCGCGGCGTCTCGAGCAACCCGGACGCGTACGTGTATCTCGCCGAGTCGATCCGGGCCTGGCCGGACCAGGCGGGGCTGGCGTCCCGGATCGCCGCGTCGGGGCCGTGGAGCCGGATCGGCTGGCGCAACCTCACCGGCGGCATCGTCGCCCTGCACCGAGCCACCAAGGCATAACCCGAGCCCGAGGCATACCCGAGCCCGAGGCATACCCGAGCCCGAGGCATACCCGAGCCCGAGGCATACCCGAGCCACCAAGGCATAACCCGAGCCACCAGGGCACAGCCCGCCCCATCAAGGCGTAGCTCGCGGGGCGAACCACACCCCGAGGCGTAAAAAGCGTTATTTGCCCTATTGGAGCCGCTTACGGGTGTTAGCTCGGGGTATGACGACTATCGACCTGCTCGCCGACGACTCGGACATAGACGTCCCGATCAGCGACCGGGAAGAGGACGAGCGGAAGGCCCTCGAACTCGCCCAGCGCATCCGCCTGCTGGCCGCATCCGACCCGCGCGAGGCTCAGCGGCTGGTTGATGAGCTGATCGTGCGCCTGGACCGGGCCACGGACGGTACGTTTCGGGAATACCTGGACGGGGTGCCCAGGGAGGTCGCCGAGCGGGCTCTCGCGGGGGCGGCCGACGCGCAGGTCGGCGGCAGTTTCACCGGCCTGAAATAGTTAGGGTTCCCTAACCATAACCCGCTTCGATGCCGGTCATAGACTCCGGGCTGGGCTGGCTTGTGAACTGTTTCACGAGCCCGCGCGAGACGGAGGTGAGCCGTGAACGAGACCGTCGCCGACGAGGCAGATGTGATCGTGGTCGGTGCCGGGCCGGGCGGATCCGCCGCGGCCTACCACATGGCCAAGCACGGGCTGAGGGTGTTGCTGCTCGAGAAGACGGAGTTCCCGAGGGAGAAGGTCTGCGGAGACGGCCTGACCCCGCGGGCGGTGCGTCAGCTCGTCCGGATGGGCGTCGACACGTCCGAGAAGGCCGGCTGGCTGCACAACCGCGGCCTGCGCGTGATCGGTGGCGGCGTCCGCCTCGAGCTGGACTGGCCCGACCTCGCGAGCTTCCCCAACTACGGCCTCGTGCGCACCCGCCTGGACTTCGACGACATGCTCGCGCAGCGGGCCGTCGCGGCCGGCGCCCTGCTGCGCACCGGCGTCAACGTCACCGGGCCGGTGCTGGACGCCGACGGTCAGGCCATCGGCGTGGAGGCCAAGCTCGGCCCCGCGAAGGAACCCGTCCAGTATCGCGCGCCCCTGGTGATCGCGGCGGACGGCGTGTCCGGCAAGCTGCCGCTGGCCATGGGCCTCGCCAAGCGCGACGACCGGCCGATCGGCGTGGCCGTCCGGCGCTACTACCGTTCGCCCGCCCGCGCGAACGACGACTACCTGGAGTCCTGGCTCGAGCTGCGCAGTGCGCAGGACCGGGACCGGCTGCTGCCCGGGTACGGCTGGATCTTCGGCATGGGTGACGGCCGCGTCAACGCCGGCCTGGGCATCCTCAACTCGTCCGACGCGTTCGGCAAGACCAACTACCGGGCGATGCTGACCGACTGGCTCGGCTCGACGCCCGAGGACTGGGGCCTGCGCGGCGAGGAGAACGCCGACGGGCCGATCCTGGGTGCCGCCCTGCCCATGGGCTTCAACCGCGTGCCGCACTACACGCGCGGCATGATGCTCGTCGGCGACTCCGGCGGCATGGTCAACCCCATGAACGGCGAGGGCATCGCGTACGCCATGGAGTCCGGCGAACTGGCCGCGGAGGTGGCCGTCCAGGCGCTCGCCCGGGCCGCCGGCCCCGACCGGGAGCGGGCGCTGCGGGCGTACCCGGCGGAGTTGAAGATCCGTTTCGGTGGGTATTACCGCCTCGGTGGGGTCTTCGTGAAGCTCATCGGCAACCCGCAGATCATGCGGGTCGCCACCAAGCACGGCATGCCGCACCCGACGCTCATGCGCTTCGTGCTCAAGTTGCTGGCCAATCTGACGGATCCGCGGGACGGGGATGCCATGGACCGCATCATCAACGGCCTCACGAAGGTCGCACCCGCGGTATGAGAAGCCAGGACACCCCGGACGAGGCGCGGCGAATGCGCATTAATAGTGTGAAGCGGCCAACAGTCGAGCAGGAGACGGCATGACGCTCAATCCTTACGTACCGATCGTCGGGCTGCTGATCCTCGGTGCGCTCTTCGCCCTTTTCTCGGTGGCGATCGCCCCCATCGTCGGCCCGAAGCGCTACAACCGGGCCAAGCTTGAGGCGTACGAATGCGGCATCGAACCGGCGCCGCAGCCGATCGGCGGTGGACGCTTCCCGGTCAAGTTCTACCTGACCGCGATGCTCTTCATCATCTTCGACATCGAGACCATCTTCCTGTACCCGTGGGCCGTCTCCTTCGAGGCGCTCGGCCTGTTCGGCTTCGTCGAGATGGTCCTCTTCATCGTCACCGTCTTCATCGCCTACACGTACGTGTGGCGGCGTGGCGGCCTGAACTGGGACTGACCTCGGGATTCTTGGTCTTCAACTAAGGAAACGCAGCTATGGGAATCGAAGAGAAACTCCCGAGCGGCATCCTGCTGACCTCGGTCGAGAAGCTTTCGAACTGGGCCCGCAAGTCGTCGTTCTGGGGCGCCACGTTCGGCCTCGCCTGCTGCGCCATCGAGATGATGGCCGCCGGCGGTCCGCACTACGACCTGGGTCGCTGGGGCATGGAGGTCTTCCGGGCGTCGCCCCGGCAGGCCGACCTGATGATCGTCGCCGGCCGGGTGAGCCAGAAGATGGCCCCGGTCGTGCGGCAGATCTACGACCAGATGCCGGAGCCCCGCTCGGTCATCTCGATGGGCGTCTGCGCGTCGTCGGGCGGCATGTTCAACAACTACGCGATCGTGCAGGGCGTGGACCACATCGTCCCGGTCGACATCTACCTGCCCGGCTGCCCGCCGCGGCCGGAGATGCTGATCGACGCCATCCTCAAGATGCGCGAGAAGGTCATGGCCCAGCCGCTCGGCCCGAACGGCCGCAAGATGCTGGAGGCCCGCAAGGAGCGCGGCGACGTTCCCGTGGTGGCTCCGGGCGCGATGCCCTCCTCGTACCGGGTGGACAAGGTCCGGCGCGCCGAGTGGACCCAGGCGGTCAAGGAAGGCCGCGAGGAGCAACTCCGCATCGAGAACTGGATGAAGCTGCAGCCGCACCTGCGGGAGGGTGGCAAGTGACGACGAACCCCGGGTCCGACGGCGGCGTGCCCGCGACCCAGCCGGTCGGCGCGAACCTCGACGCCCCGGCGCAGGTCCCGCCCAGCCCCGCCAAGGGCATGTTCGGCATCACCGGCACCGGCGACGTCTCCGGCTTCGGCGGCCTGGTCCGCCGGCGTCCGACCACCGTCGACAGCCCGCGGCCGTTCGGTGGCTACTTCGACGAGGTGTACGACGCGCTGGAGGAGGCCTACCCCGGCTTCGCCGACGCGGTCGAGAAGGTCGTCGTCGACCGCGGCGAGCTGACCCTGCACATCCGGCCGGACCGGATCGCCGAGGTCTGCCAGATCATGCGCGACGACGAGTCGCTGCGCTTCGAGCTGTGCTCCTCGGTGGACGGGGTCGACTACCTGGGCAGCGACGAGCGCCGGCTGCACGTCACGTACCAGCTGACGTCCATGACCTACCGGCGCCGGGTGCGTCTGGAGGCCGCGGTCGCGGTGGGCACCAGCCTGCCGAGCGTGACCTCGATCTACCCGACCGCCGACTGGCAGGAGCGCGAGATCTACGACATGTTCGGGGTCGTCTTCGACGGCCACCCGAACCTGACGCGGATCCTCATGCCGGACGACTGGGAGGGCCACCCCCAGCGCAAGGACTACCCGCTCGGCGGCGTTCCCGTCGAGTACAAGGGCGCCGAGATTCCGCCTCCTGACCAGCGGAGGGTCTACCAATGACACAGTCCGGATACGCCACCGAACGAGAGACCACCGAGGGCCGCGTCTTCACGGTCACGGGCGGCGACTGGAACACGGTCACCGAGGGCATCGATCCGCTCAGCAACGAGAAGATCGTCGTCAACATGGGCCCGCAGCACCCGTCGACGCACGGCGTGCTCCGGCTCGTGCTGGAGCTCGAGGGCGAGACGGTCACCGAGGCCCGGCCGGTCATCGGCTACCTGCACACCGGCATCGAGAAGAACCTCGAGTACCGCAACTGGACGCAGGGCGTCACGTTCGTGACCCGCATGGACTACCTGTCCAACATGTTCAACGAGGCCGGTTACTGCCTCGCCGTGGAGAAGCTGCTCGGCATCACCGACCAGATCACCGAGCGGACGAACACGATCCGGGTCATGTTCATGGAGCTCCAGCGGGTCGCCTCGCACCTGGTGTGGCTGGCGACCACGGGCATGGAGCTCGGCGCGATCTCGATGATGCTGTACGGCTTCCGCGAGCGTGAGTACATCCTCGACATCTTCGAGGAGACCTCCGGCCTGCGGATGAACAACGGCTACATCCGTCCCGGCGGTCTCTCGCAGGACCTGCCGGAGTCGGCGGTCAAGAAGATCCGCGACTTCCTCGTCTACATGCCGAAGAAGCTCAAGGAGTACGAGGACATGCTCTCCGGCCAGGTCATCTGGCAGGAGCGCACCAAGGGCGTGGCCGTCCTCGACGTCACCGGCTGCCTGGCGCTGGGCATCACCGGTCCGGTGCTGCGCTCGGCCGGCCTGGCCTGGGACCTGCGCAAGACCATGCCGTACTGCGGCTACGAGACGTACGAGTTCGACGTCCCGACCGCGACGACGGGCGACGTGTGGGGCCGCTACCTGGTCCGGGTCGCCGAGATCCGCGAGTCGCTGAAGATCATCGAACAGGCGCTGGACCGGCTCAAGCCCGGCCCGATCTACGTCGAGGACAAGAAGATCGCCTGGCCGTCGCAGCTCGCGCTGGGCGTCGACGGGCTCGGCAACTCGCTCGAGCACGTCGCCAAGATCATGGGTCAGTCGATGGAGTCGCTGATCCACCACTTCAAGCTCGTGACCGAGGGCTTCCGGGTGCCGCCGGGCCAGGTGTACGTCGGCATCGAGCACCCGCGCGGCGAGCTCGGCGTGCACGCGGTCTCCGACGGTGGTACGCATCCCTACCGGGTGCACTACCGCGACCCGAGCTTCGTGAACCTCCAGGCCATCCCCGCGATGGCCGAGGGTGCGCTGCTGGCCGACGTGATCGCCGGCGGCGCCTCCCTGGACCCCGTGATGGGTGGGTGTGACCGCTAAATGTCGGATATTACGGTGGACTTCTCTCCCGCGGCAGCACCGCTGGCCGAGAAGCTCCTGGAGCCCGCGCGCGAGATCATCGCCCGCTACCCGGTGGGCCGCGAGCGTTCGGCGCTGCTGCCGCTGCTGCACCTCGTGCAGACGGTGGAGGGGCACGTCAGCCCCGACGGCGTGGCCTTCTGCGCCGAGATCCTGGGCATCAACAAGGCCCAGGTCGGCGCGGTCGCGACGTTCTACACCATGTACAAGCGCCGCCCGACCGGTGAATACCTCGTCAGCGTCTGCACCAACACGCTGTGCAACGTGCTCGGCGGCCAGGAGATCTACGACGGCCTGACCGAGCACCTCGGCGTCGGCCACGACGAGACCACGGCCGACGGCAAGATCACGCTGGAGCACGCCGAGTGCCTCGCGGCGTGCGACTACGCGCCGGTCGTCACGGTCAACTACGACTTCGCGATCGACGAGGCCACCCCCGACGCGGCGGTCGGCCTGGTCGAGAAGCTGCGCAACGGCGAGCGGCCCACGCCGAGCCGCGGGGCGCGCCTCTGCACGCTCAAGGAGATGCAGTTCCAGCTCGCCGGGTTCGCCGACGAGCGCGAGGGTGCGGTCGCTGACGGTGTCGCCGGCGCGCCGACGCTGCGCGGTGTGACCCTCGCGCAGGAGCACGGCGTAGCGGTGGCGAACTTCAACATCGACACGCCCATCACGACGACGAAGCCGGCCCGGGACGAGTCCGCGAAGGCCGTCAAGGACCCGGCCCCCGCGGGCGCGAAGCCGCCGGCGGCGAAGTCCGAGGGCAAGATCGCGAGCGCGGCGAAGCGGGCGGCGGGGGCGGTCAAGACCGCGGCGGCCGCCGTCGTGGACAAGGCCGAGCACGCGGTCGAGCACCGCAAGGCCGGGGCGCCGGTCAAGGCCGGCGACGTCAAGGACCCGGAGGTACGCGCCGCCGAGACGCGCAACCCCGACGGCTCCACGCCCACGCCGGACGCGTCGCAGACCGTGGCGCCCGTTCCGGGTACGCGTACGGAAGCCGCCGGAACGGCCAAGAACGCCCCCGCCGGCGACGGCAAGCCGGCCGGGGACACCCAGCGCGGCGAGAGCATCGTGAGCGAGGCCAACGCCGCCCACGAGGAGCAGTCCACCGCCTCCGAGAACCCCGGGTGGCAGAACGCTCAGCGCGGCACCGAGGAGAAAAAGTGACTCAGCCACGGCCCGAGGTGCTCCAGAAGCTCACCCCCGTCCTGACCAAGCGCTGGCTGTCGCCGGACGCGTGGAAGATCGACGTGTACGAGCGGCTCGACGGCTACGCCGCGGTCCGCAAGGCGCTGGACGTGCACCCGGACGACCTGATCCAGCTCATCAAGGACTCGGGCCTGCGCGGTCGCGGCGGCGCGGGCTTCCCGACCGGTCTCAAGTGGGGCTTCATCCCGCAGGGCGACGGCAAGCCGCACTACCTCGTCATCAACGCCGACGAGGGCGAGCCGGGCACCTGCAAGGACCTGCCGCTGATGACGTACGACCCGCACTCGCTGGTCGAGGGCGCGATCATCGCCTCGTACGCGATCCGCGCCAGCCGGGCGTACATCTACATCCGGGGCGAGGCGGTGCACGCCGCCCGCCGGCTGCGCAACGCGGTCAAGGAGGCGTACGCCAAGGGCTACCTCGGCGAGAACATCCTCGGCTCCGGGTTCGACCTGGACCTGGTCGTGCACAGCGGCGCGGGCGCGTACATCTGCGGCGAGGAGACGGCGCTGCTCGACTCGCTCGAGGGCTTCCGCGGCCAGCCCCGCCTGCGCCCGCCGTTCCCCGCGGTCGCCGGCCTGTACGCCAGCCCCACCGTCGTCAACAACGTCGGCACCATCGCCTCGGTGCCGTACATCGTGCTGGGCGGCGCGGACTGGTGGAAGAGCATGGGCACGGAGAAGTCGTCCGGCCCGATGATCTACTCGCTCTCCGGCCGGATCGCCAACCCGGGCCAGTACGAGTGCGGCCTCGGCATCACCCTGCGCGAGCTGATCGAGCTGGCGGGCGGCATGAAGCCGGGCCACAACCTCAAGTTCTGGACGCCGGGCGGCTCGTCGACCCCGCTGCTCACCGCGGAGCACATCGACACCCCGATGGACTTCGAGGGCGTGGCGGCGGCCGGCTCGATCCTGGGCACCACGGCGATGCAGATCTTCTCCGACCAGGACTGCCCGGTGTACGCGACCTGGCGCTGGCTGGAGTTCTACCACCACGAGTCCTGCGGCAAGTGCACCCCGTGCCGCGAGGGCAACTACTGGATGGTGCGCACGTACCGCCGGATCCTCTCCGGTCAGGGCACCTACCAGGACCTGGACACCCTGCAGGACACGGCGGACAACATCTTCGGGCGGTCCTTCTGCGGCCTCGGTGACGGCGCGGCCACCCCGGTCGTCTCCACGCTGAAGTGGTTCCGGCAGGACTACCTGGACTACATCGAGGGCCGGACCGCTCCGCGGCTGTCCGAGAAGGCCCTGGTAGGAGCGCACTGATGACCGACGTAGCCAAGAAGACCGACATGGTGACCTTGACCATCGACGGCGTCGAGGTCCAGGCCGAGAAGGGCGAGCTGGTCATCCGGGTCGCCGAGCGGATGGGTACGGCGATCCCGCGGTTCTGCGACCACCCGCTGCTGGCCCCGGCCGGTGCCTGCCGGCAGTGCCTGGTGGAGGTGGAGGGCCAGCGCAAGCCGGTGGCCTCCTGCACCCAGACGGTCGCCGAGGGCATGGTGGTCAAGACCCAGCTCAGCTCGCCGGTCGCCGCGAAGGCGCAGGCGGGCATCATGGAGATGCTGCTGGTCAACCATCCGCTCGACTGCCCGACCTGTGACAAGGGCGGCGAGTGCCCGCTGCAGAACCAGGCGATGTCCAGCGGCCGGCCCGACACCCGGTTCCACGAGCACAAGCGCGAGTACGAGAAGCCGATCCACATCTCCAGCCAGGTGCTGCTGGACCGCGAGCGCTGCATCCTCTGCCAGCGCTGCACCCGCTTCTCCGAGGAGATCGCCGGCGACAAGTTCATCGACCTGATGGACCGCTCGTCCGGTGAGCAGATCAACGTCTACCGCGACGACTTCTTCGGCGGCACCGGGACCGGCGACGGCCAGGTCGGCGAGGGCGCCGGCGACGTCGCGTTCAACTCGTACTTCTCCGGCAACACGATCCAGATCTGCCCGGTCGGTGCGCTCACCGGCGAGCAGTACAGGTTCCGCGCCCGCCCGTTCGACCTGGTCTCCACGCCGACGACGTGCGAGCACTGCTCGGCCGGTTGCTCCATGCGCGCCGACCACCGCCGGGGCAAGGTGCTGCGCCGCCTGGCCGGCGACGACCCGGCGGTCAACGAGGAGTGGAACTGCGACAAGGGCCGGTGGGGCTTCCGCTACGCCACCGGCTACGACCGCATCACCACCCCGCTGGTCCGCGACGCGGCCACCGGCGAGCTGCGGGAGGCCTCCTGGTCGGAGGCGCTGCTGGCGGCGGCCGAGGGGCTCACGGCGGCGAGGGGCAAGGGCGTCGGCGTGCTCACCGGCGGCCGGCTCACCGTCGAGGACGCGTACGCGTACGCGAAGTTCGCCCGCGTCGCCCTCGGCACCAACGACATCGACTTCCGCGCCCGCCCGCTGTCGGGGGAGGAGGCGGAGTTCCTGGCCGCCTCGGTCGCGGGCGTCACCGACGTCACGTACGAGGATGTCGAGAACGCGCCGTCGGCGGTCATCGTCGGGCTGGAGCCCGAGGAGGAGTGCCCGATCCTCTTCCTGCGCCTGCGCAAGGGCCACGGGAAGAAGAAGCTGAAGGTCACGGCCGTGGCGCCGTACCTGAGCCGGGGTTTCGAGAAGCTCGGCGCGACCCTGGTCCCGGCGGTGCCCGGCGACGAGGCCCGGCTGCTCGGCACCGACGCCACGGTGGCCGCCGCGCTGGCCGTGCCCGGTGCGCTGCTGATCGTCGGCGAGCGGCTGGCGAGCGTGCCCGGCGGGTTCTCCGCCGCGGCGGCACTGGCCGAGCGCACCGGCGCCCGGCTCGCCTGGGTGCCGCGGCGCGCGGGTGACCGCGGCGCGGTCGACGCGGGCTGCCTGCCCAACCTGCTGCCCGGTGGCCGCCCGGTCACCGACACCGGCGCGCGGACCGAGCTGGCCGCCGCGTGGGACGTCGAGGTCGGCTCGCTGCCGGCCGCGGTCGGCCGGGACACCGACGCGATCGTCGCCGCCGCCGCGGACGGCTCGCTCGGCGGCCTGCTGGTCGCCGGCGTGGACCCGGCGGATCTGGCCGACCCGCGCCTGGCCGAGGAGGCCCTGGACGCGGTGCCGTTCCTGGTCAGCGTCGAGCTGCGGCAGAGCGCCGTGACCCGGCGCGCCGACGTGGTCCTGCCGATCGCCCCGGCCGCCGAGAAGTCCGGCACATTCATGGACTGGGAGGGCCGGCTCCGCACCTTCGGGACGGTCCTGCCGACCGGCGTGATGACCGACGGCCGGGTGCTCGAGGCGATCGCCGCCCTGATGGAGTTCTCGCTGGGCACCGGTGATGTAGCCGCGATCCGGCGGGAGCTGGGCACGATGCCGGCCTGCCGCGCGGACCGCCCGGCGCAGCCCGCGGTCGCCGCGGCGGCCCTGCCCGAGCTCGCCTCCGACGAGGCCGTCCTCGCCTCCTGGCACCACCTGATCGACCTCGGCAGCCTGCTCGACGGCGACGAGGTGCTGGCCGGCACGGCCCGTACCCCGGTGGTGCGTCTGGGCAAGGATCTGGCCGAGTCGCTCGGCGTGGCGGACGGCGATGCGGTCACGGTCGGCACCGAGCGTGGTGCGATCACCCTGCCGGCCGCGATCACGGACCTGCCCCCGCGGGTGGTGTGGCTGCCGACGAACTCGCCCGGCTCGACGCTGCGCCGCACGCTGGGCGTCACCTCGGGCGCGGTGGTCAAGCTGACGGCCGGCAAGCCCGGCCCGATCCTCGCCCAGCAGGGGGTAAGCGCATGAAAACGGTGATTCTGGGAGCAGCTCAGGACCCGACGTTGCAGACGTTCGAGAACGACGTCTGGTGGATCACGCTGATCAAGCTGCTCGGCGTCTTCGTCATCCTGCTGCTGCTGACCCTCTTCACGATCAACTACGAGCGCAAGGTCGTGGCCCGGATGGCGGTCCGGCCGGGCCCCAACCAGGTCGGGCCCAAGGGCTGGCTGCAGAGCCTCACGGACGGCCTCAAGCTGCCGTTCAAGGAGGAGATCATCCCGAAGACCGCCGACAAGGTGGTCTACTTCCTGGCCCCGGTGATCTCGGCGACCTGCGCGTTCACCGCGTTCTCGGTGATTCCGTTCGGCCCGGTGGTGTCGATCTTCGGCCACAAGACGGCGCTGCAGCTCACCGACGTGCCGGTCTCGGTGCTGGTGCTGCTGGCCTGCTCGTCGATGGCCGTCTACGGCGTCGTGCTGGCCGGCTGGGCGTCCGGTTCGACGTACCCGCTGCTCGGCGGTCTGCGGTCGAGTGCTCAGATGATCTCGTACGAGGTCGCCATGGGCCTGTCCATCGTGGCCGTCTTCATGACCGCCGGGACGATGTCGACCTCGCAGATCGTCAAGGCGCAGGCCGGCAACGGCGCGTCGGACGTCGACATCCTCGGCTGGAACCCCACCGCGCCGAGCTGGTACGCGGTCCTGCTGCTGCCCAGCTTCATCATCTACTGCATCGCCGCGGTCGGTGAGACCAACCGCGCGCCCTTCGACCTGCCCGAGGCGGAGTCGGAGCTGGTCGGTGGCTTCCACACCGAGTACTCGTCCTTCAAGTTCGCGATGTTCTTCCTGGCCGAGTACATCAACATGATCACCGTCTCGGCGTTCGCCACCACGCTGTTCCTCGGCGGCTGGCGGGCACCGGCGCCGATCACCAGCTTCTGGGCGGGCGCCAACTCCGGCTGGTGGCCGCTGGCCTGGTGGCTGCTGAAGGTGCTCATCCTGCTCTTCGGCTTCATCTGGCTGCGGGCCACGCTGCCCCGGATGCGCTACGACCAGTTCATGCGCTTCGGCTGGAAGGTGCTGATCCCGGTCAACCTGGTCTGGATCCTCTTCCTGGCCGGCGTCCGGGTCACCAACACCCGGGTCGACGGCGGCGCGCGCTGGCTCGTCTACATCGTGGCGGCGGTGGTGGTGCTCGGCATCGCGCTGCTCTGGCCGGCGAGCAAGAAGCCGCGGGAGTACTCGATCGAGGAGCAGCTCGCGGCGCGGCCGCCGGGCAGCTTCCCGGTTCCGCCGATGGACCTCCAGGTACCGCCCAGCCCGCGCGCCCGGCGCGCGGTCGCCGAACGCCAGCCGGCCACGGTCGGCGGCACGACCACCGCCCCGGACGACGACACGTCAGACAAGGAGGTGTGACGTGGGAACGTTCACGGGCTCGTTCAAGGGCTTCGGGGTCACCTTCGCGCACATGTTCCGCAAGGTCATCACGACCGACTATCCGTTCACGCCGCCGAAGCCGGCGCCGCGCTACCACGGCCGGCACATCCTCAACCGGCACCCGGACGGCCTGGAGAAGTGCATCGGCTGCGAGCTGTGCGCCTGGGCCTGCCCGGCGGACGCGATCTACGTGGAGGGTGGCGACAACACCGACGAGATGCGTTTCTCGCCCGGTGAGCGGTACGCCAGCATCTACCAGATCAACTACGCCCGCTGCATCTTCTGCGGGCTCTGCATCGAGGCCTGCCCGACCCGCTCACTGACCATGAGCAACGAGTACGAGCTGGCCCGCGACAGCCGCCAGGACCTCATCTTCACCAAGAAGGAGCTCCTGGCGCCGCTGCTGCCCGGCATGGAGCAGCCGCCGCACCCGATGCGTCTGGGCGACACCGACAAGGACTACTACGTCGGTGCCCTGACCAACCCGGGTACGTCGGCCGGCGCCGAGCGGGCGCCCTGGTCGAACTCCGGCACCGGGGACGCTGCCGCCGACGAGCCCGCAGAGGTGAAGTGATGACGCCGGCGTACTACGCGGCCGAGGCCGCCGCGCAGGTGTCCACCGGTGAGGCCTGGGCCTTCTGGGTCCTGGGCTCGCTCGCCGTCATCGGCGCGCTCGGGATGGTGCTTGCCCGCAACGCGGTCCACTCCGCGCTGTGGCTCGTCGTGACGATGCTCTGCCTGGGCTTCCTCTACGTGGTCAACTCGGCGCCGTTCCTGGGCGCGGTGCAGATCATCGTCTACACCGGCGCGATCATGATGCTGTTCCTCTTCGTGCTCATGCTCGTCGGCCGGGACGCCTCCGACTCGCTCATCGAGACGCTGCGCGGCCAGCGCGTGGCGGCGATCCTGCTGGGCGTCGGCTTCGGCGTCCTGGTCGCCACCGGCCTGGCCCGCTCGCTCGGCGACACGACGGTGGCCGGGCTCACCGAGGCGAACGCCGCCGGCAACGTGCAGGGCATCGCGCGGCTGCTGTTCACCAAGTACGTCTTCGCGTTCGAGGTCACGTCCGCGCTGCTGATCACGGCGGCGGTGGGCGCGATGGTGCTGGCGCACGTGGAGCGCGCCAAGGAGGACGCCGTCGACCAGGTGACCCGGATGAAGGAGCGCTTCCGCCCCGGCAACTACCCCGGCGCGAAGGCGGGCCCCGGTGTGTACGCCAACACCATGTCGGTCGCCGCGCCGGGCCGCCTGCCGGACGGCAACGACTCGGAGCGCACCCTCTCGCCGATCCTCCCGGTGCGGGAACTGACCGCCCAGGAGGCCGCACCGAAGGGGACTGAGAAGTGACTCCCGACTACTACCTCGTACTCGCGGCGATCCTGTTCACCATCGGTGCCGCCGGGGTGCTCGTCCGCCGCAACGCGATCGTGCTGTTCATGTGCATCGAGCTGATGCTGAACGCGGCGAACCTCGCGCTGGTGACCTTCAGCCGGATCAACGGCAGCCTCGACGGCCAGATCATCTCGTTCTTCGTGATGGTGGTCGCGGCGGCCGAGGTCGTGGTGGGGCTCGCCATCATCATGTCGATCTTCCGGACGCGGCGCTCGGCGAGCGTCGACGACGCCAACCTCCTCAAGTACTAAAGGGGCCTTCACGTGGAACAGACAGTGGAGTACGCCCACGCGACGGGGCTCCTGAGCGGAATCTGGCTGCTTGTCGCCATTCCGCTCGCCAGCGCGGCGGTCCTCCTGCTGCTCGGCAAGAAGGCCGACAAGTGGGGCCACTGGCTCGGCGTGCTGGCGGTCGCCGCGACCTTCGTCCTGGGCGCGTCGATGTTCTTCAGCCTGCGCGGGCTCGACGCCGGTGCCCGCTCGGCGGAGCAGAGCCTGTGGGACTTCATCGCCGTGGGCAAGCTGGAGGTCGACTTCGGGCTGCTGTTCGACCCGCTGTCCGGCGTCTTCGTCCTGCTGATCACCGGTGTCGGCTCGCTCATCCACCTGTACGCGGTGGGCTACATGGCGCACGACCCGGGGCGGCGGAAGTTCTTCGCGTACTTCAACCTCTTCGTCGCCGCGATGCTGCTGCTGGTGCTGGGCAACAACTACGTGATGCTCTACTTCGGCTGGGAGGGCGTGGGTCTCGCGTCGTACCTGCTGATCTCGTTCTGGTACACCCGGCCGTCGGCGGCGACCGCGGGCAAGAAGGCGTTCCTGATGAACCGGGTCGGCGACGCCGGCCTGGCGATCGGCATCTTCCTGATGTTCGCCACGATCGGCAGCACCCAGTACGACGACGTGTTCAACGGCGTCTCCGCGCTCTCCGGCGGCACCGTACTGATCATGGGCATCCTGCTGCTGCTCGGCGCCGCCGGTAAGTCCGGCCAGTTCCCGCTGCAGGCCTGGCTCCCGGACGCGATGGAGGGCCCGACCCCGGTCTCGGCCCTGATCCACGCGGCGACGATGGTCACCGCCGGCGTCTACCTCATCGCCCGCTCGCACGCGATCTTCACGGCGAACGAGACGCTGCAGACGATCGTGGTCACGGTCGGCGCGATCACCTTGCTGATGGGCTGCATCATCGGCGCGGCCAAGGACGACATCAAGCGCGTCCTCGCCTGGTCGACGGTCAGCCAGATCGGCTACATGTTCCTCGGCGTCGGGCTCGGCGGGGCGGCGTACGCGCTGGCCATCGTCCACCTGCTCGCGCACGGCTTCTTCAAGGCCAACATGTTCCTCGGCGCCGGCTCGGTCATGCACGGCATGCACGACCAGGTCGACATCCGCCGCTTCGGCGCCCTGAGCAAGTACATGAAGTGGACCTGGCTCACCTTCGCCACGGGCTGGCTCGCGATCATCGGCATCCCGCCGCTGTCCGGCTTCTTCTCCAAGGAGCCGATCATCGCGGCGGCGTTCGAGCGCGGCGACTGGACCTCCTGGCTGTACGGCGGTGCCGCGCTGCTCGGCGCCGGCCTGACCGCCTTCTACATGACCCGGCTCTTCGTGCTCACCTTCCACGGGCCGAAGCGCTGGACCGAGGACATCCACGAGCCGCACGAGTCGCCGTACATCATGACCGTGCCGCTGATGCTGCTGGCGCTCGGCTCGATCGGCGCCGGCTGGCTCATGTCGACCTCGGTCCCGGACTGGCTGGAGCCGGTCTTCGGGCAGGAGGAGGCCGCGCCGCACGCGGTGCTGAGCCACACCTGGATCACGATCCTGTCGATCGTCGTCACCCTGCTCGGTGCGGGTCTCGCCTGGGCGCTGTTCCGCAACGGCACCGCCGAGCAGGAGCAGCCCGCGGGCGTGCTGGTGCGGGCGGCCCGGCGCAACCTCTACACCGACGCGTTCAACGAAGCGGTGTTCGAACGGCCCGGCATCTACCTCACCCGCGCCCTGGTCTTCCTGGACAACAAGGGCATCGACGGCGCGGTGAACGGCCTGGCGGCGACCGTCGGCGGCAGCTCGGGGCGCCTGCGCCGGCTGCAGACCGGCTTCGTCCGCTCGTACGCGTTGTCCATGCTCACCGGCGCCGTGCTGGTCGTCGGCGCGTTCCTCGCGATCCAGCTGGGGTGGTTGGCGTAATGAAGGACTTCCCGTTCCTGTCCATCCTGACGTTGCTCCCGCTGGTGGGCGCGGCAGTGGTGGCCTTCATCCCCCGCGGCAAGGGCAACCTCGCCAAGACGATCGCCCTGGTGTGGTCGCTGGTGGTGCTCGCGCTGAGCATCGGCATGTGGGTGGCGTTCCAGGTCGACGGCGACCGCTTCCAGTTCCGCGAGTCCTACCAGTGGATCCCCACCTGGGACGCGCGGTTCACCTTCGCCGCCGACGGCATCGCCCTGGTGATGCTGGTACTGATCGCGGTGCTCGTACCGGCGGTGATCCTGGCCTCGTGGCACGACGTCGACGAGGCCAAGCGGTCGGTGCCGACGTACTTCGCGCTGCTGCTCGCCCTCGAGTGCACGATGATCGGCGTCTTCGCGGCCGCCGACGTCTTCCTGTTCTACGTGTTCTTCGAGGTCATGCTGGTCCCGATGTACTTCATCATCGGCTCGTACGGCGGCCAGCGCCGCCAGTACGCCGCGGTGAAGTTCTTCCTCTACTCGCTGGTCGGCGGCCTCTTCATGCTGGCCGCGGTCATCGGCCTGTGGGTCGTCGGCGGGCACACGTTCGACTGGGCGAACCTCAAGGACGCCTCCGCGGCGTTCGAGACGAACACCGCCCGGTGGCTGTTCCTCGGCTTCTTCATCGCGTTCGCGGTCAAGGCACCGTTCTTCCCGTTCCACACCTGGCTGCCGGACGCCGGTGTCGCCGCTCCCGCGCCCGCCGCCGCCCTGCTGGTCGGCGTGCTGGACAAGGTCGGCACCTTCGGCATCCTGCGCTACTGCCTCCCGCTCTTCCCGGAGGCGGCGCGCTGGTTCGCGCCGGTGGCCCTGGTGCTGGGCGTCATCGGGATCATCTACGCGGCGCTGCTGGCGGTCGGGCAGAACGACCTCAAGCGGCTGGTGTCGTACACGTCGATCGCCCACTTCGGGTTCATCGGCATCGGCATCTTCGCCTTCACCACCCAGGCCGGCACCGGCTCGGTGCTCTACATGGTCAACCACGGCCTCGCCACCGGCCTGCTCTTCCTGGTGGTGGGCATGTTCGTGGCGCGCCGCGGCTCGGCCCTGGTGAGCGACTTCGGCGGGGCCGGCAAGCTCGTACCGGTCCTGGCCGGCGTGCTGTTCTTCGCCGGTCTGGCCTCCCTGGCCCTGCCCGGCACGGCGCCGTTCGTCAGCGAGTTCCTGGTGCTGATCGGCACCTTCACCACGCACAAGGTGTACGCGGTCATCGCCACCGTGGGCATCATCCTCGCCGCCGCGTACGTGCTCTGGATGGTGCAGCGGACGACCCAGGGCACGCTGAACCCGGCGCTGACCGAGGTCCCGGCGATGCACAAGGACATCACCCTGCGGGAGAAGGTCGTCGTCGCGCCGCTGGTGCTGCTCCTGCTGCTCCTCGGCTTCTATCCGAAGCCGGTCACCGATGTGATCAACCCGGCGGTCCAGGCGACCATGCAGGACGTCGGCAGGACCGATCCGGCTCCGACGGCGGTCGCGAACGGAAAGGTGGCGCGGTAGCCATGGGAGACCTGAAACTGCCCGACATCGACTACGGCGCCCTGGCGCCCATGTTGATCCTCTTCGGGGCGGCCTGCCTGGGCGTCCTGCTGGAGGCGGTCGTGCCCAAGGCCCGCCGGTACGCCATCCAGCTCGGCCTCGCGCTGGTGGCGCTGGTCGCCGCCCTGGTGACGGTGATCGTCGAGCGCAACACCCGGATCGTCACCATCGGCGGCGCGGTGGCCGTCGACGGGCCCACGCTGTTCCTGCAGGGCTCGATCCTGCTGCTGGGCGTCGTCTCGCTGCTGCTGATCGGCGAGCGGTCGATCGAGGCCGGGGGCGCGTTCGTCTCCCAGGCGGCGATCACCGTCGGCTCGCAGAAGGACCTGCGGCAGGCCAGTGGCCAGCCCGGTGGCACCGAGGTCTACCCGCTGACGATGTTCGCGCTCGGTGGCATGCTGCTGTTCGTGGCGGCGAACGACCTGCTGACCATGTTCGTCGCGCTCGAGGTCTTCTCGCTGCCGCTCTACCTGCTCTGCGCCCTGGCCCGCCGGCGGCGCCTGCTGAGCCAGGAAGCGGCCCTGAAGTACTTCCTGCTGGGCTCGTACGCCTCGGCCTTCTTCCTGTTCGGGGTCGCGCTCCTCTACGGCTTCAGCGGCGCGGTGGACCTCGCGTCGATCCACGCCGCGGTCGCCGACCCGGCCCGCAGCGAGGTGCTGCTCTTCGCCGGCCTGGCGCTCGTCGCCATCGGCCTGCTCTTCAAGAGCGCGGCGGCGCCGTTCCACGTGTGGACCCCGGACGTCTACCAGGGCGCCCCCACGCCGATCACGGCGCTGATGGCGGCCTGCACCAAGGTGGCGGCGTTCGGTGCCCTGCTCCGGGTGCTCTACGTGGCGTTCGACGGCGTCCGCTGGGACTTCCAGCTGGTGCTGGGTGTCATCGCCGTCCTGACGATGCTCGTCGGCGCGGTGCTGGCGGTCACCCAGACCGACATGAAGCGGCTGCTGGCGTACTCGTCGATCGCGAACGCCGGGTATCTGCTGGTGGGTGTCCTGGCGCTGAACAAGGACGGCCTGTCCAGCACGATGTTCTACCTGGTCGCGTACGGCTTCTCGGTGCTCGCCGCGTTCGGCATCGTCTCGCTGGTGCGCGACGCCGAGGGTGAGGCGACTCACCTCTCCCGCTGGGCCGGGCTGGGCCGCAAGAGCCCGCTGTTCGCCGGGGTCTTCTCGTTCATCCTGCTGGCGTTCGCGGGCATCCCGCTGACCAGCGGTTTCACGAGCAAGTTCGCGGTCTTCGGCGCGGCGATCGACGGCGGGCAGACCTGGCTGGTCATCTTCGGTGTGATCACCAGCATGCTGCTGGCGTTCCCGTACCTGCGGGTCATCGTGATGATGTGGCTGCAGGAGCCGGGCGAGAGCACCCCGGCGGTCTCCATCCCCGGCTTCCTCACCTCGGCCGCCCTCGCCATCGGCGTGATCGCGACCTTCGCGCTCGGCGTGATCCCGGCACCGCTGCTGGACCTCACCAACGACGCGGCGCAATTCGTCCGATAATTGTCAATGTGATAAAAACAGCCCCGGCCTTGTGGCCGGGGCTGTTGCCTTTTCGGGCAATTTCTCCCGGCAGCGAGGTGCGGCGCGTGACCAGGCAATTCCGGTCCGGTGTGCCGGTCGCGCCCGGCGGTGTCCGTACCATCACACGATTTTGATCTTGTTACCCCTGGGGAGGTCGCGGGAAATCTCGTATGGCATCGTGAAAGCGTGACTGCTGACAGCGCGCTGACGTCGCTCGGCCTCGAGATCGACCCCACGGTCGATGCCTCGGTGTCGGCGACGCTTGCCGTGGTGGAGGACGCGCTGCGCGACAACGTGGCCAGCGCCGACCCACTGGTCGCCGAGGCGGCGCGGCACCTGATGGACGCCGGCGGCAAGCGCTTCCGGCCGCTGATCGTGGCGCTGGGCGCCCAGTTCGGTGACCCCGCCCGGCCGGAGATCGTGCCGGCCGCGCTGGTCGTCGAGCTGACCCACCTGGCCACGCTCTACCACGACGACGTCATGGACGAGGCCGCCGTGCGCCGCGGCGCCCCGAGCGCCAACGCCCGCTGGGGCAACTCGGTGGCGATCCTGGTCGGCGACTACCTCTTCGCCCGCGCCGCGGACATCGCGGCCACCCTGGGCCCCGAGGCGGTCCGCCTCCAGGCGCAGACGTTCTCCCGGCTCGTGCACGGTCAGATCGCCGAGACCGCCGGGCCGCGCGGCAGCGACGCCATCTCGCACTACCTGCACGTCATCGCCGAGAAGACCGCGTCGCTCATCGCGACGTCCGCCCGCTTCGGCGGCCTGTTCTCCGGCGCGACGCCCGAGCACGTCGAGGCCCTCGCCGGGTACGGCGAGACGATCGGCATCGCGTTCCAGCTCTCCGACGACCTCCTCGACATCGCGTCGGAGTCGGTGCAGTCCGGCAAGACGCCCGGCACCGACCTCCGCGAGGGCGTCCCGACCCTCCCGGTGCTGTACGCGCTGGCCGGCGACGACACGGACGCGTCGGCGGTGCGCCTGCGCGAGCTGCTCGCGTCGGGCCCGCTGGTCGACGACGCGCTGCACGCCGAGGCGCTGGGGCTGCTGCGCGAGTCCCGGGCGATGAAGCGGGCGCGCGAGACGGTCCGCACCTACGCGGAGGACGCCCGGGCCCGGCTCGCACCGCTGCCGGACGGGTCGCCGCGCCGCGCCATGGAGTCGCTCTGCGACTTCATCGCCGACCGCACCAGCTGAGCCGACCGCACAGGCCGAGCCGACCGCACCAGCTGAGCCGACCGCGCAGGCCGAGCCGACCCCACAAGCTGAGCCGACCGCACCAGCTGAGCCGGCCGTGCCAGCTGAGCTTTCAGCGCAGCATTCGGCTGCCCAGGACCATCAGGGCGGCCGCGGCGAGCATTGCCGCGCCCGCGACCGTCCACATAGTCGGGTAGCCGGCGGCGTGCGCCACCGCGCCCAGCCCCAACGGCCCCGCGCAGCCGCCCGCGTACACGCCGGTCTGCGTGATGGAGGTCGCCGCCGCCGGCGCCTGCGGATGAAGCCGGACCACCGCGAAGTTCATCAACCCCGGCCACGCCCAGCCCAGGCCGAACCCGAGCACGACGCCGAGCACCAGCGGCACGACGCCGCCCACCGCGAGCAGGGCGAGACCCACGGCCCCCGCGGCCAGCAACCCGGCGATCACCGCGATCTGCCGCGCCGGGAAGAGGTCCGCCTGCCAGCCGCCGCCGATCCGCGCGGCGACGCAGACCGCGCTGCCGAGGGTGAGCGCCAGTCCGGCCGGGCCGGGTGCGATGCCGCGCCCCACCGCCGAGTCGACCAGGAACGTGCCCAGCGCGTTCGCGGCGCCCGAGGCCAGGGTCGCCGCCGCGCCGATCACCACCAGCGCCGCGGTGGCCCGCTCGCCGCGGTCGGCCCGCGACCGTCTCGCCTCGTCCCGCTCCACCGGTACGAGCCGGAGCGCCGCGGTCGCCCCCACGGCCGCCAGCACGAACGCCCACCGCCACCCGGCGGTCAGCGCCACCACGGGCACCGCCACGCCCGCCAGCATCGTGCTCACCGGGATGGCCGCCTGCTTCACCCCGAACGACAGACCCTGCCGGCGTACGGGCACATGCCGCGACAGGCTCACATTGCTCGCCAGCTGTCCCATGGCGTTGGCGCCCGCCCCGAGCGCCAGGATCGCGATGAGACTCCACAGTGAACGGGCGGCGACGGCGATCGTCAGCAGCGAGGCGGAGGCCAGGCCGATGCCGGCGCGCGCGACGGCGGTGGAGCCGTACCGTTCGACGAGGGCACCGGCGGGCACCGACGCGAGCGCGCTCGCCCCGAAGTATGCCGAGACGGCCAGCCCGAGACCCGCCGGAGAAAAATCGAGCTCCTCGCCGATCTGCACGGCGAGACCGCCGACGAGGAAGACCGGGACCGAGCACGCGATCGTCGTGGTAAGCGCGCCGGTGGCCGCGCGGACCGGCCGGACCGCGTTCGCGCTGGTCCCCGCGGTGTCCGGGACGGAGATCGAAGGTTCGGCCATCAGTCGGAGACTATGCCCGGGAATGCCAATTTCTAGACGCTGAGTGTCAATGACCACACGTCGCGTAGAGATCGGTCATGGTCGACACGCTCCAGGCATTCCGTCCGGGGAAGATTATTCATATGGTGTAAGTCCCCGGCGTCGGAGGTAGCTGTGCGCGACCCCCTGGCGGAGCCGTCAGATCTCATCCGGAGCGTGTCACGCGCCCTGCGTGTGCTCGAGTCGGTAGGTCGGGCCCCGCGCGGACTCACCGTGAAACAGATCGCTCGACGGTGCGAGCTGACCGTTGCCACGACCTATCACCTTGTCCGCACTCTGGCGTACGAGGGATATGTGATCCGGCGAGAGGACGGCACGTACATCGTCGGCCTCGAGATCGCCGATCGATATCGGGAGCTGGTGTCGGCGTTCCGCGGGCCGCCCTCGGTCGGCGAGGCGCTGCGGCGGGCGGCGGTCGAGACGGGCTACAGCCACTACCTCGGCCGGTTCGTCGGCGGGCGGATAGCCGTGACCGCCTCGGCGGAGGGGGCCCGCTCGCCGTTCATGGACGAGATGGTGCCCGGCTTCGACGAGGGCAGCCACGCCACCGCCCTGGGCAAGGCGCTGCTGGCGACGCTCACCGCCGACCAGCGGGCCCGCTACGTCCGCGACTGGGGCATGCGGGCCTTCACCCCGGCGACGCTGACCACCCCCGAGGCGCTCGAGGCCGACCTGGCCGCGGGCGAACGGCGCGGCATGCAGCTCGAGATGGGCCAGTTCCGCCAGGGCCTCGCCTGCGCCGCGGTCAACGTCATCACCGACCGGGACATGGAACGCCGGCTCGTGCTCGCCTGCGCGCTGCCCGCCGCGGAGATGCTGACCTCGGCGCGGGTGGTCCGGGCCAAGCTCACTGCGGCCGCCCGCAGCGTCGCCGAGGCCCTGTCCACCGGTGACGTCGCGACCGCCTGACCTTTCCCCGACCGGTTGAACCCGTCGACCTTCGCGCCCGTAAGACAGGGTGGAACGCGCGAGGGAGGTCGGCAACGGTGGAAGATCACGACGCCGAACTGCTGCGCGCGTTGCAGGACGAGCACGGGGAAGCCCTGTTCGCGCACGCCGTACGCCTCTCCGGAGGTGACCGCCAGCGCGCCGAGGACCTCGTGCAGGAGACCCTGCTGCGGGCCTGGCGCTATCCCGAAGCGCTCGATCCGGAGCGGGGCACGGTGCGGTCATGGCTGTTCACCACCGCGCGCAACCTGGCCATCGATGCCTGGCGGCGCCGGTCGGTACGGGTCGGCGAGGTGGTCACGGACATGATTCCCGAGCCTCCGCCCAGCGCGGACGAGGCGGACCGGGCCGTCGAGGCCTGGACGGTCGCCGAGGCCCTGGGGCGGCTGTCCCAGAGCCATCGGGAAGTGCTGGTCGAGTGCTTCTACCAGGGACGATCGGTCGCCGAGGCGGCCGCGCGGCTCGGCGTACCGCCCGGCACGGTCAAGTCGCGTACGCACTACGCCCTGCGCTCGCTGCGCATGGCCCTGGACGAGATGGGGGTGACGGGATGAGATGCGACCACGAGCACGACGACGGCGCGTACGTCCTCGGCGCCCTCTCCCCGGCCGAGCGCGCCGCGTACGAGCGGCACCTGGCCACCTGCTCGTTCTGCCGCGAGGCGGTGGCCGACATCGCGGTCCTGCCCGGCCTGCTGGGCCGCCTCGACCCGGCCGACTTCGAACGCCTGCTGGAACCGGACTTCCCGCCCCCGCCCGCCCCGCGCCGGCGCACGAGCATGCCGGACCTCGTCTCGGCCGCGCAGAGCACCCGTCGCCAGGAACGCCGGCGCGTGCGGTGGCGGGTGATGGGCGCGGCCCTCGCGGCGGCGTGCCTGGCCCTGGTCGCGGGCGTCGGCGCGGTCTTCTGGACCGACCGCGGCACCGCCGACCCGACCGGCCCCGGTCCGGCGGTGGCGATGACGCCGGTCAACGACCTGGTGCCGGTCACCGCGCACATCAGCATCGCGGGTACGCCGGGCGGGACCAAGATCGACCTGCTGTGCGCGTACAACCGGGGGAACGCGGAGTCGGAGCCGTACACGATCCGGCTGATGGCGTACGGGCCCGACCGGGAGAGCGAGCAGCTCGGTTCCTGGACCGCCTCGCCCGGCAAGGAGTTCAGCATGTCCGGCGTCACCCACTTCACGGGTGGCGCGCTCGACCGGCTCGCGCTCGTCCGCAACGACGGGCGCACCCTGCTGGCCTACGACGTCCCCTGACGGTCCGTCTCCTCCACGGGGACCGTCAGCGTGGCGGTAGGGCGGTGGCCGGCTCCGCGGTGGCGGCCGCGGGGTCGGTCGCCGTCCTCTGAACGGCGCCGGCCCGCCGCACCCCGTCCACGGTGAAGATGATCAACGCCACCCAGACCAGGGCGAACCCGGCCAGGCGCGGCGCCGGCATCGGCTCATGGAAGACAAGAACCCCGAAACCCAACTGCAGGATCGGCGCGACGTACTGCAGGATCCCGAGGCCGACCAGCGGCACCCGGTTGGCGGCCCCGGCGAAGAGCAGCAACGGTACGGCGGTAGCCACGCCGGAGAGCACCATGAGCACGGTGTGCCAGGCCGACACCCGCCCGAACTCGGCGCCCCCGGAGGCGTTCAGCCAGACCAGATAGGCGAGAGCGGGAACCGCCAGCACGGACGACTCGACGAACAGCCCCTCGGCCGGCGGCATCGACAACCGCTTCTTGACCAGACTGTACGTCCCGAAACTCGCCGCCAGCAGCAACGCGATGTACGGCAGATGCCCGTAGTCGACGGTCAGCACCGCCACCGCGGCGGCCCCGACCCCGACGGCCACCCACTGCCACGCCCGCAACCGCTCCCGCTGCACGGTGACGCCCAGCAACACGACGACCAGCGGAGTGATGAAATACCCGAGGGCGGTCTCGACAACCCGCGACGAGTTGACGCCGTAGATGTAGGTCGCCCAGTTCACCCCGATGAGCAGCCCGGCCAGCGTGATGCCGCCGAGCAGCCGCCGATCCCGCACCAGGCGGGCCAGGAAGCGCCAGTTCTTCGCGACCGCCAGCAGCAGGCTGATGAAGACCACGGACCAGATGACCCGATGCGCCAGAATCTCGAGCGGTGAGGCGGGCTTGAGCAGCTTGAAATACACCGGGAAGAAACCCCACAGCGCGTACGCGGTCAGGCCGTAGAGATATCCGCGTCGCTCATCACCCATGCCCTTACCGTAAGGTGCGACAGCAGACCCGGTCCTTGCTTATGTCGAACCTCACGCGGTGTGGGCATAGGGTGATCAAGATCTAGGTAGCCAGCTCAGGGCGGGTGCGATGAGCTCGCGCGGGTGCCGGGCTGCCCGGGTGCCGGGCCGTCCAGCTGGCTTGCCCGGCCCGTCTGTGCTTGCCCGGTCCGTTCGCGCTTGCCCGGCCCGTCTGTGCTTGCCCGGTCCGTTCGCGCTTGCCCGGCCCGTCTGCGCTTGCCCGGCCCGTTCGGCTGCCTGAACCGGCTGCCTGAACCGGCTGCCTGCATGTCTGTTCGCACGGCTGGCGCCTTGGGTGGCGTGGCCGGATGGCGCGGTCGCGTCGGGGCGGCCGCGCCGGAGGTCGTGCGGTTGTCAGTCGTCGTCGCCGTCGGGGACGAGCATGTTGAGCAGCCAGCTCACGACGCCGACGATGAGCGCGCCCAGCACCCCGGCGGGCCAGAAGTCGGCGACGTGGAACGGCAGGTCGAACTGCCCGGCGATCCAGCTGGTGAGCATGAACAGCAGACCGTTGACGACGAGCGAGATCAGCCCGAGCGTGAGCACGTACAGTCCGCAACCGACCGTCTTGATGATCGGCCGCAGCACCGCGTTGACGATGCCGAAAATGACGGCGACGGCCAGCAGCGTGCCGACCTTCCCCGGTACCGAGTCAGTGGTGAGCCGGATGCCATCGACGATCAACGTGGCGATCCACAGAGATACGGCGGTGATCACCAGCCGGATGATGATGCCCATGGCTCGCGATGGTGCCACGCCCGAGCCACCTACAGCGGCAACACTCCGCGATCTTGTGTACGCATATCGAGAAAGATCGCGCAACCGACACCCTCGACCGCCGCCTGGGTCGGGCGGGTCCCGGTTGAGCTCGCCCGGTCCCGGTTGAGCTTGGTCCCTGTTGGGCTCGGCCGATCCCGGTTGGGCTTGCTGGTCCCGGTTGGGCTGGCTGGCCCCGGTTGGGCTGGCGGCTCTCGGCTGGGCTGGCCGGCTTCGGTTGGGCTGGCCGGCTTCGGTTGGGCTGGTGGGTCCGGGTTGGGCTGGCCAATCTCGGGCTGGGCGGGCCGGTCTCGGGCTGGGCGGGAACGACTTGCGCCTATGCCGGCCCCGGCTCAGCCCGGCCCATCCCCTCCCGTCCCGGGCCGGGCCGGGCTGGGCCGGGCTGGCGGACTCTTGGGCTGGCGGAGCCCGGCTGAACTGGCGGGCTCCGGACTGAAAGGGCGGATGGGCGGCGATCTGGTCCCGGGGTGGTGTCGCCCGTTGGAGCTGAGAGTTGAGGCTCCCGGTTGGGAGGGGTCAGTTGCGCTGTTCGGGGCAGTTGCGCGGTTTGAGGGCTGGGCGCAGTTGCGCGGGCTGGGCGCGGTTGCGCGGCTGGGCACAGTCGCGCGGGTTGGGGGTGGTTGCGCGGTTGGGGGTGGTTGCGCGGCTGGGGGTGGTTGCGCGGCTGGGGGTGGTTGCGCGGCTTGGAGGAGGCAGTTGCGAGGGGGATGCGGGTGGGAGGGGTCAGTTGCGGGCTGGGGGGCCTATCAGTTGGGCCTCGATGGGGGTTTGGGAGAGGGCCGCCCAGCGGACGGCGCGGCGGTTGATTACTCCGACCATGTCGGGGCGGATCTGGGTGAGCCATTTGGCGGTTTCGCCGAGGCCGAGGGCGGCGCCCACGAGTTGGGCCTCGTCGGCGCGCAGGGGTTGGACGAGGAGGAGGTCGGCGCGGGATGCCACGTCGGCGTCCGCCGGGCTGAAGTCGTCGCGGACCACCAGGGTGGCCTGCCAGCCCGCGCCGGGGCGGTTGTCGGCGCCGACCGGGCCGATGTCGACCACGATCAGGAGGGGGTGGAGGGCCGAGCCGGGCGGGATCTCCACCGCGCGCCCCGGGGGGATGACCGCGATGGACTCGCCGGGGACGGCTGCTCCGCGTACGAAAGGGTCCCAGGCCTGGGGTCGCGCGGTCTGGACCACGACACGGGCGCCGAGTGCCATGGCGCGCAATGCCATGAGCTGGGCACACCGCACGCCGCCGACGAGCAGGGCCCGGGTCTGTTCCGGCCGGAAGAGGCGGGCGATCACCGGGTCGCCGTGGCGGTTGCTGCCGATCATCAGGCCCGCGTTGCCGAGGGGAAGATCCAGGTTGTCGAGCAGGTCCGCGGGGCGGTCGTCGAGGCCGGGGCGGCCGGGGACCGCCGGTGCGGCGGGGACGCCCAGCGGCAGGGTCGCCGTCAGGCCGTCGAGGTGCTCGCCGTCGAGGCGCTGTGCGGTGGCCCGTTCGCCGGCGAGGAGTTTGCGCAGCGCCTGGGTGGCGACCGAGAGGGTGGGGGCGTCCGGGGTGGCGAGGCGGACGGTCAGGTCGATTGCTGTGTCCGTACCCGTGAAAGAGCGTGGGCCCGCACCCAGCGCGACCGTCGTGGCCGCCGCGGGCAGCGCCAGCAGACGGGTGATGATTCGCCGGGCGGTTTCGATGCGCAGGTCGGGCCAGCGGCGCAGGCGGAAGGTCGCCTGGGTCATGCCGCCGATCTGCAGGCCGGGCCAGGTCTCCTGGGCGGCGCCGGCACCGTCGTCGTGGGCGAGCTCGGCGATGACCCGCAGCGCCGCGGCCTCGCCGAGCGGCCGCGCGGTCGTCGGCGCGAGGCGGCGCACCAGCTTGCGGACCAGCCCCGACAGCGCGAGCCTCAGATCCTCCTCCGACCAGCCCTCGGCGCGCAGCACGCGCACGGCCAGGAGTGCCCGGCTCTGGCCGAGCAGCCGGCCCTCGGTCAATTGACGGTACGAGTTGGCAGGCGTGCCGCCGCCGGCCCGCAGTGACGGCGCCGGAGCCCCGGTCAGGACGAGCTGGATGCGGCACGGGGGGTGCTCCGCGCTCGCCGGCGGCAGCAGACCCGCCGGGGAGGGCAGGGAGCCGGTCTCCTCCGCGAGCAGGCCGGTGGGGTCGCCCAGCTCCAGGACCGAGGTCAGGCCGAGCCCATCGACGATCATGGCGGCGGGATCTCCGGCCAGCTCGGTCTGCTCGACGCGGGAGCCGGGCGCGACGAACTCCAGCAGGGCACCCGGATCTCCGTCGACGGACACCAGCCGCCGCCGGCCCAGGTAGCGCATCGCCGTGCCGAGCCACTCGAACGCCCATCGGCCGCGCAGGCGGAGCCACGTCAGGGCCAGGAGGATGATCGCCACGAAGACCGCCGCGCCCAGCGCGACGGGACCGTTGACGGCGCCGATCAGCACGGTCGCCGCGGCGACCTGGGTGCTCACCAGCTGACCGGTGCGAATACCGAAGAATCGTCCATGTCGGACACGGCGGACTCGGATCCTGGGCAGCCGTTGACCCGCGCCGCTGAGCTCCGGGAAGCTGCGGCCGCTCGTCACCTCTGCCGTCACCGTCCGCCGCCTTTCGATCGTGCCTTTTCCTTGCGAGGCCTCATCGTATGGGTCGCGGTACGGCCGGTGGGGGCGCCTGTGGATAACCGGGGCATCGATATCCACAGCTTGACGTTCCGGGCTACCTTGAGCGCGTCCGGCCCGCTACGGTCAGCTATCGGAACGGACAATGGGCTGCTCAGGCGTGCCCCCCACCGCGTCGCGGAAAGGGCTAACCTGGTGGCCACGTCAATGCGCCGACGGTCGTTCCCCCAAGCACGGCCCGTCCATTCAGGACCCGGCGCGGGACAGTCGACAGAGAAAGCGGGGTGACGTCCGGGGTGGCCCAGACGCAGGCAGAATCCGCGGTGATGGCGCAGACCGCCGCGAAGTTCGATCAGGTCAACAGCTCGTTGACGGCGATGCTCAACAAGCTCATGTCCGAGCTCTCGGTGCTGCAGACCGCGTGGGTCGGCGCCGGCGGCCGGGCGTTCTCGACGGTCAAGCACCAGTACCAGCGTGACCTGGCCCAGCTGAACAAGGCCCTGGCCGACACGGCCGAAGCGATCCGCACCTCGGGTGTCAGCTACGAAAGCACCGACAGCTCGGCTGCCAGTTCGGTGACCAAGTCCGGTGGCGGCGGCTACAGCCTGCCGCTCGAGAACTGACGGCGGGGAGGATCTCCATGAACGACGGTTTGCTCCGCGTGAACTTCGGCGCCCTGGCCCAGGCCGGCGCCGACATCCAGAAGGCCGTGAACGAGCTCGAGAGCCAGCTGAGCCAGCTCGAGGCCGACGCGCGCCCGCTGGTCGCGACGTGGGAGGGCAAGGCCCAGGAGGCGTACGCCCAGCGCCAGCAGAAGTGGTCCTCGGCGTCCCGCGACCTGAAGAACATCCTCCACAACATCCGTGGAGCGGTGGACCAGGCGGCCCAGGACTACGCCACGACCGAGGGCAACGCGGAGAAGCGCTTCGGCGGCTGATTCGTGCGGGTGCGGCCGGGTCCTCCTGTGGGGGTTCCCGGCCGTTTTCGTCTGACAGGCCCATCTCCGCGATAGGGCTGTTCGCGACGCGGTCGACCTCGCCGTCTGCGGCGCGGCAGGGATCGTGACGCGAAGCGCCGAGTCGTCCACCGGCGGGCTGCAGCGCGCGGTGCTGTAGCGGCTCCGGTCAGGCGTTCCGAGGCGCCGGTGACATTCCTGCCCGGCAGCTGCGCCGCCGCGCGCCTGTCTGGCAGTTGAGCCGGCGCGGCGTCACGATTCGGACTGCCGGGTCGGGGTTGTCGTCTCGGATGTCACGCTCGCCTGCCCGGAGCACAACCCACTACCCGCCCATCCGCGAGAGCGGCGGGTCGAGGCGGGGGTCACCGCCAGGGCCCTGCGGCCTGCTCTGCCGCCGGCCGGACGGAAACGATAGTAGATTCTCGCTTGAGAAGTGCGTATGGTTTTCGGAGTGTGGCGCACGTGTCCGGTCAGGAAGATCAATCCCGCTGCGCGCCACCGGCACGCTCTGCCGGGCTTCCATCGTCCGAGGCT
Source organism: Pseudosporangium ferrugineum (assembly GCF_003002065.1). Classification (GTDB taxonomy): domain Bacteria; phylum Actinomycetota; class Actinomycetes; order Mycobacteriales; family Micromonosporaceae; genus Actinoplanes; species Actinoplanes ferrugineus_A. The sequence goes on from NZ_PVZG01000006.1 coordinate 158,442, forward strand.
CCGTGCGCCCGGGCGAGCAATACCGCACAGCGGATCGGCCAAGACCGAGACAGTTCTCTGACAGGAGTAGAGATGACCGACAACGTGGAGCTCGCGCGCGAGTGGATCTCGGCATACAACACGCACGACTCCGCACGGCTGGCCGCCCTGATGACTGAGGACGGCGAGGTCTTGATCCCCGCCATGAACGTCGCTCAGGGGCCGGCCTGGGACAAGACCGCGGCCACCGCGGTAAGTCTGGTCGACGGCCACACCATCGAGGTCAAGCGGATCATCGCCTCCGGTGACGCGGTCGCCATCGAGATGTTGTGGCACGCGATCAGCAGGGGCGGCCCCGGAATGGCGCCGGCCGGCGAACGTGTGGAGATGGAGAACTGCATCGTCCTGTCCTTCCGGGACGGCCGCATCAGCCGGTACGTCGAATACATCGGCAGGTACGAAGGCATCAATCTGGAAATCGTCGCCGGCCGCATGCTGCAGAAGCCTCAGCCGGCCGCCTGAGGCGTGTTTCATGACCGGCGGGCTGCCGCCGGCCGCGTCGCCCTGCTGCCCGGGTCGCTCAGATCGCGGGCGGAAAGCGTTTGTAGCCGGCGCGCCCGGTCCGGGCGGTGATCGCTCGGGGCCGGGCGCGAATCCGGGATCGCCGCGCGTGATCACCCTGGCCGACGTGGTGCTGGACTGCCGTCGAGTGGCGGGGACATCCCCCGCGCGGGTGGCTTTCCCGCTTTTCGGCTACCCAAGGTTATGTAGCCGTCTCGCTGTGCGACTATCGCGAACTCGTGTTGCCTGGTTGGCTGTATGCGTACAGCCGCCCATTGTGATCGGGGCCTGACCTTGTAGGTTGTACGCGTTGAGGTGGCCCGTTCGCCGCGAAGGGAGAGGTGGACGTGACCGAGTGGGAACCGGGTACGGACGCCGAAGTCGCGATGCGCAACGCCCTGCGCACCGACGACCAGGAGTCCTACTTCCGCATTCTCGCCGGCGTCGACCTGCTGCTGCCCGTATCGGCGGATGCCCTCGCGGGCCTCGCCCCGATGGGCTGGGGCACGTGGAGCACCGGTGGCCGTACGCACGTGCTCGCTTTCACGTCGCCGTCGGCGCTCCAGGCCTGCCTATCCGATTACTCCGGTTCCGCGCGGCGGGTCGCGTACTCGGAACTCGCCGAGACCTGGCCCAACCTCGAATGGTGGCTGGCGGTCAATCCCGGCCTCCCGATCGAAGGCTATCTGCCGGCCTGGTTCGTCGCCCAGCTCAGCCGCGGTGACCTGCGCCTTCCCAAGCGTGGCCCGGCCCGCGACGGCGCCGCGGGGACCGGCCGGATGAAGGATCTGCACGCGGCCGCGATGGCTGCGAACGCGGCCGCGGCACAGGACTACGCCTCGCCTGCCTCCGGCGGACCCGTCCCGGCGGAGTCGGTCTCGGGTGCGCCCGTCTCCGGCGCTTCCGGCTACGACACCGTCGGCGCCGGCGCGGCGTCCGGCGGCGGCTGGGGTGCGGGCGGCCCGGGTGCGGGCGGGTACGGCCAGGGCGTGGCGCCCGGTCTCGCGGCAGCCACGGGCCCCGTCGGCGCCGAGCGCGCACCGGCCGGCTTCGGAGCCCCTGGCGGCTCAGCGGCAGCGTCCTTCGGCAGCGGAGCCCCTGGCAGCGGTGCGGCTGCGGCCTTCGGCTCGGCTGGTGGCACGGCGGCCGGCCTCGGATCGGCTGGTGGCGGCGCGACCGGCCCCGGATCGGCTGGTGGCGGCGCGGCAGCGGCTTTCGGGTCAGCCGGCGGTGCGGCGGCCGGCTATGGGTCGTCCGGTGGCGGTGCGGCGGCGGCCTTCGGGTCGTCTGGTGGCGGTGCCGAGCGGGTCGCGGCCGGAGGTTTCGGCCAGGGGGCTTCCGCGGCGGGGGCGCGCTACGGCGACGGCGGCCCGGCTGATGCGTCGCCGGTCGGGCCGGGCGGGCTTCCCGTGCGTACGCCGGGGGCTGTTCTTCCCAGCGGCTTGCCTTCGCGGGTGCCGTCGACGCCTCCCGGGCTCGGGGCGCCGGGCGGTTCCTCCTCGTTCAGTGGCTTCACGACCGGTGGGAGCGGGGCCGGCCGGTCGGGTGGACCCGGTTCCTACGGTGCCCAGGGTGAGGCGGGCCCGGGTGCCTCGCCGAGTGCCTTCGCCGGGGCGCCGAGCGTCCCCGGTAGCGGCACACCCGGCGGCAGCGCGCCCCACGACGCCCCGGCAACCGGCGCCGGCCTCACAAGCGCCGGTGCCCCCGGAAGCGGTGCCTCCAGCGCCGGCGCGCCCGCCGGTGCTCCCGGAAGCGTTGGGCCCGGCGGTGGTGCGGGCGGTCGTCGTGCCTCGGCTGCCGGCGTCGGTGGCGGGGCTCTCGCCGGCCGGGGACAGGGTCCGGGCTCGGCCGTTCCTTCGGGAAGTGCGCTCGATGCCCTCGTGAGCAGGTCCGGTGCGGCCGCTCCCGCCGGTGGCCCCAGTGCTCTGGACGCCCTCGGGAGCCGGTCCAGCGCGTCCACGCGGCCCGCCGAGACCCGGGATGCGAACGCCGAAGCGCTGCCCGAGTTGCCGCGGCCCGATGCGCCGCTGCCGACACGTACGCCGTTGGCGCAGACTCCGCCGGTTCCGGGTCACATCCCGGCGCCCGGGACCGATTCCGGTGATGCCGGGCAGTCGGCGACCGCGCCGGCCGGGGAGCAGCAAGCGACAGCCGGCCAAGACGCAACATCGACGCCGAGGGCCGAGGGCGACGCTGAGCAGGCCGGGCCCGGGGGACTGCCGCGCCGGCAGGTCACGCCGCCCTCCGAGCGGCCGTCCTCGATGGCCGCGGCCGCTCAGGCCCTGGCCGCCAAGGGTGCCGCCGGTGCCTCGCCGGCCAAGGCGCCGGACGACCAGTCGATCGACACCGCCACGACCTCCACCGATCTGGCCGAGGGTGCGCCGCTGTCGTCGCGTGCCGGGGTTACCCGGCCGAGTCTCGCCCCGCCCGTCATTCCGGGCGCGGGGGGCGCGAACCGCACCAGCGGTCCCGTGCCGGAGCCGGCTTTCCGGCCGTCCGTTCCCGGTGGCCTGCCCACGCGGTCCGGCGGCCCGGGTGCGACCCGGCCCGGTGAGGAGCGGCCCGCGGCGGGCTATTCCGCGGACACCGAGCGCATCACGCTGCCCCAGGGCGGCCTAGCCGCGGCCCGTCCCGCCGCCGGCCAGGAAGCCGCGGCCCAGCCCGCCTCCGGGCAGGAAGCCGCGGCCCGGCCCGCCGCCGGCCGGGAGCAGGAGCAGCGGGCGCACGCCGAGCACTACCCCGCGGTCACCGAGCGCATCGTCGTCCCGCAGGCGGATCACGCCCCGGCCGAGGATGACTTCCTTCCCGCCAACGACGTCGAGCGGGATCTCTACCAGGCCACTCTCGATCACAGCACCGACTCCTTCCTCTCCACGCTGCTCCTCGCCACCGTGCTGGTGCCGGTCGCCGACAATTCGCGGCCGGGGAGTTCGCCGGGGGAGCCCGGGTTCGCGTTCCGCACCGAGGAGATGGACGGCGAGCGGTTCCTGGTCGTGTTCACGAGCCGGGACCGGCTGGGCGATCACTACGCCGAGCCCGCGCGTACGGTGGCGGTCCGGTTCGTCGAGCTGATCCGGAACTGGCCCGATCCGGCCTGGTCGTTCGCGGTCAATCCGGGGACCGCGGTCGGGGCGAAGTATCCGGGGCCGCAGGTCATCGCGCTCGCGAACTGGGCGATCGAGGCCGGGCTCGGCGGCGACCCCGCCGAGGACGCGCCCGTCAGCAGCCCCGCCCTGCCGCAGCAGGCGGGGGAGGAAGCCCTGCCGACCACGATGCAGAAGGCCGTGCCCGCCGAGCAGATCGACTACTACCTCGAGCGGGGTTACGACCGCGTCGCCGGGTTCGTGCACCGGGCCGCCGAGGTCGAGCATCTGCGCAGCCCGGGCGAACTGTTCGCGGCGCTGGGCCTGCTCTACGACGGGTCGCCCTACCAGGCCGACGCCAAGGAGGCCTTCGTGCTTCGCTGGCCGGCTTTCCGGCCCAGTCTCTACCGCATTCCGTACGGCGGGCAGAGCGAGCAGGCGCTGCGGGCCATGGACGGCTGGGTGATCGAGCGCCCGCCGTTCCGCGGCAACGGGTTCGCCCCGGGCGAGGGCAAGGACGTGATCGCCGAGTTCAAGGTGGACAGTGTCCGGCTCCCGCACGGCGCCGAGCTGTGGCGGCTGGACGCGGACGGCGGCGAGCAGATGATCGCGACGTTCGACTGCGACGCCCCGGTGTGGCGTCGCGTCGGCGAGGGGAACGGCGATGCGTGACGGGTACGTCGTGACCTGGCAGGGGCGTGAGTACGACGCCGCGCCCGACGGGGAGAACGTGCGGGTCTACGCGCCCGAGGCCGGTGACGGGTTCGAGGAGGTGCGGCCCGGGCGCTACGTGCGGGTGCTGCGGCCCGGGGAGTTCACCGATCTCGTGTACGTGCGTACCACCTGCAACTGGCGCGGCGAGCCGTTCATCGTGCTCGCCGAGGCCGACAGCTGGTTGCGGGTGGAGTACACGGGCGGCCGGGCCCCGGTGGCGCAGTCGCTGGGCCTGGAAGAGTTCGACTTCGGGGTCTACCAGGGCTGGGCGCCGTCGCACGAGGTGTCGGAGCTCTACGAGCACCGGGTCTGACCGCCTCGCGGGTCAGGCCTTCAGCCAGCGGAGGATCTCGCCCGTCACCACGTCCGGGGCCTCCTGGTGCAGGAAGTGGCCCGCGTCCTCGATCAGGCGCCATTCGTACGGGGCGATGACGTAGCGTCCCGAGCCCTGAGCCGTGCGGGGCAGGACGGCGGTGTCGAGCGCGCCGTGCATCTGGAGGGTCGGCGTGGTCAGCGGGCGCTGCATCAGCTTCACGAAGCGGTAGCCCTGGAGGCGCAGCGCCGAGCGGAACACCCACCGGTACGCCTCCAGCGCGCAGAACGCCGCCTGCGGGATCTGCAGCGCCTCCCGGCAGCGGGCCGCATATTGCGCGTATTCGGGCGTCTGCGTCCACGCTGGACCGCTCCAGCGCTCGATCAACTCGCCCACCAGGGCGGCGTCGTCGCGGGTGAGGACGTGCTCGTAGCGGGGGACCTGGAACCTGAGGGTCGGCGCCGTCGCCGCGATCTGGCCGCGAGGGTCGGCGAACAGGGCCGTTCGCAGCCGCAGCGGGTGGGCCGCGCCCAGGACCACGAGGCGGCTCACCATCTTGGGGTGGAACGCGGCCGCCGTCCAGCCGATCATGCCGCCCGCGCCGGCCCCGACGATCATCGCGGAGCGTTCGCCGAGGGCGCGGATCAGGCCGGTCACGTCGGCGGCCATGGTGTAGCCGTCGTAGCCGCGCGGGGGTTTGTCGCTGGCGCCGTAGCCGCGCAGGTCGATCGCGGCGGCGCGGAAACCGGCGTCGGCGATCCGGGGCAGCATGTCGTGCCACGCCCACCAGAACTCGGGGAAGCCGTGCAGCAGCAGCACGAGCGGCCCGGTGCCCATCTCGACGACGTGGAAGCGGCTGCCGTTGGCGCCGACGAAACGGTGGGTCCAGGGACCCTCCGTCAGGACGCACGCCTCGTCCACCTGCGAAGTCATGCGAAACAGCGTACGGGCACCGGGCCACGTCCGGATATTCCGGTCACGCGCGCGCCATCAACGGTCACGGAGCGCAGTCGACGGCCGTGAGGACCGGGCGGGTCACGGGACTCGTTCGAGGGCTTTCAGGACGACCTGGGTGCCTTCGCCGCAGTCGATGCGCAGCTTGTTGGGGGTGACGCGGACCCGGACCCGGTCGCCCTTCTTCAGGGTGGTGCCGGCCGTGGAGTAGACCGCGTACGGCTTGCCGTCCCAGTCGGCGAAGCCGTAGCAGGGGCCGGTGCCGCCGCGGGTGATGAGGCCGTCGATCCAGCCGGGGCTGGGGATGAGGTCCGTCGGGGTCTTCGGGATGCCGCTGGGCCGCTTGGCACCCGGAGGCGCGCCGGTGCCCACGGAGTTGGGCGGGGGCGTGGCCCGGGTCCCGGAAACGGTGGGGTCGGCGCCGGCCGAGGGCTGGGACCCCGTGGGGGCGGCGCCGGCTGGGGGCTGGGACGCCGTGGCTGAGGCGCTGGGCGGGGCGGGCACGGAGATGCCGTTGTCCTCGGCCGGGTTGGATGAGCAGGCTGTCAGAAACCCCAGGAGCAGGGACGTTGCTGTGACCGTACGGAAAAAGGACATGATGTGGCACCTCCGGTGAGTGAGACCCGGGGTTGACGCGGAAGGTTCCCACCCGGCGGGAGAAAAGGGCGGCGCCCGGGGGCCGAAGCCCCCGGGCGCCAGGTGGTGCGGTGGTTCAGGAGATGCGGATCTTCATCGAGGTGCCGTTCTGCGACAGCACCTTGATCTTCACGCCCACGGCGGGGAGCTTGACGCCCGCCCACGGGGTGTCGGCGTAGAAGTACTTCTTCTTGTCGTTGAACGTCGACTGCGCGGCCTGGCCCCGGATGTAGCTGGCCTTGCCGTTGATGTGCAGCGTGAACGAGTCGGCCTTGGTCAGGCTGAACGGGGCGTCGTACAGCTGGATGCGCGCCCGCCACGGGACGCCCTCCAGGTTGTAGATCGGCTCCGGGTGGCTGTCGATGATCAGGTTACGGCCCGAGCCGGGGTGCTGGTTGACGTTGTTGTCCGGCACCGACTGGTCGTTGTACGAGATCAGCAGACCCTGCTGGTACGCGAAGTGCTCGGCCCAGTCCGGCTTGGTGTTCGCCCAGCCGATGTTGTACGGGCCGGTCTTCAGGTACTTGTCGTACGACACGTAGCTGCGGTGACCCGCGATGTAGAAGTTGTCGTAGTCCGCCGTGGTGGTCTGGCCCACGACCTTGAAGCCGCCGAGCGTCCAGGCCGGGGTGGCCTCGGCGCCGTCGGTCGACGTGGCGGCGCCGTTCACCTTGATGGTGAGGTCGTCGCCGAAGAAGCCGCCCGCGGAGACGCCGCCGTCGGTCAGGTAGTGCAGGCGGACCTGCACCTTCTTGCCGGCGTACGCGTCGAGCGGGATGTGGATGTCCTTCCACGCGCCGCCGCTGGTGCCGCTGATGGCCGGCCGGCCGGGCTCGCCGCCGTCCGTGCCGAGCGGAGCGCCGTCGATGGTGCCGTCGACCGCGGTCCAGTTGGTGCCGTCCGTCGAGACCTCGAAGTAGAGGTAGTCGTAACCCTCTTCGATCGAGTAGCGGCCCTTCAGGTCCAGCGACGCGGAGGTGGCGCCGGTCAGGTCGACCGCCTTCGTCAGCGAGGTGTTGAGCTCGTCCTCGTTGCCGGAGAAGTACTGCTTGGTGCCGGCGAACGGGGCGCCGAGGTCGGTGGTGACCTTCTTGTCCGGCAGGACCACGACCACGCCCTGGGCCTTGGCCGAGTTGTACTCCTGCGGGCCGAGGTTCAGGGTCTTCTTCTGACCCGCGACCACGGTCTCGTAGTCGAGCCAGCCGAGCTGCAGCTTGTTCCAGGCGCCGAGGTCGCCGGGGCGGGTGCCGAGGGGCTCGCCCGCGCCGGAGAGACGGCTCTGGGCCATCAGCGTCCAGTACTCGCTGTTGTTGTTCGTGCCGCCGCTGGTGTCGTAGTCGTCCGGCAGGCCGAGGTCGTGGCCGTACTCGTGCGCGAACACGCTGAGGCCGCCGTTCTCGGGCTGCATGGTGTAGTCGGAGATCCAGACGCCGGTGTTGCCGATCTGGGTGCCGCCGTACTTGTTGTACGAGGGGCCGTCGACGCCGACCAGGTTCAGGTACGCGTTCCACCGGTGCGCCCAGATGGCGTCCTCACCCTGCTGCGGGTCGCCGTCGGACTGGTCGCCGCCGGCGTGGACGATCTGGAAGTGGTCGATGTAGCCGTCGGACTCGTTGAAGTTGCCGTCGCCGTCGTAGTCGTTGCGGTCCCACTGGTCGTACTGCTTGACCTCGGCGGCGATCTGCGCGTCGGTGCGGCCGGCGGCCTTGCGGTCGGCCACCCACTTGGTGACGGCGTCGCGGACCAGGGCCCACGCGTTCGTGTCGGTGCAGGTGCCGTTGATGTCGCAGTCGCGACCGTAGCGGGCCTCGTTGTAGGGCACCTTCACCCAGTCCGAGACTTCACCCTCGACGCTGTAACGACCCGAGGACTGCGTCTCGTAGTAGGTCTTGAGCGACTCGACGCCCTTGCCCTTCGCGAAGTACATGTCCTCGTAGTGCTTTTTGTTGTAGTCCGCCTGCCAGACCGTGGTGTTGTCCTTGGTCCGGTCGGGGGCGGGAATCTTGTTGTGCAGCGGGCCCTCGAACGTGGTCGGGCCCGGCGTGTCCGGGTCGCTGTCGACGTCCGGGTAGTTCGGGTGCCGCTCGTTGCCGAACTCCGCCAGGATCACGAAGATCTTGTCCGTACGCTCGTTGCTGAGCTCGACGTACTGGTCCTGGCCGGCCGCCTTGACGGTGCGGTCGTTGAGGCCGCCGCCACGGGTCTTGCCGACCTTGGCGACGGTGCTGCCACCCCGCCGCTGCGTCTTGATGTCGCCCTTGAGGATGCCGTTGATGGCCTGCTCACGCAGCTCGCGGCGCTTGTCCTCGACCGGGTTCGGCAGATCGTCCATGGCGGCCTTCTTGCTGGCCGCCGGCGCCGGCTCCACCGGAGGCGCCGCCTGGGCCACAGTCGGGAGGGAAATCCCCACACCGGTGACCATCGCGGCACCGAGTAGTCCCACGACTACTTTGCGCACTAGTACCTCCGTCGACGTGCCCGAAACGCTGGGTGCAGCGATCCGGCGTGCAACGACCCTGGGTTCAAGGCCTCCGTGAACGTATGCAAAAAGAGAGATGCGTGGAAGTGTTCGGCGCGAATTCTTTACCGAAAAAGAAACGGCGCCCGGGGGGAAATCCCGGGCGCCGTTCCCTATGTCCAGATTCAGCTGATGCGGATCTTCATCGAGGTGCCGTTGACCTCGGCGACCTTGATCTTCACTCCGGCTGCCGGCAGCTTGACGCCGTGGTTCGGCAGTTCGTCGTAGAAGTACTTCTTGGTGTCGTCGAACGTCGGCTGCGCGGCCTGGCCCCGGATGTAGCTGGGCTTGCCGTTGATGTGCAGCGTGAACGAGTCCGCCTTCTTCAGGCTGAACGGGGCGTCGTACACCTGGATCCGGGCCCGCCACGGCAGGCCTTCCAGGTTGTAGAACGGCTCCGGGTGCGCGTCGATGATCAGGTTGCGGCCCGACCCCGGGTGCACGTTGGTGTTGTTGTCGACCTGCGAGGTGTCCCAGTACGAGATCAGCAGACCCTCCTGGTAGGAGTAGTGGTCCACCTTGTCCGGGGTTGCCGGGTATCCGAAGAAGTACGGGCCCGTCTTCAGGTACTGGTCGTAGGACACGTAGCTGCGGTGGCCGGCGATGTAGAAGTTGTCGAACTTCTGGGTCGAGGTGGCCCCGACGATCGAGAAGCCGTTCAGCTTCCACGTCGTAGCACCCTCGGCGCCGTCGGCCAGCACGGTCGCGCCGTCCGCCGTGATCGTGATGTTGTCACCGAAGAAGCCGCCGTCGGCGACGCCACCGTCGGTCAGGTAGTGCAGACGGAAGGTGATCTTCTTGCCCGCGTACGCGTTCAGCGGGATCGCGATGTCCGACCAGGCGCCACCGCTGCTGCCCGTCAGGGCCGGCGTGTTGCTGGCGTCCCGGGGGAGCGCCGCGCCGTTCAGCGTGCCGTCGAGGCGGGTCCAGGTGGTGCCGTTGTCGGTCGACGCCTCGAAGTAGAGGTAGTCGTAGTCCTCTTCGATGTCGTACCGGCCCTTGAGCGTGACCGCCCCGGTGGTCTTGCCGGTCAGGTCGATCGTCTGGGACAGGGACGTGTTCAGGTCGTCCGCGTTGCCCGAGAAGAACTGCTTGGTGCCCGCGAACGGCGCGCCCAGGTCGGTGGTGACCTCCTTGTCGGGCAGCACCACCACGGCGCCCTGTGCCTTGGCCGTGTTGTACTCCTGCGGACCCAGCTCGAGGGTCTTCTGCTGACCCGCGACCACGGTCTCGTAGTCGAACCAGCCGAGCTGCAGCTTGTTCCAGGCGCCGAGGTCGCCGGGGCGGGTGCCGATGCCCTGGTCGCCCGCCGCGCTGAGCCGGCTCTGGGCCATGAGGGTCCAGTGCTCGTTGTTGTTGTCGCCGCGACCGGAGGTGTCGTAGTCGTCCGGCAGGCCCAGGTCGTGCGTGTACTCGTGCACGAAGACGCTCAGGCCGCCGTTCTCCGGCTGGATGGTGTAGTCGCCGATCCAGATGCCGGTGGTGCCGATCTGGGTGCCGCCGAGCAGGTTGCCGGCCGGGCCGGTGCGGCCCTGGTCGGTGCCGTACGCGTACCAGCGGTGGCTCCAGATCGCGTCCTCGCCCTGCTGCGGGTCACCGTCGGCGGCGTCGCCACCGGCGTGGACGATCTGGAAGTGGTCGATGTAGCCGTCCGACTCGTTGAAGTCGCCGTCGTTGTCGAAGTCGTAGCGGTCGTACTGGTCGAACGACCGCATGTCCGCGGCGATCTGCGCGTCGGTGCGACCGGCGGCCTTCTGGTCCGCGACCCACTTGTTCGCGGCGTCGCGCACGAGCGCCCAGGTGTTGTTGCAGACGTTGCCGCCGCACAGGTCGCGGCCGTACCGGGCCTCGTTGTAGTTGACCTTGACCCAGTCGGTGACCTCGCCGTCGACGCTGTAGCGTCCGGACGACTGGGTCTCGAAGTAGGTCTTGACCGACTCCTTGCCCGCGCCCTCACCGAAGTACAGGTCGCGGTAGTGGTCGGCGTTGTAGTCCGGCTGCCACACCGTCGAGTTGTCCACCGCGCGGTTGGGCGCGGGGATCTTGTTGTGCTCCGGGCCCTCGAACGTGGTCGGGCCGGGCACGCTCGGGTTGCTGTCGACGTCCGGGTAGCTGGGGTGCCGCTCGTTGCCGAACTCGGCCAGGATCACGAAGATCCGGTCGGTCTGCTCGCGGCCGAGCTCCACGTACTGGTCCGTGCCCGTCTTGGCCACCTTGCGGTTGGTCACGCCCGAGCCCTGCGTACGGCCGACCTTGACGACCGTGCTGCCGTTCCGCTTTATCGGTTTCGCCTTGCCGCTGACCACGTCGGCGACAGCCTCCTCGCGCAGGGCGCGGCGCTTGTCCTCGAGCGGGTTGGGCAGATCGTCCACATGAGCCGAGTCGGCCGCCTTCGCGACCGGTGCCGGATCGACCGGCGGTGCTGCGCTGGCTCCGGCCGGGACGGAGATCCCGACACTGGTCACCATCGCGGCGCCGAGCAGTCCCACGACCACCTTGCGCACTACGTTTACCTCCGTTGGCATAACCGCGCGCTGGGGTACAGCGACGGCGGTGAACCGCCCCGGATTCGGAGCTCAGGTGAACGTATGCAAACACACCGATGGGTTGGAAGGGGTCCCACGGATTGTTCGGCGATGGTTACGCATTATGGCTGGGACATAATGCAAGAACCGGCAATTGGTAGAAAATGGACCGTCCACATGAAAGGGCGGCAGATCCCTACGATCGCAGATCTGCCGCCATTCATAGATGATTGTCTCAGTCTTCGGACTTCGCCGCCTGCATTCCGGAGGAGATGAGGTCCATCACCGTGGAGTCCTGGAGGGTCGTGACGTCGCCCAGCGACCGGTTGTCGGCCACGTCGCGCAGCAGCCGCCGCATGATCTTGCCGGACCGGGTCTTGGGCAGCTCCGCGACCAGCATGATCTGCCGCGGCTTCGCGATCGGGCCCAGCTTCTTGGCGACGTGGTTGCGCAGATCCTGAATGAGCTGCTCACCCGCCGCACCGTCGGTGTCCACATTGCCGCGCGGGATCGTGAAGGCCACGATCGCCTGGCCGGTGGTCGGGTCGGAGGCGCCCACCACGGCGGCCTCGGCGACCGACGGGTGCGACACCAGCGCCGACTCCACCTCGGTGGTCGAGATGTTGTGGCCCGACACCAGCATCACGTCGTCGACCCGGCCCAGCAGCCAGAGCGCGCCGTCGTCGTCCCGCTTCGCGCCGTCGCCGGCGAAGTAGATCCAGTCGTCGCCCGCGCCGGCGCCCTTGCCGAACCGCGACCAGTACGTGTCGATGAACCGCTGGTCGTCGCCCCAGATGGTGCGCAGCATGGACGGCCACGGCTCGCTGAGCACGAGGAAGCCGCCGCCGCCGTCCGGCACCGACTGGGCGGAGTCGTCCACCACGTCGGCGGAGATGCCGGGCAGCGGGGTCATCGCCGAACCGGGCTTGGTGCTGGTCACGCCGGGCAGCGGCGAGATCATCACGCCGCCGGTCTCGGTCTGCCACCACGTGTCGACGATGGGGCAGCGGTCCCGCCCGACGTTGGCGCGATACCACATCCAGGCCTCGGGGTTGATCGGCTCACCCACGCTGCCCAGGATGCGCAGCGAGGACAGGTCGTACTTGGCCGGGATGTCGTCGCCCCACTTCATCATCGTGCGGATGAGCGTGGGCGCCGTGTACAGGGTGGTCACCTTGTACTTGTCGACGATCTCCCAGAACCGTCCCTTGTGCGGGGTGTCCGGCGTGCCCTCGTACATGACCTGGGTCGCGCCGTTGGAGAGCGGGCCGTAGACGATGTACGAGTGCCCGGTGACCCAGCCGATGTCGGCGGTGCACCAGTAGACGTCGGTCTCCGGCTTGAGGTCGAACACCGCACTGTGCGTGTACGACACCTGGGTCAGGTAACCGCCCGTGGTGTGCAGGATGCCCTTCGGCTTCCCGGTCGTGCCCGAGGTGTAGAGGATGAAGAGCGGGTGCTCCGCGTCGAAGGACCGCGGCTCGTGCGTCGTGCTCGCCTGCTCGACGGTCTCGTGCCACCACAGGTCCTTCTCGCCCCAGGTGACGTCCTCGCCCGTACGGCGTACGACCAGCACGTGCTCGATGCTGGGGCACTTCGCGACCGCCTCGTCCACGGTCGGCTTGAGCGCGGAGGGCTTGCCCCGCCGGTAGCCGCCGTCGGCCGTGATCACCAGCTTGGCGTCCGCGTCCTCGATGCGCGTCGACAGCGCGTCGACCGAGAAGCCGCCGAACACCACGCTGTGCAGCGCGCCGATCCGCGCACAGGCCAGCATCGCGACCGCGGCCTCCGGGATCATCGGCAGGTAGATCGCCACCCGGTCGCCCGCGGTCACGCCGAGCTCGGTCAGCGTGTTGGCGGCCTGGCTGACGCTCTTCAGCAGGTCGGAATACGTGATCGTGCGGGTGTCGCCGGGCTCGCCCTCCCAGTGGATCGCGACCTTGTCGCCGTTGCCGGCCTCGACGTGCCGGTCGACGCAGTTGTACGCGATGTTCAGCTCGCCGCCGACGAACCACTTGGCGAACGGCGGGTTCGACCAGTCCAGCACCTGCTCCCAGGGCTTGGTCCAGGTGAGCCGCTTCGCCTGCTCCTCCCAGTACGCCAGCCGGTCGGCGCCGGCCTGCTCGTACGCCTCGGCCGTGACGTTCGCCGCGGCGGCGAGCTCCGCGGGCGGCGGGAACTGCCGCGTCTCCGAATACAGGTTCTCCAGCGTCTCACTCATGAGGGCGGCTCCTCTGCCGTGACCGGTTTCTTGAGGTGAACAGTAGTTCCGCACGGCCGTGACGGGCGAGGACGGCGAGCCGAAGCGCCCGCCTGCCGCGCCGACCGGCAGCGCGTGATCGGTACTGCGCGAATCCTGCCACTTTCGCGCTCGTACGCGCAGCCCGTGGTGGGGGTGTTTTTCCGGCTACGGTAGGCGCGTGACGAACGATCCCCTGGCCCCGCTGCTGGCCCTCGCCGACGTCGAGCCCTCCTTCGCCGAGGCCCGCGCCCGGGTCGACGAGGCGCTGCGGCACCGGGCGCTGCGGCGCAACGGCGGTCAGGTCGCCGCCGAGGTGGGCCTGCGCGCCGCCGTCGCCAGCGCGGCCCTGGAGGACCACCGCCACGATCTGGCCGCCGTGCGCGCCGGCACCGTCACCGACCCCGTGGTGCAGGGCTCGCTGCGGGTCTCCGAGGCGCTCGACGGGCTCGTCGACCTGTGGCCGCGTGCGCCCCGCCAAGTGCTCGCCCGCCTGCACATGCTGGCCGCCCGCGGTGCCGTCGCGGAGGCCGACCTGGGCCGGCTGCTCTCCGGCGCCGAGCGGATCGACGCGCTCGCCGCCCTGGTCGCCGGCAACGAGCGGACCCCGCCGATGCTGCTGGCCGCGATCGTCCACGCGGAGTTGCTGACGCTGCGCCCGTTCGCCGGCCCGGCCGGGGTGGTCGCGCGCGCGGCGGCCCGGCTCACCCTGGTCTCGCGCGGCTTCGACATCCGCGGGCTGGTCGGCGTCGAGGAGGGCCACCTCGCCCGCGAGCCCGAGTACGTGGGCTCGGCGGGCGCGTACGCGACCGGAACCCCGGACGGCGTGCGCTCGTGGCTGCGGCACTACGCGGCGGCGGTCACCGCGGGCGCGGGCGAGTTGGTGCGGATCGCCGACGAGGTGCTGGCCCCTTCGGGCAAGTAGCGCCTCACCCGGTTGGTCCCCATCTGCAGCGAAGCCCGAAACGCACCGTTCGTCCCTGCTCGGGTTGGCATACTCGGGCGGGTGGGAGACGACTGGGTCCGCCCGTACTCACCCGGCACCGGCCGCTGGCTGGTCATCGGCTGGGAGGCGGTGGCATTCGGGTTGCTCGGCTGGGCGAGCATCGGGCTCTTCGAGCTGACCGGCGTCGGCGTACGCATCCTCGCCCTGCTCATGGCGGTGGTCTGGGTCGTGGGCGGCTGGCGCATCCTCGAGATGGGCGTGTACGTCAGCCCCGGCGCGCTGCGGATCCGCGGGCTGCTGCGCTCGCGCACGCTGCGCTGGGAGGAGATCGCGCACGTCCGCCTGCACCGGCACGCCAACAAGATCGGCCGCTGGCAGATCGAGGGCGGCATGACCGTGCTCATCGAGCGGCGCGACGGCTCGATGGTGAACACCGAGCTGTGGGCGCAGGGCGTGGACTTCCACCGGCGGCCGCACCTGTTCCGCGCGGTCTACCACGAGCTGCGCAACCGCCACCTGGCCGCGACGATCTCCCCGGCCTGACTGCCGGCCCTCCGGCGAGCGCATGCTTCCGGCTGGCTCATGCTGCCGGCTGGCACATGCTTCCGGCCGGCACATTAAGGACGGCGCCTCACGGGTGAGGCGCCGCCGCTTGCGCGTCCGACCGGGTTATCAAGCGTGCACCTGGGTCGTTGTCGACAGTCCCGCCGGATGACCGGTGGGTCCCGCCGCAACGTGCCTGCCGTGGCTGATCGCGCGTGGGTTCCCGGTGGCCGTGCACGGAACCTGCTGTTCTTCGAGGTCCCGCGAGTTCTTTCTACGCCTCGGCGCCCATGATCACCAGGGCAAATGGGGCCAAGAGTAATTAGTCAGATGCTTCGGCGGCGAGCAGCGGGAGGCGAACTCGCCCAGGCCGGACGGCTCGCCGCGAGCGCTACGCGACGGCGGCGGCCCGGGTCCGGCGGTGGCGGCCGTACAGCGCGAGGCCTATCGCGACGCCCACGCCGACCCCGAGCGCGGCGGCGGCGACCGGAACGGCCGGGCGGTCGCGCAGCCGGCGGCCCAGCGGCACCGGGTGCCGGAACTCCAGCACCGGCCAGCCGCGCTCCAGCGCGACCCGGCGCAGCCCGCGGTCGGGATTGACCACGCTCGGATGGCCGACCGCCTCGAGCAGGGGAAGGTCACTGCTCGAATCCGAATATGCGTAACACTCCGCAAGGTCGTAGCCGCGTTCGCCGGCCAGCTCCCGCACGCCCGCGACCTTGCTCGGCCCGGCCGCGTAGAACTCGACCTCTCCGCTGTACCGCCCGTCGACGATCCCCATCCGGGTCGCGATCACGTCGGTCACGCCCAGCAGCTCGCCGATCGGGCGCACCATCTCGTCGCCCGACGCGGAGACCAGGACGACGTCGCGGCCGGCCGCCTGATGCTCGCCGATGAGGATGGCGGCCTCGGCGTACACGTACGGATTGATCAGTTCTTCCAGGGTCTCGGCGACGATCTGCCGGACCTGCTCGACCTTCCAGCCCTTGCAGAGCGCGGCCAGATAGTCGCGGGTGCGGGCCATGGTCTGTTCGTCGGTGCCGCCCAGCCGGAACATCAACTGCGCGTAGGCGGATTTCACGACGTCCCGGCGGCTGATCAGCCCATCGCGATAGAAAGGCCGTCCGAAGGCCAGCGCGCTGGACTTGGCGATGACGGTCTTGTCGAGGTCGAAGAACGCGGCGCTGTGGCCCACGGGCCGAAAGTGTAGCCGCAATGCGCACTCAATCACGCCCTCGGTGGCGTGTGTGCGGTTTCTGGTGACACTGGGTACTCGACGGTTCCCGGTACTTCAGGCATGCTTGTGTTGCGACTGAGATTCATGTTGTCCGTGGCAGTCGCGTTTTCCTCCCCGAGATTCTCGGTGGTTGCGCCCCCCGCGATCGCCGAGTCCGATTCGGCTCGACCCCCCCCGGAGCCGAATCCTCGGACGGCCCCCGTCACCCCCGACGGGGGTCGTTCCCTTTTCCGGTACGGCGGCCGGCCGAGCTGGACCCTCGCACACGCGGCGTGATGCCGGGTTCCGCTCCGGAGCGCGACCATCCGGGCTGGAGCGGTTGGCCGGCTCAGGCTCCGGTGGCCCGATCCAGGTCGGCGGGGGCGTGCTCTTCCGGCATGCCGAACAACTCGCACAGGCCGGTCACGGTGAGCACCCGGTGGAAGCCGGGACTGGGATTGATCACCAGGAAGCGGGACTCCGCCTCCGTCACCGCCCGGTAACCCTCGATCAGGGCCCCGAGCCCGGTCGAGTCGATGAAGGTGGCGTCGGCCAGATCGACCCGGACCTCCGCCGGTGGGGACCCGGCCACCACGTCCCGGATGGCCTGCGCCACCTCGTCGGCGTTGGCGAAGTCGATCTCACCCAGCACGGTGACCTGGGCGCTGCCGTCCTCGCCGAACTCGCTCCGGACCGGGTTCTCCATGCCAACTCCATCGGTCGGGTCCGGCACCAACATACCCAACTCCCGCCGCCGCCACGCTTCCCCAGCGGTACGCCATAGCAGATCAGCCCGGCACCGAACGCTTTTCCACAGCCCTGCGGCTTGTCCACAGGCCCGGCGGTCCGCGGTTGAGCGCCCGTACGCCGGGCCGCCACGGTGGGAGCCCACCCGCCGCCGTACCCGCTGGAGCCGTGATGTCCGCCCGTACCGCCCCACCCGCCGGAGCCCGCCCGGGGCCCGCCCTGCCGCTGGTCGTGACCGCCGACCCCGACCTGCTCGACGACCTCGTGCGCCTCGCCGCCGCGGCCGGCACCGAGGTCGACGTGGCCGCGGATCCGGCGGCCGCCCGCAGCCGTTATCTCGGCGCGGCGCTGGTCCTCGTCGGCGCCGACCAGGCGGTGGCCTGCCTCCGCGCCCACCTGCCGCGCCGGTCCCGCACGGCCGTCGTCGGTCACGAGCCGATCGTGCACGCCGCCTGGGAGGTCGCCGAGTCGCTCGGTGCCGAGCACGTCGCGATGCTCCCGGCCGCCGAACCCTGGCTGACCGAGCGGTTCGCCGCGGCCGCCCGCGCCGAGCCGCCACCGGCCGGCCGCGTGCTCGCCGTGCTGGGCGGCCGGGGCGGCGCCGGGGCGAGCATCCTCGCCGGCGGCCTCGCCGTCACCGCCGCCCGCGAGGCCCGCCGCACCCTGCTCCTCGACGCGGACCCGCTCGGCGGCGGCCTCGACCTCGTGCTCGGCTGGGAACAGGACGACGGGCTGCGGTGGCCTGCGCTCGCCGAGGCGGGCGCCCACGCCGACCCGGCCGCGCTGCTCAAGGCCCTCCCGCACCGCGGCGACCTGGTGCTGCTCTCCTTCGCCCGCGACGCGCCGCGGCCGGTGCCGCCCCAGGCCATGGCGGTCACCATGCAGGTCGCCCGGGACACCCGCGACGTGACCGTGGTCGACCTGCCCCGCCACCTCGACGACGCCGCGACGCTGGCCCTGGCCGCCGCCGACCAGACTCTGCTCATCGTGCCGGCGGAGCTGCGCGCCACCGCCGCGGCGGCCCGGGTCGCGGCGATCGCCCGGGTGCACTGCGCCGCCCTGTCGGTGGTCGTCCGGGGTCCGGCGCCGAGCCGGCTCAAGGCCCGGGAGGTGGCCCGCTCGCTGGGCCTCCCGCTCGCCGGCGCGCTGCGGCCCGAGCCGGGGGTGTGCCAGCGGATCGAGCGCGGCGTACCGCCCGCTGTGGACGGCCGGGGCCCGCTGGCGGAGCTCTGCGCCGAGTTGCTCGCGCAGCTGTCCGTGGTGGGAGAAGCGGCATGACCGCCTCCTCGTCCGCGCCGCTGGCCGACCGGGTCCGGCGGCACATCGCCGGGGAGGGCATCGAGGCCACACCGGCGGCCGTGGTCTCCGCCGTCCGGCATCAGGCCGAGGGCGCCGCGCTCGGCGACACGACGGTCCTGCGGCTGGCGGGCCGGGTCCGCGACCAGCTCGTCGGCGCCGGGCCGCTCACCCCCCTGCTGGCCGACCCCGCGGTCACCGACGTCCTGGTCAACGGCGTCCAGGTCTGGGTCGACCGGGGCTCGGGCCTGCACCGTGCGGCGATCGACGTGGGCACCCCGGACGACGTGCGCCGGCTCGCCCAGCGCCTCGCCGCCGCGTGCGGGCGCCGGCTCGACGACGGGCGCCCGTACGCGGACGCCCGCCTCCCCGACGGCACCCGGGTGCATGCGGTGCTGCCGCCGGTGGCGACCGGTGGGCCGTACCTGTCCCTTCGCACGTTCCGGCAACGCCCCTTCAGCCTCGGCGACCTCGTGGACTGCGGGACGGTCCCGCCGGCGGTCGCCCCGGTCCTCGCCGCCGTCGTCGCGGCCCGGCTGGCCTACCTCGTCACCGGCGGTACGGGCACCGGCAAGACCACGTTGCTCGCTACGCTGCTCGGGCTCGTACCGCCGACCGAGCGGATCGTGCTGGTCGAGGACGCCTCCGAGCTGCGGCCCCGGCACCCGCACGTGGTGGCGCTCGAGTCGCGTACGGCCAACGTCGAAGGGGCCGGCGCCGTCGGCCTCACCGACCTCGTCCGCCAGGCGCTGCGCATGCGCCCGGACCGCGTGGTGGTCGGCGAGTGCCGCGGCGCCGAGATCGCCGACCTCCTCGGCGCCCTGAACACGGGCCACGAGGGCGGCGCCGGCACCCTGCACGCCAACGCGGCGGCCGACGTCCCGGCGCGGCTCGAGGCGCTCGGCCTGCTCGGCGGGCTTCCCCGCGCGGCCCTCCACGCGCAGGTCCTCGCGGCGCTGCAGGTCATCCTCCAGGTGCGCCGCATCCCCCGCGGCCGCGTCCTGGACTCGATCGGGGTGCTGCTGCCGACGGGGGAGCAGCGCCTCACCACGGTGATCCCGGCCTGGCAACGCGGCCGGGGGACGGGCCCGGGCGCCCCCACGCTGGCCCGGCTCCTCGCGGAGCGCGGCGTGCGCATCCCGCCGGTCCTGGGCTCCCAGCCATGACCGTGTGGCCCTGGCTCGCCGCGACCGCGCTGCTCACGACCGCCGCCGCGATCGCCGCGTGGCCGGCCCGCGGCAGCCTCGGCCGGCTGGGTCCCTCCGCCCGGCCCGCTCCCGGCCCCGCCGCGGTCCACGCCCTCGCGGCGCGCTCACCGCGCCGCTTCCTCGCAACCTCGGCGGTGGCGGCGGCCGCGCTGGCAACGCTGTCGGGCGGCCCGGCGGCCGGATTCGTCGCTTGCGTCTACGCGGCCCTGGGCGCCCGCGCCCTGAGCCGCCGCGCCACCCGCCGCCGGGCGGCCGAGGCTCGCGCCCGAGACCTGGACGAACTCACCGCCCTCGCGGCTGACCTGCGCGCCGGCCTTCCCGGCAGCCGGGCAAGCGCCGGCCTCCCGAGCGGCCGGACAGATCTCCCAGGCGGCCGGGCACGTGCCGGAATCCCGGGCGGCCGGGCACGTGCCGGTCTCCCGGGCGGCCGGGCACGCGCCGGTTTCTCGGGCGCCCGGGCACACGACGGCCTTCCGGGCGGCGAGGCCGGGATTGGTGGGCGGCTCGGGGAGTTGACGGCGACGGCCGAGCGGCTGGCGGAACGCACCGGCGCCCCGATGGCGGACCTGATCGAGCGCATCGAGACCGACGCCCGTGCCGCCGACCGGGCGGTCGCGGCCGCCGCGGCCCAGGTAGCGGGTGCTCAGGCGACGGCCGTGCTTCTGGCAGCGCTGCCGGCCGGAGGAATCGCCCTGGGCTACGGGATGGGGGCCGACCCGCTGCGGATCCTGCTTCGCACGCCGCTGGGCGGGGCCTGCGCGGTGGGGGCGGTGCTGCTGCAGGTGGCCGGCCTGCTCTGGGCGGAACGCCTGGTCTCCGGCCCGTTCCAGGACCCCGCCGGGCCGGGCCGATGAGCCCGTCGACCTGCGGCGCCGAGTCGATCCTGCGCCGCGGCGGTCCGGTGCAGGTGCCGCTCCAGCCGTGCTGCGTCGTCGCGCTGCTGCACGCCGACAGGTTGCCCGAGCCGGTGACCTCCGTGTCCTGCCCGTTGCGGGCCGACCTGAGCACTCTGACCGCGGCGGCGGCCGTGACCCGGGAAGGAGTCCGATGACGCGGCGGGTCGTGATGGCCGTGGCGTGCGGCGCGGCGGTCGCCTGGTTCGTCGGGCGGTGGTGGGGCGTGCCGGTGGCGGTGCTGGTCGCGTACGGGACCGACCGGTGGCTGAGGAAGCAGGAGCCGGCCGCGGTCCGGGCGGCCCGGGCGCGGGCCGTGGCGGACCTGCCTCTCGGCGCCGACCTGCTGGCGGCGGCCCTGCGCGCGGGCGCACCCGTCGACCGGGCCGTGACCGCGGTCGCCGACGCGCTGGGCGGCCCGCTGGGCGAGCGGCTCGACCGGACCGGACGGTCCCTGCGCCTGGGCGCCGACCCGCCGGAGGCCTGGCAGCACCTCTCCGACGTGCCCGGCGCCGCCCGGCTGACGGCCGCCGCCATCCGCTCCAGCGCGAGCGGCGGCGCGCTGGCCGGCGCCTTCACCCGGCTCGCCGACGACCTCCGCGCCGACCGGGCGATCGCCGCCGAGTCCGCCGCCCGCCGGTCCGGGGTGCTGATCGTCCTGCCGCTGGGGCTCTGCTTCCTCCCGGCCTTCCTGCTGGCCGGCCTGGTCCCGGTTGTGATCGCCGTCCTCGGCGACGTGCTGTGACCGGCCCGGTTTTCGAACCCTCCCACCATCGACGACACCAAGGAGTTCCCATGCACCGATTTCTCGCCCGCCTCGCCGGACCCCGCGCCGACGAGGGCATGAACACGGCGGAGTACGCCGTCGTAGGCCTCGCCGCCGTGGCCTTCGGAGGCGTGCTGTTCAAGGTCCTGACCAGCCCCGGCGTCTCCCAGGCCCTGACCCGCGTGATCATGGAGGCGCTGAAGTGACACCGCGCCGGCACCCCGGTCGCCCGCCGCGCCGGACCGTTCGGGGCCGCGAGCCGAACGGGCGCGACCGCGGATCGTTCACTGCCGAGCTGGCGGCCGGGCTGCCGGCGCTCATGCTGCTCCTCTTCGCGGGCCTGACGGCGGTCGGCGCGGTGACCACCCAGCTGCGCTGCGTCGACGCGGCACGCGAGGGCGCGCTCGCCGCCGCCCGTGGCGCCCCCGGCACCGAGACCGCCGCCCGGACAGCGCCCCCGGGCGCCCGCATCGAGCTCGACGAGGCCGCCGGCACGGTCACCGTCACGGTCCGAGCGCCGGTCGCGATCCTCGGCGGCCACCTACCGGCGCTGACCGTCGGCGCCACCGCGGTAGCAGCCCGCGAACCGGCGGCGATCCCATGAACAACCCCGCCGCCGACCCCCCGAAGCCCACCCGCCTCGGCGATCCCGTGACGCCCACCCGCCGGCATGCTCGCGCCGCCGACCGCACGAAGCGCACTCGCCTCGGGGATCCCGTGACGCCCACCCGCCGGCAGGCCCGCGCCGCCGACCGCACGAAGCGCACCCGCCTCGGCGATCCCGTGAAGGACACCCGAGAGCATGCCCGCGCCGCCGACCCAGGGGAGCGCGCCGGC
Organism: Pseudosporangium ferrugineum; assembly: GCF_003002065.1. GTDB lineage: Bacteria > Actinomycetota > Actinomycetes > Mycobacteriales > Micromonosporaceae > Actinoplanes > Actinoplanes ferrugineus_A. The sequence continues at coordinate 180,416 of NZ_PVZG01000006.1, forward strand.
TGGCTGGCGCGATCCGGAAAGGCGCACCTGCCGGCGCCCCTCGCCGGTGACCCCGTCAAGTGCGCCAGCCGGCGGGCGCGATTCGCCGCTGACCGCGGTGCGGCGTCGTTCTTCGTGTTGGCGGTCGGGCTGGCCGTCGTCTCCGGCGGGGTCGCGGGCGCCGCCGTCGGTGCCGCCCGGGTGGGCCGGCACGAGGCCCGGACGGCGGCCGATCTCGGCGCCCTCGCCGGGGCGATGCGGGCGATCGAGGGCGAGCGGTCCGCCTGCGCGCGGGCCGCGGAGCTGGTCGGCGCGAACGGTGCCCGCCTGCTCTCCTGCCGGCTCGAAGGAATGGAGATCGTCGTCGAGGTGGCGACCCCGGTCACGCCCCTGCCCGGCCTCACCCTCCGGGCCACCGCGGCCGCCCGCGCCGGCCCGGCCCGCAGCTGACGGTGGGCTCCCGGCGACCGGACGAGGGCGACCCCGGGGAGCCAGCCGCGGGGAGGGCGGTGCGAGGAAGGCGGTGCGAGGAAGGCGGCGCGGGGAGGGCGGCGCGGGGAGGGCGGCTGGGACGGCGCTCCGGGGAGCAGCCCGGGGGAGCGGCCTCGGGAAGGAAGGGCAGGAAAGGTAGGCAGAGGTGCGGTCAGGGGAGGGCGGCCAGGACCGCGTCCAGGACCGCGACCGCCTTCGCCTTGTGCAGCGGGTTGTTGCCGTTGCCGCACTTCGGGGACTGCACGCACGACGGGCATCCCGTGTCGCACACGCACGAGGCGATCGCCTCGCGTGTTGCGCGGAGCCAGCCGGTTGCCGTCCCGTAGGCGCGTTCCGCGAAGCCCGCTCCGCCCGGGTGGCCGTCGTAGACGAACACCGTCGGGGCCTGCGTGTCCATGTGGTTGGCCGTCGACAGGCCGCCGATGTCCCAGCGGTCGCAGGTCGCGATCAGCGGGAGGAGGCCGATGCCCGCGTGCTCGGCGGCGTGCAGTGCGCCCGGCACGTCGGCCGGTTCGACGCCCGCGGCCAGGAGGGCGCCGGGGGAGATGGTGAACCAGACGGCGACCGTGCGGAGTTCGCGTACGGGCAGGTCCAGGGGCCGGGTGTCGATCACCTCGCCCGAGCCGATGCGGCGGCGCTGGTACGAGACCACCTGGTTGGTCACGTCCACCTCGCCGAGGAACAGGCCGACCGGGCCGGCGTCCACGTACTCACGGACCGAGACCACCGACAGGTCCGTGACGTCGCGGGCGTGTGTCGACCAGTCGGGTTCGGCCGCGTGGACCAGGGCGACCGCCTCGTCGAGGTCCAGGTCGTCGACCACATAGGAGGTGCCCTGGTGCAGGTGGACCGCGCCGGGGTGGAGCATGGCGTGGGACGAGCCCTGGTCCACCGTGCCGAGCAGGCGGCCGGTTGCCGATTCCACCACCGCCACCGGGGCGCCGCCCGTGCCGCGCAGGTCCACCTCGGGGCGGCCCTGGTGGGTCCAGTACCAGCCGGACGGGCGTTTGCGCAGGGCGCCGGAGCGGGTCAGGCCGTCGATCGCCGCCTGGGCCGCGGTGCCGCCGAAGAGCGGGAGATCCGAGGGGCGCAGCGGGGACTCCGCCGCCGCGCAGCACAGCTGGGGTCCCAGGACGTACGGGTTGGCCGGGTCCAGGACGGTGGCCTCGACCGGGCGCCCGAACAGCGCCTCGGGGTGGTGCACCAGATAGGTGTCCAGCGGATCGTCGCGGGCCACCAGGACGGCCAGCGCCTCGCCGCCGGCCCGTCCCGCGCGGCCGGCCTGCTGCCACAGCGAGGCGCGGGTGCCGGGGTAGCCGCAGATCAGGACCGCGTCCAGGCCGACCAGGTCGACGCCGAGTTCCAGCGCGTTGGTGGAGGCGAGCGCCAGCAGGTCGCCCGACATCAGGGCCCGTTCGAGCGCCCGGCGGTCCTCCTTCAGATAGCCCGCCCGGTACGCCGCCACCCGCTCGCCCAGGCCCGGGACCGCCTCGTCCAGCGACCGGCGGGTCATCGTCGCCACCACCTCGGCGCCGCGGCGGGAGCGGACGAAGGCGAGGGTCCGGGTGCCCGCCACCACCGCGTCGGTGAGCAGGTCCGCCGTCTCGCTCAGGGCCGAACGCCGGGTCGGCGGGAGCTCCGGCTCCTCGGGCGGCAGCAGCGGCGGCTCCCACAGGGCGAACGTCACCGCCCCGCGCGGGGAGGCGTCCTCGGTCACCGCGGTCACCGGCAGGCCGGTCAGCCGGGTCGCCGCGTCGGCCGGGTCGCCCGAGGTCGCCGACGCGAGGACGAACGTGGGGGTGCCGCCGTACCGCTCGGCGAGGCGGCGCAGGCGGCGCAGGACGTGGGCCACATGGGAGCCGAAGACGCCCCGGTAGCTGTGGCACTCGTCGATCACCACGTACGCGAGCCGGCGCAGGAACGTCCCCCAGCGGGCGTGGCCCGGCAGCAGGGCGTGGTGCAGCATGTCGGGGTTCGTCAGCACGAAGCGCGAGTGCTGGCGGATCCACTCGCGTTCCTCGCGCGGCGTGTCACCGTCGTACGTGGCCGGGCGTACGCCGTCGAGACCGAGCCGGACCAGCGCGCGCAGCTGGTCCGCGGCCAGGGCTTTCGTCGGCGAGAGGTAAAGAACGGTGGCGCGGTCGTCGCCGAGCAGCCGGCTCAGCGCGGGCATCTGATACGCGAGCGACTTGCCCGACGCCGTGCCCGTGGCGAGCACGACGTGCCGCCCCTCGTGCGCCAGCGTCGCCGCCGCGGCCTGGTGCTCCCACGGCTCGAAGCCGTACGCCTCCCGCAGCGCCCCCGGCACCCACGACGGCCACGGCACCGTTCGCCCGGCCCGCGCCCCGACCCGTTCGACGTGGGTGATCGGCGAGTCCTCGGCGGACGAACTGCGCGCCCGCATCCGGTGCAGCAGTTCCGCCGGTCCGAGGGTCCCCGGTGCGCCGCGCGCGGCCGGGATGCCCGGGACGGTCGTGGTCACGTCCTGCACTCTGACATCGGTATGCCCCGAACCCCAAACGGGTACGACGGTGGGTGCCCACGCGTCGGGGGATGACGGACGGTGGTTAGATTCGCTGGGGAGATCGACTGCCTGAGGGCTTGCCCGGAGGGAGGAGGACCGATGGAGCTGTCGCTGACGACCCGTACCGTCGGCGAGCACACGGTGCTCGACGTGGGCGGTGAGGTGGACGTCTACACCGCGCCCCGGCTGCGGGAACGGCTGGTCGAGCTGGTCGACGGCGGCGCCCGCCACGTGGTGGTGGACCTGGCGCGCGTCGACTTCCTGGACTCCACGGGCCTCGGCGTGCTGGTCGGCGCCCTCAAGCGGCTGCGCGCCGCGAGCGGCTCGTTCGGCCTGGTGTGCGCGAAGGAGCCGCTGCTCAAGATCTTCCGGATCACCGCGCTCGATCAGGTCTTCCCGATCTATCCGTCCGTCGAGGCCGCGACCTCGACCTCGTCCGGCGATCGCGACGACAACCCTCCGGCAGCGTGATGGCGACGGTACGGCTGTCGTTCTCGCCGGCGCCGGTGCACGTGCGTACGGCCAGGCTGGTCGGCGTGGCGGTGGCTCGGCGCGCGGGGGTCGCCGAGGAGCTGCTCGACGAGGTGCGGCTGGCGATCGGTGAGGCGTGCACCCGCGCGGTGGCGCTGCACAACCAGTACGGCATCCCCGACCTCGTCATGGTGGAAATGTCCGACTCGGACTCCTACACGGTACGGGTGATCGACCGCGCGCCCATCGAGGCGAGCATCGGCCTCACGAAGCTGCCCCCGGACGAGCTCGCCGACGAGTCGCTGACCGACGAGGCATTGACGACCGGGGTGGGTTTCGCGCTCCTCGCCGGCTTCGTCGACGATCTTCAGGTCCGCCCGGTCGACGAGGGCGCGGGCACCGAGGTCCGGATGGTGTGGCCGGTCCACCGCCGCTGAGCGCAAAAAGGGCACCGTTCGGCGCACGGCATGGGAAACCCGCAGGTGGGAGCCGGAGCCTAGGTGTTCACGCCCATCAATGCCAACCGCTAACACAGCGGTAAACATCACCACGACACGGCCGGATCCAGGTGTGACCATTGCCACGTCTGGCCGCTACAGTACGCCGGTAATCAGTCACTGCTCCCTGGTTCCGCGTCCGCGGGACCCGGTTTGTCGTCTCCCCCGAGCGGGGATGCGCCCGGCAGTTTCGTCCGCTACCGGGTGCGGTCGGTGTGTACAGGAGGACATTGATGTCCGGGACCTCCATAAACCTCGCCGCGGAGAGCGGCGAGGTGTCCCTCAGCGGGTCGAACGTCACGTTCGTCATCGTCGCGGTGGTGTTCGCGCTGGTAGCGCTCGCTTTCGCCGCCGTTTTCGTGCAGTCGGTGCTCAAGGCCGGCCGCGGCACGACCAACATGCAGGAGATCGCCGGCGCCGTGCAGGAAGGCGCGTCGGCCTATCTGTTCCGGCAGTTCAAGACCCTGGCGATCTTCGTCGTCATCGCGGTCGTGCTGCTGTTCCTGCTGCCCGTGCACGGCTCCGGTGACAACGAGACCGCGGTGAAGATCGGCCGCTCGCTCTTCTTCATCGTGGGTGCGGTCTTCAGCTCGTTCATCGGTGGCGCCGGCATGGCGCTCGCGACCCGGGCCAACCTGCGGGTTGCCGCGGCGGCCGGCGAGACCGGCGGCCGCGAGAAGGCGATGGGAATCGCGTTCCGCACCGGTGGCGTGGTCGGCTTCCTCACCGTGGGCCTCGGCCTCTTCGGTGGCGCGCTGGTCGTGCTGATCTACCGCGGCGACGCCCCGACCGTGCTCGAGGGCTTCGGCTTCGGCGCCGCGCTGCTCGCCATGTTCATGCGGGTCGGCGGCGGCATCTTCACCAAGGCCGCCGACGTCGGCGCCGACCTGGTGGGCAAGGTGGAGCAGGGCATCCCGGAGGACGACCCGCGCAACGCCGCGACGATCGCCGACAACGTGGGCGACAACGTCGGTGACTGCGCCGGCATGGCCGCCGACCTCTTCGAGTCGTACGCGGTCACGCTCGTCGCCGCGCTGATCCTCGGCCAGGCGGCGTTCGGCCAGGACGGCCTGATCTTCCCGCTGATCGTCTCCACCATCGGTGTGGTCATCGCCATCGTCGGTGTCTTCATCACCCGGCTGCGCGCCTCGGACCGCAACGGCCTGACCGCCATCAACCGGGCGTTCTACATCTCGGCCGTGCTCTCCGCGATCATCGTGGCGATCGTCAGCTTCGTCTACCTGCCGGACTCCTTCGCCGGCTTCAACGACGCCTCGCTGGACGCCGGCGTCGTCGCCAGCGGCCGCAACCCGCAGCTGGTCGCGATCGGCGCGGTCGTCATCGGCATCGTGCTCGCCGCCGCCATCCAGGCCCTGACCGGCTACTTCACCGAGGTGGAGCGCCGCCCGGTGCAGGACATCGGCAAGTCGTCGCAGACCGGCGCGGCCACCGTCGTGCTGGCCGGCATCAGCGTCGGCCTCGAGTCCGCGGTCTACTCCGCGCTGCTGATCGGCGCCGGCGTCTACGGCGCGTTCCTGCTCGGCGGCTCGTCCATCACCCTGTCGCTCTTCGCGGTCGCGCTCGCCGGCACCGGCCTGCTCACCACCGTGGGCGTCATCGTCGCGATGGACACCTTCGGGCCGATCTCGGACAACGCGCAGGGCATCGCCGAGATGTCCGGCGACGTCGACGAGAAGGGCGCGCAGATCCTCACCGAGCTCGACGCGGTCGGCAACACCACCAAGGCGATCACCAAGGGCATCGCGATCGCCACGGCCGTCCTCGCCGCCACGGCGCTGTTCGGCTCGTACACGAACACGCTGTCGACGTCGCTGGAGGACGCCGGCGTGAGCCCCGACCGGATCGGCACCGAGATCCTCGGCCTGCTCAACATCTCGAACCCGCGCAACCTGGTCGGCCTGCTGATCGGCGCCGCGGTGGTCTTCCTCTTCTCCGGCCTGGCGATCAACGCCGTCTCCCGCTCGGCGGGCGCGGTCGTGATGGAGGTACGCCGCCAGTTCCGCGAGTTCCCCGGCATCATGGACCGCACCCAGCGGCCCGAGTACGGCCGGGTGGTCGACATCTGCACCCGCGACGCGCAGCGTGAGCTGCTCACCCCGGGTCTGCTGGCCATCATGGCCCCGATCGCGGTCGGCTTCGGCCTCGGTGCCGGCGCGCTGGCGGCGTACCTGGCCGGTGCGATCGGCGCGGGCACGCTGATGGCGGTCTTCCTGGCCAACTCCGGTGGCGCCTGGGACAACGCCAAGAAGCTGGTCGAGGACGGCGCGTTCGGCGGCAAGGGCTCCGACGCCCACGCCGCGACGGTCATCGGCGACACGGTCGGTGACCCGTTCAAGGACACCGCCGGCCCGGCCATCAACCCGCTGCTCAAGGTGATGAACCTGGTCTCCCTGCTGATCGCCCCGGCGGTCGTGGCCTGGAGCATCGGCACCGACGAGAACACCCCGCTGCGGGTCGGCATCGCCGTCGTGGCGGCGCTGATCATCGTGGCCGCGGTGGTCTGGAGCAAGCGCAAGCCGATCTCGATGGGCGAGGACGCTCCGGCCACGGAGTCCGCCTCGACGCGCGTCGACGCCTGATCCGAAGTGGTCAGGGAGGGCACCCGGCGCTCGCCGGGTGCCCTCCGCCGCTCGATGCCCGTACGCTGCAAACCATGCGCACGGCCCGCACCATCCCCTTACTCATCGTCTGCTCGCTCGTCGTGACACTCGGTGCTTGTTCGAGCGGCCCGGCCCCCCGCGCCTGGGCCGCTTCCGTCTGCAAGGTCCTGGCGCCGTGGCGCACGGAGATCGGCACCCTCACGACCCGCACCCAGCAGCAGATGACCGCCGCGACGACCCCCGCCCAGGCGAAGGAGAACCTGATGCGGCTGTTCGGCGGGGCGGAGTCGGCGAGCGAGAAGGCCCGCGCGGGGGTGCAGGGTGCCGGCGTACCCGACGTGGACGAGGGTAAGAAGGTGGCGGAGAGCTTCACCGCCTCGCTCAGCGCCATGCGCGACGCGTACGGCCGCGCCCGGACCGGCATCGAGGCGCTCACGACCAGCCCGTCGAAGGACTTCTACACCCGGGTCGGCACGGTCGTGGAGACGCTCAACACCGAGTACAAGGCCAGCGAGCTCGACACCAGCAACCTCTCGTCGGTGGAGCTCAAGCAGGCGTTCGACGAAGCCCCGGAGTGCCGCTGACCATGGCCGAGCCCGGGTGGCCGCTGATTCCGCGCGAGGTGTTGCCCGCGCCGGTCCGGCCCGCCCGGCCCCGGCCCCGGCGGATCGCCGCGACGACCCCCGCCGGCCGGCAGCTGTCCGTCTTCGGCGTCGAGGCCGTCGACCCCTCGCTGGCCGACCTGGCCGGTCTGCTGGCGGGCCCCGGCCGGCTCGGCAGGATGGGCGGCACGGCCCGGGTTTCGGTACGCGTGGACGCGGCGTGGCGGGTGCACGTGCTGGTCCAGGAGCTGGTCAGTCGCGGTCTGGTGGTCAACTGGCACCCGGTCGCGGAGACGCCGCGCGAGGAGCCCGTGGTCGAGCTCACGTCGGTGCCGGTGGATCAGGAGACGGACGACGAGAGGCCGCCCGCCCCGGCTCCCGAGCCCGACGGCGCGGAAGGGGACCGCGAGCGTACGGTCGCCTTCGAGGTCAGGACCGCGTACAGCAGCCGGTTGAACGGTCTTGCCCGCACCTGGCCGCCGCCGGGCGGACGGCTCTTCCTCAACGGCCCGAGGCTGCGCCTGTGGGTGGCGGCGGCCGGAGCGCCCCACCCACAGGGGTACGCCCTCGGTCTGGATCCCGACGGGTCCCTTGACACGGCGGCGGACGAGGCATTGACGAGGGTCGGTCTCCCGGGCGTGATTCAGGCCGGTCCGGCGTACGTGATCGCAGGTCGCAGGCGTCTCGCCCGGCTCGCCGAACTCGTCGGCGAACGGCCCGCCGCGGCCCCCGGACGGCTGTGGCCGGGCGGCGCCGGTGCGTGATCTTCCGGGATTGTGTGCGACATGACGCCATGTTCCCGGTGTACGGTGTCGCCGTCGGACGCGTGCGGTGGCCGGGCCGTTACCATCCGACTTCTGTGTGCCCGGGGAATGTGAGCTCGTCCGGCGCGTTACGTTGAACGTCCGCGTGCCCGCCGTCCGCGACGGGCCGCCGAGTGAGTCTGAAGTTTGGGAGTGCCGTGCCGAGCAACGCCAGGACGACCCGTCTGGTCATCGTCGAGTCCCCGTCGAAGGCCAAGACGATCGCCGGCTACCTGGGGCCCGACTATTTCGTCGAGGCCTCCTTCGGCCATGTCCGCGACCTGCCGAAGAACGCCGACGAGGTGCCCGAGAAGTACAAGGGCGAGTCGTGGGCGCGGCTCGGGGTCGACGTCGACAACGGCTTCCACCCGCTCTACGTCGTCTCCGCCGACCGCCGCCAGCAGATCAACAAGCTGAAGCAGCTGGCCAAGGAGGTCGACGAGATCTTCCTGGCCACGGATGAGGACCGCGAGGGCGAGGCCATCGCCTGGCACCTGGTCGAGACGATCAAGCCCAAGGTTCCCGTACGCCGGATGGTGTTCCACGAGATCACCCGCCCGGCCATCCAGGCGGCCGTGGCGAACCCGCGCGAGATCGACAAGGACCTGGTCGACGCGCAGGAGGCCCGCCGCATCCTGGACCGGCTGTACGGCTACGAGGTCAGCCCGGTGCTGTGGAAGAAGGTCATGCCGCGGCTCTCGGCGGGCCGGGTCCAGTCCGTGGCCACCCGGATCGTGGTCGAGCGCGAGCGCCAGCGGATGGCGTTCCGCACGGCCGAGTACTGGGACATCAACGCCCAGCTCGCCGTCCAGGGCAAGGTCGAGGGCACCCGCTCGTTCTCGGCGACGCTGATCGCCCTCAACGGCGACCGCGTCGCGACCGGCAAGGACTTCGAGCCCACCACCGGCCGGCTCAAGCCCGGCGCCGCGGTCGTGCACCTCGACGGCGACGGCGCCCGCGGGCTCGCCGCCCGGCTCGAGGACCGCCCGTTCCAGGTCACCCGGGTCGAGGAGAAGCCGTACCGGCGCCGGCCGTACGCGCCGTTCATCACCTCCACGCTGCAGCAGGAGGCCGCGCGCAAGCTGCGCATGTCGTCGGCGCAGACCATGCGGGTCGCCCAGCGGCTGTACGAGAACGGTTACATCACGTACATGCGTACGGACTCGGTGAACCTGTCGGAGACGGCCATCGCGGCCGCCCGCCGGCAGATCGCCGAGCTGTACGGCGAGCGCAGCGTCCCGCCGGAGCCGCGCCGCTACACCGGCAAGGTCAAGAACGCCCAGGAGGCGCACGAGGCGATCCGGCCCGCCGGTGACACCTTCCGCGCCCCCGGTGAGCTGGCCAACGAGCTCTCCGGCGACGAGTTCCGGCTCTACGAGCTGATCTGGCGGCGTACGGTCGCCTCCCAGATGACCGACGCGGTCGGCAACTCGATCTCGGTCCGCATCCGCGCCGTCTCCACCACCCAGGAGGAGGCGGACTTCGCCGCGACCGGCAAGACCATCACCGACCCCGGCTTCCTGCGCGCCTACGTCGAGTCGTCCGACGACGAGAACGCCGAGGCCGAGGACGCCGAGCGCCGCCTGCCCAACCTGGTCAAGGACCAGCCGCTGACCGCCGAGGAGCTCGCCGCGGTCGGCCACCACACCAGCCCGCCGGCCCGCTACACCGAGGCGTCGCTGGTCAAGGCCCTGGAGGAGCTGGGCATCGGCCGCCCGTCGACCTACTCGTCGATCATGCAGACCATCCAGGACCGCGGGTACGTGGAGAAGCGCGGCCAGGCGCTGATCCCCACCTTCATCGCGTTCGCGGTGATCGGCCTGATGGAGCAGCACTACCCCCGCCTGGTCGACTACAACTTCACCGCCGCGATGGAGAACGACCTCGACGGCATCGCCGGCGGCGAGAACGCCTCGCTGGACTTCCTCAGCGCGTTCTACTTCGGCAGCCAGACCGCCGACCCGGACGGCTCGATCGCCCAGGCCGGCGGGCTGCGCAAGCTGGTCACCGACAACCTCAGCGCCATCGACGCGCGGGCGATCAACTCGATCCCGCTGTTCAAGGACGACGAGGGCCGGCAGATCGTGGTGCGCGTCGGCCGCTACGGGCCGTACCTGCAGCGCCAGGTCCCGGACAGCACCGAGGAGGCGGCGAACGACCGCGTCTCCATCCCCGACGGCGTCGCCCCCGACGAGCTGACCCCGGAGAAGGTCAAGGAGCTGTACCTCGGCGGCGGAGGCGAGAAGAACCTCGGCGAGGACCCGGCCACGGGCGAGTCGGTGCTGCTCAAGTCCGGCCGCTTCGGCCCGTACGTGGAGAGCGGGGAGCGCCGCTCGTCGCTGTTCCGCACCCAGTCGCCGGAGACCCTGACCCTCGACCAGGCGATCCAGCTGCTCACCCTGCCCCGCGTGGTCGGCAAGGACCCCGAGGGCGCGGAGATCGTCGCCAAGAACGGCAAGTTCGGCCCGTACGTCCAGCGCGGCACCGACTCCCGCTCGCTGCAGACCGAGGACCAGCTCTTCACGATCACCCTCGACGAGGCCCTCGCCCTCCTGGCCGCCCCGAAGACCCGCCAGCGCGGCGCCGCCAAGCCCCCGCTGCGCGAGATGGGCCCCGACCCGGTCACCGAGAAGCCGATGGTCATCAAGGAGGGCCGCTTCGGCCCGTACGTCACCGACGGCGAGTACAACGCCTCCCTGCGCCGCGGCCAGACCCCCGAGGAACTGACCGTCGAGCAGGCCTCGGAGATGCTCGCCGAGAAGCGCGCCAAGGGCCCGGCCCCGAAGAAGAAGGCCGCCGCGAAGAAGGCCCCGGCCAAGACCGCCGACAGCGCGGAACCGGCGAAGAAGGCCGCCAAGAAGGCCCCGGCCAAGAAGGCCGCCGCCCGCAAGGCAACCACCACCGCGGCGAAGAAGGCCGCCCCGAAGAAGGCAGCCCCCGCCAAGGCCACAGCCAGCGCCGAGTAAGCCTGTGGATGGGCCTGTGGATAACTAGGGGCCGAGGACCCGGTCCAGGTAGGTGTTGGTGAAGAGGCGGTGCGGGTCGAGGGTGTTGCGGGCGGCCAGGAAGGCGTCGAATCTCGGGTACGCCGGGCGTAGCGAGTCCGCGTCGCGGTAGTGGAGTTTGCCCCAGTGGGGGCGGCCGCCGAGGGGTTCGCACAGGGCCTCGAAGGCGCGGAAGTACGGCTCGTGCGGCGAGGTCGCGTACTGGTGGACGGCCACGTAGGCGGATTCGCGGCCGTAGCCGTGGGAGAGCCACACGTCGTCCGGGGCCGTGAAGCGGACCTCCACCGGGAACTGCACCCTGAACGGCAGGGCGGCGATGATGCCCGGCAGCGCCGCCATCACCTCGGGCAGGGCGGCGCGCGGGATCTCGTACTCCATCTCCACGAAACGCACCCGGCGTGACGTGCAGAAGACCCGGTCCGAGCGGTCCGTGTACGCGCGCGCGGTCAGCGCGCGCGCCGAGATCGCGCTGATCGCCGGTACCGACGCCGGGATGCGGCGGCCCAGCCGGCACACGACCTCGAGCATCGTGTTGGAGAGGAAGTCGTCGTCCATCCAGGCCCGGAAGCGCGACAGCGGCCGGTCCGACGCCGCGACCCGGTTGTTGAGTTTCACCTGGGCGTGATCGGTGTACGGGTACCAGAAGAACTCGAGGTGCTCGTTGGCGGCGAGCTGCTCGTCGAGCCCGGCCAGCACCTCGGCGAGGGGGAGCGGGCGCTCGTCGGCGAGCAGCACGAACGCCGGTACGCAGCGCAGCGTCACCTCGGTCACGATGCCCAGGGCGCCGAGGCCGAGGCGGGCCGCCGGGAACAGCTCCGCCGCCGGGCCGAGGTGCAGGACTTCGCCCGTACCGGTGACCAGGGTCAGGCCGGCCACCAGGGAGGCCAGGGTGGAGTGATCGCGGGCGCTGCCGTGGGTGCCGGTGGCGATCGCGCCGGCGATCGTCTGCCGGTCGATGTCGCCCAGGCTGGGCAGGGCCAGCCCGTGCTCGGCCAGCAGGGCATTCACCCTGTAGAGGGGCATACCGGCCTGCACGGTGACCAGGTCGCCGACGACGGATACCGGTTCGGCCAGCCGGTGCAGTAGCATGCGGCGGTCGTCCGCCAGGGCGATGCCGGTGAACGAGTGTCCGCTGCCGACCACCTTGATCCGGTGCCCGGCCGTGGCGGCTTCCTTGACGGAGGCGGCGACCTCGTCGACAGTGCGAGGGGTGAGAACGTCGGCGGCGACGGCCTGGTGATTGCCGCCCCAGTTCCGCCAGCGACGTGACGTTACGGGCAGCGAGTTGTCACTGGTCATGTCGGTCTTGTCCTTCCGGCGAGCGGACAGTCGCACAAAACCGAGCGGACAGTCGCACAAAACCGCGGATAGCGCACGCCCACCGCGTCCCGTCGATGCGCCTCGCTCGTTGATCCGAGTAACGTTCCGATTATCACTGCTGAGAGGGAGTGGCGACGCGTGTCGACACCAACCGTCACCACCGGACCGCTGCGGCGGGTTCCGGTGCAGGGCAGAAGCGTTGCCCGGGTCCAGCGCATGCTCGACGCCTGCGCGGAGCTGGTGGACGAGGTCGGGTACGAGGGCCTGACCACCACCCTGCTCGCCGAGCGGGCCGAGGTCGCCATCGGCTCGGTGTACCAGTTCTTCCCGGACAAGCGGGCCATCGTCCAGGCGCTCGCCATGCGCAACATGGACGCGTATCTGCAGAGTCTGTCCGCGCGCTTCGCCAACGAGACGTTCGCCCACTGGTGGGACGGCGTCGACGCGGCGATCGACGCGTACATCCACATGCACCGGAGCGTGCCGGGTTTCCGGACGCTGCACTTCGGGGACGTGGTGGACCTGCACCTGCTCGACGCCGAGCGGGACAACAACGCGGTCATCGCCGACCGGCTGGCCGAGCTGCTGGTCGAGCAGTTCCAGCTGATCGACCGGGGCCGGCTTCGGTTCGCGCTGCTGATCGCGGTGGAGGCGGCGGACGCCCTGATCAAGCTCGCCTTCCGGCGCGTCGTGACCGGCGACGACGCGGTGCTCATCGAGGCGAAGGCGCTGATCCGCGAATACCTGCACCGCCACGTCCCGGCCTCGTAGGTCAACCGAGGAACGCATACCCCTCTCCCCGGTACGTCGGGGCCGGCGCCGCGGTGTCGCCGTCGACGAGGTGCACCTCGTTGACGTGCTCGCACAGCTCGCCGGCCTTGGCGTGACGAAACCACACCCGGTCCCCGGTCCGTAACCCCTCGGCCGCCGCGCCGATCAGCGGCGTCTGCACCTCTCCCGCGCCCTCGTCGGCGCGCAGGCGCAGGCCGGCGGGCAGGTACGGCACCGGCAGCCGGGCCTTCTCCGCCGGCCCGGAGGCGATCCAGCCGCCGCCGAGCACCGTGGCGATCCGCGGTGCGGGCCGGCGCACCACCGACAGCGCGAAGAATGCCGCAGGCTCGGGCCGCCACGCCCGGTACGCGTCGAACAGCGTGGGCCCGTACAGCCCCGACCCGGCGGTGACCTCGGTGACGGACGGGTCCGCGGCGGTCGCCTCGACGCTGCCGGTGCCGCCGCCGTTGACGTACTCCAGTTCCGCGTGTTCCCGGACCGCCCGGACCGCGGCCGTCCGCCGGTGCACGAGTTCGCGCAGCGAGCGGCGTTGCATCGCGCGGATCGCCCGCCCGCGCAGGGCCTGGCCGGGCGGGGCGTCGCCGAGGCCGGCGATGTGCGCCTCGTACGCCATCATCGCGACCAGCCGGAAGCCGGGCCGGGCGACCAGGCGGCGGGCGAGCGCTCCGGCCTGCGCCGCGGAATGCACGGGCGAGCGGCGTACGCCCACGTGCAACGGTCCGGCGGGCCGCCACGCCGCGTCGAGTTCCAGGCAGATCCGCACCTCGGGGCGGCGGCCGGCCGGTGTGACCGCGTCGACGACGTCGAGGTGCTCCGTGCTGTCGGCCATGAGCGTGATGGCCGCCGCGAGGTCCGGGTCGGCGGTCAATTCGGCGATCGCGGCCCGGTCCACTGTCGGGTACGCGACCAGCACGTCGCCGGTCGTCCCGCTCCGGACCAGCCAGATCGCCTCCGGCAGGGTGTACGCCATCACCCCGGACCAGCCCGGGCGTCGGAGTACCCGGTCGAGCAGGGCGCGTACCCGTACGGATTTGGTGGCGACCCTGATGGGTTTGCCCGCCGCGCGAGCGCTCAGGGCAGCGGCGTTGGCGTCGAACGCGGCGAGGTCCACGACGGCCACGGGCGTCTCGAGGTGCGCGGTGGCCCGGTCCAGGCGGGTCCGCAGGGCGCTGTTTTCGGCCGTCACGACAGCAACTTAACCGCTGGACGGGCAATGCGAAACACATTCATCTTCATCCCACCCGTACGAGCGCACCCACGGTGAGCTGCAGCCGCCCGTTAGAGTGCTTCCGGCAGTGACGACCGGGAGGTAAGGGCCATCGACACCGAAACGAGCTCGGCACGCAAGGACGCCGCACCCGTGGACCTCTCCGGGATGGCCGCGCTGCGTTCCGTGCTGCGGATCCGCCCGTTCCGGCGGCTCTGGCTCGTGCTCAGCGTGGCCTCGTTCGGCGACTGGATCGGCACCCTCGCGACCGCCCTCTTCGCCTCCCAGCAGGTCGAGGGCGCGGTCGGGCAGAGCACGGCGTTCAGCAGCACGATCGCCGTACGCCTCCTGCCCAGCCTGCTGCTCGGGCCGCTCGCCGGGGTGATGGCCGACCGGTTCGACCGGCGCTACACGATGGTCATCTGCGACATCCTCCGGTTCGTCGTGTACGGCTCGATCCCGGTCGTCGCCCTGATCAGCGACTCCGGCGGCCTCACGGTCTCCTGGGCGGTCATCGCCACCTTCATCGGCGAGGCGATCACCCTCATGTGGATCCCGGCGAAGGAGGCCGCGGTCCCCAACCTGATTCCCAAGGCCCGGCTCGAGGTCTCGAACCAGCTCACGCTGATCACGACGTACGGAATCACCCCGATCCTGGCCGCCCTCGCCCTCGCCGCCCTCGACGGCGTGGTCCGCGGCCCGATCGGCGGGCTGCCCGACTGGGCCGAACCGGTCCAGATCGCCCTCTACATCAACGCCCTCTCCCGCGCCGCCACGGCCGCGGTGGTCTTCTTCGGCATCAAGGAGATCAGTCAGGGCCGCCGCGAGCGCCAGGAGAAGAACGCCGAGCAGAGCATGTCCCGGCAGTTCGTCGAGGGCTGGAAGTACATCGGCGGCACCCCGTTCGTGCGCGGCCTGGTCCTCGGCATCTTCGGCGCGTTCGCCGGCGCCGGCATCGTCATCGGCACCGCCCGTTTCTTCACCGCCTCGCTCGGCGCCGGCGACGCGGCGTTCTCGCTGCTCTTCGCGACCCTGTTCATCGGTCTCGCGCTCGGCATCGGTCTCGGCCCGATGATCGTCAAGGAGCTGTCCCGGCGCCGCTGGTTCGGCATGAGCATCGTGCTGGCCAGCGGCTCGGTGGCGTTCCTGTCGGTCGCGTTCCACCTGTCCATGGCCCTGTTCGGCGCGCTCTTCGTCGGCGCCGGCGCCGGCATGGCGTTCCTCGCCGGCGTCACCCTGCTCGGCGGCCAGGTCGGCGACGAGGTCCGCGGCCGCGTCTTCGCCGTGGTGCAGATCGGCGCCCGGCTGGTCCTGCTCCTCGCCATCTCGCTGGCGGGCGTCCTGGTCGGTCTCGGCAGCTCGCGTACGGTCAAAGCCGGCTCCCTGTCGATCGACATCTCGTCGACGCGCGTGCTTCTGCTGGTCGCCGGGGTCATCGGGGTCTGGACGGGCATCAGCGCCTTCCGCCAGATGGACGACAAGCACGGTGTGCCGGTCCTCGCCGACCTCTGGGGCGCGATCCGGGGGCGGCCGCTGTCGCCGGCGGAGCCGTTCGCGCGTACGGGAATCTTCGTGGTCTTCGAAGGCGGCGAGGGCGCCGGAAAGTCGACGCAGGTCACCCGCCTCTCCGAGCACCTGCGCGCGGCCGGTCAGGACGTCGTCGTGACCCGCGAGCCCGGCGCGACCGACGTCGGCGCGCGCATCCGCAGCCTGGTCCTCTCGCACGGCGCGGGCGCCGACACGCCGTCGCCGCGCGCGGAGGCCCTGCTCTACGCGGCGGACCGGGCCCACCACGTCGCGACCGTCGTCCGCCCGGCCCTGGAGCGGGGCGCGGTCGTGATCAGCGATCGGTACGTGGACTCGTCGCTGGCCTACCAGGGCGCCGGCCGTACCCTCCCGGTCCAGGAGATCTCCTGGCTGTCGTCCTGGGCGACCGGCGGCCTCAAGCCCGACCTGGTGGTCCTCCTCGACGTGGATCCCGTGGTGGGCCTGAGCCGGGTCGACAGCCGTGGCCTGGGCCCGGACCGGCTGGAGAGCGAATCCCGCTCCTTTCACGAGCGCGTCCGGTACGCCTTCCTCGACCTCGCCTCCGCCGACCCGAAGCGCTACCTGGTGCTGGACGCCGCCCGCCCGGCCGAGGAGATCGCGGAGGTGGTCGCGGCGCGGCTCACCGTGCTGCTGGCCGAGGGGGACGACAACCACCCGGACCCGGCGTCCACGGATCTGCCGCCGGGCCCCGACCTGACCGCCCCCGACCTTGCTCCCACCGTGGTGGTGCCGACCGAGACCCAGGTCCTGCCCTCCTCTTCCTCCGCCGAGGCCACGCAGGTCATCTCCTCGGCCGAGGCCACGCAGGTGATTTCCTCGGCTGAGGCGACGCAGGTGATTTCCTCGGCTGAGGCGACGCAGGTGGTGTCCGACGCCGGATCGGGGGACGACGGGGTGGGCGACCGCCGATGAGCGAGCGAGAATCGACGCCATGACCGTGTTCGCCGATCTCGTCGGGCAGGACGACGCCGTCGAGACCCTGAGCCGGGCCGCCGCGGCCGCCGCCCGCATCGTCGCCGGGGACACCGGCGCCCAGGGCGCGATGACCCACGCGTGGATCTTCACCGGCCCGCCCGGCTCCGGCCGTTCGGTCGCCGCCCGCGCCTTCGCGGCGGCCCTTCAGTGCGAGCGCGACGGCGTCGGCTGCGGCGAGTGCCACGGCTGCCACACCGCGCTCGGCGGCACCCACGCGGACATCCGCTACGTGGTGCCCGAGGGCCTGTCGATCGGCGTCAACGAGATGCGGGCGCTCGTGCTCCGCGCCGGCACCGCCCCGTCCGGCGGGCGCTGGCAGGCTGTCGTGATCGAGGACGCCGACCGCCTGACCGAGGCGGCGGGCAACGCGTTGCTGAAGGCCGTCGAGGAGCCGCCGCCCCGCACGGTGTTCCTGCTCTGCACGCCGTCCACGCACCCGGACGACATCTCGGTGACGATCCGGTCGCGGTGTCGCGTCGTGCCGTTGCGGCAGCCGTCGGCCGAGGCCGTCGCGGAGGTTCTCGTACGCCGGGACGGCATCGCCCCGGACGTCGCCTCCTGGGCGGCCGCGGCGTCCCAGGGACATGTGGGCCGCGCCAAGCGGCTGGCCCGGGACACCGACGCCCGCAGCCGGCGCGAAGCGGTCCTGACCGTGCCGCGGCGGCTCACCGGCGTGGGCGCCTGCTTCGACGCGGCGTCCGCCCTGATCGAGGCCGCCGAGGCGGAAGCCGCCGCGGCCTTCGCCGAGACGGACGCCGCCGAACGCGCGGCCCTCGAACAGGCGCTCGGCGCCGGCGGCACCGGCCGCGGCGCGACCGGCGCGATGCGCGGCGCCGCCGGCCAGCTCAAGGACCTCGAGAAGCGCCAGAAGTCCCGCTTCACCCGCTCCCAGCGCGACGCGCTCGACCGCGCGCTCGTCGATCTGGCCGGCTTCTACCGCGACGTGCTGATCACCTCCCTGCGCGCCCCGGTCGAGGTCGTCCACACCGACACCGCGGCCCAATCGTCGGCGGCGGCCGGGAAGTGGTCGCCGGAGAGCACCCTGCGCCGCCTCGAAGCGATCCTCGCCTGCCGCGAGGCCATCGAGCAGAACGTCAAGCCGAAGATCGCCGTGGAAGCGATGATGCTCAATCTTTGGCGCGGCTGATCCGTCGTCCACAGGACCCTCCACAGGGGATGCGGCGGGCCCGCGCGAGCGGGTACGGTTCGGTGCCGTAACGCCATTGCGGTACGCCCGGTAAGGAGCCTGCGATGCCCCGCGAGATCGACGAGGCATGGATCGACGAGGCGATCGAGCGCTACCGCCGCCTCGACGTCCTCCGGGCGGAGTTCGACAGGGCCGTCACGGCACACGTCGTGTCGGTCCACTCGCCGGACGATTCGGTCGAGGTGCTGGTCACGGCGGCGGGCGACATCACGGACGTCCGCATCCGCGGCAACCTGCACCATCGGAACGCGACGGAGCTGGCACGGGAGGTGCAAGCGGTGGTCACCAACGCGACGGAAGCGGCCCGCTGGGCGCGCGAGAAGCTGCACGCCGAGATCTTCGGCGCCTTCCGCGGCCTGGGAGAGCGCTGATGGAGCGGATAGCGGCCGGGCTCGAGTCGGCCGCCGACGCGCTGACCACGGTGGACCGGTCGCTGCCGGCGCACCTGGCCACCCCGGGCGCGTTCGGAGCGGACGACGAGGGCGTGCCCGGCCGCCTCGGCAAGCGCCTGCACGAGCACTGGCGGGCGGTGCTCGGCGCCCGCTCCCGGGAGGCCGCGGAGACCGCCCGGCACCTGACCGAGCTGGCCGCCGACGTGCGCCTGACCGCCAATGCCTACACGGAGACCGACGACGAGGCCGGCCGCCGCGTCCGACGGGAAATCTGATGGACCGGCTGGGACAACTCCTCGACACAGCGGGCCCGCTCCTGCGCCGTGTCGACGCGCTGCTGGGTGCCGGCGGCGCGCCCGCGGACCACGGGGTCTGGGCACAGCTCCGCCGCGTACGGCTGCTCCCCGGCGACGCCGCCCGCGCGATCGCGGCCCTGCGCCCGGCCGACCTCGAGGACGCCGCGCCGGAGCTGCGCGCGGACGCCCGGGCCTGCGCGGTCGTGGCCGCCACCCTGCCGCCGCCGGGGGAGTGGACGGGCGCGGCGGCGGACGCCTACGACCGGACCCGCCACCGCACGGCCACCCGCATCGCCGGCGCCACGAACAGCCTCGACCACCGGCTGGCGGAGTCGGCGGAGCTCGCGGAGTCCCTGGCCGGCTGGATGACCACGGCCCGCGAAGACCTGGCGGCGGCCCTGGCCGAAGCCCTGACCTCCACCGAAGCCGTCACCCTGTCCACGGACAAGCTGGACGTCGCCTCACCCGGCGAGGCAGCCGCGGCAGCGAACGTAGCGGAAACCATCCTCCGCCCGGTGGCCGACGCCTGCGACGAGGCCGCCGACCTGCTCCACACCACATCCCGCCTGGCCGAACCCGCCCTTTAGCCGCCCCGCCGCTTTCTGGGCCTGTCGCTTTCCGTGCCCGCCGCCTTCTGGGCCCGCGCTTTCCGGGCCTGCGCTTTCCGGGCCTGCGCTTTCCGGGCCCGCCGCCTTCGCGGCCGGCCTTGGCCGACCGGCCCTGCTGGCCAGGCTCAGGAGCGCGACCGTCCCCGCAGTCCGAAGATCAGCGCCCCGGCCCCCGCGATCAGCAGCGCCACGCCGCTCAGCGCGATCACGTCCACCCGAGGCCCGGTGATCGGCAACCCGCCGCCCGCCCCCGCCGACGCGTCCGACACGCCGGCCGTCGACTCGGGCGCCACGGCCGCCGCCTCCAGCACTCCCATGTCGAAGGCGAGAGCGATGCTCCGGCCGTACCCGGACCTGCGCCCCTGCCCCGGCGAACCGTGAGTGATCGTCACGGAGAAAGCCACCGCCCGGGCCGCGATCGCCCGTCCCTGCGTGGCCTGCCGCACATCGCCGACCTGAATGCGAACCCGGGTACCCGGCGCGACAGCGGGCGCGGCCTCCGGACCCTGCTGCCCGACCTCGGGCACCCCCGGCACCTCGGGCAACGGCAGATCGCCGCCGCCCGTCAGCAGCTTCCCGACCACCGGCAGCTTCCCGACCAGCCCGTCCCCACCGCTCGCCGGCGCAGCGTCCCCGCCCGGCTTGCCCGTCGCGCCTTCGCCAGGCTTGCCCTTCGCCTCACCGCCGGCCGTGTCCGCGTCTTCCCCGCCGATTGCTTTTCCGCCGGCCCTGCGCGTCCCCGATTCGGCGCCGTCCGTCCCACCCGGACCGTCCCACGTGATCTCCACGTCCTCGCCCGCCGAATCGAGCCGCTCGGTCCTGATCCCGGCCCCGGAAACCTTGATCGCCGCCGGCAGATACCGCACCTCACCACCGTCCTGCACGGACATGCTCGCCCGCAGCGACGGCGCCTTCACCACCTCGACCTTCACGGCCCCGTCCAGCAACTCCAGGTCGCCACCCGCCAAACCGGCCGTCGCCACCGTCGCGGCACCCTCCCCGCGCCGCTCCAGCCCGGTCGTGCTCTCGCTCGCAACCTTCCCGGGTACGCGCACAAGCGCCGCATCGCCATCAGCCAGAATCCCGGCGCCCCGCAGCTCGGCCCCAGCCCGGGTGACCTCGCCCACGACGGCGCCGCAAGCCATCCCGGCCTGCCACCGGGCATGCGTACTGACCCGCCCACCGCCGAGGCTGATCGCCCCGACGTCCGCGGCGCCGGTGGCCCGCCGCGCGGCCTCGGCATTCGTCGGAGGCGCCTGCTGCTGCAGCATCTCGTCGACCCGGCCGGAAGCCCCCGCGCCCTCGGCGTCGATCATGCGAGCAACGGCCGCCGAACTCACCGAAGCCTGAGCAACCATCGCCGACTTCGCATCCCCGACATGAACCCCCTGCCCCCGCCGCTCGCCGTCCACATCAAGCTGGCCGAGCCGGAGAATCTGCCCCCCGGACTGCGCCGAATACCGCTCGGCCTGACCACACGGCACCGGCGCGGCCTGCGCGGGCAGCGGCACGAGAAACAAGCCCACAACCCCGACAGCCCCAAGCGCCACAAGCCCTCGCCGCCGCGCCCCCGCCCGCCGGCCTGTCCGCGGGTCGCTGCCACGCACTGCCGACCGCCCCCGAGTGGTCGCGCCCAACCCCCGAGCCTCCGCGCAGGCCGCGCGTGCTCCCGGCTCGGTCGCGCGTGGTCCTGGGCCGGCCGCGCGTGCTCCCGGCTGGGTCGCGCGTGGTCCTGGGCCGGCCGCGCGTGCTCCCGGCTCGGTCGCGCGTGCTCCCGGCTCGGTCGCGCGTGCTCCCGGGCCCGTCGCGCGAGGTCCCGGTCCAGCGGCGCGTGCTCCCGGCCCGGTCGCGCGAGTTCCCACGTCCGGCACGCGAACCGTCGTGACCGCATCTCGGCCGTGTCCCGCCCCTGCATCCGCCTGCCCTCCGGCTGCGAACGCGGCGTTCGCCGGCAACCCGCCGGTCCCGGCGACCTCGCTGACTTCCCTGCCCAGGCTGGATTCCGCCGCCTTCCGGAGGTAGCCCTGCTCGTCGCGGGCCACCCGGTCGGCGCCCGCGCGTCGCTGGGCCGCGGCGGCCAGTTCTCCGAGCCGCCACCCCCGCCGAAACGTGACGATGGCGGGCACCCCGGCCTCCCCGCTCCCCTCGAAGCGAACAAACCGGACAGGCTGCGCAAGATCATCCCGTACGGGCACGGCGCGCGTCATGAAAATGTCCTCCCCCAAGGATTGCCGCGGCGTGCGGCGTCTACGGGACTGGACAACGAGGTTCGATGCGGGGGGTTGCGCGGATCTATGTAGTTCTGCGCCATTTCGCACGCCCGGTCCGTCGCCGTAGGGTGGGTGCATGGGCATGCTGTGCGCGGTCAGCTTCAACCGGTACGGCCGCCTCTACTACCTCGACCCGGGCGAGTTCTCGCCTCAGGTGGGCGACCGGGTGCTGGTCCCGACCGATGACGGGCCCGAGGTGGCGGAGTGCGTCTGGGCGGCGCAATGGGTCAGCGAGGACACGAGCGGTTTCCCCCGGATCGCCGGTCTCGCCGACGACAAGGACCTGCGCCGCGACGAGCTGCTGAGAAAACGCAAGGCCGAGGCGAAGGTCGCGGCCAAGAAGCTGATCAAGTCGCACGAGCTGCCGATGAAGGTCGTGGCGGTGGATCACGTCCTGGAGCAGAACGGCACGGGCGGCGCCCGCACCACGATCTACTTCACGGCCCCGCACCGGGTCGACTTCCGTTCCCTGGTCCGCGACCTGGGCGCCACCCTGCACTGCCGGGTCGAACTCCGCCAGCTCTCCGCCCGCGACTCGGCCCGCGTCCAGGGCGGCATCGGCTCCTGCGGCCGAGACCTCTGCTGCGCCACGTTCCTGACCGACTTCGAACCGGTCACCATCCGCATGGCAAAGGACCAGGACCTCCCCCTCAACCCCCTCCGCATCTCCGGCGCCTGCGGCCGCCTGATGTGCTGCCTCAAATACGAACACCCGCTGTACGTCTCATACCACTCCACAGCCCCGGCAATAGGCAGCCGAGTAACCACCCCCGAGGGCGACGGCCGAGTGGTCGGCCACAGCGTCCCCAAGGACGCCGTAGTCGTACGCATGGACGCGGACGGCTCCCGCTGCTCGTGCAGCCGAGCCTCGGTCTGCGGCCCCCGCCAAGCCCACGACGAGCAATACAACTAACCCCAGCCCAGCCCAGCCCAGCCCAGCCCAGCCAGGTCCAGCCCGACCCGGCGCAGCCCGACCCAGCGCAGCCCGACCCAGCGCAGCCGAAGCCGGGCCGGGCCGGGTTCAGCCCAGCCCGATCCAGCGAAGCCGAGTCGGGTGCAACCCACCGACTCAGCGCAGTCCGACCAGTCCAGCTCGACCCGACCCGACCGAGCCCAACTCGACCCGACCCAGCTCAGCCCAATCCGACCGAGCCCAGCCAGCCCGGCTCAGCCCCACCCAACCGAGCCGGGCCGGCCGCGCCCGAAGCTCACCAATCCGCCCGTGCCCCGTCCTCCTCCTACGCCGGTGCCGCGTCACCTGTGGTGGGGGCTCCGGCGCCGATCACCGGCCCGTCCACCACGATCGGCGGCTCGATCAAGCGGGCGTGCAGCGGTTCCTTCGGCAGCAGCCATGAGCTGTCCGGCGCCCCGTCCGGGTCGGGCTGCCACCGACGGCAGATCTTGTCCACGCCCAACGGGTAGATCGTGAGCGTCCCGTCGGCCGCGATGTGCATCCTGAGGAAGCTCTTCGAGTCCTCGATGCCCTGCCCCGCGAAGAGCTCGTTGACGTTCACGTCGAAGTAGCTGGCGATCAGCAGGTACAGCGCCAGGAGCTGCGTTGCCAGGAACGCGATCACCGGCCCGTACAGGATGGCCGCGATGATCAGCGGCCCCGGCCAGGCCCAGTCGTGGAACGGCAGCCGCAGCCAGGCCCAGGCGCCGGCGGTCGCCAGACCGATCTGGGCGAAGCCGTGGAGCAGCCCCAGGATCCAGTGCCGGGCGTGCTTGTTCTGGTCGGCGCCGGGCGGCTGAGCGAACATCACCGTGCCGGCCAGGATCACCACGAGCATGAAGACCAGCGGGATGCTGAAGAGCCGCTGGAAGATGCCGCCCTGGCTGGCCGCGCCGGCCATGGCCAGCATGGTGAGGGTGTGGACGATGCCGAGCATGCTCGCGAAGCCCGGGTTGCGCGCCGGCGCCCTGCGGAAGATCCCCCAGCTCATCCGCCGGGAATCGGCGGCGCTGGGGAAGCGGGTGGCAAGCTCGTAGTCGCGGCTGCGGCTCGCGCTGCGGGTCAAGGTCTCCTTCGGGGGTACGGTCAGCCGCTCCGGCAACTGATGCGTGCCGAGCAGGTACGCCCCGCCGCCCCCACACGTGATGAGCTCCCGGTCCTCGCCCGTGTAGCGCGCATAGTGGTGCAGGTCTCCGCTGACGAGCAGCCGCACCTGCGCCCCGGTCGGCGCGAGGATCGTACGGATGAAGTAGTCCACCGCGTCGTACGCCCCGGGCTTCTTCGCGGCCTTGACCCACGTCGGCGACGGCGTCATGAGGATGATGCGGTCGTCGGGGCCCAGCCCGCTCGCCGCCTTCTCGAAGTACAGCAACTGCGGATCGTCGATGTACGCCCCGAACTGCTCGTCGATCGCGAACAGCCACCAGTTCGAGGGCAACCGCACCGCGAAATACGACCGGCGCTGCTGGGTACGCCACCCGCCGATGTGACCGTCCTTACGCCGGGCGAAGAGGCGCAGGAACGCGGTGAGCCCGTCGTACCAATCGTGGTTGCCCGGCAGGGCGAAGAGCGTGGGCCGAGGCCCGGCCGCCGGCGGCTCGGGAAGCGCGGCCCGGTACGGCCCTTTCATCCGGTTCTCGTATTCGTCACCGTTGGCGACGGGATAGACCTGATCGCCACCCATGAGCAGCACCTGCCCGCGCGGCAACTCCCGGCCGTCGATCTCCAGCCCCGGCTGCGCCAGCAGGTACGCCACCGAGTACGTCGGATCGAACCCGTCCCCGAGATCCGCCACGTAGTCGAACCACAACTCACCGTCGGTCCCCGGCTGCGAGAACGACTCCCCGGACAACGCGTTCTGCAACTCCCGCTTGTCGAGATACGCCCCGAACAGCACCGCGAGCAACGTGCGCAACCCCGTATTGAGCAGCAACAACGGCGCCAGCCACCCCACCGGCCGCCGCGGCGTGAAGCCCAGCTGCTGCGGATCCATGCTCACCGGCCGCCGCGCCCGCGAAGGCTCAGCCTCAGCGGAGCGCGGACGAGGTTGCCGGGCAGGCTCTTGATCGGTCACGCATCGCACATTAGCCCGGAGGTATGACAACGATCGTCCGCTTCCGGCGCGCCCACACCCCACCCGTCGCGGCCGACCCCCCGGCATGCCGTACACTCAATGACCGTTGCCGCCTTAGCTCAGTCGGCTAGAGCGACGCACTCGTAATGCGTAGGTCGACGGTTCGATTCCGTCAGGCGGCTCCAGAACGTAAGACCCTGGCCAGCGGAAACGCTGGCCAGGGTCTTACGTTTATCGAGCAACGGCCTGGTGGCCCGACGTCGGCGGATGCTTTGCTTTCCCGGCCTCCAAGAACGGGCCCACTGTTCATCGGTGAGGTCACTGGGATACGCCTTCCGCTCACCCCTGAACGGATCTCTGCGGCTGCTACCGCTCGGCGGGCTCCATCTTTGCCGCATCTGCCTGGCTCGCGGCTACCTCGGCCGTCCGTCCCTGACTGCCACCTCGTCGTCGCTCGGCTGGTTCAAAGCCGTCTTGTGCGACTGATCATCTGCCGGTTACGGTGCCCTTGCATCGATCCGCATCGTCGCGACCTTCATCGATGCAATTGATCACACGGGGATTCCATGATTGAGCGCGTTCGGCGTGCGTCGATTCTGTCCGCCCTGGCCGCCTCAAGCCTCTGACGACCGCGTTGGCCGGCATCACCCTGCCCTCGCCGGCTCGGGCCTCGGAGCCCGCGGATCCACCCCCGGCCCTGACGGCCGAACAAGAAGCGTCTCGTCAAGCTCGGGAAACCGGCCGGCCGGTGCCGGTACCCTCACTGCTCAGCGAGACCACCGAGGTGGTCGCCAACCCGGACGGGACCTACACCGCCGAGGTGCATGCCGGGCCGACTCGATACCAGGACGAGGACGGCCAGTGGTGGCCGGTGGACCTCACGCTGACCAAGCGGTCCGACGGTTCCATCGCGCCGAAGGGGCACCCTCGGGGGCTGGTCATCTCGGGTGCCGCGGATGCGGGCGAGCATGATCTGGCGCGGCTCGCCAGTGGTGCCGCCAAGCTGGCCTTGGGTTGGGAAGGCACGCTGCCGGAGCCGGAACTGGAGGGCACGGCGGCGACCTTCCGCGAGGTCCGCCCTGGCATCGATCTGGTCGTGGACGCGACGCGTACCGGCTTCGAGCAGTTCATCGTGGTGAAGACGCGCGCTGCGGCGTCCGAGATCAAGAGCATCGCGATGCCATGGCGTATCGCCGGTGTCGTCCCGTCGTCGGAAGCGAACGGTGGGCTGACACTGCGCGGCAAGGACGGCAAGTACGTAGGGCATGTGCCTCCGGCCGTCATGTGGGACGCGACGGTGGGCGCCGAGTCCGGGGACCACCTGCGACGGGTGCCGGTACCGATGACGGTCAAGGCCGGCATCAAGCCGGGTTCCAAGGCTCTGATGCTGACTCCGGAGCAGGACTTCTTCAGCGATCCTGCGACGACGTATCCGGTGACGATCGACCCGTCTCCGACGCTCAAGCCCGGCTTCGACACCTTGGTGCAGGACAACATCGGCTCCGACCTGTCGACGTCCAAGGAGTTGAAGCTCGGTTCCGTCACGGACGGCGGCACCTACCGGGCCCGGTCCTTCATTCGCTGGCCCACGAAAGTTCTGGCGGACAAGCGGATCACCGCCGCCACGATGTATCTCTGGAACACCCACTCGTGGAACTGCAGCGACCATGAGTGGCAGGTCTGGATCACCGAAGCGGTCGGTACGGCGACGCGGTGGAGCAAGCAGCCTCGCTGGCGCAGCGACTATCCCGTCGCCAAGTCGACGATGACCAAGGGCTACAGCGGTTGCACGGCTGGCTATATCACCGCCAACGTGCAGCCCTTGTTCGCCACTGCTGCCGATCATGGTTGGCAGACCCTGACCACCGGACTCCGGGCGAAGAGTTCGGACGAGGCCGACCCCGGCACGCACAGTTGGAAGAAGTTCCAGTCCTCGGAAGACTCCAAGGACCCGTATGTCTCGTTGACCTACAACACCCAGCCGTCAGCGCCGAAGAATCTGACATCGG
Organism: Pseudosporangium ferrugineum; assembly: GCF_003002065.1. Lineage (GTDB taxonomy): Bacteria > Actinomycetota > Actinomycetes > Mycobacteriales > Micromonosporaceae > Actinoplanes > Actinoplanes ferrugineus_A. Next base: position 207,060 of record NZ_PVZG01000006.1, read on the forward strand.
CGGCAAGAAGTGTGGCAGCAGCGACCCGGCGGCGTTCGTCTCCAAGGCAGCCGGTTATCCGTCGGCGCAGGCCAAAGCGTCGGATCCGGACGGCACGGAGCGGAATCTGACGGTCAAGTTCTACGTCGCGAAGAAGGGTGCGGCGCTTCCGGACAAGCCCACCATGACGAAGTCGGCAACCTCCGGCGCAAGTGCCACGGTCGCAATCCCGCAGAGCTTCGGCCTGGTCGAGAATCAGGCATACACGATGTCCGCCAGGACGTACGACGGCCTGGACGACTCGCCCTTGTCCGTGGCTTGCCCCTTCACCATCGACAGCACGGGGCCGCAGTCACCGCCGACGGTCACCTCAGCCGACTACCCCGAATGCACCGCGACAGCCTGCGAGTCGGCAGGCGGGGTCGGTAAGAGCGGTCTGTTCACACTGGGTGCGCACGGTGTCGCGGACATCATGCAGTACAGGTACTGGTTCGACGGTGGACCCAAGGTCACCACTGCGGCCGTCGCCAAGGGCGGCGGAGCCACGGTCCGCATCGACCCGCCGCCGTTGGAAGAGACGCTCCACCTCGAGGACCTGACGCGTGGTGGTCCGCGCACGTTGCATGTCGTGAGCGTCGACCAGGCAGGCCGGGAGAGTGGCGAGTACACCTCGGGCGCCGGCGACGACAGCGTCGGTGGATACAAGATCCTCGCCGGTTCTGCCCCCACCGCAGAGGCGTGGTGGAAGCTCGACGAGCCGGCCGGTAGTGCAGTGGCGACGGACTCCACGTCGCATGCCCATGACCTGACCACCGCAGGCACGGTGAGCAACGTCGAGGGCAGTGGTGACGGCGGCAGCGCCTACTCGTTCGGACTGTCCGGCACCGCGCAGGGGCCGTTGGCCGTCGATCTCAGAGGCAGCCGCACGACGGTCGCCACGGTTCGGCTCTCCGCTGCCACCGGCGAATCGACCATCGTCCGGCATACCAAGTACGGCGACCCGTTCCTGCAAGACGAGCTGTACTTCGACGGAGCGACCAAAAAGGTCTGCTACCGCGTGCAGGTCGGGGCCGCGACTACGGCGAACCCGCCGCCGCGGGGCGAGTGGGAGGCATGCGCCGCCGCCCCCTCGACGCTGGGGACGTGGCTTCGGGTGGCCGGCGGCTTCGACGCGATGCGGCGCGAGGCGTTCGTGTCGGTCGACGGAACGCGAACGGCGAGCTCTGTTGTCGCGGCCTACACGGCTCCGACCACCGGCACCGGCGGCCTGACCGCGCTCGGCGACAAGGAGCTGGTCGGCGCGGCCGATGACGTCCGGGTATGGAACCGGCAGCTGCGGCAGAACGAGATCGGTGCCCTCGCGGTGGCCGACGCCGGACGGTGGGATCTGGACTCGAGTGTCGAAGACGCGACCGAGAACCAGGTGAAGCACCCGCTCGATGACTCCGGGCCGTCCGACGAACGATGGAACGACTTCGGCCACGTGGAGGGCGACCTCGGCTCCGCCTATTTCGGCGGTACGTCGTCTCTCTCCACCTCCGGCAGGGTGCTGCGTACGGATCAGTCGTTCTCCGTGTCGGCGTGGGTGAGTCTCCACAAGGTGCCCACGAACAACATGACCGTGCTCGCCCAGGACGGAACCGTGCAGTCCGCGTTCTATCTGGGTGTTCGGCAGTGGGGCACGACCCCGAGGTGGGCGTTCTCCATGCAGAACGCGGACTCGGCCAGCACGGTGGCATTCACCCACGCCATCAGCACCACCGACGCTGTCACCGATGACGACGTCGGTGGATGGGTGCACCTGGTCGGCGTCTACGACGCGTCGGCTCAGACGCAGACCCTGTACGTCAACGGCGTGCACGCGCAGACCACGGCTCGCACCGCTCGATGGCAGGCCGACGGCCCGCTCGCGATCGGTAGAGCCCTTTATACGCCGGCGAACGGCACCACCGCGCAGGTGGACAAGATCGAGGGAAGTGTGGACGCGGTGCGTGCGTACGCGGGTGTGCTGACGCCCGACATGGTCGAGCGGCTCTACGAGACCCAGGACGGTCAACTGTGATCGGCACGTTCCAACGGCGGGTTGCGGCCGTCACTGCTGTCGTTGTGGCCGGTGCGCTGCTCCAGGCCAACCCGGCACGGGCGGAGCAAGCCAAGGCCGAGCCGCTGAAGCCGCACGCCGGCCAGTCGATCGGCGGCAAGCCGGTCAAGGCGATGCCGAGCAAGGTTCCGGCCACGAAGACGACGCCCGCGCGGGCCCCCAAGTGGCCGGCCGCCGCGACCTCGGTCATCGACCTCGCCGCTACCGGCAGCTTGAGAGCACTGGCAAAGAAGGCCGACTCGTCCCCAATCTCCGTGCGCAGCGCCGACAAGAAGCCGAAGAAACTCTCGGTGGACGTGCTCGGCAGGGCAGACGTCGCCAAAGCCCACCGCGACGTGGTCGTACGGATCAAACCGAACGACAACGGATCCGTCGGCAAGGCTGTCGTCAGGGTCGACTACACCGACTTCGCCGACGCCTACGGTGCGGACTGGTCCGACCGTCTGCGTCTGGTGTCTCTGCCGCCCTGCGCCCTCAACACGCCCGACGCCTCCGGTTGTGGCGCTACGCCGTTGGCCTCCACCAACGACGGTACGTCGGTCTCGGCGGCGGTCTCGGTCAGCGCCGCCGGGTCGGTGGTGGCGCTGGACGCCGCGCCCGCCGGAGGCTCCGGGGACTACGCGGCGACCTCCCTGGCATCGTCGGCCACCTGGAACGCCGGGGGCTCCAGTGGCGCCTTCACCTGGTCGTACCCGATGGCGGTGCCGCCTTCTCTCGGCGGCCCGGCGCCGAGACTGTCGCTCGGATACTCGTCGCAGGCCGTCGACGGCCGCACCGCCGTCACCAACAACCAGCCGTCCTGGATCGGGGAGGGCTTCGGCCTCGAACCGGGGTTCATCGAACGGCGCTACGTCGGTTGTGCCGATGACAACGACGATGACGACCGCAAGGGCAACAACACCACCGACACCGGCGACCAATGCTGGGGTACGGACAACGCCACGCTGTCCCTCGACGGTGTGGCCGGCGGCGAGCTGATCTACAACTCCACCGAGAAGCGCTGGCACACCCGTACCGACGACGGCACCCGCATCGAGCGCCTTTACAACGCCACCAACGGGGACAAGGGCGACAGTGACGAGAAGGCCGGCGCTCTGGGCGAGTACTGGCTGGTCACTGCCACCAACGGGACGAAGTACTACTTCGGCCTCAACCGGCTGCCGGGCTGGACGGCGACGGCCGCCGAGACCAAGTCGGTCTTCACCGCGCCGGTGGCGGGCAACCAGAGCGGTGAGCCGTGCAACAAGACGGCCTTCAAGGACTCGTTCTGCGACCAGGCCTGGCGCTGGAACCTCGACTGGGTTGTCGACCCGAACGGCAACGCCGAATCCTTCTGGTACTCGCCCGAGACCAACAAGTACGCGCGCAACTCCAACACCGATGTCTACCCGTACGTCCGCGGCGGCAACGTCACCCGTATCGACTACGGCCAGGTGTCCTCGAACGCGTACGCCAAGGCGCCGATGAGCGTCGCCTTCGCGACCGCGGACCGGTGCCTCACCTCCTGCACCGAAAAGGCCAACTGGCAGGACACCGCCCTCGACCAGGAATGCACCGGCACCACCTGTACGCAGCACGGCCCCACGTTCTTCACCAAGCGACGGCTCGCGAGCGTCACCACCCAGGTACTCAAGCCCGGGACCACCACGTACCGCAACGTTCAGCGGTGGACGCTGACCCACACGTGGCCCGACCCGGGTGACGGAACTCGCAGAGGCATGTGGCTGTCCACGATCAGCCACACCGGCTGGGACGCGGACAATGTCGCCACCTCGGTGCCGGACATCACGCTGGTCGGGACGCCGATGGACAACCGCGTGGACACCGCGCTCAGCAACGGCCTGCGGCCGATGCGCTGGTACCGGATGAAGACGATCTACACCGAGACCCGGTCGACGATCGACATCAACTACCTGCCCAAGGACTGCACCGCAGGTTCCACCCCTGACCCGGCGACCAATACCAAGCGGTGCTTCCCCGTACGGTGGGCGCCGCCGGACCTGGGCGACACGCCCGGCAAGGAGATCACTGACTGGTTCCACAAGTATGTGGTCGACAACGTGCGGGAGAACGACACCAAGAGCCCTCTGGAAGGGTTTCCCCTCAGCGTTCTGACCAGCTACAAGTACGACAAGCCGGCGTGGCGTTACGCCGACGACGACGGTCTGACCAAGGACAAGTACCGGACCTGGTCGCAGTGGCGCGGCTACGGCCTGGTCAGCGTCATCAAGGGAGAGGACGGCGACCGGACTCGGGTCGACACCCGCTACTTCCGTGGCATGGACGGTGACAAGTCGAGCCGGACGGACACCGTCGGCACCAAACGAGCCGACGTCACCGATTCCAAGGGCAAAGCCACCATCGTCGACGCCGACGACCTGAACGGCCAGGTCCGCGAGACGATCGTGTACGACGGGCCGGACGGTGCTCCCATCAGCGGCACCATCTCCGATCCCTGGCTGGGAACGATCACCGCCACCCACAAGATCGGCGACGTGCCGGTCAACGCGCGCTACGTCGATACCGCGGGCGTGTGGAACTGGACCGCGCGGGACCAGAACCGCTCGGACACCTGGACGCACAGCACCACCTCGTACGACAAGTACGGCATGCCCACGGCGGTCTCCGATTTCGGGGACACGGGCAAGCCCGGTGACGAACGGTGTGTGCTCACCGACTACAGCCGTGACGACGGCGCCGCCTGGATGATCGCGTTCCCTTACCAGGTCCGTACCTTCGCGCTGCCGTGCAGTGAGGCCACCAAAGCCGGCCGGGTCATCGACCGCGACGAGGTGCTCGGGGCCACCCGGACCAGCTTCGACGGCAAAGGCCCGGGCGAGGCACCCACGAAGGGCCTGACCACGACGACGGAGGCCTTGGAGGACTGGAAGAACAACGAGCCGGTGTATTTCAGGACCGGCAGGACGCAGTACGACGTTCACGGACGGCCCCGGTTCTCCTGGGACGCCGAGGAACACAAGACCGAAACCAAGTACACCCCGGCGACCGGGGGGCCGCTGACCCGCGTCGACGCGGTGAACCCGCTCGGCTGGACCTCGTACACCGCGATCGACCCGGCGACCGGAGCGACCACCCTGTCGCACGACGCCAACGGCCGGGACACGGAAACCCTGTATGACGGCCAGGGCCGCCTGGTCAGCGTCTGGAAGCCCGGTCGCAGCCGCGCGGACCAAGACGTCCCCGACTTGCACTACACGTACGCGCTGAACACCGACAAGGCCAGCGTCGTCCAGACGGACACCCTGAACGCGGCAGGCAAGATCACCACGACGTACATGTTCTTCGACTCCCTGCTGCGCCCGGTCCAGCAGCAGGTGCCGGCGGCAACGACGGGCATGCTCGTCAGCGACACCTTCTATGACACCGCTGGCCGGGCGAACGTCAGCTACGGCCCCTACTGGGTCGACAACAAGGCGGCTTCCAACGTTCGCTGGCAGCCCCCGATGCCGGCGGGACGCGACAACGTCCTCTCCTGGTCGAAGACGCTCTACGACGGCGCCGGTCGTGAGACGAACAAGATCCTGTTCTCCAAACTGGCGGAGAAGTGGCGCGCGGCCACCGTCTACGGCGGCGACCACGTGGACACCACGCCTCCCGAGGGCGGCACCACCGAGTCCAAGTACGTCGACCCGCTCGGTCGCACGACGGAGATCCGGCAGTACAAGGGCCGTGACGTCGGCGGCGCCTACGACCGGACGAAGTACGAGTACAACGCCAAGGGCCAGCTCACCCGGGTGATCAACCCGATGAACACGGTCTGGGCGTACGGCTACGACGTCCAGGGCCGGCAGAACTACACCAAGGACCCCGACAAGGGGGAGACCACCACCGCGTTCGACAAGCTCGGCCGGGTCCTGACCACGACCGATGCCAAGAAGCAGGTCCTGGCGTACGAGTACGACACGCTGGGCCGCAAGACCGGGCTGTACAAGGACTCGTTGCAGGGCACCAAGCTAGCGGACTGGAAGTACGACACCCTCGCCGGCGGTCTCGGCGTGCTGGCCGCCAGCAACCGCTACGTCGACGGCAAGCTGGACAAGCCGTACACCACCGCGACGCTGACCCTCGACGCGACCACCGGACTGCCGACGAAGACGGCGGTCACCATCCCTGACACGGAGAAGGGCCTCGCGGGTACCTACACGTACCAGGCGCGGTACGCGGTGGACGGCACACCCAAGGTCAGCCAGCTGCCCGCCATCGGTGGCACCGCCGGCGTCGGCACCGAAACCCTCACCACGGGTTTCAACGACCTCGGAGCGGCCACGACGCTGAGCACCACGATCGGCGGCTCGCTTGTCCCAGCGGTCCAGTTCACCGAGTTCGGCGAACTGTCCACCACCGTCTTCGGCGCCAGCGGCGGCAAGTCTCTGCAGGTCATCAACGACTACGACCCCAGCACACGCCGGCTCAAGGCCACCCAGGCATTCCGCGAAGTGAACCCGTCGGTCGTCTCGTGGAAGGAGTACTCGTACAACAACGCCGGCAACATCACCCGTACCGCGGAGAAGGCAGCCGTCGCGGGCGTAGAGACGCAGTGCTGGCGGATGGACTATCTGCTGCGGCTCACCGACGCCTGGACGCCCAAGGACGGCGACTGTGACGCCGATCCGTCGCTCGACCGCCTCGGTGACAGCACGGCCACCCCGGCTCCGTACTGGACGTCATGGTCGTTCAACGATGCCGGGAATCGCACCCAGCAGGTAGAGCACAAGACAGCGGTCGGCGAGCGTACGACGACGTACGAGTACCCGGCGCCGACCGAGGCCCACCCCCACTTCGCCACGGGAACCACGACGGTGGGCAGCGCGGGCACCAGCAACACTGCCACCTACCAAGCCGATGAAGCGGGCAACACCCAGCAGCGTCCGACGGCGAAGAACGGCCAGCAGACCCTGGCTTGGGACATCGAGGGCCACCTCGCATCCGCAACGGACTCGACAGGCACCACGGCGTATGTGTACGACGCCGACGGCAACCGGCTCATCACCAAGGAACCGGCTTCCAAGACGCTGTACCTGCCCGGCCAGGAACTCGAGGTCGACAACAACGGCGCGGTGAAGTCCTGCACCCGCTACTACTCCTACGGCGGCAAGACGGTCGCCCAGCGGACGAACGCGGGCCTGACCTGGCTGGTCAGCGACACCCAGAATACGGCCTCGATCAGCATCGACGCGGTCACCCAGCAGGCCACCGTCCGGCACCTCACCGCCTACGGCGAAGAACGCGACGGCCAGGCCGGCTGGGTCAACGACAAGGGTTTCCTCGGCAAGACGCTCGACAACACCGGCCTGACCCACATCGGCGCCCGCGAATACGATTCGGCGATCGGCCGCTTCATCTCGGTCGACCCGGTCATGGACGTCACCGACCCGCAGATGATGCAGGGCTACAGCTACGCCAACAACTCACCGGTCAGCTTCGCCGACCCGTCCGGAATGACCCTCGGCCCCGTGGACTGCACGACGGGCGGCGGGTACGCATGCACCGGAAACGAGGGAACCGGCAGCTCCAACGGCGCCAGCGCGGGCATGGGCGGAACCAGCGAAAACGCCGGCAACGGCGGCAACGGCGGCAACGGCGGCAACGGCGATTCTGGTGGAACCGGCGGATCCAGCGGCAACGGCAATTCCGGCGGCAACTCGTCGTCCGGCAGCGCCAAGCCGAAGAAATGCAACTGGTGGTGCAAATCCACCAACTGGGTCTCGGACCACAAAGCCGACATCGCCGGCGTCGTGGTGGGCGCTGTCGTCGGCGTCGGCTGCGGTGCGGCGATCGGCTGGACCGGCGTCGGTGCCGTCGGCTGCGGCGCCCTGGCCGGTGCCGCCGGATCCATCACGCACGACCTGGTCGAAGGCGGCCACAGCGTCGGTGACATGGCCGGCAACGCCCTGCTATCCGGTGCTATCGGCGGTGTCACGGGCGGCCTTATGTCGGTCGGCGGATCAGCCTTGAGCGCTGGCGTCCGAAGTCTCGTCGGCGGCCAAGGAGCACAGATCGCGCGACAGGCCGCTTCGAGTGCTGCCAAGGCGGAAGTACGGAACATCGCTAGCGGCATCACGAAGGGAGTGAGCAACGGCGCCAAGGCCGTGAAGTCCCTCTTCACGAGAGGCTGCCACAGCTTCGCTCCCACGACGCCGGTACTGATGGCGGACGGCTCGGTCAAGCCGATCGCTGAGGTGGCCGAGGGTGATGTCGTCGTCTCCACGGACCCCGAGACCGGCGAGACCGCCGACGAACCGGTCGTGGAACTGCACGTCAACCACGACACCGAGCTGACCAACGTGACGGTTTGGACCTCGGGCTCCGGGCCGACCACGCTGCACACCACGCAGAACCACCCCTTCTGGAGCATCAACCGCCAGGACTGGGTCGACGCGAAGGACCTGCTCCCCCGAGAACGCCTGCAGACAAGCGACGGCGCGATCGTCGCAGTTCTGCGAGTACACAGCTTCGTCGGCGCGCGCGTCATGCGTGACCTCACGGTCGACCGCATCCACACGTACTATGTGCTCGCCGGCAATACGCCGGTACTTGTGCACAACTGCGGATTCTCGGATCGGGCGAGCCAAATCCATGCAGTGGAACCCGACGAGTACGTCCGAAATAACATCAGCACGGTAGCCGTGGTCCGGGCGCGGACACCTCGCGGAGATGTTGATGTGATCGCCGGTTCTGGAGATGGCCTAACTCCAGCTCAGATGTCTGTTCCACTCCGGCGTGGCGAGATGCATGCTCCGAACATTCCAGGCACGCATGCCGAACAGAATGCTGTCCTGTTCATCAATGAGCAAGGGTGGACGCCGGTCGCGGGCGGAACGTCGAGAAATGTGTGTCTGTCGGTCTGCGCTCCATGGGTTCGGGGCAGCGGGGGAAGAATGATGGGCAATGTATATCCTGGCAGCGGAGTTACTACGACGCGTCAGAGGAGCTTCGAATGGTAGTTGACGAGGAGACCGCTCGCGCGCTTCGCGAGGGCGACGGACATTTGGCGCGAGTCTTCGCAGCGAGTTGTGCGGAGCGGCTGGTGCAGGTCTTCTGTGCTCTTCGGGCAGACGACCCCAGCCGATCTGATGACATCGCCTTCGTCGTCGATACCCTTGAGGGCTTGTGGGATTTGGCAAATTCGACGGGCTCTTTCGATGAGCGGCGTGAGCATTTGCTGTCTTTCCCTGAACTCCAGCCGAACGAATTGGGGTTCACACAAATCGCCGATATTTACTCTTTCTATGGATGTCTTGTTCTAATGTACGCGACGAAGTGCGCTGCGGCCGGAGGTGACGGTGAAGCTGCTGTTAGTTGCGCACATGCATCGCTAACTGCCATGGGGCAGCTCGACCAGAACGCGACTGACTCGACGAATTTTATGAATGAGAAGGCCCGGCAGAGGGCAGTGGTCCTTGGGATTGCGAACGGAATTCCACCCGCCCGGATTCGTGGTGATGACCGCATTGCGGCGCAACATTTGGTTGAAGTAATTCAAGGCAGGATGCACGGGAATTCAGGAGGCTGGAGCGGTTTCGGAAGGTAACTGGAGGGCGATTTCAGGCGGCCGATGGATTTCCCTCTACGAGTTCGGCGAACATCTCGGAGGGCTGCTGATCCGGGCTGGTCTTGCCGGGCAGCCGGTGGGCGGTGCTGGGCCGGTCCAGTAGTCCGGCGTCACCTTCGGCACGGCAGCGGGCCAGCCATTTGTATCCCGTCTGCCGCGAGCAGCCGAGTTCCTTGACCACGTGCGCCACAGGGCGCCGGTCATCCACGACACGCGGGATGAGCAGCCGCCGGCCGTGCACGGTCAGTCGGCGTCCGCCGTGTCGAGACCGACCGCTTCGGCCAGTTCGTTGGCCGTCATGCGCCGGTCGGCGGCGGCGCGGCCCCATCGGTCGAAGCGGATGCCTTCCGCTTCGAGGACCGTCTTGGGGTCGTCCTGGCGTTCCGGGTCGGGCCAGCGGAATTCCGGTGAGATCGCGCCGTGCAGTTTGAGGACCCGGTGGGCGTTCGGGACCTGGACGGCGGCGAGGCGGGCGCCGACCGCGACCTGGTGGGAGCCGATGACCTCGGCCACGTCGGAGTAGCTGGTCCATCGTCCGGCGGGGATGCTCGCGAGGACCTGGTTCATGAGCGACCAGCGGGGGCTCGGAGGTGTGGCGCCGACGGTCTCGTCGGGGCCGGGCCAGATCTTGATGATGCGTTCGGCGAGGGCGCGTCCGCGGGCGTGGATTTCCGGGCGGCCCCAGCGTTCGGCGCGGGCGAGTTCCCGGTTCATGGCGAGCCCGCTGTCGGCGAGGATCTGCTTCTTCGCGGCGAAGCCGTCGTTGGACAGCTTGGAGTTGTAGGCGGTCAGGCTCAGGTTGCCCAGCGTGTGTACGAGCGAGCTGTGCAATTCCTCCACGGTTTCGCCGTCGCGCAGATCGGCGAGCAGCATCTCGTTCCACTCGTCGGTCGGGGACTGCGGCAGTACGTGTTCGATGGTGACCTTGGCCTTGTCGAAGTCGAGGGGTTCCCCGTGGCGGTGGTCCTCCTCGATGCAGCGCAGGACGTACGCGCGCTGAGGCCCGCGGCCGAGCCAGTAGAAGCTGTTGACCAGTACGGCGTCTCGCACGTGCTGGTCGGTGGGGAAGCGTTTCCGGGGGCCCGACAGTGCACGGACGATCGCCTTCGCCGAGGGCACCTGGTCGCCGAGGTCCTTCACCAGCGACATCATCAGCCGGTTGTTGTTGGAGCTGGAAAGACCGACGAGGGTACGCCGGACCAGGTAGCTTTCGACGACCCGCAGGGCGGCCGCGGCCTCCTCAGCGGTGAGCCGGCCGGCATGGTGAGCGAGAAGGACGTGCAGAGTGACGGGGTGGACCACGGCGACGCCCCAGCGGTCGAGCCGATCGAGCGCTTGACGCAGCTGGGGATCGGGCTCGCGCCGCGGGTCGAGTATCTTGCGGAACAGCCGGGCCTTGTGGTGCAGATCGATGATCCACTTCTCGATCGCCGGCTCGTCGGGCAGGTGCTTGAGGCGCTCCTGCTGGGCCTGGTAGATCGACTCCTGGGTGGCCCGGTCGTCGCCGCGGAGCACGAGGTCGAGCCAGACGAGTTGCTCCAGTTGCCTGTCGGTCAGCAGCTCCTGCAACGGCAGCCACTGGCGTTCGTAGACGTCGTCCCCTCTGGCCGGCAACCGCATGAACAAGTAGTTGCGCAGCAGGTCAGCCTGGGTGAGTGGCTGGCCGGTGTAGTTGAGGGACTCGAAGATCCGATGCACGTTGTCGTCGGCGTGCGCGGCGATCTCGACGATGCTCAACTGCCCGGCGACCGCCTGCTCCATCCGGGCAACGTCCTGTTCGTCGTCGGGGTCGTCCGCCTGGAGCAGCGCCGCCCTGAAATACCGGTACGCCTCACCGATGCGGTCCTCGCCGCCGGCATCGGGCGCGCGTTCGATCAACCCGATCCAGGCCGCCCGATCGGCTTTGGTGGGCAGCAGCGTGTAGCGCTCGGCGCCGGAGGCGTACTTGTTGAACAGATAGAGATCGTCGATCTTGGCGGCGAGCTGCTGGTCGGTGTCCCGGACGTGATCCCGGATGGCGCAGAGCAGGATCCCCAGGGTCGTCAGCCGTTGCTGTCCGTCGACGACAAGCCACGTCTGCACGCCGGCCGGCGTGTTCGTGGGCGACGGGGCCAGCACGACCGAGCCGAGGAAGTGGGAGTGCGTGCCACCGGCCTCGACCACCCGCATGAGGTCGGCCCACAACTGCGCCAGATCACGACGCTTCCAGCTGTATCGCCGCTGGTAGAGCGGGACGACGTACTGCCGCTCGCCTTGGAGGAGATTGCGAATGGTCGTCTCGTTAGCCTTCACACGTACTCCTGAGGCCGCACCTGAACGCGTAGTCCACATCAGAGTCGTGCCGCTTGTCCATCCCCGAGGTGGTCGACCGGTCCACTGTGGTCGCTACCCATCGGTAAGATCCCTCCCCGGGCAGTGATGCTCGACGATGCGTGTCGCGCCCGGGACGCTTTTTTGCAGAGCTCAGGGAGGGGTAGGCGTGCGCCGGATCTGCCTGACCGTGCCGACCAATAGGGAGTGCTCGGCGACGTTGGCCGAAGTGTCGGAGGAGGCGCGTTATGCCGCCCGGCATTTCGATGTCGAGGTCCATCTTCTCGTCCTCGACTCGTCGGAGCATTTCGCGGCGCACGCCGGGGTCCTGAGCGGCCTGGACAACGTCTGGCATCTCGATGAGGCGGCGCAGCGGGCCTTCCTGCAGCGGGTCATCGGGCGTTCCGGGGTCGCGAAGCCGGATCTGGTTCTCGACCTGATGCTGCCGGACGGTCTGTCCTACGGCGCGTGCACCAACCGGGCGTTTCTCATCGCCGTCGCGCTGGGCTGCGAGTCGGTGCATCGGCGGGATTCGGATCTGTACTTCCAGACGTACGAGGGAAGCAAGGTCTTTCCGATCCACGCCGAGTTGCTGGCGCTCGGCAGGCCCGCGCGCGACGCCGTGGCCGTCGAGGATCGGCTGGATCCGGCGTTGCGGGACCGGCGCGTGGCGATGGTCGGCGGGTCGTTCGTGGGCGAGATGTCGGTGGATATCGCCGGCGTGCGGGACCACGACGCGTATTTCGACCTGGTCAGCCTCTGGGCCGCGGACGGCACCGGCGAGGCGGAGAAACGCGCCCTGGTCGAGGAGTCTTTCACCGGCAGCGAGCCTTTCGACGGCGACCGGTCCGTTCTCGCCGTGGTCGATCCGATGCGGGTCGACATGCACAACATCAGCTTCTACGGGCTGCACGAGCGGGTTCCGTTGCCGCCGGCGCTCGACACGATCGGCAGCGACTACTTTCTCATCCACGTGGCGGACAAGGCGCGGCTTCCGGGGGTGTGGCACAACCGGCACATCGTCAACTTCCACACGCCGGAACGGAAGACCGACGCCGGGTTCCTCGCGTACCAGATGCGATTCGCCAAGTTCATTCTGTCGATGTACTACTTCCATTTCATCTACGAGCGGATGGCGAGCGACGACCCGGCCGTGATCGCCGCGATCGTGCGAGACAGCACGTGGCAGGACCGCGGGGCCAACGAGGCGAAGGTGCACCGCCTGGAGGCGGCCTATCGCCGGCTCGGCGGCCGGTTCACCGCCGTCGCGGACCGGATCGCGGAGCGCCGGGAGCGTCTGCTCCTCGAAGCCCGCCGGGACATCGACGACTTCGCCTTGCTGATCGACGCGTGGGCGCCGCTGGTCGAGGCGGCCCGGGGCACGCGGGTCGGCGATGCGTGAGCGGCCGCACGTACGGTCGGCCCTCGCGGGCGCGGACCGCGACCGGATCATCTACGACCTGACCGGCATCGACCGGCAGTACGACGTGCTCCGCCGCGAACTGCCCGGCGTCGAGGTGCGGTTCGCGATGAAGGCGTGCCCGGTGGACGAGGTGCTCGCGTCCCTGGCCGACCGGGGTGCGGGGTTCGACGCGGCCAGCCCGGGGGAGATCAGGCAGGCGCTGCGGACCGGGGTGGCGCCGCGGCGCATCCATTACGGCAACACGATCAAGTCCGACGCCGAGATCGCCGACGCGTACGCGCTGGGGGTCACCACGTTCGCCACCGACAGCGTCGAGGACGTCCGGGCCATCGCCCGGCACGCGCCCGGCGCCCGGGTGTTCTGCCGGCTGTCCACCAGCGGCGAGGGCGCCCTGTGGGGGCTCACCGCCAAGTGCGGCACCGAGGATCCGGTGCCGGTCCTGGAGGAGGCGCGGCGGCAGGGACTCGTTCCGGCTGGGCTGTCGGTGCACGTCGGGTCGCAGCAGATGACCGTACGCGCATGGGAACGTGCCCTCGGTGACCTTGCCGCCGTCCTTCCCCGGCTGAAGGATCTGGAATTCGTCAACCTCGGGGGCGGCCTGCCGGCCGAGGGTTACCTGGACCGCGCCGGCGCCCCGATGACGCCGCCGACCGCGGAGATGTTCGCCGCGATCCGGGCCGGCCTGCGCCGGCTGCGCGAGGTGGCGGGCGGTGAACTGGACTTTCTCGTCGAGCCGGGACGGTACCTGGTCGCCGATCACGGCACGATCCGCGCGCACGTCGTGCGCCTGACCGTACGCCGGCAGCCCTGGCTCTATCTGAGCTGCGGCCGGTTCAACGGGCTCTACGAGGCGGACCAGATCGGGTACCGGCTGGAGTTCCCGACGCGGTCCGGCGGCCGGACCGTGCCGGCGGTGGTCGCGGGCCCGACCTGCGACAGCGACGACAATCTGGGGACGGCTCCGACGCCGGTCCCCGCCGATCTCGCCTCGGGCGATCCGGTGTGGATCCACGGCGCGGGTGCCTACGCGATCAGCTACATGACCCGGGGCTTCAACGGCTACGACCCACTTCCCTGCATTTCCGTACGCGCAGAGCACGTGCGCCCCATCACCCCCGGCGACTGGAGCTCGATCGCCGAGCTGGAGGCCGGCGCGTACACGGCGAAGGGGCTCTCCGAGGACCGCGCCGTGCTCGAGTCCCGGGCCCGCAGCTCACCCTCGACGTCCTTCGTGCTCGACACCGGCGGGCGGGTCGGGGGCTACGTGCTGGCGCTGCCGTACCCGCCCCGGCGGTTCCCCCAGCCGGACCGGCCCGAGCACGCCGTCCACCGATCGTCCAATCTGCACCTTCATGACATCGTTGTCGACGACCGCCTCCGCGGCCGTGGGTGGGCCAAGCGCATGCTGCGGCACCTCACAGACACGGCACGATCTTCGGAGTACGAGCAGATCTCGCTGATCGCCGTCGGCGGCACCTCGGGCTTCTGGTCCACGCACGGCTACCGTCCCCACCCCGAGGTCGACGTGCCGCCCGGGTACGGCCCGGGCGCCGTCTACATGTCCCGCCCGATCACCGACGGAAGCTGAGAATCCCCATGCCTCGTCCGAGCGGCTTCCGCCGGTCCCAGCTCGCCATCGCCGGGCTGTTCTGCTTCCTCGGCTTCCAGTACTCCACCTGGGCCGCCCGCATCCCGGCCCTCACCGACCGGCTCGATCTCTCCGCCGGCGAGGTGGGCGTGCTGCTGCTCGCGGCCGGCGTCGGGGCCGCGGTGTCGTTCCCCCTGGTCGCGAAGCTGATGGCGGTCCTCGGCTCGCGGCGGCTGGCCGTGGGTGCCGCCCTCGTGCTGGTGGCGGCGCTCGCCGGTCTCGTGGCGGCGCCGAACTATCCGACGGCGCTGGTCGTCCTGCTGGTCGACGGCGTCGCGGTCGGCTGCCTGAACGTGGCCATGAACGCGCAGGGTGCCGCGCTCGAGGCCGCGTACGAGCGCAACACCATGGCGAAGCTGCACGCCCTCTTCAGCGGCGGCATCCTCGCGGCGGCTCTGATCGCCTCCGGGGTCACCGCGCTCACCGATGCGATCGTGATCCACTTCGGTGTCGCCGGGGTCCTGCTGCTGGTGCTCATCCTGGCGGCGCGACCGGCGCTGCTGCACCAGGACCTTCCGGCCCCGGAGAAGAAGTCCGAGGGCCGCCGGTGGGCCCGCCCGTCCAGGATCACCGCATTCCTGGGCCTGGCCATGGTGTTCGCCACGATCACCGAGGGCGCGATGACCGACTGGACGGCGCTCTACCTCAAGGATGTCGTCCACGCCGCACCGCACCTGCTGCCGCTCGGCATCGCGGTCACGTCGGCGATGATGGTGACCGCCCGGCTCTTCGCCGACGGCTGGCGCGCCCGGTGGGGCGACAAGCGGGTCGTCCTGACCGGTGCCACGCTCGCCGGCGCCGGACTCGGGGCCGCCCTGCTCACCGGCGGGGTCGTCCCGGCGCTGGCGGGCTTCGCGTGCGTCGGGCTCGGCATGGCGGCGGTCAGCCCCTGCCTGTACGTGGCCGCCGCGCGGGCCGGCTCGACGACCCTCACCATGGTCGCCGCGATGGGCACGACCGGGCTGCTCGCCGGCCCGCCCGCCATCGGGTTCATCGCCGAGAGCAGCGACCTGGTCCGGGGGATGGCGGCCGTGGTCCTCACCGCCTGGCTCGTGGTGCTCTGCGTGACCCAGGTACGCGCGTCCGAGCTCGGTACGACGCGGGAAACAGCCGCGGCCCGGGGTTAGCTCCGGGCCGCTTCGCTCGGATGGTCAGGCGGTCTGCTTCTCGTGGGCGCCCTCGGCGATCTCCTCGAGCATCTTGTCGCAGAACGCGGGCAGGTCGTCCGGGTTGCGGCTGGTGACGAGGCCCTGGTCGACGAAGACCTCCTCGTCGACCCACGTCGCGCCGGCGTTCGCCAGGTCGGTGCGGAGGCTGGGCCAGCTCGTGAGCGTGCGGCCGTCGACGACGCCCGCCTCCACGAGCGTCCACGGACCGTGGCAGATGGCCGCCACCGGCTTGCCCGCCGTGAAGAAGTCGCGGACGAAGCGGATCGCTTCCGGGTCGACGCGCAGGAAGTCCGGGTTGGCCACGCCACCCGGCAGGACCAGGGCGTCGTACTCGCCGGCGTCCGCGTCCTTCACCTGCTTGTCCACCGGGTACGTGCCGGCCTTGTCCATGTGGTTCACGGCCTGGATCTCGCCGCTCTTGATCGAGACCAGCTCGGCCCTGCCGCCCGCGTCCTCGACGGCCTTGCGGGGCTGCGTGTACTCGACTTCCTCCACGCCGTCGGTGGCCAGGAAAGCGACGCGCTTGCCCTTGATCGAGGTCGCCATGGTCGATTCCCCTGTTCTTTCGGCGGTGTTGCTCCGGTCAATAGGAGCGGTTCCCGGCCTGGGCGCGGGCAAACGTCGCGGCGCGGCGGTTCACCAGCTCGCCGCCGTACCAGGCACCGAAGACGGCCCCGGCGAGGGCGAGAATCTCGACGGCCAGCAGGCCACCGCCGGCCACCCGGTCCGGGGTGCGCATCCGCAGCATGAGAATGACCGCGAAGAGGATGAGGACGCCCATGTTGGCCAGGCTCTGCAGGACGCCGATGCGCTTCGCCGGGGTGCCGTTGCGCACGAACATCACGTCGATCGCCGTGGCCAGGGCGGCCAGGATGCCACCGACCAGGCCGGCGACGATGTTCCAGTACGCCAGGGCGCCCAGGATGTCCGGGCCGCCGAGCAGGTTGCCGATGTCGAAGAACACCGCCATCGCGAAGAGCCCGAGTGGGAACATCACGAGGACGGGCTGGACCGCCTGGCCGGCTATTCTGAGTCGGCTCTCCATGCTGGACCTCACCCTCCCCTGGCTGCCTCTTCGCTCGTTCGCGGTGGGCCTACCCGGTCGTTGTGTCGATGAAACGCATGGTGTTTCCGGTTACGTCCTTCGATGTGGACCTTGATCGCTAGGGTGTGCCGCATGGAATGGGTGGCAAGAATCCTGGTGGGCCTGGTGGCCCTCATCCACATCTACATTGTCGTGCTGGAGATGTTCCTCTGGCGGACAGAACGGGTGCGTGCCACCTTCGGTACCACCGCGGAGTTCGCCGCGGAGAGCGCCACCCTGGCCGCCAACCAGGGCCTCTACAACGGGTTCCTGGCCGCCGGCCTCATCTATGGTCTCATCGCCGACGACACCGCGTTCCCGGTGTTCTTCCTGTCCTGCGTCATCGTCGCCGGAATTTATGGCGCCGCGACGGTCAGCCGCAGGATCCTGTTCGTGCAGGTCGTCCCGGGTGTCCTGGCCCTGGCGGCGGTGCTGCTGGCCCGCTGAGCGACCTACACGGCTTGTACGCAATCTGCGATATAGCAGGTTGATGTGTGGCGGAGAGCCGTGTGGCGTGCTGTACTGAAGACAAGTTAAGTAGGGCGGAGCTGGAGCGAAACACGCAACGGCACCCGGCGGCAACCGGGTGCCGTTGTCGCCTCTGCAGCCCTGGAAGACACGAGCGAGGCGGGGAATTCTCTCTGCGCCAATGGTGGCTCGCCTTTCCTCTCCTCGCAAGGAGTCGAAGGGGGGAGTTCGTCATGCGCGTCTACTACCGTGGCCCCGACGCGATGGTGACCAGCGAACACTTCGTCCATCGCACCACCACGACGACCAAGGCCTTTCTCGTACGCGACCTGCGTAACGTCTGCATCGCCAGCGCCGACGGCGTACGTCCGCACTATGCCCTGCTGGGCGTCGGCGCGGCCCTGGCGCTGGTGACCGTCTGGCCGCTCGGAAAGGTCTCACCCCTGTACGCGATCGCGTTCCTGGGGCTGGTCGGCTTCGGTATGGCCGCCACCGCGCTCCTCTGGCGCGCCCGGCCGCGCACCTGGGTGCTGCAGGCGACCTACCGCGGCCAGGCCGTCGACCTGTACGGAGCCGTGGACGCGAGGGTGTTCAACCAGGTCAGCCGCGCTCTGCGGCGAGCCATCGAGGACGCGAGGCCGCCGTCGTCGTGGGACGACAACGCCGCCGCGTGAAGGTGCTTTCTCGCAATCTGCAAGGTGGCACCTTGAGAGGTAGCGATCAGGCTGGTGGCCATGCTTGACTGCTGGCATACCAGGGGCGGAAAAGCGAGGGGAGACGTCAGCAACGGCACCCGGCGGCAACCGGGTGCCGTCTTTGCCTCTCGTGCTTTCCGGTCCGTTTCAAGCGAGGCGGGAATTCTCTCCAGTCGCGACCGCGACGCCTTTCCCCTCTCGTGGAAGAGCATGGAAGGGAGTTCGCAATGCGTATCTACTACCGTGGCCCCGACGCACGCGTTACCGACCAGCACTTCATCCGGCGTACCTCGTCGGCGGAGGTCGTCTTCAGCGTCCGTGAGCTCCGCAACGTCGTCCGGGTTCAGGGCGGCCCCGCGGTCGAGCGCATGGGCGGCATCATCGTGACGGGCGCCGGCCTGGTCACCCTGACCGCGGCGAGCTGGTCGCTCGTCGGTCCCACGGCCGGATACGCGATGGCCGTGGTCGCGATCCTGATCGCCCTGGCCGTCGTGACGGTGACCCGCCGCAACGCGCGTCAGTGGCACGTGCGGGCGACCTACCGCGGCGTCGACGTCACCCTGTACTCGTCATCCGACCGGCAGATGTTCAACCAGGTGGCGCGCGCTTTGATGCGGGCCATCGAGGATTCCCGTCCCGTGCGTGAGACGCGCGGGCTGGCCGCGGCCTAGAGATCACCGAGAGTTTCAGACGTGTGACTTGTTTCTTTTCGGTGAACCTTCCACCGCCGCTTTCCCGTTCTGATAGGACAGTGAGTAGGCTGGCGCGCGACCTCGCTGGTGGCCTTCTGGCAACCAGCGAGGTGGCAGCTTCACGCTCCATCACCAACGACTTCAACGCTGAAGGACTCATGGCTGAGGGTGACTCGCCCACGGTGGCACGCAGGCGCGTGCGTCTCGTGCTGCGCGAGGCACGGGAGGCCGCGGGATTCACTCAGCAGGACGTCGCTGAGCAGATGGAATGGAGCCTGAGCAAGGTCATCCGGATCGAGAACGGCGACGTCACCATCGCGCCCAACGATCTGCGGCCACTGCTCACCTACCTCAACGTCAAGGACCGAGCGCAGGTCGCCGATCTCCTCGCCACCGCGAAGATCGCGCGGACGCGGCAACGTCAGGCCTGGTACCAGAAGCCTGAGTTCCGCGAGCATCTCACCGACGGACTCCGCCGGCTCATCGAATATGAGACCGAGGCGCTGTCGGTGCACAGCTATTCCGTGTTCCACATTCCGGGCACGCTGCAACTGCCGTCCTATTCTCGCGCGCTTATCAATATGTGGCGCGACGAGATGACCGACGAACAGCGTGAATACCGGCTCGAGGCGCGCAGGCTCCGGCACGAGGCGGTGCTGCAACGCATCGGGTCGCTGCGGATGACCGCGCTGCTGGACGAGTCGGTCTTCATGCGCGCCGTGGGTGGGCCCGAGATTTTCGCGGAACAACTGGAGGAGATCCTCCGGCTCGAGGAGCAGGACCTCGTCAAGATTCGCATGTTTCCGTTCACCGCGGATGCGGCACTCTCCTACAACGCGGGCTTCGACATCGTGTTTCTGGGCAGTGAGGACGAGGAGACCGAGGCCGGTGACAAGGTGAACGCGGTCATGTACCGCGAGACCGGCACCTCCGACGAGATCGTCGAGGACAAGGCTGTGACGACGCGACACTTCGATCGGTACAGAAAGCTCTGGGAAGCGGCTATAGATGAGGATGAAACTGTCGATTTCGTGAAGAAGCGCATCAGAGAGCTGCGCTGACGGCGGAAAAAATCTAGCAACTTTCCAGGGGTCGAAAGGGTTAGTCACTCGATAGCAACTCTATTCGGAAGGCTCCACAGTGAATCCCACTCAGACTGCCCAGTGGCGTAAGAGCAGCCGCTGCGGCACCAATGCCTGCGTCGAGGTCGCCCAGTTCCCGGACCGGGTCATGGTCCGAGACTCCAAGGACCTCTCCGTAGCGCCGCTCACCTTCACCCGGGATGAGTGGACCGCCTTCGTTCACGGCGTCAAGCGGAACGAGTTCGGCGGGGAATGACGTCGTCGGCTGCGTGCGGCTCCGGTCGTGCGCAGTACGGTGGGGATTCGGAACACGGCGATCGTCGGCAATACCTGCACGGCAGGACCAACGGCGCCTTTGGGCCTAATGCCGACAAAAGGCGAGTCCTGTCACGCTTTCACTCATCTTTCCTCCTGTGGGAGGAAGCTCCAGTCTCGTACCGTGGGTCGGGAAACCGTCACGGAGGAGCGAGTATGACCAACTCGACGGAGCACCCGGTCGCCTGGCGTAAAGCCGGCGGCTGCGGCAACACGACGTGCGTAGAGGTGGCCAAGGTCGGCGACGAGTTCTGGCTGCGTGACAGCAAGAACCCGGGGGTCGGACCCCTCCGCTTCACCCCGGCCGAATGGGCGGCGTTCGTCGAGGGAGTCGCCTCGGGGGAGTTCAGCTACTGAACTTTTTTCAACGTGGCGAGGCCGGCAGTGCCTCTACCGGTCGGCGGCGCGGCACCGTCGGGCTCGATGTCAGGTTGAAAAGGGTTCACCGGAGTTTTCGCACCCGCTGGGGTCTTCGCCGGAAGCCCGGTCCACCGTGTGGCCCGCGCGGCATACTGCCCAGGTGGACGACGGGAAGGGCGGGCCGGACCCGCACCGTGCGCTCCGGGCCACCGGCCGGGGACGGTTCCAGGTGCTCCACGACGCCGCCGAACGGTTGCTCGACGAGCTGACCGAGCGCTACGTCGCCGATCGGCGCGAGGCCAAGGAGCCCATCGGGCCGGAGACCGGCGCCGAGATCGTGCGTACCGTGCGGGTCGTCCCGCGGCATCCCGCCGCGGGGCCGGTGGCGATCACGTTCACCGACTTCCCGGGCATCGTGCTCCGGCTCGGCCGGTGGTTCGTGGAGCCTCTGCCCGCCTGCGGCTGCGACGCCTGCGGCGAGGACGCGGACGAGCTGGTCGAGGTCCTCCGCGCCCGAGTGGCCGCCCACATCGAGGGCGGCCTGTGGGAGCGGGTGCGCCGCGGCGTGACCGGATCGTGGTGCGAGACGCGCCTGATCGCGCCGGGATTCCGGATGAGCCGGCAGGTGGCCCTGGACAACCGGGAAGCCCGAGCCGCCCGCCGGGAGGGCTTCGCCGCGGCGGTGCAGTGGGCACCCTGGCCGCTGCGCCCACCCGAAGATGTCGGTGGCGACTGATAGACCGTACCCATGGATTGGGTACGGGCATTGACGACGCAACTGGACTTCTACTGGGAGACGAGCCTGCGTCCCCGCCTCGAGGGGCTGACGGACGAGGAGTTCTTCTGGGAACCCGTCGAGGGCTGCTGGTCGCTGCGCCCGGGGCCGGACGGCGACTACCGGCTCGACGGCGCGGAGCCCGAGCCCAGTCCGCCGCCGGTGACGACCATCGCCTGGCGCATCCTCCACATCGCCGTGGGCGTCTTCCACACCCGGGCGAGCACGTTCTTCGGCGACGGCCGGGTGCCGGCGGACGCCACGATGTTCGACCCCCGGCACTGGCCCGCCTCGCTGCCCGGCACGGCGGCCGGGGCGGTGGAGCTGCTCGAGTCGTCGTACCGGTGGTGGCGGGACGGGGTCGCGGGGCTGGACGAGGAGGGCCTGCTGCGACCGCTCGGGCCTCGGGGAGTGTTCTTCGCCGAGGAGCCGATGGCCATGCTGGTGCTGCACCTCAACCGGGAGACGTTCCACCACGGGGGCGAGATCGGGACGCTGCGCGACCTGTACCGCGCCACGGGCGCCCGCTCCCGCGACGATCGGCTGGTGGTGAGGTGAGGGGTCAGGCGTGGGTGGTTGCCGGGGTCGGTTCGTCGGCGGGGGCGGGTGACGGGGCGGTGGTGTCCGGCAGGGGGCGGATGGCGCCGGCTACGGCCATGGCTACGGCGAGGAGGACGGCCACCGCGGTCAGGGCCTTGAGGACGGTGATGTGATCGCCGAGGAAGCCGACGAGCGGCGGGCCGCCGAGGAAGGCGCAGTAGCCGATCGACGCGACGACGCTCACGCGCGGGGCCGCCCGGGTCGGGTCGTCCGCGGCGGCGCTCATGCCGACCGGGAAGCCGAGGGACGCGCCCAGGCCCCACACCAGCGCCCCGGCGAAGGCCGTCGCCGTGTTCGGGCCGAAGACGAAGATGAGCAGGCCGGTCAGGCTGAGGGCAGCCAGCGCGCGCACCACGGCGACACGTCCGTAGCGGTCGAGCAGGCCGGGGCCGAACCAGCGGCCCAGCGTCATGGCGGAGAGGAAGAGCGCGAAGCCGAGCGTGCCCGTGGTCGCCGTGACGCCGTGGCCGTCGATCATGGCGACGCTGATCCAGTCGATGCCGGCGCCCTCGGCGAAGGCGAAGGCGAGGACGAACAGGCCGATGAGCAGGGTGCGGGGCTCGCGCCAGGTGGCCAGCGTGCGCCGGAGACCGCCGTCCGGCGCGGGGTCGGGGTCGGCCGGGGCGGCGTGCGGGGTGGGGCCGGGTTCGTGCGGGGTGGGGCCGGGTTCGTGCGGGGTGGGGGCGGGGGGAGAGGGCTCGGCGTCGTCGCTGACGAAGGAGCGTACCGAGACGATCACGATGGCGGTTACGAGCACGGCCGAGGCGATCAGGTGGGCGGTCACCGGGAGGTGCAGGGCCACGGCTGCCGCTCCGGTGAGGGCGCCGGCGACCGTGCCGACGCTGTAGCCGGCGTGGAAGCGGGGCATGATCGCGCGGCCCAGCCGGCGTTCCACCACGGCGCCCTGGACGTTCATCGCCACGTCCCAGGCCCCGTTGGCGAAGCCGAAGAAGAACAGGCCCACGAGCACGGGCGGGACGCCGTACGGATAACCCAGCCCGACGATGACCAGCGCGAGCGTGAGCAGGGCCGCCATCGCCGTCACGGTGCGCCGGGAGCCGAAGCGGGACACCATCGAACCGGCCAGCACCAGCGACACGATGGATCCGGTGGCGATCGCCAGCAGCACGAGGCCGAGCCGCGACGGGGTCAGGTCGAGGCCGTCGCGCACCTGGGGGATGCGGGTGGCCCACGAGGCCATGGCGAAGCCGGCGCCGATGAAGGCCACGTAGACGGCGCGGCCGGCGGCGCGTACCGGGGGAGCGGGGGCGAGGACGGTCACGGGTGTGCTCCAAGGGGTGGCGCCGGAGGGACGAGGCGGTCGATGAGGGCGTGGGTCTCGCGCCGGGTCGCCCCGGAGGTGGTGGCCAGGACCTTGTGCATCACGAGGCCCTCGATCAGGGCGTCGACGCCGCGGGCCGTGGTGGGGTCGGTGAAGCGTTCGAGGACGGCGCGGCTGGTGCGCATCCAGGACTCGGTGACCTCGCGCAGCGCCGGGTCGCGCAGGGCGGCGAGGTAGAGCTCGTAGGCCACGGCCCAGTCGTGGGAATCCGCGTCGGCGTCGCTGTGGATCAGGTCCGTCACGGCCTCGATGAACTCGGCGCGGGTGCGTACCTGGGCGAACGCCGCCGCGTAGGAGCGGGACATGCGGTCCGCGTGCCGGCGGAAGGCCTGGGCCAGCAGGTCGTTCAGGCCGTCGAAGTGATAGGTCAGCGACCCCAGGGGTACGTCGGCAGCCGCCGCGATGCGCCGGTGGGTGGTGCCGGCGAGGCCGTGCTCGGCGATGATCTCCACGGTGACGTCGACGATCCGGGACTTGCGCTCGGGATCGTGCCGCCGGGCCGACCGCGCCGGGGCGGGCACGGCCGGGCGCGCCGCAACCGGGGGAGAAGCGGCGGGGAGCGGGCCCGCCGGGCGGGTCATGGCTCCACCTCGCGGACGATGCGGGCCGGGTTGCCGACCGCTACCACGTTCGCCGGGAGGTCGCGGGTCACGACGGAGCCCGCGCCGACGACGGTGTTCTCGCCGATTGTCACGCCCGGGAGCACTATCGCGCCGCCGCCCAGCCAGACGTTGTCGGCGATGGTGATCGGGCGGGCCGCCTCCCACTTGGCGCGGCGGGGGCCCGCGGCAACCGGGTGGGTCGGGGTGAGGAGCTGCACGTTCGGGCCGATCTGGACGTCGTCGCCGATGGTGATGCGGGCGACGTCGAGGCAGAGCAGGCCGAAGTTGGCGAAGGTGCGGGCGCCGATGAACGTCTGGTAGCCGTAGTCGCAGTAGAACGGCGGGCGGAGCTCGCTGTCCTCGCCGAACGCGCCCAGCAGCTCGGTCAGCACGGCACGCCGGCCCGGCCCGTCGGTGGGATCCATGGTGTTGTGCCGGTGTCTGAGCGCGGTGGCGCGCTCCATGTCCCGGAACAGCTCGGGGTCGTCGGCGATGTAGAGCTCGCCGGCGAGCATCCGGTCGCGCATGCTCGGCTCCGTCATGTGTACGAGCGTACATACTATGTGTACGCCTGTACACACCGGCGCTGGATAGACTCCGCTGGTGGTGGCGGAATGGGACGTGGCCGTGGTCGGCGGAGGTCCGGGCGGTCTGGCGGCGGCGCGGGCGGCGGCCGCGGGCGGGGCACGGACGATCGTGCTGGAACGCGCGGAACACCCGCGCTACAAGACCTGCGGCGGCGGCCTGATCGGCACCTCGCTGGCGCTCGCCGGCGCGGCGATCACGGTGCCCGCACGGGACGCGGTGGACGCGATCACGTTCACGGACCGGGGGCGCCGGGCGTTCACCCGGCGGGCGGGCCGGCCGTTGCTGACCATGGTCCGGCGCGACGACTTCGACCTCGCCTGGTACGGGGCCGCCGTCGGCGCGGGGGCGACCGTACGCCAGAACGCCCAGGTCCGCGCGGTCGACCAGGACGCGGACGCCGCGCGGGTGACGCTCGCGGACGGAGCGGTGATCACTGCCCGTACGGTGATCGGCGCCGACGGGTCCGCGGCGATCACCTCTCGCTACGTCGGCGTCACCTTCGAGCAGCAGGATCTGGGGCTGGAGGTCGAGCTGGCCGCCACCGCCGAGGACCGGGCCGCGTACCGGGGCCGGGTCTTGCTCGATTGGGGTCCCGTGCCGGGGTCCTACGGCTGGGTGTTCCCGAAGGACGACGAACTGACCGTGGGCGTCATCATGGCGAAGGGTAAAGGCGCCGAGACGAAGCAATACCTCTCGCGGTTCGTGGAGCAGCTCGGGCTGACCGGCCGGCGGGTGGTGCGCGACTCCGGTCACTTGACCCGCTGCCGTGATGCCGCCGCGCCGCTGCGTCGTGGGCGGGTGCTCGTGGTCGGCGACGCCGCCGGCCTGCTGGAGCCGTGGACCCGCGAGGGCATCAGCTACGCACTGCGCTCCGGCTCCTGGGCGGGAGAGGCCGCGGCGCGGGCCCGGACGCCCGAGGACCTCGCCGGGTACGAGCAGCTGGTCGCGGAACGGCTCGTGCCCGAGATGCGGGCCGGCCGCCGGCTGCTGCACGTGTTCTCCCGGCACCCCCGGCTGGTGCACGCGGCGATGCGGACGCCGCTGGGCTGGCGGGCGTTCCAGTCGTTCTGCCGCGGCGAGCTGTCGATGGCCGAGGTGCTGCACCGCAGGCCCATCCACCTGGCCGTGGCCGCGGTCGGCGGCCGGCCCTGAGAGAGCGACCGGTCCTGAGAGAGCGCCGGTCCTGAGAGAGCGGCGGCCCTGAGAGAGCGGCGGCCCTGAGAGAGCGGCGGCCCTGAGAGAGCGACCGGTCCTGAGAGAGCGCCGGCCCTGAGAGAGCGCCGGCCCTGAGAGAGCGGCCGCGCCGGGGAGAGCAGCGCGGGAGGCGGGGCGCTACTTCAGGATCAGGCGGCCGGTGCGCTCGAAGGTCGCCAGGTCCGCCAGCGTCTCCTCGATGATCAGCGAGCGGGGCCCGGGCAGCGCGTCCACCGGGAAGAAGCCCGCGTCGACCGACTCGTCCGTGACCTTCTGCAGTTCGCCCTCCCAGGTGTGGATCCGGAAGGACATCAGGATCTGCTGGTACGAGTGCCCCCACTCGTTGGTGTACGTGGCCGAGCTGTGGAACGCGAACGGCGTCAGGGACGTGGCGCGCAGGCCGGTCTCCTCCCACACCTCGCGGATCGCGCACTGCTCCATGCTCTCGCCGAGCTCCATCGCGCCGGCCGGGATGGCCCAGCGGTGGTTGTCGGAGCGCTGGATCAGCAGGAGCCGTCCCTGTTCGTCGAGGATCACGCCCCGCGCTCCCACGAACAGCAGGGTGTCGGCGTCCCCGACACTGCTGCGTACCCGACCCAGATAAGACTCAGCCCACGTCAACGCCACACCACAAGACTAGGACGCCTTCTTCGTCGCCTTCTTCGCCGGTGCGGCCTTCTTGGCCGCGGTCTTGGCGGCGGTCTTCTTGGCGGGTGCCTTCTTCGCGGGAGCGGCCGGGGCGGACGGGCCGGACTCGCCGCGGGCCTTCTTCGCCCGCTCGACGGAGGCCTTCAGCGCCGCCATCAGGTCGACCGCCGCGGCCGGTGCCTCCTCGGCCTCCTCCGGCGCGACGACCTCGCGGCCCTCGACCTTGGCGTCGATGACCTCCTGGAGCGCCGCCCGGTAGTTGTCGGTGAACTCGTCCGGCTTGAAGCTGCCGGCCATCGAGTCGATCAGCGAGGACGCCATGGCGAGTTCGGCCGGGCGGGTCTCGATGTCGTCGTCCAGGAAACCGAAGTCGGGGGTGCGTACCTCGTCGGGCCAGAGCATCGTGTTGAGCACCAGGACGTCGTCGTGGACGCGGAGGGTGGCGAGCTGCTCCCGCTGGCGGATCGCGATCTTGACGATGGCGACCCGGTCGGCCTCGGTGAGGGCGTCGCGCAGGAGCACGTACGGCTTGGCGGCCTGGCCCTCCGGCTCGAGGTAGTACGCCTTCGCGAACAGCAGCGGGTCGATCTGCTCCGCCGGCACGAACTGCAGCACGTCGATCGCCCGGGACGTGGTCAGCGGCAGCTCGGCGAAGTCCTCGTCGGTCAGGATGACCATCTCGCCGCCGCCGATGTCGTACCCCTTGGCGATGTCGTCGTAGCTGACCACCTCGCCGTCGATGGAGCACGTGCGCTGGTACTTGATCCGGCCCCCGTCGGTGCGGTGCACCTGGTGGAAGCGGATGTCCTTCTCCTCGGTGGCCGAGTACAGCTTGACAGCGATCGACACCAGGCCGAACGAGACCGCGCCCTTCCAGATCGCCCGCATTGCCGCCTCCTACCCCCGTGAGCTGCTGCTCGATCAAGGATTGCATTACTGAGACGCCTGCGTAAGGTGTTCGTCCCTGCCTATGGTGATCAGGTGCCGGATGCGCCGTTGTCTCCGATGCTCGCGATGGCGGGGCCGCTCCCGCTCGGCGCGGGCTGGAGCTACGAGTTCAAGTGGGACGGCGTCCGCGTCCTCTCCTCGTTCCCGGGCGGCCCCCCGCGGCTGTGGGCCCGCTCCGGCACGTCCGTGACCCTCGCGTACCCGGAGATCGCGCCGCTGTCGCTGCCACCCGGCTCCCTGCTGGACGGCGAGATGGTCGTCCTCGACGCGGCGGGACGGCCGTCCTTCACCGCCCTGGCCGAGCGCATGCACGTGCGCGACCCCGGCAAGGCGGCGCGCCTGGCGGTCACGCTGCCGGTCACCTACATGATCTTCGACCTTCTCCGGTACGCGGGTGAGCCGCTTCTCCACCTCCCGTATTCCGAGCGGCGCGCCCGCCTCGAGCGCCTGGACCTGGGCGACGGGCCGTGGATGGTGCCGCCCGCCTTCACCGACGGTTCCGCCACCGAGGCCGCCGCGCGGGAGAACCACCTGGAGGGCGTGGTCGCCAAGCGGCTCGACACGCCGTACGTGCCCGGCGCCCGCTCGCCCGACTGGGTCAAGGTGAAGTTCGACCGGACCGGCGACTACGTCATCGGCGGGTGGCGGTCGGGCGCGCGGCGGCTGGGCGGCCTGCTGGTGGGGGTGCCGGGACCGGGCAGCGGGCTGCTCTTCCGGGGCCGGGTCGGCGGCGGGATCGGCGCGGCGGCCGAGCGTGAGCTGCTGTCCGTGCTCGCACCGCTGGCGGCGGCCAAGTCACCCTTCGCCGCCGGGGCGGTGCCCCGGGAGGATGCGCGCGGCGCGCACTGGGTAAGCCCGGATGTGGTGGTCGAGGTGCGCTACGGCAACCGTACGCCGGACGGCCGGCTGCGGTTCCCGCGCTTCCTGCGGCTGCGCCCGGACAAGTCGCCCGAGGAATGTGCCGAGGAGGACGATGCCTGAGCGATTCCCGGTCCAGATCGAGGGCCGCGACCTCGAGTTGTCGAACCTGGACAAGCTGATGTACCCGGCCGCGGGGTTCACCAAGGGCGAGGTCGTCGACTACTACACGCGGGTCGCGCCGGTGCTGCTGCCGCACCTGCGCGGCCGGGCGCTGACCCGGATCCGCTACCCGAACGGCGTCGACGGTGCCCACTTCTTCGAGAAGAACGCGCCGGGCGGAACCCCCTCCTGGGTACGCCTCGAGACACTGCCGGTGCCGGGGTCCACGAAGGCGCGCGAGACGATCGACTTCGTGGTGGTCGACGAGCTGGCCACGCTCGTGTGGGTTGCCAACCTGGCGTCGCTGGAGCTGCACACCCCGCAGTGGCGGATCGGCGAGCACCCCGACCTGATGGTGGTCGACCTCGACCCGGGCGCGCCGGCGGGGCTTCAGGAGTGCTGCGCGGTGGCGATGCTCATGCGGGATCGGCTCGGCGAGGACGGGCTGAGCGCGTACCCGAAGACGTCCGGGAAGAAGGGCATGCAGCTGTGCGTACCCATCTCCGGTATGCAGGATTCGGAGGCGGTGTCCGGCTACGCGAAGCGGGTGGCGGAGGAGTTGTCCGCGCGGGTGCCCGGTTCGATCACGGCGAAGATGGCCCGTGCGATCCGGCCCGGCAAGGTGTTCATCGACTGGAGCCAGAACGCGGCGGCGAAGACGACGGTGGCGCCGTACTCGCTGCGCGCCCTGGCGGAACCGACCGCTTCCACGCCTCTGACCTGGGAGGAAGTGGCGGCGATGGCGCTCGGGGACGAGCCCGCACGGCAGTTCGGCGCCGCGGAGGTACTCGAGCGCGTCGATGCGTACGGTGATCTGCTCGAGGATCTGCTGCGCCCCGGACCGGCTCTGCCCTGACGTCTTGAGGTACCTTGCGACGCAAGGTACCGTGTGCCGCATGGCAGAGGTGGCGCAGCTGTCGACCGGCCTGAGACGCGGCACTTTGGAGTTCTGCGTCCTCGCCATGGTCGAGCACGAGGACCGGTACGGCACCGAGATCGTGCGATGCTTCGGCGCCGAGACCAACCTCGCCGCCTCGGAAGGCACCATCTACCCGTTGCTGTCCCGGCTGCGCCGGGTCGGCTGGCTCGATAGCAAATGGAGCGAGTCGCCGTCGGGGCCGCCGCGGCGCTACTACGCCCTGACCGACAGCGGCCGGTCGGCGCTGGAGCACTTCCGTACGGAATGGGTTTCGTTTCGACAGACTGTCGACCGTCTCGTGGGGACCGGTGGGGAATGAGCAGCGACCGATTCGACGTAGTCGTCGCCGAGTACCTGCGCGAGGTCGAGCAGCGGCTCTCGGGCCTGCCCGTCCTGCAGCGCCGGGAGTTGCTCGGCGACCTGGAGGCACACATCGCCAACGAGCGCGCCGAGAGCGGCGTGTCCTCCGAGACGGAGTTGCTCCAGGTCCTGGAGCGGCTCGGCGCCCCCGAGGTGGTGGCCTCGGCGGCGTACGAGGAGGCCGGCCTCCCGGAGCCGACGATGCCGGTCCCGGTGGTGTCGGTGGGCGCGGTCCCGATGCCGGATGCGGTCGCGGCGGCGTCCGGCGGTCAGGTGTTCGCGGGGACGGTGACGTTCGCGGCGTCGTCGCGGTTCAGCGGGCGGGCGGAGCGCACGGCCTTCGTCGACACGTCCGAGGTCGCGGCGATGGTGGCCGCCTCCGACCCGGCCGCTCCCGCTGCTCCGGCTTCTGGGGCCCCGGCTTCTGGGGCTCCGGCTTCGCCTGGTCCGTTCTCGTCCGTGGCGGCGGTCGCGGCGCCGGGGTCCGCGCCGCCGGCCTGGGTGCCGCCCGCTCCCACCCCGCAGGCCTACCAGCCGCCGCCCTCGCCCGCGGTGATCCCGCCCCCCGACGACCTGCTGCGGAAGCGGCCCGGGCCCTACCCGCCCAGCGGCCCCGGACGCGCCTCGGCCGGCGCGATCCCCGGGTCCTCGCAGCCGGGATACTCCTCGGGCGTGCCGCCGTTCGGCCAGCCGCCGTACGTGGGGGGCCCGCCGCTCGCGCCGCCGCCCGCTCGATCCGGCAGTAGTCTGGGCTGGCTGCGCGCGGCGATCGCCGGTGTGGCCGTGCTCTTCTTCCTGGTCGCGCTCAGCTGCGTCGGCGGCGCGTTCCTGATGCGCAGCGGCTCGGTGGAGGAGGCGCCCGCCGTGGGCGTTCCCGTCCAGACCTTCAGCCAGGAAGCGACGGACGAGCCCACGGTCGCGGACACCACCGACGCGGTCCCGCCGCCCGGCGTCACCACCCCGCCGACCCAGCCGCCCACGCCGGAGGCCCCCACCACGCCCCCGCTGCCGACCGCCACCGCGACGGAGTAGCCGCGGCCGTGGCTACCACGCCGCCTGCGTGACAGCCACGCCCGCAGGCGGTAGCGCGCCCTGTCAGTCGATCTGCGGGAGGGGCGGGCCGAGCACGTCGTCCGCGTCGACGATCGTGTACGCGTAGCCCTGCTCCGCCAGGAACCGCTGGCGGTGCGCCGCGTACTCGGTGTCGATCGTGTCGCGGGAGACCACCGTGTAGAAGTGGGCCTGGCGACCGTCCGCCTTGGGGCGCAGGACGCGGCCCAGGCGCTGGGCCTCCTCCTGGCGGGAGCCGAACGTGCCCGACACCTGGATCGCCACCGCCGCCTCCGGCAGGTCGATGCTGAAGTTGCCGACCTTCGAGATGACCAGGGTGCGCAGCGTGCCGGCCCGGAACTCGTCGAACAGCCGCTCGCGTTCCTTGTTGGTCGTGGAGCCCTGGACGATCGGGGCGTCGAGGTATTCGCCCAGCTCGTGCAGCTGGTCGATGTAGCCGCCGATGACCAGCGTCTGCTCGCCGGCGTGCTTCTCCACGAGCGCGCGGACCACGGGCAGCTTGGTGCGGGCGGTGGCCGCGACCCGGTAGCGCTCCTCGGCGTCGGTCACGGCGTACGTCATCCGCTCGGCGTCCGTGAGGGTGACCCGGACCTCGGTGCACTCGGCCGGGGCGATCCAGCCCTGCGCCTCGATGTCCTTCCACGGCGCGTCGTAGCGCTTCGGGCCGATGAGCGAGAAGACGTCGCCCTCGCGGCCGTCCTCGCGCACCAGCGTCGCGGTCAGACCGAGCCGGCGGCGGGCCTGCAGGTCCGCGGTGAAGCGGAAGATCGGCGCGGGGAGCAGGTGCACCTCGTCGTAGATGACCAGGCCCCAGTCGCGGGCGCCGAACAGGTCCAGGTGGGTGAACGCGCCGCCGCGCCGGGACGTCAGCACCTGGTACGTCGCGATGGTGACCGGGCGGATCTCCTTGCGCTCGCCGGAATACTCGCCGATCTCGTCCTCGGTCAGCGACGTGCGGGCGACGAGCTCGCGCTTCCACTGCCGGCCCGCGACCGTGTTGGTCACCAGGATGAGCGTCGTCGCCTTCGCGGTGGCCATCGCCGCGGCGCCGACCAGCGTCTTGCCGGCGCCGCAGGGCAGCACCACCACGCCGGAACCGCCGGCCCAGAAGCCGTCGACCGCCTCCTGCTGGTACGACCGCAGCGTCCAGCCGTCCTCCGCCAGGTCGATCTCGTGCGCCTCGCCGTCCACGTACCCGGCGAGGTCCTCGGCGGGCCAGCCCAGCTTGAGCAGCGCCTGCTTGAGCCGGCCACGCTCGGAGGGGTGCACCACGATCGTCTCGTCGTCGATGCGGGCGCCGAGCATGCCCGCGAGCTTCTTGCTCTTCGCCACCTCCACCAGCACGATCTTGTCGAGCCCGCGCAGGACGAGCCCGTGCGTCGGGTCGTTGGCGAGCTGGAGGCGGCCGTACCGATCCATGGTGTCGGCGACGTCGACCAGCAGCGCGTGCGGCACCGGGTAGCGGGAGAACTTGATCAGAGAGTCCACGACGCTCTCGGCGTCGTGGCCGGCGGCGCGGGCGTTCCACAGCCCGAGCGGCGTCAGCCGGTAGGTGTGCACGTGCTCGGGTGAACGCTCCAGCTCCGCGAACGGCGCGATGGCCATCCGGCAGGCCTGGGCGTCGGGGTGGTCGACCTCCAGCAACAGGGTCTTGTCGGACTGCACGATCAGGGGTCCGCCGCTCACCGAGGTGCCCTTCCACGAACGAAAAAGACCCTCCAGTGTGACACGGCTCCGGGCGTACCCGGGGAGGGTTGACCGGCCGTGCCACGCTTTCGCAGAGGTCGGCGAAGGATCCGCGCGCGACGGGGGAAACGGGGGCGCGCGGTCCCGATCATTCCTCCAGGACGGCCGCGGTGACCCGGTGCAGGGCGAACGTGTGCAGCGTCTCGGTCCGTTCGTCCTCCGCGCGCAGGTAGCCGGCGCTCAGCGACACCGGGCGGACCAGCCGGGACAGCGTCGCACCGTGCGCGTCCACGTAGCCGACCCAGACCCGCGCCTTCTCCCGCACCGCCTGCTGCAGCACCGCCATGGCCTGAGTGTGCGCCTGCACCGATGTGAGACCGGGCACACTCTGACCGTTCGCGGCCCGCACCGTGACGGGTGCCCGCCGGGCCGCGCGGGTGGCGATGTCGCCGCGCCGGATCTGCTCCACGACCCCGGCCAGTCGCGGGCCGGCCAGCAGCGGCCCGGCGGGCTCGGCGAGGCGGGCGGAGACGGGGGTACGGCTGGGAGCCCGCCGGGCCTTGGGGCGGGACAGGACGGCGGCGCCCGCGGAGTCCTCGGCGACCGGGGCGAACCCGGCGTCCCGCAGCGAACCCAGCAGCCGGGCCAGTTGCAGGGGGCTGACCAGCACCGTGGGGGCGAGCCGGCGCAGCGCCGCGTGGCCCAGCCGCTTGTCCGCGAGCACCTCGGCGACCAGCGCCTCGTCGTCGCTGCGCACGTAGGAGCCGGCCGAACCCGCGCGCAGCCCGCCGTGCTTGCGCGCCGCGTCGTCGATCAGATAGGTGAGGGCCTGCGGGATCGGCGTGCGGGATCGGCGGCGGAAGAGGGCGTGCAGGTCGGTGGCGGCGTACCCGACGTCGAGGGCCCGCCGGACGCTCGCCGCGGTGACCCGGTGCACGCTGGCACCGCCCGCCGACTCCAGCTCCGCCACCACGTCCAGCTCGGCCGCCAGCTCGGGCTCGGGCGGGCCCGGCACCACCACGGACAGGTCGGCCTGCACGAGGACGTGGTCGACCGGGGCGGGCAGGAGCGCGTCGAGCGCGCGGACCGGCTCCGAGGCGCCGGGCAGGCGTTCGCCGCCCGGACCGGTGCCCAGCGGATCGCCGCCGGGTTCGTCGTCGTCGCTCTCCAGGAGCCTTCCGTACGACGTGAGCGCCCCGAGCCCGGTCAGGCCCAGCATCGCCGCGCCGGTCAGGGCGTCCCGATGCGCCTGCTCCCGGCCCCGGGCCCGGCGCGGTGCCTGCCAGGCGAGCAGGGCCAGCACGTCGTCCGCCCGCGGCGCGGTGCCCGGGGGCATGCCGGCCAGCGCCGCCAGCACCTCCCGCCGGGCCTGCGGTGCGCCCGCCCGTTCGGCGTCCGGTGCCAGCGCGTTGATCGGGCGGTCGCGGTCGTCGCGCTGCCCGACCAGGCCGGGCTGGCGGGTCATCGCCAGCCACGCCGTCGCCAGGGCCGACCAGCGCTGGGCGGTGCTCAACGCCCGCCACAGGTCGTACGTGCCGGTGGGCAGGAAGATCTCGTCGGCCGTGCCGGTCGCGCGGCTCGTCGACACGCCCCGGCCGGTGCCCGCGACGTCGGACTCGCCGAGCAGGCCGGCGGCGTGCGCCACCTCCAGCAGCAGGGCCGTGGCGGGCTCCTCCAGGCCGACCGCGCGGGCGAGACGCTTGAGGTCGCGTACGCCGAGACCCCCGGTCTTGAGCACGGCGGCGGGCTCGACCGCCAGGGCCTCCAGCAGCGACTCCGTGGTGCGCACCGCCTCCATGACCTGGCCGGCCCCCGCCGAGTCGACGGACTTCGGGTCGCGGACCTGGCCTTCCGGGGCCGGCGGGAACGGCCGGAGCGCACCCAGCGGCCCCGAGTCGCGGCGCAGCAGCAGCCCCACCTCGCGCGGCAGCTCCACCAGCTCGCCGTCGGCCCGGGGAGCCCGCCCCGCGTCGGAGACCGGGACCAGGATGTGGTTGTCGATCAGCCACCGCACCGGCTCGGCGACGCTGCCGCCCGAGCCGAGGGTGCCGACCGGCGGGCCGGCCGCGAGCCGGTCCAGCACGGCCCTTGCGCCCGGAGGAGCGGCCAATACCGTACGGCGGAGCTTGGCCTTGTCCGCACACAGCGCCGCCGCCTGAGCGTCCAGGTAGTCGGCGGGACGGCCCAGCCCCGCCGGGTACGGCGACGTCACCTCGTCGACCGCACCGACCACCTGCAGCGCCTCCTCGGGACCGTGCAGCAGGAACCGGGCCCGCAGCCGCCCGACGGCCACCCGGACGTCCTCGGGGTCGGCGGCCGGGGCCAGCGCCAGGATCGCGGCGACCGAGGTCAGCGCGGAATCCTCGGCCCGGCTCAGCCGCGCGGCGTCGAGCACGGCCAGGGTGAACTCGTCCAGGCCGTCCAGGCACCGGGCCACCGAGCCGCGGGACTGGGCGCGTACGGCGAGGGCGGAGACGTCGGACGGCACGGGCACGACGAGATCGGGGCGCAGCTGGATCAGCGCGCCCAGGGCGTCGTCGGACAGGGACCGGAGCTGGTCGGCGAATGCGGTGGCCATCGTCGTCAACGCTAGCCGCCGTGGGACGATTGGCGGGGGTCCGGGCCGTGACCGGATTGACAGAGCGACCAAGGGGAGTGACCTGTGGGGGCGGACAACAAGATGCCGGGTACGGCCGTGGAGGCCGGGGCGGCCACCCAGAAGCCGGGCCGTCAGTCCTCGATCAAGGAGGGGCACCTGGCCGTCTCCGAGCTGATCAGCGACCGTGCGGCGGCGCCTTCGCCGTTCGGCGACGACCAGACCTTCCCGCTGCCGGTGGAGCGCCTGACGTACACCCCGACCACGACCCCGTGAGGCCCGGCGCGGGCGGGCGCCCGGCCGTCGGGTTCGACCTGGACATGACCCTGATCGACTCGCGGCCCGGCATCCGGGCGGCCTACCTGGCGCTGACCGAGCGCACCGGGGTGCACGTCGACGCCGATCTGGCGGTCAGCCGGTTGGGGCCGCCGCTGCGGACGGAGCTGCGCGAGTGGTTCCCCGAGGCGGACGTCGAGCAGGCGGTCGACACCTACCGGGCGCTGTACCCGGACTACGCCATCGCGCCGACCGTTCCCATGCCGGGGGCGGTCGCCGCGCTGGCCGCCGTACGGGAAAAAGGTCTCCGGGTGGTGGTTGTCACATCGAAGCTCGGCCGGCTCGCGGAGCTCCACCTCGCCCACCTGGGCCTGGACTACGACGAGCTGGCCGGTGACCTCTTCGCGGAGGGCAAGGCCGCGGCGCTCGCCGAGCACGGCGTGCGCTGGTACGTCGGCGACCACACGGCGGACATGATCGCGGCCCGCACCGCGGGAGTTCCCGGCATCGGCGTGGCCACCGGCCCCTGCTCGGCGGAAGAGCTGGCCGGGGCGGGGGCGGCGCACGTGTTGCCGGACCTCACCGGCCTGCCCGTTCTGCTGCGGGAGATAACGGTTGGGACCTGACCCGGCCGGTCGATAACCTTGCCGTGAGCAGTTGAGTCCATTGAGTGAGTTGAGGTCAGCGGTGCCCACGGGTCGAGTGAAGTGGTACGACGCGGCGAAGGGGTTCGGGTTCGTCACCAGCGATGAGGGCGGGGACGTGTTCCTGCCCAAGGGCGCCCTGCCGTCCGGGGTCGCCGACCTCCGGGCCGGTCAGCGGGTCGAGTTCGGCGTGGTCGACAGCCGTAAGGGCGCCCAGGCGCTGGGGGTGAAGGTGCTCGACGCCCCGCCGTCGGTGGCCGAGCTCCGACGCCGCCCAGCCGACGAGTTGCACGGCATGGTGGAAGACATGATCAAGGTGCTCGAGGCGAAGGTCCAGCCCGACCTGCGCCGCGGGCGCTATCCGGACAAGCGGACGTCCCAGAAGATCGCCCAGCTCGTGCACGCGGTGGCGCGCGAGCTCGAGGTCTGACGTAGCCGAAACGAAGGCCGCCTCCGGGCGGCCTTCGTCGTCATTGCACCTTCGTCCACGTGGCGAGTCCGGCAGTGCCCGCCGCCGGTCGACGGCGCGGCAGCGTCGGGCTCGATGTCAGGTGGAAAGAGGGTTCACCGGTGGCGGTCTGTCAGGTCAGGAGGCTGGGGACCGGCGGGGTCAGGCCGGCCGCGGCCGCGCGTCCGAGGAGGGCGTCCGCCGCCGCGAGGCCCTCCTTGCCGAGGTCCAGGGTGAACTCGTTGACGTAGAGCTCGATGTGCTGCTTGACCACGTCCGGCTCCATCTCCTGGGCGTTGGCCAGCACGAACTCGCGGCTCGCGTCCGGGTCGGCCCAGGCCATGCTCACCGAGGTGCGGATCCACTCCGCCGCCTCCTGCGGGTCGACGGCGCCCTTGCGGGCCAGGATCGCGCCGAGCGGGATGGGCAGGCCGGTGTCCGACTCCCACCACTCGCCGAGGTCGGCCAGCGCGGTCAGCCCGAACCGGGGGTAGGTGAACCGGGCCTCGTGGATCACCAGGCCGGCGTCGAACGTGCCGTCGGCCACGCCCGGCATGATCTGGTGGAAGGGCACGACCTCGATGCGCGCCGGCGGATTGTCCTGCGACCAGAGCCGGAACAGCAGGTAGGCCGTGGTGCGATCGCCGGGCACGGCCACCGTGGCGCCGCTGAGGTCGCCGTCGTGGCCCTCGCGGGTGAGGACCAGCGGGCCGCAACCCCGGCCCAGCGCTCCGCCGCACGGCAGCAGCTCGTAGTCGCCGAGCAGCCAGGGCAGCGCCGCGTAGCTGACCTTGACCAGGTCGAACTCCCCGCGCTCGGCCGCGGTGTTGGTCACGTCGACGTCCGCGAACGTGAGGTCGACCGTCTCGGCAGCGGGGATCAGGCCGTGCACGAGGGCGTGGAAGACGAAGGTGTCGTTGGGGCAGGGCGAAACCGCCAGAGAAAGCGCCACGCCCTCACCGTATCGACGGCGGCGGTGGGATACCCCTTCGCGGCGGTGTCTGCATTGCCACACGTTGCCTGCCCCACACCGGGGCAACCCGCGGCGCCCGTGATCGTTCCGCGCGCGGCGCGGGGACTTCGCCGGTGTCGATCCGCTGCTCGGCAAGCTTCCTGTCCACAGGGTTATCCACAGGCCTTCGCGGTGGCCGTGGTGAGGGCGGAGAATGCTTCCGCGAGACGCCAGGCGGCCCGGTCGCGGGGGCCGACCGGGTTGGAGATCGTGCGCAGTTCGGCGAACGGCACACCCGCGTCCCGGGCGGCGCACGCCACGCCGAAGCCCTCCATCGCCTCGGCCACGGCGGCGGGGAAACGGCTGCTCAGGGCGGCCGCGGTCGACGCTGTGCCGGTCACCGTGGCGAGGGTGAGCACGTCGCCGACGACGGCGTGCGGCAGAGCGGAGGCGAGGGTGGCGAGCAGGGCCGCGTCGGCGTCGGCGACGCTGCTGCCGAAGCCGAGTTCCTCGACGGCCAGGAAACCGCCGGGGGCCTCGGCCCCCAGATCGGCGGCGATGCTGCGGGCACCGAGCACGGTCGCGCCCACCTCGGCCCGCCCGGGGAAGCCACCCGCGATGCCGGCGCTGAGCACCGCCCGGTAGGGGTGACCCCGCGCCTCGGCGAGGGCGAGCAGGCGGGCGGTGCCGGCGGCAGCCGCGGCGGGACCCACCCCGACCGGTACGACGTGGACGGTCAGGGGATCGGCGCCGGCCCGGACCGCTTCGGCCTCCGCCTCGACAGCGGTGACAACGAGCAACCGCCCCGGCCCGGCCTCGGCGGGGCGAGTCGGCAAGCCCGCTTCGGCCGTGGGCCGCGCCGGCAGTCCCTGGCGGGCCGGGGTGTGCGCGGGACTGGGGGTGGCCGGGGTGTGCGCGGGGCTGGGGGCCGCCGGGGGCTGCGCAGGCTGCGGGGAGGCTAGGGCCTGCGCGGCGCGCGGGGAGGCTGCGGGCTGCGGGGAGGCTGGGGCCTGCGCGGGGTGGAGGGCGGCCGGGGTAGGGGCGGGGCGGGGCGGGGAGCCCGGTTCGGTCTCCGGCGGGGTCATGGCTTTGCTTCGTCCTGGTGGGGGCCGTTGCCGTTCGTGGCCGAGGACGGGCGGTAGATGTGGAACCCGGGCGGTGCGAGCTGGTCGTCGTCGTGGGCGCTGCCCGGCGTCGGCGGGGGTGTCACTTCCGCCGTGCCGTTCGCGGACGGGGGAGAAGGCGGCGTGGTCGCCGGCGGCGGCGGTGCGGGCTCCTGGGACTTGGCGCCGGGCCGGGAGAAGAGCCGGCGCTTGCGCGGCTCGGGTGGCAGCGAGCCCGCCGAACCGATGCCCGGAGGAGCCGGTGGCCCGGGAGGGGTCGGCCCGAGCGGGCTCGGCCCGGGAGGGGTCGGCCCGAGCGGGCTCGGTCCGGGTGGGTTTGCCGGGGGGCCGGCGGCGGCCGTGGTGCCGGGTCGGAGGGCGGCGCCCGCGGGGGCCGGGGATGTCGGGATGCTCTCGGCCTCGGTGGGCGGGGTGGGTTCCGCTGCCGCTACGTCCGGGCGTCCGTGGAGGCGTTCCTTGTGCAGGCGGCCGGCCACGATTGTGCCGCGTACCGCCGCTGCCACCGCGAAGGCCGCGGCCACGGCGATGCCGATGCGGCCGTCGAGGGGGATGATGCCGACCGCGCCGCCGACGACCCAGGCGATCATCAGGACGGTTTCCGAGTGGGCGAAGGCGCTGGCCCGCAGGCGTTCCGGCACGCGTTCCTGGATGCTGGCGTCGACCGCGAGCTTCGAGATGCCGCTGAAGACGGAGGCGACCAGCGAGAGCAGGGCCACCATCGGCAGGGTGAAGAAGATGGCGGCGAGGACCGCTACGCCGGCCGTGATGGTCAGGCCGCTCGATTGGAGGGCCACCGGGCGGCGGATGCGCAGGCGGGTGCCGACCGCGGTGGCCAGGAACGTGCCGACCGCCAGGGCGCCGCCGACCAGGGCCACCGCGCCCTGGCTGCCGATGTCGCGGCCGAAGAAGTCCGTTCCCAGGCCGCCGGCTTTGACGGCGAACGCGAGGTAGAGCAGGAGGAAGCCGTACAGGCAGCGGAAGCTGGCGCTGCCGATCAGCGTGTTGATGACCAGGCTGCCGGACAGCGGGCGGTCCGGGCCGCGGCGCAGCCTCAGCATGGCGCGGAACGGCCGCGGCACCTCCTCCGGCGGGTCCGAGTCGGCGCGGGGCGGCAGGCGCAGGGAGATGACCATGCCGACCAGGAAGATGATCGACGCGACGCGCAGCGGCCATTGCGGACCGAACTTGAACGCCAGCAGGCCGATGGGGGCGACCACCGCGCCCGCGAAGGTGCCGTAGACGCTGGCGCGGGCGCCCACCTGGGAGAGACCCACGCCGTCCGGCAACAGGCGGGGGACTGCCGCGGAGCGGGCCACACCGTACGCCCGGGAGAGCGCGAGCACCCCGAAAGCCGCCGGATACAGTCCCCAGCCGAGCAAATTGTCCGAGATGACGTACGCCAGGAACGCCCGGCCGAGCATCGTCACGGCGAGCGCATACCGGCGGCCGTGGCGGAAATGGTCCAGCAGCGGTCCCACCACCGGGGCCAGCAGCGCGAACGGCACCATCGTGATGAGCAGGTAGAGGGCGACCTTGCTGCGGGCCTCGCCCAGCGGCACGTTGAAGAAGATCGTGCCGGCCAGGCCGATGGCGATCAGCGTGTCGCCGGCGCAGGAGATCGCGTGGAGGTCGAAGAGGCGGATCATGCCGATCTCGTTGGCCGCGCCGCGGGCCCGGGCGTTGCCCACCCGCCGGGTCGCCCAGGCGCTGCCGCGCAGCCCGCCTCGCACCAGCATCCGCATCGCCTTGACGCCGGTGCCGACGGTGCGTCCGATCGTGGGAAGCAGCGGCATCGTCCCATCCTGTCGCATCGGGGCGACCCGCGTCGCCTCCCCCCGGCCGTGAGATGCGCCGGACACGCCGCGCGCCCGGCGCTGGCGGGCCTCGCCGTGGGCGCCGATGCCACAGGCGGCCGGCGGAGACGATTCGGCATCCCCGCCGAGCGGGCCCTGCGCGAGGCCCGCGGACGTATCTGGGGGAGTCGTTGTCACGGGGCCCGGTCGGTGGGGGACAATGGCTCGGTGACGACCAGGACCGCCGCGAACCGTGCCGCTCGACTCGACCAGGTCTGTGCCGATGCGGTCGGTGTGGCCCGGGGTGCCATCACCGATGTGGACGCCGCCGACATCGGCGAGCATCTCGAGGCGGTGGCCGAGGGCGACCGGCTCGTGACCCACTTCTTCGAGAGCCACCTCGACGGCTACAAGGGCTGGCGCTGGGCGGTCACCGTGACCCGGGTGCCGCGCTCCCGGCACGTCACCGTCTGCGAGACCGTGCTGCTGCCCGGGCCCGACGCGCTGCTCGCCCCCGGTTGGGTGCCGTGGAACGAGCGGGTGCAGCCGGGCGACCTGGGCGTGGGCGACCTCATGCCGACCGCCCCCGACGACGAGCGGCTCGCGCCGGGCTACGTGCTCAGCGACGACGCCGCCGTCGAGGAAACCGCCTGGGAGGCCGGCCTCGGCCGCCCGCGGGTGATGTCGCGCGAGGGCCGCATCGAGACGGCTCAGCGCTGGTACGACGGCGACTCCGGCCCGGAGGCACCGATCTCCACCGCGGCGCCGCGCACCGCCCGGTGCGGCACGTGCGGGTTCTACCTGCCGCTGGCCGGGTCCATGCGCGCGATGTTCGGCGTCTGCGGCAACCTGTACGCCCCGGACGACGCCCGCGCGGTCAGCGCCGACCACGGCTGCGGCGCCCACTCCGAGGCGCTCGTGGGCACCCCCGAACAGCCGGTCGAGGAGCTTCCGACCGTGTACGACGACAGCGAGGTCGAGGCGGTGGCGGTCAGCCGCGCCCCGGGCTCGGTGGAGGCCACGGAGCCCGCCGAGGACTACGGCCACAGCTGAGAGCCCACGCCGGGCGCACGAGTATGCGACCGGCGAGGTGCAGCGGCCGAACGGAGCACGTGGCGCGGACCGGGCGGGCGGCTGACTGGGTCGGGACGGCCCGCGCGGGGATGAAGCGGACCGGGACGCGGCCGCGGCCGGGGCCGGTCAGTCGGGCCGGTCAGTCGGGGTCGCGGTCGGGGTCGGTGACGGTGAACTCGGGGTGGCTCAGGGCTCGGCGGCGGCGCCGGTTGGCGTCGTGGCGGAGCATGGTGATCAGGCCCGGGATGCCGGCGAGGAGGCCGGCCAGGCAGGTCCACAGCCAGTCGTCGGGCGCGTCGGCGATGAGCAGGATCACGCCCGCGACGGCGAAGGCCGCGATGCCGGCGAGCGCGAACGGGACCATCGGCGGGTCGAGCGGTTCGGGCCGGGGCTTGGTGCCGGCCACCGCGTCCAGCCCGGGCACATGCCGTTCCGGAGATCCGGCGCCCTGAGACCCAGCGCCCGGAAGCCCGGCGCCCTGAGCCCCGGCGCCCGGAAGCCCGGCGCCCTGAGGCCCGGCGCCCGGGGACGCGGCGCCCTGAGGCGCGGGGTCCGGAGACGCGGTGCCGGGCGCGTGCGGGGTGGGGGACAGGTCGGCCACGTCATGAGGGTACGTCCCGGGAGATCCTCGGTGGGGGCTCGTGACGGTTGTAACAGTTCCGATCTTTTACCGAGGTCAGTGGTCTGATTCGATGCCCGTAACACCTGCTGCCGATTCCCCCTGGAAGGGCTCCGATGTCCACTGCCTCCGCTGATGCGAATGTCAGCCCGTCCGGGCGTACCCCGGGGAATGGTTTTGATCGTTTCTTTCAGATCTCGGCGCGCGGCTCGACCGTCGGCCGGGAGGTGCGGGGCGGGTTCGCCACCTTCTTCACGATGGCCTACATCGTGGTGCTCAACCCGCTGATCCTCGCCGCCGGTGTGGACGCCACCGGTGCGAAGTTGCCGATCACCGCACTCGCGGCCGGTACGGCGCTGGTGGCGGGCGTCATGACCATCCTCATGGGGGTCGTGGCGCGGTTCCCGTTGGCGCTCGCCGCCGGGCTCGGCGTGAACGCGCTGGTCGCGTACGAGATCGCCCCCGAGATGACCTGGGCCG
Organism: Pseudosporangium ferrugineum; assembly: GCF_003002065.1. Lineage (GTDB taxonomy): Bacteria > Actinomycetota > Actinomycetes > Mycobacteriales > Micromonosporaceae > Actinoplanes > Actinoplanes ferrugineus_A. Next base: position 249,718 of record NZ_PVZG01000006.1, read on the forward strand.
ATGCGATGGGCCTGGTGGTGATCGAGGGCGTGCTGATCGCCGTGCTGGTGCTGACCGGGCTGCGTACGGCGGTGTTCCGGGCCGTGCCCACCGAGCTCAAGACGGCGATCGGGGTCGGCATCGGCCTGTTCCTGATGATCATCGGGCTGGTGGACGCCGGGTTCGTGCGGCGTATCCCCGACGCGGCGGGCACCACCGTGCCGGTGGAGCTGGGCATCGGCGGCAAGCTGACCAGCTGGCCGCTGCTCGTCTTCTGCCTGGGCCTGCTGTTCACGCTGGTCCTTTTCGTACGCCGGGTGAAGGGCGCGATCCTCATCGGCATCCTCGGCACGACGGTGCTCGCCATCGTCGTCGAGGCGATCGGGAAGATCGGGCCGTCCTTCGTCGACGGCAAGCCGAACCCGGCCGGCTGGTCGCTGAACGTGCCGACGCTGCCGGACAAGATCGTGGACACGCCCGACCTGTCGTTGCTGGGCAAGTTCAACGTGCTGGACTCGTGGGGCCGGGCCGGCTGGCTGGTCGTGCTCATGTTCGTCTTCACCCTGCTGATCACGGACTTCTTCGACACGATGGGCACGATGGTCGCCGTCGGCCAGGAGGGCGGGCTGCTCGACGCCGAGGGCATGCCGCCGCGGACGCGGGAGATCCTGCTCGTCGACTCGGTCGCGGCGGCGGCCGGCGGTGCGGCGAGCGTCTCGAGCAACACCTCGTTCATCGAGAGCGCGTCGGGTGTCGCGGAGGGTGCGCGTACCGGCGTGGCCAACCTCGTGACCGGCACGCTCTTCCTGCTCGCCATGTTCCTGGCCCCGCTGGTCACGGTCGTGCCGTTCGAGGCGGCGTCGACCGCGCTGGTCGTGGTCGGCTTCCTGATGATGATGGCGGTGCGGCAGATCGACTGGACCGACTACGAGATCGCGATCCCGGCGTTCCTGGCGATCACCCTGATGCCGTTCACGTACTCGATCTCGAACGGCATCGGCGCGGGCATCGTCTCGTTCGTCGTGATCAAGCTCGCGGTGGGCAAGGCCAGGGCAGTTCACCCGCTTCTGTACGGCGTAGCAGCCCTCTTCGTCCTCTACTTCCTGCGCGGCCCGCTGGAATCGGTCGTGCTCTGACGTCGTCGTGGTCACCGGGTGCGCTACCGTGCCCGGTGACTACGGTCATAGGCGGAGAAGATGTCGTTAGCCAAGCTCATTAGCTAGGCTAAGTAACGTGATGGAGCGGTCGGTGGCGGAGCGCAGTTCAGCCGAGCAACTGGCCGTCTCGCTGCGCGAGTCGATCACCCGGCTCAACCGCCGGGTGCGCCAGGAACGCCCGGTCGGCGATCTCACGTTCAGCCAGCTCTCCGCCCTGACCAGCCTCCAGCTGGCCGGCGCGCTGACGCCGCGGGAGCTCGCCGACACCGAGCGGGTGCAGCCGCCGACGATGACCAAGATCGTCGGCAAGCTCGAGGAGCGCGGCCTGGTCGCGCGCACGCCCCACCCGACCGACCGCCGCCAGGTCATCCTGGCCGCGACCGAGCAGGGCCGGATCGTGTACGCGCAGTTCGAGAAGGCGCGCAACGAGTGGCTGGCCGAGCAGCTGGCCGAGCTCACCCCGGACGAACGCGACACGCTCGCCCGGGCGGCGCGGATCCTCCAGCAGGTCGCCCGGGCCTGAGCGGGCCCCGCCTCCTGTCGTTCCGTCACACGGTGATGACGCGTACGACCCAGAAGGAGGCGCAACCCGAGTGCGGGCAGTGCTGAGCACGACATTCCGGTCCCTGCAGGTCCGTAACTACCGGTTCTTCGCGACCGGTCAGCTGATCAAGCTGATCGGCGTGTGGATGATGTTCACCGCGCAGGACTGGCTGGTGCTCGATCTCTCCGGCAACTCCCCGGGCGCGCTCGGGGTGGTCACCGCGCTGCAGTTCCTGCCGGTGCTCCTGCTGACCCTCTGGGGCGGCAAGCTCGCCGACCGCCACGACAAGCGCAAGCTGCTCATCGTCGCCAACGCGGTCTTCGCGATCACGGCGATCGTCTTCGCCGTCCTGGTGGCGAGCGGCATCGTCGTGCTCTGGCACGTGTTCATGTTCGCGCTGCTGCTCGGCGTGGCCAACGCCGTGGAGACGCCGGTGCGGCAGGCGTTCGTCTCCGAGCTGGTCGAGCTGCCGCTGCTGCCCAACGCGCTGGCCCTGTCGGCGGCGGCGTTCAACAGCGCGCGGATCGGCGGCCCGGCCCTCGCCGGCATCGCCCTGGCCCTGTTCGACACGGGCCCGGTGTTCCTCATCGCCACCGCCCTGTCCATCGCGCCGATCTTCAGTTACCGGTGGATGCGCGCGGGTGAGCTGTACCGCTCCGAGGAACGCGCCAAGTCCGGCGAAACCAAGATTGTGGACGGCCTCAGGTACGTCCGGAAGCGGCATGACCTGTTGCTGCCGATCGGGCTGATGGCGGCGATCGGCATGATCGGCTTCAACTTCCCGGTCACCCTCGCGGCCCTCGCGAAGATCAATTTCCACGCCGGCCCGTCCTCCTTCGGGCTGCTGACCACGGCCCTGGCGGTCGGCGCGCTGGGCGGGGCCCTGGCCGGGAGCGCGCGCCGCAGCCGGCCGGGTGCCTACCTGGTGCTCGGCGCGGCGCTGGCCTTCAGCGTCTTCGAGATCGCGGTCGGTTTCGCCCCCACCTTCCTGGTGGCGATGATCCTGCTGGTGCCGACCGGCTTCTTCTCCATCTACCTCGCGCAGGCCGCCAACCACCGCGTCCAGATGGGTGTCGACGCCGGCTACCGCGGCCGGGTGATGGCCCTCTACGTGCTCGTCTTCCTCGGCACGACCCCCGTCGGCGCCTCGCTCGCCGGCTGGTGGGGTGAGCACTTCGGGGTGCCGTCGAGCATCTGGGCGGCGGGCATCGTGTGCCTGGTGGCTTCGGTCGTCGCCCTGCTCTGGCAGCTGCGCACCAGCGGAGACCGGCTGAGCGTACGGGTAGGTCCGAGACCACGGCTGACCCTCGTGCGGACCGGCGCGGAGGACGACACCCTCGTGGACGAGAGCGGGCCGGCCCGGATGCCGGCCCGCAAGGTCGCCGCCTAGCGAAGCGGGGCTGTGCCGGCGGCGCGGCGGCGGGCGCGTCGCCGGACGTGGCGGATGCGCAGGACCAGCGTCGCGACGGCGAGGACGGCCAGCAGTTCGAGCACCTGGCCGACGGGCCAGAGCCAGGCGAGGGCCCGGCGTGCCGCGCCCTCCACGCGGTTCGGTGCGGGCCCGCCGAACTGGTCGAGGAGGCCCGCCGGCACGTCGACGAAGCCGGCGCCGCCGGGCAGGTCGACCAGCCGGCGCCGACCGCCGTCCGGCCCGAAGGCGGACAGTTCGACGCCCCCGACGGTCCAGTAATCGGTCTCCAGCCACGGCGCGTCGTCCGGGTCGAGGCGGGCTCCCCGTTCCGGGGAGTGGACGGCGACCACGGCGGAGCCCTCGCGTTGCCAGCCGAGCATTCTGACCGCCAGCCCGCGGGCGGGGTCGAGGCGCGGCCCGTCGGCCGGTTGCCCGGTGCCGGCGTCGAGGTAGCGGACCCGGAACTCCCGCTGCCGGAGAGCCGCTTCGTCGCAGCCCGTGCCGTCGACGCAGCCGGTGATCGAGTACATCGCGATCCGCCGGCCGTCCGGCAGCCAGGCACCCGGGCCGGCCAGCCGGTCCCGGTCGGTGAGGCCGGTGATCTCGGTCCGGGTGTTGCCGGCGAGATCGAAGACCTGGAGCGCGGTGGTGGTGGCCACGGCGAGCCGCTTGCCGTCCGGGGAGAAGGCGGCGACGTTGCCCGGGAGGAACTCACCCTCGGCGCGGGGCAACGGCTGCTTCCGGCCCGTGGCCACTTCGAGCAGATGCATCGAGTACAGCGAGTGATCGGTGTTTCCGGACGAGCCCCGTACCAGGATGAAGCGGCCGTCGGGCGACCAGGCCATCGGGTCGCCGCCGCCGTACTGGCGCACGGTTCCCGTGGTGAGGTCGAGCACCCCGGTCTGCGGGTCGCCCTCGGGCGGGTAGTCGACGCCCTCCATCGACAGCCCACCGGCCAGGTACCGGCCGTCCGGCGAGAGCAGCAGGCCGTCCGCCGTGCCGGCGCTCATCTCGCCGACCGAGCGGGCCAGCCGGTAACCGCCGCTCCGGCCGACCAGCAGGCTGCGGCCCTCGAAGCCCCAGATGTCACTGCCGCGCAGCTCGCGATCGCCGGCGACGAGGATCGCGGCCGGGCCGGGCGGCGACTCGAGGACGGTGTCCTCGCCCGTCACCGGCGGATACACCGTGGACGGCACCACCGGCCGGGGCGAGTCGGCAGGCGTGGGGCTCTGCCCGCCGTGGCCGCCGAGGACCAGCGGTACGGCCGCCACGACGGCGACCGCGGCCAGGACCCCGGCGGCCATCCGCGTCCGGCGGCGGCGCACACCCCGTCGCCAGGTGTCGGGGGCAAGCCGTGCCGGGCGGGCGTCGTCGGCGATGATCGTCAGTACCTCGGCGAACCGCGATTCGGTCACGACTGCACCTCCAACAGGTCGGCCAGCTCCGGAGCGAGGACGCGCAGCCGCGCCAGCCCGTCGCGGACCTGGCTCTTGACGGTGCCCACCCGGCATCCGAGGACCTCGGCGGTCTGCGTCTCGGAGAGGTCCTCGAAGTAGCGCAGCACCAGGGCCGCCCGCTGCCGCGGGGCCAGCCGGGCCAACGCCTGCTGCACGGCGACCGCCACGGCCACCGGGTCGGTGGAGTCGGGCATCGACCGGTCCACCGCGGGCGCGGCCACCTCAGCCCTTCGTCGCGCCCTGCGCCACCAGGAGACGTGCTCGTGGTAGAGCGCCTTGCGGACGTACGGGTCCGGATCGCCGGAGGCCACCACGTGCCGCCACCGGCCCGCCATCTTCAGCAAGGTCTGCTGGACGAGATCCTCGGCCAGGTGATGATCGCCCGTGAGCAGGTACGCGATCCGCGACAGGCTCACCTTCCGATCCCGCACGTACTGCTCGAACGACAATTGACCGGCATCCACACGCAACCTCCTGCCCACCTACACGCCGCAGACGGGTCCGCCGGAGGGGCTCACCGGCCGGAGGTGTACGACGAGGCCTCGGCGGTGGCCGCCACGGGGTCGCCGGCCCGGATGGCCGCCAGCAACCGGCCGTGGTCCATGTGCTCCTCCGGCCGGAGCGACGCCCCGATGTGCCCGCTCAGCGACTCGCGGATCACCTCGCCGAGGTCCGCGTAGAGCTCGGTCAGCACCTCGTTGTGCGAGGCCGCCACGACGGCACGGTGGAAGGCCGCGTCCGCGTCGACGAAGGCATCCCGCCGGCCGGTGGACCAGGCCTGCTCGCGCTGGGCGTACAGGGTGTCGAGGCGGTGCAGGTCCTCGCCGGTGCGGCGGCGGGCCGCGTAACCGGCGGCTGCCGCCTCGAGGGTGCCGCGCAACTCGCGCACCTGCCCGGGGTCGGCGTCGGCGAAGCGGCGCTGCATGACGCCGGCCAGCTCGCTGGTGGCGACCACGTATGTGCCCGAGCCCTGCCGGATGTCCAGCAGCCCGTTGTGGGCGAGGGCCCGCACCGCCTCGCGCACGGTGTTGCGGGCGACCCCCAGCCGGGCCACCAGCTCCGGCTCGGTGGGGATGCGGGAGCCGACCGGCCAGGCCCCGGAAGTGATCTGCTGGCGCAGCTGGGCGATCACCCGCTTGGACAGGCTTTCGGCGCGCACGACCGGACCCAAATTCATCCCATGATTCTATGATGGGTTCCATGGCCCTCACCAGCACCGAACGCACCGGGCGCCGGGTCGGCTACCTCGCGGTGGCCGGTCTGGTGCTCGCGGCGATCAACCTGCGGCCCGCGGTCACCAGCCTCGGGCCGGTGCTGGCCGAGGTGCGCGCCGGCCTCGGCATGAGCGCCACGGTCGCCGGGCTGCTGACCTCCCTGCCGGCCGTCTGCTTCGCGGCGATCGGCTCCACCGCGCCCCTGCTGGCCCGCCGCTGGGGCACGGGCGGGGCGGTCGCCGCCGGCGTCGCGGCGCTCACCCTGGGCCTGGCCGTACGCCCCTGGGCCGGCGGCACCCCGCTCTTTCTGGCCCTGACCGCCCTCGCCCTGGCCGGGATCTCGCTCGCCAACGTCCTGCTGCCGGTGGTGGTCAAGCAGCGCTTCCCCGACCGGGTCGGCGCGATGACCGGCCTCTACTCCGTGGCACTGAACCTGGGCGCCTCCACTGCCGCCGCCGTCACCGTGCCGCTGACCGGAGCCTTCGGCGGCGACTGGCGGCTCGGCATCGGGGTGTGGGCGGTGGTGGCCGCGATCTCCCTGCCGTCGTGGATCCTGCTCGCGCGCGACCGGGCGCGAGAGGCGCCGGCCGGTGCCCCGGTGGCCGCCGATCCCGGCCTGCGCCTGCGACATCAGGGCGTGGCCTGGGCGCTCGCCGTCTACTTCGGCCTCCAGTCGACCTCCGCGTACGTGATGATGGGCTGGCTGCCGCAGATGTTCCGCGACGCCGGCCTGCCCGCGGGCACCGCCGGGCTGCTCTTCGCGGTGACGTCGCTGCTCGGTGTCCCGTTGTCGTTCGCCCTGTCCGCGGTGGCCGGCCGGCTGCGGCGGCAGAGCGGGATCGCCGTCGCCGTCGGGCTCTGCGGCCTGGCCGGGTACGCCGGGCTCTGGGCTGCCCCCGCCGCCGCCCCCTGGGCCTGGGCGATCCTCCTCGGCATCGCCAACTGCTCGTTCCCACTGGTGCTCACGATGATCGCGATGCGGGGCCGGAGCGCCGCCGTCGTGGTACGCCTGTCCGCGTTCGCGCAGAGCGCCGGCTACCTGCTCTCGATCCCCGGCCCGATCGTCGTCGGCGCGCTCTATCAGCACAGCGGCGGCTGGCGGGTGCCGCTGGCCCTGATGGTCGCCCTGATGGTGCCGCAGATGATCGCCGGATTCCTCGCCGGTCGCGACCGGCAGATCGGCTGAGCCCGGAATCCTGGCAGACCGGGTCATCCGAACGGCTGTCTCGGTTCGCCTCCCGGAAGCCTTAGCGTCATGCCGTGGCAATCTCGCACATCGTGGTGCTCGTGGCGGCGCTGACGGCGCTGCTGTGCCTGCCGTGCGCCGTCGCGATCGTCGCCTGCGCGGACGGGCTGCCGGCCCGGCGGATCTGGACCCGGAGCGGCCGGCGGGAGATCCGTGCCCTGCGCTGCCTCGACCGCCGGCTGAGCATCGACGGCTCGATCGTCGCGCTGCCCGACCCGGACCTCGACGAGCTGGCCGCCGAGCTGCGGCGGCTGGCACACCAGCGGTGCACCGGGCCGACCGTCGGGTCCGCCGTGTGGCTGACCGCGGTGCAGCGGGCGTACGATTTGCGGCTTTTGATGGCTAGCGAGACCCTCGGCGTGCCGCACCATCTCGCCTCGCTCGACGGCATGGATCTTGATCTGGAACGGATCCGGGTCGAGGAGAAGCTGCGCGCGGCGGGCCTGCGGCTCCGCTAACGTCGCTGCGTGCGGCTCTTCGTGGCGGTGTACCCGCCGGACGACGTGCGTCGCGACCTACGGCGGCGGCTCACCGAGGCGGTGGCCGGTCGCCGCGTGCGCCTGACCGCCGTGGAGAAGTGGCACGTGACGCTGGCGTTCCTCGGCGAGGTGCCCGCCGAGCGCCTGCCCGCCCTGGAAGACGCGCTGGGCGGGGTGACGGTGCCGCGCGGCCGGGAGCTGCGGTTGCGCGGTGCCGGTGGCTTCGGAGGCCGGGTCACCTGGGCCGGGGTCGAGGGTGACCTGGCCGGCCTGAGCGAGCGGGTGCGCGCCGCGGCGAGGCAGGCCGGCGCGCCGCCCGACGAACGGCCGTTCACCGCCCACCTGACCGTCATGTACGCGCACGACGCCGCCGTCAGCGAGGCGCTGGCCGACTATGCCGGGCCGCCGTGGGCCCTGGACGGGATCGCGCTGGTGCGCAGCGACCCGGGCGGCGCCTACACCACCCTGCGGACCTGGTAGCTCAGGAGCTCTCGCGGGCCGCCGGACCGCCGCCGAAGAGCACGTCGTCCCAGCTCGGCAGGCGCTTGCGCGGCTTCGCCGCCTCCTCGGTCTCCGCCTCGCCGGGCTGTGCGCCGACCGTGCGCCGGGGCCGCAGGACGGCCAGGCTCGGCACCGCCGGAACCTCCTTGGGCAGGTCGGCGTCGTCGTCGAACGCCGAGCCGGCGCCGCCGCCGAGCAGCGCCGCGGCGCCTCCGGCGACCGGGCGGCGGGTCTCCTGGGCGGCCGGTTCCAGGCCGCGGCCGGGACGGTCGTTGCTGAGCGGACGGTCGAGCGAGGCGAGCAGCGCGTCGCGGCCGGCGCGGATCGGGTCCCGGGTCGGCCGGGGCGAGTCCGCCGCCGGCAGCCCCCGGCCGCCACGGGCCGGCTCGGCCGCGCGGGACGGGCCCGGCAGGCCGTGGCCGCCGCGCTCGTGGGCGCCGCGCTCCGGGGCCGGCTCCTGGCCGAGGATCTGGGTGGGCCGCTCGGCGCAGAGGTACTGCGCCATGTCGTCGTGCGGCGAGACGACCTGGCGACCCTTGTCGAGGTCCCAGACCGCCTGCGCGGTGGCCTTGCCGGACGGCCAGGTGGCGACGATGCGCCAGGTGCCGTCGTCGCGGCGGAACGCGTCCCACGAGATCTTCTCGGTGTCGATCCCGTGCTGGGCGAGCCGGCCGTCGACGACCTCGGCCAGCGGCGCGCCGGAGTCGGAGGTCTTCAACCGGGTGCGGCGGGCGTGCTGGGCGAGCATGGCCCGCTCCTGCAGCACCGGTCCCGCGTAGCGCAGGACGCGGTCGACCGGGACGCCGGCGACCCGCGCCACGTCCTCGGCGGACTCGCCCGAGCGGATCCGGGACTGGATGTCACGCGGGGAGAGCGTGGCCATGGTCTCGGCGTTGGCCAGCGCGACGGCGTTGCCCGTCGTCGCCACGGTGGTGCCGCCCTCGTGGAGGACGCTGCTCACCCGGTCGTCGATGGGGAGGGCCAGGAGCCGGCCGACCTCATCGGCGAGCACCAGTGCCTGACCGTCCTCGGAGAGGGCGACGAAGCGTACCGGCCGCATGCGATGCCTCCGTCCCGTCGCTGGCCCGCGCTCGGTGAGAGTCAGCCACCCGGGCGCGTTTCGACAACACGGTACGCGCCCCGGTCACTCGATGGTGGTAAGCCACGCCGTCCAACTTATTGACCTGCGGAGATGATCTTCGGTCGATAACCCGTTGCCCCCGTACGGCCGGGGGCCTACAAAGGGCGGCATGACCGTCGAACTGCGCCCGGTGACCCGGGACAACTTCCGTGCCGTCATCCGGCTGGAGGTCGGCCCCGATCAGGACGGCTTCGTGGCGCCCAACGTGGTCGGGATCGCTCAGGCGTACGTCCACCCCGGCAGCGAGCCGTTCGCCGTCTACGCGGACGACGAACTGGTGGGCTTCGTGCTGCTCCAGCCGGGCGAGCGGGCCGGCGACCACGTGCTGGTGCGGCTCATGATCGACCACCGGTTCCAGGGCCGCGGCTTCGGCCGGCAGGCGCTCGAGGCGGCCGTGGACCACGCCGCGCGCGAGCACAAGGCCGAGGTCGTACGGCTGAGCTTCGTGCCCGCCAACGATCGCGCCCGCGCGCTCTACCTCTCCGCGGGCTTCCTCGAGACCGGGGAACTCGACGACACCGAGATCGTCATGGCCCGGCGGGTGTAGCTAGCCGTTGGCGGCGCGGCGGGCGGCGTACTCGGTCGTGCGGTGCGAGGGGTACTGGATGAGGTTGTCCGGCTCCTCGTCGGCGGTGCTCCAGCCGCGCCGGGTGTCCAGCAGCGGGTCCTCCTCGTACGCCGGCCGCACCCGGAACTGCCGTCCGTAGTCCATCATCCCGTCGAGCAGCCGGTCGACGTCCCGGGCCGGCCGCACCACGAGGCGCATGAACTGGCTGGTCATGCCGAGCTTGTTGCCGCACTCGCGGGTGTAGACGCCGTGGTTGGCGACCAGGTAGTCGCGCAGCGCCACGCCCGACCACTCGGTCGGCAGCTTGACCAGGATGAAGTTGCCCTGCGACGGGAAGACCGTGAGGCCGGGGACCCGGGACAGCTCGCCGGCCATCGTCCGGCGGTCGCGGCTGAGCAGGCGCAGGCTGTCCTCGTACTCGGCATCGTGCTCCTGGATCATGTAGACGACCTTCTCGGCCAGCGAGTTCAGGTTCCACTTGGGCAGCGCCTTGCCGATCCGGCCGGCGATGGCCGGGTTCGCCATCAGGTAGCCGAAGCGGATGCCGTGCAGGCCGAAGTTCTTGCCCAGGCTCTTCAGCACCACCGTGTTGGGGCGGATGACCGCGTCCGGGCCGACCGACGGGTACTGCTCGGCGTCGGAGAAGTCGATGAAGGACTCGTCGATCACCACCAGGTCCAGGTCGCCGAGGGCGTCCATGAACCGGATGACGTCGCGGCGGGCCAGGTAGCCGCCGTCCGGGTTGTTGACGTTGCACACCACGGCGACGCGGGAGCCGCGGTCGCGGATGAAGCGGACGTAGTCGTCGAGGTTGAGCCGGAAGGCGTCGCGTTCCTGCAGCGGGAACATGTCGACCCGCTTGCCGGTCTCGAGCGGCTGGTCGGTCCAGCGGCCGAACGTGGGGATCGGGATCGCCACGCTCTCCTTGATCAGCAGGTGGTCGATCCAGGTGATCAGCTCGGTCGAGCCGTTCGCCATCGCCACCGTCTGCGGGTGCAGGCCGAGCACGCTGGCCAGCTTGTTCGTGATGCTCTGGGAGTCGCTGGGGTAGTACTTCAGGATGTTCCGGAGGTCGCGGGACAGCTCGTCGAACATCTCCGGCGTGGGGAAGTACGGGTTGCACGGGATGCAGAAGTCGACGATCTCCGCGCCCTCGCCCATGCTTCGGGAAAGATCGAAATAAGAGGCACTGTGCGCGCCCTTGTGCAGGATCGAGGTGTCGATTCCGGTCCGTGCCATGACGACTCCTTCTCCCGGGGCGACATTGCCGCCCGTCAGTACGGGCGGCGCCGCCGAGAAGTTCAGAGTCGTTCGACGAGGTAGTCGATGCAGCGGGTCAGCGCCTCGACGTCCGCGGGGTCGACGGTGGGGTAGAGCGCCACGCGGAGCTGGTTGCGGCCCAGCTTGCGATACGGCTCGGTGTCCACGATGCCGTTGGCCCGCAGCGCCTTGGCCAGCGCCGCCGCGTCGATCCCGGCGGCGAAGTCGATCGTGGCCACCGCGTGCGAGCGCAGTGCCGGGTCGGTCACGAACGGTGACGCGAAGGGGGAGCGGTCGGCCCATCCGTAGATCGCCGCGGCGCTCTCCGCGCTGCGCTTGCTGGCCCAGCCGAGCCCGCCCTGCGCGTTCATCCAGTCGACCTGCTCGGCGGCGAGGAAGACGGTGGCCAGCGCCGGGGTGTTGTACGTCTGCTCGAGGCGGGACTGCTCCACGGCCGTGACCAGGTCGAGGAACTGCGGGATGTACCGGCCGGACTCCTTGATCCGGTGTGCCCGCTCGATCGCCGCCGGGGACATCAGCGCGATCCACAGTCCGCCGTCCGAGCCGAACGCCTTCTGCGGCGCCAGGTAGTAGACATCGGTCTCGGTGAGGTCGACGTCGAGGCTGCCGCCGCCCGACGTGGCATCGGTCAGCAGCAGCGCGCCCGGGTCGGCGCCCGCCACCCGCTTGACCGGCACGGCCACCCCGGTCGACGTCTCGTTGTGCACGCTCGCGTACGCGTCCACGCCCGGCTCGGCGGTCAGGTAGGCCGCGCTGCCCCCGGGCGCCCGGTGCACCGTCGGCTCGGCGAGGAACGGCGCGTCCCGGACCGCCTTGGCGAACTTCGCGCCGAACTCGCCGAACTCGGCGAACTGCGCCTTCTCCCGGATCAGCCCGAAGGTGGCGGTCTCCCAGAACGCGCTGGTGCCGCCGTTGCTGAGCACCACCTCGTAACCGTCCGGCATCGAGAAGAACTCCGCGATGCCCCGGCGCAGGCGGGCGACCTCGTCCTTGACCGTCTTCTGCCGGTGCGACGTGCCCATGAAGGTCTTCGCCACCCGGGAGAGCGCCTCGAGACCCTCGGGGCGGACCTTGCTCGGCCCGGAACCGAACCGGCCGTCGACGGGCTTGAGGTCGTCCGGGATGCGGATCGGGTCAGTCACGGGGGTCCTTCCGGCGGGGGCGAGCGGTTACAGATTATGCGGGACGGCGTCCCAGCCCTCCACGTCCTGCGGCTTGCGGGAGGCAGGGCCCACATAACGCGCACTGGGGCGCACGATGCGACCGAGTTTCTTCTGCTCCAGGATGTGCGCGCTCCAGCCGGCCACCCGGGCGCAGGTGAACATCGAGGTGAACATGTGCGCCGGGACCTCGGCGAAGTCGAGCACGACCGCGGACCAGAACTCCACGTTGGTGGCCAGCACCCGGTCGGGCTTGCGGGCCTTCAGCTCGGCCAGGGCGGCCCGCTCCAGCGCCTCGGCGACCTCGAAGCGGGGGGCGCCCAGCTCCTTGGCCGTCCGCCGCAGGACCCGGGCGCGGGGGTCCTCGGCCCGGTAGACCCGGTGGCCGAAGCCCATCAGGCGCTCGCCGCGGTCGAGCACGCCGCGGACGTAGCCCTCCGCGTCGCCGCTGCGCTCGACCGCCTCGATCATGTGCAGCACCCGGGACGGCGCGCCGCCGTGCAGCGGCCCGGACAGGGCGCCGATGCCCGAGGAGATGCAGGCCGCGGCGTCCGCGCCGGTGGAGGCGACGATGCGCGCGGTGAAGGTCGAGGCGTTCAGCCCGTGCTCGGCGGCGGAGATGAAATACGCGTCGACCGCCTTGACGTGGCGCGGGTCGGGCTCGCCGCGCCAGCGCTTCATGAAGCGCTCGACGATGGTCTGCGCCTTGTCGATGTCCTTCTGCGGCACGGCCGGCAGGCCGAGGCCGCGGGCGGCCTGCGCCACGAACGACAGCGCGGTCACCGAGACCCGGGCCAGGTCGGTGCGGACCTGGTCGTCCTCGATGTCCAGCAGCTGGGACAGCCCCCAATACGGCGCGAGCATGGCGACCGCGGACTGCACGTCGACCCGGATGTCGCCGGAGTGCACGGGCACCGGGAACGGCTCGGCCGGCGGCAGCCCGGGACCGAACCGGCCGTCGACCAGCAGCGCCCACACGTTGCCGAAGGACACCTGGCCGATCAGGTCCTCGATGTCGACGCCGCGGTAGCGCAGGGAGCCGCCGTCCTTGTCCGGCTCGGCGATCTCGGTCTCGAAGGCGACGACGCCCTCCAGGCCCGGCTTGAAATCGGACACGACGCCTCCTGGGGATCCTGCTCGGCGAAAGCCGTGGATGCTTCATCTTGCCCGCCCGGCGACCGGCAGGTCGACCCGCGGAAATGTGCTGTCTGTGACACCTATCCTCGCTGAGGGGACGGGCCGGTGTCCGGGACTTAGGTTCGTTGGGTCGATCTCGCCAGAAGGAACGCATGTGACGCCCGAACAACCGTCGCCAGCCGCCATGCGGCGCGACTACACCGAGCGCGGCGAACTGCTCGAGCCGCATCTCGCCGCCACCTGGCCGGAGCAGTTCGCCCGCTGGTTCACCGATGCGCTGGAGTACGCGCTCCCGGAGCCCAACGCGATGATCGTGGCGACCGCCGACGCGGCCGCCCGGCCCAGCGCGCGCACGGTCCTGCTCAAGGGCTACGACCAGCGGGGATTCGTGTTCTTCACCAACTACACGTCGCGCAAGGGGGCGGAGGCGCTGGAGAACCCGTACGCCAGCCTGGTCTTCCCGTGGTTCCCGATGCAGCGGCAGGTCATCGTCTGCGGTGCGGTGGAGCGGGTGAGCCGCGAGGAGACCGAGGCCTACTTCGCCACCCGCCCGCGCGGCTCGCGGCTCGGCGCCTGGGCCAGCCCGCAGAGCCGGGTGGTCCCCGGACGCGACGCCGTCGAGGCCGGGCTGGAGGCGGCGGTCGAGCGCTTCGGCGCCGACGGCGAGGTGCCCGCGCCTCCGCACTGGGGCGGCCTGCGGGTCGTGCCGGAGACGGTGGAGTTCTGGCAGGGCCGCAGCAGCCGGCTGCACGACCGGCTGCGCTACCGCCGGGACGGGCAGAGCTGGGTCGTCGAGCGGCTCGCCCCGTGAGCCAGGAACCCGTCGAGGCCGCCGAGCAGGCCGTCGAGGAGGGCGGGCGCAAGAGCTGGGTGATCGACGTACGGCCGCTGCGCGGGGTCGCGTACCGGCGGATGTGGATCGGCAACGGCGTCTCGTACTTCGGCTTCCAGTTCACGTCGGTGGCCGTACCGGTCGAGATGTTCTCGATCACGCACTCGTCCGCGTGGGTGGGGCTGCTCGGCATCGCCGGGCTCGTACCGTTGCTGGTCTTCGGCTTGTGGGGCGGCGCCGCCGCGGACGTGGTGGACCGCCGCAAGCTGCTGCTCGCCAGCTCGACGCTGGCCTGGCTGTCCACGGTGGGGCTGCTCGTCCAGGCGCTGCTCGGGGTGCGCAGCGGCGTGCTGCTGCTGGTGCTCACCGCGGTGCAATCGGCCGGGTTCGCGGTCAGCTCGCCGACCCGCCAGGCGATCATCCCGCGGCTCGTGCCGGCCGCCCTGGTGCCGGCGGCGAACACGCTCTCGTACACCACGACCACCGCCGGCGGCGTCCTCGGACCGCTGGCCGCGGGCCTGATCTTCGGCGCCTGGTCCACCGGCACGGGCGTCACCATCGCGTACGCGGTGGACGCCGCGCTGTTCACCATCTCCTTCTGGGCGGCCTACAAGCTGCCGCCCATCCCGCCGATGCACGACGACGGCGGGACCGCGAAGCCGACCGCCGGCCTCCGGGGCATCGTCGACGGCCTGCGCTTCCTCGTCACCCAGCCGGTGCTGCTGCTGTCGTTCGCCGTGGACATCGTGGCGATGGTGTTCGCGATGCCGCGGGCGCTGTTCCCGGAGATCGCCGAGGACCGGTTCGGCGGCGGCTCGGCGGTGGGCTGGCTCTTCGCCGCGATCGCGCTCGGCTCGGTCGTCGGCGGCCTCACCTCGGGCTGGATCGGCCGGGTGCGGCGGCAGGGGGTGGCGCTGGTGCTGGCGGTGGTGGGCTGGGGGGTGGCGGTCGGCTTCGCCGGCCTCGCGTCCTCGCTCTGGCTGATGGTGCTGCTGCTCGCGGTCGGCGGCGCCGCGGACCTGGTCAGCGCGGTCTACCGGCAGTCCATCCTGCAGGTGTACGCCCCCGACCGGCTCCGCGGGCGGCTCCAGGGCGTCTTCACCGTCGTGGTGGCCGGCGGCCCCCGGTTGGGTGATCTCCGGGCGGGCGCGACCGCCGATCTCACCGGGCCCACCGCGTCGTGGGCGGGCGGCGGCTTCGCGGCGGCGGGCCTGGCCGTCGTGCTGGCCCTCGCCTTTCCCGCTCTGGTGAAGTACCGTCCCCCCGCCGGCACGGAGGCGAACAGCTAATGTGGCGCGCATGACAGACGTCGTGGCCGCGAAGAGCGGGACCCAGTGGACGATCGAGGCGGACGGCCACCGGGCAACGTTCGCCGAGGTCGGGGGCGTGTTGCGGGGGTACGCCGTGGGCGCCCGCGAGGTGGTGGACGGCTTCGGCGCGGACGAGATCTCGCCGGCCTCGGCCGGGCAGATCCTGGCGCCCTGGCCGAACCGCATCCGCGACGGCCACTACACGTTCGAGGGCACGACCTACCAGCTCTCGCTCACCGAGCCGGCCCGGCACAACGCGATCCACGGGCTGACGAACTGGTCCCGGTGGCGGCTCGCCGAGCAGGCCGCGGACGCGGTGACGCTCGAGTTCGACCTGCCGCCGCAGATCGGCTACCCGTGGTCGCTGACGTTGCGCACCCGGTGGAGCGTCTCCGCCGACGGGCTGCGCGCCGACCAGGAGGTCACCAACACGAGTGACAGCAACGCGCCGTGGGGCTTCTCGGTTCACCCGTACGTGCAGCTTCCCGGGGTGGCCGTGGACGACACCCTGCTGCGGGTGCCGGGTCGCAGCAAGATCCTGGCCGATCAGCGGCTGCTGCCGATCGGTGCGGTCAAGGTCGCCGGCACGGAGTTCGACTACACCGAACCCCGTCGCATCGGTACGGCCGTCCTCGACACCACCTGGGGTGACCTGGTCCGGGACGCGGACGGCGGCTCCTCGGTCACCATCGCCGCGCCGGACGGCAGCCGGTCCGTCACGGTCTGGGGCGACGAGACCTTCAAGTGGTGGCAGGTGTTCACCGGCGACACGCTGCACGGCGAGCGGTTCCGCCGGTCGCTGGCGATCGAGCCGATGACCTGCCCGCCGGACGCGTTCCGGTCCGGCCGCGACCTGATCGTGCTGGAGCCGGGCGGCACCTGGCGCGGGTCCTGGGGCATCCGGCCCTCGGCGGCCTGACCGGTGGAGTTCGACGAGGTCCTGCGCCGGCGGCGGATGGTGCGCACGTACGACCCGGACCGGCCGGTGCCGCCGGAGCTCGTCGACAAGCTGATCAGGCACGCCCTGCGGGCGCCGTCCGCCGGGTTCTCGCAGGGCTGGGGCTTCCTGGTGCTCCAGAAGCCGGAGGACCGGGACCGCTACTGGTCGGTGACCGCCCCGGACGGCCCGGCCGACTCCTGGCTGGCCCGGATGCGTACCGCGCCGCTGCTGATCGTCGCGCTCTCGAACAAATCGGTCTATCTCGACAGGTACGCCCAGCCCGACAAGGGCTGGGCGGATCGGGACGAGACCCGCTGGCCGGTGCCGTACTGGGACGTCGACACCGGGTTCGCGGCGCTGCTCATGCACCTGACCGCGGTGAACGAGGAGTTGGGCTCGCTGTTCTTCGGCGTACCGGCCGAGCGGGTCGCCGCCTTCCGGGAGGCGTTCGGCATTCCGGACGAGTTCACCCCGGTCGGGTCCCTGGCGGTGGGCTACCCGGCGCCGGACAAGAGGTCACCGTCACTACGCCGCGGCCATCGGCCGGTGGACGAGGTGGTGCATCATGGCCGATGGACAGCCGCGGGCACGCCCTCCGCGAGCGACACCTGACAACGGGTGACGCCGTCGAGGTCGAAGCCGGTCGCTAGGCTGGCGGCTCGCTAGGCTGACAGGCGTACAGGCCCGTCCGCCCGGGTATGGCCGACGTGAGACCGGAGGGGAGCGTGCCGTCGTGATCTTCAAAGCGGTACGGGACGGAGCGCCGTACCCCGACCATCACACGACACTGAAGAGATGGTCGGAGATCCCGCCGCGCCCGATCCGGCTGGCCGACCTCATCACCACCAAGCGCGAGCTCGCCCTGGACAAGCTCCTGGCCGAGGACTCGACCTTCTACGGCGACCTCTTCCCGCACGTCGTGGAGTGGAACGGCGGTCTCTACCTCGAGGACGGGCTGCACCGGGCGCTGCGGGCCGCGCTCCAGCAGCGCAACCAGATCCACGCCCGGGTGCTCGTCATCGACAACTAACGCTGTTAGTTTCGAGGCATGGCTGTCTCACCGCTGGACCTGCTCGACGTCGACGACCTGCTGACCGACGACGAGCGCGACGTCCGGGAGCTCGCCCGCCGGATCGCCGCGGACCGGGTACGCCCGCACATCGCCGACTGGTACGAGCGCGGCGAGGTCCCCGTCCGCGACCTGGCCCGCGAGTTCGGCAAGCTCGGCTTCCTCGGCATGCACCTGACCGGGTACGGCTGCGCCGGCGCCACCGCGGTCCAGTACGGCCTGGTCTGCATGGAGCTGGAAGCCGCCGACTCCGGGGTCCGCTCGCTGGTCTCGGTCCAGGGCTCGCTCGCCATGTACGCGATCTGGAAGTTCGGCAGCGAGGAGCAGAAGCAGCGGTGGCTGCCCGGCATGGCCGCGGGCGACCTGATCGGCTGCTTCGGCCTGACCGAGCCGGACCACGGCTCCGACCCGGCGAACATGGCCACCCGGGCGCGCCGCGACGGCGACGATTGGGTGCTGCGCGGCGGCAAGATGTGGATCACCAACGCGCCGCTCGCGGACGTGGCGGTCATCTGGGCGCGTACCGACGAGGGCGTGACCGGGTTCGCCGTGCCCGCCACGACGCCGGGCTTCTCCGTGCGCGAGGTGCGCAAGAAGCTCTCCCTGCGGGCTTCCGCGACGGGTGAGATCACCCTGGACGACGTGCGGCTGCCCGACTCCGCGCGGCTTCCGCTCGCGCGCGGCCTCAAGGCCCCGCTCTCGTGCCTCACCGAGGCCCGCTTCGGCATCGTCTGGGGCGCGCTGGGTGCGGCCCGGGACTGCCTGGAGACCGCGATCGCGTACGCGACCAGCCGCGAGCAGTTCGGCCGCCCGATCGCCGGCTTCCAGCTCACCCAGGCGAAGCTGGCCGACATGGCCCTCGAACTGCAGAAGGGGTATCTGCTCGCGCTGCACCTCGGCCGGCGCGGCGACTCCGCCGGGCTGCGTCCGGAGCAGGTCAGCGTCGGCAAGCTCAACAACGTGCGCGAGGCCATCAAGATCGCCCGCCAGTGCCGCACGATCCTGGGCGGCAACGGGATCAGCGGGGAGTACCCCGTCCTGCGCCACGCCAACAACCTCGAGAGCGTCCTCACGTACGAGGGAACTTCCGAGATCCACCAGCTGGTCATCGGGCAGAAATTGACGGGTCTGAACGCTTTCGGGGGCTGAGCCGCTGCGAGTGTCGTACCCCTTCCGTACCGTAGGTGGCAGGTACCCGCTACAGGAGGGGGTGTTTCGACGATGGCCAACTCGCATGACGTCGACGAGCCGACCAGGGAGTATCCGTCCGTCGAGGAGCCCGCGACGCCGGCCGTGCCCGGTGCCGCCGCGCCGGCCGATCCGGTCGCGGCCGAGCCCGACCGCTCACCCGGCCTGGGCGGCCTCGCCCGGGTGGTGATCTTCACCGGCGTGGTGTTCGCGGTCATCGTGGCGATGTGCCTCGGGCTGCGCGCGATCAACGTGCTGCCCAGCTTCGACAACCCGTTCGGCGACAAGACGACGGACCGCAGCCAGCCCGTCCTGCTCCAGTCGATGCGCGACCTGAGCCGCTACGTCGCCGCCGACGGCACCTTCCAGGTCATCGTCGACCTCCAGGAGAACAAGGACAACATCCCCGACTTCCTGGTCAACAAGCGCACGCTGTTCGTCGGCTCCGGCACGGTCGAGGCGTACGTGGACTTCGGCCAGCTCGCGACGGGCGCGCTGACGGTCGACGAGGAGAACAAGTCGGTCCAGCTCAAGCTGCCGCCGCCGCAGCAGGGCCAGGCCGCGCTCGACATGCAGCGCAGCTACGTCGTGGCCGAGGAGCGCGGGCTGTTCAACCGGATCGGCGACGCGTTCGCCAAGGATCCCAACCAGCAGCAGCGGGTCTACCAGCTCGCCCAGCAGCGGATCACCGAGGCGGCGCAGAGCAGCGGCCTCGATCAGCGGGCCCGGGAGAACACCCAGAAGATGCTCACCAGCCTGTTCCAGCGGCTCGGCTACACCAAGGTCACGGTGGAGTTCACCAATCCGTGACGAGATCGTGAGAAAGGCCGGCGCCCCGGGCGGGGACGCCGGCCTTTCCCGTCCGGGTCACTCGTTGGGCAGCATCACCCAGAGGACCAGATAGATCAGGAACTGCGGTCCGGGCAGCAGACAGGACACCACGAAGATCAGGCGCATCATCCCCGAGGAGATGCCGAACCGGCGGGCCAGGCCGGAACACACGCCGGCGATCCATCGGTCGTCGCGGGGCCGGGCCAGTCGGCGAGCCATGGTCATCCACTCCTTCTCCTACGGTCCGGCGAGGTGCCTGACCTGCGCTCAACGGTACGGGCGCGGCGGCCGTCCGCCCTCGGTCCAGAGAGGGATAAGCGGGCTCACGTTCCCGTAAGGGCACCCCGTACCCGTCACCGACCCGCTGTTAACATCGGGGCACATTCCGCCCCTACTCTCTGTGATCGCGGGCGGCTTCTGGTGGGAGGGATGTCGCGGTGACGCTCGCCGTTCTGTGCGGCAGCACCGGCAACGACCTCGACCCGGCCGCCGCCGGCAGGCTTGCCGACGAGCTGACCGTCGGATTGACCGCCGCCGGTGCGTCGGCCGTCCTGACCGCCGACGGTGGCGACATCCCGGCGCAGTTGCGGGACATCGCCCGGATCGCGGCCGGCGCCGACGGGCCCCTGCTGCTCTGCGCCGACGACCTCGTCGCCCACCCCAGTCTGCTGTGGACGCTGGCCACCGAGCCGGCCGGGCGCAGCACCGCGCTCGTCGTCGCCACGGAGAGCGGCGCCGGCGGTGACCTCCGCGAGGACCGTGGCCGGCTCGTGCCGGCGGTCGACGGGCCCACCCGCTTCCTCGGCGCGCTCTGCCTCGCGCCGGGCGACCTGCGCCTGGTGGCGACCGCCGTCGAGGAGGCGATCGCCGCCGGTGACCCCGGCGCGCCGATCCCCGGGGCCGACCTGAAGGTCCGCGGGCCGCGGACGGCGGGCAACGCGCTCGAGGTGCTGCTGCCCGCCCTGCTCGCGGCCGGCCTGGTGCCGATCGCGACCCGGGTGCGGCTGCTGCACGCCGAGCGCGTGCACGCCGCCGACGAGCTCGACGCGGCCCGGGCGGCCGTCGCGGCGGTCGACGAGGACAAGGCGCTGCTGCGGCTCGCAGTCAAGGAGAAGGACGACTTCTTCACCACGTACGCGGTTAGCTCCTGGTCACCGCTCGTCACCAAGCTCTGCGCGCGGGCCGGCCTGACGCCGAGCGGGGTCACGGCCCTGTCGGTGCTGTTCGCGGTGGCGGCGGCGCTCGCGTTCTGGCAGGCGTCCCGGCCGGCGATGGTGGCCGGCGCCGTCCTGCTCTACCTCGGCTTCGTGCTCGACTGCGTCGACGGCCAGCTCGCCCGCTACACCCGGCGCTTCGGGGCGTTCGGCGGGTGGCTCGACACCATGGCCGACCGCGCCAAGGAGTACGCCGCGTACGCCGGGCTCGCCGCCGGGGCGGAACGCGTGGGCCTGCCGTACGCCTGGCCGCTGGCGATCACCGCGATCGTGCTCCAGACCGCCCGGCACATGACCGACACCTGGTACGGCGCCCTGCACGACGAGGCCGCCGCGCGTCAGGCGGTGGGCACCGCCGGCAACGCGGACGCGGGCGGCGGCGTCGGCGCCCGGCTCAGCCGCGCCTCGAACAAGGTCCAGGCCGACACCGGGTCGGTCGCGTACTGGCTGAAGCGGATCGTCGTCTTCCCGATCGGCGAGCGCTGGGCGCTCATCGCCGTCCTCGCGGCGCTGACGAACGGGCGGACCGCCCTCGCGGCCGTGGTGGGGTGGGGACTGCTCGCCGCGGCGTACACCCTGGGCCTGAGGTCGTTGCGGTCGATCTCGATGCGCGTCGGCGTGCTGGAGACGGTCGACACCTCGCGGCACCGCGACGACGGCCGGCTCGTGCGCGGCACCCTGAGCGCCGCCGGCCTGTCCCGCCCGCTGCTGTGGGCGGCGGTCGCGGCCGTAGCGCCCCTGGCCCTGATCGGGGCCGTGGCGGCCGGCTGGGCGCCGCGCGGCACCCGCTGGGACGGCGGACCGGTCGAGCTCGTCCGCACCGGCGAGGCGACGGTCTGGCTCGTGGTGACCGCGCTGCTGGTGCTCGGCGCCGGCCTGGCCGCCCGCTCGTCGCACGCCGGCCCGCTCGACTGGCTGGTGCCGGCCGGGCTGCGCGCCGCGGAATACCTGATGGTGGTGGCCGTCGCGCAGATCTGCGACGTGCCGCCGCCGGTGCTGTTCGCGCTGCTCTTCGTGCTGGCGCTGCACCACTACGACCTGACCGCCCGGATGGAGAAGGGCGCTCCCGACGCGGGCGGCAGGCGGGCGGTGCTCGGCTGGGACGGCCGGCTCGTGCTGCTCGTGGTCTTCGCGGTCGCGGGGGCCGCCACCGCCGGGGAACTGCTGCTCGTGGTCTGGGTGGGGGTGCGCTTCCTCGCCGGGGCCGTCCGGGACTGGCGAAGCGGGGGAAGCCGATGACGCTGCTCAGTGTGGTGCTGCCGGTGTACAAGGTGCAGGGCTACCTGCGCCAGTGTCTGGACTCGCTGCTGGAGCAGTCGTTCACCGACTTCGAGATCGTGGCGGTCGACGACTGCTCGCCCGATCACAGCGGCGCGATCCTCGCCGAGTACGCGGCCCGCGACCCCCGCGTCCGCGTGGTCACGCTCGAGAGGAATTCCGGCCTCGGCCGGGCCCGCAACGCCGGCCTCGACCACGCCGCCGGCGACTACGTGTGGTTCCTGGACAGCGACGACTGGCTGTCCCAGGGCGCGCTGACCGCGGTCGCGGACCGGCTCGCCGCCACCGCCGCGGACGTCCTGATCGTCGGGTTCGACCGGGTGCACTGGGACGGGCGCGTCACCGTCTCGGGCGCCGGCCGGCTGCTCGACGAGGCGCCCGAGACCTTCTCCGCGGAGCAGTGGCCGCGGGTGCTGAACATCCTGCACGTGGCCTGGAACAAGGTGGTCCGCCGTGACCTGCTGCTCAAGCTCGGCTTCCGCTTCGAGGAGGGCTGGTACGAGGACGTCTCGTTCAGCTTCCCGCTGCTCGCGGCGGCGCCCCGGATCGGCGGCCTGAGCCGGGTCTGCATCCACTACCGGCAGCGCCGTACCGGGGCGATCACCCGGACGCTGGACGACCGGCACTTCGAGATCTTCGACCACTGGCACCACGCGATGGCACTGGTGGACGAGCACTGCCCCAACGCCGAGGCGCTGCGCCCGGTGCTCTTCCAGCGCATGATGTGGCACTACCTGACCGTCCTGCGCAACGCCGAGCGGGTGCGCAAGGTGTCCCGCAAGCGCTTCTTCGACCGGATCACCGAGGACTACCACCGCTACCGGCCCGCGGGCGGCTACGAGCTGCCGGGCGGGGCGATGAGCCTGCGGCACAAGCTCGTGGCCCGGGGCGCCTTCCTGCCGTTCCGTGCCATGCAGCGGGCCATCGGCGCGGCCCGGGCGGTGAACCGGGTCCGCAAGGTGCCGGTGGTCAAGGCGAAGGGGGTGGCCAAGCGGCTGCGCCAGGCGGCGTACCAGGCTTACTACAAGGTGCAGTTGCGTCTGCCCGTGGACCGCAACCTAGCGCTGTACGCCGCGTACTGGTATCGCGGGGTGACCTGCAACCCGGCCGCCATCGCGGACAAGGCCGCCGAGCTCGCGCCCGGGATCCGCTCCCTGTGGGTCGTGGGCCGGGGACGCACGGCCTCGGTCCCGCCCGGCACGCGGTACGTGATCGCCGGCTCGCTGCCCTACTACCGCGCCCTGGCCCGGGCCCGGTGGCTGGTCAACAACGTGAACTGGCCGAACTGGGCGGTCAAGCGGCCCGGCACGACGCACGTCATGACCCACCACGGCACGCCGCTGAAGATGATGGGCATGGACCAGGCCGACCACCCCGCGGCCGCCAAGGACCAGGACTTCCACGCCCAGATGCGCCGCGCCGACCGGTGGGACTTCAGCATCACCGCGAACGCGCACACCACGATCGCGTGGGAGCGGGCGTACCCGTGCCGGCACGAGACGCTCGAGGTCGGCTATCCGCGCAACGACCGGCTGGTGCGCGCGTCGGCGGTCGACGTCGCCGCGGTCCGGGCCAGGCTCGGCATCCGTACGCACGAGCGCGTCGTCCTCTACACGCCGACGCACCGCGAGTGGCTCCCGCTGGGGCAGCAGGTGCTGGACGTCGAGGCCTTCGCCGACACGCTGGACCCGGACACCGTGCTGCTGGTCCGCGCGCACTACTTCTACGTGCCCGCCGGTCAGCAGGCGCAGGCGCGCCGGGGGCGGATCGTGGACGTGTCGGCGTACCCGGTGGTGGAGGACCTGTACCTGGCCGCGGACGTGATGATGACCGACTACTCGTCCGCGATGTTCGACTTCGCCGTGCTCGACCGCCCGCTCGTGATCTTCGCGCCGGACTGGCCGGCGTACCGGGAGCTCCGCGGGGTGTATTTCGACCTGATGGAGCTGCCGCCGGGCGAGGTCGCGACGACCTACGCCGGCCTGGTGGAGGTCTTCGCGTCCGGGGCGTACGAGGGCGCGTCCGCCGCGGCGAAGCGGGCCCGCTTCCGGGAGCGGTTCTGCTACCTCGACGACGGCGGGGCCGCCGAGCGCGTGGTGCGCCGGGTGCTGCTCGGCGAAACCGCCAGGTAAATTTCCGATCTCGCCCTCTCCGGGCGCCTTCCCTGCTCAGAGCCCGTTTCCGGGTCGTCACCTGGGGCAACGTCGACCATCGTCGATCTTTCCGGGTATTCACAACTGTGACGATCCGGTAACTCGCTGCGAATGGCCGTTCACCCGATGGCAGACATCGATGTGTGTGGTCACGCTAAGCCATCGTCGCAGCTCAAACGCAGGAGGTTGGCGGTGTCCACCGTCGCGCTCAAGGATGTCACCAAGGTCTGGCCCGACGGGACCGTAGCGGTCGACCGGGTGAGCCTCGACGTGCAGGACGGCGAGTTCATGGTGCTGCTCGGCCCCTCGGGCTGCGGCAAGTCCACCATCCTGCGGATGATCGCCGGCCTGGAGGACCCGTCGGCCGGCGCGATCCTGCTCAACGGCGAACCGGTGATGGACCTGGCCCCGCGCGACCGCCGGATCGCCATGGTGTTCCAGGACTTCGCGCTGTACCCGCACATGACGGTCGGGGACAACATCGGCTTCCCGCTCAAGCTCTCGGGCATCGAGCCCGGCTCGCGCGGCGAGCGGATCGGCGACGTGGCGAGCGCCCTCGGCATCGGTGACGTGCTCGGTCGCAAGCCGGCCCAGCTCTCCGGCGGCCAGCGGCAGCGGGTGGCCATGGGCCGGGCGATCGTGCGGCGGCCCGGCCTCTTCCTCATGGACGAGCCGCTCTCCAACCTCGACAGCGGCCTGCGCGCCGAGCTGCGCGCCGAGATCACCGGCCTGACCCGCGAGCTCGGCGTCACCACGATGTACGTGACGCACGACCAGGCCGAGGCGCTCACCATGGCGGACCGGGTCGCGATCATGCGCCGCGGCGTGCTCCAGGACCTCGGCACCCCGACCGAGGTGTACGGCCGCCCGGCCACCCTCTACGTCGCGGCGTTCCTCGGCTCGCCCCGGATGAACCTGCTCGAGGCCTCGGTGTACGTGCACCTCGACCGCTACATCGCCCTGAACCTCGGCGAGCAGGCGCTGTACCTGCCGTGGAGCGACATCCGCGCGCGGGCCATCTCGCACTACCACGGCGAGCGGATCGTGATCGGCATGCGGGCCGAGGCGCTCACGCCGGTCGCGCCGGACGCCCCCGGCGACGTGCTCCAGGGCCGGATCCGCTACCTCGAGCACCACGGGCACGAGTCGCTGGCGTTCCTGGACATCGGTGCCACCGCCATCGTCGTCGACGAGCTCGGCAAGGGCGTCACCGACCCGGCGCCGGCCGGGGGTGCGCTGCGCCGGTTCGGGGGTGCGTTGCAGCGGCTGGCCGGCCGTGGGGACCGGGCGGTGCTCGAGCGGGAGGACCCGGAGAAGACCTCGGTGCTCAGCGACCCGGGCCGGCACCACCGGCGGCCGGCCGAGCTGGCCGTGCGGCTGGCGCCGTACCCGGCCGTGTCGCCGGGGCATCCGCTGGCGATCAACGTACGGATGGACGCCCTGCACTTCTTCGACGAGCGCGGCGATCGCATCGACGTCGGCTGGCGCTGAGCCGAAGAAAATCTTCGCCGTGACGGGTCCGTGTCGTTGACACGGTGCCGTATCGTTCCCCGCACGTCGGTGCGATGGCGTATCGACGCTCCGAAGGGTGGCGACAATGGCGAACGCATCCGGATTGCTGGTGATCGAGAGAATCCTGCGCGACCGACAGGGGATCTGGCAGCAGGTCGTCGAGGACCGGGCCCTGTCGAAGCTCACCGGGCAGATGCTGCTCAGCTCGGTGGTGGCCCTCGCCTGCTACGGCGCGGTGCTCGGCTCCTTCCACAGTATCCTCATGGCGCTGACCTCCGCGGTGAAGCTGCCGCTGCTGTTCCTCGTGACGCTGGCGATCTGTCTTCCCACGCTCTACCTGTTCAACCTCGTCTTCGGGGCGCGGCTGTCCGTACGCCAGTCCGTGGCCCTGGTCATGGTGGCCCTGACGGTGACCGCCATGCTCGCGGTGGCGTTCGCGCCGATCGCGCTCTTCTTCCTCATCACCGCGCCGGACTACAGCTTCTTCAAGCTGCTCAACGTCGCGATCCTGGCCCTCTCGGCCCTGGTCGGGCTCCGCTTCCTGACCGGCGGCATGCGGGTCCTCAACGACCACGGCCTGCTCGCGCCCGAGAAGAAGGAGACCCCGGCTCCCGCACCCGCCCCGGCCGCCGCGCCGGCACCCGAGCCCGCCTTCGTCGGCGCCGTGAACGGTGCCACCACCCCTGCGGCGGCCCCCGCTCCCGCCGCGGCCCCCGCGGTCATCACGGTGGCCGATCTGCCGCCCGGTTACATGGTCACGCGGGCACCCGCGCAGCCGTTCCCGCGCCCGCTCCCGGCGCGACAGCCGGCACCCCCGAGCATGACCCTGCTGTACGTGTGGATCCTGCTGTTCGGCTTCGTAGGCACCCAGCTCGCCTGGACCCTGCGACCCTTCTTCGGCAGCCCCGGAATGAAGTTCAGCCTCTACCGCGACATCGACGGCAACTTCTACGCCGAGATCTTCCGCACGCTCTCCCACCTCTTCTGAGGCGATTCAGGGGGCTTCGACGGCTGCCACGGAGGCGGTACACAGCGTAGGCTGCTCGGCGGTGGAGGAAACCGTGGAGCACGAAGTGCTGCGTCCGGCTCCGGGCAGGGAGCCCTCGGGCGCCGTCCCGTCGCACAAAAATTCGGGTGGAAGCGCCCTGATCGACCGCGTCTTCGGGCGCGACGACATCGCCGTGCTCCGCCACGAGGTCGGCCGGCGGCTGGACCCGGGCCTGCTGGGCGACCGGCTGGACGGCTTCATCCTCGCGGTCAACGAGGTGATCACCAACGTCGTGCTGCACGCGGGCGGCAGCGGGCGGCTCGTGCTGTCCCGCACCGCCGCGTCGATCTGGTGCACGGTCACCGACTCCGGGCCCGGCATCCCCGAGCAGCACCGGCGCCCGCCCGAGGTGCCCGGCGCGTTCGAGGACGGCGGCCGGGGCATCTGGCTGGCGTACCAGCTGTGCGACGAAGTCACCATGGCGACCGGCCCGATCGGGACAACTATCGGACTGCGGATCGACCTGCCCGGCCCTCGGCGACGTATCTGACCTGGTCAACAGGGGTTCAGCGGGCGGTTGAACACGGCATGAAACGCCGTGGAAATGTCGACATCGGCATTCAAGCGTGTTCGCCATCCGAGGCGACTACATTAGGCCGGTGCTCGGACTACCTCCTCACGTGACGGCATGCCTCTTCGACCTCGACGGCGTGCTCACCCAAACCGCCCTGGTCCACAACGCGGCGTGGAAACAGACCTTCGACGCCTTCCTCCAGGCGTGGTCCACGCAGCACGGACAGCCGTTCGTGCCGTTCGACACCGGGGCCGACTACCACCGGTACGTCGACGGCCGGCAGCGTGCCGACGGAGTCCGCACCTTCCTCGCCTCGCGCGGCATCACCCTGCCCGAAGGCACGCCCGACGACGGTCCCGACGCGGAGACCGTCAACGGCATCGGCAACCGCAAGAACCTGCTGGTTCTGCAGAAGATCCAGGAGGGGGCCGTACAGGTCTACCCCGGATCCGTCGACTACCTGCACGCGGTCAAGGACGCCGCCCTGCGCCGTGCCGTCGTGTCGGCCAGCGCCAACTGCAAGGACGTGCTGGAAGCAGCCAAGATCAGCGAACTTCTGGAGGTTCGCGTGGACGGCGTCGTCGCCCGTGCGGAACACTTGCCGGGCAAGCCCGCGCCGGACACGTTCCTCCACGGCGCGAAGCTGCTCGGCGTGCCGCCGGAGAACTGTGCCGTCTTCGAGGACGCCCTTGCGGGTGTCGAGGCGGGCCGGGCCGGTGGATTCGGCATCGTGATCGGCGTGGACCGGGTGGGTCAGGCCGACGCCTTGCGGGAACACGGCGCCGACATCGTGGTGCAGGACCTCGCCGAGCTCCTCGCCCGGTAACACCCCCATCGACTACTTCTCTTCTCAGTTGCGAGAGGCACCACCGTGATCCGTGAACGGGCCTACCCCGTCGACCCCTGGCACATCCGGGAGACCCGGCTGGACCTGGATCTCCTGGCCCAGTCAGAGTCGGTCTTCGCCCTGGCCAACGGCCACATCGGCATCCGCGGGAACCTGGACGAGGGCGAGCCGCACGGCCTGCCCGGCACCTACCTCAACTCGTTCTACGAGTTGCGGCCGCTGCCCTACGCGGAGGCGGGCTACGGCTTCCCCGAGTCGGGTCAGACGATGGTCAACGTCACCAACGCGAAGCTCATGCGGCTGCTCGTCGACGACGAGCCGTTCGACGTGCGCTACGGCGACCTGCGCTCCCACGAACGCACCCTCGACCTGCGCGCCGGCACCCTGGAACGGATCGTCGAGTGGGTCTCGCCGTCCGGCCAGGCCATCCGCGTCCGCACCGTGCGCATGGTGTCCTTCACCCAGCGCTCGGTCGTCGCGTTCCTGTACGAGGTCGAGCCGATCGACTCGACGGCCCGGCTGATCCTCCAGTCCGAGCTGGTGGCCAACGAACAGCTGCCGCCGACCAGCAAGGACCCCCGCGTGGCGGCGGTGCTCGACCACCCGCTGCAGGCCGAGGAGATGCTGGAGCAGCGCACCGGCGGGCTCCTCGTGCACCGCACCAAGGCCAGCGACCTGCGCATGGCCGCGGCGATGGAGCACCTCGTCGAGGCGCCCGGCAAGCACGCGGTCACCACCGAGGGGCACCCGGACTGGCTGCGTACCACCGTGGCGTGCAAGCTCGAGCCGGGGCAGAAGCTGCGGGTCGTGAAGCTGGCCGCGTACGGCTGGTCCAGCAACCGCTCGCTGCCCGCCGTGCGCGACCAGGTCGGCGCGGCCCTCGCCAGCGCCCGCCTGGACGGGTGGGAGGGCCTGATCGAGGCGCAGCGCGAATACCTCGACGAGTTCTGGGACCACTCCGACGTCCGCGTCGAGGGCGACCCC
Source organism: Pseudosporangium ferrugineum (assembly GCF_003002065.1). Taxonomy (GTDB): domain Bacteria; phylum Actinomycetota; class Actinomycetes; order Mycobacteriales; family Micromonosporaceae; genus Actinoplanes; species Actinoplanes ferrugineus_A. Next base: position 278,713 of record NZ_PVZG01000006.1, read on the forward strand.
GAGGTGCAGCAGGCGGTCCGCTTCGGGCTCTTCCACACGCTCCAGGCCGGCGCCCGGGCGGAGAAGCGGCCGATCGGCTCCAAGGGCCTCTCCGGCCCCGGCTACGACGGCCACACCTTCTGGGACGCGGAGACGTTCGTGCTCCCCGCGCTGACCTACACCCAGCCCGCGGCGGCGGCCGACGTGCTGCGGTGGCGGCACTCCACGCTGGATCTGGCCAAGGAGCGCGCGCAGACCCTCGGCCTGCAGGGCGCGGCCTTCCCGTGGCGCACGATCCGCGGGCAGGAATGCTCGGCGTACTGGCCGGCCGGCACCGCGGGCTTCCACATCGGCGCGGACATCGCCGACGCCGTCCGCCGCTACGTCTCGGCCACCGCCGACTACGACTTCGAGCGCGAGGTCGGCCTGGAGCTGCTGGTGGAGACGGCGCGGCTGTGGCGCTCGCTGGGCCACCACGACCGGCACGGGCGCTTCCACATCGACGGCGTGACCGGCCCGGACGAGTACACGGCGGTGGTGGACGACAACGTCTACACCAACCTGATGGCGCAGCAGAACTTCTTCGCCGCGGCGGAGGCGGCCAAGCGCCACCCGGACCTCGCCCGCAAGCTCGGCGTCGACGACGAGGAGTCCGCGTCCTGGCGCGACGCGGCGGCGGCCGTGCACATCCCGTACGACCGCGAGCTCGGGGTGCACCAGCAGTCGGAGGGCTTCACCCGGCTCCAGGAGTGGGACTTCGAGAACACGCCGCCGGAGGCGTACCCGCTGCTGCTGAACTACCCGTACTTCGACCTGTACCGCAAGCAGGTGGTCAAGCAGGCCGACCTGGTCATGGCCATGTACGTCCGCGGCGACGCCTTCACCCCGGACGAGAAGGCGCGCAACTTCGCCTACTACGACGCCCGTACGGTCCGCGACTCGTCGCTGTCGGCCTGCATCCAGGCCGTCATCGCGGCGGAGGTCGGCTTCGTCGAGCTGGCCCACGACTACCTGGGCGAAGCGGCCCTGATGGACCTGCACGACCTGCACCAGAACGCCCGCGACGGCGTCCACGTGGCGTCGCTGGCGGGCTCCTGGATCGCCCTGGTGGCGGGCCTGGGCGGCATGCGCGACTACAACGGCCAGCTCTCGTTCGCGCCGCGCCTGCCCAGCCGGATCAGCAACCTGGAGTTCTCGCTCCTGTGGCGCGGCCTGCGGCTGCGCGTCGAGGTCGCCCCGGAGGAGGTCACGTACTCCCTCCGCAACGGCGGCGGCCAGGCCCGCCTCGACCTGATCCACCACGGCAAGGAGGTCACGGTCACCCAGGTGAAGCCGGTCGTCCTCCCGATCCCACCGGCCCCGCCGACCGGCCCAGCCCCGACCCAACCGGCCGGCCGCGCACCGGTACGCAGGGCCTCGGGCCTGTAAAGACGGACGAGGGCCCGGCCCACCCACGGCTCCGCGCCGCGGGCGGGCCGGGCCCTCGCCTCGTCCATGGCTTCGCGCCGCGGGCGGGCTGAGCCCTTGTCTCGCTCATGACTCCGTGGGCTGAGCCCTTGCCTCGCCCAGACTCTGTGGGCTGGGCCCTTGCCTCGCCCAGACTCCGTGGGCTGGGCCCTCGCCTCGCCCAGACTCCGTGGGCTGAGCCCTCGCCTCGCCCAGGCTCCGCGCCGCGGGTGGGCCGAGCCTTCGCCTCACCTCGGGACCCGCCGGGGTTGCGCCCGGCCCGAGACCACGGCACGCCTCGACGGGCGTCGGCCGGCACCACCACGCGCCATCAGACGCCCGAAGCGCCGCCGGAAGTGACCGTCGGCGCCTTTTCAGCGACGCTCAAGTTCCACTTCGCACGCTGCCCCCGCTCCGCCGGTCGCGCCGCGGGTCGGCCCGGCGACCTGGGCGGTCGGGGGTCTGGCGGGGAGTGGGGGCGGTGGGAAGGTTGCCGGGCGGTCAGAACTCGGCGGCTCGTCGGCGGTCTGGGTCCGGCGGGAGTGCCGGTGCTGCGCAAACCGCCGGCCGCGTCGCTGTCGGTCCGGCCGCGCCGCTGTCGGTCCGGCCGCGCCGCCGTCGACCCGGCCGCGCCGCCGTCGATCCGGCGGACCGTGGGCGGGTCGGGTGTGGCGGGCTTGCCGTCGTGGGGAGGCCGGCCGTGTGCGGGTCGTCGTGGGGAGGCCGGCCGTGCGGGGGTCGTCGTGGGGAGGCCGGCCGTGTGCGGGTCGTCGTGGGGAGGCCGGCCGTGTGCAGGTTGCCGCGCGGTCGGGGTCGGGGTTCGCGGATGGCCGGGGGCTGACGGGCCCGGTGCCTCGGGTGCTGGTGCCGGATACGCGGGAGCCCTCGTTCCCGGCCGTCCTCCAGCGGGAGGGCGCCGGGGAGCGAGGGCTCCCGTGTGCGTGGGGCGGCTGCTACAGCATCGACACGTGTACGTGGTCCGTGTGGTTGCTGGGCCCGTGGTAGTTGTTCCATTGCGTCGCCGGGAACCAGATCATGCGGTTCCAGATGACGTAGAGGATGCCTAGGCGTTCGGCGTTGCGGACCAGGAAGGCCATGAGGTTGTTGCCGTACTCGCGGGTGTCCTGGTTGTGCCAGGGTGCGAAGCCTCGCTTCTGCAGCGACCAGTCGCAGGCGCGGCCCTTGGGATGTTCGAAGGGGCCGCCGTCGCGGTGACAACCGACGAATCGGTTGAAGCCCGCCTTTTTCACCTCTTTGTACATGTGGAGGGTGCGGGCGGTGATGCAGCCGTTCGTCGTCGGGTCGTTGACGTTGCATGACTCGGGGCCGAACTCGCCGTCGGAGTTGCGGGGTGCCGGCGCGGCCACCCGGGACTTGGCCAGGACGAAGCCGCCCGTCACCTTGTCGCCGCCGACCAGGGCGAGGGCCTTCTCCGCGGACTCCTTCTGCTTCTTCATCAGCTCGAGGTTCTGCTTCTGCGCCTTGACCTCCTGGTCGAGGCGCGCCTTCGCCGTGGCGACCTCGTCGATCGCGGCGTCGAGCTCGCGGAGCTTGCCGTCGTTCAGGGCGTTGATCTCCTCGAGGGAGACCGCCTTGTCGATGAAGTTGCTGGGCGAGCGCACGTTGAGCAGGAAGCCCATGGTGGACAGGCCGCCCGTGCGGTACTGCTGCGCCGCGACCGCGCCGACCTGGGGCAGCAGTGCGTCGCGCTTCGCCTCGGCGTCCTTGACCTTCAGGGCGAGCGCCAGCTGGGTCTTGGTCGACTTCGCCACCGCGGACTTGGCGGCCAGGTAGCGCCGGCCCGTGTTGTCCAGGACGTCGTTGAGCATGGGGTTGTCGTCGCCGTCGTCGGCGGTCGACGAGTTGCCGCCGCCCGGCGCCGCGCTCGCGGGTGCGCCGGGGGATGCGATCAGGGTGATCGCAACGAGCGGTGCCAGGGCGATGGCAAGCCACCGGCGGGGTCGTGCCGTCATCCAGTTTCCTTCCGTGTTGCCGCCGACCGGGTTAGCTGACGGGTTCGGGACGGAAGCGATCCCTACCGCTGGTCCAGCGGATTCACCCCATTACCAGGTGGTTCCCCGATTCGCCTCACGGCGATTGAGCGGTGGGCCGCCGGCACCTTGGGGGCGGTGCCTTCTTTGGCGGTGACCGGCGGAAAGCTTACCTGACTCGGGCGGCCACTTCAGCGCTCGCGACGACGGCAAAAGTGTTACCGGGCAACGACTTTCCGTCACCACTCGATGGAATGACGCAGCTCCTGGGCCGCAACCACCCATCAATGTGAGTCGTTGCATTCTCTCCGCGAGAATTTGACCCTCGGTGGCGGCTCGAATGCGTAGAGTGCGACACCTGTCTATTCATGAATTCCGTGGGTAGTCTTCGTCACGGTTCCATCACGGAACCGCCGCCTAATCGCCTGACGGCGAGCCGGGGACCCATCCGGTAATGGGGTGAATCCGCAGTTCGCTGCGGTAGGGATCACTTCCGTCCCGAACCCGTCAGCTAACCCGGTCGGCGGCCGACGGAAGGAACGCACGTGAGGCTCGACCCTGTCCGCCGGCGATTAGCGACCGTGCTCGCGGTCCTCGTCGCCACCTCGGGGCTGGCGCTGGTCGCCCCGGCCGCGGCGACCGCCGCGCCCCGCCCGCTCGCCGCGCCGGGTGACTCCGGCGACGACGGGGAGGGCGGCTCGAAATCCCTGGTGGAGCAGCTCGAGGCGGCCTCGAAGGGCTTCGTCGAGGCCAAGGAGGCGCTGGAGCGCTCGAAGAAGCGCCAGCTGGAGCTGGCCGCCCGGCTCAAGGAGATCGACGCCGAGCTCGGCCCCCAGCAGAGCGCGCTCGACGACGTCGTCCGGCAGTCGTACCGGACCGGGCGGCTCGGGCCGATGGGCGCGCTGCTCAGCGCGGACTCCGCCGGCGGCCTGCTCGACCGCGCCCAGATGCTGCAGACCGTGGCGGTGAAGCAGGAGCGCACGATCCGCGAGCTGAAGGACACGCGGACCAAGCAGGAGCAGGCCAAGGTCGCGATCGACACCGAGATCCGCTCCCAGCAGCGCCAGCTGAACATCATGGCCAAGCGCAAGTCCCAGGCGGAGAACGCGCTCAAGGCGGCCAACGCCGCGGCGGCCGCCGATGATGAGACGGACAGCTCAAGCGCGAGCAGCGGCAGTGGTTCGGGCGGGAACAGCAGCCGGGCGGCCGCCGCGCGGCGCAACTCGGACGGCTCCCTGCCCGACGAGTCGTGCAGCGTCAACGACCCGACGACGAGCGGCTGCATCACGCCGCGCACGCTGCACGCCATGAAGGAGGCCCAGAAGGACGGCTTCACCCGGTATGTCGCGTGCTTCCGGCACCAGAACAGCGGTGAGCATCCGAAGGGCCGGGCCTGCGACTTCGCCGCGGACCGGAACGGCTTCGGCGGCGTCGCCACGGGCAGCAGCCGGGACTACGGCAACCGGCTGGCGAACTACTTCATCAACAACGCGAGCCGGCTCGGCGTGCTCTACGTCATCTGGTTCCGGCGGATCTGGCTGCCGAGCAGCGGGTGGAAGGCGTACTCCCGAGGCCAGGGCGACCCGTCCAGCGATCACACGAACCACGTGCATCTGTCCATGCGGTGATGGGGCACAGCGAAAGGGGCGGCCGGAAGGCCGCCCCTTTCGTCACTTCTTCACGTACGCCTCGTACTCCTTGAGCACTTCCTCGGTGGGCCCGTCGCCGCGGATCAGCCCGGACTCGAGCCAGATGCAGCGCTCGCAGGTGTCCCGGATCGACTGCTCGCTGTGGCTGACCAGGAACACCGTGCCGGCCTCGGCGCGCAGGTCGCGGACCCGCTGCTCGCTGCGCTTGCGGAACTTGGCGTCGCCGGTGGCCAGCGCCTCGTCGATCAGCAGCACGTCGTGCTTCTTCGCCGCGGCGATCGAGAAGCGCAGCCGGGCGGCCATGCCGGACGAGTACGTCCGCATCGGCAGCGAGCTGAAGTCGCCGCGCTCGTTGATCCCGGAGAAGTCGATGATCTCCTTGACCTGCGACTTCACCTGGGCCGGGGACATGCCCATGGCCAGGCAGCCGAGGACCACGTTGCGCTCGCCGGGCAGGTCGTTCATCAGCGCCGCGTTGACGCCGAGCAGCGACGGCTGGCCGGCCGCGTAGATGGCGCCCTTCTCGACCGGGAGCAGCCCGGCGATGGCCCGGAGCAGCGTCGACTTGCCCGAGCCGTTGGTGCCGATCAGACCGATCGCTTCGCCCTTGTACGCGACGAAGCTCACGCCCTTGATCGCGTGCACCTCCCGCAGCGTGGCGGGTTTGGCGCCGGTGACGATCCGCTTGAAGCTGGCGAGCGGGCTGCCCGTACCGGCGCTGCCGGCCTGGTGCACCCGGTAGACGACGTGCGCGTCGTCCACGATCACGGTGGGTTCGCGCTGGTCAGCCACGGCCGTAGCCCTTCTCTCCGCGCCAGAAGTAGACGTATCCGCCGAGGCCGGCCACCAGGGTCCAGCCGATCGCCTCGAGCCACAGCACCAGCGGCGACGCGGCCAGGTGCACGTCCTCCATCAGGGCGTGCCGCATGAGGTCGATGAAGACGAGCAGGGGGTTGGCCTCGACCACCGCGAGCTGCCAGCCGTCGAGCTTCTCGGCGAACTTGCTCACCGGGTAGAGGACGGCTGAGCCGTACAGCCAGATCCGCATGATGAACGGCACCAGCTGCTTGAAGTCGGCGACCTTGGAACCGAGCCGGGCCGCCGCCATGGCGAGGCCGGCGTTGAAGATCGACTGGAGCAGGAAGATCGGCACCACGAGCAGCCACTCGACGGTGATCGGCTCGCCGAAGGCCAGCACGATCACCATGAGCACGCCGAGGGACGCGATCATGTTGCGGACCTCGACCATGGTGATGGCGAGGGGGAGGCTGGCCCGGGGGAAGTGCAGGGCCCGGATCAGCCCGAGGTTGCCGCTGATGGCCTGGATTCCGGCCTGCACCACCGACTGGGTGAACTGGAAGATGAAGACGCCGGTACACAGGTACGCGACGAAGTTGTCGACACCGCGTGCGGTGCTGAGGACCAGCCCGAAGATCACGTAGTACACGGTCGCGTTGATCAGCGGGGTCAGTACCTGCCAGATCATGCCGAGCCGGGTCTTGCCCAGCGACGACGTGACCTTGGCGTTCGCGTACGAGGCGATGAAGTGCCGGTACGACCACAGCTGGCGCGAATACTCGGGCAGGCTCGGCAGCTTGCCGGCCGCGCTGAGGCCGTGCCGGCGGGCCAGTTCTCTCAGAGGGATGCCGGTGTCGGAATCGGCGACCGCCGTCTGGGACATGGGGTGGCGCTCCGATCTGGTCGGTCCGTCAGGGGTCTTGGACCTGGGTGACTTGCGCGGGAACACACTAAACAGTCTGCCGCGATGAAACGGCGTCGTATCGACGTTGGGCCGAATTTAATCGACCGAACGTCGAAACGCAACCGTTGCGTCCTCGCGTATAGTGGCCCCGTGGCGACAGCAAAACGTGCACCTGCCGGAGCGGCGGTGCTTCGCGGTGACATCACCAAGGCCATCCGGAACGCGGTGATGCACGAGCTGGCCGAGGTCGGTTACGGCCGGCTCTCGATCGAGGCGGTGGCGCGCCGTGCCGGTGTCGGCAAGACCGCTGTCTACCGCCGGTGGAGCAACAAGCTGGAGATGGTCCTCGAGATCGTCTCCGGTGTGGCGGAGCGTAGCGTGCCGATGCCCGACACCGGTAGCTTCGCGACCGATCTGCAGCTGGTGACGTTCATCGTCAGCAAGGCGCTGCAGCACCGGATCGCCTCGCAGATCATTCCGGACCTGATGGCCGAGGCGGCCCGCAATCCCAAGATCGCGGAGACGCTGCAGCGCGCGCTGCGCACCCACCAGCTCGCGGTGGGCGAGAAGATCGTCGGCCAGGCCGTCGAGCGGGGCGAACTGCCCGCGGGGACCGACCCCGACATCGCGGTCGACCTCATGCTCGGCCCGCTCTACTGGCGGCTGGCCGTCGCGCGCACCCCGATCGACGACGACTACCTGGAGAAACTCGCCGCCGCCGTGCTGCGCGCGCTGGGTGCGAAGGCTTAGGGGACGACGTTCAGCAGGTCCAGCACGCTGTGCTGGCAGCTGTGGTTGGTGCTGACGTACGGGCCGGCCCAGTGGCTCCCGTACGCGTCGAACGGGGTCCGGTTCTTCGCGTACGCGGAATCCGCCTGCCGCCGCAGGTAAGCGTCGTAGGGGCGACCGGCGGCGGCGTTGAGCACCCCGAGCCCGCGGACGAACGGGCCCTTGAACGACACCCCGTCGCCGCTGCACTGGTCGGGCTCGTTGGGCTCCCGCAGGATCCCGCCGGAGTTCAGGTACGTGCTGGTCGTCGCCGCGTCCGCGACCCGCCGCGCCACGGTCAGCGCGTTGGCGTCCCCGGTCAGCCGGTTGAGCTGGACCAGCGCGTTGATCAGCACGCCCTGGTTGTAGGTCCAGGTGACGTCGCCGTTGTTGCGGCACGTGCTGAGGTTGATCCCGTCGTTGACCAGGTTCGAGCTGTTGATCATTCCGCTGGCCTGGAACCAGGACCAGCCCGCCTGCGCCCGGCCGCGGTACACCGTGTCGCCGCCGAGGCGCTGCGACAGCGCCGCGTTGAGCTGGATGTAGAGGCTGTTGGGGATCGCGTTCTTCACCGTACGGTCGGTCTTCCAGTAGACGCCTCCGCCGCACCGGGTGTCCCAGTACGCGTGCATGTGGTCCGCGTCCGCCCGGGCGGTGTTCAGATAGCGCCTGTCGCCGGTGCGGTCGTACGCCGCCACCCACGCCAGCCCCCACCACCCGCTGTCGTCGAGGTACTCGTTGCGGAACTGCCCCTGCGCCGCGTTGACCTGCTTGTCGTACGTGGTGGCGATCGCGTAGTCGTAGCTGCGCATGCCGCTGACCCGGCTGGTCTCGATGAGCGCGGTGAGCGCGTTGGCCGACGTCCACCACCCGTTCGTGTCGAACAGGCCGGTGTTCCGGTCGTAGCGCATCATCAGCGCGGTGGCCGCGGCCGTACGCCGGTCCCAGGCGTTCCAGTTGCTGCGCGCCCACTGGCTGCACACCAGCTCCGGGCGGTCACCGGCCTTGCCGCAGGCCCGGAGCACGCCGACGCCCCGGTTGTTCCAGTCGTCGACGTTGAACATCGCCGTACGCCACCCGGTGGACCCGGCCGGGACGGTGGTGTCGCCGAGCCGGCTGTCCCCGCTCCAGCTGCGCCCTCCGTCGAACGAGCGGTCCAGCCACACCTGGTCGCCCGGCCGGCCGTTCTCCACGGTCGCCCAGATCATCGCGTCGGTGTCGTTCACGTGGATTTTGAAGGTGCGGCCGTACAGGGTGGTGCTGACCGGGACCCGGTCGCCGGGGGAGAGCGCGGGGTCGCGGCCGTCGCAGTAGCGGTTGCAGACCGTGGCGGCCAGGGCCGGGCCGGCAGTGGGGAGTTGCAGGGCGGCGGTGGCGGCGATGGCCGCCACCGCGATCCACTTCTTGTGCTGCATGGGGATGTCACCTCTCGTGCGGCGGGGACCCGCGGGTTAACAATTAATAAAGTGCAGAGATTGTTAACCGTCAATGGGTACGCGAAGACTCAAGACGGGCTCAAGACGGCCGAAAGGTAGGGTCCCCGCCCCCGCGCGCCCCCGGAGCAGCATGCGAACCGACCGAGTCGACGCGACGATCTTCAGCACCGCGTCCCTGCTGACCCTCGCCTTCGGCGGCGCGGAGGACTTCTCGGCGGGCCTGCCGCCGCGGCCCGACGGCCCGCCCGAGGGCTTCGCCGGCTTCTGGCGTACGGCGGACGGCGGCGTGCGCCTCTACCTGGCCGAGGACTGGTCGTACGAGGGCACCGTGGCGGGGCGCCGGCGTGGTGCGCGGGGCACGTACCACCGGGACGCCGACGGGATCGTGCTGCGGGACGAGTCGGGCCTGCGTACCCGGATCATGCCGGCCGGCGACGGCCTGGAGATGGCCGGTCACCAGCTCTTCCGGGCCTGAGCGCTAACGCCGCGGCGCGACCGGCCGAACCGACAGGCATGCGGTACCTCAAGCTCCAGCTCCCGCTGCTGGCCCTGGCGCTGGCGGCCGGCGGCTGCGGGGCGGGCGGCAGGCCCGGCGGCTCGGCGAGCGCGACGCCCGCGCCCGGCAGCAACTGGATCGTGGTCGAGGGTGGCAGCGCCACGCCCAGCCCGTCCGTCACGTACGGCGGCTCCCGCTCGCCCGCGCTGCCGCCGGTGTCGTTCCTCCCCGTCGACCCGACCTGCGCCAGGGAGTGGACCGTCGAGCCGGTCCTCATCCCACTGGAGGTCACCCCGGGCGCCGGCAAGCTGACCGTCACGTGGCCCCGGCAGTACGGCTCCACCTACCGCATCACCGCGGTCAAGCAGACGCTGAAGGCCGGGACCCAGGACCCGTACACCTGGCAGAACGTCTCGGCGGGGACCGGCTGCACGGTCACCGCCACCATCGGCGGGCTGGCCTCCGGCGTGCCGTACGTCGTCTGGCTGGACGCCCCCGGCACCGGCTACGAGCGGGACGGGCAGCGGCACCCGTACAGCGGGCGCTCAGGCGTCGTCTATCCGCGCTAGGTCACACCGCGGTGGTGTTCCGGCCGCTCCACTTGGCCGCGTAGAGCCGCTCGTCGGCCGCCCGGAACAGCTGGTCGCCGGTCATGCCGGGCTTCCAGGACGCCACCCCGACGCTGACCGTCATCCGGACCCCGGCGATGATCTCCGCGGCGGCGACCGCCGTACGGATCCGCTCGCCGACCTCCCCGCCGGCCGTCGCGTCGCCGCGCAGGAACACGACGAACTCGTCGCCGGCGTAGCGGATCGCCTCGTCCTCGGCTCGGCAGTGCGCCCGCAGGATCGTCGCGACCTCGCGCAGGGCCTCGTCGCCGGCGCTGTGCGAATACGCGTCGTTGACGGCCTTGAAGTGGTCCACGTCGATCAGCAGCATCGTCAGCGGCCCGCCGGCCGCCGGCGAGACGCCCTCGATCAGGATGTCGAACCGGCGCCGGTTGCCCAGGCCGGTCAGCGGGTCGCGGAGGATCTCCCGCTCGGCGCGGGCCCGGGCGGCCTCGGTCTCCTCGCGCTGCCGGGCCTGCCGGAGCATCGCCAGCCGCTGGAGCCGCAGCTGCCACAGCTCGCGTACCTGCCCCTCCACCGCCTCGAACAGGTCGCGGCTGGGGATGCCGCCGTCGAGCTCCAGCGCGGTCAGCGCCAGCTCGAAGCGGATGATCGGCAGCTCGTCCGGCCGGGCGCCGGGCTCGGTGAGCTCCCGGGCGGCGATCAGCTCGCGGCGTGACTCGGTGAGGAGGCCGTGGTCCCGCAGGCTGATGCCGAGCGCGAGGTGCGCCATGCGGGCGTACTGATGCGTCCCCGAGTTCCGCAGCTCCAGCAGCACCGACCGGGCGAGCTTCTCGGCGACCGTGGTCTCGCCGAGCTTCGCCAGGGCCAGGGCGTGCACGGCGGTCACCGTGGGGTCGGGCTGGTCCTCGAGCCGCTCGCGGGTGATCTCGGTGCTGCGGCGCAGCCGGCTGCGGGCCTCCTCGGTGCGGCTGACGTGGGCGAGGCGCAGTCCCCAGTACAGCAGCGTCACGGCGTGCACCAGGTCGAACGAGGTCGAGCGGTGCCGCAGGTGCTCGTACGCCTCGGCGGCCGTCTCGTACAGCTCGGCGGCGGTGGCGGCCTCGGCGAACGAGCAGAGCGCCGAGCGGTGCCGCTCGTTCTCCGCCGGGCCGGCGTCGAGAAGGACCCGCGCGCGGGCCAGGTTGCGCATCGAGTCGACGTAGTGCCCGCGGAGGGTGTGGATCTGGGCGAGATCGCAGAGCGTCTTCGCCTCGCCCAGCACGGAACCGGCCCGCCGCTGGGCGATCAGCAGGTCCGACCCGATGGTGTGCGCCTCGGCGACGCGGCCGAGGGCGAGCAGGGCGTACATCTTGGACTGGACCAGCAGGCGGGCCGTCCGGCCGTCGTCGACCGCCTGCGCGACGGCCAGGTACGCGTCCGCCGCGGCGAGCGCCTCGTGGGCCCGCCCGGTGTTGGCGAGAAGGTGGACGCGACGGGCGAAAAGGTGCAGCGGACCGTACGCGGTCACCGGCACCGGCAGCCGACGGTCGCGTGAGATCCAGTCCGCCATGACCCCAGTATCTGCCGTTCGGTGCATGTGTAAATCCCCGTCCGGTTTGCAACACCGTGCGCTACCGGACCCGTGCGTATCGTGAGTCCATGAGGGAGGTCCACCCGGGCCCCGGCGACGCCGGCGGCTGTCCGATCTCGACGTTCGCCGCCGCCTTCGCCGGGTCAGTTGCCGGGGCTCTCCGGGGCGGGCTGGATGGCGTCCGGCAGCGGCCTGGTCCTGCCGCCCTCCGGGTTCACCGCGAACCAGGTGCCGTTCACGCCCTGCCCCAGGAAGTCGCCGGGCTTCTCGTCCTTCGCGAAGTAGTACACCGGCCAGCCGTTGATCGTGACCTGGCAGTGGCCGTCGGCGCGCTCGACGTACCCGAGGATCTTCGGGTCGAGGCCCTTGGGGAAGATCTTGCCGGGCGACTTGATCAGCAGCGGCGGCCACGCCTTGGCACAGTCACCGTTGCAGGTGGCCTTCGGCGGCTTGTTGCTGTCGTTGTCGAAGCGGTAGAGCGTCCGGCCGGCGCCGTCGGTCACGTAGGTGCCGATCTGCTGGTTCTCGGTGGCGTTGAGCTCGACCGTGCGGCTGCCCGTACGGATGCCCTTCGGCGGGGTGACGTCCTTCCTGGACGGGCCGCTGTAGATCTTCACCCACTTCTGGGTCTTGGCGACCGTCGGCTCCGGCACGGGAGTGGCCGGCGGGTCGGGTGTCTCCGCGCCGGCCAGTTCCGCGTCCGGGCCGTCGGCGGGCTCCGGGGGCACGTCGGCGGTCGGCGGGGCGGTCGGCTCGACGGTGGCCCCCGCGAACTCGAGGCCGATGGGTTCGGCGGGCCGGGCGCAGGCGCTCAGCCCGAGCACGCCGGCGATGACCACGGACACGATGCTGGTGCGCTTCATGATTCCCCCTGAAGTTCCGTTGTTGCGCACACGAACCGGCCCGCGGTCCGGTTCAGCGAAATTCCTTTGAACCGAGTCCGGGAGGGGTGCGTGTGAGGAAAGTCAGACCGACGCAACGGGGGTCGAGGGTGGCCGGGCAAGCGCTCCGTCCGGCCAGCCTCGGCATATGGACCGCCGTGACCGGGGGGAAGAGATGCCGGGGTTGAGGCTCCAACGTCGCCGGGAGGTGGCCGATGAAGCACTGGTCAGGTCGCTGTTCCAGGAACATGGACGGGCGATGCTCGCGTACGCGACCCAGCTGACCCGCGACCGGGTGGCCGCCGAGGACGTGGTCCAGGAGGCCCTGGTGCGCGCCTGGCGGCATCCGGACAGCCTGGTCAACGGCAAGGGATCCGTACGCGGCTGGCTGCTGACCGTGATCCGCAACATCGTCACGGATCAGATCCGGGCCCGCAACGCCCGCGCCCCCGAGGTGCGGGAGAGCCCGATGGACGTGGCGTCCGACGACGACCACGCCGAACGGGTGGTCAACTCGATGGTGGTGGTGGACGCGCTGAGCCGGCTCTCCGCCGAGCACCGTGCCGTCCTCGAGCAGCTCTACCTCCAGGGAAGCACGGTGACGGAGGCGGCCAAGACGCTGGGCATCCCACCCGGGACCGTGAAGTCCCGATCCTTCTACGCACTCCGGGCCCTGCGCGAACTCAGGTCGCTGCGGCCCGCCGGAACGGAACGGTCTGCATCATGATGACTGATCACGTGGACCTCGCCGGCTACCTCACGAAGTCTTTGGACGCGGAGCAGATCCGCGAGATCGAGGAGCACCTCGCCGGCTGCGACGACTGCCGCGCCGAGGTGGAATCCCTGCGGGAGTGGACGATGGCGCTCGAAGCGGTGCCCGAGGAGATGCTGCTGGACGGGCCTCCGGACGACGCCGACCTGCTGCTGCAGCGCACGCTGCGGCAGATCCGCAACGAGTCGGCCGGGAGGCGTCATCGGCGTACGGCGCTGGTGGGAGCCGCCGCGGCGGTGATCCTGGGAGTGGCCGTCGCGTCCGGCGTCGTGGTCGGCCAGTCGACGGCCGGGCCGGGCACGGTGGCCCAGCCGCCGATCACCCGGAGCGCGCCGACCACGGTGCCGGGGACGCGTACGGCGACCGGGGTCGACCCGGACACCGGCGCGCGGATCACGGTCGCCGTCGCGCCCGCGCCCGGCTGGGTGCGGATCAAGGCGACGGTGTCCGGGATCCCGCGCGGCGAGCGGTGCCGGCTCGAGGTCGTGGACCGTGGCGGCACGTCGGTGCTCGCCGGGAGCTGGGTCGTGTCGGAGGCCGGCGCGGCGGACGGCACCACCCTCGACGGCAGCGCGCTCGTGCCGCCGGATCAGGTGGCCTCCGTACGCGTGGTCACCGAGAGCGGCAAGCAGTACACCAGCGTGAGGGTCTGAGCGCCGGGTGGTCAGGCGGTGGGGAGACCCGCCGCCTGCCACGCCCTGAACCCGCCGTCGAGGTCGGTGGCCCGGAGCAGGCCGAGGTCCTGCAGGGCCGCCGCGGCCAGGCTGCTCGTGTAGCCCTCCTGGCAGGTGACGATCACGTCGAGGTCGTAGCGGGTGAAGGGGAGCCGGGCGTCGCTGCGGGGGTCGAGCCGCCATTCGAGGACGTTGCGCTCGATGACGATCGCGCCCGGGATCTCGCCGTGCTCGGCGCGCTGGGCGGCCGGGCGGATGTCGATCAGCACGGCCCCCCGCTCCACCGCCCGGTGGGTCTCGTGCGGGCCGAGGCGGGTCAGCCGGGCCCGGGCCCGGGCGAGCAGCTCGTCGATGCCGCGGGAACCGGCCGGAGCCGTCACCGCGGTCACCACTGGGCCCCGGCCCGCTCGACGGTGACCACCTCGAGGCCGCCCGCGCCGAGGCGGTAGCGGGTCATCGTGGTCAGCGCCGGGCCGTACGCGTGGATGCTGATCGCCGGCCGGTTCGAGCGGTTGGTGATCCGATGGATGTGCCGGGTGCCGAAGCGACGGCCGGCGCCCTCGCCGAGCTCCCGGGCGGTGATCCGCGGGGAGCGGCCGGGCGGGACCGCGACGGTGTCCTCGACCAGGGTGCCCGAGAAGACGTGGAAGGCGCCGGCCGAGCCGCCGTGGTCGTGCAGGTCGGTGCCCTGTCCCGGCAGCCAGGTCAGCAGCCACACCTCGTGATCCGGCTCCTCGGCCAGCCGGTGGTACCAGCGCTCCGCCGCGTGGAAGCGCGGGGCGACCGGCCAGGTCTCGGGGCTGCCGGCGTACCGCTGGGCGATGGCGAGGTGGTCGAGGCGGATGTCGACGGCGGTCACGGCGGCTCCCGGGTTGTCTATAAAACCTATTGGTCTCATAGGTTTACCGCGCGCGGTCGCCCGGCCGCGCGCGACGCGCGGGATCTACCAGGATGTGGGAACCGTGATCATGTGGTGGCCGGACGTAAAGGAGCCATTTTCTGAGACGATTGTCGATGCACTTGATCGAACTTTAGGAACGTTAAGGAGGATTCACGTTCCGGTCTTTCCGGTCAACGATCTCCAATCGACGCTGATGGGCTAACCCAGTGGTCAGGGGCTTACCCGAAAGAACCTCACTGCCGTTTGGTTCTTTCTGAAAAATAGCCGTACAGCGATCGCGCAAACACGCAGCGTCGATATCTGGGATCGATGATTAGCCGGATCGGACCGCGTACTCAGCCGTTCAGGCGGAATGGCTTTCCGAGCGCAGTCAACGGTATCCGGACCGTTATATGGTCGGCGGCGCCTGCGAGAGCCGGCGCCCGGAGGTCGCCCCTCGCCCCCCGCCTCCGAACTCCCCGATCAACGAGGACGGACACGTGTCGAACTCCCGCCGCGGTTTGCTCGCCGCCGGCCTGGCCACCGCCGTGGTCGGCGCCATGGGGATCGTGTGGACCCTGAACGCCGAAGCGGACGAGACGCCGGTTCCCCCGGCGCCCGCCGCCGCCCGGCCCGCCGACCCGGCTGCCGCCACGGCACCCGAGACATTGAAGACCGACGCCGCCGGTGATCCGGCGCCCACACCGCCGAAGCTGCTGCCGTGGGGCGAACGGCCGACGAAGCTGAAGCGGGCCCGCGCCGGTGCCAGCAGCGCCGCGATCGCGGCCGCCGGCGCCGACGTCGCGGCCGCCGACACCAGCGGCTCCCTCGAGCCCGTGCCGGAGTACGCGCCGAAGGGCCGCAACTCCCGGGCCGGCATCCTGCGCAAGGCGCGCACGTCGATCGTGCCGCCGGCGCCGCCGACCAGGGGTAAGGCCGCCGTGCCCGGCGAGGTGTTCTTCCACTACGCGGTCGGCACCCAGACCGGCGAGACCGACGGCACCTGGGCGAACCTCACGATCGCCAAGCCACACCTGGCCCAGGGCGACTTCCACACGCTGACCGAGATCGCGGTGCAGTCCGCCGACGGCCGGCAGATCGTCGAGGTCGGCTGGACGGTGGACCGGACGGTGAACGGCGACGACGACCCGCACCTGTTCGTCTTCTACTGGAAAGACCGCCAGCCGAGTTGCTACAACGCCTGCGGCTTCCAGGTCTACAGCGCTACGGTCAAGCCCGGCGACACCCTGCCGACCGGCGGGCAGAAGCGGTTCGGCATCCAACACTCCGGCAACGTGTGGTGGATCGCGTACGACTCGGAGTGGATCGGCTACTTCCCCGACACGCTCTGGAACGGCACCTACACCCGGGGCGGCCTGACCCAGTGGTTCGGCGAGGTGGCCGCGTCGAGCGCCGCACCCTGCACCGACATGGGCAACGGCATCGCGGCGACCGAGGGCAACGCCGGCCGGATCGGCTCGATCTCCATGACGAACGGCCCCGAGCCGGTCGCCTCGGTGCGCTCGACCAGCGATCATTACAGCGCCGTCGCGCTCAGCGACCGGACCTTCCGGTACGGCGGCGCCGGCGCCTGCTGATCCCGCGGTCCTCCTCGAAGGGGCCCGATCCCGTACGCGGGGCCGGGCCTTTTTCGTGGCCCGTGATCGAACCGTGCGCGGCCCGGCGGGGTACAACCAGGAGGAGCACCGACGGGAGGCGCGATGAGACGACGGGTCAGTCCCGACGAGGAGCTGATGACCGCCCTCTACACCGAGCACTACGCGGTGCTGCTCAGCTTCATCTCGCGGTACGTGCACGACCGGCACAAGGCCGAGGACCTGGTCCAGGAGACGCTGCTGCGGGCCTGGCGGCACATCGGCCATCTCGAGCCGGACCCCGGGCGTACGCGGTCGTACCTGCTCACCATCGCGCGCAACGTGGTCACCAACGCCTGGCGGGCCGAGCAGCGGCGGCCGCACCTGGTCGCCGACGACGCGGCGGTCGAGGCGATGCCGTCCGCCGACACCGTCGACCAGATGGTGGAGGGGTGGCTGGTGGCCGAGGCGCTGGAACGGCTGTCGGCCGACCATCGCGCGGTGGTGCAGGCGATGTACTACGAGGGGCGGACCGTCGCCGACGCCGCCCGCAGCCTGTCGGTGCCCGAGGGCACGGTCAAGTCCCGGGCGTTCTACGCCGTACGCGCGCTGCGGCAGGTGTTCGAGGAGATGGGGGTGCTGCGATGAACCCCGGCCACGACGACCTGCGCAAACTGTTGGGCGGCTACCTGCTCGGCGGCCTCGACGACGCCGACACCGACCGGCTCGACGCCCACCTGCTGCACTGCGACGACTGCCGTGCGGAGTTGGAGCGGCTCGGGCCCGTACCCGAGATGCTCCGGTCCTTGAAGAACGCCCCCGTCGCCGCCGTCGCACCCGGCACCCGGCCCAGCGCCGCGCGGGTCGAGAGCCTGCTCGGGCGGATGCGTGCCGAGCGGGCGAGGGATCGCCGCCGCACGTCAAGGTGGCTGGCCGCGGCGGCCGTGGTGATCGTGGCGGCGGCCTCGGCCGGACTGGTGCCGGCCCGCGACGACGACCCCGTCGCGCCGCCCCCGCAGGCGGTGCCGAGCCGGCCGCCGCTGGTCACGGCCGTCTTCGAGCCCGCGGACGGCAGCGGCCTCACCGGTCAGGCCGTGCTCACCGGCAAGACCTGGGGCGTGTCGATCGACCTGAACGTGTCCCGGCTCACCGGCAGCGGGCCGTTCGTCTGCCAGGTGCGGGAGACGAACGGCGCGATGGAGCAGGCGGCGATCTGGGGCCCGACCCCCAGCGGCAATGCCAAGGTGACCGGCGCCAGCTCGATCCAGCTGCGCGACGTCAGCACGGTGGCGGTGGCCGACAAGCAGGGCCACGTGCTGGGCACGGCGCGCCTGGACTGAGCGGCGGCCGGAGCCCGGCCTCTGCGGCGCCTCCGACCCGGCCGCTCAGACCGGGTCGGGACCGTAGAGGCGCTCGCGCTGGGCCTGCGGGAGGGAGCACGCGGCCGTGCCGCCGGGGAGCAGGTGGCGATGGCCGGAGACCCACCGGTAGGCCGGCCAGGCCAGCAGGCCGACGGGCTTGAGCTGCAGGGCGCGGCCCGGGACCTCCCAGAGGCGGCCGGCGTCGCGCAGCAGCAGGGCGATGGCGTCCGGCCCGGAGGCGACCGTGCCGTCCGGGCCGACCCACTGCACCGCCTCCTCGACCTGCTCGAGGGTGAGCCCGAGCGCGTCGAGGTCGGCGAACTGCCAGGGGACCACCGTCGCGCGGGACGGGATGCGGCGCTCGATGAACTGCGCACACGTGGTGCAGAAGGAGCAGTCCCCGTCGTACACGAAAGTAGCCTCGGTCATGGCTCCATCTTCTCAGGTGACGCGGCGCAACCTGACCAGGTAGGTCTGCGCGACGACCACCACGGCGAGGAAGGCGCCGCTGATGACCTGCTGATAGCTGCTCGGCACGTTGCCGACCTGGTTGATCATGTTCTGGATCACGCCGAGCAGCAGCACGCCCGCGATCGTGCCGGCGATGGTGCCCGCGCCGCCGGTCAGCAGCGTGCCGCCGATCACCACCGCGGCGATCGCGTCGAGCTCCATGCCCGTGCCGAGCACCGTGACGCCGGAGCCGAGCTTGGCCGCGTTGATCGCCCCGGCCAGGCCCGCGAGCAGGCCGGACATCACATAGACCCAGACTTTGGTACGGCGTACCGCGATGCCCATCAGACTCGCGGCGTCCTCGCTGCCGCCGACCGCGTAGACCGCGTGACCGAAGCGGGTGCGCGACAGCAGCACCATGCCCAGCACGAAGACCGCCGCCACCAGCCACACCGGATAGCCGATGCCCAGGAACGAGCCGGTGCCGAAGCTGCGGAAGGTGTCGCTGCGGACCAGGTACGTGGTGGAGCCCTCGTCGCTCAGCGCCCGCATGAGCCCGCGCGCGCCGAGCAGCGCGGCGAGCGTGACGATGAACGGCGCCATCCGGGTGTACGCGATGAGCAACCCGTTGAGCACGCCGATGACCCCGCAGACCGCCAGCGGCACGAGGAACGCCGGGATCAGCCCCCACTGCGACGCGTACGCCGAGACCACGCCGCCGAGCACGTAGAGCGAGCCCACGGAGAGGTCGATGCCGCCGGTGATGATGACGAAGGTCATGCCCAGCGCGATCAGCGCGGGCGGCGCCGCCGCGATCAGGATGGTGCCGGCGTTGTCGAAGCTGCGGAAGTTCGGGAACGACGCCGTGGCGACCAGCACCACGACGATCAGCACGGCCAGCGCGCCCTGGCGTTGCACCAGGCCGACCATGCGGTCGGTGCGTTCCGCCCGGCGCTCGTCCGCGGCGACGACGGCCGCGGGGACCTCGGGGTCCGACACGATTCCAGTGCTCACCGGGACTTCCTCTCTCGGGCGACGTAGACGGCGATGAGGATGATGACGGCCTGCACCATCTCGGTCGTGGAGGGCTGGAGGTTGTGCTTGATCATGGTGGCGACGACCAGCTGCATGAGCAGGGCGCCGGCGACCGTGCCGAGCACCCGCACCTTGCCGCCGGTCAGCGGGGTGCCGCCGACCACCACGGCGGTGATGGCGGAGAGCTCGATGAGCAGGCCGACCGCGGAGGCGTCGCTGGACTGGATGCGGGCGACGGCCAGCAGGCCGGCGATGGAGGCCAGCACCGAGCAGAGCACGTAGACCGTGATCAGGACCCGCTTCACCGGCACGCCGGCCAGCTCGGTCGCCGGCCGGTTGCCGCCGATCGCGAGGAGCCGCCGCCCGAAGACGGTGCGCCGCACCACGAAGGCGACGACCAGCACCAGCAGCGCCGCGATCCAGACCAGCATCGGGATGCCGAGGAAGTCGCCGGAACCCAGGTAGATGAGGTCGTCGTTGCGGACGTCCTTGAGCTGGCCGTCGGAGATGACCAGGGCGAGGCCGCGGCCACCGACGAAGAGCGCGAGCGTGGCCACGATGGGTTGCAACCCGACCCGGGCCACCAGCGTGCCGTTGACCAGGCCCACCACCACGCCGGCGACCAGCGAGACGAGGATGGCCGCGACGACGCCGTACCCGAGGTAGAGGGGGATCAGGGCCGCCGCGAGGGCCATCACCGAGCCGACCGAGAGGTCGATGCCCTCGGTGCCGATCACCAGCGCCATGCCGAGCGCGACGATCACGATCGGCGCCACCTGGATGAGCTGGATGCGCAGGTTGCTCCAGGTCAGGAAGTTCGGCGTGAACAGCACGTTGTAGAGGACCAGCACGCCGATCGCGACGTAGACGCCGTACTTCGGCAGCCAGGCGCGGACCCGGGCCAGGTCGATGGCGGGCCGCGTGGCGGTCGCAGCCTCAGTCGTCATTGCCAACCTCTTTCGCTTCGACCGCCGCGGCGGCGATCGTTTCCAGGAGCGCCTCGGTGGTCACGGCGTCGCCACGCAGTTCGCCGACGACCGCGCCGTCGCGCAGCACCACGACCCGGTCGGAGCCCTCGACCAGTTCCTCGGCGTCCGAGGAGACCAGCACGACGCCGAGCCCCTCGGCGGCCAGCTCGTCGATGAGCCCCTGCACCTCCGCCTTGGCGCCGACGTCGATGCCGCGGGTCGGCTCGTCGAGCAGCAGGACCTTGGGCTGGGTGGCCAGCAGGCGGGCGAGCAGGACCTTCTGCTGGTTGCCGCCGGACAGGTCGCCGACGCGCTGGTCCGGGCTGGACGCCTTGATCCGCAGCCGGGTCATGTACGTCCGGACCACCTCGTCGATCTTGCGGTCCGAGACCAGGCCGAGCTTGGACATGCGGGGGAGGATGGCGAGGGCGATGTTCTCGCGTACGGACAGGCCGGCGACGATGCCCTCGGCCTTGCGGTCCTCGGGCTGGACCGCGATCCCGGCCTTGACCGCCTGCACGGTGGTGGGCCGGTTGAGCGCCTTGCCGTCGACCGCGATCTCGCCGCCGTCCACCGGGTACGCGCCGCCGATCGCCTTGATCGTCTCGCTGCGCCCGGCACCGAGCAGCCCGCCCAGCCCGACCACCTCGCCCGGCCGTACGGCGAAGCTGATGTCGTGCAGCTTGCGGCGGCTGTTCAGGTCGGTGACCTTGAGGACCGGGGCCGCGTCCTCGGCACCGCCGTGGTCGCCGCCGAAGCCGGTGAAGCCCTCGTGGCGGACGGCGGACATGTCGCGGCCGAGCATCAGCGAGACGAGCCGCAGGCGCTCCAGGTCGGCGAGCTTGCCGGTGTGCACCACCTTGCCGTCGCGCAGGATCGTGACCGCGTCGCAGATCTGGTAGAGCTCGTCGAGGCGGTGGCTGACGTAGATGATCCCGATGCCCTGCGAGTGCAGGTCACGGATCACGCCGAAGAGCGTCTCCACCTCGCGCGGCTCGAGCGAGGAGGTGGGCTCGTCCATGATGACGACCTTCGCGTCGATCATGACGGCCCGGGCCAGCGCGACCATCTGCTGCGCCCCGAGGGCGAGGGTGCCGAGCTGACGGCGGACGTCGGTGGTGACGCCGTAGCGCAGCAGGATCTCGTGCGCCTCCCGGAACATCCGCTTCTCGTCCAGCAGGCCGTACGCGGTGCGCGGCTCGCGGCCGAGGAAGAGGTTGTGCGCCACGCTCATCAGCGGGATGAGGTTGACCTCCTGGTAGATCGTGGAGATCCCGGCGCGCTGGGCGTCCATCGGGGAGTCGAAGCGGGCCGGCTCGTCGCGGTACCGCAGCTGGCCGCCGTCCGGCTGGTACACGCCGGTCAGCACCTTGATCAAAGTGGACTTCCCGGCGCCGTTCTCGCCGACCAGGGCGTGCACCTCGCCCGGCTGAAGGGTGAAGGACACGTCGTCCAGGGCGCGTACGCCCGGGAACACTTTCGAAACGTCGACGACTTCTAGCAGCGCCATGAACGCATTCACTCACTTCTCAACATAATCCGTCAAGAGTTCGCACATCGTCTTTGTGGTTTTGTGGTTGCGGTGGGGGCTTGGGGGGCCGGGGATGGCCCACTCCGGGCGGTCAGGCTTGGTCCCTGCGTGGGCCATCCCCGGCCCCCCAAGCCGTTGTGGTCCGGCTCGGGGGGACGGTTCGGCAGCCTGTTGGGGTCATGGCAGCGGGGCCGGGCGGTCTTGCGACCGGCCGGCCCCTTTGGGGGTGGGTGGTTAGCTGAGGGGGGTGGTGTTGGTCCAGGTGGTGTCGGGGGCGTAGCTGGATGGGTTGTCCCAGGGGTTGCCGCCGCCGTTGGTGGCTATGTAGACGGCTTCGGCGTAGTGGCGCCAGTGGTAGCCGGGGTAGTTGAAGGACTCGAGGGATACGTTGTTCGTTCCGCCGTTGAGCGGGGGTTGGGCGCAGAAGGTGGCGTCCTGCTGGAAGGTGGTCGTGTTGTCGTTGGTGGCCTTCTGGAGGCGGTAGCCCGAGTGGCGCAGGTACTGGCCCGGGAAGTTGACAGACTCGAACGTGTAGCAGCTGGTGTCGGCGAGGCCGGTGCGCACGGTGAAGGTGGCGTCGGCGCGGTCGGTGGCCGGGCTGCTCGCGCTGAGCACGTCCGTACGCGCGAGTCCGTCGTAGTGCCGCAGGTAGCGGTTGTCGAACCCGGCGGTGGTGACCCGGAACGACCGCTTCTGGCCGACGGCCAGGTCGGCGCCGCTGCGCCACAGCGGTGGCGAGACGGCCCAGGTGGCGTCGTCGTTGAACGAGCCGCCGGTGTTCTGGTCCATCCACACCTCGTCGTTGCGGTGCCGCAGGTAGTAGCCCGCCATGTTGGACGCCTCCAGCGAGGTGCCGCCGCCGGAGAGGCCGGGACGCGCGCAGAACGTCGCGTCCGCGTTGAAGGTGCCGCCGGTGCTCGCCTCGCTGTAGACCCGGTAGGACCGGTGGCGCAGGTAGCGGCCGGGGAAGTTGCGCGACTCGAACGAGTAGCACGCGGCGTTGGCGAGGCCGGGGCGGACGTAGAAGGTGGCGTCCTGCCGGTCGCCCGTCGCGCTCGTCGTGCTGATCACGTCGGTGCGCGCCGCCCCGTCGCGGTGCCGCAGGTAGCGGTTGGTGAAGCCGGGGGTGGTGACCCGCAGGGACGCGAGCTTGTTCGTGGACAGCGTGGTGCCCGTGGCGGCCCCGAGGACGCTCTGGTTCACCGCGCGTACCCGGGCGAAGTCCATCTTCTGGATCTGCCGGTCGTACGTGTAGAAGCCGTTGAGCTCCTCCTCCACGTCCGTCGGCTCCGTGTAGACCGAACCGGAGAGGCCGTTGCCGTTGATCAGATCCACCAGCTTGCTCGTGATCTGCACGTAGCGGCTGGTCAGCGAGTTGTTGTCGGGCAGCCACTCGTACGCGAACTTGCCGCTGGTCGGCCACTCGTGCCCGGCGACGCGCAGGCCCAGGCCGCCGTACTCGCCGTTGACCGCGATGCGGGTGGCGCCGGGGGAGCGGGTGATGCCGGGGCCGACGTACATGTGGTCGTCGATCACGTCGCCGTTGCCCGGGTCCGGGTCGGAGTCGCAGCAGTTCGAGCCCGAGTTGTGGTTCACCAGCCGGGTCGAGTCCCAGCTCTTGACCAGGTCGGCGATGCGGCCGGCGTCGTACTCGCCCCAGCCCTCGTTGAACGGCACCCACTGGACGATCGACGTGATGCCCTTGTGCTCGTCGATCATCTCCTTGAGTTCCTTCTCGAAGCGCTGGCGGCCCGCCGTGGACGGGTCCCTGCCGCTGGCCAGGGCCGGCATGTCCTGCCAGACCATCAGGCCGAGGCGGTCCGCCCAGTAGAACCAGCGGTCGTTCTCCACCTTGATGTGCTTGCGGACCATGTTGAAGCCCAGCGCCTTCTGCTGCTCCAGATCGAAGCGCAGCGCGGCGTCGGTCGGCGCCGTGTAGATGCCGTCCGGCCAGTAGCCCTGGTCGAGGGTGCCCAGCTGGAACACGAACTTGCCGTTCAGCGTCGGGCGCAGGACGCCGCCGAGCATCGCCTTGCCGAGCGAGCGCATGCCGAAGTAGCCGCCGACGGCGTCGCCGCCGGCCATGGTCACCCTGAGGTTGTAGAGGAACGGGTCGTCGGGGGACCAGAGCCGGGCGTTCGGTACGGGGACCCGCAGGCTGCTGCCCACGGTGCCGGTCGCCGTGCCCACCACGGTGGTGCCGTTGAGCACCTGCGCGGTCACGCTCGCGCCGGCCTGCGTACCCTGCACGACCAGGTCCAGCGCGCCGGCGGCGACGTTGGGGGTGGTGTCGAGCCGGGTGATGCGCTGCGCCGTGGTGGGCTCCAGCCAGACGGTCTGCCAGATGCCCGACGACGGGGTGTACCAGATGCCGCCGCGGCTGGTGCGCTGCTTGCCGACCGGGATGTCCTGGTTGTTGGTGGGGTCCCAGACGCCGACGATCACCTCGTTCGAGCCGCTGCGCAGGGCGCCGGTGATGTCGTACGAGAACTTGTCGTAGCCGCCCTCGTGGGTGCCGAGCAGGGTGCCGTTCACCCACACCTTCGACTGCCAGTCCACCGCGCCGAAGTTGAGCTGCACGTTGCGGCCGGACCACCCCGCGGGCACGGTGAAGGTACGCCGGTAGTACATGAAGTCCTCGTGCCGCATGATCCCCGAGAGGGCGCTCTCGATGGGGTACGGCACCAGCACCTCCTCGCCGAGGTTGGTGTTCACCGGCGGCGTGTTGAGGTTCGTGGCCCGGGCGAACTGCCAGATGCCGTTGAGGCTCTGCCAGTCGGGCCGGGTCAGCTGGGGACGCGGGTACTCGGGGAGCGGGTTGGTCGTGGACACCTGGTTGGTCCACGGCGTGCTGAGCGGGGGCGTCTTCGGGGCGAACGCCGCCGCCGGTGCCTGGGTGGCGATGAGGGCGCCGGCCGAGGCGGTCAGCGCGGCGGTGGCCACGGCGAGGAGGCGTCGCCAGGACCGGGATGGATGTTCAGTCACGTTGGTTCTCCTTGCCAGGAGCGTGCTGGAGGGGACGGGTGACCGATGACCGCGAGCGGGGAGGGGGTCATCGGCGTGAAACACATATTGACTGTTGTGAACAACCCTTATCAATAGACGAACGCCGATGCGCACAGACGGCACACGGCGGTGCCGGGTGGGTCCGACACCGCCGTGGGGGAACTGCCGCGCGCTAGTAGGCGCTGTTGATGTCCGTCTTCGCGTTGCTCTGGTCGTACTCGCGGTCGCTGATGATGATGTCCTCGGCGATCGGCTCACCGTTGAAGAACTTGGTCGCCGTCTCGAAGGCCAGCGGGCCGAAGCGCGGGTTGGACTCGATCACCGAGTAGATCCAGCCGTCCACGATGCCCTGGACTGCGCCCTTGGTGCCGTCGATCGAGACGATCTTGACGTCACCCTTCTTCTTGCCGGCGGTCTTGAGGGCCACCGTCGCACCGAGCGCCATCTCGTCGTTCTCGGCGTAGATGCCGTTGATGTCCGAGTTGGACTGGAGCAGCTGCTCGGAGACCTTCTGGCCCTCCTCGCGGGAGAACTGCCCGGTCTGCTCGAAGGTGATCTTGATCTCGGGCGCGACCTTGGCGATCTGGTCCTTGAAGCCCTTGGTCCGCAGCGTGGTGACGTTGTTGCCGGGCGCGCCCAGCAGGATCGCCACCGAGCCCTTGTTGCCCAGCGCGGCGGCCATCTTGTCGGCCGCGCGCTTGCCCTGCTCCTCGAAGTCCGACCCGATGAAGGTCAGGTAGTCCTTGCAGGAGGTCGCGTTGATCTTGCGGTCGATGGTGATGATCGGGATCTTCTTGGCCGACGCCTTCGCGAAGACCGAGTCCCAGCCGTCCGAGTTCAGCGGCGCGATGACCAGCAGCTGCACGCCCGAGTCGATCATCTGCTCGACGTCGCTGATCTGCTTGTTGAACTGCGAGTTCGCGTTCGTGGTCTGTAGGTTGGCGCTCGGGATGCCCAGCTTCGCCGCCTCGTCCTTGATGGACTTGGTCTCGGCGATGCGGAACGGGTTGGCCTCCTTCTCCGACTGGGAGAAGCCGACCTTCGCGGTCTTGAGGTCGATCTTCGTGCCGCCGAACTGCTCCAGCGTGCACGACTTGGCACCCGGGGCGGCCGACTGCACGACCTGCGCGCCGGCGGACGGGTTGGACCCACCCGCGGCGGGGGTGTCGCTGTCCTCCGACTTGGCGCAGGCGCTGACGAGCAGCAGGGCTGCGCCCAGGGTTATGACTGCCGGCCTCCAGCGGCCGGACATGGCGCTCATGGCATGTGCTCCTTAGTGGTGACTGCGAAACCGGCGGACGGGGCATCGACGAGGGTGGCTTCGACCGTTTACCATCCGGAAACACATTCACGCACTATCGAACTTTTCCTGTCAAGGTCACGGTCATTACCAATCAGAAACGAACGCGACGGTCCGTTGTCGGACGACCTCGTGGGCGCAAAACCGCAGCTCAGGACGGTGCCCGGTGGCGAGATGCCGAACGTCCACCTTCGATCAGGCCGCAAATCGATGTTTGTTACCGATCACAAGTGGACGGAAACGCGTCGGCATGCTTGTGCGTTCGAGCCGTCCGGTCCGGACTGCCGGCAGCGGAGGGCCGGCCGGCGGACCCTCACTGCCGGGACTGCGCCGCGTCGCGGACCGGATCGACGCCTACTTCCGCCAGGCGCTGGCGGGTCCGGCGCAGATCCCAGCGCGAGCCGAGAACGGTGTAGAGTTCGATCGCCTCGGCGCCGACCGCGGCGGCCTCGTGCGGGCGGCGCTTACCGGCCAGCAGGACGGCGGCGTCCTCCAGTGCGGTGGCGAGCTCGGTCACCCGGCCCACCTCGCGATAGTGCTTCGCCGCTTCCAGCGCCGGCTCCGGATCCCCGGAGAACAGGGCCCGGCAGCGTGCGGACGCGGCCCAGGCTCGGGCCGGGCGGACCTCCTTGGCCGCCTCCTCCATGCAGATCTCCATGGCGCGTTTCGCGAAGTCGTCGCGGCCCGTCTGCAACGCCAGCCGCAGGGCGTCCGGAAGCCATTGATGCCGCAGCATCATCGGCGCGTAGTCGGGGGTGAGCAGCGGCGTGAGCAGGCTCAGGGCGTCGTCCGGCCGGTCCTGCTGCTCGGCGCCGAGGGCCTGCGCCACGAGCAGGAAGTCGCAGCTCTCCCGCTCCGCGTCGGAGGCCGGCAGGGTGTCCGCGGCGTCCAGATGGGCCGCGGCCAGATCGGCCTCGTCGCGGTGCCCGGCGATCAGCGCCGCCACGCCGTGCAGCAGCATGGCGACCGCGCCCGGCTCCCGCATGCCCAGGAACGTGATGCCGGGCGCATCGTCGGTGACCGCGCTGACCTCGGCCATGGCGTCGTCCCAGCGGCCGAGCCAGTAGTACTGCACCGCCGACGCCACCTGGAGGCTGGCCGGCAGCCGATGCCGGATCGCGAAGAGGGCGGCCTCCCGCAGGGTCCGCTCGGCCTCCTCCAGCCGGTCCAGGTTCTGCAAAGTGAACATACGATTGTCGAGCAGGTCGAAGTACATGCCCGCGAACGTCGGGTGGTCGTGCATGGTCTCGAGCGCGCGGTCCACGTACTCCAGGGCGCGCTCGTGGTCGCGTCGGATCGAGTGGGTCAGCCAGGTCGTCTGCAGGGCGAAGGCCGCCTCGTAAGGGCGGCGCGCCGCCAACGCGTCCGCGTGCATCTCCCTCGCCGCCGCATCAGCCCGGTCGAGGTCGGCCAGATTGCCGCGGCGGAAGTTGGCCAGCAGCACCCGGTGCCGGGTCTGCCACAGCTCCGGAACCGCCGGGTCCTCCAGCGCGTCGCCGAGCATCGCGATGGCCTCGTCCGTTCCGCCCCGCCGGAACGTCATCGCGGCCAGGAGCTGCCGCATCTCCGCCCGGTCGCCGGGATCGGTGGCGAGGGCCAGCGCCTCCCGTGCCTCCTCCACCGGATAGCGCTCGCGGCGGAAGTCGAGCTTGACCAGGGCGACCAGGAGAACCTCCCGCTGCGAGCGGTCCGGCAGCTCCGTCGCCAGCACCTGACGCAGCAGGTCGCCGGCGATCGCCGGGGTCCGCTTCACCACCTCGGCGTGGTGTTCCGTCAGCCACGCCACCACCCAGGCGTCCACCACCGGGGTCTCGGCGGCGAGCTGCTCGGCGACCCGGGTCACCGGGCTGCCGCCACGGGCCAGCACCTCCGCGGTGTGCCGGTGCAGGGCCGCGCGGGCCTTCGCCGGAATGCTCTCGTGCAGCGCCTGCCGCAGGAACGGGTGCCGGAAGGCGAGGTCGCTGCCCGCGTCCACCACCACGTTGGCGGCCAGCGCCTCCTCGAGGTTGGCTATCAGGTCGAAGGGTGAGCGGCCGGTCACCGCGACCACGTCGTCGACCGCGAACTGGGTGCCCAGCAGGGCCGCCATCCGCAGCACCTCCTGGGTGTCCTCGGTGAGGAAGTCCAGCGTGGCCCGGACCACCGAGAGCAGCGAGCGGGGCGCCTCCACCGGCACGGACGGGTCGATGTCCGCGCGGCCGTCGGTCACCTGGACCACGCCGCGGCGGATCAGGGCCGTGGTCATCTCGCGGGCGCAGAGCGGGTTGCCGCCCGACCGGGGCACCACCGCGGCCAGGTGCGGCCCGATCGGCGCACCGACCAGCTCCGCGATCAGTTTCTCGACCGCCTGCGGCGCCAGCGCCTGGAGCAGGAGCACGTGCCCGTGCCGCGCCTGCACGCCGCGGCGCAGCTGGGAGAGCTCGCGGCCGTGCGGCTCGGACCGGGCCGCGGCGACCAGCAGCAGCGGCAGCCGGCGGGTCGCCGAGACGAGCCGGTCCCAGAACAGCACGCTGGACTGGTCCGCCCACTGCAGATCGTCGACGACCAGCACGAGCGGGGCCACGGCGCAGGCCGCCCGGACGTACGCGAGCACGCGGTCGGCCAGCGCGGCCGGCCCGTCCTCCTCGCCCTCGGTGCCGTGCAGCTCGGCGGCGAGCGCGGCCAGCCGCGGGTCCCCGGAAGTGGTCTCGAGGCCGAGCGCCCGCGTCACCACCTGCAGCGGCACGTACTGGTCGAGTTCGTCGGCGACGCCCCAGGCGAGCTGGCAGCCGGCCCGGTCCGCCTCGGCGAAGGCGGCGGTGAGCAGCTCCGACTTGCCGATCCCCGGCTCGCCCTCGATCCAGACCGCGGCGCCCCGCCCCGCCGCGACCGCCTGAATCAGGGCGCGCAGCTGACCCAGCTCGTCGTCCCGGCCGACCAGCCGGGTCCCGGCGAAGCCGTCGCGCAGCGCCCGGGCGACCTGCGCCGGCACGACCGGTGGCACCGGGCGGACCGCGGCGGCGGGCTCGTCCGAGCCGGCCAGGATCTTGCGGTGCAGCTCGCGCAGCGCCGGACCCGGCTCGACGCCGAGCTCGGTCATCAGGGTGCGGCGGGCGTTGCGGAACACCTCGAGGGCGTCGGTGGAGCGCCCGGTGCGGTGCAAGGCGAGCATCAGCAGCTCGTGCAGGGGCTCGTGCAGCGGGTGATCGCGGACCAGCCCGGCCAGCTCCGCGACGAGCCCGTCGTCGCCCAGCTCCATCACCAGGCGGGCGCGCTGCTCGACCGCGGCCAGGCGGCGCTCGGTCAGGTGGGTGCGCTCCAGCTCGAGGCGGTGGCCGGAGAGGCCGGCGTACGCGTCCCCGTGCCACAACTTCAGCGCCTCGTCGAGCCTCTCCGCGGTCGCCGGCAGGTCGCCCGCGGCCTGCAGTTCGGCGGCCTCGGCGCAGAGGGCGGCGAACCGTTCGCTGTCGAGGTCGCCGGGGAGCAGGCGCAGGGCGTACCCGGACGGGCCGGAGGTGAGCAGTTCGTGGCCCGAGCGCGGGTCGTCCTTCGGCGCCAGGCTCCGCCGCAACCCGGAGATGTACGTGTAGACGCTGCCCGTCGCGGTGGCCGGCGGCGAGTCGCCCCAGATGCCCTCGATCAGCTCGTCGCGGCTCACCAGGCGGCCGTTGCTGGCGGCGAGGACGGCGAACAGGGCGCGCTGGCGGGCCGGGCCGAGGTCGATCTCGCGGTCGCCGAGCCAGGCCCGCACGGGGCCCAGGACCGAGACGCGGAGCCGGTCACCGGATGATGTCACCACGTGTCCTCCGTTCCGCGGATGCGGAGACTCCTCGTCGCTTCTGGGGACCAGCGGGCCGTCAACGGATAACAGAAACCTGGTCGCCGATCAACGCTGAGCGCGAAAGATGCGGCACGGTGGGATTGCCGGACAGGTGCGGGCGGAGCCGGGTCAGCAGGATGCGGAAGCGATCGAGCCAGCGGACCGGGATGCGGCGCTCGCTGAGCACCGCGCGGGCGACCTCGGCCGCCGCGTCGTACTCGCCGCGGCGCTCGTGGGTCAGCGCGGCCACCCAGCGCATCTCGCCCTCGAGGTCCGCGTCGGCGGTCCGGGCGGCGACCCAGTTGGCCTCCGCCACGGCGCTGCGGCCCTGGCGGAGCAGGAGCCGGGCCAGCCATGCGGTGAGTACGAGGCGTTCGCCGGACTCGACGGCGTGCTGGGCGCGAGCCCGCTGCAGGACCGTGACCGCGAGCTGAGGCGCCCGGCCCGCCAGCTCCTCGACGTGGGCGGTCAGCCACCGGGCGACCGGGCCGTCGAGCGGCACCGGCCCGGCCAGGAGCTGGGCGACCACCCGCTCCGGCGCCCCGCCCGCGTCGGCGATCCGCTCGGCGTAGGACCGGTGCAGGATGACCCGCAGCGCGGCGGGGGTGCCCTCGTGCAGCACCCGGCCGACGACGGGATGCCGGAAGGCGACGTCCCGGCCGGAGGCGTCCAGCACCCCGGTGGAGACGGCCGGACGGAGGGCCTCGGCCAGCTCGGCCGCGGGCCGCCCGGTCACGACCGCCAGCTCGTCGAGCGGGCAGCGCAGGTCCTGGTCCTCACCTCCGGCGGGGTCGACGGGGCGCAGGAAGGCCACCGCCCGCAGAAGCTGCCGGGTCTCCTCGGCGAAGGGTGCGAGCTGGGCGCCGACCGCGCTCACCAGCTCAGCCGGGAGGGCGGCGGGCTCGTCGGTCGCCGCGGCGGCCAGGTGGCGCAGGTAGAACGGATTCCCCCCGGCGTCGGCGAGGAGGCGGCCGAGCGTACGCGGATCCGGCGGCTCGGGGGCGCAGGACCGGACCAGGGCGGTCGCCGCCGCCGGGGCCAGCGCGGGCAGCTCGATCACGTCGTCGGCGGGCACGCCGTCGAGCACCTCCGCGCCGGGCCGGGCGGCGGCGATCAGCAGCAGGGGCAGCTCCGCGGTGACCCGGTGCAGCGCGGCCCAGACCCGCAGCGTGACGGCGTCGGCCCACTGCAGGTCGTCGGCGACGAGGATCAGCGGGGCCTGCTCCGCGGCCTGCCGGAGGAGGGCGACCGCGCGGTCCACGGTGCGGACGATCGAACCGTCCAGGGCGTCGGCCGCGATGGTGAAGAGCTGCTTGACGACCGTACGGGCGGCGTCGCCGGCCATCGCCGCCTCGACGCACTCGAGGAGGACGCCGAGCGGCATCCGGCGTGACAGCTCGTCGCCGACCGCCCAGCCGATCCGGCAGCCGGCCGGGACGGAGCCGCGGAGGGCCACGGCGAGCAGCGCGGATTTGCCCATGCCCGGGGTGCCCTCGATGCGAAGGCTGCGCCCACGGCCCGCGGCGACCTCGGCGGTGGCCCGGCGCAGGAGCCGTACCTCGGTGTCCCTGCCGGTCAGTGCGGGGCGGTCGGCATACGGGATCTCGACGGTGCGCTCGCCGGGCCCGATCCGGACGCGACCGCGCGCGGGCCGCGGGGTGTCGCCCGGCTCGGTGCCGGCGTCGGGCCGCGGCTTCGTGCCGGGATGGTCCTGAACGTCGAGGGCCTCGGCGCGACGGCCGCCGGCGTGCAGCGCTGTCGTGAGCATGCCACGCAGGTTCTTCTGTAGCGGATACGTTTCAATCAGGGCGCGCAGAGCGTCGATCGCGTCGTCGTGGTGACCCAGTTCGAGGAGCAGCGCAGCGTGTCGCTCGGCGGTGGCGAGCCGCAGCTCCGCCAGGCGCAGCCGCTGGGCCTCGGCGAAGGGGCCGGGCACGCCGGCGAGGGCGGTGCCGTGCCACAGCCGCAGGGCGGACTCGAGCGTCGCGAGCTCGGACCGCCTGTCGCCGGCGGTGCGGTGCCGCTTGCCCTCCTCACGCAGCGCCTCGAAGCGGAAGGCGTCGACGTCCTCCTCGCGGACGTGCAGGCGATAGGTGCCGCCACCGGAGGACAGGACCTGTCCCGCCGCCCAGCGGTCCCGGGCCGGTTCCAGCATCTGGCGCAGGGCGGAGACGTACGTGTAGACGTTGCCGGTCGCGCTGGCCGGGGGGTCGTCGCCCCAGACCGCCGCGATGAGCTGCTCGCGCGAGACGGAGCGCCCGGCGTTCAGGGCCAGGACGCTCAGGACGGCCGTCCGGCGCGCCGAGCCGAGAGGTAGCTCGGCACCGTCCCGCCGCACCCGGACCGGACCGAGCAGGCGGAGGTCGATGCCCTCGTGCTCTGCCGACATGGTTTTCCCAACCTCGTCGTGGGGATTTCTCCCACTCACCCTCGACGGTTGAACGTACAAGCTTCATCCGCCGCCGACCAACGTCCCCCGTTGGTACTCGATGATGCATCGTCTTTGTTACCGGTGACATTTGTAGCCGCACCCGGCAAGCCCCACCTCGGGTGCGGCCCCACCATCGTGCCGTCCCGGCCGGTCGTCCGGGTCCCTCTCGAGAGCCATTCTTAACCGCGTCCGTGCCCCGGTGCCAATCCGGCGCTGCCGCGGCGAAAGCCCCGAAATGGTTACCGGTTGGTACGCCGGGGCGACGGCAGGGGCAAAGAAGCGGGTCGGGCGGGGCATTCCCCGTACGGATGCCTTCCGGGGGGACGTCGTCCCTGATGGACTCGGTCGGTGCCGCCCGATGGAGACGCCCTGCCGAATCCCTTTGCCGGTGAGCTGTTTCTGACGCTCGCCGCCGAGGGTCGGCTCGTGCTGGATCCCGTCAGCGCGGACGAGACCATCGCCGGCCTGGAGCGCACCCTCTCGCTGATCCGCGCGCGGCTGCGGGTCATACGGATCTGGGAGCAGTCGCCTACCCAGCGTGTCGACGAGCTGCCGGAGGAATTGGCGCAGGACGTCATCGACGCGGTGTTCGCCGACCAGTTGGCGCCGGGCAAACTCGAGCAGGCCGCCGCCGAGCTGCCGAAGTACATCGAGGCCCTGCGGCGGGCATGCCGCTACGCGCAACCCGGCGAGTAGTCGCCATCCTGACCGGCAGCCGACTTAAGAGATCGGCAATGAGCTGCGTCGATGCCAAAACCTTCACGCCCTTCATGGCGCTGTGAAGGTGGCTTGGAGATTTTCTGAAGGACGCTTCCGGAGACTGATCCCGCCCTAACGATCAACCGGAGGTAGCAAGTGGAACAGGTGCGGGTAGCCCTGCAGGCGTCGGATCCGCTGAGCCAGGCGGGCCTCGCCAGCTATCTTCAGTCGCGGCCGGAGCTCACGCTGCTGCGCAGCGCGGACCGCGCCGAGGCGAAGGTTCTGGTCGTCTCCTGCGACCGGCTGACCACCGAAGTGGTGGCGACGCTGCGCCGCTCGGCCGCCGAGGTCGGCGCTCCGGTGGTGCTTATCACCAACGAGATCAACGAGAGCGAGCTGCTGACCGCCGTGGAGTGCCGGGTGGTCGCCATCCTGCCCCGCGTGGCGGTGACCGCGGACCGGCTCGTGCACAGCGTGCTTGCCGCTGCCGCCGGTGGCGGGGTCATGCCGCCGAACCTGGTCGGCGAGCTGCTCAAGCACATCGAGCGCCTCCAGCGCGACGTGCTCGCCCCGAACGGGCTCAACGCGTCCCGCCTCACCCCGCGCGAGGTCGACGTGCTGCGGCTGATGGCCGACGGGCTCGACACCAACGAGATCGCCGGCGAGCTCTGCTACTCGGAGCGAACGGTGAAGAACGTGATCTATGGCGTGACGCACCGGCTGAAGCTGCGCAACCGGTCGCACGCGGTCGCGTACGCACTTCGCACCGGAATGATCTAAAGGGCGGACTGAACGCTAGAGGGTCTCACCCTGGACAAGGGTTGTAGCGTTGCGTCATGGCTTCGAGGGGGATCCGGGACCGCTTCCGGGCGCAGATGCGGCAAGAGGTCAAGCAGATGGCGTTGCGGCAGCTGGCCGAGGGCGGGCCGGCCGCGCTGTCGCTCAACGCCATCGCCAAGGAGCTGGGCGTTTCCGGTCCGGCCCTCTACCGCTACTTCGCCGGCCGGGACGCGCTGCTCACCGAGCTGATCCTGGACGCGTACGCGGACCTCGCCGCCGCTCTCGAGGCCGCCCCGCCCCGGCTGTTCGAGCTGGCTGCGGCGTACCGGGCCTGGGCCGTCGGCGAGCCGCACCGTTACCGGCTGCTCTTCGCCGCGCCGCTGCCCGGCTACGACGCCCACGACGATCGTCTGGTCGCGGCGGCGCATCGGGCGATGACGCGGGTGATCGAGGTCGCCGGGCCGGGCCCGGAGCCGGAGCCCGCCCTCGCGCGGCAGCTCGCCGCCTGGTCCGCCGCCACCGGCCCGGCGGTCGCACTGCGCGCGGTCACCGCGTGGAGCCGGCTGCACGGCCTGGTCAGCCTGGAGATCGAGGGCAATTTCCGGTCCATGGGGCTCGACCCGGGCCTGCTCTTCGACGCCGAGATGCGGGAGTTGGACCGAATGATCAGTAACTGACCTTCCGGGTGAGCACCGCCTTGCCGCACGATCCTCGCCCAGAGTCGGCGAGTTTCGAGCGTGGAGTGATGCGACGTGCCCCCAACGGTCCGAGTAGCGGTCCTCTTCGGAGGCCGGAGCACCGAACACGACGTCTCGTGCCGGTCGGCGGCGAGCGTGGTGCAGTGCCTCGACCGCAGCCGTTACGAGGTCGTACCGGTCCGGATCACCGTCGAGGGTGAGTGGATCGTCGGCACCGACCTGGCCACCGCCACGGTCGACGAGGCCGCGCTGCGGGCGATGACCCCCGAACCGGACGGGTGGCGCCCCACCATCGTGGAGAGCCTGTTCCGTGCCCTCGAGGCACTGCGGGACGTTGATGTGGTCATGCCCATCCTGCACGGCCCCTACGGCGAGGACGGCACGGTGCAGAGCGTGCTCGAGCTCGCCGGTCTTCCGTACGTCGGCAGCGGCGTCCTCGCCAGCGCCACGTCGATGGACAAGGAGTTCACCAAGAAGATCCTCGCCGCCGACGGCATCGCGGTCGCCGACGGTGTGGTGCTGCGCGGCGCCGACGACGAGGTGACCCGTGCGGAGCGGGAGCGGCTGGGCCTGCCCACCTTCGTGAAGCCGGCCCGCGGCGGCTCGAGCATCGGCGTCTCCCGCGTCGACGACTGGGCCCAGCTGGCGGCGGCCGTCGACGCGGCCCGCCTGTGCGACGCGAAGGTGCTGGTGGAGGCGGGGGTGCCGGGCCGCGAGATCGACGTCGGCGTGCTCGAGCTGCCGGACGGCCGGCTGGTCGCGAGCCCGCCGCTGGAGATCCGGGTCGTCGGCGGCCACGGCTTCTTCGACTACGACGCGAAGTATCGCGAAGGCCTGACCGAGTTCGTGATCCCGGCCGACCTGGACCCGGACACGACCGAGTGGCTGGGGGCCGAGGCGATCCGCGTGTTCCGCACGCTCGGCTGCGCCGGCCTGCTGCGGGTGGACTTCTTCGTCGACCCCGAGCGGGGGCTGACCGTGAACGAGGTGAACACGATGCCCGGACTCACCGCCATGTCGCAGTTCCCGCGGATGTGGAAGGCGGCCGGCACGCCGTACCCGGAGCTTCTCGATCTGTTGATCGCGACAGCCCTCGCCGGTGACCGCCGGCCGGCCCCGGCGCTTCCGTCGTGAGCGACGGGGGATGGTGGGCCCAGGTTTCCTACACCGACGCGGACGACGCTCCGACGCAGCTGCTGCCCGCGGTGACGCCGCAGCCCGCGCCGAAGCCGGTCCGCGATCCTGAGCCGGAGGCCGGGGCCGAGGCGGACACCGTACGGACGCCGGCGAAGCCGCGGGCGGGCTGGGCGGACGTCGCCAAGGGTGTCTGCATCGTGCTGGTCGTGCTGTGGCACGTCATCATGAAGCACTACCTGCAGATCTCCTGGCACCTGCCGGCACCCATCCCCGGCCTGTGGGGCGCGTTCGGCGACCAGCTCCTGCCGCTGCGGATGCCGGTCTTCTTCACCATCTCCGGGATGTTCGCGGCGTCGGCGGTGCGGCGCACGTGGAAGGTCACCGCGCGCAGCCGGATCGCCAAGTTCTATTACCTGTACGCGGTGTGGTTCATCGTCCACACCACGGTGCTCGCGATGGTGCCGAACTTCGACACGCTCGCCGCGCGCAAAGCCCTGGACCTCCTCGAACAGGTCACCATCACCCCCACCAACCTGTGGTACCTGATCGCGCTGGCGGTCTACTTCGTCGTCGCCAAGCTCACCCGGGAACTGCCGACGGCCGTGGTGCTCGGCCCGGCGCTGCTGCTTTCCGCGGTCGCCTCGGCCGGCCTGCTCGCCGCCCCCGGCAACCGCGGGCAGCTCTACCAGAACCTGTTCTTCTTCCTGGCCGGGCTGCGGTTCAAGCCGTGGATCGAGCGCCTGGCGCGGACGGCGAACCTGCGCATGCTGGTGGCCGGCGGCGCCGCCTACCTCGTCATCATGCTGGCGATGCGGCTGCTGAACGCCAAGGAGTGGTTCGGCGTGTGGCCCGCGGTCAGCGCGTTCGCGGTGGTCGTCGGCGTCGCGGGCGCGGTGCAGCTGGAACGCCTGAAGCGGGTCGCGAAGCTGCTGGAGATGCTGGGCCGCAACACGCTGCCGATCTACGTCATGCACATGCCGCTGCTGGCCCTGCTGCACGCCGCGCTGCTCAAGCCGTTCTCCGACGCCGGCACGCCGGTGCAGCTGCTGCTGGCCGTCTTCCTGCCGATCGTGCTCACGGCGCTGCTGGTCATGGCGTGCCTGAGCCTGCGCGCCTGGATCGAGGCGGCCGGCGGCACCTGGCTCTTCGACCTGCCGTCGCGCTCCCGCCCGGCCGCCGCCGAGGCGCCCGCCGAGGTGCCGGCGCAACCCACGGCCGCGCCGGTCGCGGAACCCGAATGGGACGACCAGGCGACGATGGTGCTGCCGCGGGTCAGGTGAGCTCGATGCCGGTGGTCTCGCGCCGGAACAGCAGGCTGCACAGCACCTCGAGGCCGCGGTTGAGGTGCCGCCGGTACGTGCTGAACGGCAACCCGAGGCGCTCGGCCGCGGCCTCCTGGGTGGGCGCGCCGCCGAGATAGGTGGCGACCAGCGCCCGATGCGACTTGCCCTGCCGCGGGTCCTCGCCCAGCGCGTCGATAGTGGACTGCAGGACGGCCCGCAGCGCGGCCACCGGCTCGGCGGACGCGTCCGAGGCGGCCACCATCCGGCTGTGCACCAGCGGGTTCTCGGCCAGCAGGTCGGGGCGCCGCCAGGAGCGCAGGGCGTCGCGGACCG
Organism: Pseudosporangium ferrugineum; assembly: GCF_003002065.1. Classification (GTDB taxonomy): domain Bacteria; phylum Actinomycetota; class Actinomycetes; order Mycobacteriales; family Micromonosporaceae; genus Actinoplanes; species Actinoplanes ferrugineus_A. Next base: position 315,935 of record NZ_PVZG01000006.1, read on the forward strand.
CCGCGTCGAACTCGGGGCGGGGCAGGGACTCGACCCGTACGGCGGACACCAGCGTGGTGCCCTGCTCGAGGCGGGACAGCACCGCCTCGTGGCGCAGCGGGTCGCGCCACTGCAACTCGGTACGCACGGCGTTGCGCACGTACGGCCGTACCCACACGCCCTCGGAGCCGCAGTCGGCGTACGGCAACTCGCACAGCCAGCGGAACAGCTCCACGGCGTCACCGTCGGCGACCGTGGCGCGGACCAGCTTCTCGGTGGTCGTCTCCGCGTACGCGCAGATCTCCAGGGCGTGCCGGTGCGCCGCCGACGGCACGTCGCCGACCACCTGGCGGACCACGGCCTGGGCCACCGAGAGGCGTACCTCGTCGTCGTCCTTGTCCCCGCCGATCGCCTCCACCGCCAGGCGCAGCGCGAGCGGGTTGCCGCCCGCCAGTCGCTTGAGGAACGGCTGCCGGCGGCGGGGTACGGCGTACCGGTCGAGCAGCATCTCCGCCTCGGCCGGCGACAGGTCGGCGACCCGGTGCACCCGCAGGACGTCGTTCCAGCCCGGGTCGGCGGTCCACTGGACACCGGGCGGCGTCCGCGAGGCCAGCACGACCACCGTGCCGACCGGCAAACCGGGCAGGAACTCGTCGCGCAGCCACGACTCCGCCGGCTCCCAGCGCTCGAACTCGTCGACCAGCAGCACCGGTCCGGCCATCCCCGCCGGGGTCGGCGGCACCGCGGTGAGCAGCGCCGGGCTCAGGCCGCCGGGCTCGAACCGGTCCACCCGCACGACCTGCCGGTTGGCCCGTTCCGCCTCGACCGCGTAGCGCCGCAGCAGAGTGGTCTTGCCCGTGCCGCCGGCGCCGTGCAGGTAGAGCACGGTGAAGAGCGACCCGCCGGCCAGCGCGGACCGGAATGCCGTCATCTCCGCCGCACGGCCCACGAAGGCGCGGTTGCGCGCCGATCGGAGGTAGTGCTCCAGGCGGGTGACGGCGTGCTCCTGATGCGCCATGTCCGCCAGTGGTCCCTCCGGGCGCGCGAGTGTGAAAAGATCATGACCGCTCTGCATGGTGGTGCGATTCTTCCCGTCGACGTGTTTGCTCCTGGTAAATCGTGCACGTGCCGGGCCTACGCAGGTTCTTTTTGCCCCGGCCTCGGGCCATCATGGCCCTTTCCGACAAGCGTGTGGCGATGCCGGAACTGTCCGTAACGGCGGCGGATTGATCAGTGAATGGTCTTCAGAATGAGCAGGGCCGTCCCCCACCATGCGCCGAGTGTCGAATTCAACGCCTCGATCGGGGGCCGGGCGGTGACGGCGATGGCGGAGGCCGTTGTCGATCTTGATGCCATCGCCCACAACACCCGCGTGCTCGCCGCGCCCGCCGGACCCGCCGGGATGATGGCGGTGGTCAAGGCCGGCGGCTTCGGCCACGGTGCCGCGGAGGTGGCGCGTACGGCGCTGCGCCACGGCGCCACCTGGCTCGGCGTGACGTCCGTCGACGAGGCCCTCGCCCTGCGTGCGGAGGGCCTGAGCGCGCCGCTGCTGCTCTGGCTCTACCCGCCGACGGAGACGTTCGAGGCGGTGCTCTCCGCGGGGATCGACGTGTCGGTCGGCGCGGTCGCCGCCCTCGAGGTGCTCGCCGACGCCGCCGATCGCACCGGCACGATCGCGAACGTGCACCTGAAGGTCGACACCGGAATGTCGCGCGGCGGCGCGCCCCTGGAGGAGTGGGCGCAGCTGTTCGCGTGGGCGCGCAAGTTCGAGAGCGCGGGGCTGCTGCGCGTACGCGGCCTCTGGTCGCACCTCGCCAACGCGGAGAACCCGGAGTCGCCGGCCCTGCTCGCCCAGATCCGCGAGTTCGAGGCGGCCCGGCAGACCGCCACCGCCGCCGGTCTCGCCCCGCCGATCCTGCACCTGGCCAACTCCGCCGCCGGCCTCCAGGTGCCCCAGGCGCGGTACGACCTGCTGCGCGCCGGCATCGGCCTCTACGGCATCGAGCCGGTGCCGGGGAAGTCCTACGGCCTGCGGCCGGCGATGACCGTACGCGCCCAGATCCTGCTCACCAAGCGGGTGCCGGCGGGCACCGGCGTCTCGTACGGGCCGGACTTCTTCACCGACCGCGAGACCACGCTGGCGCTGGTGCCGCTGGGCTTCGCCGACGGCGTGCCGCGGCAGACCGGCGGCCGGGCGTCGCTGTCCGTACACGGCGTCCGTTGCCCCGTCGCCGGCCGGGTGAGCATGGACCAGGTCGTCCTCGACGTCGGGGACCTGCCGGTACGCGCCGGCGACTGGGCTGTCATGCTCGGTCCCGGCGACCTCGGCGAGCCCACCGCCGCCGAGTGGGCCGAGTGGGCGGGCACGAACCCGCACGAGATCCTCACCGGAATCGGAGCCCGCGTGCGACGCCGATACGAGAGCCGCGACACCCCGTGAGCCGGCCGTCAGACAGCGCCGGCGTGCTCGCCACCGCGGCCGGCATCGGCCTGTGCGGTGCGATCGTCGAGTTCGTCGTCGCCCGGCACTATCTCCAGATCGAGTGGGGGATCACGCTGCCCGTGCCGCTGCTGTGGTGGGCGGCCGGCGGGGTGGCGGTGGTCCTCGGCGCGCCCCTGCTGATGGTGTCCCTCGGACGGGTGATCCGGCGGCTCGTCGCCCTCCCGTGGGGCCGGCTGATCCTCACCTGGGCGCTGCCCTGCCTGGTCGGCCAGGTGGTGTGGATCGGCGTCACCCTGGTCCTGCTGCGGCGCTACAACCCGGGGCTGCTCGGCGTGCCGATCCGCGACGTCCGCGAACTGCTGACCGTCGTCATCCTCCCGCCACCCCAGCTGTCCCTGCTCTACGTCCTGGGGCTCTTCCCGGTGCTGGCGAAGGCGACGCAGCGACTCCCGGGCGTGGCGCTGGTCGCGCTGCTCGCCGCGGCGTCCCTGCTGACCACGACGGTGACGTTCGCCGTCTTCCTCGCGGTCGGGCTGCGGATGGCCGGCGGCGTCGACAAGCTCGTCGAGACGGCCTCCTGGCGGAGCCTGGTCCCGCGCGCGGCGGTAGCCGCCGCCGGGGGCGCCGTGCTCGCCGTGGACCGCTTCCCGGCCGGCCTCGCCGTGGTGGTGGCCGGGCTGGCCGCCGTGCCGTTCGGGCTCACGCTGGCGGCCCTGATCCGGCTGCGGCTCCTGGCCGTCGCCGGTGCCGCGGCCGTACCCGCGTATCTGCTTCTTGTTCCCGTCCTCGCCCTGGCGGACTCCGTGCTGCTGCCGCGGTTGTCGGTGCAGGGCTCCGCCGTGCAGCTCGCGGTCGCGGTGGCCGAGCCGGCCGTGCTGACCGCGGGAATCGTGCTGGGCGGGATCGTGCTTCACGCCATCGGCCGCAAGGTCCGGGGCCGGACGTTCGCGGAGGTCAACCCATGAGGAGACGACTGGCGGCGGTTGCCGTGACGGCCCTGCTGCTCGCCCCGGCGGGCTGTGCGTCCGACAAGGAGGCGCCGAAGACGGCCGGCACCGCCACGCCGGAGCTGACCCTCACCTTCGCGGGCGACGTGCACTTCCAGGACCGGGTGGACAAGCTGCTGGCCGACCCCGCCACGACGTTCGGGCCGGTGGCGAAGGAACTCGCCAAGGGCGACCTGACGTTCGTCAACCTGGAGACGGCGATCACCGGGCGCGGCAAGCCGGAACCCAAGCGGTACCTGTTCCGGGCGCGCGACGCGGCGGTCCCCGCGCTGAAGGCCGCCGGCATCGACGTGGTGTCGCTCGCCAACAACCACAGCCTCGACTACGGCCGGCAGGGACTCGCCGACACCATGGCGGTCGCCAAGCGCGGCGGCATCGGCACCGTCGGCGCCGGCCGCAACGTGAACGAGGCGTACAAGCCCCTGCGGCGTACGGTGCGCGGCGTCCGCATCGCCGTGCTCGCCTTCGACCAGGTGGACGACCTCGCCGAGGAGTGGGCGGCCGGACCGGACAAGGCCGGCCTGGCCATGGCGTTCGACAAGGAACGGGCGTTCGCCGCGGTGCGGGCCGCGCGCGCCGACAGCGACCTCGTCGTCGTGCTCCCGCACTGGGGCACCGAGGGGGACCGCTGCCCGAACCCGCTGCAGCGCGACTTCGGCGCCGGGCTCATCCGGGCCGGTGCGGACATCATCGTGGGCGCGCACGCCCACGTGCTGCAGGGTGCCGGGCGCTCCGGTGACGCCTACATCGCGTACGGGCTGGGCAACTTCCTCTGGTACAGCTCGGGGCTGTTCCAGCCGTACAGCGCCCGGGCCGGCGTGCTGCGGCTGACCGTGCGGGGCCGTACGGTGGTCGGCTCGGAGTTCGTGCCCACGGTGGTCTCGGGCACCGGGCGGCCGACCGTGCTCGCCGGCTGGCGGGCCGGCATCGCCCGGGACAACTTCACCGCGCTGCGCGGGTGCGCCGGCCTCGACCCCGTCAGTAGTGCGCAGTGATGGTGCGCGCGATCCCGTCGACCGTCATCCGCCCGCCGTACGGCAGCACCCACTGCGGGTCGGTGTGTCCGAAGTCGACCCCGAACACGATCATCGCCTCCGGGTGGTACGCGGCGAACGCCTTCAGCACCGCCTCCCGCTGCTCGTCGCGGTAGGCCTGCCGCTCCTCGACGGGACGCGGCTGGAACAGGGCGGTGGCCTTGGCCGTGCCGACCAGCACGGCCGGGAACTGCTCCAGGAGTCCCCGCTCGCCGAAGTCGCGCAGCATGCGGAACACCGCCGTGGCGGACGGCATCTCCTCGGACGTCTCGAGCAGCAGGATCGAGCCGGCGTAGTCCGCGACCGGCCGCACCCAGCGGCCCACCGCCAGCGTCGGGTGCAGGGACTCGAGGCAGCCGCCCCAGGTCCGCCCGCTGACCACCCGCCCGGCGCCGTGCCAGACCCGTCCCGGGCTCGTCAATGACGGCACCGACCCGGTGAGCGCGATCGGATCGCCCCAGTTCAGCTCGTCCTCGCGGAACTCGGCGGCGGGGCGGATCTCCAGGTCGCCGCCGGTGAACAGGGCGGCCCGCAGCGACGCCGCGACCTCCGGGCCGACACCGGACGCCCGGCTCAGGTGCACCATCGTCGACATCCCGTGATATCCGGCGACGCCGTGACACCAGAGCCAGTTCAGCAGGTTCGTATTGTCCGAGTAGCCGAAGAACGGCTTCGGGTCGGCCACGAACGGCGCCGGGTCGAGGTGGGGCAGCACGGTGATCTGGTCGTCGCCGCCGATGGTCGCGAACACGGCCCGGATCGCGGGGTCGGCGTACGCGGCCATCAGGTCGGCGGCCCGCTCCCGGGGCGTGGAGTGCCGGCGGGTCGTGGGGAACTCGACCGGCGCCAGGCCGAACTCGTCGCGCAGCCGCTCCAGGCTCCGCTCGTGCACGGCCGGGAACTCGGCCGGTGCGGCGTAGGACGGGGAGAGGACAGCGACGCGATCGCCGGGAGTCAGCATCCCCGCATTGAAGCAGCCCGTCGTCAGGGCGTCTCGCGAAATATGGCTATCGCGTCCGTGGGTGGGCTCTTTCGGTCATTGCTTGTTGCGGGTGTCGATCAGTAGCCGCCGCAACCGGGCGTTCTCCCGCCGCAAGGTGGTGATTCTCCGCGCCGCCCGACGGCGCCACCATGCGGCGAGCACCTCGTGGCCGCGGCCCGCGTCGTGCGCGAGACGATAGAACGTATTCATCGTTACCGCCTCCTTCGTCCGGTACGCCGCGGCTAATTCCCGGGCGCTGTGAACCGGGACCACGGCACGTCCGTTGTGGCTGTTCGACAAGGGCTCGTCCGGGCCTTCGCCGTTCCAGACGAGCGTCGGCCCGGTGCGGTTCACGGAGCCGCCGACGATTGAGGAGGGAGATGCGGATGCACGTCCCACCCGATGCCGCCGTCGACGGCGAGCAGACGGCCGAGGCCGTTCCCGGCCGGCACTCGCACACCTATTTCGGGAAACGGATCACACCCGCGTCCGCGCCGATCGAGGAGGCGCCGGGGATGGGACTCCCGGCTGACGACCCCGAGTCCGGCGTCGTCCCACCGGCTCGCACGGTGGCTCGTCCCGGCCGTCAGGTGAAGCGGTGGCAGCCGCATCAGCCTCAGGTCGCCGCGCCACCCGTGCCGGGCCCGGTGCATCCGGTGGACGTGTCGCCGGGGCGACTTTCCGGGGAGGGCCTGGCCTGGGTCGCGGCGCACGGCGGATGTGGCGCGACGACGCTCACGGCCGTACTCGGCGGGGTGGACCTGGGTTGCCGATGGCCGCAGGCGGCACGGAACGAGCCGGCCCGGGTGCTGCTCGTGGCCCGTACGCACGCCCAGGGCCTGCGTGCCGCGTCGCGTGCGCTCAACGCGATCCGCGAGGGTCGCCATCCGGCTGATATGCAGCTGATGGGACTCGTGCTCGTGGCCGACGCGCCGGGAGGGCTTCCGCGCCCCCTGCTCAGCCGCATCAAAGTGCTCCGGTCAGCCGTGCCGGTGTATCGGATCCCGTGGATCCCGGCCTGGCGGATCGGGAAGAAGATCGATCGGCTGCCGCGTCAGGTGACCAAACTGGAGCAGCGGGTCCGAGCCGTTCTTCTGGGCGCCCGTATGACGGCCTGAACGAACGATCCGCCCTGCCGGCGGGTGAACCTCCGGACCGAGGAACGAATACGCAAATCTGGGTGGCTGTTCGGGCGAGACGGGTCGTCGGACGCGACACCCTTCCGGCAATGGTGCAACCATCCGATTTGCCACCGGCACCCTCCTGTGGTGGTGGCTGCAGACGAGTGGTGAGACGGAGAAGCAGATGCCGACGGAGAGAGCGGGTGGGGCGGTTCTGGTCCGGCCGCTGTACCCCGTCGTCGGGGGAAGCGACTCCGAGGACCGACCCGGATCGGACGAGCCCATGCCGAGTACGTCTTTCCCTCCGCCCGGAAGAGGCACAGACACCACCTCGAGGGCGGCAGCCGTCCAGTCCGGTACCCCCGACACCCACGCCCTCGAGCACCTCCAGCGAGTGCACCGGCCTGTTCTCCTCGCGTACATCACCCGCCTGACGAAGGGCGACGTGCATTGGGCGGAAGACATCCTCCAGGAGACGCTTGTGCGGGCCTGGAAGAATCCGGACGCCCGCAACGCCGAGGGCCGCTGGAATCGGGCGTGGCTCTTCACCGTGGCGCGCCGGATCACCATCGACCAGGTCCGGGCCGCCCAGGTACGCCCGGCCGAGTACTTCGACGAGCGGCTCGATGCTCATGCGGGAGCGGATGACGCCATCGAACGCATGCTCGAGGGGAAAGAGGTCCGCGCGGCACTCTCCACGCTGCCCGAGCGGCTCCGCACCATTCTCGTCGAGATCTATTTCCAGGAGCGTTCCGTCGCCGAGGCGGCAGAGATCCTGGACGTACCGACCGGAACGGTCAAGTCCCGCACGTTCTATGCGCTCCGGGCGCTGCGAGAGGCGCTCGCGGAGCGGGGCTTTACCTTCCGTGAAGCCGCCGACTCTTGACATCACCTTCAGACCCGAGGACTGCCGAGATGAGTGACCACACCCCGCCTGAAAAGGCGCCGGAACCCGAGGCCGAGAAGGCAAGCCCTACCGAGGCCGAGAAGACGGCCTCGGCGGAGGCCGAGAAGACAACTTCCGCCGAGGCAGGGAAGGCGACCCCGGATGAGGCCGGTTCCGCCGAGGCAGGGAAGGCGACCCCGGCTGAGGCCGGCGAGGCGGCCGCGCCCGAGGCTGTGAAGTCGACGTCGCCGGCGGACGGCGGGCGCCGATCCAGCAAACGTAGAAGGCTGTCTCGCCTCGGCCGTAGGCGGATCGACGTGGTCGCCGCCGCTGTGCTGGTCCTCGGCGGCATCACCCTGACCGTCACGCAGACCGGATCCGCGTTCGCGGACCCCGACCAGGTGGCGGGCAAGCCGGTACCGGAACGTGACGTCGAGCCGATCGTCGCCGCAGCCCTCTCCTGCCCGGCACTCACGCCGCCGAGGCTCGCCGCGCAGCTGATGGCGGCGTCAGGGTTCGATCCCGGCGCCGCCGAGTCCGGCACCCGGAAGGGCGTTGCCGGGCTGAAGGACACGACGTGGAAGAAGTGGAGGCCTTGGAACGGGGCTCGCCGGGCCGATCGGGAAGCCAACATCCTGGCCCTCGCTCACCACACCTGTGAGCTCGTCGGCCAGCTGCGGGCGAAGAAGGTAGAGGGCGACCTCTGGACATTGGCAGTGGCGGCCGACCGCGCCGGGTTCGACGCGACCGTCAAGGCGAACGGGGTCCCCGCCTCCGCCCGGTCCTACGTGGACCGGGTGTCGGCGTATGCCCAGTGGTACAAGAAGCAGGATCCCTTCCGCCCCACCACCGATCCCATCTCGGCGCCCCCGAGCACCCCGGCGGCCATTCCGGTGCCCGACGAGTACGTCTCGTCCGTCCGCGCCGCCGGCCGGATCTGCCCCACGATCACCCCTGCCCGGATCGCGGCCCAGATCATGGTGCTGTCCGGCTTCAACCCGAACCTGCGGTCCGACGACGGCGGCTCGGGCATCGCTCAGTTCACTCCCCGTACCTGGGCGCGTTACCAGCCGTCGCGCGACGCCACTGTGTGGAAGCCGAAGGACGCCATTCCGGCCCTCGGCACCGCGATGTGTGTCCTCAGTGACGAGCTCACCGGGCTGAGTGGTGCCGACCCGTACACGTTGGCGCTGGCGGCGTACCAGTGGGGTCCCGATGCGGTGCGGCAGGCGAACGGGCTGCCGCGGGCGAACGTCCCGCAGCTTGCAAAGAAGGTCGAGGCATACACCGCCCAGTACGAGACGGACAAGCGGCTCGTGACCCGCAAGACCACGCCACCGTCCCAGCCGTCGTCCCCTTCCTCCTCCTCTCCCTCCGGCGGCACTCCGACCTCGTCGTCGCCCCCGGCCCCGGTCGTCACGTCCAAGCCGGCCCCCGTCAACACCGCGCCGAACAAGCCGCTGTTCGATCCTGACGTCCGCTACCAGATCGTGAATGCCTGGACAGGCCAGGTCCTCGAGCTCCCCGGCGACGACACCAGCAACGGTGCCGGCGTGCGTATCCAGTTCTGGCAGAACCAGCGGGCGAAGGACCAGTTCTGGCGCATCCGGCCGTCGAAGGCCAAGAATCACTACGTCATCACCAATGCCTACAGTGGCAAGTCGCTGGGCATCGAGGAGAGCGCCAAGGAAAACGGCAAGAAGGTGGCCGTCCTCGACACCGATGCCGCCGACCCCAACCAGCAATGGGCGTTCCGTGAAGCGGGCGATGGTCAGTATCACTTCATCAACCGTAACTCCGGCAAGGCACTCGACGTCCTGGGCGACGACCTCGGTCCCCCGCGCGAGGACGGCACCTGGAACGGCTACTGGATCGAGCAGTGGGAACTCCAGGCCGATGCGCTTGACCAACGCTGGGTCGTGTCCCGGTAGCCCGGGCGTTACTGGAGGGAACGCGTCGATGTCCTGGATCACCCGGACGGCTGGCCTGTGCCTGTCCGCCACCGTCGTGACGGCAGCACTTCTTACCGCGGCGACGCCGGCGAGCGCCGCGGACGAGGAGTACGTGAAGTACTACACGGTCACCTCGTCATACCAAGGCAAGCCCGAGAATCTGACCGAGATCGCCACCCGTTTCCTGGGCAGCGGTGCCCGCTCGGTCGAGATCTTCAACCTCAACACCGGGAGGATCCAGCCCGACAAGGGCGTGCTCACCGATCCGAACCAGCTGCACGCCGGCTGGCGTCTCAAGGTGCCGTGGGACGCCGTAGGCGCGGGACTCCAGTACGGCGTCCTGTCGGAGAAACCTCCCAAGGTCAAGAAGGGGACGAATCCGCCACCGCCACCGCCACCTCCGGCGAACACCACGACAGCCCCGAACACGCCGCCGCAGGGCTCCGTGTCGTCTCCTCCGGGGATCCCTGCGCCCGGCACGCGTCCGAGCCTCCAGCCGGGCATCGTGCCGGGCACCGCGCCGGGTGCCGGGCAGATCCCCCCGGCCACCAACTGCCCATCGACCTCCACCTCCAGCACGAAATCCGACTGGGCCAGGTTGCGCGTGGCAGCGGACAAGGCGTGGCCGCAGAGCAAGGGCAAGGGGCAACTCGTCGCGGTGGTCGACTCCGGCGTCAACGGCAGCCTGAAGCAGCTCAGCGGGCATGTCTCCGTCGGCATCGACGTCTCCGACGACAAGGGGCGCGGCGACAGCGATTGTCTGGGTACGGGCACAGCGATGGCCGCCCTGCTCGTCGCCAAGCAGGTCAAGGGTGAGGGCCCGGTCGGTGTCGCGCCGGACGCCACGGTTCTTCCCGTACGGGTGGTTCGCGACAAGGTTGCCCTCACGCCGGAGGCGCAGGTCAAGGGCATCAACACCGCCGTGGCCGCGGGCGCGACGGTCATCGCCCTCGGCTCCGTCATCGACGCGACGGACACGAATGTCGCCAAGGCCATCGCCGACGCCGTGGCGCATGACGTCGTGGTGATTCTCGGAGCTCCCACCGAGGACCGGCCGGTCAACCCGGCCGCGGTGCTCGGCGAGGGCACCGTCCGGGTGGCTGGGATCGGCATCGACGACCAATGGGCACTCAACTACCGCAGGGGCGCGGTCGACGTGGTCGCTCCGGGCATCAATGTCACCAGCCTCGGCAGTGGCGGTCCGGTCAACGGCAGCGGCACCCATTATGCTGTGGCGCTGGCAGCAGGAGAGGCCGCTCTGATCCGCTCCGCCTACCCGGATCTCACCGCTGCGCAGGTGACCCACCGGCTGAAGACCACTGCCGACCGGATGGGAGAGGGCACACCCCCGCACAGCCAATTCGGATGGGGCTTCCTCGACCCCGCCTCGGCGGTGACGAAGACGCTCGACGAGGAGAAGACCGCGACCCCGCCGGCGGTGCAGGAACTCACCGCTGCCGAGCAGCAGTCCCGCGCTCAAAGCAACGGGGGCGGGGATTCGACGCGGACCACCGTCCTGATCGTGACGGTCGCGCTCATGCTCGCCGCGGCCGCTCTGCTGGGCTACCGGATCCGGCAGTTGCTGCGCAAGGACGACGATGCTGAGTACGACAGTGATATGGACCTGTACGACGCTCGGTCGCAGGTGCGCGAACCGGCATTGGCCGGGGTCGGTGCCGGGGCCGGTGCCGGGGTCGGTGGAGGAGCCGGCGCAAGCCCCATCGTGCCGGTGCCACCCGCGCCCTCCGCTGGTCCGTTCCCTCCTCCTCCTCCTCCTCCTCCGTCCGCGCCCGACGCCGGTCCGTTCCCTCTGCCGGCGCCCCGTACGCCTGGCGCCGGTCCGTTCCCTCCGTCGGGGAACAACGGTCCTCAGCCGTGGAAGGCGACACCGGGGACCGTGCCGGTCCGCAAGGACGCCGAGCCGGCCGACGACCACTGGTCCGATCCCGACGACCACTGGACGGACTGACCGTGCCGTCAGCTGCCGTCGCCACCCACCGCCGGAGCCGGTTCGCGCCGCTCAGGCGGTGGGTGCGTCGGACCGCACCTCCCGGAGAAGGCCCAATTCGATCGCCACCCGGGTGAGTTCCGCCTTGTTGTGTGCTCCGAGTTTGGTGCGCAACCGCTTCGCGTAGGTATTGACGGTTGCTTCGGACAGCCCCATGCGAGTGGCGATCTGCGAGTGTGTGTAGCCGTACGCGATCCAGTGGAGGGTCTCCCGCTCGCGGGGCGCCAGGCCGCCCCGAGCCCGTTCCGGCAGCGTCGGCGTGGCCTCCGGCCAGCCGGCGTAGAAGCCACCCCGGGTGACGACATCGAGGGCGACTGCCAGCTCGCGCGGGTCGCTGGGCCGCGAGACGCAACCGTGTGCACCGGCGTGAACGGCAGCGAGCAGCTCGGAGGGCCCGTTCCACGCGGCGGCCACGACTGTGCGGCCGTGCTTGGCGGCCCGGGCCACCAGCGCCAGGGTCGCGTCGTTTACCCGGGCCAGCTCGACGATCACGATGTCGTGCGACCGTCCGCAGGCATCGAGTTGAGGTAGCGTACCCACCACGGTCTCCACCCGGAGCCCGAAGGCGTGGGCGGCGGCTCGTCGGAGGTGCACTCGAGACATGGGCAGGTCGGCGACGACGGCGACCGAGTACAAGGCCCCTCCACGGTTCATCGGCTGGATTGCCGATACAACGGTGGGCTCAACGGGCAGGTTCACGGTTCCCCGCGGGCGGTTGGCGCCGCGCGAAGCCGGCGGCGGCGGGGAACGCCCGGGTGACAGCCGGAAATGTGGAAGCGCCCGGATGAACCAGGTGGTGTGCCCCGTCGTTCATAGGTCGACATGACGATCGGCAACAGACTGAGGGTTGATGTAGGTGGTTGACATCGCCGATGACGAGCAGCATGTGACGGACTCGCTCGGGTTGTACTACATGGATGCGCTGGACCGGCCGCAGGGCGACATGGTGGAGCGCCATCTTCAGTCCTGCCCGAGCTGCCGCAGTACGGCCGACGAGGTGGTCGAGACCATCGCCGCGCTCGAACTGCTCTCCGATGACGACCGGCGCGAGCTGAGCGACAACTTCGGCGCCCTTCGCCGGGCTGGAACGTCCTCGCCCGGGCCGACTCGGATTTTGGGTGATGTCCCTTCCGGTGACGCCGCGCCGAGGCCCATCTCTGCGCCATCCGTCCAGCATTCCCCCGGCCGCGTGGTGCGTCCGAGGCAGGACAATACCCCGGAACTTCCTACCGGTGTGCCGGACAAAGGTTCGCCTCCGGGCCGGTCCGGAGGCTTGCCCGGCAAAAGCTCGCCGCCGAACCGGCCCGATTCCGCCGCCCGCCGCCCGCCGCTGAAGCGCAACCGTCGCAAGACAGCGCTCTACCGAGCCGGAGCGATGCTGGCTGTGGTGCTTGTTGTGGCAGGTCTCGCAATCGGCGCGCTGCTGCGTTCGCCGGACGGTTCTTCCACCTCCGTAACCACGGTGGCCGCGACGGCCGCCAACGACGGCACGGGGGCCTCCCTCTCGATCTCCGCCACCCAGCGAGAAGGCGGAGGTGTGACGATTCACGCCACGGTCAACGGGCTCAAGGCCGCCAAGGCGTATCGCCTGTATGCGGTTACCACCGACGGGCAAGAGTTCTCACTGCAGAACTGGACGAGCGACGGTAAGGTCCAAGAGCTCAGCGGTGGGGCCGATGTGTCTCTCGGCGCGCTGTCGTACTTCACTGTCGTCCAGGCGGGTGCGGGACGGGTCGTTTCCGCCTACCTGACCTCGGCCGAGCAGCCGGCGCCGACCGCCAGCTGACGTCCCCTCGCCCGTCTCCGAGGCGGTCGGTGAACCTGCGCGCCCGTCTGTCCGTCAGGCAAGGGTCAGGCCGACGGAGAGGACGACGGGGATGAAACCTGCCAAGTGGACAGCGGTACGGGCGGCCTTGGCCATGGCGGCCCTGGCCGGAGCCGCCGCCTGCCAGACCGATCCTCCGGCGAGCCCGGCTGTCGCACCGCAGCCGTCCACCGGCGCGACGCTTTCCGCACCGCCTTCGGCACCGATGACCGTCGGCGCGCCACCGGCGGTCCCGCTCCCGTCGGAGATGGTGAGCCGTGCGGTGACGATCTCGGTGAGCAAGGACGATGCCTGCCGAGAGGCCGGCGAGGCCTACAACGCCATGAGCCAGGCTCTGGTGAAGGTCGCCAAGCCTGGCGCGGATCCCGTCTACTCGACGGCGGAACTCGCGCCGATGCGTGCGCAGATCACCAAGACCACCGAGCGACTATCCCGCTTGGCCTTCAGATCTTCCGACGAACGTCTGCGTGCCGCCATTCAACAGTTGGCCGACGCCGGTGCGGCATACCTGCCCGTCACCCGTCTGGGGACCGCCCACCAGGAGGGTGCCGCCTTGTCGCAGGCAGCTCGGAACCTCGGCGATCTGTGCAACTGAGAGCGGAAAACCGGGCAGCCGTGAACCACGCCGATGGCGCGCCCGTTGTGTGGCTGTCCATCTCCAGCAAGTCACCGAAAAAGGGGGGTCGAGAGTCGTGACCACGGAAGCTGCGATGGCACGGACGTACGGCAACTGGCGGCGTCCCCGCAAAGCCGGCTTGGGTTCGCTCGGTCTGATCGGGACCGCGCTCATGTTCGGCGGGCTCATCGTGGTGCTCCTGGCGTCGCTGATCTCCCTGGCCGCGGCGTTCACGGTTCTCGTGCCGCTGGTGCTGGCGCTGGTGCCGCTCGCGCTGCGGACCCAGGACGGTCGCAATGTGTACAACCTGATGTTGGTCCGCATCGGCTGGGCCCGGCGCAGGGCGATGCGAGAGCACCTGTACGTCTCCGGCCCACTTTCCCCGCGTCCCGGTGGGCGGTTCCGGCCTCCTGGCATGCTGAGCAAGGTCACGATGATGGAAGGCCGTGACCCGTACGACCGGCCCTTCGGCGTCCTGCACCATCGCTATCGCAACCTCTACACCATCGTCCTCGCCTGTGAACCCGACGGCGGCTCGTTGGTCGACCCGGACCAGATCGACATCTGGGTGGCGCTGTGGGGTGACTGGCTGTCCAGGCTCGCGCACGAGCCCGGCCTGCGCGGCGCATCGGTGATTGTGGAGACGGCACCGGACCCTGGCACCCGGCTCGCTACCGAGGTGCTCACCCGCATCTCACCGGATGCGCCGCCGGCGGCCCGTGCGGTGATGGAGGAAGTGGTCGAGCGTTACCCGGACGCCTCCTCCGAGATGAACACCTACATCACGCTCACCTACGGTCTTCCCGGTAACCAGAAGCGTGGCTCCGATGAGCTTCTCACCGACCTGGCACTGCGGATCCAAGGTCTGGTCAGCGGTTTGGTGAGTGCCGGTGCCGGCGCCGCGGAGCCGCTGTCGGCCGAGCGCATCGCCGAGGTGGTACGGGTGGCGTACGACCCGGCCGTCGCCGCAGATGTCCTCGACGTACGAGCACAGCACGGCGGTACGGGGCTTGACTGGGCCGACGCCGGACCGGCCGCCGCGGTGGAGACGGTCAATGCGTACAGCCACGACTCGGGCGTCTCTCGCAGCTGGCTGTTGACCCTTGCGCCGAGAGGCACTGTGCGCTCCAGCGTGCTGCGCACCCTGCTCGATCCTGCACCGAGCATCCGGCGCAAGCGGGTGGCGCTGTTCTACCGGCCCATCGATCCGGGCACTTCGGCGAAGATCGTCGAGGCCGACCGGCGCGCGGCCCAGTTCATGGCCAACTCCACGCGAGGGATGGTCCGGGCGCGAGCAGCGTCCGAGGTGGCTGCCGCGGAACAGACTGCCAGCGAGGAAGCGGCGGGTGCGGGCTTGGTGGAGTTCTCGATGGTCGTGACGGTCACCGTGGACTCCGCCGAGCAGATCTCCGACGCCGACGTGACGATGCGCAACATGCTGGGCGCCACTCGTCTCGCCATGCGGCCCGCGGACCGGATGCAGGCCGCGGCGTTCAGTTGCAGTCTGCCGGCCGGCATTCTGCCCTGGGAGCAGAGCATGGTGCCGCACGAGCTTCAGGAGGCGTTGTGACCACGAGCGGTACCCGGCTACGGATCTTCGACCTCGGGGCCGGGTGGAAGCGGGGGGCATCGGGTCCGACGACCGGTCTCACCGACCTTGTCGTTCCACCGCTGGAAGAGCAGGACCGGGAGGCCGACGAGCTCGGCAAGCAGACGCCGCGCGAGCTCAAGAAGGCCGCCAAGCGGCAGGCCCGGATCGAATTGGTCGAGGCGCGCCGCCGCGAACGTGCCGCGAAGGCGAACCAGCCCGAGAACGTTCCGCATCGCGGGTCACCCGGCACCGCCGGCGGCCGGGTCGCCACGATGGATCCACCCACCATGTGGCGCGCCACCACCGTGCAGGCGTGCGGTCTCTGGCCGTTCGCCTCCGGATCGGGTGCGCCGAGCACCGGCGTACCGCTGGGCCAGCACCTCGCGACCGGCGCCACCGTGTGCGGCGATCCGCTCAACTGGTTCACCCGGGCCCGGTACATTTCCAACCCCTCGCTGTTCATGCTGGGAATGCCGGGTCTCGGCAAATCGACCCTGATCAACCGGATGCTCATCGGCTTGTCCGCGCAGGGCGTCGTACCGCTGGTGCTCGGCGACCTGAAGCCGGACTACGCGGACACCGTGCGTGCTCTGGGTGGGCAGGTCATCTCCATCGCCCGTGGGGTGGGCGGGCTCAACGTACTGGATCCCGGTGCGATGGGCGCCGCCGCGGCGAAGATCGGTGGCCAGGCCGGCGAGGTGCTCGCCGCCGAGACCCACGGCCGAGTGCTCAACATGGTCGCGGCCCTGCTGACCATCGTGCGGGGTCAGCCGATCACCGACCATGAGCAGTCGGTGCTTTCGGCCTGTCTTCGCCATCTCCGGGAACGGACGACCGCCGGGCAGGCGGTGCACCTGGCCGATCTGCTCGCGGTGCTCCAGGAGGGTCCGCCCCGGGTTCGGCAGATCACCCTGGACCGGGGGCAGGAGGCCCGTTACCGGGACGCGGTGGATCCGCTGCATCGCTCGCTGCTGGGCATCCTCGACGGTCCGCTCGGCGACACGTTCGCCGCGGAGACGTCGACTCATATCGATCCCAATGCCACGGCTGTCTGCATCGACATCTCCCGGATCGGCGAGGCAGACAGTCAGTTGACCGCCGCGGCGATGCTAGCGGCCTGGTCGGACGGGCTCGGTACGGTCGCCGCGTCGCATGCGCTGGCCGATGCCGGACTTGCCCCTCGGCGGTGGTTCTTCACGGTCCTCGACGAGCTGTGGCGTCCGCTGCGGGCCGCTTCCGGCATCGTGGACCGGATCGACGCACTGACCCGGCTCAACCGTTCGCTGGGCCTGGCCGACTCCAAGATCACGCACACTCTCAAGGACGCCGAGGCGCTGGGCAACGAATCCGACAAGGCCAAAGCGCGTGGTTTCGTCGAACGCGCCGGAATGGTGGCGTGCGCCGGGCTGCCGCGAGCCGAGATGGAGGAACTCGGCAAGGTGATCAGCCTGTCGCGTCGCGAGATCGAACTGGTCTCCTCGTGGTCGTCGCCACCCGGCTGGGCGCAGAACGGAGAGAACGAGGAGCCGCCCGGACGGGGCCGCTTCCTCATCAAGGTCGGTGGGCGTCCCGGGATCCCGATCCGGGTGGCGATCACCGAAACCGAACGTCACCTGCATGACACCAACACCCGGTGGGTCCAGAACGGGTATGCCGAGCGTGTGGCGGCCGAGCGTGCGGAGGCCGAGGCGATGCTGGCGGCCGGGAACGGCCCTCTGCCGATCGCCGCTGTGCGGGAAGGGGAGCTGGGATGAGCTCGTCCCCGCAGGGGGGAGGCCTGGGCAACGAGATGATGTCCTGGCTCATCCCCGGACTGGCCTTGCTGGCCACGATGGTCTTCGGTGTCGTCGGTCTGGGCGGCACGATCGGCGCCGCGATTACCGGTCACGGCTGGCACCCGCCGCCCTTCGAACTTGAGATCTATGTGGCGATCCTGTCCGGCGACACCTCGGTCGCGTGGCCGGGGGCGCCCGCCTGGGCGGTCTACGGCGGTGTAGCGCTGGTCCTCACCGTCGTCGTCCTGCTCGTCTTCGTGGCCGGACGAAAGATCGTCAGCATGCTGAGCCGTACGAAGGGCCTGGCTTCCCAGCGGGAAGTGGCGAGCATGTTGCCGAAGGCGACCGAGGCGCGCGCCCGGGACCTGCGGCCCTCGATCAAGAGCGTCGAGAAGTTGCATCCGGACGAGACGGGAAACCTCCTCGGTGATCTGATGCCGAACGGACCCGAACTGCGCTCCTCGTTCGAGGACGTCGAGCTGGACCTGATGGCACCGCGAGCCGGTAAGTCGACGGGTATCGCGATCCCCCGGCTGCTGCGCGCTCGCGGCTCGGTACTGCTGACGTCCAACAAGTCCGACGTCTACACCGTCACCCGGCAGGAGCGGATGAAGGTGGGTACGGTCTGGACCTTCGATCCGCAGGGCATCGCCCACACGCCGCGGGAGATGTGGTGGGACATCCTCGCCGGCTGCGACACCATCGAGGGCGCTCGCCGGCTCGCCGGTCACTTCGTCGCCTCCGTCAACGACGACTCGTCCAAGAAAGACTTCTGGATCTCCGCGGCGCAGAACACCTTGACCGCGCTTTTTCTCGCAGCCGCCCGAGGCGGGGCGAGCATCACGGATCTTCTCGGCTGGCTCGCCGATCCGGCCGACCGGGCACCGATCGACCTGCTGCGGGATGTCGGCCTGCCGGCCATGGCGGAGCAGTTGCAGGGTACGGTCCGCGGTGCGGTGGAGACCCGGGACGGCATCTACGAGACCGCTCGACAGTGCGTGGCCTGCCTGCTCGATCCCGCCATCCTCGCCTGGGTGAGTCCCGACCCGGCCCGGCCGGAGTTCATTCCGGAGAAGCATGTTCTCGGGCGCGACACGCTCTATCTGCTGTCGAAGGACGGCGGTGGATCGGCCGCGGGGGTGATCGCCGGGCTGGCCGACGCGACCATGCGTGCCGGCGTGGTCGCCGCCGAGCGGATGGGAGGACGGCTCGACCCGCCCATGACCGCCGTGCTCGACGAGGCGGCGAACGTCTGCCGCATCAGTGATCTTCCCGACCTGTACAGCCACTTCGGCTCGCGTGGCATCAACGTCGTGACCTTGCTGCAGAGCTATCGTCAGGGCGTCCGGGTGTGGGGCGAACCCGGTATGGACGCGTTGTGGAGCGCGGCCACGGTGAAGCTGCTCGGCGCGGGTCTCGACGACGCCGACTTCGTGGACAAGATCGCGCGCCTGGTCGGCCAGCACGACGTGAAGACGCCCAGCTGGTCGAGAAGCAAGGACGGGACGTCCCGGTCCACGTCGTACCGGCAGGAACAGGTGCTGCCCGCCGACAAGATCAGGGCATTGCCCAAGGGCACCGCTCTGCTGCTCGCCACCGGTGTCCGGCCCGCACTCATCCGGTTGCGTCCCTGGTACAAGGAGCCCAACGCCGGCCCGATCTCGCAGGCCGCCAAGGCCGAGGTCGAGGCGATCACCCAGCGTGCCACCGAGAGCTGGGCGCGCCGGCCGAACTATCGCCGCTCCGCGGGCAGCGACGAGTTCCGGGTCGCCCCCGCGTGGGACGGTGGCTGAGTCCATGTCTCCCCCGATGTGGACGGTTCTCGCTCTCGCTCTTGCCACGCTGGCTGCCGGGCTCATCGGTGCCCTACGAGCGATACGCCGGGGCCGGGCGCCGCAATGGTGGCCGGCGCCGGCGCGGCCCGTTCCGAGCCTCGCCCACCAGTGGGCCAGCCAGACCGTCGAGACGCGCCCGGGTCGCCACGTCCGGGCCGGGCGGACCGCTCGCCTGATTGCCGTTGCCGGCTGCGGCACCGCACTGGTCGCTCTGGGCTCGGTCGTCACCCTGGCTGTGACCGGGGACGACCGGCCCCGGGAGCGCTTCGTGGTGGCAGTCTCCGGGGAATCGGTCGATGACGTCGCATACGGTCCGCGTATCGTCTCGGAGGATTCCGCGCTCTGCCTGGCGGCGCGGTCGCTCGCAGACCGCTCATCGCTGGTGCTCGCCGCCTGCGACGGATCACCGACGCAGCGTTTTACGATCGAGACGGATCAGACCGTCCGGCTGGGCGCCTGGTGCCTCGACGCCCCGAAGGGGCCGATGCTCCGGATCGCATCCTGCGACGGCAGCACCCGCCAGCGGTTCTCGGCGGATCCCGGGCAGTTGATCAGCAGGTCGGAGCACGCCTGCGTCGACGTCGTGGCCGGCCGGATCGTCGCGGATGCCGGCATCGTCCTGCGTGACTGCGACCAGGCTGTCGCGCACCAGTGGTGGTACCTCGCGTCGTGATGCCGCAGCGTCACGACCGGCCCGACCGGAAGGGTCAGCAACCATGACCAGCACGCTCGACCACCAGGTGGGGCAGGGTGCCGCGCTCCGCCAGGACCGGATCGGCAATGCCCTCGTGGTCCATCCGGAGGATGCGGTCAGCGACGAGGCCCGGGACCTCGCCCTGCGGATAGCCGCCGACCCGGAGAACGACATCGTCGTGCTGGACCTCCCGGACGGCGTGCCGTTCGCGGTATGGCAGTCACTGGTGCAGACTTGGCCCCGTCAGCGTAGGCGTGGTATCCGGCTGGTGACCTGCCGCAGCGGCCCGGGTGCGGCCGGGCTGACCGCGCAATGGTTGTCCCAGTTGCTCCGCTGCGTCGTCTACGCCCCCGATGGGCATCTCACGGTCGGCGCCTCCGGAACGGTTCTGGCCCATTCGTCGCCGGACAGCGGCTGGCTGCGGTTCCGCCCCGGTAAGCCGCCGGTCCGCGTCGCCACGCGGTATCCCGCGCCGGTGTGGGACACGATCGCTTCGGAAACGCGCGTCCTTGGCGCCAATACCCGCGCGGAACCGCTGACGGCAGGACTGTGGATCCACGACACTCGAGACCCGCAACGCGTCGAGCGCCATCGGCGGTTGCTGGAGACGGCGTCGGCCTTCGATCCTGAAGCCCTCACGGTCGTTCTCGGCTGCCCGGAAACGCCCCCGGTGGCACTGGAGGAGGTGCGCCGGATATGGGACGACCTCACGCTCGACCAGCGGATCCGCCTGCGGTTCGCGGCGTACGGCCCGGTCGTGACTCCGGACGGCGACCGCCTGGGGCAGGCCCTTGCCGACACGCTCGCCGCCCCGGTGGTCTGCTTCACCGGCCTCCCGCTGACCGCCCCTTACACGGAGGCGGCGTACCCGGTGAACGCCGCCGGCGAACCCGGCTGGCCTGCGTTCGTCCGGGAACTCGGCTTCGCACCACGCATCCTGCCGGTGTCTCTTCCTCGTCGCCCGGTGGTACTCAGCCATCGGATGCCGATGGACCTGGGGGAGGAGGTGGCTCGGCTGACATACCAGCCGGAGAGTGACGTGCTGGTCGAGATCGTGGAAGCGGGGCTATGGGTACGCGCACCGCAGGCACCCGACCATGCGGAGCGCCTTCGAGGTTTGCCCGCGCTTCCGGACTACTGCGCGGTGGTGTTCGAGGACAGTGATCCGCAGACGGGCACGCGGCTGATGCAGTTCGCCCGCAAGCTGGCGGAGCAGCTGAACGATGCACGAGTCGTGAGCCGGGTGCGCCCTGCCTCGGAGCTGATGCCTTCCGATGAGGACGGCTTCGTGATGTCCGCGCCGCCTCCACCCTCGCTGCCTGAACAATGGAACGGGCCGACCCCGCTGCCTCTTCCGTCCCGTGCCGGCACGGTGACGAAAGCCGCCGCACCGGAGCAGACGGAGAACTCGGCGATCGGGAGCCCGGCCGAGGTCTTGCCGCCGACTGAGGAACCGCAGCCGGTCGAGGCCTCAGCCCCGGCTCGGCCGGAGACCCGTCCCGCCGTCGAGGAGGACACATCGCCTGAGCTGGTTGTCGTTCCCGCCCCGATCGAGGCGGAGACGGCACCTGCTGCGGTGGAGCATCCCACCCCCCTGGTTCCGGTGGAGAGCCCTCCCGCCGTGGTCGCGGTGGAGACTCGCCCCGCCGGGGTTACGGCCGAGGTGGCTGCTGCTCGGGAGACACCCGAACCCCCTGCACCGGCTTCCTCTGCACCGCGTGTCGTGGACCAGGACCGGGAGCTTCTGCGTGGCATGCTGGCCCTCGTCGATCCGTGGGCCGATGTCGACGCCCTGTATGCGGCGGTTCAGCGGGTACTGCCGGGATATCCCGCGGACCGTGGTCTGGCCGAGGCCGTCGCCCTGAGGTGGTACCTGTCCCGGGGCGGTGCGGTGATAGACCCCGTGTTGTGCAACGGCGACGACGGTCCCCACCGCCCCATCACCGTGATGGCCGTGGCTGCGCTGGCCCGGCTGCCCCGCTACGTCGGCGCGGTGACGTACGCTCGTACCCCCGGTCCGGAGGAGTGGGAGATGTACCAGGACGCCCCGCTGGTCACCGACTGGGGTTTCGTGCATGCTCTCGCTGAGCCGTGCGCACTTCAGGACGGTGATACGGACGTCGTGATCTGGTCGCTCACCGGGGCCCTCACCGGTCTGCTGGAGCCGGAGGACGACGCGGGTGTGACGGACCGGGTGGTCTTCACGCCGGGAACGACGTTCAAGCTTCTCGATCTGACGCCACCTGCGGACGGCCGGCGAGGCAGAATCCTGCTGCGTGAGGTCGGTTCCGACGAGCACGACGGCCTCGCGGGATCGACGACGCTGTCAGCCGACCGAGAAGCGGCGATCGCCATGCTCCGCGAGCTGCGCGGCTGGGAGTCGAGCAGCTCGCTCGCCCGGACCCGGCCCGGGGCGACGGTCCGGTTCGACCGTCTTCCGGGCCTGGTCTGAGCGACGCCGTTCAAAGGGTGAATCGATTGGCCGGTCTGTTGTACGGCGAGCGTTCGTGGCTGATGAAGCGTCGTCACCTGCTCGGGGCTTGTGCAGTGCTGACGGCCTTACGCGGAATGGAGGGTCGTCCCGTCGACTGCGATCCACCGGAGTGGGGGCTGGTCAGCGGTCTGTCGAGGCCCGCGCGCGCGCCGGACGCGAAGGGATTTGAAGGAGTTGGGGAGCCGGCGGAAGGAAAGGGCCACGAGAGTTCGCCGGTGTCGATCGGGCCTGAACGGCTGGCAGCCCGGTTCGGTGACGAAATCGCAACACCGTTCGGTTCGTAATACCCGCCGTTCGGCGAGGGTGGTGAGTACGCTGCCCAGGCGGCCGATGTCTCTGCCACGTTGCCATGCGCAGGATGTTGCGGCATGCGGAATTCCGGTGGTGGCGAGGCCTGGGGCGGTAGACCTGAACCTTGGGCCAGGCTATTCGCCCTTGCGATCGCCACTCGCGTTTCGCCTATTGTGGTTTCGCGCCTGAGAAGGTCGGTAGCCTCGTCTCGGAATGCCCGAAGCGCGGGGAGCCTGCCGTTGTGATACAAGCGCCGTAGTGCGTCGCTTCCCGGGGTGTCCGGGCGCAGCGCCTCTTCGAGGCTTTCCAGCTCCTTCGCCAGCCGCAGATGCTCGGGGGCGTACGCCCGCGCCATCTCCACCCATGGGGTTTCGGGCGGACGCTTAGCAGACCCCGAGGCGCCTGCGGCGGCATAGTTATCGGTGGGCTGGTTATCTGCATACTGGCCCGGGACGGCAGTCCTCTGGCCCCCATCGAAGTGTTCCGGGACGGGAGCGTTGTTCTGCGCGTTTCCTCTCTGGAACTTACTCATGAACCGGCGGAGATAGTCACGCCACTTCGGCTCAGGCGAGCCACCCGGGAGGCCGCGCCATCTGTTGTCTATGAACCGCTCGGCCTGACCGATCCTGGCGTAGCTCGGCAGACCTCTGCCCCCACGGCCTTTCCGGGCCTTGAGCCAGTCGAAGTCCAACTTCGCAGTCTCTACCCAGCCCTTGTCGAGATCCATGCCGGCACTTCCTTTCGTAACCCCTGGCCACCGTAAGACGGGCCGCGACGGCTTCGGGTTCACGGAAGGCTGTACGTCGCCGGCCGGCTGGGCACCAGTACCATCGCGAGGGCAGCGCCCGCCACCATCAGCCCCGCGCAGATCAGCATCGCCGCCCGGTACGCCGGCGCCAGGTCCGCCGGGTCCGTCAGGTTGCCGGCGCCGAGCCCCGCCGCCAGCGGCAGCACCGCCACCGACAGCAGCCCGGCGGCGCGGGCCACGGCGTTGTTGACCCCGCTGGCGATGCCGGCGTGCGCGTCGTCGAGGGCGCCGAGCGCCGTGGCGGTCAGGGGCGCCACCAGCAGGGACAGCCCGAGGCCGAAGACGATCACCGGGGGCAGGACGTCCGCGGGGTAGGAGGCACCGGGGCCGATCCGTGACAGCCACAGCAGCGCCGCCGCGCAGATCAGCGGCCCGGCGGTCATCGGCAGGCGCGCCCCGATCCGCTGGCCGAGCGCGCCCGCGCGGGCCGAGAGCAGCAGCATGAGGCCGGTCACCGGGAGCAGGGCCACGCCGCCGGCCAGGGGGCTGAACCCGGCGACCACCTGGAGGTTGAGAACGACCAGGAAGAACACTCCGCCGTTGGCCGCGTACACGAGGAAGGTGACCAGGTTGGCAGCGCTGAACGCGCGGGAGCGGAACAGCGCCAGCGGCAGCATCGGGTGCCGGGCGCGGTGCTCGCGAAGGAGGAAGCCGGTGGTCCCGGCCACGCCGATCGCCAGCGCGATCAGCACCGACGGGCTGCCCGGGCCGTCCGCCGGCCAGGCGGTGAAGCCGTACGTGAGCCCGCCCAGCCCCGCCGCGCCGGTCAGCACCCCGGGAACGTCCAGGTCGGCGGCGGCCGAGGCGTTGCGGGACTCCGGGACGTGGCGGGCGGCGACGGCGAGCACGAGCAGCGCCGGCGGCACGTTGATCAGGAAGATGAGGCGCCAGTCGGCGATCTCGACCAGCCAGCCGCCGAGGAACGGCCCGAGCGCCCCGCCGACCCCGGCCAGGCCGGACCAGGCACCGATCGCCCGCGGCCGGTCCTCGCGGGTGAACGACGCCTCGAGGATGGCCAGGGCACCCGGGGTGAGCAGCGCGCCGCCGACGCCCTGGAGGACGCGCGCGGCGATGAGCAGCTCGATGCTCGGCGCCAGGCCGCAGAGCAGGGACGCGGCCGCGAACCAGCCGACGCCGATCATGAAGACGCGGCGGCGGCCGTACCGGTCGCCGAGCGAGCCGCCCAGCAGGATCAGCGAGGCGAGGCTGAGGGCGTACCCGTTCACGGTCCACTGCAGGCCGGCGGCGTCGGCGCCGAGTTCCCGGCCGATCACCGGCAGGGCGATGTTCACGACGGTGGCGTCGATGAAGGCGAGGCTGGAGCCGAGCACGGTGGCCAGCAGCACCCACCGTCCGGCGGCGGTTCCGTAGCTGACCGGGCCTGTCATGCCTGGGACAGTACGCGCGACCTCAGGCCGTACGGCGCAGCGGAGGGCCGGTCACCGGGCGGGGCAGCGCCGCCCGGGCCGCGCGCATCGCGGCCGTGGCGGCGGTGGCCGGAGCGCCGGCGGGCCGCTGCCGCAGGTCGAGCAGCGCCTCCAGGCGGGCGCCGAGCTCGGCCCGCCGGTACGGCTTCGTCAGGTAGTCGTCCGCGCCCGCGTCCAGCCCGGCCTGGATCCGGTCGCCCTCGACGTCGGCGCTGATCAGCATGATCGGCAGCTGCGCCGTTCCCGGAGCCTCCCGCAGCCGCCGGCACAGCTCGATGCCGGAGCCGCCGGGCATCCGCACGTCGAGCAGCACCGCGTCGATCCCACCGGCCCCCGCCGCCCGCTCCGCACCGGCCGCGCAGGAGACGGCCACCACCTCGTGACCGAACCGCCGCAGCGTGTAGGTGAGCAGCTCACGATGATCAGCGTCGTCATCCGCGATGAGTACGGTGGGCACGGCACCCCCTTGCAGGCCGGTCGAGTATCTGCCCGACTGTTCGGCCCGTCCCGCGAATCGCTTAGCCGTTTCGCTGGGACCCGGCGGTTAGCATGGGCCCGGTGACAGTGACGCCTATCCGTCTGATCGGTGATCCCGTGCTGCGCCGCAAGGCCGAGCCGGTCGCCGACTTCGACGCCGAGCTGCAGAACCTCGTCCGTGACCTGCGGGAAACCCTGGCCGACCGGCGCGGCGCCGGCCTGGCCGCCCCGCAGCTCGGCGTGAGCCGCCGGGTGTTCGTGATCGCGCCGCAACTGGTCGAGGAGGGCACGGTCGACCACCTGGTCAACCCGGTGCTCGACTTCCCCGACGAGGAGGACCAGGACGGCCCCGAGGGCTGCCTCTCGGTGCCGGGGATCTACCTCGACACCAAGCGCCGGCTCAACGTGGTCGCCAAGGGCTTCACCGCGCACGGCGACCCGGTCCAGGTCGTCGGCGCCGGCCTGCTGGCCCGCTGCATCCAGCACGAGACCGACCACCTCGACGGCGTGCTCTTCATCGACCGGCTCGACGCCGAACGGCAGGAGCGCCTGCTCGCCGTCACCCGCGAGGCCCACTGGCCCGACGTGAAGGTCTCCCCGCACTGACCCGCATTCAGCGCGGGGAGAGTCGGCGGGCGGCGGCGGCCAGGAGGGCGTCGGAGACGCGGGAGCAGCCCTGGCCGTCGACGGCGGCCCAGGCGCGGGTGGCCAGGCCGGCGCGGGCGGCGGGGCTGACGAGCAACCCCCGGAGGACGTCGACGGCCGCCGCGGAGCCGGCCCGGGAGTCGCGCAGCGCGGGCAGGTGACCGAGGCCCGCCGCGAGGCCGCGGGCGGTCGTGCGGCCGTACCCGAGGAGCTGGTTGTCGACCACCCACACGAGCGCGGCGGGCCGGCCCAGGCAGAGCAGCTCCCAGGTCGAGGTGCCGCTGGCGCTGATCACCAGGTCGGCCTCGGCCAGCAGCCGGGGCAGGTCGTCGGTCGGGTCGATGATCTCGAAGTGCTGGCTGGCCGCCGGTTCCAGGGCGAGCAGATCGGCGCGCAGCCGCGGGTCGGCCGCCACGACGGTGGCCGCGCAGTCGACGCCCGTGCGGATCAGCAGCCGGGCGACCACCGGCGCCGCCCGGTACGCGTCGGTCCCGCCGAAGAAGGCCAGCACCCGCGGGCGCGGCGACGCGCTCGGTGCCGGCGGCGACGGCGGGCGCAGCTCCCGGATCGCGCGCCGGAGCAGGGCGTACTCCAGTCCCGCCAGCCGCACCGCGCCCGGCGGCAGCCCCGGCCGGGCCAGCTCGGCGTCGAGGTTCTGGTCGACGAAGATGTCGGCGGGCAGCCCGCGCAGGTCTCCGTCGACGACGGCCAGGACCGGGCGCCCGGAATCCCGCACGGCCGCGACGTGCGAGGCGGGCAGCTCGTACGAGTCGACGACCACCGCGTCCAGCCCGAGCCGGTCCGCCGCGCCGGCCAGGTCGTGCGGGTCGCCCGGTGCCGGATGCCGCGGCAGGCCGCGGGCCGACACCTGCCGCTCGGCCCACTCCAGGCCGCCGAGGTCGCCGAGGAGGTGCACCGACGCCCCGCGAGCGGTCAGCTCCTCGGCCAGCGCCAGGCACCGCATGAGATGCCCCACCCCGGTACGCGTCCCCGCGTCGCACCGGATCCCGATGGTCGCCGTCACGCCTGGGCCAACTCCTTCTGGCGCACGTGCGCGTTGAGACCGGCCAGCTCGGGGCGGTCGGAGAGCCAGTCGGCGAGGGTGCGCACCGGCACCGGCCGATCCCCGAAGTGCGCGACGACCGCCTCGATGAGCCGCCAGTCGTCCTCGGTGTCGAGGGTCAGCCGCAGATGTGAGAGATCCGGTTGGAGGGTCAGGCCGAGCACGCTGAAATCGTACGGGTGGGAGTACACGTACGACGTCACGTGCGTGCGGTGGTGCTCGGTGGCGAGCTTGTCGATCTGCCGCAGCACCTCGGTACGCACGATCTCCACGTCCAGCCCTCGCGGCAGCGTGCGGGCGATCGAGGTGCTCAGGTAGTCGAGGTCCGGCGTGGCCGCGAAGACGTTGGCGGCCAGCATGACCAGCTCCGGATCGAGCAGCGGGCAGTCCGCCGTGAACCGCAGCACCGCGTCGGACCCGTCGTCGCGTTCGTCGAGGACGCCGATGAAGCGGGTGAGCACGTCGTCCACCGGCCCCCGGTGCACGGTGACGCCCAGCGCCGCGCACTCGGCGACCACCGGATCGTCGCTCTCCTCGATCGTGGTGGCCACGACCAGGTCGTCGAGGACGCCGCTGTCGCGGGCGGCCCGGACCACCCGGTCCAGCACGGTACGGCCGCCGAGGCGCCGGAGCACCTTGCCGGGCAGCCGGGACGAGCCCATCCGGGCCTGGACGATGCCGAGGGTACGCATAGAGATCCTTACCGGTCCTTCATGAGGCGGACGGCCTTACGAGCCGCGCGGGCTCCCAGCCGGCCGAGGCGATAGCCGACCTTGCCGCTGAACATGTCGATCTGGAGCCGGGCCCGGCGCAGCTCGCCGTCGCGCTTGACCAGCTCGGACTCCGCGTGCCGGATCCGGGCCGCCGAGTCGGCGAGTTGCTCCTCGAGCCGGCGCACCCGTTCCTCGTGCTCGCGCAGCGAATCCGGGACGGGCGGGGGGTCGTGGTCCACGGGCACCGGGCCCGCGTCCAGGCCGGCCGCGGCGAGCAGCACCGCGGTCAGCGAGCCGGCGTCGCGCGCGGCGGGCCAGGGGTGTTCGTAGCCGCCGGCGAGCAGCATCGCCGCGAACCGCCGGATCGCGACCGGAGTCTCGACGGCGGGCCGGGCCCGGTCGAGCACCGAGAGGGTCTCGCCGTCGACGAGCACGTTGTCGGCCGTCGCGGCGGGCTGCTCGGCGACCCAGCCGGTGAGCAGCCGACGCGCCGCGGGCAGGTCGTGCCGCAGGCAGGCGCCGATGAGCAACTCCTCCAGCAGCCGCCCGGGTGGCAGTTCCGGCATCGGGCCGGCGCCGAGCACGGCGGGCGGCAGCGCGACGGGGGTGGCGGTGCCCTTGAAGGCGAGCACGATCCAGGCGGGCGCCAGCTCCGGGCCGAGTCCGCCCCGGATCGCGGCGGCGGCGAGGCGGCGGGGGTCGCTCAGGACGCGGCGGCCGGCGTACGCGGCCCCGGCGGCACCCGAGGCGGCGGCCGCGAGGGCCCCCGAGGCGCCGTGGCGCAGCGTGGGTTCGTCGGCGACGAAGGTGGGCGCGGACGGCAACGGCCAGGCCGTACCGAGCCAGGTCACGGTCAGCCCGTCGGCGGTGAGCCGGTCGCGGAGGCGGGCCGGGTTGCCGGGCGTGGTGTCGTACTCGCCGACCGGCCGCCAGTCCGCGTCGGTGTGCGCCGAGGTCACCGTCGTGCGGTCGACCAGCTTGTGCACGCCCAGCTCGTTCTCCACGGTGAGCAGCAGCGCGCCGCCGGGCCGCAGGGCGCGGCGCAGGGCCTGGAGGCTCTCCGCCCAGTCGTACTGCGGTCCCTCCACGGTGCACAGCCGGGAGACGCCGTCCAGCGCCAGGATCACGTCGAACTCGTCGTTCAGCTTCGCCAGCGATCCGCACAGGACGGTCGCCCCGCTGCCGGCCAGGGCGTCGGCGTCCTCCTCGCCGCGGACCAGGCAGGTCACGTCGGCCTCGGCGGGCAGCGCCGCGACCAGCTCCGGGTCGTGCGGCCCGGCCACCAGGACCCGGGCGCCGGCCGGGACGAGCGGGAGCAGCGCCTCGAGCAGGCAGCGGAACGCCGGTCCGCCGGCGGGCGTCGCGTCGGACCAGCCGGGCATCTCACCACCGAGGTGTCGCAGGGTCATGGGCGGGCCCATCCGAGGATCTCCCGCAGCTCGGCGGGGGAGGCGAGGACGTCGGCGCCCAGCTCGGCGCGGGCCGATTCCTGGGCGGCGACCGGGTCGGGGTGCGCGCCGTGCAGCTCCGGCCAGGTGCGCCGGATGCGGTCCGCGATCGTGCGGACCTCGCCGGCCAGCTGCATCGGGTCGCCGTAGACGGCGGGCTCGCAGCCCACCGCGGCGCCGTAGAGGACCGCGCTGCTGAGCCGGTTCGACGCCACCCGGCGGTGCCGGCGCAGCTCGGTCAGCTGGTGGTGCAGGAACCGGGTGTCCGTGTCGCGCCAGCGCAGGCCGCGGTAGCCGTGGCAGATGACCCGGCCCGCTTCCTCGTACCGGCGGCGGGTGCGGTCGTCGCGGTACTCGTGCCAGTAGAGGCAGAACGTCACCGGGCCGTCCTCGGTCTCGAGGATCTCGTCGATCAGCCGCTGGTGGTCGCCGGCGATGTGCTGGCCCTCCCAGCCGTGGAACGGGTACCAGATCGTGCCCTCGCGTGAGGTGCCGTCGCCGGGCTCGGCCATGCTCAGCAGGTAGAGGAAGGGCGCGCCGACCGTGGTGGCGTACCGGCGGCCCATCGACCACGCCCGGCGCCGGGTCTGCTCGGACCAGACGTAGATCGGCCGGCCGGAGACGTACGGCGTGCCCGCCCCGAGCCCGTCCACCACGTTCCAGCCGTGCTGCAGGTAGCCGTTGATCCGGGGCGGATCCTCCGGGTCCAGCCCGCAGTACGCGGCCAGCACGTGCGCGTGGCCGTAGAAGTGGTTCGCGTGGTGCACGGCCTCAGCTCTCCAGGATGGTGCGCAGGGCCTCGACTACGCGGTCCTGGTCGGCGTCGGTGAGGTCGTAGAAGAGCGGCAGCGACAGCTCCTCGGCGTAGAAGGCCTCCGCGTTCGGGCACATGCCCCGCCGGTACCCGAGGTCCTTGTAGACCGGGTGCCAGTACGCCGGCACGTAGTTGACCTGCACCCCGATGCCGGCGGCGCGCATCCGGTCGAACACCTCGCGGCGGCGGCCGTCGAGGACGCGTACGGGATAGAGGTGCCGCATGGGGTCGACGTGCCCGCGCGTGACCGGCAGCCGCAGCCCCGGCACGCCCGCGAGCAACTCGTCGTAGCGGGCGCACAACTCCTGGCGGCGCGCCTTGAAAGCGGGGAGCCGCACCAGCTGGGAGCTGCCCATCGCGCAGAGCACGTCGGGCAGCCGGTAGTTCAGCCCGAACTCGTGCACCTCCTGGTGCCAGCCGCCCTCGTCCGGGTGCCGCATCCGGTCCCGGTCGCGCACCAGGCCGACCGTGCGGAACACGCGGGCCCGCCGCAGCAGCTCCGGGTCGGCCGTCGCGACCGCCCCGCCCTCGCCGGTGGTGAGGTTCTTGGTCGGGAAGAACGAGAAGGTGGTCAGGTCGGCGAGCGTGCCGACCGGCCGCCCCCGGTACGCCGACCCGATCGCGTGCGCCGCGTCGGCGATCAGCACCGCGTCCGCGCTGTCCGCGACCTTGCGCAGGGCGTCGTACTCGGCGGGATGCCCGGCGTAGTCGACCGCCGCGATCGCCCGGGTGCGCCCGGTGACCGCCGCCTCGGCCGCGTACGGGTCCAGGTTGGCGGTGTCCTCCTCGACGTCCGCGAAGACCACCGTGGCGCCGAGCATCGAGGCGGTGCCGGCGGTCGCGTAGAAGGTCATCGGCGTGGTGACCACCTCGTCGCCGGGCCCGACCCCGGCCGCCGCGTACGCCGTGTGCAGCGCCGCCGTTCCGTTGATCACGGCGACGCAGGGCGCGCCCGCGACCCGGGCCAGGTCGTCCTCGAACGAGACGACCCGGGGGCCGGTGGTGAGCCAGTCGCTGCGCAGCGCCGACGTGACCGCCTCGACGTCGGCGTCGGTGACGTTCTGCCGTCCGTACGGCAGCATCACTTCTCACCGATGAGGTCGCGCATCTCGTCGACCTCCAGCCAGAGGTCGTTGTTGTCGGAGCGGTAGTTGAAGCCGTCGGCGACCGGCTCGCCGCCCCGCGGGGTCTCGTAGCCCCAGCTGGCGACGACCGGCTGCACCACGTAGCGGTCCGGGAAGCGCAGCGTCCGGCGGCTGTCGTCGGAGGCGATCATCTCCTCGTGCAGCTTCTCGCCGGGCCGGATGCCGGTCTCGTGCGTGGGCGCGTCCGGCGCGACGGCCTCGACCAGGTCGAGGATGCGCATGCTCGGGATGCGCGGCACGAACAGCTCGCCGCCCTGCATCACGTCGAAGGAGTCGACGACGAACTTGACCGCCTGGTCGAGGGTGATCCAGAAGCGGGTCATCCGCTTGTCGGTGATCGGCAGGCTCTTGCCCTCGGCGTTGAGCTTGCGGAAGAACGGCACGACCGAGCCGCGGCTGCCCATCACGTTGCCGTAGCGCACCACCGAGAAGCGGGTCGGGTGGGTGGCCGCGTAGTGGTTGCCCGCGATGAACAGCTTGTCGGCGACCAGCTTCGTGGCGCCGTACAGGTTGATCGGGCTGGACGCCTTGTCGGTGGAGAGCGCGACGACGCGCTGCACGCCGGCGTTGATGGCGGCGTCGATGACGTTCTGCGAGCCGTTGATGTTCGTCGCGACGAACTCGGAGGGGTTGTACTCGGCGGTGTCGACCTGCTTGAGGGCGGCCGCGTGGACGACGTGGTCGACGCCGTGCATGGCCCGGTCGAGCCGGTCCTTGTCGCGGATGTCGCCGAGGAAGAACCGCAGCCGGGGATCGTCGCCGAACATCTGGCGG
The DNA here is from genome assembly GCF_003002065.1 of Pseudosporangium ferrugineum. GTDB lineage: Bacteria > Actinomycetota > Actinomycetes > Mycobacteriales > Micromonosporaceae > Actinoplanes > Actinoplanes ferrugineus_A. The sequence goes on from NZ_PVZG01000006.1 coordinate 347,782, forward strand.
ACCTCGTACTGCTTGAGCTCGTCGCGGCTGAACACCACGATCCGCTGGGGGTCCAGGTGCGCCAGTGCATGGCCGAGGAAGGCCTTCCCGAACGAGCCGGTCGCACCGGTGACCAGGATCGAGGATCCGCTCAACACACTCATGAAATTGCTCCCGGGGGTGGGCACGGGCAATGAACGGCGAAAGCATAACCACGCCGATCGACTATTCCAGGGGCTGCGGAAAATGCCAGGCGCAATTCACGCCGAGTTCAACTCGGCTTTGTCGCCGCGTCGTGACCGCTGAGGCAAGGTGGTTTCCTTCGCCCATCCGCCCTTGGAGTCATACCGTGATTGAGCTGCAGAGACTACGTGAAGCGTTCCGGACCTCGCTGGACCTGCCGCCGGACGCCCCCGTGGACGATCTGCACTACCAGGACAATGAGAAGTGGGACTCGCTGGCGCACATGTCGCTCGTCGCGGCCATCGAAGATGAATTCTCGGTAATGATCGACACCGATGACGTGATCAATATGTCCAGCTTCCACGAGGCCATGCGAATTCTGGGTAAATACGGGGTGGACTTCGATGCCTGATCGGGTTGCGCTCGTCACCGGCGCTTCCCGGGGTATCGGCCGCGCGGTGGCCCAGCGGCTCGCCGAGCAGGGCCACCACCTCGTCGTGCACGGCCACCGCGCCGACGTGATCGAGGAGGCGGCGGCCCAGCTCGCCGACAAGTACGGCGTCGAGGCCGTGCCGGCCCACGGCGACATCGCCGACCCGCAGACCAGCCGCGCGATGATGCGCCTGGCGTTCGAGCGGTTCAAGCGGCTCGACGCCCTGGTCGTCAACGCCGGCACGCACGCCGCCGGGATGCTCGGCATGACCGACGACGCCACGGTCCAGCGGCTGTTCGCGGTCAACGCGGCGGGTGCGGCGTACACGTTGCAGGGCGCCGTACGCCTGCTCGGCCGCGGCCGGGACGCCGCGGTCGTGCTGGTCTCCTCGGTCACCGGCACCCACGGCATCGCCGGCCAGGCGGTCTACGCGGCGTCGAAGGCCGCGGTCAGCGCGCTGGCCCGCTCGGCCGCCAAGGAACTCGGCCCGCGCGGCATCCGGGTGAACGCGGTGGCGCCCGGCTTCATCGCCACCGACATGCTCGGCTCGCTCGACGACAAGGGCCGCGCCGAGCGGATCGCGGACACCGCGCTCGGCCGGCTCGGCGAGGCCGACGAGGTCGCCGACGCGGTGACCTTCCTGCTCTCCGGGCAGGCCCGGTTCGTGACCGGCCAGGTGCTCGGGGTCGACGGAGGACTCACGCTGTGAACCTGCTCCATCCCCGGGCCCGGGTGATCGACGACGCGACCGGTGAGGTGCTGCACTCAGCCCAGGTGGACGCCGCCGCGGCCAGCTTCGAGAAGCTGCCGCCCGGCGTCGTCTTCGCCCTCACGCCCACCGAGATCGGTGCGGTCGCCCGCTACCTGGGCGCGCTCGTGGCCGGCCGGCCCATCGCCCTGCTCGACCCGGACCTCGACCGGTCCGTGCTGCTCGCGCTGCTCGAGCGGTTCGCGCCCGTGCAGGTCACCGGGGTGACCGGGGCGCCGCCGGACGGCTACCGCGCCGATGCGGACACCTGGCTCCGGGAGACGCCGGCCGCCGAGCCGCACCCCGAGCTGGCGCTGCTGCTCACCACGAGCGGCTCGACCGGCAACCCGAAGCTGGTCCGGCTGTCCCGCTCGGCGGTGCTCACGAACGCCGCCGCGATCGGCGACAGCCTCGGCATCAGCGGCGACGACGTGGCGCTGACCACGCTGCCGCTGTTCTACACGTACGGGCTGTCGGTGCTGAGCAGCCACCTTCTGCGCGGGGCGACCGTGGTCCTCGAACGCGGCGGCATCCTCCAGCGCGACTTCTGGACGGCGGTCGGCACCCACGGGGTCACCACGCTGGCCGGGGTGCCGTACCAGTACGAGATGCTGCGCCGGCTGCGCTTCGACCCGGCCGCGCACCCGAGCCTGCGGACGCTCACCCAGGCGGGCGGCCGGCTCCGCCCCGAGCTGGTCGAGGACTTCGCGCACCGGATGGCGTCCGTCGACGGCCGGCTCTTCGTCATGTACGGCCAGACCGAGGCGACCGCGCGGATGGCGGTGCTCCCGCCGGACCGGATCGCCGACAAGCTCGGTTCCGCCGGGCTGCCGATCCCCGGCGGGTCCTTCGCCGTCGCCGACGGCGAGGTCGTCTACACCGGACCCAACGTCATGCTCGGGTACGCCGAGAGCGCCGCGGACCTGGCCCGGGGCGACGACCTCGGCGGCGTGCTGCGCACCGGCGACCTGGGCCGCCTGGACGACGAGGGCTTCCTGTTCCTCACCGGCCGGCTCAAGCGGATCGGCAAGGTGTTCGGCGTCCGGGTCAACCTCGACGACGTCGAGCGCACCCTCGCGGCCCACGGCGCGGTGGCCGCCATCGCCGGCGACGACAAGCTGCACGTCTTCGTCGAGGGCGCGGACGCCGCCCGGGCCCGCTCGGTCCGCGGCGAGCTGGCCGGCTTCCTCGGCACCCACTTCACCGGCCTGGACGTCCGCGGCATCGACGCGCTGCCCCTGCTGCCCACGGGCAAGATCGACTACCGCTCGCTGGAGGCCTCGGTATGAGTGTGTTCACGCTGGCGCAGGAGGCCCGCGAGGCGCTGCTGCACAAGGAACTGGCCGAACTGACCGAACACCACCGGGCCCACTGCGCCGAGTACGACCGCATCCTCACCGCCTCGGGCTTCACCTCCGCCGCCACGGTCGCGGACCTGCCCTGGCTGCCCGTACGCCTCTTCAAGAACCTGAAACTGAAGAGCATCCCCGACGACGAGGTGTTCAAGGTCCTCACGTCGAGCGGCACCACCGGCGAGGTGAGCCGGATCTACCTGGACAAGGCGGCGGCCGCGACGCAGACCCGGCAGCTCGGCGCCACCCTGCAGACGGTGCTCGGCCGCAAGCGGCTGCCGATGATCCTCGTCGACTCGCGGGGCATCCTGAAGGACCGCCGCTCGTTCAGCGCCCGTGGCGCCGGGGTCCTCGGCATGGCGACCTTCGGCCGCGACCACGCCTGGGCGCTCGACGCCGACGGCGAACCGGACGTGCCCGCCCTGCGGAGCTTCCTCGAGAAGCACGGCGCGGAACCGTTCCTCGTCTTCGGCTTCACCTATCTCGTCTGGCTGCACCTGTACGAGGTCGCCCGCGAGCACGGCCTGGACCTCAGCAACGGCATCCTCATCCACTCCGGTGGCTGGAAGAAGCTCGTCGACCGGGCGGTGTCGCCCGGGGAGTTCCGCCGGCGCCTGCGCGAGGACACCGGCCTGACCCGGATGCACAACTTCTACGGCATGGTCGAACAGATCGGCACGATCTTCCTCGAGGGGCCGTCGGGCGGCTCGCTGTACTGCCCCGACTTCGCCGACGTCATCATCCGCGATCCGCACACGTGGGCGGAACAGCCGGTGGGGGAGCCGGGGCTGATCGAGGTGGTGAGCACGCTGCCCACGTCGTACCCGGGCCACGTGCTGCTCACCGAGGATCTCGGGGTGCTCGACGGGATCGACGACGGGGACTGGCCGGGCAAGCGCTTCTCGGTGCTCGGGCGGCTTCCCCGCGCCGAGGCCCGCGGCTGCAGCGACACGTACAGGGAGGCGTCGTGAGGTTCCGTTTCGGCGAGCCGGGGGAGCTGACCGCGCCCTCGGACGAGCGGCTGGCCGTCGGCGACCCGCGGGTCATGGACTTCCTGAGCCGCTTCGCCCGGCGCCTGCTCGCGCCCGCGATGGCCCGCCGTCACCCCGAGCTCGGCTCGCTCGGCTACTTCCTGCGACCGGCCGAGCTCGCCCGGGCCACCAGCCGGATGCGGCGCGACGACGACACGTACGTCTTCCCGCGCGGCACCGTCTTCCACGTGCCACCGGCCAATGTGGACACCATCTTCGTCTACTCGTGGGCGCTGTCCGCGCTGGCGGGCAACCACAACGTCGTCCGCATCTCGTCGCGTTCGGCCGGTGCCGCCGAGACCGTGCTCGAGACCCTCAACGCGACGCTCGCCGACGCGGACCCGGTGATCGGGCGTACCCAGCGGATGGTCACGTACGGCCGGGACGACCGGCTGACCGCGGCGCTGAGCGCGTGGTGCGACCTGCGGGTCATCTGGGGCGGCGACTCGGCGGTGGAGGCGATCCGGCGGCACCCGCTGCGGCCCTCGGCCCGTGACCTCACGTTCCCGGACCGCACGTCGTGGGCCGCGCTGTCGGTGCCCGGGTGGCACGCCGCCGACCCGGCCGCCCGTCGCGCCGCCGTGGTCGGGTTCTCCAACGACGCGTACTGGTTCGACCAGGCGGCGTGCTCGTCCCCGCGTACGGTGTTCCTGGTCGGCGGCGGACCGGCCGAGGCCGGGACGGCGCGCAAGGAGTTCCTGACGCTGCTCGGCGACGTCGTGGAACAGCGCGGCTGGGTGATCGACGCCGCGATGGCGGTGGAGAAGCGGGTCAACGCGTACGGGCTCGCGGCCACCGGCGCGGCGTCCGCCCTGGCCTTCCCCGGCAACGCGGTCACCGCCCTGTCGCTCACCGGGATCGACGCGGCCCCGCGCCGCTGGATCGGCGCGGGCGCGTTCCCGTTCGCCCACGTCAGCACCCTGGCCGAGCTGGTGCCCGCGATGAACCGGCAGGACCAGACGTTCAGCCACTTCGGCTTCGCGCCGGACGACCTGCGCGGGTTCGCCGCCGCGCTGGGCGGCCGCGGCGTGGACCGCATCGTGCCGTTCGGGTCCGCGCTCACCTTCAGCGCGATCTGGGACGGCTACGACCTGCCGCGGGAGTTCACCCGGCTGACCACCCTCGAGACGTGACCGGCGTCGTCCTGTCGGTCGTCGTGCCGATGTTCAACGAGGAAGCGGTCGTCCCCGCGCTCGTCGCCCGGCTGCGTCCGGTGCTCGACGGGCTGGCCGTCGCGTACGAGGTGGTCGCGGTGGACGACGGCAGCGGCGACCGGACCGCCGCGCTGCTGTTCGAGCAGGGCCGCACCTGGCCCGAGCTGAGGCTGCTGCGGTTGCGCCGCAACAGCGGACACCAGGCGGCGCTCACCGCCGGGCTGCACCGGGCGCGCGGCGACTGGGTGGTCAGCATCGACGCCGACCTCCAGGACCCGCCCGAGGCCATCGCGCCGATGCTGGCCGCCGCCCGCGAGCGGGGCCTCGACGTGGTCTACGGCGTGCGCTCCGACCGCAGCAGCGACAGCCTGTTCAAGCGGAGCACCGCGGGCGCGTACTACCGGCTGATGCGCCGGCTGATCGGCGGCGACGTGCCCGCGCAGGCCGGCGACTTCCGGCTGCTCAGCCGCGAGGTGGTCGAGGTGCTCAAGGTGCTGCCCGAGCGCACCCCGGTCTACCGGCTGCTGGTGCCCTCCCTCGGGTTCGCCTCCGGCTCCGTCTCCTACGTCCGCGAGAAGCGCGCGGCGGGCGAGACGAAGTACCCGCTGCGCAAGATGGCCGGCCTCGCCTGGGACAGCGCCGCGGACTTCTCCGCCGCACCGCTGCGGCTGGCGACCTGGCTGGGCGCGCTCGCGTTCCTCGCCTGCCTCGGCCTGATGGTCTTCGGCCTCGTCGTGTGGGCCAACGGCACCGTGATCCCCGGCTGGACCTCGCTCTTCCTGGCCGTGCTCCTGCTCGCCGCGGTGCAGCTGATCTGCCTCGGCCTGCTCGGCGAGTACGTCGCCCGGATCTACCGCACCGTGCAGAACCGCCCGGCGTTCCACATCGGATTCGACTCGCTCGCGCCGGATCCCGGCCCGGTCGACATCCCTCGGCAACGGCCGGCGGCCGCGGCCCGGTGATCCGCGCCCTGCCGTGGCTCCTCGTCCTCGCCGGGTGGGCCGGCACCCTGCTGGGCACCGGTACGCCCGGCGACGAGATCGCCGTCTACGCCGCGTACCTCGTCCTGGCGGTCGTGCTGCCCGGGACCCTGCTGCACCGGGCGCTGCGGGGCAGCCGCGGCAACCTGCCCGAGGATCTGGGGCTGGGGGCCGCCACCGGGCTGCTGATGCAGCTCGTCGCCTGGGCGCTCGCCGCGGCGGCCGGGCTCCAGCCGCTGCTGCGGTGGTGGCCGCTGCCGGTGATCGCGGCGTTCGTGGCCGTACCCGCGCTGCGGCGGCACTGGCGGATCGCCGAGCCCCGGCCGCTGCCGCGCCGCTGGTCCTGGATGATCTGCGGGGTGCTGGCCGGCGTCCTGGTCCTGGGCGCGGTCGCGTGGACCACCAACCCGCTGCCGCCCGCGGACACCGTCTACTACCCGGACGTGCTCTACCACCTCGCGCTGGTGCACGAGATGACCCGGTCGATGCCGTTCGAGGTGCCGCAGCTCGCCGGGGAGACCCTGCGCTACCACTACCTCTCCGACGCCGACATGGCCGCCGCGAGCATGATCACCGGCATCGATCCGGCGACCGTGCTGCTGCGGTTCTGGATGGTGCCGATCGGCGCGATCGCGGTGCTCGTGTTCGCCGCGCTGACCCGCGACGTCAGCGGCAGGTGGTGGGCCGGGCCGCCGGCCGCGGGGGTCGCGCTGACCGGGCTTCCGCTGGTGCTGGGGGCGCCGGTGCAGGCGTACGGCGGCACGTCGTTGTCGTTCTCCAGCCCGTCACAGACGTACGCGATGCCGCTGCTGGGTCTGCTCGTCACGATCGCCGTCGACGTGCTGCGCGGCGGCCGGCCGCGGGCCGCCTGGTTCCTGGTGCCTCCGCTCGCCCTGGCCTGCGCCGGCGCCAAGGCCAGCACGCTCCCGCCGCTGGTCGCGGGCCTGATCCTGGCAGGTCTGGCGGCGATCCGGCGTCGCGCGATCCTGCCGCGGCTCGCCCTGTTCACCGCCCTGGTGGTGGCGGCGATGCTGGCGGGGCTGCGACTGTTCGCCGGCGGCGGCGCGGGCACCCTCGGCGTGCAACCGCTGAGCCTGCTCCGCTGGATGGAGCCGTACGCCGACACCCTCGGCCGCTTCGACGGCGTCGTCCCCGGCGGCCCGCTGCCACCCGGGGTGCAGCAGGCGGACGAGCCGGGCCGCTACCTCATCGCCGGCATCGTCGTGTGGTGGCTGATGTCCCAGTCCCCGCGCCTGTTCGGCGTCGCCGGCCTCGGCACCCGCGGCCTGCGCCGCGACCCGGCGGCCTGGCTCCTCGGCGGGATGGCCGCCGCCGGTACGGGCGCGGCCTGGCTCCTCTGGCACCCGTCGGCGAGCCAGCTCTACTTCTTCCTGTGCGCGGCGCCGTTCGGGGTGGTGCTGACCACCTGGCTCCTAGCCGGCCTGACCCGCCGCTGGTGGCTGCCGGCGGCGGGCTTCACGGCCGGCGCGCTGTGGGCCGTCTTCGCGCCCGGCGTGGATCCCCCGGCCGACCCGGCGTCGGTGTCCGGCTGGGGCTGGGCGATCGCGCTGCCCGGCCTGCGCACCCTCGCCTTCGTGGCGGCGGCCGCGGTCGTGGTGGCGATCCTGCGCAGGCCCGTACGGGTCCTGGCCGCCGCGGTGGTCGCGGCGGTGCTGGGCGCGAGCCTCGCCACCGGCCTGGCGGCCTCCGTCCGCGACCTGACCCGGCAACCCGTTCCGGAACCGTTCCCCAACCCGCGCGTGGTGACGGCGGCCGAGATGAGCGCCGCCCGGTGGCTCGACGAGCACGCCGCACCGGACGACGTGGTGGCGACGAACGTGCACTGCGTACCGATCGACCGCACCCCGCCGTGCGACGCCCGCGCCTTCTGGGTGGCCGGCCTCGGCGGCCGGCGAACCCTGGTGGAAAGCTGGGCCTACTCCGACGCCACGGTCGCGGCCAACGGCTACGAGGGCCGCAAGTACATGTTCCAGCCGGCCCCCGACCCGGTGCGCTACGAGAACAACCAGCGCGTCTTCACGGAGGCATACCCGGCGGGGTTGTCCGAACTCCGCACGGCGGGCGTCCGCTGGCTCTTCGCCGACAGCCGAGCCACCGCGATCTCCCCCCACCTCGCCGACGCGGCCCCGATCCGCCACGTCTCCGGCCCGGTGACCATCTACGAACTCCGCTGACCCGGCTCAGGGCTGTTCGTAATGGATGTTCATCGACATCCAGGAGGGTCGAGTCGGCGTGGCAGACTCGGGTGATGGCTGAGGTGGATCTGCGGCAGTTGCGCTATCTCGTGGCCGTCGCCGACGAGGGGGCCTTCACCGCGGCTGCCGATCTGCTGGTCATGACGCAGCCGGCGCTGTCGCGGGCCGTGGCCGCGCTGGAGCGGGCCGTCGGGGCCACGCTGCTCGACCGGACGCCGCGCGGCGTGGAGCTGACCGCCGCCGGCAAGGTGCTCGTGGACGAGGCGCGGGACATTCTCCGGCAGGTGGACCTGGGCGTGGCGCGTACCCGCCGGGTGGGTGACGCCGCGCCCCCGGTGCGGATCAGTGCCCGCGGGTGCGACCTGGTCTTCCTGCACGGGTTGGTGCGGGGCTACGGCGACCGCCACCCCGGGGAGGGGTGCGAGCCGGTCGAGACGGACTGGCACCGGCAGATCGGCGAGTTGCGCGCCGGCGAGGTGCAGGTCGCGCTGTTCGGCGGGGAGTTCGAGGCGGACGGCCTGGACTCCGAGGTGCTGGCCGTGCAGGAGCGGGTCGCGCTGGTGCCGGCGTCGCACCGGCTGGCGCACCGGACGGTCGTCGACCGCGCCGAGCTGCTCCCCGATCCGGTGGTGAACTGGTCCGGTCACAGCGCGGCCGAGCGGGCGTACTGGCTGGGTGCCAAGGGGGTCGAGGGCGAGGTCGTCGCCGGGCCGCAGGTGAACGACGTGCTGAAGCTGATGGCCCACCTCCGGCTGGGCACGGCGATCGCCTTCGTGCCGCTCGTGCACGTCGAGCACGTCGGGCTGCCGCCGGACATCGCGGTCCTGCGCGTCGACGGCCTGGCCCCCTGCCGGCTCCGGCTCGTGTGGCCGGAGCACGAGACCTCGCCCGCCGTGGCCCGCTTCGTCAGGTTCGCCGCGGACCGTTCAGCCCTGGCCCGCTCAGCGTAGGGCAACCGCCAGGGTACGGGCGGTGAGCAGGGCGGCTGCCTCGCGCAGGGCCGGGGTCAGCGGCTGGACCAGCGCGTCGGCGGGTTCCCGGTCCAGGCCGACGACCAGCCCGCCGCGGCCGGCGAGGTCCGGGTTCGTCGCGGCCCAGATGATCGGGTCCGCCGCCACCTCGGGCGGGGTCTGCACGCCCAGCATGATGTCGTCCCAGTGCGGCCGCAGCGCGGGCGGCACGATCTCCGGGGTCATCTCGGCGGCGTTCGGGGTGGCGGCGTGGCGGGGGTCGGCCGCCAGGACCGTCACGCCGCGGCCGGCCAGCCGGTCGGCGAGGTCCAGCACGTACGCGAGGTGGGCGAGCTTCGCGCGGCCGGACGCCGGCATGCCGTAGTAGTCGCCGGCCACCCGGGTCTCGCGGTATTCGAGCTCGCCCGCCAGCGGCAGGGAGCCGATCGACGCCGAGGTCACGGCCACCACGCGGCCGCCCGGCGCGAGCGAGTCCACGAGGTTCTCGGTGAGGACCAGCGGGGACAGGTGGTTGAGGGTGAAGACCCCGTCGAGGCCCTCCGCCGTGGTCCAGGGGCGTACCCACATGCCGCCGACGTTGGTGACCAGCAGGTCCAGCGGGCCCTCGCCGGCGAGCCGGGCGGCCAGCGCGCGTACCTCGGTGAGCAGGGAGAGGTCGGCGCGCAGGAACCGCCCGTCGATCTCCTTGGCCGCGGCGGCCCCGCGGGTCTCGTCGCGGCCCACGACCGTCACCTCGTACCCGGCGGCCGCGAGCGAGCGCGCCACCGCCAGCCCGATGCCACCGGTGCCGCCGGTCACCACTGCCTTCTTCATCGTTTTGCTCACGGCTCAAGCGAAACGCCGGGAGGCCCCACGCGCCAATGCCGTCTGGTCATGGCTGCCATGCCGGAACGGTCCGGCCCGAAATACATAGGATGTGGCGGTGACCGATGCCTCGTCGCTGGACGCCGGACAGCTCGCCGCGTACCTGGCGTTGAAGGAGGTCGGCAGCCTGATCGAGCACGCCGTCGAGCAGCAGTTGCGGGCCGACGGCGGGCTGAGCGGCCCGCAGTTCCAGATCCTGGCGTCGCTCGCCGACGCGCCGCGCGGCCGGCTGCGGATGACCGATCTCGCGGACGGCCTGGTCTACAGCCGCAGCGGGCTCACCTACCAGGCGGCCCAGCTCGAGAAGGCGGGGCTGGTCACCCGGGCGCCGGCCGAGGAGGACGAGCGCAGCATCATCGTGACCCTGACGCCGCGCGGCCGCGAACTGCTCGGCAAGGTCATGCCCGGGCACGTCGAGGTGGTGCAGCGGCTGCTCATCGACGTGCTGGACCCGGCGGACCTGGCGACCATGGCCGGGATCCTCAACCGGGTCCGGGACCGGATGCGCACCGGCCCGCCACGCTCGGCCGCGCCCCGGCGCTCGGCCGGGGCGCGAAAGCCGCGGTAGAGCTAGCGGGGCGCTCGGCCGGGCTCGGAAGCCGCGCTAGAGGGGCAGCACCACGGTGACGGTCGTGCCGCCGCCCGCCGGGCTGGCCAGGTCCATCACGCCGCCGGCGGCTTCCACCCGGTCGGCCAGCCCCGCCAGGCCGTGGCCCTTCGCCAGGCTCGCCCCGCCCACCCCGTCGTCCGCGATGGTGATCAGCAGGCCGGTCGGCGCGCGGCGGACGCCCACCTGGACCTCGGCGGCGTGGCTGTGCTTGGCGACGTTCGTGAGCGACTCGGCGACCACGAAGTAGGCGGTGGTCTCCACGGCGGCGTCGAGGCGCTCCAGCGGCGGTGCGTCGAGGTCCACCGGGACGGTCGAGCGGCCGGCCAGCGCGGTCAGCGCCGCCTGGAGCCCGCGGTCGACCAGGATCGGCGGCGCGATGCCGCGGGAGAGCGCCCGCAGTTCGTCGAGCGTCTCCCGGGTCTGGGTCAGCGCCTCCGCCACAGTGGCCCGCGCGGCCTCCGGGTCCGTGCTGAACTGCTGCTCGGCGCGGCCCAGGTCCATCGCCAGCCGGACGAGGCGCTGCTGCGGGCCGTCGTGGATGTCCCGCTCGAGACGGCGCAGCGCGGTCGCCTCCGCGGACACCGCCGCCGCCTTCTGGGCCTGCGCGGTGTCCCGGGCGGCCTCCGCCTCGGCGACCTGCTCGCGCAGCTCGTTCACCCCGCTGAGCAGCCCCCGGGCGAACCACGCCTCCAGCAGGGCCGTCCCGCGCAGCACCGGGTAGAGGGTGCCGAGGAAGAAGAACCCGACGGCCAGGTAGAAGACCACCCGGGTGCCCCACGCGTCGCCCATGCCGAGCAGCTCGGGCAGGTCGGTGTCGTCCGGGCCGCGCGGGATCGACCAGTCCCACAGCGGGAAGGTGAGCCCGCCCAGCGTGCCGGCCCACCAGGTCACCGCGAAGGCGAACGCGATGGTGCTCGGGATGATCCGGAAGATGCCGTGCAGGAAGTCCAGCCACACCTGGCCGTCGGAGAGCGGGGTGAACACCCGGCGGACCAGGGAGGCGCCCGCGGCGGCCCGCTTGTAGTACGGGTGCGGCAGCCGCCGGCCGAGGACCGGGGCGATCCGGATCCGCTCGATGGCGGCGAAGCCCCGGGCCAGCATCAGCGTGCCGAGCAGGATCGGGACGCCGACCCAGATCACGACGGTGCCCAGGCCGACGGCGAAGCCGGTCACGAACAGCACGAGGGTGATGAGGCCCAGCGGGAAGCCGAGCAGGATGAACTGGGTGTCGAGCCCGATTCCCCGGAGGATGCGCCAGGCGGGGGACCGGTGCTCCGGCGCGGCGGCGATGCTGGTGGTCATGCCGTTGACGCTAGTCACCCGACGCCGGTCCACCGATCCCGCTGACCGGCCGATCGACAGTAGGGTTAACCCCACCGGAATCGCTGCTGCACGTTTCGCCATGAGCGATGCTGAGCTGATGAGGGACCTGGCCGGGCTGCAGACCGCCGTGCAGCGGCGGCTCGACGAGCTGGTAGCCGGGGGACGCGAGCTCGGGGTGCAAGTCGCTGCCTACCTCGAAGGGCGACTGATCGTCAGCGCCGCCTCCGGGATCGCCGACGAGTCCACCGGGTTGCCCGTCACGCCGGAGACCCCGTTTCTCTGCTATTCGGTCGGCAAGGGTCTGACCAGCGCGATCGTGCATGTCCTGGCCGAGAGGGGAGAGCTCGACTACGACCTGCGTATCGCGGACGTGTGGCCGGAGTACGCCCGCCACGGCAAGCGGGACACCACCCTCCGGCACGCCTTGACCCATATGGCCGGCGTTCCGGTTCTGCCCTCATACACAATGCCGGAGGATTTGCTCGATTGGGACAGGATGTGCCACGTCATCGCGGGTACTACGCCGGTGTGGGAGCCCGGCACGCGGCACGGCCTGCATGAGTGGACGTACGGATGGCTCGTCGGGGAGGTGGTCCGTCGCGTCACGAGCCGGCCGATCGGGCGGGTCCTCGCCGAGGAGATCGTCCGTCCCCTGGACATCGACCGGGAAGTGTTCTTCGGCGTGCCGCCGGAGTTGGCGCACCGCGTCGCCCGGCTCAAGGATCGGACCTGGGCCGCGGCGCTGGAGCGGCTCAGCGCGGACCTGGAGAATTTCGACCGGGCCGTCCCACCGGGCATCCGCCCGGATGCCGCCCTGGCGAACCGCCACGGCCTTGTGCGCGCCGACATCCCGTCGGCTGCCGCCGTGAGTGCCCGGGGCATCGCTCGGGTATACGCCGCGATGACAGCCGAGGTCGACGGCGTCCGGCTGGTTTCGGCGCAACGGCTCCGGACGATAAGTGCCGTGCGGACCGCCGGCCCGGACTGGACGACCGGCCGGGACCTGCCCAAGACCCTCGGCTACGCGGCCGTCCCCGGCACCACGCGCGTCGGATGGAACGCCGCCGGCGGTGGACTGACCGGCTTTTATCCCGAAGCGGGCCTAGCGGTAGGGGCAACCCGTAACCAACTTCGCGCGGACGACAACGACCCGTTGGAGGGCATCGTTGCGGCGATTCATGCCGCCGTCGTCAAAGTGTGACTTCCTCACGAAGAGAATCCGGCCGGTCGTGAACCTGCGCGCCCGGGCGCCCGTTGTTGCAGTCCGAACCACCCGCCCGCACGGCGGGCCCAGCCCCAGGACCGCTCAACAGGCTTCCCGGACCACGAGGAGGAGTGAACCCCGCATGCACAAGACGGTGAACCGGTCAAGGATGTGGCGGTGGATCGCCTTCGTCCTCCTCGGCTCGCTGATGGCGGCCGGAATGGGTGCACTTGCGCCGACACCTGCCGTTGCCCGCGCCGAGAAGTACAAGCTCGACGTCGAGAACAAAATGGGCGCGGACGTGGAGTTCTGTCTCCGGAGCGTCTCTTCCGGTGTGGTCCGGGACTGCACCGGCAAGATCAACACGGCGAAGACCGATACCCTCTACATCGACTTCAATCAGGGCGAACAGATCTACCTCGACTACGAGGTCTTCGGCGAGCACACCCACGACGGCAACCTGATCACGGGTGCCAGCCAATGCACGCTGACCGGGACCGTCACCTCGCCGAGCCTTTCCTGCAACATTCCGAACTCCGGGAACGTGTACAAGGTCGATGTCGACAACAAGATGGGCGCGGACACCGAGTTTTGTATCCGGACCACCACGTCGGCTACGAAACGGGCCTGCTCGGGACGGCTGCAGGCGCGCAAGACAGCGACTCTCTACATTGAGTACAAAGAGGGTGACGTCGTCTATCTGGACTTTGAGATCTTCGGCGAGCACACCCACGACGGCAACGTCATCACGGGCGGACACCAGTGCACCGCTGAAGGCATCATCAACTTCGCCAAAGTGGACTGTCACATCCCCAAAGAAGCCGGGGCCGGGCAGAAGTTCACCCCCGCACCGATGGCACCGTATGCGCTCGACGTCGCCAACCCGAACGCCGGGGTGATGGCGTTACTCGGTCTGCTGGCCTGGTGCGTCAGCGCCTGCTGCGTCGCGGGCCTGCTCCTGATCGGCATCAGCATGGCCCTTCAGCTCAACCGGGGTGTACCGGGCGAGTTCGGCGAGCATTGGCGCGGCACCGCACTCGTCGCCATCGCCTGTTTCATCGGGACGACGGCCGGGCCGATCGTCGCCTTCCTCGATCTTGTTTGACCGGTACGCCACGACCATCAACACCTAGGGAGTAATCGTGTCCATGTCGGGTCTGTACTACAGCGCGCTGGGCCGGGTCCTCGCCGAGCCTGCTCCGGCTCCCGGGGGCGCCGGAGTCCCGACCCCCGTGAAGAACGCCCCGAGCGAACTGGTCACCGCGGTCGGCAAAGGGCTCGGCCTGGTGGCCTGGGCCGGTACCGCGGCCGGGGTGGCCGGTGTGCTGATCACGGGCTTGATGATGGCGATCTCGCACAAGCGTGGCGAGACGTCGGAACACATGAGCCGGCTGGGCATGGTCCTCGGAGGTTGCGTCCTGGTCTCCGTCGCTGGCCCGGTCGTCAACTTCTTCTTCTGATCGGACCGCCAACGGTTATCAACCAGGGAGCGAACTTGTGAGGCGCGTCACCGAATCCGGTGCGGTCGACGACCGGCCGTTCTGGCAGCAGCGGGGATGGCAGTTGTCAGCTGCCTTCCTTGTGCTCGTGCTTTGTTCGGGCGTCGTCACCGCCGTGGCCAGGATTTCCGGCAGCGAGGTGGACAACCGGCAGCGGCCGGTAGCTGGGCCTCTGGCCGCCGGCGTCGCCTCCGGTCAGTCGCGTCCGGAAGGTTGCCGGACCGACGACGCGGATCAGGACCCGCCCCGGAAGGCGCCGGCAGACGTCAAGTGGCAGAACCTGAACGGTGCGAAGGTGCCGTTGTCCGCGTCGGCTGGTCCGGTACGCAGGAGCGGCCCAGTTCTGTGGTGTTTCGCCCACACGCCGCTGGGCGCCGTCATGGCGGCGAACGTCATCCCGCGGCACATGAGCGGCGCCGACTGGGAGACCGTGACGGTCCAGCAGGTCGTGGCGGGCACCGACCGAGATGTCTTCGTTGCCCGGCGATCCTCCATGCCGGCCGTGTCGGCGCAGTACACGGCAAGCTCCCTGGCCGGCTTCATGCTGGTCGAGTACGGGCCGGAGAAGGCGACGGTACGCCTGCTGATCCGGCAGGCCGCGACCCTGTACGTCCGGACGGACTACACGGTCGTCTGGGACGGCGGTGATTGGAAGCTGAGGCCTTATGAGGGCGGAGAGCTGCACTCGCAGGTCACCGAGGTGGCGGGCAACGGCGGCTTCGTGATGTGGACGGTGTGAGATGGCTGACTGTTCCACTGGCGACCCGATGTACTTCGGTGGCGGGTCGGGCGTCACCAAGTTGTTCGATCAGGGTATCGACGGCATTCTCAGCTCCCTCGCGAGCGCGATTCTCAAGGCCGCGATCAGCCTCTTCTCGGATGCCGCGAGCAAGATCGACACCTTCGACAAGGACGGCACCTCCGTCAAGACGATAGCTATGCAGCTGAACTGGCTGGCCGTCGCTATTGCCGTCGCCTCGCTGCTCTTCGCCGCCGCCCGGATGGCGCTCGAACGCCGTGGTCAGGCCGGCATCACCGCGCTCAAGGGCCTCGTCAAGATGATCCTCGTCGGCGGTGCCGCGTCGGTCGTCCTGCTCAACTTGGCGCAGGAGGGCGACAAATACACGAACTATCTGTACGAGGCCGGCGTCAAGGAGCAGATCAAGGTCATCGCCGATTGCGGCACCAGTGGCGGCACCGCGTTCCTGCTGATCATTATCGGCTTGCTGCTGATCATCGCCGGAATCATCCACGTCATCCTGCTCTACATCCGCCTCGGCGTGATGGTCGTGCTGTCCGCCACCTTGCCGCTGGCTGCCGCGGCCTCAATGACTGAGTGGGGCGCCTCCTGGTGGCGTAAGCACATCGCCTGGACGGTCGCCTGGCTGGTCTTCAAGCCCGCGACCGGGTTGGTCATCTACGCGGGCACCGTCATGATCAATTCGACGAGCTCCAACGCCGACCAGCAGAAGATCGCCGGCTGCGGTGTCCTGTTGCTGTCCGCGGTCGCACTCCCCGCGCTGCTTCGCCTGGTCGTCCCGGCCGCAGCCGCTCTCGGCTCCTCCGACGGCGCCTCCGGCGTGGCAACGGCCGCCGCGGGTGGCGCTGGCAAGCTGGCTACCGGTGCCATCGCCGCGGGTGCCGGCCGGGCGGCGCAGCTGGGTGCCGGTGGCGGACAGAAGAGCGGCCCCAGCGGCGCGCCGTCTGCTGCCGGCAGCGGCTCCAGGGGGCCGGCCGGCGGCCAGGGGCCGTCCGGCGGCAACGGCTCGTCGGGGCCCGGCGGTTCTTCCGGCACCAACGGGTCGTCCAGCGGTGGCTCGTCCAGCGGCGGCTCGTCGGGCAACCGCGGCGTGCGGATCGCCTCCGGCGCCGTACGTGGTGCCGCCGCAGCGGTCGGTTTCGTGGCCGGGGCGGCATCCAAGTCCGCGCCCGCAGCCGCCCAGCACGCCAGCCACGTGGTATCGGGCGCGTTGCCAGGCGTGCACGACGGCGACGGTCACTAGTCTCACCCGGACAGGAACAGCCGGCGCAAGGCCGGCGAAGGTAGAACCCGAGGGCCGGGCGCTCACACAGAGCGTCCGGCCCTCGGTGTTTGCACCCCGGATCGCGAAGCAGTCGAAGGTTCGGAGCACTCCAGGGCCGCACGCGTTCGGGGGAGGGCCATACGAGCGATCCTGGTGCGTCGGGACCCGCCCGGGCCGGCATGGCCGTGAACAGCCTAGCCATGCCGGGTCCCCTGCGGGCTGAGCCGTGCCGGTCCGGAAGGTGCAGGTTCGGAGAGATGGTGCAGGTTCGGAGATGGTGCACAGTTCCGGAGACGGTCCGGCAGCAGGCTCGGTAGAGCGCCCCGAGCCCGGGTCAGCAGCTGATATTGTCGCCGGGCTCGACGCCCAGTTTCTTCGTGATGGCGCGGTACGAGGCGATCCGGTTCTCCACCTGCGCCGGATTTCCGCCGTTGCACTCCAGCGAGCCGTTGATGCTGCGTATCGTTCCGCCGAATCCGGCGGTGCCGGTGATGGCGGCGTGCGCTGGCATCGGTCCCGCGCCGCTCTGGGTCATCCAGAACCACATAGCCGTCTGCCACGCCACGGCGGATTCGGTACTGACCTTGTCCGGTTCGTTCAGCAGGTCGACACCGATCGCATCGCCGGCAGCCTTGTAGTTGTTGTTCCAGCTGAGCTGGATGGGACCGCGGCCGTGGTAGGCCGTCTGGCCGGCCGGGCAACCGTAGGGTTGCGCAGCATCACAGTAGTTGCCCCAGTTCGCGGTGTTCACCTCTTCGGTGTACTTGAAGCCTCCGGACTCGTGGTCCAAGTTCGCGAGGAATGCCGCTATCTCCCGCTTGCGTACGGTGTCGTCGCCCGTGCCGGCGAAGGCGGGGAATTTCGCCATCGCGGCTTGCAGGCCGGCGTACGTGTACAGCGGGTCGCGTGCCGGGAACAGCTCGTCGAACTGTTTCGCGGACAGCCGAGCCGAGCCTGCCGCGGCCAGCGGGTCCTCGAGGTCAGGGGCGGACGAGCCCGATGAGGCAGCCGAACTGGGCCCAGCCGACTCCCCGGACAGATAGTTGGCGAACATGGACCGTACCCGGAACGGGTAGCCGCTCAGGTCGAACTGGCCGGCACCCCCGGCTTCCTTGACGTAGTCGATGCCCTTCTCCCAGGCGAGCAGCGTGAGGGTCAGCTTGTCGCCGATCGCCTTCTTGTCGTCGAGGAGTTGCTGCACCTCCTTGGCGAGAGAGCACAGATAGCGCGCCTGAGCGAAGATCGAGTCCTCGGCGTCGAGAGCGGAGACCTTGCCGTTGTTGTCGTCGTCCTTGCCGAACTTCTCGAACGCCTTGGCCGGCACCTGAGAGATGCCCTTCTTGCCGTCCGGGCCTTCCTTGTCCGCCCGGAAGCCCGATTCGACCTCGATCTGGGCCGCGAGGATGGCCGGGCTGAGCAGGTCACACTCCTTCGCCGCATCCTTGAGCGGTTTGACGAGGTTCTTGTCCGGAATCTTGTCCTCGGCCAGGGTGCCCTTGCCGTCGCCGCCGACGGTCGTACTCATGTAGTCGGAGCCACTGGACGAGAAGGGGTTGGGCGACGATGCGGCGTTGCCGGTGATTGCGATGATCACGATGAGCAAGATCATCGCCAGGGCCACCACCGGCCAGAAGCCGATGAGACTGACGATCGCGAGGAAGATGTTGGTGGCGTTGGGCTGCAGGATGGACTTTGTCGCGTCGTGCGCTTGGGCCGCTTTGCGCAGCTTACCGGCCGCCATCTCATCTCCGCATTCGTCGGCTGCCGCCGAGCGAGTCCGGCGGTCATCGCAACAACGGCTGGATCTTGCCGCCGGTTCACCCCGCCGGGCCGTCGTCTGCCGTTAGGCTCTCGGCATGCGGGTGGTGATCGCCGACGACGCGGTGCTGTTGCGAGAGGGCCTGGTCAGGCTCGTCGAGGAGAACGGCTGCACCGTCGTGGCGGCGGTGGGCGACGGGCCGTCGCTCGTCGAGGCCGTCGTCGAGCACCAGCCGGACGTGTCCATCGTGGACGTACGGATGCCGCCCACGCACACCGACGAGGGCCTGCGCGCCGCCACCGAGGCCCGCAAGCGGGTGCCGGGCAGCCCGGTGCTGGTGCTCTCCCAGTACGTCGAGGTCGAGTACGCCGACGACCTGCTCGCCGACCGCGTCGGCGCGGTGGGCTACCTGCTCAAGGACCGGGTCGCCGAGGTGGCGGACTTCGTCGACGCGCTGCGCCGGGTGGCCGGCGGCGCGACGGTCCTCGACCCCGAGGTGGTCGGCCAGCTGCTGGTCCGGCGCCGGCGCGACGATCCGCTGCGCAACCTGACGCCGCGCGAGCGCGAGGTGCTGGCCCTGATGGCGGAGGGCCGGTCCAACACCGCGATCGCCCGGAAGATCGTGGTGACCGAGGGCGCGGTGGAGAAGCACGTCCGCAACATCTTCACGAAGCTCGACCTGCCGCCGGACGACGAACAGCACCGCCGCGTGCTCGCCGTGCTGGCCTATCTGCAGGGCTGACCGCCGGCCGCGGTGGTGCTAGCCCTACCGGGCACCGGGTGGCTGGCCGGGTCGTTTCCGCCCTCCCCGCTTCATAGCGTCGGATGTCATGAAGCACAGGGAGAACGTCACGGGCATGGCGGCACGCGCCGCGGTGTGGAGCGCCCGGCACCGCACTCTGGCGATCCTCGGCTGGATCGCGTTCGTCGTCGGGGTAACCATCCTCAGTGGACACCTCGGCCTGCGCGAGGCCTCCGCCGGTGACCAGGGGCACGGCGAGTCCGGCCGGGCGGACCGGATCGTCGAGCAGGCCGGCTTCCCGGTCCGGCCGGCCGCCGAGATGGTCATCGTCCAGGGCGCCGGACGGGACGCCGCGGTCAAGGACGCGACGCGGACGCTCGAGGCGCGGCCCGAGGTGGCCACCGTCGCCGCCCCGCTGGTCTCGCCCGACCGCACCTCGACGCTCGTGTCCTTCACCCTGAAGGGCGACCCCGAGACGGCGAAGGACCGGGTGCAGCCGGTGCTCGACGCCGTCGCCGGAGTGCAGGGGCGGCACCCCGGCCTGTACGTCGCCGAGGCCGGTGACGCCAGCGGCGACAAGTTGATCGGCGACTCGCTCGACGAGGGCCTGAACCGGCTGTCGATGCTCTCCATCCCGATCACCCTCGGCATCCTGCTGGTGGCGTTCGGCGCGGTGGTCGCCGCGCTGCTGCCGGTCGGGCTGGCCGTCACCGCCGTGGTCGCCGCCGTCGGACTGCTCGCGGGGGCGAGCCGACTGGTGCCGGCCGTGGACACCACGATGCACGTGATGCTGCTCGTCGGCCTGGCGGTCGGCGTCGACTACTGCCTCTTCTACATCCGCCGGGAACGCGACGAACGCCGCCTCGGCGCCGATCCGCACCGGGCCCTGGTCATCGCGGCGCAGACCTCGGGCCGCTCGATCTGGGTGTCCGGGCTCACCGTGATCGTCGCGATGGCCGGCATGTTCCTGACGTACGACGCGACGTTCCAGAGCTTCGCGGTGGGCACGATCCTGGTGGTCTCCACGGCCGTGCTGGGCTCGCTGACCGTGCTGCCCGCCCTGCTCTCCGCGCTCGGCGACCGGGTCGACTCGATCAAGCTGCCCGGGCTGTACCGGCGGCGCAGCGAGGGCAGGGTGTGGAACGCGGTGCTCCGGGTCGTCCTCGCCAAGCCGCTGCTGTCCGCCGTGGTCGCGGTCGCGGCGCTCGCCACGCTGGCGGCACCGATGCTGGACCTGCGGACCAAGGGCGAGGGCCTGGCCGACCTGTCCCCGAAGGCGCCGATCGTGCAGGCGTTCACCCGGATCAACGCGGCCTTCCCGAGCGAGACGTCGCCCGCCGAGGTGGTGGTGCGGGCCACCACGGTCCGCGGCCCGGCCTTCGCGAAGGCCCTGGCGGACTTCAAGCGCACCGCGGTGCGCACCGGCGGGCTGCGCGAGCCCTTCGAGGTGCGGGTCAATCCGGCGGGCACGGTCGCGGTCGTGTCGGTGGGCCTGCCCGGCGACGGCAGCGACCGTACGTCGGAACGCGCGCTGGAGACCCTCCGGACGTCGGTGGCGCCCCAGGCGTTCGGCCGGCTGCCGGGTGCGACGGTGGCGGTCACCGGCGAGACGGCCGGCAACGTCGACTTCAACCGGCGGCTCGACGCGTCGCTGCCCTGGGTGTTCGGCTTCGTCCTGGGCCTGGCGTTCCTGCTGCTGCTGGTCTCGTTCCGCTCGGTCGTGGTGGCGGCGACCGGCGTGGTGCTCAACCTGCTGTCCGTCGCGGCGGCGTACGGAATGCTGGTCTACGTCTTCCAGTACGGTCACTTCGAGTCGCTGCTGGACTTCCGGGCGGCCGGCGGCATCACCAACTGGATGCCGCTGTTCCTGTTCATCATCCTGTTCGGGCTCTCGATGGACTACCACGTGTTCGTCCTGAGCCGGATCCGTGAGGGCCACGACCGCGGCCTGCCCACCCGGGAGGCGGTGGCCCGCGGCATCGGCGGCACGGCGGGCGTCATCACCAGCGCGGCGGTGGTCATGGTGGCGGTGTTCGGGCTG
This sequence comes from Pseudosporangium ferrugineum, assembly GCF_003002065.1. Lineage (GTDB taxonomy): Bacteria > Actinomycetota > Actinomycetes > Mycobacteriales > Micromonosporaceae > Actinoplanes > Actinoplanes ferrugineus_A. Next base: position 368,895 of record NZ_PVZG01000006.1, read on the forward strand.
TTCGCGACCCTGCCGCTGATCTCCACCAAGCAGCTCGGGGTGGGCCTGGCCGCCGCGGTCCTGCTCGACGCGACGATCATCCGGGCGGTGCTGCTGCCGGCGGTGATGGCGCTGCTCGGCGAGAAGAACTGGTGGCTGCCGCGCTGGCTGGGCTGGCTGCCGCAGGTCGCGCACGAGCCGCCGCCGGCCGCGCCCGCGCCGGTCGCCGGCGACCGCGAGCTCGTGCCCGCGGCCTGATCGCCGGGACGAGGGGCGACCGCGGAAGCGGTCGCCCCTCGTGGTGTCCCGGGGGACGTCAGCTCTTGAAGGCGTCCTTGATGTTCTCGCCGGCCTGCTTGAGCTTCGAGCCGGTCTGGTCGGCCTTGCCCTCGGCCTCGAGCCGCTCGTCGTCGGTGGCCTTGCCGACGCCCTCCTTGGCCTTGCCGCCCAGTTCCTCGGCCTTGTTGTCGATCTTGTCGTCGATGCCCACGGAAACCTCCTGGGGAGCGTTGTCTACGAGTTCTCCCTACCCCCGGACGCGGCACCCAATCCTGCGGGGACGGGGCAGCGGGGCGTCGTTCGCTTCTCTACACTCCGTCGATATTGATCGACGTCGACGAATGGAGACCGCGTGAGACGCTTCCTCAGGGCCGTGATGGCCGCCGCGCTGCTCGGCTCGGCGGCGGTGATCGTCGCGCCGGGTGCCGCCCAGGCCGCGGTGCCACCCTTCGACGCTTGCCGGTATTCGGGCAGCAATCCCACCATCAAGGTCAACAGCCATGCCACGACCGCCTACCACGACGCGCTCGGCGCCGGCATGAACCGGTGGAACGCCACCTCGGCCCCCGGTGTGTTCCAGTTCGCCGACCGGGGCGCGAACATCGAGGCGTGGACGATCTACAGCGCGGAGGACTGGTGGGCCGAGACGGGGGCCCCGTGCAACTCCCAGCGGTACTGGACGTCCACGGTGCAGATGAACTTCAACGACCGCATGATGGCGGGCTTCAGCGTCCGGGAGAAGTGGGTCGTCGCCACCCACGAGCTGGGCCACGCCTACGGGCTCGGCCACGTGGAGATGAGCTGCGCCGGCCGGCCCTCGGTGATGGAACAGGGCACGGACAAGTTCGGATGCCCCGGCACGCCGCCCTGGGCCGACGACGTCGTCGGCGTCGACAACATCTACTAGGAGGCGTCGTGAGAATTTTCCGAGCAGTGACCGTGCCGGCCGCCGTCGCGCTGATCGCCGCCCTGAGCGCTTGTGGCAGCACCGCGGGCCCGGCAGCGAGCGAGCCCGGCGCGAACACCAGGAACGTCGCGCACTTCGACGGCCCGGTCTACCGGACGGTCGACGCCCTCGACGCCGCCGCCGACATCGTGGTGCGGGGCACGGTGACGCGGTTGCGGGCCACCACGACGGAGCAGCGGTTGCAGCACGTCAGCACGCGGGCGAGGGAGCTCCCCCTGGCCCTCTACGAGGTGAGCACCGCCGAGGTGCTCCGCGGCTCGGCCGCACCGACGATCCTGGTCACCAGGATCGACACCGAGCGGCTCGCGACGGATGCGCAGACCCCGTTCGAACCGGGCGGCGAGGTGGTGCTCTTCCTGCGCGACACGACGTACGAGTGGGAGGGCGCCGACGTGTACTCGGTGGTCGGCATGGATCAGGGGTTCTTCGCCGTCGAGGGCGGCAAGCTGCGCGGCGTGCAGAAGTCGGGCACCCCGGCTGCCGGGGGCCGCACGGTGGCCGAGGTCGCCCAGCAGGTGCGGTGACCTCCGGCGGCCCGGGGCGTGACACTCCCCGGGCCGCCGGCCGGCCGCGACCGGTCAGGCCGGGGACACCGCCGGCGAGGGCATCAGCGAGGTCTTCGCCGCGAGGAGCTCGCTGAGCCGGGCCGGGGGCATCGGCCGCGCGAAGTGGTAGCCCTGCGCCGCGACGTAGCCCAGCGACAGCAGCTGCTCGGCCTGATCGGCCGTCTCGACGCCCTCGGCCACCGCGTGCAGGCCGAGCGCCTGGGCCAGGTGGATCACCGCGGCCGAGACCGGCGGGCGGTCGTCGACCTGCGACTGGGTGAAGGAGCGGTCCAGCTTGATCTCGTCGATCGGGCAGTCGTGCAGCAGCGTCAGCGTCGAGTGCCCGGTGCCGAAGTCGTCCAGGGAGACGCGGACGCCCATCCGCCGCAGCCGCAGCAGGTTGATCACCGACGGCCCCGGCTCGAGCGCCATCGTCTCGGTGATCTCCAGGACCACCCGGTCGGCGTCGATGCCGTACTCGGCGAGCAGCGTGCCCACGTGCTCGGCGAAGCCGGGTTCGCGCAGGTCGCGGGCGGAGACGTTGACGTTGAGCACCCGCGGGGCGGCGTCGCCGTGGATGACGTTCCACTCGGCGAGCTGGGCGAAGGCCGTACGCATCACCCAGTGCCCGAGCTGCACGATCAGGCCGGTGCGCTCGGCGACCGGGATGAACGCGTCGGGGGCGAGCGTCCCGCGCAGCGGGTGGGCCCAGCGGACCAGCGCCTCGGCGCCCATGATGTGGCCGTCGTCCAGCGAGACGATGGGCTGGTAGAGCAGGAACAGCTGGCCGTCCTCGATCGCGCCGCGCAGCTCGGAGCCCAGGTCGTTGCCGGTGACCGCCATGGTCGGGTCGTAGTGCAGGCAGGCGGTGCCGGGGATGGTCTTGGCCGCGTACATCGCGATGTCGGCGTGGCGCAGCAGCACCGAGGGCCGGTCGCCGGTGCGCCCGTCCGCGATGCCGATGCTGGCCCGGATGGGCAGCTCGTGGCCGTCGGCGTACACGGGCTGCTTGAGGGCGTTCATCATCCGCTCCGCGGCCAGGTCCGCGGCGGCCGGGTCGGCGTCGTCCAGCACGACGACGAACTCGTCGCCGCCGAGCCGGGCGACGGTGTCCTCGGCGCGGACGCAGCCCTCCAGCCGCTTCGCCACCCCGACCAGCAGCAGGTCGCCGACCTCGTGTCCGAGGGTGTCGTTGACCTCCTTGAAGTCGTCGAGGTCGATGAGCGCCACGGCGACCGGGCGGTCGCCGGGCGCGTTGAGGGCCTTCTCGAGCCGGGTGTGGAACAGCACCCGGTTGGGCAGCTCGGTCAGCCCGTCGTGGGTGGCGCTGTGATCGAGGCGGGCGAGCAGCCGGCTGTTGTCGCGGAACGCGGTCAGCTGGCGCAGCACCACCAGCGCGGTGAGCACCACCGCGGAGGCGACCACGACCGCCGCGTCGGAGCTGCGCGTCGCGGTCACGTAGATCAGCAGCCCGTCGACGGCGGCGACGGCCACGTACGGCAGCACGCTGAACGACCGGCGCCGGGGCTCGACCACGCCGCGGCGGGTGCCGCCGGGGGTGGTGCGCTGGCGGGCGGCGGCCAGGACGGCGAAGTAGTAGACGATCGGCGTGCTCACCATGTCGGGGAAGAGGTGCGCGTCGACCGCCTCGAACGTGCCGCGGAACAGCGGCGCGACCGCACCGACGAACATGGCGACGGCGAGCAGCCGCAGCGCCTCGTTGTCGATGTGGGAATGACTGGACAGTACGAACTTGGCCACCGCGAACACGGCCAGGATGGCGATCATCGTGACGAACAGCGACAGGTAGAAGCCCGCGTCGTCGCCGTTGCTCAGGGCCGTACGGGTGGAGAAGTGCCAGAGGAACACCGCGGCGGCCAGCATCATCGTGCCGGCGTCGAGCACCACCCGGAGCAGCTCGCCGGCCGACCGGCGGCCGAGTGGGAGCCGGAAGAGCGCGTACATGATGATCAGCACCCCGGTGCCGCACATGATCAGCATCACCGGCCCGGTCTGCGCCCCGCGCGGGTGGTCCTCGGAGAGGACGTCCACCGCCTGCGCGGCCACCCCGAACGCGATGAACACCGCGGCCGCCGTCAGGTGCCGCCAGAACCGCCGGGCGGCCGGCAACAGCGTCTCCGTCCGCGCGGTCCGGCGCAGGCCGACCACCAACAGGGCGCCGCCGACGATCGTGGGCAGCCAGAGGAGCAGGCGGGGCCCGACCGGGTGCACCACATTGACGGCGAACCAGAGGGTCGCGACGAGTGCGGACACGCCGGACGCGCGCAGCAGCCGGTCCGATCCGTGCACGGTGACTCCTTCAGCTTCCGATCCGATACCGCTCCATCGGTCGCCGAGGGCCCGGGGTGAGAGATTGCGGCCCGACTCACCGCGGACGCGTCCCGGACAACTCCGGTTCCGCCTTTCGTCACCCGGGGGGACGAGCGTGATCGGCATGAATACCGTGCTGCTGTCGGTGGTCGTGCCGGTGTACCGGGTCGAGGGCTACCTCTATCAGTGCCTCGAGTCGATCCGGGCCGGGCTGACCGCCGCGGAGTCGGCGTCGGTCGAGGTCATCGCGGTCGACGACGCGTCGCCGGACGGCTGCGGGGCGATGCTCGACGGGTACGCCGACCGCCACGGCGACCTGCGGGTGGTGCACCTGAGCCGCAACGTGGGCCTGGGGCTCGCGCGCAACGCCGGGCTCGCCGAGGCCCGCGGTGACTACGTCTGGTTCGTCGACAGCGACGACTGGCTCCCGCCCGGCTCCGTCCGCGCCGTGCTCGACCGCCTGCGCGCCGACCGCCCGGACGTGCTGCTCGTGGACCACCTCCGGGTGCACGAGAACGGCCGCCTCGAGCCCGACGCCAGCAGCGGCGCGCTCAAGGACCCGGGCCTGCCCAGCCTGATCAGGCTCCAGCACACCGCCTGGAACCGGATCGTGCGCTGCGGCCTGCTCGAGGAGCTCGACCTGCGCTTCCTGCCCGGTTGGTACGAGGACGTCCCGTTCAGCAACCCGGTGCTGATCGCCGCCCGGAGCGTCTCCGTGCTCGACCGGGTCTGCTACCACTACCGGATCGGCCGGCTCGGGGCGATCACCGCGACCCGCAGCGAGCGGCACTTCGAGGCCTTCGACCAGTACGACCGGATGCTCGCCTGGGTCGCCGCGCGCGATCCCGAGCCGTGGCTGCGGCACCAGCTGTTCACCTTGATGGTCAACCACCTGCTGGTGGTGGCGGGCAACGACGGCCGCCTGCACCCGGGCCGCCGGCGGGCGTTCTTCAAGCGCCTGGTCGCGCACTACCGCCGCTACCTGCCGGCGGGCTATCCGGGCCACCCGGGGATCAAACACCGCCTGGTCCGGCTGGGCAGCTACGCGCTGTACGCGGCGCTGCGGCAGGCGTACCGGATCGGCAAGCGTGACCCCGAGCTGTCACCTGCGGTTCGCCCGGTCCTCGCCTCGGCGCCACAACCGGCTCAGGCGGCGACCATACGGTGACGCCTCCACAACGTGAGAGGTGTGCCAAGAGTGCTCCGTGCTGCCGTCGATGCTGATCGCGACACCGTGCTCGCCTGGCGCAACCATCCGGACGTGCGCGCGGTCAGCCTGACCACCCACGTCATCACGCCGGAGGAGCACGCCCGGTGGTGGGACGCCGCGATGGGCGACCCCCGGCGGCACCTCCTGATCTTCGACGACAAGGGCGTCGTCATCTTCGACCTGCGGGAGGACCCGCCGAGCTGGAGCTTCTACCTGGACGTCGAGGGGCTCGGCGGCGCGCTGCTGCCGACCTGGATGCGGCTGGAACAGGCCGCGGTCCGGTACGCCTTCGACGACCTCGGCCTGCGGCGGCTCGGCGGCGAGACGCTGGCGGGCAACACCCAGGTGCTGGCCCTGCACCGGCGCTTCGGCTTCCGCGAGACGAAGCGCTACGAACGGGTGATCGACGGCACGCCGCAGACCGTGGTGTGGACCGAGAGAGGGACCGACCAGTGATTGTGAACGACGTGGAGATCGGCGCCGGGCGGCGGCCGTACATCGTGGCCGAGATGTCCGGCAACCACAACGGGTCCCTGGACCGGGCGCTGGCCCTGGTCGACGCGGCCGCGGACGCCGGCGCGCACGCCATCAAGATCCAGACGTACACGGCCGACACCATGACCGTGGACGTGAAGCACCCGCGGTTCCAGATCTCCAAGGGTCACGAGCTCTGGGGCGACGAGTACCTCTACCAGCTGTACGAGCGCGCCCACACGCCCTGGGAGTGGCACGAGGCGATCTTCGAGCGGGCCCGTACGCGCGGCCTGACCCCGTTCTCCAGCCCGTTCGACCGCACCGCGGTGGAGCTGCTCGAGAAGCTCGACGCGCCGATGTACAAGATCGCCTCGTCGGAGATCACCGACCTGCCGCTGATCCGGCTCTGCGCGAGCACCGGCAAGCCGCTGATCATCTCCACCGGCATGGCGAGCGTGCAGGAGATCGCCGCCGCCGTGGACGCCGCCCGCGGCGCCGGCTGCGCGGACCTCGTCGTGCTGTCCTGCACCGCGTCGTACCCGGCCCCGCCGGAGCACACGAACCTGCGGCGCATCCCGGTGCTGGCCGAGGCCTTCCGGGTGCCGATCGGGCTGAGCGACCACACCCTCGGCATCGGGGTCCCGGTGGCGAGCGTCGCGTTCGGCGCCTGCCTCATCGAGAAGCACGTGACGCTGGACCGCGGGGACGGCGGCGTGGACTCGGCCTTCTCGCTCGAGCCGCAGGAGCTCGCCGCGCTCGTCGTGGAGTCGGAGCGGGCCTGGCAGGCGCTCGGCACCACGTCCATCGGCCCCACCGAGGCGGAGCGGGAAGGCCTGCGCTTCCGCCGCTCGCTCTACGTGGTGGCCGACGTCCAGGCGGGCGACGTCCTCACCGAGGAGAACGTCCGCTCCATCCGGCCCACCGGGGGCCTGGCCCCGGACGCCATCGGCATGGTGCTCGGGCGCACCTTCCAGCGGGACGCGGCCAAGGGCACGCCGCTGTCCTGGGACCTGATCTGAGAGGCACGAGTAACGGTGTGGCTGAACGCGAACGGCAAGGAACTCCAGTGGTTCCTGGAGTCGGCGACGGTGTACTGGGAGAAGAACCTCCCGAAGCCCGCTGACGACGCGGTGATCGTGGTGGAGGCATTCCACCAGGACATCCGCGTGAACCTGCGCAACCTGGCGTTCGCGAACGCCATCCGGCGGCTGCACCCGGCGCGGATGGTGGTGCTGACCGGCGTCGAGGACCAGTGGATGAAGACGCTGTGGAGCGGCTTCGACGTGGACGTGGTCCGCAAGGTGTCGGAGGCCTTCGCCGCCTCCGAGGTGATCGACGTCTGGGAGCGGGTCCGCCGCTCGGAGGCGCCGGCCCGCGACGAGGAGACGATCGTCGCCTACACCGACGCGACGTACTGCCGCCTCGCCAAGGTGCCGCGGCTGCCCGAGGACTACCGGTCGCGGCCCGACTACCGGCTGCGGCACGCGTACGCGACCCGGCTCGCCGACTACTACGGGGAGCTGATGCGGCGCAACGTCGTCGCCCTCGTCACCAGCCACGTCGACTACGACCAGTGGGGGCTCGCGGCCGAGGCGGCGCGGCGGGCCCGGGTGCCGATCATCCACACCCAGCAGACCGGCTGCCTGAAGGCGTACGGGCTCTACCCGGAGACCGACACCGGCACCGGCACGTTCCGCGAGGAGCTGACCCGGCAGATCGGCGACGTCTTCGAGACGCAGGTCTGGACCCGGCGCGAGGAGCTGCGGTCCAGCGCCGAGCTGGTGGCGTGGCGGGCCAAGGTCAACCTCGGCCGGCCGAGCTGGTGGCGCGGCGGCGTGACCGCGTCCGTCGACCTCAACAATCCGGCCGAGCGGGCGCGGCTGCGTACCCACGTCGTGGACCGGCTGGGCTTCGATCCGGCCAGGCCGGTCGTCACGGTCTTCAACCACGCGGTGTCCGACGCGCTGGGCACCAACCGGGAGCTGTTCCCCAGCCTCGCCGACTGGTTCGCGGACACGGCGGCGCACGCGGCGGAGAACACCGGCGCCCAGTGGCTCTTCCTCGACCACCCCAGCCAGGCCCTGTACGACTCCACCGGCTTCTTCGACTCGCTCGCGGCGAAGTACAAGCGGGTGAAGCACCTGGCGTTCCGGCCCAGCGCGACGCTCAGCAAGAACGCGCTGTGGAGCCTGACCGACCTGGGCGTCACCGTGCGGGGCAGCGTCAGCAACGAGCTGCCGGCGTACGGGATCCCGGTGATCCAGGCCGGCTGGTCGGAGTGGAGCTCGTGCGGGCTGTCCACGGTCGTCGACGATCAGGACGCGTACTGGAAGACGCTGGAGCAGAGCATCACCGCGATCCGCGACGGCGCCGAGCTGGTCACCGAGGAGCAGGTCCGGCGCGCCCGGCTCTGGCTGTGGCTCTACCGCAGCGGCACCGACGTGGTGACGCCGCTGGTGCCGCAGTGGGAGGTCTGGCCGGCCGACACCCTGCTCAAGACGATGCGCGCCACGTTCCGGCACATCGAGGCCGACGCCGACCCGCTGTTCACCGCGGTCGAGCGGATGTGGACGCGCCGGGAGCCGATGCTGACCCGGACGGACTTCCGCGCATGATCGGCTCCTGGTTCGCCACCGACTACGACGAGCCCCAGCACGTCATCGAGGGCCTGCCGGTCGAGGTGGGCAGCGGCCGGGACCCCGGCCTGTGCATCGTCGACCAGGTGGTGCGCGGCGCCGCCATCCTGGGCCGGGTGACCGGGGACTACGGCGCGGCCGGGCTGAAGGTGAGCAGCCCGGGCGTGCCGACCCGGGTCTCGGTGGTGATCCACCTGGACGAGACCGGCACCCGGTGGTGGTCCGACCGGGTGCGCCCGCCGCGGCTCGCCCCGGAGCTGCCCCGGCTGGTGCTGGTCCGGGCGCAGGGCGAACTGCGCGGCGCCGCCGTCCTCGCGCGGCGGCAGGGCCTGCGCCGCGCCGGGGGAGCGAAGGTCACCGTCGAGTTCGACCTCACCGCGGCCGAGCTCGACGGCGACGGCCTGCTCATGGTCGAGCTGGCCGAACCCCCGCGACCGGACTGGCTGCGGGACCGGGTTGCCGCGCGGTCCGCGCTGGGCGTGCGGATCGACAAGATTTCGGTACGGGCACAGCCTCCCACGACCGCAACCCCGGTGCCGGCCGGTCCGACGGGTTGCGACCTGGCGCTGCTGCCCCCGTCCGGCCCCGAGCGGTTCCGGCTGGAGCTGGCGCCGGTCACCCCGGCACCGCCCCTGCCGCGGTCGCCGTCGACGAAGCTGACCCGCCGCAAGCCCGCCCGGGCCGGCTTCAAGGTGCTCCGCGCCGCCCGCCGCGCCGGCACCCGGGTCATCGCCGAGGTGAACAAGTCGCGGCCCGGCTCGGGAACCGGTGTGCGGGCGGTCGACCTGCTCACCGGCGTACCCGTGGAACTGGAGCTCGTGCGCCGCGAGGCCGCCGCCCTGGAACTGCGCCGCACCGGCCCGGCCGCGGGCCCGGTGCTGATCGGCCTGGACCCGGCCGACCGGGGGTTGTCGTGCCGCGTGGTGCCGGGCCGATGATCCATCGCCCGGCGCTCGGCGCCGACCCGGAACGCAACCGCCGCCTGCTCCAGGAGGCGCTGGACACCTCGCCGCCCGGGAAGCTGGAGCTGCCGCCCGGCACCCACGTCGTCGGCGACGGCCTGCGGGTTCCGGGCGGCTGGACGATCCGCGGCGCGGAGGTGGCCGGCGCGAACGGCGGCCGCCCGGCCACCTGGCTGGAGTCGATCGGCACGACGGGGCATCCGGTGCTGCACATCACCGGCTCCGACGTCGCGGTGAGCGACCTGGGGCTGCGCCCGCCGCCGGCCGACCCGGGCGAGCACGGCGGCGACCGCGGCACGGCCGTCACGATCGGCGACTACCTCTACCGGGAGACGCCGGAGTGGATCGCCCGCGTCGACGTGCGGCGGGTGCACGTGGAGCGGCCGTCCGAGAAGCACGCCAACTGCGTCGCCCTGATGGGGGCGGTCCGCGACATCACCCTGCACGACCTCACCGTCCGGGGCGGCTACACCGGCGTCGCCGTGCACTGGGGAGCGGTCGGTACGGACGTCTCCACCATCAGCGGGCCGACGTACCACCCGCACCGGCTCACCGTCACCGACCTGCGGGTCAGCGACGCGATCGAGGGCTTCTACCTCAGCTCGGTGCACGACGTCCGGGTCGAGGGCGCCTGCCTGCGGGACGTGGAGATGGGCTTCCGGCTGCTACCCGGCGACAACACCGACCGTTTCGTCCCCGAAGGCGTCGTCGGCTCCGGCATCCACGTCTCGGACGTCTGCGTGCGCTGGCGCGGACCCCGGTACGCCATCCGCGCCGCCGGCTGGGGCCGCAGCGAGGTCGACGGCGTGGTGAGCGTGCTGCGCTACCGCGACACCGTGATCCGCGACTGCCGTCTCCGGGGCACCGGCACCGGGGAGTCGTGGTCACCGATCGTCATGGAACGGGCGGAAGGTGTCGAACTGCGCGACAACTCCTTCGAGTCCGATCTTCTCGGCGAAGCCGCAGCGTGCTGCCCCCGGGCGGCCCGCCCCTGAGCACCGGTCACCCGGCGTCGCGGCGCCGCCTCCCCTACAGTGGACGGCCAGCCGGGGGTGGACGCCGCCACGTCCACCCCCGGCCCCTGGGTTAGCGTGATCGGGTGGATCCCGATGTCGACCTCCGCGTCGCCGCCGATCGCACGGAGCTGCGGCCCAGCCCCTGGCCGGTGCTGGGGATGATCTCGGCCGGCGGGATGCTCGGCGCGCTGGCCCGCTACGGCATCGGCGCCGCCTGGCCGCACGCACCGGCCGGCTTCGCCTGGGCGACCTGGACGGTCAACGTCACCGGCTGTTTCCTGATCGGCGTCCTGATGGTCCTGATCCACCGGTTCCGGCCGGAGCAGCGGCTGTTGCGCCCGTTCTGGGGCGTCGGCGTCCTGGGCGGCTACACGACCTTCTCCACCGCGACCGTGGACGTGCTGCGGGCCGCGCCGGCGACGGCCCTCGGCTATCTCGCGGCGACCCTGGCCGGTGCGCTGATCGCGGTCTGGCTCGGCACCGCGCTGACCGAGGCCGTGGTGCGCCGGTGACCGTGCTGCTGGTCGCGCTGGGCGCGGCGATCGGGGCGCCGCTGCGCTACCTGACGGACCGGTTCGTGCAGTCGAGGCACGAGTCGCCGTTCCCGTGGGGCACCTTCGCCGTCAACGTGGTCGGCTCGCTGCTGCTCGGCTTCGTCGTCGGCCTGCCCGTCGCCCCGCCGCTCGCCGCGCTGCTCGGTACGGGCTTCTGCGGCGCCCTCACCACGTATTCGACGTTCGGCTTCGAGACGCTCGGGCTGGCGCGCTCGGGGCAGCGGTTCCTCGCCGTTGCGTACGCCCTCGGCAGCGTCCTGGCCGGCCTCGGAGCCGCCTCGATCGGCTTCCTGATCGCCCACGCCGCGGCCTGAGCCCCGCCGCGTGGGAAAGGCTCAGTCCTTGCGGTCGAGCAGGTCGCTCATTGCCTGCTCGGTGAGCGGCTCGGCGAAGTAGTAGCCCTGTCCCAGCTCGCAGTTGCCGTCGGTGAGCTCGAGCAGCTGCCCGGCGTCCTCGATCCCCTCGGCGATCGTCGACAGGCTGAGCGCCTGCCCGAGCTGGATGATGCCCAGGGTGAGCGCGGCGGCGGCCGGGACGTCGCCGACGTCGTCCACGAAGCTCTTGTCGATCTTGATGATGTCCACCGGGAAGCGGCGCAGGTACGCCAGCGACGAGTAGCCGGTGCCGAAGTCGTCGATGGCGAGCCGCACCCCGAGCTCCTTGATCCGTTCCAGCTGGCGCAGCGTCGACGGCCGGTGGTCCACCAGCAGCGACTCGGTCAGCTCGATGACCAGGTTCGCCGCGGGCAGCCCGCCGCCCTCCAGCGCGGCCGCCACCACCTCGGGCAGGTCCGCCTGGTCGAGCTGGACGGCGGACATGTTGACGCTCACGGTCAGCGGGCGGCGGCCGGCCCGTTGCGCGTTCCAGTCGGCGGCCTGGCGGCAGGCCTCACGCAGCACCCACTCGCCGATCGGCACGATCATCCCGGTCTCCTCCGCGAGCGGGATGAAGTCCAGCGGCGGGATCAGCCCGCGCTCCGGGTGCTGCCAGCGGACCAGCGCCTCCAGGCCGGTGATCTCGCCCGTACGCAGGTGCACGATCGGCTGGTAGCGCAGCTCGAACTCGTGACGTACGACCGCACGCCGCAGGTCCGCCTCCAGCCGCAGCCCGGCCTGGAACGACGCCTGTAGCTCCGGCCGGAACACCTCCACCCGGTCCTTGCCCTGCTTCTTCGCCTGGTACATGGCCAGGTCGGCGCGGACCATGAGCTCCTGGACGGCGTCGACCTCCTCCGGCGCGGCGTACGCGATGCCGACGCTGCCGCTGACGTACGTCTCCTTGCCGGCCAGCACGAACGGCTCGCGCAGCGACTCGAGGATCCGCTTCGCCACCGGTACGGCCTCGTCCGCGTCGTGCGCCAGGGGCAGCAGCACCGCGAACTCGTCCCCGCCCAGCCGCGCCGCGGTGTCGCCCGGGCGCAGGCAGGCCGTGATCCGCTCGGCCACCCCGACCAGCAGCTCGTCGCCGGCCGCGTGCCCGAGCGAGTCGTTGACGACCTTGAAGCGGTCGAGGTCGGCGAAGACCACCGCGACCCCGGCCCGCGCGTCGCGGGCCGCGGCGAAGGCCCGTTCCATCCGGGTCAGGAACAGCGCCCGGCTGGCCAGCCCGGTGAGCGAGTCGTGGAACGCCTGGTTCATCGCCTCGAGGGTCTGCGCGTCGGTCAGGGCGAGGCTGACGTGCTCGGCGAACGCCCGCAGGATGTCCTGGGACGGCTTGTCCCACTCCCGCGGCCCGGCGTACGTGCCCACGGTCAGGCAGCCGACGGCCGCGCCGTTCTCGTGCACCGGCACCGCCATGACGGCCTTGAGCTGCGTACGGATGTCCGGGATGGCGATCGGCGAGTTCTCGTAGTCCGTCACCATGACCAGCTCGTCGCCCAGCACCGCGAGGCCGGCGACGCCCGCCGACGGCAGCGGGATGCGGTGCATCCGGGGCAGGACGTCGGGGGCGAAGCCGATGCTCGAGACCATGCTGCCGACCGACGGGTCGTCCTTCTCCAGCAGGTTCAGCGAGGCCATCTCGACCCCGAGCAGTTCGGCGGCAGCCGAGGTGATGGAGTCGAGGATGTGCTGGAGCGGGGCGCGGCGGGCGATCAGCCGCTGGATCCGGCTGAGGTGTTCGAAGAGCCGCTGCCGTTCCTGGAGGGAGTCGACGAGCCGGCCGTTCTCCCGGGCCTGCCGGCGTTCCGCCTCGATGACGTGCAGCGCTTGCAGGCTCAGTTCGAGCACCCGGGTCATGCCGCGCAGGAGGCAGATCTCCTCGTCCGAGAACGGCTCGTCGCGGCGGCCGAGGACGAGCAGGCCGGGGGTGGGATCGGCGAGCGGGGCGTGGGCGATCGCGTACGGCCGGCCCGCCAGCTCGAGGCTCAGCTGCTGCTCGGCGGCGGCCCGGTGCAGCGCGGCGATCGGCACCTGTTCGGCGCGCAGCCCGGCGCAGGCGACCACGCCCGCGTCGACGACCAGCATGGCGACGTCCGCCCGCAGGGCACGCGCGGCGCACTCCACGGCCGCATGCTGGGCCGCGGGCCCGTCCGGCCGATCAGCCACGGCGGAGAGGAACTCCGTCAGTTGCTGCGTTGCGCGCATGCCCATGACCCCGTCTGTCGGTACGGGCCGTACGGAGCTGAGCCTTTCGCATGACCGTTTTGGTCACGAGCCCTCCGGTAAAGGTCCGGTAACGACGGGCCGGAGGGCCTGCCGGGGGTCGTCCGCGCCCGAACTCACACGTGGAGCCCTACCGAGCTCACACCCTCGGGCACGACCCGGGCAGGATTTCCGGGCATTCGGGCACCACGTTCGTCCGGATTTTTCCGGCGGTGAGATGATATCGGACGGGCCGTGGCCGCGGGTGAACGGGCAGAGACACACCGAATCCGCCTGGCTTGTGATGGGGACCACACGTTTCTCCGGTGTTACAAATGGTCCACACGGCAGGCGCGATAGGAGCGACCGCCCGGGGCGGGGCGGCCGGAGGTGCGGATTGAATGCGGAAGAGCGGCAGCATCAGATCGTCGCCCTGGCGCGGCGTCAGGGCGAGGTCGATGTCGCCAAGCTCTCCGCCGAGCTGAGCGTTTCCGCGGAAACGATCAGGCGTGATCTGCGACTGTTGGAAAAGCACGGACTGCTCCGCCGTACGCACGGCGGCGCGTATCCCGTGGAGACCGCCAAATTCGAGACCGACCTCGCCATACGGACCACCCGCGGGGTTCCGGAGAAGCGGCGCATCGCGGCCGCGGCCGCCGGGCTCATCGGCGACGCGGAGACCATCTTCATCGACGAGGGCTTCACCCCGCAGCTGATCGCGGAGGCGTTGCCCACCGACCGGCCGCTGACCGTCGTGACGGCCTCCCTCCACACGGCGGCGTGGCTGTCCACGAACACGCCGGTCACCGTGCTCCTGCTGGGCGGCCGGGTGCGCGGCCGCACGCTGGCCACGGTCGACCACTGGGCCAGCGGCATGCTGGCCGGCTTCGTCATCGACCTCGCCTTCGTCGGCGCCAACGGCATCTCCCGCGAGGTGGGCCTGACCACCCCGGACCCGGCCGTGGCGGACGTGAAGGCGCAGGCGGTGCGCGCGGCCCGGCGCCGGATCTTCGTCGGCATTCACACCAAATTCGGCGTACGCACGTTCTGCCGTTTCGCCGAGATATCGGATTTCGAGTCCCTGGTCACGGACACCGGGCTGCCGGCGTCCGAGGCGCACCGCTATTCACGGCTCGGCCCCCAGGTCATCCGCGTCTGACGCTAATTCGTCTTCGTTTTCGTTCACGGTCGGCGATTGCCCGGCCCGGTGGTGCATGTCTTCAATACGGAGGATCTGCTGTGCAAAAACCAGGTAAGAAACTCTCCTTTCTCATTGCCGGTGCGACCGTCGGCGCGCTCGTGCTCTCCGGGTGTTCCGGGGCCGGATCGAGCGGCAGCGGCGACTCGGCGGACAACACGATCACCGCGCTGATGGTGGGCAACCCGCAGATGGAGGACATCCAGAAGCTGACCGCGGACAACTTCACCAAGCAGACGGGCATCACGGTCAAGTTCACGATCCTCCCGGAGAACGAACTGCGCGACAAGGTGACGCAGGACGTCGCCAACCAGGGCGGGCAGTACGACGTCGCCACCGTTGGCGCGTACGAGGTGCCGATCTGGGCGAAGAACGGCTGGCTGCACGAGCTGTCGACGCAGGCGAACGCGGACAGCGCGTACGACACCGCCGACCTGATCAAGCCGATGGTCCAGTCGGTCACCGGCGACGACGGCAAGATGTACGCGGCGCCGTTCTACGGCGAGTCCTCGTTCCTCATGTACAACAAGGAGATGTTCGAGGCCAAGGGCCTCACCATGCCGGAGAAGCCGACCTGGGCGCAGGTGGCCGAGTTCGCGCAGAAGCTCGACGACAAGAAGAAGGGTGTGGCCGGCATCTGCCTGCGCGGCCTCCCCGGCTGGGGCGAGCTCTTCGCGCCGCTGACCACCGTGGTGAACACGTACGGCGGCACCTGGTTCGAGAAGGACTGGACCCCCAAGGTCGACTCGCCGGAGTTCAAGGAAGCCACGAACTTCTACGTCAACCTCGTCAAGCAGTACGGCGAGTCGGGCGCACCGCAGGCCGGCTTCACCGAGTGCCTGAACACGTTCGGCCAGGGCAAGGCCGCCATGTGGTACGACGCCACCTCCGCCGCCGGCACGCTCGAAGACCCGAACGCGTCCAAGGTCGCCGGCAAGGTCGGGTACGCGTACGCCCCGGTGAACAAGACCGAGTACTCCGGCTGGCTGTGGACCTGGGCGTTCGCCATGCCCAAGACGACCAAGAAGGCCGACGCCGCCTGGAAGTTCATCTCCTGGGCCACCAGCAAGGACTACGAGCAGCTCGTCGGCAAGAACCTCGGCTGGCCCCGGGTGCCGTCCGGCAAGCGCACCTCGACGTACGCGATCCCGGAGTACAAGGAGTCCGCGAAGGCGTTCGCCGACGTGACCCTCGGCTCGATCGAGCACGCCAACCCGCAGAACCCGGGCGTGCAGCCGCGGCCCGCGCTGGGCGTGCAGTTCGTCGGCATCCCGGAGTTCGCCGACCTCGGCACCAAGGTGTCGCAGGAGGTCAGCGCCGCCATCGCCGGCAGCACCACGGTCGACAAGGCCCTGGCCGACGGCCAGAAGCTCGCCGAAGACGTGGCGAAGAAGTACAAGTAGCGCGCACGCCGGGCGCCGCCACGGCGCGGCGCCCGGCACGCCCACCGGAAGGCCGACCAATGACCGATGTCATCACCCGGACGGATCCGAAGCCGGAGGTCGTGGCGCCCGTCAAGAGCGGTAGCGCGAAGGACCGCTGGGTCCGCCGGGCACCCCTCCTGCCCGCTCTGATCTTCGCCATCATCGTGACCCAGGTGCCGTTCCTGGTCACCATCTATCTCTCCACGCTCAGCTGGAACGCCCTGCGCCCGGGCGACCGTTCGTTCGTCGGCCTCGAGAACTACGTGACCGTGCTGACCGACCGGCGGCTGCGTTCCGCGCTGACCAACACGGTGCTGCTGACGGCCGGGGCGGTCATCTTCTCGATGATCCTGGGCCTGGCGCTCGCGGTCCTGCTGGACCGCAAGTTCTTCGGCCGCTCGGTGGTGCGGACCCTGCTCATCACCCCGTTCCTGGTGATGCCGATCGCGGCGGCCCTGCTCTGGAAGCACGCCATCTACAACCCGGCGTACGGCTTGATCAACGGCATCTTCGGCGGCTCGACGGACTGGATCTCGTCCTACCCGAAGGCGGCGGTCATCACCACGCTGGTGTGGCAGTGGACGCCGTTCATGATGCTGATCCTGCTCGCCGGGCTGCAGTCGCAGAGCGAGGAGGTGCTCGAGGCGGCCCGGGTCGACGGCGCCAACGCGTGGCAGATCTTCACCCGGATGACCTTGCCGCACCTGCGCCAGTACCTCGAACTGGGCGCGCTGCTCGGCTCGATCTACCTGGTCAACACGTTCGACGCGGTGTTCACCATCACGCAGGGCGGCCCCGGCTCGGCGACCACCAACCTGCCGTACGAGATCTACCTGACCACGTTCCGCAAGTTCGAGTACGGCGAGGCCTCGGCCGCCGGCGTCATCGTGGTGATCCTCACGATCATCGTGGCGACCTTCGCCCTGCGCGTCATCTCGAGCCTGTTCCGGATGGAGGAGAGCCGATGACCACGCTCGCCGCGCCGCGGAGGAAGCGCAGGCCGGCGAACTCGGTCTGGGGCGTCGTCGCCTGGGTCGCCGGGATCGTGTTCGTCTTCCCGGTGATCTGGATGGTGCTGACCAGCTTCAAGCAGGAGCAGGACGCGGCCAGCAACCCGCCGTCCTGGGTCTTCAGCCCGACGTTCGACCAGTACGCGCAGGTCTTCGACCGCAACATCACGCCGTTCCTGCTCAACTCGCTGATGGCCAGCGTCTTCTCCACGCTGTTCGTGGTGCTGCTCGCCACGCCGGCCGCGTACGCGCTCTCGCTGCGCCCGGTGGCGAAGTGGACGGACGCCCTGTTCTTCTTCATCTCGACCAAGATGATGCCCGCGGTGGCCGCCCTGCTCCCGGTGTATCTGCTGGTCAAGAACCTGGGCATGCTCGACAACGTGTGGACGATGGTCGTCCTCTACACCTCCATGAACCTGCCGCTGGCGGTCTGGATGATGCGATCGTTCCTGCTGGAGGTGCCCCGCGAGGTGCTCGAGGCGGGCGAGGTGGACGGCGCCGGCCTGATCACCTCGATCCGGAAGATCATCCTGCCGATCGTCTCGCCCGGCCTCGCGGCGACGGCCCTGATCTGCTTCATCTTCGCCTGGAACGAGTTCTTCCTCGCGGTGAACCTGACCGCGACGAACGCCGGTACCGCGCCGATCTTCCTGGTCGGCTTCATCTCCTCGGAGGGCCTGTTCCTCGCCCGGCTGTGCGCCGCGGCGACGCTGGTCTCGCTGCCGGTGCTGATCGCCGGCTGGCTGGCGCAGAACAAGCTGGTCCGCGGCCTGTCGATGGGAGCCGTCAAGTGAAGGCAGCGGTGGTCGTCACCCCCGGGACGATCGAGATTCTCCAGGTGCCGGATCCGGCGCCCGGACCCGGCGACGTCGTCGTGCGACCCGCCGCGGTCGGGATCTGCGGCACCGACCTGCACATCATGGACGGCGAGTTCGCGCCCGCCTTCCCGATCATCCCCGGGCACGAGTTCGCCGGCGAGATCGTCGAGGTCGGCTCCGCGGTCACCGGCTACGCCGTCGGGGACCGGGTCGCCGTCGACCCGTCGCTGTACTGCGGCCACTGCTACCAGTGCAAACGCGCCCGCGGCAACCAGTGCGAGAACTGGAACGCGATCGGGGTGTCCAGGAGCGGCGCGGCGGCCGAGTTCGTCGTCGCGCCGATGGCCAACCTGTTCCGGCTGCCGTCCCACCTGGCGGCCCGGGACGCCGCCCTGATCGAGCCGCTCTCCTGCGCGGTCCGCGGCTTCGACGTGCTGCCGCGGCGGATGGCCGACACCTTCCTGATCTACGGCTCCGGCACGATGGGCCTGATGATGCTGGAGCTGGCCAAGCGGGCGGGGGCGGCGACGGTGTCGATGGTGGACCTCAACCCCGAGCGGCTGGAGACGGCCAAGCGGCTGGGCTGCTCGGCGGCGGTCACGAACGCCGAGGAGCTGGACGCCCCGCACGGCTGGGACGTCGTCATCGACTGCACCGGGGCGGCCGCCGCCATCCGCGACGGGCTGCGGCGGGTCGGGCGGGGCGGCACGTTCCTCCAGTTCGGGGTGTCCGCGTACGACGCCCGGGTGGAGATCGAGCCGTACGAGATCTATCGCCGGGAGCTCACCATCACCGGGTCGATGGCGGTGCTGCACAGCTTCGACCGGGCCGGCGAGCTGATGGCCTCAGGAGTGCTCGACCCGGAGGTCTTCGTCAGCCACCGCTTCCCCCTGGACCGGTACGCCGACGCCCTCGCCCAGTTCCGGGCCGGTGTCGGCAGGAAGACCCTCATCGAGCCGTGAGGCGTGCCATTCTTTTCACCTTCAGTTAGTAATAGGTCACGTGGTGTTGTCGGCACCGGTCCGGATGGGTCTCAATGGATCGGTGCCTTCGCCACCCTCACCGGCGGCGAGACGCTTCGGTGGCGCGTCCGTCGTCTTCCTCGCGCTCGCCGCTGCCGCTCCGCTGACCGTCGTCACCGCCGTCGTCCCGGGTGCGTACGCCGACAGCGGCCTGCTCGCCCTCCCCCTCCTCTTCGTCGCCCCGGGCCTGCTGCTGCTCACCTTCACGGCCGGGCACACCGCGATGATCCGGCGCCTGCCCGGGGCCGGGGCGCTGTATACCTTCGTCGCCCGGGGACTGGGCCGGCCGGCCGGCGTCGGCGTGGCCTGGCTCGCCCTGCTGTCGTACAACGCCCTGCAGATCGGGCTCTACGGCGTCGTCGGCGCGGCGGCGGCGCCCCTGCTCGCGGTGCCGTGGTGGGCCGCCGCCGGGGCGTGCTGGCTGGTGGTGGCGGTCTGCGGGATGCTGGGCCTGCACCGCACGGCGTGGCTGCCGGCGGTGCTCGTGCTCGGCTCGGTCGTGGTGATCGCCGGGTACGCCGCCGCGAACCTGCTCGACCCGGCCGGCGGGCGGATCACGTGGGCGGCGCTGGAGCCCGTACACCTGGCCGACGTCTCGCGGCCGGTGCTCGGGCTGCTGCTCGTGGCCGCCGCGTTCGCCTTCGTGGGGGTGGAGACCACGGCCGCGTACGCCGCGGACGTCCGGGACCCGCGCCGCGCCACCGCCCGCGCCGCCGTCCTCGCGGTCCTGTTCCTGACCGTGCTGTACGCCGTCGCCGGCTGGGCGATGACCGTCGCCGCGGGGCCGGACCGGATCGTCGCCGCGTCGGCCGGCCGCGGCTCCGAGCTGGCCTTCGACCTCGCCGCCGAACGCCTCGCGCCGTGGGCGGTCACGGCGGGCCGGGTGTCCGTCGTCGCCGGCCTGCTCGCCGCCATGCTGTCGCTGCACTTCATCGTCACCCGCTACGTCATGGCGCTCGGCCGCGAGCACGTGCTCTCCGCCGGGCTGGCGCGACCGCGGCCGGCCTCGCTCACCCAGAGCCTCGCCGCGGGCCTGGTGATCGGGGTCTGCGCGGCGTTCGGCCAGGATCCGGTGGTGTCCCTCGGGCGGCGGCTCGCCGTCGGGGGCGGCCTGGGCATCCTGCTGCTCCTGCTGGCGACGTCGCTGGCGGCGCTGCTGTTCCTCAACCGGCATCCGGCGGGGGAGGGGTTCTGGCGGCGGTTCGCGGCGCCCGGGCTGTCGACCGTCGGATTCGGGGCGCTGGCGTACCTGGCGTACCTGAACTTCCCGGATCTGATCGCCGTGGCCGGCGGGATCGTCCTGCTGGGCCTGCTCTACGGCCTGGTCCTGCGGTTCGCCCGGCCGGTGGTCTACGCGGGCATCGGCCTCGGCGGCGCGGCGGTGGTGGTGGCGCCCTCGCCCTCGGCGGTCGTGCTGCCGCAACCCCGCACGCCGGGCGCCCACCGGCCGGAGCGGATCAACCGCCTCGCCGGTTAGGCCGGGGGCCTACGGCCGGTGCGGGGCCGGGTCGTCGCCGAAGAACTCCTGGATCTGGGTGAGGGTCAGGTAGCCCTGCTGCTCGACCTCGTCGGTGTCCGGCGGCAGCGGCCGGCGGGTCACCTCCAGCTCGCCCGGGTGCTCGGGCAGGTCGGGCAGCGGCGGGACCGGCGGGAGGTCGCCGAGGCCGATCGCCTCCCGGATGACCTCGAACATGCCGGTCACCTCGCGCACGGCCAGCGGGAACAGCTCGGCCGGGCGGCGGCCCGCGGCGGCCGGCGCGGCGCAGGTGAAGTTGGCCCGGATCTTGCCGCGTACCTGGCGGATGTCGGCGCTCGGCCGCAGGTGGTCCAGGTGGTTCTCGGCCACGATCCCGAGTTCGCAGCTCGCCACGCCGGAGTCGCGCCACCACTGCCGCCACCCGGGATCCCCGTCCAGCGTGACGACCACGTGCTGCAACGCCAGCATGTACGCCTGCGGGACCCGGCCGTCCACCGTGATCGTGCCCATGTGCGGGTGCAGCCAGCAGGGCTGCCGGCCCCAGGAGTCCATCACCGCATGGTGGCATCCGCATCACACCTTGTGGGTGCATATGGGTGGGCGCGTACGGGTGGTCCCGGCGGTCAGGCGCGGCCGGCGGCCAGGGCGGCGTCGAGCAGGGCCTCCGCCACGACCCGGGCGGTGGTGGCCGCGGCCGGGCTGCGGTCCATGCGCGCGCCGACGGTGGAGCCGTCGTACAGGATGACGAGCCGGTCGGCCAGCCCGGCCGGGTCCGGTGCGCCGGCGTCGCGCGCCAGCTCGGTGAGGAGGCCCCGGGTCCAGGCGCGGCTGGTGTCGCTGACCTCCTGGACGGCGCCGCCGGTGGACTCGGCGCTGGCGTTGTAGAAGGCGCAGCCCCGGAAGTTCGCCGCGGCGGCCTGCTCGGCCAGCACGTCGAAGACGCCGAGGAGCCGGTCGCGCGGGGTGGTGAAGCGTTCGAGGCCCGCCCGGAAACGCTCCTGGCGGCGCCGGTGCCGGCCCTCGAGATAGGCCCGGACCAGGCCTTCCTTGTTGCCGAAGCAGGAGTAGAGGGACGCCTTGGCCACGCCGGCCCGCTCGATGACCCGATCGATGCCGACGGTGTGCACGCCCTCGGCGTAGAACAGCTCGTCGGCGGCGGCGAGCAGCCTGTCCCGCGCGGAGGGCCGGCGCAGGGCAGGGGGTGATGCGGCAGACATGCGTTTGACGATAGCAGACAGGTCTGTCTAGTGTCGGGTGTCGCCAGACAGACCTGTCTGTTCAGTTCGGGAGTGTCATGAACACCTCACTTACCCTCGCGCCCACCGCCGCCGACGAGCGCACGGTGCGCCGCAGACGCCTGTCCCACCCGGCGGCGTTCGCGGCGATCGCGGCGATCCTGGTCGCCTTCACCGCCGCGTCCAGCGCGCCCTCGCCGCTCTACGTCGTCTACCAGCAGCTGTGGTCCTTCTCCGCGGTCACCCTGACGGTCGTGTTCGCCGTGTACGTGGTGGGCCTCATCGGCGCGCTGCTCGTCCTCGGCGCCCTCTCCGACCACGTGGGCCGCCGCCCGGTCCTGGTCGCCGCGATCGGGCTGGAAGCGGTCGCGCTCGTGCTCTTCCTAGCCGCCGGCGACGTCGGTGTCCTCCTGGCCGCCCGCTTCCTCCAGGGCATCGCCACCGGCGCGGCGCTCACCACGCTGGGCGCGACGCTGATCGACCTCAATCCGCCGCACGCGCCCGGCCGGGCCGGCCTGGTCAACAGCATCGTGCCGCCGGCCGGCCTCGCGCTCGGCTCGCTGGGCACCGGTGCGCTCGTGCAGTACGCCCCCGGCCCCACCCACCTCGTGTACGCGCTCCTGCTCGCCGGCATGGTGCTCGCGGCGGTCGTGGTGCTGCTGATGCCCGAGACCTCGCGCCGCCGCCCGGGTGGCGCGCGGTCGCTGGTGCCGCGGCTGGGCGTACCGGCCCGGCTGCGCGCCGACATGCTGGCCCTGGTGCCGATCATCGTGGCGAGCTGGGCGCTGGGCGGCCTCTACCTGTCGCTCGGCCCGTCCGTGGCGGTCGAGGTCTTCGGCCTGTCCAGCCACCTCATCGGCGGCCTGGTGGTGACGCTGCTCTGCGGCACCGGCGCGGTGACCGCCTTCGCGCTGCGGAGCTACCCGACCCCGCGGGTGCTCACCCTGGCGGGCGCCCTGCTCACCGCCGGTACGGCCGTCACCCTGCTCGGGGTCCAGGCCGGATCGGTCCTCCTCGCCGCGGCGGGCACCGTGATCGCCGGCGTCGGGTTCGGCGCCTCGGCCCTGGCCTCGTTCGGCACCCTGGCGGTCCTGGCGGCGCCCGCCGAGCGCGGCGAGCTGTTCGCGGTGGCGCTGACCATCGCGTACGTCGCCTTCAGCCTGCCGGCCGTGGTCGCGGGGCTGGCGGCCACCTCGTACGGGCTGCACGGCACCGCGCTCGCGTACGGGCTCGTCGTGGTCGCCCTCGGCGGCACGGCGCTGGTCGCCCAGCGGAGCCGCCGCGCCTGACCTCCTGCCTGCTCTTTCGTGGTATGTCCCCGGCGTGGACGGCCTCCGATCCGCCGTTCCCGCCGGAGCATAAGGGACGAACCCGACACGAAAGGCTGGGGATGAGAAGACTTCTGGCGGCCGTTGCCACGTTGGCCCTGGTGACCGGCGGTGCCGCCGCGGCCTCCGGCGCACCGGCCGGGCCGCTCCGCGAGAGCGCCACCCACCCGGGCATCGCCTGGGGCAAGTGCGAGAGCGCGGGCCTGCAAGCGCGCAAGGCGGAGTGCGGCTTCCTCAGCGTGCCGCTCGACCACGCCCGCCCCGGCGGCAAGCGGATCAAGCTCGCCGTCTCCCGGATCAGGCACACCGTCGCGGACGCCGACTACCAGGGCGTCATGCTGGTCAACCCCGGCGGCCCCGGCGGATCCGGGCTCACGCTGTCGGTGCTCGGCGACTACGTGCCGCACGGCGCCGGGGCGGCGTACGACTGGATCGGCTTCGACCCGCGCGGCGTCGGCTCCAGCAAGCCGGCCCTGGCCTGCGACGGGGACTACACCGGCTACGACCGGCCGCCGTACGTGCCGACGAGCGCCGCCATCGAGAAGGCGTGGCTGAAGCGGGCGAAGGGTTACGCCGCGGCGTGTGCCCGCCGTGGCGGCGACCTGCTGAACCACCTGCGGACGACCGACTCCGTCCAGGACATGGACAGCCTGCGGGCGGCGCTCGGCGCGGAGCAGATCAACTTCTACGGCTTCTCGTACGGCACCTACCTCGGCCAGGTCTACGCGACCCGTTACCCGGACCGGGTACGCCGCATGGTGCTCGACGGCAACGTCGACCCCCGGCGCGTCTGGTACGACGCCAACCTCGACCAGGACGTGGCGTTCGACCGCAACATGAAGATCTACTTCGGCTGGCTCGCCACCCACCACGACGTCTACCATCTCGGGCGTACCGGCAGGGCGGTGGAGAAGCTCTTCTACCGCGAGCAGCAGCGGCTGATCGCGAAGCCGGCCGCCGGGGTGATCGGCCCGGCCGAGTTCACCGACGTGTTCCTCCAGGCCGGCTACTACGTCTTCGGCTGGGAGGCGGTCGCCTCCGCCTTCTCGGCGTGGGTCAACGACCGCGATCCGGCGCCGCTCAGGGCGCTGTACGACCAGGCCAACCCGCAGGAGGAGGGCTCCGACAACGGGTACGCCATCTACCTCGCCGTCCAGTGCACGGACGCCCGCTGGCCGCAGTCCTGGAGCACGTGGCGCGCGGACAACTGGCGGGTGCACCGCCGGGCGCCGTTCGAGACCTGGGGCAACGCCTGGTTCAACGCGCCGTGCCTGACCTGGGCCGCGAAGCCCGGCAAGCCGGTCGCGGTGACCGGCCGCGGCGTCGCGCCGATCCTGTTGATCAGCGAGACGCTGGACGCGGCGACGCCGTTCACCGGCAGCCTCGAGGTGCGCAAGCGGTTCCCCCGGGCGGCCCTGATCGAGGGCGTCGGCGGCACCACCCACGCCGGCTCGCTGTTCGGCAACGCCTGCGTGGACGACGCCGTCGCGGACTACCTCGCCACCGGCAAGCTGCCCAAGCGGGTGAAGGCGAACACGTCCGACAAGCGCTGCGCGCCCCTGCCGCAGCCGGACCCCTCGGCCGCGGCGGCCAAGCGCGCCGCGGACGGCCGGGGCGAGCTGCAGAAGCTGATCGCCGCGCACTGAGCGTAAGGTCACAGGCCTGCCCGGTCCGTCGTCGCCGCCGGACCGGGTAGGCTCCCTCTCGCGAAGGGGAGTAGCTCCCAACGTCGTGGTCGACATACTGATCCGCCGAATCTGCCGGTCCGTCCGGTCGCCGGCGGCTCCGGCCACACGGCCTCGGTCCGCCGGGGCGAGCGAGACCTTCGACTTGGCCAGATCCCCTGGCCGGGTCGAGGCCGCCCCCGCGTCTGAGTCCCGGCCCGAGAGTGCACCGGGAGTTTCCCCTCATGGACGGTTTCCTCGTCGCGACGGCGGTCAGCTTCGCCGTCATCTTCGTGGCCGAGCTCGGCGACAAGTCGCAGCTCATGGCCCTGACCTTCGCCACCCGCTTCCGCACGATGCCGGTGCTGATCGGCATCACGGTCGCGACCGCGGTGGTGCACCTGGTCTCGGTCGGCATCGGGTACGGCCTCGGCGCCGCGCTGCCCACCGGCTGGATCTCCCTGGTGGCCGGCGTGGCCTTCCTGGCGTTCGGGGCGTGGACGCTGCGCGGCGACAAGCTCACCGACGACGAGAAGTCGAAGGCCGAGCGCTCCACCGGCTCGGCGATCCTCGCCGTCGGCGGCGCGTTCTTCCTCGCCGAGCTGGGCGACAAGACCATGCTGGCCACGATCACCCTGGCCACCCAGTACGGCTGGTTCGGCACCTGGCTCGGCTCGACCCTCGGCATGGTGGCCGCCGACGCCCTCGCGATCCTGGTCGGCCGCCTGCTCGGCCGGCACCTGCCGGAGAAGGTCATCAAGTACGGCGCCGCCGCGCTCTTCGCTATCTTCGGCATCTGGCTGCTCGTGGAGGCGGTCATCGAACTGTCCTGAGGGGGACGCCGTGTTGCAGTATCGCGCCGAGTTCGACGCCGTCGTGACCTTCAGCAACGGCGGCGGCCTGCGCGCGCACGGGTTCCGCGTGGACGTGCCGCACCCGGACGTCACCGAGGCCGAGATCGCCGAGCTGTTCGTCACCGCGTGCCGGCTGCTGCTCGCCGAGAGCGTCGAGCTCAGCGGCGTCCGGATCTTCGCCGAGCCGCACCTGGGCACCCCGGGCGGGCCGTCCGAGCGGCGTTCGCGTACCCGCTGGGTGGAGCTCAGCCACGTGATCTCGGCGGGGCTCGTCACGTACCCGGGCCTGCCCGCGCCGGTGATCACGCCGCACCTGACCCGGGAGGCGTCGCGGTCGGTGTACGCCGAGGGCACCGAGTTCGCCATCGACACGATCAGCATGGTCGGCAACACCGGCACCTACCTGGACAGCCCGTTCCACCGGTACGCCGACGGCGCCGACCTGGCCGGCCTCCCGCTGGAGCGCCTCGCCGACCTGCCCGCCGTGGTGGTCCGTACGGCCGGCGCCGGCCCACGCGGCGTCGGCGTGGCCCAGCTCGAGAACCTCGACGTCGCCGGCCGGGCGGTGCTGCTGCACACCGGCGGCGACGCGCACTGGGCCACCCCGGCGTACGCCGAGAACGCGCCCTTCCTGACCGGCGAGGGCGCCCGGTGGCTGGCCGGCCACGGCGCCGCGCTGGTGGGCATCGACGCCGTCAACATCGACGACATCTCCGCCGGTGCGGCCGGCGGCCGGCCCGCGCACACCCTGCTCCTGGCCGCCGGCATCCCGATCGTCGAGCACCTGACCGGCCTGGCGGACCTGCCGCCGGCGGGTGCCCGGTTCACCGCCGTGCCGCCGCGGGTGTCCGCGTTCGGCACCTTCCCGGTGCGGGCGTACGCGGCGGTCCCGGAGCTCGAGCCGCACGACCACCTCAGGTCCGGAGGGTGGCTGCCGACTGCACGCGCATGATCCCGAGCCCCGGCGAACCGGCCGATCTCCGGGCCGAACTGGCCCGCCGGGCGGCGCTGCGCCGGTCCACGCCGGAGCCGGCCCGCGCGCCCGGACGGCTGCGCGCCCTTTTGCTGGTCCTCGGCGCGGCCGGACTCGGCGGCGGTACGCTCATGCTCTCCCGCGGCAGCACCGGCGCGGCGCTGGCCTGCTTCGGCGTGGCGATGGCATTCCTGATCGGTGGTTTTCCCCGAAACCGCTCAGAAGCGCCGTGACGCTGCCGATGATGACCGTGTGACCTTTATCTTCGCGAGGCCCCGGGCACGCCGATGACCGATGTCGACGCCGCGCGCCAGGCGCCGCCACGGCCGCAGGAAGCTCCCCGCACCGGGCCCGCCGGGCTCAGCACGCCCACCGAGATCGGGGTGGCGCGCGCCGCCGCGTACTTCGAGCGGGTCGACCCGCGGGCCGCGGCGCAGCACCTGGAGCCGATCCTCGCCGCCGACCCGTCGTCGGCGGCCGGCTGGATCCTGATGGCCCGCATCCGGCTCGTGCTCGACGAGGTGGAGAGGGCGCTGGACGCGGCCGGCCGGGCGATCGAGCTGGCGCCGGAGGACCCGCGGCCGCTGGCCACCGCGAGCCGGGCGCTGACCCTGCTCGGGCGGCACGAGGAGGCGGTCACGATGGCGTACCGGGCGGTCATCGTCGAGCCGAAGAACCCGCTCTGGCACGACCGGGTGGCCTGGTCGCTGCTGGCCGCCGACCGGCAGTACGCGGACGCCGAGCAGGCCGCGCGCACGGCGGTGGGGCTGGACCCGAACGAGGCGCACTACTACTTCACCCACGGCGTGACGCTGGACGCGCTCGGCCACACCGACCAGGCCCGGCAGGCGTTCCTGGTGTCGCTCAAGCTGGAGCCGGAGAACCCCGTCGCGCAGCACCGGCTGGCCGTCCTGAACGGCGAGAACGTCCGCGAGCCGGAGAAGAAGAAGCGGGGCTGGAAGCTCTTCGGCCGTCGCAACGGCGCTACGGGTGGGCCGGCCCGCCCCGAGGAGTTCCTGCCGTGACGCGGGCGCGCAGCACCAGCCACACCAGCCAGCCCGTGCCGATGATGAAGCCGAAGCTGATCAACCGGTAGAGCACCACGGCCGCGACGGCCGAGCTGCTGGTCAGGCCGCCGGCCACCAGGCCGAGGATGAGTGCGCCGTCGACCACCCCGAGCCCGCCCGGCACGATCGGTACGCTCGCCGCCGCCATGCCTGCGCAGTACGCGATGACGAGCTGGGCCGGCCGGATGTCGTCCGCCCCCACGGCGATGCAGCACATCCAGAGGCACAGCGCGTCGAGCAGCCAGTTGGCGATCGCCAGGAGCACCGCGTACCCGAGGTCGAGGGGCCGGACCCGCACCGAGCGCAGCTGGTCGACGAAGCCCGTCAGCCGCGCGTGGCCGGCGTCGGCGGGCCTGCGGCGCACCCGGTTGACGCCGCTGAGCAGCCGCCGGGCGGGATTGATCAACCACTCCGGATGCTGCGCCACGAGCCGTACGCCCACCGCCACGACCAGCGCCCCGCCCATGTACGTCAGCAGCGTCTGCCAGCTGCCCGTGCTGCGGGTCAGGATGCCGAACACCGCGCCGATCACGACCAGGGCGCCCGCCGACAGCACCCCGCTGAGCGCGATGCACCAGGACGCCACCGCGGAGGATGCCCCGAAGCGCCGCATGTGCTGGAAGTTGAACGTGGTCGAGAACACCGGGCCGCCGGGCAGCGTGGCGCTCAGCGAATGCGCCGCGTACGCCAGCGCCACATGCCGCCGCATCCGCACCGTCGTGCCCGCCCCGCGCAGCAGGGCCCGTTGCATGCGGGCGTACGTCCCCATCGACGCGATCTCGGCGACCACCGCTCCGGCGACCCAGTTCCAGTGCGGGGTACGCAGCTGCCCGACCGCCTCGACCAGCGGGCGCCAGCCCAGCACCAGCTCGACGAGCAGGATGGCCACCACCACCGCGACCACCACGGGTGCGCGGCGCCACCAGGGCGGGGCGGGGGCGCTCATCGTCATGATCGTCGCACCCTCAGCGGGTGTACGCGACCAGATCGAGTCCTCTCAGCGATCTGGGCTCCCTGGCCTGCACGAGCAGGCTGAACGCGGGGTCGAACAGGGACAGCCGGGTCCGGCCGTCGCGCACCGAGCGCACCAGCAGGTTGCCGTCGGGGTCGAAGACCGCGCCGACGATCGTCCCGCGGACGGGCAGCTCGACCAGCTCGCCGGTCCGCGTGTCCAGCACGGCGTCCGCGGGTGCGTCGGCGGCCGCTCCCGCGGCGGGCGCTCCGGTCTGCACCGTGACCAGGTCGCCGGTGGCGTCCACGCTGACCGGACGGCACGCCGCCGGACCGGACGTGGCCGTCTGCTCCGGCACCGGCGTGCCGGTCTGCGCGTCCACGCCGGCCACCTCCAGCCCGCAGGACGGTGTGGCGTACACCAGCGTGGTGCCGTCGCCGGACCAGCGGTAGTGCTCGCCATCGAGGCCGCTGGGCAGGGGTTCCAGGTGCCCGGTCGCGACGTCCAGCACGCCGGGGTCGGCGGCGTCGATGAGCAGGCGGTTGCCGTCCGGGGACCACGCGGGCGCCTGGTCGGAGGAGGTGGTGCCGGCGTACACCTGCTGGGCGTCGGAGCCGCCGGTGCCCACGACCATCAGCTGCCCGTCGGTCACGTACGCGATCCGCTCGCCGTCGGGGGAGACGCCCGCCGTGGAGAAGGGCGCGGAGAGGACCCGCTCCGGCACGCCGTGCCGGGTCAGCCGGAAGAGGCCTCCGCCGGTGCCGGCCTCCTCGTAGAACGCCTTGCCCGGGAGGGCCGCCAGCGACGTCGACCGCGGCTTGAGCGAGATGGTCGACGTCGGCCGGGGCCGATCGGGGCGATCCGGCCGGCCGGTGGGCGTGCCGGGGCTCACGGCCGAGCCGGCGGCGTGGCTGGTGGCCGGCGCGTGCGCGGACGGGCTCAGCGGGGCGCTGACCACGCCGTCCGCCCGGGGCCCGGTCGAATGGGGGAGCTGCCAGAGACCGCTGCCGAGCAGGCCGAGTGCCAGCAGGACGGCGCCGGTGCCGACCGCGGCTTCCCGGCGGCCGATGCGGCGCGACCGGCGCAGCGAGCGCTCGTACAGGTCCGCCGGGGCGACGGTGCCGGCGAGATCCTCCAGAGAGGTCCGTAGCGGGTCCTGGCCGGTCATCGCGGGCCTTCGCGGGCGTCGGCGAGCAGGCGCAGGTCTGGCACGAGGGTGCGCAGCCGGTCGAGCGCGCGCGAGCACTGGGTCTTCACGGTGCTCACCGACACGCCGAGGATCTGCGCGGCCTCCACTTCGGTGTGGTCCTCGAAGTACCGCAGCACGATCACCGCGCGCTGCTTGGGGCTCAGCGACAGCAGCGCCCGGCGCAGGGCGACCCGGTGCACCGCGGCGTCCGCCGGATCGTCGGTGCGGCCGCCCTGCCGCTCGAGGTCGTCGCCGGGGAGGATCTCGGCGACCCTCGGCCGCCGCCAGAAGGAGACCTGGGCGTGATACATGACCTTGCGGGCGTACGCCTCGGCGTTGGCCCGCCTCTCCAGTCGCGACCAGGCGCGATGGGTGCGGGCGAGCGCCTCCTGCACGAGGTCCTCGGCGAGGTGCTGGTCGCCGGTCAGCAGGAACGCCGAGCGGAGCAGGGCGTGCGAGCGATCACGGACGAAATCCGCATAGGCGGCATCGCTCGTATCGTCCATTCCCCGCGATCCGATCGGCGTACGGAAAGAGAAGTGAGCGTATATCGGACGGTCAATTGCCGCCTCTGGGCTCACGACGCTCCCCTCTCGTCCGCCGCGTCGTCCGGGGCGGGGCCGGTACCCCCCGTTTTCGGTACCGGCCCGCACTCCGTACGTCTGCAAGGACGCGGAGCGGGGCCGGGCCGGGTGACAGGCCGTTCGGCTGATTCCGATCGGCCGATCGGCCCGGCTGTTCCGCAACCGGTCGCCCCGATGCGCGGGACGGGGGTGAAAACCGGCGTCGTGCGCAGCTTCGCGCAGGCGCGCGCAGATTTCCGGGGGTGATCGTCCGCGTCGATTGACAGTCGGTGATCTCGTCGGTACAACATAGCCACTTCCCCCCTCCCGGCCTCCCTCTCGGCCTCCGGTTAGGAGCAGTCTGTGGCAGAGCTGTACGCGCCCGCTGCCCAGGACACCAGCGTCAAGGCGCGCGTGCAGCGCTTCGGGGGACATCTCGCCGGCATGGTGATGCCGAACATCGCCGCATTCATCGCCTGGGGACTGATCACCGCGCTGTTCTTCGAGAACGGCTGGCTGCCGAACGAGAAGTTCGCCGCGCTGATCGACCCGATGTCGCACGTGCTGCTGCCCGTCCTCATCGGATACACCGGCGGCCGGATGGTGCACGGCCAGCGCGGCGCGGTCGTCGGCGCGGTCGCCACGATGGGCCTGGTGGTCGGCTCCGACTCGCCGATGTTCTTCGGCGCCATGATCGTCGGGCCGCTCGCCGCGTACGTCCTCAAGCTCGTCGACGGCCTCATCGCCGAGCGCGTCCGCCCCGGCTTCGAGATGCTGGTCGACAACTTCTCCGCGGGCATCGTGGCCGGCCTCGCCGCGCTGGCCGGCGTGCTCGCGATCGGGCCGGTCATGCGGGTGTTCACCACCGCGGCCGGCGACGGCGTGCGGTTCCTCGTCGAGCACCACCTGCTGCCCGGCGCGGCGCTGCTCATCGAGCCGGCCAAGGTGCTGTTCCTCAACAACGCCATCAACCACGGCGTGCTGGGCCCGCTGGGGATCGCGGAGTCGTCGGACAGCGGCAGGTCGATCCTGTTCATGCTGGAGACCAACCCGGGGCCGGGCTTCGGGATCCTGCTCGCGTACCTGCTCTTCGGCCCCCGGGCGTTGCGGCCCAGCGTGCCCGCGGCCATGGCGATCCAGTTCCTCGGCGGCATCCACGAGATCTATTTCCCGTACGTGCTGATGAAGCCGAGCATGGTGTTCGCGGCGATCTCCGGCGGGGCCGCCGGCATCCTGACGTTCATGGTGACCGGCGCCGGCCTGGTCGCCACGCCGTCGCCCGGCAGCATCTTCGCCTACCTCGCCGAGACCCCGCGCGGCGGCTACTTCGGCGTGCTGGCGGGCGTGGTGGTCGCCGCCGGGGTGTCCTTCGTGGTCGGTTCCCTGCTGCTCGGCTTCGGCCGGTTGGCCCGCGACGAGGAGGGCATGTGACGTGAGCAGCATCGAGGGTGAGCGCATCCGCAAGCTCGTGGTGGCCTGCGACGCCGGCATGGGCAGCAGCGTCATGCTCGCGGGTCAGTTGCGGCGGGAGCTGCGCAAGCTGCCGGTGACCGTCGAGCATCACCCCGTCGCCGCGATCCCGCCGGACGCCGACGTCGTGCTCTGCCAGGCCGGGCTCGCCGAGCGCGCGCGGGCCGGCGCGCCGGGCTCCGTCGTGGTGGGCTTCCGGATGTTCCTCGGCGACCCGGCCGTGGCGCGCGTCGTCGCCGCCGTCAAGCAGGGGGGCGTGGTCGTCGGCACCACGGGGAACTGACCGTGCTCGGCGCCATGCCGACGGAACACGTCGTCACGATGCTCACCGCGTCGCCGCCGCAGCGCGCGGTCGGCGTGCTGCTCGCCATGCCCCGCGACCGGATCGACGCGCTGCTCGCCGCGATGGACGGGCGGCTGATCGCCAAGATGCTGATCGCGGCCGAGCCCGAGCGCCGGGCCGCGCTGCTCCACCACCTCGACGACGCCCGGCTCGCCGCCGAACTCGCCCTGCTCCCGCTGGTCGAGGCGGCCGCCGTGCTGGCCGCCCTGCCCGCGGAACGGGCCCGGCCGCAGCTCGAACGGGTCACCTCGGAGAACCTGGCGATGCTGCTCGACGCCATGCCCGGCCCGCAGCGGCGGCGGCTCGTCGACGTGCTGGAGCCGATGCGCCTCGCCGACCTGCGCCGGGTGGCGTACGAGAAGAGCGTCATCGAATCGCTCCGCCGCACCGCCGCGGGCCTGCACTGGGTGCCCGACGACCACGGCAGCAACCTGCTCGCCGGGGTGCTGCACCGGCTCTTCGGCGTCTCGCTGTGCTATGTGGACAGCGGCCCGCTGCGGTCCACGGCCGTCGTCGCCGCCCAGCGGGTCTTCGCCGGCCAGCAGGTGCACGGCCTGCTGATCGTCACGAACGCCGTGCCGAGCGTCCGGGCCGTCGAGCTGGTGACCGATCCCCGTTACGGCGGCGCGCCCGCGCTGGTGGTCAGCTGGGACGCCGACGACAACGACGGCGTGCTGGCCCGCGCGCTGGTGAGGCTCGCCGGATGATGCCGCGCTGCCGTCCCGTCCTCGAACCCCGCGGCGTCCGGGTACGGGAACACGCCGCCGACCGGGTCGCCGCCGTCCACCGCTGCGCCGACGTGCTCGAGGAACTCGGCGCCGTCCACCCCGCCTACCGCGAGGCCATGCTGGACCGCGAGTGGGCGATGTCGACGTACGTGGGGGAGGGCGTGGCGATCCCGCACGGGCTGGACCGGTCCCGCGCGCTGGTCCGCCGCGACTCCCTGGCCGTGCTGCGGTTCCCGGACGGCGTCGAGTGGGACGGCGCCACCGTGACCGTCTGCGTGGCCATCGCCGCCCGCGGGGACGGGCACGTGGCGCTGCTCTCCGCGCTGGCGCGGATCCTGCTCGACCCGCTGCGCGCGAAGGGCCTGCGCGAGGCGACCGATCCGGCGGAGATCGTCGGGATGCTCAACGCGGAGGACGAGCCATGATCCGTACGGTTCTGCTCGCCGGGCGGGCCGGGCTGCACCTGCGGGCGGCGTCCCGGATCGCCGTGGCCGCCGCGCTGCTCCCGGCGGCGGTCACCGTGCGCACCCTCGACCGGCCCGCGGTGCCGGCGGACAGCGTGCTCGCCCTGCTCAGCCTCGGCGCGCTCTGCGGCACCGAGCTGATCCTGGAGGCGCACGGCGCCGGGGCGGCCGAGGCGCTCGACAGCCTGGCGGACCTGTTCGCCACCGACCTGGACGTCGCCGGTGCCTGAGCTGCTCCGCGGGCTCGGCGCCAGCGCCGGGACCGCCACCGGGCCGGCGTACCGGCTGGCCGACCCGCCGCGCCTGCCCGCGCCCCGGCCGGTCACCGACCCGGACGCCGAGGTGGACCGGGCGTACGCGGCCATCGACGCGGTGTGCCGCGACATCGGCCTGCGGGCCGCGGCGGCCGGGGACGCCACTGCCGCCGAGATCCTGCGGGTGCAGGCCACCCTGGCCGGCGACCGGACGCTGCGGGACGGCGTCGCGATGGCCGTACGCGCCGGCCACGAGGCGCCGCACGCGGTGGCGGCCGTCCTCGCCGAGCACCGGTCCGCGCTGCTCGCCGCCGGGGGCCTGCTGGCCGCCCGCGCCGCCGACCTCGACGACCTGCGCGACCGGATGGTGGCGCACTGCCTGGGCCTGCCGATGCCGGCCCTGCCCGAGCCCGGCTGCCCCTTCGTGCTGATCGCGGTCGACCTCGCGCCGGCGGACGCGGCCCTGCTCGACCCGGCGCGGGTGCTCGCCGTGGTGACCTCCGCGGGCAGCTTCGTCAGCCACACCGCGATCCTGGCCCGCACCCGCGGCCTGCCCACGGTCGTCGCGTGCGGGGGCGCCCTCGACATCGCCGACGGCACGGTCGTCACCGTGGACGGGACCGCCGGCCGGGTCACGTTCGGGTTCACCGCGGCGGCGCCCGTCGCGGTGCCCGCGCCCGACGAGCCCGCCGACCTGCGCGGGCGTACGGCCGACGGGCACCCGGTCGCGCTGCTCGCCAACATCGGCCGCGCCGCCGAGCTGAGCGGGGTCGCGGTCGAGGGAGTCGGGCTGTTCCGCACCGAACTGCTCTTCCAGCACCACATCGATCCGCCCACCGACGCCGAGCAGGCCGCCGCGTACGCCGAGGTGTTCGCCGCGATGCCCGACCGGCAGGTGGTCGTGCGCACCCTCGACGCCGGTTCGGACAAGCCGCTGCCGTTCCTGCGGGAGCACGACGAGCCCAACCCGGCGCTCGGCATCAGGGGGCTGCGGATGGCCCGGCGGCGCGCCGACATCCTGCGTACGCAGATCGCCGCGATCGCCGCCGCCGCGCGCGAGTCGACCGCCCGGGTCTGCGTGATGGCGCCGATGGTCACCACGGTCTCGGAGGCGGCCCAGTTCGCCGCGCTCTGCCGGGACGCCGGCCTGCCGACCGTCGGCGTGATGATCGAGGTGCCGGCCGCCGCCGTCCGCTCGGCCGAGATCCTCCAGGTGGTCGACTTCCTGAGCGTCGGTACGAACGACCTGAGCCAGTACACGTTCGCCGCCGACCGCCGCAGCGGCGAGCTGGCCGACCTGCTCGACCCGTGGCAGCCGGCGCTGCTGTCGCTGATCGCCCTGTGCGCGGCCGCGGGCGTGGCGGTCGGCCGTCCGGTCGGGGTGTGCGGGGAGGCGGCGGCGGACCCGGCCTTCGCGGTGGTGCTCGCCGGGCTGGGCGTGACCAGCCTGTCCATGTCGCCGCCGGCGGTGGGTGCGGTCCGGGCCGCGCTGGCCGCGTACACGCTGGACGAGTGCCGTGCCGCCGCGCAGAAGGCGCTGGCGGCGAGCGACCCGGCAGCCGCCCGCGCGGCCGTCACCCGTTGCTGAGCGGCGGCGGGAATTCACCGGGCCACAACTGGGTAAAGCAGCGCGGGTGGGTGGTTATGGCTGGCAGATAGCGCTCGTCGCGGTCCTCGTTCTGCTCAACGCGGTCTTCGCCGGAAGTGAGATGGCCCTCGTGTCGCTGCGCGAGAGTCAACTGCAACGGCTGGAGCGCGAGTCGCGTACGGGCGGCACGCTGGCCCGCCTGGCCCGCGACCCGAACCGCTTCCTCGCCACCATCCAGATCGGCATCACGCTCGCCGGGTTCCTCGCCTCGGCCGCGGCGGCGGTGTCCCTGGCCCAGCCGCTGATCGGCCCGCTCGGCTTCCTCGGCGGCGCCGCCGAGCCGGCCGCGATCGTCCTGGTCACCGTCGTGCTGACGTTCTTCACGCTGGTGATCGGCGAGCTCGCGCCGAAGCGCATCGCCATGCAGCGCGCCGAGGGCTGGGCGCTGGCCGTGGCCCGGCCGCTGGACGTCCTCGCCACGCTCACCCGGCCCGCTGTCTGGCTGCTCGGCAAGGCCAGCGACGCCGTCGTCCGGATCACCGGCGGCGACCCGTCCGCCGCCCGCGAGGAGGTGACCAGCGAGGAGATCCGCGACATGGTCTCCGCGCAGGAGAACTTCTCCGCCGAGCAGCGCACGATCATCAGCGGGGCGTTCGAGATCGCGGACCGTACGCTGCGCGAGATCGTGATCCCGCGGCGCGACGTGGTCACCCTGCCGGCCGTCCTGCGCGCCGACGAGGCCCTGCGGCAGCTGGTCGCGGCGGGCCACTCGCGGGCGCCGGTCACCGGCCCGCTCGGCCTGGACGACGTGCTCGGCGTGGTGCACCTGCGCGACCTGGTCGACGCGACGGGGCCGGTGATCGGGTACGTCTTCGAGCCGCTCTTCCTCCCCGAGACGCTGAAGGTCTCCGACGCGATGCACCAGATGCGCGTCCAGCGCCAGCAGTTCGGGCTGGTGGTGGACGAGCACGGCACCGCCGTCGGCATCGTCACGATGGAGGACCTGGTCGAGGAGGTGGTCGGCGAGATCTACGACGAGACCGACCGGGACCTGCGCTCGGTGGTGCACGAGGACGACGGCGCGATGCTGCTGCCGGGCACGTTCCCGATCCACGACCTGCCGGACATCGGCGTCGACGTGGAGCGGCCCGAGAGCGACTACACCACCGTGGCCGGGTTGCTGCTGTCCCGGCTCGGCCACATCCCCACCCGGACCGGCGAGATCGTCGACCTGGACGGGCACACCGCCGAGGTCACCGAGATCACCGGACGGGCCATCACCGGCGTGCGGCTGCGGGCCGTACCCGCCCGGGCCGAGGAGTAGAACTCACCGTCCGCGCGGGGTCCCTTTTCGGTAGCGTCGACCGGTGTCCCCGACGCTTGACGGAAGGACCAGGATGGCCCGCCCTCGGATCGTGATCGTCGGCGCCGGTTTCGCCGGCTTCGAGACCGCCCGGACGCTCAGCCGGCTCTCCCGCGGAGCGGCCGACATCGTCGTCATCAACCCCACCGACTACTTCCTCTACCTGCCCCTGCTGCCGGAGGTCGCGGCGGGGATCCTGGAACCGCGGCGGGTGTCCGTGTCGCTGGCCGGGGCGCTGCCCGGGGTCCAGGTGATCCTCGGCGAGGTGGACGGCTTCGACTTCTCCGCGCGTACGGTCTCGTACGCCGACCCGGACGGCGGCAAGGGCAGCATCGGCTACCACCGCCTGGTGATCGCCGCGGGCAGCGTCAACAAGCTGCTGCCGGTGCCCGGCGTCACCGAGTACGCGCACGGCTTCCGGGGCATTCCCGAGGCGCTCTTCCTGCGCGACCACATCACCCGGCAGATCGAGATGGCCGACACCGCGACGGACCCGGCCGAGCGCGAGGCCCGCTGCACCTTCGTCGTGGTCGGCGCCGGCTACACGGGCACGGAGGTCGCCGCGCAGGGTGTCCTTTTCACCGAGGCGCTCACCCGGCACCGCCACGGCCTGCGCGGGCGGCCCCGGTGGCTGCTCGTCGACACCGCCGACCGGGTGCTGCCCTCGCTGGACGTCCGCCTCGCGCACGCCGCCGACGAGGTGCTGCGCCGGCGTGGCGTCGAGGTGCTGCTCGAGAGCTCGGTCAAGCAGGCGACCCCGGACGGCGTGCACCTCAGCGACGGTGACTTCGTGCCCACCCGCTCGCTGATCTGGTGTGTCGGCGTGCGCCCCGACCCGCTGGTGGCCGGCCTCGGGCTGGCGACCGACCACGGCCGGCTGGTGGTCGACGAGTTCCTCAACGTGCCCGCGATGCCCGACGTGTACGCCTGCGGGGACGCCGCCGCCGTGCCCGACCTCACCCGCCCCGGCGAGGTCACCGGCATGACCGCCCAGCACGCCACCCGGCAGGGAAGGACCGTCGCGCACAACATCGCCGCCTCGTACGGTCACGGCCGGCGGCGCGCGTACAAGCACCACGACCTCGGCTTCGTGGTCGACCTCGGTGGCCTCGACTCGGCGGCGAACCCGCTGGGCGTCCCGTTGCGCGGGGTGCCGGCCAAGGTGGTGACGCGCGGTTACCACCTGCTGTCGATGCCGGGGAACCGGGTGCGGGTGGCGGCGGACTGGGCGCTCGACGCGCTGCTGCCGCGCCAGGGTGTCCAGCTCGGACTGGTCGCCGCGACGGCCGTGCCGCTGGACAGCGCGCTCCCGCAAGGCCTTCCGGACACCGGCGCGACGAAACGGACGACCGGCGACTGAGACCGCGATCACGGTGCGAGCCGCGTCTCATTCGCAGCTCAGGGGCCTGATCGCGGACGGCTCGTCAGTAGCATCGCGCAGGTCCCACCGTGAAAGGACCGCCGATGTCCGCTGCCCCGCAAGCGCCCGAGACCGACCGCGAGGTGCCGGGGCCGCATCCCCGCCGCTGGGCCGCGCTCGGCGTGATCGCGATCTCCCAGCTGATGGTCGTGCTCGACGCCACCATCGTCAACATCGCGCTGCCCAGCGCCCGCGTCGACCTCGGCATCACCGAGGCCGACCAGCAGTGGGTGGTGACGGCGTACACGCTGGCCTTCGGCGGCCTGCTGCTGCTCGGCGGCCGGATCGCCGATTACTGGGGGCGTAAGCGCACCTTCATGGTCGGCGCGATCGGGTTCGCCGCGGCGTCCGCCGTCGGCGGCCTGGCCACCACCGGGCCGCTGCTGTTCGGCGCCCGCGCCCTGCAGGGTGTCTTCGGGGCCCTGCTCGCCCCCGCGTCGCTCGCGCTGCTCACGGTGCTGTTCGTCGAGGCCCGGGAGCGCGCCAAGGCCTTCGCCGTGTACGGCGCCATCGCCGGCGGCGGTTCGGCGGTCGGCCTGCTGCTCGGCGGCGTGCTCACCGAGTACGCGAGCTGGCGCTGGTGCCTGCTGGTGAACATCCCGATCGCCCTGCTCGCCCTCGCGCTGGCGATCCCGCTGGTGCCGGAGAGCAAGGCGCACGGCGACACCTCGTACGACGTACCCGGCGCGGTGGTCGTCACGCTGGGCCTGGCCTCGCTGGTGTACGGCTTCACCGAGGCCGCCAAGCCGGACAAGGGCTGGGACGCGGGCACGACCTGGGCCTTCATCGGCGCCGGCCTGGCGCTGCTGGTCGTCTTCGTGGTGATCGAGCTGCGCAGCCGCAACCCGTTGCTGCCGCTGCGCATCGTGCTCGACCGCAACCGCGGCGGGGCGTACCTGACGTCCATGCTGGTCGGTGCGGGCCTCTTCGGCGCGTTCCTGTTCCTGACCCTCTACCTGCAGAACGTGCTCGGCTACACGCCGCTGCGCGCGGGCTTCGCCTCGCTGCCGGTGACGGTCGGCGTGCTCATCTCGGCGACGGTCGCCTCGAACCTGCTGCCCCGTACGGGCCCGAAGCTGCTCATGATGGTCGGCCCGGTCCTGGCGGCGGCGGGCATGCTGTCGCTGCGCTTCATCGACCTGGACACCTCGTTCTGGGCCCACCTCATGCCCGCGCAGGTGCTGCTCGGCCTCGGTCTGGGCTTCACCTTCGTGCCGCTGTCGAGCCTGGCCCTGGTCGGCGTCCCCGAGCACGACGCGGGCGCGGCGAGCGCCGCGCTGAACGCGACCCAGCAGATCGGCGGCTCGCTCGGCACCGCGCTGCTCAACACGATCGCCACCAGCGCCATCGCGGCGTACCTGGTGGCGCACCCGCCGGCGGGCCCGGAGGAAGGCCGGCAGGCGGCGCTGTCGGCGCAGGTCGACGGGTATGCCGACGCCTTCACGTGGGCGGCGGCGCTGATCCTGGTCGCCGGCCTCATCACGGCGGTCTTCATCCGGGTCGGCAGGGAGGACCTGCCGACGGGCGAGACCGTCGCGCACGTCGGTTGACCGAGCGGTAAATCACACCACAAGTAATAATTCGGGCATGGGATCTCGTCGCACCGCCCTCGCCGCAGCCCTCGCCGGTCTCCTCGCCGGAACCGCCGGTGTCACCCCCGCGGCCCCCGCGCAGGCCCGGGCGACGGCCGGCCTCATGCCGGCCCGGGCGCTGGCCGGGCCCACGCCGGCCCGGGCGGCCACCGCGCCCCTGCCGGCCCGGGCGGTGACCGGCACGGTCGTCGCCCGGTACGCCTTCGACGGCGGCCGGTCCAGCCAGATCCGGGACGACTCCGGGCACGGGCACACCCTGCGCCTGATCGCCGGCAACGGCGGCACCGCCCGGCCGGTGCCGCACCGCAGCGGTCAGGCCCTGCGCTTCCCGGCGAAGTGCCGGGCCGGCCGGTGCCCGCACGCCGCCCTGCAGAGCCCCACCTCGGCGCGCCTCAACCCCGGCACCCGGGCGATCGCGTACGGCGCCTCGGTGCTGCTCGCGCCCAGCCAGACCAGCAAGGGCCAGAACGTCGTGCAGAAGGGCTACTCGACCACCAGCAGCCAGTGGAAGTTGCAGATCGACGGCGTCGCCGGCCGGCCGAGCTGCGTGCTGGTCGGCGCGCGCCCCGGCATCAAGATCGTGCGGAGCGCGGTGTCGGTCGCCGACGGCAGCTGGCACACCGTCGAGTGCCGCCGGACCCCGACCGCGCTCACCGTGCTGGTCGACGGTGCGGTCCGCGGCACCCGGGCCATCTCGGCGCGGCTGTCCATCGCCAACAACCGCCCGCTCAGCATCGGCGGCAAGGGCGCGTACGCCGACAACGACCAGTTCCACGGCATCCTCGACGACGTGTGGGTCAGGATCGGCTGACCGTCAGGCCCGCGGCTGGTTGAAGCGCAACATGTTGCCCGACGGGTCGC
Source organism: Pseudosporangium ferrugineum (assembly GCF_003002065.1). Taxonomy (GTDB): domain Bacteria; phylum Actinomycetota; class Actinomycetes; order Mycobacteriales; family Micromonosporaceae; genus Actinoplanes; species Actinoplanes ferrugineus_A. Next base: position 409,287 of record NZ_PVZG01000006.1, read on the forward strand.
GGAAGGAGCAGTCGCGCACCCCGTACGGTTGATCGATCGGTTCCTGGATCACCTCGGCCCCGGCGGCGCGCAGCCGCTCGAAGGTGGCGTCGCAGTCGTCGGTGCGGAAGATGACGCCGCGCAGCAGGCCCTTGGCCAGCAGCTCCGCCATGGCCTCCCGGTCGGCGGGCGAGGCGTTCGGGTCGGCCAGGGGCGGCTCGAGGACGATCTCCACGTCCGGCTGGGACGGCGAGCCGACCGTGACCCAGCGCATGTTCTCGAAGCCGACGTCGTTGCGGACCTCCATGCCGAGGACGTCGCGGTAGAAGGCGAGGGCCTTGTCGTGGTCGTCGACGGCGAGGAAGCACTGCGAAAGCCTGATGTCCATGCGGCTCACGCTACGGCCGGGAGGCGGCCCCGGCTTCTCCGTTCCTGACCGGCCGGGTGAAAATCTTGGCGACGCAGGCCGGGATGGCGGCGCCGTCGTCGTGGCTGCGGGCCCGGTACGCGCTCGGGCTCTCGCCCACCAGCTCGGTGAACCGGGAGCTGAACGACCCCAGCGACGTACAGCCGACGGCGAAGCACACCTCGGTCACCGACAGGTCGCCGCGCCGCAGCAACGCCTTGGCCCGTTCGATCCGGCGGGTCATCAGGTACGTGTACGGCGTCTCGCCGAACGCGGCGCGGAAGCTGCGGGCGAAGTGGCCCGTCGACATGAGGGCCACCCGGGCCAGCGCCGGCACGTCGAGCGGCTGCGCGTAGTCGCGGTCCATCGCGTCGCGGGCCCGGCGCAACCGGACGAGGTCCTCCAGCGTCGTCACCCGACCACCATCCCACAGCGCCCGGGCGCCGAGCACTACCTGGTCAGGCCGTCCGCCATCGCCGACACCAGCTGCGCGTCCGGGGTGTCGCCGGACAGTTCCCAGGCGAAGGCGCCGCCCAGGCCGGTGCTGCGGGCGTACGCCATCTTGGTCTTGATCGTGCCGGGGGTGTCGTAGCTCCACCACTGGCCGCGGCAGAGGGCGTAGGCCGTGCCGCCCACGATGCCGGTCGGCGGGCAGGACTCGCGCAGGACGTCGTAGTCCTCCATGCCCTTCTCGTAGCTGCCGGGCGCCGGGCCGGCCGCCGGGCCGCCCGGCTCCGCCGAGGTCACCCCGGCCCAGCCGCGGCCGTAGAAACCCAGGCCGAGCAGGATCTTCTCCTTCGGTACGCCCCGGCCGGCGAGTTCACGGACGGCCGCGTCGGTGGTCGCGGTCTCGCGCGGAATTCCCGGGTACGCGGTCAGCGGCGAATGCGGCGCGGTGGGGCCGGGCGTGTCGCCCGTACCGAAGAAGTCGTAGGTCATCGCGCTCAGCCAGGTGGCCGGCCGGGCCGCCGCCGCGTAGTCGGTCGCGGCCAGCTTGCCGGGGTCGGCCGGCACCGCGGCGGTGACCAGGGCGTCCGGGCCGAGTTCGGCGCGCAGCGCGGCGAGCAGGCCGGCGAGCGCGGACGGCCCGCTGCTGTCGCAGGTGAGGCCGCACGTGTTGGGGTACTCCCAGTCCACGTCGATGCCGTCGAACAGCCCGGCCCAGCGCGGGTCGCGGAGCAGGGCGGCGCACGAGCGGGCGAAGGCGGCCGGGTCCCGCGCCGCGTCGGCGAAGCCCTTCGAACCGGTCCACCCGCCGAACGACCAGAGGATCCGCAGCCGGGGGTGCCGCTCCTTGAGCTTGCGCAGCTGGCCGAAGTTGCCGCGCAGCCCGGTGCCGCGCGTGTCGGCGACCCCGTCCACGGCGGCCGCCGCCCCGATCGGTTTCTGGAAGTCGGCCCAGGCGTCGCCGGTGGTGCAGGCGCCGCCGGAGACCTTGCCGAAGGCGTACACGAGGTGGGTGAGCCGGTCCGCCGCGCCGCTGCGGTCGACGTCGCGGACCTGGAAGTTCCGGGCGTAGACGCCCCAGTCGGTGAAGTACGCCACCACGCTCGGCGCCGGGGCCGGCGCGGCGGCCGACGGGACAGCCGGAGCGGGCGCGGGGCCGGCGGCGGCCGAGCATCCGGCGAGCAGGGCCGCCACGGCGGCCAGAACGGGCACGACCCGCACGCGGGCCTCCCCATCCCTCGCAGGTCCGGCGAACCTACCTCGAAGCGGTGGCCGACGGCTCGGCCGCTAACCCGATCGTGTAGTCCTGGATCGTGTAGCACTCCTCGTCGTCGGTCGCCGCGGACGACGGGTCGATCACGATCCGGGTCGGGTGTGCGTCCGACGGCTCCCGGTCGACCTGGACCACGTCGGCGCCCTCGCCGCGCGCCGTCTCGGCCTGCTTCTCCAGCTGGCGCAGGGTGGGCACGAGGTCGGCCAGGCGCAGCAGCAGCGCCCGCCGGGCCGAGTCGTCCAGCCCCTCGGCGTGTGTCACCTTGTCGCCGACGACGGTCACCCGGAACCGGCCGATCAGGGCCCGCTCGCCGCACTCGGACGTGAGGGTGAACGCGTACTTGTCGGGCACCGTCCAGGTCGCCGGCGCTTCGTTCATGACACTCGGTCCGGGCTCGCCGCAGCCACCCAGCAGCAGGGAGAGCAGGGCACAGGGGACGAGACGACGCATAGGGCCCTCCACGGGTTCGACGCTATCGCCTCCGACCGCCCCGGTGGCAGTACGGTTCCGCCGAGCGGGTGAGTGTCCTTCGCTACGCGGCGGGCGCGGGCCCGCCCGGCTGTGCGATCGTGTGCCGGTGGCCGTACAACCAGGGGGAAGCCGCGGAGCCGAGCTGCGCGCGCTCTTCGCCTGGCCGCGTGTCCTCGACCGGATACGGGCGGTCCTGCGCAACGGCGTGACCACCTTCGTGGTGCTCACCGTGACCCTGTGGCTGATGCCGGGCGTGCGCGCCACCGACGTGGTCGACACCATGGGCCTGGTCGTGCAGGTGGCCGTCGTCGGCGCGGTGCTGCGCCCGCTGCTGCTGGCCGGCGTGACGGCGCTCGGCGGCTGGGGCGCGATGCTGCTCGGCGTGGTGGCCCAGGTCATCGTCATGGCCGTGGCGCTCGAACTGGACCCGTCGAAGCGGCTCAGCGGCTGGCCGACCGTCGGCGTCGCGGCCCTGCTCGCCGTCGTCTGCGCGGCGATCTTCGACTGGATGGTCGACAGCGGCACCGAGGACACGTTCCTCAAGGAAGCCAAGCGGCTGATGCGGGGGATCCGCAGGCGGCAGGCCCGGCAGGACGGCGCCCGGCTGCTCACCCTCCGCCGTCCGCCGCCCGGCACCGAGCCCGGCCTGCTGGTGATCCAGCTCGACGGGGTCAGCGAGCCGGTGCTGCGCTGGGCCGTACGCGCCGGCAACCTGCCGACCATCGGCCGCTGGCTGCGGTCGGGCACGCACTCGATGCGCGGCTGGCACACCGGCCTGCCGTCGACCACCCCGGCCGCCCAGGCGGGCATCCTGCACGGTTCCGCCCGCGAGATCCCCGGCTTCCGCTGGTTCGAGAAGGAAACCGGCAAGGTGATGGTCTCCAACCGGCCCCGGGACGCCGCGGTGATCGAGCCGCGCCTCTCCGACGGCCGCGGCCTGCTGCGCGACGGCGGGGTCAGCATCGGCAACGCGTTCTCCGGCGACGCCACGATCAGCCTGCTGACGGTGAGCCACGCCGCGCTGCCCGGCCGCTCGGCCCGCGGCTGGGCGGCGTTCATGGCCAGCCCGTTCGGCTTCACCCGGGCGCTGGTGCTGGGCGTCGGCGAGGTGTTCACCGAGCTGCACCAGGCGCGGTTGCAGCGCCGCCGCAACCTGCAACCGCGGGTCAGCCGGTCCGGGGTCTTCCTGGCGCTGCGGCCGGCCTCGATCCTGCTCCGGGACGTCAACGTGTCGCTGGTGGCGGAGCAGATGGCCCGCGGCGCCCCGGTGGTCTACTGCGACCTGGTGGATTACGACGAGGTGGCCCACCACGCGGGTCCCGCCCGGCCGGAGTCGATGCTCCAGTTGGAGAGCCTCGACCGGATGCTCGGGGTGCTGGAGAGGCTGGGGCCGGAGGCGGCGCGGGCGTATCGGATCGTGGTCCTCTCCGACCACGGTCAGAGTCAGGGGCCGACGTTCCGGCAGCGGCACGGCGAGACCCTCGAGGCCGCGGTCGCCCGGTTCTGCGCGCCCGACCCCGCCGAGGCCACGTCCGCCCTCGCCGAGCGGGAGGCGCCCAAGGAACCCGAGGTGCGGCGCTCGCCGGTCGCGCCGGTGCTGGTGGTTCCCTCCGGCAACCTCGCCCTGGTCTACTTCACGCGCTTCCGTGAGCGGCTCGACCGGGAGCGCATCGACGCCGTCTATCCGCAGCTGATCGGCGGGCTGGCCGGGCATCCCGGCATCGGCCTGGTGGTGGTGCGGGAGGGCGACGGGCCGGTCGCGTACGGCGCCGCCGGCTCGCACCGGCTGGTGGACGGCGCGGTCGAGGGGCAGGATCCGCTGCTGCCGTACGGCCCGCACGCGCGCGGCGACCTGCTGCGCCACCAGGACGCCCGGCACGTCGGCGACCTGGTGCTGATCAGTGCCGTCGACCCGGTGACCAGCGAGGTGTCGGCCTTCGAGGAACTGGTCGGCTCGCACGGCGGCCTCGGCGGCTGGCAGACCGAGGGCATGCTGGTGCACCCCGCCGAGTGGCAGATCACGCAGGCCGGCCTGATCGGGCCGGACGCCGTGCACCGGCAGTTGCTCGAGTGGCTGGAACTGCTCGGCCTGCGGACGCGGGACGAGGAACAGCTGACCGCCGGGGAGCCGGTGGAGGTCGAGGACGCCGTCCCGCTCTCCACGGACCGGGACGGCGCGGCGGCGAGACTTTCGCCCAGCCGGGATGGTTGATTGAAATGTGCGCTTTATCCACTTTGCCCGCAGGGCACTGCTGACCACCGTCGCCGCCACCACCCTCGTCGCCGCCGGCAGTGCGCCCGCCCTCGCGGTGAGCGCCGTTCCCGACAAGGCACCGCTGTTCAACGGCTCCGTGTACGCGATCGCGTACCGCGGCAGCACCGTCTACGTCGGCGGTTCGTTCACCAGCGTCGCGTGGGGCGGCCGCAACTACCCGCGCGCCCGCCTCGCCGCCTTCGACGCCCGCTCGGGCGCGATGCTGGCCTGGTCGCCCACCGCCAACAGCACGGTACGGGCCCTCGCGATCAGCGGCTCCGCGGTGTACGCGGGCGGCGACTTCACCAAGGTCTCCGGCTCGTCGCGCGACAACCTGGCCCGGATCGACGCGGCGTCCGGCGCGGTCGGCTCCTTCTCGCACCGGGTGAGCGGCGTGCCGTACGCCCTCGCGGCCGGCAACGGACGGCTCTACGCGGGCGGCAGCTTCACCGCCGTGGACGGCAGCACCCGGCGCAACGCCGCGGCGTTCTCGCTCTCCAGCGGCGCCCTCGACGGCGGCTGGCGGCCCAGCGCCGACGACTCCGTGCACGCCCTCGCGGTGACGAGCGCACGCGTCTACCTCGGCGGCGCGTTCCACAAGGTCAACGGGGTCAGCCGGACCCTGCGCATCGCGGCGGTCGGCCCGTCCGGCGGCGCGGTCGACCGGGGCTTCCTGCCCACGGCTCCGGCCCAGGTCAACGGGCTGGCCACCGACTCCGCCGGGGTGTACGCGGCCACCGGCGGGCAGGGCGGCCGGGCGATCGCGTACGGCTCCGGCGGCGGGATGCGCTGGCAGCGGGTTTTCGACGGCGACGCGGTGGCCATCGCGTCGCTGGGCGGGACGATCTACGTCGGCGGCCACTTCGACCGGGCCTGCACCACGGTCCACAACGGCGCGCACGGCGCCTGCTCCGACGGTTCGGTCGCGCGGGTCAAGCTCGCTGCGATCAGCTCCGGCGGGGCGCTGACCGGCTGGGCGCCGCAGGCCAACGGGATCATCGGGGTGCGTACGCTGGCCGTCGACCGCAATCGGGGCGCCCTCGGCGCGGGCGGCGACTTCACCACGATCGGCGGCCAGAACCGCAAGCGGTACGCGTCCTTCGACTGACCGGCCGCGGCCCGGGGCGGTGACCTCCTCCGGCTATAACTGTGCAGGTGCGGATCACGACGCTCGGCCCGCTGGCCGTGAACGGGCAACCCGTGCGGGGCGAGCGCCTCGCCGCGGTGATCCGCGAGCTCGTCGGCGCGCGCGGCCGGGCCGTCTCGACCGCCGGGCTGGCCGACGCGGTCTGGCACGGTGCGCCGCCGGAGGACGCCGGCGGGGCCGTGCAGGCGCTGATCTCCCGCGTACGCCGTCTCGGGGTGCCGGTCGTGGCCGGGCCCGGCGGCTACCGGGTGCCGCCCGACCGGGTGGAGAGTGACGTCGTCGCGGCCCGGGCGCTGGCCGACCGGGCCCGCGCCGCCCTGGGGGCCGGCGACCCGCGGAGTGCCCGGCGCGACGCGGATGCGGCCCGCGCGCTGTTCCCCGAGGTGCCCGAGCTGGCCGACGACGAGGCCGTCCGGCTCTTCGGCGACGTGGCCGCGGTGCGGGCCGAGGCGGCGCTGGCCGGTGCCGGGGCGTACGACGAGGTGGACCTGCGCCGGCTCGCCGCCCGTACCCCGCCCGACGAGCCCGCCGTGGCGCTGCTGGTGCGGGTGCTGGCCGCCCAGGGCCGCGACGCCGAGGCGATGGAGGCCATCGAGCGGCTCCGCGCCGAGCTGGCCGACCGGTACGGCACCGACCCGTCCGCCGTGATCGCGGCCGTGCATCTCGCCCTGATCCGCGGGGAGCTGACGGCCGGGCTCCCCGCCGCCCGTCCGGCGCGGGTGACCATGCCCGGCTCGTGGCGCCGGCCGGGCACCGCGCTGATCGGCCGGGACGGCGACGCGGCGGCCGTCGAGCGCCTGCTGGCCGAGGCGCCGCTGGTGACCGTCGTGGCGACCGGCGGCGCGGGGAAGACCCGGCTCGCCGCCGAGGTGGCCCGGCGGGCGACCGGCCCGGTCCGGGTGGTCGAGCTCGCCGGTGTCCGTACCCCGGCCGAGGTCCTGCCCGTGGTTCTGGCCGCGCTCGGCGGCGCGGAGACGGCCGGCGGCGCGTCGGCGATCGGCCTGGACCGGCGGGTGCTGGGGCCGAGGGACCGGCTGCGCATGGTCGCCCCGGAGCTGGACGGCCTGCTGGTGCTGGACAACTGTGAGCACGTGCTCGACGCCGCCGCCGTCGTGGTCGCCGACCTGCTCGCCGCCGCGGGGCCGGGCCTGGCGCTGCTGGCCACCAGCCGGGCGCCGCTGGGCCTGGCGGGCGAGGCGGTGTACCGGCTCCACAGCCTGCCCGACGCCGAGGCGCTGTGCCTGCTCGAGAGCCGTGCGCGGGCCGGCGGCGCGGCGGTGACCTGGGACGACGAGCGGATGCTGGCGCTGTGCCGGCGGCTCGACCACCTGCCGCTGGCCCTGGAGCTGGCCGCCGCCCGGCTGCGGCACATGCCGATCGACGACCTGCTGGCCAGCCTCGGCGACCGGTTCGCGCTGCTGGACGACGCCCTGCGCGGGCTGCCCGAGCGGCACGCGAGCCTGTGGGCCATGGTGGACTGGAGCCGGGAGCTGCTCGCCCCGGCCGACCGCGACCTCTTCGCCCGGCTCGCGGTGATCCCGGCGCCGTTCACCGCCGAGGCGGCGGCCGCGGTCGCCGGCGCGCCCGAGGTCCGGCGCGGGCTGGCCGTCCTGGTCGAGCAGTCGCTGCTGAACCTCGAGGAGGGCGACGGCGGCCCGGCCCGCTACCGGATGCTGGAGACCGTCCGCGAGTACGGCGAAGCGCGGCTCGGTGACCGCGACGCCGCGATGGCCGGCCTGGTGTCCTGGGCCAGGGCCCGCGCGATCGAGCTCGCCTCCGGCCACGTCGGGCCGAGCCAGGTGGAGAGCCTCGACGCCACCGCCCGGGAGCAGGAGAACCTGGTCGCCGCGCTGCGCTGGGCCGTGGCGCACGGAGACGACCGGGCCGCGGTGGACCTGGCGGCGGCGGTCTTTCAGCTGTGGAGCATCCGCGGCCTGCACCTCGAGGTCTCCACCTGGGCGCGCACGCTGTTCCTCGTGGACGACCCGGTGGCGCGGCGGGGTTCGGCGATCGTCCGGGGCCGGGCCTCCGGGCGGCCGCTGCCGGACGCGGACCGGCTGGCCCGGCTCTGCCTGATCGTGGGCGTCAACTCCGGGATCACCGGCCCGGTGCGGCTGACGGTGCTCGCCCGCCGGGCGCTGACCCGGCTGATGACCGAGCGCCGCGCGGAGGTCTCCGGGCGGCACGCGGCGCTGGCGGAGGCGATGCCCGGCTTCGACCGGTTCGACGCCGAGGCGAACCTGCGCGGCGCGGAGCAGCTCGTCGGGCACCCGGACGCGTACGTGCGGGCCTTCGGCTTTTTCATGCGCGCGGTGATGCGCGAGAACGGTGGAATGCCCGAGGCCTCCAGGGCGGACGCCGAGATCGCGTACGGGCTGTTCGGCACCGAGGGCGACCACTGGGGCATGGCGATGGCGGCCCAGGCGATCGGCCACTCCTTCAGCGCGCGGCGCGACTCCGCGGTCACCTGGATGGCCCGCAGCGTCCGGCACATGGAGCTGGTCGGCGCCGAGCAGGACGCCCGCTCGATGCGGATCATGCTCGACGCCCGGCTGGCGCTGGACGGCGACGCGGAGGCCGAGCGGCGGCTGCGCGAGACGGTGACCGCCCGGGGCGCCGGCGAGAACCAGGCCGAGCAGGGTGACGCCGCGCAGGCGTACCTGGGCCTGGCCCACCTCGCGTGGCAGCGGCGCGACTTCGCCGGGACCCTCGCGTGCGCCGACGAGGTGGTCCGGATGACCGGGGACTTCTCGATCCCCATGCCGCAGCCGCGGATCATGTTCCGGGTGGCCGCCGCGGTGCTGTACCTGACCGTGGCGGCGGAGCATCCGGTGGCGCACGCGGACGCGTACGCGACCGATCTGCTGCGCCGGTCGCGCGACGACACCCTGTCCGCCCAGGACATTCCGCTGGCCGGGGCGTGGGCGATGGGCGGGGCGATGCTGGCCGCGTACCGGGGCGACCCGGACGCCGCGGGTGAGCTCTGGGCGCTCGCGATCCGGGCCGGCGCCACCATGAGCATGCTGCTGCCGCCGGGGGACGACGGCCGGCTGACGGCGGCCCTCGGTGACGAGGACCGCCGTCGTGCCGTGCTCGACGAGCGCCGCGAGGAGCCCGTCGCCGTCACCGTGGCGCTCATCCGCGACCTGATGGACAGGTTGCTGGGCGCCGGCGACTGAGCGGAGCGGTTACAGCGCCAGCAGCGCCAGGATCTGGTTGAGCAGGTTCGAGAGCAACGGCAGCGGGAGCGGCAGGCCGCCGTTCAGCAGGTTGGTGATCGCGCACAGCAGGTTGCCGAGCAGGTTGCCCGGGCCGGAGACCGCGGTGATGTCGAGCACGACCCGGTTCAGGTGCACCTGGAGGCCGAGCAGGTCGAGGTCCAGCGGGCCGAGCACCAGGTCCAGGACGGGACATTCGGCCCGCGCGCCCGCGGCGCCGGCACCGGGCAGCTGCACCGGCAGGGTGGCCGTGGTGTCCGTCGTGCCGACCGCGGTGCCGGCCGAGTCGGTGAGGACGCTGTGCAGGGTGCCGGTGGCGAGCAGGCGCTGGCCCTGGGCCACGAACCGGGTCGGGGTGAAGGTGCCGGTCACGGCCCCGGTCCCGCCCAGCGCGTCGGTGAAGGTGCCGGTGACCGTCGAGGTCATCGTGCCGGCCGTGGCCCGGGGGGCCGCCGGAGCCGCCGGGGCCGGCGCCGCGGCTGCGGAGACCCCGGTGGCCAGCACCGCGGAGAGGGCGACGGCGCCGGCGAGCAGGGCCTGGGTGAGCTTGTTCGGTCGCATGTGCGAGTCCTTTCATCGACGAACTTCGTCACGCCGCCAGTGCCCCGCCGCCTTCCGCCCAATCAGCAGATGTATCGATAGAAACTCATTTAGTGCGATGTCGATGTTGCGCCGGCCAATCGGTCCGTGGGCGCACTGAGCTGCGCAACCGTCAAGGACGGTCGCGTGCGGGGAAGCGGGCCGCACGAGGACCCGCGATGTCCCGGGCGCCCCGAGGGGGCGGCCGGGCATCAAACGGGTCCCAGGGTTCACCCGCGGTGCAAAGCTGTCAAGACGCCTTTTTCCGGTACGCCCGCAACGCCAGCGGCATGAAGACCACCACCAGGCCCGCGCACCACGCCAGCGTCCACCAGACGTGATTGCCGATCGGCGCGCCGAGGAACAGGCCGCGTACCGCCCCGACGAGGTGGGTGAGCGGGTTGACGTCCACGAAGCCCTGCATCCAGCCGGGCAGCGTGGCGGTGTCCACGAAGACGTTGGAGGCGAAGCTCAGCGGCATGATCAGGGCGAACATCAGGCCCTGTACGGCGCCGGGCGTACGCACCTTCATCGCCACGTAGACCGGCAGCCAGCTCAGGCACAGCGCGAACAGGACGGCGAGCAGGCAGCCGGCGAGGGCGCTGAACGGGTCGGTGGTGATCCGGAAGCCCAGGACGTAGCCGAAACCCACGGTCACCATCGTGACGATGACGTAGCGGACGATGTCGCCCAGCACCGCGCCCAGCAGCGGCGCGGACCGGGGCACCGGCAGTGACCGGAACCGGTCGAAGATGCCCTTCTCCAGGTCGGTGTTCAGATTGACGCCGATCGCGATGCAGCCGGTGGCGATCGTCTGGGCGAGGATGCCGGGCAGCAGGAACTGGAGGTAGTCGTGGGTCGAGCCGGCCACCGCCCCGCCGAAGATGTAGACGAAGATGACCAGGAACAACGCCGGCTGGAGGCTGACGTCGATCAGCGCCTCGGGCGTGCGCCACATCTTGATCAGGCTGCGCTTGGCCAGCGCGAGGGAATGCCGCAACAGCCGCAGCGGGCGTGGATTCGGTGCCGCCCGCGCGGGGCGCAGCGGTGCGGGCGTACGGGCCTCGGCGACGGTGGTCATGCCGCCACCCCTTCCTTCTCGATCGTGGGAGCGCCGGTCAGCGTGAAGAACACCTCGTCGAGGCTCGGCAGGTGCAGGGAGAGCTCGGTGACCGCGATGCCGGCGCCGGCCAGGCGGGCGACGACCTCGGTCAGCGCGGCGTCGCCGGCGACCGGTACGGCCAGCACGCCCTTGCGGATCTCGTCGGCCGCCGCACCCGACGAGACCCCGGAGAGGATGGCGGCGGCGCGCCCCAGGTCGGCCGGGTCGTCCGGGCGTACCTCGAGGGTCTGGCCGCCGACGATCCGCTTGAGGCCCTCGGGCGTGTCGTGCGCGATGACCCGGCCCTGGTCGATCACGGTGATCTCGTCGGCGAGCGCGTCCGCCTCCTCGAGGTACTGGGTGGTGAGCAGCACCGTCGCGCCCTGTGCGACCAGCGTGCGGACGACCTCCCACATGTCCTCGCGCTTCGCCGGGTCCAGCCCGGTCGTGGGCTCGTCCAGGAAGATCACGTCGGGGGAGCCGACCAGGCTCGCGGCCAGATCGAGCCGGCGCCGCATGCCGCCGGAGTACGTCTTCGCCGGCCGGTCGGCCGCGTCGGTGAGGCCGAACCACTCGAGCAGTTCCACGGCCCGGGCCCGCGACCCGGCCCGGCCCAGGTCGAGCAGGGTGCCGAAGAGTTCGAGGTTCTGCCGGCCGGTGAGGTCCTCGTCGACGGAGGCGTACTGGCCGGTGAGGCCGATCGCCTGGCGGACCCGCTCGGCCTGGCGGACGACGTCGAAGCCGCTGATCCGCGCGTGGCCGGCGTCGGGCACGAGCAGGGTGGAGAGGATGCGTACGGCCGTGGTCTTGCCGGCGCCGTTGGGCCCGAGGACGCCGAGCACCGTGCCGCGCCGCACGGCGAGGTCGACGCCCCGCAGCGCCGTGGTGCTGCCGAAGCGTTTGACGAGGCCTTCCGCCTCGATCACGAGTTCTGTCATGCCGCCAGCGTGCGCGCGCCCGCTGACACCGGGCCGACACGGCGCCGACACGGGCGCCGGCGGCCGTCAGAGGTTCTTGCCGCGCAGCCCGCGCTCGATGACGGACCAGTAGCGGCCGGGCGCGACGCGGGCCAGCAGGTCCGCCAGCTTCGCCGCCCGGGTGATCACCAGGCGTGGCCTGCGGGCCTGGACGGCGGCGACGATCTGCCGCGCCGCCTCCTCCGGCGGCAGGGTCAGCGCCCGCTCGGTGAACCGCTCGTGCTGCGCGGCCTGCGCGCCGTCGTCGTCGGGCAGGCTCATCCGGGCGTTGCGGGCGATGTTGGTGCGTACGCCGCCGGGGTGCACGACGGTCAGCCCGACCCGGCGACCGGCCAGCTCGTGCCGCAGCGCCTCGGAGAAGCCGCGGACGGCGTACTTGCTGGTCACGTACGCGACCTGGGTCGGCGGCGCGACCAGGCCGAAGAGGCTGGAGATGTTGACCACGTGCGAGCCGGGGCGCGCGAGCAGTTGCGGCAGGAAGGCCTTCGTCAACCGCACCACGGCGTGCAGGTTGATCTCCATGAGCCAGTCGAAGTCCTTCATGCTGACCTGCTCGAAGGTGCCGCTCAGCACCACGCCCGCGTTGTTGATCAGCAGGTCGGCGCCGCCGTGCCGGGCGGCGACCTCGGCGGCCAGGTCGAGCCGGTCGCCGCCGTCGGAGAGGTCCACCACCCACGTGCTGACGTCCCCGGCGCCGACCTCGCGGGCCAGCGCCGAAACCCGCGCCAGGCCGTCGGCGTCCCGGTCGACCAGCGCCAGGACCGCCCGCCGCTTGGCGAGTTCCAGCGTCAGCGCGGCGCCGATGCCGCTCGCCGCTCCGGTGATCACGCACGTACGCCCGGCGAACGCGAACCGCTCCATGGTGGCCATGGCATCGATTATGGCGGTCGGACCCGTAGGCTGCGGTCCGTGACCGCGCCCAGATCAGTCGGACCCACCGTCACGTCGCAGGCGGTGCTCGCGCCCCTGACCGACGCCGCCATCTTCCTGGTTGCCACCGTCCGCGAGGGCGGTGAGGAGACCGTACGCGAGCTGCTGGAGGATCTCAGCGGCCTGCAGCGGTCGGTGGGCTTCCGGGTCCCCGCCGCGCAGCTGTCCTGCGTCACCGGCATCGGATCGGACCTGTGGGACCGGCTCTTCGCCGGGCCGCGCCCCGCGGGCCTGCACCGCTTCCGGCAGTGGAAGGGCCCGGTGCACACCGCCCCCGCCACCCCGGGCGACCTGCTGTTCCACCTGCGGGCCGGCCAGGTCGACGTCTGCTTCGAGATGGCCACGAAGATCGTCCAGCGGCTGGCCGGCGCGGCGGACGTGGTCGACGAGACGCACGGCTTCAAGTATTTCGACGAGCGGGACCTGCTCGGCTTCGTCGACGGCACGGAGAACCCGACCGGCGTGACGGCGGAACGGGCGGTGCTGGTGGGCGAGGAGGATCCCGGTTTCGCCGGGGGCAGCTACGTGCTGGTGCAGAAGTACGTGCACGACATGGCGGCCTGGAACGCGCTCACGGTCGAGCAGCAGGAGGCGGTGATCGGCCGGACCAAGCTCGACAACATCGAGCTGGCGGAGAAGCCCGCGAACTCCCACGTGCGGCTGAACGTGGTCGAGGACCACGAGGGCAACGAGCTCAAGATCCTGCGGGACAACATGCCGTTCGGATCGCCCGGCTCCGGGGAGTTCGGCACCTACTACATCGCGTACGCGGCCAGCCCCGACGTGCCGGAGCTGATGCTGCGCCGGATGTTCCTGGGCGAGCCGTACGGCACGTACGATCGCATCCTCGACTTCTCGACGCCGCTGACCGGCTCGCTCTTCTTCGCGCCGACCGGGGACTTCCTCGACGACCTGCCCGGTCCGCCCGCTCAGGCCTGAGAGTCCTGGACCACGGTCTGCGCCTCGCGGGCCCGGCGCCGGCGGATGTGGCGCACGTGCAGGAAGACGTATGTGCCCACGGCGAGCACGCCGGCCGCGATCGCCCACCACTTGTACCGGTGCGCCTGATCGATGATCTCGACGAGATGGGTGCCGAGCAGGTACGCGACCGTGGTCCACCAGCCGACCCAGAGCGCCGCGCCGATCGCGTTGTAGAGCAGGAACGCCCGCCAGGGCATCGCCGTGATGCCCGCGATCACGCCGTTGAGCTGCCGCAGGCCGTCGATGAACCGGGCCACCACGACGATCCGGTTGCCGCGCCGGGCGAAGAACTTCTCGGCGCGTTCCAGGCGGGCCGGCGTGATGAAGATGTACCGGCCGAACCGGTGCACCGCCTTGCGTCCGCCGCGCACCCCGATCCAGTAGCCGATGTTGTCGCCGAGTACGGCCGCCACGAACGAGATCGCCGCGACCGCGAAGATGTCGAGGCGTCCCCAGCTGGAGTAGATGGCCGCCGCCACCATGATCGTCTGGCCGGGCGCGGGCACCCCGAAGCTCTCCACCCCGATCACTCCGGCCACCGCGAGGTAGCCCCAGCGGTCCAGGATCGGGGCGACTCCGTGCAGGAAGCTCGGCAGATCGTCGGTCGGCGGCATGGGGTCGAGGGGCTCCCGTCATCGGTGTCGGGCCGGCGGCTCCGGCCTCACACGGTATCCACCGGCGGGGCGGGCAAACACGGGTGTGCCCCGACGATCCCTCGCCGGGGCACACCTTGTCCCGCTCTCGTGCCGATAGCAACCGCTATGCAACTAGTTCTGCGGAGGGACGTCTCCCGGGCCGCTGCCCCAGGTGAGGCTGGGTGCCGTACCGAGGGTGTAGGTGAGCTTGCCGCCGGTGGTCACGGCCGACGCGGGCAGCCAGCCCTTGGTGGTGGACCGGCCGTCGACGGTGAGCTTCTGGACGTAGATCGCCTTCGGGTCGGTACGCGGCGCCTCGATCACCAGGTCCTTGCCGCTGCCCAGGTGCACCACCGCGCGGGGGAAGAGCGGGCTGGTCAACGCCAGTTCCGCACGGGTCGGCACGGTGGGGTAGAGGCCGAGGGCGGAGAAGACGTACCAGGCGCTCATCGTGCCGGCGTCGTCGTTGCCCGGGATGCCGCCGGTGCCGTTGCTCCACAGGCCGTCCAGGATCGCCCGCACGGTCTCCTGCGTCTTGTACGCCGCCCCGAAGTAGTTGTACAGGTACGGCGTCTGGATGTCCGGCTCGTTGGTCGCGTCGAACCTCGTGCTCTTCGTGGCGCTCAGGTCGAACGTCCCGTCCGGGTTGCGGAAGAAGCCGTCCAGCCGCTCGATCGCGGTTTTGTTCCCGCCCATCCGCTGCGCGAGCGTGACCACGTCGGAGTAGACCATCCAGGTGTACTGCGCGCTGCTGCCCTCGACGAAGCCGTTCTCGGTGGAGGGGCTGAAGCCCTCGGCCCAGGTCCCGTCGCTGTAGCGGTCGCGCATCCAGCCGACGGCGGTGCCGTCGCCGGGCACCGGGGTGGGCACGGCCGGGTCGGCCAGTTCGAGCTCGGCGAGCTGCACGATCGGCGCGCCCCCGTTGGCGGTCACGTTCAGCCGGTAGTACGCGTACGGCTTCGGGTCGCTGACCTCGTACTCCCTGGTCTGGCCGCGTTTGGTGAAGCTCTGCCCCGAGCGGGTGTCGACGGTCGTCCACGTGCTGCCGTCGGCCGAGCCCTGGAGCTCCCAGTCCTTCGGGTCACGCTCGGGCACGTCGTTGGCGGAGGTGATCGCGTAGCGGTCGACGGTCAGCGGGGAGCTCAGCTTCGCCTGGATCCAGCCGGTGGTGGCGAAGGTGAGCCACTTGGTGCCCTTGTCGCCGTCGAAGGCCTGCGCCTTGCCCTCGTCGGGGGCGTTCTCGGCGCTCGCCTGGATCTCGGTGATCCGCTCGCGGACGCTGTGCTCGAGGCCCGTGTCGGCCTTGGCGTTCTCGTCGAAGACGTTGCGCCAGTTGTGCGAGCGCCGCAGGAATTCGGCGTGGTTCTCGTCGTCGCCCAGCGCCTTGGCCAGCTCGGCGATGCCGTAGTCGGCGGCGGAGTCCTCGAGCGTCTCGGCGGCGCCGCCCCAGCAGTGGCAGTTCTCGGCGGGGACGTAGCCGAGGGTCAGGTACTTGTCGAGGGACGGGCGCTGGCCGACGCACTCGACGTTGCAGCCGCGGTCGCTGGAGTCGTTGGCGGTGGGGACGGTCGCCGCGTGCACCAGGGAGTCGTACGCGCCCCGGACGTCGAAGTCGCGGGCGCCGAACGCGTACATGCCCGCGACCGCGGCGGCGGCCGGGTCGCCGGACATCACCGCGGTCTTGCCGTGCTGCAGGAGCCAGCGGTCCCACTCGCCGTCGCGCTGGGTGGCGTAGTTGAACAGGCTCTGCGCGTAGTCACCGGCCATCTTCGGGTCGAGCAGGGCCAGCAGTTGCACCTGGGCGCGATAGACGTCCCAGCCGGAGAACGTCCCGTATTGCGCCTTCTGTCCTGTGGACAACGTGTGGATATTGTCGTCGGCGCCGTAGTAGCTGCCGTCGACGTCGCTGGTCAGCGTGGGTTCGAGCATGGCGTGGTAGAGGGCCGTGTAGAAGGTCGTCTTCTGGTCCTCGGTGCCGCCGCCGATGCCGATCTTCTTCAGCCGCTGCGACCAGCCCGCGCGGGCGCCCGCCTGGATCGCGGCGAAGCTCAGCCGCTCCGGCGACTCCGCGGCCAGGTTCTTCTCCGCGCCGGCGAGGCTCACGTACGAGATCGCCACCCGCATGGAGACGCTGGTGGTGCCGGGCGCGAAGGTGACATAGCCGCCGGAGCCCCGGTTCGGGTTCGGCCGGCCGGCGTCGCTGTAGCCGCTGCCGCCGGTCGCGTCCGTGCCGCCCGGGGTGACGGCGGTGTCCCGCCAGGTGCCGGTGGCCGCGAACGGCTGGTCGAGCTTCGCGGTGAAGTGCAGCCTGTAGTACGCGTGCGAGTTGTCCGTGCTCTGCGGCCCGCAGAAGTTGCCGGCGCTGACCCAGCCGCTGACCGTACGCGTGGCCGGGTCGAGGTGGACGCTCGCGTCCTCGCTGCCGGTCTCCGACATCGACGTGCGGAACAGCAGGCTGGCCGCCTTGTCCGCGGGGAAGGTGAACCTGCCGAACCCGGTGCGCGGGGTGGCGGTCAGCTCGGCGGTCGCGCCGCTGTCCAGGCCGACCCGGTAGTAACCGGGCTTCGCGATCTCGTTGGCGTGCGAGAACGAGCTGGCGTAGACGGCGTCGGTGACGTCCGCGCTCGGGGAGGTGGTGACCGCGCCCACGTGCGGCATGATCGGGATGTCGCCGTTGGCGCCCGAGCAGCCCACGCCGCTGAGGTGGGTGAGGCTCAGCCCGCGGATCCGGGTGGCCGTGTACTGGTAGCCGCCGGGCGCGGGGGTCCGGAGCTGGTCGCCGCGCGACGTCTGCGGGCTCCAGGCCAGCATGCCGAACGGGGTCACCGCCCCGGGGTAGGTGTTGCCCAGGTTGGTGCTGCCGATGAGCGGGTTCACGTACGCCGTGGGCTCGGCGACCAGCGGCGGGGGCGCCGCGGCGGCCTGCGCGGCCACGGCCATGGGAACGGTCAGCACCACCCCGGCAAGGGCGGCGGCGGTACGGCGTCCGAGCATGCGAGTCTCCCTGATGACATCGATGTCAGGCCTTGTCGCAGGTCAGCTTGTATCGACTCCCGCCAATGTGTCAACCCGATCTTCCCGGCGTGCGGGCGCGGCATTGAACCCCTGCCGTCCCGCATCCGTGTCTCTCCTCGGAACGTCCCGGAGGAGGGCCCCGTCTTGTCTGTCTCGATCCGCGCCGCGCTGGTCTCGCGCTTCCGCCGCCCGGCCACCCCGACCGCGACCGAGCCCGACCCGGCGCCCGACCCCGCCACCGCGCCCGCGCCCGTGCCCGACCCCGCCACCGCGCCCGACTCCGCGCCCGTGCCCGACTCCGCGCCCGTGCCCGACTCCGCGAGCGGCACGGACTCCGTGAGCGGCGCGGACCCGGCAGTTGCGCCGGACCCGGTCGCCGAGCCGGCCGCCGGGCCCGAGCCGGCCGCCGAGGTGCCCGCCGCGCCGGGGCGGGTGCGCCGGATCGCCGCTCGGACGCTGACCACCGGCGCCTTCGCGCTGATCGCGGCCGCGCTGATCATGCCGAACGTGATCAGCCGGCTCTACAAGCCGGGCACCTACGCCCGCCTGCCGATCGAGGGCTTCGTCGCCGTCGGCCTGCTGCTGTTCCTGCCCGGGCGCTGGAACCGGATCGTGGCCGGCGTGCTCGGCGCCGGGCTGGGCGCGCTGACCATCGAGAAGATGCTCGACATGGGCTTCTACAAGGTGCTGGCGCGGCCCTTCGACCCGGTGCTCGACTGGGTCCTCCTGGACGACGCGCGGGAGTTCCTCCAGGGCTCGTTCGGGCGGGCCGGCGCGATCGGCGCCCTGGTCGCGGTCGTGCTCCTGGCGCTCGTCGTGCTCTCGCTGATGACCCTGGCCGCCGTCCGGGTGGCCAAGGTGGCCGGGCGCCACCGCACGGCCACCGCCCGTACGGCGCTCGCCGGCACCGCCGTCTGGACGGTCTGCTTCCTGCTCGGCGTGCAGGTCTTCAACAACATCCCGGTCGCGGCCCGCTCCAGCGCCCTGTACGCCTGGGACCGCGCGCACTCCGTGAAGGCAGGCATCAACAACGAGAAGATCTTCGCCCGCGAGGTGAAGGTCGACGCGTTCGCGGCCACCCCCGCCGACCAGCTGCTCACCGGCCTGCGCGGCAAGGACATCATGATCACGTTCGTGGAGAGCTACGGGCGCTCGGCGGTCGAGGACCCGGTGCTGAACGCGGGCACGGTCGAGGTGCTCGACGAGGGCACGGAGACGCTCGCCAAGGC
The DNA here is from genome assembly GCF_003002065.1 of Pseudosporangium ferrugineum. GTDB lineage: Bacteria > Actinomycetota > Actinomycetes > Mycobacteriales > Micromonosporaceae > Actinoplanes > Actinoplanes ferrugineus_A. Next base: position 427,930 of record NZ_PVZG01000006.1, read on the forward strand.
CGGGTATGCGGCGAAGAGCGGCTGGCTCACCTCCCCGACGTTCGGCGGCGGCAGCTGGCTGGCCCACTCGACCCTGCTCTCCGGGCTGTGGATCAACAACCAGAAGCGCTACCGCAACCTGACCGCCAGCGACCGGCTCACCCTCACCAGCCTGTCGAAGAAGGCCGGCTTCGACACGATGAGCGTGATGCCGGGCGCGACCCGGGCCTGGCCGGAGGGCAACTTCTACGGCTACAACCGGGTCTTCGACTCCCGCAACACCGGCTACGCCGGCCCGAAGTTCGGCTGGGGGCCGCAGCCGGACCAGTACACGCTCTCCTGGTTCCAGAAGAACGTGCACGGGCCGTCGCACGCCCCGCTGTTCGTGGAGATGCCGCTGGTGTCGAGCCACACGCCGTGGGCGCCGATCCCCACCTTCATCGACTGGGAGGACGTCGGCGACGGCGCGGTCTACGAGCAGATCCGCAAGGACGCCAAGAAGGCCGGGGCGGTGTGGAAGGACCCGGCCAAGGTGAAGCGCGAGTACAGCCGGTCGATCCGGTACACGCTGACGACGATCGTGTCCTACCTGGAGAAGTTCGGCGACGAGAACACGGTGATGGTCTTCCTCGGCGACCACCAGCCGTCGCCCATGGTGGTCGGCGACACGGCCAGCCACGACGTGCCGATCACCATCGTCGCGAAGGACAGGGCGGTGCTGGATCGGGTGGCCGGCTGGAACTGGACCGACGGCCTCCGGCCCGCGCCGGCCGCGCCCGTCTGGCCGATGGACCAGTTCCGGGACAGGTTCCTGACCGCCTTCGGGCCCTCGGGCGGCGACGTCACCCGGGCGCTCGGGCGTTAGGGCGTCAGCACCGACCAGCTGGCCGGGGCCAGCTCCACCGTGCCGCCGCCGGGGGCGGGGACCGTGGCCGGCTCCTTCGCCGCGTTCAGGGCGATCACCAGGCTCCGGCCGTCGGCGTACGCCTCGTAGACGAACTGCTCGTTGGTCAGGTGCAGGGTGCGCGTGCGGGCCCGGTGCAGCCAGGCGTTGCGCCGCCGGAGCCCGATCAGCTCCTGGTGGACCCGGTAGAGCGGCCGGCCGTACGGGGCGAGTTCGGCGGGCCCGGCGGGGAACGGCGGGCGCACCGCGTCGTCGCCGCCAGCCCGGTCCTCCTTCACGCCGCGGAAGCCCTGCTCGTCGCCGGAGTAGATGCTGGGCGTGCCGCCGACGGTCAGCAGCACCGCGACGGCGAGCGGTACGTGCCGCTCCTCGCTGAGCCTGCTGGCCAGCCGGGTCACGTCGTGGTTGCCGACGAACGTCTGCGGCACGAACGTGTCGAGGAACCCGTTGTGCCGTTCGAGGGCCCAGCTCAGCTCGAAGAAGTTGGCCGACTCGAGGGAGCTCCAGATCGCCTTCCACAGCTCGTACTGGGTCACCGAGTCCAACGTGGACATCCCGACGATCGTGGGATAGTCGCCGTGGATGACCTCGCCGAAGACGTACGCCTCGGGGAATTCGGCGCGCACCCGGGGGAGCACCTTCGCCCAGAAACCGGGCGGCACCGCGTACGCGGCATCCAGGCGCCACCCGTCGGCACCGCGCCGCAGCCAGTGGGTCATCACGTCGGCGACGTAGTCGGCGACGGCGGGCTCGGCGTGGTTGAGGGTGACCAGCGCGTCGTGCCCCTCGAAGGTCACGAGCTCGGGGTGGTCCGTCCCCCGCCCGCGCACCCGGAACCAGCGCGCGCGGGCCGAGTCGTCGCCGTGCGCGAGGTAGTCCTGGAACGCGGGGTGCCCGCGGCCGACGTGGTTGAAGACGCCGTCCAGGACGACGCGCAGGCCCCGCTCGTGCGCGGCGCCGACCAGGGCGTCGAAGTCGTCGTCGCCGCCCAGCCGCGGGTCGATGCGGAAGTGGTCGACGGTGTCGTAGCCGTGCGTCTCGGACGCGAAGACCGGCCCGAGCAGCAGGCCCGACGCGCCCAGCTCGATGGCGTAGTCCAGCCAGGCGTCCAGCCGCCGGAGTCCGCCGTTGTCGTGCTCGGGGTACGCGCCGGCGAAGCCGAGCGGATACACCTGCCACCACACGGCATGCTCGACCCACGCGGCTTCCGTCACGACCGCCACTCTACGGCCGGAGGCGCAGACAAGGACGCCGGCCCGAACCGGGCCGGCGTCCTCGCGACGGGGAAGCCGGCGATCAGAGGCCGTCCGCGGCCAGCTGGGTGCGCAGCTTCGTCAGGGCCTTGGTGAGCAGGCGGCTGACGTGCATCTGGGAGATGCCGACCTGGTCGGCGATCTGGGACTGGGTGAGGTTGCCGTAGAAGCGCAGGGTGAGGATTTTCTGTTCGCGTTCGTCGAGGGTGGCGAGGGCGGGGCCGAGGGCGACGCGGGTTTCGGC
>NZ_PVZG01000007.1 GCF_003002065.1 Pseudosporangium ferrugineum
TTGTGGTATGCGTGGAAGATCGCGGCGGTCCGTCCGGTGGTCTGCTCCCACGCCTTCAGCGCCTGGTCACGCGGGGTGTCGGTGAAGCCGCCGGCGGCCGCGCCCCAGAGCACGCCGCAGGAGGGCACCAGCATCGCGTCCGTGACGCACCCGCCCGGCGGGGTCGTGGTCGGCGGCACGGTCGTGGGCGGCGTGGTGACCGGCGGAGTGGTCGTGGGCGGAGTGGTCGTGGGTGGCGTGGTGACCGGCGCCGTGGTCGGCGGGGTGGTGACCGGGGCCGTGGTCGGCGGGGTGGTGGGCGTGGCCGGGGTGGTCGTCCTGACGACCGTGAGCCGCAGCTCCGGGCCGCCGGTGGCCGGGTCGCCCTGCTCGAGCGAGCGCAGCCGGGTGACGGCCGTGGTGGACGCCGACTTCAGCGCGAACGCGTACGTGCCCGACCTGGTGACCACCTTGGACAGATCGAAGGTCAGGGTCTTGTCGGTGGCCTTCGGCTTGATCGAGGCGATGGCCTTGCCGGTGGCCGGCGCGTTCGCCGCGGTGATGCTCTTCTCCGACCAGGTGGCCGCCACCGGGTAGACGGTGAGGGTGGCCGCGACCGGCTTGCTCTCCACCGGCAGCCGCAGCTCGGCGCGCCGCACGGTCACGCCGGCGGCGAGCTTCGGCGCGAACTTCAGGTAGGAGACCCGGGTCTCGCCGCCCTCCTTGCCGACGACCAGCTTGTCGGCCTGGCCGAAGTTGACGCTGCGGCGCGTGCTCGACGTGTACGTGTCGTCGCTGCTGAGCACGCTCACCGTCGTGGTGGCCGTCGCGGCGTTCGCGGTGCCCGCCAGCGCGAAGCCCGCGCTCACGGCGACCACGCCTGTCACGGCAACGCCGATCTTCCCCCGCCTGGCAGTCACGTCCGGTCCCCCTGTATGTCGATGAATCGCTGTCTGACACCAGGTTCGACAGGGGCGGGTGCTGGTCCGGCTTGCGTTCGGGTGCAGCCCAGGTGCCGCTCCACCGGATGGGGGCCGGGCGGCAGGGAGCGGCGCGGATGAAGGGCTTTCCGGCCGGAACCACGGCACCGTCCGGACAGACGAAAGCGCCGCCGGACGGAGGTCCGGCGGCGCTTCGGGCGTGCTGTGGATCGGTCAGGTGGTGGGTGCCTTCTCGGCCAGGATCACCCGCAGCGCCTCCAGCAGGAGGTCCGCGGTGAACGGCTTCTTCACGAGGAGCGAGTCCTCGTTGATCAGCCCCTTGGTGACGGCGATGTCCTTGGGCAGGCCGGAGATGTAGACGACGCCCATGTCGGGGCGCAGTTGCGTGCAGGTGCGGGCCATCTCGCCGCCCGAGACGCCGGGCAGGCCGAGGTCGGTGACGAGGACGTCGATGTCCCCCGGGTGTTCCCGGCAGACCGTCAGGGCCTGGTCGGAGTCGCCGGCCACCAGGGTCGCGAAGCCCCGGCGCTCGAGCATCCGGCGCATGATGTCACGCAGATCCTCCTCGTCGTCGACGACGAGGACGGTGGGACGCTCCTCCGGAACTTCCGTCATGAGAGCCTCCTGGCAAAGGTGAGACATTCACGCTATCCGCGGGCACCGGCCCTGGTTGCCGCTTTCCGCACAATCAGAGTGTGAGCTTCCACCGGTCCAGGGTTCCCCTGGTGGTGCCGTAGGTGTCCTTGACCCGCAGCGTCCACTTACCGTTGCGGGCGGTGCCGGACAGGTCGATCGCGTACGTGTGCACGATGTCGGCCCGCCTGTCGGATTTCACCGCCGCCTTGAGCGTGTACGTGACCCCGGCCGGGCTGGTCAGCGCCACGGCCAGCGACCCCCGGTACGCGTGCCGCACGGTCACCGCCACGGTCGACGCGGAGGACGCCGGCCCGGTGCATCCCGAGACGGTCCTGACGCTGGTGGCCGTGGACTTCTTGCCGACCGGGACGTCCATACCCATGACGAAGGGTCCGCAGGCACCTCCCGTGACCGGCGGGGTGGTCGTGGCCGTGGAGAGGAAACCGGTGTACAGGAGCTTGTTCACCGAGCCCGTGCCCCGGGCCGCCACCTTGCCGGCCGTCGCGTTGTCCGTGAGCGCGGCGCCGACCTGCGCCGGCGTCCACTCCGGGTGCGCCGCGGCCACCAGGGCGGCGGCACCGGCCACGTGCGGCGTCGCCATCGAGGTGCCGCTCATGATCGCCGTCGCGGTGTCGGACGACGAGCCGGCCGAGGTGATCTTCGCGCCGGGGGCGAAGACGTCGAGGCACGAGCCGTAGTTCGAGAACGACGCGCGGGTGTCGGTGCTGTCCGTGGCGCCGACCGTGATCGCGGCCGGGGCGGACGCCGGCGAATAGCCGCAGGCGTTCCTGCTGTCGTTGCCGGCGGCGACGGCGTAGGTGACGCCCGACGCGATCGACTTGGCCACCGCGGCGTTCACGGCGGAGCTGGCCGGACCGCCGACGCTCATGTTGGCCACGGCCGGCTTGGCCGCGTTCCGGGTGACCCAGTCGATGCCCGCGATGATCGCCGAGTACGGGCCGGCACCCTTGCAGTTCAGCACCCGTACGCCGACGAGCTTGACGTCCTTGGCGACGCCGTACGTCCGGCCGCCGATGGTGCCGGCCACGTGCGTACCGTGGCCGTTGCAGTCCTGGGCGGTGCCGTCGTTGTCGATGAAGTCCCGGCCGTAGCTCGCCCGGCCGCCGAACTCGGCGTGCCCGATCCGGATGCCGGTGTCCAGCACGTACGCGGTCGCGGCCGCCGCCGAGGGGTACGTGTAGCTCTTCGACAGCGGCAACGCCCTCTGGTCGAGCCGGTCGAGACCCCACACCGGGTTCGCCTGCGTGGTGTCGGCGAGCGTGGCGACCGCGTCCTGCTCGACGTAGTCGACCGCGGGGTTGGCGGCGAGGCGGCGGGCCTCCAGCGGCGTCATGCCGGTGTGGAAGCCGCGTACGGCTGAGGTGTAGCTGGCGAGCACCCGGCCGCCGTAGCGGGAGGTGAGCGCGCGGGAGACGGCCGGCACCTCGGTGGCCCCGGCCTTGAGCACCACGATGTAGCTGCCCGGGATGGCTCCGGCACCGGCCGCGCGGACCGTGCCGAGGGGCAGCGCGCCCGGCGTCCCGGCGAGGGCGCTCCCCGCCGCGCCGGTCACCACCGCGGCGGTCGCCAGGGCGGCGGTCAGCGCGAAGCGTGCGGCCCGGCGCCGCCCGTGGTTGCTCGTCATACTCGGGTCCCTCCTGGTACGGACAGCGTCGGACATCACCGGAGCGGAACAGGCATGCCGGCGGCGTCTGGGGGGAAATGCTCGGGAAGGGGCGGAGCCGCCCCGGGACCTCGGAGGTTGCCGGTGGGTTGCAGCGGTGGCGTCCGGGGCCGCAAGGCTAAGTCGTCCCCCGGGCGGGCCGAAGTACCCGCTGTCAGGACCGCTTGCACCGCCACCGAGCAAGGAGAGCGCTATGACCACAGTGATGTCGCCCGAGATCGTCGTCGTCGACTCGCTGGCCGAGCGCTGCGACCGCTGCGGCGCGGCGGCGAAGCTCGAACTGAGCCTGGCGGGCGGCGGCGGCCTGGCGTTCTGCGGGCACCACGCGAACAAGTACGCAGGTCAGCTCGCGCCGGTGTCGGTCAAGGCAGCGGTCGAGAACGGCTTCGCCTGGGCGGGGCAGTCTCACCCGGCGTGACCACTTGATCCCATCCGCCGCGATATGATCACTCCCTCACACTTGGGCCGGAAAAGCCCATCTTTAGAGGGGTTCCGGTGCAGATCGCGGCGCAGAACGTGGGGAGGCTGTCCCGGCTCGCCGCCGGCGGCACCGGCGTCGCCGTCGCCCTCTCCGGCACCCTCGGCCTGGCCCTCTCCCGGGCCGGCACCACCTATTCCGAAGCGTTGACGACGAGCCCGGCAGCCGCCCTGATGGCCGCCGGGCTCGCGCTCTTCCTGCTGGCGCCGCCGGCTACCGGGCGGGCGGCGCGGGTTCTGGCGTACGCGCTGGCGGGCGTCTCCGTGGCGCTGGGTGCCGCGGTGCTGCCCCGGCATCCCGCGGCCGGGGTCGCCACCATGCTGAGCGGGCTCGCCCTGGCCTGCCTGGACCTGCGGGTCGAACGCCGCTCCGGCGATCCGGTGCGCTACCGGGTCGCCGATCCCCTGCTCGCCGGCAGCGCCGTCATCGCGCTGGTGGCGCTCGTGCCACGGATGTTCGCGCCGACGTTCCCGGACGGGCCGCCGCCGGAGAGCCTGATGTCGGCGTACCACGCGGGGGCGCTGTTCGCCCTGGCCGTCGGCATGGTGCTGGCCCGGCCCGAGGCGGGACCGCTGCGCACCGCCGCGGCGGCCGGGCCGGGCGTGAAGGTCCGCCGGATGCTGCCGGCCGTCGTCGCCGTACCCGTCATCGCCGCCCTGGCCAGCGCGCTCGCCGTCCGTACGGGAATCAGCCGGCCGGCCGCCGCCGTCAGCACCGGCACGGTCCTCGCCGGGCTGGCGCTCATCGGTCTGGTCGGGTTCCTGGTCCGCTCGCTGGAGGGTGCCGACCGCAAGCAGCGGGAGCTGGTCTCCGAGCTGCACGAGCGGCGCGACTTCGCGGACACGCTCCTCCAGTCGATGCACGAGGCGGTGATGGTCCTCGACGCGAACTACCGCGTCATCGACGTGAACCGGCGCTGGCGGGAGCTGACCGGCCGGGACTCCGGCGAGGACGGCGCCGAGTCCACCCTGCCCCCGGCCGGCACCCGGGACTGGGTGATCCGCCGCGCCGACGGTACCGAGGTGCCGGTGCTCGCCACGATGGCGGCGATCCCGGACCGCGCCGGGCGCCCCCGCGGTTACGTCGCCACGTACGTCGACATCACCGACCGCAAGCGCGCCGAGGACGAGCTGAGCAGCCGGGCCGCCGAGCTGGAAGCGGGCAACGAGCGGCTCGCGGCGGCGCTCGCCTTCAAGAACGACCTCACCTCGATGCTGACCCACGACGTCGCGCAGCCGATCAGCTCGATCGCCAGCCTGGCCGAGCTGCTGCACGCCGACTGGGCGGACCTGCCCGACGACATCCGGCTCGAGCTGGCGTCGAAGATCGACAAGAACGCCCACCGGCTGATCCGGATGATGAACGACCTGCAGCTGCTCTTCCGGCTGGACACGGGCGCGGTCACCGCCCGGCGGACCCCGGTGCCGGTCCGGGAGGTCGTCGCGGCCGTGACCGAGGAGCTGGGCTGCACGGCGGACGTCGTGGTCGCGGCGGACGACGACGTCTCGGCGCTCGCCGACCGTCAGCACGTGTGGCACGTCGTCCGCAATCTGCTGTCCAACGCGCTCACCTACGGCGAGTCGCCGATCGAGATCCGCGCCGGACGCGACGCCGAGTCGGTGGTGCTGATCGTCGAGGACCGCGGCGGCGGTATCCCCGAGGAACTGCTGCCCAACCTCTTCGACCGCTTCATGCGCGGCGCCGGGCTCGGGCTGTTCATCGTGCGCCATCTCGTGGAGGCGAACGGGGGCTCGGTCCGCTACGAGCGGGCCGAGCCCCGGGGTGCGCGCCTGATCGTGACCTGGGAGGCGGCTTCCCTCTGAGCGCGGGCTACCAGCTGCCGCGCTCCTCCTCGTGGATGACGCCGTCGCCGCGGCCGTCGCGCGCGCCCATCGCCTTGCCGCCCATCCGGGCCGCGGCCGAGCTCTGGCCGGCGGGCCGGGTGCCGGCCGCACCCCCGCGGACGGACGGGGCGCCGACGATGCGGCGGCCGGGCGCGAGGACGTCGTCGAGGTCGTGCGCGCTGCGGATGCCGGGCGCCGAGGTGATGTCGACCGTGGTCCCGGCGTTCGGGGTGCCGAGGGCGGCGGTGCCCGCGTTCGGGCGCAGGGTGCCGAGGCCGTCGTCGTGGGCGTTGCTGAACTCGCCGGCGCTCGTACCCCAGCCGGCGCCCGGTCCGGGACGGCCGCCGCGGGCGCGGCCCGCCACCGAGGCGGGCGAGGCGTACGCGCTACCGGTGAGGTTCTTGGAGCTGGCACCGGACAGGTGGCCGCCGGTGCCCAGCTTGCCGGTCTCGATCAGGCCCTTGAAGGTGGTCAGGTCGGCCTTGAGACGGCGGCTCAGCGCGTCCTCGCCGTGCCGGTCCCCCGGGAGCAGGAACGCCGCGTCGGCCTCGAGCTGGGCGACGATCTGGGTACGCGTCTCGCCCATCGGCCGCAGGGTGATCGTCTCGGCCATCCGAGGGCCGTCGACGGTCGCCCAGGCCACCCGTTCGTCGAGGGAGCACTCGACGATCCGGGCGTCGAACTCCTGGCGGCGCCCCTCGACGTCCATGACCCAGTGGGTCCGGCCCTCGCCGACCGGGATGACCTGCTCCACACCGGTCATGAAGCGGGGGTAGTTCTCGAAGGTGGCGAGCTGCTCGTACACGGCGTGCAGCGGTGCGCTGATCTCGACGGCCTGCTGGACCATACTCATGGCATCTCTCCCATGCTGAAGTGCTGGCATGACAGAGCGTACGTAGATGACTACAGTCGGCGTCCGGTTTCCCGTCAGACTCGGCGCAGGTACTGCCAGTGGCCGACCTCGGCGGCGTACCGCGCGTCACTGGCCGCCACCATCGCCACATCGGCCTCACGCAGCATGGCGATCACCCGGGGCGACGGACTGCGCCAGGCCTCGCTGATCTCGACGGCCGTACCCGTGGACCGGCAGGCCTCGGCGAGCGCGCCGAGGATCTCCGGGGTGACCGCCGAATCGTCGATGCCGACGTGCGCGAGCAGGCTCAGCGGGCGGGCGAGCTGGGTCGGCGCGTAGCGCGAGGCCCGCTCGACGCCCCTGATGGTGGCGGTCACGACGATCTCGGCGACCTGCTCCGGCACGAGCCGGCCCGCGGTCAGCAGCGCGCGCACCTCCCGGGCGCCGGCCGGGCCGTCGGCGAGCGGCAGCCGGGAGATCGCCACCGACACCGCCTCGAGGTTGCCCAGGTCGGCGGGCCACGCCAGCCAGCCGTCCTGCTGGACGATCTCGACCTCGGCGGCGACGCGCAGGGTGATCTCCGTACGCCGCCGGGCCCGGCGCACCGCATCCGCGTACGCGGGCAGCCACGTCGTGTCGGGTCCCACCTGGTCGGCGAAGGTCAGCGCGGTCAGGCCGGCCCGGTCCGCGGCGGAGACCACCACGCCGACGCTGTCCCGTCCGGCCGCGAAGCCGGTGTGCACGTGGGCGTCGGCCCGCAGATCGAGGGCGGACGCCGGCGCGGCGAGGGTGGTGCCGTCCATGATCGATTCGCGCTCTGCACCCACGATGTCTCCCCGACGCCGTCCACCGGACGAGTGCCTCCCGTCCTTGGGGAAAACTGTGCGGTGCGGGTGTTGTGGACCGGGGCCGCACCAGGTGCATTACGGGTGCGCGGCCGCCTCGAGCCGGAAATTGCCGACCTGGTTGCGCAGCTCCTCCGCGGTACGGGCGACTTCCTCGCTGGCCAGCCGGCTCTGGGTGACGCCGTGCACGGCACCCGAACCGGCCCGCGCGACATCGGCGATGTTCGTGGCGATCCGGCCGCTGCCGGAGGCGACCTCGCTGATGCTGCGGCTCATCTCCCCGGTGGTGGCGGTCTGCTCCTCCACGGCGCTCGCGATGGTGGTCTGGAACTCGTTGATCTTCCCGATCACCTCGCTGATCCGGCTGATCACCTCGACCGCCCCGGCGGTGTCGGCCTGGATCGCGTTCACCCGCGCACCGATGTCCTCGGTCGCCCGCGCGGTCTCCTGGGCCAGGTCCTTGACCTCGCTCGCGACCACCGCGAACCCCTTGCCGGCGTCGCCCGCGCGGGCCGCCTCGATCGTCGCGTTGAGCGCCAGCAGGTTGGTCTGCTCGGCGATCGACGTGATCAGCTTGATCACGTTGCCGATCTCGGCCGAGGACTCGCCCAGCTGCCGGACGGTGCCGGTCGCCTGGGCCGACTCGGCCACCGCGACGGCGGCGATCCGCACCGCCTCGCTGGTGTTGCGGGAGATCTCCCGGATGCTCAGGCCCATCTCCTCGGAACCGGCGGCCACCGTCTGCACGTTGCGCGAGATCTCCTCGGCCTCGGCGGACGCCGCGGACGTCCGGGCATCCGTCTCGTGGGCCGCGTCGGCGATCTGGGCGGCCACGGCGGAGAGTTCGGTGGCCGCGCTGGCCAGCGTCTCCGAGTTCTGACTGATGGTGCTCAGCGACCGGCGGATCGCCTCCGTCGCCCGGTCCATCCCGGCCGCCATCCGGCCGATCTCGTCGCGGCTGGTGATGCCGGTACGCCGGGTCAGGTCCCCGTCCGCCATCGCGTCGACCACCTCGCCGAGGCGGCGGACCGGCCGGAGGATCGACCGGGCCAGCGGTACGGCCAGCGCGAGCAGCAGCGCCAGGCAGAGCAGCACCACGATGACCGTGGCCGTACGGGCGCCGGTCACGGTGGCGTCCATGTCGGCTCGCTCCCGGCCGATGGCCGCGTCCACCTTCTCGTTGAGGGCACCCAGCTTGTCGTCGACCGCGTGGTTCCGCTCGGCGATCTGGTCGATGTTCGCCGTCGCGTTCGCACCGCCCGCACCCGCCTGCTTGACGAAGTCCGAGATGAACGCGCCGAACGCGGTCACCTCGGGGCGGATCTGCCCGAACTCGGCGGCCAGATCGGCCGGCAGCCCGGCGTTCTCCACCGCGTCCGCGGCCTCGGTGGCCGACACCACATCGTCGGCGACGTCCTGCGTGACGTCCTGGCCCAGGGCCGCCCGGTACGCGTCGACCTTAAGTTCGCTCTGCCGGGTGTCGAGATGGTTGAGCGCGCCCATGCCCGCCTCGAGGCCCCGAACCCGGTCGGCCTGCTCGACCAACGTCGACTGGCTGGCCCAGGAGCCGATCGCGAGGACCAGCAGCCCGACCATGCCCGCGACGACGATGAGGCCGATCCGCTTGGCGATACCCAATTGCATCAATCGGGACATGAAGCTCTCCTTTGAGCGGCCCGAGCCCCGTGCTCCGGCCTCAGTCGGGCTGGGCGGCCGGGCGCAGCATGTCGGAGACGGCCTGCACCGCGTCGTCGTCGGGAGACGCGGCCTCGCGGTTGGCGGCCTTCAACTCGTTGTAGACCTCCTCGCGGTGCACCTGCACGTCGCGTGGGGCCTTGATACCGATGCGGATGACGTCGCCGCGCGCCTCGAGGACGGTCACGACGACGTCATCGCCGATGATCACACTTTCGCCGGCCCTCCTGGTCAGCACCAGCATCGTTTCTGCCCCTTCTCCATCCGTGGACAGGACATGTAGCAACCGGGTCGCGAGCTGTCACGCGACCGGGGCGGAAACCGTCAGTAGGTCCTGCGCATGACGGCACGGACCGGCATGTTGCTGCCGTTGAGAACGACCTGCATGGCGCGACGGGTGTCGCGGTCCACGATGATGGGGGCGAAAAGGTTCGCGGTGGTCTCGTTGACGCCGGCGGTGATGACCACCATGACCAGCAGGCGGTCCGGGTCCTTGGTGTTGAGGGCCGCCAGGACGTCGTTCTCGATCTCCGGAGCGTAATCCGGGAAGAACGGCTCGGGCGGTGCCACCAGGAACCGCAGGTTCGGGTCCTTGATGGACGTGAACGCGAAGAGGAGGCCCTCCTCGTTGAGCCGGACCAGCACGAATTGCCGGTGCGCCGGGAAGCCCGGCATAGGCACGGCCATGTCGATGATCGGCATGTCCAGCGCGGTGTCGGTCATGGTTGCCCCAATCGGACGGGACGCGGTGCGAGTACTCATGGTCACCTCAGGAAATCGATGAGCGAGGGCTGGACCACCTTGGCCCCGGCGGCCAGGGCGGCCTGGTACGAGGTCTGCTGAAGCTGCATTTCCATGATGGTTTTCGGCAGATCGATGTCCTCGATGTCGGACAGCTGCGACGTCACGGACAACAACCGGTCCTGCGCGGATTCCTTCATCTGCGTGATCCGATTGTATCGAGATCCGACCTCCGCAATGGCCGATTTCAGGTTGTTCCCCGCCTTGTCCAGTTCCTGGAGGTCGGTCGTGAGTTTCGCGCTGTCGCCGGCCCGAACGCTCGCGGAAATGTTCTCCAAAACCTTGAACAAACCCGTGGTGTCGTCACCGAATGCCTCCGGGCCGGTGAGGTCCACGCGCACTTTCACACCCGAGCCGACGGTACGGGACACGCTGGTGGTCGAGGCGTTGTTCGGGTCGTACGCATTGCCGGTGAAGACGCCGTTCTGGTCGTACGCGACCGGGTCGGGCGTGTTGCCGCCGAAGACCGGACGGTCCAGGTACCGGGTGTTGGCGTACGAGATCAGTCCACTGCGGACCTGGTCGATCTCCTGGGCGAGCGCCTCGCTGGCCTGCACGCCGTTCGTTTGCAGGTTCATCGCTTGCACGGTGAGGTCGCGGGCCCGGTTGACCAGGCTGGACGCGCTGGTGAGCGTGTCCTCCAGGGTGCCCATCCAGCCGAGGCCGTCGTCGGCGTTGCGGGTGTACTGCTCGCTCGTGCGGGTCTCGCTGCGTAGCTGCAGCGCGGAGACCGTGCCGGCCGGCGAGTCGGACGGCCGGTTGATCTGCTTGCCGCTGGACAGCTGATCCTGGAGCTGGCCGCCCTTGGCCAGGTTGCGCTGAAGGTTCGCCAGCACCCGGGTGTGGATGCTGCGCTCGGTGACCCTGCCGCCGCCAATCATGGTTCTACTCCTTACCTTCCGACCAGACCGGTGCGGTTGATGAGCTGGTCGAGCATCGAATCGATCGTGGTCAGAACGCGGGACGCGGCCTCGTAGCCCCGCTGGTACGTGAGCAGGTTCGTCATCTCCTCGTCGAGGTTGACGCCGGCCTCGCCCTCGCGGGCGGCGTCCACCTGCTCGGTCACGACGGCCTGGATCTCGGCGCGCCGGGCGGAGCCCTGCGAGGCGACCCCGAGCCGGCCGATCATGCCCTGGTACTCGCGGTCCGGGCCGGTCGCCGAGTCACCGATGTCGGCGATCGCGTCGGCCACGGAGTTGTCGCGGGTCCCGGCGGTGGCCGACACCGCCACCTTGTCGGGGTCCTTGATGAGGACCTTGATGGTGCCCGCGGTGGTGCCGCTGAAGAAGTTGAGCCCGGTGCTGCCGTCGGCGCTGAAACCGTTGGCGTGCTTGGCGTTCACCGAATCGACCAGGTTCTTGGCGACCGAGTCGAGGTCGTCCGACAGGTTCGGGATGATGGTCGTCATCGTGTCGATGGCCGAGCCCACCCGGCCGCCGGCCTGGGCAGGCTGCTTGATGTCGACCCACTGCAGCCGGACCGGGTCGACTCCCTGGTCCTCGAGCCGGCTGGCGCCGACGAACTCCACGTCGCGCACCAGGGTGCCGCTGACCAGCGTCTGCCCGCCGATGAAGACGTCCAGGCCGCCGTTCTCGCGCTTCGCCGCGGTGGCGCCGGTGAGCTCGGCGAGCCGCATGGCCAGCACGTCGCGCTGGTCCTGGAGCTCGTTCACGGTCAGCCCGGACGCACTCGCCTTGACGATGCTGTCGTTGAGCTGTGCCACCGACCGGGCCGTCGTGTTGATCTCGTCCACGTACGCGCTCATCTGGGTCTCGTTCTGCTTCCACTGCCGCGCCAGCGCCTCGTGCGCGCCGTTGAGCTGATCGGCCACCGTGGAGCTCTGCTGGATGAGGGCGGAGCGGGGCGCCGCGAGTTGCGGGTTGTTGGCCACGTCGTTCCAGCTGCCCCACATGTCGCGCAGCTGGGCGGCAAGGGCGGTGTCACCGGGCTCGGCGAAGGTGTCCTCGATCGCCACGTACGCCGTGCTCTGGCTCGACAGGTACGAGCTCGCGGCGTGTTCCGAGCGTCCCCGGTTCTCCAGGTATTCGTCGCGCAGGCGCTGCACGGCGGTGACCGCCACGCCGGTGCCGAGGCCGTCGGTGCGGGCGTACATCGCCGCCGACAGCGAGCCGACCTGGGAGTTCATGTTCACCCGCTGCCGGGTGTATCCCTCGGTGTTCGCGTTCGCGATGTTCTGACCGGCCACGTCCAGCCCGCGGCGTTGCGCGTACAACGAGGTCAATGCGGTGTTGATGCCGCCGAAGCTGCTGCCCATCAGATCGCCTCATCCACCAGACTGGGGCGGCGTACGCCGCCCGTGACGGTTTGGCCCTGCCGGCCATACGTTTCCACGGTTCCGGCGAACGCGAGCATGGTTTCGCGAGCCGCCCGCTGTCCCGCGGTGAGCAGGTCGCGGTTGGTCTCGGCCATGGCGCTGATCTCGGATGTCAGGGTGAGGAAGGCCTTGCGGTGCTGGTGCAGCAGGTCGGACCAGGGCGCCGGGGCGGCGTCCGCCAGCTCGCCCAGCGACGCCTCCACGTTGAGCCCCAGCTCCTGCGCGACCGCCTGGGCGTACGCGGCCCGCGCCACCTCGGTCTGCCGGATCTGGTCCAGCACCACTTCCACCTCGCGGGTGGCGTGCGCGAGCCAGCGGGAACGGTTCGAGGCGAGCAGCAACTGCTCCTCCTCCAGCTTGAACAGCAACAGTTCCAGCAGCTCCCGGGAGCGCCACAGGACGCTGGACAGGTCGGTCAGGCTCACCGGCTCCTCCGTCTTCACTCGCGAGGCGGATCTCCGCTTCACCGGACCAGTCGGCAACCGATGGGTGTCCCTGAGGGTTGACGCGGGCCCGGTTGCAGATCGGTGCCACGCAGGTTTCCGCGTTCGCCGGACATATCCCGAAGAAATCTCAAATACTGCTCAAGGCCGGCGGAGCCCGGCCGATCACTAGTGGCGTAAGCAAATCGGCTCACGGACGGGCCGGCCAGAGACCCCACTCAAGGAGGAACTTCACATGGGTCTTCGCATCAACCAGAACATCGCTGCCCAGAACGCCTACCGCAGCCTCTCGGTCTCCGACAACCAGATGTCGAAGTCGCTCGAGAAGCTGTCGTCGGGCTTCCGGATCAACCGGGCCGCGGACGACGCCGCCGGCCTGGCGATCAGCGAGGGCCTGCGCAGCCAGGTCGGTGGCCTCAAGGTCGCCACCCGGAACGCACAGGACGGCGTCTCGGTCGTGCAGACCGCTGAGGGCGCTCTGAACGAGGTCCACTCCATCCTGCAGCGCATGCGTGACCTGGGCGTGCAGGCGGGTAACGACTCCAACAACGCCGACGCGCGGAGCAACATCGCCACTGAGGTCTCCAGCCTCAAGGACGAGCTGACCCGCATCTCGCAGTCCACGAACTTCAACGGCAAGAAGCTGCTCGACGGCACCGCCGGCACCATGAAGTTCCAGGTCGGCGCGGACGGCGACCCGAACAGCCAGATCTCGGTGGACCTGAGCACCGCCAACGTCAAGGCCGTCGCGGACGCCCTCGACACCAGCGGCACCGGCGCCATGTTCAAGGTCGACACCCCGACCTTGGTCACCGGTTCGCAGAAGTTCACCAACGGCACGGTCGACGTCGACGTGACGCTCGGCGCGGCCGGCACGTACAACACCGTTCAGGACGTCGCCGACGCCCTCAACAAGGACACCAACTTCCAGAAGACCTTCAACGCGCAGGTCAACTCGAAGAACGAACTTGTCGTGACGTCGAAGACCGGAGGCACCGTCACCGGTGGTGTCGCCGCCACGGCGGCCGCACCGGGTACCGGTATCACCACGAACGGTACGGCGGTGACCGGTGCGCTGGACTTCTCGACCGCGAACGGTGCGCAGAACGCCATCGACGTGATCGACCAGCAGATCGCCACCATCTCGACCGCTCGTGCGAGCCTCGGTGCCTACCAGAACCGGTTCGAGCACACCATCAACAACACCAACGTCGCCATCGAGAACCTGTCGGCGTCGGAGAGCCGGATCCGTGACACGGACATGGCTCAGGAGATGATGTCCTTCACCCGGTCGCAGATCCTGACCCAGGCCGGCACGGCGATGCTGTCCCAGGCCAACCAGTCGCAGCAGGGCGTCCTCTCCCTCCTGCGCTGACCCGGCGCGTGGTGATCCGCGCTCGTCGTAGCAAGGATCACCACTCCTGGAATGGCTCAGTCCACCGCACAGACAACCGAATAGACGGGCGGTCGGCGTCACTGCCGGCCGCCCGTTCCGTTCCAGCCCGACCGACGGAGGGATCGCCTCATGGCCAGCATTGACGGCCTCATCACCGGCATGAGCACCACGGACACCATCAACCAGCTCATGAAGGTCGAGGCAGCCCCGCAGACGGCGCTCAAGGCCAAGATCACCACGGCGAACAAGGTCGTGTCCGCGTACCAGAGCGTGAACAGCCGGCTGTCCAGCATCGCCTCCGCGGCCAAGGCCGCGGGCAGCGCGGACACCTGGGGCGCCATGAAGGCCACCTCGAACTCGACCGCCGCCGTCGTCTCCGCCCAGTCGGGCGCGGCCGCGGGCTCGATGAGCTTCCGGGTGGAGAAGCTGGCCGCGACCCACGTGATGACGTTCGCCGCCGGTTCGGTCACCTCGGCCACCGACGCGACGGGGTCGCCGGCGATCGCGGGCAGCACGTTCGACGTCACGCTCAACGACGGCACCACGAAACAGCTCACGCCGTCGGACAAGTCGCTGCAGGCCGTGGTCGCCGCCATCAACGGCGAGCAGAACGTGCCCTACAAGGCGGCCGCCGTGCAGATCGGGCCGGGCAAGTACACCCTGCAGCTCACCGCGAAGGAGAGCGGCCAGACCGCCGCCGACAAGTTCGACACCGCCGGCGTGCCGACCGGGCTCAGCCTGGGCGCCGCCTCGATCACCGTGCAGGGCGGGGACGCCGAGCTGAAGGTCGGCACGACCAACCCGTACTCGATCACCTCCGCCACCAACACCTTCACCGGCGTGATGCCCGGGGTGACCGTCACGGCCACCAAGGCCCAGGCCGTCGACGAGTCCGTCACCGTCAACGTCGGCGCGGACGCCGACGGCATCGCCGCCAAGATCCAGGCGCTGGTCGACAACACCAACACCGCGCTCAGCGAGATCGCCTCCCAGAGCAAGATCAAGACTTCCGAGGTCGCGGCCGGCCCGCTGGTGGGCGACAGCGCCATCCGCAAGCTCAGCCAGGACCTCCTCGGCACGATCTCGTCCGGCGCCGCGGGCCTCGGCAAGAACGGCGTGACGGCCAGCTACAGCGAGGTCGGCGTCTCGGTCGACCGCAGCGGCAAGCTCACCTTCGACAAGGCCAAGTTCATGGACGCGTACAACGCGGACCCGGCGCGTACGCAGAAGTTCTTCGACTCGTACACCGACAAGCCCGGCGGCGTCGCCGGCAAGTTCGAGCCGGGCTTCGACGTCGCCGTGGGCCTGGGCCGCAAGCTGGAGGCCGTCTCGCTGGTGGCCAGCGAGGGCGTGATCGACCCGACCGACCCCACCAAGGCGAAGCTGGGCACGATGCAGGCGCTCATCCAGCGCAACACCAGCTCGATCAAACTGCTCAACGACCAGGTCAGCGAGTGGGACATCCGGCTGGATCTGCGCAAGAGCGCCCTGGAGAAGCAGTTCTCCGGCCTCGAGGTCGCCCTCGGCAAGATGCAGCAGCAGTCCACCTGGCTGGCGGGTCAGCTCGCCGGCCTTGCCTGAGCGGAGCCAGTCCTTCCATGAACAACTCCTCACCGGCCATGCGGGCCCGCTACATCGCGGACTCCGTCGCCACGGCGTCGCCGGCCAAGCTGCTCCTGATGCTCTTCGACCGGCTCATCCTGGACCTCACCCGGGGGCAGGAGGCGCTCGAGGTGGGCAACCGGCCCGAGGCCAACACGCACCTCAAGCACGCCCAGGACATCGTCACCGAGCTGCACGTGTCGCTGAACATGGACGCGTGGGAGGGCGCGACGGGCCTGGCCGCGATCTACACCTTCGCGGAGACCGAGCTGGTGAACGCGAACGTGCAGGGTGATGCCCCGAAGGTCGCCGCGATCCGGGGGCTCATGGAGCCGCTGCGCGACACCTGGCGTGAGGCGGCGATGGCTGTCGCGGCGGCAGAGGGCTGAGACGTCATGGCCGACGAGTGGCGGCAGGCGTGGATCGAGGCGCTCGACGAGCTGGAAGCGGACGTCGAGGCCGTCGAGCGGATGATCACGGAGGAACATCGCGCCCAGGAGCTGGCGACCGCGACGCCGTGGGAGCCGCCCTCGGGGATCGGCCCGCTGCCGCTGGACCTGCGGCCCCGCGCCGACTTCATCCTGACCCGGCAGCTGGAGGCCGCCAAGGCGGCCGCGATGGCGATCACCGCCAACCGCCGGCAGACCGCCTTCGCCGCACGGGTCGAGGTGGGCACGGCCGGCAAACAGGTTCCCACCTACATCGACTGCGCCATGTGACCCACGAGCAACACCCGGAGAGACCCGGTACCCCGCGCGGGTGCCGGGTTTCTGCGTGCAACCGGGCAGCAACCGTTCCACGCTCAGCGGATCCGGCGACGGGCCGAAGCGAAAGGTACGAGCAATGGATTGCCCGTACCCGCAAGCCAAGGACCGGCGCCCTCGCACCACTGGGAAGGAATCGCCGCCGTGTTCGATGACGTCGCATCGTCCTCGCTCCGCGTCGCAGTCGCCGGCCTGTCCGCCCGGCAGAACGCCATCGCCAACAACATCGCGAATATCGAGACCCCCGGCTACCGGGCTCGTAAGGTCAAGTTCGAGGAGGCGCTGAGCAGCGCCGTCGCTCACGGCCAGTCGCCCTCGACGGTCTCGCCGAGCGTGCAGAACTCGCTGGAGCCGACGCGCCTGAACGGCAACAACGTCAACCTGGACGAGGAGACGCTCGCACACGTCGACACCACGATGCGCTACCAGCTGACGATCCGTGCCCTGGACGGCAAGTACGGACTCATCCGCGACGCGATCAAGGGGGCCTGAACCAGATGAGCACCTTCAACGCGATCGGCGTGGCCACCACCGGGGTCACCGTGTACCGCAAGTGGCTCGACGCGGTGTCGGACAACATCGCCAACATCGACAACGTCACCCGGACCTCCGAGAACGCCTTCCAGGCCCGTTACGTGGTGGCCCAGGAGGCGCAGGACGGCAACGGCGCCCAGGTCGGCGGGATCGCCTACGGCAGCGCCGAGGGCCGGCTCTCCTACGAGCCCGACAACCCGCTGGCCGACACCGAGGGCTACGTACGCCGCCCCGACATCGACCTCGGCACCCAGATGGCGCAGATGATGATGGCGCAGCGGTCGTACCAGGCGAACCTGTCCGTGGTCGACCGGGCGCGCGACTCGTACCAGGCCGCGATCAACCTCGGGAAGGCCTGATCATGACCTCACCGATCGGCGCGATCGGGGCCGTCAGCGGCGTTTCCGGCCTGACCCCGGTCAGCGGTCTCTCCGGCACCGAGCAGGTCAAGGGGCCGAACACCGACTTCGCCTCGATGCTGTCGCAGGGGCTGGAGAGCGTGCAGACGGCCCAGTCCAAGGCCGGCGACCTGGCCGTGCAGGTGGCCAACGGCACCCTCCAGGACCCGGCGCAGTACACGATGGCGTCCACCGAGGCCGCCCTCGGCCTCCAGCTCACCATGGCGATCCGCAACAAGGCCGTGGAGGCCTTCCAGGAGATCATGAGGATGCAGGCCTAAGATGACGGACCGTCTCCCCGCGCCCGTACGCAAGGTCGGCGACAGCTTCAAGTCCTTCACCCCGGGGCAGAAGGCCGTCACGATCGCGACGGTGCTCGCCCTGGTCATCGGCGGCTACTTCTTCGCCACGTGGGCCGCGAAGCCGTCGTACTCCGCCCTGTTCAGCAATCTGTCCAGCAAGGACGCGAGCGCGATCGTCGAGTCGCTGCAGAAGACCGGCACGCCGTACGAGCTGGCCAACGGCGGCACGACGATCATGGTGCCCCAGGACAAGGTGTACGACCTGCGCCTGCAACTGTCCGGCGAGGGCCTGCCCGGGGACTCCGACACCGGCTACGCCCTGCTCGACCAGCAGGGCATCACCACCAGCGACTTCATGCAGCACACGAACTACCAGCGGGCCTTGCAGGGCGAACTGGCGAACACGATCAAGTCGATCGACGGCGTCGAGGCGGCCACGGTCAACCTGGTGCTCCCGCAGAAGGACGTCTTCGCCGACGACGCGAACAAGACCACCGCCTCCGTGCTGGTGCAGTCCGCCCCCAACAAGCCGTTGTCGACCCAGACCGTCGGGGCGATCGTCAACCTCGTCGCGTCGGGCGTGGAGGGCCTCGACCCGACCAACGTCACCGTGGTCGGCGCTGACGGCAAGATCCTCTCGAGCGGCGGCGGCCAGCCGCTGGGCACCGGCGCGGAGAGCGGCGCCGACTCGCAGACGGTCGCCTTCCAGAACCGCCTCAACGCGTCGCTGCAGAACATGCTCGACGCGGTCGTGGGCCCCGGCCACGCCGTCATCACCACCACCGCCGAGCTCGACTTCGACCAGACCCGCACCACGTCGGAGAAGTACTCGTCGAACCCGTCGGTCGCGGCGCTGTCCGAGAGCATCAGCCGGGAGGCGTACAACGGCAACGGCACCGGAGCCGGCGGCGTGCTCGGCCCGGACAACATCCAGGTGCCGAACGGCACCGGGGCCAGCGGCGGGAACGGCCAGTACGAGAACTCCAACACCACCCGCAACAACCCGGTCGACAAGGTCACCGAGGAGCGCAACCGCGCGCCGGGAACCATCAAGCGGCTCAACGTCGCGGTGCTGCTCGACGCCACCACGGCCGGCGCGGTGAACCAGGCCGACGTGCAGCAGCTCGTCAGCGCCGCGGCCGGCATCGACCCGACCCGGGGCGACACCGTCGCGGTCAGCGCGATGGCGTTCGACACCAGCGCCGCGACCGCCGCCAAGGACGCCCTGGCCGCCTCCGCCGCCGCCGAACAGGCGGCCAAGCAGACCGCGATGATCAAGACCGCGGCGATGGCCCTGGTGGTGCTCTTCCTGATCTTCCTGGCCTGGCGCTGGAGCCGGAAGGCGAAGAAGCGCAAGGCGCTGACCCCGGCCGAGCTCAAGCACCTCGAGGACATGCAGGCCGCCCTGGAGGCGCAGCGCCTGGCCGAGCTGAACGCGGCGATCCCCTCGCCGGCGATCGAGGCGGCGAACATCGTGCACGAGGCGCTCGAGGAACGGCAGCGCGAGATCGAGCAGATGGTCGAGGACCAGCCCGAGGAGATGGCCGCCCTGCTGCGCGGCTGGCTCGGCGCCGGCCGCTGATCACCACCCCCTGGGTTCAAGGAGGAACCGCGTTGACCTCACCGGCACTGACCACGACGTCGATGACCGGCCTGCGCAAGGCAGCCATCCTGCTGGTACGGATGGGCAAGGAGTATTCGACCCGGGTACTGGCGAGCATGAACGAGAGCGAGGTGGAGGAACTCTCCGCGGAGATCGCCCGGCTCGGCAAGCTGGAACCCGAGGTGGTCGGCGACGTCATCGACGAGTTCTACGCGATGGCCACCACCAAGCACGCCGGGGCCGGCGGCATGGCGTACGCCCGCGAACTCCTCGAGGCGTCGCTGGGCACCGAACGCGCACAACTGATCCTGGACCGGCTCCAGGCGTCGATGACCGACATGCCGTTCAACTTCCTCAGCCACGCCGACCCCCGGCAACTGCTGTCGTACGTGCAGTACGAGCACCCGCAGACCATCGCGCTGGTGCTGGCGCACATCCCGTCGGCGCTCGCGTCCTCGATCCTGTCCGGCCTCGCGCCCGAGGTGCAGTCGGACGTGGCGCACCGGATCGCGGTCATGGACCGGACCTCGCCGGACGTGATCCGGCAGGTGGAGCTGGCGCTGCAACGCAAGCTCTCCACGGTGCTCCAGCCGGACGAGCTGTCCACGGTCGGCGGGCTCCAGCCGCTGGTCGACATCATCAACCGCGCCGACCGCACCACCGAGCGGCTCATCCTGGAGGCGCTGGAGGCGCGCAGCCCGGAGATCGCCGAGGAGATCCGCCGGCGGATGTTCATGTTCGAGGACATCGTGAACCTCGACGACCGCTCGGTGCAGCTGGTGCTGCGCCAGGTCGAGCCCGCCGACCTCGCCACCGCGCTCAAGGGCGTCAACGAGGAGGTCCGCAACAAGGTCACCAGCAACCTGTCCGAGCGCGGCCGGGAGAACCTGCTCGAGGAGATGGACCTGATGGGCCCGGTCAAGGTGCGCATGGTCGAGGAGTCCCAGCAGAAGATCGTCTCGGTGATCCGCTCGCTCGAGGACTCCGGCCAGATCGAGATCCAGCGTGGCGGCGAGGTCGATGAGCTCATCGCCTGAGGACAAGCCGGTGCTGCGCGGTTCGGTGGCCGAGTCCGCCGCCGCCGCGCGGTTCGGCGTGGACCTGCGGCGCGGCGTACCCGCGGACAGCGCCCCGGTGGAACGGGCGAAGCAGGAGGCTCGTACGGCCGGCTACGCCGAGGGATGGGCGCAGGGCCGGCGGGCTGCGGCGCTCGACGCCCGGACTGCCGCGGAGCGGGCCCGGGCCGTCGAGCAGGCGCACGACCAGCGCCGGGCCGCCGCGCTCGCGCAGGCGGTCAACGCGCTCGGGCGGGCCGTGACCGGCCTGGAGACGCAGCTCATGCCGACCCTGCACGAGTTGCAGGAGGCCGTGCTCGCCCAGGCCTTCGAGCTGGCCGAGGCGATCGTCGGCCGGGCCATGGACGACCCCGAGGGCCGGGCCGCGGCGGCGCTGCGGCGGGCCATGAACGCCGCGCCGGAGCACGGCGACATCGTGGTCAGCCTGCATCCCGACGATTTCCGCAATCTGGTCGGCGCGGCAACCGACGCCGACTACAACTACGAGGGCCGGCCGGTGCATCTGCGCCCCGATCCGGCCCTGCGGCCCGGCGACGCCGTGGCCGAGACCGGCACGACCACGGTGGACGCCTCGATCGCCGCCGCCGTCGCCCGAGCGAAGGAAGCCCTGCGCCTGTGACCGACGTCTTCCGCAACCGCATCAACGCCGCCCTGCTCGCCGCGCAGCCGCTCACCCGGGGCAAGGTGACCGGCGCGGTGGGCCTGCGCGTGACGGTCAGCGGGCTGGAGGCGCGGGTCGGCGAGTTGCTCCGGATGGGCGAGGGCGACGACGCCGTCCTGGCCGAGGTCGCGGCCCTCGACGGCGAGCGCCTGTCCTGCCTGCCGCTCGGCCCGATCGCGGGCCTCAGCACGGGCACCCCGGTGATCTCCACCGGCGGGCCGCTGCGCGTGGCGGTGGGCCCGGACCTGCGCGGACGCATCCTGGACGGGCTCGGCCGGCCCATGGACGGCGGGCCCCCGCTGCGCGGCGACCTGGTCAGCATCGACGCGGCGCCGCCCTCGGCGATGGACCGGCAGCTCGTCGACGCGCCCATGCCGCTGGGCGTACGCGTGCTCGACACCCTCGTCCCCTGCGGCCGCGGCCAGCGCATCGGCATCTTCGCCGGCTCGGGCGTCGGCAAGAGCACGCTCATGTCCATGATCACCCGGGGCACCACGGCCGAGCTGAACGTCGTGGCCCTGGTCGGCGAGCGCGGCCGGGAGGTCCGCGAGTTCATCGAGCACGACCTGGGCCCCGAGGGCCTCGCCCGCTCGGTGGTGGTGATCGCCACCTCCGACACGCCCCCGCTGGTGCGCCTGCGCGCCGGCGCGGTGGCCACCCGGATCGCCGAATACTTCCGCGACGAGGGCGGCGACGTCCTGCTGATGATGGACAGCGTGACCCGCGCCGCGATGGCCCAGCGCGAGGTCGGCCTCTCCGTGGGCGAGCCGCCGGCCACCCGCGGCTATCCCCCGTCGGTCTTCGCCATGCTCGCCTCGCTGCTGGAACGCGCCGGGCCGGGCGCACGCGGCAGCATCACCGGCCTCTACACGGTCCTCGTCGAGGGCGACGACCACAACGAGCCGATCGCCGACGCCGCCCGCTCGATCCTCGACGGCCACATCGTCCTGGACCGCAAGCTCGCCACGGCCGGCCACTTCCCGAGCATCCAGGCCCTCGACTCGATCTCCCGGGTGGCCAACCGGATCACCACCCCGGAACAGCGCCACGACGCCACCGAGCTGCGCCGGATGATGGCCGCCCACCGCGAGATCCGCGAGCTGGTCGAGATCGGCGCCTACGTGCCGGGCACCAACCCGGAGGCCGACCGCGCGACGGCCATCTGGCCGCAGATCACCTCCTTCCTGCGGCAGGGCCTGGACGAGAAGGTCCCCGCGGACCAGGCCTGGGCGCAACTGCGCCAGCTGATCGCGGCGTCCTGACCCTTTCCGGTACGGCCACCGCACCGCGACCGTGGCACCCGGCGACCCACTGCCGGGCCGAGGCCGTTGCGCCCGCGCCGGGCCGAGCTGCCGGGCCGAGGCCGTTGCGCCCGCGCCGGGCCGAGCTGCCGGGCCCGCTCCGGCCGGACCGCCGGGCCCCGGGCGCGCGCCGAGCCGGGCCGGGCCCCGGGGCTCGCGCCGCTCGCAGGGTGCATGTCGGGTGCAGGCCTCAGCGGTCCCGGGTCCGCGCCGACCGGGTGAGTGAGAGTTCTTTTGGGAGGTCCCGTGAATCGGTTGTTCCGGCTCGGCCCCGTGCTGCGCGCCCGCAAGGCTCAGGAGGACGCCGCCCGCGGCGCGGTGATGCAGTCCCGCCAGGAGATCCGCGACGCCCAGGCCCTGGTCAAGCGTCGCCAGCTCGAACTGGCCGGCGCGGACGCCCCGACCGAGGGCACCGCGCGCGCCATGGTCGCGTCGCTCGTCGCCCGGCAGTCGATGGCAGCCACCCTCTCCGGTGCGCACCGCATGGTCACCGACGCCGAGGACCGCACCCGGGAGAAGGTCGCCGAGCTGGCCGACGCCGCCAAGCGCCACCGGGCGGTCGAGATGCTCGCCGAACGGCACGCCGAGACCGTACGCCGGCACGACCTCGGCGTGGAGCAGACCGCGATCGACGAGATGGCGGTGACCGCGAAGGCCCGCAACGCCGCCCGGGGCATCGCCGCCACCGGCGAGGAACGCGCCAGCTCGCTGCGCCACGGCGGCGGCAGCATCGCCGACCGCCGTTCGGCCGCCGCCCGCGAGGACGCCGCCCGCGAGGCCGCCAACTCGGTCGCCGCCCGGCGCCCCCGGCTCGACCTCGCCGACGCCCGGCAGTCCATCGACGCCGCCCGTACCCGGATGTCCCTTGGCGCTAAGCGCTCCCCGGCATCGGCCGAACTCGAAGACGAAGGACGCGCCGACGACGACCACGGGAGCCGCGCATGATCGGTGTTCAGGGAGTGCTGTCCCGCATCTCCGAGCTGCAGACCCAGCTCGGTATCGCCCCGCCCGTCACGACCGCGACCGCCCCGTCCGGCACGTCGTTCGCCAGCGCCCTCGCCGACGCCAAGGGCACCAGGAGCACCGGTGTCACCGGGCAGGCCGTGGTCGACGCCGCCAAGAAGTACCTCGGCACCCGGTACGTGTTCGGCAGCACCGATCCCGCGAAGGGGCTGGACTGCTCGGCGCTGGTGCAGCGGGCGTACAAGGATCTCGGCGTTGATCTGCCGCGCACCTCGCGCGAGCAGGCCCGGGTGGGCACGAAGGTGGACAGCCTCGCCGACGCCAGGCCGGGCGACATCCTGGCGTTCGACTCACCCGTCGACCACGTCGCCATCTACCTCGGCGGCAACAGGATGATCGCGGCGCCGAAGCCCGGCGACCACGTCAAGATCCAGCCGGTGTACGAGACCCCGACCCACATCCGCCGGGTGGCCGGCACCGCGGAGGCCACCCCCGGCACCGCTACCACGGCCGTACGCCCCGCCAGCCTCCAGAACCCCACGTCGCTGTCCGGCGTCCCGTACGCCGACATGTTCGTGCAGGCGGGCGCCAAGTACGGCGTCTCACCGAAACTGCTCGCCGCGGTCGCCAAGGTGGAGTCGGGCTACGACCCCCGGGCGGTGAGCAAGGCGGGCGCGCAGGGACTCATGCAGCTCATGCCGGCCACCGCGCGCGGGCTCGGCGTGGACAACTCGTTCGACCCCCAGCAGGCCATCAACGGTGCCGCGAAGCTGCTCAAGAGCCACCTGAAGGAGTTCAAGTCGCTTCCACTGGCGCTGGCCGCGTACAACGCCGGCGGCGGCAGCGTGCACAGGTACGGCGGCATCCCGCCGTTCGCCGAGACCCAGGCGTACGTGCCGAAGGTGCAGAAGGCCCTGGCCGCCCTCGGCTGAGGCGGCTCGGCGACGAGGAGACACACCATGACCAGCTCCGTCACCGGCCCGGACCGCAAACCGGCCCCGGACGCCGGCCGCCGCACGGGCTCCCGCCCCGACGCCGGCGAGGCGTTCGGCGCGGCCCTGTCCGCCGAACTCGACCGCGCCCCGGCCCGCCCGCCACGCACCCCCGACAACCGCTCCCGGCACCCCGAACGCGACCGGAACGCCGGCCCGCGCCCCACTTCCCCGGAACGCGCCCCGTTCGCACGCAGCGAGGCGAAGCGAGCCGCCGAGCAGGCGGCGGCGAGCGGATTCCAGCTGCGGGCCGCGGAGCAGCAGCGGGCCTCCCAGGCCGAAGCCGCGGCGAACCGCACCACAGCCCAGCGCGCGGACCCGAGGAACGCCGAGGCGAGCGTCGCCGCCGAGGCCGCCGTCGTGCCGACCGAGGACACCGATCCGGCATCGCTCCCGGACGTCGAGGAACACCCCGCCGAGGACGCCGCGGTCCCGGTGCCCACCCCGATCGTCGTCGCCCTCACCACGGTGACGCCCACCCCGGCGACGCCGGTCCCGGCCGGAAACACCCCCGCGCCCCAGGGCTCGCCGGCCCTGGGCACCACGACCGCACCCGTCCCGGAGCTCCCGACCGCACCGCCGACGCCGACACAACCCACGGTGGCACAGCCAAGCCCACCGGCCGCGACCCCACCGGCCCCGACCCCACCGGCCGCGACGCAGCCGACCGCGACCCCGCCGACCGCGACGCAGCCGACAGGGGCGCAGCCGACAGGGGCGCAGCCGGGCGCCGCACCGTCGAACGTGACGCAGCCGGCCGTTGCTCAGGCCACCGCGACCCAGCCGGCCGTCACGCAGCCGACAGTCACCCCGCCCGCCGAGACCCCGGACCCGTCCGCCTCCCAAGCCACGACGGCCACAACCTCCGCGTCCGCCGCGTCTGCCACGACCGCCACGACCGCAGCACCGGCACCCGCTCCCGAGGCGACGCCAACCGCCACGACCGCCAGCAGCACCGACCCCGCCGCCCCGGCCGGACCCACACCGGCCCCGGCCACCACCGCCGACCAGCCCACCGTTGCCCCGGCGGCGCAGACCAGCACCGGGGCCGTCGCCCAAGGCGGACAGGCCGACACCCGCACGGTCGGCGGCGACAACGGCCAGGCCCCCGGCGACGCGACCAGCCCGGGCGACGCGACCAGCCCGGCCGGCGACACCGCGCAGACCGGCGCGGGCGGAGACCCCGGGGACCCCGGCAACACCGGCGGCCAGGGCGGGACCGGCGGCCAAGGCGGGACCGGCGGCCAAGGCGGATTCGCTCCGCCGGCGAGCCAATCCGCTCCGGCGCAGACCGCCGGCACCGCCCAGGATGCGCCGGTCGGCCTGGCAGGGGTGGCCCCGGCAGCACCGGCCGCCCCGGCGGCACCCGCGGCCCCGGTGGCCGCACCGGCCGCGGCGCCTCCGCTTCCGGGTCCCGTGGCGATGCAGCTCGCGGCCCGGATCACCCCGTTGCGCCTCGACGCCGACGGCGTGCACCGGCTCACCGTCAACCTGCACCCCGCCGACCTGGGTCCGGTGCAGATCGTCGCGGAGATCCGTAACGGCGAGATCAGCATGCAGCTGTCCAGCTCGACGAGCGCGGGCCACGAGTCGCTGCGGGACGCGATGGACGATCTGCGCCGCGAGTTGCAGCAGTCCGGGTTCGGCAACGCGTCGCTGGACCTGCGGCAGGGCTCCGGGCAGGACCAGGCGAGGCAGCAGTTCGGCTTCCTGGGCAACGACAACGGAAACCGGAACAGCGGCAACGGCCGGGAGGGGCGTACGGACGAGGGAGCCGGCGCCGCGCCGGCCGAGACCGCCCCACCGGTGCCCGGCAGCCCCGGCGGCACCAGCCGGCTGGACGTGCGGGCTTAAGCTCCGCGACCGCGAAAATTGGGGCTAAGCGAATCGCCGCGCCCGCCGAACCTGAGTGCGAGGGTCACCACCGAAGGTTCAGGAGGACCGGTCGCATGACTTCGCCGATCAACGGTTTCGTGAGCAGCTCGTACGACGACAAGCGCGCGTCCGCGACCTCGATGTACACGAACAAGACGAAGGTCGACGCCGGCAGCAAGTCGGTCGGGGACCAGGACACCTTCCTGAAGCTGCTGGTCGCCCAGCTCAAGTACCAGGACCCCTCGAACCCGGCGGACTCCACCCAGTTCCTCGCCCAGACCGCCCAGTTCACCCAGGTCGAGAAGCTCGGGCAGATCGCCGAGATGATGCAGGCCCAGCAGCTGATCGGCGCGAGCGCGCTGGTCGGCCGCACGGTCACCTACCAGGACGCCAACGGCGTCAGCCAGACGGGCGTCGTCACCCGCACGAAGCTCAACGGAGACAGCGAACCGACGCTCGTGGTCGGGAACACGGATGTGCAGCTGTCGAAGGTCACGGAAGTCCAGCAGACGCCGGCGCCGCAGCCCGCGGCCGGCACCGGACAGACCGCTACCCCGAACACCGCCTCCGATTCCGCTACCACGAAGGACAACTGACCTATGCTGCGTTCCCTTTTCTCCGGCATCAGCGGCCTGCGCGCGCACCAGCAGATGATGGACGTGACGGGCAACAACATCTCCAACGTGAACACGACCGGTTACAAGTCGAGCCAGACGGTTTTCCAGGACACGCTGTCGCAGATGGTGAACGCCGCCGGCGCCCCGCAGAACGGCTCCGGTGGTACGAACCCGGCCCAGGTCGGCCTCGGGGTGCGGACCGCGAGCGTCAACGCCAACTTCAGCCAGGGCGCCGCGCAGACCACCGGCAAGGCCGGCGACATGATGATCCAGGGTGACGGGTTCTTCATCACCAAGAGCGGCGGCGAGACGGTCTACACCCGCGCGGGCTCCTTCACGTTCGACGCTAACGGCTCGCTGACCACCCCGAACGGCCAGATCGTGCAGGGCTGGAGCGCGGACACGAACGGCGTGGTCAACACCGCCGGCGCGCCGGGCGACATCAAGCTGCCGATCGGCATCAGCCTGGCGCCGGAGCAGACCACCGCGTTCACCCTGACCGGCAACCTGTCGTACGAGGCCCCGGTGGGCGCCACCAGCGCCAAGACGATCCCGATCCCGACGATCGACGCCAACGGGCAGTCCGGCACGCTCGAGGTGGTCCTCACCAAGGCGGCCCCGATCGCCGGCGTGGAGCAGTGGACGATCACGATGCCGAACGTGCTGCCGGCCGTACCCGCGCAGACGATCCCGTTCCCCGGCGGTCGCGCACAGGGCACGCTCGTCGCCGGCGTGGACACCGGCAAGATCACGATGAACGGCTACGAGATCGACATCCACGACCTGACCACGTACGCCGGTAACACCGAGGCCCGGGTCAGCGCGTCGGACGGTTCGGCGGCGGGCATCCTGAACTCGTACACCGTCTCCAACACCGGGCAGATCGTGGGCGTGTTCTCGAACGGCCTCAAGCAGACGCTGGGCCAGCTCGCCCTCGCGAACTTCAACAACGTCAACGGTCTGGAGAAGATCGGCGACTCGATGTTCCGCAGCACGGTGAACTCGGGCCTGGCCCAGGTCGGTTCGGCCGGCTCGGCCGGTCTCGGCCTGATCACCAGCGGCGCGCTGGAGATGTCGAACGTCGACCTGGCGCAGGAGTTCACCAACCTGGTCATCGCCCAGCGTGGTTTCCAGGCGAACAGCCGGATCATCACCACCTCGGACGAGATCCTCCAGGAACTCGTCAACCTGAAGCGCTGATAGACCGCGGTACGCCGCAAGGCCGGCGGAAGCCGGGACGGGCCAACGGCCCGCCCCGGCTTCTCCATATCCGGCGCGGTCAGCACCCGTAAAGAGACCGGAGTGCGCTCATCAGCAACCGGCACTCCGCCGAATGGTCCAGTGACGGGCCACGGATGGCCCCACCAGCCGATATGACGCCCCAAGGACGGATGTCGTGATTCTCGTAACCCGCCTCAACGGAGCCGTTTTCGCCCTCAACCCGGACCTCGTCGAGCGTGCCGACTGCACGCCCGACACGGTCATCACGCTGGTGGACGGCACCAAGTACGTCATCGCCGAATCCGTGCCCGAGTTCATCGACTCGGTGCGCCACTACCGCGCCTCCCTGATCGCCCAGGCGAGCCGCA
This sequence comes from Pseudosporangium ferrugineum, assembly GCF_003002065.1. Taxonomy (GTDB): domain Bacteria; phylum Actinomycetota; class Actinomycetes; order Mycobacteriales; family Micromonosporaceae; genus Actinoplanes; species Actinoplanes ferrugineus_A. The sequence goes on from NZ_PVZG01000007.1 coordinate 28,208, forward strand.
TCGAGGCCGAGCCGGCCCTCATGACCGCGACCGAGGACGAGCAGGCGCCGCAGACCTCTGCGACCGTGCTGCCGCTGCACAGGAAGGACCGCTGATGGACCTCGCCACCATCATTGGTATCGGCGTCGCCTTTGTGATCGTCTTCACCGTGCAGATCCTGGAGGGCGGCAGCCCTGCCTCGATCATCCTGATCCCGTCGATGCTGCTGGTGTTCGGCGGCGCGCTCGCGGCCGGCATGGCCGGCGGCGTCATGAAGGACACGATCGGCCTCGGCAAGCTGCTGCGGAAGGCGTTCCTGGCCAAGGTGTCGCCGCCGCACATGCTCGTCGACAACATCGTCAAGCTGGCCGAGCGGGCCCGCCGCGAGGGCCTGCTGGCGCTCGAGGACGCGGTCAAGACCGTCGAGCACCCGTTCCTGAAGCGCGGCCTCCAGCTGGCGATCGACGGCACGGACCCGGAGGAGCTGCACGACATCCTGCACGCCGAGGTGGCCGCGAAGAAGAAGGCGGACAAGGCCGGGATGAAGATCGTCGAGAACATGGGCGGCTACGCCCCGACGATCGGCATCATCGGCACCGTCATGGGCCTGGTCCACGTGCTGGAGAACCTGAACAAGCCGGAGACGCTCGGCCACTCCATCTCCGCGGCCTTCGTCGCGACGCTCTGGGGTGTGCTCAGCGCCAACGTCATCTGGCTGCCGCTCGCGGCCCGCCTGACCCGGCTCTCCGGCATCGAGGCCGAGGAGATGGAGCTGGTCATCGACGGTGTGCTGGCCATCCAGGCCGGCTCGAACCCGCGCCTGGTCGCGCAGAAGCTGCGCAGCCTGCTCCCGCCGGACGCCGCCCGGGCCGCCGAGGCCGCCGCCACCAACAAGAAGGCCGCATAGTCATGAGTTCCGGGGGCGGACGCCGCAAGAAGGGCGGTCACGAGGAGCACGAGGAGCACGTCAACCACGAGCGCTGGCTCGTGTCGTACGCCGACATGCTCACCCTCCTGTTCGTGCTCTTCGTCGTGCTCTACAGCATGAGCAACGTCGACAAGGCGAAGTTCGCCGAGCTGGCGGCCGGCCTGTCCGAGGGCTTCGGCGCGTCCAGCGCGGCGTTCCAGGGCAGCCGGGCGCCCCTCGAGGGCGCGGGCGAGGCCTCCACCGTCGTGCCGATCGACCCGGGGGCGAACCCGGGCGAGAAGAACATCGACGGCACGGACAAGATGACCAAGGAGCAGAAGGAGGCCATCCAGCGCGCCGTGCAGGCCGAGGATCGCAAGCTGGCGTCCGCCAACGCCAAGGCGGCGACCAAGGAGGCGGAGAACCTCAAGGAGATCGAGCACAAGATCTCCGACGCGCTGGCCAAGGCGAAGCTGCTCAACCAGGTCAAGTTCACCATCAACCAGCGCGGCCTGGTCGTCACCATCGTCACCAACGAGGTCGTCTTCGCGGGCAACCGCGCCGAGTTGCAGGCGGGTGGCCGGCGCATCCTCGACGCGATCGCACCGACCCTCGTCAAGCTGCCCAACAACATCGAGGTGGACGGCAACACCAACCAGCTCAAGGCGACCGTGAGCTACTACCCGAGCGGGTGGGAGCTGTCCGCGGCCCGCGCCTCGACGACGGTGCGCTACCTGGTCGACCACGGCCTGGCCAAGAACCGGATGAGCGCGGTCGGCTTCTCCGACACCAAGCCGCTCATCGACCCGAAGGACCCGCGGTCCATCACGATGAACCGCCGGGTGGACGTGGTCGTGCTGACCACGCTCAACGCCGAGCAGGCGGCGCTGTTGCCGGCCGCGTCCGGCGCGGACAGCAAGCTGCACACCGGCGAGACCACCGCCGAGGCCAACGCTAAGGCGGCGGCCGGTGCGACCGAATCAGGTTCCGGGTCCACCCCGGCGCCCACCACCACCGACTGACACGACAGACAGGAGGAGTTCCGATGGCAAAGGACGCGAAGGACACGAAGGACGGCGCGGCGGAAGCGCCGAAGAAGTCCAAGAAGATGCTCATGATCATCGTGCTCGCCGTGGTGCTGCTCGGCGGTGGCGGCGGGGCGTACTTCATGTTCTTCAAGGGGGACGCGGCCGAGGCCAAGGAGCCGGTCAAGGGGATGGTGGTCCCGATCGAGACCCCGCTGACCATCAACCTCTCCGACGGCCACTACCTCAAGATGGGCTTCGCCCTTCAGCTGACCGAGGAGGCCGGCGAGGAGGAGATCGACACCTCCGAGGCGCAGAACCTCGCCATCGACCAGTACACCGGCATGAAGATCGGTGAGCTGGAGACGGAGAAGGGCCGCGAGACGGCGAAGTCGGAGCTGCTGGAGAAGATCGAGAAGGCGTACAACGTCGAGAAGAAGCACCTGGTGATGGGGCTCTACTTCACCTCGTTCGTCACGCAATAGCTCAGCGATTCCGATGGGCGGGTCCGCACGGCGCGGATCCGCCCATCCTTCGCGTGCGGGGCGATAGCACGCCCCACGGCTCAGCGGTCGCGCAACCGAGCCGATGAGGACGACGTGACGACGTCTCCGACCCGATCCCCCGGAAAGATGTCCCGCCGAGGCGGGAGCGCGGGGCCCACCACGTACGACTTCCGCCGGCCGATCAAGCTGTCCCGGGAGCACGTACGCACGCTCCAGATCGCCTTCGAGACGTTCTCCCGCAGTTGCGGAACCCTCCTGACCACCCGCCTGCGCACGGTCAGCAGCGTCTCCCTGGTCTCGATCGAGCAGCTGAACTACGACGAGTACGTCGCCTCGCTGAGCAACCCGACCGTGATCGCCGTGGTGTCCATCGACCCGCTGCCCGGCACGGTCCTGCTGGAGATCGCCACCTCCGCGGTGATGACCTCCATCGATCACATGCTCGGCGGTCCCGGCGGGGCCCAGCCGGAACGTCCGCTGACCGAGGTCGAGATGCCGCTGCTGCGCGGCCTGCTGGAGCGGATGCTGGGCGAGCTGCGGTACGGCTTCGAGACCCTGGTGGACATCCAGCCGAAGCTGCGCGAGATCGAGTACAACGCCCAGTTCCTGCGCGCCCACCAGCCGGGCGACGCGGTGGTGATCGCCTCGTTCGAGATGAAGATCGGCACCGAGGAGTGCGTGTCCAGCATCTGCCTGCCCTTCAACACGATCCTGCCGGTGCTGGAGAAGCAGGAGACGATCGAGCCCACGCCGGCCGAGCGGCTGGTACGCGAGACCTCCCTGCGCAAGCTGACGGCCGGGCTTTCCGCGGCGCCGATTGACGTAGCTGTCCGATTCCAGCCCATCCGGATGCGTACCGATGACATCGTGGATCTACGCCCCGGCGACGTAGTGCCGCTGGGGCACCCGACCAGCATGCCGCTGGAGGTGACCGTCAACGAGACCGTTTTTGCACATGCAGTCCCCGGTAACCAGGGCGCCCGGCTCGCCTGTCTCGTCGTGCCGTCGCCCAAGGAGGAAGAACGTCGATGACCGCTCCCACGATCACCGAGCCGCAGCTCGCCCAGGTTCGCGCCGCCGCGGAGGCCGCCCTCGCCGTGCTCCCCACGAGCCGGGAGCTCTCGGTGGGCGCGCCGGTGTCGGCGTCCGCCGACATGCTGACCACCGGGCAGGCCATCACCGCCAGGTTCAGCGGCGCGGCGACCGGCGAGGTGGTCGTCGTGGTGGGGCAGGACCTGGCCGACGCCCTCAAGGAGAGCCCGCTCGGCGAGCTGGACCTGACCGCCGCCGTACGCCCGGCGCTGGAGGCCGCCGCCCGCGCGTTCGGTCCCGTCGTCCTCGACCCCGGCCAGCTCATGGAGCCCGGGGTGGCGCTGAGCGCGATCGCCGCCAAGAGCGACGCGGTGGCCGTACCGCTGCTGGACGGCGGCGACATCCGGGCCGTCCTGGCGCTGACCCTCACGCCGTGGCCGGCCGACCCGGCGCTCGGCGGGATCGCCCGGCGCGGCGCCTCGGACGCGGCGCCGCTGCGCGGCGGCCTCGACATGCTGCACGACGTCGAGATGGAGGTCTCGGCGGAGCTGGGCCGCACCCGGATGAGCGTGCGGGAGTTGCTGTCGCTGAGCCCGGGCGCGATCGTCGAACTCGACCGGGCCGCCGGCAGCCCTGCCGACCTGCTGGTCAACGGCCGGCTGATCGCCCGGGGCGAGGTCGTCGTGATCGACGAGAACTTCGGCATCCGGATCACCGAGATCATCTCGCCCGGCAGCGAACGGGAGTAGCCGTGTTCGAGCTGGTCCTGCGCATCGGCTTCTCCCTGCTGGTCGTCTTCGGCCTGATGTGGGGACTGGCCCGGGTCGCCCGCCGTGGCGGCCTCGGTAAGCGCGGGCCGGGCAGCCTCTCGGTGCTGAACAGGCAGTCGCTCAGCCGCGGCTCGTCGGTGGCGGTGGTGCAGGTGGCGGATCGGGCGCTCATCCTCGGCGTGACGGACAACCAAGTCAGCCTGCTGGGCGAGACGGAGCTGTCGGCCTTCGCCGAGGAAGCGGTGCGGGGGCCGGAGGCGCTGGTGCTGCCGCACCACGGCGGCAAGCTGGACGGGTCGATCCTGTCGCCGCGTACGTGGACGTCGACGCTGGACTTCCTGCGCGACCGGACGGCGAGGCGCTGACATGGCCCGGCGTACCCTCGTGATCCTGTTCTTCCTGCTCGGGGCGCTCGTCCCGGCAGCCGCCGCCGAGGCCGCCCCGCAGCCGGTGCCCGCGGCCGTGGCGCAGTATCAGCTGCCCCGGGCGCCCGCGCCCACCCCGCCGGCCGCGCCGGTGGCCCCGACGGTGACGCCCCGCGGCGGCGGCTCGATCGGCGTCAACATCAACGGCACGAATCCCGACGGCAGCAAGCCCGCCACGTCCCTGGTGATCGTGCTGGGCCTGACCCTGCTGTCGGTGGCCCCGGCGCTCCTGCTGCTCTGTACGGCGTTCACCAAGGTGTTCATGGTCCTCGGCATCACCCGCAACGCGCTGGGCCTGACCAGCATGCCGCCGAACCAGGTGCTGGCCGGGCTGGCGCTGTTCATCAGCCTCTTCATCATGGGCCCGGTCCTGTCCGACGTGAACGAGCAGGGCGTGCAGCCGTACCTCGCCGGGGACAAGACCCAGTCGCAGGCGTTCGACGACGGCGTGAAACCGCTGCGTACGTTCATGCTGAAGAGCACCCGCGAGGACGAGCTGGCCCTGCTGATCAAGGTGTCGGGTCAGGAGAAGCCGGCCACCCCGGACGACGTGGAGCTGACCACGCTCATCCCGGCGTTCGTCCTGTCCGAGCTGCGCGCGGCCTTCATCATCGGCTTCGTCATCTTCATCCCGTTCCTCATCATCGACATGGTGGTCTCGGCGTCGCTGATGTCGCTGGGCATGATGATGCTGCCGCCGGTCACCGTCTCCATGCCCTTCAAGCTCCTGCTGTTCGTGCTGGTCAACGGCTGGGGGCTGATCATCACCGCGCTCGTGGGGTCGTACCGGTGAACGCCGAGGTCCCCATCGCGGAGCTGGTGGCGATCTTCCTGGGCGCCGCCCGGGCCGGCGCGTGGCTGATGCTCTGCCCGCCCTTCAGCTCACGGCTGATCCCGGGGCAGGTCAAGGTGCTGCTGTCGGTGGGCATCGCGCTGCCGATGGCGCCGTACCTGACCAGGACCCTGCCCTCGACGGAGACGTCGGCGATCATCGCGGCGACCGCCCTCCAGGTGTTCGTCGGCGCCGCACTGGGGTTCATCACCTACCTGCTGTTCGCCGCGGTGCAGGCGGCCGGGGACATGATCGACGTCTTCGGCGGTTTCACGCTGGCCACCGCGTACGACCCGATGTCGCAGAACCAGAGCTCGGTGTTCGGCCGGTTCTACAACCTGGTCGCGACGACCCTGCTGTTCGCCAGCGACGGGCACCAGCTCGTGCTGCGCGGGTTCATGGAGTCCTACAAGACCCTGCCGCTGGACGCCAGCTTCTCGATGGAGACGTTCAGCCGCCTGCTGACCGAGGGCATCGGGGAGATGTTCGTGTCCGCGCTGCAGATCGCCGGGCCGCTGATCGCCGTGCTGTTCCTCACCGACGTCGCGTTCGGCCTGCTCAACCGGGTCGCGCCCGCGCTCAACGCGTTCCAGCTGGGCTTTCCCGCGAAGATCTTCCTGGTGCTGACCCTGTCCGGTACGGCCATCGCGATCCTGCCGCGGGCGCTGGACGGCATCATCGACAACGCGGTCCGCGCGGTGGTCCACCTCAGCGGCGGGGGGTGAGCCGTGTCCGGGGAGAAGACCGAACAGCCCACACCGCAGAAGCTCAAGAAGGCCAAGCAGGAGGGCCAGATCGGGCGCAGCCAGGACGTCGGCGCCTGGTTCGGCATGCTGGCCGCGAGCATCATGCTGCCGCGCACGATGGAGTCGGCGATGGACCACTCCCGCGAGCTGATGGCGAAGATCCCCGACGTCATCGCCGATCCGGATCCGAACATCGCGCTGGGCATCCTCAAGGACGGCATGATGAGCGCCGGCTGGGCCGTGCTGCCGCTGGCGCTGACCATGATGGCGGTGGGCATCGCGGCGGCCGGCGCCCAGGGCGGCATCCGGGTCGCCACGAAGCTGTTCATCCCGAAGTTCAAGCGGCTCAACCCGCTGCCCGGCATCAAGCGGATGTTCGGCCCCCAGTCGCTCTGGGAGGGCACGAAGGCCCTGGTCAAGACGGCGGTCCTGGGCGGGGTGCTCTACCTGACGATGAAGGACATCGTGCCGCTGCTCATGACGGCCGGGCGCCTGCAGATCGGCTCGTTGCTCGGGGTCGTCAACGACGCCGCCCTCAACCTCATCCGGGCGGCCTCGGCGGCCGGCATCGTGATGGCCGCCGCGGACTACTTCGTCGTCCGCCGCCGCACCAACAAGCAGCTGCGGATGTCGAAGGAGGAGGTCAAGCAGGAACACAAGAACACCGAGGGCGACCCGCACGTCAAGGGCCACATCCGGGCCCGTCAGATGGCCATGGCGCGCAACCGGCAGATGGCCGACGTGCCGACCGCGGACGTGATCCTGGTCAACCCGACCCACGTGGCGGTGGCGCTGCGCTACGACCCGGAGAAGGGCGCGCCGCGGGTGCTCGCCAAGGGCCAGGGCGCCATCGCGCAGAAGATCCGGGAGCTGGCGACCGAGCACCGCATCCCGATGGTGCAGGACGTGCCGCTGGCCCGGGCGCTGGAGAAGAGCGTGGACGTGGGGCAGGAGATCCCCGCCGAGTTCTACGGGGCGGTCGCGAAGGTCCTGGCCTTCGTGATGAGCCTGAAGTCCCGTGGGTCTGCCGCGGGGGTGCATCGGAACCCGAACCCAATGCCCGCGGCAGCATAGTCATAATCTGGGAGATTTCCTCACATCACGGCCGTTCCTGCGGCACCATCAGCAGGTGGAAGGGGGGCCGTGAAGAGCCGCAACCTCAGTAAGTTCGCCGTACCCGTCGGGGTCATCGGCATCATCGTCATGATGGTCGTGCCGCTGCCGACCTTCCTGCTCGACCTTCTGATCGCCACCAACATCACCGGCGCCCTGCTGATCCTGATGGTGTCGATGTTCGTGCAGAAGCCCCTCGACTTCTCGGTCTTCCCGGCCCTGCTCCTGGTCATGACGCTGTTCCGGCTGGCGCTCAACATCAGCGCCACCCGCCTGGTGCTCCGCGACGGCGACGCCGGCAAGGTCATCCACGCCTTCGGCGACTTCGTCGTCGGCGGTTCGCTGGTCATCGGCCTGGTCATCTTCCTGATCCTGATCATCGTGCAGATGGTCGTGGTGACCAAGGGCGCCGAGCGGGTCGCCGAGGTGGGCGCCCGGTTCACCCTCGACGCCATGCCGGGCAAGCAGATGGCGATCGACGCCGACCTCAACGCCGGCCTGATCGACGAGCACGAGGCGCGGCGCCGGCGGGCCGAGGTGGCCGCGGAGGCCGACTTCTACGGCGCGATGGACGGCGGCTCGAAGTTCGTCAAGGGCGACGCCATCGCCGCCATCATCATCACCGTCATCAACCTGGTCGGCGGGTTCACGGTCGGCATCCTCCAGCACGGCCTCTCCCCCGCCGACGCGATGAACCAGTACAGCCTGCTGACGGTCGGCGACGGCCTGGTCTCGCAGATCCCCGCGCTGCTGCTGTCGGTGTCCACCGGTCTGATCACCACGCGCTCGGCCACCTCCGGCGACATGGGCAGCAGCGTCACGGCCCAGCTCGGGCAGAACAAGCTGGCGCTGCGGATCGCCGGCGGCGCGGCCCTCGGACTCTGCGTCATCCCCGGCCTGCCCAAGCTGCCGTTCCTGCTGATCGGCGCGATCACCCTGATCATCGCCCAGCGGCTGAAGGACCCGGAACCCGAGGCCGAGGCCGCGGCGGTGGCCGAGGTGGACCGGCCCTCGCCGGACTCGCCGGAACAGCTGCTCGGCGAGATGCGGGTCGACCCGCTGGAGCTGGCGCTCTCGCCCGACCTGGTGGACCTGGTCGACACGAACGGCGGGGACCTGCTCGACCGGGTCCGCGCCCTGCGCCGCAAGATGGCCCTGGAGCTGGGCATCATCATGCCGCCCGTACGGACCCGGGACGACCTGGACCTGCCGCTGTCGTCGTACGCGATCCGCATCTCCGGGGTCGACGCCGGTGCCGGCCAGGCGCCCCCCGGCACGGTGCTGGCCATCGGCGACGGCCTTCAGGCGCTCCCGGGCCGCGCGGGCGTGGAGCCGGTGTTCGGCCTCGCCGGCAAGTGGGTGCCGGCGGAACTGCACTACCAGGCCGAGCTCTCCGGCGCGACGGTGGTCGACCGGGCCTCGGTGATCATCACGCACCTGGCCGAGATCGTCCGCCAGAACGCCAGCCGGCTGCTCGGCCGCGAGGACGTCCGGTCGCTGACCGAGATGGTCAAGCGCACCCACCCGGTGGTGGTCGAGGAGCTGACCCCGACCCTGCTCAGCCTGGGCCAGATCCAGCGGGTGCTACAGGCGCTGCTGGACGAGGGCGTACCGATCCGCGACCTGGTCCGGATCTTCGAGTCGCTGTCGCTGCGCGCCAAGGTCTCGGTCGAGCACGACGGCCTCGTCGAGGCGGCCCGCGCCGCGCTGGGCCCGGCCATCGCCGCCCAGTACGCCGCCGACGGCCGGCTCACCGTCATCACCCTCGAGCCGGTGCTCGAGCAGAGCCTGCTCGAGTCCCTGCGGCCCAGCGAGACGGGCGCCTTCATGGCGATCGACGGCCTGCGCGCCGAGGCGATCGTCAGCGAGGCCGGGCGGCTCGTGGAGGCCGCCGAGCAGGCCGGCATCACGCCGGTCCTGGCCTGCTCCCCGCAGCTGCGGCTGCCGCTCATGCGTCTCCTGCGCGCCGGTTCACGCCGCGTGCAGGTGCTGTCCTACTCGGAAATCTCAGGTTCCACCGCACAGATTGAAACTATGGGGGTGGTGAACGGTGCCTACGCGGGTGCTGCTTGAGGGTCCGGCCATCGAGCCGTTGCTGGCGCAGGTGCGCGACGAATACGGCTCCTCGGTGCGGATCATCTCGGCGGACAAGGTCCGGACCGGGGGCTTCGGCGGGTTCTTCGCCAAGCAACATTACGAACTGTCGGTCGAGGTCCCGGACCCCGACGAGCGCACGGAGCCACCGCCGCGCCGGCCGGCACCGGCCGACGACGGGCCGCAGACGCTGGAGCAGCTGCTGGCCCAGGCCGAGTCGCGGGACCGGATCGCGCCCCCCGACGGGCCGCCGCGCGGCGACCGGGCGGCCGGGCGGGACGCCGGCATCGGCGACGCGGACGTCGCGGTGGGTGGGCGGGGGCTCGCCGGGCCGAGGGGTGGCGGCGGGAGCCTGGCCGACCCGGGTTCCGCCTTCGCCGAGCTGATGGCCAACCTGGACCGGGCGGAGGCGTACAACCGGCCGTCGCCCCGGCCTCCGGACACCCGGCCCGAGGAGCCCGAGAGCCCGGCCGTACGGCCGTTCCGCCCCGCGCAGGCCACCGGCTCACCGGTCAACGGCGGGTCCGCGGGCACGGTACGGCCGCTGCCGCCCGTACCGTCGCTGGCGGAGCTGATGGGCGGTCTCGGGGTGAACGACGCCCCGGTCTTCCCGCCGAACGCGGCGGCGAACCGGGCCGCGCAGAACCCGGCGCCACCCCGCACCCCGGCCGCCGCGTACGGCCTGGCGCCGACCTCTCCGGCGCCCGCGGCGATGTCGCTGGCCGAGTCGCTCGGCGGCCTCGGGCTGGACCTCCCGCACCCGTCGTCGATGCCCGGCGCCACGGCGCACGTGACCACGGCGACGCCGCACCCGATCCGGCCGCACCACTACGACACCGTGCAGCAGAACCTGTTGCGGGTCGGCATGCCGGAGGAGATGGTCGCGCAGATCGTCGGCGGTGACACGTACGCGGGTGTGCTCAGCGTGCTGGCCTCGCGCCCGTCGGCGCCGGCCGTCCCGGACGCGCCCGGCGAGATCCTGGTGCTGGCCGGCGACCTCGACCACGCCCTCCCGATCGGCCGGCAGCTGTGCGACCTGGCCGGCCTGGACCAGGCGCATCTGCTGCTCGGCGGCCCGACCGCGGCCGGCACCGGGTTGCACTCGTCGCGGGTGCTCGGCGACCCGCCCGCCGCGGCGGCCAAGGCCGACCGGTTGCAGAGTGCCGACCACGCCTGGATCGTGGTGGTCGACGCGGGGGTCGGGCGGACGGATCCGCTGCGGATCAACGACATGTGCGAGGCCCTCGGCGCCACGGCGATGTGGGCGGTCGTCGACGCCACCCGCAAGACCCGGGACTCCGCCAAGCACCTGCGGGCGCTCGGCGACGTCGAGGCGCTGGTGGTGCACAACGTGGACCTCACCTCGGACCCGGCCACCGTGCTCGGCCTGGACCTGCCGATCTTCTCGCTGGACGGCAAGCCCGCCACGCCGCACTCCTGGGCGGCCCTGCTCTGTGCCCGGATCGCCGCCGACGTCGTGCCGATGGCCGCCCTCCCCCGCCGGCCGGCCCGCCGGGGCTGATCCGTGATCCGGCCCTCCGTCCTGCTGTTCGCGCTGCTGATGAGCGCGCCGGCGCTGTATCGCTACGTGCTCGACGAGATCGACATCGCCGAGGTGCTGATCCGGTTCCTCATCGCCGTGCCGATCGCCGCGATCCTGCTCGCCGGGCTGCGGTTCATCACGTCGGGGTACGGCCGGACGGAGGAGCCGGGCACCCCGGTCACGCCGACCCCGGACACGGGCCGGGAGACGGACCCCGACACGCCTTGATACTTCGTTAACATTTGACCGTTTTGCCACTATATTACCTCCGGTGAGCGACTGCCCACCGGAGGTGAACGGTGCCCACTGACCGTCCGATCATCGTCGTCGGCTGCCCCCGATCGGGCACGACGATGCTGCAACTCATGCTGCACGCCCATGCGCGCATCGCGATTCCGCCGGAGACGAGGTTCGTGCTGGCGGCGTACCGGGAACGTCGCGAGTTCGGCGACCTCGCGGTGGCCGCCAACCGGCGCGCGCTGGCCCGTCGCATCGTGGACCGGCGCGAGACCCGCTTCTGCGACCTCGGCCTCGACCCCGAGGAGACGGTCGAGGCGATCGTGGCCGCGGACGGCACACTCGGGTCCGTGCTCGGCACGGTCTTCCGGCTGTACGCGGCCCGCTTCGGCAAACCCCGCTGGGGCGACAAGCGGCCGGCGTACCTGCACAACGTGGATCTGCTGCTGAGGCTGTTCCCGGACGCGCAGTTCATCAACATCGTCCGCGACGGGCGGGACTGCGTGGCGTCGCTGAAGGAGATGTCCTGGCACCGCAAGGACATCTACGCGACCGTGGCCGCGTGGGCCCGTGCCGTCGACGACGCCCGGCGTGCGGCCCGGCGCCTCGGCGATTCCCAGTGGTACGAGCTGCGCTACGAGGACCTGGTCGCGGATCCGCAGGGGCGGCTCGCGGAGCTGTGCGCGTACCTGGGCGAGGAGTACCAGCCGGCCATGGCGGAGCCGTCGGCGGTCGCGCGGGTGGCGGTGCCGTCGTTCAAGACCTGGCATGCGCGTACGCACACCCCCGTCACGACCCAGCGCGTGCAGAGCTGGCAGACGCGGCTGACCGCCGAGGAGATCGCGCTCTGCGAGGCCGCCCTGGGCAGCCGGCTGGTGGCCAACGGGTACGAGCTGTCCGGCGCGGTCCGCCCGGCCGCCGCCGAGCTGCTCCGCTACGGATGGTCGGCGGCGCCGCAGCGGTTCATCCCCGCGCGCCGGGGCCTGAGCCGGGCGGCCGACCGGGTGCTGCGCCGCCCGGACGTCGCCCACCGGCCCGTGGTGAGTCAGCGGACGCCCTCGGAGGCCGACGCCGGCCAGGCCTGAAGCCGCGCCCCCGCACGGCGTGCGGGGGCGGGCCCCACGGTCAGACGAGGGACAGCGAGAACTTCCCCTTGCCGTAGCGGGCGACCTCGATGGAGAGGTCGAGCCGCTTGCCCAGGGCGAGGAACTGCGCCCGGGCGTCGTTGGGCAGCTCCATGCCCGGGTAGATCACCTGGTAGAGCTTGACGTGCGGGGCGCCTTCCCGGTTGAGCAGGCTGGTGAAGACGTTGCACAGCTCGAAGACGTTCTCCGCCAGGTTGGGGAAGAGCTTCTTCTCCTCGATGCTGTCCTCCGCCGCCCCCGCGGGCAGCAGGCCGAGCGCCGCGCCCGCGTTGGCCGCGAGGCTCAGCGTCATGCCGAGCACCGCGTAGAGGCGTGAGGTGTCGGTGTAGATGGCCATCAGGCCGGTGGGCAGATCCTCGGCGGTCATGGGATCGCCGGGAGAGACGTTCACGTCCCGGCCGAGGAGGTCCTCGAAGAGGTTACGGACGGCAAGCGGGGCGGGAACGACCGAGGTGTCTGACATGGCTATATCATCCCAAAATAGGAGAGAAGACCTCATCGAATTGCTCAGCAGTGAAGGGCTTCACGATGAAGAACGCGGAGCCGGCGCTCTCCGCGGCGGTCTTCATCTCCTCGGTGCACTCGGACGTCACGAAGCCGAACTTGACGTCGTTCCCGGCCGCCCGCAGCTTGCGCAGCACGTCGATCCCGGTCAGCTCCGGCATGTTCCAGTCCGAGATGATCAGGTCCGGCTTCTCCGCCTCGGCCTTCTCCACGGCCTCCGCGCCGTCGGCTGCCTCGACCAGGTCGTGACCCTCGAAGCCGGCCTGCCGCAGGGTGCGGGTCACGATCTGGCGCATGACCCGGCTGTCGTCCGCGATGAGGATCTTCATGCCGTCGCCTCCTGCTGCTTCACGCTCTGCCACATGGAGATGGAGACCGGCTCGGCGTCCCAGAGGCCGTAGAGGCCGCTGATCCGCTCGGCCGCCGGGTAGTACGAGGCGGTGTCGGGTGCCAGCACCACGGTCGGCAGGGACAGGAAGCAGCCCGCCGGGAGCATCGCCTTGACGTTGCCGCCGACGATGTTGGCGAGCTCGCCCAGCACGTCGGAGATGTCCTCCTGGCTGACCTCGTCCTCCTCCATCGCCAGGAAGGCGGCGGCGGACCTCCGCGCGGCCTTCAGCGAGCAGGCGTAGACGAGGTGCCCGTGCCACGAGCCGGTGATCGACACCGTCGAGTGCACCTCGGTCGCCTGCCCGTCGTCGCCCGTCACCAACAGCGGGCTGACGCCTTCCGGATCCAGGTACGAGACCCAGACCTGTTCCACCATCTCGGCGAGGTCACCCTCGCTCACCACGGTCTCGACGCTCATGAGTTCGCTCCGGTCGGTACCAGGCCCAGCAGGGCCAACTTTTCGATCATCGCGCCCTCGGTGAAGGGCTTGATCACGTATTCGTGGGCGCCCGCGGCGAGTGCCCGGACGATCTGGCTCTGTTCGCTCTCGGTCGTGACCATGACCAGCGTCATCTCCCGCAGCCGCGGCTCGGCGCGCACCTTGGTCACGAACTCGAGCCCGTTCATGTTCGGCATGTTCCAGTCGATGAGTGCCAGTTCCGGCACCTCGGTCATCGTGGCGAGCAGGTCCAGCGCCTCCTGGCCGTCACCCGCCTCGATCGCCTCGAAGTTCAGCTTCGCGACGATGCGCTTGAGAATCATGCGCATCGCGCGAGAGTCGTCGATCACCATGGCCCGCACCGCAACTCACCCCTTCCTGACGGCGCCGGCCGGCACCGCGCTTCGTACCCGGTAGGCAGAGGTCCGGCCGGCCGCCACCCGTTCGTAGTTGTCGTCGATGCCGATGGTCGTCTCGGCGGCACCGAGGAAGAGCCAGCCGTCCGGCCGCAGCAGCCGGGCGACGTTACGCAGCACCGATTTCTTGGTCGCGACGTCGAAGTAGATCAGCACGTTGCGCAGGAAGATCACGTCGAACGGCGGGATCGCCGGCAGCGGCGCCGTCAGGTTCATGTGCTTGAACGACACGTTGCGCCGCAGGTGCGGGGCGATCCGCCAGTGCGCACCGACCCGCTCGAAGTACTGCACCAGCTGGGTGGCCGGCAGGCCGCGGTTGACCTCGACCTGGCTGTACTCCGCCGCCTCGGCGCGCTTGATCATCTCGGTGGAGATGTCGCTGCCCATGATCTCGTACCCCCACCCGGTGGGCAGCGCCTCCTGGAGCGTGATCGCCAGGCTGTACGCCTCCTGCCCGCTCGAGCTCGCCGCGGACCACAGCCGCAGCCTGCGCTGCGAGGCGCGGTTCTTGACCAGGTCGGGCAGCACGACGTCGGTCAGCGCCGTGAACGGCTCCCGGTCGCGGAACCACGAGGTCTCGTTGGTGGTCAGCGCGTCGATGATCCGGCGCTGGTCCGCCGGGTTCGGCTTGCGCTGCAGATTCGCCAGGAACTCCGCCACGCTGCCCGCGCCGACCTGCCGGGCCACCGGGATCAGCCGGGCCTCGACCAGGTACTCCTTGCCGGGGGCGAGCACGATCGCCGCCTCTCGCCGGACCAGCGTGGAGACGAACGCGAAGTCCGACTGGGACAGGCTCATCGAGTCACCGCCGTCGCCCGCGGGGCCCGGCCCACCTGGAGGCGCTGGACCAGGGCGGAAGCGATCCGGTCGAGCGGGAGCACCTCGTCGGCCAGCCCCGCGCCGACCACCGCTCCGGGCATTCCCCACACCACCGAGCTCGCCTCGTCCTGCGCCAGAATCTCCGCGCCTGCGTCACGCAGCACCTTCGCACCACCTCGTCCGTCGTATCCCATGCCTGTGAGCACCGCCGCGAACGCCGCCGCCCCGTAGAGCGACGCGACCGAGCGGAACATCACGTCGACCGCCGGACGGCAGGAGTTCTCCGGCGGCGCGCCGCTGAGCTGGGTCAGCGTCGCGGTGTTGCGGCGTTGCAGCACGAGGTGCTTGTCGCCGGGAGCGATGTAGACGGTCCCCGGGGTGAGCTCCATGCCGTCGCCCGCCTCGACCACCCGCAGCGGCGTGCTGCGGTCGAGACGCTCGGCGAACATCCGGGTGAAGACCGGCGGCATGTGCTGGGTCACCACGACCGGCACCGGCAGGTCCGACGGCAACGCCTGGAGCACCTTGGTCAGCGCGTCCGGCCCGCCCGTCGACGACCCGATCGCCAGGATGTCGACCCGGCCGTGCGGCATGCGCCGCAGCGGTCGCGCCGGAGCGGCGGGCAGCTTGCCGGCGGGCCGGCCGGTGAGCGCGCCGGGACGGCCCGGCGCGGCCGGACGCCCGGTAACCGGCGGTGCCAGGCCCGGGCGCTTCGTGGGGCCGAGACCCGGGCGCGGTGCGCCGGGAGGCCGGCGGCCGGCCAGCGCGTGGATCTTCGGTACGAGCTGCTCCCGCACCGCCGCGATGGACTCGCCGATGGAACCCACGTTGCTCGGCTTGGTCACATAGTCCGTGGCACCCGCGGCCAGCGCCTCCAGCGTGGCGCTCGCGCCGGCCGCGGAGAGCGTGCTGAACATGATCACCGGCAGGTGCTTGTGCCGCTTGCGCAGCTCCCGGACCGCCGCGATGCCGTCCATCTGCGGCATCTCGATGTCCATGGTGATGGCGTCGGGCTTCAGGCTGTCGATCTTCGCCTGGGCCAGCAGGCCGTTGGCGGCCGTGCCGACCACCTCGATGCCCGGCGCCCCGGTCAGCGAGTCCACGATGAGCCGGCGGACCACCACGGAGTCGTCGACGACGAGCACTCTGATCATCGTTGTCCTCCGTCCCTCATCCGAGCCACGCCGGTCCGAGCGCCGCGACGACCGGCGTGAGCAGCCGGTGCGCGGTCGCGGTGTCCAGCAGGTCCCGGACGACGAGCGCCTGGACCGCACCGCTGAGCATGTTCCAGACGCCGCCGGCGCGTTCCGCCAGTGGGATGGCGGCCGTGTCGATCGCCTGCACGAGCAGCATCTGGGCCGCCGCCGCCGTGCGGACCCGGTCCGACAGGTACGCCGCCCACGAGGCCGAGTGCACCGCCGGGGACCAGCCGCCGGCGTTCTTGCGGGCGTCCTCCGCCGACTGCGCCAGCCGGGCCAGATCGTTCGGGGTGATCGAGCGCAGCCGGTCGAGCAGGGCCGAGACCGCGTAGTGGTGCGGTCCGAGGTCGATCGGCTTGCCGGCCGGCAGCTTGCGCAGCGCGGCCACCCAGCCGGCCCCGAGCATCCGGCGGGTCGTGTCGTCCAGCACCTCGCGCAGGTAGCTGGCGACCGCGGCGTCGCAGAGCAGGGCGGTCGCCGCGGCGGCCGTCGGGTCCTGCGTGGCGTCGCGGCCCTTGCCCACCCAGGTCCACGCCATCACGTCGTAGCGCAGGCAGGTGAGCAGGGCGTCGACCGACCCGATCGGCGCCCGCTCGACCAGCGCCAGCGAGCTCGCCGGGTCGTCGGCCTTCATGCCCTTGAGCGACGGCATCTTGCGCGCGGCGCTCTCCACCTCCACCCAGAGCGGCCCCCGGACCCCTTCGTCCGGCAGCCGCTCGGCCAGGACCGGCAGGTCCCCGACGCTGAGGCGCAGGGCGCGCAACAGCACCTCGGCGGTGGCCGACCCGCCCCCGAGGCGGGTCAGGTCGAAGCCGAGAACGGGGGCGCTGACCAGGCTGTACATCAGGTGGTGGCTCGGTACGTGTCGACGGCCTGGTTCACGTCGAGCGCCAGCATCAGCCGGCCGTCCAGCTTGAACGTGCCGACCACCAGCTCACGGGTAGGGCCGCTGAGCGTGTCCGGCGGCGGCTCGAACGCGTCGTCGTCCAGGTCCACGACCTCGCCGATGCGGTCGACGAGCAGGCTGACCGGCTCACCGTCGCCACGCAGGATCACGTTCATGACGGGGCCCTGCAGCGCCTGCCGGGCCAGGCCCAGCTGGACCCGCAGGTCGACCGCCGCGATCACCTGACCGCGCAGGTTGAACAGGCCACCCACGGCCGGCGGCGCGAGCGGCACCGGCGTGTACTCGTTGTACGACAGCACTTCCTGGACCGTGTGGACCTCGACCCCGAAGAGCTGGTCTGCCACCTCGAAGGTGGCGAACTGGCGGCTCGCCATGTCAGGCCTCCACCAGCATCTCGTCGGACATCTCGGCGTAGAAGTTCGGGTCGGCGGCGAGGATCGCGCGGCGGACGTCGAGCAGCTCGGTCACGCGCTGCTGGATGACGGCCGTACCGACCAGGCCGTCCTCCTCCGCGTCGCGGCGGGCGGTGGTCGAGTTCTCGGCGATGTCGACGATCCGGTCCACGACCAGCGCCACGCTGCGGCCTCCCTCGCTGTAGACGACCACCGAGACGGTGTCGCCCTCCTCCGTCTCGCTGTACGCCCCCAGCAGGTGCGACAGCCGCACGAGCGGCAGGATCTGCCCCCGGTACTGCACGACCTCGCGGGAGCCGGCGTGCTCGATGCGGTCCCGCGGGAACTCCTCGAGCCGCGTGACGGTGTCGAGCGGGATCGCGACCCGGCGCTCGCCGACCGCCGTGATCAGCAGTCGTTCGCCGGTGCCGGCGCCGCCGGTGGCCCGCGAGGTGCCGACCAGGTTCTCCCGCTCCGAGTCGACCGCGAGGTGCGAGCGGCGCGCCAGCGAGGAGACGTCGAGGATCAGGCCGACCTTGCCGTCGCCCAGGATGGTGGCTCCGGCGTACAGGCCGATGTCCTTGAATCTGCTGTTCAGCGCCTTGACCACGACCTCTTCGGTGTTCAGGACGCGGTCCACGACCAGGCCGAAGCGGCGGCCGTCGGCCTGCAGCACCATGATGTAGACGCCCTGGTCGCCGCCGGGCTCGAGGCCGAGCGTGCGGTCGAGGCGGACCAGCGGGAGCAGCTTGCCGCGCAGCCGGTAGACCGGGGCGCCCGAGGCGTACTCGATCTTGGTGGACTGGCCGTCGATGAAGACCAGCTCCAGCACCGCCACCTGCGGCACCACGTAGCGCTGGTCGCCGCAGTCCACGGTCAGCGCCTGGATGATCGCCAGCGTCAGCGGGATGGTGAGGCGCCAGACCGTACCCTGGCCCAGCGTCGAGTCGACGCTGACCGCGCCGCCGATCCGCTCGATGTTGGTCTTGACCACGTCCATGCCGACGCCGCGGCCGGAGACGTTGGTGACCTTCGTCGCGGTGGAGAAGCCGGGCTGGAAGACCATCGCCATGATCTCGCGCTTGTCCATGTTCGGGACCTGCTCGGCGCGGAGCAGCCCCTTCTCCACGGCCTTCTGCGCGATGCGGCTGACGTCCATGCCGGCGCCGTCGTCGGCGACCTCGACCGCGACGTGCCCACCCTCGTGGTACGCCCGCAGCGTCAGCGTCCCCTCGGGGTTCTTGCCGGCCGCCGAGCGCCGCTCGGGCTCCTCGATGCCGTGGTCGACGGCGTTGCGGACCAGGTGGGTCAGCGGGTCCTTGACCGCCTCCAGGAGGCTGCGGTCGAGCTCGGTCTCCTTGCCCTCCATGACCAGCTCGACCTTCTTGCCGAGCGAGTTGGAGAGGTCCCGGATGACCCGGGGCAGCTTCGACCAGATGTGCTCGATCGGCTGCATGCGGGTCTTCATGATGCCCTCTTGCAGCTCCGAGGTGATCATGCCGAGCCGCTGGGCGCTGCGGACCAGGCCGGAGTCGCCGATGTCCATCACGCCACGGACCAGCTGGTTACGAGCCAGGACCAGCTCGCCGACCATGTTCATGAGGCTGTCGAGCAGGTCGACGTCGACCCGGATGGCGCTGTCGGCGACGCTGCGCTTCGGGGTCTGCGCCTGGAGGGCGTCGCTGACCGCGGACGGCTGGGTCTTGCCCTCCTCGAGCAGGATCGTGCCCAGCTTGCGCTCGTCGCCCTCGAGCTGCGATTGCAGCGCCGAGCCGACGTCCGCGGGCTCGGCCGCGCCGGTCTCCACCAGGATCTCGCCGAGCGGGCGGCGCTGGCCCTCGACCGGCTCCGGGGCCGGGCGGGCCGGCATCTCCGCGAGCGGCTCGGGCTTCTCGGCCGGCGGCGGGGCGGCGGCAGCAGCGGGCGCGGGCGCGGCGGCCGGAGCAGCCGGAGCGGCTGCGGCGGCCGGGCCGGCGGTGACGTCGCCGGGAGCGTTCATCTGGGCGTGTACGGCCGTGATGATGCTCTCGACGTCGACCTCGCCCTCGTTGCCCTTCTGCTCGATGGACTCGAGCAGGGAGCGGACGCCGTCGATGGTCGCCAGCAGCGTGGTGATCGTGGTGGGCGTCACCGGCTGGACGCCGTCGCGCAGCCGCGACAGCAGCGACTCGCCGGCGTGGGCCAGCGTCTCCAGCCGGGTGAAGGCCAGGAAGCCGCTCGTGCCCTTGATCGTGTGGATCGCCCGGAAGATGCGGGAGATCAGGTCACGCGACGACGGGTCCTGCTCCAGCGCCACGAGGTCCCGGTCGATCTGATCCAGGTTCTCGTGGCTCTCCATCAGGAATTCGCCGACGATCTCGCCAAGGTCTTCCAACGCCCTTACCTCCTGCTCGTTTCCCAAGTCCCTCATCGACCCACCGGGTCCTCATCTGAGGACACCCGAAGCGCTACCGGTTGCGGCTCAGTTGTCACCGCCCGGCCGCCGGTAGCGGTAACCGAATCCGCGTACGGACTCGATCGGGGATTCGTCGGGATCCGACCAGCCGAGCTTGCGGCGCAAGCGCAGCACGGCGAACTTGACGCGCTCCTGACCGATGCCGGTGGGGTCGTCCCACGCCTGGGTCAGCAACTGGTTGGGGCTCAGCACCGCGCCGGCGTGCCGGACCAGGGCGTTGAGCAGCCGGAATTCGGTGGGGGTCAGGCGCTTCTCGTCCCCCTTGACGTAGACCCGGCGCTTCGTCGGGTCGAGGTGCACCAACCCGTCGTCGTAGATCTGGCTGGCCCAGCTGTTCTGGCCGCTGGAGGAGCGGCGCAGCAGGGCCTCCACCCGGGCCAGCAGCTCGTTGTTGGCGAACGGCTTGGTCAGGTAGTCGTCCGCGCCGCCGCGGAGGCCGCGTACCTTCTCGGCCTCCTGGCCGTGCGCGGTGAGGACCAGCACCGGCACGTCCGACACGTCCCGCAGCCGTTCGAGGACCTGCCAGCCGTCCATCTCCGGCAGGCCGACGTCCAGCACCACCAGGTCGGGGTGCTCGGCGTACGCCTCC
The DNA here is from genome assembly GCF_003002065.1 of Pseudosporangium ferrugineum. Classification (GTDB taxonomy): domain Bacteria; phylum Actinomycetota; class Actinomycetes; order Mycobacteriales; family Micromonosporaceae; genus Actinoplanes; species Actinoplanes ferrugineus_A. Next base: position 48,672 of record NZ_PVZG01000007.1, read on the forward strand.
TTCAGCCCGGTACGCCCGTCCCCGGCGTGCGCCACCTCGTAGCCGGCGCGGCTGAAGAGCAGCCGCAGGGCCAGCGCGATGTCCGGGTCGTCCTCGACCACGAGCAGCCTGCTCATGAGCTCGTCACCATGCCCTCCGCCTCCGCCCCCCGCGCGCCACCGGACGCGACTGCCCGGCCGGCGCGGCACGCACCGGTTCGGATCAGCGTCTTGCCCCTGCCCCCCGCGATCGCGGACGGCGAAGATGAAATGTCAAAAACCACGATAGCGTGACGTATCCGTCCGTATACGGAAAGTTATAGTTCAGCGTGCGAACCCCCACGAACGTCTTCGCGCTCCAGGCTCGCTTCCTGGCCGTGATCTCCCACGAGCTGCGCACGCCGCTCACCACCATCGCGTCGTTCACCGAGAGCCTGGACACCGACGACCTGGCCCCGGCCGAACGCTCGGTGGCGCTGGCCGCCGTGCGGCGCAACACCGAGCGGATGCTGGCGCTCGTGGAGGACCTGATGGTGGTCAGCCGGCTGCAGACCGGCGACCTCGAGCTCTGGCCCGCGACCGTGCACCCGGGGCCGCTCATCCACGAGGTCGCCGAGTTGCTGGCGAGCCGGGAGCCGTACACCGCGGCGGCCGTACGCGCGGGTGACGGGCCGCCGCTCTCCGCCGACGGCCCGCTGCTGCGCGACCTCTTCTACGCCGTCATCGGCACCGTCGCGAGCGGCGCCGAGGACCGTTCCGCCACGGTCGACGCCGAGGCGGACGCGGACGGCTGGCGGATCACCGTCGTGGCGCGGCAGTCCGAGCGGCTCACCGACGAGCACCTGATGGCCGGCATGCTCGCCGACCCGGATCCGCCGTACCGGCGCCGCAGCACGGCGCTGTGGATGCTCCTGGCGGAGGCGATCGCCACCCGGCACGGCGGCTCGGTGGAGCTGACGTACGACCCGGGCGTGGGGGCGGGAGCGGAGATCCGGCTCCCGTCGAGCATCCCCCCAGACTGACACAGAACCGCGCTCTACCGTCGGAAACGCCCAAAGATAAGACGTAACGCCGAGATGCCGGGTCCCATTGCGATTGCCGGGCGAACAGGAGCCCGGCCGTGGACCGGGAGGCAAGAACCGTGTTCGAACTCGTACGACGTATCGCCCTCGCCGCGGCCACCCCGGCCGCACTGCTCGCGCTGACCGCCACGCCGGCGTCGGCCGCCACCACCGCCGGCCCGACCACCGCGTCGGACCTGATGGTGGACGTGATCGACCGGACCAACGCGGAGCGGGCACGGGCCGGATGCGCACCGCTCGAGGTCGAGCAGGAGCTCATGGTCGCGTCCGTACGCCAGAGCCACTACATGGCCGCGACCGGCGACTTCGGGCACATCGGCTGGCGCGGCTCGACCTTCGAGTCCCGGTCGCGGGCCGTGGGGTACCACGAGGTGGCCGCCGAGAACATCGCGTGGGGCTACTCCAGCGCCGCCGAGGCGGTCGAGGCCTGGATGGCCAGCCCGTCCCACCGCGAGAACATCCTCAACTGCGAGGCCCGGTCCTTCGGGGCCGGCGTGCAGCGCGCCGCGAACGGCACCCTGTACTGGACCCAGGTGTTCGGCTGGCGCTGAGCCGCGACCGCTACAGCGAGCAGTTCACGAGTACCGGTTCGGGGTGCAGGACGACTCCGAACCGGTCGCGTACCCCGTCGCGGATCTCCCGGGCGAGGTCGAGCAGCGCGGCCGTCGTCCCGCCGCCGCGGTGGGTCAGCGCCAGGGTGTGCTTGGCCGAGATGGCGACGCCGTCGCGGCCGGCGTACCCCTTGGTGAAGCCCGCCTTCTCGATCAGCCAGGCGGCCGGCACCTTGACCGTGCCGTTCGGCGCCGGCCAGCTCGGCGGCTCGCCCGCGTCGGCCAGCCGGTCCTGCACCGTGGCCCACTCCTGCGCGGAGAGCACCGGGTTGGTGAAGAAGGAGCCCACCGAGCGGGTGTCGGGGTCGTCCGGGTCGAGCACCATGCCCTTGCCGGCCCGCAGCTTTAGCACGGTGTCGCGGACCCGCTCGGCGGCCACCCGCTCGCCGGCCTCGACGCCGAGGTGGCGAGCCAGTTCGGCGTACCGGATCGGCGCCGAGGCGGCGGAGACGGCGAGCCGGAAGTCGACCTCCAGGACCAGCCACCGGTCGTTGTGCTTGAAGATGCTGGACCTGTACGCGAACCCGCACTCCGGCAGCGACAGCACCTTCACCTCATCGTCCACCCGGTCGTAGACGTGCACCGCCTCGATCGTCTGGGCGACCTCCTGGCCGTACGCGCCGACGTTCTGGATCGGCGTGGCACCGACCGAGCCCGGGATGCCGGACAGCGCCTCGAGGCCGGAGAGCCCGCCGGCGAGCGTCCGGGCGACGAACTCGTCCCACGGCTCGCCCGCCGCGACCCGCAGCAGGACGCCGCGGTGGTCGCGCTCCACCTCGGTGACCCCACGGGTGCGCATGAGCAGCACCGGCCCCGGAAATCCCGCATCGCCGATGACGACGTTGCTGCCGCCGGACAGGACCAGCACCCGGTACCCCTTGCGGGCGGCGGACCGCATCATTGCGACCGCTTCGTCCGTTTCGGACACCGGGGTGAGCGTGTCAGCCGGGCCGCCGAGGCGTAGCGTCGTGTACGCCCCCAGCGAACTGGCATGCGCTGCAGGTGCGGTGGCGGGTGGATCAGCACTAACGTCAGGCACTGGTTCACCCTAGGCCGACGGGCGACGGGGGATGCACAGGCGGTCCTCCTCGAGCGGGAGAAGCTGATGAACAGGCTCAACGCGACGAAGGACTTCTGGCTGGCAGCACTGCGCGCCGACGGACCGGCGCTGCAGGACGCGGTCGCCGAGTCCGGACCCGATGCCGTCGTGCCCGCATGCCCGGGCTGGACGGTCGCCGACCTCACCGAGCACCTCACCTCGGTGCTGCGGTGGGTGCGCGAGCTCGCCCCGCGCGGCGTGGCCGACAAGCCCGCCGCCCGCGTGGTGCCCGAGCCACGCCCGGCGTGGCCGGAGGCGCTCGACGGCCTCCGGCGCGAGCTGACCGGCACGATCGAGACGCTGGACGCGCTCGACCCGGACCTGCCCGCCTGGACCTGGCCGGCGCAGGCGAAGAAGGCCGGGTTCTGGCAGCGCCGGCTCGCCCACGAGGTCTCCGTGCACCGGTGGGACGCCGAGGCCGCCGCCGGGCGCGCGATGCCGATCGAGACCAAGCTCGCCGCCGACGGCGTCAACGAGGTGCTGGACACCTGGCTGCCCGCCGGCCGCCGCAAGGGCCCGACCGATCTGCACGGCGTCGTGCACCTGGTCGCCACCGATGCGAGTTATGAGTGGTTCGTCCGGTTGCGGGGCGCCGGCCTGGCACTGCTGGACACCGGCACGATCCTCGACACCCACGACCACCACCCGCGCGCCGAGGCCACGGGAACGGCGAGCGATCTTCTGCTCATGCTGATGGGGCGGGTAAAACCGGATATTCTGACCACGACCGGTGACCTCCGCTTGATCAGCGCGCTGCGCGCCGGTTGACCGTCTCACCATCCGGGCGCGGTTCCGCAACTTTCGGATAGCTCCCGTAACTGTGAATGGCTTTACGCTGTACCGGTTAAGTGCGGACGGCCACGGCTGTCCTCGACATCTCCGCCGCTGATCACGCCGGTCGGCGCGGCCCGGCAGGCGGCGGCAATACGCAGGGAGCGGTGACGGCATGACGGCAACCGTCGAGGTGGAATCGAGCGGCGAACCCCTGGCTTCGGGAGTCCAATTCCCGGAAGGGTTCATCTGGGGAGCGGCGACGGCGTCGTACCAGATCGAGGGCGCGGCGAACGAGGACGGCCGGGGCCCGTCCATCTGGGACACCTTCTCCCGTACGCCGGGACGGGTGTACCGCGGCCACACCGGCGACGTGGCCTGCGACCACTACCACCGCTACGTCGAGGACGTGGCGCTGATGGCGGACCTCGGGCTGGGCTCGTACCGGTACTCGATCGCCTGGCCGCGCGTGCAGCCCGACGGCACCGGCCCGGTCAACACCCGCGGCCTGGACTTCTACGACCGGCTGACCGACGAGCTGATCGGCAAGGGCATCGACCCGGTCGTGACGCTTTACCACTGGGACCTGCCGCAGACGCTGGAGGACCGGGGCGGCTGGACCGTGCGGGAGACCGCCGAGGCCTTCGCCGAGTACGCGGCCATCGTGCACGCGCGCCTCGGCGACCGGGTCCGCACCTGGACCACGCTGAACGAGCCCTGGTGCTCCGCGTACCTCGGCTACGGCAGCGGCCGGCACGCGCCCGGCATCCAGGACCCGGCGGCGGTCTTCAAGTCCGTGCACCACCTCCTCCTGGGGCACGGCCTGGCGGCGCGGGCGCTGCGCTCGGCCGGCGCGCAGAACGTCAGCATCACGCTGAACCCGGCCGCCGTCTCGCCGCTCGACCCGCAGAACCCGGCCGACGTCGACGCCGCCCGGATCGTGGACGGGCTGCACAACCGGATCTTCCTCGACCCGCTGCTGCGCGGGGCGTACCCCGACGACATGCGCGAGCACATGGCGCGCTTCACCGACCTGAGCCACATCCAGGACGGCGACGAGAAGATCATCAACGCGCCGATCGACGTGCTGGGCGTCAACTTCTACACGCCGTCGTACGTGTCGGCGAAGCCCGGCCACCCCGCCTCCCCGGAGAACCCGGGCACCGAGGGCATCGCCTTCCGGCCCCCGGTCGGGCCGATCACCGACATCGGCTGGCAGATCGAGCCGGCGGCGCTCACCCGGCTGCTCGACCGCCTCCACCAGGACTACGGCGTGCCGATGATGATCACCGAGAACGGCGCGGCGTACCCCGACGGCCCGTCCGGCGACTCCGGCGAGGTCCACGACACCAACCGCATCGAATACCTCGACGGCCACCTGCGGGCCTGCCTGGACGCCATTTCCCACGGCGTTGACCTTCGGGGATACTTCGCATGGTCGTTGATGGACAATTTCGAATGGGCCGAGGGCTACAAGATGCGCTTCGGGATCGTGCACGTGGACTACACCACGCAGCAGCGGGTCCCGAAGGACAGCGCGAAGTGGTATCGGGAGGTGATCCGGCGCAACGGTCTGAGCGACCAGGGCCGGATCGGGGAGTGAGCTGATGGTGACGCGGGAGCGGCCGACACTCGAGGCGGTGGCCAGACGGGCCGGTGTCTCACGGGCGACCGTCTCCCGCGTCGTGAACGGTTCGACGACGGTGGCGGTCGGCATCCGCGACGCGGTCAACCAGGCCGTCGAGGAGCTGGGGTACGTCCCCAACCAGGCGGCCCGGAGCCTGGTCACCCAGCGCACCGAGTCGATAGCGCTGATCCTGCCGGAGACGGCCAGCCGGGTCTTCTCCGACGACATGTTCTTCCCGGCCGTCATCCGCGGCGTCAGCGTCGAGCTCGAGGCCGCCGACAAGCAGCTCGTGCTCATGATGGCGGGCTCCGCGGCCAGCCACGACCGGGTCGAGCGGTACGCGATGGCCGGCCACGTCGACGGCGTCATGTTCGCCTCCATGCACGGCGCCGACCCGCTGCCCGGCGCGCTGGCCCGGCTCGGCATCCCGGTGGTGTGCAGCGGCCGGCCGATGACCCCCGCCGAGCTGCCGGTGCCGTACGTGGACGTGGACCACATCGGCGGGGTCGTGGCGGCCGTACGCCACCTGCTCGGCATCGGCCGCCGCCGGATCGCCACGATCGCCGGCCCGCAGGACATGATCGCCGGCATCGACCGGCTGACCGGCTACCGGACGGCGTTGCAGGAGGCCGGCCTGACCGAGCACGTGGCGGTCGGCGACTTCACCCGGGAGTCCGGCATCCAGGCCATGCACCGCCTGCTCGCCGACGACCCGGGGCTGGACGCGGTCTTCGTCGCGTCGGACATGATGGCCCACGGCGCGCTCCAGGCGCTCAAGGACGCCGGCCGGCGCATCCCCGGGGACGTGGCGGTGATCGGCTTCGACGACTTCGAGATCAGCCGGCTCAGCGACCCGCCGCTGACCACCGTCCGCCAGCCGATCGTGGACATGGGCCGGACCATGGCCCGCCAGATGCTCGGGCTGGTCGACGACCGCGCCGACGTGCCGGCCGCGGTGGTCCTGCCGACCGAGCTGGTCGTCCGCGCCTCCGCCTGAGGCCGCCGGCGCCGCCTACAGCGACGGCGTGGTGACGACCTCCGTGGGCAACCCGAGCACCTTGCGCGACAGCAGCGTGCCGCCGGCGACCGCGGCCGGCATGAGCAGCACGGCGCCCAGCGGGATCAGGAAGCACGCGAACACCGCCACCCCGAAGCCGAGCGCGAGCGGCCGCCGGGCCCGCAGCGCCGCCCGGCGGTCCCGGAGCCGCTTGTCCCGCCGCTGGAAGGGCACGCCGGTGAGTTCCACCGCGAGCAGCCAACCGGCGACCGCGCCGCCGAGCACCGGCACCACCGTCTGGCCGACCACCGGGATGAAGCCCGCCACGAAGAGCGGGAGGCCGAGCAGGACGGACAGGCCGATCAGCCGCAGCGAGTCCCGCAGGCTGCGGCCGAGCGAGGCGAGCAGCGGCACCTCCACCTCGTCGGGTACGCCGCCGTACCGGTGCTCCACCAGCCCGGAGATCTTCTCGTAGAACGGGTCGCCGATCAGCAGCGTCACCGCGGTGAAGGTCAGCACGGACAGCAGCCCGCCCAGGCCGAGCAACGCGGCGCCGGCCACCACCCGGACGAGCCCGCGCCAGAACGCGGACCAGTCGTCGGCGAACCAGGTCACGGCGGCGGCGAGGTCGTCGACGAAGGCGATGAGGGTGATCACCGCTGCGGCGTACAGCAGGCCGGCGAGGAGCGCGGGCAGCAGGCCGAGCCCCAGCAGGCGGGGGCTGCGCAGCACGAGGCCGAGGCCCCGGGCGAGCAGGCCGGCCCCGGCGAAGAAGTCACGCGCGGCGCCGGCGGTGGCGGTCGCGCCCCGGTCGGCGGCGGATCGCAGCTGAGAGTCTCCCACGGTCCGCGAGCTTAGGACCTCCGGAAAAGGCCGCCACCGGCGAGCCCGGAGGACGCCGGAGCCGGGCCGTCCGAGGTGCCCACCGGCGCGGGGCTGGTCGGCGGGTCGAAGATCGACGTGGGGGTCGGCACCGGCGGCATCGTCAGGGTCGGCTCCGGCGATCCGCTGCCCGACGCGGACGGTACGCCGGAACTCGGCGCGACCCCCGCGGGCCGGCTCGGCGGCACGGACTCCACCACGGACACCGGCTTCGGGGCACGCGGCGTCCAGCCCGTGGCCGAGCCGGACGCCGACGTCGCCGGGGTCGCCACCGGGGCGGTGCCGAAGCCGCCCGCGCCGGCGGGGGCGCTCACCGCGGGCGGGGTGGTGCCGGGCGTGCCGAGCGCCCACCCCGCGGCGACGGCGAACGGCAGGCCGGCGAGGACGATGCCGAAAAAGATTGATTTGGGGGAGAGCCGCACGCCCTGAACACCGGTCGAGCGCGCAAAAGGTTACGGCACATCGCGAATTCATCGACGGATCCATGTCTTCCCGCTTGATCAGCCGCCGCGGAACCCGGTACTGTCCACCGGCTCGCATTCACTGCGGCCATTTCCACGGGGAGAGAGATGTACACCGGACGACCGCGCGGTCTCGCCGCGATGCTGACCCTCGTTCTCGGCGCCGGCACGGTGGCCGGCGCCGGCCTGTTCGCCTCGCCGGCCCTCGCCGCGAGCACGGGCAGCTACAGCCTCGACACGACGGCCCTCTCGCCAGGTCAGCAGGTCACGCTGACCCAGACGGCGTTCCAGGACGACACTCCGGACACCGTCCCGACCATCACGGTCGCCTGGGGTGACGGCGGCACGACCAGCCTCGAGTCCACAACCACGTCGGTGAAGCACACGTACGCGAGTGCCGGATCCTTCCCCGTCACCGTGAAGATCGCCGACGACGGCGCGGAGCCAGTCACCGTGACCAACGCCACCGTCACGGTCTCGTCGGGCACCTTCAAGTTCAACCCGACCTGGAACTGGACCTGGCCGGACGGCGGTCACGAGGCCAACCTCCAGCTGGGCACCATCCCGAGCAACACCACCCGGGTCTGGGTGGCGTGGGGCGACGGCGAGACCAGCCTGGTCAACAAGGCGAACACGTCGGTCAAGCACTACTACGGCTTCGGCACCTTCACCGCGAAGGTCACGCTGGAGAGCCCGCAGGGCAAGGTCGAGAAGTCGGCCGGCACGTACACGCTGAAGGCCGACACCTACGCGCCGACCGCCTCGCTGAAGGTGCCGAGCAGCCCGTCGAAGGCCTCCTCGTGGAAGACGATCCAGGGCACCGCCTCGGACGCGCAGATCGGCATGGACGCGGTCGGCGTGCAGCTCTGGAAGTGGACCGGTTCGACGGACTACTACTACAACTTCTCCACGTCCAAGTGGGTCAAGTACACCCCGGGCAGCACGAACATCCCGTCGGCCGCGCTCAAGTGGGTCGGCGTGAGCTCCAGCGGCGTCTGGAAGGTCAACGTGGCCGGCCTCTCGAAGAACTACTACCTCGAGGTCGACTACGTCGCGGTGGACAAGGCCGGTAACGACAGCGGCCTGAAGTACCGGGTGCAGAAGCTCACCAGCTGACGAAGCGTGACGAAATAGCCCGGACCCTCGCGGTCCGGGCTATTTCTCGTTGAGGAACGAGGAGATCCGCTCGCGCAGCTCGCCGCGCCGGGTCCAGAGCACCGCCGGCCGGTCGTAGACGTGCAGCAGCGCGCCGGGCAGCAGCCCGGCCAGGCGCTCCGCCCAGGCCACCGGGTGCAGGTCGTCACCCTGGCAGCCGATCACCAGCGCCCTTCCCCGGTACGCCCGCAGCGCCTCCACCTCCGCGACGGCGGGCGCCCGCCACAACGTCGCCAGCTCGGGCGCGAGCCCGTCGCGCAGCAGCTGCTCGACCCGCTGCCGCAGGAAGCTCCAGCCGGCCGGAGTGTTGCGCACCGACGGGGGCAGCTCGGGCTCCACCGCCTCCGCCACGGCCGCCGCCTCCCCCGACTCGACGGCGGCGAGCAGCCGGTCCAGGCGCGCCTCCGCCGCCCGGGGCCGTACGCCGTCCAGCGGCGCCGGCAGGTAGCACACCACCCGGTCGAAGCGGGCGGGATCGTCGGCGAGCAGCCGGCACAGGGCCGCGGCCCCCATGCTGACCCCAAGCGCCCGGGTCGCCCCGGCGTGGTCGGCGACGGCGCGCAGGTCGAGGGCGAGGTCGGCGAAGCTCCAGGGCCCGGGCGGGGCGTCGGAGCGGCCGTGGCCCCGGAAGTGGAAGAACACCCTGCGGCCGGCCACCGCGCTGCCCAGCGGCCGGGTGCCGGCGAGGTCGCCGGCCAGCCCGTGCGCGAAGACCGTGACCGGGTCGCCGACGCCGGTGACGAGCTGCTCGAGGCGTACGCCGTGCGGCGTGCCGATCAGCTCGGTGGGCGCGGACGGCAGGGTGGGCCGGCCGGTCCGGGGCGCGCTGGGGCCGGGTCGCGAGGTACGCGGGCCGCCGTCCGGGGGTAGCGGACGGCGGAACCTCACCAGAAGCCCTTGCCGTCCGACAGGTCGCGCAGGCCGGGCCGGACGTCGAGCAGGTAGATCAGGGCGGCCGCGATGCCGATCAGCCCGAACAGGCCGGTGGCGCCGCCGCCCACGCCGAGCAGCGTGAGGATGATGCAGACGGCGAGGATGGCCAGCCACGCCCCCTTGGGCAGGGTGCCGATCGCCTGGAAGCCGTCACCGCGCTGGGTGACGCAGTGGATCAGGGCGACGGCCTGCACGACCAGCGACACGATCGAGACGACGATCGAGATCAGGGTGGCGACGTCGTCGTAGAAGATGGGGGTCGCGCTGTAGGCCATGACGACCAGTCTATGCCGCAGGCCCCGGCGTTCACCGGGGCCTGCGGCACAGCGTGGATTATCGCGTCGTCACTCGGCGGCCGGGCGGGCGGCGCGCTTGCGCGGCTTCGGGGTCGGGGTCGCCGCGGCGGCGGCCTCGACGGCCTTCGGCTCTTCGGTGGTGACCATGTCGGCGTTGACGACCTCGGCGGCCTCGACGACGCCGGTGCCGACGACCCGCTCGCCGCGGGCGACCAGCGCGGTGTAGACGGCGACCGCGCGCTCCTGCGCGACCTGGGCGAACGCGCGGGCGCCCGTGGTGGCGGTCTCGCGGAGCTTGTCGAAGTCGGTGGTGCTGGCCTTGTCACGCAGCGACGTGGCGGTGGTGCCGGCCGTCTCGTTGGCGGTCTTCAGCGAGGCGGCGGCGCGGTCGCTGAGCTCGCTCACCACGGCGGGCAGCTTGCGCAGCTCCTGCCAGGCGAGGTCGCCGGCGCCGGCGGCGGCGTAGAGCGGGGCCGGGATGCGGGTCTTGGTCTGCTCGGTCATGTCATTTCTCCTCGGGCTGGGGCGGGGCTGGGGTGGACTGGGTGCCGGGCGGAGGCGCCGCGCCGCTCTCGACGACGGCGACGTCGTGCATGGCGGCCCGGAGCGCGTCGTCCTCGTCCGGGACGACGGAGGCCGGGGAATCCTCGGCGCCGCCGGCTGCCGGGGGCGTGCCGGCGTCGGAGGCGTGCCGCGCGTTCTCGTTGCGGAACGTCTCGTAGATCTGCGACAGCGACTGCTTCTGGGCGATGGTCAGGTCGGGATCCACTGCGATGGCGGCCAGCACGCCCTGCTGGCCCTCGCCGTCGAGCAGGCCGGCACGCAGATACATCGCGGGCGTCGACACCCGCAGCGCGCTGGCGATCTGCTGGAGCACCTCGGCGCTGGGCTTGCGCAGGCCCCGCTCGATCTGGCTCAGGTACGGGTTGCTCACGCCCGCCCGGTCGGCGAGCTGCCGGAGCGAGATCTTGGCGGTCTGCCGCAGGTCACGGATGAACGTACCGATGTCCTGAGGTAGATCCTTGCCGGTGGCCATGACTCGACGGTAGCCCGGCGTGCTAACTCCTGCAAGCAAACGCTAGCAGGAGTTAGCGTGAACCCCGTCACCAGGCCGTACGGACCTCGCCGACCCGTACGCCGCCGCCGAGGAGGGGCACGGTGGCCAGCTCGTCCAGCACCGGGGCGTCGATACCGAGCCGGCGCAGGGCCGACACCAGCACCGGCATCCGGGCCCGCATCGCGCCGTCGGCCACCTTGATCGCCACCGCGCCCACCTCCGGCACGGCCACCGCGACGACCCCCTCCGCGCCGCCCTTGGCCAGCAGTCCCGGCACGCCGCGCATCAACAGCGTGTCGTCCTGCCCGGTGCCGGCCACCAGCTCGGGGTCGGCGCGGACGGCGTCGGCGACCCGCGCCTCGTGGCTGCCCGGCGGGGCCGAGACGAGCCGCTGGAAGCCGCGGGCCAGGGCGGTCAGCGAGAACGCGAGGACGGGCGCGCCGCAGCCGTCCACCCCGGTCGCGGCGATCGGCTCACCGACCAGCTCGGACACCGCCTCGGCGACCGCGACCTGCAGCGGGTGCTTGACGTCGCGGTAGTCGTCCAGCGGCCAGCCGTTCGCGGCACAGGTGGCCAGCATCCCGGCGTGCTTGCCGGAACAGTTCATGTAGACGCGTTCGGGGCCGCCGCCGGCGCGTACGACGGCGTCACGGGCGGTCTCCGACAGCGGGAGGGCCACCGGGCAGAGCAGCCGCTCCTCGCCGAGGCCGGCGGACCGCAGGATCGACCGGACCCGCTCGATGTGGAACGGCTCGCCGAAGTGGCTGCTGCTGATCTGGGCGAGATCCGCCGGCTCGGCCACCCGCAGCCCGGCGCGCAGCATGCCGACCGCCTGCAACGGCTTGTTCGACGAGCGGGGGAAGAACGGGCCGGTCACATCCCCGGCCGATGCCAACACGGCCCCGGACGCGTCCAGCACCACCACCGAGCCGTGATGGACGCACTCCACGAAGCCCGAGCGCACGACCTCCGCGAGGATCATCGGGCCGGCACGCCGAGCAGCTCGCGCGCCTCGGTGGTGGTCAGCGGCGGCCGCTGGGCGAGCTGGGCGAACCCGACCGCGCGGGCCACCAGCTGCATGTTCGACTCGACGGGACGGCCCTTCGCGTACGTGACCGTGTCCTCCATGCCGACCCGCAGGTGCCCGCCCGCGGACAGCGACGCGAGCATGACCGGCAGGGTGGTACGCCCGATGCCGGTCGCCGAGAAGGTGGTGCCCTCGGGCAGGTCGCGGATCGCCCGGTGGCACGCGACGAGCGCCTCGGCGGTGCCCGGCATCCCACCCGGCACGCCCATCACCAGGTCGACGTGGACGTGGCCGCCGTACGGCAACCCGTGCCTGTCCAGCAGCCGCTGAAGCGTGGTGAGCTGACCCAGGTCGAAGATCTCGTACTCGGGGACGATCCCGCGCTCCGCCATCCGGGTGTGCAGGTCGACGATGAAATCCCAGCGGTTGAGGAACACCGCGTCGCCGAAGTTGACCGTACCCATCGTGCAGGACGCCATCTCCGGCCCGGCGTCGAGCACGGCGAGCCGGGCCGCCTCCGGGTCCGTCACCGCCCCGCCCGAGGACAGCTGGATGATCAGGTCGGTCGACTGGCGCAGCGCTGCCACGGTGTCGCGCAGCCGCCCCGGGTCGAGGGTCGGCTCGGCCGCGTCGTCGCGGATGTGGACGTGGATGATCGCGGCGCCGAGCGCCTCGCACTCCTTGGCGGTGGCCACGAGTTCGTCGATCGTCACGGGCAGCGCCGGCACGGCGGCCTTGCTGCTCTCCGCGCCGGTGGGCGCGACGGTGATCAGGGTCCCGGTCATGCCGTGATCCTGCCATGAGGAATCGTTCAGGAGGCGGCGAAGCCGGCGCGGCCCCGGGGCGGATCAGCCCGCGTCGATGGCGGCGGCCGACTCGGCGACGGTGAGCCGCGCGTCGTCCGGCACGTTGCGCTTGAGCACGGCGAGCGCGATCATGCCCAGCTCGTGGTGCCGGACCGCGGTGCCGACGAAGCCGACCTCCCGCCCGTCCAGCGTGACCGCAGTGCCCTTGGCCGGCGGCTGGTCGGTCGCCACCCCGTCGAGGTGCAGCAGCACCAGCCGGCGCGGGGGACGGCCCAGGTGGTGCACCCGCGCGACGGTCTCCTGCCCCCGGTAGCAGCCCTTGTCGAGGTGCACGGCCGGGCCGACCAGCGCCGCCTCGGCCGGGATGGTCCGGTGGTCGGTCTCCCAGCCGAGCCGCGGGATCCGATGCGCGACCCGCACGGCCTCATAGGCCCACAACCCCGCCCTGGGTACGTCGGCCAGCCGCGCGAGCACCGCGTCGAGGTTGCCCCGGGGCACGAGCAGATCCACGCCGAGCGGCACCCGCCGGGCCAGGCCGCCCTCGAACCGGCGCACGTCGTAGAGCGCGGTGGGCGCGGGCGGCACCGAACCGGCGGCGAACTTCGGCCCCGGCACGTCGTACACCCGGGGCTCCGCCAGGTCGAGGTCGAGCAGGCGGGCGGTGACCGCGGGCGCCTCCGGACCGACCAGCGAGAACACGGCGATCTCGGCGGTGGCGTCGCGCGGCTCGACGCGGGTGAAGAACCGCATCATCTCGAGATATTTGAGCAGGCCCTCCCCCGCGCCCGGCTCGGTGTCGAGCCAGGCCGTGGTGCCGTCCTCGGCGACCAGGGCGTGCTGCTCGACGTGCCCGTGCGGGGAGAGCACGAGCAGCTCGGTGCCCTGGCCCGCGCGCAGGTCGCTGAGGTGCTGGGTGGTCAGGGTGTGCAGCCAGCTCGCCCGCTCGTCGCCCGGGACGGCGATGACGTCGCGGTGCGACCGGTCGACGAGGCCCGCGGAGGTCTCCAGGGTGCGCTGCTCGCGCATCGGGTCGCCGTAGTGTGCCGGCACGCCGGCGTCGGCCGATCCCGGCTCGAGATCCTCGATCAGGACCGTGGTCATGAGGGCTCCTTGCAGTCGCCGCAGACGCCGAAGAGCGACACGTGGCCGACGTCGACCCGGAAGTCGCGGTCGTCGCGCAGCCGGTCGGTGACCGGCTGCATGATCGCCGGGTCGACCTCGTCGATCGAGCCGCAGGTCCGGCAGACGAGGTGCACGTGCTGGTCCTCGCCGGCGCGGTGGTAGGTCGGCGAACCGTGCGAGAGGTGGGTGTGGCTGACCAGGCTGAGATCCTCGAGCAGCTCGAGGGTGCGGTAGACGGTGGTGATGTTGACCCCGGCGGCACGCTCGCGCACCGTCTGGTGGATCTGCTCCGGCGTGGCGTGGCCGAGCTCGTGGACCGCCTCCAGGATCAGCTGGCGCTGCGGGGTCAGTCGCAGGCCGCGCTCCCGGAGCATCTCGGCGAGGGATGTGGCGGACACGTTACGAGCATAGTTCGCGCGGCGATACCCTCCGCGTCGTGACCGCCCCCATCATGGTGATTCCGGGCTCAGGCGAGCTGACCCCGCTGGACCGCGGCCTGCTCTACGGCGAGGGCGCCTTCGAGACCGTGCACCTGCGCCCCACCGGCCCCTGGCTGCTCGAGGCCCATCTGGCCCGCCTGCAACGGTCGGCCGCGGCGCTGGGCCTCGACGTGCCGCCGCAGGTCGCCGGGCTGGCGGACGGGCTCACCCACTCCGACGGCGCGCTGCGGCTGGTGGTCACCCCGTCGACCTCGTTCGCCACGGTGTCGCCGGTGCCGGAGGAGATCCGCCGGGAGCGCCGGGACGGGATCCGGCTGATCACGTACGACCTGGGCGGGGCCGCCCGGGTGCCGTGGTCGCTGGCGGCGGCGAAGACGCTGTCCTACGCGGAGAACCTGGCGGCGAAGCGCTGGGCGGTCGCCCGCGGCGCGGACGACCTGCTGTGGCTCGGCGACGGCCACGCCCTGGAGGCGCCGACGGCCAGCCTGGTGTGGCTCGACGGCGGCACGCTCTGCACCGTGCCGCCGGACGCGACCGGCATCCTGCCCGGCACGACGGCCGCGCACCTGCTCGACCGGGCCGGCGAGGTGGGCCTGCGCGCCGAGGAACGGATGCTCGGCGCGGCGGAGCTGCCCGCGGTCGAGGCGATCTGGCTGGCCAGCTCCCTGCGCGGGCTGGCGGAGGCGCGGACCCTCGACGGGGTGCCCCGCGCGGCGTCCCCGTGGACGCCGCGCCTGCTCGACCTGCTCGGCTTCAGCCGCCCACCCGCCGGCCCGCAACCCAAGGCCGGCGAGGACGGCGACGGCCGCGCGCAAGCCGGGCCGGTGGATGCGGCTTGAGCCGCCTGCTTCAGCCGCCGACGCGCAGGAGCCGGGCCGACAGGTGGGGCTTGAGCTTCTCGCCGTTCGCGGACATCTCGTGGGCGTACAGCAGGGCGCCGTCGACGATGCCGAAGAGCCGGTGCCCGCCGGTGACCGCGAGGCCGGAACCGGTGTGCCCGACGCCGGCGGTCGCCATCTCCAGGCGGGTGCCGGTGGCCTCGCCCTCGTACAGCTCGATGACGCCGTGCTGGGTGGTCAGCGTCGCCTCCATCTCGTCGGTGGGGCGGCCGTCCGCGTTGAGCACGGGACGCCAGAAGCCCACCTCCCGATCGGCCATGCCGAGCGGCTTCGAGTCGTCGTCGAGCACCCAGATGCGCGACTCGTACGCCAGGAACGGCCGGCCGTCGTGGCTGATCCGGATCTCCTGCGCGAAGTTGAAGTCCTCCGGCTCCGGGAATCCGCCCTGCCCGCGCCCCCGCCACAGGCCGATGAACGGCAGCAGCCCCAGCAGCGAGGGGTGCAGGTCCGGCCCCTGCCGCAGGTCGTGGGTGTCCTCGTAGGGGTAGTCCTCGACCGGCGGGGCGTTCAGCCAGGGCGGCGGGCCCAGCGGGTTCTCCGTCTCACTGCTCACCAGCGTCCCCTTGCAATGCGCATCGCCAGATAGCCCAAACCGCCGGCCAGCCCGCCGAGGCCGGCGACCAGCAGGCTCACGTACCCGATCTCCGTAACCATGACGGAGTCATCCTATGCTGACCCGCATGGCCCGCCTTCTCGTCGTCAAGACCACCGCCGGCGCGGACGCCCCCGAGCGCTGCTCGCAGGCCTTCACGGTGGCGAGCACCGCGGCGTCGGCCGGCGTGCCGGTGTCGTTCTGGCTCACCGGCGAGTCGGCCTGGTTCGCGCTGCCCGGCCGCGCGGCGGAGTTCGAGCTGCCGCACGCCGCGCCCCTGCCCGACCTGCTGGAGCTGCTGCTCGAGGCGGGCACGGTGACGCTCTGCACGCAGTGCGCGGCGCGCCGGGAGATCGGCCCGGAGGACGTGCTGCCGAGGATCCGGATCGCCGGTGCCGCGGTGTTCGTCGAGGAGATCACGTCCGAGGGCGCCCAGGCGCTGGTCTATTAGGTGATGATCCGCCAGCGCTGGTTGGCGAGGCCGAGGTCGGCCCACTGGGTGACGGCCGCGCCGTCGGCGGTGGACTGACCGGAGACCTCGAGCAGCTTGCCGCTGTGCCGCGCGATCACCTTGAACAGGCCGGTGCCGGCCCAGGCCAGCCGCCACTGCTGGTTCGTGCCGCCGAGGTAGTCCCACTGGTCGACGCGGGCGCCGTCGGCCGTCGAGGCGCCGCTCACGTCGACGCACTTGCCGGTGAGGTCGCTGACGATCCGGAAGTGGCCGCCGCCCGCGTCCGCGAACCGCCAGCGGTGATCGGGCGTACCGGTGGGGGGCCACTGGGTCAGCTGGGCGCCGTTCGCCGCCGACATGTCCTGGATGGCCAGCACCTTGCCGGTGTGTGCGGCCTGGAGCCGGACGACGCCGTCGGGGATCAGGCGCCAGTTGTGGTCGGCCGTGCCGTTGTCGGCGTACTGCACCACGGCCGCGGAGTCGGCGGTGGACATGCCGGCCACGCCGAGCACCTTGCCGGAGTTGCGGTTCCGGAGCCGGGCGTAGCCGGTGCCGTTGTCGAGGACCTCCCACAGGTGGTCGGCGGTGCCGTTGTCGGCGTACTGGACGACCTGGGCGGAGTCGGCGGTGGACATGCCGGCCACGCCCAGGACCTTGCCGGAGTTCACGCAGCGGACGCGGACGTAGCCGTCGCCGTTGTCGACCAGCTGCCACAGGTGATCCGCGGTGCCGTTGTCCGCGAACTGCACGACCCGGGCGCTGTCCGCCTGCGACATCCCGTCGACGCCGAGCACCTTGCCGCTGTTCTGGTTCTGGATGCGGAAGGCCGGGCCGGGCGCCACCCACGGGCGGCCCGCGCCGATCCGGGGGAAGGCGGTGATCCGCAGCCGGGCGGCGCCCATCGGGATCAGCGTCACGGTCTCGACCGGCTCGCTCGACGGGGTCGGGCTGTCCTGCAGCGGGGTGACGATCTGGTCGGAGTCGGCCGTCCACGCCGGGATGCGCCGGGCCGGGGTGGTGATCCGGACCGGCGCCCCGGCCGGCGTGAACGGATCGTCGGCGTTGCCCAGCCCGGTCGTCACGGCGAAGCTGGTCGCGCCGTCCAGGCCGTAGTTCCACGCGGAGCCGGGACGCACCTCCTGGGTGGGCCACGCGTCGGTGCCGCCGCTGCGGGACCAGTTCTCGGTGATGGCGAGGGCGAAGGTCAGCGGCCCGAGGTGCACCGAGACCGCGTTGTGGTTCGCCGGCCAGGACCGGGTCCGCGCCTGCATGGGCAGCCGCAGGACGATCCGGTCGCCGTTCGCCCAGGTCCGGCTGATCCTCGCGTACGCGGGACCGCCGGTGACCGCCACCGCACTCCCGTTCACCGCCACCGTCGGCGCCGCGCACCACCCGGGTATGCGCAGGTACAGCGGGAAGCTCAGCGACTTCGGCGCGGTCAGCGTGTACGTGATCGTGTCCGAGAACGGGTACGCCGTGTCGGCGACGATGCTGACGGCCGTACCGTCGGCGACCTCGGCGGTGACCCGCGACGGACCGTGCAGGTTGGCGACCAGGCCCGCGTCGGGGGTCGCGGCCCACATCTCCTCGACGTAGTACGGCCACCCCATCCCGTAGTTGTGCGGGCAGCACCGATAGTTGTCGATGCCCAGCATGTACGCCTGCATCGGGAACCCGTTCTGGAACTGCCCCTGGCCGCCGGCGCGGTCCAGCAGCGCGATGCTGTTCGCGCTGGTGATGTAGTGGATGCCGGTGTGCCGCTGGTCCAGCGCGGCGGGCAGCGAGTTGAACGCGAGGTCCTCGACGCGATCCGCCCAGACCGGGTCGCCGGTGATCCGGCCGAGCATCTCGTGGCTCGCCATGAACTCGACGATCCCGCACGTCTCGAAGCCCTGGCGGGGGTCGCCGAAGCCGGGGCGGGCGTTCTCGTCGCCGGCGAACCCGCCGCCCGGGAACTGCCCGTACGCGTTCATGATCGTGTCGTAGTCCTGATAGCTGGCCTGCCGGTGCGCGGCGTCGCCGGACAGGACCGAGTAGACCGCGGGTTCCCGGAAGCCCTGCGCGAGGTTGACGTTGTGCGGGCTCGGCAGGTTGTTCACGTAGTTCGCGGAGTTCGCATGGATCTTGCGCGCGAGGTCGAGCAGGAACGCCTCGCCCGTACGGTTGTAGGTCCAGAACACCACCTCGAGCGTGTCCGCCCACCGGAAACTGCCCCAGCTCTGCGCGAAGACGCTGGTGCTCTGCGCGGCGACGAAGCGGAAGAAGCGCGTCAGGAACGGCACGATCCGGCTGTCGCCGGTGTACTCCTGGTAGGTGCGGACGGCGTGCAGCATCGGCATGTGCGGCCAGAAGTCGGGGCCGTTGCCGAGGCTCGTGCGCAGCGACCGCGGGCCGAAGAAGCCGTCGGACGCCTGGGTCGCGAGCACCCCGTCGATCCAGCGCTTCGTCTCGGCGATCACCCGGGCGTCGCCGGTGGTGTAGCCGAGGCTGCTGAAGCCCTTCAACCAGTACGGCACCTCCTCCCAGCCGCCGAGCTCGGGATTGGTCCAGCCGGTGGCGTCGTAGCGGAGGAAGTGCGAGATCTCGGTCATCCGGCCGTTGATCCCGCCGAGCTGGTACCGCAGCTGGGTGGCGAGCCAGCCCGCGGCCCGGGTGCGGCCGGGCGCCAGCCGCAGGAACGCGTCGGGGCGCAGCGGCGCGCGGTTCACCACGTAGCCCGGCGCGGCGGCGGCGGCCGAGGTGGCGGTCAGCAGGTTGGCGACGGCCGCGACGGCGGGCACGGCCAGAAAGGTACGACGATCCACGGCAGCCTCCGGAGTACGCCACGGCGTGCGCTCATCGTCGGCCAGGTATCGGCATCCGTCAATCTATCGGCAGGATGTCGTGGCGCTCAGGCGCGCGCTGCCGCCGCCGTCACCGACCACCACGGAAACCTCGCCGGCCCGGTACGCCCACGCGTGCGGCTCGGCCTGCACGACCAGCGCGCCGGCCACCACGTCCCGCAGCGAACGCCCCAGATCCGCCGGAGCCTTCAGATCGGCCGCCGTCACCGTCGCCGCGGTCCGGCCGTTCGGGCATGCCACCTCCACGACGGTGGGTGCCGCCTGCGCGCCGATCGCCCGCAACGCCGCCGAGAACGCGGCAGGCGGCTCGCCCGCCGGCCGGGGCGCCGGATCCAGGTCCAGGCCGGAGGCGAACGGCCGGCAACCGGTCGACACCCGCAGCGCGAACGAGGTCGAGTCGTCGGAGACGGTGGCGTCCACCCCGACGAAGTCACCGGCGTCCGCGCGCAACGCGTGCCGGGTGTTGCCGGCGTTGTGCCGGATCGCCGGCGCGTACGCCTTCGGCAGCCCGCGCGCGATCGAGTCGAGCACCGCGGGCGCCTGATCGGCCCGGACCCGGACGGTCACCTCCTGGGTCGCCTCGACACCACCCCGCACCGGCGTGAGGCCACACTCCCGGTCGAAGGCCGGCGCGCCGATCTCGATGACCCGGTCCGGCCCGTCCGCCGCCAGGACGACCGCCCCGGCGGCCTCCCGCAGCACGGGCAGGGCGTCGGCGATGTCCCGCTGCTCCGGCACGGTCGGCGGATCGTGGCGCACCGACCAGACCGCCACGGCGGCGAGCACCAGCGCCCAGGCCGCCACCACGGCGACGAGAACCCACCGCGGCTTCCGCCGCTCCGGGGCGGGCGGCGGCGCGGGGGCGGGGTAACCGGGCGAGTTCACGGCAGCCATGCTCGCACGCAGCGAGGGCGGGACCCCGTACGGGATCCCGCCCTCGTGCGACAGAGCGTGGGTCAGGCGGCGACGCTGAGGCCGACCTCGTTCACCCCGCGGGTGGCGTCCACGGTGAGGTCACCGTTGCCGTGGCGGGAGAGGGCGCGCAGGGTCCACGAGCCCGGGGCGGCGAAGAAGCGGAAGACGCCCTCGGGGGACGTCACCACCTCCGCGGTGAACTCGCCGGTGCCGTCGAGGAGGCGGACGTACGCGCCGCCCACCGCCTCGCCGTCGGCGTTGGTCACGATGCCCGTGATGACGGTTTCCTTCTCGAGATCGACGCTGGCCGGGATGGGAGCCGACTGGTCGGGCGCGGCGCAGCCGTCCGCGATGTTGGAGGAGGCGGTCATGGCGGTCACGCCTTTCCGGGCTCGTCGCCGAGCGCGATCGGCACGCCGATGAGCGAGCCGTACTCGGTCCACGAACCGTCGTAGTTCTTCACGTTCTCCTGGCCGAGCAGCTCCTTGAGCACGAACCACGTGTGCGAGGAGCGCTCGCCGATGCGGCAGTACGCGATCGTGTCCCGGCTGCCGTCGAGGCCGGCCTCGCCGTAGATCTTGGCGAGCTCCTCGTCCGACTTGAACGTGCCGTCCTCGTTCGCGGCCTTGCTCCACGGCACGCTGATCGCCGTGGGGATGTGGCCGCCGCGCTGGGACTGCTCCTGCGGCAGGTGCGCCGGGGCGAGCAGGCGGCCGGCGAACTCGTCGGGGCTGCGCACGTCGACCAGGTTCTTCACGCCGATGGCCTGGACGACCTCGTCGCGGAACGCCCGGATGGACAGGTCCGGCGCCGACGCCTGGTACTCGGTGGCGGCGCGCTGCGGCACGTCCTTCGAGTACGGGCGGGCGTCGAGCTCCCACTTCTTGCGGCCGCCGTCGATCAGCTTCACGTCGCGGTGGCCGTACAGCTTGAAGTACCAGTAGGCGTACGCGGCGAACCAGTTGTTGTTGCCGCCGTACAGGATCACGGTGTCGTCGTTGCTGATGCCCCGCTCGGACAGCAGCGCGGAGAACTGCTCCTGGTTCACGAAGTCCCGGCGCACCGGGTCCTGCAGGTCCTTCTTCCAGTCGAGCTTGATGGCGCCGGGGATGTGACCGCCGTCGTAGGCGGTGGTGTCCTCGTCGACCTCGACGAAGACCAGTCCCGGGGTGTCCAGGTTCTTCTCGGCCCAGTCGGCAGAGACGAGTGCGGTGTCGCGACTCATCGAGATACTCCCTTGTCAGGTGAGAGATGGGGTGAGTCAGCGCGCGCGGATGATGAGGAAAAGAGGTCGCACGCGCGCGGACCCGGTGGAACGGATCACGGTTTGCGTACGGCGCCACTGCCGGGCGAAGGAAAAGCCGGATGGCCCCGTCAGGAGACAGGGCGACACAGGCAGGCGGCCACGCGGCACAGGTCGACCGCGCGCCTCTTGGTGAGCAACAGGCTCATGGGAATGGACCCTACCAGCGGTTCCACAGCCCGGAACACCACCGACCAGCATCCGGGAACGAGTCAGCCGTCACAGGCCGCCGGAGTTGAGCGGCACGTTGCGGGCCGCCGTGGTCACCACGAGCCCCTCGGGACGGGCCTCCACCTTCGTGACCTGCAGTCCCAGGGGCAGCGCCGGTACCTTCAGATCCAGCGCCAGGTTCCGCACGTAGCTGTCGACGAGGGCATTGACGACGGGAACGTTCGGGAGGCCGTCGGCGGTGACCTCGGCGAAACGTACGCGCACCACGCCGCCCTTGACCTCGATCGTCGCCGCGCCGGAGACGTCCCAGGTCTGGTTCAGCGCCTTGATCGGCGCCTCGGCGATCAGCTTGCCGTCCCGCTCGCTGAGCTTCAGGCCCTGCTGGGGGATCAGGTCCGCCAGGTTCGCGTAGTCGATCGTGCCGGCGCCGGTCACCGAGCCGGCCACGATGTCGCCGTTGCCGGTGCGCAGCGTGTCCAGCGGTGCGGTCACGTCCTTCGCCCGGATGTCGAGCTCCGGCATCTTGATGGTCTGGTTCTTCTCCACCGGGCCGGAGAAGTTCCGGACCACGATCTTGATCTCCCGGTACTTGCCGGCGGCCACCTGGGTCAGGAACGGGATGCCCTCGACCGTCACGTCCGGCTGCTCGGCCGTCGCCTTCTGGTCGGCGACCTGCTGGGCGACCCGGTCCGAGATCTCGCGTTCCGCGTACGACGCCGCGAACCGGTCCGCCACGGCCAGCACCACGGCCACGATGATCAGCAGGACCAGGAAGGTGACCAGCAGACGCCGGCCCCAGCGCCTGCGGGGACGTGCCGACCCGTACACCTCGGACACCGGTCCTCCTCGTTCGACCCTCGGCGTTGCGGAAACGTATATGCCCAATGCCGCCGCGCCGGACACCTCGCCGCGGGACGGGCGGTCAGGACAGGACGAAGACCGTCATCGCGTACGTCGCCGGCAGCGTGAACGCGAACGCGCCCAGCGGCCCCTGCATGTGCCGCGCCACCCAGAACGTCGGCGCGTCGCCGGCCATGTTGCGGCCCGCCTCGGAGTAGTTCACCGCCAGGTCGACCAGCGCGGCGATGCCCGCCACCACGAAGCCGAGCAGCGCGCCCTTGGCCGGGGTGAACGGCAGCACCATCACGCTGCCCAGCACGGCGGCGGCGAGCGTGCCCAGCATCGCGCCGAGCACGACGCCGGTCGCGCCCCGCGGCACCTGCGCGGCGATCCGCGGCTTGGGCCAGACCGCGTCGGTGAGGTGCGCGATCAGCAGCGACAGCGCCACCGCGATCAGGCAGACCAGCACCGCCTGGGTCCCGACGGGCCGGCGGGTCAGCACGATCAGCAGCGGGAACGACACCACGCCCAGCACGATCAGGAAGGTGCCGCCCAGCGCGTCGCGCAACTGGGTGCGGGAGGCGGCCCCCCGGACGGCCTGCCCGATCACGGCCGCCGCGAACGCGCCCGCGGTCACGTACACCAGCGGCAGGATGCCCGCCGGCTCCGTGGTCACCGCCACCCGGTCCGCCAGCAGGCCGGCCACCACCGAGACGCCCGCGACGATCCCGGAGGCCGGAGGCCGGATCGCCATGGTGAAGGCCAGCACGTAGAGGAGCTGCACCCCGAAGATCACGATCGCGTACGGCAGCCGCGCGTCCGGGCCGGCGGTCTGCGCGCCGAGGATCAGGCCCACGCCCAGCAGGGCCGCGAAGCCGGCGATGGCCAGCGACAGCTCCCGCCGCACGGGCGCGACCGGGACCTCTTCCTCGAACTCCTCCTCGTCGTCGTGCTCCTCCCGGCGCCCGATGCTCGGATCCTTCTTCGGGGCCCCCGCGTAGAAGCCGGACGACGATCGGCCCGGCGCGGAGCGCGCGATCTCCCGGGAGACGTCGTCGTCCCAGGCTTCGCTGTCGCGCGGGGTGGAGGGGAACACGCCTGCGATGGTGCCAGACCAAGCCGCTTTCGTCCTCATCGCGCTCCCCGCGGTCACGCGGCGGCGCAGGGCTCCCCGCGGTCGCGCGGCGGCGCTGCGTGAGCGTTGTTCGGGTGAACGGCCGGTTACGGATCGGCCGTTCGGTCACCTCGGGGGCGTTCATCACATCTCTCGGCGTGACGGACAGGGTGATCCGGGAGCTGGATCGGTTAAGGTATCCCCAGCCCACCCGTCGGTGACGCCGGGACGAGACCCTCCGGTTGCGCGAGCCCTGAGCCGCGCAGACCGGGTCACCCGAAGCGGCTCTGCCGCGAGGATCGAGGTGAGTGTGGAAATCCTCCTGTTGGTGACAGCGCGCGCGGGTGAAACCTCCGCTGTGCTTCCTGCTCTGGACCTCCTGCCCCACTCCGTGCGTACCGCGCCTCGCGACGTGCGCACGCTGGTGTCCGGGCCGAGCCCCGACGCCGTGCTCGTCGACGCCCGCTCGGAGCTCTCCGAGGCCCGGGCCACCTGCCGGATGCTGCACGCGACCGGCATCGGCGTGCCGCTGATGGCCGTCGTCACCGAGGCCGGCCTGATCGCCCTGAACGCCGACTGGGGTGTCGACGACGTCATCCTGGCCAGCGCCGGACCGGCCGAGGTCGAGGCCCGACTGCGGCTGGCCGTGGGACGCCTGACCAACGCCACCGCGGGCGCCGGCGGCTCGATCCGGGCCGGCGAGCTCAACATCGACCCCGACACGTACGCCGCCAAGCTCAAGGGCCGGCCGCTCGACCTCACCTACAAGGAGTTCGAGCTGCTCAAGTTCCTGGCGCAGCACCCCGGCCGGGTCTTCACCCGTGACCAGCTGCTGCGCGAGGTCTGGGGCTACGACTACTTCGGCGGCACCCGCACGGTCGACGTGCACGTGCGCCGCCTGCGCGCCAAGCTCGGCTCCGAGTACGAATCGATGATCGGCACCGTGCGCCAGGTCGGCTACAAGTTCGTGGTGCCGCCGACCGGCCGCCAGCTGCCGGACAACGAGCCCGTCTCGCTGCCGGTCTGAGCCCGCCCTCCATGACGGACGTCCGGTCCACGGACTGGCTCACCCCCGCCGAGGCGGCCGGCGTGCAAGCGCTAGCCGTCGCGGCGGACGAGGCCGACGGCGTCAGCCCGCTGTCGGAGGACGGTCTCCTCGGCCTCCGCGGCACGACGCACCGGCACCTGCTCTCGTACGCCGACACCGGCGAGCTGGCCGGCTACGCCTACCTCTCCGGCACGGCGGGCGAGCTCGTCGTGCACCCCAAGCATCGGCTCCGCGGCCACGGCACGGCGCTGATCGCCGCCACCGGCCCCGGCGAACGCCTGTTCTGGGCGCACGGCGACGAGCCGTCCGCCCGCGCCTTCGCCGAGAAGCTGGGCTTCGCCCGTACCCGCGTGCTGTGGCAGATGCGCCGCCCGCTCGCCGACCTGCCCGACGTGCCCCTCCCGGACGGCGTCCGGGTGCGCGCCTTCGAGCCCGGCGCCGACGACGAGGCGTGGCTGGGGGTCAACTCCCGCGCCTTCGCACACCACCCGGAGCAGGGCCGCTGGACGAGGGAAGACCTCCGCCTGCGCTTCGCCGAGCCCTGGTTCGACCCGGCCGGCTTCCTGCTCGCGGTCGACCCCGCCGACGGCCACCTCCTCGGCTTCCACTGGACCAAGATCCACCCGGCCGAGGGCGCCGACCCGGCGATCGGCGAGATCTACGTCCTCGGCGTCGACCCGGGCGGCCACCGCAGAGGCCTCGGCGCCGCCCTGAGCGTGGCCGGCCTGCGCCACCTCGCGGCCCAGGGGCTGAGCCACGCCCTGCTCTATGTGGACGAGTCGAACACGGCCGCGGTGGCCCTCTACCGCCGCCTCGGCTTCGAGATCCATTCGACCGACGTCCAGTACCACCGCCCGGCCTGAGCCCAGTCCGAGCCCAGTCCGAGCCCCGCCCGAGCCCGGCCCGCCCCGAGCCCACCACGGCCTGACCGCTCGAGCCCATCACCACCGCTGAACCGCCCGATCCGACCGCCGCCATTTCGGCCGGAGCGGCCAGTGGCGCGCGCCACGCGGAACCCGCCAGGTTAACGGAAATGATTGGACATTCCGGCCAGGAGCCCCGCGGTTCACGTAACGGACAACCCCTCCTCAGCCAAAGGCTACGAACCGGCGCCGAACCGTTCACCCTTCGTTCATTTAGCCCCGGGAAGCCGGTCACCTCGCCCTCTTAGCTTTCCGGGTGTGCCGATGAGACCTCGGCCGGCCGGGACACGGGAGCCCGGAGATGCACTTTCATGCGAAGGGAAAACCGTGAAGCTCCAGCGGTACTACGTTGCCGGCATTGCCTTGACGACCGCGCTCGCTCTGGCCGCGTGCGGTTCCGACAACACCGACAGCCCGGCGGCCGGGGGCGCCTCGGCGGCCTCGAGCAACTGCGCCGGTGGACAGCTGACGGCGCAGGGTTCGTCCGCGCAGAAGAACGCGATGGACGAGTGGATCAAGACCTACCAGGGTCAGTGCGCCGACGCGAAGATCGGCTACGAGAGCACCGGCTCCGGCGCCGGCATCCAGGCGTTCATCGCGGGCACCGCCGACTTCGTCGGCTCCGACTCCGCCCTCAAGCCGGACGAGCAGCCGCAGGCGGACGCCAAGTGCCCCGGCGGCCAGGCGCTCAACCTGCCGATGGTGACCGGCCCGATCGCGGTCGTCTACAACGTCGACGGCGTGGACAACCTCCAGCTCTCGGCGTCCACTCTCGCCAAGATCTTCAGCAGCAAGATCACCAAGTGGAACGACCCGGCCATCGCCGCCGAGAACCAGGGCGCGAAGCTGCCGGCCACCGCGATCCAGGCCGTGCACCGCTCGGACGAGTCGGGCACCACCGACAACTTCACCAAGTACCTGAGCAAGACCGCCGAGGCGGACTGGACCTTCGGCAACGCCAAGGCGTGGAAGGCACCGGGCGGCACCGGCGGCAACAAGTCGGACGGCGTCGCCTCCCTGGTGAAGAGCACCGCCGGCACCATCTCCTACGTCGAGCTCTCCTTCGCCGAGAACAGCGACCTGAAGAAGGCGAAGATCAAGAACGGCGCGGGTGAGTACACCGAGCTGACCGGCGAGAGCGCCGGCAAGACCATCGCGGGCGCGAAGATCGCCGGCACCGGCGACGACCTGAAGCTCGAGATCGACTACGCCACCAAGGAGGCGGGCGCGTACCCGATCGTCCTGGTCACGTACGAGATCGCGTGCAGCAAGGGCAGCCCGAAGGCCGCCGCGATCAAGGGCTTCCTGAGCTACACCGCGAGCACCGGCGGCCAGTCCGCGCTCGCCGAGCTCGGCTACGCCCCGCTGCCGGAGTCGGTCCGCAGCAAGGTCGAGGCCTCGGTCGCGAAGATCGCCTGAATCACCCCCGGAACCCCCTCCTAGACGACAGCGAGCGAGCGAATGGGTGACTTCCCCTCCCGCTCGGCGAACGCCAACGCCGGCGGACCGGGTGTGACATCACGTCACGCCGGGTCCGCCGGCCCCGGCGTACCGCCGATCCCTCCCGATGACCGCCTCGGCAACCGGCCGCCGCTGGGTGGCGGGGGTGCGCTGCCCACGAAGGCCCGCTTCTCCATGGAGTCCGGCTTCCGGGGCCTCAGCACGGCCGCCGGCGCGATGGTGCTGGTCATCATCGTCGCCATCGCGATCTTCCTGGTCAGCAAGGCGGTGCCGGCGCTCAGCGCGAACACCGAGAACTTCCTGACCTACAAGGCCTGGTTCCCCAACGAGGCGGAACCCCGGTTCGGCATCGCCGCGCTGGCCTTCGGCACCCTGCTCAGCTCCGTCATCGCGCTGCTCGTCGCGGTGCCGATCGCCCTGGCCATCGCGCTCTTCCTGTCGCACTACGCGCCGAAGCGGCTGGCCACCCCGCTCGGCTTCGTCATCGACCTGCTCGCGGCCGTACCGAGCGTGGTGTTCGGCCTCTGGGGGCGCGACGTCTTCTCCCAGCCGGTGCAGGACTTCTCGGTGTGGCTGAACAAGTATTTCGGCTGGCTGCCGGTCTTCGGCGGGGACGGTCCGTTCGGCCGCTCGATCCTGCTGGGCAGCCTGGTGCTGGCCATCATGGTGCTGCCGATCGTCACCTCGCTGTCCCGGGAGGTCTTCCAGCAGACCCCGGGCATGAACGAGGAGGCCGCCCTCGCGCTCGGCGCCACCAAGTGGGAGATGATCCGCACCGCGGTGCTGCCGTACGGCAAGCCCGGCGTCATCGCGGCGGTCATGCTCGGCCTCGGCCGCGCGCTCGGCGAGACCATCGCCCTGGCGCTCACCCTGGGCACCACGTTCACGATCTCGTTCAACATCATCCAGAGCGGCGGCAACTCGATCGCCGCGAACATCGCCAACACGTTCGGCGAGGCCAACGCCACCGGCCGCGGCGCGCTGATCGCCTCCGGCCTGGTGCTTTTCGCCATCACCCTGGTGGTCAACATGGCCGCGCGGGCGATCATCTACCGCCGCCGCGAGTTCCGGGACAGTGCGGCATGACCGACTGCACCGGAGCGAGCCTGCGAGTGGAGGGCCAGGAGGACATGCCCATCAGGACCAGCATGACCGACTGCACCGGAGCGAGCCTGCGAGTGGAGGGCCAGGAGGACATGCCAAAGGTGGACACGGAATGAGTCTGCTCGAGAGAGAATCCCCGGGCGTCGTGATGACGCCGGACCACCTGCGGGCCCGCAAGCTGCCCGTCGTCGCCGACCTCGGCATCGCCGTCCTGGCGCTGCTGCTCTCGGCCGCGGTCGTCTACGGCCTCGGCCTCGGCAACTGGGTGCTCGTCATCGCCTTCGGCGTCGTCCTGTACCTGGCCGGCCTCTACTTCGGGGCGAGCCGGATCGAGGGCAAGCGCTCGGCGCGCAACCGGGCCTGGCGCTCGCTCATCTACGCCGCCTGCCTGCTCGCGGTCCTGCCGCTGGCCTCGGTGGTGTGGACGCTCGTCTCCAAGGGCGCCGCCCGCCTCGACGGCGACTTCTTCGGCTCGTCGATGAACAACATCGGCGCCCGGGACCCGAACGGCGGCGCGTACCACGCCATCGTCGGCACGCTGGAGCAGGTCGGCCTCGCCACCCTGATGGCGGTGCCGCTGGGCGTCCTCGGCGCGATCTACCTCGTCGAGTACGGCCGCGGCCGGTTCGCCCTCACGGTCCGCTTCTTCGTCGACGTCATGACCGGCATCCCGTCCATCGTGGCCGGCCTGTTCGTGCTGGCGTTCTGGGTGCTGATCGTCAGCCCGTGGTTCAACGACGGCACGCCGCGCTTCTCCGGTTTCGCGGCCTCGCTGGCGCTGACCGTACTGATGCTGCCGACGATCGTGCGGTCCACCGAGGAGATGCTGCGGCTCGTGCCGGGCCCGCTGCGCGAGGGGGCGTACGCGCTGGGCGTACCGCAGTGGAAGACGATCCTGAAGGTCGTCCTGCCCACCGCCCTGCCCGGCATCGTCACCGGCATCATGCTCGCCGTGGCCCGCGCGGCCGGCGAGACGGCGCCCGTGCTGCTCGTGGCGGGCGGCGCCGCGGCCATCAACATGGACCCGTTCGCCGGCAACCAGTCGTCGCTGTCGCTCTTCGTCTACCAGCAGGCCGGCGACGCCTCGAAGTACGCGCCGGACCGCGCCTGGACGGCAGCGCTGACGCTGGTCGCCCTGGTCCTGCTCCTGACCATCGCAGCAAAGCTGCTCGCCCGCCGCAACCGGCTGTCCTGAGGTAAGAGGTGTCCCCCATGGCCAAGCGCATCGAGGCGAGCAACGTCTCGTCCTACTACGGCTCGTTCAAGGCGATCGACAACATCTCGATGACCGTCGAGCCGAAGACGATCACCGCCCTGATCGGCCCGTCCGGCTGCGGCAAGTCCACGTTCCTGCGGTCCGTCAACCGCATGCACGAGGTGCTGCCCGGCGCCCGCATCGAGGGCCGGCTGACCATCGACGACCAGAACATCTACGACTCCGACGTCGACGTCACCGCCGTACGCCGGATGATCGGCATGGTCTTCCAGCGGCCCAACCCGTTCCCGACGATGTCGATCTACGAGAACGCGGTCGCGGGCCTGAAGCTCAACGGCGTACGGAAGAAGTCGCTCCTGGATGACGCCGCCGAGAAGTCCCTGCGGTCGGCGAACCTGTGGGACGAGGTCAAGGACCGGCTCAACCGGCCCGGCGCCGGCCTCTCCGGCGGCCAGCAGCAGCGGCTCTGCATCGCCCGTACGATCGCGGTCGAGCCGCAGGTCGTGCTGATGGACGAGCCCTGCTCGGCGCTCGACCCGATCTCGACGCTGGCGATCGAGGACCTGATGTTCAAGCTGAAGGACCGCTTCACGATCATCATCGTCACGCACAACATGCAGCAGGCCGCCCGGGTCAGCGACAAGACCGGCTTCTTCTCGATCGACAAGACCGGCGAGCCCGGCCGGCTCATCGAGTACGACGACACCCAGAAGATCTTCAGCAACCCGGCCCAGAAGAAGACCGAGGACTACATCACCGGTCGGTTCGGCTAGGGAATCCGCACGACGGCGCCGCCGTCGCCGGTCAGCTCCACCTCGGGGAGGATCGGCACGGCGGCGTCTCGCTGCCCGCTCGCTGCCACGAGATCCTCGATGCGACGGTACGGGCACAGCTCGTCCAGTGTCACCCGCGTCGGCGGCAGCATGGCCAGGCCGTCGGCGGCCGCCGGGCTGATCCAGGTGGTCGCGTCGGCCTCCCCGGACACGTCCCGTGCGGTCTGCCCGTCGGGGAGCAGGGCCACGAAGAACCACGTGTCGAAGCGTCTCGGCTCGAACTCGGGCGTGATCCAGCGCGACCACGGCAGCAGCAGGTCGTCGCGCAGCCGCAGCCCGCGCCGGCCCAGCAGCTCGGCCATGGTGAGCTCGCGGGCGGCCACGGCCCGGCGATCGGCCTCCCACTCCTCGCCGCCGACGTCACCGACCGTGCGGTCCGGCTGCTCCACCGGCCCGGCCAGCAGCACGCCGGCCTCCTCGAACAGCTCCCGCGCCGCCGCGCCGACGACCGCCCGGGCCTGCTCGTCCGGCACGCCGAGCCGCTCGGCCCAGTCCGGCCGGATCGTCTCGGGGCGGTCGCCGGGGTCGACGCGGCCGCCGGGGAACGCGTGCATGCCGCCGAAGACCATCGTGGTGGCACGCCTCAGGACGTACACGTCGAGGGTTCCGGGGTCGAGGAGCACGACGGTGGCCGCGGCGCGGGCCGGAGCCGGGCTGCCGCGGAACTCGCGGGCCGGCTGGACGAGGGCGGGGGGCAACGGCATCACACGGCTCACCCCGCGATCCTCCCACCACCGGCCCCGCGGCGATCCGGTAGCCGTCCTCCCGCCGAGCGGCCCACCGCGATCCGGCAGCCGCCCGTCCTCCCGCCGGCGGCCTTCCGGGGATACGGTGGCGATCATGACGACCACGCGCTGGGGCATCCTGGGGACCGGCGGCATCGCCGCGACCTTCGCATCCGATCTTCCGCTCGTGCCCGGCGCCGAACTGGCCGCGGTGGGCTCGCGCACCCCCGAGGCGGCCGCGGCCTTCGCGCAGCGCCACGGCTTCGCCCGGTCCCACGGCTCCTGGGCGGAACTCGCCGCGGACCCCGACGTGGACGTGATCTACGTGGCGACCCCGCACGCGTTCCACCACGCCGCCGCGATGGCCTGCCTCGAGGGCGGCAAGGCGGTCCTGTGCGAGAAGCCGATGACCCTGGACCGGCCCTCCTCGGCGCGGCTGATCAGCGAGGCGAGCACGCGCGGCCTGTTCCTCATGGAGGCCATGTGGATGCGCTGCAACCCGGCGGTCCGCCGCATCCAGGCCCTGATCGCCGAGGGCGCGATCGGCGACGTCGTCACCGTGCACGCCGACTTCGGCATCCAGGGCCCGTTCGAGGCGACGCACCGGCTGCGTGACCCGCGCCTCGGCGGCGGTGCCCTGCTCGACCTGGGCGTCTACCCGCTCAACCTGGCCCACCTCATCCTGGGCGACCCGGCCACAACGCACGGCTGGGCCCACCTGACCCCGGAGGGCGTCGACGAGACCACCGGCATCCTGCTCGGCTACGAGGCGGGCGCGGTGGCGGCCCTGACCTGCAGCATCTCGGGCCAGTCCCGCAACGCCGCCGCGATCACCGGCACCCGCGGCCGGATCGACCTGCCGCCGGGCTTCTTCGTCCCCCGCTCCTTCACCCTGACCCGCGCGGGCGCCGACCCGGAAACCTTCGACGTCCCGTTCGACGGCACCGGCTACCAGTTCGAGGCGATCGAGGTGCAGCGCTGCCTCGCCGAGGGCCTCACGGAGAGCCCGCTCATGCCCCACCGGGCCACCCTGGAGATCATGGCGCTGACCGACACCATCCGCTCCCAGATCGGCGTCGCCTACGGGGAGCGCGCCTGATCCATAGTGGAGCCGTTCTGCCACACTGCGGCGCGTGAATGAGCTGGAAGCGTTTCGCGCCGCGGCGCGCAAGAAGGGCATGCCGGACGGCACCATCGAGCGGTGGCTGCGGCTCGCGCGCCCCTGCCTGTCGCTCAACAGGGACGGCGGCGGGCCGGTGGCCGGTTACTTCGGCGGCAGGCCGGCGCTGCCATCCTCGGCCGGGTGGCCCGAGCGCCACGTCCACCTGGCCTCGATCGAGCTGGCCGCGCTTCCCCGCGAAGGGGTCGACCTCGATCTGCCCCGCGACGGCACGCTCGTGTTCCTCGCGGTGCCCGGCCCGGTCACCATGGTCGGCCGCGTGATCCACGTGCCGGCCGGCGCGGCGGTCGCCGAGGCCGAACCGTCCGACGGCGGCTACGAGCGCTTCCCGCTGTACGCGGCGGCGGATTGGAGCCTGCCCGAGGAGCCCTCCGACAGCCTCGCCTACGAGCAGGCACCGGCCGCCGAGGAGGACGCCTACTCGGAGATCGTGTGGGATCTCGGGTATGAGGATCGCAGCGGCGAGCGGGTCGTTCTGCTCGGCGGGTACGGCACGTCGAACACCGGCGGGCTGGGCGTTCCCGTCGGGCCGCCGGAGACCGACGTCCTGCTGGCCCAGTTCTATCTGGGGCCGGACGAGGTCGGCGACGACTTCGAGACCGATCTCGCCACCCTCTACTTCATGATCACCCGTGCCGACCTGGCCGCTCGCCGGTTCGAGAACGTGTCGCTGGCGTCGGACTTCCACGGCTGACCCGGGGTTCGCCCGGGTCAGCCGATGCCCGGCCGTGCCTGCGCTGTCCCGCTCGGAGCGCGACGGCGCGCCGGCGACGCTGCGCAGCTCAGTTGAAGAGCGGGCGTGCGCGACGGCGCGCCGGCAACGCTACGCAGCTCAGTTGAAGAGCGGGCGTACGCAGAAGTAGACGATGCAGGCGATGCCCGCCGCCGCCGGAAACGTGGTCACCCAGGCGATGACGATGTTGCCGGCCACGTTCCAGCGGACCGCCGAGAGGCGCTTGGTGGCGCCCACGCCCATGATCGCCGAGGTGATCGTGTGGGTGGTGGAGATGGGGGCCTTCAGCACGAGGGCGTTGAAGAACAGCACCGAGCTGGCCACCATCTCGGCCGCGAAGCCCTCCGCCGGGCCGAGGTCGATGATCTTGCGGCCCAGGGTACGGATGATCCGCCAGCCGCCGGCGTACGTGCCCGCCGCCAGGACGGCCGCCGAGGTCCAGAAGACCCACCACGGGATGTGCGTGGCGCTGCTCTGGAATCCGCCGGTGTAGAGGGCCAGCACGATGATGCCCATGGTCTTGGCGGCGTCCTGCATGCCGTGCCCGACCGACATGAACGCCGCCGAGATGGTCTGGGCGACCCGGAAACCACGGTTGAGCTTGCCCGGCTGGCCGCGGCGGAACGCCCACATGAGCGCCACCATGACGATGAAGCCGAGCAGGAAGCCGACGAACGGCGAGGCCACCATCGGGATGAGGACCTTCTCGACGATAGTGCCCCACTCGATGGTGGCGTCGGCGGCGAAGAACGTGGCGCCGACCAGGCCGCCGAAGAGCGCGTGCGACGAGGACGACGGCAGGCCGAAGTACCAGGTCAGCAGGTTCCAGCAGATGGCCGCCACGACGCCGGCGAAGACCACGCCGAGGCTGGGGATGCCGGTCGGCAGCTTCACCAGGCCGTCGCCGACGGTCTTGGCGACCCCCGCGCCGAAGTGCGCGCCGATGAAGTTGCCGACCGCGGCCATCGCCAGCGCGATGCGCGGCGTGAGGGCGCGGGTGCTGACGCTGGTGGCGATGGCGTTCGCCGCGTCGTGGAAGCCGTTGGTGTAGTCGAAGGCCATCGCGGCGATGATCACCGCGAGGACCGCTATGAGCTCGGGGGACAAGGTCTAGGACTCCTTGACCGTGATGGTCTCGACCGTGTTCGCCACGTGCTCGAAGGCGTCGCAGGCGGCTTCGAGCTCGTCCGCGACCTCCTTCATCTTCAGCACCGTCAGCGCGTCGTACTCGCCCGAGAACAGGCGCACGAGCAGCATCCGGTACGCCCGGTCGCCGTCGTTCTCCAGCCTGTTGATCTCGATCCAGTACTCCTCGAGACCCTTCATCGAGCGCAGCTTCGGCATCGCGTCGGCGGTGATCTTCGCCTGCTGGTCGAGGACGTTGACCAGCTCGTGCATCTCGCGGGGCAGCGACGGGAGCTCGGTCAGGCCGTACAGGTAGAGCAGGTTGCCGACCGCCTCCAGGTGGTCCATGACGTCGTCGAGCTGCGAGCCCAGCGAGTAGATGTCCTCGCGGTCGAACGGCGTGATGAAGGTGGAGTTGATCTTCTTGTAGAGATCGTGGGTGATCTGGTCGCTGTCGTGCTCGACGTCGGTCAAACGATCGCTCACCGACTGCACGTCCACGCCGGGCAGGGCGAGTTCGTTGAGCAACTCCGTGCCCCGGACGAGGTTCTGAGCAGCCCGGCTGAACAGCTCGTAGAAGGCGCCCTCGGTGGGGCGGAAGGAGAACTTCACGGCGCGAACCTCGTTCGACGGGGTGGAGACGGTGGACGGGTCTGGCGGATTCCCGGGGAATGCTAAGTAACACGTCTCCGATGGCAGAGCCCGCCTACCCCTGCTCAGCAGCAGTTCAGGGTGCGTTTACCCGCTGTTAACCTGGAGCCGGGCCAATAGGGATCTTTCAGACCGTCTGCGCCACATCGGGTCGCCGCGGGCTCGGGGACGGGCGCCGCACCACGGGCGGCGGGAGGGTCCGGCGCACCGGGTTGCGGCGCAGATGGCGGGCGAGTCCGGCGTGGTCCGTGTCGGCGATGACGTCGACGCCCGCCTCGCCGAGCTCCGTCCAGACCGCCTGACGGGCGCGGCGCGTACCGGCCGGGAGCCCCGAGATCCGCAGCGTGCGCCCGTCCTCGTGGGCGGAGCGGACGAGCGCGTGCAGCAGGTGGCGCTCCTCCGCGGGGATGGGCTCGCACCCGTCCCAGCCGAAGCGCCGGTTCCACTGTTCACTGATCATCGGCACCAGGTCCGGCGGGGCGGCCGCGTTGCCGATGTCGTCGAAGGAGCCGTCGGCGAAGGCGTA
This sequence comes from Pseudosporangium ferrugineum, assembly GCF_003002065.1. Lineage (GTDB taxonomy): Bacteria > Actinomycetota > Actinomycetes > Mycobacteriales > Micromonosporaceae > Actinoplanes > Actinoplanes ferrugineus_A. The sequence continues at coordinate 83,669 of NZ_PVZG01000007.1, forward strand.
CCGCTCGCCCTGGGCGGACAGCAGGTCGCGGACGTCGACGATGCCCGCGATGGACACGGTGACGGCCCCGGGCTGCAGCTCGCCGCCGACGCACCGGCTCAGCAGCGGCGCGTGGTCGCGCAACTGCTGGTCGAGCATCCGGTACGCCCGCAGCAGCGCGTCGGCGTCGCGTACCGGCCCGGTGAACTCGACGACGAGCCGGAACGGCACGCGCTGGTCGCGGCAGAGCCGGCCGCCCCGCGCCTGCGCCCGCCCGAGCAGCGGGTTGAGCACCAGCCGGCGCAGCGTACGCCCGGGCCGCGGTGCCCCCGGGCCCAGATACAACTCGCCGTGCGGCCCCGGCCGGACCGGGACGGTGAGGCCGGCCAGCCCGCGCCGCAGCACGTCGGGCAGCGGGTCGGTGGCCTCCTCGCCGGCGAGCGCGTGCCCGGCCGGCAGGTACGGGCGCGGCCGCCGACTCGCCGCGATCCCGAGGGTCGTCACACCGGTGACTCCGGCAAGCCCGGCCAGCCCGCCCAGGAGCGTCGCCATGTCGTCCGCCACCGCCTACCCCCGTTTCGCCGGACGCCTATCCAGCCGCCACAAATCAGGCCAAATACCCCGATAGTGTTCACCACTGTGTCACATGTGACACCGGGGACCGGGCAATGTCGCGCAGAATTCCTCCATGCCGTCTCCCGACGAGTTCGAGGTCGAGCGCCCGCACCTGCTGTCGGTCGCGTACCGCATGCTCGGCAGCCGCGCCGAGGCCGAGGACGCCGTGCAGGAGGCGTGGCTGCGCTACCACCGGTCCCGCGACACCGAGGAGATCCGGGACCTGCGCGGGTGGCTGACCACGATCACCGGGCGGATCTGCCTGGACGTGCTCAAGTCCGCCCGGGTACGCCGGGAGGCGTACCCCGGTCAGTGGCTCCCCGAGCCGGTGGTGTCCTTCGACGATCCCGCCGAGCGGGTGGCGCAGCGGCAGGAGGTGAGCCTCGCCCTGCTCGTGGTGCTCGAGAAGCTCACCCCCGAGCAGCGCGTCGCCGTGGTGCTGCACGACGCCTTCGCGGTGCCGTTCGAGGAGGTGGCGGACGTGCTGCACACCAGCGTGACGGCGGCCCGGCAGCACGCGTCCCGGGGCCGGAAGGCGATCGCGGACGGGCAGGCGCGCAACACCGCCGGCCGTACGGAACAGCGCAAGGTCCTGGAAGCCTTTCTCGCCGCGGCCACCAGCGGCGACCTGCACGCGCTGGCGGCCGTGCTCGCCCCGGACGTCGTCACGGTCGGTGACGGCGGCGGCGTGGTCAACGCGGGCCGCAACGCGATCGTCGGCGCGGCGAAGGTGGCACGCTTCTGGGCCGGGGTGCTGGCCCGGCTGGCACGCGAGACCGACGGCGTCGTCACCGAGCCGGTGCTGGTCAACGGCGACGCCGGGGTCCTCGTCACCGGCCGCTACGCGGACGGGCGGGAGCTGCTGAGCGTGCTCTCGGTGGCCGTCGCGGACGGCCGGATCACGGCCCTCTACAACCAGCTCAACCCGGCCAAGCTCGGCTCAGTCACCGACCGTTGACAACCATTTCCGGTACGCCGAGGCGAACGGCTCCGAACCGTCACCGAGGGCGACCACGAGCCGCCCCGCCGCCGCACGCGCCTCGCGCACGACGTCGCCGGGATAGCCGAACCGGACCCGGTGCTCCTCGAACTCGTCCTCGTCGCGGAGCTCGATCAGGCCCGAATCGCGCCGGCGCGACACGTCGAGATCCAGGTCGACGATGTGGACCGTGTCACCCTCCCAGCGCGCCGGGGTGGTGATGTCGCAGTAGACCTCGCTCGTGCGCGGCGGCGGGTTGAACATCCCCGTCCACCACGCGTGGTGCGGGATGAGCAGCACGAACGGGATCTGCTCGACGGAGGGCTGGCCGTGGTAGACGGACGCCGTGCCGCGGGTCACGCCCACCCAGACGCCCAGGTCGTCCTCGTTGAGCCGGCGGGCGGGGTAGTCGCGGTGGGCGGATCCGTCGTACTTGGTGTAGACGACCCGGACCATCTCGCTCGGCATGACAAGACCCTAGCGGTGCGACCGTTTCGTCGGTGGTGGCGGGTACGGTCTTCGTCGTGACTGCCCCCGCCAAGTCCCGCCGCAAGACCGCCGCCGCCAAGGACCTGCTCGCCGCCGCGGTCGGCGCGGTGCCCGGAGGGTCCTCCCGCCCGGGTCAGGAGCAGATGGCGACGGCGATCGAGCGGGCCATCAAGGAGCGCGAGCACCTGCTCGTCCAGGCGGGCACGGGCACCGGCAAGAGCCTCGCCTACCTGACGCCGGCCCTGCTGGTCGACGGCCCGGTCGTCGTCTCCACCGCCACGCTGGCGCTGCAGAACCAGCTCGTGGAGCACGACCTCCCCCGCCTCGCCGACGCGGTCGAGCCGGTCCTGGGCCGCCGCCCGACCTTCGCCGTCCTCAAGGGGCGGCACCACTACCTCTGCGTGGCCAAGCTCGAGCACGCCGACGAGGAGGCGCCGACCGACACCCTCTTCGACGACGCGCCGGCCCGCGCCACCCAGTGGCTCGGCGAGGCGGGACGGCTGGGCAAGCAGATCCTCCGCGTCCAGGCGTGGGCGGAGAAGACGCAGACCGGCGACCGTGACGAGCTCGACCCCGGCGTCGACGAGACGGCGTGGCGGCAGGTCTCCATGCCCGCCCGCGACTGCGTGGGCGCCGCCCGCTGCCCGTACGGCGCGGAGTGCTTCGCCGAGGCGTCCCGGGTCCGGGCCCGCGAGGCGGACATCGTGGTGACCAACCACAGCCTGCTCGCGGTGGACATGCTGGCCGAGCGCAACATCGTGCCGCCGCACAAGCTCCTGATCGTCGACGAGGCCCACGAGCTGGCCGACCGGGTCTCCTCGGCCGCCCAGGCGGAGCTCACCCCGGAGGCGGTCGAGCGCGCCTCGAAGCGGGCCCGCCCCCTGCTGCCCGCCGCCGTGGCGGAGGCGCTGGCGGAGGCGGCCGACTCGCTCACGGTCGGCCTGGCGGACCTCCCGGCGGGCCGGCTGACCACCGGCCTGCCGCCGCACCTGCACCAGGCGCTGCTGCTGGTGGACGCGTCGACCCGCGCCGGCCTCGACGCGATCGGCGACATCAAGGCGGACGACCCCGACCCGGTCCGCAAGCAACAGGCCAAGGCGACCCTCGACGAGCTGTCCACGACCACCCAGCGGCTCCTCGAGGAGTCGGACTTCGACGTGGCCTGGATCGAGAAGAGCGACCTCGGCAACGGCCGCCGGGCGGTGGTGGTCGCCCCGCTCTCGGTCGCCGGCACCCTCGCCACCAACCTGTACGACGACCGCACGGTGGTGGCGACGTCCGCGACGCTGACCCTGGGCGGCCGGTTCGACACGGTGGCGCGGTCGCTGGGCCTGCCCGCCACCGCGGCCGGCTCCGTTCCGACGGCGCGGTCCGGGTCCGGGCTCACCGCCGACGCGCCCCCGGTCTCCGGCGAGGGCTGGACCTCCCTCGATGTCGGCTCCCCGTTCGACTACCCCAAGCAGGGCATCCTGTACGTCGCCGCGCACCTCCCCCGGCCCGCCGCCTCCGGTCTGCCGGACGCCGCGGGCGAGGAGCTCCTGAGGATGGTGGAGGCGCTGGGCGGCCGTACCCTCGGCCTGTTCTCGTCCCGCCGCGCGGCCACCCAGGCCGCGGAGCTGCTCCGGGCCCGGACCGATCTGCCGATCCTGCTCCAGGGCGAGGAGACGCTGCCGATCCTGGTGCGCAAGTTCAAGGAGCAGCGGGAAAGCTGCCTCTTCGGCGTCATGTCGCTCTGGCAGGGCGTCGACGTCCCCGGCGACGCCTGCCAGCTCGTGGTGATCGACCGCCTGCCCTTCCCCCGCCCCGACGAGCCGCTCGCCGCGGCCCGGGCGGCCGCGGTCGACGCCACCGGCGGCTCGGGGTTCGCCTCGGTGAGCGTGCCCATCGCCGCGATCCGCCTGGCACAGGGCGTGGGACGGCTGATCCGGTCCACCGGCGACAGGGGCGTGGTGGCGGTCCTCGACTCCCGCCTCGAGACGGCCCGGGGATACGGCGCCTTCCTCCGCAAGTCCCTGCCCCCGTTCTGGTACACGACCCGTCCCGAGGTGGCGCTGGGGGCGCTGCAGCGGCTCGCCAAGCAGTAGGGCGTTATTCCGGGCGCAGACCGGCCGCGGTGACGACGACCGCGTCCGGCGGGACCTCCGGGCGGCGGCGGGCGAGGCGGCGGACGCCCGTGTTCAGGACGGCGATCAGCGGAACCGCCACCAGGGCGCCGATGATGCCGGCCAGCACCACCCCGCAGGCGATGCCGATGATCACGACCAGCGGATGGATCGCCACCGCGCGGCCCATGATGAGCGGCTGGAGGACGTGGCCCTCGACCTGCTGGACCAGGATCACGGCGCCCAGCACGATCAGCGCCACGATCCAGCCCTGGTCGACGAGCGCGACCAGCACCGCCACCGCGCCGGAGACGCTCGCGCCGACGATCGGGATGAACGCGCCCAGGAACACCAGGGCCGCCAGCGGGAACGCGAACGGCACGTCAAGGATCACCAGGGCGAGGCCGATGCCGGTGGCGTCGATGAAGGCCACCAGCACCGTCGCCCGCACGTACGAGCCGAGCGTCGCCCACGAGGCGTCGCCCGCGTCGGACAGGCTCCAGCGGGCATTGACCGGGAACAGGCGTACCAGGAAGCGCCAGATCTTGCGGCCGTCGCGGAGGAAGAAGAAGGTCGCGAAGAGCACCAGCAGCGCGCCGGTGAGGACCTCGAACAGGGTGGCGGCGGTCGCGAAGCCGGTCGCGGTGAGCTGGGAGGTGTTCAGGTTGATCCAGTCCTGCGCCGAGTCGATGGCCTGGTTGACCTGGTCGTCGGAGAGGTGCAGCGGACCGGTCCGGGCCCACTCCTGGATCTGGCGGATGCCCGCGCTGGCCTTGTCGGTCAGCTGCGGCAGGCCGTCGACGAACTGGTTGACCACCAGCGTGAGCGTGCCGGCCACGGCGGCGATCCCGCAGATCAGCACCAGGAAGGTGGCCAGCGACGGCGGCAGCCGCAGCTTCAGCAGCCAGCCGACCGCGGGGGCCAGCAGGGCCGAGAGCAGCAGGGCGATCGCCAGCGGGATCACCACGATGCTGACCGTGCCGATGAAGCGCACCAGCACCCAGCCGACCACCCCGACCACGATCAGGCGCCACGACCAGGCGGCGGCGATCCGCAGCGAGTGCGGCACCTCCGCGTCGTCCCGGCTGGTCGTCGAGTGGTGCTCGAACGACGGCACGGGCTCCGGCAGCTCGTACTCGACCTCGGCGTCGTCGGCCGGGCGTTCCGTCTCGGCCCGGGCCGACCGCACGGATTCGCGACCCGACTCGTACGCCCGGCGAAGATTCGCCCGGACTCGCTGCAAGCGGCTCAACCGCCCAACCCCCTCGCCGTCGACACGCGGGTTACACCGTAGTCGAGACCGGCACACGTGCACGTCAGGCGCGGGCGTACCGTCCTAGCGTGAGCACCGACACCCAGACCGAGGCCGGGCTGCCGATTCGCATGCTGCACGACCGGGTCCTCGTCCGGCTCGACGGCGGCGAAGGGGAACGCCGTTCGAGCGCCGGCATCGTGATTCCCGCCACCGCGTCGATGGGCCGCCGCCTGTCCTGGGCCAAGGCGGTCGGCGTGGGGCCGAACGTCCGATCCATCGTCGTCGGCGACCGGGTCCTGTTCGACCCCGAGGACCGGGCCGAGGTGGAACTGCACGGCAGGGAGTACGTGCTGCTCCGCGAGCGGGACGTGCACGCGGTCGCGGCGAGCCGGGTCGAGTCCGACGGGACCGGCCTCTACCTCTAGTAACGCGGCGGCGGGTAGAAGCCGGGCGGCGGCGGATAGTAGGACGCGTACGTGGGGACCGGCGGTGCGACGCGCACCGGGACCGGAACGACCGGCTCGTCCGGCGGGCTGACCGTGCGCGTCACCCCGTCCGGGAACGCGATCTGGTAGCTCGTGCCGTCCCAGAACGCCTGCGGCGTCTGCGGGTCGCGGCCGACGAAGACCGAGCGGTAGCCCGAGATGTCGGTGAGCAGCTTGCGCTCCTCCTCCTGCGCCCGCACGAGGTCCTCCGGCTTACCGTGCAGGCCGCGCTGCATCCCGTCGCGCAGCAGGGCCAGCTGGGTGGACGCCATCTGGAAGCCGCGCATCGCCCGTACGCCCGCCTCGCCCGCGACCCGCTTCGCCCACTGCCGGGCCGAGTGCCGCCGGCCGAGGCTGCCCAGGGTGGCCACCTCCGGCGGGGACAGCCAGCCGGCGCGCACGTAGTGCGGCAGGATCCGCTCGCTGAGCCGCCCCTCGTAGCCGCGCAGGGCGATCGCGAAGCCCAGCGCCGCGAAGAAGAACGGGACCATGAAGCCGAGGTACCCGTACAGCATGATCAGGGTCTCGCCGGTGGCCACGGACAGCGTCGGCAGCAGGTTGAAGGTGCCGTGCAGGATCATCGCGAGCAGCAGGCCGGCGATCGGGGCGAGCCAGCGCACCCGGCGGTCCGCCGAACGCGCCGCGACGCCGAGGCCGATCCCCGTCATGGCGGTGAAGAGCGGGTGCGCGAAGCCGGTGAACAGGATCCGCACGATGAAGATGAGGAACAGGTTCTGGATGCCGGTGGCCGGGCCGTACTGATCGGCGCCCGCCGCGTAGCCGTGGCCGCCCAGGTAGAGGACGTTCTCCACCATGGCGAAGCCGAGTGCGGACAGGCCACAGTAGACGATGCCGTCGGTGATGCCGGACCATTCCCGGCGGCGGCGCCAGAAGAGCAGAATCGGGCCGAGGGCCTTCATCGACTCCTCGATGAACGGCGCCACGAGCACGGCGACCAGGGCCTCGGGCAGGCCGAGCTTGTCGAAACCCCACGCCGCCAACCCGTTGACCCCGATGGCGACCAGGGTCGCGACGGCGGACCCCCAGGCGAAGCAGAACACCAGGTAGCGGATCGGTTCCGGTTCGTACCGGTCGAGCCACAGGAAGCAGCTGACGAGTACGGGCACCGGCAGGATCGCCGCGGTCAGGCCGACGACGAGGCCGACCGGCCCGTTGCTGAAGCCGAGAATGATCAGCATGGCGACGGCGCAGACGGCGATGAAGCCGATGATGCCGACCAGCGGCAGCCACCGCCGCCACCCGGACCGGCGCCCCGGCATCGGCGGCACCTGGCCGGCGTCCGGCATCGGATACGCCCGGTCGAACGGCATCGCCCCGGCCGGCACCGGACCTACCTGCGGGCCTGCGGGCGCCGGGCCTACGGGCGCCGGGCCGGAGAAGCCGGCGGACGCCGGGCCGGAGAAGCCGGCGGACGCGGGACCGGAGAGGCCGGCGGGCGGCGGGCCGGAGAAGCCGGCGGGCGCGGGCTCGGAGAAGCCGGCGGGCGCGGGCTCGGAGAAGGCGGCGGGGCCGGGGGCGGGCGAGGGCCCGCCCGGGTCGGCGGGGCCGGAGGCGGGCGGCCCGGATGCCGGGGGCGGTGCCGGGGCGGGCGGTCCGCCCGGAGCTTCGTCGGCCATGCCGCCAGCGTAGCCACCCCGGCGCGCCCCGGCGGCCCCGCAGCCGGGGAAAGGATCAAGACCTGCGGCGCGCCGTACGTCCCCGCCCGTGCCAGCCGACCGCCCGCCGCACGAGCCGCGGCGCCTCCGCGTACTCGATGCCGGTCGCCCGCAGCAGATCCGTGACCGTGGTACGCACCTGCGCCACCACCACCCCGCCGGAGAAGCCGACCCCCTCGTCGTACGCCTGCCCCGACTCCGCGGCGGCCCGCAGCGCGCGTTCCCGGGTGGCCTCCGGCTCGGCGCCGCGGGCCCACTCCTGCCGCAACAGCTCGACGGCGTCGCCGAGCAGCCCGACGGACGCGGGCAGGCAGGACGGTATGTGCTCCTCGTCACCCATGGCCGTGATCGCCCGGCGGGCCAGGACGCGGACGTTGCGGAGGGCGTACGTGAGGTGCGGCGCGCCCTCGACGTACTGGCCGAGGGCGCCGCGGGAGCGCCACCGGGCCGGCGCGAAGGCGACGTTCTCGCTGGCCGCGGCCGCCGCGGCGGCGAAGGCCGCGAAGTTGCCCTCGGTGGCACGGAGCTGGGCGAGCGCCTCCCGTACGCCTTCGGCGTCGTTCTCCGCCATGCCCGCCGCCACCGCCCGCAGCCCCTCGGCCATGGCGTCGAGCGCGGGATCGGCCGCCCGCCGGACGACGGTGAGCGGGTTGAGCGGCAGCAGCACCGTCATCACCACCAGCCCGACCGCGCCGCCGACCAGAGCGTCGAAGAAGCGGGTGTACGGCAACCCGGTCACCGAGGTCAGCGTGGCGACCAGCACCGCGGACGAGGCGGACTGCACGACGAGCGGGGTGCCGCCGCCGACCGCCGCGGCGACCAGGATGGCGAACACCACGATCAGCCCGATCTGCCACGGGCCGGAGCCGATGAGCAGGATGATCGCGTCGCCGATGCCGATGCCGATGGCCACGCCGAGGACCAGTTCGGCGGTGCGCCGGGCCCGCTGCCCGACCGACGACGCGAGGGTGATCACGGCCGCGATCGGGGCGAAGAACGGGCTCTGCCGCCCGATCAGGTCGTGCGCGACGTACCAGGCGAGCGCCGCGCCGACGCCCGCCTGGAGCGCGAGGCCGGAGCCGGCGCGCACCCGCGACCAACCGGCCCGGATCCCGGAGCGGGAGCGGCCGCGCAGCTCGGCCAGCACGGCGGGCAGCCCGCGCTGCGCCCCCTCGTCCGGTTCCGCGGCATCGGCCCCGCCGGTCCTGCCGGCTTCGTCCGCGGGGATGCTGCGGTCGGTCATGCCTCAGGACCCTAACCGCGGACGTGCCAGGATGGCGGCCGTGACATCTCTTCTTGACCGATGGGTCGCCGCGGCCCGCGGTGCCGGCGCGACCGCCGCGGACCCGGATCTCGAGGCCGCCGGCGGTTACCTGCTCGGTCGCTGGTCGGAGCCGCAGCGGCAGTACCACGACGTGAGCCATCTCACCGCCGTGCTGGACGTCGTGGACGAGTACGCCGGCCTCGCCCCGCACGCCGACCGCGTACGCCTCGCCGCCTGGATGCACGACGCGGTGTACGACCCCCGCGCGCTCGGTGAGGCGAACGAGCGGGACAGCGCCGAGTTCGCCAAAGGGCTGCTCACCACGCTCGGCACCCCGCCCGAGGTGGCGGCGGAGGTGGCTCGCCTGGTGGGGCTGACCGCCGGGCACGCCACCGAGGACACCGACCCGGACGGCGAGCTGCTGTGCGACGCCGACCTCGCGATCCTGGCGGCCGGGCCGGACCGGTACACCGCCTACACCGAGGCGATCCGGCGCGAGTACGCCCACGTGCCCGAGGACACGTTCCGGGCGGCCCGGGCCCAGGTCCTGGTCTCGCTGCTGGAGTTGCCGTCGATCTACCGGCACGCCCCGCTGCGCGACGCGTGGGAGGCACCGGCCCGAGCCAACCTGGAGAGGGAGCTCAGGGCCCTGGCCGGCTGAGGTGCTTGGGGCGGCGCAGACCCGCCGCGCGCAGGCGGGCGGAGATGTCGCGGGACGGCAGCAGGGTCGCGCCGAGCCACAGCGCCATCGCGAACCGGGAATCCGGGATGTCGTAGTGGTCGCGGTCGAACCCGCGCCGGGGCGCGCCCAGCATCTCCGCGAAGACGTGCAGCTCGTCGTACGACACGTCGCTGACCAGGTGGGACCAGAGCCGGCCGCGGGCCGGCCAGAGCGGCTCGTCGACGAGGATCAAAGGTCGGCTTCGAGCAGGTCCGTCCCGCGGTCGGCGGCGTACCCGCGCACGTCGGCGACGCCGAGCCGGGCCGCGTCCGCGGTGAGGTCGTCCGGCATCTTCTGCGATTGCCGCTCCGCCTCGACCCGCGCGAGGTAGTGCTCGACCTCGCGGGCCCGCACGGCCTCGTCCCAGCCGAGCGCGGCCCCCATCACGGCGGCCGCGTGCCGCGCGGTCTCGGCGCCCCGGTGCGCGGTCTCGATCGAGATCCGGGTACGCCGGGTGAGCACGTCGTCGAGGTGCAGGGCACCTTCGGCGGTCGCCGCGTACGCGATCTCGGCCGCCAGGTATTCCGGCGCCCCGGCGAGCGGCGTGGCCAGCTCGGGTTCGGCCGTCATCATGGCGAGCAGGTGCACGGTCAGGGTGCCGTAGCGCTCCAGCAGATGCTCGATGACGCCCGCGGTGACCCCGTGACGCCGGGCCGTGTCCTGCCGGTCGCGCCACGCCGCCGCGAACCCGTCCGCGCCCAGCAGCGGGAGCTGGTCGGTGCGCGACGGCCGGTCGAGGCCGAGCCGGCGCACGGCCCGGTCGATGACGTCGGCCGCCATGACCCGGTAGGTCGTGTACTTGCCGCCGGCCACGAGCAGCAGCCCCAGCATCGGCTCGACGACGGCGTGCTCGCGGGACAGCTTCGACGTCGAGTCGGCCTCGCCGGAGAGCAGGGGGCGCAGTCCCGCGTAGACGCCCTCGATGTCGTCGGTGGTCAGCGGGCGCTCCAGCACCGTGTTGACCTGGTCGAGCAGGTAGCTGATGTCGCGTGCGGAGGCGGCCGGGTGCGAGCGGTCGAGCTCCCAGTCGGTGTCCGTGGTGCCGATGATCCAGTGGCCGCCCCACGGGATGACGAACAGCACCGAGGTGGGCGTCCGCAGGATCAGGCCGGCGTCGCCGGTGATGGCCGAGCGCGGCACCACGAGGTGGACCCCCTTGGAGGCGCGTACGCGCAGGCCGGGCCGGACACCGACGTCGCTGAGCATCCGGGACATGTCGTCGCTCCACACGCCGGTGGCGGCGACGACCGTGCGGGCCCGCACCTCGAACTCGGGCGCGCCGGGGCTCTCGAGGTCGCGGACCTTGACGCCGACCACCTGGCGGGCCTCGCGCACGAAGCCGGTGACGCGGGCGCTGGTCACGACGGCGGCGCCGAGGCTGGCGGCCGTGCGGGCCAGGTTGACCACGAGCCGGGCGTCGTCGACCTGCCCGTCGTAGTAGCGGATCGCCCCGGTGATCTTGTCGGCGCGCAGGCTGGGGAAGAGGTGCCGGGCGCCGTCGCGGGACAGGTGCCGGTGCAGCGGCATGCCCCGGCCCTGCCCGAACACCCCGGCGAACGCGTCGTACGCCGCGACGCCGAGGCCGTAGTAGAGGCGGTGCCACACCCGCGCGGGCGGGGCGGCGGTCTCCAGCGGCACGAGGATGGGCACCGGGCGCACCAGGTGCGGCGCGAGCCGGCTGGTCAGCAGCCCCCGCTCGGTGAGGGCCTCGTGCACCAGGTGCAGTTCGAGCTGCTCCAGGTAACGCAGGCCGCCGTGGATGAGTTTGCTGGACCGGCTGGACGTTCCGGCGGCGAAGTCGCGCGCCTCCACGAGGGCGACGTTCAGCCCGCGCGAGGCGGCGTCCAGGGCGGCGCCGGCGCCGGTGACCCCGCCGCCGATGACGAGCACGTCGAACTGCTCGTCACGCAGCCGCTTGAGGTCGGCGACGCGGCGGACCGGTGAGAGCCGCCCGGCCGAATACCGGGACACGGTGGGAGAGCGCACGATCCCACCGTAGCGCCGTCGGCGGTCACCCAAGGAGAGGAATGTTTCTCAGCCCGACCCCTTGACGAGAGCCAGCATCTCGGTGACCGAACCCGCGGGATCGGTCACCGGGAACTGCACCGCCCGGATCGTGGCGTCCGCGTCCACCAGCAGGCTCAGCCGCTTGAAGCGGTCGGTGCCGCCGGCCCGGAAGGTGGGCAGCCGCAGGCTCGCCGCCAGCTTGCCGTCCTGGTCCGACAACAGGGGAAAGGGCAGTTTCGCGTACGCGGCGAAGGCCTCGAGCTGGTCGGGGCGCTGGGTGCTGACCCCGGTGATCCGGACTCCGAGGGCGGCGAAGGCCTCGGCGTGCGCCGCGTAGGTGGTCGACTCGAGGGTGCAGCCGGCCGCCCCGGGGATGTCGCCCCAGCCGGGCGGATGGCCCTGGGTTCCGGGGGCGAAGGCGCCGGGGAAGAAGTACAGCACCGTGGGCGCCTCCACCGTGAACCGCGGGATGCGGTGGCCGGTCAGCGCGTGGGCACGGCGCGCCTCGGCCGACGTGGGGGCGGAGGTGGCGGTCAGGGAGCCGTCGCCCATGACGTGCCGGGTGCCCCAGTCCTGCAGCGCGATCAGCACCGGCAGCAGGCCCTCGCCCTTCGGGGTGAGCAGGTAGTCGTACCGCGGCGGACGCTGCGAATACGCCTCCCGGCGCAGCACGCCGTGGTCCGTGAGGGCGGCGAGGCGCTCGGTCAACGCGCGGCGGCTGACGCCGAGCTCGCGCTGCAGGGCGTCGAAGCGGGTCACGCCCCCGGCGATGTCGCGCACGACCAGGAAGGTCCACCAGTCGGTGAGCACGCCGAGCGCCTGCGCGATGCCGCAGTCGGCATCCACCGGTTCGACTCGTCGCACGCCACCCACTATAGTCAGTTCCAAATTGGAACTTACTCGACGGGCGGGGGCGGGGACCGTGAGCGTCTTCTGGCGGTGGTGGGCGGCCGGCACGACCAGCGGGCTGGGGTCGGCCATCGGGGGCGTGGCACTGCCGCTGACGGCGCTCGCGGTCCTCGACGCCACCCCCTTCGAGATGGGCCTGATCGCCGCCGCCCGTTACGCCGCCTGGCTCGTCATCGGCCTGCCCGCCGGGGTGATCGTCCAGCGCCTGCCGCTGCGGGGCACCCAGATCGGCGCGGACCTGGCCCGGGCGGCAGCGGTCGGCTCCGTCCCGCTCGCCTGGTGGGCGGGACAGCTCACCGTCGCGCACCTCGTGGCCACCGCCCTGGTGATCAGCTTCGCCAACGTCCTGTTCGACGTGGCCAACGCGACCTTCCTGCCCGAGATCGCCGGCCGCGACCAGTTGCAGTCCCGCAACAGCCTGACCTCGGGTACGCACGCGGCCACGGAACTCGGCGGCCCGTCCGTCGGCGGCGTCATCGTGCAGGTGCTCGGTGCCGTACCGACGCTGCTGGTCGACGCGGTCAGCTACGTCGCGTCGGCCGTCCTGCTGAGAACGCTGCCGGCCCGGCGTGCCGTCCGGCCCGACCGGTGGCCGCCGATGGGCGCGATGATCCGCGAGGGCTTCGGCTACGTCGTCCGGCATCCGGCGATGGGACCGGGCATGTGGGCGGCCACCGCGGTGAACTTCGTCTGCGGCGCCCAGCTCGCCCTCTACCCGCTCTACCTCGTCCGCGAGCTGCACGCGGCGCCGGGGCTGGTGGGCGTGCTGCTCGCGGCGGACGGCGCCGGCACGCTCATCGGCGCGGCGCTGACCACCCGTTTCACCGACGCGGTCGGCACGGCACGCGGCCTGATCGTCAGCGGCTTCGTCGCGACCGCCGGGGCGTTGCTGGTGCCGTGGGGGGCCGGGCTCACCGCGTACGCCTGCTTCGTGCTCGGGAATCTGGCCTTCGCGGCGGGAGTCGTGGTGCTGAGCGTGACGACCCGGACGTACCGTCAGATCGCGAGCCCGCCCGAGCTGCTGAGCCGGGTGATGGCCACGGTCCGGTTCGTCTCCTGGGGCGCGATCCCGGTCGGCGGCCTCACGGCGGGAGCGCTGGCCGGCCCGCTCGGCGCCCGGCCGACGCTGCTGGCACTCGGCGCGGTGACCGTCTGCGCGCCCCTGGTCTGGCTGTTCTCCCCGGTGCGCGGCCTGCGCGATCTCACCGACGTGACGCTGCCCGGGCGGGAGGCGGCGGTTCGGTAGGTTCGGCGGCTGTGGACAGCGAGTTCCGGATCTCCGAACTGACCGACGACGACGTGCCCGCGGTCGTGCGCCTCTGCCGGGCCGCGCTGGACCTGCCGGAGGACGCCGCCGAGGCCGAGGAGATCGTCCTCCGGCTCCGCGAGACCACCGGCACGGAAGGCTGGTCGCCCGCTCCCCGCCGCGTCGTGGGGTTCCTGGCCCTGCGCCCGCCGCGGCTCGCCGGGGTGGTGCTCGGGTCGATGTCGCATCGCGATCCGGCGGCCGGCCACGTCGACCTGCTCGCCGTCGACCCGGCCGTACGCCGCCGCGGGGCCGGCCGGGCCCTGCTGGCCCGCGTCGAGGCGGCCCTGGCCGAGCGGGGCGCGCGGGAGGTCGTCCTCGGCGGCAACGCGCCCTACTACGCGTGGCCCGGCATCGACGTGCGCTACACGCCCGCGCTCTGCGCCGCGACGGCGCTGGGCTACGAGCAGGAGCAGCCCGCCTGGAACATGACCGTCGACCTCGCCGCCGGGCCGGAGGTGCCGCCGCCCGCCGAGGGCGTCACCGTACGCCGGGCGACCGCGGAGGACGTGCCGCACCTGGCCGCCTTCGCGCTGGAGACCTTCGGCGCGAGCTGGGCCGGCGAGATCACCCACTCGGTCGGGCGGGAGCGGGCGGGCTGCCACGCGGCGTTCGACCGGGACGGCGGCGTGCTGGGCTTCGCCGCGTACGGAAGCTCGCGCCCGAGCTGGTTCGGCCCGATGGGCACCGCGGCGGCGGCGCGCGGGCGGGGCATCGGCAACCTGTTGCTCCGCCGCTGCCTCGCCGACCAGCGCGCGAACGGCTTCGACCGGGTGCAGATCGGCTGGGTCGGCCCGCTGGTGTTCTACGCGAACGCGGTCGGCGCCCGCGTCGAACGGGTCTTCCTGCCGCACCGCAAAAGGCTCTGAGGACAAGGAAAACGGGCCGCCCCGAGGGACGGCCCGTTCTCGCTGTGCAGTTGCTGGACTCAGAAGTCCATGTCTCCGCCGCCCGGGGCGCCGGCCGGGGCCGGGGTCTTCTCGGGCTTGTCCGCCACGACCGCCTCGGTCGTGAGGAACAGCGCGGCGATCGACGCGGCGTTCTGCAGCGCCGAGCGGGTGACCTTGGCCGGGTCGATGATGCCCGCGGCCAGCAGGTCCACGTACTCGCCGTTGGCGGCGTTCAGGCCGTGGCCGGCGTCCAGGTTGCGCACCTTCTCGACCACGACGCCGCCCTCGAGGCCGGCGTTCACGGCGATCTGACGCAGCGGGGCGTCGAGCGCGACCTTGACGATGTTCGCGCCGGTGGCCTCGTCGCCCGCCAGGTCGAGCTTGTCGAACGCGGTCTTGCCGGCCTGCACGAGCGCCACGCCACCGCCGGGCACGATGCCCTCCTCGACGGCCGCCTTCGCGTTGCGCACGGCGTCCTCGATGCGGTGCTTGCGCTCCTTGAGCTCGACCTCGGTGGCCGCGCCGACCTTGATGACCGCGACACCGCCGGCCAGCTTGGCCAGGCGCTCCTGCAGCTTCTCGCGGTCGTAGTCGGAGTCCGACTTCTCGATCTCGGCGCGGATCTGGTTGACCCGGCCCTGGATCTGCTCGGCGTTGCCGGCACCGTCGACGATGGTGGTCTCGTCCTTGGTGATGACGACCTTGCGGGCCTGGCCCAGCAGGCTCAGGTCGGCGGCGTCGAGCTTGAGGCCGACCTCCTCGCTGATGACCGTGCCGCCGGTGAGGATGGCGATGTCGTCCAGCATGGCCTTGCGGCGGTCACCGAAGCCCGGGGCCTTGACGGCGACGGACTTGAAGGTGCCACGGACCTTGTTGACGACCAGGGTCGCCAGGGCCTCGCCCTCGACGTCCTCGGCGATGATGATCAGCGGCTTGCCGCCCTGCATGACCTTCTCGAGGACGGGCAGCAGGTCCTTGACCGCGGAGATCTTGCTGTTCGCGATGAGGATGTACGGGTCGTCGAAGACGGCCTCCATCCGCTCGGCGTCGGTCATGAAGTACGCCGAGATGTAGCCCTTGTCGAAGCGCATACCTTCGGTGAGCTCGAGCTCGAGGCCGAAGGTGTTGCTCTCCTCGACGGTGATGACGCCTTCCTTGCCGACCTTGTCCATGGCCTCGGCGATGATCTCGCCGACCGTGGAGTCACCCGCCGAGATGGAGGCGGTGGAGGCGATCTGCTCCTTGGTCTCCACGTCCTTGGCGAGCTGCGAGAGGCCCTCGGAGACGCTCGCCACGGCGGCCTCGATGCCCCGCTTCAGGGCCATCGGGTTCGCGCCGGCCGCGACGTTGCGCAGACCCTCGCGGACCAGCGCCTGGGCCAGGACGGTCGCCGTCGTCGTGCCGTCACCGGCGACGTCGTCGGTCTTCTTCGCGACCTCCTTGACCAGCTCGGCGCCGATCTTCTCGTAGGGGTCCTCGAGCTCGATCTCCTTGGCGATCGACACACCATCGTTGGTGATGGTGGGCGCGCCCCACTTCTTCTCGAGCACGACATTGCGGCCCTTGGGGCCGAGCGTCACCTTGACGGCGTCGGCGAGCTGGTTCATGCCCCGCTCGAGGCCGCGACGAGCTTCCTCGTCGAATGCGATGATCTTGGCCATACGGCTGTGTCCTCCTGGACATTCGCGGTGCCGGGCCTCCTCGGCCCCGCCCTCCGCACGGTGCGGAACACTGCGGACGTCACCACCTGGCGATGTGACGTCCTCAGGTCGAGCCGGATAGCCCGCGACGACCGGTCCCGTGCCCCGGCGCCGATGGCGGCACCGTGGCCGCGACCCCACCGCCCCGACCTGTAGAGCTGTCTGGCACTCACGTGTCGCGAGTGCCAATGACTTGTTTAGCACTCTGATGGGGCGAGTGCAAGGACAACGGTCATCTCCACGGGGTCCGCGCAACACCTTCTTGATCACGATGCGTGAACGATCCCCGCCACCTCGCCGGGGCCCGATCCGGCCAGTGACAGCGATCACCCGGGGCCGCCCATGGGCCGTTGGGAGGGTGCCCGCGTAATACACCCGGTCGATGTTCGGCAGCCGCGCCCGGTTTGCACTTTTCGCACTGTTGGATCCGGACAGATCAATGCTAAATTGCGCATTGCTGCAGGTTGGCCGGGAGCCATACTCCGATTGACGCTGCCTGTAACGTGCGGGGGCGGCTCGCGTGCCGCGTGACAACGGGCGATCCGGCGCGGTCCGGCAATGTCCGGATTGAGGAGTGAGCGGAGTGGACAACCGTATCGTCGGCGCGACCGAGAGCGCCCACCTACGGGAGCCGGACACCAGGCGGATTCCGGCGCAGAGATCACCCAGCGTCACCGAAACCGGGGGCGACTCACCGCACTCGCCCGGCACCGGAAGCAAGCCTCTGCTCAGCGTCGTCGTGCCGGCGCACGACATCGAGGCGTACCTCGACGAGTGCCTCGAGTCGCTCGCCCGGCAGACGTACAGCAACCTCCAGATCGTGGTCGTGGACGACGGCTCGGTCGACGGCACCGCGGCGATCGCCGACGGGTGGGCCCGGCGGGATCAGCGCTTCCAGGTCCTCCACCAGAGCGAGGGCGGACCGGGTCAGGCCCGCAACGCCGGCATCGCGGTCGCCCGCGGCACCTTCCTGACCTTCGCCGACGGCGACGACGTCGTCCCGCCGTACGCGTACGAAATGATCATGACCACCCTGGAGCAGACGGGTTCCGACTTCGCCTGCGGCGCGGTGCGGTCGCTGACCTCCAAGGGCGCCGCCGCCTCGCCGATGCACGCGCCGATCTTCACCAAGACCGTGCTGCGCACCCACGTCAGCGAGCGGCTCACCCTGCTCAAGGACCGTACGGTGTGGAACAAGATCTACCGCCGCCGGTTCTGGGACGAGCACGGGCTGGCCTTCCCCGAGGGCGTCGTGTTCGAGGACGTCCCGGTCGCGCTGACCGCCCACGCGATGGCCAAATCGGTCGACGTGGTGAACGTGCCGGTCTACTACTGGCGCAAGCGCGAGAGCGGCGAGAAGTCGATCACCCAGCGCAAGACCGACTGGAAGACGACGGCCGACCGGCTGCGCGCCGTCGACCGGGTCAGCCGGTTCCTCGGCGAGCACCACCAGGGCGAGGTCAAGCAGGCGTACGACGCCAACGTGCTGGTCGACGACTTCGCCATCGTGCTCGCCGCGCTGCCCGACGCCGACCCCGAGTTCCAGGCCTCGTTCATGCGCGAGGTCAACCTGTTCCTCGCCCGCGTACGCCCCGGCACCATCGAGAGCCTGCCGGCGAAATACGCGGTCCTCTGGCACCTCGTCCGCGAGAACAAGCTCGCCGAGGTCATCGAGGTGCTGCTCGCCAGCCGCCCCGGCATGCCGATCGCCACCAAGCACGAGGGCAACAAGCGCTACGCCGAGCTGCCGTTCCTCGACGACCCCGCGGTGGGCGTCCCGCGCGAGTTCTACAACATGGGCAAGCCCGCGGTGCGCAGCCAGATCACCGAGCTGAGCTGGCACGACGGCAAGATCGTGATCCGCGGGTACGCGTACATCGACGGCACCGCCGCCAACTCCCGCTGGACGTCCGCCCGCATCGTCCGCCTCCGCGAGCGCACCACGGGCCGCACCATCACCCTGCCGGCCACCCCGCGCCGCGAGCCCGAGGCGACCGCGACCTCCAGCCACGGCGACAAGTCCTACGACTGGTCCGGCTTCGAGGTCACGATCGACCCGGCGACGCTGCAGAACGGCGGCGCCTGGGAAGAGGGCCGCTGGCAGATCGCCGTCGGCATCATCGCCGGCACCAAGCTGCGCAAGGGCCGCCTGAAGGTGGGCCCGCACCCCACCCGCCTGCGCCTCACGCCGCAATACCTCGACGCCACCACGCAGCTCACCCCGATGGCGGACGGGACGTACATCCTCTTCCGCATCGACAAGGTGACCGCCAGGACGACCGCCATCGCCTTCGAGGACGACAAGCTCGTCATCGACGGCGTGGTGTCCGGCCCCCGGCCCAACGCCGGCCGGCTGCGCCTGTGCCGGGTCCCGGACGTGGCCGAGGCGTACGCGGCCGTCGAGTTCGGCGAGACCCGCCAGGGCAGCACCCCGTTCCGCGCGGTGGTGTCCCTCAAGCCGCTGTTCGAGCACGCCGGCCCGCCGGTCATGCCGCCGCCCGGCGGTGCGATGGACCGCTGGCGCATCCAGATGGCGTTCTTCAGCGGCGGGCAGCAGTCGGTGCACCTGCTCAGCGACGACCTGCCCACGGCCCGCTCGGGCATGTACGACCGGCACGTCTTCGTGCGCCGTACGGCCGCGGGCTTCCTCTGGCTGTGCTCCCGCGCGCGCGGCCCGGTGGCCGACTCGGCCGAATGGCGTCCCGACGGCACGCTGGTGCTCACCGGCGACTTCGAGCCGGCCGACGGCGTACCGGAGATCCGCCTGCGGATGCGCGGCGCGGCCGAGGAGCGGGAGCTCGCGGTGACCGCCGACGGGGACCGCTGGACGGCGCTGCTCAACCCCAGCAAGGTCGACTCGTGGGGCGGCTTCATCGAGCTGCGCCCCGGCCTGTGGGACCTCCTGGTCAGCCACCGCGCGGGCGGGGCGTACTCGGTCACCAACCTGGTCGTGGCCAACAACGTCCGCGCGATCTGCCCGGCGCTCTCCCCCGACCAGCACCGGGAGTTCACCCTCGAACTCGCCGAGGGCGATTTCGTCGCGCTCCGGGCCGGCTCGGTGCTCCAGGTCGACGAGCGCGGCGCGTACGCCCGCACCCAGCTGCGCGAGAAGCGCACCGCCGCCCTGCGCCGCACCCCGCTGCGCGAGGCCGTGCTCTTCGAGAGCTTCGGCGGCCGGCAGTATTCGGACAGCCCCAAGGCGATGCACGAGGAGCTGATCCGCCGCGGCCTGCCGCTCGAGGCGCAGTACCTGACCGTCCGCGACGGGCAGGCGTACACGCCGGAGACCCTGACCACCGCCCGGCTCGGCGGCACCGAGTGGTACGACGCCCTGGCCACGTGCCGCTACATCGTCACCAACTCGCACCTGCCGGACTGGTTCCAGCGCCGCCCCGGCCAGGTCGTGGTGCAGACGTGGCACGGCACCCCGCTCAAGCGGATCGGCTTCGACGTCACCGACATCCGCCACGCCGACCGCAACTACCTGCAGCGGGTCGAGCAGGAGACGCCCAACTGGACGTTCCTGGTGTCGCCCAACCGCTTCAGCACGCCGATCCTCCAGCGGGCGTTCCGCTACGAGGGCGAGATGCTGGAATCCGGCTACCCCCGCAACGACATCCTCTTCCGGACCGACCCGGTGACGATCTCCGCGATCCGCCGCCGGCTCGACCTGCCCACCGGCAAGCGGGTCGTCCTGTACGCCCCCACGTGGCGCGACGACGAGTTCTACGGCCAGGGCCGCTACAAGATGTCGATGCAGCTCGACCTGACCGCCGCCCGCCGCATGCTCGGCGACGACCACGTCCTGCTGGTACGCCGCCACCCCAACGTCGTCGACCCCATCCCGGACGACGGCTCGGGCTTCGTCCGCGACGTGTCGACGTACCCGGACATGGCGGACCTCCTCTCGGTCACCGACGTCCTGATCACCGACTACTCGTCGGTGATGTTCGACTTCGCCAACACCGGCCGCCCGATCCTGCTCTTCACGTACGACCTGGAGCACTACCGCGACAAGCTCCGCGGCTTCTACTTCGACTTCGAACAGGAAGCCCCGGGCCCGCTCCTGATGACCTCGGACGACGTCATCAAGTCCCTGGCCGAACTGGCCGTCGACCCGAACGCGTACGCCGCGCCGCGCCGCGCCTTCCAGACCCGCTTCTGCGACCTGGACGACGGCAACGCCACCAAGCGGGTCGTCGACCGGATGCTCGAGCTCGGCTCCTGACCCACCCCCGGCAGGGTGCGGCGACGGCCCACCCTGCCGGCCGAGGTCCCCGCGGCCTCTCCCGCGCAACTCCACCCAGCCGCTGCACGCCCATCCGCTCCGAGCCGCCCGGACGCGACCTACCCGCGCGCCCTCACCACGGCCTCTCCCGCGCAACCCCCGGGGTGACCCGCTCGCGCGCCCTCACCGCGGCCCTCCCGCGCAACCACCCGGACGATCTGCTCGCGCGCCCACACCACGACCGTCCGCACGACCAGTTCCCCCGTCCGTCCGCGCCCATCCCCACCGAGCCGGCCTCGCCGCATGCGCGGGGCGGGGCGGGGTGCGTCGCAAAAGCGGCATCCGGGTTGCCTACCCCGGCGTCAGCGGGTAGGCAGGCAGCATGACCAGCACCCTGGCGCCGCCCTGCACCGTGCACCGGGTGACCCCCGAGGACGCGGCGAGGATGCGGGCCCTGCGGCTCGAGATGCTGGCCGACAGCCCGCTCGCGTTCCTGGAGACCCTGGCCCAAGCGGCGGCGCGCCCGCACGCCGACTTCCGGCGCCGGATCGTGCAGGCCTCGGCGGGCGGCCAGCTGGCGCAGTTCGTCGCCGACCCGGGCAGCCGCCTCATCGGCCACGCGGGCGGCACGGTCCTGCCCGAGGACCCGGCCGCCACGGTCGTCTTCGCCGTCTACATCACGCCGTCCCACCGCGGCCAGGGAGTGCTCCCGTCGCTGGTCGACGCGGTCGCCGAATGGTCGCTGTCGGTGGGGAGGCGGGAGCTGATGCTCGAGGTCGTGGTGGGCAACGACCGGGCCGTCCGCGCCTACGAACGGCTGGGCTTCGAGGACACCGGCGTACGGGTCCCCCACCCGGTCCTGCCGGGACTCCAGGAACTCCAGATGCGCCGCCGCGCATGACCACCCCACCCCCACCCGACCCCGCCCCGGACCCCACCGCCGGGCCGAGGGGGAGGCCGGCGTTGCGGCGGTGGCCGTTGGCCCGGTCGGTGCTGACGGCGGTCAACGGGACCACGCTGGCCGGGCTCGCGGTCGCCGTCCTCACCGGGGCGAAGGTCCGTCGCGGGCGGCACGGCATCCTGGTCGCGGAGGGTTACCGGCGGAAGGTGCCGCCGGCGACGTGCTTCACGGTCGGGTCGGTCATCATCACCCGGCGGAGCGCGGACTGGCTGCTGCACGAGGGGCGTGCCGAGTTGCTGGCGCACGAGAGCCGGCACGCGGGCCAGTACGCCGTCCTCGGCCCGCTGTTCTGGCCCGCCTACTGGGCCGCCTGCGGGTACTCCTACCTCATGACCGGCTCCTACGGCAGCCGCAACGTCTTCGAGCGGCACGCCGGCCTCGAACGGGGCGGCTACGCCGACGCGCCCCTGCGCCCCTGGGCCCGCAAGCTCAGCCGCAACCGCAACCCCTGAGCCGCCGAGCCACACAGACCGAACCGCGGTCCGCCGAGGATCCCGCCGGAGCCGCCGGCCAAGCCGAACCCCGCGGCGCGGGCCTACGGGGACCGCCCCGGCGCGGACCGAGAGGCGGGCCTGGCCCGGACCGGGATACCGGCCCGGGCCAGGCCCGGAAGTTGGTCGAGAGGACGCGCGCACAGCGCCTCCGGCACTGGGTCGTTGGGCCCCGGAGAGATTGTCACCAAGCTCGAAGGTGGGGCCTCGTACGGCGTCGCGTCCTCCCGCGTAGAGCATCCTGCCGATCCCGAGATCCCGGCGCAAGTCCTCGCGGGTAGGAATTCTCGACGGTCGGCAGAGGATCGATTACCCAGCGTTGTTATCCGAGGAGGCCGGCCTCGCGGGCGCCGCGGAGGGAGGGCTTGATGTGGTGCGTCGGGCCGACCAGGCCGGCGACCGCGTCGATGGTCTTGAGGCCCTCGCCCGTGTTGTAGACGACCGTCTCCTTGGTGGGGTCGAGCTTGCCGCCGGCGACGAGCTTCTTCAGGACGGCGACGGTGGTGCCGCCGGCCGTCTCGGCGAAGATGCCGGTGGTCTTCGCGAGCAGGCGGATGCCCTCGCGGATCTCGTCGTCGTCGGCGTAGTCCATCCAGCCGCCGGTGCGCTGGACGGCCTCGATCGCGTACGCGCCCGCCGCCGGGTCGCCGATGTTCAGGGACTTGGCGATGCCGGTGGGCTTCACCGGGGTGATCTGGTCGGTGCCGTTGTGCAGGGCCACCGCGATGGGGTTGCAGCCGGCCGACTGGGCGCCGTACACCGTCCAGCCTTCCTCGGGCGCCTCGACCAGGCCGATCTCGACGAGCTCGCTGAACGCCTTGTCGACCTTGGTGAGCAGCTCGCCGGAGGCCATCGGGATGACGACCTGGGCCGGGATGCGCCAGCCGAGCTGCTCGGCCACCTCGTAGCCGAGCGTCTTGGAGCCCTCGGCGTAGAACGGGCGGACGTTGACGTTCACGAACGCGGTGTCCTCGAACTCGTCGGTCTCGACCAGTTCGCCGCAGAGGCGGTTGACGTCGTCGTACGAGCCCTCGATGGCGACCAGGCCGCCGCCGTACACCGCGGAGGTGATGATTTTGCCCGGCTCGAGGTCGCTGGGGATGAACACGATGCTCGGCACCCCGGCGCGGGCGGCGTGCGCGGCCACCGAGTTGGCCAGGTTGCCGGTGGAGGCGCAGGCGAAGCGGGTGAAGCCGAGCTCGCGGGCGGCGGTGAGGGCGACGGAGACGACCCGGTCCTTGAAGGAGTGGGTCGGGTTGGCGGAGTCGTCCTTGACCCACAGGGGCGCCCGCAGGCCGATCTCGGCGGCCAGGGCGGGGGCGCTGACCAGCGGGGTCAGGCCGGGGTCGAGGGTGACGCGGGTGTCCGGGTCCTGGCCGGCGGGCAGCAGGGCGGCGTAGCGCCAGATGTTCTGCGGCCCGGCCTCGATCTGCTCGCGGGTGACGGCGGCGAGGGCGGCCGCGTCGTACGCGACCTCGAGCGGACCGAAACACTCGTAACACGCGTGCTGCGCGGCGAGGGGGAACTCGGTGCCGCAGCCACGGCAGACGAGCGCGCGGGCGGGGCTGGTGGACTGGCGGGGGGCGTCGACCGTCGACGTCATACGAGGCTCCTTCTCATCTTCCCCGGGCGCGGGGTCACCGCGAATCCGGGACGGAATTAGCACCTGCCGCGCGCTGGCCTCGTCATCGAGTCAAGCGCGGTGGTTGCCGGGGCGTCGTCGGGCCGTATCCCTCAGCCCCTCTGGATGAGGTATTCAGTTGTGTTACGAACACCTTACGTGGTGAACCGCGGATGCCAAGGGAGTTGTCCCGAGGTATGAGTCACGCGGGGTGGCGCGGTGTGCATAGGGTGACGCACGTCATTGAACCTCTTTCAACGTGGCGAGGCCGGCAGCGCCCGCCGCTGGTCGACGGCCCGGCGGCATCGGGCTCGAGCCCGGTTGAAAATTGTTCATTCATCACTAGGCCAGGAGGTGCGGCGTGAGCGCCGTCCTTGAGATCCAGGGTCTGCAGAAGACCTATCGCAGCCGGAAGGGGGTGCGCAAGGCCCTCGACGGCTTCGACATGGTCGTCGAGGCGGGTCAGGTGCACGGGTTCCTCGGCCCCAACGGATCGGGCAAGACGACCACCCTGCGTACGCTGCTCGGCCTGATCCGCCCCAACGCCGGCCGCATGGCGATCCTGGGGCGTGAGGTGCCGGCGGCCCTGCCCGAGGTGGCCGGTTCGGTCGGCGCGATCGTCGAGAGCCCGCAGTTCTTCGGCAACTTCTCCGCCCAGGACACCCTCCTGCTGCTCGCCGACGCGGGCGGCGTCGAGCGGGCCCGGGTCTTCGAGGTGCTGGAGCTGGTCGGCCTGCGGGACCGGGCCAAGGACCGGGTGAAGACGTACTCACTGGGCATGAAGCAGCGGCTGGCGGTGGCCTCGGCCCTGCTGAAGAACCCCCGGCTGCTGATCCTCGACGAGCCCGCCAACGGCCTCGACCCGGGCGGCATCCGGGAGATGCGCACGCTGATGCGCAACCTCGCGGAGTCCGGCATGACCGTGGTGCTCTCCAGCCACATCCTCGGCGAGATCCAGCTCATCTGCGACTCGGTCACGATCATCGCCGCCGGGCGGCGGGTCGCCGCCGGCAGCGTGGCGGAGGTTCTGGCCCAGCACGCCACTTCTTCGGTACGCGTACGCCTGGAGTCGGCCGTCGACCTCCCCGCATCCGCGGCGGCCCTTCGCGAGCTGGGCGCGCAGGTCTCCCTCGAGCAGGATCACCTGATGGTCAGCGGGATCGCCCAGCCCAGCGCCATCACCCGTACGCTCGCCCTCCGCAACGTCTTCGTCTCGGAGCTGGCTCCGGTGTCGGTGGACCTGGAGAGCGTGTTCCTGGAGCTGACCGGCACCGCGCCGGTCGCGGGCGAGCACCGGCAGGTCGATCAGACGGTCATGGCCCAGGCGGGCCCGGCGCACGGCGGGTGGGGACAGTGAGCCTGTATACGGCAGAGACCCGGCGGCTCACGAAGCGCCGCTTCAGCCGCTTCTTCCTGCTCGGCGTGGTCGTGGTGCTGGCGCTGATCGCCGGCGGCATGTTCTTCAGCAACCAGAAGAACACGCCCGAGGTCGTGGCCGCCGCTCAGGCGAAGGCCGACCGCGAGTTCCAGCAGGCCGTGGTGCAGTCGGAGGCGGAGAAGAAGGCGTGCGCGGCGCAGCCCGGCTCGGACTGCGCGAACATGTGGACGCCGACCCGGGACGATTTCCAGGCCGAGTGGTACATGCCGTCCACCTTCGACTTCCGTGAGCAGTTCGGCGCGATGGAGACGGCGCTGGCGGCGATCCTGGCGGTGATGGCGTTCGTCATCGGCGCGTCGTTCGTGGGCGCCGAGTGGACCAGCGGCGGCATGATGAACCTGCTGCTGTGGCGGCCTCAGCGGATCAAGGTGCTGAGCACCAAGCTCGGCGCGCTGCTGGTCACGCTCTCGGTGGTGACGGTGGTGATCTCGCTGATCTGGACCGGCATCTTCGCGGTGATCGGCAACCTCCGCGGCACGATGGAGGGCATGACCTCGGGCGCGTGGCAGTCCGTGATGCTCATGGAGCTGCGGGGTCTGGGGCTGGTGCTGTTCGCGGGGGCCGTCGGCTTCGGCCTGGCCTCGCTCGGCCGGCACACGGCGGTGGCGATGGGTGTGGCGATCGGCGTCGTCGTGCTGTTCCAGTTCGGCCTGGGTACGGTGCTGTCGCTGGCCGGCGTCAAGTTCCTGGAGGCGTACCTGATCCCGACCTGGGCTGCCGCCTGGGTGGACAAGTCCGTCAAGCTCGAGGACTGGAACGCCTGCAACGTCTCACCGGACGGCTGCGTGCCGGACACGCTGACCATCACCTGGCCCATGGCCGGCGGCGTCTTCGGCGCCGTTCTGGTCCTGGTCGTGGGGCTGGCAATGTGGACCCTCCGCAGTCGAGACATCACCTGAGGTAACTTCGGCGGAAGACGCGCGGCGGGGATCGCCGGCTGCCACTATGGTGGCGGTCCCCTACGCGTGGGCACTTCCACCACCGGCGAGGTATCGATGCAACCCCTCAACGAGCAGCAGCAGATCCCGGCACCCCGCGAGGACGCCGAGACGGCGGAGCAGCCCGTCCTCACCGAACGCGAGCAGCAGATCCTCGCCTTCGAGCAGAAGTGGTGGAAGCACGCCGGCTCCAAGGAGCAGGCCATCCGCGACGCGTTCGGGCTCTCCTCGACGCGCTACTACCAGCTCCTCAACGGGCTGCTCGACAACCCGGCCGCGCTCGCCCACGACCCGGTGCTGATCGGCCGCCTGCGCCGCCTGCGCTCCACCCGGGCCCGAACCCGGCGACGCTGAGCCCGGCCCCGCCAAAGCCCGGCCACGCCGAGCCCCGGCGACGCCGAGCCCCGGCCACGTCAGCCAGGAGCGTGGGTTGCCGCGTACGCCTCCAGCCACGCCACCTGCACCGGATCCAGCGACGCGCGCACCCGCTTGCGGGCCGTGGCCACGTGCCCGGCGGTCACCGTCGACGCGTCCAGGGACTCGCGCATCGCGGCCAGGGCCGCCTCCCGGATGAGCGCCGCGCAGTCCGCGGCGGAGAAGCCCTCGAGCTCCGCACCCAGCGCGTCGAGGTCCACCGCGTCGTCCAGCGGCACCGACTTCGACGAGGCGCGCAGGATCGCGGCGCGGGCGTCGGCGTCCGGCGGCGGCACGAAGACCAGGCGTTCCAGGCGCCCGGAGCGCAGCAGGGCCGGGTCGATCAGGTCGGGCCGGTTCGTCGCCCCGATCACCACGACGTTGCGCAGCGCCTCCACGCCGTCCAGCTCGGTCAGCAGGGCGGCGACCACGCGGTCGGTGGTGCCGCCGTCGGTGGACTGGCCGCGGGTGGGTGCGAGCGCGTCCACCTCGTCGAGGAACACCAGCGTCGGGGCGGCCTCCCGGGCACGGCGGAACAGCTCCCGGACCGCGCGCTCGCTGTCGCCGACCCACTTGCTCAGCAGCTCGGCGCCCTTGACCGACAGGACGTTGGCCTTACCCGTACCCGCGATGGCCTTGACCAGGTAGGTCTTGCCGCACCCGGGCGGGCCGTAGAGCAGCACGCCGCGGGGTGGTTGCACGCCGAGCCGGGCGAACGTGTCCGGATAGGTCAGCGGCCACAGCACCGACTCGGTGAGGACCTGCTTCACCTCGACCATGTCGCCGACCTCGTCCAGGGTCACCTGGGCGACCTCCAGCGTCGACTCGGCCATCGAGGTGGGGCGGACCACGTCGAGCGCGGCCTCGAAGTCGGCCATGGTCACCGTCGGCGATTCCGCCTCCTTCTGCCGCAGCGCGGCCCGTACTCCGGCCTCGCGGGCCAGGGCGCCGAGGTCGGCGGCGACGAAGCCGGGGGTACGCCCGGCCACGTCGTCCAGGCGCACGTCCTCGGCGAGCGGCATCCCGCGGGTGAGCACGCGCAGCTGGTCGCGGCGCATGGCGGCGTCCGGCAGCGGCACCGCCAGCTGCACCGCCAGCAGGTCCGGGGAGCGCAGCGACGGGTCGACGGACTCCGGCCGGCTCGTCGTGCAGACCACCGCCGCGCCGGCCCGCACCAGCTCGCCCAGCACCTGCCGGAACACCGTGGCCAGCGGGCCGGGCTCGTCGCGCGGCGCCAGCGCCTCGACGTCGGCGACCAGCAGCACGGCCGGGGCACCGGCGCGCACGTCCCGGGCCAGCCCGCGCAGCCGGGTCGCGGCGGCGTCGTTGGTCAGCGCCGCCAGCTCCGGCGCCCACACCGGCAGCACGGTGGCGCCGACGCTCGCGGCGACCGCGCGGACCAGCGCCGACTTGCCCGACCCGGCCGGGCCGGAGATCAGCACCCCGAGCGACACGGTGGTGCCCAGCCGGCCCAGCACCTCGCCGTGGTGGAAGCCGAGGTCGAGCAGCTCGGTGAGCTCCTGCGCCTGGGCACGCAGCCCGGGCAGATCGTCCACGCTGGGCGGCGGCGTGTCGGGGTCGGTGGACGCGGGCTCGGCGCGGGACGTCTCCTGCGGCGCTCCCGGGCGTACGGAAGAGAACTGACCGTCCTGCCAGCCCACCACGGTGTCCATCGTGACCAGCGTGGCGTCCGCCTCCTCGACCGCGACGACCTGCAGCAACGTGCTCGTCCAGGCGTAGCCGACCCGGTTGGCGAGGCTGCGCCGGGCCGCCTCGACGAGCGGCTTGTGGCCGGCCTCGGGCATGACGTCCTGGGGCAGCAGCGACACGTCGTCGCCGGCGCTGACCACCTTGCCGAGCAGGGCGAGCCGCAGCATCTCCGGCGAGACCACCGCGACGATCTCGGCGGGGCCGGCCAGCGTGACCCGGCGCGCCCCGGCGACCGGCACCGGCGTCACCGTCACCTGGCCGCCGTCGCGCAGCCCGAGGTTGCCGATGGTCAGGTCGTCGGCGTAGAGCAGCGCCCGGCTGGACCCCGGTTCGGCCCGGGCGGCGATGCCGGCGGTCACCCGGCGGCCGGTCAGCCGCAGGGGATCACCCGGGTTGACGGCCAGCGCGGCCATCACCTCGGGGTGCAGCCGGACGATGCCGCGGCGGGCGTCGAGGGCCGCCGGCCGCTGGGTCACGGTCAGCGTGAGGTCGTCTGGCACCGCGGGGCCTTTCGGTTTGGAAGAGGGGACTAGGTTGACACGCTATCGCCGTCAGTCGCCCCGGGGAGGCACACCACAATGAGGCACCGCCGCGTCGCACTCGCCGTTGCCGCGCTCACTCTGCTCGGAGTCGCCGCGTGCGGCGACGATTCCGACGACAAGGGCACGCCGGCCTTCGTGACGCCCGGAGCGTCCGCGGGCCCCAGCGGTCCGGCCGCGCCGACGGGCTCCGCCGCACCCGGCGGTTCCGCCTCCCCCGGCGCGAAGCCCACCGAGGGCACCGCGACGCAGAAGCCCCCGAAGAAGGGCGGCGGCGCCAACCAGGGCCCGGTGGGCCGGGGCGCGGGCGAGTCCGGCGTGCTCTCCTCGGCGGGGCTGGGGCCGTACGCGCTGGGTGTGGCCCAGAGCGAGCTGAAGTCCGCCGCGCTCATCGGCACCGTCTCCACCGAGCAGGGCTGCGGCACCGCCAAGGGCCTCAGCGAGTACGCCCGCCCCACGCTGGCCTTCAGCGGCGGCAAGCTCCAGCGCATCGCCGTGACCAGCACCGCCGTCACCACGCCGACCGGCGCCAAGGTCGGCACGAGCTACCCGAAGCTGAAGGGCATGTATCCGTCCGGCAAGCAGCTGGACAACTGGGTGGGCGCGAAGGCGTGGTTCACCCTCGACGGCGGCAACGCCCTGCTCTTCCGCATCGAGAAGGACAAGGTCGCCGGGATCGAGGCCGGTCCGGGCCAGACCCTCCAGTTCCACTACACCGACAAGCAGGGCTGCTGACGGGTTCACAGCTGCCGCTCAGCGGCCCGCGGATAGCGTGATCCGCATGCCTGCCCTGAAGCTCCGCCGTGCCCTGCCCCGCCCCACGCGGCGCCGGGTCGTGGCGGGCGCCGCGGTCGTCGTGCTCGTGGCGGCCCTCGTGACCTGGGCGGCGCTGCCCGAACGCCGGTCCTGGACGGCCACCGACCAGCGGCTCACCGTGCTGTCCGGGCCCTCCGGCACCGAGCCGGTCGCCCTCGACACCCGCTTCTACCTGCCGAAGGACCGCGACGGCCGGGTGCCGGCGGTGCTCCTGGCGCACGGCTTCGGGGGTACGAAGGATTCGGTCAGCGGCGACGCGGAGTCCCTCGCCGACCGGGGCTACGCGGTGCTGACCTGGACCGCGCGCGGCTTCGGGGCCAGCGGCGGCGAGATCCACCTGGACAGCCCGGACCACGAGGTCAAGGACGCCCAGCGGCTGCTCGACTGGCTGGCCGCCCGGCCCGAGGTGCGCACCGACGCGGCCGGCGACCCCCGGGTGGGCGTGGTCGGCGGCTCGTACGGCGGCGCGCTCGCCCTGCTGCTGGCCGGGCAGGACCCGCGGGTCGACGCGATCGTGCCGCTGATCACCTGGAACGACCTGGGCCGGGCCTTCTTCCCGCAGTCGGCGGACGGTGTCACCGCCCCCGGCGTGTTCAAGAAGAGCTGGGCCGGGCTGTTCTTCGGCAGCGGCTCGTCGTCGCCGCTGGAGCGCGACCGGCCGGCCGTGCCGGGCGACCCCGCGTGCGGGCGGTTCGCCGCGGACGTGTGCGCGGCGTACCTGAAGATGGCCACGACCGGCACGCCGGACGCCGCCACCACCGCGCTGCTGCGGCGTTCCAGCCCGGCCACGGTGCTCGACCGGATCAAGGCACCGACGCTGCTCGTCCAGGGCGCGGTGGACACGCTCTTCCCGCTCTCCGAGGCCGACGCCAACGCCCGGGGCATCGCGCGGACCGGCACCCCCGTACGCGTCGCCTGGTTCACCGGCGGCCACGACGGCGGCGAGGGCCCGCAGACGGACCGGGACCGCACGAAGTTTCTCACCGCGACGTGGCTGGACCACTACGTGAAGGGCGACGGCGGCGCGCCGGCGAACAGCTTCACGTACTCGCGGGTCACCGGCTTCAGCGCGCTCGACCGCGGGCTGGTCGCCAACGGCTACTCGGATCCGGACTACCCGGGCCTGGGCGGGACCGGGCGCACCGAGGTCACCGTCGCCGGCCCCGCGCAGCCGGTCGCCAACCCGCCGAACGGCAACCCGGGCGGGCTGTCGTCGCTGCCGGGCGTCGGCGGTCAGCTCAGCTCCCTGCTCGGCGGCGTCGCGGGTGACCTGCCCGGGCAGCACGCGGAGTTCGACTCGGCGCCGGTGACCGACGCGATCGACGTGGTCGGCGCGCCCAGCGTGCGGCTGCGGGTCGCCTCCCCCACCGGGTCGGCGACGGTCTTCGTCAAGCTCTACGACGTGGACCCGAACGGCACGGCGACGCTGAGCGGCGGCCTCATCGCCCCGGTCCGGCTCACCGGGCTGCCGCGGGACATCACCGCGGCGCAGCCGGTCACCGTGACGCTGCCGGGGATCGTGCGACGGATCGACTCGGGCCATACCGTACGGGTGGTCGTCGCGACCTCGGACCAGGCGTTCCTGACCCCCGCCGACCCGGCCGTCTACACGGTCGCGGTGGAACCGGCGGTGACCCTGCCGACCGTGGTGGGCACCCCGATCGCCAACCCGCAGGTCGTCTGGCGGTACGTGCTGCTGGGCGTGCTCGCCGCGATCGCGCTGGGCCTCGCCGCGGTGTTGCTCCTGCGCCGCCGCCGGGAGACGCCGCCGGTCGCCGAGTTCGCCGACACGCCGCTGGTGGTGCGGGGGCTGCGGAAGGCGTACGCGGACGGCTTCGTCGCCGTCGAGCAGGTGGACTTCCGGGTCGAGCGCGGGCAGGTCGTCGGCCTGCTGGGCCCGAACGGCGCGGGCAAGACGACGACGCTGCGGGTGCTCATGGGCCTGACGATGCCCACCTCGGGCGACGCCCTGGTGTTCGGGCGCCCGCTGGTGCCGGGCGCGCCGATCCTGTCCCGGGTGGGTGCACTCGTCGAGGGCCCGGGCTTCCTGCCGCACCTGAGCGGCTACCAGAACCTGAGGGCGTACTGGCAGGCCACCGGCCGGCCGCTCGAGGACGCGCACTTCGACGAGGCGCTGGAGATCGCCGGCCTCGGCGACTCGGTGCACCGCAGGACGAAGAACTACAGCCACGGCATGCGGCAGCGGCTGGCCATCGCCCAAGCCATGCTCGGCCTGCCGGAGTTGCTCGTGCTCGACGAACCGACGGACGGGCTCGACCCGCCGCAGATCGCCGAGATGCGCCGGGTGCTGCGCCGGTACGCCACCGACGGGCGGGCCGTCCTGGTCTCCAGTCATCTGCTGGCCGAGGTCGAGCAGACCTGCACGCACGCCGTCGTGGTGAACAAGGGCCGAATCGTCGCGGCCGGGCCGGTCGACGACATCGTGGGCGAGTCGCCGTCGGTGCAGCTGTCCGTCTCCGACGTGACGACCGCGGCCACCGTGCTGGAGGGCCTGAACGTGCGCTCGGTGCAGCAGGACGGCAAGTCCGGCCTGATCGTGGACATGAACGGCACGCCTCGCGAGGAGGTGGTGGCGTCCCTGGTCCGGGCCGGCGTCGGCGTGGACCGGGTGGTGCCGCGGCGCCGCCTCGAGGACGCGTTCCTGGCCCTGGTCGGCGACAACTCCCGGGGAAGCGGAGACCGATGAGCAGCGCAGCAACCGGCTACCGGCCGTCCGCCACTATGCCGATCCGGGCCGAGATCCGGCGGCAGGCGTCGCGGCGGCGTACCCAATTGGCCCTGGGTTTCATGGTCCTGCTGCCGTTGATCATCCTGGTCGCCTTCGAGTTCGGCGGCGGCGGGGACGACGACAACGGCGGCGGCGCCTTCTCCTCGCTGGTCGACCTGGCCACCTCGGGCGGGCTGAACTTCGCCCTGTTCAGCATCGCGGTCTCGGCGAGCTTCCTTTTGGTCGTGGTGGTGGCGCTGTTCTGCGGGGACACGGTGGCCTCCGAGGCGAGCTGGGGCAGCCTGCGCTATCTGCTGGCGATCCCGGTGCCGCGCGCCCGGCTGCTCGGCGTCAAGCTCGTGGTCGCGCTCGGCTACTCGCTGACCGCGCTGCTCACGCTGGCCGGCACGGCCGTGCTGGTCGGCACCCTGCGCTACGGCTGGCACCCGCTGGGCAGCACGGTGGCCGCGGAGATCCCGGCCGGCGAGGGCCTCCTGCGCCTGCTGGCCATCCTGGGCTACCTCGCGGTGGTGCTGCTCGGCGTGGCCGGCCTGGCGTTCCTGCTGTCGGTGCTGACGGACGCGGCGCTGGGCGCGGTCGGCGGCGCGGTCCTGCTGTGGATCCTGTCGAGCATCCTCGACCAGATCACGGCGCTGGGCTCGGTGCGGTCGTTCCTGCCCACCCACTTCAGCGACGCCTGGCTCGGGCTGCTGTCCACCCCGATGCAGACCGACGACGTGGTCAAGGGCGCGCTCTCGGCGGTCTGTTACGCGACGCTGTTCTGGTCGCTGGCGTTCTACCGCTTCACCCGCAAGGACATCACTTCCTGAGCCGGCTCAGGCGCAGACCACCTGGACGCCGGCGTCGCGGAACGCGTCGAGCAGCTCCGGCGGGGCGCCGGAGTCGGTGACCAGGGTCTCGACCTTGCTGATCGGGCAGATGCGGGCGAAGGCGTGGCCGCCGAGCTTCGACGAGTCGGCGATCACCACCACCCGCTTGGCGCGGGCCACCATCAGGCTGTTCATCGCCGCCTCACCCTCGTGGTGCGCCGCGGCGCCGAGCTCCACGTCGAGGGCGTCCACCCCGAGCAGCACGATGTCGAGGGTGACCTCCTTGAGCAGCGCGCCGCCGAGCGGGCCGACCAGCTCGAAGGACTGGGGGCGGACCACGCCGCCGGCCACGACGATCTTCATGCGGGAGCGGACGAGCAGCTCGTTGGCGATGTTGAGGGCGTTGGTCACCACGGTCAGCTGGGCGCCGTCGCCGCTGATGTTGAGGTCGGGGCGGACCGCCAGCGCGCGGGCCACCTCGGTCATCGTGGTGCCGCCGTTGAGGCCGACGACCGTTCCGGGTACGACCAGGTTCGCCGCCGCCTCGCCGATGCGCTGCTTCTCCGCCGAGTGCTTGGCGCTCTTGTAGCGCAGCGGGAGGTCGTACGAGACGCCGTTGGCGACCGCGCCACCCCGGGTACGGGTGATCATCTGCTGCTGGGCGAGCTGGTCGAAGTCGCGGCGGATCGTGGCCTGGGAGACGTCGAGCCGCTCCGCCGCGTCCTCCACCGTGACGCGGCCGCTCTCCGCCAGTACCTCCAGCAGGGCATTCCACCGCGCGTACCGGTCCACCCGATCTCCCTGCTGCTCGTTTCGTGATAAGAGTGTGCACATTAGTGCGCGAAACGTCGCGTAGCAAAGAGCGTACCTGCGCGATCACGCTGCGGAGGTTGCGTCGCCGCCGATGTTCCACGCAGAATGCAGCTCGAAAGAGCGGCGAACCGAGCGCTTATGCGCAGCACAACGGCCTGATGAGGAACTGCCATGAGTCACGTCAAGGTGGAGATCGCCAGCCAGCCCGACTGCTGGCGGCAAGCCGCCAAGATGGCCGACTCGGACGGGCTCCCCCTGCCCGGCGAGCGGGTAGCCGTCGTCGGGTGCGGCACGTCCTGGTACATGGCCAAGGCGTACGCGGCCCTGCGCGAGGCCGAGGGACACGGCGACACCGACGCGTTCCAGGCGTCCGAGTTCCCCCGCGGCCGCCGCTACGACCGGGTCCTCGCGATCACCCGCTCCGGGACCACCACCGAGGTCGCCGAGCTGCTCGACGCCCTCCGGGACACCTCCCCCACCACGGTGATCACCGCCGACGGGGAGACGCCGGCCGCCGCTGCCGCGCGGGAGGCCGTCGTGCTGGACTTCGCCGACGAGCTGTCGGTCGTGCAGACCCGCTTCGCCACCAGCGCCCTGGCCCTGCTGCGGGCGCACCTGAACTACGACATCGAGCCGGTCGCGGCCGACGCCGAGGTGGCCGTACGCCTCCCGCTGCCGGTGCACCCTGCGCTGGCCGAGCAGATCACCTTCCTCGGCCGCGGCTGGACCGTCGGCCTCGCCGAGGAGGCCGCGCTCAAATGCCGGGAGGCGGCCGGCTGGTGGACCGAGGCGTACCCGGCCATGGACTACCGGCACGGCCCGATCTCGATCGCCCGGCCCGGCCGCGTCGTCTGGGCGTTCGGCGAGATCCCGGCGGGCCTCTGCGAGGAGGTCGAGCACACCGGCGCCGCGTTCGTGCACAGCCGCTACAACGGCGGGTACGCCGCCCTCGGCAGCTGGCGCGGCGGCGGGCGTACCGGCCTGGACCCGATGGCGGACCTGGTCGTGGCCCAGCGCGTCGCGGTGCTGCTCGCCACCAGCCAGGGCCTCGACCCGGACCACCCGCGCAACCTCACCCGCTCCGTCGTGCTGCCATGACGACTCCATGACCGGCGATGTCGTGGTGGCGCTGGACGTCGGCGGCACCGGCATGAAATGCGGCCTGGTCCGCCGGGACGGCACCGTGCACCACACCGAGCGGCACCCCACCCTGGCCGGACGCGGCCCGGAGGCGGTCACCGCGGACATCCTCGACATCGCCGCGGGCCTGGCCGACCGGGCCCGCGCCGACGGCCTGCACCCGGTGGCCGCCGGGGTGGCGGTGCCCGGCGTGGTCGACGAGGAGACCGGCACGGCCGTGTGGTCCAGCAACATCGGCTTCCGCGACGTGCCGCTGCGCGACCTGGTCGCGGCGCGGGTCGGGCTGCCCTCGGTGCTCGGCCACGACGTCCGGGCCGGCGGCATGGCCGAGGCCCGCGTGGGCGCCGGACGCGACCAGCGGCACGTGCTGTTCATCGCGATCGGCACCGGCATCGCCGCCGCGCACGTCGTCGACGGCCGGGCCTTCGCGGGCGCGCACGGCGCCGCCGGCGAGGTCGGGCACATCATCGTCCGACCGGGCGGCCCGCCGTGCAACTGCGGCGCCCGGGGCTGCCTGGAGTCGATCGCGTCGGCCTCCGCCGTCGGCCGCCGGTACGTCCAGCTCTCCGGCGACGAGGGCGTGACCGCGTACGACGTGGCCCACCGCGCGGCGGCCGGCGAGGAGCTGGCCAACACGGTCTGGACCGAGGCGGTCGAGGCGTTCGCCGACGGGCTGCTGACCGCGCAGGCGCTCTACGACGCCGGCGTCGTCGTGCTGGGCGGCGGCCTGGCCGAGGCGGGAGAGGCGCTGCTGGCCCCGCTGCGGATCGCGCTCGCCGCCCGGATCACGTTCCACCGGGTACCCACGATCGTCCGGGCGGCCCTCGGCGACACCGCCGGCTGCCTCGGCGCCGCCCTGCTGGCCCTCGACTCCCTGGAGAGCGACACGTGACGAAGATCCACGGCCGGGTGGTCCGGCCGGGCGCGGTGGTCCCCGGCTCCGTCGAGGTGGACGGGCCGACGATCCTGTCCGTGGACGAGCACCCGCACGCCGGCGACGACATCATCGTGCCCGGCTTCGTGGATCTGCACTGTCACGGTGGCGGCGGGCACACGTTCACCCGCGGCGACGCCCGGGACGCCGCCGCGGCGGCCGCCTTCCACCTGGGCCACGGCACCACCACGATGCTCGCCAGCCTGGTCAGTTCGCCGTACGAGCTGATGCGGGACGCGACGGCCGCATACCTGCCGCTGGTGGCGGAGGGGGCGATCGCCGGCATCCACTTCGAGGGGCCGTACCTGAGCGGGGTCCGGTGCGGCGCCCAGAACCCCGAGTTCCTGCGCGACCCGTCGCTCGAGGAGCTGAGCGCGCTGGTCGAGCTGGGGGCGGGCGCGGTGCGGATGATGACCATCGCCCCGGAGCTGCCCGGCGCCCTGGACGCGGTCCGTTACCTGGCCGGCCAGGGC
Organism: Pseudosporangium ferrugineum; assembly: GCF_003002065.1. Lineage (GTDB taxonomy): Bacteria > Actinomycetota > Actinomycetes > Mycobacteriales > Micromonosporaceae > Actinoplanes > Actinoplanes ferrugineus_A. Next base: position 120,120 of record NZ_PVZG01000007.1, read on the forward strand.
GTGGTGGCGGCGCTGGGGCACACCGATGCGACGTACGAGCAGACCCTGGCCGGGGTGGCCGCGGGCGCGACCGTCGGCACCCACGTCTTCAACGGCATGCGGCCGCCGCACCACCGCGAGCCGGGCCCGGTGGTGGCGCTGCTCGACTCCCCCTCGATCGTCTGCGAGTTCGTCGCCGACGGCATCCACCTGCACGACGGGATGCTGCGCTTCGCGGCGCACACGACGCCGTACCGGTCGGCGCTGGTCACCGACGCGATGGACGCAGCCGGCATGCCCGACGGGCGCTACGAGCTCGGCGGGCAGGAGGTCACGGTCGCCGACCGGGTGGCGCGGCTGGCCCGCGACGGCTCGATCGCCGGCAGCACGCTGACCATGGACGCGGCCTTCCGGCAGGCCGTGGGCGCGGGCCTGGACCTGCCGGCGGCGTCCGCGATGGCCTCGACCACCCCGGCGCGGGCGCTGGGCCTCGGCGACCGGCTCGGCGCGCTGGAGGCCGGCCTGCGCGCCGACCTGGTCGTGCTCTCGGCCGACCTGCGGGTCAAGCGGGTGATGCGGGCCGGGAAGTGGATCTAGATCCGATCCCCCACGGTACGCGTGCCAGCAGCCGGACCAGGATCAGCCCGAGGAGCAGCCCCGCCACCGAGTCGGTGATCCAGTGGAACGCGAGGTACGTCGTGGTGATGAACACGATCACCGGCGGCGCCACCCGCAGGGCCAGCCGGGCGCGGTCGGACAGCGGCCGGCGCAGCACCGGAGCGAGCAGCAGCACGATGACGAAATACCAGGCCAGCGCGTTGGCGACGTGCCCCGACGGGTAGCTCATCGCCTCGGCGCCGGACGCCGCCGGGTTGAACAGGATCTCGCGGTCCGGCCCCTTGAACGCCGGGGCGGCCCGGTCCAGCCAGATCTTCAGCGGGCCGATCGTCACGTACGTGAGCACGAACGCCCCGCCGAAGAGCACCAGCGGCCGCACCGACCGCAGGCGCCACGCCCCCAGGCCGGCCAGCAGGATCGCGACAGGCATCAGCACCTGGCCGCCCTGCCCGAGGTAGTTGAGCACCCGCAGGGTCCAGTACAGCGGGGCCGGCCGGTGCGTGGACACCCAGTCGGCCACCCGGACGTCCAGGGCCAGCAGGTGCCCCCGGGCGAGGGCGACGGTCAGCAGCACGAAGCCGGCGAGCAGCAGGAGATCCGGCCACCAGCCGCGTACGCGCTGATGACGGCGGGTCTCCACGGCCGTCTCCATGGCCACCACGCTACCGGCCCGCGGCCACGCCTCAGAGGTAGGTCTTGATCCGGTTGTGGAGCAGGTCGGCGCGGACACCGGAGTTCGGGCAGCCGCCGAAGTGATGCAGCGCCACCACCTTGTCGGTCTTGCGGGAGAGCACCGGGCTGCCGCTCGAGCCGCCCTCGGTGTCGCAGAAGTAGGAGACGTCGGAGTCCCGGGCGTACCCGTCGAAGGCGTTGTCGGCGACCGAGCAGGTGCCGGCCTTCTCGCCGAGCCGCCCGGCGATGCGGGTGGGCTCGCCGGCCGGGTGCTGGGGCACGTACAGCTCCTGGCCGCGGGCGGGGCGGGCGGTGTCCAGGGTCAGGTACCCGAACTTCCGTACGGAACCGAAGTTCTCGATCGTGAAGAGCGTGTAGTCGTACGTGTGGTTCGTGGCGATGACCTTGTCGCCCCACACCTTCGTCGGCCGGAACACCTCGAAGCCGCCGCACCGGGCGCACTGGTAGTTGAACCACACCTCGGTCTCGTACGCGTCGTCCGAGTTGTCGAAGCAGTGGTTGTTGGTCAGCATCCGGTTCTTCGTGCCGATCCGCCAGCCGGTGCACAGCTCGGTGCCGTTGATCAGCAGCCGCGCGATGGCCTTCGAGCGGGTGTACGCGACGGGATCCGCCGACCGGTAGCAGACGGCGTCCCGGCTCTCGTCGCCGCCGCAGACCGACTCCTCGCGGCCGGTACGGTTCGGGTTGCGCAGCTGCTCCGCGGGGGCCGACGCCTGCTCCTTCCTGGTGAAGCCCTTGGCCACCCGGTCCACCCGTACGCCGAGACCCCCGAGCAGCGCACCGGCCAGGGTGCCGCCGCCCCGGTGCACCTCGAGCACCGCGGTGTCGCCGGTGATCGACATGGCCCAGCGCCCGGCCGGCGCCTCCAGCGGCTTCGGCGCCTCGTAGCGGTAGGACTCACGGCCGGCGGCGTCCGAGACGGTCACGTAGTCGCCCGGCAGCATCGCCATGCGGCTGAAGTGCAGCTTCACGTACGAGGCGCCCGGGTAGCGGAAGACCTCACGCCTCGGGGCGCCGTACCCGAGCAGCTTGTCGACGCTGAGCAGCTCGCCGATCCGCTGCCGGCCGTCCTCGGCGGTGACGCCGGCGGACTCGTGCACGGTGTCACCGGCGGCCCCGGTCGCGGACGGCTCGGGCGCCGGAGCGGTCGTGGTGCGCGGATCCCTCGCGGGCCTGCCCGCGGCCGCACCGGGGACGGGCACGGCCTGCTGCGCCGCGACGGGCGTCGGGGAGGCGGCCGGAGGCTCGTGCCAGGTCCCGACGACCCGGCCCTCGCCGGTCACCTGGGTCCACGTCACGGCACCGGCCGTACCGACCAGTGCCAGGGCGGCGCACGCCCCGGCGGCGATGCTCACGGCGCGTCGCAAATCCACTCCCGTCCCTCGAGTCACATCGCCGACATAAGCAACAATCGGTCGATCTCGCTTGTGTGTAACGAGCCACGTGCGGCAGCGACGCGCCGCCCGGACCGTGCACACTGGGGTTCGTGCGCATCACCTCAGCCCTCGTCGACCCGGCATTGCTGGATCTGCCGTGGCACGTGCCGCTCGAGGAGTGGCCGGCCGATCGCCTGGTCGCCCTGCCGCAGGGCATCTCGCGGCACATCGTCCGGTTCGTCAAACTCAACGACACCGTGTACGCCCTGAAGGAGACCCGGGAACGGATCGCCGAGAAGGAGTACGACCTGCTGCGCGCGCTGGAGCGGATCGACTTCCCGGCCGTGGAGGCGGTCGCCATCGTCACCGACCGGATCGACGAGCAGGGCGAACCACTGGAGACGGTGCTGATCACCCGGCACCTCCAGTTCTCCCTGCCCTACCGGGCGCTCTTCTCGCACGTGCTGCGCCCCGAGACGATGAACCGGCTGCTCGACGCGCTCGCCGCGCTGATCGTCCGGATGCACCTCACCGGCTTCTCCTGGGGCGACTGCTCGCTGTCCAACACCCTGTTCCGCCGCGACGCGGGCGCGTTCGCCGCCTATCTCGTCGACGCGGAGACCGGCAACCTCTATCCGAAGCTCTCCGAGGGGCAGCGCAGCGAGGACATCGAGATCCTGCGGCTCAACATCTTCGGCGAATGCCTCGACCTGCAGGCCGCCGAGCTGCTGCACGAGGCGATCGACCCGGAGGCGGTGGTCGACGACATCGTGGCGCGCTACGAGCGGCTGTGGCACGAGGTCACGTACGAGCAGGAGGTCGGGCGCGACGCCCGGCACGACATCGAGGGCCGCATCCGCCGCCTCAACGAGCTCGGCTTCGACGTCGCCGAGGTGGCCATGTCCACGGTGGACGGCGGCTACCGGGTGCGCCCCAAGGTCGTGGACGCGGGCTACCACACCCGCCGGCTGCTGCGGCTGACCGGCCTGGACGCCGAGGAGAACCAGGCCCGGCAGCTGCTCAACGACCTGGACGCGTACCGGGCGGAGAGCGACCTGACCGACGAGCAGCAGGCCGCCCACCGCTGGCTGACCGAGGTGTTCGAGCCGGTCGTCCGGGCGGTGCCGGCCAACCTGCGCCGCAAGCTGGAGCCGCAGGAGATCTTCTCGCAGATCATCCAGCACAAGTGGCTGCTCTCCGAGCGCGCCGGCCGGGACGTCGGCATGGGCCCTGCGGTGCAGTCGTACCTCACCGACGTGCTCGCCCACAAACCCGACGAGCAGGCCGTCCTCGGCATCGAGGTGGGCGCGGTCTGACTCCGGCCGGCGTGCCAGGCAGCCTCACTCCGACGGCCGGTCAGGCGGGCTCGCTCCGGCGGCGGGTCAGGCGGGCGGCCAGGACGGCGCCCACGATCGGCGCGATCAGGTAGACGGCCAGCAGGCGGTGGTCGCCCGCCAGCAGGGCCGGGCCCAGTTGCCGCGCCGGGTTCGCCGAGCCGCCGGTGACCGTGCCGAGGATCGCGCCCTGGAGGCCGAACAGGCCGCCCATGATCCACGGCAGGTACGGGGTCGTCGCCCGGCACATGACCGCCGCGATCACCGCCAGGACCGCGGCCTCCACGAGGGCGACACCCCCCGCCGACCATCCCGGTGCGGGCTGGACGACGGCGCTGGTGGCCGCGGGGCCCCAGGCGGCCCGGCTGAGCACCGCGGCGGCGATCGAGCCGGCCGACTGCGCCACGAGATAGGGCAGCACCCGGCGGGCCGGGGTACGGCCGGCCGCGAACGAGGCCAGCGTGATCGCCGGGTTCATGTGGGCGCCGCTGAAGCGTCCCGGCCCGGACACGATGAAGCCGACGATGACGAGGCCGACCGCCAGGGAGACGACCGCCACCCGCAGGCGCAGCTCGACCGGTCCGGCATCCGCGGCGGCCGTGCCGATGCCCCACCGTACGAGCCCGAAGACGGTGGCCATGAAGGCCGTCGTCAACAGGAACTCCACCGCCGCGGTCACGAGATCGGCGGGTTCGGGACGCAGCCCGGTCGCCGTTGCCGCCGGTCGTACGGCGATCGTCTGCACTGCCATGATCCCCAGCATCGCCGCCGGGCGCCCGCAAGATCAGGGGCGTTGGTCCCGTCCTTCACCAGGGGTTTCGGCCCTTTCGACGAGCAGCGACTCGGCCGGCGGGGTGGCCTGCTCGACCAGCGCGCGCAGTCCGGCCCGGCGGGCCACCACGAAGATGCGGTCACCGGCACCCAGGACGCGGCGCGGGTCCGGCGCCCAGTCGACCCACTCCGCGCCGGCGGCGGACAGACCGATCACCCGTACGCTCAGCGCCCGATCCACCCGGCTCAGCGGCGCCCCGTCCAGCGGCGCCCCGCCGAGCACCCGCACCGCCGCGACCAGCAGCGCGTGCCGGTCGACCGGAATCGTGGCGAGCACGTCGCGCTCCAGCATCGCCGCCACGAAGGCGGGGGCGGCCAGCCGGGAGACGCTGCGCGAGATGTCGATGTTGAACGCGTCCTCCACCCGGCGGGCGAAGTCGTCGTCGAAGAGCCGCAGCACCACGCGCAGGCCGGGGCGGGCCGCGCGGGCGTTCAGTGCGGCCTGCAGGTTGGTGACGTCGTCGGTGGAGACCACCACCAGCGCCTTGCTGGTGGCCACGGACGCCGCGCGCAGCGTCTCCTCCAGCGACGCGTCGCCGACGATGAGCGGCACCCCCAGCTGCTCCGCCACCTTCGCGCCGCGGGCGTCGGCCCGGCGGTCGATCGCGACCACCTCGAGGCCCAGGTCGACGAGCTGGCGCAGCACGCGCGTGCCGACGCTGCCGAGGCCGACGACCACGATGTGATCGGCCCGGTCGTTCGGTACGGCGCCGCGGGCCAGCGCCAGCCGCGCGTTGACCATCCCCTCGACCACGGCCGCGGTGATCAGCGGCAGCAGGGCGAGCCCGGCGATGGTCAGCACGAGCTGGGCCGCCTGGGCGACCGCGTTGCGGTTCTCCTCCACGTCGGACGAGCCGACCGCCGTGAGCAGCGTGACGTAGATCGACTTCCAGAAGCCGTGCACCTCCGCGGCGTGCGCGAGGACCGTCCCCGAGATCGCGGTCACCACCAGCGTGATGACGACCGCTATGCCGAGCTTGCGGTTGAGGGCCGCGCGCACCGCACGGCCGAACGTGGCGAGCGGATGCCGCCGCCGCTTGCGGGCCCGGACCAGGCGCTGGGCGGCGAGCGTCTGCCCGGCCGGCCGCCCGGTGGCCTCGGCGAGGACCAGGTCCTCCGGCTGCTGCGCCTCCGCCGCGGGCTCGGCGGGCAGGACGTCGACGCGTCCGGCGCCGTCCGCGGCGGTCAGGGAACAGATCACGTGCTCCGGCTGTACGTCGGCACGCCGCGCGACGTAGACCGTGCGGCCCGGGAGCCGGACGTGCGTCGGGGCCACCTCGCCCAGGGCCGCCGCCACGAACGCCGGTGCCGCCATGGCGGCGTCGGAGAGCACCGCGCTGTCCTCGAACAGGCGGCGTACGCCGTACCCGAGCCCGGAATTGAACATCCGGATCACCAGCCGCAGATCCGGCTCCACGGCCTGCGCGCAGAGGGCGGCGTGCAGGTTCACCACGTCGTCCGGCATGACCAGGGCCAGCGCCGCCGCGTCCGCGAGCCCGGCCGCGCGGAAGGTCCGCTCGTCCAGCCGCTCGGCGCGGACCACCCGGATGCCGCGCAGGGTGCCCAGATCCGGCACGTCGGAGCGCAGGTCCGGGGGCACGATCACGGTCAGCCGGATCCGGTGGCCGGCGTTCGCGAGCTCCTCGGCGACCGTGTAGACCAGCGCGTCCGCGCCGCAGACGACGAAATGCGGGCGGGGGTCACCGTTGCGCGGAAGCCCGTCGCGCAGCCGCGACACCAGCGACCTCCGGACGACTTCGCGAGCGGGATCGACGGCCATGGCCGCATGGTAGTCAGCCGGAACCCTCGCCGGTGGCCGCTCGTTGCCCCATCCGAGCCTTATGTCCCCTTCTCGCAGGAGGAAGAACGATGCGCAAGTGGTTCTACGCCGGGGCGGTGGTCGGCGGCTTCCTGCTGCTCGGCGCGGCCCCCGCGCACGCCGACGACGTCGTGCCGGCCCCGGCGGGCGGCCTCACCGGCCTGCTCTCGGCCCCCGGAGACGGCCCGCTCCCGACCGGCCTGCTTCCGGCGTCCGGGGACGGCCTGCTTCCGGCGCCCGGCGACGGCCTCGACCCGGCCGGCGGGCTGAGCCTGCCCGACCCGCTCGGCGACGTCCGGCTCGTCGACGTCCGGCCGGGCACCAACTCCGCGGACCTCAACGGCGTGACGCCGGCCCTGCCCAAGCGGGCCGTGACCGCCGAGCAACGGAAGAAGCCCGCGCCCCGTCCCGAGATCCCCGCCCTGCTCGGTTCGCTGCCGCTGCTCGACGGCATCACCCCCGCGCCGCTCGAATCCGGCCCGTTCGCCGGAGGCGTGCCGTTGCTCGGCGGACTCGGCGGGCTGCTGCCGGTCAACGAGATGCCCGGCGGCGTACCGGCGCTTCCCGGCCCGAGCGGGCTGCCCGCGGGCGGCACCGACGTCACGCCCTCCGCCCTGGCCGGCGCCCCGAGCGAACCGGTCGACGACCCGCGGGTGCACGAGGAGCCGGTCGACGACGAGGCCCAGCGTCACTTCTCGACCGGCGGCCGCCCGGTCGCCGGAGCGGACCGCGACTTCTGACCCGGACCGGGATCACGGCCTGATGCAGACGTTCCTGCCGTACCCCGGCTTCGCCGCCGGCGCTGCCGTGCTCGACCAGAAGCGGCTCGGCAAGCAACGGGTGGAGACCCTCCAGGTCCTGCGCGGGCTGATCCGGCCGGGGTACGGCTGGCGCCACCACCCGGCGGTGTAGATGTGGACGGGCTACGAGGAGGCCCTGGTCCGGTACGGCCTCGACATGTGCGACGTGTGGGTGGCCGCGGGCCGCGCGGACACGACGGCGGCGACGATGCGCGCCGACGTGGCCGCGGCCCGGGCCCTCACCGTGATCCGTACGCAGCCGGAACTCGCCGCCGCCGGGGAACTGCCGCCGTGGCTCGGCGACGATGCCCTGCACCTGAGCCACCGCTCGGCCCTGGTCCGCAAGGATCCCGACTTCTACCGGCCGCTGTTCGGCGACATCCCCGCCGACCTTCCGTACGTGTGGCCCGCCTCGGACCGGACCTAGGTGACGTCCCAGGCCAGCAGCAGGAACGGCTTCTCCTCGGCCGCCCCCGCCCGCCGGTACGTCCGCTGGGCGGCCTCGTTGTCCTGCTCGGTGCCGACCCACATCCCGTAGCAGCCCCGTTCCCGGGCAATGCCGGCGAGCGCCTCGACGAGGGCGGTGCCGATGCCGCGGAGCCGCGCGTGCGGTGCCACGCCCAGCTCGTAGACGAACATCTCCGTACCCTTGTCGGGATGCGTCATCTCGACGCCGGTGATCATGCCGACGGCCCGGTCCCCGTCGAAGGCCAGCAGCAGGTGATGGCCGGGCGCGGCCAGGAACTTCGCGGTGGCGTCGGCCAGCGGCGGATCGTCGAACAGGTCCGCGGCGCGATGCACGACGGCGGCATCGGTGACCCGCTCGATACGCATGACGACACCCTGAGAATGGTTTTCGTGCGGCCGACGGCGCCGCGACGGTGGAGCCCCCGGTCGGAATCGAACCGACGACATCCTGTTTACAAGACAGGTGCTCTGGCCAACTGAGCTACAGGGGCGCGGGCTCAGCATAGCGGCTGACGGCGGAACGCTCCGAAACGCCCGGGGGACGCGGACGACCTTGGCAGAACATGAAAAAAGATTTACGGTGTCGAGGCGCGTGCCCAGCTACGCGCTGTTCCTCCCACTCGGATCGTCCGGCACGTTCCTGCCGGTGGAAAGGAAGTCGATTCACCATGGCTACCGTCACCTATGACAAGGCCTCCCGGATCTACCCGGGTTCCGACCGCCCCGCCGTCAACGAGCTGGAGCTCGAGATCGGCGACGGCGAGTTCCTCGTCCTGGTCGGCCCCTCGGGTTGTGGCAAGTCCACCAGCCTCCGCATGCTCGCCGGCCTCGAGGACGTCGACCGCGGCCGGATCCTCATCCAGGGCAAGGACGTCACCAACCTGCCCCCGAAGTCCCGCGACATCGCGATGGTCTTCCAGAACTACGCCCTCTACCCGCACATGTCGGTGTACGAGAACATGGCGTTCGCCCTGAAGCTGCGCAAGACCCCGAAGTCGGAGATCGACCGCCGGGTCAAGGAGGCCGCCCAGCTGCTCCAGCTCGACGAGTACCTCTCCCGCAAGCCGAAGGCGCTCTCCGGCGGTCAGCGTCAGCGTGTCGCCATGGGCCGGGCCATCGTCCGCGAGCCGCAGGTGTTCCTCATGGACGAGCCGCTGTCGAACCTCGACGCCAAGCTCCGCGTCCAGACCCGCTCGCAGATCGCCACGCTGCAGGCCAAGCTGGGCATCACCACCGTCTACGTCACCCACGACCAGGTCGAGGCCATGACGATGGGCCACCGGGTCGCGGTCATGCTCGACGGCGTGCTGCAGCAGTGCGACACCCCGCGCGCCCTCTACGACACCCCCGGCAACGTCTTCGTCGCGGGCTTCATCGGCTCGCCGGCGATGAACATCAAGACCGTGCCGCTGGGCGAGGCCGGCGCGAACTTCGCCGAGCTGGCCGTGCCGCTGACCCGCGAGCAGGTCGCGGCGGCCCAGTCCGGCGGCGGCAAGGTCACCATCGGCTTCCGCCCCGAGGCCACCGACCTGGTCGCCCCGACCGCCGGCGGCCTGCCGATCGTCGTCGACCTGGTCGAGGACCTCGGCTCGGACGCCAACGTCTACGGCCACGCGGCCCTCGACGGCGGCTCGGAGCGCTTCGTCGTCCGCACCGACCGGCGCAACATGCCGACCATGGGCGAGACGGTGTTCATCAAGCCGCAGGCGGAGCAGGTCCACGTGTTCAACGCCGTCAGCGGCGAGCGCATCTGACCTTCGGCCACGCGACAAGGGCGGTTCCCCCCGGGGAGCCGCCCTTTCCCGTGCCGCGCCTTCCCGCGTGCCGCGCCGCGCCCTTCCCGCGTGCCGCGCCCCTTCGTGTGCCGCGCCCTTCGCGTGCTGCGCCCTTCGCGTGCCGCGCCCTTCGCGTGCCGCGCCCTTCGCGTGCCGCGCCCTTCGCGTGCCGCGCCCTTCGCGTGCCGCGCCGCGCGCTTCCCGCGCGCCGCGCCGCCCTTCCCCCGCCGCGGGCTCTCAGGAGGCGAAGGTGTGCAGGACGAAGTCCTGCTCGGCGACGCAGGCCAGATGTTTCTGATCCCACGCGCACGTCGCCGACCGTACGCCGGCCAGCGACCCGAGCGGCACCGCCGCATCCCCGACGTGCTCGCCCGACAGGGCCGGGTCGTCCGGCGAGGTGGACAGCGCCTTCGAGAAGAGCAGCAGGTTGCCGCCGTCGAGCCGGCCGGCCGCACCCGCCCGGGTCCACTTCACGGCGCCGCCCGCGTCCAGCAGTGACACCTGCCGCGGCGAGGTGTTCTGCGCGGCGAGCACCGCCTCACCGACCGGCACCAGGTTGTCCGCCTCCGCGACGGCCCGGGACCACAGCACGCCGCCCTTGGCCACGTCCACCGCCACCACCCGGGCGGACTTGCTGTCGTACCCGGCCTTCTGCACGAAGCAGACCCGGTCGTCACCGCAGGCCGTGAGATGTTCCAGCTGGCTGTTCTCCGGCGCGGTGTACGGCACCCGCGGCTCGCCCATCTTCGGCAGGTCGTAGGCCACGATCCGGCGCGCGTCGCCGGACTCGGCCACGATCAGCCGCCCGTTGTGCGCGATCGCCTCGTCGCCGGGGTCGGCCACGCTCTGCCGCGGGCCCGCCACGACGTCGCCGCTCCGGGCGTCGACGACCCGCGCCGACCGGTCCGCACCGATCTGTACGAGCCGCTGATCGTCCTCCTCCGGCTCGGCGAACGGGACCCCACCGGTGGTCGCGGCCCCGGCCAGGTCGTCGGGGGTGGTGGCGGTGACGACCTTGGTGGCGCTCTGGCCGTACGCGGACTTCGGGCTCCTGATCTCCCACGCCACCTTGCCGCCGTCGCGGACCTTGAGCCCGACGACCCGGCTTTCGGTACGGTCGACGAACACCGCGATGTCCCCGGCGAACAGCAGTGAGTCGTTCGACCCGATCCGCCGCTCCCACAGCTTGCGGCCACTCCCGGGGTCGAGGAACACCGCCCGCCGCGAGCTCGTGTCACTGTCCGTATCGGTCACCGCGACGACCGCGTGCGGCAACGTGAAGAAGAATTCCCACCGCGGCGCGACGCCGGCCTCCCGGCTCGTCCACAGCGTCGCCCCGGACCCGGCATCGGCCGCAACGACCCCGAGCTGCCCGTTCTCGTCCGCACTGGCAAAATAGGCCCGATCCGCCCGCAGCGCCGCGGCCGAGAACGCGGACGTGACCGGCACCGCGGACGCAACCCGCCGCGGCTCACTCAGCGGCTGATAGTTCAACGCGGAGTAACCGGGCCACAGCAGCACAACCGCGGTCGCGGCGATCCCCAGCACAACGACGGTCGCGGCGGCCACGATCCAAAGCCCTTTCCTCCGGTACGCCGGAAGCTTCCCGCCGGCCCCCACGGGCAACGGCGCACCGCCCGGGCCGCCCCTCCCGTCGCCGGGGTGGGCCGAGGCGAGCCACGGTTCCGCGGGTGAGGCTACCCTCCCCTCCGCGGGGTGGGCGGCCCTCGCGTCCGCGGAGTGAGCCGAGGCGAGCCACGGTTCCGCGGAGGGTGAGACGGGCGCGGGAGATGCCGGGACGCCGGAGGTCGGCAGCACGAACGGCTCTCCGTGGGCGGCCGCGAGCGCGGCCGCCTCGCCGGTCGCCCACGGGTCGACGGGTTCGCCGTATTGCGGCTCGGGTTCGGTCCCGGCCGGCGCGGGCGGAGGCGCCGCGGCGGTGGGCGGACCGGCTGCGGCCGTCGGCGGACCGAACGCCTCGGTGAACGGCCCCGGCTTACCCGCCGCCGCAGTCGCCGTCGGAGGCCCGCCCGCCGCGGTGACCGCCCCGGTCGGAGGCCCGCCCGCCTCGGTCGGCGGCCCGCTCGCCGCCGTGGGCGGGCCGGCCGCCTCGGTGTGCAGGGCGGGCTCTGTCGCGGGTCCGCTGTGCGCCATCGTGTCGACCAACGGCTCGACCGCCGCCGCCCGCAGCGGCGCCGCCGGCGTGACGTTCTTCGACTCGGCCGCCCCGGGCTCCCGCTCGACGGCGCTTTCGGCGGCCGGCAGGGCGCCCTCGGCGACCGGCAGCTCGGGCTGTTCCAGGACCGTGGGCGCGACCCCGAGCTCGCTGTGCAGCAGTCGCGCCACGAGCGGGACCCGGGACGAGCCGCCGACCAGGAACAGGCCCGCGAGGTCCGCCGGGGTGAGGCCGGCCGCCTTCACCACCGTGCCCGCCTCCGCCACGCCTCGGCGGATCAGCGGGGCCGTCACCATCTCCAGTTCGTCGCGGGTCAGGTGCACCGCGTGCTCGACGCCCGGCACCGCGACCGGAGCCTGCGCCGCGCGGGACAGCATCTCCTTGGCGCCGCGCACGTCGTCCCAGAACTGGCGGCGGGCCCGCCACTGCGCCAGGGTCACCGGCTCGCGCAGGGCCGACCAGGCGGCCGGCTCGGACGTCGCCAGCGTCATGCCGAGGTGGGCGACCAGCGCCGCGTCGATGTCGAGGCCGCCCAGGTCGTCGAGGCCGCCCGAGGCCACGACCTCGAACCGGGCGCGCCCATCGGGACCGGCGCCCTCGTTGCGGACGACGGCGATGTCGAGGGTGCCGCCGCCGAAGTCGAACACCGCCAGCGGCGCGCCGACGGGCACCGGCCGCCGCAGCACCTCGGCGAAGTACCGTGCGGCGGCCACCGGCTCGGGCACGAGCCGGGTGGAGCTCGGCCAGCCCGCGAGCGCCAGGGCCTGGACCAGCACGTCGCGGCGCCCCGCACCCCAGGCCGCCGGGTACGTCACCACGGCCGGCGGCAGCTGCCCCGCGGTCGCCACGGCCTCCCTGGCCACCGCGTCGAGCAGCGCGGCGAACATCTCGGGCACGGGCACCTCGGCGTCGCCGAGCAGGACGCTCGCCGCGTCGACGTGGCGTTTCGGGTTGGGCTCGAGGCGGGCGGGGTCGGCGTAGCCGAGGCGCACCGCGTCCTGGCCGACGTGCAGCCGCCCGGCCGTGTCCCGGTAGACCGCGGACGGCAGCAGCGGGCGCCCGTCGAAGAGCAGCGGGCGCACCCGCCCGTCGGCCCAGCGCAGCATGGCGACCGTGTGGGAAGTGCCCAGGTCAACACCGAGCATGCGCTGCCCCTCCGCCAACGGACCACCCGGCCCGTCACGTTACAGGGCGGGTACGACCACCCGGAGGTGCGGCGGGGGGTCAGCCGTGGAGGCGGCGGCGGGCGACCTCGGCGAGCGTCACCGCGGCGGCGACGCTGGCGTTCAGGGACTCCACCGTGGACGCCATCGGGATGCTCACCCGCAGGTCACAGGTCTCGCCGACGAGGCGGGACAGGCCGCGGCCCTCCGAGCCCACCACCACGAGCAGCGGACCGACCGCCGCCTCGAGCTGGTAGAGGTCCGTCTCGCCGTCCGCGTCGAGGCCGACCGCCGTGAAGCCGGCCTGCTGGGCCGCCTTGATCGCGCGGGTCAGGTTGACCACCTGGGAGACCGGCACCCGGGCCGCCGCGCCCGCGCTGGTGCGCCAGGCCGTCGCCGTGATGCCGGCCGCGCGGCGCTCGGGGACGACGACGCCGTGGCCGCCGAAGGCCGCCACCGAACGGATGACCGCGCCGAGGTTGCGCGGGTCGGTCACCCCGTCGAGCGCCACCAGCAGCGGCGTGGGCTGCTCCATCGCCGCGGCCACGAGGTCGTCGAAGTTCTCGTACGCGAACGGCGGCACCTGCAGGCCGACGCCCTGGTGCAGCACGCCCCCGGTCATCCGGTCGAGTTCGTTGCGGCTGATCTCCAGGATCGGGATGCCCCGGTCGCCGGCCGTCCGCGCGATCTCGCTGATCCGGTCGTCGATGTCGATGCCCTGGGCGACGTACAGGGCCGTGGCGGGCACCAGCGCGCGCAGCGCCTCGACCACCGGGTTGCGCCCGAGCAGCAGCTCCGGCCCTTCCTTGGTCGGGTTGGAGCGGCGCCCGGGTGCGACGCGCGGTCCGCGGCTCTGCATGCGCGCGCCGCGCTGCTGGGCCGGACGCCCGGTGGCACGACCGCCGCCGCGCCCCCACGTGGTGTCCTTGGAGCCCGGGATGCCGACCTTGGGCGCGCGCCCCTCGGCCGCCGCCGCGCGCCGCTCCTTCTCCTGCTTACGGGCGGTCTTGTCGGGCAGCTTCTCGGTGCCCGAGTAGCCCTTGTGCCACGGGCGCTCGTCCGCGGGCAGGGTCTTGCCGCGGCCCTTGAGGCTGCCGCGGTTCTTGCCGCCGGAGCCGGCCGCGGCGCCCTTCTTCGAGGTGACGCGCTTGCTCACGTTGCGGGAGTTTCCTGGCATCAGTGCTGCTCTCCTACCGTCCAGCGCGGCCCGGTCGGAGTGTCCTCCACCTGAATTCCCGCGTTCTTGAGCTGGTCGCGGACCGAGTCGGCCGCCGTCCAGTCCTTCCGTGCGCGCGCCTGCGCGCGCTGCTCGAGGGCGAGCTTGACCAGCGAGTCGACGACCGGCTTCAGGTCGCCGCCGGCCTTGCCGCCGCCCCACGCCTCGTCGAGCGGGTCGAGCCCGAGCACGCCGAGCATGGCGCGCACCTCGGTGAGCGCCGCGCGGACGCCGGTCTCGTCGGCCGCCGCGAGCGCGGTGTTGCCCTCGCGGATCGTGTCGTGCACGACCGCCAGCGCGGCCGAGGTGTTCAGGTCGTCGTTCATCGCGGCGGCGAACGCCGGCGGCACGTCCTTCGGACGGCCGGGCCCGACCACCTCGACGGCCCGCTGCACGAAGCCCTCGATCCGCTTGTACGCCGTGGCCGCCTCCCGCAGCGCCTCGTCCGAGTAGTCGATGCGCGAGCGGTAGTGCGGCACGCCGAGGTAGTAGCGCAGCTCGACCGGGCGGATGCCCATGGCGCGTACGGCGTCGACGTCGATGACGTTGCCCAGCGACTTGCTCATCTTGGCCTCGCCGAGGTTGAGCAGCGCGTGGTGCACCCAGTAGCGGGCGAACGGCAGGCCGGCCGCGCGGGACTGGGCGATCTCGTTCTCGTGGTGCGGGAACGTCAGGTCGAGGCCGCCGCCGTGGATGTCGAACTCGTCGCCGAGGTAGCGCCGGGCCATCGCGGAGCACTCGATGTGCCAGCCGGGCCGGCCGCGGCCCCACGCCGAGGGCCAGGAGGCGTCGGCGGGCTCGTCCGGCTTGAGGCCCTTCCACACGGCGAAGTCCTCGGGGTGCCGCTTGCCGCGCTCCGGTGCCTCGCCGGCCGACAGCATGTCCTCGGGCTTCTGCCCGGAGAGCGCGCCGTACTCGGGGTAGCTGGGCACGTCGAAGTAGACGTCCCCGTTGCCCTCGGCCGACTCGTACGCGTGCCCGCCCTCGATCAGCGTGCCGATCAGCTCGTGCATCTCGGGGATGTGCCCGGTGGCGAGCGGCTCGTAGGTCGGCGGCAGGACGTTGAGCGTGCGGTAGTCGGCGTCGAGGACGAGCTTGTTCGCGTACGCGATCGACCAGAACGGGCGGCCCGTCTCCAGCGACTTGACCAGGATCTTGTCGTCCACGTCGGTGACGTTGCGGACGAAGGTGACCTCGTAGCCGGTGCTGGTCAGCCAGCGCCGCAGCACGTCGTAGCTGACCGCGCTGCGCAGGTGGCCGATGTGCGGCACCGACTGCACGGTGAGACCACAGAGGTAGATACCGGCCTGACCGGGCGTCTTCGGGACGAAGTCCCGGACGGATCGGGTCGCGGTGTCATGCAGCCTCAGGGTCACCGTACAAGGGTACCGACGTGGCAAAGGCGATGACCGCCCCGTCCGGGTGCCCGGACGGGACGGTCATCCACAGCTTTGTCCACAGGTCGGTCAGCGACCGCCGACCGCCTTGTACGCGTCGACGATGCCGTGCCCGTAGAAGCTGTTGAAGGCCTTCGGACCGGCGCAGTACGCGTCGAACTCGGCCGGGTAGCCCTCGTTGGCGTAGCTGCGCAGGCGCGGCTCCGGGCACGCGGTCTTCTCGGCCGTGCGGTACAGCTGGGCCTCGACCAGGTTCGGGTTCATCGTCAGGCCGCCGCGCCACCAGTCGCGGTGGCCGTACTTGCTGACGATCAGCGCGGCGACGCCCGCGGCGTGCGGCGACGCCATCGACGTGCCGGCCAGGTACGTGTAGTAGCCGCACTGGCCGCTCGCCGTGCAGCTCTTGAACACGGTCGGGCTGACCGGGTTGCCGGCCGCGTCGACCGCCCCGCTCGCCTGCAGCACCTTCAGCGGGTACGACGACAGGATGTTGTTCGCCGCGTTGTTGTACTGCGGCGTACCGAAGAAGTCACGGGTGAAGCCGCCCGGCGCCGAGACGCCGATCTGCTCGGTGCCGTAGTTGGAGTAGTGCGACTTCGACTTCGACGGGCCGAGCGCCGAGACGCCGATGACGTGCGGGCCCTCGGCGGGCAGCGAGAAGCAGGTCGCGTTGTCGACCGGCCGGACGTACGGGTCGGAGCCGTAGTCGGGGCTGGTCGTGTCCTCCTGCGGGTCGTTGAGGTTGTCGTGCTGGTTGCCCAGCGCGCCGACGAGCGTGACACCGCGGCTGTGGGCGTAGTTCAGCGCCCGCTTCATGCCCGCGATGATCGCGCGCTGCTCGGCCTGCGCCTCCGGGGAGTCGGCCGGGCTCGCCTTGCAGTTGTAGAGCCACGGGTCGACGTAGAAGGACATGTTGACCACGTCGAGGCCGGCGTCGCCCGCGTACGTGAGCGCGTTGACCACCGGGTCGAGGAAGAAGTAGCCGGAGTCCTGGCCGCCCTTGAGCTCGACCAGCGTGACGTTCGGCGCGACGCCCGAGACGCCGGCGCCGTTGGCCGCGGCGGCGATGGTGCCGGCCACGTGGGTGCCGTGCCCGCCGTCGTCGGTGCCGACCGGGTCCACGCAGCCCTCGACCTCGCACGGGCCGTCGACGTCGACCAGGTCGGGCGCGAAGTTGCGGGAGAGCCGGGTGCTGAAGTTGGCCGCGAGGTCCGGGTTGGACGCGTCAAGGCCGGTGTCGAGGACGCCGACGGTGACGCCGCGGTCGCCCTTCTCGATGGCGCGGGCCTTGTCGGCCTTCACCATCTTGAGGCCCCAGAGCTTGTCGTCGAGCGGGTCGGGGGTCGCCGCGCCGTGCGGACCCTTGCCCCGCAGCGCCTCCGTGACCGGCTGCTCGACGGCGGGCGCCACCTTGGGCGCGCGGCCGATGGCCCGGTTCGCGGACGCGCCGATCAGCGCGTCGGACCGGGCGGCGCGGGTCTTGAAGTCGGCGCTGGCCGAGGTGACCTTGAACGTTCCCACGGCGGTGTTGCTGGACAGCACGGTGCCGCCGGCCGCGGTGATCGCCGCGATGGCGTCGGCGGTGGAGACCCCGTCATCGGCGACGACGGTGTACTCGGTCGTGGTGGTGGCCGCGCCGGCGGGAGCGGCCGGCAGGCCCACAAGGAGAGCGGCGAGGCCCGTCGCGGTGGCGACGGCCCCGGCCGTCAGGCGTCTTCTCATCCCCGCATTCCATCGAAGCGCACGACCATTCACAAGAGTTGATCGTGTTCTTATCTCCGCGATCGGTCAGGGCCGCGTCATGCGGAGCACATCAAGCGCCGAATCCAGCTGTTCCTCGGTCAAAGTGCCGTTGGCGACATGTCCGCGTTCGATGACTACCGCCCGGATCGTCTTGTCTTCCTTGAGTGCCTGCTTGGCGATCGCGGCTGCCTCGTCGTACCCGAGGTAGCGGTTCAGCGGGGTGACGATCGACGGCGAGCCCTCCGCGTACGCCCGGGTGACGTCCTCGTTCACCTCGAGGCCGTCGATGCACCGGTCGGCGAGCATGCGCGCCGCGGCGGCCAGCAGCTTGACGGATTCGAGCAGGTTGCGGGCCATCACCGGGAGCATCACGTTGAGCTCGAAGTCGCCCTGGGTGCCGGCGAAGGCCACGGCCGCGTCGTTGCCGATGACCTGGGCGGCCACCTGGCGTACGGATTCCGGCACGACGGGGTTGACCTTGCCCGGCATGATCGACGAGCCCGGCTGGAGGTCGGGCAGGCGCAGCTCGCGCAGGCCGGCCCGCGGTCCAGAGCCCATCCACCGGATGTCGTTCACGATCTTGTAGAGGCTCACCGCCACGACGCGCAGCTGCCCGGAGGCCTCGACCAGGGCGTCCCGCGCGCCCTGCGCCTCGAAGTGGTTGCGCGCCTCGGTCAGCGGCAGCCCGGTGGTCTCCCGCAGCCGCTCGATCACGGCGGCGGCGAACCCGGGCGGCGTGTTCACCCCGGTGCCGACGGCCGTCCCGCCGAGCGGCAGTTCGGCCAGACGCGGCACGGAGGCCTGGACCCGCTCGATGCCGTGGCGCACCTGGGCCTCGTACCCGGAGAATTCCTGACCCAGGGTGACCGGCGTGGCGTCCATGAGGTGCGTCCGGCCGGACTTGACCACCTCGGACCAGGCCGTGGCCTTGGCGCCCAGCGCGTCCGCCAGATGCTCGAGGGCCGGCACGAGGTCGGCGGTCACCGCCTCGGTGGCGGCCAGGTGGATGGACGAGGGGAAGACGTCGTTGCTGGACTGCGACGCGTTGACGTGGTCGTTCGGGTGCACCGGACGGCCCAGCTCCCGCGAGGCGAGGGTGGCGATCACCTCGTTGGTGTTCATGTTCGACGAGGTGCCGGACCCGGTCTGGAACACGTCGATGGGGAACTGGTCGTCGTAGCCGCCGTCGGCGACGTGCGCCGCGGCGGTCGCGATGGCCTTCGCCAGGTCGTCCTCCAGCACCCCGAGGGCGGCGTTGACCTGCGCGGCCGCCCCCTTGATCCGGGCCAGCGCGCGGATGTGCGAGGGCTCGAGCCCACGCCCGGAGATCGGGAAATTCTCCACCGCCCGCTGCGTCTGCGCCCGCCAGAGGGCATCGGCCGGCACCCGGACCTCGCCCATCGTGTCGCGCTCGATCCGAAATCCGCTCTCGTCAGTCGTCACGCTTCCATCCTGCCCCCGGATCCGGCGGTACGCAGTTGATCCGTGCCACTGTCCGGGCACCCGCAGGGACGACGCCGGTTGGACGACTCCCCGGGTCGGAAGTATCGTCCCGAGGGTTTGGACGTCCCCGACGAACAGGATCTTTGTCATGCGACGCGCACTCCTCGCCGCCACCGTCGGCGGCCTCCTTCTCGCCGGAGCGGGGTGCAGCGCCGGTGACGACGACAAGTCGACGGCGCCCACCATCGTCGTCCCGCCGTCCGCCGCCGCACCCACCTCCGCGGAGCCGGACTACTCGGAGGACACCCGGAAGGTCTGCGACAAACTCAACAAGATCTTCGACGCCGAGATCGAGGACTTCGGTACGGAGATCGGCAAGATGATCGCGTACAAGGAGGCCGCGCAGGCCGACAACGCCGAGAAGGCGGAGAAGGCCGCGGGCCGGCAGCTCCGCGACATCGGCGCGCAGATCCGCCGGGAGTCGGCCACGGCCGAGAACCCGGAGCTCAAGCAGGCGGGCGCGACCTCGGCCACGAAGTTCGCCAAGAGCGCCTCCGACGGCAAGTTCTTCGACAAGATCAAGAGCACCAAGGACCTGGACAAGGTCCTCGAGACCGAGATGACCAACTGGCTCAGCCCGGTGGCCGGCTACTGCGCCTGACGGCCCTCGCCACGGGGCGGAAAATGTCGGACGGCCCCTTTACGATCAGCGCGCCGCCAGATCGGCGGACGTTGATCCCGGAGGTTCCGTGGCCCTCACGCGTGCCCTTCTCCCGTCCCGCATCCTGCTGCTCGTCCCGGCCCTGACGCTCGGCGCCGGCCTGGCGATGCCCGCAGCCCCGGCCGGTGCCGCAGCCCCGGCCGACGTCGCAGCCCCGGCCGACGTCGCAGCCCCGGCCGACGTCGCAGCCCCGGCCGACGTCGCAGCCCCGGCCGGCGCCGCAGCCGGCGCCGCCGCATCCGCCACTCCGGCCGGCGCGGCGCCCGGCGTTCGGGGCGGTGCCGGCGCACCCGGCGATCGGGCCGGCGCGGCCGTGGTGCTGCCCGGCCCGCCCACCGTCCGCTCGGCCGACTATCCGGGGCCGGAGGCCGGCGGTCCCGGCATTCCCGGCACCTTCACCTTCGCGCCCGCCCCGGGCGACAGCGGCGTGGTGGCGTACCGGTGGGGCGACACGAGCCCGATCGAGGAGGTCGCGGCCGGCCCCGACGGCACGGCCACGATCACGTTCACCCCGGAACACCACGGACGGCAGTTCCTCTACGTGCAGGCCGTGGACGGCGACCGCAACCGGTCGCCGGTGGTGACCTACATGTTCGTGGTGCGCAACACCATGCCCATGGTCACCGACCTGCTTCCGGACGGCGGCATCGGCGAAGCGCGCACGCTGATCCTCGCGCCCCGCCTGGCGGACACGGTGGAATGGTCGTGGTGGCTCGACGACGGGGAACGGACCACGGTGCCCGCGGACGCCGAAGGCAAGGCGTCGATCACGGTCACCCCGGACCGCCCGGGCGAGCTCGTCGTGCACATCATGGGGCGCACGGCCGACGGCACACCCTCGGCCCGCGCCGACTACACCATCTACCCGCAGACCGCGCCGAGGCTTTCGTCGCCGGACCTCCCCGACGACGGCTCCGAGCCCCCGCTGGTCGGTCAGCGGCTCACGTTCACCCTGCGCCCAGGCATGCCCGGCGTCACGGAGTACGTGGTCAAGGTCCGCCGCCGGCCCGAGCTCGTCGTCCCGGCCACCGCGGACGGCACGGCGACGTTCACCTGGACCGAGCCGGACAGCACGAACCTGGCGATCGAGGTCCACAGCCGCACGGCCGACGGCGTGGAGTCGGACCCGCGCGCCTACGACTTCCCGCTCACCGGTCACCGCCCGCAGATCGCCTCGGACGACTACCCGGCCTGGTCGACGAGCGGCGGCCCGGGCACGCCCGGCACGTTCACCTTCCACCCGGCCCGCCCCGGCGTCACGGCCTACACGTACGCCTTCGACGACGGCGAGCCGCACACGGTCCCGGCCGGGACCGATGGGATCGGCGCCATCACCTGGACCCCGGCCGAGGATCAGGCCGGCTGGCACACCCTGCGGGTCCGCGAACACCTCGGCGACATCGTCTCCGAGGCGGCCGAGTGGGAGTTCGGCGTGGCCGACCGGCAGTAGAACGGCTTGTAGTAGGACCGCCCGCAGCGGGCCTCATCCGTGAGGCCCCTGCGACGGGAGCGACCAGTATCCTCGGCGCTCAGGCGGCATTGATGATGTTGAGAACCTTGCGTGCCGCGAAGACGCGCCCGTATCTCCGGCCCGTCCGCTCCTCCAGAATTCCCAATTGGACGAGGCGGCTGATGGCAGTGTTCGCCGCCTGGTAGGAGACCCCGTATCTCTCGGCGGTCGGCGTGGCCGTGATCAGCGGATAGCCGGGCAGATCCTCGACGATCCGCGCGGCCACGCCACGAACGTCGGCGTCGTGCAACTGTGCGAGCGCCTCGTCCCGCCAGTCGTGCAACGCGTCGATCTTCTCCACGCCCCGTACGGCCTGCGCGCGAATGGCCTCGGAGAGGAACCGGATCCAGGGCTCGAAGTCGCCGGTGGCGCTGACCGACAGCAGGTGATCCTGATACTGCCGCCTCCGGCCTTCCAGCCAGGGAGAAAGGTTGAGCACGGGCACCCGTAGCTCGCCGCGGTGAGCCAGCTGTAGCACACAGACCAGACGACCGAGACGGCCATTGCCATCGTTGAAGGGGTGCAGG
The DNA here is from genome assembly GCF_003002065.1 of Pseudosporangium ferrugineum. Lineage (GTDB taxonomy): Bacteria > Actinomycetota > Actinomycetes > Mycobacteriales > Micromonosporaceae > Actinoplanes > Actinoplanes ferrugineus_A. Next base: position 141,709 of record NZ_PVZG01000007.1, read on the forward strand.
GTCTCGAACTGGTAATGCCCGAGAGCCACCTTGATCACCAGCGGAAAGGTGTCGTCGGCCGTGAGCCACGACGCCCAGGATTCAATGCCCGCTCGCAGCTGATCGCCCGGCGGCGATGGCACGAACCGTGCCTCGCTCACCCGCCCGCCGTCGGCGCCGATGAACACCTGGGTTGTCCGGATCCGGCCGGCATCGTGGGAACCGCCTCGGGTGCCTCGCACGAGGATCTTCTGCAGCTGCTCCAGCATCCCCACGGTGATGGGCTTGTCCTTGATCCACTCGAACGCGAGCTCCGCGGCCTCGACGTAGTTGTGGACCTCCGCGACGGAGGCGGTGAGCTGGTCGCGGTGGAGAAAGTCCGCCTCGAGCACGTCGTCAAGCGCCGCATACGTGCCCTCGAGCGCCGACGTGCTGACCGCCTCCTGGCGGATCGCGGGACGCGCGAGTAACCCGGGGTTGGGCAGCCGGAAGGCGGCCTGGTCAAGGCGCGCGACGGCGACCGCCGCGTTGGTGACCGCCAGATACGTCTCCTGAGCCAGGTCGAGCCTCGTCGGCAGCGGGTCCGGGATGAACGCCGAGCAGTCGTAGTTCTCGCTGAACCGAGGGTCCCAGCCGGTTATCCGGACAAGTGACCCGACAGGTGACGATCGGAACATCGCATCGTCCATGATTTGAAGTAAACCACGGCAAACTTGAAAACCGGCTTCTCATTTTCAAGTGAACGGCGCATCCGCATGCTGGTTTTCAAGTTTCCCGGCCAATACCTGAAATTGCGAGGGTGAAATTCAACCACGCAGCGTGGCGGCCGGATTGACCCTCAGCGGCGGCCGATGCTCAGGACGGGCTTCGTCACCTCGGCGAAGAAGTCGTTGCCCTTGTCGTCCACGACGATGAAGGCCGGGAAGTCCTCCACCTCGATCTTCCAGACCGCTTCCATGCCGAGCTCCGGGTATTCCAGCACCTCGACGTGGCGGATGCAGTCCTGGGCCAGCCGGGCCGCCGGGCCGCCGATCGAGCCGAGGTAGAAGCCGCCGTGGTTCTGGCAGGCGCGGGTCACCTGGGCCGACCTGTTGCCCTTCGCGAGCATGACCAGCGAGCCGCCCGCGGCCTGGAACTTCTCCACGTACGCGTCCATGCGGCCGGCCGTCGTGGGGCCGAACGAGCCCGACGCGTAGCCCTCCGGGGTCTTCGCCGGGCCGGCGTAGTAGACCGCGTGGTCGCGCAGGTACTGCGGCATCGGCTCGCCCGCGTCGAGGCGTTCGGCGATCTTGGCGTGGGCGATGTCGCGGGCCACCACCAGCGGGCCGGAGAGGGAGAGGCGGGTCTTCACCGGGTATTTGGCGAGCTCCGCCCGGATGACCTCCATCGGCTGGTTGAGGTCGACGCGGACGACCTCGTCGGTCTCCAGCGCCTCGTCGGTCACGTCGGGGAGGAAGCGGGCCGGGTCCGGCTCGAGGCGTTCCAGCCAGACGCCGGACGGGGTGATCTTGCCCAGGGCCTGGCGGTCGGCCGAGCAGGAGACCGCGATGGCCACCGGGCAGGAGGCGCCGTGCCGGGGCAGGCGGATCACGCGTACGTCGTGACAGAAGTAGCGCCCCCCGAACTGGGCGCCGATGCCGAAGTCCCGGGTCAGCTCGAGAACCGCCGCCTCCAGCTCCACGTCGCGGAAGCCGTGGCCGGTCATCGAGCCCTCGCGGGGCAGGTTGTCCAGGTACTTCGCGCTGGCCAGCTTCGCCGTCTTGAGCGCGTGCTCGGCGCTGGTGCCGCCGATGACCACGGCGAGGTGGTACGGCGGGCAGGCCGACGTGCCGATCAGGCGCAGCTTCTCGTCCAGGAATTCCATCATCCGCGCCGGGTTCAGCAGCGCCTTGGTCTCCTGGTAGAGGTACGACTTGTTGGCCGATCCGCCGCCCTTGGCCATGAACAGGAACTTGTACGCGTCCGGCTGCCCGCCCGGGTCCTCCGCGTACAGCTCGATCTGGGCCGGCAGGTTGGAGCCGGTGTTCTTCTCGTCCCACATCGTCAGCGGGGCGAGCTGCGAATACCGCAGGTTCAGCCGGGTGTACGCCTGGTAGACGCCGAGCGCGATGGCCTGCTCGTCCAGCCCGTCGGTCAGCACGTGCCGGCCGCGCTTGCCCATCACGATCGCGGTGCCGGTGTCCTGGCACATCGGCAGCACGCCGCCGGCGGCGATGTTGGCGTTGCGCAGCAGGTCGAGCGCGACGAAGCGGTCGTTGGGCGAGGCCTTCGGGTCGTCGATGATGGACCGCAGCTGGGCGAGGTGCGCGGGCCGCAGGAAGTGCGCGATGTCGTGCATCGCCTCCGCGGTCAGCAGCGTCAGCACCGCCGGGTCGACGGTGAGGAACCGCCGGCCGCCGGGCCCTTCGACCACGTCCACGCCCTCGTCCGCGAGCAGTCGGTACTCGGTCGTGTCCTCCCCGGTCGGCAACAGCGGAGAGTACGAGAAAGCGGCGGCTCTGCTCATGACGGGCAAGCCTAGGCCAGCCCGGCCCAGCAGTGCGAACCAGCCGGGTCACGCCCGCATACCGGTTGGGTCACCGGGCCGGCGAGGACGCGTACGGGAGGTAGGCCATGTCCCGCCCGGAGACCAGGATCAGGCCGCCCGGACCGGCCGCGAACACCTTCGCGTCCGTGCGCGCCTCGGTCAGCACACCCCCGGTGCGCGGGCTCAGCGCGATGATCCGGCTCGGTTTCGCTTCCGCGATGATCGCCGCGTACGGCGTGAGCGCCGCGGAGGCCCCCGCACCCACGGTACGGCGCCACACCACGGCCCCGCGGCTGAAGGAGCGGGCGCTGACCCGGGTCTTGTCGGCGGTGCGGATGAGGGCGTACGAGTTGTCGACGGCGAGCACGTTCTGCCCGTCCCGGCCGTGCCACAGGTCGCGGCCGTCGTGCGCGGCGATCAGCTCCTGCCGGCCGACCGGATCGACGCCGAGGACCACGTCGGAGCCGCCGGCCGGGTCGCGTTCCTGCTTGCAGTCCGACCCGTTGTCCGCCGTACGCAGATTGAGCCCGGCGCGCTGCCACACCACCCGGCCGGACGGCGGATCCTGCGCGACCACGCCGTAGTAGCAGGTGCCGTCGCGCGCCTCGCCGGTCACGGTCAGCACCCGGCTGCCGACGACGGCGACGCGCTGGTTGCGGTTCGGCGTCAGGGTCTGCACCACCCGGCCCTGGGCGGTGTCGATGACCTGCACCTTGCCGTCCCCGGGCAGCCCGATGAGGTTGGGCAGCGGCAGGGGTCCGGCGGCGCGCGTGTCGACCCGGTTGCCGCTGACCGGCTGGGTGTCCGGAAGGTCGGGGTTCGAGGCGTTGAGCACGAAACCGATGCCGGGCGTGCCGACCGTCCACATCGGCTTGCTGCCGTTCGGCTCCCACGCGCTGAGCTCGCACTCGCCGGCCTTGGGGCAGCGCAGGTCGAGGACCGCGTCCGCGTACGTCCACACCGCCGTCGCCTCGGTGTCCTTGCGCCGCACCGCACCGGTCGCCGGGTCGAGCACCTCGTAGCCCTTGGTGAGCAGCCGCCCGGCCACCACCACGGCCTTCGCGTCCGTGCCGGCCACCCCGGCCCAGTCGGCGTCGGACTTCCACAGCCGCACGCCGGCGGCCAGCCCGTACGCCTCGATCGAGGTGCGGTACTCGACGACGACCGAGCCGCCGGTGATCGTGACGCTCTGCGGGGAGCCGCCGATCTCGGCCTGCCAGGTCGCCACCCCCTCGGCGATCGGGTCGGCGCGGGTGATCCACGACCAGATCCCGGGGAACGGGTTCCACACGCCGGTGGTGGCGAGCACGATGACGACGATCACGCCCACGAGCGCGACGCTCTTGGGGGAGGGACCGCCGGAAGCCACGCCGGACACGGTAACGAGATCGACAACGCCTGACCATTAGCCCGATAAGGCCGTGTCGCGGGCTTATGTTCCGCTGGCCGCCCTGACCAGCGGCATCGTCCGGTACGGGATCTGCTCCGCCAGCGCGATGATCGTCGAGGCGCGGACGATCCCCTCGTACGCCAGGATGTGGTCGATCACCCGTTGCAGGTCCGCGTTCGAGCGCGCGACGATCCGGCACATCAGGTCGCCGCTGCCGGTGATCGTGTGCGCCTCCAGCACCTCCGGGATCTCCGCGAGGTGCCCGGTCACGGCGGTGTGGCCGTACCGTTGGGAGATCTCCAGGGTCACGAAGCTCATCACCCCGAAGCCGATCGCGGACGGGGAGACGTCGGGGCCGAAGCCGCGGACGGCTCCGCGGGCGATCAGCTTGTCCAGCCGGGCCTGCACCGTGCCGCGGGCGACGCCGAGGCGGCGGGAGAGCTCCAGCACCCCGATCCGCGGCTCGCCGGCGAGCATCGTGAGCAGCCGGCCGTCCAGGCCGTCGAGGTGGACATCTTGTTCAGCCATGATGCGTCCAGACCCTACCGAATGCGCAGACTGACCAGCCGGAAAACCCACTGTTGCCCAGCGCTGTGAGCTGGGACAACCTCACGTCATGACGCAGATGATGGAACACGCCACGCGCACGGACGACGTCTTCCCCGTCAAGGGCGTCGACTACCTCCGCTTCCTCGTGGGCAACGCCAAGCAGGCGGCCCACTACTACTCCACCGCGTTCGGGATGACCTGTGTCGCCTACCGCGGCCCCGAGCACGGCCACCGCGACCACGCCGAGTACGTGCTGGTCAGTGGCGCGGCCCGGTTCGTGGTCACCGGCATGGTGCACGCCGGGGCCCCGGGCGCCGAGCACGTCACCAAGCACGGCGACGGCATCTCGGACATCGCGCTCGCCGTGCCGGACGTCGACAAGGCGTACGCCCACGCGCTCTCCGCGGGCGCCCGCTCGGTCGCCGAGCCGCACGACCTGACCGACGAGCACGGCACCGTCCGGATCGCCTCGATCGCCGCGTACGGGGACACCGTCCACTCGCTGGTCGACCGTTCCCGCTACGACGGCCCGTTCCTGCCCGGCTTCGTGGCGCGCGGCCCGATCGTGGACCGGCAGCCGGCCATCGACGCCGGCCTCCAGCCCAAGCGCTTCTTCCAGGCGGTCGACCACGTGGTCGGCAACGTCGAGCTGGGCCGGATGGACGAGTGGGTCGAGTTCTACCGCCGCGTCATGGGCTTCACGAACATGGCCGAGTTCATCGGCGACGACATCGCCACCGACTACTCGGCGCTGATGAGCAAGGTCGTCGCGGACGGCACCCGCAAGGTGAAGTTCCCGCTCAACGAGCCGGCGGTCTCCCAGCGCAAGTCCCAGATCGACGAGTACCTGGAGTTCTACGGCGGACCGGGCGCCCAGCACGTGGCGGTCGCGACCAACGACATCATCGCCAGCGTGGACGCCATGCGCGCGGCCGGCGTGGAGTTCCTCGACACCCCGGACTCGTATTACGACGACCCGGAGCTGCGGGCCCGCATCGGCGAGGTCCGGGCGCCGATCGAGGAGCTCAAGAAGCGCAAGATCCTGGTCGACCGGGACGAGGACGGCTACCTGCTGCAGATCTTCACCAAGCCCGTGCAGGACCGGCCGACGGTCTTCTTCGAGCTGATCGAGCGGCACGGCTCGCTCGGATTCGGCAAGGGAAACTTCAAGGCCCTCTTCGAAGCCATCGAGCGGGAGCAGGAGCTGCGGGGAAACCTGTAACACTGTCTCCGTGACCGAAGCAAACGACGACGCCCCGGCCGCGGGCCGCCCGGAACCCGGGCCGGTCCGCGCCCCGGCGCCGCCACCGGCCGGCCCTTCCGCCGGCGGGCCCGGCGCGTGGCCGGGTGCCGCGCCCGGGCAGCCCTACCCCGGCGGTGGACCGGGATACGCGCCGCCCGGATACGGACCCCCCGGATTCGGTCCGCCCGGATACGGACCGCCCGGATACGGACCGCCCGGATACGGACCGCCGCCGTCCGGACCGCCCGGGTGGCGGCCGCAGCCCGTGCCGGTGGCCCCGGACGGCCGGCCGCTCGCCGACTTCGGCACCCGCCTGCTGGCGTACCTGATCGACTCGGCCATCCTCGGCGCGGCCGGCATGCTGCTGTTCCTGCCGGTCATCGCCTGGCTGGTCATCGACCGGTTCCCCGACCCGGTCGCGATGTCGGACCCGTACGCGCCGGGCGTCTCGTTCTCCGACGGCGCGTTCGGCGACTTCTTCGTGACCCTGCTGCTCGTCGAGGCCGGATTCTTCGTCTTCCTGCTGGCCGCCTACTACGTCTACTACGTCGAGATGATGTTCCGTACGGGCCAGACGCTGGGCAAGAAGCTCATCAAGGTGAAGGTGGTCCCGTTCGAGCCGGGCGCCACGCTGACCCGTGGGATGGCGGCGAAGCGCTACCTCGTCGAGTTCGTGGGCGGGCTGTTCGTGCCGTTCCTCAGCTACCTCGACGGCCTCTGGCAACTGTGGGACAAGCCCTACCAGCAGACCCTGCACGACAAGGCCGCCAGGACCGTCGTGATAAAGGTTGCGCCATGAGTTCGCTACCCGCCGGTTGGTACAAGGACCCGGCAGACCCGTCGACCCAGCGCTGGTGGGACGGCGAGGGCTGGCTGGGCAAGGCGATCCCGGCGGACCAGGAACCCCCGGACGGGCCGCCCGCCGAGGAACCCCCGGAGGAGCCGAAGCCGGCCACCCCCGAGCCGGGTCCCGCCGCCACGCCGCCGCCCGCCTGGGGAGCGCCGCCCGGCTACCCTCCACCGGGCTGGACCCCGCCCCCGGGATACCCGCCCCCGCCGCCCGGCTGGGCGCCCCCGCCCGGTTACCCGCCCCCGCCGGGCTGGACACCCCCACCGGGCTGGCAGCCCGCACCCGGCCAGCCCGCACCGGGCCAGCCCGCGCCCGGCCAGCCCGTACCTGGTCAGCCGATGTCACCCGCGGGTCAGCAGGCTCCGCCCGGCTACCCCGCGCCGCCCGTCTATCCGGTGCCACCGGGCTACCCCGTGCCGCCGCCGGGCTACCCCATGCCGCCGCCCGGGTGGGTGCCGCGCGCCCAGCCGCACGGCATGCCGCTCGCCGGGCTCGGCCGCCGGCTCGTGGCGCGGCTCGTCGACATCGCGGCCGTGCTGGTCCTCAACGTGCTGGTCAACGGCTGGCTCGCGTACCAGTGGTGGCTCGAGGTCGAACCGATCTTCCGTGCCGCGATGGCCGACCCGTTCGCCAGCCCGCAGCCCGCCTCCGTGCGGTCCAGCTACATCATGCTGACGATGCTGTTCGTGGCGACGGCGCTGTGGTTCGCGTACGAGGTGCCCGCCATCGCCAACAGCGGCCAGACCCTGGGCAAACGGCTGATGCAGGTGCGGGTCGTCAAGCTCGAGGAGACCACCCCGATCGGCTTCGGCCGGGCGTTCCGGCGCTGGGGCCGACTCGGCATGTGGACGCCGTTCTGGAGCTGTTACGGCATCGGCTTCCTCGCCCAGCTCATCGACAGCGGCTCGGTGCTCTTCGACCAGCGGCTGCACCAGGCGTTGCACGACAAGTCCGCCGGCACCGTCGTGGTCGCCGTGCCGCCGGGCCGCCCGCCCCAGCCGGTACCGGCCACGCCGGGCAAGGCCGACGATTCCACCGGAGGAGAACGATGACCAGGCTGACCCGTGCCGACCTGGAGGCGCTGCCCGCGTACGTGCCCGGCCGCAACGTCGCCGACCTGGCCCGCGAGCTCGGCATCGCCGAGGCGATCAAGCTGGCCAGCAACGAGGTGCCGTTCGGGCCGCTGCCCGGGGTGCCCGAGGCGGTGGCGGCGGCGGTCGCCCAGTCGCACCGCTACCCGGACATGGGCGTGGTCGAGCTCCGGGACAAGCTCGCCGCCCGGTACGGCATCAGCCCCGAGCGCATCGTCACCGGCTGCGGCTCGGTCGCGCTGGCCGAGCACCTGGTCAAGGCGACCTGCCTGCCCGGCGACGAGATCGTGTACGCGTGGCGCTCGTTCGAGGCGTACCCGATCATCTCGGCCGGCGCGGGCGCGACCAGCGTCCGGGTGCCGAACACGGCCGGTCACGGGCACGACCTGACGGCGATGGCGGAGGCGATCACCGACCGGACCCGGCTGGCGATCGTCTGCAACCCGAACAACCCGACCGGCACCAGCGTGCGCCGGGCCGAGCTGGACCGCTTCCTCGACGACGTGCCGGACGACGTGCTGGTGGTGCTGGACGAGGCCTACCGGGAGTTCGTGACGGACGACGAGGTCCCGGACGGCCTGGTCACGTACGGTGATCGCCCGAACGTCGTGGTGCTGCGCACGCTGAGCAAGGCGTGGGGCCTGGCCGGCCTCCGGATCGGTTTCCTGGTCGGGCAGCCGGAGGTGGCCGGCGCGATCCGCAAGGTGCTGACCCCGTTCTCGACCAGCATCGTGGCCCAGGCCGCGGCGCTCGCCGCGCTGGACGCGGAGGACGAGGTGAAGCGGCGCTGCGCCATCGTCATCAGCGAGCGGGAGCGGGTCACCGAGGCGCTGCGCAAGCTGCTGCCGGACGTGCCGTCGAGCCAGTCCAACTTCGTCTGGCTGCCGCTGGGCGACCGGGCGGCGGCCTTCGGGGCGGCCTGCGAGAAGCGCGGGGTCATCGTCCGCCCGTTCCAGGGGGACGGCGTCCGGGTGACCATCGGTACGCCGGAGGAGAACGACGCATTCCTCGCCGCCGCGGAGGCAAGCCTGTAGGGGGTGTCTCCGCGCGGAACGGCCTTGTCGGCGCCAAGATGGGGAGGTTGGGCGACAAAACGGCCCAGAAGGGGGCGGTGTGACGACGCGCGCGACCGAGTTGCTGCGGGTGGTGCACGCCCGTCCCGGCGTCACCCGGGCGGACGCGGCCCGGCTGATCGGGGTCGGCACCGGGGCCACCACCGAGCTCGTCGGCCGGCTCGGCCAGGCGGAACTGCTCGCCGAGGGTCCCACCGCTCCGAGCGGCGCCCGCGGGCGGCCCACGACCGCGCTGATCCCGCACCCCCGGGGACCGCTGATCGCGGCCGCGTCCATCACCCACGAGGCCTGGCGGGTCGACGTCGTCGAGCTGGGCGGCGGCACGCTGGCCGGCCGGAGCGCCGGGTCGCAGGGCCTCGGCGGCGCCGAGGTGGTCGCCGCGATCGGCGCGGCGGTGGCGGAGCTGCGGACCACGTTCGGCGGGCGGATCCGCGGCATCGGGATCTCCGTGCCCGGCACGGTGTCCCGCGACCTCCGGCTCGACGCGAGCAACCTCGGCTGGCACGGCGTGGACCTGGCGGCGGCATGGCCGGGCGCGGAGATCTTCGTGGCCGGCAACGACGCGACGCTGGCCGCCTCGGCGGAGTCGCACCGGGGCCTGGCCGTCGGCGCCTCGGTCGCCCTGCACCTGCGCATCGAGGCGGGCCTGGGCGGCGCGGTGGTCAACGGCGGCCAGGTGCTGGTCGGGGCCCTGGGCGCGGCCGGCGAGTTCGGGCACATGCCGTTCGGCGACCCGGCGGTGGCGTGCCCGTGCGGCGCGTACGGCTGCTGGGGCACCGCCGTCGACGGCTCCGCCCTGGCCCGCCTCCTGGGCCACGAGCAGCCCCCCGACCCCGTCTCGTACGCCCGCCGCATCATCGCCGCCACCGACCCGCAGCCGGCCGCCGCGACCGCCATCGTGGCGACCGCCCTGGGCCGGGGCATCGCGGGGCTGGTCAACGGCCTGGACCCGGACCTCGTGACGCTGGGCGGCCTCGGCGTGGACCTGCTCGCCGCGGCACCGGACCGGATCGACGAGGCGTACCGGGCGGGCCTGATGGGGTTCCGCCGCGCGTCCCCGCCGCCGGTGCTCGCCGCCCGCCTGGGCGACGACGGCCCGCTGGCCGGCGCCGCCGAGGAGGCCTGGACCGCCCTGCTGGCCGCGCTCGCCTAGCGTCTGCGCCGGAACCTCTCCAGGATCCCGGCCAGCACGGTCATCTCGTCGCCGAGCGCGCGCTCTCCGGCCGCCGTGATGGACGCCCAGGTGCCACCGTCAGCAGGGCGAGCCGCGTCCTCTGGTGCACCGTGCGGGCGTCAAGGGTCAGATCGCGGCGAGGAGGACCGGGTCCATCGTGTAGTAGTGGCCGTGCTCGGTGGTGTCGTCGGTGGCGTCCGGGAACAGCCGCTCCACCGCGACCACCCCGCCCGCCACCTGCCACAGGTGCGGCTTCCACGGCTCGACCCGCTCGTCGTCCACGTACGCCGGGAAGCGCCCGAGCTGCGCCCCGGTCCGCGCGTCCAGGGTCACCACCTCGAACGCCGCGGTGAGGAGCACGACCTTGTCCGCGCGTACGCCCAGCACCCGGGCCTCCCCCGCCCAGCGCCACGTCGCCGCGCCCGAGGCGGTCACCGCGCCGGAAGCCGTGGCGAGGATCAGGCCGCCCGCCGCGGTGGCATCGGGCGCGTCGAGGGCGGCCACCCGCTCCGGCCGCCGCGAGCCGGCCAGCCATCCCCGCCCCGACGCGTCGCGCAGCCCGGCGCACCCGGATCGCGCCACGTCGCAGCCCAGCGGCGTGGACGGGCCGGGCGGCCAGCCGCGTACGGGCGTGCCGGAGATGACGTCCCAGGCCCCCTCGCCGCACACGAAACGCCCGCCGGCCGTGACGAACGGGTCCGTGCAGCCCACCGGCAGGTCCGCGGTCCAGCGCCGGGAGCCGTCCGCGGCCGACAGGGCCAGCAGCCGGCGGCCGGCGACGACCAGGACGCTGGTCCCGGCGACATGCAGCCCCGGCGGCGCCCAGACGGCCTCGGCGCCGGTGCGCCCGGCGAACCCGGGGGCGGCCGGCCCGCCCGCGCGCCAGAGCTCCCGGCCGGTGTCCCCGTCGAGCGCCACCAGCAGGCCGTCGGTCCACCGCGTCACCACCGTGGCGCCGACCGCGACGACCCCGCTGACCCGCTCCGGCCACCGCCGGTACGACCACAGCGCGGTGGCCATCGTCTTGGCGTCGACCGGCCCGTCCGCCTTCACGTAGCGCTTGCCGGCGTACACCCGGATCCGGTCGTCGACGACAAGCGGCGCCATCAGGAGTTTTCCGGCGATACCCGGCGCGCGGGCGGCCGCGACCGGGAACGGTTCGTCCGCCGGCTCGAGCACCTCCGTGGGGGCGAGCACCCGCCAGCCGATGAGTCCGGCGGCGGCCAGCACGACCACCGCGGCGAGGGCGCGCAGCAGGTTCCGGGTCATCCCGGGACAGTAATTCAGGCCGCGGCGGCGAGATCGTCCAGGTCGCGGCGGAGCGCGCCCTCGACCGTACGGGCGGCCAGCCCGCCGAACACCAGCGCCAGGAACCGCCCGGCGGGCGCGGTCGGCGTGCCGTCCTGCACGACGGTGACCATCGTCCCGCCGCGGTGCCGCCCCTCGAGCACCGGCACGAAGGTGTACGTCATCCGGTAGTCGGCGCCGATCCCGGGCGACTCCACCACGAACCGTTCGGGCACGGCGCACTCGCGTACCCGGAATTCCTCGGTGATCTCCCCGCCGTCGGCCATCGTGCGGGTCTCGCGCCACACCGTCCCGGCGCCGAACGGGCCGTCGGTGAGCATCTCCACGTGGGTGACCGTGGAGAGCCACTCGCGCCGCCGCCGCAGGTCGGTGAAGACCCGCCAGACCTCGACGACCGGCGCCTCGACCAGCCGTGTCACCGCGACCGTGGACATCGAATGACCCCCTCTCCCGCGTACACCGTACGGGGAGTGGCCGGTCAGGGACAGACAGTTCCGGTTACCGATCCGAGTCCGATCGTCGTGCCGCCCGCCCCGGCCGCGGTGGCGCTGATCGTCACCGTGTCGCCGTCGAGCAGGAAGCCCCGGGTGGTGCCGTCGGCGAGGCGTACGGGCTCCGCCCCGTTCCAGGTCAGCTCCAGGAAGGAGCCGGCCTGCGAGCGCTCCGGCCCGGAGACCGTGCCGGAGGCGAAGAGGTCGCCCGTGCGCACGAGCGCCCCGTTGCTGGTCAGGTGGGCGAGCTGCTGGGCCGGGGTCCAGTACATCTGCGCGTACGGCGGGGAGCTGACCTCCGTCCCGTTCCACTCCACCCGGAGCCGGATGTCCAGCGCCGGCCCCGGAGGCAGCAGGTAGTCGTGCGGGGCCGGATCCTGCGCGGGCGGCTCGACGGGCGCGAACGCCTCCAGCGGCACCACCCACGGCGAGACCGAGGTGGCGAACGACTTGCCCAGGAACGGGCCGAGCGGCTGGTACTCGTACGCCTGGATGTCGCGGGCCGACCAGTCGTTGACCAGCACCACCCCGAACACGTGCTCGGCGAGGTCGGCGGTGCGCAGCCGGCGCCCCGGTACGCCCACCACGAACCCGACCTCCGCCTCGATGTCGAGCCGCCGCGACGGGCCGTACTCGCCGGGGCCCAGCTGGCCGGCGGGGCGGGCGATGGGCGTACCGGAAACGACCACCGTCGCGGCCCGCCCGTGGTAGCCGATCGGCAGGTGCTTCCAGTTCGGTTGCAGGCCCGGCCGGTCGGGGCGCAGGATCCGGCCGACGTTCGTGGCGTGGTGCTCGGAGGAGTAGAAGTCGGTGTAGTCGGCCACCTCGAACGGCAGGTGCAGCTCGACGTCCGCGAGCGGGATGGCCGGCAGATCCGGTGCCAGCTCGGCGACGCGGGCGCGGATCGCCGTCCACTGCGGACGGCCGAGCGCCATCAGCACGTTGAGGCTGGGCTGCCGCAGGGCGCCGCCCGCGAGGATGAGGTCGTCCGCCTCGGCGCGGGCCAGGTCGAGCACCGCGTCGCCGAGCCGGACGCCGATCCGGCGGGCGCCGCCGGGAGTGGAGAAGACGCCGTAGGGCAGGGTCTCCGGGCCGAAAAGAGTCACTCGAATCCGCCGTTGATCAGGCCGAGACGGACCAGCTCCGTCAGCGGCTCCAGCACGTTGACCGCGCCGAACCCGACCCACAGCGGGCGCTCGTCGTCGCGCCGGGCGCGGGCCGGCTCGACCAGCGGCACGGGATGCGTGGCCGCCAGCACCTCGGCCACGTCGGCCACCTCGCCGCCGTCCACCGCGACCCCGGTCGCGACCAGCACGTTGAGGAAGCCGTGGTGGGTGAAGCCGGTCTCCGGGTCGGTGTGCCGCAGCGCGTGCCGCAGGCCGGCGGCGAACTTGAACGTCAGGTCGCGGTCCCGGCACGCGCAGATGACCGCGGCCAGCTCGACGGGGGTGGGGAACAGCTCGGCGGCCAGCCCGCCGACCCGGAACTTGGGCCGGATCGACGTCCCGCCGGCGCGCACCTCGGCGAGGGTGTCGAGGGCGGCCAGCAGGCCCCAGCTCAGCGGGATCTCGGCGTACACCTGAAGGTCCTGCTCGTCGGCGGCGAGGCCGCGCAGCGCGCCCAGGCCCGGCTGCGGGTCCTCGCCGCGCCGGGCCACCAGGGCCTCGACCTGGGTCACGGCGGCGCCGGCGGCGCGCAGCTTGGCGACGGCGGCGGGCAGGGCGGCGATGGCGCCGTCGTTGATCACCCCGACCGGCAGACCGCGCGGCGGCGGGTCGAGATGCACGAACGACGAGGGTACGAGCAGCGGCCCCAGCAGCGGGGCGTACCAGGCGGAGCGGTGCCGCCGATGGGCCGCCACGGCCTCGCCCGCGGCGACGGCGCCGGGCGGGAGCACGGACGCGTCGTCCACGAGCCCGGCGAACAGCGGCGGCACCAGCGTTGACACGAATACTGAACCTAATGGACGCTTCGAGAGCCGGACAACACCGTCCGTATTGTCAGTTTCCAAGGGGTGGTGGCAACGATGCCGTACTACCGCAGCGTCGGGGAGATCCCCCGTAAGCGGCACACCCAGTTCCGCCGGCCGGACGGCGGACTCTACGCGGAGGAGCTCATGGGGCAGGAGGGCTTCTCGGCCGACTCCTCCCTGCTCTACCACCGGTACGCACCCACCGCGATCGCCTCCGCCGAGCTGTACGAGCCGCCGGCGTTCCGGCAGGCCCCGAACCTGCCGCTGAAGCCGAGACACCTGCGGACGCACAAGCTCGACACCGGCCCGGTGGACGCGGTCCTGGGCCGGCACCCGCTGCTCGCCAACGGCGACGTGCGGATCGGGTACGTGGTGGCGGACCGCCCGTCGCCGCTGTACCGGGACGCGGTCGGCGACGAGTGCCTGTACGTCGAGGATGGCACGGCGACGATCGAGACCACCTTCGGCTCGCTCGACGTCGGCACCGGCGACTACGTGATCATCCCGACCTCGGTGGTGCACCGGATCGTCCCCGACGGCCCGGTACGCCTGCTGACGATCGAGGCGACGGGTCACATCGGGCCGCCGAAGCGCTACCTGTCGGTGCGGGGGCAGTTCCTGGAGCACTCGCCGTACTGCGAGCGCGACGTCCGCGGCCCGTCGGCCCCGTTGCAGGTCGAGGGCGAGAACGTCGAGGTGTACGTCAAGCACCGGGCCGGCTGGACCCGTCACGTGTACGCCCACCACCCGTTCGACGTGGTCGGCTGGGACGGCTGCCTCTACCCGTGGGCGTTCTCGATCCACGACTTCGAGCCGATCACCGGCCGGCTGCACCAGCCGCCGCCGGTGCATCAGACGTTCGAGGGCCCCAACTTCGTGGTCTGCTCGTTCGTGCCCCGCAAGGTCGACTATCACCCGCTGGCGATCCCGGTGCCGTACAACCACCACAACGTCGACTCGGACGAGATGATGTTCTACACCGGCGGCAACTACGAGGCCCGCCGCGGCTCGGGCATCGAGCAGGGCTCCATCTCGCTGCACCCGTCCGGCTTCACGCACGGCCCGCAGCCGGGCGCGGTCGAGCGCGCGATCGGCGCGGAGGCCTTCGACGAACTGGCGGTCATGGTCGACACGTTCCGCCCGCTCGACCTCTGCGACGCCGCCCTGGCCGTGGAGGACACGGCCTACGCCTGGACCTGGAACAGGTAGGGGGAAGGCGGGGAACTGCGCCTCCCCGCCTCCGGGCTCCGGGCTGGACCAAAGTCGGATTGCGCCGTCGTTGTCGAGGGCGCCGAAAACGACAAGGCGTTCTTTGCCGTGGTCGTTTTCGGTGACCTCGACAACGACCCAAAGGGCGCAATCCCCACCGAACGAAGTGAGGTCAATTGATACGGAAGGGCTCGCCGTAGACGGCGAAGTCGAGCGGGGTGTTCAGGTCGAGGTTGCCGTTGCGGAGGAAGACCCGTTGGGCGGTGTCCACCCGGGAGGTGTCCGAGTGGGCCTCCTCCTTCTTCATCTCGATCACACGCTCGTCCAGGAACGCGTTGAGCCAGGTCGTCTCGTTGCCGCCCTGGGCCGGGGGCTTGGCCCGCTGGAGCGCGCGGCTGCGGATCTGGCGCATGCCCTCGTAGCCGTGCATGACGGCCGCGTCGTAGTAGGCGAACTGGCCGAGGGCGCGGACGCCGTCGTTCTTGCCGTCCCGCACCGACGGGTTGAAGTAGACGCGGTCGCGCTCCGACTCCTGGGCTGCCTGGAAGGTCGCGTCGCCGGCGGCCGTACGCCAGTCCCGGGTGAAGTTGGGGTCGAGCCCGGCGTGCGAGTCGGTGCCGTTGACGCTGCGCAGCGCGGGCAGGTACTTGGCCAACACGTTGCCGGGCTTGGTGGCCGTGTACGCCTCCACCAGCTCGAGCATGTCGCCCGTGCCGGAGCAGAAGCCGATGATGCCGGCGGTGTAGCCGCGGCCGTCGCCGATGTCCTCGATGTAGGAGAACTGGGCCCGCCAGTCCAGCGACGAGTTCTCGGCGGCCGAGACGATCTGCATCGCCACGTCCTTCTTCGCCGGGTTGTCCAGGTTGGTGCCGGCCGGGGTGGTCGGCGTGGTCGAGCCGCCCGGCAGCGTCCACTGCTGGTTGGCCCCGGCGTTGCAGCTCCAGATCTGTAGCTGGGTGCCGTTGGCCGAATTGCCCGCCGGCACGTCCAGGCACTTGCCGGAGCCGGTGTTGACCAGGGCGCTGCCGGAGCCGGTGGTCCACTTCTGGGCGCCGGTGCCGTTGCAGTCGTACAGCTGGATCTTCGCGCCGTCCGCGGTGGACGCGGCCGTGACGTCCAGGCACTTGCCGAGCGCCCGCAGCGAGCCGTCGGAGTTGCCGACGGTCCAGATCTGGGCGTTGGTGCCGTTGCAGTCGTAGAGCTGGATCGCGGTGCCGTTCGCGGTGGACGCGGCGGCGACGTCGACGCACTTGCCGGCGAGGCCCTTGACCGGGCCGGCCGAGGCGGCGCTGGCGGGCAGGAGCCCGTAGGCGACGGCGGCTGCGGGGACCAGCACACCGCCCAGGGCATACGCGATCGTTCGCTTGCGGATCATGGCGCTCCTCGTGGGGGATGGAGGGGGATGGGCGCACAGAGGGGTACATCGATGGCGATGAGTCGTCACGCTAGGTCAGTTAAAGTGATTAATCAATAGGCCCGGGCCTTGACGTGCGCGGCCACCGGTTTTACGGTCCAGCTAATTGTTAGCCAGATTGCCAATCACGTCGGAGGCCCCGGTGACACGCCTGGCGGGTTCGTCCAAGCTGCTTCGCGCCATGAACGCGAGCGCGGCGCTCGCCCACCTGCTCGACGCCGGCGGCCTCACCCGGGCCGACCTGCGCCGGCTCACCGAGCTCTCGACGCCGACGATCTCCGAGGTGCTGCGCCGGCTCACCGAGGCCGGCCTGGTGACGGTCGTCGGCTATCACAGCGGACGCCCGGGGCCCAACGCGGAGATCTACGCGGCGAACCCGGACGCAGCGTACGCCGCGGCGGTGTCCGTGCGTGACATCGGCACCAGCGGAGCCCCCTCCGTCGTCGCCGCCCTCGCCGACCTGACCGGCACCGAGCGCGCCCGCATCGAGCGACGCGTCGACTTCCTGCACACCGATCCCAAGACCGCCCTGATCGACGTCGTCGCGGAGCTGCGCGAGACGGCCGGGGTGGCGGCCGAGGGCATCCACCACGTCCAGCTCGGCGTCGCCGGCTCGTACGACCCCCGCGCGGAGACCATCCGCCACGTCGACGTGCCCGGCTTCGCCCGCCCCGGCCTCGTCCCGGAGATCGCCGCGGCGCTCGCCACCCGCATCGGCGTCGACAACGACGTCAACCTCGCCGCGGTAGCCGAACGCCGCCGCGGGGTGGCCACCGACGTCGACGGTTTCGCCCTGCTCTGGCTCGGCCAGGAGGGCCTGGGCCTCGCCATCGACATCGGCGGCACGCTGCTGCGCGGCGCCCGCGGCGGGGCCGGCGAGATCGGCTACATGCCGCTGTACGCCCCCGACTCGACCCACCGCAAGGTCGACCTCCAGGACCTCGTCGGCGGCGCGGCGGTGCTCGCGCTCGGCCGGGACCACGGCGTGCCCGGGCGTACGCCGCTCGAGGTCGTCACCGCCGCCGCGACGGAGCCGGACCGGGCCGGGGAGTTCTTTCCCCAGCTCGCCGACCGGATCGCGGTCGGCCTCGCCGCCGTCATCGCCGTGCTCGACCCGTCGCTCGTGGTCCTCGCGGGCCCGGTCGCGCAGGCCGGCGGGGAGACCCTGCTCGCGGCCGTGACGACGGCGGTGCGCCGCGCCGCCCCGCTGGAGAGCACCATCGCCGTCACGACCATCGACGACGACGCGGTCCTGCTCGGCGCCCTCGACGCCGGGCTCACCGCCGTCCGTGAGGCGCTCATCGCCTCGATCCGCGACAACCAGGCCTGATCCCCCGCACCGCCCCGCCGAGAGGACCCCCAGTGAACAAGCGGATACCCCCTGCCCGGAAAACGGTCATCGCCGCGGCCGCGGCGCTGCTGGTGACCGCCGCCTGCACCCCCGCGCCCAAGGAACAGAAGATCGCCGACCCGGGTACGGAGGTGTCCGGCAGCGTCGAGCTGTGGCACTTCTTCACCGAGCGGGAGGCGGCGGCCATCGACACCGTCGTCAAGGAGTTCGAGAACGCCCACCCCAAGATCCGGGTGACCGTGAAGGCCGGCCAGGACGACTCGAAGATGACCCAGGCGATCGGCGCGGGCAACGGCCCGGACATCGGCCTGTCGTACTCCACCGACATCGTCGGCAAGTTCTGCTCGTCCGGGGCGTGGGTGGACCTGTCCGCGTACCTCAAGCGGGACAACGTCGACGTCAACCAGCTCAACGCGACCACCCGGCAGTACACCGAGTTCGGCGGCAAGCGCTGCGCGATGCCGTTCCTCGCCGACGCGTACGGGCTCTTCTACAACCGGGACCTGTTCACGCGGGCCGGCCTCGCCGGGCCGCCGAAGACCCTGGCGGAGCTCACCGACTACGCCAAGAAGCTGACGGTGAAGAACCCGGACGGGTCCCTCAAGACCGTCGGGTTCCTGCCGCTCTTCGACTTCTACGAGAACGCCGGCGCGCACCTCGCCCCGGCCGTCGGCGCGAAGTGGCTGACCCCCGACGGCAAGTCCGCGGTCGGCACGGACCCCGCCTGGAAGACGTTGCTGACCTGGCAGAAGGACCTCGTCGACTGGTACGGCTACGAGAACCTCCGCACGTTCCGGGCCGGCCTGGGCGACGAGTTCAGCGCGGACAACGCCTTCCAGAAGGGCAAGGTCGCGATGAACGTGGACGCGGAATACCGCCTCGCGTTCGTCAAGGACCAGGCGCCGACGCTGAAGTACGGCGTCGCGCCCATCCCGGCGAGCGACCCGGCCCACTACGGCGGCGGCTACGTCACCGGCAACATCGTCGGCATCTCCAAGAACGCGAAGAACCCCGAGGCGGCCTGGGAGCTCATCAAGTACCTGACCACGAACGACGCCACCATCGTCAAGCTGGCGAACTCGCTCAAGAACATCCCGACGACCACGAAGTCGTTCACCGATCCGGCGCTGGCGGCCGACCCCGACTTCAAGACCTTCATGGACATCTTCGCCAACCCGAACTCGTCGACCACGCCGCCGTCCTCGTCGGGCCCGGCGTACCAGGAGACGTTCCAGACGTTCCTCACGAACTGGCAGGCCGGCAAGGTCAAGGACCTCGACGCCGGTCTCGCCGACGCGGACAAGCAGATCAACAGCGTGATGACGCTGGGCGGCTGACCCGTGCGGCTCCGGCGGAACCTGACCACCCTGTCCTTCCTGGCGCCCGCGCTGGTCGGCATCGCGGTGTTCTTCCTCTACCCGTTGCTGTCCGCGGTGTACTTCTCGTTCACCAAGTTCGACCTGCTCACCGTGCCGCGGTGGGTCGGGCCGGCGAACTACCGGCGGATGGCCGAGGACCCGTTCCTGCTCCAGTCCATCCGCAACACGCTGTGGATGGTCGTGGTCTTCGTGCCCGTACGCATCATCGGCGCGATCGGCCTGTCGATGCTGCTCACCCAGCTCAAGCGGGGTGCCGGGTTCTTCCGGACGATCTTCTACCTGCCCGCGCTCGCCCCGCCGGTCGCGGCCACCATCGCCTTCGTCTACCTGCTCAAGCCCGGCACCGGCCCGGTCAACACCGCCCTGGGCCACCTGGGCATCGAGGGGCCGCTCTGGTTCAACTCGCCGGAGTGGGCCAAGCCGTCGCTGGTGCTGCTCGGCCTCTGGGGCATCGGCGACATCATGATCATCTTTCTGGCGGCGGTGCTGGGCGTGTCACCCAGCCTCTACGAGGCGGCCTCGCTCGACGGCGCCAACGCCTGGCACCGCTTCCGCTACGTGACCCTGCCGTCGATCCGCCCGGTCATCCTCTTCGCCGCGGTCACCGGCGTGATCTACACCCTCCAGTACTTCGACCAGGCCGCGGTCGCCGGCTCGATCGCCAGCGGGCAGGCGGTCACCGGCGGCGGCATCTCCACGTCCTTCGGCTACCCCGAGGGCTCCACCTTCACCTACCCGCTCTGGCTCTACACGGCCGGCTTCCGCTACAACGCGCTCGGCTACGCGAACGCCATGGCCGTCGCGCTGTTCGTGGTCGCGCTCGCGGTGACCGTGATCCTGCTCCGCCGCTCCAAGGCGTTCTCCGGGGAGGACCAATGACAACCCCGCGACGGGTACGCCGCCAGCACCGTCTCGCGTGGATCGCCCGGCACAGCCTCGCCATCGTGCTGGCCATCATGTTCGTCACCCCGGTGGTCTACCTGTTCCTGATCTCGGTGATGACCAGCAACCAGGCGCTGACCAGCGACTACTGGCCGGACACCTGGCACTTCGAGAACTACGTACGGGTCTTCGAGACGACCCCGCTGCCGCGTTACCTGCTCAACACCGTCATCTACGCGGTGCTGGCCACGCTGTTCATGCTGCTGTCCAGCGTGCCGGCCGCGTACGCCCTGGCCAAGCTCAGGTTCCGCGGCCGCAACGCGCTGTTCCTGACCGTCATCTGCGTCATGATGCTGCCGCCGCAGGTGGTGACCGTCCCCCTCTACCTCATGTGGGCCCGGTACGGCCTGACCGGCTCGCTCGCCCCGCTGATCATCCCGATGCTCTTCGGCGACGCGTTCTGCATCTTCCTGCTGCGGCAGTTCCTGCTCACCATCCCGTCCGACTATCTGGACGCGGCCCGGGTCGACGGCTGCGGCGAGTGGCGCACTCTCCTGCGGGTCGTGCTGCCGATGGCCCGGCCGGGCATCGCGGCCGCCGCCCTGTTCCAGTTCTTCTACGCCTGGAACGACTACTACGGCCCGCTGCTCTACACGAGCGAGAACGAGAACGCCTGGACGCTGTCCCTGGGTCTCGCCTCGTTCCACGGTGTCCATCACGTCGACTGGAACCTGGTCACCGCCGCCACGGTGCTGGCCATGGCCCCGATCGTCGTCGTGTTCTTCTTCGCCCAGAAGGCCTTCGTCCAGGGCGTCACACTCACGGGAGTCAAAGGGTGAAGATCGCTGTCGTCGGCGGTGGCTCGACGTACACGCCGGAGCTGGTGGACGGGTTCGCCCGGCTCGGCACGATGGTGTCCGAGCTGGTCCTGATCGACCCCGCCGCGGACCGGCTGGGGGTGGTCGGCGCCCTCTCCGCGCGCATCTTCCGGCACCACGGCCACCCGGGGAAGGTCACCTGGACCACCGACCTGGACGCCGGCGTCACCGACGCCGACGCCGCGGTGATCCAGCTGCGGGTCGGCGGCCAGGCCGCCCGGATCAGCGACGAGACCTTCCCGCTGGACTGCGGCTGCGTCGGCCAGGAGACCACCGGGGCGGGCGGGCTGGCGAAGGCCCTGCGTACGGTCCCGGTCGTGCTCGACGTCGCGGAGCGCATCCGTACGCGGGCCAGACCCGGCGCGTGGATCGTGGACTTCACCAACCCGGTCGGCATCGTGACCCGCGCGTTGCTGGACGCCGGGCACCGCGCCGTCGGCCTGTGCAACGTGGCCATCGGCTTCCAGCGCCGGTTCGCCGCGCTGCTCGGCGTCGACCCGGCGGCCGTCGTCCTCGACCACGTCGGCCTCAACCACCTGACCTGGGAGCGCGCCGCCTATGTGGATGGTGTCGACCGGCTGCCGTCCCTGCTGCACGACCACCTCCCGGCGCTGGCCGAGGACGTGGATCTCGACCCCGGGGTGCTGACCGCGCTCGGGAACGTGCCCTCCTACTACCTGAGCTACTTCTACGCGCACGACCGGCACGTCCGGGCCGCCGCCGGGGCACCCACCCGCGGCGAACGGGTCGCCGAGCTCGAGGCGACCCTCCTCGAGATGTACCGCGACCCGGCACTGACCGAGAAGCCGGCGCTGCTCGGCGAGCGGGGCGGCGCGTACTACTCCGAGGCGGCGGTCGGCCTGATCGCCGCCCTGCATGGCCACGACCCGGACGGCGTCCACTCCGTGAACCTCCGCAACGACGGCACCCTGCCGTTCCTCCCCGACGAGGCCGTCATCGAGCTCTCCGCCCGGGCCTCCCAGGCGGGCCCGGCGCCGTTGCCGGTCACCCCGCTCGCGCCCGACCTGGCCGGACTGGTCGCGCACGTCTCCGGGTACGAGGAACTGGCGCTCGACGCCGCCCTGCGCGGAGGCCGCCACCGGGTCTACCGCGCGCTGCTCGCCCACCCCCTGATCGGCCAGCACGAGTACGCCGACACGCTCACCGACAAGCTGATCGCCGCGGGTGCCCAGCACCTGGCCTGGGCCCGATGACGGCGCTCTACCTGGCCGTGGACGGCGGCAACTCCAAGACCGACGTCGTCCTCGGCACGGCGGACGGCGAGGTGCTCGGCTTCGTCCGCGGCCCCACCAGTTCCCCGCACACCCTCGGCCTCCCCGGCACCCTCCGAGTGCTGGACGCCCTGATCACCGCCGTACGCGCGGAAGCCGGCCTCCCCGCCGCGACCCCCGTCGACCTGGCCGCGGTCTACCTGGCCGGGGCGGACCTGCCCATCGAGGTGGAACGCCTGCACGCGGCCATCTCGGCGCGCGCCTGGACCCGGGCGACGGTGGTGGACAACGACTGCTTCGCGCTCCTGCGCGCCGGCACCTCCCTGCCCGACGCGGTCGCCGTGGTGTGCGGCGCCGGCAACAACTGCGTGGGCCGGGCCGCGGACGGCCGCACGGCCCGCTTCGTGGCCCTCGGCCCGGTCTCCGGCGACTGGGGCGGCGGCCACGACCTGGCCGACCACACGCTGCGCCTGGCCGCCCGGGGCGAGGACGGCCGGGGCGCCCCGACGGCCCTCTCCGCCGCGGTCGCCGCCCACTTCGGCAAGGCCGCCGTGGAGGAGGTCAGCATCGCCCTGCACCTCGGCGAGATCGACCTCACCCGGGTACGCGAACTCACCCCGCTCCTCTTCGCCGCCGCGGCCGGGGGCGACGTCGTAGCCGACAACCTCGTACGCCGCCAGGCCGACGAGATCCTGGGCCAGCACCGGGTGGCGGCGGGCCGGCTCGGCCTCCTCGACGCCCGGCACGCCCTGGTGCTGGGCGGCGGGGTGCTGCACGCCCGCCACCCGGTGCTGCACGACCGGGTGGTGGCGGGGGCGCGCGCCCAGGCGCCCGCCGTCGAGATCAGCGTGCTGGACACACCGCCGGCGGTGGGCGCGGCCCTGCTCGCCCTGGAAGCCCTGACGCTTTCCGGCAGACTCCCTCCCGCGGCATCTGCTTCCGGCGCGCTCGCTCCCGGCGCGCTCGCTCCCGGCGCGCTCGCTCCCGGGGCGCTCGCTCCCGGGGTTGAGGCTCGGCTTCGTGCGGCTATGCGGGTGGCCACGCCCACGACCGCGGTCCCGGCCGTCGCTCTGGAGAACGCCGGCTGACGTCCGCCGCCCGGCCGCCCGGCCGCCCGGCTGCCCGGCTGCCCGGCCGCCCGGGTGGTCAGGGGCGCTGGGTCAGGGCCACGAGCTCGGCGATCGCGGCGATCACCATGGCCGCGATCAGCGGGACCAGGCCGCCGACCACCGCGTACAGGACCAGCAGCACCGGGGCGATCCCCGCGGCACAGGCGGCGAACGTCAGCCTCGGGAAACTCGCCCGCGCCCGCCGCAGCACCGCGCCCAGCGGTTCGGGCCGGATCTGCCGGGACAGCCATCCGGTCACGCCGGCCAGGATGACCACGCCGATGACGCCCGCCCACATGCGCGCGACCCCGGGGCTGGCCAGCGTCATCACCGCGCTCAGCACCGCCGCGACGATCACGCCGTTGGCACCCAGCAGGACCGCGTGCCGGATCGCGTCGACGATGAGGCCCGCGCGGTCCAGCACCGGCCCGGCGGGGCGGCTGACCTCCACCACGGGCGACGTCACGGGCGGTGGCTGTGCGGGGTCCGGCACCGGCGGCAGCGTCGCCTCGTCGGCCAGGGTTTCCAGGGCGGCTGCCCAGCGGCGGCGTTCCAGGCGTACCACGCCGACGTCGCGCTGGGCGTCGCCGATCGCCGGGTCGAGGTCGAGCGCCTCGCCGTAGCCCCGCTGCGCCAGGTCGAACAGGCGCAGCCGCGCGGCGACGACGGCCAGCACCAGGTGTGCCTCGGCGTCCCGCGGAGCCAGCCGCACCCCGTTCCACGCGGCGTTCAGCGCCTCCTGCCCGTTGCGCGACTCGCTGAGCAGGGCCGCCCCCGTACGCTGCGCGAACGCGTGCTCCGGCCACCGGGTGAGGATGTCGGCCGCGACCTGGGCCGCCTCGCCGTACCTCCGGTCGTCGGTGAGCGCCATGGCCCGCACCACCAGCGGCTCCAGGGCCTCCGGCGCGGCGGCGGCGGCGCGGTCCGCAGCCTCCAACGCCGCCACGGCCTGCCCCGCCGCGACATGCAACCGGGCGAGCGTGGTCAGCAGCCCGGAATCGCCGGGCGCGGCGCCGAGCCCGGCCGCGATCTCCCCGGCGGCCTCGTCCAGGCGCCCCAGATCGGCGAGCAGGAGGGCCCGCTGCCGGTACTCCTCGGGGGTCGTCTCGGGCTCGGACTGTGAGGTGGGCTCGCTCGACACCCACCGAGCGTAGGTCTTCTCCCCCGAGATCACCGCGCGCGGGGGTGCAGCGGACCCCGGTGTTACTTCGGCGGCGAGGCGTGCAGGAGGGCGGTGGCGATGGCCGCGAGACCTTCGCCGCGGCCGGTCAGGCCGAGGCCGTCGGTGGTCGTACCGGAGATCGTGACCGGGGCGCCCACCGCCTCGGACAGGACCTTCTGGGCCTCGTCCCGGCGCTTTCCGATCTTGGGTTTGTTGCCGATGACCTGGATCGCCACGTTGCCGATCCGGTAGCCGTGCTCACGCACCCGCCGCACGGTCTCGCTCAGCAGTTCGATGCCGGGGGCGCCGGCCCACCGCGGCTCCGAGGTGCCGAAGTTGCTGCCGAGGTCGCCGAGGCCGGCGGCGCTGAAAAGGGCGTCGCAGGCGGCGTGCGCGGCGACGTCGGCGTCCGAGTGCCCGGCCAGTCCCGGCTCGCCCGGCCACATCAGGCCCGCCACCCAGCACACCCGGGCGGGGTCGAAGGCGTGCACGTCCGTGCCGATGCCGATGCGCAGGTCCACGGCGTCAGGCTACGCGGAGCAGCGCCTCGGCGATCACCAGGTCCAGCGGCCGGGTGATCTTCAAGGCCAGATCCGATCCGGGTACGCAGGTGACCGGCGTCCCCGACTTCTCGACCATCCCGGCGTCGTCGGTGTGGCTGTCCAGCCCGGCCCGGTGCGCGGCGGCGAGCACGTCGTGCCGGAATCCCTGCGGCGTCTGCACGCTGCGCAGGACCGAGCGGTCGACCGTACCCAGAACGACCTCGCCGGGACCGACTTCCTTGATGGTGTCGACGACCGGGAGCACCGGGATCACCGCGGGCTGCCCGCCGCGCACAGCCGCCGCCACGGACTCGAAGAGCTCGGGAGGGGTGAGCGCCCGGGCCGCATCATGCACCAGAACGATCTCCACACCGGCCGGTACGGCCGCGAGCATCGCCGCGACCGAATCCTGCCGTTCCGCCCCGCCGGCCACGACCACGACCGGGGCGACCGGCTCCAGCAGGGCGCGAACGGCGTCGACCTCGGCGGCGGGCGCGGCCACGACGATCATGCGCACCGAAGGGGCGGCGGCGACGCGGCGGACCGCGTGGACGAGAAGGGGTTCGCCGGCGAGGAGGCGAAGCGCCTTGGGCGCACCCGGCCCCAGCCGTACGCCGGAGCCCGCAGCCGGAACGAGGACCGCGACGTCACCGCGAGCATTGAGCTGCGCGGTCACGTCGCGGTCCTCTGTCCGACAGATGGTGCTGAGAGGTGGTGGGAACGTCAGGCCTCGGTGAGCACCTTGTCGAGGAGAACTTCCGCCTCGTCCTTGGTGCTCTTCTCGGCGAGGGCCACCTCGCCGACGAGGATGTCGCGGGCCTTGGCGAGCATGCGCTTCTCCCCGGCCGAGAGACCACGCTCGCGCTCGCGACGCCAGAGGTCACGAACAACTTCGGCGACCTTGAGCGGGTTGCCGGAGGCGAGCTTCTCGAGATTGGCCTTGTAACGCCGCGACCAGTTGGTTGGCTCCTCGGTGTGCGGTGCGCGGAGGACGTCGAAGACCTTGCCCAGGCCCTCTTCGCCGACCACTTCGCGCACGCCGACGATCTCGGCGTTCTCAGCGGGCACGCGGACCGTCAGGTCGCCCTGAGCGACCCGCAGGACGAGGTACTGCTTCTCCACGCCCTTGATAGTTCTAGTCTCGATTGCCTCGATGAGTGCGGCCCCGTGGTGGGGGTAAACAACGGTCTCGCCGACACTGAAAACCATAGGTTCGAAACCCCTTTCGCTGTGTCTAGGGTAACACGCTCAGGCAGCGATGTCCCACCCTGGCCGTGACTGTTAGTGCAGCTCAGGAGGCCTGTGAGGCGTCTTTCTCCCGCTTGACATGCGAGCAAAGAACTGCCTCAGTGACGGAGGGTGATGAAACCGTGACCACTGGACCCAGCGAGTCGGGAATGCCGGACCTGATGCTTTTGTGAGGTCAAGCTTATCGCTAGCGACCCGCGCGCCGCGACACTGGCGGTGCAGGGCCCGGGTGGGGGAGGCTGGGTGCACGGTCCCCGCAGCACGTGAGACTCTGCGGCAGAGGGGAGGGTTGACCATGGGCAGTTTGAGCGACAACGGCGGCGGCTGGCCGGGCGACGGCGGCTCCCCCGACGGTCTGCCGGACCTCCCCGAGGAGTGGGGCGTCATCGTCGTCCCGGACGACCTCTCCGAGCTGTCCGACGAGGTCACGGCCATCCGCGCCGAGCTGCGCCGGTCCTTGCGACCCACCCGCTGGGAGCGGTTCGCGGACCGGCCCACCATGCGCATCCTGCGCCGCCTCGGCTCCGCGGGCCTCCGCGCCCCGGTGCTCATCATCTCGATGGCGATCCTGGTGACGATCGCCAGCCTGTTCGCCTCCACCTGGCCCGGACCGTCCCGCTCGCCGGCCACCCAGCGCACCGCCAACACCACGGACGAGGGACCGGGCCTGCTCCCGGCACTCGAACTGATCGGTACGGAGGGGCAGACTGTCGCGCTCCGCGGGCAACTACCGGCCGTGGTCCTGCTCACGGACCGTTGCGACTGCGATCGCCTCGTGGCGCAGACGACAGCCGCGGTCCGCCCCGAGATCGCCGTAGTGACGGTCGTCTCGGGTCCGGCCTCGGCGACAACTCTGGCCCCACCCACCAGCACCACCCCACAGGCACAGGGCAAGACCGTCCACGCCCTCCGCGACCCCACCGACGAACTCCGCTCCACCATGAACCTGGGCGCCCCCGACGGCACCGCGGCAGTCCTGCTGATCGCCCGCGACGGCAGAATCGTCCGCAAACTGCCGAGAACAGCCACAATCAGCGACTTCCAACCCGACCTGGCCCGCCTCTGACAACCCCTACCCAGCCACCCACCCCCGAGCCCGCCGCCCAGCCACCCACCCCAGATCCCCCCACCCCAGATCCCGCCGCCCAGCCACCCGTGACGGCGCTGCGAAGCTGGTCGCGACAACGCCGCCCGGCCGACCACGCCGCCGCCCAGCGGGCCGCGCCGCCGCCAGCCGGCCGTGCTGCCGCCCAGCAAGCCGCGCCGCCGCCAGCCGGCCACGCCGCCGCCCAGCAAGCTGCGCCGCCGCCAGCCGACCGCGCCGCCGCCCAGCCCGGTGCAACAACGCCGCCCAGCCGCCCGCGACAACGCCGCCCGGCCAGGCGCAAGAACGACGCCCGAGCCGGGCACGACAGCGCAAGCCAGCCGACCACGGCGACCCCGAGCGACCAACCGCGGCGACCCCGGGCGGCCGGCCGCGGCGACCCCGGGCGGCCGGCCGCGGCGACCCCGGGCGGCCGGCCGCGGCGACCCCGGGCGGCCGGCCGCGGCGACGGCGGGCGACCGACCGCGACAGTGCCCGGCCAGCCGGTTGCGACGATGCCGGATCCACGGACGGCGACGACGCCCGGACCAGTGGGCGACGGCCGACCCGCGGATCGAGTCAACGCCTCCCGGCGTCGGTGGCGTCGGCGGCGTCGGCGACCTCGGCCAGTCCGGTGCCTGATCAGCGAGCGCGGCACCGCCGTCATCGCGGGCGGCGGGCGCTCTGGCCACGCGACCAGCCGACGCTCTGGCCACGCGACCAGCCGACGCTCTGGCCACGCGACCAGCCGACGCTCTGGCCACGCGACCAGCCGACGCTCTGGCCACGCGACCAGCCGACGCTCTGGCCACGCGACCAGCCGACGCTCTGGCCACGCGACCAGCCGACGCTCTGGCCACGCGACCAGCCGACGCTCTGGTCACGGGGGCGGCCGACGCTCTGGTCACGCGACCAGCTGGCCTGGCAGCACCGGATCGGGCAACCGCGGCAGCGCGCCCGGGGCGGGCTTCGGCGGTGACCGGTCAGTAGGAGCGGACGCGGCTCAGGCGGTAGCGGAAGACCGACGTGCCCTCCGTCTCGGCGGAGACCACGAGGAAGAACGAGCTGGCCAGCGCGACCGACAGCGCCACCTTCTCCGGTCGTTCCGGCGCGCACGGCACCGCGCGGCCCGAGTCCTCCGGGGTCGTGCTGAGGCGTACGCGGATCTGGCCGGTGCCGAGGCAGGCCAGAGCGAGTTCGTAGGAGCCGCTGCGCACCGAGCCGCTGCGCTGCGTACGGTCGCCGGTGGAGAGCACCATCGTTTCCGCCTGCGCCTGGGTCGGCACCTCCGGGAGCAGGAGTTCGACCGTGCGGCGGCCGGCGGCGATGCGGGGGTCCACGGCCGGGGGCGGCGCCGCTCGGACGTACCAGGCCGCGCCGGCGAGGGCGAGGACGGCGGTGAGGGCGTACAGCGTGATGCCTTGTGCCCGGTCCCGTGTCACGCGACCACCCTAGGGTGTCTTGCGGATCATGAGACGCCCTCACGCCCTTTCGAGGAGGACTCCGTAGAGGGTGAGGCCGGGACCGAAGGCGAGCATCACCACGCGCTGCGGGGGCTCGGGCCGGCGGCGCAGCTCCTCGAGCACCAGCAGGACGGTCGGGGACGAGCAGTTACCGTACGCCGAGAGCACCCCGCGCGACGCCGCCAGCTGATCGTCCGGGAGCTCGAGCCGCTCCTGCACCACGTCGAGGATCCTGGGGCCGCCGGGGTGGATCGCCCAGCCGTCCACGTCCACCACCGCCAGGCCGTTGCGGCTCAGCAGGTCGTCCACCAGGTCCCGTACGTGCACCGACAGCACGTCCGGGACCTGCGGCGACAGCCCCATGCGGAAGCCGAGGTCGGTGACGTCCCAGGTCATGTGGCCGGCCGTGGTGGTGTCCGTGAGGGCGGCGACGTCGCTCACCGCGTACCCGGAGGAGGTGCCCGGGGTGAGCACGACGGCGGCCGCGGCGTCCGAGAAGAGGGCGTGCGAGACGATCTGCTGGATGTCGGCGCGGGCGTCCGGCGGCTGGAGGTGCAGGCTGGTCAGCTCGGCGCAGAGCAGCAGCGCCGGGCGACCCCGGGCGGCCACGAAGTCCGCCACCGTGCCGAGGCCGGGCAGGGCCGCGTAACAGCCCATGTGCCCGACGAAGAGGCGCTGGAGCCGCGGCGACATGCCCATGTCCCGGGCGAGCAGGATGTCGAGGCCCGGCGTGGCGTACCCGGTGCAGGAACAGACCGCCAGCAGGCCCAGCTCGTCGGCGGCGACGCCGGCGTCGGTGAGCGCGCGGCCGACCGCTTCCTTGCCCAGCGGCACCGCCTCCACCTGGTAGCGGCGCATGCGACGTTCGGTGGACCAGTCGGACACGTCCTCGAGCAGCGGGCTCACCGCCGCCTGCCGGGTGCGGACGCCGGCGTTGGCGAAGATCCGCTTGGCGAGGCCGCGCCGGCCGCCCGCCGCGTAGTGCCGGTCGAAGAAGCCTTCCCACAGATCGTCCTGGACCGCCGAGGGCGGCAACGCCACCCCTAGCCCCGCGACAGACGCCCGACCGATTGTCCGCACTCGATGCCTCCCCAGGCCGACCCCCCTAATACCCGCTCAGGACGTTCACCAACGTGGAGCCGTGCCTTCGGCGTCCGGGTCGCCGCCGAGCGCCTCGACGCCGAGCCAGTCCGCGCAGACGTCGGAGGTCGCGGGCTGCAGCGAACCCGCCCGGGCGTCGCGGTACAGCCGTTCCAGCGGGTGGCCGCGGCGCATCGCCGACGTGCCGGCGGCCTCCAGCATGGACGCGGCGACCTCGGCCGCCGTCGTACCGGCCAGCAGCTTCGCCCGCCACACCCAGCGGTTGGTCTCGGCGTCGCCGGGAGCCTCGTCCACCCTGCGGGCGGCCTCCATGACGGCCAGGTGGGCCGCTGCCACCGCCGCGTCGGCCCGGCCTATCCGAGCGCGTACGGCCGGAAGGTGGCCCAGCTTGCGCGCGGTGACGTGCTCGACGGCGGCGTCCACCGCGGCCCGGGCCACCCCGACGTAGACCGCGGCGTAGCTGGCCACCATCCAGTGCGGAGCGAGCTGTGCCACCACGAGCGCGAGCCCCTCGACCCCGCCGAGCAGCGCGCCCTCGGGAACCGTCACGTCGACGTGCACGTCGTGCGAGCCGGTGGCGCGCATGCCCAGCGCGTCCCAGGTCGGCTCGACGGTCAGCCCCTCCCCGGCGGGCACCAGGAACTGGGAGATCTGCGGCGGGTCGGCGGCGCTGCGGGCGGCGACCAGGTACGCGTCCGCGTGCCCCGCACCCGAGCAGAACGTCTTGGCACCCTTCAGGTGGAAGCCGCCGGGGGTGTGCTCGTACGTGGTCGTCATCTGCGACAGCCGGGAGCCGGCGCCGCGTTCGCTCATCGCCACGGCGTACCAGCTGCCGCCGGCGGCCGCGCGCAGATAGGCGTCCCGGGCCTCGAGGGCCTCGGGCGGCAGGCCCAGCGCGTCGGCCAGCTCGTCCGTGACCCCGCTGAGCGCGCCGGTCACCGAGGCGTGCATGTTGAAGATCAGCGCGGTGGCGCCGTTGCCCCGAGCCAGCTCGTACGCGACCGCGGCATAGTCGGCGAAGCCCGCGCCCTTCCCGCCGAGGCGTGGCGGGACCATCAGCCCGAACAGGCCGGAGCGGCGCAGGTCGGCGAAGTCCTCGGCCGGGAACGACCCGGCGCGGTCGTGCTCGGCGGCGCGGGCCGCGAACCGGGGCGCCAGCCGTCGCGCCTCGTCCGCCGTCATTCCTGGTCCTCGGCCTGCCGGCCCCAGCGTCCGGTCACGTCGGCTCCCCCCTGTTTGCGGCCCATGCCCTGGTAGAGCACCTGCGTGGAGCGGGTCGGCACCATCCGCCCGAGCCGGCTCGGCTTCGCCCCGGGAGGCAGGAACAGCCAGCGGATCAGGCCCGGGAGGCCCGGCCGCACCCCGCGGACCCGCAGGCGTACGCCGTGCTTGGCGCACTGGGTCGTGAGGTCGCCGGGATCGACGAACAGCTCCGGGTCATGAATGCCCACCGGGGCCGCGCCGAACCGCTCGCCGAGCGTGACCGACACGAACCGGCCGAGCCGGGTGTCGTTGACGGTGTCCAGCACCAGCAGGCCGCCCGGCCGCAGCACCCGGCACAGCTCGGCCACCGTCGCCGGCAGGTCCGTGACGTGCTCGAGGATCTCCCCCGCCACGACCACGTCCGCGCACTCGTCGGCGAGCGGGATCGCGGTGACGTCGCCGGAGACGGCGAGCATGCCGCGCGCGGCCGACTGCTCCAGGCCCGACCGGCGCAGGTCCACGCCGACGTGCCGGTAGCCCAGCCGCTCGACGTGCGGGGCGAGCAGTCCGCCGCCGCAGCCGGCATCGACGAGGATCGCACCGCGGCGCGGGGCGGCGGGCACGAGCGCCCCGCGGGCGGCGGCCAGCCAGTGCAGCAGCTCGAACTCCCCGCCGGGGCGCCACCACTCGCCGGCGAGGTCGTCGTACTGACGGGGGTCGTTGCGCGGGCGCGGCATGTGATCGAGCGTGGCACGCCCCGGCCCCAACCACCACACTGCTCTCATGTCCGATCCCGTCGCCCTCCTCCGCGCCTCGCACGCCGAACCCGGCGCGGCCGTCACCCTCGCCATGACCCTGCTCGCCGTCGGGGTGGGGCATCGCGGCTGGGCGGTCGCCGGCGTGGCCGCCGCGATCGGGGCCACCCAGCTCTCGGTGGGATGGGTCAACGACTGGCTGGACGCCGACCGGGACCGGGCCACGGGACGGACCGACAAGCCCGTGGCGGCGGGCGCGGTCTCCCGGCGTACGGTGGGAATCTCGGGGTTGCTCGCTTCCCTGGCCATTCCCCTGCTCGGGCTGCCCTTCGGCGCGGCCGCGACCGCGTGCATCACGCTGGTGGGCGTCTTCGCGCTGCTCTACGACTGGCCGCTGAAGTCCACGCCGCTGTCGATCGTGCCCTATCTCGTGGCGTTCGGCCTGATGCCGGCCTTCGTCGTGCTCGCCCTGCCGGGCCATCCGTGGCCGCCGGCCTGGCTGGTCGCCGCCGGCGCGCTGCTCGGCGGCGGTGCCCACTTCGCCAACGTGCTGCCCGACCTGGCCGACGACGCCGCGACCGGCGTGGTCGGCCTGCCGCACCGCCTCGGCGCCGCGTGGTCGCAGGTCGCGGCGGCCGGGCTGCTGCTCGCGGCGACCCTCACCCTGGTCTTCGGGCCGCCCGGACCGCCGTCGTGGCCGGGCATCGCGGCGGCGGCGGCCGCCGTCGTGGTGCTGCCCCTCGGTTGGTACGCGGGAAAGAAAGCCCTGAAACGGGGTACGCGGCAGGTGGCGATGTTCCGTTCGGTGATCGTGGTCGCGCTCATCGACATCGCCTTGCTCGTGTTGAGCGGCCGGGTGGTCTGAAAGGACGGGTCGGCGTACGCGCCGGATCTCCGCCCTCTAGGCTGACCGGCGGAGGATTCTCGAATCTCTTGGAGGACTGTGATGCGCTCGCTGGGAACCCGCCGCGCCTTCCTGGCCACGGGTGTCGCCACGGTGGCCGCGGTCGCGCTCGCCGCCTGCAGCGCCGGACAGGTCGCCGAGACCGCGCTCAAGCGGCCCTCCAACCCGGGCGTGAACGCCGACAACTCGAACGGCAGCGTGGTCGTCCGCAACCTCTCGGTGCAGTATCCGGGCGTCGAGGGCTACAAGGCCGGCGAGAGCGCGCCGCTCGAGCTGGGCCTCTACAACCAGACCACCGAAGCGATCACCGTGCTGGTCAGCAGCCAGCCGCTGAGCGGCGCGACGGAGAAGCAGGGCGTGGTCTCCGCGCGGCAGGTCGGCCTGGTCGGCGGCACCACACCGTCGGCGGCCTCCACCGCGATCCCGGAGCCGTCCGGCAGCCGCCCGTCGGGCAACGAGGACGACCAGAACGGCGACCAGGTCCCGTCCCGCAACCCCAGCAGCAACCCGAGTCCCGGTGAGGCGCCGTCCGGCGGGACGACGGCCCCCGGCGCGGAGATCCGGCCGGCCCGGATCGAGATCGGACCGCTGGGCTCGGTGGCGTTCCTGCCCGGCGACCGCGAGCAGCTCCAGGTGATCGGTCTCACCGGCAAGCTGGCCCCGGGCACCTCGGTCAACCTGGTGTTCGAGTTCAGCAACGGCGCCCAGCCGCTGGTCGTGCAGGCCCCGGTCAGCATTCCGCTGTCCCCTGCCCCGCGCGCGACCGGGGACTCGGCCGAGGACCACGAGGGCGAGTAGTCCTCTCTTTGTCGTACCGTCCGGCTAGCGTTGCCCCGTGACGACTTCCCGCAGCCGCTCGGAACCGCGCCCGGCCTATCAGTGCGACGCGTGCGGGCACCAGCCGCCGAAGTGGCTCGGGCGCTGCCCGGAGTGCCACGAGTGGGGCTCGATCATCGAGTCCACGGTGACGGGTCCGGTGGTCTCCGGCCGGGTGGTCAGCTCCCGGCTGCCGTCCGAGCCGGCCCGTCCGATCGCGACGATCAGCGCCGCGCCCGCCAAGGCCGTGCCCAGCGGGGTCGCCGAGCTCGACCGGGTGCTCGGCGGCGGCCTGGTGCCCGGCGCGGTGGTGCTGCTGGCCGGTGAGCCCGGCGTGGGCAAGTCCACCCTCCTGCTCGACGTCGCGCAGCAGTGGGCGGCGGGCGCGGGCAGCCCGTCCCTGGTGGTCAGCGGCGAGGAGTCGGTGAGCCAGGTGCGGCTGCGCGCCGAGCGGCTCGGCGCCCTGCACGACCGGCTGTACCTGGCCTCCGAGAGCGACCTCGGGGCGGTGATCGGGCATCTCGACGCGGTCAAGCCTGGCCTGCTCATCATCGACTCGGTGCAGACCATCTCCGCGCCCGGCACCGAGGGCGTGCCCGGCGGCGTGACCCAGGTGCGCGCGGTCACCGCGGCCCTGGTCAGCGTGGCCAAGGAGCGCGGCGTCGCCACCGTCCTCGTCGGCCACGTCACCAAGGACGGCTCGGTGGCGGGCCCCCGGGTGCTCGAGCACCTCGTCGACGTCGTCCTGCACTTCGAGGGCGACAAACACTCGTCGCTGCGCCTGGTGCGGGGCGTCAAGAACCGGTACGGCGCGGCCGACGAGGTCGGGTGCTTCGAGATGCACGAGAGCGGGATCGTCAGCCTCGCCGACCCGTCCGGACTCTTCCTGACCCGCTACAACGAGCCGGTGCCGGGCACCTGCGTCACGGTCGCGATGGAGGGCCGGCGGGCCATGGTGACCGAGGTGCAGGCGCTGATCGGGGCGCAGGTGCAGGGGTCGCCCCGGCGTACGGTCTCCGGCCTGGACAGCGCCCGTCTGGCGATGGTGCTGGCCGTGCTGCAGCGCCGGATGGAGAAGATCAAGCTGCACGACCGCGAGGTCTTCGCCGCGACGGTCGGCGGCATCCGGATCACCGAGCCCTCGGCCGACCTGGCGATGGCGCTGGCGGTGGCGTCCGGCGCGCTCAACCTGGCGATGGCACCGCACCTGGTGGCGATTGGCGAGGTCGGGCTGACCGGTGAGGTCCGCCGGGTCGGCGCGGTGGGCCGGCGGCTGGCCGAGGCGGCCCGGCTGGGCTTCCGGTTCGCCCTGGTGCCGCCCGGCTGCGGGCCCGGCGAGGGGGACAGCCCGCCCAAGGGGATGCGCGTCGTCGAGGTGGGCGATCTGCAGACGGCGGTGCAGTGGGCCGCGCGGGCGTCGGCGGAATGACGGCCACCGTGGCGCCGGCTCTGTCACCGAGGGTGAGCGACGATCACGCTACGGAGCATCGACCGTACCGCGGGTCGTTGAGCTGGATGACAGTCCGTAGAATGTACAGGTGCCGCTCGACCGCGATGCCTCCACCAACCGTCATGCCAACGGGGCTGCCCCCGGCATCAACGGATCGGCAGCCCGTCCGATGACCCCCACGGCGCCCGGCCTGACCGGCGGCGGGGTCAGCGGCGACCCGCTCCGCGCCAACCTCGCCCTGATGGCCCCGGGCACCGCCCTGCGCGACGGCCTGGAACGCATTCTGCGCGGGCGTACGGGCGCCCTCATCGTCCTCGGCCACGACGAGGTCGTCGAGCGCATCTGCACCGGCGGCTTCCCGCTCGACGTCGAGTTCTCGGCCACCCGTCTGCGCGAATTGTGCAAGATGGACGGCGCGGTCGTGCTCTCCAGCGACGGCACGCGCATCGTCCGCGCGGCCGTGCACCTGATGCCCGACCCGGACATCCCGTCGGAGGAGTCCGGCACCCGGCACCGCACCGCCGAACGCGTCGCCAAGCAGTCCGGCTTCCCGGTCATCTCGGTCAGCCAGTCCATGCGCATCATCGGGCTGTACGTGAACGGCCAGCGCCACGTCCTCGACGACTCGGCCGCGATCCTGTCTCGCGCCAACCAGGCCCTCGCCACGCTCGAGCGCTACAAGCTCCGCCTCGACGAGGTCTCCGGCACCCTCTCGGCGCTGGAGATCGAAGACCTCGTGACGGTCCGTGACGCCGTCGCGGTGGTGCAACGCCTCGAGATGGTCCGCCGCATCGCGGACGAGATCTCCGGCTACGTGGTGGAGCTCGGCACGGACGGCCGCCTGCTCGCCCTCCAGCTCGACGAGCTGATGGCCGGCGTCGACGCCGACCGCACCCTGGTGATCCGCGACTACCTGCCGACCGGGCGCAAGGCCCGCACCCTCGACGAGGCCCTGGTCGAGCTCGACCTGCTCACCGCCACCGAGATGATCGACCTCGTCGCGGTCGCCAAGGCGATCGGCTACGCGGGCGCCTCGGACGCGCTGGACGCGGCGGTCAGCCCGCGCGGCTTCCGGCTGCTGGCCAAGGTGCCGCGGCTCCCGGCCCAGATCGTGGAACGGCTCGTCGACCACTTCGGCAGCCTGCAGCGCCTGCTCGGCGCGACGGTGGAGGACCTCCAGGCGGTCGAGGGCGTGGGGGACGCCCGGGCGCGCGGGGTGCGCGAGGGCCTGTCACGACTCGCCGAGGCGTCGATCCTCGAACGCTACGTCTGACGCCTGACGTCGGCCGCTGGCCGCTTACGGCTTCGGCGGTCGGCCGGTCGGCGCGTGGGCCTTTTCGCCGGCCGGGCGGTTCGGCGGTGGAGTGTCAGGCGGTCAGGGTGAGGACCACGGGTGCGCTCACCTTGGAGCCCAGCCGGGCGCGCACCTGATACTGCCCCGCCGGCGGGGCCGTGCCCGCCGCCAGGCCGCCCGAGCAGCGGTTCGACTGGTGGCCGTTCCAGGTGACCTTGTACTCGCGTTCGCCGTTCGGCGGCAGCTGGCGGATGTCCGAGCCCTTGGCGTTGCTGCACGTGTCCGACGACCAGACCTTCTGGGCGCCCGACTCGATGTAGAGCTCCTGAAGGTCCGCGCCGACGTCCCGGGCGCACGCGCGGGCCGAGATGTTCTTGATCTTCAGCCGGATCTCGATCGGGATGCCGCGGCGGGCCGTGGTGCCGGCCGGGATCGGCGTCACCGAGATCTCCGGGTCGCCGCACGAGCCGTCGGCGGGGACGATCACGTTGGTGTTCGTGCCGTCGCCGGTGCCGTCGACCTCGCCGTCCGTCGTGCCCTCGGCGCCGCCGTCGGGGCCGTCCGACTGGAGGTCCTCCGGGTCCGGCAGCGAGGGGTTGCCCGCGCCCGGGGGCGGGTTGATGAAGGACGGCTCCTCCTCCGGCGTCGGGGAGGCCGGGGCCGGCGTGGGGAACTGCGACGAGGCGCTCGTACCGCCCTTCTTGCCGTCGTCGCCCCCGCCGGAGCAGGAGACGAACAGCACGATGACACCGAGCAGCAGTGCACCCAGCACCACAGCTCGACGCCGCCAGTACACGGCGGAGGGAAGGGGACCAACCGTCGTACGCATGATGGAAGCACCGTATCGCCGGGATGCCATCGAAGCGGGCACGACGCGCCGGTTATGCGACACCGGCTCGTTTACTGATCGTCAGAGATACACCTTGCGCTGGTACACGGCGTGGGCGCCGGCCACCCGGTCCAGAAACAGTTTTCCGGCGCAGTGATCGATCTCGTGTTGCAGGGCGCGGGCCTCGAACGCGTCGGTGGTCAGGCGGACGGCTTCGCCCGTACCCGGAAGGACTGCCTCGACCACGACGCGGCCGGCGCGTTTCACGTCTCCGGTCAGATCCGGCACGGACATGCAGCCCTCCCGCCCGGGCCGCCACCGGCTGGCCTCCACCACCCGGGCGTTGCACAGCACGAAGGTGCCGTGCGACGTCGCGGTCTTCGGGTGCTGGGTGACGTCCACGACGAAGACCTGCGCGCCGACCCCCACCTGCGGCGCGGCGAGCCCCACGCAGCCCGGCGAGACCCGCATGGTGGCGACCAGGTCGGCCGCCAGCTGGACGATCTCCGGATCGGCCGGGTCGACCTCGGCGCCCACCCGGCTCAGCACCTCGGCCGGGGCGGTCACGACGGGCAGCACCCGGCCCTCGACGCCGAGCACGTCCGGCTTCCAGTCGGCGAGCGCGTCGCTGCTGGGAAGCCCGTCCGGGCTCACAGGACGTCCGATTCCGCGCGGCGCAGGGTGACCTCGACGCCCAGCTCGTCGGCGGCCTCGGCGAGGCGTACGGCAAGATCCTCCGCGCTGTCCGCCGGCAGCTCCACCTCGGCGATGAGCACGTACAGGGGCCCGGTGAGCCGGGTGGTCAGATCGGTGATGTTGCCGCCGACGTCGGCCACCACCCGGGTGACCGCGGCGACGATGCCGAGCCGGTCCGCGCCGTGCACGCTCACCAGGTACGGCTCCCCGCCGGCGCCCGCCTCCGACTCCGGCTCCACCGCCCGGACGGTGGCCAGCAGCCCGCTCAGCGGCTCGAGCGCCTTCTCGACGTCCGCGGCGGACGGCCCGGTGCAGATCAGGGTCATCGCGAAGTGCCCGCGCAGCCGGGTCATCGTCGAGTCGGAGAGGTTGGCGCCGACCCCGGCGAGCGCCTCGGAGACGTCGGCGACGATGCCGGTGCGGTCCGGGCCTATGACGGTGATGGCGAGCTCGTTCATCCCGGCATCTTAAGCTTGCCCGGTTATGACGCTCGCCGACTCAGCCATCCAGTGGTACGACGAAAATGCCCGCGACCTGCCGTGGCGGGTTCCCGGCACCAGCGCCTGGGCCGTCCTGGTCAGCGAGGTGATGCTGCAGCAGACGCCGGTCGTCCGGGTGGAACCCGCCTGGCACGCCTGGATGAACCGCTGGCCCACCCCCGCCGACCTGGCCCAGGACCCGCCCTCGGAGGCGATCCGGATGTGGGGGCGGCTGGGTTATCCGCGCCGGGCGATGCGGCTGCACGCGTGTGCCGTCGCGCTCGTCGAACGGCACGGCGGACGGGTGCCGGACGATCTCGACCAGTTGCTCGCGCTGCCCGGCGTCGGGACCTACACCGCGCGGGCGGTGGCGACTTTCGCGTACGGGCAACGTCACCCGGTCGTGGATACCAACGTCCGCCGCGTCGTCTCCCGGGCGGTGGCCGGCGACCCGGACGCGGGCCCGTCCACGACGACCGCCGACCTGACCGCCATGGCCGAGTTGCTGCCCGAGGAGCCGGCGCGGGCCGCCCGTGCCAGCATCGCGTTCATGGAGCTGGGCGCGATCGTCTGCACGGCACGGTCGCCGCGCTGCCCGGAGTGCCCGTTCGAGACGGTCTGCGCCTGGCGGCTGAGCGGCACTCCCGCGCCGGCCGGCCCGACGCGCCGCCCGCAGCGGTACGCGGGCACCGACCGCCAGGTCCGCGGCCTGCTCCTGGAGGTCCTCCGGCACGCGACCGGCCCGGTGCCCCGGCATCGCCTCGACGCGGTGTGGGCCGACGACGTGCAGCGCGCCCGGGCCCTCGCCGGCCTGGTCACCGACGGCCTGGTCGAGCCGCTGGACTCGGACGCCGACCGGTTCGTGCTGGCGGGCGACCATCCGCCGCGCTACCCGGCGCTGTCGTAGGGGGGTTAGCCCTACCCGGGACCGGGGTGGGAGCCGCAGCGACTTCGTACCGTCATCGTCCTAGCGTCGAAGCGTGACGACGACATCAGTGGAAGCGTCCGCGGCGGTCTCGCTGCGCGGGGTGAGCCGGGTCTACGGAAAGGGCGCCGCCGCCGTGCGGGCCGTGGACGGTGTGGACCTCGACCTGCCCCGCAGCGGCTGGACCGCGGTGATGGGGCCGTCCGGCTCCGGCAAGTCCACGCTGCTGCACCTCGCCGCCGGCCTGGAACGCGCCGACTCCGGCCGGGTGCTCCTCGGCGGCACGGACATCACCCACGCCACCGACCAGCAGCTCACCGACCTGCGACGCAGCCGGGTCGGGTTCGTGTTCCAGAGCTTCAACCTGATCGGGTCGCTGACCGCCGAGC
Source organism: Pseudosporangium ferrugineum (assembly GCF_003002065.1). GTDB lineage: Bacteria > Actinomycetota > Actinomycetes > Mycobacteriales > Micromonosporaceae > Actinoplanes > Actinoplanes ferrugineus_A. The sequence goes on from NZ_PVZG01000007.1 coordinate 181,150, forward strand.
AGAACGTCGCCCTGCCGCTGCGACTGGCCGGACGGCGGCCACCCCGCTCCGAGGTCCGGGCGGTCCTCGCCTCGGTGGGGCTCGGCGACCGGGGTGGACACCGTCCGCGCGAACTGTCCGGCGGGCAGCAGCAACGCGTGGCGATCGCGCGGGCCATGGTCACCCGGCCCGAGGTGCTCTTCGCCGACGAGCCGACCGGAGCTCTGGACTCGGCTGCGGCGCGTACGGTATTGGATCTTCTCCGGGCCATGGCGGACGCGGGACAGAGCATCGTGATGGTGACCCACGATCCCGGCGCGGCCGCCCGGGCCGACGCGGTGGTCTTCCTCCGCGACGGCCGGGTCGTCGACCACCTGGCCGGCGCCGGGGCGCGCGAGGTCGCCGACCGGCTCGCCTCCTGGGAGCGCTGAGATGCTCGGGCTGAGCCGGGCCGGGCTGGCCGAACGCTGGACGCTGTTCGTCGGCGCCGCGCTGTCCGTGTGCCTGGGCGTCGCGCTCGTGCAGTCGTCGCTGCTCCTGCTCATCTCGGCGGCGACGATGGACCCGCCGCCGGGCCTCCCCGCCACCGAACGGATGCTCTTCACCCAGAACGCGGAGGCGGCGGTCGCCATGCTCGGTGTGCTGCTGGGCACCGCGGCGTTCCTGGCGATCTTCATCATCAGCTCCACCTTCGGCTTCACCGTGGCGCAGCGCCGCCGCGACCTCGCCCTCCTGCGGCTCGTCGGCGGCAGCCGCGGTCAGCTGCGCCGGTTGCTGCTGGGCGAGGCGGTGCTGCTCGGCGGGCTGGGCGCGGCGCTGGGCGTACCCCTCGGGCTGGGCGTCATGGCGGTCCAGGCCTGGCTGATGCGCCGGCTGGGGTTCGTGCCGGACGGCTTCCGGGGCGAGTGGCGTAGCTGGATCCTGGGCGTCTCCTTCGGCACGGGAATCGCGCTGGCGCTGGCCGGGGTGCTGCTCGCGGCCCGCCGGGCGGCCCGGGTACGCCCGCTGGAAGCGTTGCGCGAATCGGGAGAGGCGGCCCGCGTGATGACCGCCGGCCGCTGGATCGCCGGGCTGATCGTCCTCGGCGGCGCCGTCGCCCTGATCCTGGTCTCCCCGCACGCCGGCCCGTCCGGCGGCCAGGCCACGTCGATGAACGTGCCGTTCTGCGCCGCGGCGGCCATCGCGGCGTTCGGGCCGCTGCTCGTGCCGGCCGTCGCGCGCCTGCTGCCCGTGGGCCTGGGCGGACCGCTGGGCACCCTCGCCCGCGCCAACCTCCGCGACGGCCGCCGGCGCAGCGCCTCGGTGGCGGCGCCGGTGATCGTGCTGGTCGGGCTCGTGCTCGGCCAGGCGGGAGCGACCACGTCCTTCACCACGGCGGGCATCGACGAGCAGCGCCGGGCGCTGACGGCCGACCTGGTCGTCGAGGCCACCGGCCCGGCCGCCGCCCGGATCGCCGCGGTGCCCGGCGTCGCCGCGGCGTCCACCGAGATCGAACTGCCGGCCGAGATCACCTTCGACGACGGCGACTCTCCGGAAAGCGAGAACGGCGGCGCGCTGGTCGTCGACCCCGCCGCCTACGCGGCGGTCCACCCGGGCAGCGAGGTGGTCCGTGACCTGCCGGGCCGGGCCGTCGCGGCCGGTCCCGCCGGGGAAATGCCCTCCGGAGCCACCGTACGGGTGAAGCTCCCGCGAACCGATCTCGGCGAGGTCCGGGTCACGGGTGCCGTACCGGCCACGCTCAGCGGCGGGGCGACCCTGCTCGTGCCCGCCGCCCTGGTGCCGCCGGAGGAACTCGCCGGCGCGCCCGGCCGCTCCTTCGTCCGCGTGGCACCGGGCGCCTCGGCCGCGCGGGTGGCCGCCGCGCTCGCCCCGCTGGGCAGGGTGTCGACGACGGCCGACTGGCTCGCCGCCGACGCCGAGGCCCGCAACTCGACCAACGCCAAAATCATGGTGGTCGTCCTCGGCCTCGGCGCCCTGTACGCCCTCATCGGCGTCGTGAACTCCGTGGTCATCGGCGCCGCCGCCCGCCGCCGCGAGTTCGCCGAGGCCCGCGTCACGGGACTGTCCCGCGCCCAGATAGTCCGCACCACCCTGGCCGAATCGACGGCGGTCACGGGAGCGGGAATCATCCTGGGCCTGCTCGCGGCGAGCGCGACGTACGCCGCGGTCCTGTCGACGACGGAGGCGGTGACCGGCACGCCGACCCTCGACCTCCCGTGGGCGCTGGGTGCCGGGGTGATCGCGGTGGCATTCCTGGTGACCAGCGCGACGAGCATCATCACGTCGTGGTCCGCCACCCGCCCCCAGCCGATCTCGCTGCTCGGCGCCCGCGAGTAACCCCCAGCGTTCCAGCCGACCGCCCGTCAGCCGGCGGGCTCCGGGTATGGCCGCTCGGGCGGCAGGAGTCCCGGGTCCCGCTTCGCCGCGATCTCCCTGGCGAGCGCCGTCACGTCGGTGATCGAGACCGTCCACTCGTCGACGTACCGCCGGACCGCCTCGCCGCCCAGGCCCAGCTGCAGCGACCGGTACGGCAGGGGTGCCAGGCCGAGCGACCTCTCCGGATCCCACTGCACCCGCACGGGGCTGGTCCGCAGCCGCCGCGCCCAGTCCGCCCGGCTCTCGCCGCCGCCCGGCTCGTGGTGGCTGAGGCAGGCCCGGCCGAGCGCCCACTCGAAGCCGTCGCGGGTGATCTCGATGGCGAGGACGCGCTCCTGGCCGGGCTTGGTGGCCCACCCGCAGCGGTACATCATCCACAGGAACGACGGCTTGATCCACGTCATCCGCTCCCGCTTGAACGGATCCACGAACCGCCCGGCACGCACCGCTGGCCCGGCGATCGCCTCGGGGTACGCCTGGTACACGGTGATCGTCCGCTCGCTGTACACGGCCCGGATCTGCCGCTGAGGAACCTCCATGGGCCGATGATCGCCCCCACGCCCCACCCCGGCGACCGAAATACGCCCCCACCGAGCAATACCCCACCCAACGCCGCACCCCGCACCCATGCGGACCGGACGGGCGGGGCCGCCGGAAACGCCGCACGGCTGGGCAGGGCACGGCTGGGCAGGACACGGCTGGGCAGGACACGGCTGGGCAGGACACGGCTGGGCAGGACACGGCTGGGCAGGGCCCCCGGACGCAGACCCCGGCGCTCGGACGCGGGGCGCGACCCGGCGGTGCTGCGTACCAAGCTCGCCGCCGCGGGCACCGGACGCCGGGCCGCAGGACGCGAAGGCCGCGAGGCGCACCACGCAGAAACCGCACGCGAAACGGCCCGGCGCCGAAGCGCCGGGCCGTTTCACCCGTCATACCCGAGAAATCCGGGTGTGCTGCCTACTCGTCGGCTGCGGCCGCGCCGAGGTCGGCGGGGACCGCGTCGGGGACCACGGAGCCACGGTCGGCGCCCGTGAAGGTCAGCTTGGACTTCTCGATGTTCTCGGGGTCGCCCTCGCAGTCGACCACCACGATCTGGCCGGGGCGCAGTTCGTTGAAGAGGATCTGCTCGCTGAGGGTGTCCTCGAGGTCCCGCTGGATCGTCCGGCGCAGCGGCCGGGCGCCCAGGACGGGGTCGAAGCCCTTCTTCGCCAGGTACTTCTTCGCGTTGTCGGTGAGCTCGAGACCCATGTCCTTGTTCTTGAGCTGGGTCTCGATCCGCGCCGTGAAGATGTCGACGATCTCGAGGATCTCGTTCTGGCGGAGCTGGTGGAAGACGATCGTGTCGTCGATGCGGTTGAGGAACTCCGGGCGGAAGTGCTGCTTCAGCTCGTCGTTGACCTTGACCTTCATCCGCTCGTAGTTGGACTCCTCGGCCTCCGAGGCCTGGAAGCCCAGCGACACCGCCTTGGCCACGTCGCGCGTGCCCAGGTTGGTGGTCAGGATGATCACCGTGTTCTTGAAGTCCACGATGCGGCCCTGACCGTCGGTGAGGCGGCCGTCCTCCAGGATCTGCAGGAGGGTGTTGAAGACGTCCGGGTGGGCCTTCTCGATCTCGTCGAAGAGGACCACGGAGAACGGCTTGCGGCGGACCTTCTCGGTCAGCTGGCCACCCTCGTCGTAGCCGACGTATCCGGGGGGCGCACCGACGAGGCGGGACACCGTGTAGCGGTCGTGGAACTCGGACATGTCGAGCTGGATCAGCGCGTCCTCGGAGCCGAAGAGGAACTCCGCGAGCGCCTTGGAGAGCTCGGTCTTGCCGACACCCGAGGGGCCGGCGAAGATGAACGAGCCCGAGGGGCGCTTCGGGTCCTTCAGGCCGGCGCGGGTACGCCGGATCGCCTTCGAGACCGCCTTGACCGCGTCCTCCTGGCCGATGACGCGCTTGTGGAGCTCGTCCTCCATGCGCAGCAGCCGGGAGGTCTCCTCCTCGGTCAGCTTGTAGACCGGGATGCCGGTCCAGTTGCCGAGGACCTCGGCGATCTGCTCGTCGTCGACCTCGGACACGACGTCGAGGTCGCCGGCCTTCCACTCCTTCTCCCGCTGCGCCTTCTGGCCCAGCAGTTGCTTCTCCTTGTCGCGCAGCTGCGCGGCCCGCTCGAAGTCCTGCGCGTCGATCGCGGACTCCTTGTCGCGGCGGACCTGGGCGATGCGCTCGTCGAAGTCGCGGAGGTCCGGCGGCGCGGTCATCCGGCGGATGCGCATCCGGGCGCCGGCCTCGTCGATCAGGTCGATCGCCTTGTCCGGCAGGAAGCGGTCGGAGATGTACCGGTCGGCCAGCGTCGCCGCCGCCACCAGGGCCGCGTCGGTGATGCTGATCCGGTGGTGCGCCTCGTAGCGGTCGCGCAGGCCCTTGAGGATCTCGATGGTGTGCGCCAGCGACGGCTCACCCACCTGGATCGGCTGGAAGCGGCGCTCGAGGGCGGCGTCCTTCTCGAGGTGCTTGCGGTATTCGTCCAGGGTCGTCGCGCCGATCGTCTGGAGCTCACCACGCGCGAGCATGGGCTTCAGGATCGAGGCGGCGTCGATGGCACCCTCGGCGGCACCGGCGCCGACCAGGGTGTGGATCTCGTCGATGAAGAGGATGATGTCGCCCCGGGTGCGGATCTCCTTGAGCACCTTCTTGAGGCGCTCCTCGAAGTCACCGCGGTAGCGGGAACCGGCGACCAGCGCGCCGAGGTCGAGCGTGTAGAGCTGCTTGTCCTTCAGCGTCTCGGGCACCTCGCCCTTGACGATGGACTGGGACAGCCCCTCGACGACCGCGGTCTTGCCGACGCCCGGCTCGCCGATCAGCACCGGGTTGTTCTTGGTACGGCGGGAGAGCACCTGCATGACCCGCTCGATTTCCTTCTCCCGGCCGATGACCGGGTCGAGCTTGCCCTCGCGGGCGGCCTGCGTCAGGTTGCGTCCGAACTGGTCGAGCACCAGCGACGTCGACGGCGCGGCCTCGCCCGCCGCCGCACCGGCCGCGGCCGGCTCCTTGCCCTGGTAGCCGGAGAGCAGCTGGATGACCTGCTGGCGGACCCGGTTGAGGTCGGCGCCGAGCTTGACCAGCACCTGGGCGGCGACGCCCTCGCCCTCACGGATCAGCCCGAGCAGGATGTGCTCCGTGCCGATGTAGTTGTGGCCCAGTTGCAGGGCCTCGCGCAGCGAGAGCTCCAGCACCTTCTTGGCCCGCGGCGTGAACGGGATGTGCCCGCTCGGCGCCTGCTGGCCCTGGCCGATGATCTCCTCGACCTGCTGCCGGACCCCCTCGAGGGAGATGCCGAGGCTCTCCAGAGCCTTCGCGGCAACACCTTCGCCCTCGTGGATCAGGCCGAGCAGGATGTGCTCTGTCCCGATGTAGTTGTGGTTGAGCATCCGGGCCTCTTCTTGGGCCAGGACGACAACCCGTCGCGCTCGGTCGGTGAACCGCTCGAACATGCCCTCGTGCTCCTCACGTGCCGTGCGCCAATGCTGAGCCTGTCTCAACAGCTGGCGGGGCCAGCGCACGGGCATCGGTGATGCCCGTGCTGTAACTCTATCGCCGCCGGGTGACTCTGCTGGGCCCTCGAGCCCTCTCGGGACGTCCTGCGCCGATGATTTCCCCAACTTCGCACGCTCGACGGCTGTTCCCCACCCCTGCGGAGTACGCGGACAGCGAAATCCCGGCCGGTACGACCACGGCCGCGGACCCGTCCACAGCCTGTGGACAACGCCGTCCACTCCTGTGGATAACTTACGCATGCCGAGCGAAGAACGAGCGAAAAAGCCGCAGGGTCCGCAGCGCCGGAGCGCTACGGACCCTGCGGAAAAGCTGGCCCTCCCCTAACCGGGGCGGGACTCGGACCACCGCGACCGATCCGGCCGCGGAAGCCGGCGACGTTCCCGCCGCGGAAGCCGGCGACGATCCGGCCCCGGGGCCGGGGACGTCGTCCGGCGCGGGCTCAGCGGCCCGGGCCCTTGGCGTGGAACTCGTCCACGATCTCCTGCGGGATCCGCCCCCGGTCGGAGATCTCCTTGCCGTTCTTCTTGGCCCACTCCCGGATGGCCTTGTTCTGCTCACGGTCGGCGGTGGCACCGCCCCGGCCCCGGGCAGCCCGGCCGCCCACGACCACCCCGCCGCGGGCGACCTTCGACCCGGCGGCGACGTACGGCGCGAGGACGTCACGCAATTTCGCCGCGTTCTTGTCGGACAGGTCGATCTCGTACTGAATGCCGTCGAGGGCGAACTTGACGGTCTCGTCAGCATCACCACCGTCGAGGTCGTCGACCAGCTTGTGAATGATCTGCTTGGCCACGCGCCGTTATCCTCCCGAAGACAGGTTCTCTCGTCAGGTAATCCCCTGCGGAGAACAATAACGCTATGCCCGCGTGATCCGTCAATGCGGGGCTTGATATCGACTTCCGCTTGCACGGACGGGGAACCGCCGGCGTTTCGCCGAATGACCGGCGGGACCCCACGGCCGGACCGATTCGACCCCCGCGGCAGGATTCCGCCACGCGGCCGAGGCGGATTCCGCCACGGCTCCCGCCAGAAATCCGCGCCGCACCCGGCAGAAATCAGCCCCGCGCCCGGCAGGAATCCGCCCCGCGGCCCGGGGCTGATTCCGCAGGCCGGGCCGGATTCTCCCCGGCCGGCCGGATTCCGGCGCAGGCGGGGCCGATTCTCCCGCCGGCCGGGGCGCTTTCCGGCGCCGGAGGCCGCGATTCCGGTGCCGCGGGGCGGATTCACCGGCCGGCAGTCCCGGGACGATTCTCATTCCGCCGCAGCGCTGGGTCGCCGATTCCGCACTCGGCGTGGATCACCGCGGCCCACGACACCGACGCGTGGGCGGAGCATCGAGCCGCCGGCCCATCACCTTCCGTGCGTACCGAACGCGAGGATCAATGCGGTGCCGCCGACCGCGCTCACCCCGCGAAAGAGCGACATCGAAGTACGCAGCCTGCCCGCCTCGCGCCCGTGGCCCGGCAAAATCCGAACGGCATTGTGATGATCGGTCGCGAGAGGTGCACGGCCGGCGAGTCGAGGCCGCCGGCAAAAGGCATCGGATAGAGACCTGTGAACGTGAGGTTGCTGTGCGTCACAAACCGGCAGCCCGGGACCCCGGCATCTTTGCCGTTTCCGCACGCACTATTTCGGATCGCCGCCGCTGATCAGGACGATCAGCCCTATGGCGGACTCAACCGGCGATCAGCCGACATTCCGCTCATAGACCATCCGCAGCCCGATCAACGTGATCATCGGCTCGTGCGCCGTGATGGTCCGGCACTCGTCCTTCACCAGCCAGGCGAGCCCCCCGGTGGCGATGACGGAACGCACCGTGCCGAGTTCGGCGGTCATCAGCTCCACGATCCGGTCGACCTGCCCGGCGACCCCGTAATAGAGGCCGGACTGGAGACACTCGACCGTGTTCTTGCCGATGACGGACCGCGGCTTGGTCGGCTCGACCTTGCGCAACTGCGCCGCCCGCGCCGCGAGCGCATCGAACGAGATCTCGATGCCGGGTGCGAACGCCCCGCCGAGGAACTCGCCCTTGGCGCTGATCACATCGAAGTTGGTGGTCGTCCCGAAGTCCACGACGATCGACGGCCCGCCGTACAGGGAATGCGCGGCCAGGGTGTTGACCACCCGGTCGGCGCCGACCTCCTTGGGGTTGTCGATCGCGAGCTGCACCCCGGTCTTGACGCCGGGCTCGACGATGACATTCGGCAGATCCCCGTAATACCGCGCGAGCATCGTCCGCAACGACCGCAGCGCGGCGGGCACGGTGGAACAGGCGGCCACCCCGGTGACCTCCACGGCGTCGCCGGCCAGCAGCCCCCGGAACATCAGCCCCAGCTCGTCGGCGGTGGACCGGGCATCGGTCTTGATCCGCCAACTGTGCACGATCTTGTCGCCGTCGAACGTGGCCAGGACGGTGTTGGTGTTGCCGATGTCAATGCACAGAAGCACGATCAACCATAACCGCCGGCCCTTCCGACGACGCCGCGCGGAGGCACAGCACGCCGGGTGAGGACCCAAGCCGCCGGGCAGAGCCTCAGCACGCGGCGCGAGGGCCGCGGGAAAAGGGCAACGGGAGAAGGCCGCAGGAAAAACGGCCGCGAGACGACGGCCCCGAGACGACGGCCGCGGAACAACGGCCGCGAGACGACGGCGGTGGGGAGAGGGGTCGGTCCGCCAAGCGGAACCCTCGCACGCCGGGTGGGAAGACCCCGGGTCGCCACCGGGGTGACGTGGTGACGACGGACGTGGCGGTCTCGGGCCCGGTGGGGTGGCTGGCCCGGGTCGCTACGGCGTCGCCGGGCGGAGGTCCAGGGCTATGTCGAGGATGGGGGACGAATGGGTCAGGCCGCCCACCGAGAGGTAGTCGACGCCCGTGGCCGCGTACTCGGCTGCTGTTTCGAGTTTGAGGTTGCCGGTTGCCTCGAGTTCGGCGCGGTCGCCGACCCGGTCGACGACGGTGCGCAGGGCCTCCGGGGGCATGTTGTCGCAGAGGAGGAAGCCGGCGCCGGCCTGGACCGCTTCCTCCGCCTCCGCCACCGTGGTCACCTCGACCTGGACCGGGACGTCCGGGAAGCGCTCGCGGACCAGGCGGTAGGCCGCCGTGATGCTGCCCGCGGCGAGTTTGTGGTTGTCCTTGATCATGGCGACGTCGTAGAGGCCCATGCGCTTGTTGGTGCCGCCGCCGACCCGGACCGCGTACTTCTCGAGGGCGCGCAGGCCCGGGGTGGTCTTGCGGGTGTCGAGCACGGTCGCCTTGGTGCCGGCCAGCTCGTCGGCCCACCTGCGGGTGTGGGTGGCGACCCCGGACATGCGGCACAGCAGGTTGAGGGCGGTGCGTTCGGCGGTCAGCAGGGCCCGGGTCGGGCCGGTGACCACGGCGAGCACATCGCCGCGGGTGACGGATACGCCCTCGTCGACGCGCTGGTCGAAGGTCGCGGTGCCGCCGGAGGTCGCGGCGAACACCTGGGCCGCCACCGGGAGGCCGGCCACCACGCCGTCGGCCCGGGCCACCAGCTCGGCCGTGTCGACCTGGTCGGCCGGGATGGTGGCCTCGCTGGTCACGTCGCGCGGCGGGTCGCCGAGGTCCTCCGCCAGCGCGGTGTAGACCACGCGTTCGACCTCGGCCAGGTCCAGGCCCTCGTCCATGCTGTGCTTCCCTCCGGTCATGCCATCTCCGCGAAGGCCTGGGTCAGGGTGCCTCGCCGGTCGATCGAATCCAGCAGGTGCCCGCGCCACTCGTCCGCGGCGTTCGGGTAGTCCTCCCGCCAGTGGCAGCCACGGGTCTCGCGGCGCGCGTACGCGGAAGCCACCAGGGCCGTCGCGACGGTGAGCAGGTTGGTCGACTCCCAGGCCGAGTTGCGGGGGGTGTCGCGCTGCTCGCCGAGGCGGGTGAGCTCCTTGGCGGTGGCCGCGAGCGAGTCCGCCGAGCGCAGCACGCCGGCGCCGCGGGTCATCGTGCGCTGGAGCTCCGCGCGGATCGCCGGGGGGACCACCCAGCCTGGCTCGGCGGTGACGGGCGCCGGGTCGGCCTGCGGGGGCAGGTCGCGGGCGATGTCGTCGGCGATCCGGCGGGAGAAGACCAGGCCTTCGAGCAGGGAGTTGCTGGCCAGACGGTTCGCGCCGTGGACGCCGGTGCAGGCCACCTCGCCGCAGGCGTACAGGCCCGGGATGGAGGTGCGGCCGTGCAGGTCGGTGCGGACGCCGCCGGAGGCGTAGTGGGCGGCGGGCGCGACCGGGATCAGCTCGGTCGCCGGGTCGACGCCGGCCGCCCGGGTCGACGCGACGATCGTCGGGAAGCGGTGCTCCAGGAACTCCTTGCCGAGGTGGCGGGCGTCCAGGTAGACGTGGTCGGCCCCGGTGGCACGCAGGACGCGGTGGATGCCCTTGGCGACGATGTCGCGCGGGGCGAGTTCGGCGAGCTCGTGCCGGCCGACCATGAACCGGGTGCCGGTCTCGTCGACGAGGTGGGCGCCCTCGCCGCGCAGCGCCTCGGAGATCAGCGGGCGCTGCACCGAGGTGACGCCGGCGGTCACGAACGAGGTGGGGTGGAACTGGACGAACTCCACGTCGGTGACGGTCGCGCCGGCGCGCAGGGCGAGCGCGACGCCGTCGCCGGTGGAGACGGCCGGGTTGGTGGTGGACGCGAAGATCTGGCCCATGCCGCCGGTGGCGAGCACGACCGCGCGGGACAGGATCGCCCCGACGCCGTCCTCCGTGCCCTCGCCGAGGACGTGCAGGGTGATGCCGCACGCGCGGCCGTCGGCGGAGCGCAGCAGGTCGAGCACCAGCGCGTGCTCGACCAGGCGGATCCACGGGTCGCGGCGGACCGCGTCGTGCAGGGCACGCTGCACCTCCGCTCCGGTGGCGTCGCCGCCGGCGTGCACGATGCGGTCGGCGCGGTGGCCGCCCTCGCGGGTCAGCATCAGCGACCCGTCGGCGTTGCGGTCGAACTCGGCGCCGAGGCGCATCAGCTCCTTGATGCGGGCCGGCCCCTCCTCGACCAGCACCCGCACGGCGGCGGGATCGCAGAGCCCGACGCCGGCGATCTCGGTGTCGAAGGCGTGCGCCTCGGGGGTGTCCAGCGGGTCCAGCACGGCCGCGATGCCGCCCTGCGCCCACCGGGTCGACCCGTCGTCGATGTTGACCTTGGTGACCACCGTGACGTGCAGGCCCTGCTCGCGCAGGTGCAGCGCGGCGGTGAGGCCCGCGATGCCCGAACCCACCACCAGCACGTCGGTGGACTCGGTCCAGCCCGGCTCGGGAGCGGCCAGGCGGCGGGGAAGCCTGAGGTCGGCGAGAGGCGACATCTGCCCAGTCAACCGCGCCGGTACGACGAAATCACGGCCGGGGCGCCAAGAAGTGCCCCGCGTTACTGGTACCGGACCGGGAGCGCCTTCTCGCCCTTACCCTTCAACGACGAGGTCAGCGCATTGGCGTCCACCCACAGGTAGCAGCGCACCCCGCGGTCGCCGAGCGCCCACACGTCCTTGCCGCCGGGCAGCGACACCACGCCGGCCCGGTACTGCAGGTCGTCGTCGTCGGGCACATCGACGTACGTGGCGATGAGGGCGCGGCAGCCGTCGTGGAACTCGGCCCACTGCTCGGGGGTGTCCGGATAGGCGCGGTTGCCGGCGTCCCACACCCCGACGAACTCGGCGTTGTGCGCGGCGGCGCAGGGCGCGGCGGGCATCGTGCCGATCTTGCCGACCTTGTCGAGCTGGACGGCGTAGCAGGTGAGCAGCAGCGGCGACTTCGGCTGGCGAAGCGCGTTGCGCAACGTGCCGACCCGCTGCACGAGCCCGCCGTCGTCCTCCACGGAACTGCTTTCCAGCACCTCGCAGCGGTACCAGCGGGCACCCCCGGTCCACGCGGCCTTGGTCGGCTGGGTCACCCCGATCCAGAGCCTTGCCGTACGCCACGGAGCGCCCACGTACGCCGTGGTCCTGCGGTCGCAGATGTCGTACGCCTGCCGCGCCCCCGAGGTCCCGTCGGCCGGCGGCGCGGTCGCCTCCGCGGCGGGGCTGCCGTAGCGGCCCACGTACACGGTCTCGGTCCGGTGTTTGATCTGGCAGTCGACCTGCTCGTACGCCGACCGCGCGCCCACCGCGGCGAAGTTGGCGAGGTGGCAGGTCTCCGGCGCCGGCGTGAAGCCGGTCGGCGCGCCGATCGCGGCCCAGCCGCCGGTGAGGTCCCCGTCGACGCCGGCCGGGTTCGCGCAGGCGGTGAGGGAGGCGGCGGTCAGCAGGCCCGCGGCCACGGCGACGCCCCAGCGCCTCCGCGACCGGGAGATGTGACGCATGAACCGAGCCTCCCGAACGCCGCCTTATGTCCCGATTTGTCGATCATAGGGCAGGCGGCTCGGCCGCCAGGCGGTGTTCGGGAGACGCGGGACGGCTCAGGAGGCGGAGAGCGTGAGGTCCCCGCGTACCAGATCGTCCGCCATGCCGTCGACGGCGGCCGCCGGGTCCGCGCCCAGCTCGATGATGGTGTTGCCGGCGTCCACGTGCACGATGCGCGGCTGATAGGCGCGCGCCTCCGCCGCGTCCATCTGGCCGTAGGAGATGAGGATGACCAGGTCGCCCGGGTGGACCAGGTGGGCCGCCGCGCCGTTGATGCCGATGACACCGGAGCCCCGTTCGCCCGGGATCACGTACGTCTCCAGGCGGGCCCCGTTGGTCACGTCGACGATGGCGACCTGCTCGCCCGGCAGCAGGTCGGCCGCCTCCATCAGGTCCAGGTCCACCGTCACCGAGCCCACGTAGTGCAGGTCCGCCTGCGTCACCGTGGCCCGATGGATCTTGGACTTGAGCATCGTGCGGAGCATCAGGCGGCCTCTCCCAGGAGCAGCGGTACGTTGTCGATCAAGCGGGTGGTGCCGACCTTCGCGGCCACGAGGAGCCGGGCCGGGCCGGTCGCCGGGGCGGCGCCGAGCAGCGGGTCGGTCAGCGCCAGGTAGTCGACCCGGACGCCCGGCTCGTCATCCAGGATCTTGGTAGCCGCCTCCAGCACGCGGGCCGGGTCGTTCTGCAGGGCGCCCTCGCGCAGCGCGTGCGACAGCGCCAGCGCGGCCTGCCGCTGCTCCGGCGACAGGTAGCGGTTGCGGCTCGACAGGGCCAGGCCGTCGGGCTCGCGTACGGTCGGCACGCCGACGATCTCCGCACCGATCTCCAGGTCGGTGACCATGCGCCGGATCAGCGCGAGCTGCTGGTAGTCCTTCTCGCCGAAGAGGGCCACGTCGGCGCGGGTCAGCAGGAGAAGCTTGGCGACGACGGTGAGCATCCCGGAGAAGTGGCCGGGGCGGCTGGCACCCTCGAGGATCTCGCCCATCGGCCCCGCCGCCAGCGTCACCGACGGCGTGCCGCCCGGGTACATCTCCTCGCGGTCCGGGGCGAACACGAGATCCGCCCGCTCGGCGGTGCACGCCTCGACGTCCGCGGCGAGGGTGCGCGGATACTTGTCGAAGTCCTCGTTCGGACCGAACTGCAACGGGTTCACGAAGACCGTGACGATCACGTAGTCCCCCCGCTCGCGCGCCTCGCGCATGAGCCGGCGGTGCCCCTCGTGCAGGGCGCCCATGGTCATCACGACGGCGACCCGCCCGGGTGCGGCCGCGCGGGCGGCTGCCAGCTCGGCGCGGGTGTGCACGAGAACGGTCATGAGGGGCTCCCTACGGTCGGGTGAGCGGAGGCCAGAACGTCCAGCAGCGGCGCCGCGTCCTGCGGGCGCAGGCGCCCCGCGGCGATCGCCCGGTCGGCGGTGCGCCGGGCGAGAGCGAGATAGGCCGGCGCCGACTCCGGCGTCAGGCGGTCGAGATGCTTGCGTACGGTGCCCGCGTCGCCCCGCGACACCGGGCCGGTCAGCGCCGCGTCGCCCAGGGCCAGCGCGTTGTCCAGCGCGGCGTGCAGCAGCGGCGACAGCACCGCGCCGGGGCGCTCGACCCCGGCGGTCCGCAGCAGGTCGGCGGCCTCGTTGACGAGCGTGACCAGGTGGTTGGCGCCGTGCGCGAGGGCGGCGTGGTAGAGCGGCCGGGCGTCCTCGGCGATCCACTCGGGGATGCCGCCCAGGTCGGCGACCAGGCGGGCGGCGAAGGCCCGGTCCCGCGCGGTCACCCCCCACGCGATGCCGGGCAGCCGGTCGAGGTCCCCGTCCGCGCCGGTGAAGGTCATCGCCGGGTGCAGGGCGAGGCCGTCGACCTCGCCCAGGATCGCCAGGCCGTGGGCTCCGGAGGTGTGCGCCACGACCGTACGGCGGGAAAGCGCTCCGGTCGCGGCCAGCCCGGCCACGACGCCGCCGAGGGCGTCATCGGGAACGGCGAGCAGCAGCAGGTCGGTGGCGGCCCGGGCGACCTCGTCGGCCGGAAGGATCGCGGCCCGCGGCAGCAGCCGGCGGGCTCGTTCGACGGAGGCGGCGGAGACCGCCGCGGCGGCGACCACGTGATGTCCGGCGTCGGCCAGAGCGGCACCGAGGACGGCGCCCACCCGGCCCGCGCCGACGACGCCGACGACCAACGGGTGCACGCGGGACGCGGCACGCGGCACTGCGCTCATATGCGGATCCAGTCCTTGAGGGGTACCGGTCGAGGCAAGTATGCGCCGTTGTAACAAGCACGTGACAAGCACGTGTGAACAACCGCACCACCGGCTGCGCCTAGATTGACGGGGTGACGAGCTTGAGGTGGCGGGTCGCCATGCACCGCGCGCTGTACGGTCCGCGGGGCTTCTTCACCGTCGCTGCCCCGGCCGACCACTTCCGGACCAGCGTGCACGCCTCGCCGCTGTTCGCCGGCGCCCTGCTGCGGCTGATCGAGGCGGTGGACGCCCGGCTCGGCCACCCCCGCACCCTCCAGGTCGTCGACGTGGGGGCGGGACGCGGCGAACTCCTGGCGGCCCTCGCCGCCTCGGCGGCCGGCACCCCGCTGGCCGGCCGGATGCGCCTCACCGGCGTGGAGGTGGCACCCCGGCCCGGCGGCCTGCCCGCGGCGATCGGCTGGCGGCGGGACGTCCCGGCCGAAGTGACCGGCATCCTGCTGGCGACCGAGTGGCTCGACAACGTGCCGCTGGACGTCGCCGAGATCGACACCGAGGGGCGCGCCCGGCGGCTGCTGGTCGACCCGGCCACCGGCGACGAGTCGCTGGGCGGCGACGTCGACGCGGCGGACCGGTTCTGGCTGGCCCGGTGGTGGCCGCACGCCCGGCCCGGCGACCGGGTGGAGATCGGCTGGCCCCGCGACGTCGCCTGGGCGGACGCGGTCTCCTCGGTACGCCGCGGCTGCGCGCTGGCCGTCGACTACGGGCACCTGCGCGGCGAACGGCCGGCCCAGGGGACGCTGACCGGATACCGGGGCGGGCGCCAGGTCCCGCCCGTACCGGACGGGAGCTGCGATGTGACGGCGCACGTGGCCCTGGACTCGGCGGCGGCCGCGGGCGGTACGCCGTACCGGATCATCACCCAGCGGGAGGCGCTGCGAGCGCTCGGGGTCGACGGCGCCCGGCCCCCGCTGGACCTGGCCCGCAGCGACCCGGCGGCCTACCTCCGGGCACTCGGCGCGGCCGGCGCGGCGGGCGAGCTGACCGATGCGGCCGGGCTCGGCGGGCACCGGTGGCTGCTGCACGAGGCCGGCGTCGACCTCCGTGGGACGATTCCCGGATGAGCGACTTGCGGGAGCTGACCGTCGGGACGGGAGCCGGGCTCGACACCGCCGACATGGTGCTCAACATCGGACCGCAGCATCCGTCCACCCACGGCGTGCTCCGGCTGCGACTCACCCTCGACGGGGAGCGCGTGGTCACCTGCGAGCCGATCGTGGGCTACATGCACCGCGGCGCCGAGAAACTCTTCGAGGTGCGCGACTACCGCCAGATCATCGTGCTCAGCAACCGGCACGACTGGCTGTCCGCGTTCTCCAACGAGCTCGGCGTCGTGCTGGCCGTGGAACGCCTCATGGGCATCGAGGTGCCGGAGCGCGCCACCTGGCTGCGGATGGCGCTCGCCGAGCTGAACCGGGTGCTCAACCACCTGATGTTCCTCGGCTCGTACCCGCTGGAGATCGGCGCGATCACGCCGATGTTCTACGCGTTCCGCGAGCGGGAGACGCTGCAGGCGGTCATGGAGGAGGTGTCCGGCGGGCGCATCCACTACATGTTCAACCGCGTCGGCGGCCTCAAGGAGGAGGTGCCGGCCGGCTGGACCCGCCGCGCCCGGGAGGCGATCGCGCTCGTCCGCAGCCGGATGCCGGACATCGACAAGCTCATCCGCAGGAACGACATCTTTCTTGCCCGTACGGTCGGAGTCGGCGTGCTGACCGCGGAGCAGGCGGCGGCGTACGGTGCGTCCGGACCCGTGGCCCGGGCCAGCGGCCTCGACCTGGACCTGCGCCGCGACGAGCCCTACCTCGCGTACGACGAACTGGACGTGCCCGTGGTCACCCGCACGGCCGGGGACTGCCACTCGCGCTTCGAGGTGCTGCTCGACCAGGCGTACGTGTCGCTGGACCTGGCCGAGCAGTGCCTGGACCGGATCGACCGGATCGGCGGGCCGGTCAACGTGCGGCTGCCCAAGGTGGTCAAGGCGCCCGAGGGCCACACGTACGCGTGGACCGAGAACCCGCTCGGCATCAACGGCTACTACCTGGTGTCCCGCGGCGAGAAGACCCCGTGGCGGATGAAGATGCGCACGGCGTCGTACGCGAACGTCCAGGCGCTGTCGACGCTGATCCCCGGCTGCCTGGTCCCGGACCTGATCGCGATCCTCGGTTCGATGTTCTTCGTGGTCGGCGACATCGACAAGTAGCTTTTCCTAGCGTCGACGCCGGCCGGTCGGCGGGGTTCCGTAGAGGCCGGCATTCTCGTCCGGGGCGGGGGTCTCCTCCACCGGCACCGGGCGCACCCGCCCGAAACGGGACCGGACCAGCTCCGGCTCCTTCTCGGGCCAGCCCACCTCGGACTCCTGCCAGCCGCGCTCCAGGGCGTCCCACTTCTCGTCCGGGTCGGACCAGCCCTCCTTCTTGCCCCCGCCTGCCGGGACCCAGTACTGACCCTCGGCGTCGTCCGAGCCCGACCAGCCCGGCTGCGACTCGCCCGGCGCGGACCAGTACTCCCCCTCCGACGCACCCGGCGCCGACCAGTACGCACCCTCCGACTCGCCGGACGCGGACCAGCCGGTCTCCTCCGACCCGCCCGTCGCCACCCAGCCGGAATCCTCCGAGTCCCCGCCCGACCAGCCGGCATCTTCCGAGTCGCCCGCGGACCAGCCCCCGTCCTGCGCCCCGGTCCAGCCCTTGTCGTCCGTCCCGGACCAGCCCTTGTCGTCCGCCCCGCCCGCCGGCCAGCCCGCGCCGCCCGACTCGCCCGCCGTCGACCAGCCGGTGCCCCGGGCGCGCGCGGACCACCCGGCCGGCTCGCTCGGCGCGGGCCAGCCCGTCCCCGATCCGGCCGCCACGGTCCAGCCCGGCTCCTCGGCCTGCTCCGACGCGGCCCAGCCGTTGTCCTCCAGCGCGCCCGACCCGGTCCAGCCCTCCTCCGCCGTGCCCGACGCGGTCCAGCCTTCCCCTGCCGCGCCCGACGGGGTCCAGCCTTCCTCCCCCGTGCCTGACGGGGTCCAACCGGGCTCCTCCCCCGTGCCTGACGGGGTCCAACCGGGCTCTCCCGCCGCGCCCGACGGGGTCCAGTTCTGCTCTTCTGCCGCCTCCGGCGTCGTCAGGTCCGGGCCGAGGCCGAAGCGGGCGATGTCCGTGCCGGTGTCCGGCGCCGCGTGCCGCCGCGACGGCTTGGCGGGCTCCGGGGCCGGCTCGTCGCGGTAGCCGGGGTCGGGCGCCGGCGGAATCGACGCGGCACCACGCTGCCGGGGCACGCCCTGCGACGGCACCGCGACCGACGCGGAACCGGCAGGCGACCGCGTGCCGGAGGCATCGGCCGCGTGGGCTCCGGGAGCGGCTGAGTGAGCTCCGGGGACGGCTGAGTGGGCTCCGGGGACGGCTGAGTGGGCTCCGGGGACGGCGGCGGAGTGGGCACCCGGGGCGGCGGCCGTGTGGCCTCCAGGGGCGGCAGCCGTGTGGGTCCCGGGGGATGCCGGTGGGCGTGGCGCGGGAGCACCGGGCGGGCGGGCGCCAGGCGTGACGTGCGCGCGCGTGCCGGGGCCGGCGGACTGACGCGCGCCAGGGGTGGCGGGCGGACGCGTGCCTGGGGTGGCAGGCGGACGCGTGCCGGGAGCAGCGGGCGGGCGGGTGCCAGGGGCGGCGGGCGGGCGCGTGCCGGGGGTGGCCATGGGCGCGGGAACCGGCGGGACTGAGGCCGAGGCGGCTACCGGACGCGCCGCTCCCGCCGGGGGCCGCCCACCCGGGGCCCGGGCCGCGCCACTGACCGGCGCACCGGGCCGGCCGGCGCCGCTCACGGGCGCACCCCGTCCGGCGGCGTTGCCCGGCCCTCCGACCGGTTCGACGGGCGCGACGGGGTCGACCGGAGCACCGGCCCGACCGGCCGGGTTCGGGGGCGTCCCCGGCCTGCCCGCACCACTCGCGGATGTCCTGGCCGCGCCGCTCGAAGGCGCCCCGGGCCTTGCCGCACCGCTCGCGGGCGTCCCGGGCCTTGCCGCACCGCTCGCGGGCGTCCCGGGCCTTGCCGCACCGCTCGCGGGCGCCCCGGGCCTTGCCGCACCGCTCGCGGGCGCCCCGGGCCTCGCCGCACCGCTCGGGGGTGTCCCGGCCGCGCCGTTCGCCGGTGTACCGGGGCGGGCCGCGCCCACCGGCGCTCCGGGCCGGGCCGCGCCGCCCGCCGCACCGGGCCGGCTCGCGGCGACCGGCCGCGCTGCCGGGCTCGCGGGAGCGGCGGGAGCAGCCACCGGGCCCGCGGCCTGCAGGCGGCCCATCTCATCCTGGAGCACCTGGACGCGATGCCCGGTAGCGCGGGCCGCGGCGGCGATCTCTTCCCGGAGCTCGCCGCGCAGCGCGTCGACCTCCGCGCCCACCCGGTCCTCGACGTCCATCCGGAGCAGCACGGGATCGTGGCGCAGCAGCATGGAGGCGCCGAGCAGCACGACACTGACCGCGACCAGCAGCACCGCGAACCGGACCGAGCCGACGCCGCCGATGATGGCCGCGAGGGGCGCCAGTCCGACGCCACCCCAGATCAGGGCACGCGGCAGACGGCTGCTCTGCTGCTCCTCGGGGTCGCGCTCAGACATGGTCGCAGATGTTACCCAGAGTGCTACCCGTCCTGAAACGGGTGAATTTCGGCGGTGATCGCCGCGGTGACCGTATCAGCAGGTGAGACGCCGGGCCGGCCCCCTGAGCAGGCCGAAATTTCGCCACCCGCGCGAATCCGCGAGCAGGCCCGGCCCGGCAACCACCCGCGTGGACGCAGGCCCCGGCCAGACACCCGCCCGGGTGGGCACCGGCCCACGCAGGCACCAGCTGGGCGCCCGCCCGCCGGGACCATCGCCCGGGTGGGCGGGGCGCACGGCGGGCGGAACGCTCCGCGGGAAGCCGGGTCAGCCGGCTGCCAGGGCGCCGTCCGAGCTGAACACCAGGCCCACGCTGATCGTGCCCCGCTTGAGGCCGGTCTTGGTGAGTGGGCCGCCGGCGTCCAGCGAGCTGAACTTGCCGGCCTGGAAGCTGTACGTCTCGACGAGCCCCTGCTGGCACTTCGGGCGCTGCGGGCACTCCGGCGGGCCGCCGAGGACGGTCGCCGCGCCGGAGCACTTGGCCGCCAGCTCCGAGAGAGTCTTCACGGCGTACTTGGCGGAGAAGGCCTCGGTGGTGGCGAAGGCGTTCTGGTCCTGCGCCGAGGAGGGCGTACCGAAAACCAGGCCGGTCTTGTCGCCGAGGGCCTTCAGGTTGGTCATCGTGGTGTTCAGGTCGGACGAGGACGGGTCCTTCGCGTCCTTGCCGTCGACCTTGCCGGACAGGAAGGTCGCGAGGGTGGCCGCGTACTCCGGGACGACGTCGATGTCGCCCTTCTCGAGGGCGGGCTCGTACAGCTCGCGGTTGCCGATCTGCTGCACCTTCACCTGGTAGCCGGCGGCGGTCAGCACGATGTTGTAGAGCTCGCCGAGCGTCGCGTTCTCGCTGAAGTTGGCGGCGCCGACGGTGAGGTTGCCGCCCTTGCCCTTTTGCAGGCCGGCGGTGAGGTTGTTCGCGGTGGCGAATTCCTGGGCCGCCGCCTTGGAGGACTTGCGATCGATGTCCACGGCCTTGTTGAGCTCGATCAGCTTGGTCGTGTCGAGGGCCGCGGAGACCTTGTCGAGGGCCGCTACAAGCTCGGGCGACGACGACTTCTTGTTGATCGCCGGGACGATGTTGTCGGTGTTCTGCAGGTTCTTGTCGTCGGTGAGGACGACCAGCTTGTCGCCCGCGACCGGGGCGCACCCGGCGCCCGACGCGGAGCTGGGCGGGGCCGCGGTGCCGGACGAGCCGGACTCACCGCAACCGGCGAGGATGACGGCGGCGGTCATGAGGGTGCCGGCCGTCAGGAGCAGGTGTCGACGCATACTGCCGCCTTCTGTGTCCCGGCACGGCTGGACGGCCGTGCCGCGTGTCCGACGGGCAGTCGAAGATCCGATGCCCGCTTTGTCCGGTTGTCCGCGCCGCCCGTGGAGGCGACACCCTCGTTGATAACTGGGGGGTACGACAACCTATGCCGCCGGAGGGCCTACGTTGCCCATTCGTTACCTGCCGCGGCGAGGCTGCTCAGCCCGCCGGCGCCGCCGCGGTGGGACGCTTCCGGCGCGCCTGCGCGCGCAACGCAGGCGGGGTCACCAGGCGCTGCACCACGGCCAGCACCCCCTCGACGAGAAGGGCCAGCAGAGCGACGACGATGCCGCCCGCCACGATCTGCCCGCCGCCGCCGGCGCTCATCCCGATGCCGAAGCCGGCCGCGATGATCTCGCCCAGCCCGCCGCCGTTGACGAACGCCGCCAGGGCCGCCGTGGCCACGACCTGGACCGCCGCCGTACGCAATCCGGCCGCGAGGTAGGGCACCGAGAGCGGCAGCTCGACCCGCCGCAGCAGCTGGCCGCCGGACAGCCCCATGCCCCTGGCGGCCTCCCGGGTCTCCGGGTCGATCTGCCGCAGCCCCGTGTACGCGTTGGCCAGCAACGGCGGCACGGCGAACACCGCGAGCGCCACCACGACCGGCGGCTTGCCGAAGCCCAGCGGGGTCAGCGGCAGGATGGTCAGCAGGGCCAGCGTCGGGATCGCCAGGGTGAGGTTGGCGACGGTGATGACCGCCCCGCCGCCCCGGCCGCGATGCCCGAGCCAGATGCCGAGCGGCCAGCCCACGGCGCAGCCCAGCAGGACGGCCCACAGGCTGATGGTCAGGTGCTCGGTCAGCCGGTCCAGGAGGCCGCCGGGGTTGGTCCAGTTCAGCGGGTCGTTGAGCCAGACGATGCCCTCGTGCAGATAGTTCACGATCGCCGCTCCCGGGCCCAGGGCGTCAGCAGCCGGCCGACCCCGGCGAGCGCCAGGTCGAGCACGAGCGCCAGGCCGACGCAGAGGATCGTGCCGGTCATGATCTCGGCCTTGTAGAAGTTGTTGCGGAAGCCGCCGAGGATCATGTCGCCCAGGCCGCCCTTGCCGATCAGCGAACCGACGGTGACCAGCGCCACCGTGGAGACCGTGGCGAGCCGCAACCCGGTGAGGATGCCCGGGAGCGCCAGCGGCAGCTCGATGCGCAACAGCCGGCCGAGGCGCCCGTACCCCATGCCGGCGGCGGCGTCGCGCACCTCGGCGGGCACCTGGACCAGGCCGGCGAGGGCGTTGCGGACCAGGACGAGCAGGGCGTACAGGACCAAGGCGATCAGGACCGACGTATCGCTCGTGGTGCCGACCGCCGGGGCGACCAGGGCGAGGAGTGCCAGCGACGGAATCGTGTAGAGGACGCCCGAGAGTGCAAGAATCGGCCCGGTCAGCGGTCGCCACCAGTACGCGACGACCGCGAGCGGCAGGGCGACGACCAACGCGATGATCACCGCGCGGGCGGTGAGACCCGCGTGCGACTGGAGTGCGGTCAGGATCTCGTCGGCGTTGTCGTGCACATAGCGCCAGGAGAACCACGGATTTCCCGGCCCGTCATCAGCGGGGGCGGCCAGGGGCCACGCAGGCGCCGGGGCCCTCGACAGGAAGGACATACGTGGACGCTACCGCGATCAACGACTCCGGCGTCGGCCGGACCGCGGCGTCTATCACGCTCGAGAACCTCGGCAAGGTCTATCCCGACGGCACCGTGGCGGTCGGCGACATCAGCCTGGAGGTACGCGCCGGCGAGCTGGCCGTCCTCATCGGGCCCTCGGGCTGCGGCAAGTCCACCGTGCTGCGCATGCTCAACCGGCTCATCGATCCGTCCAAGGGCCGGATCCTCATCGACGGGCAGGACATCGCCGCCCAGGACCCGGTCGAGCTGCGGCGGCACATCGGCTACGTGATCCAGAATGTGGGACTGTTCCCGCACCAGACGATCCGTACCAACGTCGGCACGGTGCCGCGCCTGCTCGGGTGGGACAAGAAGCGGACCCGGGCGCGCGCCGAGGAGCTGCTGGAGCTGGTCGGCCTCGACCCGAAACGGTACGGCGGCCGCTACCCGCACGAGCTCTCGGGCGGACAGCGGCAGCGGGTCGGCGTGGCCCGGGCGCTGGCCGCGGACCCGCGCGTGCTGCTGATGGACGAGCCGTTCTCGGCGGTCGACCCCATCGTGCGCGGCCGGCTCCAGGAGGAGTTCCTCCGGCTCCAGGAGACCGTACGCAAGACGATCGTGCTGGTCACCCACGACATCGACGAAGCCGTACGCCTCGGCGACCGGATCGCGGTGCTCGCGGAGGGCGGCCGGCTGCTGCAGTACGCACCCCCCGCCGAGCTGCTCAGCGAGCCGGCGTCGGAGGCGGTCAGCGAGTTCGTCGGCAGCGACCGGGGCGTCCGGCGGCTGGCGGTCACGAAGGTGCGCGAGATCATGCGGCCCGTGGGCCG
This sequence comes from Pseudosporangium ferrugineum, assembly GCF_003002065.1. GTDB lineage: Bacteria > Actinomycetota > Actinomycetes > Mycobacteriales > Micromonosporaceae > Actinoplanes > Actinoplanes ferrugineus_A. Next base: position 204,000 of record NZ_PVZG01000007.1, read on the forward strand.
GATCGAGGAGATCGAACGGCTGCCGACCGTGGACGCGGACGGCACCCTGTACGACGCCCTCGCGGCCATGCTCACCAGCGACGCGCTGAACGTGGTGGCGGTGGAGGACGGCACGCCGGTGGGGACTGTGTCACGTTCGTCGCTGTTCGACGTACCCCAGCAGAAGAAGGCCCCGGCGACGGCCTGAGACGCACCGCAGCCCGGACCGGAGACGGCCCGGGCTGCGGTTCGGCGCGGCGGTGAGGTGCCGGAGGCGGGGGCTGCGGCACCTCTCGCGCCTGGGTGACCGGGCGTCGGCGGCGGGGGGATCTCGCCGGCCCGGTCCGGTAGGGCTAACGGGTGCCCCGGCGACCGCCCAGGGTGGCCAGGCCGATGATCCAGCCGACGAACAGGCCGTACGTGGCGCCCTCGCCGGCCGCCCGGAAGGCGCCGAGCAGCGACGGGTTGGCCAGGAACAGGGTGGTGAGCAGCGCGGCGAAGCCGCCGGCGAAGACGTACGCCGACCAGCCCGCGAAGAACTGGCTGATCGTGCCGCGCGCCCGGGCCAGCTGGGAGCCGGGCAGCAGGTAGAGGAAGAGCAGCGTCAGCACCACGACCAGGATCGCCTTGAGGTCGGCGATGATGATCGAGCGCAGGGTGTCATCGGAGTCGAAGCGCCAGTGCGGCCACGCGAGCAGGCGCAGCCACCAGCCTCCGGCGGTTCCGGGGTTGGTGTTGTCCGCGGCCCAGTCGGCATACCAGGGGCTGCCGAAGACCAGGACCAGGATGAGTGCGGCGAGAGTGCCCGCACCCGGCGCGGTCTTGTAGCGGTTGGTGAGAGCCATGAACCGCTAATTCCCAGCAAGCACGCCTTCTCAAACGACGGGCATGGATGCCCTAGTGCTTCTGGAGGTAGTCGATGAAGGCGGCCCGAAGCAGCGGCTCCTGCTCTCCGTACCCATGTCCGGTCAATTCACGCCACAACGCCACCGCTTCGTCGATGGTGGGGCCGACCGTGTTCGGGGCGCCGTCGAGCGAGGCGGCCTCGTCCGAGTCCGGCAGGTGCTTGAACACCGACCAGAAGAAGCTCAGGTCGCGGCGTTCCCGGGCCCTCGCGAAGGCGCGCTCGCGCAGCTCCTCGGTGGGCAGGGCGTCCAGCTCGGCGAAGGTCGCGTCGGTCATGGAGCCAGCATAGGGCGGCGGCCCCGGCGACCGCCGCCGCGGCCGGATTCGCCCGCCGCCGCCGTCGCGGCGTCAGCGGCTGCTGCCCCAGGGGCCCAGGTCCCACTGGTCGTTGGAGCGGCTGTGCGCGGGGCTGGTCGACGGCGACCAGGTCTCCGGCAGGTCCGGCGACCAGGTCCCGCCGGTCTGCGCGGCGCCGTTCCACTCCTCGTCGACGCCGGCCGGCGCGAGGGGCCGGCCGTACGTCTCCACGAGCCGGGTGACCAGCAGGCCGGCACCGATGGTGGCGCCGCCGATCGCGAACAGCGCGATGTCGAAGTTGCGCCGGTCGGCGTAGTCGAGGAACAGGGTCAGCCCGGCCACCGCGAGCAGCGTGCCGAAGATGCCGCCGCGGCGCCCGAACGCGCTCGTGCCCGCGAGCAGCGCCACGCCGAACGCGAGGCCGGTCCACTCGAGGCCGGTGCCGGGCACGATGGGGACGTTCGACTGCGCGGCCATCAGGACGCCGGCGCCGGCCGCGAAGACGGAGGAGAGCACCAGCGCGGCGATCACGGGCAGGGCGGCCGCGCCGCCGGGTCGCAGGGCCGGGTCGCCGTTCGGCCGCATCCGGCCCACCATGCGGCGGATCGGGGTGACGGTGCCGAGCGCGCCGCCCAGCACGGCCAGCAGCGCGAACCCCCCGAACAGATAGAAGGCCTGGTCGGCAGGGTCGTAGGTGCCCTGCACTGCGACCGGGGCGGTGCGCAGCTGGTCGTACACGATCACCCCCAGCGCGCCGCCCAGCGAGGCGACCCACCCGGGCACGTGCAGCACCAGGATCAGCACGGCGGCGACCAGCCCGCCGGCCGCGGCGATGGCCAGCGCCGGCACGAGGGCGCGGGCCAGGCCCTGGTCGCCGTTCTCGGCGAAGTGCAGGGAGGCGGCAAGGGCGATCGGGCCGACGGCAAGATTCGGTACGCCCGCACGCAGCGTCAACCCCGCCCCGAGCGCCAGCAGCCCGAGCGACGCACCCGAAATGAGCAGGGTGTCCAGTGCCGGGCGGCGCAGGGCGGCCGGATCGAGGCGATAGAGCAGGTAGGCGATGGCCGCGACCGCCAGCAGCAGGACGATCTCCCAGCCGATGTGGACGCCGAGGCGGTCCCGGCCGTCGTCCCAGCCGTCGCCGCGGCGCCCCGGCTCACCGATCGGTTCGGTGATGCGCACGCCGGACTCGTCCGGATCGAGCTCCCGCCGCCGCCCGCGGAAGTCGGCGGCCGCCGCGCCGGTGCGGTACGCCGCCGGATCGGTCGGCGTCTGCTCGTCGCCGGCGTTGCGACGGTATGTGGTCTCGTCGTAGGCCATCTCGTCCACCTCCTCCGCCGCGGCTCAGCATACGGAAACGAGGCGGTTTCGGTTCAAGCCCCGAACCGGTGCCCGATCAGGGCCGTCCGGCCCGTCTGCCGGGGTCGCCACCGTTCTTCCGGTCCGGTTCCTTCGGTACGCGGCAGGCACGCTCGAGCCACAACGCCGCCCCGACGAGCGCCAGCGACGACACCACGCCCGCGATGGCGGCCGGCACGTCGTCCGTCGCGGCCTTGGTCGGCTCCAGCGCGAGCCAGGCCAGCAGGCCCGCGGAGAACCCGGCGAAGATGGCCGCGGCCAGCGACGATGCCTTGGCGAGGACGGCGTAACGCGCGACCGCCAGCGGGTCGACCCGGGGCGCGCCGGGCTTGCGCTGGATGCGGGCGCTGGTGTTCTGCGCCAGGAACGCCTCGGCGACCGCGAGCGCCGTCAGCACGATGATCGGCAGCCAGGGCAGCCGCGGCATCTGCGCGTAGAAGGAGCTCAGCAGGAGCCAGCCGACCGCCGCCGCGGCCAGGGCGGCGACCACCAGCACGGACAGGCTGGTGGGCCGCATCGACGGGTCGGGTGCGTCACCGCCGGGGTTGCTGCTCACCCCTCGAACTCTAACGGCAGATCCGGCCGGGGGGTCATCGCGTTCGCGTCGGCGGTGAGGCCGGGCGCGTTCAGCAGGTCCGTCACCCAGCCGTGGCCGGGCAGCTGGGCGTACGGCTGGAGGTCGAGCCACGGCTTGAGCACGAACGCACGCTCGCAGGCACGCGGGTGGGGCAGGGTGAGCTCGGCGTCCGCGCTGGTCACGGGCGTGCCGTCGTCGTTCCAGACGGCGATCACGTCGACGTCGAGGGTGCGCGGCCCGAACCGGCGCTCCGGATCCCGCACCCGTCCCGCGGCGGACTCCAGCGACCGCACCCGCTCCAGCCACACCCGGTGGTCCGGCGCCGGGTCGACCGCGAGCACGACCGCATTCAGGTACGGCGGCTGCTCCGTGTCACCCCACGGTGGCGTCTCGTACACGCCGGAGACCAGCACGACGCTGTCGCCGAGCCCTTCGACGGCGGTTCTCAGGTGTGCGTACCGATCGCCGAGGTTGCTCCCGACGGACAGGACGGCCCGGGTCATCGGGTACGCCGGAGCGTGACGGCCACGTCGGCGAACTCGTGCGGGATGGGTGCCTGGGGCTTGTGCACCGTGACCGTGGCCGCGGCGACCCGGTCGTCGGCGAGGCACACGGCGACGAGCCGGTCGGCCAGGGTCTCGATGAGGTTGACCGGCTCACCCGCGATCGTCTCGGCGAGCCGCCCCGCCAGCTCCCCGTAATGGACGGTGTCGTCGACGTGGTCGCTGGCCGCCGCCTCGGCGAGGTCGAGCTCGAGCTCCACGTCGACCACGAAGTCCTGGCCGTCGCGGCGCTCGAAGTCGAAGACCCCGTGGTTGCCGCGTACGCGAAGCCCGCGCAGCGTGATCCGGTCAGTCATGGTCGTGCCTTTCGAGTCGGGGGCCTCCGGTGGCCCGCCAGACGGCGAGCGCGTCCACCGTGGCCCGCACGTCATGCACCCGTACGCCCCACGCCCCGGCCGCCACCGCCAAAACGGACGTCGCGATCGTGGCAGCCTCGCGGCCGTCCACCGGGCGCGGCTCGCCGTCCGCGCCGGCCAGCAGCCGCCCCAGGTACGTCTTGCGTGACGCTGCGAACAGGACCGGATGACCGAGAGCGATCAGTTGATCGAGATGGGCGCTGAGGGCCCAGTTGTGTTCGGCCCGCTTGGCGAAGCCCAGCCCGGGGTCGAGGATGAGCCGCCCGGGATCGACACCGGCGGCCACCGCGTCGTCCACCCGCCGGCGCAGCTCGTCGCGCACCTCCGCCACCACGTCCCGGTAGACGGCGAGGTCGTTCATCCGGCGGGAGTGGCCGCGCCAGTGCATCAGGACCCACGGACAGCCGGCGTCGGCGACCACCGCGGCCATGCCCGGGTCGGCCAGCCCGCCGGACACGTCGTTCACCACGGTCGCGCCGGCCTCGAGCGCCGCCGCGGCCACCGCGGCCCGGGTGGTGTCGATGCTCATGGGTACGCCGGCCGCCGCCAGCTCGCGGATCACCGGGAGCACGCGGGCGATCTCGGTGGGTGCGTCCACCCGGCCTGCGCCCGGACGGGTGGATTCCCCGCCGATGTCCACAAGGTTGGCACCAGCGTCGCGCAGGGCGGCACCGTGTGCCACCGCGGCATCGAGGTCCGCCCATCGCCCGCCGTCGGAGAACGAGTCCGGCGTGACGTTGAGCACCCCCATCACGACCGGGTGATCTTGATGAAGCAGCAGGTCGCCCGCGCCCTGCCGGGTCGTTGCGCTACCGGTCGGCTCACTCACGGAACGACCGTACCGGGCAGGCGCCTTTAGAACATGTGTACGATCGGACGTGACTCAAGTTCAGTCACGTCTTTACCTTGGGTAACGAATCAGGCAGCTTGTAGGTAAGAAGTACGGCCCGTACGCTTCGGAGCTAGGCATCATTATTGAACCGAAGAGAGCAGACGGGCGTGGGTAGGACAGCAGTGCCCTTAAGCATCGAGGCCGCGCACTCGACGTGGTGAGCGGGAAGTAGCACCATATGGGCGTTGCCGTCAGGCTTCACAACTGCAGCGTGTCCGGCGCCCTCACGCCGGGCACCCGGGAGGTTTACCGATGATCGCCACAGAGCTCGCCGCGCAGGTCGCGGCGGCAATGCAGCATGGCGCCACCCTTGCCGCCGCCGAGCCCAAGGGCATCAACACCGAAGGCGTCGTCACCTTCTTCGCGAGCAACATCGCCCCGATCCTGCTGGCCGTGCTTGGCATCATCTTCATCGGCCGGGCCAGCCGGGGCGAGATCTCGAAGGTGCTGACCAGCAGCGCGATCGCCATCGTCGGCCTCGCGTTCATCGCCGGCGCCGCGACGTTGTTCTTCGTCGGCGACTACCTCATCGACCTCATCTTCAGCTGAGGCCCGAGCTCCCATGCGGCTGCGCACCGACGACGACATCTACCGGGCACGCCTGGTCTATCTGGGTCCGCCCGGATACACCCTGCCGATGCACCTTCCGTACGCGCAGTACGGGATGTTCGTCCTCCTCGTTCCGCTCTACGTCTTCCTGCACTATCTCATCACGTGGGAGTTCGACGCCTTCCCCGCGTGGGAGATAGCCCTGGCCATGGTGACGACGTCCTACGTGTTCCGGCACGTCGACCCCGACCGGCCCGCCCGGATGGTCATCCGCACCGCGCTCACCGACTGGAAACGCACCCGCGAGCCGGCCGTCGAGCAGCGCGATCCGCGACTTGTCGCCACTCGCATCCGGGTTCGGGAGGAGTTGGTATGACCGGTTTTGCCTCTCTCGCTGCCAGCCCGAACGGGGCCGCCGCATGACCGCTTCCCCACCGCCCGGGCACCCCCGCGCGGAGACGCCCCCGCCGGGCAGGCAGAGTAACGGTGCGCGTTCAAACGACTACTCTCCGGAGGACTACCCGGAGCAGGTGGCCGGCCCGGGACACGGCGCCGTAGCCGTCTTCCAGGCCCCCCAGCCGGTACGCCCCCGCGGCAACGGCACCCCGCCCCCGGCCGACCCGATGGACATCGACTCGCCGTTCCTCGACCTGTTCGGCGGCACGACGCCCCGCCAGGCCCCGGCGACCGAGCCCCCGCCGGACGACCCGGACGCCGACTTCGACTTCGGCTTCGACTTCGACGGCGAGGACGCCCGCCGCGCGGCCACCCCGACGTCCCCCGCCCCGACCTCCCCCGCGCCGGCCCCGGCCGTGCCCACCCAGCCCACCGTGCCGCCGTCGACCTTGCCACAGGGCACCTCGCTGCCTTCCCGGCCGCCGGTCGCCTCTCCGCCCTCGGTCACGTCGCCGTCGGTCCCGCAGCCGTCGGTCGCGTCGGCTTCGGAGCCGCCAGTTGTCCGTCCGCCGTTCGTCGAGCGCTCGCCGGATGTCGCTTCGCAGGCCACTGTCCTTTCCGGCGGCTCCGACCAGATCGCTTCCGCCGGGACTCTTCCCCCGGCGCCCGGGTCGGCCGGCGCTCCGCCGGCCGCCGGTGCGCTGCCTGCCGGTTCCGAGCCTGCCGACGCGCTGCCTGCCGGTTCCGAGCCTGCCGGCGTGCTGCCGGTCGCTTCGGGGACGGCCGGTGCGCTGCCGTCCGCCTACGACCCGGCCGCGGCCGGGTCCGAGCAGCCGGGCGACCAGCGGACACCGGGTTCGGCGCACCGGCTCGTCGCGCCGCCGCCGGCCATTCCGCCCACCGCGGTCCTCGCCGCGGGCGAGCCCGCCCTGCGTCCCGGCGCCCGGCCGGCCGATGCGCCGGTGTCGCCGTACACGCGGGCACCGGTCGGGCCCCGGGCCGACTTCTACGAGGATCTCGACGCGTCCGACCCCGGCCTCGAGGACTGGCCGGAGGAGATCCAGCCGCGCAGCCCCGCACCCACGCCACCGCTGTGGCAGCAGGCCGCCGGCGTTCACCCCGGCGGGACCGGCGCCTATCCGGGCGACGCCACGGCCGGCGGCCACCTTCCCGGACCGGCCACGGCTCTTCCGGGAGCGACCGCGCCGCACGGAGCCCTTCCCGCGCCGGGAGCGTTCGCGCCCGGCGACGTCCACTCCGGTGCCGGATTCCACGATGCGGGACACGCCCTTCCGGCGCCCGGCGTCCACGCGGCGGGACACGATCGTCCGGCGCCCGGCGTCCACGCGGTGGGGCAGGGCGGCGGCTTCCGGCCCGCCACCGACGTCCGGGTGGCCGATCAGGCCGGCGGGTCCCTGCCGGCCACCGCTCCCGGGGTGTACCCGGCCGGCGCGCTTCCGCCGTACCCGTCCGAAGTGGAGCAGGACCACCACGCCGACCTGGCGCCGATGCCGGAGAAGGCCCCCGCGCGCAAGCAGGGCCGCAAGAAGAAGGACGAGCCGGCCAACCTTCCCGCCGTCCGGCCGAAGAAGGACGCGAAGCCGGCGCCGCTGCGGCCGCACAAGCTGAAGTTCAGCGACCGGGACCCCGCCATCGAGCTGGAGATCAGCGAGATCGCCGGGCATCTCACGTTCACCCAGAGCACCGTCACCGCCTGGTATTACCTGCCCGAGGTGCGCTGGGCGTTCCGGCCCGACGCCGAGCGGGAGGCGCTGCTGTCGGCGATCTCCGAGCAGTACGCCGGCCTCGCGGGCTTCCGCCTGCACCTGCGCCGCACCAACCGGCCGTTCCCCGCCGACGAGTGGGCCCGCACGGTCGACTCGCTCACCGCCAAACCGCTGCCCGACGTCGGCGGCGGCACCTCCTGGTCGGACCACCTCGTCGCCGCCCAGCGCCACCTGCTCTCGGTGAACCACGCCGAGGGCCAGACGTACCTGGGCGTGACGTTCGCGCGGCGCTCGCTCGGCGACACGTTCTCCGAGCGGATCCTGCGCATGTTCGGCAGGGGCACCTCGGACGGCGAACGGCGCAAGCTCGGCCGTACGGTCGAACAGTTCGACGAGGTTCTCAACGCGTTCGGCATGCGCGGGCGGCGGGTCACCCCGCAGGAGCTCGAGTGGCTGCTGTTCCGCTCGGTCGCGCTGTGCATGGCCCCGCCCGGCCCGCTGTCCCCGGTCTCCAACGGGCATTGGGAGCGCGGCGATCTGCTGGCGCTGACCGAGCAGGTGGAGCGGTACCGGACCCCGTACGGCTCCACGGTCAAGCTGGTCAACCGCATGACCGGCGAGGAACGGCACGTCGCCGTGCTGTCCGTCGGCCGGATGGAACCGCTCGAGATCCCCGAGAAGCACGAGCCGTGGATGCACTTCCACGAGCGGCTCCCGTGGCCGATGGAGCTGTCCTCGCGCATCGACATCCTCGGGCCGAACAGCTCGTTCAAGAACCTCGAGCACCGGCTCCGGATGATCCGTTCCCAGCAGCTGGACTACGCCGAGCACGGCATCGACGCGCCGCCCGAACTGGAACGCCTCGCCAAGCGGGCGCTGGTCATCGGCGACGAGATGACCACCGGGCTGCCCGTCGAGTCCGCGCGGGCCCACGGCTGGCACCGGATCGCGGTCGGTGGGCGTACCCGGGAGGAATGCCTCGAACGCGCGCGGCGGCTCATCCAGCTGTACTCCCGCGAGCTGCGCATCTCCCTGCAACACCCGAAGAACCAGGACCAGCTCGCCCGCGAGTTCATCCCCGGCGAGCCCATCGCCAACACCGGCTACGTCCGCCGGATGCCGGTCAAACTGCTGGCGGCTGCCCTGCCGCAGGCCGCGTCGACGGTCGGCGACCGCCGGGGAGACCTCATCGGGCGTACGGCGGGAACGTGCCGCCGGCCGGTCTTCCTCGACCTGCACTTCCCGATGGAGGTCCGGGAACGTTCCGGGCTCGGCGTGTTCGTGGCCGAACCCGGCGGCGGCAAGTCGACCCTCATGGGTGCGCTCGGCTACCTGAACGCCCGCCGCGGCGTCCAGGTCACCCTGCTGGACCCGTCCGGCCCGCTCGCCCGGCTGTGCCAGATGCCGGAGCTCCGGCCGTACAGCAGGGTCCTGAACTTGACCGGCTCCGAGCAGGGGACGCTGGCGCCGTACGCGCTCATCCCGACCCCGGTCCGCACCGAGTTCGCGACCGGCCCGGGCGGCGACCGCGAGTACGAGATCGCCGTCTCCAACGCCCGCGCCGAACGTCGCATGCTGGTCCAGGACATCTGCTCCATGCTGGTCCCGCCGCAGGTCGCCAAGGAAGCCTCGACGGCCACGCTGCTGCGCCACGCGGTGCGCCAGGTCCCGGCCGAGGAGACGTCCACGCTCGACGACGTCGTGGCGACGCTGCAGAACCTCGACAACGACGAGGGCAAGGAGCTGGCGAACCTCCTGCTCGACACGGCGGAGATGCCCCTCGCCCTGCTGTTCTTCGGCCGCCCGCCGCAGCACCTGCTCGGCGCCGACTCGGCCCTGACGGTCATCACGATGGCCGGCCTGCGCCTGCCCGACCTGAAGATCGAACGCGAATACTGGTCGGCGGAGGAGTCGCTGGCCCTGCCGATGCTGCACACGGCCCACCGCCTCGCGGTCCGCCGCTGCTACGGCGGCTCGATGTCGTCGCGGAAAATGGTCGGCCTGGACGAGGCCCACTTCATGGAAGGCTGGCGCTCCGGCCGCTCCTTCCTGGTCCGCCTCGCCCGCGACTCCCGCAAGTGGAACCTCGCGGCGCTGGTCGCCTCCCAGAACCCTCGCGACATCCTCGGCCTCGACGTCCAGAACCTGGTGTCGACGGTCTTCGTGGGCCGCATCGCCGAGGACCAGGAGATCGCCTCGGAGGCCCTCCGCCTCCTGCGGGTCCCGGTCCACGACGGTTACGAGGCGACCCTCGCCTCCCTCTCCCAGGCGGACACCGCGTCCTCGTCCCGCCTCGGCTTCCGAGAGTTCGTGATGCGAGACGTGGACGGGCGAGTGCAGAAGGTCAGGGTCGACGTCTCGTACGTCGAAGGCCTCCTGGACCACCTCGACACGACCCCCACAGCGGCGAAGGCGGCCCCCACCGCCATCCCGTCCCTGTCCGACCTGGAGGTCTGACATGCTCCGCCGGGCCTGCGCACTGGTCATGACAATGGCGGTGGCGATGGTGGCAAGCATCGCCTGGGCGGTGACAGCCCCCTCCCCGGCCCAGGCCGGCCCGCTACAGGCCCCCGGCGGCGCCTGCAGCACCGAGGAATGGAAACAGGACTTCAAATCCTGCGTCTCCCGCCTGACGGTCACGGTGGACGAGAACATCGAATGCCGGACACCGCCGACGCCCAGCACCCCCGACTCGGGACTCGCCGGGTGGTTCGCAGAACGCCCCGAGTCGTCGAAGCTGAACGGCCCGCAGGGCATCTACAGCCAGTACGGCTACGCCGGATACAGCTTCACGACGTACGACCTGGAAGGCGGTTGCGCCTCCACGATCACCGCCCCGGACTCCAAGTTCGAGACGACCGTGGCCAACGGCGAATTCATGATCGCCACAGCGGTCATCGGCGCCTCCAACGCCCTCCGCGAACGCGCCTGGAACCCGCAGTCCCTGTGGGGCTGGGCCGACCCGCTCGTCGAGCAGGCCACGAAGGCGGTCTACGAAAAGGTCTTCAGCGTCTTCGGCGTGATCACCCTGGCCATCGTGGGCCTGTACCTGATCTGGCGCTCCCAGCAGGCGGACATGGGCGCGGCGACGACAACGGCGGGCTGGGCGATCCTCATCATGGTCGCCGTAACAGCGATCGCCGCCTGGCCCGTGAAATCAGCCAACATAGCCGACCAAAGCCTCGTGACCTCCCTCAGCGTGGTGCATGATGCGGTCGGACCGCGGGCGCAGGACACGCCGGATGGGAAATGCGACGACCCGACTCCGGGAGCTTGCAGCGATAATCGGCCTCCGGCTGTGCGCGCAAGCGACACCGCGACGGACACCATGCTCTATCGGAACTGGCTACGCGGGCTGCTGGGATCCGCCGACAGCGAGACGGCGCAAAAGTATGGACGAGCGCTCTACGACGCTCGGTCTTTGACGTGGCGGGACGCCGAGCGGCTGAGGGCCAATCCGGATGATCGGCAGCCGACCTTTACTGCGAAGGGCGAGCAGTGGAAGAAAGTTGCCGCACAGATCAAGACCGAGGATCCGGAGGCGTATGAGTATTTGCGGGGCGCCAATGGGATGGATCGGGTGGGGGCTGGGTTTATTGCTGTGCTGGCGGCGGTCATGTTTGCGATGTTCGATCTGACTGCTTCGCTGCTGGTGTTGCTGGGGTTTCTGATTTTCCGGTGGGCGGTCATCGCGGCGCCGATTCTTGGCACGGTGGGGTTGTTGCGGCCTGCCAGCTCCGGTATTCGGCGGCTGGGTAACGCTGTTGTCGCGGCGATCTTCAATATTGCGATCTTCGGTACGGGCGCGGCGATCTATCTGTTCGCGGTGGATCTGATCATGAATACGGCGAGTCTGCCCGGGTGGTTGCAGGTCGTGCTCGTGTGGTTGTGCGGTGTTGTCGGGTGGCTGTTGCTGCGGCCGTACCGGCGGATCACTCAGTTGGGGGGCAAGGACAGCACCGCGGCGATCACGTCGGCCGGGTCGTGGCACCGGAAGTTCTTCCGGGACATGCGGGAGGCCGCGAAGCTGGATGTTGCCGATGCCGGCGGCACCAACGAGCCCCGGATCGGCAAGGGGCGGACGGTGTTCGTCGAGCAGAGCAACCTTCGGCCGGAGGCTCGGCTCGAAGACCCGGCGCACGCCGCCGGCGGGCGTACGGAACTCGGGTCCGGCCCGGCAGGAGCCGAGAGCGGGACGGCGCCGGCGGTCCGGCCCGACGGCAACGAGTCGACCCGGGACGACGTCCCGGCGGGCGATCGGCAGCCGGTTCCGCTTCCCGCGGGATCGGCCGCGGGTGCCTCCCGGCAGCGCCGCCCGTCGACGTGGACCGAGCCGGACGTGGCCGAGTCGCAGTCGTCGTACGCGATCTATCGTCCCGAGACCGGCAGCACCACGCGCGAGCAGGCGACGCCGCGGGTGCGGACCGAGGCTCGGTGATCCGCCGTGCCGAGGATCGTCGAACGCGGCCTGACGAGGCTCTTCCGCTCGCGGTGGGGCGTCGCCCTGGTGATCGCCGTACTCGTCCTCGCGGTCGTCGGTGTCGGCAGGATCTTCTCCGACGGCGGGAACGGCAGCCGGCAACTGCTTGATCCGGTGTCGCCCGCCCCGACGGTCAGTGTGGATCCGAGCCACGACGACGACGGCGTCATCGTCGACGACGATCCGCCGCCCTCGCCCAAGGTCAAGCCGGGGACCGCCTCGCCGGAGGCTGTCGCGTACGCGTTCGCCTCGGCCTGGGTCGACCACAAGAACGTGTCCGCCAAGGTCTGGCACGACGGCATCCTGCCCAACTCGACGAAGGACCTCGCGGACGAACTGAACGGCGTCGACCCCGCGGACGTGCCCGCCGATCGCGTCGTCGGGCGGCCGGCGATCGTGCCCGTCGGCGACGGTCTGGTCAACGCGGTGGTGACCGTCGACTCGGGCAAGGTGACGCTGCAACTGGTCGCGCCGGACGGCAAGTGGCTGGTGGACGGCGTCGACTGGGAGGCGGCATGACGGCGCTGCGGCGACCCCGGCGGGTGGGTCTTCTGGTGGCCCTCGTGGCAACCTTGGCCCTGCTCTGCTGCGGCGGCAGCGTCAGCGCGATCCTGTTCAGCAGCTTCAACGACGAGAGCGACGACCTGAGCCTGTTCAGCTCCGGCTGCGGGACCGGCGGCCCGGTCGACCCGGACGGCAGGCTGCCGCGGCTGCGGCCGTACGGTCCGGCCCAGATCCGGAATGCGGCCGTCATCATCAACGTGGGGGCGGAACTGAAGATGCCGCCCCGCGCCTGGGTCATCGCCGTCGCCACCGCCATGCAGGAGTCCCGGCTGACCAACCTGGGCCACCTGGGCAAACGGAACGACCACGACTCCCTGGGCCTGTTTCAACAGCGCCCCAGCAGCGGCTGGGGCACCCCGAGCGAAGTGACCGACCCCAAGTACGCGGCCACGAAGTTCTACGAGAAGCTGAAGACGGTCGACGGCTGGGAGTCGATGTCGCTGACTCGGGCGGCGCAGCGCGTGCAGATCAGCGCCTACCCCGATGCGTACGCGAAGCATGAGCCGATCGCGACCCAGATCGTCAACCTCCTCGCCGACGGGGCTGCCAACGCGGTCGGTAACTCGCTGTCGATGGTGTGCGCGTCGGCCGCCGACGTCGCCGCCTCGGGATGGACGAATCCGATGGCGATCAAGGCGCCGCGGGGACAGCAGTGGAGCGTCGGTTCCGGCTTCCGCACCGCGGAACGCCCGAAGCACCAGGGCGTGGACCTCATCGTGGATCTGCGTACGCCGGTGCGCTCGGTCGCCAGCGGCGTCGTCTCGCGGATCAAGTGCGATGAGACGTTCAGCGGCCGGAAGGACTGCGACCGGCCCGGCTACCCTGGCAAGGGCGGATGCGGCTGGATGCTGGAGATCCGGCACGCCGGCAAAATCATGACGCGCTACTGTCACCTGGTGCGACGACCCAATCTCCAGGTCGGCCAGCGGGTCGCCGCCGGCCAGGTCGTCGCCCTCAGCGGTACGAGCGGCAACTCGTCCGGCCCCCACCTGCACTTCGAGGTCCACTTGAACAACGACCGCTCGAGCGCCAGCGCCGTCGACCCGGTTCAGTTCATGGCGCAGCACGGCGCGCCCCTGGGCGGTTCGCAGTGATGGGCGGAGGCATGCCGGACCCGTTCGCGGGCAGCTCCGGCTGGGCGCCCGACCCGCCCCGCCCGATCGTCCCGACCCCCGCCGTCATGGGCGGCCAGCTCCGCGGCCGGCGCGTGCTGATCGGCCTGCCCGGCCACGGGTGGCGCGCCGACCTCCGCGCGGACGAGAAGGTCGTGCAGGGCAGCCGTACGTACGTGCCGGTCATGCCGGAGGCGGAGTGGTACCGCGCGGAGGCGGAACAGACCGAGGTCTTCGCGCCGCTGGTGCCGGTCGAGCGGGTCTGGGTCGAGGAACTCGGCATGGCCGCCCCGGCGACCAGACCCGGCGACGTGGTCTCCCGCCTGGTATCCATGGACGAGCCACCCCGCCGCAACCCGGTCGTCGCCCTCGACGCCGACACCCTCACGGGTCGGCGCGTGGTCCAGCTGCTCGAGGACGGCGGCGAACGACGAGACCTCCGCGCGGTGACCGAACTCCACACCGGCGACGACGGCGACATCTGCGCCCGCGTCGCCACGGAGCTGGACTGGTACCGCTGGGCCTGGAGCGGCAAAGCCCCCCGAACCCTCGCAATCCCAGTCCACCTACTCTGGGCCGAATAAGTTACGAGACCTTAGCGGCGCCGCAAACTCGCCACCCGTCCTCTTCAATGAGTTCGAAGCGCCAGGGCTCAGTCCGCTGACTGACGGGCTGCCCATTGGCGGAACCCACGATCGTCAGCTCGGTAGTAACGGAGCGGCTCGATCCGTTTGCTGCGACCGCCAAGGCACCCCAGTTGACGCTCACCGACACATCGAACTCTTTTTCACGAGCGACCAGCTCATCGCGCAGATTCGACACCTGGGCCAAGTTGGCGCCCGACTTACAGGTAAAGAGAGACGCCTGCTGATCGTCACGGTTTATCAGGTAGGCACGAAGATAGCTCGAGACGACTACGTCCGGGGAGGTTCGCTTGATTTCGGTGGCTTCGTCGTAGAGGGAGATGATGACGCCGATTCCGCCCAGGCAGAGGAGGGACAGGATGCCTGCTGCCAGTGCCAGGAACAGGCGTGCCCGGCGGTTCCGGGGCTTCGGGGGCGCCGGGACCGGGGTGGCCGGTTGGGGTGGCGGGGTTGTCGGCTGCACTCGTACGAGGTTAGTGGGTTCTGCTGTGGACCTGCCGCCCCCGCGCGTCACCCCTGTCGGTGAGGGCTGGGAAGATTGACCGCGAGCCGCTGCGCGGGATCGCGGGGGCGCGACACGGGTCAGCAGGGCGCACGGGACAGCAGGGGCGCACGGGATCGCGGGGCGGGGCTCGGGATGGCAGGGCGCGGCTCGGGATCGGGGGGCGCGGCTCGGGATGGCGGGGCGTTCGCAGGGTACGGTTTGAGCGCACACACGGAGGTGAGGCGGTGGATTCGACGGGGCGGATCGATCAGGCCGCTGCCCTGCACCGCCAGGCGGAGGCCACCGTCGCGGCGGCTGCTGCCGCTCTGGAGGGGCAGGCTCCGCCCGCTGCCGATTCTTTGGAGCAGCATCGGCTGGCCGAGGAGTTGCGGGCCGCTGCCGGGGAGTTGGCTCCCGGGTGGCTCGGGTCGCCGCTGGATGCCTTGTCGGCCAATGCTCCGCTCGGGGGGGCGTACCCTCCGCAGTTTGTTCGGTTGGGGGTTGCTCAGCCGTTGGACGACGCGCGGTTTCCGGCCATTGTGCCGTTGCTGGGCGCCGGGCATCTGACCGTCGACGCCGATGCGCGGGATCCTCGGGTGGCCGGGTTGCTGCGTTGCCTGCTGCTTCGCCTGCTCGCCGCCGCGCCGGCCGGGTCGTTGCTGGTCCGGGCCGTCGACGGTACGGGTGGGGGCACGGTTTTCGCCCCCTTCGCCGCGCTCGCCGATGCGGGGTTGTTGTCGCCGCCGGCCACCGATCGCAACGGGTTGCGGGACGTGCTGTCCGAGGCCGAGAAGTGGCTGCGGCCGGTGCGCGGTGGTGCGGTGCGCCGGGGGCGGCGGGATCGGATGATGCTGGTCGTCATCGCGAGTCTGCCGGAGCTGACCGAGGGCGGCGACCTGGTGCGGATCGCCGCGCTGGCGCAGCAGGGGCCCGAGTCGGGGCTGCACCTCATCGTCGCCGGGTGGCCGCCGCCGCCGTTGACCGCCGAGACCACCCAGCCGCCGCTGCCGCGTACCACCCAGGTTTCGCTGCGGAATCCGTATGCGGTCATCGGGAATCCGCCCGGGGCGACGTTCGGGTCCGCGCCGGAGGCGGTCTGGTTGAACGCCCCCGTCTTCCTCGACGAGGATCCGCCGCCGCACCTGGTCGACGCCGTGTGCCGGGAGCTGGCCGCCCATTCGGCCGCCGCTTCGCAGGTCACGCTGGCCGACCTGCTGCCGGAGCCGGGCGACGAGCTGTGGCGGGGCGACGCCGCCGACGGGCTCGGCACCACGGTCGGTCACGACGGCGACACCCCGGTGGTGCTGCAGTTCAACGACCTGACTCCGCATTGGATGGTCGGCGGGCGGTCCGGCGCCGGCAAGACGGCCTTCCTCATCAATGTCCTGTACGGCCTGGGCGCCCGGTACAGCCCCGACGAGCTGAGCCTCTACCTGCTGGACTTCAAGGAAGGCGTCTCGTTCGCCGAGTTCGTGCCGACCGCGCGCGACCGCACCTGGTTGCCGCACGCCCGGGCGGTGGGCGTCGAGTCCGACCGCGAGTACGGCCTGGCGGTGCTGCGGGAGCTGGACGCGGAGATGACCCGCCGGTCGGTGGCGTACAAGCGCGCCGGCGTGACCCGGTTCGCCGATCTGCGGGCGGTGGCGGCCGAGGAGGGCCGCGGCCGGCCGATGCCGCGCGTGCTCTGCGTCATCGACGAGTTCCAGGTGCTGCTGGCCGGCAACGATCCGACTGCCACCCAGGCCGTGCAGTTGCTGGAGTCGCTGGCGCGCAAGGGTCGCTCGTACGGAATCCATCTGGTTCTGGCCAGCCAGACCGTCCTGGGCGTCGAGGCGTTGTACGCGAAGCGCGACTCCATCTTCGGCCAGTTCCCGGTCCGGATCGCCCTGCCCGGCGGCGGCGACGTGCTGGAGCCGACCAACGACTCGGCGGCTGGCCTGCCGCTCGGCACCGCGGTGGTGAACACCGCCGGCGGCCTCGGCGGGCCCCGGGGCGCGACCCGCGGCCACGAGCGGATCGTCCGGTTCCCGGACCCGCACGCCGACCGGGACGTGCTCAGCGACCTGCGACACAAGCTGTGGGGTTCCCGCGACCCGGAGGCGCTGCCGCCGCGCATCTTCGCCGGGTACGCCCACCAGCACCTCGCCGACGACCCCACCTACCGGGCGGCGCTGGCCGGGCGGGCCGGACGCCCGGCGGCGCTGGTCGGCCGGGTCATCGACGTGAACCTGTCGACCGCCGCGTTCCCGCTCGACGCGTCACCCGGCCGACACCTGGCGATCTTCGGGTCGCAGTCGACGGGCGCGGAGGTGCTGGAGGCGGCGGCTCGCAGCGTCGCCGCCGGCCACGCACCCCGTACGGCGAGGTTCGTGATCTCCTCGCTGGTCGCCGAGGGTGACGAGCCCGCCGAGGAGCTCGCCGCGGAGATCGGGCTCCGCCAGGAGGTCGTGCTGGTCGACGCCGCCGGGCTGGCCGCGGAGCTGGACCTGGACCGGCCGGGCTACCGGATCGTGTTCGGCATGGACGCGGTCGCTCCCGGGACGCTGCCGTCGCTGCGCCGGGTGCTCCGCGAGGGTCCGAGCCGCGGCGTGCACCTGCTGTCGTGGTGGCGGGGGCTGCGCCGGTTCGGTGAGGAGACCGGCGGCAGCACGGGCCGCGAAGACGTGGCCGGTCTCGTCTTCCTCAACATCCCGCAGCAGGAGGTCTGCCTCATGCTGGGCCAGAGCCTGGACTGGCAGCCCCGCGAGAACAGGGCGTTGCTGCACGACCGGCACGCCGACCGCACGGTGACGATCGTGCCCTTCGCCCGGCCCGAGGCCGAGCGATGAGCGAGCAGCCCGGGCCCTGGGACGACTATCTGGCGGCGGCGCAGCGCCTGGACGCGGTGCGCCGGGCGGCGAGCGCGGCCGCCGGCGAGCAGGTCGCCACGGTCCAGGCCGCCCAGCAGGAGCTCGCCGCCGTACGCGCCCGGCTCGCGCCCCAGCGCTCCCGGCTCGTGCAGGACCTGGGCGTGCCCGAGGCGCAGCTCCTGCCCCAACCCGCGGAGCAGGCGCTCGCCGCGCAGGCGGTCGCCGGCGGTCCGGCCGCGATCCTGGCCGCGCTGCGTCAGGCGCGCGCGACCGCGGACACGGCGGACGCGAGCATGCTCCACCAGACCCGGGTGGCGCCGCTCCGCCCGTGGGCCCGCAACCTGCTCGTGTACGGCCCGTTCGCGGCGGCGGTGCTGATCGTCCAGATAGTGCTCTACCTGGTGGCGCCGTCCGGTTCGCTGCCCACGTACGCGCTGCTGTGCGGCCTGAGCCTGCCGCTGCTGGCGTACGCGCTGGGCTGGCTGACGATCGGGTTCGTCTACGGCGGGGGCCCGCAGAAGGTGGACCGGACCCCGATCGTGGGCGCCGTGACGTGCCTGACGCCGGTGCTGCTCACCTGCATGGGCGTCGGCCTGCTGGCATTCATCCGATAGCCGGGGCCGGCAGCGTTTTTCGGTTTCGTGGTCTGAAGGGGGCCGGCATGGCCAGCGTCGAGGAGATCAAGGCGAATGTGGCGGCCTCGGTGGAGGGCACGCGCCGCGCGGTGACGGGCATCCAGCAGGTGACCGATCAGCTCGACGACGCGCTGGCCCGGCTGCGGATCACCGCGATCGGCTCGTTGCACCCGTCGGTGGCGACGGCCATCGCCCAGCTGGAGCAGGCCCGCACCCGCCTGGACGAGGCCTCGACCCTGGCCCGCGCCGCCATGGACAGCGCCGACACCTACCGCATGATCGTCTGACACCACCGGCCGCGGACCGCCGCCGCCCACCGCGGGCAAAAAGCCGCCGCCCGCCGCCGCCCACCGCGGGCAAAAAGCCGCCGCCCGCCGCGGCCCGCCGCGGGCAAAGAGCCGCCGCCCGCCGCCCGCCGCGGCCCGCCGCGGGCAAGGAGCCGCCGCCCGCCGCCGGCGAGGGGCCGTGTCAGTCCGGCAGGGCGGCGGTCAGGTCGATCTCCACGAGCTGCCCGCGGTAGCCCAGCGAGGCCACGCCCAGCAGCGTGCTGGCCGTCGTGAAGGCCGGCGCCAGGGCCGACTCGTGCAGGCGGTCCCAGACCTCGGCGAGCACGGCGCTGTCGGGGCTGACGACGTACACGATCGAGCGGACCACGTCCTGGGGCCGGGCGCCCGCGGCCCGCAGCACGGCGAGGCAGTTGGCGATCACCTGGTCCGTCTGGGCGGCGTGGTCGCCGGGGGCACCGACTACGGCGCCGCCGAGGTCGAGGGGGCACTGACCGGCGAGGTGGGCCAGGCGTCCGGCGGAGGAGATGGTGACGTGGCTGTAGCCGGCCGGTTCGTGCACGGTCGGCGGGTTGAACTTCTCGATCACCCGGCCAGTATGTGCGGCTCGGCGTCCCGCACCCAGCGATTAACGCTCAGCGGGCGTTGATCAGGGCCATCGCCTCGGCGCGGACCTTGCCGTCGCGCTGGAAGGCGCCGCGGACCGCGGAGGTCACCGTGCGGGCGCCGACCTTGCGGATGCCGCGCATCTCCATGCAGAGGTGCTCGCACTCCAGCACGACGATGACGCCGCGGGGGTCGAGCTTCTCCATGAGCAGGTCGGCGATCTGGGAGGTGAGGCGTTCCTGAACCTGGGGGCGGCGGGCGTACACCTCGACGAGGCGGGCCAGCTTGGACAGGCCGGTGATGCGGCCGTCGACGCCCGGGATGTAGCCGATGTGGGCGACGCCCTTGAACGGCAGCAGGTGGTGCTCGCAGAGGCTCATCAGCTCGATGTCGCGCACGAGGACGAGCTCCTCGTGGTTGGCCTCGAACGTGGTGGTGAGCACCTTCGCGGGGTCGACGCGCAGGCCGGCGAAGAGCTCCGCGTACGCCCGGGCGACCCGGGACGGGGTGCGCTGGAGACCGTCGCGGTCCGGGTCCTCACCGATGGCGATGAGGATCTCCCGGACCGCTTTCTCGATGCGGGCCAGGTCGACGGCCTGCTCGACCGGTGCCCCGGTGAGCTTGCCGTCGACCAGACGCGCGGCGAGGTAGTCGATCTCGTCGGAGTCGTCGGGCTCCGTCGAGCTGTTGTCGACGGTGCTCAGTGCAGGCCCTCCGACGAACCGTTCGGGTTGAGGTCCGACGGGGTGGTGTTGCCACCGCCCACCGCGATCTGCCCGTCGGCCTCGGCCTGCGCCTTGAGCTTGTCGCGCTCGGCGGGGGTGAGGACCGGCGGTGCCTCGGACGGGAGCCGCTTGCCGAAGCCGTTGAACGGGGCCATCGGCGGCCGCTTCTGCACGCGGGCGCAGATGCGGTTCATGTCGTCCTGGGTGATGGTCTCCTTCTCCATGAGCTCGAGAACCATGTTGTCCAGCACGTCGCGGTACTCGACCAGGATCTCCCAGGCCTCGTCGTGGGCCAGCTCGATCAGGGCGCGGACCTCGGAGTCGATGTCGGCGGCGACGGCGTCCGAGTAGTCCTTCTCGTGGCCCATGTTGCGGCCCATGAACGGCTCGTCGCCGCTGGTGCCGTACTTGACGGCGCCGAGCTTGGAGCTCATGCCGTACTGGGTGACCATGGCACGGGCCAGGCCGGAGGCCTTCTCGATGTCGTTGCCGGCCCCCGTGGTGGGCTCGTGGAAGACGAGCTCCTCGGCGGCGCGGCCACCCAGCGCGTACGCCAGGGTGTCGATCATCTCTGCGCGGGTCTGCGTGTACTTGTCCTCGGTCGGCAGCACCAGCGTGTGGCCCAGCGAGCGGCCACGCGGCAGGATCGTCACCTTGTGCACCGGCGCGGAGTGCGGCAGCGCGTACGCCACCAGAGCGTGCCCGCCCTCGTGGTAGGCGGTGATCTTCTTCTCGTTGTCGCTCATCGCCCGGGTACGCCGCTCGGGGCCGGCGATGACCCGGTCGATCGACTCCTCGAGGAAGTAGTTGGAGATGGCCCGCTTGTCGTTACGGGCGGTCAGCAGCGCCGCCTCGTTGATGACGTTGGCCAGGTCCGCACCCGAGAAGCCGGGCGTGCGCCGGGCGACCGAGTCGAGGTCGACGTCGGGCGTGAACGGCTTGCCCTTGGCGTGCACCCGCAGGATCGCCTTGCGGCCCTCCATGTCGGGGTTGTCCACCGGGATCTGCCGGTCGAAGCGGCCCGGGCGCAGCAGCGCCGGGTCGAGGATGTCCGGCCGGTTGGTGGCGGCGATGAGGATGACGCCGCCCTTGGTGTCGAAGCCGTCCATCTCGACGAGCAGCTGGTTGAGCGTCTGCTCGCGCTCGTCGTGGCCGCCGCCCATGCCGGCGCCGCGGTGGCGGCCGACGGCGTCGATCTCGTCGACGAAGACGATGGCCGGCGCGTTCGCCTTGGCCTGCTCGAAGAGGTCGCGGACCCGGCTCGCGCCGACACCCACGAACATCTCGACGAAGTCGGAACCCGAGATCGAGTAGAACGGCACCCCGGCCTCACCCGCGACGGCACGCGCCAGCAGGGTCTTGCCCGTGCCGGGCTGGCCGAAGAGCAGCACGCCCTTGGGGATCTTGGCGCCGAGCGCCTGGTACTTGGCCGGGTTCTGGAGGAAGTCCTTGATCTCCTGGAGCTCCTCGACGGCCTCGTCGGCGCCCGCCACGTCGGCGAACGTCGTCTTGGGCATGTCCTTGGTCAGCATCTTGGCCTTGGACTTGCCGAAGTTGAGGACCCGCGACCCGCCGCCCTGCATCTGCGACATGAACAGCAGCAGCAGGATCACGAGGATCGCGATCGGCAGCAGGTTGACGAGCAGGCTCAGCAGGATGCTGTCGCCGGAGACGGTGGCGTTGATCGTGCCGGTGATCCGGCCCGCCGTCTTCGCCTCCTGGACGTCGGTCCAGACCTCGTCGGTCAGCTCGTACGGATACTGGGTCTCGATCTTGTCCGTCGACTTGCCGTCGAACCGCTCGGGGGCCGCCAGTTCGAGCTGGAGCGTCTGCTCCTTGTCCTCCTGGATGACCTTCTTGATCCCGGGCTGGTTGAGTCGCTCGAGGACGACCGAAGTATCAACTCGCTGGTAGCTCGGACCACTGGTGAAGAATGAGCTCAGCGCAATCGCACCGATGATCACCAGAATGATCCAGACCACCGGGCGGCGGAAGAAACGCGTACGTTCCATACTGTTGTCGGGCGGCGAGCGCCCGGACCCTCCTGATCGGCGTCCTGGTCACCTGGGTTGACGCGCCCTCGCCACCGGGCGCCTGGTGAGGCACCCGAGCCGCGGGGGCACTGCCGTATCGATAACCTCCCGGCCTCCGGGCAAACCCCGGCGACCCGTCCGCTATCGGCCCGGCCCCTCCGGCACTCGTGACAGAGCGCCATCGGTCACTCGACGGTACACCGTGGGTGCCTCGTACGACTGCGTCAGCCCGGCACGCCGAGGGGCCACCGTCACCTGCAGTTCACGCCTGCGGCGCCCACAAATCGCCTCAGAACCGGACATTACCCCTCGCGCCGGGACCGGTCACCCGATTTCTGAGAGTCGGCTGGGAGACCGTTCAGCTACGGGCGTACACCTCGGGCTTGAGCACTCCCACGTACGGCACCTCGCGGTAGCGCTCGGCGAAGTCCAGTCCGTAACCGACCACGAACTCGCTGGGGATGTCGAAGCCGACGTACTTGGTCGGCACCGGCACCTTGATCGCGTCCGGCTTGCGGAACAGCGCCACCACCTCGACGCTCTCCGGCGAGCGGGACTGCAGGTACTTCATCAGCCACGAGAGGGTGAGCCCGGAGTCGACGATGTCCTCGACGATCACCACGTGCCGGCCCGCGATGTCCCGGTCCAGGTCCTTGAGGATGCGCACCACCCCGGAGGACGTGGTCCCCGAGCCGTACGACGAGACGGCCATGAACTCCATCTCGGAGGAGGGACCCAGCCGGCCCAGCGCGCGAGCGAAGTCCGCCATGAACATGACCGCGCCCTTGAGCACGCAGACCAGCAGCACGCCGCCCTCGGCGTCCGCGTAGTCGGCGGCGACCTGCTTCGCGAGCTCTTCGGTCTTCTCGCGGATCTGCTCCTCGGAGATGATCACGCGGTCGATGTCGGCGTCGTACCAGGAGCCGTCTGCCATGCACCTAGCCTGCCGTACGCGGCGGGCCCCACGCGGCCGGGGGCGGCGGTCCGTGCCCGGACATGCGCTGGTTATGGGGCGAATCTGCCCGGCGGGGCCGAAGTCCCCCGGGCCGCAGTGACAACACTCACAAGCCGTCGGGCACCAGGTCACCCCCGCGGCGGGCCACCCGGATGCCGCCCGGTAACGCGGCCGGACCCTGGCCGTGCCAGTCGGTGACGAGCGCGTCCAGCGCCGCCACGTGCCGGTGGGAGAGCGCGGCGCCGGGCGCGCCCAGCTCGGCCGCCCAGCGGTGCAGCACCCGGCCGCGGATCGCCGGCTCCAGGGCGGCCAGGCCCGGGACGGAGAGGCCGTCACCCGAGCGGGTGGCCTCCAGCGCGCCGGCGGCGACCGCGTCCAGGTAGGCGACGTCCGCGGCGACCAGCGAGGCCGTCCGCGCCAGGTTGGCGACGACGGCCGGCCCGAGCGCGGCCACCACAGCGGGCAGCGCGTCGGCGCGGACCCGGGCCCGGGCGTACGCGGGATCGGTGTTGTGCGGGTCCTCCCAGGTGGCCAGGCCGAGCGCGGCGCAGGCCTTGCGGGTCTCGGCGCGGGAGACGTCCAGCAGGGGGCGCACGAAGACACCCCGGCGGCGGGGCATCCCCGCGAGCCCGCGCGGACCTGCGCCCCGGGCCAGCGCCAGCAGCACCGTCTCGGCCTGGTCGTCGCGGGTGTGCCCGAGCAGGACCGCCGCGGCGCCGATTTGCTCGGCCGCGGCGGAAAGTGCCTCGTACCGGGCCTCCCGGGCGGCCGCTTCGGGGCCCCCACCCCGGCCGCGCACGTCGACGGTGGCGACCCGCACGGGCTCGAGACCGGCCGAAAGTGCCCATTCGGCGACGCCGGCGGCCCGCGCGGCCGAGCCCTCCTGCAGCCGGTGGTCGACGGTGACGAGGCCGGCGGCGATCCCGAGGCGGGGCGCCACGAACGCGGTCGCCGCCGCCAGGGCCAGCGAGTCGGCCCCGCCGGAGCAGGCCACGAGGACGGGCCCGGCGGTCAGCTCCCGGCGGACCGCCGCCCGGATCGTCGCCACCGGCGGCGGGATGCGGGCCACGTCGCCGGCGCTACGAGACCAGCCCGACCGGGCCGTGCACCCGGGCGACCCAGGCGTCGGGGTCGTTCAGCTCCTCGAGCCGCGGCAGGGTCAGCGGTGAACTGAAGATCTTGTTGAAGCCGGCCATGCCGACCCGCTCCACGACCGCGTGCACGAACTTGCGGCCCTCGGCGTACTGGCGCATCTTGACCTCGATGCCGAGCAGGCGCCGGATGGCCTTCTCGAGCGGGTTGCCGCCCTCGCGGCGCTGGTTGAACTTGGCCCGGATGGCCTCGACCGACGGGATGACCTCGGGGCCGACCCCGTCCATCACGAACTCGGCGTGCCCCTCCAGCAGCGTCATCAGCGCGGTCAGCCGGTCGAGCACCGCCTTCTGCGCCGGGGTCTGCACGATGTCGAGGACCGAGGAGCGGCTGTCCGGGTCGCGCAGCGCGTCGGACAGCGTGGCCACCCCGCGGCGCAGGCGCTCGAGGATGTGCTCGCCGCTCTGCGAGGCGTCGACGAACGCCTGGACCTCGCCGAGGAAGTAGCCGCGCATCCACGGCACGGCCTGGAACTGGGTGAGGTGGGTGACCTCGTGCAGGCAGACCCAGAGCCGGAAGTCACGCGGGTCGGCGCCGAGCTTGCGCTCCACCTCGACGATGTTGGGGGCGTTGAGCAGCAACTGGCCCGGCTCCGCGGAGAAGACCTCGTACTGCCCGAGGACGCGGCCGGAGAGGTAGGCCAGCACCGTGCCGGCCTGCACGCCGGTGACCCGGGAGCCGATCGCGTCGCTGAACGCCCCCGGCTGGCGGTCCCCGGAGAGGCGGGTGACCAGCGGAATGATGACTTCCTTGAGGCCGGCGATGTTCACCGCCGCCCAGTCCTTGCGGTCGACGACCCGCACCGGCGGCCCCTCGACCTGCGGGGTCAGCCCCGTGTACGCCGCGACGTGGCTGCGCGCCTCGTCGGTGAGCTCGCGCAGTTGGGTGACCACCTGCATGGCTTCCTCGTAGGACACCGCGGGGCCGGATTTCGACAGCGCGCCCGCGGTGGCGGCGGCCAGATCCCAGTCAACGAACTGCGCCATGCAGACCACCGTACCCGCGGTGGACCAGCCGCCCACCCTGAGAAATCCCCTACTGGCAGCCGCAGGTCACGAGCTTGGCCGCGATCTTGTCCAGGGCCTGCCGCGCGGCACCGGACGCCCCGGTGGCGTCCGCCATGATCGCGAAGAGCAGCAGCCGGCCGTCCCGGGTGATCACCTGACCGGCGATCGCATTGACGCCGGTGAGCGAGCCGGTCTTGGCCCGGACCAGCCCCTGGCCGACCCGGTTGGTCTCGGGCGTGGCGAACCGGGTCCGCAGGGTGCCGGACCACCCGGCGACCGGCAGGCCGTTGAAGAGGCTGCTCAGCCCGGGTTGTTCCCCGCTCGCGGCCAGGGTCAGCAGGCCGGTGAGCAGCTTGGGGCTGATCCCGTTGCGCCGGGAGAGCCCGCTGGCGTCGGCGAGGGTGGCCTCGTCGGACGGCAGGCCCAGCTCGCCCAGCTGGGCCAGCACGGCCTTGGTCGCGCCCGCGAAGGAGGCCTCCGCGCCGGCGGCGACGGCGACCTGGCGGGCCATGCTCTCGGCGAGCACGTTGTCGCTCTGCTCGAGCATCCAGTCGACGATGTGCACGACCGGCGGCGACTTCACCTCGCCCAGCGGCGAGCCGGGGGAGAGCGGACCGGGCGGGGCCGCCGAGGACGGAGAGGCCGGAGAACCAGGAGAGGCCACCGGCGCCCTGCCCTCGGAGACGGCGCCCGCGGGCAGGCCGAGCTGCTTGGCGAAGGCCCGGCCGGCGGCCAGCGCGGGGTCGGTGAACCGGGGATCGCCGCCGACGTCGTGGTGCACCGGCTCGATCCGCCCGGCGTTGGTCATCAGCGCCTGGATCCGGGCCACCTGGCCGGCCCCGATCACGTCGCCGTCCCAGCCGGGCGCGACCTCGGGACCGGCGTACAGCGAGGTGTCGATCACGACCCGGGTCGGCTGCTGGCCGCCCAGGGCCTTCTTGACCTGCGCGGCGAGCCGGTCGAGCCGGGCCGCGCCGGGGAACTGTCCGTCGGCGCCGACGGACAGGGTGGGGTCGCCACCGCCGATCAGCACGACCTCGCCGGGCCGGGCGCCGGCCACCGCCCGGGTGCCGATCCGGTGGGCGGGCCCGCGCGCGGCGAGGACGGTCGCCGCGGTGAGCAGCTTGGTGGTCGACGCGGGGGTCGTCATGGTGTCGGCGTTGCGCTCGTACAGCGACGCGCCGGTCGCCCCGTCCACCACCGACACGTTGACCCGCGAGCCGAGGGCGGGGGCGAGGAGCAGCGGGGAGATGGCGGCCTTGATCCCCTCGGCGGTCGGCGCGACGCCTTCCGTGCCGGCCGCGACCAGCACCGGCGTGGGCGTCGGCTCGGGGGTGGGCGCGGGCGTGGGGGCCGTCGTCGGGTCGGCCGACAACCAGCCGTCGACCGGTCCCGGCCGCACGACCAGCACCGCCCCGGCCGCGACGACAATAAGGATCAAACCCGCCAAAATCCCCATTATCGTACGCCGAGACCTACCGGTTGCCGGCTCCGCCGCTGGCGCACCCCCGCTCGCCGGCGGCACCGGCCCGGGGACGGGAGCGCCGGGCTGAACCGGTGGTCCGCCGGCCGCCGGAACGGAACTCAACGGAACCGCCGCTCGCCCGTACGTGTGACCCGGCGCCCGGTGGGAATCCGGCACATCGGGGCGCTTTACCGGAGAACCGTCGTTCACCTGGGCAGACACGCCGTCGAACCCGGGGGTGTTCTGTGAATCTTGCCTCCCCACGCGCCCCTCCTCCGTACATCGCGTCAGACTTAGGGGAGACTACAAACATCCGGCACACCGGTGCGCACGGATCCCGCGGGGCTGAAGGCCGCCCTGCTCCGTCGCCGGGCGCCCGCCGGGTCCGACGCGGGGCGAACAAGGGAGCGAACGATGGATTTCGACGTGTTGGTTGAGATCCCCAAGGGCCAGCGGAACAAGTACGAGGTCGACCACAAGACCGGCCGGATCCGTCTCGACCGGACGCTCTTCACCGCGACGCAGTATCCCGCCGACTACGGGTACATCGAGGGCACCCTCGGCCAGGACGGCGACCCGCTCGACGCCCTGGTGCTGATCCAGGAGCCGACGTTCCCCGGCTGCCTCGTGCGTGCCCGGGCCATCGGGATGTATCGGATGACCGACGAGAAGGGCCGCGACGACAAGGTTCTCTGCGTGCCCTACGAGGACCCGCGCCAGGAGCACCTGCGCGACATCCACCACCTGGGTGAGTTCGACCGGATGGAGATCCAGCACTTCTTCACGGTCTACAAGGACCTCGAGCCGGGTAAGTCGGTCGAGGGCGCGACCTGGACCGGCCGGGTCGAGGCCGAGGAGGAGATCCGCGCGTCGTTCAAGCGGGCCGAGGCCGCCGAGCACCACGACCAGGAGCACTGAACCCCCGACGTCGACGAAGGCCGGGCGCCCGCCCGGCCTTCGTGCTGTCAGATGCTGATCGTGCTGACCATGCCGTAGAGGCCGACCACCGAGCACGCCACCGGGATCACGGCGATCACCGCGAGGCTGTCGAGCAGGTCCGCGGCCCGGCCCAGGTACGGCGACGGCGCCCGGCGCGACCACGTCGCCCCCGCGGCCACGGTGGCCATCGCCAGCAGCAGGCCCGCCACGCTCAGGCCCAGCAGCATGGCCTCGCCCGCGCCCCACAGCAGGTCCACGCCGAGCGCGAAGACGCCGAACAGCCCGGCCGAGATCAGCGGCACCCGCTGGCGCAGCGTCACGAAGAGCCGGGAGCGCAGCAGCAGCGCCGCGACCGACAGGCCGGTGAGGATCCGGGCCGCCGTGCCGCCCGCCGCACCGAGCACCACGAAGGCAGCCGCCGCCAGCGTCGCGTGACCGAGGAGCATGCCGGTGAGCAGTTCCTCCGTACGGCTCACGGCGGCGAACACGCGCTTGCGGTCGGGCAGCTCGCGGGCGGCGTCGGCGCCACCGGCCCGGGCGCCGGTGAAGCCCTGCTCGGCCTCGGCGCCGGTCGGGAGGGTCACCGGGGGCGTGGGCATCTTGCCGAACCGGATCGCCAGCAGCGGGATCACGCCGATGCCGCACACGAGCATCGACATCAGGACCGCCGCCGCGCCGGCCGCCGAGGTGAGGAAGCCGACCAGGGCGGTGACGGCGCCGAGCAGGCCGGCCGTGACCCCCGCGGCGAACACCCGCAGCGACGATGCCACGCCGACCCCGCCGAGCGCCGCGACCAGCAGCAACGCCACCGAGCCGGCGAGCAGCTCCGGGCCGCCGAGCCACGGGAGCAGCGGGAAGACCCCGGCGCGGTCGGCCGTGCCCTGGCTGACCAGGACGGCACCGCCGGCGAACGCGTACGGCAGCGCCAGCCCGCCGAGGGCGGCACCCGCGCGCGCGTCGCCGTACGCCCGGGAAGCGGCGATCCCGCAGAGCGAGAGCAGCAGTCCCACCCCGAGGCCCACGAAGGCCGCGCCGCCCCACCCCGGCCCGGCCCTGAGCACGGCGAGCAGGCCGAGCGAGAGCAGCACCGCGGCGGCCGTGAGGGTGGCCGTCCGCGTCGAGGCCGCGGACCAGATCGTCCCGCGGCGCCGGGCGCCCTCCGCGATCGCCTCGACGACGTCGTCGTACTCGAGCTCGGGCCAGTCGTCGCGCGCCGGGACGAGGTGCAGCACCTCACCGTCGCGGATGCCCTGCGGGAAGAGGCCCTGCGCGGTGGCGAGCGCCACCCCGTCCGTACGCCGCAGCACCCAGCCGCCGTGCTTCTCGCCGTCGTCGGCCAGCCCCTCGCCCGCGTGGCGCAGCACCTCGGGCAGGAGCTCGGCGAGCGGAACGTGCTCGGGCAGCGCCACATCGACGCGGCGCGACGGCGCGCTGATCGTGACCCTGGCCAACCCCACGCTCATGCCATATTTCCCATCGACGGTGGTAAGCCTTCGGCCGACCTTAGGGTGGAGGGCGGGGCGGTCGGACGGGAGGCTGCGGAACGGGAGGGACTTTACCTATCCTGAGCCCTGCGCGGTGACCGGTGACGGCCGCCGCGGACGGGGCAGCCGCATCGGTCTCAGTGGACTTTCTGGTCAGGGGCCGGGCAACGCGGAGGAAAGGGACACATTCGGTATGAGCACGGTGGTGATCAAGCGGGCTGCGCGGCGCCCGGCACCCGAGATCCCGACCGGCGAGCTCGCCGTCGATCCGCCGCCCGAGATCCCGCAGGCGGTCGGGGGCCGCTGGCAGCAGGCGTTCATGGTGCTGCCCATGCTCGGCGGATCGGTCGCCATGGCCATGATGATGGGCCGCGGCAGCGGCGGCCCGATGTCCTATGTGATCGGTGGCCTGTTCGGCGTCTCGTCGCTCGCCATGCTCGCCACCTCCTTCGGCGGCAGCGGCTCGCCGAAGAAGGCCGAGATGATGGCCGCCCGCCGCGAATACCTGCGCCACCTCGCCGGCCTGCGCCGCCGGGTCCGGGACACCGCCACCCGCCAGCGGGTCGGCCTCTACTACCGGCACCCCGACCCGGCCCAGCTGTGGTCGACCGCCGGCAGCCACCGGGTCTGGGAGCGCCGCTCCGCCGACCCGGACTTCGGCGTGGTCCGGCTCGCGGTCGGCCCGCAGACGCTGGCCACGCCGCTGATCCCGCCGGTCACCCGGCCCCTGGAGGACCTCGAGCCGATGACCGCGGGCGCGCTCCGGCGGTTCCTGGACGCGTACTCGGTGGTCCCCGACCTGCCCGTCGCGGTGTCGCTGCGCGGCTTCGCCCGGGTCTTCCTGCGCGGCACCGGCCTGAACGCCGAGGCCGACGCCCGCGCGCTGACCCGCGCCGTGCTCACCCAGCTCGCCGTGTTCCACGCGCCGGACGACCTGATCATCGCCGTCTGCGCGGGCCCGGAACGCCGCGCGATGTGGGAATGGGTCAAGTGGCTGCCGCACAACCTGCACCCGTCCCGCACCGACCGCCTCGGCCAGGTGCGCCTCGTCGCCAGCGCCGGCCCCGACCTGGAGAAGCTACTCGAGGACGTGATCGGCAACCGGCCCCGGTTCAACCCGGCGGGCGTCAGCACCAGCGGCCCGCACGTCGTCATCGTGCTCGACGGCGCCGACCTCAAGGGCGCCACCCAGCTCGACGACGGCATCGACGGGGTCACGGTGCTCGACCTCGACGAGGTGCCGCCGCGCCTGCTCGACCGGTCGCTGCTGGTGCTGGAGGTCCGGGGCAACGCCGGGCGGCGGGAGCTGCACACGTACGCGATGGATCACGCCGCCGAGGTGGGCACCCCCGACAAGCTCAGCGAGGAGGAGGCCGAGGCGGTCGCGCGGCGCCTCGCGCCGCTGCGGCTGGCCGCGATGTCGAAGTCCGCGGACACGCCGCTGGCCAACGAGATGGGCCTCGCCGAGCTGCTCAACCTCGGCGACCCCGAGTCGTTCAGCGTCGCCCAGGCCTGGCTGCCCCGGCCCAACCGGGACAAGCTCCGGGTGCCGATCGGGCTCGGTGCCGACGGCTCGGCCATCGAGCTGGACCTCAAGGAGTCGGCGCAGGACGGCATGGGCCCGCACGGCCTGCTGATCGGCGCCACCGGCTCCGGCAAGTCGGAGCTGCTGCGCACGCTGGTGCTCGCGCTCGCCGCCACCCACTCCTCGGAGACGCTCAACTTCGTCCTCGTCGACTTCAAGGGCGGCGCGACGTTCTCCTCGCTCGATCGGCTGCCGCACACCGCCGCGGTCATCACCAACCTCGCCGACGAGCTTCCCCTGGTCGACCGCATGGTGGACGCCATCGACGGCGAGCTGATCCGCCGCCAGGAGCTGCTGCGCAAGGCCGGCAACTACGCCAGCCTGCGGGACTACGAGAAGGCCCGGGCCGGCGGTGCCGCCCTGCCGCCGCTGCCGTCGCTGCTGGTGATCTGCGACGAGTTCTCCGAGCTGCTGTCGGCGAAACCGGACTTCATCGACCTGTTCGTGCAGATCGGACGGTTGGGGCGGTCGCTCGGCGTCCACCTGCTCCTGGCCAGCCAGCGGCTGGAGGAGGGGCGGCTGCGCGGGCTCGACACCCACCTGTCGTACCGGATCGGTCTGCGGACGTTCTCCGCGCTCGAGTCACGGGCCGTGCTGGGCGTGCCGGACGCGTACGAGCTGCCCCGCTCACCCGGCCACGGCTACCTCAAGTTCGGCACCGAGCCGCTGGTCCGGTTCAAGGCCGCGTACGTGTCCGGGGTCTTCCGCAAGGCCGGCAGCCGCGGTCCCGGCACGACCCGCGACGGCGTCGCACCGCAGGTGCTGGCCTACTCCACCCACTACGTCGCGGCGCCGAAGCCGGTGAAGGCGGCCGAGCCGAAGCCGGAGGAGGTGCCGGCCGGCGAGAGCCTGCTCGACGTGATGGTGGACCGGCTCAACGGCCAGGGGCCGCCCGCCCACCAGGTCTGGCTGCCGCCGCTGCACACGTCCGCGACCCTCGACGAGCTGCTCGGCCCGGTCACCAGCGACCCGGCGCGCGGCCTGGCGTTCGCCAACCCCGAGCTGCACGGCTCGCTCCAGGTGCCGATCGCCCTCATCGACAAGCCGCGCGAGCAGCTGCGCGACGTGATGTGGCTCCAGCTCGGCGGCGGCGCCGGGCACGTGGCCGTGGTCGGCGGCGCCCAGTCCGGCAAGTCCACCGTGCTGCGCTCGCTGATCTGCGGGCTGGCGCTCACCCACACCCCCGCCGAGGTGCAGATCTACTGCCTCGACTTCGGCGGCGGCGGGCTCGGCACGCTCCGCGACCTGCCGCACGTCGGCGGCGTCTACGGGCGGCTCGACTCGGTCGGCGTACGGCGCACGGTCGGCGAGGTGTCCACCCTGCTCACCGAGCGGGAGCGGCGCTTCGGCGAGCTGGGGGTCGACTCCATGGCGTCGTACCGGCGCCGCCGGGCCGCCAACGCCGGGATCGGCACGGGCGCGGAGGCGGACCCGTTCGGCGACGTGTTCCTCGTGGTCGACGGCTGGACCACGCTGCGCAACGACTACGACGAGCTCGAGGGCGTGATCACGGACATCGCGACCCGGGGCCTCTCGTACGGCATCCACGTGGTGACCAGCGCGCCCCGCTGGATGGACTACCGGCCGGCGATCCGCGACCTCTTCGGCTCCAAGGTGGAGCTTCGCCTCGGCGACCCCACCGACTCCTCGGTCAACCGGCGGCAGGCGATCAACGTGCCGGAGAAGCCCGGCCGTGGCCTCGTCGAGCACCCGACCGACAAGAACAAGGCCCTGCACTTCCTCACCGTACGGCCGGAGCTGACCAACGCCGCGTCGGCCGAGCTGGTGAAGATGATCGCCGCCGCGTGGCCCGGGCCCGTCGCGCCGCGCGTGCGCCTGCTGCCGCCCTCCCTGCCGTACGCGGACATCGACCTCGACCGCTCGACCGGCCTGCGCCTGCCCATCGGCATCGCGGAGTCCGACCTGCAGCCGGTCGAGATCGACTTCGCGAGCGACCCGCACTTCCTGCTCTTCGGCGACGCGGAATGCGGCAAGTCGTCGTTCCTGCGCGCCCTGGCGACCACCATCACCCGGCGGTTCGAGCCGACCGAGGCCCGGATCATCCTGGTCGACTACCGGCGCAGCCTGATGGATCTGCCGGAGAGCGACCACCGCATCGGGTACGGCATCCAGGCGCAGAAGACGCTCGAGCTGATGGAGTCGGTGGCCGGCTACATGGAACGCCGCCTGCCCGGCCCCGACGTGACGGCGCAACAGCTGCGCGAACGGTCCTGGTGGAACGGGCCGGAGCTGTTCGTCCTGGTCGACGACTACGACCTGATCGCCTCCGGGCCGACGAACCCGCTCCAGCCGATCATGGAGTACCTCCCCCAGGCCCGCGACGTGGGCCTGCACCTGATCGTCACCCGCCGGGCCGGTGGCGCCAGCCGGGCCATGTACGACCCGGTGATCCAGCGGCTGCGCGAGCTGTCCTCACCGGGGCTCGTGATGACCGGCCCGCCGGACGAGGGAGCGCTCATCGGACCGGTCCGCCCCACGCTCATGCCAGCGGGCCGCGGGCGCCTGGTGACGCGCCGTGAGGGCGTCCGCCTGATCCAACTGTCACATCTCCCCCCATTCTGAGCCGCCACCTGCCCGGACGCACCAGGGGTGCGATCCACATCGACAGACTCCCGCAACTACGCACGGATTCGGAGTAATCTCCCACCATCGACCGTCCATCATCAGAATGGCCCGCCGTCCAGTGAGCGCTGTGAGCGAAGCACCGCACGCGTCCCGCCGACCCCGGCGCGACGTCCCCGCGCCGTATCCGGTCCGCGGCGGTGCCCTTTGGTGAGAAACGTCGCCGTCCGGGTCGCCGCGGCCTGCCTGGCTTCCGGCCTGACGGCCGCCCCGGGTCTCGCCCCGGCCGGCCCGCCCACTGCCGACCCGCTCACCACCGCAACGTCTTCCGCTCTTTCCTCCCGCGCCGCGACCTCTCCCGGCGCCGCTTCTTCCGGTGCCGCTTCTCCCGGCGCCGCTTCTCCCCGCGCCGC
The DNA here is from genome assembly GCF_003002065.1 of Pseudosporangium ferrugineum. Taxonomy (GTDB): domain Bacteria; phylum Actinomycetota; class Actinomycetes; order Mycobacteriales; family Micromonosporaceae; genus Actinoplanes; species Actinoplanes ferrugineus_A. The sequence goes on from NZ_PVZG01000007.1 coordinate 237,600, forward strand.
GACTTCTTCCGGCGCTCTTTCCTTCCGCGCCGGGGCCTTCTCCTCCGCCGCCCCCGCTACTGCTGACGGGGGCGCTGCCGCCGGATCCTTCTCCGGACCCGTCGCCCGGCCCGTTTCCGGACCCGTCGCGGCGCCCGAACCGCTGCTCGGCGACTCGGTGCGGGCCGAGCAGTGGCACCTCAAGACCCTGAACGTCGCCGGCGCGTGGACGTACTCCTCCGGCGAGGGTGTCACCGTCGCCGTCATCGACTCCGGCGTCGAGGCCGACCACGTCGACCTCCAGGGCCAGGTGCTCAAGGGCCTCGACCTGGTCGACCCGCAGGGCGACGGCGACACCGACCTGGTCGGCCACGGCACCACGGTCGCCGCCCTCATCGCTGGCCGGGGCGACGACAACTCCGGCGTCGTCGGCATCGCGCCCAAGGCGAAGATCCTCCCGGTCCGCGTCCTCGACCGCGAGAACCGCTACGACGACGCGATGATCGTCGCCCGCGGCGTCCGCTGGGCGGTCGACAACGGCGCCCGCGTCATCAACCTGTCGCTCGGCGGCAACGGCAGCAGCCCCGCCCTCGCCGCCGCCCTCGACTACGCGTTCGCCCGGGACGTGGTCGTCGTCGCCTGCACCGGCAACGTGAGCACCTCCACCTCGTCCGGCGTCTGGTATCCGGCCCGCGAGCCGGGCGTGATCGCGGTCGCCGGCATGCAGAAGAACGGCGACGTGCTCTGGTCGGGCTCGATCACGGGCAAGGAGACGGTGGTGACCGCCCCGGCGACCGAGCTGGTCGGCGCCCGCCCCGACGGCTCCCGCCTGGACGGCTACTGGCAGGTGCAGGGCACGAGCTTCGCGGCCCCCATGGTGGCGGGCACGGCGGCGCTGATCCGCTCCCGCTGGCGCACCATGTCGGCCGGCGAAGTGGTCAACCGGATCATCAAGACCGCCAAGGACCGCGGTCCCCAGGGCCGCGACAGCGAGTACGGCTTCGGCCTGGTCGATCCGGCGGCGGCCCTGACCGCGGAGATCCCCACGGTGATCCGCAACCCGCTGGACACGACGGCGTCCCCGGGCGTCGCCCGCTTCGGCAGCGCCCCTGCCTCAGGCCAGGCCCAGTCCGCCCCGGACAACGAGGGCCACCGCCCCCCGGGCGCCCAGGCGCCGGGCTCCAACGCGGGCACGGCCATCTCCGCGGGCGACGCCGGCGCGGCCGAGAAGTCTCACGACTGGTGGGCGGCGGGCGCCCTGTTCCTGGTCTCGGCCCTGGTAGCAGCCTTCACGATCCGCCGCTTCGCCTCCGTCACCTGACCACCCCGAAGACCGCCGTCACCCCCGAGGCCCCGCCGAAGCGTCGGAAGTCGTCGATCAGCCGTACCCCGAACGAGCCCGATCAGCTCGCCAAGCACGGCTCAGCGACGCGCCGACCGACGTCGATCCGCTACCTGGCCACGGCAAGGCGGTGCGCCGACCGGGTAAGCGGTCCGGCCGCTCGGCACCGGTTCGCGGACCCCACGGCCTGCTGCTCGGCGAGGGGACCGGCGACCGGCCACGGATCCGCCGCGCCGCCGACCAGGGTGTCGAGGGCCGCCGGACGCACCGCCCGAAGTGGACGACCCGCCGGACCGCTCAGGCGCAGTCGCCGGTGCGGACGCCTCGGGTGCGGCCGACGCCCAGGCGGGCCGTGCCCGAGGCCTCCGCCGCCGTCAGGGCGAAGCCGACGTTCCGGTCGTCCGCCGCCGCCGCGAAGATCACGCCGAGGACGGCTCCGTTGGGTGCGATCAGCGGGCCGCCCGAGTTGCCGCTCTGGACCAGGGCGCGGATGGTGTAGATCTCGCGCGTCACGTTGCCCGAGTCGTAGATGTCCGGGCCGGTGATGTTGCTGACCTCGCGGACCCGGGCGCCCTGGGCGTTGTACGGGCCGTCGAGCGGGAAGCCCAGCACGATCGCGTTGGCGCCGGTGCCCGCCGGCCTGCGGACGAACGGCATCACCGGCGCGCGCAGGCCCGGGACGTAGATCACCGCGAGGTCGCGCTGCGGGTCGTACACCACCACTTTGCCGTCGAGGCGGTCGTTCTGGGTCTCCACCTGCACGTTGCGGGTGCCCGCCACCACGTGGGCGTTGGTCATGACGCGCTCGTTCGCGTACACGAATCCGGAGCCCTCGATGCGGCGGGAGCAGCTCGGGGCCGTACCCAGGACTTTGATGACCGATCTGCGGGAGTTGATCACCACCTGGCTCTTCGCCAGGGCCGGGTCCGGCGCCGCCACCTCGCGCGCGTTGGTGCGGGTCAGGCCGCCGAAGACGTCCGGGAAGCCGTTGGTGTTGAGGGACTCGCGCAGGCCCGCCGACAGCGCCTGCGCCTGGTCCGGCATGAGCTGGTTGATGCCGTTGAGCACCGCGCTGCTGCGGACCTGCCGGTTGAGCTCCGGGAACGGCGTCGACCCCAGCGGTACGGCGATGAGCCACGCCACCAGCAGCACGGCGACCAGCGACACCAGCGCCCCACCGGCGTCGTCGAGGCGTTGCAGCGGGCGGCTCTCGATGGCGCGCCGCAGCTTCGTGCCGAGCCAGCCGGCCAGGGTCTGCCCGAGCACCGCCAGCGCGAAGATGGTCACGAGCGACACCACCAGCCGCACCGTGCCGCCGGCGAACTGGTTGGCGATCAGCGGGCCGATCTGGAGGCCGATCAGCACGCCGCTGAAGAACCCGCCGAAGGACAGCGCGCCGATGACGAAACCCTGCCGGTAGCCGCTGATCGCGAAGACCAGCATGAGCAGGATCAGGATTCCATCGACCACATGCACTCGCTCAAGGTAGAAGTGACGGTCACGACACCACCTCGTCGGAGGCGGCGGCGGCCGAGGCGTCGGCCACCGGGACGGAACCGTGGGGCAGTGGTGCGGGGTCCGGCAATTCCATAATGGGACCCGGGCGCCAGGGGCGGCTCCATCCGGCCATGTCGAGCAGCACGGAGATCACGCCGGCGGTGAAGCCCCAGACCAGCATCCCGCGCACCTGGAAGGCGGGTGAGACCCAGCCGCTCGGGTGCCGTACCCGCATCCGGTTCTCGGGGTCGACCAGCTCGGTGACGGGCAGCCGGGCGACGTGGGCGACCTCGGCGGGCTGTCTCGGGTGCACCGGGTGCGGGGCGTGCCACCAGGCCAGCACCGGCGTGACCACGAACCGGCTGACCGGGATGTACAGCTCCGGGAGGGTGGTGAGGACGGTCGCCGTGGCCGGGTCGAGGCCGACCTCCTCGTTGGCCTCCCGCAACGCCGTCGCGGCCGGATCGCGGTCGCCGGGGTCGGCGGCGCCGCCCGGGAACGCCGGCTGCCCGGCGTGGTTCCGCATCGTGGCGGCCCGCTGGAGGATGAGCAGGTCGGGCTCGCCGGGCCGGTCCTCCCCGAGCAGCACGAGCACGGCGCTGGGTCGCCCGCCGCCGGCCGGCGGCGTGATGGTGGTGAAGTCTTCGGTACGCGCGGAGCCCACCCGCGTCAGCAGCGGCTCCCACCATCCGGGCAGCCCTTCCGGCCGGGCCGTCATCCGGTCACCGTCACGCCGGTGTGGGTACGCACGAGCGCGCCGAGCGCCGGCTTGTCGAGCGCCTTGCCGTTGTAGACGAACCTCTTCCCGGCCGCGTCGAGGAACACCGTGACGGGCAGGTTGACCCGGCCGACGGCGGCCAGCAGCTTCTGCCCGGGGTCGAAGAGCGTCGGCATGGTGACGCCCTGGTCGGCGGCGAACGAGGCGCCCGCCTCCCGGTCGTCACGGGTGTCGACGCCGACGACGTGCAGCTTGCCGGCGGTGGCGTCGGCGAGCTGCTGCATGAGGGGAAGCTCTTCCCGGCAGGGCGGGCACCAGGAGCCCCAGAGGTTGATGACGGCGGGTCCGCGCAGGTCGGTGAGCCGGACCGCCGCGCCCCCGGTGAAGCACGGCAGGGAAACATCCGGCAGATCCGGCGCGACGGCCGCGGCCGGGGAGACCGCGGACAGCGACCCCGAGGCGGCAGAGGACGGGGCGACGGGCGGCGGGGCGACGGACGGCGGGGCGGCAGAGGGCGGCGCCGCGGCAGAGGGCGGGGCAGCGGACGGCGGGGCCGTCAGCGCCGCGCAGCCGGCGAACGGGGACGCCGCCTCGGTGGAGTGCGGAGTGACCTCGGTGGCCGTGCACGCGGCCAGGAGCAGCACCAGCGGCGGCGTCAGCCACCTCGCCAGCGCCGGTCCGGCCGGGGCCGTGCCCGCGGGGTCACGGCTCACGGGGCCTCCGGTGCCACGACCGCCGCCGCCGGGACGAGGCCGGGGTCGATGCCCGCCTGCGCCGCCAGTTCGCGGGCGCGCGGGCCCTTGAGCAGTTTGGCCGCCGGGGCCGCCTCGGTGGGGCCGGTGCCGTACGACGGGCACATCGTCGCCAGGGCGCAGGCGCCGCACGCCGGTTTGCGGGCGTGGCAGACGCGCCGGCCGTGGAAGATGACGCGGTGCGACAGCATGGTCCAGTCGCGCTTCTCGATGAGGTCGGCGACCAGGAACTCGATCTTGACCGGGTCCTCCTCCTGCACCCAGCCGAAGCGGTTGACCAGGCGGCGGAAGTGGGTGTCGACGGTGATGCCGGGGACGTCGAAGGCGTTGCCGAGGATGACGTTGGCGGTCTTGCGGCCGATGCCGGGCAGCGCGACGAGCTGGTCGAGGGTGCCGGGCAGCTCGCCGTCGTGCCGCTCGAGGAGGGCCTGGCCGAGCTTGATGAGGGAATCCGTCTTGGCCCGGAAGAACCCGGTCGGCCGCAGGATCTCCTCGAGCTGGGCCCGGTCCGCCGCCGCGTAGTCGGCCGCCGTCCGGTAGCGCGCGAAGACCGTCGGCGTGACCTCGTTCACCTTCTTGTCCGTGCACTGCGCGGAGAGGATGGTCGCCACCGCGAGCTGCAGCGGCGTCTCGAAGTCGAGCTCGCAGTGCGCGTCGGGGTGGGTCTCGGCGAGGACCTTGGCCATCTTGCGGGCCCGGCGTTTGCGCCCGATGGGGGTCTCCCCGGCGAATCGCTTGGCCGACCGGACGAGCACGGCCGCACCGGAGGATGCGGCGACGAGGGGACGACTCACGCGAGCAAGAGTACGTCGCGCCTCCGACATTCCTCTCCCGCGGGAAGGCAAGGAAAGCCCACAAAAAGGCACATCCGGGACGATCAGGCGGGAGCGGAGATCGAGCCGTCCTTACCGATCTTCGCCGCGGTGGGACCGAAGTCGGCGGCCGACAGCTCGCGTACGCGGGCCCGGCCCCGCTCCTGCGCGCTGTCCCGGGTGGGCTTGCCCGCCGAGTTCATCGCCGTGGAGAGCAGCTTCCCGCCGGCGAACTTGCCCTCCCTGGTGAGGGTCACGTGCAGGATGCCGCCGTACCCCAGGACCCCGGCGCGGCCGAGCGTACGGCCACCGCCCGCGAAGTTCCCCAGGCTGTACGCGATGAGCCGGCCCTTGTAGAACTCCATGCCCCGCAGCACGTGCGGCCCGTGCCCGACGACCACGTCGGCGCCCGCGTCGATGACGGTGCGGGAGAACTTCATCGGGTCGCCCCGGTTCTCCTCGTAGAACAGCTCGCTGCCGGGCTTGACGTGCCCCTCGTCGGCTCCCTCGGCGCCCATGTGCACCTGGACCACCACGACGTCCGCCCGCCCGGCCGCCTCCTCGACGATCTCGCGGGCGGCGTCGAGGTCGTTCAGGTTGTTCGCTCCCGCGTACGGGGAGAAGCCCAGGACCGCGACCCGCACGCCCTTGACCTCGACCACCGTGATCTCGCCCTTGGCGCCGGTGTGCTCGAGCCCGGCGTCCTCCAGGGCGCGGACGGTGTTCTTGTAGCCCTGCGGCCCGAAGTCGTTGGAGTGGTTGTTGGCCGTGTTGAGCAGCTCGAAGCCGGCGTCGACGAGGTGCTGCGCGTACGCCGGCGGCGCCCGGAAGGCGAAGCACCGCGGCCTCGGCGGCGTGCCGCACTTGGACGTCCCGGTGTCGCCGGTGAGCGTCTGCTCGAGGTTGCCCATGACCAGGTCGGACTTGAGGCCGGCCCGGACCTGGTCGAAGAAGCCCTTCCCGCCGCCCGCGGGCAGCCTGTCCGGCGCGCCGCCCATGATGATGTCGCCGGTCGCCGACAGGGTGATGGTGCCGGGCGTCTCGCCCTGGGGCGCGGCGGACGAGGGCCGGGTCGCGGCGGACGAGGGCCGCGTCGCGGACGTGGGCCGGGCGGAGGGCGCGGGCTGCCACGTCGCGGTGGTCCGCCGGTCGCCGCGGTCGGCGAGGGCGATGCCGCCGAGGCCGGCGCCGGCCAGCGCGGCGAGGACGATCGTCGCGGTCAGGACGGGGCGGCCGAAGAGGCCCCTTCGGGGCGGCGAGGGCTGGGCATTCATCGATCGGGACGATACCGTCGGGCGGCAAGCCGTGACGACGGTCGAACGGCCGACCACCGCTCACCGAGAGCGACGGTCTTTCCGGCCTTCGTGGCGGCGGTGGTTACGCTGCGAGATCTGGATCGAGGGGTGGCCGCCCGTTTACCGCCCCCGTACGCCTAGACTGATCGTGCGCGGCGAAGCGCGTAGTCGGAGGTACAGCGATGGATGAGGTACTGGCTCGCAGCGGGATCTTCCAGGGCGTTGACCCGGAGGCTGCCGAGGCGCTCGCCAAGGAGATGGAGACGATCGAGTTCCGCAAGGGCGACATCGTCTTCAATGAGGGCGAGGCGGGCGACAGCCTTTACATCGTTCTCTCCGGGAAGATCAAGCTCGGCCGCCGCGCCGCGGACGGCCGGCAGAACCTTGTCTCGATCATGGGTCCGTCGGACATGCTCGGTGAGCTGTCGCTGTTCGACCCGGGACCGCGTACGGCCACGGCCACCGCGGTGACCGACACCCGGCTGGCCCGGCTCAAGAAGTCGTCCCTGCGCCCGTGGCTCAACAACCGGCCGGAGATAGCCGAGCAGTTGCTCCGCGTGCTGGCCCGCAGGCTGCGCCGGACGAACGACGCGCTGGCCGACCTGATCTTCACGGACGTGCCCGGCCGGGTGGCGAAGAACCTGCTGCAGATGGCGGGCCGCTTCGGCACGCGGGACGGCGGCGTGCTGCGGGTGACGCACGACCTGACCCAGGAGGAGCTGGCGCAGCTCGTCGGCGCCTCCCGCGAGACGGTCAACAAGGCTCTCGCCGACTTCGCCTCGCGGGCGTGGCTGCGACTCGACGGCAAGAGCGTCATCATTCTCGACCCGGAGCGGCTGGCCCGGCGCGCCCGCGTCTGAACCACCCGTTCCGGCAGCGTCAAGGGGTCGTCCTGATGGGCGACCCCTTTCGCGTACGCGCTCTCGGGCGAAACGTCCCGCGCTGTCCGATTCCCCCACCTGTCCGGGGTACGAAGCCCGCCCGGCAAGATCCGTGTCGCATCCGGTCAGCCGCTCGTTACGGAGGTGGTCGAGAGGCACTACGACGGTCGAGAGGGCGCGGCTTTGAACGAGGTGGCGGGCGTACGGCGCAGCGGGGTGACGACGTGACGGTGCTGGACACCGCTATCGACCCGCGCAGCCCCGCCTACCTGGCCAGCCGCAGCGCGATGCTCGAGCGGCTCGCCGAGCTCGAGGCGGCGCTGGAGGCGGCTCGGGCCGGCGGCGGCGAGAAATGGGTGACCCGGCACCACGCGCGCGGCAAGCTGCTGCCCCGCGAGCGGGTGGAGATGCTGCTGGATCAGGACAGCCCGTTCCTGGAGCTGTCGCCGGTGGCGGCGTGGGGCTCGGAGTTCCCGGTGGGCGCGAGCGTCGTCACCGGGATCGGGGTCGTCGAGGGCGTCGAGTGCGTGGTCATCGCGAACGATCCGACGGTCGAGGGCGGCGCGGTCAACCCGTACACGGTGGAGAAGATCCGGCGGGCCGCGCGGATCGCCTCGGTGAACCGGCTGCCGCTGGTGAACCTGGTCGAGTCCACCGGGGCCGCGGCGCCGGCCGGGCCGCCGCCGGGCGGGGCGATCGCCCGGGACCTCAGCCAGCTCACCGCCGACCGGGTGCCCACCGTGTGCGTGGTCTTCGGTGCCACGACCGGTGACGCGGCCTACCTGCCGGCGCTCTCCGACTACACGATCATGGTCCGCGGGCACGCCAAGATGCTGACCATCCACCCCCAGCCGGTACGCGCCTCGGTGGCCAACGGCCGCCCCGCGTCCGAGGTCCGCAGCGCGCCCACGGTTCCCGCCGGGGTCACCGGCCCGGCCGATCAGCTGGCCGAGGACGAGCGGGACGGGCTGCGCCTGGCCCGGCAGTGCGTACGCCGCTTCAACTGGCGCAAGCGCGGCCCCGAGCCCCGCTCGTTCCCCCCGGCGCCGCCCAAGTACGACGCCGAGGACCTGCTCACCATGGCCGGCACGGACCCGGGCTCGGGCTTCGACCCGCGCGAGGTGCTGGCCCGCATCCTCGACGGCAGCGACTTCGACGAGTTCAAGCCGGCCACCGGCACCGGGCTGGTGACGGGCTGGGGCGAGCTGCACGGCTATCCCATCGGGGTCGTCGCCAACCTGGGCAGCGCGTTCTCCCCGGCCGAGACGCAGAAGGCCGTGCACTTCATCCAGCTCGCCAACGCGACCGCCACCTCGCTGCTGTTCGTGCAGTACACCGGCGCGCCCGCGGCCGAGCAGCACGAGGCGGCGGACGTACGGCACGGCGCGCCGCTGGTGCACGCCGTCGCCAAGTCGACCGTCCCGCACCTGACGCTCATGATCGGCGCCACCCCGGCGGAAGAGGCCGGGGGCATCTACGGGCGCGCGTACGAGCCGCGGTTCCTGTTCAGCTGGCCGGTCGAGCGGCCCGCCGAGGTGTCGCCCGGGAAGCTGCCCGACGACGGCGTGATCGACCCCCGGGACACCCGTACGGTGCTCGGCCTCTGCCTGTCCGCGGTGCACAGCGCCGTCGTCGAGGGCGCCGAGCACGTGGGCGTCTTCCGCCCCTGACGGCCTCGAACCCTTCAGAGGCCCCGACGGCCTCACAGCCCTGGAAAGGTAGAGCAGAGCAGTGATCCGACGTCTTCTGGTGGCCGACCGTGGGGAGATCGCCCGCCGGGTCTTCGCCACCTGCCGCCTGGTCGGCATCGAGACGGTCGCCGTCTACTCCGATGCCGACTCCGACGCGCCGCACGTGACGGAGGCGGACTACGCGGTACGCCTCACCGGCGGCACCCCCTCGTCGACGTACCTGCGTGGCGACCTCATCATCGCGGCGGCGAAGCGGGCCGGCGCCAACGCCATCCACCCGGGCAACGGGGTGCTCTCCGAGGACCCCGAGTTCGCCGCCGAGGTGGCCGGCGCCGGGATGATCTGGGTGGGTGCGCCGGCCAAGACGCTCGGCACGCTGCACAGCAAGATCGAGGCGAAGGGCATCGTCGCGGAGGCCGGCGTGCCGGTGCTGCCGACGCTCACCGACCCGGAGAAGGTCGACGACTTCCCGGTGCTGATCAAGCCGGACAGCGGCAACGGCGGCGCGGGCATGCGGGTGGTCCGCGACCCGGTCACCCTCGCCGAGGCGGTCGCGTCCACCCGGCAGGAGACCGGCGGGACGGTGTTCTGCGAGCCGTACCTGGAGAACGTGCGGCACATCGAGGTGCCGATCATGGCGGACGTGCACGGCGCCGTCGTGCCGTTCGGCGAGCGGGAGTGCTCGGTCCAGCGGCGCTACCAGAAGATCATCGAGGAGACGCCGTCACCGGCGGTCGACCCCGCGCTGCGCGAGCAGCTCTGCCGGGCGGCGATCATCGCGGTCCGGGCCATCGGGTACGTGGGCGCCGGCGCCGTCGAGTTCCTGCTGGAGGAGGACGGCACCTTCTGGTTCCTCGAGCTGACTCCCAGCCTCCAGGTCGAGCACGCCGTCACCGAATGCGTCTCCGGCTACGACCTCGTCCGCCTCCAGCTGCTGGTCGCCGAGGGTGGCAGCCTGCCGATGCCGGGGCCGCCGCCCATCCGCGGGCACGCCATCGAGGTGCGGATCTGCGCGGAGGATCCCGCGTACGCGTGGCTGCCGGCCGCCGGCACCCTGCACCGCTTCAAGGTCCCGGACGTGGCCGGCTCCTTCCGTCCGCTGCCCCAGCCCGGCCTGCGCCTGGACGCCGGCGTGGTGGACGGGTCGGTGGTCGGCGGCGAGCACGACACCATGCTCGCGAAGCTCGTCGCCTGGGCGCCCACCCGGCAGGAGGCCGCGCGGATGCTGGCGTCGGCGCTCACCCGTACGGAACTGCACGGGGTCGTCGCCAACCGCGACCTGCTCGTCCGGGTCCTGCGGCACGGCGCCTTCCGGGCCGGCGACGTCGACACCGGCTTCCTGGACCGGCACCCGGAGGTGTTCGCGCCGCTGCTGTCCTCGGTGGACGCCGTACGCATCTCCTGCCTCGCCGCCGCCCTGGCCGGTGCCGCCGCCCGTCGTTCGAGCGCGCCCGTGCTGCGGTCCCTCCCCTCGGGCTGGCGCAACGTGCCGTCCGGCTCGCAGACGGCCGTGTACGACGGCCCGGCGGGCCCGGTGGAGGTCGGCTACCGGATGAACCGGCACGGCGAGCTGGCCGGCTGGTGGGTGCGCGCGATCGACCCCGAGGAGCTGGATCTCGCGGGCCTCGGTCAGGCGCCGACCCTCGACGACCACCCGCCGACGGTCGTCGTGCTCGCCGACGGTTCCCGGGTCGACCTGGACGTCAACGGCATCCGGCTGAGCCTCAAGGTGCACCGGGTCGGCGACGTGTCGTACGTGGACAGCCCCGAGGGCTCGGTCGCCCTGCGCGAGCTGTCCCGCTTCCCCCTGCCGGCCCCGGAGGCGACCGAGGGCTCGCTGATCGCCCCGCTGCCCGGCGCGGTACGCCGCGTGCTGGTCGTGCCCGGCCAGCGGGTGCGGGCGGGTGAGCTCCTGCTGACCCTGGAGGCGATGAAGCTGGAGCACCCGGTGCACGCACCGTCGGCGGGCGTGGTCGCCTCCCTGCCGGTACACCCGGGCGCGGAGGTCGACACCGGCGAACTCCTCGCCGTGCTCGACCCGGAGTAACCCACGCGGCCCGCCGCGGCCCCGGGCCGGTCCGCGACCGGTCCGGTTCAGCCGCGGGCCAGCACCGGCCCGTGCAGCCGGTCCGTGCCCTGCCCGGCCAGGCAGCGGAAGGTCCGGTCGCCCGCGGACGGCGGCAGCACGGACAGCGCCCACTGCCTGCCGTCGGTGCGCGTGGTGGTGCGCCGGAACATCTGCCTGCTGCACACCCGCAGCACACCCGGGTCGGTGGTGACGGCGTCGCGGTCCCGGGGGTCCGTGCCGGCGGGCAGCGAGCCCACCGCGAAGACCTCCCAGCTGTGCCGCTTGGCGCAGGTCACCTCGTGGGCGATCGGGCCGCTGCCCGGCCGCAGCGTGTAGCACTCGAGCTCGCCGGGGCAGTGCGCCCGGCCGGTGCGGCAGCCGGGCAGGTGGGCCATCGCCGCCGGAAGCGTCGACGTGGCCGGCGCGGCGAGCCGGGACGCCAGCGAGCGGACCGCCGGCCCCTGCGAGGAGGCGAGCATCGCGCCGCCGACCGCGGTGGCGAGCATGAGGAACACGCCGAAGCCGCCGAACAGCCACCGGCGCTTGCCGCGTTTCGGGTTCTCGGTGTGCACGGTCGGCGTCTCGTCCGTGCCGGAGGAGGTGTCGCGGGTGGGCGTGACCGGCGGCACCGGGCGCGGGTCCCGCGCCGGCGGGTACGCCCGCGGCGCCGGCGGCACGAACGTCGACGAGTGGTAGACCCGGGCGCCCTTGCCGCTCGACGGGTACAGGTGCAGGCCGGCGAGCATCTCCCGGAGCTGCTCGGCGGTGGGCCGGTCGCGGGGGTCGTTGGCCATGCCGTACCGCAGCACCTCGGTGAGCGAGGGCGGGATGCCCGGCAGGTCCGGGATCGGCTGGTTGAAGAGGTCCATCAGGGTGATCAGGCTGGGGCTGCGGTCGTTGTCCCACCGGGGCGGGCGGCCGTTCATGACCGCGTACAGGGTGGCGCTGAGGGCGTACACGTCGACGGCGCCCGAGGGGTCGGCGTGGGAGAACATCTCGGGCGGCGCGTACGCCGGGGTCAGCACCTCGAGCGTCACGGACGAGTCGCGCATCTCGCCCAGCACGGCCAGCCCGAAGTCGGCGAGCACCGCCGGGTTGAAGTGCGAATACAGGATGTTGGCGGGCTTCACGTCGCGGTGCAGGACCCCGTTGGCGTGCGAGTGCACCAGCGCGTCGGCGATCTTGACGCCGAGGTCGCGGGCCTCGATCGCGCCGAGCGGGGAGACCCGCATGCGGTCGAGGTACGACCCGTCGCACAGCTCCATGATCAGGTACGGGTGCTGGTCGACCGTCACGCCCACGTCGAAGAGGTCGACGACGTGCGGGTGCGAGGACATCCGCCCGGCGGCCTTCGCCTCGCGCAGGAAGCGGGCCTGGTCCCGCGGATTGTCCAGGGTCCGGTTCTCGACCTTGATCGCGACCTCGCGGCCGACCGAGTCCTGTGTCGCTCGGTACACGGTTGCGTACCCTCCGCGAGCCATGACGGACAAGCCGGACATACCTGGCACGTAGGGCACGGGCAGGCGGCCAGGCGGGGTATCCGTCACGGCTTAGAAAATACGCGAAGCACGAGCCGGATCATCCCGGCACGTCAGACGCGTACGCGACAGATTCGGGCGGCTCCACGATGGAATGTGCCAGGGCGTCCCGTAGTTCCTCGGCCGCGAGGCGTTCGCTGGCCTGCTCGGTGGAGTAAGCGAGCAGCACAGCCTCGTCCGCGGCGGCCCGCGCGCCCGCGATGTCGCCGGCTGCGGCGTTGACCCGCGCGTGCACCAGAGCCGCCACGACGCCGCTGCGAACGTCCTCGGCGGGGATTTCCCGGGCGCGTCGGATCCAGGTCGCCGCGGCGTCCACGCGGCCGTCGGCGAGCAGGGCGGAGGCGTACGAGGCCAGCGCGTGCCGGCGGGAGAAGAGCAACGATCCGCCGCTGTCACTGGCGATGGGCGCGAGCAGCGCGATGGCCGTCACGGGGTCACCGGCCCGCAGCCGTGCCTCGGCCATCAGCACCCGCGGCCCCACCTGGGCGGGCGCGAGCGGATTGTGCGGCTCCACGGCGGTCATCACCCGGCGGGCGTCGGCCTCGGCCGCCTCCCGGTCGTCGCGCTGCAACGCCACGAAGCCGCGCAGCGTGCCGGCCATCCCCAGCAGCAGCGGATGCGCGGTGCGGTCCGCGAAGCAGAGCGCGTCGGTCAGCAGGTCGTGCGCGTGGTCCAGCTCGCCCAGGCCGCGGGCGATGACCCCGCGCACCACCAGCGCCAGCCCGCGCCCCCAGTCGTCCGAGACCTCGTCGAACTTCCGGTACGCCCGGCGCGCCTCGCCGTCCGCCTCGGCCAGGTCGCCCATCTCGGCCGCCGCGTACGCCTCCACCGCCCGCAGCGTGCCCACCGCCCAGCCCTCGCCGACCCGGTCGCCGAAGGGCAGGAAGATCCGGGCCAGCCGGCGCGACTCCTGGAGCCGGCCGGCGAGCAGCCGCGCGAACGCCGTCGTGCCACGCAGCCAGGAGCGGCCCACCGGGTCGCCCAGCTCGGCGAAGAGGCGGGCGGCGCGGCCCAGCACCGCATCCGTGCCGGCGAAGTCACCGCGGGTGGTGGTCACCCAGGCCAGGTTCTGCAACGCCCAGGCCTGCCCGTGCCGGTCCCCCGCGGCGAGCGTCACCTGGTACGCCGCCGCGAACCTGCTGCTGGCCTGGCTCAGCTTGCCGGCCAGGAAGTCCGCCATGCCGAGGCGCCGCATGGCGTTGGCGCGCTCCGGGGCGAGCTCCGCCTCGGTGGCCACCTCCAGGGCCTCCTGCCACGCGGCGACCGCCTTGGGGACGTCGCCCAGCGCCTCCTGGGCCCGGCCCACCACCAGCAGCGCCTCGGCCCGGCACACCGGCTCGTCCGCGGCGGTCTTGGCGATCTTCTCGCCGTACGCCAGCGCGTCGGTGGCCCGGCCCAGGCGCAGCAACGCGCGGGCGTGCACCAGCTGGTCGGGGAGGGGCAGGCCCTCCTTGGCGAGGGCGGCGGCGCGTTCGGCGTACCCGATGGAGGCGGCCGGTTCGATGTTGGCGAGCGCGCGGCGGGCCATCCGGCCGAGCGCGGCGACGCCGAGCGACGCGACGTCGCGCACGGCGGCCTCGGGCCGTAACCGCACGGCGTCGGCCAGCTCCAGGGCGCATTCGGCGTGGGTGGCGACGAACGCGTCCCGCTCGTTCTCGCCGAGGCTCAGCCGGGAGGCGCCGTCGTAGCCCAGCGCCGTGACCGTCTCGGGCGCCGCCCAGCGCGCCAGGTACGCGTGCCGGTCCGCCAGGTCCGCCTTGCCGATGCCCGCGTACGCGGCCTCGCGCATGAGCGGCGTGCTGAACGCGTAACCGCCCCGGACCCGGTGCAGCATGCGGCGCTGGAGCAACTCGTCGACCGCCCGCTCGAGCTCGACCGCGGCCACCGCCCCGGGCCGGGCGTCGCCGGGCGACCGCCGCTCGCGCAGGGCCTCGACGACCCCGGTCGGCACGGTGTCACCGACCACCGCCGCGTCCCGCAGCACCGACCGGGGCTCGCCGGGCAACGCGTCGATGCGGGCGGCGAGCACCGCGGCCAGGTCGCGGGAGAGCAGTTGACTGCCCATCGAGCCGCCGGCCAGCTGCCATTTGCCGGCCGCGTTGGCGCCGACCGCGGGCATCAGCGAGCCGCGCTCGAGCAGCAGGGTGACGAGCTCGGCCAGATAGAACGGGTTGCCCTGCGCGGTGGCGAGCAGCCGGTCCACGTCCGGCTGCGGCAGCTTCCCGCCGTTCAGGTACGACGTCAGCAGCCGGGAGGCGTCCGCGCCCCGCAGCGGCGGCAGCGTGTGGATCTCGGCGTCGGCGAGGCGGGTCAGGGCCCCGGCCGTACGCACCAGTTCCGGCCGCCCCAGCAGGAGCATGACCACCGGCCCGTCGAGGCGGGACAGCACGCCGCCGAGCGCGTCGATCGTTTCGGCGGTGGCGTCGTGCAGGTCGTCCACGATGACGACGAGCGGCGCCTCCGTGGCCAGCATGGTGAGCAGGCCGGCGACCGCCACCGGGACGGTCTCCGCGTCGGGTCGCGCGCCGCCGGCCGGCTGCCACTCCGCCACCGCGGCGGGGCCGACCGGATTCGCCGGCGCCTCGCCGTATCCGAGGAGGGCGAGCAGCCGGTCGATGTCGACGCCGGGGGTCTCGCCGTCGCGGGTCAGCCGGGTGACCAGCTTGCGCAGCCGCTCCTCGACCACCGCGCGGCTGACCGTGACGGCCACGTCCTTGGGCAGGCCGACGGACTTGCGGACCAGGTCGGCCAGGGGCGCGAACCGCCGCCGCTCGCCGAACGCCCGGCACCGGGCCCGCAGCACCCGGGCGCCGGTGTGCGCGGCGAACCGGCCGGCGCCCACGTCGTATCCGGCCGCGAGGCGCTTGACCTCGCCCGCGAACCGGGTCTTGCCGATGCCGGCCTCGGCGGTCATCACCATGACCCGCGGCGTGCCGGAGTCGATCACCTCGGCCAGCCGGCCGGCGACCCGGCCCAGCTCGGCCTCCCGGCCCACGAACGGCGCCTCGTCGCCCAGGCCGGACCGGGTGCCCGGGGCGTCGTGCAGGCCGAGCAGCTCGTACGCCGGCACCGGCTCCCGCTTGCCCTTGAGCCGCAACGCGCGCAGCTGCCGCCAGGAGGCGACGTGCCGGGTGCCCGCCGACGTGCGCGAACCCGCGTAGACCGCGCCGACCGCGGCGGCGTCGGCGAGCCGGGCGGCGGTGTTCACCGTGTCGCCGATGACCGTGTACTCGATCGAGGCCTGGATGCCCGCGACGACCTCGCCGGTGTTCAGCCCGACGCGCAGGCCGAGCGGCGCACCGCCGCCGCGCTCGTCGTCGAGCACCCGGCGGACCGCGCGCTGCATGCTCAGCGCGGCGCGGACCGCGCGCTCGGCGTCGTCCTCGTGCGCGACCGGCGCCCCGAAGACCGCCATGATCCCGTCGCCGGTGAGCTTGTCGACGTGCCCGCCGAAGGTCTTGACCGCGCCCGCGAGCGCGGCGAGCACCCGGTCGGTGACCGCGCCGACCCGCTCCGGGTCGAGGTCCTCCGACCAGGACGTGAAGTCCGAAAGGTCGCCGAAGAGCACGGTCACGATGCGCCGCTCGGCGGCCGGCAGGGTGGCCGCCGCGGGCAGGGCGGCACCGCAGTTGTGGCAGAAACGGGCACCGGGAACGGCCACGGTTCCACACACGGGACAGGTCACAGGGGGTCCAACTGTTCCGGAGGCCGGTGTGATTCCCGCCTCAGGTATTCGAGTTGCGCGCGGGCCGACCACTCGGCCGCGAACCGCACGCCCGGGTCGATGTCGGGGTAGACCACGTCGACGATCGCCTCGGGGGTACCGGCGCCGCCCGCCAGCGCGGCGCGGACCTGGTCGAGCCGCTCCCGCCGGTGCGCCAGATAGGCCGTCGCGAGCTCGGCGCAGTCGGCCCGCACCGGGCCGTGACCGGGCAACATCAGCATCGGGTACGCCGTCAGCGCCGCGAGACTCGCGAGATACGCCCCCAGGTCGCCGTCGGGCCACGCCACCACGGTCGTGCCCCGTCCCAGGATGGTGTCGCCGGTGAAGACGGCGTCCTCCACCACGAACGACACCGAGTCGGCGGTGTGCCCGGGGGTCGCCACGACCTCGATGTCCAGCCCGGCGAGGCGCATCCGCGGCGGCATCGGGTCGCCGTGCTTCGGATCGGCCGCCAGCACCGGCACGCCCCCGAGCATCCGCGAGAGCGTCTCGGCGCCCTCCACGTGATCGTGGTGGCCGTGGGTGACCAGGATGGCGCTCAGCGGCCGGTTCTCGGCGACGGAGGCGAGGTGCCCGGCGTCGTCGGGGCCGGGGTCGATCACGACCGTGTCCGCGGCGCCGGGGGCGCGCAGCAGCCAGGTGTTCGTGCCGTCCAGCGTCATCGGCCCAGGGTTGGGGGCGCGCAGCAGCGTGACCCACTCCGGCAAACGCTCGACCTGCGACGACACAGACGCCACCCCCCAGCGCATGGTACGTCGCCGGGACCGCCGGAGCCGAACACGCAGAGTGCGACTCCGTCACCGGCGGTCACGCACGGCGACGATTTTTCCGCGCCGGGGTCAGGCGATCTCGGCGATGACTTCCACCTCGACGGGAGCGCCCAGGGGCAGCTCCGCCACCCCGACGGCGCTGCGCGCGTGCCGGCCCAGCTCGCCGAAGACGTCGCCGAAAAGCTGCGACGCGCCGTTGACGACGGCCGGTTGACCGGTGAAACCCTCGGCCGAGGCCACGAAGCCGGTCAGCTTGACGATCTTCACGAGCCGGCCCAGCCCGACCAGCGCGTCGATCGCCGCGAGGGCGTTCAGGGCGCAGTACCGGGCGAGTTCCGTACCCTGCTCGGGGGTGACGTCGGCGCCCACCTTCCCGGTGTACGGCAGCTTCCCGTCGACCATCGGAAGCTGCCCGGAGACGTACACGTAATTGCCCGATTGGACGGCCGGCACGTACGCGGCGAGCGGCGGAACCACCTGCGGCAGCGTCAGGCCGAGCTCGGCGAGGCGCGCGTACGCGTCCGCCCCGCCCGCCCCGCTGACCGGCGTCGGCGCCGTCACGACTTCGCCCGCTTCATGTACGCGACCAGCTGGTCCGGGTTCGGGCCCGGCACGACCTGCACCAGTTCCCAACCGTCCTCGCCCCAGTTGTCGAGGATCTGCTTGGTCGCATGGACCAGCAGCGGCACGGTCACGTACTCCCACTTCTGCATGTGTTCGCCCACCTGTAGAGATAGCCCGCGGATTCGCCCGACAGCCTAGTCAGGCGGCCGGAGCCGCCTCGCGGCCGATCGGATTCCTCTACCCTGACGAGGGGGCGGTGCGGCCTCGGCACGGGCGGATCAGGGGGCACGATGACGCAACCGCAGGGTGGTTCCGGGCGGCCGTCATCGATCGCCGGCGCCGAGGCGCCCGAGTCGGACTACCTCGGCGCGGCCCCGCCGGAAGCGGCGCCGCCGGCCGCCGCACCGCCGGCCGGGCAGCCGACCGAGCAGCCGACCGAACAGATCGCGACCATCACCGACGCGACCGTCTACGCCGCGACGACCGGCGAGTTCCCCGCGATCATGGACGACACCGCCGAGACGGTGGAGGGTGAGGTCGTCTGGCATCAGCCGCCGCCGTCCGAGCCGTTCCACGCCAAGCACGAGAAGCCGGGCGAGTGGCACACCCATCCGCCGGACCACCTCGCCCACGAGCACTCCCCGCCGGCCGAGGTGCAGCCCGGCGTCCAGCACGACCTGCCCACCGAGGCGATCCCGCTGAGCATGCTGCCGCAGCCGTGGCAGGTGCCGTTCGACCCGCAGCACACCGAGACCGCCGCCGAACCGCCGCGCCGCCGGCGTACCGGGCTGTGGGTGGCTCTGGCGCTGGTCGTGACGCTGCTGCTGTTCGGCGGCGGCACGGTCTCGGCCCTCCTGCTGCTGCGCAACGCGGACAGCGGCAAGGGCTCACCCGACCCGGCGACGGCCGTCGACCGCTTCCTCACGGCCGTCTACACCCAGCAGGACGCGACCGCGGCCGGCGACTACGTCTGCCGCGAGGCGCGCGACGAGGACAAGATCAAGACCCGGGTGGACCAGATCAAGGGGTACGCGAACGAGTACCAGGCGCCGTCGTTCCGCTGGTCCGAGCCGGCCGTGTCGGGGCAGGACGACGAGAAGGCCACCGTGGCCGTCGACCTGACCATGACCACGGACGACGAGAAGAGCGCCGATCAGCAGCTCACGTTCACGGTGATCCGCAAGACCGGCTGGCTCGTCTGCGACGTCACCGGCTGACCGGCCGTACCCTCGAAGCGTGGGCAGAGAAGAGTGGCCGGCCCGGCTGCACGTGGTGACGGGCAAGGGCGGCACGGGCAAGACCACCGTCGCGGCGGCGCTGGCGCTGGGCCTGGCGGCCGGCGGGCACCGCACCCTGCTGGTGGAGGTCGAGGGCCGGCAGGGCATCGCCCAGCTGTTCGGCCTGGAACCGCTGCCCTACCAGGAGCTGCGCATCGCCACCCCGGCCCGCGGCGACGGCGAGGTCCGCGCCCTGGCCGTGGACGCCGAGGAAGCCCTGCTGGAGTACCTCGACATGTTCTACAAGCTCGGTGCCGCCGGCCGCGCGCTGCGCAAGATCGGTGCCATCGACTTCGCCACCACCATCGCCCCGGGCCTGCGTGACGTGCTGCTCACCGGCAAGGTGAAGGAGGCCACCACGCGGTCGTCCGACGGGCGGCGCGCGTACGACGCCGTGGTGCTCGACGCACCGCCGACCGGCCGGATCGGCCGGTTCCTCAACGTCACCGCGGAGACCGCGAAGCTGGCGAAGATGGGGCCGATCAAGACCCAGAGCGACGGCGTCGCCTCGTTGCTGCGCTCGCCGATCACCTCCGTGCACGTGGTCACGCTCCTCGAGGAGATGCCGGTGCAGGAGAGCCTCGACGCGATCGCCGAGCTCACGGCCCTGTCCATCCCGGTCGGCCGGATCATCGTCAACGGCGCCCGCCCGCCGCTGCTGGCCGGCGCCAAGGTCACCAAGACCGAGCTGAAGCGCGGCCTCACCGCCGCCGGCCTGCCCACCGACCCGGCCACGGTCAACGCGCTGCAGGCCGAGGCGAAGGCGCACCTGACCCGGCGCGAGCTCGAGGAGTCGCTGCGGGCGGACCTCGCCGAGACCGATTACCCCATGGTGGAGCTGCCGCAGCTCGAGGACGGCGTGGACCGCGACGGGCTGGACCGGCTCGCCGAGGCACTGATGGGTGTCTGACCCGCCACACACCGCAGCGCTCCGGCCCGCGACCCGCGCCCGGAGTCAGTACGCTCGAAGCGTGGCCGCTGATCACCCCGCCCCGCGCCTGGACGTCGACGCTCTGCTGGCGGACCCGGCGACCCGCATCATCGTGTGCTGCGGCGCCGGCGGCGTCGGCAAGACCACCACCGCGGCCGCCCTGGGCCTGCGGGCCGCCGAGCGGCACGGCCGGCGCACGGTGGTGCTGACCATCGACCCGGCCCGCCGGCTGGCCCAGTCGATGGGCCTGACCGAGCTGGACAACACGCCGCGGCAGGTCAAGGGCATCGACACCGAGGCCACCGGCGGCGAGCTGCACGCCATGATGCTCGACATGAAGCGCACGTTCGACGAGGTCGTGCAGGCGCACACGTCGCCGCAGCGGGCCTCCGAGATCTTCGCCAACCCCTTCTACCAGGCCATGAGCTCGACGTTCTCCGGCACGCAGGAGTACATGGCGATGGAGAAGCTGGGCCAGCTGCGGTCCCGCGACGAGTGGGACCTCATCGTGGTCGACACCCCGCCGTCACGCTCGGCCCTCGACTTCCTCGACGCCCCCGCGCGCCTCTCCCGCTTCCTCGACGGGCGCATGCTGCGGATGCTGCTGGCGCCCGCTCGCGGCGGCCGAAGCATGTTCAGCCTGGTCACGGCTTCGTTCGGGATCTTCTCCCGGGCGGTGCAGAAGATCCTCGGCGCGCAGCTGCTGACCGACCTGTCCGGCTTCGTCGCCGCCCTGGACTCGATGTTCGGCGGCTTCCGGCAGCGCGCGGACGAGACGTACCGGATCCTCCAGGACCCGCAGACGGCGTTCCTGCTGGTCGCCGCCCCGGAGCGGGACGCGGTCCGGGAGGCCGCGTATTTCGCGGAGCGGCTGGTGACCGAGCGGATGCCGCTCGCCGGCCTGGTGCTCAACCGCACCCACCGCGCGGTCCTGGGCTCGGTCCCGCTGGACGCGGCCGAGGCCGCGGCGGCGGCCCTGGAGGCCGACCCGGATCAGCGGACCACGGCGGACGCGCTGCGGGTCCACGCCGGGTTGCTCCGGCAGATCGACCGGGAGGTACGGGTGGCGGCGCAGTTCACCGACGCGTTCCCGGCCGTGCCCACGGTGTCGGTGACAGCACAGCCCGCCGACGTGCACGACGTCGACGGGCTGCGAACGATCGGTGATGCCCTCACCACCGACCTTCGATGACACCGATCTCCGATAAATCAGCGGGTGGAGACGAGCACCTTGTCGGCGCCCTTCTCGCGCAGCGCGGCTTCGAACATCTTGCGCCAGCTCGCCACGTGCGGGTGCCGGCGCAGCAGTGCGCGCCGCTCCCGTTCGGTCATGCCTCCCCAGACACCGAACTCGATCCGGTTGTCCAGCGCGTCGGCGAGGCACTCGTAGCGGACCGGGCAGCTTCGGCAGATTCTCTTCGCCACGTTCTGCTCGGCGCCCTGCACGAACAGCGCGTCAGGGTCGCCACTCTGACATGCCGCCATGCTGGGCCAGTCGCTGATCATCCCCATCTGTTCACGTCCCCCCTTGCAATAACCCCCTGACGCCTGCGTACCCATGTCCCCCAAGCCGCGCAGACGTCGTGCGAAAGCTCGCCGGACCATCATGCTCCGTAGTCGGGCGATTACGCAACGTTGTCCCTCAAATACGTATACCTCGGTAGTTCCGGGCATCTCCGGCTGACCGGACGGAGAAAAGTTCGCGGAAAATCTCCGAAAAGGCCCCGCGCTGCCGACGGAAGAGTAAGAATCAATCTGGGCGAACCGTGACCTTCTCGACCCTTGGTTGCGGGGGAGTTTCGCGTACCCTGCTCACGTGAGCTCCTGGATGCGCAGACGCGATCACAACATCTTCGCCAATGCGACCTCGCTGCTGATCTGCGGCTTATTGGCCGGCGTGGTGGTGGCCGCCGCGGCCTTCCCCGCGGTCGCGATGTCCGGCCTGGCCGCCAAGGCGGGCGGGCAGACCTTCGCGAGCCTGCCCAGCGAGCTCAAGCGGGCGAGTGCCCCCCAGATCAGCCGGATCTTCGCGTCCGACAACAAGACGCAGATCTCGGTCTTCTACGACGAGTTCCGCAGCGACGCGCCGCTCAAGGACATCTCCGTCCACATGCAGCACGCGATCATCGCGGCCGAGGACCACGAGTTCTACAACCACAACGGCGTCGACCTCAAAGGCGTCGCCCGCGCGGTCGTCAGCAACAAGAGCGGCAAGTCCCAGCAGGGCGCCTCGACGCTGACGATGCAGTACGTGCGCATGTCCCTGGCCTACTCGGCGACGAACCCCCAGGAGGTCGTCGACGCCACCAAGGACTCGCCCAAGCGCAAGATCACCGAGATGAAGTACGCGATGCAGGTCGAGAAGGAGCTCACCAAGGAGCAGATCCTGGAGAACTACCTCAACCAGGCGCCCTTCGGAAACGGCTCCTACGGCGTGTACGCGGCCAGCCAGGTCTACTTCAAGAAGAAGCCGAAGGACCTCACGATCGCCGAGTCCGCCCTGCTGGCCAGCATGGTGAAGGCCCCCAGCGCGTTCAACCCGACCACCGCCAGCGGCTACCCGCAGGCGCTGGCCCGGCGCAACTACGTCGTCGAGGACATGCTGGAGCTCAAGTTCATCACCCCGGACGAGGCGAAGAAGGCCACCGCGACGAAGATCAGCAAGACCGTCCAGCGGGTCGGCAACGGCTGCGTCTCCGCGGCGAAAAACCACTGGGGCTTCTTCTGCGACTACTTCTACCGCTGGTGGCTGGGGCGTAACGAGTTCGGCGCCACCACGTACGACCGGGAGCGGCGGCTCAAGAGCGGCGGCTACCGCATCCAGACGTCGATGGACATCAAGGCGCAGAACGCGGCGCGCGAGAACATCGGCGACCACATCAAGGAGAAGAACAAGAACGCGCTCCTGCTCGCCGGCATCCAGCCCGGCACGGGCAAGGTGCGCGCGCTCGCCGCCAACCGCCGCTTCAAGCTCGACGACCCCGAGCACCCGCAGAACAAGATCTCCTCGGACCCCCGCAAGGCGAAGAAGAAGATCCGCGGCTCGTACCCGAACACCACAAACCCGCTGATGAGCGGCGGCGGCGACATCACCGGCTACCAGGCCGGCTCGGTGTTCAAGATCTTCACGGTGATCGCGGCGCTGGAGAACGGCTACCCGCTGGCCTACCCCATCAACGCCCCGGCGAAGTACGTGTCGAAGTACATCATCAGGCCGGGCCCGTCGACGTGTAACGGCAAGTACTACTGCCCCAGCAACTCCGGCGGCAAGGCCGGCGGCCTCACCAACATGTGGACCGGCTTCGGTAAGTCGATCAACACGTTCTTCGTACCGCTGCAGGAGCGGGTCGGCGCCGAGAAGGTGGTCGACGTCGCCCAGCGCTTCGGCGTGCAGTTCCGTGCGAAGCAGGACGCCGACTTCGCCGCCACCAAGCAGTCGGCACACCAGTGGGGCGCGTTCACGCTGGGCGTGTCGTCCTCCACCCCGCTCGACATGGCCAACGCGTACGCGACCCTGGCCGGCGACGGCATGTACTGCACGCCCACCCCCGTCGAACAGATCACCTCGCACAGCGGCGAGAAGATCGACGTGGGCAAGCCGCACTGCACCCGGGCCACCTCACCCGACGTGGCCCGCGCGGCGATCGACGCGGCCCGCTGCCCGGTCGGCGACAGCGCCCAGCTCGGCCGCTGCGCCGGGGCGACGGCGCCGGGCGCGCACGCGACGATCCGGCACCCCATCTACGGCAAGACCGGCACCACGGACGCCGACAAGACGGCCTCGCTGATCATCGGCAGCAGCTCGCTGACGGTCGCCGGCTACCTGGTGAACCCCGACTACCAGGACCACTCCGACCACATGTCCCACTCGATCGTGAACCCGGCGGTGTGGGACACCATGCGGGATTACCTCAAGGGCACCCCCAAGGTCCAGTTCAAGAAGCCGGGCAGCCGCAAGATCTCGATCGGCGACCAGCGCTCGATCCCCGACGTCACCTGCGCCACGATCGACGGCGCCCGCAACCGCCTCGAGAGCGCGGGCTTCAGCGCCACGGTCGGCACCGAGGTCGAGTCGGACTGCCCCAAGGGCACCGCGGCCGGCACGAGCCCGAGCGGCCGCACCATCAAGGGCGGCTACGTCAGCATCGAGGTCAGCAAGGGCAAGGGCGGCAAGCCCGGTCCCGGCGACGGCGGCGGGCCGCCCCGCAGACCCGGGCGCCGATAGCGCTCCAGGCACGGCGGGCGGGTCACCCTCGGTGGTGGCCCGCCCGTTCGCTTTCCCCGTACGGAATCAGCTCAGTTGCCGGCGGACCTCGGCCGCGACCCGGCCTCCCTCGGCCCGGCCCGCCACCGCGGCCTGGGCCGCCTTCATCGCCGGGCCCATCTGGCCCTTCCCGCTGAACCCGCCCGCCCGCAGCGCCTCCGCCACGATCCCGGCGATCTCCTCGTCGGTGAGCTGAGCCGGCAGGTACCGGTCGAGCACCTCGCCCTCGGCGACCTCCTTCGCGGCCTGCTCGGAGCGCCCGGCGTCCCGGAAGGCGGTGGCCGCCTCCCGGCGCTTCTTGGCCTCCTTGGTCAGCACCGCGAGCACCTCGTCGTCGGAGAGCTCCCGCGCGGCGTCCCCGGACACCTCGGCGTTGCGCACGGCCGACAGCGCCATCCGCAGCGTCGACGTGCTCAGCTCGTCCCGGCCCTTCATCGCGGCGTGCAGGTCATCGTTCAGGCGGTCTTTCAACGTTCCCATGGACGGTCAAACTACTCTGGCCGTCATGCGCAAGCGCCCCCTTATCGCCCTGGCCGCCACGCTGACCGCCACCGGCGCCGCCACTTTCGCCTACGCCTCCCTGATCGAGCGCAACCTGTTCACCCTGCGCCGCTTCAACGTCCCGATCCTGGAACCGGACGCGGAACCGCTGCGCATCCTGCACCTCTCGGACCTGCACATGATGCCGGGCCAGCACCGCAAGCAGGCCTGGGTGGCGGCCCTGAGCGGCACGGACCCCGACCTCGTGGTGGTCACCGGCGACAACATGGCGTCCCCGGACGCGGTCCCGGGCGTCCTCCGCGCCCTCGACCCCCTGCTCACCCTCCCGGGCGCCTTCGTCTTCGGCTCCAACGACTACCGCGGCCCGGTCTGGAAGAACCCCCTCCGCTACCTCCTCCCCTCCGACGAGTACGTCCAGGGCGCGGAACTCCCGGCGGAGGCCCTCCGCCAGCACTTCACCGACGCGGGCTGGGCGGACCTCAACAACGCCCGCACCCTCCTGAAGGCAGGCGGCCGCACCCTCGAACTGGCCGGCGTCGACGACCCCCACATCGACCGCGACGACTACCCCGCGGTAGCAGGCCCCATCTCCCCCGACGCCGACCTGCACATCGGCGTCACCCACACCCCCGCCTCCCGGGTCCTCGACCCCATGGCCGCCGACGGCTTCACCCTCCTCCTGGCCGGCCACACCCACGGCGGCCAGGTCTGCGTCCCCGGCTACGGCGCCCTGACCACCAACTGCGACCTCCCCCACTCCATGGCCAAGGGCCTCCACCGCTGGTCCGACGCCCACCTCCACGTCTCCGCAGGCCTCGGCACCCACCCCACGGCCCCCATCCGCTTCGCCTGCCGCCCCGAAGCCACGATCCTCACCCTGATCCCCCGCTGACCTGGGCAAACAGCCTCAGGGGGATACCGATTTCGCCCAGGCGAAGGCGTCGGATACTATTGCTCAGCACCACGGGGTGTGGCGCAGCTTGGTAGCGCGCTTCGTTCGGGACGAAGAGGCCGTCGGTTCAAATCCGGCCACCCCGACCACCGTAAGTGCAGGTCAGGCCCGGTCTTCCGCTCAGGGAGGCCGGGCCTGACAGCTTTCCGGCGCCATGGTGGGGCGGACACCCGGGAAGACGCCCTCGGGGCGCCTTCAGCAGGCTTACGCCTTGCCGCCCTTGTCCTTCCGGGAGTGGGTCCAAGGCGGCCCTCTGAGGGGAACGCCTCGTTCGTACTATGCAGCAGTGTTGATGAGGTGGTTCGGGGCGCTAGACCGTCATCGATGGGGTTTTCTGGGCGGCGTTCTCCTGTTGGCCGTGCTGCTGGGCGTCGCGGCGAAGGCACGCGAGGCGAGGATCTGGGCCCCCGCGGGCGGCATTGCGATCGGCCTGATCGTCGTTGCTATCGCGCTTTCCGCACTCGCGGCGCGCTACGGCCCCGCGACCTTCGTCGTGTCGAAGCGCGAGCGTGCCTTCGTTGCTCCGCCCGGGCCGCAGGCCGTTCTTCTGACTGCCAGCTTCACGCTCCTGGGCGGGCTCACCGTCGCCGACGCGGTCAGCGACATCGGTGACCACGAGTTGTGGTGGCAGGTCGACGCCGCCCTGGCAATTATGTGGGTGCTGCTCGTCGGGCTGCTGTGGCGTGCGGCCGGGGGTGAGCGCGATCTCCGCCTGCGGCCCGACGGCGTGCTCAACCCCCAGCTCCTCGGATCTCAGTTCATCCCCTGGGAGGCCTTCGCCCCGGCCTTCCCGATCTCCCCGGGAAACCGGACCCTGACGGCCAACTACCAGCGGCCCGACCTCGTACGCCGCCGTGGGATCACCGTCGGCCGCAACACCCTGCCGGCCACCGTCGACGCGGCGCTCCTCTCGCGGGTCGTGCACGAGTACGTGAACCATCCCGAGCGCCGAACCGCCTTCGGCACCGAGGAGGAGTTGCTCCGGGTCACCGCCGGCGCCGGAGGCTGATACCGGAGCCGGTCGCGCTCCTCGAACGGCTACGGCTCGGTGAGAAGCGCGAGCAGGGTCGCCGGGGTCCGGCGGAGTGAGCGGCGCGCGCAGCCGAAGACGGGGGACAGCGGAGCGCCTCCGCAGGGCGGGGAAGGCCGTATCGATTGCCGCAGGGCTGTGGCCCACTCGGGCAGAGTTAGTGGGGTGGCGTCCGAGATGTGGAGACAATGCCGATATGACTCTTCGTAGAGCGGCCGTTGTCGTGGGCGCGGCCATTTCCCTGTCTCTTGTCGGCAGTGCGGCCCGTGCCACCCCGCCCGATCCGGGCGTTTTCGGCACGGTCATCTGGCAGCAGACCGTCGGCGGGACCGACTACACGCTGCGGGAGGTGCACCTGCCTCCGCACACCGACACCGGCTGGCATTTCCATGACGGGAATCTTTACGCGACCGTCAAGAGTGGGACCCTCAGTCACTTCGACGCGACCTGTGAGAGTGACGGCGTCTACCCCACCCGGTCCTTCGTGTTCGAGCCCGGCGGCCCGGGGAACGTCCACATCGGCCGCAATCTGGGCGACACCGAGGTCGTTCTCGAGGTGCTCTACGTGCTGCCGAAGGGGAGTCCGTTCTCGGAGGACGCGCCCAACCCCGGTTGCGACTTCGAGTAGTCGTCAGGCAATCGTCAGGTAGGGAAACGGCCGGTCGTCAGGGGCGGGGGTTGTGATGTGGCTCCTTGATTCTCGACCGCAGGGAGCCAGCTGTCATGGCCGCTTTCCTCTACCGGCTCGGCGCCTGGGCGGCCCGGCGCCGCTGGACCGTACTGGCGGCCTGGGTGGCCGTGCTCGTCGCCGTCGGCGTGCTCTCCGGGGCCGCCGGCGGGTCCTACGACGACGGGTTCACGCTTCCCGGGTCCCGGGCCCAGCGCACGCTCGACACCGTTGACCAGCGGTTTCCCGCCGCGGCGGGCGAGACCGTCCAGGTGGTGTTCGTCGCGCCGGCCGGTCGGACCATCGCCGAGCACCGGACGGTCATCAAGCGGACGCTCGCCTCGGCCTCCAAAGAAGCAAGCACGGCCTCCAAGGAAACAAGCGCGGCCTCCGAAGAAGCATCCGCGGCCTCCGAAGAAGCAAGCACGGCCTCCGAAGAAGCGCCGGAACCGATCGTCTCGAAGGACGGCCGGGTCGCGCTCGCGTACGTCAATGTCCCGGAGCATGCGCCTCCCGGACCGATCGAAACCGCGTTCGGGCCGGCCCAGGAGGCCGGGCTGCAGGTCGAATTCGGAGGTTCCCTGTACGGGGACAGCCCCACCAAAAGCAGCGGCCCCGCCGAAGGCGCAGGGCTCCTGCTGGCGCTGGCCGTACTCGTCATCACGTTCGGTTCCCTGGTGGCGGCCGGCCTGCCCCTGCTCACCGCCCTCCTCGGGGTCGGCGCGACCGTGGCCGCCCTGGGCGCCGTCGCGGCCACGATCACCGTGCCGTCCACCGCTCCCGCCCTGGCCCTCATGCTCGGCCTGGCGGTCGGCATCGACTACGCGCTGTTCATCGTGGCCCGGCACCGGTCGCAGTTGGCGTCCGGCCTGCCGGTGGTGGAGTCGGCCGGCCGGGCCATCGGGACAGCCGGCACCGCCGTGGTCTTCGCCGGCCTCACCGTGGTCATCGCCCTGGCCGGGCTGGTCGTCGTACGGATCCCGTTCCTGACCGCGATGGGGCTGGCCGGGGCCGCGGCCGTGTTCGTCGCGGTGCTGGTGGCGGTGACGCTGATCCCGGCGCTGCTGGGCGTTGCCGGGGAGCGGCTGCGGCCGGGGCCGCGGACAGCCCGCCGGGAGCTCGCCGCCGACCGGACGACCCTGGGTTCGCGCTGGGTGCGGCTGGTGACCCGCCGGCCGCTGGTCACCACGCTGGCGGTCGTGGCGGTGCTCAGTGTCATGGCCGTACCGGCGGCCGGGTTGCGGCTCGCGCTCACCGATCACGGTTCCGCTCCGGCGGACAGCACGCAGCGGCGGGCGTACGACCTGACGGCCGCCGCGTTCGGGCCGGGTTTCAACGGTCCGCTGCTGGTCCTGGCGGGGGTGCCGGACGAGGCGGCGGCGAAGGCGCTGGCCGCGCGGGTGGCGGCCATGGACGGGGTGGTCGCCGCCGGCCGTCCGCAACTCTCCGCGGACGGCCGGTACGCCCTGCTCCAGGTGGTCCCGGAGACCGGGCCGCAGGATCCGCGTACCGGGGAGCTGGTCGCCCGGCTCGGGGCCGCCGGCGGGGTGACCGGGGTGACCGCCTTCGGCCTGGACATCTCGGCGCGACTGCGTGCGGCGCTCGTACCGTTTGCCCTGCTTGTTGCGGGTCTTGCGGTTCTGCTGTTGATGGTGGCCTTCCGCTCGCTGATCGTGCCGCTGAAGGCGACGCTCGGCTTCCTGCTGTCGGTCGGGGCGACGCTCGGCGCGGTGGTCGCGGTGTTCCAGTGGGGGTGGCTCGCCGAGCTGGCCGGCGTGTCGCGCACCGGGCCGGTGATCAGCTTCCTGCCGATCATCCTGATGGCGGTGCTGTTCGGGCTGGCCATGGACTACGAGGTGTTCCTGGTCAGCCGCATGCACGAGGAGTACGCCCGCAGCCGCGACCCGCACCGCGCGGTCGTCCACGGCTTCCGGGCCTCGGCACGCGTCGTGACCGCGGCCGCGCTGATCATGATCGCGGTCTTCGCGAGCTTCATCCCGGCCGGCGATGCCACGCTGAAGCCGATCGCCTTCGCGCTCGCCGTGGGGGTCCTGCTGGACGCGTTCCTGGTCCGGATGACGCTGGTGCCGGCGGTGCTCGCGCTCGCGGGGCATCGCGCCTGGTGGCTGCCGCGGCGGCTCGGCCGGGTGCTGCCCCGCGTCGACGTCGAGGGCGCGTCCGTACCGATGGTGAGATAGACGACGTGGACCGCATTCTGGTGGTGGACGACGATCCGGGGCTCCGGGAGCTGCTGCTGTCCGCGCTGCGGTTCGCCGGGTTCGAGGTGGAGGCGGTCGCCGATGCGCCGGCCGCGCTGTCCTCGCTGGCGGCGCGTACGCCCGACGCCGTCGTCCTGGACGTGATGCTGCCCGGCACGGACGGCTTCGACCTGCTGCAGCTGCTGCGCTCGCGTGACGTCCACGTGCCGGTGATGTTCCTGACCGCCCGCGACGAGCTGGACGACCGGGTCCGCGGGCTGCGCCTGGGCGGCGACGATTACCTCACCAAGCCGTTCGACGTCGCGGAGGTCGCCGCCCGGCTGGAGGCGCTGCTGCGGCGGTCCCGGCGGCTGCCGCCGGAGCTGCCCGAGGGGGTGCTGCGCTGCGGTGACCTGGAGATGGACGAGGCCCGGCACGTGGTGACCCGCGGCGGGGAGCCGGTCGAGCTGTCCCCCACCGAGTTCCGGCTGCTGCGCTACCTGCTGGCGAACGCCGGGCGGGTGGTCTCCAAGGCGCAGATCCTGGACAACGTCTGGCAGTACGACTTCGGCGGGGACGCGGCCGTCGTCGAGCGCTTCGTCTCCAACCTCCGGCGCAAGATCGACCTGGGTGGGCCTTCGATGATCGTCACGGTACGGGGATTCGGGTACAGCCTGCGGCCGGTGCGGCGATGAACGTGCCGCGGCGGTGGCGGGTCCTGCTCGCCGGGTTGCTGGCCGGCCCGGAGGCCGCCGCACTCACCGCCGCGGTCCAGCGGGCGTTCGACGCGCAGCGGCGGGCCGAGGACCGGCTGCGGAGCTTCGTCGCCGACGCCGGGCACGAGCTGCGCACGCCGCTGGCGAACCTGCACGGCTGGATCGACCTGTACGTCCAGGGCGGCCTGCGCGACCCCGAGCAGCTCGACCACGCCATGGCGCGGATGCAGGCGGAGGTGAACCGGATGCGCCACCTCGTCGACGAGCTGTCGCTGCTCGCCCGGCTCGACGCGGCCCAGCCGCTGAACCTCGGCCCGGTGGACGTGGTGGCGCTGGCCGGCGAGGTGATCGACGACGCCCGCGTGGTCAGCGCCGACCGGGCCATCACGCTGGAGGGAGCGCGGGAGGCGGTCGTCGCCGCCGACGGCCCCCGCCTCCAGCAGGTGTTGCGCAACCTCGTCGGCAACGCCGTGCAGCACACCCGGCCCGGCACGCCGGTCACGGTCACGGTCGACCGGGGGGACGGCCAGGTGGCGGTCACCGTACGCGACGAGGGCGACGGCATAGCACCGGAGCACCTGCCCCACGTGTTCGAACGCTTCTACCGCGCCGATCCGAGCCGCAGCCGGGACAGCGGCGGCTCGTCGGGCCTGGGTCTGGCCATCGTGGAGGCGATCGTGGCGGCGCACGGCGGCACCGCCGGGGTGACCTCGGTGCCCGGGCAGGGGACCACCGTCCGGATCACCCTGCCCGGGCAGTCACCGGTCAGGCGGCCGGGGTGAGCGTGTAGAAGTCGCTCGGGTCGTTCGCGACGGACGCCTTCACGTGCCGGCTCCAGTCGTCCGCGAGCACCTCGATCCGGTTCTCCTCCAGGCCGTCCAGGGCCGCCGCCACCACCTCGGCCGGCGCCACCTTCGGGCCGTCGTACGACGCCGACATGTCGGTGTCGGCGGCGCCCAGGTGCAGGCCGGTCACCAGGGTGTGCTGGGCCGCCAGCTCGAGGCGGACGCCGTTGGTGAGGCTCCAGGCCGCCGCCTTCGCCGCCGCGTACGCGTTCGAGCCGTCGTACGAGAACCAGGACAGCGCCGAGAGGACGTTGAGGATCGCGCCGCCGGCGAGCTGGGGCGCGAAGGCGCGGATCACGGCGAGGGTGCCGTAGTAGTGGGTGTCCATCTCGCGCCGGATCTCGGCGAGGTCGCCGGTGATCAGGTTGTGGCCGGTGGAGATGCCGGCGTTGTTGATGAGCAGGGTGACGTCCGGGGCGGCCGCCACCGCGGCGGCCACCGAGGCCGGGTCGGTGATGTCGAGGCGCAGGGTCTCGACGCCCGGGAGGTCGATGAGCTCGGGGCGGCGGGCGGCGGCGTAAACCTTGGCCGCGCCGCGGTCGAGAAGGCTGGTGACGAACTCTTTGCCCAGGCCACGGTTGGCTCCGGTGACGAGGGCGACGGCTCCTGAGATCTGCATGCGGGCTACGCTAGAACCTGACGTTGACGTCAGAGGCAAGAGCTGCGACGGGAGTCACCATGCGGATCGGCGAGCTGGCCACGAGGGCGGGCGTGAGCGTGCGCGCGCTGCGTTACTACGAGGAGCAGGGGCTGCTGCGCTCCACCCGCAGCCCGAGCGGGCAGCGGCACTACCCCGAGCACGCGGTCGACCGGGTGCAGCTGGTCCAGATGCTGTACGGCGCCGGCCTCTCCAGCAAGACCATCGCCGACCTGCTGCCGTGCGTGGACGCCCAGGTCAGCACCCCGGAGTCGCGGGCCCGCCTGGCGGCCGAACGGGACCGCATCGACGCCCAGATCGTGGAGCTCACCCGCACCCGCGACCGGCTCGACGCCGTGATCACCCTGTCGACGAGCCCGGCGGGCGGCTGCGCGTACGAGGGCGCCCCCGCGGAGCAGGAGCCCGTGGCCATATGACCGACGACGACGTGTGCGAGGTGGTCGTCACGGCCGCCGATCCGGAGTGGCTGGCCGCCTTCACCCGGCGCCTCGTCGAGGACCGGCTGGCGGCGTGCGGTCAGCAGGTCACCGCGATCCGGTCGGTCTACCGGTGGGAGGGTGCCGTGCACGACGATCCGGAGGCGCGGGTCGCCCTGCACACCCGCGCCTCGCTCGTACCGGAGATCGTCGCCCGGGCCGACGCCGAGCACCCGTACGACGTACCGTGCGTCTTCGCCCTGCCGATCGTGGCCGGGAACCCGGCCTACCTGGACTGGGTCCGGGCCGAGACCCGCGGTTAGGCCGCGGCTTCCAGGTCGGCGCGGGTCAGCAGCGCGCGCAGCTTGATGCCCTCGGCGGCGAGCGACTCGGCGCCGCCCTCCTGGCGGTCGAGCACGCAGAGCGCGTGGTCGACGTGCGCGCCGAGCTTGCGCAGGTCCTTCGTCGACAGGACGACCTGGCCGCCGGAGGTGACCACGTCCTCGACGATCAGCACCCGGCGGCCGGCCACCTCGGCGCCCTCGGCGAGGCGCGCGGTCCCGTACGCCTTGGCCTGCTTGCGCACGAACGCGCACGGCAGGCCGGCGTGCCGGCCGAGCGCGGTCACCACGGCGATGCCGCCCATCTCGAGACCGGCGAGCACCTCGGTGCCCTCGGGGATGAGGACGGCCATCTGCTCGGCCAGCCGGTCGAGCAGCACCGGGTCCGACTCGAACTGGTACTTGTCGAAGTACTCGGTGGCGGTGCGGCCCGAGCGGAGAACGAACTCGCCGGTCAGCCGGCTCACGTCGCGGACCTGCCGCGCGAGGTCAGAAGAAGTCACGAGCACACAGCCTTCCACCCCGTCGTGGCGCCTGGCCGGGCGGGTGGCCAGGCACGGTTCACCCGTACGCGTAATTGCTCCCGCGACCGGGTAGAGGTTTGTCTAGATTCGACTAATTTGCGGGTTATCGAACGTCGACCCTTTTGAAAGGCTTGTCGTGACACCCTTCGCGCTTCTCTTCCTGCTCGCCCTCGCCGGCTCGTCGTGCTTCGCCATCGGCCGCGCCCTCGGACGCGGCGAACGCTACGAGAAGGGATACCGGGAGGGCTTCCGCGACGGCGAGACCGGTTCGCTGGCCCGCGCCGCGCGGCTCATCCAGCTCGGCGAACGCCGCTCGATCGCCCCGGCCGTGGAGTCGATGCTGGTGCCGAGTCCCGTACCCCAGCAGATGGCCCCCCGCACCGCGGCGCCGGCCGTCGTGGGCATCCCGGCCCGCCCGCAACTCGCGCTCTAGTTCCGCCGGAAAGAACGACGGGGGTACGGCCGCAGCGGCCGTACCCCCGTCATGGTTTTCAGCAGTAGAGGTTTCCGCCCGGGGCCACACCCAGGATCGAGGTGAACCGGTTGTACGCGTCCACCCGGCTCTGCACCTGCGCGGGGTTGCCGCCGTTGCACTCGAGCGAGCCGTTGATGCTGCGGATCGTCTCGCCGAAGCCGCGGCTGTTGACCATCGCGTCGTGCGGGGTCATCGTGCCCGGGCCGCGCTGGGTCATCCAGTACCAGACGGCGGTCTGGTAGGCGACCGACGCCTCGTTCTTGACCCGGTCCGGGTTGTTGAGCAGGTCGATGCCGAGCGCGTCACCGGCCGCCTTGTAGTTGAAGTTCCAGCTCAGCTGGATCGGCCCGCGCCCGTGGTACGCGGACTGCCCGGCCGGGCACCCGTACGGCTGGCTCCGGTCACAGTAGAGCGGCCAGTTCGCCTGGTTGATCTCCTCGACGTAGACCAGCCCGCCGGACTCGTGGTTGACGTTCGCGAGGAACGCCGCGGCCTCCTGCTTCTTGACCGTGTCACTGCCCGTCGTGGTGAACGCGGGGTACTTCTTCACGGCGTCGATCAGGCCCGCGTACGAGTAGAACGGGATCCGGTTCGGGAACATCTGGTTGAACTGCGCCTCACTGACGGGGAAGCTGCCCGAACCGCCGCCGGGGTTGCCACCGCCCGTGTCGCCGCCACCGCCGCCGCACGCGAACGGCTCCCAGTACCAGGTGCTGATGACCGGGTCGTACCCGGGATTCTCGTTCTTCGCGCGGTAGTAGTTCCCGTTCGTGTACTTCACGATCGACCCGGCCGGGTACCACGTGCCCGCCGCCCAGTTCGGGTAGTTGCAGCTCGACCCGCCGCCGGTGTTCCCGCCGCCGGAGCCGCCACCGCACGTCCCGTTGTCCTGCCACACCCCGGACCCACCGGTGCTGGGCGCCTCGTACTGCGTCCACCACTTCGCGGTCCAGTTGTGACTGTT
Source organism: Pseudosporangium ferrugineum (assembly GCF_003002065.1). Classification (GTDB taxonomy): domain Bacteria; phylum Actinomycetota; class Actinomycetes; order Mycobacteriales; family Micromonosporaceae; genus Actinoplanes; species Actinoplanes ferrugineus_A. The sequence goes on from NZ_PVZG01000007.1 coordinate 271,990, forward strand.
GTACGAGACCTTCGCACCACCGGTGTAGACCGCACTGTTGTTGTACGCCGCAGCGCAGGCCTCCGCAGCCTGCGAAGCCGTCATGGGGATGACCGCGGCAGCCGCACCAGCGAAGGCGACGCCGATCGTGGCCATGATCGCCAGGAGCCGTTTTCTGGGCATAGATCACCGTTCCGGAATCCGGGGATGGGGGGTGAGATTGACCTAACTAGATGAGAGGCTATCTGTAAAGAAACTTCAACGATTAATTCGAGGAAGTTTTCAGATGCCTGAGATCTCCGGACATGGACGGGCGAACGAGCAGAGAACGACCGTCCGGCCCTGAGGCTCATCGATCTGACTCTGTGTCCAGACCCATCGCACAGAGCGGTACGCCCGAACAGATCTCTCCTGGGGTCCGATGATCAGGAACAGACACCGATCATCTTGACTCCGTCCACGATCGACTCGATCGGCGACGGAGGCCTCCCCTTTCACCATCGCTGCGTCGAGAGTGGGCGGGCGACCGGATCGATGGACCGGAGTCCGGGTCGCGCTCCCACGATCCGGCCCGCAGGAGTCCCGGCATGTCATACCCACCCCCCGACCCGAAGCAGCCCCCCGTCAATCCCGGCTACGGTCCTCCGCCGGGGTACGGTCCTCCGCCGGGGGGAGCACCCGGCTACCCCGCATTCGCCGCGCCCGGAGCGCCGCCGAAGAAGAACAACACGAAACTCGTGCTCGGCATCGTCGGAGGTTTCCTCGGCCTCTGCTGTATCGGAGGTGCCGTCGCCGCCCTCGCCAGCAACGGCGACAAGCCGGACGGTGCCGCGAACGTGGTGGGCATCCCCGCCACCGGCAAAGCCGGGACCGACGGCGCGCCTGTGGCCAAGGGCGCGACCGAGGCTCCCGAGGCGAAGAAGCCGGAGAAGAAGGCTCCCGGCCTCGGCGATCCCGTACGCGACGGCAAGTTCGAGTTCACCGTCACCAAGCTGGACTGTTCGAAGTCGAAGGTGGGCAGCGCCTATCTGAACAAGAAGGCGCAGGGGAAGTTCTGCCTCGTCAGCGTCACCGTGAAGAACATCGGTAAGGAGGCTCAGCTCTTCGACGGCTCCTCGCAGAAGGCCATGGACGCCGCCGGCACGGAGTATTCGAACGACGGTGCCGCGGAGCTGTACGCGAATGAGGACACCAGCACCTTCCTCAATGAGATCAACCCCGGCAACACGGTGAAGGGCAAGCTGATCTTCGACGTGCCCAAGGCGACGAAGCTCACCGAGCTGGAGCTGCACGACAGCCCGTTCTCCGGCGGCGTGGAGGTGAAACTCGCCTGAACTCAGCCCTGAGACTTGGCGATCTCCGCCGCCAGGAGTTCCGCGATCTCCACCGTGTTCAGCGCCGCGCCCTTGCGCATGTTGTCGCCGGTGATGAAGAGGTCGAGGGCGCGGGGGTCGTCGAGGGCGCGGCGGATGCGGCCCACCCAGGAGGGGTCCGTGCCGACCGCGTCGATCGGCATGGGGAATTCGCCGGCTTGCGGGTCGTCGACCAGGATGACGCCCGGGGCGTTGCGGAGGACCTGGCGGGCCTCTTCGGCGTTGAGTTCCGAGCCGAAGACCGCGTGGACCGCGATCGAGTGGCCGGTCACCACCGGGACCCGGACGCAGGTGGCCGAGACCTTGAGGGACGGCAGCGCCAGGATCTTGCGGGACTCGTTGCGGAGTTTGAGTTCCTCGGAGGACCAGCCGTCCGCGGCGAGGTCGCCGGACCAGGGGACCACGTTGAGGGCCAGCGGGGCCGGGAAGGGGCCGAGGTCGTCGCCGACCGCCTGGCGGACGTTGCCGGGGCGTGAGCCCAGCGCGCGGTCGCCGGCGACCTTGCTGAGCTGGTCGTGGAGGGTGTCCACGCCGATCTGGCCGGCGCCCGAGACCGCCTGGTACGACGCGAGGACGAGTTCGCGCAGGCCGTACTCGCGGTGCAGCGGGGCGATCGCCATGATCATGGCCATGGTGGTGCAGTTGGCGTTCGCCACGATGCCGCGCGGGCGGTAGTCGAGGGCTTCCCGGTTGACCTCGGGGACGACGAGCGGGACGTCCGGTTCCATCCGGTACGCCGACGAGTTGTCGACCACCGTCGCGCCGCGGGCGACCGCGATCGGCGCCCAGGCGAGGGAGACGTCGTCGGGGACGTCGAACATCGCCACGTCGACGCCGTCGAAGACGTCCGGGGTGAGCTCCTGGACCGTGAGCTGCTCGCCGCGGCAGGACAGCTGCTTGCCGGCCGAGCGGGCCGACGCGATCAGCCGGATCTCGCCCCAGACGTTGCGGCGGGACGTGAGCAGCTCACGCATCACCGTGCCGACGGAGCCGGTGGCTCCGACGACGGCGAGGGTGGGCTGCCGCGACCCCATCCGGTCGTTACCGGCCGGTGCCCGCGTAGACGACGGCGGTCTCGGTGCCGCCCAGCTCGAAGGTGTCGTGCACGGCGCGGACCGCGGTGTCGAGGTCGCTGTCGCGGCAGATCACCGAGACCCGGATCTCCGAGGTGGAGATCATCTCGATGTTGACGCCGGCCTCGCCGATGCAGGCGAAGAAGGAGGCGGCGACGCCCGGGTGCGAGCGCATGCCGGCGCCGATCAGCGACACCTTGCCCACGTGGTCGTCGAAGAGCAGGCTCTTGAACTTGATCTGGTCCTTGATCCGGTCCAGCGCCGCCATCGCGGTGTGCCCGTCGGCCTTGGGCAGCGTGAACGAGATGTCCGTACGCCCGGTGCCCTCGGTCGACACGTTCTGCACGATCATGTCGATGTTGATCTCGGCCTGGGCCACCGTCTCGAAGATGCGGCCGGCCGCGCCGGGCTCGTCGGGCACGCCGACGATGGTGATCTTGGCTTCGCTCCGCTCGTGGGCGACCCCGGTGATCAGCGCTTGTTCCACGTTCGGGTCCTCCATCGATCCCGTGACGACAGTGCCGGGCTTGTTCGAGTACGACGAGCGTACGTGGATCGGCACACCGAACCGGCGCGCGTACTCCACGCATCGCAACATCAGCACCTTCGCCCCGCCGGCGGCCAGCTCGAGCATCTCCTCGTACGTGATCTGCTTGATGTGGCGCGCGTTCGGGACGATCCGCGGGTCGGCGGTGAACACGCCGTCCACGTCGGTGTAGATCTCGCAGACGTCGGCGTGCAACGCCGCGGCCAGCGCGACCGCGGTGGTGTCCGAGCCGCCGCGGCCCAGCGTGGTGATGTCCTTGGTGTCCTGGGACACGCCCTGGAAGCCGGCCACGATCGCGATCGCGCCCTCGTCCAGCGCGGTCCGCAGCCGGCCCGGGGTGACATCGATGATCCGGGCCTTGCCGTGCACCGACGTGGTGAGCACGCCGGCCTGGGAACCGGTGTACGACCGGGCCTCGTAGCCCAGGTTGTGGATCGCCATCGCCAGCAGGGCCATCGAGATGCGCTCGCCCGCGGTCAGGAGCATGTCCAGCTCCCGGCCCGGGGGCAGCGGGCTCACCTGATTGGCCAGGTCGAGGAGGTTGTCCGTGGTGTCGCCCATCGCGGACACCACGACGACCACGTCGTCACCTGCCTTGCGGGCCGCCACGATCCGCTCCGCCACGCGCTTGATGCGCTCGGCATCGGCCACGGACGAACCGCCGTACTTCTGCACCACCAGGGCCACGGCAGCCGACTCCTTCCCACGCCGCACGTGCCGACGCCGCCGGGCTTCCGGCCGGCGGCGTCGGTCGAGTCAATCGCTGACCACACTAGCGGCGCGCGTGCCGGTCGCTGACAGGCGATCCCAGAATCCGGCCTGTGGACCATGACACGGCGGTCCGATCCGGCCCGCGACACGCCGTAAGAGACGCAACGACCCGTACGGGGGAAGAGAGGCGAGAATGTCTCGATGCGCTCCCGCCCCGCCTCGCGTGCCCTCTTCGCGCTGGCCGCCGTTCTCCTCACCGGCAGCGCCGCAGCCTGCGGTGATGCGGCACCCGCGGGACAGCCGTCCGGACCGGCGTCCGCCCCGCCGGCGCCCGACGACGCGCGCGTCCAGCTGGCCGCCCGGGCGGCGCTGGCGTCGGACCACCGGTTCGCGGCGCTCTACACCTTCGTCGCGCAGGGCCGGCCGCAGCGATCGATCATGGCCACGGTCGCCACCGACGGGAGCTGGCGGGTGGACATCCCCGGCGGCGCCCTCGGCGGCACGACCGACGTGTCGATCGCCGAGACCGAGGCGGGCGTCTTCCAGTGCGCCATCCCGTCGGCCACGAACCCGGTCGCGCCGTTCTGCATCCGGGTCGCCGACCGGGGCAGGGCGGTGCCGAAGAGGTACGACCCGAAGATCCAGCGGGTGTTCCGCCAGTGGCTGCCCGTGTTCACCGATCGCCAGGCGGCGTTGTCGGTGAGCGCCGCGCAGCCGCTGCCCGGCTCGACCGGCACCTGCTTCTCGGTGGACACGATCTCCGCCTCGCTGTCCGCGCCCGTCGACGTCGGCATCTACTGCTACGCGGACGACGGCCTGCTCACGGCGGCCCGGCTCAAGTTCGGGACCCTGACCATTTCGGGTACGGCCGCGGCACCGCCCCCGTCCGTGGCCCTGCCCGGCCCGGTGGCCGGCGGCGACCCGCTGGGCATCGCCTCCCCGCCGCCCACCACGCCCCCGGCCCTGACGCCGTCCACGGAGGCGCCGGCGATCGTGGGGCGGCCGTCCCCATCCGCGTGAAGCAGCACACGCCACCGGTTCCGTCCCACGATTCGGGCGTACAGTTAGCAACGGTCCGATCCACCACGTAGGGTGACGTCGACATGTGGAACGCGCTCCTCCTTCGCTGCCGCGACGAGGCCCCATCCGAGGCCGGCACCTCGTCGCGGAGTTGACGCGCGCCGGTCGGTCCTCGTGAACTGACCAACTCCAACAGGAGACCCGCATGTCCAGCGACGTAACCGCAGAAGATCCGATCGCCCGGCAGCGTCCCAGCCGGATGCCGTTCGAGCGTTACCAGCCGTACCAGCAACAGTTCGCCGTCGATCTGCCCGACCGCCAGTGGCCCGCCCGGCGCATCGAGGCCGCCCCGCGGTGGTGCGCGGTGGATCTGCGCGACGGCAACCAGGCCCTGATCGACCCGATGTCCCCCGAGCGCAAGCGGCGCATGTTCAGCCTGCTCGTCGCGATGGGCTACAAGGAGATCGAGGTCGGCTTCCCGGCCGCCAGCCAGACCGACTTCGACTTCGTCCGCCAGCTCATCGAGCAGGACCTGATCCCGGACGACGTGACCATCCAGGTGCTGGTCCAGTGCCGCGAGCACCTGATCGACCGCACGTTCGAGTCGATCCGCGGCGCCAAGCGCGCCATCGTGCACTTCTACAACTCGACCTCGACGCTGCAGCGCCGGGTCGTCTTCGGCCTGGACCGGGCCGGCATCACCGACATCGCCACGACCGGGGCCCGGCTCTGCCAGAAGTACGCGGAGATCCACACCCCGGACACCGAGATCTTCTACGAGTACTCGCCGGAGTCGTACACGGGCACCGAGCTCGACTACGCCCTGGAGGTCTGCTCCGCGGTCATCGACGTGATCGACCCCACCCCGGACCGCCCGCTGATCATCAACCTGCCGGCGACCGTCGAGATGGCCACCCCCAACGTGTACGCGGACAGCATCGAGTGGATGCACCGCCACCTGCCCCGCCGCGAGAGCATCATCCTCAGCCTGCACCCGCACAACGACCGCGGCACGGCCGTGGCCGCCGCCGAGCTGGGCGTGCTGGCCGGCGCCGACCGCGTCGAGGGCTGCCTGTTCGGCAACGGCGAGCGGACGGGCAACGTCGACCTGGTGACGCTGGGCCTGAACCTGTTCTCGCAGGGCGTCGACCCGATGATCGACTTCTCGGACATCGACGAGGTCAAGCGCGCGGTCGAGTACTGCAACCAGCTGCCGGTGCACGAGCGCCACCCGTACGTGGGCGACCTGGTCTACACGGCGTTCTCCGGCTCCCACCAGGACGCGATCAAGAAGGGCCTGAGCGCCCTGCAGGACGACGCGTCCGAGGCCGGCGTCGAGGTGGACAAGTTCACCTGGGGCGTGCCGTACCTGCCGATCGACCCGAAGGACGTGGGCCGCACGTACGAGGCGGTCATCCGGGTCAACTCGCAGTCCGGCAAGGGCGGCGTGGCGTACATCATGAAGGAGGAGCACAAGCTCGACCTGCCGCGGCGGCTGCAGATCGAGTTCTCCGGCGTGGTGCAGCACGTCACCGACGCGGAGGGCGGCGAGGTCGGCCCGCAGCAGATGTGGGACATCTTCGCGACCGAGTACCTCGTGGACCACCAGCAGTTCGGCATCGTCGACCTCGAGCGCTACTCCACCGCCACGGTCGACGGCAAGGTGGAGATCGACGCCGAGGTCCGCCACCGCGGCACCCGCCGGCCGATCGTCGGCGTCGGAAACGGCCCGATCGACGCGTACGTGCAGGCCCTGGAGCCGCTCGCGATCAAGGTGCGGGTGCTCGACTACGCCGAGCACGCGCTGACCTCGGGCGAGGACGCCCAGGCGGCCGCCTACGTCGAGTGCGAGATCAACGGCCGTACGGTCTGGGGCGTCGGCCTGGACGCCAACATCGTCACCGCCTCCGTGAAGGCCGTGACCAGCGCCGTGAACCGGGTGCGCTGACCCGGTCCCTCGGACGCCGACGCCGCCGGCCACGAGCCGGCGGCGTCCACCGGCGCGGTTCCTCCAGAAGAGACCGCCGTCGCCGCGCCGCGCGCCGCCCGGGTCACCCGGGCGGCGCGCGGAACGTTTCCGGCACGAATAACGACATGCGCGAAACGGGCGTACGTTGCATACGATTTATTCGTGCCCCCACACAGCGCTCCTCGATGGACCCTCCACGTCGCCGCCGCCCTCCTCGCCTCCTTCGCCGTCGCCGGCTGCGAGGTGACGGTCACCGAACCCGGTGCCACCTCGACCGCGTCGAAGGGCACCAGCTCGACCCGCACCGGCGACGAGGCCCGCAAGCGCCTGGCCGAGCTCACCGTCGCCAAGGCCGGCTCCATGCGTGGCTACAGCCGCGAGAAGTTCCCGCACTGGCGCAGCGCCGGCAGCAACTGCGACGTCCGCGACACGGTGCTCAAGCGCGACGGCACCAAGGTCAAGGTCTCCGGCTGCAACGTCGTCGCGGGCACGTGGGTCAGCGCGTACGACGGCGACAAGATCACCGACCCGGCGAAGGTGGACATCGACCACATGGTCCCGCTGGCCAACGCCTGGCGCTCGGGCGCGGCGACCTGGACCACGGACCGCCGCGGCGATTTCGCCAACGATCTCGACGATCCGCAGCTCGTGGCGGTTTCGGCGGCCTCCAACAGGTCAAAGGGAGATCAGGACCCGTCGACCTGGAAGCCCGAACGCACCGCCTCCTGGTGCCAGTACGCCCAGGACTGGGTCGCGGTGAAGAGCAAGTGGAAGCTGACCGTGACCACCGCGGAGAAGTCCGCGCTGACCGACATGCTGGAGAAGTGCCGATGACGTCGCCCACCAGTCCCGGAACCACCGGCCCCGCCGCCGAACCTGCTGCCACCGAGCCTGCTGCGACCGAGCCGGCCACCGCGGACCCGGCTGCCACCGCGGCGGCTCCCGCGGCGGCTCCCGCAGCCGCCGCGCCACCGACCAGCGCACCACCGACCAGCGCGCCACCAGCCGATGCGCGCGCGGCCGATGCGCCCGCGGCCGACCCCGCTACCGCCGCCGCGGCGATCCCGGCGGCGACCCCCGCGGCGACCCCGGCGGGCGGCGCTTCGGCGGGCGACAGCCGGACCTCGGACATCGTCACCGGGCAGGGTGGGGTCATGACCGACGAGGTCGGCGTCATCACCGGCGACGTCACGCTGCGGACCGAACTCTCCGGCGGCCAGGTCGTGGTCCGCGCGCAGTACAAGGACGCCGACGAGTGGTACACGGTCACCGGGGCCAGGGCGCCGCTCGCCGACGCGGCCGGCCTGGACGCCGTGCACACCGTGGCGACCGGCATCCTCAACCGGCCCGAAGGTTGATTGCCAGGAAGCTTCACAGATAGACGGCTCGCTATGTAGCTTGAGGCATGGCCAAACCCGTGATGTCCCGCCTGCTCGCCGCGGCAGCGCTGGGCCTGCCCCTGGTCGCCACCCCGACCGCCGCCTCCGCGCAGCCCGCCGCGCCTCCCGCCGCGCTGGCCGGGCGCTCCGGGGCGAGCTCCGACCTCCCCGCGCTGAGCAGCGTCATCCCCGCGCCGGTCGAGGTGACCCAGTTCGCCGGCACGACGTTCCGGCTCGGGCCGGCGACCATCATCCGCACCCAGCCCGGCTCCCCGGAGTCGCGGGCGGTCGGGGAGCGGTTCGCCCGGGAGCTGCGGCCCGCGACCGGCTACAAGCTGCCCGTCGTGCCCGTGAGCCCCCGGTTCGTGCCGACGATCGCCCTGCTGCTGGGCGCTGACGACGCCCGGCTCGGCGACGAGGGATACCGGATGTCCGTGGGCGCCGCGTCGATCACCGTGCGCGCGAACAAGCCCGCCGGCCTCTACGCCGGGACACGCACCCTGCTCCAGCTCCTGCCGAAGGAGATCGACTCGCCGACCCCGGTGCGCCGGGTGTGGCGGATCGCGGGCGGGAGCATCGTCGACTACCCGCGGTACGCGTACCGCGGCGCGTTCCTCGACGAGGCGCGGCACTTCCACACGCCCGACGAGATCAAGGCGTACGTCGACGAGATCAGCCGGTTCAAGGTGAACTACCTGCACCTGCACCTCTCGGACGACCAGGGGTGGCGCATCCAGATCGACAGCTGGCCCAAGCTCACCACCGTCAGCGGCGGTGCGGGCACCGGCGTCGACGGCGAGGGCCCCGGCTTCCTCACGAAGGATCAATACCGCGAGATCGTCGCGTACGCGGCCGCGCGCTACGTGACGATCGTGCCGGAGATCGACATGCCGGGTCACGTGAACGCCGCGCAGGTGGCGTACCCCGAGCTGACCTGCGACGGGGTGGCGCCGCCGCCGCGTACGGACACCGAGGTCGGCTACAGCTCGCTGTGCATCGGCTCGGAGACGACGTACCGGTTCGTCGAGGACGTCATCCGGGAGCTGGCGGCGATGACGCCGGGGCTGTACCTGCACGTCGGCGGCGACGAGGCGCACGCGACGCCGGAGGCCGACTACATCGCGTTCGAGCAGCGGGTCCTGCCCCTGGTCGCCAAGTACGGCAAGACCGCGTACGGCTGGAACGAGATCACCAAGGCACCCGCCGCCTCCGCCGCGGTCGCGCAGTACTGGAACACCGACACGACCAACCCGACGGTCGCCGCCGCCGTCACCCGGGGCACGAAGGTGGTCATGTCCCCGGCGAACCAGGCGTACCTCGACATGAAGTACGACCCGAGCACCCCGCTGGGCCTGTCGTGGGCCGGCTACATCGAGGTGCGGACGGCGTACGACTGGGAGCCGGCGACCCGGCTGGCCGGCGTGGGCGAGAGCGCGATCCTCGGCGTGGAGGCGCCACTGTGGTCGGAGACGCTGCGTTCCCTGGACGACATCGAGTTCATGGCGTTCCCGCGCCTGGCGGGCATCGCCGAGCTGGGCTGGTCGCCCGCGTCGACGCACGACTGGGCGTCGTTCTCGGCCCGGCTCGGAGCGTACGGCCCGCGGTGGACGCTGCGGGACGTGAACTTCTACCCGTCACCGCAGATCACCTGGGCTCAGTGACCACTCACGCAGAATGAAGGGCGCGGGTAGCTGCTCTGGAGCGTCAGCTCCTCGGCTGCCCGCGCCCGGCCTCGACGGGAGTTGCGGTCCGCACCACCCACCGAGCTACGACATCCAGATTTTGATCTTGATCAGGCCGTGGCCCTGCTCGACCGGCCGGCGACCTCTTCGGCGTCGTCGATCGGGAAGTGGCAGGCCGTCTGGTGGGAGGCGGCGTCACCGAGGCGCGGCAGCAGCGGCGGTTCCTCGGTGGCGCAGATCTCCTGCGCCTTCCAGCAGCGGGTCCGGAAGCGGCACCCCGACGGCGGGTTGATCGGGCTCGGCACGTCGCCGGTCAGCAGGACCCGCTCGCGCTGGGCCCGGTCGCGGCGCGCCGGGTCCGGGACCGGGACGGCCGACATCAGGGCGACCGTGTACGGGTGTCGCGGCCTGGTGTACAGGTCGTCACGGTCGGCGATCTCGACGACCTTGCCGAGGTACATGACGGCGACCCGGTCCGAGATGTGCCGGACCACCGACAGGTCGTGCGCGATGAACACGTACGTGAGGTCGAACTCGCGCTGGATGTCGTCGAGCAGGTTGACGACCTGCGCCTGGATCGACACGTCGAGCGCCGACACCGGCTCGTCGGCGACGATCAACTTCGGCCGCAGCGCCAGCGTACGGGCGATGCCGATGCGCTGCCGCTGACCGCCGGAGAACTCGTGCGGGTAGCGGTTGTAGTGCTCGGGGCTGAGGCCGACCAGCTTGAGCAGGTCCTGGACCGCGCGCTTGATGCCGTGCTCGGTCTTGACGTTCTGGATGCGGAACGGTGCGCCGACGATCGTGCCGACGGTGTGCCGCGGGTTCAGTGACGAGAACGGGTCCTGGAAGATCATCTGCATGTCCCGCCGCAGCGGGCGCAGCTTGCCCTGGCGCAGGTGGGCGATGTCCCGGCCGTCGAAGTCGATCGAGCCGCCGGTCGGTTCCACCAGCCGGGTGAGCAGGCGGCCGGTCGTGGTCTTGCCGCAGCCGGACTCGCCGACCAGGCCGAGGGTCTCGCCCCGGTAGACGTCGAACGTGACGCCGTCGACCGCCCGGACCGCGCCGACCTGGCGGCGCAGCAGACCCTTGACGATCGGGAAGTGCTTCTCCAGGCCCTTGACGGACAGCAGCGGGTCGCCCTTGTCGGCGCGCTCCCGCAGGATCACGTCGTCGGGTACGGGGTCACTCAACCGCACGGCGTCGGCCTGCTCCGCCGTGGCACCTTGGTCGGTCACTGCGCCTCCAGCTTGGGCTTCACGTCTTCGCGCCAGATCCGCTGACGCTCGTCGGTGGGCAGGTGGCACCGCACCAGGTGCCCGGGCTGCCCGGAGCCGGCGAGTTCGGGCGACAGGCTCCGGCCCAGCCCTCCGGTGCGCGGCTCGTAGGCGCACCGCGGATGGAACGCGCACCCCGTGGGCAGGTTGATCAGGGACGGCGGCAGGCCCGGGATGGGCACCAGCCGGTCCAGGTTCGGCCGGTCGATGCGCGGCATCGAACCCAGCAGACCCCAGGTGTACGGGTGTTCCGGCTGCTCGAAGATCGTCCGGGCGGTGCCGTACTCGATGCAGCGGCCGCCGTACATGACCAGCACGTCGTCGGCCAGCTCGGCCACCACGCCCAGGTCGTGCGTGATGACGATGAGCGCCGAGTTGAACTCCTCCTGCAGCTTGTGCATGAGGTCGAGAATCTGCGCCTGGACCGTCACGTCCAGCGCGGTGGTCGGCTCGTCGGCGATGAGCAGCTGCGGGTCGTTCACCAGCGCCATGGCGATCATCGCGCGCTGGCGCATGCCGCCGGAGAACTGGTGCGGGTAGTCGTCGACCCGGCGCTCCGGCTGCGGGATGCCGACCCGGCCCAGCATGTCGATCGCGTGCTTGCGCGCGACCTTCTTGGAGACCTTGTGGTGCACCCGGTACGCCTCGATGATCTGGTGCCCGATCGTGTAGAACGGGTGCATCGCGGACAGCGGGTCCTGGAAGATCATCGCCATCTTGTTGCCGCGCAGGGCGCGTACGGTCTCGGCGCCGGCGCTCACGAGCTCGTCGCCGTCCAGCCAGATCTCGCCGGACACCTGGGCGTTGCGCTTGTTGTGCAGGCCGAGGATGCCGAGGCTGGTGACCGACTTGCCGGAGCCGGACTCGCCGACGATGCCCAGCGTCTTGCCGCGCTCCAGCTGGAACGACAGGCCGTCGACGCTCTTGACCAGGCCGTCGTCGGTGGGGAACGAGATCTTGAGGTCCTTGACCTCGAGGAACGTGCCGGCCGCCATCAGTTGATCCTCACTCGCGGGTCCACGACCGCGTAGAGCAGGTCCACGACCAGGTTCGCGACGACCACGAACAGGGCGGCCATCATCGTCACGCCGAGCACCTTCGGCAGGTCGTTGTTGGTGATCGCGTCGACCGCGTACTTGCCGAGGCCCGGCAGGGAGAAGACCTGCTCGGTGAGGACGGCACCGCCGAGCAGCAGGCCGAAGTCGAGACCGAAGATGGTCAGCAGCGGGGTGAGCGCGGCCCGCAGGCCGTGCTGCACGGTCACCGCCCGTTCGGGCAGGCCCTTGGCGCGCGCCGTACGGATGTAGTCCTCGCCCAGCGTCTCCAGCATGCCGGCCCGGGTGAGCCGGGCATATTGCGCGGAGAACTGGAAGGCGAGCACGATCCACGGCAGCAGCAGGCTGTAGAACCAGTCGCCGGGATTCTCGGTGAACGGCGTGTACGAGCCGCCGGCGGCCGTCCACTTGAGCTGGTAGCTGAAGACCAGCAGGCTGATCAGGCCGGTGAAGAAGATCGGCATGGAGACGCCGGCGAGCGAGACGCCCATCGCGGCGCGGTCGAGCAGGGAGCCACGGCGCAGCGCGGACAGCACGCCGGTCGCGACGCCGAAGATGACCCAGAGGGTGGCGGCGCCGACCGCCAGCGAGAGCGTGACCGGCAGCCGGTCGAGCAGGTCCGGCCAGACCGGCTGGCGGGTGATGAAGGAATAGCCGAAGCAGGGCGCCGGGCATTGCTCGGTGCCGCTGCCGTAGTCGTACTCGGAGCCGAGGAAGATGCCCTTGACCCAGCGGCCGTACTGCACCCAGATCGGGTCGTAGAAGCCCAGCTTGTGGGCGATCAGGTTCACCGTCTCGGGGGTCGCGGACCGCCCGACGTACCGGGTCGCCAGCGTCTCGGGGGTCGCGCCGACGAGCCGCGGAACCAGATAGAAGATCGAGAAGACGGCGGCGCTGACGATGAAGAGCAGCAGGACCGCCGCTAACAGACGCCTGATGATGTACGTGATCACAGAGTCCGGCTACGACGGCCGGCCCGGGTCGCCCCGGACCGGCCGCCTGCTGCCTTCACCTACCCATTCGGAACTAGTGCGTGAGAGGTGGTTACGCGACGCCGAGCGCCACGTAGTCGTACATGTTGTACGCCGGGTTCACGTACACGTTGGTCAGCTTCTTCGGACGGATCAGCAGGGCCTTGGCGTAGACGCCGGGGAGGATGAAGGCGTCCTCCATGACCTTGCGGTCGATCTCGCCCCACTTGGCCTCGCGCGCCTTGGCGTCGGTCAGGCCGAGCGCCTCGTCCAGCATCTTGTCGACCTGGGGGTCGCGCACGCTGACGTTCGACGAGCCACCGGTCTCCCGGATGACCCGGCTGTCGACAATCTGCGACAGGTAGCCGAAGCCGTCGTTCCAGTCCGCACCCCAGCCGTTGGTGGCGAGGCCGATGTTGTTGGCCTTCACGTACGGAGGGTTGCCGGCGTACTGGGAGAAGTAGTCACCCTGCGGGAACGGCTTGAGCGTGAGCTTGATGCCGACCCGGGCCAGCGACTGCTGCAGCGACTCGGCGGTCGCCTTCTCCTTCGGCCGCTCGGCGCGGTACGCGATGTTGGTCTCGAAGCCGTTCGGCTGACCGCAGGCCGCCAGGGCCTCCTTGGCCTTGGCCACGTCGCCGGTGTTGTCCGGTCCGGCCGGGTACAGGTCGTACTTCTGGTAGCCCGGGATGGTGGGCGGCATGATCGTGGAGGCGAGGTCGCCGCCGGCGAGCGGGCCGCCGAACGCGGTCTGGTAGCCGGTGCGGTCCGCGGCGTACAGGACGGCCTTGCGGCAGTCGATGTTGTCGAGCGGCTTCACCGTGCCGACGATCGACGTGTACCAGAGCCGGCTCTGGTACGGGTTGTCCGTGCCGGCCTTGGCGGTGGGGTCGCCGACGACGCGTCCCAGCGTGGCGGGCTGCACGCCGGTGCCGACCACGTCGATGTCGAGGTCGCCGGAGAGCAGCCGGTTGTCGATGTCGTCCGGGTTGACGTTGAGCGACACCTCGAAGGCGTCCGGCAGCGCCTTACGGAACGGGTCGGTCCCCTGGTCCCAGTTCGGGTTCCGCTTGAGCGTGAAGTTCTTGCCCAGGTTGTTCTGGTCGAACATGTACGGGCCGGTCGAGATCACGTGCTGCTTGTAGTTCGCGCCCTTGTCCTTGGACTCCGGCACCGGAACCGTCTGGGTCAGCGCGGCGAGGTAGTCGAAACCACCGAACGCCTGCTTCAGGTGGAAGACGACGGTGCTGTCATCGGGGGTCGTGATCGCCGAGTCGGTGTTGACGCCCTTGGACTTGTACGGGCCCTTGTAGCCCTCGGGGAGGTTCAGGAACTGCCGGAAGTAGTCCGGGCCGTTCGGGAACGTCTCCTTGTCGAGCGAGCGCAGTACCGCGTACTTGACGTCCGCGGCCTTGACCTCGGTGCCGTCCTCGTACTTGACGCCCTTGCGCAGCTTGTACGTCCAGGTCTTGCCGTTGTCCTTGGTCTCGCCCAGGTTCTCGGCGAGGTCCGGGATCAGCTCGTTGCCGTCCTGGCCCGCGGAAGGCTTGAACGTCAGCAGGGACCGGCCGTACAGGCGCAGGAAGTCCCACGAGTAGCCGTAGTAGGTGTCACCCGGGTCGAGCGAGTCCCAGTCACCGGCGTTCGCCAGGCGAATGGTGCCACCCTTCTTGTCGGAAGGGTTGAAGATCTTGTCGACGGCGGCGTTGAACTCCGGCTTGGCCTTGCTGCCCGAGCTCGAGTCGTCGCCGTCGCCGCCGCACGCGGCTGTCAATGAGAGCGCCAGTGCCGCCGTAGCGGCCACCAGCACCCTTGTTCTCTGGTTCACTTGTCAGCAACCTCCCTGGTGGAACGGCCCGCTTCCGGGCCGCCTGGCTGGCGAGAAAGTCGTGCGGCACATGATCAGCGCCGGCCCTTCGGGTCGAGCGCGTCGCGCAGGCCATCACCGAACAGGTTGAAGGCGAGCACGGTGATGAAGATCGCCATGCCGGGGAAGAACATGAAGTGCCAGATCGTGTAGAACCGGGCGGCGTCGGAGAGCATGCCGCCCCAGCTCGCGGTGGGCGGCCGCACGCCGACCCCGAGGAACGACAGCGCCGCCTCGAACAGGATGTTCGTCGGGATGAGCAGCGTCGCGTAGATCAGGATCGGCGCCACCAGGTTGGGCAGCAGTTCCTTGAAGATGATGTACGGCCCGCGCGCGCCGAGGCTCCGCGCGGCATCCACGAACTCGCGCTCCCGCAGCGACAGCGTCTGCCCCCGGACGATGCGCCCGATGTACGGCCAGCTGAAGAAGCCGATGATGAACACCAGCAGCGCGATCCGCAGCGCGTCACCGGTCAGCCCGAACGCTTTGTCCGGGATGACGCCCGCCAGCGCGATCGAGAAGACCAGCAGCGGGAAGGCGAGGAAGACGTCCATGGCCCGGCTGATCAGCGCGTCGACCCAGCCGCCGAAGAAGCCGGCGACCACGCCGAGGATCGAGCCGATGACGACCGACAGGCCGGTCGCCAGGAACGCGATCAGCAGCGAGATGCGCGCGCCGTAGACGACGCGGCTGAAGATGTCCCGGCCGTTCTGCGGCTCCACACCGAACAGGTGGTCGCCACTGATTCCCGTGCCGCCCTTGGGCGCCAGGGTGCTGGTGTCGATCAGGTTCTGGTGGAACTCGTTGGGCGGATCGCCGAGGAACTTCACGATCAGCGGCGCGAAGATCGCGACCAGGATGAGGAAGACGATGACATAGCCGCCGGACATGGCGACCTTGTCGCGCTTGAGCCGGGTCCAGGCGATGCGGCCGAGTGACCGGCCCTCGATCGCCTTGCCGGGAACGCTGCCCTCGGCGGGGTCCGGCGTCACCGGAACCTGGTCAGAGACCGTGCCGGGTCCAACGACCATGGAGCGCCCGGTCCTCTCCCGGCGACCGCGCCACGGCACCTTCGCCGAGCCGGACCAGCTGCACCCCGGGTCGGACCGGCCCCGCCGCGCGGGCAACCGATCGGTTGTCGCGTACGTGGACTGCTACAGCCCGCCCCAGCGATGGTGACGCCGGTGCCGGCATGCCGAACGTGCGAACGGGTTGCGCCGTTCGCACGAGAGGAACGCTCACGTACTCGGCGTCGCCGGTCAAGCCCCTTCAGTCCTCGTAACCAAGTTCAGGCCGCGCCGTGATGGCAGCGTGATCTCTCCGGGGAAGCACATCCGTACGCCCGCACCGTAACGGACGAAATGTGCGCCCTCCCGGAGGAACCCGTCAAACGGCGCGTCGCCCTTCGAAAGCCCGGCCCAGCGTGATCTCGTCGGCGTACTCGAGGTCACCGCCGACCGGAAGGCCGCTCGCCAGCCGGGTCACGGCGATGCCCATCGGCTTCACCATGAGGGCCAGATAGGTGGCCGTCGCCTCGCCCTCGGTGTTCGGGTCGGTGGCCAGGATCAACTCCTTGACCTCGCCCGTACCGAGCCGCACGAGCAGCTCCCGGATCCGCAGGTTGTCCGGCCCGATCCCCTCGAGCGGATTGATGGCGCCACCCAGGACGTGATACCGCCCCCGGAACTCGCCGGTCCGCTCGATCGCCACGACATCCTTGGGCTCCTCGACGACACAGAGCACTTCATTCGTACGGCGAGTGTCGCGGCACACCCGGCACTGCTCCGACTCGGCCACGTTGAAGCAGGTGGTACAGAACCGGACCAGCTCCTTGACCTTGCGCAGGGCGGTGGCCAGCCGGTTGACGTCGGCGGGATCGGCGGAGAGGACGTGAAAGGCGATCCGCTGGGCGCTCTTCGGGCCGACACCCGGAAGCCGCCCCAGCTCGTCGATCAGGTCCTGGATGGCACCCTCGTACACGGACTCAGAACCCCGGCAGGCTCAGGCCACCGAGACCACCGGTGGCCGGGCCCATCTTCTGCTCGGTGAGCTCCCGCTGCGCCTCGGCGGCATTGTGGATCGCGGCAAGCACCAGATCCTCGAGCGTCTCGACGTCGTCGGCGTCGACCGCCTTAGGATCGATCTTCACGGACTTGTACTCGCCCAGCCCGGTCACCACCACCGTGACGAGCCCACCGCCGGCCGTCCCGGTCAGCTCGGCCTCGGCCAGCTCGGCCTGAGCCTGAGCGACCTGCTGCTGCATCTTCTGCGCCTGCTTCATGATCTGCTGCATGTTCGGCTGTCCACCGGGGCGCATACGTCACTCCTCGCATCAAAGGGCTGGTCCGCTCCATTGTCCCGCGACCCCGGCAGGCCCCCGGACCGGGGCGCCCGGACCCGCCCCACGCCGGGACGCCCAGACCTGCCCCGCGCCGGGACGCCCGGACCCGGCCCGCGCCGGGACGGCCGGACCTGCCCCGCGCCGGGGCGCCCGGACCCGGCCCGCGCCGGGACGGCCGGGCTTCCGCCACCGGGGCCGACCGGTTCTCGTGACGGCGACCGGGCCGGCGCGGCCCGGGCCCCGCGGCGACCGGTCCGCCGCAGTCTCTGGCCGGCCCTCGCGGTCGAGTCAGGGCTCGCTGATCTTCTCGGCGCCGAACACCTCCTGGAGCAACTGAACGGCCTGCTGCTCACTGCTCTGCCGGGCGGTCTTCTCGTCGATCACATCGTCGAGCGGCTCATCCCCCGGATCGAACCCCTCCCAGGCCGCGCCGTCCGCCTTGGCGGGCCCGTCGTACTCGGGGTCGTACGGAGCCTCCTCGGTGGGCGAACCATCCGCCCAGGCCCCGGCGTCCGATGAGCCGGAGCGGGCGGCACCCGGCCGCCCGCCGGGCCGGGCGGGCGCCCTGGAACCCGGCCGCGCTCCCGGGCCGGCGGGGCCTGGCCTTGCGGGCGCCGGAGCGCCTGCGGGCATCGGAGCGCCTGCGGGCGCCGGGGCCGCTGCGGAGCCGGCGCCGCGCGCGGGAGCCTGGGCGGCGCCACGTGCAGAGGCCTGGGCGGCGCCACGCGCTGGGGCCTGGGCGCTGCCGCGGGTGCCCGCCGGCGCGGCACCGCGTGCGGCTGCGGCTCGTGCTGCGGCGATGGCCGCGCTCGGTGCGGCTGCGCGCGCTCCGCTCAGTC
Source organism: Pseudosporangium ferrugineum (assembly GCF_003002065.1). Taxonomy (GTDB): domain Bacteria; phylum Actinomycetota; class Actinomycetes; order Mycobacteriales; family Micromonosporaceae; genus Actinoplanes; species Actinoplanes ferrugineus_A. Next base: position 290,073 of record NZ_PVZG01000007.1, read on the forward strand.
CGGAGGATTGCGCGGGCGCCACGGCGTGGCCGCCGTTCGACGGGCTCGCGCCACCAGCTCCGCTTGCTCCCGGCGGGTCGTTGCGAGGGACGATCCGTTCTGCCGCCCCTTCGCTCGCGCCCACGGTTGCTTCCCCGCTGCTCGCGGAACCAGGCCCGGAACCGTCAACCGCTCCCGGCGCGGTGGGTCCTCGCCCTGCCGCGGTTCCGTCGGCCGGACGGGAGTCGATCGAACCTTGTCCCGCCACGAACGTGGGGTCACCGGCAGCCCCCTGCCCGGTTGCGGAGCCGTCTGCCGAAGCCGGCCCGGGACCTGACTCCGGCATCGCGGCGGAACCCGGTGAGAAGGCTGCCTCCGAGGCGGAACTCCGAACGTCGGCGGCCCGCGCACCGGGTCGGACCGGCTCGGGCCAGCCGCCATCGTCCTCGTCCGTGGGCGGATGTGGACTCGCGGGCGGGGTCGCGAGGCCGCCGGGCTTGACCGGTTCCGGCCAGCCTCCGTCGTCCTCCTCGTCGGCCGGTGACTGCCGGCCGCCCTGCGGTCCACCCGAGGTCTGGCGCGCGGCTTGCGGCCCGCCTGTCGTCTGGCGTGCGGCTTGCGGCCCTCCGGCCGTCTCCCGGGAGGCGGACGCCTGGGCCGGCATTCGCTGGACGGGAGCGTCGTCCCGAGTCGGCCGGGTCTGCACGGGACCGGAATCCCTGGAGGCGGGACCTCCGCCGCCCTGCGGACCTTGGGCAGGACCGCCACCCTGCGGGCCCGGACCACCGCCACCCTGCGGACCTTGGGCAGGACCGCCACCCTGCGGGCCCGGACCACCGCCACCCTGCGGACCTTGGGCAGGACCGCCACCCTGCGGGCCCGGACCACCGCCACCCTGCGGACCTTGGGCAGGACCGCCACCCTGCGGGCCCGGACCACCGCCACCCTGCGGACCTTGGGCAGGACCGCCACCCTGCGGGCCTCGGGGGGCGGGGCGGCCGCCCGAGCCGGGGGAGGCGCCGCCCTCGCCGGCGACGTCGCAGCGGATCTGCCAGCGGCCGCCGAGTGCTTCGTAGAGGGCGTCGGCGATGAGCTGGGGTTCCGCCGACACCATGCGGGCGTGGGCGGGGAAGCGGAAGGTCAGGACGACGGTCTGGCCCTCGAGGTCGCGGACCGTGGCGCCCTGGGCCAGGGCGGCGATCTTCTTGCTCTTCCGGCTGACGGCCACCATGATCTCGGGCCACACTTCGCGGATCGAGGCGGCGGAGAGCTGGCCGGGCACGGTGTCGGAGACGAGGCCGGGCTCCTCGGGGGCGTCCGGCATGAGTCCGGCCGGCTCGGGGCGCCGGGGCGCGGTGGGCTGCGGGTCGGCGTCGGCGGGGAGGAACTCCGGCTCCGGCTCGGACCAGGCCTGTCCGGGCCCAGCCTGTCCGGGCCCGGCGGGCTGCGGCTCGTGCGGCGAGGGCCCGGCATGCTGCGGCAAGGGTCCGCCGTGTTGCGGCGAGGGCCCGGCATGCTGCGGCAAGGGTCCGCCGTGCTGCGGCGAGGGCCCGGCGTGTTGCGGCGAGGGGGCGGCGGGTTGCCGCGAGGGCGCGGCTCCGTGCAGCGAAGACCCGACGGGCTGCGGCGACAGCCCCGCGGGCTGCGGCGACAGCCCCGCGGGCTGCGGCGAAGACTCGGCGAGTTGCAGCGAAGGTGCTGCTTCGTGCGGCGACGGGGCTTGCGGGGGCTCGGCGCGGCGGGGCTCCGGCGCGGCGGGCTGCGCAGCATCCGGCGTCGTGGCTACCGCGCCGCTGGGCGGGACCGGGGCGTCGGTGGCCGGCCCGGCGTGGTCCGTGCCGGGGTCGCGCCGCGGGATGTCCGGGGTGGCGGCTGAGGCGCCGTTGGGGGATGCCGCCGGGGAGGTTGGGGTCGGGGAGGTTGGGGCCGCGGAGGCTGCCTGCGCGGGCTCGGCGGCGGCTCCGGGGGCGCCCGGGCGGCGGGCTGCCGCGGCGGCGGCGCGGGCCGCGGACAACCCCACGCCCGCTACCGAGCCGGGCGCGGAGGCTGCCGGGGCCGCTGTGGTCGGGGACGGGTGCTCCGGGCGTACGGAATCGGGGTCGGACGTGAGGGTGAGCCGCCGTTCCATGCGCTCCAACCGCTGGAGCAGCGCGCCGCTGGAGTCGTCGGCGCCGGGGAGGAGCATGCGGGCCGTGATCAGTTCGAGGAGGAGGCGGGGGGCGGTCGTGCCGCGCATCTCGACCAGGCCGTTGTGCACGATGTCGGCGCAGCGGGAGAGGGCCGCCGGGCCGAGGCGGGTGGCCTGGGCGCCCATCTGCTCGAGCTGGTCGGCCGGGCCGTCGATGAGGCCCTTGGTGACCGCGTCCGGAACCTGCTGCAGGACGATCAGGTCGCGGAAACGTTCGAGCAGGTCGGACGCGAAGCGGCGGGGGTCGTGGCCGGCCTCGGCGACGCGGTCGATCGTCTGGTAAGCCGCGGCGCCGTCCCCGGCGGCCAGCGCGTCGCACATCTCGTCGATCAGCGCGACGTCGGTGACACCGAGCAGCGCGACGGCCCGCGCGTAGTCCACGCCCTCGGGCCCGGCCCCGGCGATGAGCTGGTCGAGCACCGAGAGCGTGTCCCGGGCGCTGCCCCCGCCCGCCCGGACGACCAGAGGAAGAACAGCCGGGTCCACGTGTACGCCCTCAGCCTCGGTCAACTGCTGCAGGTACGGCCGCAGCGTCGCCGGAGGAATCAGCCGGAACGGGTAGTGATGGGTCCGCGACCGGATCGTGCCGAGCACCTTCTCCGGCTCGGTCGTGGCGAAGATGAACTTGACGTAGTCCGGCGGCTCCTCGACGAGCTTGAGGAGCGCGTTGAAGCCGGCCGACGAGACCATGTGCGCCTCGTCGATGACGTAGATCTTGTAGCGGCTGCTCGCGGGGGCGAAGAACGCCTTCTCCCGCAGCTCACGCGCGTCGTCGACGCCGCCGTGGCTGGCCGCGTCGATCTCGATGACGTCGATGGACCCGGCGCCGTCGTTGGCCAGCGACCTGCACGAGCCGCACACCCCGCACGGCTCGGGAGTGGGACCCTGCTCACAGTTCAGCGACCGGGCCAGGATCCGGGCGCTGGAGGTCTTGCCGCACCCGCGCGGCCCGGAGAACAGATAGGCGTGGTGCAGCCGCCCGCTCCGCAGCGCCTGCGACAGCGGCTCGGTAACGTGCTCCTGCCCGATGACCTCGGCAAACGTGCGAGGCCGATACTTGCGGTACAGGGCCAGTGCCACTCCTGCCTCCTCCTGACGACCGCGCCATTCTCCGTCGAGGGTGTGACAAGAACAAACGGCGTGCCCCAGAAGTGAAGGACCCCCCGTGCACCCGCCAGAGCCCGCTTATCCTTGCTGCCTTCCGGCCCTGGGGAGGTTCACGGGGTACGCGCCGCACGAGGGGCTGTGGGACAGCCTACCCGGAGCCCCGGGACGCCCGGCGGGCACTCCCGCGGAAACCGGTTCGGACGGTTCTGTATCCTGTTCGACGGAGGATTCGCCTAGAGGCCTAGGGCGCACGCTTGGAAAGCGTGTTGGGTTCACACCCTCACGAGTTCGAATCTCGTATCCTCCGCCAGCTCTCACCAGGGCAGACGTGGAAGGCCGGACCTGACGGTCCGGCCTTCACTGCTTTCGCCGGGACCCCAGCGCCGTTGGTTTGTTCCGGGCGTCTCGCCCTTAGTTGATGGGTGCGTCGGTGCTCGTGGTCGTCGGGCGTGGGCTGAGGTCGCACAGGGAGGCCACCTCGGTCTTGGGGAGGTCGGCCTGCTGGGGGATGCTGCGCAGCGCGGTGTTGAAGGTGTTGGTGTAGCGGTTCTCGGAGGTGTCGCAGCCGGAGCCCTCCGGGTCGTTGGACACGCCGCCGCCGATGAGTTTTCCCGACGGGTCGCGCAGGATGTAGGACGAGCCTCGGGAGACCAGGTCGGTGCAGTTGGCCGAGCGGGCGTTGTAGGTGATGACCCCGGAGCCGTCGGCGTCTCGGGTGGTCTTTTCGGGGACGAGGGTGGTTGTCACCGGCGCCAGACCGTCGTTGCCGTCGCCGGCCGGCAGCCACCGGGTGACGACGGGCTTGATCGAGACGCTGTTCGCCGTGGTGGAGCGGGCGAGGCCCAGGGAGTCGCCGATCGGGACCTTGGCGCCGGGCAGGATGAGGGGGACTTCGAGGGTCTGGAATCGGCGGAAGACCTCGTTGACGACGCTGGCGCCGACGGGGCCGAGGACGTCGAAGGTGACCCGGGTGCGGTAGGCGACGCGGTCGCTCGGGTTCTCCAGGACCGCGCCGATGGTGACGGTCGTGCTGCCCGGCGATCGGACCTCGGTGTAGCCCTGCTCGGTGATACGTACGGTGGTGGTGTCGTTGACCGGCGCTGTCGACGGCGGGGTGACCAGGCGGCATTGGGCCTGTGGGGACTCGTCGTCGCGGGTCAGCAGGACCACGGCGACGACCGCCAGCACGACGACGACCGCTGCGACGGCGGCCGGCCAGATTCTGCCTCGCACTGGTCAGACCCCTTCGTGGCCGTAGTACTTGTTCGACAGGGCTGCGATCTTCGTGAACTGGTCGTTGATCAGCTCACCGGCCGCCTGGGCCGCGGCCTCGGCGAACTCCTGCTCGGACAGCGCCCGTACCGTACCCGGGCTGATGTGCACTTCCCATTGGCGCATGCCGACCGATTTGACCGCGATCCGGCCGTCGGGCGAGTAGCCGCGCGCCACGAGTTCGTCGCGTTCCTGGCGCCAGTCGAGGTCACGGGCGCTGATCGGAGGGTCTTCCCCGGTGACGGTCTCGCCGGCCACGTCGCTGAACGTCCGCCAATACTCCCGGGTACGGGCGACCCAGAGCAGGTTCGCCAGCGTGGCGAGCCGGCGTTCCAGGTCGCTCTCGTCGCACAGGTCGTACCAGCCCGGCAGGAAGGTCAGCGTCAGCCTGGTCCGGCCGTGCAGCTCACCGGTGACGGCGCCGTCCGGGGTGGAGGCCCGTACGCGCATGGCGTCGATCCGGTCCGCGAGCTCACCCATGACGTCACTCCGCCGTACCGAGGCCGGTGGGGCCGTTGCCGGTGACCGTCGCGGGGGTGGCGTCGGCCAGCGCGGGACGGTTCGACATGAACCTGTCGCGGCTGCCCGACAGCACCGAGTGGGAGGACGCCATCGCGTCGGCGATCACCCGCTCCTTGTCGTTGATGTCCTTGGCCAGCTCTTCGAGACCCCTGCGGACCTGTTCCACGATCGCCATCGCGTTCTTGCCGTTGAAGCGCAGCGGCTTCGGGTCCTCTCTCGGGATCGACCCCGCGGACGACGCGACCTCGCCGACCACCGTCAGGGTGACCGCCAGGGAGGCGCCGAGGCTCGGCACCGCGGCAGCCACCGCGAAGATCGATCCGACGACCGTGAGCAGGCAGGACGTCTCCTTCGGGTTGCAGTCGAGCATGGCGTCCAGCGACTGCTGGGCAGCGTGGGCCAGCTGGTCGACGCTTTCCCGCGCGGCCTTCCACAGGGCGCGCTCCGCTTCGAGGCCACCCTTCAACGTCAGCGCCATGGCGTACTGGTTCGCGGTCACGCCCTTGAACCGGTCGAGATAGTTGTTGCGGAACGCGGTCGCCGCCGGACCGCGCCAGTCCGCGACCAGGGTGCCGACCCGGTCCATGCCGCCCAGTTCCTGATTGACGGTCACGCCGACGTTGTTCATGACGTCCGGGGCGGTGCCGTTGTTGAGCGTGGTCGCGGCCGAGGTGATCGCCGAGATCGCCGGGTCGAACCCGGCCGGCACGGGCATGCCGAGGAACGGCGCGAACATCTCCGCCACGCCGGCGAAGCGGCCGGCGGTCGAGGTGACGACCTCCTGCATCTGGTCGTCGGTGATGCCCGAGCCGCCGTACCACTTGTTGCCGTTCTTCTGGAAACCGCGCTGCTTGAGGTCCATCTCGATCGCGGACATCTCGAGCTTCGCGGCGTGGTCCGCGAGCTGCTCGTAACTCACTGCGGCGTCCCCTCGGGGTGCGCAGCAATTACCGCGGGCTTCAGCTCCTCGAACTTCTTCGCCGCGACGCTGTCCGTGCCGGCGTACTCGTCGGCGGCCATCACCATCGCATCGCCGGTCAGGTCCAGGTTCTCCGCCGTCTCCTTGAGGACCTCGAAGAACTCGTCACGCAGGCTCTCCCAGGCCGGCTTCGCGGGACCGTACGGGCCACCGAGCTTGCCGTCGCGATACCAGTTGTAGCCGACGGTGTCGGCCAGCAGGAGTTGCCCCGCGGCCTCGCGGATCTGCGCCGCCACCGGCTTCAACTCGTACTGCCCGGCCTCCCACAGGTCCACCAGATCAGCACCGAGCTCGTCACCGCTGTGCGGCATCGTGACCTCCCCCGTCACCACGCATCGACACCCGTCAGGACGCGACGATACCGCAGGCCCTGAAACCCCAGGCCACACGCGCGCCAAGACGCTGGTACGGGTCAGACGCGACCGGTCAGGCCGAGGTTCTTGCCGCCCGCGTTGCCCTTGGCGTTGACGTACGCGCCGAAGGTCAGGGTCTTGCCGAAGCACACCGACCAGGTGTTGCTCCGGACGTCGTGGCCGGCGCAGTCCCAGGCGCTGATGCGCTGGGTGTTGGCCCAGTCCCACAGCTCGACGTGGCCGCCGATCCAGTACGCGCCGGACAGGTTGTTGCGCACGATGATCGCGGCCTGGGTGGCGCCGCCACCGGACGATCTGATGGCGCATACCTGGGCGCCGACGCCGCTGGTGATGGCGACCGTGCCGTTGCACTTCCAGGTGGCGGAGCTGGAGGTGATCGGGTTCCGGTTGCCGTAGTCGGTCCAGCTTCCCGCCGCCGCCGACGCGGGCGACGCGGAGGCCACGTTCAGACCGGCGACCGCGATCGCGGCGACGATCGACGCCGCGAACACGCGGCCGACCCGCGAACGCCCAGGGGCGGCAACCGACCTGGCGAGCCTTCGGATCATCTTCATCGGTCCTCTCAGGGGACGACGGGGGCGGGAACGGCATGAATGCGCCGCACCCTACCCGCTGCCGTCAGATCTGGGCGGCCGCGATGGCGTCGTCGACCTCGGCGAAGATGGCGAAGTAGCGGCTCAGGCCGACCGTGTCCAGCAGGTCGACCAGGAAGCGGTTGGCCCCCGCGAAGCTCATCCAGCCGCCCCGGGCCGTGATCACCTGTTTGGCGGTGACGAAGGCGCTGAGGCCCACCGAGTCGCAGAAGTGGAGGGCCGAGAGGTCGACCACGATGCGGGGTACCGGCCGTTCCAGCAGCTGCGCGAGGAGGTCGTGGAGTTGGGCGGAGGTGTCGGAGTCGAGCTCGCCCTTGAGTTTGAGCACGGCTACGTCGGTGCGATGGTCGGTCACGGTGGCGTGCATGGCATCGCTTTCGGCCTGGTGGGAGGAGGTTCCAGGGTAGGTGTGGCCGAACAGCTGATGGCGCACAAAGCGTCCGTCCGGATCACGCGGAAGCATCCGCATTGCGCATGCGGATGCAGCTGAACTGGAGCGATGAGGCCGCGACGAGGTCGTGCAGTTTCCAGAGGCTGGGCAGCAGGCGGAGTTCGATGCCGGCCCGCTCGTGCAGCGCGAGGAGGTCGCCCACCGGCTCGGGCGGGCCGAGCGGCTGCACCGCCTCCGTCGCCACCATCGCGTACGGGTCGGGGGTCCCCAGGGGACGGAACGGGCGGGCGTCGAAGCGGTACGCGTACAGCAGCACCGTCCGCAGTCGACCCAGCCAGCCGTACTCGATGGCATGCACGCGGTGGTCCTGCAACAGGCCGCGGTCGGCGACCGTGGTGCGCGGACCGGGCCAGGCCAGGACGCGCGGGCAGTCGCGGGGGAACCAGTACGCGGGAGCCTGCTCGGCGTTCAGGGCCCACACGTACGGGCTCAGTGAGCCGGGCGGCGCGAAGCGGGTGATGTGCGGATCTTCGGAGAAGTGCAGGACCTGACCGGCCGGTGGGCGCATCAGGACGGTGTAACAGATGCGGGCCGGACCCCGAAGGGTCCGGCCCGATCAACGGCTGGCCGTGAGAAGGATGCGTGCGGCGCAGCCCGGCTCCTGGCGTCCTAGAGCTGACGCCACTGCCAGCGTGGACCCCGCCACGCGTCTGCCAGGATCAGCGCGGAGGCCTTTCCCGGACACTGCTGCACCTTGGATTTGCCCTGGGGGCCGCCCATCTGGGCCTCGACCTCCCAGACATCTCCGTCGGTGCGGACGTAGACGTCCCGGCGCGCAAGTCGGACGTCACCATTCCACCAGTGCTTCTCAACTCTCACGTGTCGACCTTATGACAACTGACCGCGACTCTGCGCGATGCGAATCTGTGAAAGTTTTTCGACGGCAGGACGGACCACATTGTCCGATCCGGTGGTTTTCGGCCGCGAGACTTGCGGGGAGGTGCCCGTATTAGGGCGGCTTCCTAGCCGGCACTCTCAGTAGTTGTCGCTGGTCGTGGGTCCGGGCTCGATTCGACGAAACGGTACCGACACGCATCCGTCATCTGGCCAGCGTATTTGATCATGGAATCGACGCGATCCCGGGCGGCCCGTCCGGCCAGACCAGCAAAATACGACACGGTGCGTGATCAACGACGAAGCGGGTGCGGTGCCCGAGACTGCGCGGCCCGAGCCGGCTCCGGTCCCCGTCACGGGCCAGGATCAGCAGATCCGCCCCAGCGCAGGCAGTGACTACTTCCCGTTCCGGCCGACCACGCAGAGTGAGCGTTTCGACCTCTCGGCCGAGCCGTTCGGTGGCCGCGTCCACCAGCCTGCGTTCGGCCGCCGCGAGCAACTCCCCCGGGTCCGCCCCGGTCACCCGTCCGAGGAGCCCCGCCGACCCGCTCAGCGCCGCCTCGGTGTCCACGTCCACGACGTGCAGCAGGGTGATCTCGCCGCCGAACTCCCGCGCCGCGTCGGCACAGGCCTGCCACGTGCCCTCGGTCAGCCACACCATGACCTTCACAGGCCCGACACTCGCAGACTCAGCCACAGTCCCGCCACTCCCGCGACGAGGCACGCCGGCACGGTCAGCGCGCCGAGCCGCAGGAACTCGCCGGTCGCCGGCGGATGCCCCCGGCCGTGCAGGATCTGCCGCCACAGCAGGGTCGCGAGCGAACCCACGTACGTGAGATTCGGTCCGATGTTGGCACCGAGCAGGACCGCCAGCACGAGGCCGGGCGAGTGCGCGGTCAGCGGCAGCAGCATGAGCGTGGCCGGCAGGTTGTTGAGCAGGTTGGCCAGCACCGCCGCCAGCCCCGCCATGAGCAGCAGCCCGAGCAGGTCGGCCCGGTGCGGCGCGACCCGGTCCACGAGCGCCCCGAACGAGCCGCGGCTGACCGCCAGCACGACCACGCCGAGGGCCAGCACGAAAAGACAGAACCCCGGATTCGCCTTGCGGACGAGCGTCCCGATGCGCTCCTTGCGGCGTACGGCCAGAGCGAGCGCCCCGATCAACGCCACCCAGGCGGGGTGCACCCCCACCGGACCGGCGGCCGCGAAACCGGCGAGGGTGGCGCCGAGCACCGCCAGCGCGAACCGCGGCGGATCGGGCCGGGCGACCGGGGCGGGCTGCGCCGGCGTGCCCAGGTCGTCGGCGAAGAAGCGGCGCAGGATCAGGTACTCGACCGCGATGACCGCCAGCCACGGCAGCGCCATGAGGCCGGCGAACGACAGGAACGACAGGCCGGCCGCGGACATCGCCAGCAGGTTCGTGAGGTTGGAGACGGGCAGCAGCAGGGACGCCGAGTTGGCCAGGTGGTTGCAGGCGTACACGTGCGGCTTGGGGCGTACGGCCAGGGTCGAGGCGGTGGCGAAGACGACCGGGGTGAGCAGCACGACGGTGGCGTCGAGGCTGAGCGCGGCGGTGACCGCGGAGGCGATGACGAAGACGATGCCGAGCAGCCGCCGCGGCGAGCCGTGACTCCACCGGGCGGCGATCGCTCCGGCGTACCGGAAGACCCCGGCCTCGTCCGCGAGATAGGCGAGGAGCAGGACCGCCGCCAGGAAGGCGACCGTGGGCCCGAGGCCGGCCAGTTCCCCGAGAGCGTCGCGCCACGGCACCAGCCCGGTCGCGACGACGATCACCGCGGCGGGCACGGCCGCGACCGCCTCGGGCAGCCCGCGCGGCCGCGCCACGGCGAACCCCAGGACGCCGGCCAGCAGCACCAGCGGCACGACAGTGATCACAAGTGCAAGACGGTGCCCCCGTCAGGCGCCGCGCAAACCCGGGCCCTCGGGACGCAGGATCAGGCACGCGACGACCAGCGGAACCACGCCGACCGGATACCAGGCGACGTCGGCCCAGTCGAACTCGCTGCCCAGCACCAGCCGTGCCACGAGGCTGCGCTCGGAAAGATCGGCGGGCAACCCGGTGAGCTGCGCGAACTCGACAAGCCAGCAGAACCCGACCGCGACCAGGCCGGCGGGAACCGGGCTGGTTCCGGGGCGAAGAACGAACACACCGACATAGACGAGCGCCGCGTAGAGCATCGTGCCGGCGGGCTGCGCGATCAGATCTGGGGCGTACACGCGGACCAGCAGGCCGGCGACGAGGACGAGGCCGGCGACTCCGAGCGCGGTCAACCGACGTCGCATCACCGGGTCATTGTGTCGGCGGGGGACCATCGGTGGGGCCGCTCCTCGGCCGGAAGCGGGGTGATCGGGCCGGGACGGCAGGCTGCCGGCCGTGTGCCACGGTGGGGTGCGGTGGCCGTACGGTGAAAAAAGCGAGACCCACCACTTGTCTCCTTCGGGGCGTGGCGCTGCACTGGAGCCGATGCAGCAGCTACCGTCACTCGCTGAGAACAGACGCTCGTGGGGGTAATCGTGTCGACTTTCGCTGCCGCCGTCGCTCGGGGCAAGAACGGCTGGACGGCGTCGGAGCTGGAGCTCGCCGGGCTGGCCGACATCGATGAGGTGGTGGACCGGCTGCGGGATGTGGAGCCCGACGCCGACCTGTCGCTGCTCTTCGTCGAGGCCGACGATCAGTATCTGGTCATCCTGCGGCTCGACGAGATCGAGGACCTGCGGGTCTTCGGCTCGGACTCGGCGTTCGCCGACGAGTCGCGGCTGGGGGCGCTGCTGCTCGCGGACGTGGAGACGCCGGCGTTGGAGATCGACGAGCTGGCCTCCGGTGGCGGCTCGGACGACGACGAGGACGACCGGCCCGCCGCCGACCCGGACGCCGACCCGGTCGGGGACGTGGAACTGCTGGCCGACCTCGGGGTCAGCTCGCACCGGCTGCTGACGCTGTGCGCGCTCGAGGGCATGATGCCGTCGGACGTCACCGCCGAGATCTGCCAGAAGCTCGGCTGCGGCGACGAGCTCGAGGAGCTGCGCGAGGCGTGATACCGGGCCCCCGGCACGAGACGTGGATGCGGCGGGCGCTGGCCGTCGCGTCCGCGTTCCCGGAGGACGTGCCCGTCGGCGCGGTCGTCTACGACGCCGGCGGCAACGAGCTGGCCGCCGCCGGCAACGAACGGGAGGCGACCGGCGACCCGACCGCGCACGCCGAGATCCTGGCGCTGCGGCGGGCCGCCCTGCTCACCGGCAGCTGGCGGCTGTCCGGCTGCACGCTCGTGGTCACCCTGGAACCGTGCACGATGTGCGCCGGCGCGCTGGTCCTGGCCCGCATCGGCACGCTGGTCTTCGGCGCCTGGGAGCCGAAGACCGGTGCCGTGGGCTCGCTCTGGGACGTGGTGCGGGACCGGCGCCTCAACCACCGCCCGGAGGTGTATTCCGGGGTGCTCGAGGCCGAGTGCGCCGCCCTGATGCGCGACTTCTTCCGTTAGCTCCTGTCAGGCGATCGCGGTGTCGAGGCCGATCCGCACCATGTCGGAGAAGCCCTGCTCGCGCTGCGCGGAGTCCATCTTCTCGCCGCGCTTGATGTGGTCGCTGACGGTCAGGATGGTCAGCGCCTTCGCCCGGTAGCGCGCCGCGATGGTGTAGATCGCGGCCGACTCCATCTCGACCGCGAGCACGCCGTAGTCGGCGAGCGAGTCGTACAGGTCGGGCCGGTCGGTGTAGAACGCGTCGGCGGCGAGGATCGGGCCCACCCGCAGCGCGACCCCCCGCCTCTCGGCGACGTCGGCGGCCGTCCGCAGCAGCCCGAAATCGGCCACCGGCGCGTAGTCGACCAGGCCGTCGAACCGCACCCGGTTCATGTTCGAGTCGGTGGCCGACCCGATCGCCGCGATCACGTCGCCCAGCTGGAGCTCCTCGGCCAGCGCCCCGCACGACCCGATCCGGATCAGCGACGTGGCGCCGTACTCGTTGATCAGCTCATGCGTGTAGATCGACGCGGACGGCATGCCCATGCCCGACCCCTGCACCGAAACGCGGACCCCCTGCCACGTACCGGTGAAACCCAGCATCCCCCGCACCTGCGTGTAGCAGACCGGATCGGTCAGAAAGGTCTCGGCGATCCACTTCGCCCGCATCGGATCCCCGGGAAGCAGGACCCGCTCGGCGATATCGCCCGGCTGCGCGCCGATGTGCACACTCATGCCAGCGATCCTGCCAGGCCGCGACCTGCCCGTTCACGCTTGGGGGTAACCCGGCGGCGGAGGTCCGGACCGGTCGGGTAACCTACTTCGCGGTGGTGTGTCCGAGCGGCCTAAGGAGCACGCCTCGAAAGCGTGTGAGGGTGCAAGCCCTCCAAGGGTTCAAATCCCTTCACCACCGCCAGCAGCAGGGCAGACGCCCCGCACCTCGATCGAGGTGCGGGGCGTTTTTCTGTGTGGCCTCACGGCGATTGACGTCGTTGGCTAATGTCGTTAGCCTCTAGCTAATCGCATTAGCCAGCGCCGTGGAGGACGTCATGACTGAATACCTGGACATAGCCGGCAACACGATCGCCTACGACGTGACGGGGCAGGGGCCGCTCGTGGTCCTGGCGCACGGCATCGGCGACAGCCGCCACTCCTACCGCTTCGTCGCCCCGGCGCTGGCCGCCGCCGGCTACCGGGTTGCCAACGTCGACATCCGCGGTTGCGGGGACTCGAGTCTCGGCTGGGACGGCTACAGCCGTACCGACATCGCGGGTGACCTCGTCGCCCTCGTGCGCCACCTCGGGGGGCCGGCCGTGCTCGTCGGCCAGTCCATCAGCGGCGGGGCCGCGACCATCGCGGCCGCGACCGCGCCCGACCTGATCCGCGGGGTCATCGAGTTGGCGCCGTTCACCCGGGCACAGTCCCTGGACGTCGGCGGGCTGCTGCGGGTGAAGCGCTTCCGGTCCGGGTACTTGCAGCTGGCGCAGGTCATGGTCCGGGGAAGCCTGGCGAGTTGGAAGAAGTACCTCGACGTGGCGATGCCGACCAAGCCTGCCGACTGGGCCGCCGAGCTCGGGCGCATCGAGGCCAAGCTCAGCGAGCCCGGCCGGATGAAGGCGTTGCAGGCCATGTGCAAAACCAGCCCGGCGGACGCCGGCGCGGCCCTGCCCAAGGTCGCCTGTCCGGTCCTGGTCGTCGAGGGCAGCCTCGACCCCGACTGGGCCGACCCGCGCGCCGAGGGCGAGAAGATCATCGCCGATCTGCCCCGAGGGCTCGGGGAGCTCGTCGTCATCGAGGGCGCCGGCCACTACCCGCACGCCCAGACTCCCGACCGGGTCCTCGAGCTCGCCCTGCCCTTCCTGAGCCGGACGCTGGCCGATGCCTAGGCCCGGGCTCACGACGGCCTCCGTCACCGAGGCCGCCGCCGAACTGGTCGACGAGATCGGCTTCGAGCAGCTGAGCATGGGCGTGCTCGCCGAGCGGCTCGGCGTCCGGACCCCATCGCTCTACAAGCACGTCGCCGGGCAGGCGGACCTCGCCCACCGGATCGCCGTCCTGACCCACCACCAGTTCGCCGACGCCATCCGGGACGCGATCCAGGGCCGGGCCGGCGGCGAGGCCCTCGCGGCCGGAGCGCAGGCCATGCGGAAGTGGGTGCTGGAGCACCCCGGCCGCTACACGGCAGGCAACGCCGCCAGGGCGAGCGGCCCCGACGACCCGCTCGTCGCCGCCGTCGAGCGGGTGGTGGCCTCCTGGGCGGCCATGGTGCGCGGGTACAGGTTGAACCCGGCCCAGGAGATCCACGCGCTGCGCATGATGCGCAGCGCGTTGCTCGGATTCGCGACCGTGGAGGCGGCCGGCGGCTTCCAGTTCGACGCGGCCGTCGACGACAGCTTCACCTGGATGATCAATTTCATCGATGAGGGCCTGCGAACCATCGCGGCCGGCCCCTGACGAGAAGGTCAGGCCGGCCGCCACTTGCGCATCCAGGGGGAGTCCGGCCAGTTCTCGGCCGCCGCCATCAGGGGGTACGCCGTGCCGCCGTCGACCGCCTCGCGGATGATGTCCGCGTGGCCCGCGTGCCGGGCGGTCTCCTGGATCAGGTGGAGCAGGACCCAGCGCACCGACCAGTTGTCGACGTCCTTGGGGTTCCACGGCACCGAGTGGTCGACCGGCACGTCCCGGCCGAGGTCCGGGATCTCCGCGATCGTCTTCTCGGTGTGGGCGGCCACCGCGTCGTAGCGGGCCAGGACCTCGTCGAGGGTTTCGGTGTCCGTCAGGCTGAAGTTGGTCTCGTAGGCCTGGTAGTCGACCGGGCGGGGCTCGCCGCGGACAACGGCGATCCAGTTCTCCTCGGTCGAGGCGCAATGCTTGATCAGGCCGCCGACCGTGAGCGGGCTCGCCGTCGGGGCGGCGCGCAGCTGGGCCGGGGTGAGACCGTACGCGGTGAGGCGCAGGACGTAGCGCATCTGAGCGAGGTAGGCGAGGAGGCCTTCGCGTTCGTTGCTGACGGGACCGACCTGACCGGGCATGACCGTTCTCCTGTCCTCGGGTTACCCCTCGAGACTAGGAGCCCTTGCGGTCAGTTTCCGGCCGCATTCCCGTGGCTTCGGCGGCGATTCCGGTGACCCAGCCTCCCGCGCGTCCGAGTTCCAGGAGCGAGGACCGGTCAAGAGCCAGGCTCACGGGTACGCCCTGAGCAGCCGGCCAGCCCCGCCGCAGCTCCCCCGCCCGGTGCAGCAGGGGCGTGAGGGCGCCGACCGGATCGGGTTCCGCGAGGCGCCGGGCGTACCCGGTCAGGTCCTCGATCACGCCGGGGAGCACCCGGCGCACGGCGGCCTCGTTGCCTCCGCACATGGCGGCGATCAGCTCGGCGCGGGTGGCGGCTACCCGCGTACCGTCGCGGAACGAACCGGCCGCGAGCGCACCGGCGAGCGGATGCCCGTCGATCAGGTTGGTCAGCGCGGCGGCGAGCAGGTGCGGGATGTGGCTGATCCGCGCGACCGCCTCGTCGTGGTCCTCGGCGGTAGCCGGCACGATGCGCGCGCCCAGCGGGGTGAACAGCCCGGCGAGCCGCACCCAGTCCGCCAGCTCCGTCTCGTCCTCGAGGCACAGCACCCAGGCGCACCCGTCGAACAGGTGCGGGTCCGCGGCGAGGAAGCCCGACTCCGCCGTGCCGGCCATCGGGTGCCCGCCCACGTACCGGAGATCGCCGAGCAGTGTCCGCACCGGTCCCTTGACCGACGTGACGTCCGTGACCAGGCCGTCGAACCCCGCGAGCTCGGCCACGACCTGCGGCAGGGCCGGCAACGGTACGGCCAGCACCACGACCTCGGCGCCCTCGACGGCGGCCGGGATGCTGTCGGCGACGCGCCAGCCACCCTTGATCCCGACCGGGCGGGTCTCGGGGTCGGCGACCGGCGGCGCCTCGGCGGCGCGGGCGAGGGCGGCGGCGGCCCGCCGGGTCGCCGCGCCGATGTCGTAGCCGGTGACGTGGTGCCCGTGGGCGGCGAGGGCCCGCAGCAGCGAACCACCGATGAGACCGAGCCCGATGACCGCGACGTTCACGCCGGTGACTCTCGCACACGGCGGCACATCAGCCGTACGGCCATGGGACTTTTGGTCCGTTTCGTCACTAGATAACCTGCATCAATACAGTTACGTTCGGGAAGTGACGTACAGGGGCAAACTTCGCAAGCAGTGCATGGTCGTTCTGGCGGCCGTCGGTGCGGTCCTCGCCACGGCGGCGGCTCCCGCGCAGGCGGCGCCGTCGACCACGTCGGACGCCGTGCCGAGCTTCAACGGGACAGTGCTGGCCGTGGCGTACTCGGGCAGCACGGTCTACATCGGGGGCGACTTCACGTCGGCCATCGTCAAGGGCAAGAGCTATCCGCGGACCCGGCTCGCGGCGGTCAACGCGTACACCGGCGAACTGCTGCCCTGGGCGCCCACCGCGGACGCCCGGGTCAAGGCGATCGCCCTCAACGGCACGTCCGTCTACATCGGCGGCGAGTTCAACTACGTCAGCGGCCAGAAGCGGGACAGCCTGGCCCGGCTCGACGCGACCAGCGGCGCCGTCTCCACCACGTTCAAGCACGCGATCGACGGCAAACCGTACGCCCTGGCCGCCGCGAACGGGCGGCTGTACGTCGGCGGCACGATCACCAAGGTCAGCGGCCAGGTACGCACCCGGCTCGCCGCCTTCGACCTGGCGACCGGCGCCCTCGACGCCGCCTGGAAGCCGATCGTCGACGACCAGGTCGAGGCGCTGGCGACCGCGAGCGGCCGGGTCTACGTCGGCGGCAAGTTCCACAAGGTCAACAGCACCAGCGGGTACGACCGCCTGGTCGCGCTGGACCCGGCGTCGGCCGCCATCGTCACCGGCTTCAAGCCCAAGCCGGCGGTGATCGTCTTCGCGATCGCGGTCACCGCCGACAGCGTCTATACCGCGCACGGCGGGCAGGGCGGCACCGCGGCGGCGTACACGCTCACCGGCGGCAAGCGCTGGAGCGCCACCTTCGACGGCGATGCGCAGGCGGTCACCACCCTCGGCGACACCGTGTACGTGGGCGGTCACTTCGACCACGCGTGCCGCACCACCCGTACGGGAACCCAGGGTGTGTGCCTCGACGGCCAGGACGACCGGGTCAAGCTGGCGGCCCTCGCCGTGGACGACGGGCACCTGCGGGACTGGGCGGCGAACATGAACGGCATCGAGGGTGTCCTCACCCTGGCGAACAACCCGGCCCTGGACGCCTTCGCCGCCGGCGGCGCGTTCACCACCATCAACGGGGTGTCGCAGAAGCGGTTCGCGCAGTTCAGCTGAGCTTTCCTCGCAGTATCAGGGCCGCATCCCCGGGCGAGGGTGCGGCCCTGCCGCTCAGGCGTCCCCGGGCGGGGGCGCGGCCCTGGCGCTCAGGCGTCCCGGGCGTGGGCGCGGCCGTGCCGCTCAGGCCCGGCAGTTGTGCGCGGCCTTCCACGACTGGACCTTGGCCACCGGGCTCTTGTTGCCGCCCTTGCGCCACGACGTGAGGTAGGTCGCGGGCCAGATCACACCCCGCCGCACCTTCCAGTCGCCGACCTTCGCGCACGGCGGCGAGATGCCGTAGTGCAGGTGGCACACCCCGTTGGCGTTGCCGGTACGCCCGACCTTGCCGAGCCGCTGACCCGCCTCGACCCGTACGCCGGCCCTGATCCCGGCCTGCACCTTGCTCAGGTGCGAGCCGTAGTACCGCACGCCGTCGTCGCCGAGGATCGACACGGACAGCCCGCCGTTCAGGGGCCCGTCGGGGCGACCCTTCACGTACTCGTCCCTGAGGCTCACCTCGAGCACGACGCCGCTGGTCGTGGCGACGGCCGGCTCCCCGCAGTCGGCGAAGATGTCGGTCGCCGGATACTTCGAATGCGTCGGATGGAACGCCACGTTCGACGCCTTCACCGGGAACACGTGCCGCACGTCCTCGGGCTTGCTCGGCGTCGCGGGCGGCTTGCTCGGCGCCGCGGGCTCACTCGGCGGCGCGCTGACCTTGTCGGTGGCGGCGGGCGACGGGGGCACGGCCGTGGTCGCGGCCACGGACGGCTCCACGAACTGCGGCGTCACGGTCGGCGCGGCCCCGCCCCCCGGCTCACCGCAGGCGGCGAGCGAGAGCGCGGCGACGGTCACGACCGAGAGAGTTCGCAGGGAAACCACGGCGCCATCCTGGCAGAAGTAGCCCGGTCCCGCAGGCTCGTCGTCTCCGGGCTTGCGGCGGCGCCGTCGCTTCTCGGGCGTCGCTTCTCGGGGCGCTGTGCTCGGACCCGCGCTTCTTGTGGGGCGATGCTGGATAGGGTGGGAATGCGGCGTCGCGCCCATCCCGGGCCGCGGCGACCGGGACGCCGGGAGGATGGCATGACGGAGCAGCACGGAGGGTGGCCGGCCGCGACCCCGCCGCCCGGATGGTTGCCACCGCCGCCCATGCCGCAGTCCCCGCCGAGCCTGCCGCTGCGCCCGATCTACCGCGAGCCCCACCCGATCCGGACGGCGTCGGTGCTGTCCGGCCTCGGCGCCGCGGCGATCTGGTTCGCGCTCTTCGGCGCCCTGGGCCGCGACCTTTTCGGGTACGCCTGGTGGACCGTCGCCGCGGCCGTCTCCGCCTGGCTCGTGGCCGCCTACCTGACGCTCTTCGGCGACCGCGGCGCGGCCCTCGGCGTGGCCCTGGTGAGCGGCGTCGGCCTGTCCGTCGCGGCCACCTTCGTGGGTGCGAGGTGGATCACCACCGACGACTGGCCGCTATGGTGAATGTCCGGCTCTGCGCCGATCTGTGATCGACGCGAAGTACCGCCCTGGTGGCGCAGCGCACTCGCCCTTGACGAACGCTTTACGGCTCGGCAGTCTCGGCCCCATGGCCCACGTACCGCAACGACTCGACCCGGATCGTCGCCGTCGCAGGCTCGAGCTCCTGGCCGCCCTCGCCGACGCCAAATCGGCCCGCGAGCACACCCAGCCACCCCGCCTCCGCGGCGCCCGCATCCGCGAACTGATCGCCAACCGCCGCCGCCTCGCCAACTGACGGCAGCCCCTCCCCGCACCCACCGCATTCCGGGCCCACCGCATTCCGGGCCCACCGCTTCAGTCCGCCGCCGCTTTGACCAGGCCGCAGCTTCGACCAGGCCGCCGCTTTGGCCGGGCCGCCGCTTTGACCAGGCCGCCGCTTTGACCAGGCCGCGCTTCGGCAGGGCCCACCGCTTCGGGCGGGCGGCAGCTTCCCGGCGTCGGCCTACAACTTCTCGCCACGGTCGAGGCGCACGACCCTCCGGTCCGTCACGATCGCGGTGACCAGGTCGTGCGGGGTGACGTCGAAGGCCGGGTTGACCGCCGCCGAGAAGGACGTCACCTCCGCCGCTCCCCGGTCCTCGATCTCCACCGCACCCCCGTCCGGCGTGTCCATGTCCACCGTCGACTCGGGCGCGACCACCACGAACGGCACCCCGGCCCGCTGCGCTCCGAGCGCGTGCGCGTACGTGCCGACCTTGTTGATGACGTCGCCGTTGGCGCAGATCCGGTCGGCGCCGAGGATGACCGCGTCGGCCTCGCCGCGGGCCAGCAGGAACGGCCCCGCCGAGTCGACCGAGACCCGGAACTCGATGCCCGCCTGCTCCAGCTCCCACGCGGTCAGCCGGGCGCCCTGCAACAACGGCCGCGTCTCGCTGGCGATGACCCCGCCCAGGGTTCCGCGCCGCTGCAACTCGAACACCACGCCCAGCGCCGTACCGCCGACGACCGCGGCCAGCCCGCCGGTGTTGCAGTGCGTCAACACCCGCGGCCGCCCGCCACACAGCTCGGCCAGCAGGTCAGCCCCCAGCACCGCCATCGCCGCCGACGCCGCGATCTCCTCGTCCCGCACGACGCACGCCTCGGCCAGCACCCCCTCGAACCCGTCCCCGAGCCGGCCCGCGGCCCGCCGAGCCCCCCGGGCAAGATTCACGGCGGTGGGCCGGGCAACTTCCACGTCCCGTACGGCCCGAGCCAGCCCCACGGCATCCCCGGCGAACTCCCGGGCCGCCAGTGCCACCCCGAACGCCCCGGCCACCCCGAGAGCGGGAGCCCCCCGCACGGCCAGCGACTGGATGGCCGCGATCAGGTCGGCGACCGCGGTCACCCGCAGCACCTTGAGCTCGCCGGGCAGAAGCGTCTGGTCGATGAGCTCCACGGCCCCATCGACCCAGTCAATCGTCCGCATGCGCCGCAGCCTATCCACGCCACCCCACCCACGACCCCCGGGTGCAACCCACCCGAGGAGCGACAAGGTGGGAGCCGGCGAGGCGAGAGCGCCGCGACCACCCCGGCGGTCAGCCACGACCGGCCGACCCAGCCCACGGACCGGCGGTCAGCCACGACCGGCCGACCCGGCCCACGGACCGGGGGTCGACCACGACCGGCCGACGCGGCCGACGGACCGGGCCGGGGACAGCCCACAGCCGGCCCGGCCAACCACGGCCGGCCCGATCAGCGCACGGCCGGCCGGCCGGGTCACGGCCGAGGCGGTCAGTGCCCGGCTCACAGCCGCGCCAGGGCTTTGCGGAGGGGGTCGAGGCCGAGCGCGCCCAGGTTCAGCGCGTCGCGGTGGAAGTCCTTCAGGTTGAAGTCGGCGCCCTTGCGGGCCTGGGCATCCGCGCGGGCCTGCAGCCAGATGCGTTCGCCCACCTTGTACGACGGGGCCTGGCCCGGCCAGCCGAGATAGCGTTTCCACTCGAAGCGGAGCACGTCCTCCTGCATGCGGCAGTGCTGGCGCAGGAACTCCCAGCCCAGCTCCGGCGTCCAGCGCTCGCCCGGGTGGAAGCCGAACGGGTTGTCGCGGGGGATCTCGAGTTCGAGGTGCATGCCGATGTCGACGATGACCCGGGTCGCGCGCAGCGCCTGGCCGTCGAGCATGCCGAGGCGGTCGCCCGGGTCGGCGAGGTAGCCGAGGTCGTCCATGAGGCGTTCCGCGTACAGGGCCCAGCCCTCGCCGTGGCCGGAGCACCAGCAGAGCATGCGCTGCCAGCGGTTGAGCAGGTCGGCGCGGTGGATGGTCTGGCCGATCTGCAGGTGATGACCGGGCACGCCCTCGTGGTAGACCGTCGAGGTCTCGCGCCAGGTGGAGAACTCCGTCTGGTTCTCCGGCACCGCCCACCACATGCGACCGGGACGGCTGAAGTCCTCGCTCGGTGCCGTGTAGTAGATGCTGCCGTCGCTGGTCGGCGCCAGGCACGCCTCCACCGTCAGCACCGGGGCAGGAATGTCGAAGTGGGTGCCGTTCAGCTCGGACATCGCCTTGTCGGCGGTCGCCTGCATCCAGTCACGGAAGGCCTCCTTGCCGGCGATGCGCCGGGCCGGGTCGGCGTCGAGGACCTCCACGGCCCGGTCGACCGTCGCGCCCGAGCCCGCGATCTCGGCGGCCACCGACCGCATCTCGCGCTCCAGCCGGGCGAGCTCCTCGAAGCCCCAGGCGTACGTCTCCTCGAGGTCGATCTTCGCCCCGAGGAAGTACTGCGAGGCGCGGGCGTACCGTTCGCGGCCCGCCGCCTCCTTGTCGCGGCCGAGCGGGGCCAACTCCGTACGCAGGAATTGCCCGAAGCCCGCAGTGGCCGCCGTGGCCGCGGCAGCGTTGCGTTGCAGCTCCGCGAGGAGCGCTCCCTGCGCGCCGAGCCCGTCGGCGAGGCCGTGGAAGAAGTTGTCGCGGGCGGGGTCGGCCCACGCGGCGCACTGCTCGGCGACCGCGATCATCTGGGTCCGCGCGCTCACGTTGCCCTTCGCGGCCTCCTCGAGCAGGCTGCGTTTGTACTGCTCGAGCGCCTGCGGGAAGCCGCCGAGGCGGGCGGAGATGTTGGCCACCGCCTGCTCGCCCTGGATCGGCATGAGGTCGAACACCATGCGCAGGCCGTGCAGGGCGCTGGAGATGACGTTGATCTCGCTCGCGGTGTCGCCGGCCTCGTAGCGGACGAGGTCGAGGCCCAGCCGCTCCTGCATCGCGTCCTTGGCGACGTTCTCCGCCTCGGTCTCGGGCTCGAGGAGGTCGAGCTCGGCCAGCGTCCGCCGGACCAGGTCGGCCTGCGCGCCGAAGCCTTCCGGCGACAGGTCGTCGAGCTTGTCGTCGTGGTCGGGCACGCCGATGAACGTGGCGCCCGTCGGGTTGAGCGGTGCCCACTCGGTGACATAACGGTTGGCGAGGTCATCAATCTGTCCCACGCGCCGACCCTACGGGAGACCACCGACAATTCGCTGACCTAATCCACAGGGGCGTGACCGGCCGTCCAGGACAGCAGCTTGTCGGTGGTCCAGGTATTCACCACCCGGTCGATGGGTACGCCGCAGAGCGCCGCGCGTTCGCAACCGAAGCGCTGCCAGTCGAGCTGACCCGGCGCGTGGGCGTCGGTGTCGATGCTGAACAGGCAGCCGGCCTCGACGGCGACCGTGAGCATGCGCTTGGGCGGATCGAGCCGGTCGGGCCGCGAGTTGATCTCCACGGCCTTGTCGTGCTCGACGCAGGCGGCGAGCACCTTCTCCACGTCGAAGGTGCTCGGCGGGCGGGTACGGCCACCGCGATGCGCCCGGTC
Organism: Pseudosporangium ferrugineum; assembly: GCF_003002065.1. Classification (GTDB taxonomy): domain Bacteria; phylum Actinomycetota; class Actinomycetes; order Mycobacteriales; family Micromonosporaceae; genus Actinoplanes; species Actinoplanes ferrugineus_A. The sequence goes on from NZ_PVZG01000007.1 coordinate 312,423, forward strand.
GCCCTCCCCCGCGGCGGACACCTTGCGCCCGGTCAGGTGGCCGAGGATGTCGAGGTGCGGGTTGGCGATCGCGGTGAGCATCCGGCGCGTCATCTTCGGCGACTCGTCCCGCAGGCCGCTGTGCACCGATCCGACCACGACGTCCAGCCGGGCCAGCAGCTCGTCCTCCTGGTCGAGGGAGCCGTCGGCGAGGATGTCGACCTCGATGCCGGTGAGGATGCGGAAGCCGTCGGGCAGGGCGTCGTTCAGCCGCGCGACGTGGTCGAGCTGGTCACGCAGCCGGTCGGCGCTGAGCCCGTGCGCCACGGTCAGGCGCGGCGAATGGTCGGTGAGCACCAGATATTCGTGGCCCAGCTCGACCGCGGCGAGCGCCATCTCCTCGATCGGTGAACCGCCGTCCGACCAGTCGGAATGGGCGTGGCAGTCGCCGCGCAACGCCTCGCGCAGCGCCGCGGCCGCGCCCTTGAGATCGGTGCCCTCGGTGCTCTCCAGCCGCCGCAGGTAGACCGGCTCCTCGCCGCTGAGCGACTCGGTGATGCAGCGCGCGGTCACGTCGCCCACCCCGGGCAGCTTGGCGAGCGTGCCCTCGGCCGTCCGCTGGGCGAGCTCCACCGGCGAGAGCCCGACCACCGTACGGGCGGCCGATCGGAACGCCTTCACCCGGTATGTCGCCTCGTTGGCGCGCTCCAGCAGAAACGCGATGCGCCGCAGGTCAGCGGCCGGATCCCGAGATGCCATGCCGCCCAGCGTAGGGGGTGATCAGCGTTTTCATCGGTTGTCCACAGGCACCGGCGAACGGGGTTGCCGGCCGAAGATCACTGTCGGTATCTTCCTCGCGCCGCGGCGGGCCCGCGGCGTCACGGGGGAAAGGAACCATCGATGTTTCGTGCTGCCGCATCCGTGGTGATGCTGCTCGGCTTCTACGTCGTCGCGCTGATACAGCTCGCCGCCGTGCTCGCCTTCGTCGTATGGGCGGCGATGGAGCACCACGCCGCCGTCGGCCTCAAGCTCGGCCTGCCGCTGCTGCTCGCAGTCGGCGCCACCGTCGTCGGGCTGTGGCGGGCCGTCCGGACCCGCCCCGAGCCGATGCACGGGCTCGTCGTCACCCCGCAGGGCGCGCCGGAGCTGTGGCAGACGGTGCACGCCCTGGCCGCCGAGGTGGGCACCCGCACCCCGGACGAGATCCGGCTGGTCCCCGAGGTGAACGCCGCGGTCAGCGAGGACACCAAGCTGCTCGGCCTGATCGGCGGCCGGCGGCGTCTCTACCTGGGCATGCCGCTGGTGCAGGCGCTCTCGGTCGATCAGCTGCGGTCGGTCGTCGCCCACGAGCTCGGGCACTACTCCGGCCGGCACACCCGGCTCGGTGCGGTGGCCTATCGGGGGCGGCTCGCGATCGGCGGCACCATCAGCCGCATCGGGCGCTGGAATCCGGTCGGCATGGTGTTCCGCGGCTACGCGCGGCTCTACCTGCTCGTGGACAACGCCGCGTCGCGCCGCCAGGAGCTCGACGCGGACCGCGCCTCCGTGCGGGTCGCGGGTCCCGAGGTCGCCATGTCCGCGCTGCGCGAGCTTCCGGTCATCGACGCGGCCTGGGACTTCTACTTCGGACGGTACGTCGCCTCGGGCTGGGAGGCCGGGTATGCGCCGGACGACTTCTTCGGCGGGTTCGGCCAGCTCTTCGCCGCCCGCGGGGAGGAGCTGGCGGAGCTGCGCGACCAGGAGCCGGAGGAGCACAAGTCGCGCTGGGACACGCACCCGTCGACCGCGGAGCGGACCGCGGTGATGCGTACGGCGCCGCAGCCCGCGCACCCGGTCGACGGCCGCCCCGCCACCGCCCTGCTGCCGTCCGTCCAGGCGGCCGGGACAGCCCTGCAGAGCGAGGTCCTCGACGTCGGCGACCGCAAGGTTCTGCCGTGGCCGCAGTTCACCGCCGCGGCCGCCACCGCCCGGCTCCAGGTCACCGCCGACCGCCTGTTCCGGTCGCTGGGCCGGCTCACCGGCACCCCGGACCCGGGCCTGGCCGCACTGTTCGACCTGGTGGCGGCGGGCCGGCTCGGCGAGCTCGCGGAGGAGTTCTTCCCGGACGCCGGCCGCGACGAGGCGGCGGCCCGGTTCGCCGGCCTGATGGACATGCTGTTCGTGCTGGCGGCCATCCGGTCGGGCACCGCGTTCTGGCGGCACTCGTGGTCCGGCCCGGTGCGACTCACCGACGCCGCCGGGGCCGAGCTGGACTTCGAGGAGATCGCCAAGCTCGCCGTGTCGCCGGACACCCTGGAGGAGGCCCGCGCGCGCCTGGGCGAGCACGGCGTACGCGTGGAGGCGGCCGGCATCATCGAGCGCAAGGCCACCGCGAAGGGCTCGGACGTCATCGCGGCGATGGCCAACCTCAAGGTCGACGGCGCGCACACCGACCTGGTCCTGCTCGACCGCGGCTTCCTGTTCGTGCCGGGGCCCAAGTCGACCGACAACGGCAAGCAGCGGCTCCAGGAGCTGCTGTCGTCGGCGCCGGTCGAGCAGCTGGCCACCCGCTACCGCTTCGTGCCGTTCGAGGAGGTACGCGCCACCACCGTGACCAAGCGCACCCCGGCGAAGGCGGAGCTCCACCTGCACGACGGCACCGAGGTCGCGCTGGAGGAACGCTGGACCGGCGAGCAGCTCGGCGAAAGCCGCGACACCCTCCTCCAGGTCCTCGACCGCCTCGGCGGCAAACCCACCGCCTGACCCGCCGACGAACAAAGCCGGGCCCACGAACAAGACCGGCCACGAACAACACCGGCCCACGAGAAAGCCCGCCTACGGACGAAGCTGGCCCACGGACGAAGCCGGCCCACGGGACGAGCCGGTCTACGGATGAAGCCGGCCCACGCACCCGGGCCACCCCGGAGCCGGCCGCTCCGGGGCGACCGCCCGGACCCGGGCCGCTCGGCGCCGGCCGCTCAGGCCGGCTCCCGGAGGCCGCCTGGACCGAATGCCTGATTTGGGCGATCCGAACGCCCGCCCGGGCATCCACCGGGCGGATCATCCCAAAGATCCGTCCATATCGCGGGACAGAATCTGTATTCGATCAACTACTTATCGTGACTACCGGTAATTACGAGACGTGCTCTTTACCCATCGGTAACGCCAGTCGGATCGAACAGCGTACTCCATTGTGGAAATCTGTCGAGCGTCGAGGGGTTTCATCCGAGTCGCCGCTCACGGCGCTTTGAGCGCTGCTGAGCGGGGTCGCGGCCAGCAATAGGGGGTTTCGGTGGGAGGCGGCCAGGCCCGCGTACGACCAGGTAACCGTCGCGTCCATCCCCCGATCAGACGACACAAATCTGACCCTAAGAAAGGGGTCGCTTGATTATTTCCCGGATAGATTGACCCGGATCGGTGCGCCCGCACGGCTACGGAGGGTAGCTGCCAAAACGGTCTATCGCGGATGCATGGCGGAGGAATTGGGCAATGTCAGTCTCGGTGAATGACCGGCGAACCCGGACGCGCTCGGTGCTCGCGACGGTTTTGACGGTTTTGATACTTGTGCCGGCGGGCATTCTGTTCGCCCGGGTCTGGGGCGATGTCTCCGACCGCGAGGACAGCACCCGGCTCGAGCAGCAGGGCGTCGAGTACCTGACCGCCCTCGGTCCGCTGGTCAGTGCGCTCGCCGAGGCCCAGTCGTCGGCCCTTTCCGGCGTCTCCACGCCGCCCGCCTCGCTGACCGCCGCCGTCGCCGGTGTCGCCGCCGTGGACGACCGGGTCGGCGCCGACCTGCGGACGCAGGAGCGGTGGAACGGGCTGAAGCAGCGCATCGACCAGCTGCCGAAGGCCACCGGGGGCGCCGCCGCCGTCTTCCAGGCGCACGTCGAGGTCACCGACCTGGCGATGGCGCTGTACGAGGCCGTCCGCAACAACTCCGAGCTGGTCCGCGACCCCGACAACGACGTTTCGCACCTCCAGCAGGCGGTGGCCGTCGACCTGCCCACCGCCGTCGTGCAGATGAGCCGGATGGCCGACCTGAGCCAGCTCGTCGCCAAGGCGAACGCCACCCAGCAGGCGCAGCTCGGGCCGCAGTTCGGCGCCGCCGTGCTCGCGGTCAACACCTCGGTCAACAGCCTCACCGACAACCTTCAGGCCGCCGTCGACGACACCAACAGCCCGACGCTGAGCGGCAACCTGGTCAGCGGCCTCGACGCGTTCCGGCGCGGGGTGGAGCTGCTGACCCGCGGCGCCAACCCCAACGGAGCCCCGAGCGCCGCCACCATCGCCACGGCGCAGACCCGGCTGCAGGTGTCGCTGGGCAACCTCTCCGGGATCACGATGCGGGAGATGTCGCGCCTGCTCGACGACCGGCTCGACAGCCTCGGCTATCGCACCCTGGAGGCGCTGGCCGCCGCCGCGGCGGTCGTCCTGCTGGCCGCCGCGGCGATCGTGATGCCGCTGACCGGCCGGCGACGGGCCGGGGCGTCACCACCGTCGTCGCGCGTTCCCGGCGAGGACACCCGGGACATGACGGTACGGCCGGCCGGCGCCGACTACGACGGTTCGGTGCCCGCGTACGCGGAGGCCACCCCGACACGGCGGGAGCGATCCGGTGCTCTTCGGTAAGTTCCGCATCCTGGGCAAGCTGACGCTGCTCATGCTCGTACCGTTGATCGGGGTCGTCGCCCTGGCGGTGCCGATCGTCGTCAACCGCATCGACGTGGCGCGCGACGCCGACGACATCTCCGACGCCGTGCAGCTGGCCACCCAGGTCGGGTCCGCCGTGCAGGAGTTGCAGGAGGAGCGGCTGCTCTCGGTCGGCTACCTGTTCGGCCTGGTCCAGGAGCCGGAGCTCGCGGTGCAGAGCGCCAAGGCCACCGACCGCATCCAGGGCCTCAAGAATCTGGACCAGTCGCTGTCGCCGGGGCTCGCCAAGGCCGTCGACGACAGCGCCAAGCTCTCCGCGACCCGGGCCAACGTGCTCAACCGGACGCTGCGCCCCAACCTGATCGTCACCGACTTCTCCGGCGTGATCAACTCGATCCTCAACGAGCTGGCGCTGGTCCGGCGGGCCGACCTGACCACGTCCGCCGGCCGGCAGGTGTACGCCCTCGAGCAGGCCCTCCGCAGTGACGGCATGATCAGCGAGGCGTCCGGTTACCTGGCGGCGGCCGTGATGACGAAGAACGCCGGGCTCGTCCGGCTCTTCTACTCCACGCTGTTGCAGCTGCAGCTCGTCATCACCAACGCGCAGCCGTACTTCACCGACGCGCAGTACAAGCTCTACCTCGGCGCTCAGGACGCGTTCGCGTCCCGGGTCGGCACGCGCTTCCTCGTCGAGGCGGCGACCAACCCCGACTCGGCCATCAAGCAGCTGGACATCGCGACGCTGTTCCCGTCGCTGCGGTCCGTCATCGTCCTCGGCGGCTTCGTGGAGAAGCGCGTCGCCGCCGACGTGGACACGGCCGTGGCCGAGGAGCGGGACGCCGCGCTGCGTACGGCCGCCCTGGTCGGTGGCGGCTCGCTGCTGCTGCTCCTGCTGGTCGTCGCGTTGTCGCTGTTCATGGCCCGCGCGGTCGCCCGGCCGCTGCGCCGCCTGACGTCGTCCGCGGAACGGATCGCCCGCGCCGCCGAGGCCGAGCTGGAACGCGTGGCGGACGACGAGGCGGAGGCCGCCCGGCCGATCCGCCTCGACCCCGTCGACGTGGAGGCCCGCGACGAGATCGGCGACCTGGCCCGCGCCTTCGACCGGGTGCAGACCACCGCCGCCCGGCTGGTGGAACGCCAGGTGGCCGGCCGCCGCAACGTCGCCCAGATGTTCGGGCACGTCGGCCGGCGTACCCAGAACCTGGTCGGCCGTCAGCTGGCCCTGATCGACAACCTGGAGCGGCGCGAGACCGACACCGACCGCCTGCGCGAGCTGTACCGGCTCGACCACATGTCCAGCCGGTTGCGGCGTAATGCGAGCTCGCTGGTCGTGCTCTCCGGCGGGGCCGGCGCGAACGACCACATGGCGCCGCTGCCGCTGTCCGACGTCGTCCGTCTCGCCCTCGGTGAGATCGAGGACTACACGCGGGTCGACGTCGAGGTGCCCGAGGAGATCGTCGTCGTGCCGGCCGTCGTGGCCGACCTGACGCTGCTGCTCGCGGAGCTGATGGAGAACTCCACCTCGTTCTCGCCCCCGCACACCCGGGTCACCGTCACCGCCGCGGAGCTGCGCGGCGGTGCCCGGCTGGCCATCGTGGACCACGGCCTGGGCCTGGCGCCGGAGCGGCTGGCCGAGGAGAACGCGCGGCTGACCCGCCGCGAGCGCCTCGACCTCGCCCCGACCGAGGTGCTCGGCCTGTTCGTGGTCGGCCGTCTGGCCCGCCGGCACGGCATCGAGGTCACCCTGACCGACACGCACGACGGCGGCGTGACGGCGTGGGTCGACCTGAGTCCCCAGCATCTCGTGGCACGGCAGGAGCCGCTGCCCGTCCTCGCGCCGATCCACGCGACCGTGCCGAGCAGCCACACCGAGTTCGCGCCGCTGATCGCCGGCGGCGCGGCCCGGTCCGTGCCGGGCAGCGCGCAGCCCTTCGACGCCAACGTGCTCAACCGGGCCACCCGGACGCTCGAGGTGGCGCGCTCCTGGAACGCCTTCGCCGTACGGGCGACCGCGCCGCAGCTCGAGGCGGCGCCCACCGACGTCCGGGTGCAGCCGACCGTGCTGGAGGCCACGCCGGTGGCCGGCCGCTTCCCGGCGGCGCTGCCCGAGTTGCCGTCGGCGGGCCGCTACGCCGAGCCCACGCCTCCGGTGGAGGGCCCGGTCGTCATGTCGGCGGGCCGCAACGCCGAGCCGGCGCATCCGGTGGTGGAGGGCCCGGTCGTCATGTCGGCGGCCCCGGAGGCGGTGCGCCGCAACGACGCCGACTCGCTCTACCAGCGCCCGCAGCAGCCCGCGCCCGCACAGCAGCCCGCTCAGCAGCCCGCTCAGCCGGCGTCCCCGGCGATCGGACGGCAGCCGGTCGTACCCCCGGGGGTCGTGCCGCAGCCGCGCACCAGCCCGGAGGGGCGCAACGGCTCGGCCACGCCGCTGCGCCGGCGGGTTCCGGGCAGTCAGTTGCCGGCGGAGAGCGGGCCGAGGCTGGCCGCCGCGCCGCCGACCGCGGACGATGCGCTCGCCGCCCGGGAGGCCTTCGACGCGTTCGAGGCCGGGGTGTCGCGCGCCCAGTGGGACGTCATCGAGCAGGACATGGCCGCTCCGCCGGCCGTGGGTCATCCCCCGCTGACCCGGCGCGTGCCGGGCGCGACCCTGCCGGTCGGCGACCCGACTCCGACCCCGCCGGCCGCGCCGGCGCAACCGCTCGATCCGGACGCCGCCCGGGCCCTGATGGAGCAGTTCGAGTACGGCGTGGCCCGGGCAATGAACGAAACTCAGCCGCAACCCGAAGGACAACCGCGATGACTTCCCCCTACTCCACGGACACCGGCAATGGACGCGACTATGCGCAGTCGCAGCTCAGTGCGGAGGCGAAGACCTTCAACTGGCTGCTCGACTCGTTCACGTCCGGCACCGCCGGCGTCGTCGAGGCCATCGCCGTCTCCTCGGACGGGCTGCTCATGGCGATGTCGGCGATCAAGGACCGGCCCAACGCCGAGCGCCTCGCCGCGGTGGTCTCGGGCCTGACCAGCCTCGCCGGCGGCGCCGCCAGCTGGTACGCACTGGGCGGCCTCAACCGGGTCATCATCGACATGGCGGACGGCTACCTGCTGGTGACCACGATCAGTGCCGGCTCCGTACTGGGCGTGATCGCGGACCGGACGGCCAACCTCGGCACCCTGGCGTACGAGATGACGCTCTTCGCCACCCGCGCGGGCGGCGCCCTGAGCCCGCGCCTCATCGCCGAGCTGAAGAACGCCGTCCAGCAGTAGGACCGCCCGGCGGCAGAGTCGTCCAGCGACAGCGATGAGGACCGGTCACGACATGACGAATCCGGCCGAACCCGACGAACCGGACCGCCCGGCTGCGCCCGCTGTCCGGCCGTTCCTGCGCACTCCGGGCTCCGGTCCGGCGTACGCGCCGGCATCGGCTCCCGAGCCCGCGCCCGCGGTGCCGCCCGGAGAGCAGCCGGCCTCGTTGCGACCGTTCGTCATCACGTCCGGCAGGGTCGCCGGACAGGATGCCGGCATCGGGCTGGAGACGCAGGTCAGCGCCCTTCCCGGCGCGACCGGCGCGCGGCTCTCGCCGGAGCAGCGGGCCATCGTCCAGCTCTGCGGCGAACCGCTGTCGGTCGCGGAGATCTCGGCGCGGCTCCGGCTGCACTTCGGTGTGGCCCGGATCCTCGTCGGCGACCTCCGCGCCGCCGGCCACCTGGACGTTCACGTGTTGGAGAACGACTTCCCCGACCCCGAGACCATCATGCGAGTGATCCGTGGACTTCGATCCATATCCTGACCGCCGCGTCGTCGGCACCGCGCGGGTGCCCGGCGCGCCGCAGAAGACCACGCCCCCGGTGCCGGTCAAGATCATCGTTGCCGGCGGCTTCGGTGTCGGCAAGACGACGACCGTGGGCGCCATTTCGGAGATCTCGCCGCTGACCACCGAGGCCGAGATGACCCTGGAGGCGGTCGGCGTCGACGATCCGGGTCCGGCGACGGCCAAGACCACCACGACGATCGCGATGGACTTCGGCTGCGTCACCATCGACCAGACCCTGAAGCTGTACCTCTTCGGCACCCCGGGACAGTCCCGCTTCTCGTTCATGTGGGACGACCTGGTCCGCGGCGCGCTCGGCGCCCTGGTGGTGGTCGATACGTCCCGGATCGACGACTGCTATCCCGCCGTGGACTACTTCGAGCGCGCCGGGCTGCCGTTCGTGGTCGGCGTGAACACCTTCAACGGACAACTCGGCTATAACCTGGACGAGGTGCGCTGGGCGCTCGCTATCCGTGACGACGTACCCGTGTTGCAGTTCGATGCCCGCTACCGGGCATCGGTGCGCGACGCTTTGCTCGTGGTGCTGGATCAGGCCCTCGACAAGGCGATGCGGATGCGTTCGTCGTAAGGTGTGCGCCGATTCGCTGAGTACCCGGTTCCCAAACGGCCCATCGACCGTGCACAGTTGTACCGGGACTGCGTTGACGGGAGGACGGTGACGTGCGAGGCGGACTGGACGACGCGCTCGACAGGCTGGCACGCCGCGATGAGCTGCGCCGACGCGCCGCGGGGGAGGCCACGGGCACCCCGGCGTCGGTGACGGAGCTGGTCGAGGCGATCGCCGCTGTCGTGGGCCGCAACCCCGAGCTCGCCGTGACGGTCGGTGTCGAGGGCGCGGGCGACCCGGTGTTGCTGCACTTCGCCCTGGAGGACGGCATCGTCCAGGTCAGTGCGGACAATTCGGTCGCTCAGCGGGCGGCCGAGCCGCCCGACGACGACATCATCGACATCGATCTCGAGGAGGCCGAGGCCTACGTGGCGCCGGCCGACTACGGGTACGAGCAACCGCCGGCCGAGCACGGCGAGGACACCCGGCGGATCTCCTACCCGAACGGCGCGCACCCGCAGTACGAGGAGCCGCACCCGTTCGCGCCCACGCCGCCGCCGGAGGTGCCGCCGCAGACCCGCCGCATCCACGCCGAGCAGCAGCACGCGCCGGAGGAGCCGAACGTGGGCCCGCGCATGCCCACCCCGCTGCCCGAGCCGATCCCGCTGCGGGTCAACGAGGAGGAGACGGAGCTGGCGGCCAAACGCCTGGCCGCCCTGCTCCGCGAGGACCCGACCCTGCTCCGCGCCCAGGACTGACCGGACAGAGCCGACAAGCCGGCCGAGGCCGACAAATCGACCCCAGCCGGCAGGCCGGCAAATCAACTCCGGCCGGTAGGCCGACAAATCGACCGCGGCCGGTAGGCCGGCAATCGGCCCGAGCGGCCCGCCCCGGCTAAGGCCGAGCGCGCAGGATGGCCTGCTCCACCCCGCCGACCCGGTCGGCGAGCAGGCCGACCGCGCCCACCGCCCGGGTCATCGGGTCGTCCTCCGCGCCGCCCAGCGCCTTCTCGCGCAGGAAGGCGGCCTTGACCTCGGCCCACCGCGCCGCCTGCTCCGGGGTCAGCCGGCCGCGCAGCTCGGCGAGCTTGAGCAGGTTGGCCTCGGTGCCGGTGGTCAGCGTCTGCGCCTCGCCGAGGTAGTGGTCGTCGACCACGGCCTCCAGCTCGTCGTCGTTCATCACCGGGACGATCCGCTCGGCGAGCTTGTTCATGTTGCGGTAGGAGCCCTGCAACCGGAACGGCGGCTCGGTGCGCGACGCGTCGGCCTGCCCGGCGGAGGCGATGTACGCCTGGTTGTTGCGCAACACGATCCGCTGCACCCGCCGCATCTTGCGCAGCACCGACAGCACCTGCTCCAGCTCGATGGCCGAGTACGCGTGGCTGAGCCGGTCCGGCCGCACCGACTCGTCCCCCTCGGCGAGGCGTACGAGCAGCGGAAGGTCGGCCCGGTCCCGCGCGGACAGCGGCGCCAGCACCGGGTTCGAGGTCAGGGCGTTCTCCAGGTACGACATCTCGAACGCCTCCTCCCGGCCGCTGAGCACGTCGCCGAGGTTCCACACGTCGGCCCGGTTGGCGAGCATGTCGGGGATCCGGAACCGCTTGCCGCTCTCGGTGTACGGGTTGCCGGCCATGCACACCGCGAACCGCTTGCCGCGCAGGTCGTACGTGCGCGTCCGGCCCTCCCAGACCCCTTCCATCCGCCGTTGCGCGTCACAGAGCGAGATGAACTTCTGCAGCAGCTCGGGCGAGGTGTGCTGGATGTCGTCGAGGTAGAGCAGGACGTTGTTGCCCATCTCCAACGCGAACGAGATCTTCTCCACCTCCTGCCGGGCGGTGGCGTCGGGCGCGTCGGCCGGGTCGAGCGAGGTCACCTCGTGGCCCAGCGCCGGCCCGTTGACCTTGACGAACACCAGGCCGAGCCGGTTGGCGACGTACTCCATGAGGGTCGTCTTGCCGTAGCCGGGCGGCGAGATCAGCAGCAGCAGGCCGGACTGGTCGGTGCGCCGCCCGTCGCCGGCCGCGCCGAGCTGGCGGGCCAGGTTGTCGCCGATCAGGGGCAGGTAGACCTCGTCGAGGAGCCGGTTGCGCACGAACGCCGACATCACCCCGGGCTTGAACTCGTCCAGGCGCAGGCGGTGCCGCTCGGCCGCGGCGAGGGCGGTCCGCTTCTTCTGGTACGCCCGGTACGCCGGCACCCGCTCCTCCCGGAACCGCCGGGTGGCGGCGAGGAACTCGTCCAGGCGTACGGTCAGCCGCCCGCCCACGATCCGCGGGTGCGTGGAGAGCAGCCCGGACACCGTCTCGCTCACCGCCGCCGCCGAGTCGTACCGGGTCAGCGCGGTGCCGGTCAGCTCGATCGCGACGGCCTCGGCGACGTCGCTCGCATCCCCGGCCTCCGGATGCGCCCGGTGGTACGCCGACAGCCACGCGTGCACGAGCTGCCGGCGCGCGGCCGGGTCCCCCTCGAGCGCCCGCAGGTCGTCGGCGTAGCTGCGGGCGGGTCCCGCGGTCAGCGCCCGGTGGAAGCGGTCGAGGAAGGCGCGCGCGGTCGCACTGGTCACGAAGCCGGCCGGGGTGGCGGCCAGCTCCTCCACCAGGTATTCGCCGACGGCCCGCTCGGCGCCCGCGGCGTCGGCGAGGGCGGCGCCCAGGTCCGCGAGGTCGTCGCCGGCGCCGAACAGCTCCCGCGCCCGGACCAGGGACGCGGCCCGCACGGTCCAGGACGTCTGCTCGGCCGCGGGCAGCGTGACCCAGAAGAGCTGCGCGGCGGCCCGCACCGGCGCCGGATAGCGCAGCAGCCCGGCCGCGGCGTGCAGGCGGATCACCGCGTCGAGGATCAGCGTCGCGTCGCTGTCGTGGACGCCGCGTTCGTAGCCCTCGTCGTAGCGGGCCTCCGCTCCCCGGCGTACCAGATCACCGAGGTCGTCGTCCGCGGGCACCGCGGGATTTTCCGCGAAGAGGGTCGCGGCCAGGTGTTCGGCCCGGGACAGCTCGGGGGCCTCGGAGACCAGGGGCTGCTCCCAGAACGGCCGCGTGGCCAGGAATTCCTCGTCGCGGACCGGCCCGCGATAGTCGGTGCCGGTGATCGCGAACGCCAGCTCCGGCCCGTCCGGGACGAGGGTGAGGTCGATCGCCTGGGTGTTCACCGCGAACGTGTGCCGGCCCAGGGTGATGGTGGAGCCGTCGGCGCCGTAGAGGTCGAGCCGGTCGCGCAGGGACCGCCCGGCCTCCTGCCGCGCGGCCTTGATCCGGCCCTCCAGCTCCTCGGCCCGCACGGTGTCGCCGAGGGTACGCAGCTCGTCCGCGACCTTCCGCACCTTGCCGACCATCGGATCGGTGGCGAAGTACGTATTGACGTCGTCGACGGTGCCGAGGCTCGCGACCCGGCGCTGGACGCTGGCGAGGGTGCGCTGCGCGGAGTCGAACAGCCGGTCGGCGCGACGCGCGCGCTCGTCCAGCAGCGCCTGCCGGCGGGCGGCGAAGGCGTCGTAGACCTCGGTGCGTTTGGCGGCGAGCTGGTCGGCGAAGTCGTCGAACTCACCGAAGCGCGACTCCAGCGCCTCGACCTGGAGCATCAGCCGGGCGAGGTGCTCGTCGGAGCGTTCCGGGGTGTCCGCGGCGGCCAGCCCGGCGGTGACCGACTGGGTGAGCAGCGCGAACTCGGCGGCGAAGGCGGCCCGGCCCTCGACGGCGGCCAGCTCGCGGCGGCGGGCGTCCAGCGTGGCGCGGGCCCGGTTGACCCCGCCGAGCACCTCGCCGATGCGTTCGAGGATGCCGACGCGGACGGTGGCGTCGGCGATGTCGAGGCCGCCGACCACCTCGGTGACGACCTGGAGGCCGTCGGCCTGCTCGGTGAGCCGCTCGGCGACGGGGGCCGCCTCGGCCACGGTGGCGATGCCCGCCGCGTCGGCGACGAGCTGGTCGACGGATTGCTGGTAGCCGGCGAAGGCGTCCTCGCGCCGGAGGAAGTCGACGGCGCGGCGTGCGGTGGAGTCGACCTCGGCGGACAGCTCCGCCGCGAGGGCGTCGAGCCGGGCGGTGTCGACGTACCGCAGCTCGCGCAGGGTGACGATGCGGCCCTGGGCCTGGCGCAGCGCCGCGAGCTGCCGGATCCAGGCGTCGGTGCTGGTGGGCACCTCGCCGCGGGCGCGACGGATCAGCGAGGTGGTGGTGGCGCCGGCCTCCTCGACGGCCGCCGCGGCCTGCGCGGTCAGCTCCTGGACGGACTCGAACTCGTCGAGGACCTGCTCGGCGGTGGCGCGTACGTCGGCGAGCGGGGTCCGCAGGTCCTCCAGCTCCGGGTCGGCGAGCCAGTGGTACTGGTCGAAGAGCCGGGTGCAGGCGGCGATGATCGCCTCGAAGACCGCGCCGGAGGGCGTCATCTCGTCGATCATGCGCGAGACCGACAGGGCGTCGGCGATGCCCCGGACCAGGTCGGCGTTGCCCACCCGGTCCAGCGGCCCGGTGCCGACGGGCTGGGCGGCGGCGAAGGTGTCCGAGACGTACGGCGTCTGCCACACCTGCATCGGGTGCACCCGGGCCGGCTCGTCCGACACCGCCCGGAAGGCGACCAGCGTGCCGTCGTCGAACAGCGAGTAGCCGTGGCAGGGGATCGGGGTGGCGACCTCCTTGCGGATCACGTTGTACGGCAGCAGCAGGTAGCGCCCGGCGGCCCGCGCGTGGAAGACGTACAGCACGTCCTCGCCGTTGACCGAGCGCACGACCCGCTCGAACTCCAGCTCGGCGACGTCCGCCTCGAAGGTCTTCGCGACGCCGGTGGCCAGGTAGTAGCCGCCGGGGAAGATGATCCCCTGATCCTCGGGCAGCCGCTGGCACGCCTGCCCGATGCCGTCGAGGCGGATCACGTCGCGCGTACGGGTGTTGAAGACCAGATACCGGTGCGTGGTCTCCTTGTACGGCAGCACGCGCAGCAGGATCAGCGGGCCGAGGCGGGCGTACGCGATCTCCGCGTCGGCGAGGCTCTGCAGCGGCTCGTCGACGGGCTCGGAGAAGATGCCCTCGCCGTCCTCGGTGTTGTTCTCCACCTTGACGGTCAGCGAGCCGCCGACGGTCTCGACGAACACCTGGTCCTCGATGGACACGTGCGGGTGCCGGCCGAGGACGTGCTGCTCACGGGTGGTGAGCTGCCATTCGAAGTCGTGCGAGGGCGGGAAGACGTGGTCGCGTTCGCCACGGTTGTCGACGTACGCGACCGACCCGTCGGTGCCGACCCGCCACCGCAGCACCTTGAGGTCGTCGGCGCGGGCGCCGGTCTGGAAGACCGCGAGGAGCAGCCCCTCCAGCCGGCGCAGTTGCAGCAGATGCGTCTCCCGGTAGTACCGGTACAGCTCGGCGAAGTCGCGCTGGAAGCCCGGATCGTCGAGCAGGCCGGGCAGCTCCGCCGGGTGGAACTTGCCGTCCGCGAAGCCGTGCACGGCGAAGACGTCGTCGACCGTGGTCTCGGTGCGCAGCCCGATGAACACGTTGTAGCCGAAGAGCATCGACCCGCCGACCTGCACCAGGTCGCGTGGCACGCAGTTGTTCTCGGTGCGGATCCGCTCCGAGCCGAGCAGCCGCATCTGCTGCCCGCCGAACGTCTCCATCCGGCGGGTGTTCAGCGCCTCGGCGCGGCCGGCCAGCTCCTTGGCCTGCGCGCCGAGGCGGGCGCGCAGGACCTCGTACGTGCCGGCGTCGAGCGTCTCCGTGGTCGCCGCGGTCACCGCTTCGCCGGAACCTTGGCGTCCGCCAGCCCCATTTCCGTGGCGGCGGCGAGCAGTTCCTTGAGCTTCCCGGCGTCGCCGCGGCCGGCCTTGATCTGCTGGGTGAGGAACGCCGACAGGGTCAGGTTGGCCACGTCACCGGTGTTCACCGCGCCGATCACCCGGCCCAGGTCGTCGGCGAAGTTCGCGGAGCCGTCCAGGTAGCGCGAGCCGAGTCCCTGGACCACGTCGGAGTGCTGGACGAAGCCGTCGACGGCCTTGCCCATGGTGATCGAGCCGATCAGCTTGTCGAAGAACACCGAGTCCCCGCCGACGATGTCGATGTCGGCCTTCTCCAGGCCGGTCGCGATGAGCGTGGCCTGCGCCTCGGCGATCTCCTTCTGCGTGGTGAGGCCGGCGAGGCGTACCTCCTTCTCGAGCTCCAGCCGCAGCCGGTACTCCTCGTGCTCGCGGGTGGCGTCGTCCAGCGCGGCCATCGCGCCGGCCTTCTCCTGCAGGCCCTCGGCCTCGCCCTTGAGCTTCTCGCGGATCGCCTCGGCGGCGACCAGCGCCTTTTCCCGCTCGACGGCGGCCTCGGCGCGGCCGGTCTTCTCGACCACCTCGGCGTTGCGCTCGCGTACCTGCACGTCGGCCAGGCCGGCGGCGGCCGCCTCGGCCTGCGTACCCTCGGCCAGCCGGATCTTGGCCCGGGCGTCCAGCTCGGCGGCCTGCTGCCGGGCCTCCGCCAGCACCAGTTCCTCGCGGGCCTTGAACTTCGCGGCCGTCTCGGCCGCCTCCGCCGCCTTGATGTCCTTGACCAGGGCCTCCTGGGCCTCGGCCTCGGCGTTGATGATCACGGCCTGCCGGGTGCGCTCCGCCTCCTCGACGACGCGCAGCCGCTTGATGTTCTCCTCCTGCTCGGCGACCGTCTTCTCCACCGCGATGCGCTCGCGGATCACCTCGGCGATCGAGCGCTTCTCGGCCTCGACCTCCTTGTCCTTGGCGATGGTGGAGAGCTCGGTCTCCCGGTCGCGGCCGATGACCTCGAGCATCCGGTCCTTCTCGATGCGCTCGGTCTCGATGGCGATGACCCGCTCGCGGTTCTTCTCGGCGACCGCGATCTCCCGGGCCTTGTTCTCCTTCTGTACGCCCAGCTGCTGCTCGGTGCGCAGGTGGGCGCCCTCGGCGCGGAGCCGCTCCTCGGCCTGCGCGAGCTGGATCTCCGCCTCCTCGCGGGCCCGGATGGTCTCGATCTCCCGGCGCTGCTTGATCTCCGCGTCCGCCTGCCGGCGCTCCAGCTCGAGGATCGCCTCCTTGGCGTCCACGTTCTGCCGGGTGATCTCCTTCTCCTCGTTGCGCCGGAAGTCGTTGGTGCGCACCGACTCGATCGCGGTCAGCTCGGTGATCTTCCGGATGCCCTGCGCGTCGAGGATGTTCTTCGGGTCGAGCGAGCTCATCGGCGTCTGCTCGAGGAAGTCGATGGCGGCGTCCTCGAGGCTGTAGCCGTTGAGGTCGGTGCCGATCACCTCGATGATCTGGTCCCGGAACTCGTTGCGCTTGGTGTAGAGGTCGACGAAGTCCAGCTGCTTGCCGACCGTCTTGAGCGCCTCGGAGAACTTGGCGTTGAACAGCTCCTGGAGGGTCTGCTCGCTGCTGGCGCGGGTGGTGCCGATCGCCTGGGCGACCTTGATGACGTCCTCGGTCGTCTTGTTGACCCGGACGAAGAATGTGATCCGGATGTCCGCGCGGATGTTGTCGCGGCAGATCAGGCCCTCCCGGCCGGTACGCGAGATCTCGATCGTCTTCACCGAGATGTCCATCGTCTCGGCCTTGTGCAGGACGGGCAGCACGACCGCACCGGTGAAGGTGACGTCGACGCGGCGCACCTTCGACACGATCAGCGCCTTGCCCTGCTCCACCTTGCGGAACATGCGGCTGAGGAAGAAGACGACGCCGAGCGCGATGAGCAGCACCACGGCGATGAGCACACCGAAACCGGTGGAGATCACATCCATGAGGGTCCTTTATTGGGAGGCGATATCGGCGGGGACGATCCAGAAGAACTCGCCCTCGGGGTCCACGTCGTAGAGCAGGGCCACGGTGCCGGCCCGCAGGTCGTCCTCGCCGGCCTGGCGGACCTGCACGATCGCGGAGGAGCCGTCGGGCGCGTGCACCTCGGCCTGTCCGAAGGTGCGGGTGACCCGCCCGGTGCGCACGACGCAGGTGAGGCCGACGAAGTCGGCCCGGGACGGCTCGACGCCGGCGGGCAGGAAGCGCTTGATGACGAGTACGGCCAGCCGCGCCACGATCCAGGCGACGGCCAGGGCGCCGGCGAGCACGAGGGCGGCGGGCACGGCGCCGAGCAGTTCGGCACCGGCCAGCGTGGTGAACCAGGCGAAGACGACGAGCAGCGAGAGCACCACGGACGCGGGTACGCCGCCGAGCCCGAGGAAGCCGAGGAAACCGCCGTCGCCGGCGCCCTCGCCCTCGGGGTCCGCCCCGCCGACGATCACGACCAGCCAGTAGCCGATGACGACGACGAGGAGCGGTGTGAGAACGACGGTGGGGAAGCTGAGCACAGCCTCGAAGAACCCACCCATGAATCAGCCCCGCCCCCGTTGACGCCCCCGCAGCTGTCGCCGTCTGTGGCCGACTGGTTCGCTGCTGTGACGTTGATGATGACAGGCCCGCTCAAGGGCGGCACTCGGCCATCAGGCCAGGAGTGGATCAGCCTCAGTCGTCGGTGAGCGCGAGGGCGTCGGGGAGGTCGAGCAGCACCTCCCGGCGCTCCGGGTCGCGGGTGGCGTCCGCCAGCTCCTCGATGAAGTCGAGCAGTTCGTCGCGCTCGGATTCGGACAGATCGTCCAGGTCGGCGGCCAGGTCGTCGAGGAGGGTCGTCGCCGTGCGGGGGTCGATCTCCTCGTCGCTCGAGAGCTCGATCGACACCGCCAGGCCGACCAGCGCACGCAGCAGGATCCGGTTCACGCTCGCAGCATAGACCTCACCGAGAGTCACCTGAAGCGGTCGAGGACCCGCCTTCGGCATCGGATGGGCAACATCACCCAGAGTGGCGACACCCTCGCGCACGATCCCGGCCCAACCCTCCCGGAATGGTGACGGACTGGGCCCGGTCTGTCCCTATTTGCGCTGCCTGAGATGTCTGACATGGGCCGAACAGGCAGATGGCCGCACCGCACCGGTGAGCGGCCTTGAATCACGCTGGGTAGCGACCTAATGTCCTAATACGTCCGGCGACGCGGCAAGCGTTACCCGGTCGACATGACAGAAAGCAACGAAGGGAGGGTGGGTCGTGACAGCGTCCGACAGCTGGATCCTGGTGGTCACGGGATACGCGATCCTGCTCGCCTGGCCGGTCTCCACCCTGGCCCTCGTCAGCTTCGCCGTCCGGTACGTGGCGTCACACCGCAGCGCCCTCGTCGCCCGCTCGCTCGAGCACGGCGACGGCACCCCCGAACACTTCTGGGTGATCGTGCCGGCGCTGAACGAAGAGGTCGTCGTCGGCAACACCGTCAACGCGGCCCTCACCCTCGGCGGGCCCGGCGGCACCCTCGCCCGCGTCCTCGTGGTCGACGACGGCTCCGACGACCGCACGCCCGAGGTGCTCGCCGCCATCGACCACCCGCGCCTGGTCGTGCTGCGGCGGGAGCTCCCGGAGGCGCGCCAGGGCAAGGGCGAGGCGCTCAACGCGGCGTACCGCTACATCGCCGAACGGACCGCGCAGGCCGGCGTCGCCCCGGAGAAGGTGGTCATCGGCATCATCGACGGCGACGGCCAGGGCAGCCGCAACATCCTGCTCGAGGTCTCCCGGATGATGCGCGACCCGGCCATCGGCGCGGTCCAGGTGCAGGTGCGCATCCGCAACCGCAACAAGCTGCTCGGCGCCGTCCAGGACCTCGAGTTCGCCGCGATCGTCAACGCCTGCCAGAGCCTGCGGGACACGATCGACACCGTCGGGCTCGGCGGCAACGGCCAGTTCACCCGCCTCTCCGCGCTGCTGGCTCTCGGCGACGCGCCCTGGTCGGCGTGCCTGGTCGAGGACCTCGAACTCGGCCTGCGCATGCACCTCGGCGGGGTCGGCATCCGCTACACGTCGCGGGCGTCGGTGACCCAGCAGGCCGTGGTCGACCTGCGCCGGCTCACCCGGCAGCGCACCCGCTGGGCGCAGGGCAACCTCCAGTGCGCCCGCTACCTGCGCCGGCTGGTCACCTCGGAGCGGATCGGGGTCACCTCGCTGCTCGAGATGCTGCACTACCTGGTCTCGCCCTGGCTGAACGCCCTGGTCACCGTGATGCTGGCCGGCGGCGTCTCGGCCGCCGCGGTGGGCCTCGCGGCCGGCCACCCGCTGCCGTACCTGACCTCGTGGGAGGACCTGGCGATCAGCGGCGAGGTGTGGTTCGCGGTCACCTGCTTCCCCGGCTTCGTCTGGGCCCTGGTGCACCGCTACCGGCTCCGCGACGAGAGCCTTCCCCGGCTGCTCACCGCCGCGGTCGCGTACCCGATCTTCCTGCTCCTCGGTCTGATCGCCACCTACCGGGCGATCGTCCGCCAGGCCCGCGGACAGCAGTCCTGGGCCAAGACCGAACGGCTCGCCGAAGAGCCGCTCGCCGCACCGTTCGCACTGGCCGCCTGAGGCTCCCCCCTCCTCGAGTAAGGGCTCCCCCCAATGTCACTGCCCGAAGTGCACCTCATCGGCGGCACCCGCCCCGAAGCCGTCAAGCTCGCCCCGGTCGTCCTCGCCCTGCGCGAGGCCGGCCTGCTCACCCCGGTCCTGGTGGCCAGCGGCCAGCACCCCGCGATGGTGGGCCAGGCGCTCGCCGCCTTCGGCCTCGCCCCCGACGTCACGCTGCTCGTCGAGCGCGGCACCGGCAGCCAGGCGGAGCTTCTCACCGCGATGATCCGGCAGCTCGACGAGCTCTGGGCGGACCGGGCCCCGGCCGCGGTGATCGTGCAGGGCGACACCACCACGAGCCTGGCCGGCGCCCTCGCCGCGTTCTGGCGCCGGATCCCGGTCGTGCACCTCGAGGCCGGCCTGCGCTCCGGCGACCTGGACTCGCCGTTCCCCGAGGAGGCGAACCGCCGGCTCGTCGCGCAGGTGGCCGCGCTGCACCTGGCCCCGACGCCGCTGGCCGCGATGAACCTGCTCGACGAGAACATCTCCACCCGCGACGTGCTCATCACCGGCAACACGGTCGTCGACGCCACCCTGGCCGTCGCCGGCCGCCGGCTGCCGTGGGAGAACGCCGAGGTGGCCGCGGCCCGGTCGGCCGCCGGAGACCGCCGGCTGGTGGTCGTCACCGCACACCGGCGCGAGTCGTGGGGCACCCCGCTGGACCGCATCCTGGCCGCGGTCCGCGAGCTCGTGCTCCGGTACGCCGACATCGACGTGATCGTCCCGAGCCACCCCAACCCGGCGGTACGGGCCCAGATCGAGGCGGGGCTGGCCGGCGTCGAGCGCGTCACGATCACCGACCCGCTGCCGTACCCGGACCTGTCGCGCCTGCTGTCCGAGGCGTACCTGGTGCTGACCGACTCCGGGGGCGTCCAGGAGGAGGCGCCGTCGTTCGGCGTACCGGCGCTGGTGCTGCGTGACGTGACCGAGCGGGTGGAGTCGCTGCACGCCGGTTGCGCCAAGCTCGTCGGCTCCGACACCGAACTGATCGTCAAGGAGGCGGCCGAGCTGCTCGACAGCCGGGTCCGTCGGGACGCGATGACGGCCGGCGGCAACCCGTACGGCGACGGCCTCGCGGCCCGGCGTACCGCCCAGGCCACCGCCGCCCTGCTCGGCCTCGCCGAGGCACCCGCACCCATGCCCGCTCTCGAGTCCCCCGCCACTGCCACGTACGGAGCGTCCTTCTGATGGGTATCCGCAAGGTAAGCCGCCGCGCGCTGGTCGCCGCGGGCGCCGCTCTCACCGCCGCCGCCGTCCTCGGGGTCGGCGTCGTGAACGCCGACGCCGCCGAGCGCACCACCACCGCGGCCACCGTCGCCGCCAGGTCCGGCAAGGCGGCGCCCGGCGGCGGCACGGCGAAGACCCTCGTCCTGTACGACACCACCGGCGACTACGGCTGGATGGGCGAGGTCTACGCCACCCAGACCGCGAACCTGGCCTCGCACTTCGGCTCGTGGACGGCCGCGCCGGTGGCCGGCTACAAGGCGCGCGACCTGGACGCGTACACGGCCGTCGTCTACCTCGGCTCGACCTACGACGAGCCGCTGCCGGCCGCCTTCCTGGACGACGTGGCGGCCACGCAGAAGCCGGTCACCTGGGTGTTCGACAACATCTGGCAGCTCACCTCGCGGGACGCGGCGTTCTCCGCGGCGCACGGCTTCGCCAGCGGGGCGTTCGACTTCGCCGACGTGGCCGAGGTGGACTACAAGGGCACGAGGCTGAGCCGCGACACGGTGAACAAGTCCGGGATCATGAGCCTGGCCATCGCCGACCCGGGCAAGGTCACCACCCTGGCTTCCGCCGTACGCCCGGACGGCTCGTCGTTCCCGTGGGCCGTGCGCTCCGGCAACTTCACGTACGTCGGCGAGATCCCGTTCGCGTACGTGACCCACGACGACCGCTACCTGGCCTTCGCCGACCTGCTGTTCGACGCGCTCGGCGAGACCGGCGTGGCCCGCGAGCGGCACCGCGCGCTGGCCCGGATCGAGGACGTCGGCCCCGACTCGGACCCGGACGAGCTGCGCGCGGTCGCCGACTACCTGTACGCCCAGAAGGTCCCGTTCAGCGTCGCCGTCTACCCCCGCTTCCGGGACCCGAAGGGCGTGCAGAACAACGGCAAGGCGCAGGACTACACGCTGCTGCAGAAGCCGAAGGTGGTGGCGGCGCTCAAGTACATGCAGCAGCGCGGCGGCACCCTGCTCATGCACGGCTACACGCACCAGTTCGGCAGCGTCGCCAACCCGTACGACGGCATGAGCGCCAACGACTTCGAGTTCTACTCGGCGCACGTCGACGAGAAGGACAGCGTCATCTACGACGGGCCGGTGCCCGGTGACTCGGCCGCGTTCATGGCCAGCCGGATCGCCTCCTCGGGGCTCACCTTCGCCCTCGCCGGCCTCGGCGTGCCGAGCACCTTCGAGTTCCCGCACTACGCCGGCAGCGCCGTCGACTACCAGACGGTCAACTCGATCATGGGCAAGCGCTACGACCGGGGGCTGTACTTCCCGGGGGTGCTCACCGGCGCGAAGTACGACTACAAGCGGCAGTTCGGGCAGTTCTTCCCGTACGCGGTCCGCGACGTCTACGGCTCGGTCGTCATCCCGGAGAACATCGGCAACGTCGAGCCGGACGCCTTCAACAACCACCCGGCCCGGCTCCCCGCCGACCTGGTCGCCTCGGCGCGGCGCAACCTGGTGGTCCGCGACGGCGTGGCGAGCTTCTTCTACCACCCGTACCTGGGCACCGACTACCTGAAGCAGCTCGTAACCGGCATCAAGGCGCAGGGCTACACGTTCGTCGCCGGCGACGCGATGCTCGCCAACTGACCGCCGACCCGTCCCGGCCGCCGCCCACCTCCGGCGGCGGCCGCCGTCCGCGCCGAGGAGCCGCCGTGGGAACCGCCGAGGCCGTCGCCTTCTACGCCCAGTCCTGGATCGCCACCGACGACCGGGCGGTACGCCGGATCATCGCGCCGGACGCCGAGATCGAATGGAACCTCGGCCTGCCGGTGGACGACGAGGAGCTCGTGCAGACCCTGCACCGGATCGCCGCCTTCGCCGACCAGGTGTCGGTCGTCTCCCGCACCTGCGCCGGCGAGCGCGCCGCCCTCGTCTACGACTGCGTGGCGCCGTTCGGCACCGTCCGCCTGGCGGAGTTCCTCGTCGTCGCGCAGGGCCGGGTGAGCGAGATCCGGCAGGTGTACGACGTCGTCGCCCTGCGCCGCCACTTCCCCGGTCTGCTCGAGACGTAATTTTTTGTCGGGGGTGGGGCCTAGGCTGCGGCCATGGCATACGACTTCCAGGTCACCGTCGACTGCTCCGACCCGCACACCTTGGCCGCATGGTGGGCCGAGACGCTGGGGTGGGAGGTCGAGCCGGTCGACGAGAGCTTCATCCGGGACATGGTCGCCAAGGGCTACGCCACGGAGGACCAGACGAGGGTCTTCGAGGGCCGGCTGGTGTGGCGGGTGGGCGCCGGGATCCGGCACGAGGACCCGCTGCCGAGCGGCAAGCCGCGGCGGATGCTGTTCAACCTCGTGCCGGAGCCCAAGACGGTCAAGAACCGGATGCACATCGACATCTGGGTGGGCGCCGATCAGCGTGACCGGGTGCGCGGCGAGCTGGAGGCCCGCGGCGCGAAGTTCGTGCACAGCGAGCAGCAGGGGCCGCACTCCTGGATCACGATGACCGACCCCGAGGGCAACGAGTTCTGTATCAGCTGACCGCCGGGTGGACCCGGTCGAGGAAGTCGAAGAGCTTCACCCAGTGCCGCTTCTCGCCGGCCTCCTGGTAGGCCGCGGTGTCGGTCATGGTGAAGCCGTGCGGCGCTCCCTCGTACACCTCGGAGGTGTATTTCACGCCCGCCGCGTCGAGGGCGGCCTCCAGGGTGGCGATGTGCTCGGCGTTCATCGAGTGGTCCTGGTCCGCGTGCGCGAAGTACAGCTCGCCCGTCACGGCGCCGACCCGCAGGTGCGGGCTGTCCGGCTGATCGGTGACGAGCCGGCCGCCGTGGAAGCTGGTCACGCCCTTGATCCGGTCCGGGTGCGCCGCCATGGCCTTGACCGCGTTGGTGCCGCCCATGCAGTAGCCGGTCGCCACCACCGGTCCGTCGGCGACGGCGTCCTGGGCGGCGAGGAAGTCGAGGTAGGCGCGGGCGTCCCGGGTGATCTTGTCCGTGTCCAGCCCCAGCACCAGCGGCATGACCTTGCCGAAGACGGCGTCGCGGCCCTCCGGCGTGCCGGCCGCGGCCATGTCCACCAGCGGCGCGCGCCCGCCACGGTAGAGCAGGTTCGGCGCGAGCACCGCATAGCCGCGCCCGGCGATCCGGTCGGCCATCTCGTAGATCCGCGGTCGCAGGCTGAAGGCGTCCGGGAAGAGCAGGACGCCCGGGAACGGCCCGTCGCCCTCGGGCCGGACGAGGTAGGCGTCGGCCACGCCGTCCTCGGTCGTGATGTCCACCGTGGTCTTCTCCATGAGCGAACGGTAGCCCGGTCACCCTTCGTGATCACCGCGGCCCGCGACGGCGACTTCAGGCACTCTTAAGGAAATTGGCAGAACGCTTTAAGCCCGCGCGCCAGACGATCGACGCCGTTCGGCACCCCCTCGATCGGAGTCACGCATGGCACGCAACCGTCTACGCCTGTCCATCTATGCGGGAGCGGCGATCCTCGCCGTGGGCGGAGGCGCGGTCGCCGCGGTGGCGGCCACCGCCCCGACCGCCAAGGCCACCGGCGGGCTGACGGCCACGTTCACCAAGAACTCCGACTGGGGTACGGGCTACCAGGGCACGTACGTGATCAGGAACGGCGGCAGCACCGCCGTCTCGGGCTGGCAGCTCGCCTTCGGCCTGCCGTCCGGCGCGAAGCTCGGCAGCTTCTGGGAGGCGTCGATCACGACGTCCGGCGGGGTGAGCACGGCGAAGGACCGCGGCTACAACGCGACGATCCCGGCCGGCGCGAGCACCGAGTTCGGCTTCATCGTGGCGGGCAAGGGGGACCCGACCAGCTGCACGATCAACGGTGCGGCCTGCGGTAGCGGCGGTTCCGCGCCCGTTCGGCCGCCCTCGTCAGCACCCGTCAAGCCGCCCGTCAAGCCGCCGGTCAAGCCCCCCGTCCAGCAGCCCTCGACCCCGCCGGCCAAGCCCTCTTCCGAGGCGCCGACTCCCCCGGTGAACACCGGCAACGTGCTCGTGGCCCCGTACGTGGACATGGGTCTGCTCTCCAACGGCGGCACGACCCTCGCCCAGCTGGCGACCAGCGGCAACGTGAAGTCCTTCTCGCTGGCGTTCGTCACCGGCGCGGGCTGCAAGGCCAGCTGGTTCGGCGCCTTCGACCCGCGCAGCCGGCAGTTCGGCGACCAGATCGACGCGCTGCGGGCGGCCGGCGGTGACGTCAAGGTGTCCTTCGGCGGCGCGACCGGCATCGAGCTCGCCCAGGCCTGCACCGACGTGAAGGCGCTCCAGGCCGAGTACCAGGCGGTCGTGTCGGCGTACAAGCTGAAATACATCGACCTGGACATCGAGGGCGCGGCCTCGGCGGACGCCGCGTCGATCGCCCGCCGCTCGACCGCGCTGGCCGCGCTGCAGAAGGCGAACCCCGGCCTGAAGATCTCGCTCACGCTGCCGGTGCTGCCCGAGGGCCTGACGAACGACGGCCTCGACGTGGTCAGGTCGGCGAAGAACGCGGGCGTCGACGTCGACCTGGTCAACATCATGGCGATGGACTACGGCCGGGCCGCTCAGGACTACGGCGACCTGGCCATCCAGGCGGTCAAGTCGACCAAGGACCAGCTCAGGACGATCTTCGGCGGCAGCGACGCGGCCGCGTTCAAGAAGGTCGGCGTCACCCCGATGCTGGGGAAGAACGACGACAACGGCACCTTCGCCCAGGGCGACGCCCGCGACCTGGTGGCCTTCGCGAACAGCAACCACCTCGGGTTCGCGTCCTTCTGGGAGCTCAACCGCGACCGCAACGCCTGCAACGGCGCCCTGTTCCAGTGCTCGAACGTCGCCCAGTCGCCGTTCGAGTTCAGCAAGATCTTCGCGGGCTTCCGCGGCTGAGGTTTCCGTCCCCGCAACACCCATCCCCACCAGCGCGGCGCCGGGAAGCACCACTTCCGGCGCCGCGCTTTCACCGTGCGAAGCCGCGGCCCGTCTCCGCCAGGGATCGCCGGAGCACGTCGAGCAGCGACCGGTCCTCCGGCGCCTCGAGCCACACGTGCAGCGACACCCGCATGGCCGTCATGAACGTGGCCGCCATCAGCCGGGCCCGGATCCCCAGCGGGTCCGCCTCCGTGATCCGCGCCCCGACCGCCGCCGCCAGCTCCCGCTCGAGGGCCGCGAACGTGCTGACCTGCTGCGCGGCGAGCGCCCGCTGGGTGCGGAGCAGGCGAGACTGGGCCACCCACTGCGGATCCAGCTCGCCGAGTTGTTCGTAGAACCGCTCCGCCGCCCGGGTCAGCGCGACCCACGGCTCCTCCTCGGGCGGCCGCGCGCGCACGAGGCCGATCAGCGTGCCGATCCGCTGCTGGTCGCCGTGCAGCAGCGCCTCTTCCTTGTTGGCGAAGTAGTTCGAGAACGTGCGCCGGGAGACGCCGGCCTCGTCCGCCACGGCCTCGACGGTGATCTTGTCCGCGCCGTGCGCGATCGCGAGGCGGACGGCGGCCTCGTGCAGCGCCTGCCGGGTGGCGGCCTTCTTGCGCTCCCGCAACCCCGGCTCGGGTACGCGGACCTCGGTGGTCATGCCCGAAGCCTACCGACGATGTGACTCATTTCCCACTGGGCAAACTTGCGCATTGGGCAAGTTGCGCCGACAGTTGTATGCGGCACCCATTCCGAGGAGGTGACAGATGGTCGACGACACCGGTATCGCGGCCCGCCGGGAGTTGCTGGTGCACCTGCGGGAGCTGCTCAAGGCCGTACGCCTCATGAAGAACGACCTGGCGGTCCATCACCCCGACGCACCTCCGGGCACCCTCGCCGTGCTGGCGCTGATCGAGGCCATGGAGCACGAACCGGCCGGCCGCTGCCACATCAAGGACCTCGCCGCCCACTCGTCCCTCGACCCCTCGACGGTCAGCCGCGCGGTCGCCGCCGTCGTCCGCGCCGGGCTCGTCGCCCGCACCGCGGACCCGCACGACGGCCGGGCGAGCGTGCTGGGCCTCACGCCGGACGGCCGCCGGGTGCTCGGCGGGGTCACCGCCTGGACCGACGAGCGCCTCGCCGACGCCCTCAAGGACTGGAACACCGAAGACATCGTCGTCTTCACCGCGCTGTTGCGGCGCTTCTCCGCAGACCTCATGTCCCGTCATCACCAACCGCTGGAGGCAGCGCGATGAGCGCACCCACCACCCCCCGCGCCGCACAGGGTGCGATGAGCCACCGCGAGATCATGGAAGCCCTCAGCGGCCTCCTGCTCGTGCTGTTCGTCGCCATGTCCAGCGCGACCATCGTCTCGACCGCGCTGCCCAAGATCATCGGATCGCTGAACGGCAGCCAGACGCAGTACACCTGGGTGGTGACGGCCACCCTGCTGACCGCCACCGCGACCACCCCCATCTGGGGCAAGCTCGCCGACCTGTACAGCAAGAAGATGCTGGTCCAGGTCGCGATCGTGGTGTTCGTCCTCGGCTCGATCGTGGCCGGCTTCTCGCAGACCGCCGGCCAGCTGATCGCCGCCCGCGCGTTCCAGGGCATCGGCATGGGCGGCGTGCAGGCGCTCGTGCAGGTCGCGATCGCCGCGATGATCCCGCCCCGCGAGCGCGGGCGCTACAACGGCTACCTCGGCGGCGTGCTCGCCCTGGCCACGGTCGGCGGACCGCTGCTGGGCGGCGTCATCGTCGACACGTCCTGGCTCGGCTGGCGCTGGTGCTTCTTCATCGGCGCGCCCATCGCCGTCATCGCCCTCGTCGTGCTGCAGCGCACCCTGCACCTGCCGGTCTTCCGGCGCGACAACGTGAAGATCGACTACGCCGGCGCCGCGCTGATCGCCGCGGGCGTGAGCGTCCTGCTCATCTGGGTCTCGTTCGTGGGCAGCTCGTTCGACTGGATGTCCTGGCAGACCTTCGCCATGGTCGGCGCCGGCCTCGTGCTGCTGGCGCTCGCCGTGTGGGTCGAGTCCCGCGCCGCCGAGCCGGTCGTGCCGCTGCAGATCGTCCGGCAGCGCACCACGGCGCTGGCGATCCTGGCGAGCCTCGCGGTCGGCATGGCGATGTTCGGCGGCTCGGTCTTCCTCGGCCAGTACTTCCAGATCGGCCGCGGCTACAGCCCCACCGAGGCGGGCCTGCTCACCATCCCGCTGATGGCAGGCGTGCTGGTCTCGTCGACCATCTCGGGACGGCTGATCACCCGGACCGGCCGGGTCAAGCCGTACATCGTCGCGGGCACGATCGTGCTGGTGGCGGGCTTCGCGATGCTGTCGATCATGGACCACGAGACGCCGCTCTGGTACATCGGCGCCGGCATGGCCCTGGTCGGCGTCGGGGTCGGCATGTCGATGCAGAACCTCGTGCTCGCCGTGCAGAACACCGTCGCGCTCCGGGACATCGGCGCGGCCAGCTCGACGGTCGCGTTCTTCCGGTCGCTCGGCGGCACGATCGGCGTCTCGGTGCTCGGCGCGGTGCTCGCCAACCGGGTCACCGACTCGATCACCTCGCAGCTCGCCGCGGCGGGGGTGCCGGCCGGCGCGAGCGGCGGCGGCAAGACGAGCAGCCTCAACCTGGCCGAGCTGCCGGACACCGTCCAGCACATCGTGCGGGCCGCGTACGGCGACGCCACCGGCCACATCTTCCTGATCTCCGCGGCCATCGCGGTGGTCGGCGTGGTGGCCTCGCTGCTGTTCAAGCAGATCACCCTGCGCACCACGATCGACCTGGCCAAGGCGGCGCGGGCCACCCGGGAAACCCCGGACGCGGCGACGATCCCGGCCGAGGCCGTCAGCAAGTAGCAGCACCGGAAACGGCGCCCGGGAGCTCTCCCGGGCGCCGTTTCGCGTCCGCGCTCAGGCGCCGACCGCGGCCTCGGCGACCTGGGTGCTCGTCGGGTGCAGGCGGGGCGCGCCGATCGTGATGAGGATGTTGACCGCGGCGAACGCCGCCGCGAAGAGCAACCCACGCTGGAAGCCCCCGACCAGCGCCTCCTGCGCCTGGGCGCCGCCGGACAGCAGGCTCTCGACGTGCGAGGTGGCCAGCGTGGTGATCACCGCGAGGCCCAGCGCGCCGCCCACCTGGTAGCCCGCGTTCACCACGCCCGACGCGGCGCCGGCCTGCTCGTGCCGGACGTCGGCCACCGCGGCGATCGACGCCGTCGTGCCGACGGCGATGATGCCGATGCCGAACAGCACGGTTCCCGGCAGGATGGTCAGCGCGTACGAGCCGGTCGCGTCGGCGCCGGAGAGCAGCAGCAGGCCGGCGATGCTGACCACCACGCCGCCGATCTGCACCGGCCGGGTGCCGAACCGGGTGACCAGCTGCGAGGCCACCAGCGCGCTGGCGATGGCGGCGAGGCCCATCGGCAGGAACTGCAGGCCGGTCTCGAACGCGGTCAGCCCCCGCACCTGCTGCAGGAAGATCGCGGTCAGGAAGAACATCCCGAGGAACGCGCCGCCGTTGAACGCCAGCGCCACGATCGACGTGGTCAGGCCCCGGGACCGGAAAAGAGCCAGGGGTACGAGCGGAGCGGCCGAGCGTGCCTCCACGCGTACGAAAGCCGCCAGCAGGGCCAGCCCGCCCGCGAGCAGGGCGACGACCTGGAACGACGCCCAGCCCTCGGGTTCCGCGCGGATGACGCCGAGCACGATCGCGAGCAGGCCCGCCGTGCTGAGCAGCGCGCCGGCGACGTCGAAGGTCCGGCGCCCCTCCGGGTGCACGCGGCTCTCCGCGACCGCGGTCGGGACCAGCAGGGCCAGCAGCACCGCGATCGGCACGTTCACCAGGAACACCCACCGCCAGCTCAGCGAGTCGACGAGCAGCCCGCCCGCGATGACGCCGAGGGTGCCGCCCAGCCCGGCGAGGCCGCCCCAGACGCCCATCGCGATGTTCCGGTCCCGGCCGTGCGCGAAGGTGACCGTCAGGATGGCGAAGGCCGCCGGGGACATCAGGGCGCCGCCGAGGCCCTGCACGGCCCGCATCAGCACCAGCTGCTCGGGGTTCTGCGCGAGGCCCGCCACGAGCGAGGTCACGCCGAACAGCACCAGGCCCACCACGAACATGCGCCGCCGGCCGAGCAGGTCGGCCACCCGGCCGCCGAGCAGCAGGAAACCGCCGAAGAGCAGGGTGTAGATGCTCACGACCCATTGCAGGCCGGAGGCGCTGAACCCCAGGTCCTGCTGGATGTCCGGGAGCGCCACGTTCACGATCGTCACGTCGAGCACGACCATGAACTGGGCCGCCGCCAGCACGGCCAGGGTCCACCACGGGTTGCGTTGCACCGATTCCACCTCCCTGCGAGCACCGCACTGTGCGGCGTACATGTACACCGTAGATGTACGCCGTAAAGGTGCGTCAAGGGGTGTGACGTAGATCAGTCCCGGGGGGTGCCGCGCACGCCGGCGACCAGAAGATCCAGGCTCAGGGCGAAGAAGTCCTGATTGTCCCGGCAGCCGATCAGCGCGGGCGCGCCGGCGATGACGGTCGGAAACCGGGCCGGCGACAGGGCCTCGATCATCGCCCTCTTGTGGCGCATGATCCCGTCCCGCTCCTCGGCCCCGACCGTCGGACCGGGGCCCGGCTCCGCGGAGGCGAGCGCGACGACCGAGCACATCAGGAACGTGCCGATCTGCGCGGCCCGGTCTGGCCCGAAGCCACCCCGCCCCAGCAGTTCCAGCGCGCGCTCGGCCAGGATCAGGCCGGACTCGGCGAGCAGAATGCGCCGGAGCACCAGCCCCGCCACCTCGGGATGCGGCTGGAGCGCGTCGAGCACCGCGCCGAACAGCAGACGGAGCTGCACGTCCCACGGCGCGTCGTCGGCCTCGGGCAGCTTCACCGCGGCGAGCAGGTGGTCGGACAGGGCGTCGAGCAGGCTGTCCTTGTCGTTGAAGTGCCAGTACATGGCCATCGGCGTGACGCCGTTCTCCTGCGCCAGCCGCCGGACGGTCACGGCCTCGAGCCCCTCCGCGTCGGCGAGGGACATCGCGCAGTCGATGATCACGTCCCGGCTGAGACGCACGCTTCGCTTGGCCATCCCTCAACTCTACGACGTACAGGGTGTGCGACATCTCGGACGGCGAGCTGGATCACGCGTGCAACTCTGGGATCGAATGTTCACTCACGGCTAACCTCAGGAACACGGAACGCGTTTGTTCTACAGCCGGGCCCGAAAGTGTCGATCAAACGCGGTGAACGGACGGAAAGGGGGCAGCCGGCGTGGAGGAACGCGTGAACGACGCGGAGCAGCTGTCGGCCACCCTGACCGAGCTCGAGGACCAGTACATCTGGGATGCCGACGCCACGTACGCGGCCGCGGTCGACTACGAGGAACAGGCCCGCCGCCTCGGTGACGAGCGGCTGGCGACCCGGGCACGCCTCGTGCAGGCGAACATGCTCATGCGCAAGGGCGAGATCGCCGCCGCCGCGCACCGCATCTGGAAGATCCACCATTGGGCCACCGACCACGGCGACACCCTCGTGCAGGCCCGTACGCACCTGGTCTGGGCCAACATCCACCGCCACCTCGGCGACGCCGCCCAGTCCCTCGAACACTCCGTCCTCGCCGTCGAACTGCTCGACGACACCGCCACCGCCCACATGCAGGTCTGGCACCGGGCCAAGCTCGCCGACGCCCTCGGCGCGGCCGGCTCCATGGAGGCCGCCCGGCAGCGCTACGCCCAGGCGGAGGAGTTCGCGGTCGAGCTCGGCCTGCCCCGCCTGCTCATGGGCATGCTCAACAACTACGCCTACACCGAGTACGCCGCCGGCGAGCACGCCCGCGCCCGAGCCGTCGCCCAGCGGCTCCAGGAAGTCGCGGAGCAGCACAACTTCACCCTCGACCCGGCGGTGCTCGACACCATCGGCGCCATCGAGATCGAGAACGGCGACTACCGGCGCGCCGAGGAGACGCTGCGCGAGGCCGTACGCCGCCACCACGAGGGCGGGTACGAGGACGCCGACGCGCTCGCCGAGTTCATGCTCACCCTCGCCCGCGCCCAACGGTTCCTGGGCGCCACCGACCGCGCCCAGGTCAGCCTCGACACGTCGCGCGAGCTGTGCGTCGAACGTGGACTCGGGGACGTGCTCGTCCGGGTCCACCAGGAGCAGGCCGAGCTGCACGCCGCGCGGGGGGAGTTCGCGGAGGCTTTCGCCGTACACAAGGTCTTCTTCGCCGCCCACAACGCCCTGCACTCGTCGCAGCGGGAGGCCCGGGCCCGCACCCGGCAGGCGATGTTCGAGACGACCGAGGCCCGGCAGGAGGCGGAGCGGTTCCGCGAGCAGGCCCGCCGCGACCCGCTGACCGGCCTGCGCAACCGCCGCTACCTCGACGAACAGCTGCCCCGCCTGGTCGGCTCCGGCGACGACCTGACCGTGGCGATCGTCGACCTCGACCACTTCAAGCGGGTCAACGACCAGCTGTCCCACGACGTCGGCGACCAGGTCCTGGTGCTCGTGGCGAAGGTGCTGGAGACCGAGCTGGCCGCGGTCGCCCCGGACGGCTTCGTGGCCCGGATGGGCGGCGAGGAATTCCTCATCGCCATGCCCGGCACCACGGCACCGGTCGCGACCGGTCAGCTCGACGCCATCCGCCGCGCCATCCGCTCGTACGACTGGAGCGCGCTGACCCACGGCCTCCCGGTGACGGTGAGCATCGGCGTCGCCGACCTGTGCGACTCGCCGGGAACGACCCAATCGGACCTTCTGTCCACTGCGGATCGCAACCTGTACGTCGCCAAGCACGCCGGACGCGATCGGGTCATATCGGGCAAGCCCCGCGACGGCCACGTACGTTCCTACCGCAACGGCGCCACCGCGGCCTGAGGATCGCTGCACTGCGTCACGGTTCCGGCGAGCGACAGGGCTGAATTTGATCATCTTCAACGGCTAGGCTGGCCGAGGATCTCGCCCGCAACCGGGCCGGGATCCACCCGGGCACCGAGCCGGGGACGCCGCGGCACCGCCTCGGCCTCCCGGAAGCCGGGGAGTGCGGCGTCGTGCCACGACTCCCGGAGCCGGGTGGCGTGGCGGTGCCGCGACTCCCTGGAAGCCGGGTGGCGTGGCGATGCGCTACAGCTCCCGGAGCCGGGTGGCGTGGCGGTGCCGCGACTCCCTGGAAGCCGGGTGGCGTGGCGATGCGCTACGGCTCCCGGAAGCCGGGTGGCGTGGCGTTCGGTCGCGGCCTCCCGGTTTCAGGTGTCCGGGGCAGTCCGGCCTGGACGGCCGGAGTCCCGGCCAGGGGTGGCCCGATCAGGAGGCGGTCGACGTGACGGACGAGGGATCGACACCGGTAGAGGTGGCACCACCCGGGGTCAACCCCAACGTGCCGCACTCCGCCCGCATCTACGACTACTGGCTGGGCGGCAAGGACAACTTCGCCGCCGACCGGGCGGTCGGCGAGGCGATGATGCAGGCGATCCCCGGCATGCGCGCCATGGCCGGCGAGAACCGCAAGTTCGTCCACCGCGCGGCCCGCGACCTGGTCGCCAAGGAAGGCATCCGCCAGTTCCTCGACATCGGTACGGGCATACCGACCCGCCCCAACCTGCACGAGATCGCGCAGAAGATCGCCCCGGAGACCCGGGTGGTCTACGTGGACAACGACCCGATCGTGCTGGTGCACGCCCGCGCCCTGATGATGAGCAGCGAGCAGGGCCGCTCGGAGTACATCGAGGCCGACATCCGCCGCCCCAAGTCGATCCTCGAGGATCCGGTGCTGCGGGACACGCTCGACCTGACCCAGCCGGTCGGCCTCACGCTGATCGCGATCCTCATGCTGATCGCCGACGAGGACGACCCCTGGGACCTCGTCGCCCAGTATCGCGACGCCCTGCCGTCGGGCAGCGTCATGGCGATCACCCACCCCACGGCGGACTTCAACCCCGAGGCGGTCCACCAGGCGGTGGGGGCGGCCCGCGGAGCTGGAATGACCTTCGTGGACCGCGGGCGCGAGGCGGTCGCCCGCTTCTTCGGCGACTGGGAGCTGCTCGAGCCGGGCGTGGTGCCGGTCTCGGCCTGGCGCCCGGACACCCCGGTCGACGACCCCGAGGCGGCCTACTACTGGGCCGGAGTGGCCCGCAAACCCTGATCCGACCCGCCCGGCCGGGGCGATCGGCACGTCGAACCGGCCGCCCGAAGGGGCCACGGCGACGCCCCGACGGGCAGACTCCCGACGCCACCCCGGCCCGCCCGGGCTCAGTTCCGGCCACCCGGGCGCGGTTCCGGCCACCCGGGCGCGGTTGAGGCCCGCCCAGCCAAGCGGTTGAGGCCCGCCCAGCCAACCGGCGCCCGCCCGGTTAGGCGGCGCCCGCCCGGCCACCCGGCGCCTGCCCGGCCAACCGCAGCCCGCCCGGCCAACCGGAGCTCGCCCGGTTAGCCGGCGCCCGCTCGGCCGGCCGAGCGATCCAGCACGGGGGAACCGGACCGCCCGGCCGGGGTCCGGGCAGCGCACCCTTCGGCGGGTGCGCGTCGAGCGGCGGCGCCGCTCACCTTCTATGACGTTTCAGTGCCTCAATCGGGTGCGCTTGCGCAGCGGCGGTTTCGGGAGCAGGCCCGCGCGCACCAGGACCTGGCGGTTCTTGCCCTCCTCGCCGGTCCGGCGGTCGACCACCGTCCCCTCGACCTCGAACCAGGTGTCACCCTCGTACGGGATCGGCTTGGCCCATTCGACCCGCTGGAGCCGCAGCGCCAGCGGGCCGATGCCGTAGCAGTAGTCCTGCTCCTGGAAGACGTGGATCGGCCAGCGGGCGACGCTGAGCTGGAGTCGTCCACTGCGGATGATCGGCGCCGCGAGGGACCAGGCCCGCCGGCCGGTCGCGCGCTGCGGCCGGCGCCGGCGGGCGCAGTGGACGTGTTCAGTGACTCGCGTGGGGATCACCGCCGTCGTCCGGGGTGGGGCCGGAGGGATTCCTGGTCAGCGCATAGCGGACACCGCCGAACCGGTGCGACACCATGGTGGCCCGGGTGGTGGCCGCATGCATGCAGTCCGTGACCATCTCGTCGCGGTAGACGAGGGCCGGGTTGCCGCGTCGCGGAGTGTCCATGCCGTCCGTTTCCGGGGCATCGAACGGTTCCGGGCCGATGTTCGGTACCGACATGTGCTTTTCCTCCCGCTCGGGCGCTCCCGCCAGAGAGCCCCGCGTCGAGGGCCGCAGCGGCCGTTCCGCGACTGACCCGTCACTCAAAGATGTCACCCTCCGTGACCCACTTTGTTGGGGGTACGTGCGTTATCATGCTCACAATCATGTGAGAACGCAAGGCCAAATGCACGTGCATCTGCACAGCAGGTAGCCGGCGTGACACACATTGCCGGTCCCCGGACCGGTCTCACCGTTAGGGAGCCTAGGAATGACGCGCATTTTCAACGGCATGCCCGCTGGGCAGCTGGAGGGTGTGACCTGGCGCAAGAGCGGCCGGAGCAACCCCAGCGGCAACTGCGTCGAGTGCGCAGCGCTGCCGGACGGTGGTGTGGCGATGCGGAATTCGCGGGACCCCGAGGGTCCGGCGCTCATCTACACGCCGGCCGAGATCGAGGCCTTCCTCGGCGGAGTTCGCGACGGGGATTTCGATCACCTGCTCGGGTGAATCGCTTCACCGCTTCAGGTGACACCCGAGGAAAATAACTACAGAGAGTAAGCGAACCGCAACCCGGGCTTCAGCCGAGCCGGCCGACCTCGTGCAGCAGCTTGCCGAGGATCTCCTGGGTGTGGTTCGGCGGCTCGGCGTCGATGCACACGCGTTCCATCGCGATCGCGTAGTGGTCGACGTCGTCTCGTTTGTCCAGGTAGATGGCGCTGGTGAGCTGCTCGACGTAGACCACGTCGGGCAGCTCCGGCTCCGGGAAGCGCAGGATCGCGAACGGGCCGCCCGCGGCCGCGTGCCCGCCGGCGTGGAACGGGATGATCTGCAGCCGGACGTTGGGGCGCTTCGCGGCCTCGATCAGCGCCTCGATCTGGCCGCGCATGACATCGGGGCCGCCGATCGGACGGCGCAGCACGGCCTCGTCGATGACGGCCCACAGCTGCGGCGCCTCGGCCCGGTCCAGCAACTGCTGACGCTGGCGGCGGAGCTCCACCCGGCGGTCGATCTCGTCCGCGGTGGCACCGGCGTGGCCGAGCATGATCACGGCGCGGGCGTACTCGGGCGTCTGGAGCAGACCCGGGACGAACTGGATCTCGTACGTCCGGATCAGCGAAGCGGCCGCCTCGAGCCCCAGATAGGACTGGAACCACGACGGCATGATGTCGCCGAAGTGGTGCCACCAGCCGGGGTTGTTCGCCTGCCGGGCCAGGCCCAGCAGCGCCTCGCGCTCGGCCGCGTCCTTGACGCCGTACAGGCTGAGCAGGTCGGCGACGTCGCGCTCCTTGAAGCTGACCCGGCCGAGCTCCATCCTGCTGATCTTCGAGCCGGACGCCCGGATCTCGTAGCCGGCGTCCTCGCGGCTGATGCCCTTGCCCTCGCGGAGCCGGCGGAGCTGCGCACCGAGCAGGATGCGCAGCACGGTGGGGCCGCTGTTCGGCGCCTCCTCCTGCGTACCCGTGGTCACGTGGCTCCTTAATCGACTGGTCCGCGGAAACTTCGACGCCTCCGCGGAAACTGCAAGTTGCAGATCCGTTGCCCACTGCATCCTAAGGGTGAGGTCCTCCGGCAGAAAACCGAACGTTCGGACACCCCTCACCGGGACGCACGTTGCGGATGCACGTGCATCCGGCCTTGCGAACGCACTTGATCCCGAGCATGATATCTGACAGGCGGTTGCTTGGCTGCTGACGGTGGGTGTCGGAAAGCATGTCTTTTTCGACAGTCACAGCTCGGCCGGCGTCGCTGGACCGCCCGACGCCCGAGTCAAACCGGGATCCAGGAGGCTCTCGATGTCGACCCCCACCATCGCCCCACCGCTGCGAAATCCCGCGGACGTGGCCCCGGCCGACAGCTACCACAAGGCGGACCCCGTGTGGGTCTATCGCGACGGCTGGCGAGCGGGAGTGATCGAAGCCTCGTCCTCGCGTGCCGTGACCGTCACCTATCGTCCCGGCGCGCACTTCGGCACCGGCGTCGACACGTTCACCGCCTCCTATGTGACCTCCCGTGCCGATGAGGACCCGGCACTGGACCGTCGCCAGGAGAACGCGCTGGCGATCCGTCGCCCCCGCGGCGGCGACGGCGCATCGGCGCTGGGCGGACCGCACCGATGACCGGTGCCGTGCTGCTGGCAGCGCTGGTCGGCCTGGCCAGCCTTCTCGCCGGCGTGGCGCTGGGCTGGTATCTGCGCCGGACCAACGACTGGTGTGCGCACTGCGGCGAGCAGCTGAGCTGTGACGCGTGCGGGACCAGGGCGAACTGGCCCCGGCGACGCGAGCCGGAGCTGAGCCTCGACCGGCACTGACGGGCGTGAGGCAGACTTGAGGGGTGCCGGCCTTCCGCGAGTTCGTGTTGAAGGTCCACCAGCAGTGCAATCTGGCGTGCGACTACTGCTACGTCTACGAGCTCGCGGACCAGAGCTGGCGTGACCGGCCCGCCGCGATGGCCCCCGAGGTCTGGCGGGCGGCCGCGCGCCGCATCGGCGACCACGCCACGCGCCACGGCCTCGACCGGGTCGACGTGGTGCTGCACGGCGGGGAGCCGCTGCTGGCCGGCAGGTCCGCGCTCGTCCAGCTGATCACCGACGTGCGAGCCGTCGTCCCCACGGCCCGCTTCAGTACGCAGACGAACGGCGCCCTCCTGGACGACGCCATGCTCGAGGCGCTGGGGGCGTACGGGGTGCGGATCGGTGTCAGCCTCGACGGCCCGCCCGAGCAGCACGACCGGCACCGGCGGCACCGCAACGGCCGGGGCAGCCATCTGCTGGCGGAGCGGGCGCTGCGGCGGCTCGCGGGGCATCCGGCGTACGCGGGGATCCTGTGCACCGTGGATCCGGCGACCGACCCCGTGGCCGTCTACGAGGCGCTGCTCGCGCACCGCCCCCCGATGATCGACCTCCTGCTCCCGCACGCGAACTGGGCCCGGCCGCCCGCCCCCGGCGCGGCCGAGTGGCTGATCGCCGTGTTCGACCGCTGGTACGGCGCCCCGCGGCGGGAGACCGGCATCCGCCTCTTCGAGGAGCTGATCAGCCTGATCCTCGGCGGCACCAGCCGCTCCGACCAGGTGGGACTCAGCCCGGTGGCGGTGGCGGTGATCGAGTCGGACGGCGCGATCGAGCAGGTGGACTCGCTGAAGTCGGCGTACCCGGGGGCGGCGGCCACCGGCCTGAACGTCTTCGACCACGACTTCGACGCAGCGACGCGGCACCCCGGCATCGTCGCGCGGCAGTCCGGGCGCGACGCGCTCGCGGCGTCCTGCCTCGCCTGCCCGGTGCACGACATCTGTGGCGCCGGTCACTACGCACACCGGTGGCGTCCCGGCGGCGGATTCCGCAACCCCTCCGTCTACTGCGCCGACCTGCGCCGGCTGATCGACCACATCGGCGCCCGGGTGGCCGCCGACCTCAATGGACGGGTACGGGCGTGAGCACGTTCGTGCTGACCTGGGACGGCAGCCAGACCGGCTACTTCCGGGACAACTACGGCAACGACATCGCGGCCACGGCGGCCGGGCGTACGGTCGCGGGCCGGTGGAGCTGCGGGTCCCGCCGGTCCGGCGCGGCGCTCGCGGAGGCCTGGGCGGGGCACCTCGAGGATCTCGGCGGCTGACCGTACGCTCGGCGACCGTGACTGATGATCGCAGGCTGGCGGCGGTGGCGGTGCTCGGCGGAATCCTGCTCGGGGCCGTGGACTTCGCGCTGCAGAAGCTGCTCGGGTACCCGTGGGCGAATCTGGCCAACTCGGCGGCGGTCTGGGCGGTCGCGGCCTTTGCCCTGGGTTACCGGGTCCGCGGAGGCGTTCTGCGCGCGGCCGTCGCCGCCATCGTGCTGCTGGTCGTGGCGGTGCCGGTGTACTACGTGACGGCGACCGTCTGGCAGGACGACAACCTTGCCAACGCGTGGGCGCCGACCGCGCTGCTGTGGATGTTCTTCGGGGTGCTCGCCGGCGCCGTGTTCGGCCCGGCCGGGGTGTGGGCGCGACTCGCCGGGTGGCGGGGCGCGGTGGGGCTCGCGCTGCCCGGTGCGGTGCTGTTCACCGAGGCCGTACGGCTGGCGCGACGCGGCGAGGCGGCGACCGCGGTGCTCGAGGCGGTGCTCGGGATCGTGGTCATCGCGGCGGCGGGGCGGACCTGGCGGAAGCGGGCGATCGGCCTGGCTGTGGCCGTACCGTTGGCGCTGCTCGGTTTTGTGGGTTATCAGGTCGGCGGCTTCGCGTGAGAGGCCCCGCCGAGCGCGCCCGGCGGGGCCTCTTGTGACGCTGTTCCGTCAGCCGTCGGAGCGCTCGCAACCGACCAGGTCGCCGCTGCCGCGGGTGCCCGGCAGGCAGTTGTCGCCCACCTCGGTGTTCTCGCCGCCGTCGAGCACGAAACGGTCGTCCTCGCTGTAGTCGCCGCCGCGCAGGACGTCGTCGCCTGCCTGGCCGTAGACCTTGTCGACGCCGCCGGCGATGCCCTCGCCGGCGTCGAGCGTGTCGTTGCCGGCGCCGCCGCGGATCACGTCGGCGCCGTGCCCGCCGTCGATGTGGTTGTCGCCCGCATTGCCGGTCAGCGTGTCGGCGCCCCAGCCGCCCCAGAGGATCTCGACGTCGGCGCCGATCGTGTCCTTCTCGCCCTGCGAGCCGTCGTCGCCGCTCTGCCCGTCGAGGTCGGCGACCACGGTCACCAGCCGGTCGTAGTAGGTGACGTCGTCGACGCCGGCGCCGCCCAGCATGACGTCGCTGCCGAAGTCGCCGCGCAGCGAGTCCTTGCCGTTGCCGCCCTCGAGCCGGTCGTTGCCCAGGCCGCCGTCGATCTGGTCGTCGCCGCTGTAGCCGTAGATCTTGTCGTTGCCCTCGTTGCCGGCCAGGTAGTTGTCCCCGGTGGTGCCGGCGATCCAGTCGTTGCCCTTGCCGCCGCTGATGCCCTCGACGTCCGCACCGATCGAGTCGCCCTCGCCCTGCTGGCCGTCGTCGCCGCGCTTGCCGTCGGCGTCCGCGACGACCGGCTTGGTCCGCGTCCAGTACTCCACCCGGTCGTAATCGGCGCCGCCGTACATCAGCTGGGCGCCGCGGCCGTCGATCTCGTTCTGGTGGAATTCGTCCATGCCGGAGTCGCCGTACAGGGTGTCGCTGCCGGAGCTCTCCTCGAAGTAGTCGTCGCCGGTGCCGCCGTGCGCCACGTCGTTGCCGGCGTCGGGCTCGATGCGGTCGAACCCGGCGCCGCCGTAGATCGTATCGTTGCCGTAGCCGGCCTTGAGGGTGTCCTCGCCGTCGCCGCCGTAGATGACGTCCTTGCCGCCGGCCGAGAAGATGTAGTCGGCGCCGCCGTTGCCGTAGATCGTGTCGTTGCCGTCGTCGGCGTACAGCTCGTCGTGCTTGGGTCCGCCGTAGATCGTGTTGTTGCCGGACCCGCCGCGCGCGGTCATCCCCAGGTCCGTCCGGTTGGCGACCGAGTCGTTCTTGTCGCCCGGGTAGACCATGAACCAGGTCGGATTCCTCGGCGTCGTGCACCGGACCTTCGTCCGGTCGCCCGAAACGGCCTTGCAACCGCTGCCGGCCTTGATCGGGTTGGTGTCGTCGATCGTGAACGTACGCCCGGAGCGCGTCACGATGATCTTGTTGACCTTGCCGGACGCGGCGTTGAACTGCACCCGGGTGTTGTCCACGACCTTGGCGACCCCGGTGCCGGCGGCCGACGCGGGCGAACCGGCGAGGGTGGCGCCGGCCGTCACCAGGCCCACCACCGCCACGGCGAACGGGAGATTACGCATGTGTCCTGTCCTCACTGGTGTGCCAGGTAGCCGTAGTACTCGCCGGTGACGCCGAAGGAGCGCCCGCTCGCACTGTTGCCGCCGCCGATGCCGTTGCTGCCGCCGTACAGTCGCGTGACCGTGCCGGACGGATAGCCGTTCTGGTCGCCGGAGACCGTCTCGCCGGGCGTGCCGATCGCCGCGTCCATCCCGTTCGCGCCGTTGAGGTTGAGGACGGCCACCGCCGCGCCGAACGTGTCGTTGCGCTCCGGCGCGTCCGGTACGCCGTTCGAGGACTGGGTGAGGGTGATCGACCGTACGGCGGTGAGGCCCTGCCGGGAACCGCGCAGCAGCACCACGGAGCCGGCGTCGACCGCGCTGCCGAGATCCTCGCCCGGCACCCCGACCAGCACGTCGGCGATGCCGTCACCGGTGATGTCCCCGGCCGCGATGGAGGCGCCGAAGTAGTCGTCGCTCTCCGAGGCGCCCGCGATGTCCTTGTCCCGCTGGGACATCAGCTTGATCCCCTTGGCGGTCACGCCGTTGCTGCCGACCGGGAACGTGACGACCACGCCGCCGTTGATGTTCCAGTTCGCCTGGGCCGCGGGGGCGCCGACGATGATCTCGCCGTACCCGTCGCCGCTCGTGTCGGCGATCGCCATCGCCTGCCCGCCGATGTACCAGACCACCGCGTCCTTCGGCTCGGCCACCGCGAACGTCGCGTCGCCGCCGACAGCGGTCACCTTGTTGAAGGAGACGCCGCCGCCGGTGCCCCAGAACTGGGTGATCGAGCCGCTGCCGCCCCACGACTGACCGTCGTTCTCCTGCGGCGCCCCGATGACGAGGTCCTGGTACTTGTCCTTGTTGATCTTCCCGATGGCCAGGCCGCCGCCGAAGTGGTCGCCGGTCTCGGCGCCGCCCGGCACGCCGCCGGTGTTCTGGTCGATCCACCTGGCGCCGGCGGTCACGATGCCGCTGGAGCTGCCCTTCAGCACGATCGCCGCGCCGGCCTCCTTCTTGCCAGCCACCTTCTTCAGCGGCAGGCCGACCACCAGCTCGTCGCGCCCGTCGCCGGTGATGTCGCCGGCCGCGAGGGCGCCGGCGAACCGGTCGGCCTCGGCGGACGTACCGGGCACCCCGGACGTGCTCTGGTTGAAGTGCTTGACCTCGTTCGGCCGCAGCCCGGACGGCCCGCCGAGGAACACCCACACGGCGCCCGCGTGGTAACCCATCACGTTCAGGTCCGGCTCGTCGTTGTCGCCGACGGCCAGGTCGTCGTACTTGTCGCCGTTGAAGTTGCCGGTGACCATCACGTCGCCGAAGCACGTGCACCCGGAGCCGCCGGGAATCTCGGCGGTGAGCCGGTCGCGCACCGGCGCCGAAGTGTACGAGACCAGCACGCCGCCGCCGCTGTCCGCCGCGATGTCGTCCCGGCCGTCGCCGTCGAAGTCCGACCGGGTCGCGCCCCGCCCGGTCACCGGCGTCCGCGACACGGCCGTGCGCTGGTGCAGCAGCGTGATCCCGTCCCGCACGATCTTCACGGCGCCGGGGACGTCGGCCGCGGCGGCCCGGCCGGCCTGCCGGGCGGTGCGCTCCGGAGACCCGGGCGGCGCGTTCTGCCCCGACGGGGATACGGGGAGGGTGAGCCGCGCGGCGTCGGCGGGCGCGGTCAGAAAAAGGGTCCCGGAAGCCGCTGCGGCGGTCAGGACCCCGACGATGATGCGTACGGGTTTCACTGTGCTCCTAGAAGTCAGGAGCAGCAGAGTAGAAGATCGTCTCCGTCCGCGCTGTCCCGTTCCGCACACCGCAGGACACAGGAGCACAACAATCGCTCGGCCGCCGGCGCGTTTCGGCGCACCGCAGCCGGATAGACGACCGCTGCTGGAGGTGGTCGCGGTGGCCGCCGAGCCCCCCGGACTCGGCGGCGGCCGGCGAAACCTCCTAGACCCAGCGGTTCCCGGTCAGCCGCTCGTACACCTCGACGTAGCGGTTCCGGGTCGCCTCGACGACCTCGTCCGGAATCTCCGGCCCCGGCGCGGTCCTGTCCCAGTCGGACTGCGCCGACCAGTCCCGCAGGAACTGCTTGTCGAGATACCGCTGAGCCCCGCCGGGCCGCCACTCGTCGGCCGCCCAGAACCGCGACGAATCGGGCGTCAGAAGCTCGTCCCCGAGCACCAACCGCCCCCCGGCGAACCCCAGCTCGATCTTCGTGTCGGCAATGAGAATCCCGTTCCGAGCGGCGATCTCCGACCCCCGCCGGTACACCTCCAACGTGATCCGCCGCAGCTCGGCCGCGACGTCGGCCCCGACGGAAGCCTCCACCTCGGCGTACGTGATGAACTCGTCATGCCCCTCACCCGGCGCCACCTTCGTGGTCGGCGTGAAAATCGGCTCGGGCAACGCGGACCCCTCGATCAGCCCGGCCGGCAACTCCACCCCGCAGATCGCCCCGGACTTCTCGTACTCCTTCAACCCGGAACCGGCCAGATACCCCCGGGCAATGCACTCGACCATGACCATCTCTAGCCGCTTGCACCGCACAGCCCGCCCGGCCCACTCGGCCGGCACATCGGTCGCGGAGATGACATGGTTAGGCACCACATCGGCAAGCTGCTCGAACCACCACAGCGACAGCTGAGTGAGAATCTTGCCCTTGTCAGGGATGGCAGTGGGCAGCACCACGTCATAGATGGACACCCGATCCGACGCGACGAGCAGAATGTCGTCCCCGTCGGCGTAGACATCCCTGACCTTGCCCGAGTGCAACAGCTCCACGTGTTCCCCTAGCGCCGAGTCCGCCGAACCCGCTCACGGTATCCGACACCTGGGAAGTTGCCGCGCCGAGGCCCTCGCGACCCTCGCCATCGATGTGCGGTCGGCAAGCCACGCTGTAGTCAGGCTTGCCCGGGGTGAGGGTTGTCAGCTAATCCGCGCCCGGTGCTTGACGAAAAGTTCGTGCCGGTCGTGGTCCTCCTGACCAACGAAAGCTCTGAACTTCCCAAGCTTATAGGCAGGGCCGGACTTCCCCTCGCGCACGTCAATATTGAAGTCGCGGCTCAAGAGACTGATCCGTCGCTCAAGCTCTGGGGCCTCGATAGGACGGCCAACCGCTCGTACGAGTTGACTGAAGCTCACATAATCATCTTCGGCTCGGAGAGCCTTGTAGATGGCATCGTGCTCGATGGACTCGCGCTGCGCTGGCACACCTTGGTGCTTGAACGCTCGCATGATGGCTGTCCCCACAGCAGCGGCCACG
This sequence comes from Pseudosporangium ferrugineum, assembly GCF_003002065.1. GTDB lineage: Bacteria > Actinomycetota > Actinomycetes > Mycobacteriales > Micromonosporaceae > Actinoplanes > Actinoplanes ferrugineus_A. The sequence continues at coordinate 355,999 of NZ_PVZG01000007.1, forward strand.
GGCGGAGGAAAGGCATTCCCGATCTGCCGGTACCGAGACGTCTTGCGCCCGCTAAATTCCCAGTCGAACTCATCCGACCATCCCTGAATTCTGGCCACCATCTCGGTAGTGAGCTTGGGGCCAACTGCAAACTTGGCACCCCGCTGAGGAGCCTCGTCCGCCACACCAAGGGCATCGACTCCCATTTCTGCCCATGCTCTCTTCGCCCGCGTGGGACCGAGGTCAGCGCCTCCATGCTTCTTGGAGCCGCCAACAATGGTCGGGGCGATCTTCTGAGCGCCCGCGGCCCAGGAACTGGCACCCTCCCAGCCGTTGGAACCCATCAGGTCGCCAATCGCCTCCCCGACGGTTACCCGGCGCTGCAGCGGATCAGGCCACGAGAAGTAGGCGGCATCCTCGGGCCCCATAGCTACGAGCACGAAGCGAGGGCGGAGTTGCGGGACGCCGTAATCCGACGCATGCAGGAGCTGCCACGAAGCCACATAACCGAGCGAGGTCAGGCGATCTAGGACGTGCTGCCTATATCCCGCGAATCGCGGCATGCTCAGTCCGCGCACATTTTCCAGCAGAACTGCCTTCGGACGCACGATCCCTGCAAGCTCAATCGCCCATGCGAAGAGATCGCGCTCGTCGGTAGCACCCAGTTGCTTGCCGGCGATGGTGAACGGCGGGCACGGCACCCCTCCGGCAAGCAAAGCGACGCCTTCATAGTCAGCGGGGTTCCACGTCTCCCGGCTTGCCACGTCCCCCTGAGCAACCTTCCAGGAAGGACGATTGTCGCGAAGGGTGGTACATGCGTTTTGGTCTAGCTCGACGGCCAGCGCGTGCTCAAAGCCGGCCTTCTCCAGGCCTAGGGCTTGGCCGCCTGCTCCTGCGCAGATTTCCACTACATCAAAGCTGGCCACGGGGCCTCCTTCCGGGGCTGGGCACGTGGCCCCGCCGCTGCCGAGTATCTTGCCTCAGGTGAAGCGACGCCCCGCGGGCACCGCACCAGGATGGTTCCGGCGTGTCTAGGCGCGACCCGGCCGAGGGACGGGACCTTGCCCACGCGAAGGGTCTTTATCCTGCCCCGCTGAATGCGGGACGTTCGCGCAACATGCAGGCCAACCGGAGGGCCGACACGAAGCCGGAGGTTGCGCTTCGCTCTGCGCTGCACAGGCTGGGCTATCGCTACCGCAAGGATCTCCTCATCCGCCTCACGGATGTCCGCGTGCGGCCGGACATCGTCTTCACTGCACGTAAGGTTGCCGTGTTCGTGGACGGCTGCTTCTGGCACGTCTGCCCGCAGCATGGACGGCAGCCCACCACCAACGAGTGGTATTGGGCCCCTAAACTGCGCCGGAACATGGAACGCGACCGGTTAGCGAACGCCGCCCTCACAGCGGCCGGGTGGCAAGTGGTCCGTATTTGGGAGCATGAGCCACTCGAGGTTGCGTTGACGCGCGTCAAGAACGCCCTGCCTTGATCGAACATGCGTTCGACCTTAGCCCGATGCGCCACGGAAGGGCATTACGATCTTCTTACGGCTTCCACGCCACGCCCGATCGATCACTACAGCCAGGCCCAGGGACCACGGACCAGCGCACTACCGATCGAGGCGAGCCCGAACCTCATCGCGGGCGTCCGGCGGTAGCCGCCGGTAGGAACTCCATGCTCGGTCTAGTGGCGTGAGGACGCGCCGCCCTCTTGCGATCCAGCGCTGGAGCTGGCGGCGACCGTCGTCGTCCAGGGCGTCGATTGCCGCCTGCACGTCATCGGCTCGGGCCGGGCTCCCATCCGTACCCGCACGACAACGTTTGCACTCAGTGACCAGGAGGACACGCTCCCGGCCGTCAGGGAGCACGGTCAGACGGCGGCTTACGGAAAGCACGCCGGCCTGCGTCAGGTCGTCGGGGTAAGGCTCGCCACCCGAGATGCCGCATGTCGTGCACATGAAGTCGTCCCGGCTGAGCGCAGCCTGCTTCTCCTTCGCAGACACCGCATCCTGCGATGCCGCGGCGCGACGAGCCGCTGGTTCCCACACGGGAACTCCGGCTTGCAGGAAACGCTGTTCCTCCGACAAGAGCGAGGCATCTTCCGTGCTGGTCAGGATCGACCATTGATACTTACGAAGGTCGCGTAACCTCCGATCGGCCTGGCTGACGCCAGGAAACGCTAGCCGCAGCTGCTCTTTGGTGAAGGTGTTGCCCTCCCCGACCTCCTGCATGAGCCACAGCGCAGCACGTACCATCGTGCCGCCCTTGAAGTCCGGGTCGTTCCAGGCCGGAAGATCCACTGCTGCCCTCCCGTAAACACGGCATCGGATCGGTCGTGCGTCGTCGCGGAATGTCGGTGGGTCCTGCCATCATGCACGAGGCAGGCAGCATAGGTCCGGGAGGCTCGAACATGTCGGCAGATTTCGGCACTCCGCCGGAGGGCGACAGCATCCGCTCTCTTGTGGAGCAGCGGTTTCGGCAGGTGATGGCGGAGAACGGCGCCAAGGTCACGGTCGATTGGCGGGGCGAACAGCGGCACCTTCATGTCATCTCAATGCCGGTCGACATGCTGTATTTCAACCCCGGCACCCATCGGATTCGGGCGCAGCGGGCGCTGGACCAGCAACGCAACCGGATGCTCGAGGAAGACCCCTGGAGCGAGACGGCCCAGCAATACCTGCACCATCTGCTGACGCGCAAGCCCTCAAATCCCGATCAGATTGATCCGGACTACACCGCACTGAAGGAGGAGCTTGAGGACTTCGGGCAGAAGGAGCCTGGAATCATCAGCCCGACCGGCATTCTGGTTGATGGAAATACTCGCTGCGCCGCTCTCCGCGACCTTGGCATTGCGGGCATCCGCGTCGGCGTCCTTCCGGCAGACACGTCTCATCGCGACATAAACGCCGTTGAACTCTTCTTGCAGCTACGGCGCGATAAGCGACGCGAGTACTCCTACATCAACCGCCTTATCGCCATAGAGGACGAGCTAGCAAGCGGACGCCGGGAGGAGGATGTCGCGCGTGACTTCAACATCAAGACGACGACCCTCCATCAAGATCGCTGGGTCTACCAACTGATCAGGGACGCTATCGACCGCAGTGCGACGGGCGACGACGTCGCCCTGCGCGAAATCGACTTCGAGGACCATCAAGAAAAGCTCAGGGAGCTTTACCGCGATTACACCAAAATGGCGAGAACTGATCCCGACGCCGCAGAGCAGTTGAAAGAAACGCGCCTCGCCATGGTCGTACTCAACTACCCGAAGACTTCGGTACGACTTGCCGAGGCCGACTTCCACACGCGATATCTCAGCGAGCGACTGCCGGATGTCCTGCGGCCGGCTGTTCAAGAAAGTGCCTCAGTGAGCATCCCCGGACTTCCCGGCGTCTCGATGCCAGACGCCACCGCAACTGTGAAGACCACCCGGGCATTGACTGACTCCTTGCTTCAAGCGAGTGCTAAAACACGAGCCCGCAACAAACTGGGGTCCTCAGACGTGGATGAGGCCGACGGCTTGATGAAGACAGCTCGCAAGACGTTCGATGCCGCGGTGAAGCTGGCCGGGCAGAATGCGCAACTGCATAAGCGGCAGGTCGTCGTAACTGAGCGGCTCACCGACGCCGCGGACTATGTCAATCAATGCGCTGCGGAGTTCGCTGAGGCAAGGGCAAAAAGGGCACTCGACGAGGACGCGTTTGATGACGCGTTGCTGACCCTCCGGGCCAGCCTCACCAGGCTGGCGAAGCAGGCTGGCCGCACCTTCGGGTCGCCCGGTGATGGCGTCGCCTGGCTGCTGGACACCGCTCAGGAGCGCTGACGTGACAAGCGGTCAAGTGCCAAGCCTCCGCGTCGAATTCGGCGACACAGTGATGACGGCGCGACTGCGTGCGGACCGCGGGTACGAGGCTGATCTGCGCCGGCTGGCTCTGCGGTTCCGCTCGAGCATCCAGCGCTCCCCATCCACTATGGATGTGGAGATTGACGATCTGCTCACCAATCTCGTGGCTCTCGCCGCGTGGCCCGCTATACAGAGCGTCACCTGGGATCCTCAGCTTGCAGCCCTAGCGGCTGACTCGGCGGCCGATGCTCAGACTGTTGCCCGCCGTCTGGACTCAGGCGACGCCTCTGAGGATGAGGTGCGACCCTGGGGTATTCCTGACAGGCTCGGACCAAACTGGGTCGGCAACTTGACCGGCTTCCAGCGGAGGGACATCTCAAAACTTCTGGCGCTGCGCCACGGAGCCAACTTTTCGGTACCAGGTGCGGGCAAGACCCGGGTAGGGCTCGCAATCTTCGAAGCGCTACGGCACGCCGGACGAGTTCAGCGACTTCTGATCGTGGGCCCAAAGTCCTGCTACGACGCATGGCACGACGAGAACGAGGAGTGTTTGGCAGAACCACTCCAGATGGGCATTTTCGCCCGGCCTTTCGATCCCGCTGCCGACGCACTCATCATCAATTACGAGCGCCTCGAAGGCGCCCTCAACGAGCTCGGTGCCTGGCTTGCGGACCGTCCCTCGATGCTTCTCCTCGATGAGGCTCACCGGATGAAGCTGGGGGCTGAAGGCACCTATGGTGCCGCCTGCCTGGCTCTTGGGCCGCGGGCAAAGCACCGGTTGATCTTGACTGGCACCCCGGCGCCAAACGGCGTAAAAGACCTTGAGAATCTCTTCAGCTTCGTCTGGCCCGGCCACGGCCGGCAGAAGGTCATCCAAGCGCTAGCCGGTGGCGACTTGGCGGAAGCCAGCCGTGTGCTCAAACCATTATTCTCCCGCACGACGAAGACTGAGCTCGGTCTGCCGCCTGCGACTACCACCCTCCGCCAGCTTGCTATGCCGCCGCTTCATCAGGAGATTTACCAGGCGCTACTCGGGCGTTTTTCGGGGCGAGTGGCGGACGCCGCAGACGATCTTCAGGCCATTGGTAAGATCGTCGTCTATATGCTTATGGCCGCCACCTCACCCGCCCTGCTATCCGTGGGCACAACACGCTACGAGCCACTCATGTATCAAGTCCCCCGCTCACAGTCCCGGACGGCACCCCCCTCGAGGCGCTGATGCGCGACCTCCCCAGCTACGAGATGTCACCCAAATATCAGGAAACGCTGGCTATCGTCGCCGCCAATGCGAGCAGGGGACGGAAGACGCTGGTTTGGTCGACATTCGTCCGCAGCTTGAACACTTTGCGCGAGGTGCTACGCGAGTTTGGGCCGGCCGTCGTCCATGGCGGCACGGAGGACCGCGACACCGAGATCAAGCGCTTCCGGGCCGACCCGTCGTGCGCCGTGCTGCTGTCTAACCCGGCAACTCTAGGGGAAGGCATCAGCCTTCATCATGAATGTCACGACGCCGTATATGTCGACCGCGACTTCGCCGCCGGCCGCTTCTTGCAGAGCCTCGATCGCATTCACCGTCTAGGGCTGGCGCCGGACGCCCAGACTCGTATCACCATCCTGGCGACTCAGGGCACGATCGATGAGGTGGTGGAGCAGCGGCTAAGCGACAAGCTGACGTTCATGGGCCGTATCCTCGACGACCCAGCGGTCCAGCGGCTGGCCGATCTCGAGGAAGAGCCGCCGGTCGGTGCTGGTCTGGATAACCGGGATTTGCAGGCGCTGATGGGTCATCTCCGTGCCAATACCACCTAGGCCGGTATTGCGCGCGGCCATACGATGGCTGGACCGGCTTCCGCGGTCCAGCCCGGCGCGCTCCCGCGCTCTGTTCACGAATCACCGGGACTTCAGCGATCTCACTCCCACACAATACGAAGCCGCATATGCCTGGCTGGGAGACGTCGGCCTGCTGAGTGACCTGCATACGCCAGTCCCCGCGGCCGAGCGCGTCTTCACCGCCACCATCACGCATGGCGGTAGCCACTGGCTTAAAGACGCCGGTGACCTCGTGCGCTCTCCCGATGAGCTGCCGGACGACGCTGTTCGCGCAGCCGAAGCCGCCGGCCTGACAACGGAAGCCGCGTTCGCCCATGTGATCACAGCATGGGGCAAGGTGGATGCGGCCGAACGCGTCCGGGTAGGAATGGCCGGAGAAGCGGCTGTCCTGACGCTGCTACACGACGGAGTGGATGCAGTTGTCGACCACGTGGCGGCCGTGGCGGACGGGTACGGCTACGACATCGCCGTGCACGGCAGCGGATGCACACTGCACCTCGAAATAAAGTCGACCCTCCGGCGGAGCCGCCTCACGATCCACCTCTCGCGGAACGAGTACGAAACGATGCGTCGTGACCCGGTATGGCGATTGGTGGCCGTCCGACTTAATCCTGACGACTCGATCGCCGCGATTGCAACGGTTAACCGTGAATGGATGGTGGCTGAGGCGCCAGCCGACCGCGGGTTGTCCGGCCGGTGGGAGTCATGCCGTTTCGACGTGCCGCTCAGCGCTCTGTCTCCCGGTGTACTGGAGCTGGGGCCGGTTCTCCGGCCCAATACGCCCATGCTGGCAGGCAGAGTCCCCTGGCCCGGAGCGGCCGCGAGCCGCCCGAACCCCATTGAGTGAGAATCGCCAGCAGCCGCCCGTATTGCGGATGGCTCCTTGATATCTGGTATCGAGGCCGCCTCCCTCACTCTGGAGGAGTTCTCGTGAGTAAAGCGGCCGAGATCCTGCCATCCGACAGACGGCTTGCCGGGTTTCGGGGTCACTCGCGTTGCGGAAGAGAGGTCGCTGCACTCTCAGCGATCGCAAACGCAGCCCTAACCTCGCGCTCAACTGCAGCGGCCTCGGCTACCGCTTCCGCGAGGGTCACGCGGGCTGCCTTTGCGGCCTTGCGCTGGGCTGACCGCCGACGGCTGATCTCTGCCAGGCCGGCAATCATTTCCCTTCTGAAGGCGTCCGCCTCCCGGCGCCGGACCGGATCGAGCTCAGCACGGCGCGCGGGCGTACTGCCATCGGTCCGGAGGGCGACCCATTGCGTATGTCCTGCGATATCCAGACCACCGAGCTCCCTGGCACGGGCCCGATGGCTTTTCCAATGACCGTTCAACACCTCAAATCCTTGCCGGGCAAGCTCCGCTCTGACCTCTCCCCGGAATCGGCGGGCGTCGTCAACCTGTTGACCGATCGCTTCAATCACCCTTCGATGAATGATCAGTCCTTCACACCGCCTGAACAGCTCAATCGCTCGAGCGTTTCCGCCTCGCGGACCGAGAATTGCCTCCCTATCAGCCTTACTGATACTCATGAGAAAGTTCTCCGGCAGGGCGCTCTCACCGTCGGCGATGATCCAGCGCACCGACGACAGACCCTCTGGCCGCTGTATGGTCCTTTTGAGGTCTCGGTTACCACCGACCAAAATGTCTTCCCGGATCCGTATGACGCCCACGGCCATGGTGTTCGCGAGATCATCACCATGAACCAGCAGGCAAATGTGCCCCGTGGCCTCTTTCGGGATCTGCCATCCTCCGTAGTTCCGGGACCATTTGCAGTCAACATCAATGCCACTAATATCGAAGTCCATTCCCAGCAACCCGTGGGAAAGATCGAACTTCTGCCGTAGCACGTTCTCGAGGTTGACGCCGACGTACGCCTTCTCCTGGTTGTTGCACTGGTCCAGGTTCCAGCGACGCGTGCGGCCTGAAGCGATCACCTCGTCCAGGGCTTGACGGATGGCAGGACCGAAGTCTGCAGCTCGCTCTTTGAAGTACTCGTATGCGACCTCGAGATCGGGATCAGTACTCAAGTGCGCGGACGCCACAACAGCATGCGCCGCCTCAGGGGCGTCGACGACTGGGAGCGACTCGTCATCGGTAGAAGCACTCGCTGCGTCATCATCAGGCTCAAAGATCGGTTCGGCGTTCCGTCGGCTCTCCATCCGATCGAGCGTGCCAGCCGCGCCCCGGCGCCTCAATCAGGCGCGCCCGGCTCCCCTCGTGCTCCGGGTATGCCTGCCTTCGCCGGGCAGAGAACGCGGACCCACGGAGCGGCCGGAACTTCACCAAGGCGTCAATCATGTCTATGCCCGATCAGGCGGGCTGGTCCGCGAGGCGCCGTCCCCATCCCGGCAATACCGCCGACAGCGACCGCCCCTTCAATCTGGCCAGCGCATATCCACCGCCCACCGCCGCCAGCGACGTCACCGCTCCGGCGAGCACCAACGCCCCGCGTGCCCCCGCCGCGTCGCAGAGCCAGCCGATCAGCGGCGCTCCCACGATTCCTGACAGCGAGGAGACTACCCCGAGCGTGGCGAGCATCCGGCCGCGCATTTCCTCGCGGGTGTCGAGTTGGACTCTCGTCGCGATGATGGTGTCGAGGATGACCGCTCCCGCCGCGATCGGCAGGATCAGGGCCGCGAAGCCGAGGATGTTCGGGGCGAAGCCCGCGCACAGTTGGAGCAGGCTGATCGTCAGGCCCGTCGCCAGCAGGACGCGGAGCGTCGAGCGGCCCGTGCCGGCCAGGAGCAGGCCGCCCGCCACCGCGCCGACGGCGAAGACCGTGGAGAGCAGGCCGTAGGCGGCCGGGCCGCCGTGGAGCGGGCCGGTCACCATCGCCGCCATGGTGACCTGGTAGTTGCGGCCGAGGGAGCCGAGGACGAACGACAGGGCCAGGATCACCAGGATGGTCGGGCGGCCCGCCAGGTAGCGCAGGCCCGCCCGGACTCCGCCTTCTCCCGGGGGTGGTGCGGCCAGGGTGCGGATCTTTTCCGTCCGCATGAGCACCAGCGCCACGATCACCGCGACATACGTGGCCGCGTTGATCGCGAAGAGGGAGCCCGGCCCGGTGATGCCGACCAGGACGCCGCCGACCGACATGCCGACGATGCGGCCGGCCGAGCTGAGGACCGAGCCCAGCGCCAGCGCCGAGCCCAGCGCCGACGGGGGTACGAGGGCCGAGCCGAAGCGGCCGAGGCACGGGCCCTCGACGGCGCTGATCGTCCCGGAGGCCAGCGCGATCGCGTAGACGGGCCACAGCCGGCCGGTGTCGGCGATCAGCGTGAGGGCGAGCAGGGCGCGCAGCGCCTGGAAGGCGATCAGGGTGGGCCGGGCCGGGAGGCGGTCGGCGAGGGCGCCGCCCCAGCCGCCGAGCAGCAGCACGGGCAGGGCCTGGAGCATGACCACGACGCCCATGGTGGCGGCCGAGCCGGTCGCCGTGAGGACCAGCCAGTTGAGGCCCAGCACCTGCATCCACGTGCCGGCCACCGACACCAGGTCGGCGGCGGCCCAGAGCCGATAGTTGCGCTCACGGAGCGGGGCGAACATCACGGTGGCGGCACCTCCACGGCAGAGCGGCGCCGCATCTCGGCGCCACAGGCCCTATCGGGAAGCGCTTCTCGCCTGCTTCGTGCTGCGGTGCCGGAACACCGCAATGGCAACCGCGACGGTTGCGGGACACGAAGACGCCCGGCCTGTGGCAGGCCGGGCGTCTCGTGAGGGAGGTGAAGAGCTGTCAGACCCGCAGGGAGCGCAGGGCCGCCGCCAGTTCGCCGCCGGCGTCGCGGAGTTCGCGGGCCACCTCGTCGGTCTGCTCGACGGTCGCCCTGGCCCGCTCGCGGGTGTCGGCGATCCGGGTCATCGACTCGGCGATCTGGGCCGCCTGGGCACCCGCCGCCGCGATGCTGTGGGTCATCTGCTCGGCGGTGGCGTGCTGCTCCTCGACCGCCGAGGCGATGGTCGTCTGGTAGCCGTTGACCTTGCCGATGACCTCGCCGATCTGGGTGATCGAGTCGACCACGCCGGTGGTGTCCGACTGGATCGTGCCGACCTGGGTGGTGATCGAGTCGGTGGCCTTGGCGGTCTCCTGGGCGAGGTCCTTGACCTCGCTGGCGACCACGGCGAAGCCCTTGCCCATCTCGCCGGCCCGGGCCGCCTCGATGGTGGCGTTCAGGGCGAGCAGGTTGGTCTGCTCGGCGATGGCCGTGATCACCCGGACCACGTCGCCGATCTGGGCGGACGAGTCGCCGAGCTTGGTCATCGTGCGGCTGGCGTCGGAGGAGACCTCCATCGCGTCGGCCGCGACCGTGACGGCCTCGGAGGCGCTGCGGGAGATCTCCTGGATGCTGGCGCCCATCTGCTCGGCACCGGCCGCCAGGGTGGCGATGTTCTCGGAGACCTCCTGGGAGGCGCGGAGGATCTCGCCCGCCGACTGCACCGAGCCCTGGGCGCCGCTGACCATCTCGGCGACCAGCGCGCCGAGGCGCTCGGTGGCGCCGTTGAGCTTGGTGTTCGTCGTCTCGGAGAGGCGTACGACCTCGGCGAACCGGTCGAGCAGGGAGTTCAGGTTCTCGCCGGCGGGGGTGAGGTTGCCCTGCTCCACGCGTACGGTGAGATCACCGGCCGCGGCCTTCTCGAGCACCTCGACCGTGGGGTCCTGGCGCCGCGTGCTGCGGGCTACCACGTACCCGACGATGAGACCGACGACTGCGGCGACGATGCCAATGACCATTTTCTGCTCCCCCGGAGTTTCGACTGGCCCTTTGATCGGCAGGCCGGGTGGCCAGTTGAGAAACCGGGGCAACAGACTCCGGCCGGCCCGCGTACGGGCCGACCGGAGCTGCCGGGCTCGCCGGTCATGAAGGGGGAGACCGTTGCGCCCGTCTCGCCGACCGGCGGCCGGGGGTGCGATCCAGCCGGGGATGCCAGGTCGGGTGAGTGGGGGATCAGGCGTTCATCATCGTGAGCATCTGCTTGATCTGGTCGGTGCGGCTGTCGTGTACCCGGTCGGCGAAGGCCTTGGTCTCGGCGTTGACGCCGCCGGTCTTCTCCACCTGTGTCATCTCGACCGCGTTGTGCTGGTGTGCGACGAAGAGGTTGAGGAACGCCGTCTCGAACGCCGCGCCCTTCGCCTTCCGCAGCGCCTCGATCTCCTCCGGCCCGGTGGCCGGGAGGCCGCCGTGGTCGGCGTGGGCGCTCGGCGCGTGGTCGACCGTGGTCGGCTTCCGCCACTGGGTCAGCCACGACTTCATCAGCGTGACCTCGTCGGACTGGGTGGCGTCGACCGCCCGGGCGAGGATCTTGACGTCGTCGCGCTTCGCGGTCTTCTCGGCGAGCCGGACCATCTCCAGGCCCTGCTCGTGGTGCGCCACCATCATCTGCAGGTACATGACGTCGGTGTCGTTGAACTTGCCGTCGGCCTGGACCACGGCCTTGGCGTCGGACACCTGCGCGGAGGTCTCCGGGGCGGTGCCGCACGCGCCCAGCAGCAGGGCGGCGGAGAGGGCTACGACGAGGCGCTTCACAGCGGCAGCCAGAGGGCGAGGGTGTAGATCGACGGCTCCCAGCTGCGGATCGACGAGTGACCCTGGCGGCACTTGAACTTCTTGCCCTCGTACGTCACCTCGTCACCGGTCCGGTACGCGACCCCCGGAGCCCAGTCGCCGGCGGCCTTGCCCGGCTTCCCGCTGCTCGCCGGCGGCTTGCTGATCGGGACGGCCGAGCTGGGGGCGGTGACCGGCGTCGACGGCGGCTTGGTCGTGGGCGCGGTGGTCGGTGCGGTCGTCGGCGTGGTGCCCGGCGTACCCCCGGAGCCTCCACCCACGTTGAGGTCGACGCAGCTGTAGAAGGCCATCGGGGTGTCGCCGATGTTCCAGACGGCGAGGACCGTCTGCCGGCCGGGGAAGTTGCTGAGGTCGACCTTGTGCGTGACCACCGCGTCCGGCTGCTGGTTGCCCCCGTCGACGGTGGCGACCTTCTTGCCACCGACGAAATACTCCCAGTTGCTGGTGCGGTGCCGGGCCGTCATGACCCAGGTGAACGTCACGTTGGTGCCGACCGCCTTGGCCGGCCAGTTGCGGCTCTCGTCGGCGAGGACCGACCACTGGGTCGCGCCGCCGTCGCAGGAGCGCTTGCCCTTGGGCGCCTCGACGCTCTGCGGCTCGAACTGGATCGGCCCGCAGTCCTTGACCGCACCGGACGCGCAGAGCGCCTGGCGGCTGGCCGGCGCGGAGACGTACCCGTGTGCGAGGGCCGGCGAGGTGACCGCCAACGTCGATCCCACCGCTCCGAGTGCCACCAGCGGATATGCGATCGACCTGCGCATCTTCGAGCTCCTGACGTGTCGTCCGGTGGTTTACGGCGAGGACCGTAACGACGCGTTCCATAACGGAGCCTTAAAGGATCCGGAAAGACTCATGAAGCGGCATGGCGACGACCCGCAACCGGCCTTTCGCGTACGGGAAGAAGCAGCCCGATCCGCGCCCCGCCGAGCGGCCCCCGCGAGATCTCCAACCGCCCGCCCGCGGCCTCGGCGACCCGCCGCACGATGTCCAGGCCGAGCCCGGTGGAGCCGGCGCCGCTCACCCCTCGCTGGACCGCCGCGGCCGGGTCGGCGATGCCGGGGCCGGCGTCGTCGACGAGCAGCCCGGCCGCCGACACGGTGACCCGGAACGCCACCCCCTCGGGCGTGTGCGCGAAGACGTTGCCCAGCAACGAGTCCACGGCCAGGATCAGTTCGCTGCGCGGCAACGGGACGAGCACGGGGTCCTGCCCGCCGACGACCTCCCAGGGCCGGAACTGGTCCTCGGCCAGCGCGGACCAGAACGCCAGCCGGTCGGCCAGCACCTCGACGAGGTCCGCCTGCTCGTTGTTGCGGGCCTCCACGCCGAGCCGCGCCCCCGCGATGATCGCCTCGAGTTCCTCGTCGAGCATGTCGCAGGCCTGCCGCATCCGGTCGCCGATCGGCCCGGGCGGCATGGTCTCGGCGTCCAGCCGCAGCGCGGTCAGCGGGGTACGCAGCCGGTGCGACAGGTCGGCGGCCAGTTCCCGCTCGGCGTCGAGCAGGCGGCGCAGGTCGGCGGCCATGACGTTGAACGCGGTGGCGGCGTCGCGCAGCTCGGGCGGCCCGGACGGCTCCACCCGGACGGCGAGGTCGCCGGCGCCGAGGCGGCGGCTGGACGTGGCGAGGTCGGCGGTGGCGCGGACCATCCGGCTGCCGAGCCGGTCGGCAAGCAGCACCGAGCCGGCCACGAGCACGACGGCGAGCGCGCCGAGGGCCAGCCAGGCCGGCCACACGCCCTCGCGCATGTCCTCGTCGGGGACGTACACCTCGATGACCACGGATCGGCCGTCGCTGAGCACGCTGGGTTGCAGGTACGCGAGCCCGCCGGCGGTCTGCGCGGTCACCGGGCGCCGGTACAGGTTGGCCTGCTGGACCTCCGCGCCGGTGACGTGGGTCGTACCCACGGGCGCGATGCCGGGCAGGTGCACCGCGAGCCGGCCCGCGCTGCCGGCGACCGTGCTGGCCACCGCGCTGGTCAGCAGCTGCGGGTCGGCGTTGACCGCCATCGCGGCCACCATCGCCGCCGCTTGCTGCCGCGCGTCGCCGATGGCCCGGTCGTGCGCGATCTTCCCGGTCGCGTAGATCAGCGGCACGAGGAAGGCCAGCGCCACCATCGAGGTGATGGCGAGCGCCAGGCGGTTCAGCTCCCATCTCACCGCGGATCGACCATCATCACGCCGACCCCGCGTACGGTGTGCAGGAACCGCGGCGCCGCGGCCGTCTCGCCGAGCTTGCGCCGCAGCCAGGAGATGTGCACGTCGATGGTCTGCTCCTCGCCGATCCGCGACTGGTTCCACACCTCGGTCAGCAGCTCGCGGCGGCTGACCACCTGCCCGACCCGCTCGGCCAGGTAGGTGAGGACGTCGAACTCGCGGCGGGTGAGCTGCAGCGGCTGACCGCGCAGCGCGGCCCGCCGCTGCCGGGGATTGATCTCCAGCTCACCGACGGTGATCACGCTGGGTGCGGTGTCCACAGCGGCCCGTGTACGCCGGAGCACCGCGGCGATCCGCGCCAGGATGTGCCCGCTGGAGAACGGCTTCGTCACATAGTCGTCGGCCCCGGCGCTGAGCAGCGTGATGATGTCGGCCTCGGAGCGCCGCGCGGTGGCCACGATGACGGGCACCGCGGACACCGACCGCATCATCCGCAGGGCGTCGGTGCCGTCGATGTCCGGCAGGCCGAGGTCGAGGATCACGAGGTCGGGCTGCTCCTCGGTGAGGATCTTGAGTGCCTCGCCCGCCTGCCCGACCGGCCGGACGACGTGCCCGGCGTCCGACAGCGCCCGGGTCAGCGCGGCCGTGATGTTCCGGTCGTCCTCGACCAGCAGGATCAACGCCATGGCCAACACCCTAGGCTCAGGTGAGACGATGGCAACGTGCGATCTCCCCGAAGCTGGTTCCCGCTGCTGGGCTGGTGCGCGGCGACGTTGAGCAGCGTGGCGCTCGCCTCCGTGGCGATGCTGCCGGTACTGCGGACGGCGACGGCGAACGAGAGCGCGCTCATCTCGGTCGATCAGCTGCGCGAGTCGGGGGAGCTGACGCCGAGCCCGATGCCGCCGGCGCCGGAGCCCTCCGCGCAGCCGACCTCGGCCCCGGCATCCCGGTCACCCTCGGCGGCCCGGAGCCCGTCGCGGGCCAAGTCGAAGCAACCGCCGCGCAGCTCATCTGCTCCCACGCCGACCCGGACCACCGCCGCGCCGACCACGACCACCAAGGACGGCTGGACGGTCACCGACAGCAACGGCGAACGTACCTACGTACGGTCGTTCCGGGTCGAGGGCGGCCAGACGGTGATCCGGGCGTCCGACGGGGTGATCAAGCTGGTCACGGCCACGCCGCGGGACGGCTACTCGGTGGCGACCGTGCAGGACACCCCGGACAACCTCGCGGTCTACTTCAACGAGGTCAACCACAGCTTCATCATCCACGTGGTGTGGCGGGACGACGAACCGTTCGCCCAGGTCAGCGAGATCGGCTCGTAGGCGTGAGCGTGACCGTCGACCGGCCGCCGGCCACCCGGCGCGAGCTCGGCCTCGAGATCGCCGTCGTGCTGCTGCTCTCCCTCGGCCAGTCCGCCGTCTACGCGGTGGTGTCCCTGATCGCGAAGCTGACCGCCGGCAAGCCGCTGTCGCAGCAGACCGCCACGCTCAACGCGTCCCAGTCGCCGCGGCCGTACCTCGATCTGACGTACCAGCTGCTCGGGATCTTCTTCGCGCTCGTGCCCGTACTCCTCGCCCTGTATCTGTTGCACCGCGACCGGCTCTCCCCGGTCCGCACGCTCGGGTTGGACCTGCGCCGGCCGGTCCCGGACGCGGGCTGGGGCACGGCGCTCGCGGCCTGCATCGGCCTGCCCGGCCTGCTCCTGGTCTTCGCCGCGGCTCAGCTCGGCCTGAACGCCCGCATCGTCCCGGCGGCGCTGCAGCCGGTGTGGTGGGCGGTCCCGGTGCTGATCCTCGCGGCGGTGCAGAACGCGGTCCTCGAAGAGGTCATCGTGGTCGGCTACCTGATCACCCGGCTGCGCTCGTTCGGCTGGCGGCTGGGCTGGGTGGTCGCGACGAGCGCGGTGCTCCGCGGCTCCTACCACCTCTACCAGGGCTTCGGCGCCTTCGTCGGCAACGCGGTGATGGGCGTGGTGTTCGCCCTGTTCTTCCTGCGCAAGGGCCGGGTGATGCCGCTGATCGTGGCCCACGCCCTGCTCGACATCGCCGCGTTCGTCGGCTACACGCTGCTGCCGAAGGACTGGCTGAACTGGCTCTGAGCCACCGGAAACCGCGGCGGAGAATGGTGACCATGGAGCTCACCGGCGGGAACGGCGTACGGCAAGGTGGGGCTGGCGTCTACACCTACGTCCTGCTGCGCACCGACTGACCGGTCAGGAACCCGCGCCGCAGACGGTGCCGGGGTCGAGTGCGCGGAGGATGCGCTGGGCGCTCGCGCGAAGCTGGCGCTGCTGGGCCTTGGTCAGCGGGTCGAGCACGTGCCGGCGGACCGCTTCGACGTGGCCGGGGGCGGTGGCGACGACCTTCTCCCAGCCGTCGTCGGTCAGGATGCCGAGGGTGTAGCGGCCGTCGGTCGGGTCGGGGCGGCGCCGCACCCAGCCGCGCTTCTCGAGGCGGCTGACGACCTGGGACAGCCGGGGTAGGGAGCCGTCCGCCCGGGCGGCCAGGTCGCTGAGCCGCAGGGTGCGCCCGGGCGCCTCGGACAGCGCCGCCAGCACCTGATATTCGAAGGTCGTGACGCCGGCCTCGCGCTGCAGCTGGGAGTCGAGCACGCCCGGGAGCCGGCCCAGCACGCCGGCCATCGCCAGCCAGGTCTGCAGCTCGTCGGGATCGAGCCAGCGGGGCTCCTCGCCGGGTTCCATGGCCCGATCATATCCGGCGTTTAACTTGCAACGTTAACTGAAGGCGGTCGATTCAGGAGCCGTCCGGGACGCTGCGGGCGAGGCGGCTGGAGAGCCAGTCGAAGGCCGGACCCTCCATCCGCCGCCACAGCGCCGGGCTGTGACCGCCGTGCGGCAGCTCGACCGCGGTCACCCGCAACGGTGGCCGGGCCAGTCGGACGACGTCGCGGGAGCCGTCGCGGGACTCGGTGTCGTCGGCGGCCCAGGCCACGTACAGGTCGACCCGCGGCTGCGGCAGGTGGCGCAGCCGCCACGCGACGTGGTTGGTGGTGTGCTCGCTGCCGTCGCCGATCGTGATCGCCGGTCCGCTGTCGCCGGAGAGCGAGGCCGCGGCGGCGTACCGGCCGGGGTGGCGCAACGCCAGGTTCATCGCGCAGAAGCCGCCGGCCGAGTAGCCGATCAGCCCCCAGGCGGCGCGGTCGGCGCGGACCCGCAGGTGGGTGGTCGCGTACGCGGCGACGTCCTCGGTCAGGAACGTCTCGGTCTGCGGACCGCCGGCCAGGTTCGTGCACTCGGTGTCGAGCAGCCGCCGCGGCGTCTGGTACGGGAACAGCACCACGGTCGGTGCCATCCGCCCCGCGCCGATCTCCCGGTCGAGGTGGCGCACCACGTCGAGGCGCCGGATCCACGTGCTCGGCGAGCCGGGGAAGCCGTGGAACACCTCGATGACCGGAAACCGCCGGCCCGGGAGGTCGTACGCGGCGGGCAGGTAGACGCCCATCGTGAGGGTCAGGCCGCTCGCCCGGCCGGGCACCGTGACCGTGGTGAGCCGGCCACCGCCGGGCCGGCGCTCGACCCCGGCGGAGAGCGAGCCCCCGTTCGCCGGCTCCCGGACCAGGGACGACCAGGACGGATACGTCGTGGTGAGCCGGTTGATCTGCACCGCGCACGCCGCCGCGATGAGCGCGACGACGAGCGTGACGAGCAGCGCCCGGCCGAGGATCCGGCGGCCGTTCCACAGGTACGCGAGCGCCACCGTCGCCGCGATCACGGCCACCACCGCCAGCCCGAGCGTCGCCGGGGAGTCGATGGTCATGACCGCAGCGGGTGCGCGAGGGGCAACGGCAGCCGGTCCGCGGCCTCGCCGAGGGCGGTCTCCCAGCCGCGCGGGCCGGCGGCGGTCACGGTCGCGACGGCCGGCAGCGTGTCGTGCAGCCGATCGGCGAGGCCACGGTGCGATGCGTCGGTCACCAGCGCGATCGCCTCGGCGACGCGGACGGTTCGCGGCAGCCCTGCCATCATCCCGGTGACGTCGGCCGCGGTTCGTGGGGCGAGAGCGACGGTGACGACGTCGGGCACCCGCCGGGCCAGCTCACGGACGCCGGCCAGCTCGCCTGGTCCACAGAGGACGACGATGATCGGGAAGGTGATCCCGGCGCGCGCCGCATAGTCGGGTGGCAGCACGACGTCGTCTCCGGGCGGCCCGGCGGCGGGCGCCAGGCTCGGTGGCACGGCGGCGACCGCCTCCGCCCGGGCTCCGGCCAGGTCCCGCCAGGACGGGTAGAACGCCTGGTAACGGTTCACGATCAGGCCGACCGTGAGGACGAGCAGGACCTCCACTCCGAGGGCTGCGACCGTACGCGCGAAGAGCCGTCGCCGCCCCCAGCCGCGCACCGTGGCGACCAGGGCGACCACCGTCGCCGCCGCGGACAGCAGGATCAGCGGCAGGCCGATCAGGCGCACGGGTCCGGCTCCGCGAGACGGCGGCGCCCCGACGGCAGGAAGGCCTCGGCGCTGAGCGCGGCGACGGCGATCCGCGGCAGGTCACGCCCGGCGGGGAAGCACAGGAACCGCGGCTGCCAGTCCGGCTGGTACTTCGCGTTGGCGCGGTACAGCGTCTCGATCTGGCACAGCCCGGACATCGCCCGCAGCAGCCGGGCCCAGATCCGCACGACCGGACCGGCGCCGAGCTGCTCGGCGCGGGCGAGCACCGAGCGCAGCACGGCGAAGTTCAGCGAGATCCGCCGCACGCCCAGCTCCCCGGCCGCCTCGACGGCGCTCACGATCATCAGCTCGGTGAGGCCGTTCTCGGCGGTACGGTCGCCGCGCATCAGGTCCAGCGACAGCCCGTCGGTGCCCCACGGCACGAACTGCAGCAGTCCCCGCAGGCGGCCGTCGCCGTCGCGGCACAGCACCAGCAGGCAGTCGCCGTCGGCCGGGTCACCGAACCGCGACAACGCCATCGAGAAGCCGCGTTCGACGGTCCCCTGCCGGTACGCGACCGCGCAGTGCCGCGCCTCGGCGAGCGTGGCGTCGTCCAGGTCCCGCTGCCGGACGACCTGGCAGGCGTACCCGGCCCGGCGCACCCGCCCGACGGCCTGCCGGACCGTACGCATGCTGCGCCCCTGGAGCGAGAAGCCCGGAACGTCCAGGACGGCCTCGTCGCCGAGCTCGATCGCGTCCAGCCCGAAGCGCCGGTACGCGGTGCCGCCGGCCGTACCGCAGGCCAGCACGGCCGGCGTCCAGCCGTGCGCGGCGCAGTCGGCCAGCCACGCCGTGATCGCCTCCGGCCACGCGGACGGGATCCCCAGCGGGTCGCCCGAGGCCAGGCTGACCCCGTTGACCACCCGGTACGCCACCGCCGCGCGCCGCGAGGGCGCCCAGATGAAGGACTTGTCCGGCCGCAGTGCGAAGTAGCCGAGCGAGTCGCCGTCGCCGCGCCGGTCGAGCAGCGCCCGTACCTGAGGCTCGTCGCCGGTCTCCCACCGGGCGCGCCGCGTGCCGGGCCGCAGCAGCACGACGGCGCCGGCGACGAACGCGAGCAACCCGAAGGCGCCCGTGGTCAGGTCCACAGTGGTCGTGGTGACCGCCCGCTCGAAGTGCAGCGGGCCGCTGATCCCGATCATCCCCAGCGCCACGTGTTCCGCCCACCGCATCGGACCGGCCGGGTCGGTGAGTTCCCGGGCGCGGAGCGCGACCTCGACGAAGCCGAGCACGAAGCCCGCGCCGAGGAAGCCGGCGCACACCCCGAGGGCCTGCCAGCGGTTGCGCTGATCACCCCTGGCGCAGAACCGGTCGCGTTCGACGAGGAGGACGCCGAGCAGCACCGCCGCGATCAGCGCCGGCCCGGGGGTCGCCCGCGCCAGGTGCAGCACCACGCTGAGCGCACACAGGACGGTGGTCAGCTGCCATGCGCGCCGCTTGCCGCGCCGGAGACCGGCGCCGAGATAGACCAGCAGCAGCCCGACGACGCCGGTCGCGGCCCGCGCGGTCACCATCCCGGCGGTCGGCATCAGGTGCGCCAGCGCCGCCATCCGGTGGTGCCACGACGGCAGCACGCTGGTCACCGCGTCGAAAAGGCCGACGACCTGGACGCACCGTGCCACCACCGCCCGCATCGGCGGTGGCCGCCAGGAGACCTGAGGCCCGGCGCCCTTGGACTCACCACGCTCCACCGTAGCCACGCCGCCCCGCGCGTCCACCGACATCGTCGACCTCCCTGTTCGCAGCGCACTCATCCTGAAGGCACCGCGACGTCGGGGCGTCGGTCTACAAGCCGGATCTGCCGTCGCCGCGCTACGACTTTCGACGGAGATTGCCGCCACCTCACCGAGATCTCACCCGGAGAAACCCTGACTCCGGTCAGGGGTGGGAGCGCCGCGCCTCCTTCGCCAGGTGGAGATCGGACCCGGAGACGTGCCCGATTCCGCCGTTTCGCCGCTTGCGAGCACCGCTTCGTGTCCCCGGCGTACGCCGTGCGTGATGGGGGGCGAGCACGGGTCGGACCCGGATGTTCCCAGCTCGCGCCCTGCCTAGGTTCAGTTTCGACACAGACTTCAACGCAGGGGGACGACGATGAACAGGCGACCGGTCACGGTACGGGTAGCGAGGTGGAGCGCCGAGCACCCATGGCGCGCGGTGGCGCTGTGGGTGGTGTTCGTCGCCCTGTGCTTCGTCGGGGGCAACGCCGCCGGCCTCAAGGAGGCCACGGCGCAGGACATGTCGGTGGGCGAGTCCGGCCGGGCCGGCGTCATGATGGAGAAGGGGAAGTTCGGCGACGAGCCCGCGGTCGAGAACGTCCTCATCACCGCCCGGTCCGGCGCGCTCGACCAGCGCGCCGCCGAGGCCGCCGCGAAGACCGCCGCCGCCCGGCTGCAGGGCGTGCCCGGCGTCGCGAAGGTCGGCGACCCGGTCCCCGCGACCGACAAGTCCGCGCTGCTCGTCCCGATCACCATGAGCGGCGACCCGGAGACCGCGTCCGACCGGGTGGAGCCGCTCCGCGCGGCCACCGCCGAGGTGCAGAAACAGCATCCGGGGCTGCGCGTCGAGGAGGTCGGCGGGCCGTCCATCAACAAGGCGCTCGACGACACCCTCGGCAAGGACTTCCAGCGCGCCGAGCTGCTGAGCCTGCCGGTGACCCTGGTGATCCTGATCATCGCGTTCGGCGCGCTCATCGCCGCCGGCATCCCGGTGCTGCTGGCGCTGTCGTCGGTGGCCGCCGCGCTCGGCTTGTCGACGCTGGCGTCGCACCTCGTCCCCGCCAGTGACTCCACGTCCAGCGTCATCCTGCTCATCGGCATGGCCGTGGGCGTCGACTACTCGCTCTTCTACGTCCGGCGGGAACGGGAGGAACGCGCCAAGGGCCGCAACCACGTCGACGCGGTGGAGATCGCCGCGGAGACCTCCGGGCACGCCGTCGTCGTCTCCGGTACGGCCGTCATCATCGCCATGGCCGGCCTGTTCCTGGCCAACGACGTCATCTTCTCCTCGATGGCCGTCGGCTCGATCCTCGTCGTCGCGGTCGCCGTGATCGGCTCGCTGACCGTCCTGCCCGCCCTGCTCGCCAAGCTCGGCCGCTGGGTGGACCGGCCGCGGGTGCCGCTGCTGTGGCGTCTCGCCGCCCGGCGCACCGACGCGAACGGCGAGGTCGTGCCCAGCCGCTTCTGGTCGTTCGTCCTGCGCCCCGCGCTGCGCCGGCCGCTGCCGACCCTGCTGGTCAGCGTCGCCCTGCTGCTCGGCCTGGCGGCACCCGCGCTCGGCATGCAGCTCAAGTTCCCCGGCACCGAGGACCTGCCCCGGACCACGCCGGCGATGCAGGCGTACGACCGGCTGACCGCGGCGTACCCGAGCAACGGCACCACCCACCTGGTGGCCGTCGAGGCCCCCGCCGACCAGGCGCCCGCCGTGAAGGCCGCGCTGACCCGGCTCGCCGCCAGCACCCAGGGCGACCGTCTGTTCGCCGCCGAGGAGCAGACCGGCCCGGACCTCAAGGTGTCGCCGGACGGGCGGGTGAGCGTACTGACGGTTCCCACCCCGTTCTCCTCGCGCAGCGACGAGGCCGAGCAGTCCCTGAACCGGCTCCGCGACGACCTGGTGCCGGCGGCGCTGGGCGGCCTGAGCGGCGCGTCGTACGCGGTCGGCGGCGGTGTCGCGGAGAGCGACGACTACGCCGCGAACGTCTGGAAGAAGCTGCCCCTCGTCGTCGGGTTCGTGCTGCTGCTGACGTTCCTGGTGATGGCGTGGACGTTCCGGTCGGTGGTGGTGGCCCTGACCTCGATCCTGCTGAACCTGCTGTCCGCCGGCGCCGCGTACGGGCTGCTGGTCCTGATCTTCCAGAACACCTGGGCCGAGGGCGTGCTGGGCTTCACCTCGATGGGCGCGATCGTCACCTGGCTGCCGCTGCTGCTGTTCGTGCTGCTGTTCGGGTTGTCCATGGACTACCACGTCTTCGTGGTCACCCGGATCCGCGAGGCGGTCCAGCGCGGCGTGCCGAACCGGGAGGCGGTCGCCGAGGGCATCACCGGCTCGGCGGGCGTGGTGACCAGCGCCGCCATCGTGATGGTCGCGGTGTTCTCGATCTTCGCGACGCTGTCCACGATCGACATGAAGCAGCTGGGCGTCGGCCTGGCGGCGGCGATCCTGCTGGACGCCACGCTGATCCGGGCGGTCGTGCTGCCCTCGCTGATGACGCTGCTCGGCGCGGCGAACTGGTGGGCTCCGCGCCTGCTGCGGGGCAGCGGTAAGCACGCCGCCGGCAAGCGGGACGACCTCCCGGCGGAGGACGCGGACGAACCCACCGGCGAGCTCGTCGGCGTGAGGTAGCGGAGAAGACGAGATCGGCCGGGAGTCACTGGGCTCCCGGCCGGTCAGTCGGTGGAGGGGCGTTGCTCGTTCTGCCGCAGCGCCGCGGCCAGCTGGTCCTCGAGGGTGATGATCCGGCAGGCGGCGGCCATGTCCGTACCGTGGTCGCAGAGCTCCCGGACCCGGGCCGCGAGCCGGAGCTGAGCGCGGGAGTAGCGGCGGTGCCCACCCGCGGAGCGCAGCGGGCTGATCAGTTCGGCATCGCCGAGCCGGCGGAGAAAGTCCTGCGAGACGCCGATGATGTCGGCGGCGCGGCCCATCGTGTAGGCGGGGTAGTCGTCATCGTCCAGCATGTCGTCGGGTTGGGCCATACCACCATCCAGGTCGAGGGCCCCGGCGCTCAGCGCCGGGGCCCAGGGTTTACGGGTCAGAAACACCAATGCGGTTGTGGGCGCACCAGCCGTGGAAGGCGGCTTCCGGGTGCGTGGATCGCTGATCAGGCACAGCCCCGAAAACCACCTCGGCCATGCCTGCTGGTGCTTTGGTGTCGCGAGCCGGTGCCGTGAATGACGTCGCTACCGGCCGTACGTCTGCGTCTTTGCCGTCTCTCTGTCTTCGACAAGAAGAACGTTAACCGACGGCGCCGAGGAAATCTAGCTCTTAGACCGAAGATTTTCTGCGCGCCACGTACACGGTGTTCGTCGAGGTACGCCGCTGGATCGGGTTGTCGAACGGGACGACCTCGGCGCGGGCCGAAGCGAAGACGTCACCGAGCAACGCGGTGAACGCGTCGTCGGGCGGATCGTTGGACCACAGCGCGAACACCCCGCCCGGATGCAGCCGCGCCGCCAGC
Source organism: Pseudosporangium ferrugineum (assembly GCF_003002065.1). Classification (GTDB taxonomy): domain Bacteria; phylum Actinomycetota; class Actinomycetes; order Mycobacteriales; family Micromonosporaceae; genus Actinoplanes; species Actinoplanes ferrugineus_A. The sequence goes on from NZ_PVZG01000007.1 coordinate 378,975, forward strand.
CGGTGCAGGCCGTCCGCGGTGTAGAACCCGGCGTGCCGCGGATGCAGCAGGTGGCTGGGGCTGTGGTCGATGTCCAGCAGCACCGCGTGCACGGGCCGGCCGGGGTGCTCCGGGTCGTACCCTGCGGGATCCGCGGTCACCTCGAAGAAGTCGGCGTGCCGCAGCCGGCACCGCGGATCGGTGGCCACCGCCTCGGCGAACGGCAGCAGGCGCCGCCGATGCCACGAGATCACCTCCTCGAGGGCGTCGACAACCAGCACCGACCGCACCCGGCCGTCCTCCAGCGCCGTGCGGGCCGTGTACCCGAGCCCCAGCCCGCCGACGACCACGTCCAGGTCCCCGGCGGCGTCCAGCTCGGCCAGACCCAGGCGGGCCAGCTCGATCTCGGCGACCGGGAACAGGCTCGACATGAGGAACTCGTCGCCGAGCTTCACCTCGTACACCTCGGTGTCGAGCATCGGATCCCGCCGCCGGCGCAGGCTGATCTCGCCCATCGGGGTGTCCCGCCACGCCAATTCCTCGAACCGCATGCTCATGCCGCCATGCTCCCGGCTCAGGTCCCGCAGAACGTCCGGTACACGCCAAAGTTTGCGGTGCCGGCGCGGCGTACCGCTCGAAACCCGGACGTTCCGCCCAGGGCTCGGTCACCGCCTCCACGAGCCTGCCCACCGGCGCGAGGTCACCGTTGGTCGCCGCGCCCAGCGCCTCCTCGACCAGATGGTTCCGCGGGATGTAGAGCGGATTCACCCGATCCATGGCGTCCGGGTCCGGCCCGAGGGCCCGCCACCGGCCCAGCCACCCGCCGAAGGCCACCTCGTCGACGAACAGCCGCCGCACCGGCCCGTCGTTGCGGCGGGCGGCCTCGGCCAGCGCCCGGAAGAACGATGTGTAGTCGACGTGGCTCTCCCGCAACAGCCCGAGCAACTCCCCTGCCACGTCCTCGGCCAGGTCGGTCAGCCCCAGCTTCGCGGCCATGCCGGCCGACCACGCGGCGTCGTACCGGCTCCGGAAGCCGCCAAGCGACTCGACCGCCGCGTCCGTGTCGTCGTCGATCAGGGGCAGCAGCGCCTCGGCGAGCCGGGCCAAATTCCACTGCGCGACCAACGGCTGATTACCGTACGCATAACGCCCGCCATGATCGATCGAGCTGAACACGGTCGCGGGATCGAAGGCCTCCATGAACGCACACGGCCCGTAGTCGATCGTCTCCCCGGAGATCGTCATGTTGTCGGTGTTCATGACCCCGTGCACGAACCCGGCCAGCATCCACCGGGCAACCAGCGAAGCCTGCACCGCCACCACGGCATCGAGCAGCGCGAGGTACGGCCGATCCGCCCCGGCGGCACCGGGATGATGCCGCCGGATCGCATGATCGGCCAGCCGCCGCAGCAGCCCCGGATCCCCGGCGACCCGCGCATACTGAAAACTGCCGACCCGCAGATGACTCGCGGCGACCCGGGCGAGCACCGCGCCGGGCAACGCGCCCTCCCGATGAACCGTGCGCCCGGTCGCGACCACGGCAAGGGCCCGCGTGGTCGGAATCCCCAGGGCATGCATGGCCCGGCTGACCACGTACTCCCGCAGCATCGGCCCGACCGCGGCCAGCCCGTCACCACCGCGGGCGAAGGGCGTACGCCCGGACCCCTTGAGATGCAGATCCCGCACCCGGCCCCGCCGATCGACCACCTCACCGAGCAGCAGCGCCCGCCCATCACCGAGCCGCGGCACGAACCCCCCGAACTGATGCCCGGCATAGGCCTGAGCAACGGGCACAGCCCCCTCGGGAACCCGCGCCCCGACCAACAGCCCGACCCCGTCGTCACTGCGCAACCACCCGGGCTCGAACCCGAGCTCCCCCGCAAGACCCTCATCAAGAACCAGAAGATCCGGCCGGGGCGCGGGCTCGGCCTCCCACACCACGGCCATCTCGGAAAGCTCATCGGCAAAGCTGTGCTGGATCTCGATCCCCTTCCAGACGCGCCCCGGCCACCCCCGCGCCGGCCCCATCCCTCACGGTAGCCCGGCGCCCGGCGTCCCCGGCAGCCTTATCCTCGCCGCCCCGGCCCGACGACTACGCCTCGGCGGTCCAGAGCCGCCCGACCGCGACATGATCGCCGTCGGCCCGATCCACGACCAAAATCGTTTCGCCCGTACGGCGGGTACGCGGCGTGGGATGGTCGACACCGAGCACCCGGATCGGCGCCCCACTGGCCACGTCCCGCAGCCGCGGAATACCCACGAAGTCCCCATTGCGCGTCGACCCGACCACGATGAGCCCGCCCCGGGCAGCAATATCGAAGACCTCGTTGACGTGAAACTCCACTGCGGTCATGGTGGCCTGTTCCTATACCGTTCCAGGGCGGGTATCTCGCTGTCGTACGCCTGATCCTCGAGCTCTTTCAGCGGCCGGTTCAGGTGCTCGCCGGCACGCTGCTGCCGGACGTGCGTGTGCTCGTGAGCGATCGTAGCCGCGAGCGTTTCGTCGTCGGCGAAGCTGGCCGGACCCAGCCGGATCTGGGCGCCGTTCAGCTCGGACGGCGTGTAGGCACCGGCGTCCATGTGATCCAGATACCGAATCTCTTCCGGGTCACTGATGATCACTACGTCGACGTCTTCGAGGTCGATGTCCATCCGGCCGGCGACGTCACGCACATTGTCCAGCGTCATCGGGGTGCCCGGCCCGTTGTCCAGCACATCGCGATTGCTCCGCGCAGGACTCTTGCTGAAGAAGTCCGGCACCGCCTCCACCGGGTCCGAGCGGCCGAGCCGCCGCAACGCCTGCCTGAGCGCGCCCAGCACGCCGGTCAGGTCGCCGAGCCGGCCGTTCAGCCGGCGCAAGCTCGTCAGCAATGCCCGCACGAAGTGTTGGATCTTGTTGACCCACTTGGCGACCAGGGAAGCGACCTGCGCCACGACGACTGGGGTGGCCAGCCCGACCGTCAAGCCGGCCTCGGCGAGCCACTGCGGCAGCCGCGCCGCGAGGGTGGCCACGAATTGGGCGATCAGGTCGCGCACGATGCCGCGAACCAGCCCCACCAGCAGGCCGGCGCCTTCGACGGCGTACGAGATCGCCGCCGACGCCGTGGCGATGCCACCGATCGCGTCGAGTTGTCTCGCGGCGTGAGCCCGGTACGCCTCCCCGGACGCCCCCGACCAGCCCGCGGTCTGGGACCGGACGGCATCCGCGTAATTCTGCTGGGTGGCGGCCGTGGAGGCGGAGACGTTCCGCCAGGTCGCAGCGTGCGCGGCCACCTCGTCCGGGTTGCCCGCGAGCCAGTCGAGCGCTTCCTTCAAGGGCTTGACGTGCTCCATCAGCCAGCCGACACCCCACGCCACCAACGAGCCGAGCGGGTCCAGCGCCAGACCGAGAACATCGAGACTGCCGCCGACCCCACCGAGCGTGGTGTCGACCCAGCTGTTGTCGTGAATACCGGCGCTGATCTGCGCGGCGTCCTCGGCCAGCCCGAATCCCGTGTACCAGGTGGTCGAGTTCTGCGCCTCCGCGACCAGCGGGTTGTCACTCACAGCGGCAGATCGAGGATCGGTCGCGCCGCCCCTCCAGCCGGCGGGCGCTACCGGCGTCGGTCATCTCCATGGCCGACGCGGTCGTCCGCAGTTTCGCCGCCGTTTCGTCCAGCGCCTCGACCGCCTCGCTGATCACCTCGAAGGCATCGTCGAACACGGGACTGAGCAGGCCCGGCAGGAACTGGCAGAGCTGTCCGTACGCCTGACTGTCCATCGTCACCTCGCCGATCGCGGACCGGGCCTGCGCCAGCCGACCCGAAGCCTCGCTTACCGCCCCGGCATGGCCGAGCACGGACCCGACCAGGAATTCGATGCCGTCGCTCATCGCTCGTGCTCGTCACGCGGAGGCGGGAACCGGCTTTCGAACGAGTCGATCACCGCCCGGCCGGTCTCGGTATCCGCGCCGACCGTGGCCTGCACTCCTCGGTGACCTGGGCGGCCAGAGCGGCCTGGGCCCGCTGCATCACCGCCATGATCTCCTGTGCAAGCCGCATACCGGACAGCTCGTGCACGCGGTCATCCAGCTCGAGGCTCTTCATCCGCCCGGTGGACTCGACGGAGACCCGGATGGCGCCGCTCCTGCCCTCGGCCGATCCGGTCAACGCCGCCACTCGCCGCGACAGCTCCACGCTGCGCTGGGCCTGGGCGTTGACCTGGCCGACCCAGGAGTCCAACCACTCCTCGGCGGCATCGATGTCGTTCATGGGACCCGCTTTCATCGATGGCCCCGCAAGTCTAGGCGGGCTGCGGTCACCTTCGGGGGCGCATGTCGACATACGCTGTCACCGATGCCGACGCCGGGTTACGGCTTCTTGATCCGCGGCCCGCTGGACCGGGCCGGGGTCGGAGCGGCCCTGTCCGCTCTCCTGCGGCAACCGGTCGACGTCGGTGATGAGGGTGACGACGAGCGCGACTGGGGGCGCCCGTCAATTGCACCGTGCGGGCCGTCGGCGGCGAGCTTCACTGGCATCTGACGTCTACCTTGACGCTGGCATACCCGGCCCGCCGCCGGAAACCGTTGCCGCCGCGTGGCTCGCCGGGCGGCTTCGGACGGTTGTCGCCTACGCCGCGTTGCCGCTGCCGCCCAGTGCGTACTGGCTGGTCGGGCCGGGTGGGGAACGGACCAGGGCGCGGATCTACGAGGAGGACGCCGGCGACCGGGCCGTTTATCGCATCGATGCGGTGGAGCGTCCGGTGGCGGCGCTGCCGGGGTTGCGGGTCGCGCCGCTGCCGGAGGTGATCGCGGGTTTCGGATGCCGACGCCCGTCACGGATCGGCTGCGCGCGGGGTTCGCGGATCGGCGTGTTCTCGGTCGCCTGGGCGCGTGGGAGGGCATGGTCAACCGGCTTGTCGAGGGCTGGCCGCCGGACGGCTGGTATCCGGCCACGTACTACCGCGAGGACCTCGGGACGCGCGACGAGTTGGCCGATGTCGCCGACGCGGAGTTGGTCCCGGCGCTGGCCGAAGTGGACCGACGGTTCCGGGAGGCGACCGTGGACGACGGCGGACAGGCGCTGGCGGCGGCCACCGGACGTCCCGTTCCCGGGGATCGCTGGTGGTGGCGCCGCATCCCGCGCCCGCTGCCGTGGGAGGGCCCCCGGCGGGTGAGTCAGAGCTTGCGGCCGACGCCGCCGTACTGATCGATCTCGGGCTTTTCGGTGTCCGGCCGCCAGCGGGTGACCGCGACCAGGCCGGGATCGACCAGTTCCATGCCGTCGAAGAACTGGGCCAGGCGGGCGGGGCTGCGCAGGTGGTAGGGCAGCGCCGCCGACTCGTTCCAGAGGCGAGCCGCCTCGACGACCTCGGGGCTGAGGTCGGTGCCGTCGTAGAGCGCGAGGTAGCTGCCGGAGGGGACCGCTGCCAGGGCCTGGCGGACCATGGCCTGGGCCACGGCGTCGTCCTCGACGTGGCCGAGGACGCCCATGAAAAGGACGGCGACCGGCTGGGAGAGGTCGAGCGTGCGGCCGGCCTCGCGCAGGACCAGGTCCATGTCGAACATGTTGGCGTCGATGTAGCTGGTGACGCCCTCGGGCTTGCTGGTCAGCAGGGCGCGGGCGTGGGCGAGCACCAGCGGGTCGTTGTCGACGTAGACGATGCGGCTGTCGGGGGCCACCGACTGGGCCACCTCGTGCGTGTTGTTGGCGGTGGGCAGACCCGTACCGATATCCAGGAATTGGCGTACGCCGGCCTCGCCCGCGAGGTAGCGCACCGCCCGGACCAGGAAGGCCCGGCTGAGCCGGGCGTTCTCGGCCAGCTCGGGCTGGCCGACCAGGATCTGGTCACCGACCGCGCGGTCCACGGCGAAGTTGTCCTTGCCGCCCAGCAGGTAGTTCCAGATCCGTGCGGTCTGCGGCACGGTGGTGTCCAGCTTGGGGGACTCTTGAGCCTCGTTCGACACGGACGACCCTCCTCATCGGACAGCGACGATCGTTCGCGTAAGCATAGGGGCTCCCGTCCCCCGCCGGACCTATCCGCGGGACCTCGGAAGGCAGCATTTCTTGTACTTGTTGCCCGAGCCGCACCAGCACTGTGCGTTCCGCTCGGGCGGCCAGGGAATCTGTCCCGGGCCGGCGGCGAGGCTCCGCGCGTAGCCCGCCCGCACCGTCGGGTCGGCCGGGTCGCCGTCGGATCCGGCGTGTCGCGTCAAGCCGGCGACCGTGCCGGGCAGCAGGGTGAGGCCGGTCCGGCCGGCGCCGGTCAGCCGGGTGAGCTCCCTCTCGAGGTGCGCGCGGTGCTCGTCCCAGCTCTTGCCGTAGGACTCGGCCAGCGCGGGCCATTGCGCCAGCGCCCGGTCGAACTCGGCCTGCGGCCAGAACAGCGGATCCTCGTCGGCCTCGGCCGCTGCGGTGTCGGCCAGCTTGGTCTCGAGCCGCTCCGCGAGATTGTCGTGTACGTCGTGCGGAAGGCCGAGCAGGTGCCGGATCCGGTGCCGCTGCTGGAGCAGGAAGAACAGCAGCCCGGCGTCCTCGGCGTCGGCCGGATCGCTCGAGCCGGCGCGCTCGGCCAGCGCCATCCGCACCGCTTCGCTCAGCCACTGCTCGGCGACGCGGTTGCGCCCGCCGGCGACCAGGGCGGCACTGACGTACGCCGCGGCGTCCGGGAACCGCGTGAGCGCCGGGCGCAGGGCCTCGAGCGCGGTCGTCGCCTCGTCCCCGCGGCCCGTGCGGAACAGGATCCGCGCGCGCAGGGCCCGCGCGGCAGCGACCTGGCTGTCGTCCCGCGTCCCGTACGCGTCGATGGCCGACTCCACGTACTGAAGGGCGGCGCCGAGCTTGGACCGGCTCTCGGCGATCTCGGCGGCGAGGGTGAGGGCATACCCGGAGTCGCCCGGGTCCGCGAGCCCTCCGGAATTCACGGCGTCGGCGAGCGAGGCCGCGACCCCGAGCGGATCGGCCGCCCCGAGTGCGGACTGCCGGATCTCGTCGAGGTCTGCGCTGGTCAAATCGGCTTTCAACGGCACGGGGAAACCGTACTGCGCCCCGTACGCCGGCGGCCCTTGATCTGCGTCACTTGACACGGACAGCAAGCGGGCCCGCGACGTCTCGACGTCGCGGGCCCGGAAGGGTCGGGGAGTTCGGTCACCGGGCCGCCGGCACGGCGACGACCGGGGCCGACTGCGCGGCGGTGACCGTACGGTGGTTGCCCCGCCGGACGATGTTGCCGCGACGGTGGGCGATCACCATGAAGACCACGGTGAGCAGGATGCCGACGCCGAGGGTCGCGATGCCGCCCTCCGGGCCGAAGGCGCCGCCGGTGTAGAGCTCCGGACCCGAGATCGTGACGTCCAGCAGGCCCTTGGTCTCGCCGTTGCCGGAGACGACCAGGCCGGAGATGCCGCCCAGCGCGAAGTTCCAGCCGAAGTGCAGCCCGATCGGCACCCACAGGTTCCGGGTCGCGGCGTAGCAGGCGGCCAGCATGAACCCGGCCTCGATCGCGATGGCGGTCGCGCCCCACAGGGTGGCGTCGGCGTTGGCCAGGTGCATCGCGCCGAACAGCACACCGCTCGCCAGCAGCGCCAGGTACGTACCGATGCGCTGCTCGATGACGCGGAAAAGCACACCGCGGATGAGAAGCTCCTCGCTCACCGCCGCGGCGGCCGTGAACCCGAGCATCGAGATCGCGCCCGACACCGAACCGATCCCGTGAACGTCGAACTTGCCGTTGAAGGCGATGTTGACGGCGACCGCGGCGAACATCGCGAACCCGATCAGCAGGCCTCGGAACGTCCCCCCGACGGCCCCGCGCCCGGCCAGCTCGCTGACGTCCCGGCGCTCGGTGCGGCGCACCACCCACCGGTACGCCACCACCATGAGCGCGGCGGCGAGGGCCCCGACGACCAGCGTCAGCCACGCGTTCCCCTGCACCGCGTTGACGGCCTGGCTTCCGACGATCGCCACCACCGCGACGGCCCCCAGCTGCTTCAACAGACGCATGACTACTCCCTCGTCAAGTTCGCGGCCCGACCACCGCGGCTATGCAGAGAACGCTATGGAATTCGCTGCGGGAAAACGTCACCGCGCGGTGGACATTCGCGGGTAGCTCGCACGGGGGACATCGAGCGCCGAGCACGGCGGGCGGCCTCGGACCCGGGGCCGGGCGCAAAGATCGAATCGGCTTCAGCCTAACCTCGATGATTCGCAGGTGATGGCTGCTGGTTCGGCCGGACCGCTTTGATCGATCGGTGTTGATGGGTGTGGCGGTCCGGGCATGGTGGTGGGCC
>NZ_PVZG01000008.1 GCF_003002065.1 Pseudosporangium ferrugineum
CGATCCCGCGTAGCTCCAGAAGAGGTGTCGCGGCCACGGGTGGTTCTCCTTCTTGGATGCGGCGCCGCCCACGCCCGGCCAGGCGTGGGCGGCTCGAAGCGACAGAATCAGCTGATGCCCGCGGCCGTGCAGGCCTTGGCGTAGTCCGCGGTGCAGAGCTGGTCCTTGGTCACGTAGCCGTCGGCGATGACGTCCTTGACGTTCTCCTTGGTGATCGTCACCGGCTCGAGCAGCACCGAGGGGACGTCCCGCCCGGTCTGCGTGTCCTTGGCGACACCGGTCGCGGTGGTCGGCTTCTGGTTCTTCGCGATGGCGATCGCCAGCTCGGAAGCCGCGTCGGCCTCCTTCTTGATGGCCTTGTAGACCGTCATGCACTGGTCACCCGCGAGGATGTTCTGCAGACCCTGCACCGTGGCGTCCTGACCGGTCACCGGCACCTGGCCGTTGAGCCGGTTGCGCTTGAGCACCGCGATCGCCGCGTTGCCCAGGCCATCGTTGGCGGCCAGCACACCCTTGATGTTGCGGTTCTGGGTCAGCATCTGCTCGAAGATCGTGCCCGCCTGCGCGTTGTCCCAGTCCGGCACGTCCTGGTCGGGGCCCTTGGTGTACTCCTTGGAGTCGTACTTCGGCTGCAGGATCGAGTCGTAGCCCTTCTTGAACAGCGCCGCGTTGCTGTCCGTGGGCGAGCCGTTGAGCTCGGCCACGACCGGCTTGGTGACCTTCTTGGCGGCCAGGCAGTCGACCAGGCCCTTGCCCTGCAGCTCGCCGACCTTGAAGTTGTCGAACGACACGTAGAAGTCCGCGCCGCCGCCCAGGGTCAGCCGGTCGTAGTCGATGGTCGCGATGCCGGCCTTCTTGGCCTTGTCCAGCACGGCCTTGCCGGTGCCGTCGTCCAGGTTGACGATCATCAGCACCTTGACGCCGCTGGAGATCATGCCGTCCGCGATCGTCTGGAACTGGGTCTTGTCACCCTGCGCGTTCTGGATGACCGCCTCGACGCCGGCCTTCTCGAACGCCGCCTTCAGGTACGTGAGGTCGGCGGTCGCCCAGCGCGCCGAGCTCTTCGTGTCCGGCAGGATGACGCCGACCTTGCCGGTGGCCTTGCTGCCGCTGCCGCTCTCGTCCTTGCTGTCACCGCAGGCCGCAACGCTGCCTGTGGCCAGCAGACCGGTCGCCGCCATAACGGCCAATCCCTTGCGCATCCGTCGTGTCCCTTCTCATGGCTTCATCGCCGAAAGTTTCAGTTCTCGGGGGTGCCGTGCGATATTTCGATTGTTGTGCTCGGCAACGTTTGTGCATTGCGGCGCGGAGCACAAGCGCTGAGCCCCGCACTTCTCATCCCTCGGCATAACAATCCGGCAACACGGCCGTACGTGAGTGATGACAAAGTGGAGCACAATGGTGATCTTCTTCCGTGAAACTTCCGGAAGCCGGTCGGCGCCTCGCGGGGGTGGTCCGCACCGCCGGATCCGCCGGGCCGACCGATACGCTTCCCATCGATGCGCACGAAACCGGAGCTCAGCGACGACATCCGCACCCGGCGGCGGGCGGCCCTCGTGGTCAACGCCCACTCGCGGCGGGGCGGCCGGCTCTATCACGACGCCCGGGAACGGCTCCTCGCCGCAGGTTTCACGCTGGTCACGGACGCGCCCGTGGACGACCCCGCGCAACTACCGGCACGTCTCGAGGCGGCGGTCGCGGCCGGCCCCGACCTCCTGATCGCCGGCGGCGGGGACGGCACGATCAGCACGGCGGCGCGGCTGCTGGCGCACCGCGACATCGCGCTCGGGCTGCTGCCGCTCGGGACGACCAACAACTTCGCGCGTACGGTGGGCGTACCGCTCGACCTCGACGAGGCGGTGACGACGCTCGCCGAGGGCACGGTCGTCGACGTCGACCTGGGACTCGCCGGGGACCTCGCCTTCACCAACCACGTCGGCATCGGACTGTCCGCCGAGGTCATGATCAACGCGCCGCGGGCGCTGAAGCGGGTCACGGGGCGGCTCGCGTACCCGATGACGGCCCTGGCCCTGCTCCTGCGCCACCGCCCCCTCCACGCGCGCCTGCGCGCCGGCGACCGCCACCACGAATTCCTGACCCACCAGCTGTACGTGGCCAACGGCGGCTTCCACGCCGGCCGCCCCATCACCAGCGACGCGGACGCCGACGACCGCCTGCTGGTGGCCTACCCGGTGGGCGACGCGTCCCGCCGCCGCCTCCTGCGCGAAACGGCCCGCAACGCGGCGACCGGCCACCGCCGGACCCTGCGCGACGACCCGTTCCTCGCCGTCGGCGAACTCTGGCTGGAAACGGACCGCCCGGCCCGCGTCGAGGTCGACGGCGAACCGAGCGGCAGCACACCCCTGCGCATCAGCATCGACCCGAACGCGCTCCGCATCATGGCCCCCGCCGGCACAGTGGACCGCTGACCACCCCGGCCCCGGCTGCGGACGCCGAGTGCGGCGAGGCGACGGCTAGGGCGGGGCTGTCCCGCGCTCCGCGCAGGACGGCTGCGGGCTCGGCTACGACGGCCCGGCTACGACGGCCCGGCTACGACGGCCCGGCTGCGGGCCCGGCTGCGGCGGGGCGACGGCTGCGGCGGCACTTGCTGCGACCGTGCGGGCTACTGCTGGAGCGGGCACGGGCAGCGGACTCCTCCCGGACACCGGAACGGCCCGCGGGTTTGGCCCGCGGGCCGTCGTGGTCGGTGTGGTCAGGCGGCGAAGTCGAGCTGGCCGCGCAGCTTGGCGAGGGCCTTGGTGAGCAGGCGGGAGACGTGCATCTGGGAGATGCCGATCTGCTCGGCGATCTGCGACTGGGTCAGGTTGCCGTAGAAGCGGAGCGTGATGATCTTCTGCTCGCGCTCGTCCAGCATGGCCAGCGCCGGGCCCAGGGCGATGCGGGTCTCGGCCTCGGCGAAGGCGTTGTCCTCGCCGCCGAGGGTGTCGCCCAGCTCGGTGCTGCCGTCGGCGTTGACCGGGGTGGACAGGCTCGTGGCGTTGTAGGCGCGCGAACCCTCCAGGCCCTCCAGGACCTCTTCCTCGGTGACGCCCAGGTGCTCGGCGACGTCGGTGACCGTCGGGGAGCGGCCGAGGGTGTGGCTCAGCGTGTTGTTGGCGGCGGTGATCGCGAGGCGCAGCTCCTGGAGGCGGCGCGGCACGCGGATCGACCACGTACGGTCGCGGAAGTGGCGCTTGAGCTCGCCCACGATCGTCGGGATCGCGAAGCCGGCGAACTCGACGCCCCGGTCCGCCTCGAAGCGGTCGACGGCCTTGATCAGTCCGACCACGGCCACCTGGATCAGGTCGTCGAGCGGCTCGCCGCGGCCGGCGTAGCGGTTGGCGAGGTGCCGGGCCAGCGGCATCCAGGCCTCGATGGCGCGGTCGCGCAGGGCGGCGCGGGACGGGTGTCCGGACGGCAGGGCGGCGACCGCGGCGATCAGCTCGCTCGCGCGGTCCGTTGTCGCCGAGGCATCAGCAGCGGCGGGGGCGCTGTCGACAGGGGCGGCGATAACGGTCATGGACGAGCTCCTTCAGATCCGGCCGCGGGGGCGGCCCTGTTTCACCAGTGACCCGCAAACGTCCCGGGAAGGGCCGTCAGCAGGTCGCCGGACTCATGCCCACTGACCCCCCATGGTCAAACTCATACGAACGGACAGAAGGATGCGTCCGAACGACCGATGCCCGATCGCCGCACACCGCTCCAGTCCCCGATCCAGCGCCGTTCACACCCCTCGACTTCGCTGCATCCTGCACCCGAAGACCCTCGCGGTCACCCGGACGGTGCAATCTTCGCCTCGGCGCCTAATCTCGGGAATAACGGTCGAATTCGTACGGTATATCCCTTTGCATGATCAGCATCTCGAAGCTTCTCCGCACCGCGGCGCTCGTCGGCGTGACCGCCGCCGCGGCCGTCCTCCCGACCTTCGGCGGCACCGCGTCCGCGGCCCCGGCCGACAAGGCCCCCGCCGCCGTCGTCAAGGCCCCCGCACTGAACGCCACCGCGAAGGCCCACCTCGCCAAGGCCGGCAAGGCCATCTGCGTCAACGCCCACGTGCAGAACATCGGCTGGCAGGGCTGGCGCTGCTCGGGCAAGGGCTGGCCGGTGACGGCGGGCACCACGGGACAGTCCCTGCGCCTCGAGGCGGTCTCCGTCCTCACCCACAAGATCGGCGGCATCTGCCTGCGGGCCCACGTACAGAACATCGGCTGGCAGCAGACCCGCTGCGCGGCCAACAACAAGATCGTGACGGTCGGCACGACCGGCCAGTCGCTGCGCATGGAGGCCCTGCGCCTGTGGGCCGGCAAGCGCATCTGCGCCCAGGGCCACGTCGAGAACATCGGCTGGCAGGGCTGGAGCTGCTCCAAGCACTCCTGGCCGGCCGTCATCGGCACCACCGGCCAGTCGCTGCGGCTCGAGGCCCTGCGCCTGAAGGTCTGACCCGACCCCGGAAAGCGGGCGGGAGCTCCGGCTCCCGCCCGCATCGTCATCAACCCCGGATGACCCGGTACGACCGAAGCAGATGCACGGCCCACACGGCAACGAACTCCCGAGCCACAGCCACCCGGGTCGGCGGCTTGTCCCCGGCGTTCCACGTGCTGATCACGTCCACGCCCCCCAGTCTGGCCGCGCCCCGGAGGAACCCCGGTGGCCGCCCCGAGGCAGTTCGGTTGCAGCAACGACCACACTCCCGGCGGCACCGCGCTGCCGCCCGGACCATGGCTTCGACCGGGGCGTTCGCTTCAGCGGCGGCGGAGCACCAGCACGACGCCTCCGGCCACCACCAGCAGCACCACGCCGATCGCCACGAACAGCAGGGGTGGCAGGCCGCCGCCGTCGTCGGCGGTGGAGTCCGGGGGCCGGGGAGCCGCTGCCTGGCCGTTCGGCGCGGTCTGGCCGTTCGCTCCGGCCGGCGGGGAGCTGCTCGCCGCCGGCTGCGGGGCGGTCAGCGCGGCCATCAGGTCCAGCTGGCCCGCGCCGTAGAAGTCGTCGCGGCCCTTCGCACCCCGGTCGATCGCGGTGCCCGTCAGGCGGGCCACGACCTCGGCCGCGGACAGGTCCGGGTGTTCGGCGCGGATCAGGGCCGCCGATCCCGACACGATGGCGGCCGCGGCGCTGCTGCCTTCGAGGGTGACGTACCTGCCCTCGGGCGCCGGGGCCGGGATCTCGACCCCCGGCGCCGCCAGGTCCACCTGGGGGCCGTGGTTGGAGAACGGGGCGATCTTGTTGTTGCGCTGGAGCGCGCCGACGGTGAGCACCTCCGGATAGGCGCTCGGATACTCCTGCTCGTTGCCCTTGTCGCCCTCGTTGCCGGCAGCTCCGACCAGCACCACGTCCGCGGCGGCGGCCTCGCGCAGTGCGGCGCGGAGGCTCTCCGAGGCGCGCGTCTCGAAGGACATGTTGATGACCTTCGCGCCCTGGGCCACGGCGTAGCGGATCCCCTGCGCCACGAAGTAGGAGTCGTTCACCGGCCGTACGGGCAGGATCTTCGCCTCGGGCGCGATGCCCAGAACGCCGTCGCCGCTGCCGTGACCGCGCCCACCGATGATGCCCGCGATGCCCGTGCCGTGCCCGACGCCGTCGTCGTTCCCGGCCGGCTTGTTCTGTACGGTCTGCCGCCCGGGCAGCACGGCCCCCCTGAGATCGGGATGCCGCGCGTCGACACCGGTGTCCAGCACGGCGACCGTGACACCGGCACCCTTGGTGATCCGCTGCGCCTTCGCGACCTCCAGCGGACCCCAGAACCACTGCCGCTCCCGCGCCTCGTCGGCCCGCGCGGGACCACCGGAGACCAGCACCACGAGCACGCCGGCAACCACCGCGGCCACCACCCGCCGCACCGCAACCGACCCGCGCCCCCCGGGTGCGACGGTGCCCCGGACAGCCACCGGGCGAACTGCCGCCCGCCCCACAGCCGCCCGCCGCACAACCGCCTGGCGCACAGCCGCCCGCCGCACAACCGCCTGGCGCACAGCCGCCCGCCCAACAGCCGCGTGGCGCACAGCCGCCCGCCGCACGGCCGCCTGGCGCACGGCCGCCCGCCGCACGACCGCCCACAGCGGCGCGGTGATCAGCGCAGCCGCCGCACGCGGGCCACGCAGGACCGGGGCCGGCACCCCATCCGGGCGGGCCCCGCGCGGGGTGGCGCTGGAGCGCACCGTCACCCGCGCCAGCCGATCACGTTCGGGCCGGGGTCGTGGGTCGCCTCGTGCAGGTCGGGGGCGATGACCGGGTCGACGCCCTCGGCCACCTGCCACGGGTTGTCGGGGTCGTGGTCCGCGCCGTTGTCGCCCGCGCGCCGGTTGCCGCGGGCCGAGCCCGTCAGACCGGTGGTGGCTCCGGCGCGCGAACCGCCCGGCTCCTGGGGCAGCCAGGACGGCCGTGGCGGCCGGGTCCGTTCCGCCTCGCCGAGCGCGCCCGCACGGGTGCGTCCGGAAACGCCGCCCCGGCCGGTGGCCCCACGGCCCGAGACCCCGCCGACCGACCCGGGCCCACCGGCGATGCCGCGACCCGGCCCGCCGGCCACACCGCGCCCGGAACCGGCGACCGTCTCGCCGATGACCGCTCCCGATGGCAGGGCCCGGCCCGCGGCAGGCCGGACGCCGGGGGGCTGCGCACCGCGACCGACCCCGCCGAGGCCGTTCGCCGTGCCGCCCGGGCCGCCGATGCCGGTCACGCCCCGGAGGGTGCCGCCGCGGCCACCGCCACCGCCGCCGCCCACGATCGGGCCGGGCATGGGGGGCACGATCCCGCCGCCACCGCCGGCGGGCAGGCCGCCGGGGCCCGGTACGGGACCGGGCTGGCCGCCGGGCGGGGTGACGGGGGCCGGGGTGATGACCCCGGCGAGCCCCGGTCCGGTCGACCCGGCGCCGGGGCCGCCCCCGGACGGACCGTCGCCGGGCGAGGGCACCGGGTCGACGCCGTCAGGGATCGTCGCGTCACGGCCGGGCAGCGGGGGGACCGGGTCGTGCGGCACCGGGATCGGGTCCGCGCCCCCGCCTCGGCTGCCGGACGAACCGCCGCCCGAGTGCTGCTGCGGGCTGGGCTCGCCGAGCGGCCTGCCGCCGCCCTTCGGCTTGTCGGGCTCGAGGACGTACGGGTCCGGCACCTTGAGCCGGGCCACGTTGTCCTGGACGATGCCCTCCGCCGTGATCATGTGCGTGCGGGCCTTCTCGTCGAGCTTGTCCTCGGCGTTGTCCCACCAGGACGGGACGATGTCCTCGTTCTTCTCCTTGTACTGCTCGTACAGGGGCTTGATGTTGTTCTTCGCCTGGCGCAGCGCCTCGAGGATGTTGGCGAGGCCGGTCGCGGTGTCGTCCGCGTCGGCGCGGGCGGTGTCCATGCGCGCGATGAGGATGTCGAGCTCCTCGACGAACGCCGCGGCCGACTTGTTGTCCTCCGGCGGCCACGCGGCCACCAGCGACTCGCGGGCCTTGCGGAGGAGGTTGCGCTGGTCCTTGACCGAGCCGGAGATCTCGCCCCAGGCCGCGACCTGGCGCCACGATTCGGGGTCGTCCTCGTCGGCCACCATCGCCCACAGGCGGGGCGTGTTGTACGAGCCCCAGGCCGTGCACCAACTGCTGCTCAGCACCTCGTCACTCATACCGCGACCGCCCGTCCCCCGTGGTGCGGCGGGTTCTGCGCGCGTTCGGCGGCGAGCCGGGCCGCGCGGGCCTCCTGGGCGGCGGCCCACAGCGCCTGCTCGGCCTGCTCGGTGGACTTGGCGGCCCGGGTGTCGGAGGCGTCGAAGTCGGCGGCCACCTTCTCGGCGGCGGCGGCGAGCAGCTTGGCGGCCTCGACGTACCGCTTGAGGTTCGCGGTCGAGGCGCTGAGGCTCTGGGCGTAGCGGACCTTGGCGGCGTGCACCGCCCCGCTGGCATTCCTGGCCCCGAAGGTCACCCCGTCACCGAGCTGGATCCTGGCCCGCTCGGTGGCCGGCGCGAGGACACTGTCGGTGTCCACATGCACATCGGTGGCGAACTTGCTCAGCCCGCCCGTCTCGACATTGATACCTGGCTCGCCCACGACAGCCTCCCCGTCCAGCTATGCCGTCACAGCAACGCCATCGAGGGTAGCGATTACCTGCGACGCTTCGATACCCCGTCCGGGTTCGCCAGGGGAAGGGAAAGGCGCGAGGAAGGGGAAAAGGGGAAGGAGAAGAGGGGGATCTGGGCGGTCCTAGCGGCTCGAGGAGTCCGCCAGGCGGGCCACCGCCGCCGAGACCCGCTCGTCGGTCGCGGTCAGGGCGATCCGCACGTGCTGGGCCGCCGCGGGGCCGTAGAACGCGCCCGGCGCCGCGAGGATGCCGCGTTCGGCCAGCCAGTCCACGGTCTTCCAGCATTCCTCGCCGCGCGTCGCCCAGAGGTAGAGCCCGGCCCCGGAGTGCTCGATGGTGAAGCCCGCCGCCGTCAGCGCCTGCCGCAGCGCCGACCGCCGGGCCTCGTAGCGGGCGCGCTGGCCGGCCACATGGGACTCGTCCTCCAGCGCGGCGATCATCGCGGCCTGCACCGGCGCCGGCACGATCATGCCGGCGTGCTTGCGGACCGCGAGCAGCTCGGCCACCAGGGCCGGATCGCCGGCGACGAAGCCGGCGCGGTAGCCCGCCAGGTTGGAGCGCTTGGAGAGCGAGTGCACGGCCAGCACGCCGGTGTAGTCGCCGTCGCAGACCTCGTCGGAGAGGACGGAGACCGGGGTCTCGTCCCAGCCCAGCGTCAGGTAGCACTCGTCGCTGGCCACGGTGACGCCGCGTTCGCGGGCCCACGCGACGACCTTGCGCAGGTGGGCGGCGGGCAGCACGCGGCCGGTCGGGTTGGACGGCGAGTTGATCCAGATCAGCCTGATCCGCCGGTCGGGGCCGAGCGCGGTCAGCGAGTCGCTGCGGACCGCCTCGGCACCGGCGAGCTTCACCCCGACCTCGTACGTCGGGTAGCACACCTGCGGGATGACGACGACGTCACCGCGCCCGACGCCGAGCAGGGTGGGCAGCCACGCGACCAGTTCCTTGGAGCCGATCGTGGGCAGGACTCCGGGCGTACCGGAAGCGCCGCAGGCCCGGGCGACCCAGGCCGTGATCGCCGCACGCAGCGCCGGGGTCCCCGCGGTCAGCGGATAGCCCGGCGCGTCGGCGGCGTCCGCCAGAGCCGACCGGATCGACGCCGGCACCGGGTCGACCGGCGTGCCGACCGAGAGGTCGACGATGCCGTCGGGGTGCGCGGCGGCGACCGCTTTGGCCGGCTCCAGCAGGTCCCAGGGAAAGTCAGGCAGCGACGCCGAGACCACGGTCAGTGCGCATCCCCGCGCGGCGGCTGGGCGGCCACGAACGTCGCGTCCTTCTCGATCTTGCCCACCTTCGACGCGCCGCCGGGGGAGCCGAGATCCTCGAAGAACTCGTAGTTGGCGTTCGTGTAGTCCTTCCACTGCTCCGGGACGTCGTCCTCGTAGAAGATCGCTTCCACCGGGCAGACCGGCTCACAGGCACCGCAGTCGACGCACTCATCCGGGTGGATGTAGAGCATCCGGTTGCCCTCGTAGATGCAGTCGACCGGGCATTCCTCGATACATGCCTTGTCGAGCACATCGACGCAGGGCTCAGCGATGATGTATGTCACGGGTCTTTCCCTTCCAGAGCCTTGCCACTTCGAGAGCGGGAGCACTTCGCGAGCGGGAGCCACTCCGCGTCGAAGCACGACGGTACGGCCAGAGCCTAGTATCTCGCCGGGAGGAGGTGGGACGTGCTCCGACGGCAGGATGTGGGACACCGGGTGGTAGTCCGACGAATTGTAGGTGTTTCCCGGGATCGGCCGCTATTCACGGATGCGCTCGGCGAGCTTGTCGCGTTGACCGAGACGGATCTCACTCTCGCCACCGCCAAGGGCCCGCTGCGGGTGCCCCTCAAGGACGTGCACCGGGCCAAACGGGTGCCTCCCGCCCGCCGGCCCCCGGCCGCCGACGTGGTCGCCCTGGAGCTGGCCGCGAACGACGGGTGGCCGGCGCCGGTGCAGGCCCGGCTCGGCGCGTGGATCCTGCGCGCGGCCGGCAACTGGACCGGCCGGGCCAACTCCGCGCTCGCGGTCGGTGATCCGGACCGGACCCTGGAGGCCGCGATCGACGCGGTCGAGCAGTGGTACGCCGACCGCGGCCAGCAGGCCCTGATCAACACCCCGATGCCGCTCGCCGCCCCGGTCAACGCGACGCTGGACGAGCGGGGCTGGACGGCGCGCCCGCTCACGCTGGTGCAGACCGCGCGGGTGGCGGCGCTGCTGGAGTCCCCGCCGTCGCGCGCCGGCCTGCCGACCGTGGAGCTCGCCGACTCCCCCGCCGACGACTGGTACGCGATGGTCGCCGACCACAAGGGCACGCTGCCCGCGACGGCGCGGAGGATTCTCACCGGCGTACCGGAAAGCGTTTTTGCTCATGTCCGGGACGCCCAGGGTGAGCTGCTCGCGGTGGCCCGGGGCGCGGTGACCGGGCCCGACCGGTGGCTCGGGGTGTCGCTGTTGCAGACCGCGCCGGCCGCCCGGCGGCAAGGGCTCGGCGCGCACGTCCTGCGGGCGCTCGCCCAGTGGGCGGTGCAGCAGCGCTCGCCGCGGGCCTACCTGCAGGTCGAGGAGCGGAACACGGCCGCGGTGGCGCTCTACCGGAAGCTGGGATTCAGCACCCACCACACCTATCTGACGCGGGAGGCGCCGCACTGAACGGGTGTTAAGGTCGATGAGGCGGTGAAGATCCCAGAGACCGGCCCGGGACAGGGAGCTTTTTCCGTGGCGATCAGCGCGTTCGACCTCTACTCGATCGGCATCGGCCCGTCGTCGTCACACACCGTCGGCCCGATGCGTGCGGCCCGGCGGTTCGCGGCCGAACTTCCCCACACCGATGCCACCGTACGCGTGGAAGCCGAGCTGTTCGGGTCTCTCGGGGCGACCGGCCGGGGCCACCACTCGGACACCGCGGTCGTGCTCGGCCTCTGCGGCGAGGACCCGGCGACCGTCGACACGTCCCGGATCCCCGATCGGATCGCCGCCGTCCGCGCCGAGGGCCGCCTGCTGCTGGCCGGCAAGCACCCGATCGCCTTCGACCCGGACACCGACGTGGTGCTGAACCGGCGCAAGAGCCTGCCCGGCCACCCCAACGGCATGCGGTTCCGGGCCTTCGCCGACGGGGAGCTGCTCGCCGAGCGGATCTTCTACTCCGTCGGCGGCGGGTTCGTGGTCGAGGAGGGCGGCGTCCGCGACCGGGACGCGACGGTGCTGCCGCACCCGTTCGCGTCCGGCGACGAGCTGCTGGAGGTCTGCCGGCGCGAGGGGCTGTCCGTCTCGGCGGTCATGCTCGCCAACGAGCAGGCCTGGCGGCCGGCCGCGGACGTACGGGACGGCCTGCTGCACATCTGGGAGGTCATGCGCGGGTGCGTCTCCCGTGGCCTGCGCGCGGAGGGCGTGCTGCCGGGCGGGTTGCGGGTGCGCCGCCGGGCCCCCGCGCTCTGGCGTGACCTGCTCGGGCGGACGGACACCGACCCGTTGCACGTCATCGACTGGGTCAACCTGTTCGCCCTCGCCGTCAACGAGGAGAACGCCGCCGGCGGCCGGGTGGTGACCGCCCCCACCAACGGTGCCGCCGGGATCATCCCCGCGGTGCTGCACTACCACGCGCGCTTCGTGCCGGGCGCGGACGCCGACGACGTGGTCCGCTTCCTGCTCACCGCGGCCGCGATCGGCATCCTCATCAAGGGCAACGCCTCGATCTCCGGGGCGGAGGTCGGCTGTCAGGGCGAGGTCGGCTCGGCCGCGGCGATGGCGGCGGGCGCGCTCTGCGAACTGCTCGGGGGTACGCCCGAGCAGGTCGAGAACGCCGCCGAGATCGCCCTGGAGCACAACCTCGGCCTGACCTGCGACCCGGTCGGCGGCCTGGTGCAGGTGCCCTGCATCGAGCGCAACGCGATCGCGAGCGTCAAGGCCATCAACGCGGCCCGGCTCGCCCTCAACGGCGACGGGGTGCACCGGGTCAGCCTCGACACGGCGATCCGGACCATGCGCGACACCGGCCGCGACATGTCGACGAAGTACAAGGAGACGTCGCTGGGCGGTCTCGCCGTCACCGTCGTCGAGTGCTGACCCGGGTCAGGCGTCAGCGGCGGACGACGCGGCGGGGCTTGGCGGTCTTCGCGGTGGCGAACGCCTTCAGGGACTTGGACCGGTAGTCGCGCCCCAGCATGGTCGCGGTCCAGTAGCCGAGCAGCGTGCCGGCGATCGCGAAGCCGCCGTACAGCCAGATCTGGGAGAAGAAGTTGCCCGCGCCGCCGGAGAACGGGTAGTCGCCGCTCACGAACGGGCCGGCCAGAACGGTCAGCAGCATGCCGCCGACCGCCGCGGCGGCCAGGTCGGGCAGCCAGGTGCCGGCCGGGACCCGCTGGGCCCGGACGAACGCGACCACGGCCAGCACCAGGCCGATGAGGCTGAACATGGCGACGGAGACCCAGTTCTCCGCCGTGTCGTTGTCGGGGAAGCCGATGCGCGTGACCAGCCGTGCCACCACGTTGATCGCGAACAGCGCCGCGGCCAGGACCGCGATCGACACCCACCGCTGCTTCATGACGTCCTCCAGGACCGGCTCAAGGCTCCTCGCCGATGGCTCGTGGCTCGGGATCGTAGCGCCCCGCGCTCGTCCGGTCACACCGGCTCAACGGGCAGGGACATGGGCCGTGTCCGCGGTGAGCCACGCCCGGCGCACCTCGGCCGCGGCAACGGCCGGGTCGAAGGCGAGCCCGGACCCCGCGCGCAGGACGGTATCGAGCCTCGCGTCGTCGACCTGGACCGACGGCGCGACGTTGCGCTCGCCGAACAGCGACGGTCTGCCGCGGATGGCCTTGCCCACGGAGAGCTCGACGTTGAGCGAGAGCCCGACGTCCGCCGGCGGCACGGTCAGCACCCGGTCGCCGAGCTCCACCCGGACCGGGTCGCCGGTGCGCGGCCCGACCGCCTCCCTCAGCTTCCGCTCCGCCTCGGTGCGGGACAGCCCGCCGAGGTCGACGCCGAGCACCCGGGTGCCGCGCGGCACGTCGCCGCCGTACGCCCACGCCGTCGCCCCCGCCGCCGCGATCAGCACGGACGCGACCACGCCCACCACGACGACCCGCCGCCGGTCCAGCGGGCCGGGGTCCGCGGGCTCCGGCGTCATGGCCTGCCGGCGACCGGCCTCGCCAGGATCGCCCGGTACGTGAACACGGCGAAGGTCAGGCTGCCGACCAGGATCATCACCAGCGCGACCCAGTCCTTGCCGCTGACCAGGTAGTCGCCCTCGGTGGTCCGGGAGCCGGCCGCGAAGAACATGATCATCGTCCACACGGCCCAGGGCGGCGCCACCGCCCACCGCCGGCCGACCGTCGTGACGGCGAACCACGAGATGGCGTAGTTGGCGACCGCGGCGAGCACGATCGCCACGCAGATCGGCACCCCGCCGATCCGCAGCGGGGTCATGAACAGCTCGAACAGCGCCGACAGGATCGTCGCCAGCACGGCCACCACCAGGCCGCCGGCGGTGATCAGGCGCTCCAGCCCCGGGCGCGGGGGCTTCGGGGTCTCGGCGGGCGGCGCGGGGGCCGGGGCTTCCAGCGTCATCGCCCGGCCACGTTGCTGAACAGGTCGCTCTCCCACTTGTGCGGGCCGCTCACCTCGCCGCGTTCGCCCTTGGCCAGGGTGAAGTACTCGACGCCCATGAACTCGCCGCCGAAGTCGCCGGCGATGCCGTACAGCCAGGAGTTGTCGGGGATCTGGGTGGCGTGCGCGCGCATCGCGGCGACCTTCTGCTCGTAGAAGTCGGTGCCGTCGATCCGGGCCGCGATCTCGTCGTCGGGGTGGCCGAACGGCAGGTCGTCGACGTTGTCCACGCCGGCGAACGGGTTGTCGTCCAGGGCCTGGAACGCCTCCATGCCGCCCTCGAGCACGCTGCGCGGCATCGCCGTCCAGTAGATCTTCTCGGGGCCGAACCCCTCGGCCTCGGCCAGTTCCGCCGCCCGCATGGCGACCCGGTGCGCCTGGATGTGGTCGGGGTGGCCGTAGAAGCCGTTCTCGTCGTACGTGATCAGCACCTGCGGGCGTACCTCCCGCATGATCTCCAGGCAGTGCGCCGCCGCTTCCTCGAGCTCGGCACCCCAGAAGGCCCGCGGGTGGTTGTTGGTCTCCAGGCCCATCATGCCGGAGTCGCGGTAGCGACCGGCGCCGCCGAGGAAGCGGTGGTCGGTGACGCCCAGCGCGGCGCAGGCGTGCCGCAGCTCGGCGATGCGCCAGCCGCCGAGCTGGTCCGCCTGGCGGGCCTCCAGCTGGGCCAGCTCGGGAACGTGGATCTCGCCCTCCTCGCCGAGGGTGCAGGTGACGAGGGTCACCTGGGCGCCTTCCGCGACGTAGCGGGCCATGGTCGCGCCGGTGCCGGTGACCTCGTCGTCCGGGTGGGCGTGCACCAGCATCAGGCGGCGTTCGGGCAGGGTGTCGGTCACCCGCGCCACTTTACGCGCGCCCCGTCGCGCCCCCGCGTCTGCTGTTTGCCCCCCGCGGACGGTGTCCGATCAGCGATGCTGGTCGTCGTGGAGTATCCCGAACTCGCCGGCCGCAGCGGCCGGTTCCGCTTCGGCGCCCCCCACGCCGTGACGGTCGGCGAGGACGGCGCCCGCGTGGCCTTCCTGCGCTCCGCCGGGCCGCACGACGCGGCGCCGGCGCTGTGGGTCCTCACGGTCGCCACCGGGGCGGTGACGAAGATCGCGGACGGGCCCGTCGAGGCGTACGCCGGCTCGGCCGACCTCGCCGTCCTGGCCTGGGCCCGCGACGGCCGCCTGCACTGCTCCGGGAGCACCCTCGCGGCCGCGGCGCCGGTGCACGGCCCCCGGCCCGACCCGACCGGGCGCGCGATCGGCTACACGACCCCCGACGCCACGCTGCGGGTCATCGGGGCGGACGGCGACGACCAGCTCCTGGCCGGCGAGCCCGGCAGCGGCGTGGCGTGGGGCGTGGCGGAGCCGGCCGCGGCGGAGTTCGGGCGTGACCGGGGC
The DNA here is from genome assembly GCF_003002065.1 of Pseudosporangium ferrugineum. GTDB lineage: Bacteria > Actinomycetota > Actinomycetes > Mycobacteriales > Micromonosporaceae > Actinoplanes > Actinoplanes ferrugineus_A. The sequence goes on from NZ_PVZG01000008.1 coordinate 15,035, forward strand.
TGGTGGTGGTCGCCCGACGGCAGCCGCATCCTGGCCGTACGCAGCGCCGGCACGGTCAGCCTCCACCTGCTCGACCTGTACGGCGGCTGGGTCGACGTGCACTGGGACCGGGAGACGTACCCGTACCTCGTCGACGTGCGCTGGACCGCCGGGAACCCGCTGATGACCGTGCTGCGCCGCAGCCAGCAGCACGGGCTGGTGCTCTCCGTCGACCCGCGGACGGGCGAGACGCAGGTGCACGCCGAGCTCGCCGACGCCCGCTGGGTGGAACCGGTGGCCGGCACGCCCCTGCTGCTGCCCGACGGCCGCGTGCTCGTCGGCGGGGAACTCGCCCACGACGGCTTCGACGCCCGCTGCCTCTTCGCCGACGGCAGCCTGCTTACCCCGCCGGAGCTGTACGTACGCCGGGTCGTGGGCATGCTCGGCGGCACCCAGGAACTCATCGTCGAGGGCACCGACGGGGAGCCGGCGGAACAGCACGTGTACGCCGTGCGTACGGCCCTCGGCGGGGGCGGCGCGAAGGCCCGCCGGCTCACCGACCGGCCCGGCTGGCACCACGCCGAGGCGGGCGGCGACGTCCTGGTCATCGACGACGTGGTGCGGCGGGGCGCGGCGACCCGGCCGCTGCCCACGGACGCGGCACCCCTCCCGTACGCTCCGCAGCCGGTCCTGGCCCGGGTCACCGACCGCCGGCTGCCGGCGGCCGTGCTCTACCCGAGCGGCCACGTCACCGGCTCGCGCCTGCCGGTCCTGGTCGAGCTCGGCGCCGGCCCCGGCCACCAGCAGGTCGTCCTCGACCCGGCCCGGTGGCAGGAACGGCAGTGGTGGGCCGACGCCGGCTTCATCGTGGTCAGCGTCGACACCAGGGGTACGCCCGGAGTCACGCCCTGCTTCGAGAAGGTGGTGCACCGGCGCCTCGCCGACGTGGCCCTCACCGACCAGATCGACGCCCTGCACGCGCTCACCGGCAAGCACCCCGACCTGGAACTGGGCCGGGTGGCGGCGCGCGGCACCGGCCTCGGCGGCTGGCTGGCGATGCTCGCGGTGCAGCGCCGCCCCGACCTGTTCCGCTGCGGCGTGGCGATCGACCCGGTCACCGACTGGACCGAACTGCCGCCCGCGTACGCCGAGCGCTACCTCGGCAACCGCACCGACAACGCCGAGATCTACGACCACCACGCCGCGGCGCTGGGACAGGCGCCGCTGCTGATCTCCCCCACCGGGGGCCTGTCCGAAGAACTGCGATTCCTGACCCGGGAGTGTGCATGACGTCAGCCCTGATCGGCCGCAGCCTGCCCATGGAAGCCCTGCCGACGACCGAGGTCGACTACCTTCAGCTCGGCGAGACCTCGGCCATCTCCGAGCTGTGGGACGGCAACGTCCTGACCTGCCCCCGGGACACCCCACGCCACCAGATGATCCTGAACTCGCTGGCCAACGCCCTCCGCGCGGGCAGAACGGACCTCAACGTCGTCACCGGCGTCCCGGTCCGCCTCGGCCCGGGCCGCATCGCCGTACCGGACCTGATCATCGCGGGCACCATCGACCCGGACATCCCCCTGGTCGAGGCCCCCTCGGTCCGCCTGGTCTGCGAAATCACGTCGGCGGCGAGCGCAACGGTGGACTGGACCCTCAAGATGCACGCGTACGCCCAGGCCCGCATCCCCTGCTACCTGGTCGCGGAACCGGACCGCGGCCTCCTGCACAGCCACATGCTCACGGCCCAGGGCTACGTCGAACAATCGGTCATGCAACTCGTCCGCGTGACCGGCCTCAATATCTGACCCCACGTGGGAGAATCCCGCCATGACGACGTCTGCCTTCTTCCCTGACGGCGGGCCGCTGAGCGAGGAGGAGTTCTTCGCGCTCGAAGAGGCGACAGACCGCGTCGAACTCTTCGACTGGAGCTTGCACGTGACCCCCGCGCCCACGCCGCGCCATCAACACATCTCGCGACGGCTCGCGAACGCGCTCGAAGCCGGCGCTACGCCAGAGCGCCTGCACGTGGTGGAAGCAATCAACGTGCGGCTCAAACCGGGACGCATTCCGATCCCCGATGTAGTGATCACGTCGGATATCGACTTCGACGAGCAGGCTGTCGACGCCGAGCAGGTCTTGCTCGTCTGCGAAATCGTGTCCCCGTCGAACGCATCCGCGGACAAGATTCTCAAGATGCACTATTACGCCGAGGCCGGGATTCCCTGGTATCTCATCGTGGAGCAGGAGACGGGCGCGCTGCACCTGTACCGGCTCGAGGGCAGGCACTACGTCGAGCGGTCGGTCACGAAGGTGGGCGACCTCCTGCACCTGACCGACCCGGTGGACGTCACCATCGCACCGGAGAAGCTGCTTCCTCCTCGGTGAGGACGGGGTTTCGGGCGGCGACCTCCAATGCCGCCCGGACGAAGGCGGCCACGGCCGGGGATCGGGCGTCCTGCGGCCAGGCCAGGAGGAGGGTCGACGGCCCCAGATCCTCGACCTTCCGGTACGCGATGCCGGGCCGCGGGTGCCGGCGGGCGAGCGACGCGGGCAGGAACCACACCAGCCGGCCCAGCTCGACCAGGTTGAACAGTTGCGCCAGGTCGTAGCGGGGGGCGTCGGCCGGGGGCTCGCGTTCCGGCGCCGGGCCGCGGTCGGCGGGTGAGCCGCCGGGCAGCGTCCAGCCCGCCAGGTCGGCGAGCCGCAGCGCCGAACGGGCGGCCAGCGGGTCGGCCGCCGCCAGCGCCACCCGGCGGGGTTCGGTGAGGAGGGCCTCGGTGTCGAGGCCGCGGTCGTCGAACGGTTCCGGCAGCATCGCGACGTCGGCGCGGCCGTCCCGCAGCGCCGGGATCTGGTCGCCGCGGCTGCCGAGCAGCACCTCCACCGGCAGGGACGCCTCGTCACGCCGGTAGGTCTCGATGATCTCCGGCAGCATCCCGGCGTCGTAGTCGGCCTTCAGCGCCACGCGCAGGCCGGGAGCCGTCCGGCCGGCGTTCCGGGCGCGGCGGGCGGCGGCGGTGACCGCGTCCAGGGCCGTGCGGGCGTCGCGCAGCAGAACCTCCCCGGCCGGGGTCAGCGCCACCCGCCGCGTGGTGCGGACGAACAGCTGGACGCCCAGGTGCCGTTCCATCTCCCGGATAGCCCGGGACAGCGGCGGCTGCGCCATTCCCAGCCGCTCCGCCGCCCGGCCGAAGTGCAGTTCCTCGGCCACCGCCACGAAGTAGCGCAGCTGGCGGACTTCGAGGTCGCTCATATCCGTACGGTATCAATCGGGATCGGATCGGTCCTTCAGGTTCGGAGCGCCCCGGCGTTGACTCGAGCCATGATCGTCGTCACCACCCCCACGGGAACCATCGGCCGCCAGGTCGTCCACCAGCTCCTCGACGCCGGCGAGCCGGTCCGCGTGATCGTCCGCGACCCCGCCCGCCTGCCCGCCGAGATCCGCGACCAGGTCCGATCCGTCATCGGTACGCACAACGACCCGGCCGTCCTCGCCCAGGCCTTCGCCGACGCGGACGCGGTGTTCTGGCTGGTCCCACCGGACGCGCAGGCCCCGTCCCTCGCCTCGTACTACGTCGACTTCACCCGCCCGGCCGCCGCGGCCCTCACCGCCCACCCCGTCGGCCGCGTCGTCGGCATCTCCGCCCTCGGCCGCGGCACCCCCCAAGCCGCCCATGCCGGCCACGTCACGGCATCCCTGGCCATGGACGACCTCCTCGCGGCGACGGGCGTCCCGTACCGGGCCCTGACCATGCCCTCGTTCATGGACAACCTGCTGTGGCAGGCGGACCTGATCAGAACGCAGGGCTTCTTCGCGCAGCCGATCGCCGGCAACCGCAAACTCCCCACCTGCGCAACCCGCGACATCGCCACGGTCGCCGTACGCCTGCTCCGAGACAGCTCGTGGACCGGCAGCGGCGAGGTGCCCGTCCTGGGCCCGGAGGACCTGTCCTTCGACGAGATGGCCCAGATCCTGTCCGAGCTCCTGCACCGCCGGGTCCACTACCGACGGACCCCGGACGCCGACTACAAGGCCCTGCTCGTGGCGCAGGGCATGTCGGAGTCGGTGGCCCAGGGAATGCTGGACATGATGCGCGCCAAGAACAAAGGCCTGGACAACGCCGCCATCCGTACGCCGGACAACAGCACCCCGACAACGTTCCGCCAGTGGTGCGAGGAGGTCCTCCTCCCGGTTGTCCACAGGTGATCCACAGGGGCGACCGTTGACAGTGGACGACGCTCTATCATCAGCTGGCGTCGATGTCGCTCAGCCGTCGCCCGGCCGCAGGCCGGCCATCCCGACCTACGGCCCAGGAGCCACAATGCCTCCGCGCTCCACCCTGCTCACCGCATCCCTGATCGCCTCCGTGGCCCTGGCTCCAGCCACCCAGGCCGCCGCCGCACCTCACCCCGCCACCGCGCCGGCCGGGGTCACCGCGGCGGCCCCGGTCACAGCGGTAGCCCCGGTTGCCGCGGCGGCCCCGGCGGCTGCGGCGGCCCCGGCGGCTGCGGCGGCCCCGGCGGCTGCGTGCCCCACGGTGGTCGGGCACAAGGCCGGCGGGCGGTCGGCGCCGGAGAACACCGTCCCCGGCCTGAACCTGATGGCGAGCCAGGGCGCCCCGATCGTCGAGATCGACATCCGCTGGAACAAGAGCAACTTCGCCTTCGCCTTCCACGACGAGGACGTCTCCATCACCACCAACGGCACCGGCCGCGTCCAGGACCTCTGGCTGCCGGACCTGCAGAAACTCAGCGCCGCCGACTACGCGCCCTGGAAGACCGACCCCCGCTACGGCGGCTTCAACGCGGACGGCACCCCGAAGGTCCGCCCCCCATACGCTTACGACTTCCTCTACGCGGCGAAGAAGGCCAAGGTCAAGCTCCTCCTCGACGTAAAGGTCACCCCGACGAAGGAGCAAGCCGACCTCTTCGTCTCCTACCTCGACCGCGCAGAGCTCCAGATGCGCACCCAGATCATCTGGATGGCCAACAGCGCCGACGGCCTGAAAGCCATGCGCGGCTGGTACCCGAACTTCACGTACTACCTGCTCGAACGCCCCCCAGCAGGCTTCATGCGCACGGCAGAGTCCCTGCAAGCCCTGGGCGCAAAGGTCTACACGGTCCCGGTGGGCGAGGTCCGCTCGGCCGACTACGTCAACTACTACCACCAGTACGGCATCGGCGTATCAACCTGGACAACCGACAACCCGTCCCTGGACACCCCCGAGAACTGGGCCAAGGTCACAGCCTTCGGCGTCGACTACCTGACAACCGACAAGCCCGGCGAAGCACTCGCGTCCCAGCAAAGCATCTGCCAGTGATCGACTGGATCAACTCGGAATCCAAAGGTTGTACAGGCAGCCCGGCCGGTGACCGGACCGCGCCTATGCACGCGCGGGCCTACGGCCCCGCACGCACGACCGGTAACAGCGAGTGACCACGGGATCGCAGATTGCCCACCGCAATCCCACACATCACAGCAGGAATATCGACGTCCGGCGATGAGGGGCGCCGCTTGACGGCAATCCTGACCGCAACGCATGCGCACTGCGACGACGGCCGGCACACTTCGGGGCCTCGACGCTACGTACCGTCACCACCGTTTCGGTCGGCCATGTAAAGGCCAGTTTCACGGAAACTCAGCACCTCAGACAAATCTACTGACCATTCAGAAATGCGATTCCCATCCTCGTCCACGGAGGAATGGGGTTCAACGGAAAGCCACGGCCTGTCCGGATCGAAGGTCGTACTCAACTCCCGAAGAAAGATGATGGCATTCTGCACGAGAACGGCTTCGCCTCTCCTATAGAGCGGCCAGCAGTTGACGAAATTCCCTTCTCGCGGATCGACCATAGATGCAACGAGACATGCCACCGCATCCTCGGAATCCTCCAAGAAATCTAGTGCCCGCTTCCAACTCGCAACATACTCATCAACACTCCAATAACCCAAGGCCATCGGGAAGGTCTCCAGGAAGCCTCCGACCCTGATCAGACCAGTTGCCTCATCAGATGGAGCTAATACGGGCGACGAGGGCCTTCCGACAACCTGGATGGCGAAATCGTCATTCTTTGAGGTAGTTGAGGTCTGCATCATATGTTCCGATCCGTTGGCCTCTACGGTTGAACATCTTCCAGCCATCCGAGACGTTGTGCCCGTCGACATCCGGCGTGATGTAGTTCTTCCCGTCCGAAAAGACAACCTGCCCATGGGAGTTGAAAGGTGCACGCTGCGCGGGAATTCTAGATTTGTATCCCAACGCTGCCGCCCTGTCTTGTATTGACGGGCCGTACAGGTCCCAACTGTCCCTGCTGCGCTTCGCTACTTCATCCGGATGGTAGGGATCGCCCCGCAATCCTGGAGATGAACTATATCCCTCGGGAAGGTCTCCGCAGTTGTGTACGAGGACTGGTGTGTTGCCGGCGAGCACATAGTACGTGTGGATGTCGTTGACGGTGAGGTCGTACATCGTTCGTTCGCCGGCGTAGTTGTTCCGGTCGGAGACCGTGACCCGATCGCCGGAGGTCGACAGCAGTTCGGTCTCCGGCTCCAGCTCTCCAGCGGGAATCCACTGCCGACGACCTGCATCCCAGAACGGGTGGTGTGTCGTCGTCTCGAGGACGATGTCGTCGCCGTTCACCGACACCGTCACATCGGCGAGTTCCCGGTCGAGGTTGACGTGGGTCTCGGTTACCTCTTCCGACCGCGTCGTGCCGGTTTCCGGGTCTGTGGCTACTACCTCGTCACCGACGTCGATCTCTTCGATTCTCTTGAATGATCCATCGGTGAGGAGGACCAGCGTTCCTGCCTTGAAGCTGTGACGCACGCAGCTGGTGGCGGCCGACTCGGCGGCGTCGAGGGCCTTGCGGCTTGCGAAGAAGTCGCCGATGGCTCCCTTCAGCCGGCCGACGAGGTCCCATCCCGTCTTCACCAGCTTGAGCAGCTTGTCCCACCTGGCCGCGTAGCGCATCGCCAGCTTGCCCACCGCGCCGCCGAGAGCGGTTGCGGCGATGTTGAGGAGGGTGTTGACGCAGCCGCCGACGTCGCCCTTGGTGAAGCAGTCGATCGCGTCCGTGATGCCCAGCTCGTCCATGAGGAGCTTGCCGAGTTGCTTGGCTACCGCGATCAGCTTCTGTTTGGCGGCTTGCGCTTTGCTCTTGGCCGCCTTGACCTCTGCGGGCTCGCTGTCGCTTCCGCTGCTGCCGCCGTTGTCCCCGGAGGTCATGCAGTCGCCGACGCAGCCGTCGTTGTCGCCTTCCACGTCGACGTAGTCGCCGTTGAGGTCTTCGTAGTCGGCGCCGGGGCCGCAGCGGTCGTCGGCGCAGGCTTTCAGGCCGCCGGGGTCGCTGTACGTGATCGGGCTGTTGTTCGAGTAGGCGTACCCGTTCATCTGCTGGGGGTCGCTCAGGTCGATGAGCGGGTCCACCGAGATGAATTTGCCGGTGAGCGGGTCGTATTCGCGGGCGCCCAGATGCGTCAGCCCGGTGGTGGTGTCCTTGGTGCCGCCGACGTAACCCTTCTCGCCCGCCCATTGGGCAGCCGTGGGCTGCGTGCCGCGGTCGGCTCCGAACGGGGTGGAGCGGCGGATCGCGATGGCGTCCGTCTGGGCGTCCACCGCGGCTTCGCCCGTACCGTTGCGGTCGGCGATCTGCCATTGGAGGCCCGCCGCCGTCTTGACCGCGACCACTCCGCCGGGCAGCGCGTGGTAGCGGGTGTCGGAGACCACGCTGGTGGTGGTGTCCAGCCGCAGTTCCAGGCCGGGCAGATAGACGGTCGTGGCCTTGGGTTCCTTGCGGACCAGCCGGTCGCCGCTCGGCGAGTAGACGAACGTGGTCTTGGCGCCGTCCGCGTTGGTCACCGAGGCGAGCTTGCCCTCGGCGTCCCAGTCGAGGATCTGGTCCTCACCGGCGACGCTGCGCTTGTTCGTGTTGCCGGACTCGTCGTAGCCGAACTGGTAGAGCTTCTGGGCGCCGTTCTCGGCCTGCTCCGTGATGGCGGTGACGCCGTGAGGGCGTTGCCGGCCACCGTCCGGGTAGGCGTACGTGCGTTCCGAGCCGTCCGTTCCGGGCACGGCGTGGATTGTCTCGGTGAGACGGTTCCCGGTCGCATCGTACGTGTACGAGTGGTGGTACGGCGCCACCCCGCCGACCGCGCTGTCCCGGCACGGGGTGTCGCCGCCGTTGCCCGTGGAGTACGCGTCCGTCATCCGGTTCAGGTGGTCGTACGTGAAGCACTGGGTGTCGTTCTCGCCGGTCGCCGGGGTGTTCCGGGCCCAGAGGACGTTGCCGGCGTGGTCGTAATTGAAGCTCTGGTTGATGTCGTTCGCGGGCCTGTCCGGCTGGGGGTTGCTGGGTGACGTCATGGCTTCCCGCGACAGCGACCGGGTCGCCAGACGGTTGGTGCCTCGTTCGTACGTCATGGACACGTACGTGCTGCGCTTGCCCGCATTGAGCTCGGCGCGGGTGACCTCGCCCGTGTCGGTGTACTTCACGTCCGTCACCAGCGGGCTCAGGGTGCCGGTGACGGTCTTGACCCGCTGGAACTCGTCGTAGCCGAACACCACGGCCTCGCCGGCGCCGGCCTTCGTCGTCGGCAGGGTGTAGCCCTGCTGGGTCCCGTCCAGGTTGTAGCTGGAGAAGAACTGGTAGGTGCCCTTCAGCGCCTCGCCAGCGTCGTCGGGAATGACGTAACGGGTTTCGAGGGGGCGGTAGAAGTCGTCCAGCGACATGACCGCCGCGGCGTACTGCTTGCCGTTGACGAATCGGGCGGACTTGAAGAGCTGACCTCTGGCCTTCTCGTCCCAGTCCTGGTCGGTCAGCTGCACCCGGCCCTGTGCGGTGACCTCGAACGTGCCGGTGACCCGTCCGAGGAGGTCGTAGTCGGTCTCCACGACGCGGTGACGGGCGTCCTCGGTGCGGATCAGCCGGCCGGCCTCGTCGTAGCCGAAGAGCGTCGTCCCGCTGTCCGGGTCCTCCGCACTCGTCTTGTTGCCGACCTGGTCGTACGTGTACTTCCAGACGTTGCGGTCCGGATCGGTCACGGTCGCCAGCTGCCCGGCGGCGGTGTAGGTGTACCGGGTGGTGTCATGGGCGCCCACAGCATGCCCGGCGGGCCCCGGCGTGCTGTCCTTGTAGTACCAGCGTTCCGTCTCGTTGCCGCGCGCGTCGGAGAGGACGGTGGTCGCGACGCCGCCCTGGGGCGGCTGCACGTGGGTACGGTCGCCGCCGTAGTAGGTGCGGGAGCGCCATTTCTCCTGGCCGGCGACGAAGGTGATCGTGTCGGTGACCCGGTCCGCGGCATCGTAGAGATAGCCGGTCTGCAGTTCGGTGTCGACGTTCAGGGTCGGCAGGAGTTCGTAGGTCGGCACGCCCTGGGCCGCGTACTCCTCGCTCACCCGGTCGACCTGCCCGGTCGAGGTGTACCAGGTGTCAGCGACGAGCCGCCCGTGCGGACCGGGCCCCTGAATCTGACGGGGGCGCAGGAAGCCGTCGAAGATCTGCCATTGCGTGGTCCACACGCCGGCCGAGTTGCCGGCCTTCTCCGTCTTGATCGCGATCGGCTTACCGGGCTCCGTCCGGTACGTGTATTTGACGCTGGGGTCGCCGTTCGGGGAACGGTTCGGCAACCAGACCTTTTCCAGGCGACCGATCGGGTCGTACGCGAAACTGGTGTTCTTCCCGTTCCAGTCGGACTGACGTGCCGGCAGGCCCCAAGCCGGGTTGTACTCGGTCACGGCGGAGAACTCGGCCGGGGTCTGGGCCCCTACTGCGATCTTCGGGCTGTACTCGGTCTTCTTCGTGGTCAGCCCGTTGGTCTCGACGTACGCGATCCGCGATTCGGCATTCTTGGCGTCGCGGGTCCAGGTCGGCCGGCCGTACGTGTCGTAGCCGCCCTCGTTGACCTTCTCGTAGGTCGCCTTCGTGCCGTCGTGCTTGTTCAGCCGCTCGGTTCTGGTGACCAGGCCGGTGGTCGGCGCGGCACCGAGCGCCTTGTCGTCGTAGTAGGAAAGGGTGTCGCCGATAACCTGCTTCGCGCGGTTGGGCGTGGCGGAGCAATTGACGGCGACCGTCTCCACCCGGGCGACCAGGGTCCGGATATTGCGGTCGGGGTTGTCGGCATAGGTGGTCCGGGAACACCGGTCGTCGTCGGCGACGCTGACGTCACCCTGGTCCTCGACCTGCGTCACCCGTCCGACCGGATACGACGCGCTGCCGTCGTACGTCGTGACGGTCTTCGTCTCCCGCCAGCCACCCGATTCCAGGGCGGTGAAACCACGTTTCGACCCGGGCCGCACGATTGAGGCCTGCCGGGTGCCGAAGGAGCGCTTCTGGGAAGCGGTCTGCTTACGCCACGGTGAGTTGACCGACTTGCTGATGACCTTCTCGTCGGCGTCGAGCACCTGGGTCTCGAACTCGAAGCCGAGGAGTTCCTTGGAGTCGGTGTGCACGGTGCCCACCGAGTCCGTCAGCGTGACAGAGCGAGTGCCGCCGTCCGGGTTCTTGTCCCCGTCCATTCCCCGTAGATAGAAGTGGCGGGTCCGGGTGCGCACGGCGTTGTCGTCGCCCTTGCTGACCAGAACCTTCGCATATCCGCGCCAGTCGCCCCACGTGTCGTACTTGCTCTCCCCCAGTCCGTCGGGTTCCGCGTGCCGCCACGCGGCGTCACCCTCGTACCGGTAGAAGGTCACCATGTCCGGCGGCAGCTTCGTGCCGGGTTCCACGTCGGTCATGTCGGTCTCGCGGACCGCGGCGACGACGTATTTGTGGAACCAGTCGGTGACGACGTCCTCCACGCCCGGACCGTGCCATTTCACCGGGAAGCACCGCCGGGTGCTCCTGCCCTCGGCCGGCAGGTTGTCCTTGGTGCAGTCGGGTTCCGCGTACTGGATGTCGATCTGAGAACCCGAATCGGTGTAGACCGTGCCGAGCCGGGGACGGACCATCTCGCCCAGCATGTCGCCGTCGCGGCGGATGCGGTTCGGCAACTGCTTCACGTCGAGCCGTACGGCCGGAGCGGATGCCGACTTGTCCCCGTACACACCGTCCTGGGTGATGGTGTGCAACCAGAGCAGGCGGCTGCCATCGCCGTTGTCGGGGAATATGTGGTCCAGGGTGTACTTGTCGACGTCGGTATAGGTACTGGCGCCCGTACGGATGTAAGTGGTCACCGACTTGAGGCGCTTACGAGTGAAGAACGTCGGCGACACCTGGTCCGACTTGCACTTCGTGCCGGTCGCGCAGATCCGGTCGAAGGGCACGTCCGGCCACGCGCTCTGGGTGTCCTTGGTGAGGTTGTTCGACTGACACGCCGCCACCGTCTGGATGCACCGCTCGGCGACCTCGAACTCGACCTTGGCCGCGGCGGGAGTCGTGTAGAGGCTGGTGGAGCGAAGGCCGTACTCGATGCGCTTGAGGTAGCCGCCACGATCGTAGGCGGCGCCGTTGACGTCGACCTTGCGGGTCCGGGCGTAGGCGTTCTTCTCGGGCTCGTAGAAATACGCCATCGCATTGCCGTTGCGGTCGACGGCATAGTCGAGATTCCAGCGCCAAGCCTGCTGGCAGTACGCATTCTCGAAGGTCGCGTTGTAGCAGGGTTCCTTGGGCGCGGCCTCGTTCGCGTTGTCCGGGTCGGACTTGTCGTCGGCATTCGCCGCGTCGTCGCCGAAGACGGGCGCGGTCCAGACGGACTTCGTCTCCGCCTTGCCGTCACTCCAGCCGCTGAGCCGGTTCAGCCCGAAGAAGTACTGCGAGCCGTCGGTCGTGGTGAGTTTCCAGTGCTCGCCCTTGCCCGCATCCGCACCCTCGTCACCGTTCGTGGCACCGGACAGCTTCTCGATCTTCGATCCGTCGTCGTTCGCCAGCCGCCAGGTGTTGCCGGTCCGCACCAGCTCGCTGGAGCTGCCGTTGAGGGACAGAACCGCGTTGTCGTACGCCCAGCACAGGTCGCCGACCGTCTTGTGCCCGTCGTCCGAGCACTGCTTGTACCGGCGCTCGACATAGCCGGGCTCATAGCCGAAGCCCTCACCGATCCACGAGCCCTGATTGTTCGTCGTGGCGGTGCGCCCGTCGATGGCCTGAGAGCTGTAGCCGAAACTCACCCCCGGACCGAACCCACCGGGGACCGGGGGTACGCGCAGCGGGTAGGACCAGGAGAAACCGCCGGACGACGGTGCCACGCTCCACTGCGACGAGGGCGCGAGACTGGTGGCGCTGTAGTTGCCCTGTGAGGACCCCTCGGTCGCGGTGACGGCGACCAGGGAACCGGCGGCAGCCGCGGGAACGTCGGCCGTGAGCTTCCGGGTGCTCCGGTCGTTGACCGTGGTCAACGGCCGAGGCGCGCACGCCTGGACTTCCGGAGTGGTGAGCGCGCACTCCGGCAGGCTGACCAGGATCAGGCGGGCGCCGAAGTCACCGCCACCCGCGTGCGCGTACGAGGCGTAGTCGACGGTGAGCTTGACCGTGCCCGCGCCGGCCGGGGTCACGCGCATGACCGGGCCGTCGACCTTGGCCCGTACGGACGTCTGCCGATCGTACGTGCGCAGCTGCGCCGTCACCGGCGTCGTCCGCTGGGAGGCACCAACCGCACCTACCGTGATGGCGCGTGTGCCCGCGGCGGGCCACGCCACCGCGGCAGGTGCCTTACGCGCCATCGCGAGGGCGTGGTCCGGCAGGTCCTTGACTCCGGCCGGCGCGGGCCGCGCCGGCGCCACGTGGCCGGCGGACGGTTCCGGCAAGGGAACCGGCGTCGCCACCGCCGCCGGCGGGTCGACCTGGAGGAACGTCGAGGCGACGACGACCGCGGTGAGGAAGCCGATCGCACCGCGAAGGCGGGCGCGCGAACCGGATGACATCGCCACTCCTGGGGCAGCAACGGACGGGGAATCGTAGGGCCGGAGGGTCACAGCTGCGGCTGTTCCTGGCGTTGCGCCATGAGCGCGACGGTCGCCGGGTCGGCGATGCCGGAGTACACCCGTACGTCGTCGATCGTGCCGGCGAAGTATTCGCCGTAAGCCCCGCCGACCAGCGCACGCCCGATCTGCAGGGCTCCGCCCGCGTTCACCACCGTCGCGGGCTGAGCCGGTTCGACCTGCGCGAGCCGGCCGTCGACGTAGAACCACAGCTCCTTGGTGAAGGCGTTGTAGACGAGCGCGAGATGCTGGCCGTCCTGGGAATCGTCCGGATATCGGGATGTCTCCACCACGGTGGTGGTCTCACCGCTCGCCGGCGCGGGGACGTCGACGTGCGGCACGACCAGTTCCCATTGGTCCTGGGCGGAGCAGCGGATCCGGAAGCCGCTCGTTTTGGAGGCGGCCTGAGAGATCACCGACATGTCGGTACCGCAGCCGGATGTCGCCAGCCGGACCCGCGCGGACACGGTGAAGCTGCCGCTCATCGGCACGACCGGCGCATTCGTACGGGCCCGGTCGTCCACGCCGTCGAGGACCAGTTCCCCCGCACCGACGAGCGCGGCATCGGCGAACGGATCCGCCTCGAGGTCCGGCGCGTTGATCCGGGCGCCGCCCTCCAGGATCAGGTCGCGGGCGGTGTTGCCGTCGAACTCGGCGCTACGGTTGCTCGGCGCCGCGGTGAGCGGCCAGTAGCCGAGACGGACCGGCCTCAACTTCGCCAGCATCGCGGCCTCGCGGGGTGGCATGACGCGGTCGTACACGGACACGTCGGAAAGGTCGCCGATCCACGGGTCGCGGTAGCCGCCCTTGTCGATCAGGCGCCCGATCTGCACGGCACCCCGCGACTTCCACGGCGTCCGATTCTGGACGGGTTTCTGCCCGACGCCGTTGACGATCAGCTGCAGGCTGTGCGTCTCCTCGTCGAAGACGCCGACCAGGTGTGTCCACTCCCCCAGCCGCGCCTCCGTGTCGCTGCGCGAGGTCCACAGGCCGAGCGTGTTGACGTCGTTGACGGGAACCTCGAAGAGCCAGCGTTTGGTGCTCGAGTCGTAGCCGAGCATGAAGCCGTACTCCCCGGTCCCGTCCTGACTGACCGCCGTCCGATCCTGGCCGGCCTCGGTGAGGCGGACCCACGCGGCGACCGCGAACGAGTTGCTGGTATCCACCAGGGCAGTGGTTCGCGAGGTCAGATAGGCCTCGGGCGCGCCGGCGAAGCGAGCGGCCCGATCCCGGGTGCACTCGCCCAGCGCCGCCGCGCAGCCCGGACCGGGCACGCCCAAGGTCACTCCCGGGCGGATGTCCAGCGGATGATTGCCACCGGTGTCGGCGGCCTGCGTGGCACCCGCGGGCTCGCTGAGGAGCCATTCCCCCGCGCCCTTGCGAGTCGCGACAGTGAAGCGACAGTTGCTCTCGGTGTTGTTCCCGGCGGCATCGTAAGCCACCACGTTGACCACGTGTTCGCCCGCGACGTCGGGCATGAGCCGGACCGTGACGGGGCCGCCCGGGTTGACCGAGCCGTCAGCCTTACGCGGAATTAGTTCATGCACCGGATCCTCGTCGAGGCCGTAGCGGTACCTGGTCGTGTCGGTGCCGGAACTGTCGAAGGTGAAGGTCGAATAGAGCCCGGCGTACTCCCGGATCTTGTCGTCCTCGGCGCATGCTCCCGTCGTCTCGCCCTTCTCGAGCGGCAGGAACTCGGCGGAGTCGACATCCGCCGCAGGTGGCGCCTTCGTGTCCAGCACGTATTCGCACGCCGGTGAACTCCAGTCGCTGTACCACTCGTCCTGGTCCTGGGCGCGCACCTGCCAGCTGATCACGGTGTTCTGCGGCAATCCGGTCGGCGTGGTCTGGAGCCTCGTCTTGCCGTCCCCCGCCTTGGCCGCGGTCCGGACCGTCTTGGTCGAGGTGCTGCCCGACGCGGTGCGCCAGGTGAAGCGCACCTCCGCCAGGACCTCCTGCTTGTGCTCCGAGGAGTGGTCCGGATCGGATACGTACATGTAGAACGTCGGCGCCTCCGGCACCACGGGCCGAGTACTGCCGCCGCGGCACTTGCCGCCGGGCGACGAGGTCAACTTCGCGGTGGAGGGCACATTGGGCGCCTGGTTGTACTTGGTCTCGAGCTGGCCGTTGCCGCAGAAGCGCTTCCAAGCGGTCTCGTCGCCCTCGTCACCGGCGCGGAGCCCGAAGGTCAAGCTCTTGCCCGTGTACGCGGCGGGAAACGCCTTCTTGACGTCGAAGCGGACGTTCTGCTGGCCGTCGGCGCAGGTGTCACGGGTGCCCGTGGGCGAGACGGTGTCCAGGACGCCCGCGGATCCCGGCTTGTTGCTTCAGGTGGTCGACTTGCTGATGCCGGCGTCGGCCTTGAAGATCTCCAGCGCCCGCGGGGAATTGCTCCAGGCGTGCGTCATGGTGACGGCGAAGTTCGCCTCGATGACATTCTTGCCCAGGTACGGCGTCGGCACGGTGTAGAACAGCTGCTTGACGCCGGTGCCGTTGCACGTACCCGAGGAGACCGGGCACTTGCCGACCCCCTCGGTGTCCTTCTTGTTGAACGACCAGTACGACTCGTTCGGATAGCCCTTCGCCACCATGGCGTACGCGGAACGCTTGGAGGTCTTGTAGATCGGGTCCACGTACACCGGCCAACGGGTGCTCGGGCTGGTCAGCATCGTCTGATCCGGCACGAGGGTGATGCTTCCGGCAGACAGTCTCACGTCGAGCGGGGCCTTGGCCGACGCGTCCGTCGGCGCACGCTCCGGATCAGCGGAATCCGCACCCGCCCGGTGGGCCCGGGCCTGCCGGCTCGTCGTGACCGGCTGGCCGCCGGAGTCCCACATCAGCGGCTGGGCCGCCTCGAAGACGACGCCACCAGCGCCGTCGACCGCATCGATGCCGCCCTCCGCGGTCTCCCGGAGCTCGAGGTCGGTCGCCGTCAGACCGAACGAGATCTCCCGCAACCGCGGGTTGTCGGCCGCCACGGCGTCCTTGATGACCAGCACATGGGAGAACGAGTCGGGGCTGACGTTGACGATCAGGTCCACACCGGGAAGCACATTCTCGTACTTGGCCTGGGAGCCGTCGTACGTAGGCGCCGGGAGATCCCCTGTCCAGTCCAGGCTGAAGCTCCGCCCGGCCCGTTCGGCGGTGAGCAGCGGACCGGGGCCGCCGCCGGAGAGCCGCAGTCCGAAGGTCGCCGCCCGTGGTCCCAAGGAGCCGTCGGGCGCCTCGGCCAGCCTGGGGTCGACGGGCGTCCACTTCCCGTCGCGGACCACGCGTACCGGCTGGATGTGTTCGACGGCCAGCATCGTGCCGTCCGGTTCCGCGTAGACCGTCCGGCTCTCGTCTCGCAGGCCGCCCACCTCGACCCGCTGCCCGGTGCGGGTGGCGAGCTCGGCCGCGTCGTCCTCCTGCTGCCGCATCGGCCGGGTGTCGGCGGCCGGTTCCATGGCCGGCGCCGGCGCGGCGGAGAAATCCTGCCGGGTGGACGGCACCCAGCCCAGACCCGCCACGAGGAGGGCCGCGAGTCCGGCCGACGACGCGAGTCGCGCCCTGCCGCTGCCTGAGACCACCGGTCCGCCCTTCTGTGTCTTCGCCTGCCTGCCCTTAACGGATCGCGGGTACATCAGCCGATCGCCGCCCCGAAGGAGACCCCGGCGGGGAACCCCGCGGTGCCCGCCGAGATCGTTCGGGCCGGACCGGCCTGCTGCTCCGCCAGGCCGGCCCACGGGATCGCGAAGACGGTGCCCCCGTCCCGGTACGGGCTGCTCACGTAAAGGTTGGTGCGCGAGACACCCAGATAGGCGCCGAGCAGTTCCTGGGTTCCGGGTGACTTGGGCAACGAGCCGTCACGCCGGGCAACCGTGAGATTCGTGGGCACGACCGGCGTGGTGGCGCCGGCGATGACGCTCACCGTTCCGGCGTCCGCCGTACCGTCGAGGTCTTCGCCCGGCGCCCCGACGGCCAGCTGGACCGTCTGCGCGGTGGAGACGTCGCCCGGTCGCGTGTTGACCAGGCGTACGACGTCGCCGAAGTAGTCCCCGTCCTCCGGTTCGTCAGCCACCCCCGGAGTGGCCTGGGTCAGCGAGTCGATCCGCGTGTAGCCGGTCGACGTCACGAGGAATCGATGAACCACTCCGGCGTCCTGCTGACCGCCGACATCGGTCCCCGGTGCGCCGACCGCCAGGACGGAGGTGACCGTGCCGGCCGCGGCGCCCGGCGCCCGGTAGGGTGCCAGCGCCACCGACTTCCCCAGATGGTCGCTCTCCTGCGGATCCACGCCGATCTGGCTCGCGTTCTCGCCCACCACGCCGACCGTCTTGAGCAGACCGTCGACGATGTCGTGGGTGTAGAGCACGGTCACGCCCGCCCAGGTCACCTCGCCGATCGCCTCGCCGGGAGAACCGACCGCCAGATGGTACGGCGAGGCGGCCAGCAAGGATCCGAGCCGGTCGTCGGTCTCCAGTACGCCCTTCGCGCCGTGGCCGGCATAGAGGTTCACGACGGCGGAGCCACGCTGGTAATGGACCAGGCCCGCGTTGAACGCGGCGTCGAAGTCCTCGCCGGGAACTCCGACCGCCAGGAAGCCCTCGCCCGACGCGGTGTTACCGGCGGCGAGGGCATAGCCGAACCAGTCGTTCGCGGCCGCCGAGTTGCCCCAGCCTGCGCTGTTCTGATCGATCCAGAGTCCGGCCGGGCCTTTGGACAGGCCTGCCGGCGCGCCGTACAGGACGGTGACGCCACCGGCCCCGGACTTGTCGCCGACGGACTCGAACGGCGCGGAGACCGCCAGGTCGGTGCACCCATCCCGGTTCACGTCGTAGGTGGCCAGCGCGAAGCCGAACTGGTCCTCGGCCTCGGGTCCGCCCGGTACGCCGGAAACGCCCTGGGACAGGACCTGGATCGTGCCGGAGCCTCCGTACGAGACGGTGACGGTGCCCGCCTTCTGCTGGGCGCCTACCGCGGCGTCGGGGTCACCGATCACCACGTCGCTGAGGCCGTCTCCGTTGAAGTCGGAGTCGGCGCCGCCCGTACAGCCTGCAACGGCAGCGGCATCGGGCGCCAGTGCGCTGCCCTGTGCCGACGCACCCCTGGCTCCGGACGCGCCGGATCCTCCGGGAATCACCGCTCCGGCCGCCGTCCGCATCAGGTCGTCCGCGCCGGCGGCCCACCCGGCCGCGGCGCCGAGCACCACGACGAGTCCGGTGGCAGCCCACAGGCGGAACCGCGGTCTGATCCGGTCAGAACGACTTGCCGCCACTCGGCCTCCCCCGTCGAGCCACATGCCACGCCGGAACGTACCGGTGACACATCGAGAGGCCAGCCACACTCTGCGTAGGCCCATGGGGATGCGGCGGGCCGCGGCGCCGTCCACGAGCGACATTCGCGGGAAAGGTGATCTTGCTGGCCAGGCGGCGATAGACGCCCATGCATGAGCCGCAATGCGTGATCACGCAAAGCGACAGGCGCTCAGGTTCTTCTCAGCAAGATCATCCGTACGGTTGATATGCATCGATCCGAAAGGATGACAGACCGCCATGGCGGCCCGGCATCAGCCGAGCAGACGGACGCTGCTCAATGTCTGGGGGCGATCCGACACCGCGCGCAGCACCGCCGGCGCCTCCTTCGGCGCCTTCCAGGTCTTTGCCGGCGGGACCAGCGTGTACGTGGCCGACGTGCTCGGCGCCAGCACGCTCGGGCCGCGCTGGATGATCCAGAACTCGGCGATGGTCACGTCCGTGGTGACCGCGAAGTGCGGGGTCAGCTCGCCCGTCGATCGGTTTCTGACCTCCACGGTCAGTGTGCGGACGGTCTGGCCCGGCGAAACCGGCGCCGACACGTACATGTCGAGCGGTTGGCGGGTTGCCACGGCGACGCCGACGCACGCGACAGTCGGCAGGAACAGCGCGACGGTCGCCAGGATCCCGAGCGGTCGGAGGCTTCCGGCCGGGAGGGCCGCGCGGATTCTCTCCGGGAGGCGGAAGCGGAACGCTCCGGCGAAGTCGGACCGCGGGGTCGTGCACACGGCGACGATCCACAGCGGCATGGTCAGCACCCAATAGCCGTCCTGGGACCGGGTGGACACCATGAACACGAGCCAGGGCAGGACCACCGCGGCGGGCCCGATCGTCCGCAGATGCACGGCGAAGGCGATCAGCAGCGCCGCCAGCAGCAGCATCGACGCGCGGCCGTAGTAGTCGAGAGCCCCGCTGCCGCCGATCACGTAGTGGGTGAGACCGGAGAGGCCCTGACCGTGCGGAACCGCGTGCTGGAGCAGCGGCTCGAAGATGCCCGTCAGCCACGCCTCGGGCGCCGCTATCAGGAACGGGGCGCTGACGAGGAAGAACGCGGCCAGGGCGGTCGCGCCGTACCGGAAGAGCACGGCCGTGGTCGTCCGGAGCGGAAGCTCGCCGAGGCGCAGTACCGCCAGCCCGACGACGAGGAACAGGGCGAGGAACCAGCCGAGCTGGTGGGTGGAACAGGCCAGGCCCAGGGCGACGGCCTGGACCGTACCGTTGCGGCCGAGCCGGCCGCCGCGGCCGATGGCGGTCCAGCGCCAGGCGGCCAGGCAGAGGAACGGCAGGGCGATCAGAGACGGGTACGCGTTGTTCGCATAGATCGTCAGCGTTCCCAGGCCCAGCAGCCCCAGGGTGGACAGCGGCCGCAGCGGTACGGGCGCCGCCCAGAAGATCATGATGGCGGTGGCGAACAGGGCCAGCCAGGCGAGCACCACGATGCCCGGCACGGACGGGATCAGGCGCTGGACGACGGCGCCCAGCATGGCACCGAACGGCGGGTAGCCGAAGTCGAAGACCGTGCGCCCGTCCATCAGCTGCGTGGGCAGATTCGGGTCGATGCCCTCCCACGTGGCCAGGTACGGATTGTGGCCGGCGGCCAGCGCCCGGGTGGCGCCGTCCATCAGCATGCCCTCGTCGACGATGAGAGCCCGGTCACCGACCAGGTTGGGCCACGCGCCGACCACCTTGATCGCGATCGCGACGGCCAGGACGGCGCCGTCCAGCTTGGCGAGCGATCGGCCGCTGGAGAGGCACAGCGCCAGCACGGCGGCGCCCAGCATCAGCAGATAGCAGCAGGTCAGCGCGAACGCCAGGCCCGGGTGGGCGAGCGCGTGACCGTTCCAGAACGTACGCATGCCGACGACCAGACCCATGACGGCGGCGAGCGAGATGCCCCGGTGCAGCCAGGACACCGTGACGCTCCGGGCGTCCTCCGGGGCCGCGGTCGCGGCGTCCTGCGGTGCGGTGCGGCGGGGCGCGGGGGTCGCCGAGTCCGATACGGACTGTCCAATCAGGTTGTCGAGCACCGGTGGAGACTACTGGGATGCATCGACGGACGTCTGCCCGCCTGTGGACAACGCCGAACGGCCGGTTTTCGTCGTACCCGTCCTCTAGGGTTTCGCACATGAGCGGGGATCACTTCGACGAGGCCGGCGCCGCGGTTCAGGCGGCTCTCGACGCGGGAGCGCGGTATGCCGACGCCCGGGTCATGCTGCGGCGGACCGAGACCATGAGCGCGCGTGACGGTGAGGTCGAGGATCTGAGTTCCGACGAGAGTGCCGGCATCGGGGTGCGGGCCCTGGTCGGGTCCAGCTGGGGCTTCTACTCCGTACCGGATCTGTCGGATGCCGCGGCCCGGGCTGCCGGGCGGCGGGCCGCGGAGATCGCCGCCGCCAGTGCTCTGGTGCCCGGGCCGGCGATCGACCTGGTGCCGGCCGGTGCGGCCACGGCCAGCTGGGCCAGTCCGTGCGAGATCGACCCGCTGTCGGTGCCGCTGTCCACCAAGGGTGACCTGCTCGTGGCGGCCACCGCGGCCGCGCGGGACGCCGGGGCCGACCTGGCCGAGGGCATCTACCAGATCTGGGACACCCGCAAGTGGTTCGCGTCCAGCGACGGGCACCGCATCGATCAGCACATCCGCGAGTGCGGCGCCGGCATCACCGCCATGGCGTACGGTGACGGCGAGATCCAGCGACGCTCCTGGCCCTCGCACCGCGGGCAGTACGAGAGCCGGGGCTGGGAGCTCGTCGACGAGCTGGCCCTGACCGACAATGCCGCGCGGATGGCCGACGAGGCGCGCGCACTGCTCACCGCGCCGCTGTGCCCGTCCGGGGAGACCACGCTGATCCTCGGCGGCGAGCAGCTGGCCCTGCAGATCCACGAGTCGGTCGGGCACGCCATCGAGCTCGACCGCATCCTGGGCTGGGAGGCCGCGTTCGCCGGCACCTCCTGGCTGGACCTCGAGCGGCTCGGCAGCCTGCGCTACGGCTCCGAGCTGATGAACATCACCATCGACCCGACCATCCCCGGCGCGCTGGGCAGCTTCGGCTACGACGACGAGGGCACGCCGGCGGCCCGCCGCGACGCGGTGCGCGACGGCATCTGGGTCGGGGTGCTCGCCGGGCGCGACTCCGCCGCGATGGCCGGCCTCGACTACGCCGGCAGCGTCCGCTCCGACGGGTGGGCGCGGCTGCCGATGGTGCGGATGACCAACGTCGGCCTCGAGCCGGGCCCGCACACGCTCGACGAGATCATCGCGGCCACCGACGACGGCGTCATGATGGACATCAACCGGTCCTGGTCCATCGACGACCGCCGGCTCAACTTCCAGTTCGGCTGCGAGATCGGCTGGGAGATCAAGAACGGCAGGCGGGGGCGGATGCTGCGCAACCCGACCTACACCGGCATCGGGCCGAAATTCTGGCAGTCGATGGACATGCTCTCGTCCGAGACGGTCGCCTGGGGCACCCCCAACTGCGGCAAGGGGCAACCCGGCCAGGTGGGTCACACCGGGCATCCGGCCGCACCGGCACGGTTCACCGACGTACGGGTGGGAGTCCGCGGATGACCGACCGAGCTGTGCACACCGAACTGGACCTCGCGGCGCGCGTGGTCGAGCTGACCCGGCGGCTGGCCGGCGCGCACGCCGAGGCCGAGGTCGTCGCGGCCCACTCGGCGGAGGCGCTGACCCGCTTCGCCAACTCGGCCATCCACCAGAACGTCGCGGACGCCACCACGACCGTACGGCTCCGGCTGCACGTCGACGGGCGTACGGCGGGCGGCTCGACCACGGTGACCGACGCGGAGGGCCTGCGCTCGCTGGTGGAACGCACCCTCGCCGCCGCCCGGCTGTCCCCACCGGACGCCTCCTGGCCGGGTCTCACCCCGCCCACTCCGCTCGCCCCGGACGCCGGCTTCGACGAGGCCACCGCCGGCGCCGGCCCCCGGGACCGCGCCGCCCGGGTGCGCGACTTCGTGGAGGCGGCGGGCGGGCTCGAGACGGCCGGCTACTGCCGCACCACGTACGCGTCCGGCGGCTTCGCCAACACGCTCGGGCAGGCGGTGCACGGCCGCGTCGCCGAGGCCGCGATGGACGGCATCGCCCGCCTCGCCGGCGCCGACGGCATGTCCCGCCGCGCCGCCTCCCGCCTCGCCGACCTGAGCGGCGCCGAGCTGGGCGCCCGCGCCGCCGCGAAGGCCCGCGCCGGAGCCACCCCGGCCGAACTCCCACCGGGCCGCTACGAAGTGATCCTCGAACCGACCGCGGTCGCCGACCTCCTCGACAACCTCGCCACCTTCGGCTTCAACGGCAAGTCGTACGCCCAGCACCAGTCCTTCGCCGAACCGGGCACCCAGCAGTTCGACGAGGCGATCACCCTCACCGACGAGCCCCTCGGCACGATCCTCCCCTTCGACGCCGAAGGCACCCCCCGCGCCACCCTGACCCTGGTCGAGAACGGCACCACCCGCGCGGTCAGCCACGACCGCACGTCCGCCGCTGAAGCGGGCACGGTCTCGACCGGCCACGGCTCGGCAGCCTCCCGCTCCTGGGGCCCCACCGCCGTCAACCTCCGCCTCGCCCCCGCACAGCCGCCGGCGCACGACGCAGGTCCGACATCGGCAGGCGCGAGCACGCCGGGCCCAGCGCACGGGACGGCGGGCGCGGGCTCCTCGGGCTCAGCGCACGGGACGGCGGGCGCGGGCTCCTCGGGCTCAGCGCACGGGACGGCGGGCGGCGGCGGACCGGAGGCGGCGGGCCGACCCGCTTCATCGCCACCCGGCCGACCGGTCACGCTGACGGCGGCCGGCCCGGTGGTGCCGACGGCAGCCAGCCCCGTGGTGCCGACGGCAGCCAGCCCCGTGGTGCCGACGGCAGCCGGCCCGGTGGTGTCGTCCGCGGCCGGCCCGGTGGTGCCGTCGGCGCGGCGGCTGGTGGCCGGGATGCGGCGCGGGCTGCTCGTGACCGACCTCTGGTACACCCGCGTCCTCGACCAGAAGAGCCTCGTCGTCACCGGCCTGACCCGCAACGGCGTCTGGCTCGTCGAGGACGGCGAGATAGTGGCCGCCGTGGGCAACCTGCGCTTCACCCAGTCCTACCCCCAGGCCCTGGGCCCGGGCGCCGTCCTCGGCATCGGCACCGAGGCGATCTCCCTGCCGGACCGCTGGTCGGGAGTCCGCTACACGGCCCCTGCCCTCCACCTGGCCTCCTGGAACCTCACCGGCAATGCCTCCGGCTGACCTCGCCCCCTCCCCGGCCCCGATCCCGGCGACTGCGAGCCGGCCGGAGGCCCGAGCCGCTCCATCCTCCGGCGCATTGACCGGCGTGCTTCACTGGGGCCGTGAGCGACATGCCGCCTGACCAGGGAACGGACCGCACCCCGAACACCCCGACCACCGCGGCTGGCCCGACCACCGCGGCTGGCCCGGCCGACCCAACCGGCCCGGCGGACCTGGCCGACCCGACCCGCGCCACTGAGCCGGCCGGCCAACCCACGACCGGCGTCCCCGCCGGCGCCACGGCAGCCGGTCCAGGCAGCCCGCTCACCCCACCGACGACCACCCCAGCCAGCGGCTCCGCCGGGCAGCCAGCCCCAGCCAGCGGCTCCGCCGAGCAGCCAACCCCCGCCAGCGGCTCCGCCGGGCAGCCGGCCCCTGGCAGCGGCTCGGCCACCGCCTCACCGACCACCGCCGGCAGCGCCCGCACCAGGGCGGCTCGCCTCGCCCCCGCCGCCCCCGCTCCACCTCGCCGCCGCCGTTGGTTCATCGGCGCGCTGGCTGCCGGGGCCGTCCTCGTTCTCGTCGGCCTCTGCGTCGGTGGGATCGCCGTGGTCTCCGCCTTCTCCGGCCTGCGGGACGACCACGCCGACGCTCGCGAGGATCGCCGGCTGCGGGACGCCGCCTGCCTCGAGCTGGAGCAGCGCCTCAACCGCCTTGTCCCGCCCGGAGCCACCACGACTCCGCAGGGGCGGGCCGTCGCCGTACGCGACGAGAACGCCGCCACCCGCATCTACGTGAACCAGGTGGGCGACGACCGCGCCGTCGACGGGTGGCGGCAGTTGCTCGACGCCCGTACCTCCTATGCCGAGGCCCTCGATGCGCAGGTGAAGTCGCGTACCCCGGCGTTCTTCGTCGCTCCCCGGACCGGCGACGGCCGGGCCGTCACCGACGAGCTGGACCGCTTCTCCCCCGCCCCGTGCGCCGGCCCGATCCGCCGCCTGGCCACCCCCGACCTGTAACCCGGACCCCGACCACCCGGCCGCGGACAAATACGGCCCCACAACCGCCTGACAAACCCCGCCCGCCCGGCCGAGGACAAATACGGCCGAGGACAAATACGGCTCACCCGGCCGAGGACAAATACGGCTCAGCCGGCCGCGGAACAAACCCGGCCCGACCGCCGCCCCGGACCCGGCCGCCCGCCCCGGACGACCCGGCCGGAGTGAGGTAGCTCGCGGTAAGCCATCCCTTACGGCGCATCCTGCTGACCTTCGTTGTAACGTGTGCCACACATTGCGGACGCACACCACCGACAGGTTCCTGCGCGCCCGCCGCCAGAGCACGTCATGGCTGCACTGTTCAGGGAGACGTCAATGACGACGACGGCAACGAAGCTGGATGCGGGGCGTGCGCGCGCCGCCATCGCGGCGAAGACGTTGCGTACGGACCGGTGGTGGATCGCACCTCTGGTCACCTTCGCAGGACTGAGCGCGTGGGTGATCTACGCCACTGTCCGCGTGTTCATGCACAAGTGGTACTACGTGGAGCAGTTCCACTATCTGACCCCGTTCTACTCGCCGTGTCTCACCGACCGGTGCGTCGAGGGGTCCGCGGAGTTCGGCACCCCGCTGCCGTCCTTCTGGCTGATCCCGGAAGCCGCGTTGACCCTGCCGTTCCTGCTGCTCTTCCGCCTCACCTGTTACTACTACCGGAAGGCGTACTACCGGGCCTTCTGGATGTCGCCGCCGGCCTGTGCCGTGCCCGACGGGCACCAGAAGTACACGGGTGAGACGCGCTTCCCGCTGATCTTCCAGAACATCCACCGGTACGCGTTCTACGCCGCCGCGATCATCTCGGTGATCAACACCTGGGACGCGATCGTCGCCTTCCGGTCCGGGGACGAGTTCGGGTTCGGGCTGGGCAACATCATCCTGGTCGGCAATGTCGTGATGCTGTGGGCGTACACGGTGTCCTGCCATTCGTGCCGGCACATCGTCGCCGGGCGGCTCAAGCATTTCTCGAAGCACCCGGTGCGGTACCGCTTCTGGGTCTTCGTGTCGAAGCTCAACGCCCGGCACATGCAGCTCGCCTGGATCACCCTGGGCACGCTCGCCCTGACCGACTTCTACGTCATGGCGCTGTCGGCCGGCTGGTTCTCCGACCTGCGCTTCATCAACTAGAGGGCCCTGCACAATGACTACGCGAATCGAACGACACCACTACGACGTCGTCGTCATCGGCGCGGGCGGGGCCGGGCTGCGCGCCGCCATCGAGGCACGGCTGGCGGGCAAGAAGACCGCCATCATCTCGAAGTCGCTGTTCGGCAAGGCGCACACGGTCATGGCCGAGGGTGGCGCCGCGGCGGCGATGGGGAACGTGAACAGCCGCGACAACTGGATGGTGCACTTCGGTGACACCATGCGCGGCGGCAAGTTCCTCAACAACTTCCGGATGGCGGAGCTGCACGCCAAGGAGGCCCCGGAGCGGATCTGGGAGCTGGAGACGTACGGCGCGCTGTTCGACCGTACGAAAGACGGCAAGATCTCCCAGCGCAACTTCGGCGGCCACGAGTATCCCCGCCTCGCGCACGTCGGCGACCGTACGGGACTGGAGCTCATCCGTACGCTCCAGCAGAAGATCGTCTCCCTTCAGCAGGAGGACTTCGCGGAGACCGGGAGTTACGACTCGCGGATCCGGGTCTTCGCCGAGACGACCATCACCGAGCTGCTGCTGGACGGCAACCGGGTGGCCGGCGCGTTCGGCTACTACCGGGAGTCCGGCGAGTTCATCCTGCTGGAGGCGCCCGCGGTCGTGCTGGCCACCGGCGGGGTGGGCCGCTCCTACAAGGTGACCTCGAACTCGTGGGAGTACACCGGCGACGGCCACGCGCTCGCCCTGCGGGCCGGCGCGACGCTGATCAACATGGAGTTCCTGCAGTTCCACCCGACCGGCATGGTCTGGCCGCCCAGCGTCAAGGGCATCCTGGTCACCGAGTCGGTACGCGGCGACGGCGGCGTCCTGCGCAACTCCGACGGCAAGCGGTTCATGTTCGACTACGTCCCCGACGTGTTCCGGCACCAGTACGCCGAGACCGAGGAGGAGGCGGACCGCTGGTACACCGACCCGGACAACAACCGCCGCCCGCCGGAGCTGCTGCCCCGCGACGAGGTGGCCCGGGCCATCAACAGCGAGGTCAAGGCCGGCCGCGGCACCAAGTCCGGGGGCGTGTTCCTCGACGTGTCCACCCGCATGCCGGCCGAGACGATCACCCGGCGGCTCCCGTCCATGTATCACCAGTTCAAGGAGCTGGCCGACGTGGACATCACCAAGGAGCCGATGGAGGTCGGACCGACCTGCCACTACGTGATGGGCGGCGTCGAGGTCGACCCGGACAGCGGCGCGGCGTTCGGCTCGGTCGAGGGCCTGTTCGCGGCCGGCGAGGTGTCCGGCGGCATGCACGGCTCCAACCGGCTCGGCGGCAACTCGCTCTCCGACCTGCTCGTGTTCGGCAAGCGGGCGGGGGAGCACGCGGCGGCGTACACCGACGCGCTGCCGAAGCGGCCCAAGGTGGCGACGTCCGATGTGGAGCAGGCCGTGGACACCGCGCTGGCGCCGCTGAGCCGGGAGAACGGCGAGAACCCGTACACGTTGCAGCAGGATCTTCAGGCGGTCATGGGCGACCTGGTCGGCATCATCCGGCGCGAGGGTGAGCTGACCGACGCGCTCAAGCGGCTCCAGGAGCTGAAGCTGCGGGTGGCGAACGTCGGTGCCGTCGGCGGCCGGCGCTACAACCCGGGCTGGCACCTCGCCCTGGACCTGCGCAACATGCTGGTCGTCTCCGAGTGCACCGCGAAGGCGGCGCTGGAGCGGGAGGAGTCGCGCGGCGGGCACACCCGCGAGGACTTCCCGAAGATGAGCCCGGAGTGGCGCAAGCTGAACCTCGTCTGCTCGCTGGACGACAACGGCGACGTGCACCTGGACCGCAAGCCGGTGCCCACCATGCGCGACGAGCTGCTGCGGCTCTTCAAGCGCACGGAGCTCAGCAAGTACCTGACCGATGAGGAACTCGCGAAGTTCGACGCGATCGCGACGGAGGCCAACTGATGAAGCGCCACTTCCGGGTCTGGCGGGGCGACGAGTCCGGCGGCGAGATCCAGGACTTCGACGTCGAGGTCAACGACGGCGAGGTCGTGCTCGACATCATCCACCGGCTGCAGGCCACCCAGACCCCCGACCTGGCCTGCCGCTGGAACTGCAAGGCGGGCAAGTGCGGCTCCTGCTCGATGGAGATCAACGGCAAGCCGCGCCTGGGCTGCATGACGCGGATGTCGACGTTCGAGGAGAACGAGACCGTCACGATCACCCCGCTGCGCACCTTCCCGGTGATCCGCGACCTGGTCACGGACGTGTCCTTCAACTACGAGAAGGCCCGTGAGACCCCGGCGTTCGCGCCGCCGCCCGGCGTCGCCCCGGGCGACTACCGGATGCAGCAGGTCGACGTCGACCGCTCCCAGGAGTTCCGGAAGTGCATCGAGTGCTTCCTCTGCCAGAACACCTGCCACGTGGTCCGCGACCACGAGGAGAACAAGAAGGCGTTCAGCGGCCCGCGCTACTTCATCCGCGCGGCGGAGCTCGACATGCACCCGCTCGACGACCGCACGGACCGCAAGGAGTACGCCCAGGCCAGCCAGGGTCTCGGCTACTGCAACATCACGAAGTGCTGCACCGAGGTCTGCCCCGAGCACATCAAGATCACCGACAACGCCATCATCCCGATGAAGGAACGCGTCGTCGACCGCCGCTACGACCCCCTGGTCTGGCTCGGCCGCAAGATCTTCCGCCGCGACCAGCTCCAGAACGGCTCGGCCACGAACATGGCGCCCAGCTCCTCGGAGGGCGTCACCGGCGTGGCGGCCGGCCTGTCCGGCGCGGGCACCCGCCCACCCCAGGCCCCCGCGGTCGGCGCCGACGGCAAACTGGAGGTCGCCGAGCTGCTCTCCCCGCACGCGGGCGGCCCCTCACCCTTCGGCAACGACCAGGAGTTCCCCCTCCCGAACATCACCTACAACCACCCCGAACAAGACAAGAGCTGAGCGCAGAGGGACCCGCTTTCCGGCGGGTCCCTCTCCTTTTCCCGTACGGCCACACCCCGCCCCCGCCCCCACGAGTAGCACACCCGTTCTAATCGCGGGTAGAGTGGCGCCGTGAGTGCTTACCAGCCGTCGATGCTCGACCTGATGGGCGGGCCCGCGCCGACGCTCGACCCCCTCCCCGGCCGCCTGCGCCGCCATCACCTCACGGCCGGCGCCTGGGTCGACGTGCTACCCGGCTGGATCCACGGCTCCGACGACATCTTCGAAACCCTCCGCACCGACGTCGACTGGCGAGCCGAACGCCGCCCGATGTACGACGGCGTCGTGGACGTTCCCCGCCTCCTCCGCTGGTACGGCCGCGACGAACAACTCCCCCACCCGGCCCTCACCGAGGCCCGCGACCGGCTCTCCGCCCACTACCACCCCGAGCTCGGCGAACCCTTCGTCACGGCGGGCATGTGCCTCTACCGCGACGGCCACGACAGCGTCGCCTGGCACGGCGACACCCTCGGCCGCTCCGCCCGCCACGACACCATGGTGGCCATCGTCTCGTTCGGCTCCCCCCGCAACCTGATGCTCCGCCCCCGAGCCGGCGGCGCGGAAACCCTCCGCTTCCCCCAGGGCCACGGCGACCTCATCGTGATGGGCGGCTCCTGCCAACGAACCTGGGAACACGCCATCCCCAAAACAGCCCGCCCGGTAGGCCCCCGCATCAGCGTCCAGTTCCGCCCCATCAACGTGGCCTGACCCACCCCCACCACCGCGCAGCACAACCCACCCCCACCACCGCGCAGCACAACCCACGCCCACCACCGGGCAGCACTACCCACCCACGCTGGCGGCGGCGCAGCACAACCCACCCGAACTGGCCGCCGCGCAGCACAACCCAGCCACACTGCGCCCGGCGGAACACGGCCAATTCCCGGCCTGGCCGCCCGACCGACAACGTCCGCCCGCACCGGCCGCCAGACCTACGGCGTCCGCCCGCAAGAGCCGCCCGGCCCGCAACACCCTCCCGCCCAGTGCACGGCACCCGCCCGCAGCACCCACCCAGCCCACGGCGCATACCCGCAGCACCCACCCAGCCCACGGCGCACACCCGCAGCACCCACCCAGCCCACGGCGCCCGCCCACCCATCTGCCGGCGGCCACGTGGCCCGCAGCTACTTGCGCAGGGATCTGGTCGCCGGGCCGTTCGGGTCGCGGACGAGGCAGGTGACCCCGCGATCCTCCGCCCACGTGCTCGCATCCGGGTACAGGAAGTGAAGCTTGAGCCGGTCGTCCGGCACGGCCACATACGAGTCGAACGCGGCGACGCACCGCTTCAGCGCCTGGGCCTGCGTCTCGCGCGCACCCGGATAGGCGCCCGCGGGCAGCACCGAAACCCCGGTCACCTCACCCTCGTGCAGGCTCGTGCACGACACCGTCCGCACCCGGGACTCCCGGCTCGACGGCACCGTCGCGACGCAGTCCCCCGCCTGAAGGTCGGCGACCGACACGTAGGCCCCGACCCGCGTACCCGAGCTGCTCGTGTCATCCGACGTGGCGATGGCGAAGACCACCCCGGCGACGATGACCAGCAGCCAGCACCCGGCGGCAACCAGCCCGCCGATGGCCAGCCCCCTGCCGCCCTGCCCCCGCCGCTTGATCTGCACCAGCGCGACGATCCCGAAGATGACGGACAGCAGAATGCCGCCGAGCAACCCGAGAACCAGCGACGCGATCGCGAACCCGTTCGTCCCCCGCGCCGGCTGCCCGTAACCGGCCGGCGGCGGCCCGGGATAGGGCCCACCCGACACCCCACCGTAGGCCTGACCCGGCACCCCCCAAGCCTGCGCACCATAGCCCGACCCAGGCTGGCCGCCATAGGCCGACTCGGGCTGACCACCGTAGGGCGGCGACCCGGGCTGGCCGCCGTAGGGCGACCCGGGCTGGCCAGCGTAAGGCGACCCGGGCTGGCCGCCGTCGGCAGGACCGGACTGTGGATCGTAGGCCTGCCCAGGCTGCGCACCGAAGGCCTGCTCGGATTGAGCGCCGTAGGGCTGCGCGCCGAAGGCCTGACCCGGCTGCGCCCCATACGGCTGCTGGCCGCCGGGCTGCTGGTCCGGAGGCGGGGGCATCGGCGCGAATCCCGGCTGGGCGGGCTCGGCGGTGGGGTCGGAGGGCGGGCGCTGCTCAGTCACGGGAGGGACGTTAACAATCGCCATGATCGACCGCTGTCCCGAACGATCTCAACTCCGCATCGGGCCCCCAACCCCGCGGGCCCGAAGCGGGCATTCGCCGTACATATTTACTGTCGACGATGTTACACATGCATTGACATGCGTCTTCAGGAACTTACACTCCAAGTGAAATTAGTCCCTCAAGGATGAGGTGACGATGAGCGGTCTCGTCCTCGATCGGATCGGCGTTCGTTTCGGTGGGCTCGTCGCCCTCGACGGTGTCTCGTTGCGCGTCGCTCCCGGGCGTACGGTCGGGGTGATCGGTCCGAACGGCGCCGGGAAGACCACGCTTTTCAATGTCGTCTGCGGGTTCGTCAGCCCGACCGGCGGCTCGCTGACCCTCGACGGCCGCCCGTTGCGGCCCCGGCCGCACCGGCTCACCCGGCTCGGCATCGCCCGCACCCTGCAGGGCGTCGGCCTCTTCTCCGGCCTGACCGTGCTGGAGAACGTCCTGGTCGCAGCCCCCGCAACGCCCGGCGAAAGAGCCGCAACGCACGGGGTAACAGCCGCAGCGCCCGGGGAAACAGCCGCGACGCCCGGCAAAGAAGTCGCACCGCACGGGGTAACAGCCGCAGCGCCCGGGGAAACAGCCGCGACGCCCGGCGAAGAAGTCGCACCGCACGGGGTAACAGCCGCGGCGCCCGGCGGAAAGGCCGGCGGGAGGGACCGGGCGATGGCCGCGCTCGAGCGGTGCGGCGTCGCCGAGCGGGCCGGAGACCTTCCCGGCATGCTTCCGTACGCCCTGCGCAAACGCGTAGCCCTCGCCCGCGCCCTGGTCTCCGACCCCCGGATCCTGCTGCTGGACGAGCCGGCGGGCGGCCTCAGCGCGCGCGAGATCGACGAACTGCGGGAGCTCATCGCCGGCCTGTCCTGTGCCGTGCTGCTCGTCGAGCATCATATGGATCTGGTCATGTCGGTGTGCGACGAGATTCTGGTGCTCGACTTCGGACGGCCGGTGGCGCACGGCACGCCGGACGAGATCCGTGCCGACGAGGCGGTCGCCGACGCGTACCTGGGGGCCGCCGGATGAGCGCGCCGCTGCTCCGGGCCGAGGGGCTCACCGCCGGGTACGGGGCGGCCCCCGTGCTGCACGACGTCGATCTGGACGTGGTGGCCGGTTCCATCACCGCCGTGCTCGGTGCCAACGGGGCGGGAAAGACGACGCTGCTGCGTACCCTCTCCGGGTTGTTGCCGGCCACCGGCGGCCGGGTCGCGCTCGACGGCCGGGACCTGCGCGGGGTCCGCGTCGAGGAGATGGTGCGCCGCGGGGTCGCGCACGTGCCCGAGGGTCGCGGCGTGGTCACCGAGCTGACCGTGGACGAGAACCTGCGGCTCGGCGGCCTGTGGCGCCGGGACCGCGCCGACGCGAGGCGGGCCCTCGGCGAGGTGTACGAGCTGTTCGAGCCGCTGGCGCGCCGCCGTACGTTTCACGGCCATCAGCTGTCCGGCGGTGAGCGGCAGATGCTCGCCCTGGGCCGCGCGCTCGTCGGGCGGCCGCGGCTGCTGCTGCTGGACGAGCCGTCGCTGGGGCTGGCGCCGAGGGTCACCGCGCAGATCATGCGGTTGTTGCGCACCCTGCGGGACCGCAGCGGGCTGACCGTGCTGCTGGTCGAGCAGAACGTCCGGGGCGCGCTGGCCATCGCGGACGAGGCCGTCGTGCTGTCGCTGGGCCGCGTCGTCACCCGGGGCACGTCGATCGACGAGGACCTGCGGCACGCCTATCTGGGCTTCTAGGAGGCACCTTGGACCGGTTCGTGTTCCTCACCTTCGACGGGCTGAGCCGGGGCGCGGTCTACGCCGCGTTCGCGCTGGCGCTGGTCCTGATCTGGCGGGCGACGAGGATCGTCAACTTCGCGCAGGGCGCCATGGCGGTCGCCACCGCGTACGCCGGCTATTCGGTCTCCGCCGCGACCGGGTCGTACTGGCTGGGGTTCGGGGTGGCGGTTCTGGCCGGCATCGTGCTGGGCACGGTCACCGAGCGGGTGGTGATGCGCTTCGTCGATCATTCGTCACCGCTGAACGAGGTCGTGGTGGCGCTCGGGCTGGTGCTGGTCATCCAGGGCGTGCTCGGGATGATCTACGGCAACGAGTTCCGCCCGGCCGCGGCGCCGTTCAGCCGGGACGCGTTCACGGTCGGCGGGGTGGCCCTGCTGTCGCGCTTCGACCTGTTCGTCTTCGCGGCGGTGGGCGCGGTGGTCGCGGCGCTCGCGCTGCTGTTCACGCGTACGGACACGGGCCTGCGCATGCGCGCGTCGGCGTTCGCGCCGGACGTCTCCCGGCTGCTCGGGGTGAACGTCGGCGGCATGCTGACGCTGGGCTGGGCGCTGGCCGCGGCGGTCGGGTCGCTGGCCGGGATGCTGGTGCTCCCCACCGAGCTGGGGTTGCACCCGAACGCCATGGACATCGTCTTCGTGTCGTCCTTCACGGCGGCGGTCGTCGGCGGGCTGGACAGCGCGGTCGGTTCGGTCGTGGGCGGGCTCGTGGTGGGGCTGCTGCTGTCGTACGTCAGCGGCTATCTCGGCGCGACCGTCGCCCCGATCGCGGTGCTCGTGCTGCTGGTCGTCGTCCTGCTGGGCCGGCCGGGCGGGCTGTTCGGCCGATCGGCGGCAAGAGCGGTATGACGACCGGCGGCGGCAAGAGCGGCGAGAGCGGCGAGAGCGGCATGACGGTTCTGCGATATCTGATGTGGACGGTCTTCGCCGCCGCGCTGATCGTCGTGCTGACGTACGCGCTGCCGCCGTTCCGCACCTACCAGCTCGCGACCGTGGGGGCGTACCTGTGTGTCACCGCGGGGTTGACCGTCCTCACCGGACTGAACGGGCAGTTGTCGCTGGGGCACGGCGCGCTGATGGCGACGGGCGCGTACACGGTCGCGCTGGTGCAGGACGGGCTGGCCGGGCGCGGGCAGTGGACCCTGCTCGTGTCGGTGCTGGCGGCGATCGGGACGACCACTGTGGTCGGTGGCGTGGTGGGGCTCGCGGCGGCCCGGCTGCGCGGTCCCTATCTGGCCGGCCTCACCCTCGCCGTGGCGGTGGTGGTTCCGGCCGTCGCGAGCACCTGGGACGAGACGTTCAACAGCGACCAGGGCCTGTCCGTGGTGCTCGATCCGCCGCCCGGCACGGTGCCGTTCGAGCGGTGGCAGGCATGGCTGGCGTGGGCGGGCGCGCTGGTGACGATGGTCGCGCTGACGGTGCTGGTGCGGGGCCGGTTCGGCCGGGAGATGCGCGCCGTACGCGACGACGAGACCGCCGCGCGGCTGGCGGGCGTCAGCGTGGGGCGTACCCAGGTCCTGGCCTTCGTGGTCAGCGCCGCCTGCGCCGGGCTCGGCGGCGCGCTGTTCGCCGTGCTGGCCCAGAGCGTCTCGCCCGGCGCCTTCCCGCTGTCGCTGTCGCTGTTCCTGCTGATGGCCATCGTGATCGGCGGCCTGGGCAGCCTGGCCGGCGCGCTGTGGGGCGCGGTGCTGCTCGTCGCCCTGCCGGCGGTGGCGCACAGCGTCACCGAGGGCATCGACGCGCAGCGGCTCGAGGGCAATCTGCCGCTGGCCCTGTTCGGCCTCACCTTGATCGTCGTGATGCTCGCCGCTCCCGGCGGCATCGCCTCCCTCCGACCCTTCCGACGGCCCTTCGCACGCTTGAGGAGAAAGACGTGAGACGCTTCTGGACCGCCCTGACCGTCCTGGCCCTGGCCGCCGCGACCACCGCTTGCAGCGACGGCGGCGGGGGCGGCAGCGGCGGGAACACCCCGGGTGTCACGGACACCGACATCCTGGTGGGCACGCACATGCCGCTGACCGGCCCGGCCGCCGCCGGCTATTCGAAGATCGCGCCGGCCACCCGGGCGTACTTCGACTACGTCAACGCGAACGGCGGCGTGCACGGCCGGAAGATCACCTACAAGATCATGGACGACACCTACAACCCGGCGACCACCCAGCAGGTCGTGCGCGAGCTCGTGCTCCAGGACAAGGTCTTCGCGATCCTCAACGGCCTCGGTACGGCCACCCACACCGGCGTCCTCGACTTCCTGCGCACCAACCGGGTGCCGGACCTCTTCGTGGCGTCGGGCAGCCGCAGCTGGAACCAGCCGGACAAATATCCGGGGACGTTCGGGTTCAACGTGGACTACACGGTCGAGGGCAAGATCCTCGCCACCCACGTCAAGCAGGACCAGGCCGGGAAGAAGGTCTGCTTCCTCGGGCAGGACGACGACTTCGGCCGCGACTTCCTGGCCGGCGTGGAGAAGGTCCTCGGCCCGGTCGCGGCGAAGCAGTCGTACGTGACCAGCAACCCGAACGTCGGGCCGCAGCTGGGCGCGCTCAAGCAGGCCGGCTGCCAGGTCGTCATGCTGGCGACCGTGCCCGGCTTCACCGCGCTGAGCCTCGGCACCGCCGCGAAGATCGGCTTCCGCCCGCAGTTCGTCGTCTCCCAGGTCGGCGCGGACATCTCCACGCTGACCCGGCAGCTCGGCCCGGCGGCCCGACTCACCGAGGGCCTGGTCTCGGCCAACTACCTGCCGCTGAGCACCGACGACGCGAACCCGTGGATCCAGCTGTTCAAGAAGGTCAACACGCAGCACAACGGCACCGCCGAGTTCGACAACAACGTCGTCTACGGCATGGCGGTGGGTTACCTGTTCGTGCAGAGCCTCCAGACCGCCGGGAAGAATCTGACCCGCGACGCGCTCATCGCCGCGGTGGAGAAGGGCGGATTCCAGGGCGCCGG
The DNA here is from genome assembly GCF_003002065.1 of Pseudosporangium ferrugineum. GTDB lineage: Bacteria > Actinomycetota > Actinomycetes > Mycobacteriales > Micromonosporaceae > Actinoplanes > Actinoplanes ferrugineus_A. The sequence continues at coordinate 50,468 of NZ_PVZG01000008.1, forward strand.
TTTCGCCCCGCTGCGGTTCTCGAGCTCGAACCATTCCGGGTACGGCGGGGAGCAGCTCACCCGGGTTCAGGGCGGCAAGCAGGCGTACTTCGGCGACGTCCTCGAGACGGACGACGGCGACGGGGCGGTGCGGGCGTACCGGACGCCACCGGCGGCCCCGCCGGCGAATGGCATCCCGGCGGCCGCATAGCACGAAGGCTTCCGAGACGAAACGGTTGCGGCTCGCCGCCGGTCCATGCAGGGTTGGCGGCGAGGCGGTTACTCGTTAGTATTCAGCACTCCGAGTGCACTAATTTATGGGGGTCCGGGCCGGATGTCGAAGCTCTCGGGCGCCGTCGCGATCGTGACGGGCGCCAGCCGGGGAATCGGATTCGCGATCGCGCAGCGCTTCGTCGCCGAGGGGGCGAAGGTCTGCATCACCGGCCGCAACGCCGAGGCGCTCGACACCGCCGTCAAGGATCTCGGCGGGCCCGAGGTCGCGATCGGAGTGCCCGGCAAGGGCGACGACGCCGACCATCGCGCCGCGGTGATCGACACCGTGCTCGGCGCGTTCGGGCCGGTCTCGATCCTGGTCAACAACGTGGGCATCAATCCGGCGTACGGTCCGCTGGGCAGCCTCGACCTGGGCGCCGCCCGCAAGATGATCGACGTCAACGTGCTCGGCACGTTGGGCTGGGTGCAGGAGGCCCTGCGCGGCGGCCTGGCGGACACCGGCGGCTCCATCGTCAACATCTCGTCGGTCTCCGGGCTGCGGCCCGCGCCGGGCATCGCCTTCTACGGCGTCACCAAGGCCGCGCTGATCCACCTCACCGAGGAGCTGGCCGTCGAGCTGGCTCCCACCGTCCGGGTGAACGCCGTCGCGCCCGCCGTGGTCAAGACCCGCTTCGCCACCGCGCTCTACGAGGGCCGCGAGGCCGAGGTCATCGCCGGCTATCCGCTCGGCCGGCTGGGCGTGCCGGAGGACGTCGCCGGCACGGTGGCCTTCCTCTGCTCCCCGGACGCCGCCTGGATCACCGGGCAGACCGTGGTCATCGACGGCGGCGTCACCCTCACCGGGACGGTGCAGTGAACTCCGGGCCCACCCGGGTCGTGGTCACCGGGGCCGGCGGCGGCATCGGCGCCGCCCTGGCCCGGCGCTTCGCCGCGGACGGCGCCCGGGTGATCGTCAACGACCTGGACCCGGCCGCCGCCGAGGCCGTCGCGGCGGAGATCGGCGGGCTGGCGGTCCCGGGCGACGCGGCGAGCGAGGCGGACACCCGCCGGCTGGTCGACACCGCCTGGGCGGAGCTCGGCGGCTGTGACCTCTTCTGCGCCAACGCCGGCATCCTCACCGCCGGGTCGGCCGATGCGCCCGACGCCGACTGGGAAAAGGCCTGGCAGGTCAACGTCATGTCCCATGTGTACGTGGCCCGCGCCGTGCTCCCCCGCTGGCTCGACGGCGACGGCGGCCGCCTGCTGTTCACGGTGTCCGCCGCCGGGCTGCTCACGCTGCTCGGCTCCGCGCCGTACTCGGTCACCAAGCACGCGGCCCTCGGGTTCGCGGAGTGGCTGCGCGCCACGTACGCCCACCGCGGCATCACCGTGCAGGCGCTCTGCCCGCAGGGCGTGAACACCGCGATGATGACCGGCGAGGGCGACAGCGCCAGCAAGACGCTGCTGGCGGCCGGCGCGCTCGAGCCCGAGGACGTCGCCGACGTGGTCGCCGAGGCGCTGGAGGGCGACAGCTTCCTGATCCTGCCGCACCCCGAGGCGGCGGAGTTCTACCGGCGGCGGGCCACCGACACCGACCGCTGGCTGGGCGGCATGAACAAGATCCAGCGCGGCTTCGACGCGGCGGTCCCGTCATGAGCGGGCCGCGGGGGCTCGATCTGGAGCGGCTCCGGGCGTACCTGGGGTCGCCGCCGCTGAGCGCGACGATGTTCGCCGGCGGCCGGTCCAACCTGACGTACGCGGTCACCGACGGCACCCAGCGCTGGGTGCTGCGCCGGCCGCCGCTCGGGCACGTGCTGCCGACCGCGCACGACATGACCCGCGAGCACCGGGTGCTGGACGCGCTGTCCCGGGCGGGTTTCCCGGCGCCCCGGCCGGTCCGGCTCTGCACCGACCGGGACGTCATCGGCGCGCCGTTCTACCTCATGGAGCACGTCGACGGCACCATCTACCGCGACGCGGCCGCCCTGGAGGCGCTGGGCCCGGAGGCCATGCACCGGCTCGTGCTGTCCCTCGTGGACACCCTCGCCGCCCTGCACGCCCTGGAACCCGGCGCGATCGGGCTCGGCGACTTCGGCCGGCCGGAGGGCTTCAACGAGCGCCAGGTGCGCCGGTGGAAGAAGCAGCTCGACGCCTCCCGCAGCCGCGAGGTGCCGGGCATCGAGAAGCTGCACGCCCGGCTCGCCGCCGAGATCCCGGCCGGCGGTCCGGGCGCGGTGGTGCACGGCGACTACCGCCTCGACAACGTGCTGATCGGCGACCGGCTCCAGGTCAGCGCCGTGCTCGACTGGGAGATGTCCACGCTGGGCGACCCGCTCAGCGACGTGGCCCTGATGCTCGTGTACGCCGGCCGGCCGCTGCTCACCCAGGACGGCGCGCCGCGCACCTCGCTGTCCGTACCGGGGCATCCCAGCCTCGCGGAGCTGGCCGCCCACTACGCCGAGCGCTCCGGCCGCGACGTCTCCGACCTGCACTGGTACGTCGCCTTCGCCGCCTTCAAGCTCGCCGTGATCCTCGAGGGCGTGCACTACCGCTACGTGCAGGGGCAGACCGTCGGGGACGGCTTCGACACGGTCGGCGCGATGGTGGGACCGCTCGTCACGCAGGGGCACGAGTCGCTGGACGGCACGCTGGAGGGGAACTGATGGACTTCGCGTACGACGAGAAGACCGAGGACTACCGCAAGCGGCTGCTCGCCTTCATGGACGAGTACGTCTACCCCGCCGAGGAGGGCTTCGACGAGGCGTACCGGGGCGACTGGTCCCCGCCGCCGGTCATCGCCGAGTTGCAGGCCCGGGCCAAGCTCGCGGGCCTGTGGAACCTGTTCCTCCCGGGCGAGCACGGCGCCGGCCTGACCAACCTCCAGTACGCCCCGCTGGCCGAGCTCACCGGCCGCAGCCCGTGGATCGCGCCCCCGGCGCTGAACTGCGCGGCCCCGGACACCGGCAACATGGAGGTGCTCGCCGAGTTCGGCAGCCCGGAGCAGCGGGAACGCTGGCTGCGCCCGTTGCTCGACGGGACCGTACGCTCGGCGTTCGCGATGACCGAGCCGCAGGTCGCCTCCTCGGACGCGACCAACATCGGCACCCGGATCGTCCGCGAGGGCGACGAGTACGTCATCACCGGCCGCAAGTTCTACATCTCCGGCGCGATGAACCCGCAGTGCCGGATCTTCATCGTGATGGGCAAGACGGATCCCGATGCCGCCCGGCACGTGCAGCAGAGCATGATCCTGGTGCCCCGGGACACCCCCGGCCTCACCGTCCGGCGCGGCATGACGGTCTTCGGCTACGACGACGGCGACCACGGGGGCCACGCCGAGATGGTCTTCGACGGGGTACGCGTACCCGCGGCGAACCTGATCGGCGAGGAGGGTTCCGGCTTCGCGATCTCCCAGGCCCGCCTCGGCCCGGGGCGCATCCACCACTGCATGCGGCTGCTCGGCATGGCGGAGCGGGCGCTGGAGCTGATGTGCCGGCGGTCGCTGGCCCGCACCCCGTTCGGCAAGCCGCTCGCCGAGCAGGGCGTGGTGCAGGAGTGGATCGCCGAGTCGCGCGTCCGCATCGAGCAGGCCCGCCTCCTGGTGCTGAAGGCGGCGTGGCTGATGGACACCGTCGGCAACAAGGGCGCGCACACCGAGATCCAGGCCATCAAGATCATCGTGCCGTCCACCGCCGAGTGGATCATCGACAAGGCGATCCAGGCGCACGGCGCGGCCGGCGTCGGCCAGGACACCCCGCTGGCCCGGCTGTGGTCCGCCGCCCGCACCCTGCGCCTGGCCGACGGCCCGGACGAGGTGCACAAGCGCTCGCTGGCCCGGCGCGAGCTGCACCGCTACCGGCAAGCCTGATGCCGGCCCACCCCGTGATTCACCCCCTCGAGAGCCACCGGAGCTACTGATGCCGGCTGCGTCACCCCGCCCGCCCCAGCGCATCGACGGCCGCACGGCCCGCTCGGAACGCACCCGCGCGGCCATCGTCGAGGCGCACGTGACCCTGCTGCGCGAGGGCGACCTGCGCCCCACCGCCGACCGCATCGCCAAGCACGCCGGCGTGTCCCTGCGCGCCCTGTGGAGTCACTTCGCCGACATGGAGGCCCTCTTCGCGGCCAGCGGCCGGCTGATCCTCGAGCAGCGCGACGACTGCCACGAACCGATCCCGGCCGGCCTGCCCCTCGACCGGCGCATCGAGGCGTACTGCCACCAGCGGGCCCGCCAGCTGGAGCAGATCGCGCCGGTCGCCAAGGCCTCCTCGCTCAAGGAACCCTTCTCCCCGGCCCTGCAGAACCACCGCCGCACCCACATCCAGCGCGTACGCGACGAGCTGAGAGCCGTCTTCGGCCCGGAACTCGCCGGCGACGAGGACCTGCTGACCGCCCTGACCGCCCTGAGCATGTGGCCCACCTGGGGCACCCTGCGCGACGCGATGCGGCTGGACCCGGACCGCGCCCGCACCACCCTGGAGACGATGGTCCGCGCCCTCCTGACCCGCTGACCCCGTTTCCCTACAGCACCGCCGCCGCCTGCCGATAGCGAAGGAACCGCCACCGGTACGAGGAGGCGCACATGAACCGAGCCGCGACGTGAGCCCGGCGATGCGCGGCGCCTCGGCACCGCCCCCACCCGCCCTGCGCCGCCCCACCCCCGCACCGGCACCGGCGGCCCCCCGCCGCCCGGACCCGGCGGACCTGGCCATGGTGGTGGCGGCCAGCGACAGCCTGGTCCACGCCCAGTTCCGCCCGCTGCGCGAGCAGCGCCCCGCGGGCCCCCGCCCGGACCCCGCGGCCGTCACCCTGCTCGCCCAACTCGACCGCGTCGACGACAACCTCCGCGGCCTCCGCCACTCCCTCAGGCCGCGGTGACCGCCTGGATCAGCGACACCCCGAACAGCCCCGCCGGGTCGGTCCACCAGTGCCGGAGCGCGAAGCCGGCCCGGCCCAGCTCGTTCTCCAGGCCCTCGCGGCGGAACTTGGCCGAGATCTCGGTGCGGAGTTCCTCGCCCGCGGCGAAGTTCACCGTCAGGCCGAGCTCGCCGATCGTGACCCGCTGCGCGGACGTCGCGCGCAGGCGCATCTCGATCCACTCGTTGCGGTCGTCCCAGAGGGCCACGTGGGCGAACGCGTCGACGTCGAAGTTCGCGGACAGGCGGCGGTTGATCACGCGGAGGACGTTGCGGTTGAACTCGGCGGTCACGCCGGCCGCGTCGTCGTACGCGGGCACCACCACCGCCGGGTCCTTGACCAGGTCCGTGCCGAGCAGCAGCCACTCGCCCTCGTGCAGCGCCGCGCGCAGCGCCGACAGGAATTCCGCACGTTCGGCCGGGACGAGGTTGCCGATGGTCCCGCCGAGGAAGGCGACGACCCGGTTGTCGCCGTCCGGGAGGTGCGCCAGGTGCCGGGTCATGTCCCCGACCACCCCGCGTACGGCCAGGCCCGGATAGTCCGCGGTCAGCCCGGCGACCGCCTCCTCGAGGGCGGCGCCGGAGACGTCGAGCGGCACGAAGGAGCCCAGGGTGCCGTGCCGCAGCAGCGCGTCCAGCAGCAGCCGGGTCTTCTCCGACGAGCCGGAGCCCAGCTCGACCAGCGTCTTGGCGTCGGTGAGGCGGGCGATGTCGTCGGCGTGCCCGGCCAGGATCGCCCGCTCGGTGCGCGTCGGGTAGTACTCGGGCAGCCGGGTGATCTCCTCGAACAGCCGGCTGCCGCGGGCGTCGTAGAACCACTTGGGCGGCAGCCACTTCGGGTCGGCGGCGAGGCCGGTGGTGACGTCGGCGCGCAGTTCACGGTCGATGTCGTGCTCGTCGAGGTGGATCTCGAGCATGGTCACGATCTCCCTAGCGAGGTCAGGTGCACGGTGGACGGGGTGGCGACGAGCAGGTGGCCCTCGGGTACGGGCTCCCACTCCTCGCCCGGGTCGAGCGGTTCGGAGCTGACCAGCACGGATCCGGTGCCGGCGCGGACGGACAGGGCGTGGCCGAGCGTGGTGGCGACCACCTGTTCGCCGTCGGTGAGCAGCAGGTTGAGCCGCGACCCGGGCGCGGCGAGGTCGATCTCCGCCACCACCTCGGCGACCGCGTCGGCGGCCGGCGCCCCGGCGCGCAGCCGGTCGCGCACCAGCGCCCAGAGCAGCGCGGCGTCGGTGGGGGCGTCGAGGGTGAGCAGGTCCCGCACCGGGAGCCGGCCGGCCGGCTTGACGACCGAGCCGGGCCAGCCCCGGATCACGCCGTTGTGGCTGAACAGCCAGCGCCCCTCGGCGAAGGGCGCCGCGGCGGTCTCGGTCACCGGCATGCCGGCGGTGGCGGAGCGTACGGCGGCCAGCACGGCCCCCGACACGGTGGCGGCGGCGAGCGCGGGCAGGGCGGCATCCGACCAGATCGGCATCGCGCCGCGGTAGCGCACCGGCTCGGCGGCGCCCGGCGGATACCAGGCGACGCCGAACCCGTCGGCGTTGATGGTGCCGCCGCCGCGCATGTCCCGCGGTGCCCAGGCCTGGCGCAGCAGCCCGTGCGGCGGGTCGGAGAGCAGGGTGGCGAGCGGGGCCGGCGGTCCCAGGTAGGCCAGGTGGCGGCACATCAGCCGACGTCCGTTCCGGCGTCGCGGGCGCAGCGGAAGCCGCTGAAGATCTGCCGCCGGATCGGGTGGTCCCAGTTGCGGAACGTCCCGCGGCAGGCGGCGGCGTCGGTGCCGAACGAGCCGCCGCGCAGCACCCGGTAGTCACCGCCGAAGAAGACCTGCGAATACTCCGCGTACGGGAACACCCGGAAGCCGGGGTAGCCGTGGAAGCCGGAGCTGGTCCACTCCCAGACGTCGCCGATGAGCTGGTGCACGCCGAGCGGCGACGCGCCCCGCGGGTAGGCGCCGGCCGGTGCGGGCGCGAGATGCCGCTGTCCGAGGTTGGCGTGCTCCGGGCCGGGCGGGTCGTCGCCCCACGGGAAGCGCCGCGAGCGGCCGGTGGCCGGGTCGTGCCGGGCCGCCTTCTCCCACTCGGCCTCGGTGGGCAGCCGGCGGCCCGCCCAGGTCGCGTACGCCTCCGCCTCGAAGAAGCAGACGTGCACCACCGGCTCGTCCGGCACGACCCTTCCGGTACGCCCGAACCGCGTGTACGCCCACCCGTCCCCGTCCCGCTTCCAGTGCATCGGCGCGGTCAGCCCGGCCTCCCGCCGGTGCGCCCAGCCGCGCTCGCTCCACCAGCGCGGTTCGTCGTAGCCGCCGTCCGCGATGAACGCGGCGTACTCGGCGTTGGTGACCGGGGCGGCGTCGATGAAGAACGCCGGGACGTCGACCCGGTGCGCGGGTCGTTCGTTGTCCAGCGCCCACGGCTCGGTGTCGGTGCCCATCGTGAAGGGCCCGCCCGGGATCAACACCTCCCCCGACACGGGTACGCGCGCGGCCGGCGGCGCGGGCGCCTCCAGCACCGGGGCGCCGGCCCTCAGCTGGTGCGTGGCGAGCATCGTCTCGTCGTGCTGCTGCTCGTGCTGCACGATCATGCCGAACGCGAACCCGTCGGCGACCAGGGGCCGGTCGGTCAGCCGTACCCGGTCGAGCACGTCCAGGGCCTTGTCCCGCACCTGCCCGACGTACGCGCGGGCCTCGGCGGGGTTGAGCAGCGGCAGGGCCGGACGGTTCCGGCGGGGGTGCTTGAACGCGTCATAGAGCTCGTCGATGTCGCGGCGTACGGGTTCGCGCCCGCCCACGTCGCGGACCAGCCAGAGCTCCTCCTGGTTGCCGACGTGCGCGAGGTCCCACACCAGCGGCGACATCAGCGGCGAATGCTGGCGGACGAGGTCGGAGTCGTCGACGGCGTCGGTGAGCAGGGTGGTCCGCGCGCGGGCGCGGTCGAGTTCGGCGGCCACGGTGAGCCGCAGGTCCTGGGTCATCGGAGCGGTCCTTCCACAAGGCGGCACGGCCCCGCGCACCGGCATCGGCCGGCGCGCGGGCCTGCGGTCAACGGATGAGGTCTTCGCTGCGGAGGTCGGCGTGCCGCAGTCGCCGGTCGACGATGCCGGCCACCAGCGCGCGGACCCGGCCCGGCAGGCCGGTCCGGTCCAGGTGGCGGCAGGCCAGGTCGGCGACGTCGGCGGCGCAGGCGGCCACCACGGGGTCGGCCAGGCCGTCGCGGGCCGCCTGCTGCCAGCGTCCGGCGGCGGGGGCGACGAGGTCACGGGCGGCGTCGGTCAGGGCGTCGTCGGCGAGCAGCGTGCACAGCACCGCCACCGGCGCTATCCACTCGCCGCCCGGCTGCGCGTCGAGGTAGCGCACCTCGAGGTAGCCGCGCGGGCGTACGGGCGGGAACAGCGTGCTGATGTGGTATTCGAGGTCGTCCACGGTCGGCGGCACCGGTAACGCGCCGCCGATCCAGTCGGCGAACGTCACCCCCTCCGGCGCGTCCCACCGGCCGTCGCCGCGCCGTACGCACAACAGCGGCGCCGTCAGCACATAACGCGCCCAGCTTTCGGCCGGATCGGGGCCGGCGGCCACCGGGCCGCTGCGCCGGGGGTCGATGCCGTGCCAGGCCGCCATCCGCCCGCTGGCCCAGCCGGTGTCCCGCCCCGCGTGACGGCTCGAATTGGCGAACAGGGCCAGCAGCGGCGGGCCGAGCTCGTGCACCGCCGCCCAGCGGGCCGGAGCCCGCGCCTCGGTGCCCGCGTCGAGGCAGATCTGGAGCCCGGCGGTGCTGCACATCATGGTGCGGCCGGACGGTTCGCCGGCCCGCGCGAAGGCGGACTCCATCGCCGCGTAGCGGGGGGTGTCGAGGATGCGTACGGGCGGCCGGTGCGCGTCGAGCCCGTGCTCGCCGAGGCCGAGGCCGGAGCGGGCGAGGAGGTCGGCCAGCCGGGCGTGGTCGGCGGTGACCGCCGCGTACAGGGTGACCAGGGAGTCCGCCGGTGCGGAGGAGATCTCGACCTGGCCGCCGGGTTCGAGGGTGACCGTGCCGCCGCCCGGTAGCGGGACGGGGTCGCGGTTGCCGAGGGCGGTGGGTGCGTGCGGTCCGAGCGCCCGTCTCAGGGCGGTGGGCCGCAGGTGCGCCGCGGGTTCGCCGGCGCGATGGGTGGTCCATTCCAGTTCCACACCGACGCGGCCGGGTGGGCCGGTCTTGAAACAGATGCCGGAGACGTGCTCGGCTGCCTCGGAGGCGTGCCGCAGGATCCGTCCGGCCGGATCCTCGTCACTACTTTTGGTAGTCACGGCTCTCCTTAGAGTGTTGATCCCTCGGCGACCATACACAGATGTTTCGATCTCGTGCAGTCCTTGGCGTTAGGTTCGGAAGGCGTACCGATGACGAGGGAGGAACCATCAGTACCGTCGATGTGGACCGCGCGCGCAGGGAAACCCCAGGCTGCGCCTTTGTCACCCACCTCAACAACGCCGGCGCCGCGCTGCCGCCGGCTGTGGTCACCGACACAGCGATCGCCCACCTGCGCCGCGAGTCCGAGATCGGCGGCTACGAGGCCGCGGCCGAGGCGGCCGAGCGGGTCGAGGACGTCTACCGCTCGCTGGCCCGGCTGATCAACTGCGCCCCCGACGAGCTCGCCGTGGTCGAGAACGCCACCCGCGCCTGGGACATGGCGTTCTACGGCTTCACGTTCGGCCCCGGCGACCGCATCCTCACCACCCGCGCCGAGTACGCGAGCAACGTCATCGCGCTGCTCCAGGTCGCCCGCCGCACCGGGGCGGTGGTCGAACTGGTCGACGACGACGAGCACGGCGGCATCGACGTGGCCGACCTCGCCCGGCGCCTGGACGACACGGTCAAGCTGGTCATGCTCACGCACGTACCGACCTCCGGCGGCCTGGTGAACCCGGCGGCCGAGGTGGGCCGGCTGACCCGCGCCGCCGGGGTCCCGTTCCTGCTCGACGCCTGCCAGTCGGTCGGCCAGCTGCCGATCGACGTGGCGGAACTCGGCTGCGACCTGCTGTCGGCGACCGGGCGCAAGTTCCTGCGCGCTCCGCGCGGCACCGGTTTCCTGTACGCCCGCCGCGACCTCGCCCAACGGCTCGAACCACCGCTGCTGGACCTGCACGCGGCGACCTGGCCGGCGCCGGACCGCTACGAGGTACGCCCCGACGCGCGGCGCTTCGAGAACTGGGAGACGAACTACGCGGCGAAGCTGGGCCTGGGCGCCGCCGCCGACTACGCGCTGTCGTGGGATCTGGCGGCGACCACCGAGCGTCTCACCGCCCTCGCCGCCGGCCTGCGCGACCGGCTCCGCGAGCGCCCCGGCGTCACCGTCCACGACCGCGGCGCCCGCCTCGGCGGCATCGTCACGTTCACCGTCGCCGGGGTGGACTCCACGGAGGTACGGGACACGCTCTCCGCCGCAGGCGTCAACACCAGCGTGAGCCCCGCCGACTACGCCCAGTGGCACCTCAAGGGACGCGGCCTGCCGGACGTGGTCCGCGCCTCGACCCACTACTACAACACCGAGGAGGAGCTGGACCTGCTCTGCCGGCACCTGCCCTCCCCTCGCTGAGCGTCAGCGCAGGGCGCGCGACCGGTGGCTACCGCCGCGGGGAGCGCGCTTGCGCCGTCGCAGCGCCAGCACCCCGATCAACCCGGCCGCCAGCACCACGCCCGCCGAGACGCCCACCTCCTGCGTGGAGAAGCCGGCCAGGTCGGTCGCGGGTGGGGCCTTGGGCGCCGCGGCGTTCCCGCCGCCGCCGGCCGACGGCCCGCGGGAGCTCGACGGCTTGGGGCGGGGCGGGACGACCAGGTCCTTGCCGACGATCGAGGTGATCCACTGCGCCGCGGTGTCGATCCGGCTGCCGAGGTCCGCGCCGCGATGCGGGCAGGTCGGCCCGGTGCTGACCACCGCGACCACGACCGCCGTCCCGTCCGCCTTCTCGGTGAAGTACGGCCCGCCCGAGTCGTGCTTGCACGGGCTGGTGTCCTTGCGGGGCGACGTCCCGGCGAGCCCGATCAGGGTGTCGTCCACCGACGTCACCTTGAACCGGCCGGTCTGCATCCGCCGGGGCTCCTCGGTGTCGTCGCCGTCGAGCAGCCCGAAGCCGGTCAGCCGCACCTTGTCCCCGGTCTGGGGCCGGCTGCGGCTCAGCTTCAGCGGGGTGATGCCGGTGATGGGCCGGTCGAGCTTGGCGAGCGCGATGTCGGCGGTCTTGCTCTGCCGCACCGCGACCACGGTGGCCACCTGACCGTCGTCGCTGTCCAGGTCGGCACGACCGACGGTGACCGTGGTCTTGCGCGCGACCGGCCGGGAGACGTGCCGGTCCCTCGTGTCCCGGAAGCAGTGACCGGCGGTGAGCACCCAGCGCGGCGAGATGAGCCCGCCGGAGCACGAGCTGTTGCGGCGTCCGCCGCCGGCGGTCGGGATCCCGGTCATCGTCAGCTTGACGGCGAACCGGTACTCGCCGTCGGCCACGGTCTCCCCGTTGGCGACGGCGTGCGCCGCGGTGCCGGGCAGAATCACCAGACCGCAGAGCACGAGGATCGCCAGCAGAAGCTTCGTCGATTTCGTGTCCATCGTCCGCCAAAGATCACCCAGAACGGTGATCGGTTGGAAGACCACTTCCTGCTCGAAAACGTCGTAATCGGACGCTCACGGACAGTATCAACGAGCGAGCCGCCGGCCCGGTTTCCCGGCCTGCGCGGCACCTTGACGCCGGGCCCGCCTTGTGCGGATTGACCTGCTAAGACAGGCCTCGGTTACGGTCGCCGACGTCAGACATTTCGCCGCTCGGGTCCTCGCCGTACGCAACGCTGCGCACGGCACCGGCGTCAGCCGGCACAGGAAAGCACTCGCGTGTCCCGGGCCGACCGAGGAGCCACGCTGTCCGCTAGCCCGCTGCGCCTGGCCGTCTGCGCCGGCGCCTTCGCCGTCCTGCTGCTGCCCTCCTCCGCCGAGGCAGCACCCGCCCTGAACCCGGCCCCGGCCCTGAACCCGTCCCCCGACCTGAACCCGACCCCCGACCTGATCCCGGCCCGCGACCTGATCCCGGCCCGCGCTCTCCACCCCGCATTGCTCCCCGCGCTGCTCCCCGCCGCGAAAGAAACCCTCGCCCTCAGACCGGCAGCCCTCGCACCCGATCCGGCAGCCCTCGCCCTTAACCCGGCGGCCTCGGCTCTCCAGCCGGCCTCCTTGGACGCGGCGCTGGCCGCGCCGGCCGCGGTCGGCCTCGCCGGCAAGCTGATGCCCCGCAGGACGCCGCGGCTCACACCCCGCCAGCTCGCCCTGCGACACGCCCGGGCCCGGGTCAGGGTCGTAGCGTTCGCCCGCGCCCAGCGCGGCGACCGGTACGCCTACGGCGCGTCGGGCCCGTCGAGCTGGGACTGCTCGGGCCTGACCCGCGGCACCTACCGGGTCGTGGGCATCCGGCTCCCGCACTCCTCGGCGGCCCAGGCCCGCCACGGTCGGCGGGTCACCCCCCGCACGGCCCGGGTCGGCGACCTGGTCGCGATGCGCGGCCACGTCGGCATCCTCGTCGGCCGGTGGCGCATGGTCGACGCGCCCGGCACCGGCCGCCGCGTCACGGAACGCTTCATCTACCGCACGTCCACCCTGCAGTTCCGCCGCCTCATCGGCTGATCACCCGTAAGCCGGCCCACCCGAAGCCGGCGGACCACCGGCGGCCGGCTACAGCAGGACGACCGAGCGGGCTCCTTCGCCGCGCGACATCCGGTCGAAGGCCGCCGGGACGTCCGCCAGCCCGATCCGGTCCGTCACCAGGTGGTCCAGCCTCAGTGCTCCCGAGAGCACGTCCCGCGCCAGCTGCGGCACCTCCACGTCGGGGTCCGCCGACCCGTACACGGAGGATCGCAGCGTGCGTGCCGACGAGAAGATGTCGAGGGCGCTGAGCTGGACCATGTCGTCGCCGCGGCCCATGCCCACGACCGTCACCCGGCCGCCGCGCCGGGCGGCGCGCCAGGCCGCGCGGATCGTCGCCGCGCGGCCCACGCACTCGAACGCGTGGTCCGCGCCCCGGCCGGACGTGCGGGTCCGGACGTCCTTGGAGAGCGAATCCCCCGCGACCACGAAGTCCGTCGCCCCCGCCGCCTCGGCCAGCGCCTTCTTGCCCTCGGACACGTCGACCGCGATTACCGGGCCGGCGCCGGCCGCGCGGGCCGCCGCCACCACCGACAGGCCGACCCCGCCGAGCCCGATCACCACCACCGAGTCGCCCGGGGCCACCGCGGCGGTGTTGCGGACCGCGCCGGTGCCGGTCAGCACCGCACAACCGAGCAGCGCCGCGCTCTCCCACGGCAGCTCGGGCGGCACCGGGATGACCGCGCGTTCCGGCACGACGACCTGCTCCGCGAAGGCGCCCAGCCCCAGCGTCACGTGCACCGGCTCGCCGTCGAGGGTGCTGCCGTTCTCCAGCGCCGCCACGTTCGCCGACGGGCACAGCCAGGGCTCGCCGCGCGTGCAGAACCAGCAGGTGCGGCAGGGCGGCGCCCAGTTGAGGGCCACGGGCGTGCCCGGGGAGACGCGGGTGACGCCCGCGCCCGCCTCGACCACCTCGCCGGCCGCCTCGTGGCCCAGGATCAGCGGATACGGCGGGCTCAGCGTGCCGTTGACCATGGACAGGTCGGAGTGGCACACGCCGGCCGCGCGGATGCGTACCCGCACCTGGCCGGGGCCGATCTCGGGCAGGTGCACCTCCTCGACCGCGGGGGGCGTGCCGGGGTGGCGCACCACCAGGGCGCGGATGTAGGCCGTCACTGCTGGATCGCCTTCGTCTCCTGGAATTCCGCGAGCCCGTGCACGCCGAGCTCGCGGCCGATGCCCGACTGCTTGTAGCCGCCGAACGGGGCGAGCGGGTTGAACGCGCCGCCGTTGACGTCGACCGCCCCGGTGCGCAGCCGCCGGGCCACCGCGAGCGCCCGGTCCTGGCTGCCCCACACGCCGCCGGCCAGGCCGTAGCGGGAGTTGTTGGCGATCCGCACGGCGTGGTCGTCGTCGTCGAACGGAATGATCGACAGCACCGGCCCGAAGATCTCCTCCTGCGCCAGCTCGCTGTCCGGGTCGACGTCCGCGAACACGGTGGGTGCGACGAAATACCCCTTCCCGGGTACGCCCTGAGCACCCGCGACCATCCGCGCGCCGGCCCGCTCGATGAAGCCGCGCACCCGCTCCCGCTGCGCCGCCGACACCAGGGGCCCGAGCCGCGTCCCCTCGTCGAACGGGTCGCCGGTGCGGTAGCCCTGCGCGGTGGCGGCGGCCAGCTCGACCGCCGCGTCGTAGTGGCTGCGGTGCACGAGCATGCGGGTCCACGCAGTACACGTCTGACCGGAGTTGAGGAACGCCGTGCCGACGCCGACCTTCACCGCCTTGACCAGGTCCGCGTCCTCGAGGATGACGTTGGCGGACTTGCCGCCGAGCTCGAGCGCGACCCGGGCGACCCGGTCGGCCGCCGCGTGCGCGATCGCCCGGCCCGTCGCCGTGGAACCGGTGAAGGACACCATGTCGACGTCCGGGTGACCGGCGAGCGCCGCGCCGACCGCCGGCCCGGTGCCGGTGACCAGGTTGAGCACCCCGTCCGGCAGCCCGGCCTCCTCGGCCGCGTCGAAGAGCAGGTACGCGGTCAGCGGCGTCAGCTCGCTCGGCTTGAGCACCACCGTGCAGCCGGCGGCGAGGGCGGCGGCCACCTTGGCGACGACCTGGTGCAGGGGGTAGTTCCACGGCGTGATCGCCCCGACCACGCCCACCGGCTCGCGGACGATCAGCGAGTTGCCGATCGTCTCCTCGGGCACGGGCTGCGCGGCCAGGTCGGCGTACCCCCGCAGAACGGTGAGCGGCAGTCCCGCCTGGACCGACCGGGCGACCTTGAGCGGCGTGCCCAGCTCGAGCCCGACCGTGCGGGCGATGTCGGCGGCGCGGGCCGACAGCGCTTCGTGCACCTTGCCCAGGGCGGCGCCGCGCTCGGCCATCGGGGTGGCCGCCCAGCCGTCGAAGGCGGCCCGGGCGGCGGCGACGGCCCGGTCCACGTCCTCGCCGGTGCCCGCCGGCACGTGCGCCAGGATTTCCTCGGTCGCGGGATTCTCGACCGCGATCGTCTCCGCCGACGCCGGGGCGACCCACCGGCCGCCGATGTAGAGCGTGTCCCGGTTCATCGCAGCACTCCGTTCTTCAGGGCCTCGAGGCCGGTGATCACGGTTTCCAGTCCGAGCGCGAAGGCGCCCTCGTCCACGCTGCGGCGGTGCTCGGCGAGCAGGTGCGCGTCGCGCAGGTGGGGGTAGCGTTCGGCGTACACCTGCGGGTCCTCGTCGAAGCCCAGCGCGAACGAGCCGAGCGCCGAGCCGGTGACCAGGTAGCGCAGGACCGCGCCGATGTGGGTGGCCCGCGCGGGCGGCCAGCCCGCGGCGATCAGGCCGCCGTAGACGGTGTCCGCCATGGCCAGCGCGGCCGGACGCCGGCCCGGGCCCTGCGCGAGCACCGGCACGATGTTCGGGTGCGCGCTGAGCGCCGCGTGGTACGAGTACGCCCACAGCCGCAGCGCGTCCGGCCACTCGTGGGTGCCGAAGTACGACACGTCCACCCGGGCGATGACCGCGTCGGCGACGGCGTCCAGGATCTCGTTCTTGGTCGGGAAGTGGTTGTAGAGCGACGGCCCGGCGACCCCGAGCTCGGTGGCGAGCCGGCGCACGGAGAGCGCCTCCAGCCCCTCGGCGTCCACGAGGGCGCCGGCCACCTCGACGATCCGCTGCCGGGTGAGCACCGCATGCCGGGGGCGGGCCAATGTGACACTCCTGTAACCCTGGACTCCGGAAAACTTACACCGCTAGTTTTAGCACGTGGACTTTTCACTCAGCGACGAAGAGCGTGCGATCCGCGACACCGCCCGGCAGTTCATCACCCGCGAGGTCGTGCCGCTCGAGCAGGAGGCGCTGCGCCGGGAGCGGGCCCACCGGCCCGGGCTCGACCACAGCGAGCTGCGCGAGCTTCAGCTCAAGGCGAAGAAGTTCGGCTTCTGGGGCCTGGCCACGCCCGAGGAGTACGGCGGCATGAACCTGCCGGCGGTCATGCAGTCGCTGATCTGGACCGAGGTCGGGCGCACGTTCGTCCAGTTCCGCTTCGGCGGCGAGGCGGACAACATCCTCTTCTACGCCAACGACGAGCAGAAGCGCGAATACCTGGTGCCCACGATCGAGGGCGACCGGATCTCCTGCTTCGCGATCACCGAGCCCGGCGCCGGCTCGGACGCGGCGAACATCAAGCTGAGCGCCCGCCGCGACGGCGACGACTGGGTCCTCAACGGCGAGAAGACGTTCATCACCAACGGCAACGACGCCGACTTCGTCATCGTGGTCGCGGTGACCGACCGGGAAAAGGGCGTCCGCGGCGGCGGCACGACCGCGTTCCTGGTCGACCGGGAGATGGGCTGGCGCTCCGAGTTCATCCAGACCATGGGCGAGGGCGGGCCGGCGTCGCTGATCTTCGAGGACGTACGGGTGCCGTCGCGCAACATCCTCGGCGAGATCGGCCAGGGCTTCGAGCTGGGCATGCAGTGGATCGGCAAGGGCCGCTACCTGATCCCGTCGACCGCCCTCGGCATCGCGGAGCGGGCCCTCGGCATGGCGATCGAGTACGCCAACACCCGCGAGACCTTCGGCCGCAGGATCGGCGAGAACCAGGCGATCCAGTGGATGATCGCCGACTCCGAGGTGGAGCTGGAGGCGGCCCGCTGGCTCATCCTGCGCGCCGCCTGGACCGTGGACCAGGGTGCCGACCCGAGACACGCCTCCTCGATGGCCAAGCTGTACGGCGCCGCCATGGTGAACAATGTGGTGGACCGGGTCATGCAGGTGCACGGCGGCATGGGCTACACCCGGGAGCTGCCGATCGAGCGCTGGTACAGGCAGGTCCGGCTGATGCGCATCTACGAGGGCACCGACGAGATGCAGCGCCTCATCATCTCGCGCGACCTGCTCAGGGGTTACACCAAGATCGGAGGCCACCTCTCGTGACCATGCTGTCGCTGGCCGCCGTCCTCGCCGAGGGCGCCCGCCGTTACCCGGACAAGATCGCGGTGGTCGACGGCCCGCTGCGGACCACGTACCGGGATCTCTGGGCGCAGGCCCGCGCGTACGCGGCCGGGCTCCAGGACCTGGGCGTCGGCCCGGACGACACCGTCGCCGTGCTGATCCCGAACGTCACCGACTTCCCCCGGGTGTATTTCGGCGCGCTGGCCGCCGGCGCCCGCGTCGTCCCGGTGCACCTGCTGCTCACCCCCGACGAGATGGCGTACGTCCTGCGCGACAGCGGCGCGAGCGTGCTCGTCGCGCACTCCAGCCAGCTCACGACCGCGGGCGCCGCGGCGCAGCTGGCCGGCGTGCGGCTGGTCAGCGTAGGGCCGCTGCCGGCGGAGCTGCCCGGGGCGCCGCAACGGCTGGAGGACGCGGCCGCCGCGGTGGCGCCGCTGCCGACGTACGTGTCCCGCGAGGCCGAGGACGTGGCGATCGTCTTCTACACCAGCGGCACCACGGGCGAGCCGAAGGGCGCCCTGCTCACCCACCTCAACCTGGTGCTGAACGCGGCCGTGAACGTGTTCGACTGCAACGACATCCGCAGCGACGACGTGGTCCTGGGCTGCCTGCCGCTCTTCCACACGTACGGCCAGACGGTCGGCATGAACGGCACCTTCCGGGCCGGCGGGACGCTGGTGCTGCTGGCGCGGTTCTCCGGCGAGGCGGCGGTGGACCTCATGGTCCGGGAGGGCGTGACGGTCTTCCACGGCGTACCGACGATGTACATCGCCCTGCTGGAGGCAGCCGCCAAGGCCGACAAGCTTCCCGAGCTGCGCATCTGTTCCTCCGGCGGGGCGTCGCTGCCGGTCGCGGTGCTCGAGCGGTTCAGCGACACCTTCCACGCCACGATCTTCGAGGGGTACGGCCTCTCCGAGACGTCGCCGACGGCCACCACGAACCAGCCGGCCTTCGGCACCCGGGCGGGCACGATCGGCCACCCGATCTGGGGCGTGGAGGTGGAGATCGCCCGCGCCGAGGTGGACGAGCGGATCGAGCTGCTGCCGGTCGGCGAGCTGGGCGAGATCGTGATCCGCGGGCACAACGTCTTCGCCGGCTACCTCAACCGGCCGGAGGAGACCGCGCTGGCGGTGGTCGACGGCTGGTTCCGCAGCGGCGACCTGGGCACCAAGGACGCCGACGGCTTCATCACGATCGTCGACCGCAAGAAGGATCTGATCATCCGCGGCGGCTTCAACGTCTATCCCCGCGAGGTCGAGGAGGCCCTGGCCCGCCACCCCGCGGTGGTGCAGGTGGCGGTGATCGGCGTGCCGGACGACGTGCACGGCGAGGAGATCTGCGCGGTCGTGGTGCCCGACCCCGGCGGCGTGACCGCCGAGGAGCTCATCGAGTGGTCGAAGGAGCGGCTGGGCCGGCACAAATATCCGCGGCAGGTGCGGTTCGCCGAGTCGCTGCCGATGGGACCCAGCTTCAAGGTCCTCAAGCGGGAGCTACGCCGGACGATCGGCGGCCAGTAGCGCCGGCAGTTCGGCCACGATCGGCTCGTCGGCGGGCAGCCAGGGCACGCTGTTCAGCTCGTCGACGGCGAGCCAGCGCATGTCCGCATGTTCCAGGGCCCGCGGCACGTCGCCGTCCCGCAGCGTCACGGCGAAGACGCGCAGGACGGCGCGGCCGTGCGCCAGCGGCACGTCGGGGCCGACCCGGGCACCCACCTCCACGCGGACGCCCAATTCCTCCGCGCACTCGCGAGCCAGCGCCTCGGCGTCGGTCTCGCCCGGCTCGACCTTGCCGCCGGGGAATTCCCAGCGCCCGGCGACCTCGGGCGGGGCGGAACGCTCGCAGGCCAGCACCCGGCCGTCCATGACGATCACGGCGGCAACAATCACTCTCCGTGACAAATGGCCGCTGACGTGCTGTTCAAGGGGCATGAACCAAGAGCGTGCCACAAAACTTAACCGATCAGGTTGAGTGATGCGTCCCGATCGTCGGGAGAACACGGATATGTGGGCGTGGACATCGTTGACGCCGCAGACAAGACTGTGGGCACCGACCATGACGACACGGCGACAGTTTGGCCACAAGCCGGCAACGACGCCAGGGAGGTGCGGCGATGCGGGGCAGGAAACTACGGGGTACCCGCTCCGACTACTTGAGCGACGCGCTCGCGGTGCTCGGCGGGTGGACCCAGGACGGTGTCCAGCTCAAGCGCGTCCTCACGTGCGACGACAGCCAGCACGCCGCCCTGACCGAGCGCATCAAGGTCGCGGCCGACACGTTGCGGCTCCGGCCGCTGATCCAGCGCGCGAACGGTCACACGCAGATCCTGCTCGGCGCCGCGGACGGCGGCGCCATCACCGACGGTGAGGTCACGCTCGCGGCCCGAATCGAGGATGCGTACCGTACGGTGGTCGGCCCTCAGTAATCTTGATCCATGACGGCTCCGGTGTACGACAACAAGGGTCAGTACCAGCAGATCGCCTCCGGCCTCCTCGAGGGTGAGCAGATCATCGCGGTGTACGACGCGGTCGGCGTCGGCACCGGGTTCATCGGGCTCACCGACCGCCGGGTGATCATCCAGGACAAGTCGTTCGTCGGCAAACGCTTCGCGATCACCAGCATTCCGTACTCGAAGGTGAGCAGCGTGAGCGTGGTCAGCAACAAGAGCTGGGCCGGGCAGTACTTCTCCACCGGCACCATCGCCATCACCGTCGGCCAGCACGTCTACGAGGTCGAGTTCCGCGGCTCCGAGAAGACCCACCACGTGCACAACGTGATCCTGCACTACGCGTCCTGACGCCCCGCTTTCCACGGTGCGCCGCCCCGCCGGGCGGCGCACCTTTTTGTCGGCATAGACGAAAGTCCATACGACACGTCGGAAAGTATGGACAGCCCGCGTCAGAAGTGCTTAGTGTTTCCTGACCGTTACACCCTCATTACCCGCGGCGCGATCATCCCCGGGGTCGCGTCGCCCGCCTGGCAACCCCCGAACGTCAGGAAAGGGACGGACCTCCATGTCTCGCAGACATCGACGTATGCCCAGATACCGATCTATAGCCGCGGTGGCGCTGTTGGCCACGGGCGTGCTCGTCGCCGTCGCCGCACCCGCGCGGGCCCATGCCATCGACCCCGACGACTACCAGCAGGTGACCCTCGCCAAGGGCGTCGACGAGGTCGGCGAGCCGATGGCCCTCGCCGTCCTGCCCGACCGGTCCGTCCTGCACACCGCGCGCAACGGCACGCTGCGGCGTACCGACGCCAACGGCACCACCACCGTCGTCGGGACGATCCCCGTCTACGGCCACGACGAGGAGGGACTCCAGGGCGTCGGCGTCGACCCCGGGTTCAGCACCAACCGGCAGATCTACCTCTATTACGCGCCGCCGCTGTCCACCCCGTCCGGTGACGCCCCGGCCACCGGCTCCACCTGGACCGCCTGGCAGGGCGTCAACCGGCTCTCCCGGTACACGCTCAACGCCGACTTCAGCCTCAACACCGGCAGCAAGGTCGACGTGCTCGACGTGCCGGCCGACCGCGGGCTCTGCTGCCACGTCGGCGGCGACATCGACTTCGACGCGGCGGGCAACCTCTACCTCTCCACCGGCGACGACTCGAACCCGTTCGACTCGGCCGGGTACGCGCCGATCGACGAGCGCACCGACCGCAACCCCGGGTACGACGCGCAGCGCAGCGCCGGCAACACCAACGACCTTCGCGGCAAGGTGCTGCGGATCAAGGTGAACGCCAACGGGACGTACTCGATCCCGGCCGGCAACCTGTTCGCCCCGGGCACCGCGAAGACCCGCCCCGAGATCTACGCCATGGGCTTCCGCAACCCGTTCCGGATGAGCGTCGACAAGGCGACCGGCACCGTCTACCTCGGCGACTACGGTCCCGACGCGGGCGCCACCGACCCCAACCGCGGCCCCGGCGGGCAGGTCGAGTTCAACCGGATCACCAGCGCGGGCAACTACGGGTGGCCGTACTGCACGGGCACCAACACCACCACCGAGACGTACAACGAGTGGAACTTCGCCGCCAACAGCACCGGGCCCAAGTACGACTGCGCCGGCGGGCCGACGAACAACTCGTTCCGCAACACCGGCCTGACCAAGCTGCCCCCGGCGCGGCCGGCCTGGATCAAGTACGGCGGCGACAGCGGCACCCCGCCCGAGTTCGGCGGCGGCTCCGAGTCGCCGATGGGCGGCCCGGTCTACCGCTTCGACGCGAACCTCAACTCGCCGACCAAGTTCCCGGCCGACCTCGACGGGCACTTCTTCGCCGGCGAGCTCGGCCGCGGCTGGATCAAGCCGATCCACGTCGGCGCCGACGGCTCGGTCGGCGAGATCTCCGCGTTCCCCTGGGCCGGCAAGCAGGTCATGGACATGGCGTTCGGCCCGGACGGCGCGCTCTACGTGCTCGACTACGGCACCGGCTACTTCAACGGCGACGTCAACTCGGCGCTCTACCGCTTCGACTACCTGGCCGGCTCCAACCGGGCACCGACCGCGGTGGCGAGCGCCAACCGTACGTCGGGTCAGGCGCCGCTCGCGGTCACGTTCTCCTCGGCGGGCTCGTCCGACCCGGAGAACGGGGCGCTCACGTACTCGTGGAACTTCGGCGACGGCACGACCTCGACGGCGGCCAACCCGACGAAGACGTACACGACCAACGGCAGGTACACGGCGACCCTCACCGTGCGGGACGCCGAGGGACTGACCGGCACGGCGAGCGTCGCCATCACGGTGGGCAACACCGCGCCGACGGTCCAGATCAACAGCCCGGCCAACGGATCGCTCTTCGCGTACGGCGACACGGTCCCGTTCTCCATCACGGTCACCGACCCGGAGGACGCGTCCATCGACTGCACCAAGGTCAAGATGACGTACGTCCTGGGCCACGACAGCCACGGCCACCAGATCACGTCGCAGAACGGGTGCACCGGCTCGATCACCATCCCGGTCGACGGTGAGCACGACTCGGCGGCGAACATCTTCGCGGTCTTCGACGCCGAGTACACCGACGCCGGCGGCCTCACCACGCACACCCAGCACACCCTGCAACCCCGGCACCGCCAGGCCGAGCACTACAGGGCCTCGTCGGGCGTCGACCAGATCACCAAGACGCAGGCCGAGGGCGGCAGGACCGTCGGCAACATCGACAACGGGGACTGGGTGTCGTTCGAGCCGTACCGGCTGGACCGGGCCACCTCGTTCACCGCCCGGGTCTCCTCCGGCGGCGCCGGCGGCACGCTGCAACTCCGCATGGGCTCCCCGACCGGTACGGTCCTCGGCTCGGCCACCGTGCCGGTGACCGGCGGCTGGGAGACGTTCCGGGACGTGACCGGGACGATCAGCGGCGCCCCGGCCACCACCGGCACGCTGTATCTGACGTTCTCCGGCGGCACCGGCGGCGGCGCGTTGTTCGACGTGGACGCCTTCACGCTGAACAGCACGGCCTCCGGCGGCGCGGGCCCGATCCGCGGCCTGGCCGCCAAGTGCCTCGACGTCGCCGGCGGCGCCACCGCCGACGGCACCAAGGTCCAGCTCTACACCTGTAACAACTCCGCGGCGCAGACCTGGACGGTGACCCCGGGCGCCACCATCAAGGCGCTCGGCAAGTGCCTGGACGTGGCTGGCGGCGCCACCGCCAACGGCACCAAGGCACAGCTCTACACCTGCAACAACTCCGCGGCGCAGGTGTGGTCGGCGCAGGCGGACGGCACGATCCGCAACCCGCGGTCGGGGCGCTGCCTCGACGTCTCGCAGAACAGTTCCGCCGACGGCCAGCAGATCCACATCTGGGACTGCATCGCCGGCGCGGCCAACCAGAAGTGGGTGCTCCCATGATCGGCAAACTGCTCGCGGCTCTGCTCCTGATACCCGCCCCGGCGGGCGCCGCCCCCGCGGCGGCCGTCGCCGACGACCCGTACGACGTGCTGGTCTTCTCCCGCACGGCCGGCTTCCGGCACGACTCGATCGCCGCCGGCACCCAGGCCATCCGGGACCTGGGCGCGCAGAACGGCTTCTCGGTCACCGCGACCGAGGACCCGGCGGTGTTCACCACGGCCGGGCTGTCCTCCTACGAGGCGGTGGTCTTCCTCAACACCACCGGTGACGTGCTCAACGCGGCGCAGCAGACCGCGTTCGAGAGCTACATCCGCGGTGGCGGCGGGTACGCGGGCGTGCACGCCGCCGCCGACACCGAGTACGACTGGCCGTTCTACGGCGAGCTGGTCGGCGCCTACTTCGCGTCGCACCCGGCGATCCAGCCGGCCACCGTCGTGGTCGAGGACCGCGGGCAGGCGTCGACCGCGCACCTGCCGCAGCGGTGGAACCGTACGGACGAGTGGTACAACTACCGCACCAACCCCCGCTCGACCGCGCACGTGCTCGCCAGCCTGGACGAGAGCTCGTACTCCGGCGGCGGGATGGGCGCCGACCACCCGCACGCGTGGTGCAAGACGCTCTCCTCGGGCCGCTCGTTCTACACCGGGGGCGGGCACACCCAGGAGTCGTACGCCGACCCCGCGTTCCGCGCCCACCTGCTCGGCGGCATCCGGTACGCGGCCGGCCAGGCCAACGCCGACTGCCGTCCCGAGGTGGGATACACCGCGCTCTACAGCGGCAGCACCACCGGCTGGTCCCAGGCCGGACCCGGGTCCTTCACCAACTCCGACGCGACCCTCACCTCGACCGGCGGCATGGGCCTGTTCTGGTACAGCGCCAAGCAGTTCACGAACTACTCGCTCAAGCTGGACTGGAAGCTGGCCGGCGACGACAACTCGGGCGTCTTCATCGGCTTCCCGCCGTCGACCGACCCGTGGTCCGCGGTGGACAACGGCTACGAGATCCAGATCGACGCCACCGACGCGGCGGACCGCACCACCGGCGCGGTCTACACGTTCAAGTCGGCGGACCTGGCCGCCCGGGACGCCGCGCTGAACCCGCCCGGCGAGTGGAACACGTACGAGCTGCTCGTCGAGGGTGAGCGCCTCCAGGTGTTCCTGAACGGCCGGAAGATCAACGACTTCACCAACACCAACCCGGCCCGGTCTCTCGCCGGCCACATCGGCCTGCAGAACCACGGCGACGGCGACGACGCGGCGTTCCGCAACGTGCGGATCAAGGAGCTCGGCGGCAACCAGCCGACCGACCGCACCGGCCCGGTACGCGGCCTCGCCGGCAAGTGCCTCGACGTCAGCAACGCCGGCACCGCCGACGGCACCAAGGTCCAGCTGTGGACCTGCAACGGCAGCGCCGCGCAGAACTGGACGGTCAGCCCGGCCACCACGATCAAGGCGCTCGGCAAGTGCCTCGACGTCTCGGGCGGCGGCCGGACCAACGGCACCAAGGTGCAGCTCTGGACGTGCAACGGCAGCGGCGCCCAGACCTGGGCGGCGCAGGCCGACGGCACGATCCGCAACCCGCAGTCGGGGCGCTGCCTCGACGTCTCGCAGAACAGCTCCGCCGACGGCCAGCAGATCCACATCTGGGACTGCATCGCCGGCGCGGCCAACCAGAAGTGGGTTCTCCCGTAACTCTCAGTAGGACAGCACGCGGGTGGGCAGCGGCGTCTCGGTCACCGAGCCGTCCGCTGCCCGCTTCAGTTCGTACCCCCGCGGGCCCTCCTTGTCGGCCACGACCTCGGCCAGCCGGGTGCCGCGGTAGACGAGCCCGGCGCCGTCGTCGGTCGCGTACCCGTCGGGCAGCGTCCCGTCGCCGATCAGCTTGTGCATCATCGGCCGGCGCTGCTCCTCGGCGTCGTAGTGCACCCCGTTGCTGTACGGCAACCAGCCCAGCCCGTCGGTGAACGCCCGCAGCTCCAGCCCGTAACTGTCGGTGCTGCCCCCGGCGTGCCAGCAGATCGAACCGGCCGAGACGCCGCCGAGCACCACGCCGGCCTGCCACGCCTCGTGCAGGATCTCCTCGAGCCCGTGCACCCGCCACACCGCGCAGAGGTTCGCGACGCTGCCGCCGTTGACCCAGATGACGTCCTGATCGAGCAGGTGCGCGCGGATGTCGTCGTGGTTCGGCATCGGGAACAGTTGCAGGTGCGACGCCCGGTAATCGGTCTTGGCAAAGGCCGCGTACGTCGCGCCGATCCAGTTCTCGGGGTCCCCCACCGCCTGGTGCAGGAAGCAGAACTTGGCCGTCGGCCCCGCGTTCGCCAGCTCGGCGGCGAAGTGGTGGATCGGCCCGGGACGCAGGTCGAAGATGCCGTACCGGCCGCGCTCGTAGCCGGCGCTGGTCGCGAGAATGATGGGTTCATCGGCGGTCATCGCGCCATCATGGCGCACGACCCCCCACCCCCCGGAACGAGGTCGCGCCCCGTACGGCAGGGCCTACTTCTTCGCCGGCGGCTTCGAGGCGGTGGGCTCCGGCTCGGGCCCGGGTTCGCACGGCAGGGTGAGGTCGAGCGCGTCCAGGTCGTCCGAGCTGAGCAGGCCCAGGTGCTGGTCCAGCAGGTCCTCCTCCTCGGGCGCGGTCTCGTCGCTGCACCTCGCGCCGCGCGGGGCGGGCGCGCACTCCCAGCCGTCGCGCCCGCACCCGTCGCCGCGGCCGTCGCGGTCGGGGCCGCCGCCGTGGTGTCCGCCGCCGCCGCGCCGGGGGCCGAACGCGATGACCCGGTTCGTCGGCTCCCGGGTGACCGTCGAGTCGAGGAGCCGGCGCGCGGACTCCTGGCTCCCGGTGTACGTCACCTCGTAGTGCAGCACCCGCTCGCCGGGAACGCCTCGGGTCCGCACCTGCTTGGTGCCCGGCGGGAGCGACGGGTCGCGGACGAGCAGGGTGCGGAACGGGATGGTCTGCGTCTCCGAGACCCGTTCCGTCCGCACGGCCGGCCTCGGCGCGACGGGCGCGGCGGCGGCGACCCGGGCGGCCGGCGCGGCGGACGGTTCGCTGCGCCGCGGGGCGCGGGTGGCCGTACGGTCGGCTTCGCCCGGCCCGGACCGGTCCTCGGCCACCGTCATCCTCCGGTCCCGGACCTCGCCCGCGAGCTGCTTCGGGCGAGCGGCCGGCGGGCGGGCCGGCATGTCCAGGGGAGCGGCCACCACGGCCTCCCGCTCGACGACCGGGCGGACCGGCTCGTCGCGGGTCATGGCTGCCACTCCGCCCGCGGTGCCGGCGACCAGGGCGAGGACGCCGAGACCGGCCGTGGTCATCCGGACGCCGAACGGCAAGCGCGCCCAGAATGACTTTCGCGGCATTTCGAGTAGATGCTGCCAGGAATCACTAGATGTCTGGTTTAGCACCCCAGCATTGTGCGGGTATCCGCGCGCGGCGCCAGCGTCACCGCCGCACCCGAAAGGATGACCGTGGCCCGACCGACGGGTATGTGACACGGTCCGACCCGCTGCACTGTGTGACGAGACCGCAACCCGTAACGGATCGAGAATGGTGCGGGCACCCCACCGACATCTATTCGGGTGCTTGGCTCGACATTGGAGGCAAGATGCGCAGAACGGTCAGCATCATCGCGGCGGCAACGGTGGCTCTCGCCGGCTCGCTGATGGCCGGCGGTCCGGCCTCGGCGGCGACACCCCCGCTGCGGTTCCACGGCGCCCAGTACGACTCGCCCGGATCCGACAACCGCAGTAACACCAGCCTCAACAACGAGTGGGTCTCGCTGGTCAACAGCGGCAGCCGCGCGGTGAACCTCAACGGCTACACGATCCGCGACAAGGCGAACCACACGTACAAGTTCGGCAACGTGACGATCGCGGCGAACGGCGGGCGGCTCTGGCTGCACACCGGCAAGGGCACGAACGGCACCAAGGACCGCTACTGGGGCAGCGGCAACTACATCTGGAACAACGACGGGGACACCGCGTACCTGCGCAACGCGTCCGGTACGCAGCTCGACACCTGCTCGTGGGGTTACAAGAGCGGCCGTACCTGGATCGGCTGCTGACGGCACGGCTGCCGGGGGCGTCCGAGCCCCCGGCAGCCACCCGCCGGATCCGGGGAGGATCAGGCGGCAGCCACGGCGCGCACCGAGGCCAGCGCGGTGCTCCACGCGACGACCTGGTCCAGCGTCGTGCTGAGCGCGCCGGCCTGGTGGGCGCCCGGGGTGAACTGGCTGTAGTTGACGAAGTCGGTGGCCAGCGAGAGCGTCACCGCGGCACGGACGTCCGCCATCATGAGCTCGCCGACGACGAGGCGCAGGGACTCGATGGCCCGCGCGCCGCCGACCGAGCCGTAGCCCACGAAGCCGACCGCCTTGTTGTTCCACTCGGCGAAGAGGAAGTCGATCGCGTTCTTCAGCGCGCCCGAGGTCGAGTGGTTGTACTCCGGGGTGACCATCACGAACCCGTCGAAGGACGCGATCTTGGCGGCCCACTCGAGCGTGTGCGGCTGGGTGTACTGCGCCATCGACGGCGGGATGGCCTCGTCGAGGTGCGGAAGCTTGTAGTCGAGCAGATCCACCAGCTCGAACTCCGCGTCGGTGCGCTGCGACGCCTGCTCCAGGACCCACTTCGCGACGGCCTCGCCGTTGCGGCCGGGGCGCGTGCTGCCGAGGATGATGCCGATCTTGGTCATGGTGAGAGGCTCCGATGTGTGGTGGTCAGCATTTTTGCTTCGTCAAGCAAATACCTGTCGCCGGTCGGGTGTCAAGGCCGTACGATCAAAGTCATGTCCGCCACACCACCGCCCGTGCCGCTGAGCCGGGACGAGGAGGCGGTCATGCGCGCCATCGCCCGGCTGATGCTCGTCCTGCCCCGCATGCTCGACGCCGACCTCGTGCACGACCAGCGGATGCCGATGAGCGAGTACGCCACGCTCCGCACCCTGTCCGAGGCACCGGGCCGGATCATGCGGATGAGCGAGCTCGCCACCGCCTGCTTCATGTCCCTGAGCGGGATGACCCGGCTCGCCGCCAAGCTCGAATCCGTCGGCTACCTGGCGCGCCTGCCGTGCGAGAGCGACGGCCGCGGCTTCAACGCGGTGCTCACCGACGCCGGCCTGGCCCGCCTCCAGGAGGCCTGGCCGAGTCACCTCGCCAGCGTCCGCCGGCGCATCTTCGACCACCTCGGCGACGTCGACCTTCCGCAGTTCGCGGCCGTGCTCACCGCGATGACGGCTCCCGTCGGCCCCGCGTGCGACAGTGCGGGATGTGACGCATGACCGTTTCCCCGCCTTCGCGCCCGGCAGCACCGTCGTCCGCCGCTTCCTGCACCCCGACCGCCGGATAGCCTCCGCCCAGGCCGCCCACGTCGTCGCCGACGACGAGCGCGGCCTGCTCCTGTGGTGCGACATCGGCTCGGCCACGATGCGGCGCACGGACCTTTCGGGTACGCCCACCCGAGACCTCCCGGTGGCCCGCGAGCTGGCGATGCCCACGATGCTGGCTCCTTCCGTACGCGAGAACTTCCGGTCCCTGACGCTCCTGCCCCCGGAGGCGGGCCACGCGGTCTCGTGGAGCTGGCTCGCCGACGGCACCTTCGCGGGCTGGTACGTGAACCTCGAATCCCCCGCCCGGCGCTGGAGCGGCGGCGTCGACTCCCACGACCACACCCTCGACCTGCTCGTGACCGCCGACCGCCGGCGGCTCTGGAAGGACGAGGACGACTTCGCCACCGCGTACGCCGGGGCCACCGCGCACGACATCCGGGCCGAGGGCGAGCGGGTCGCGAAGCTCGCCGACGCCGCGGAGTTCCCGTTCGACGGCTCCTGGCTCGACTTCACCCGCGACTGGGGACCGGCCGCCCTCCCGGCGACGTGGGACGTACCGGCTTGACGTATGCCCTTATGGGTATACGATTGCCGCCATGGCACGAGCGGCAACCACGACGGACGCGTTCAACGCGGTGGCCGAGCCCCGGCGGCGGCAGATCCTCGACCTTCTCGCGGCGGGCGAACGGCCCGTCAACGACCTCGTCGAGCTGCTCGGCCTGGCCCAGCCCCAGGTCAGCAAGCACCTGCGCGTCCTGCGCGAGGTCGACCTGGTGCACGTCCGCGACGACGGACGCCGGCGGATGTACCGCCTCAACGCCGAACCGCTGCGATCCATCCACGACTGGCTCCGCAAGTACGAGCAGACCTGGAACGCACGGTTCGACCTGCTCGACGACGTACTCGACGACCTCAAGAAGGACGACCTCAAGGAAGCGGAGACACCCGATGGCGACGACTAAGGGCACGGCGAAGGTCACCCTCCCCACCGACACCCAGATCCTCATCACCCGCGAGTTCGACGCACCCGCCCGGCTGGTGTGGCGCGCGTACACCGAACCGGAGCTGATCAAGCGCTGGTGGGCGGGCGAAAAGGGCACGGTCACCAGCGTCGAAGTCGACCTCCGCGTCGGCGGCGGCTGGCGCTACGTGATGGAGGCCAACGGCGGCTTCGAGGTCGCCTTCCACGGCGAATACCGGGAGATCGACGAGCCGCGGCGGCTGGTCAACACGGAGGCGTACGAGGGCATTCCGGACCCCGACGGCAACGCCGCCCTGGTCACGCTCACCCTGACCGAGCAGGACGGACGCACCACCATGGAGATGCTCAGCGAGCACCGCGACCGCGCCGGCCGCGACTCGGTCATCGAATCGGGCATGGAGGGCGGCATGCAGGAGTCGATGGACGCGCTCGAGCAGGTGGCCGCCGCCCTGATGTGATCATCATGGGGTGACACGCTTCGGGGACCGCGCCGCCCACCTGACCTCCGAGCTCCTCGCCCCCGCGGTGCTGGTGGCCGGCCTCATGCTCGTGGTCGGCTGGCACGCCGGCGACACGCCCGGAGTCTCCCGCTGGTGGGGACTGCCGGGCGCGTTGTTCGCCGCCGGCATCCCCCTCGCGTACGTCCTCCGCGGCGTCCGCACCGGCCGCCTGACCAGCCACCACATCCCGGAACGCGAACACCGCCGCGTACCCCTGCTCTTCGGCATCGCCTCGGTGACGGCCGGCCTGCTGGCCCTGCTCGCCCTGGGCGCTCCCCGCGACATCCTCGCCCTCCTCGCCGCGGGCGGCGTTGGCCTGATCATCTTCACCGCGGTCACCCACTGGTGGAAAATGTCCATCCACGCCGGAGTCGCGGCGGGCACCACAGCGACCCTGACCGCCCTCTACGGCCCGGTCGCCCTCCTCGGCATCCCCCTGGTCCTGCTGGCCTGCTGGGCCCGGGTCCGCCTCTCCGCCCACACCCCCGCCCAGGTCCTCACCGGCGCAACGGTCGGCGCCCTGATCGCCGCAACGGTCTTCCCCGCCCTCCGCTGACCACCCGAGCAGCCCGGCTGCACTAGTCTGGCCGTGCTCCGACGGCTGAAGGGCTGGTACGACCATGAGCGAGCCGAGCGGCGCCATCACCTACCTGCTCATCGACGGCGAGAACATCGACTCGACGCTCGGGCAGCAGATTCTCGAGCGGCGGCCCAACTCGGACGAGCGGCCGCGGTGGGAGCGGCTGCGGTCGTTCGCCGCCGAGGAGTGGTCGCAGCCCGTGAAGGCGCTGTTCTTTCTGAACGCGTCGTCGGGGCAGTTGCCGACGCCGTTCATCCGGGCGTTGCAGTCCATGGACTACCGGCCGATCCCGCTGTCCGGCACGCCCGGCCAGAAGGTGGTCGACATCGGCATCCAGCGCACCCTGGACGCCATCGGGCGGCGGCGTGGGGATGTGCTGCTGGCCAGCCACGACGGCGATTTTCTGCCGCACCTCTCCCGGCTGCTGGAGGACGACGACCGGCGGGTGGGGGTGGTCGGGTTTCCCGAGTTCTTCAACGCCGGGTTCGCCGCCATGGCCGAGGACGGGCTGGAGCTCTTCGACCTGGAAACCGACGCGCACTGTTTCACGAGCGTGCTTCCGCGCGTACGGATCATGCCGGTCGATTCTTTTGATCCGGAAGCGTTCCTATAGGAACGTCGCACGGATCATGCCGACCAGGGTGTCGGTGAGGTCCGCGGCGGTCACGCCGCCCCATTTGGGGTCGGCGAGCAGGCCGCTCGCCTCCATGCCGGCGATCCCGTTCGCGCTGCTGATCAGCAGGGCCGCGTAGCGCCGGGCCTCCTGCTCGCCGACCAGGTCGGCGACGACGGCGAGGAACTCGGTCTGGCTGCGCTGGGCGGCGCGGGCGAGCGCCGTGGGGTCGCCGGGCGGGTTGCTGAACATGAGCTTGTAGAGGTGCGGCTGCCGGCGGCCGATGTCGATGAGCGTGCTGAGTCCGCCGCGTACCTTCTCGGCCGGTGACAGCCCGGAGTCCGCGCGCAGGGCCTGCATCCGCTGTCCGAGCATCTCCCACGCCTGGGTGCCGACGGCGATGAGCAGGCTTTCCTTGTCGGGGAAGTGCCGGTAGGGCGCTCCCCGGGTCACCCCCGCGCGCGCCCCCACGGCGCGCAGGGTCACGGCGTCGAGGCCGCCGGAATCGAGCAGGTCGGCCGCCGCGGCGAGCAGGGCGCGACGCGTGGCGGCGGCTGATTCGACGCGGCTGATCACGGGTCCCATCCTAGCCCGCTTGCGATGACTAAGTCACTCGGAACAGTTGACAGCGTCATCTCAACGGCGCACACTCGAGAGATGACAACGTCATCTGAAACTCGCGACCTCGTGGTCGTCACCGGAGCCTCCACCGGCATGGGCGCGGCCACCGCGCGGGAGCTGGCCCATCGGGGGTTCCACGTCCTCGCCGGCGTACGGCGCGACTCCGACGGCGCCGCGCTGCGGTCCGCGCACATCGAGCCGGTCATCCTCGACATCACCGACCCGGACCACGTCGCCGCGCTCGCCGCCCGGGTCACCCGGGACCCCCGGCCGCTGCGGGCGCTGGTCAACAACGCCGGCGTCGCGGGCGCCGGCCCGATCGAGGCGACCCCGCTCAGCGCCTGGCGGCACATCTTCGAGGTGAACCTCTTCGGCCACGTCGCCGTCACCCAGGCGCTGCTGCCCGCGCTCGTCCGCAGCAAGGGCCGCGTCGTCAACATCAGCTCGCTCAACGGCAAGGTCTCCATGGCCGGCTACGGGCCGTACGCCGCCAGCAAGTTCGCGCTCGAGGCGATGAGCGACGCGCTGCGCAACGAGCTGGCGCCCCACGGCGTACGGGTGGTGGTCGTCGAGCCCGGCGGCGTCCGGACCGAGATGTCCCGCACCGGCCTCACCGCCCTCAGCCGTCTCGACGCGGCGATGACCCCCGAGCTGAACGCCCGCTACGGCGACCTGATGTCCGCCATCCCGTCGCACGTGGCGGCGTTCACCAAGGCCGGCGTGACCGCCGAGGTCGCCGCGAAGAAGATCGCCAGGGCGGTCACCGACGGCCGGCCGCGCACCCGCTACGTCATCGGGGCGACGGCCGCCTTCCTCATCCGGGCCTCGCGCGTCCTGCCCGACCGGGTCTTCGACCGGATGACGACCTCCGATCTCCGCAAGCACTACCCGGCCGGCGCCCGGGGGCGTACGACCGCGGCCCACACCGGCTGACCCCGTCCACGACGAATCAGGAGTAAAGATGTCGACCCTCACCCCCACCCGGCTCCACGAGTCGATCGACCCGTCCACCGGCGAGGTCATCGGGTCCTACGTCTCGGCCGGCCGTGCCGAGGCGGAGGCCGCGATCGCCGCGGCCCGCACCGCGTTCGACACCACCGGCTGGTCACGCGATCCGTCCCGGCGCTCGCGGGCACTGCACGAACTGGCCGACCGGCTGGCGGAGCGGACACCCGCCATCGCCCGGATGCTGGCCCGGGAGAACGGCAAGCTCCTCGCCCAGACGATGTGGGAACTGCACACCGCCGTGGAATGGCTGCGCTACAGCGCCGCGTCGGCCCTCGTGCACATCGCCGGGCGCGCCGCCGAACCCGCGCCCGGCTCCTACTACCACTCGGCGCCCGAGGCGGCCGGCGTCGCCGGCATCATCGTCCCGTGGAACTCCCCGGTGGTGCTGCTCGTCCGCGCCCTGGGCCCGGCCCTCGGCGCCGGCTGCACCACCGTGGTCAAGATGCCCGGCCAGACCGCGCTGACCAACGCGCTCTTCGCCGAGGCCGTGGCCGCCACGCCGTCGCTGCCGGCCGGCGTCGTCACCATCCTCACCGAGGCCGGCAACGAGGTGGCCCCGCTGCTGGTCACCTCCCCCGACGTCGACGTGATCAGCTACACCGGCAGCACCCGCGTCGGGCGGGCCATCGCCGCCGAGGCCGCCCCGACGCTCAAACGGCTCGGCCTCGAACTCGGCGGCAAGACCCCGCTGATCGTCTTCGACGACGCCGACCTGGACACCGTGGTCCCCACGCTCGTGGCGAGCAGCATCCTGATGAACGGCGAGTTCTGCTGCACCGGCTCGCGGATCCTCGCCCAGCGCGGCATCGCCGGCGAACTCCGCGGCCGGCTCGCGGCGGCGCTGGAGAAGGTCAAGGTCGGTCCCGCCCTCGACCCCACCAGCGACCTGGGCCCGCTCATCGACAAGGCCGGCGTCGCCAGGGTCGACCGCCTCGTCGAGGAGGCCGCGGCGTACGGCGAGATCATCGTCCGGGGAGGCCCGGTCACCGACCCCGACCTGGCCGGCGGCGCGTTCTTCCGGCCCGCCCTGATCGAGGTGGACCGGGTCGACGTCCCCCTCGTCCAGGAGGAGATCTTCGGGCCGGTCCAGACCTTCGAGGTCTTCGCCGACGACACCGAGGCGATCCGGCGGGCGAACGCCACCGAGTTCGGCCTGGCCGCCTCCGTGTTCACGCGCGACGACCTGCGGGCCCGCCGCGTCGCCCGCGAGCTGCGCTTCGGCGGCGTCTGGTTCAACACCTGGGGCTCGATGTCCGAGCATTTCGAGCAGGGCGGCATGAAGCAGAGCGGCTACGGCACCCTGTGCGGGCCGTCCGCCATGAGCGAGTTTCAGTACCTCAAGACGTACGGCAGCATGGCACCGCGGCCGGCCTAGGCGGGCTGTCCGGTCCGCACGACGCTCGCGTCCCGGGCGCGGCGGGGCGCGACCCGCGCGGCGATCAGCACGGTGACGACCCCGAGGAGGGTGGTGAAGGTGAACGGGCCCAGGAACGGTGCCATGCCGAACAGCAGGCCCGCGACCGCCAGCGAGCCGCTTCCGCCCACCGCGTCCGTGATGCTCTTCGCCGCCGTGTTGAAGCCTTCCGTGCCCGGGGCCGAGTAGGCCAGGACCAGCGTGCTGATCAGTGGATACAGCGTGCCCATCCCGGCGCCGGCCGCGAACCAGCCGGCGGCGGCCACCGCGGGGTGCAGGCGCAGCCACGCCGTCCCGAGTTCCACCGCGGCGCCGCCGGTCAGCAGCGTCGCGCCGACGCGCAGCCAGACGCCCGGGTCGGCCCGGTCACCCAGCCGGGCCTGGACCGCGGAGCCGAGCGCCCAGGCGAGCGCGCCCGCGGTCAGGGTGATGCCGGAGAGCCAGGTGGGCAGGCCGTAGCGGTCGTGCAGCAGGAGGGGGAGGTAGACCTCCGTACCGATGAACACACCCCCGGCGGTGCCGCAGACCGCGACCGCCGCCGGCAGGCCGGGCCGCAGCCGGTACGTGCCGGGCGGCACCAGGCGGCGCAGGGCCACCGCGATCACGGCGAGGGCGACCGGCGCCAGCAGCCACGCCCGGGCGGGGTCGACGTCGCCGAGGGAGCTGAGCACGACCGCGCTGATGGCGACGACCGCGGCCTGAGCGATGCGGCGCAGGTCCCCGGGGAGCGGCTCCCCGGCGCCGGGATGATCGCGCCCGCGCAGGGCCGGGAGCATCAGCGCGGTCGCCGCCGCGACCAGGGCGAGGACCCCGAGGAAGACCCAGTGCCAGCTGAACGCGTCGGCCACCAGGCCCGCGACGAACGGCCCGACCATCGACGGTACGACCCACG
The DNA here is from genome assembly GCF_003002065.1 of Pseudosporangium ferrugineum. Taxonomy (GTDB): domain Bacteria; phylum Actinomycetota; class Actinomycetes; order Mycobacteriales; family Micromonosporaceae; genus Actinoplanes; species Actinoplanes ferrugineus_A. The sequence goes on from NZ_PVZG01000008.1 coordinate 85,392, forward strand.
CCGTCGCGAACGCACTGAAGATCTTGATGTGCAGGTCGGCCGGGTAGACCGCCGCGACCAGCACGTACAGGGCGACCGTCTCGCCGCCACCGCCCAGCCCCTGCAACAGGCGGCCGGCGACGAAGACCGGCATCGAGGTGGCCGTACCGGCGAGGACCAGGCCGGCACTGAAGATCAAGATCGCGACGAGCAGGGGTACGGCCGGTCCGCGCCGATCGGACCACGACCCGAACGCCACCATCCCGACGACACCGGCGGCCAGCGCCGACGAGAAGGCGAGGGCGTACAACTCGCGCCCGTCCAGGTCGGCAGTCACCGCCGGCATGATCGTGGTGACCGCCAACGACTCGAAGGCGGCGAGGAAGACGGAACTCCACGCGCCGACGGTGGTCAGCGCGTAGGGCCGCCGCAGAATTCCGCTCACCGCCGCAACCTAGAACGTCAACCCCGCTTCAAGTCAAAGACGCCGGCCCGCATCGTACGCACGGATCAGCCCCCGAGGCGCGGCCGCCGCAAACGAGATCAGCCCCATCCGTACGCCCAGAGCCCGATGCGGATGCGGATGCCCGGCCCGTTCCAGCGAGCCCAGCCACCGCTTCTCCAGCCGCCGAGCCCCGATCATGGTCACCACGGAGACGGCCACCCCCACCCCGCCGGCGATGAGCCGCCCCCTGCTGACGGGCCGCACCTCCCCCTGCCCCTCGCCGGCGCCGTCTTCCACCTCGACGCCGTTCCCGGCCTGGGTCTTGGCATCCGGCCCGGCCCCGGCGCCGGACCCACCCTTGGCACCCGGCCCGGCCTCGACGCCGGGCGCGGCCGTGAGAGCCGGACGACGTGCGGGTTCCTCGGGAAAGGCCCAATCCCGGATCGACGCGATCCCGGAGAGCGTGACGACCGCCCCGGCCCGGCTCAACCTCCGCTTGGCCGGCGGCAACTCCCCCGCCGCCACCCACACCCCGGTCAACAACCCCTGCAGTGCCGCCGCCCCGACCGCTCGCGCATAGGAATTCATGCCCCCGACCGTACGAAAAGCGATCTACCCACCCGCCACCCAGCGGAACGCGACAGACCGGAGCCGCCGTCACCGAGTGCTACCGTGACGGCATGACTGCGGTGCCCGAGTGGATGCGGCCACCCCGCCTTGAAGGCTGGTTTGCCGAGGACCTCGACCATCTCCCCGATGCCCCCCGTCACACCGAGCTGATCGATGGAGCACTCGTCTTCATGATGTCCCCCCAGCGATCCTGGCACGCGCGGACCGTCACAGCGTTGGTGGTTGCCCTGTCGGAACAGGCGCCGGCGAAGATCGAGGTGGAGCGGGAAATGACGATCCGGCTCGACGACCGGAATCGCCCCGAGCCAGATGCCCTCGTCGCAACCGCACCCTACGATCCCGATCGCACGTTTTACACGCCCGATCAGGTGCTCTTGGTCGTGGAGGTGGTCTCGCCGGAGTCGGCGCACCGTGACCGTAACGTCAAGCTGCGCAAGTACGCGGAGGCCGGCATCGCGAACTACTGGCGCGTCGAGGACGAGAACGGATCTCCGGTCGTCCACGCCTACGAACTCGACGCACCCACCCGTTCGTACGTGCCGACCGGGATCCACCGTCACGAACTGCGCACCACGACACCCTTCACGATCAAGCTCGACCTGGACGGGCTGGTGCCCGGCCGCAGGGACTGATCCGAGCGGCCGCTACCCGTTGATATCGCTACAGGCCGATGATGCGGACCTGCTGTCCGCACAGCTTGACCATGTCATCGACATCGGAGGTCAGAACCGCCACCGGCGCAGGCAGTCGTAGCGCCACCTCGGCGACCATGGCGTCGAGGGCGTACTTGTGCCCATGCAGCCCGGCCGCCTTCAACAGCGCCGCACCGCGGCGGGCGCTTTCCTTCGTCACCGCCTCCACTCGGGCCTGGGACAGCAGCCAGTTCAGCCGCGCGATGTCCACACCGGAGTGGGGGACCTCGATGATCGTGGCGGCCGACATGGCCAGGTCGGTCCCGTCGCGTTCCGCCTGCTCCAGCAGTCGCATCACCTTGCGGTCCCGGTCGATCCATCCGGAGAAGCCCTGCGAGCCGAGCACCAGCGACTCGAGGTTCACGCCGCGCGCCCGGTCTCCTCGGCCCCATGCAGGAGCGACCGAGCCTCGGCCATCTCCTCGTCAGTGAACGCCCCGGACTCGCCCTGGTAGCGATCCAACTCCGCTCGGAGAAGCCTGCGCCGCTCGGCCCGCTCGGCCAACTCGGTGAGGTAGCCGGAGACGTTGTCGGTGTGCGTCTTCATGCTTTCCAGCAGCTCCACCGGCAGCGTGATGGTGACCTTCTTCGTCCGAGCCATGCCGCGACCATACCATGGTGTTACCGAAGCTCGAGAGCGTCAGACGTTGAAGCGGAACTCCACCACGTCGCCGTCCTTCATGATGTAGTCCTTGCCTTCCATGCGGACCTTGCCCGCCGCCTTGGCCGCGGACATCGAGCCGGCCGCGAGCAGGTCGTCGTAGCTGACGATTTCGGCCTTGATGAAGCCTCGCTGGAAGTCCGAGTGGATGACGCCGGCCGCTTCGGGGGCCGTCGCGCCGGTGGGGATGACCCAGGCGCGGGCTTCCTTGGGGCCGGCCGTCAGGTAGGTCTGGAGGCCGAGGGTCTGGAAGCCGACGCGGATGAGCTGGTTGAGGCCCGGCTCGGTCTGGCCGGTGGATTCGAGGAGCTCCATCGCCTCGTCCTCGGGGAGGTCGATGAGCTCCGACTCGATTTTGGCGTCCATGAAGATGGCCTCGGCCGGAGCGACCAGGGCGCGCAGCTCGTCGAGGAACGCCGCGTTGCCCAGCTCGGCCTCGTCGACGTTGAAGACGTACAGGAACGGCTTCACGGTCAGCAGGTGGAGTTCGGCGAGCTGGTCGAGGTCGATGCCGGCCGCCTTGGCGCCCGCGTACAGGGTGGTGCCGTCGTTGAGGAGCTTGAACGCCGCCTCGGCCGCGGCCACCGCGGGGGCGCGGTCCTTCTTGAGCTTGGCTTCCTTCTGGAGGCGGGGCAGGGCCTTCTCCACCGTCTGCAGGTCGGCCAGGATCAGCTCGGTGTTGATCGTCTCGATGTCGTCGGCCGGGGAGACCTTGCCGTCGACGTGGAGGACGTTCGGGTCGGAGAAGGCGCGGACGACCTGGCAGATGGCCGAGGCGTCGCGGATGTTGGCGAGGAACGCGTTGCCGCGGCCCTGGCCCTTCGACGCGCCCCGGACGAGGCCGGCGATGTCGACGAACGACACCGGCGCGGGCAGGATCTTCTCGCTGCCGAACAGCTCGGCCAGCTTGGTGAGCCGCTCGTCGGGCAGGCCCACGACGCCGACGTTCGGCTCGATCGTCGCGAACGGGTAGTTCGCGGCGAGCACGTCGTTCTTGGTCAGGGCGTTGAAGAGGGTGCTCTTGCCGACGTTGGGCAGGCCGACGATCCCGATGGTAAGGCTCACGACAGGCCAGTCTACGGTGCGGGCCGATGCACGTACGCCGTGAGCCCGAGGTGCCCGAACGCCGCCACCGGATCGTCGTGCGACGGCAGCCCCGCCAGGAACTCGCGCCAGGTGACGAGGTCGGCGTGCCAGGCGGCGAAATACTCGACGCAGTCGTCGGGCTTGATGATCAGGCACCGGCCGCGGGCCGCCTTCAACGCCTGCTCGACCCGGACGCGCAGGTCGCCGGTGACCGGGGATCCCGGTAGCCGGCCGAGGATCTCGTCGATCATCTCGACCCGCGCCCTCAGGACCGCCCGCCAGTGCTCGACGTCGACCGCGCGGGCGGCGCGCTCGTCGTCCCGCAGGGCGAACAGGCCCTCGGCGAGGCAGTCGCCGAACTCCTCGGACCGGGCGCGTTCGGGCAGCATGAACGGGTCGTACTCGCGCTGGGTGACGGTGCCGCAGAGCGCGACCCGTTCGACGGCCGTCCCACCGGCGAGGAAGAACCAGTCCTCGTTGTAGATCGACGGGAAGAACGGCACGTCGAGGCTCGCGCGTACGGCCATCGCCCCGCCCCCGACGAACGTGTCCTGCGGCAGCCCGACCAGCCGGCGGGCGTGACAGACGACCGAGTTGTCGGGGTAGCCGATGTTCTCCAGGGCGGCGACGTGGTGCTGGGCGAGCAGGCCACCGGCCGCCTTGACGGCCTCCGGCCGCAGGTGGGTGATGTCGTCGTCGATGAAGATGAGCCGCTGCCAGCCGGCCATGACCGCGACGGCCAGCCCGAGGTTCCGCTTGACGCTGACGTCGTTGCGGCGCCGGAACCGCGGGAGGGCGGCGTCGGAGCGGAACCGGGGGAGGCGTACCGCCGGGGTCACGTCGACCGCCACGACCTCCGCGGCCAGCGCCTCGGCCTCCTTGCGGACGATGTCGGCGGACGACCACTTGCCGCTGGAGAGCGCGATCACCGGCCGCTCCAGCGACCGGCCGAGGCGCAGGGCGTCACGCATCGTGACGGGATTGCGGATGGTGGGGACGACGATCGCGGCCACGTCGCCGGACGGCACCTCGCCGGGCCGGACCAGCAGGTGCCGGTGGGAGGGCTGGTGCGCGGTCGGCGGCGCGGCGGGCGGCGCGGCCCGGTCAAGGGTGTCGGTCATGAGGCCTTCGACCATTCGTGCAGGACCGTGCCGTCCTGGGTCCAGTCCGGAGTGATCACCTTACCGGCCACGATGGCCACGCGGGCCAGGATGCTGTAGGTGTCGTCCCGGGTCCACCGCTCCTCGAGGTACGCCCGGTTGCGGTCACGGAAGCGCGGATCGGTGAGCACGCGCACCGCCGCGTACGTGCCTCGCCCGTAGTTGCCGTTGCAGATGGTGACCGTCCTCTTGCGGTTGAACGGATTGGGCCCGCGGCAGAACTGCGCCACGTCCTCCACGAGCCGGGCACCGTCGAGCTTCGACCGGAACACCTCGGGTTCCTGCCCGTCTCCGCCGGAGGTACGGAACGAGCCGACGTCCGGATCACCGCCCAGCCGTTCCGCCTGGCTCACCGGCAGATCCAGCGCCGCCATCACCTCGCGCGTCATCGGATTCCAGTCGACGCCGCCGAGCAGCACCAGATGGCTCGTGACGTCGTCCTGGGTGAGGGTGTCGGCGAGTCTGCGGGTCACCGTGACACCGGGATTCGCCGCGTAGACGTGGCCGTAGAGCTCCATGAGCGCGTCGAGGTCACTGTAGGAGTAGAGCTCGACGTAGTCAGGGCTGTCGGGCGACGTGTACGCCTCGCTCGCCCGGGCCTCCGGCGGAAGCCGTGCGCACACGAGCGTTATCGGCGAGCCGTCCTCGAAGTGCCACATTCCCTCCCACGGGCGCCTGGTCTCCAGGTCGTACGGCGACGAGCGGCCCGGCTTGAGCGCCATCAACTCGGCCAGCAGGTCCTCGTAGCGCCCCCGCTCGTCGTCGGTGAGGTCCGGCTCGTCGAGCAGGCGGGGGTGCCCCTCGCTCAACGACCGCGGGGAGGCGAAGAAGCGGGCGTAGGCCTGAAGGCGTTCGTCCGGCGGCACCGCGTTGCCGTTCTCCCAGGAGGAGACGCTCGGCACGCTGACGCCGAGCGCCCCGGCGACCGCCTTCTGCGAGACCGGGGTGCCGTCGAGGCCCTCGGTCCGCAGCCCGCGCAGTCGGGCAGCCATGCCACCAGCCATCGCCTCAGCCCTTCAGTAGCGGTTCAGTTTACGCTCTGAACACACGCCCTGGCCGCCCGTTGCAGAAGCTGGGAAAACCGCGGTTCGGAGCGGGATGAAACTACTTATTCAGCTCAGCAGGGGCTACTGAACGCAGGAGGGTAGCTTGCTTCAGTTGAGGGCTGAAGTTTAGCGTCAGGGCAGAAGGTTGACTGAACTGTGATTTTCAGCAGCCAAGGAGGTCCCTCGATGACCGACTTTCCCGGGCGCCGGCCGAGCCAGCGCGCCCCACCCGCCGCGGATGCGATCAGGGCAGCTTTCCCCCGAACAGCAACACACCCCCGGTGGCCGCCGGAGGTGTGTCTGATCAGCAACCCTTCCGCTTACCGGCAGAAAGAAGTCACCAGTGATTACCCTAGCCGCTGCACCAGTGCTGGAAAAGTCGACCTTTCTCCTGATCGCCTCCCCCCAGGACGACCCGGACGGCACGCTGAGCGTCCTCATCGTCCTCATGGTCGCGGTCACGATGATCATGCTCGGGTTGCTGCGGGCGGCCATCGCGCCCGTGCTGGACGTCGTCAAGGCCGTCCTTCAGGGACTCGTCGCGTTCGGGCTCGCGGCGGCCGTCCTGGTCATGCTCGTCGTCGCCCTCGTGATGTCCGCGTAGTGACCGGACGCCCCGCGCCGGGGCCGGCCCTCCCGGTACGCCGGTCCCGGATCGACGGACGTGCGTCCATTGGGCACCATGGCCGTGTGGGGGGACTCGACGGTCTGCGGATCTCCCCCGCCGTACCGTCCGACCTCGACGCCCTCGGGCGGCTCTTCCCGGAACTCGCCGGGTATTACCGCGATCGGGCGCGGCAGGCCGGGATTCTGCTGGTCGCCCGCGTCGGCAGGCGTCCGCTCGGCGCCGCCTACGTGTCCACCCGGCCCGCCGTCGAGCCGGAGATCGTGCGCCGGCTCGGGCCCGTACCGATGCTGCACAAGCTGATGGTCGACGAGACCGTGCGCGGCCGGCGGGTCGGCACCCGGATCGTGCGCGCGGCCGAGATCGTGCTGCGCCGGCAGGGCCGGCGGCGCGTGGCGGTCGGCGTCGACCTCGGCAACGCCGGCGCCGTGCGGCTGTACCTGCGGCTCGGCTACCGCGAATGGGCGTGGGGACTGCTCGACACGGTCCGCGAGCACGCCGACGAGGCCGGCAAGGTCATCGTCGTGCCGGACGTGTGCCGGGTCTTCGTGAAGAATCTCTAGCCGGCCAGCTCGCGCAGCTGCGCCGCGACCGGCGACCCGGGGCGGAGGGCGTCGGCCAGTGCGCGCAGTTCCGCGGCCGGGAGCTGACCCGTGCCGATCCCGCGCAGGGGGATGGTCACGCTGCGGCCGCTGCCCGGGTCGCGCGCGACGAGCTGCGGCACCTGTTCGATCGAGGCCCTCGTGGTGCCGGCGTACCGGCGCAGGGTGTAGGAGCCGGCCGTGACGTCCGCGGTGGCAAGGTCGATCTTTTTCGTACGCAGAGCGCCCCGCACCGCCACCGTCGTGCCGTCCAGCCAGGCCGCCGTACGCCAGGTGCGCAGCGCGAGGTAGAGGCCGAGCAGGAACACCGGCACGCCGAAGAAGCCGAGCAGCCGCATCGACCCGAAGCCCTCGTCCAGGGCGAGCCGGGCGCTGCCGGACAGGCAGTCGCGGAACTCGGGCGGCAGCATCGACGGCGGGATGCCGGAGATCGCGTCGCGCGACGGGCACGGCTCGCCGCCGTCGAGGGCGCGCTGCAGCCAGCCGTCGAACACGAGCGGCAGCAGCACGAACGCGGCCCCGGCGGCGGCGAACACCAGGCCGAACGCGACCCCGAACGCCTTGGCGGCCCGGGGCGCGCCGATGGAGACCTTCACCGCGGCAGCATAGACAGCCTGACGGTCGTGTCCGAATCCCGCCAGCCGCGGGATCGTACGGAAGGCAGACTCGTCGGCATGGAACTGGACTTCGAGCGGTGCTACCGGGCCGTCGACAGCCGTGACCAGCGCTTCGACGGCTGGTTCTACACGGCCGTACGGACCACCGGCATCTACTGCCGCCCGTCCTGCCCGGCCGTCACGCCGAAACGCGAGAACGTCACGTTCCACCCCAGCGCGGCGGCCGCCCAGCGCGGCGGGTACCGGGCCTGCCGCCGGTGCCGGCCCGACGCGGCCCCCGGCTCCCCCGAGTGGGACGTCCGCGCCGACGTGGTGGGGCGGGCGATGCGGCTCATCGGCGACGGCGTCGTCGACCGGGAGGGCGTACCGGGGCTGGCCGGCCGCCTCGGCTACACCGAGCGGCACCTCCACCGCATGCTCACGGCCGAGCTGGGCGCGGGGCCGCTCGCCCTGGCCCGGGCCCAGCGCGCGCAGACCGCGCGCATCCTCATCGAGACGACCGACCTCGGCCTCGCCGAGATCGCGTTCGCGGCGGGGTTCGGCAGCGTGCGGCAGTTCAACGACACGATCCAGGAGGTGTACGCCCGCTCCCCCAGCGGGCTGCGGGAACGCCGGTCGGCGCGGCACACGGAGGCGGGAACGATCTCGTTGCGGCTCGCGTACCGGGCACCGCTGCACGACGCGGCGCTGCTGGACTTCCTGGGTGCGCGGACGCTGCCGGGAGTCGAGGAACGCGACGGGGACACGTACCGGAGGGGCTTGAACCTGCCGCACGGAAGCGGGACCGTCGCGCTGACGCCGGCCGACCGCTTCGTCTCGGCGACGCTGCGCCTCACCGACGTCCGGGACCTGGCGCCCGCGGTGGCCCGCTGCCGCCGCCTGTTCGACCTCGACGCGGATCCGGTCGCCGTCGACGGCACGCTGGCCGCCGATCCCGCGCTGGCCGCGCGGATCACCACCGAGCCGGGGGTACGCGTGCCCCGTGCGGTGGACGGCTTCGAGATGGCGGTCCGGGCGATCGCCGGGCAGCAGGTCACGGTGTCCGGCGCCCGCACCACCCTGAGCCGCCTGCTCGCCGCGGCCCCGCCGGACCGCCGGCCGGACACCGGGCCGGAGCTGCGCGGGTTCCCGACGGCCGAAGCGGTGGCCGCCCTGCCCGACGAGGCGTTCCGGATGCCGGCCGCCCGGCGCGCCACCATCCGCGCGCTGGCGGAGACCGTCGCGGACGGCAAGCTCGACCTCGAACCCGGCGCCGACCGCGAGGAAGCCGTCGCCCGGCTCCTCGAGCTCCCCGGCATCGGCGCCTGGACCGCCGGCTACGTGGCGATGCGCGCGATCGGCGACCCGGACGTCCTCCTCCCCACCGACGTGGCGGTCCAGCGCGGCGCGAGAGCGCTCGGCCTCCCCCACACCCCCCATGCGCTGGAGACCCACGCCGAACGCTGGCGGCCCTGGCGCTCCTACGCCCTGATGCGACTCTGGAGATCGGCATGATGGAATACACGACCCTCGACACCCCGGCCGGCCCTTTCACGTACGTCGTGAGCGAAGCCGGAGCGGTGCGCGCCTCCGGTTTCACCGCCGAGCTCGGTGAGCTGCTCCCGCTCGTACACCCGAGTCTGAGGGAGGAGACGCGGCCGGCGGCGGCCCCCGGGCCGGTGGGCGACGCGGTCCGTTCCTACCTCGACGGCGACCTGACGGCGATCGACGACGTGGTGATCGACCAGCACACCGGCGGACCGTTCATGGCCCACGCCTGGCGGGTCATGCGCGACATCAAGCCGGGCCTGCCGGTGACCTACACGGGCTTCGCGGGGCTGGCCGGCCGCCCGGCCGCGATCCGCGCGGCGGCGGCGGCCTGCGCCCGCAACGCGGCGGCGCTGTTCGTGCCGTGCCACCGGGTGCTGGGCACGGACGGGACGTTGCGCGGCTACCGCTGGGGCCTCGACGTCAAGACGTGGCTGCTGGCCCACGAGCGGCACGACGGTCGGTGACGCCCGCGGGCGGCATTTCATCCTCGCGGTGTCACGTAACCGACGTGTGCGACGTGACCAGCCGGAACGCTGCTTGACTCCGGTGCCGATTGCCGGGTTGCCGAGGAGCGAGAGTGGACGTCATCAGCGTGCAGGACGGGCCTGCCACCGGAAGCGGGCGGCGGATCCTCGTCTACGTCGCGATCGCCCTGCTGGTCGTCGCCGTGGCGGCCGGCGGGTACGCGCTGCTGCACCGGGACGACCGCAGCCCGGTTACGGCCGCACCCTGCCCGGGGCTGGAAACGCCGTCCGGTTCGGGCTTCGCGCTGGCGAGGGCCGACACCGCGGCCGGGCCGGAGTGCGTCGGCTGGATCGTCGAACGGGACCATCCCTTCGGTTCCGGGGACGCGGCCGTGAACGCCGTCATCTCCCGGATCGTCGCGGAGAACGTCCGGGTACGCGACCAGGCGGACGTCCCGTACGTGCGCATCGCGGTCCTGATGCCGATGACCTCGGCGCCCGGCGGCGCGATGTCGGACGCCGAGATCCTGCACTCGTTGCAGGGCGCGTACGCGGCGCAGCGCCAGGCGAACGCCGGTAAGGCGTCCGAACTGGGCGATCCCACGCCGCTGTTCCAGCTGGTGCTGACGAACGAGGGCACCGACCAGAGCGCCTGGGCGACGGTGGTCGACGCGCTGGGCGGGCTCAAGGAGGGCGCCCATCCGCTCGTCGCGGTCACCGGCCTGAGCATCAGCGTGCCGCAGACCCGGCTGGCCGGGGAGCGGCTCAGCGAGCTGCGGATCCCGGCCATCGGCGCGGTCATCACCGCGGACGACATGGTCGCGCCGTGGCTCTTCAAGATCTCCCCGCCGAACCAGCAGTACACGGCCGCCCTGAGCGCCTACCTGAGCCGGCGCCCGGAGATCCGCGGCGGCTACCTCGTCTGGGACCGCAACCCCGACAACTACGTGCAGAAGCTCAGGACGAACTTCATCGCGACGTTCGGCGCCGAGTTCCACCTCGGCGACCACAACCACGCCTTCAACGGCAGCAAGCCGCCGGTGCCCGGTACGCCGCGGCTGTTCTCGGACATCGTGCGGAACATCTGCGCGGTCGACCCCGAGCTCGTCTTCTACAGCGGGCGCGACCGCGACCTGCCCGCGTTCGTCGACGCCCTCGGCACGAGGGGCCAGTGCCAGAAGCGGGTACGGCCGATCCTGATCGCCACCGGGGCGACGGGCCTCACCATCGCCCGGGACCGGCTCGACGACGCCCGCGTCGGCGTGCTGGACGCCTCGTCGACCGACCCGGTGAGCTGGGGCGCGGGCGGCCCCGGGACCCCGGCGCACTACGCCGCCTTCGCGCGCCTGTTCACCTCCCCGGAGCCGGCCGGTCTCGGCTTCACCGATGCGGATCTCGGCAGCGGCTACGCGATCATGCACCGGGACGCGGTGGTGGCCGCCGTGTGGGCCGCCCGGCGGGACGCGGCGGCCAAGGCGCACCGGAACGCCACCCGGGGCGGCGAACCCGCGGTGGCGGAGACGCCGACCGCCGAGGACGTGCGCAACGCGCTCTTCGGCTCGAGCACCGACCGGATCCCCGCGGCGTCCGGGGCGTTGTACTTCCAGGAGCAGCCGGGCAACGACCTGTGGCCGGTGGGCAAGCCCGTACCGGTGATCCGGATCGGCGCGGCGACGAAGGGCTGGCCGGCCGGAACCCCGTGGACCACCCCGCTTCTCCCCAACGGCTCGTGAGGACACCGCTGATGGACGACACCCTGCTCACCATCTCGGCCGGCGCCGACGGGCCCGCGCTGGCCTCGTTCTGTTCCTGGCTGCAACGCACGCCCGAGGTGGCCCGGCACGGCCGGATCCGGGCGATGCCGGCTCGCGACGGCGTCACGATGAACGCGGTGGCCACCATCGGCGTCGTGATCAGCAGCGCGACCGGCATCGCCAACGTGCTCATCGCGTACGGGAACTGGCGCCGCACCCGCCCCAAGGCCCCGGCCGTGACCGTGACGCTGGGGTCCGTGACCGTGACCGTCGAGGACCCCGAGGCGCTGGAGAAGCTGACCAGGGCGTTGTCCGGCGGACATGCTGCCTGACGGAACCAGGTCCCGCGTGGTCATCGTGGGCTCGTCGCGCTACCGGCACCTCGACCCGCTGCCCACGGTGGCGGCCAACGTCGGCGAGATGGGAAAGCTCTTCACCGACGAGCTGTTCTGGGGCCTGCCGGAGGAGAACTGCGTACGCCTGCTCGACCCGGACCGCCCGGCCGCCGTCCTCGACGCGCTGGCCAGGGCCGCCGAGGAGGCGTCGGACGCGCTGGTGTTCTACTTCGCGGGCCACGGGGTGCTGCGCCCGGACGCCTACGACCTCTACCTGGCGCTGGAGGAGGGCGCGCTGGAGCGGTGGTGGCACGCGGTGCGCTACGACGACATCCGCCGCATCATGACGGACCAGGCGAAGGCGACGGCGAAGGTCGTGCTGCTCGACTGCTGCTTCGCGGGCATGGCGATGATGCCGGGCATGGGCGCGGGCGCCGAGATCGGTGACCGGGTACGCATCGAGGGCACGTACCTGATGACCGCGGTGGCGGAGACGGCCGTGGCGCTCGCCCCGCGCACCGAGCCGCTCACCGCCTTCACCGGCGCGTTCGTGCAGGTCGTCCGCGAGGGGGTGCCCGACGGGCCGGACGTGCTGGACTTCCACACGCTCTACCTGCGTACCAAGAGCGCGCTGGAGGCGGTGGGGCGTCCGACCCCGCAGCAGCGCGCCGGCAAGGAGGGCGGCCGGATCGCGCTGGTCCGCAACGTCGCCCTGCACGAGAGCAGCCGTGCCGCGGTCCGCGAGCAGGCCTCGCTCACCGAGCAGGAACGACGCTCGCTGCACCTGCCGCCGGCCCGGCTGCGGGACCTGCTCGCGGAGCTGAGCGTGCGGGACGACGACGCCGCCGAGCGCCTGCTGCGGGCGGTCGGCTCGATGCGGACCGAGCAGGGCGTGGCGGCCGTCGTCCACGAGGTCGCCAAGGCGGGCGGCGCCGGGCAGGCCGGGGCCGTACTGGCGGGCGCGGCCCGGCGGCGGCCCGCCTCCCTGCTCGCGCTGATCGAGGCTCTCCGCGAGACCGGGCAGGACGAGCAGGTGACCCGGCTGCTGGCGGCCTGCGCGGAACAGCCGGCGGACCGGGTCACCGCCCTGGCCGCGCAGTTGCTCGAGGCGGACGACTCCGACGCGCTGGACGTGCTCCTCGACGCGGCCATCGGGGCCCGGCCGGACCGGCCCAGGATCTCGCTGCTCGTGGCGCTGCTGGCGGCCGGGCTGCACGACCGGGTGGGAGCGGTCCTCGCCGGGCTCGGCTCACGGTTGCCCGCGGCGCAGACGGTGGAGATCGCCGACGCGCTCCGGGACGCGGGTCAGGAACAGGCCGCCTTCTCGCTCTACGAGGCAGTGGCCGGGCTGGTCGCCGTGCGTCCGCTCGGCGTGGCGGCGCAGCTGGCCGCGGCGATGCACCGGGCCGGGCGCGAGCGTCAGGCGAGCGACCTCGTCGAGCTGATGGCGGCCGGGCACCACACCCGGCGGGAGCGGGTGGGCCTGCTCGACGCCCTGTGGACCGCGGGGGCGCCGGCCGGCACCGCCGAGCGCCTGGACCACCTCGACGACCGGGACCTGCTGGACGCGACCCTGCACCTCTACACCCTGTCGCACCAGGCGGCGGTACGCCGGTTGATGCTGGCCACCCTCGGACGGCGGCCACCGGGCAGCACCGTCCGTACGGTCATCGCCCTGCACGACGCCGGCCTGCCGATGGAGGCGCGCAGCCTGCTCGAACACGCGGCGGCCCGCCCACCGGCGGACGTGGTCGCGGTCGTGACGGGATTCGCCGGCACCGGCAACGACTCGTACGCCCGCCTCGTGCTCGAGCGGAGCCTGTCCGCGGACGTCCTGGCGGCACTCCCGGCCGAGCTGCGCCGCTACGCCCGGCCCGCGCTCGCCCAGCTCCCGGCCGACCAGATCGTGGCGCTGGCCGCCGCTCTGCCGGCCGAGGCGATGCTCTGGGTTCTCGGCGCACTGCCGTCCGGCGTGGACCCTGGGGTGCTGCGCGTACCGGCCATCGCGCTCGGCCTGCGAGCCCTCCCCGAAGCCGCCGTACGGCCCCTGTACGGGTCGCTGCCGGTTCCGCCCTCGCTGGTCGACGCCGCCTTCTCCGGCGCGTACGGTGAACCCGCCGCCTGCGTCGAGAGCCTGCTCCGCCTGGCCGAACCGGCATCCGAGCAGCGGGTGTACGAGGCCCTCGCCGGCCGCCCGGCCCCGGACGTCGCGCGGATCCTGGAGGTGGCGCCGCGGTTGATGCCGGCGATCGCGGTCCTCGGCACCGCCGCCACCCAGCTGGAACTGCTGATCCTCCTCGAGACGGCCGGTCGCCGGCCCGACGCCGACCGCCTGTGCGCGGCGCTTCGCGCGCACCTGCCCCTCGCAGATCTCTGCGCACTGGCCGCGGCGCTCGGTGATGCGACCCTGCGGCCACGGGCCAACGCGCTGCTGGGGCTGCCCCCGGAGGCCGCCGCCGAACCCGCCGACCTCATCGTCACCGGGCTGCTCCAGGACGTCACGGGCGAGCCGGCGAGGTGGACCGCCACGCAGGTCCGCGACCGGGCCCGCCTCGACCCGCGGACCCCGGTGCGGCACGTGGTGACCGGCACCGGCCTCGGCCGCGGCACCGTCGTCGTGTTCACCGACACCACGCTGACCTGCCGGCTGCGCCGGGGACAGCTCGTCACCATCGCGTACCGGCGGTTCGGCGCGGTGACGGTCCTGCGCGACCACCGCTCCACCATCCAGCTCCGGGCCGGCGGCCGGCTGCAGAGCATCGAGATCCGCAACGCCGCCCTGTACGCCCTCCTGGTGCGGATCCAGGAGGCGGTCGCCTCTTTCGACGCGTTACGTGCCCGGCTCCGCCCTCCGGGTGGAATCGATGCTGCCCGCGCGTGACCGGGGCCGTAGCATCGCGGCATGACTGATACGGGAAAGACCGCGCGCGCCGGTCTGCCCGAGCGACCGTCCCTGGACGGGCTCGAGGAGAAGTGGGCGCGCCGCTGGCAGGAGGAGGGCACGTATGCGTTCGACCGCTCGAAGGAGCGGGCCGACGTATACGCGATCGACACGCCTCCGCCGACCGTATCGGGCGAGCTGCACATGGGGCACGTGTTCTCGTACACGCACACCGACACGGTCGCCCGGTTCCAGCGGATGCGGGGCAAGACCGTTTTCTACCCGATGGGATGGGACGACAACGGGCTGCCGACCGAGCGCCGGGTCCAGAACGTCTACGGCGTCTACTGCGATCCCTCGCTGCCGTACGACCCGCAGTGGCAGCCGCCCGCGAAGCCGCCGAAGCCGGCCGCCGCGGTGTCGCGGCGCAACTTCGTCGAGTTGTGCAACCGGCTGACCGTCGAGGACGAGAAGGTGTTCGAGGCGCTGTGGCGGCGGCTCGGGCTGTCCGTCGACTGGGGGCTGACATACACGACGATCGGGCCGAAGTCGCAGGCGGTGTCGCAGCGGGCGTTCCTCGACAACCTCGCGCGCGGGGAGGCGTACACGTCGGAGGCGCCGACGCTGTGGGACGTCGGGTTCCGCACGGCGGTCGCGCAGGCCGAGATCGAGGACCGGGAACGGCCCGGGGCGTACCACCGGCTGCGGTTCCACGGCCCGGACGGGCCGGTCGAGGTCGACACCACCCGGCCGGAGCTGCTGCCGGCCTGCGTCGCGCTGGTCTGCCACCCGGAACACCCGCTGGTGGGCACGGCCGTCCGCACGCCGTTCTTCGACGTCGAGGTTCCCGTGTACGGCCACCCGCTCGCCGACCCCGACAAGGGCACCGGCGTCGCGATGGTCTGCACCTTCGGCGACCTCACCGACGTCATCTGGTGGCGGGATCTGCAGCTGGACACCCGGGTGGTGCTGGGCCGCGACGGCCGGTTCCTGCCGGACCGCCCGGCCGGCGTGCCCGAGGCGGCGTACGCCCAGTTCGCCGGCCTGACCGCCAACGCCGCCCGGCGCGAGATCGTCCGCATCCTCACCGAGACCGGCGACCTGCTGGGCGAGCCGCGGCCGATCACGCACCCGGTCAAGTTCTACGAGCGGGGCGACTCGCCGCTGGAGATCGTCACCAGCCGGCAGTGGTTCATCCGCAACGGCGGCCGCGACGCGGACCTGCGGGAGAAGCTGCTCGACCGGGGCCGGGAGCTGCGCTGGATCCCGGAGCACATGCGGCACCGCTACGAGCACTGGGTCGGCGGCCTCACCGGCGACTGGCTGATCAGCCGCCAGCGGTTCTTCGGCGTGCCCATCCCGGTGTGGTACCGGCTCGACGACGCTGGCGAGCCGGACCACGGCCAGCTTCTCATACCGGACGTTTCGGCGCTGCCGGTCGACCCTTCCTCGGAGTGTCCGCCCGGCTTCGACGAATCCCAGCGCGACGTCCCGGGCGGTTTCACGGCCGACCCGGACGTCATGGACACCTGGGCCACCTCGTCGCTGACCCCGCAGATCGTCGGCGGCTGGGGCACCGACGAGGACCTGTTCTCGAAGGTGTTCCCGATGGACCTGCGCCCCCAGGGCCAGGAGATCATCCGGACCTGGCTGTTCTACTCGGTCGTCCGCTCGGACGCCGAACACGGCACGCTGCCCTGGCACACGACGGTGCAGTCCGGCTGGATCCTCGACCCGGACCGCAAGAAGATGTCGAAATCCAAGGGCAACGTCGTCACCCCGATGGACCTGCTCGAGCAGAGCGGCTCCGACGCCGTCCGCTACTGGGCCGCGAACGGCCGGCCCGGCGCCGACCTCGCGTTCGACCCGGCGCAGATCAAGGTGGGCCGGCGGCTGGCGACGAAGCTGCTCAACGCTTCGCGTTTCGCCCTCGGCCTGGGCGCCGCGGACGCCCTGCGGCAACCGGTCACGGCGGACCTCGACCGGGCCGCACTGACCCGGCTCGCCGAGGTGGTGGAGCAGGCCACGACCGCCTTCGACGGGTACGACCACACGACCGCGCTCGCCGCCACCGAGGCGTACTTCTGGACGTTCTGCGACGACTACATCGAGCTCGTCAAGGACCGGGCGTACGCGCAGGGCCCTGCCGGCGACTCGGCGCGGGCGGCCCTCGCGGCCGGGTTGTCGGTGCTGCTGCGGTTGTTCGCGCCGTTCCTGCCGTACGCGACCGAGGAGATCTGGTCGTGGTGGCGCTACGGCTCGGTGCACCGCGCGACCTGGCCGACGAAGTACGAGCTGCTGCGCGTCGCCCCCGGCGGCGACGCCGACCTGCTCGACCTGGCGGGGGCGGCCCTGCGGCAGGTCCGGCGCGCCAAGTCGGACCGGAAGCTGTCGATGAAGGCGGAGGTCCCGCTCGCCGAGGCGCTCGGCCCGGCCGCACTGCTGGAACGGCTCGCGCTGGTGGAGGACGACGTGAAGGCGGCGGGCCGGATCGGCAAGCTCGACATGCTGCCGGACCGGACGCCCGAGCTGGTCATCGCCTGCGCGTTCTGAGCATCCCCCCGGTCCGGGACTTCCCCCACCCGGACCGGGGACCGCTCCGGGACGCCGGGACTTCCCCAACCCGGACCCGGGGACCGCTCCGAGACGGCAGCATGGACGGTATGTCGATCCCGCCCGAGGAGGTCGAGCCGCCCGCCGCCGACGCCGTCCTGTTCCGCTCGTCCCCGGGCCGGACGTTCGCGGCCCTGTTCGCGGTGCTACTGGTCGCGTACGTGGCCGTCTCGCCGCTGGTCGCGCTCCTGCTCGGCGCCCCGCACGACCCCTGGTGGTCGACCGCGGCCCAGGGCGCGGTGATCGCCACCCTCACGGCGGGCGGCTACGCCCTGTCGTCCCGCTCCGCCCTGCGCACCTGGGTACGGTCATCCTCAGGCGGCCTCGAGGTCGCCGCCGAGGGCAGCGACCCGGTCCTCCTCGCCTGGCCCGACATCGAACACGTGGCGGTACGCCGCAGCGGCCTGCGCATGCTCCTCGACGTCACCCCGGTCGACCTCGACCGCGTCCACCCGGTCTCCCAGGGCGACGAGGGCTGGCCGGCCCTGCACGACGAGGAGAACGGCGCCCCGGCCTTCACCGCCGACCTCACCCAGGTCTGGCCCGGCCCCCGCGCCCTCCGCCGCGAACTGGACCGCCACCTCCGCTGAGCCGCGGCCCGGAGCTCCCGCTCACCGCGTCAGCGAAACCTTGTCGAGCGCCGTCGTCATCGGTGGCGCGGTTCGGCGGCACCGACACTGTGGAGGAACCGCCAAACCATTGCCCGAACTCAGGGACCGGATTCGCATCACCGGACTCTCGTCGGGTCCGGGGTTTCGAGCAGCTCGGGGGCCTGCGGCTGGCGGGGGGTCAACTCGACCTGGGCCGGCACCGCGAGTTCCTCGTCGGAGACGCCCATCTCGGCGAGTTTGCGGGCGCTGACCAGCACCCGGGACTCCAGCGAGCCGACCGCGCGGTTGTACGCCGTCACCGCCCCGCCCAGCGACGCGCCGAGCTTGCCGACGTGGTCGCCGAGGGTGGCGAGGCGGCCGTACAGCTCGCGGGCCAGGGCGTGGACCGCCAGGGCGTTGCGGGCCAGGGCCTCCTGGCGCCACGAGTAGGCGACCGTACGCAGCAGCGCCACCAGCGTCGCCGGCGTGGCCAGCACGACGTTGCGGGCGAAGGCGTGCTCCATCAGGGTCGCGTCGCGTTGCAGGGCGGCGTCGAGGAACGGGTCGGCGGGCACGAACAGCACGACGAAGTCGGGGCTCTGGTCGAACGCCGTCCAGTACGCCTTGGCGGCCAGCGCGTCCACGTGCCCCCGCAGCACCTTGGCGTGCTGGTCCAGGTGGGAGTCGCGGGTGCGCTCGTCGCGGGCCTCCATAGCGGACAGGTACGCGTCGAACGGCGCCTTCGCGTCCACCACCACCGACCGGCCGCCGTGCAGGCGCACCACCAGGTCCGGCCGTACGCCCTGGCGGTCCGTGGTGGACGTGACCTGCTCGGCGAAGTCGCAGTGCTCCAGCAGCCCGGCCGCCTCGACGATGCGCCGCAGCTGGTGCTCGCCCCAGCGGCCCCGGACCTGCGGGGCACGCAACGCGGCGACCAGCTGCTTCGTCTCGGTCCGCAGCTCGCCCGAGACCAGGCCCATGGCCCGCACCTGCTCGCGGAGCTCCGCGTACGCGTCGACGCGGTCGCGTTCGAGCTCGGCCACCCGCTGCTCGTAGCGGCGCAACGTCTCGTGCAGGGGCGCCACCGCCCGGGCGACGGCCTCCTGGGACTGCGCGGTGGACTCGTACGAAAGCGCCCGCAGGGACTGCTCGAGCCGCTCCTCCCCGTCGCGGCCGGCCTGCAGCGTCGCCTCCAGCCGGGCGATGTCGGCGGCGGCACGCAGCCGGGCGGCCAGCCAGCCGAGGGCGGCCCCGGCCGCCAGGCAGATGATCACCACGGCCAGCGTCGAGAAGCTCACCCTGCGAGCTTGCCAGAGGGGTACGACGTTGTCGGCGCGGGTACCGTCGATGACATGAAGGTGTTTCTGCTGCTCTTCCTGGTCCTGATCGTGGTGGCGGTGGTCGTGGCCTGGCGCCGGGGCAGCGTGGCGCGCGAGCAGCGGCACCTCGACGACGCCCGGGCCGAGGCGCAGCGCTGGTACGAGCGGCTCGGCGGCCAGGTGATGAACCTGCACGGCGACGACCCGGCGGCCCGCCAGGCCCTGGCCGACGCCGGCGAACGCTACAACGCCGCGGGCGGCCAGCTCCAGCAGGCCAGAACCGTCCGGCAGTACGAGCTGGCCCGCGAGTCGGCGCTGGAGGGTCTCGCCTATGTGCGCGCGGCCCGGACGGCCATGGGCATCGACCCGGGCCCGGAGCTGCCGCCGCTGATGAGCTCGCACGGCGCGGGGCAGCTGACCCGCGAGCGCGAGGTGACCGTGCAGGGCCAGCACTACAAGGCGGGCCCGCAGCCGGGCGCGGAGACCCCCTACTACTACCCGGGCGGCCGGGTGCAGGGCCGTCCCGTCCCGGCCGGCTGGTATTCGACGCCGGTCTGGAAGACGGCCCTGGGCGCCGGCGCGGGCGTACTGGGCGGCATGCTCATCTTCGACGCGCTGCTCTCACCGGGCTTCGGCGACATGGGCTACGGCGACGGCTACCAGGACGGCTTCCAGGACGCCGCGGGCGACTTCGGCGCCGACCAGGGCGCCGCCGACCAGGGCAGCGACTTCGGCGGCGGCGGCGACTGGGGCGGCGGAGACTTCGGCGGCGGCGACTTCGGCGGCGACTTCTGAGCGCGGGCGGCCCACGTCACGCGCAGGCGGCCCACGTCACGCGCAGGCGGCCCACGTCACGCGCAGGCGGCCCTCTGAGCGCGGGCGGCCTATTAAGGTGCAGGCGGCGGCTTCTGAGTGCGGGCGGCCGCGCTAGGAGCGGGCGGCTGCGGCCTTCATGTCTCGGCGCAGCTCCTGGGGCAGCGAGAACGTCAGGCGCTCCTCGGCCGTCGTGTATTCGGTGACCTCGCCGAAGCCGCGCTCCGCCAGGTGCGCGAGCACCTCCATGACCAGGTCTTCCGGGACGCTGGCGCCGGAGCTGACACCCACGGTGGTCGCGCCCTCGAGCCATTCGTCGCGGATCTCGGAGGCGTAGTCGACCAGGTGGCCGGCCCTCGCGCCGGCACCGAGGGCGACCTCGACCAGGCGTACGGAATTGGAGGAGTTGGCCGAGCCGACCACGATGACCACGTCGCAGTCCGGGGCGATCTCCTTGACCACGTGCTGGCGGTTGGAGGTCGCGTAGCAGATGTCGTCGCTCGGCGGCGACTGCAGCAGCGGGAGCCGGGTCTTGAGCCGGGCCACCGTCTCCATGGTCTCGTCGACGGAGAGGGTCGTCTGGGAGAGCCAGACCACCTTCGACGGGTCGCGGACCACCACGTTCTCGACGTCGTCGGGCCCGTCGACCAGCTGGATGTGCGCCGGCGCCTCGCCGGAGGTGCCGATGACCTCCTCGTGGCCCTCGTGGCCGATGAGCAGGATGTCGTAGTCCTGAGCCGCGAACCGCTTCGCCTCGTGGTGCACCTTCGTGACCAGCGGACAGGTCGCGTCGATGGCCTTGAGGTTGCGCTCGCGGGCCTGCTCGTGCACCTCGGGGGCGACGCCGTGCGCCGAGAAGACGACGGTCGAGCCCTCCGGGACCTCCTCGTTCTCCTCGACGAAGATCGCGCCGCGAGCCTCGAGGGTGCTCACCACGTGCTTGTTGTGCACGATCTGCTTGCGCACATACACCGGGGCGCCGTAGAGCTTGAGCGCCTCCTCCACGGTCTGCACCGCGCGGTCGACACCGGCGCAGTAACCCCGCGGCTTGGCGAGGAGCACACGCTTGCGGACGGGGGTACGGGCTTCGGAGGTCACCCGGCCATGGTACGTGCCCCGGCCCGGGATCTCGTCCGCTGCGATGCGCACCACAGCCGGACCACCTCACCCCCGGTCGATCCGAGGCGGGGCGGCAGGGCGGCGGGCGGCAGGGCAGCGGGCGGCAGGGCAGCGGGCGGCAGGGCAGCGGGCGGCAGGGCAGCGAGCGGCAGGGCAGCACGCCCTCCCGGCGGAGCAGCCAGCCCGGCGGGGTGGCAGTCAGCCCGACGGGGCATGGCAGCCGGCCTGGCGGGGCAGCCCAGCCGCCCGGTGGGGCAGCACAGCCGCCCGGCCCGGGGGCGGTCCAGGGCGGGCCGGCGCGCGGCGAGGCATACTCGGCGCCGTGACCGACACAGTTGAGCCCGGTGAGTCCGGCCGCGCCACCGCCACCGGCCGGACCGCCACAGGCCGCGGCACCGCCACCGGCCGCGCCAGCACCGGCCGCGGCACCGGCACCGGCACCGGGCGGGTGTTCGGCGCCGCGCTGCGGGGCCTCGCCGGTGCGGTCGCGCTGGTCGGCGGGCTGACCTGGATCCTGCTCAACCTGCACGCGCCGGCTCTGGTCTGCGACATGGCGGTGGGGCTGGTGCTGACGGCGGGCGGCCTCGTGCTGCTCATGCCGCACCGGGTGCCGCTGCCCGCCCGGTTCACCGCGCTCACCGCGGGGACGACGGCCGTGCTCGGCGCGGCGGCCGGGCTGGTGGCGCGGCGGGGCCAGGAGGGCGGGATGTTCGGGTACGTGGAGGCGCGGGGGTGGCCTTACGAGTGGCTGGCGAGGGGCGCCACCGCCGACGACCCGCGGACCGCCCGGGCGCTGGCGGAGCAGGCCGGCTGGCAGGTCGACGCGGTGAACGTCGCGGCCAACCTGGTCTTCTGGGGCCTGCTCGGGCTGCTGCTCGCCGCGGCCCTCCGGAAGCCGCGTCCCCGCCCGTAACGACCCGACCCGACGGGCGCGTCCCCGCCCGTAACGACCCGGCCCGGCGGATGCGTTCCCGCATGCAGCGGCCCGGCCCGGCGGCCCTCCGGAAGCCGCGTTCCCGCCCGTAGCGGCCCGGCCCGGCGGGATACTCGAGTCATGAGCACCGCCGGCGCCGCGGATCCGCCCGGTGTCCTGGCGTCCCTCGGCACCGGCCTGCGGCTGATCGCCGGCTGGTTCTCCGTGGTGATCGGCGTGCTGAACCTCCTGGCCGAGCTGGACAGCCCGCCGGAGGCCGGATATCTGCTGTTCCACGGCGTGCTGGTGGCCGGCGGGGCGCTGCTGATCGGCCTGCCGGGCTGGGTGCGCCCGACCGGCTGTCTCGCGGCGGCGGGAGCGGCGGTCGCCGGGATGGTGCTGGCCGCGCTGCCCGCCAGCCGCCCGGCGTGCTGCCTCACGTCGTTCGCGGAGCGGCACGGCTACCCCTTCTCGGTCGTCGCGCGCGACGCCGGCCGGGCCTGGCAGGTCGACGGCGCCCGCCTCCTCGCCGATCTGCTGTTCTGGGGTTATGCGGGCCTGTTCGCGCTGATGCTGGTCGTGCTGGTGCGGCGGGCGGGAAAGGGCGGGCCGTAGGCTGGCCGGGTGACTCAGCCGGAACCCAGGTCGACCGCCGACGAGCCGTGGCCCGTACGCGTCGTCAGCCAGAAGCTCGGCGCCTGGGTGGCCAAGCTCGGCTGGGTGTGGGTCGACGGTCAGGTGGCCCAGATCAGCCGCCGCCCCGGCGCCGCGGTGGTCTTCCTGACCCTGCGCGACCCGTCGGCGGACCTGAGCCTCACCGTGACCGCGCACCGGGACGTGCTCGACGCCGGCGCGCCGGAGCTGGCCGAGGGCGCCCGGGTGACCCTGCACGCCAAGCCGGAGTTCTATCCCGCGCGCGGTTCGCTGAGCCTGCGCGCCGACGAGATCCGCCAGGTGGGGCTCGGCGAGCTGCTGGCCCGGCTGGAACGGCTCAAGAAGCTGCTCGCCGCCGAGGGTCTGTTCGCCCGGGATCGCAAGCGCCGACTGCCGTTCCTGCCGCAGCGCATCGGCCTGATCACCGGGCGCGCCTCGGCGGCCGAGCGGGACGTGCTGATGAACACCCGGCGCCGCTGGCCGGGGGTGGACTTCCGGGTGATCAACGTGCCGGTGCAGGGCCCGACGGCGGTGCCGCAGATCATCGACGCGCTCAAGGTGCTGGAGAACGACGACACCGTCGACGTCATCGTGATCGCGCGCGGCGGGGGTAGCGTCGAGGACCTGCTGCCCTTCTCCGACGAGGCGCTGTGCCGGGCCGTCTTCGGCTGCCGTACGCCGGTGGTCAGCGCGATCGGCCACGAGACCGACGCGCCCCTGCTGGACTACGTGGCGGATCTGCGCGCCTCCACCCCGACCGACGCCGCCAAGCGGATCGTGCCGGACCTCGCCGAGGAGAGCCTGATCGTCGAGCAGGCCCGGCGGCGCCTGGACCGGGCGGTGCTGACCCTGATCGACCGCGAGGCGCACCGGCTGGAGGCGTGGCGTTCGCGGCCGTCGCTGGCGCGCCCGGAGACCCTGGTCGAGCAGCGGGCGGGCGACGTCGCCGGCCTGCGTGACCGGGGCACCCGCAGCCTCGAGCACCGGCTCCGCCGCGCGGACGACGAGCTGCGGCATACCTTGGCGCGGCTGCGGGCCCTGTCGCCGGCCGCCACGCTGGAGCGCGGGTACGCGATCGTGCAGCGCGCCGACGGCCACGTGGTCCGGGCGGCGGGCGAGGTGACGACCGGAGATGTTCTGCGCGTACGGCTGGCCGACGGCGAGCTGCGCACGGAGGTACAGGAGAGCAGCCCATGACCGACGAGAAACTCAGCTACGAGCAGGCCCGCGGCGAGCTCGCGTCGGTCGTGGAGAAGCTGGAGCAGGGCGGCGCCTCGCTGGAGGAGTCGCTGGCGCTGTGGGAGCGCGGTGAGAAGCTCGCCGACGTCTGCCAGCGCTGGCTGGACGGGGCCCGGGAGCGCATCGAGGCGTCCCGGGCGGCCCGCTCCGAGTGAGGCTCAGTCCTCGCTGTTGAGCATCTCGTACGCGGATTCCGGCATTTCCTTGACCTCCGCGGCGGCCGGCGGCTCCTGCTTCGTGGCGGCGCCGTAGCCGCTGATCTCGACGGTGCCCTTGCCGGCCGGCGCGTCCTTGGTCTTGGGCAGGTCGAGCACCAGCTTGGTGAGCCGGCCCTCGCCGTCGAGCGTGGCCTCGTACGGCACCGCCTTGGCCTGGGTGGCGTCCGCGCCCTCGAACGTCGACTTGCTGAAGAGTTGGGTGTCGTCGCCGACCTTGGTCACGTCGAGCGTGCCGGTGATGACCGAGCCGCTGCGCTGCGCGGTGACGACCCCGTCGAACAGCGTGCCGACGCCGGAGATGTCGGGGTTGTCGATGCTGAACTGCAAGTCCTTTGACTTCAGCTTCGACATGTCGGTCCGGAGCCAGTGCTTGCCGCTGAACAGGTCGATCATCGCCCGCATGCCCTCGACCAGCTTGGCGTTCTGCGGGTCGTCGCCGAGCGCCGACAGGCTCTCCAGCTGTTCCTTGCTCTGGCCCATGTCCATCGTCAGCTTCACGAAGCGGTCGGCGTCGGCGATCCGGAACTGGACCTTGCCCTTGTTCTCCTCGTCGACCATGTCCAGGTCGAGCGAGGCGCTGCGCGAGGGCACGTGCACCACGCCCTTGCCGGTCGAGCCGCCCGGCATGGCGGCGGTGAAGCTGTAGTTGCCGGCCTTGATGCCCGAGGTGGAGGCGGCGAGCGCGGCCTTGGGGTCGGCCGGCTGCTCGTCGTCGCCGGAACAGGCGGCGAGCGAGAAGGCGAGGAGGGGTACGAGAACGGCGGCGAGCCGGCGATTCATGAAGGGTCACTCCAGGGCAGTACGAATGGACTGCGGGAGCGTAGAGGATGCCGGTCCGCCCGCGCTGCCCCGTTTTACGGCAGGGCCCCGGCCAGGTGTTCGAGGCTCGCGGCGTCCGCCGGGCCCACCACGATCAGCGTGCGGCCCTTCTCCAGCAGCACCAGCGCGTCCTCGCCCGCCCGCGCGTCGTAGCGCTGCCAGGTCCGTACGCCGTTGCGGAACGAGCCCACCGCCTCGGGGTCCTTGCCCAGCTCGGCCGGGATCAGCGTGCTGGTCGCGACGCTGCTCTCGATCAGCTGGAGCGGCTTGCCGTCCGGGTCGGCGTAGCCGAGGCGCAGGGTGGCGCCGCCGGACTCGCGCTTGAAGGTGGCGCTCTGCACGTGCCAGTCGTCGCCCAGGCCCTGCGGCGCGCTGACCGGGAACACGGCCGCCGACCGGGCCTGCTGCAGGGCCGGTTCGGGATCCACGCTGATCGGCTTGTCCCCGTCGAGCACGAGCCGGTAGAAGAGCAGCAGCAGCGCGATCGGCACGAGCAGGACGGCGAGCGACATCACCATATCCCGCGGCCGGCGCTCAGCGCGCTTGCCGACGGTGGGGGTCTCGGGGCTGGACACCCCACCATTGTTAACCATGTCGCGGACGCGGGACTTCGCGCAGGTCGCCGTGTGAGGATCGGGAACGACCACACCCCGCACCGTCGCGAGGAGGCCTCCGCCATGCCCGTTTCCGCCAACCCCCAGGACCTCGACCGCAACATCGCCCTCGATCTCGTCCGGGTCACCGAAGCCGCCGCGATGGCCGCCGGCCGCTGGGTGGGCCGGGGCGACAAGAACGGCGGCGACGGCGCGGCCGTCGACGCCATGCGCAAGCTCATCAACTCGATCCAGATGCGCGGGGTCGTGGTGATCGGCGAGGGCGAGAAGGACGAGGCGCCGATGCTCTTCAACGGCGAGCAGGTGGGCGACGGGACGGGCCCCGAGGTGGACGTGGCGGTCGACCCCGTCGACGGCACCACGCTGATGAGCAAGGGCATGCCGGGCGCCGTCGCCGTCCTCGCGGTCGCCGAGCGCGGCGCGATGTTCGACCCGAGCGCCGTGTTCTACATGGAGAAGATCGCGGTCGGGCCGGACTGCGCCGGTGTGATCGACATCAACGCGGGCGCGACCGAGAACCTGCGCCGCATCGCGAAGGCGAAGCACTCGTCGGTGTCCGACGTCACCGTCTGCATCCTCGACCGGCCCCGCCACCAGAAGCTCGTCGAGGAGGTACGCGCGGCCGGCGCCAACATCAAGTTCATCTCCGACGGCGACATCGCGGGCGCCATCTCGGCGGCCCGCAGCGAGTCGGACGTCGACGTGCTGATGGGCATCGGCGGCACCCCGGAGGGCATCACGGCGGCGTGCGCGCTCAAGTGCCTCGGCGGCGAGATCCAGGCCAAGCTGTGGCCGCTCGACGACTCGGAGCGGGAGAAGGCGATCGGCGGCGGGCACGACCTCGACCGGGTCCTGACCACCGACGACCTGGTCACCGGCGACAACTGCTTCTTCGTGGCCACCGGGGTCACCTCGGGCGACCTGCTCAAGGGCGTCCGCTACCGGTCCGGCGGGGCGCACACCCAGTCGATCGTCATGCGGTCCAAGAGCGGCACGATCCGGGTGATCGACTCGTACCACCGGCTGGAGAAGCTCAAGCTCTACTCGGCGGTCGACTTCGACGGGCATCTGCCCACGGTGCGCGAGTGACCCAGACGGCACCGGCGCCGCCCGCGGTGAGCGCGGGGCGGCGCGCCTTCGGCGTGCTGCTCGCGGTGACCGCGGGCGGCGCGCTGGCCGTCCAGTCGCGGATCAACGGCGAGCTGGCCGTACGCCTCGACGACCCGATCGGCGCCGCGATCATCTCGTTCGGCTCGGGCCTGCTGGTGCTCACGCTGCTGGTGCCACTGCTGCCGGCGGGCCGGGCCGGGCTCCGCAGCCTGCGCGAGGGGCTGCGCGACCGCCGGATCCGCCCGTGGCAGTGCGTCGGCGGCATGTGCGGCGGCTTCCTGGTCGCCACCCAGGGCCTGACCGTGCCGACCCTCGGGGTGGCCGTCTTCATCGTGGCCCTGGTCGCCGGCCAGTCGTCGAGCAGTCTGCTGGTGGACCGGGCCGGCGCGGGTCCGGCCGGCCCGCAGCCGGTGACGGTCCCGCGGCTGGCCGGGGCGGTGCTCACGGTCGGTGCGGTGCTGGTCTCGGTGGCCGACCGCATCGGCCATCCGAGCGCGCTGGCGCTGGCCGTCCTGCCGCTGCTCGCCGGCCTGGGCATCGCCTGGCAGCAGGCGGTCAACGGGCACGTCCGTACGGTGTCCGGCAGTGCCCTGGTGGCCAGCCTGATCAACTTCATCACGGGTACGGCCGTCCTGGTCCTGGCCTATGCCGTCTCGGCCCTGCTGCGCGGCGTCCCGTCCACGCTGCCGTCCGGCCCCTGGTGGCTGTACTCGGGCGGCATGGTCGGCATCGTCTTCATCGCCGTGGGCGCCGCCGTGGTCCGCTGGACCGGCGTGCTGCTGCTCGGCCTCGGCATGATCGCGGGCCAGGTCACCGGCGCGCTGCTGATCGACGCCGTCGTCCCGTCCGACGCGGGCCGGCCCGGCTGGAACACCGTCGTGGGCGCGGCGCTGACCCTGGTCGCGGTGGCCGTGGCCGTGCTGCCGGCGCGGCGCGGCCGCTGACGCCTCAGATGTCGGTGAGGGTCGCGTCCGGATCGTAGAGGCTGGCGGCCGGGCGGGGGCGCCGGCGCCGGAACGCGATCGCGGCGACCACCCCGCCGAGCAGGCCGAGCAGGTGCCCCTGCCAGGAGACCGGCTGGTCGGTGGGGAGGATGTTGTAGATCTGATACCAGTACAGCAGCCCGATGAACGCGGCGACGCCGAGGTTCCACCAGCTGCGCTCGACGAAGCCGCGGGCGAACAGCAGGCCGAGGTAGCCGAAGACCACCCCGCTCGCCCCCACGACGACGCTGCTCGGGTCGCCCACCAGCCACACCCCGAAGCCGCTGACCAGCACGATCACCAGGGTGGACCAGAGGAAGCGCCGGGTGCCGCCGGCCAGCGCGAACGTGCCGACCAGGATCAGCGGGACGCTGTTGCCGTACAGGTGGTCCCAGCCGGCGTGCAGGAACGGGCTGAAGAGGACGCCGTCGAGGCCGTCGAGGCGCCGGGGGATGATGCCGCCGGCCACGTCGAGCCGCCCGGCGCCGAGGCCGATGTCGATCGCCTCGATGAGGAACAGCACGGGGACCACCGCGCACATCGCCACGAAGGCACGCCCGATCGAGGCGAAGAACGCCTCGGTGCCCACCTTAGCCGCTGCCTCGTCCTGCGCCCCCGGGTAACCCATCCCCCGATGGTTACCGATCGCTGCCACTTCGCCAACCCGATGTGTCGGATCGGGCACGGTCAGCTGAGTTCCCGGGTGGCCGCCCGGATGTCCGCGCGGAACGCCGAGACCTGCGTGTAGACGCCCGGGTATCCCTTGCGCGCGCAGCCGAGCCCCCAGCTCACGATGCCGACCTGCACCCATCGCGCGCCGACCTGCCGCACCATGGGACCGCCGGAGTCGCCCTGACAGGTGTCCACGCCCTTCCGGCCGGCGCAGATCGACTCCTTCTTGACAAGATCCACCCCGACCTTCCGGTACGCCTTGGCGCACACCTCGTCGGAGACCACGGGTACGGACGCGTACCGCAGCCGCTTCTCCTGACGCAGCGAGTGCTCGCTGGTCTGCCCCCAGCCGAGGACGGTCAGCGTGCCCGTCTCGTCGGCACCGCCGCGGCTCAGGTCGAGGGTCGGCAGGTCGAGGGCGTGGTCGAGCCGTACGAGCGCCCAGTCGTCCCCGCTGGTCTCGCCGTGGAAGCCCGAGGCCCGGACGACCGACACGGACTGCGCCCTGACCGCGTCGGGGGACTTCAGGTTGGTCACGCCGGCGACCACGCCGATCGAGTCGTCGGGCCCGGAGCCTCCCACGCAGTGCCCGGCCGTGAGCACGACCCGGGGCGCCGTCAGCGCCCCGCCGCAGCCCATCGAGAGCCGCACCATCCAGGGGAAACGCCCGTCCGGCGCCAGGTCACCGCCGACGACCTCCCGGATCGGCTGCGCCCCGGGCGAGCTGTCCCCGGCCTGAGCTGCCAGCTGGCTGACCGCCAGCACGGAGGCGAGTACACCGAGGGCGAGCAGCGAAGCGACTTTCCGGACCATATGGACATTTGATCACTAGAGCGGCCGTCGTGTCAGGCGACGCGCACCACGACCTTGCCCCGGTTGTCGCCGCGGACAAGGCGATCCAGCGCGGCCGGCGCGTTCTCCAGACCGTCCACGACCTCCTGCGCGTGCCGCAGCCGGCCGTCGGCGACCCGGGTGGCCAGCTCACCCACGATCTGCTCGAAGCGGTCGAGGTGGTCACCGAGCAGCAGCCCACGGACGGTCGCGCCCTGCTCGACCACCTGCACCAGATTGCGTACGCCGTGCCGGTGCGCCGGATCGGCGCTGTAGTCGGCGATCATCCCGCCCAGCACGACCCGGGCGTGCCGGTTCAGGCGCCCCAGCACGTGGTCGAAGATCTCGCCGCCGGCGAGTTCGACGTCGACGTCGATGCCGTCCCGGGTGGCCGCGTCCAGCCGGTCGCGCCAGTCCGGGGCATGCCGGTCCACGCACGCGTCGAAGCCCAGCTCCTCGACGACGTACCGGCATTTGCCGGGACCGCCGGCCAGGCCCACCACCCGGGCGCCACGCTCGGCGGCGAGCTGCCCGGCGATCGAGCCCACCGCCCCGGCCGCCGCCGGGACCACCACCGTCTCGCCCGGCCGCGGGTCCGCGAGCTCGACCGCCACCCACGCCGTGACCCCGGTCATGCCGAGCACACCGAGCAGGAGTTCCGGCTCGGCCGGCAGCGGTCCGGGCAGTGGCATGAGCATCGTCCCGGCGTCGACCACCGCGAAGTCCTGCCAGCCGGTGAGACCCAGCACGTGCGTGCCGACCGGCAGATCGGCCCGGCGGGACGCCGCCACCCGGCCGAGGGCGAGCCCGCGCATCACCGCGCCGACGGCGACCGGCGGCTGGTCGCTGCGGATGTCGCTCATGAAGATGCGGCTGGACGGGTCGACGGACAGCAGGAGCGTCCGGACGAGCGCCTGCCCGTCGGCGAGCGCGCCGACCGGCCGCTCCACGAGTTCCAGCGGCGCCGGATCGGTCAGCTTCGCCGGGCGGCCACGCAGCAGGAACGCCCGGTTGGTGAGTGCGATTGCCATGACCACGACTCTTCCCGGGCGACAGGAGCGCGGTCGTGTACCCACGCGCCGTCGCCAGGTACGCCGGAGCCGTCCTACGCGTCGCGGTGGCGGGCGCGGTACTCCTTCGGCGACATGCGGTGCACCGCCCGGAACCGCCGGTTCAGGTGGCTCGTGTCGAAGAAGCCCCACCGATGGGCCAGCGCGGCCACGGAGACGTCGCTGGTCAGCAGCTCCTCGCGGACCCGGGCGACGCGCTTGGCGCGGACCACCCCGGAGAACGTCTCCCCGGTCTCGGCGAAGAGCCTCGCCAGCGTCCGCAGGGAGATGTTGTGCGCCGCCGCGACCTCCTCCCGGGTGAGGCCGGCGTGGCCGAGCCGGGTGTCCAGGTAGCGCTCCACCGCAGCGCGCCGCGCGAGCAGCAGCGCCCGCGGACCGGCCGCCTCCTCCGGCTGGAGCGCGCCCCAGGCCAGCTCGAACAGGGCGTTGCGGGCGGCGAGGGCGGCAACGCCGGGCAGCGCCGGCAGGATCGGGCAGAGCGCGTCGAGATAACCGTGCAGCAGCCGCGAGGCCGACAGGTCGCCGGGAACGACGTCGCCGATCCGCAGCGGGCAGTTCGCCGCCTCGAGGGGCCGGCGCGGCATCAGGAGCATGACCAGCGCGACCGGCTCGCCTCGAACGGCGGCGCCTCCCATTCGGAGACCACCACGTCGTCGAGACGGTGATGGCGCGCCGAGCCCGGACCTCCGGCCGCCGGCCGCACCGCCCAGGGCAGTCCGGCCGCGGCAGGGCTCAGTACCAGCCGGTGTCCTGCGAGTGCGCCCACGCGTTGCACGGCGTGTTGTACCGGCCCTCGATGTAGCCGAGGCCCCACTTGATCTGGGTGGCCGGGTTGGTCTTCCAGTCCGAGGCCACCGTGCCCATCTTGTTGCCGGGCAGGGCCTGCGGGATGCCGTACGCGCCGGAGCTGGGGTTGGAGGCGCGGTGGTTCCAGCCGCTCTCCTTCTTCCACAGCTTGTTCAGGCAGGAGAACTGACTGATCTTGAAACCCGCCTCCAGCATGAGCGCGCAGCCGGTCGCCCGGTTGCCGCTGAACTCGTCGCAGGAGGAGGGGATGTCGCCGGTGTACTCCACCGTCGAGCCGGAGCCGCCGGACTCGGCGGCCTTCTTCTCGTCGGCAGCCTTCTTCGCGGCCTCCTCGGCGGCCTTCCTCTCGATCGCCTTCTTCTCGAGGGTGCGGGCCTTGCCGGCCGCCGCCTTCGCCTCGGTCGCGGCCTTCGAGGCGGCTTCGCCCTCGGCTTCGCGCTGGTACGCACGCACCGCGGCGTGCTGGTTGTGCCGATCCTTGAGCAGCTGCATCTCGTCGGTGTCCGCCTGGACCGCGAGCTGAGTGCCGGCGCTCCGCGCCTGGACTTCCCGGCCCTGTCCGAGATAGACCCCGCCGATCACGCCCAGGACGAGCAGACCTACGGAGGCCGAACGGATTCCGACCCGGCTCCAGAGCCGATTCACGAAGATTTCCCTTCGTAGGGGGCAAGGACGCGGCGCAAAACCGCCGGCCCCCCGGGGCCGGCAGCGGCTCGCACCGCGAGCATCCTCGGCCCCTCGGGCCGCGCGGACCGGCACTCGCTCACCGGTCCCGATGGCCGCCGATCGAGCTCCGACCGGCGCGGCCACGCGAATGATGCTCGCCAGCCACCATCGCGCACCGTGAAGTGGATGTGAAACAACGAGGCCTATGAGTGAAATGAATCACAGGACGTTCGGGTCTGAGAGCCCACGAAACGGGCCACATCGCATCACCCGTACGATATAAGCACTGTCACAGCGTGTAATCGAGCCCGGACATGGAGTGAGGCGGGTTCCGGCCGGAACCCGCCTCACGGTGACACACCTCAGAGCGGGATCTCCTCCAACAGGTCGGTGACGACCTCGGCGATGGGCGACCGCTCAGACCTCGTCAGGGTGACGTGCGCGAAGATCGGGTGCCCCTTGAGCGCCTCGATCACCGCGGTGACCCCGTCGTGCCGGCCCACCCGCAGGTTGTCGCGCTGGGCGACGTCGTGCGTGAGCACCACCCGGGAGCCCTGACCGATCCGGGACAGCACGGTGAGCAGCACGTTGCGTTCCAGCGACTGCGCCTCGTCCACGATCACGAAGGCGTCGTGCAGGCTGCGGCCCCGGATGTGGGTCAGCGGCAGCACCTCGAGCATCCCGCGGGCCAGGACCTCCTCCATGACGTTCGCGTGGACCACCGCGCCGAGCGTGTCGAACACCGCCTGCGCCCACGGCGACATCTTCTCGGACTCGCTGCCCGGCAGGTAGCCCAGCTCCTGGCCGCCGACGGCGTACAGGGGCCGGAAGACGACGACCTTCTTGTGGCGGTTGCGCTCCATCGTGGCCTCGAGGCCCGCGCAGAGCGCCAGCGCCGACTTGCCGGTGCCGGCCCGGCCGCCGAGCGACACGATGCCGATCGACTCGTCGAGCAGGATGTCGAGCGCCACCCGCTGCTCCGCCGAGCGTCCGCGCAGGCCGAACGCCTCCCGGTCGCCGCGCACCAGCTTGACCGTCTGGTCGGGGTTCACCCGGGCCAGGGCCGAACCCCGCGAGGAGTGCACGACCAGGCCGGTGTGGCAGGGCAGGTGCCCGGTCTCCTCCAGCTGGAGCTCGTCGCCGGCGTACAGGCGATTGACGTCGTCGTCGTTGAGCTCGAGCTCCGCCATGCCGGTCCAGGTCGGATCGCTGGCCTGGCCGTGCAGGTACTCGTCGGCGGTGAGGCCGACGGAGGCGGCCTTGACCCGCAGCGGCATGTCCTTGCTGACCAGCGTGACGTCGCGGCCCTCGGCGGTGAGCCCCAGCGCCACGGACAGGATCCGGGTGTCGTTGGAGTCGTTGCGGAAGCCCAGCGGCAGCACGCTCTGGTCGGCGTGGTTGAGCTCCACCCGCACGGTGCCGCCCTCGTCGTTGCAGAGCACCGGATGGTCCAGCCGCCCGTGCTTGATCCGCAGTTCGTCGAGCATGCGCAACGCCTGGCGGGCGAACCACCCCAGCTCCGGATGGTGCCGCTTGCCCTCCAGCTCGGAGATCACCACCAGCGGAATGATCACCTCGTGGTCGGTGAACCGGCGGAACGCCGCCGGATCGGACAGCAGGACCGAGGTGTCCAGCACGAAGACCCGGCCGGCTGGGGCGGGCTCCGCGTCTGCGTGCCGGTCCCGGGACGCCCGGCGTCCCGAGGAGGCGCGGCTGCTGGAGACTTTGGCGGCCGGGTCGGTGTGTGCGGCCCCGGCGTCAGTACGGCGAGATGTCACAGGCCTGCTCCAGCGGGCGTGCAACCCGGTCCGCCCGCGGTCCGCCTCTACCGGCGCCCCTCACTTGCACGGGGTCGGGATGCGGGCCCCGTGGCGCACTACGTCGCAGGTCCGGGCCGACCGGATGGCCCGGGAAAACCCCGTGCCATGACTAGAACGCTAGCGGTCAAGAGCCACCTTCGGTAGTACCCGCGAGATACGCCAATTTGTCGACGTTCCGCCGCCGTGCAATGAGCCGAACGGCGGGTAGGCTGGGAATTGTGCCTGAGACACCGCCTGAATCCAGCAGTGAAGCACCGCTGAACAACGCGCGCCCCTCGCACCCTCTCAGCGCCGCGGAGGCCTGGCAGTTCACCGCCTCGCGGGCCAAGGACACCACCTTCTTCTTCGACTTCGACGGTGTGCTCTCCCCCGTCACGGACGACCCGGACGCCTCCCAGCCGGTCCCGTCCGTCCTCGGGGTCCTCGAGCAGCTCGCCGCCAGGGTGGCCCGGGTGGCCATCGTGTCGGCGCGCCCGGTGAGCTTCCTGCGCTCTCGGTTCCAGTCGCTCGAGCACGTCGACCTCTACGGGCTGTACGGCCTGGAGGTGTGGCACGACGGCGACGTCGTGACCGAGCCGGCGGCCCTGCCCTGGGTGCCACCCATGGCCGAGCTGGCCGAGCGCGCCAGGGCGGAGCTGCCCGAGCCGATCCTGGTGGAGTACAAGCGACTCTCGGTGGCCCTGCACTACCGCACGGCGCCGCAGCTCGCGGCCCAGGTGGAGCGCTGGGGACACGAGCAGGCCGAGCGGCTGGGCCTGCGGGTGCAGGGCGGCCGCATGGTGGTCGAGCTGAAGCCCCCGGTCGACCAGGACAAGGGCATGGTGATCAGCGAGGGCGTGCTCAACGCCGGCTGCGCCTGGTATTTCGGCGACGACATGTCCGACATCAAGGCGTTCGACGCGCTGCGCGCCCGCGAGGCGGTCGACCCGGACTTCTTCGGCATGTGCGTGGCGGTCGCCAACCCGGAGACCGGCGCCGAGGTCTCCAGCGCCGCCGACCTGACGCTGGAGTCACCGGAGGCCGTCGCCGGTTTCCTCGCCGGGGCCCTTCCCGCCTTCGGCCGCTGACCCGCCCCACAGCGTCCGCGCCGCCGCCACCAGCTCCTCCAGGTGGCGCGGCGGATCCTCGCGCCACCACGCCAGCCGCACGGCGATCCGCGGCGCGTGCCGCAGCACCCGGTAGGCCACCCCCGGCCGCGGATACTGGTGCGCCGTCGCCTCGGCGGTGATCCCGACGGCCTGCCCCGCGGCGATGAGGGTCAGCCACTCGTCCACGGCACCCGTCTCCCGCAGGGCGCGCGGCGGCGCGTCCGGCGGGAACAGGTCCAGGGTGGTGCTGCCGGTCCGCGAGTCGATCGCCACCGTGTAGCGGGCCAGGTCGGCGATCCGCAGCGATCGCCGCCGCGCGAGGGCGCTGTCCGTCGCGACCGCCGCGTAGCGCGACTCGTAGCCGATCCCGGCGGTGGCGAAACGGGGATCGTCCAGCGCCCAGCGGATGACGGCGACGTCGGAGCTGCCGTCCGCCAGCCCACCCGTCGGGTCGATCGCCTGGACGAAGATCAACGGCAGGTCGGGACGGGCCGCGGCCCACTGTTTCTGCAACCGCCGGGTGTGCCTGCCCAGCGCCGCCCACGCGTAGCCCACCCGCAACTCCCGCCGCTCGGTCGCCATCCGGGTGAGCAGGGCGACCTCGGCGAGAACGCGCTGGGCCTGCGCGACGATCCGGACGCCGAGCGGGGTCAGCGTCACGTGCCGGGTGGTGCGCTCGACGATCCGGGCACCCAGCTCCTTCTCCAGGGCCGCGACCGCCCGGGAGACGGCCGCCTGCGAGACGCCGAGCTGCGCCGCGGCATCCGTGAAGGACCCGGCGCCGGCCACCGCGACCAGGGCCCTGAGCTGGTGGAACCGCACATCCATGCGCCGAGCGTATAAGTGCGCCGACCCGTGCATTTCTCCCGGCGGCGGTCCCGGGCGAGCCTGGCGGCATGAGACTCACCGGACTCGCCACGATGCTCGGCAGCGCCGCCGCCAACCAGGTCGGCGCCGCCGCCGGCGCCCACGCGTTCGGTGCCCTGGGGCCGGCCGGGGCGATGGCCGTACGGCAGCTGGTGGCCGCGGCGCTCCTGCTGCCGGCCGCCCGCCCGGATCCGCGCCGGTTCACGCGCGCCCAGTGGTGGCCGGTCCTGCTGCTGGGCGCGGTGTTCGCGACGATGGGCCTCAGCCTCTACACGGCGATCGACCGGATCGGGCTCGGCCTGGCGGTGACCCTCGAGGTCCTCGGGCCGCTGTCGGTGGCGCTGCTGGCCTCGCGTACCCGCTTCGACCTGCTGTGCGCGGCGGCGGCCGGCGCGGGCGTGTACGTGCTGGTCCTCCCCGGCCCGTCCAGCGACT
Source organism: Pseudosporangium ferrugineum (assembly GCF_003002065.1). Lineage (GTDB taxonomy): Bacteria > Actinomycetota > Actinomycetes > Mycobacteriales > Micromonosporaceae > Actinoplanes > Actinoplanes ferrugineus_A. Next base: position 121,158 of record NZ_PVZG01000008.1, read on the forward strand.
ACGCCGGAGTGGCCCTCGCCCTGGTGGCGGCCGGGTGCTGGGCGTCGTACATCCTGCTGAACCGGATCGTGGGGGCGCGGCTGCCAGGCGTGCAGGGGCTGGCCGTGGCCACGTCGGTCTCCGCGCTGGCGTATCTGCCGGTCACGGTGACGCTGCTGGTCCAGGGGCGGCTGGACGGGGCGGCGCTGGGCTACGCGGCCGTCGCGGGGGTGCTGAGCGCCGTCCCGTACGCGGGAGACCTGATCGCCCTTCGCACCGTCCCGCCGCGGATCTTCGGCATCTTCATGAGCGTCCATCCCGTGCTGGCGGCGCTCAGCGGGATGGTGCTGCTCGGGCAGGGGCTGCACGCGCACGAGTGGGCGGGCATCGCGGTGGTGATGACCGTCCTGGCGGCGAGCAGCCTCAGGCGCCGTAGCGGCGCTGACGGCCCGCGTACGACCGCAGCGCCCGCAGGAAATCCGTCCGGCGGAAGTCGGGCCAGTTGGCGTCGTGGAAGTAGAACTCCGAGTGCGCCGACTGCCACAGCAGGAAGCCCGACAGCCGCTGCTCCCCGCTGGTCCGGATGACCAGGTCGGGATCGGGCTGACCGCGGGTGTAGAGGTGCTCGGCGATGTGCTCGACGTCCAGGATCTCGGCGAGCTCCTCGAGCGTGCGGCCGGCGGCGGCGTGCTCGTGCAGCAGGGAGCGGACGGCGTCGGTGATCTCGCGGCGCCCGCCGTAGCCGACCGCCATGTTGACCTCGACGCCGCCGGAGCGCTCGCGGGTCTTCTCCTGGGCGGCCTTCAGCGTGGTGGCGGTCGCGGCCGGCAGCAGGTCGAGGGCGCCGACGATGCGCAGCCGCCACGGGTTGCCGTCCTCGGCCAGCTCGGTGGCGAGGTCCTCGATGATGGTCAGCAGCGGGTCGAGCTCGGCGGCCGGGCGGCGCAGGTTGTCGGTCGCCAGCAGGTAGAGCGTGACGTGCTTGATGCCCGCCTGGTCGCACCAGCCGAGCAGCTCCTTGATGCGGACCGCGCCGACCCGGTGGCCGTCGTTGGGGTCGACGTAACCCATCTCGCGGGCCCACCGCCGGTTGCCGTCGCACATGACGCCGACGTGCTGCGGCACCGGCTTGCCGGCCAGTTTGCCGGCGAGCCGCCGTTCGTACACCGAATAGACCAGGGACCGCAGAGTCATCGCGTCCCAGCCTATCGAGACGGCGCCGGGGCTCAAGAGGGCGGCGCCGCCGAACGGAACATCTCGGCCCCGATCCGTCCGATCGTGCGAAGGTCGAAAACCCCGTCAGCGAGCCCGAGGTCCACCATCCGGTGGAAAACCGCCTGATTCCGCCGGGCCGCCCGGACCGCGGCGTCGACGACGCGCGGCTGCCGGGTGAGCAGCGTGGCGAAGCCGGAGTGTCGCAGGTGCCGGCCGAGCCGGGCCCGCAGCGCGCGGGTGTAACGCTTCGCGGCCTCCCCGGGGCCGGCCGCGGCGGCCGTGCCGGCCAGCTCGCCGGAGAGCACGGCGTAGAAGATTCCCTCCCCGGTGAACGGGTTGATCAGCGACAGCGCGTCGCCGGCGAGCAGCACCGGGCCGCGGGCGGGCGCCGGGCGGCGGGTGGACAGGGGCAGGTGGTGGGCGCGCAGGCCGGTCGCCTCGGTGCCGGGCAGGAGCTCACCCAGCCGCCCGATCAGGTACGCCTTCGTGAGCGGAGTCCCGCGCAGAACCTCGCCGTACCCCACGTTGGCGGTGCCGTCACCCAGCGGGAACGACCAGGCGTACGCGGGCCAGCGCGCGCTCGTGGTCCGGATGAGCTGCTCGGCGCCGGCGGCCGGGGCGTACCCGCGGAGGGCGATGGCCAGGTGGCCGCCGGGGTTGGCGGGGTGGCCGAGGGCGCGCCGCACCACGGATCCCGCGCCGTCCGCGCCGATCAGCACGCCCGCCTCGATCCGGCCGTCGACGATCACGCCACCGGGCGCGTACCGGACGGATCGGACGGTGTGGCGCCGCAGCTCGGCGCCGGAGCGGACGGCGGCCTCGACGAGCCGGGCGTCGAAGACCCTGCGCGGCACGGTGTGCGCGGGCCGGGGCAGCGGCCGGTCCACCTCGGTGCCGCCCGGCGCGATCAGCCGCAGGCGCTCGACCGGGGGATATCCGTCGGTCGCCCCGGTGACGCCCAGCCCGGCGAGGACGTCGAGGGTCTCGGCGGCGATGCCGTCGCCGCACGGCTTGTCCCGGGGGAAGGCGGCCCGGTCGAGCAGCACCACCGAGGCGCCGGCCCGGCGGGCGGCGAGCGCCGCGGCGGCACCGGCGGGACCGGCACCGACGACCGCGACGTCGTATCTCACGCGGGGGCCGCCGCCGGGTCCGGCAGGCGGGCCACCCGCCACAGCGAGTAACAGACCAGCCCCGCGGCGGCGACCAGCGGGGCGCCGTCGCGGATCACGCCGTCCACGCCCAGCAGCAGATAGCAGAGGGGCAGGTCGACGACGAGCACGCCGACAGTCACCCACAGGACCAGCTTCGGCGCCCACGACTTCCCGCGCATCAGGAAGAACGTGCTGAGCAGCACGGCGTAGCTCGCGCCGATCCCCGCCACGAACCAGAAGCCGACGGCCAGGATCCACTCGGGCCGGCGGCCCAGCTCGGCCACCGAGATCAGGGCCGGGACCAGCATCAGCGGGCTGTAGGTGAAGGCCGCGACCCGGGCGGTGATCGCCCAGGCGGCCAGCGGCGGCCGCTTCGGCACCGCCTCGCGGACCTCGATGCCCTCCCGGGTGAGGACGACCTTCTTCGGATGGCGGACCAGGTGCCCCTGCACGCCGGGATGCTGGTAGAGCAGCACGACGACGGTCACGCAGAGCACGGTCAGCGCGGCGAACCCGATGACGCCGGCGGCGGGCGGGGCGCCGGTGCGCGGCACGACGAGCCGGCCCACGGCGAAGACGGTGGTGACGGCGAGGATCAGGCCCAGCGGCCGGGCGCCGGCGCGGCCGCGGCGCACGTGCCAGATCAGGATCAACCAGCCGAGGGTACGCAGCAGCGCCCAGCCGGTCCGGACGGCGAGCCCGAAACCGTGCTCGGGCGCGTACCAGTAGTTGAGCAGCTCGACCCCGGCGGTGGCCGCCGCCGTCGCGACCAGCAGCCGGCGCAGCGCGTGGACCACCCGGGGCGGCCCGTAGTCGACGGTCACGAGCCCGGAAGTACCCAGGCCGCGCCCGCCTCGAACGCGAGGCGGGCGCGGGGCGTCATGCGGCGTTGAGGCGGGACTTGAGCGCGTCGAGCTCCGCCCAGAGCACGGCCGGCAGCTTGTCACCGAACTTGGCGAACCACTCCTCGACCTGCGGAATCTCGGCCAGCCACTCGTCGGTGTCGACGGCCAGCACGGCCTCGACGTCGGCCCTGTCCAGTTCCAGGCCGCTCAGGTCCAGCGCGTCCGCGGTCGGCACGTGCCCGATCGGCGTCTCGACGGCCTCTCCCTTGCCGTCCAGCCGCTCGACGATCCACTTGAGCACGCGCGAGTTCTCGCCGAAGCCCGGCCACAGGAACCGGCCGTCGTCGCCGCGGCGGAACCAGTTGACGTAGAAGACCTTCGGCAGCTTCTCCGCGTCGCCGGACGCGGCCTTGCCCATCTCGATCCAGTGGTGGAAGTAGTCGCCGGCGTGGTAACCGATGAACGGCAGCATCGCCATCGGATCGCGCCGGACGACGCCGACCTGCCCGACCGCCGCGGCGGTGGTCTCCGAGGAGAGCGTCGCGCCGAAGTAGACGCCGTGCACCCAGTCGCGGGCCTCGGTCACCAGAGGCACGGTCGTCTTGCGGCGACCGCCGAACAGGATCGCGTCGATCGGTACGCCGCGCGGGTCGTCGTACTCGGGCGCGAGGATCGGGCACTGGCTGATGGGCGTACAGAAGCGGCTGTTGGGGTGGCTCGACGGGGTGTCCGAGTCCGGCGTCCAGTCGTTGCCCCGCCAGTCGGTGAGGTGCGCCGGCGGCTCGCCCATGCCCTCCCACCAGATGTCGCCGTCGTCGGTGAGGGCCACGTTGGTGAAGACCGAATTGCCGCGGGCGAGCGTACGCATCGCATTGGGGTTGGTGTGCTGGTCGGTGCCGGGGGCGACGCCGAAGAGGCCGTATTCCGGGTTCGTGGCCCAGAGCCGCCCGTCCTCGCCGAAGCGCATCCAGGCGATGTCGTCGCCGACCGTCTCCACCTTCCAGCCCGGCAGCGTCGGCTGGAGCATGGCCAGGTTGGTCTTGCCGCACGCCGACGGGAACGCGCCCGCGAGGTAGCGGACCTGCCCCTCCGGCGAGGTCAGCTTCATGATCAGCATGTGCTCGGCGAGCCAGCCCTCGTCCCGGGCGGCGACGCTGGCGATCCGCAGGGCGAAGCACTTCTTGCCGAGCAGCGAGTTGCCGCCGTACCCCGAGCCGAACGACCAGATCTCCCGGGTCTCCGGGAAGTGCGAGATGTACTTGGTCTCGTTGCAGGGCCAGGCGACGTCCTCCTGTCCCGGCTCGAGCGGCGCACCGACCGAGTGCAGGGCGGGCACGAAGTCGGCGTCGGCGCCCATCGCCTCGAGCACCTTCGTGCCCATCCTGGTCATGATCCTCATGGACGTGACGACGTACGCGCTGTCGGTCAGCTCGACCCCGAACATCGGGTTCGGCGCGTCGAGCGGCCCCATGCAGAACGGGACGACGTACATGGTGCGGCCCCGCATGCAGCCCCGGTACAGCTGCGTCATGGTCGCCTTCATCTCGGCCGGCGCCATCCAGTTGTTGGTGGGCCCCGCGTCGGCCGGGTCGGCGGAGCAGATGAAGGTGCGTTCCTCGACGCGGGCGACGTCCCCGGGATCGGTACGGGCCCAGAACGAGTTCGGCCGGCGAGCGGGATCGAGGCGGACGAGCGAGCCGGCGTCGACCAGCGTGTCGGTCAGCCGGGTCCATTCCTCGTCGGACCCGTCGCACCAGACGATCCGGTCGGGCGTGGTGAGCGCGGCGACTTCATCGACCCAGCTCAGCAGGCGTGCGTGGGAGGTGGGGGGTACGGACATGTGAATCCCTTCGGTCGGCACTGACCTGTGACGAACCAGGCCGGCCGGGCCGGCCCTGGTCACGGGAGTCACGTCAGCCTAAGCCGAGGAAACGTTCAGTTCATCGGTGAATCCTGTGGACAACCGCACAATGTTCGGCGCCGATGCTCGTTGACGATCGATCCTTCGACAAACGACGCACTTGTGAGCAGAGAGCGTTCTCTCGGGTACGCCGCGCACGCCTCCGGCCCGCTTTCGCAAATTGGACAAAAGGCCATAAGCTTGGCCGTAATCGGGCTTTCCTCCCACTCCCGGCTACAGGAGGCAGGAATGGCGATCCCGGCCGGCGGGACCGACGCCGACTCGGAGCTGCTGGCCGCCGTACGGGCCGGCGACGCCGCCGCGTACGGCGTGCTCTACCAGCGCCACCGGTCCGCGGCCCGGGCCCTCGCGTACCGGCTCGTCACCGACCACGCCGACGCCGACGACCTGGTGGCCGAGACGTTCGCCAAGGTGTTCGCGACCCTGCGGGCCGGGCGCGGGCCGATCGTCGCGTTCCGGGCGTACCTGCACACCACCCTGCGGCACGTCTGCTACCACCGGGCGCGGCGCGACCGCCGGCTCGAGTTCACCGACGACCTCACCCGGTACGACGAGGGCGAACCCTTCCTCGACCCGGCGCTCGACAGGCTGGAACGCACCTTCGCCGCCCGGGCCTTCCGCGCGCTGCCCGACCGCTGGCGGGACGTGCTGTGGCGCACCGAGGTGGAAGGCGCCAGCCCGGCCGAGGTGGCACCGCAGCTCGGCCTCACCCCGAACGCCGTGGCCGTGCTCGCCCACCGCGCGCGGGAGGGGCTGCGCTGCCTCTACCTTCAGCAGCACGTCGCGGTCGCCGATCCGCCCGAGTGCCGGTGGGCCGGGGAACGGCTGGCCGGCCACGTCCGCGGACGGCTCGCGCCGCGGGAGGGCGTACGCCTCCGGAACCACCTCGCCTGGTGCGGAGACTGCCGCGGCCGGCTCGCCGAGGTGACCGAAGTCAACCAGCGCCATTACCGCCCGTACCGGCAACGGAACCATGCGGGGCCGAAGGATTAAGAGTCGCTCACGAAACCACCGCGAAAGGTCGCGGGAACAGCGGGGCGTGACTGTCGCCGGTACTCTCGGGTCCGTGCCTGCCGCCGCCCTCCTGCCCGCCCTGCGGGCACGCTTCGGGGCCCTCGTGCGCGAGCTGAGCAAGTTCGGCGTCGTCGGCACCATCGCCTTCGCCATCGACCTGATCATCTTCAACGTGCTGCTGCACACCGGCGCCGAGTCGCTGCTCGCCAAGACCGGTTCCACCGTCGTGGCCACCACGGTCGCCTTCATCGGCAACCGCTTCTGGACGTGGCGGCACCGCGAGCACAGCCACATGGCCAAGCAGTACACGATGTTCTTCCTGCTCAACGGCGTCGGCCTGGCCATCGGCCTGTCCTGCCTGGCGCTCAGCCACTACGGGCTCGGCGCGATCTGGCCCGAGTTCCAGACCCCGCTCGCGGACAACATCTCCGGTCAGCTGGTCGGCACCGCGGTGGGCACCCTCTTCCGGTTCTGGTCCTACCGCCGCTTCGTGTTCGGCGACGCCGTCGTGCCCGAACCGGCTCCCCCGGCAACCCCGGAGGCCCCGGCCCCGCAGGCCGGCGCAAGCGCACCGCAGTCGGCCGAGCCGGCGGCGCCGCGCACCGTCCCGCGGATGTGACGAGGGCTCCGGCCACCGGCTGTGCCCGTCGTCCCTCGCCCTTCCCCCCGTAAGGTTGTCGAATGCCTTCAGCCCGCCCGCTGACGGAACGTCTGCGCCACCTCGCCCCCGAGGCCCTGGCGTTCGGCGTCATCGGCGCAGCGAACACCCTGCTCTACATGGCGATCACGTGGGCGCTGCTGCCCATCGGCGCCGTCAAAGCGAGTGTCGTCGCCACAGTCGTCACGACCACGCTGGCGTACGTCGCCAACCGCTACTGGACGTACAGGCATCACACCCGCACCGCCCTCCGCCGGGAGTACACCCTGTTCTTCGGGTTCAACCTCGTCGGCATGGTGATCCAGTCGGGCTCGCTGGCCATCGGCAAGTACGGCTTCGGCCTCACCGAGAAGGACGACGCCGTGCTGTTCATGGGCGTCACCCTGTTCGGCATCGTGATCGCGACGATCTTCCGCTTCTGGGCGTACCGGACCTTCGTCTTCCTGAAGCCCGCGGTGGACGGCCACGAGGCGACCATCGCCGAGCTCGACGTCGCCGCCGGCCTCGCCGAGCTCAGCGCCGAGGCGGAGGGCCGCTTGGACGAGGAGATCGCCAAGGAGATCGACGCCCAGCGCCGCGCTGTCTGAGGACGGGCGGCTCCGGCTCCTCGTCGTCCTCGTCCTCGTCGTCCGGCCGCAGCTCCCGGTCGGTCTCGATGAGCTCGTACAGGGTCGTCTGCACCTGCTGCACGTGCGGCACCGCGACCATCACCGCGGACTGCTCCCCGATCGAGTCGACGGTGAGCGTGCCGCACCCGAGCATCCGCTCGACCAGCGACTGCCGGGTGACATGGTCGTTGACCCGGTTCAACGGCAGGTCCCGCCGCTGCCGGGCGACGACGCCGTCCTGCAGCAGAATCCGCTCGTCGGTGAAGACGTAGTGGGTGTTGCGCCACACCAGCAGCGGCCAGACCCCACGCGTGCTGCCGAAAAAGAGGGCCACCGCACCGACCACGCACACGCCGATCAGGCCGCCGGTGTTCGGCGGAAGCATCACCCACACCAGGATCACGGCGGCGAGGCAGAACAGCAGGACCAGAATCGGGCGTACGGCCGCCTTGGCGTGCGGATGCAGGTGAAGGACGACCTCCTCCTCGTCGGTCAGGACGTCGTCCGGAAAGGCCACGCGCTCAGCGTACGTGCACCACGTCACCCGCCGAGACGCGACGCTCGCTCCCGTCCGCCGTACGGACGACGAGCTGTCCCTCGGCGTCCACCGTGGTCGCCGCGCCGCCGAGCTCCCCGCCGTCGGGCAGCAGCACCCGCACGTCCCGCCCGATCGTCGCGCACCCCCGCCGGTACGCCCCCAGCAACCCGCACAGCTCCGCGTCGCCGCCGGTCTCGCGCCACCCGCCGTACCATCGGGCCAGCCCGCGCAGCAGCGCCCGCAACAGCGGGTCGCGATCCGTGGTCTTCGACCCGGCCACCCGCAACGACGTCGCCGGCAGCCCGTTCGTGACGGGCAACTCCTCGGCCCGGGTGCTCACGTTGAGCCCCACCCCGACGACGACGGCGTCCCCCGCGACCTCGGCGAGAATCCCGGCGGCCTTGCCCTGCACCCCGTCCGGACCCATGACCAGCAGATCGTTCGGCCACTTCAACGCGGCATCGACCTCGGCGATCCGCTGCACGGCCTCCCGCAGCGCGACCCCGGCCAGCAGCGGCAGCCACCCCCACGTCCGCTGCGGCGCCGCTGCCCACCCCTGATCCGGATCGGCGGCCCCGGGCCGCAACAGCACACTCACGGTCAACCCGGCCCGCGCCGGCGACACCCACTGCCGATCCCGCCGCCCCCGCCCGGCAACCTGCTGCTCGGCGACGACGACAAGCCCCTCCCCGGACCCGTCCCGGGCAGCCTGAGCAACATCGGCATTCGTCGAACCGGTCTCGGCAACCACATCGACCCGCCGCCACATCCCCCCGGGAGTGACCAGCGCCCGCTGCAAAGCCCGCGCAGCCAGCGGCGGCCGATCAAGATCCGTGTACGGCGAGGAGGCCATCGCCCCAGCCTAGCGCCCGGCCCCCCACCCACTGTCGCCTGCCGATTGCCGCCCTCCGCCCGCTGCTTGCTGCTTGCTCAGCCCGCCCGCTCGGCCCACCCGGCTCGGCCTGCCCGCCGCTCCCCCGCTGCCGCCATCGGCTCGGCATCCGCCCGCCGCATACGGGCACCGTCAGCTCGGTTCCGCGGCGTGCTTGCTCACGTAGACCGTGCTTCGGGGCTCCGGCTGGCCGGCGCCCGGGCGGGGACGGGGCCGCGGGCGGGGCCGGGCCAGCGGGGGCGTCTTGTCGCCGAGGTCGACCGCGGGCAGGTTCTGCGTCGGGTCGCTCGTGCCGCCACGCCGGCGTCGCACCACGTTCGGGGCGCGCCGGAACGCGCGCGGGTCCTCCCGGCCGGGGCTCGCGGTCCAGTCGAGCTCGGGCATCCCGGCGTCGGGCAGGTCCGGAACGGTCCAGATCGGGCCCTCCGCACTCTCGGGCCGCCCGGCGAACCGGGTACCTTCCCGCCGACCGGCATCCTCACGCCCGGAGGAGCCCGCCTCCCCCGGCCGCGCAACCGGCTCGACGGCGCCGGCATCGCGATCGGAACGGCGAGCGCGGGTCCGGCGAGGCAACTCCCGTTCGTCGGCCCCGCCGGCCCGGGGCCGGCCATCGAACGCGACCACGGGCGGCTCGGTGGACGGAGCGACCGGCGCGGGCAGCTCGATGCTCGGAACGGCCACAGCCGGCGGCTCGGCACGCGAGCTCCCCGCCCCTCCCGCCCGAACCGCATCCATCCGCCGCGCGACCTCATCCCGGAGCGCCGCCACATCCCGACGCGCCACCTCGTCTCGGCCCGCCACACCATCCCGGCGCGCCACCTCACCGCCGCCGGGCACGCCATCCCGACGGGCCATGTCGCCGCCGCCGACCACGCCATCCCGGCGCGACTGGTCGCCGCCGGCAACGTCGAGCGAGCGGTTCACGTCGCCCCGGTGTGCCACCTCACCGCGGCCCGCCATGTCCACCGAGCGGGCCACGTCATCTCGACGCCCTGCCGCGTGACCCCGCCGGGCCACATCGCCCCGGCGAGCCTCGTCGTCCCGGCGGGTCCCGGCATCCGGGTGGTCGTTGTCGGGGGAACCGGCGCGGGGCGTGCCGATGCGGGCGTCCGGGCGGGCCGGGGGCCACTGCGGGACCACCGCCGTCGGTTCGGATTCCGGGGCCGGATCGAACCCCTCGGCCGACGCGTACGGCGGCACCTCCGGGATGCGCTCGACCGGCACCGGCCAGCCGTACCCGGCGTCGGGGACCGGGGTCCAGTAGTCGCCGGACACCGGCTCGTCGCGGTACTGGGGGCGTACCCAGCCCTCGACCCGGTCGCCGTAGCGAGGGTCGGGCCACTGGCGGCGTACGGAAGCAGGGTTGTCGAAGGGGTCCACGGCCGCGGGCAGGGCCTGGTCCTCGAACGGATCCACGTCGTAGCCGCCGGCGGCGAACGGGTCGAGGGTCGCCGGGAAGCTGCCGGAGGCGTCGGTGTCGTGGACGGCCTCGAAGTCACCGGAGGGTTCCGGCTCCTCGGGTTCGCGCTCCTCCCGCCCGGACGGCACTGCGGCGAACGGCAGATCGGCGAGCCGTACCTCGTCATCGGGGAGCCGGTCCTCGCCGGCCGCCCAGGTCCTGCGGTCCGTCCGCTCGTCGAGGTACGGGCGGGCCGCCACGCCCTGCTCGGCGTCCTCGGCGTCGCTGTTGTGGTCGAGCCCCGGGGTCACCTCCAGGTCAGGCGTCGGTGGGAGGCTGACCAGGCGCACCTCGGTGGGGCCGGCCGGCTCGTCGTCGGCGGGGACGATCGAGACCGGGGGAAGCGTCGCGGGCGGCTCGGGCCTCGCCGCTACCGGCTCGGGATCGGCGACGGGGGTGATGGGCCAGAACCGACGGGAGCCACGCGGCTCGGGCACCGGAACGGCATCCGGCTCGACCGCGAACCGACGCCCGCCCCGGCCGCCGACGGCGCCCTGCCCAGCAGGCCGACCACTGCCGGCACCGTCCCGGGGAACGACCCCGGCGGGCCTGCGTCCGGCGCCGTCGCGCGGGGCGGGAGCTGCCCGGTTCCCGCTCACGATGCCGGATGCAGCGCCGTCGCCACGGCCGATCGCCGGGCCGTCATCGAGGTGGGAGGGCGTGCGACGTCCCGGAATCACGACCGGCTCGGGCGCCACCGGACGGCGGACACCCGCGGCGTCGCCGGGCCGCTCGTCGAACGCGCCGGCCGGTTCCACGGCGGGCCCGGCGGCCCGGTCCCGGCGCCGCCCCGGCATGCCGGCACGCCGGGAACTCCCCCGCCTGCCGGCACCACCATCGCGCTCCACCGGCTCGTCGCTCTCCACCCTGCCGCCGCGCCGGCCCGACGCACCGCGCTCGGCCCTTTCGGCGGCGCGCCGACCAGCATTGCGCTCGCGACGGCTGATCCTCCGGTCCGCACCGCGCTCAGGCCCGGCATCGCGCCGGTCAGCGCCGTCACCGCGCCGCTCAAGCCCGAAACCGCGCCGGCCGGCGCCGCGCCGAGCCGGGCCGTGGCCGCGTGCGCCGTTGGTTCCCGAGGTGGCGCCGAACAGCGCCTTCCGGAACACGATCAGGGTCGCGATGCCACCGACGATCAACACCACGCCGACGGGGGTCATCCATGTCGTCACGCGGGATGTAACGAATGGTGCATTAGGAACGAAACGACCCCGACTCGACGTCGCAGTCGGCCACCGGCCGCCGCCCGCCGTCGTCGAACGCTGGATACGATCACCAGCGGCACGGATGCGGACCGTGCCGAGCCGGTGAGTGGAGGCACAGGACAGTGACGACCCAGCAGGACGCGGAGTCCGACATCCACACCACGGCCGGCAAGCTCGCCGACCTGGCCCGGCGGACCGACGAGGCGGTGCACGCCGGTTCGGCGAGGGCCGTCGAGAAGCAGCACGCCAGGGGCAAGAAGACCGCTCGCGAGCGGATCGAGCTGCTGCTCGACGAGGGTTCGTTCGTGGAGCTCGACGAGCTGGCCCGACACCGGTCGACCGCCTTCGGGCTGGAGAAGAACCGGCCGTACGGCGACGGCGTCGTCACCGGCCACGGCACGATCGACGGCCGGCAGGTCTGCGTCTTCTCCCAGGACTTCACCGTCTTCGGCGGCTCCCTCGGCGAGGTCTTTGGCGAGAAGATCGTCAAGGTGCTGGACCTGGCCATGAAGATCGGCTGCCCGATCATCGGCATCAACGACTCCGGCGGCGCGCGCATCCAGGAGGGCGTGGTCGCGCTCGGCCTGTACGCCGACATCTTCTTCCGGAACGTACGGGCGAGCGGCGTCATCCCGCAGATCTCGTTGATCATGGGTCCCTGCGCGGGCGGGGCGGTGTACTCGCCGGCGATCACGGACTTCACGGTCATGGTGGACCAGACGTCGCACATGTTCATCACGGGACCGGACGTGATCCGCACGGTGACCGGCGAGGACGTCGGCATGGAGGAGCTGGGCGGCGCGCGTACGCACAACACGCGCAGCGGGAACGCACACTACCTGGCGGCCGACGAGGACGACGCGATCGACTACGTGCGCGCGCTTCTGTCGTACCTTCCGAGCAACAACCTGGACGAACCGACCACCTTCGACGCTCCCGCGGAGCTCAGCCCGAGCGAAGCGGATCTTGCCCTGGACACGCTGATCCCGGACTCGGCGAATCAGCCCTACGACATCCGCGCCGTGGTCGAGGCCGTCGTGGAGGACTTCCTCGAGGTCCAGCCCCTGTACGCGCAGAACATCGTGGTCGGTTTCGGGCGCGTCGAGGGGCGCCCGGTCGGCGTCGTCGCCAACCAGCCGATGCATTTCGCGGGCACCCTGGACATCGCCGCGTCGGAGAAGGCCGCGCGCTTCGTGCGTACGTGCGATGCCTTCAATGTCCCGGTGGTCACGTTCGTCGACGTCCCGGGCTTCCTGCCCGGCACCGGCCAGGAGTGGGACGGCATCATCAGGCGGGGGGCCAAGCTGATCTATGCGTACGCCGAAGCCACGGTTCCCAAGGTCACGGTGATCACGCGCAAGGCGTACGGGGGCGCCTACGACGTCATGGGCTCGAAGCACCTCGGCGCCGACCTGAACTTCGCCTGGCCCACCGCGCAGATCGCCGTGATGGGCGCGCAGGGCGCCGTGAACATCCTCTACCGGGGCGAACTGGCGGCGTCCGACGACCCCGCGGCCCTGCGCACCGAGCTGATCAAGGAGTACGAGGACACGCTCGCGAACCCGTACATCGCGGCGGAGCGGGGCTATGTCGATGCGGTGATCGCGCCGTCGCAGACCCGGATCCAGGTCACTCGCGCTCTGCGTACGCTGCGCACCAAGCGCGAGACGCTCCCCCCGAAGAAGCACGGCAACATCCCGCTCTGAGCGCCCGGCCTTCAGCGACGCGGGAGCGCCAGCGCTTCAGCGAAGACGCGCTCTAGTGACGCAGCAGCAGCGCTCCGCCGTAGACGAGGGCGGCGAGGGACAGCAGCCAGAAGAGGAAGAGCCAGACGACGTCGCCGACGAGGGTGTGCCGTTGCAGCAGGCCGGCGTCGGTCACCTCGTCCGCCCGCATGGCCCGGAAGAGCTCCGGCACCTGACGGACGCCGCCCATGAGCAGGAACCAGACCCACACGTACGCGAAAGCCAGCTGCACCGCCTCCGTCGACCGCATCGCCACCACCCACAGGACCGCGCCGGTGGCGAGGATGACGAAGACGCCGAACAGGGTACGGACCATGATCAGCACCCCGGCGAGGAACACGAGGCTGAGGAACAGCACGGAGCGCGGGTCGAAGTCGTGGATCAGCAGCTGGACGCCCGCGTACCCGAAAAGGGACGGGCCGAGGTAGCCGGCGACCAGGGACACGAAGGCGGAGAACCAGTTCTCCCTGCCGGACAGCATCTCGCCGGAGCCCGCGTGGAAGATCTTGACGTGCTTGACGACCGACCCGAACAGCCAGCCGAACACCGCGTGCCCGCCCTCGTGCGCGACGGTGATCACGTTGGTCGTGTAGCGCCACAGCGGCACCGCTCCGACGAACGCCACCACCGCCGTGCTCCAGGCCATGCCCATGCCCCGAAACTATCGGCCGCTCTGGGTGACGCGCATCACTACTGAATACTTAACCGGGGCCGTTCGCTTCCCCGGTCAGGGCGTCGCGCCTACCTCCGGAAGCCACTGGCCGGCGAGCATGAACCCGCCGATCACCAGCGCGGCAACGTCGACGGCGAGGAACAGACCGACCCAGAACAGCGCGGGTACGTGGGTGATGCCGGCAAGCTGATCGGCGTCGGACTCGGGCATCCGCCCCCGGCTCCGCAACGTCTGCAGCTCGAACACGGGCCGGATCCCGCCGAACAGCAGGAACCACACCCCCGCGTACGCGAAAGCCGCCTGGACCTGCGCGGACGCGTACCAGGAAACTGCGAGCACGATCGCCCCGGTGACGATCACCGACACCGCGCCGAACACGTTCCGGATGTTGATCAGCATGAGCAGCAGCAACAGGACGGCGAGCCACAGCAGCATCGTGATCCGGTTCCCGCCGAGCAGCCACGCCCCGGCGAGCCCGATCAGCGACGGCGCCACGTACCCGGCCAGCAGCGTGAACATCATCCCGGGCCCGGTCGGCCGCCCGGCCGAGAGCGTGAGCCCGGACGTGTCGAACTCCAGCCGGATGCCCCGCAGCTTGCGCCCGGTCAGCAGCGCGACGAGCGCATGGCCGCCCTCGTGCGCGATGGTGATCGCATTCCGGGCGATCCGCCACAGCGGGCGGAACCCGATCACGAGAAGCGCGATCACCGCAGTGACCAGAACGAGGGCGCCGGGAGGGTCCGGCTGGGCGCTGACCAGCGTCTCCCAGATATCACTCACCGAGTCGATCGACACAGCCCGGGAGCGTAGCCGATCCCCGCAGCCACCACCCCGCTCAGCCCGCTCCGACTCACGACGCCGGCCCGCTCGGGCCGCACCGGCCGCGCCCGCTCAGGCCACACCGGCCGCGCCCGCTCAGGCCACACCGGCCGCGCCCGCTCAGGCCGCGCCCGCTCAGGCCGCGCCGGCCGGGCTCACGGCGCCACCGGTCGCGGCGCAGGTCCGCTCGCGCCCGGTCAGGCGCGTCGGCGCAGGGCTTGGGAGCCTGTGCGGCGCTGCAACTGCCAGACACCCGCGGCCGCCCCCGCCACGATCATCGCTCCGGCGGCGGTAAGCAGCACGGTCACGAATCCCACGGCCGCCACCAGAATGGCGATGTCGGCGAGCGCGACCAGCATCCACAGGGCGAGGGTGGGCTTGCTGCCGTGTCGGCGGAACATCGTGCACCTCCAGCTTCGATGATCGATCCATACCCCGCCATCGATCACCTCATGCACGGGCGCCCGCTACATCGGCTTGAAACCGTCGTACAGCACCTGAAGGTCCTTCTTCGCCGCGTCCCAGTCCTCCGGCGTCGTATACCAGTTGATGCTGAACGCCCGCTTCGAACTGACCACGATGTTCCGCTTCATGGCGTGCTGCCGGTTCCCGTCCACGGTCGTGTAGAAGAACTCCCAGTCGATGGACTCCTGGAAGTAGTCCACGGGCACCATTTTGATCCGCTGATAATCGCGATACTTGCCCCCGGACCGCGTCCGCTCCTGGTTCTTCCAGTCCTCCAGCGGATCCGCCGGACTGTTCGTCTGCGCGAGCAGGAGCAGCCGGTTGTTCCACCGGAACTCGATCTCGTTCGGGTTCCGCGCGTCGATCGAGGCATTCTCGGGAATGGGCACGGTGAACCCGGTCGAGGCATTCCCGTACGTCCGCCACCCCTTCGGCAGCGCCTTCGCCCCAGGCGCGGAACTCGCTGCAGTGGTCCGCGGAGCCGACGACGGCGCAACACTCGGCGGAGTCGTCTTGCCCTGCTTGGGCGGCGGCTGAACACCCCCCGTCTGCGCCGGCTTACCGGCGGTCGCCGTCGGCCCGGCCGCGCCCTTGTCGTCATCGCCCCCCGCGAACAGCAAAGGAACAACAAGCCCGAGCAGCAACAGTACGGCGACCAGAATCGCCACCCCGACAACGGTCTGCTGCCGAGTGAGCGTGACCCCGAAAACGGTCACCCCCCGCCGCCCCCCGGAAGGAGCCCGCAAATTCATAGGCTGCCACGCGGGCCGATTCGCAGGAGCAAGCCCCGGCGCCCCAGCCCCGATCACCCGAGTACGCCCAGGACCATCATCGGCCTCAAGACTCGGCACCTTGCCGGCCCGCCGCGGAGGCATGGAAGGCGCCGCCACAACCGTGACATCCCCAGCCTTCCGCGCCCCCTCCCCGTCAGCCGAAGCCCTCTCGGCAGCCGCAGCCGAAGTAGCCTGGGTAGCCGGCTTGACCGGGTTCACTTCGGCCGGCTCCGCTTCAGCCTTCTCCGCCCGAGGACTCGTCTCGACCGCCGCCGACCCGGTGACTTCCGCCGGAGCAGCCGCCGCGACCTCGCTCGACCCGCCGGCTTCCGCGTCACTGGTCTCAGGCGCGGTGCTCGCCGCAGCCTCCTCACTCACCGGCGCCGCAGCCTCAGTCACCGGCGCGCCGTCGATCCGTCCGCCCTGATCCGGCTTCCCGCCCTGATCCGGCTTCGCTCCCCCGGCCGGCTCCGTCTCCTCGGCCGGTTTTGCCGCCTCGGCCAGCTTTGCCGCCTCGGCCGACTTGGCCGCTTCGGCTGGCTTCGTTTCCTCGGTCGACGTTGCTACTTCGGCCGGCTTCGTCTCCTCGGCCGGCTTCGTCTCCTCGGCCGGTGTTGCTACCTCGGCCGGCTTGGTCTCCTCGGCCGGTGCCGCAGTCGCGGCGGGCGCTGCCTTGGCCATCTTGGCGGCGGACGCAGCCGCCTGACGCCCGCGGCCCTTCTTCCGTCCCGCCTTCGTGGTGGCACCGGACCCCGCCCTGGCCTCTGCCACCGGCTCGACCGGCACCGCACCGCCATCCGACGACCCGCCGGGCTGATCCTCCCCAGCCGCCGCATCCACGTCAGGCCTCGAGGCCGCCTCGACCTCGACCGCAGCGGGCGCGTCCCCCTTGGCCGCATCGACGGCCCCTACCGCACCGACCGCCTCTGCTCCGTCGACCGCCTCTGCGGCATCGATCGCCTCTGCCGCGTCGACCGACGGCGCGTCCTTCTTGGCCGCCGCGTCCTCCGGCGCCGCGTCCTCCGGCGAATCGGCGGACGGCTGAGACTCGGGCTCAGCAACCGACGGCGCTGCATTCTCAGGATTTCCGACCGAGGGCTCAGCGTCCTCTACCGACGCATCAGCGTTAGCCGGCGCCGAGTCCTCAGGCGTCGCCAGCGCCTCTTCGGACGAAGCCGGCGCCACGTCCTCCGGCGTTGCCGGTACCGCTTCTTCTTCGGCTGTCGACGGCTCGGCGACCTGAGTTGCGGCGTCGCTGGGCTGCTCCACGGACGACTCGGCGGCAGCCGCCGGCGGCGCCTGCTGCTCGGCCACGGACGCCTGCACCTCCGCCGGCGACGCCTCCGACTCAACCGCGGACGCCTGCACCTCCGCCGGCGATACCTGCGACTCAACCGCGGACGCTTGAGGCTCAGCCACGGACGCTTGGGGCTCAGCCGGCAACACCTGCGACTCGACCGCGGACGCTTGGGGCTCAGCAGGGGACGCCTGGGGCTCCGCCGTGGGAGCTTGCGGTTCGGCCGGGGGTGCTTGGGGTTCGGCCGTGGGGGCTGCGGCTGCCGGGGCTGGGCTGGACTCCGGGTGCTGGGCCGCGCGGCGCTTGCGGGCTGCGGCGACCTCCTCGACCGTGAACGACCCCAGGGCGGAGCCCGCGCCGCGCATCGTCGCGTCGAGGGCGGGGGGCCCTTCCGCCCCTGCTTCCGCTTGTGGGGGCGCCGGCTTTGCTGTGCCCGTACGGGAAAGGGTTTCACGAACCGGAGGCGTGTCCACCCTGGTCGGGTCGACGGGGGTTTTCGGGGCGTCGACCCGCGTCGGGGCGTCGGCCGGGCGCGGTGCGCGACCCACGGTGGCCTTGCCCGGGGCGAACAGGGGCCCGGGACCCGACGGCGGGCGCTGCCCGGCGGGGTCGACCGGCGGACGCGCGGGAGACACCGGGGGCGGTGCGGACGCGCGCGCGGACGTGACCGGTGGCCGTCCCGCGGGCGGCACACCGGCGCGCCCGGGGGCTACCGGCGGCGTGGCCCGGCCGGGCGAGACAGGCGCCGTCGCAGCGGCCCGGCCCGGCGACCCAGGCGGCGTTCCCGCGGGCTGACCCGGCGCGGCGGCACGGCCCGGCACGGCACCCCGGCCGGGCGACCCCGGCGGCGTAGCGTCCGGACGGCCCGGAGTGGCACCGGGGTGACCCGGCACCGGCGTCGGCCCGCTGCGGCCCGGAACCGGCGGCGGAGTCGGCCCGCTGCGGCCCGGAACCGGCGGCGGAGTCGGCCCGCTGCGGCCCGTGGCGATCGGCGGGCGCGGTCCCGGCACGACCGGCGCGCTGGCCGACACGCCCGGCACGATCGGGGGGCGTTCCCGGCCGATGCCCGGGCGGCGCATCGTCGGGCTCATCGGGAAGCTCAGCTTCGAGCGGCGCCCGGTGGCGCGCAGCAGCAACCGTTCGGCCTCGTCGGCGTTGATCCGGTGCGCGGGATCCTTGCGCAGCAGCCCGTTGAGGACCGGCTTGAGCGGTCCGGCGTTGCGGGCCGGCGGCGGGTTCTCGGTGGCGAGCGCGGCCAGCGTGGCGATGGCCGAGGGACGCGCAAAGGGCGAGGCGCCCTCGACCGCGGCGTAGAGCGTGGCGCCGAGGGACCACAGGTCGGCGCCGGGTCCGGCGGTCCCGTCCCGGGCGCGCTCCGGAGCGATGTACGCCGGGGAGCCCAGCACCAGCCCGGTGCGGGTCACGTTCGGGTCGCCGGGCACCGTGGCGAGGCCGAAGTCGGTGAGCACGACACGGCCGTCCTCACCGATCAGCACGTTGCCGGGCTTGACGTCGCGGTGCACCACCCCGGCCCGATGCGCGGCACGCAACGCATTGAGGACGCCGAGGCCGATCTCGGCGGCGCGCACCGGGTTGAAAGGCCCGTCGCCGGCGAGGATGTCCTGCAGGGAGCGGGAAGGCACGTACTCCATGACGATCCACGGATCGGCGTCGGTACGCAGCACGTCGAAGACGCGCACCACATTGATGTTGTTGAGCCGCGCGATCGCCCGGGCCTCGCGGAGCGACCGCTCACGCATCTCCTGGCGTTCGTCGGGCGTCAACCCGGGAGGCGGCACCAGCTCCTTGATGGCGACATCACGGTGCAGGACGACATCGGTCGCCCGCCAGACACGACCCATCCCGCCCTGACCGAGCGGCGCGACAAGCCGGTAGCGGTCAGCGACAACGAGCGGGGGGGAAGTAGACATCACGCAGAAAATACCCGGTCATGTCGAGCCGCAGCGAATCGATCAGCCGAGTGTGGGACGCGTGTCACCGCGCGCCGCGGGCGGGGACCGTACCCTTGATCAATGGATGAGGAACCGCTGGTCAAGGTGGTCCGCGGCGCGCCGACCGCGGAAGAGCTGGCTGCCCTGGTGGGAGCCCTGATCACGACATCTACGCGTACGGATGGAGCAACGCCGGACGCATCGACGACCCCCTGGACCCGCAGCGCCCGCCCCGCCGCAGCCCACTGCTCCTGGCGAGACTCGGGCCTACCCCGCTGAACCACCCCGGCGGATAGACCGTGTTCAGTACGGCGGCCACTGTCCACAACCGCAAGCACGGGGTCGAAACCCCCACGGCCACCGACTAGTCTCGCGGAGGATTTCGCACTCTCGGGGGAGGGCACAGCAGTGCACGACTTGCCGGACAGCTCCATCACGAGCTTCGCCTCGATCGAAACCGACATCCAGGCGATGGAAGAGTTCGCCAAGACCCTCGCCCACGAGGTCCAGGCCGGCTACGAACCCAACCTCCAACGGGTGACGACGTCGATGCTCACCCAACTCCCCGAGGCCAGCGCCCTGTTCCCCGAGCTGCGAAGCTTCCTCACGGCCCACAACGAGGTCCAGAACCAGACGTTCGCCAACACCTTCAACTTCCGCGACGGTACGCACGTCTTCGCCACAGCGGCCCAGTCGATCAGCAAGGAGTACGGCGACTCCGACGCGTACGCCCACGCCAAGGTGACCGACGTCGAAAAGGCCTTCGACGAAGCCACCAACACCGACCCGGACCCGGGAACGAGGACATCCTGATGCTGATCGCAGACGGAGGCGGCGGCTACGGCGGCACCGACTGGAACTCCACGGACGTCCGCTACATGTGGTCAGCAATCGCCGACCAGGAGACCGACAAGCACTACGACGTGGTGGCCGGCTGGCGCCAAACCGCCGACCTGACCCTGACCCACCTCGGCCAGGTCCAGATGTACCGCGACAACCTAGCCTCGGTCTGGCCCCCCTCAAAAAGCCCCGCGGCAGCCGCCTACCTCCAACGCCTGGACAGCCTGATCGCCGACCTCCAAGCAACCCACGAGGCGGCCTCAGCCAACTACACCGTCTTCGCCACGGTCACCCTCACCCTGAGCCAGGCCCGCCACAAACTCAAGCCCCTCCTGGACCAGTTCGAAGCCAACGAAAAAGCCAACCTAACCTGGAAAACAAAACAGGACGCCCAACTCCCAGACCCGAACGAAGCCCCAAAAATCTCCGCGCCGCCGGTCTCCACTGCCCAGCAAGAAGCCCTGAACAACCAGGCCCGCATCATCATGTACGACCTGAGCAGCACGGTAATAAGCGGCCAAAGCGCCCTCCAAAAACCCAAACCATACGACCCCATCGATGCGGGAAGTTCCGGTGGGGAAAAGCGAGAAAAGTCAGACGAGGGTTCTGGATTTGCACTCCCGCCGGTAATTCCGCCACCTGGAGGCGGCGGATCAACCGCAACTTTGGCGCCATCATCAAGCAACGTATCGACGGCAACCCAGGCAGGCCATGTTCAAACCTCAACGGGCTACCCGACTGCCGGCGGCCCAACGCTAGGGCAGACCGGCAGCGGGCCAGTCCTCGGAGGAGCTGGACCTTCGACCGTCGCCCCGCCTCCTCTGCCAGGTCCTCCCCCACAGTCTCTGTTGCCAGGCGTATCGCAGCCTTCACAAACGGGCCTGATCCCCGGGCTCATGACGCCGGGCTCCAGCGGCGGAAAGTTGCCATCCGCCCCGGCGGCACCTATTACCGGTCGTCCACCCAACGCGCTTCTGCCTCACCCGAACATCGGTTCGGGCCCCGGATCACGATCGATCAATCCACCGGGTGGGATCATCGGGGCCAATCCCGGAAATGGCATCGTCGGACAAACGCCGAGCAACACAGCTGGCTCACGCTCCGCACGGACAACCCGAGTCAATCCGGTTGGGGGCATCATTGGACAGAACGGCACACTGCCTGGACGCACCGGAACCAGCCGAACCTCAACGTCACCGACGACGGCCAGCCTCGCCCCCCATTCGTCGCGCAGCCATGAGAGAGGCACGGACAGCACTCAATCGAGGTTTTGGGATCCAGACAACCCCTGGGCTACAGAAGAAGGCGTGGATCCAGTACTTATGCCGCAGCCTGAAGCACCCCCTATCAATCCGGGGCCCGCTATTGGCCTCGCAAGATGAGACAGCGACTCGCCGCCTCTTTGGCCGTGGCATTGATCCTGGGATTTGCGGGCATAGGCGATTCTCCCGCCCTGGCCGATGACGTCCGCAAGGGGCAATGGCATCTTAAGTATTTGAGAGTATCTGAGGCCCATCGGTTGAGCACCGGAAAAGGCGTGACCGTCGCAGTCATCGATTCAGGGGTAAGCGAGCATCCAGATCTAGCCGGAAGCATCCTCCACGGGAAGGATTTCGTCGATCCTGGAGGCAGCGGCCGAACAGACGCAGACGGGCACGGCACCAGCATGGCTGGCCTGATTGCAGCACATGGCGCAGATGGCGCCGGTACGCTCGGCATCGCCCCCGATGCGAAAATTCTACCGATTCGAGTCCTGAAAGATGGGCCCAGAAATGCCGAGATTGGCCCCGCGATCGATTACGCTGTGGCCCACGGCGCGAAGGTTATCAACATTTCCATCAGTGGCGGGCTAGATGCAGTAACAATCAATGCTGTGCGCGCCGCAACTGAGGCTAACGTTGTCGTAGTCGCCGCAGCCGGCAATAGACCCGAGGATGCCGGGGTAACATCTCCTGCAATATTGGATGATGTTGTGGCAGTGGCAGCCGTGGACAGGTCTGGGACTATTGCCAAGATTTCCGTGACGGGCCCAGCTATCGACCTCGCCGCTCCGGGTGAAGACATCACGACGACGGCCAACAAAAACGAATATGCAGTCGAGCAAAAAGGCACCTCAGACGCCGCAGCAATGGTCTCGGGCGCTGCAGCTTTGATCCGAAGCAAGTTTCCTGAGATGAGTGCTGAAGAGGTGGTTGCGAGGCTTGAGAGCACAGCAACCGACAAAGGTCCTCCGGGCGTTGACGACGAATACGGGCACGGCATTGTCAACATCGTCGCCGCTCTGAGCTACAACACCACCCCCGCCTCCGCCGCTCCGAGCAGTTCACCACCTGCACCAACAGCCGACGCTTCACCTAAGGGCGAAGACAAGACTGAGCCCGCTGGCAACAACACCCCCCTCATCGCCGGAGGGGCGATTGTTGTGCTCCTCGCCGGGCTGGTTGGGATCCTGTGGGTCCGTCGGCGGTCCGCGCGCTAAGCAGCGTCCGACCCTTCAGTGCCCTCAGCCGCCGCTGCGGCAGCGCCCCGAGCCGCCCTACGCCAGCGGTCAGTGCCGCCGCCGCGACGGCGCCCGACCCGCAGCGCCCGACCCGCAGCGCCCGACCCGCAGCGCCCGACCCGCAGCGCCCGACCCGCAGCGCCCGACCCGCTCTCACGGACCCCGAGCCGCCCCCAGCGAAGCGGCCCCACCCTCTCCCAGGCCCGCTGCACGACCCGCACCATCAGGGCTTGTAGCGTAAACCTCCGTGCAGACTCACGATGAATACCGGCTGGTGCTTGCCTCTGCCAGTCCCGCGCGCCTCGCTCTCTTGAGGGCTGCCGGCTTTGATCCTTCGGTTCGGGTTAGTGGGGTTGACGAGTCTGTTGTCGACAGTGCGGATGCTGGTGAGCTTTGTCTTGAGCTTGCTCGGTTGAAGGCTCGCGCCGTGGCTGCCTCGTTGCCTGCTGAGCAGGGGGTGCTGGTGCTCGGGTGTGATTCCGTGCTGGCGTTCGACGGGCAGATTCTCGGCAAGCCCACCGACGCCGATGAGGCCGTTCGGCGGTGGCGGGCCATGCGGGGGCGGTCCGGGGTGCTGCACACCGGGCATCATCTGACCGATCTCACCAGTGGCAAGCAGGCCGAGGACGTCGGCGCGACCGTTGTTCACTTCGCTGATGTCAGCGACGCCGAGATCGATGCCTACGTTGCCACCGGCGAGCCTCTTCATGTTGCCGGGGCCTTCACCATCGACGGGCTGGGGGCTTCTTTCGTCGAGCGGATCGAAGGGGATCACGGCAACGTTGTGGGGTTGTCGCTTCCGCTGCTGCGACGCCTGCTTTCCAGCTTCGGCGCCAGCGTTCCGACACTGTGGAGAAAAGCCTAGGACACAGCCTCACCGCACGCTGCGGGCGAACAGCCGAGCCGCCCAGGTCACCGCCGCGACCGCCAGCACGGCCATGATCACCAGTCCCTGCCACACGGCCGGCGCTCCCAGGTCGCCGCGGAACAGGGCGCGGGTTCCGTCCACCGCCCAGGAGAACGGGTTCCAGTCCGCGACCCCCTGCAGCCAGCCCGGCGCGAACGTCAGGGGCAGCAGGATGCCGGAGAGCAGCAGCACCGGCTGCGCCACCGTGTTCATCAGTGGGGCCAGCACGTCCTCGCTCTTGACCGCCAGGGCCACGCCGTACGACATCGCCGAGGTCATCAGGGAGATCAGGGCCAGCATCAGGTAGGCGAGCAGCAGGTTGCCCAGCACCACGCGGAGGTCGAACGCCAGCGCCAGCAGGGTGATGATCACCGCCTGGGACAGCAGGGACACCGTGTCGCGCAGGGAGCGGCCCAGGAGCAGGGCGAGGCGGCTGACCGGGGTCACGCGGGACCGTTCGATCACTCCCGCGCGCAGTTCGGCGATCAGGCCGAAGCCCTGGAACAGGCCGCCGAAGATGGCCAGGAGGACGAGCAGGCCGGGGACGAAGATCTCGTACGCCTCCGCGTTCGTCCGCACCCCGAGGGCCGGCTTGAGCAGCGGCGCGAACAACAGCAGGTACATGACCGGCTGGAACACTCCTACCAGGATCCAGACCGGGTTGCGGAGCAGCAGCAGGGCCTGCCGCTGGAAGATCAGCCAGGTGTCGCGCAGCAGCTTCATGGGTCAGCTCTCCCGCAGGGATCGGCCGGTCCTGGTCAGGAAGACGTCGTCGAGGCTGGGGCGGTGCAGTTCGATCGTGCCCAGCGGCACCGCGGCGGCGTCGAGGGCGCGGAGCACCAGCGGGATCGCCGAGGCGCCGTCGTCGACGTAGAGGCGGATGCTGTCCTCGTGGGTCTCCAGCTTGTTGACGAACGGCGCCGAGCCCAGGGCCTCCGCCGCGAGGGCCGGGGAGGCGACTCCCACCCGTACGACATCGCCGGAGATCTCCCGTTTCAGAGCCGCCGGGGTGCCGGAGGCGACGATCTCGCCGTTGTCCATGATGGAGACCCGGTCGCAGAGCGCATCCGCCTCGTCGAGGTAGTGCGTGGTGATGAAGATGGTGATGCCCTCGGCGCGCAGGCGGCGGATCTCGTCCCACATGTGGGCGCGGCTCTGCGGGTCGAGGCCGGTGGTCGGTTCGTCGAGGAAGACGACGCGGGGGTCGTGGATGATCCCGAGGGCGATGTCGACCCGGCGCCGCTGGCCGCCCGAGTACGTCTTGCATTTGCGGTCGGCGTACCCGGCGAGCTGGAAGCCGTCGAGGACGCGGGCGGCACGGGTCCGCGCCTCGGCCTTGGAGATGCCGTAGAGGCGGGCCTGGAGCACGAGTTCCTCGCGGGCGGTGGAGTCGTCCCAGGTGGCGCCGCCCTGGGCGACGTAGCCGATGCGGCGGCGCACCTCCCCGGGGCTGGTGCGCAGGTCGGCTCCCGCGATGACGGCGCTGCCGCCGTCGGGTTCGATCAGCGTCGCCAGCATGCGCAGCGTGGTGGTCTTGCCGGCGCCGTTCGGGCCGAGGAAGCCGAAGATCTCGCCCTCGTCGATGGTGAGGTCGACGCCGCGTACGGCCTCGACGGCGCCCTGCCTGGTCGTGAAGGACTTGCGCAGCCCCCGCGTTTCGATCATGTCGGCCCCCAGCCGTGGGCGGACCGGTGCCCGCCACCGTCCCGGGCAGCCTAGGTCCGGCGCGGGCATTTAGTCAAAGTTGATTACTCAAGCAGGCGGTCGGCGACGCGCCGGCACCATTGGATCTCCGCCTCGGCGCGGGCGATGACCAGCTCCCACATCCAGCTCACGTACTCCGGCTTCTGCCGCGACCAGTCCGCGCCCATCGCCGCCTCGAGCTGCTTGTTCCCGACCGCGAGCTGCTCGGCGCGGTTGCGCAGGGCGGCGGCGGCCTCGTCCCGGGGCAGCGCCGGAAGGAGCGAGAAGGCGGCGACGAAGGGGTCCGGCGCGGGCGCGAGGTTCCACCAGTAGTTGCGCAGCAGCGCCTGGAACTCGCCCGCGCCCTTCTCCGTGATCTCGTACGTGGTCCGGGCCGGCCGCGCGCCCACCTGCTCCGTCGCCACCGCCCGCAGCAGCTCCTCCTCGGCGAGCTTGCGCAGGCCGTGGTAGATCGAGCCGGGCTGCACGTTGGCCCACTTGTCGGCGCCCCAGCTGAGCAACTCGCGACGGACGTCGTAGCCGTGAACCGGCTGCATCCACTGGACGACGCCGAGGATCATCATGCGGGTGACGGACATGCGCTCAGCGTAATAGGCAAACTTGACTGAGCGCGGCGCGGACGCCTGAGGATAGGCTCAGGCCCGTGCAGAAGGTATTGATCGCCAATCGGGGCGAGATCGCCGTCCGTGTCATCCGGGCCTGCCGCGACGCCGGCCTGACCAGCGTCGCCGCCTATGCCGACGGCGACCGGGACGCGCCGCCCGCACGACTCGCCGACGAGGCCTGGGCCCTCGACGGCGAGACCGCCGCCGACACCTATCTGCGCATCGACAAACTCCTGGACGTCGCCGCCCGCAGCGGCGCCGACGCGGTGCACCCCGGCTACGGCTTCCTCAGCGAGAACGCCGAGTTCGCTCAGGCCGTACTGGATGCGGGTCTGACCTGGATCGGTCCCACCCCGGCGGCGATCCGCGACCTCGGCGACAAGGTCACCGCGCGGCACATCGCGCAGCGGGCCGGCGCGCCGCTCGTGCCGGGCACGGCCGAGCCGGTGGCCGGCGCCGACGAGATCGTCGCGTTCGCGCGCGAGCACGGCCTGCCCGTCGCGATCAAGGCGGCCTTCGGCGGCGGCGGGCGCGGCCTGAAGGTGGCCCGCACGCTGGAGGAGATTCCCGCGCTCTTCGAGTCGGCGACCCGCGAGGCGGTCGCGGCGTTCGGCCGCGGCGAGTGCTTCGTCGAGCGCTACCTGGACCGGCCGCGGCACGTGGAGGCGCAGGTCCTGGCCGACACGCACGGCACCGTCATCGTCGTCGGCACGCGCGACTGCTCGCTGCAGCGCCGACACCAGAAGCTGGTCGAGGAGGCGCCGGCCCCGTTCCTCACCGCGGAGCAGCGCGAGCGCATCCACTCCAGCGCCAAGGCCATCTGCCGGGAGGCCGGCTATCACGGCGCCGGCACGGTCGAGTATCTCGTCGGCCAGGACGGCACCATCTCGTTCCTCGAGGTGAACACGCGGTTGCAGGTCGAGCACCCGGTCAGCGAGGAGACCGCCGGCATCGACCTGGTGCGCGAGCAGTTCCGCATCGCCGACGGCGAGCCGCTGGCGCACACCGAGGACCCGGAGCCGCGCGGCCACGCCATCGAGTTCCGGATCAACGGCGAGGACGCGGGCCGCAACTTCCTGCCCGCGCCCGGCACGGTCACCGCCCTGACGTGGCCGTCCGGGCCGGGCGTCCGGGTGGACGCGGGCGTCGAGGCGGGCAGCGTCATCGGCGGCAACTTCGACTCCATGCTCGCGAAGATCATCGTGACCGGCGCGACCCGGGCGGAGGCGCTCGAACGGGCCCGGCGCGCGCTGGACGAGACCGTGATCGAGGGCATCGCGACCGTGCTGCCGTTCCACCGCCTGGTCGTGCGCGATCCCGCGTTCACGGCCGAGCCGTTCACCGTGCACACCCGGTGGATCGAGACCGAGTGGTCCGGCGGCGTGCCCGCGTTCACGCCGGTCGCCGTCCCGGCGCCCGAGCCCGAGCCCGAAGAGCGCCGCACCGTCGTGGTCGAGGTCGGCGGCAAGCGCCTGGAGGTGCGTCTTCCGGCCCATGTGGGTACGGCCGCACCCGCACCCCACCGCAGCACCACCCCCCGTCGGTCAGGAGCACGAACGGCGTCCACCCCCACCGCCGGCGCCGCCGCGCTGACGGCCCCGATGCAGGGCACCATCGTCAAGGTCGCCGTCGCGAACGGTGACACCGTGACCGAGGGCGACGTGATCGTGGTCGTCGAGGCGATGAAGATGGAGCAGCCGCTGCAGGCCCACCGGACGGGCACGGTGAACGGCCTGACCGCGGAGGTCGGCAGCACCATCACGGCCGGCACGACGATCTGCATCATCGAAGACTGAGCGCGCGACCGGGGCTGGCTACTCCGGGTGGTCCCCCGTGGTGAGGATCAGCCGGCCGTGGACGCCGCCCCGCGCCAGGCGGTGGTGCGCCTCCACCACCTGCTCCATCGGCAGCACGCCGCCGACCACCGGGCGGAGCTCGCCCTTCTCGACGGCCCGGGCCAGGGCGGCCAGTTCGCCGGCGGACGGGTTGTTGGAGAAGCCGACCACGCCCGGCAGGAGCAGCGAGCTCATCCAGCGGAGCGGATGATCGGCGTCCATCGCCAGCGCGATCAGGCGGCCCTTCGGTGCCAGCAGCTTCCGGAACGTGCCCACGTCGGTCCCGACCAGGTCCAGGATGACGTGGAACCGGCCGAGCGACGCCGGATCCGCCGTACGGTAGTCGACCACCTCGTCCGCACCCAGCGACTCGACCAGTTCCCGGGCACCGGCGCCGGCCAGCGCCGTGACGTGCGCGCCGAGCGACCGGCCCAGCTGGACGGCGAGCACGCCGGCGCCCCCGGACGCGCCGCGTACCAGCAGTCGCTGCCCGCCGGTCAGCCGCACCGCCCGGGTCAGCGCCCGGATGACGGTCGTACCGGCGGCCGGCAGCGCGGCCGCCTCGATCAGCGTGAGATCGGCCGGCGCGGGGGACACCAGCTTTTCCGGCACCACCACGAACTCGGCGGTACTGCCCAGCTTGAGGTGGGGAAGGACGCCCCAGACCCGGTCACCGGCCCGGACTGTGCTCACGCCCGCGCCGGCCGCGGCGACGACGCCCGCGAAATCGGCACCCAGCCCCCGAGGCAGCGGCTGCCGGAGGAATCGGCGCAGCTTGCCTTCCCTCACCGCGAGTTCGACCGGGTGCACTCCGGCGGCATGAACGCGGACCAGCACCTCGCCCGGGCCGGCCTGCGGGTCGGGCACCTCGGCGACGTGGAGCACCTCGGCCGGACCGTAGCTGTCGTATCGGATCGCACGCATAGTTGATCACCCTGCGGCAAGACTCCGCCGCGGCCTACCGGCCGGGGACGTCCGAGTAATACTCCTGCCCGTATGTCCCGGCCCACGCTCAGGGTGGGGCCGCCGGTACGGGACCTACCGACGGCCCTCGGCGCTGTCACACCCGGCACACCGATCACGCCGGCCGGGCGGGCGCCGCAAGCCCGGAACGCCAGGAACGGGGGACCCGGCGTGCCCGGAACTTGCCCCCACGGTACGCGCGCCGGACCCGCACCAGTAGCGGACGATCACCGCCCGGACCGCCCGAGATCGGCAGAAACCGCCCGCGTCATGACCCACGGGTGCACGGTGAAGGACGTAGCGTGTCCGGCATCACCGTGAGCCGGGCCTGATCGAGGCGCATGCTGAACTCAGCCCATTCTCAGGTGCGCCCACGGAGAATGCCGTGGATCCTGGAGCCGTGAGGTGGCCGAGCCGATGACCGAACTGTTGACCGTCATGGCAACACCGGCGTGGGCATATCTGGCTCTCTTCGGCTTCCTCGCCGTCGACGCGATGGTGCCGGTGGTGCCCATCCAGGCCATCATGATCACCTCCGGCGCGCTCACCGTGTACGGCAACCTCAACCTCGCCCTGGTCATCACCGTCGGCGCGCTCGGCATGCTCGCCGGCGACTCCCTCGCGTTCGTGCTGGGCCGTACGGCGGCCGGCCACGCGAACGGCCATCCGGGCAGCGGGCGCCTCTCCGCCCTGCGCCACCGGTTCGGGCCCAAGGGCGGCGACCCCAAGGGCGACTCCCGCACCAAGCGCGCCGCCGAGCGCTTCACCCGGGGCCTGCGCCGGCCCGGCCCGCTGGTGCTGCTGCTCTGCCGCTTCGTCCCCGGCGGGCGGATGGCGGCCGGCTACCACGCGGGCCGCACCGGCTACCCCATCAAGCTCTTCCTGCTGTACGACGGCGGCGCGGCGGTGGCCTGGGCGACGTACGGCGGGCTGGTCGGCCACATCGGCGGCACGGCGGTGACCCAGTCGGCCTGGCGCCTGTTCGCGATCGCCGCGACGGCCGCGGTCATCTTCGGCACGGCCGGCTGGATTCTCGCCCTCTTCGGCGGCCGCAAGGAGGTCGCCGAAGAGAGCGGTGAAGAGGCGGCCACCGAGGCCTTCCCGGTCGAGGCCGGTTTCGCGTCCGGGCCGATCTCCGAGCCGGAGGAGCCGGCCGCCGGCGATGCGACCGCCGGCAAGCACGCCCACCGGTGAGCACGCGGCCCGGACGCTGACGCCGCCGGGCGGCTACTGAAGCTCGTGCAGCATGAGCTGGCGGGCGGCCTCGGCGATCGACCCCGACAGCGACGGATAGATCGTGATGGTGTGGGCGAGCTGGTCCACCGTCAGGTTGTTCTCGATCGCCATCGTGATCGGCAGGATCAGCTCGCTGGCCTTCGGGGCCACCACCACGCCGCCGACGATCTGGCCGGTCGCCGGGCGGCAGAAGAGCTTCACGAAGCCGTCGCGCAGCCCGGCCATCTTGGCCCGGGCGTTGCCGGTGAGCGGGAGCATGACCTGGCGGGCCGGCACCTTGCCGAGGTCCACGTCGTTCTGCGAGACGCCGACGGTGGCCAGCTCCGGGTCGGTGAAGACGTTGGCGGAGACCGTACGCAGCCGCAGCGGCGCGACCGCCTCGCCCATGGCGTGCCAGATCGCGATCCGGCCCTGCATGGCGGCGACGCTGGCCAGGGGCAGGACGCCGGTGCAGTCGCCGGCCGCGTAGATGCCGGGGACGTTGGTACGGGAGACCCGGTCGACGGTCACGTAGCCGCCCTGGGCGACGTCGACGCCGTACTCGCGCAGGCCCAGATCCGCGGTGTTCGGCACGGCGCCGACGGCCATCAGCGCGTGGGAACCGGTCACCACGCGGCCGTCGGAGAGGGTCACCTGCACGCCGTCGCCGGTGTTGACCACGGAGTCGGCGCGGGACTGGTTGAGGATCGTCATGCCGCGCTCGCGGAAGACCCGTTCGATCGCCATCGCGGCGTCGGCGTCCTCGTGCGGCATGACCCGCTCGCGGCTGGAGACCAAAGTCACTTTCACGCCCATCGCGAGGTACGCGCTGGCGAACTCCGCACCGGTCACACCCGAGCCGACGACGATCAGGTGCTCGGGCAGCTCGGTGAGGTCGTACACCTGGCGCCAGTCGAGGACGCGTTCGCCGTCCGGCCGGGCGCTGTCGAGCACCCGCGGCGTCGCGCCGGTGGCGATCAGCACGGTCGAGGCGTCCACCGCGTACCGCTCGCCGCCGTGCGGGGTGATCAGCACCTGGTGGGTGTGACCGAGCGTGTCCTCGCCCAGCCGCGCCCGCCCCTGCACCACGTCCACGCCGGCCTTGACCAGCTTGGCCTGGATGTCGCCGGACTGGGCGAGGGCGAGCTTCTTGACCCGGTCGTTGACGGCCTTCGCGTCGACGGTGACGCCCTCGAGACCGGGCGAGCGGACGCCGAACCGCTCGTTGTGCCGGTAGCCGGTCACCACCTCCGAGCTGGCGATGAACGTCTTGGAGGGCACGCAGTCCGAGAGCACGCACGCGCCGCCGGCGCCGTCGGCCTCGACGAGGGTGACGTCCGCGTCGAGCTGCGCGGCGACCAGCGCCGCCTCGTACCCGCCCGGCCCACCGCCGATGATCACGATCCGACTCACGCGTTCAACCCCCATTGTTCCGTTTCGTCACTTACGTGACTGAGATGTGCCGACACGCACACCTCGTATTCTCCCTCAACCGCGTCCCGGGCTATCGTCATCGCCGTGGGTCATTACGCCGCGTACGGTTCCAACCTTGATCCGGCCCGGATGCGGGCCTATTGTCCGCACTCCCCGATGGTGGGCGTGGGGTGGGTCGAGGGTTGGCGCCTGACCTTCGCCGGCGAGGGCGACATGGGCTGGGAGGGCGCGGTCACCACGATCGTCGAGTCCCCCGGCGACCGCGTCTTCGTCTCGCTCTACGACGTGCACCCCTGGGACGCCGCCCAGCTCGACGAGGTCGAGGGCGTGACCGCGGGGGCGTACCAGAAGCTCACCGTGCGCGTCTCGACGCTGGAGGGCGACCTCAGCGCCTGGGTCTACGTCTTCGACGGCTACGAGGGCGGCATGCCGACGGCCTGGTATCTCTCGGAGATCGCCAACGCCGCCGAGAAGGCGGGCGCGCCCGACGACTACGTCAGCGACCTGCGGCAGCGCCCCACCCGTACGTCCTCGCCGGAGATCTAGACCGTCCGCTCGTAGATGTTCGCCTCGTACATGGGGTGCATGCCGACGGCGCGGTAGAGGCGCGCCGCCCGGGTGGGATTCGCCAGGTCGACGCCGAGGCCCG
Organism: Pseudosporangium ferrugineum; assembly: GCF_003002065.1. Taxonomy (GTDB): domain Bacteria; phylum Actinomycetota; class Actinomycetes; order Mycobacteriales; family Micromonosporaceae; genus Actinoplanes; species Actinoplanes ferrugineus_A. The sequence goes on from NZ_PVZG01000008.1 coordinate 153,019, forward strand.
CCGACGTGCGCCCCTTGCCGGCATACGTCGCGAAGGCCCGGCGCAGAAGGGCCTCACCCACACCCTTTCTCCGGTACGCCCGCAGCACCGCGAGCGCCCGCACCCAGCCCGTGCCATCCTCGGCGTTCGAGTCGGAGGACTGGAGCACCCCGGCCCACTCCCCGCCGGCCTCCCCCACGAACCACTCGTCGTAGGAGACACTCGCCTCGGCGTCCACCTGCGCCCGCCACGTCGCGTAGTCGGTCGCGTGGTGGTCGCTGTCCCGGAACGCCTCCTCGATCGTCGCGTGGAAGCGGCGCATCTCGTCCTCGTCGTCCGGGCGTACCGGGCGCACGGTGATCCCGGCGGGCGGCTCGGGCGGAACCGGCGACACGCCGTCGAGCGACATCGTCATCCGGGCGTGCTGCTTGCTGAACGCGAAGCCGGCGTCGGTCAGCGCCTCGATCCACGGCTTCTCGGTGGGCACGGCTCCCGCCCGTACCGTGTAGGTCTCGTGCCCGAACTCGGCGCCGCGCTCGGCGGCCCGGCCGAGCATCAGCGCCAGCAGCGGCCGCAGCGCCGGCACGCCGAGCTCGGGCCACACGTAGACCTCGAGGAAGTCCCGCGGCCCCCGGTCAGCGTTGTGCGGGTACGCCCAGCCCCGGATCGCGCCGTCCGGGTCGAGCGCCACCCAGCAGTCCCGGGTCATGTCGGTGTGGGGGCAGGTCAGCCCCTCGCGGACGTCCTCGGCGGTGAAGTCGGGCTCGCCCATCGCCGCGATGTCGCTCGCCTGCGCCAGGGCCAGGATCTCCGGCACGTCGTCGAGGGTCGGCCGGCGGGTACGCCAGCCCGGAGGAAGCTCGGTCACCGGTAAAGAGTGCCCTAACGGGCAAGGTGGTGCGACAGAGATTTGAGCAGGCCGATCAGCTCGATGCGCTCGGCCCGGCCCAGGGCCGCGTACGCCTGCCCGGCCAGCGACCCGGCGACCGACTCGGCCCACATGAGACGCCGCACGATCGGCCCGGCCTGCGGGTACGGCGGCTGCCACCCGAACGCCACCGCGCCGGTCTCGCCCTCCGGCCCCGCGATGATCGCCTGGAGCGGGGTGAGGCCGCTGGCGCGCACCGCCACGAGGTGCACGCCGAGCCAATGTTCGTGCAGGAGGTTCAGCGCGACGGCGGCCTGCGCGCCCGGGGAGGCGTCCGGCACCGGCATCGCCCGCCACGCGGCGAACAGCGGCAGGCCGGCGCAGTCCACCGCGGACACCACCGGCCCGGCCAGCTCCAGCAGGCGCGCCAGCCGGGGGAAGCCGCCCAGCTCGTCCGCTCCCCACCGGCACAGCTCGTGCAGGTGCCAGGTGGCGACCTCGACCGGCGGGGTGGTCTTCGCCGCCGCCTCCCAGCCGTCGGTGACCGCGTCCGGGGCGATGAACCCGACGGCCGCGGCGACAGTCTCGGGCCGCACGTCACCGAGCGCCCCGGCCCGGGCCGCCACGTGGTACGCCCATCCGGACAGCCCCATCAGCCGGGCACGGCGCAGCGTCTGCGGGGACTCGGCGAACGTCCCGACGAGGGACGCGAGTCCCGCCCGGGCATTGGCGGCTGCCTGTTCGGGGGTCACCACCCGATTCTGCTCTCCCTGACCGGTTCAGGAAAACCGGCTACCTATCCGGTTCGTCGGCGTCGAGGTCCTCCAGCGCCGCCTCCACGTCGCCGACCTGCCGCCGTGCGGAGGAGGCGTCCCGCTCGGCGGAGCGCCGGGCCAGCTTGCGGCGGGAGACCTCGGCCTGCGCCACGATCCGCTGCCGCTCCAGCTCGGCGATCTGCTCCTCGAGCTCGTCGACGGCGTGCCCGGCGGCCCGCTCGGCCGCCTCGGCGTCTTCCAGGGCCGTCTTCGCCTTGCGGTCCGCCGCCCGCGCCGCCGTCAACTGCCGCTGCAGCTCGCGTCGCTTGGCCGCGCGTTCGGCCCGGGCCTTCTCCTCGGCCCGGCGCCGCCGCTCCTCCAGCGCCGACAACTTCTTCGGCCGCACGTCCGCGGGGTCTTCCTCGGCCTCCGGCTCCGGCTCGGCCTCGGGCGCGGCCGCGTCGTCGTCCGCGGTGACCAGGCGCAGCCGCGGCCGCGGAACCTCGCCGAAGCCCGCGTAGGTCGCCGCCTTCACCAGGCGGCCGCTGCGGACCTGCTCGGCGATCTCGGGCTCGGCGAGGGCCGCGCTCAGCGTCGCCTCGACCTCGGCCATCGGCAGCTTCGTCGTCCGCAGCGACGGATCGTCCTCGACGGCGAGCTGCTGCGCGGCCCGTACCAGCGCGGAGACGACCTGGCGGCGCTGGGTGGACAGCTCGCGCAGCTCCTCGCCGCGCAGGCTGCGCTGGGCCTGGCGCAGGGCCGTGGCCAGGCCGGCCAGGTCCTCGATCAGCTCGGGCCGGCGCAGGGCCAGCAGGTTGACCAGCCACGCCGCCACGGTGGGTTTGCGCAGGGCGGCCAGCCGCTTGGCCGCCTCCTTGTCACCCGCCTTCCGCGCGGCGGCGACGGCGGCGGCCCGGCCCGCGACGAAGCCGTCCGGCGACGCCTCGTACAGCTGCCGGACGAGGTCGTCGGTGTCCTGGTGCCGGGCCACGTCAAACGGTGGTGCCCGGGGCGACCTGCGCGTACGTGGTCCCGCCGAGCCGTTCCAGGTGCCCGTTGGAGATCTGCGCGCCGGTCGGGGTCAGCAGCGCGTCGTGCAGCGCGTACGCCCGCCCCGGCCGCACCGCCCGCACGAAGTCGATCGCCTCGCTGAGCTTCATCCAGGGCGCGTTCAGCGGCACGAACAGCGTGTCCACCTCCGCCTCCGGCACGGCGTACGAGTCACCGGGCGTGTAGACCGAGTGGCCGCCGTCCGAGATCAGGTAGCCCAGGTTCGCGATCCGCGGGATGTCCTCGTGGATCACCGCGTGCCGGCCCCCGTACGCCCGGACCGTCAGCCCCGCCGCGCTGAATTCGTCACCCGGCGCGACCGCTGTCACGGCGTCCCCGAGGGCGCCGAGCCGCGGCAGCACGTCGGCGTGCGCGAAGATCGCCAGCCCCGGCCGCCGCTCGGCGGCCTCGGCGAGCGCGTCCACGTCGAGGTGGTCGACGTGCTCGTGGGTGACGAGCACCGCGTCGGCCCCGTCCAGCGCGGACCGCTCGCTGAACGCGCCGGGGTCGACGACCAGAACGCCGTCGCCCTCGAGCCGTAGGCAGGAATGCGTGAACTTCGTGACGCGCACGGGACTCCTCCGCTGCCGAATCGTGACCGCCCACCTCGCAGTCTGCCGGAACCGGCGCACGCGTGCCGCACGTCCCAGGGTGCAGACCTTCACGGGGACAGGAGAATCATCATGGATTTTGCGGCTACGACTTCTCGTCCGGCACGGCGGCCCCGGCATCGGGTGACCGCCGTGTTCTGCGCCGCCGGCCTGGCCGCCACGCTGGCCCTCGCCGGGTGCAGCGGCGACAGCAGCGACTCGGCCTCGACGGCCGGCGGTGGGCAGGGGATCGCCGAACCGGCCGCCCCGGAGAACGCGGGCGGCGCCGCCGACAAGGCCCCGGCGAACGCGGGCGGGGCTGCCGACAAGGCCGCCCCGGCGCAGGACCGGGCGCAGGCTCAGGGACAGCCTCAGGGCCAGCGGCAGCAGCCCGGGAAGAACACCCCCGCGCAGGCCCCGGACCTCGGCATCGACCAGCGGTCGATCATCTACACCGGCTCGATCACCGTACGCGTGGACGACGTGAACATCGCCGCCGCGCAGGCCACCGGCATCGCGGCCGGGGCCGGCGGCTTCATCGGCGAGGACAAGCGCAGCACCTCCGGCGAGCACAGCCCGGCCGACGCCACGCTCAAGCTGCGGGTGCCCGCCGACAAGTTCTCGTCCGTCGTCGATCAGCTCGCCAAGCTCGGCAAGGAGGAGCAGCGCGGGATCAGCACCGAGGACGTCACCGAGGAGACCGTGGACCTCGACGCCCGGATCGCCACGCAGCAGGCCCGGGTCGCCAGCGGCCGCAAGCTGCTGGCCCAGGCGAAGGACCTCGAGGACCTGGTGATGCTGGAGCGCGAGGTCGCCACCCGGGAGTCCGACCTCGCCTCGCTGGAGGCCAAGAAGCGGCGGCTGGCCGACCTGACCGCGCTGTCGACCATCACCCTGGTGCTGCTCGACCCGCAGGCCGAGACGGCCCTGCCGGTGAACGACGACCCGGCCGGCTTCCTCGCCGGGCTGCGGGACGGCTGGACCGGCCTGCTCACCTCGCTGGGGGTCGTGGCGACCGTGCTCGGCTGGCTGCTGCCGTGGCTGCTCCTGCTCGGCCTGCCCGCCTGGGCCGCCCTCTGGTTCCTGCGCCGGCGCAGGGCGCACCCGGCGCCGCAGCCGCAGCCGGCCGAGCAGCAGCCCTCGGCCTAGAAGGAACCCGTGGCGAGCGCTGCCAGGGCGGTGTGCACCATGACGCGCACGCCGTAGCCGATGCAGCGCTCGTCCACGTCGAAGTTGCTCTGGTGCAGGTCGAACTTCGTCTCGGCGCCGGGCGTGCCGGTGCCGAGCCGGATCATCGCGCCCGGGACCTGCTCGAGGTAGAAGGCGAAGTCCTCGCCGCCCATGCTGATCTCCGCCTCGACCACCCGGTCGGCGCCGAGCGCGGCACCGGCGGCACCGGCGATGACGGCCGAGGCCATCCGGTCGTTGATGACCGGCGGGACGCCGCGGTTGTACTGCACCTCGGCCTCGGCGCCGGTCGCCGCGACGACGTCCCGGATCAGCCGGGTGATCAGCTCGGGGGCCGACCGCCACGCGTCCCGGTTGAGGATGCGGACGGTGCCCAGCACCTCGCCCTCGCCCGGGATGGCGTTGAACGCCTCGCCGGCCTTCACCGCGCCCCAGACCATGGACACCCCGGCGCGGGGGTCGACCCGGCGGTCGAGCAGGGCGGGGACGTCCACGATCACCCGGCCGAGGGCGTGCACCAGGTCGGCGGTCAGGTGCGGGCGCGCGGTGTGACCGCCGGGGCCGGTGAGCCGCACCCGGATCGTGTCGGCGGCGGCGGTGAACGGGCCGGAGCGTACGCCGACCAGGCCGGCGGGGAGCTGCGGGTAGCAGTGCAGCGCGTAGATGGCGACGACGTCCTTGAGGGCGCCGGCGGCGATCACCTCGGGGGCGCCGGACGGCACGTACTCCTCGGCGGGCTGGAAGATCAGCCGCACCCGGCCGGGGAGCTCTCCCCGCTCGTTGAGCTGCGCCAGGGCCAGGCCGAGCCCGAGCAGCACGGTGGTGTGCACGTCGTGGCCGCAGGCGTGCGCCACCTTCTCGACCGTCGAGCGGTACGGCACGTCCTTGGTGTCGTGCAGCGGCAGCGCGTCGAGGTCGGCGCGGAACGCGACCACCCGGTCGCCCTGGCCGATGTCGCAGATCACACCGTTGCCCCTGGGCAGCAGCTGCGGGCTCAGCCCGGCCACGGCCAGCTCCCGGGCGACCAGCGCGGCGGTCTCGAACTCCGCGTTGGAGGGTTCGGGGTGCGCGTGGATGTGACGGCGGATGGCTACCAGCTCGGCGCCCCGGGAGGCGAGCCAGCGGTCGAGCTGGCCGGGGAGCGGTTCGGCTCCGGGGGGTGGTGCCGGGAATGATGCCGTCTCGGCGCCCTCGGGCGCCGTCATCGCAGTCGTCACGTCGAATTCTCTATCGCTCTCGGGGTGTGGTCCGGTTTCCGCAACGCGCGACAGCCTAGACCCATTGCCGTGACGCTGTGCAACGTCATTCGCGTGCTGGCGGGACAGCGGACTGTCACGAAAGCCCTGATAAGAGCGATCTCCGGGCGGCATCCGTCAACCACCTCCTACAACGGGTTACGAATCGCGGAGGTGACGCGGTTCAGTCCTGCCTGCGGTCAGAAGTGTTCCACCGGTTGGTGGACCCCCCAGACGCCGCGCAACGTGTGGCAGACCTCCCCCACCGTGGCACGGCGCCGCAAGGCCTCCCGCATCGGGGGCAGGACGTTGTCCGTACCCTCGGCGGCCTTGCGCAGGTCGGCCAGGGCGGCCTCGACCGCCGTGCCGTCGCGCTCGGCGCGCAGGGCGCCGAGCCGGGCGACCTGCTCGGCCTCGATCGCCGGGTCGACCCGCAACGGTTCGTACTTCTCCTCCTCGTCGGCGCCGAAACGGTTGACGCCCACCACGACCCGCTCGCCGGCGTCGATCTGCTGCGAGATCCGGTACGCCGACGCCTCGATCTCCTGCTTCTGGAAGCCCTGCTCGATCGCGTCGACCGCGGAGCCGTACCCGAAGACCCGCTCGATCAGCGCGGTGGCCGTCGCCTCCACCTCGTCGGTCATGGCCTCGATGACGTACGAGCCGGCGAACGGGTCCACGGTGTCGACCATCCCGGTCTCGTACGCGAGCACCTGCTGGGTCCGCAGCGCCAGCCGCGCCGACTTCTCGGTGGGCAGCGCGATCGCCTCGTCGTACGCGTTCGTGTGCAGCGACTGGGTGCCGCCCGCGACCGCACCGAGCGCCTGGACGGCGACGCGTACCAGGTTCACCTCAGGCTGCTGCGCGGTGAGCTGGACCCCGGCGGTCTGGGTGTGGAACCGCAGCATCTGCGACTTCGGATTCTTCGCGCCGAACTCGTCGCGCATGATCCGCGCCCACATCCGCCGGGCGGCCCGGAACTTGGCGATCTCCTCCAGCAGCGTGGTGCGGGCGACGAAGAAGAACGACAGACGGGGGGCGAAGTCGTCGACCGCGAGGCCGGCGGCGATCGCGGTGCGGACGTACTCGATGCCGTTGGCCAGGGTGAACGCGATCTCCTGCGCGGGCGACGCGCCGGCCTCGGCCATGTGGTAGCCGGAGATCGAGATGGTGTTCCATCGCGGGATCTCGGCCTGGCAGTAGGCGAACGTGTCCGCGACCAGCCGCAGCGACGGCTTGGGCGGGAAGATGTAGGTTCCCCGGGCGATGTACTCCTTGAGGATGTCGTTCTGGATCGTGCCCTGAAGGGCAGCCCCCGGGACCCCTTGCTCCTCGGCCACGAGCTGGTAGAGCAGCAGCAGCACCGAGCCCGGCGCGTTGATCGTCATCGACGTGGACACCCTGTCCAGCGGGATGTCGCGGAAGAGCCGCCGCATGTCGTCGAGGGAGTCGATGGCGACGCCCACCTTGCCGACCTCGCCGTGCGCGATCGGCTCGTCGGAGTCGTACCCCATCTGGGTGGGCAGGTCGAACGCCACCGACAGGCCCATGGTCCCGGCCTTGAGCAGCTGGTGGTAGCGGGCGTTGGACTCGGCCGCGGTGCCGAAGCCCGCGTACTGCCGCATGGTCCACGGCCGCTCGGTGTACATCGTCGGGTACACCCCGCGGGTGTAGGGGAACTCACCGGGCCGGCCGAGCCGTTCCTCGGCGTCCGCGGACAGGTCGCCGCTGTCGTAGACCGGCTTGATCTCGAACCCGGATTCTGCGTTCACACCGAAATCCTAAGGCGTCGTTCAGTCGCCGTCAGGTGTGAGGGATTTTGCACTCAGCGTCCGATAAGTTCCACTCTGCGCTACGTCGTGATGACACACCGTCGAGATCTGCAGAACAGCGGGCGACCGGCTTTCCGAATGGGGGTGCGAACCGGCAAGATAGCGGGGTTGGCCGACCGCACCCTCATCCCTTCGGTGGCATCTCACGTGACTCAGATTCCGACGTGGAGCAGTGGCAACACCGCTCCGACCAGCGGACGCGCAGCCCCGGGCACGCTCATCGGCGGGCGTTACACGCTACGTGCCGCGGTCGGTCACGGCGGCATGGGCACGGTCTGGCGTGCCGCCGACACCCTGCTGCGGCGTGACGTGGCCATCAAGGAGGTCATCCTCCCGCCCGGCCTCGCCCCCAGCGACCGCGACTCGATGTACGAACGCACCATGCGCGAGGCGCGTGCGGCGGCGGCCCTGCAGCACCCGGCGGTCGTCCAGGTCTACGACGTCGTGCACGAGAACGGCCGCCCCTGGATCGTCATGGAGCTGCTGGAGGCCCGCAGCCTCGCCGACATGGTGATCGAGGACGGCCCGGTCCCGTCGCGCGTGGTCGCGAAGATCGGCATCGCCCTGCTCGGCGCCCTCGAGGTGGCCCACGCGCACGGCGTGCTGCACCGCGACGTCAAGCCGGCCAACGTGCTGATCTGCACCGACGGCCGCTGCGTGCTCACCGACTTCGGCGTCGCCCGGATGCCCACCGACGTCCAGCTCACCACCCCCGGCATGGTGCTCGGCTCGCCGCACTTCATCTCGCCCGAGCGGGCCATGGGCAGCGACTTCGGCCCGCCCAGCGACCTGTTCTCGCTCGGCGTGACGCTCTACACCGCGATCGAGGGCCGCCCGCCGTTCGACAAGGGCGACCCGATCGAGACGATGCACGCGGTGGTCGAGGACCCGCCCACCCCGGCCGTGCGCGCCGGCTCGCTCACCCCGGTGCTGATGGGCCTGCTCGAGAAGGACCCGGCCCGCCGCTTCGACGTGCAGACCGCCCGCACCATGCTCCGCCAGCAGCTCGCCGGCCCGCTGGCCAGCAAGGCACCGCCGCACATGATGACGGACCCCTACTCGGTGGTCCCGTCGCAGCGGCCGCCCGCCGCCGAGACCCAGCCGATCCCGCCGCCGCAGCCCAAGCCCAGCGGGCAGATCGGCGGGCGCGCCATGCTCGCGCCGGGCGAGTCGCTCTCCGGTCACCTGGCCAAGGTCAAGCAGGGCGGCAAGCGCCGCGCCGAGGAGACCACCCCCGCGGCGTCGTCCGCGGGCCAGCCCACCGGCGCGTACCCTCCCCCGCCCAGCCTGAACGGCGACCGCACCAGCGTGATCCCGCCCGCCGGCGGCGGCGACCGCACCAGCGTGATCCCGCCCTCCGGCGGCGGTGACGACACCACGAGCGTGATCCCGCCCCGCCGGCAGTGGGACGGCGCCCGCGCGGCCCGCGACCCGCTGCCCGGCGGCGGCACCGTCGTGGTGAGCCCCGCGGCGAAGCGCAAGGCCATGATCGACAAGACCGTGGCGACGGTACGGGACGCGACCGGCAAGGCCGTCACCACGGTCAAGGGCTGGCCGCGCAACATCCAGCTCGCCGCGGCCGGCGGGGTGGCGCTGCTGCTCATCCTCGTCGTGGTGCTGGCCTTCTCCGGCGGCGGCGAGGATCCCCAGGCGCCGCCGACCGCGGCCGGGGCGGGGCAGAACGGCCAGCCCGGCCCTGCGGACTTCCCCACCGTCGCCTACAAGGGCCGCGGCACGAGCGTGTCGGTGCCCAAGGGCTGGACGAAGAAGAGCGGCGGCAGCTGGGTCGACTACGTGGACACCGGCGCCGACCGCAAGGTGCGGCTGCTGGTCGAGTCCGGCCGCGGCACCCCGCAGGGCTTCCTCAAGATCGCCGAGGGCAACCTGAAGAAGAAGGGTTCGAGCTGCCCCAAGCCGTACGCGCAGGTCGGCCTCACCGACCGGACCATCGCCGGCAAGCCCGGTGCGGTCCTCGAGTACACGTGCGCGGGCACCCGGCACGGGCTCTGGGGCGCGGTGATCCACGACGGCAAGGCGTATTCGTTCTACATGACGAGCACCGAGGAGCAGTTCGCCGACAGCAAGCCGATCTTCGAGGAACTGGTGCGGACCTTCGCCCTCAACGCTGGTTGATGAGTCCGGCCGTGCTATCCACTGAGCATGGCAACTGACGACCTCCGCACGCTGGCCGAGACCTGGCTGGCCGACGATCCCGACCCGGCCGGCCGCGACGAGATCCGCGCGCTGCTCGACCGGCTCCCGGCCAGCGCCGCCGAACTCGCCGACCGGTTCGCCGGCCCGCTGACCTTCGGCACCGCCGGGCTCCGCGGCCGGCTACGGGCCGGGCCGAACGGCATGAACCTCGCCGTGGTCACCCGCGCCGCCGCCGGCCTGATCGCCTGGCTCGCGGCCCAGGCCGGCGAGGGACCGCTGGTCATCGGGTACGACGCCCGGCACGGGTCGCGGGACTTCGCCGAGCGGACCGCGCGGGTCGCCACCGCCGCCGGGCGCGAGGCGCTGCTGCTGCCCCGCCCGCTGCCGACGCCGGTACTGGCGTACGCGGTGCGCAAGCTCGACGCGGTCGCCGGCGTCATGGTCACCGCCAGCCACAACCCGCCGCAGGACAACGGCTACAAGGTTTACCTGGGCGCTCGGCTCGGCGGCCCGGCCGGCGCCGGCGCCGGCGCGCAGATCGTCCCGCCCGCCGACGCGGGCATCGAAGCGGCCATCCAGGCCGTCGGGACGCTGTCGGAGGTCCCGCTGGGCGACCCGGGCACGGTCCTCGGCGAGGAGATCGTCCAGGGGTACGTGGACAGCGCCGCGGCCGTCGCCGGTGCCGGGCCCCGCGAGCTGAAGGTCGCGTACACGCCGCTGCACGGGGTCGGCGGCAAGGTGCTGGTCGCCGCGTTCGCCGCCGCCGGGTTCGCCGCGCCGTCGGTGGTTGCCGAGCAGGCCGAGCCGGACCCGGACTTCCCCACGGTCGCGTTCCCCAACCCGGAGGAGCCGGGCGCGATGGACCTGCTGCTGGCCCTCGCCACGGCGGAGGGCGCCGACCTCGCCATCGCCAACGACCCGGACGCGGACCGGTGCGCGGTGGCGATCCCGGCCGGCGAGGACGCGGGCTGGCGGCCCCTGCGCGGCGACGAGCTCGGTGTGCTCCTCGCCGACCACCTCATCCGCCGCGGCACCCCGGGCACGTACGCGACCACGATCGTCTCCTCCACCCAGCTCAAGGCCCTGTGCGAGGCCCGCGGCGTGCCGTACGCGGAGACCCTCACCGGCTTCAAGTGGATCGTCCGCGGCGCCGGCGAGCTGGCGTACGGCTACGAGGAGGCGCTGGGCTACTGCGTGGCGCCCGACCTGGTGCGCGACAAGGACGGCATCACGGCCGCGCTGACCGTCGCCGAGCTGGCCGCCACCCTCCGGGCCGAGGGACGGACGCTGCGGGACCGGCTGGACGAGCTCAGCACCGAGCTGGGCGTGCACCGCACCGACCAGGTCTCGGTCCGCGTCGACGACCTCGCCGAGATCACCCGCGCGATGGCCCACGTCCGCGCGGAACCGCCGGCGACGCTGCTCGGCCGCCCCGTCACCGTGGAGGACCGCGCGCCGACGGCGGACGTGCTGACGCTGCGCGCCGAGGGCGTCCGGGTGGTGATCCGGCCGTCCGGCACCGAGCCGAAGCTGAAGGCGTACCTCGAGGTGGTCGAGCCGGTCGGCACGGGCAAGCTGGTCAACGCCCAGTTCCGCTCCGGCGCCGCCATGGCGCAGCTCCGCAAGGAGGTGTCCGCCGCCCTCGGCCTGTGAACGACCGCGGCCCCGCCCTCGGCCTGTGCTACCGAGGGCGGGCGAGCCGGTCGCTGCCGCACGGTCGCTACAGCACGGTCGCTACAGAACCTTGGGAGCGCCCAGGGCGGCCGAGATCGCGCGGCTCAGGGTGGCCACCACCAGGGCCACGCTGGGACGCACGATCGAGTCCTCGAGGTCGGCGCCGCCCGAGAAGCCGGCGCCGCTCGCGATCTGCTCGAGCCGCTCGTGGGCGCGGGCCGCCTCCTCCGGGGGCAGCCGCAGCGCGGGCTCCATCCGGGTGGCCACGAGCAGCGTCGCCAGGGCGGCGGTCCGCTCGTCCGGGACGGCGTCCGTGATCAGCGCGTCGGCCAGCCGCTTGCGGATCTCCGCCTCGAACGCCGGGTCGGTCGTCGGGTAGCGGTGCACGTGGATCGCCCCGAGCTGGGTCTCGTCCACGTCCTGCACCACCCCGCGGGCGACGAGGTCCTCGAGGACCCGCTCGCGGAGCCGGTGGCGCAGGCGCTGGACCCACTGCGCGGGGGTGTGCGGGTCGTCCGCGGCGGCCTTGGCGAGCACCAGGTCGGCGATCGGCTCGCCCGTCGGGGTGGGGTCGTTGACGACGAGGTTCCCGCCGACGTAGGCGATCCGGCCGGCCAGCGCGAGGTCGACCAGCACGGCCGCGGCCATGCCGAGGTCGAGTCCGATGCGGGAACCGGTCGCCTTGCCGGTCTGATCGTCATACGCGAGGAGGAGGAGTTCCTCAGCGAGCGCGATGGAGGTCATGTCCGGAACGATAGTGGCCGGTGTCACCTCCGCAACGACCAGCCGTCCGGATGAACCGCTACTTCGAGACGACGGCCGTGTCCTCGGGCCACGCGCCGCCCTCGAACACGTTGGCGTAGCTCTCGCTGATGTGGCCGATGTCGATCGCCCAGCGGCCCGCCTGCGCGAGCTTCGCCGCCACCAGCGTGCCCGCGGGTCCGAGCGCGATCAGGAACAGCTTGTCCGGGTCGACCGCCTCCAGCAGCGGCATCAGCCTGGGCAGATCCGAGTACGCGTCGATCGGTGTGGAGTAGATGAAATCGACCGACTTCACGTTGTCGAACAGGGCCGGCTCGAGGACGAAGCGGGAGTTCTCGCCGGTGACGATCACCACTTCCTTCGCCTCCCACACGTCGCGCCACAGCTGCACGCCGTGGCGGCCGGTGTGGTGGAAATACTGCGGGCGCGAGACGTGCGCCATCCCCCACGTGAGCGACCTGTCGAGCAGCGGCTCCAGCTCGGGCCAGATGTCCAGCCACACCCCGGTCCAGTGCACGTTCCGGAACGTGTACGGGAAAGCGATCATCAGCTTGTCCCGGTCGTACCCGTCCATCCGCAGCACCTGGCGCAGGTCCCCGGCCAGCCCCGCCGACCACGGCTGGAAGCGCAGGTTGAACTCGGGCCGCAGCATGGTCTTGAGCTCGCCGTCGCCGAACCGCGCGAGGCTGATCCGCTCCTGCCCGACCCGGCGCACGGTCTCCTCGAAGCCGAGCTGGCAGGCGTCGGTGAACTCGCGGATCTCGGCGTACGTGTCCCGCGACGCCAGGGACCGGAAGCCCTCCATGTACTTGCGCTGCTCGCGCAGCTCCCACCGGATGTCGCTGAGCAGCTTGGTGGTCGACTGCTGGTGCTTACGGAGATCCTCGGCCCGCTTCTTCTCGGCCTTGCGCCTCTCGATCTCCCTCGGCGAGGGTCCCTCGACTGCCGGGAGCCCGGCCAGCCGGCGCCGGGCCCGGTGGAGGAATGACGTCCTCGTCGGCTCACTCATCGTTTGTTCTCCTGCTTTCCGGCGGCCAGCATGCCGTCGATCAGACGGCCGGTGGCGGCGCCGTCGTCCAGGTCGCAGCCCTTGGCGGCGAAGTCCCGGTAGCGGTCGGTGTAGCGGGCGGCGACGGCGTCGATGTCACGGATCGCCGCCACCACCTCCTCCGAGGTCGAGAGCAGCGGCCCGGGGGCCTCCTTCTCGAAGTCGAAGTAGAACCCGCGCAGCTCGTCGCGGTAGTGCTCGAGGTCGTACGTGAAGAACACCATCGGCCGGCCGGTGTTGGCGAAGTCGAACATCACCGATGAGTAGTCGGTGATCAGGACGTCCGCCGCGGCGAGCAGTTCCGCCATGTCGGGGTAGGTGGACATGTCGTAGACGAAGCCGTCGCCGTTGCCCGGGATCTCGTCGATGACGTTCGGGTGCCGGCGTACGAGCAGCGCATGGTCCTCACCGAGTTTATTCGCCGCGTCAAGGACATCGATCTTCATCGAAATTTGGTAGCTGCCGCCGCTGTACTCGTCGTCGCGCCAGGTGGGCGCGTACAGGACGAGCTTCTTCCCGGCCGGCACCCCGGCCGCGCGGCGGACCCGTTCCTTGATCTCCGCCCGGTCCTTGAACAGCAGGTCGTTGCGGGGGTAGCCGATCTCCATGATCTCGCCGTCGTAGCGGAAGGCGCGGCGCAGGATCGGCGTGCTGAACGTGTTCGGGGAGACCAGGAAGCTCCAGTTCGGCGCCTCCAGTGCCAGCTTCTCCAGGTAGCGCCGGTCGGTGAACTGCACGTCGGCGATGTCGAAGCCGATCCGCTTGAGCGGCGTGCCGTGCCAGGTCTGCACGACGACCTGCCCCGGACGGCGGACGAACCACTCCGGCAGGTGCTGGTTGGTGACGATGTAGCGGGAGGTCGCGAGCGACTCGTACCAGCGACGGCTCCACAGTGCCACGGGCTCGGCCGTGGACGGCAACGGCGCCTGGCCGTCGGCGCTGACCCACCGGTGCTCCAGCTCGGCGCCGCGCGCGACCAACTCCTCGTGGACGGCGCGCGGGCTGTCCGAATACTGCCGGCCGGTGAAGCTGTTGTAGAGCACGACGTCGCGCAGCGGCTGCTCGCGCAGCGCCGGGTAGTCCTTCTCGCGCAGCCGCGCCTGGTTGGCCCGGCCCCGGTCCTCGTCGCTGAGCGCGTTACGCACCCGCAGCACCACCCGCTCGTCGGTCAGCCACTCGACCGAGACGCGGGGCGAGTCGCCGTCCAGCGGCAACGGCAGCGACGCCATGGCACCGGCGACGGCGGGCAGCGGCTGCACCGGTCCGTTGCCGTCGCGGTACAGGACGTTCCACATGCCCGTACGGATGCGCACATGGGCATCGAAGTTCGGCACCGCGAGCGGGTCGACCTCGGCGGACCAGGTGTCGTCGGCGTGGCGCTCGACCGGGAAGGTCCAGGTCTCGCGGGCGTTGAACGGCCGCAGCACCAGCCTGAAGTCCTCGACCGGACCGTGGATCCGCCCGGTGAACCGGAACTTGCCGCCGGCGGTGGTCACGCCGGTCAGCAGCGGGCCGGTCGGCATGGTGACCAGCTGCGCCTCACCGGAGAGCGCGGGGTGCACGTGCACGCTGACAGCGCCGAGGTCGATCGGATCCCAGCTGAAGTCGTCGGCGATGCCGCAGGCCACCACCCCACTGCGCTTCGTGCCGACGGCGAGATCGATTCGGAACCGGTCGGTGGGCTCGGCGATCCGCAGCGGCCGGTAGGTGCGTCCCTCACCCTGGAGGTCGCGTACGGGGATGCGGAAGCGGAAGAACTCGCCGTCGAGCTCGACCGGGTACCGCCGCCAGGTCAGGCCGTCGACCCGCGACAGCGTCACGCTGGTGACCGGCGCGTCGCCGTGCAGCCGCCCCTCGAGCTCCACGACGTCCCCGGTCAGCCGGCCGCCGGTCAGGCGCGCCGGCACGCGCTCCACCCGGATCCGCAGCCGCCCGCGCTTGACGAACGGGGTGAGCCGGACGTCGTCGCCGACGTCCAGGCCGGTCAGCTTGACCGGGTTGGCGGGCTGGCCCATCTCGAGGGAGCCCTTGCTCATCTGGCCCAGGCCGACGACCCCCATCACCGCGGTCCAGGTGCCGTTGGCCCAGGTCCCCTCGGGCGTACGCAGGGTCTGCGGGTCGATCACGGCGTCGAAGCCGGACCAGTCGTAGTTGTTCTGCGGCGAGCCGTGGTCGGCGGTGGCGTCGATGCAGCGCCGGTTGATGAGCAGCGTGCGCTTGGTCCGCCGGCCCGACCCCTCCTTCAGCCAGATCAGCCGGGAGGTGCTCCACGGCCGCCCGGAGGCCTGACCGGGGATGAACGCGTGCCCGCGGATGTGCAGCTTCCCGTCGCGCCACGAGACGTCGTGGACCTTGGTGCGGGGCCGCGGCGTGCCGGCCGCGAACAGCTCGGGCGGGAGCTGCGGCAGCTTCTCGTGGTACAGGTCCATGTCGTGGTAGCGGCGCAGGCCCTTGCGGGCGATCCGGCGCTGCTTGCGCAGGACCGGGATCAGCTCCAGCAGCTCGGGCAGCATCCGGTTGCGGATCAGGGTCCACTGCACGCGCTGGTGCGCCGGCAGCTCCAGGATCGCTTCCGGGTCGATCGTGTCCAGGTACGCGTTGGTCCGCTCCATGAACACGCGGCGGTACTCGTCGTCGACGTTCGGCAGCACCTTGACGAAGAGGTTGAGGTCGGCGGTCAGCACCGACTCGTCGTAGAGGCGCTTGGTGGCGTGGTGACCCGAGTCGCCGAGCAGCCGGCTGACCTGCCAGCAGTTCTCCAGGCGGTCGGTGAAGGCCTTCAGCTCCTCCCGCCGCTGGGTGATCGACTTGTCGTCGCCCTCGCGTTCCCGCCAGTAGTAGATCGGCACCTCGATGACGTCGACACTCTTCGCGAGCACGTGCAGCGGGACCGTGACCGGCGTGTCCTCGTACAGGACGCCCTCCGGGAAGCGCAGCCCCTGCGAGTCCCAGAACGACTTGCGGTAGACCTTGTTCCAGGCCGTACGGTCGCCGAGCAGGGCCGGCTGCCGGTCGACGTGCGTCCGCAGCTTGGTGCTCTGGAAGATGTCCCGGTGCATGGTGGACTGGATCAGGCCCTTGCTGCTGAGCCGCATGACGTTGCCGCAGGCGAAGTCCGACCCGGTCTTCTCCAGCATCCCGATGAGCAGCTCCGCCGTGTACGCCGGGATCGCATCGTCGCTGTCCATGAACATCAGGTAGTCGCCGGTGACGTGCTCCAGGCCGGTGTTGCGGGCCGCGCCCAGGCCGGCGTTCGCCTTGCTGACCAGCTTGAACCGGGGGTCCCGCGCGGCGAACTCCGCAGCGATGGCACCACTGGCGTCCGTGGAGCCGTCGTCGACCATGATCACTTCAAGCGCGTCCCGGTACTGCCCGGCGATCGACTCCAGGCACTCCTCGAGGTACGGGGCGACGTTGTAAATGGGCACGACGATACTCAACACAGGGCTTGCCATTCGGGCAGAATAAGCCAGCGCCTCAAGGCGTCGCGCGCACACCCGTCAATCCGCACCGTTAGGGTAGCGCCGTGCAATTCATCCTGGCGACCCTGGGCTACGTGGCCGACCCGGACGGTGATCGGATCTTGATGATCCGGCGCGACAAGCGGCCGGACGACCTCCATTTTGGCTATTACAACGGCCTCGGGGGCAAGCTGGAGGGTCACGAGGATGTGACCTCGGGCATACGCAGGGAGATTCGCGAGGAAGCCGGCCTCGAATGCATTTCCGTGGATCTCGCGGGGACGATCTCGTGGCCCGGTTTCGGCCGCAATGGCGAGAACTGGTTCGGCTTCCTCTTCCGCATCCCCGAATGGACCGGCACCCCGTTCTCCGGCAACGACGAGGGCAGCCTGCACTGGGTGCCCAAGGCCGACCTCCTCGCGGGCCGGGTCCCCATGTGGGAGTCGGACCGCCACTTCCTCCCGCTCGTGTTCGCCGAGAAGCCCCGGCCCTTCCACGGCGTGATGCCCTTCCGCGACGGCCGCGCCCAGTCCTGGTCCTTCACCACGGGCTGAGCGCGCTCGGTCCTTGACCACGGGCTGAGCGCGTTCGGTCCTTCACCACGGACTGAGCGCGCGCAACGTCAGAAGCGGGGCATGCCGCCGAACTGACGGTCGCCGGCGTCGCCGAGGCCCGGGACGATGTACATCTTCTCGTTCAGCCCCTCGTCGATCGAGGCGGTCACCAGGCGCAACGGGAGACCCGAGTCCTTCAGCCGCTGGATGCCCTCCGGCGCGGCGAGGACGCAGCAGACGGTGACGTCCGTGCAGCCGCGGTCGACCAGCAGCCGGCAGCAGTGCACGAGCGAGCCGCCGGTCGCCAGCATCGGGTCCAGGACCAGCACCGGCAGGCCGGAGAGGTCGCCGGGCAGCGACTCCATGTACGCCCGCGGCTCGTACGTGTCCTCGTCGCGGGCCAGGCCGACGAAGCCCATCGACGACTCGGGCAGCAGCGCCAGCGCCGAGTCCGCCATGCCCAGGCCGGCCCGCAGGACGGGGACGATCAGCGGCGGGTTCGCCAGCCGGGTGCCCTGGGTCGGCGCGACCGGGGTCTCGATCGGGAACTGCTCCACGGCGAAGGCGCGTGCGGCCTCGTACACGACCATGGTGGTGAGCTCGTGCAGGGCGGCGCGGAACACGCCGGAGTCCGTCCTCGCGTCGCGCATGACGGTGAGTCGGGTCTGAGCCAGCGGATGATCAACGACAAGTACGTCCACGCCGATCAACCTACCGGGGTTGTCCAAGATCAACTGCTGGTGGGCCGCGTAGAATCCCTCTCATGACTGCGACGACGACGTCGAGGCTGCCCGACCTGTCCGGTTCCGCCTTCAACCTCCGGTCTTTCCTGCACGGACTGCCCGGGGTCGACAAGGTCGGGGTCGAGGCACGGGCGGCGGCGCTCGGCACCCGGTCGGTGAAGACCAGCGCCAAGGCGGCCGCCATCGACCTCGCCATCCGGATGGTCGACCTGACCACGCTCGAGGGCGCCGACACCCCGGGCAAGGTCCGCGCGCTCTCCGCCAAGGCGCTGCGCCCCGACCCCGCCGACCCCACCTGCCCCCCGGTGGCCGCGGTGTGCGTCTACCCCGCGATGGTCCCGGTCGCCGCCGAGGTGCTCCGCGGCACCGGCGTCCACCTGGCCAGCGTGGCGACGGCGTTCCCCTCCGGCCAGGCGCCGCTCGACGTCAAGCTCGCCGACACCCGCGACGCCGTCGCCGCCGGCGCCGACGAGATCGACATGGTGATCAGCCGGGGCGCCTTCCTCGCCGGTCGCTACGACCACGTGTACGAGGAGATCGTCGCGGTCAAGGAGGCGTGCGGCTCGGCCCACCTCAAGGTCATCCTGGAGACGGGCGAGCTGGAGACGTACGACAACGTCCGGCGGGCCTCGTGGCTGGCGATGCTGGCCGGCGCCGACTTCATCAAGACGTCCACCGGCAAGGTGCCGGTCGCGGCCACGCTGCCGGTGACGCTGGTCATGCTGGAGGCGGTCCGCGACTTCCGGGCCCGCACCGGCCGCCAGGTCGGGGTCAAGCCGGCCGGCGGCATCCGCACCACCAAGGACGCGATCAAATACCTGGTGCTGATCAACGAGACGGTCGGCGACGACTGGCTCGACCCCGACTGGTTCCGCTTCGGGGCGTCGTCGCTGCTCAACGACCTGCTCATGCAGCGCACCAAGCTGACGACCGGCCACTACGCCGGCCCCGACTACTTCACGCTGGATTGATGGGGATGTTCGAATACGCTCCCGCGCCCGAGTCCCGCTCGGTCGTCGACATCGCACCCTCGTACGGGCTCTTCATCGACGGTGAGTTCGTCCCCCCGGCCTCGTCCGGCGGGGTCTTCAAGACCGTCAACCCGGCCACCGAGGAGGTCCTCGCCGAGGTCTCCACGGCCGGCCCGGAAGACGTCGACCGCGCGGTCACGGCCGCCCGGCGCGCCGCCGGGCCCTGGTCGGCCCTGCCCGGTGCGGAACGCGCCAAGTACCTGTTCCGCATCGCCCGCATCATCCAGGAGCGCTCCCGCGAGCTGGCGGTGCTCGAGTCGCTCGACAACGGCAAGCCGATCCGCGAGTCCCGCGACATCGACCTCCCGCTGGTCGCCGCCCACTTCTTCTACTACGCGGGCTGGGCCGACAAGCTCCGGTACGCCGGCTTCGGCGCCGACCCACGGCCGCTGGGCGTCGCCGCACAGGTGATCCCGTGGAACTTCCCGCTGCTGATGCTCGCGTGGAAGATCGCCCCGGCGCTGGCCACCGGCAACACGGTCGTGCTCAAGCCGGCCGAGACCACCCCGCTGTCGGCGCTGTTCTTCGCCGACGTCTGCCGCCAGGCCGACCTGCCGCCCGGCGTGGTCAACATCGTCACCGGCGCCGGCGAGACCGGCCGCACGCTGGTCGAACACCCCGGCGTCGACAAGGTGGCGTTCACCGGATCGACCGAGGTCGGCCGGCAGATCGCCCGGTCGGTGGCCGGCACCCGCAAGCGGCTGACGCTGGAGCTCGGTGGCAAGGCGGCCAACATCGTCTTCGACGACGCCCCGATCGACCAGGCCGTCGAGGGGATCGTCAACGGCATCTTCTTCAACCAGGGGCACGTGTGCTGCGCGGGCTCCCGGCTGCTCATCCAGGAGTCGGTCTACGACGAGGTGCTGGAATCGCTCAAGCGCCGGATGGCCACCCTGCGCGTGGGCGACCCGCTGGACAAGAACACCGACGTCGGCGCGATCAACTCGGCGGAGCAGCTGGAGCGCATCCGTACGCTCTCCGACATCGGCGCCGAGGAGGGCGCCGAGCGCTGGTCGCCGCCGTGCACGCTGCCCGCGCAGGGCTTCTGGTTCGCCCCGACGATCTTCACCGGGGTCACCCAGGCACACCGGATCGCCCGCGAGGAGATCTTCGGCCCGGTGCTGTCGGTGCTCACCTTCCGCACCCCCGCCGAGGCGATCGAGAAGGCCAACAACACCCCGTACGGGCTGTCGGCCGGTGTCTGGTCCGAGAAGGGCTCGCGGATCCTGGCGGTCGCCGACAAGCTGCGCGCCGGTGTCGTCTGGGCCAACACGTTCAACAAGTTCGATCCCACGTCGCCCTTCGGCGGCTACAAGGAGTCCGGATACGGCCGTGAGGGCGGCCGGCACGGCCTGGAGGCGTACCTTGCCTGAGTCCTCTTCTTCCCGCTCCCGCAAGAGCGCCCCCACGTCGGCCGGCAAGGCCGTCGCCGTCCGGCGGTCGTCGGCGGTCCGGGCGGGCACCACCGCCGGAGTTCCCGCCGTCGCGCCCGTCACCCCGCCCGGCCCGCCCGGCCGGCTCGCCGTACGCAAGACCTACAAGCTGTTCATCGGCGGGGCCTTCCCCCGCAGCGAATCGGGACGGACCTATCTCGTGGACGGCGACAACGCGGCGCTCGCCTCCCGCAAGGACGCGCGGGACGCCGTCGTCGCGGCCCGCAAGGCCCAGCCCAAGTGGGCCGGCGCCACCGCGTACAACCGCGGCCAGGTGCTCTACCGGGTCGCCGAGATGCTCGAGGCCCGGCACGCCGAGTTCGTGGCCTGCGGCGTCCCCGCCGCCGAGGTGGACGCCGCCGTCGACCGCTGGGTCTGGTACGCCGGCTGGGCCGACAAGATCGCCCAGGTGCACGGCGGCGCCAACCCGGTCGCCGGCCCGTTCTTCAACATCTCCGCGCCCGAGCCCACGGGCGTCGTCGGCGTCGTCGCCCCGGCGTCCTTCCTGGGCCTGGTCAGCGTCATCGCCCCGGCGATCGTCACCGGCAACACCGTGGTGGTGCTCGCGCCGGCCCCGCAGGCGGCGATCATCCTCGCCGAGGTGCTGGCGACCTCGGACATGCCGGGCGGCGTGGTGAACATCCTCACCGGGCACCCCGCGGAGACCGCGCCCTGGCTCGCGTCCCACGACGACGTCAACGCGCTCGACCTGACCGGCGTCACCGACCCGGCGCTCGCCGCCGACCTCGAGCGCACCGCCGCCGGCAGCCTCAAGCGGGTCGTACGCCCGGCCGGCGACCCGGACTTCACCGCGGATCCGGGCCTGACGCCCATGACATCCCTGCTGGAGACCAAGACCGTCTGGCACCCGAAGGGCTTCTGAGCCGCGGCGAGCCGGGACGCGGTCGGCCCGCGTCCAGGTGCGACCACTAAGGTGTGCCCTGACTCACCCCGTCCGAACAGCTTGCGAGAACCAACCCGGAGGTCAGCGTGGCCAGCCAGTCGCCCGAAGAGGCCGCAGAAACCTCGTCGGCCAGGGACGGCCTCAGCGGCCGTGAGCTCTGGGACGAGGTCCGCGTCTCGCCGGTGGAGATCGCCATGCCCGGTGGGGTGGCGCTGACGCTGCGGGCGTACCGGAAGGCCTCGGAGCTCACCCCCACCGAGATCGAGACGGACGAGGACGACCCGTTCGAGGCGCGCGAGCGCGCGGCCGCCGCGCGGGCCGCCGCCGACGAGGAAGTGATCGTCGACGACGAGTTCGCCGCGCTGGTCGCCGAGGGCGAAGCCGACCCGAAGGACCGCAAATCGGGCGGCGTGCTGCGCAACGAGGACGGCGAGATCGTCGACGAGCCCGACCCCGAGGACTTCAAGGACGACAAGGCGGAGGAGGCCGCGGAGCAGGAGGAGGACGAGGAGGTGCCCGTCTTCCTGAGCAACCGCGGCAAACTGCTGGCCTTCAAGACCCCCGAGTCGCTGGTCTCCTTCATTCAATCGGGTGCTCCGCACGACCTCGCACAATTGGACACCTGGGCCGTTTTGGCCGAGCGGGTACAGTCGTCCGACGTAGACCCGCTCCCGGAGGACCGCTACGAACTCGACCTGGTGGTGGAGAACCTGCGGGGCGGCCACGACACATGGGATCTGCCGCTGCTCATCGCCGCCGGCGAGGTGGCCCGCGACCTGGGCCACGCGTTGCGGCTCAAGTCCGTGATCCTGGCACTGGCGCCGGGTTCGCCGCTCGACGACCTGGACGAGTCCCTGCGGTCCGCGGAAAGTGGCGGAATGGGCGGTTTCTTCGGTCGTCGCAAGCTCCGTAAAATCGGCGCTCAGCAGGCGAGTCTGGGGTGGCGCTCGGTAATCGGCAAGATCTCTGCCGCTGTGGACTGGCGCGACTGACCCCTCACCAGGGACCATCAGTCCTTGGCCGAAGACAGGTCGCGAACAACCCTCACCCGGGGAGGAGGACGACGCCGTGGCGCTCGTGCGCGTGTACTGCGGTCTGGCGTCGGCTGATGAGACGGTGCGAACGGCTCCGGCCGGATCGGCACTGACCATCGCCGTGGTCGACGACGCGGGGCGGCTGCTCGGAGTCCATGAGATCAGCGACGACCCGGCCGGCTACGCCCAGCTCGGGATGCTGCTCGTCGAGCGGACCAGCGGCTTCGCCGAGGCCGCGGTGGCCGCCGACAGCGACGACCACATGGTCACATCGCTGCTGACCGCCGCCGGCCGTCCGCTCGTGGTCGCCGACGACGACTCCACCGACGACTTCGCCGAGCGGTTCGCCGACGACGAGTCGCCGGACGAGATCGCCGCGCCGCCGGCCGCCCGCCGCGCCGCCGGCCTCGCCCGGGCGCTCCAGGCCGGAGCCATCACCGCCGTCGCCCTCCCGGCGCCCCGCGAGCTGGTCAGCTACAAGCCGGTGCTCGCCGCGCACGTCGCCATGCTCAACGGCCGCTACTCCGCCTCGATCGCCCTGCGCGAGGTGCTGCGCGAGCTGTATCCGGCGGCGCTGCGGGCGTATCCGGACCCCGCTCACCCGCTGGCCCTCGCCGTGCTGGACGCGCTCCCCGAGCCCGGCCGCCTCAGCGGCCGGGGAAGGGACTCCCAGCAGGTCGCCGAGGAGGTCGCCGCCGAGCTGACCCGCGCCGGCGCCGGCACCGAGGACCAGGTCGTCTCCGCCGTCACCGCGCTGCTGGTGGCCATCAGCGAATCGCCCCGCCGCGGCGGCGTCAACAAGGCCCTCGCCCCGGCCGCGGCCGACACCGTGCGTCACGCCGTGGCCGCGGTGCGCTCCTGCGACTCCGCCTGCGAGGCCCTGGTCGGCACCCTTGCCGCCCGGGTCAGTCAGCAGGCCGGCGCCCCCGGCCGCCGTCAGGCGGGTTCCCGCCGCGCCGCCGAGCCGGAGAACACCCCCGCCTCCCCGACGCGTCCGGATTCTGCGACACGTCAGGACTCCGCGGCGCGTTCCGGCTCCCCGACGCGGCCCGGCTCCCCGATGCGTCCCGGTGACACCGGCACCCGGCTCGGTCGTCCCGGTGACACCGGCACCCGGCTCGGTCGTCCCGGTGACACCGGCACCCGGCTGGGCCGGCGCACCCGGCCCGAACCGGCCGCCGCGGGCAACGGCCCGGTGACGCCGCGCCCGCTGACCACCCCGCCGGTCGCACCCGACCCGATCATGCCGCCGCCGCTGGCTCCGCGCCCGGTGACGCCGCCGCCCGTCGCGCCGGCCGCGAGCCTGCCGACGCGTACCCCGAACCCCGGACCGGCCAGCCGCCCGGTCTCCGTGCCGCCGCCCCCGCCGGGCATGACGCCGATCACGCCGGGCTCGCGCCCGTCCTCGGTGCCGCCCGCCGACGCCGGTCAGCCGTTCCGCCCCACCCTGACCAACGCGGCCATGAGCAACGCCCGCGCCGAACGCCAACGCACGGTCATCCCGCCGAGCAGCCGCACGCCCGCCTCCAACGGCGCCACGGACTACTCGCTGCCGATGCCCATCCAGCGCACGTCCGCCGAGACGCCGGAGCCCGGCTCCCGCGCCAACTGGCCGCTGCTCAACACCAGCGACGACGCCGCGCCGCCCACGATCCCGCCCGCCGCCGCGGTGAGCAGCCCGCCCACCGACGGCCGGGTCAAGCCGCCGTGGCAGGACATGCCCAAGGAGCCGCCGGCCCTGCGCCTCGTCGAATCTGGCCTCGGCGGCCTCGAACCGGCCCCGCCGGCCTCCGAGCCCCCGCCGCTGCGCCTGGTGGACGACCGCGGCAACCGCTCCGGCCGCGTCACCGCCCGCCGCACGGCGCCGACCCTGACCGCCCTGGACCGCAGCACCACACCCCCGGTCCCGGCCGAGGGCGACGGCGACCTCCTGATCTTCGCGGCGGCCCGCTCCGCCTGGTTCACCGGCCACGACGAGTCGGTCTCGCCCGCCGAGATGGACTGGACCAGCCCGATGGACACGGGCTGGCGCGCGGCGGAGAAGGCAGCGGCCCCCTCCATCACCACGGAAACGTCCGCGGGCCTGCCCAAGCGCGTCCCCCAGGCCAACCTCGTCCCCGGCTCCCCCCTCCGCGAGGAACGCCCCCTCCGCATCGTCCGCGACGCGGCCAGCATCGCAGCCCACACCACCGGCTACTTCCGAGGCTGGCGCCGAGGCCAAGAAATCGGCGGCTACGCCATCGGCGGCCGCCCGGGCCGCGAAGCAGCAGGCGGCTGGGACTTCAGCCGCGACGGCCAGGAATCCGAGGACTATCGCAACGCGGGCTACCCCAGCCGCTAACCGCCCACCGCCGATCCGCCCGGGTCCGCCGAGCCCTCGGCCCGCCCGGGTCCGCCGCGTCCGCACGGCCCGTCGGTTCCGTTCGTGTCCGCACGGTCCGTCGGTTCCGCCCATATCCGCCGTGTCAGTCCGGGGCCCTCCGGTCCGCCGGGTCCCCTGGTCCCCCTGGCCCCGCCGAGTCCTCGGTCCGTCCGGTACAGCCGCGTCCGCCCGGTCCGCCCGGTGGTCCCGCTCTGCGAGCTCCAGGGCGCCGGCTCCGCTGGAGCAACGGCGGCTGGGTGCGGTGATGAGTCTGGGTTGCGTGCGGACCGCGCGACGCTGCCCGGTTCTACAACCAGGCCGTCACGGACTTACGGTCGGCGCTGAGCGGCGCTGAGAAGTCCTGTACCCCAAGGCCTGGACTCGGCGGCATTCGCGGTCGTTTCGGCGCTCAGCGACCGTCTCAGCCGTCGCAACGACGCCTGTCCGCAACGGACCGTCCACGCCTGAGTCGTATCGGACCGTCAGGCAGACCCGGCAGCGGCCGACGGCCAGTGACCGGATGAGACAGACAGCGATGACCCGGACCCGCGCGCCGGTCAGTCATGCCCAATGTCGACGCGAGCCGGACGGCGAGGAACCGGCCGGGACGGCGGGGGAACGCCGAGCGGGACCTCCGGCCCGAGCCGGACCCGCCGCGCCCAGCGGGGACCGGGGCGGGCCCAGCAAGGACCAGACTGGCCGACCCGGACCCGCCAGGCCAAGTGGGGACTGCCAGGCCAAGCAGGGACCGGCCGGGCGGGACTTCCCCGGAGAGCGACTTGGCGGGGTTCTGGGCATGCAAAAGTCCCGCTCTGGCGGGCAGAGCGGGACTTTCGACCGGCTGTCAGGCGGGTGCTACCGCGCGCGAACGGCGCATGGTGAGCACGTACTCGACGAGCGAGATCAGGACGTTCTTCGTCGACTCGCGGTTTCGCGCGTCGCAGCTGACCACGGGGACGTCGCTGGAGATCGCGAGCGCGTCGCGAACGTCCTGGGCGTTGTGGTACTGCATGCCGTCGAAGCAGTTTATGGCCACCAGGTACGGCAGCCGCCTGTGCTCGAAGAAGTCGATGGCGGCGAAGCAGTCGGCGAGCCGACGCGTGTCCACCATGACCACCGCACCGATGGCGCCCCGTACCAGCTCGTCCCACATGAACCAGAAACGCGTCTGGCCCGGCGTGCCGAACAGATACAAGATCAGGTCGCGGTCGATGCTGATGCGGCCGAAGTCCATCGCCACGGTGGTCGTCGTCTTCCCCGGCACCTGCCGGTTGTCGTCGACGCCCACACCGGCGGAGGTCATGATCGCCTCAGTGGTCAGCGGGGTGATCTCCGAGACCGACCCCACCAACGTCGTTTTACCGACGCCGAATCCACCGGCGATCACAATCTTCGCCGATGTCACACGTCCGGCGGTCGGCCGGCGCGCCATGTCAGAGCCTGCGAAGTCCACTCAGCACCCTTTCCAGCAGTTCCGTACCCACCGCATCGGTCTCATCCTCCAGCGATGTCGGCTCGTAGACCGCCACCAGGCCGTCGTGGGCCATGTCGGCGACGATCACTCGGGCCACCCCGAGCGGCAGTTGCATGCGTGCGGCGATCTCGGCCAGCGACTGGACTCTGCCGCCATCGCACATCGCCGCGATGTACTGGTGTTCGCTCCCGCCCCGGCCCGTACCGGTGGAACGGCCGCGGACGGTGGTCTCGACGAGCGCTTCCAGCGCGATCTCGAGCTTGGGCCGGGTTCGGCCACGGGTCACGGCGTACGGTCTGACCAGTGCTCCGGTCGGCTCATCGCGTTCGGGCATCGTCACCGCTCACCCCATCCCTCGGCCCATAGAAGTGTCTCGTGTTGTCAAGGTTTTGGACAGATACCGGACGGATCCGGTCGGCCATCCGTTCAGCCGAGCACTCCGGCCGCCGAGCGCGGAGCCGGCGTCAGAGCCTCACCCACGCGGTCGACCAGCAGCGCCATCTCGTATCCCACCTGGCCGACGTCGCAGCTGCGAGCCGCGAGCACGGCGAAGGAGGAGCCGTCCGAGATCGACATCAGGAAGAGGAATCCGTTGTCCATCTCGACGACCGTCTGGAGCACCGCACCGCCCTCGAAGCATCGCGCGGCGCCCTGGGTCAGGCTGACCAGGCCGGAGGCGATGGCCGCCAGCTGGTCGGCACGGTCCCGGGGAAGGTCCCGCGAGGCCGCGAGCAGCAGACCGTCGGCGGAGACCGCGATCGCGTGCGCCACCCCGGGAACGCGGTCGGCAAAGTTGGCGAGAAGCCAACCCAGATCCTGCGTACTTGTCATGCTCCATGCTCCTTGCCAGCCTGCGAGGACTGCTGCCCTCCCGGAGTCTCCTCCGGGTTGGTCGATTGTTCCTTCGTACGGCCCCGCTGCACGCCTCGGTGATACGCGGACAGTAGCCCACGGACCGCCTCGGGTGTGCGGCGTTGAACAGAGGTCTCGGCCCGGTCGACACCACCCGGGACGAGCTGCGCCATCGGAGTACGACGCGGCAGACCGGCCGTCGTCGTGGTCTCCACCGGCGCCTCGGCCGCCTTGCGGGCAGCCTGCCAGCCCTCGTCGGCCGCGGTCTGCCAGGGGCCGACCGGACCGCCGTTGACGCTGGTGCCGTTCGTGGTGGCCGCGCCGCCGGCGGCCGGTGCACCCACCGTGGCCGGGGCGCCGACGGGTGCCGGGTCGCGGTCGGGGGTGCGGACTTCCGGCGGCGGTGCCTGCTGCGGCACGGCGGCCGAGCGGGCGGGTTCACCGGTCGAGAAGCGCTGCGTGGTGACCACGTCGCCGTTGGCGTCGGCCGAGGCCGGCTTGGGCTCCGTCGTCCGGGGCTCGCTGGGCCGCGCGGTGGTGAACCACGCCGACTCGAGCTCCCGGAAGATCGGCAGCTCCATCGTCTCGTCCGCGAACTGCGACTGGCCGTCGCCCGCGGCCCGCTGACGGGCAGCGGCCTGCGCGGCGGCGATCTGCGCGGCGGCGGTCGCCTGGGCGGCCGCGGCCTGCTGGGTGGCCGCCTCGTGCGCCGCGGCGGCGGCAGCGGCGGACCGCTCGGCCTCGCTCCGCGGCGTCGCGTTCTGCGGGTTGGTCGGGCGGGCCACCTGCGGCTGCGGTCCGGTGCCGTTGCGCTCCCCGCGATATCGCGGGATCTCGGCGGTCAGGTCCAGGGCCGCGGACAGGCTCTCCGGCACGTGCGGGGTGGCCTGCTCGCGATCCGCCGACACCGGCGGCCAGGCCGGCGGGTTGGCGGCCGGCGGGGCCGAGTGCGGCCGGTTGGTGTGCGGCGGCGCCGAGGCCGGCGAGCCGGACACGGGCGGCGACGACACCGGGCGGCCACCACCGTACGGCGGGGCGGACGGCACGGGCGGCGCGGAGACGGGCGGCACCGGGGGCGCCGACACGGGCGGCACCATCGGCGGCCGGCCCTGCGTCTCGGGGCTCGGCGGCAGCTGACGCGGGATGGTGTGCCCGAAGGAACCGGTGTCCTCGGGGCGCTGTCCCTCGCCGTTGCGGCGGTGCGGCAGGCCGTCGTCGCCCGCGAAGCCGTTCGGGCTACGCTGCGGGATCGGCGGGATGGGCTCGTTGCTGCGCGGGCCGTGGAAGCCGTTGGCGCCGCCGCCACCACCGTTGGCGAAGCCGTTGGAGGCGCCGTAGCCGTTGCCACCGCCGCCACCGAAGCCGTTACCGCCGCCGAAGCCGTTTCCGTTGCCGCCACCGAAGCCGTTCGACGGCTCGAAGCCGTTGGTGGGCGCACCGGTCAGGTCGGACCAGGCCGGTGCGGACCGGCCGGCGCCCGTACCGAGCATGCCGCCCGAGGGCATCGGCGGGTTCGGGTCGAACGGACGGCCGCCGGGGTAGCCGCCGCGCCCGTTGCCGCTCTCGAGCGCCAGCGGCGGCTCGGCGAACGCGGGGCGGGAGGGCTGCTCGGCGCCCGGGTAGCCACCCGAGGCACTGGCCGGGAGCCGACCGGCCGACTGCGGCGAGGTGAGCACGCCGATCGGCAGGCCGACGTCGGCGACGGTGCCCCGCTCGGTGTCCGCGGGACGCAGCTCGACCTTGACGCCGTGCCTGTTGGCCAGGCGGGCGACCACGACGAGGCCCATCATCCGGGAGACCGCCACGTCCACCATCGGCGGGTTGGCCAGCCGCTCGTTCAGCTCACGCAGCTGCTCGCGGCTGATGCCGATGCCGCGGTCCTCGACGGACAGCACCGCACCGTCGCCGAGGCGCCGGGCCTCGACCACGATGTTGGAGTTCGGCGGGGAGAAGGCGGTCGCGTTGTCGAACAGCTCGGCGACCAGGTGGACCATGTCGTTGACCGCGTGCGCGGCCACCTCGATGTCCCGGTCGATCATGCCGAACTCGATGCGCGTGTAGTGCTCGACCTCGGACTGCGCGGCGCGGAGCACGTCGATCAGGGCGGCGGGCTCGCGCTGCACCCGGGTGGAGTCCGCGCCGGCGAGGACCAGGAGGTTCTCGTCGTTGCGGCGCATTCGGGTGGCCAGGTGGTCGAGCTGGAAGAGCTCGGCCAGGCGGTCCGGGTCCTCCTCGCCGCGCTCGAGGCGGTCCAGGTGACCGATGAGCCGGTCGACCAGGATCTGCGAGCGGCGGGCGAGGTTGACGAACATCGTCGCGACGGAGGAGCGGAGCGCGGCCTGCTCGGCCGCCGTACGCACGGCTTCCAGGTGGACCGCGTTGAACGCCTCGGTCACCTGCCCGAACTCGTCCCGGCTGCGCACCGGCAGCGGCTCGGCGACCTGGTCGGCGACCTGGGCCGGGGTCAGCGAGCCGGTCAGCGCCGGGTCCCGCAGCCGCTCGACCGCCTGGGGCAGGCCGAACTGGGCCACGTTCAGGGCGCCCTGCCGCAGCTCCCGCAGCGATCGGGCCATCGACCGGGCGACCAGCCACGCGAACACGATGGCGAGCAGGAGCAGGCCGAGCAGGACGCTGGTCTCGATGAAGACCCGTCGCTGCACCGTGTCGCGGATGTCCGTGGCCTGGGTCACGATCTCCGAGTCGAGCTTGTTCTCCACGTCGCGGAAGAGGCCGTTGTAGCCGACCATCGCGGTCTCCCACTGCGCCCGGTTGAACGGGATCTGGGTGGACCGGTTGGTGGCGAGGTTCTGCAGCGGGCCGGTGAGGTTCGTGGCGGCGCGCTCGGCGGGTCCCTGGATGACCCGGTCGATCAGCGCCTTGTCCTCGTTGGAGGCGACCTGCCGGACGGCCGCGTCCGAGATCGTGAAGCCGGTCTCGGTGAGCAGGAACTCGCGCCGCAGGTCGGGCTTGAAGTCGCCGACGCCGAGGACCTCGTGGCCGACGTCGCGCTGGCGGGACACGTAGTCCTTGGCCCGGGCGACGCCGGCGACCACGCGGAGCCGGTTGCTCAGGCCGACGTCCTGCGCCAGCTGCGCGGAGGCGTCACGCACGTTCAGCAGGTCCTCGATGAGGTTGCTGTAGTTGGTCTCGACCTCGTCGGCGTCGAACTGGTTGTTCGTCGTCTGGCTCCGGTAGGACGGGAGCTCCTTGAGGTTCCGGTCGAGCCGCACGAGCAGGGTGTTGACCTGGTACGGCACGTCGTCCAGCGCGGCTTCCTGCTGCGAGTAGGGCAGCTTGGCCGCGTCCACCTTCGCGTGCTCGCCGGTGTACGACTTCACCGCGGCGGCCCGGTCGGGCGTGTTCGCCTTCGTCGTCGCGATCATCACACCGAAGGCGCGTTCGTTCTGCAGGTGGTCGACGAGCTCACCGGCGGTCTGCGACAGCACGGACAACGTGCGTGCGCGCTCGGCGTTGCTCGCCTCTTTGATGTGGTCCATGAGGCCCTGGGTGCCGACGATGAGCGTCGCCAGGGTGGGCACGAGCATGATCAGCCCGAGCTTGGACCAGATCGGGAGATCCCGCAGCCGACCGGCCGGTCGGCGGAGACGCGACATGACGCCGTTCGCCGTCTTGGGGCGCTTGCTCACGTCACCGTCCTCCTGATTCGGACCCGGCCTTCGGATCACCGGGCACCGCACACGGCCGACTCACCGGGTCGGGCCCCCGAGATTCCATCACGACGAGTGTCAAAGAGAAAGAGCAGCCTGACCCGGACCGTTTGTGTGATGCGAAGTCGCGTCCGAAGACGGCGACAACACCGGCCAGCCATCACTGCTCGTATAGGGGTACTTCTCTCACTGTCACTTGATCCGGTCGGCGCGCCGGGGGGCTCGCTTGCGCCGACCCGCCCCGATCCACCTTCGATCGCGGCAGCACAGACGATTGCTCGCACGAGACCGTACGGCAAGGCAAGATGCCGGATTGTGCAGTGTTTGTAGACAGCAATCTGGCCGAACGGCCGACCCACCTCGCCGAATCGGCAGTTTCACGCGACGAAAGTACGCCCGTGTCGCCCATGCCGGTTAAAAGCGGACTTCACGCCAGCAACTTCGCGTACGCCGGCTTGATCACATCGGTGATGATGGCCAGCCGCTCGTCGTACGGGATGAACGCGCTCTTCATCGCGTTGATCGTGAGCCACTGCAGCTCACTCCAGCCCCAGCCGAACGCCTCGGCCAGCAACGCCATCTCGCGCGACATCGACGTGCCGCTCATGAGCCGGTTGTCGGTGTTGACCGTGACCCGGAAGCGGAGGTCGTGCAGCAGCCCGATGGGGTGCTCGGCGATGGAGTCGGCGGCGCCGGTCTGCACGTTGGAGGACGGGCACAGCTCCAGCGGGATGCGCTTGTCGCGGACGTACGACGCCAGCCGCCCCAGGCTCCCGCCGGTGATGTCGTCGACGATGCGCACGCCGTGCCCGAGCCGGTCCGCGCCGCACCACTGGATCGCCTGCCAGATCGACGGCAGCCCGAACGCCTCGCCCGCGTGGATCGTGAAGTGGAAATTCTCCCGCTGGAGGTACTCGAACGCGTCCAGGTGCCGGGTGGGCGGGAAGCCGGCCTCGGCACCGGCGATGTCGAAGCCCACCACGCCGGCGTCGCGGTAGCGCACGGCCAGCTCGGCGATCTCCTGCGAGCGGGCGGCATGCCGCATGGCGGTCAGCAGCGTGCCGATCCGGATCCGCTTGCCGGCCGCCGCCGCCTCGGCGCACCCCTCCTCGAAGCCGGCGTGCACCGCGTCGACCACCTGGTCGAGGCTGAGCCCGCGCTCCAGGTGCTGCTCGGGCGCGTAGCGGATCTCGGCGTACACGACGCCGTCGGCGGCCAGGTCCAGCGCGCACTCCCGGGCGACCCGGCGCAGCCCTTCCTCGGTCTGCATCACCGCCACCGTGTGCGCGAACGTCTCCAGGTAGCGTTCCAGCGACCCGGAGTCGGCCGCGGCGACGAACCACTCCCCCAGCCGCGCCGGGTCGGTCTCCGGCAGCTCGTGCCCGACGGCCTCGGCCAGCTCGACGACCGTCGCGGGACGCAACCCGCCGTCGAGGTGGTCGTGGAGGAGGGCCTTCGGGGCGTTCACGATGTCGGCGTGGGAGATGGCAGCCATCAGCAGATGCTAGAGGGAAGCAACGGATGATCGACGGAGCATTGCCGTACCTGCGGTGCCCGGTGTGCGCCGGAACACTCGCCCGGGCCGGTGAACAGGCACTCCGGTGCGCCCTCGGGCACTCCTTCGACATCGCCCGGCAGGGATATGTGAACCTCACGGCGGGACGTTCGGTCCATCCGGGTGACACCGCCGCGATGATCGAGGACCGGGAGGCCTTCCTCGCGGCGGGTCACTACGACTTCATCGCCGAGGCGCTGGCGGCGGCCGCCCGGCCCGGCGACGGCCTGGTCCTCGACGCCGGTACGGGCACCGCCCGCTACCTCGCCGCCGTCCTCGACGCCCATCCGCGGGCCGTGGGCCTCGGCCTCGACGTCTCCAAGCCGGCCCTGCGCCGCGCGGCCCGGGCCCACCCCCGCGCCGGGGCCGCCCTCGCCGATCTGTGGCGCCCGCTGCCGGTGGCCGACGGCTCGGCGCGCACGATCCTGAACGTCTTCGCGCCCCGCAACGGGCCGGAGTTCCACCGCGTCCTGCGCCCGGACGGCGTGCTGGTGGTGGTCACGCCCGCGCCGGACCACCTGACCGAGCTCGTCGAGGCGTACGGGCTGCTCAGGGTGGATCCGGACAAGGGTGACCGGGTCGCCGGCGCCCTGGGTCCGGGGTTCTCGCCGGTGTCGGTGACGACCGTGCGCCGCACGCTGCGGCTGACCGCCGAGGAGACCCGCACCCTGATCGGGATGACGCCGAGCGCCCGCCACCTGGTCCCCCGCGCCGACGGCGAGCACCGGGTCACCGCCGCCGTCGAGGTGGCGGTCCACCGGCCGGGCTAGACCGAGAGGTCCACTTCCTCCCACTCGGGCGGGTCCTCGTGGAAGGGGCCGGAGAAGAGCACCGCCCACTCCAGCGCCCACCGGCGCTGCCCGATCGCGTTGCTGTCCACCTCGCCGGGCAGCCGTACGCCGTTCTTCTCCGCCTCCTGGAACGCCCAGTCGAGGCAGTAGTAGAGGTCGAGCAGCACGGCGGCCTCGATCGCGTCCCGCGGCGCCACCAGCGACCGGGACCGCCAGGCGTTGAAGAGCTCGTTGCCGGGCAGGTCCGGCATCTGCCGCATCAGCCGGTCCTCCGGCGGCGCGGTCGGGTCGAGGTGCCGGCTCAGCCCGAGCAGCCACGCCAGCGCGAACACCGCGTCGTGGTGCAGCACGAACGAGCGGTGGTCGCCCCGGGCACCGGCCACGAACTGCCACTCCGGCGGTGTGACGAAGTCCACCAGCTTGGAGTTGAGCAGCCAGCTCATGGCGGCCTCGGTGGGCATGCCGAAGCACCGGGCCACGACCACGTGCAGCACCGCCGCGCGGGCCTCCAGCTCGGCGGTGGCCCGCAGCTCCACCCGGTCGCCCGGCTCCCAGACAAGCGGGAACGACGGAGGCGGCAGCGGCAGGGCGAGCCGTTCGAGCTCGTCCAGGCTGGCCTCGCGTACCGCTCGGGGATCGGGGGCGGCCTTCATGACGGCTCAGGCTATGCGGTCGATCAGCAATCGCCCATGGGTGGGCGCGGACTCCCCGATCCGGATCGCTCCCGCCGCGGTGTCGCGCGCGGCGGGGATCCGGCCGGGGTCATCGGTACGCAGCTCGAGCAGCACGTCCCCGGCGCGTACGGAATCACCGGGCCGCACCTTGAGCACGACGCCGGCGCCGAAGCTGACCGGATCCTCCTTGCGGGCCCGGCCGGCACCGAGCCGCCAGGCGGCCAGCCCGATCTCGAGCGCGTCCACCGCCTCGACCACGCCGTCCTCCGCGGCCCGCAGCACCTCGGTCTCGCGGGCGGTGGGCAGCGGCGCGTCCGGGTCGCCGCCCTGGGCGCGGATCATCGCCTTCCACGAGTCCATCGCGGCGCCGGACGCGAGCACCCGGGCCGGGTCGGCGTCGATACCGGCCGCGGCGAGCATCTCCCGGGCCAGCGCCAGGGTCAGCTCGACCACGTCGGCCGGGCCGCCGCCGGCCAGGACCTCCAGCGACTCCTCGACCTCGACGGCGTTGCCGACCGTACGGCCGAGCGGGGTGTTCATGTCGGTGAGCAGCGCGACCGTGTTCACGCCGTGCGCCTTGCCCAGCTCGACCATGGTGCTCGCCAGCTCGCGGGCGGCGGCCAGGTCCTTCATGAACGCGCCGGTGCCGACCTTGACGTCGAGGACCAGCGCGCCGGTTCCCTCGGCGATCTTCTTGCTCATGATCGAGCTGGCGATCAGCGGGATGGCCTCGACGGTGCCGGTGACGTCGCGCAGGGCGTACAGCTTGCGGTCGGCGGGGGCGAGTCCCTCGCCGGCGGCGCAGATGACCGCGCCGACGTCCCGGAGCTGGCTGACGAACTCGTCGTTGCCGAGCCGGGCCCGCCAGCCGGGGATGGACTCCAGCTTGTCCAGGGTGCCGCCGGTGTGGCCGAGGCCGCGGCCGGAGAGCTGCGGCACGGCGGCGCCGCAGGCGGCGACGAGCGGGGTGAGCGGCAGGGTGATCTTGTCGCCGACGCCGCCGGTGGAGTGCTTGTCCACCGTCGGGCGGGTCACCGCGGACAGGTCCAGCCGCTCCCCGCTGGCGATCATCGCGGCGGTCCAGCGCGCGATCTCGCCGGGCGTCATGCCGCGCAGCAGGATCGCCATCGCGAGGGCGGACATCTGCTCGTCGGCGACGACCCCCTTCGTGTACGCGTCCAGCACCCAGTCGATCTGCGCGTCGGACAGCGTGTGCCCGTCCCGCTTCGCCCGGATGACGTCGACGGCCGCGAACTCGCTCATGCCTGCTCCCACCTCGTGCCGATGCCTTCCGGCGGTTCGCCCTCCCCGGCCCAGGAGAGCTTGCCGTCCGCGTCCACCACGACGACCCGGGACGTACGGGTGCGTCCCCAGGTCACCGCCGCGGCGGCGGTCGGGAAGAGGGGCCCCTCCTCGAGGATGCCCTTGTCCGCGTCGGTCTCCTCGGGGCTGCCCCCGGAGCGTTCCCAGTATCCGGTCCAGACCTGCTCGCCGCCCGAGAGATCCGGGTGCAGGAAGACGGTGCCGCGGCCCCGCCAGCGGGCGAGCTGGGTCGGCACCTCCAGGACCGCCGCCGCCCCGGTCACCTTCTCGAGGTCCATCGGCCCGAACGCGTGCGGCAGCAGCTCGGCCACCGTCAGTGGCCGGGGCAGCGCCTCCACCAGGCATTCCGGCCCGCCGTGCTCGTAGAGCAGCTGACGGCACCGTCCGCACGGCATGCACGGCTGACCGGTGGCGTCGACGCAGGAGACCGCGACCAGCCGGCCGCCGCCGGTCGCGTGCAGCGAGCTGACCAGCCCGCACTCCGCGCACAGGGTGACGCCGTACGACGCGTTCTCGACGTTGCAGCCGACCACCACCCGGCCGTCGTTCACCAGCCCGGCGACGCCGACCGGGAAGTCGGAGTAGGGCGCGTACGCGTGCCGCATGGCCTCGATGGCCGCGGCTCGCAGCGACCCCCAGTCGATCTCCATGCCGCCGATTCTGCCCCACCACCGTTCCGGCCCGGACCGGCTCCCGGCGAACGGACGATCAGCTCTTGATGTACGGCTGCCCGTCCGCGGCGGGCGCCCGCACCCGTCCCACCAGGCCGGCCACGGCCACGATCGTCGCGAGGTACGGCAGCATGTTCAGGAACTGGCTCGGCACCGGGCTGCCGACCGCGCTCAGGTACGTGGCGAGCTTCTGCGCGAAGCCGAAGAACAGCGCCGCCCCCAGCGCGCCGAACGGCGTCCACCGGCCGAAGATCAGCGCCGCCAGCGCGATGAACCCGGCGCCGGAGGTCATGTTCTTGTTGAAGCTGCCGGTCGCCACCAGCGTGAAGTACGCCCCGCCCGCGCCCGCGATCACGCCGCCGAGCAGCACGTTCAGGTAGCGCAGCCCGCGCACCCGGACGCCGACCGTGTCCGCCGCGGTCGGGTGCTCGCCGACCGCCCGGGTCCGCAGCCCCCACCGGGTCCGGGTCAGCCCGAAGTGCACGACGAAGACGAGGATCAGCGCGAGCCAGACCAGCCCGTTGGTGTGGAACAGCACCGGCCCGACGACCGGGATGTCGGCCAGCCCCGGGATGCGCCACTCGGGCATCTTCGGCGGCTGGTTGTACGCCTGCGCGTCGGGCTGCATGAGCCGCTCGTAGAGGAAGCCGGTCACGCCCAGTGCCAGCAGGTTGAGCACGATGCCGACGACGACCTGGTCGACCAGGTAACGGATGGCGAGCACGGCCAGGATCGCCGCGATCAGCACGCCGCCCACCGCCGCGCTGATCACGCCGGCCCACACGCTGGTGGCCATCGTGCCGACCAGCGCGGCGCCGAAGGCGCCCATCAGGAACTGGCCCTCGATGGCCACGTTGACCACGCCGGACCGCTCGCCCAGGACGCCGGCGAGGGCACCCAGGATCAGGGGTACGGCCAGCTCGAGCGTGCCGCTGGCGGTGTCCACCAGCGGCAGGAACTTGCCCGCGACCTGCCAGCAGAGGAAGGACAGCACGAACGCGAGGATGCCGAGGCTGAGCACCAGCGTCTGGTACGCCCGCAGCAGCCCGGCCAGCAGCAGCCCGCCGGCGGCGAGCGCCACGACGCCGAACAGGATCGCGCCGAGCTGACCGTTGATGGAGAGCGCGGCGCCCTCGGCGTCCTCGCTGAGCGTGAAGCGGGCCGTCTCGGCGGCGGCCAGGGCACCGAACAGGATCGTCGCCACCAGGCCGATCAGGACGAGGCCGACGCCGAGGCGCCGCTGCCGGTCCCAGAACCGTACGGGCGCCGCGGTCGGGGCGCTCTGTTCCGCTGTCGCCGTCGACACGCCGGTCACCAGCCCTTCGCCATGGAGGCACCGAGCCGCGCGGAGCGGGCGGCGCGGAGGTGGAAGGTCGCCTTCACCAGCGCCGGGGCGGCGATGAAGATGACGATCAGTGCCTGGAGGACCGTCACCAGTTCCAGGGAGATGCCGGAGAACGACTGCATGCGGTTACCGCCGGCGCGCAGCGCACCGAAGAGGATCGCCGCGAGCAGCGTGCCCCACGGCCGGTTGCGCCCGAGCAGCGCGACCAGCAGGCCGTCGAAGCCGATGTTGCCGGCCACCTGGGTGGTCAGCGCGTGCGCGGTGCCGAGGACCTGGGTGGCGCCGCCGAGCCCGGCGAGGCCGCCGGCCACGACCATGAGCATCGTGTACGTCCTGGCCACGCTGATGCCCGCGGTCCGCGACGCCGCCGGGTTGTGGCCGACGGCCCGCAGCTCGAAGCCGAAGGCGGAGCGGTTGAGCAGCCACGCGACCCCGGCGGTGGCCAGCACGGCGAGGATGATGCCGAGGTTGGCGCGTACCTCCCCGCCGAACGACGGCAGCTGCGCGGAGGAGTCCACGGTCTTGCTGATCGCGTCGCTGCGGCCGGGCTGCTGGATGCCCTTCTGCAGGATCAGCCAGCTCAGGAAGAGGTTGGCCGTGTAGTTCAGCATGATCGTCACGATCACCTCGTGGGCGCCGGTCCGGGCCTTGAGGATGCCCGGCACGAAGCCCCACAGCGCGCCGCCGAGCAGGCCGGCCAGCAGCGCCGCGATCAGGTGGATGACCGGCGGCAGCGGCAGCAGGAAGCCGGCCATCGCGGCGGTGATCGTGCCGACCACCGCCTGGCCCTGGCCGCCGATGTTGAACAGGCCGCCGCGGAACGCCAGCGCCACGGAGAGGCCGGTGAAGACGAGCGGCGCCGCGTACGTGAGCGTCTCGGAGATCGGTGCGAACACCGGGCGCCACCCGCCGGTGCCGTTCGCCCAGGCGGTGACGGTGGCCGGGTCGACGATCGCGCCCTTGAACAGGTCGCCGTACGCGGTGCTGACCAGGTCCCAGCTCGCGGTCAGCGCGTCGCTGGGCCGGGCGGTGAGGTACTCGAACGTCTTGAGCACCGCCGGGTCCGAGACGATGATCAGGACCGCGCCGATGACCAGGGCGAGGACGACCGACAGCACCGTGACCGTCACCGTGTTGGCGGCCCACAGGTTCTGGAGGAAGTGGCTCAGGAAGGAGTCCTCGCCGCGCTCCTCGGGCTTCTCGGCGGGCGCGGTCTCGGCGGCCGTCTCGTCGGCCTCCTTCTGCGGCGCGCCGACCGGTCCGTCGGTTGTCACTTCGTACCCTCCTCGGTCGCCGGCTCGGTGGCGCCCGCTCCGGGCCGCGACTCCGTGATGCCGGCCATCAGCAGGCCCAGTTCCTCGCGCGGGGTGTCCGGCGGGACGATCGCGAGGATCCGGCCGCGGTACATCACCGCGATCCGGTCGGCGAGCCCGACGACCTCGTCCAGCTCGCTGGAGACCACGAGCACCGCCGTGCCGACCTCGCGCTCGTGGATGATCCGGCGGTGGATGAACTCGATCGAGCCGACGTCCACGCCGCGGGTCGGCTGCGCCGCGACGAACAACCGCAGCGGCCGGGACAGCTCCCGGGCCACCACCACCTTCTGCTGGTTGCCGCCGGAGAGGGTGCTCACGGTGGCGTCCGGGGACGACGTACGGATGTCGAACTGCTCGACCCGCTCGCGCGCCGAGGCGGCGACCGCGCCGGGGTCGAGCTGGAAGGCGTTGCCGTACGGCGGCCGGTCGTACTGGTCGAGCACCAGGTTCTCGGCGACGGTGAACTCCTTGACCACGCCGTCGAGGCTGCGGTCCTCGGGCACGTACCCGATTCCGGAGCGCAGGATCTGCTTGGTGCTCATGCCGGTCAGGTCCTCGTTGTCGACCCTGATCGACCCGGCCGCCGGGCGGCGCAGACCCATGATCGCCTCGACGAGCTCGGTCTGCCCGTTGCCCTGCACGCCCGCGATGCCGAGCACCTCGCCCGCGTGCACGGTCAGGTCGACGTTGTCGACGGCGCGGACGCCACGGTCGTCGTCGACCATGAGGCCGGAGACGGTGAGCACCTCGCGGCCCGGCTCGGCCGGCGCCTTGTCGACCTCCAGGCTCACCGCGCGGCCGACCATGAGCGCGGCCAGCTCCTCCTCGGCGGTGTCGGGCGAGGCGGTGGCGACGGTACGGCCCCGCCGGATGACCGTGATCCGGTCGGCGATGGCCTTGACCTCTTTGAGCTTGTGGGTGATGAAGACGATCGACTTGCCGGCGTCGGAGAGCCCGCGCATGACGCCGAGCAGTTCCTCGGTCTCCTGCGGGGTCAGCACCGCGGTCGGCTCGTCCAGGATGAGCAGGTCGACGTCGCGGGTCAGGGCCTTGATGATCTCCACGCGCTGCTGGGCGCCGACGGGCAGGTTCTCGATCAGCGCGTCGGGGTCGACCGGGAGGCCGTACCGCTCGGAGACCTCGAGCACCTCGCGGCGGGCGCGGCGGCGGTCGAGGAAGCCGGCCCGGACCTTCTCCGCGCCGAGCGCGATGTTCTCCGCGACGGTGAAGACGGGCACGAGCATGAAGTGCTGGTGGACCATGCCGATGCCGGCGGCGATGGCGTCGCGGGGGCTGCGGAAGGTCCGCACCTGCCCGTCCACGACGATCTCGCCCTCGTCCGGCTGGAGCAGGCCGTAGAGCTGGTTCATCAGGGTGGACTTGCCGGCACCGTTCTCGCCGAGCAGGGCGTGGACCTCGCCGGGCTCGACGGTCAGGTCGATGTGATCGTTGGCCACCAGGTCGCCGAAGCGCTTGGTGATGCCGCGCAGCTCGAGTCTCAGCGGAATCTCCTGCAGACGAGGGACTGGTGCACAACGCGAGGGACGTTATAACAGCGCGAGCAGAGCCGCCGCGCAGGCCACGGGTTTTGCCCCCGTGGCCTGCGCGGCGGCCGGAATCGCCGGATTCAGCGTGGGGTCACTTCGGCGCGTTGGCCGACTCGACCTTGACCGTGCCCGCGATGATGTCCTGCTTCAGCTTGTCGATCTCGCCCTTGAGGCCGGAGTCGACCTTGCTGTCGAACTTGTTGTACGGCGCCAGCGAGACGCCGTCGTTCTCCAGCGTGCCCAGGTAGCCCGGGGTGGCGTTGAGGGGCTTGCCCGCGGCGCCGTCGGCCACGGCCTGCTTCACCGCGTCCTTGATGTTCTTCACGACCGTGGTCAGGAAGACGTCGCAGTACTGCTCCGCGCTCTTGCAGCCGTCCTGGTCGACCCAGATGACCGAGACCTTGCCGTTGGAGGCCTTGGCGACGTCGGCGGTGCCCAGACCGGTGCCGCCGGCGACCGGCATGACCACGTCGGCGCCCTGCGAGACGAACGTGTTGGTGATCGTCTTGCCCTTGTTCTGGTCGCCGAAGTTCTCCGCGAACGTGCCGTTCTGCTTGGCCTTGTCCCAGCCGAGCACGGCGACGTTCTTGCCCTTGGTCTTGTTGTAGTGCGCGACGCCGTCGGCGAAGCCGTCCATGAAGACGGTGACCGGCGGGATCTTCAGGCCGCCGTACGTCGCCACCTTGCCGGACTTGCTGTAGCCCGCGGCCAGGTAGCCGGCGAGGAAGGCGGCCTCGTCGGTGGCGAACTGCATCGGGTACACGTTCGTCGCGCCCTGGACGCTGCTGTCCACGATGCCGAACTGCTGCTTGGTGTTCTCCGCCGCGACCTTCTTGGTGGCGTCGCCCATCAGGCCGCCGACCGCGAGGACGAAGTTGCACTTCTGCGTCACGTACGCCCGCAGGTTGGGCTCGTAGTCGGCCTCGGCGGACGACGGCGCGTACTTCGGCTCGACGTTGCTCTGGGCCTCCTTGGCGGCCTGGAGGCCGGCCCACGCGGAGGCGTTGAACGAGCGGTCGTCGATGCCACCGGTGTCGGTGACCATGCAGGCCTTGTATGTCGCGGCGGCGCTGGCGCCGGAACCGCTGGGGGTCTCGTCAGGGGCGTCGCCACAGGCCGCGGCGGCGAGCGTCAGCCCACCGGCCGCGAGAATCGCAACGATTCGCTTCCCACGTACTGGGCGCAACACGCCCTCCTTCCACAGCGCACCGACACTGCGCGGTGCGTCTCAGGTCGGGAGCGTAGCCGCAGGCCACGGCAACGGCGGGAATTCCGCCCGTACTGTTGGCGCACCGTTACCTGGACGCGACCGCGGGCGGAGGTGAACGCGCCTTCAGGCGGCGTAGGTAGGGATTTGCCCGTTCCTCGCGTTACCGGCCGTTAATCTTTCGGCGATCCCGCCCTTGTCGCCATCGAATCTTCGGCGATCGATGCCCTCGGTCCCGCGGCCCGCCAGGCGCGGATCCCGAGCACGCCGACCACCGTGCCGATGGCCAGCGAGGCCGTGATCAACAGCGCGTGCACCCAGAGGAAGGACGTCGGCGCGCCGTCGGCGAAGGCCCGGTCGTCCTTCCAGATCGCCACGCCGAACCGCGGCCAGATGAGCCAGGTCCAGACGCCGACCCCGACGAGGAACGCGGACCACTTGCGGGAGAGCACCACGGGCCCAGTATGCGCGCGGCGAGGACGGCCCGATCGGACCGCCCCTCGGCCGCCCTCAGCCGTCCGGCGCCGGCCCGCGGACACCCCCGGGCCGCGCGGGCTACTGGTCCGCCGAGGTCAGCTTCGCGGCGATCCGGGCGA
Organism: Pseudosporangium ferrugineum; assembly: GCF_003002065.1. Taxonomy (GTDB): domain Bacteria; phylum Actinomycetota; class Actinomycetes; order Mycobacteriales; family Micromonosporaceae; genus Actinoplanes; species Actinoplanes ferrugineus_A. The sequence goes on from NZ_PVZG01000008.1 coordinate 194,695, forward strand.
AGCCGGCCCGGACCTCCGCGCGGGTCGGTGGCCGGCCCGGGGTGGTGCGGCGCGGCTCGTCCCGGTCGAAGGTCTCGGCCGTGAGGTCGTCGGTGGTGGCGTCGTGGCCGGCGCCCGACTTGGCCAGCGCGACCTCGGCCCGGATGGCGTCCGCGTCGGCGAGCGGCAGCAGCGGCTCGACCACCGCCATCAGCTCCTCGTCGGCGACGACCGCCTGGGCGAGCGCCAGCGCGTGCGGTCGCTCGTACGGGCCGCAGACCAGCGGCTCCCACTCCTCCTCGTCGTCGAGGGCGCCGATGGTGATGATCCACGGCAGGTCGGCCACGGGCGAACCCGGCGGCAGGTGCAGCGTCACGAGAGTGCCCACCGGCCCATCATCGCGGCCCCTGGTGGCGAATCCAGGTATTTTGCCCCACGGGGGCGGTTTTATCGTCCGCGGAGAGGTCGACGACGCGCCCGTGCGGGCTGGTCGCCGCCCACGCTGCCCCGAACAGCAGCAGCTGGTTGAAGACGTACAGGTAGACCAGGATGCCGACGGCGCTGGCCACCAGGCCGTACGCGGGATTGCGCTGGATGACGCCGACCAGCGACTTGCCGACGGTGTTGAGCAGGTAGATGCCGATGCCGACCTGGAGGACGGGCGGGGCCATCCGCCGCGCGGTCATCCGCAGCCGCGGCACGGCGGCCAGCAGCGCCGCCGCCAGCAGCATGTTGATGGCGATGGTGAGCACCACGCTGACGACCGACCGCACCGGGCCGAGCCGCCCGTCGGCGAGCCACTCCAGCAGCGACTCCAGCCCGTAGACCGCGCCGACCGAGACGATGAGCAGCAGCAGGATGCCGACGAGCACGAGCAGGTCGACGGCCTGCCGGATGCCGATGTAGCCGGGCTGCTCGTTGAGCCGCCAGATCAGCCGCTGCGAGGAGCGGATCGCCTCCACCCAGCCGATGCCGGTGAAGATCAGGCCGACGATGCCGACGATGCCGACCGTCTTGCCGCTCGCGAGGATCGCGGCGACGTCGAGGAACGGCAGGTTCTCCTCGAGGAAGCGCTGGACGACCTCGAAGAGCGCCACGTTGGACTTGATCAGGAAGCCGAAGATCGAGTAGCCGATCAGGGCGAGCGCGAAGACCGCGAAGAAGCCGTAGTACGCGATCGCCGCCGCCAGCCGGCCGCCGAGAACCTCGTCGTAGCGCAGCGCCGCGCGGCACAGGTGATCGAAGTAGCGGGAGCGGTGCCGCAGCGCCATGATCCGCGCTTCGACCGCCGCGTACGCCCGGTCGATGGCGTTCACGCGCAGACCGTACCCAACGGCCGAGATCTTCTAGCGCGGCCCGCCCAAGGCATACTCGCGGCGGCGCTGCCAGGGGCCCTCGCCGCCCGCGGACAGATCGTGCGAGAAGAGGGTGAAACCGGGCACGTCGAAGCGGGCCTCGAACTCGGCCAGGTCCTCGAACACGGCGTCCAGGGCCGGGGCGGGCACGTCCTGCGCGACGGTGACGTGCGGGTGGTACGGGAAGCGGGAGTCCCGGTGGATGCCGTCCACGGCGGCGATCGCGGCGGCGAGCAGCTCGCACTCGCTGATGCCAGCGGCCAGGGTGACGAACACGACCTCGGTGACCGGCCGGAACGTGCCGGTGCCGCGCAGGTGCACGATGAACGGCTGCTGCGCGGCGGCGACGGCGCCGAGGTGCTTCTCGATCGCCGGCAGCGCGTCGGTCGCGACCTCGGTCGGGCCCAGCAGCGTGACGTGCGCCGGCGTGTACGCGGCCTGCGGGTCACCCGCCTCGGCCCGGCGCCGGGTGAGCAGCTCGCCCCACGGCTCCGGGATGTCGATCGCGACGCCGATCCGGGTGGTCGGCGTGTCCGTCCCCGCCACCGGCGTCAGGCCCCGCGCGACGGGCTGAGGAAGCCGATGTTCTGGTACGCCTGCGCGAGGGTCGCCGCCGACACCGCCCGCGCCTTGTCCGCGCCGACCGCGAGCACCTTGTCGAGGTAGCCGGGGTCCTCGAGGAAGCCGCGGGTGCGGTCCTGGATCGGCTTGACGAACTCCACGACGATCTCGGCCAGGTCCTTCTTGAGGTCGCCGTAGCCGCGGCCGTCGTACTGCTCGAGCAGCTCGTCTATGGTCCGCGCGGTCAGCGCCGCGTAGATGGTCAGCAGGTTGCTGATGCCAGGCTTGTTCTCCTCGTCGTAGAGGATCTCCCGGCCGGTGTCGGTGACCGCCGACTTGATCTTCTTGGCCGACCGGGACGGCTCTTCCAGCAGCTCGATGATGCCGTTGGGCGAGGAGGCCGACTTCGACATCTTGGCGGTCGGGTCCTGGAGGTCGGTGATCTTGGCCGTGTCGCGCACGATGTACGCCGACGGCACCGTGAACGTCCGCCCGAACCGGCTGTTGAACCGCTGCGCCAGATCGCGGGTGAGCTCGAGGTGCTGGCGCTGGTCCTCGCCGACCGGCACGGCGTCGGCCTGGTAGAGCAGGATGTCCGCGGCCTGCAGGATCGGGTAGGTGAACAGGCCGACGCTGGTGGTGTCGGAGCCCTGCTTGGCCGACTTGTCCTTGAACTGGACCATGCGGCCGGCCTCGCCGAAGCCGGTGATGCAGCTGAGCACCCAGGCGAGCTGGGCGTGCTCGGGGACGTGCGACTGCACGAAGAGGGTGCAGCGCTCCGGGTCGAGCCCGAGGGCGAGCAGCTGGGCGACCGAGAGCCGGGTCCTGTTCCGCAGCGCCACCGGGTCGTGCCCCGCGGTGATGGCGTGCAGGTCGACGACGCAGTAGAAAGCGTCCGCGGTCTCCTGCATGGCCACCCAGTTGCGGACCGCTCCGAGATAATTGCCGAGATGGAACGAATCGGCGGTCGGCTGGATGCCGGAGAGCACCCGTGGGCGGCGGTCGGCGTCGGACATGAGCGCCATTGTGTCAGTCTCGCCGGGCTTTCCGTCAAACGCCCGTCCGGTCCCGGGCCGATGTTTGAACGTGTTGACTTATGAGCGTTATTGATGGACTCTGGACGTCGAGACGTCCGCTACGAAAGGTCGTGTGGTGAAACTTCTGGTCACCGGGGGCGCCGGTTACATCGGCAGCGTCACCAGCCGTCTGCTGCTCGATGCCGGCCACGAGGTCGTCGTCCTGGACAACCTCAGCTACGGGTTCCGGGAAGCGGTCGCGCCGGGCGCCACCTTCGTGGAGGCCGACATCGCCGACGCCGCCTCCGTGCTCACCCCGGACGCGGGCTTCGACGCGGTGCTGCACTTCGCCGGGCTGATCCAGGCGGGCGAGTCGATGACCCGGCCGGAAATCTACTGGGACCACAACGTCCGGCGCTCGCTGGCCCTGCTCGACGCGGTCCGCGCCGCCGGCGTGCCCCGCCTGGTCTTCTCCTCGACGGCGGCCGTCTACGGCAACCCCACCGAGCTGCCGATCACCGAGTCCGCCACCAAGGCGCCCACCAACACGTACGGCGCCACGAAGCTGACCTTCGACCTCGCGCTGACCTCCGAGGCGTACGCGCACCGCCTGGCCGCCGTGTCGCTGCGCTACTTCAACGTGGCGGGCGCGCTGATCCGCGAGGACGGCACCGCGGTCGGCGAGCGGCACGACCCGGAGACCCACCTGATCCCGATCGCGCTCCAGGTGGCCGCGGGCAAGCGCGAGAAGCTCCAGCTCTTCGGCGACGACTACCCCACGGTCGACGGCACCTGCGTCCGCGACTACATCCACGTGCAGGACCTCGCCCGCGCCCACCTGCTGGCCCTCGACGCGGCCGCCCCCGGCGAGCACAAGATCTACAACCTCGGCAACGGCAACGGCTTCTCCAACCGCCAGGTCGTCGAGGCGGCGCGCGAGGTCACCGGCGCCGAACTGCCCGTCGAGGTGGCACCGCGGCGCGACGGCGACCCTGCCACGCTGGTGGCGTCCTCGCAGCGGGCCCGCGACGAGCTCGGCTGGGTGCCGGAGAAGCACACCCTGCCCGACATGATCGGTGACGCCTGGGAGTTCTACCGCACCCACGTCGCGTGATCTGATCATCGTCATGACTGTCGCTTCGTCGGCCGCAGCGGCCTTCCACTCCACCTTCGGCACCGAGCCCGCCGGGCTGTGGGCGGCCCCCGGCCGGGTCAACCTGATCGGCGAGCACACCGACTACAACGACGGCTTCGTGCTGCCCTTCGCCCTGCCCCAGCAGGTCGTCGCCGCCGCGGCCGGCCGGGACGAGCCGGGCTGGACCATCTGCTCCGACTTCGCCGAGGAGCCGGTGACCTTCGGGTCGTCGGCGCCCGGCGACGTCGAGGGCTGGGCGGCGTACGCGGCCGGCGTGGTGTGGGCCCTGGAGGAGGCGGGCTTCACCGTGCCGCCCGCCCGCATCACCCTCGCCTCGGACGTGCCGGTCGGCGCCGGCGTCTCGTCCTCCGCCGCCCTCGAGTCCGCCGTGCTCACCGCCCTCGCCGACCTCGGCGGGCTGGACCTGCCCGTGGCGCGGCGGCCGGCGCTCGCCCAGCGCGCCGAGAACGTCTACGTGGGCGCCCCCACCGGGATCATGGACCAGTCGGCGTCGATCCGCTGCGAGGCCGGCCGGGCCCTGTTCCTCGACTGCCGGTCGCTGGAGGTCGAGCAGATCCCCTTCGACCTCGCCGCCGAGAGCCTCGCCGTCCTCATCATCAACAGCAACACCCCGCACCAGCACGTCGACGGCGAGTACGGCGCCCGCCGCAAGTCCTGCGAGGAGGCGGCGCGCATCCTCGGCGTCCCCGCCCTGCGCGACGTGACCGCCGACGGCCTGGAGGCGGCGCTCGGCAAGCTCGACGACGAGGTGATGCGCCGCCGGGTGCGCCACATCGTCACCGAGAACCAGCGGGTGCTCGACACGGTGGCGCTGCTGCGCTCGGGCCGCATCCGCGAGATCGGGCCGCTGATGACGGCCTCGCACGCCTCGATGCGCGACGACTTCGAGATCACCGTCGACCGGGTCGACGTGGCGGTCGAGGCGGCGCTGGCGGCCGGGGCGTACGGCGCCCGGATGACCGGCGGCGGCTTCGGCGGGTGCGTGCTGGCCCTCATCGACGCGGATCGGGCGGAGGCCACCACGGCCGCGGTCGAACAGGCGTACGCGGAACGGTCCTTCACCGCACCGACCACCTGGTCGGCGATCCCGGGGCCGGGCGCCCGCCGCCTCTGACCGGCATAGCCGCCGGATCTCGCGGGTATGCGCAGGGCATGACAGACGCATCCGAAGAGCACCGGCCGAACGACTACGGCTTCTCCGGCGGCGCCACCGCGCCCGAGCCCGCCCGCGGGTCCGAGCGCGAGGAGGTCGACGGCGAGGCCATCGCGGTGCCGTCCGGCGACCTCACCGGCGCGGTCAGCCACGCGATCGAGGACGCCACCACCGGCGACGACGAGGAGCGCTGAGCGCTACCGCGGCATCGGCTGCGGGCCCGGCGACGGCCCCCTCACCACGGGCCGGCCGCCGGGCCACTCGACCCGGTCCAGCCAGAGCTGCCGGCCGGGCACCACGCTGCCGATCGCGTCCGGCGGCCACGCGTGGTACAGCAGCCATGTCTCGCCGCCGGGCGTGCTGACCAGGAAGGTCGAAGGCGTTCGCCGAGTAGAAGAGGAACAGCTTGCCGTCGTGGCGGACCATCTGCGGCGCCTCGACGACATGGTTCTCCCACGCCGCGTCGTTGCTGAGCAGCCGCACGGAGTCGCCGGTCAGCGAGCGGCCGTCCGCGGCGAGCCGGCTGCCGTACAGGTGGGTGGGCCGCCCGATCGCGTTGCCGTCGTTCTTCCAGTAGAGCCACAGACCGCCGTCCGGGTCCCGGTACGGACTGGCGTCGATCGAGCCGCCCTCGTCCGCCTGGCAGATCAGCGGCCCGGTGCGGTCGTCGGTGAACGGGCCGGCCGGGGTCCTGGCGTACGCGACCCCGATGCACTGCCGCCCGCCCGCCTTCCGGGCCGTGTAGTAGAGCAGGTAGCCGCCGTCGCCCGCGATGACCTCGGGCGCCCACGTGTTCCCGCGCTCCGCCCACCCGCCGACGTCGGGCAGCGCGTCCCCGGCCGGGTTCCACGTGACCAGATCCGGCGAGGTCAGGATCGGCACGTTCGCGGTGGCGTTGTTGGTGCCGTAGGCGTACCAGGTGCCGTCGGCCGGCACGGCGCCGGGATCGGGGAAGTTCTCGAGGAAGACGGGGTTGGTGAACGTCGGCATCGCGGGCTCCGGCTTCTCGCGGGTGGCGCAAGCGGCCAGGACGAGCAGGGACAACAGGGCGATGGCGGGTCTCACCACCGGCTGAACCGCAGGTAGTCGAAGGACGCGGTGACCGCGGGCGCGGCGCCGCCGTGGGCGACGAGGCCGACCCGCGGGGTGGTGTCCGGGGGCAGCGTCCACACGCCGCCCCAGGTCCAGCCGCGCCCGTCGCGGCTGACCCCGGCCCGGTACTCGTGCTCGCCGGTGCGCGGGTCGACGTGGTGGGCCAGGCGCAGCCAGGTGGTGGTCCGGCCGGGGGTGCCGGCGATGTTGCCGCCGTACGAGGTGCTGCCCGCGTACGGGATCTCGTGGCCGAACTCGACCTGGCGGGTGTTCCAGATGGCCACCGCCGAGAGCCGGGCGAACAGGTTGTCCCCGGCGTACGCGATCAGCCCGGCCTGCTGGTAGTTGCGCACGCTGTCCTCGCCGAGATCGAGGGTCAGCCGGGTCTCCGCGATCCAGTTGCCACGGGGCGCGTCGCGCAGCAGCACCCCGGCGTCGTTCGACGACCCGGTGAGGTCGGCGTCCTGCACGGGCCACCGCAGCGCGCCGCCCGCGACGACCGCCGCCGGGTCCGGCCGCACGAACGCCCACGAGCCGCCGAGGCCGGTGCCGCGGAACTCGTCGGAGTACGCCGGCAGCGCCCGCCCGGGCCGGGGTTCCCACGCCGAACCGGAGTCGGGCCCGTCGGACGCACCGGCGCCCGCGCGGACGGTGGGCCAGCCGCCGATCCAGTCGAGGCGGTCGATCAGCATCGGCCGCTCGTTGATGCCGAACGGCTCGTCCAGGTACGGATCCCCGCGGTCGATCGCGTGGTAGACCAGCCAGTCCTGGCCCCGCGCGTCGGTGACCAGGCCGTTGTGTCCGGTGCCCACCCACCGGTTGCCGTTCGGCGCGATCACCGGGGTGCCGCCGGCCCGCGAGACGTTCAGCGACTGCCCGGACCGGTCGGCGAACGGCCCGCGCGGGTCCCGGGAGCGGCCCACGGAGACCGAGTAGCCCGTGGTCGGGCCGGCACAGCAGTTCGCCGACGAGGCGAAAAGGTAGTACCAGCCGTGGCGGCGTACGACGTACGCGCCCTCGAACTTGTTGTCGATCGCGACCCGCGTCGCCGTGCCGACCGTACGCAGGCCGTCGGCGCTCAGCTCGCTGACCCAGATGCCGCCGAAGTAGCTGCCGTAGTAGAGGAACTTGCGGCCGTCGGGCGTGGTGAGCTGCGCCGGGTCGAACGTCCACAGCCAGCCGTCGTCGCCGCTCGGGCGCGGGGCGACCACCGGACGGTCCACGAATGTCCACGGCCCGGCCGGGGTGGGTGCGGTCGCCGCGCCGATCGCCGACGCTCCCGGCGCGACCGTGGTCTCGGTGACCGTCACGTACATGACCCAGTGCCGGCCGGCCCGGCGCACGTCCGGAGCCCAGTAGGCGGTGTTCGCGGCGGCGAAGGCGGGGCGCTGGCCGGCGGTGAACGCGTCGCCCACGTACGACCAGCGCTTCAGGTCCGCCGAGCGCGCGATCGGGATCCGGTGCACCATCTTCTCGCCCTCGCGCAGCGGGTCCGTGGTGCCGTACGCGTACCAGTAGCCGTCGTCGCCGCGGACGACCATCGGGTCGGCGAACGTGTCCGCGAAGCTCGCGGACACGTTGCCCGCCCACGCGGCGGCGGGGGTGAGCAGGACGAGCGCCGCGGCGACCGCGGCCAGCAACCGTCGCATGGGTTCAGCCCTTCAGTCCGGACCGGGAGACGCCCTCGATGATGTAGCGCTGGCTGATCACGAAGAGGATCAGCACCGGGATGCTGGCCAGCGTCGCACCCGCCATGATCACCGGATAGTTGATGTTGTACGCGCCCTGCAGCGTGCCCAGGCCGGGCGGCAGCGTGAAGTTCTCCGGGCTGAACAGCACGTAGACCGGCCAGATGAAGTCGTTCCAGTTGGTCAGGAAGCTGATCACCGCGAGGGTGGCCAGGGCCGGCTTCGACAGCGGCAGGATCACCTTCGTGAAGATCTGCCACGAGTTGGCGCCCTCGAGGACGGCGGCCTCCTCCAGCTCCCGGGGCAGCCCGAGGAAGAACTGCCGGAGGAAGAAGACGCCGAACGCGCTGGCCGCCCCCGGCACGATCAGCGCCCACAGGCTGTCCAGCCAGCCGAGCCGGTCGATGATCAGGAAGTTCGGGATGATCAGGGTGAAGATCGGCACGAACATCGTCGCCACGATCAGCGCGAAGACGATCCTCTTGCCCCGGAAGTCCATCCTGGCCAGGGCGTACGCGGCCATCGACGCGACGGCGAGCACGAGCAGCGCCTGCCCGCTCGCCGCCAGCATGCTGTTCAGGAACCAGCGCAGCACCGGCGTCTGCGAATCACCGCCGAACAACGTCTCGTACGCGCCCACGGTCGGGTCCCGGGGAACGATCGTGGGCGGCACCCGGGTTGCCTCGTCCGCGGTCTTGAACGAGGTGATGAGCATCCACACCACCGGCGCGACGAACACCAGGCTCAGCCCGCCGAGCATGGTGTACCAGGCGATTCCTCTCACGCGGCCCATGGCTCAGTCCTTCGTCCGGAAGAGGCGGAACGTGATCATGCTGATCAGCAGCAGGGCGAGGGTGAGCAGGTAGCTCATCGCCGCCGCGCTGCCCATCCGGTAGCTGCGCAGGCCCTCCTCGGCGATGTACATGATCGCCGTGCGGGTCTCCACGCCCGGCGCACCCTGCGTGATCAGGTACGCCTGCCCGAACATGTTGCTGGATGCCAGGATCGTGTTGATCACCACGAAGAGCAGCACCGGGCGCAGCCCCGGCAGGGTGACCTGGCGGAACTCCGCCCACCGGCCGGCGCCGTCCACCCGGGCAGCGTCGTACAGCTCGCGGGGGATGTCCTGCAGCCCGGCCAGGTAGATGACCGCGTTGAAGCCGAGCGTCCACCACACCGTCACCCCGACCAGCGAGATCCACGCCCACGGCAGGCCCGTGGTCCACGCCGTGGCGTCCGGTAGGCCGACCGCGCCGAGCAGGGCGTTGACCGCGCCGAGGTTCGGGTCCAGCAGGAAGCGCCACAGCACGCCGATGACCGCCACGCCCAGCACGTACGGGGCGAAGTAGACGGCCCGGAAGGCCGTACGGCCGCGGAACGAGCGGTTGAGGATCAACGCGATGCCGAGCGGGACGACCACCAGCAGCGGCACGCTGAACACCGTGAAGATGCCGGTGGCCTGCATGCTCTGCCAGAAGAAGTCGAACACCGGCGAGCTGCTGCTGAACAGCGCCCGATAGTTGTCCAGCCCCACGAACGGCTTGCCGGGCAGCAGGTAGTCCCAGTCGTGCAGGCTGATCCACAGCCCGTAGCCGGCCGGCACCAGCGTGAACGTCACGAACAGCAGCGCGTACGGCGCCAGGAACAGGTACGGCGTGAGCCCCGCCCCCCGCCCCGGCGCCGCCTTCACAGCGACCACGGGCTCAGCCGCCGTACTTCTTGCGGTTCTGCTCGAGAATCTGGGACGCCTTGGCGGCCGCGTCGGCGAGGGCCTTGCCGGGCTCCTTGCGCAGCAGGATCGCCTCGTTCACGGCGGTGTCGATGGTGACCATCGCGTCCGGGATGCCCGGCACCGACGGCGGGAAGTGCAGGTTGTCGATCTGCGCACCGATCGCCGCCTGCTCCTTGAGCCCCTTGAACTCGGCGCCCTCGCGGATCTCCTTGCGGGCCGGCACCTGGCCGCCCTTGGCCCACTCGACGGACTGCTTGCTGATGAAGTTGATGAACACCTTGCCGGCCTGAAGCTTGTTCTGGTCGGTCGCGCGCTGCTTGAACTGCACGAAGTTGTGCGAGCCGGCCCAGGCGGCGGGCTGCGTCCCGATCGTGGGCAGGGCGGTGACGCCCCAGTTCAGGCCCTTGACCGCCCGCAGCGTGTTGATCGTCCAGATGCCGTTCCAGTTGAAGGCGGCCTTGCCGTTCTGCAAGGCGATCAGATCCGCGTCCTGGGCGACGTTCTTCGGGCTGTAGCCGTTCTTGACCAGGTCGACGAGCCAGGTCAGCGCCTGCACCCCCGGCCCCTCGGCGAACAGCGGCTTCGTGGCCTGGTCGTCGAAGAGCTGCCCGCCGAACTGCCAGGTCAGCGACTCGAACTGGTGCGTGCCGGTGAACGGGAACGGCGTCGCCCAGTGCCCCTGGACACCCTTGCCCTTGAGCGCGTCCAGGGCCTTCAGGTAGTCGTCGTTCGTCTTCGGCGGGTTCTCCGGGTCGAGGCCGGCCCGCTCCAGCACGGCCTTGTTGTAGAACATGCCCTGCGGGTGCACGTCGAGCGGGATCGCGTACCGCTTGCTGTTGTAGACCCCGGCCCGCCACACCGGCGGCGAGAAGTCCTCCTCCTTGAGCTGCAGCGACGCGGCCACGTCGTCCAGCGGCAGCACGACACCGCGCGCGGCGTTCGTGGCGACCTGCTCGACGTGCATGATGCCGAGGTCGGGGCCGTTGCCGGTGGACACCGCGGCGGGCACCTTCTGGTAGTAGTCGGCCCACTCGTACACGTTCATGGTGACCTTGATGTTCGGGTTCTCGCTGTTGAACCGGTCCACCAGGGCCTTCATCACCGGGCCGTCGCCGCCGGTGAAGCCGTTCCAGAAGGTCAGCGCGACGTTCGGCCCGGTGTAGGCGGTCGACGCGGGCTGGGCGTTCTGCCCGCCCCCGACGATCGGGTTCGGGCCGTCGTCGCCGCAGGCGCCGAGCAGGACGGCGCCGCCGGCGCCGACGCCGAGCCCGAGCAGGCCGCGGCGGGTCACATGGGGTTTCACGGTTTCTCCTCGGGGGTGAAGCGGAGCGCGTGCCAGGAGACGGCGGGGAGCAGGACGGTCGCTCGCCCGCCGTCGAGGACAGGCATTTCTTCGGTACGGGCACGGACGCGATCAGGCGCAGCGGCGGAATTGACGATCAACGGGTCGGCGTCGGCGAGCTCGATCCGCTCCCCCGCCCGCAACCCGGGGAAGGCCCGCAGGTCCAGCTCCAGCGGAAGGGCCCCGGTGCCCCGGTTCACGGCGAAGATCGTCAGCTCGCCGGTCCGCTCGTCGCGGGTGGCCACGGCGTCGACCACGGGCACGTCCCCGAAGCTGCCGGTGGCCATCGACGGCGAGCTGACCGCCGCCCGCAGGACGGTGCCGCGGGCCAGCCGCGCGGTGTGGGCGAACGGGTGGAAGGTCGCCTGCCGCCAGGCCGGCCCGTTCGCCTCGGTACGGATCGGCGCGATGACGTTCACCAGCTGCGCCTGGCAGCCGACGGTCAGCCGGTCGGCGTGCCGCAGCATGCTGATCAGCAGATTGCCGACCACCATCGCGTCGGTCACCGTGTAGTCGTCCTCGATCAGCGGCGGCAGGTCCTCGATTCCGCGGTCCTCGGGCTCGGTGAACCGCGATTGGTACCAGACGTTCCACTCGTCCAGGGCCAGGTTGATCCGCTTGCTCCGGCGCAGCTTGGCGCGCACGTGGTCGGCGGTGGCCACGACGTCCTCCACGAACCCGTCGAGCCGTACGGCGGACGCCCGGAAGCTCGCTTCGTCCTGTCTGCCCGGGTCGAAGTAGTGGTGCAGGGACAGGTAGTCGACCTGGTCGTACGCCTCCTCCAGCACTGTCGCCTCCCACGCCGCGAAGGTCGGCATGTCGGCGTTGGAGCTTCCGCAGGCCACCAGCTCGATGGAGGGGTCGACGCGCCGCATCGCATGCCCGGCCCGCGCGGCGAGCCGGCCGTACTCGCGGGCGGTCAGGGCGCCGATCTGCCACGGCCCGTCCATCTCGTTGCCCAGGCACCAGAGCCGGATGTCGTGCGGCTGCGCGACGCCGTGCTTGCGCCGCAGGTCGGCGGCGGCCGTACCCTCTCGCACGTTGCAGTACTCGACCAGCTCGGCGGCCTCGGCGACGCCCCGGGTGCCCAGGTTGACCGCCATCATCGGGTCGACGCCGGCCTGCCCGGCCCAGCTCATGAACTCGTTGAGCCCGAACGTGTTGCTCTCCAGCGACCGCCACGCCAGATCGAGCCGCCGCGGACGGTTGCCGACCGGTCCGACCCCGTCCTCCCACCGGTAGTTCGAGACGAAGTTGCCGCCCGGATAGCGCACCAGGGTCACCCCCAGCTCCCGGACCAGCTCGAGCACGTCGGCGCGCAGGCCGTCGGCGCCGGCCCGCGGATGGCCGGGCTCGAAGATGCCGGTGTAGACGCAGCGGCCCATGTGTTCCACGAAGGAACCGAACAGCCGTGGATCCACCTCGCCGATGGCGAAGGCCGGGTCAAGCGTGAGTCTGGCCGTGGTCACGTATCACTCCCGTCGCACCGGTGTGTGCCGTCTCACTGGTTTACAACGTTGGAACCATCGTTGTAAAGATCGCGACACGGCCTCGACACACGGACGACACGGAATGCGGGCGGTTTTCTACCCCGGTGCCCCACTTGGCGCTTTGCGCTGGTTACGCCGCTCAGCGGCGCTTCGCGCCCGCCCCGCACCGCTGAGCGGGCTCGCGCCCGGAGCCCGGCTCATCCCGGACCTCGCCGCCGGCGTCCGCACGCGCTCGGCGCGCCGCTCAGGCGCGGCCCAGGGTGCTCTCTCGAGGCACCAGGCGGTAGGCCACCCTGACCTCGCGCGGCGGGCCGGCCTTCTCCTCGCCCAGCCGCTCGGCCAGCAGCTCCACCACCAGCCGGGCGATCTCCGCCGTGTCGGGCGCGACCGTGCTCAGCGTCGGCGTGCTGAACCGGCCGTCCTCGATATCGTCGAAGCCGATCACCGCCACATCCCCCGGCACGGACCGGCCCGCGTCCAGCAGGGCCCGGATCGCGCCGAGGGCGAGCACGTCGTTGAAGGCGAAGACCGCGTCGGGCCGCCCGGGCCCGTCCAGCAGCCGGCGCATCGCCGCGGCACCGTCCGCCCGGTGGAAGCTGTCGACCTCCGCGATCAGCGCCGGGTCCTCCGGCAGCCCGGCCTCGGCGAGCGCGGCCCGGTAACCGGCCAGCCGCTGATGCGCGGTGACCGCCGACGGCGGGCTCTGCGCGCCGATCGCCGCGATCCGCCGACGCCCCAGCGCCGCGAGATGCCCGGTGGCGTCGGCGGCGGCTGCGGTGTTGTCGATCGCCACGTGGTCGGCCGGCCCGTGCCACACCCGCTCGCCGAGCAGCACCATCGGCGTGTCGCCGCTGCTGGTCAGCTCCTCGCCGGCCAGCGCCAGCGGGCTGAAGATGAGACCGTCGATGGCGTGCCGCCGCAGCCCCGCGACGAGGTTACGCTCCCGCTCGGCCTGGCCGTCGGTCTGATCGATCAGCACGGTCCACGACCGGCGCTCCGCGGCCTGCACGATGAGCCCGGCCAACTCGGCGAAGTACGGCGACTGCAACTCGGGCACGGCGAGCGCGATCACCCCGGACCGCCCGCTGCGCAACTGCCGAGCTGCCACGTTGGGGATGTAACCCAGCGCCTCGATCGCCTGCTGCACCCGCGCCCGCGTCGCCGGCGAGACGTGCACATACCCATTGACCACGTTGGACACGGTCTTGATGGAAACGCCCGCCCGCGCGGCCACATCCTTCAAGCCCGGTGGCACGGCCCCGCCCCTCATTCGTCACAACCGGCCCGCCCGGCCCGCCGAACCGAGCCCGCTCGGACCGCTGGTCCCGGCCGCCCGGGTCGGCCCGCCCGTCACCGTGGTCCGTTCGGCCGCCGAGCCACCAGTGACCGCCCGCCCGCGGCCGGCCACCCGCCGGCCGCCCCGGGCCACCCCGGTCAGCCGCCGGACAGCCCCCGAACCGTCGGACCGCCGCCGAACTGCTGCCCACCGGCCTGCCGCCCCACCGCCGAGCTGCTGCCCACCGGCCTACCGCCCCCACCGCCGACAATGCCGCCCGCCGGCACTGCCGCTCACCGGCCCACCGCCGGCAATGCCGCTCACCGGTGGGCTGCCGCCGGCCCGTTGCCCGCCCGGCCGGTGGGGGCCGGGCGGGGTCGGCTGCTCAGGTCAGGCGGCTTCGATGATCATGCCGGCGCCGACCGTGCGGTTGGTCGACTCGTCGATCAGGATGAAGCCGCCCGTCGTGCGGTTGCGGCGGTACTCGTCGGCGAGCAGGGGCACCGTCGTGCGGAGGCGTACCCGGCCGATCTCGTTGAGGGCGAGCTGCGGCGCGTCCTCGTCGCGGTGCAGGGTGTTCACGTCGAGGCGGTACTGGAGGCCGCGGACGACCGTGCGGGCCGTACGCGTGGTGTGCTTGATGGTGTATTTGGCGCCGATCCGCAGCGGGGCGGTCTCGTCCATCCAGCAGATCATCGCCTCGACGTCCTGGGCGACGGCCGGGGCGTTGTGCGGGCGGCAGATCATGTCGCCACGGGAGATGTCGATCTCGTCGGCGAGCCGGACCGTCACCGACATCGGCGGGAAGGCCTCGTCGACCGGCCCGTCCGCGGTGTCGATCGCCGAGATGGTGCTGGTCATGCCGGACGGGAGCACCAGCACCTCGTCGCCCGGCTTGAGCACGCCCGAGGCGACCTGGCCCGCGTACCCGCGGTAGTCGGTGACCACGGTGGACTGGGGACGGATGACGTACTGCACCGGGAAGCGGACGTCGACCAGGTTGCGGTCCGACGCGATGTGCACGTGCTCCAGGTGGTGCAGCAGCGACGGGCCCTCGTACCACGGGGTCTTCTCGGAGCGCGAGGCGATGTTGTCGCCCTCGAGCGCCGAGATCGGGATGATCGTGAGGTCGGTGATGTCGAGCTTCGCGGCGAACGAGGTGAACTCGTCGGCGATCTTGTCGTAGACGTCCTTGTCCCAGCCGACGAGGTCCATCTTGTTGACACACAGGACCAGGTGCGGCACGCGCAGCAGCGAGGTCAGGAAGGCGTGCCGGCGGGACTGCTCGACCAGGCCCTTGCGGGCGTCGACCAGGATCAGCGCGAGGTCGGCCGTCGAGGCGCCGGTGACCATGTTCCGGGTGTACTGGATGTGCCCCGGGGTGTCGGCGATGATGAACTTGCGCCGCGGCGTCGCGAAGTAGCGGTACGCCACGTCGATCGTGATGCCCTGCTCCCGCTCGGCGCGCAGGCCGTCGGTGAGCAGCGCGAGGTTGGTGTACTCGTCGCCCCGCGCGGCGCTGACCGCCTCGACCGCCTCGAGCTGGTCGGAGAAGAGCGACTTGGTGTCGTACAGCAGCCGCCCGATGAGGGTGGACTTGCCGTCGTCGACGCTGCCGGCGGTGGCGAACCGCAGCAGGTCCATGTTGCGGGCGGCGGCCGCCTCGGTCTCCAGAACTGCCTGACTCATCAGAAGTAGCCTTCCCGCTTGCGGTCTTCCATCGCCGCCTCGCTGACCTTGTCGTCGCCCCGGGTGGCGCCGCGCTCGGTGATCCGGGTCGCCGCGACCTCGTCGATGACCTTCTCGACGGTGTCGGCGTCGGAGAGCACCGCGGCGGTCTGCGACGCGTCGCCGACCGTGCGGTAACGCACCTGGCGGGTCTCGACCGTCTCGCCGTCCCTCGGGACGATGAACTCGTTGACCGCGTAGAACATCCCGTCACGCTCGACGACCTCGCGGTCGTGGGCGTAGTAGATGCTCGGCAGCGCGATCTGCTCCTTGGCGATGTAGTGCCACACGTCCAGCTCGGTCCAGTTGGAGAGCGGGAAGACGCGGATCGACTCACCGGGGTGGTGCCGGCCGTTGTAGAGCGACCACAGCTCCGGACGCTGGTTCTTCGGGTCCCACTGGCCGAACTCGTCGCGGAAGCTGAACATCCGCTCCTTGGCGCGCGCCTTCTCCTCGTCGCGGCGGGCGCCGCCGAAGAGGGCGTCGAAGCGGTACTTCTCCACGGCGGCGAGCAGCACCGGCGTCTGGATCCGGTTGCGGGTGCCGTCGGGCAGCTCGCGGACGAGCCCGGAATCGATCGCCTCCTGCACGCTGGCGACCACCAGGTTCAGCCCGAGCTCGGAGACGCGGGCGTCGCGATACTCCAGCACCTCGGGGAAGTTGTGGCCGGTGTCGACGTGCATGACCGGGAACGGGATGCGCGCCGGGGCGAAGGCCTTCTCGGCCAGCCGGAGCATCACGATCGAGTCCTTGCCGCCGGAGAAGAGCAGCACGGGCCGCTCGAACTCGGCCATGACCTCGCGCATGACGAAGATGCTCTCGGCCTCGAGAGCATCGAGATGGGATACGCGATAGGGCTTCGCCTGGCTCAAAGGGTCCCCAGCCTTTCGATTCCGTGCGGTGTGCAGAGGTCAGGTTAGCGGGAGGTGACGCTGCAGCGCTGCAAGCAACCGGGGAGCGAGATCTTTACGGCAAACCACGAGATCCGGCAACTTGGGATCGGCCTGGTTGTATTTCAACTCACTTCCGTCGATTCGGGAAGCGTGCAGTCCAGTGGCCGACGCCACAGCTACCGGCGCGGCGCTGTCCCACTCGTACTGGCCGCCCGCGTGCACGTAGGCGTCGGCGTCGCCGTTGATCACCGCGGCGATCTTCACGCCGGCCGAGCCCATCGGCACGAGCTCGGCGCCGATGTCCTCGGCGAGCGCGGTCACGAAGGCGGGCGGGCGGGTCCGGCTCGCGGCGATCCGGATCGGGCCGCCGGTGGCCGCGGCCAGCGGCAACGGCGGGTACGCGGGGGTGTGATCGGTGCCGAGCGTACGGTGCTGGGCCGGCATCGCGACGGCACCGGCGGCGAGGCAGCTCGGGCTGGAGCAGTCGGCGGTCCAGAGCGCGACGTGCACCGCCCAGTCGGTCCGCCCCTCCTCGGAGAACTCCCGCGTGCCGTCGAGCGGGTCGACGATCCACACCCGGGAGGCGTCGAGCCGGTCGGGGCGTACGGTCGCCTGCTCGCCGTCCTGCCACGCGACGCGCGAGTGGTCGTCCTCCTCCGACAGCACCGCGTCGGCCGGGCGCCAGCGGGCGAGCTCCGTACGCAGCAGGTCGTGGGCCGCCTTGTCGCCGGCCGCCTTCAGCGCCTTGCCGTCCGCGTACCCCATGTCCTCGCGGACCTGGAGCAGCACCTGGCCGGCGCGGTCGGCGAGCCAGCGGGCGAACGCGGAGTCGTTGACCGGCGGCGTACCGCCGGACTCCGGCTCCCGCTGTCCCGCTATGCGCGGCGACGTCCCTGTCTGCTCGCTCATCGTTCTCCTCATGAAGATCAGTACGCTCCCGACGACCGCACCACCGCGGTCATGGTCCGCAAAAGGATCACCAAGTCCAAACTCAAGGACCAGTTCTCCACATAGCGAAGGTCGAGCCTGACCGCTTCCTCCCAGGGCAGATCCGAACGACCGGAAACCTGCCACAGGCCCGTCATGCCGGGTTTGACCGCCAGCCGGCGCCGCACGTCGTCGGCGTAGGCGGCGACCTCCGACGGCAACGGGGGACGCGGCCCGACCAGCGACATCTGTCCCAGCAGAACGTTGACCAGCTGCGGGAGTTCGTCCAGCGAGAGCCGGCGCAGCCACCGTCCGACCGGGGTGACGCGCGGGTCGTCGCGCATTTTGAAGAGCACACCGTCGTGCTCGTTGAGGTGCCGGAGCTCGGCCAGCCGGGCCTCGGCGTCGACGTACATGCTGCGGAACTTGAAGATGCGGAACTCGGACCCGTCACGGCCGACCCGCACCTGCCGAAAGAGTACCGGGCCGCGGGAAGTCACCCGGACGCACAGTGCGACGGTCAGCAGCACCGGACCGAAGACGATCAACAGGATCAGCGCGCCCAGGCGGTCGAACAGGTCCTTGATCACCCGTGCCCCGCCGTGCAGCCGCGGATGCTCGACGTGCAGCATCGGCAGGCCGTCGAACGGGCGGATCGTGGTGCGGGCCCCGGCGACGTCGATCAGCGCGCTCGCCACCACCAGGTCCACCTCGTCGCGTTCCAGCCGCCACGCGAGCCGGCGCAGCGCGACGCCGTCGAGCTCGGGGCAGCTCAGCACCACCACGGTGTCCGCCTCGGCGGCGTCCACGGCGTTCGCCACGTCGTCGAAGGTCCCGTACACCGGCAGGTCGACGAGGCCGTCGTGGCCGGGCGGCAGGCAGGCGCCGACCACCTCGAGGCCGTGGTAGCGCTCGCGGCGCAACTGCCGGGTGATGCCGATGACGGACAGCTCGTGCCCGACCACCAGCACGCGCCGCAGGCTCTCGCCGCGCGCCCGTTCCAGATGCAGACGCTTGCGCATCGCGAACCGGAGAACCACGACAGTGACTATCGCGGTCGGCAGCGCGGCCAGGACGTAGGACCGGGCAAGGTCCAGTTCCAGCGCGTACGAGGTGACGGCCGCGCCCGCGATCAGGCCCACGCCGCCGCGGAACACGCGCTGGTACTCGTCCGTGCCGACGAACAGGAAGCGGCGCTCGTACGCCCGGCTCACCACCAGGACCGCGAGCAGTGCCACCGGCAGCAACGCCGACAGCAGCAGATACCACCGGTTGTACGTGGTCACCTCGTCGCCGAAGCGCAGCGCGAACGTCACCGCGCCCGCGGCCACCCCGGCCAGCAGGTCGCTGACCACCAGCGCGCGCACGTACCGGCGCTCCCACCGCTGCCGGCGGGACATCGCCGCGTGCTTGCCGCGTACCCGGGTGAAGGGCCGGGTGGCGGGCCGGGCCGCCGCCGACCGGTTGGGCCGGTCCGACCAGTGCCGCTCCGCCGCCTGGTTCCGGGCCCGCTCGCCGGGGAGCCGCCCGCCGGCGCCCGCCTGGGGAGGCGCGTTGTCGTCCTCGCCCGGAGCCCGCAGCGGTGCGGGGATCTTGCTGTTGCGCCCGCGCTCGCGGTGCGGCGCCGGGCGCGTCGGGCGCGGCCCGTGATTGGCCGGCGGGTGGTTCGCCGGGCCCAGAGTCTCCGGATGGTCGGCGCGCGAGTCCGGGCCGCCCCGCCGCTGCACCGTGGGCAGGATCACCGTCGATTCGTCCAGAGCCGTCATGGGCCTTCCGGACAGGTCCTGAGTCACCCGAACCTCCCCCGCGCCGTCGATACCTGGGCACCGAAGTGGTGCGCTATAGGCCCAACGCGGAAAAGGCGGACAGCGACACGGGACCGATAGACGGACAAAACGGCCTAAAGGATCTATCCATTCCGCCCTCGCCCGGCACCGTGACGTGGTATCCGATCAGCCGCCGTGATACTTGTTCTGCGCCCACTCGACGCCCTCGACGACCACGGCCTCGACCACGTCCGCGGCCCGGTCGACCAGGAACTCCAACTCCTTGCGCTCCGCGCCGGAGAAGTCCGACAGCACGAAATCGGCGGGATCCTGGCGCCCCGGCGGACGCCCGATGCCGAACCGGACCCGCGCGTACTCCTTGCTGCCCAGCGACTTCGACATCGAGCGAAGACCGTTGTGGCCGCCCTCGCCGCCGCCGCGCTTCACCCGCAACTGCCCGTACGGGACATCGAGCTCGTCGTGCACCGCGACGATGTTCTCGACCGGCACCTTGAAGAACTGCGCCAGGGCGACGACGGGCGCGCCCGACAGGTTCATGTACGTCAACGGCTTCGCCAGGATGAGCTTCGGGCCGCCGAAGCCCAGCCGGCCCTCGGCCACCTCCGCCACCGCCCGCTTGTGCCGGCCGAACTTGCCGCCGACCCGGGACGCCAGCAGGCCGGCCACCATGAAGCCGACGTTGTGCCGGTTGGCCGCGTACTCCCGGCCGGGGTTGCCCAGGCCGACCACCAGCCAGGGTGCGTCCTCGGTCATCACGTCTCCTCAACGAAAACAGGGAAAGTGCCGCTCGGCACTTTCCCTGTCAGGCGCTTGCCAGATCAGCCGGCGGCTTCCTCGGAGGCCTCGGCGGCACCGGCCTCGGCGGTCTCGCCCTCGGCGTCGCCACCCTCCATCTGCTCGGCGGTCTGCGCCTGCGAGATGACGGCGATGACGAAGTCGGGCTCGACGGCCAGCTCGGTGCCCTGCGGCAGGGTCACGTCGCCGGCGGTGACCTGCGAACCCGCCTCCAGGCCCTCGATGGAGACCTCGAAGCCGTTCGGCAGGTGCATCGCCTCGGCGGTGATCGACAGGGTCGTGCTCTCGCTGACGACCAGCGTGTTGCGGGCGGCCTCGCCGACCAGCGTCACGGGGACGTCGACCTGGACCTTCTCGCCACGCTTCACGATGATCAGGTCCACGTGCTCGTACGTGTCCTTGATCGGGTCGCGCTGGATCGCCTTCGGCAGGGCCAGCGTGGCCCCGGTGCCGCCGGCGACGTCGATCGTGAAGACCTGGTTGAGGCCACCGTGGCGGATCGCGGCGGCGAACTCACGCGCGGGCAGCGCGATGTGGACGGGGGCTTCGCCGTGGCCGTACAGCACGGCAGGCACCAGGCCGGCCCGGCGCGTGCGGCGGGCACCACCCTTGCCGAACTCGGTACGGGGCTCGGCGCTGATCTTTACCTCGGACACGGGGAAACTCCTGAAACTTGGATCGGGCTGCGTCTAAGTCGGCGGGCTGCGGGCTGTTCGGCGGTGCCGAGCATGGGTGGTGCTCAGTGCTCGGCAAGGGGCGCACTGGGCACAGGCCCGGAGCACCGCGTCGATCACGGTGCCTCAAGCGAACTCCGCAAACCTGCAGCAGACCGCGTGGCACCCTCGCCGTGGCAACCGCACCAGCTTACCTGCTCTTGCCGCGCCCTAACCGGCGGGTCCCGGCAGCTCACTCTCCCTGCGAAAAGTTCACCCGGTCGATGCAACTTGCACGCGCGAACCGAGCCGCCCGGAGCCGCCCCGCCACCCTGCCCGGGCGACCCAGCCGCCCTGCCTGGGCAGCCCCGCCGCCCTGGCTGGGCAGCCGCGGAAGCCCGAAGTCAGGCGGGCCGCCGCGTCAAGCCCAGCCACAACCACCGCCCGACGAGCCGCCGCCGGGCGCCGCCCCGGCGCACTGCCGCCGGCGGTGGGTCAGCTGAGGCCGCCGAACAGGGTGGTCACCGAGCCGTCGTCGAAGACCTCGCGGATCGCGCGGGCCAGCAGCGGGGCGATGGACAGCACCGTGATCTTGTCGAGCCGCTTCTCCGGCGGGAGCGGGAGGGTGTTCGTCACCACCAGCTCCGAGATGCGGCTGTTCTTGAGCCGCTCGGTCGCCGGGTCGGACAGCAGGGCGTGGGTCGACGCCACGATCACGTCCGCGGCGCCCGAGTCGAACAGGATGTCCGCGGCCTTGGCGATCGTGCCGCCCGTGTCGATCATGTCGTCGACGATCAGGCAGACCCGGCCCTCGACCTCGCCGACCACCCGGTTGGCGACGACCTGGTTCGGCTTCAGCGGGTCCCGGGTCTTGTGGATGAACGCCAGCGGGCAGCCGCCCAGCCGGTCCGTCCAGCGCTCGGCGACGCGCACCCGGCCCGAGTCGGGGGCGACCACCGTCATCGGCCGGCCCTCGAACTTGCGCTGCACGTGCTCGGCGAGGATGTCCATCGCGAACAGGTGGTCCACCGGGCCGTCGAAGAAGCCCTGGATCTGCGCGGTGTGCAGGTCCACGGTCAGGATCCGGTTGGCGCCCGCGGTCTTCAGCAGGTCGGCGACCAGCCGGGCGGAGATCGGTTCCCGGCCGCGGTGCTTCTTGTCCTGCCGCGAGTACGGGTAGAACGGCAGCACGACGGTGATCCGCTTCGCCGAGCCCCGCTTGAGGGCGTCGATCATGATCAGCGTCTCCATGACCCACCGGTTCACGCCCTCGGTGACCGACTGCACCACGAAGGCGTCGGACCCGCGGACGGAATCCTTGAACCGGACGAAGATCTCACCGTTGGCGAACTCGTACGAATCCGAGGGCGTCGGCGCGATGCCCAGCACCTGCCCGATCTCCTCGGCCAGCTCCGGGAAGCCGCGCCCGGAGAAAAGCATCAAACTCTTACGGTTCTCCGCGACGATGCTGCCCATGGGCTCGTCCGCTCCCGTGATCGAGGGGTTAGTCACCTGAAGTATCACCCGAGGCCGGCCGGAGGCCACGTGCCGGATCCGGGTCGTGGGATGCCTCACCCCAGCTTGCGCCACAGGCGACTCGCTGCCTAGGTGCTACTCCGCGGTCCCTCCGGACGCCCCCGCCGCCTTCTCCGCCGCGTCCGCCGACACCGTGCCCGGCCGCTTCCGGGCCGTCCAGCCCTCCACGTTGCGCTGCGGGGCCCGGGTGACGCCCAGGTTCCCGGCCGGCACGTCCTTGGCGACGGCGCTGCCCGCGGCCACGTACGCGCCCGGGCCGATCTCCACCGGCGCGATCAGCACGGTGTCGCTGCCCACGAACGCCGCCTCGCCGACCGTCGTGTGGCTCTTCCGGACGCCGTCGTAGTTGGCGAAGATCGTGCCGGCGCCGATGTTCGACCTCGGGCCGATCGTCGCGTCGCCCACGTACGACAGGTGCGGCACCTTGGCGCCCGCGCCCAGCTCGGCGTTCTTCGTCTCGACGAACCCGCCGACCTTCGACTTGCGGCCGAGCCGGGTGCCGGGCCGCAGGTACGAGTAGGGGCCCACGGTCGCGTCCGGCCCGATCTGCGCCCCGATCGAGTGCGAGCGCAGCACGGTGGCACACTCCGCGACCACGGTGTCCACCAGCGTGGTGTCCGGGCCGATCACCGCGCCGGTCGCCACCGCCGTCCCGCCCTGGAGCTGGCAGTTCTGGTCGATCACGGCGTCCGGCTCGAGCGTCACCGTCACGTCGATCCAGGTCGTCGCCGGGTCGAGGATCGAGACGCCGGCCCGCATCCACGCCGTGTTGACCCGGTCCCGCAGCAGGCCGCGCAGCCGCGCCAGCTCGGCCCGGTCGTTGCAGCCGAGGGTCTCCTGCGCGTCCGCGGCCACGTGCACGCCGACCGGGTGCCCGACCGCCGCGAGGATGCCGAAGACGTCGGTGAGGTATTCCTCGCCCTGGTCGTTGTCGGTGGACAGCTTCCCGAGCGCCTCCCGCAGCAGGGCGGCGTCGAAGACGTAGATGCCGGCGTTGATCTCCCGGATCGCCCGGACCTCGGCGGAGGCGTCCCGCTCCTCGACGATCCGCTCGAGGTTGCCGTCGGCGCCCCGCACGATCCGGCCCAGGCCGGTGGGGTCGGCCACCTCGGCCGCCAGCACGGTCGCGCCCTTGCGGCCCGACTCGTGCGCGGCGATCAGCGCCTCGACGGTCTCCGGCCGCAGCAGCGGCACGTCGGCGTTGAGCACCACGACGGTGCCGGTCGCCTCCGGAATGGCGTCGAGCGCGATGCGTACGGCGTGACCGGTCCCGTTCTGCTGCGCCTGGACCACCGGGGTGGCGCCGGGGGCTATCTCGGCCAGGTGGGCGCGCACCTGGTCGGCCTTGTGCCCGACGACCACGACGGTGCGGGACGCCCGCGCGGCCTCGGCGGCGTGCAGCACGTGGCCGAGCAGCGTCCGCCCGAGCAGCGGGTGCAGCATCTTGGGCGTCGCGGACTTCATCCGCTTGCCTTCACCGGCGGCGAGGACGACGACGGTACGACTCGGGGCCTGGCTCACGCGGGACTCCATTGTTCGCAGTGTGGCAGTGAGTGAACGCGGCGCCAACTCAGCCGCAGACAGGAAGCTCCCGGGAGAGGATTCGAACCCCTATAGATGGCACCAAAAGCCACAGTCCTACCATTAGACGACCCGGGAGGGCAAAGCGGACAAAACTCTAGGCTCTGTTCGCGGCTCACATACTAGCGTCTCCCTCGCCTCCGGTTGCGGACGCGATGCCTCGCATCATGCCCTCCGTGCGCCAGTAGAGCTCCCGCGACTTCGGAACCTCGACAATCAGGCAGCCGCGATAAGCATCTCCGACGTGGTGGCGGACCGTGGACGGATTGTGCGTCTTGAGCGTGGGGGGCCGGAAAAGCTCGAACGGCACCCCGACCACCTCGGCCCACCAGCGACCGGCCACCTCCGCGTCGGCCGACTGGTGGATGCTGACCCGGCACTTCAGATTCCGGCGGTCCACGCCCATCAGCTCCGCGAAGCGGATGAACAGCTGGATCAGACACGGATCGCTGTTGATGAACATGGCATGGCAGTTGTTCGGGCGCCAAGGCTTGGCCTTGGCGCCCTCGCACCAGTAGGCGACGGCGCCGAGGAGCTTGACCTCGCGGTCCGAGAGCTCGCCCACCCACGCCGCCTCCGCGGCGTTGGTGGCGGCCCGCTCGGCGTCGCGCTTCTGGCGCAGCGGCTCCCAGCGGGTCTCCGAAATGCGGCGGGAGTGCTCGCTGCGGCGCTCCCGGGCCCGCTCCGAGCTCTCGTCGAGCGGGAGGTGCCGGACCCAGAGGTACGCCGTCGACTTGGCGACGCCGAGCTTGGTGGCGATGTCGGGGACCGTGTGGCCGTCCCGCCGGAGGGCGACGGCCTCGGCGCGGAGGTCGTCCTTGGCGTTGGGCCGGCGGGTCCATTCGGGGGTGGGTTCGTTCCAGAGCCAGGCCGCCATGGTGTCGCGGCCGACGCCGAAGTGGGTGCGAAGTTGAGCCAGGGACATCCGGGTTTCCGCGCGCAGCCGGCGAGCTTCCGCCACACGCGGATCACCCTCGAAGGGTGTCTGCATGTAGGTACATTACTGCGTGCGTACAGGACTATGTCAATGCTTGGGGTGTGCCTTCAGGAAGGTCCAGATGGTCGCGGTCGCGTTCAGCGCGGTGGACGGCGGGTCGAGGTGGAACAGGCGCTGGGCGACCGGGGCCTGCCGGGAGCCGGGCCACTGGTGACCGGCGCCCGCGATGGAGATCAGCTCCACCGCCCGGCCGTCCGGGCAGGTCGCCACCGAGGTCGTCACCGGGCCCGACTTGGTGGTGGTCGGCGGCGCGCATCTGTCGGTCCGGCGCCACGTGTCGATGAGGGACGGCACGGACGGCCCGTCGATCTTCACCGGGAGGCGTCCCTTGCCGTCGTTGCTGCGGCGGCCGGGGCCTCCGGCGTACGGAATGGTGGGGTCGCTCTCGCCGTGGATGTGGATGATCGAGAGCGGGGCCGGCCGGTCACACTCGTTGATCATCGTGCCGGCCACCGGGGCGATGGCGGCGAAGATGTCGGTGTCGCAGGCGAGGCGGTAGGCGAGCAGCGCGCCGTTGGAGATGCCGGTCGCGTAGATCCGGCGGGGGTCGGTGCCGGGCACCGCGGCCACCAGCTTGGTGATGAAGCCCACGTCGTTCACGTTCTCGCGGGCCGCCACGCCGCAGCAGTCGCGGCTGGCGTTCCAGGTGCGGTTGACCCCGTCCGGGTACGCGACCACGAAGCCGCCCTTGTCGGCCTCGGCGTCCCAGCCGTACGACTGCTCGGCCTGCCGGCCGGTGCCGACCGCGCCGTGCAGGACGACCACGAGCGGCGCGCCGGCCTTCGCGGAGGCGGGGCGGTACAGCAGATAGGTGCGTTTGCGGCCGTCGACGGTGAGCGAGGCACTCGACTTGCCCGCCGGCAGCGTGGCGTTCGGCGCGGGGGCCTCGCCGGTCGTTCCGGGCGTCCCGGCCGAACCGGGCGTCCCGGTGCCGGCACCGGTCGAGGAGGAAGAGGAAGAATCCGGAGTGGGTTCGGGCCGGGGCGCGGGACGGTCACGTCCGGTGCAGCCCGCGAGCAGCAGCAGCGACACGGCGGCAAGGGCGATCGGGCGCTTCATGACACCACCATCCATCGAGGATGTTCGAGGAACGTATGGGGCGGGTCAGAACAATGAGCGGGCCTCCCGGACGGGAGGCCCGCTCAGCAAGCAGGGTCAGCGCTTGTTCATCTCGAGGAGCTCGTAACCGCCCTCGGGCTTGTTGTCGGTCTGGTTGGTCCGCAGGTTCATCGGGTTCGCCATGCCGATGTAGAGCCCGCCCTTACCGTTCGGGATCATGTTGCGGATGCCGTAGTTGAGGTAGTTGCCCAGGCCACGGACGTTGACGGGCTGGGCCGGCGTGTTCGAGTCGGTGAACATGTAGAGGTCGCCGCCGAACTTCGACGGGTCGATCAGCGGCGTGTGCCAGTTGTCCGGGTCGGCGAGCGCCTTCTTGGCCCGCCTGTTCACGGGCGCCTGCGGGGCCGCGCCGGCGAGCAGGTCCTTGACCAGGTAGCTCCAGTCCATGGTGCCGACGAAGAGCTTGTTGTCGACCACGGTCATGCGCCACGTGTAGTTGTTGAACAGGTAGCCGAAGCCGGACTTGCCGTACAGGGGCGTGAAGTTGGTGCTCTTGTCCGACCAGGTGGAGGTGGCCGGGTCCCAGGCGGGCAGCGTCTTCTCGCCGTACACGAGCTCGATCTTCTGGGTCGGCAGGCCCAGGTCCTTGGCGCGCCAGATGCTGATCGCGCGCTGGGTCTTGACGGCCTGGTCCTTGGCGGCCTGGTCGGTCGCGGGCGGGTAGACGGTGGCGTGCACCGTGCTGGACTTCATCGGGACGTGCATCGTGCCCCAGTAGACGTAGCCGTCGAACGCGGCGATGCCGCCGCCGCCGTAGGTGGCCGAGATGACCCGGTCGGGCTCGTACTGGCGGGCGTTCCAGACCTGCTTCCAGCCGGCCTTGTCCTCGTCGTTGAGGCCGGGCTGGCCGTCGGCGAGCGGCGGGCTGATCCAGAGGCCGGCGAGCATCTGCTGGGTGGTGGGCTGCTCGGCGGGCCAGCTGGTGGCGGCGATGCGGCCGTCGTAGACGGTCAGGTCGGCGGCCTGCACGGGCAGGCTGGCGACGGTGGTGAAGTCGAACGGCCGGGTGGTGTCGCCGTTCCAGCGCCAGACCGCGCCGCCGGCGGAGCCGTTGCGGCCGATGCCGACGCCGAGGTAGAGGGCACCGTCGGCGACGAGGAAGGTCCGGATGTTGCCGTAGTCCGGGAAGTTGATCGAGCCGAGGTACTTCTGGGTGGTGGCGTCGAACGCGAACATGTTGAGCGTGTTCTCGAGTGCCGGGCCGCCGAGCAGGACCACGTTGCCCATGGTGCCGGCGGCGCGCAGGCCGATGGTGTGCGCCAGGCGGGTGGCGTCGTCCGGCGACTTCGCGCGGATCTCGGCGCTCTTGTTGACCTTGCGGCCGGTGGCGGTGTCGTACGTCCACACCTCGGGCGCGCGCATGTCGCCGAGGTAGTCCGGGATCGCGGCGTCGGCGGCGCGGCTCTGGCTCTGGCCGTACTCGCAGGTCCAGTTGTCGTTGGCGGTCGGCACGACGTAGTCGAGGGTGGCGCCGCTGACGAGGCAGTGCACGTTGGCGCCGGTGCCGAACCAGATGGTCTTGCCGACCTGGGTGAGGCCCCAGACGTAGGCCTGGTTGACCTTCGGCTTGCCGGTCTTGCACGGCGGGCCGGCCGGGTACGCCTCGCCGACGGCGACGAAGCACTCGTCCGGCTTGGCCTTGGCGAGCAGGTTGAACTTGTACGACGGGCGCGCCGGCGCCGCGGCGGCGGGCGAGAGGGCGCTACCGGCGGCGACGAGCGCCACCGCCCCCGCCGCCAGCAGCCTTCTTATATTGATCATGATGAATTCCTTCCGGAGACGCAACGAGCGCCCGCCGCGGGGATCCGCTGGGGCGCGCGAGGGGGTGGAGCGGGCGGGTGGCGCCGTGGGATGCGCCGCCCGCCCACGCTTGCGGTTACGTGCCGGGGGCGGTGAGCCTGATCAGCTCCCAGCCGCCCTCGGGGACGTCGTCGGTGGGATCGGTACGCAGGTTCATCGGGTTGGCCATGCCGAGGTACAGGTCCGGACCGTCCGGGATCATGGTGCGGACCCCGTAGTTCAGGTAGTTGCCGACGCCGGTGGTGCTGACCGGCTGAGCCTTGTCCGAGATGGACGGGAACATCCACAGGTCGCCACCGTATACAGCGGGATCAATAGGCGCGAACCCGAGGTCGGCGATCCGGAGGCCGGGATCCTGCGCCACGATGTCCTGGACGATGTAGCTCCAGTCCATCGTGCCCACGTAGAGCCGGCCGCCGGCCACGGCCATGCGCCACGTGTAGTTGTTGAGCGGGTTGTCGAAGCCGGACTTGCCGTACAGCGGGGTCCAGCCGGTCGGCACCGAGGCCCACGTCGCTGTCGCCGGGTCGTACGCGGGCAGCGCCGTCGCCCCGTACAGCAGCTCGATGCGCTGCGTCGGCAGGCCGAGGTCCCGGCCCCGCCACACGCTGACCGCCCGCTGGGTGCCGGCGATCTGGGCCTGCTTCGCCTCGTCGGTCTGCTGCGGATAGACCTGCTGGTGCACCTTGGTGGCCTTGAGCGGCACGTGCATGGTGCCCCAGTAGAGCCAGCCGCCGAAGGACGCCACGCCCCCGCCGCCGTACGTCGCGGCGACCACCCGGTCCGGCTCGTACTGGCGCGCGTGCCACACCTGGGTCCAGCCCGCGGCGTCCTCCGGGTTGAGGCCCGGCTCCCCGTCGGCGAGGGCGGGACTGAGCCAGACCCCGGCGAGCTGCGCCGGGGAGGACGGCTGGCTGGCCGGCCAGCTCGTCGCCGCGATCCGCCCGTCGTGGTATGCGAGATCCGCCGCCTGCACCGGCAGGCTCGCCACGATCTCGAAGGCGAACGGGTTCTTGCGGCTGCCGATCCAGCGCAGCACGCCGCCGCCGGTGCCGCCGTTCGGGCCGATCCCCACGCCCAGATACATCGCGTCCTCGGCGACGAGAAAGGTGCGGATGTTGCCGTACTCGGGCAGGTTGACCGAGCCCAGGAAGCGTTCGGTGCGAGCGTCGAACGCGAACAGGTTGAGCGAGTTGTTCAGCGCCGGGCCACCGAGGAGCACCACGCCGTCGAGATTGCCGGCCGCGCGCAGGCCGATCGTGGTCCGCAGCCGCTCGGCGTCGTCGGGGCTCTTCGCCCGGATCTCCCCGCTCTTGTCCACCTTCCGGCCGGTCTTCGTGTGGTACAGCCACACCTCCGGGGGCCGCTGGTCGCCGAGCTCCGCGGGCCACTCGGGGTCGCTGCGGACGATCTG
The DNA here is from genome assembly GCF_003002065.1 of Pseudosporangium ferrugineum. GTDB lineage: Bacteria > Actinomycetota > Actinomycetes > Mycobacteriales > Micromonosporaceae > Actinoplanes > Actinoplanes ferrugineus_A. The sequence continues at coordinate 223,765 of NZ_PVZG01000008.1, forward strand.
GCTCTCCGCGTACTCGCAGACGTAGTCGCTGTTGACCACCGGGGTCAAGCTGTCCAGGGTGGCGCCGCTGACCAGGCAGTGCACGTTGGCGCCGGTGCCGAACCAGAGGTCGGTGCCCACCTTCGTCAGACCCCACACGTACGCCTGACTCACCTTCTCCTGCCCCTGCGCGCACGGCGGCCCGGCCGGATAGGGCAGGCCGATGCCGTCGAAGCACTCGTCGGGCGCCGCCTTGGCCAGCAGCGTGAAGGCGTACGCATCGTCGGCGGCCACGGCGGCCACGGCGGGGACGGCAGAGCCGGCCAGGGCGAGCAGGACGGCCAGGCCGGCCGTGCCCATTCTGCGCAGGGAAGGTCTCACGGACGCGGGTCCTCTCAGGACGCGGATCTGTCGAGCCGGAGGAGTTCCCAGCCGCCCTCGGGGACGGAGTCGGCCGGGTCGGTACGCAGGTTCATCGGGTTGGCCATGCCGAGGTACAGATCGTCACCGTCGGCGACCATCGTGCGGACCCCGTAGTTGAGGTGGTTGCCGAGGCCGCGGGTGTCGACGGCTTCGGCGGGCGAGTCGGCGGACGGGAACGTCCACAGGTCGGCACCCCAGCCGGCGGGGTCGGTCGGCGGCGCCTGGTCGCTGACGTCCTGGACGATGTAGCTCCAGTCCATCGTCCCTACATAGAGACGATCGCCCGCTACGGCCATCCGCCACGTGTAGTTGTTGAAGCTGTTGCCGAAACCCGACCTGCCGTACCGCGGGGACCAGCCGGTCGGCACGGCCGCCCAGGTGGCGGTCTCCGGGTTGTACGCGGGCAGCGCCGACTCGCCGTACAGCAGCTCGATCTGCTGGTCCGGGGTGCCGAGGTTGCGTCCGCGCCAGATGCTCGCGGCGCGCTGCGTCGCCCGGATCTGGGTGCGCTTCGCCTCGTCGGTCGACTGCGGGTACGCCTTCTGGTGCACCTTGGTCGCCTTCAGCGGCACGTGCATGGTGCCCCAGTAGAGCCAGCCGCCGTACGCCGCGACGCCGCCCACCCCGTACGTCTCGGCGATCAGCGGATCCGGCTCGTAGCCGCCGGCGTTCCACACCTGCGTCCACTCCCCGCCGTTCAACGGCAGCGGCGGGCTGCGCCACACGCCGCCGAGCTGGGCGTCGGTGGTGGGCCGCAGCGTCGACCACGTCGTCGCGTAGATCCGGCCGTCCTGATAGGCCAGGTCCGCCGCCTGCGCCGGCAGCGTGGCGACCTGCTCGAAGAGGAACGGGGCGAGCCGGTTGCCGCGCCAGCGCAGCACCGCGCCGCCGAGGGACCCGTCGGGCCCGATGCCGGCGCCGAGGTAGAGATCGCCGGCGGCGGCCAGGAACGTGCGGGCGTTGCCGTAGCGGGCGAGCGTCCGGGAGCCGAGGAACTTGCGGGTCACCGCGTCGAAGGCGAAGACGTTGAGGGTGCTGGTCAGCGTCGGCCCGGCGAGCAGGACCACGCCGTTCAGCGTGCCCGCCGAGCGCAGCCCGAGCGTGCTGCGCAGCCTGCGGGCGTCCGCCTCGGAGGCGCCGGTGATCTCGGCGGACCGGTTCGTGAGGCTGCCGTCGGCCGCGTCGTAGAGCCACACCTGCGGCGGCCGGACGTCACCCAGCGCATCCGGCACCGCCGCGTGCTCGCGCGCCACCTGGCTCTCGCCGAATTCGCAGACGTAGTCGGCGTTCACCACCGGGTTCGCGTCGGCCAGACTGGAACCGCTGGTCAGGCACTGCGTGTTGGCGCCGGTGCCGAACCAGACCTGCTTGCCGACCCGGGCCAGGCCCCAGACGTACGCCTGGTTGACCTTCGCCTGCCCCTGGGCGCACGGCGGCCCGGCCGGGTACGGCCGGCCGATCCCGGCGAAGCACTCGTCCGGCGCCGCCTTGCCCAGCAGCTCGAAGGTGTACGTGTCCGCCGCGCGTACCGGCGCGACCGCCGACCCCGCCGCCAGCACCGCGGCGGCCGCTAAACCCGCTAAGGCACTCATGCCGGCACCGCGACGGGTTCCGGCCGGCGCACGCGGTGGGCGACCGAACCGGCCCAGCCGGCCGGGTCGGCGAAGCCGAGGAACGCGGCGAGCTTGGTCAGCTCGGCGACCGGCTCCCGGACCAGGTCCTCGTACGCCATCTCGTGCAGCTGCGCCGGCCGCCGGTCGATCAGCGCCTGCTCGGCCTGGCTGCTCATGAACGCGCACAGGCCCATGAACCGCTTACCGTCGCCACCCCGCTCGTGCAGGACGTCGGGGGTCAGGTTCTCCGGCAGCAGGGGACGCAGCTCCTCCGGCACCTCCTGATCCGGCGTCACGCCGAACGGGTCGATGCCGTAGCGGCCGATCGACTCGATCCGCATCTGCACCAGCTGGAACAACGAGTGCTTGCTCATCGACTTGGCGCTCGGCGCCCAATCGCGGGTCAGGTGCACGATCTTCGCCGTCGGGAAGTTCGTCAGCAGCGCCGGCGTCACCTGGCTGGACCCGCCGGACCGCTCCACCCAGCGCTTCTTGCCGGTCAGCTCGGTCAGCAGGTCCAGGAACGCCTGGTGATGCGCGCCGACCGGCTGCGTCGGGAAGTCCCGCACCAGCGGCGCGAGCCGGTCGAAGAGCGCGTCCGGGTCGTCGGTGAGCTTCGCCAGGGTGATCGCCAGGATGCGCGGCAGCTTCACCAGGTCGCCGGCGTAGCGGCCGGACTCCGGGTAGCGGACCTCCTTGGGCGGCAGGCCGATGCGGAACAGCACCTTCAGCTCCGGCTTCGGGCTGCTCAGCACGTCCCAGTACTGCGGGCCGGTGATGATCTCGCTGCTGCGGTTCCACGGGGCGACCAGCATGAAGAATTCCTGGGCCGACAGCGTCTCCGGTTCCTCGTGGATGAGGTCCGAGAGCAGGGTGGAACCACAGCGGCCGTTGCTGATGATGATGGCGCGGTCCATGGGATCTCCTAGTGCACGCGGGTGGTGAGCCAGGGCAGCACCTCGGCGCGGACCTGGGCGGGAGCCTTGATGAGGAGGGTGTGCTTCTGCCCGGGCACGACGACGTGCCGGGACTGCGGCACGAGCCGCGCGGTCTCGCCGGCGAGCTCCTGGACCGCCGACTCGCCGCCGTACAGGCACAGGACCGGGCAGGTGATCGCCGAGAACGTCGCGGGATCGGGCAGGGCGCTGGCGGGCAGCTGCTCGCGGAGGTCGGTCTCGGCCAGCAGAGCCGACGCGTCCCGGAACCGCCGGGCGGTCAGCGGGCGGCTGTTCACCACCGCGTCGGCGTCGGCGAGCGTCTCCGCCGCGGTGGCCAGCCGCCGCGCCATCCGGGCGAACCAGGTGGCGGTCGGCGGCGCGGACTCGATGGTGAGGATGCCGGCTACCCGGTCCGGGTGGCGGGCCGCGTACGTGAACGCGACCGTGCCGCCGAACGAGTTGCCGAACAGGTGCACCGGCTCGTCGACGTCCCAGTGCGCGAGCAGCGCCGCCAGGTCGTCGACGAAGTCGTCCAGCCGGTAGCCGGTGGCCGGGCGGACGCTACGGCCGTGGCCGCGCAGGTCGTACAACAGCACCCGCATCCCGGCCTCGGCCAGCGGATGGGCCAGCGTCAGGAACCAGCTGGCCATGCTGTCCGACGTCATGCCGTGGATGAGCACGACGGTGCCGCGCCGGTCCCCGACCGGCGCGACCTCCTCGACGTGCACCTCGATGCCGTTGGCCCGGACCATGCTCATGAGCCGGCCGGCACCTTCTCCAGCGAGTCCGCGATGTAGTCGACGAGCTGGCCGACGCGCAGCTCCCCCACCGACTCGACGTCGAGGCCGGAGGCGAAGAGCGCGAAGTTCACCGCGTTGCCGTAGCGGGCCTGGAGGCGGCCCGCGAGCGACACCACGTCGATGCTCTCCATGCCGAGGTCGTCGCGGAAGGTGGTGTCCATGGTGACCTCGGCGTCGTCGCCGAAGTCGCCCAGCACCGTACGCAGCATCGAGGACACATCGGCGAGGATGGCGGTCTGGTCGGAGGGCATGGCGGTGCTCCTTAGTTGTCGGCGGAAGTGGTCCAGGCGACGACGTAGCGCCGCGGGGGAAGCTCCGGCGGGTTCTCGATCTCCTGCCAGGCGACCCGGATGACCCGGTCGCCGACGGTGACGGTGCCGTCGGCGAGGGAGACGTCGAACCGGCGGGGCGCGCCGTCGAGCCCCGTACCGAGTGCCTTGCCCGCGGCCTCCTTGGCGGCCCAGAGCCGGGCGAAGCTGCGGTCGTCGGTGAGCTGGGCCCGTTCGGCCTCGGTGAGGGCGTACCGGACGGTGGACTCGTCGCGGGGTGCGATCTCGACCACGTCGATGCCCACCTCGGCGCCGGCCGGGCCGGCGATCGCCACCCCGGTCTCGCCCGTGTGCGCGATCGACACGGCGCATTCCACCAGGCCGCGGCCCGGGCGCAGCTCGACGTACGGCCTGCCGCTCGGCTCGTTGCGCACGGTCAGCTCGATCGGGTAGACGTCCGTGTGCCCGGCGTCCCACTGCCGGAACCGGACGGCGTCCTTCGCCGCGATCCGGCCCAGCATCCACGGGTTGCGCTTGGCGGCGGGCATCCGCTCGTACTCGGCCGCGGCCTCGCCGCCGAGGATGCCCCGCGCCGCCATGCCGCGGGTGACCAGGTCGGTCCACGCGTCGAAGGCGACCGTCCAGCCGCCCTCGCGGAGCTGCGACATCGGGTACTTCTCCGGGAACCGCTCGCAGGCGCGGGCGGTCGGGTGGCTGTCGAACCGCCGGTCCGTGGCGCCGTCGATCTGCGCCCACACCCGGCCGTTCACCGATAGCTGGGTGTCGGCGATCAGCTCGCCGTCGGTGATCTCGCGGACCCGGGCGACACACTCGAACGCGGTGCCGGGCGCGGGCGCCGGTCCGTAGAACTTGATGTGCCGCAGGCCGACCGGCAGCGCCACGGTGCGGAACGGCTGCGTGGTGATCAGCCAGTTGCCGATGAGCTGCAACGCGTTGTCCAGCAACGCGCCCGGCGGCTTCGGCGCGGTGACCACGCCGCGCACGTGCATGTCGCCGAGGGCGTGCACGGTGGTGACGCCCTGGAACAGCGGGCCGTGGAACATGAGGCGTTCCGCGTACATCTGCTCCGCGCTGGTCGTCGGCGGGAACTCCGTCGCGGGGTCCTGCGTCCAGGGACGCTCGGCCGGCTCCGGATACGCCGCCGCCAGCTCCACGGTGGACCTGGCGTACCCGCCGAAGACGACGGTGACCACGTTCGGCCCGGCGCGCTTGACGGTGATCTCGACCTTCTGCGGCGGCGCCGCGATCAGCCACCGATGGAACTTCGCGTCGCGCACGGCGACGGCCTTGAGCCCGGGCACGGCCTGCTCGGCGGCGTCCATCATGTGCTGCACCACGGTCGTCGCGGGCACCACCGGCCAGCGGTCCTCGACCCGGGGCCAGTCGTCGGGCTGCACGAAGAAGCAGTGGTCCCGCAGGTAGGGCATCGTCTCCACGGAGACGTCGAGGGTCGTTCTGAGGAGGATCTCCTCCGCTGCCTTCCTCTGTACGGCTACCGGGCCCCGCGGCACCACGGATCCGTGCCCAGCGGTTACCGGCGGCGGTGCCGCTACGGGACTCGCCGGCGGCGGGGTGGCGGCTCGCTGCCGCGGCACGGCGGGTGGCACCGCCGGGGCGGCGGGCCGCTGCCGCGGCACGGCGGGTGCGGTCCGGGCGGCGCTCATGACCGTGACCGCGTCGCTCGCGGTCTCCTGGAGCAGCGCGGCCAGCTCCGCGGCGGCCTTCGAGGTGCCCGCCATGCGGCTCAGCGCCGACAGGGCGGACGCGTGCGCCTCCGCATTCCCGCCCGCGACCGGTGCGGGGGCCGCCGCGGGTGCGGGGGCCGCCGGGGCGGTCGCCGCCGGGGCGGGAGCCGCCTTCCGGGCGTTGCCGAGGCCGAGCAGCTGGTCGGCGCCCTCGCCGAGCTTGACCAGCGGCCCACCCAGGTCCAGCTTGACGGCCGGTCCCTTACGGGCGGACGGCTCCGCCACCGTGTTCACCTTCGGGGCGGCCGGCCCGCTCCGCGCGGGCTCCAGCACCGCCAGGTCCGGGTCACCGCCGTCGACCCAGAGCGCGGTCGCCACCCGACGCAGCTGCGCCAGGCCGTCGCGCCGGGACACGTTGGCCGGCATCGCCAGGTGCTCGCGGTCGCGCAGGTTGTCGTCGATGAGCGAGGCGAGCTGGCCCGCGCCCATCTGCAGGAAGACGCGGACGCCGTCGTCGTACATGGCGTTGACCGTGCGGCGGAACCAGACCGGCTCGATCATGTGCCGGATGAAGAGCTGGTTGACCTCGTCCGGATCGGTGGGGAACGGCGCGGAGATCGTGCCGGACCAGACCGGCACCTCGGTCGGGTGCACCTCCCAGCGCCCCAGCGCCGCGCCGATCGCCTGCAACCCCTCGGCGAAGACGGGCGTGTGGAACGCCGAGCGGAACGGCAGCAGCTGGCACAGGATCGTGCGCGAGCGCAGATCGTCGACCAGGCGCTGGACCTGCTCCCGCGGGCCGTTGACCACGCACTGGTTCGGCGCGTTGTCGTGTGACAGCACCACGCCCGGATAGTCGCCGAGCAGCGGCGTCACCGTCTCCATCGGCGCGCTGACCGCCGCGAACGCGTAGCCCGACACCTCGACGCTGTCGGCGTCGAAGAGCCCGAGGAACGCGTCGACGCCCTGGGTGCTCATCTGGCCGGTCACCGCCGCCGCGGTCCACTCGCCGATGCTGTGGCCGGCGACGGCGTCCGGGCGTACGCCCATCCGCCGCACCGCCGCGTCCAGCAGCTTGCCGACCTCGACCAGGCCGGTGCCGTGATGGCCGAGATCCTCGGCCGTCCACTCCCGATGCGGCCACCCGAAGTGCGCGGCGATGTCCGCCGTACGCGGCGCGAACTCCGCCTCGACGCCGGGGAAGACGAACGCCAGCTTGCCGCCGCCGGGCCCGAGCAGCGGGCGCGGGGTGAACCAGACGTCCCGGCCACCGCGCCACGGCTCGCCCCGGGCGACCATCTTGCGGGCGATGCCCAGCCGCTGATCGGTGGGGTCGACGAGACCGAGCCGCACCGGCCCGCCCGTCGTGCTCCGGGGCAGGTCACGCACGTCGCCGCGGTCCAGCAGCCCGGTCATCTCCTCGACCGAGGACGCGGCCAGCCAGACGATGCGCTCCGGCTCGGCCACCACCACGGGCGCGGCGTGGGCGTGCTGCTCGACGATGACGTGGGCGTTGATGCCGCCGAAGCCGAAGGCGTTCACCGCGGCCCGGCGCGGCCCGGCGCCCTGCCACGGCTGGGCGGCCGAGATCGGCTGGAAGCGGGTCCGGGCCATCTCGGCCCGCGGCTTGGTGACGTTGAGGGTCGGCGGGAGCACCCCGTGGTAGACCGCGAGGGTGGCCTTGATCAGGCCGGCCACCCCGGCCGCGGGCATCGCGTGGCCGATCATCGACTTCACCGAGCCGATGACCGGCTTCTCGCCGCCGGCGTGCGGGCCGAACACCTCGGCCACCGTGGTCAGCTCGGCGGCGTCCCCGGTCGGGGTGGCCGTGCCGTGCGCCTCGAGCAGCCCCAGCGCGTCCGGGGCGGTCGGGTCCAGGCCGGCCATCTCCCACGCGCGCCGGATCGCAAGCGTCTGGCCCGAGCTGGCCGGGTTGAACATGCTGGCCGAGCGGCCGTCGCTGGAGGTGCCGCTGCCGCGGATGACCGCGTACACCCGGTCGCCGTCGCGCTCGGCGTCGGCCAGGCGCTTGAGCACGACCATGCCGGTGCCCTCGCCGATCAGCACGCCGTCGGCGTCGGCGTCGAACGGGCGGATCTCGCCCTTGCGGCTGAGCGCCTGGAGCTGGCTGAACACCGACCAGAAACTGATGTCGTGTACGTGGTGCACGCCGCCCGCCAGCACCGCGTCCAGCCGGCCCTGGGCCAGTTCGGTCATGCCCTGGTCGACGGCGATCAGCGAGGACGCGCACGCCGCGTCGATCGTGTACGCCGGCCCGCGCAGGTTCAGCCGGTTCGCCACCCGGGACGCGGCCAGGTTCGGCACGAGACCGATCGTGCCCTCGGGCTGGTGCTTGCCCAGCCGCTCGTCGATCCGGTCCCGCAGCAGGCCGAGCCGGTCCTCACCGAGGTCGGGCATGAGCTCGCGCAGCAGGCTGATGACCTGGCTGGCCATGCGCACGCGGTTGGCGTACCGGGACGCGGCCGGGTTGAGCAGGCCGCCGCGGCCCAGGATCACGCCGACCCGGTCGGCGTCCGGCATCTTCGCCGGGCCGCCCGCGTCGGCGATGGCGGCGGCGGCCACCTCGAGCGCGATCAGCTGATCGGGCTCGATGTCGCCGACCGAGTTGGGCATGATGCCGAACTTCAGCGGCTCGAACATCGCCTGGTCGAGGAAGCCGCCGCGGCGGGTGTAGAGCCGGTCGGGCCGGTGCGCGTTGTCCGGGTCGTAGAACAACGCGTCGAACCGGTCCTCCGGCACGTCGCTGATCATGTCCTTGCCGTTGACCAGGTTCTGCCAGTACTGGTCGAGGGTGGCGGCACCCGGGAAGACCGCCGCCATCCCCACGATCGCGATCTGCTCCATGCCGCTTACCAGCCCGAGGCGGTCAGCACGACCGACGGGGCGTCGCCCCAGGCCAGCTCGCGCAGCAGGCTCAGCGCGCCCTCCTCCGGGTCGATCAGGCCGATGCCGCGGCGGGCGTACTCGGCCGTCAGCTCCGGCGTGACCATGCCGCCGTGCGCGCCGACCGGGGCCCACGGCCCCCAGTGCACGGTGAGCGCGCGGTGGCCGGTGGCCTGCGACCAGCGGCCGCCCATCGCGTCGAGCGCGTCGTTGGCGGCGGCGTAGTCGCTCTGGCCCCGGTTGCCGTACGCGGCGGCGATGCTGCCGAACATCACGACGAACTTCGGCGCGGCGCCGCAGGCCTCCAGGGCCTCGAGCACCGACCGGGCGCCGTCCACCTTGGTGCGGAACACCCGCTCGAAGGAGGCCGGGTCCTTGTCGCCGATCAGCTTGTCCTCGATGATCCCGGCCGCGTAGACCAGGCCGTCGAGGCGGCCGTACTCGTCGTGGATGCGCTTGACCAGCCGGCGGGTGGCCTCGTCGTCGCGGACGTCCAGCGAGTGGTAGCGCACCTGCGCGCCCAGCTCGGTCAGCTCCGCGACGGTGGCGTTGACCTCCCGGGCGGCCAGGATCGCCGACGCGGTGCGGTCGATGTCGGCCGGGGAACGCATCCCCCGCGCCGCCAGCGCCTTGCGCAGGGCCGCCTTGTCACCGGCGGCGGCCAGCTCGGGGTCCTCGTCGGTCTGCGGCAGCGGCGTGCGCCCGACCAGCTCCACCCTGCACCGGGAGGCGGCGGCGACCGTACGCGCGAACCACGGCGTGATCCCCCGCGCCCCGCCGATGAGCACCACCACCGAGTCCTGCTCGAGCCCGATCGCGCGGGCCTCGGCCACGCCGTCACCGGCCGGTCCGGCGCCGCCGTCGGCCAGCATGCCCAGCCCCGACTCGGTGAGCCGGCCGATCAGCCGCCCGCCGGTGCGCCGGTGCACGACCGGAGCCGTGGTGGCGTCGCGCAGTTCCTCGACGAGCCCCTGAGCCACGTCGTCGGCGGTCGCCTCGGCGTCGACCTCGACGTAGCGGGCGACCGTCTCCGGATACTCCCGGGCGATGGTGCGGAACAGGCCGGTCAGCCCGTCCGTACGCGTGCCGGCGGCCGCGGATCCCGCCGCCACCAGCCAGCGCGGCCCGGAGGCCAGCGCCTGCTGCAGGAACGCGAAGGCGTCGGGCAGCAGCGGCGCGCCGCCGTCGGTCAGGCCGTCGAGCAGGATGACGCCGTCCAGGCCGGCCGGGTCGTCCGCGGTGGAGCCGGTCACGCCGCTCGCGCCCGCCTCGGCCAGCAACTCGGCCAGCCGGGCGCCGGCCGCGCCGCCGCCGGTGATGAGGAAGCGGGCCCCGGCGAGACCCGGCCCGGGCGTCTCGGCGGGCGCCACGGACTCCAGGCGCGCGATCAGCCGCTGGGGCGCGATGCCCACCCTGGGCGGGGCCTCGCTCTCCTCGGCCCTGACCTCTAACGCGGCGACCGCCGGGGCCGCGGCGGGCGCGGCGTTGATGCGGGTGTCCAGCCAGGCCACCATCGCGCGAACGGTACGGGCCTTGACCAGGTCCTCCAGCTCCGACTCGTCACCCTCGACCGCCAGACCCAGCTTGTCGGCGACCTCGCCGGCCACCTCCGCACGCTTGATCGAGTCGACGCTCAGATCCGCTTCCAGGTCCAGGTCGAGCTCGATCAGCTCCTCCGGGTAACCGGTGCGCTCACTGATCACCGCGAGCACGGCACCCTGCACGTCGATCGCGGGCGTGGCCGCCGGGGCCGGCGCCGCGACCGCGACAGCGGCGGCGGGTGCCGCCGGGGCGGACACGTTGATTCGGGTGTCGAGCCAGCTCACCATCGCGCGGACGGTACGGGCCTTGACCAGGTCCTCCAGCTCCGACTCGTCACCCTCGACCGCCAGACCCAGCTTGCTGGCGACCTCGCCGGCCACCTCCGCACGCTTGATCGAGTCGACGCTCAGATCCGCTTCCAGGTCCAGGTCGAGCTCGATCAGCTCCTCCGGGTAACCGGTGCGCTCACTGATCACCGCGAGCACGGCACCCTGCACGTCGAGGCCGGGGCTCGCCGCCGGGGCCAGCACGGCCTCGGTCTCGGCGACCGTCGGGTAGTGCACCGCCGCCACCGAGGCGGTGGCCGGGGCCGGCGACACCGGAGCGGCCGGCGAGACCTGCCGGGGCACGGCCACCGGCGCGGGGGCCAGCGCCTGCACCGGTGCGGGCACCGCCTCGCCCGGCTGCCAGACCATCCGGCCGCCGGAGCCCTCACCCAGGTACGCGAGCAGCACGTCGCGCTGGGTGGCGATCAGGTCCCGGCTCGTCCGCAGGAACTCGCTGACCAGGTCGCTGCGGCTGTCGCGGGCGCCCTCGGGCCCCTGCACTGAGGTCATCGTGAACTCCTCGATCTCGATGCGCCGGGCGGGGGTCATCCCGCCGGGCAGGCACTGTCCGTCGCGGTCGCGTACGGCCTGACCGTCGACGGTCCAGGTCGGACGGTGCGGCGCCGGGATCTCCGGGCCGGTGGTGTCGCGGCCGGCGAAGAGCCAGCCGGTCTGTACGGGCACCCCCGCGCAGGCCAGCTCGGCCGCGGCGGTGAGCAGGGCGCGCAGGCCCTGCCCGGGGCGGCCGTCGACGGTGACGACCGTGTGCGGGCGGTCGCCGAGCACGGCACCGACCAGGCCCGCGAGGACCTGGCCGGGACCGGCCTCGACGAAGATGCGGGCGCCGGCCGCGTACATGGCCTCGACCTGCTCGACGAAGCGGACCGGGGCACCGATCTGCGCGGCGAGCCCGTCGCGCACGGCGGCGGCCTCGGCCGGGTACGGCTCGGCGCTGCGGTTCGACCAGACCGGCACGTCCGGGACGCCGATGTCCCGGGTGGCGAGCACCCCGGCGAAGGCGGCCGACCCCTCGGCCACCACCGGGCTGTGGAACGCGGCCGCGACCGGGATGCCCCGGGCCCGCAGGCCGGCCTCCTTGAGCGCGGCCGTGGCCCGGCCGATCGCCGCGGTCGGACCGGAGATCACGATCTGGGTGGGAGCGTTGTGGTTGGCCAGCACGACCTCGCCGGCGAGGCCCGCGGCGTCGAGAGCGGCCCGCACCTGGTCGGCGGTGCCGCTGACGGCGGCCATCGTGCCCGGGTCGTCGCCCGCGGCGGCGAGGATGGCGTCGGCGCGCTCGCGGCTCAGGTCGAGCAGCGTGGCCGGGTCGAAGGCGCCCGTGGTGCACAGCGCCACCAGCTCGCCGTAGCTGTGACCGCCGGCCATGTCCGGGCGTACGCCGAGGCGGCGCAGCACGTGGTCGACGGCGAGCCCGCCGATGCCCAGGACCGGCTGGGCGACGCGGGTGTCGCGGACGCGCTCCTGCTGGGCCTTCGCGGTGTCCTCGTCGAACGCCGTCGGCGGGAAGAGCAGGTCCGCCCAGTCCCGGCCGAGTTCGAGGTACTCGCGCAGCTCCGGGAAGGCGACGAACAGGTCGGCGAGGGCGCCCGGCTTCTGGCTGCCCTGGCCGGGGAAGAGGAACGCCACCTTGCCGGGCTCGGTCGCGGCCGGCGGCTGGATCAGGCCGAGGCGCGGGTCGTGCTCGCCGTCGAGCGCCCGGCGCAGCAGCCCGGCGAGGTCGTCCACGTCGGACGCGACGACCGCGATGCGCACCGGACCGGTCCGCGGGTCGGACTCGCGGGCGGACGCGGCGGCGAGCTCCCGCAGCAGCCCGGTGCCGGGCAGCTTGTCGAGCAGCTTGCGGGCGGCGCGCTGGGCGGCCTCCACCGTGGTGCCGCGGAACAGGAACAGCTCGGCCGGCCACTCCTGGCGGGTGTGCCGGGGGTCCGCGGTCGCCGGGTGGGCCTCCAGCACGACGTGGAAGTTGGTGCCGCCGAAACCGAACGCGCTGACCCCGGCGATCCGCTCCTCGGGCGGCGCGGCCCACGGGCGGGTCTCGGTGTGGAACGCGAACGGGCTGGCCTCCGGGCTCCACGCCGGGTTGGGCCGGGTGAGCCCGATCGTCGGCGGCTTGACCCCGGTGTGCACGGCGAGCGCGGCCTTGATCACGCCGGCCATGCCCGCGGCGCACTTGGTGTGGCCGATCTGCGACTTGACCGAGCCGAGGACCGCGCCGCCGGGGCGGGCCCCGTTCTCGGTGAAGAGCTTGGTCAGCGTCTCCAGCTCGGTACGGTCGCCGACCACCGTGCCGGTGCCGTGCGCCTCGACCAGGCCGACCTGGCTCGGCGAGATGCCGGCCCCGGCGTACGCCCGGTCGAGCGCCCGCCGCTGACCCTCGGCGCGCGGCGCGGTCAGGCCCAGCGCCCGGCCGTCGCTGGCGCCGCCGAGGCCCTTGATGACGGCGTACACGCGGTCGCCGTCGCGCTCGGCATCGGCCAGCCGCTTGAGCACCACGGCCGCGACGCCCTCGCCCAGCGCGATGCCGTCCCCGGTGCTGTCGAAGGTGCGGCAGCGGCCGGTCGGCGAGAGCGCGTGCGCCGAGGTGAACATCAGGTAGTCGTTGATGCCGTTGTGCAGGTCCGCGCCGCCGCAGATCATCAGGTCGCTGTCGCCGGAGCGCAGCTCCTTGCACGCGGAGTCCATGGCGGCCAGCGAGGAGGCGCAGGCGGCGTCCACCGTGTAGTTCGGGCCGCCCAGGTCCAGGCGGTTGGCGACCCGGCCGGCGATGACGTTGGCCAGCACCCCGGGGAACGTGTCCTCGGTGACGGTCGGCAGCAGCCCCTGCATCTGCTCGGGCACCTCGCCGAGGTAACCGGGCAGCAGCGTACGCAGGGTCTGCGTCTGGCTCATGTCGCTGCCCGCCTCGGCACCGAACACCACGCCGGTCTTGCCGTGGTCGAAGCCGGAGTCGTACGCGTACCCCGCGTCCACCAGCGCCCGGTGCGAGATCTCCAGCGCGAGCAGCTGGGTGGGGTCGATGCTGGCCAGGGCCGCGGGCGGGATGCCGTACTTGATGGCGTCGAACGGCACCGGGTCGATGAAGCCGCCCCACTTCGAGACGGTGATCCGGCCGGTCTGCCCGGGCCCGACCTCCGGTGCGTAGTACGTGTCGACGTCCCAGCGGTCCGCGGGCACCTCGCCGACCCGGTTGGCGCCGCTGACCACGGTCTCCCAGAAGCTGGCGAGGTCGGGCGAGCCGGGGAAGACGCAGGCCATGCCGACGATCGCGATGTCCAGCGGGTCCGCGGCCTCCGGCTCGAGCACCGGGTCGAGGCCGAGGTCGGCGCGCAGCTCGGTGACGCGATCGGCGTGGACGGCGACGGCCGCGGAGGTGACCTGCTCGTGCAGACCGGCGATCGTGGTGGCGGCGTCGCGCAGCACGGCGACCTGGCCGGCCATGAACAGACCCTCGGCCGCCTGGGTGGCCTCGTCGACGGTGACCAGCTGGTCGCCGTCGCGGGTCAGGCCCTTGCTGGCGATCCGCAGCCGGCCCACGTTGAGCATCTCGAGCTGTTCCCAGACGACGCGGTTCTCCACGCCCGCGTCCTCGAGCTGCTCACGCACGCTGTGGAAGTCGTCGACGAAGCCCGACTGGAGGCACCGGGTCGCGTGGCCGGGCGCGGTCTCCAGCAGCGCCGTGGCCGTCGCGTCGATCGCCTGCTGCTGGAACAGCGGCTGGATCGCGCCGTGCGTCACGGCTTCCTCGGTGAACAGGTACGCCGTACCCATCAGCACCCCGACCTGGGCACCGCGGCGGGTGAGCGGACCGGCCATGGCGGCCACCATCGCCGCCGACCGCTCGTCGTGGATGCCGCCGGCGAAGAAGATCTGCAGCTCGGCGGCGGTCTCCTCGGGGCGGCCGGCGAGGAACTCGGTCAGCACGCCGAGTTGCGCCTCCCACAGCGGGAAGCTGGCCCGCGGCCCGACGTGGCCGCCGCACTCGGCGCCCTCGAAGATGAACTTGCGGGAGCCGGCCTGGAGGAACTGCCGCAGCAACCCGGGCGACGGCACGTGCAGGAACGAGCTGATGCCGTCGGCCTCGAGCCCCTTGGCCTGGGCGGGACGGCCGCCGGCGATGATCGCCACCGCGGGCCGGATCTCCCGGATGACCTCGATCTGCGCCGCACGCAGCTGTTCCGGGGCGAAGCCCAGCACGCCGACGCCCCAGGGCCGGTCGCCGAGCGTGGCGGCGGCCTCGGTGAGCATCCGGCGGGTCTGCTCGGCGTTGGCGAGGGCGAGCGCGATGAAGGGCAGGGCTCCGCCGTCGGCCACGGAGCCGGCGAACCCGGCGACGTCGCTCACCCGGGTCATCGGGCCCTGGGCCACGGGAAGCTCGACGCCGAGCGTACGGGCCAGCGGCGCACCCGGCCGCAGTGCCTCGCCGGCGTCCGGGTCCCCGAGGGCGTCGAGGACCGCGTCGCGGATGCCGCGTACGGCGGTGGCGGTGTCGGCGTACCGCTTCGCGAAGTCGGCCGCCAGCCAGCCGTCCTGGCCGACCGGGAGCAGGACGCCGTCGCAGTCGAGGCCCCGCATGCCGTCGCGGAGCACGGTCTCGGTGCCGTCCATCCGGCGGATCAGGGCCTGTGCCCGATCGGGCAATGTGGACTCCGAGAGCAGCAGCAGCTGGGTGTCGAGCAGGACGCCCGCCGCGCCGCCGACCACACAGGCCGCCGCGGTGTGCGGGCCGATGCCGCCGGCCGCCCAGACCGGCACGCCGACGCCGACGAGCTGCTGGAGGAGAACGAACGAGCTGAGCTCGCTGACCCGGCCGCCGGACTCCATTCCGCGGGCGACCAGCCCGTGCGCGCCGGCTTCCACGGCCGCGTGGGCCTCGGCGAGCGAGGCGACCTCCACGAGGACGCGGTGCCGGGCGGCCAGCTCGGCGACGTCCCAGCCCGAGTCGGCGGTGACGATCACGAGCTCGACCGCCGTGCCGGCGACCCGCTCGAGGTCGGCGGGGGTGGCGGTGCAGGCGGCGGTGACGCGGACACCCAGTCCGGAGCCGGCGCGGCGGGCGGCGCGGGCCAGCACCCGCAGGCTCCACGCGTCTCCCGCGCCCAGGTCGAGGACGCCCACGCCGCCGGCCCGGGCGGCCGCGGCGACCTGGTGGGGGCTTGCTTCCAGCCCGGCACCGCCGCTGACGGCGAGCACCAGTGACGTCGTCTGTCGCACTGTCTTCATCGGACTCCAGCCTCGTGGAACGGACACGGTGGCACAGGCGGGCAAGTCAAGGGAGGAGAGAAAAATGTCGATACATGAATGCTGCTCGTAGCGGACGTTATCGATCCCTCATTACAAAGCCGTTACACCATCTCGATGGAAAAGGTGCAGAATTTTTCGTCCTCGGTGCACCTTTCCGGCGCGACCGCCCGGTATATCAGGCCAGGTCAGTAGGACTTCCGGGTATTCCGATCAGGTTCTTTGCGCAAACGGCAACCGGACCGTTCCGCGGCCTTTACACGGTTACGGAGTAACGGTGGCCGATGTCCGATGTGAAGTGTGCGTTAAGGCACCCGGGCAAGGGGGCCGGGCTGGCAGGATGGCCGGGTGACCGAGCAGAACGAGACCAGCAACGAGCCACGGGGGCGCCACCCGCGGACGGCCGCGGCGCCGGGCCGGGCCGGGGCGGCGCCGGCCTCGTCCCGGGTCCGCATGTCCGCGGCACAGCGGCGCGAGCAGCTCATCGCCACCGGCCGGCAGCTCTTCGCGGAGCGCGGTTTCGACGCCACCTCGGTGGAGGAGGTCGCCTCCCGCGCGAAGGTCTCGAAGCCCGTCGTCTACGAGCACTTCGGCGGCAAGGAGGGCCTCTACGCGGTGGTCGTCGACCGGGAGGTGCGCGCCCTGCTGGACCGCATCGCCGCGGCCCTGACCGCAGGGCACCCCCGCGAGTTGCTCGAACAGGCGGCGCTCGCCCTGCTCGACTACATCGAGGAGGAGCCGCACGGCTTCCGGGTGCTGGTCCGCGAGTCCCCCGCCCTGCAGCCGGCGGGCAACTTCTCCAGCGTGATGAACGACGTGGCGCACCAGGTCGAGCACATCCTCGGCGCCGAGTTCAGGACGCGCGGCCTCGACCCCAAGTTCGCCGAGCTCTACTCACAGGCGCTGGTGGGCATGGTGGCGCTGGTCGGCCAGTGGTGGCCGGAGGCGCGCAAGCCGAAGAAGGAGATGGTGGCCGCGCACCTGGTGAACCTGGCCTGGAACGGCCTGTCCCATCTGGAGAAGAAGCCGGCCCTGCTGACCCGCAGGACCCGCTGACCGACCTCGACGGGGATCAGGCGTTCTGCGCCTCACGGGCCTGGCGCGGCTCGCCGGCCTCCGGCTCGGGCGCGACCTTGCTGTAGAGCCCGGCCATGATCAGCACCAGGCCCAGCAGGTACGTGACCACGACGGTGGAGATGCTGAAGTCCAGGAAGTTGGCATCCGTGCGGATCACCGCGAGCTCGTAGCTGCCGACGACCAGCAGGCCCCAGCCGAAGTACTTGTCCACCTCGACGTCGGAGTTGCGCCCGATGACCGTGGCGAGCAGCACGATGGCGCCGATCAGCACCGACACGATCGACCAGAACAGGTTGGTGTCCTGGCCGAGCACCCGGTCGCCGCCGTTGCCGAACAGGCCGTCGCCGGAGGTGAGGATGACCCCGAGGATGCCGAAGACGACGAAGTAGGCCCCGGTCAGCGCGCCCAGGGCGCGGTAGATCGGCCGCAGCGGGTGGTTGACCGGATTGTGCGCCATGGTGTCCGTCTCCAACGTCGGTATGTGTCACGAGGATTCTCGCGCATCACGCTAGCGGGCGCAGGAGCACCCCCGGATCAAGCGTCTCCGACCTGCTCCGCGAGCTCCAGCCAGGCCTCCTCGACCTGGCTCCGTTCCGCCTGAGCGGCCTTGAGCTGAGCGTCCAGCTCCATGATCTTGTCGTAGTCGCTGCCGTGCTCGGCCAGCCCCTCGTTGATCTTCGCGATCCGGTCCTCCAGCTTGGCGAGCTGCCGTTCGAGCCGGTTCAGGTCCTTCTTCGCGGTCCGCAGCTCGGCCGCCGACATGCCGCCGCCCGCCGGCATCGCGGCGCCCGGCACCGGCTCCAGGCCCGGCGCGGTCGCCACCGGGACGTTCGCCGGGCTGCCGGCCAGCCGCGCGAGGTATTCGTCGATGCCGCCCGGCAGGTGCACCAGCCGGCCGTCGCCGAACATCCCGTACGCGGTGTCGGTCACGCGCTCGACCAGGTAGCGGTCGTGGCTGGCCACCACCATCGTCCCCGGCCAGGAGTCGAGCAGGTCCTCCAGCGAGGCGAGGGTGTCGGTGTCCAGGTCGTTGGTCGGCTCGTCGAGCAGCAGCACGTTGGGCTCCGTCGCGAGCAGGCGCAGCAGCTGCAGCCGGCGCCGCTCACCACCGGAGAGGTCGCCCACCGGGGTCCAGATGCGCTTGTCGGTGAAGCCGAAGACCTCGGCGAGCTGGCCCGCCGACAGCTCCCGGTCGCCGAGCTTGACCCGCTTGGCCACCTCCTCGACGGCCTCCAGCAGGCGCAGGTGCCCCGGCAGCTCGCGCAGCTCCTGGGACAGGAACGCGGGCCGCACGGTCGAGCCGGTCACCAGGCGCCCGCCGTCCGGCTCGGTGACCCCGGCGAGCAGGCGCAGCAGGGTGGTCTTGCCCGCGCCGTTGGCACCCAGGATCGCGATCCGGTCGCCGGGCCCCACCTGCCAGGTCAGCTCCGGGAAGATCGTCTTGGGCCCGGCCTGGAGGCGGACGCCCTCCAGGTCGTACACCTGCTTGCCCAGCCGGGTGGTGGCCAGGCGCTGGAGGCTCACCTTGTCGCGCACCGGCGGCACGTCGGCGATGAGGGCGTTGGCCGCGTCGATGCGGAACTGCGGCTTCGACGTCCGCGCCGGCGGCCCGCGCCGCAGCCAGGCGATCTCCTTGCGGAGCAGGTTCTGCCGGCGGGCCTCGACGGCCGCCGCGACGCGCTGACGTTCCGCGCGGGCGAGGGTCCAGGCCGCATAACCGCCCTCGTACGCCTGAACCTGCTCGTCGACGACCTCCCACGTCGCGGTGCACACCGCGTCGAGGAACCAGCGGTCGTGCGTGACGACCACCAGCGCACCCCGGCGGCCGAGGAGGTAGCGGGCGAGCCAGTCGACCCCGGCGACGTCGAGATGGTTGGTGGGCTCGTCGAGGATCAGCAGATCGGACTCGCGGACGAGCAGCGCCGCGAGGGCGACCCGGCGGCGCTCCCCGCCGGACATCGGTCCGACCGGGGTCTCCAGGCCGAGGTAGCCCATGCCGAGCCCGTCGAGGATCTCGCGGACCCCGGCGTCGCCGGCCCACTCGTGCTCGGCGCCCATGCCCTCGGCCAGCCAGGCGGTGCCGAGCACGACGTCGCGCACGGTCGCCTCGGCGGCGAGGGTCAGGTTCTGCGGAAGGGCGGCGACCCGCAGGTCACGGCGGTGGGTGACCCGGCCGGAGTCGGGTTCCTCGACCTTGGCGAGCATCCGCAACAGGGTCGACTTCCCGGCGCCGTTGAGGCCGACGATGCCCACCCGGGCGTCGTCGTCCAGCCCGAGGGAGACGTCGGTGAGCAGCTGACCGGCGGCGCCGTAACCCTTGTTGACCCGGTCCAGATTGACGATGTTGGCCACGATGCCGTCAAGCCTACCTTGACGCGCGACAAGTGCCGGAGCGAGGGGCCCCGGGTCAGACCGCGCGGGCGCCCGGCATCGGCCCGCGGGCGGCCACCACCGTCCGGCACACACCGGCCGCGGCCAGGCGGGATGCCACCTGCTCGGCGTGCGGGCCGTCGGTGGCGAGGAACACGCACGTCGGCCCGGAGCCGGAGACGATGCCCGTGACCGCGCCCGCGTCGTAGCCCGCCTTGAGCACGTCGGCGAGCGCCGGGCGCAGCGACAGGGCGGCCGGCTGGAGGTCGTTGGCGAGGGCCGCGCCCAGCACCTCGGGCTTGCGCTGGCGCAGCGCGCCCATCAGCTCGTCCGGGCTCTCCAGCGCGGCCGGCGGCCACGGGCCGTCCCGCAGCCGGTCGAGCTCCCGGTAGACCGCCGGGGTGGACAGGCCGCCGTCGGCGATCGCGACCACCCAGTGCCAGGTCGTCGGCCGGGCCAGGATCGGGCTGACCGCCTCGCCGTGGCCGGTGCCCAGCGCGGTGCCGCCGTACAGCAGGAACGGCACGTCGGAGCCCAGCTCGGCACCGATCTCGGCGAGCTCGTCCTTGCTGAAGCCGGTGCCCCACAGCAGGTCGCAGGCGAGCAGGGCGGCCGCGGCGTCGGCGCTGCCCCCGGCCAGCCCGCCGGCCAGCGGGATGGTCTTGCGCAGGTGCAGCCGGGCGTGGGCGGGGACGCGCGCCCGGCGGGCCAGCGCCCGCGCGGCCCGGATGATCAGATTGCTCTCGTCCAGCTCCAGCTCGCCGGCGCCCTCACCCTCCATGGTCAGGGCGAGGGTGTCGCCCCGGCGCGCGGTGAGCTCGTCGAACAGGCTGATCGCGTGGTAGACGGTGCTCAGCTCGTGGAAGCCGTCGGCGCGCAGCGGACCCACGCCGAGATGCAGATTGATCTTGGCGGGCACGCGCACGCGCACCGGGCCGGGGAAGGGGCGCGGCTTGTCGTCGTCCGGCCCCCACGCCTCCGTCACGGAGCGATGTCCCGGGTCATGAATTCCCATCCTCGTGCCGCCGGCCGGTCGCGCTGAGCTTACCGCCGTACCCCAGCGAGCTCGCGGCAGCCGCGACCGCGGCGAACTCGCCCACCGTCAGCGACTCCCCCCGGGCCTGGGGGTTGACGCCCGCGGCCACCAGCACCTCCTCGGCCCGGCCGGCCCCACCGGCCCAGCCGGCCAGCGCCGCCCGCAACGTCTTGCGCCGCTGCGCGAACGCGGCGTCGACCACGTCGAACACCGCCGCGCGCGGCACGTCGAACCCCTGCTCCCGGCGGGAGAACGCGACCAGGCCCGAGTCGACGTTGGGCACCGGCCAGAAGACCGCCGGGGGTACGCGACCAGCGGCGCGAGCGCTCGCGTACCAGGCGAGCTTGACCGACGGGACGCCGTACACCTTCGAGCCGGGCCCCGCGACGAGCCGGTCCGCCACCTCCTTCTGCACCATGACCAGCCCGCCCCGCAGCGTGGGCAGGACGGCGAGCAGGTGCAGCACGACCGGCACGGCGACGTTGTACGGCAGGTTCGCCACCAGCATGCTCGGCGCGGGCGAGAACGCCCCGGCGGTGACCCGCAACGCGTCGGCGGGGTGCACGGTGAGCTTCCCGGCGTCGGCCCGCTCCGCGACGGTGGTGGGCAGGGCGGCGGCCAGCACCGGATCGATCTCGACCGCGTGCACGTGGGCGGCGGCACCGAGCAGGCCCAGCGTGAGCGACCCGAGCCCCGGGCCGACCTCCAGCACGACGTCGTCGCCGGTCAGCCCGGCCGCCGCGACGATGCGCCGCACGGTGTTCGGGTCGTGCACGAAGTTCTGGCCGAGCTTCTTCGTCGGCGCGACCCCGAGGCGCGCGGCGAGCTCCCGGATCTCCGCCGGGCCGAGCAGTGCGTCAGCCATGAGGCCACAGCCTACGGCGCTTGCCGCGGGCGCCCGCGCTGGACGGCGACCTGCCCCGTCGATCGCGTGACGGTGGGTGATGGCGCCGCGACGAGGCGCGCCGACCGGCCGGGATAGCGCCGATCGCATGACGCTCGGTGACGGGGCAGCGGCAAGGTGCGCCGAGGGAGTACAACGAGGGGCATGACGGAGCTGCTCGAGCTGCGGGGCGTGGTCGAGGCGTCACCCGACGAGGTGGCCGCGGTGCTGCTCGACGCGCGGCCCGGCGGGCGGTCACCGATCGCGGCGACCGGCGCGGCCAAGCCGGCGAAGGGCGACGAGTTCACCGTCACGAAGGACGGCAGCACCATCACCGTGACGATCGACCGGCTCGCCCGCTCGATCGCCCAGCAGGGCGAGTGGTGGTATCGCGGGGTCACGAGCGTCGAGCCCGACGAGCGCGGATCGCTGGTCGTCCACCGCGTCTTCAACATCGCGGCGGGACACCGCTGGGCGGTCCGCTTCGTGTCCCGCGGCCCGCTCAACGCCGCCCCGACGGCGTTCGCCAAGCTCCTCGGCGGCCTCGGCGAACGCCTGGACTGCGCCGCGTACCCCCTCGGCTAACGGGACCGCCGGCGTCCTCAGTGCCAGGGACCGAACACGCGGTCGCCGTTGGCGGAGATGGCCGCGCACAGCGTGTCGAGATCCCGGCCCGTCACCTCGGCCAGCGCCCGCACGGTCACCGGGATCAGATAGGAGGCGTTGGGCCGCCCCCGGTACGGCACCGGCGTCAGGTACGGCGCGTCCGTCTCCACCAGCATCTGCTCCGCCGGCGTGAGCGCGGCGGCCTCCCGCAGCCGCCCGGCGTTGGCGAACGTCACGGTGCCCGCGAAGCTGAGCAGATAGCCCCGGCGTACGCACTCGGCCGCGAACTCCGCGTCCCCCGAGAAGCAGTGCAGCACCACGACGTCCGGCGCGCCCTCCTCGTCGAGGATGCGCAGCACGTCGCTGTGCGCGTCACGATCGTGGATCACGAGGGGTTTGGCGTACCGCTTGGCGATGGCGATGTGCGTGCGGAAGCTGCGTTCCTGCGCGGGGCGGCCGGCTTCGCCCGTACGGAAGGTGTCCAGGCCTGTCTCGCCCAGGCCGCGCACCCGCGGCTCGGCGGCCAAAGTCTCGATCTCGCGCAGCGCCTCGTCGAGATCCGCGACGACCGGCGCCTCGTTGGGGTGCAGCGCCGCCGTCGCCAGCACCGACGGGTGTCGCGCGGCCAGCTCGGCACCCCAGCGGGAGGACGCCACGTCGACACCCACCTGCACGACGCGGTCCACACCGGACTTGGCGGCGGCCGCGATCAGCGCCTCGACCGGATCCCCGGTGCCACCGCCGGGCACGCCCGTCTCGTGGACGGTGATGTCGAGGTGGGTGTGGCTGTCGAAGACCGGCACGGCGAGCGGCTCGGGCGCGGGCGGGAACTCGCCGGCGCGGCGGGCGGAGCGCTGCTTGCGGGACTCGGACGGTTGCGTGTTCATCGCCGTCCAGCATCACACATCGCCGGGGTGAGACTTCTTTCACCAGAGGTCCGGGTAACCCGCCGTTCATCCGGTATCCACCTGCGACGCCTAGGTTGCTGCGCGTGACCGTGATCGGTGAGGAAGCCGCCGTCGCCGCCGACCCCCTCGAGCCGCCGCTGATGGCGCCGTTGCGGCGCGACCTCTCCTGGGCCCAGGTCCAGGCGATGAGCCAGTCCGCCGGGCACCGGCAGGACGCCGCGCTGCACAGCATCCGGGCCACGGCCGCCGTGCGGCGCGGCACCCGCATGATCAAGGTGCTCTCCGCGGCCCAGCTCGCGGGTCATCTGGCCGGCTGGCTTCCGTACGGCTTCTGCTACCGCGCCTGCGACATCGCCCACCTCCGGACGCCGGCGGAACTCGCCGTGCTGCGCACCGACGGCGCCGGGGACGACGCGGTCGCGTACGCCCTGCGCTGGCGGGCCACCGACCCGCTCGACTTCGAGATCCCGATGGGCGCCGTCCAGTCCGGACTGTCCGCCCTGCCGGCCCACTCCCGGATCGGCGCGATGGTGCTGGGCACCGGCTTCACGCCGAGCACCGACGACCTGATCCCGGAGTTCGTCACCGCGGACTTCGCCGACCTGCCGATGCCGGCGAACGCCCAGCTGCTCGCCTATCCCGGCACCGGCGACGAGGTGGTGCTGTACACGTACCAGCCCGAGCAGCACGGGTGGCTGCGCCTGGCCGGGCCGCGCTGGCGGCACCTGCTCGAGGGGGTGCCGGGGGTCAGCCCGGACCGCGAGTACGTGCCCTGCACCGACGCCGGCTCCTCGCGCCTGGTCGGCCGGATCAACGAGAACGAGTACCAGGCGGTGGCCGATCCGCCCGAGGATTTCCGGGTACGCGCGCTGACCCGGGCGGCCCGCTACGCCGTGCAGTCCCTGTCCCGCCGCGCCGAGCAGGCGCTGTGGCGCAACGTCCCGACCTGGGTGCTGCAACGCGACGAGAGCTGGGCCCGCCTCCGGCTGGTACGCCCCGACGCCGACGCGGTCTCCGCCGTGGGGGCGCGCTGTTACGAACGCGGGGTGTACGAGGTGTGGGCGCCCGTACGCGAACTCACCGACCACCACATCGCGGAGCTGCGGTACCAGATCTGACGACGACGCGGGGCCCGGCGCATCGCACCGAGCCCCCGTCACGCACAGCTTCCGTCAGCTACGGGTGATCTTCGACGAGACCGAGGCCCACTTGCTGCCGTTGTCGCCCCAGTCGAACGCCCTCGCGTCGATGTAGAGGGTGCCCTTCTTGAGGCCCTTCAGCCGCAGCGACCACTTGCCCTTGCTCGGCTTCACCGCGACGGGCGCGCAGTTGTTGTACTCCTCCTCGGAGTACACCCGCTTCCACGTCTTGCGCGGGGTGAAGCAGTACACCGCGTTGCCGTTGATCCGGGTGGCCCACACGAAGACGTACGGCACGCCCGCGCCCTTGTCCTTGACCGTGCCGGTGGCGTACTTCCAGGACTTGAGCCGGTTGGCCTTGCTCGGCTTCTTGACCTTGAGGGTCGGCTTCCAGGAGTCCTTCTTGACCGTCAGCTGGGCGGCGTAGAACGAGGACGAGGCACCGTTCTTGTTGTAGAAGGTGGCCCGGATGGTGACCTTGCCCCGGACCAGCCCACCGTTCTTGTGGTGGTAGTAGACGCCGGTGACCGACTGGTTCCGGCCGGAGACGGCGCCGTTGTAGCCGTCACCCGTGTTCAGCCAGATCTTGGTGGTGCCGGCCGGGACGTTGCTGATGGTGAACTTGAACGTCTGGCCCGGCCACACGCTGTACTTGTCCAGCTTGAACTTGCCGGGAGTCGTCACGCTGACCGTGTTCGAGCTCGCGGCGGCCTTGCCGGTGTTGCCGGCCGCGTCCCGGAGGGTCACCGTGATCGTGTAGCGGCCGTTCCTCGTGTACTGCTTCTTGACCGGCGCCTGGCCCGCGTACAGCGTGCTGGACGTGCCGTCGCCCCAGCTGACGACGCGGCTGATCTGGTCGGGGCCGCTGGTGTCGTCGCTGATCGCGCCCTGGGTCAGGGTGACCCGCTGGCCGATCCAGAGCGAGGTCGCGCTCAGCGAGAAGCGGCCCACCGGCGCGGTCACGTCGAGGGGGTCCGGCGACGGCGACGGCGAGACCGGGCCGGGGTCCGGCGTGGTCGGGTCGGGGTCCGGCGTCGGCGCGGACGGGTCGGTGGTCGGTTCCGTGGTCGGATCCGGGGCCGGCGTGGTCGGCTCGGTCGGGTCCGGCGCCGGGTCCTCGGAGGCGGGCGGCTCGGACGGCTCGCCGGACGGTTCCGGCGTCGTCGGCTCGACGACCGGCGGCGTGGACGGGTCGTCGCCGGCCGGCTCGTCGCCGAGCGCGGCGTGGGCCGCGGCGGTCGAGTCACGCGGGTCGGAGGCGAAGGCGGGTGAGGCGCCGAGGGCGCCGCCCGCCAGCAGCGCACCGCTGACGGCTACTGCCAGCAGCGGGCGGGACAGACGAACGTTCAAGGAAACTCCTCTTCGAGGGGATGACCTTGACGAGAGGAGACATGACGACACGGCACGGCCCCGTTCCGATGGAACGGGACCGTACCGATGAAACGCAAGCGTTTCCCCCGTGGTCGGCGCTGAAGGTACCCGATGGGAGCTACGCCGATCAATCCATATAGGTCGTCCGTACGGTCAGGAACCGAGCCGCTCCAACTCCTCCTCGACCACCGACGGGTCGAGCTTGCGGAAGACCGGCTTCGGGGCGGCCAGCGGCGTCCCGGCCACCAGCGGCACCGACTCCCACCGGGCTCCGGCCGAATAGTCGCCGGTCAGCACCGGATAGGCCGGGCCGCCGTCGAGATCCTCGACCTCCACGATGGACGGCATCGGCGCGTGCACCCCGGTGCCGCCGAGCAGCTCGTGCACCTTCTGCGCCGAGTGCGGCAGGAAGGGGGTCAGCAGCGTGTTGGCGTCGCTGACGACCTGGAGGGCGACGTGCAGGATCGTGCCCATCCGCGGCTTGGACGCCTCGTCCTTCAGCTTCCAGGGCGCCTGGTCGGAGAGATACTTGTTCGCCTCGGCGACCACTCGCATCGCCTCGCCGATCGCCGCCTTCTGGCGGTGCCGGCCGATCAGGTCGCCGACGGTGGCGAAGCCCGCGCGGGCCGCCTCCAGCAGCGCCCGGTCGTCGTCGGTCAGCTCGCCGGCCTCGGGGATCGCGCCGAAGTTCTTGGCCGCCATCGAGATCGACCGGTTGACCAGGTTGCCCCAGCCGGCGACGAGTTCGTCGTTGTTGCGCCGGACGAACTCCGCCCAGGTGAAGTCGGTGTCGTTGGACTCCGGCCCGGCCGCCGCGATGAAGTAGCGCAGGGCGTCGGCGTCGTAGCGCTCGAGGAAGTCCCGGACGTAGATGACGACCTTGCGCGACGACGAGAACTTGCGGCCCTCCATCGTCAGGTACTCGCTCGAGACGACCTCGGTGGGCAGGTTGAGCGCGCCCAGCGAACCCGGCGTGCCGCCCTTGTCGCCCTCGCCCGAGTAGCCGAGCAGCAGCGACGGCCAGATCACCGAGTGGAAGACGATGTTGTCCTTGCCCATGAAGTAGTAGCCGAGCGCCTCGTCCTGCCACCAGCGGCGCCAGGCGTCCGGGTCGCCCGAGCGGCGGGCCCACTCGATGGAGGCCGACAGGTAGCCGATGACCGCGTCGAACCAGACGTAGATGCGCTTGTCGGACCGGTCGCGCCAGCCGTCCAGCGGGATCGGTACGCCCCACTCCAGATCCCGCGTGATCGCCCGGGGTTGCAGGTCCTCGAGCAGGTTCCTGGAGAACTTGAGCACGTTGGGACGCCAGCCCTCGCGCGCGTCCAGCCACTTGCCCAGCGCCTCGGCGAAGGCCGGCAGGTCGAGGAAGAAGTGCTCGGTCTCGACGAACTCCGGGGTCTCCCCGTTGATCCGGGAACGCGGGTTGATCAGCTGCTCGGGGTCGAGCTGGTTGCCGCAGTTGTCGCACTGGTCGCCGCGGGCGCTCTCGTAGCCGCAGATCGGGCACGTGCCCTCGATGTAGCGGTCGGGCAGGGTGCGCCCGGTCGACGGGGAGATCGCGCCCAGCGTGGTCTTCGCGACGATGTAGCCGTTCTCGTGCAGGCCCGTGAACAGCTCCTGCACGACCGCGTAGTGGTTGCGCGTCGTCGTGCGGGTGAACAGGTCGTACGACAGCCCGAGGCCGTGCAGGTCCTCGACGATGACCCGGTTGTAGCGGTCGGCGAGCTCACGGGGCGTGACCCCGTCGGCGTCGGCCTGCACCTGGATCGGCGTGCCGTGCTCGTCGGTGCCCGAGACCATGAGCACGTCGTGTCCGGCCATCCGCATGTACCGGCTGAACACGTCGGAGGGCACCCCGAAGCCGGAGACATGACCGATGTGGCGCGGGCCGTTGGCGTAGGGCCAGGCGACCGCGGCGAGAACGTGACTCATGACGACCAAGCGTAGTGACTGCCGGGCCGGGCCCGCGAGCCGACGGGCATCAGCCCTTTTTGTGCCGACACGCCCGTCATGTCCCGGAACCAGGGCGAGCGCCGTAGTCCAATGGGACCCATGACCGGAGACTCGCCGCAGCCTGGGGAAACACGGCGCACCGCGGAGGAGCCGGCCGGCCCGGGCGAGCCACGCCCCGGCGTCACCGAGGAAGCCACGATCATGGACGTGCTCGCCGCGCTGCCCGCCGACGAGATCCAGGCGGCGGCCGCGGCCGCTCCCGACGTCATGGTCCTCCCGGAACCCGCGGCCCTCCCGGAACCCGCGGCCCTCCCGGAACCCGCGGCCCTCCCCGAGCCCGCGGCCCTCCCCGAGCCCGCGGCTTTGCCGGGACCCGCGGCCCTTCCGGAGGCCGCGGTCCTTCCGGGGGCCGAGCGCCACGCGGTCTTTGCGGACGCCGAGCGGAACCGGCCGACCGTCGCGCTGGACCGCACGGCTGTGCCGGGTCAGGCCCCGGCGGGCCGGCCGCGGCACGACCCGGCCCGCGCCGACCGGCAGATCCAGGACCGGGTACGCGCGGAGCGAACGTCCGCCCTGCTCGAAACGTCCCCGTTCTGGCAGCGGCAGGACGACGCTGCCGCCCCCGAGCCCGCGGAACGCCCGGCCCGCCCCGCCCGGCCGCGGCGGCCCCGTACCCGCGAACCCCGCCGCCCGGGCACCGGACTCCTGGCCCTGCTCGCCCTCGCCCTGGTGGCCATGTTCTTCTCCTGGGTCAGCGCCGAGCCGTTCTGGCTCGCGGTGGGCCACGGCCACGAGGGCACCGCAACGGTCGCCCGCTGCACCGGCGCGGGCGTCACCCAGCGCTGCACCGGCCAGTTCGCCACCGCCGACGGCGCCGCCATCGTGCGCCCGGTCGCCCTGATGGGCATCGACCCGGCCGTCCGGGCCCCCGGCTCCAGCGCCGCGGCCCGCATGGTGAGCCTGGACAGCAGGCAGGCGTACGCCGGGGAGACCGGCCTGCTGGTGCACCTGCGCTGGTCACTCGGCTTCGTGCTGGTGGCGCTGTGCGGGCTGGGCATCGCCGGCCTCACCGGCGCCAGGCGGCTGGAGACGCCCCGGGCCCGCCGCACCGCGCTGCTGATCAGCCTGGCCGGCCCGCTCGCCCTCCTGGCCGGCTTCCTCGCCGCCGCCTACTGAGCGCCGCGCAACCCCGCGGGCCCGAGCCGGCCGGCGTTCATCGAGCGCGGCGGCCTATCCGGTGGCGTGCACGAGCTCGTAGACCTCGCGTTTGCGCAGCCCGTACGCGTCGGCCACCGCCTGGATGGCGTCCCGCCGCGTGACGCCGGCGGCCTCGCGCTCGGCGACCGCCGCCCGCAGGTCCGCATCGGCGGGCCGCTCGGCCGGCCCGGACGGCGCACCGGCGACCACGACGGTGATCTCCCCGCGCGGCCCGGCCTCGGCGGACCAGGCGGCCAGCTCGCCGAGCGGCCCCCGGCGGATCTCCTCGTACGTCTTCGTCAGCTCCCGGCACACCGCGGCGTCCCGCTCGGTCCCGAACACCCCGGCCAGGTCCTCGAGCATCCCGGTGATCCGGTGCGGCGCCTCGAAGAACACCAGCGTGCGCGGCTCGGCGGCGAGCTCCCGCAGCCGCGACCGCCGGCCCGAACCGGAACGCGGCAGGAAGCCCTCGAAGCAGAACCGGTCGCTGGGCAACCCGGAGAGGGCCAACGCGGTCGTCACGGCGCTGGGCCCGGGCGCCGCCGTCACCGGAAAGCCGGCGTCGAGCGCCGCGCGGACCAGCCGATACCCCGGGTCGGACACGCTGGGCATGCCCCCGTCGGTCACAACCGCGACCACCGCACCGCCGCGCAGGGCCTCTACCAGATCCGGCGTACGCCGCTCCTCATTGCCCTCGAAGTACGACACGATCCGGCCGCCCACGGTGATGCCCAGGTCCCGCGCCAGCCGCGTGAGCCGCCGCGTGTCCTCGGCGGCCACGACATCGGCACCGGCCAGGACCTCCCGCAGCCGCACGGAGGCGTCCCCGACATTGCCGAGCGGCGCCCCGACCAGCACGACCCGACCGGTCCCGTTCTCGTCCACGCCCCGAGTCCATCACACCCGCCCCGCCCGGCCACCCCCAGGCACCACCCACCGCCGCACCCCGCCGGCCCGCCGCGGCCCCGGCCCACCCCGGCCCCGGTCCACCGCGGTCCAGGCCCCGCGGTCCAGGCCCACCCCGACCTCCGGTCCACCGCGGTCCAGGTCCACCGCGGTCCGGGCTCATCCGCGAGCCCTGCCGATCCCCGTCGTGGGCCGGCCCACCATCACCCTCCGGCCCGCCGCGACCCCGCAGGTCGCCGGTCGTGTCCGCTCCTCCGCCACACCGGGTGCCGTCCGTGACCGCCTCCAGGCACTGGGTACTGGACGGGCAGCCTACGATCGCGGGGTGACTTCGGCGACAGCGGAGACAGACGCCCCGAGCCCGCCGCCCGCGGACGAGCCGGGCGAAGGCGCCAACCAGGGCGTACGCGGCGCTCCCGATGCCGTGCGGCGCCGGTTGGCGACGCTCGACAACTGGCTCAACCCGTACTCGTGGCTGGTCACGGCGCTCATCGTGAGCATCGCGGCGGTGCTCCGGCTGGTCGGGGTCGACCGCCCGAAGGGGTACATTTTCGACGAGGTCTACTACCCGACCGACGCCTGGGACATGCTCCAGCACGGCGTCGAGTGGGACGAGAAGGTCAACGGCCCGGCGTACGTGGTGCATCCACCGCTCGGCAAGTGGCTGATCGCGCTCGGCGAGAAGGCGTTCGGTAACAACGAGCTGGGCTGGCGCTTCCCCGCCGCGATCGCCGGCACGCTGATGATCCTGGTGCTGATCCGCGTCGCCTACCGGCTGTTCCACTCGATCGTGCTGGCCGGCGCGGCGGGCCTGCTGATGACCCTCGACGGCTTCCAGCTCGTGCTCTCCCGCACCTCCCTGCTCGACATCTTCCTCGGCCTGTTCATCCTGATGACCTTCGCGTCGCTGCTGCTCGACCGTGACCACTACCGCCGGCGCTGGCTCCGTGCCCTGGAGAACGGCTACGACCCCGCGGGTCCGCGCAACCCGCCGCTGATCTTCCCGTGGTGGCTGATGGTCGCCGGCATAACCTTCGGGCTGGCCTGCGGCGTCAAGTGGAGCGCCCTGTTCTTCGCCCCGTTCTTCGCCCTGCTCGTGATCGTGTGGCGGGTGCAGGCCCGCCGCTCGGCCGGGGCAGACCATGCGGTGCTCCGGGGCATCTTCGGCGGCCTCGGCTACCTGATCCTCAGCTTCGTCCTCACGGTCGTCATCTACCTGGCCACCTGGACCGGCTGGTTCGTCACCAACACCGGCTACTTCCGGCACTACCGGCAGGCCAACGGGATGGACGAGCCACCGGTCCTGGGTGCGCTGCTCAACCTCATGCACTACCACTACGAGGCGTACACGTTCCACAGCGGGCTGACGGACCGGCACCCGTACCAGTCCTGGCCGTGGCAATGGTTGCTGCTCGGCCGGCCGGTCGCCTTCTCCTGGAAGAGCAACGGCAACTGCGGCGCGCCCAGCTGCGCGGCGGAGATCCTGCTCCTGGGTACGCCCCTGCTCTGGTGGTCGTTCCTCCCGGCGCTGGCCGCGCTGGTCTGGTTCGGCATCGCCCGCCGCGACTGGCGGGCCCTCGCCATCGGTACGGGCGTGGTCGCGGGCCTGCTCCCCTGGTTCTACTTCGCGGTGGCCGACGGCCGCACCATGTTCTCCTTCTACGCGCTGCCGGCGCTGCCGTTCCTGATCCTGGCGGTGGTCTACACCCTGGGCGCCATCATGACCCCACCCGGGGGCGTCGCGGCCGGCGAGCGGCGCACGGACCGGCAACTGATAGGCACCATCGTGGCCGGGGTCTACGTGCTCCTGGTCGCCCTCTGCTTCGCCTACTTCCACCCGATCTTCGTGGGCCAACTCATCCCGTACGACGACTGGTCGGCCCGCATGTGGCTGGGCAGCCGCTGGATCTAGCCTCCCGGCCGACGCCTCCCGGCCGACGCCTCCCGGCCGACGCCTCCCGGCCGACGCCTCCCGGCCGGGTGCTCGCTCACGGCCGGGTGCTCGCTCACGGCCGGTCCGGCGCCGTTCACCCGCGGGCTCTTCCAGTCCGGGCCGGTCTCATCCGGCGCGGGATTCTGACGGGGCGCCGGGGCTGAGAACAGAAGAGCCGCCACGGCGACACAGTGGCGGCATAGGCAACGCCCCGATCGCCTGCCACGGGGGAAGCGGGCGATAGGGGCGCGCACAAGAAGCTTAACCACGGGGCGCTGACCAGCACAACGGCTGAGGTCCGCCCACCGGGCGAAAACTTCCGGGGAAAATGACGCCCATCGGGGAACGGGACTCGCGACACTCCCCGGGCATCTCGGCGAAGGCACGCGCACCACACCTCCCGGCGCGTCCTCGTGCGACAAAAGGTGCATACGTTATATTCGTTTTCTAAGCGACTTTTCCATTGGCGAATGCCATTCGGATAAGGGCCGTGGTCCAGTCGTCAATGCGACAGAAAATTGGTCGGCCAAATCGCGTAACCTTTTGACGCGGCGCCGTTTCCCGCAGGTCATCGACCGCCGCCAGATGCCTGCACACACCGCGGCCATCAGGTCAAACGCCGACGCTCACCGATTCGGATGATTCGACTACCGCATTCGGTGGTCAGCTGTTGGAGTGACCCCGAACAAGATCGCCGTAGATGTTCCTAAGCTCGCCGCGTGACATTGCAGGTGCCTGAGAATCAGCTTTCCGTCGACGCCGAGGTCCCCGATACCGAGGTGATCGTCGTCGCGCCGCCCTCGCCGGTCTTCGTGGACAAGACCGGACGCCGACGGCGGGTGCTGCGGCGGGTCGCGTACGGCTTCGGTGCCCTCTGCATGGTCTACGGGGGACTCATCAGCGTCAGCCTCGCCGGCGGCCCGGTCAGCCCGAGCGCCGTCCTGCCCCTGCCCGACCTCGCAGACGGCGACGAGGACGTGGTCGTGGCCCGGCCCAGCCCCACCCCGGAGCCGGTGACCGCGGTGCCGAGCACCCGCCCGGTGACCGAGGTCCTGCCCCGCCGCAATCCGCCGGCCACCCACAACACGGTCGAGTCCCGGGTGCTGCCCCGCTCGGCCACACCGACGGCCCGCGCGACGCGCACGCCGACGCCGGGACCGACCTCCAGGCGGCCGACCACCCCGACGACCACCACGAAACCCGTCGAATCGGGTACGACGAAGCCCGCCACCCCCGTCTCCACCCCACCCGTCGAGACCCCGACGACGCCGATCAACCCGGTCCCGCCGGACACGGGCGGCACCGGCGGCGGCACGGACGGCGGAACCACCGGAGGCACCGGCGGCGGCACCGGCACCGACTCAGGCGGCGGCTCCGGCGGCAGCTCAGGCGGCAGCTCAGGCGGCTCAGGCGGCTCAGGCGGCGGGTCGGGCGGCTCCGGAGGATCAGGCGGCGGGTCCGGCGGGTCCGGCGGGTCCGGCG
The DNA here is from genome assembly GCF_003002065.1 of Pseudosporangium ferrugineum. Lineage (GTDB taxonomy): Bacteria > Actinomycetota > Actinomycetes > Mycobacteriales > Micromonosporaceae > Actinoplanes > Actinoplanes ferrugineus_A. The sequence continues at coordinate 256,388 of NZ_PVZG01000008.1, forward strand.
GCGACAGCCCCGCGATCGACGGCGGCACGAGCGGCGGATCAGGCGGCTCCGGAGGATCAGGCGGCTCGGGCGGCGGAGGCACCGGAGGCACCGGAGGCAGCTCGGGCGGCAACGCCGGAGGCAGCTCAACCGGCGACAGCACCGGCAGCGGCACCCCGCCCGCCACCGACCCGTCCCCCCGCGACCCCACCGACCCCGCTCCGAAACCCGACCCCGATCCCGAGGCCTCCGCGTGACAACCGGCCGCAACCGCAACCGAAGCCGCTCCCGCCGCCGCATCCTCCCCCGGCCCCGCGTCATGCTCGGCGTGCTGCTGATCAGCCTGTTCGTCGGCATCCTCGTCGTGCAGGCGTACATCAACGCGGAGTTCACCGGCGACCACGTCGAGACGGAGGTCGGGGATCAGGCCGGGGTACCGGCCGCGATCCGCGGTGGCGGCCCGATCATCAACACCACCGGCGGCCAGGAGAGCTCGAGCCGGATGCCGGCCCGTACGATCGCCCTGACCTTCGACGACGGCCCCGATCCGACCTGGACGCCGAAGATCCTCGACCTGCTCGACGAGAACGACGCGCACGGCACCTTCTTCGTGGTCGGCTCCGAGGTCGCGCGCCACCCCGACCTCGCCAAGCGGATCACCGACCGGGGCAACGAGCTGGGCCTGCACACGTTCACCCACCCGAACCTGCAGCGGCTCGCGTCCTGGCGGCGCACGCTGGAGCTGTCGCAGACCCAGGTCGCCATCGCGCGCGCCGCCGGCGTACGCACGAACCTGGTGCGTTTCCCGTACTCGTCCAAGCCGCAGGCCATCGACGAGGTCAACTGGAAGATCGTCAAGGAGGCCGGCGAGCAGGGCTACCTGGTCGTGGTCAACGACCTGGACAGCGAGGACTGGCAGCGCCCGGGCGTGGGGCAGATCCTGCGCAACGCCACCCCGCCCGGCGACGAGGGCGCGGTGATCCTCTTCCACGATGCCGGCGGCGACCGCTCCCAGACCCTCGCGGCGCTCAAGACCTTCATACCCATGATGAAGGCCCGAGGGTACGCGTTCACGACCGTCACCGAGGGCATGAACCTCGCCATCGCGCAGCAGGAGGAGAAGAGGTCCGCGCAGGTCGTGCCGCTGCTCCCGGTCAATCCGGCGGCCGAGGCCCCGGACCGCTGGCGGGGCTCGGCGCTGCTGTGGACCGTACGTTTCGCCGACGGCCTGGTGTGGGTCATCGCCGGCCTCTTCCTCGTGGTCGGTCTGCTCACGGTCGGCCGTACCGTGCTGCTTCTCGTGCTCGCGACGCGGCACGCCCGGCAGCGCCGCAAGAAGACGTTCAGCTGGGGCCCGCCGGTGACCGACCCGGTGTCGGTGATCGTGCCCGCCTACAACGAGAAGGAGGGCATCGAGGCGGCCGTCCGTTCGCTGGCCGGCGGCGACTACCCGGACATCGAGGTGGTGGTCGTCGACGACGGTTCGACGGACGGCACCGCCGCGATCGTGGAACGCCTCGGGCTGCCCAACGTGCGGGTGATCCGCGTGCCGAACGGCGGCAAGGCGAACGCGCTGAACACGGGTGTCGCCCTGGCCCGGCACGACCTCATCGTCACGGTCGACGGCGACACCATCTTCGAGCCGGACTCGATCCGCATGCTGGTGCAGCCGTTCGCCAGCCCGGCGGTGGGCGCGGTGGCCGGGAACGTCAAGGTCGGCAACCGGGAGAAGCTGGTCTCGACCTGGCAGCACATCGAGTACGTGATCGGCTTCAACCTCGACCGCCGGCTCTACGAGGTGCTGAACTGCATGCCCACCGTCCCGGGGGCGATCGGGGCGTTCCGCCGTACGGCCCTGGCCGAGGTCGGCGGCATCAGCGACGAGACCCTCGCCGAGGACACCGACGTCACGATGGCGCTGTGCCGGGCCGGCTGGCGGGTCGTCTACGAGGAGCGCGCCAAGGCGTGGACGGAGGCACCGGCAACGCTCGAGCAGCTCTACCGGCAGCGTTACCGGTGGAGCTACGGCACCATGCAGGCGATGTGGAAGCACCGCAAGGCGCTCACCGATTCCGGCGACTCCGGCCGTTTCGGCCGGGTCGGCCTGCCGTTCCTCGCGCTCTTCGGGGTGGCGCTGCCGCTGCTCGCCCCGGTCGTGGACATCATGCTTCTGTACGGCCTGGTCTTCTGGGAACTCGGTGCCACGGTCACGGCGTGGTCGACCATGCTGGCCCTGCAACTCTTCACGGCGGCGGTGGCGTTCCGGTTCGACCGCGAGTCGCTGCGCCCGCTGTGGCGGCTGCCGCTCCAGCAGTTCGCGTACCGGCAGCTCATGTATCTGGTGTTGATCCAATCGGCGATGACCGCGATGACCGGAGCCCGCCTGCGCTGGCACAAGCTCCACCGCGCGGGCCTGACCCGGTCGGTGCCGGCGACGGAGAACCCGCCGATCCTGCCCCAGCAGACCATCGCACCGGTGATCGACAGCTGGCCCCCGAGCCGCGACCTGGCCCCGCCGTCGACCCACCCGGCCGCAGGCCGCGCCACCGCCCGCCCGCCGGTCCCGGCCCAGCCCTCAGCCCCGTCCGAGCCCTCCGCACCGTCCGAGCCCTCCGCACCGTCCGATCCTTCGGTGTCGTCGCAGTCGTCGGCGTCGCCCGCGCCTTCGGTGTCGTCGCAGTCGTCGGCGTCGCCCGCGCCCGCGGTGCCGTCCCAGTCGTCCGGGCCGCAGGATCGCATCCTGCCGCCCGAAGACCTCCCGTCGGCCGGCTCGCCCCCGGGCGGCGGCACCGGCCCCGTCTTCCTCAGCGGGGCTCAGGAGGCATCCCGCGGATCGAAGTAGCGCCACTGCCGGGCCCGATCCGCGGCATCGCCCCTGACCAGGCCCGCTCCCGCCCGAACTGCAGCCGGGCGGGAGCGGGCCCGGCCGGTCAGCCGTCGGCGCGGGCCGGTTCCGGTTCCGCGAAGGGGAAGACCACGTGCAACGACGTACCGTCGCCGGGCCGGTCGGAGAGCGCCACCGTGGCGTGGTGCGCGTCGAGGATCCGCTTCGCGACGGCCAGCCCCTGATCCGGCCCCGGCACGGCGGACGGGTGCGTGATCGTGCCGTAGTACAGGTGCGGGAAGAGGTCGGGACGCATCCCGTCCGGCATGTCCATGTCGTCGAGCCGCACCGTCGGCCCCGATTCGATCTCGGTGCCGACGCGCACGCGCCCACCGGGCGGCGTGTACTTGACCGCCGCGAAGAGCAACTGCATGAGAACCTGCTCCAGGCGTACGGGATCAGCGATGATCGGCAACGACGGCCCGCCGGCGTGGTTCAGCATCCAGATCTTCTTCGTGGCGGCGATGGGCCGCACGGCCTCGACCGCCCGCTGGGTGAGCCGGGTCAGGTCGATCTGGCGCATGTGCAGGCTGTCGTGCCCCTGCCCGGCGGCGGCCATCGAGGTCAGGTGGTCGAGCAGGTCCATCATGCCCCGCGCGTGCGCGGCGGTGGCCCGGCCGACGAGGTCGGCCAGTTCCGGGTCGTGCACCCCGTGCTCGCCGAGGTCTGCCAGGTAGGCCCGCATCAACCGCAGCGGCGCCCGCAGGCTCCCGCCCACCAGCCCGGCAAGATCATCCTTTCGCCGCTCGAGCTCCTGCAACCGCGCGGTGGTGTTCGACAGGGCGACGGCGTACCGCCGCAGTTCGAGCTGCGACGTGACCTGACGGGCCAGCGCCCGCAACGCCTGCAACTGCTCGGCCTCCAACCGCCGCGGCTGCGAGTCGAGAACACACAGCGTCCCCAGGGCGAACCCGTCGGTCGTGATCAGCGGCGCCCCGGCGTAGAACCGCACCCCGTGCCCACCCCGCACGGCAGGATGCTCGGCGAACCGCGCATCCTCCACGGTGTCGGGAACGACCATGAGATCCTTGCCGAGGATCGCGTGCGAGCAGAACGACAACTCCCGCGACGTCTCCGTGAGGTCGGTGCCGACCCGGGCCTTGAACCACTGCCGATCGGCGTCGATGAGCGTGACCAACGCCATCGGCACCCCGCACACGGACGAGGCAAGCGCGGCGATGTCGTCGAAGTCCTTCTCGGGCACGGAGTCCAGAATGTTCAACTCGTAGAGAGCAGCAAGACGATCGAACTCGTTCGTGGGCAGGGGCGCGGGCATGGCGGTCACCTCCGGGACTGACTCCAGAGATACCACCAACAAGTAGCGAGATTCACATATCGCTCATCTTGCTCCCAAGTCCGGAACCTCCCCGAGCCTCCGCGCCGAAGACGAACCACCCGCCCACCGCAGCGCCCCACACCCGCCCACCGCGAGACCACCCACCCAGCCGCCACACCCGCCGACCACCGACCACCCGCGCCGCCGGCCCGCGACCCGCCACGCCGCTGACCCCCGACCCGCCACGCCGCTGGCCCCGACCCGGCCACGCCGCTGACCCCCGACCCGCCGCGCCCACGGACCACCGATCAGCCGCCAAGCAACCACCGTCCGGCTGCCGGACCACCAGCGTCGCCGTGCCCGCCCGGCCGTCCGCCCGCGAACCACCGCCCACCGGGCACCCGCCCCACCGGGCACCCGCACCCCCGGGCCGCCCACCGGGCACCCGCACCGCCGGGCCGCCGGGCCGCCGGGCCGCCGGGCCGCCGGGCCGCCGGGCCGCCGGGCACCCCTGCCGCCGGGCCGCCCGCCGTAGTCACCAGCCAGGGCCGTCGCCCGTCTCACGCGGGCCGGTGGCAGACCGCCTCGATGTTGTTCCCGTCCGCGTCGAACGCGAACGCCGCGTAATAGTTCTCGTGGTAGTGCGGCCGTAGCCCCGGCGGGCCGTTGTCCACCCCGCCCGCGTGCAGCGCCGCGGCGTGGAAGGCGTCCACCGTCGCGCGGTCGGCCGCCGCGAACGCCACGTGCGCACGGTGCGTCGGCTCGCGCACGCCCAGCCAGAAGAACGGCCGCCCGCTGTCGTCCCCGAAGCCGATCAGCTCGGGGCGCTGGGCGACGACCTTGAGGCCCAGCGGACGGAGGGCGTTCTCGTAGAAGTGGCGGCTCTCGTCGAGGTGGTGCACCCCGAGAACGACGTGGTCGATCATCGGTCTCCCTTCCCGCGTGGACATAGACCGTATAGCGGGGGTACGACACTACCGATGATCGCTGCGCCGAGCGGTGGTCAATATGCGCCGAGCAGAGCCGCCGCGTGGCTGACCTGCACGGTGTGGGTCACGCAGTCACCGCCGTCGAGCAGGTGCAGCAGGAAGCCGGTCGGCTCGGCCACGTACCCGGGCGGCGCGTCGGAGTTGAGCAGCAGCCCGGCCTGGCGCCAGGTGCTCGGCCCCACCGTCAGCACCGTCCCGGCGAAGGCGGCGGTGACCGGCCGGTGAACGTGCCCGGCCATGATCCGCGCGACGTTGTCGTGGCCCGCCACCACCTCGCGCAGCTCCTCGCCGTCGAGCAGCCGCATCCCGTCGAGGAACGCGATCCCGATCGGCATCGGCGGGTGATGCAGACCGATCATCATCGGTACGCCGGGACGCGACCCCAGCACCGTGTCGAGCCACGCCAGCTGTTCCGCCCCCAGCCGCCCGGCCGGCGAACCGGGGATGAGCGAGTCGAGCGCCACGACGGTGAACCCGGGGTAGTCGACGGCGTAGTAGGGCTCGCCGCCGAACGCCTTCACCATCGCGTCCCGGTCGTCGTGGTTCCCGGTGGTGAGATGCAGGGGGAGCGGGAAGTCGCCGATGACCTCTTTGAGGGCGGCGTACTCCTCCTCGGTGCCGTGGTCGGTGAGGTCGCCGGTGACGACCACACAGTCGGGCCGGGGATCGAGGGCCATGACACGGGCGAGGGCGAGCTGGAGCCCGGCGGCCGGCCCGCCACCCAACGGCCCGGTGGTCAGATGCGAGTCGCTGAGCTGAGCGATGAACGAGGTCATATCGCTGATGATCCGGCGATGCATCCTCCGGTCAACCGAAAGGTCGTAACTCCTACAACGACGTCATCAGGACACGCTCGTGTCCACGTACAGGCAGAACGGGTGCCCGTCCGGATCGAGCATGACCCGTACGGTGTCCTGGGGTTGATGGTCCGCCTCGGTGGCGCCGGCTTCCCGGGCGCTGCGGACCGCGGTCTCCAGGTCCGGCACCTCGATGTCGAGGTGCATCATCATCTGCTGCTTGTGGGCCTTGTTCGGCCACGCCGGCTGCTCGTAGTCGGGCGAACGCTGGAAGGCGAGATATTCGACGTGGTCGCCGAGCGGCGCGACGGCCACGAAGTCCGGCTCCTCCTTGACGATCTTCCAGTCCATCAGTGCGGCGTAGAACTCCGCCAGGGCCATTGGATCGGGGGTGTCGAGCACCACGCCCCAGAAATGTGATGAGTTTCGTCCCAGCATGCGTGCAGTGTGCTCCCCCGCACCCGTCAACGCAGCGGGGCACGCGGCAGTCGGCACCATCGATATCTCACTGTGTTCGAAGCGCTGCTCCCCCGATGCAACCCGAATCCTGCTCCCGCATCGCCTCCGCCCGCCGATCTCTCCGCGCATGGACGACAACCTGATCCTCGTCGCCGAGGACGACCCGGACCTGCGGGACATGCTGACGTTCGCCCTCGAACGCGCCGGCTACACCACGGTCGGCGCCAAGGACGGCAGCACCGCGGCCCGCATCATCCAGGCCGCCCGCCCGGTCGGCATCGTGACAGACGTACGCATGCCGGCCCTCAGCGGCATGGACCTCTGCCACCTCGTCCGCAACGACCCCCACATGCACAACGCAGCGATCCTCATGGTGTCGGCGAACTGCCGCTCAGCCGACGTGGCAGCAGCCCTGGAATCGGGCGCCGACGCCTACCTGCCCAAGCCCCTGTCCCCGAAGCGCCTGGTGCTCGAACTCCAGCACCTCATCGAACACCGCCGCCGGCTCACCGACGCCTGAGCGGCGCGGAGATCACGAGCGCCGCTGGTCAGGCGATGCCGGCGGTCTCGCAGGCCTCGGCGTAGGCGCCGGCGCACAGGGAACTCGGTGTCACGAACCCGTCCTTGATCACCGTGCCGGCGATGTTGTCGCGGGTCACGGCGACCGGGTCGAGCAGGAAGGAGGGGATCTTGCCGGACTTGTTGTCGACCGTCGCCGGGGCCTGGGGGCGCTCGCCGCGCAGCAGGTCGAAGGCGAGCTCGGCGGCCTTCTCCGCCTCGGGCCGGACCGCCTTGTAGACCGTCATGTGCTGCTCGCCCGCGAGGATGCGCTGCAACGCCGTGGTTTCCGCGTCCTGGCCGGTGACCGGGACGTTGGGCAGGCCTGCGGCGCGCATCGCGGCGATCGCGCCGCCGGCGGTGCCGTCGTTGGCGGCGTACACACCGATGATCTTGCGGTTGGGGTTTTCGGAAAGGGTTTCTTCGGTCCAGGCTCGAGCGTTTTCCGGGTCCCAGTCGATGGTGTCGTACTCGGCGGCGACCTTCACTTTGCCGTCGAGACCGGCGTGGGCGCCCTGCTTGAAGAGGGTCGCGTTGTTGTCGGTGGGCGAGCCGTTGATCCAGAGGATGTCGCCCGAGCCCGCCTTCGGGCCGAGGGCGGCGAGCAGCGCCTCGGCCTGGAGGTCGCCGACCTTCGCGTTGTCGAAGCTGATGTAGTAGTCGACGGGTGCGTTGAGCACGAGCCGGTCGTACGAAATCACCGGCACTTTGCGGTCCTTGGCCAGCGTCACGATCTTCGCGGCGGCGACGCTGTCCACGGGGGTGAGGACCAGGACCTTCGCGCCCTGGTCGAGGGCCTCCTGCGCCTGCTCGAGCTGCTTGCCCGCGTCCTGGGCGGCGTTGCGGTAGTCGACCGTGCAGCCGGGGCACAGCTCCTTGAGACGCTGGGCGAAGTAGGGCTGGTCGGTGGCCTCGTAGCGGCTGGCGGTGAGCTCGGGCAGGAGCAACGCGACCCGGGCGGCCGGTCCGGCGGCGGGGGCGGAGCCGGCCTCGCCGCCCGCGAGACCGCAGCCCGAGACGGCGAGGCTGATGGCGAGTACGGCGGTGGTGGTGAGCAGACGCATCGAAGACTCCGAGTCCGATCGAATCCTGGTGGGGTGGTCCGCGCGACCGGTCAGTGCTTGAAGCGGGAGACCACGGTGTGCATCTCGGCGGCCATGCGCGCGAGTTCCTGCACCGCCTGCACGGTGCCGCTGACGCCTTCCTGCGTGGTCTCGGTCGCGGTGGCGACACCGCCCACGGTGGCGGCGATCTCGTTGGACCCGACGGCCGCCTGGGAGGCGCTGCGGCTCATCTCGCCGGTCGTGGCGGACTGCTCCTCGATCGCGGTGGCGATCGTGCCCTGCAGGTCGCTGACCTCGGCGATGACGCTGCTGATGCGCTCGATGCTGGTGACCGCGGCCTCGGTGTCGCCCTGGATCGCCTTGACCCGGCGACCGATGTCGTCGGTGGCCTTGGCGGTCTCCTGGGCGAGGTCCTTCACCTCCTGGGCCACGACCGCGAAGCCCTTGCCGTACTCGCCGGCGCGGGCGGCCTCGATCGTGGCGTTCAGCGCCAGCAGGTTGGTCTGCGACGCGATCGCGGTGATCACATCGACGACGGCGCCGATCTGGGCGGACGATTCGCCGAGCTTGCCGATGGCGGCGGTGGCCGTCTCGGCGGCGGTGGCGGCCTCAGCGGCGACGAACGCGGCCTTCTCGGAGCTGCGGGAGATCTCCACGATGGAGATGCCCATCTCCTCAGCGCCGGCGGCGACCGTTGCCACGTGCGCGCTGACCTCCTCGGCGCTGCCGGCGACCTGCCCGGCGCGCCGGTTCGCGTCGACTGCGCTGTCGCCGATCTGCCCGCCGATGGCGGTCAGCTCCTCGGTGGCCGCGGCGAGCGACGACGCGTTCTGGCCGAGCATCTGGACGGCTTCACGGGTACGGCCGTTCGCGACCTCCAGGTCCCGCGCCATCTGACCCACCTCGTCGCGGGAGTCGATCGTCACCTGCGCGGTGAGGTCTCCGGTGGCGACCGCGGCGAGCACGGCCCGGATCCGCTGGATCGGCTTGGCGATGGACGCGGCCAGGAGGCGGCTGAGCACGAAGGCGATGATCAGGCCGGCGACCAGCGCGGCGATCATGACGTTGCGGGCGGTGTGGTACGTGTCGGCAGCCGACGCGGCGGCCTTCTGACCGCTGCTCTGCTCGTACGCCTGCAACTCGGCGAGTGCCTTCGCGGCGTTGCCGCTGACGATCTGCCCGTCCCCGAGGTACGCCTGCTGGAAGTCGGCGATCTTCTTCTCGTCGATCAGCGGCATCAGGCGGTGGTCACGCACGTTGCGGTACGCGCCCCACCAGATCTCGAACTTGTCGAGCAGGGCGTGCTGAGCCGCGGTCGCGGTGCTCCGGTACGCCGCCACCTCCCGATCGAGGGTCGCGTCGGCACCGGCGATGCCGTCGGTGAACGACTTGGCGGCCACCGGCCCGTTCGACAGTGCCAGGTTGGCCAGGTCGTTCTGGCTCTCGAGCACCGCGGAGTTGATGGCGGCCAGGTGCGCCGACGGCTGCAGGTTGCGGACGTACAGTTCGTCGGCCCTGCCGTTGACCTGCCCGAGCCCCACCTACCCGACCGCGAGCACCGCCGCGGCGACCGAGCAGCACACCGCCACCAGCAGCAGCAACTTCCGGCTGACCGGCTGATCAGCAAGCCACCGCGAAGGCACCCACCGCCGAACCCCGTCCCGCCCGTTCCCTGCGCCGCGCACGACCCACCAACCTCCTCCGCCCGGGCCCCCTCGCAGGCCCCCGACATGAGGATTCATCGGCGCTCACACCATTGGTCTCACCATTCCGCTACCAAGAGAAGCCAAAAGACCACGTATCGTCAATCACAAAGAGAGCCGACCAGCAAAAGTCGAGCCGCAGAAGAGCCCAAGCCCAAGCCCAAGCCCAAGCCACAAAGACCGACCCATGGCCGGCACCCGCACAAAGGCCGAACCAACCGCACCGCGGGGCCTCCGGGGGCTCGGCCCCCGGAGCAGACAAAACGAGTGCCCCCGGTTCACGCTTTCCGTGAACAGGAGGCACCCAGGTACTCGTGGAGCTGTGGGGATTTGAACCCCAGACCCCCTCGATGCGAACGAGGTGCGCTACCAGACTGCGCCACAGCCCCCCGGCCCCGTAGGACCGCAGCAAGGCTAACAGGTCTCCCGTACGCCTCGCGAATCACCCCTCCGCGTGGCGCGTCAGGCCGGGTAGGAGTTGCCGCGCCCGCCCGCCTCGTACGCCCGCCCCCGCAGTCCGCCCGTACGCCGGTACGACACCGAGGCCCCGTTGACCGCCGCCGGGAGGTCGGACGGGTCGCGGTCGAGGCCCATCGCCGTACGGCGGACAGCCTCGCGCTGGGCCGCCAGCCGGCGTTGCGCCTCCCGGCGGGCAGCCGCGCGTCGGGCCTGCTCGCGGCGTACCTCTGCCTGCCGGGCCGCCAGCCAGGCCGCCTCGCGGGCCTCGATCCGGCGCCGGCGGCGGTCCGCGACGGCGCGGTTGCGCAGGTGCACGAGGTAGACGCCGAGGAGCGCGCCGGTCACCGCGAAGCTGATCCAGAAGCCGGGACCGACCGCGAGGACGCCGACCAGTTCGATGATGTTGAGCAGCAGCAGGGCCGCGAAGACCCGGCGGCGGCGGACCACGGCCGGGGTCTGGCGGCGTACGGGACGGCGCCGGACCGGGCGGCGGGACGACACCGCGCGCAGTCGGCGGGCCGGCGGGCCGGACGCCGGCACCGCCGATACCGGGGCGGGCGAGACGGGGGCCGCGGACACGGGGGCGGCCGATACCGGCGCAGGATCACCCGTTAGGGTCCGCGACGTAACCATGTACTGGCGGCCGGGGTTGACCGGTCGGCGTCCGGGCACGGTGCGGAGCCGACGGCGGCGCTGCAGCACCCGAGCCGTCGACGACGCCCGCTCCGCGGCCAGGCGCTCGGTGGCGTCGTACCGGCGGACGAGGGCCGGTGCGAGGGCGAGCAACCCGGCTGCGGCGAGGACAGCGAGGAGCACCGAGGTCGGCACCCTCACCCCTCCCGTCAGCCTCGAACGTGCCGGGCGGTCGGATCCCGGTCACCAAAAAGTCGCAATCTCCCCGAGATTACGGGCGGGAGCTGCGTAAATCGCCGCGCCGCGCCGGTCCGGCGGGCACGGGATGATCATTTTGCTGTGGTACGTAACCTGCGCCACCGTGCCAGCAGGCCACCTTCGGGCGCGACCTCTTCGCTGGTCATCGCGTAGCCCAGATGGTCACGCCAGGCGCCGTCGATGTGCATGTAGCGCGGGTGGTACGCCTCCTCGCGGAAGCCGAGCTTCTCGACGACGCGCCGGCTGGGCCCGTTCTCCGGCCTGATGTTGATCTCGACGCGGTGCAGCCCGCCCGCCCCGAACGCGTGGTCCACGGCGAGCGCGAGGGCCGTCGGGATCACCCCGCGTCCGGCGACGCGGGAATCGACCCAGTAGCCCACGTACGCGGAACCGAACGCCCGCCGCACGATGCTGCCCAGGTTGAGGTGGCCGACCAGCCGTTCCGAACCGTCGTCCTGCCGGAGGCAGACGGCGAACGGCATGCTGTCGCCGCGCCGGGCGGCTCGCTTCATGTCCCGGTAGACGTAGAGGTAGGCGCGCGGCGAGTTCATCTCCGCCCACGGTCCCGGCGGCGCCGACTCCCACGGGCTGAGCCAGGCCTGGTTGGCGATCCGGACCTCGGACCAGGCACGCGCATCGCTGCGCCGGTACGGCCGCAGCAGCACGGGTCCGTCCGCCAGGACGGCAGGCCATCCGGGCGTGGACCCCAGCATCATCGCCTCCGGTCGAGCAGCAACACGTCGACGGTCGACCCGGCGGCGGCCGAGGTGACCCGCTCACCGAGCACCAGCAGTCCGTTGGCTTCGGCGAGGCCGGACAGAGTGTACGGCCCACCGGCGAGAGGCTGCACTGTGTAGCCGCCGCCGCGCCGTTCCGCTACGTGTGCGGGCCGGAACTCGCGCAGCCCGCCGGGCGACGACACGGTCTCGAGCAGGTGCGCCTTGACGCTGGGCCGGAAGACCGGTTCGGCGCCGGCCAGCAGCTGGATGACGGGCCGGGCCAGCACCTCGAAGCCGATGAGGGCGGCGCCGGGCTCGCCGGGCAGGCACACGACCGGCACCTCCTCGCCGCCGACCGTGCCGAAGCCGAGGGTCGCGCCGGGGCACAGGGCGACGTCGGTGAACTCGACCGCGCCCCGGCCGTGGTCGCGCCGGGACAGCACGCGGCGCAGCATGTCGCCCGGCCCCGTACCCGTGCCACCGGTGGTGATGATCAGATCGGCCCGCAGCGTCTGGTCCTCGAGCAACCCCCGGAGTCCTTCCGGGTCGTCGTCGCAGATCCCGATCCGGTACGCGAGAGCACCCGCCTCGACCGCCGCCGCGGTGAGCGCGTGCGAATTCGCGTCCACCACCTGTCCCGGCTGGCTGGGCCGGCCCACGTCGACCAGTTCGTCGCCGGTGGCCACCACGACGACCCGCGGGCTGGGGCGGACGACGACGTGACCGATGCCCGAGGCGGCGAACACGGCCACCATGGCCGGCGTCACGTAGGAGCCGGCGGACGCCAGCACCCGCCCGACGGGCAGTTCGTCGCCGGCCCGCCGTACCCCGGATCCGCGCTTGGGGGCGTGCATGATCTCCACGGCTGCCATGCCCTGGTCGGTCCAGTGCACCGGCACGACGACGTCGGCACCGATCGGCAGCGGCGCGCCGGCCGCCACGGAGAAGCACGTCCCCGGGGTCAGCCGGACGGGCCGCCAGCTGGCCGCGCCCAGGTCGCCGACGACGTTGAGCCGCACCGGCCGCAGCCCGCCCTCGAACGCGCCGAAGGACGGGTGCGAGCCGATCCGCCCGGCCGCGGCGAGGTCCTCCCAGCGGGCCGCGTACCCGTCGATCGCCGCCTGGTCGAAGGCCGGGTACGGGTGCGGCGCCAGCACGTCGTTGGCGAGGACGTTGCCGTGCGCCTGGGTGAGGTCGAGGTCGAGCGGAGGCAGCGCCCGCAACCTGCGCAGCACGCTGCCCAGGTATTCGGCGAGAGGCATCAGCTCGTTGGCGGCCGCCTCGGCATCGGCCGTGGCGGTCATCCCCGGGCACCGCCGGTTTCCGTGGCCACGAACTCGCTGAGCCACTGCCGGAACTCGGCGCCCAGGTCGGGGCGCTTGACCGCGAGCTGGACGACGGCCTGCAGGTAGCCCAGCGGCATCCCGGTGTCGTAGCGGTGGCCGCGGTAGACGATGCCGTGCACCGGTACGCCCTCCGCGAGCAGCTGCGCCATGGCGTCGGTCAGCTGGATCTCCCCGCCGCTGCCGGGCTTGGTGTTCTGGATCGCGTCGAAGATCGCCGCGGGGAGCACGTACCGGCCGACGACGGCCAGGTTGCTGGGCGCATCCTCGGGCGAGGGCTTCTCGACCAGGCCGGTGACCTTGACGATGTCGTCGCCGCGGCCGGGCTCCGCCTCGACGGAGGCGATGCCGTAGCGGCTGGTCTCCTCGGGCGACACCTCGATGAAGGCGAGCACGATGCCGCCGGTCTCGGCCTGGAGCTCCAGCATGGCCGGCAGCAGCGGCTGATCCTCCTCGACGAACTCGTCGCCGAGCAGGACCGCGAAGGCATTGTCCCCGATGTGCGAGGCGGCCACGCCGACGGCGTGGCCGAGACCGAGGGGCTCACCCTGGCGGCAGGTGTAGATGTCCGCGAGTTCGCTCGTACGGCGTACCGCCGCGAGCCGCTCGGTGTCACCCTTCTCCTCGAGCCGCGCCTCCACGTCGGGCCGCCGGTCGAAGTGGTCGACCATCGAGGTCTTGCCGCGGCCGGTCACGAGCAGCACGTCGGTGATCCCGGCGGCGGCGGCCTCCTCCACGATGTACTGCAGGACCGGGCGGTCCACCACAGGCAGCAATTCCTTGGGTACAGCCTTGGTGGCCGGCAGGAATCGGGTGGCGAGCCCGGCCGCCGGAATGACGGCCTTGACGGCTCGACGGCCGCTCGCTTGCGCCTGCGTGGTCATCTCAGGGGTCACCGCACCTTCGCTAAGTTCGTGCCCGGACATGTCGCGAGACTATCGGCCACGGCCTTGTCGCGGCGGTTGTGGCCCGCCGGACGCGCCCGTCACGGATTCCGGATGATCGAAATGCCCCTCCGTGACCCCCGCCGAAACTGATGGATCGATCACATCGGCGCCCGGGGATCGCCGGACGCCCCCGGCCAGCCGGAACGTGTCCCGGCCGGCGTTCTTCGCCGCGTACAGGGCGTCGTCCGCGGCATCGAGCACCTGCTGGGCCGTGCTGCCGTGCTCGGGATACACCGCGATGCCGATGGACACGGTGATCGGCACCCGCTCGACGGCGGACCCGCCCTCACTGTCCTGCCGCCGCCCGTCGACAGGCACGGGAATCTCCCGGATCGCCGCCCCGAGCCGCTCCGCCACGATGACCCCGCCGTACGCGTCGGTCTCCGGCAGCAGCACCACGAACTCCTCACCACCCTGCCGGAAAGCCACGTCGACCTCCCGCAACCCGATCCGCAGCCGCCGGGCGAACTCACCCAGCACGGTGTCACCGGCCCCGTGCCCGTACGTGTCGTTCACCTCCTTGAAGTGATCGAGATCCAGCACGAGCACGGTGAGCATCCGCCCGAACCGGCTGGCCCGTTCCACCTCGCGCCGCAACGACTCCCGCAGGTAACGGTAGTTCCAGAGCCCGGTCAGGGGGTCCGTGAGGGACAGCCGCTGTGCCTCCTCGTGCACCCGCACGTTGTGCACGGCGACCCCGGCCTGCCCGGCGAAGGTCCGCAGCATGAGCAGGTCGGCATCGTCGAACTCGTCCGACCCGAGCCGGTCGTACAGCGCCAGAACCCCCAGCGTGGCGGGCACCCCGGCGGTGTCCCGCTCCCCGGGCACGAGCGGATCCCCGACCGTCGCCGGCGCACAGATCGGCACGGCCACGTACGTCCGGCAGGCCGGCTCGTCGTACCCGCCACCCAGCTCACAGGCCCCCCGTCGAGGCTCCCCACCGGCGGCGACCGCCCCGAGAATCCCGTGCCCGACCGGTATCCGCAGCGCGGGGAGATCGGACTCGGGCAGGTCCCACCGCCCGGTCAGCCCCTCGGCACAGCGCGCGACCAGATGCCCACCCGACGAATCGATGAGCAGCACTATCCCGGCCCGCGCCCCGCTCGCGGACAGGGCGGTGCGGAGGATGACCTGAAGGATGCGGTGCAGATCGTGGGTGCTGGAGAGGGTGTCACCCAGGATCGCCAGATGCCCGCGCAACTGGTCCCGGCTGGCGGTCAGAGCCTGCACGTACGCCTGAAGCTCCCGGGTCATCCGGTTGAAGGTCCCCGCGAGCCGCCCGATCTCATCACCCCGCCCGACCGGCACCCGTACGCCCAACTCCCCGTCGGCGACCTTCCCGGCGGCCCACGCCAGCTCCTCCAGCGGCCGGGTGGTGGACCGAGCCAGCCACCGCGCGGCCAGAACGGCGACCCCCGTGACGCCCAGCACTGCGGCGACCAGCAGCCCGTACAGCGGCAACGGCTCCCGCCCGGGAACGGAGACCACCAGGGGAAGAGGCTGCCCCGGCCCGGAGGGAACGGCTTTCGAGTACGGGCCCCGGATCCCACGCCGGAGCACGACGTCGGCACCGCTCGTGCCGGCAAGCCGCTGAACGAACGCCCCGTCGACCCGCGCGACGGCGACGACCCGAACGTCGGCCTGATGGGCACTCGCGGTCACAGCCGAAACCGCCGAGCCGTCCCGATCCGCCCCCGGGACGACATCCGCCGACCGGCCAGTGGTGGGGCCAGGTGCGATTGCCGGGCCGGGTGCTTTTGCCGGGCCAGGTGCGATCGCCGGGCCGGCTCCCTGGCCGGGCGAGGCCGCACAGTCCCGCTCTTCCGCCCTACCCGCCTCGCCCGGCGCGCCGGGTGCGCCGGGTGCGCCCAGTGCGCCGGGTGCGCCGGGTGCGCCCAGTGCGCCGGGTGCGCCGGGTGCGCCCTCCTGGGCGATACGCACCTCGGCGGCCAGCCCACGGGACACCATCTGGTCGGCGGCCGCCCGCCGCTCGCCGGCCGGAAGCACCGCGACCGCGTCCGCGACCGCCTGGAGCTGACCGCACAGGGCACCTATCGCGGTCCGCACCGTCGCTGCGGCATGATCGAGCCGCTCGACCGTCCGGTCCCGGCTCACCGTGGCCACGGTCATCCCGACGAAGAAGGATCCGAGCAGAACCGGGCCGAGCACGACCGCCAGAAAAGCGGTGGTGAGTCGGCCACGCAGAGTCACACGTCCTCCTGGAAGTGGCCTTCTTTGGAGCGATGCTGACATAGTGCGCACCGTTTGCCGGTTTTACAAAGGGGGTGTTGCATGCCCGATTTCACCCGTGATGCGGAAAGCTCGCGAGCCGCCAAGGTTGCTCTACGCACTTGCCTACTCGCTGCGCGTAAATGTCTGACCCCTGGAGCGCTCGCCGAAGCGGCCGAAGCAGTCCAATCCACCCTCAACACCCGCGTACGCCTCCAGTCACCGAAAGTGATTGCCGCCTATGTCCCGCTGGGCGCCGAACCCGGCGGCCGGAACCTCCCCGAGGCCCTGCGCCGTGCCGCCCCCGCCTCCGCTCTGCTCCTGCCCGTCCTCCTCCCCGACGGCGACCTCGACTGGTCCCGATACGACGGGCCCGAATCCCTGCGCCCCGGCCCACGCGCGTTGCTGGAGCCGGCCGGCCCCCGCCTCGGCACGTCAGCGATCGCAGAAGCCGACCTCGTCGTGGTCCCGGCACTGGCCGTCGACCGCCGCGGCGTACGCATGGGCCGGGGCGGCGGCTCCTACGACCGCGCCCTCCAGCGCGTCTCCCCCGCGGCGTTCACCGTCGCCCTGCTCCACGACGGCGAACTTCTGGACGAGGTGCCGGCAGAGCCCCACGACCAGCGCGTACGGGCGGCGATCACACCTACCGAGGGCCTCAGCGCGGCACCCGACTGGACGAAATAAACTCCGATGACGGAGCATTGGCACTCGTAGACTTCGAGTGCCAAGCCATCGAGTATCGACGCGGAGGACCAGTGCCCACGTACCAGTACGCATGCACCGAGTGCGGGGAGCAGCTCGAGAGGGTGCAGTCTTTTTCGGACCCGGCCCTGACGGAGTGCCCGGCATGCAGCGGCAAGCTCCGCAAGGTCTTCAACTCGGTGGGCATCGTCTTCAAGGGCTCCGGCTTCTACCGCACGGACTCGCGCCCGGCCAACGGAAGCACGGACAAGCCGGCGACGACCCCCGCCACAACGACCTCGTCGTCGGACGGCAAGTCGGACTCGTCGACCAAGCCGACCAGCACCCCGGCACCGGCGACCACCTCCTCTTCCACCTCGACGTCGTCCTCCACCACGGCCACGACGTCCTCCTGACCCCTGCCCTCCCGACCGACCGGCTTCCCAGGCCGACCGGCCATCCGACCGGCCGAAGTTGGGTCGGGGCCGCCCGTCTCGGCCGAGTAAGCCCAGCTGGGCAACCCTGGCCGACCGTCGTGGCGCCGACCTGGCCGCCCCGGAGCTCTGCGTGAGCCGAGCGCATCTGCGGCCGTCCGGGCCGCTCGATCAAGCACGCCGAACGGGCCCGTCCTTTCTATCGGGCGGGCCCGGCTTCTCGCGGGTTATCCACAACGCGCGGTTATCCACAGGCCGCCCCACCCTCGAACCGCAGAACGCCTAGCTTCACGGCGTGCGGCTGACTCGAGCACGAAAGACAACCCGAACGACCCTCGACCCGGTGCGCAGGCGCCGACCCGGTGGCCGGGCGCTCCTACGCGCGACGACGGTGGCAGGCCTGTTGGCAGCCGCGGCGATGCTCCTGTGGTCCGGCCCGGCGACCTGCACCCCGCCGCAGTCCACACCACCGCGCGACGGACCACCCCTCGTGTCCCGTCCAGGCACAACCAACCAGCCCGCCGACGAGACCCCGGCCCTCACCCCCGGGCGAGACCAGCCTGCCGGCGAGCCCCCCGCCCTCACCCCCGGGCGAGATCCGGCCATCGGCCCTTCCGCGGGCGTCCCCGCCGACCAGGGCGGGACCACCGGGTCGTCCTCCACGCCGCAGAACCCCGAACCGTCTGCCGGCACCTCTCTGCGGCCGGCCGGCCCGCCGGGCACGGTCGGGGTTCCGGTACGACTGAGCGAGCCCGCAGCCCTACGCCTGGTGCACGCGGGAAACCGGGTCGACCTCTTCCGCGCGGGCTCGGATTCAGCGCCGGTAGCTCGGGACGCACTGGTCCTGGAGGTGACAGGCATAGAGGATCCGCTCACGGGCGGCCTCCTCCTGGCGCTCACGCCGGCAGCAGCGCAGGAGACGGTCAGGCACACCGCGGACGGCTACGTAGTGGTCATCCGCCCGGACAGCCCAGCCCCGCCATGAGAATGGCCAGGGAGCCTAGCCCCGCCGTGAGATCGGCCAAGCAGCCCAGCTCCGCCGCGAGCATGGCCAAGCAGCCTAGCCCCGCCGTGGGATTGGCCGAGCAGCCCAGCTCCGCCGTGAGATTGGCCAGGCAGCTTAGCTCCGCCGCGGGCATGGCCAGGCAGCTCAGCTCCGCCGTGAGCATGGCCGAGCAGCCCAGCCCCGCCGTGAGCATGACCGAGCAATCCCGCTCCGCCGAGAGATGGAAGAAACGCGCCGCGCACCGGCGGGCGCTGAGCCCGGAAGACGCCCGGGAGCCGGCTGACGCTGAGGACGAAAGACGCCCCGAGCGAGACCCGGTAGCACCTCCCAACGAGGGCAGCGCTCCGCGCACTACCCCCAGTGCGGCGGACGGTCCTCCAGGAGGCGATCGTCGTTCGAGTCCTCGCGTCCGCTGTAGCCCCAGCCCCGCTCGGTGTCGTCGCGCGTCTGCTCCGGCAGGAGCGGCGTCTCCTCGGACTCGAAGTCCACGGTGCGCTCGGCGTCGGCGTCGCGGTCGGGTTCGTCAAGGATGTCCACGCTATGAGGGTAGGCCGCGTCGCGCGCGCTGTCGGCACCCGATAGATGTAGCGTCGATGAACGTGAGCGCCCCGACCGGATCAGACGACGACGCGTACTGGCAGCGCCCCGATTCGGGGGGCGAGCAGTTCGGCGCGGATCGTCCCGCGCCGGCCCCCGACCCCCGGCCGGCATACGAGGGGCCTCCGCCGATGGCTCCCGCCTCGCCGCTCTGGCGTCCGCCGGTCGTGTCGGAGCCACCGCCACCGCGCGCCCTGCCACCCCAGGACTTCGACGCGCTGGACGAGTCGGAGGGCACCGCCCGGACGATGACCTACGGCGTGGGCCTGGTCGCCGGGGCGATCGCCCTGATCCTCATGTGCCTGCTCTGCGCCCGCGCCCTCTTCTGACCGGCTTCCTTCGGGCACCTCGCCGGTGCCCGGCGTGGGCGCAGGCCATGCAGGCGACCACCGCGCCCCGGGGGCGCCGGCGCAAGCCGAGCCGAGCCGAAGACCGCCGCGCCCTGCTGGCGCCGACGCAAGCCGAGCCGAAGCACGCAAGAAGCTCACCCCCAAGGCAACGCGCGAGAAGCTCCCAGGGCGACGCGCAAGGAGCTCACCCCCATTGCGGTCGGTGGGCGCACCAAAAACCCACCGTTCCGGCCGCCACCCCACACGGCGGCCGGAACGGCTGCTCGTCAGGACGTGGTGCCCCACACCGCCTGGGCGCCCGAGTCACCGGTCCTGAAGACGTAATAGCCGGAAACCGCCGCGAGCGCCACCATCAGTACGGCGAGCAACACGCCGGCCGCCCGCGGCAGAGGGCGGGCCGTGGAGCGGAGCGTCAGGAAGACCGCGATCAGGGTCACGATGCCCAGCGCCAGCGAGAAGTAGAAGGTGAACGTACCGAAGCCCTGGTGGTCGTTGATCTTCTCGAGCGGCGGGCCGGCCATGCCGCTCGCCACGAGGCGGTCGCGCAGCTTCTCGCCCGACTCCATGGCCGCGAACGCCGAGACCGGGGCCGCGATCGCCATGAGGACGGCCGCCCAGCCGACCTTGGGCCGCCAGCGGGGCACGACCGCGTACACGATGGCCAGCAGCGCCAGCAGCGGCACGAACACGACCGCCGCGTGCAGCACGAGCGCGTGGACGGGCATGCCGTTTATCTGGTCGAACACGGTCGGCCTCCTTGAACGTTAAACAATCTCGGGCGCAAGCCTAAGGCTCCGGCGCGCCAAGAACATCCCCTGCCCGCGCTTACGCCCACCGGACCGATCCGGTTCACCGTTACGCCCACCCCGGCCCCGGGCCCCAGCCGGGGAAGCATCAGGTTGAGCAGGGCGGTCCGGCGTGCTGTCATGGTGAGATGCCGACCGCCGAGGAGCTGCTGCGCAGCCGGGGCCTGCGCGTCACCCGTCCACGGCTGGCGGTGCTCGACGTGCTGACCCGCGGCGGCCACCTCGAGGTGGACGAGATCACCCGGCAGGTCCGCGACCGGCTCGACTCGGTCTCCACCCAGGCCGTGTACGACGTGCTCGGCGCCCTGTCCCGCGCGGGCCTGGCCCGGCGCATCGAGCCGGCGGGCAGCCCGGCGCGCTTCGAGGCGCGCGTCGGCGACAACCATCATCACCTCGTCTGCCGCGGCTGCGGCTCGATCGAGGATGTGGACTGCGTGGTCGGCGAGCGCCCGTGCCTCGACTCCGGCATCGGCCACGGCTTCGAGGTGGACGAGGCGGAAGTCACATTCTGGGGGCTGTGCTCGTCCTGCCAGCAGGCCCGCCGCGTCGACCGCGCCGCCTGATCGGCCCGCCGAGGTCGCGCGGAGTCCGGCCGCAAACTCTGAACCTGTTCAAATTCGCCTCCGCCGTGGCAGGCTGGGGTCATGACCTCCGCCGTCGACCTCGGCCTGTTCGGTCCCGACTCGGTCACCTGGAAAGTGCACAAGGAGCCCATCGTCACGCTGGGCGGCCTGCGCTCGCTCTACCTCCAGGCGCTGCATCCCCGTGCCGTCGCGGCGATCGCCCAGAATTCCGGATACCGCACCGACCCGTGGGGACGTCTCGAGCGCACCTCCGAGTATGTGGGGACGATCCTCTACGGCACCACGGCCGAGGCCGAGCGGGCGGCGAGCCGGATCCGGCGGCTGCACGCCCGGATGACGGCAACCGATCCGCGTACGGGTGAGACGTTCCGCGTCGACGAGCCCGAGCTCCTGCTCTGGGTGCACGTGGCGGAGGTGGAGTCCTTCCTGACCACGGCCCGCCGAGCGGGCCTGGAGCTCACCGACGACGAGGTCGACCGCTACTACGCGGAGCAGGTCCGTGCCGCGGAACTCGTCGGGATCGCCCCCGCCACGGTCCCGGCGTCGGCCGCCGAGGTCGCGGACTACTTCGCGGCGATGCGGCCGCGGCTGGGCCTGACCAGGGACAGCGCGGAGACGGCCTTCTTCCTGACCGTGCCGCCGGTGCCGGAGTCGTGGGGCAGCCGCCCGCTGCGCCTCGGCCTGACCCTCGGCCCGGCGCGCTGGGCCTATTTCGGCATCGCCACCACGGCCGTCGCGCTGCTCCCGCCGTGGGCCCGCAAGATGTACGGCGGTCTCGGCTGGCAGACCACCGACAAGTCCGCCGACCTTTCCGTACGCGGCATCCGTCTGCTCATCAAGGCCGCCCTCGCCGCCGTCCCCGCCCGCTACCGAGTGGCACCGATGCGCCGCGAAGCCCTCGAACGCGCCGGCCTCGCATAACCCTCCAAGCCCCCGGCCACGCAAAAGCCAGCCCCGACAAGCCGACCCGCCCAAGCCGACCCGCCGACCCAAGACGGCCAGCCGACCCAAGACGGCCTGCCGGCAGGGAGACCCGGTCGCTACTCAGCCCGCTCCAGGTGCTCGACCGCCGCCCACGGCTCCTTACCATGCACCTCCGCCCCGGCGGGACACGAACGCCGGAAGTCGCACCACCCGCACAGCGACCCCGGGTTGGTCGGGAACTCCTCGTCCGCGTCCGCTCCGGCGGCCACCGCCTTCTCCGCCGCCATGATGTCGCGGGCGGCGTCCTCGGCCCGCGTCACCTGCCGGGCGAGCGACTCCTCGGTGTGCTCGTGCGCCGCCACGGTGCCGCTGGGCAGGTGGTGCAGCTCCACCCGGCGGCACGGGCGCCGGAACACCCGCGCCGCCGCGTACGCATAGAGAGCCAGGGCCTGCGACCCGCGGGCGTCGTCCGCGTCCAGCCCGGTCCGTCCGGTCTTGTAGTCGACGATCACGGCCTCGCCGTCGCGGGCGTCGATGCGGTCCGCGCGCCCGTTGAACGCGAGCACGGCCGTCTTGGTCGCCACCACGCGCTCCACGCCGAGGGGCTCCTGCTCGGGGTCGAGGCCGGCCACATACGTGTCGAGCCAGCCGAGCGCCTTGCGGTAGGTGACGCGCTCCTGGTCGACGTCGCGGTAGCCCTCCCGCACCCACGTCGATTTGAGCAGCGTGGGCAGGGCTTCCGTGCCGCGGCGGGCGGCCGGCAGGGCGTACCAGTTCTTCAGGGCGGTGTGCACGCTCGCGCCGAGCGAGTTGTGCGCCCAGGGCGGGCCCTTCTGGGGGCTGGGCCGGTCGACGTAGCTGTAGCGATATCGCCGCGGGCAGTCGAGGTAGGTGCCGAGCTTGCTCGGCGTGCAGACGAAGAGGCGCTCGGGCATGCCGGCGAACCCCAACTGTTCGGGTACGGCGGCGGATCGCGGCGAGGTCCTGGGCACGGCTCAATCCTGCCAGGACCCCCCGACAAAATCGGTCACGGGTTCAGCCGGCCGCCGCGTACAGCTCGACGAAGGCGGCCACCGCATCGGCGATGAGCTGCACCGCGATGGCCGCGAGCAGCAGGCCGGCGATTCTGGTCAGCACCTCGATGCCGGCCGGCCGGAGCAACTTGACGAGCCCGCCGGAGAACCGCAGCACCAGCCACACCGTGGCCATGACCCCGAGAATCGCCAGGCCGATCACCGTGTAATCGGTGGCACCGTCGGCACGCTGCACGAACAGCATCGTCGCGACGATCGCGCCGGGACCGGCGAGCAGCGGGGTGCCGATCGGGACCAGCGCCACATTGGTCGTTCCGCCCTGCTCCGACGGCTCGTCCGTCTTGCCCGTGAGCAGCTGCAACGCCACCAGCACCAGGAGCAGGCCGCCCGCACCCTGCAGCGCGGGCAGCTGGACGTGCAGATAGTCGAGCAGGGTCTGCCCGGCCACCGCGAACACGACGATCACACCGAGCGCGAGCAGCACCGCCTGCGTGCCCGCACGGGTCCGTTCCCTGGTCGGCAGCGTGCCGGTCAGGGCCAGGAAGACGGGCACCATGCCCGGGGGGTCGACGATCACCAGGAGGGTCACGAAGACCTCACCGAACAGCTTCAGATCCACGCGCTCAACTTAGGGCGCGCGCCGGTGATGCGCTCTGAACTGCGAGGACCGTCACCCCAGGACGGGCACTCCGGTGGCGGCGGACACGATTTTCCCGTACGCGGAAGGGTCTGTCGTGAAAGCACCGAGCCGGACGGTCTTGTGGGTGCCGTGGAAGTCGGAGGATCCCGTGACGACGAGGCCGAGCTCCTCGGCGAGCGCGCGCACGTGGGCCCGCTGCCGCGGCGTGTGGTCCTCGTGGTCGGCCTCGAGTCCGAAGAGGCCCGCCTCGGCGAGCTCCACGATCAGCTCGTCCGGCACGATCCGCCCCCGCACGGTGGCGTTGGGGTGGGCGAAGACGGTGACGCCGCCGGCTTCGCGCACCGCCCGCACCGCTTCGAAAACATCAAGATCGGCCTTGGGTACGAAGTAGCGCGCGCCCAGCCAGCGGGAGGCGAAGGCCTCGTCGGTCGTCCGCACGAGTCCCGCCCTGATCAGCGCCTGGGCGATGTGCGGGCGCCCGACCGAGCCGCCCGCCGCATAGCCGCTGACCTCGGGCCAGCTGATGTCCACGCCGTCCGCGCGCAGCAGCTCGACGATCCGCTCGGCGCGCTGCTCGCGGTCGCTGCGCAGCCGGGCGAGGTCGGCGGCGAGACGCGGCTCCGCCGGATCGAACAGGTACGCGAGCAGGTGCAACGCGATCGGAGGGTCCACTCCGAACCAGCGGCAGGACAGCTCGGCGCCGCGTACCAGAGTGAGGTTGCCGGGCCGCGCCGCCGCGGCCGCGTCCCATCCGCCGGTGGTGTCGTGGTCTGTGATCGCCATCACGTCAAGACCCGCCGCCGCCCCGGCACGGACCAGTTCGGCGGGGGTCAGGGTGCCGTCGCTGGCGGTCGAGTGGCAGTGCAGGTCGATTCTGGTCACCCGGAGACGCTACCCGGGTGGGCGCCGGACGTTGATCCGGACGTCAGGCGTCGTCGCCCGCGTCGCCGTCCTTGCCCAGCCGCGCCTCGACCGCCTGCGGCTCGTACATCTCCTCCACGACCCGCAGGTAGAGCTCGTTCGGGTTCGGCAGGTGCTTGACCTCGCGCAGCGCCTGGTCCTGGCCGGCCGACTCGAGGACGAACGTGCCGTAGCTCAGCATGCGGCCGAGCGCGGTCTGCTCGTACTTCATGTCGGTGACCCGGAGCAGGGGCATCATCGCGACCTTGCGGGTGATGATGCCGTTGACGACCATCACCCGCTTGTTGGTCAGGATGAAGCGGTCGAAATACCAGTCGCCGACCTTCCAGGCGACCCATCCCATCACGCCGAGCCAGATCAGGACGGCGGCCGTGACCAGGCCGTCGATGTTCTGCCGGGTGAGGAAGCCCGCGAGGTAGCCGAGCAGCAGCGTGGCGCCGATGCCGATCAGCAGGGGCGTGGAGAGGTGGATCCAGTGCCGCTTCCACTCGCCGCGGTAGCGCTCGGTCGGGAACAGGTAGCGGGAGACCAGTGTGGTCGGCTCGTCCTCGAGCGGGAGCACCCGTCGCGGTCCACCCGGGACACCACCGCCGCCGTCGCCGCCGAGCCCCTGGAGCTCCTCCTCGGTGAAGACGGGAGCTTGATACTCGCCGGGATCGCGGTAGCGCTCCTGTTCACGGGTGTCGTAGTCGTCGCCGTAGCCCGCGCTGGCCGAGTAGCCGGCCTCGGGCGAGTAGCCGGCGTCCGGATTGAACCCGGGACCGCTCGCCGACGCCTTGCCGCGGGCATATGCCGGGCCGTCGTCGCGGAACGCGGGATCGTTGTACCCGAAGGTGTCGTCGTCGTCCCGAGGGCGACGTGCACCCTCACCATCAGGTTGCCGCGGCTCACCAGGACCCATGCGCCGATGTTAAGCGACGAGGTTGGTGAAGAAGGTTCCGAAACCGCGGGCAATGTCGCCGATCGTGGAACCGAGCGACTCGAAGACGGCCGCGGCCGAGTTCGGGTTGAACGCAATGAAGAAGATCAAGAATGCGATGCCAAGCCAGGTGAGTACCTTCTTGATCATGGCGGGCCTGCTCCTCCGTTGCGGGTACGGTCGACGCCGCAGCAACACTCACGGTATCAGTTCGACTGCTGTGTGTGAACAATGTGTCCGAAAAGCCGATACCGTTCCCGCGTGATGCCACCGGCTGTGATCAGACCCGGCCATGCAGGTAGGGCGACGGCGCTCCGTACATCAGCTCGGGCGGAATCCCGTCGGACAGGTCGTGCAGCACGACATGCTCGGCGAGGAAGTAACCCGCGCTTGCCGGCCACGCTACCGCATAGAGCCACATTCCTTTGGCTTCACTCACATAGGCACTTCGGTCCTCCGGGGACTTGACGCACCACAGTGGAGTCGGATGCCCGCACGCCTTGACCTTCGCGTGGGGCCCCGCCCGCCCGCTGCCGTCGCCGAGCGCCTCCGCGATCAGGTAACCGGGATCGATGCCCGGGATGCCCGCGAACCGCGTACCGAGGCCGACCCCGGGCTGCTCAGCGATGAGAATCAGGTCCGCCGGGCCACCGCCGAGGGGGTCCGGGCCACTGCACGAAAGAGCCGTTGCCCGTACGCCGGAACGGTCGTCGCCGGCCCACCCGACACCGGTCACCATCCACCCGGGCGGAAGCGGCCAGGGGCACCAGACGGGCATGTGCTCGACGGAGGGGGCGGGCTGGCGCAGGGCGCTCTCGAGGATCTCCGGCCCGATGTGGTCCGCCACGTGGAACGGGTGGACGTCGCCACAGTTGTCGCAGCGCCATGCGCTGTGCATCAGGTCCGGCGGCCGGACCTGCGCAGCACAACGGGGGCAACTCACCGTGACACCCACCCTCTTAAGGTGCTGGTCGGCGGGGCGCCCGTCAAGCGGATCGGCGGAACCCGCGCGGATGAAGCACGCCGGGAGGCGGCGCCGGCACGTCTGCACTCAGTCCGGCGGCGGCCCGGCGTGTGCGCGTACCCAGGAATGCATGGCGATGCCGCTCGCCACGCCCGCGTTGATCGAGCGCGTGGACCCGTACTGGGCGATCGAGAAGAGCTCGCTGCACGCAGCGCGGGCGGCGTCGGAGAGCCCGGGACCCTCCTGCCCGAAGATCAGAATGCATTCTCGCGGAAGGGTGACCGTCTCCATCGGCCGCGACCCCGGCAGGTTGTCGATGCCGATGATCGGCAGGCCCGCGCCCCGCGCCCAGCCGGCGAACTCCTCGATCGTCGGGTGATGCCGCACGTGCTGGTACCGGTCGGTGACCATGGCGCCCCGGCGGTTCCACCGGCGGAGCCCCACGATGTGCACCTCGGCGGCGAGGAAGGCGTTGGCGTTGCGGACGACGGTGCCGATGTTGAAGTCGTGCTGCCAGTTCTCGATCGCGACGTGAAAGCCGTGCCGCCGCCGGTCGAGGTCCTCGACGACCGCCTCGCGACGCCAGTAGCGGTAGCGGTCGACGACGTTGCGGCGGTCGCCCCGCTCGAGAAGCTCGGGGTCGTAGCGTTCGTCGTCGGGCCACGGGCCGGGCCAGGGACCCACGCCCACCTCGACCTGCGGCTCATCCACCGTGACCGGTTCATCGGGCGCCATGGTGCAGGACGGTAACCGCCGGGCCTCGCCGGCTGCCGACCGGGCAGCGCCTCTTCGGAGATCGTCGTTTGCGTGTCTCGCGGCGCATCTCGGCCGGTTGCGGTCACGGCCCGCGGATCTCATCCGACAGGAGACGCAATGAGCGGCGGGGCCCTCCCCGGCACCCGCCGCCCACGCTCTGTTGGGGAAGAGTCTGCCTTACCGTCCGTATCCATGTGAAGGGATTGCTAAAGTGACCCAGGTCACATTTAACTTTGTTGCCTATTTCCGGAACCGGTTACCTGACCGTTATCAAGCTGCCGAGGCGGCCAGGACCAGGGCCGATTCGCCACAAAGCGGACCGACGACTTCTCGTAACAACTGAGAGCGCTCTCCCTACAATGGGTTACGATCAGGCGCCGTGCGTTCGCCGGCCGGGTGCGGGATGGTGGGGCAGGCCACGTGTCACGCAGCCTTGGCAGGGGAATTGTCGAGGTGGACCATCGGTTGCAAGCGACGTATCCCCATTCCCGTGGACGGAGAGATCATGGCGACCGTGACGCTGACCGCAGAGAACTTCGACGAGGTGACCGGCAAGGACGGCATCGTGCTGGTCGACTTCTGGGCAAGCTGGTGCGGGCCGTGTGTGCGCTTCGCCCCGACGTACGAGCGCTCCTCGGAGAAGCACACCGAGATCACCTTCGGCAAGGTCGACACCGAGGCCCAGCAGGAGCTGGCCGCGAAGTTCGACATCCGCTCGATCCCGACGATCATGGCCGTCCGCGACGGCGTCATCGTCTTCTCGCAGCCCGGCGCCCTGCCGGAGTCGGCGCTCGAGTCGCTGATCGAGCAGGTCGAGAAGCTCGACATGGACGACGTGCGCAAGCAGCTCGCCGCCCACAACCATTGACCGACCGACGCCCGAAGCGCCGCGGATCACCCGATCCGCGGCGCTTCGGCGTTCCGGGCCCCGGCAGATCGACCTCCGGGTGAACCGGGTGGACAGCGGACTCGTACATGTGTTCGAATCTTCGCCATGCGATGGTCTCACCTGTCGGCCCCGGCCGGCGACGACGCGCTCCTGGACGCAGCGCCGGCGGCCTCACCCCTGCCGCTGGCGCTGCCCGGGGCGACCGTCCGCACGTTCGACACCCCGGGCTTCGCCGGCATGACGTTCTACGAGATCCGGGCGAAGTCGATCATCAACCGGGTGCCGGGGGCGTCCCGCGTGCCGTTCCAGTGGACCATCAACCCCTACCGCGGCTGTTCCCACGCCTGCTCGTACTGTCTCGGCGGCGACACCCCGATCCTGCTGGCCGACGGGTCGACGCGGCCGCTCTCCCAGCTCAAGGTCGGCGACGCGATTCTCGGCACCATGGGCGCCGGCCCGCACCGGCGATACGTGCCGACCACGGTCCTGAACCACTGGTCGACGTCGAAACCCGCCTACCGCGTCACCCTCGCCGACGGCACCCGGCTGGTGTCGAGCGGGGACCACCGCTTCCTGACCGACCGCGGCTGGCGGCACGTGAGCCCCGCCGAGCCGCACCTCCCCGCCCTCGCCGTCGGCGACCTCATGGCCGGCGTGGGCCACTTCGCCGACCCGCCGAAGGAGTCCCCCGACTACAAGACCGGCTACCTGTGCGGGCTCATCCGCGGCGATGCGGGCGCCGCTCCCACGGCCGACCCGCGCGAGGGCGACGCCTGGATCCGCGCGGACGGCTACCTCGAGGACATCCCCATGCACGAGGCGCTGCGCTGGCCGGAGACGCCGTCCGACGCGTGGTGCCGCGGCTTCCTCGCCGGCGCCTTCGGCTCGACCGGCTCCGCCGATCGGCTCGCCATCGTCTTCTCCGGCCGCGACCAGGGCTTCCTCGACCGCGTGACGCAAGCCCTGACGCACCTCGGCCTGCCCAGCCGCCGCCCGCCCCATCCCCAGCTCGGCGGCGTCCACTCGGTGGAGGTGGTCCGCGACCTGTGGGCCGCCCTCCGGTTCCGGCACCTCACCGGCGTCAGCGACGCGCCCCTGGACGCCTCCGGGGTCGGCGTGCGCAGCGACGCCCACCTGACGGTCGCCGACATCGAGGAGCTCGGCCTCACCCTCCCGCTGTTCGACATCACCACCGGCACCGGCGACTTCATCGCGGACGGTGTGGTCAGCCACAACTGCTTCGCCCGCAACACCCACACCTACCTGGACCTCGACGCCGGCCACGACTTCGACTCCAAGGTGGTCGTCAAGGTCAACGCGGGCGAGCTGGTCCGCCGCGAGCTGGCCTCCCCCCGCTGGTCCGGCGCCCCCATCGCGATGGGCACCAACGTGGACGTCTACCAGCGCGCCGAGGGACGCTACCGGTTGATGCCGCAGATCCTCGCGGCGCTGCGCGACTTCGCCAACCCCTTCTCCATCCTCACCAAGGGCACCCTGATCCTCCGCGACCTCGACCTGCTCCGGCAGGCCGCCGCGGTGACCCGGGTGGGACTGTCCTACTCGGTCGGCTTCCTCGACGAGACGACCTGGCGCTCGGTGGAGCCCGGCACCCCCAGCCCTCGCCGCCGCCTCGACGCGATCCGCCGCCTGACCAACGCGGGCTTTCGCGTGAGCGTCCTGATGGCCCCGATCCTCCCCGGCCTCACCGACACCGACGAGTCCATCGACGAAACGGTCGCCGCCATCGCCGCCGCCGGCGCCACCAGCCTGACCCCCCTCGCCCTCCACCTCCGCCCGGGCGCGCGCGAGTGGTACGCAGCCTGGCTCACCCGAGAACACCCGTCACTCGCCCCCCGCTACAGAGAACTCTTCGGCGGCGGCTCCTACCTCCCCCAGTCCTTCCAGAACGAACTCGGAGCCCGGGTACGCCTGGCAGCCCGCCGTCACGGCCTCCACCGAGCCGAACCCCGAGAAGCCCGGCAAACGGGCGCGGAGGAGCCGGCCGCCGAGCCCCAACAGCTCACGCTTCTGTGACGTCGCGCAAGCACGACTCCCCGTGCCGCTTCCGCTCTCTCCCACCACTCCGATCTCTCACACTGCTGTCTCCACCGCCGGGCCGCGACCTGTCGCCTGCCGCTTCTGCCCCTGTTCGCGGCTTGCCCGTGCGCTCTCCCGCCGGCCGGAGTTCTTTGCCGGCAGTGCGGGTCGGCGTCGATAGAGTCGAGGCATGAGAAGTGCGCAGCAGATCCTGGCCAGTGCCGACGTCATCGCGGTCGTCGGGGCGTCCCGCGATCCCGGCAAGCCGTCGCATTCCGTACCGCTCCAGATGCTGCGGCACGGCTGGAAGATCATCCCGGTCAACCCGTTCGTCGACGAGGTGTTCGGGGTCAAGACCGTCCCGACGCTGGCCGACCTGCCCGAGCCCGTCGACCTGGTCGACATCTTCCGCCCGGCCGCCGACGCCGTCGAGATCGTCCGCCAGGCCGCAGCGATCAAGGCCCCCGCCGTCTGGCTCCAGACCGGCATCATCTCAGCCGAGGCCCGCCGCATCGCCACCGAGGCCGGCATGGACTACGTCGAGGACCGCTGCCTGGCCGTCGAACGCGCGGTCGGAAACCTGACAAAGCTCCACTGACCCTCCGGGCCCGCCCCCACCACCCGGCGGCCGGCGGCGGTCGCCGGCAGTCAGCAGTCAGCAGTCAGCAGTCAGCAGTCAGCAGTCAGCAGTCAGCAGCATCGGGTCACGTGGCCCATCAGCCTCAGAGACCCGACAGCACCACCGGAAGACCACCCGATTGGCCGGATCCGCGTGATTGGCCGGATCCGCGTGATCGCCCGGCCCGACGCGATCGGCCCGGCCCGGCGCGATCGGGCCGCCCGCCGCAATCGGGCCGCCCGCCGCAATCGGGCCGCCCGCCGCGGTCGGGCGGCTGGACGCGGTCGTGGCGCCGCTCCCGGGTCTCGCGGGGGCGCTCGAATAGCCGAACCCGGGCCGCAGGGCTTTACTCCGTGGCGCATGCTGGGGGTGGCGTACGAGCCGTGACATGCGGCGGGACAGCTCAACACGCAGTATCGGGGTGCCCCGATCTTCTCGCCGACTAGTACGGTGCCGGGTGAACTAGGAGGACCTTGATGACTTACCCACCGCCCGGTGGCACGCCGGACCCATATCAGCCGCAGCAGCCGTACGGACAGCAGCCGTCGTACGACCCGTACTCGCAGGACCCGTACGCGGCTCCGGCCAGCGGCGCGCCGTCGAGTGGGCAACCGTACGGGCAGCAGTCGCCGTACGGGGCTCCGTCCAGCGGGCAGCCCTACGGTCAGCAGCAGTACGCGCAGCCCGGCTACGGTCAGCCGTACGCGCAGCAGCCCTATGCCCCGATGCCCGCACCCACCAACACGATGGCGATCCTCAGCCTCGTGTTCGCCTTCGTGTTCCCGCTGGCCGGCGTGATCATGGGCCACGTCGCCAAGAAGCAGATCCGCAACACCGGCGAGAGCGGCGAGGGCCTGGCCACCGCGGGCCTCTGGCTGAGCTACAT
This sequence comes from Pseudosporangium ferrugineum, assembly GCF_003002065.1. GTDB lineage: Bacteria > Actinomycetota > Actinomycetes > Mycobacteriales > Micromonosporaceae > Actinoplanes > Actinoplanes ferrugineus_A. Next base: position 287,735 of record NZ_PVZG01000008.1, read on the forward strand.
CTTCGTGGCGATCGGACTGGTGTTGTGCGCGTTCTACGTGGTCGTCGTGATCTTCGCGATCGGCTCGAGCAGCGGCACCACGACGTACTGAGGCACGGCGCCCGGTGGACGTCCGATCCACCGGGCACGGGCTGCCAGCCGTCAGCGGCTGAGGCTGGTTCGCCGACAAGCCGCGCTGGTCACCCCGGGTGAGGGGTGCGGCAACTCAATCAACTCAGGAGTTCCCGTCCGGCCCGCGCGGCCCGAACGAACGGCGCCAGGCGCGCGGCCAGGACCAACGGTGCCAGGCGCGCGGCCAAGCCCAGCGGCGCCAGGTCGGACCGCCAGGACCAGCGGCGCCAGGCGGGCGGGCCGAGACCAGCGGCGCCAGGCGGACCGCCAGGATCGGCAGCGCCAGGCGGGCGGCCGGGACCGGCAGCGCCAGCCGGGCGGCCGGGACCGGCAGCGCCAGCCGGGCGGCCGGGACCGGCAGCGCCAGCCGGGCGGCCGGGACCGGCAGCGCCGACCCGTGCGACCGGAACCGGCAGCGCCGGTCGGAGCCGGCGGGTCAGCGGAACTCGGCCTCGCGGACGCTGTTGCCGCCGTCGACCACGAGCATCTGGCCCGTGATGTACGACGCAGCCGGCGAGCACAGGAAGGCGATGGCCGCCGCCACCTCGTCCGGGGTACCGGGGCGGCCGATCGGCGTACCCAGGCCCTGCTTGATCTCGGTCACCGTCGACGCCGCCGTGTAGATCGTTCCCGGGGCCACACAGTTGACGTTGATGCCGTCCGCCACCAGCTCCATGGCGAGGGCGCGGGTCAGGCCGACCACGCCCGCCTTCGCCGCGGCGTACGCCGCCTCGGTCGGGAGGGCGTTGATCGGGCCAGCCGTCGCCGCGAGGTTGACGATGCGGCCCCAGCCCTGCTCCGACATGCCGCCGACGAACGCCCGGCTGCACAGGAAGGCCGTGCTCAGGTTCCGGTCGATCTCCGCTCGCCATTCGTCGTACGTGAGCTGGGCGACCGGCCGGAGCACCTCCGGGCTGGTGCGGCTCGCCAGGCCGGCGTTGTTGACCAGGACCTCGACGTCGCCGAGCTGGTCCGCGATCGCGTCGGCCAGGGCACCGACCTCCGCCTCGTCGGTGAGGTCCGCGACGAAGCCGGTCACGCCGAGCTCTGTCGCCCGTTCGTGGATGCGCCGCGTCGTGGAGACGATCGCCACACGGGCGCCGAGGTCACGCAGCCGGCGCGCGGTCGCGTACCCGATGCCGTCCGGGCTGCCCGCGCCCGTGACCAGGGCGACCTTCCCGTCCAGGCGCAGGGTGACGGGGGCCTCGTCGCCCTCGGGCGCCGCATCCTCGATCGGCACCGGCGCGGAATCCGCCGTGAGCGGCTCAGACTCGGCGGAGGGCGCGGCAGACCGGGGCCGGCGTCCCGCAGCGGGGCGCGTGGCGTCCCGCCTCGACCGGCTACCACTGGCGGAACGGGCGTCGAAGACCATGCGGCGATCCTGCCCGTTCGCGCGCAGGGGGGCAAACATCGACTCAGACGTGGCGCATTTCCGTGAGTCTCCTTTCTCCGTCCGGCCGACTCGTCCCGATCATTCTTCCCAGCCGTCCGGTCCCGCCCCAGGCGTTGTCCACAACCGGCCGAACGGCGCGGTTCGTTGTCCACAGCGGGGCAACGGCTGGTGACTCGGGCTTCTATCCTGGGTGCTCACCGAGATGCGCCGGACGGAGGCGACCCCCTTGACCTATCCACCGACGCCCGGACCGGACGGCAGCCAGCCGCCCCCTCCCGATCCGCCCGTGCAGGCCTACCAGCCTCCGCAGGCCTACTCCCCGCCCCAGCCCTACGCGCCACCTCAGGCTTACGCACCGCCTCAGGCCTATCCCCTGCCGCCGGCCCAGGACCCCTACGCACCCCAACTTCCCTACAGCGCAAACTCCCCTGATCCGTACGGGTACGCGCCCCCACAACCGCAATACGACTACGGCAATCCCGGCAGCCCGTACGGCTATTCGCCGTATCCGCCGGGAGCGCGCCCGAACGAGGGCATGGCAGTCGCGTCCCTGGTCATCTCCCTCATCGCGATCCCGGGCCTCTGCGGCTGGTGGATCGGCGGCCTGCTCGGCGTGCTCGGCGCGATCTTCGGCCACGTCGCCCGGCGGCGCATCAAACGCTCGGGCACGGGCGGCGGAGGAATGGCGCTGGCGGGAATCATCATCGGCTGGGTGGTCTCGGCAATAGCGATCATCGGCGCCATCGTGTTCGTCGCGATCCTGGCCGCGGACGACTCGGGCACCAGCACCTTCTGACCGGGACGATCGCGAGGGATCTGACTGCGAGCACTCCGAGCAGGAGAGATCAGCTAGAGCGCGAGGGTCTTGAGCACGCGAGGAGCTGAGGGCACAGCAATCCCGGTCGCGAGGCCTTGGGCGTGGCCACCGCAGGGGCAGGTAACTTCGAGCGGTGGCCGAAACGCCTGGCGGGTGTCATCGAACGGTGACCGAAACGCCTGGCGGGTGTCATCGAGCGATGGCCGAACGCTCGGCGGGTGTCATCGGGCGGTGGCCGAACGCCTGGCAGGTGTCCTTGAGCGGTGGCCGAACGTCTGGCGGGTCTGTCAGCCGCCGGGCTGAGGGGCTGTGGGGATGCCCGGGGTCTGGATCGGGATCACCGGGCCCTCCTCCACGAAGATCAGCGGCGCGGTGCGGCCGTACTGGCGGGGTAGTTGCCGGCGGGCTCGGTCCAGGTCCTGGGTGCCGACCTCGACGCCCACGCCGTCGTGGCGGGCCGAGATGCTGGAGATTCGTACGTCTCGGGCGCGCCAGGCGGGGAGGTCGGCGGTGATGCGGTCCTGCCAGGCGGTGAGGTCCTTGAGGCTGTGAACGGCGTCGCGGACGAAGATGCAGGTGTTGTCGGCCGCCTGACGGATGAAGTCGTCGAACGCGGCGGACGGAACGCGGTAGACGATGGCGCGTACGCGTTCCTGGTCGACCTCGAGGCCGGCATAGCTGGCGGCGTGGTCGGCGCGCCCTCCGGCGTCGATGCGAGCCATCGCCGCGGCCAGCGGTGCGGGGGTCACGGGCAGGGTGCGGTCGCCGACGTCCATGGTTTCCGGCGTACGCGAAAACTCACATCCGGCCGTGGTCCACCCGCCGACGAGGCCGACCGTGGTCACCTCGGGTTCGTCGCAGGCGCCGGTCATGAGCACCGCCCCGAGCAGCAGTCCACCGAGCAGACATCGAAAGCGGCGCATCGCATCCCCCCTCTCTACCGCGCGTGGCGGCAGTTCGCCAAGGGTTCAACGAGGCGCGCCCGGGCCCGACGCCGTCCGACAACGGACCCAGGATCGGAACAGCGGCCTCCGGATCGGATAGGCGTCAGCTACGGCCGGGGACAGCCGAGAGCATCAGCCCGGAGCGGGGTAGGCCAATAACGTCAGCGCGGAGCAGGGCCGACCAAAGGGCGTCAGCTCGGAGCGGGGTCGGCCGCGTCCGCCAGCGATGCGGATGTTGTGCCGCTCGTGCGGTTGCGGGCGCTGGCCAGGATCACCACGGCGACCCCCGCCACCAGCACCGCGAGTCCCGGCAGGGCCGCCGGCCGGGGGGTCTGGCCCAGCCATGCCCAGGCCAGCAGCGCCGCTCCCGGCACCTCGAGCAGGATCAGCACGCTCACCGTCGTCGCCGAGACGTGGTGGAGGGCGTAGTTGAACATCGAGTGGCCGAGGAGTTGGGCGCCCACCACCAGGGCGAGGATCGCGGCCCAGGTGCGGCCGTCGTAGCCCGTCATGCGTACGCCGGCGGCCAGGCACACCACCAGCAGGATGATCGCGCAGGTTCCGTAGCAGGTCCAGGTGTACGTGGTCGTGCTGAAACGGGTGCGCGCCCGTTCCCCGAAGGCGGTGTAGACCGCGGCGGCCATCGCGCCCAGCAACGCCAGGATGTCCGCCAGCACGGCTTGGGCCGAGACGCCGATGTCCACCCCGGTGGCCCAGCCGACACCGGCGACGGCCAGCGCTATGCCCACCCACCCGAGCCGCGACGGACTCGACCGGCCGCCGTTCGACGACCCGGAAGAACCGACCACATCCCTGGGCACCTCGGAAGAACCGGCCGCAGCCCCGGTCACCCCGGAAGAACCGGCCGGGGCACCTGGCAGGCCCGACGGTCCCTGGCCCCGGGAAGAAGCGGCCGGGGCCGACAGCCCCTGACCCCCGGAGACACCGGCCGCGGCCCGTACGCGCTGGAGCCGGCTCGAAGCCGCCGCGATCAGCCCCTGCCATACCGGCTGCGTCGCCACCAGGGCCGTGGCCGTGGCCACCGAGCCCAGCTGCACGCTCGGCATCCACGTGGCGAAGTGGGCTGCCAGCGCCACGCCCGCCAGCACGCAGTACAGGCCGTCCACGCTCGCGAGGGTGCGGACCTCGGCTCGGCGCGGGCCGGCGCTGATCGGGGTCAGGGCGACGAACGCCAGCCCGTTCCGCCAGAACGCCACCGCCAGGGCCGGTGCCGCCGCGAAGGCGATCAGCGGGGCCGAGGACGAAACCGCCACAACTGCCACGACCAGGGCGCCGATGACGAGGTATGCGGGTGTTGAGCGCATATTCATCCCTCGCCGTCGCTTCTTGCATATGAACACGTCACAGTTTGTGAACCCCAGTTGAGCGGAAAGTGAGGCGGTCGTTACGCTCACCGCCGTTGTTCATCGGTCAATGCCCCTGGAGAGTGGTTTTTCATGCCCGCGTACCAAGCGGTGCTGTTCGACTTTTTCGGCACTTTGACGCGGTCCGTCAAGCGCGGGCCGCAGCATGCCGAGATCGCCCGGGCGCTCGGGTGCGATCCCGACGCCGTCCTGAGCGTCCTCGACCGGACCTTCGAGGTGCGCGCCCGCGGCCAGTTCGGCTCCGCCGAGGCCACCCTACGATGGGTCACCGAGCAGGCCGGAGGCAGCCCGCGACCTGCTCAGTTGCAGGCCGCCGTACCGGCGCGGGTCGATGCCCTGCGGGCCGACACGCAGCTGCGGGCCGACGCGGAGAGCGTTCTCTCGGCGGTGAAGCGCCGCGGGCTGCGTACGGCCGTGATCAGTGACTGCACTCACGAGCTGCCCGCCTTCCTGCCGAGCATGCCGATCGCGCCGCTGCTGGACGTCAGCGTGTTCTCGGTCGAGGTCGGCCGCTGCAAGCCCGACCCGCTGATGTACCTGGAGGCCTGCTGGCGCCTGCGGGTGGCCCCGGAGGACTGCCTCTACGTGGGCGACGGCGGCAGCCGCGAACTCACCGGGGCGGCCGCGGTCGGCATGACCCCGGTACGCCTCAGCGCCCCCGACCTCGCAGACCACCTCGTGTTCAACCGCGACGAGGACTTCGCCGGCCCGAGCGTGTCCTCCCTGTCGGCGATCGTCGACCTCCTCGACCGCGTCCCGTCCCTCAACTGAGGCGGGCCGCGGCCCGAGAAGCCGGCGGACGGAACGCGAGGCCGAACCGGGAACCCCGGCCCACAGCTGCAAAGATGGCCGGGTGACGACCGAGCTCGTAACCGAGGCGATCAAGAAGGCCGGCATCGCCTGGATCAGCGTCGGCGACCGGCCCGCCGTCGGCCTGTGGGTCATGCCGCTGGACGGCGCCCTCGTCGTCGTCAGCGGCCCGGGCGAGCAGGCCGCGCCCGGGCTCGCCGAGGCCTCCACCGCCCAGGTCCGCCTGCGCGGCGACAACGGCGGACTGATCGTGATCGTGGATGCGGTGGTGGAGCGGCTGGCGCCGGGCACCGACGCCTGGAACGAGATCGCCCCGCAGCTGGCCGGCAAGCGCCTGAACGCCTCCGGCACCGCGGAGGAACTGGTGGCCAGGTGGGCCGGGACCGGCTGTGCGGTCGTCCGGCTCACCCCGGCGGAGACCCCGCCGGTGGCCGCGCCCGATTTGCCCGCGGTCTCGGGCGCGGCTCCGCCACGGGAAACCCCGGCGTCGGTCCCGGTCCGTCGCCCCTTCCGCCTTCATCGCGTACGCAAGAAGCGCTGACCGTACGCAAAAGCGCTGACCGTACGCCGATAAGCGCCGGACGTACGCAAAAGGGCTGACCGTACGCCGATAAGCGCCGGACGTACGCGAAAGGGCTAGCCGATGAACGGCGGCACCGAGATCTCCCCCTTCGCGACCGCCACCACGTGCCCCGCGACCGTCGCCGACACGGCAGCGCCCGACTCCGCGGTCACCGTGCACTCCAGCAGCGAGGGCCGGTGCATCTCCAGGCCCTGGTGAACGGTGTAGCCCGTGGTCCCGTCGGCCGGCAGCCACCCGTTGGCGACCAGCCACACCCCCAGCCCCAGCGCCGCCGAACCGGTCGCCGGGTCCTCCGGCACCGCCACCCCCGGGCAGAAGACGCGGGCGTACGCCGTGCGGGTGTCGGTGTCCCAGCTGAAGACGCTGATCTGCGACACCCCGGCGGTCGCCGCGCGCCCCGGGTCCGCCCAGGCGCGATCCAGCGCGCGGCGCTCGACCGGGAGGTACACGAACTCGAGGCCACAGCCCGCCGCGGACGGGGTGGCCGCGCCGCCGGCGAAGTCGTCGGCGGCGAGCCCGGTCAGCTCCAGCAGCGCCGCGGGCGTGAACTCGGCGCCCAGCGTGGGCTCGCCGCCGGTCAGGGTGGCCACGCCCGTGCCGGTGACCACGATGGGCAGCAGTCCCGCCCCGCACTCCTGCACGAGACGCCCCGGTGCCGCCAGTCCCCGGCGTACCGATGTCACCGCCGCGCCGACGCTCGGGTGACCGGCGAACCGCAGCTCCGTCTCCGGGGTGAAGATCCGGGCCCGGTAGGTGGCCTCGATGTCGGTCGGCGGGAGCACGAACACCGTCTCCGAGAGGTTGAACTCGCGCGCCAGCGCCTGCATCTGGTCACCGCCCAGGGCCTCCGCGCCGAAGACGACGGCGAGCGGATTGCCCGCGAACGGGCGGTCGGTGAAGACGTCCACGATCTCGTACGGCACGGTTGACATGGCACGACGCTAACCCAGGGCGTACGCCATGCCCGTCATGCCCGACCGGGGAGGCCCTAGGCTGGTTGCGTGACATTGGGGACGAGGGTTTATCTGGCGCGGCTCGCCGCTCTGCCCGTGTTCGACCCCAACGGCGACCGGGTGGGGCGGGTGCGGGACGCCGTGGTGCGACTGCGGACCACCAACCGGCCGCCGCAGGTCGTCGGGCTGGTCGCCGAGATGGCGCTGCGCAGGCGCATCTTCCTGCCGATCGGCCGGGTCACCTCGATGGACGCCGAGGCCGTCGTGCTCAGCACCGGCACCCTCAACCTGCGCCGGTTCGAGAAACGGCCCAACGAGCTGCTCGTGCTGGAGGACCTGCTGGACCGGCGGGTCACCATCGACCCGGAGACCGAGGACGGCCCGCGGCACACCGGCACGGTCGTCGACCTCGGCATGGAGCTCAACCGCAACGACGAGTGGCTGATCACCCGGGTCGCCGTACGCCAGCACACCGGCCGGCTCACCCGGCGCGGACATCTGTACCAGGTGGACTACGACCGGGTCCGCGGGCTGCTCGGGCCGACCGACACGCAGGGCAGCGCCAACCTGGTGGCGTTGCTCGAGCAGATGCGGCCGGCCGACATGGCCAACGCCATCCAGGACCTCTCCGACGCGCGGCGCAACGAGGTGGCCGCGGCGCTCAGCGACCGTACGCTCGCCGATGTGCTCGAGGAGCTGCCCGAGCACGATCAGGTCGAGATCCTCATCCGCCTCGATCGGGAACGGGCCGCCGACGTGCTCGAACGGATGGACCCCGACGACGCCGCCGACCTGCTCGCCGAGCTGCCCAAGGCCGAACAGACCATCCTGCTGGACCTCATGGAGCCCGAGGAGGCGGCGCCGGTCCGCCAGCTCATGAACTACACGCCCGGCACGGCCGGCTCGGTGATGACCTCGGAACCGGTGATCCTGCCGCCGGACGCCACGGTCGCGGAAGCGCTGGCCCGGATCCGCGAGCCGGAGCTCTCCCCGGTGGTCGCCGCGCAGGTCTTCGTGGCGCGGGCGCCGTCCGCGACACCGAGCGGGAAATACCTCGGCATGGTCCACTTCCAGCGGCTGCTGCGGGAGCCGCCGTCCGCGATCCTGGGCGGCCTCATCGAGACCGACATCGACCCCCTGCACCCTGAGACGAACCTCACTGAGATCACCCGGCGGATGGCGACCTACGACATGGTCGCGATGCCGGTGGTGGACAGCGCCTACCGGCTGGTGGGCGCCGTCACCGTCGACGACGTGCTCGACCACTCGCTGCCCCGAGACTGGCGTGACCGCGACGTGCCGGATGCGGCGCTCGAGGAAGGCATCTGATGACGGACGCCCGCAGGGACCGCTCGGATCGCCTGGACCAGCCGGTGGAGCCGGGGCGCGTCCGGCTGCCCCGCTTCGACCCGGAGGCCTTCGGGCAGTGGTCCGAGAACATCGCCCGCTACATGGGTACGGCCAAATTCATCGTCTACATGACCATCGTCATCGGGGCGTGGTTCGCGTGGAACACGTTGGCGCCCCGGGACCTGCGCTTCGACCCGTACACGTTCACGTTCCTGACCTTGATCCTGTCCTTGCAGGCCTCCTACGCGGCGCCGCTGATCCTGCTCGCGCAGAACCGGCAGACCGACCGGGACCGCCTCGCGATGGAGGAGGACCGCCGCCGGGCCGCCATGCAGAAGGCCGACACGGAGTTCCTCGCCCGCGAGATCGCCTCGCTGCGGATCGCCCTGGGTGAGGTGGCCACCCGCGACTTCCTCCGCTCCGAGCTCTCCCGGATGGCCGATGAGCTGGACGAAGCCGCCCACCGGCGGCAGAAGCGCGAACGCAAGGAGTGGGAGGAAGAGCACTCCTGACACCGACGTAAGCTGGCGTCATGTCCGCACCCGCCCCCACCATCGAGGAAGCCGTCCAGGCCGCCCTCGCCACGGTCGACGACCCCGAGATCCGCCGGCCGATCACCGAGCTCGGCATGGTCAAAGGCTTCACCGTCGCCGCCGGGAAGGTCACCGTCGAGCTGCTGCTGACGGTCGCCGGCTGCCCGCTGCGGGACAAGCTGACCACCGACATCACCGCCGCGGTGACCCGCATCGAGGGCATCGAGTCGGTGGAGATCGACTTCGGCGTGATGACCGAGGAACAGCGCAAGGCCCTGCAAGCCACGCTGCGCGGCGGCGGCCAGAGCGCGGAACCGGTCATCCCCTTCGCGCAGCCGGGCTCCAAGACCCGGGTGTACGCGGTGGCCAGCGGCAAGGGCGGCGTCGGCAAGTCCAGCGTCACCGTCAACCTCGCCGCGGCGCTCGCCAAGCGCGGCCTGTCGGTCGGCGTCATCGACGCGGACATCTACGGCCACTCGGTGCCCCGCATGCTCGGCGTCGACGGCCGGCCCACCCGCGTCGAAGACATGATCATGCCGCCGCAGTCGCACGGCGTGAAGGTCATCTCCATCGGCATGTTCACCGCGGGCAACGCCGCCGTCGTGTGGCGCGGCCCGATGCTGCACCGCGCGCTCCAGCAGTTCCTCGCCGACGTGTTCTGGGGCGACCTCGACGTGCTCCTCCTCGACCTGCCGCCCGGCACCGGCGACGTGGCCATCTCGCTGGCGCAGCTCCTGCCCAACGCGGAGATCCTGGTCGTCACCACACCGCAGACGGCGGCGGCCGAGGTGGCGGAACGGGCCGGCGCCATCGCGCTCCAGACCCACCAGCGCCTGCTCGGCGTGGTGGAGAACATGTCGTGGCTGGAGCTTCCGGATGGGTCCCGCATGGAGGTCTTCGGCTCCGGCGGCGGGCAGACGGTGGCGGATTCGCTGACCAAGACGGTGGGGGCTTCCGTGCCGCTGCTCGGTCAGGTGCCGTTGGACACCCGGGTCCGCGAGGCCGGGGACGCCGGGACGCCGATCGTGCTCGCTGAGCCTTCCGCTGCGGCGGCTCAGGCCCTTGACGCTGTGGCCGATCGGCTTGCTGTTCGGCGGGAGTCTCTGGTGGGGAAGCCGCTCGGTTTGACGGTTAACGCTCGGCGGTAGGGGCTTCGGGGGCGGGGATCGCCTCACTCCGGGCGGTCAGGCTTGATCCCTGCGTGAGGCGATCCCCGCCCCCGAAGCCGTTGTGGTCCCGGAGCTGCCAACGGTCTTGGCTCGGGTTTCCCGAGAGCTTGGCCACTTGCCATCGGCTCGGGCGCCGGCGCCACGACAGGCCTCGTCTCAGAAGACCCGCGACCCGGCGCAGCCTGGCGGGCCCAGCGGCGCCGCGTGCCCAGTGGCGCCGCGCGGTCAGTGGCGCCGCGCGGTCAGTGGCCCGGCGCGGTCTGCGGGCCGGCGTCCCGGCGGCAGCAGTCCGTTTCCCACGCAGAATGTGCCCGAGCGGCCCTGGGCGGCCTCACGGCCCGGCCCGGTGCGGCCTGCGGTTGGCTGGTGGGGGGTCGTCGGTTAGCGGTGCCTCGGGGTTAGGTGGCGTCCAGGTCGTAGGTGGTGGCGGGCTTCACGGCGGGGGTGCCCGCGGGTGGGGTGGTCGGGCGGGATTTGAGGTCAGCGGCGGCTGCTACCTCGTCGAGGTCGGATTTCACGCCGTTGAGGTCTGTCTTGACGTCCTCGAAGAGGCCCTGGAGCGGCTTGCGGATCGCTGCCTCGTCCTCCTCGCTGAGGAGGTGTTTGCGGATGAACGCCTTGGGGTGCAGGTCCTGGAGCTGGATGTCGGTGCCCAGCTCGCGGCTCAGGTCGCTGGTCGCGTTCTGGGCCATCGCGCGCAGGCCGCGGAGCATGCGCAGGCCGTCGCCGATCACCTTGGGCAGCCGCTCGCCGAAGATCAGTAGGGCGAGCATGAGCAGCGCACCGATCTCCCACCAGTTCAGGTTCTCGAACACGGCGGCCTCCCCTGCCCGTGAGGGCCTCTCACTTCGCGTCGGCTGCCAAGGTTACTGACGCTGTCTGGGTATTGGTGCCCCGGCGGTACTCCACCGAGACGGTCGAGCCCGGGGCGTACTTGCGGACCAGGGCGATCAGGTCGGTGCCGCCCTCCAGCACGTGCCCGTTGATCTTGGTTACGACGTCGCCCGACTTCAGGCCGGCGGTGGCCGCCGGTCCGGCCGGCTGGACCGAGCGCAGCCGCGCGCCGGTGGAGGTGGAGGCCCGGGAGCCGCCCGCGGAGACCTCCGCGCCGATCACCGTACGCCGGGCCCTGCCGGTGTCGATGATGTCCTGGGCGACCCGCTTGGCCTGGTTGATCGGGATGGCGAAGGCCAGGCCGATGTTTCCCGCCTCGCCCTCGGCGCCGCCCAGCGAGCGGATCACCGAGTTGACCCCGATGACCCGGCCCCCGGCGTCGACCAGTGGGCCGCCGGAGTTGCCCTGGTTGACGGCCGCGTCGGTCTGGACGGCCGCGTAGTAGCGCGTCGTGCCGCCCGGCTCGCCCGCCTGGATCGTCCGGTCCAGGGCGCTGACGATGCCGTACGTCACCGTGTTCACGAGCGCGAGCGGCGAGCCGAAGGCCAGCACCGGGTCGCCGACGGCGATCGAGTCGGAGTCGCCGAACTGCACCGCGGGCAGATTCCCCTTGGAGACCTTGATCACTGCGATGTCGGACTCGGGGTCGCGCCCGACGAGTTTGGCGCCCGCCGACGAGCCGTCGCTGAACAGCACCGACATCTTGTCGTCCGCGCCCTCGACGACGTGGTCGTTGGTGATCACGTAGCCGTCCTTGGTCGCGACGAAGCCGGAGCCGATGGCGCCGGTGACCCGGACGGTGACCACGCTGGGCATGACCTGCTTGGCCACGCCCGCGAGGGATTCGGGGGCCCGCTGGGCCGCGCTCGGCGCCGCCAGCGGGGTGCCGCCGAGCTGCGTGCCGCCGCCCCCGACGCCGCTGCGGGTCGCGAAGACGTACCCGAGCGTGCCGCCCAGGCCGCCCGCCAGCAGGGCCGTGACCAGGCAGATCATCAGGATCGGGGCGAGGGAGCGGCGCGGCGCGTCGGGGTCGGTGACAGGCTCGGGCTCCGGACCGGTGCTGGTCGGGGCGCTGGGCACCACGACGGCGGACGGCGCGTACGGGTCGCGCCAGGGATCGGCCAGCGCATCGGACCACCACGGTGAACCATCCGACGCCGGGGGCGTCGCGGCCGGCGGAGTTTGAGGCTGGCGCCAGTTCCAGCCGTCGGTCACGTCGGTGCCTCCACTCGTCGTCGGCGGAACCCTCGGGCTCCGCATCCAGGATGACACGGATCGGCGTGGATCATCCGTCCAGTGCCCGCCCCGGACGATCCACTCGCCGCTTTCCGCCGCCGAAGTCCCGGTGCGCGAAGGGTGAGCATCGCTCTACGCTCATACCCGATGTGCACCGGTTCTCCTTCCGCGCATCCATACGGAGGTCGTCATCGTCACCGCAGCCCGCCAGCTGGGCATCCCCAGCGCGCAGTCGATGCAGTTCACCGAGGCGTACGCCGCGGAGGACATCGTGCTGCAGACCGCCCGGAGCCTCGCCCGCGAGGTCGGTCTCGCCTGCGTGACCCCCGGCGCGGGGTCCGTGCTCAGTCTGCTCGCCGCGGCGGGCAGCGCGAAGGCGGTCGTCGAGATCGGCACGGGTACGGGCGTCAGCGGCGTCTGGCTGCTGCGCGGCATGCGTGCGGACGGGGTCCTGACCACGATCGACGTGGAGAACGAGCACCAGCGCATCGCCCGGCGCATCTTCCAGGAGGCGGGTTACGCGGCGTCGCGCACCCGCATCATCACGGGACGCGCGCTCGACGTCCTGCCCCGGCTCGCCGACGGCGTCTACGACCTGGTGTTCGTCGACGCGGACGCGACCGAGTTCGGCGCCTGCGCGGAGGCGGCCCTGCGGCTGCTGCGCCCCGGCGGCATCCTGATCGTGAACGGGGCGCTGGCGGGCGGCCGGATCAGCGACCCGGCGGCCCGGGACGCGGACACGATCACCATCCGGGAGACGGTCAAGGCGATCCGCGAGTCCGAGGACTGGATCCCGGCCCTGATCCCGGCGGGCGCGGGGCTGCTGGCCGCCGTCAGGAGCTGAGCCGTCAAGAGCTGAGCCGTCAGGAGCTGAGCCGTCAGGAGCTGAGCCGTCAAGAGCTGAGCAGCCGTCAGGAGCTGAGGTAGCGCAGGAGCGTACGCGCGCCCCAGCCGGTCGCGCCCTTGGTCAGGTCGGCCTCGTGCTTCTCGGCCCAGCTCGGTGCGGACATGTCCAGGTGCGCCCAGCGGTCGGCGCGGTCGCCCAGGAACTCCCGCAGGAAGAGGGCGGCCACGACCGAGCCCGCGCCCTGGGCCGGGGAACTGTGCCGGTCGGCGATGTCGCTGTGCAGATAGTCGGCGTAGTCGTCCGGCAGCGGCAGCCGCCACATCCGTTCGCCCGCGGCGCGCCCGGCGGCCTCCAGCGCGCCGGCGAGCTCGTCGTCGTGGCTGTAGAGGGCGGCGGTGCGCTTGCCGAGGGCCACCGAGTTGGCGCCGGTCAGCGTGGCCAGGTCGATGACGACGTCCGGCTCCAGCTCGGCCACCGCGTACGCGAGCGCGTCGGCGAGCACGAGCCGGCCCTCCGCGTCGGAGTTGGTGGTCTCGGTGGTGCTGCCGTCCCACTGGGTGATCACATCACCGGGGCGGAACGCGGAACCGCTGACCGCGTTCTCGGCCAGCGGCACGAGGGCGGTCACGCGTACCGGAAGGTCCAGATCCGCCGCGCCCAGTGTGGCGGCGACGACGGCCGCGCCCCCGCCCATGTCCTTCTTCATCAGCTTCATGCCGTCGCGCGTCTTGATCGAGATGCCGCCGGTGTCGAAGGTGATGCCCTTGCCGACCAGCACCACGTGGCGGGTCGCGCCCTCCGGCCGCCAGGCGAGCTCGACCAGGCACGGCGGGGTCGCGGAGCCGCCGCCGACGGCCAGGAGCCCGCCGAAGCCCTCGGCCCGCAGCCGGTCGGTTCCCCGTACGGTCACGGAGACGCCCGGGCGTGTCGCGGCCTCGGCGCGGACCTGACCGGCGAACCAGTCCGGGTTCTTCACCGAGGACGGCATGTTGGTCAGGTCGCGGGCCAGCCAGGTCGCCGCGGCGGTCACCCGGGCTTCCGCGAGGCTTCCGGCGTACGCATCGGGGTCGGTGGTCCCGAGGGTGACCTCGACGGACCGGGGCGGCTGGACGGCCTCGCGGAACCGGTAGGCCGCGAACCAGATGCCCTCGGCCAGGCCGCGCACGGCGGCCGGGTCGATCCCCGCGGGCAGGACGACGTGCAGCGCCTCGCCGGTGGGCACGGCGCGGATCGCGGCGGCACCGGCGTCGCGCCAGCCCGCCTCGTCCCCGTCGCCGACCCCGACGATCACGATCTTGGCGGGGGTACGCAGCGGGCGCGGCACCACGAGCACGGAGCCGGCGCGGCCCGGCTCGTCGGACTCCCGATGCAGCACGGCGGTCTCGTCGTCGCCGCCCGCGAGCACTCCGGAAGCGTCCGCCGGGAGCACAAAGGTGCCGGTAGCGGGCGTGTCTGCCAGGCGAATCCCGAACACTGGAGGATGACCCTTCCACGAAGACATGGAAAGCCCGCCGGTGCGGCAGGTACCGTACCGGCGGGCCACGTGAAACGTCAGCCGGCGATCGCCTTCAACGCGTCACCCAGCGCGTTGGCCTCGTCCGGAGTCATCTCAACGACGAGACGGCCACCACCCTCCAGCGGGACGCGCATCACGATGCCGCGCCCTTCCTTGGTGACCTCCAGCGGACCATCGCCCGTCCGCGGCTTCATCGCCGCCATCTTGTCTCCCCTCAGACCTACATCAGGGTCGGTGGGTTACCCCACAGCCACTTGCACTTCGAACAGCTCGGCAACGACGCCTCGCGCTCAGCCCCACGATGCGCCGTACCTCGTTCCGACCGCCGGGATCGCCCTCGCTGGACCGACCCGAGACCGCAGCGCTGCGGGCCCGTCACAAAGGTCACGCGGCGCGGCCCACCGTGCCGATCAAACATTTTCCCTGATGAACACCGGCGAACCCAAACCCAACCCGGGCTGATGTGACAGCGTCTAGCATATAGCCTTTCCTGCTGTCACAATGTGCGGTCATGCAGGCGCGGTCGGCACTCTTCGACCTCTACGGCGACTACCTTCGCCCGAGAGGCGGCCGGGCGCCGGTCGCCGCCCTCGTCAAACTGCTCGCACCGCTCGGGATCGCGCCGCCCGCGGTGCGTACGGCGGTCTCCCGGATGGTGCGTCAGGGCTGGCTGCACCCGCTGCGACTGGTGTCCGGGCCAGGCTATCTGCTCACCCCGAAGGCGGCCCGCAAACTCGACGAGGCGTCCGCCCGGATCTACCGGACCGGGCGACCCAGCTGGGACGGCCGCTTCGATCTGGTCCTGCTCGGCGCGCCGGTCGGCCGCCGGGAGGCGCAACAGCTGAGCTTCCTCGGGTACGGCATGCTCGACGACCGCACGTGGGTCGCGCCGCGTCCCGCCGACGACACCGACACCCTGCTGCGGGAGGCCGGGGTGGCGTACGAGCGGTTCAGCGCCGCCCACGCGGGAGGCTCGCCGGGCGCCGTCGACGTGGTGGGGCGGGCCTGGGACCTGGCCGCGATCGGGCAGGCGTACGAGGAGTTCGTGGCGATCCAGCGGCCGGTGGTGACCGCGATCAACGCCCGCAGCTCGGACCAGGACGCGTACGCGGCCCGCTTCCACCTCGTGCACGCGTGGCGCTCGTTCCTCTTCCGGGATCCGCAGCTGCCGCCGTCGCTGCTGCCACCCCGCTGGCCGGGAACGACCGCGGCGAGCTTCTTCGACCGGCACGCGGCCCGCCTCCGCCCGGCGGCCGACCGCTTCGTCGAGCGCTGCCTCGCGGCCGCCTCCCGGGCGGGACGTGTGGGATTCTCTGAACCATGACCATCCAACCGCCCCACCCGCCGCCCACGAGCGAACTGAAGGCAGACTCCGCGCTCCTGGTCGACCGCACCGATGCGGTCGTCACCCTGACCTTCAACCGCCCCGACGCCCTCAACGCCTTCGACGTGGACCTCAAGGAGGCTCTGCGCGACACGCTGGCGCAGCTCGAGGCGGACAGGTCGGTGCGCGCGGTGGTGCTGACGGGTGCGGGCAAGGCCTTCGGCGTCGGCCAGGACCTGCGCGAGCACGCGTCCACCCTGGGGCAGGGGTCGACGGACCTGGACACGGTGCGCGCCCACTACAACCCCATCGCGCAGCGCCTGGCGAGCCTGCCCAAGCCGGTCGTGGCGGCGGTGCGGGGCACGGCCGCGGGCGCCGGCGCGTCGCTGGCCCTGCTCGCGGACTTCCGGATCGGCGGCCCGGGCACCACGTTCCTGATGGCGTTCGCCAACGTCGGGCTGGCCGGCGACACCGGCATCTCGTGGTCGCTGCCGCACATCGTGGGCCGGGCGCGGGCCCTGGAGCTGCTCCTGCTGGCCCAGCCGGTGCGGGCCCAGCAGTGCCACGACTACGGCCTGCTGACCGAGCTCGTGGACGACGACGAGAAGGTGCTGCCGAGGGCGCAGGAGTTCGCCGCCCGGCTGGCGGCGGGGCCGACGGTCGCCTACGCGGCGATCAAGCGCGAGCTGTCCATCGGTACGGCGGGAACGCTCTCCGACGCCCTGGCGGCGGAGGCGCAGGCCCAGGCGATCTGCGGTGCGACCACCGATCACCAGCAGGCGGTGACGGCGTTCGTGGCGAAGCGGAAGCCGGTCTTCGAGGGACGCTGACGCCGTCGCGCACCGTGATTCTTCCGGCGAACCCCTGTCGACGGTATGAGTCTTTCGGGATAGTCGAATTTATGCCGATGAATGTTTGACTCTCCGCATCGCTTTCGTTGGGGAGGTCCGGATGGTCAGGTTGCGCAGGGTTCTGGGCGGGATGGCGGCCGCACTGACGGTGGCCGCGATGGGCACGGTGATGCAGACGACGCCGGCGGCGGCCGCCGATCCCGGCCCGCAGCAGGTCGTCGGTGGCACCCGGGCCAGCGACGGTGAATTCCCGTTCATGGTCCGGCTGTCGATGGGCTGCGGCGGCGCGCTCTACAGCCCGACGCTGGTGCTCACGGCGGCGCACTGCGTCAACCGTACGGGCGCCACGTCGTCGATCACCGCGACGCTCGGGGTCACCGACCTGCAGTCGAGCAGCGCGATCACCCGCAGGTCCAACTACGTCTACCGCGCCCCCGGCTACAACGGCAGCGGCAAGGACTGGGCGCTGATCCGTCTGTCCAGCCCGGTGACCGGCCTGGCCACGCTGCCGATCGCGACGAACTCGACGTACGACACGGGTACGTTCACGATCGCCGGCTGGGGTGCGGCGCGCGAGGGCGGCGCCCAGCAGCGCTACCTGCTCAAGGCCACGGTGCCGTTCGTCAGCGACACCACCTGCAACTCCGCGAGCAACTACGGCGGCGACGTGATCGCCGCGGAGGAGATCTGCGCGGGCTACGCCGCGGGCGGCACCGACACCTGCCAGGGCGACTCGGGCGGCCCGATGTTCCGCCGGGACGCGGCCAACGCCTGGATCCAGGTCGGCATCGTGAGCTGGGGTGAGGGCTGCGCCCGCCCGAACAAGCCGGGCGTCTACACCCAGGTCAGCTACTTCTCCTCGGCGATCGCCTCGGCGGCGGCCAGCCTGGGCGGCTGACGGCAGGCACGACACCCAGCGGGCCCCGGAGCCGATGCTCCGGGGCCCGCGTCGTCGTGGCGCCCGGCCTCAGTCCTCGTCGTCCTCTTCCGGGTCCAGGTTGGCCTCCTCGCCGAGCACGAAGGCCTGCATCGCCAGTTCGTCACCGGACGGCGAGACGAACGTGGGCAGTTCGGCGGGCCCGAGCTCCACCACGTACGACCAGAACTGGCGCACCGCCTCCGCCGGGGTGGCCGCCTCGATCGGCAGGTCCAGGCTGACCAGCCAGGTCTGCTTGTCCCGGGCCCCGGTGAGCCGGTCGGCGAGGCTCCGGAACACGTCGGCGTCGACCTCGGCGATCGGCTCGTCGAGCTTGACGCCCTCGGCCGGCACGGGCTCGTCGAACGCCCGCCGGGTGTACGCGATCTCGACCTCCGGCACGCCGTGCGCCCCGCGCCGCCCCCGTTCCTGCCCCGCCACGACACCGAGCCCGACCAGGAGGGGGCTGCTGCCCTCACCGGCCAGGAGCAGCACGTCCTCGCCTGCGGCCGGCAGCACGCCGGCCGCCCCCGCCACCGACAGGGTGTCGTGATGGAAGAGCCGCTCGGTCGCCCATCGATCCGCCGGAATGGTCACCACCCATTGAGCCATGCGCTCTATGACATCACGCCCCCGGCGGACCCCGGCAACCGCTGTCGCGTCAGCCCCCGGCCGGCGGGACGAAGCAGCCCGCCACGTGGTCGTCGACCATCCCGGTGGCCTGCATGAGCGCGTACGCCGTCGTGGGGCCGACGAACTTGAAGCCCCGTTTCTTCAGCGCCTTGGCCATGGCCGTGGACTCCGGGGTGACCGCCGGCACGTCCGCACGGGTGGCCGGGCGCGGCCGGGCGGGTGGCGCGAAGGACCACAGCAGCTCCGACAGCCCGTCCGGCAGGCCGGCGGCCACCCGGGCGTTGTGCAGGGCGGCGTCCACCTTCATGCGGTTGCGCACGATGCCGGGGTCGGCCATGAGCCGGTCGGCGTCCTTGGCGTCGAAGGCGGCCACCGCCTCGATGGAGAAGCCCGAGAACGCCTGCCGGAACGCGGGACGCTTGCGCAGGATCGTGATCCACGCCAGCCCGGACTGGAACGCCTCCAGGCACAGCCGCTCGAAGAGGGCGTCGTCGCCGTGGACCGGTCTGCCCCACTCAGTGTCGTGGTAGGCGACGTAGTCGGGCGTGCTGCCGCCCCAGAAGCAGCGGGCCCGCCCGTCCTCGCCGAGCACCAGGCCGTCGGCGAGCGCGGCCGCACCGAGCGGGGAGATGTCATCCGTCATGGCGACGAGCGTAGGGAGACCCACCGACAAAAACGGGTCAGGACAGCCTGCCGTCCTCCACCAGCCGGCCGAACTTGCGCAGCGCGCCCTTGAGGCTGAGCTTCGAGCCGGGCCACAGCACGGGCCAGGCCAGCTTGCTGGCCGCGCCGCCGGGCAGGTGGAACCACTCGTGCATGACCACCTGCGTACGGTCACCGCCCATGGCCGTGCAGCGCATGGACCCCGGACCGCGCAGGACCTTGCCGCAGTGCACGACCTTCAGCTCGTACGGCGCGTCCACCCGGACCACCCGCATCTCGTCGCGCAGGGATGCCGGGCCCAGCGCGGTGACGGCCTCGATCAGGCTGCCCTCGCCGCCGTCGCCCTCGACCACGCGCACCCTGGTGAAGGGGATCCACTCACCCTGGCGCTCCCAGTTGAGGAAGGCGGCGAAGACGCGGGGTGCCGGCGCGTTGACGATGACGGTCGCGGTGACCTCCCCCGTGCCAGGCCTCGCGGCGTCGCCGAGCCCGCCGGCCGCGCCCGTTTCGCTCATCGGCGCTCCGCCGGCTCTTCGTCGGTCCGCTTCACGGATTCACCCTCCCGGTCGTTCTTCCGGTCACCGTTCCGGTCGACGCCGGCCGCCGCGGCGCCGCCTCCCGGCGAATCGGAGGCGGCCTTGACCGGCTCTGAGGCGGCCTTGACCGGCTCGGCGGCAGCCTTGACCGGCCCGGAGGCGCCCGCCGAAGCGGGCTTCGCGGAGGCGGCCTCAACAGGCTCGGCGGCGGCCTCAGCGGGCTCGGTGGCGGCCTTGACCGGCTTGGAGGGGCCCGGCGCGAGCGTGGCGCCTGCCTCGGCCGCGACTTCCGCCGGAACCGGGGGCGGAGGCGGCGCGACAGCCGCCTCCCGGGCCCGCCGCAGCACGTCGGCGTCCGCCGTACGGCCCTCGCGCAGCGCGGTGACCTCCGCCTCCAGCACGCCGATCAGCTCGGTCTTGTAGCCGATGTCGTAGGCGGCACGCTGCAGCGCCTGGTCGACCTGGGCCATCCGGTAGCCGCGGAACGCCGTGTCGAAGCGGGTCCGGAAGAGATCCTCCTCACCCAGCGGCCGGTCCGTCGGCAGCGGGAGCGCCCTGCCGTCGGGTTCGACCGGCGTCAATCCGGAGTCGCCGCCGCTCACCATGACGGTCACGCCGAAGACGATCGCCGCGACCACGAGTGCCACCACGACAAAGAGGAGAAGCTGACCCATGGGCACGATCGTGGCACGAGCGCTGCGGCGTGGCGAGCCCGCCACCCCGCCTCCGGAGCGGGTCAGGTCCAGGTGAGGATCTTCTTGCGCCAGGCGTACAGGATCCCGAGCGCGAGGACCGCCACGAAGATGCCCATCTCCGCCACGGTCACGACGCCGAAGCCGGGCCGGTCGAAGATCACCGCCCAGGGGAAGAGGAAGACCGCCTCGACGGCGAAGAGAACGTAGAGGTAGGCGTACACGTAATAGCGGATCTGGGCCTGGGCCCAATCGCCGCCGACCGGGTCGATGCCGCTCTCGTAGGCGATCCGCTTGCCCGGGGGCTCGGCCGGGTGCGCGGGGCTGAGCAGCTTGTTCGCCCCGAACGCACCGACGAAGACGAGGACGCCGGCCGCCAGCACCAGGCCCAGCGTGGCGTACGTACCCAGATACCCGTCCACGGGCGTCAGCCTAGCGAACCACCCAGTGAACTTGATTGGCTCAGGCAAGCCTTGCCTGGCTACTGTGGTCGTCGGTCCGTCATCGGACAGGAACCCTTACCGGCAGCGGTAAGGGGTGCCGACGTAGGCTGGAAGTGACTATTGCGGGCCGGCTCATCGACGTGCGTACCCGCCGGCCGGCTGCCTCAGGAGGTTGGAAAGTGGCCGCTCTCGCGAAGCGTGTCGAGCAGCTCGATCGCGTGGTCATCCGGTTCGCCGGTGACTCCGGTGACGGCATGCAGCTCACCGGCGATCGGTTCACCTCGGAGACCGCCCAGCTCGGCAACGACATCTCGACGCTGCCGAACTTCCCGGCGGAGATCCGCGCGCCCGCGGGCACCCTGCCCGGCGTGTCGAGCTTCCAGGTGCACTTCGCCGACTACGACATCCTCACCCCGGGCGATGCCCCGAACGTGCTGGTGGCGATGAACCCGGCCGCGCTGAAGGCCAACCTCGTCGATCTGCCGGCGGGCGCCGACATCATCGTCAACACCGACGAGTTCTCCAAGCGCAACCTCGCCAAGGTCGGCTATGCGGTGAGCCCGCTCGAGGACGGCTCGCTGTCCGAGTGGTCGGTGCACCCGGTCGCGCTGACCTCGATGACGGTGGCGGCGCTCGCGGGTTCCGGCGTACCGAAGAAGGACGCCGAGCGGGCCAAGAACATGTTCGCCCTCGGCCTGCTGAGCTGGATGTATTCGCGGCCGTTCGAGTCGACGCTGCGCTTCCTCGAACGCAAGTTCGCGAAGCGGCCCGAGCTGGTGGCGGCCAACAAGGCCGCCTTCCAGGCGGGGTGGAACTTCGGCGAGACGACCGAGACCTTCTCCGTCCGGTACGAGGTGAAGCCGGCGAAGATGGCCGCGGGCACCTACCGGAACATCACCGGCAACGCCGCGCTGGCCCTCGGGCTGGTGGCCGCCGGTGTGCGCGCGAAGCTGCCGGTGTTCCTGGGCGCCTATCCGATCACCCCCGCCTCGGACATCCTGCACGAGCTGAGCAAGCACAAGCGGTTCGGCATCACCACCATGCAGGCCGAGGACGAGATCGCCGCCATCGGTGCCGCCCTCGGCGCCTCGTACGGCGGCGCGCTCGGCGTCACCACCACCTCGGGACCGGGCGTGGCCCTCAAGGGCGAGACCATCTCCCTGGCCATCGCGCTGGAGCTGCCGCTGGTCATCGTCGACGTGCAGCGGGCCGGGCCGTCGACGGGCATGCCGACCAAGACCGAGCAGGCCGACCTCAACATGGCCCTGTACGGCCGCCACGGCGAGGCGCCGCTGGCCGTGATCGCGCCGAAGTCGCCGTCGGACTGCTTCCACGCCGCGATCGAGGCGGCGCGGATCGCGCTGACCTACCGCACGCCGGTGATCCTGCTCTCGGACAACTACGTGGCCAACGGCTCCGAGCCGTGGCTGCTGCCCGAGGTCTCGGAGCTGCCGGATCTACAGGTCAGCTTCGCCGCCGAGCCGAACGGCGAGGACGGGCGCTTCCTGCCGTACCTGCGGGATCCGCAGACGATGGCCCGGCCGTGGGCGATCCCCGGCACGCCCGGCCTCGAGCACCGGATCGGCGGCCTGGAGAAGGCCGACAAGACCGGCGACATCTCGTACGACCCGGCCAACCACGAGTTCATGGTCCGCACCCGGGCGGCGCGGATCGAGCAGATCCCCGTTCCCGACGTCGAGGTCGAGGACCCGGACGAGAACGCGCGCGTGCTCGTGCTCGGATGGGGCTCGACGTACGGGCCGATCGGTGCCGCCTGCCGGGCCCTGCGCCAGCGCGGCCTGCCGATCGCCCAGGCGCACCTGCGGCACCTGGCGCCGCTGCCGGCCAATCTCGGTGAGGTGCTCAAGGCGTACGACAAGGTGATCGTGCCGGAGATGAACCTGGGCCAGCTGGCCCACGTGATCCGCGCGAAGTACCTGGTCGACGCCGTTCCCTTCAACCAGGTCAGCGGCCTGCCGTTCACGGCCGCCACGCTGGAGAACATGCTCGAGGACGTGGTCAAGAATGGCTAGCCCGACTATTCCGCTGACACCGGTCAACCTGACCGCCAAGGACTTCAAGTCGGACCAGGAGGTCCGCTGGTGCCCGGGCTGCGGCGACTACGCGATCCTCGCGGCCGTGCAGGGCTTCATGCCCGAGCTCGGCATCCCGCGCGAGAACATCGTGTTCGTCTCCGGCATCGGGTGCTCGTCGCGCTTCCCGTACTACATGAACACGTACGGTATGCACTCGATCCACGGCCGCGCCCCGGCGATCGCGACCGGCCTGTCCGCGTCCCGTCCCGACCTCTCGGTGTGGGTCGTCACGGGTGACGGCGACGCGCTCTCGATCGGCGGCAACCACCTGATCCACGCGCTGCGCCGCAACGTCAACCTCAAGATCCTGCTCTTCAACAACCGGATCTACGGGCTGACCAAGGGCCAGTACAGCCCGACCTCCGAGCTCGGCAAGATCACCAAGTCGACCCCGGTGGGCTCGAACGACGCCCCGTTCAACCCGCTGTCGCTGGCGCTGGGCGCCGAGGCCACCTTCGTGGCGCGGACCATCGACTCGGACCGCAAGCACCTCCAGTCGGTGCTGCGCGCCGCGGCGGAGCACGAGGGCTCGGCGTTCGTGGAGATCTACCAGAACTGCAACATCTTCAACGACGGCGCCTTCGAGCTGATCAAGGACGCGTCCACCCGCGACGAGCACCTCATCCGCCTGGAGCAGGGCCAGCCGATCACCTTCGGTACGGACAACCGCTTCTCCGTCGTGCACCCCGAGGGCAGCTTCGGCCTTCAGGTGCAGGAGGGCGGCACCCCGCTGGTGCACGACGCGACCGTCGACGACCCGGCGTACGCCTTCGCCCTGTCCCGTCTCTCGGGGTCGGACCTCAACACGACGCCGATCGGGGTCTTCCGCAACGTCCGGCGGCCGTCCTACGACGAGCTGGTGCAGAAGCAGCTGCAGGACGCCCGGGCCCAGTCCACCGGCACTCCGGAGGAGATGCTCGGCGACCTGCTCAGCGCCGGGGACACCTGGACGATCATGTAACGGGGAGGCTCTTCTCCTCGTCGCGGATGTAGATGAGCATGTCGCCGGTCTCGATCGTCTCGGCATGCTCCCCGCCCAGCGCGACCACCTTGCCGCGCCGGATCAGGGCCACCACCAGCGTCTGGAGCTCGCGCGGGTTGCTGCCGACCTCGCTGCGTTCGGCCGAGCGCATCGCCAGCGCCATGCCCTGCCCCGGCGTGAGCAGGTCCTCGACCACGTCGATGAGCGGGGGCGTGGTGGTGGTCAGGCCGAGCAGCCGGCCCGCGGTCGACGAGGACACGATGACGTGGTGGGCGCCGCTCTGCTTCAGCAGGGCGGCGTTCTCCTGTTCCCGGACCGCCGCGATGATGCGCACCTGGCCGGCGGTCAACTGCCGCACGGTCAGGGTGATGAGCACCGACGCCTCATCGCTGTCGGTGGCGATGATGACGGCCTTGCAGTTCTTGACGTCGGCTTCCAGCAGGACGGACGAACGGGTGGCGTTGCCCTCGATCGTGACCAGCCCGTTGGCCGTGGCCTGCCGGAGCGCGATCTCGCGGTTCTCCACGACGATGATGCGCGACTTGTCGTAGCCGGTCTCGAGCAGGGCGCTGATCGCCGCGCGGCCCTTGGTGCCGTAGCCGCAGACGATGATGTGGTCTTTCAACTTTCGCCTCCACCGGTTCACCCGCAGGCTGTTCCGGTACTGGTCGGTCAGCACCTCGAGGGTCGTGCCGACCAGGATGATCAGGAAGAGCACGCGCGCCGGCGTGATGAACACGATGTTGACCAGGCGGGCCTGCGAGGTCACCGGGGTGATGTCGCCGTAGCCGGTGGTCGAGAGCGACACGACCGCGTAGTAGAAGCAGTCGAGCAGGGTGAGGCCGTCCTCGTTGAGGTCCCGGTAGCCGTCCCGGTCGGCGTAGATCACCGACACGGTGAGCAGCACGAGGACCACCGCGGCGACGACCCGCACGGCGAGCGCCCGCAGCGGCCCCTGCCGGACCAGCGGTAGATGGATCACTGAACGTCCGCCTGCACGTTCACACCATAGCGGCCTGATCCCACGCCATTTTCCAGGACATCACGGGAAGGCCCGGCCGCGGAATACCCACGGGTAAGTTGAGGCGTCGTTAAGGAAAACTCCATTGATCCGCTTGTATGAATACATCTGTCGATTCAAGACTGACGCGCAGCGGCCCCCACGAGGGGCCCCACCGCTGGAGGTCTCGATGCACCGGATGCTCCGCCGTACCCTCGTCGTCCTCACCGCCACCGCCGCCCTGCTCGCACCCCCGGTCGCCGCCAACGCCGCGGCGACCAAGGCCGAGGTCCTGTCGAGCTGGACGCAGACCACCGTGGCCAGCACGAACGCCTGGAACACGGCCCGCCTCGACCGCGAACCCTGGGCTTCGTACGACTTCGACTGGTCGACCGACTACTGCTCGTCGAGCCCGGACAACCCGCTCGGCTTCGACTTCACCCTGTCCTGCTGGCACCACGACTTCGGCTACCGCAACTACAAGGACCTGGGCACCTTCTCGGCGAACAAGTCCCGGCTCGACTCCATGTTCTACGCGGACCTCAAGCGCAAGTGCGCGACGTACAGCACGATCACGCAGCCGGCCTGCTACAGCCTCGCGTGGACGTACTACCAGGCGGTAAGCATCTTCGGGTCGCTGGAGGCGGTGAACCCGTCGGACGTGGGCCGGGCGGGCACGCTCCTGCCCTAGACCGGACCTCGCTGGTCCCGGCGCCCTGCCGGGACCAACTCCGTGCTCGGGACCAGCTCCGTGCTCGGGTTCCAGCTCCATGCTCGGGTTCCAGCTCCATGCTCGGGTTCCAGCTCCATGCTCGGGTTCCAGCTCCATGCTCGGGTTCCAGCTCCATGCTCGGGGCCGGCGCCGCGCCCGGGGCCAGCGCCGCGCCGCGCCGCGCCCGGGGCCAGCGTCAAGCCGCGCCACGCCCGGGGCCGGGGGTCGGGCGCCGGCGTCGCGCCGGTCTCAGGCCAGGGTGTGGGCGAATCTCGCCGAGCCGAACTCCAGGTCGGGGTGCTCGACCGCCAGCGCCGCCGCCACCGCCCGGCTGAAGCCCATCTCGGCGCCCCTCGCATACGCCGCGTCGAAGGCCGTATCCCCCAGCCGCCGCCGCAACATCGCCTGCTGCGCCGCCCAGAACGCGCCGAACTGGGTCGCGCGCCGGGCGCCCTGGACCGACTCGGCGCCGCCGAACAGCATCGCCGCCGTACCCGGATCGTCGCCGAGCGCGCACCGCACCGCGATGGCCGCGACGGCGTCGGCCGCGGCCCCCCGGAAACCGTGCCGCAGCCGGGACCGCAGGGCGACCACGAGATGGTCGTGCGCGGCGACCAGGTCACCGCGGCGCAGGGCGACCATCCCGAGCAACCAGTCCACCGTACGGCGACCCCGGTCCTCCGGCCGCCCCGCCTCGACCAGCCGGGCCCCGCCGAGCAGCTCCGCGGCCTCGTCCAGGGCGTCCCGGCGCCACAGCAGCTCGGCCAGCGCGATGATCGTCGGCAGCGCGGCGGTCGGCGCCCCGGTACGGTCGGCCGCGGCGATGACCTCCCGGCACACCTGCTCGGCCTCGGCGGTGCGCCCGGCCTCGATGAGCGAGACGCGGTGACCGGCGAGCGCGCGCACCACCATCGCGGAATCCCCGGCGGCACGCGCGGCGGCCTCGGCCCGGTCCAGGAACCGTTCCCGCTCGTCGCGATCGGGGCACAGCCCGGCGTGCACGAGATAGGCGGAGGCCATCTCGGCGTTGGCCACCGGCAGCCCGTCGAGCCGGCCGTAGAGCCGGTACAGCAGGTCACGGCCCTGCCGCGCGCCGCTGTGCTCCCGCCACCACGGGTCCAGCGCACCCACCAGCCGCAGGCCGGCGCGCGGATCGCCGCCCGTCACGCACCAGCGGAGGGCGGTCTCCCACTCCTTCACGTACGGCGAGAGCTCCGTGAGCGACACCGTCCGAGGCTGACCGTCGGTGTCCACCACGACCCCGTCCAGGGTGTGCAGCGACCAGTCGACGTGGCTGTCCCGGGCCGCCTGTTCCTCCCCCGCCGCGAGCAGCCGGCGGGTCGCGTACGCCCGGACCTGCTCGGACATCCGGTACCGCGGCCCGGACACGACCTCGACGAGCGACCGGTCGGCCAGCTCGGTGAGCGCGCCGAAGGCGTCGCCGCCGCACCATTCGACGGCGGCGAGCTCGACCGGCCCGGCAAAGACGGCAAGCCGGCGCAGCAGCGCCGCGGCGTGCTCACTCAGGCCACGGTAGGACCAGTCGAGGTTGCGGGTCAGGCTGTGATGCCGATCCCAACCGCCACCGGCCAGGGCCTCCAGCGAATGCGCCCCGCCGCGCCCGGCGCCGGGACGACCGTCGTCGAAAGGGCTCGCCGCCGCACCGGGCCGCCCAGCGGGAGCACCGCCCGCGCCCGACAGAGGGCGGACGGCGTCGAACGGGCCCGACGCAGGGCGGACGGGGTCGAACGGGCCGGACGGAGGGCGGACGGCGGGCTCGGGCGGGCGGACGGGTTCGCGGCCGGCGTCCAGGGCGGCGATCGGGTCGTCGAGCCTGGCCGCGAGCTGCGCCGCCGAGAGCAGCCGCAACCGGTCGGCCGCAAGCTCGATGGCGAGCGGATGACCGTCCAGCTTCGACGCCACCCGGCCCAGATCGGCCGCCTCACCGTCCCGCGGGGGCCGGCCACCCCGCGCCGCCGCCACCCGGTCGGCGAGCAGCGAGTAGGCATCCGCGGGCGCCATCGCCGGCAGCCGCCACACCACCTCGCCCGGCACCCCGAGCGGCGCCCGCGACGTGGCCAGCACGTCGAGCCGCGGGCACGCGGACAGCAACCGCCGCACGAACTTCCGAACCTCGACCGGGAGCGCGTCGCACGTGTCGAGCAGGAGCAGCATCCGCCCCTTCCGGCACCGCTCGACGATGGAGTCGATCAACGGCCGGGCCGGCTCGGGCCGCACACCCATCGCGGCGGCCAGCGCCACCTCGGGCCGGCCCTCCGCAAGATCGACGACCCAGACCCCTTGCGGGTACGCCGGAAGCACCTGCTCAGCCACGACATGAGCCACCCGCGTCTTGCCGGATCCGCCCGGGCCGGCCACCGTGAGGATGCGGTTGTGCCCGACGAGTCCCCGCAGCTCGGACACCTCGGCGAGCCGCCCCACGAAGGACGTGACCGGAGCCGGCAGATTGTGCATGGGCGCCGCCGCCGTACGCGGGTGCGGGAAACTCCGCTCCAGCCCCGGCGCGACGATCTGGAACAGCCGCTCGGCGTCGTCGAAGCCCCGGAGCCGATGCAGCCCGAGATCCAGCAGGTCGACCGCCGTGTCATCGGCCGAAGCGGACGTCAGCACGAACCGCGGCGCCTCGGCCACCAGGGTGCCCCGCCTCGAGGCCGTACGCGGCAGCTCGAAGACCCACGTGTCGGAAGGCATGTCCCGCGGCATCTGCCCGGCACCCACCCGCCGTGACGCCTCGTTGGTGGACGCTCCGTGGGAGCGTGCGGCTTCGCTCCGTAACGTGCTCTGCACCCGGGACACGAACGCGGAGCCCATGTCCCTCCCCCCGACACCGTCCCTGCCGCCGGCACCGGCCCTGCCGCCAGCGCCCTCCCTGCTCCCGGCACCGTCCATGCTCCCGGCGCCCTCCCTGCCGCCGGCACCCTCCCTGCCGCGGGCGCCGGCAACCGTCTCCATCGCCTCGGTGGGCGCGTCCACCCCGAACCCGCCACGCCCGCCCCCACCGGCCCGGCGCCGCCCCCCGGCGGACCGCGCCGTCCCGGACGACCGCGCCCCGCCCGAGAAGTCCCCGGCGGCGGGCGTCGCCGCGAAAGGCGCCGTCATAGAGGGCGCCGCCGCAGAGTGCCCCATGGCGGAGTGCCCCGCCGCGGACTGCCTCGCCGGGGAGCGCCCCGCGGCGAAGGGCTCCGTGGCCGAGTGCCCCGTGGCAAACGAACCCGTGGCAGAGGGCCCCGTGGCAGAGGGCCCCGTGGCAGAGGGCCCCGTGGCAGAGGGCCCCGTGGCAGAGGGCCCCGTGGCGGGGGGCGCAGTAACGGGTCGGGTGGCGGAGAGGTCCGTGACGGAGGGCGCAGAAACGGGTCGGGTGGCGGACGACCGGGTCGTGGCGGCGAGGGCGGTCGCCTCCGAGCAGAGGATCTGTCCACCGTGCGCGGCGGACGCGACCCGGGCGGCGCGGTGGACCTCCGCGCTCGTGTATTCGCCGGCCACCGGCCTGGCCCATCCGGTGTGGAGGCCCATCCGCACGCGCGGCGCCACCTCGGGGCTCGGCCACGGGTAGTCCGCCAGCGCCCGCTGCGACGCCACGCAGGCCGCCACGGCCGAGGCCGCGTCCCCGAACGCCACGAAGAAGGAGTCACCCTCGGTGAAAAGCTCTACCCCGGAGTGATTACGCAGCGCACGCCGAACCACAGCGCGATGAGCATTCAGCACGCTGCCGTAGTTCTCACCCAGCAGCTGGGCCAGCCGCGTGGAGCCTTCGATGTCGGTGAACATGAAGGTCACCAGCCCACTGGGCAGCTCGGTCCGTCCCGACACGGTAAGAACCTCCGCCCCCTTGGGAAGTCGCGCTCCATGGTGCCGCACCGCATTCCCGCGGCACATCGTAGAAACGGTCGGTAACCGTCCACCCGCCACGACCGACCCCGGAAGGGCGACCCCCGGACGAGTAGTCAACGTTTACGCAGGGCACTACGCGTGACGTAACGACGCGGTTCACGTTCGAGTCACGCCATGAAAGGTCATTTCCGCCGAACCACACGGACCGCCCGCCCGAAGTCACCCGGCGCAACGACAAGTGCGACTCCGCGAAGTGATTGCCCGAACACGACCAGAGACCGCCCTCACTGGACAATCCCTGGACCCGCAAGTTCGACGCAGAGTCACCTCGCGATCGGCCCTCACCCCGGAGACGCGAGCGGAACCTGCCCAGGTCACCGCGCGGAACCGTCAAGGCACGGCGACAAAGCCGTCGACACCACCGCGAGAAACCCATCGAGGTCACCGCAAGCAAGCCGTCGAGGCCACGGCGAGGAAGCCGTCGAGGCCACCGCAAGCAAGCCGTCAACGCCACCGCAGGAAGCCGTCGAGGCCACCGCGAGGATTCCCGGCGACATCACCGCGTAGGAGCCGCCGAGTCAGCAGCCGCACGCACCGCCGCAACAACCGCCTCCGCCCCCGCCGCCACCACCACCGGCCGAGGGCATCGACGGCAGGCCGCCACCCCGGCCGGTCACTGCGACCGTGGACAGCAGCTTGACCGTGTCCAGATGGCCCTGCGGACAGCTCGCCGGGGCCGAGGACTCGGCCATCGGGCGGTTCAGCTCGAACGTGTCGCCACATGCGCGGCATCGGAAGTCGTATCGCGGCATCAGCACAGGGTATGGGCTCGGCGGGTTGATCCGCTGCATCGCAGGCGCGTAGTTGTGGACAAGTGGCATAGGCCGGGATGCATAGCTTCAGGGGTGGCCCCCGCCCGGTAGTCTCTTGCGGGTGGTTGACGGGCAGGAAACACCCTCGAAGCGTCCGGCGGCACCGCATCACGGCGGGCCGCTCGGCAGCTCGGGTGCGGCCCCCGAAGACAAGCCCCCCGCGGCCGAAGCCAAGGCCGCCGGCGAGCAGTCCCCCCAGGAAAAAACCCCCGAAGCCAAGCCGCCCACAGACAAGCCGGCCGCAGATAAGCCGACTGCGGAAAAGCCGGCCGCGGACAAGCCGAGCGAGCCAGCGGCCGACAAGAAGGACAAGCCAGGCGACGCCAAACCCGAAGCCGACAAGCAGGCCGACGGCAAGAAGGCCACCCCGAAGGACCCGGAAGAACCGGCCCCCTCGGACGCGGTAGCAGCCCTCGCCTCCCGCAGCCGCACCACCCGCGCCCTCCGCGCCGCCAATCCCGTGCGCGTCGCCCGCAGCACCTCCGACTGGGCCAAGCGCCCGACCGGCCGTTTCATCCTGCCCGCGATCGTCGCCGTGCTTCTCCTCGGCGCCGCCGGGACGGCTGGCGCCTATCTCGTGCCGCAGGCTCTCGAGGCCGTGCCGACCCCCAGCGCGAACCCGTATTTCGGGGCTGACGCGCAGGCCCCGCCGGCTCCGGTGCCGAGCCTGGGCGGCGGCCAGCCGAGCCTGCCCGGCCTGCCCGGCACGAGTTCCGCCCCGACGGTCGGCGGGGCCCTGCCCACGGCGCCGCCCACGGGCGCACCCGGCGCACGACCCGCCGATGCCCTGTCCGGGTGGGCGCAGCAGACCGGCACCCGGGTCGGCATCCCGGTCGTCGCCGTCCAGGCGTACGGCTACGCCGAACTCGTCGTCGCCAGGACGGCCCCGTCCTGCCACCTGAGCTGGACCACCATCGCCGCCATCGCGAAGGTCGAGTCGTCGCACGGCAGCGCGAACGGCGCGGTGCTCGGCGCGGACGGTTCGGTGTCGCCGCCCATTCTCGGGTTGCCGCTCGACGGCAAGGGCGGCCGGCAGCTCATCGCCGACACCGACCAGGGCCTGCTCGACAAGGACACCCGGTTCGACCGCGCGATGGGCCCGCTCCAGTTCATTCCGCAGACCTGGAATGAGATCTCCGCAGGCAACGCGGTGGACGCCGACAACAACAGCGTCTCGGACCCGAACGACATCGACGACGCGTCCCTCGCCACGGCCCTCTACCTGTGCAAGGGCGGGCGGGACCTGTCCAAGCCGGACGCCTGGTGGGACGCCATTCTGTCCTACAACGCCGTACGCCCGTACGCGCAGAAGGTCTATGAGGCGGCCAACGAATACGGCGTGCGCAGCCGAGCTTGATAAACAACCCACAGTGACGAAGCGCGTACATTTGCCCACCCGGCACTTCCCAGCAGGTCGGAATACCGGCAAGCTGTACGCGTGAGGGTGCGTGAATGGGATCCCCGGTCCGCGTCGGACGCGGAGATCCGATCGCTCGTGGAGACGCTGAACCAGGTGCTGGCGGCGGACCTCCCGGACGATCCACCGTGGCTGGAGGTGCAGGTCAGGGACTATCTGGCCGAGACCATGCCGGGTGAGCGCCGGATCAGCTGGGTCGCCGAGGACGACCGGCTCCCGGAGGGCGAGGGCACGGTTTTCGGGCATGTCACCCTGCTCCTGCTCGGCGACATCGGCGTCCTCGAGGTGCTGGTGCATCCCGATCTGCGCCGTCGCGGGCTGGGCCAGCAACTCGTCGCGGTCGCCGCCCGCCGGTCGTATCTGGAGGGTTTTTCGTCGATAGGGGTCGAGGCGATCGGCGACACTCCCGCCATTCCCTTCTACGAGTCGCTCGGCTTCGAACGGGAATTCGTGGAGACCCGCAGCGTGCTCAACCTCTCCGGCGTGGACTGGAACGCCCTCGGCACGATGGCGAGCGGCATCAGCTCCGGTTACACGGTGGAGTTCCATCCGGGCGGGCCGCCGGCGGAGCTGCTGGAGGCGTACGCGCTGGCCAAGCTCGAGGGCCAGGACGGCGACGACAACGACCTGGATCTGCGCCCGAGTTCGTCCGACCCACAGCGCCTCCAGGACAGCCTCGACACGCTGCACCGCCGCGGGCTGAAGCCCTACATCGTGCTGGCCATCCACGAGGCGACGGGCGCGGTCGCCGGGCTCACCGAGGTCGTGGTGCCGGCGCAGCACCCGGAACGCGCCGACCAGTACGACACCATCGTCGTGCGGGAGCATCGCGGTTACGGGATCGACCGGGCGATCAAGGCCCGGATGCTCTTCGAGCTGCGCCGGGCCGAGCCCGACCTGCGCGAGGTGCAGACGTGGAACGCCCAGCACAACGAGTCGATGTTGAAGGTTAACGCCGAGTTGGGCTTCCAGTCCGACCGTGACTGGTACGAATACGGCGCCGACGTTGCGCAACTGGTACAGAGACTCGAACCCGCGGACTGACCTGGGGCTTTAGGGTCGGCGTACCCCCTGTCCCGATCCGTTGTGGAGGCTTCGTGCGCTACCGACGCATAGTGCCCTTTCTGACTGTCCCCCTGCTGACGACCGTGCTGATCCCCGGCGTCGCCCGGGCGGCCGACGACCCGTTGACCGTCGGCGCGGTGCAGGGCAGCACCACGTCGTCGCCGCGCACCCACCGCTCGCCGCTCGCGAACGCGTCGGGCAACGGCACCAGCAGCACCCTCTACGAGGTGCGCGGCGTGGTTACACAGCGCACCCTCGCGCGCACCTCCGCGGGCGCCGACCAGAACGGCTTCTTCCTCCAGAGCCGCAGGGGCACCGAGGACGGCGACCCGGCGAGCTCCGACGGCATCTTCGTCTTCATGGGTACCTTCACCTCGCTGATCGGCGGCTACGTGCCCACCGTGGGCGACGAGATCGTGGTCAGGGCGCGGGTCTCCGAATACTTCTCCATGACGCAGCTGTCCAGCGCGTCGCTCGTCACCAAGCTCGCTTCGGAGGTGCCGCTGAGCGAGGTGCAGACCGACGACGCCACGCCGCCGGTCGACGCCGCCGCCGCGGACCTGTTCTGGGAGCGGCACGAGGGCATGCAGCTGCGGGTTCGCTCGGGTTCCGGCGTGGTGTCCGGGCGCAACGTCTTCAGCGA
This sequence comes from Pseudosporangium ferrugineum, assembly GCF_003002065.1. Taxonomy (GTDB): domain Bacteria; phylum Actinomycetota; class Actinomycetes; order Mycobacteriales; family Micromonosporaceae; genus Actinoplanes; species Actinoplanes ferrugineus_A. The sequence continues at coordinate 320,973 of NZ_PVZG01000008.1, forward strand.
CACGGCCGATGCCGAGATCTGGGTCGTGGACGCCGAGGACCCGCTGCTGGACCGGGCCGACCCGTACGCACGGCGCGTCTTCCGCGACGCCCACCCGCTCGACGACGACCCGGCGCGTTTCGACAACGGGAACGGCAACCGGATGCTGCTCGGCCCGATGGGCGTGAAGGCCACCGCGGGCGACAACAGCACGCTGCTCCCGCCGGCGAAGACCTTCGACACGCTGTCGGGGGACGCGGTCGGCGGCCTCTACTACGCGTTCAACAAGTACGGCATCCAGCCGTCCACGGCGGCCTTCACCCCCGGAGCCGACCCGTCGAAGAACAGCCCGCCGAAGCCCGCCAAGCGTGGTGCCGAGTTCGCGGTGTCCACCTACAACGTGGAGAACCTCTACGACTTCCGGGACGACCCGTTCGACGGCTGCGACTTCACCGGCAACAGCGGATGCCCGGGGGTCAGCCCGCCGTTCGACTACGTGCCGGCGAACGAGGCCGAATACCTCGAGAAGCTGGGGAACCTGGCCGACCAGGTCGTGAACAGCATGCACTCGCCGGACGTCATCCTCGCCCAGGAGGCCGAGGACCAGGACATCTGCACCGTCTCGGGTGCCGTTCTGAGCTGCGGTGACACCAACAACGCCGATGGTCGGCCGGACACCCTGCAGGATCTGGCGCTGACGATCAAGAAGGCGGGCGGCCCCGATTACGCGGCGGCATACGACCGTTCCGGCGCGGACGCCCGCGGCATCACGGCGGCGTTCCTGTATCGCACCGACCGGTTGTCGCTGGCCACGCCGGCGGCGGACGACCCGGTCCTGGGCGCCGCCCCGCAGGTGGAATACCGCGGCGCCCCGCTGGCCGGCAACACCGAGGTGTCGAACCCGAAGACGCTGAACGCCGTCCTCCCGGCCGACGTCGACAGGTCCACGGGCGTCGACGGCACCAACGTCTACACCCGGGCACCGCAGGTGGCGCTCTTCGACGTGAAGGCCGCGCCCGGAGCGAGCGAGCACTTCCAGCTGTGGGCGGTCAGCAACCACTTCAGCTCCGGCCCGGACAGCCGGGTGGGCCAGCGCCGGGAGCAGGCGGCCTACGGCGCCGCGATCGCCACGGCCATCGAACGGGGCGACGAGCACGCGCGCATCGCCTACGGCGGCGACCTGAACGTCTTCCCGCGCCCGGACGAGCCGGTGCCGGCGAAGCCGGGCGACCAGTTGGGCCCGCTCTACGACGCCGGCCTGGACAACCTGTGGGACGACCTGGTGGCGGAGGCGCCCGCCTCGGCCTACTCCTACGTCTTCGACGGCCAGGCGCAGACGCTGGACAACCTCTTCGTGAACGACGCGCTGCACGGCGATCTGATCGAGATGCGGGCCGCGCACATCAACGCGGACTGGGCGGCGGCGGACGAGGCCAACGGCTCGAAGGGGTCGAGCGACCACGACCCGCAGGTCGCCCGCTTCGCGTCGAAGGCGGCGCTGACCGTGGCCGACGCCTCCGTGGCCGAGGGCGACAGCGGCACGACCGCGCTCGCCTTCCCGGTGACGTTGTCGCGGCCGCTGAGCCGGCCGCTCACCGTCTGCGCCACCGCGGTGCCCGGGTCGGCCTGGCCGGTCGTCGACTTCGCCGCCTACCTGAGCTGCAAGACGATCCCCGCGGGCGAGACCGGCGTGACCTTCGCCGTGAAGGTGCGCGGTGACCGCCTGAGGGAGCCGGACGAGACCTTCACGCTCGCGGTCACGGGCATCGGCGATCTCCGCCGGGGCGACCCGTCGGCGACGGGCACCATCAAGAACGACGACTGACGAAACGACGAGTGACGAACTGCCGGGTCCGCCACGCGCGGGCCCGGCGCTTCTCTTTTCCGGTACGCCTTTGAGCACGCGGCCAGGATGCCGGAATCGGCCGACCGGCACGGGCAGCCCTGTGGACAACCCCGCATTGTGGATAACTCAAGCCGGAGCCCCACGCCGGAGTAGGTTTCCGGCATGAGCCAGACAAGCCCGGTGAAGGTCAGTAACGGTCGCGGAGGAGCCGCGCGGCCTCGGTCGCCCAGTAGGTCAGGATGATCTGCGCGCCGGCCCGCTTGATCGACGTCAGCGTCTCCAGCATCACGCCCTGGCGGTCGATCCAGCCGTTGGCCGCTGCCGCCTCGACCATCGCGAACTCGCCCGACACCTGGTAGGCGGCGACCGGCACGTCCACGCGCTCACGGACGGCGGCCACCACGTCGAGGTAGGGCAGGGCCGGCTTGATCATGATCATGTCCGCGCCCTCGGCCACGTCGAGGTCGACCTCACGCAGCGCCTCGCGGAGGTTGCCGGGGCTCTGCTGGTAGGTGCGGCGGTCGCCCTGGAGGGTCGACTCGACGGCCTCGCGGAAGGGGCCGTAGAAGGCGCCGGCGAACTTCGCCGCGTAGGCGAGGACCGCGACATCCTGGTGGCCGGCCTCGTCGAGGGCCCGGCGGATGACGCCGACCTGGCCGTCCATCATGCCCGACGGTCCGACCACGTGGGCTCCCGCCTCGGCCTGGGCGACGCCCATCCGCGCGTAGAGGGCCAGCGTGGCGTCGTTGTCGACCGTGCCGTCGGCGGCGAGGACGCCGCAGTGGCCGTGGGAGGTGAACTCGTCGAGACACAGGTCGCCCATGACGACCGTGGAGTCGCCCACCTCGGCGACGACGTCCCGGAGGGCGACGTTGAGGATGCCGTCGGGGTCGAGACCGCCCGATCCGGTCTCGTCCTTGTGCTCGTTCGTGGGTACGCCGAAGAGCATGAGCCCGCCGACGCCGGCCCGGACCGCCTCGTGGGCGGCCTTGCGCAGCGATTCGCGGGAGTGCTGCACGACGCCCGGGAGGGAGGAGATCGGCCGGGGTTCGGTCAGCCCCTCCTTGACGAAGAGCGGCAACACCAGCTCGGCCGGGGACACGCGGGTCTCCTCGACCAGCCGTCGCATGGCGGTCGTGCGCCGCAGCCGGCGGGGGCGGACATCGGGGTACGCCATGCTGACTCCCTGAGCTGACGGATCCGGGAAACGTGCCGGGCCGGAAGCGATGCTCCCGGCCCGGATGGAACGACTAGCGGAACCGCAGCGCCGTCGGTCCCTGCACCTTCGAGCCCCGGCGCTGCTTGGCCGGCATCGCGGCCAGCTTCTCGCGGAGCTCGACCGCGTAGGACGCGAGCGCCTCGACCAGGTCGGGCACCGAGGCGTGCTGCGGCTGGACGTCGACCCGCAGGCCGAACTCCGTCGCGGTCTCGGCCGTCTTGGGGCCGATCACCGCGACCACCGTGCGGGCGTGCGGCTTGCCCGCGATGCCCACCAGGTTGCGGACCGTGGAGGACGACGTGAACAGGACGGCGTCGAAGCCACCCGACTTGATCGCGTCGCGGATGTCGGCCGGCGGCGGGGCGGCGCGGACCGTGCGGTACGCCGTCACGTCGTCGACCTCCCAGCCGCGCTCGATGAGGCCGGCGGCCAGCGTCTCGGTCGCGATGTCGGCGCGCGGCAGCAGCACCCGGCCGACCGGGTCGAGGATCTCGTCGTGCGGCGAGAATTCCGCCAGCAGGCCCTCGCTGGACTGGTCGCCGGCGGGGATCAGCTCCGGCTGGATGCCGAACGCGCGGACCGCGTCGGCCGTCGCCTCGCCGATGCAGGCGATCTTCACGCCGCCGAAGTGGCGGGCGTCGAGGCCGTGCTCCGCGAACTTCTCCCAGACCGCGCGGACCGCGTTGACCGAGGTGAAGACGACCCAGGCGTACCGGCCGTCGACCAGGCCCTTGACCGCGCGCTCCATCTGCGCCGGGGTGCGCGGGGGCTCGACGGCGATCGTGGGGACCTCGCACGGGATGGCCCCGTACGCCCGCAGCCGGGCACTCATGGCGCCCGCCTGCTCCTTGGTGCGCGGGACGAGGACCTTCCAGCCGTACAGCGGGCGGTTCTCCCACCAGCTCAGCTTGTCGCGCTCGGCGACCTCCGCACCGACCGTGAGCACCACGCGCCCGGTGAAGCCGAGCGCCGCCGCGACGAAGCTGTCGACCGTCGACGTGGTCGTGTACTGGGTCTCGCCGGTGCCGTCGCCGGTGACGCCGACGGCGGTGCCCGGCTCGACGCCCGAGGCGAGGAGGCCGTCGCGGACCGCGGCGAGGTCGCCCGCGTCCACCGCCACCGCGAAGGAGCCCTTCTGGGCCGCCGCGGCGAGCGCGTCGAAGTCGACCGCCGTCACGTCGTCGATGTCGGCCACCGTGCGGACGCCGGGCAGCGGGACACCCGCGTACGTGGCGACGCCCTCGGCCTGGCCCAGGCCGGGCACCACCTCGAAGTGCACGGCGGTGCGGGCCACGGCCTGGACCTCGCGCACCACGGAGTCGTGGCCGAACGGGTCGCCGGCCACCAGGTGCACGGCGGAGAGGCCGGACTTGGCGGCGGAGAGCAGCACCTTGGCGACGTCGCCGGGAGCCCCCTCGGCCGGGCTGAACTGGGTGTCGTCCTTGGCCTCCGCCCGGATCGCCGCGAGCAGCGACTCGGGGACGCCACGGTCGTAGACGACCTGGTCGGCGTCGGCGAGGGTGTCGTGGGCCCGGCGCGTCAGCAGCCCCGGGTCGCCGGGTCCGGCGCCGACGAACGCGATGCGTCCGGCGCTCTTGCGGGCGGTGCGGGTGGTCATTCTGTGCTCCCCATCAGGGTGTCGGCGCCGGCTTCGAGGAGATCGGCGGCGAGCGCCTTGCCGATCTCCGCCGCGTCGGCGGGCGTTCCGGTGCGCGACAGCCGGACAGCTCGGGCCCCGTCCGGGCTGATCACCGCACCGCGCAGGTAGATCTCGTCGCCGTCCTCGCCTTCGGCGAGTTCGGCGTGTGCCGCGACCGGGGCGGAGCATCCGGCCTCGAGCGTGGCGAGCAACGCCCGTTCCGCCGTGACGGCGGCGCGGGACGGTGCATGATCGAGCGCCCCCAGCAGCTCGACCAGGTCTGCGTTGCCGGACCGGCACTCCACCGCCAGCGCACCCTGGGCAGGGGCGGGCAGCATGAGCATCGGGTCCAGCGTTTCCGTGATCTCGGCGGCCCGGCCGAGACGCACCACGCCGGCCCGCGCCAGAACGATCGCGTCGAGGTCGGCCCCGGGACCGAGCACCCGTGCGATCCGGCTGTCGATGTTGCCGCGGATCGGCGTGACCTGCAACTGTAGGCCCAAAGCATGGATTTGCGCGATTCGGCGCACCGCGCCCGTGCCGATGGTGGTCCCCGGGGCGAGCTCCGCGAGGGTCTGCTGGTCGCGGGCGATCAGCACGTCGCGGGGGTCCTCCCGCTGCGGCACGGCGGCGATGTGCAGGCTCGGGTGCTGCGCGGTGGGCAGGTCCTTGTACGAGTGCACGGCGAAGTCGATCTCGTCGGCCAGCAGCGCGTCCCGCAGGGCGGACACGAACACGCCGACGCCGAGCTGGGCCACCGGGGCGGCGGAGCGGTCTCCGGCGGTCACGATGCGGACCAGCTCGACCGGCACGCCGGTGCGGGCGGTCAGCTCGTCGGCGACCATCTGGGACTGGGCGAGCGCCAGTGCGCTGCCCCGGGTGCCGAGGCGCAGCGGGGTCCTCACGCTTGTCCTCCGATCTCGGGCACGGCGTCGGCCTGGGTGGCGTGCGGAACGTCGAGGTCGAAGAGCTCCCGCAACAGGGCCGCATACTGGTCGCCGCCGGGCTCGGCCGCAAGTTGGCGAACCCGGACGGTGGGTGAGTGCAGCAGCTGCTGCACGACCCGGTGGAGGGTACGCGAAACGTCGGCCCGCTGCTCCTCCGTGAATTCCGGCCGGCGCGAGGAGAGCTTGCGCAGCTCCGCCGCGACCACCTCGTCGGCGCGGGTACGCAGGGCGGCGACCGTCGGGGCGATCTCGGTGCCGCGCAGCCAGGCCAGGAAGTGCTCGACCTCGGCGGTGACGATCTGCTCGACGGCGGCGGTCTCGGCGGCGGCGGGGAGCGTACGGCGGCTCGCGGCGAGCCCGTCGATGTCGACGACCGTCACGTGGGGCAGCTCGGCGACCTCCGGGGCGACGTCCCGGGGCACCGCGAGGTCCAGCACCACGAGCGGGCGGTCACGGCCGGCCAGCCGGTCGGCGGTGAGCACGGGCTCGGTGGAGGCGGTGGCGCAGACCACCACGTCGGCGTCACGCAGGGCGGTGTCGAGGTCGGCGAAGTCCACGGCGGTGGCGCCGTACGCCTCGGCGAGCCGGGCCGCGCGGGCCGCGCCTCGGTTGGTGATCCGCAGCGGCCCGACGCCGGTGCGGGTGAGGGTCGCCACGGAGAGCGCGCCCATCGCCCCCGCGCCGATCACCAGGCCCGGACGGCCGCCCAGGTCGCCGCCGAACGCGCCGGCCGCGACGTCCAGGGCGGCGGTGACGACGCTCTGCCCGGCGCGGTCGATGCCGGTCTCGGCGTGCGCGCGCTTGCCGACCCGCAGCGCCTGCTGCATCAGCTCGTGCAGGAGGCGGCCGGCCGAGTCGGCCTCGGTGGCCGCGTGGTAGGCGTCGCGCAGCTGGCCGAGGATCTGCGCCTCGCCCACGACCATCGAGTCGAGGCCGGACGAGACCCGGAACGAGTGGCGCACGGCCGCCTCGTCGTAGTGCACGTACAGGTGGCCGGCGAGCTCGCTGGCGCCGATCCCGGACTGCTCGGCGAGCACCCCGCAGACGTCGCCGAGGCCGCCGTGGAAGCCGGTGACGGCCGCGTACACCTCGACCCGGTTGCAGGTGGAGAGGACGACCGCCTCGCCGACGTACGGCTGGGCGACGAGCTTCTGGAGCACGCCGGGAATGTCGGATCCGGCGATGGTGAGACGCTCGAGAGTGCCGACCCCGGCGGTCCGGTACGACGCGCCGACGCTGAGCAGATTCACGACCCGACCGCCTCCTGGTTGCCGGCCTGTTCCGCCCGTCCGCCGGGGAGGGCGGTGAGCGAGGCCTTCCGGTGCTCGTGGAACGAGAGGATCTGCAGCTCGATGGCGAGGTCGACCTTGCGGACGTCGACGCCGGCGGGCACGGAGAGCACGCACGGCGCGAAGTTGAGGATGCTGGTGACCCCCGCGGTCACCAGCTCGTCGGCGACGCCCTGCGCGGCGCCGGCCGGGGTCGCGATGACCCCGATGGTGATGCCCTCCTCGACGACGGCGCGGCCGAGCTCGTCGATGTGGCGCACCAGGAGGCCGTTGATCGGCTTGCCCACGCGCTCGGGGTCGGCGTCGAAGAGCGCGACGATGCGGAAGCCCCGGCTCGCGAAGCCGTCGTAGCCGGCCAGCGCGTGCCCGAGGTTACCGACGCCGACCAGCGCGACGGCGCGGCGCTGGTCGAGGCCGAGGATGTATTCGATCTGGTCGATCAGCAGGGCGACGTCGTAGCCGACGCCGCGGGTGCCGTACGACCCGAGGTGCGAGAGGTCCTTGCGGAGCTTGGCCGAGTTGACGCCCGCCGCGGCCGCGAGGCCCTCGCTGGAGACCGTGTCCGCGCCGGTCTCGGCGAGGTTGTGCAGGGCACGCAGATACTCCGGTAGCCGCGCGATCGTCGCTTCCGGCAGATCCGGGAAGGCGGGCACCGCACCGGTTTTCCCGGGCGTGTTTCCATGACGCTGCTGACTCATCTGACTCCGTGCCGACAAGGTGGCGAACCTGCGGTGAGCCCTCTGTGGCCTGGATGGACCGGCTGTGGTAGCGGGGCTCTTCGGAGTCACAGAGTAGGCGCTTGTGAAGGCGTGCACAAATCGCGATCTTGATAGCGGAACTGGACAAAGATCGAGTCAGCGTGTAATCGCACGCCGACACCTGTCCGAGTATTACCGCTTCCGCGCCCCCGCGACCACCTACGTCGGCATACCGACGACGAGTATCACAACGCCTTGGCCAACGAGACCGCTTCCATCAGGCTGTCGGCGACCGGGGCGCCGGATTCGCGCAGCCGGACCGGGTCGGTGAAGCCGCCGGTGTAGAGCACGCAACGCGCGCCCACCGAGGCCGCCGCGTCGGCGTCGTCGATCGAGTCGCCGATGAGAATCGCCTGCTCACCCGGGACGTCGAGCTGCGACAGGTGCCGGGCGAGGTGCGCCGCCTTGAGCCCGCCGTCGACCTCGGTGGGCCGGCCGTCGATGCGCGCGAAGACCCCGGCGAGGCCCCGAGACTCCACCGCCGGGACCAGTTCCTCGTGAAACCACATCGACAGCAGCGACTGGGAGCCCGGCCAGGACCTGATCGCGGCCTCCGCGTCGGCGGCGAGCGGGATGGTGGTCAGCCCCATCCGGTACGCCTCGTGGAAGATCCGGTCGAGCTCCTCGAACTCCTCCTCGGTGATCGCCCGCTCGAGGATCTCGGCGTAGAACTCCGACACCGGACGCCGGAAGCGCCGCCGGTGCTCGTCCGAGTCCACGCTGCGGCCACCGATCGCGGCGAACGTCTGATTGGTGGACGAGACGACGAGCGAGAGGTCGTCGAGGAGGGTGCCGTTCCAGTCCCAGACAAGATGAGTACGCGCCACGGCGAGAGGCTACAGCCGAGGGGCCCCCGGCGGTCGAGCGATATCCCGCAGCAGCCGGTCCTCCTCGACCCGCCAGTAGCCGTGTTCCTTGCCGTCGAGCAGCACCACCGGCACCCGGTCGCCGTAGTCGCGCTCGAGCTCGATCGAATCGGACACCTCCACCCGGGTCCACCCGTCCGCGACGATCCGGTCCAGCACCGCCTCCGCCTCCTCGCACAGGTGGCAGCCGGTGCGGCTGATCAGGGTCACCCGGGTCATCGCAGCTCTCCCTTGCGTACCTTGCCGATCGCCGAGTGCGGTAGCTCGGCCACCAGCTCGATCCCGGACGGCAGCTTGAAGCGGGCCAGGTGCGCGGCGCAGAAGACCTGCAGCTCGGCCGGGGTAGGCGGCGGGTTCCGGGCGGGGACGACGTACGCGTACGGCACCTGACCGGTCTGCGGGTCGGGCACCGCGATCACGGCGGACTCGGCCACCCCCGGGTGCGCGTCGAGCACCCGTTCGATCTCCGCCGGGTAGACGTTGAAGCCGTTCACCAGGATGAGCTCGCCGATCCGGTCGACCAGCACGAGATCGCCGGCGGCGTCCGCGTACGCGATGTCGCCGGTGCGCCACCAGCCGTCGGCGTCCGGGCCGTCGCGCCCGTCGGGCCAGTAGCCGGAGAACAGGTTCTCGCCGCGCACCACGATCTCGCCCGGGTCCGTGCCGTCGGCGTCCGAGAGGTCGATCTCCAGGTCGTCGGCGTGCGCCTCGGACGTCGTGCCGTCGTGCCACAGCACCGCGCCCTCCGCGGAGCGCAACAGCAGCGAAACTCCGGGGAGTGGCCGTCCGATGGAGGCGACCTTCTCGCGGTCACTCACCGCGGTCGTCGTGAGGACCGGGGCCGCCTCGGTCAGGCCGTACCCGATCAGGATGGTCCGCCCGGTCGCGGCGGTGAAGCGGGCCGCGTCGTCGGGGTCCAGCGGCGCGGCCCCGCACACCGCGGTGCGCACCGTACCGAAGTCCGGCGCCGCCTCCCGCGACCACGCCGCGTACATGGAAGGCACCCCTACCACGGCAGTGACCTGGTGTTTCTTGATCAGGGCCAGCGTCGCGGCGGGATCGAACCGGTCGACGAGCACGCCGCAGGCGCCGTGGTGGGCGACCGCACCGAGCCCGGTGTTCAACCCGTACGCATGAAAGAACGGGATCGCGAGCAGCACCACGTCGTCGGCGCCGAGCACGGGCGGCTCGATCCGCTGCAACTGCTCGTGATTGGCAGTGAGAGCACGGTGCGTGAGCATGGCGCCCTTCGGCCGGCCGCTCGTGCCGGACGTGTAGAGCAACACCGCGAGGTCCGTCGCGGCCGGCCCCCGCGCCGCGAGCGCCGGACCGTCGTCCGTCAGAAGCGAAGGCGACGGTACGGCCACCCCCTCACCCAACCGCAGCCGTCCCAGCACCGCCTCCTCGGCGACCACCCGGACCGCCCCGCTGTCACTCAGCGCGAAGGTCACCTCGTCGGCCGTGTAGCCGGGATTGAGCGGCACCGCGACCCGCCCGGCGCGCAACACGCCGAAGTACGCCGCGGCGAAGTCGAAGGTGTTGCCGAGAATGATCGCCACGCGGTCGCCCGGCGCGGTGCCGCGGGCCAGCACCCGGGCCGCCCGATCGACGCGTTCGTCGAGGCCGGACCACGTGAGCACGGTGTCGCCGGCGATCAGAGCGGGGCTGTCGGGCCGGCTTCGCGCGGCATCGCGCACCGGATCACGGGCCAGGTCGTCGGTCAGATCTCCCACGACGCCCGAGTCTGGCACACCAACCACCCGAACGGGGTGTGCCGGACAGCCTGTCCGCACCCGTTTCGAGAGTGTCCTACATGGTGGCAGAAGTTCTGCATGTCGCGTCTGCGCCACTTCGGGATAATTTCGCGCAGCGCACACAGTGTGCGACTCCGTGTGTTCACAGTCCGCAATACTTCCCGTCTGTGTAACGGAGTCCACATCCGTGGGTGAGGTCGGCCTGCTCCACCGGGCCGCTTCACCCCGTTTTGTTGTGGACCGGCTTTCGGACACACCTCATCGACGGCCCGCCGGGTCAAGGAGGCGCAGTGAGTCATGTGTACGCCGGCGACCCGTACGGCCGCGACTATTTCGCGGCTTTCCCCACCCTCCCCGAGGGGCTGAGCGCCCTGCGCGAAGGCCTCGCGGAAGCCATCCGCGGCGACGGGCCGAAGCGGACGCGGAACCGGCCGCACATCAACGAGTCGCCGCGGGGCCATCTCCCCCCGACGGGGAACGTCAAGGGCGGACGCGTCGCCGTGCCCGGCCGCCCCCAGCCGCCGCAGCAGCCCGGGGCCGAACGCCGGGCCGGCGCGGTCGAGGGCGACCAGAACGTCGTGGTACCGAGTCAGAGCACGACCGGGCCCCCGGCCCAGGCCGAGCCGCCCAAATATCCGCCGCGCCCCGATCCCGGCGACGCCGCGGCCGAGGTCTGGGCCCTGGTCGAGCGCGCACAGGGCGGCGACTCCGCGGCCTTCGGACTGATCTACGACCGGTACGTCGACACCGTCTTCCGGTTCGTCTACTTCCGCGTCGGCAACCGCCAGCTCGCCGAGGACCTCACCTCGGACACCTTCCTGCGGGCGCTCAAGCGCATCGGCAGCTTCACCTGGCAGGGCCGCGACCTCGGCGCCTGGCTCGTCACGATCGCCCGCAACCTGGTCGCCGACCATTTCAAGTCCGGGCGCTACCGCCTCGAGGTGACCACCGGTGACGTCCTCGACGCCGACCGGGAGGACCGAGGCCCCGAGGGCAGCCCCGAGGCCGCCGTGGTGGACCACATCACCAACGTCGCCCTGCTGACCGCGGTCAAGCAGCTCAATCCGGAACAGCAGGAGTGCATCGTGCTCCGCTTCCTGCAGGGCTTCTCCGTGGCCGAGACCGCCCGCACCATGGGCAAGAACGAGGGTGCCATCAAGGCGCTCCAGTACCGGGCCGTCCGGGCGCTCGCCCGGCTCCTGCCCGAAGGGTTCCAGTGGTGACGGCAATTTTCCCGATGTCGATCTCTCACCGCACTGTTGCCCTGCTCGCACCCGTAACCGGTCCCGCCCGTCGAGCGTTTGTCCGGGTGCGACCAGTGGCGGACCGATACTCCGCCGGATCCGTCGCGCCCGCCGGTAATGCCACCGGCGAGCCAGTCACGAGCGAAGGGAGGTGCCCACGGTGAATCTCGACTTCTTCGATCGCCGGAGCGCCGAGCGCTTCGCGGAGCTTCTGGACGAGACCAACGGCGGCCGTCGCCACCATGCCCGGGGCCAGGCCGACGAACAACTCGCCGAGCTGGTCGCCATCGGGCACAGCCTCTCCGCGGCACGGTCCGGTGTGCAGGTCGACCCCGAGTTCCGGATGGGGCTGCGAGCGATGCTCGTCGCCACGGCGGAGCGGGACGGCATCGGCGCGACGGCCTCAGCGCCCGACCCCGAACCGTCCGCCGCCGAACCCGCGCGCAAGCTGTTCGGACTGGCGGGCCGCCGCATCCGGGCCCGCGGTGCCATCGTCATCGGCGTCGCGGCCGGAGCGATGGCCGTCTCCGGCATCTCCGCCGCGAGCGAGAACGCCGCACCGGGCGACGCCCTGTACGGCGTGAAGCGCTCGACCGAACGCGCCCAGCTCGCCATGGCGGGCTCGGACGTCACCCGCGGGCAGCTGTCGCTGACGTTCGCCCGGAACCGGCTCGCCGAGGCAGCCGCCATGGACGGCGACAGCACCAAGCTCGGCGACGCGCTCGACGACATGGACGCCGACACCAAGCAGGGCGTCAAGCTGCTGCACAACGCGGCGGTCGCCCGCCGCGAGACGAGCAGTCTGACCGTCGTCGACTCGTTCGTCGACAACCAGCGCCGCGTCCTGGACCCGGCACTCGAGAAGCTGACCCCGGCGAACCGGGCACGCGCGGAGAAGTCGCTGAGCCTGCTCGACGCGGTGCACCAGCGGACCGAGAACCTCCGCGACGGCCTGGCCTGCGACACCGTCACACCGGCGGGCACCGACGCGCTCGGCCCCAAGCTGAGCGGATGCCGTACGGGCGCCTCCGACACGTCGTCGCTGGAGCGCCAGAACGGCCAGGCGCAGGGCGAGAAGCCGGCGTCGTCGCAGGACACCAACGGGACGAAGAGGTCCCCGGAGCCGAAGGCGAGCACCTCCGCCGACCCGGCCGCGGAACCGGCGACCACCGGAAGCGCCGTCGAACCGGCCGCGGGTGACGCCTCGGCGCCGGTCACCAAGGACCCGACGCCGCTCATCTCGGAAGACCCGCTGCACCCGCCGACCGGCGAGGACAAGGGCCTCATCGGCGGCCTGCTCGACGGGATCTTCAACCGCGACTGAGCACCATCCGCGGACATGGCGAGGGGCGGAGCCGACTGAGGTCGGGGCCGCCCCTCACTGCGTACTGTAGCGCTCTTTGTCGCATTTTCCGACGGGGTTCTCACCTGCCGAACGGATCGGGCCGCTTCTCGAGAAGTGAGTAGAGCGTCGCCTGGATCGTCTCGCGGACCTGGTCGGCGAGGTTGTAGACCACCAGCGGGTCGTCCGCATACTCGGTGAGGTGCGCCGTCGGGATCGGCGGGCAGAACTCGATCATCCACTTGCTGGGCAGCGGCACCAGGCCCAGCGGCCCCAGCCACGGGAACGTCGGCGTGACCGGGAAGTACGGGATGCCGAGCAGCCGGGCGAGCGGCTTGAGGTCGGCCAGGATCGGATAGATCTCCTCGGCGCCGACGATCGCGACCGGCACGATCGGGGTCCCGGTGCGCAGCGCGGCCGACACGAAGCCACCCCGGCCGAAGCGCTGAAGCTTGTACCGCTCCGAATACCGCTTGCCGATGCCCTTGAAGCCCTCGGGGAAGACGCCGACCAGCTCGCCGTCGCTCATCAACCGCTCGGCGTCGGGATTGCAGGCCACGGTCGCGCCGGCCTTGCGGGCCAGCTCGGAGAGCACGGGCATGCGGAACACCAGATCGGCGCCGAGCAGCCGCAGATGCCGCTCGCGCGGATGCTGGTCACGCAGCGCGGTGGTGAGCATCAGCGCGTCCAGGGCCAGCGTGCCGGAATGGTTCCCGACGACCAGCCCACCGCCGCTGTCCGCGACGTTCTCGATGCCGAAGACCTCGGTACGGAACCAGTCCCGATACAGCACCCGCAGCATGGGGTGGAAGACGGCGGCGGTCAGCTCGGGATCGTAACCGAACTCGTCCACCTCGTACGCACCGGCCAGCCGCCGACGCAGGAACGCGAGCCCCCGGGCGATCCGCTGATCCCACACGTCGACGGGGTGCAGCTCGCCCCCCGGCTCCGCGACCACCGCCGGCTCGGGCCGAATGACCCCGGGCTCCGCCTGAACGGTCTCGGGCCGGGTCTCCGGCTCGGGCTGGACGGCCTCCGGCTGGACGGGCTCGGGCTGGGCCGGCTCGGGCCGGATGGCGTCGGGCTCCGGCTGGGCGGATTCCGGAACGGCTTCGGAGTCGGACCGGGCCGGCTCGGCGGGTGCGGGCTCGGCGGGTGCGGGCTCGGGAGTGCCAGCCGGCTTGCGGGTCGACGGGGTGCGGGCGCTGCCACCCGAGGCGGCCCGGCGGCGGTTGGTGGGCTTGCGGGCGGGCGGCGGGCCGTCGTGGGAATCGTCCGACGCCGGCTCGGCCGCCTCGTGCTTCTCGGTCGGGGCCGCCGCGGCTGCCTGCGGACGCCGGCGGGGACGGCGGGCCGCGGGCGGCGGATCCGGCATCGGGATGGGCCGCTTGCCGTTCAGGGGCTTCGGCGCGGCCGGCTGCGGCAGGATGAAGTCGGCGTGCCCCGGCAAGCCGGCGTGGTACTCGTCCTCACTCATGACTTGGCGGCCTCACGCTCGTCGGCCGGGTCCCCCGGAGAACCGGCCCACCCGCTCGGGTCGCCCGGGTCGCCCGGGGAGCCGGCCGCGGCGGCGCGTACCCGGCGGATGCTGTCGAGGATGGCCTGCTCCGCGGCGGCCAGCCGGTCCGCGGTCAGCGACGAACCGTTGCGATGGCCCTGGATGAAGTCGTCGAACACGGCCGCTGTGCTGCGCGGCGCGAAGCCGAACTCCTTGACGAGCTTGGCGGTGTCCACCACCCGCCCGTGCACGAAGAGGTCGATCTGGTCGAGCCCGATCTCGCCGACGCCCATGTTGCGGGCCACGGCGGCGACGGTCGACAGGGTGCCCTCCGGCAACGGTACGGAGATGCGCCCGGCCCTGCGCACAGCCTGGGAGAGGGCGAGCACACCGGCCCCGGCCACGTTGAAGGTGCCGGGGTGGTCCTCGACGACCGAGCGGTGCAGGATCTCCAGCGCGTCGTCGACGTGCACGAACTGGAGGCGGGCGTCGCGGCCGAGCACCGTCGGCACCACGGGCTGGGAGAAGTAGCGGGTCAGCGTCGTCTCGGCGGTCTGGCTGAGGAACGGCGCGAACCGCAGCACGGTCGCCGAGACCTCGGGGCGGCGCCGGCGGAAGCCGCGGACGTACCCCTCGATGTCGAGGATGTCGCGCGCGAAGGAGCCGCGGGGCACGGCACGCGGCTCGGTGTCCTCGGTGAACACGGCCGGGTCCCGGAACGAGGCGCCGTACGCGGCGGTGGACGACCGCACGACGAGCTTGCGCAGCCGGCCGGCGCCCTGGGCGGCGGCGAGCAGCTGCATCGTGCCGATGACGTTCTGCTCTTTCATCGCCGCCCGCCCGCCGTGATGCGGGTCGGGCGCGCTGGTGACCGCGAGGTGGACGACCGCCTCGGCGTTCAGCTCGGCGATGGCCGCGGTCGCCGCACGCGCGTCGGCCCGGATCTGCTCGACGTCCGTCAGCAGGCCCGCGAGGGCCGGCGGCGGATCGTGGGGATCCAGGCCGACGACCCGCTCGATCCGGGGATCGGCGGCGAGCCGGGACGCCACCCGGGCGCCGAGGAAGCGGCTGACCCCGGTGACCACGACGACCCGCGGTGGGGCCGCGACTTCAGACGACACCACGGGCGCGCCTCTCACGTGCGGCTTCTTCGGGGAGGGCAAGTACGCGGGCCGGGTCGGTGACCCGGCCGGGCGTCACTTGCCGAGACGGCGACGCTGGACGCGGGTCTTGCGCAGCAGCTTACGGTGCTTCTTCTTCGCCATACGCTTGCGACGCTTCTTGACCACGGAGCCCATACGTCATGCCTCTCGAAACCATGTGGAGCCGGTCGATGCGCGCGCGTTGCCACGCCGACCGGGACTGACAGCGGTTTGCCCCTCGGCCGCGGCGCCAAAACGCACGCGGGTATCACGGGGCGAACCGCTCCAGCGTAGCGGCCCGGCCTGCGCGGGACCAACACGGCCCCTCGCGGGAGTGCTCCGAACGGTCCGGAAGCTCGTCAGGCGGTCTGCGAGAAGGCTCCCCGCAGGTAGGCGTGCACCGCGTGCTCGGGCACCCGGAACGAGCGGCCCACCCGTACGGCGGTCAGCTCGCCGCCGTGCACCAGCCGGTAGACGGTCATCTTGGAGACCCGCATGAGCGCGGCCACCTCGGCCACGGTCAGAAAGCGCACCTCGGAGAGGCGCTCCTCGGCTTGGGCTGGACCCGTCATCTCCTCGCACCGATCCTTTCGCAGGCGCCACCACCGCGGCCGGACAGGCCTTGCGCCGCGGCGGACTGGCGCGCGTGTCTTCAGTACGGTATCGAGACAGCTGTTACCAGCGCGATGCGTTCGGTGAAATGGCCAACAAAAGTCAAGGCGACACGCGGGTTTTATCCCGAAAGGTGACTTACTTCCGGCTCGTGAGGGCCTTGCCGAAGAACGCGATGTTCGCCGGGCGCTCGGCCAGGCGGCGCATCAGGTAGCCGTACCACTGGTCGCCGTAGGGGACGTAGACCCGCACGGTGTGCCCGGCGGCGGCCAGGCGGGCCTGCTCCTCCGGGCGTACGCCGTACAGCATCTGGAACTCGAACTCGTCGGCCTGCCGGTCGAACCAGCGCGCCCGGTCCTCGGCGATGGCGATCAGCCGCGGGTCGTGGGTCGCGATCATCGGATAGCCCTCGCCGGACATCAGGATGTTGAGGCAGCGCACGTACGCCTTGTCGACGTCCAGCGCCGACTGGTACGCGACCGACTCGGGTTCCGCGTACGCGCCCTTGCAGAGCCTGACCCGCGACCCGGCGCCGGCCAGCTCCCGGCAGTCCCCCTCGGTGCGGCGCAGGTACGCCTGTAGCACCGCGCCCGTGCCCGGGTGGTCCTTCCGCAGCTCGGCGAGGATCTCGAGGGTCGAATCCGTGGTGGTGTGGTCCTCGGCGTCCAGCGTCACCGTGGTGCCCGCCTCGGCAGCCGCCGCACAGATCGCGTGCGCATGGTCGTACGCCATCCGCTCGTCGATCTTCTGCCCCACCGCCGAGAGCTTGAGGCTGACCTCGGCCGCCGGCGTCAGCCCGGCCTCCCGGAGCCGGCCGAGAAGGGTGAGGTACTGGTCCTTGGTGGCGACCGCCTGCTCCGTGGTGAGGGTGTCCTCGCCGAGGTGGTCGAGGCTGATCCCCAGCCCGTCGTCGGCCAGCTCCCGGCTGGCGCGCAGCGCGTCGTCGACACTGGCGCCGGCGACGAACCGCTTGACGATCCCCTTGCTGACCGGGGCGGAGGAGACGAGCCGCTCCATCCGGGCGGACCCGGCGGCGGCGAGGAAGACGGATCGGAGCATGTGCCGAGCGTATCGCCCGGTCCGCGGGCCGTCGCGACAGAGCCGCCCGGCACGGAACCATGTTCGTGCGGGACAGGTGAGGCTACGGTTGTCGGGTGAACTTCGATGCGTACGCGCGCACGGCGGTGCAGCTCGTCAACGCCGGCCTCGACGACCTCGACGGGCTGCGGGCGCTCTTCGGCGAGGATCTCGCCTGGATGGGCGCGGAGGTCACCGAGAAGGACCTCACCCCGTTCCGGCGTGCGCAGCGCCGCCTGCGTGACGTCTTCGAGTACGGCACCTCCGGCCGCGACGCCGACGCCGTCGCCGAGCTGAACGCGCTCCTCGAGGCCTACCCGGTCCAGCCGCGCATCTCCGGCCACGACGCGAACGACTGGCACATGCACGTGACGAGCCGCGGCGCCTCGGTCAGCGCGGAGTTCCTCGCCGGCGCGGTCTGGGGCCTGTCGGTCTGGCTCTGCGAGTACGGCAGCGCCCGCTTCGGCATCTGCGCCGACGAACGCTGCGGCAACGTCTACCTCGACACGTCCTCGAACAACTGCCGCCGCTTCTGCTCGGAACGCTGCGCGACCCGCTCCCACGTCGCCGCCCACCGTGCCCGCAAGCGCGCGGCCACCCTCACCCCCGCCTGACAGGCCGGACCAGGCCGGACCAGGCCAGGCTCAGGCCGAGCGCCGCGGGCCGAGCGCCGCGGGCCGAGCGCCGCGGGCCGAGCGCCGCGGCAGGCAGATCGGGATGCGTCCGCGAGTTACGCCCGCGTGATCGCGGGGGTCGTGGTCTCCGCCGGGGCGAGGTGGCGCCGGGCGAACTCCAGCGACTCCCGCAGGTCCTGCACGCGCACGTCGCGGCTGGTCACCTTGCGGGTCGACACCTCCAGCGCGACCGAGCCCCGGAAGCCCCGGGTGGACAGCGACCGCAGCAGCTCGGCGCACGGCTGATTGCCGCGGCCCGGCACGAGGTGTTCGTCGCGGCCCTCGCCCGTGCCGTCGCCCAGGTGGACGTGCTTCAGAGCGGACCCCATCCGGTCCGCCATCTCCAGCGAGTCGGTCCGGGAGGCCGCGCAGTGCGAGATGTCCAGCGTGTACGCGTCGTAGCCCGCCTCGGTCGGATCCCAGCCCGGCACGTAGGGCACGAAGGTGCGGCCGGCCATCCGTACGGGATACATGTTCTCGATCGCGAAGGCCGTGTCCGGGTGACGGGCCTGGATCTTGGCCAGCCCCGCGGCGAAGTTGCGGGCGTAGTCACGCTGCCAGGTGAAAGGCGGGTGCACGACCACGGTCGGCGCACCCAGGGTCTCGGCGAGCTGGGCCGCCCGGGAGAGCCGCTCCCACGGGTCCGGGCTCCACACCCGCTGGGTGACGAGCAGGCATGGCGCGTGCACGGAGAGCACCGGCACGTCGTAGTGTTTCGACAGGCCCTCGAGGGCGCCGGCGTCCTGGCTGACGGCATCCGTCCAGACCATGACCTCGACACCGTCGTAGCCCACCGTCGCCGCCATCTCGAACGCGGCAGCGGTCGGCTCGGGGAAGACGGAGGAGCTGGACAGGAGTACGGGGACACGGAAAGTCACGCGTCAAGCGTAGACCCGTCCGGCGCGCCCGCCACTTCCTCGGTCGGTATACATGGGGGCAAACCCGGCCCGCTGCACGCGGGTTCCCGGTGGGCGCGCGTACGCTGTCGCAGGTGAGTCGCCGCACCCAGCTTCGTATCGTGATGGACGACGCGGCCGCCGCCCGCGCCCGCGAGATCGACCTCGACTTCCCTCGCGAATGGATCGAGTTCACCGACCCCGCCGACGATCAGCACGTCGTCCGCGCCGACCTGACCTGGCTGCTCTCCCGATGGACGTGCGTCTTCGGGTCGGCCTGCCACGGCATCATCGCCGGGCGCGCGGAGGAAGGCTGCTGCTCGCACGGCGCCTTCTTCACCGACGCCGACGACGAGAACAGGACGAAGCGCGCGGCGGCGCGGCTGACCCCCGAGACGTGGCAGCACTATCGGCGCGGCTTCAAGAACTACACCGAGATGGACAGCATCGACGGGGCGAAGCCGGCCCGGCGTACGGCCACCCAGGCGGGCGACGGCCCGTGCGTCTTCCTGAACGACGCCGACTTCGCGGGCGGCGGCGGGTGCGCCCTGCACGCCCAGGCCCTGCGCGACGGCGTGCACCCGCTCACGTACAAGCCGGACGTCTGCTGGCAGCTCCCCGTACGCCGCGAGCAGGAGTGGACCAAGCGCCCGGACGGCACGAAGTACCTGCTGTCGACCCTGACCGAGTTCGACCGGCGCGGCTGGGGTCCCGGCGGTCACGACCTCGACTGGTGGTGCACGTCCTCCCCGGACGCCCACGTCGGCACCGAACCCATGTACAAGTCCTACGGCCCCGAACTCGCCGCCCTCATCGGCCAGGACGCGTACGCCGAACTGACCCGCCTCTGCGACCACCGCCTGGCCTCCGCCATGGTCGCCCCCCACCCCGCCACCGTGGCCGCCCAAGCAGCCCAAACCCCCAAAAAGCGCCCAGGCCGCGAACCCGCCACCCCACCCCGAACCTGATCCCAACCCCCAGCCCTCAAGCCCCAGCTCTAAGCCGCAGCCCAAGCCCCAAGCCGCAGCCCACCCACTCAGCCCAGCCACACCAGGCCCCCCCGCAAGCCGAAGCCACCCCGACCAGCCGGCCCACAACGGCTTCGGGGGCCGGGGATGGCCCACGCAGGGACCAAGCCTGACCGCCCGGAGTGGGCCATCCCCGGCCCCCGAAGCCCCCACAGCGACCAAAAAGGATCAGGGCTCGAACTTGTACCCCAACCCCCGGACGGTGACGATGTACCGAGGAGCACTGGGCTCAGGCTCAACCTTGGACCGCAACCGCTTGACGTGCACGTCCAGCGTCTTGGTGTCGCCGACATAGTCCGCGCCCCATACCCGGTCGATCAGCTGCCCCCGGGTCAGCACCCGCCCCGCGTTGCGCAGCAGCAGCTCGAGCAGCTCGAACTCCTTGAGCGGCAGCTGCACGCCGGCGCCGTCGACCGTCACCACGTGCCGTTCGACGTCCATCCGGACCGGACCGGCCGCCAGCGTCGGGGTGGAGACCTCGGCCGCCTCCGCCCCCTGGCGCCGCAGCACGGCCCGGATGCGGGCGACGAGTTCGCGCGGCGAGTACGGCTTGGTGACGTAGTCGTCGGCGCCGATCTCGAGGCCGACGACCTTGTCGATCTCGCTGTCCCGGGCGGTCACCATGATGATCGGTACGGCCGAGCGCTGCCGCAGTTGCCGGCACACCTCGGTGCCGGACATCTCGGGCAGCATGAGGTCGAGCAGGACGATGTCGGCGCCGGTCCGGTCGAACTGCGTCAGCGCCGAGGTGCCGGTCGGTGCGACCGAGACCTCGAAGCCCTCCTTGCGGAGCATGTACGACAGGGCGTCGGAGAACGACTCTTCATCCTCGACCACGAGCACGCGAGCCAATGGGGTTCCTTTCCTACTCCGCCGGCCGTCAGGCCGAGGGGAGCCCGGCCGCGCCGGACTCGATCTCAATCGCAGCCGGTAACGGCAACGGGGACTCCGGGGGTCGCGCCGGTAGGCGCAGGGTGAACGTCGAGCCACCGCCGAGGGTGCTGGAGACCTCGACCCGGCCGCCGTGGTTGGTGGCGATGTGCTTGACGATGGCCAGGCCCAGGCCGGTGCCGCCGGTGGAGCGGGAGCGCGCCTGGTCGGCCCGGTAGAAGCGTTCGAAGATGCGGTCGACGTCGTGCGGGGCGATGCCGATGCCCTGGTCGGTCACGTCGATCTCGATCCACTCCTCGTCGTGACGCATGGTGAGGGCGACCCGGGTGTTCTCCCCCGAGTAGGCGATCGCGTTCTCGACGAGGTTGGTGACGGCGGTTGCCATCTGGCTGTCGCTGCCGTACACGGTGGCGCCCTTGGGCCCGGTGTAGACGACCTCGATGTGCTTCGCCGACGCGGTTGTCCGGGTGCGGTCGATGACCTCGGCGATGACCCAGTCCAGCGCGACCGGCTCCGGCGTGGGGAGCGGCTCGGCGCCCTGCAACCGGGTCAGTTCGAGCAGCTCGTTGACGAGGCGGCCCATCCGGGCGGACTCGTGGTGGATCCGTTCGGCGAACCGGCGCGCCGCGATCAGGTCCTCCGACTGCGCCTCCGGCGACGTCCCGGGCAGCTCGGTGGCGTCGAGCAGGGCCTCGGCGAGCAGTTGCAGCGCGCCGATGGGGGTCTTCAGCTCGTGGCTGACGTTGGCCACGAAGTCGCGGCGGACCCGGGCGAGGCGGTGCGACTCGGTCACGTCGGCGGCCTCGACCGCGACGTGGGTCGAGTTCAGCGCCACCGCGCGCAGGTGCAGGCCGAGCGGGGCCTGGGCGTTGCCCGCGCGGCCCCGGGGCAGGTCCAGCTCGACCTCGCGGCGGACGCCGGTGCGACGGACCTGGCCTGCCAGCGTACGGAGGATGGGGTGCGCCGCGATGGTGCCCGGCGCGCCGCCGGACCGCAGCAGCCCCATCGCCCGCGCCGCCGGGTTGACGAGCACCGGGTGGTCCTCGGCGTCGAGCACGACCACGCCGACCCGCAGCGAGTCGAGGCTCTTGCGGCCCAGCCCCTTGAGGCCGTGCTTACCGCTCGGCTCCTCGTCGATGTCGATCTTTCGTCCCCCCTCGCTCGGACCGGCCGGGTGTTCCGCCGCCGTCGCCGCCGCGCCGGGCGTGCGGGCCCGGGACAGCAGCCATCCCGTCACCACGCCCACCACGAGCGCAATGATCACGAAGGCGAGGCCGTACACCGTGTCCACGCAGCGATCGTAGGGTCATTGTTTACCTGGACCGTACGGGTAACCGGACAAATCCGGCGCGCTTCGAATAATGTTCACCACCCGGCCCGGCGTCGTTCACCGCCGTTCATGTCCGCGCCGCCGGACCCTCCTAGCGTGGCCCTTGCAAGCCCTGCTCACCCCGGCTGCCGGCCCCCGGTCGAGTCAGCCATGAATCCTCAGGACGAGAACATGCGCGAGGAGTTTCAGGCCGATCTCAACGAGGTCAGTCGCCTGCTGGTGACGATGGCGGAGGCGGTGCGCGCCGCGTTGCGCAAGGCGACGACGGCACTGCTGACCGCCGACCGCGAGGCCGCCGAGTCGGTGGTGGCGCGCGACGCGGAGGTCGACGAGATCTACCGCCAGGTGGAGACGAAGGTGGCCGACACCATCGCCCGGCAAGCGCCGGTCGCCTCCGACCTGCGGATGGTGATCACGGCCCTGCACATCTCCGCCGACCTGGAGCGGATGGGCGACCTGGCCGAGCACGTGGCGAAGACGGCGCTGCGGCGGCACCCGTCACCGGCCGTACCGGCGGAGCTACGGCCGGTCTTCCGGCAGATGGCGGAGGTCGCCGACCGGATGGCCGACAAGATCACCACGGTTCTCGCCAGCCCGAACGCCGATCTGGCGGCGGAGCTGGAGAAGGACGACGACGCCATGGACGACCTGGAGCGCGACCTCTTCAAGGTGCTGCTCCACGACGACTGGCCCTACGGCGCCGAGACCGCGATCGACGGCGCCCTGCTCGGCCGCTTCTACGAGCGCTACGCCGACCACGCCGTCAACTCCGCCGAGCAGATGATCTACCTGATCACCGGCCACCCCGTAACCCAGGACTAACCCACACCGATCGAAAAGCCGGGGTGCCACGGGGGCACCCCGGCTCTCAGCTCTTCAGCTCCCCAAGGCGCCGCAGCCAATCACCCTGGGACGCCCACAACGGCTTCGGGGGCCGGGGATGACCCACGCAGGGATCAAGCCTGACCGCCCGGAGTGGGTCATCCCCGGCCCCCGAAGCCCCACAGCGAGGAAAACCTCAACGCCCCTGATTGGCAACGGCAGCCGCCGCCTCCTTGGCGAGTTCCGGGTCGAGGTACGCCCCGCCGGCCGTGATCGGGCGCAGCGAGTCGTCGAGGTCGTAGCGCAGCGGGATGCCGGTGGGGATGTTGAGCGCCGCGATCGCCGAGTCGGAGACCTGGTCGAGGTGCTTCACGATCGCCCGCAGCGAGTTGCCGTGCGCCGCGACCAGCACGGTCTTGCCGGCCCGCAGGTCGGGAACGATCGCGTCGTACCAGTACGGCAGGGCGCGCAGCAGCACGTCCTTGAGGCACTCGGAGCGCGGCTTCAGCTCCGGCGGCAGCAGTGCGTACCGCGGGTCGGCGAACTGCGAATACTCGTCGCCGTCCTCGATCGGCGGCGGCGGGACATCGTACGACCGGCGCCAGAGCATGAACTGCTCCTCGCCGTACGTTTCCAGGGTCTGCTTCTTGTCCTTGCCCTGCAGCGCGCCGTAGTGCCGCTCGTTGAGCCGCCAGTGACGCTTCACCGGGATCCAGTGCCGGTCCGCGGTGTGCAGCGCGATCTCGCTGGTGCGGATGGCCCGGCGCAGCACGCTGGTGTGCACCACGTCGGGAAGCAGACCGTGCTCCTTCAGCAACTCGCCCCCGCGGCGGGCCTCCGTCTCCCCCTTGGCGTTGAGGTCGACGTCCACCCAGCCGGTGAAGAGGTTCTTGGCGTTCCACTCGCTCTCGCCGTGGCGCAGCAGCACAAGGGTCCCAGTCATGCCTCCCATCCTGCCGCAGTCCGCGGCGCCGCGTGCGCCCACCCTCAGTGGCGACCACCACGTGGAAACTCCGCTGCGGCGGTCCCGGACGATCACTAGGTTGTAAGTCCTGGTGATCGAACCAGTGCTTACATCGGGGGTACGGGGCATGCGCGGGTGGTTGCGGGAGGCGGCGGGCGGGCTGCCCCGGCAGTTCTGGTTCCTCTGGACCGGCACACTGATCAACCGGCTGGGCGCCTTCGTCATCATCTACCTGGCGATCTACCTGACCCAGGGGCTGCACTTCTCGCAGAGCCAGGCGGGCCTGGTCCTGGGCGCGTACGGCCTGGGCGGCGCGCTCGGCACCATGGCCGGCGGCGTGCTGACCGACCGCTGGGGCCGCCGCCCGACGATGCTGACCGCCCAGTTCGGCACGGCGACCCTGATGCTCACGCTGGGTTTCGCCGAAGGCTTCTGGCCCCTCGCGGCCGGCGCCTTCCTGCTCGGCATCTTCGCCGAGGGGGTACGCCCCGCGTTCCAGGCGATGATGGTCGACATCCTGCCGGACCGTGACCGCATCCGCGCGTACTCACTCAACTACTGGGCGATCAACCTCGGCTTCGCGGGCGCGGCGATGATCGCGGGCCTGGCCGCCCAGTTCGACTACCTGCTGCTCTTCATCGTCGACGCGGGCACGACGTTGATCACCGCCCTGATCAGCCTGCTCTTCCTCCCCGAAACCCGGCCGGCGGCAGCCGAGGGCCGCCCGGCGACCCGTGCGCGCTCAGTGGGCGCCGCGCGCTCGACGGACGGCTCGCGCTCGGCGGACGGCGCACGCTCGACGGACGGCGCACGCTCGACGGACGGCGCACGCTCGACGGACGGCGCACGCTCGACGGACGGCGCGCGTTGGGGCGCCGGCGCGCGTTGGGGCGCCGGTGGGCGTTGGGGCGCCGGTGGGCGACCGATGGGCGGCCGGCGCCGTACCCCTCGCGGCCCCGGCCTGGGCACCGTCTTCCGCGACCGGGTCTTCGTGGCCTTCCTGGCGCTGAATTTCCTCGTCGTGCTGGTCGTCATGCAGCACATGTCGACGCTGCCGATCGCGATGACCGCCGACGGCCTGAGCCCCGCCACGTTCGGCTGGGTCATCGCCGTGAACGGCCTCCTCATCGTCGCCGGCCAGCTCTTCGTGCCCAAGCTGATCGAGGGCCACGACCGGTCCCGGGTCCTCGCCCTCGCGACGGTCATCATGGGCGCCGGCTTCGGCCTCACCGCGTTCGCGGGCACGGCGGCGTTCTACGCGGTCACCGTGGTCGTCTGGACCCTCGGCGAGATGCTGCAGAGCCCGTCGAACTCCGCCCTGGTCGCGGAGCTCTCCCCGGCCCCGCTGCGCGGCCGCTACCAGGGCGTCAACTCGCTCTCCTGGTCGGCCGGCACGGCCCTGGCACCGGCCCTGGGCGGCTTCGTCCAGCAACACGCCGGCAGCGCGGCGCTGTGGCTGGGCTGCGCCGCGGTCGCCGGCCTGGTGGCGACCGGGCAGCTGATCTCCGGGCCGTCCCGCGAACGCCGCGCGGCGGAACTGAGAGCCCTTGAACGGGTTCCGGCAACGTCCGCCGCCAGGGAGGCATCCGCCACCGGAACCGGCACCCCGACGACCGCCGCACCGACCGGGACGGCCATGACGCACGAGGAGGACGTGACGCCGCCGAGCCGGTCCGCGGCCGTCGGGGTGCCGGCCGACGAATAGCCCACCTCGGCGGGAGGGATTGTCCTTCCGGGCGAGGCCGGCCTCATCCGTGAGGGTGGAGTTGCCATGTGTGATGGTCCTGACAGATGGCAGATAGCCAACTGGCTTGTGACCCTTGACGGGCCCAACTAGCGTGGTCGATGGACGCCGAGCCGTCAGTTCGGGGAACGGGTGAACCCTTCGGGGTTGACCGCGGCGCGGCGTTCGGGGACGGGTGGCATCAGCCGTTGGGGGACGGCGCGACCCGAGACCGGCGGTAAGTGCGGGCGGCGCCTATGGGGATGGGTGTCGCCCGCCGCCGCCGGCGCAGGCCAACGACCAGCGCGGCGGTCCCAGAAACGCCGCAAGCCCGACGCACCCATTCCGGGCGGCCACGTCGACACACCCCAGCCGGTGAAGGCACGCAGCGATCCGGCACGCACCCCCGCGGCCGGCCCAAGCACCCAACCCAGCGCGCTGCACCCAATGGGTGGTCGTCTCCGGCGGCAACGTGCATAGAAAGCCCAACCCCGCGCGCCGCACTCACCCCCCGGCTCCGGGTTGCCGGCTCGCTTGCGTCCGCCGCCGCCGTTCCCGGCCGGTCCGCCACCAGGTGCAGCCCCCGCGCCGATCAGGCGGGCGAGCGGCGGCTGGCGGGTCATGACCGTCGACCGGTGGCCCGGCTGCGGGCGCCGGCCGGCACCGCCCCGGATCGCCGAGACCGCGGTCGATACCGCCGGCTCATCACCCGCCGCGCCCGCGCATGGTCGTTAGCTCCGCGGTCACCCGGGCCGTTGATCGCTGGTCGGGCGCCCGAGAAAAGATCCGGCGGATGCGCGCGCGAACTAGTGACGGGCGTCACACACAACCGGATGAGAGCTTCGTGGCGTCTGCCCAACGACATCGAAGAACAACGTCGCTTGAGGGAGTCCACCATGAACAAGATCTTCGCCCGTCCCGTGCTCGCTCTCGCCGCCGTGGGCGTGTTCACCACCGCCGTCGCTTCCGGTTGTGGGTCGGCGAGCGCCCCGAACGCGACCGCCGCGAACGGAGCCGCGGCCGCTGCGGTCAAGCCGGTCAGCGCGGTGGCTCCGGCCGCGCCGCTCGGCCTGTCGGACCGCACCCTGAAGTTCTCGCAGAAGGGCGCGGCCGTGACGGCGTCGAAGAACGGCAAGCTCGTCGCCACCCTCACCCTGACGTCGGCGACCTACGGCGCCAGGTCCGGTCGCGCCGTGTTCAGCATGGACGCCAAGCAGCCCGTCCTGATCGACACGAGCGCCTTCACCCTCTACGACACCGACGGCGGCGAGAACAGCGCCGACTCCCCGCGCAAGCTGACCCTGAAGGCCGGCAAGACCACGCTCACCCTCACCTTCAGCGACACCCACGACAAGCCCGCTGCCCTCGGCTGGATCCCGCAGAACGGCACCTCCGACGGCGGCCTCTGGGAGCGCCCCGCCGCCGCCAAGCCCGGCGCGAAGCCCGTTGACCTGTCGGACGACAAGCTTAAGGTCGCGCAGAAGGGCGCGGCCGTGACCGTGTCGAAGAGGGGCGCCGTGGTCGCCACTCTCACCCTCACGTCGGCCACCTACGGCACCAGGTCCGGCCGCGCCGTCTTCAGCATGGACGCCAAGCAGCCCGTCCTGATCGACACGAGCGCCTTCACCCTCTACGACACCGACGGCGGCGAGAACAGCGCCGACTCCCCGCGCAAGCTGACCCTCAAGGCCGGCAAGACCACGCTCACCCTCACCTTCAGCGACACCCACGACAAGCCGGCGGCGCTCGGCTGGGCCGGCGCCGTCTGGGAGCGCTGAACACCACCGCCGGGCAGGGTGGCAGGCACCGGTGACCCGTCGCAGGTCACCGGTCCTTGCCAGGAGGGGTGATACTCCTCGATCGACGATCGAATCAATGAGAGGCATTGGATGCGCGGCGAGCTGGAGGAGGCGTTTCGGGCGATGGCTGCTACGGAGATGGCCCCGCTTCGACGCTTCGCGCGGTCGCTGACGCGGGATCCGCATCGCGCGGACGACCTCGTGCAGACGGCGCTGGAGCGGATGTACATGGCGTGGCCGCGGACTCATGCGGTGACGGACCCGGGGGCGTACCTGCGTACGGTGGTGGTGCGCCTGGCTGTCAGTGAGAGCCGGCGTCCGTGGCGGCGGGAATACAGCACCGACGCCCTGCCCGAGCAGCCGTACGAGACCGGCGGCGCCTCGGCGACCCGGCTGGACCTGACGCGTGCTCTGGCGGTGCTGACGGTCAAGCAGCGTGCACTGGTGGTGCTGCGGTACATCGAGGACCGCTCCGTCGCCGAGGTCGCCGAGGTCCTGGGGGTCTCGCAAGGCACCGTGAAGCGGCAGTGCGCCGACGCGGTCGCCAAACTGCGGCGCGTCCTGGGCAACGATTTCCTGGACGACCCGCCCGAGGACCGTGGCTCCTCCCGTACGGCTACGGCGGTCCCGCAATCGCCATCCGGAGGCAACCGATGAGCCCTGAGCC
Source organism: Pseudosporangium ferrugineum (assembly GCF_003002065.1). GTDB lineage: Bacteria > Actinomycetota > Actinomycetes > Mycobacteriales > Micromonosporaceae > Actinoplanes > Actinoplanes ferrugineus_A. Next base: position 348,979 of record NZ_PVZG01000008.1, read on the forward strand.
GACCGGCCGCAGCCTGTCCGACCAGCTCAAGCATCTGCAGTACGCCGAGCCGCCGCTGGACCCCAGCGGCTTCACCCTGGACGACGTGGTGCGCGGGGGACGCCGACGCCGGCAGCGGCGTACCGTGGCGCAGATCGCCGCGGCCGTCGTCGCGGTCGCGGCCCTCGGAACCGGGGTCGCCCTGCCCCGGCTGAACGGCAACGGCGACGGCACTCCGCCCGTCGGCCCGACGATCAGCTCCGCACCGATGCTGCCGCGAATCGACCTGTCGGACGGCAGGCTGAAGCTCGCGCAGAAGGGCGCGGCCGTGACCGTGTCGAAGAACGGCACCGTCGTCGCCACTCTCACCCTCACGTCGGCCACCTACGGCACCAGGTCCGGCCGCGCCGTCTTCAGCATGGACGCCGAGCAGCCCGTCCTGATCGATACCAGCGCCTTCACCCTCTACGACACCGACGGCGGCGAGAACAGCGCCGACTCCCCCCGCAAGCTGACCCTGCCGCCCGGGAAGACCTCGCTCACCGTGGACTTCAGTGACACCCACGCCAAGCCGGCAGTGATCGGCTGGGTGCCGCAGGACGGCGAGGACGGTGCCACCTGGGAACGCTGAACGGAACGCCTATGCGCCGGCGTCGCCCCGGGCGGACGGGTCGGCGAAGTGGGCGAAGGCCTGGAGGTTCGCCAGGCTTTCGCCCCGTTTGACCCGCCAGTCCCATTCGCGGCGGATGGCCGTACCGAAGCCGATCTCCAGCATCGAGTCGAACGATTCGTCGGCGTACGTCAGGACCGAGCCCAGCAGCCGGTCAAGTTCGTCCTCGTCGAGGCCCTTGAGGCTGACCCGGCCGGTCAGGTACACGTCGCCGGCCTGGTCGATGGAGAAGGCGACGCCGTACATGCGGGCGTTGCGGCGCAGCAGCCACGCCCACAGCTCCTCGTGCTTCTCGTCGGGGTGGCGCATCACGAACGCCTCGAGGCGCAGGGCGTGCTCGCCGACGATCAGGTTGCAGGCGGTCTTCAGCTTGTGGGTACCGGGCATGGTGACCACCCACGCGCCGGGGCCGGTGGCTTCGCAGGGCAGTTCGCGCTCCGCGCACACGCGCTCGATCAGGGCGCCGATGTCGTCGTTCACCACGAGAACGAGCCTGCCAGACGGGCGGCGATCAGCGCGCGGTGCTCCGCCGCGGCCTCGCGGTAGACGCGGAGCAGGCTTTCCGCCGTACGGTCCCAGGAGAAGTTCGAAGCGTGCTGGACCGCGCCGACCGACAGCCGCAGCCGCCGGGCCGGCGAGCGCAGCAGGCCGCCCAGCACGGTCGCCCAGCCGGCCGGGTCGTGGCCGTCGACGAGGACGCCGCTGACGCCGTCGGTGACCGCGGTGACCAGCCCGCCCACCGCCGCCGCGACCACCGGCGTGCCGCACGCCTGCGCCTCCACGGCGACCAGCCCGAACGACTCGTTGTGCGAGGGGACGGCGACCAGGTCCGCCGAGCGGTAGAGCGCGGCCAGCGCGTCGCCGGTCTGCGGCGGCAGGAAGTGGACCTTGTGCAGGACCCCGAGCGAGGCGGCGAGCTCGATCAGCGCGGTGGGCCGGTCGAGGCCGCTGCCGCTGGGGCCGCCGCAGATCACCGCGGTGACGTCCTCGTGGCGCAGCGGCTCCTCGGCCAGCGCCCGGATCAGCACGTCCGGGCCCTTGAGCGGCTGGATGCGCCCGACGAAGGCGACCAGGTGGCCGCGTTCGGGCAGCCCGAGCCGGCGACGGTCGGCGGCCTGGGCGCCGCCGGGGCGGAAGCGGTCGAGGTCGACGCCGGGCTGGACCACGGTGAGCCGGGCCGGGTCGGCGTCGTAGCAGGAGACCAGGTCCTGGGCCTCGAACCGGGTGTTCGCCACCAGCCGGTCCGACTCGGCGATCACCTGTTCCTCGCCGATGACCCGGGCCTTGGGCTCGGGGCGGTCCCCGGCGGCGATGAGCCTGTTCTTCACCTTGGCCAGGGTGTGCGCGGTGTGCACGTGGGGCACCCCCCAGCGCTCCCGCGCGAGCCAGCCGACCTGGCCGGACATCCAGTAATGCGAGTGGATGAGGTCGTAGTAGCCGGGCGGGTTCGCCGCCTCCGCGCGCAGCACGCCGTTGGTGAAGGCGCACAGCTGCGACGGGAGCTCCTCCTTCGACAGACCCTCGAAGGGCCCGGCGGTGACGTGCCGCACAATCACGCCGGGGGCCATCTCGACCACCGGCGGCAGCTCGCTCGAGGTGGCCCGGGTGAAGACCTCGACCTCGACGCCGAGCGCGGCCAGCCGCTTCGACACCTCGACGATGTAGACGTTCATGCCGCCCGCATCACCCGTGCCGGGCTGCTCGAGCGGCGACGTGTGCACCGAGAGGGTGGCGATGCGCCGGGGGGTCGGCCAGTAACCCGCGGCCCGCGGATCGCCCACGTCGTTTTCCTTCCAGGAGCGGCCAGGAGCGGCCAGACGTACGGAACAACTGTTACGCCGTCGTTCATCTTCCCTACCCGCGGGCCCCCGGGCCCACTCCCGTGGGCCCGGGGTGACTCACGTCATGAGGCAGGATCGGGGCATGGTGCAGAAGAACATCGCCGTTGTCACCGGTGCGTCCAGCGGAATCGGTGCGGCGACCGCCCGCCGCCTGGTCACCGAGGGTTTCCACGTCGTCGCCGCGGCCCGTCGCGTGGATCGGCTGGAGGCGTTCGTCAAGGAGGCCGGGGAGGACGCGGCGACAGCCGTCGCGTGTGACGTCACCTCCGACGAATCGGTCACCGGGCTCGCCGCCGCGGTCGCCGGGCTGGGCGGGCGCCTCACGGTGCTGGTCAACAACGCCGGCGGCGCCCGCGGGATGGACCCGGTGGCCGGCGGATCGGTCGCCGACTGGCAGTGGATGTACGACGTCAACGTGCTCGGCACCCTGCGCGTCACCCAGGCCCTGCTCCCCGCCCTCGAGGCGGGCGGCGCCGGCACCGTGGTGACCGTCGGCTCGACCGCGGCGTTCACCGTTTACGAGGGCGGTGGCGGTTACACGGCCGCGAAGCACGCCCAGAACGCGCTGGTCGGCACGCTGCGCCTGGAGCTGGCCGGCAAGCCGGTCCGGGTCGTCGAGATCGATCCCGGCATGGTCCGCACCGAGGAGTTCTCCCTCAACCGGTTCGGCGACGCGGCGAAGGCGGACGCGGTCTACGCCGGGGTGCGCGAGCCGCTGGTGGCCGACGACATCGCCGACTGCATCGCCTGGGCCACGACCCGCCCGCAGCACGTCAACGTCGACCGGCTGGTGGTCCGCCCGATCGCGCAGGCCGCACAGCACAAGGTCGTCCGCGAGCAGGGCTGACCGGCGTGAGCAGGCCGCTCGGGGCGGTCACCCGGGGCACCACGAACCCCAATCGGCTGCGCCGGGTGGACAACTTCATCGCGTACCGGTGCGGGGAGTTGCTGGCGTCCGCGGCGGCGCCGCTGGTGGTGGACCTGGGTTACGGCGCGACGCCGATCACGGCGATCGAGCTGCGGGAGCGGCTGGCCGCGGCGGTCCGCCCGGACGTCGCGGTGGTCGGGCTCGAGATCGATCCGGTACGGGTCAGCGCCGCGCGCCCGTTCGCGGATCCTCCCCGCCTCGACTTCCGCCGCGGCGGCTTCGAGCTGGCCGGCCTGCGTCCCGTGGTGGTCCGCGCGTTCAACGTGCTGCGCCAGTACGCCGAGGACGAGGTCGCCGCCGCGTGGCACACGATGACCGCCACCGGCGCCGTGCTGGTCGAGGGAACCTGCGACGAGCTGGGCCGGATCGCCACCTGGGCGGTCGTCGAGGCGGGTACGGCCCGGACCCTCACCCTGTCCGCGCGACTGTCCGATCTGGACCATCCGGCGACGTTCGCCGAGCGACTGCCCAAGGCGCTGATCCACCACAACGTGCCGGGGCACCCGGTGCACGGATTGCTGACCACGCTGGGCGCGGCGTGGGAGGCGAGCGCGACGCCGTTCGGGCCGCGGCAGCGCTGGCTGGCTACCGTCGCACGGTTCCGGGATTCCTGGCAGGTGCGGGACGGACCGGCCCGGTGGCGCCGCGGCGAGCTGACCGTCCCCTGGCCGCAATGACGGAACGGGCCGGTCTCCGCGCGGAGACCGGCCCGTTCGTGGCGTGCGGTGCCTACTTGGCGATGGTCACGTCGAACATCGGGTCGGCGGCGACCTTGCGGAAGGCGGCCAGGGCGGTGGCGGTGGAGTCCACCGAGATGTCGCGGTCGCCCTCGTCGTCGGCCTTGGTGTCGAAGTAGACGACGGCCTTCACCTGCGGGTGCGCCTTCAGCTCGGGGATGACGGTGTGGAACGCCGGCGCCTTGTCGGTGATCACCTTGGTGCGGTGGTACAT